>NZ_RCZD01000009.1 GCF_006438725.1 Ewingella americana | reverse complement strand
GGGCTGCCATGCTTCGTTGCAGGCATGAAAAAGATAGCGAAGTGGCGCTTCTCCCAGCCGCTGGCGTGCAGCGGTTAAAACACTGGGTGCAAGACTCTGATAACCGTAATCGGGCTGAATGACAATATCCAGATGATGGCAGACATCTTTGATGGATAAATCACGCAACAACCCCATCATCAGGATGAGCCATACAGCCTGCTCAGCAGGCAGACGACGCCTGCGAATACTGGCCTTCTGGCAGGCAGTCAGGGCCTGGTGGATCCAGAGAGGGTCAAGTGAACGTGAAAAGGCATCGMTCTCAGAGGAGAAAGCATCAACAACAAAATCCATGTCATCTTCAGACATAAAAAATCCGGGAACAGAAGGCTGTTCCCGGATTGTCTCTTACTGGCAGGATCGTTCAAGTACTCTTAAACGATCGGCATTACCCCATAAAGGTCGCCTTTTTACTTTCCGCGCTTATCAACGGTCACGATCAGCGCGGTTGTGGGTCCATCAGCGCTTCTGAAAGTGAGCCGTAGAAACTGAGACGTCCTGGGATAGGTTGTACACCCGCCCGGGCCAGCGTTTTCAGTGGCTGGTACGGGATGTCAGTGATCACCAGTTCCACGCCCGTTGGCAGCCCTTCAATGTAATGTTGCATGGCGCTCAGACCCCCGGCATCTAGCAGCGCTACGCGGTCCCAAATCAGAATAATGCGTTTTGCGTGACCACTGCGTGCAGGTAGTTGAGTGAAAATGCGTTCGGCAGCAGCATAAAACAGTGGGCCGCTGATGCGCAGAACGCACTCGTCGGCACCGTATTCACCAGGGACATCGGTCAGGCGGGTCATCTTGGCAATGCGGCGCATAAACAGCAACGACGCCATCACAATCCCAGCAGTGATTGCCATCACCATATCAAACAGTACGGTGAGGCTCATGCAGGTCAGCATCACCAGAATGTCATCCTTCGGCGCACGACGCAGAAGGTTGATCACTTTATGCGCTTCACTCATATTCCACGCGACCATCAGCAGCAGGGCGGCCATGGCAGCCAGTGGCAACCATGAAAGCCACGGGGCCAGAACCAGCAACGCCAGAATGACCAACAGTGAGTGAATAATGGCCGAAACCGGTGAGGTTGCACCTGCGCGCACATTAGCAGCCGATCGGGCAATCGCCGCCGTGGCCGTGATCCCGCCGAAGAATGGGGTGATGATATTACCAATACCCTGACCGATCAGCTCATTGTTCGAGTGATGCTTTTTGCCAGTCATACCATCGAGCACCACGGCGCAAAGCAAGGATTCGATCGCACCCAGCATCGCCATCGAAAATGCGGCCGGCAACAGAGCCTGAACCAGATCAAGACTCAGCCCGTGTCCGCCAGTTGCGGCCCATGGAAGGGTGAACTGTGGCAGGATGGCCGGAATACCGCTGCCTTGTGAACCGTCTGGCAACAGATAATGAAAGCGAGAACCAATGGTCGCTACCGGATGACCCATCTGCATGAAGACCGCCATCACCGCACAACCTGCCAGTAGTGCAGGTAAATGTCCGGGCACGCGCAGTCCAAGTTTTGGCCACAGCACCAAAACCCCTAACGTCACGATACCAATCAGCGCGTCGCCGATATCCAGTGTCGGCATCGCCTGAACCAGAGCCATGACTTTGCCGACGTAATGTTCTGGCATCGTCGTTACGCTTAGCCCTAAGAAATCTTTTATCTGCATGGTGCCGATAGTGATGCCGATCCCCGAGGTGAAACCCAACGTCACCGGTAGCGGAATATATTCAATCAGCCTGCCAAACCGCGCGAGGCCCATGATCACCAGCATCACCCCAGACATGAGCGTTGCCAGCAGTAAACCGGACAAGCCGTACTGCTGTGATACCGGATAAAGAATTACCACGAAGGCGGCAGTGGGGCCGGAGACGCTGAACCGAGAGCCACCACAGATGGCAATAATAATCCCGGCGACGGCGGCTGTATAAAGGCCGTATTGCGGTGGAACGCCGCTGCCGATAGCCAGTGCCATCGCCAGCGGGATGGCGATGATCCCGACGGTGACACCGGCAATGGCATCTTTTAGCAGACGTTGAATGGTATATTTTTCACTGATACAGGCGTCGATGAGGGCGCTGAAGAGACGAAGAGGACGATTTGCGGACGTATTCATAACAACTTGGGCCACCTGACAACTATCATTGATTAGGGCGGGTGCGACAGACCCGTCGTCGGCTATTGGGCGACCATACGCCTTTTTGCTCATAACGTCGTAGATATAAATCAATGAGAAGGGCGGTTTGCCGGGTTTGGGCAGGGGGTTAGCCTGTTTTTTGCACAGGTCATCATGAAGCCAAAGCAGAAAGGCCCAGATTTTCATCTGGGCCTTTCTGCTTTTATATGGCGGTGAGGGAGGGGTTCGAACCCTCGATACGCGTTAGCGTATACACACTTTCCAGGCGTGCTCCTTCAGCCACTCAGACACCTCACCGTAGTCGTCACATCGCTGTGCGGTGTGACGGGGCGCTACTATAGGGAGAGCCGTCTGATGGGTCAAGAAAAATTTGCCGGATTGGGCTCAGGTGGTTAAGTCATGGGCAATCTTGATTAAAAGCGAGAATAGTGTTGTTTGTTGATGCAGTGATCAGATTTTTTGCACAGATCATCATGGGGCCAAAATATAAAAACAAAAAGGCCCAGACTTTCATCTGGGCCTTTTTGTTTTTATATGGCGGTGAGAGAGGGGTTCGAACCCTCGATACGCGTTAGCGTATACACACTTTCCAGGCGTGCTCCTTCAGCCACTCAGACACCTCACCGTAAGTCGAACACCGCCGTAGCGCTGCTGACCGGCGCTAATGTAGGGAAAAGCAGCGCCAGCGTCAACACTCTTTTTCAGGAATCAATCCGTTTAATCAAACTTAAAGCAATTTGCTGATTTACAGAGCAAAAAATGGCGGAAGGCCGAACAAATCCAGGCAGTAATTTCTCATTATTAGTTTTACTAATAACTGTGAGCAAATAATAAGTCGAATGGTGCAAGAGCATAATTATCCCGCAAACAGTTAACAGACAAAGGAAATAGCAAAATATGTTGTGAAAAATGAAAGTCGCGGGGGTATAACAATGCCCTTCAGCGACTTGCCTCATAAAAAACCACACAAAAAGAAGGGTATGGCGGATCGTATTTTGTTTACTCAACGTTAAATACAAGATGGGGTCACACTTGAGCCATTCACAAAATGCGGCATCGCCGCACCATGCGCACCGGTCGGTTATTCCTGCAGGTTCCGGCGCACTATTTTTTATTCAAACCTTTTCAACGCTGGGTTTTGCGGTGTTGTACTCAACACTGGTGCTGTATGCAACCAAGCGTCTGGGTTTTAGCGAAACGAACGCCAATGCCATCATGGGGGTGTTCGGTGCGTTCAATTATGGTTTGCATATGTTTGGCGGTTATCTTGGCGGGCGCTATCTCAGTAACCGAAACCTGTTTGTCCTCGGTATGGTGTTGCAGGTATTTGGCTGCGGGCTGATTGCTATGGAAGGTGTGGCCGGTCTGTACTGGGGGCTGGCGATGTTCCTGACCGGCAGCGGTCTGAATGTCACCTGCCTGAACATGATGTTAACCCAGCGTTTTGCACCGGACGATGACCGCCGTGAGTCAGCTTTCCTGTGGAATTATGCGGGGATGAATCTGGGTTTCTTTATTGGTTTTGCCGTCGCTGGTTATTTCCAACTGAGCGAAAACTATCAAGCTCTGTTCCTGTTCGCCACGTTGGGCAATGTGCTGGCGATTATCGTGACCTTTACACGCTGGCGCATTCTGGCCGATATCAGTACGCCACTTAAAGAGGTCAGCCGCAGTCAGTTTATGCGCCGCATGGCGGCAGGCATCGCCGTATTGATTGTGCTGGTGCCGGTCATCCGCGTGATGCTGACACATGCCGAATTCAGCAGCTACTTTGTGGTCGTACTCGGCATATTGATTTTCATCGTGATGACGCTGATCACCTTCCGCCATCGCGAACGCAACGAACGCCGCAGTATGAAAGCCTATCTGATTCTGGCACTGGGTTCGCTGGTGTTCTGGACTCTTTATCAGTTAGCCCCGATGGGCCTGATGCTGTTTTCCGAGCACAACATTGATCTGAATGTGTACGGTATTCGCGTTGCGCCACAGTGGGTGCAAAACATTAATACCGTGGTGATCGTAGTGGGCGGCCCGCTGATGGCACTTTGGTTCAAAAGCCTGCGTCAGCGCGGCTGGAAACTGGATATTCCGCTGCAGTTCTCCGCCTCACTGTTTTGCATGGGATTGGGTATGCTGGTGCTGCCATGGGGCATCAGCCTCGCCGGGGGCAATGGTCTGGTGGCGTTTAAATGGATCGCCATCAGCTACATTCTGCAAAGCATCGGCGAACTGCTTATCTCGCCTATAGGTTATGCGATGATCGGCAAACTGGCTCCGGCCCGTTATCAGGGTGTCATGATGGGCTGCTGGATGATGGTGACTGGCGTGGCATCGGTTCTCGCGAGCTATATTTCTGGTCTGATGCCGGAAAATGCGGGAAGTACGCCGGTTCTGACTAACCCTGGGTACAGTTCGGTCTTCAGCTCGCTGGGTTGGGGATCGATGGTAACCGGCGTGGTGCTGGTGGGGCTTATTCCGCTGCTGCGTCGGCTGATCCAACGGATTGCGGCCTGAAGAGCATGCTCTATTTAGGCCATCAATGATTGACCACACAGGCTCCGTTTCACGGGGCCTGTTCTTTTTTGCATCTTTGGGTTGCATCCTGATGATATTCGAGGAAATCTATCAGGGCTTAGGAGGCAAACCATGATGAACATTATTTTTTACCACCCTACATTTGATTCGAAGCAATGGATTGACGGAATAAGTAAACGATTACCACAAGCCAAGGTGCGTGCCTGGCATCGGGGGGATACTCAACCGGCCGATTACGCCCTGGTCTGGCAACCCCCTCACGAGATGCTGGCACCGCGCACGACTCTCAAAGGTATCTTTGCCCTTGGCGCGGGTGTTGATGCGATCATCACCCAGGAACAACGTCAGCCGGGCACATTACCGCCGGGAGTGCCTTTACTGCGCCTCGAAGACACGGGGATGTCACTGCAAATGCAGGAATATGCACTGGCAGTGGTGCTGCGTTATTTCCGCCGCATGGATGAATATCAGCTGCTCCAGCAACAAAAACAGTGGCGTCCACTCACACCGCATCAGCACGGTGATTTCACCATCGGTATTCTGGGCGCAGGGGTACTGGGCAGTTGTGTGGCAGAAAAACTGATCGGTATGCATTTCCAGGTACGCAGCTGGAGCCGCAGCCTCAAAGATATTCCGGGCGTTAAAAGCTACTTTGGTGACGAACAATTTCACGACTTCGCCAGCGGCTGCAAATTGCTGATCAACCTGTTGCCGAATACGCCGCAAACCGCAGGAATACTCAATAAGAACCTGTTCAGCCATCTGTCCGATAACGCTTATCTGATCAACCTTGCGCGCGGGATGCATCTGGTCGAGGGGGATTTACTGCGTGCGCTCGACAGCGGGAAAATCGCCGCCGCGACGCTGGACGTATTTGTCGAAGAACCTCTTCCGGGCATGCACCCTTTTTGGTCACATCCGCGTGTTAGCATTACGCCGCATATCGGGGCCAATACTTTACCGGAACAGGCGATGGACAATATCGCTGCCAATATTATGGCGATGGAGGAGGGACGGGCACCGACCGGACTGGTTGACTTTGCCAGGGGCTATTAAGCGTGCTACACCCGGCGCGTTAATCAGTTCAAGAGTCTGCTAAAATTATTTCAGCCACAGCGAACATCGCCGTTGTGGCTGCTTATTCCAAGGAGCCACCATGCCGTATCCGGTTGATTTACATATGCACACCGTCGCCAGCACCCATGCCTACAGCACGTTGCATGACTATATAGATGAAGCGAAAGGAAAAGGCATCAAGCTGTTTGCCATTACTGACCATGGCCCGGACATGGCTGACGCACCGCACTACTGGCACTTTATGAATATGCATGTCTGGCCTCGAGTGGTGGATGGCGTGGGCATTCTGCGCGGGATTGAGTCGAACATTAAAAATATTCAAGGTGACATTGATTGCACCGGTCCGATGCTGACGGCTATCGACGTGATCATTGCCGGGTTCCACGAACCGGTGATGCCGCCTTCTGATAAAGAGACGCACACGGCTGCTATGATCGCTGCCATGGCCGGTGGTGAGGTACATATCATCAGCCATCCCGGAAATCCGCGTTACCCGATAGACATTGCTGCCGTGGCAGCCGCTGCGGCCAAATACGATGTGGCGCTCGAACTGAATAACTCGTCATTTACGCATTCCCGCAAAGGCAGTGAACCGAATTGCCGCGCCATTGTGCAAGCAGTGAAAGAAGCCGGTGGCTGGCTGGCCTTAGGGTCTGACTCCCACATTGCCTATTCGCTGGGCGGGTTTGAACATTGTGAAAGAATTCTGCGCGACGTGGGTTTCCCTGACGAACGCATTCTGAACGTCAGTCCGCGCCGGTTCCTCGATTTTCTGGAAAAACGCGGTCGTACGCCCATTGCCGAATTAGCGGAACTGTGACATTGTCACGGCCGCTTAAACTCTCCTTTTTCTCTCAGATTTAACAGGTTGCCGATATGAATGAATTCTCCGTTGTTTGCCGCGTACTCGGCACGTTGTTTTACCGCCAGCCACAAGATCCGCTGTTGGTGCCACTTTTTAGCCTGATCCAGCAGGGGAAACTGCTTGAGCACTGGCCGCTGGAGCAGGACGCCTTACTGAAACGCCTGCAGCAAAGTGCCGATCCGCAGGCACTGGCCGCTGAATTCAACCATCTGTTTGTGGGTGCTGAATGCGCCGTATCGCCATATCGCAGTGACTATATTGACGGTGCCAGTGAACTTGATGTGCGCACTTTTCTGCAACAGCGCGGTATGCCGCTTGGCGAAACGCCGGCTGACCATTTTGGTTCCATGCTGCTGGCGGCGTCATGGCTGGAAGATCAATCAACAGAAGATGAAGTGGTGGCGCAAACCACGCTGTTTGACGAATTTTTATTCCCATGGTGTGGGAAGTTTTTAGGCAAAGTAGAAGCCCATGCGACCAGTGGTTTCTACCGCACGCTGGCTGAAATCAGCCGTGAAGCGCTGCAGGTAATGCGTGATGAGCTGGAAGAAGCGGCACCGCAGGAGCTCGACGGCGACGAAGAAGACGAGCAGTAATTCTTCTTAAGTGACAAATAAAAAGCCCGGTCATGAAACCTCATGCCGGGCTTTTTTTATGCATTCTGGACAGTTTAGTCAGTAAAAGGGATCACCAGTTCACCCGGTTTCACTTCCAGACCTTTGGCCAGTTTTTTAGCCATCGCTTCGCCTTTGCTGTGGTCGCCATTGAGCACATACGCGGGTTGCTGATCGAAATAGGATTTCAGCGACTGGTTGAGGTACGGCATCAACCCTTTCATCACAGAATCCATTTTTTCAGGCTTGATGGTGTAATTCACAACCTCCATATCCTTGAGGAAAATCGCACCTTTCTCTTTATCGAAAGAAGGTTGCGCCTTCAGCGTCAGGGTCATATCGGCTTTTTGCGGACCGAACAGTGAGGTGATATCCACACTGGCATTGCCCGTTAGGGTCACTTTGCCAGGTTCTGCACGGCCAATCTGACTATTGAGATTGGTCAGGATAATTTTCGCATCTACCAGACCTGGTACGCCAAGCTGCTTCTGAAAATCATTATGCTTTTGCAAATAATCATTCACTTGCTGCTCACTTAACGTGTATTGCGTGAGCTGGTTACATCCGGCAAGCAGGCCGGCAAACATCAGGGCAGCGGCCCCTAAAAATAGCTTTCTCATTGTTTCCTCTGCGACATAACGCGGCAATACCCGTCATACTTCACGCTGCAGCGGAGCTGGCTTCACTCGTTTGCCGCCTTCCTGCAACTCGAATTATTTTGGGTATTTACAGCAATTGATACAGCATGGTCTGTTAAAAACAGGATGCCAATCAGATAACGCCGATTAGCCTAAGTGCTCGAGGCAGGGATTAAAAGAGGAAAAGGTGCGCCGGGAGAGAAGTAGCCGGAGAGGAACCCCCGGCTAAAAGGGTCAACTGGCCATACTGGTCAGCAGATTTACCTGAGTTTGCTTGGCCATATTGTCTCGGTAGGCCTGAACGCGGGAGGGTAACTCAACACCCTGAACAATCGACAGTGAGCGCAGTAGCGGCCACAGGCTGAAATCATCTTCTGATAACTCACCGTTTACGGCGTTAGGTTCAACAATCAGTTTGTCCAGCGCACGGAGGTCATTACTGATTTTTTTCACCAGGCCCTCGGAATGCTGAAGATGTTCTTTAAAGTCACCGATTTGTGCCTGCTTTTTATCAGTGAAGTACTTGCGGGCTACAGGGGTAGAGAACTCCTCCAGCGGTGCCTGGGCAAAGCGAGGAAGCAGCAGTTTTGAGGTATATTCAGACACCTGACGCAGCCAGGCCGCAATCGCCGGATTGGTTCCACCGGTCAGCAGGGGCTTGCCGTCACTTTTATCGATGTAATGCACAATGTCCATGCTTTCGGGCATAAAGCTGCCATCTTTTTTCTGCAAGATAGGCACCATCTTTTTACCGACCATCGAAATCGGAGTTTTTTCGTCATCGTTTGGCAGGACTTTGATTTCAATCGGAATGTTTTTTAAACCGAAGATCATGCGCGCTTTCACGCAGAAGGGACAATGTTCATAGATGTAGAGTTTCATATTGCAGTGCTCCTTTATCCGTGGCGGGCCTGTAGGGTGAGTGAAAAGACCCGCCGGGTTACGATGCATTATGAAGTATGGGTAAAGAATGGAGTGAGATCAAACCGCCATCATGAGGCAGCGGTGGCAGCTCGTTGTTTAATTCCCGCTAAGCATCGCCGGTTCAATGCGGCGTAAATTGAATTGCCAGTACAAGCCGGTCAGCGTGATAAACCCGACGATGCCGAGTAAAAACCACGGCAATTCAGGCAAATCGAGTGCGCGGCCGGTGTCGTACATCCAGCCGCCACCGGTATAACCGATGGCACCGCCGAGGGCCAACCCCAGGCGGCTGAACCCCATATAACTGCCGCGTGCCCGCGCATCGGCCAGCGATGCGCCCAACGTTTCACGGGCTGGTTCGGCGATAATCGAACCGATGTAGAAAAAACCAATCAGCAGCAACAACGGATTGATGGATGTCACCAGACCCACCGGCAGCAGACTGAGGGTCATGATCAGCAGGCCGAACATCAGCCGTTGTTCCAGGCGAAACCGTTTTTCGCTCCAGCGGGCAATCGGGTAGAGCAGCGTCAAAGAGAGTGCCGCTTCGATGGCGTACATCCATTTTACTGCAGTCGGGCTGCCCGCGAGGTCGTTCACGGCAATGGGCAGCATCAACATTACCTGCACCGTCAGCATATAGTAACCGGTTAGCGTCAGTACGTAGCCTACAAAACGACGGTCGCGGAGTACGCGCATCATCCCTTCTCGCATCGGGGCGCGCACAGTAGAAATGCGGTACGCTGGCAACAACCAAGCATTACAGGCGGCGGCAAGCACGAAAATGGCGGCACCGGCCCAGCAGACATAATGGAAGTCATATTGCAGCAACCAACTGCCAACCAGCGCGCCTATCACCGCACCGGCGCTGTCTTGCATCATCAGTAATGAATAAAAGCGGCTGCGTTCATGAGGGCGAGTAAGCTTGATGACCAGGGCCGTACGCGGTGGGTCAAACAGTGTGCCGCCGAGACCAGATAAGACACAGGAAGCTACCAGGATCCACGGCGCGTCGGCCATGGCCATGGCGGCAAACCCCGCCGCGCGTAGCAACATCCCGGTAACGATCATCGGCTTGGCACCGAAGCGGTCAGCTATGGCTCCGCCAAAAATACCTAATCCTTGCTGGGTTAACTGCCTGGCACCGAGGGCCAGCCCGACGGCCATCGCGGCCCAACCGAGTTGATCAACAAAGTGGATCGAGATCAGGGGGAAAACCATGAAAAAGCCTAAAATAACCAACGCATTATCTAATAGAAGAAAATACTTACCCAAGCTCCGAGCTTGCGAGACCAATGACATGCTTCACCTGAAGGATTATTTGCACCCGATCCGACAGGTGCTGATGGTAGATATCGTAGCGTTATAATTCTGAACCTCTAACCAGCAATAGAATAGTGCGACATAGATAATATTTTTTTATCGTCAAGCCGCGCAGACACTGGCAGAATTGACCTTTGTCGGCGGGCGGACCGGCCCGGCGGTTTGTTTCCTATCAATACTTCTTATCGACCCATGCGGACTGTGGAGGGAAGGGATGTTTGGCTATAAATCTGCCACACCTAGAGTGCGGCTTACCACTGACCGGATGGTCCTGCGTCTCGTCCATGAACGGGATGCGCATCGCATGGCGGATTACTACGTTGAGAACCGTGCATTTCTGAAACCCTGGGAACCGGTCAGAGACGAGAGTCACTGTTATCCGTCCGGCTGGCAGGCCCGCCTTGGCCTTATCACCGAGATGCAAAAACAGGGCAATGCGTACTATTTTATTCTGCTCGATCCCGATGAAAATCACGTTCAGGGGGTGGCAAATTTCAGCAACGTACTACGTGGTTCTTTCCATGCCTGTTTCCTCGGCTATTCGTTGGGTGAGCAATGGCAGGGCCAGGGGCTGATGTTTGAAGCGCTGCAATCGCTGATCCGCTATATGCAGCGTCAGCAGAAAATGCACCGCATTATGGCCAACTATATGCCACACAATCAGCGCAGCGGGGATTTACTCGGCCGTCTGGGGTTTGAGCGTGAAGGGTATGCCAAAGATTACTTATTGATTGACGGTAAGTGGCAAGACCATATTTTGACCGCCCTGACTAATCAGGAATGGATAGCCTCTCGTTAAGGAAGCCACATGAAACATGAATTGAGTGCTAAAGAAGCCCGCGTGGTGGGGTGTTTGCTTGAAAAACAGCTCACTACTCCAGAACAGTATCCGATGACGCTCAACGGCCTTACCACCGCCTGCAATCAGAAAACCAACCGTGAACCGGTCATGGATCTGAGCGAAAATGACGTACAGCAGACATTGGATTTACTGCTGCGCAAACACATCATCCGCACCTTCAGCGGCAGCCGGACGATGAAATATGAACATCGTTTTTGTAATTCGGAATTCGGCAATCTGAAATTTTCACCACAGGAAGTGGCGGTCGTCACCACCCTGTTGTTGCGCGGTGCACAGACGCCGGGCGAACTGCGAACTCGTACTAATCGTTTGCACGATTTTACGGATGTCGGCGAAGTCGAGCAAACGCTCACTGAGCTGGCAAATCGTGAAGATGGCCCTTTTTGTGTGCGTCTGACGCGTGAGCCGGGCAAACGTGAAAGCCGTTTCATGCACCTGTTCAGTGGTGAAGTCACTAACATCGCCACAGCGGCTGAAGATGATGTATTTGTTGCACCGCTGGTGGGGAATTCTGCTCTTGAAGAGCGTGTTGCGGTACTTGAAACTGAAGTGGCTGAACTGAAACAGCGGCTGGATCACCTGCTGGAACGGCTGGCGGACTAAGGAAAACAGATGACTAAATTACGAATTGGCGTTGTCGGGCTGGGGGGTATTGCGCAAAAAGCCTATCTGCCGGTGCTCAGCCATGAAGAAAATTGGACGCTGGTGGGCGGCTTCTCGCCTAATCAGCAAAAGGCCCAGTCAGTTTGTGACAGCTACCGTATGCGCTGTTTCCCAAGGCTGGACGAACTGGCGGCACAGTGTGACGCCGTGTTTGTACACAGCAGCACCGCCACGCATTTTGATGTGGTCAGCCAGTTGTTACAGCAGGGCGTTCACGTGTATGTCGACAAACCCCTGGCGGCAGAACTGGATCAGGCCGAGTGTCTGATTGAACAGGCGCAAAAAGCAGGGAAAGCCCTGATGGTGGGCTTCAACCGACGTTTTGCCCCGCGTTATGTCCAGTTGAAGCAGCAACTCGTGCAGCAACCGACGGCGTCGGTGCGCATGGATAAACACCGTTCAGACAGCGTAGGGCCAAACGATCTACGTTTCACGCTGCTTGATGATTACCTGCACGTGGTGGATACCGCACTTTGGTTGGCGGGCGGTCAGGCAAACTTGCTCAGTGGGCAACTCACGGTGAACGACCAGCAACAACTGATCTACGCTGAGCACCATTTCAACTGTCATGGCAGCATCGTGACGACCTCGATGCACCGTCAGGCAGGCAGCTCGCGGGAAATCATCCAGGCAGTCACTCAGGGGGCGGTCTACCAGATCAGTGATATGAAGCAGTGGCAGGAAGAGAAAAAGGATATTGTCAGCCAGTTACCCGTTGCCAGTTGGCAGACCACGCTGGCCCAGCGCGGATTTGAAGGCGCGATTAAACATTTTATTGACTCTATCGCCAACCAAACCGCTCCGCAAACCAGCGGTGAGCAGGGGATTTTCGCCCAGCGTATTATCGGTGATATTCTGAAAAGTAACGGAATAACGGCCAAAACGCCTGTGGTTAATATTCTATAACAACTGCCAGTAGCTATTGCATTCGGTATGCGTAGACTATGGCGCACGTTAGAACCCTGCCGGTTCTTGCCTCCACGCCTGCTGCTGCAGGCGTGGCTGTTTAGTCACTGGCAACTAAGAAAAATGACATGAATCTACTGAAATCTTTGGCCGCCGTCAGTTCCATGACGATGTTTTCACGTGTATTAGGATTTGCCCGCGACGCCATCGTGGCGCGCGTTTTTGGTGCCGGTATGGTCACCGATGCCTTCTTTGTGGCATTTAAACTTCCCAATTTATTGCGCCGTATTTTTGCCGAAGGCGCATTTTCTCAGGCCTTTGTGCCGATTCTGGCTGAATACAAAACCCAACAGGGTGAGGAGGCAACGCGGACGTTTGTCGCTTATGTTTCCGGTTTACTGACGCTGGTCCTGGCGCTGGTCACTATCCTCGGCATGCTTGCCGCGCCATGGGTGATTTACATTACCGCGCCTGGATTTGTGGATTCCCCGGATAAATTCGCGCTGACCAGTGCGCTGCTGCGGGTCACCTTCCCCTATATTTTACTGATCTCACTGGCATCCCTGGCCGGGGCGATTCTCAATACCTGGAACCGCTTCTCGATCCCGGCTTTTGCGCCGACGTTTCTTAACGTCAGCATGATTGGCTTCTCGCTGTTTGCTGCTCCTTACTTTCATCCGCCGGTCATGGCGCTGGCGTGGGCGGTAGTGGTCGGTGGTGTGCTGCAATTGGGTTACCAACTGCCACATTTGAAGAAGATCGGCATGCTGGTATTGCCGCGCCTTAACCTGAAAGACGCCGGGGTCTGGCGGGTGATGCGCCAGATGGGACCCGCGATCCTCGGGGTGTCCGTTAGCCAGATTTCTTTGATCATCAACACTATTTTCGCCTCATTTTTGGTGTCAGGCTCTGTGTCGTGGATGTATTACGCTGACCGCCTGATGGAGTTCCCGTCCGGTGTGCTCGGCGTGGCGTTGGGCACCATCCTGCTGCCTTCACTGGCGCGCAGCTTCTCCAGCGGCAACCATATGGAATATAACCGCCTGATGGACTGGGGCCTGCGCCTGTGCTTCCTGCTGGCGCTGCCGAGTTCTGTCGCGCTGGGGATTCTGGCGAAACCGCTGACCGTGGCGTTGTTCCAGTACGGTAAATTCAGTGCTTTCGATGCCCTGATGACCCAACGCGCACTGGTGGCCTATTCTGTCGGTTTGATGGGACTTATCGTGGTGAAGGTACTGGCACCGGGCTTCTATTCCCGTCAGGACATTAAAACACCGGTCAAGATAGCGATTATCACGCTGGCTTCGACGCAGGTGATGAACCTGGCGTTTATCGGCCCGCTTAAGCATGCTGGCTTATCTCTGTCGATCGGTCTGGCCGCTTGTCTGAATGCCGGTTTGCTGTATTGGCAACTGCGCAAACAGGATATCTTCCAACCGCAGCCAGGCTGGCGAATTTTCCTTATCAAACTGGTTGTCGCGGTGGTTGTGATGTCAGCGGCACTGTTAGGCATGATGTACTTTATGCCCGCGTGGGATGTTGGCGGAATGGCATATCGTCTGGCTCGCCTGCTGGCGGTTGTTGTCGTCGGCGTGGTGGCCTATTTCGGCGTACTGGGTCTGCTGGGCTTTCGTGTTAAAGAGTTTGCCCGCCGTTTGGATTAAACCGGCGGCATCTGCGACAAAACGACAAAAATATAAAAGGGCGCTAAGCGCCCTTTAACTTATCTAAAATCTGACATCCCAAGACCCTTCAAGTTGCATCAAGGTGGCAATGAAATGAATTCCCGAATATTACATGCGTTCGACGGTTTCTATACCCAGAGTATCAAGACCGGTTTTCAGCGTGCGCTGTGTTAACAGAGCCAGCTTCAGGCGGCTGTTGCGGCTGGTTTCATCTTCTGCATTGAGGATCGGGCAGTGTTCGTAGAAGCTTGAGAACAGGCCAGCCACGTCGTAGAGGTATGCACACATAGTATGCGGCGTACCTTCACGCGCAACGACAGTCAGCACTTCTTCGAACTGCAACAGACGAGTGGCCAGTGCGGCTTCGCGCTCTTCGCTGATCACCATTGGCTGCGTCAGGCTGTTAACGTCAATATCAGCGCGCTTGAAGATCGATGCCACGCGGGTATAGGCATATTGCATATAGGGTGCCGTATTGCCTTCAAACGCCAGCATATTGTCCCAGTCGAAGATGTAATCGGTGGTACGGCTTTTCGACAGGTCGGCATATTTAATCGCGCCGATGCCAACGGCGTTAACCAGTTTCTCCAGCTCTTCGGCGTCTTTCAGCTCCGGGTTTTTCTCGGTGATCAGCTTACGTGCGCGCTCGATCGCTTCATCCAGCAGGTCTGACAATTTCACAGTACCGCCGGAACGGGTTTTGAATGGCTTGCCGTCTTTACCGAGCATCATGCCAAACATATGGTGTTCAAGCGCCACGGAATCAGGCACATAACCGGCTTTACGGGCGATGGTCCAGGCTTGCATCAGATGCTGGTGCTGACGTGAGTCGATGTAATACAGCACGCGATCGGCGCCCAGCGTTTCGTAACGGTATTTGGCGCAGGCAATGTCCGTGGTGGTGTAGAGGTAGCCGCCATCCTTTTTACGGATGATGACCCCCATCGGGTCGCCTTCTTTGTTCTTGTATTCATCAAGATAAACCACGACGGCACCTTCGCTATCCACCGCCAGCCCTTTGGCCTGCAGGTCGGAAACGATGCCCGGCAGCATGTCGTTGTACAGGCTTTCGCCCATGACATCGTCCTGAGTCAGAGTGACGTTAAGGCGGTTATAGGTCAGTTGGTTCTGCGCCATGGTGACATCAACCAGTTTGCGCCACATCTGACGGCAATACTCGTCGCCGCCCTGGAGCTTAACCACGTAACCGCGTGCACGGGCTGCGAACTCTTCATCTTCGTCATAATTTTTCTTGGCGGCGCGGTAGAACTCTTCGAGGTCGGCCAGATTCATGTCGCCGGCGTTCTCGTTTTGTATTTTTTCCAGATAGGCAATCAGCATCCCGAACTGAGTGCCCCAGTCACCGACGTGGTTGGCGCGGATCACTTTGTGACCCAGGAGTTCGTTGGTACGTACCGCAGCATCACCGATGATGGTGGAGCGGATGTGGCCAACGTGCATCTCTTTGGCCACGTTAGGCGCGGAATAGTCGATAACAATCGTCTGTTGTTCAACCGGAGAGATACCCAGTTTGGCATCTTTCAGCGCGCTGTCCGCGTTAGTGGCAACAAAACCACGATCGAGGAAAATGTTGATAAAACCCGGACCGGCGATCTCCACCTTGGAAGCAATACCGCTCAGATCTAACAGTTCAACAACTTTCTCAGCCAGTTGTCGTGGTGCCATACCCAGTTTTTTGGCCACTGACATGATGCCGTTAGCCTGATAATCACCAAACTGTGCCTTGGCAGACTGACGGACCTGCGCTTCGCTGTCAGCAGGTGCGCCTGCTGCGGTCATCGCCTGGCTGACTTTATCGGAAAGAAGTGCCTGTATATTCACTGGGTTACCTTTAATAGAACTCACCGTTATCCTTCCTGTCACAGCGGCGTTTTATCGCTTGCCTGCAACATGAGTGATGAGGGGAGGAACGTGATTGTTTACTGATTCGCCACTTATGGGGAGAACCGAAAATGATGCGTGTTTATATCATATTAGCCTTACGGAGTCAGTATTGCCGCATGAAGAGAAGGGGGCAAAAACCTATTCTGCGGCATGTATCTGGCAACGGAATGAAAGCCTGTGTAAATTAGCCGCCGAGGGTGATTACTTAAAAGGAAATAGCTACCATGCTGAACATGAAAGAGGTCGCCGGGCTGGCCGATCTGGTTAATGATATGCCGCGTTTTGTTGAGGCGCTGAGCGGCTTTGCTGATAAATTGCAGCTCGATCTGTCTGCCTATCATGCAGACCACATTTCGCTGCGCTGTCATCAGAATACCACTGCTGAGCGCTGGCGTGAGGGACTGGCACAGTGCGCCACATTGCTCAACGAGACCGAAATCAATGGGCGTCCGATCTGCCTGTTTTCACTGAATACGCCGTTAAGCGTGGGGCCGCTGAGTATCGATCTGGTGGAGTTGCCCTATCCGGGCGAAAAACGCTACCCGCATGAAGGTTGGGAACATATTGAACTGGTGCTGAGCGGGGGTGAAGAGGGGTTCTATGTCCGTGCACTAGCCCAACTGGCTGATGAAGCCTTAGTGGCGCCGGGCATGAAGTTAAAACAGAGTTCGCCAAAAGGTGAGCATGAACGGCTGCCGAATCCGACGCTGGCGATCACAGATGGCACGGTCACCATCAAGTTCCACCCTCACAGCTTGCGAGATATCGTCGCCAGCGAACGGGATTAAGTGCGCGTGAATTGATTACTGCTTAAGGGTGGCCAGCGCGATGTCCATCCTGTCCATCGCTTTTTCAAGCAGAGCGCGCTGGCAGCCAAGGTTAATTCGCACAAACTTCGAATTGCCAAAGTCGGCCCCGGAAGTAAAACCGACACCGGCTTCGACGAAGAACAGGTAGGGGTCTTCTACCGGCAGCGCTGAAGCATCTATCCAGCCGAGGTAGGTACCTTCAATCGGTAGCATTCGTAAACCGGGCATAGCGTTGATGCGGCGGGTGACCAAGTCACGGTTACCCCGCAGGTAATCGAGTTGTTCTTCCAGCCACGGCGCGCCATCACGGTAGGCGGCCGTGGCGGCAACGTACGCCAGAATATTGACGTGGGGAACAATGCCACGGGCCGTATACTTGAATTTCCTGCGCAGCGCGGCGTTGGGAATAATCGCCATAGAGGCCCCAAGCCCGGCGAGATTAAAGGTTTTGGACGGTGACATCAGGGTGATAGAGCGTTGGGCGGCATCTTCATTCAATGACGCAAACGGAATATGTTGCAGGCCAGGTTCCAGCAGCAGGTCGCAATGAATTTCATCGGAACAGACCACCAGATTATTGGCCTGCGCGAAGGCCTGTTGCTGTAACAATTCTTCACGGCGATAGACGGTCCCGCCCGGATTATAAGGGTTGCAGAGCATAAGCAGTTTTTCACTGCCATCTAGCTGCTTGCTGATATCACTGAAATCGGCCACCCAGCGTCGTTGTTGTTCTTTCATCGGGATGCTTTTAAAACGACGCCCTTCGGATTGCGCTGCCTCAATAAACGGCGGATAGATAGGCGAGGGCAGCAGGCTCGTTTCGTCAAGAGTCGTAGTGGCGCGAACGGCGACATTCAGCCCGCAAACTAAACCCGGCAGTGAGACAATCCATTCGGGTTTGATGTCCCATTGATAACGATCGCTCATGCGTTTTACAAACAGCGCAATCAGTTCGGGGGGCGTAAAACCATAACCAAAAACGCCCTCGGCCACGCGCTGTTGCAGCTCTGCAATCACTTGTGGCGGAGAGGTAAAGTCGGTGTCAGCCACCCAAAGAGGAATGACATCCTGGTTTTTATATTTGTTCCACTTAACGCTGTCACTGTGACTACGGTCTACCCATCGATCAAAATTGAGTGTCATAGTTAGCTTTCCAAAGCAGGCAATTGGGCGGGGATGCTCATGCTAAAGCCTACGCGACATGGCCCGTTACAGACAAGTGTTGTAGCATAAGGCCGTTATCAGGAGAGATCACATGACTAAGTTAGAAGTGTGTTGTTATAGCGTGGACTGTGCGTTAACGGCTGAGCAATCTGGCGCCGATCGGGTTGAACTGTGCGCAAGTCAGGCCGATGGCGGCATCACGCCAAGTTACGGAACCTTAAAACTGGCAAGGGAAAAAGTCACCATTCCGGTTCACCCGATTGTCCGTCCAAGGGGCGGTGACTTTTGCTACAGCCAAAGTGAATTTGATGTATTGAAAAGCGATGTGGCCTGCATTCGCGATCTCGGTTTCCCCGGCGTTGTTGTCGGCATCCTGGATTCCGAAGGCCATATTGATATGCCCAAAATGTGGGAGGTGATGGCACTTTGCGGCGATATGGCGGTCACTTTCCATCGGGCATTTGATATGTGCCTCAATCCTAAAGTGGCACTCGAGCAACTGACACAGTTGGGTGTGGCACGGATTCTGACGTCCGGCCAGCAGCAAAATGCGGAAGTCGGTTTATCTATGTTAAGGGAACTGAATCAACTGAGCCGTGGTCCAATCATTATGGCTGGTGCTGGCGTGCGTTTGACCAACTTACAGAAGTTTGTCGACATAGGCTTGAGCGAGTTACATAGCTCTGCCGGGCGTCAGGTTCCGTCTTCGATGCGTTATCGAAAAGCGGGCGTGACCATGAGTTCTGATACCGATTTCGATGAATTCAGCCGTTATTGTGTCGACGGCGATATTGTTGCGGCGATGAAAACGGCATTGGAATTTGGCGACGAGTTGTCATGTTCCGCCTAAAATAACGTTCAGTTGATATAAATGCACAAAAAACAGATTTTTTGTGCATTGCAAGTTTTACCGGGTCTCACGACCCTTATTGCGTCGCCCTGCGCAAGTACCAAGCCCCGTCATTTTGGCGGGGCTTCTTTTATTTAAAACAGTTAGTTGGATTTCAAAGGGGTGCTCAAGGGGTGCTGGTGCATCATAAAATACCCGTCTAATATATGAGAATCTCGAAAATTTATATCGAAAAACCGGGTTACCCCGGTTATTCACGCATCACCTGTCGTTTCTAAAACAAACAATGCGCTTACTGACAGTTTGGTGCGGCGGCGGTATTCGTGTTGGCAACCGCGTTGATGTTGGTGAACGCAGCAGCATTATTGGAAGCCTGGAAACAGTAGTTATCATTGCCTTGTACGGCGTAGAAACACGAAACAACATTTGCCGGAATAGTAATATTATGCAGTCCGATAATACTGAAGACTGTCGCGGTTGCAGCGCGGGTTGCCGTGCTGTTAGGGTTTTTACGGAATGTAATCCCGGTATTGGGCGCCGCTACCGCAATGGCTGAATGATTTTGGCAATTGGCACTGAAAGGCAGGTCTACGGCAAAAGCAGGTGCAGACAAGGCAGCCAGCGAACTCAGAATAACGCCAGCGGTCAGGGAGCGGGAAAAGTGTTTTATTTTCATAAAATATATATCCTTGTTTACCATGTGGAATAATCTGCAATAAATGCAGAGGCTCGTTGTAACGACTTAAGTTTCTCTTGTCCTCTGGCGAAAGAAGTCAGTGAAGAATGTTTTTGGTATGAATAATGAATTAAATTTTCTTCAGTATTTATTAATAAAAAACACAACGGGGCATTCCCGTGGGTAATCACAAAAAATAAAAGCTTAATGCCTGGCGTAATTAAAAAACACCTTAATTAACGATGAAATTCAGAGAGCCATCCAACGTATAAGCTAAGTTTGTTGCTCCTGCACCGAAGGCGATTTTAACCGGCTTGCCCACGCTACGCCCTGATGTATTGCTGTCATGCATCGAATCCATAGCAGGAAGTACGACCCCTTGTTTAAAATCGGTGACAACCAAATAATACGACAATTTAGGTATCATAAAGTAATAAGTCATA
Source organism: Ewingella americana (assembly GCF_006438725.1). Taxonomy (GTDB): domain Bacteria; phylum Pseudomonadota; class Gammaproteobacteria; order Enterobacterales; family Enterobacteriaceae; genus Ewingella; species Ewingella americana_A. Next base: position 233,085 of record NZ_RCZD01000009.1, on the reverse strand, counting down.
TTAGGACTGCCCTGCATTATTATTGCAGGCAGCTTATTGATAAACAGAGAAATGCCCATAGTCAGGGAATCGGAAACCGTAAAACTTGAATCGGTTGAGACTTCTAATTTGTCAGTAATCTTATTGTCTGAATAAGGCACGCCTGAGAAAAAGCCGGCATTGTTATAGGAAACAGGCAGTACATTGTCACCCCCGACAACATTCGGAAATGCCGGTGCGGGATCTTGCCCTTGAGAAAATTTCACGCCAATATCAATGTGCTCGCTGGTATTCCCCCAGCCTAACCCATAGTCGTTTTCATCCCATGAGAAGGTGGCATTCCCACTGTTATTGATCGGCTTCAACCACCAGACAAGTGAAAAGTCATTATTGCCTGAAGAGTCACCTATATATACGGCCACATTTTGTTGCAGGCCACTCTTATTAGTCACGGATACTGAATAAGTCACAATAGGATTCCTTCTTAAGGCAAGCTTAGACGACAGTGCTTTCTGTGTGATCGGGTGTTCATGACAGGGAATAAAACCATAATAAACGGGTTTCTATCAATGTGTGAAACTCAGGTCACCCTTTTATTTTTCAAGAAACCAACCTGTCGTTTCCTCCAGATTGGTTTCTCAGACTACTGCTGTGAATAAAACGCTACAAATACCCTTTCGGGAAAATCACTCTATCAGAGCGGGACAAATTGCAACGTATCATTAAGCTCAAAACTCAATGAGGTTATTCCGTCAGAGAAGGCGAACTGCAGCGGGCTGCTGACAAATGTTCCTGAAACAGCAACACCTATTTTTGAATCTGTTGTGCAAATCCAATATGTCGGATGTGTATCAAACATGAAGTTCCCATTGGGTTTCCCCTGCATCGCGAATGCAGGCAGGGAATTCATATAAACAGCAAGACTCATCGCTTTGGATTGCCCGACAGTGAATGTTGAATCGGTTTTTACCAGCATGCTGCCGGAAGCAACCTCCGGATTATTATATGCCGTCGGCTGCGTCTGGAACTGGCCATTGGTGAAAGTAACCCCCATCGCGTTTTTTCCGCCACTGGTCGTAGGATTCATATTTTGGATCGGGCCGCCGGAACTCCAGAGAACACCAGGGGCTAATGGCTGTTCAGTTGTACCCCAGTTCAGCGCCCAGTCGATTGACCAGTTATAGCTGTTCGTATTGCCATCGTTGACCGTCTGCAGCAGCCATACCAATGGCAAACCGGTGACCAGATTAGGGTAAGTTTGATAGATGGCGACATTAGCAGCACCGCCGCTAGAGTTTTTAACAGAAATAGAATAGGAAGACATAGTGTTATATTTCCTTTCAGTATGATTGAGTGACGGAAACCATATTTCAAGCCAATTGACTGTGTTGTTTTGTTCAAGAACGAGATAATTATTATCCGTTTTGAGCATTATGCAAATGCTATCCTCCCGCCCTAAACGGGTTATAAGAGCTCATCTTTACATAAAAAAGACAGATTATTTTTGTCATTTTAAAGGCAAAAAAAATACTCTTTTATCATGCAATCAATGAGATAAATCTTGGTTGTACTAAAAAAATACTTATCAATAAAAACTAAAACATATAAAATTTTAATGATTCATCAAATCGTGCTATTTTTATAATCTATTGATCTTTAATGATAAATAAAAATATCCATCATCATGTTGATTTTCATGCTGCATTACCTATCATTAAATCTGATCATTGAGTGGCTTGTTTGATCAATTTTTCTTGTCGTTTTATTTTTATTTAATTACATCGCGTTAAAACGCGATGTAATAGACCTGCGCGTTTGAAATTAATTGCATGTGCAATCATTCGCAGAGGGGGGGTTAATATGAATGACTTAGGGGTCTTATGTGCATTTCACTTGGCGCTGGGGGTTTTGCATACTCTCGAAAAGCTCTTTTCCTTTCTTTCTTTGCCTGTCGAGATGGTCTGCTAAGTCTTGAATATGGATCATTCTTGGCGATTTCTGGCTATTGCTGGCGCGGAAGGTCGGTACCGGAAACTGTAATGGTCAGCTAAAACCGGACACTGATTTAGGCACATTGTTGTAATCGGCGTTCATATTCATTCGGCGATATATTTCCCAGCCGGTAATGCCGACGCTTCAGATTATAAAAACTGTCGATATAATCGATAACGTCCGCAATACCCTGACTTCGGGTTTCATAGCGACGGTAGTTAACTCTCTCTGCTTTCAGGCTGCGGAAGAACCTCTCCGTAACGGCATTATCCAGACAGTTACCCTTGCGGCTCATACTGCCCGTCACATCAAGTTCCTGCTGGCAGGACTGGGACTCTCTGCTTGGTGAAACTCTTCCTCATCACGATGAAGATATGCTCCATCCTCTTTTACACCGACAGTGCAGCGGTAACGCAATTCACCTGAAGCGGTGAGTCTTTTTTCAATACTGTAAGAGGCCATCTCAAACTGCCTCAGGGGGTGCTGTAGGGGGGGCCGAGTAGAATGAAATAGCTTAAAACGGTTGTGTAATCGACATAAACACACTGTATGCATATGCAGTGGTTTCAATAAGATATTGATACTTAAAAATAAATAAATTGAGAGATGAACGTGCAGCCCATCATTTTGGCGGGGCTTCTTTTATGCTCATTGGCTATATAGAGGTAGGGGGAGTGTAAAAACGTCATTCATAAAGAAAATTGAAGTTTAACCTCATGAAACGCGTTATTTACCGTGCCGCACTCGCATTTTTCCCATAGTTTGGCTATCTTAAATGCAAGGAATTATTTATCTTATGAGGATTGCAATAGGCATAGTCCTAATGCAGAAAATTTATGCCTGATATGCAAATTTATTGCGATAACTGTGGGGGCGGTAGTTTCACGGTGAGTAAAACTAAGCCGATGGACGTGGCGGTGAAATCTCTTATTTGCCGCAACTGCGGAACACCTACTCATGCAGATAGCGTCGTGGTGTTCACGGAGCATACCTGGATAAGCCTGCCACCCAGCGTTGATCACGATCCGGATACCGTCCTGCAGATGAGGTAATGGCTGGAACAGGGTTAAAACCGATTTCGAACAAAAAGAAAATGGCGGTTATCTCAACCGCCATTTTCTTTTGCGTGAGATTAATTGACTGACCGCAATAATGGCGTCATTTAAGGCTTACGGGCGATCAGCAGAGCACGGCGCGGGGCTGGATAACCCTCGATGGTTTTTCCCGGATCGTTCGGGTCGAGGAATTCAGCCAATGATTCGCTGGTCATCCAGTCAGTGCGGTGCTGCTCCTCCAGCGTAGTCACGCTGACATCGGCAATCCGCACATCCACAAACCCACATTTGATTAACCAGCCTTTGAGCGCTTCTGCGGAAGGGATGAAGTAGATATTGCCCATTTGCGCATAGCGGTCTCCTGGCACCAGTACTTGCTGACTGTCACCTTCCACCACCAGCGTTTCCAGCACCAGTTCGCCGCCATTCACCAGTTGGTTTTTCAACTGATAGAGATGATCCAGCGGGGAGCGCCGGTGGTACAACACACCCATCGAAAAGACGGTATCAAATGCGTTCAGTTCGGGAAGTTGCTCAATACCCAGCGGCAATAAATGTGCACGCTGATCGCCGCCCAGCAGCTTGCGTACCGCCTCGAACTGACAAAGGAAAAGCTGCATTGGGTCGATGCCGACCGCCAGATGTGCGCCCGCGCCAATCATTCGCCACATGTGGTAGCCACTGCCACAACCGACATCCAGAATCGTGCGGCCAGCCAGCGGGGAGATATGCGGCAATACGCGATCCCACTTCCAGTCCGAACGCCACTCGGTATCAATTTCCACGCCGTAGAGTGAGAACGGCCCTTTGCGCCATGGCATCAGGTTACGCAGCAGGTTTTCAACGCCTTCGCGCTGGCCCTGTGGCAAAGGTTCCAGCATGCTGGCACTGACGCTGTGCAGCAGATCCAGTTTCTCTGGTTGCATCAGCGGCAGACGTTCAACGGCGTTAAACCACATTTTGAACTTGCCGTGCAGTGACTCTTTCTGCCAGACCGTAAGTTGTGAAGGCAGGGTATTCAGCCATGGGCTGAGCGGGCCTTTGGCGATGCGTTGGTAGAAATCACCAAATTCGATCATTTTTCCTCTCCGGCCTTCAGTGCAATAAGCGAACCAAAGTTGAAGCACTGGAACCAGACTTCAGAATGCTCAAAACCGGCCTGTTTTAACCGTGCCTTATGCACGTCAACGGAGTCGGTCAGCATCACATTTTCCAGCATGCTTCGTTTCTGACTGATTTCGAGTTCGCTGTAGCCGTTGGCGCGCTTGAAATCGTGATGCATGTTGTAGAGCAATTCACCGACGTTTTTATCTTCAAAACTGAATTTTTCCGACAGCACCAGCGCAGCACCCGGACGCATCCCCTGATACACCTGATTGAGCAGACGTTGACGATCGTCGGGTTGCAGAAATTGCAGAGTGAAATTGAGCACGACCATGGACGCGTTGCTCAGTTCGACATCCAGAATATCAGCTTCAATGACGTTCACTGGCGTATCGGCCCGGAATGCGTCGATGTGGCGACGGCAGCGTTCGACCATGGCAGGAGAGTTATCGACAGCAATAATTTCGCAACCTGTGACGTTAATATTGCGACGCATCGAGAGCGTGGCGGCACCCAGCGAACAGCCCAGGTCATAAACCCGGCTGTCAGGCTGTACAAAGCGCTCGGCCAGCATACCAATCATCGAAATAATATTGGAGTAACCCGGCACGGAGCGCTGGATCATGTCGGGGAAGACTTCGGCAACGCGTTCATCAAACGTCCAGTCGCCGAGTTTGTCTATCGGTGCAGAAAAAAGTGTATCGTGGTTAGCCATAGTGCTGAGTCAGACCAAAAATTGAAGGGGAGTAATTTTGAGGGCAGATTTTAACAGAGTCTGCGGTGAGCAGATACCGGTAAAATGTGCCCGTCGTGCGCGGCCGCAGGGTTGTCGTGCGCTATTGTGGGTAGAAAGTTACCATCGAATATTCAGAAATTGCGACCATGGCAGATAAATAATATTCACGACCACCATCAGCAGCAGGGAAATATAGGTTGCTGCCATGCCGTTGCGACGCCAGGTAAATTCACGGTTTTTCAAACCGTAATAATGGAACAGGCGGCCAATGATCAGCATCAGCCCGCAGATATGCACCATCCAGGCCTCTGCACCGTTCATTTCCATCATAATCAGTAATAAACAGCCTATCGGCAGGTATTCCACTGCATTCCCATGGACGCGGATCGCTGTTTGCAATTCATACGAACCACCGTCACCCGTGGCAATTCGGTATTGCATACGCAGTCTGACAACATCAAAAGATAATTTAATTAATAACACTGCGGCGAGCACGACATATAACGCGCTGATCATTTTACAACCTCGAAATGACAGGATTAGCCAACGGCTCCGTTCACTTGATTGAGTAACTAAAAAGTGCCGGGCAGACAAGGCCGGTTAAGCAACGGGCAAATATCGCCTGTAACATGGCCTTAATAATAACGGCGTAACAAATGACTGTCTTGAGGAATAACCGTGATGGATGCAAAAACCGCATCAAAAAGCGGAAGGCTGAAACACTTTGCTCAGAAGAGCGAATCTTGCTCCGGCCAGTCGGGTGCTGGCGGCAGTTCGGGCAGGGCGATACGCAGCTGTTGCCACAGGTTTTGTGCCTGCTGGGGGGCGTCGCTGCAATCGGGCGTGTGGATAAACAGATAGGGGTTATGCCCCACGGCGCGCCACTGCTTGAGTTTGTCAATCCAGGCGATAAACAGTTTTTTATTGTCTTCAAGCACGTCACCACCGATGAACCGCACAATCGGACGATCGGCGGTGACCAGTGCGTGCACCGGCAACACCGGCTTTTTACGCTGGGCTTCACGCACGGCTTCGGTGTGGGGTTTGGCACTATGCACCGGACGGCTGTCGAGGATCGCGCGGTTAATGCCGCGCTGATGCAGTCCCTGATTCAGTAACAACTCGTCTTCCCCTTTGGCAAAAAACAGCGGATGACGCACTTCGACGCCGTAATTAAAACCTGAAGGTAGCGCGTCGAGAAAGTGCCATAACCGGTCAAGATGCGGCGGCGAAAAGGTCGCCGGAAGCTGCAACCATAATTGCCCGATGCGCTCGCCGAGCGGTTCAAGCGTGCGATAAAAGGTATCGACTTCTTCCTGGCAGTTGACCAACGCGGCTTTGTGGCTGATGGCTGAGGGAAATTTGAAACAAAAGCGGAACGTTTCCGGTGTCATGTCGCGCCAGCGCATGACCACCTCCTGTTTGGGCAGGGCGTAAAATGTGGTATTCCCTTCGACACAATTGAAATACCGCGCATAATCAGCCAGATCGCGCAACCCGATGCGTGCCCATGCACTGTGATGCCACTGTGGTAAACCAATATACATGCCGAAGATGATCCCATTGATAAAGAAACACCGCCCCGGTGGGCGGCATTAAGGAATGTTAAAACAAAGCGCGCTGAGTCAGGGTAGCGTTACTCTGGCAGAGCGGCAAGCACATCGGCAGTCGAACGCACACGGCTGATGCGGGGGAAAATGAACTGCATACTGGACTGATGATGTTCGTTGTTGTGCGCGCTGCACGCATCTTCGGCGATCACCAGCTCATACCCGTGTTCCCACGCGTTACGTGCGGTAGATTCCACGCCGATGTTGGTCGAAATCCCCGCCAGCACGATGCTTTTGATACCACGGCGGCGCAACTGGAGATCTAAATCAGTCCCGTAGAACGCGCCCCACTGACGTTTGATCACCAGCAAATCGCTATCAGTGACGCCCAGCTGTTCTGGAAATTCCCACCAACTCGCTGGCAGGCCGCCTTCTGGCGCCGCGGCTGGAATATCAACAGGTTGTTTCAGTGCTTCATCAAACGAGTTGGACCAGCCAACGCGCACCATCACCACCAGTGCACCCAATTGACGAAAACGGTTGCCGAGCGCAGTGGCGTTGTCCAGCACCTGTTGGGCGGTGTGCGGGCCACCGGCAAAAGGCAAAATACCTTTTTGTAAGTCGATCAACACCAGTGCGGTGGTTTGTGGGTCGAGTTTCATGGGTTTTGGCTCCCGGAGTTTTCAATGTAGACGGTGCGAGATAAGGGGCGAGGTCGTAAAATTCTTTGTCTGCTACCTATAAAAGCGCCTGGCGAGTTTATGCTAAGGCATGGGCTGGAATGTGGATAATTTTGTTAAATTATGTGTGGCAGAGGTTAACGATGTAAATCAGCGGCGTGCGGCGCGTCTTCGCTCTTATCCTGAGGAGGAAATTCCTTTATAATGACCGCCTTTTTTCGACCTGTAGAAAACCTATTCCGCGTGCCGCAGTTTTTTGCGAGTGAGCGACCAGAGTGAATAACCGTTTCTGTACCCGTGTGCCATGAGGCCGGGTAGTGGGATCAAAAGGATACCGTTATGCGTACTGTATATTGTGGAAAACTGAATGCGTCCAACGTGGGCCAGGAAGTGACATTGTGTGGCTGGGTTAATCGTCGTCGTGATTTGGGCGGTTTGATTTTCATCGATATGCGTGACCGCGAAGGCATCGTTCAGGTTTTCTTCGACCCGGATCAGGGAGAGGCTTACAAGTTGGCCTCTGAACTGCGCAATGAGTTCTGTATTCAAATTACCGGCACCGTGCGTGCGCGACCTGAAAGCCAATTCAACAAAGACATGGCAACCGGTGAAGTGGAAGTGTTTGCCAGCGGCCTGAACATCATCAACCGTTCAGAATCCCTGCCGCTGGACTCCAACCACGTCAACTCCGAAGAAGCGCGTCTGAAATACCGCTATCTGGATCTGCGTCGCCCTGAAATGGCAAATCGCCTGAAAGCGCGTGCAAAAATTACCAGCTTCGTGCGCCGTTTCATGGATGGACATGACTTCCTCGACATCGAAACCCCGATGCTGACCAAAGCCACACCGGAAGGTGCGCGTGACTATCTGGTTCCAAGCCGTGTGCATAAAGGCAAGTTCTATGCACTGCCACAGTCTCCTCAGCTGTTCAAACAGCTGCTGATGATGTCCGGTTTTGACCGTTATTATCAGATCGTAAAATGCTTCCGTGATGAAGATTTACGCGCTGACCGTCAGCCTGAATTTACCCAGATCGACGTCGAAACCTCTTTCATGAGCGCAGAGCAAGTGCGTGAAATCATGGAAAAACTGGCCCGTGAACTGTGGCTGGACATTAAAGGTGTGGAATTGGGCGACTTCCCGATCATGACTTTCGCCGAAGCCATGCGTCGCTATGGTTCAGACAAACCTGACCTGCGTAACCCGATGGAACTGGTTGACGTAGCTGACCTGTTCAAAGACATCGAATTCAAAGTGTTTGCGGACCCGGCTAACGATCCGAAAGGCCGCGTTGCAGCACTGCGCGTTCCGGGTGGCGCAACACTCAGCCGTAAACAGATCGACGAATACGCTAAATTTATCGAAATCTACGGTGCGAAAGGTCTGGCTTACATCAAAGTCAACGACATCACCAAAGGTCTGGAAGGCATTTCAAGCCCGGTTGCTAAGTTCCTGAACGAAGCGTTGTTGCTGGCGCTGATTGGCCGTACTGGTGCTCAAGATGGCGACATGATCTTCTTCGGCGCAGCCAGTGAGAAAATTGTGACTGACGCTATCGGCGCGCTGCGTCTGAAAGTGGGCCGCGACCTGAAAATCACCAAAGAAGAGATGTGGGCTCCGCTGTGGGTGATTGACTTCCCAATGTTCGAAGATACCGATGAAGGTGGCCTGTCAGCCATGCACCACCCGTTCACCGCGCCGAAAGAGATGACGGTTGAAGAACTGGCGGCGAATCCGGTTTCTGCTATCGCCAATGCCTATGACATGGTGATCAACGGTTACGAAGTGGGCGGCGGTTCTGTGCGTATTCACCGCAGCGACATGCAGCAAACTGTCTTCGGCATTCTGGGTATTAACGAACACGAACAGCGTGAGAAGTTTGGCTTCCTGCTCGATGCCCTGAAATACGGTACACCACCGCACGCAGGCCTGGCCTTTGGTCTGGACCGTCTGGTGATGCTGCTGACCGGAACCGATAACATCCGTGACGTAATTGCCTTCCCGAAAACCACGGCGGCCGCCTGTTTGATGACCGAAGCACCAAGTTTTGCCAACCCGGCATCCTTGCTGGAGCTGGGTATTGCGGTTGTTGCGAAAAAAGACGCAGCAAAAGAAGTGAAGCCGGACACAGATTCAGAGAATAACTGATGAGTCCTAAGCGTCCTGAGTCGATACTGTGCGTCATCTACGCCAGCAACACCGGCCGGGTGCTGATGCTTCAACGACGGGATGACCCGAATTTCTGGCAGTCGGTCACCGGCAGTCTGGAAGGAGACGAGTCCCCGGAAGAGACCGCGCAGCGTGAAGTGATGGAAGAGGTCGGTATCGATATTGCCGGTGAGAACCTCCCGTTACTGAACTGTCAGCGCTGCGTGGAGTTTGAGCTGTTTGCTCATTTGCGTTATCGCTATGCTCCCGGCGTGACCCGTAACAAAGAACATTGGTTCTGCCTGGCAATTGCTGAAGAACGGGATGTGGAAATCACAGAACATCTCGCGTATCAGTGGCTCGATAAACCCGCTGCGGCGGCGTTGACGGTGTCCCCGAGCAACCAGCAGGCGATTGAAGAATTTGTAACTATTGAGTCTGATTAGACTAACTGGAGATATTTGTATGGCAGGTCACAGTAAGTGGGCCAACACTAAGCATCGCAAAGCGGCGCAAGATTCCAAACGCGGTAAAATTTTTACCAAGATCATTCGTGAGCTGGTGACTGCCGCGAGACTCGGTGGTGGCGATCCAGGCGCTAACCCGCGCCTGCGTGCTGCAATCGATAAAGCGCTGGCTAACAACATGACCCGCGATACCCTGAACCGTGCCGTTGCGCGTGGCGTTGGTGGTGATGATGATACCAACATGGAAACCATCATTTATGAAGGCTACGGTCCTGGTGGTTCAGCCGTGATGGTAGAATGCCTGAGTGATAACCGTAACCGTACCGTAGCGGAAGTGCGTCATGCCTTCAACAAAACCGGCGGCAATCTGGGCACTGATGGCTCGGTTTCCTATCTGTTCACCAAGAAAGGGGTGATCACCTTCGCCCCGGGTCTGGATGAAGACACGTTGATGGAAGCTTCGCTGGAAGCCGGCGCAGAAGATATCATCTCTTATGACGATGGTGCGATTGACGTCTTCACTGCCTGGGAAAGTCTGGGTGATGTGAAAGACGCGCTGGAAGCGGCAGGCTTTAAAGCAGACTCCGCAGAAGTCACCATGATCCCATCGACTAAGGCCGATATGGATGCCGACACAGCACCAAAACTGCTGCGCCTGATCGACATGTTGGAAGATTGTGACGATGTGCAGGAGGTTTACCACAACGGTGAGATCTCCGACGAGATTGCAGAAACGCTATAACGCTCTATTCAGCCGGTGACCTGTTCACCGGCTGGCTATCAACAACCCCCTCTGCGGTTTATACTCCCCTTCATTCAGGCAAAACGACAATACAAGGCGTTGATTGGCTATGGCTATAATTCTGGGGATTGACCCCGGTTCACGCGTTACCGGCTATGGCATTATCCGCCAGACAGGGCGACAACTGACTTATCTCGGCAGCGGATGTATCCGTACGGTAGTGGATGACATGCCGACGCGTCTGAAGCTGATTTATGCTGGCGTCAGCGAAATCATTACCCAGTTTCAGCCTGATTTTTTTGCGATTGAATCGGTGTTTATGGCCAAGAATCCTGACTCCGCGCTGAAGCTTGGGCAGGCACGTGGTGCCGCGATTGTGGCGGCGGTGAATCAGGATTTACCGGTGTTTGAATATGCGGCCCGTCAGGTTAAGCAAACGGTAGTCGGTACCGGTGCGGCAGAGAAGTCGCAGGTGCAGCATATGGTCCGTTCATTGTTGAAATTACCTGCCAATCCGCAATCGGATGCCGCGGATGCGTTAGCGATTGCCATCACGCATTGCCATATGAGCCAGAACGCGATTCGCCTGAGCAGCGATAAATTACAAATGACGCGCGGCAGAATGCGATAGCTGTCTGAAAGCGATTAAGCTGGATATCCATCCAGCTTTTTTTATGATATAAACCTCGCTGTAAAGTCAGGTTTTTGGCTATCAAATCAATAGAGGAAGGTGACGGTGATAGGTCGACTCAGAGGTGTTATTCTTGAAAAACAGCCCCCATTGGTGCTGTTGGAAACTAACGGTGTGGGCTATGAAGTGCACATGCCGATGACCTGTTTTTATGAATTACCGGATCTGGGTAAAGAGGCCATCATCTTCACGCAGTTTATCGTTCGTGAGGACGCGCAGCTGTTATATGGTTTTAACGATAAGCAGGAACGTGCGTTGTTCCGTGAACTGATTAAAGTGAATGGTGTGGGGCCAAAATTGGCTCTGGCGATTCTGTCCGGTATGTCTGCGCAGCAGTTTGTCAGCGCTGTCGAGAAAGAAGAAATAACAACACTGATCAAATTACCTGGTGTGGGTAAGAAAACCGCGGAGCGGTTGGTGGTCGAAATGAAAGATCGTTTTAAAGGATTAAACGGTGATCTATTTAACAATAATACTGATATCTCGCTACCTGCATCGACGTCGCAAGCAAAAGAGTCTGATGCAGAAGGCGAGGCCGTCTCAGCCCTGATTTCCCTCGGGTACAAACCACCTGAAGCCAGCAGAATGATCAGCAAAGTGGCTAAACCGGGCGTGGATTGCGAAACGTTGATTAGAGACGCGTTGCGCGCGGCTCTGTGAGGTAAGAGATGATAGAAGCCGACCGTCTGATTTCACCTGATGTGATCACCGAAGAAGAAGTCATCGACCGGGCGATACGCCCCAAGATGCTTTCTGAATATGTCGGTCAGCCCCATGTCCGCTCGCAAATGGAAATATTCATTCAGGCGGCCAAACAACGCGGCGATGCGCTTGATCACCTGTTGATCTTTGGCCCCCCGGGTCTGGGTAAAACCACGCTGGCGAACATTGTTGCCAACGAAATGGGCGTGAATTTACGCACCACCTCTGGACCTGTGCTGGAAAAAGCCGGCGATCTGGCGGCGATGCTCACCAACCTTGAACCGCATGACGTGCTGTTCATTGATGAGATTCACCGTTTGTCACCAGTTGTCGAAGAGATTTTATATCCGGCGATGGAAGATTATCAGCTGGATATCATGATTGGCGAAGGACCCGCGGCGCGCTCTATCAAGCTTGATCTGCCACCGTTTACGCTGGTGGGGGCAACCACCCGTGCCGGTTCCCTGACATCACCGTTGCGTGACCGCTTCGGTATTGTTCAGCGTCTGGAGTTCTATCAGGTTGCTGATTTACAGCACATCGTCGGGCGCAGCGCCAATTGTCTGGGTTTGCAACTTTCCGAAGAAGGGGCGCATCAGATTGCCCGCCGTTCACGCGGTACGCCACGTATTGCTAACCGACTGCTGCGCCGTGTGCGTGACTTCGCCGAAGTCAAAGGCGATGGCACGATCAACGGTGATACGGCCAACGGCGCTCTGGATATGTTGGACGTGGATGCCGAAGGTTTCGATTATATGGACCGTAAACTGCTGCTGGCGATTATCGACAAATTTACCGGCGGTCCGGTGGGCCTTGATAACCTCGCTGCCGCCATTGGCGAAGAGCGTGAAACCATCGAAGATGTGATTGAACCTTTCCTGATCCAGCAAGGTTTTATCCAGCGCACGCCGCGCGGTCGTATGGCGACCAATCATGCTTATAAACACTTTGGTATGACGCGGCCCGAATAGGCCTCAAGTGCTGGCACATCATTAAAAAAGCGGACGCCACATTGGGCGTCCGTTTTTTAATGATGCTTAGCAGCAGGCAGCGATTTTCATAAAGAGACGGAGTTACGCCACCTGTTTTTTCGTCAGGCTCAGCATAAACATGATGGCCGCACTGAGCACGACCGACGGACCCGCTGGTGTGTCGTAAAACGCAGAGAAGGTCAGCCCGCCGGTGACGGCCAAAATGCCGACGGCAACAGCGGCCAGCGCCATCTGTTCCGGCGTTTTAGCGAAGCGGCGTGCGGTGGCCGCAGGAATGATTAACAGCGAAGTGATGATCAGTGCCCCGACAAACTTCATGGCTAAGCCGATGGTCAGCGCGGTAACCAGCATCAGAATAATGCGCGAACGCTGAAGATTTACACCGTCGACGTGTGCCAGTTCAGGGCTGATGGTCATTGATAACAGTGAACGCCATTGCCAGCACAGCACAGAAATCACAATCACTACGCCAACGCCAATCATCCAGATGTCGCTGAGGGTAACGGAGAGTAAATCACCAAATAGATAGGCCATCAGGTCAACGCGCACATTGGACATCAGGCTGACCACCACTAAACCCAGCGACAGTGCGCTGTGAGCCATAATACCGAGCAGGGTGTCGACGGGGAGATGGGGTTTACGCTCCAGAATCACCAGCAGCAGCGCCAGTAATAAGGTCACGACGATCACCGCGTAAAACGGATTCACGTTCAACAGCAAACCAAAGGCTACGCCGAGTAGCGAGGCGTGGGCGAGGGTGTCACCAAAATAAGACATACGGCGCCAGACCACAAATGAGCCGAGCGGGCCCGCCGCCGTTGCCAGCAGAATACCGGCCAACCAGCCGGGCAATAATAATTCAATCATGCGTCACGGCCTCCGGTATTACGCAAAATAACTTTTCCCTGTAAATCGTGACGATGATTGTGATGATGGCGATAAATAGCCAGTTGCTCCGCACCCCGGTTACCAAACATGGCAATAAATTCAGGGTGCATCGACACCACTTCCGGCGAGCCAGAGCAGCAAATATGTTCATTCAGGCATAAAACCTCGTCGGTTTTCGCCATCACCAGATGCAGGTCGTGGGAGACCATCAGCACCGCGCAGTCCAGTTCGCAGCGCAGGCTGTCAATCAGGTTATACAGCGCCAACTGGCCGTTAACATCAACGCCCTGAGTGGGTTCGTCGAGAACCAGAAGTTGCGGGCTGTTCATTAATGCGCGGGCCAGTAGAACGCGCTGGTTTTCACCACCGGAAAGTTTTTGCATCGGCTGGTCAAGCAGATGTGCGGCCTGCACGCGTTTCAGCGCCGGTAAGATATCCTGGCGTTTAACGCCTGGTTTCAGGCGCATAAAGCGGCTGACGGTCAGCGGCATAGTGGCATCAAGATGGAGTTTCTGTGGCACGTACCCAATGCGCAAATCGGATTGACGGGTCAGGGTGCCGCTGGTTGGCGCGACCAGGCCGAGCACCACGCGCACCAGGGTAGATTTCCCTGCACCGTTAGGGCCGAGCAGGGTAAGAATTTTGCCCGGTTGCAGCGTCAGTGAAATATCCGACAGCACGCGCCGGGAGCCGAAAGTGACCGAAATATTGTCTAGTGTGGCTAAAGTAGGCATGTCAGTGATGTCTTGCAGAACAAATCGAATGTTATAATATTGCGTTTTCGCATAAATAACCAGTTTTCACCTTAATGATGATGAGTTAACGCCAGATGATACAGAACATAAATACCGTTAAACGGATGCTATTAGCCGCTGCGTTAGTGTCTAGCTTTGCAGCAACGTCGGCCCATTCCGCAATCGTAGCGTCCGTCCGTCCGCTGGGGTTTATTGCTTCAGCCATTGCTGATGGCGTAACACCTACCGAGATCCTGCTGCCAGATGGTGCCTCGCCGCACGATTTTGCCCTACGCCCATCAGATTTACAAAAGATGCGCCGCGCAGATTTAGTGGTGTGGGTCGGGCCGGAGATGGAAGCGTTTATGACCAAGTCTGTCGCACAGTTGCCGCCAAATCGTCAGGTAACCATCGCCACACTCAGCACAGTTACACCACTTTTACAGAAAGGCGATCATGACGAGGATGCGCATGATCAGGGCCACGATGGGGCGCACGATGAGCACCATCACGGTGAATACAATATGCACGTGTGGATGTCGCCAGAGATTGCCAAACAGACGGCGATCGCAATTCATGCAAAGTTATTGGAACTAATGCCACAAAAGAAAGACAAATTAGACGCCAACTTAAAACAGTTTGAAGAAAGCTTGACAAAAGTTGACAAAAACCTTGGTAAGATGCTGCAGCCTGTGCAGGGTAAGGGATATTTCGTTTTTCATGATGCTTATGGTTATTTTGAAAAACATTTCGGCCTTTCGCCACTTGGCCACTTTACGGTCAATCCCGAGATTCAACCCGGTGCGCAGCGATTACATCTCATTCGAACTCAGTTGGTTGAGCAGAAAGCAGTCTGTGTTTTTGCTGAACCACAATTCAGGCCGGCCGTAATTAATGCCGTTGCCCAGGGAACAACAGTGCGTATGGGCACATTGGATCCGCTGGGGAGCGGGATCGCATTGGGTAAGGACAGTTATGTGAACTTCCTGTCACATCTGACTGACCAGTACGTGAGCTGCCTGAAGTAAGATTAAAAGGACAGATCTAAGTGCAGCTGATAGCCCGTTCTATCGCTCTGGCGTATAACAACCTTCCACGGCCCCACCGCGTCATGCTGGGGTCGCTTACCGTCGTCACGCTTGCCGTGGCCGTCTGGAAACCGTTCGTTTACCACCCAGAACAAAACCCCATAGTTAAACACATTGAGCTCGACAGCGAACAAGTGCGTTCACTGCTTCCCGAAGCCAGTGAACCTATCGACCAGTCACCACCTGCTGAAGATATTCCGCAAGATGATCTCGACGAAAAAGTCGAGTCAGAGACCGGCGTTCACGAATACGTTGTCTCCACCGGCGACACGCTGAGCAGTATTCTGAACCAGTACGGTATCGATATGTCCGATATCGCTGCGCTGGCCTCCGCCGACAGCGATCTGCGTAACCTGAAAATCGGTCAGCAACTGTCATGGACCATTAATGACGATGGCGAGTTGCAGCGCGTGACCTGGGAGAAATCCCGTCGCGAAACCTACACCTATGACCGCTCCGGCACCGGCTTTAAATCCAGTCTGCAAACCATGACGGGTGAGTGGAAAGACAACGTGCTGAAAGGGCGTCTGGATGGCAGTTTTGTCACCAGCGCAAAAGCCGCCGGGCTTTCCAGCGGAGAAATCAGCTCGGTCATCAAAGCCTTGCAGTGGCAGTTAGATTTTAAAAAATTGCGCAAAGGTGATGAGTTCGCCGTGTTGATGTCGCGTGAAGTCCTGGATGGCAAAAGCGAGCAAAGCCAGTTGCAGGGGGTGCGTATGCGCAGCAGCGGCAAAGATTATTATGCTATCCGCGCCGAAGACGGCAAATTTTATGACCGCAACGGCAGCGGGCTGGCGCGTGGCTTCCTGCGTTTCCCGACCATCAAGCAGTTCCGTATCTCCTCTAACTTTAACCCGCGTCGTCTGAACCCGGTCACTGGCCGCGTTGCGCCGCACCGGGGCGTTGACTTCGCGGTGCCTGTCGGAACACCGGTGTTGGCAGTCGGCGATGGTGAGGTTATGGTGGCGAAAAACGGGGGAGCGGCGGGTAATTACGTGGCGATTCTCCACGGCCGCCAGTACATGACCCGCTATATGCATCTGCGTAAAATTTTGGTCAAACCGGGTCAGAAGATCAAACGCGGCGATCGCATTGCATTGTCCGGTAACACAGGCCGTTCGACCGGGCCTCACCTGCACTTTGAAATGTGGATTAACCAGTTAGCGGTCAATCCGCTGACGGCTAAATTGCCACGTTCTGAAGGGTTGACCGGTAAGGATCGCAGTGAATATCTGGCAAACGTGAAACAGGTTATTCCTCAATTGAAACTGAACTGAGTTGTAGACTCTGTCGTTTCTGACTTCCGTCGATGGGCAAACGCACGGATTATGCGTGCTGTTTTGCCCGTTATTGGCGTTTCCTCATTAAAACAACATCGTGAGTTTGTTTGCAAATTGATGCGCTGCACTTATCATTGAACGATTGTTGTCTTTAGAACACTGTAGCCAGAGCCGTTTATGCAGCCAGAAAAAAAATCGACCGTCGAATTTATTCCACAATTCCAGAAAGCTTTTTATCACCCACGTTATTGGGGGGTATGGCTGGGTGTGGGCGCTATGGCGGGAATGGCGTATGTTCCCGCAAAAATCCGTGACCCTATTTTAGCCACGCTTGGCCGTCTGGCCGGGAAGCTGGCGAAAGGTGCACGTCGTCGCGCGCGGATCAATCTGCTGTACTGCATGCCGGAAGTGGCCGAAGCCGAACGTGAGCATATTATTGACCAGATGTTCGCCACCGCCGCGCAATCAATGGTGATGATGGCTGAGCTGGCCTGCCGAAAACCTGAAAAAGTGCTCGATCGCGTACACTGGCATGGCAAAGAGATTGTCGACCAGATGCAGGCCGAGGGTAAAAATGTCATTTTCCTGGTGCCACATGCCTGGGCGGTGGATATTCCTGCCATGTTACTGGCGGCCAGCGATCAGCCGATCGCGGCAATGTTCCATAATCAAAAAAACCCGCTGACCGACTATCTGTGGAATAGCGTGCGTCGCCGTTACGGTGGGCGTTTACATGCGCGTAATAACGGTATTAAACCGTTTATCAGCTCTGTCCGTCAGGGGTACTTGGGCTATTATCTGCCTGACCAGGATCACGGCGCAGAACACAGCGAATTTGTGGATTTCTTCGCCACATACAAGGCGACGTTGCCGGCCCTCGGGCGTTTGATGAAAGTCTGTCGCGCATCTATTGTGCCGTTGTTCCCGGTTTATAATGGGCGTGAAAGTCGTCTGGATATTTATATCCGTCCGCCAATGGATGATCTGGCGACCGCCGATGACCATCAGATTGCGCGTCGCATGAATGAAGAAGTTGAGCTGTTGGTTGGGCCAAACCCGGAGCAGTACACCTGGATTCTCAAATTACTGAAGACGCGTAAGCCGGGCGAGATTGAGCCATATTCTCGTGATGAGCTTTACCCTAAGTAACCGGCAGATTTAACACAAAAGGCTGAGATAAACTCAGCCTTTTGTGTTTTTAGTGATGAGTAGAAACAGGCTTTCTATGGTGTTGCTGCCACCCTTGAACGCAGGAACACCATGATCAACAGCGCAGCGATAATGCCACTCACCCATCCAAACTGATTGAACGCGTCATTCCCCGCAGCAAAATAGACCTGCTTCGCCACTTCGATACCGAGCGCAAACACCAGAATAGTCATCAGCCCCAGCGCTGCTGCCACAGTGCCTTTGCCCACCGGGCTGGCAAACAGCGTCAGGCGATAAAGTCCGGCGTTGACCAGACCCGAACCCAGCGCATACAGGCTGAGTCCGGCAATGATGCCACTCCAGGCATGTTCGAAAAAGGTTGCGCTAATGGCCGTGATACCCAGCCCCGCCACCACGGGAATAACACCAAGCCTGATGGGGGTGCTGATGTTCACCTTGCCACTCAGTTTGCTCAGTAGCAGATTACCGGCGATCAGCCCGGCAAAAATAGGCACCTGCAACCAGCCGTACTGGAGAGGTGACATTCCCGCATCCTGAATCAAAATCACCGGCGACTGTGCCACCCATGCCAGCAGCGGTAATGTCACAAAACCAATCGCCAGTGAACCCAATACCACGCGTTTATTGGTCAGTACCTGCTGGTAATCCGCCAGCACGCGGCGAAGTGAAAAAGGCTGACCGTCGCGCGGTGCAGTTTCCGGCATACTGCGCCACAACCCCCACCAGGCAATGAGCGACACCAGCGCAAACAGGGCAAACATAGTTTTCCACGGCGCATAGTGAATAAAGGCGGCCCCTGCCAGCGGCCCGAGCAACGGGGCTATCAGCGTAATATTGGCCATCAGTGCCATCAGTTTGATACTCAAACTTTCGCTGAAGGCTTCCTGAATAGCGGCGTAACCCACCGCGCCAATAAAGCACAGACTCATACCTTGTAAAAAGCGCATCAGGATAAATTGCTCAATACTTTGCGTTAGCAAGGTTCCCAGACAGGTGACGATAAAAAAGCCCACGCCGGTCAGCAACACAGGACGGCGACCCATACGGTCAGACAGCGGGCCAAGCAGCCATTGCAGCATGATACCGCCACATAAATAGGCCGTCAGTGAAGTGGAAACCCAGTCTGCGCTGGCGCTGAAGTCACTGATCACCTGCAACATGCCGGGTTGGATCATGTCATGGGCAATATAAGTGGCGAATTCGAACAACACCAGCGATAACGGGAACAGCCATTGACGACGGTTTAGCTGCTCAACCGGTTGGAATACGGATGACATAGGGACACTCTCGTTTGTGTTTCCAATAAAATTAAAAAACGCGGCCTGGGAAAACCGCGCTGAAAATAACGTCAAAATGATGAACGATCAGTTTTTATAGCGGGCAATCGGGTTATCCAACGTACCGGCAAATTTGAGGTTTTGCGCCGGGTCAGACAGATTGATCATCTGCTGGTTGTTCGCCAGTTGCAGCCGGTTCAGGCACGAATGGGTGAACGCCGGGCAGAACAGATCATAGCGGGCAAATTTCTCTGCCAGTTGCGGATACTGCTGCTGGTAGTCATGCACGGTATCGGCCACCACGCGCCAGAAATCCTCAGCGGGCATGACGTTCTGTTCTTCCAGAATGCGCGAAATAAAGCGGAACACCCCGGCGAAAACGTCGGTGAAAATCGACAGGATTTTCAGCGCTTCCGGCACATCCACGGCCAGACGTTTGGCCATTTCCGGTAAATCAGCATCCGGGTTCATCACCGCAATCTCCTCGGCGATATCTTTCATGTAGGCTTTGACCGGCACGTTGTTTTCGAACAACAGGATCAGGTTTTCGCCATGTGGCATAAACACCAGGTCATAGTGATAGAAGCAGTGCAGCAGCGGGCTGAGGTAAGCGGTGGTATAGCGTTTAAGCCAGCCGGCGGCTTCAAGACCGGATGAGCGGATCATCTCAACAATCAGTGCGTCGCCGTTGAAGTCGGTATGTAACAGGGCGGCCATGGTCATCAGACGCTGATTGGGCTGTAACCATGCCACTGGGTTTTCACGCCACAGTGCGGCAAACATCTTTTTGTAAGCACTGTCACCTTTGATCGCCTGCTCAAAGTAGTGGTTGTGATAACCCAGCGACGCCACTTCCTGCAGGATGCTGAAACCGTTGGCCTGCAGGTAGGCGTCGTTTTCCACCAGTTTGGCCAGCCATGCGTTAATGCCTGGCGTGGTCGCCATGTAATACGGCGACAGCCCGCGCATAAAGCCCATATTGAGGATCGACAGGGCGGTTTTCACATAACGATGCGTCGGCTGGCTGGCGTTAAAGAAGGTGCGGATCGACTGCTGCGCCAGATAGTGATCCTCACCTTGACCCAAATAAATCAGGAAATTGCGCGCAATATCCGGTGCAAAGACGGTGAGCAGTTTGTTCTGCCACTGCCAGGGATGTACCGGCATGAAGTAATAGTTTCTCGGATCCAGGCCACGACCGGTCAGCGTTTCGGTAAAGATGCGGATCTGTGCTTCGCCTAACTCTTCGGCAATCAGCTTCTCATACGGCAAATTCTCTACGCTGGCGAAATGCGCTTTGTCATGATGCACCGCCACCCACACCAGTTTCATCGGGCTGGCGGCTTCCGGTGTGTATCGCACGTAGTCAGCGGCGTCAAAACCAATCCTGCCGTTGTTGGCGATAAAGCTCGGGTGGCCTTCGGTCATGCTGCTTTCAACAGTCTGAAAATCCGCCTGGCTTAGCTCTCTGGCGGTGGTGCGGTTGTTCTCCAGCTTCCACGCGCTGCCATACAACGTGCTGGAAATCTCTTCCATGTAGGTCGGTAACATGGCCTGCGAAATACCGATCTGTTCGGCGAACTCAATGATGAACTGCAAGGCATCCAGCGGCTGTGGCGACAGGTTATCGAGGCGTTGAATACTATCGACGGCAATCAGCCAGTCGTTGAGCGGTAACTGGCGTGCGCGGAAACGGTACTCGGTTTCGCTGCCCGGTGCGGCGAGCTGATAGTTGCTCCATTCTCCTGACTGGCTTATCAGCGTCGGCTCGATGAGGCGTTCATGAGCCAGTTCGGACAAACATTTACGCAGCAACAGCGCGTTGGCTTTGGCCCAGTGCTGCGGTTGTAGATGCTGACCGGTTTGCATGGCAGATTGCGTATTCATGAGGTTTTTTTCCTTCTGGCGGGCCAATAAATAGTCTTCGCGCTGGCAGAATGCCAGCCAGGCAGTTTTATGCGGCAGCCTGATTTGGCGCTGATAGCGGAAACCAGCGCGTTTGTTCAACCGGTGGATTTTGTCATTGCGCACGTCAGGCTCTACCACCACGCGCAGTACGTCCGGCAGGCTGAACAGGTATTCCATCACGGTGGAAAAGACCTGCCAGCTGAAACCCGCAAGAGGTTGGTCAGGCGGTGATAGCAAAATGTGCATACCGATATCACCAGGCTGTACGTCGTAATGCGCATGCAGCGGATCGTCCTGCACCGGATAGCACTCGATCAAAAATGCCGGTTTGCCGTCGTGCTCGCCGATCAGGGCGGCGCGCGGATTATTGATAGTCAGGTCGCGGTAGAAGGTTTCAACTTCGTCACGGTGGCTCTCCTGCATGCCCCAGAAATGAGCGTAAGGCTGGCTCATCCAGCCGTGCAGCAGGTCGGCGTCGTGTGGGAAAACCAACTTACGCAGCGTTAATTCACCCACCTCACATGAGCGCGAAAACAGCGCTTTGGTTTGCGTTTCAAACATTGTTGGCTCCTTAAAGTCCGCGGGCGCAGAAGGTCTGGAAGGCAATAGCCTGTTCAATCGGGTAGACGTCTTCACCCAGCATGGCGCGGATAATGCTGCTGTTGCGATAACAAGCCATACCAAGATCGGGCGTGACGAAGCCATGAGTATGGAGTTCGGCGTTCTGCACGAAGATTTGGTTATCGGCATCGATGCTGTAGTTGCGGTTAACCGCGTAGCGACCGGCGTCGTCCCATTGAATTCGCGAGTGGATCCCTTCGATACACTGCGGCGGTTGATAGCCGTAGCCGGTGGCCAGGATCACCGAGCCGGTGGTGTGGCTATATTGCTGCTGTTGTTCCTGCTGCAGGAAGGTCATCTCCAGTTCACCGCTGTGGCTGCGACCCATTCCGGTCAGTTCGGAATGGGTATACAGGTTGACGTTCAGTGGGCCGTCGAGACGTTTGGTGTACATCAGATCATAGATATCATTGATTAAACTGATGTTGATGCCTTTGTAGAGGCCTTTCTGCTCGCGGTTTAGCTGGTCGCGTTTGCTCATCGGCAGCTCATGGAAATAGTCGATGTACTCCGGCGAGGTCATTTCCAGCGTCAGTTTGCTGTACTCCAGCGGGTAAAAGCGCGGTGCGCGGGTGACCCAGGTCAACTGGTAGTCATGCTTTTCAATATCTGAAAGCAGGTCATAGAAGATTTCAGCTGCGCTCTGGCCGCTGCCCACCACGGTGACGGATTTGGATTGCTGTACCTGCTCTTTGTTGGGCAGATAGGTACTTGAGTGATGAATATGGCGGCCGACGTCGCGGGCGCAGGCGGGTAACCATGGCGAAGGGCCCGTACCGAGCACCAGTTTTCTGGCGCGATAGTGCAACATTTCGCCGTCTTTGGTTGACCGCGCCTGTACCAGATAGCACTGCGCCTCGTCGCTCCAGGTCACCAGCTCCACCCGGGTAGAGAATTGCAGGTTGGTTAGTTGCTGGCAGGCCCACTGGCAATACTGGTTAAACTCTTTACGCATCATGAAGAAGTTCTCACGGATGTAGAACGAGTAGATTTTCCCTTTCTGCTTGAGGTAATTGAGAAAACTGAAATGGCTGGTGGGGTCCGCCAGCGTCACCAGATCGGCCATAAAAGGCGTTTGCAACATGGCACTTTCCAGCATCATGCCGGTGTGCCAGTCGAAGCCCTCATTTTGGTCGAGGAACAGACCGTCCAGCCCTTTCACCGGCTCGGTCAGGCAGGCCAGCCCGAGGTTAAACGGACCAATGCCGATGGCGATAAAATCATAGGTTTTGTGACTGCTGTTAAGATTTGGCATGGTGAATTCCTGTTATTGACCTTGTTCTGCGTTCAGTGCAGCACGGGTTAATTCTTTGCCGTAATGCACAATCAGGCTGATGACGTCAGCGATGTCTTCCTGCGTGGTCATCGGGTTGAGCAGGGTGAATTTCAGATACTGGCGTTTATTCACTTTGGTCCCCGCGATCACTGCGCTACCGGCGCGGAAGATGGCTTTACGAATGTCGGCATTCACGGCGTCAATCTGCTCATCGGACAGTGACTGACGGGGGAGGAAGCGGAACACCAGTGTGCTCAGTTCAGGCTGGTGCAGGGCCTCAATATTGGGATGGTTAATCAGTTGCTGATGGGCGTTGGTCGTCAGTGCCAGCAGGGTATCGAAGGATTCACCCAGAGCCTGCTGCCCCATGATGCGCAGCGTCAGCCACATTTTCAGCGCGTCAAAACGGCGGGTGGTTTGAATGCTTTTATTCACCAGATTCGGCGTGCCTTCCAGTTTTGCGCTTAACGGGTTGAGGTAATCGGCGTAGCAGGTGACGTGCTCAAAATGTTTCTGATCATTGAGCAGGAAGGCGCTGCAACTGACGGACTGGAAGAAGGATTTGTGGTAATCGACTGTCACAGAATCGGCCAGTTGAATACCGTCGATGCGCTGGCGGTGCAGAGGGGATACCAGCAGGCCACAGCCGTAGGCGGCGTCTACATGCATCCAGATATGTTCATGGCGGCATATCTCTGCGATGCCGTTCAGAGGATCGATGCTGCCGAAATCTGTGGTACCTGCGGTGGCGACGATAGCAATGGGGATCAGCCCTTCGGCGTGGCAGCGGGCGATCTCTTGTTTCAGTGCGTTGATGTCCATACGAAATGCGCTGTCACAAGCGACGGGCACCACGGCGTCATAGCCGAGGCCGAGCAGGGCAGCTGATTTTTGAATGCTGAAATGGCTAACCTGCGAGCTGAAAATACGCCAGCGGTTGGCTTCCTGTGGCAGGCCCTGATATTTGATGCTGTGCTCAGGCAAGGTACGTTTGCAGTAAGCGTCACGTGCCAGCAGCATGGCCATCAGGTTTGACTGCGTGCCGCCGCTGGTGAAAATGCCGTCAGATTGCGACCCGAACTGAATACGTGCCAGCGTCCAGTCGATCACCTTCTGTTCGATCAGCGTGCCGCCTGCACTTTGGTCCCAGGTATCAACGGAAGAGTTAATCGCGCTGATAAACAGCTCTGCCAGTTGGGCAGGAAGCACGGTGGGGCAATTAAGATGCGCAAGGTATTTTGGGTGATGGAAATAGACCGCGTGTTGCAGATATAAATCGTCCAGCTCCTCAAGTGCCAGCCTCGTACCGGGTAAAGGTTGAGTGAGATCGATATGGCGAAATTGTTCGGCTAATTCTGAAGGTGTAACACCAGAAAAAGGTTTCTCCTTGCTGTTAATATGGCCTTTGATTATTTCAAGGCCATTTTCAATCTGTGCCTGCCACTCTTCAGTACTATTTTGATTGAAAATAAAATCCTGATTGTGATGTATTAACGACGATGAAGGCACCGTTGCAGAATAATTTATTTGGCTCATGCTGATTCCTGTCTTGTCCCTTTTTGGCTTTACGTGGCATGGGGAGGCCGCCGGCCATTGTCGAGAGAGTTAAGTGAGGCTGATTTATCATCAGGCAGGGGAGCTCCCTGCCTGGATGCAATATGAATTTTTAAATGCTTTATTAAATAAAATTAGCAGACGTTAGTTTTGTGTAAATTCCTTTGCGCGGAAATTAGCAGGTGTTTAACCAATGAGAGTCATTATAAATGCAAATCATTATCATTCAATGTCAGTAATGATCATTCGCCGGAAAGAAGTAAAGTTAATGTTTTTATGTGATGTGTATCACATAAATTTGAGAGCATTGTGGCTGCATACATAAACCCCATCGGATTACTCCGTATTTATTATTCCAAACAGGGGGCTGGCGAGGCTGAAATAAAGCCAATTTGGAATATTTACCCTTATTTAAAATAAGACAATTGATATTGTTATGAACACTACCCAATGAGATTGGCGTCTTATTTATTGTCGATGTTGAAATAAATGGCTGAGGAGAAAATAAATGAGGCTTAAAAAAGAAAATAAAAAAGCCAGTTCAAATGAACTGGCTTAATCATGCTGTAAATAGACTAAAAACGAATTAACCCATCCACTTTATATGGGCATCGGATTAATCAACCCGTAATACGCGGCTGGTATTGGTGGTGCCGATGGTACTCATGACATCACCCTGCGTTACGATAACCAGATCACCGGAGAGCAGGTAACCTTTGTCGCGCAGCAGTTCGATAGCATCGTGGGCGGCAGCTACGCCGTCACTGTGACTGTCAAAGAACACCGGCGTCACGCCACGGTAGATTGCGGTGAGGTTAAGCGTATTTTCGTGACGGGACATGGCGAAAATTGGCAAGCCTGAGCTTATGCGAGACATCATCAGGGCGGTACGGCCAGATTCGGTCATAGCGATGATCGCGGTGACCCCTTTCAGGTGGTTGGCGGCATACATGGAAGACATTGCAATGGCTTCTTCGATGTTGTCGAATTCCACGTCCAGGCGGTGTTTTGACACATTAATGCTTGGGATTTTCTCAGCACCCAAACAAACACGTGCCATGGCAGCTACGGTTTCAGCCGGATACTGGCCTGCCGCTGTTTCTGCCGACAACATCACGGCGTCTGTGCCGTCGAGCACGGCGTTAGCGACGTCCATCACTTCTGCACGTGTTGGCATTGGGTTGGTGATCATTGACTCCATCATCTGCGTCGCCGTGATAACTGCACGGTTAAGCTTACGGGCGCGGCGGATCAATTTCTTCTGGATGCCGACCAGTTCAGGGTCACCAATTTCAACGCCCAAGTCACCACGGGCTACCATCACCACGTCAGAAGCCAGAATGATGTCATCCATGGCTTCGTCAGAAGCAACCGCTTCGGCGCGTTCGACTTTAGAGACGATTTGCGCATTACAGCCAGCATCACGTGCCAGACGGCGTGCGTAGTTCAAATCTTCACCCGTACGCGGGAAAGAGACAGCCAGATAATCGACGCCAATTTTGGCCGCAGTGATGATATCTGACTTGTCTTTTTCGGTCAGCGCTTCGGCAGACAGACCGCCGCCGAGCTTGTTGATCCCCTTATTATTGGACAGAGGGCCGCCCACGGTCACTTCGGTGAACACTTTCATGCCCTGAACTTCGAGCACTTTCAGTTGTACACGTCCATCATCGAGCAGCAGGATATCGCCGGGGACCACGTCAGCAGGCAAACCTTTATAGTCGATACCGACTTTTTCTTTGTCGCCTTCGCCTTTGCCCATGTTGGCATCGAGCAGGAATTTATCACCAATATTGAGGAAGACTTTGCCTTCTTTAAAGGTGGAAACACGAATTTTTGGTCCCTGGAGGTCACCGAGGATCGCCACGTGGCGGCCAAGACGTGCCGCGATTTCACGCACTTTATTGGCGCGAATGATGTGGTCTTCAGCGG
This sequence comes from Ewingella americana, assembly GCF_006438725.1. Taxonomy (GTDB): domain Bacteria; phylum Pseudomonadota; class Gammaproteobacteria; order Enterobacterales; family Enterobacteriaceae; genus Ewingella; species Ewingella americana_A. The sequence continues at coordinate 206,519 of NZ_RCZD01000009.1, read as the reverse complement.
TACCGTGGGAAAAATTCATGCGAACGACGTTGGCGCCGGCAGCAATGATCTTTTCCAGATTATTGTCACGATCCGTGGCAGGACCGAGGGTACAAACAATTTTGGTTCTTCTGAGCCTTCTGGACATGTAGTACTCCGTTGACTGGTGAACAAGTGTGTTGCAAAAAACTGCGAGAACTTCTTTATCATTCAGACTACGCTTAGTCGAAAACATTGGGAACGGGTGCGCCTTTATCAAAGCGCGATTCTTTCAACGCGTCTTTGACACGCTTCAGGTTATCTCTGAATTTTGCTCCGCGACGCAATGTAAAACCGGTCGCCAGCACGTCTATCAGCGTCAGTTGGGCGATGCGTGAGACCATTGGCATGTACACGTCGGTGTCTTCGGGAACGTCAAGCAGCAGCGCCAGCGTTGCCTCATGGGCGAGCGGGGTGTTTTGCGACGTAATGGCGATCACCGTGGCGTCATTTTCGCGCGCAAGCTGTGCCAGTTCCACCAGACTTTTGGTGCGTCCGGTGTGGGAAATCAGCACCACCACATCGCCTTCGGTACAGTTCATACAGCTCATTCGTTGCATGACGATGTCATCAAAGTAGACCACCGGAATATTGAAGCGGAAAAACTTGTTCATGGCGTCATGCGCGACAGCAGCCGAGGCACCGAGACCGAAGAAGGAGATTTTTTTCGCCTGCGTCAACAGGTCCACCGCGCGGTTAATCGCGCTGATGTCCAGGGTGTTTTTCACCTGATCCAGCGTCGCCATGGTGGATTCAAAAATCTTGCTGGTATAGGCGTCAGCACCATCGCCTTCATCCACGTTACGGTTCACATACGGCGTGCCATTGGCCAGACTCTGGGCCAGGTGTAATTTAAAATCAGGAAAGCCTTTGGTGTCGAGGCGACGGCAAAAACGGTTTACAGTGGGTTCACTGACATCGGCCATGCGGGCCAGGGTGGCAATGCTGCAATGGATGGCAGTCTGGGGCGAGGCAAGAATGGCCTCGGCAACTTTTCTTTCAGACTTGCTCAGAATGTCCAGATGGCTTTGGATTTTTTCTAATGTATTCATTAGCGTGCCACTCATAGGTTTCAACGATTTCTATGAAAAGAGGAAATCATGTCGGTTTGGTGAAAATATACTACGAGCCTGATTGGGTTGGCATAAGCAATATGGTGAATTTTAAGCTTTTATCCTCAGAGTATGACCGGGATCTCCATTTCAGTATGGTAAATCTCCGTCATATTTGTCATAAAATTACATAACTCAGCGCTTTTTTCTGACCGATTTAACATCTATGACAAAATATGTGGTTTTTATTCATCTATTAACGTTTTAGATCGAGGTTTACGGGCGCTAACCAATCAGAGTACATTGTTGCTGAAATAAAATTACAATATATCCTGCACTCTTGCATTAAGGAGAAGATCATGGCGGTAACCCAGACAGCCCAGGCCTGTGACCTGGTTATTTTCGGTGCGAAGGGCGATCTTGCGCGCCGTAAACTGTTGCCTTCCCTGTATCAGTTAGAAAAGGCTGGCCACATTCATCCTGACACCAAAATCATCGGTGTTGGCCGTGCAGAGTGGGACAAAGCGGCATATACCGAAATTGTCAAAGAAGCGCTGACCACCTTCATGAAGGAAAAAATGGAACCCGAGCTATGGGATAAACTCAGCGCTCGTCTCGAATTTTGTAACCTTGATGTCAATGATCTCAAGCATTTCAAAGTGCTGGGGAAAATGCTCGACCAGCAAAACCGCGCCACCATCAACTATTTTGCCATGCCGCCGAGCACCTTCGGTGCCATCTGCCGTGGTCTTGGTGAGGCCGGTTTGAATAAAGAACCGTCACGCGTAGTGATGGAAAAACCGCTCGGTAACTCCCTTGAGTCTTCTCAGGTGATCAACGACCAGGTTGCTGAGTACTTCTCTGAGTCCCAGGTTTATCGTATTGACCACTATTTGGGTAAAGAAACCGTTCTGAACTTGCTGGCCCTGCGTTTCGCCAACAATTTGTTCGCCAGTAACTGGGATAACCGCACCATCGACCACGTGCAGATCACCGTGGCGGAGGAGGTGGGTATCGAAGGCCGTTGGGGTTACTTCGACAAAGCTGGCCAGATGCGCGACATGATTCAAAACCACCTGTTGCAAATTCTGACCATGATTGCCATGTCACCACCGGCCGATCTCAGTACTGACCGCATCCGTGATGAAAAAGTAAAAGTACTGCGTTCACTGCGCCGTATCGACCAATCCAATGTGCGCGAAACCACCGTCCGTGGTCAGTACACCGCCGGTTTTGTTCAGGGCAAAAAAGTGCCGGGCTACCTTGAAGAAGAGGGTGCCAACAAATCCAGCAGTACAGAAACCTTCGTTTCCATTCGCGTGGATATCGATAACTGGCAATGGGCCGGTGTGCCGTTCTATCTGCGTACCGGTAAACGTCTGCCATCCAAATGTTCAGAAGTCGTGGTCTATTTTAAAAACCCGGCGCTGAACCTGTTCCGTGATTCCTACCAGCAACTGCCGCAGAACAAACTGACCATTCGCCTGCAACCGGATGAGGGCATTGAGATCGAAGTGCTGAATAAAGTGCCGGGTCTTGAACACAAACACCGTTTGCAAACCACCAAGCTGGATCTGAGCTTCTCCGAAACGTTCAACGAGCAGCACATTGCTGATGCTTACGAACGTCTGCTGCTGGAAACCATGCGCGGTATTCAGGCGCTGTTTGTTCGCCGCGACGAAGTGGAAGAAGCCTGGAAATGGGTCGACTCCATCATGAATGCCTGGGCTGCAGAAAGTGAAGCACCAAAGCCTTACCAGTCCGGTACCTGGGGTCCTGTCGCCTCCGTGGCAATGATCACCCGTGACGGTCGCTCCTGGAATGAGTTCGAGTAAAGGGAAACTGATGGCCAATTTTGTCGAATTTTCCGGCGCGATGGCGCTGAACCAAAACTTCGCCGGAAAGATTGCGGATGCCCTTCGTCAGGGTATTGCGGCAAACGGCAAAGCCAGTCTGGTGGTGTCGGGCGGTCGCACACCGCTTGACCTGTTCATACAACTGACACGTCAGGAACTTGACTGGAGTAACGTTGTGATCACGCTGGCCGATGAGCGCTGGGTCAGCCCGGAAAACGGTGCCAGCAACGAAAAGCTGGTGCGTGATCATCTCTTGCAAGGTCTGGCCGCGTCGGCCACGTTTATTGGCCTGAAAAATGCGGCTACTTCGCCTTTTGAAGGGGCGGCTGAAGCTGAACAGGCCCTCAAGGCCTTACCGCGCCCTATCGACGTGGTGATCCTCGGCATGGGCGATGATGGCCACACTGCATCACTGTTCCCCGGCGCCACTAATCTATCCGCCGCGCTGGCGCTCGATTCAGACCGTACCTGTATGGGCATGACGCCGCTGACTGCACCGCTAGACAGGATCACCCTGACGTTGCCGTTACTGCTCGACAGCCGCAATATCTATTTGCATCTGATGGGCGAGGCGAAGCGTGAAGTGTATGAGCGCGCGGAAAAAGGCACCGACGTAAATGAAATGCCCGTGCGTGCCGTACTCAACCAGCAGCAAACGCCGGTCAGTGTTTACTGGACAGCGTGACCGAAGAGTTTAAAACCGTTGCTTACGCTGCGGTTTTTTATTGATATTTTTTTATACCCCACATCATTCAGATCGACGGGTAGGCTAATGGGTGTGGTCGGTAACCTGCATAGTTGCAGGCCCTGTGGCAGGGGCGCGCCATCAATCACAACGATGCCCACGGGCATGAATGGAGACAAAAATGAAAAATTGGAAAACTAGCGCGGAACAGATTCTGACGTCCGGCCCGGTTGTTCCGGTGATCGTTATCAACAAACTTGAGCACGCGGTTCCACTGGCGAAAGCGCTGGTTGCGGGCGGTGTTCGCGTGCTGGAAGTCACATTGCGTACCGCTTGTGCCATTGACGCAATTCGTGCAATTGCCAAAGAAGTCCCGGATGCCATTATTGGTGCGGGTACCGTGCTTAATCCTGAACAACTGGCACAAGTGACCGAAGCCGGTGCCCAGTTTGCCATTAGCCCTGGCCTGACCGACTCGCTGTTGAAAGCGGCAAACGCCGGTTCTATTCCATTGATTCCAGGTATCTGTACCGTATCTGAACTGATGATGGGTCTGGACGCGGGTCTGCGTGAGTTTAAATTCTTCCCGGCGGAAGCCAACGGAGGAGTGAAAGCCTTGCAGGCTATTGCCGGCCCGTTCCCGCAGGTCCGTTTCTGCCCAACCGGTGGCATTACACCGAACAACTACCGTGATTACCTGGCGCTGAAAAGCGTACTGTGCATCGGTGGTTCGTGGCTGGTACCGGCTGACGCGCTGGAGAGCGGTGACTATGCGCGTATCACGCAGCTGGCTAAAGACGCGGTTGCAGGCGCTAAAGCGTAATATCGTCTCTAAAATAAAAAACCTCCCACCGGGAGGTTTTTTTATGCCTGAAATCAGCGCTTAACGGGCAGCGATGATTTTGATTTCAATCTTATATTTCGGGTTCATCAGATTGGCCTGAACCGTACAACGCACCGGTGCGTTGCCTGGAGAAACCCACGCATCCCAGGCCTCATTCATGGCTTTAAAATCTTCCTTGTGAACCAGAAACAGCGTGGCATCGAGGATTTTGCTCTTGTCAGAACCGACTTCAGTCAGCACGGCGTCGATGATGGCCAGCGTTTCTGCGGTCTGATCTTTGGCATTAGCCTCCAAATTTTCCGGTACGGCAGTGTAGTAAATCGTCTCGTTGTGGATAACCACATCGGACATCCGCGGCTCAGGCCTGACTCGTTCGATGGTCATAGTGTTTATGCTCCTTCAGTCACTTTTTAATGATGGTGAAGGGTATCACAAAGGCTGATTGTGTTGGATTGACAGATGACGGTAGCCGTAGAGGCGCGGGGTTGGCATAATCACTGCTGATCCGTACAGGTAGAGAGACAGCGTGACAGACGATTTTGCACCAGACGGCGCCTTAGCGCAGAAAATTGAAGGTTTTAAACCCCGGGAACCTCAGCGTCTGATGGCGCAGGCCGTGAGTCTTGCGATCAGCCACAAACAAGGGTTAGTGGTGGAAGCGGGTACCGGTACCGGCAAAACTTACGCCTACTTGGCACCGGCATTACGCTCCGGTAAAAAAGTGATTATTTCTACCGGTTCAAAAGCCCTGCAGGATCAGCTCTATTCCCGTGACTTACCCAAAGTCGCCAGTGCACTGAAATTCAAAGGCAAACTGGCCCTGCTGAAAGGGCGATCGAACTACCTGTGTATTGAACGCCTCGAACAGCAATCCCTCTCCGGCGGTGACCTTGCCAGCCAGTCTTTAAGTGATTTGGTTCATCTGCGTAACTGGTCAAGCATGACCGAAGAGGGTGACATCAGCACCTGCGCGGTGGTGGCCGAAGACAGCTATGTCTGGCCGCTGGTCACCAGCACCAATGACAATTGTCTGGGCAGCGACTGCCCGGCCTATAAAGATTGCTTCGTTGTCAAAGCCCGCCGTAAGGCGATGGATGCCGATGTTGTGGTGGTCAATCATCACCTGTTTATGGCTGATATGGTGGTCAAAGAGAGCGGGTTCGGTGAGTTGATCCCGACCGCCGATGTGATGATTTTCGATGAAGCGCATCAAATCCCCGACATCGCCAGCCAATATTTTGGCCAGCAGGTCACCAGCCGACAACTGCTGGATATGGCCAAAGACATCACCATTGCCTATCGCACCGAAGTGCGTGATTCGGTCCAGTTGCAAAAGAGCGCTGACCGCCTGAGTCAAAGCACCATGGATTTCCGGCTGGCGCTGGGTGAACCTGGTTTTCGTGGCAACCTGCGCGATGTACTCAACCAACCGGCCATTCAGCGCGCGCTGCTGCTGCTCGATGACGCCCTCGAGCTGTGCTATGACGTGGTGAAACTGTCCCTTGGGCGCTCAGCCCTGCTGGACGCTGCTTTTGAGCGGGCGACGGTGTATCGCAACCGCCTTAAGCGCCTCAAGGATGTCACCATTCCCGGTTACAGTTACTGGTATGAGTGTAATTCACGCCATTTTGTGTTGGCGCTGACGCCTTTATCGGTGACCGATAAATTCAGTGAAATGATGGCCGATAAACCGGGCGCCTGGATTTTCACCTCCGCCACGCTGTCGGTGAACGATCAGCTTCATCACTTCACCGCCCGTCTCGGGCTGGATAACGCTGAAACCTTATTACTGGCAAGCCCGTTCGACTATGCGAATCAGGCGTTGCTGTGCGTGCCGCGCTTCCTGCCGTCGCCCAATGAGCGCGGTGGTTCTCGTCAGTTAGCTAAAATGCTGCTGCCGCTGATTGAAGCCAACAAAGGGCGCTGTTTTTTCCTGTGTACCTCTCACCTGATGATGCGTGAACTGGCTGAAGAGTTTCGCGCCAGCACCACGCTGCCCGTGCTGGTGCAGGGCGAAACCAGCAAAGGCCAGTTACTGGCCCAGTTCGTTGAAGCCGGTAATGCCTTGCTGGTGGCAACCAGCAGTTTCTGGGAAGGGGTGGATGTGCGCGGCGAAGCGCTCTCCTGCGTCATCATCGACAAACTGCCGTTTACCTCACCCGATGATCCGTTGCTGAAAGCGCGTATTGAGGATTGTCGCCTGCGCGGCGGGGATCCGTTCAATGAGGTGCAATTGCCCGATGCGGTGATCACGCTTAAACAGGGGGTGGGTCGTTTAATCCGCGATACGGATGACCGTGGTGTGATGATCATCTGTGACAATCGCCTGGTGATGCGCCCGTATGGCGAAGTGTTCCTGAACAGTTTGCCGCCTGCGCCGCGTACCCGTGATTTAGCCAAGGCGATCCGCTTTCTGCAAAACGTTGAACAGCAGAAATAGCCTGTTGGTTATGCTAGAATTCCGCCCCGAAAAAGGCCTTTAACGACGTATTTATGGCCTTTAACTACTTTTCCCCGCCTGAGGTTTGGCATGTCCACGCGAATTTTAGCAATTGATACGGCGACAGAAGCCTGCTCAGTTGCGCTTTACAATGATGGCGAGACGCTCGCTCATTTCGAACTGTGCGCCCGTGAACATACGCAGCGCATTCTGCCTATGGTGCAGCAAATACTTTCCGAAGCCGGGCTGACGCTAAATCAGCTGGATGCGTTGGCCTTTGGTCGCGGTCCGGGCAGTTTTACCGGTGTGCGCATCGGTATTGGTATTGCCCAGGGGTTGGCGTATGGCGCTGAACTGCCGCTGTTACCGGTTTCAACCCTGATGACCATGGCGCAGGGTGCTTATCGCCTGACTGGCGCCAACCGCGTATTAGCGGCCATTGATGCGCGTATGGGCGACGTTTACTGGGGTGAATATTATCGCAGTGAAGAAGGCAACTGGCAGGGAGAACAGAGCGAAGCGGTGATTAAGCCAGAACAGTTGCAACTGCGCGCCGCCGACTTCATCGGCCGTTTTGCCACCGTGGGCACCGGCTGGGGAACGTATCCGCATTTATTGGGAGAATCATTAGTCGCTGAATTATTTGATGGCGAAACGTGTCTGCCTCAGGCCGAAGACATGCTGCCACTGGCGCTGCAAATGTGGCAACGCGGTGTGCGCGTCACCCCGGAGCAGGCGGAACCTGTCTATCTGCGCAATGAAGTGACCTGGAAAAAGCTTCCTGGCCGGTAAGTTATGGCAACTTGTACCACAAACCGTGGTCAAAACTAGCAGTGTCGTTCAGGAGTTTTCGTTATGCGTAAGTGGTCAAATTTTCCACGGTTTCCAGGCCTGGCGTTAAGCGCCATTGGCCTGAGTGTTTTACTGTTATCCGGTTGTGTGACGGTTCCCGACGATATTCGCGGGACCACCGATACGCCGCAGATGAATCTGCAAGTGGTGCAGGGCGCGCCGCAGTTGTATGTTGGCCAGGAGTCCCGTTTCGGCGGGAAAGTGGTGGGGATCACCAACGAGAAAAATAAAACGCGCCTTGAGATAGCCACTATGCCGCTGGACGATAGTGCAAGACCGATCCTCGGCGCGGCATCACTCGGACGCATTCATGCTTATGTGAACGGCTTTGTCGACCCTGTGGATTTCAAGGGGCAGTTGGTGACTGTTGTTGGGCCTATCACCGGGGCTGAAGATGGCACTATCGGTGAGACGTCGTATAAGTTTGTCACCGTGAACGTTAACAGCTTTAAACGCTGGCACCTTACCCAGCAGGTGGTGATGCCACCACAGCCTATGGGTCCATGGGGCTGGGGATACGGAGGCCCTTATGATCCACGCTGGGGGCGAGGCTATGGGCCCGGCTGGGGGCCCGGTTGGTATGACACACAACCGGCACGGGTCGAGACCGTCGTCACCGAATAAACCACCGCCGCCGGCGAGAGGGAAATCTCCACCACCCCCTCCTCCGGCGAACAAGAAGTAAGTAAGGTTTTATAGGCGGCTCTGGCCTAATGCCGATCAGTTAAGGATCGGTTGACCGATCCAGTGGCTGTGTAAGAATCCGTGATCTCTCCAGAGGTTACGGATTTTTTATGTTACTCCGCCAGGCTTTAGATCCCGCCCACAAATTTACTCCGCAAGAATTCACTGTCCTTGCTTTCTCACCCTGTTTTTTATCCTGAGCCCGTGGGAACAAGTTCCCGCCAGCAGTGGAACATTTCTACTCAAGGAAATCAGTGAGTGACGCGTCACAAGGCGAAACGTTGTTACAATTAAACCCGCACTAATTACGCGGCTTTATGCCTAGAATATCCCTTAACTCAAATTTTAATGAAGGGATTGAGATGGCAGGATCTTTTACTACCATGTTGACCACTCCGAATGGTTTGCACTATACCGTGCAGATGACAAAATTGACGACCAAACATTCTTCAATAAAGTCGCCAGGGGAGGGTTTAGGCTACATCCCGGCACTATCTCTGATGGCTGTATTACCCTCGGCAACCAATCTGATTACAACATGATTAGAAACGCCCTATACAGAGCAAGCACGATTGATGTTCCAGGGACCAATTTAAAGGCATATGGAGTTATCGAGGTGATCACCTATGGCGACACTTGTCCGTAGAGTTTCCAAGGTGGTGTTTTTCATACTGCTTTTGGTCGTTGTTGGCCGCTGCATGGGGGATCCCTTCTATTGGCTCAGCTATGACTTTGTTTTAAAGGTTGGTCATTTAATTTATGGCGCTGGGGAGATTGGTGCTGAAAACATAGATGACACTTATTTTTATATTGATCTTGTTATAGCGGTGAGCGTTACCACTGCAATTTATTTATTAATAGTGACTTTAATTAAAAAAATCATGAGCAAATAAAATGCCTATTCCTCCATATATGTGGCTTAAAGATGATGGCGGTGCAGATATTAAAGGGTCTGTTGATGTTAAAGACCGAGAGGGGCAGCATTGAGGTCATCGGCATGAGTCATGGACTTAACCTACCATTCTTTATACAGACGCGTGGACTGAAAGAAACACAGCGTAAAGTGTGAATAAAAAGAAATAACCTAATAAGCATAATGCCGGTCACCTTAAGTGACCGGCATTATGCTTAAGCATTTTTTTGTGGCGCCCTTAATTCGATCAATAAATTGGCGCAGTGCTATCAGCCGTGCTTTCTCACCCTGTTTTTTATCCAGCTCCAGTGCGAACAAGTCCCCGCCAGCAGTCGGAACATGTCTACTCAATAAAATCAGTGTGTGACGCGTCACAAGGCGAAACGTTATTATCATTAAATCCATATTAATTATATGGATATGCGCTTAAAATATCGCTTAACTCAAATTTTAATGCTAAGGGATTGGGATGGCGCTACAGGGAAAGTTTGTAATTAACGATGCTGATTATTCACCGTTGAGTTTTCCGGGCGTGGAGATATTTTTGGCATTCTCAGGTGACGGTGTTTATCGCAACCGTGGCGCGTGTGGAACGATTCAGACTTTGCGCGTACTGAGAAACGTGCTGCTAAGAACTCAACTGATCGATATTCCTTGCATGAAAAAGTTAAAGGCTTACGGCAGCATTGAGGTGATCGTTAATGGTAATATTTGCCCGTAATTTAAAGAAGCGACTTGAATATTTAATTATTAAGTTGGCGAAGTTCGCTTTATTTGTCGGTCTGCTTTATTTGGGTGGAACGATAATAAATCCTGAAAGTTTCATTAGCCTTGATGCAACTGAAAGATTCGCGAAATGGGAAAGTGGTCTTGTAAGTCAAGAGAATTTTGATGATCTATGGGTCTTGATGTGGGTGGTTTTCTCACTGCTTACCGCTATTTTGGGATATATCGCGATAATGAAATTAATTAAAAAAATCAGGGGCAAGTAAAATGCCAATCCCTCCGTATATGTGGATATGGGGCTTAAAGAGGGGGGTGGTGCAGATATTAACGGGTCTGTTGATGTTAAAGACCGCGAGGGCAGCATTGATATCATCGGCACAGGGTCACATTCCCCCTTCATGTTTGAAAAAGAGTTCAATAGTTCCAGTCCCTATCGCTGCAAAACCGTTGCCACCGGTCAGACGCTGAAAAGCGCTGAGGTTCGTTTCTGCAACATCAACGATGCAGGACCGGAGGTTTGTTACTAAAACAATCGGGGCCTAAACAAGTTGCCTTCCAGTGGATTCTTTAGTTAGTACCTTTCCCGTCTGACTAGGACCGGTGGTCTGCCAATCATTTGGAACTGCCGTGAGCCATGCATTGTCAGGTAGTTTCACTTCCGTATAGAAGGTAAAATAGATCAATCAACGGAATTAAAGTCTCTATCTTTGGCGGCCTTTGCCGCCTTTTTCTTTTTTGAGCCATGGATGCTCAAAAAATTAGTGACCGGCCTCTCAACCTCAACATTGTTTAAAACGCAACTGGTAAGCTGAGTTAAAATATTGTTAAAGACGTGATAAAACTCGTCACATTGAGATGGCAACAGCACATGATTTCAGGAGTATTACCTTGGAAAAGGTTTGGCTAAAACGTTACCCGTCGGATGTTCCTGAGAACATCGATCCGGATCGCTACAGCTCGCTGGTGGAGATGTTTGAGAATGCCGCGCTGCGTTATGCCGACAGCCCGGCGTTTATCAACATGGGCGAGGTGATGACGTTTCGTAAACTTGAAGAGCGTAGCCGCGCATTTGCCGCTTACCTGCAAAATGAATTAGGGTTGAAGAAGGGCGATCGTGTCGCGCTGATGATGCCCAATTTGTTGCAGTATCCGATAGCTCTGTTTGGCGTATTGCGCGCCGGCATGGTGGTGGTCAACGTCAATCCGCTGTATACCCCGCGTGAACTTGAGCATCAGCTCAACGACAGCGGCGCGAGCGCAATTGTTATTGTGTCCAATTTTGCGCATACGCTGGAAAAGGTCGTCTACAAAACGCAAATTAAACACGTGATCCTCACCCGTATGGGAGACCAGCTCTCTGCCGCCAAAGGTACGCTGGTAAATTTCGTGGTCAAATATGTCAAAAGGCTGGTGCCGAAATATCATCTGCCTAACGCGATTTCTTTTCGCAGCGTGTTGCAGCAAGGTCGCCGGATGCAGTACATCAAGCCAGATGTGATTAATAGCGACTTAGCGTTTTTGCAATATACCGGCGGTACCACTGGCGTGGCGAAAGGGGCAATGCTGACCCACCGTAATATGCAGGCGAATCTCGAACAAGCAAAAGCCGCTTATTCGCCGCTGCTAATCCCTGGCCATGAATTTGTGGTGACGGCGTTACCGCTTTACCATATTTTTGCGTTAACCGTGAACTGTCTGCTGTTTATTGAACTCGGTGGGCGTAGCTTGTTAATTACCAACCCGCGCGATATTCCAGGCATGGTGAAAGAGCTGGCGAAGTATCCCTTCACCACCATCAGCGGTGTGAACACCCTGTTTAATGCGTTACTCAATAACGAAGATTTTCGCGAACTGGACTTCTCTACGCTGCGCCTGTCGGTAGGCGGTGGTATGTCGGTGCAGAAATCAGTGGCGGATAAATGGGAAAAACTCACCGGCAAGCATTTGCTTGAAGGCTACGGTCTGACAGAATGTTCCCCGCTGGTGGCGGGAAATCCTTATGATCTGAAGCACTACAGCGGCAGCATTGGCTTGCCGGTGCCCTCTACAGAGGTAAAGCTGGTTGATGACAATGGTCATGAGGTCGCTGAGGGCGAACCGGGTGAACTATTGATCCGCGGGCCGCAGGTGATGTTAGGCTACTGGCAACGCCCGGCGGCGACGGATGAGGTACTAAAAGATGGCTGGCTCTCAACCGGTGATATCGTTACAGTGGACGAGCAGGGTTTTTTACGTATCGTGGATCGTAAAAAAGACATGATCCTGGTTTCAGGTTTCAATGTTTATCCTAATGAGATTGAAGAAGTGGTCTCACAGCATGACAAAGTGCTTGAAGTGGCGGCTATCGGTGTTCCGAGCGACTCGTCTGGCGAAATCGTCAAGATTTGCGTGGTGAAAAAGGATCCATCGCTGACCAGTGAGGAGTTGCTTGCCCACTGTCGCCGCATGCTGACAGGTTACAAAGTCCCGAAGATTGTTGAGTTCCGCGATGAGCTGCCAAAATCGAATGTGGGTAAAATTCTTCGTCGTGAACTTCGTGACGAACAGAAAACCCCCAAGGTCGATCCGAAACAGGATGCTGCGTAGCAGTTAGCACGTGTTTCAGTCGTGGTCAGATTCACAACGCCGGCGATGTCCGGCGTTGTCACGTTATAACGCAATGATATCCAATTCATTCAAGTTGCAGTCAACAACGATGCCGCTTGAAGGATAATGGGTATATGAAGAAGAGAATCAAAGTTTGAACTATCAGTTAATCACCACCAACGACGCGCTTGAGCGAGTTTGCCTTCAGGCAAGAGCGTACAGCCAGATTGCCCTGGACACCGAATTCGTCAGAACCCGCACTTACTACCCGCAATTGGGTCTGATCCAATTGTTTGACGGTGAGAATCTGACCCTGATAGACCCGCTGCCCATCACCGCCTGGCAGCCCTTTATTGATCTGCTGACGAATCCTGACGTGGTGAAGTTTCTGCATGCGGGCAGTGAAGATCTGGAAGTGTTCCTTAATGCTTTTGGCGTGATGCCGGTGCCATTAATCGACACCCAAATCCTTGCCGCCTTCAGCGGGCGTCCACTCTCATGCGGTTTTGCCCGACTGGTGGCAGAAACAACCGGTGTGGAGCTGGACAAAAGCGAATCACGCACCGACTGGATTGCCCGTCCATTGAGCGAAAAGCAGTGTGTATATGCCGCCGCTGATGTCTGGTATTTATTGCCTCTGGCAAAACAGCTGATGCGTGAAACCGAGGAGGCAGGCTGGATGGACGCCGCGCTGGATGAATGTTTAGCGTTATGTCGCCGACGCGCAGAAGTGCTGCAGCCGGAAATGGCCTATCTTGATATCAGCAATGCTTTCCAACTGCGACCGCGTCAATTGGCTTGCCTGCAAAAGCTGGCCTCATGGCGTTTAATACAGGCGCGTCAGCGTGACATCGCAGTGAACTTTGTGGTGCGCGAAGAAAACTTATGGCAGGTTGCCCGGTATCAGCCGACGTCACTGGGTGAGCTTGAATCGCTTGGTCTGAGTGGCCCGGAGATTCGTTATCATGGCCGCACATTGCTGGCGCTGGTAGCCGAAGCTAACCAAATGGATGACGCCGAACTGCCTGCGCCACTGTCTAACCTGATTGACCAGTCGGGTTATCGCAAAGTGTTTAAAGACATTAAAGCGCTGATCCAAATCGTCAGCGAAGAGACTGGGCTCAGCGTTGAATTATTGGCGTCGCGCCGTCAAATTAACCAATTGTTAAACTGGCATTGGCAACTGAAAACCAAAGAACATCAGCCTGAACTTATTAGTGGATGGCGTGGAAAACTGTTGGCCGAGAAATTAAACGAAATATTAAAAGAGTATTGAAATTTAAATCTGTTTAACACTGATCCGCTGTTATTACGATGGTAAGCAGTGAGAATAAGCAGAGAGATTAAAAGGGCGGACAGCAGTCTGCCTTTTTTATTGTCTATTTTTGGTTAAAGGAAATTAATTCGCTACGGACGTATTTTCTTGTCCAGGATGACCAACAATATCACCCTATACGTGCGAGTAACCACAGTAAATGAGAGGAATCTCACTCACTCTTTTCCATACCAGGAATAGTTTTAAAGAAATAGAAGAGGGGGTAAAACAGGAAAGGGTATTGTATATTTATACAGTTACCCCCTGAAGGCCAGGGGGCCACTATTTTGCAGAAAACACCGGCAAACAGAACATTTCCATCTCTGTCATTTAGGTGTTTCTTCCGATTCCGGTAATGTCACGTTAAGTTCCAGTACCGAAATATCATCACCTTTTTGCTCGAACTGAACCTGGAGCATCTCCGGGTCAATCTTAATATATTTGCAAATCACCGCAAGAATATCGCGCTTAAGCTCCGGCAAATAGGAGGGTTCGTTGTCCCCCCTGCGTCGCTCTGCTACGATGATTTGCAGCCGTTCCTTGGCTATATTGGCTGTCGGCTTTTTGCGGGACAGAAAGAAATCTAACAAGGCCATGGTTTATCCCCCAAAAAGGCGTTTCAGGAAACTCTTCTTCTCTTCTTCAATAAAACGGAACGCACGTTCTTCACCAAGCAGACGGCTGACGGTGTCATCGTAGGCTTTACCCGCATCGGACTCCTGATCCAGAATCACCGGTTCGCCCTGGTTGGACGCGCGCAGTACAGACTGATCTTCAGGGATAACACCCAACAGCGGAATGCGAAGAATTTCAAGGACATCCTCCATACTGAGCATGTCCCCGCGGCTAACACGGCCCGGATTATAGCGGGTGAGAAGCAGGTGTTCTTTAATCGGCTCTAAGCCTTGTTCCGCACGGCGGGATTTTGATGACAAAATGCCTAAAATGCGGTCTGAGTCACGGACTGAAGAGACTTCAGGGTTAGTGGTGATCACCGCTTCATCAGCGAAATACAACGCCATCAGCGCGCCGGTTTCAATTCCCGCTGGTGAATCACAGACCACGAAATCGAATCCCATCTCGTTCAGATCATTAAGAATTTTTTCTACGCCTTCGTGAGTCAGCGCATCTTTATCACGCGTTTGCGAAGCCGGAAGAATAAACAGATTGTCAGTGCGCTTGTCTTTGATCAGCGCCTGATTCAGTGTGGCATCACCCTGGATCACATTGACAAAATCGTAAACAACGCGGCGCTCGCAGCCCATGATCAGATCAAGGTTACGCAAACCGATGTCAAAGTCGATGACCACGGTCTTCTTGCCTTTTTGAGCTAAACCGGTAGCAATGGCTGCGCTTGAAGTGGTCTTGCCAACGCCCCCTTTACCCGATGTAACAACTATAATGCGTGCCATGAAAGGATTCCTTGTCAAAAGGGCTTAGTTTAAAGGTTGTATGGTTAACACGTTATTCAACAGGCTGAGGCGTGCTGCCTGTCCGTAAAAGTCGGACGGGATTTGGTCACTCAACCAGTACTGCCCTGCGATTGAGACTAGCTCAGCCCCCAGATGTGTGCAAAATATCTGACAATTTGCATCACCTGCGGCACCGGCCAGCGCACGGCCTCGCATCATGCCATAAATATGGATATTGCCATCGGCAATAAGTTCCGCACCGGCGCTCACACTGCTTGTCACAATGAGATCGCTGTTACGGGCATAAATCTGTTGGCCAGAACGGACTGGCGTGCTGATGATCCGGGTTTTGGCTGGCGCGTTGTCGGGAACGACCGGTACCGGCGGCTCTGCGGCAATACGCTGTGCACGGCCTTCACTCAGCAGCGGTAAACCGGTGCGGGAAATGGCGCGTTTCTGCCGTTCATCCTTGCAACCACTGATGCCAACCACGCGAAAACCAGCAGAAGCCACCGCCTGTTGAATGTCTTTCCAGTTCGCTTCGCCTGTTAGCGCTGCGACGTTAATAACAACAGGGGCATTTTTCAGAAAAGCGGGGGCTTGCTCCACTTTGTCCTGTAATGCCTGATGAATAACCTCAGGTTGTGAACTATGTAAATGAACAACCGATAAGGTAAAACTGCTGCCTTTTAGTTCTATTGGCGATTGTGACATCTATCCTGACTCAGTCTCAGCAACTTCTAATCCCCGGAATACCACTCGGGGGGCGATATTCCGATGTACGATAAGCATGTTATAGTTACAGTTATATCTAGGCAAGCCACCGTTTCAATAAAGTAGAGTTAAAAAAATGTTTTGTGCCATCTATAGAAGTAACAAACGTGATCAGACATACCTGTATGTCGAAAAAAAAGACGATTTCTCACGACTTCCTGAAGAATTATTGCAAGGTTTTGGTAAGCCACAGTTCTCAATGGTGATAAACCTTGGTCAGCGTAAAAAGTTAGCCTCCGCGGATATTGAGAAAGTGAAGCAGTCACTTCTGGAGCAAGGTTATTATTTACAAGTCCCACCGCCAGTGGAAAGTTTATTGAATATGCACCTGCAAAACGGTGAAAAATAAACCGAGGCTTATCGTTATTCGTGTGTTTTTGTAAATTCGGCGCTGTCGTATTGCATTCATCTCTGCGCTCCCTCAGGTTGTTTAAGGATGATGAATGAAGAGATAATAAGGAGCAGAGTGATGAAATTGTCGGTATTGGCTGTGTTAGTGACCAGTGTGATCCTCAGCGGTTGCGCCAAAGAAAGTGTCGCCACTGAACCCCAGGCTGCCGCACCGGTGGCCACGGTTCCGGCCAGCGAAACGCCAGCTAAAACTACCCTTGCAGATCAGGGGCGTGACCCGGCTGAGTTCCCGGCTTATGTTGAACAACTTAAAACTCAGGCCCGCCAGCAGGGCATCAGTCAGCAGACTATCGACAGCGCTTTTATAAATGTGCACTTTATTGATCGGGTCATAAATTCTGACCGTAATCAGTTGGAAAAGAAAATCACGCTTGATGATTATCTTGCCCGTGTCTTGCCTGCGGCAAAAATCGAGCAAGCGAGGATCCAGTATCACGAGAACCTCTCTGCCCTAACTCAGGCCAGTGATCGTTACGGCGTACAACCGCAGTACATTGTTGCCTTGTGGGCAATGGAAAGTAACTTTGGCAAAATTCAGGGTAAGGAAGATGTCTTCTCCGCGCTGGCAACGTTGGCCTTTGAAGGACGCCGTGAGGCTTTCTTTACGAAAGAGCTGATGGCGGCACTGAAAATTGTTGATTCCGGCCACGCTACCAGCGATATGATGAAAGGCTCCTGGGCGGGTGCAATGGGCCAGTCGCAGTTTATGCCGACATCCTATCTGAACTACGGTGCTGACGGCGACGGCGACGGGAAAATTGATATTTGGAATGACACCAGTGATGTTTTCGCCTCTACCGCCAATTATCTCTCGACCGAAGGCTGGAAGGGGGATCAGGGCTGGGGACAAGAAGTGAAATTGCCTGCTGGTTTTGACGCCAGCCTGGCCGGGCTCAAAAACAACCAAATGCATACTGCCAGCTATTGGCAGCAGAAAGGGGTCACACAGGCGGACGGCAGTGCACTGGCCTCGACGGCCACCCGCGCCTGGGTCATCACTCCTGATGACCTCCAGGGCCGTGCTTTCCTGGTCTATGATAACTTTCGTACTATTATGCACTGGAACCGCTCGACCTATTTCGCGCTGAGCATTGGTATGATGGCGGACGCCATTGTGGCTGAGCCGGCTCAAACTCAGACGCCAGCCCCTGCGCAGACGCAAACGGAGCCTGAGGCGCTTGCCACTCCGGCTCCTGTGGCGCCCGCGGGTAAAAATCCCTTTGGCGGTTGACTGACACTTTCAGGAGTTTTCCATGTATCAACACAGAGACTGGAACGGCGCATTACTCGACTTTCCGGTGAACAAAGTGGTGTGTGTAGGCAGCAATTATGCTGATCATATTAAAGAGATGGGCAGTCAGGTTGCTGCTGAACCGGTGCTGTTTATCAAACCAGAAACCGCACTGTGCGATATTCGCCAGCCTATCGCGATCCCTAAAAATTTGGGTTCGGTTCATCATGAGGTTGAGCTGGCGGTATTAATTGGCACGCCGCTAAAACAGGCCAGTGAAGATAGAGTCGCGAATGCCATCGCCGGTTACGGTTTGGCGCTGGATTTGACACTGCGTGACTTACAAGCCGGGTTTAAAAAAACGGGTCAGCCATGGGAAAAAGCCAAGGGTTTTGATGGTTCCTGCCCGATCAGCGGTTTCATTCCGGTGAGCGAGTTCGGTGATGCCGAGGCTGCAGAACTGCAGCTCATCGTCAATGGTGAAATACGCCAGAACGGTAACAGCTGCGATATGCTGACCAAGATCCTGCCGTTAATTGCCTATATGAGCCGTTTCTTTACCTTGCGCGCCGGGGATATCATCCTCACCGGTACGCCGCAGGGCGTCGGGCCAATGGCGGTAGGGGATGTGATTGAAGCTTCACTCAATGGCAAAAGCGTGACTACCCGCGTTATCTAAACCTTTCTGATCTAAGCAATGACCTGACACTGCCCGGTTTTTTCGGGCAGCTTTACTTGCATCTCTGCACTAAAATGTTTATATAGGCCCCCTCGTTTTACTTAACCCGGATACCCACCATGACTGAGCCCAATTTTTGGCAGCAAAAAAAACTGTCTGAAATGACAGATGAAGAGTGGGAAGCGTTGTGCGACGGTTGCGGGCAATGCTGCTTACATAAGTTGATCGACGAAGACACTGAGGAAATCTATTTCACCAACGTGGCTTGTAATCAACTGAATATTAAGTCCTGCCAGTGCCGTAATTATGAACGTCGTTTCACACTGGAAGAAGACTGCATCAAACTGACCCGCGAAAATTTGACCACCTTTGACTGGTTGCCACCGACCTGTGCGTACCGGTTAGTTGGTGAGGGTAAACCTTTACTGCCCTGGCACCCGTTACTCAATAAGTCCTCCAAATCCGCGATGCATACCGAGCGCATTTCAGTACGCTACATCGCCGTGCGTGAAGATGATGTTGAGGACTGGCAGGACCACATTATGAATAAGCCGAGTTGGGCTAAGTAACCACTTGAAGTGAATGAAGAAATTTATCACTGTGAAATGGCGCGGGGCATATACGGGGCATCACCTGTAAATCCTGCGTTTAAAATGACCATTTAGTTGCTGATGTTTTTGCCCTCGCCATTCTCATACATGCTTTAACCCTCTGAACAAAAGTATGCCCTTTGAGTTTGCAATGACGTTTGGATTTGCCCATTTGATGGTGTGATTGGCGCTTGCGTGTTTCTGGGCTAAGTGGTTAACACCGGCCATAGGGGCTATCTGGTGATCAATACTGATGCCGAAATGCAGGTGGGAAGGCGCAAAAAAGAAAAAGCCCCGAGTATTTTTAAATACCCGAGGCCTTACCAATCATTGCTACATGAAGTGGACGGCGATTATGTCTAATGCCATGGCATTAGTAAACAACTAAATCAATGTCTGGTAAGTGTTTTTTGATTAGCGGTCATGCGAGCCTGGTCAATCCTGTAACAGAACCCGCCGCTGCGTTTTTTGCTGTTGAAAAAGACGGAAAGTCGACATTCTCTGTTTGATGCATTGCCTTAGTTTCTCTCGCTGCTATCATTTGCCTATCAATTATTTGTATATCAATTGGTTCGTCAATTCAGGAAGACAACAATGAAAAGAACGTTTATTGCGCTGGCCGTGCTGATGTTAGCCGGTTGTTCAGGGAAGAATCCGTATCAGCCAGCACCGCAAGTCCTCAACGCCGCGGTTGTGACTGAAAACCAGACTAATAAAACGCAAAGCGCCGAGCAGAGTAAGGCCGAACAAGATAAAGCAGAGCAGGGTAAAACTATTGTCCGTCTTCACCGCATGGACCAGTGGACCGTGATTCCTTTCGAAAGAACCTGTCCGCTGTATGTGCGCGTCGATGGCAAACTGGTTGCTGCACTGCAGTTTAACGAATATGTCGACCTGCGCCTGGTCAACGGGCAACGGAAGGTTAAAGTGAGCCTTGCCTGTACGATGACCGGCCGTTCTGCAGAAGAGATCATTGACGCGAATGGCACGCATCAGGAGTACGAAACTGACAGCGGTTGGTATGGTCAGCTGCGTTTGTGGCGTACAAAGTAACGGTTGAAGCATAAAAAAGAGGCGCCCGTTGAGGCGCCTCTTTCGTTTTAAATCTTGTCAATCAGAGCGAGTCTTAGCGACCAAACAGATCACGACGCTTAGGTTTTACAAACTGAGCAATCAAGACCAGCAGGCCAATCAACATAAACACGCTGAAGACGACGACCAGCCACTGAGGCATACCGAGGCTCAGGAATTCCCACTGTTTTTCCGCGCAATCGCCCGAAGCAACAAACACCGCCGGGAACCATTTATCTAACGGTAACCAGGTTGGGAAGCGGGCCGCGAAATCACAGGTCGCGAAAGGTGAAGGGTGCAGCTGAATCATGGTGTGTTCCCATGACAGGCGGATCCCTTCATACGCACTGTAGATCCAAATCAGAATACCGGCATAACGTAACCCCGATTTTGGGGCAATGGCACCCACAATCCCGGCGCCCATAATACCAAACAGTGCGCAACGTTCATAAATGCACATGACACAAGGTTTTAATAACATGACATGCTGAAAATAAAGAGCAACGAGTTCAAGAACCAAAGCGGTTAATGCCATCAGAAGCCAAGCACCGCGCCCTTGAGAGCAACGGTTAAGATATTGCAACATAGTTTTGTTTTCCATGCAGTAAGCTACTGGCAGGCAGTGTAAACCAATTCACCCGTGCTGCCAGCCCGTTGATTTCAAAATTAGTCAAAAATAGTGCATAAGCATCACTCTTTGGCGCCGAATAGGGTGATTTCATTTAATGCGACGCCTTATAGAATCCTTTATTTTGATGTTCAGAAATACTCGGTTAATGGTTCGGTACAACCTCGTTAACATGAGGTAAAGATATCCACTGCATCGAACTGAACCACGCCGTCATATCGGGCAATAAAAATTGGACACATAGCCAACCCGCCAACGTCATTACCACAGTATAAGGCAGCGCCATCCATACCATCCGGCCATAAGAAAGGCGAATAAGCGGCGCGAGCGAGGACGTCAGCAGGAACAGAAATGCAGCCTGACCATTTGGCGTCGCCACCGACGGCAAGTTAGTGCCCGTATTGATGGCAACCGCCAGCAGCTCAAATTGTTGCAGCGAAATGGCACCACTTTGCAGGGCGGCCTTAGCTTCGTTGATATAGACCGTGCCGACAAACACGTTATCGGAAACGGACGAAAGCAGTCCGTTAAACAGATAAAATAGGGAAAGTTGGTTGCCAGGTTCAGCCTGCAAAACGAAATGCACAATCGGGCTAAAGAGATGCTGCTCGATTATCACGGCCACGATGGCAAAAAATACGGTCAATAATGCGGTAAACGGCAGGGCATCCTGGAAGGCTTTGCCGATGGCGTGTTCGTCGGTTACGCCGCACAGTGCAGTAGCAAAGATAATGACCGACAAACCAATCAGTCCTACTTCAGCCAGATGGAAAGCCAGCGCGACAATCAACCAAACACCAATAACCGCCTGCACAGCCAACTTAATTCGCTCTTGTTTATCGCGCTGGGCCGTATTTTTCTGGTCGTATTGCTTGAGGACGTCGTAAACCGGCTCGGGTAATTGCGCGCCATAACCAAATAAACTAAAGCGTTCTACCGTAAAACAAACCAGCAGTCCGCAGATGAATACGGGTACGGAAACCGGTGACATGCGCAGGAAGAAGTCGGCAAATTGCCAACCCGCTGATTTAGCAATGATCAGATTTTGCGGTTCACCGACCATCGTCATTACACCGCCCAGTGCGGTGCCCACTCCAGCATGCATCATCAGGCTGCGCAGGAAAGCACGGAACTGTTCAAGAATGGCATGATGTTGTTGATTGCCGCTGAAGCTGCTGTCGTCATTGACATCGTTTTGTTCGTCGCTGCTCGACGACACCCGGTGGTAAATAGAATAAAAGCCGACGGAGACGCTGATCACCACGGCGATCACTGTCAGGGCATCAAGAAACGCGGAAAGAAACGCGGCAGCCAGACAGAAAGCGAGCGAAAGGGCGACTTTACTGCGAATATTTAGCAGTAATTTGGTGAAGACAAACAGCAGTAACTGCTTCATGAAGTAGATACCGGCCACCATGAAGATCAACAGCAGGATCACTTCCAGATTCGAGGCAATCTCTTCACGGATTCGGTCCGCGCTGGTCATGCCAATCATCACCGCTTCAATGGCTAGCAGACCGCCTGGTTGTAACGGATAACATTTCAGCGCCATCCCCAGGGTAAAAATAAACTCGACCACCAACAACCAGCCGGCCAGAAAGGGGCTGACCAGGAAATAGATCAAGGGATTGATAATAAGAAAGGCAATGATCGCCAGCTTGTACCAGACAGGTGACTGGCCAAGGAAGTTTTTGACAAATGCGTGTCTGAAAGTCATGTCCATGATGCTGTCGTTCTCCTGATTGTAATTCAATAAAATCAATAGCCTGGGCTAGTCACTTCAGCCATTCAAGGCGGAGTGAATGAATAAATTGTGCTAAAACTGCTTATTTAAGGGAAAATAGTGCCAAGCTATGCACAGTTTCAATATAAGTTCCGAAAGGGCGCTATAACATGCCATTTTCGTCTGGTATGATGAGCCGAATTACATCGCTTATAAAAAGTCCTAAACGGAACGTAAAAACATGGTTATTAAGGCGCAGAGTCCTGCCGGTTTCGCCGAAGAGTACATCATTGAAAGTATTTGGAACAGCCGCTTTCCACCGGGAACTATTCTACCTGCCGAACGTGAGCTTTCAGAATTAATTGGCGTTACACGTACCACATTACGTGAAGTTTTACAGCGGCTTGCGCGCGATGGCTGGTTGACTATTCAGCATGGTAAGCCGACCAAGGTCAATAACTTCTGGGAAACCTCAGGGTTAAATATCCTGGAAACCCTGGCGCGTCTTGATCACGACAGCGTACCGCAGTTGATTGATAATCTGTTGTCAGTCAGAACCAACATCGCCACGATATTTATCCGTAAGGCCATGCGCAGTAACCCGGAAGAAACCCAGAAGGTCCTGGCGAAAGCGCAGGATGTCTCTGACAGTTCCGAGGCCTTTACCGAACTGGATTACGGCATATTCCGTGGCTTAGCGTTTGCGTCCGGCAATCCAATTTACGGTCTGATTATTAACGGATTGCGTGGTTTATATACCCGCGTTGGTCGTTATTATTTCTCCAACCCTGAAGCACGTAAACTGGCGATCACTTTTTATCTGAAGTTGTCACAAATTTGTGATGAAAAAAGCCATGATCAAATTGTTGATTGCGTGCGTGATTACGGCCGTCAGAGTGGTGAAATCTGGCACAGCATGCAAAGCGCCATGCCTGGTGACCTGACCGATAAAAAACGCTGATCAGCAACATCCGTAAACGTAAACCACAGGAAAGGGCGCCGCAGCGCCCTTTTTTAATAGCCTGAATCGGCCTTGTTTGGCTCACAACGGTGTTGGGCGAGGCGGGCAACGCTCCAGTAATTCTACGCCACCGTCTTCATTGAGTTGCTCCATAAACACATCAAAGCCCCACAGGCGATGAATATGCTTCATCACTTCCCGACGACTTTTATCCAGAGGCGCACGGTCCTGCGGGATGTAGCGCAGCGTTAGCGAACGGTCTCCACGTAAGTCCACATTCCAGATCTGAATATTCGGTTCATGGTT
Organism: Ewingella americana; assembly: GCF_006438725.1. Taxonomy (GTDB): domain Bacteria; phylum Pseudomonadota; class Gammaproteobacteria; order Enterobacterales; family Enterobacteriaceae; genus Ewingella; species Ewingella americana_A. The sequence continues at coordinate 182,762 of NZ_RCZD01000009.1, read as the reverse complement.
GCTCAGATTGTATTGGGCCGATAACTCCTGACGAATCGCCCGGTAACCTTCCTCATTATGAATCGCCGCGATTTCCAAATAATTATTGTGGTCGTCATCGAGCACGGTGAAGAGTTTGAAATCACGCATGACTTTCGGCGACAGGAACTGGCTGATAAAGCTCTCATCTTTGAAATCGCGCATAGCAAAATGCAGCGTCTCCAGCCAGTCAGATCCCGCAATGTCCGGGAACCAATAACGGTCTTCTTCCGTCGGTGACTGACAAATACGCTTGAGGTCCTGGAACATGGCGAACCCAAGCGCATAGGGGTTAATTCCGCTGTAGTAGGGGCTATTATACGGTGGCTGGAAAATCACATTAGTATGGCTATGGAGGAATTCGAGGATGAATTTTTCCGACACTTTCCCTTCGTCATACAGATGATTAAGGATGGTGTAATGCCAGAAGGTAGCCCAGCCCTCGTTCATGACCTGCGTCTGTTTCTGTGGGTAAAAATACTGGCTTATTTTGCGCACAATACGCAAAATTTCACGCTGCCAGGGTTCCAGAAGCGGCGCATTCTTTTCCATAAAGTAGAGAATGTTTTCCTGCGGCTCGGACGGAAAGCGGCGGATTTGTTCTGGCGCATCGACATTGTCTTTGCGCGGCAGTGTTTTCCATAGCGAATTCACCTGACTTTGCAGATAGGCTTCGCGGCTTTCCTGCCGTGCTTTTTCTTCAATCAGCGAAATCTTTTGTGGTCTTTTATAGCGGTCTACGCCGTAATTCATCAGCGCATGGCACGAATCGAGCAGCCGCTCTACCTCTTCCACGCCGTAGCGCTCTTCGCACTGGCTGATATAGCGGCGGGCGAACAGCAGATAATCCACAATTGAACTGGCATCGGTCCAGCTGCGGAACAGATAATTGTTCTTAAAGAAAGAGTTGTGCCCGTAGCAGGCGTGCGCCATCACCAAAGCCTGCATGGTCATGGTGTTTTCTTCCATCAAATAGGCAATACAAGGATTGGAGTTGATGACTATTTCATACGCCAGCCCTTGCTGTCCGTGCTTATAACGCTGCTCGGTTTCGATGAATTTTTTGCCGAAAGACCAGTGCGTGTAGTTGATCGGCATGCCGATGCTGGAATAGGCATCCATCATTTGTTCGGACGTGATGACTTCAATTTGGTGTGGGTAGGTATCAAGTCGGTAAGACTTCGCAACCCGATCAATTTCTTCGAGATAAGTCTGCAATAATTCAAACGTCCAGTCCGGTCCATCGCTCAGGCGTTTGTTTTCAGTGGTATGTTCCTGGGTCTTTGTCGTCATAAGCCGCCACCCTCATTCAGTTACGGACGCAACAGAGTGTTTGATTCAGAACTGTTTCTTACTAATTTGCGCGCCCCTACATAATCGTAGCTCAATCCGGGGTTTATGCTGAATCAGTCTGAAGTCATACGCTTTTTTAGGCTTTCGCGCCGCAGTAAAAGGGCCGGACCGGGGACGCGAAAGGGACAGTTCCATCATTCGCCACGGCCGCGAAACAGTCAATGCATAAACGGAAATGAGGGAATATTACCCAATAACTTTTTATCGGAATAATGTTCTGTGAAATTGCGATTATATCAGAATTAAATAACGAAAGAGTTGCGCCTTTAAACGCTAATGCTGAGCGATGATTAATTATTGCCACAATAGTCACACGGCTGTTTTTACGTCATGACAGAGCGAATGTTGCGCGGTATTGTTATTTTTAAGCAGCTATTGAAAAACATCGTCAGATCAAGGATAAATAATTGTGAAATGAGTCACAGTTATGGCCGTTGATGTTGGCAGTTTTCCTTCGTCAGGTTAATTTCCTGTGCACAGAATATTATGCTTTATATTGCCTTGGACTGGAGTCGAGTATGCGTGTGGTAATTTTAGGCAGTGGTGTCGTCGGTGTCGCCAGTGCCTGGTATCTGGCGAAAGCCGGTCATCAGGTCACCGTTATCGACAGACAAGCCGGTCCTGCGGAAGAGACCAGTGCGGGTAATGCCGGGCAAATATCCCCTGGCTATGCCGCGCCGTGGGCAGCGCCGGGTGTTCCCCTGAAGGCCATTAAATGGATGTTTCAGCGCCATGCACCGCTGGCCATTCGCCTTGATGGCAGCCGCTTCCAACTGCAATGGATGTGGCAGATGTTGCGTAACTGCAATATGGATCACTACCAGACTAACAAAAGTCGCATGGTCAGACTGGCAGAATACAGCCGTGACTGCCTGAAAGCGCTGCGCGAAGATACCGGCATTCAATACGAAGGGCGTCAGGGCGGCACATTACAGTTATTCCGCACCGCGCAACAGTTCGACAGCGCGTCCAAGGACATCGCTGTTTTGCAGGAAGCCGGTGTGCCTTATCAGTTACTGGAAGCTAACCAATTGGCGACCGTTGAACCAGCCCTGGCGCAGGTTGCCCATAAGCTGACAGGCGGTCTACGCTTACCCAATGATGAAACCGGTGATTGCCAGCTGTTTACCCGTCAACTGGCTGAAATGGCGCGTCAGGCCGGTGTGGTATTTGAATTTAACCGCAGCGTAGACAAGTTACTGGTGGAGAACGGACAAATCACCGGTGTACAGTGCGGTCCTGAGGTGGTGAAGGGGGATACCTACGTGGTGGCCTTGGGTTCTTACTCTACCGCGTTGCTGGCCGATCTGGTGTCAATCCCGGTCTATCCGCTGAAAGGCTACTCGCTGACCATCCCGATAACCGATCCTGCCTCTGCGCCATATTCCACCGTGCTGGATGAGAGCTACAAAATTGCCATTACCCGTTTCGATGACCGTATTCGTGTCGGCGGGATGGCTGAAATTGTCGGCTTCAATACCCAGCTGGCAAAAGCGCGGCGCGAAACGCTGGAAATGGTGGTCCGTGATCTCTATCCGAATGGTGGCAACATCGAACAAGCCACATTCTGGACCGGGCTGCGTCCGATGACGCCGGACGGCACGCCAATTGTGGGCAAAACCCGCATCAAAAACCTGTTCCTCAATACCGGTCACGGGACGCTGGGCTGGACCATGGCGTGTGGCTCAGGCCAGCTGCTGGCAGACATTATGTCCGGCGTGACACCGGCAATACCGGCCGATGATCTGGGCGTTGAGCGTTACAGTGCGGACTTTGCGGCAACGCATCCGACCAGCCACAAAATGCACCCGATCGGTTAATACAAGATTAATCCAGGCGGGTCAGGCGGCCCGCCGAGGCTTTACTGGCACGACGAGCCAGCAGAGCCAGCACGCCTCCCGCCAGCATGACCAGTGCGAGGCTGAGCTTCGGCTGCAATGGCAGCGCCATCGCAATAAAACCGAACAGCGCCCCTCCGGTCATTTGTACCGATCCGACTAACGCTGATGCCACGCCCGCTTCATTGGAGAACGGCTCCAGCGCATAACTGGTGGCTGGGCCAATCAGGAATGCCAGACCGGCACAGGCACAGGCAACCGGCATCATGTACAGCCATGTCGCGTGTTGCGCCTCAGGGGCTACCAGCGTCAGGCCAGCCACCAAGCCTGCACATCCCGTAAACATCAATACACCGCCCGTCGCCAGACACAGCGGTCTGCCCACTTTTTGGATAATACGATTGGCGATAAAGCTGACTGCCATGATCCAAAAACCGTTGGCACCGAATACCAACGAAAATTCAAACGGCGTCAGCCCGGCCTGGCTCATCAGCACCGTTGGAGCCAGAGAGACGTAGGTTAGCGCCATGCCCATCGCGCCTGCATTGACAGCCGCAAAGGTAATGAAACGCTTATTGAGCAAAATCCGTGCATATTGCTTAAACGGCAGGGCACCGCCGGATTGTGTATCGGCAGGGCGGGTTTCTGGCAGTTTACACAGAATCAGGATCAGCACTGCGATGGTGTAACCGCACAGCGCCCAGAAAGGAGCGCGCCAGCCATAGTACTGCGCGATCAATCCGCCAATCAGCGGCGCTAACGCCGGGATAATATTCAGCGTACCGTTAAGGAAGCCGTAAGCCCGTGCGGCATCATTGCCGCTCATGCGGTCACGCACGCCGCTGAAAATGACTACTGACGTACAGCAGACCGCCAGCCCCTGGACCACCCGTGAAAGCATAAACATCAGCGATGTCACCGAAGTGGCAGCAATGGCTGCACCGACCAGATACACCACCACACCGATGATGGCCATCGGCCGGCGGCCAAAGCGGTCAACCAGCGGACCGGCGATCAATTGGCCCAAACCCATCACCAGAATGAATAACGAAATGGAAGACTGAATCACTTCTTCAGAGCTGTTCAGACCGCTGGCGATGGCAGGAATGGCAGGGAGATAGAGGTCGATCCCCAGAGGTCCCAGCAGGACTAAACTCAGCAGCAGGAAAAGGAATTTTTGCATAGAAAACATCATAGTCCGTGTTCGAAGGGAGGCTAAGGGTAATGATTTCATGCCGGGATGGAAAGAGGTTGTTAAATGTTAGAGATAAAATGATTAATAAACAACGGACCCACCAGGGCGCCCGTTGTTTTTATCGGGTTAACTCAGGGCGTTATTTTTTCTTCCAGAAGTCGTCAAACACGGTAATTGGCGGCTGACGCTTATGTTCAGTGCGGGTGTACCAGCCCTCGATAATAGCCGCGGACGTATCGTCAACTTTTTTGCCTTCAAGATAATCGTCGATCACCTCGTAGGTCACGCCCAGCGCCACTTCATCTGGTAGTGAAGGGCGGTCCTCTTCCAGATCGGCAGTCGGCACTTTGGTGTACAAATGAGCCGGGCAACCAAGGTAATGAAGAAGCGCTTTCCCCTGACGTTTATTCAGACGAAATAGCGGATTGATATCAGTGCCGCCGTCACCGTATTTGGTGAAGAATCCGGTCACGGCTTCTGCTGCATGGTCAGTGCCAACCACCACCCCTTTGCGCATTCCGGCGATGCTGTACTGTGCTTTCATGCGTTCGCGTGCTTTTTCATTGCCCTTGATAAAGTCGCTTAATTCCATGCCAATCGCGCGCAGAGTGGCTTCACTGGCCAGCACGGCATCTTTGATATTCACGGTAAGAACTTGATCGGGTTTGATAAAGTTGATGGCGTCAAGGCAGTCTGACTCATCTGCCTGCACGCCATAGGGCAAACGCACCGCGATGAACTGATAACTGTCGTCTGCGGTTTGTGCACGCAATTCACTAATTGCCGTTTGGCAAAGTTTACCGGTGAGAGTAGAATCCTGCCCGCCGCTGATGCCCAGTACCAAAGATTTGATAAAGGGATGGGCCAGCAGATAATTTTTAAGAAAGTCGACGCTAACGCGCACTTCTTGTGCAGTATCGATGTGCGGTTTAACGTGCAGAGCCTGAATAATCTCTTGTTGTAAAGCCATGACCACTCCTCCTGAAGGCAGCCTGCGAGGAACTCGCGGCGCAATAAGATGTTATCAACTGGTCTAAAGCTAACTCGCCCCGGTCAAAAGGACAAGATACCGCGTAGGGTTCGGCCGAAATCTGCTCAGTGAAGGGCGCAGACATTTGCCACGGTCCCTTTTAGGCGAGTGAATAAATCATCATTCAGGGCTGAATTTAAAGAACAGGGAAATAAAGTGTAATGATTTTGGTTGTTTCCATGTCAGGAGATAACTGTCACTCGGAACTGTCTAAAAGATCCCGTTAAAAAAGGATATCAGCCTCAAGGTGCTGTATATTCGTACGAGTTTTTCGATGTTTGAATAAGTCCGTGCGTCATCGAAGGGAGTTGCCAGGCTTGGTTAAGGGAACTTAATGAATGGCAGAGTTATTTCGATGAGTGCTGTTTTTTTGAGTAAAGCGCTAACGTTATGGCGTGTTATTTGCCTTAAGTCTATTGGGGAAGCAAAATGTTTTTTCAGGTTGTACGTCGTTTACCCGCTTATGCCGTAGTTTGCGGTGCAGCGTTGTTCAGTATCTCAAGCCTTGCAGACACCACCATTTTTACGTCGCTGGATGATCCTTCCACGGCTAAAAAACCCTTTGATGGTAACATCCAGGCCGGTTACACCGCGCAGACGGGTAACACAAGTAACTCATCACTGAGTGCAGATACCACCATGACATGGTTTAACACCAATACTGCCAACAGTATCTGGGGTTCTGCGCGTAACACCTCGTCATCAGGTGTGCGCTCATCTGAAAAATATCAGGCCGGTGCCCGTAGCCGTTATAATTTGGACGATAGCAACTACGTATTTGGTCAGGGCAGTTGGCTCAGTGACCGCTACAACGGCTATCGCGCGCGTGATGTCGGTGCGGTGGGTTATGGTCGCCAGATCTGGAACGGTCCGGTTCATACCCTCAACCTTGAAGCGGGTCCTGGTGTTCGTCATGATGAATTCGAGCAGGGTGGTCATAATACCCGGGCTCTGGCTTATGGCTCTGGTGTTTACGGATATAAAATCAGTGATACGGCTCAGTTTACGCAAGCCTTCTCCGTGTTAGCGAATGATGAAACCACCTACAACTCAGAGACTGCGCTGAAAGTGGCTATCAACAAGAGCTTCTCGCTGAAACTGGCTTATGACGTGACCTATAACACCCAGCCGCCAGCCAGTGCGCCGGATAAAACCGATACGGTGACCTCAATAAACCTGGTTTACGGTTTGTAATTTTGTCGCACGTGCGGTGTTAAGCACATTAAATAAAAAGAAAGCCAGTGGATTGCTCCATTGGCTTTTTTATTGTCTTAAAATTGGCGCGTGGAAAATAACCACCGTACTGGATATAAGAATCAATTATCTGCAGTTTGCTTATGAAAAAGTTCCCGGAATACCGGGTAGATATCTTCCGGTTCACGTATATGCTGCATGGCGAAATTACCAAATTTCTCCTGCAATACTTCATATTCGCGCCACAGTGTCTGGTGAGCGCGACGGGTTATCTCGATATAGCTGTAGTAGCGCACCATCGGTAACAGTTTTTGTGCGAGTATCTGATGACACAGCGGGGAGTCATCTGCCCAGTTATCGCCATCGGATGCTTGTGCAGCGTAGATATTCCACTGCGCCGGATCATAACGTTCCTGGATGACCTCATCCATCAGCTTCAAGGCGCTTGAAACGATGGTCCCACCAGTTTCCTGTGAGTAGAAAAACTCCTGTTCATCCACTTCTTTCGCTTGTGTATGGTGACGGATGTAGACCACGTCCACGTTTTTATACGTCCTGCTCAGGAACAGATAGAGCAGGATATAGAAACGCTTGGCCATATCCTTGGTTGCCTGATCCATGGAGCCAGAGACGTCCATAAGGCAGAACATCACCGCCTGGCTGGAAGGCTCAGGGCGACGTTCATAGTTTTTGTAGCGTAAATCAAAGGTATCGATAAACGGTGTTTTGGCTATTTTCTGCCGCAACTCGGCAATTTCTTTGCGTAGCCGTTCCTCTTCCAATAGCTGCGCCGGTTCGCTGTTCTCCACTTCACTCAGTGTGGACTCCAGCGCGCGCAGTTCCCGTTTTTTCCCTGCGGTCATCGCCGTGCGGCGGGCGAGGGAGTTTTGTAGTGAGCGGACAACACTGATATTGGCCGGGACACCGTTAGAGGTGTAACCGGAGCGATGCGTTTTGTATTCGGTCAGTTGCCTGAACTGATTTTTTTGCAGGTTAGGCAGCGCCAAATCCTCGAACAACAGGTCAAGATATTCATCTTTGGAGATCTGGAAGGAAAACTCGTCCTCGCCTTCGCCATCTTTACTGGCATCACCCTGACCACTCCCGCCGCCACCGCCGCCGGGGGGCCTCTCGATACGGTCGTTTTGCACGAAATGATCATTGCCGGGATGAACGCGGTGACGCAATCCCCCCCGGCCCTGATGGAACATAGGTTCGTTGATATCTTCGATGGGGATCGAAACAGACTCCCCACTGTCTACGTCGGTAACCGAACGCTTGTTGATGGCCTCGGCAATCGACTGTTTGATTTGCGACTTATAGCGGCGCAAAAAGCGCTGGCGGTTAACCGCGCTTTTATTCTTGCCATTCAGTCGTCGGTCAATAAAGTACGTCATATTTCCCCCAAACGACGTTGCCATCGATCCTCTGTTATGAGGATTTTCTTACGCGCAGATACCATTCACACAGCAGACGAACCTGTTTGCGTGTATATCCTTTCTCCATCATTCTGTCGACAAAGTCATCGTGTTTCTTCTGCTCATCGGTCGACGTTTTGGCGTTGAACGAGATAACTGGCAGTAATTCCTCGGTATTTGAGAACATTTTTTTCTCAATCACCGTGCGCAGTTTTTCGTAACTGGTCCAGTTCGGATTGCGCCCGCTGTTTTGCGCACGGGCGCGCAGCACAAAGTTCACGATCTCGTTGCGGAAGTCTTTTGGATTACTGATCCCAGCCGGTTTTTCAATTTTCTCCAGCTCGGCATTTAGCGCTTCCCGGTCAAACAACTGGCCGGTATCCGGGTCACGGTATTCCTGATCCTGGATCCAGAAGTCAGCGTAGGTAACATAACGGTCGAAAATATTCTGTCCGTACTCTGAGTAAGACTCCAGGTAGGCGGTCTGGATCTCTTTACCGATAAACTCGGCGTATTTTGGGATCAGATAGCCTTTCAGGTGTTCAAGGTATTTCTCTGCGATGTCCTGCGGGAACTGCTCACGCTCAATTTGCTGTTCGAGGACATAGAAAAGATGAACAGGGTTAGCGGCCACTTCTGCATGGTCAAAGTTAAATACCCGTGACAGAATTTTGAAGGCAAAACGGGTCGACAGACCATTCATTCCTTCATCTACCCCGGCATAGTCACGATACTCCTGATATGACTTGGCTTTCGGGTCCGTGTCTTTGAGGCTTTCACCGTCGTACACCCGCATTTTGGAATAACTGCTGGAGTTTTCCGGCACTTTCAGTCGCGACAGAATGGAAAAGCGGGCCAGTGTTTCCAGCGTTCCCGGCGCACAGGGGGCATGCACCAGCTCACTGTTGCTGAGTAACTTGTCGTAGATCTTCATCTCTTCCGACACGCGCAGGCAGTAAGGCACTTTAACGATATAAACACGGTCCAGGAAAGCTTCGTTATTCTTGTTGTTACGGAACGTCACCCACTCGGATTCGTTGGAGTGCGCAAGAATAATGCCGTTGAACGGCAGGGCGGAGATCCCTTCAGTACCGTTATAGTTACCTTCCTGCGTGGCAGTTAGCAGCGGATGCAGCACTTTAATTGGCGCTTTGAACATCTCGACGAACTCCATCACACCCTGGTTAGCGCGGCACAGAGCACCGGAATAACCGTAAGCATCAGGGTCGTTTTGCGCATGGTTTTCCAGTTTACGGATATCCACTTTACCGACCAGCGCGGAGATGTCCTGATTGTTCTCATCGCCGGGTTCAGTCTTAGCGATAGCAATTTGCTCAAGGATAGAGGGCCAGACTTTGATGACTTTAAATTTAGTGATATCCCCGCCAAACTCGTGCAGGCGTTTTGCTGCCCACGGGGACATGATGGTGCCGAGATAACGGGTAGGGATGTTGTACTCTTTTTCAAGAATAGTGGCATCTTCCTGTGGGTTAAACAGGCACAGAGGATGATCATTAACCGGACTGCGGTCGCCATTCGCGCTCAGAATGTAGATAGGAACACGCTGCATTAAGGCTTTCAGGCGTTCAGCCAGCGAGGATTTACCGCCGCCCACCGGGCCGAGTAAATAAAGGATCTGTTTCTTTTCTTCCAGCCCTTGCGCTGCGTGTTTCAGGTAGGAAACTATCTGCTCGATAGCATCTTCCATACCATAAAACTCTTCAAACGCAGGATAACGGGCGACAACCCGATTAGAGAATAAACGCGACAGGCGAGATTCAAGTGCGGTATCTACCATCACTGGTTCACCGATGGCCATCAGCAGACGTTCCGCAGCGTTAACATAAGCACTGCGATCTTGCTTGGCAATGGTAAGAAATTCCTGAAGTGTGAACTCTTCGTCCTTGGCAGCTTCATAGCGCTGGCGATAATGGTCAAATATGTTCATACGATGCCCGTCCTTCGTTAATTTACCCCTTGTTATTGGCGGTGTTGCCGGATAGCCGCAGCGCCAACGACGTTGGGTATAGCACAGGTAAATGAGAGCGTTAGGAATCGTTCTGCTCCCGGAAGAAAGCTCCCCATCTGAGTACAGCAACCCTTATGCCAACTTGCAGAAACCCATCGTTCGGGGTGACAGACCGCGAAAAATATAAACTGTCTGCAATCCCCGGGGCGGGAAGCGCCTCAGGTGGAGTCTTTCGTCTATTAATAAGCGTAGTTTGGCATTACAAAAATTTCCTCTACCTCCCTCCCATTTTTTAAGACATATCAATGACTCACTTAAGGGAATTCTACTTTGAACCCTTACAGGACGTGGTCTGAGAGGGTAATGAAATTCTTTTAGTCATTTTTATTTCATACTTTGCATATAAATTATGCGATCGTCTTGGTTTTCTGAGCAAAATAGTTCGACCGAACTGTAAATGCTAAGCGCAGTCATTAGTCTTCGCTTACACTATTGGCGGTTATTACAATAAGGGATCTATTAACAATGAAAGTTTCGCATTTCAGAACACTGTCCATCGCAGCGACTGCCATCATGTTCAGCCATGCAGCAACGGCTGGTACCTGGGCGCTGGGTGCATCTGCACTCGTTGGCACGACCCCGTACAAAGGGTATGACACCAAAGTTTACCCGGTACCGATTATCAGCTATGAAGGCGATGATTTTTATTTTCATACTCTGACTGCAGGGTACTACCTGTGGAAGGATGACAAAAATAAACTCAGCCTGACGGCAACCTATATTCCATTTGGTTTTGATACTGACGACACCGATGATTCACAGATGAAGCGTCTGGATAAGCGTCGCGGCACCCTGATGGGCGGTCTGGCCTATTCTCATAATGAAGAGTGGGGCACCATCCGCACAACCTTCAACGGTGACGTTCTTAACAATAGCAACGGTTTGGTTGCTGATGTGGCGTATCTGTATGCATTCCATCAGGATAATTGGGCGTTGATCCCTGGGGTGGGCGTATCCTGGAACAGCAGTAACCAGAATAAGTACTACTACGGTATCAACGGCAATGAATCCCGTCGCAGTGGCCTGAGCAGCTATTCGCCTAACGACAGCTTCAGCCCCTATGTTGAGCTTTCCGCTAAGTATGACTTTAACAGCCAGTGGCAAGGTTTCTTCACCGGTCGTTATATTCGTTTAGCTGATGAAGTGAAAGACAGCCCGATGGTTGATAAATCTTACACCGGAATCTTGTGGACGGGTGTGACGTACAGCTTCTAACTCTCTCGCGCTGCATCATGGTGCGTGAATTGTAATAAAATGGGGCATTGCGCCCCATTTGCACATCTGTGGTGCGGTCGTCGTTTGACGGCGGCTTTTTAACGCTGACTTATGGTCACAGCAAGTTTTGCCGGTGCTGACGGCGTGCTTTTTTGTGGCGCGCTCACGGCAGCAGTTTCGACACATACCATCGTTTTGTAACTGTCATCAGCCATATCTTTCATGCTGACAGAAAGCTCTGCGCCCGGGTTCCACGCTACCACATCGCTGTTATGCTGATGTTTGATAACCAGCGTGCGGTTCAATGCAGAATCGACAATCAGACTGGTTGCCTCTGCCTGAGTATAAATACGGTCAGTCTGGCCGCTGAAGGTTAAATCACCTTGCTGCTGCGCCGTTTTCCCGCCATCGACTTTATCGATAAAACGTGTGCCAAGACCTGACACTTTCACCTTGTTGATATCACCGATATTGAAATAGGTGTGCAGTGCGGTGGTAGCTTCGAAATCACCCGCTGCTTCCAGTTCAATATGACACTCTTTACCCAGACGGAAACGCGCCGTCAGCGTGAAGTCGTGCGGCCACATTGCCCGGGTTTCTGCATTTGCTTTCAGCGTTAACAGAAGTTCGACACCGTTTTCATCTTCCTGATGAGACGTCAGTTCCCATGGCAAGTTGCGAGCAAAACCGTGCGACGGTTTTCCTGCCGGGCCAAACCATGGCCAACAGATAGGAACACCGCCACGGATAGCAACGCCAGATTTGAACGCAGACTCGCTGCTCAGCCACAGTACAGGCTCTTCACCCGTAGGCTGGTAAGCCAGAAGATGTGCACCCTGCAGGGTTATCGCGGCACGGACTTTAGGATGGGTGATAACCAGAACAGGTAATTCATCAATCTGACGCTGGCTGATAGCCGAGGTGATTTGTTCTAAGACGGGTAGGGTATAGAGTGTTGTAGTCATAAGGTAGGTCCTGTGATTTTATTAAAAATCCAGACCGGTGATGAACAGCTGCTTCACTGACTTTTGGTGCTTGCTGTGGGGCAGAAAGCAAAAGGGCGACTTAGCGTCGCCCTTCAATCAGTTCATCACATCGGCCAATTATTTGGAGACGTGTGAAATCAGGTCCAGAACTTTGTTTGAGTAGCCAGTTTCGTTATCGTACCAGGCAACCAGTTTCACAAAGTTGTCGTTCAGCGCGATACCAGCTTTAGCATCGAACACAGAAGTCAGTTTTTCACCGTTGAAATCGGTAGAAACAACGTCGTCTTCGGTGTAGCCCAGAACGCCTTTCAGTTCGCCTTCAGAAGCTGCTTTTTTGATTACTGCGCAGATTTCTTTGTAAGACGCGCCTTTTTCCAGACGTGCAGTCAGGTCAACGACAGAAACGTTAGGAGTAGGAACGCGGAACGCCATACCAGTCAGTTTGCCGTTCAGAGCAGGGATAACTTTACCTACTGCTTTAGCTGCACCGGTAGAAGAAGGGATGATGTTCTGAGATGCGCCGCGGCCGCCGCGCCAGTCTTTGTGAGACGGGCCATCAACAGTTTTCTGAGTAGCGGTAGTTGCGTGAACTGTGGTCATCAGGGCTTCAACGATACCGAAGTTGTCGTTGATAACTTTAGCCAGTGGTGCCAGGCAGTTGGTGGTGCAAGAAGCGTTAGAAACGATTTCCTGACCTGCATATTCTTTATGGTTTACACCCATAACGAACATAGGGGTGTCATCTTTAGATGGACCAGTCAGAACCACTTTCTTAGCGCCTGCAGTGATGTGCTTACGTGCAGTTGCATCATCCAGGAACAGACCTGTTGCTTCAGCAACAACGTCAACGTTAACTTCATTCCATTTCAGGTTAGCTGGATCACGCTCAGCGGTAACGCGGATGGTTTTGCCATTAACAACCAGATGACCGTCTTTAACTTCAACGGTACCGTTGAAACGGCCATGTGTTGAGTCGTACTTCAGCATGTATGCCATGTATTCAGCGTCTAACAGATCGTTGATTGCTACGATCTCGATGTCAGAACGTTCTTGAGCAGCACGGAAAACAATGCGGCCGATACGGCCAAAACCGTTGATACCTACTTTGATAGTCATATATTCCACCAGCTATTTTTTAGTGAATAAAAGGTTGGTTGTAAAATTACAAAAACCTTGCTGAGCGTCAAGCGGAATCGTGTCAATTCTTGCTGTAAGTCAAAGCGCAGACTCACTTTTGCTCGGATATTGCACATTCCGTTTTTTAATCGGCTTTTACTTACATGGGGACGAATTGCCGAATATAAAGTGCATGAAGAATGATTATGTGATCGCCGTCACATAGCAACTTTCACTTAACGCCGATGGCATACAGTTTAAGTCAAAACAGGCAGACTCGTTGTTAATTTTTTGTTATTATTAACTGTTATTTTAGTTGATTTTCCTATCTGGCAGAGAATGACAACCATGGCCAATGAATCCAAAGAACCAACATCTTCAGTGCAACTGACTGAAATTCAAAAATATGTTACTCAAGAGCGCGGAACTGAACGCCCGTACAGCGGTAAACTGCTGCACAACAAACGTGACGGCATCTACCACTGCCTGGTCTGCAACTCGCCGCTGTTTTACTCCGATACCAAGTTTGATTCCGGGTGTGGCTGGCCAAGTTTCTACCAACCGGTCAACCATGACTCAATAAAGTATCTGACTGATAACACACACAATATGGAAAGAGTTGAGATCCGTTGCTCAAACTGCGATGCGCACCTCGGCCATGTCTTCCCTGATGGCCCGGAGCCAACCGGTGACCGTTATTGTGTGAACTCCGCCTCAATGAGTTTCATCGACGGCGAGAGCGGAGATAAGACCGAAGGTTAACAGGTAAGCGGTGGTGTAATTTAAACGACAAAATCGATTCAGCCATTATTCACTCTTCGATGAATAATCAGCCGACATAACGAGAGCTGCGAATGGAAATTAATGAGTTGGTCGGCGTCATGACGCCGGAGATTTATCAGCGTCTGGCCCTGGCTGTGGAGTTGGGTAAGTGGCCTGACGGGGTGGCCCTGACGCCGGAGCAAAAAGACAACAGTTTACAAATGGTGATGTTGTATCAGGTGCGTCACAACACCGATGCGCAGCATATGAGTATTGGCACGGACGGGCAAATCGTCACCAAGAGTAAGCAGGAACTGAAACAACAGTTTGCTCAGGAAACATTGATCCGTCTGAAACCTGAATAAAAACGCGATTCTAATCGCAAAAAAGGGCGCTCATCAGAGGCGCCCTTGTTGTTTCGTATGGCTCTGAAAAAATCATCCTAACTCAGACAGCCTGATACACTGTGCACCAGCCTGTTGCATCTGCTCAAGGGCGTGTTGGCTATCTTGCGGATTCAGATTCACCCCACGACAGCCTTCCTCCAGCAGTGCCACCTGATACCCCAGTTCCAGCGCATCGAGTACGGTAAACTTCACGCAGTAATCTGTCGCCAGCCCCATCACCACCAGACGCACGACCTGCAGGTCGCGCAGCCAGTGATGCAAAGTCGTTGCAGCGCGGTGGCCGTTATCAAAGAACGCGCTGTAACTGTCGATGTGGCTGTTCTGACCCTTGCGCACCACATAGTCGATGGCATGGCTTTCAAGCTGCGGGTGAAATTGAGCCCCCGGTTGTTCCTGAACGCAATGCACCGGCCACCAAACCTGCGGTAAACCGTCCAGCTCACCGGCGGTCCAGGGCTCTGCATTTGTATTTACTGCGAAACTGCCGTGGTTGTGCGGATGCCAGTCTTGTGAAGCCGCCACGCTCATCCCTTGCGCCTTGCACACAGCGATAGCCTGATTAGCAACGTTAATCACCGCGTCGCCATCCTGTACGGCCAACGCACCGCCGTGGCAGAAATCATTTTGCAAATCGACCAACAATAACGCGGTTTTCATCAGACTTTCCTTATTCGGTCAGTTCGCCGCGCAGGTTTTGCTGCATCAGCGTGCGTATTTCTTCCGGTGCCAAGGGCTGGCTAAGCAGGTAATGCAGTTTAGTCAGTGCGGCTTCCACGGTCATGTCAAACCCGCTGATCACACCAGCATGCGCCAGCGCGTTACCGGTAGCATAACCGCCCATATTGACCCGCCCCGAAATACACTGTGTCAGATTGACCACTACGATGCCGCGTCCGGAGGCATCTTTCAGCACTTTCAGCAGGTCACCTTTTTGCGGAGCATTGCCTACGCCATAAGAGCGCAGGATCAGTGCCTTAACAGGCTGCATCAGAAAGTTTTGTACCACTTCAGCAGAAATTCCTGGGTAAATGGTTACCACGCCAATCGGCTGCGGGGTGATGTTATGCACTTTAAGCGGGCCTGCCACCACAGGCAGTGAAGGCGTGGACAGCCTGCGAATATGGATACCCGCTTCCAGCAGGGGAGCAAGATTTGGCGAGGCGAACGCGTCGAAACCATCGGCATGGGCTTTCGTACTGCGGTTGCCGCGATACAAGCGGTTATTGAAGAACAGGGTGACTTCATTGACCGGATGGTTGGCCGCAATATACAGCGCATTCAGCAGGTTGATTTGGCCGTCAGAACGCAGTGCTTCAAGCGGTATTTGTGACCCTGTCACAATAACCGGTTTGCCGAGGTTCTCCAGCATGAAAGAGAGTGCTGAGGAAGTGAACGCCATGGTGTCTGTGCCGTGCAGAATGACGAAACCGTCGTACTGATCATAATGCGCCATGATGTCATCGGCGATGTGCTGCCAGTCTTCCGGCGTCATATCGGAGGAGTCCATTAGCGGGGCATATTCCTGAATAGTGAATTCAGGCATTTCAGGACGATGGAATTCAGGCATTAACGCCAGTTGGCGTTGCAGGTGGCCGGATACCGGAATGTAACCATTTTCAGAGCGTTGCATACCAATGGTGCCGCCGGTGTAAGCAACATAAATAGATTTTTTAGTCATCGAAGATGTTCTTTTTTAGAAAGGTGAAAACCACTGCAATAAGTATAAGGGCAGCCATTGATATAAAAAAGCCCGGCAGTCTCTTGTTAAAGAGACGCCGGGCTTTGAACCCACATAAACAGAGGGTTCGTTACTTCACGTCACCACAGGTCAGGCACAGGGCATAACGGTTTTGCGGATCGTTCATATTATTGAACAGGTCAGCCTGTGATTTCAGTTCCAAAGCCATATTGCTCACCGGCGCAGGCAGATAGGCCTGAATGGCGGCGGGGAGCATGGCATGTACTGATGCATTAACTTGTGAGAACAGCAGGTCTGTCAGGCTGGGTTCGCTGACATACCAGTTCAAGTGCCACTTCGGCAGTTTTGCCAGTTCAGCGGCTTTTTTCACGGCGTCATCGAAATCACCAAGCTGATCCACCAGCCCGTTGTTTTTGGCATCACTGCCTATCCACACGTGGCCCTGAGCTATTTCATCGATCTGCTCTGGGGTTTTGTTACGCGCTTTGGCGACCAGACCGATAAAGGTTTTATAACCGTTCTCGATGTTCATCTGCATCATCTGCGAGAACTCCGGCGGCAGAGCTTTGGTTGAGGCAATGTCAGCCAGCGGTGATGTTGCTACGCCATCAGTATGCACTCCGGCATAATCCAGCGTGTTTTGATAGGTATTGATCACGCCGAAGATGCCGATAGAACCCGTCAGTGTACTCGGGCTGGCGATGATGTAATTCGCCGGTGTGGAGATCCAGTAACCGCCGGATGCCGCCATACCGCCCATTGAGACTACCACCGGTTTTCCGGCTGCGCGGGCTGCAGCCAGTTCAGAACGAATCACCTCAGAGGCACTGACGCTGCCGCCAGGGCTGTTGACTCGTAATATAATCGCTTTGACTTTCGGGTCCAAACGGGCATCGCGAATTTGCTGCGCGGTGGTGTCACCGCCGACGGCACCCGGTTGTTCTTCACCGTCGTTGATCGCGCCATTGGCGAAGATCACCGCAATCTGCGGGTCGTTATTGTCCGCTTCCGGCTTCGGCGAATAGTCGTAAATACTGGTGAAGTTGAAGTCTTTGGCTTTCTTGTTCCAGCCGAAGGCTTTTACCATCGCACTCTCGGCTTCATTGCGTGACGCCAGGGTATCGACCAGTTTGCTGTCCAGCGCGTACTGTGCCATGTCACCACCGGTTTTTTGCATACCGGCCAGAACGCCTGCAGCGCCGGGGAACAGCTGCTCAGGGGTGATCTGACGGTTAGCGGACACCGTATTGAGGTAATTACTCCACAGTGCGCCAATCCAGCGGTTGTCAGCATCGCGGGCCGCAGGGGACATATCATCACGGATCAATGGCTCGACCGCAGACTTATAGGTGCCGACGCGGAAGATATTGGTGGTGACTTTCAGTTTATCGAGCAGCGATTTGTAATAAAGATTATTGGTCGCGAAACCGTGTAGATCGACTGCGCCCTGTGGCGACAGGTAAATCTTATTGGCATAGCTGGCCAGATAATATTGAGACTGATTGTAGCTGTCATCAATGGCGTAAATCGGTTTGCCAGCATCGCGGAACTCACGCAGTGTTTTACCGATGTACTGCAACGACGCCTGATCTGCGCCGGTGAAATCGCTCAACTGCAACACGATGCCGGTGATGTTTTTGTCATCTTTGGCCTGACGAACAGTATCGACCAGATCAAACAGCGAGTTTTCCTGCAAACGGTTACTGGACGTTCCCAGCAGTTCGCGACCCCACTGACGCACTTTATTATTAACGGAGGGCTTATCAACCACCGTACCTTTAATATCGACCAGTAGCGCACCTTTGGTTGTGTCGACCGGTTTGTCCTGGAATGAAAAATAGATGCCGACACCGACCAGAATGATCAGGATCAGGAAGACGTTGAGAATAAACTCTCTGACGAAATTAAGAAGACGCCAGGTCCACTTAAAAAAACCGGCGATAATTCGCCACAATGTGCGCATGGTCTCTCCAACAAGAGGGGAAAAGTATCGCTATCCTAATGACCTGCCCGGAAAATGTCAGCTTTAAATCATGTCAGAATTTACCAACGATGCAGTAATGAAGCCTTACGTTGGTACAATTGTGCCAGCATCTCAGGTTGGCAATACAGCGCGCGCCTATGTTAACGTGAGGTAAATGCCTATCATTATCAGATGATTTTAAAGGAGAGATCTATGGATGCCCTGGACTTATTACTCAACCGCCGTTCTGCTTCCCGCCTGGCTGCGCCTGCGCCGTCTGGTGAAGTACTGCAAAACATCATCAATGCCGGTATGCGCGCACCCGATCACGGTGCCTTACAGCCGTGGCGTTTTGTGATTGCTGAAAATGACGGTCTGGTGCGTTTCAGCGAATTACTGCGGGCTGCAGCCATCAAAGATGGCGCTGATGAGAAGGCCATCGAGAAAGCCACGCAAGCTCCGCTGCGCGCGCCGCAAATCATCACTATTATTGCCGCCTGCAAAGAGAGCCCGAAAGTGCCGCAGTGGGAACAGCTGTTGTCCGCCGGTTGTGCGGTGCAGGCCATGCAAATGGCGGCGCTGGCGCAAGGCTTTAACGGTATCTGGCGCACCGGGGCCTGGACCGATCACGCCGATGTGCGTCAGGCCTTTAAATGTGGTCCGAATGATAAAATCGTCGGTTTCCTCTATCTGGGGACGCCGCAATTGAAATCCAGCACGCAGATTATTCCTGCTGACAGCAGCGCTTTCGTGAGCTATTTCTAGTGCTGTGAACGCGTAGAAATTCACCGGTCTATCGGGGAGAAATCCGATAAACCGGGTTTTTGCTGACTTTATGAGCGACCATTCTGCCCTAAACACCTTCCTGACTTACCAATTACGCTGACAGCGGCTAACATAGCCCTATCTGCAACCAGACGATGCTGTGAACAAAGGAAGGGATAATGATCATTAAGGCAATGAACACGGTGCTACCGAGCCTGTTAGCGAAGAGTGCCGTCTGATGCGTTTATTTATTGCCGAAAAACCCAGCCTTGCTCGCGCTATCGCTGATGTCTTGCCGAAACCCCATCGTCGGGGAGACGGTTTCATCGCCTGCGGCAGCGACCAGGTGGTCACCTGGTGCGTCGGCCACCTGCTTGAACAGGCGCAACCTGATGCCTACGACAGCCGCTACGCCCGCTGGACGCTCAACGATTTACCCATCATCCCGGAAAAATGGCAGCTTCAGCCGCGTTCCTCCGTCGCTAAACAGCTTAATGTGATCAAGAAGTTGTTACTGGAAGCCACGCAGGTTATCCACGCCGGTGACCCGGATCGCGAAGGGCAACTGCTGGTGGATGAGGTTCTGGATTACCTCGAACTGACTGCCGAAAAGCGCCAGAACGTTCAGCGCTGCCTGATAAACGATCTCAACCCGCAGGCGGTGGAACGGGCCATTGAGCGCCTGCGTGACAATCGCGACTTTATCCCGCTGTGTGTGTCGGCGCTGGCACGTTCCCGCGCTGACTGGCTGTACGGCATCAACATGACCCGCGCCTACACCATTCTTGGGCGTAACGCCGGGTATAACGGCGTGCTGTCGGTTGGGCGTGTGCAGACGCCAGTGCTCGGTCTGGTGGTGCGGCGTGATGAAGAAATTGAAAACTTCGTCGCCAAAGATTATTTCGAAGTGAAAGCGCACATTGTCACGCCTGCCGACGAGCGTTTTGTCGCCTTGTGGCAACCGAGCGAGTCTTGCGAGCCATATCAGGACGAAGAAGGGCGGTTATTACATCGGCCGCTGGCCGACCACGTCGTTGCACGCATTGGTGGGCAACCTGCGCTGGTCACTGGCTATAATGACAAACGCGAAAACGACACCGCGCCGTTGCCCTTTTCCCTCTCAGCATTACAGATTGAAGGTTCGAAGGCTTTTGGTCTCAGCGCCCAGCAAATTCTCGATATTTGCCAGCGGTTGTATGAAACGCACAAATTGATTACGTACCCGCGTTCCGATAGCCGATATCTCCCTGATGAGCACTTTGCCGGGCGTCACGCAGTCCTGAATGCCATCGGCATCCACCAGCCTGATCTGCTGCCGCAACCGGCCATGGACACTGACCGGCGCAACCGCTGCTGGGACGACAAAAAAGTCGATGCCCACCACGCCATTATCCCAACGGCGCGCAGTAGTAAGGTGAATCTGACAGATGATGAGCAAAAAATTTATAACCTGGTGGCGCGGCAGTATCTGATGCAGTTCTGCCCGGATGCCGTATTCCGCAAATGCGTGATCGACCTTGATATCGCCGGGGGCAAGTTTATTGCCAAAGCACGCTTTCTGGCCGAAGCCGGTTGGCGCACGCTGCTCGGTAGCAAAGAGCGGGATGAGGAAAACGAAGGCACGCCGCTGCCGGTGGTGGCAAAAGGCGACGAACTGTTGTGTGAAAAGGGGGAGGTGGTTGAACGCCAGACCCAGCCGCCGCGGCCCTTTACCGACGCCACGTTGCTGTCGGCGATGACCGGTATCGCGCGCTTCGTGCAGGACAAAGCGCTGAAGAAAATTTTGCGCGCCACTGACGGATTGGGCACGGAAGCAACCCGCGCGGGTATTATTGAATTGCTGTTCCGCCGTGAATTTTTGTACAAAAAAGGGCGCTATATTCATTCAAGTGATACCGGACGGGCGCTGATTCACTCGCTGCCGGATATCGCCGGCAGGCCGGATATGACGGCTGACTGGGAGTCGAGCCTGACCCGCATCAGCGAGAAAAACTGCCGCTATCAGGATTTTATGCAACCTCTGGTCGCGACCTTACAGAACCTGATTGTGCAGGCGAAAAACAACCGGGTTTCATCAGCATTTCGCACTATTCCGTCTAAACCGGCGGGTGCAGGCAAAGTAGCCACTGGCGCAAAAACGGCTAAAAGTGCGCCAAAACGTCGTAAGACGTCCACTAAAGGGAAGGAAGCAACAAATGATGAATAAATTGATGATGGCGTTGCTGCTCAGCTCTACTCTACTTGCTGCTCCGGCGATGGCGAACCGTGCCGGGCTGAGTGGTAACAGCGCGGATGTCGTGGTGCCGCTGCCGCCGCAGATCTGGAACAACAGTGGCACAAACAACCAGAACAGCGCACCGACCTGCCACCGCTGCTGTATTTATAATAATCAGAGCTACAGCGAAGGCGCGGTCGTGACTGCCGACAGCGTGGTGCTGCAATGCGTGCGGGATCCGCAAGTGGTGGGGACTAATGATTTGAAATGGGAAGTATTGAAAAAATAGCCTTTCCTGAACAAAAAAGGCGCGGACTGTTTCCAGTTTCCGCGCCTTTTTCTTGGTATTTTCAGCTAAGCGGACAATGTTTCCAGATAAGCCTCGATCAAGGGGATATCCGCCGGTGCCAGGTCAAATGACAGCACGTTGGCAGGCAAGACCCAGCAAATCTCCGAGTGACACTGTAACGCAATCGTTCCGGTGAATCCGCTGACTCGCCAGCCGTGCAGGCGGATCCGTCTTGCAGGCTGTTGCAGTTCGCTGGTAGCAAGGAAATTTTCCACTGTGGCGGTAATGCACATTTCTTCCTGCAACTCCCGCACCAACGCCGCCTGCTGACTTTCCCCTGCCTCCACTTTGCCGCCAGGGAACTCCCACAATCCGGCCTGGTCGCCGCTGGCGTCGCGTCGGGCGAGCAGCAACTTGCCATCGCGTTCAATCAGCGCAGCGACCACGTCGACCGTTTTCATACTCACCTATTTTTTGAGATCAAAAGTCGCCCAGATGGGCGCGTGGTCAGAGGGCTTTTCCATGCCTCGAATATCGTAATCGATACCGGTCTCGATGCAGCGTGTGGCCAGCGGCGTACTCGCCATGATGAGGTCGATACGCAGCCCCCGGTTTTCGTCAAAACCGCGTGAGCGGTAATCAAACCATGAGTACTTATCCGCCGCGTCCGGGTTAGCGGCGCGGAAGGTGTCGATCAAACCCCAGCCTTTCAGGCGTTCCATCCACTCACGCTCTTCCGGCAGGAACGAACATTTACCCGTGCGCAACCAGCGTTTACGGCTGTCCTCGCCAATGCCGATATCCAAATCCGTCGGGCTGATATTCACGTCGCCCATGACGACGACCGGATTATTCACCGACAGACTGGTGGTCAGATAATCCTGTAAATCACGATAAAACTTCTCTTTGGCCGGGAATTTGGTCGGATGATCGCGGCTTTCGCCCTGCGGGAAATACCCGTTGATCACCGTCAGGATGCCCTGCGGCGTTTCGATGTCGGCCATAATAATGCGGCGCTGAGACTCTTCGTCATCGCCTGGGAAACCACGGCGTACAGCGACAGGCTCTTGTTTGGTCAGCATTGCGACGCCGTAATGGCCTTTCTGTCCATGGTAAAACACGTGATAGCCGTGCTGGCTGACGTCTTCCAGCGGGAACATATCGTCATGCACTTTGGTTTCCTGCAAACCGATGACGTCAGGCTGGTGTTGTTCGATGATCGCGGCGAGTTGATGAGGTCTTGCACGTAATCCATTGATATTAAAGGAGACGAACTTCATAGTCGGGAACCATTTGGCGATGAAATCAGGAGCCGATGTTAGCAGATTCTTTTTCTGAATGGTACGTGGGGCAGGCTTTACAACCTTCGGCCAACGCCAGCCGGTGTGACACCGCCTTGCGGTGAAAATCTCGACTATTAAGAAGTTTAGTAAAATTATCTGTCAACATTTTGTGACAGTCTCTTCTTCCGCTGTACACGAAAGAGTATTATGCCCCTCAGCGATTTCCGCACCGGCAGAAAAAGGTCAACACTGATGCGTCTGGAAGTTTTTTGCGAAGACCGCCTGGGTCTTGCCCGAGAGTTACTCGATTTATTGGTTCTGCGCAGCATTGATTTGCGCGGCATTGAAATTGCCTCTATTGGCCGCATTTACCTGAATTTTTCCCAACTCGATTTTGATACGTTCCGCGCCCTGATGGCCGAAATTCGCCGGATTGACGGCGTGACCGACGTGCGTACCGTTCCCTTTATGCCTTCCGAACGTGAGCACCGCGCACTGCGGGCGCTGCTGGTTTCTATGCCTGAACCGGTGTTTTCCATCGACATGAAAGGCAAAGTGGAGCTGGCGAACCCGGCGGCGCAGGCACTGTTTGAGCTTGACGAGGATAAAATCCGTCAGCACACCGCCGCCAGCCTGATCACCGGCTATAACATCACCCGCTGGCTGGAGCATGACAGTAAACGGCCGCACTCCGAACGGGTAGTGATCCGCAGTCAGGACTTCCTGATGGATCTGACCCCGATTCAGCTTGATGATGATGATAATCAGGCCAGCGAAATGGTGGGGGCCGTGGTGATGCTGAAGTCCGCCGCAAGGATGGGCCGTCAGTTGCAGGATTTAACCGTCAATGACGACAGTGAATTCGACCACATTGTCGCGGTCAGCAGCAAAATGCGCCAGGTGTTGGATCAGGCGCGTAAACTGGCGATGCTCGACGCACCATTGCTGATCATCGGCGATACCGGTACCGGTAAAGATTTGTTGGCCCACGCCTGCCATCTGCGCAGTGCGCGCGGAAAAAATGCATTTCTTGGCCTCAACTGTGCCTCGCTGCCTGATGACGTGGTGGAAAGTGAACTGTTTGGCTATGCAGCGGGCGCTTACCCGAATGCGATTGAAGGCAAAAAGGGTTTCTTTGAACAGGCCAACGGCGGTTCGGTCCTGCTTGATGAAATCGGCGAAATGTCGCCGAGAATGCAGATTAAATTATTGCGCTTCCTCAACGACGGTACCTTCCGGCGCGTGGGTGAAGAGCATGAAGTTCACGTTAACGTGCGGGTGATGTGTGCCACGCAGAAAAACCTGGTGGAACTGGTTCAACGCGGCGAATTCCGTGAAGATCTCTACTACCGCCTGAACGTGCTGACCGTCACCTTGCCGCCGCTGCGCGAACGCCAGGCTGATGTGATGCCGCTGACCGAACTGTTCGTGGCACGTTTCTCCGATGAGCAGGGAGTGTCGCGACCAAAACTGTCGCCACAGCTGGCCAATTACCTGACTCACTACGGCTGGCCAGGCAACGTCCGACAGCTGAAAAACGCCATTTACCGTGCGCTGACCCAACTTGATGGCGGTGAACTGCGCCCTCAGGACATCGTATTACCTGATTTCGATGCCGAAGTGACCTTAGGCGAAGAAGCGCTGAACGGCTCTCTCGATGACATCAGCAAGCGATTTGAGCGCTCGGTGTTGACCCGCCTTTATCGCACCTACCCGAGTACCCGTAAACTGGCCAAGCGACTGGGGGTTTCCCATACGGCTATCGCCAATAAGCTACGTGAATACGGGCTAAGCAGCCGGAAAACTGACGCCAACGACGAGTGACCTGATTTTATATTTATCACTGATAAAATCTGACTCTTAGTCATCGAGCGATAAACCTAAGTAAGCCTTTTACTTAGGTTTATCGCCGTTTATAAATCCGCAGAACGACCTCGCGTTATTACTCAGAATTCTAATCGTATGTTGTGTGGTTGACAGACGATATCAAAAATAGAGTGTTCATAAAATCCTTCTATAAAGTAATCGATGACATTTCAATTGTCTCAATCACTCTCTTCAATAAAAGGACTTTATTATGGATACGTTATCAACGTCAGCTGAAAAAGAAATGAGTCACGTCCCTGCATCAAATAAACGCGTATTACAAGGGACAAGCGACGGGCAAGAATTTAGCCAGTCTGATGCTTTATCATTTTCAAGTTTCCGCCGGGGGAGTGTTGACCCGCGCACCGGAAGTTTTAATTACACGATACCTATCGCCAGGATCACCGGAAATCACCGGAGAGGGCCATCGCTACAACTTTCATTAAAACATAATCATTTCTCCAGTAGAAATGAAGGCTTTGGTGCCGGCTGGTCTCTGGGGTTGAGTAAGTTTTTCAAAGATAATGATCGTATGAAACTGCTGTTAAGAGATGGGAGAATTATCGATCTTATAGAAAAAGATGGGGCTTACATTGTCGAGACGGTTGATCTGAAAAATTTCATACTGACTAAATTATCCAGCCCAGATAATGGATACAAAATATCCTATAAGGACGGTTCGGCAGAAATATTAAAACCCGTTACATCAGATAATAAGTTCGTTTACGTTACAGACATAATACAGGAGGATGGCTATAAATTAAGTATTGACTATTATTTTAAGGAATCTGTCTCTCTGGAGCCATTTGTCAAAAGAGTCTATGATGAGCTTGGGGATGACTTGTTAATTATTTCTCGGACGGGGACCAATGCAAGATATAATGTTGCGATTGAGATGTTCAAAAACATCACTGATCTGGCCTGTAAACTCATTCTCACTATCAAAGAATCCGCTAATCATTCCATTGAATCTTGTCTTGCTGTATCCAATAAAAGCACCAATATATTAACATTTACTTATCAGCAAGGGAGTTATTTCAGGCTAATCAAAAAGGTTGAGAGTAATTTCTTTGGGCCAGCGACTGAAATTATAAATTATGATATCCCACTTGCCGCACCGGCAGGTTCACCTTTCGCTACTTTACCCGCGGTGAGTTCATACCAATTCACTATGGTTTCCCCTGCGACAGGAAAAACCAGTACCGAGGAGTACAAATACAGTTATGGTGAGGACATTTGGTCAAATAATTTTCTGGGCTATAATGGTGTAACGGCTTGGGATAAGAATGCTATCGATAATATTTATGCTTGCCGAGCAGATTATACCTATTTTACGCAAGAAACATTTTTTCTCGATAATGTAGAAGAATGTAAAAATAAATTCACCTATGATAAATATCATCGCGTTATTAAAGAGGAGTTCATCGCTTCCCGTGTTGTTGCCCCCGTGGTAGCTCAAAGTATAACAACTAAATATACTTATCCAGGGAACGTTTCTGGAACGTATTCGTCACTGCCTGCCACCTATAAACTTCCTATTTCAATTAGGAAAGACTATATCGAGAAAGACAGCGAAGATAGCCATATAAGAGCTGAAACTTCTTCGTTTACCTATGATCAATACGGTAATGTCGAAACCAGCACCGATAGTGGCGGGGTTTCAATGAATTACATCTATTATCCCGCTGCAGGTAAGACAGGTAAATGCCCAAAGGATAAAAATGGTTTTGTCCGCTATCTGTCTTCTAGTGATAAATATCAGAATGATTTGTCGGTGGATTCGATTGAAAACACCTATACCTATCAATCTTTGCAAGTCAAAGAAGGATATGACTATGTCGTGGAGAACAGTGAAAATGAAAGGAAAATAATTTCCCAGCACTGGAGTGATAGCTATAAAAAAGTGACTAAAACTTACTATGGTATAGATGATAAGAATTCGTTCAACCGAGGTAAGTTAAAAACTACAACATTAATTTTAAATGGTCAGCAAGGCATTACCACAAGCCATGATTATTCACTAAGTACTGATGGTAATGAATTCACTATAAGCACGACGCAAAAAGGGGCTGACGGTAAACAGTTAGTTTATTCAGAGACCGCCATGACCCGAACCGGGTGGCCAGTTTGCATGACTGATGCATTGGGTGTGATGACTGTCCTTACTTACGATAAGGTCGGCCGCATTGTGTCTACGACCAGAGCCAAGGGAACAAACTATGAAAGCACAACAAAGTACACTTATGGTTATGATCCTGTAACGAATTTTTTCACGAAGGCCACTCTTGCCCCGAATGCTAGCGTGGTGACTGAAACCTATGACGCATTAGGCAATGTGGTTAAACAGGTTATTGACGACAAAGTTATATGTATCGCTAATTTTAACACGCAGTCACAGTTATTATCAGAAGTAACCTATGACTATGATGTTCCACTGTTAATGAGTAACAATGGCGACCTGACGTTTACCGAGACTTATCTCTATGATGCATTGGGTAATGTACGTGAAGTGAGAAAAAATGATGATATTGTCAACTGTAGTCGGTTTAATATCGGAGATGCGGTACTCGTTGAATATATTAAGGTTGCGAAAAATAATGACTTTTACTGTTATGAAGAGAACGAATATGACCGTAGGAATGGACTTCCTTTAAGCTCTACAGATTATAATAAAGACGGCAAAACCAAGATATCGCAGAAAAACTATTATTATGATGTTTTCCATCGGGTAAACAAAATTTCTTCTAATGATGTCATCAGTGGTTCGAAGTTCACTGAAAATTACGAGTATGATTTTTTCGACCGGCCAATATCAAGAGTGGAAAGTGAGGAAGAGGGCACTGGCCGTACACTGAAAATGCAGTATTGGGGTTATGATCAGGAAAGTAAGTTGACCGAGATTGCTATTGATAACATTTCTGTCGGCTATCAGGACTTTGATACCTTAGGTAGAATAATTAAGCAGGACCGCAATCCGGCGCAAAAAGATAAATTTATCACTCGCTATAAATATAAGGATAACTACACTTCAGCTTATGAAAAAATCACGCCTAATGGAGAAGTGGTTAACTATGTCTATATCCCTGAGCTAGACCTTCTTCCTGCTGAGATAACCATGCCGGAGAAAAAGGAAAGTTTTAGTTATGTCTATGATAAAGATACGGTCAAACTGGTGGAAGAAACCCATAAAATGGGTTCTGGTGAATCTATTCGCACGCTTGAGTATGATAGCCAATTAAGACTTATTACCGAAGAGTTTTCCGATAATCTAGGTAAGAATAGTGGTCATAATGTTTTCACTTATACTTATTGTGGCCGGTTAATTTCGATCACTAAATCTTTAATGGGGAAACCGACCCAAACAACCTATTATCGTTATGATGAGAAGGGGCGTTTGCTGACTATTTCAGCAGGGCATGATAATGAAACCGATCTCGAAATAGAGGTGTTATACCTTGCGGGAAATTATCCTTCACTCATCAAGTATCGGATGATTCAATCGGTTGGTAAAGATGTAAAATACAGTATGCAATTGGTTTATGACCATAAATTTAGAATATCAGAAAAACGTTACTATGATGAAGCCGGAAATCTTATCTCGACAAATTCTGAAAAATTCAATGGTGTAGGAAAAGTAATAAGCAAGGATGTTTTTGTTAAGCCTGATAAAAAAACAAAAACAAACTTTAAATTTGATTACCTTGGTCGTTTAATCAGTGCAGCAATAGAGGATTCATCAACCCACTATCCTCTGGATCTCAATGCCAAAGAGGTCAGTCGGTTCGATTATCAATATGATAAATTTGATAATATGACGTCCAGCACCGCCCGTGAGAGATGGTCGGGGGATATCAATAAAGCGAGTTACTCATATAATGGAAAGAACCCTTTTGAAATGACTTCTGCTTCATTGAGCGGAAACAATCCAGATAGCCCAATACACCTGACCTATGACGCCGCAGGGAATGTCATCAAGAAAAAAGCAGGTAATAGAAATGCAGTGGAATATCAATATGATGCATTTAATAAGTTAATGAAATCTACCTCATCAAGTGATATTGTTTCATTGGGTTATAATGACAGCGGTAATATGCAAAGTTCGGAATTAACTATAGGCAGCGCCGAGACACAATCTCGCACAAGTATTTATCACTACAGTAATGGTGTTTTTGATGTATCAGACAGGAAACAATCACCTAATGCACGTAGTCAGGATATTGCTACCTATATTAAAAGTCCTATTGGCGTAGAGGCGATCAATATTCTTAGTGGCAGTTCTGGTGCCTATACGAAAGAACAAACATTATTGTTAAGCGATCGTCTTGGTTCCGTCTATGCTGAATTAAAAGATCAAAACACGGATAGCATTACGTCCTTAACCTATACGCCTTATGGACATCTGTTAAACAGTGCATCAATACCTGCGTATGATCCTGTACGGTTTGCCGGAGAAAAATATGATGATCTTACTGAGTTATATCATTTAGGCAATGGAACCCGATCCTATGATCCTCTCCTTATGCGTTTCATGCAGTACGATTCGATGAGTCCCTTTGGCGAGGGTGGGATAAACCCTTATAGCTATTGTGGCGGTGACCCGATTACGTTCTCAGACCCTTCCGGGCATGGTCGTGATGTTGCCATTATGTTCGCCGCAATAGGGTTGGTTTTTTCGGTGATCTTCCTTGGGCTAGGCGTGTTGGCGCTATTAGGTGGGGCGGCACTCCTGCTGGGCGGAATAAGCATTGCATCTGGAATACTGGGCACAACTGGCGGTGCGCTAGGCGTGGCTGCTGCCGCTGTTGAGGATGATGAACTCTCGCAAAAATTATCACTCGCCAGTGGGATCTTCACCGGGGCATCATTTGCATTAGGTTTATTCCCGGCGGTGATGTTTGGTGGTCATAAATTATCGTGGAAATTAATGCAAGCCTTCTCGAAAGGCCGCATATTTCAGGTAAGGGTGCAGAATGTTAAATTTTATCCTGGTGCCAGTTATCGTATATCTGCGCCGTTTAAATATAACAATCAATCAGTCAGGCTCATTAACGCGCATGGAAATGGAAATAAAGGGCTATTAGCTCACGCTGTCGAAAATAGCGATCATCCGGGCCAGTGGATCGACAAGCCGGTTTCTGTCGAAAAGTTTGCACAATTTACCAAAAATATTTTGGTCAATAAATTGAGGGACAACGATAGCGCACTCTTTATTACCGCGTGCGGCGGTTCACAGGCTGGTGCGAACAGTAATGCTCAAAGTTTGGCTAATTATATGAACCGAAGTGTTTATGCTTTTCCTGCGGGCGTGGTTTCTTCTAACATTCAAGGATCAATGGCTGGGGCGAATGTGACATATTATGGTGTGCCGTGGTTTGTAAAACCTAAGCTTTTCACCCCGGTCACTGCGATGGGCAATGCTGTACCTATGTTACCGTTAGCGTGAATATCTTGAAAAAACCAGTCAGCTATTTTCCGACATTGTAATGCGGTAATGGCAGGTTGGTCTGAATAAAAACGCACCGAATAATAGGATATCGGTGCGTTTTTTCTAAATCACGCTTATTTCTTTAATACTGCCAGCGCATCGTCATAGTTTGGCTCGGTGGTAATTTCATTCACCAACTCGCTGTACAGCACATTGTCCTGACCATCGAGAACCACAACCGCACGGGCAGTCAGGCCGGACAGCGGACCATCGATGATCGCCACGCCGTAGTCATTCTTGAACTCACCGCCACGCAGGGTGGAGAGTGTAACAACGTGCGATAAGCCTTCAGCGCCACAAAAACGTGATTGGGCAAACGGCAGGTCAGCAGAAATACACAGCACCACGGTGTTGTCGATTTCGCCAGCCAGCTGGTTGAATTTACGCACGGATGCGGCACAAACGCCGGTATCAATGCTTGGGAAAATGTTCAGCACCTTGCGTTTACCAACAAAACTGCTCAGGCTGACATCAGAGAGATCTTTTGCGACTAAAGTGAAAGGCTTGGCAACGTCACCTTGTTGCGGAATCTGGCCAGCAACGCTGACCGGGTTGCTCTGAAAATGTACTGTCTGGGTCATGGTATTTTCCTTTGTACAGATGAGACAAACGGCAGTCAGTTTAGGGTATCAAATGTAAATTTGGTATATAAAGTTTGCTAATCATATTAGTGAACTATGTTGAGTGATGACCTCCGTGCATCAGCCGGAGGCAGCGTAAAGCCGTCAGGAGCCATCGATGAGAAGTGTGCGCTTTTATCCCGAAGCCTGGCCGTTGCATACGGCCTTTGTCATTTCCCGTGGGAGCAGGACCGAAGCCAGAGTGGTTGCGGTAGAAATTGAAGAAAATGGCGTTCGTGGTGTCGGAGAGTGCACGCCGTATCCGCGTTATGGCGAGAGCGAAGCCAGCGTGATGGCGCAGATTGCCAGCGTACTTCCGGCCATTGAGCAGGGGGCGGACCGGGCAGCGTTACAACATCTTCTGCCTGCCGGGGCCGCGCGTAATGCACTCGACAGCGCACTGTGGAACCTCGAAAGCCAGCTCACCGCGCAGACGCTGTGGCAACTGACTGGCATCGCGCCACTCTCGTGCATCAGCATGGCGCAAACCCTGAGCGTGGATACACCGGAAGCGATGGCGCAGGCTGCTATCGGCCATCAGAAAAACGGGGCCACGCTGCTCAAGATTAAACTCGATGACCATCTGATCACCGAGCGTATGGTGGCTATCCGCAGCGCCGTGCCGCATGTCACGCTGATTGTGGATGCCAATGAATCATGGCAAAGCGAAGGTCTGGCCGCACGCTGTCAGTTGCTGGCGGACTTGGGTGTGATGATGCTCGAGCAACCGCTACCGGCCGGGCAGGAT
The DNA here is from genome assembly GCF_006438725.1 of Ewingella americana. Taxonomy (GTDB): domain Bacteria; phylum Pseudomonadota; class Gammaproteobacteria; order Enterobacterales; family Enterobacteriaceae; genus Ewingella; species Ewingella americana_A. Next base: position 151,268 of record NZ_RCZD01000009.1, on the reverse strand, counting down.
GACTCGCTGGAAAACTTTATCCATCCCTTACCGATTTGTGCCGATGAGAGCTGCCATACGGCAGACGATTTACCGGGTCTGAAGGGGCGCTATGAGATGGTCAACATCAAACTGGATAAAACCGGCGGCCTGACCGGTGCGCTGATCCTGGCGCAGCAGGCGCGTGAACAGGGCTTTGACATCATGCTTGGCTGCATGTTGTGTACGTCGCGCGCTGTTCGCGCAGTTCTGCCGTTGACCGTCGGGGCCAAATTTATTGACCTCGACGGCCCGACATGGCTGGCGCAGGATGTCGAACCGGCGCTGGCCTTCCACTGTGGCGTGATTGACCTGAGTGCGTCACAGTAACGTTACCGATAGCCGCTATTTCGCCACGCCGGTCAGTAAATCTACCAGCGCCTGCAAGTAGACTTCACTGGCATAGTCGGCGGAAACCGGCGGATATTCCGCCGTAATGCACGGCAGGCTGATATCCGCACACCAACTGCCGAAGGAACCCGGCGTGGCGTAACCCACGCTGGTGACCAGCGGTAAATTAAAGGCATCAGCCAGCCATGCGCCGAGGGGGGAACTGTGCGGGTCTTCAATACAGGCCAGCGGTTCATGGAAGGTCACCACCCATTTGGGGGCCAACTGGTGAATTAAGTGACACAGCGCCAGAGTTTCCAGTTCAGAACCGGCTTTCTCACCGGTTGAAAGCAGCACATCTCTTTCCTGCGCCGCACTGTTCCAGCGATAGACGGTTTCACCGCTTTGCCAGTTGGCGCTGGGAAAGTTGCGGTTGAGATCCACGCCGTTGGCATTGGCCCTCAACCCTAGTTGACACCCATCGGGGTTCACCGCCAGCACCACGTGATGCTTTAAGTTCGCAGGCTCGATGCAACGCAGCGCGCAGGAGAGGGAGACCACAGCGGCCGTTTCATCACCGTGCGTTCCGGCCAGGATCAGCCCGGTGGTGTGGTCCGGTTCGGCGGCCGGGAAGTAGATCAGCGGCGCGCCCAGCAGAGATTTTCCATAGGGCGTACCAAGATTGCTTAAACGTCCGCGCAGGCTGCGGGGGCGAATGTCAGTCATATGTGTTCCAGAACAAGAAGGGGATGAGGATAGCTTTTATTTACCGCAGTTTGCCGCAGGAATGTAGCTTTATTGTCCCGTGATGGGCATTTATCACCTTTTCTTCTCCTTCACCCCCGCCTGATGCCTAAGTTTTGTGCGCTGAGACAAATCTGTAACGAAATTTGATAGGGTATGAATTCAATGAATGATACAACTCCTGAACATCATTAAATCAATTGGTTGTCAGGGGAAATTCATGCTTGAGGGAAAACGGCTTCATCCATTTTCTTACACTGTTTGTGCCGCGCTGGTCGCACTCTCTTTAGGTACAGCGATGGCGGCTCAGGTTCCGGCGGGTACGACACTGGCCGATAAACAGGAGATCGTCCGCCACATTAAAGATGAACCCGCCTCGCTCGACCCGACCAAAGTGATTGGTTTGCCGGAGGCGCAGGTGGCGCGCGATCTGTTCGAAGGGCTGGTGAATCAGGATGCCAACGGCAAAAACGTACCGGGCGTCGCAGAGAGCTGGCAGACACAGGACAATCAGACCTTTATTTTCACCCTGCGTAAAAACGCCCGCTGGTCCAACGGTGACCCTGTCACGGCCAAAGATTTTGTCTACAGCTGGCGGCGGCTGGTGGATCCTAAAGGATTGTCTTCCGGTGCCTGGTTTGCCGGTCTGGCCGGAATTGAAAATGCTGACGCGATTATTGCGGGCAAACTGCCGGTGGATAAACTGGGTGTGACAGCGCTGAGCGATACCCAGCTCAAGGTGCAACTGGCGCGCCCGGTACCGTATTTCGTCAGCCTGCTGGCAAACTTCAGCCTGTTCCCTGTACATCAGGCCACAGTGGAGAAGTTCGGCGAAGACTGGACTAAACCGGGCAATCTGGTGGGCAACGGCGCGTATGTGCTGAAAGAGCGCGTGGTTAACGAAAAATTGGTGCTCGAGCCTAATCCTTACTACTGGGATCACGCACATACCGTGCTGACCAAAGTCACTTTCGTGCCGATCAATAAAGAGTCGAATGCCACCAAGCGTTATCTGGCTGACGACATTGATATCACGGAGTCCTTCCCCAAAGATCAGTATCAGAAGCTGCTGAAAGACATCCCTGGCCAGGTTTATACGCCATTCCAGCTCGGCACCTATTACTATGCCTTTAACACTCAGCGTGCTCCGACCAACGATGTGCGCGTACGTCAGGCGCTGTCTTACAGTATCGACCGCAAAATTATCGCGGAAAAAGTGCTGGGCACCGGCGAGATCCCGGCTTATCACTTCACGCCGGATGTGACCAACGGCTTCACCCCAACCAAAAGCATGCTCCAGCAATACTCCCAGGATGAGCTGAATGCGCAGGCGAAAAGCCTGCTGGCGGCAGCCGGTTATGGGCCGGATAAACCACTCAAGCTGACCCTGCTGTACAACACGTCGGAAAGCCACCAGAAGATCGCCATTGCCGTGGCATCAATGTGGAAAAAAACGCTGGGCGTGGACGTCAAGCTGGTGAACCAGGAGTGGAAAACCTACATCGACAGCCGCAACACCGGCAATTTCGATGTGATTCGTGCTTCATGGGTGGGGGATTACAACGAAGCGTCGACTTTCCTGTCGCTGCTGACCTCAACCCACAACAGCAACATCAGTAAATTTAGCAACGTGGGCTACGATAAAGCCATCAGCGACGCCAGTCGCGAAACCAACGACGTTCACCGCAACACCGATTACAACCAGGCCGAGCAGATCATTGCCGAACAGGCACCGATTGCCCCCATTTACCAGTACACCAATGGCCGGTTGATCAAACCCTGGGTGAAAGGCTATCCGATCACCAATCCTGAAGACGTGGCATACAGTCAGGAGATGTACATTCTCAAACACTGATTCTTTGCGTCAGAAACACAAAGAGCGCCGTTATTTATCAACGGCGCTTTTTTTTTGCTATCCGCTAATCAATGCAGACGGCGGCTCAGCATACGCACAATCAGGCTGGCGGCCGAAGCGACGGTGGCCAGTAATATGACGGCCGGCCAGCCACCTTTTTCCAGAGCCAGACTCCCGAGCGCTGCACCAGCGGACATACCGATAAACACCAGCGTGAAGAGCAGGGCATTCAGCCTGCCGCGTGCTGCCGGTTCCAGCCCGTATACCAGCGTCTGATGGGCGACCAGCGTGGCCTGGATCCCCAGATCAAAACCGATAGCGCTGATGACGATTAACGCCAGCTGACCTTGCACTGGCAGCAGCGGCAGCAGGAACATCGCCGCAAAAGAGATCATCACCAGCGCTGCACCAAACTGCGTTACCCGCGCCGGTCCAGTTTTGTCGGCCATGGCGCCGGCAAGCGGTGCCGCCAGCGCACCTGCCGCCCCGGCCAGACCAAAGGCACCGGCCACCGCGCTGCCAAGGTGATAAGTGTCATTGAGCATAATCGCCAGCGTGGACCAGAATGCGCTGAAGGCTAATGAAAGCAGGCCCTGTGCGATGGCGGCGCGGCGCAGTGTCGGGTAGCGTTGCCACAGGTGATACATCGACAGCAACAAGCTGGAGTAGTTGAGACGTGACGCTGGCGTGAAGCGCGGTAGCACCCGCCACAGCGCCAGACCAATCAGCGCGACACTGACGGCCGCCAACTGATACATCACCCGCCAGCCAAAGTATTCGGCGACAAATCCGCTGATCACCCTGGAAAGCAGAATTCCCACCAGTAACCCGGTCATCACCGTGCCGACGGTTTTTCCCCGTTGCGATGCGGGTGCCAGAATGGCGGAGGCCGGCACAATATCCTGTGCCATGGTGGCCGCCACGCCGGTGACCAGGCTGGCCACCAGCAGGCCATTAATGGCCGGTTCAATGCTGCAAAACAGCAGGGCGACGGCCAGCAAAATACTTTTCAGCAAAATGATCTTGCGGCGATCGTAACGGTCACCCAGCGGAACCAGTAACAGGATACCGAGTGCGTAACCGGCCTGCGTCAACGTGGGGATCATGCCAATAGCGGCCGGCGTGGCCTGCATCCCCTGGCCCATAAGACTGAGCATCGGCTGGCTGTAATAAATGGACGCCACGCTCAGGCCTGCGCCTGCGGCCAGCGTAAAAACTATTTTGCCTGACAGTGCAGATTCTGGTTCTGCCGCAGGAGTATTGATGAGTTCTGACATGATGTTATTCCCGATGGATGAGATGACCTGAGCGCTATTTTTCACCCGAACGGTTATGAGTGGTAGCCAGCCGGAAGGTAAAACTGTTATACGTATGACGCATGAATACATTGAACTCCAGCGGAATTGACCGCATAGATCTGATGCAAACTCTGGTGCGCATCGTTGAGAGTGGCAGTCTCTCCGCCGCTGCTGCACAGCTCAATACCAGCCAGCCGACCGTCAGCCGCAGGTTGCAATCACTCGAGCGAATGCTGGGGGTGAAGCTTATCCTGCGCACCACCCACGCAATGAAACTCACTGACGACGGCGAACGCTGCTATCAACAGGCCAAATTGCTGCTTGAGCGCTGGGCGGCGCTGGAGGATGAACTGCGCGGAGCCGGGGATGAACCGGTTGGCACACTGCGTGTTCGGGTGCCGCACGCCTTCGGACAAGATCAGATGATTGAACCCTTAACCCGCTATTTACAGCGCTATCCTGATGTGACGATTGACTGGATGCTCAACGACCGCACGCCGGACTTCATCTCTGAAGATATCGACTGCGCGATTCAGGTAGGTAAGGTTGATGATCCGTCGATGGTCGCGCTTCTGCTGGCTGAAGTGCCGCGTATTGTGGTGGCGACACCTGAGTTGCTGAGCACGTATCCGGTGACGCAGGTCAGCGAACTGGGGAATCTGCCCTGGGTGTCGTTCAGTACTTTTTATCGCAACGAAGTCACGTTGCGCCATGATAGCGGCGGCCAGACGGAGCGCTGCATGATTGCGCCCCGTCTGGCAACCGACAGCCTGTATGCAGTGCGCAAGGCGGCGTTGTCTGGGCTGGGGGCGGCGATAGTCTCCGCCTGGATCGTCACAGAAGACATCGCACAAGGGCGGTTACAGCAGATTTTACCGGGCTGGAATGCGTTGCCGCTTCCCGTCTATCTGGTTTATCCCTATTCCACTTATTATCCGGCCCGGTTGCGGAAATTCTTCGACATGATGCGCAGTGTGATGCCTGCACTGGCCGAAATGCAGCCGCCAACCCAGGGTTCCGCAGATTCGCGTTAAACGCTAAACTGGCGAACAGATAACGAATAAAACAGCGAGGAATGTCGTGGAAGTTATTAAGGGTAAAGAACTTCAGGTTTCTGATGCCGTGTACGCCTACCAGTTCGACGGCAAAGGTGGCGTAAATGAAATTAATGCTCAGTGTGTTGCCAGTGATGACAAGCCGTGCTGGCTGCATCTGGACTACACGTTGCCCGCCAGCGAACAGTGGATCAACACCACGCCGGTTTTGCCCGACACCGTTCGTGAGGCGCTGGCTGGTGAAAGTGTGCGCCCGAAAGTGATCCGCATGGGCGAGGGGACGCTGATCACCCTGCGGACGATCAATCTGAATGCTGATTCACGTCCCGACCAACTGGTGACCATCCGTGTTTACCTCACTGACAAAATGATCGTCTCCACGCGACACCGTAAAGTCTTCTCGATGGATGAGCTGATTTCCGATATGCAGCATGGCACCGGGCCTACTGACACCGGCAGTTGGCTGGTCGATATGTGTGATGCGCTGACCGATCACACCAGTGATTTTATCGAAGATATGCATGACAAAATCATTGATATCGAAGATGACCTGATGGACCAGCAGGTGCCCGAGCGCGGCCAGATGGCGCTGCTGCGTAAGCAACTGATTGTATTGCGCCGGTATATGTCGCCGCAGCGGGATGTGTTTGCGCGCCTGGCCAGTGAGCGCCTGCCGTGGATGAATGACGACGAACGCCGCCGTATGCAAGAAATAGCCGATCGTCTGGGGCGCGGACTGGATGATCTGGATGCCAATATTGCCCGTACCGGCGTGCTGGCGGACGAAATTGGTTCGCTGATGGCCGATGCACTCAACCGTCGTACTTATACGATGTCGATGTTGGCGATGCTGTTCTTACCGACCACATTCCTCACTGGCCTGTTCGGGGTCAATCTTGGCGGTATTCCCGGTAACACCTCCCCTTATGGTTTCACCATTTTCTGTTTATCGCTGATGACACTGGTGGGTGGTGTGGCCTGGTGGCTGAAGAAGAGTAAGTGGTTGTAACTGTGAGAAATATGCAAAAAAAATGCAAAAAAAAAGCCGGTCAGAAGACCGGCGTCGTTCGAATTAAAGTATCTAGCGGATTAATTCTAAAAAATTGGAAATAAGACAATATGGAGCACAACGCCCATCGCTTGACGTTGCATTCACCTGCGGAATAGATACTGAACCTGTTGCGCGGGGGATATGTTGATTTCGCGCAATCTTTTTGGGATTTTGTGAGCAGGTGACGTTTTGCTGAGTCGTTCAGTGCGGTATCTGCGACTCCTTTTACCTGGCAGGGGATTTTATGTTGCCGTTTGAAAACATTCATCAGGCTTATGAAAATGTGACTAAAAAAACACTGACGCTATGGGAAGCGTCGGCGGGATGTGGCCATGTGCGCAATGAACCTTTTTATCACCCGACCAAACTGGCGTTCTCCAGTGGGAACCGCCCCGCGTTGAGCCGCGACCTGCTGTCGCTGCTTTCCGCGCTACAAGAGGTCACAAAGGATGATCCGCTGGCGGATCTCAACCCTGTTGATGGCGTGCATTTCAGTTTCTTCCCCATCAGTAATGCGCTGTATGACAACCTGGAACAGGTGCCAGAGCGTGACGAGGTGCGGGAAATTTTTACCCGCTGTTGCGCCGGTCATGTCATGCATATTAGCCAGTTGCGGCTGGTGGCGCTGCCCAATCAAATTTTGCTGGCGGGGATCCCCGATGCCCGCAGCCTGGAGGTTCGCCAGCGTCTGGCCGACGCGCTGTTGGCCTCACCGTGGCAAGATAAGGTCAGGGCACGCTATCCCTCTGGCGACATTCCGCAGTTGTTCTGGCACAGCACGCTGTTGCGTTACAGCGCCGACGTTGTGTCGCCTGCGCTGCATGCTCTGTTTCTGCGCTTTCAGAACCACAATTTCGGCGAGGTTTCGCTACCGGTCAGGCTGGTGATGTGCAACTACAACTGGCAGCAGGTGGCGTTTTTGGCCTGAAATCCGCATAAAAAAAGCCCGCTTCAAGATGAAACGGGCGAATTTTTGAGTACAGCTTTTTTTATTGCTTTGAATTATCTAATTTCTAACACGTTCAGACGCTCAATGGGTGCGCCGTTTTCATCGTCTTCCTGCTGCCAGCCAACGGGTTGCATCGGGATCTCTTCGCGGTCAAACGCCAGATCGCCGCCGTCAACCACCGCACTGCCGTGTTTAATACCTTTGAAATCAAACAGGCTGGCGTCGTTAAGATGCGATGGCACCACGTTCTGCATTGCTGTGAACATGGTTTCGATTCGGCCCGGGTATTTCTTGTCCCAGTCATTAAGCATATCGCCAATCACCTGACGTTGCAGGTTCGGCTGTGAACCGCACAGGTTACACGGAATGATCGGGTATTCGCGCGCCACCGCAAAACGTTCGATATCTTTCTCGCGGCAGTAAGCAAGAGGGCGGATCACGATGTGTTTGCCGTCGTCACTCATCAGTTTCGGTGGCATGCCTTTCAGTTTGCCGCCGTAGAACATGTTGAGGAACAGTGTCTGTAAGATGTCATCGCGATGATGACCCAGCGCGATTTTGGTACAACCCAGTTCGGTCGCGGTACGGTACAGGATGCCGCGACGCAGGCGTGAACAGAGTGAGCAGGTGGTTTTGCCTTCCGGGATCTTATCTTTGACGATCGCGTAGGTATCTTCGGTGACAATCTTATATTCCACACCCAGCTGCTCTAAATAGGCAGGCAGAATGTGCGCCGGGAACCCCGGTTGTTTCTGATCCAGATTGACGGCAATCAGTTCGAAATTCACCGGCGCGCTCTGTTGCAGATTGCGCAGAATTTCCAGCATGGTGTAGCTGTCTTTGCCGCCAGACAGGCAGACCATAATGCGGTCGCCTTCTTCAATCATACCGAAATCTGCAATGGCTTTACCTACGTCACGACGCAGGCGCTTTTGCAGTTTATCAAGGTCGTATTTCTGTTTTTGAATTGGAGTTGTCACAAAGATCTCTTTCGTATTAGGAACTGCGGCGCAGGCCGCCTGACTCTATGCGCAGTAGGGTACGGATTTTGCTCCCTTCTGTCAGGTGGATTTTGTGAAATTTCGTTTTTTTGTGTGCGCGAAAAACAGGCGAATGACTTCCGTTTGTCTGAATCTCAAATGTAAGGTCATATTCTCAACTATATTTAATGGGTGATTGTTAAATTAAAACCCCAATACAGGAGGGAATACATGAAAAGGAAACACCTTATTGCTGCTTCACTGGCCGCTGTCTCAGTGCTCTTTGTGGCTGGTTGTGCTTCGAATCAGGCGATAAAAACGACGGATGGAAAAACCATCGTTACGGACGGTAAACCTCAGGTAGATAAAGACACGGGTCTGGTTTCGTACAAAAATGCCGAGACGGGCAAAACAGAACAGATAAACCGTGATCAGGTGAAAAACATGAGCGAACTGGATAATTAATCAGCAGCGCCAGCGATGGAACTTAGAAAGTGAAAATGTTTTTTAGAGGTAAAAACCCGCTGATCAGGCGGGTTTTTTGTTGGTTTTATTCAGCGATGCGAGGAACTGCGGCGCAGGCCGCCTGACTCTATGCGCAGTAGGGGACGGATTTTGCCCCTTCTGTCAGGTGGATTTTGTGAAATTTCTCCAATCTTGACCCAACTCCCGTGCCGGAGGTCTCCAATATGCTACTTTTTGCGTTCTAAACAGACTCCATAACCAGTGAAGGTTGCTATGCGTCAGAGAACCATTGTTTGTCCGTTGATTGAACACGAAGGAACGTATCTGCTGTGTAAAATGTCGTCTAAGCGCGGGGTGTTTCCCGGACAATGGGCCTTGTCGGGCGGCGGGATGGAGCCGGGCGAAACCATTGAACAGGCGTTACTGCGGGAAGTGCGTGAAGAGTTGGGCGAGGCGCTGGAACTGACGCATATCACGCCGTGGACGTTCCGCGATGATATCCGCGTGAAGACTTTTCTCGATGGTACCAAAGAAGAGATCTACATGATTTACCTGATTTTCACCTGTCAGGCGAAGAACAAGGCGGTCACCCTGAATGACGAGTTTGAAGACTATGCGTGGGTGCGCAAAGAAGATTTGCCGAAGTACGATTTAAACGAGGCCACGCGCATTACGCTAAAACAGCGTGGATTGCTTTAAGTCGATAACTGTTTTAAATCGATAACTGCTTTAAGCCGATCAATGCAGGGCACCCCGAGGGAATGCCCTGCATTTTTTGACTCTTTTCCCTTAGCGGTGAGCGGTCACTGCCGCTGCTTTTTCCGCCGTTGCCGCCTTCATGCCTTTCTCAGCACTGCGGTGTAATACCCAGCCAAAGATCAGAATGGAGAGGGCGCAGAGCAGGAACAGACCCCGTCCCCACAGCGGGTTAGGCACCAGCACCATCAGGAGTAATCCGGCCCCCATATACATCGATATTTTACCGATTTTGTCGCGTTGCAGACGGTCGAACTCGTCCTGTTCGTCGTCGGCGTAGACCGGCCTTTCCATATCAACGAAGAATTTATTGCGGATGGCCGTGCGTTCGGTGGCCTGCTCTTTATAAAAGAGCGTGGTCAGGCAGAAGAAGCCGCCGGTGAAGACCATATGCGAGAAGATATTCCACATGATGGCGATGTCGAGCATTTCGCGGGCGGTAAAGTTCATGCCCAGCAGCTTGACGACGTCCGGTGCGGTAAACACGTTGGCGACCACATAAGAGACCATCAGCCCGAACAGTACCGTGGCCCAACCGGCCCAGTCCGGCGTTTTGCGGATAAACACCCCGAGGAACAGCGGTACCACGATCGGTGCCTGCATCAGCGTGCCGACTTTCATCATCAGGTCAAACAGGCTGACGGTCTGCATAGTGTGCATGTACTGCGCGACAAAAATCACCAGCACGCCGTTGACCACGCAGACGACCTGACCGACGCGGAGCTGATATTTATCGCTGCGTTCTTTGTTGCGGTTAACGATAGGCGTCCAGAAACTGCGCACGAATATCCCCGAATTGCGGTTCAGTGCGCAGTCCATTGACGACATGGTGGCGGCAAACAGACCGGCCATCAGCAGCCCGACGGTGCCGAGCGGCATCGCGCGTTCGGCGAAAATCAGATACACCGCATCGGTGGCGTTCTTACCCAGTTCCGGGTGCGCCGTGGCAGCATCAGGGTAGAGAATTGCCACGGCCCACGGTGGAATAAACCAAATCAGGGTGCCCACAAACATCAGTACCAGCGCAAACAGCGCCGCTTTTTTGGCGTTGAAACTGTCTTTGGCATTCAGAAAACGGTAGGAGTCCTGCAGGTTATTAATGCTCTGCACGTTCTTAATAAAGAAGAACAGGAAGCAGGCCACCAGCAGGGAAATGTAATGCGGCCCGACATCCGGCCCGGTAATAAAACCAGAGGGGAACTCAGTCACCAGATTCACCGGCCCGCCGACTTTCACCAGCGCTACCACCGCACAGGCGATGGAGATGATCGCGACCACCAGCGTCTGCACAAAATCACTGGCGACCACGCCCCAGGCGCCGCTCAGCAGTGAAATCACCAGCACCACCAGCCCGGTCACCCACAGCGTCAGCGTCACATCATGTTTGAAGACGGCGCTGGCAAACACCGCCAGACTGTTAAGCCACACCCCGGCGCTGAGAATGCTCAGCGGGATGATCATCCAGGTAAAAAACTGTTCGTTGCCTTTACCAAAGCGGTGATTAATGGCTTCGGTGGCGGTGTCGACACGCAGTTGGCGAAAGCGGGTGGCGAACCACCACCAGGCCACCAGATAACCAAACACGTTACCCGCGAACACGCTGACTACGTTGAAACCGTAGCGGTAGGCTTGCCCGGCGGCACCGGTAAAAGTCCAGGCGCTAAACTGGATCATGAAGGCTGTCGCACCCACCATCCACCACAGCATTCGCCCGCCACCGCGAAAATAGTGGCTGGAGGAGCCGGAGGCCATCTTCTTAAATGCGTAACTGATCGCAATCATTAACACGAAGTAACCGATCATCACTAGAACGTTAATATCCATCGTCGTTACTCTCTCAGTGTAGGGTGAGGTTTTTATGGTTATCTTTTGGTCAGGCTTAATGAGCAATAGTAGGAGAGAGATTTGAAATTAATAGTCCGACAAATAAGAAAGGCTATATTTGTTGCCAGAATGTGACAAGTATCACTTCATGGGCATTAATGCAGGATTGAAACGTGCAAAAGTCACTTTTAAAGTGGCTAACTCAAACAGCTTCTGCTTTATTTGTATTACTAAAGGCGAAGTGGCCGGGATCGCTTAAGAGGAAAATGCATGAAAGTCTCTGATTTAACGATAGGGTTCAGCGCCGTCGTCGGGCTGTTGTTCAGTGCTTCACTGATGGCGGCAGAACCGGCATTTTTGCATACCGCACAACTGACGGTGATTAAACAGCAACTGGCAGACCAGCAGGCCGCGCCGCAAACCACGGCGGCTTATCAGCAGTTACTTAAAACGGCCGACAACGCCCTCGGCAAACCTAATCTCAGTGTGACGGATAAAGGCATGACGCCGCCCAGCGGTTCAAAGCATGACTACCTGAGCCTCAGCGCCTACTGGTGGCCGGACGACAGCAAACCCGACGGTCTGCCGTGGATCCGCAAAGACGGCAAGGTGAATCCGGCCAGTAAAAATGATCAGAGCGATGGCGTGCGGCTGGCCGACTTTACGGCGCGGGTGCAGAACCTGACGCTGGCCTGGTATTTTTCCGGTGAACAGAAATATGCCGACAAGGCCGCCAGCCTGATGCGGGCCTGGTTTATCGACCCGCAGACCCGTATGAATCCGAACCTTAACTTTGCGCAGGGCGTACCGGGTATTGCGGCTGGGCGCAACGCCGGTGTGCTCGACGGACGTTACTTCTCGACCCGCATTGTGGACTCGGTGGTGCTGCTGCACGGTAACCCGGCGTGGAAAGCGGCAGACGAACAGGCGCTGCGCGAATGGATGACTGAATATCTGACCTGGTTACAGGGCAATAAAATTGCCAAAAAAGAGAGCCGCACTGAGAACAATCACGGTAACTGGTATGTCACACAGGTGGCGGGCATTGCCTGGTATCTGGACCAGCCACAGGTGATTAAGCAGATGGTCACCTTGATGAAAAGCAAACTCGACGTACAGCTCATGCCCGACGGCACCCAGCCCGCAGAACTGGCGCGCACGCGCTCCTTCCATTACAGCTATTTTGACCTGCAGGCCATCAGCCTGATGGCGATACTGGCGCAGAAAAACGGTATTGACCTGTGGAATTACCAGACACCGCAGGGCGGAAGTGTCATCAAATCACTGAATTTTATGGCGAAATATACTGACGACGGCCAGCCGTGGCCGTATAAAACCATTGACCGCATCAGCGTACGGCCGGTGCCGTTGCTCTCCTGGGCGGATAACGCCACCGGATCTTCCCGCTACCAGCAGCAGATCCGCAGCGCCACGTTCAGCCTGCCACCCGCCGGTAAAAAACTCAGCGGTGGCTATCATGCTGACGTGACACGCGGCGCAGTCATGGAGGCTGAGCGCGAAACCTGGCTGCTCTCGCTGCCGTCCTGGGCCAAAGGCTACGTTGCGCCACAACCGGCGCTGAAAACCGGAGACACCTCATCATGACCGACTGGCAGCCGCTGTTTATCTCACCCGACGAAGCGCAGCAGTTACGCGCCCAGATCGACGCCGACTCGCTGATGGGCCGTGTCCTGCGTCAGCAGATCGCCGCCCTCGACGCTTATATGGCCCAACCGGTTGAGATCCCCGGGCAAGGCGAAGCGGGCGGGACGGAACATGCGCGCCACAAGCAGAATTATCTTTACATCAATCTGGCCGGGCGGCTGTTTATGATTTGCGCCCGCCCGGCCTACCGGGATTTCGCCCTGACCCTGCTTAACGGCTATGCGGCGATTTACCCCTGGCTTGGCAGCAATGTCAGCAAAGACAGCAATGCGCCAGGGCGGCTGTTTCACCAGACGCTTAATGAAAATATGTGGCTGTTGTACGCAGTCGAAGGATATCACTGCATTAAGCCGACGCTGACCGCTTCCGAGCGCAGCGTCATTGAAAGCCAGCTGTTTCGCGTGATGGTTGATGACGCCCTGACGCGGCACACCAAAGATTTCGACATCGTGCATAACCACGGCGTCTGGTCGGTCGCCGCAGCGGCGGTATGCGGATATGTGCTTGGCGACCAAAAGCTGGTGGACCATGCCCTGTACGGACTGAAAGGCGACAGTGAAAGCGGCGGATTCTTCGCCCAGCTTTCCCAGCTGTTTTCCCCTGATGGCTATTACATCGAAGGCCCCTATTACCAGCGTTTCGCCTTGCGCCCGCTGCTGTTGCTGGCCGAAGCCATTCACCGCCGCCAGCCTGAATTACAGATTTATCAGTTTCGCGGGCAAATCATCCGTAAAACCTGCGAAGCGCTGATGCAGACGGCGTTCCCGGACGGCACGCTGCCGGCGCTTAATGACGCTTCGAAAAGCATCAACATTCATGATGATGGCGCGGTGGTGGCGAGCAGTGTCTGTTTCCATCGCTATGGTCATCAGCCGCAGTGGATCGCCACCGCCTGGCAGCAAAGCAATTTATGGGTCAGCGCGGCCGGTCTGGCGTTGTCGGTTGCCATGCAATACCAGCCTGCGCAGCAACACAACTGGGGCAGTTTGACCTTGTCGGATGGGCCAGAGGGTGAGCAGGGCGAACTGGCTGTCTTACGACATGAAGATGCACGCGGTGATCTCTCTATGGCGCTGATGTGGTACGGCCAGCACGGCAGTATTCCCAGACTGCATTCGGCGCTGAACCACGGTCATTTCGACGGTTTGCACCTGAGCCTGTTTAACAACGGCCGCGAATCACTGCGGGATTACGGCTTTGGCCGCTGGGTAAATGTCGAACCCAAATTCGGCGGCCGTTACATCCCTGAAAACAACAGCTACTGCAAACAGACCGTCGCTCACAATACGGTAGTGGTGGACGAGCAGAGCCAGAACCTCGGCCAGAGCAGTGAAGCGGAAAAACGCTGGGGCGAAAGGCACTTCTTCGTCACCGACAACGCTACGGGACAGGGCATGAGTGCCCGCCTGACGGATTATTACCCCGGCGTGGCTATGCAGCGCACCGTGCTGATGCTGGACCTGCCCGAATTCGAACAACCGTTGCTGGTGGACGTGTTCCGCGTCACCAGTGAGCTAACCCATCAATATGATTATTGCCTGCATCATCTGGGGCAGATGGTGCGCAGCGATGCCGGCCTTCGCGTGGCCGACACCCTGAAACCGCTCGGCACCGGTCACGGTTACCAGCACCTGTGGGACTGCGCGCGGGCTGATGTGCCTGCCGGTGAGTCAGCGCTGTTCAGCTGGCTCGATGGTCACAGCTATACCACGCTGGTCAGCGCCATGCCCGCGGGCGGCGAGCTGATTGTCGCCCGCAGCGGTGCCAGCGACCCGCATTTCAACCTGCGTAATGAACCGGCTTTACTGCTGCGTCAGCACGGCGCGGATGCGCTGTTTGCCAGCGTGATTGAAAGCCACGGATTCTTTGATGAAGCCACCGAAACTTCCCGCGATGCGCGGGGAAAAGTGGCCCGTGTCGAGGTGCTGTCTGACAGCGCAGCAATAACCGAACTGCGTATTCACTGTACGGATTCACGCATTTTACGGGTGGTGATTAATAACCTCGACGCGCCAGAGGCGGGCACCGAGTTCAGCGCCACGTGGCATGCATAAGTACGACCCGTTTTTAGAAACAACGACCCTACATTTTCCATCCCGTTAAAGGAGTTCTTATGTTCAGCGATTTGAAAAACCAACGCGTGTTAATTACCGGTTCCACCAAAGGTATCGGTCTGGCGACGGCGCAGGCTTTCGCCCGTGCGGGTGCTAAAGTCGGTCTTAACGGCCATCGCAGTGATGCCAGCCTGCAGGCTCTGGCCAAAGAGGTGGCCGCGCTCGGCGGTGAAGTGGAATATTTTGCTGCCGACCTGACAAAAACCGATCAGTGCGAGAAGCTGGTGGCTGCCTTTGTTGAACGTTTCGGTGGTATCGACGTGTTGATCAATAACGCAGGCGGTCTCGGTGGACGTAAAGGTCTGGAGAGCATTGACGATGAGTTTTATCAGCACGTCATGGATCTCAATGCCCGTTCGGCGCTGATGGTCACCAAATACGCCATTCCCCATCTGCGCAGCGCCGCCAAACAGAGCGGTAAAACCACCTCGGTGATCAGCACCGGGTCGATTGCCGGTCGTGAAGGCGGTGGTCCCGGTGCGGCGATCTATGCGGCGTCAAAAGCCTGGGTGCACAACATTCACCGCAACTGGGTGAAGGAGTTCACCAAAGACAATATTCGCTTCAATGTGGTGTCACCGGGCACCATCGATACCCAGTTCCATGCTGATAAAACGGCCGACGTACGTGAAAAAATCTCCGGCGGCATTGCGATGGGGCGCTTCGGCACCAGCGAAGAACTGGCACCAAGCTTTCTGTTTTTTGCCTCGCACGCCTGCAGCGGTTACATCACCGGGCAGATTCTGGATGTGAACGGCGGCCAGATGGCGCCGTAAAGCGTAAACGGGACGCCGCGCTGTGCAGCGTCCCATGTCATCAACTATCATGACGGCAGTTAAGCGCAGAAATTAAGGGATGATGGATGAGTATGCAGTTCGAGAACGCGGCGGGCATGACCCGGGGCCTGAATACCCACATTGCGCGGGATATTGCCCGTAAAATCCTCTCCGGTGAGTTACCGCCGGGCGTGATTTTGCCTAATGAAATGGATTTGGGTGAACAGTTTGGCGTCAGCCGGACGGCACTGCGTGAAGCACTGAAATTGCTGTCGTCTAAAGGGCTGCTGGAGTCGCGGCCAAAAGTGGGTACCCGCGTGCGGGCACGTCCGCTGTGGAACATGCTTGACCCACAACTGCTGGAGTGGATGCAGGGCATGGAAGCCACTGAGGAGGTCTACCATCAGTTTCTGGAGTTCCGCCGGGCGATTGAACCGCACGCCACCGCGCTGGCAGCGGTAAATGCCAGCAAAGAGCAGCGCATCGAACTGTCGCGGATTTACCGGCAGATGTGTCTGGTCGCGGACCAGTTTGATCAGGCGCAATGGGTGGAGATTGATACCCAGTTTCACCGTGCGATTTTTATCGCGTCGGGCAACTGTTTTTATGTGCCGTTTGGCAATGTGCTGACCACGATTTTCAAGTGGTTTATCTCTTATTCGTCCAAAGAGGGCGGCATGTGCCTCAACGAACATAAATGCATCTACGAAGCGATCATGGCCGGGGATGAAACCGCCGCCTATGACGCCTCGTTAAGCCTGATGAACGGGCATAAGCATCGCTTGCATAAGGCATAAAAAACGTATTCCCCCTGGCTCAGTGCGCTGAGCCTCGCCCTCGGGTTACTCACGACTTTCCCCCTGACCGACGTTATACTCCCTACTATTATTCCTATTTCAGGTTTCCCCCGCGCACCATGGACATCAAGCAACTGATCTACCTTTGTAACCTTGAACGCGAACGGCATTTTGGCCGGGCGGCAGAGGCCAGTTTTGTCAGCCAGCCTACGCTATCAATGCGACTGAAAAATCTGGAAAAAGAGCTGGATCTTAACCTGATAAACCGTGGCAATAATTTCGAAGGCTTCACTGCCGAAGGGCTGCGAGTACTGAGCTGGGCACGGGAGATCGTGGCGGTTTATGAAGGCCTGAAGCTGGAAGTGGAATCGCTGAAGCAGGGGCTGAGCGGTACGTTGCGCATCGGCGTTATGCCGCAGTGCAGCATCTCGCTGGCGCGGCTGATCAAGGCGGTAAGCGATGAACATCCTGGACTGGATTACCGGGTATCAGAAGTTAGCGCCGACCAGCTTATTGAAGCGCTAAGCAGCCACGCGGTTGACATTGGTATCGGTTTTTTCGAATTCTCCACCCTCAATGAGCTGCGTTTTCAGTTGGTACCGATTGATGATGGCGGCGTTGACGTGGTTTATCATCCGAAGCATTTTCCGCAACTGGTGGGCACTACGCTGCTCAGCGCCAAACAGGCGGCCGCACTGCCGCTGTGCCTGTCGGAGCCCAGTCGCTATTTCCGTCGTTATCTGGACAGCCATTTTCGCCAGAGCGGATTGGAGCTGCGCCCGACACTGGTAAGCACCTCGATTTTCCAGTTGATGCAAGGTGTATTTGTTGGCGTGGGCTGTGCGCTGGTGCCACGTGGCCATCTGATTGATGAGATGCACCCGGCGCTGCAGCGTTGCCCGCTGGATATTCCGCCAATGAGCCGCCACGCCGCGATGGTGGTTGCCGAGGCCGGGCGCGCCACGTCGCTGGCGCAGCACTTTTTCAATGCCGCCGCGCTATGGATTGCCCGCCAACCCCCACTTAACATCAAATAAAAAGCGATTTGTACTATTCAGCGACGTTTTCCTATTGATGAAATTAATGATAGGGACCAAGCTTTGCCGGTATCGTTTTTACGGGTTCATCAGTGAAATTAACGGAGCTAGACATGAAAGCATTAAAGACAGCAGTACTGACTATCGCGGCAAGTTGCGCGTTACTGGCAGGTGGCGCACAGGCAAGTAACCTGTTGAGTTCACTGCAGGATGCAGCCAATCAGGGGCTGAATAATGCCAGCAATAGCAACAATTCTACCGCGTCACTGACCTCACTGCTCAGTGGCGGCGACAGCGCGTTGACGTCGAAAAGTGCCACCAATGCGGCCGGGGTGTTGCAGTATTGCGTGAAAAACAATGTCCTTTCACAGGCCAGTACTGAAGGTGTGAAAGACAAATTGCTCAGCAAACTTGGTATTCAGAGCGCATCGGGCGCACAGAGCCAGGATTATCAGAACGGTTTAGGTGGATTGCTGCAAACCGGTAAAAACCAAACCATCGACCTGAATAACCTCGGCAGTGGTTTGACCCAGGTGAAAGAGAAAGTGAAGCAAAAAGCCTGTGATGTCGTGCTTAAGCAGGCGAAATCCTTTATTTGATGGTTGGGCTTGCTGCCCAAACCTGCTTTTTAAATTCAAATTCAAAGTCAAGATCGTGGGCGGATACCCACGATCTTGACGTTAACTTCAAAGCCGCATTATTTTGCGCAAAGTTTAAAATAAACCTCATTCCAGCGAATTTGATTTTTGAAATCCGCCAGGGTGGTGTCGTTATCAATCACCAGCAACTCCATATTATGGAATTCCGCATACAAGCGCAGATGGTCGATATCCAGCGCTTGTGAGAACACGGTGTGGTGCGCGCCGCCGCCGAGGATCCAGGCTTCGGCCGCTGTCGCAAGCGTTGGCTGGGCTTTCCAGATGGCGCGGGCCACCGGCAGTTTCGGCAGTTCATGCGGCTGTTCGACGGTATCGACCAGATTGACCAGCAGACGGAAGCGGTCTCCCATGTCGATCACGCTGGCATTCACGGCCGGACCGGCCGGGGTAGAGAAGATCAAACGTGCCGGATCCGCCTTGCCGCCTATGCCGAGGTATTGCGCATCGAGCAGCGGTTTTGGCTCTTTGGCGATGCTCGGGCAGACTTCCAGCATGTGCGAACCCACCACCAGATCGTTGCCGGTTTTGAAGTTGTAGGTGTAATCCTCCATAAAAGAGGTACCCCCTTTCAGGCCACCGGCCATCACTTTCATAATGCGCAGCAGGGCGGCGGTTTTCCAGTCGCCTTCGCCACCGAATCCGTAGCCTTTTTGCATCAGGCGCTGCACCGCCAGCCCCGGCAGTTGCTTCATGCCGTGCAGATCTTCGAAGTTAGTCGTGAAGGCGTGGAAGTCACCTTGTTCGAGGAAGCGGGTCATGCCCAGTTCGATTTTTGCCGCATCCAGCAGGTTTTCACGGCGTTCGCCATGCAGTTTAACCGTGTCTGTCAGGCGGTAAGTGGCTTCGTACTCTTCAACCAGCGTATCAATATCGCTTTTGCTGACTTCATTGATCACGGCCACCAAATCGCCGATACCAAAGGCGCTGACGGTATAACCAAACTGAATCTGTGCCGCAACTTTATCGCCTTCGGTCACCGCAACCTGACGCATGTTGTCACCAAAGCGCGCTACTTTCAGATTTTGGCTTTCATTTTTCGCCGCGGCAACGCGCATCCACTGGCCAATACGGCGATGGGATTCGCCATCCTGCCAGTGACCGGCAACGACGCTGTGCTGTTGACGCATACGTGCGCCGATGAAACCGAACTCACGGCCACCGTGCGCGGTCTGGTTGAGGTTCATAAAGTCCATATCCATGGTGTCCCACGGCACTTCGGCGTTGAACTGGGTATGGAACTGCAACAGCGGTTTATGCAGGATGGTCAGACCGGCAATCCACATTTTTGCCGGGGAGAAAGTGTGCAGCCAGGTGATCAGGCCAACGCAAGACTGGCTGTAGTTGGCTTCACGACACAACGCCGTGATTTCGTCCGGCGTGGTGACCAGCGGTTTCAGTACCAGCTTGATGGGCAGACCGGCTTCACTGTTCAGGCCATTGACCACCTTTTCGGCATTCTCTTTCACCTGACGCAATGTTTCCGGGCCATAAAGGTGCTGACTGCCAATTGCAAACCAGACTTCTAGATGTTTAAACGCGTCCATTTGTTACTCCTGCAAAATAAGAGGGTGAATTCAGTGAGTCGTTTTTGCTGCAAACAGGGGTTCAGTGCTGCTGCACCACTGTTGATAACGTTCATAGAGTTTCTGGTATTGCGCTACGCGCTGCGGGTCGGGCAGCAGGGTGCGTTCTATGCTGCACGCCATGTTTTTCTGCGCAGCGGGCACATCGGTAAATTCACCGGCGGCGACGGCGGCAAAAATGGCAGCACCCAGCGCACAGCACTGATCTGAGGCGACGATTTGCAGCGGACGGTTCATGGCATCGGCGCAAACCTGCATGATCACCGGAGATTTACGTGCAATACCGCCGAGGGTCAGGACGTTCTCCACCGGAATGTTCTGCTGCTCGAAGCACTCCATGATGGCTCGCGCACCGAAGGCGGTGGCGGCGATAAACCCGCCAAACAGTTCGGGTGCCTGTGTGCCGAGGTTAATGTCAGTGATCACGCCTTTCAGACGCTGGTTGGCGAAAGGTGTCCGGCGGCCATTGAACCAGTCGAGCACCAATGGCAGGTTATCCAGTGAAGGATTGGCCGCCCATGCGGCAGTGAGGTCCGGCAGCAGATTTTTTTGCACCGCAGAAAGCACCGGTTTGAGTTCAGGGTGGGCATGCATTGCCTGCACCAGCGGCCAACTCAGCAGGCGGCTGAACCAGGCGTACATGTCGCCAAACGCCGACTGTCCCGCTTCCATCCCGATCATCCCCGGTACAACGCTCCCTTCCACCTGGCCGCAAATCCCGCCGATGGCGCGATCGTTCACGCGATCCTTATCAGCAATCAGAATGTCGCAGGTGGAGGTGCCGATCACTTTGACCAGTGTGTAAGGCTGCGCACCGGCACCGACGGCACCCATATGGCAGTCGAACGCGCCGCCTGACAGTACGACGCTTTGTGGCAGACCCAGACGCTGCGCCCATTCGGCGGTAAGCGTGCCGACCGGTTTCTCGGCGGTGGCCGTGTCGGTGAACAGCGGATAAGGCAAGTCCTCGACCAACATAGGGTCCAGCGCGGTGAAGAAGTCGCGTGGAGGCAGGCCGCCCCAGGACGGATGCCACAACATTTTATGTCCGGCGCTGCAACGTCCGCGGACCATGTCAGCCGGAGCGGTTGTACCGGAAAGCAGGGCGGGCACCCAGTCGCACAGCTCAACCCAGGACGCGGCGGCTTCACGCACGGCGGCATCTTCGCGGGAGACGTGCAGAATTTTGGCCCAGAACCATTCAGAAGAGTAAACGCCGCCGATATAACGGGAGTAGTCAGGGAAATCGCCGCTGCGGCACAGGCGGTTGATCTCTTCGGCTTCTTCTATCGCGGTGTGATCTTTCCACAGCACGAACATGGCGTTCGGGTTGTTTTCGAACTCAGGACGCAGTGCCAGCACCTGGCCTTGCTCATCGACCGGAGCGGGTGTTGAGCCGGTGGAGTCCACACCGATACCCATAATTTTTGCGCTGCGATCGCTGCCAAGGCGCTGGACCAGATTCACAATCGCCTGTTCCATCGCTTCTATATAGTCACGCGGATGATGGCGGAACTGGTTTTGTGCAGCGTTGCAGAACAGACCTTCCTGCCAACGCGGGTAGTAGACTACGTCGGTGTCGATCTCCGCGCCGCTCTGACAGTCCACGGCCAGCACCCTTACGGAGTCGCTGCCAAAATCCAGACCAAGAGCAATTGCACCTTGCGTCATTCTTCTCACTCCCAAAATATGGATGAATATGTCTGCTGATCATCCTGTGCGCGAGTGAGGGAAGTGCGTGAGGAGGCGTTAGCTACAAGTATGCACAATCCTGCTCCCCATGATGTTTATGTGAGGTTAGTCAAAAGTTAATGCTTGGCTAAAATCGCTATATCTATGCACGATCCTGCTGTAATCCCCAAGTGTGATAGCGCTCTACCTTCCGGCGTTAATTTCCCGTTAAAACTGTCACGGTCCTATTTGGCTAAACAGCAAACCTGCTACCAGAATTGCCGGTACACGGCACCTCAAAGCAGATTGGTTTTTTGGCTACACCCTACTGATAACGTTTTCACACCTGTTCTGGTTTGAGTCAATTCAGCGGAATAGCGTGTGCGGCAACTATAAAAAGTCGGAGAACATCATGCATAAATTCACTA
This sequence comes from Ewingella americana, assembly GCF_006438725.1. GTDB lineage: Bacteria > Pseudomonadota > Gammaproteobacteria > Enterobacterales > Enterobacteriaceae > Ewingella > Ewingella americana_A. The sequence continues at coordinate 129,213 of NZ_RCZD01000009.1, read as the reverse complement.
AGACGTTAGCGATGGCAGGTTTTGCTGTCCTTATGTCACATTCAGCTATGGCGGAGACCATGAAGCTGGGCTTTTTGGTTAAACAACCGGAAGAACCCTGGTTTCAGACTGAATGGAAGTTCGCGGATAAAGCAGGCAAGGATCTGAACTTCCAGGTGATCAAAATTGCGGTGCCGGACGGTGAGAAGACACTGAACGCTATCGACAGTCTGGCGGCTAATGGCGCGAAAGGTTTTGTTATCTGCACCCCTGACCCGCGTCTGGGGCCTGCGATTATGGCCAAAGCACGCAGCTACGATATGAAGGTTATTCAGGTAGATGACCAGTTCGTGAATGCCAAAGGCAAACCGATGGATGACGTGCCATTAGTCATGATGGCCGCGACCAAAATCGGTGAGCGTCAGGGTCAGGAACTGTATAAAGAGATGCAAAAACGTGGCTGGAATGCGGCTGATACCGGCGTTATGGCGATCACGGCTGACGAATTGGACACTGCGCGTCGCCGGACTTCCGGCTCAATGGATGCACTGAAAGCGGCCGGTTTCCCGGAAAAACAGATCTACAAAGTGCCGACTAAATCCAACGATATCCCGGGCGCACTGGATGCCGGTAACTCTCTGCTGGTGCAACATCCGCAAGTGAAAAACTGGTTGATCCTCGGCATGAATGACAACACCGTTCTGGGTGGCGTACGTGCAACAGAAGGTCAGGGCTTTAAAGCGGCGAACGTGATCGGCATTGGTATCAACGGTGTGGATGCGGTCAACGAACTCTCTAAAGGTGCACAGACCGGTTTCTACGGTTCCCTGCTGCCTAGCCCGGACATTCATGGCTACAAAAGTATTCAGATGCTGAATGAGTGGGTGACCAAAGGCGTTCAACCACCGAAATTCACCGAAGTGACTGACGTGGTGCTGATCACCCGTGACAACTTCAAAGTAGAACTGAAGAAAAAAGGCCTGATGCAATAAGTCTTTCTTACACCGTTGTATCACTCAGGGGCGCACAAGCTGCGCCCCCATTTTCGGGCCGCAGGGAGCGCTGCCAATAAAGAACGTTGTTAACCTTCACTCAATTCTTCCAGGTAGCCACTATGACTCAGCAAGCCTTACTCAATGCCTCGCTGCTGAAACCGTCACTGACGGAGTTTGATGCGGCCGCGCCGTATCTGGAGTTCCATAACATTGGCAAGACGTTTCCCGGCGTGAAAGCGCTGGATGGCATCACTTTTGACTGCAAAGCCGGGCAGATTCATGCGCTGATGGGGGAAAATGGCGCGGGAAAATCCACGCTGCTCAAGATCCTCAGCGGTAACTATCAGCCCTCACAGGGCGAAATTCATATCAAGGGCCAGCCGGTGAGTTTTACTCACACCACGGAAGCGCTGGATGCCGGTGTGGCAATCATCTATCAGGAATTGCATCTGGTGCCGGAAATGACGGTGGCAGAGAACATCTATCTCGGGCAGTTGCCGAGCAAATATGGCTGCGTGAACCGCAAACTGCTGCATTACGAAGCCAAAATTCAGCTGGAACATCTGGGGCTGGATATCGACCCGGACACACCGCTGAAATACCTGTCGATTGGTCAATGGCAGATGGTGGAAATCGCTAAGGCGCTGGCACGCAACGCCAAAATCATCGCCTTTGATGAACCGACCAGCTCGCTGTCGGCCCGTGAAATCGAGCAGTTGTTCCGCGTTATCCGCGAACTGCGCGCCGAAGGGCGGGTGATTATCTATGTTTCGCACCGTATGGAGGAGATCTTTGCCCTCAGTGACGCGGTCACCGTGTTTAAGGATGGCCGCTATGTCTGCACGTTTGATGACATGACGCAGGTGAATAACGAGAAACTGGTGCAGGCCATGGTCGGGCGTAATCTCGGCGATATTTATGATTATGTGCCGCGCCCGCATGGCGAGATCCGTTTGCAGCTCGATGCCGTCAAAGCGCCGGGTGTCAAAGCACCGATCAGCCTCAGTGTGCGTCAGGGGGAAATCGTTGGCCTGTTCGGTCTGGTTGGGGCCGGTCGCAGTGAACTGATGAAGGGGCTGTTCGGTGGCACCCGCATCACCGCAGGTACCGTGTCACTCGACGGTGTAGCGCTCAATATTCGCAAACCGGCTGACGCCATCCAACAGGGCATTATGCTCTGCCCGGAAGACCGTAAAGCCGATGGCATTATTCCGGTGCACTCGGTGCAGGACAACATCAACATCAGCGCGCGGCGTAAAAGCGTCATCGCCGGATGCGTGATTAATAATCGATGGGAAGCGCAAAATGCCAAAAAGCATATTGCTGCGCTGAATATCAAAACCCCGAGCGCCCAGCAGTTGATCATGAATCTGTCCGGCGGCAATCAACAGAAAGCCATTTTGGGTCGCTGGTTGTCGGAAGAGATGAAAGTGATCCTGCTCGACGAACCGACGCGCGGCATCGATGTGGGTGCCAAGCATGAGATTTACAACGTGATTTATGAACTGGCCAAGCAGGGCATTGCCGTTTTGTTTGCCTCAAGCGATCTGCCCGAAGTTTTGGGTCTGGCAGACAGAATTATCGTGATGCGCGAAGGCGCGATTTCCGGCGAGTTGCTGCATGACGACGCCACTGAAGAAAAAGCATTAGGGCTGGCAATGTTGAGAACGCCAGAACTGACGGCAGGAGCATAAAATTATGTCATCTATGACCACAAATTCCGGTAAACCGGAGCAATCTTCCGCCGCGTCACGTGGCGGCCAGGGCATCATGCGCATCTGGGACAGTTACGGCATGCTGGTGGTGTTCGCCGCGCTGTTTATTGCCTGTAGTATTTTCGTGCCGAACTTCAGTTCATTTATCAATATGAAAGGGCTGCTGCTGGCGATCTCCATGTCTGGCATGGTGGCCTGCGGGATGCTGTTCTGTCTGGCATCCGGTGACTTTGACTTGTCGGTTGCCTCCGTCATTGCCTGCGCCGGTGTGACCACGGCGGTGGTGATTAACCTGACCGAAAGCCTGTGGATTGGCGTCGGTGCCGGTTTGATTCTGGGGATGCTGACCGGTTTGCTGAACGGTTTTGTTATCGCCCGGCTGAAAATCAATGCGCTGATCACGACGCTTGCGACCATGCAAATTGTGCGCGGCCTGGCATATATCATTTCCGATGGTAAAGCCGTGGGTATCGAAGATGAGCGTTTCTTCGCGCTGGGTTATGCCAATTGGCTCGGCCTGCCAGCCCCTATCTGGTTGACGGTGGGATGTCTGATCATCTTCGGTCTGTTGCTTAATAAAACCACCTTTGGCCGTAATACATTGGCCATTGGCGGTAATGAGGACGCCGCGCGTCTGGCCGGTGTGCCGGTAGTGCGCACCAAAATCATCATCTTCATGTTGTCCGGGCTGGTGTCAGCGGCGGCGGGGATCATCCTGGCATCACGCATGACCAGCGGCCAGCCGATGACCTCGCTGGGTTATGAGTTGATCGTGATTTCTGCCTGCGTATTGGGGGGTGTTTCACTCAAAGGCGGTATCGGTAAAATCTCTTATGTGGTGGCCGGTATTCTGATTTTGGGTACGGTGGAAAATGCCATGAACTTGCTGAATATTTCACCGTTCTCGCAATACGTGGTGCGCGGTCTGATTCTGCTGGCGGCGGTGATCTTTGACCGCTACAAACAGAAAGCTAAAAGAGCGGTTTAAGGTCTTCCCTCCCTCATTCAAATTGCGGCTATCGCACCGGCAATTCGAAGAATGAACGGGATTAGTGATAACGCTTTCACGCGGCATTTAACGCTTTGACGGGTTAAATGCCGTAAAAAATAGCTTTCCTTCACATTTTCGTAACGTTTTCTGGCAGCGCTTTCATCGGCCGATAGAATAAAAGAAAGCCCGCCCCAGAGTGATTTTCAGGAGGTCCCGATGTATCACCGTATGATTCAGGATCAGCAGCAAAACCCGTTGTTGCCGGGTTACAGTTTTAACGCTTATCTGGTGGCAGGGATGACCCCCATACTGGCAGACGGACCGCTGGACTTTGCTATTGACCGCCCCGGAGGGATGAAAGGTTTTATCCTTAATCTGACGGTAAAAGGTCAGGGGAAAGTGTTCGACGGTGAAGATACGTTCTACTGTAACCCTGGCGATCTGCTGCTGTTTCCGCCCAAAGCACGCCATCTGTATGGCCGTTCAGTCAACAGTGATTGCTGGTACCACCGCTGGGTCTATTTCCGTCCGCGAGCTTACTGGGCCGACTGGCTGGAATGGCATACGAAAACCAATGATGTCGGGCGTCTTTCGCTGCCCAATAATACGCTGCTGCTGGAATTTGACCGCTTGTTTGCCAATATTGAACAGACGCAAAAATCCGGGCGACGTTTCTGCGAAGAGCTGGGGATGAATCTGCTGGAGCGCCTGCTGTTGCGCGCCATGGAGGAAGATCCGCAAAGCCCGCAAAAAATCATGGATCCACGCGTTATCGAAGCCTGTCAGTTTATTACCGGCAATCTGGCCGGTGAACTGCGTATTGATGAAGTGGCGCGCCACGTCTGCCTCTCGCCGTCGCGCCTGGCGCATCTGTTCCGCGAGCAAGTGGGTATTAACATTCTGCGCTGGCGTGAAGACCAGCGGGTGATCCGCGCCAAGCTGCTGTTGCAGACCACGCAGGAGTCCATCGCCACCATTGGCCGCGTGGTAGGTTACGACGATCAGCTCTATTTCTCCCGCGTCTTCCGCAAACGGGTCGGTGTGAGCCCGAGCGATTTCCGCCGCCGCAGTGTGGAAACCAACTATCCGGCCAAACCCTACCGCTCGCATCCGTGGCCCGAACCGGAAAATGCCGCAGCGTATCAGTTCTGATCATGACGGTTTAATCCTCTTTATTTATGCCCAACGCGATTGGCGTTGCAGCGAACGCCGTTGCAGCTTCAAGAATGAAGGGATGTGGGCTTTGTCACATTTAGCGCTTGTCCCCGTCCCTAAGCTGGTGTCAAATCAGAGTGATGCTTCATAAATGTAAAGGATAAAGAAATGACTGATACCTTACGCGTCGGGCTGGTGGGCTATGGTTTTGCCGGCAAAACATTTCATTCGCCGCTGATCTCAGGGACACCGGGCTTAGAACTGGCGGTGGTCTCCAGCAGTGATGCCGCCAAAGTGCACGCCGACTGGCCGAACGTCACAGTTGTGGACTCGCCTGAAAAAATCTTTGCCGATCCGACCATTGACCTGGTGGTGATCCCTACGCCGAACTCCACCCATTTCCCACTGGCGCAACAGGCGCTGGAAGCCGGTAAACACGTGATTGTGGATAAACCGTTTACCGTAACGCTGGGCGAGGCGCGCACGCTGAACATTCTGGCGCAGGAGCAGGGCAAAGTGCTGTCTGTATTCCATAACCGCCGCTGGGACTCAGATTTCCTCACGCTGAAAGCGCTGATTAAAGAAGGGACGCTGGGCGACATCGTCTATTTCGAATCGCATTACGACCGCTTCAAACCGCAGGTGCAGGAGCGCTGGCGTGAAAATGATGAACTGGGCAGCGGTATTTGGTATGACCTGGGCTCACATCTGCTGGATCAGGCTTTACAACTGTTCGGTATGCCAGACACCCTTCAGACCGATCTGGCCATTGTGCGTCCAGGGGGGAAAGCGGTGGACTACTTTAATACCGTGCTGACCTATGGCCGTCGTCGCGTGGTGCTGCACAGTACCGTGTACGCCAGTGCTGAAACCGCACGGTTTATCGTCCAGGGCGAAAAGGGCAGCTTCGTGAAATTCGGGCTGGATACGCAGGAGGACAGCCTGAAAGCGGGCATTCGCCCACCGCAGGCCAACTGGGGTCTGGATAAACGTGATGGTGTGCTGACGCTGAGTTTTGAAGGGGTGCTGGCGGATAAACATCTGCCGACGTTGCCGGGTGATTATCCGGCGTACTACGCGGGTGTGCGTGATGCTATCACCGGTAAAGGCCAAAACCCGGTTCCCGCGTCTGACGCTATTCGCGTTATGGAACTGATCGAATTAGGCATCCACTCTTCACAGCAGCAGAAAACATTAAAAGTCGTTAAAGACTGAGTGTTCTGAAAAATGAAAAACGCGCACAGCACAAGGTGCGCGTTTTTCATTTGCTGACTAAAATTTTAATAAATATTCATTTTTTCATTTTGCAAGGAAACGCATCATGTCCTGGTTGCAACGTCTGCGTATTGATACCTTTTTAGTCATCTTAGTCGCGGTGGTAGTGATCGCTTCTTTCTTTCCTTGTGAAGGGATTTACAAGACCATTTTTGAATACCTGACCACTGCCGCTATTGCCCTGTTGTTCTTTATGCACGGTGCCAAGCTGTCGCGTGAAGCTATTATGGCGGGGATCAGTCACTGGAAGTTGCATCTGGTGGTGTTCTTCAGCACCTTTGCACTGTTCCCACTGCTCGGCCTGGGCATGAAATGGCTGGTGCCACTGGGTATTCTGACGCCAACGCTTTACTACGGTTTTCTCTATCTCTGCGCGTTGCCTGCCACGGTGCAGTCGGCCATTGCGTTCACCTCGGTGGCGGGGGGTAACGTTGCTGCGGCCATTTGCAGCGCGTCGGCGTCCAGCATTCTGGGTGTATTCCTTTCGCCGGTGTTGGTTGGTCTGCTGATGCATACGCAGGGCGGCACCAATAATACGCTGCACGCCATTGGGTCGATTATTCTGCAACTGATGGTGCCCTTTATTATCGGTCACCTGTGCCGCCCGCTCATTGCCGAGTGGGTACAGCGCCATAAGAAGATCGTCAACGTTACTGACCGCTCCTCGATTCTGCTGGTGGTTTATGTGGCTTTCAGCGCCGCCGTGGTGGAAGGCATTTGGCATCAGATTGATGGTTGGTCACTGCTGGCGATCCTGGTCTGCTCCATTGTGTTGCTGACAATCGTGCTGATCATCAACACACTGGTGGCGCGTTGGCTAAGTTTCAGCACCAAAGATGAGATCACTATTGTGTTCTGTGGTTCGAAGAAAAGTCTGGCGAATGGTATTCCGATGGCCAACGTGCTGTTCCCGGCCTCTGCCGTGGGAGCGATGGTCCTGCCGCTGATGATTTTCCACCAGGTGCAACTGATGGTGTGCGCCGTGCTGGCCGCGCGTTATGCCAGGCGCGTTGCAAAAGAAGAAAAATCAAACGTGCCTGTGACTCATGGGCAAAAAGTCAGTTCCTAGCGTCGCCTGCACTGTGATTATATTTCCCGGCCAGCACATTCGTGCTGGCTTTTTTATGTTGATATTTGCCATTACATCTCTGCTTACTATTAATGTTGTGAATGCCATCACTATAATTTAATGGTTATTCTATGGGGTGTTTTCCCTCAGGCATAATATTGCCGTTTTCTGAGAATACTTTTTAATGTTACTTATGAATGTATCATTGTTGAATAATCACTATTATGAATGGAAGGGATATTATGCATAAAAGATATTTAGATTGTAATGCTTCTGAATTGGCCGTGATCGCCGGTGTTGATTTATTGGATGCGCTGCGTAATAGCGAGGGGCGGATTGTGGTCAGCGAAGTCATTGGCGCAGTACAGCCAATGCTCATGACCGTAACCAATGCTGAATTGGCAGCCAGTCAGGGTGCGGATATGTTGTTATTGAATATGTTCGATATTGAGGCTCCTGATATTCAGGGTATGCCTGCAGGAACGCCACCTGAGGAGATGATAAAAGAACTACAGCGGTTAACGGGCCGGGTCATTGGTGTGAATCTTGAGGCGGTCGCCACCGATTTTAAACCCACGCACAGTGAGTTCTGGGCAATGAAAAAAGGGCGGTTGGCCAGCCCTGAAAATGCGCTCAAATTGCGTGAAATGGGAGCCAAATTTATTGTGCTCACAGGTAATCCAGGTAATGGCATCAGTAATGCGGCCATTGGCGAAGCACTCTCTGACATTCGTCAGGCAGTCGGCAGCAGTATGGTGCTGATTGCCGGGAAAATGCATGCTGCGGGTATTTTACCCAAGAATGGGGATAAGTTGATTTCTATTGCGGATATTGACGTTTTTATCCAGCAAGGGGCCGACATTATATTAATTCCTGCGCCGGGCACGGTGCCAGGAATGAGCCAGGAGTATGTGGCAAGTTTAATTCAGCATGCCCATCAGGGTGGCGTGTTAACCATGACGGCAATTGGTACGTCACAAGAGGGAGCGGATACTGACACACTGCGCAGTATCGCGCTGATGAGCAAAATGGCTGGAACGGATCTCCATCATATCGGTGATACCGGCTATATCGGGATGGCGTTGCCTGACAACATTCGTGCCTACAGTATTGCCATCAGAGGTGTGCGTCATACCTATACCCGAATGGCGCGCTCCGTGAATCGTTAATTATCAATGGCGTTGAGATAAGGACATTACATGCTTGATCAGCAGATCAGAAACTTTTTGCAGAATACCGGCGCGAAATTGGTTTTAGTGAGCTATTCCCCTACTGGCGGTGGACATACGGCGAGGCTGTTAAATATTATCCATATGGCATTGGAAACACATTCATTGCCGCAGCACAGCATGGTTATTCTGCATATACCCTGTATCTGGGAAAATACCCCCCGACCCGTCGCGCTAAAAACGTTGTCCCAGGCACTGATCGATAAAGGTATTCCTGTCTGGTTGGCAGAGTCGGATAAAGCGATTTATGGTTATCTCAATAAGGAAACTGGCGGGTCAGACGACGCCAGTATTTTGCAACGTATCAGTCATTTTCCACAACGTAACGCCTCAGCGACTCACAATGCAGGGACTTCAGCGTCGGTGTCATCCCTGCGCGATTGTTTGGCTTATAAGCCAGGGATGGAATTCACGGCGCTGCCGGTCATCTCGGCCAAAGACCTAATGAGCAGTATCAGTCGGTTATTTCCAAGAGAGGTGATGGAAAACCGCTGTTATGTGCTGACGGATATGGATCCCTATTTACAGAAGGCAGCAGCCCTGCATGGTGTGCCGGGTAAACGTCGAGTTGACCAGCAAAATCACGCCATTTTACTGAATCTTACTGATAGCGAATTAAATCTGCTGCCGAAATATGCCCTGTTAGCCAAAGTATTGGGAGGGACACGAGAGAGTGTCTCGCATATTGCATTGGGTGGAAAAAATACGCTAAACAGCCTGACGCAGATAACCGGCGAATTAAAGATCTACAGTGGAACACCCAAAGCGATTGCGCGGGCGAAAGTTGCAGAATTACTGATGTCGTTCGCACTGGATCCTTTAACCATCAACGAGAAACTTAAACCCGGTGCGCCGCCATTTTCTGGGGTGATTGCCGGTAACAATCTACGTTATGGCGGTGCGGCAACCCACATCATTTATGTTTATGCGCATAAAAAAACCAGTCTGATTGCTGCCAGTGTCTGGGAGAATATAAAGAAAAACGAACCGGCATTTTCCACGGCATTGTTTCTTTTTTGTGGGCCAAATGCGGTGGGGAAATATAACGCGATGCATCTGGCTTATATTGCCGATGCAGACGGTATTACGACCGCAGGAGCAGGAACCGTGGGTGAATTTACTTACCTGCGTAAGGTGGCGGGGTGTGGCTCTCGTTTATTGATCCTGCCGATTGAAGGGCATAATGAGCAGGAGGCTAACGCAGATTATATCAGCGGCGAACCGGGTATTAAGGCGTTCGTCGTCAGGACGTTGGAAAAGGAACAGCTCTCGGCGACGGTGAGCCGCTTTGTCAATTCAGCCTCCAAATATAAAGAAGCCCCCATGACCATGCATGAATTCTTCGCTGCGATAAGTGATAGCAGTAGTTATGTTCAGCAAGGCAAAGATATTTTGTTTTCTGCCACCCCGGATCCCGATTTCAGCAATATTGAGAAAATTGAACAATTGATGAACCAAAGCGCTCTGTTACGTGCGACACGGAAATATTTGAAACTGGTGTTTCAGGGTTTATCCGCCACGGAGCAAACGGTTAATCACCCTATCGTGATACAGATGAAAGAAAGTAATGGCAAAAACCACGTATTCGAAAACGTTAAGCAATTCAATTATGCTCTAAATAGTAATGCCGAACTTGGCCGAATCATTGAAATGCCTGCAGGCGAAGATATTGGCCAAATGCCTTTATTGCAGGAGGTTAAGCGTCATTTTTCATGTTTGGTCCACAGTGGGAGAGCCGATGCCCCGTTAGGCAACAAATTAAAAGAGCAATTTGGCGAATTTATGGTGACCGGATTCTGACATCCGTTTGCATAAAAGGCAGATAACGGATTGGCTTCGTTATCTGCCCGGAATATCCCTGCTGTGTGTTCAACTTGCGGGGTCTACACTCAGCAGGCAAGGCAAGTTATTCCACCGATTTGCCTGCCAGCATCGCAAGAAAATCATATTTCTGTTGTAACTCTTTCTCTGCGGCAGCATAGAGTTGTGCCGCCACTTCCGGCTGTTGCGCATTGAGCCTTCTGAAACGCTGTTCGTTATTGAGCGTCTCGGTCAGGTTACTGTTTGGCGGACGTGAATCCAGTGCCAGCGCGGGTTTGCCTTCCTCTGTACGGCGCGGGTCGAACCGGTAGAGCGGCCAGAAACCGGTGGCGGTCAGCTGCTTCATCTGGTCATGGCTCAGGGCTAAATCGTAACCGTGCTCTTCGCACGGGCTGTAGGCGATAATCAGCGATGGCCCCGGGTAGGCTTCGGCTTCCTGAATGGCTTTTACCGTCTGGTTGAGCTGCGCGCCGAGTGAAATCTGCGCCACGTAGACGTGGCCGTACATCATCATGCTGACACCCAGATCTTTACGCGATTTACGTTTCCCCTGTTCGGCAAACTTGGTCACCGCACCCATTGGCGTAGCTTTAGACTGCTGGCCGCCGGTGTTGGAATAACACTGGGTATCGAGCACCAATACGTTGACGTTTTCGGTCAGGCTAAGCACATGATCCAGACCGCCGAAACCGATGTCATAGGCCCAGCCGTCACCGCCAATCAGCCAGATGGATTTATCCACCAGATAGTCTGCGTCAGTCGCCAGCTGGCGGGCATCCGGTGTGTCGATCCCGGCCAGAATTTTACGCAGTGTGGTGACATGCTGGCGTTTGATTTCAGGTGTGGACGTCTCATCGCGCAGACCGCCCAGTACTTCAGCCGGAACATGTTCTTCCAGCGACGCGACCAGCCGCAACACGCGGCGGCGGTGCTGGTCTACCGTCAGGCGGAAGCCCAGCCCGAATTCGGCGTTATCCTCAAACAGTGAGTTAGCCCACGCAGGACCACGGCCTTCGGCATTGGTGGTGTACGGCGTGGACGGCAAATTACCGCCGTAGATAGAAGAACAGCCGGTGGCATTGGCAATCAGCAGCCGGTCGCCATACAGCTGGGTCAGCAGCTTAATGTACGGCGTTTCACCACAACCGGAGCAGGCACCGGAGTATTCGAACAGCGGGGTGATCAGCTGTGAGGTACGGATATCAATACGCTCCAGCGTACTTTGATCGATTTCCGGTAACTTGAGGAAGAAGTCATAGTTGGCGCGTTCTTCTTCCAGATGCTCGATACGATCGGCCATGTTGATGGCTTTGATTTCTGGGTTCTGCCGGTCTTTGGCCGGACAGACTTCGACACACAAATTACACCCGGTGCAATCTTCCGGTGCAACCTGCAACACGTATTTCTGGCCGCGCATGTCGCGGGACTTCACGTCCAGCGACTGCAGGGCAGCAGGGGCGCCTTCGAGGGCTTCCGGCTGAACCACTTTGGCACGAATGGCCGAGTGCGGGCAGGCCGCGACGCAGTGGTTACACTGGGTACAGAGGTCCGGCTGCCAGATGGGCACCGCCTCGGCGATGTTGCGTTTTTCCCACTGTGTGGTCCCGGTCGGCCAGGTGCCGTCCGGCGGGAAGGCCGAAACCGGCAGGGCATCGCCGAGACCTGCCAGCATCGCGGCGGTAACGGTTTTGACGAAATCCGGTGCGGCGTCAGAGACAATCGGTGGGCGTTTACGGGGATTTTCAGGAATGGCCTGCAACGGGACTTCGATCAGCTCTTCCAGCGTGGCGCCCAGCGCCTGCCAGTTACGCATCACGACATCTTCGCCTTTGCTGCTGTAGCTGCGGGCAATCGCGCCTTGCAACGCTTTCAGCGCCTGATCGCCTGGCAGAATTTGCGTCAGGTGGAAGAAGGCCATCTGCATAACGGTGTTGATACGCGCGCCCAGCTGGCATTCGCGGGCAATTTTGGCGGCGTTGATAATGTAGAAGCGGGCCTTCTGCTTATGCAGCACGGCCTGGACTTCGAGCGGCAGCCGCTCCCAGACTTCAGCGGCGGAGAACGGCGTATTGAGCAGGAAAATCCCACCCGGACGCAGGCGCTCTGCCATTTGGTAGAGGTCAATAAATTGCCACTGATGGCAGGCCACAAAATGTGCGTGGGTCACCAGATAAGCCGATTTGATGGGCTGCTGGCTGACGCGCAGATGTGAAACCGTCAGGCCACCGGCCTTTTTCGAGTCATAAACAAAATAACCCTGGGCAAACATCGGCGTGCTGTTACCAATGATTTTGATGTTGTTCTTGGTAGCCGACACCGAACCGTCACTGCCAAGACCATAGAACAGCGCTTCCAGCGAGGCATGCTGCGGTAACTCTTCTTCATTGACCGGCAGCGACAGGCCGGTCACATCGTCATAAATGCCGACGGTAAAGCGCGGACGCGGCTGGCTGAGCGCCAGTTCGTCAAAAATAGAGAGCACGCAGTCAGGGCCAAACTCTTTGGATGAGAGCCCATAACGCCCGCCGATCACTTTTGGCAGGCTGTCACGTTCGCCGCGAGTATAGGCTTCAGCCAGCGCAGTCATTACGTCCAGATACAGCGGCTCTGCCAGTGCGCCGGGTTCTTTGGTGCGATCCATCACCGCCAGCGTTTTCACCGTCTGTGGTAATACTGAAAGCAAATGTTCAGCGCTGAACGGGCGGTAAAGACGCACTTTCAGTACACCGACTTTCTCGCCGCGCGCCAGCAGGGTTTCGATCACCTCTTCGCAAGTGCCAATGCCAGAACCCATTAAGACGATAACCCGTTCAGCCTGCGGGTGGCCGACGTACTCAAACGGCTGGTATTCGCGGCCGGTGAGGGCGGCGAAGGCGTTCATGGCGTCAATCACGTGCTGGCAGGTGGCGTCGTAATAAGGATTGGTGGCTTCGCGCGACTGGAAATAGGTGTCCGGGTTGGCGGAGGTGCCACGGATCACCGGGCGGTCCGGCGTCAGTGCGCGGGCGCGGTGGGCGTCAATCTGCGCCTGTGGCAACATCTGTTGCAGGGTGTCATCGCTCAGCGGGGAAATTTTATTGATTTCGTGCGAGGTACGGAAACCGTCGAAGAAATGAATGAAAGGCACGCGGCTGTTAAGGCTGGCGACTTGTGAAATCAGCGCGAAGTCCTGCGCTTCCTGCACGCTGGCGGCGCTTAGCAGCGCGCAGCCGGTCTGGCGGACGGCCATGACGTCTGAGTGGTCGCCAAAAATAGAGAGCGCGTGGGTTGCCACGGTACGGGCAGCGACGTGCAGTACAAACGGCGTTAACTCCCCGGCCACTTTATAGAGCGTGGGGATCATCAACAGTAAACCCTGTGATGAGGTAAATGACGTCGAAAGTGCCCCGGTTTGCAGCGCACCGTGCACGGTAGCAATCGCCCCGGCTTCAGACTGCATCTCCATTACCGTCGGGACATCGCCCCATAAGTTCTGTTTACCTTCACCGGCCCAGGCACCGGCGATTTCAGCCATGGTCGAACTTGGCGTAATAGGATAGATAGCAATCACTTCATTAGTGCGATAGGCCACGGAAGCGACTGCGTTATTACCGTCAGTGGTGATCATGGAAACCCCTTCATTCTTCTTAACTGCAACCGGAAACAGCTAATCTGTTCCTGTCTGATGCGAAAAAGTTTAGCATCGGGCAGTAACATCGATTTATCCTGATTGTGTGCAGGGGTAATAACTGAAAGAAAAGAGAGAGTTAGATACGGAACGGGGGTTTTAGGCTCTTTATTAGTGACGGGCCGTTATTAACAGCCCAGATCATAAAGATAAAAAGGTGAACGGCGTTAATTAATATCAATACGCTTGATGCCGCCGACCGCCATGAGCGACTCGTACAGTATATCAACGCTTTGTTTGGGTCTCAGTACCACGTCCAGTACTAATTCACATTTTGTATCGTCATCGTCACGCTGATTGACTTTAATGTGGCCCGGACGAATTCGCAGTTTCTGCAAGGCAATTAATACCGGTGGAACGCTTTGCGGTGCCAGACGTATTTCAATCAGATGGTGATGGCCGATCAGCCTATTACTGATTTGACGGAATACTTCCAGCACAATTAAGGTCATAAACGCGCCATAAATACCGATCTCATACATGCCGCTACCAATCACCAGGCCGATGGCGGCGGTGACCCATAATCCGGCCGCCGTTGTTAATCCTTTGACCACCTGCTTTTGAATAATGATGGTCCCGGCACCGAGGAAGCCCATGCCGCTTACCACCTGCGCCGCGACGCGGCTGGGGTCAAAACTGACGTGGCTGAGGGCGAGTAAATCCTGAAAACCATACTTTGAGACAATCATAAACATGGCACTGCCGATACCCACTAACACATGGGTACGCAGACCGGCCTCTTTAGCACGTAACTGGCGTTCAATACCAATCAGCCCTCCCAGTATTCCGGCGAGCACAATACGTAATAGAAAATCTGTCAGCATTTTGCAGGGTCTCCTTTCTGACGCGGTTTTTATGTTTATTTTAGGCGTTCAATGGCTAAAAACGATTAATTGGCTTCCAGTTTATGAGTCAAAGAAATAACCGAACGCAATAAAGTGTATCTAATCGTTTATTTTTAGGAAAAAGTTGATGTTAATTGACAGCAATACTCGACGGCTGGCGAATAGCTCGGCTAAGATAGCGACTGCTAATCATTCCCCCGTCATTCATATTCAGGAGCAGCACTGATGATCACTGCGTTACGCGTTTTATTGGCCGGAACTGTGTTGCTACTCGCCGCTTGCAGCAGTCATGACGACTCAGCCGACGTTCCCCAGAAAGGTAACAGCGTGAATCTCAGCAACCACAGCGTGAATATGGACAGCCCGGCCTATGCAGCCTGTTCAATGGCGGGTGGGCAATTACGTCTGGCCCCTCAGCTCGACGGCAGCAATGTCGGTATGTGTTCGATGGCCAATGGCCGCCAGTGTTCGGAAGCCGCGCTGATGCAGGGGCGATGCACCGCCGGATGATGATTAAAGGTCTGCGGCCTTTGACCGCTTTAAATCTTTAAATTCCACTTCAAATTCAAGGTCAAGGTCAAGGTCGTGGGCGTCGGCCCACACCGACCAGAGGGCCGCAGTCGCTCGGCCCTCTGGACTCCGAGCTTTTTAAAAACAGCAGCTGCGCAGGTCACAATGGCCGTGTTTCAGGTGCCGCTGTTATAGCCGCAAACTCCGCCGCTGCGCGGTCCTCTCAGTTCGGGCTTCAACCCGCGTAAAAACCCACGCGGTTTTGCGCCTCTCCCTCGACGTCGTTTTGAACGCGGCCTCGATATTTTTAAAGACAAATACAGTGACGATTAGAGTGACGATTTTGAATTTGAAGAAGCTTCGGCCGCATTCAAAAATGGCGCTGAATGAGAGGTGAGAAACGGCGAGCGGTTTTTATGCGAGCTGGTCCGAACCCGAAATGAAGGTACCGCAACGCGGCGCTATTTTGCGGCTATCACAGCGGTAGCTGGAACACGGCCATCCCGATTCAGCGATAGCGCGCAGTTAAAAAACGCAGGAGATCCAAGAGGAGGCGCGTTTACGCCTCCTCTTGGGCGGGTTTGGGCAGCAGGCCCAAGGTTTAAGGCCGGTGTGGGCGGCGAGCCCACGACCTTGAAGTTGAATTTAAAGATTTAAAAGCAGGCCTGGGCAGTCCGCCCAGTTAAAAACTAAAGCACATTCGGGCAATGCTCACCCTTTGCCAACTGCGACACATTCATCAACGTTGTTTCTGAAATGCTGGTCAGTGCGTCGCTGGTCAGAAATGCCTGGTGACCGGTGAACAGGACATTGTGACACGACGACAAACGGCGGAAGACGTCGTCGAGGATCACTTCGTTGGAGTTGTCCTCGAAGAACAGGTCGCGCTCGTTTTCGTACACGTCCATCCCCAGTGCGCCGATTTTCTGTTTCTTCAGTGCGTCGATGGCGGCGGTCGCGTCAAGCAGTGCGCCTCGGCTGGTATTCACAATCATCACACCGTCTTTCATTTTGGAGAAAGAGGTGGCATTGAGAAGATGGTGATTTTCCGGCGTCAGCGGGCAGTGCAGGGAGATAACGTCTGACTCCGCGTACAGCGTGTCGAGATCGACATACTCTGCGCCGAGCTCCAGGGCCAGCGGGCTTGGATACGGATCATAAGCCAGAATACGCATACCGAACCCTTTCAGAATACGCATGGTGGCGACCCCAATCTTGCCGGTGCCAATAATGCCGGCGGTACGCTGATACATGTTGAAACCAATCAGCCCCTCCAGCGAGAAGTTCGCTTCACGGGTGCGCTGATAGGCGCGGTGAATATGGCGGTTGAGGCACATCATCATGCCCACGGCGTGTTCAGCCACCGCTTCCGGGGAATACGCCGGGACGCGCACGACAGAAATCCCCAGTTCTTTGGCCGCGTCCAGATCCACATTGTTAAAACCTGCGCAACGCAGCGCCAGCGTTTTAACGCCGAGCGTTTTCAGCTCCTGCAACACTTCACGGCAACCATCATCATTAACGAAAATACACACAGCATCCGCGCCAATGGCGGTTTTTGCTGTCTGCGGTGTCAGTAGGAAATCAAAAAATTCCAGCTCATAGCCGTAATGCTGGTTTACCAGCTCGAGGTATTTACGGTCGTAATTTTTAGTACTGTAGACAGCCAGTTTCATCAGGTTTCTCCATGAGAGGCTTTTTAAGTAGATACTCTAATTATGGTATCTTATAGCGGTTTAGTGAAAAACAAGGCATTTCATGAGGAAAGGACTGAGAAATTTTGTGCTGGTGTGTCTGTCCACCGTGCTGATCCTGCTATTGCTGGCGCTGATTTTATGGAAAACGGTTCCGCGTTGGCTGCCTGGCCTGGCCCAACACTGGCTTCCCGCAGGGTCCAGTCTGAGCCTTTCTGCTTCCCCCCGCTGGTCGGACGGCGTGTTATCGCTCCCTGGTCTGAGTTATCAGGCAGGGAATTGCATGCTGGCGCAGGCGACCAATGCCCGGTTGAGCAAGCACCGCGGGCGCTGGGCGTTAGAGGCGGATGTTCTGACCGTGGATACCCGTTGTCTGAGCAACATGCCCGCCAGTACCGACGGCAAACCGCTGACGCTGGCAGATATCCAGAACTCGTTGCCTGCCGGTTCAGTGATCGTTCGCCAGCTGTCGGTGACACCGTGGCAGCGCTATGCTGGTGAGTTACATCTGCAGAACGACGGCGCGGTTCAGCATCTTTCCTTGCAGGGAGACGCGCTGAAACTTGACGTCTCTCTCGACAACCAACAGCAACTGACCATCAGTTCGCTGAGTCTGATACCGCCGGGCAGCGAAGTGCCGCTTTCACTTAGCGGAAAAGTGACCTTACCCGCGACTTTCAACCAGCTTCCTCAAACCGGTGAACTGCACGGCGAAATGCAAACCGCCGAAGTGCCGAATCCGCTGGATATCACCCTGCAATGGCAAAAGACCTCCGGTGTGCTGACGCTGGCAGAAAAAGGCAACACGCAGCCGCTGGCCACGCTGCCGTGGGCGTTGCAGGAGAAACAGTTACAAATTACTCAGGGGCAGTGGCGTTGGCCGTATGCCGCGCAGCCTCTTTCCGGTGGCGTTAGTCTGACGTTAAGCGACTGGAGCGATACGTTCGATCAGACCCAGATAGCTGCGCGCCTGAATGTGCTGACGCACGGGCATAACGGCAAAGCCAACGTGGTACTGACCATGGGGCCGGGGAAAATCGGTCTGCTCGACAGCGATCTGGTTTTCCAGCTTACTGGACAGGCTAACTTGCAGTCGACGTCGATGAGTGCCTCTTTACCCGGCACCCTTTCCGGGTCGGTGCTCAACCCTCAGCTTGCATTACGCAGTGGAGCGTTGTTGCGCGTGTGGGGGAAACCGACCCCCGAACTGACATTGCAGGATGCGCGCTGGCCGCTGGCCGGTGTGAAGGTTTCAGCCGAAGGCGTGAGTGGCCCGTTACAGGCTATTGTGAAAGCCCGCGACAGCTACTGGGGCGCATTTGACCTGCATCTTAACGGTAAGTCGCAAAAGTTCTGGCCGGATCAGGGGCAGTGGGACTTCAACTATTGGGGCAACGGCAAACTGCCGCCGCTGGCCGGTCAGTGGGATATGTCCGGTAAAGGCCGCTGGCACGATAATCTGATCACCCTGACGTCGTTATCAACCGGTTTCAACCGGCTGCATTACGGTCTGGTGGATGTCGATGCACCGCGTTTGACGCTGGAGAAACCACTGACGTGGCGACGCCCGCTGCCTGCGCGTTATCAGGATCAACTGCCTGCCTTGCCCCTTCAATTTGCCGGGGCGATCAAGCTGGTGGCGAAAAAGATTGCGCTGGAGAACGGTGGCTATCTGCCGCCTGCCGAGTTGACACTGCAATTGGCCGGTACTGATCCCCGCAGCTTTAACCTGCGCGGAATGCTCGATGCGAAACCTATCGGGCCGATTCGTCTGCATGGCCGCTGGGATGGCGAACGCCTGCGCGGTGAGGGCTGGTGGCCCAAACAGCAACTGACGTCATTTCAGTCGCTGCTGACGCCAGATCTGGCCGTCAAACTGCGTGAAGGCTCTTTCTATGCGCAGTCTGCATTTTCGATGGCGCGGGGTCAGGGTTTTGTCGCGGGTGGACACTGGGTCGTGAAAAACGGGGGGATGTGGTTACAGGACGGTGACCTTAGCGGGATGGATTTCAGCCTCTCATACCGGCTGAAAAATCAAATCTGGACGCTGGGTGTTAAAGAACCGGTGATGCTGCGTATCCGCGAAGTGAATAATCTTAGCAAACTGGAAAATATTACCGCCGACCTGCAAGGCAGTTATCCGTGGAGCGAACAGACGCCGCTGACGCTCAGTAATCTGGGCGTGGATATGCTGCGCGGCCACGTCAGCCTCTCGACGCTGCGTATGCCACAGCATGACGCGGCGGTGCTTAAACTGGATAAAATTAACTTAAGTGAACTGTTCACCGCGCTCAAACCCAAACAGTTGGTGATGTCCGGTAATGTGAGCGGCGAGTTGCCGCTGTTCGTCAATAACCCGAAATGGATCATCCGTAACGGCTGGATTAAAAATGACGGCTGGCTGACGCTGAGACTCGACCCTCAATTCGCAGAGGCGATGGCGAGTGGCAATATTGCTAACCGGCTGGTGATTGAGTGGATCCACTATCTGGAAATCCGTCAGATGCAGGCGCAGGTCAATCTGGATAACCTCGGCGAACTGACCATGAGCTCCCACGTGATGGGGGCGAATACCTCAGACAAAAAGGATCGCGAAGTGATCCTCAATTACACCCATCAGGAAAATATTTATCAGCTGTGGCGCAGCCTGCGCTTTGGCGACAACCTACAGGAAATGCTGCAACAGCGGATGTCGCTCCCGGCGAATTCACTGTCTCATCAACCTGATGCTACTTCCTCCCACGCTAAAAAGGACACTGATTTGAGGACCCCACAATGAAGCCGCTATTTGCTTACCGCACGTCGGTCTGTACCTGTCTGGCGTTGTCAGTTCTGCTGCTCAATGGCTGCGTGCCGCGTATAGAACTGGCAGCCCCCAAAGAGCCGATCACCATCAATATGAACGTCAAAATCGAGCATGAGATCCATATCAAAGTGGATAAAGACGTTGAGAATCTGCTCAAAAATCAAAGCAATTTGTTCTAGGAGTGTGTATGTCCAGGACATTTATTATAAAAACCAGCCTCATGCTACTGACCACAGGATTGCTCTTTTGTAGCCAGGCGTTCGCGTTAACGCTCAATGACGCCAAGCAGCAAGGGCGCGTGGGCGAAACGCTGTCCGGTTATTTGGCACCGGTCAAACAGGATGCGGAAAGTGTCGCGCTGGCAACGCGTATTAATGATGCACGTAAACAGCAGTATCAGCAGGTGGCGCAGGATAATCAGGTCACCACCGACGATGTGGCAAAACTGGCAGGGCAAAAGCTGGTGGCCAGAGCCGGAAAGGGCGAGTTTGTGCGGGGTATTAATGGGCAGTGGTTGCAAAAATAGCTAAAAAAAGCGCGCTTTCCAGCGCGCAATGGTTTTATCACAACAATTTCAGGAAGGACCTTAGACAACAGATTTTGAGGGTAATAATCTTTCCTGAATGTGATAATTACGCGGCAGCCACTTGTTTGATGGCGGCGTCGATAGCTTCTTTTGCTGCTGCCTGTGCTTTGGTCGCCACTTCTGGACCGTAAGCGATGCCTTCAGCAAAGATGAATTCTACATCGGTCATGCCCAGGAAACCCAGGAACAGAGACAGGTACGGTGCAACCAGGTCTGTAGGGGTGTCTTTATGGATACCACCACGGCTGGTCAGAACGATAACCTGTTTGCCTTTCACCAGACCTTCAGGACCTTTTTCGGTGTATTTGAACGTCACACCGGCACGGGCTACCAGGTCAAAGTAGTTTTTCAACTGCGTTGGGATATTGAAGTTGTACATTGGCGCAGCGATAACAATCACGTCATGAGCTTGTAATTCTTCAATCAGGGTATTGGACAGTGCCAGCGCTTCTTCCTGACGCGGAGTCAGTGCAGCATCAGAAGGACGCAGCGCGCCAACCAGCTCACCATCGAGAACCGGGATTGGGTCTGCTGCCAGGTCACGTACGGTCACCTGTGCACCGCTGTGGGCGGCCTGATATTGTGCGACAAAATAGTCGGTCAGTTGGTTTGATTGAGAGAAGTTCGCCAGAATACTTGATTTCAGAACCAGTACTTTGCTCATGTGAAAATCCTTAACTGAGTGCGTTGCAAGAGCGGATGCCCTGTGA
This sequence comes from Ewingella americana, assembly GCF_006438725.1. Lineage (GTDB taxonomy): Bacteria > Pseudomonadota > Gammaproteobacteria > Enterobacterales > Enterobacteriaceae > Ewingella > Ewingella americana_A. Next base: position 108,166 of record NZ_RCZD01000009.1, on the reverse strand, counting down.
ATGGAACCCACTTTATTCACTAATGTCATTCAGTGATAGCGCAATAATTCGAGGGCTACGTTCGAATTATTTGAACGAGTGGAAAACAGTTCTTTTACAGGCTGCCCACTTTTCAGCATCCCCAACAGCTTGTGGTAACATATTGGTCTACAGGCATGTTGTAACCCGCCTAAAACCATTTCAAATTCAGCCGACAGAGCGCCTTTCTGCTCTGGTCGTTTGACTTGCAACAAGGAATACCGAACGTGAAATCTCCGCTCGCGGCACTGTCAGCGCAACTAGACGGGCTGATGCTACGTGACCGACAACGCCTGCAACGACGTTTGCAGGGTGCCAAGGCGCTGTTTAATAAACCCAATCAGGATCCGCAGGCGCTGGAAAAACTCACCGCTGAACTCGAACCTTTGATTGCGCAAAGCCTGCAAAAGGTCAGGGCGCGTGAAGCATCACGGCCAAAAATCAGTTATCCCGAAAATCTGCCGGTCAGTCAGAAGAAAGACGACATCTTCAATGCCATCCGTGATCATCAGGTGGTGATTATCGCGGGCGAAACCGGTTCGGGCAAAACCACGCAGATCCCGAAAATCTGTATGGAGCTGGGCCGGGGTATCACTGGCCTGATTGGTCATACTCAGCCGCGTCGTTTAGCGGCTCGCACCGTGGCCAATCGTATTGCCGATGAGCTGGAAACCTCACTCGGCGGCACGGTCGGTTATAAAGTGCGGTTTAACGATCAGGTCAGCGAAACCACCTTGGTGAAACTGATGACCGACGGCATCTTGCTGGCGGAGATCCAACAGGATCGCATGTTGATGCAATATGACACGCTGATCATCGATGAAGCGCACGAACGCAGCCTGAATATTGACTTTATTCTCGGTTATTTGCGTCAGTTGCTGCCCAAGCGCCCTGATCTGAAAGTGATTATTACCTCGGCCACCATCGACCCGCAGCGGTTTTCTAAACATTTCAACAATGCGCCGATCATTGAAGTCTCCGGGCGCACCTATCCGGTGGATGTGCGCTATCGCCCGGTGGTGGATGATGCTGACGATACCGATCGCGACCAACTGCAGGCCATTTTTGATGCTGTGGACGAACTGGGCCGCGAAAGTGCCGGAGATATTCTGATCTTTATGAGTGGTGAGCGTGAGATTCGTGATACCGCCGATGCGCTCACCAAGCTTGACTTACCGCATACCGAAATCCTCCCGCTGTACGCGCGTTTGTCCAACAGCGAACAAAACCGCGTGTTCCAGTCGCATGCTGGCCGCCGTATCGTGTTGGCAACTAACGTGGCGGAAACCTCGCTGACCGTACCGGGCATCAAATATGTTATCGATCCGGGTACGGCGCGCATCAGCCGCTACAGTTTCCGTACCAAAGTGCAGCGTCTGCCCATCGAGCCGGTATCGCAAGCCTCTGCTAATCAGCGTAAAGGGCGTTGCGGACGCGTCTCGGAAGGCATCTGTATCCGCCTTTACTCCGAGATGGATTTCCTCTCACGCCCGGAATTTACCGACCCGGAAATTCTGCGTACTAACTTAGCTTCGGTCATTTTGCAGATGACCTCGCTGGGGCTCGGCGACATTGCCGCCTTCCCGTTTGTGGAAGCGCCGGATAACCGCAATATCCAAGATGGCGTAAAGCTGCTGGAAGAGCTGGGAGCGATTAACAATGCGCAGGATGGCCGCTATACACTGACGCCATCAGGTCGCCAGTTGGCTCAGTTGCCGGTGGATCCGCGTCTGGCCCGTATGGTGCTGGAGGCGCGTAAAAATGGCTGCGTGCGCGAAGTGATGATCATCACCGCCGCGCTGTCGATTCAGGACCCACGTGAACGTCCGGCAGACAAAAAGCAGGCGTCGGACGAAAAACACCGCCGCTTTGCCGATAAAGACTCGGATTTCCAGGCGTTTGTGAACCTGTGGGATTACCTGAAAGAGCAGCAGAAAGAACTCACTTCTGCGCAGTTCCGCAAGATGTGCCGCAGTGATTACCTCAACTATCTGCGTGTGCGCGAATGGCAGGATATCTACACCCAGCTGCGTCAGGTGGTAAAAGAGCTCGGTCTGCCGGTCAACAGCGAACCGGCGGATTACCGCAGTATTCACTGCGCGTTACTGACCGGGCTGCTGTCGCACATCGGCCAAAAAGACGTCGATAAACACGAATATACCGGTGCGAGAAATGCGCGCTTTGCGATATTTCCAGGCTCTGGTTTATTCAAAAAACCGCCGAAATGGATCATGGTTGCTGAGCTGGTGGAAACCAGCCGCCTGTGGGGCCGCATTGGCGCCCGTATAGAACCTGAATGGATTGAGCCACTGGCTCAACATTTGGTGAAAAGCAGTTACAGCGAACCGCACTGGGAAAAAGCACAGGGCGCGGTGATGGCGACCGAAAAAGTCAGCCTGTTTGGCCTGCCGATTGTGGCGGCCCGTAAAGTCAATTACGGCACTATCGACCCCGTGGTGTCCCGTGATCTGTTTATTCGTCATGCGTTGGTGGAGGGGGACTGGCAGACGCGTCATGCGTTCTTCCGCGCCAATTTGCGACTCCGTACTGAAGTTGAAGAGCTGGAGCACAAGTCCCGTCGCCGCGATATTCTGGTGGACGAAGAGACGCTATTCCTGTTTTACGAACAGCGTATCGGTCAGGAGGTGGTGTCAGGGCGACATTTTGATACCTGGTGGAAAACCCAGCCACAAGACAGCCTGAATTTCGAAAAAAGCATGTTGATCAAAGAGGGGGCGGGTAATATCAGCGCGCTCGATTACCCGAATTTCTGGCATCAGGGCAACATTAAACTGCGCGTGACCTATCAGTTCGAGCCGGGTACTGACGCTGATGGTGTCACGGTACACATTCCGTTGCCGCTGCTGAATCAGGTGAGTGAAGAGGGGTTTGACTGGCAAATTCCGGGCATTCGCCGTGAATTGATCATGGCATTGATTAAGTCGTTACCAAAACCGGTCCGCCGTAACTTCGTGCCGGCACCCAATTACGCTGACGCTTTGCTCGGTCGTATTAAGCCCTTTGAATTACCGCTGCTGGAAGCCATGGAGCGCGAACTGCGTAAGATGAGTGGCGTGACGGTGTCACGCGATGAGTGGCAACTTGAGCAGGTACCTGATCATCTTAAAATGACATTCCGTATTCTGGATGACAAAAACAAGACGCTGCGTGAAGGCAAAGATCTGACGGTACTGAAGGCGGGTCTGAAGGAACAGGTACAACAGACGCTGTCTGCGGTGGCTGACGACGGTATCGAGCAGAGCGATTTACATGTCTGGAGCTTCGGCACGCTGCCGGAGAAGTATGAACAAAAGCGCGGTGGCTATGAAGTGAAAGCCTATCCGGCGCTGGTTGATACCAAAGACAGTATCGCTATCCGTTTGTTCGACAGCGAACTCGAGCAGCAGCAGGCCATGCGGGCGGGGCTTCGCCGCCTGTTACTGCTGAATATTCCATCACCTATCAAGTACCTGCATGAAAAACTGCCCAATAAAGCTAAACTCGGGCTCTACTTTAACCCGTACGGCAAAGTACTGGATCTCATTGACGACTGCATCGCCTGCGGGATTGACAAGCTTATCGCGCAAAGCGGCGGACTGGTGTGGAAAGAGGAAGCGTTTGCCCGCCTGCATGAACATGTTCGTGGGCACCTTAATGAAGCCGTAGTGCAGATTGCAGTACAGGTTGAGCAAATTCTGACGGCGGTATTCAGTATCAATAAGCGCCTGAAAGGCCGGATTGATATGACCATGGCGCTGGCACTGTCTGACATTAAGAGCCAGATGTCCGGGCTGATTTATCGCGGATTTGTGACGCAAAATGGCTGGAAACGCTTGCCGGACACGCTGCGTTATCTCAATGCTATCGAAAAGCGCATGGATAAACTGCCGGTTGACCCTCACCGCGATCGTGCGCAGATGCTGAAGGTCGAGCATGTACAGAAAATGTGGCAACAGTGGTTGAATAAATTGCCGCCTGTGCGCCAGCAAAGTGAAGAAGTGAAAGAAGTTCGCTGGATGATTGAAGAGTTGCGCGTGAGTTACTTTGCGCAGCAATTGGGAACGCCATACCCGATTTCAGATAAGCGTATTTTGCAGACCATGGAGCAATTAGCGTAATGAGTCAGGTTTAAATTCTGCCCCAAAAAGCCCCAGACCTCTTATAGAGGTTTAGGGCTTTTCACGCTAGTTTGTCTCTAAGGTGTCGTTTTTACCTCGCTGGCACTCACCACGCCAGAGGAAAGCTTATTGAGGGCATCGCGAATCGATGGAACTGCGAGGGCGCGGTTGTCTGCCAGATTGCGGTCCTGGGCTGCAGGCGCCGAACTCTGAATGGCAATCAGTGACCATTTATCGCCAGTTTTCAGTAACAACGGTGAACCGCTGTCGCCCGGCAGCGTATCGCAACGGTGTGAAAGCACGCCCGGTTGTGCCCATCCGGTGACTAAACAATCCTGATGGTTGTACAAATCATCCAGATGATCTTCTGGATATCCCGACTGAGTCACTTTCCTGCCATTCTGTTTTAACGCCGCGGTCAGCTCATCACGACTGCCTTCCCAGAGAGGAAGCGGGGTGATCGGCAAGGCAATATTGGTATCGGTCAGACGGACCAGCGCAAAATCAAAGGGGGCGGCTTTGGGTGGAACAATCCAACCGTCACCGTCTGCTTTAAGTTTTTTACCGAGTTTCGGGTCAACTAAGGTTTCCAGCGCCGTCACCTGATAGCGCCATTTTTGATGGTGAGAAATAAAGCGCAGGGCCACGACTTTATCAATCTTGCCTGGAGGCGCCAGCACGCAGTGACCGGCCGTCAGTACAAGATGTTTTGAAATCAATGTCGCAGTACATAAATTTCCACTTTGAGTCTCTATCTGACCAATCGCTTGCCATGGCCACTGGCGGGCATCGGCAACGGGTGTCCGTTGGTCATGACCAAAAAACAGCGCTGTTTTTTCTTTTAGGCTAATAACGGGTGCGTCGGAATCCGGCTCAGGAACATCGGCATGAGCAGAGGGAAGGGCGAAACAGAAAAAGCACAAAACATAAGGTAACGCGATGCGCATAACATTCTGACCTTGAAGACAGGGAAATCCCTTGAATCGTTAATTATGGAGTGATTTTAGATGCTTGCAACATTCGACGTAGATATCGTGCTGATTTTCGCAATCTTTAGAACGCTTTATTCGAAAAAACGTGGTGTGGAACGGATGATTTATAAATAGAAGAACAAAGTGATAAGGCCACAGAGGATCAGGGCGCTCAGGGTGATTTCAAACAGGTATCGGCGCAGCATCTTCCATCAATACCTCAAGATTAAAACTGGAGAAAAAAACACCCGGCGAACCGGGTGTTAGATAATCAGTCTTTAAAGCGGTGAGGAGATACCCTCACTAAGACGTTTTACTTATGCTGCTGGAGTTGCTTTTGCAGCTGGTGCAGCTTTTTTAGCGTGTTTCACGTGTTTTTTAGCGGCCTGAGCTTTCTGAGCTACTGGTGCAGCTTTTTTAGCATGTTTCACGTGTTTTTTAGCAGCCTGAGCTTTCTGAGCTACTGGCGCTGCTTTTTTAACTTGTTTCACAGGTTTTTTAGCAGCCTGTGCTTTCTGTGCAGCTGGAGCGGCTGCTTTCTTAGCGTGTTTTTTGTGTTTCTTGGCAGCCTGAGCTTTCTGAGCTGGTTTCTTGTTTGCTTTTTTAACTACGTGCTTAGCAGGTGCTTTGGCAGCTGGTGCAGCAGTAGTAGAAGCAGCAGCTGCAGGAGCTGGAGTCGCGGTAGTTTCAGCAGCGAAAGCAACAGAAGACAGACCCATTGCAGCGGCAACAACCAGAGCTAATACTTTTTTCATGTTAAATTCCTCAGAATGTTTGTTTATGTGTCCACCCCACTGCGGGGTCGGTAGAAGAATACTAGGCCTGGAAGAACGCTTTGTAAGTGAGTGAATGGTGTCGGCGTGTAACCTTATGTACAAACCCTATAATCCTTTAAAATCAATTCACTAATCTCAATAAAGTATCTCATGTACCGTATAAATCTCCAATTTAGTTACAACATACATAATACTTTGTATACATTAGCTCTCTGCAAGCCTGAAAATCTTTGTGAAACAGGGGGATCTGACAGATTTATTGAGACGATTCTTAGCAGAAAGGGAGATGAATTCAGAAAATAACAAAGGCCCGCCATTGCTCGGGCCTTTATTGGGAGCGGGCGCTCAAATCAAACCCGCTTTGCAACAGCGCACTTAAAGATAACGGCTTTCCAGGTGCTTGCGGAAATAGGCCGGGTTCAACGTTTCGCCAGTGGCGTTCTTAATCAAGTGATCTGTGCTGAAGCGGCTGCCGTGCTGCCAGATGTTTTGCTGCAACCACTGGAACAGGGCGGTCAGGTCGCCGCGGGCAATATCATCCTGCAGGGTAGGGATCGCGTTATTGGCGCACTGGAACAGTTGTGCAGCATACATGGCACCCAGTGTGTACGTCGGGAAGTAGCCAAACCCGCCGTCGGTCCAGTGAATATCCTGCATGCAGCCATCACGGTAATTGCCGGTGGTATCAATGCCGAGATACTCCTTCATTTTGTGCCCCCACAAAGCAGGAATATCGTCGACTTCAATCTCACCGTCGATCAGCGCTTTTTCAATTTCATAACGCAAAATCACGTGCGCCGGATAGCTGACTTCATCGGCATCAACGCGAATAAAGCCTGGTTGAACACGCTGATTGAGTTTGATGAAGTTGCTCTCATCCAGCCCCTGGCGCTCACCGAACTGGGCGATGACCAGCGGATAAACGGATTTCAGGAAAGGCGCGCTACAACCGAGTTGCATTTCGAATAACAGGCTTTGTGATTCATGCACGCCCATTGAGCGGGCATTAGATACTGGCTGACCAAGCCACTCTTTAGGCAGGTTTTGCTCATAGCGCGCATGACCGGTTTCATGGATCACACCCATCATGGCGCTGAGAAATTCATCTTCATTGTAACGGGTGGTGATGCGGACATCCTGAGGCACGCCGCCGCAGAACGGGTGGGCGCTGACATCCAGACGACCGGCGTCAAAATTAAACCCCAGACGGCCCATGACTGCCAAGCCCAGCTGACGCTGTTTTTCAATATCAAAAGGCCCGGCCAGTGCAATGCAGGACTCAGACTTCTGTTTTTCCACCACGTTTTGCAGCAGTTGTGGCAGCCAGGTTTTCAAATCGCCAAAGAGGACATCCAGTTTCTTTGAGGTCATACCCGGTTCGTACATGTCCAGCAAGGCGTCATATCGGCTAATCCCGGCAGCGTCGGCCCGTAATTTGGCTTCCTGACGGCTAAGACGTACCACTTCTCGCAAGTTTTCTGAGAAGCCTTCCCAGTCATTGGCTTTACGCTGTATACGCCATGCATGCTCGCAGCGGGCACCCGCCAGCGATTTTTCCTGCACCAGACTTTCCGGCAATAAGGCCGATTGCTGATACTGACGGCGCATCTCCCGCAGATTGGCTTGTTCAACGTCATTGAGATCTTCATTTCCTGCCTGTTCCAGCCACTCTCCAACCTGTTTAGCCGTGAGGATTTGGTGAGAAAGAACGCTCAGTTCGGCCAGCGCTTCTGAACGGGCCTGACTCCCGGCAGGCGGCATCATCGCGGCCATGTCCCAGCCAGCGATGGCGGACAAATGGCTGAAGCGGGATAAACGGGCGAAGGTGCTACGCAGTTGTGAATAGGCTGTTGTCATTATTTACTCCCTTCGGATGTTGAGATTTAGCGTGGTTCTACATTCAGATTAAAAACAGCTTTGACAGGCCAGGTGAAACGGATGCAGGCGCCGCCAAGGGAAGGGCTGGCATCGACGCTGACACGGCCCTGGTAGGCAACGGCGATAGAGTGGACAATCGCCAGGCCGAGGCCACAACCGCCAGTGGCACGGTCACGGCTGGGATCAAGACGAACAAAAGGCTCAAATATTCGATGACGCTCTTCTGCCGGAATGCCGGGGCCGTCGTCTTCCACCTGTAAATTCGCTTCATCACCTTCCAGCCACAGGCTGATCCGCAGATGCTTGTCGGCGTAGCGCAGAGCGTTGTTCACCAGGTTGTCTAACACTCGCTCCATCAGGCGTAAGTCCACGCCGCCGAAATCAACATTTTGCGGCACCGACAGCGCAATGTCCCGGTCAGAATTGATCAGACTGAAGTCATCTACTTTATCGGTCAGCCAATCGGCGAGGTTAACTTTTTCCAGATTCAGTGCCACCTGTGGGCGGTCAAGCCGGGCATAGGTCAGTAGTTCATTAATTAGCGCTTCAAGCTGACCAATATCGCGGTTAATTGCCTGCTGCTCGACTTCGGGTAGATTTTCGCTGATGGCTAACCGGTAACGCAGCCGGACCAGCGGAGTGCGCAATTCGTGGGCGATACCGTCGATCAACTGTTTTTTACTGGCAATCAGGGTGTTGATGTTGTCCGCCATCTGGTTGAACGCAATCCCCAGTCGATTAAGACTGGAACTGGAGTCAAAGTTGGTGCGTTCATCCAGATAGCCATTACCCAGTCGCTGGGCCGAGTTTTCCAGTTTAACCAGATCTTTCCAGTGCGGGCTCATCCAAAGAAACACCGGAAACGCCAGTGACAGGCCAATGACCATCATCAGGCACAGGTCCAGAATGCGCATTTCATGCATGTAAAATAGGTACGGAATTGGCCCAACCACTAACACGTAATGGCTGCGAGGTACGCGTTGAATGAACGTGTATTCATCATCCAATGCGATAATTTCACCGTCTTTAAGGCGCTTATCCATCTCAGGGGACAGTACGCGTTTTCCCAGCGGTTCAATATGCAATTTAAATGACAGATTGAGGTCTAGCGTATTAATGGTTTTATTCCAGTCTTTAATTGGAATTTCACGTAATTCGCTGCGCATCAAATAGAGCGAGCTTTTCATCAGGTCATTCATTGATTGCCGACCGGTGCGTTCGGCGGTGACTTTGTACACCAGGCCGACGAGCATCGACATCACCAGAAAACAGACCAGCAACAGGAGGAAAAACTGGATGAACAGCTTTTTCATTCTTCGCCTTTCTCCCAGGCATTCGGTGCAAACAGATAGCCTTTATTGCGCACGGTTTTTATACGGAAAGGCTCGAGCGCGTTGTCGTAAAGCTTACGGCGCAGGCGGGATATCGCCACATCAATACTGCGATCCAGTCCGTCGTAGCTTACGCCGCGCAGGTTAAGCAGTAACGCCTCGCGATCCATAATTCTCCCGGCGTGAGTAGCCAGTTCCCACAGCAAATCGAAGTCTGATGTCGAAAGAATAATCGTCTCATCAACCAGCGTGACTTCGCGGTTTACCGGGTCAATACACAACTGGCCGAAGTGCAGGGCGTTGCCGCCTTGTAGTGGTTTGACAGGTTTATCATCGCCGGCAGATTGCGGCGCGTGTTGGCGCAGATGCAGGCGCAGGCGGGCGAGTAACACCGCCGGCGGGGTGGTTTTCAAAATGTAATCGTTAGCGCCCATTTCCAATGACAAAATATGATTCATGTCGCTGTCGAGCGAGGTCAGCAGGACGATAGGGCCGTTATATGTTGGGCGGAGATCGCGACATAATGTCATGCCGTCTTTACCGGGGAGCATGATATCGAGTAGCACCAGGTCGGGTTTTTCCAGTGCAATGCGGTCCTGTGCTGTGTCACCGCGGGGTTCGACTAATACGTCAATATCATGTTTACCTAAATAGGCGGCAATCAGGTTGCCGACTTCTGCATCATCTTCCACAAAAACGATTTTATTCATTGGCTTGCTGCTTGTAAGTCCGGTGATCAGCGTCGCCCAAGAAATTATGTGGCAACGATGAGATATGCATAATAGAAAGTGACAGTTTTTCAGAGTTTACCGACCTTTTACAGACAGAAACGATGAAAAGCAGACAATAGTTAACAATTTCTCAATTTAGGCTGTTAATCAAGCAAAACAGTCACGTGGTATTAACCTAATGAAACAGGCTTTAACTACATCCCAATAGTACCTTAACGAAATGGTTTCATGCGACGAAAACCACATGATTAAAGCGCCTGAACTGACTGGCGTAGTGTCAGTAAAATATGCCATTATAGAGATGAATAGGCTCAACGTTATATATATGGTTAGATTATAAAAATCCTAATCATTCTTCGTGCGTTTAACCGTGCTAACACTGGCCTGGAGAGGAATAGGGGATGAGCGAAACTCGCCTGGTACCCGATGTGCGCAGTGAAAAAGCGTCTTTTGACTATATGGAATATTTGTCAGCATCGTGCAAAAAGCACTGGAGCTTTCTCGATGCGATTTATGGCGTAATGCCGTTTTTTGGCATGGTTCTCAAGTCGCGCACTTCGCAGGAAAAATCGAAGCAGGAAAGTTTACGGGCACTGGCGCTTCAGGTGGTGTCTACTCAGGTTAGCGATGAAACAAATATCGTGCGTCTGATAGAACTGGCTGAGCAGCAAGGGTTCTATGCCATTGAAATTCATCTGCCCTACGCCCTGAATGATGAACAACTGACGGCAATAAAAATTGAATGCAAACATTTGCTTCAGTTGTCCCAAAGTAATGAAATCTTATTGGTACAAATCCTGCAAATGCCCGCGCAGCATTAAATTTTAGCGTCTTTTTCAGTGCGCTATGATTTGTTTTAGTCATGTGAAAAAACGTAGCAAAAAGGCAGCCACTGGCTGCCTTTTGTTATTACGTCATACTTGAGAAAGGGTTACTTGAACAAGTCAGCACTGACTGTCAGGTTACCACCACTCTTATTCTGCCACTGACGGGTCACGTGGTAGAACTTCGCCCCTTTCGCGGCCCCACGGTTACCGACTTCCTGCGATACATCCGTCACGCTGTTAAAGTGACCGGTGAACGTTATCGAGTCAAACGGCACCATCTGTGCAGCAGTCACGTCATTCACTTCCTGAATCTTCGCGCCATTCGTCGCAGTCACGGTATAACGCTGACCGGTAGATGATTGCGTTTCAAAGAAGCGACCCACGTCACGGCTTGGGCTGCTGGAAGAAGCCACACCCGGGATCTCAACTTTCTTCGCCGCTGCACCACCGGCAGCTAATGCTGCTTTACCGGCTTCAGAATCAGCAGGGATAGCATCCGCATCCTGAACGACACGTTTTGCTGCATCTTTCTTATAGATGAAAGCCGTGATGTATTGATTGCCGCCGCCGTTGGCATCAATTTGGCGAACGATGAAGAAGGAGTAGGCCCCTTTCTCTTTCGCTGCTTTACTGATGGCATCGGTAACATCTGGCTGGCTGCGGTAGAAACCGCTGACAGTCACGGTGTCATAAGGCTCGATCAGGTAGGCTTCTTCTTTTGGTAATTCTTTTACGCCATTGATTTCACGGTAAGTGGTTTTCTTGCTGACTTCGGCCGCATCTTTTTTATAAATGTCCGCGACGACACGCCAGTTACCGCTGTTACCTGAGCTATTGGTATCTTGAATGTAAAAATAATCTGCACCCAGCGCATCAGCGCGGCGGGAAACGGCATCAGCCGCATCGCCGAGCGCGTTAAAACGACCGGAAACAACAATGCGATCAAAGGGTTTGATGGCGGCTGCTTTTTCTGGGGAGATTTCCTGGGCTGCCTGTGCTGCTGACAACGCGGAAATAGCCGTTAGAGTTAAACACAGGGCCGATGCGATGATCGTTTTGGTCAGCTTCATAAAAAATCCTTTCACCTTGCGCAGTAATGTTGAAACGTGCTGAATTCTTGATGTGTAACAGGTTAGCGGCCGATTATTGCATGTAACAATACCGAGTGTCTCAGTAATTTATGTCAATCGCGATGTCGGTAACCGCTAGCTGTGTCACTTTTTTTTCAATTCATAACTTATATAAGTTTATTGAATAATCCAAGTAGTGAAATAAATGTTAATTATTCACTATTTTCTAACTTTTATGCTTATCCCGCACGGGTTAAGGTGAGAAGGGCAAAGTGATAGATGCGGCAATTCTTTCAAAAAAAAGATTTTTGAGTCGGTGTTTTACCGGCTTTGCAGCAGCTTTATGACCTGTCGCGTTGAATTGTTAATTAATTCTCTGACTATCGTTGTGATACGTAGATTATTGATTAGAAATTCAGTAGGTTATAAATGGCCTGATAAAACAGTTTCAGTACGGTAAGAATTCACAGGTCTTAAATAGCAATGTTATGTCGATGACACTGATCATCAATGAAAAGGGTGAAGGGAATACTATGCGTATTGGTGTACCAAGAGAGCGGTTGACCAATGAAGCCAGAGTTGCAGCCACGCCGAAAACGGTAGAACAGCTGCTAAAACTCGGCTTCACGGTCGCCATTGAGCAAAGTGCCGGGAAACTGGCCAGTTTTGATGACGCGGCCTATAAGGAAGCGGGTGCTGAGATTGTCAGCGGAGATGACGTCTGGCAGTCCGATATCGTGCTTAAGGTCAATGCACCCGAAGGCGATGAAATTCAAAAATTGCAGGCAGGCACCACGTTAGTGAGCTTTATCTGGCCTGCGCAAAATCCAGAGCTTATTTCGCAACTCGCCGCGCGCAATATTACGGCAATGGCGATGGACTCGGTTCCTCGCATCTCGCGTGCGCAGTCTTTAGATGCTCTGAGTTCGATGGCGAACATCGCCGGTTACCGCGCGATTGTGGAAGCTGCCCATGAGTTCGGCCGTTTCTTCACCGGGCAAATCACCGCCGCCGGTAAAGTCCCCCCTGCGAAAGTGATGATTATCGGTGCCGGTGTCGCCGGTCTGGCCGCCATCGGTGCGGCGGGCAGCCTCGGCGCCATTGTTCGTGCTTTTGATACCCGCCCTGAAGTTAAAGAGCAGGTTCAGAGTATGGGCGCGGAGTTCCTTGAACTGGACTTCGAAGAAGAAGCAGGCAGCGGCGACGGCTATGCGAAAGTCATGTCTGAAGCCTTCATCAAAGCCGAAATGGCCTTGTTTGCTGCACAAGCGGCTGAAGTGGACATTATTGTCACCACCGCGTTAATTCCAGGCCGTCCGGCACCGAAGCTCATCACCAAAGAGATGGTGGCGTCGATGAAACCCGGCAGCGTGATCGTCGATCTGGCTGCGCAAACCGGTGGTAACTGCGAACTGACCGTAGCGGATAAAATCACAACGACAGACAACGGCGTGAAGATCATCGGTTATACCGATCTGCCAAGCCGTCTGCCGACACAGTCTTCACAGCTTTATGGCACTAACCTGGTGAACCTGCTGAAACTGTTGTGCAAAGAGAAAGACGGCAATATCGAAATCGATTTCGAAGATACCGTGGTGCGCGGCGTGACTGTAGTGAAAGCGGGTGAAGTGACCTGGCCTGCGCCACCGATTCAAGTCTCCGCGCAGCCTCAGGCCAAAAAAGCGGAGCCGTTGCCAAAAGTAGAAGCCAAACCCTCTTCGCCTTACACCAAATACATCATTATGGCCGTGGCCATCATTCTGTTTGGCTGGCTGGCGAATGTCGCACCGAAAGAGTTCCTGTCTCACTTTACCGTGTTCGCGCTCTCTTGCGTGGTGGGTTACTACGTGGTGTGGAATGTGAGTCATGCGTTACATACGCCGCTGATGTCAGTCACCAATGCCATTTCAGGAATTATCGTCGTTGGCGCATTATTGCAAATTGGTCATGGCGGCTGGGTTAGCGTTTTGTCATTTATTGCAGTACTCATTGCCAGTATCAATATTTTCGGCGGATTCACCGTCACTCAGCGCATGCTGAAGATGTTTCGTAAGAACTGAGGGATAACATATGTCTGGGGGATTAGTTACAGCAGCCTATATCGTTGCCGCTATTCTGTTCATATTCAGCCTGGCTGGATTGTCAAAACACGAAACATCTAAACAGGGCAATATTTTCGGTGTGACCGGGATGGCCATTGCATTGATTGCCACCATCCTCGGGCCTGACTCAGGCAACGTGGGCTGGATCATCATTGCGATGGTGATTGGCGGTGCGATTGGTATCTATCTGGCACGTAAAGTCGAAATGACTCAAATGCCGGAACTGGTCGCTATTCTGCACAGCTTTGTCGGTCTGGCAGCGGTTCTGGTCGGCTTTAACAGCTACCTGGATCACGGCTCAGTACCGATGGACCGGGTGATGGAGAATATCCATCTGACCGAAGTGTTCCTCGGTATCTTCATTGGTGCCGTGACCTTCACCGGTTCAATTGTAGCGTTCGGCAAACTGCGCGGCACTTTTTCTTCCAAGCCGCTGGCACTGCCGCATCGTCATAAATTGAATCTCGTGGCGTTGATTGCCTCTTTAGTCCTGATGATCACCTTTGTTCGTACCGACAGCGTTGGCGTGCAGGTGTTCTCACTGTTGATCATGACCCTGATTGCTCTTGGCTTCGGCTGGCATTTAGTGTCATCCATCGGCGGTGCAGACATGCCGGTCGTGGTGTCTATGCTGAACTCCTATTCCGGTTGGGCGGCGGCGGCGGCGGGCTTTATGCTCAGCAACGACCTGCTGATCGTCACCGGTGCTCTGGTGGGTTCATCCGGTGCGATCCTCTCCTTTATCATGTGTAAAGCGATGAACCGTTCGTTTATCAGCGTGATTGCAGGCGGTTTCGGCACCGATGGCTCTTCAACGGGTGATGCAGACGAAATGGGGGAATATCGCGAGGCCAGTGCTGAAGATGTGGCAGAAATGCTTAAAAGTGCCAGCTCCGTGATCATCACTCCCGGCTACGGTATGGCGGTCGCACAGGCACAATATCCGGTGCAGGATATTACGGCTAAACTGCGTGCGATGGGCATAAAAGTCCGCTTCGGTATTCATCCGGTAGCAGGGCGTCTGCCCGGTCATATGAACGTCTTGCTGGCAGAAGCGCGCGTACCGTATGACATCGTGTTGGAAATGGACGAAATCAACGACGACTTTGCTGACACCGATGTGGTGCTGGTGATTGGCGCGAACGATACCGTTAACCCGGCCGCCCAGGAAGATCCGTGCAGCCCAATCGCCGGTATGCCTGTGCTGGAAGTGTGGAAAGCGCAGAACGTGATTGTCTTCAAGCGTTCAATGAATACCGGTTACGCTGGCGTTCAGAACCCGCTGTTCTTTAAAGAGAACACGCAGATGTTGTTTGGCGACGCCAAGGAAAGCGTAGAGAATATTCTTCGCGCACTTTAATTCGCCGTATTACGTTTAAAGTTCACCGCGTCTTCGCGATAAAAAAAGCCAGTTCATTATGAACTGGCTTTTTCTTTGGGTGCATATTCCGTGATAACGACGGTTATTCGTCGTCGTGCTCTTCGACATCTTCCGCCGTAAGAGGGCATTCAAAATCATCAGGCTTAATGGCCAGCAGGTCACATTTCAGATGGTCGATCACCTGTTCGGTGGTATTGCCAAGAAACGCCGCGGATAATCCTGTGCGCCCAATCGTGCCGATCACCACCACGCCGGCTTGCAGATGTTCTGCCAGGTCAGGGATCACCTCTTCAGGCAGGCCTTTTTCTACGTGGGTAAATTTTTCGTCGAGGTGGAATTTTTGCCGCAGTGCTTTCATAGCGATTAAATGCTGACCGCGAATGGCGTCGTTATAAACACTTGGGTCAAAGTCGGGTAACTCGATGGCGATATTGATGGGAGTCACAGGGTAAGCACCGACCAGATGCACTTCAGTCTGATTAACGTGCCCGGCCAGCTCAATGGTTTCTTTTACCAGCTTAATATTGAGCGGATCATGATAAGGCTCTTCACTGGAGAGATTCACCGCCACCAGCGCTTTTCCACTTTCCGGCCATGCCTGGTCTTTTACCATCCACACCGGGCAAGGGCATTTGCGTAGCAAATTCCAGTCGGTTGGGGTGAAGATCACAGATTCAAGACGGTCATGCTGATGAGCCATTTTCAGTAACAGATCGTGCTGGCCGTTGAGGACTTCCTGAATGATGGCTTCGAAAGGTTTATTGTGCCAGACCACTTTGATTTCAATCGGAATACCCGCTTCAACATAGTAGTGGCACTGCTCGGCAATCCACGCCTCACGCTCGTTAATCACGCTTTGCCGCATGGCTAACCGTTCGTCAGGGGAGAGCATTGTGGTCATTTCATAGGAGAAATCATAAATCGACAGGAAGGCTTTGATGCGCCCGCCGTTTCTCTGGACCAAATAAACTGCACGACGCAACGCGGGCTGGTCGTCCTGATTGGGGTCGATTGCGACCAAAATATTCTGATACTTAGCCATGGGGGGACTCCTTAACACCTGTGATTGAACAGCGTTATAGCTCAGTGTATTAAGTACAGAGTAAACCAAGATTAAGTAATCGGACAGCGGAGAAATTGAGTCGGATCAACAAATTATTGCTTTTGAAAATCCGACCAATAGGGTTATGCGGTAACGGCGACGGATTGACCGGCCAATTGAGAAAGCAAGGCATGATTCTCAATCGTAATATATTTGCCTTTAACGCTCAGCATTTCTGATTTCTGGAAACGCCCTAACAAACGGCTGATGGTTTCTACAGTCAAACCCAGATAATTACCGATGTCGCCACGGGTCATGGTCAGGCGGAATTCGCGCTGAGAAAAACCACGTTCGGCAAAACGGCGGGAGAGATTGTAAATAAATGCCGCCAATCTCTCTTCAGCATTTTTCTTCGACAACAGCAGAATCATATCCTGGTCGCCTTTTATTTCTCCGCTCATTAAACGCATAATTTGCTGACGCAAATTTGGCATTTTACCGGAGAGGTCATCCAGGGTTTCGAACGGTATTTCGCAAACCATTGATGTTTCTAGTGCCTGAGCAAAACTTGGGTGCTGTAAGCCCCCAATGGCATCGAAACCGACCAAATCACCTGCCAGATGAAAACCGGTGATTTGCTCATCACCCTGTTCTGTGATGGTGTAGCTCTTGATGGTCCCGGAACGGATGGCATACAGGGATTTCAACTCATCGCCCGCCTTGAACAGCGCCTGACCTTTTTGGATCGGCTTCTTCCTTTCGATAATGTTATCGAGCTGATCCAGCTCATGTTCATTAAGGGTGAAAGGAATACACAGCTGGCTAATGCTGCAATCCTGGCAGTGGATGGCACAACCACCAGATTGGATACGACGAATAATACGTTTTTCCGGGATCATAAGATTCACTCTGGCAATATTGATATGGGTCAATTTTAACATCTTTTGCCGGAATTGATAAGTAGGGCAATTAGGCGAAAAGGGCGAATTGATAAAAAACCCCGATTTTTAAGAGGTTTTTTTTATTATTATTTGATCTTGAACAACAAAAAAGGCCAATCGAGAATCAATAAGATTTAGAATGACTTTAATTCATTAAAAAAGTGATTTTTGTGGACTTTTCAAATAACCCTCATGAATCAATAACCACTTTTTCCTGTCCACGCCACCCGCATAGCCGGTCAGGGCACCGTTGCTGCCGATCACCCGGTGACAGGGCACTACCACACTTATAGGATTCGAACCGTTTGCCAGCCCGACTGCTCTTGATGCGCCGGGGTTGTCTAATTTTGCCGCCATTTGTCCGTATGTCATGATTTGTCCACAGGGGATCGTGCGCAGCATTTGCCACACTCTGCGCTGAAATTCTGTCCCGGCGGTCGCCACGGGCAGAGAGTCAATGGCATGTAAATCCCCAGAGAAATAATCCTGGATCCTCTGACGAACGGCAGCATCAACGCTATCCTGATTAAGGCTGAAACTGGTTTTTGCGCCAGATAACGTAATCTTGCTGCCCATCTCCTTGGGTGAAACCGCGACACCGTAGTGACGGACCAGTAATTGCAGGAGACGATGATGAAAATCAGCCCACTCCAACGCGCGCAGTTGCCCCTGCTGATCGGTGACAATTTCTAGTTCACCGAGCGGTGTATCAATGGTTTCACTCACTAAAGTCAGCATCAAATTTTCTCCAAAAAGGTGCGGCGACGATTATTACACGGAGCAATTCATTTTTCGACTTTCAATACCCAACACGCGCTCAACCCCTTACAATGTGAAACTTGTTTAGCTTTTGTTTACTTATCAGGACATGTAATGCCACCAGAGTCTTTGGGTTTTCCGCTGGAAACTACCGCTGTTTTTGTTGTCATCGCCGTATGTGCGCTGCTGATCGACATTTTTGC
This sequence comes from Ewingella americana, assembly GCF_006438725.1. Taxonomy (GTDB): domain Bacteria; phylum Pseudomonadota; class Gammaproteobacteria; order Enterobacterales; family Enterobacteriaceae; genus Ewingella; species Ewingella americana_A. Next base: position 90,018 of record NZ_RCZD01000009.1, on the reverse strand, counting down.
GCACCGCAGCCATAAGCCAATTGGCCTGAAGAGTGCTTCGCTCTGGACTCTTTTTTGGATCTTCGTGTCGCTGGCGTTTGCGGGTTTCCTCTATTTCCATCACGGCAAAGAAGTTGCCAGCCTGTTCCTGACCGGTTATGCCCTCGAGCAAGTCTTATCGATTGATAACCTGTTTGTGATTATGGCGATTTTCGCGTGGTTCAAAGTACCGGACGGTTATCGCCACCGAATTCTTTATTGGGGCGTTATCGGTGCCATCGTATTCCGTGGCATTTTTGTGGTGATCGGCACCAGCCTGCTGGCACTCGGCCCATGGGTAGAAATGGTGTTTGCGGTGATCATTCTGTGGACGGCTATTTTGATGATGCGCGCCGGGGATGATGATGACGCTTCGGAGGATTATTCCGACCACATCGCCAACCGTTTAGTGCGCCGTTTCTTTCCGGTCTATCCGAAACTTATTGGGGCGCACTTTCTGGTCAGCAGCGAGCAAATCGAAGCTGAATTGGCGAAACCTGAGAACAAAGACTTCAGTTTTCAGGTCAAGAAGGGCATCCGTTACGCCACGCCACTGCTGCTGTGCATCGCGGTGGTGGAGATTTCTGACGTGATGTTTGCATTCGACAGCGTACCTGCCGTGATCGCCGTCAGCCGCGAGCCGCTCATTGTTTATTCTGCCATGATGTTTGCGGTACTGGGGCTGCGTACGATGTATTTCGTGCTCGAAGCGCTGCGCAAATATCTGCGTCATCTGGAAAAATCGGTGATTTTCCTGCTGTTCTTTGTCGCGGCCAAACTGGCGTTGAATTCCAGCGACCATCTGTGGCATCACGGTTATAACATCAGCGCGCTGGCGAGTTTATATGTGGTGCTGGGCGTGTTGGCATTGGGTATTGTCGCCAGTCTGCTGTTCCCCGGGAAAAAAGCGGCCGTGTAAAAAATGGGTCTTCCCCGATCATGGTGGGAGACTCATAACCCCACCGGTCCGGCACGTCCTGTTAAGCCGTTCGATAAACGCGTTTGGCGTCAGCTTGCCCGGTTTGATAATTTCCGATAAAGGAACGGGACGCCAAAAGCGCCCCGTTTGATTTTTGCATCACCTGAGCGTGATCTGTCGTGCTCTTTTACACATCACCCTCATTATCTTGTTCTACCGCGTCATGCAGGCGTTCCAGCATATCGGGGAAGGCGGATTGCACACGGCTCCAGCTCGGAATAAACGGCTTCTCGCTTGGGGTATCCACAAAGGCCTGACCGGCTTCCATAATCGCACCCGAGAATAATTCCACCGCAGACTCTTCGCTGTGGCGGTCAAACGACAAACCGTTCATTTTGGCGTCATTCTCAAAGGCGTCGATCATATCCAGCGCGTTGCGGTAATAGGTGGCTTTGAGAATACGGAAAGACTCGCTGGTAATATTCACCCCAAGTATGGCCATCTTGCGGTACAGCGCTTTGGTAATATCAATACTCATGCGCTGTAAACCGTTGCTGGCATCCTCTTCCGACATCGGCTGATGCTTGTGATCGTAGTTATCAGCGATATCCACCTGGCAGATTCGCTTGGTGGCGGTATTGCGGTGCAACTCTGACAGCACGCCAATCTCCAGACCCCAGTCGCTCGGAATGCGCAAATCATTTAAGACGTCCGTACGCATGGCGAACTCACCGGAAAGCGGGTAGCGGAAAGAACGCAGGTATTCGAGGAAATCAGAATGCCCGTAAACGATTTGCAAAGATTTCAGCAGAGGGAAGACCAGCAGGCGCCCAACGCGGCCATTGAATTTGCCGTCAGCAACGCGGGCGTAATAGCCCTTACAGAAATCGTAGTGGAAGTTAGGATTGGCAACCGGGTACATCAGACGTGCCAGCATATCGCGGCTATACGTGACAATGTCACAATCGTGTAATCCAACGACCGAGGTACGGCGTGACGCCAACGTGTAACCCACGCAGAACCACACGTTACGTCCTTTGCCGGGTTCCATGGGGGATAACCCTTCCTTCTGTAACTCCTGGTCCAGGGCCGTCAGCCGCGGGCCATCATTCCATAAAATACGGTGGCGCTGTGGCAGACGGGAGAAAAATTCCCGGGCAAATAAAAACTGATCGCGGTCAGCGCGGTCCAGGCCTATCACAATCTCTTCCAGATAGGGCACTTTAGTCAGCTCATCCACAATTTTGGTCAATGCCGGGCCTTCAAGTTCAGAAAAGAGCGAAGGCAGAATCAACCCCATCGATCGGCGACCGGAAAACACTTGCAGGTCATACTCCAACTCTTCCGTCTTACGGTGAGTCAGGTTATGGAAATTTGTAATGACACCATCCTGATAAAAATCGCTCATGCGTTACTCTCCAATTTTAGTTTTGGTAAAATCATTGGAATCAAAGTGAAACCACAACAGCCATTCCGTTTGCTTTCCCTTAAGAAAATCTGAATTTCACTTCACAGCAATAAAATGATCCAGCCCTTGCCTCCAGCCTTCTGGCCCATACAGCGTCGTACGAAATACCTTTTCTTCTTCTTTTGTTAACGGAATATCCAGACTGTGATGGCCCCGAATCACCACAGCAAAATCCACCGCTTCAAGCATCGAGATATCATTCGGGCCATCTCCCAGGCCCAAGGTTATGGCCGGTTTTCCACGTCGTTGTGGGTACTGCTCACTTAGCCAGCGCACTGCGGCGCCTTTTCCGGCATCCTTGCCCATGACATGCCAGAATCTTCCGCCACGGGTCATCGCCAGTCCTTCTTGCGCCAACATTTTTTCCATGCGTGACAAATCCAGTGAGCTGCCAAACCAGATCAGGGGTTCAGAGGCGTTCCGTTGCATTGCCCGTTTTGCGTCGGCCAGCGACAGTCCGGTCCAGTCAGAGACCTGCTGAGGCTGAACATCACCAAAACCGCGAAATTCAAAATCATAACGCTTACGCAGGTCCACCAACACCTCACGGATGTGCGCGTAATCTGTCCCAATCAGGTGATGAGCGACGTTATTTTCATCCGGCAAATGAATCAGTGCGCCATTTTCAGCAATAAAGGGCAGGTGGTTAAGCTGTAGAGCGTGCTGCAATGACGAGACTTCCGCCGAGGTTTTACTGGTGGTAATGATCACCGGAATATCATGCTCTGCCAGCTGGTCAAGCCATGCCTGCGCGGGGGTCCAACTGTAATCATGGTGGTCAAGCAGTGAACCATCGAGGTCGGTAAAAACAATCAGGGGATCATCAAGGTACAGCATTATTTCTCCTCAATTTTATTAAGGAACCTAATATAACCACAGCGGATTATTTCCTGTCCCAATGAATGAGTATATACGGAAAAATCAGATTTATTGGTTGAGGGCAGTCTGCACAGGCTTTTGCTTGAAGGGGTTGAGCCGCAAGTCCTGGGCACTCACGAGCGTTTTCATCACGGTGCCGATAGCGCAATATTCAGGTAAAATAGTCCAGCAATAAGAGGATAATGGCCGTCAATGGCCGCTGTTGATCCCTGGTTTAAGTACGTTCCATTACTGTTCAGACCCTTTATGCCGCCTTTTCGGTGCGCAGCGGTTATTTCTAAGCGAGTTATTTATGCCTGATTCACAACATCCCTTCCTTCGACAGAGCATGCGCCTTACCTGTGTCATTGTCGGTATCACGCTGCTGGCCTCCTGTGACAACGTCACGGAAAAAACCCGCAACACACTGGTCATTGAAGGCAAAACCATGGGGACGTTTTACCGTGTCAGTCTGGCTGGCGTCGATAACCGCCGTGAAGCTGCACTGCGGCAGCAAATCGAAGCGCAACTGGCCGAAGATGATCACCAGCTTTCAACCTACAAAGAAGATTCGGTGTTATCGCAATTCAATCAATATCAGGGCAACGTACCGCAACCGATCAGCGCAGGTATGGCGGATGCCATCGTGACGTCGCTGCGTATTGGACAGAAAACATCAGGTGCAATGGACATTACCGTCGGGCCACTGGTAAACCTGTGGGGTTTTGGGCCGAAAAAACAACCGATTAAAACCCCGTCCGACGCACAGATCGACGCGGCGCGCGGGGAGATCGGTTTGCAGCATTTGAAGGTGATCCAGCAGGGAGACGGCCAGTATCTGCAAAAAGATCTGCCGGGAATGTATGTTGACTTATCAACCGTGGGCGAAGGTTATGCGACGGACCATTTGGCACGCCTGATTGAAAGTAATGGCATCAGTAACTATCTGGTGTCAGTAGGCGGCGCGGTGGTCTCTCGCGGTGACAATGCTAAAGGTAAACCCTGGCAGGTGGCTATTCAGAAACCGACCGACAAAGAGACCGCCGTTCAGGCGATTGTCGACTTGCAGGGTATGGGCATCAGCACGTCAGGCAGCTATAGCAACTATTACGAGCTGGATGGTAAACGGCTGTCACACATTATTGATCCCGCGACCGGTCATCCTATTACCCATAAACTGGTTTCTGCCACCGTGATCGCCCCGACGGCGCTGGAAGCTGACGGCTGGGACACCGGCCTGATGGTGCTGGGCACGAAAAAAGCCATGGCGCTGGCCGAGAAAGAGCATCTGGCGGTCTACCTGATCACGAAAAAAGGCGACAGCTTTGAAGTTCACATGACGCCGCAGTTTAAAGCCTATCTGAAAGCGCCAGAGTAATGCCGGTTAAAGGTCGTTGATAAGCGAGTGCTTCGCGGTACTGATTAACTCAAACAACGCCACGGTGCGTGATGGGCAGATATATTCACGACCAAAATCAAAATTATGTTCATTCACGTCATCCGGCTGGAAGGTATCGAAGACATGCCGCCAGCCTTCACCATGTGCCACCGAAGGCAGGCTGAACACCACTTCTTCGTGTGATGCGTTGAACAACAGCAATACCGTACTTAGCGAACCATAACGCAGCAGGCCGGTCGGTTGCGCGCGGCCATCAAGTAACATCGCGATGCTTTTGGCGTGCGGATCTGCCCAGGCGGCATCGTTCATCTCTTCGCCGCGTGGCTCGAACCAGCTGACATCTTTCACGTTTAACTTTTCATGGACCGCACCGGTCAGAAACCGGCCCCGATGCAGGATCGGGAAACGCTTTCTCAGCGCAATCAGCCGGTAGGTGAACAGGATCATCGATTTACCTTTCTCTTCGATATTCCAGTTCACCCACGCGATCTCGGTATCCTGACAATAGGCATTGTTATTGCCGTGTTGCGAACGGGCGAACTCATCGCCTGCCAGTAGCATCGGCGTCCCCTGCGAAAACAGCAACGTTGCCAACATGTTTCTCATCTGACGCAGGCGCAGTTCACTGATCGACGGATCTTCCGTCGACCCTTCGGCCCCGTAATTGGCGGAAATATTATTGTTACTGCCGTCTTTGCCCTCTTCGCCGTTGGCCTCGTTATGCTTATTTTCATACGACACCAGATCGTTGAGCGTAAAGCCGTCGTGTGCGGTGATGAAATTGACCGAGGCGTACGGCTTACGCCCACGATGATTGAAGATATCCGCCGAACCGGACAGCCGGGTGGCAAACTGCGCCAGCTGCCCTTCGTCACCGCGCCAGAATGTGCGCACCGAGTCACGGAAACGGTCGTTCCACTCAGTCCAGCCCGGTGGGAAACCGCCCACCTGATAACCTCCCGGGCCGCAGTCCCAGGGTTCGGCTATCAATTTGCACTGGCTGAGGATCGGGTCCTGACGGCAGGTGTCGAGAAAACCGCAGCCTTCGTCAAAACCATAACTTTCACGGCCGAGAATGGTCGCCAAATCGAAGCGAAAACCGTCCACCTGCATCTCGGTCGCCCAATAGCGCAGCGAGTCGGTGACCATCTGCAATACCCGTGGGTGGCTGAGGTTGAGCGTATTGCCGGTGCCGGTATCGTTGATGTAATAGCGCTTATTGTCGGGCATCAGTCGATAGTAGCTGGCATTGTCGATGCCTTTAAACGACAGCGTCGGGCCAAGTTCATTGCCTTCTGCTGTGTGGTTGTAGACCACATCGAGGATCACTTCTATCTCTGCGGCGTGCAGCGTAGCAATCATCTGCTTAAACTCATTGACCGTCTGCGTCGCCATATATTGCGGGTGCGGGGCGAAAAAACTCAGCGTGTTGTAGCCCCAAAAATTATGCAGGCCTTTCTCCTGTAAATGACGGTCATCAGTAAACGCGTGAATTGGCATTAGTTCGATGGAAGTGATCCCCAACGATTTGATGTAATCGACAATTTGCGGCGTACTCAGCCCGGAGAAGGTCCCGCGCATATGCTCAGGCACTGCGGGATGGCGCATGGTATAGCCACGTACATGCGTTTCGTAAATCAGCGTCTCTTCCCACGGAATATGATTTTTTCGCGAACGCGCCCATGAAAACGCGGGATCAATCACCCGGCATTTAGGCAAAAATTCAGCGCTGTCACGATTATCAATGTGCAGATCTTTTTTATCACTCTGCATGTCATAGGCGAACAGGGCATCGTCCCATTTCAGTTCACCAACAATCTGCTTGGCGTAGGGGTCCAGCAGCAGTTTGGCCGGATTGAAGCGATGCCCGTCGTGCGGCGCGTACGGGCCGTGAACACGGTAAGCATACAGCAGACCGGGACGCGCATCGGGCAGGTAACCGTGCCACACCTCGTCGGTATATTCGGGTAACTCAATCACGTCATACTGCTCACCGAGATCGTTGAACAGGCACAGTTCGACTTTGGTGGCATGAGCGGAGAACAGCGCAAAATTAACGCCCAGACCGTCCCAGGTGGATCCCAGAGGGACCGGCAATCCTTCGCGCACGCGGGTGCGGTGGCTGGAGTCAAAACCTTTGACGATTTCGCCATCACTATAAGGATGAATGATACGTACACCGGCGGCATCAACGGCGATATCAACCTGAGCCTGGCTCAGGGCACGCTGTGGGGATTCGGGAAGGGCGGTGGTCGGTTTGCTGGCTTTTTTTGTGGGATTTTTTGCCATTCTTGTCGTCACTCCTGCACAGGGAAACCAGGATAAATCCTGACGGAAAATTGAGCGAAGCACGCTCGTGCCCGAAATGGCATCGGCACAAACTCACCAAGGAGTGTAGTCGGATTTTTAGAATTTCACTGCTAAAGCGCTCAGCTACTGATCCATGACATTTAAAACAGTGGCAAAAAAGAGGCAAAACAGAAGAAAAACAGAGTCTCTATTCACCCGTCAGGGTTTCTCAATAATGCCTGCTCCAGGAGATTTATTTTCTCAATGATGCAAAATAGAAAACGCTTAAATTATTAATTATATTCGATTTTAATGCCGACGAATTTATTGAGACGTTGTGATTTTTACTTTCTGTTTTCTGCCCGAATACTGACTCCAGGGAAAGCAGAACAATTTCATGATGCCGGATTTCATTCTTCCGGCTGTTTCTGACTTTCGCACATCGAGTCACTTACATTTATGCGGAGTTAAGCGTTATGAGCACGACTAAACAGAAGTACATGGTTTCTGCAGCATGGGAAAATGCAGATGACGTCTGGTCAGCAGCCTGTTTCATCGATGTTTTTAATATGACTGATGAAGATCTTAAGTCTGGAAAAGTGGAATTCACCATTGATAAGAGCCAAAGCGCGTCTGCCAATCAAAATTTCAATTTCGAAACTTATACAAGCCCGATCAAAGGCACGTTGATTGATGATTGCGGCGTGATCCCAGCCGGTGGCAAAGGTACCTTTGCTATCATGATCGGCAACAATACTGGCGTCAGCATTGGTAACTTGCCGCAGGGTTTCAAAGTCAATGGTGAGGCTGCAGATCAGGTCGCCGATACCGTTGCGCCTACCGTACCTAAGGATCTGAAAGTATTGGCCTCCGGCGCGGTGATGTTAAGTATTGGCTGGACTGCATCGACAGATAACGTGATGGTAGCGGGCTACCAGGTCACTTACACCAACACCAAAACTAAAGTCGCTAACACGCTGAAAACCAAAAGTAACTCCCTGACGCTGGTCGGTCTGACCACGCAAACGGCTTACAGCATTCAGGTGCGTGCTTATGACCTGGCGGGTAACTTCTCAGCAAACTCTACAGCGCTGAATGTGACCACTGACAAACCGTTACCCGACGCGGGTGACTACAGCTTCAACCACGCACCTTTTATGGACTTCACCGGCTGGCCAACACCGCGCCCGAGCGTATTCGGTCAAGCGTCTGGGCTGAAAGCCTACACTTTGGGCTTTATTACAGCGGCAGACATGAATCAGGGCCAGGGCGCACCAAACTACCGTCCTTGCTGGGGTGGGCTGGTGAGCATTACGGATGCCAATGTTTCTGATTACGGCCAGGAATACACAGCGGATGCAACGGTTTCAGATTACGGCAAAGCGGATATCGCGGCATTCCGTGCCGCCGGTGGTGATGTGGCAATTTCCTTCGGTGGTGCGAACTCTAACTTCCTCGAAGAGCACATCACGGACATCAGCGTGCTGGCGGATCTTTATCAGCAAGTACTGGATAACTACGGTGTGACTCATATCGACTTCGATATTGAGGGCGGTGCACTGCAGGCGACAGAAGTGTTGACCCGTTTGCTTGCTACCATGTCTGTCGTGCAGAAGAATAACCCGGCACTGCAAATCGCCTTCACCTTGCCAGTCGATGGCCAGACGTCACTCGATTCACAAGGGCTGACCTCCTTCGGTATCGATTTCGTTCAGATGGTTTACGATACTGGCCTGCAACCGGCGCTGTTCAATGCGATGTCGATGGACTTCGGTGACGTCGCGCCGCCACCGGATATGTACACCGGGGTTGAAGTGTCTATGTTGGCGATGCACCGTCAGATTAAAGCCATCTTTACCGAATGGTCCGATGAAAAACTGTGGCGTCGTATCGGTGTAACACCGATGTTTGGTATCAACGATACCGGCCCAAGTTTTACCGTGGAACATATGAAGAAATTGGTTACGTTGGCGCAAAAATACAACTTCGCCATGATCTCCGGTTGGGATGCGACCCGCGATTACAACCAGGGTCTGGAAATGTGTCATACCGACGATCACAACAATCTGTACCAATGTACATATGAAGGCACAGTTTCTTATGCCTACAGCAAGATTATCGCCACCTATCAACATAAGGCGGTGTAACGAGGTCCTTAACGACGGAACGGAATCCTTGTAACTCTTGTCTATTTTTGCCGGTGTGAACCCTTCACACCGGCTTTTTTCGTTACGTTTTTTTTCACAGAAAACCGGCCGGTTGCGCTATAAATTCATTTTGCGTTTCTTTTATCAGGAGCTGTCATGAGCATTGCGCTGCTAAGCCACGTCGATCTCGACGAAGGTTACCCCGCACGGTATGAAGAAGCAGGATTCACTCTGCATTACGCCACGACGGCGCTCAGTCGCGCCACTATTGCCCCCGAATTAGCCTCGCAGATCCGTGCAGTGCTGACCATCGGCAGCATCGGACTGAATGCCGATGAAATGGATAAATTGCCCAGTCTGGAAATTATCTGTGCGCAAGGTGTGGGTTTTGAACAGATCGATACGGCGGCAGCGGCACAGCGTGGCATTACGGTGACCCACGGGCCAGGTACCAATAACGCTGCGGTGGCCGATCACGCACTGGCACTGATGCTGGCCATCACCCGCCATATTCCACAGATGGACGCCGCCGTGCGCCGGGGGGAATGGACGCGCGCGCGCTGGAATGTGCCGGGCATGTCCGGCAAAAAGGTGGGCATTATTGGTCTGGGCAATATTGGCGAGCAAATTGCCTTGCGCTGCGCGGGAGGCTTTAACATGGCCGTGGGGTATCACAACCGCCATCCGTTGAATAACAGCCCGTGGCGCTATTTTGACACCATCACGCAGCTGGCACAGTGGGCGGATTATCTGGTTGTGGCCACTCCGGGCGGTAAGGGTACGGCGAAACTGGTGGATGCCGCTGTTTTGCAGGCGCTTGGCGAACGTGGATTTTTAATCAACATTGCGCGGGGAAGTGTGGTGGACAGCGCTGCGCTGATTGCCAGCCTGCAGCATAAACAGATCGCCGGTGCCGCGCTGGACGTGGTTGACGGCGAACCGACGGTGCCCGCCGACATGTTGCCTCTGGCCAATCTGGTGCTGACCCCGCATATCGCCGGACGTTCACCCGAAGCCGTGGACAACATGATGTCTCTGGTGATCCAAAATCTGACCGCTCATTTCGCCGGTCAGCCAGTAGCCACGCCCGTTCCAGTCTGACATCTTGCCTGTTATCTCTTTCTGAACGCCGGTTTCCGGCGTTTTCTCAGCGGCTTTAGTCGGAAAAAGCATAAGTAACCGTTTTTTCGTATTTGTCCTGCGCTGCGACAGACCGTAACAATAGGGTAACGTTACGTAAAAAAGAGGCAGAACACGGTGAATTTCCAACAGCTAAAAATCATTCGCGAATCAGCGAGATGCAACTACAACCTGACGGAAGTTTCCAACATGTTGTTCACCTCGCAATCTGGCGTCAGTCGCCATATTCGCGAATTGGAAGATGAGCTTGGCGTGGAGATTTTCATTCGCCGGGGCAAACGCCTTCTGGGTCTGACCGAGCCAGGCAAAGAGTTACTGGCCGTCGCCGAACGCATTCTCAACGAAGCGCAAAATATTCGCCGCCTGGCGGATATCTTCTCCAAAGAGGATGCGGGGGTGTTGACCATCGCCACGACGCACACACAGGCGCGTTACAGCCTGCCGAAAGTGATCAAAGCATTCAGGGCAATCTATCCGGGTGTGCGGCTCGAATTGCAGCAGGGATCGCCGCAGGAAGTGTTGGCGATGTTGTTGGGCGGTCAGGCGGACATCGGCATTGCCAGCGAGAAGCTGATCAATGATCCGGCCGTGGCATCGTTTCCCTATTACCGCTGGCACCATGCAATTGTCGTTCCCGACGGGCATCCGCTCATCAACCAGCAACCGGTGACCCTGCAACAACTCAGTGAGCACGCGTTGATCACCTACCGCCAGGGCATTACGGGCCGTTCCCGCATTGATGAAGCGTTCAGCCGTGGGGCATTAAATGCGGATGTGGTCCTCAGTGCGCAGGATTCCGATGTGGTAAAAACTTACGTCGAACTGGGATTAGGCGTGGGTATTGTGGCTGACAAAGCCTTTGAAGCTGAGCGCGACAGCGGCCTGACGCTGCTCAATGCCGAGCATCTGTTTGAAGCCAATACGGTGTGGCTGGGGCTGAAAAGGGCGCAGTTACAACGTAACTATGTCTGGCGTTTTATTGAGCTTTGTAACCCAAGGTTGTCGGTCAGTGAAATCAAAGAGAAGGTATTTGCGCAGCCACAGGAGAGTGAAGTGGTGATTGATTATCAGATTTGAGGGGAAATTCGCTGCTTCCCCCGCCGAAACGGGGGAAGTGAGTGAGGTCTTTAGTTACTTGGCGCATCCTGACTTGTGCCTGTTTTGGCACTGTCATCCACGCTGTCTGAGGTTTTAGTGTAGATGATCTTCTGGGTATCGCTCTGACAGTGGCCTACAACCTGGCCACCGGCTTTATCGGCCTGGTCATTCGGCACGATATCCAGTTTGAAATTGGATTCCGGTAAGCCATTGGCAACGATTTTCTGGGTGATATCTGCTTTAACGGTTTCACATGTTGCCTGAGCCGCTAAAGGTGCGAGGGCCAGAATGGCCAGTCCTGCTAACAGTGTTTTTTTCATCATCCAATCCTTTTATGATTTTTACGTAATGAGAAAGACCGTATTAATCAGTTTAGCATCTAAGACGCGACAGAGGACGCCGATCGCGCTTTTAGTGTATTAACGCAGTCTTACGGCGCTAACAACTGGCGACCCGTGCGGCGATCAAGGCAACGTTCAGAGTTTGGCTCCCAGTAGGCATTTAGATTCTGGCTGGCCTGGCATTTATCGCGCAGATCAACGGCCTGATCGAACTTATTGAAACTCTTGGTGGCGCGCTGGTTGATGGATCTACGCAACTCCTGGGTATCATTCCACTGCTCTTTGCTCTGGCGCGCATCTTCATTATTGATCGCATCATTGCCTGACCCACTAAACACGCAGGTACCACCGCCCGCGCAATTACTGGCAGCCTGTGCCGAAACCTGCCAACTTGCCGCCATGACCAGCAGGGCGACCGGTAACAACCGGCGAGTCATTCGGGTCATAAACATTGTATTCATTAGCTCTTCCTTATAGGTTTACATATCGCTCAGGCGAATACATAAATTATAACATCGCAACCAGTTACGTCACCCTTTGACGAGCCACTGATTGTTTTCTTATTTAATGACGGACTGTAAACCTCGCTATGTTCAAGACCTCTTTACTCTTTTTTGCCACGGCACTGGCGGAAATCATCGGCTGCTTTTTACCCTATATGTGGCTGCGAAAAGGGGCGAGTGTCTGGTTGTTGTTTCCGGCGGCGCTTAGTCTGGCACTGTTTGTCTGGCTGCTGACGCTGCATCCGGCGGCAAGCGGGCGGGTTTATGCGGCCTACGGCGGAGTGTACGTGATGACCGCAATGTTGTGGCTGTATTTTGTCGATGGCGTCAAACTCAGCCATACCGATTGGCTGGGTGCCTGCGTGGCACTGGCGGGAATGTTGATCATTGCCTCCGGCTGGAAAGCCGGGTAAGCCGCATTCCTGATGAAAATTGGGACATAAAAAAAGCGCCAAAGGGCGCTTTTTTGTTAAGTACCGCAACCGTATTACGCGTCGCGGTGAACCTGTAAACCCGCCAGAGACTGGCTGACCGGCATCATTTCAATGCTGTTGATATTGACGTGTGCAGGCAGAGTTGAAACCCAAAAAACAGACTCAGCCACATCAGCGGCGGTCAGTGGATTGGCGTTGTCGTAGGTTTTGCTGGCTTTCTCGTCGTCACCCTTAAAGCGCACGTTGGAGAATTCCGTCCCGCCACACAGGCCCGGTTCGATATTGGTGACGCGAACGTGGGTGCCGTGCAGATCAGTACGCAGGTTATAACTGAACTGACGTACGAAAGCTTTGGTCGCGCCATAGACGTTGCCGCCGGCATACGGCCAGTTACCGGCAGTGGAACCGATATTGATGATGTGACCGATATTACGCTCAACCATACCTGGCAGCACGGCACGGGTCATGTACACCAGACCTTTGGCGTTAGTGTCGATCATACTTTCCCAGTCATCCAGATCGGCTTTATCGGCTTTTTCCAGACCCAGTGCCAGACCGGCGTTGTTGACCAGCACATCGATATTGCGCCATTCGGCAGGCAGTGCGGCGATGGCTTCTTCAATCGACGCGCGGTTGGTCACATCGAGTTGCACGACATAAAGGGCATCGCCCAATTCAGTTTTCAACGTGTCCAGACGCTCTTTACGACGGCCGCTTGCAATCACTTTATGGCCGGATTTTACAAATTTACGTGCGATTTCAGCACCAAAGCCAGCGGTTGCGCCGGTTACAAAAATAATCATCCCAGTCTTCCTCAATAGTTATCGCCATCAAAATGTGAAGCTGCACACAGTATTAGCATAAAAGAGAGAAAACCGGCAGTGCTACGCCGGTTTTCAGGGCCATCATTTACGCAATTTGTGTCTTTTATTTCTTCAGATAGGGCGCGATCAGCGAAAGATCCGCCGCCGATAAGCGGTCAGATGCGGTCCAAGCCTGATGCCAGTAAGGGTAAATGAGTGGCGGCTGGCTGACGTGGTCCAGACGTTGAATCTCATGCGCATTGAGGGTCAGATCGGCGGCTTGCAGGTTATCTTTCAACTGCTCTTCGCTGCGTGCCCCGACGATCACCGAACTGACGACCGGGCGGGAAATCAGCCAGGCCAGCGCGACTTGTGCAGCAGAAACACCGCGTGATTCAGCAATCTCAACCAGTACATCGACAATATCGTACAGCGCAGTTTCATCACGTATCGGCGGTTCACCCCAATCAGCCAGATGACGAGTGCCTTCAGGTTTTGCCTGATCACGACGATATTTCCCAGACAGCAAACCGCCCGCCAGTGGGCTCCAGACCAGCACGCCGAGTCCCTGATCGTGGCTGACCGGCAGCAATTCGTACTCAGCTTCACGCGCCTGCAAGGTGTAGTGGATCTGCTGGCTGACCGGACGGATGTAGTGGCTAGCCTCTGCCACACCGAGCGTTTTCATGATGTGCCAGGCGGAAAAGTTTGACACACCGATATAGCGCACCTTGCCGCTGCTGACTAAGTCGTCCAGCGCACGCAGTGTTTCATCCAGCGGCGTCTGGCCATCCCACTGATGCAACTGATAAAGATCGAGGTAATCAGTGCCTAAGCGCTTGAGACTGGCTTCGCAGGCGCGAATAATATGGTGGCGCGATGAACCACGATCGTTAGGACCTTCGCCCATCGGGAAGCGGGCTTTGCTGGCGACCAGCACATCATGGCGTTTCTCGCCGAGCGCTTTACCGAGGATCTCCTCAGACAGACCACCCGAATAAACATCAGCGGTATCAAACAGATTGATCCCCGCATCCAGGCATAACCCAATCTGACGTTTGGCGGTTTCCGTGTCAGTCTGACCGGTTTTAGCAAATTTGCCCTGACCACCAAAGGTCATCGTGCCCAGACTGAGAACGGACACTTTCAGGCCGGAGCGGCCCAGTTGACGGTATTCCATTGCTTGTCTCCTTCACGAACGTTGATAAACCGAAGCGCCGTGGCGCTGATATTTAAGGCTTAAGTTTCACATCAAATTTTCCCGCCTGATAATCCAGTATTGCCTGATTGATCTCCGCCACGCTGTTCATCACAAACGGCCCGTGGGACACCATCGGCTCGTTGATTTTATCGCCGTGGCCAAACAGGAAAACAACATCATCTACGGCGGTGATCGTCACGCTGTCGTCGCTACCATCCAGGTCAACCAGATGCCAGGCGCGGGCTTCTTCATCGCCAATACGCAGACGGCCCTTGACCGTATAAAGGAAAACTTGACGTGCAGCAGGGGCAGGCAGGGTGACTTCGCTGCCTGCGCTAAGCTGTGCAGTCATCATAGTGATGCCGGTTAATGATCTGACCGGCCCGGCGACCCCCGCCAGGCTGCCGGAGATCAGGTTAACCGAACCGTGGCCATGACTGAGCGGGATCACAGGAATTTCATCAGCTTGTAAGCCGATATAGCCTGGCTCGGTCATTTTCAGGGATGACGGTAAATTGACCCACAGCTGCAAAATTTCCAGTTCACCGCCGCTGCGTTTGAATGATTCGGGTGAAAGTTCAGCATGAATCAGACCCGATCCGGCCGTCATCCACTGCACGCCGCCAGCGTGAATAATACTTTCGTGCCCGCCGGTATCACTGTGTGCCAGTTCGCCGCGCAGTATAAAGGTGACCGTTTCAAAACCACGGTGTGGATGCGGGCCAAATGGCAGACCGAGATTATCGGGTGCGTAAACCTGAGGGCCGTGATGATTCAGAAATAGAAACGGATCCAACTGCTCGATCTGAGGACCAGGAACAGGGCGCCGGGTTTGCAGGTCGCGGATATCATCGCGATAGGCTTTATATTGCTGAGTGATTTTACGGGTCATCGGGAAGCTCCGAAAAGAGGTCTGGTGGTTCTCAATATAGTGATCAGACTACCTTTTCGCGACCGGCGTGTCACAGTTGAATGTTATCGAAGTGTAATAAAATACAGCAGAATCAAGGGGCGCAGAAGGCTGCGCCCGCACAAAAAATCAAATCACTTTGGAGGAGAAGTCTTTCTTCACTTCACTTTCAATATAGGTATTCAGACCCCAACCCGCGCGGGCCAGTTCTTTCATTCTTTCGAGGTGTTCCGGGCCGGGGTGGCGAATATCATAAAGATAGACATGGTGGTCTTTGAAGCGGACTTTGATCGAATTACTGTCAATCTGGAAACCGGTGACTGCGGAGTCACCGCTTTTGTTTGCGTAATTTTCCATACTCAATCCTTTTTGATGATAGACACTCTCTCTATTAACCATTTTTGGCGGCAGATTTTATGGCGAAACTTCACAGAACCAGAGATTGACGCAAATGAGGGCAGGGTGCAGCAGAATAGATCTCATGAATGACCAGGGATCACTGACGATCCCGGGCTTTCATTTTCTTTCACTTTAATGCATGCACGGCTGCCTGTTCAATAAGCGCCGCCACTTCTTGCGGGTGTGACTCATAGACGGAATGGCTGGCACCGGCAATTTCCACCGTATGGCTGTGAGCGCGTTTGGCATAAAAACGCTCAAGATCGGGGCTGATAATTTTGTCTGATTTTGCCACCATGTACCAGCTGGGTTTGGTTTTCCAGGCGGGATCGGCAATATTGGCGGTAAAGACGCTGGCAGACGTCAGCATTTGGGCCTGGGCTTCAAACTGCGCCTGCTTGAGTGGTAAATCGGCCGCAAAATCAGCGGGGAAATTCTCCGGTTTGATATACAGGAAGCCATCGGCCGTTTTGGCGAATGGGTGTGCTGTGTTAGGTGAACAGAGCCTGTTGGCCTGATATAAACAGTTTAGGCTCCGGTGCCTGACAGCTGAGTGGCGAGTGGATGACAAAAATGACATTAAACGCAGAATAAAAGGGGTAGAAAAAGGCGTGAACTGAGCAATTCTGACGGGTAATGATACTGCGAGAATTGCAGAATTCACGTAGCGTTGCCTGTGTGAAACAGGTTTATGCTGAGCCAAGGGGACAACGAAATTGACTGAGGCCATAGTAAGGACAGAGAATCAATTTAACATAATATACATTATACGCACCAAGCATGTAACGCCTCAATAGTAATGTCCGCCTGTAGCTCAATTCACGTGACCGCGATATGGTGAGTTTCACGGAGTCGTTTTTCATCAGTAAAAACTACCGGGAGATTGCCATGTACGCAGAAAGCTCAGGAATGTTTACCTTGAAAGAGATCAATCGCGTCAAAATTATCCAGGATGTCATCGAGCGCCGGATGACAACGCACCGGGCAGCTGAACACCTCGGGATCAGCGACAGACAATGTCGCCGGCTTCTGGTGCGTTACCGTGAAGAAGGTCCGCTCGGTATGGCCAACCGGCGACGTGGCATGCGTGGTAACCGGCAGCTCAAGCCCGGACTTGCCGATCAGGCTCTGGAACTTATCAGGACACGTTATGTTGATTTCGGTCCGACACTGGCGCAGGAAAAACTCGCAGAGCTCCACGGTCGGCTCCTCGGTAAAGAGACCGTGAGGCGTATTATGACGCACGCTGGTCTCTGGGTTCCCCGTAAACAGCGGGCAGCCAGGATCCCTCAACCCCGTTACCGGCGCCCATGTACTGGTGAGCTGATACAAATTGATGGCTGCGATCATGACTGGTTTGAAGGCCGTGGCCCGGCCTGCACGGCTCTGGTCTACGTTGATGATGCAACCAGCAAGATCATGGAGCTTTTGTTCGTCAAATCAGAGTCCACGTTCTCTTATTTTGAAGCCACGCGACGCTACATCGACAAACACGGGAAACCACTGGCGTTGTACAGCGATAAAGCAGGTGTTTTTCGTGTGAATAACAAAAATGCGACCGGCGGTGATGGCCATACGCAGTTCGGTCGGGCCATGCACGAGCTGAGCATTCAGACCATCTGCGCCGAAACCAGTGAGGCTAAAGGTCGCGTCGAACGCGCGCATCTCACGCTGCAGGACCGTCTGGTGAAAGAGCTCCGGCTACAGGGGATCAGTTCAATGGAAGCGGCCAATGCATTTGCCGAAACGTACCGTGCAGATTACAACCGGCGCTTTGGTAAAATCCCGAGACATGATTTTGATGTTCACCGCGCCGTGGAACACGATGAAGACCTGGACCTGATATTCACTGTTCGCGAGACGCGAAAGGTCTCAAAAGCATTGACCATTCAATACGATAAAATGTTGTATCTGATTGAAGACAGCGAATACAGTCGCCGTGCCATTGGTAAGTACATTTATGTGTATCATTACCCCGATGGGCAAAAAGAGCTGCGTCTGAATGGCGTGGTTCTTCCCTGCTCTACCTACGATAGGCTCTCTGAAATCGACCAGGGTGCCATTGTTGATAATAAACGTCTCGGCAGAACACTTGAGTTTATCCGGCTGGTACAGGGCAACCGTGATGACACCCGTTCGCAGTCCGTTCCTGCCGGTGATGGCCCTTCCCGACGACGTTCCAGAGCGGCCGGGAAAAAGACACAGCGTGCACTGAACCAGGATGACATGCTTGATGCCCTGAAACAGCTTCAGTCGCGTTCAGAGCAAATCTTTGGCAAAAAGCCAGGCTGATACAACCGTTATTCATTTAACGTGGCGATAAGTGAATGATGTGCTTACCAGATAATAGTCTCTGGCCAGACCCAGTCCGTATTATTCATGGTATTCAGCATTTTTGTATCCGGCTTTTCACGGGCATATTTGCTCCAGAGTGAATCAAAGGAGCAAAGAATCTTATCCAGTTTTTCTTTTCTGTTTACAGGTGACTGGCTGATGAAATAACAACACCGACTGTCAACGCTCTCCTCAAGCCATTCAAAATCAGAATCTGACACGCTGCTGGCCATTTTTATCACCACTTCTGCCCGGTTACCCGGCAGAAATTCGTGTAAAGCGGACTCCAGAATATGCTCGAATGCATACATAATGGATAACTGTTTTTTATCTGTCTGGATGTAACTCATTGAACGTCTGAGAATTGAAGACTGAAGCAAGACCAGTGGCCATAACAGTTCCACGCCATAAAGCTGATAGGTATCTCCTTCTTCATACTGATACTGCTCAGCACGACGACAGCCTTCTCGGGCTTTGCGGACGTCATAGGCCAGGGCCAACATAAAGCCATCTTTAATCTTTATCAGAGGACTTTCTTCCACAACGTAATGGATAAATTGGTGTAACTCATCCAGTGCTGCCGTATCCCCCCATAAAATAAAACCGGCATTATTTGGTGTTAATTCAAATCGGAACATAACGTCCATCTTCACATTGTTTCAGTATTAAAAAAGACTATCAGTAAAGATTACATTCAGCATCCGATACTAAACAAAATATTGTGATTAATTTGAAGGGAACATGATTAATGGTCATTTGAATTGAGCCAGATAACGGTCAGTTTAATTGAGGTTTGACAAAGCATGTTACTGCAATTTGATAATGTCACTTTTCCGCTAGTTTATAATGTCACCCTGGATCTGCAACCCAGCCGATCTTCCAGGGAGACTTTCAGTGATGTTGGTGACTATGTCAGGAAAAGAACTTTGCAGACTTCCGGTTATCCCGGCTGTTGTCGAGAAACGCTTACGCCGCCGTGATGCCGCCTCTCAACTACAGCTGACTGAGCGTCAGGTGCAGCGACTGATGAACCGTTTTCGTGTTTCTGGTGCAGATGGTTTGACTCACGCCAGACGAGGAAAATCAGGTGCTAATCGACTGGATGATTCACTTCGCTTACGGATCATGGCGCTGCTACGTGAAAAATACAGCGACTTTGGACCTACATTAGCCGCAGAAAAGCTCAGCGAACGCCATAATATTCGCGTCTCAGTGGAAACGCTCAGAATCAGATTGAAGGCGCTGCCGGACTGTCATCCCGAAAACGCGGCAAGCCCGCAAACAATCGTGCCCCTGATGAACTGCGGTTTAAAGTTCTGACGCTGCTACGTGAAAAATATAGCGATTTCGGCCCTACGTTAGCCGCCGAGAAGCTTCTCGAACGTCATTGCATCAGGATCTCCATTGAGACGCTGCGCAGCTGGATGACTGCTGACGGTCTCTGGCTCCCGAACATCAGCTTGCCAATATAGTAGCCTGGATTTTAGTCGCCTTTTCAAAATGGTTAAACTTCATCTCAAGAATCCACCACTTGGCCGCTTCCATAAGAAGCTCAGGATCATCATTCTTATTAGAAAAAAACGCATAAAAAGACAGGCCAACATTGTTGCCTTTAGCTGTTATTTTCGCATCACACGTTTTTAAAATCTTATCTTTCAGGCTATTTCTCATACTTTTCCCCTTTTCCTTGCTTAATATGGCTGATGAAGTAAACCTTGCTTCAGCATTATATCATCCTTAAATTATGTGAAGGCATGCTTAAAAGATGAAGTTTTAAACGAGAAACCGAAGTGATTTATAATTAAATATTGATAAATAACACTGGCTTGTCGTCATGCTTTTCACGTTTCGTCTGAAGGTGTAATATATGTTGTAATCTATTTTTTTGATCATAGGACATGGATATGTTTAATCGTTTTAAATCTTCAGTAGCAACACCCCATAATGGTTTTGATAGAAACATCGGTAATCTTAATTTTGACGGAGCAATCATTTCCGTAAGAAATAAAATAGCTTACCGTTATGATTCGCGCTCACCCGACATTATAAAAATCAATGGGTTTTCTGGGACACTGAGTCGTGATATTGAAGAAGTTCGCGTATTTGGCCCTAATAATGTATTTTCTTCGCGTACAAAAGAAGGTGCGAAAGAGTTTCTGACAATTAATAAATTTGTAGGCCAAGAAAGAATGCAACATCTTTATCAAATTGATACTAAGGGGATTGAAACATTTTCATTCATGGAAAATTATAAACAAAACCCTCTTGCCTTGATTGAAAGTATCGCTAATCTTGCTCAAAATGGAGCATTAAAAAATTTACCAAAGGATCAGATCAGACTTTTTGCAAGAGAAACCATTAACAATCAATTCTGCTTTGTAGATGAATTACATATTAATGGGCCTATTCCCCCATCACGCATAAAACATATAACGACTATTCTAGCCAAGTGAATATCGGTGAGAAGCACTTTCAATGCTAATAGCAGTAATTAATATTAAGATGAATTAATCAGATGTTTTATATAAAAATTGATTTATCCTTGCAGGATTACTGATCAGTAAGCGTAATTTTTCTATTAATACCGGTCTGGAATGACCGGCATTTCCTTAGGGGCCCTCTCCTGCTGACCTTTTACCCAGCAAGGTAATACCATCGAAAAAGTGATCTTCTGGGAACATCATCTGTTGGTAATAAGTTGATTTTCATTGACTACCATATCGATAAAGTTATCGCGAACTTTATCCGGGATACATGCATTCCAGGCAATGCCCACGTTCCAACTGACTGAGTCACCGGTTAGCGGCAGTCGATGTACTGTCGCGGGGGCGATATGTAGAATACTTTGCGGCAGAATTGCCACGCCAATACCGGCACTCACCAAAGCAAGCAGGGTTTGAATATCTCCGGCTTTCTGAATGGATGAAGGGAAAAACTGGCTTGATTGCAAAAATATATCCGTCTGCGTATTCAGCCCGCGACCACGCTCTGTGTGTAAGCGTAATAATGGCAGTCGCTTTAACCAGTTTTCAACCGTCAAACCGTTATTTTCAGGCACTACCATCACCAGCCGGTCTTCGAATAAAGTATGGTGTTGCAATGGTGGTTTCGCCGGAACGCGGACAAACCCGATTTGTAATTCTCCGCTTTCTAACAGTTCGTACTGTTTCGATGACGGAATATCTTCCAGGGTGATATCAATGGCCGGATAAGTATTGCGAAATTTGGCAATACTTTCAGGTGCGAAATAGAAACTGGATAACCCAAAACCCATGGCGATCCGCCCTTCACTCCCCTGAACAATCTGTTCTGCATACCGCAGCATATTGTCCATCTGTTTGAGCACCTTTATCACTTCCGGGAGCAACCGCCGTCCGCCTGTCGTCAGCTGACTGCCATGACGGCCACGGCTAAACAGGGGAATATTTACCTGCGATTCTAACAGGTTAATCTGCTTAGTCAGCGCCGGCTGAGTCATCGAGAGTGCCAGCGCTGCCTGCGCATAGTTGCCCTTCTCTGCCAGTGTTACAAACGCCTTAAGAAGCTTAATATTCATGCGTTACATTCCATTTGGTAATTAAAATTGGAAAATTATTCATTATAAAGTTATCAGTGAAGTTGCTGTAATAGCAATGTTGTTATCCCGATAAAAGCCTTCCTGATTTTACCTTTGGAGAAATGTAATGAGTGAACCGCTACCCGTTAAAGCCGCCGTCGTTCAGTTCCAGCATCAGGCTGGCAACAAGAAATACAATTTGTTCGTGATCGAAAAATTTATCGAGCAAGCCGCGCTACAGGGAATTCAGATTTTAGCCTTTCCTGAAATGTGCATCACCGGCTACTGGCATGTGCCGAAATTGCCTGCCGTTGAGGTTGAAGCACTGGCGGAGTCGCTGACAGCCAGCCCTTCGCTGACATTAATTCGTTCCCTTGCGGCGCAACATCAGATGATGATTTGTGTGGGCTTAATTGAGCGGGCCGAGGACGGTCGTCTTTATAATGCCTATGTAGCCTGTATGCCGGATGGCACTTCTCATACCCATCGTAAATTACATGCCTTTGAACACCAGGCGATCAGCAGTGGTGACAGCTATACCGTGTTTGATACCCCCTGGGGGGTTAAAGCGGGAATATTAATCTGCTGGGATAATAATCTGGTGGAAAATGTTCGCGCCACGACCTTACTGGGTGCCGATATCCTGATTGCGCCGCACCAAACCGGCGGCACAAATTCACGCAGCCCCTACGGCATGAAACCTGTTCCGCTGGCGTTGTGGGAACAACGTGCTGAGCGTAAAGAGGAAATGACGGCAGCCATCCGTGGCGTGAATGGCCGCGAATGGCTGATGCGCTGGCTCCCGGCCCGCGCCCATGACAATGGCATTTTCATTCTTTTCAGCAATGGTATTGGTGCTGATGATGATGAAGTCCGTACCGGTAACGCCATGATCCTTGACCCCTACGGCCGCATTATCGAAGAGACTGACGCTGCCGATGACATGATGGTCACCGCCGTGCTTGACCTGTCGCTGATCCCACTGAGCACAGGCCGTCGTTGGATCTACGGACGCCGCCCAGATTTGTACCACATTCTGACCGAGCGCCAGGGCTACGAGCGTGATGCCATCACTGCACGTTTTTCTGATGAGGAAACCGGGGTTAAAAAAGGGTAATTGGGGGCAATGAGCCGTTTACATTCTCGATTCGGCTCTTACAATGAGCCGATAAGCGGGTTAATCGGCTCAGGCTCCATCAAACCAAACCTGATGATCAACTCCGTATTTTATCCGGTAGCTCCCACAGGAAAATCCATGAAAAACATCACTTTTTACTCCCGCTTTGAAAATGACATTCTGGCAGGCCGCAAAACGATCACCCTGCGTGAAGCCAGCGATGCGCAATTTGACGCGGGAGATAGCGTGCGGGTTTCGCGTTACGAAGATGAGGTTTTTTTCTGCACTATCGAAGTGCTCGCGGTGACACCGGTGCAGTTCAGTGAACTGAACCAGCGCCATGCTGATCAGGAAAACATGACGCTGATGGCGCTGAAACAGGTGATCTCGGAGATTTATCCCGGCCTGAATGAGCTGTTTATGATTGAATTCCGTTTGATATGATCAGCTGTTCCAGCGTGACGCGCGGATAACCGAGCAGAAATTGCCTTTCACAAATTGTGGCTGTTTATCGGCGATAACATCCGCTTTCACGTTGCCGAAAGTCGTGTCAGGTTTGTGCTTAATGCCGTCATAAAATGCCTGAATAATGTCTTCTTTAAAATCAGGCGTTCTTGGGTGTGCAGCGACCACCTGCTCACGCACCGCCTCCCCATAGCCTTCGTAGTTTATGCCCAGCACATCCATTTCCACCCCAGCGGTCACCAGGGCAATCACTGGCGCCATAAACTCCGGGATCCCCGGCGTGGTATGCAAAGCAATCGCTGTCCAAACCTGATCGATATCCTGCGCCGACACCCCATACTGGTGCATAAAGTCTCGCGCCGTATTGGCCCCATCTACTTCAAAACGCTTATCGCAGCTGCAATGTTCGTGCGTCAGCCCCATATCATGGAACATACAGCCGATATACAACAGCTCCAGGTCAACCTGCAGATTGCGCTGCTGCCCGGCCAGCGCCGCCCAATAATAAACCCGGCTGGAGTGATGAAACAACAGCGATGACTCCGTATCGCGCACCCGTTCGGTGGCATCACGCGCCATTTTGCTGTCGGGAATACGGATACCATTAATGTTCAAACTCATGATGTTGATCCTCGTTGACGTGAATGCTTTTCGTTGTCTGAAACGAGAATAGGCGTCATGATAAATGTCATCAATCATCACATTGCGATGAAACGGGACATTGCGCGCATACGCGACAGCAAAACAGAGGAAAGAGCCTGATGATCAAAAATATCGTTATCCTGGCCGTCCCCGGCGTGCAATTGCTGGATATCTCGGGGCCACTGGATGTATTTGCCGAAGCCAATACCCAACTCGACCGTCAGGTTTACCGATTACAGGTGATGGCGCTGGACGATCAGCCGGTGGTCTCATCCTCCGGTGTGCGCCTGCTGGCAGATCTCCAGCTACAGGATGAAAACCAGCCCCCGGTTGATACCTTTCTGATCGCCGGTGCACCTGGTCTGGACACCTTCCAGCCAGGCAGTGAAATATTGTCCGCTGTTCGCCATCTGGCGCAGAAAAGTGTGCGTTATGGCTCGGTATGCAGCGGCGCCCTGTTGCTGGGGGCGGCTGGTTTACTCGATGGTCGGCGCGTCACTACCCACTGGGCTGTGGCTGAAAAACTGGCGCAGGATTATCCGCTGGCGCAAGTCGATGCCGACGCTATTTTCCTGAGTGACGGCCCGCTGCGCACCGCCGCCGGCGTCACGTCGGGGTTGGATCTGGCATTAAATATGGTTGAGGAAGATTTAGGACGGGAAGTCGCGATGGCTGTCGCTGCGCAACTGGTGATGTTCTTCAAGCGGCCCTGCGGACAGTTGCAGTTCAGCCGTCATGGGAAAGCGTCAGTCAGCGGGCGCTCAGCCATGCAGGATCTGCAACGTTGGGTGATGAATTCGCTGGATTCGCCGCATAATGTGCAGACGATGGCGGCCCATATGGGCGTTAGCGTCAGGCATTTGACGCGTCTGTTTAATCAGGAACTCAGCCTGACTCCGGCGCAATGGCTGGAACAACAGCGCATTGCCCGTGCCCGGGAACTGCTGGAATCGACAGCGCTTGCCATTAAGCAGGTTGCCGACGATTGCGGATTTTCCAGCGTAGACATTTTGCGGCGGGCCTTTGTACGGCAGCTAAACGTGACACCGTCACAGTATCGTCGCTTTTATGCCCCTCCAACGACCTGAGCACGGCGAAAACAGTCGGGATGATGCGTATTAATCAGTCCGGTGGCTTCCATCCAGGCGTAGACAATGGTCGGGCCAACGAAGGTGAAACCGCGTTTTTTGAGGTCTTTGGAAATACGCTCAGACAGCGCATCTTTGGTCGGCACGGGGCCGATATGCTGAATGGGCTTTCCGCCAACCTGCGCCCAGATCCACTCGCCAAACTCTTCGCCCGCCTGCTGCATGGCCAGATAGGCGCGGGCATTTTTCACCACCGCATTTATTTTGCTCCGCGACCGAATAATGTCGGCATTACCGACCAGTCTTTCGATATCTTCATCGGTAAATTGTGCGACTTTCTGCGGTTCGAAACTGCAAAAAGCCAACCGGAAAGCGGCACGTTTTTTCAAAATAATGCGCCACGATAGCCCTGCCTGAAAGCCGTCGAGCATCAGTTTTTCCCACAGTGCCCGGCTGTCATACAGCGGTTTACCCCACTCATTGTCGTGGTAATCCAGCATCATCTGGTCGGAGAAGCCCCAATGGCAGCGCGGCTTGTTGTCAGGTAAAAACGTTTCGGTTGCCATCTGGGCGTCATCCTTTATTTAAAGTCCGCATAAGGTACCAGCGGCTGTGGCGGCATATCGAGATCGCCCTGCCAGCCGGACAGCGAATATCGCGCATACAGCAGGAAATGGCTCGGCGTGTAATCTTTGGCCTGCTGAATATCTACACCGGCCCCGATGGTCCAGTGTGATGTCACCCGCCGTTCAACCAGCGCCTGCGCGGTATAGCCGAATCCTGAGCTGCTGCTGCCCTGTTCTACGGCGTCTTTGTCCGGCAGCGACTCTGGGATCAGGTTCTGCAACGGGTAGCGCTGCTGATCGCTGGTCGAAGAGCGCGACCATGACACGGACCCGCCCACTTGCCACGACCAATTATCCGTCCGCTGGCGATAATTCAGCGGTACGGCCAGAGAGAAATATTGCTGCGGACTGTAATAACCGCCCTGTCCCAGCGTGTAGCCGCTGAGATCTTTCTGGTAGTGCCACAGCATCGAGTTCAGGCCGATGGTTGCACGGCGGTTATCCTCGTTGATCATCTTGTAGTAATAGCCGCCCATCAGGCGTTCCCGGCTGTTATCAGCCACGTTTTTTCCGGTGATCTGGTGTGCGCTGATATCGCCCCACAGCCCGTTGGCTTTGCCCTGATCGTAACTGAGACCAAGGCTGACACCGGTGGCACGAACGCCGCCCCAGGTAGTACCAGTATTGGGATCTTTGGCACCGGCAAAAGAGAGTAACGAGCTGGAAATCGGCCGCCGCGACGCCGTTGCCGTCCAGCCGATATCGCGCCAGTCGCTGCTGTACGCCAACCCGCCGACCCAGTCAACCACCGGGAAACCGAGCGGCGTGGTGCCAAGATCGCCCTCCCACTGAGCATCTTTATAACCTGCGCCAAAACTGACGCCGTTAGCGTTCTGGTCCTGATCACGGTGGCAGAGAATGTCATTACAGGTGCCGAAAGAGGCGCTGTAATTACCGTTGTCATTATTAAATGTGCCGTTGTCCATACGCACGATGTCCGAGCGCAAAAAGGCCCGCCCCTGATACCACGGCATGTCGGCCTGCAACATGGTGGTGTTGGACTGCAGATCCGATTTTCCCGGCGTGCCACTGTTGGTCGATCTGTCTTCGTCGAGGGTGAAATTCACATCCTGCTGGCGGTATAAATCATGGGCATCAGAGCGGATCCCGCGCTTTAACCAGTCATCACTGGCGTCGTTGCGCGTCAGTTGGGTGTAGCTGTCGTTGTTTGTTGGCGTTTCAGCGGTGATGCCGCTGGCGACCATCGCCTGCTGATAATCTTCGCGGGCCGCCTGCGGATGGCCGGTCTGCTGTTCCAGCTGGGCGGCATCGCGGTAAATCAGCGCTTTGTCCTGACCGGCAGGCAATTTGGCCGCCGCCGTGGTCACCGGGCGCAACAGGCTCGCGGCTTTCACCGTTTCGCCGACGTCACGCCAGGCCATGGCTACACGGCGTTGTTGGTTGAGGCTCAGCCCGCTGGCCGGAAGTTTCGCGGTTTGCAGCTGCGTTTTTGCCTCGCCGGTGTCACCACGGGCAATCAGTTGGTCAATGTCATTGAGCGTTTTATCGAGGGTAATGCGCTGCGACATCTCGCGCATATTATTGTCCCATTGTGCCTGCGGCAGGGTATGTAAATGGTTAAGCGCTGCGGCATCGCGGTCGGTCCCGGAAAGGTACAATGCATAGGCATAGACCTGCTGCGGGTCGGCCGGACGTTTGGCCGCCAGCCGCGCAAATGCCGCATCAGCGTCATCCTTTCGGCCGATTTCACGCAGCGCATTGGCGTAGTGATAGGTTGCCCACACATCACCGGGTTTACGTTGCAAGATTTCTTCATAGCGCCGCGCCGCCTGAGGCCACTGGCGGTTGGTGGTAAAACGTTCGGCATCGGCACTCAGTAAATCGTTCTGAATGCTCTGCTGTTTATCACTGAGTTTGGCGCGCTGCGGCGCAGGCAAGCTGTTGATATAGTCGAGGGCTTGTTGTGGCGACTGGCGCTGGTAAATATTGGTCAGCCCACGCTGGGCGCTGCTGTTATCACGTTCGAGGCTGAGTGCCCGGCGGTAAGCTTGTTTGGCCTGAGGGTCATCATGACGTGCAACCGCAACATCCCCGAGGCCGATTAGTGCCCACGGGTCGCGCGGGTCAATATGCTGTGCCCGCTGATAATGAATACCTGCCTGATTGAGATCATTGGCTTTCAGCGCTTTATCGCCCTGTTCGATCGCCAACCAATAGCGGTTGGTCTGGATCAGGCTGGTCCATTTCCCATTGTTATAGCCATCCTGTTCAGCATTTTTTGCCTGCTCGAACAGGCTGAGGGCCTGCGCACGTTTGCCTGCGCGCGAATAGGCTAACCCCATTGCACCCAGAACTTCGGCATCGTTGGGTTTCTCTTCCAGCGCTTTTTTTAGCGGAGTTATCGCACCCGTTGAGCCACCGTTGGCAATCTGCGCCAGCCCGGTCACGCGGGCCTGGTAGTGTGGATCAGCCAGTAGCGCCTGCTGACGCTGTAATTCCTGCTGCGCGGCAATTGCCGGTGCACCGCTGTCAAATACCCCCATAAAACGCTGTAAATCTGCCACGCTTTGGTTGCTCACCGGCTGCGTTTTAATCTGCGCCAGCCACATGTCTGCTGCCGGGCCGCGCCCTTCATCGCTATTGGCAACCTGTTTTAGCAGCGAGATAGCCTGCCCGGAATTACCCTGTTCAAAGGCCATTCTCGCCAACTGCAGCCGCAGGTTAACATCGCCAGGGTATTGAGTATTGAGCGCCAGCAACTGCGTCTGCGCCTGATTTTTTTGCCCCGGAATTCGTGCGACCAATAGCCAGTATTCAACGGCCAGATCCAGCGTCGGCGGCTGCCCGTCAAATAATGCGTCATACTGCGTTCGGGCCTCAGACAAACGCCCTGCCGTTGCCAGCAAACGTGCCTGCTGCAGCTGTTGCTGCACTTCTGGCCTGGCCATTTTCAGGCTCAGCTGTGCCTGATGGTAGATGTTCGAATTCGGCGCAACCTGTTGGATTTTATCCAACTGCCGTTTCGCCTGCTCCTGGTTGCCTTCACGCAGGGCCAGACGCAGACGCGCCGCCAGCACCTGAGGATTTTCCGGTGCCATCAGCTCCAGACGGTACAGCGACTGGCGCACAAGGTCGTCCTGGTGGCTGGCTTCGCCGACGCGAACCTGCTCCAGCAACCACTGTTCCGGGGCCACTTCAGCCGCCGCTACAGGGTGTTGAGAAAGTGCCAGCCCCAGCGTCAGAGCCAGCAGACTCAATCTTAATGACGTCAGCCGTGGTGTAAGCAGTGAGTTAACCACGTGTTCAGTCCTGATCGTCAGAGGATAAACGACGGCGGCTCAGCGCACGTAACCCGTTCCACAGCAGAATGGCAAACAGCACGACGGCAATCACCGCCATGAAAGCCAGCAACACAGGATGGGTCGCAAGCGCATTCCAGACGCGCTCCCACCAAGGCAAATGCCCAACATAGTAGATGTCACCGACTTTCAGGCTGTTTACGCCGGAATCACGGAAAATAGCCACCGAACCGAAGACCAGTGCTTTCTGTTTGCTGTCCTGCAAGGACTTATTCAGCATCTCGAAACCTTGCGGGCTGTTGGCCAGCAACGCCACGATACTGCGCTGATCGTGGTAAGGCGATTGCAGCCCGACGATGGCGGAGATCGGCCCCTGTGCGGTAATTTGCGCATCGGTATCGGCGAGGGCATCACTGGCTGGCGCGGTGCTTTCCGGCAGCGCAACCTGACGGGATGGCGTGTTGACTGAACCGCGCGTAGTGTCGATCAACAGGCTGGCTTTACTTTCATCCTTCATATTGGCGTCACGCAGATCTGCGGGCAGCGCACCGACCATCAGCACGTCCGCATCGGTGGTTTTAGCCGTTGACCAGTCATCGCTAACCGTGATGCCCACGGCCGGATAGCCCGTCAGCGCACCGATATTGCCAAGCGTATCGAGCAGGGTTGTCAACTGCACCGCCTGCGGCTGTGGTTTTACCAGCACCAGCGTTTGCGACAAATCAGCCAGACGGCTGAATGGGAAACCGGCATTGGCGAAGGCGCGTAAATCTGGCATCGCCATAAAGTGACGGTAACCTGAGAAGTCGATCGTCGAACTGTCATCAATCACCACATGATTCGGTACCGTGGTATAGGTTTCGCAGCGCCCTTCGGCACCGCTCGCCAGTAATGACGTGTAATCAAAATCGAAGCGCATCTGGTTCACCGCACCGAGTTTCAGCGCCGGGATCATCAGGTTTTTATGATCATCCAGCAGCCCCTGCAACAGAGATAAATGCAGCAGTTGTGAATCCTGGTCGTGCCCGGGGATCAGCGTGAAATCCTGCACAAACTGGTTATTCAGGCTGATGCTTAGCCGTGAGGTATTTTTCAGTTGTGGTGAGGTGTAGCGGTATTTCAGCCGCATATCGATACCGGTGCTGTTAATCAGGAACAGATCCGGCGGCAAATTCATATTCAGCGTGATGGGGTTCGGTTCAATGCCATCGGCCTGTAACTGTTCGGCATACTGTTTCAGCTCCCCGAAGTTCATCGGACGGTCGGTGCGCACCCAGTTCGGCGCATCGTAAGGCTGGCGTGGCTGCAGTTGCTCGACGTGATCAATACTCACCGTCTGACCCCGGAACAACATATTCCCCTGCGCAATACCTTTGACGGCGGTCAGCAAATCTTTATCGTCACGACCCAGGATCAGCAGCATTTTGACGTACGGATTATCTGGCCGGCTGACCATTTGCACGGTCGGCCCTTTTACTGGCGGCAATGCGTTGAGGAAATCAGGCCGTTTGTCATTGGTGGCAAACACCACGGCATGGCTGTCAGGCAATTGATTATAGAGTGTCGGGAAATTCTGTCCGCGCCACTGCGCTTTAGCACCAAACCAGGATGCCAGAATGGCGGCAGCTTGTTGCTGGCTGGCATCCGGCGAAGCTGCAAACACCATCGGCAGCGATAGCGCACGCGTATCCCGCGCATCAAAAAACGGCACCGGGAAGTGGGACAACTCGTTGCTCAGCGGCAACTTCTGATAACTCAGCGACAGCGAACTGCCCTTGCCGATCTCCAGCCAGAGCGTGCTGTTGGCCGGGTTTTCGCAAATATTTTGGTAATGGCCGATGAACTCCAGCCGGATCCGGTTGAAATCGGTGATATAGCGCGGATCAATCGCCATTTGCAGATGGTTCGGCTTGCCAAGCTGATCTTTGTCGATGATTTCAACGCCCATCAGTTGGTCATTGAGATACACCTTAAGGTGTGACTGCACCGGAATCAGCGATGGCGACGGCGTGAACTCAAGATTCAACATTGCCTGCGTCACAACTTCATCGCCCCGCACGCCGAACTCAATCTGCCCGTTCGGCTGGAAGCCGCGCAGTGTCATAGCCCCCGGCGCAGGCGCGATATCCTGAAACGCCAGCGTGACGTTACGCACCGGCGCACCGGGAATAATCATCGGAGCAACGGCAGGCGCAACGCTCGGCAGCGAACTGACCGGCGCTGATTGCATCACGGCATGACTGACAGGCTGCGGCATAACCGGCGCTTCAGCACTCATCACTGGCGCTGTAGTACCCAATGCCGCGGCCATCAAAGTGATCCAGGGAAGTATTTTCATTATTTCGTCATCATCAAGGTTGATTCATCAGGCTGAACGGGCAGCGGCGGATTGCGTGGAATAAATGACATCATCCAGCGGCCAAACGTATTGGTGCGGGCGACAAAAGGCCGGTATCGGTGCGGTGCGATGTCGAGCATGCGCAAGTATCCCCGAATTCCCAACCCCAGCACTTCACGCAAACTCTCCAGCGGTTTGTCTTCCGGGAAACTGTCTTCACGTACCACCCAGCTGTCTGCGCGGGCAAAAGTACATTGGATAAAATCGATTTGCTGTTGTGTGGTCATAGGCTGAAGCTGAACACCGACGTGCTGCCCAAACACGCGGCTCACATTGCAAGGGAATGCATATTCTTGTGGCCCCCGGCGTAGCAAGAGCATGACGCTCTCACCGGGTTCGAACAGCGCTGCGCTCTCGGTTTCTATACCGGCGCCGCTGTCGGAAAAGTCCTGCATGGTGCAAACATAAACGTGCCCTTCTGCCCGGGCCAGCGCCGCTGGCAGGGAAACTTCCACCCGATGCGCCTGGCGCACCTGTTTGGATTCAAAGGCCACCGCAATCGCGCCGCCCAGAATAATCATGTTGTAAATCACCCACGCCAGACTTATCAGCACGGTGTAAAACTCCCCGGCGTTGCCATACATCAGCCGCCAGATCCCCACCACAAACCCGGCCAGATTGAGCAGCATCAGAATTTGATAAGGCCGGGTGATTTTCCAGTCGACATAGTCATGTTCGTTTTTGCCCCCTTTGGCGGTGACGTTGAATGTCCCGGCATGAGGATTAAACAGCGCCACGGTCGTCGGCCTGGCGATATACCAGGCCAGTACTGTTTCGTAAATTTCACTCCAGAATGAGTGGCGGTATTTACCCTGCACGCGCGAGTTGGTGAGGCTGGCGTGGATCATGTGCGGCAGTACATACAGCGCAATGGCCAGCGCTGGGGCATAAATGATATAGGCATGCAACAGCAGGAAGGCCAGCGGCGCGGTAAGGAAAATCAGCCGTGGGATCCCGGCCAGAAAATGCAACATGGCGTTGGCGTAACACAGCCGTTGGGCCAGTTTCAAACCTTTACCAAACAGCGGATTATCCAGACGAAAAATTTGCACCATACCGCGCGCCCAGCGGATACGCTGATTGACATGGGCTGACAGGCTTTCTGTCGCCAGCCCCGCCGCTTGTGGGATCCGAATGTACGCTGACGTATGCCCATGACGGTGCATCCGCAGCGAGGTATGGGCATCTTCGGTCACCGTTTCTACTGCGATACCGCCAATTTCATCCAGCGCCGAGCGGCGTAACACCGCGCAGGAACCGCAGAAGAAGCTGGCATCCCACAGATCATTACCGTCCTGCACCAGCCCGTAAAACAGTTCGCCTTCATTGGGTGTGCGGCGCATACGGCCGAGATTACGTTCGAAAGGATCGGCGGAGAAAAAGTGGTGCGGCGTCTGCAACATGCCCAGTTTTTTATCTTTGAAGAACCAGCCGACGGTCAGTTGCAGGAAGGAGCGAGTCGGCACATGGTCACAGTCGAAAATCGCCACCAGTTCGCCCTGGCACGCTTTCAGCGCATGATTAATGTTGCCCGCTTTGGCGTGTTCATGCGTCTCACGCGCAATATATTTCACGCCGATTTGTCGGGCGAAATCGGCAAACTCAGGCCGGTTGCCATCATCCAGCAGCCAGACGGTGAGTTTCTCTTTCGGCCAGTCGAGCCCCAGCGCAGCATACAGTGTCGGTTTCACGACGCTGAGACTTTCGTTATAGGTCGGTATCAACAGGTCTACGCCAGGCCAGCTGGAGATGTCGTCCGGCATCGGCACCGGTTTGCGGTTAAGCGGCCAGATGGTCTGGAAATACCCCAGCACCAGGACGGTCCAGGAGTAGGTTTCGGCACCGAGCAACAACAACCCGCAAATCAGGCTGACCGGATCGTCCCAGTTGAGTGTCGAGGTATAACGCCACCACAGATAACGACAGGAGATGGTCAGTGACAGCACGATCAGCATCAGTGCCGGGAAGCGCCCCGGAATGCGCCGCACCAACATGGCGATGCTCCACAGCAGTACCACGAAAACAAATTGCGCCAGATAATCGAAGGGCTGGGAAATACAGAACATCGCCAGCACGGCGGCGAACAGCCCACCGATGATCATCAGCCCCCGGCGGACAATCAGCGTCATACTGCGCATCTGCCCCACCACTTTTTTCTCCAGCGGGCTGTGCGACAGACGGTTGGGAATGGAATCCAGCCATTGATGCGCTTTCTGCCTGACCTGCTGCGGCCAGTCGCTGAAAGTGAGGCGTTCACGCAGTCCGCCCGCAGGAGTGATCAACAACAGCCACAGGGTTTGCAGCAGATAACGTAAAGGATCAAGAGGACGCGGATGCAGTGCCGAAATATGCGGATACCAGTGGTAACGTTCAGCCCGCACGCGCTGCCAGGCCGGAGATTCAAAACGCAGTAGTAACCACCCCAGCGCGGCACAAAACACCATCAATACCGCAGAGAAAGAGGACGCGCCGTTCTGCCGGTACAGGCGATAACGATTTTGCAACACCGTCGCCACCGGCGGCATCAGAAAAGTGTGTAGCAGGCGGCTCATTTAACCGTGCTCCGTAAATTAATCAGACACCAGTTAGCCAACGTGGTGACATCCTGCGTACTTTTGCTTTGCGGGTGCAGTTCACCGACCGGTTGCTTACCGGCCAGGGATTCCGCCATGGCTTCATCACGATGAAGAATAAACGGCAGCAACCGGGGCAAATTCTTTTGCCACAGCAGCAATAAATCCTGCTGTAGCTGACTGCCGGGTGCGAACTGATTGACCAGATAGTGGCTATTGGCCGGTAATGCCTGCTGATGGAGACGGACGTGGGATTGCGTATCTGCCTGTAGCAACGTCAGAGAGTGATCAGCCAGGGAAACCGCCGCCCGCAATGGGGTCTCGGCCGGGACATCCAGCAGGATCCAGTCGTAAATGGCCGTATTGCGAATTTTGGTCAAATTACTTTGCCAGTCACAATTGACCAGCCCTTGTTCGGCATCAGACAACTGACCAAAAGGCAAAAAATCGAGGCGGGAATTGTAGCGCAACGCCCCCTGCTGCCAGCCTAGTCCGGCGCGTTCTGCGGTGGCCCAGCCACGCGGTGAGTCATAAGGCATGGCGAAATGCAAACGCAGGAGATTGGCGGCTGAAAAGTCGATCGCCAGCACTTTCTCGCCCAGTTGGGATAATGCCCAGGCCAGTGCCGCCGTGACTGACGTGGTGCCGGTCCCGCCGCGGATCCCTTGCAGAGCAATGACTGACATAAATCAGGCCTCTCTGGCGGATTCTGGCGTATGGACTTGCGCTAATTCGGCCAATAAGGGCCAACGGTGCAGGATTTGTGGGATTTTCTGCTGACTGGCAATGTCGATATAATGTAATTCTGGTAACGAAAAAAGGTGGGTCAACACAACGAAATCATCATTTTTATCTTTGTTGGTATCATCGCCGACTATTCTATTTTGTTGCATATGATTATTACCCCAATTACACACCACGCCATTTGACAGACAACATCTCGGCTCTCTCTCAATATAGCTGAAAAATACTCGATTCTTTTTTCATCAGTATTATTATTTACAGCGCTGACTGGTTATTTAATCTGGCGATGTTAGAATTTATTATACTCACATTTTGAATTATGCCCCAAGCAGACTTTCAAGCAAAATGCCCTGAGATGCATCGCAGGCAGATCGACCAGACAGACTTTAATTCAGGCAAACCAAAAAAATGGCACTTTCCTTCTCTTTCGGCATGAAGCAATTTTGGAATGAATCGGCTGAAATGCAGGCATCAGGCCTGTACTGGGTTAACGCTGACAGCCAGGACGCCGCGTATCAACTCGGCGGCCAGGTGCTTGAGGCGCAGACTGAAAAAATCGTCACGACGTGTATTTTCCCTAAAGAAAATCCCATTTCCGGCGAATCTGCTTTTGCTCTTGGAGCAGATAATATTTTTATTTCCAAGCTGTTATCTAAAAAAGGCACACCCTCTTATTACCGCATTGCCGCTGGCAATCACGCTTTTCTGGCACTGCCGGATGACTTGAATAGGGTCAGGAATACTCACAATCAACTGATTGTCCTATTATTTCCCGCTATTGCCTGGCAAAACTTGAGCAGCAAAGATTTCAGCGGGTGGATAAAAACCATGTCAGCGTTAGCATTGCGTAAAAATTGTGCACTGCTTATTATCTGTCACGGTCAAACCAGCAGTGTCCTCAACGCGCAACTTAATTCGCATCACCGATTAATATACGGATTTTCGAGCTTGCAGACGGATATTGAGCCGGCCCAACTGGTGATGTCCTGGTGGCATAATAATTTTGGCGTAGAAGCGAATATTTCTTATTCTCTGCAAAAACGTGATCCCGGTTGGAAAATAATGCCCCAATCTGCTGAATTTGCCGCCGCCAATACCCTTAATGATGACCAATGGCTCTATCTTGCACAGCGTGACGTGCTCGAAGGTGCACCGCCCTTGTCCGAAAACTGGCAGTTATTTGACGACAACGTCGTGCTGACCGAGCGCGGAATGCATGCGCGCTCCGCGACCTTAATTTTCTCCCTGAATAATAATGATGAAGTGGAAGCTCTGGCGCGGCAAATTCACTCTCTGCGCATTCAGCGTGGCAGCGGACTGAAAATTGCTGTGCGTGAAATGAACGCCTCACTGCGCTATATCGATCAACGCTTGTTGCAGGCCTGTGGCGCAAACCTGGTGGTTCCCCATGCCGCACGGCTTTCCAGCTTTCTCACTCTGCTCGATGACATCCAACAGTTGAGCTTTACCCGCCATGTGTCCGAAGACATTGAGCAACTGCTTTTGGGACGCTTGCCGACGCACCATAAAGGTTTCCTGCCGTTGCCGACTTTTTGCGACGTGATGCAGTCCATCTGGAGCCACACCACGCTGGTGACAGAAGCGCGTGGGCTATTGATCTCCCTGCGGCCGGTTTCAGGCATTACACCGCAGCAGGCTATTTCGCTGTGCCACCTGCGTCGTGATGGGGATGTGATAACCCTCACCGAGCGCCATCTTTATCTTTTTCTGTCAAACTGTCAGGTCAGCGATCTGGATAAGGTGCTGGATTCTCTGTTCAGTTTGCCGACAGATGAAGTGTTCGTCAGCCGGATTTTCTGGCATCAGGAACGTGATATTCAGTCTGAAATTCGCCGTCTGCTGGCGAAAAAGACTTTGACGGAACAGGTCGTCTGGCCAATACAGACCAATACACCGGTTGTTGCATCGCAACCACGGGCCATGGTTCATCTACCGGAGCCGTTAACGCTCGCGCTCAGTGATGTTCCCATCGCCCGTTCCGTGGCAGAAGCGACGCTTCATCATTAGGGTCAGGAATCGTTGTTATGAACATCATCGACATTATTGAGATTTTTGTTATCGCTGCGGTGATCTTCATTCCTTTTGGAATGATGTTGCACCGGCGGCTGCCGGTATGGAAAAGAGAATTTGCTGCACGTTATCTCTCACCGCGCTATCTCACCCCGATCACGGCTAAGAACCTCAACACGCATCACGCGAACGCCTCTGACCGTCGCGCAGCGACAGCCCCTCTTTCTTCGAACGGGAAATCGAATACACCATCATGAATGACCTTAATTCCGGTTCACCTCAGTGGCGGGTCTGGCGCGGTCTTGGCGCCTGGAACTACTATTTCCTGCTGAAATTTATTCTGCTCTGGCAGGGCTACCTCAATTTTGATGCGCTGAGTAACCTGATCTTTGCCGCAGGCCTGCTGTTTCCGTTGCCGTCGCTGCGTCTGCATCGCTGGCGGCAGTGGCTGGCGCTGCCGTTCGGTCTGGCGCTGTTTTACCATGATACCTGGCTGCCGGGCTGGCGTTCGATTGTCAGCCAGGGCGCTGAGGTCACCGGTTTTAGCATGAGCTATCTGCTTGAACTGGCCGACCGTTTCATCAACTGGCCGTGGGTCGGCGTGGCGTTCGTGCTGCTGGTTGGATATCTGTTTGTTGCGCAGTGGGTCCGTATCACCACGCTTACCGTTGCCCTGCTGTTGTGGCTCAACCTGAGCATGCTGGTGCTGCCTGGCTTATCGCCTTCAGCAGTTTCGGCGGTAGCCAACACCGCGACGCCAGCCAGTGCGCCGTCTGCCGGAACCAACGCGGTGGAAGCATTGCCTAATACCGTCAGCGGTCCGCCAACCAATGACAACCTCAACGCCTATTTACAGCAGTTCTATCAGCGTGAACGCACCCGGCAGACCACGTTCCCGGCGGCCTTACCCGCAGATGCCCAGCCTTTTGACCTGTTGGTGATCAATATCTGTTCGTTGGCCTGGGCCGATCTCGACGCGGTGAATTTATCAAACTCGCCGCTGTGGGCGCGGTTTGACATGGTGTTCAGCAATTTTAATTCCGCCACTGCCTACAGCGGCCCGGCCTCTATTCGCCTGCTGCGTGCCAGTTGCGGTCAGACCTCGCATCACGACTTATATCAGGCGGCGGGTCAGCAATGTTATCTGTTCGACGCTCTGGCTAAGTTGGGTTTCAGCTCACAGCTGACGATGGATCACACCGGTGAATTTGGGAATTACATCAATAACTTACGTGACGATGCCGACATGCAGTCGCCGATTATGTCGCAGGTGGGCCTCAGTCACGAACTGACCTCATTCGACGGCTCACCGATATTCAATGACGGCGAGTTATTCAGCCGTTGGCTGGCGAATCAGCAAAAAGCCGGGACGGCGCGTACCGCCACTTTCTTTAACCTGATCCCGCTGCATGATGGCAATCGTTACGTCGGCAGCAACAAAGGTGCGGATTACCATTCACGGGCGCAAACCCTGCTTAAACAGCTCAACACGTTTATGGATCAGCTGGAGAAATCAGGCCGCAAAGTGATGCTGGTCGTGGTGCCGGAACACGGTGCGGCGCTGGTCGGTGACAAAATGCAGATCTCCGGCCTGCGCGATATTCCAAGCCCTGGCATCACCCACATTCCTGTCGGCGTGAAGTTCTTCGGTATGCAGGCTCCGCACCCCTCTGGCCCGCTGAAAATCGACCAGCCAAGCAGTTATATGGCGATTGCCGAACTGGTCTCCCGCTCGGTAGATGGCAAACTGTTCGTCGCCCCGAGCGTCGACTGGAAAACCCTCTCCGGTGACCTGCCACAAACCCCGCTGGTGTCCGAGAATGAAAACTCCGTGGTGATGGAATATCAGGGGAAAATTTACATTCGTCTGAATGGTGGCTCATGGGTGCCGTACCCGCAGTAAGGCGTGGTCTGCCCATACGTTGCGATGATTTCCCCCGCGACGGCCACCGCGATTTCTGCCGGGAGTTTGCCTTTTACATCGGGTAGCCCTACCGGGCAACGCATGCGGGCAAGCTGTTGATCACTGATGCCTTTACCACTCAGGCGGTAATCGAAGCGTTTGCGTTTGGTCTCTGAACCGATCAGACCGAAATAGCGGAAATCGCCCCGCTTCAGAATGCGTTCGCTGAGGGCGAAATCGAGCTGGTGATCGTGCGTCATCACCACGAAAAAGCTGTTGGCGGGCATTTGCGCCACCGTACCTTCGGGTTCATCGTCGATGATGCAGGTGATCTGTGGGCTGACCTGCGGCGGAAATTCGCTGGCACGGGCATCGACCCAAATAATGCGGCACGGCAGCGTGCTGAGAATAGAGACCAGCGCCCGTCCGACGTGGCCTGCGCCGTAGACCACTATCTGCGGTTGCGGTTGTCCAAGCGGTTCGAAGATCACCGAAGCCATGCCGCCGCAGCACTGCCCGAGACGTGCGCCCAGCGAGAAGCGTTCGAAGCGGCTGGTGTGCTGGTTTTTCGCCAGCATCTCACGGGCAATGGCGATCACCTGAAACTCCAAATTACCGCCGCCCAGCGTATAAAAAATCTGCCCGGTGGTGACAATCATTTTGCTGCCGCCATCGCGCGGTGTGGAACCCTGATGCTCCGCCAGCGTCGCCACAACACAGGGCTCTCCCTGACGCTGCAGGTCAGATAAGGTCGCTATCCAGTCGTCATTACGCATAGATACCTCCGTTAACGGGCTGCTACTACAGCATTTGGCGTGACGTTGTCACGAGCAGTTTGTAACAGCGTAATAGCCTTCAGAACCCGTTCCGGCGTGGCCGGGGCATCGAGAACCGGTACCTGACCGGTGATGCCGCAGCTGGCTACCGCGTCTTTCAGCGCACACCACACGGCGATCCCGAGCATAAACGGCGGTTCGCCGACGGCCTTGGAATGGAACACCGTGTCCTCCGGATTTTTGCGGTTCTCGACCAGCTTCACCCGCAGGTCGTGCGGTACGTCGCCAATCGCCGGAATTTTGTAACCCGCCGGGCCGCTGGTTGTCAGCCTTCCGGCATCATTCCATACCAACTCTTCGGTCGTCAGCCAGCCCATGCCCTGCACAAAACCGCCCTCCACCTGACCGATATCCATCGCCGGGTTCAGCGAGTCGCCGACGTCGTGCAAAATGTCAGCCCGCAGCAGTTTATATTCACCGGTTAAGGTGTCGATCAACACTTCGGCACAGGCCGCACCGTAGGAGAAGTAATAGAACGGATGACCGGCGGCTTTGCTGCGGTCGTAGAAAATCTTCGGCGTTTTGTAGAACCCGGTGGCCGACAGCGATACCTGATTCAGCCAGCACTGCGTGGCGATCTGTTCAAAGCTGAAATACTGCTGCTTCACCCGTACCTGACCATTGCTAAATTCGATGTCGTCGACTTCGGCCTGGTGAACCTTCCTTAGCATCTCCACCATGCGCCCTTTAATGATCTCGGCCGCGTTTTGCGCCGCTTTGCCATTTAAATCTGCGCCAGATGACGCCGCCGTTGGTGAGGTGTTGGGCACTTTGCTGGTATCGGTTGCCGTGATCTGAATCCGGCTGATGTCCACCTGAAACACTTCGGCCACCACCTGTGCCACTTTGGTGTTTAGCCCCTGGCCCATTTCGGTGCCGCCGTGGTTGAGCATAATGCTGCCATCGGTATAAACCAGCACCAACGCCCCGGCCTGATTGAGGAAGCTGGCGGTGAACGAAATACCAAATTTCACCGGCGTCAGCGCTAACCCTTTCTTCATCCAACGGTTTTGTTGATTAAATTTTGTGACCGCGTCACGTCTTGTGGCATATTCCGCACTGCTTTCCAGCTCCGCCGTCATCTCGGCCAGCAGATTTTGCTCCACCGGCTGGTAATAGTGAGTCACGTCGCGCCCCGCACCGCCGTAATAATTCGCTTTGCGCACCGTCAATACATCTTTACCCAGCCAGCGGGCGATGTGGTCGATAATATGTTCAATCGCTACCATGCCCTGTGGCCCGCCAAACCCGCGATAGGCGGTGTTCGACGCCATATTGGTTTTGCAGCGCAGGCCGGTGATGGTGGCGTCGCCGAGGTAATAGGCGTTGTCGGCGTGGAACATCGCACGATCGACGATAGAACCGGAGAGATCCAGCGAATAGCCGCAGTTAGCCGCCAGTTGTATCTCGATGCCGTGCAGTACGCCGTCGTCGGTAAAACCGACGTCATAACGCACATAAAACGGGTGGCGCTTGCCGGTGATCAGCATGTCATCCTGCCTGGAGAGGCGCATTTTCACCGGTCTCCCGGTCAGGTGCGCCGCCAGCGCGGACAGACAGGCAGTGCCTGCCGCCTGCGTCTCTTTGCCGCCAAAACCGCCGCCCATGCGGCGCATGTCCACCACCACTTTATGCATCGGCAGACCCAGCACCGAGGCCACCAGTTTTTGCACTTCGGTCGGATGCTGGGTTGAGCTGTAAACCAGCATCGCACCGTCCTCGCCGGGCATGACCGAAGCGATCTGGGTTTCCAGATAAAAATGCTCCTGGCCACCGATCTCCAGTTCACCCTGTAAACGGTGCGGCGCACGGGACAACGCGGCGGCGGAATCGCCACGCTGATGCTGATGCGGCGCTTCGACGTAGTGTTCCAGCGCCAGCGCCTGTTTAACGGTTAACACCGCATCAAGCGGCTGATAATCGATTTTCACCTTGCCGATGGCTTGCCGTGCGGCCTCCTGCGAGGTGGCGGCTACCACCAGAATCACCTGTCCGACATATTCAACTTTACCGTCGGCCAGCAGCGGATCGCCGGTGGTCAGCGGTGCGATGTCCGGGTTGCCGGGAATGTCTGCGGCAGTGATCACCCGCACCACGCCTGTGACGTTGTAACATTCTCCAAAATCGATATGCAGGATTTTGGCATGGGCGTGCGGGCTAAGCAGCGGTACTAAATGCAGCTGATTGGGGAATTCCAGCCGGTCATCGAGGTACACCGCTTCGCCGCTGACATGTTTGGCGGCGCTCTCATGTTTAACACTTTTACCCACGCCGCTGTTCAGCCCGGCGCGGAACAGCGCTTCCATCTCCTGCTGGGTGAGTGACGTTTTAGATTCAGACATAGTGGGTCACCCGCATCAGGGTTTCAGGGGAAGTGAGTTCGATATGGCAGCGGCGCAGCAGGTTTTTCGCCACCTGCATACGGTATTCGCGGCTGGCGCGGAAGTCGCTCAACGGTGAGAAATCCAGCTCCAGCGCCTGCGCTGCGCGTTCGATGGTCGCCAGTTGCCACGGCTGGCCCAGCAGCCCGGCTTCGCAATGCGCCGCCCTTTTGGCAATTTCCGCCATGCCGCCGAAGGCTACCCGCGCATGCACCACCACGCCCTGCTGTACTTCAATTTGAAGGGCAGCGCACACCGCCGAGATATCATCTTCCAGCCGCTTGGAAACTTTATACACCCGCAGATGGCGGGCGCTGTCTGCCGTGCGGGGAATGCGGATCTGTTCGATAAATTCACCCGGTTGTAACGCGGTTTTCTTGTAGCCGAGGAAAAACTGCTCCAGCGGTAAATGCCGCTGAACCTCACCACGACGCAGTACCAGCGTGGCACCGAGCGCCAGCAGAACAGGAGTACCGTCACCAATCGGCGAGGCGTTGGCAATATTGCCACCAAACGTGCCCTGATTACGGATCTGCTGCGACGCAAAACGCGCCAGCAACTGACCAAAATCAGGAAATTCCTGCTGTATCAGCGGCATGCAGCGACTGATAGGCGCAGCGGCCCCGATCAGCAGTTCGGTTTCTGCCAGGCTGACCTGTTGCAGCTCCGGTATGGCACTGAGTGAAATCAGTTCTGGCAGCCGCTGGTAGCGCTGGGTGACATCGAGCGCCAGATCGGTGCCACCGGCAACCAGCCGTGCATCGGGGTTGGCCAGGTAATGCGCCGCCAGCGCCGCAATATTTTTCGGGATCTGCGCTGTTTCAATGCTTTTCAGCCGCTGCACCGTTTGTTGCTCTGCCCGGTCAAACTGGTCCGTTTCCGGTTGTTCGCACAGCTGCTGCGCGGCGTCCATGATCGGCCGGTAGCCGGTGCAACGGCAGAGATTGCCAGAGAGCGCCTGCTGCGCCTGTTCACGCTCGAAAGTTTGCCGCTGTTTCTCCAGTGCGAACAGCGACATCACAAAGCCCGGCGTGCAGAAACCGCACTGAGAAGCGTGATTGTCTACCATCGCCTGCTGAACGTGATGCAGTTCGCCCCGATGTTTCAGATCTTCAACGGTGATCAGCTGCTTGCCGTGCAGCGCAGAGACAAACGTCAGGCAGGCGTTGACCGTCTGGTAGTGCAGCTTTTCGCCGTCAACCTGTGCCAGCACCACGGTGCAGGCCCC
Source organism: Ewingella americana (assembly GCF_006438725.1). Taxonomy (GTDB): domain Bacteria; phylum Pseudomonadota; class Gammaproteobacteria; order Enterobacterales; family Enterobacteriaceae; genus Ewingella; species Ewingella americana_A. Next base: position 46,909 of record NZ_RCZD01000009.1, on the reverse strand, counting down.
GCAATCGCCAGAGGCGCAGCCCTCTTTGGTACCGCAGCGCCCGGCATCACGACGTAAAAACTGCAACACCGTAGTGTCGGCGGGCAGATCGATAACGCTGTGCAGACGGTTATCCATCAGGAATTGGGTCATATTTTTCCCCCTTTACAGCCATGTAAAATCAGCGCTGTGACTTCACTGATGATGTGCTCGCGGGTGTCGCAGTCAGCCGTGTCGCGGTACATGTGTTTCACCTGCACGGCAAAATCGGCGTAATACTGCGTGATGGCCCAGATGTGCATGATCAGCAGGCGGGCATCAAGGGCGCGTATCTCGCCCTGCGCTATCCACGTGTTGATCAGGTTTTCTTTGTTGATGATGTTGGCGGTGGCCTGTGGCCAGTATTTGTGCAGGTAATGGCCGCCGCTCAGCACTTCGCTGGTGAAAATGCGCGAGAGTTCTGGCTGTTCGAACGAGAAGTGCATTTTGTTGCGGATATAGCGGCTAAGCACCGCCGCCGGTTCGCTCAGCGTCGGGTCGAACTGAATAATATCGGCCCACACCTTCAGGACCTTTTGCAGCAGCTCCTCGTATAACTCCTCTTTTCCGGCGATGTAATAATGCAGCTGGGTTTTCTTCATGCCCGCCCGCAGCGCGATGCTCTGCGTCGTCGCGCCCTGAAAACCCTTCTCGCTGAACTCGGCAATGGCTGCCTGGTGAATACTTTCCATGGTGCGTTCACGCGCTACGCGCACTTTGCCGCTGGTATCCTGCATGACCATCAGGCCACCTCCTGCGCATCGCGCTGATAGACCGGCTCGCCGTCGACAAAGGTGCTGAACACATTGCGGTCATCGCCCAGTGTCATCAGCACAAACAATTTTTCGGCCAGCGTTTTGCTGTTCCCAGCCCGTAGTTTTTGCAAGGCACTGACACCCGGTTCGAGCACCACGAAATCCGCCTCTTTGCCGGAGGCAAAATTGCCGATTTTGTCATCGAGATGCAGCGCCCGCGCACCGCCTAACGTGGCGTGATAAAAGGCTTCAAACGCGGATAAACGGTAGCGTTGCAGTTGCCCGACTTTGTAGGCTTCAGACAACGTTTCCAGCATGTTGAAAGTGGTGCCTGCGCCAACGTCGGTCCCCATACCAACGCGGATTTTCTTCTCCCACGACTTTTGAATATTGAACAGGCCGCTGCCGAGAAACAGGTTGGAGGTCGGGCAAAACGCGATGCTGGAATCGGTGTCGTGCAGGCAGTCCCACTCACGCTCTTCAAGGTGCAAACAGTGAGCAAACACGCAGCGTTGACCGGTCAGGCCGTGCTGGTGATAGACGTCGAGATAGTGTTCATGGTCCGGGTACAACGCCTTCACCCAGCTGATTTCATCGGCGTTTTCGCTCAGGTGGGTGTGAAGGTAGAGATCGGGGAATTCCTGTTTCAGCAGGCGCACTTTTTCCAGTAACGCGGCGGAAGAGGTAGGCGCAAAGCGTGGCGTCAGGGCGTAGCTCAGGCGTTGGCGGTTGTGCCAGCGGCCAATCAGGGCACGCGTGTCGCGCTCGCTCTGTTCAGGGGTTTCCAGTAAGGCGGCGGGCGCGTTTTGGTCCATCATCACTTTGCCTGCGATCAGGCGCATGTTGATGTCTGATGCCACGCTAAACAGCGCATCCACCGACTGCGGGTGCACAGTGCCGAATACCAGCGCGGTGGTGGTGCCGTTGGTCAGCAACTGATCGATAAAGAAACGTGACATGCGCGCCGAATGTTTTTCGCAGTGATACTGCTGTTCGGTCGGAAAAGTATAGCTGGCCAGCCACTCAAGCAGCTGTTCGCCGTAGGCACCGATCATTTCGGTTTGCGGGTAGTGAATATGGGTGTCGATAAAGCCGGGCACAATCAGCTTGTCGCGAAAGTCATCGATCTGAAGTGCGTCGGACCGGGCGGACTGCGCCAGCACCCTCTCCCCGTCGAGCCAGCTGCCGAGCCACAGAATATGACCGCCGCTGAGCAACATCAGCCCATCTTCGATGTAGCGCACATGCGCATCAAGATCTTCTGGCCGTAACACCGGCTCACGGATATCAAAGAAGTTTCCACGTACTGCGCGGGTGATGATTTGACTCATGGCATTTACCTTCTCTGCAACATTCTTATTGATAATTAATAACAGAACGTCTGCAAAGCTTATGCCAAATTTGACCGATCGGTCAGACCGGTTGGGTGTTTTTGTCGAACCCGTAATGCGTTATTTGAGCAGCACCTCATATTGCGGGTTGAATTCATCGAAGATCGGCAGTGCAGCGGCACCCAGCGCCGCCGTGTTGGTGCCCGACATGCCGAGGCGCAGGCGCATGCCCTGCGGGTAACGGCTGCGCACCGAACTGTAGAGCGGCGACAGGCGTTTGATCAGCTTCTCGACCAGCGGCTGCGGCATCATGCCGCCAATGATCACGCACTCGGCGTCGAACACGCACTCCATAATATTGATGGCCTGACAGGCCGGTTCCACGGCGGTGTCCAGCCAGCGGTCGAAGGTTTCCTCGTCAACTTGCAGCAGATCTTCCGGGGTGGCGCTGACCGGATCCAGCCCGCAGGCTTCATAGGCCGCCTGCAATGAAAGATAGCGTTCGAGGCAGCCGTGGTTGCCGCAATAGCACTCGCGGCCGCCCGGTTGCACCACCATGTGGCCAACCTCGCCCGCATTGTGTGCATGACCGGTGTAAATCCGCCCGTCGGTGAAGATGCCTGCGCCGAGGCCGGTACCGATATAGAGATAAACAAACGAAGTGAGCTGCTTGGCAATACCGTGAAAACGTTCGCCGATGGCGGCCACGGTGGCATCGTTCTCCAGCCGCACCGGCCAGCCGCTGGCGGCACTCAAACGCGCTTCCACATCGACATTATCCCAGCCGTGCAAGGTAGTGGGCCCTGCGGACGATATCCCCTCAACGCCAAACGGGCCCGGCATGACGATGCCGATGCCCAACATTTTCCGCCAGTCGATTTTCACCTGTTGGCGCATTTCTTGCAGTATTTGCTCAATCAGGGCCAGCGTCGGTTCGGGCTGCGGTTTTTGCACCGCCACCAGATGTCGAAAACGCACGGTTCCGGTGAGATCGACCAGCACAATCAGCAGCGATTGATGATCAAGATGGATGCCTATCGAATAGGCGCTGTCAGGATTGAGTGTCAGTGGCGTTGCTGGTTGCCCACGACCGCCCGCCCTGCGTGGCAGATGCGAGGAGAGGATCCCCGCGCCTTCGAGTTCGGTGGCGATGTTGGAAACGGTTTGCGGCGTCAGCGACGTTAAACGGGCGATTTCAGCACGGGTCAGCTCGCCATTAAGACGAATCGCTTCGATAACCACGCGGCGGTTGTGAGCGCGGGCGTGTTCGAGGTTAGTACCAGAAGTTGTCATAACTGCCTATGCACCAAGGGAAAGCTTGCAGGCAGTATGCTGGTAGATAATTGAGCAATCAAATTGATTTTATAATTACGATAGGCTGGCTGAATGTGTTCAGAATGACGGCGCTATCACAGCAATGAATGTTATGGTCGTGTTAATACTATGCGACAGAAACTATTCAATACTGACGCTTTTCCCTATTATCACGTGTAGCAACGGGCAAGGATGCTGCTCCACCGCGGAGCCGACGGCGGGATATTTTTACCGCCGATTAAAGCAATCAAATTGATTTAATAATCCTAACGACCGGAGACTAACGATGAAGATTCGATTAACCCCTGCCGCCACCTTATGTGCATTGGCTTGTTTTAGCGCCAGTGCACTGGCTGACACCACCCTCAGCGCGCTGTTTATGACCCAGGCGGCCTACAGCGAAGCGGACATCCGCGCGATGACGGCGGAGTTCACCAAACAGCATCCTGATATCAAAGTGAACCTGGAGTTTGTGCCTTACGAAGCGCTGCATGACAAAATCGTTGCCGCACGGGGTGCCGGTGCCAACGGCTATGACATCGTGCTGTTCGACGCCATCTGGCCAGCAGAATTTAACAAATACGGCCTGTTGCAGGACGTCACCTCGCGCATCACCGCCGATGAAAGCAAAAAAATCTTCGACGGCGCGATCTCCACCGTGACCTACAAAGACAAACGCTGGGGCATGCCGTGGATCCTCGACACCAAATATCTGTATTACAACAAAGCCATGCTGGCAAAAGCGGGGATCACCACCCCGCCGGCGACCTGGGCTGACGTCGAGAAGCAGTCTGAGATCCTCAAAGAAAAAGGCATCGTTAAGTTCCCGCTGGTCTGGAGCTGGTCACAGTCCGAAGCCCTGCTGTGCGACTACACCACGCTGGTGTCGGCGTTCAAAGGCAGTTTCTATCAGGACGGTAAGCTGAACTTCACCAACTCCGGTGCCATGAAAGCCATCGACTTCATGAAAGAGACGCTGGACAAAGGGCTGACCAACCCGAACTCACGTGAGTACCTGGAAGAGGACGTGCGTAAGTCCTTCTCCAACGGTGACGCGGCCTTTGCCCTGAACTGGACGTATATGTACAACATGGCCAACGACCCGAAACAGAGCAAAGTGGCCGGTCAGGTGGGTGTGGTACCGGCTCCGGGTTCCGTGGCTGGTCAGGCGTCTGGCGTCAACGGCTCGATGGGCCTTGGTATCGCCAAAGCCAGTACCCACCCGGACCAGGCGTGGGAATACATTACCTATATGACCTCGCAGCCGGTTCAGGACAAATACGCCAAACTGAGCCTGCCAATCTGGAAGTCCTCTTATGATGACCCGGCAGTACAGAAAGATCAGGAAGCGCTGATCGCCGCGGCCAAAACCTCGCTCAACGTGATGTTGTCGCGCCCGGTCACGCCGGATTACTCGCGTCTGTCGAATATCCTGCAACAGAATATTCAGGGCGTGCTGCAAGGCAAAGTCACCGCCAAAGACGGCATGACCACGGCCACCGACGCCGCCGATCGCCTGCGTTAAGTTTCGTTTAAACAGCTAACACAATGCCCTGAGTATTCCAATACGAAGGGCAAATCAACACCACGGAACTTATTGAACATGCTCAGTCTTCCACAACGAGAACGCAGACAGGCCTGGGTGCTGCTGGCCCCCATGCTGCTGATGATGTTTCTGCTGACCGCCTGGCCGCTGGCCCGCACCCTGTGGCTCAGTTTTACCGATGCTGGCCTTATCGGTGACGGTTCTGCGCCCAACTGGGTGGGCAGCGATAACTTTATTTATGCCCTGACCGACCCGGATTTCCGTGCCGCGTTATGGCGCACGCTGTACTTCACAATTGTCTCGGTGATTTTCGAGGGCATTATCGGTGTGCTGGTTGCGCTGCTGCTCAATCAGCAATTCTGGGGCCGCAGCGCCCTGTGCGTATTGGTGATTTTGCCGTGGGCGCTGCCCACCATCGTCAACGCCACCCTGTGGCGACTGAACTTCAACCCGGATTACGGCAGTATTAACGCCCTGCTGACGCAAATCGGCGTGCTGGACAGCTACCGCAGCTGGCTGGGCGATACCTCATCGGCGCTCAATGCGGTGATGTTTGCGGATATCTGGAAAAATTACCCGCTGATCACTCTGCTGACCCTGGCCGCATTGCAGACCATTCCTGAGGACCTGTTTGAAGCCGCCCGCCTCGACGGCGCCTCACCGTGGCGGCGCTTTTGCAAGATTACGTTCCCGGCGATTGCCGCCCCGCTGGCCGTCGCGCTGGTGCTGCGCACCATCGACGCCTTCAAAGTCTTCGACATTATCTACGTCATGACCCGCGGCGGGCCGCTCGACAGCACCAAAACAGTCAGCTTCTTTGTATATCAGGAGTCCTTCAGCTATTTACGCGCGGGCAGCGGTGCGGCTTACGCCATTCTGATGACCCTGATTTGCGCGGTACTGATTTTGATTTATATGCTGATGTTACTGCGTCAGCGCCGTTCAGGGAGCGTGGAATGAAAGCCAAAATCCGTCTGATTCTGCGTTATGTGTTCGCCTTTTTACTGGCGATATCTATTCTCGGGCCGCTGCTGTGGATGTTCCTGATGAGCGTCAGCTCGGCGGAAGACCTGACCCGCATTCCGCTGGAGTGGCTGCCGCGTCACTGGGATTTCAGCCGTTACGCCAGTCTGCTGACCTTGCAGGCCGGGCAGCCCGGCGCGCTGTTCCTGCATGCGCTCGGCAATAGTCTGCTGGTTGCCTGCGCTGCCACGGCGGTCTCGCTGCTGCTGGCGATCCCGGCGGCCTACAGTTTTTCCCGCTATCCGGGCCGTAACGGCTGGCTGTTCGGCAGCCTGGCGATTTACATGGTGCCGCCGGTGGCCTTCGTGCTGCCGTTGTACTTCATCTTGCAAAAACTGACCCTGCTCAATACCCATCTGGGGCTGGTGCTGGTCTATTGCTCGATGATCCTGCCGTTTCTGACCTGGATGCTAAAAAACCAGTTTGACGCCCTGCCGATTGACATCGAACAGGCCGCACGCCTCGACGGCCTGCGGTTCTGGCAGGTGTTGTTGCGCATCACGTTACCGCTGGCCAAACCGGCGCTCGGTGCGTCGGCGATGTTTGGCTGGCTGCTGGCGTGGGACGAGTTCTTTTATGCGTTGCTGTTCACCAACAATATTGATGCCCAGACCTTACCAGTGACCATTGCCGGATTCACCGCCGGGCGTGCCACCGATGACGGCCTGATCGCCGCCGTCGGTATTCTGGCGGCCATTCCGCCGCTGTTTATTGCGCTATGGCTGCAAAAGACGCTGGTCAGCGGGTTAACCAGTGGCGGCAGTAAAGGGTAAGTCCCCGCGCCAGGGCTATTTATTCATGGAAATATTAAGCAAATGAAGAAACCAGAAACACAGGCCACCCTGTATGTGGTGGGTAATCTGAACGTCGATTTGATCATGAGTACGCTGCATCAGTGGCCGAAAAAAGGCACCGAAGCGATGCTCGACAGCAGTTCGCTGCGCCCCGGTGGTTCCGCCGGTAACTGCGCGCTGGCGCTGGCGGCGCTGGGCACACCGCACCGTCTGGTGGCCAACCAGGGTAACGATCAGTTCACCGGCTGGCTGGCGAGTCTGTTCCCGGAAAGCGCGCCGTACTGGCCGACCGCCAACTGTGAAACCTCGCTGACCTTTGGCGTGACGCATCCGGATCACGAACGCACCTTTTTCAGTAATCAGGGCAACATTGTTCGTTTAAACATGGACGACGTCCTGCTGCAACTCCCCTCTGAAGCCACACCCGGCGATTGGGTGCTGCTGTGCGGCACCTTCCTCTGCACCCGTCTGTTCCAGCAATATGCCTCACTGCTGGCGGCGCTGAAACAGCGCGGTTATCAGGTGGTGGTGGACAGCGGCTGGCCGCCGCAGGACTGGAGCGATGCACTGCGTCAGCAGATCGCGCCCTGGTTGCCCTATTGCGATGCGCTGCTGCTCAACGAAGTGGAAACACTGGGTATGGCTAATGGAAAAACGCTGGATGAAAGTGCGGCGCATTTGCTGGCACACATGGCACCGGGCGCGTTTATGGTGGCGAAATGCGGGCCGGATGGCGCACGGTTGTGGTCTGCGGGGGAATCATCACATCAGACCGCTGATGCCGTGACCGTGGTGGATACCATCGGTGCCGGTGACAGTTTCAACGCCGGTTTTCTGTCGGCGCTGGTTTACGGCCTGGACCATCAACAGGCGCTGCAATGGGGTGTGTGCGTGGCGGGCAGTGCTATCAGCAGCAACCCGCGAAAATACCCGAACTGGCAGACATTGCTTTCCCTCACGGCGGAGAAACAGTAAATGGCATTGGTTGAATTGGTTAAAGTCGCCAAAAATTATGGCAAACAGCAGGTGCTGAAACCGCTGGATCTCACCATCCAGGACGGCAGTTTCACGGTGCTGGTCGGGCCGTCTGGCTGCGGAAAATCTACCCTGCTGCGTTTGCTGGCCGGGCTGGAATCGCTGTCTGACGGCGATATTCTGCTCGACAAAGTGCAGATCAATAATTTTGATCCGGCCGATCGCGACATCGCGATGGTGTTCCAGTCTTACGCGCTCTATCCGCACCTGACGGTGGCCGAGAACATGGCTTTCCATATGCAGGTCAAAAAAGTGCCGAAAGCCGAGCAGCAAACCAAAGTGTTACAGGCGGCGAAAGTGCTGGGGATTGACCACCTGCTCAAACGGCTGCCGAAAGATCTCTCCGGCGGCCAGCGGCAGCGCGTGGCGATGGGCCGTGCACTGGTGCGTAACCCGAAAGTATTTCTGTTCGACGAACCCTTGTCGAATCTGGATGCACAGTTGCGTATGGAGCTGCGGGCTGAGATTAAATCGGTACATCAGCAGTTTCGCACCACCACCGTGTATGTGACGCACGATCAGGTCGAAGCCATGACGCTGGCTGACAATATTGTGGTGATGAAAGATGGCTATATCGTGCAGCAGGGTTCACCGCTGTCGATTTATGACCAGCCGGTTAACACCTTCGTGGCGCGGTTTATCGGTTCGCCGCCAATGAACTTACTGGCCGGCGTTTTCCTTAGCTTCAACGGTACGCCTGGCGTGGGCTGCGGTCAGTTGTGGTTCCCGCTGCCGGAAAAATGGTGGCCGCAGGCACGGCATTCAGAGGGCCAGCCGGTGACGGTAGGTTTACGGCCGCACGATGTCAAAATCGTGGAACACAGTCTTCAGCCTGCGGCAGAACTGCGTCTGCTGGAAGTCACCGGTGAAAGCAGCCTGTTACACGTCACCTGGAACGGTTTCCCGATGCATGTCCAGTGCGCCGGGCGCGCCAGCGTCAGCACCGATAAACCGGTCTGGCTGGAAGCCAACAGCGCCAATATTCATCTGTTTGATGCGAAAAGCGGGGAGCGGTTGCAAAGCGAGTAATTTTTCGTGGGCTTGCCGCCCACACCGTTAAGACCTTGGGCTGCCGCCCAAACCGGCTTACTTCAACTTCAACTTCAAGGTCGTGGGCGTCGGCCCACACCGACCAGAGACCCGCAGTCGCGCGGGCCTCTGGACTCCGCGCTTTTTCATGAGACACCGACAGCTTCGCCGCTGGCAGGGCACGTGTTTCAGCCACTTCCGTTCACGGCGCAAAATGTCACGGCTTCGCCGTCCCCGTATTTCGGGTTCGAGCCATAGGTCTCGAACCTCTCATCCGGTGCCATTTTTGACTGCGCCTTAGCGACTATGTAAGTCAAAAGACAAAAAGCAGAATGTAAAAAGTAAAAAAGAAGCATGGTCTGACTTTGAATTTAAAAAAGTGTGGGCCGCATTCAAAAATGGCGCTGGCAAGAGGTTCGAGCCATTTTTGACTGCGCCTTAGCGGCTATGTAGGTCAAAATATAAAAGACAATAAACCTATCTGGTTTTGATTTTAAAAAAGTGTGGGCCGCATTCAAAAATGGCGCTGAGCAAGAGGTTCGAGACCCTAGGCTCGAACCCGCAGCGAAGGCACCGCCTAAGCGGCGACATTTTGCGGCTATAACGGAAATACCTGAAACACGGCCATCCCGATTCAGCGATAGCGCGCAGTTAAAAAACGCAGGATTCCAAAGGAGGTTCGTTTAAACCTCCTTTGGGCCCGTGTGGGCGGCGAGCCCACGGTCTTGACCTTGAATTTAAAGATTTAAAGATTTAAAGATTGAAAAGCAGGTCCGGGCGGCAGCCCCCATCATTGCTAGCAATGCGCACCACCATAAGGCACCTGTGCACAAAAGGTGCACAACAACGTCAGCTCAAGCTGGTGTTTCCTGTTTATTCCCCTGTAAATCCACTATAAATGCGCAGCTGACTTTCTGGCACGATGGTTGCTTAATAAAATTGCTAGCAATGCAGCTAGTGACTACTTTTAAATAACCCGTGCCGTTAAAGGATGCTTCGATGAAAAAGTTTGTGTTGCCACTTTTGCTGACCTGCATGTCTGCTCATACCGCTCAGGCTGAGAATATCGTTCGCTGGGCGGTCGCTGCCGACATCCCGACGCTGGATCCTTACGCTTTCGCCTCCACCACCGCCCTGACCTTCCAGAACCATATCTACGAGGGGCTGTTGCAGCGCGATAACGACCTCAAATTACAGCCGACGCTGGCCCTGCGCTGGGAATACGTGAACGACACCACGCTGCGTTTTTATCTGCGTCAGGGGGTGAAGTTCCAAAACGGGGATGATTTTGACTCCGCCGATGTGGTCGCGTCGATTGCCCGCGTCACCGACCCCGATTCCGGTATCCGCGCTAACGCTTCCACCATCAAAGATGCCGTCGCCGTCGACAAATACACCGTGGATATTCATCTCAAACAGAAAAGCGGCATCGCGCTCAATGAACTGAGCGGCGTGATGATGATGGATAAAGAGTGGATGACGCAGCATAACGCACTCAAACCGACCAGCATGAGCCAGGGCACCGAAGGGTACGCCACCAACAATACCAACGGCACCGGCCCTTTTATGCTGATCAGCCGCCAGCGTGAAGCGCAGATGGTTCTGAAGAAAAACCCGACCTGGTGGAATGCCGCTCATTCGCAAACCAATATCGACGAAATCATCTTCAAGCCGATCACCTCCGACGCCACCCGCCTTTCCGGCATTCTGGCCAACGAGTACGATCTGGTGACCAGCGTGCCGTTGCAGGACATCGACCGCCTGCGCAAAGATGACAACATCCAGACGCTGGTCAGCCCGTCGCTGCGCGTGGATTTCCTGACCTTCAACCTGCGCGACACCCTCAATGCCGGTAACGTCAACGGCAAAAACCCGCTGAAAGATCTGCGCGTGCGTCAGGCGCTGATGATGGCGGTCAACCGTGAAGCCATTGTGCAAAAAATCATGCGCGGTATGACCACCGTCGCCAATACCTATCTGGCCCCGGCCATTCCCGGCTATGACGTAAGCCACGCCATTGATCTGAAATTCGACCCGGCCAAAGCCAAAACATTGCTCACCGAAGCCGGTTATGGCGACGGTTTCAAACTGGCGTTCGACTGCGTGGAAGGCTCTTACATGAACGCGCCGCAGTGGTGTCAGGCGGTGCAGAGTTACTGGGCGAAAATCGGCGTGAAAGCCACCCTGACCATGCACACCAACAGCGTTTACAACCAGATAACGGACAACGGCAAAACCGATGTCGCCGTACTCGGCTGGGCCAATCTGCCAATCATGGATGCGTACAGCATTTCGGTGCAGCTCTTGCATACCAATGACAACAGCGGGTTTGGCATGTTTAACGTTCCCCGTTACTCCAACCCGAAAGTCGACAGCCTGATTGAGCAGTCGATCCCGGAACTGGACGACGCCAAACGCGTCAGTCTGCTGCGTGATGAAATCAATCTGGCGCAGGCCGACTTGCCTTATATGCCAATGCACTTTGAGCCGGTGGTGTGGGTTGCGGGTAAAAAACTGTCGGTGAAGCAGAGCCCGGATAACGTAGTGCGCCTGTGGTACGCCAAAGTCAGTCCTTAATCTCCACCTTTTTTAGCGGGGAAAATCTATGTTGAGTTACCTGATTAAGCGGCTGGTGCAGGTGGTGTTTCTGATGCTGGCGGTGGCGTTTATCTCGTTCACCATGTTCCAGTATCTCGGAGACCCGGTGAATAACATGCTGCCGGAGAGTGCCACCCAGGCCGAACGTGAGGCGCTGCGCGGTAAGCTCGGGCTGACCGACCCGATGCTGATGCAGTTCTGGCGCTTTGTGGTGCGCCTGTGTCACGGCGATTTTGGCATTTCGTATTACAACCAGGTGGACGTGTTCCACCTGATCCTTGAACGCCTGCCCGCCACGCTGGAGCTGGTCGCCGTGGCGGTGGTGATTTCACTGCTGGTTGGCTTCCCGCTCGGCGTGTGGTCGGCTATCAGTAAGAACCGTTTCCTGCTCAGTCTGGTGCAATTTCTCTCGCTGCTTGGCGTTTCGCTGCCCAGTTTCCTGATGGGGATCCTGCTGATTATTGTGTTCTCCGTCTGGCTGGGGTGGTTTCCTTCCAGCGGACGCGGCGTGACCACGCATCTCGGCTACTGGAGCACCGGCCTGTTAAGCCTCAGCGGCTGGCGTTCCATCGTGCTGCCGGCGTTATCCCTGTCGCTGTTTATGATCACGCTGATCATGCGGCTGGTTCGCTCGGAAATGCTCGAAGTCATGCGCACGGATTACATTAAATTCGCCAAAGCCCGTGGCCTGCCGACCCGCAGCCTCTATTTTCGCCACGCGCTGCGCAATGCGCTGCTGCCGGTGGTGACCATTGTCGGTCTGCAAATCGGCGGGCTGATTGCCTTCGCGATTGTGACCGAAACGGTCTTTCAGTGGCCGGGCATGGGCCTGTTGTTCATTCAGGCAATCAACTACGTCGATATCCCGGTGATCTCCGCCTATCTGGTGTTTATCTCGCTGATATTCATTGTCATCAATACCAGTGTGGATCTGCTCTATTACCTGATCGACCCGCGCATGAAGAAATCCTGAGAGGCTTAACGATGAGTGAATTTTCTAATCCGCAGATTCAGGCGCCGTCCCTCTGGGCCCGGGCCAGACAGCGGCTGGCGGCCTTTCTCGACAGTGATTTTATCTACCGTTTTTGGCAGTCAAAAATCACCGTGCTGGCCTTCATCTGGACCGTCGTGCTGCTGGTTGCCGGGCTGTTCAGCCACTGGACGGCACCCTACGCGATTTTCGATGCCTCGAGCTTTGACCTGATGGACTCCGAACTGCCGCCGTCCTGGATGACCGGTGGTGAAACGCGCTTTTTGCTCGGCAGCGACGTTCAGGGACGGGATTTGCTGTCGCTGATGCTCTACGGCCTGAACATTTCGCTGATCGTCGGGTTAATTAGCGTGACGTTGTCACTGGTGCTCGGCACCCTGCTGGGCGTGCTCAGTGGTTACCTCGGCGGACTGGTGGATACGCTGATCATGCGCTTCGCCGATGCCATGCTGAGCATCCCGACCATTATGTTTTCCCTGCTGATCAGCGGCGTGGCGCGCGGGCTGTTGCCCAAAGACAGTCAGGCGATGATGGCGATGCCAATCATTGTGCTGTCGATCACCCTGACCGGCTGGATGCAGTACGCCCGCACCATCCGCAGCCTGACTATTCTGGAGAAGAATAAAGAGTACGTGCTGGCGTCGAAAATCAGCGGTGGGCGCAACCTGCACATTATGTTCCGGCATATTCTGCCCAACGTACTCAGCCCGATTTCGGTGCTGGCTACCCTGCATCTGGGGCTGGCGATCCTGACCGAGGCCACGCTGTCGTTTCTTGGCGTAGGCATGCCGCCGGACCAGCCATCGCTCGGTACGCTGATTAACGAAGGCAATCAGTACCTGTTCTCCGGCCAGTGGTGGGTGGTGCTGTTTCCGGCGCTGGTTCTGGTGACATTGTCACTTTCATTCAACATCCTCGGCGACTGGCTGCGCGATGTGCTCAACCCTAAATTACGCTAGGAGGCCGATATGCATCAGGACACATCCCCCGCACCGTCAGCCCCGCCGCTGCTGAGCGTCGAAGGTCTGAGCGTGGAGTTTATGCACCGCAAAGGCGCACTGAAAGCCATTCATGACGTTTCATTTTCACTGGCGCCCGGCGAAATTCTTGGCGTGGTGGGTGAATCCGGTGCAGGGAAATCCCTCACCGGCTCGGCCATTTCCGGCCTGCTGGAAGCGCCGGGACGCATCAGCACCGGGCAGATTTTTTTCAACGGCAGGCGCATCGATAATCTGAGCGAAGCCGACCGCCGACAGCTGCGCGGGCGCAAAATCAGCTGCATTTTTCAGGACCCGCTGACCAGCCTCAACCCGGTATTAACCATCGGCGAGCAGCTGACTGAAACCCTCCGCACTCACCTGCCGCTGAATGCCCAACAGGCCCGTCAGCGGGCGCTGGCGCTGATGGCGGAGGTGGGGATCAGCAGTGCCGAACAGCGTCTGGACCAGTATCCGCATCAGTTTTCCGGCGGGATGCGTCAGCGCATTATCATCGCGCTGGCGTTATGTGTTGAACCGGAACTGATCATCGCTGACGAACCGACCACCGCGCTGGACGTCTCGGTGCAGGCGCAGGTATTGAGCCTGCTGAAACGGCTGTGCAAACAGCACCGCGCCGCCGTCATGTTAATCACCCATGACATGGGCGTGATTGCTGAAATCTGCGACCGCGTGGCCGTGATGTACGCCGGTCGGTTGATTGAAATCGGCCCGGTGCAGCAGGTAGTGATGCAGCCGCAACACCCTTACACCCGTGGGCTGATGGCCTCGATCCCCAGCCTGACCGAACGCCGTCCGCGGCTGGCGCAAATTGAGGGCGCGATGCCGCGTCTCAATCAGTTGCCTGACGGTTGTGCTTTTCATCCGCGCTGCGTTAAACGCACCGCCCACTGCAGCACGCAACAACCCGCACTTGATGTGAGCGGGTTGTCGCGTGTCGCCTGTTTGAATCTGTGAGGAGCGGGTAATGAATACTGCAAAACAGCATGAGCCGGAAGGCTTACCCACACCCATCGTGCCCGCCAGCCGCCACGCGCTGATGGAGGTTCAGGATCTGCATATTCGTTTCGACGTCGCGTCGCCGGGGCTGTCTGGCCTCTTCAAGCGGCAGAAAAAAGCGGTGTTACAGGCGGTGAGAGGCATCAGCTTTACGGTCTATCAGGGGAAACCTTCAGCCTGGTCGGCGAGTCGGGTTGCGGCAAATCCACCGTCGCCCGCGCGCTCGCCGGGCTGTATACGCCAAGCGAAGGCAGCATTCACCATGCGGGGCGGCCACTGACCGGCGACAGTACCGCGTCCGGGCGCGGCATCCAGATGATTTTTCAGGACCCTTACGCCAGTCTCAACCCGCGCTGGCGCATTGAACGCATCATTGCCGAACCGCTGATATTGCAAAACCGCGTCGGCAATACGCGTCAGGCCCGCCCGCAGGTGGCTGCCGCACTGCGTCAGGTGGGGCTTGGCGAGGCCGATATGTTCCGCTTCCCGCACGAATTCTCCGGCGGTCAGCGCCAGCGGATCTCCATTGCCCGCGCGCTGGTCACCCAACCCGATTTCCTGATTTGCGATGAGCCGACCTCGGCCCTCGACGTCTCCGTGCAGGCGCAGGTACTCAACCTGATGAGCGACTTGCAGGATAACCTCGGCCTGACCTACTTTTTCATCAGCCATAATATGTCGGTGGTGGCGCATTGCTCCGACCGCGTCGGCGTGATGTACCTCGGACGGATCGTCGAGCTTGGCCCGGTGGAAGAGATTTTCCGCCATCCCGGCCACCCTTATACCCGCATGCTGATTGACGCCATTCCGAAAATTGGCGCCCAATCAGGTGACCGCCAGCCGATAAGCGGCGATGTCCCCAGCCCGCTTTCGCCCCCTGCCGGATGCGCGTTTCACCCGCGCTGCCCGCTGGCGAGCGAACTCTGCCGCCTTGAAGCGCCGCCGGTCAGCCGGTTATCTGAACAACACCATATTGAATGCCACCACCCGGCCGCCGTTGCGCGCCCTCATTTACAGGTTCTGACCGCAATTCACCAGGGAGAAGATCAATGAGTTTGTTAATCAAAAAGGTACGTCTGTACACCGCGCCGGAGCACAGCGTCGATGTGTTGATCGAAAACGGCAAAATCACCCGCATTGGCCCGGATTTGGCGGCTCAGGCTGAACAGGTGCTTGATGGGAAAAATCAGCTGCTGTTGCCGGGGTTTATCGATGGCCACGCGCATATCGACAAAAGTTTGTGGGGCCGCGACGAGTGGTACGAAAATGATGTACCGCGCAATCTGGCGGCGATCATCGCCAATGAACGGCAATTCCGCCGCGAAAACACCCTTGACTCACAGTTGCAGTCCGAGCGCGTAGCACGCCAATGTGTCAGCCGTGGCACGTCGTTTATCCGCACCCATATTGATGTGGATAACGAAATCGGTGTGCGCCATGTGGAAGGGGTGCTCGCCACCAAAGAGAAGCTCAAACATTTGGTTGGCATTGAAACCGTGGCGTTTCCGCAGAGCGGGATTTTGCAAAGCCCTGGCACCGAAAAGCACCTTGAGCAGGCGCTGAAAATGGGCGCGGACCTGATTGGCGGCCTGGATCCTTGCTCGTATGAAAAAGACCCGATTGCCCACCTGAATATCATCTTCCGGCTGGCGGCCGAGTACGGCAAAGGAGTGGATATCCATCTGCATGAACGCGGCGAAATGGGCGCTTTCAGCGTCGAGCGCATCATCGCCAAAACCCGTGAATTCGGACTGGCCGGAAAAGTGACCATCAGCCACGCCTTCTGCCTTGGGATGGTCGAGCCTGAGCAGCAGCAGATTTTCGCTGAACAGCTCGGTGAGCTGAATATTTCGATTGCCACCACCGCGCCGGTGGATGTCGCCGTGCCGCCCTATCTGCTGCTGCGCGCCGCTGGCGTGGATATTTGCGCGGGCAACGACGGTATCCGCGACACCTGGAGCCCGTACGGCAACGGCGACATGTTGTACCGCGCCATGGCCGTCGGCCTGCGTTACCGCTGGCGCAAGGACAGCGAAATGCTCAATGCGCTGGACGCCGTGACCTTCGGCGGCGCGCGTGTAATGAAGCTTACGGACTACGGCATTGACGTTGGCTGCAATGCCGATCTGGTGCTGACGGATGCCCGCGTGGCGGCGGAAGCCATCGTCACGCTCAATGCAAAACATACGGTGATCAAACACGGTCAGGTGATTGTGGATGCCGGGGAGTCGCTGTTCTGATGGCCACCGGACGGATAACCCGCATTCGAGCGGGCTGGGTGGTCGGTTACGCTGAGGGCGATCACCGGCTGTTTGAACGCGGTGAAGTGGTGTATCAGGGTGACCGCGTGCTGTACATCGGCCATGATTATCGCGGTGCGGTCGATGAGGAGATCAGTGCGCCCGACGCGCTGGTTGGCCCCGGTTTTGTCGATCTCGATGCGCTCGGCGACCTCGACACCACGGTACTGGGTTTTGATAATCAACCCGGCTGGCAAAAAGGCCGCGTGGTGGCTGCCGACTGGCCGCGCCGCGATTTGCTCAGCCGTGAACAGCTCGATTTTAACAAGCTCTACGCCTATACCCACTTGCTGCTCAACGGCATTACCAGCGCCCTGCCGATCACCTCAATCCTCTACCGTGAATGGGCCGAAGATCTCGACGAATACCTCCATGCGGCAGAGGTTGCGGAGTCTCTCGGGCTACGGATGTGGCTCGGTCCGGCGTTTATGTCCGGCCATAATGTGGTGGAAACCAACGGCACTATCGGCGCACGTTTCAATGAAAAGCGCGGCCTGCAGGGGCTGGATGACGCGGTGACTTTTGCGCAGGAAATCAGGGCGCGAGGCAATCCGCTACTGAGTGCTGCACTGACGCCGGACCGCATCGAAGGCTGCACGGAAGGTTTGCTGCAGGCGCTGAGCCAGGCGGTGAATGAACTGCACTGCCCGACCCGCCTGCACTGCTGCCAAAGCGAACTGGAAGTGAATGAAATTGCCGCCCGCTTTGGCGGACGTAGCTCATTACAGGTGCTGGAGGATTTCGGTCTGCTGCACCAGCACATGCTGCTGCCGCACGGTCAGTTTCTGGGGGGGAAAGATCCCACCACGCAGAGTATCGGCCAGGATATTGCCCGGCTGGCCTCGTCCGGCGCGTCGCTGGTTGCCTGCCCGCTGGTCTCAGGCCGTCATGCCAAATATATGGAGCAGTACAGCGCACTGCGTCAGGCAAAGATCAATATTGCGCTCGGCACCGACACCTTCCCGCCGGATATGGTCACCAATATGCATCTCGGGACCGTGCTCAGCCGCGTGGTCAGCGGCAATGTCGCGGCGGCCAGTGCGGCAGACTATTACCGTATGGCGACGATTGGCGGCGCGGATGCCCTCGGGCGGCCCGATCTGGGGCGGTTATGTGCGGGCGCGCAGGCCGATATTATCTTCTATGACCTCAGCCAGCCTGCCATCGGCCAGGTGTTTGACCCGATCACCGCGATGGTCATCAACGGCAATGGCCGCGATGTCAGCCATGTGATTGTGGCCGGTGAAAAGGTGCTGTGGGACAGACAATTAGTGAAGCGCCAGATTGATCTCGACCAGTTACACCGCCAGGCGCAAAAGCAGTTGGGTGAGTTGATGCAAACCTACCCCGAACGCAGTTTCCGCCATCCGCCGGTGGAGGCGATTTTCAGACCGTCGTTTGAGGTAGTGCGGCGCAGTGTTTGATATGAGGTACGGGCTCTGCAAACGGAGCCCGGTTAGCATCAGCTTTTTTGCGAAATTTCCGGCACCAGAATCCATTCGGCGCTGTCGTTCCAGACATCCATGCGGGTGATTTTGCCGTCGCGAATTTCATAGCGGTCAACATAACGGTTACCGGCAAACGCCCGGCCGTCGGGCCATTCGCCATACAGCGTGCCATTTGAATACACCACCGTGTGGTCCTCTTTTTCCATCCAGTCATACTGGCCGATAGACTTCTTCACCCAGGCATAACGCGCACCGTTAAACGCGGTGATGTGATGCGCATCCGGCATGACCCGCTTTCCCGTAAAGGTGATCACCACGTCAGGTGCCATATACGTGGCGGCTTTTACCGGATCCGGTGCCATGGAGGCGGCAAGGAAATTGCTAACAATCTCTACGGCGAAATTCTGTTCTTTCATCATCTCTCTCCTTTCAGGTAATTAGACAGGGCTCTCTGTATGCTGTTGGTGCAGCCAATGCCCGCAGACAGTGCGCCTCCTCGCCAGAAAGCTGCCTGACACACGTACAGCCGCCATCTTAACAATGGCATCCATATTGCTAGCAATATTCATGCTAATGCTAGCAAGTGGAGAGGAATAAATGAATAAATCGTTAAGCACGGATTTGCGCATCCTGAATGCCCGCCTGCCGGACCACGAAAATGTGACGTTGTGGATTGAGAATGGCCGGTTTGTACAGCAGCCCGGCCATCAGCATCATCAAACCCTCGACCTGCAGGGCAAACTGGTGATCCCCGGCCTGGTTGAAACCCATATCCACCTGGATAAAGCCTGCATTATGTCGCGCTGTACGCTTAAGGCCGGCACGCTCAGCGAAGCCGTTGAGCAGACCCGGCTAGCCAAGCAGGAATTCACCGAAGAGGATGTTTATCAGCGCGGCGCACAGGTGCTGCGCAGCGCCATCATGCAGGGCACCACGCATATGCGTACCCACGTCGAGATAGACCCGCAGATCGGCCTGACCGGTTTTCGCGCCATCCGCCGTTTACAGGCCGATTTTGCCGCCGCGGTGACGCTGGAGATTTGTGTCTTTCCGCAGGAAGGCATGTTGAATAATCCTGGGACCGAAGCGCTGCTCTGTCAGGCCCTGGAACAAGGTGCGGATCTGCTGGGGGGTTGCCCCTACACGGACAGCGACCCGGCCGGGCAGATAGAGAGATTGTTTGAGCTGGCCTGCCACTATGATTGTTGTTTGGATTTTCATCTGGATTTTGACCTCAACCCGCAGGGCATGCAGCTCGAAGGGGTTATCGACTGCACGAAGCGGTTTGCGCGCGCGGGGCGCGTTACCGTCGGGCATGTTACCAAGCTGTCAGCCCTGCCATTAGCGCGCATTAACGAACTTGGCCATGCGCTGGCACAGGCGGGCGTTCAGGTGACTTCCCTGCCTTCCACCGATCTGTTTCTCACCGGCCGTGAGCACTTTCACCTTAAACCGCGCGGGCTGGCACCGCTGGCCGCGCTTGATGCCTGCGGCGTCACCTGTTCGATCTCCAGCAACAATATTGGCAACCCCTTTACTCCCTATGGCGACGCCTCGCTGGTGCGGCAGGCCAATCTGTTTGCCAACGTTTCACAGCTGGCGACCGGCGCGGAACTGCTACGCTGTCTGGCGTGGATCTCAACGGAGTCCGCCAAAATGCTGCGCCTGAAAGACTACGGTCTGACGCCCGGCTGTCATGCCGATTTTGTGGTCTTCGACGTCCCGTCGGCGTCAGCCGTCATTGCGCAGATAAGCCCGCCGGTGATGGGTTTTAAGGCAGGGATACAGACGTTTGAGCGCCCGGCGGCGCGGCTGCTTAACCGTGAAGGTGTTTTAGCCAACAATAAGGATTTCAGATCCTGAAAATAGCAGGGTGAGATCCTGACGAAGGCCATGGGCCGTCAGGCGCTAAAAACGGGTGGCCGTTCCTAGAGATCCGCCAGCGCCTGGCGCAGGTTGACGTCTCCACCTGGGGTGTCTTCCAGCGTCAGTTGCTGTTCCAGTTCATCGAGGTGTTCAATCATGACGGCGGCGGCCTGTTCGTTATCACCCGCTTCCAGCGCGGTGATGATCGCCTGATGTTCATCCGACTGGCAGGAAGGTACGTCATTGCGCTGATATAAGGCCACGATCAACGAACTGCGCACCATCAGATTGGCAAGAATTTCGCTCAGGACCTCGTTGCCACAAATTTCACCCAGCATCAGGTGGAATTCACTCAGTTCACGGACAATCGCCCGGCGATCGGTGGCGTTGGTGGCTTCACGCTCCCCACGCAGGTGAGCAGCAATGCGGTGCCGGTGGCGGCGCATCAGCTCAGGCGTGATGGTTTCAACGATGGCTCTTTCGATGGCGCGACGGGCGGTAAAGACTTCACGGGCCTCTTTGGCGGTCGGCTGAGCCACCATGGCGCCGCGGTTAGGCTCAATGGTGACGATACGCTGCATTGCCAGACGTTGCAGCGCGACCTGAACGTGATTGCGGTTAGCGTTCAGTGCTTCCACGATCTGCGCTTCAATCAGCCTGGCTCCCGGGCGCAAACGGTGTTGGGCGATGGCTTTGGACAAAATGTCGACAATACGCTGAACTTCCAGCTGCTTGGCGGTAGTGGTTGGAGTACTCATTAAAGCCGGATGCCTCGTTGTGCTGGTGATAAGTTCTTGTAAAAAGAATCCGCTAGATGTCTGGATCGGCTCTTTATTATCGTCTCAGCTTATCATTCCCCCACGTTTTGCCCAACGGTCAATATTTCGCCATGCCGGTGATTTAGGATTATTCGCCCCGTAATACGGCGGCATTTTGCACTAAATCCGCATGCCGCCGGACAGGTTACTGGCTTACCGCATCACGGATGGGCGTATCGCCACCCCGCAGTTCCCACTGCTGGCCGATGGAGTTTGGTGCCTGTAATACCGCGACCACAACCAGCGCCACATCTTCACGCGTCACTTCGCCGCGCCCGGCATTCGGTGACAACGTCACTAAACCGGTGGCCGGGGTATCCGTCAGCGGACCGGGGCGGATAATTGTCCAGTCCAGCGCGCTTTTACGCAGTTCGATATCGGCATCCCGCTTGGCTTCAATGTAAGCCTTCCATACCGGATCGGTGTCGGGTTTTATTGGGTTATCAACGCCGATGGCGGAAATCTGGATATAGCGCCGGACGCCAGCCTGATGCGCCGCCTGCGCCAGCAGCACGGAGCCGGCATAATCGACGGTTCTTTTACGTTCGGCACTGGAGCCGCCTCCGGCCCCGGCGGCAAAGACTACGGCATCAGCCCCTTGCAGGCAGCTTGCCAGCTGGTCAGCGGTGGTATTTTCGATATCCAACAGCACCGGCACAGCCCCGAGTTTTCTCATGGCAGGCACCTGCTCCTCTTTACGTACGATACCGACAGCACCGATGCCCTGCGCCACCAAATGCTTGATGATCAGTTGGCCGATCTGGCCGTGGGCTCCCACTATTGCGACCTTAGTCATAAATCCTCCCCTGGTTTACGTCTTTTTGCACATCGAACGTTAACTGTAGCACAGGGTTTTCCCTGCGGTTTTCTCCCGCGTCGATCGTGATTGACGGGCACTTAGCGAAACGTGCTACCCTGAGCGGCATAATTATTTCTGATTGAAACCATTTCCAACGAGGACCTTGTGACTACCTCCAACCGCCCTGAAATCCACTCTCCGACGCTGCGTTTCCTGCCCGAAACCATGCACATCGGACGCCAGCTTCGTACCTATTGTGATGCCCGTTTCAAAACCATCGGCCTGACGCTGGCGCGTGGTCAGGTGCTGTTGCATCTGGAAGCGGCTAACGGCCGGTTACCACAAGGTGAACTGACGGCGTTGCTGGAAGTGGAGCACCCTACCGCCATTCGCCTGTTTGACAGTCTGCAGGCGCTCGGCTATCTGACGCGCTGCGCTGGCGAGCAGGATCGCCGTTCGAAAGATATCGTACTGACAGAAGCAGGCTTGGCGCTGGCCAATGAGGTCCGCTCGATGACGGATGAGATCCTGATCCGCGTAATGCAGGGTATTTCCGCAGAAGACGTGGCCGTGGCGCATCGGGTCATGGCGAATGTCGCTTCGACACTGGCGGCCATGTAGCCCGCCGCAACCTTGCTTGAATCATTCATTTTTCACCCATTCACGATTGTAAATATCACCTCAATGAATAATTGATCTGGACACCAGTGACCCTTCTGATTACATTAATCGTTATATGTAGCTAGCTACAATGTAGCCGGGTAATTACCTGACGTATCATCACGTACAAGGTTTAGTCATGACTGCGGGATCCACTCCGACACCACAAACAGATCCCAATGAAGAGGTCGGTAATACGCCACAGCCGGTACCGGCATCGCCCCATCACCCCTTCGCCGCCCAGGTCAGCACCTGGCTGTGCCATTTTCCAAAATGGCGCATTGTGGTGTATGCCATGGCGTCATTGATCATCGGCATGACGCAGGGGTTGGGAATTAACCTGGTGGCCTCCAACTTGCCCGGCATTCAGGGATCGCTTGGCATTACCGCCACCGAAAGTTACTGGCTGGTGGCGGCCTACACCGCGACCAGCGTCAGTGGCACGATTTTGCTTTATAAAATCCGCACCCAGTTTGGTATGCGCCGTTTCGGTGAATACGGTCTGCTGTTTTTTGCCGCCGTGTCGCTGGCACAGATCTTTACCCATGATTTTCAGACTGCCGTCGCGGTACGTGCCGTGATGGGGTTCGCCATGGCTTCCCTCGGCCCGCTGGCGATTTTCTATATGTTTGAAATTTTCCCACCGGCCAAAAAACTGACCGCCGGTCTCTGTCTGGGGCTGGCCGGCAGCCAGATTGCCCAGCCGATTTCACGCATTATTTCACCCCATCTGTTGGATCTGGGCCACTGGCATCAACTGGCGTTTCTGGAGTCCGGTCTGGCACTGATCTGTCTGGCGATCATCTGGATCCTGCCACTGACCCATCCGCCACGGGTCAAAGTGTTTGAACGCATTGACTGGTTGAGTTACCCGCTGATTGGCACTGCGATAGCCTGTATTTCAGTGGTGCTCACACTTGGGCGTTACTACTGGTGGTTTGAAAAGTCGTGGCTGGGTGAAGTGCTGGTGCTCGGCATTATTACGCTGACGCTGGCCTTTATGGTCGAGCTGAAGCGCAAGAATCCGATCATTGATTTGCGCTGGTTGATGACGCCTGAAATGCTGATGTTTACCGGCTCGATGCTGTTTGTGCGCATGTTACTGAGCGAGCAAACCACCGGCATGGTGGGTTTTCTGACGCTGGTGGGTTTACAGAATGACCAACTGGTGACGCTGTTTTGGATCGTGCTGGCGATGACTTTCGCCGGGCTGGTGTTTGTCAGCATTATTCACCGCGCTGACCGCATCGTTTACATCCACCTGTTTGCCATGGTGCTGATCGCCACCGGTGCATGGATGGACGCCCACTCCACCGTCGATTCTCGCCCTGAACAGTTCTATATCAGCCAGGGAATGATTGCCTTTGCCGGGGCGATTTTCCTGCCCACTTCGCTGTGGCTGGGTTTTGTCAAAGCATTGCAGTTCGGCCAGAGCCAGATCATCAGCTTTATCCTGGTGTTTCTGACCACGCAAAACATCGGTGCACAGGTTGGCAGCGCCTTCCTCGGCACGATTCAAATTCTGCGCGAGAAGTTTCACTCCAGCGTGCTGATCGACAGCATCACGCTGCAAAATCCGTATGTGGTTGAACGCGTCGCGCACTACACCCAGGCGCTGCAACCGGTGATAAGTGACAGTACGCAACGTAATGCTCAGGGGCTGGCACGGCTGGGCGCTGGCGCCACGCAGCAGGCCGGATTACTGGCGTATAACGATGTATTTATGGTGGTGTTTTACATGGCATGGGGCTGTTTCGCCGTGCTGGCGCTGCATATCGTGGCACCCAAAATAGCAACAAAAATAAAAGCGGGCAAAGACGCGGGCGAAACCGTCGCCGCGTAGTTTCTTCAATCCTCAACCCAGAGATGTGATCCGTTTTATGAAAAATATTTTCCGCTATCCGTCCATTATCGCGGTGTTGTGTCTGGGTATTATCGGGGTGTTTATCGTGCTCTACACCTGGCAACTGTTCCCGTTCAGCTCAAAGGTAGAGACCACGGATAACGCCTATGTGCGTGGCAACGTCACGCTGGTCAGCCCGCAGGTGTCGGGTTATATCACCGCCGTGAAAGTGCAGGACTTTATGCCGGTTAAAAAAGGCGACGTGCTGTTTGAGATCGACGACAGCACCTACCGCCAGGAGTTGTTACAGGCCGAAGCCACTGAAGCGCAACAGCAGGTGACGCTGGATAATTTCGGCCAGAACCGGGCGTCCGGCGCGGCCAGCCTGCAACTGGCGGAAGCCGAGTTGCAAAGTGCGCAGGCCACCGCCAATAAAGCTTCGCTGGACTCGAGCCGTAACGGCCCGCTGCTGGCCAGCGGTGTGGTGGCGAAAACCACCGGTGATGAAGTGCGGGCTGCCCAGCTTAAAGCGCAGGCCGAGGTGGCAAAAGCCAAAGCTTCAGTCAATATCGCTCAGCAGGATTTGGCGCTTATCGATGCGGGCAAGGCGTCGTTACAGGCAGCGTTAAAATCGGCGCAGGCCAAAGTCGCCGTCGCGCGTATTAATTTACTGCATACGCGGATTATTGCGCCGGCTGACGGTCAGCTTGGCGAAGTCAGTGGCCGTGCGGGGCAATATGTGTCGGCGGGCACCCTGCTGACCTCGGTCACGCCACAAACGGTCTGGGTGAACGCCAATTTCAAAGAGCGCCAGTTGGCGGAGATGGTCACCGGCATGCCGGTAACATTTACGGTAGATGCGCTGAACGATCATAAATTCCAGGGACATATTTCGCGGATTTCCCCGGCAACGGGTTCAGAGTTCAGCGTACTAAAAGCCGATAACGCCACCGGGAATTTCACCAAAATTTCACAGCGTATCGCGGTCAGAATTGAGATAGACACCAACCAGCCGCAAAGCAAGCAACTGCGGCCAGGAATGTCTGCGGTGGTCAATGTGGATACGGCGGCGCGATAAAGAAAATCAGCGCCGGTGTGCCAGCGAGCGGACAACACGGTCGCCTAAGGTTTGAATGATCTGCACCATGATCACCAGCACCACGATGGTCGCAACCATCACCTGATTATTGAAGCGCTGGTAGCCGTAGCGGATCGCCAGATCGCCCAGCCCACCACCGCCAATCACGCCGGCCATAGATGAGAAACCAATCAGCATCACGATGGTCAGCGTGAGGCCCGCCAGCAGCGCGGGCAGCGCCTCGGGTAACAGCACGGTGAAAATCACGTAACGCAGCCCGCCGCCCATCGCCTGAATGGCTTCAATGCGGCCTTTATCCACTTCATCCAGCGCATTCTCGACAATACGCGCAAAAAACGGGATCGCCCCCAGTGTGATAGGCACCACGGCGGCGGTACTGCCGAGCGTGGTGCCGACAATCAGACGGGTCAGCGGGATCAGAGCAATCAGCAGCACCACAAACGGCAGCGAGCGGCCAATATTGACCACCGTGCCGAGCGTGGCACTCAGTTTAGGCAACGGCGTTAACCCATGACGGCGGCTGATAAACAGCAGCACCCCAAGCGGTAAACCGACCAGCAGCGTGAAGAGCGTCGCCAGGCTGACCATATACAGCGTTTCGCCCGTGGCATTGAGCACCAGCGCGTAAAGTTCGTCCCACGACAAACTGTTTCTTATACCCATTCTGCTTTCACTCCCCGCTGATTCAGAAACAGCATCACTTCAGACAGATCCACGCCACCCATCGGCGGCTGGAATGCCACCCGTAAACGGCCAACCCGCTGACCGGCGATTGACTCCACCCCACCGCCAAATAAGGTCACGCCAACGCCGTGTTCCTGCGCCAGCGAACTGAGTACCGGCGAGGCCCGCAGAATGTCGTAAAACGTCAGCTCTGCCACCGGCAGCAGCGGATTGACCGGCAGTTCCGGCAAACCGCAATCTGGCATCAGCGCTTTGCCGAGCAGCGAATGGGGGTCAGACAGCAGTTGGGCTATCGGCCCGCTCTCCTGCAACTTTCCGCCTGACAGCAGCGCCGCATGGTCACAGATGGATTTCACCACGTTGAGTTCATGGGTGATGAGCACAATGGTCAGCCCGAGCTGTTGATTAATGCTGCGCAATAAGGCCAGGATGGAATCGGTGGTTTCCGGGTCCAGCGCACTGGTCGCTTCATCCGATAACAGATAGCTGGGCCGCGCCGCCAGCGCACGGGCGATGCCGACCCGCTGCTTCTGACCGCCGGAAAGTTGCGAGGGAAAGGCGTGGGCTTTATCGCTCAGCCCCACTAAGTCCAGCAGTTCCGCCACGCGTTTTTGCCGCTCATTACGACCCATACCAGCAATTTGCAGCGGCACTGCCACGTTATCGCTGACGTTGCGCGCATGGAGCAGATTGAAATTCTGAAAGATCATGCCGATACGCTGACGCTGCAACCGCAGGTCTTTGTCGCTGAGCTGCGTCAGATCACGCCCGTCAACCAGAATACGGCCCGAATCGGGCCGCTCCAGTAAATTCAGACAGCGGATCAGGGTACTTTTCCCCGCGCCGCTGCGGCCAATAATGCCGAACACCGCACCGTCGTTGATGGTCAGAGAGACGTCCTGCAATGCCGGAGCGCCCTGTCCTGCGTACTGTTTGGTCAGATGTTCGGCGACTATCATGATTTATTGCCTGCCGCAGAAACCGGAATGACCGAACCGTGGTATTTGTCGGTAATAAATTTCGCCACTTCCGGTGACTCCAGATCTTTTGCCAGCTGTTTAATACGCGGATCAGACGCCAGTTTTTCGCTGGTGACCAGAATATTGGCGTACGGATTGCCCTTGGCTTTTTCCAGGCCCAGCGCATCTTTGGCCGGGTTCAGCCCGGCTTCCAGCGCGTAGTTGCCGTTAATCACCGCCAGATCGACATCATCCAGTGAGCGCGGGATCTGCGGTGATTCAATCTCGATGATTTTCAGGTGCTTCGGGTTATCCGCGATATCTTTTGGTGTGGCCTGATCTTTGGCCGGGTCATTAAAGCCCGACTTCAGCGTGATCAACCCCTGATCGCGCAGCAGATAGAGCGCACGGCTCAGATTGGTGACGTTATTGGGCACGGCCACTTTGCCGTTGTCCGGCACCTCTTTGTAGCTTTTGTATTTGCTTGAGTAGACACCCAGCGGCTCAATATGCACGTTAGCGGCCACGGCGAACTTCACGCCCAGCGCCTGTTCCTGTGAACGCAGGTACGGCAGATGCTGGAAATAGTTGGCATCCACATCGCCGTGCGCCAGCAGTTCGTTGGAGTTCACGCCGTTCGGAATTTCGATGATTTTAAGATCCAGACTCGGATCGATTTTCTGCACATAAGCCAGAATTTCGGCGTGCGGTACCGGGTCAGCGGCAACCCGCAAAGGCTCAGCGGCAAAGGCCGATACTGACGCAACCAGCGCCGCCGCTGCGGTGAAACGCCCGATCACTGACGGGGAAAAAGACCAACCTGCAACCACATTTTTCAGCATAGAGAACCCTTAGTATTGTTGTTTTATGTTGTGATGGAACGAACGTGTGACGAAAAAATGCATCAGGCCGTGGTGGTCAAAATGTCAGCGTAGTAGCGCTGTGCCACGTCGGGGTGCGAACGCAGGCGGCCTTTAAGGTAGTTAAAGCCGACATCGCGGAATAAAGGATTGAGCGGATCGCTGGCCGGGCCGCGTGCGTCGCGGGCCAGTTCTGCCGGAAGCGGGAACAGCGGCACTACGGCGTCGAGCTGAGCACCAAGGAAAAAGGCTAATGAGAGACGCTCCTGACCGGCAGGCGGTGAGACCACGCGGTGCACGGTGGCCCGCAGATAGCCGTTAGTCGCGAGCTCCAGCAGTTCGCCGATATTCACCACCAACGTATCTTCCAGCGGCAGGGCATCCACCCACTGGCCCTCTTCCACTTCTACCTGCAAACCGCGCTGTTGATCCTGCAAAAGGAAACTCAGAAAACCGGAGTCTTTATGCGCGCCAACGCCCTGTCCGCTCTGGCCTTCGCTGTGGCCGGGATAGCGAATCAGCTTGATATGTTCGTTGGGTTTATCGCCGTACAGCGGGTCGAAGGTTTTCTCCGGCAGTTGCAGCGCCAGCGCAAAGGCACGCAGCAGGCGCAGCGACATGTGTGTCATCTCCTGCTGCCAGCGCAGCAGCAGCGGGCGTAACTCCGGCAGAGATTCCGGCCATTGGTTCGGCCCTTGCAGTCTGGCCCAGCCAGGGGTTTTGGCTTCCAGCGGTAAAGGCTGGCGTTCGGCACCCAGATCAAACTGTTCTCGCCAGTCCGGCTGACCGCGGGTGATTTCCGACGCCGCGCGGTTGTAGCCGCGAAAGTGCGGTGAGTTGATCATGCCCACTGCCAGTTTCTGTTCATCCGGCAGGGCAAAAAAAGCCCGCGAAGCCTGCTGTACATCGCTCAGCAATTGTTTATCAATGCCGTGGCCTTTCAGGTAGAAAAAACCGATATCCCGTGCGGCAGAGCGCAGTTGCGAGAGGAACGCTTCGCGTGACTGGCCTGGCTCGGCAAACTGGGCAAAATCAATTAAGGGGATATTGCTCACTTTATTTTCCAACATAGCTTCTCCAATATAGCGCCTCCAGTACGGAGTCATGAAATAACGCTAACACTGGCGCAGTCAGGCGCTCTAATATTTAAATGAACTAAGATATGACGTTAATTAAAAGAGAGAGATTCACGGCATTACTTTGCAAGGCGTTTATTTTATAAACATGATTTATAACGATTTTATAAAAACGAAAGAAGTCGAAAGTGGCCTATATTCAACAGATGGATGACGTTTTGCGATTAATGACTAAGGGAGTTGGGAGGATTGAGGGAAAAGGTATTTTAATGTCGCCCTCCCCTGAGGAGAGAGGAAGGCGTGAACGGAAATTTATTTTTTATCCGCACCCAGATAACGATAAACCACGCTGAGATCTTGATCGCCATAACCGGCATCGACCGCGCTTTGCCAGGTTTCGCTGATGCGTTTCATCACCGGCAACTGGCAGTTTTTACCGGCGCTCAGCGCCAGATTGATGTCTTTCAGCGCCCAGGTCAGATGCATCTGTGGCGTGTAGTCACCGCTTTTGAACATCTCCATTTTGCCTTTGATATAAGGCGCGGCTAACGGACCGCCTTCCAGCACGTCCCAGAGGTCATCAGTGGTGAAACCGAACTCATCGGCCAGTTGGGCGCTTTCGGCGATACCTTCCATCATCGAGATCAGCCAGGCATTGACCACCAGTTTCATTTTCGACGCCCTGCCCGCTTCGCCGAGCCACTTCACGCCTTTGGAGATGGCGGCAAAGACCGGCTCAACATGGGCGGCGGCGGCGCGGTCACCGCTGGCCAGTACCACAATCTGGGCATTTTCCGCCGGGGTTTTGGTCCCTGACACCGGTGCGTCGATAAAGACGGCGTCCGGGCGCTGCTGTTTGACCAGGGCGATCAGCGCCTCGGTGGCTTCCACGCCCAGGGTGCCCATCTGAGCAATCACGGCGCCCTGTTTTAGACCGGCCAGTAAACCGTCGGCGCTTTCGAACACCGTCTGCGTCGTTGGGCCGTCGGTCAGCATCGTGATCACCACATCAACGCCTTCGACCGTTTCACGCACCGTTTTTCCCTGGAGTGCACCGGCTTTAACCAGATCCTCACCCCGGGACGCTGTACGGTTCCATACGTGGGTTTCGAAGCCCTTTTTCAGCAGGTTGGCAGCAAATGCATGGCCCATGGCGCCCAGCCCGAGCACGGCGACGGTGGGTTGTTGACTCATAAAATTCTCCTCCGGGTAAAGTGAAAATGGATCATAGATCGCGTTCTATCGTAACATGCACGATTGTGACGTTATGATTTACATCGAATTAACAACTCAGTCTAAGCATGAATAGCGGCTGATCAGGAGCGAACGTGGTTGGAAATAAGAGCAAAGTGATACTCATCGGCATGATTTCAGCCATTTTTATCATCATGGTGGTGATGTTAGGGTCAGTTTACGTCTATCCGATGTGGATGCAGCGTACTACGCCGCAGGCCTGTGCCACTATTACGCCGCAAAATGCCATCGACAGCGTGACGGCTGACTTCATGCAAAACCGTATTCCCAACTGGGGCAATGACAAAGACAACATCGGTACCGCCGTACCCGTCCTGTCGTTCATCAGCGATGACGTGAAAAATGATCAGGGCACCTACCGTGTACCGTTCACGGCCAAAGGCCCGGACGGCGAACTGCATTATGTGGGGAATTTTAACTGTACGAACCACTACATCAAGTATTCGACGGTCGACTAACTGCGGTTAGTCATGGGCGGCTGCCCAAACCGGCCTTAAGGTCCAAACCTTGGGTTCCCACCCAAACTGGCCTTAAGGTCCAAACCTTGGGCTGCCGCCCAAACCGGCCTTAAGGTCCAAACCTTGGGCTGCCGCCCAAACCGGCCTTAAGGTCCAAACCTTGGGCTGCCGCCCAAACCGGCCCAAAAGGAGGCGTAAACGCGCCTCCTCTTGGAACTCCTGCGTTTTTTTAAAAAGCAGCTGCGCTGGTCACAATGGCCGTGTTTCAGGGGCCAAGACGATAGCCGCAAACTCCGCCGCTGCGCGGTCCTCTCAGTTCGGGCTTCAACCCGCGTAAAAAGACTCGCGGTTTTGCGCCTCTCCCTCGACGTCGTTTTGAACGCGGCCTCGACTTTTTTAAAGGAAAATACCCTGTCGGTTTTGATTTTGAATTTAAAGAAGCTTCGGCCGCATTCAAAAATGTCACCGGCAAGTCGGTGGAGAGACAACATTTTTACCGTTGGCTCGAACCCGCAGCCGGGAAGCCCGTCAGGGCTGACATTTTGCGGCTATATCTGTGATACCTGAAACACGGCCATCCCGATTCAGCGATAGCGCGCAGTTAAAAAACGCAGGATTGTTAAGGGCCGCGTTTACGGCCCTTGACCCGGTGTGGGCCGGCGCCCACGACCTTGAATTTGAATTTGAATTTGAATTTTAAGTTAAAATTTTAAAGGCTTTTCAAAAAAGCCGAAATTTCACTTCACATCGTGGCGATCTTAATTAGAATGCAAACCGTTATCATTTGCATTTTCAGGGAAAGTTCACGTGTCTGTTAAAAAAAATCAAAAAATTGCCATGAGCGGATTCAAAAAATCCGTACTGGCGTTGGCAATACTTCATGGGTCCCCGCTGCTGGCAGCGACGGAAACCGCCCCGCAGGCGGATACGCTGACCGTCACCGCCGCTGACAATTCTGTCTATTCGACGGATTACAGCGCCAGTCAGTCCTCTACCGCCAGCAAAAGCAATACACCACTCAATGAGACGCCGCAGTCGGTCAGCGTAGTGACGTCATCAATGATCAACGATTATCAGATGAAATCTCTCGACGACGCGATGAAGTTCGTCAGCGGCGTGACGCAAGGCAACACGCTCGGTGGCACCGAGGATGGTTTCGTCAAACGCGGTTTTGGCGCCAACAGTGATGGGTCAATTTTACTCGACGGCGTGCGCAGTAATCAGGGGCTGGGATTTAACGCCACCACCGATCACGTCGAAGTGCTGAAAGGCTCCGCGTCGTTGTTGTACGGGATCCAAAACCCCGGCGGTGTGATCAACATCATCAGTAAAAAACCGCAATATGAGTGGAATACCCAGGTCAACGGCAGCACCGGTGGTTTCGGCGGCGGCAGTGGCGGGATTGATGTCACCGGCCCGTTGGGTAACGGTTTCGCTTTCCGTATGATCGCTGAAAGGCAGTCGGAGGATTACTGGCGCAACTTCGGTAAAGATCAGCATACCCTGCTCGCTCCTTCCCTGAGTTGGTTTGGTGATAAAGCCAGTTTCAATATCAGTTATCAAGAGTACAAATACGATATTCCCTACGATCGCGGAACCGCTTTTATTAATGGCCAGCCGATTGATATCCCCTATGAGCGTCGTCTCGATGAGCAGGCAAACCACGCCTGGGGCAAAAATAAGCGCCTGAATACCACCTGGGAATACGAACTTAGCCCCGAGTGGAAAACACGCCTGACTTACGCCTGGATGCAGCGCCGTTACGACAGTAACGAAGTGCGTGCGACGGCGATCAACACCACCACCGGCGCCGTGACGCGCCGTGCGGATGCCAACCGGGGCTTCAATCATCAGACGGATTACACCGCCTGGGACTGGATCGGAAATCAGGAGATCTTCGGCATGACCCATGATCTGTTGTTGGGCGTGGATTATGAGAAGAATGAAACCTACAAGCAGTACTCTTATCGTGGAAAAGTGAACAGTCAGTTCAATATGTATAACCCGGTGTATGGCCTGTCACCGACCACTGACAGCACCACCTATAACGATAAACTGAGCAATCTGCGCAATACCCTATTCAATAAGTCCGTCTATGTGAAAGACAGTATTCACTTTACCGATCAGTGGATTGGTGTGGTGGGTGGCCGTTATCAGCATTATAACCAGAAGTCCTCTTACGGTTTTGTTGACCCAACGCAAACGCTGGACGATAGCGACAATAAGTTTCTGCCACAGCTGGGGCTGGTGTATAAGCTGACGGAAGATCTCTCATTTTATGGCAGTTTCAGCCGCTCATTTACGCCGTCAACCGATACCGATGACAACGGCAATGTGTCGCAACCAGAGCTGGGCACCACCTATGAAGTGGGCACCAAATGGCAGATTTCACCACGAGTTGACGCCACACTGGCGCTGTATCGCATTGATGAAAAAGATATGTCAGTGTTTATCAACGGTGTGACGCGCAGTATTCCTAAAGCGCGTTCGACCGGGGCTGAGCTGGAAGTGAACGGTGAGATTGCGACCGACTGGAGTGTCAGCGCCAATTACAGCTATGACAAAACCGAAATCACCGAGGACAACGTGAACCCGGCTAACGTCGGTAACCGCCTGGTGAATGCGCCAACGCAAATGGGTAGCCTGTACCTGAGCCACACACTGCGTTGGGTGCCGGTTCCGGGGGATGTGCGCATCGGTGGCGGTGCTCGTTATGTTGGTAGCCGTGCCGGAGACCCTGAAAACAGTTTCACCATGCCGTCTTACACCGTTGCAGATGCCTTTATTGCCTGGGACAGCCCGCTGTTAGGCAAACATACCCAACTGAAATTGAACATTAATAACCTGTTCGATAAGGAATATTATTCCTCCAGTGCCGGGAATCTGCGTGTCATTGAAGGCGAGCCACGCAACGTGGTGCTGTCCGCCGTGGTGGATTTCTAACCCGCCCACAGGGGGTTAATCCCCCACCTTGCGCAGAGGTGGGGGATCACCTTTTAACGTGGATGAAGCTGCGTCCAATAGGTCCCGCTAAAAGGAATGGGCAGGAACTGCGTATAGATCTCTTTTACCGTCTGCTGTGGATCGACATCCTTGAACAGTTGCGGGTAGAGCGCTTTGGCAAACACTTCGACATCCACCATATGGTACGGGCTGAGGTAGAAGTTATGCCATACCGCATAGGCCCGCCCTTCCCGGACCGGCTTCAAGTGTGAGAGCAACGGCTGTTTGTCCATCATCAGACGGAAACTCCCCTGAGCCTGCACCTCTGTAACCTGCGGCCCAAGCATGATCTCTGAGCCCGGGTTCCCCTGCGGACTCCCCATACCGGTACTGATATAGACATCAGGATCCGCGGCAATCACCGCTTCGGGATTCATCTCACCGTAGACGCTTTTGAATGCACCACGGGCGATGTTTTCCCCGCCAGCGAAATCGAGTAAATCGGCCAGGTTGCCGTGCGAAACCGTCGTGCAACAACTTTCACGGCGGCCCGGTTGCAACTGCAACATGACGCGAGTTTTCTTGCCGTGGTACTGCGCGATGCGCTGTTTTACCCGCTCCATATGCTGCTGATAAAACGTAATAAACCGGGCGGCTTTTTGCGGACTATTCAGCACGTCGCCTAACAGTTTGACACTGGGCACGGTGTTGTTGATCTGATCAACACGCAAGTCGACGTAAATCACCGGGATCCCCGCACGGGTCAGGCTGTCCAGCATCTGGTCATGGTCTGACGGCTGCTTGGCATAACGCGGAAGGATGACTAAATCCGGCTTCAGGGCGATCACTTTCTCCGGGTTCATCTGGGTGAAGTTGTTTTTTCCGAACTGAGGGATGTCAGCAATCGCGGGAAACGCTTTGACGTATAACTGCCAGCTTTGCGGATCGAGGTTTTGCATATCACCCGGCCATCCCACCACGTTTTTGGCAGGGTTACCGTCTTGTATCAGGCTCAACGTATAGAGCATCCGGCTTTCGCCGAGCACAATACGTTGAGGATTATCCGGGACGTCAACCGTTCGATCAGACAGGTCAATAACCGTTTTGGCCTGCGCCAGCCCGGAGGCAATCAGGCTTGCAAGTAACAATATCTGGCAGGAAATACGCATAACGTCTCAGAATCCAGTGATCAGGAACGAGATGATAATGATTATCGTTAATTTCCGCAATTGCCCGGTAACGTAATATCGCCGTCGCCCAGCTCCAGCTGCATCAGCACCGTGTCAATCCAGCGGCCATGTTTGAAACCTACGCTTTTGAGCGTGCCGACGATCACAAACCCCAGCGATTCATGCAGTTTTATAGAACCCACATTACTGCTGTTGCCGACGTTGGCAATCATCTGTCGCCAGCCACCTTCTGTGGCCCGCTTTACCGCTTCCTGCATTAGCCGCTTGCCAATCCCCTGACCCTGTTCAGTTTCATCGATATACACCGATCCTTCGCAGGTGAAACGGTAGGCATAACGTGGCCGGTAAGGCGCCAGATAGCAGTAGCCCAGAACCTGGTCATCGCGTTTGGCGACCAGATACGGCAGGCCTTTACTGAGGATATTTTCGCGCCGTGACAGCATTTCATCCCGCGTTGGCGGCTCTGTTTCAAAAGAGGCAATTCCATGGATCACGTGATGGGCGTAAATCTGCTGGATTTGCGCCATATCGGCAATACTTGCATCGTGAAGCGTGATGGTCTCACGCAATGAAACAGACATGATAGGTTCTCTCGTCAGGGGTAAGGTTCTCATTGTTAAAAGAAAGAATAGGCCTGGGTCAGGTAATTGGATAATAAGTAAATCTTATAGCTGAGAGTTTTTACAGCCCGATCACGGGGATGTGCTCAATAAAAAATCGCTTTGCCGGATTTTGGCAGCAACTTTAAGGATTAACGCGTTATCACTGAGTTTTTTGCACGAAAAAGGCTACACTGGAGGACACTTTCCTCACACGGATGCCCGTAAATGAAAAGATTAACTCAGCAAGATATGACGGAAAGCGAGCAGCGCGAGCTTAAAACGCTGACCGACCAGAGCCGCAAAGCGCAGGGTCGCGAACTGACCAACTCCGAAACCAACCGTATTAAAGACAACTTCATCGATAAACTCATGGAAGAAAAAGAGAAAGTTGCCGCCAAAGCCCGTGCAGAAAAACGCCGTGCCAAAGCCGTTCCTAGTACGTCTGCGACCTATGACTGGACGGCAAGAACGCATCCACGTGGCCGTCGTTAAGAGATTCAACGCTGGCTCAGCCATCTGTGCTGAGCCATCAGGTAATATCAACGCCGCATGCCCAAAGCTGCCCGTGAGCCACGGAGAAAACAGAATGAAGGGAG
Organism: Ewingella americana; assembly: GCF_006438725.1. Lineage (GTDB taxonomy): Bacteria > Pseudomonadota > Gammaproteobacteria > Enterobacterales > Enterobacteriaceae > Ewingella > Ewingella americana_A. The sequence goes on along the minus strand of NZ_RCZD01000009.1, from coordinate 11,023 downwards.
AAACCGTAAAAACGAGGCAATAAAAAGGCTCAGCATGCTGAGCCTCGGCGGCGGTTATCAGAAAAGCGGCCCGGAAAAGTTTAGGCCGTTTGCTCACTTTTGATATGTATCAGTGAGAGATCAATATATTTCGCCATATCGCGTGATTCCGCGCGTGGTAAATAAGGAATTTCACCAAGGAGTGGCGCGGTTATATTGGTGCCGATAGCATCAATTGTTTCCTGATAATGTGCAAGGCATGGGTTAATACGGTTTGCTACCCAGCCAACCAATGGTAAACCATCAGCAATGATTGCCTGCGCACTTAATAACGCATGGCTGACACAACCTTCCTGAATACCGACAACCAGAATAACCGGTATATTCTGCTGACGAACCCAGTCGGAATAAAAACGCTGTGGAGTGATCAATGCTCTCCAGCCATCACAGCCTTCAACCACCACGACATCCCCACCTTCACGCATAAATTTCAAACCTGCGGTCATTATTTCAAAAATATTGTCCGGGGTGTCGCTGGCATAGATATCTTCGTCCAGTAATGCTAAAGGCGTTATTTTTTCGTAAGGATAAGAAACAGATGAGGAGTTTTGCAGCGTTACCGCATCTTTATTTCGGATACCGTCTGCCAGCTCCTGGCTTCCTGTTGCGACAGGTTTATAACCCAATGCACATTTGCCCTGCGCTACTAGCGCCTGCAGCAGAGCGCGAGTCACGATGGTTTTACCTACACGAGCGTCCGTACCCGTGACGAAAAAGTGCGTTAACATGGAATTCTGGCTCCGGGATCTCTCCGTTTGACTAAGAAATTATCTCCGGCAGGTTCGCCTGAGACTGAGTGACAGGTTGAAAGTCTAGGCGATAGGATTCGAGAACGATTTGCGTTAGCGCAATGTTTTGGTCACTGAGGAGAATAATTGGCAAAATAAGATTTTTATTACTTTTAATATAAATAACTCAAGTTAATTTATAGCAATAATTAACCCTGCAATAACTTAATTAACAAGGAACCATTATACAGCGCATCTTTGACTAACGCAGCACCGGGCATTGTCCCTTTGTTATAGAATTCCGTCGATTCCAGTTTGATATTTTCACTGTAAGCCGGCAGTGACTGTTGTTGGATGCAGGACATAATCGCTGGATGCAAAATCTCTTTGGCAAAATTAAGCGGCGAGCCGATCAGGACTTTCTCAGGATTAAATAAATTTACCATGATCGCCAGAATCCGCCCGACGCTGTGACCAACGCTGACTATCACATCTCGCGCCAGTTGATCACCGCGGTTGGCGGCGTCACAAACAGCTTCGATCGTCAACGGTATCCCCTGCAGGCTTGAACCGACGGCGGTGATGAGGCGCTGGCGAACCAGATCCAAAATATTGTCGGTGCTGGCCACGGTTTCCAGGCAACCGTGGTTACCGCAGTAACAGCGTTTACCGTAAGGGTCCACCTGAGTGTGGCCAATCTCTACCACACTGCTGCTCCCCCCGTGCAGAACGCGCCCACCAGTGATAATACCGGCACCTACGTTGTGATCGATCACCACCTGAATGACGTTTTTACAACCACGTGAAGCACCGTACAACGCTTCCGCCATGGTCCAGGCACCGATGTCATGCTGCACAAACACCGGTAACCCAGTGTGTTCACCTAATGCGGTGCCAAGGGGCATCTCGTTAACATCATCATAAAACGGCATACGGTGAACCACCCCGGCACGCGCGTTAATCATGCCTGGTAAAGTGATGGCTATCGCGGTAAGGCGCTCAAGTTTGCTTTGGTGACGGATAAAGAACTGGTCCATCTCGCTGATAATGCGCTCAAGCAGCGGCAACTCAGCCTTGGCGGGCAGAGGCAACACCTCTTCTACCACTAATTTACTGCTGAGATCGCGCAGACCCAGGGTGATGGTGCCCAGACTGATACGTGCTGAAAGGTAGTGCCAGGCATCGGTGTCGAGCACCAGACCAATCGCCGGACGGCCACGGCTGCCCGGTTCCTGAAATTCCGCTTCCTGAACCAGATGCGCCTGCAACAATTCACGGACAATTTTGGTAATGCTGGCGGGAGCAAGCTGCGCTTTTTTGGAAAGTTCAATACGCGAAACTGGCCCAAACTGATCTATCAGCCGGTAAACAACACCGACGTTGGTTTGCTTGATTTGATCAATGTGTCCGGGTTGCCCATCAGGGTTCACAGAAAAAACTCCGTTATTTTTCGCGCTTCAAAATAAAGATTAATGGCTATGTTGAGGTTTTTGCCATATGCCGTCAACTTTTTGATTTGTTATGTGATTGGGTGCACATATTGGCCTCAAACCGGATAAGAATTGACTGTAAAAACAGCGCTTTCAGGGCTGCTGGTCCTGCATCATCAATTTCATGAATGCGTTAGCCGGTGCGCTAACGGGCCGGTAGCGGTGGTTAACCATCCACACTTGCGTTGTGCCCTGCTGTTTCCCAAAGCGTAAATAGCGCACACCATCAACCTGAATGCGCAAATAAGAGGCAGGTAAAATAGACACACCTAATCCGGCAGAGACCAGCCCGATAATGGTCAGCGGTTCACCGACGTCCTGAGTGATAAACGGCGTGATCCCTTGCGAATCCAGCAGCGTAAGAATGTCGTCGTACAACGAGGTTCCTGCATCTTTTGAGAAAAATACAAAAGGCTGATCCGCCAGGTGCTGAAAGGTCAGTTCACCCGCGGGTAGATTCACCAGCGGGTTGTCTTCATGCACCACGGCCACCAACGGTTCTGACAGTAACAACTGATGATTGAGGGTGTCGGGCAACTGGCGGTTACGCATGATGCCGAGATCAATGCGCCCCTCAAGCAAGGGTTCAATCTGCTGAGTACTGTTCATTTCTTCGATACGGATATTAACGTCAGGGTATAACAGGTGAAAACGCTGGATCGTGCGCTGAACGCGCCGCAAAAAAGGGGCCGATGACGTCAGCCCGAGGGTGAGATTTCCCGCTTCGCCCCGGTGAATTTTAGCAGCCTGCAAAGATGCGTCATTCACCCGGCTGATGATTTGGCGGGCCTCTTTAAGAAACATCTCCCCCGCCTGTGTCAGGCTGACATTACGATTATTACGATTAAGTAACTGAGCGCCAATATGGGCCTCCAGCGCCTGAATTTGTTGGCTGAGAGGCGGCTGCGAGATATGCAGCCTTTCCGCCGCCCGCCCAAAATGCAGCTCATCAGCAACGGCAATAAAATAACGTAAATGGCGCAGTTCAATATGATTCATGATGGCTGATTGATATCTTAAATATATTAATTCACAGAGATTAATATATTAGACAAAAGAAGTCGCCCTGTTAAAATTTTCATACATTTTAAAATTTAGTTGTATGAAATGCTTTCGCTAAGGAACTTCAGTGAACACCACAGGGCGTAAGTCTGCCGCATCAGATTCCAACCACCGTTCAGTTAATGAGGGAAAATCGGTTAACGACGACGAATTAGCGCCCGCCAGTCCCTATTCCCCGCCGACAAAAACGCCGTTTATCCGGCGCGGTACTCCTCAGTTTATTCGTGTAACCCTGGCGCTGTTTTCTGCCGGGCTGGCAACGTTTGCGCTGTTGTATTGCGTACAACCTATCTTACCTGTGCTCTCACATGACTTCGGGGTGTCGCCAGCGACCAGTAGCCTGACGCTCTCCTTATCTACAGGGTTGATGGCCGTAGGTTTGCTGTTTACCGGCCCGGTATCCGATGCTGTTGGACGTAAATCGGTGATGGTTGTCGCCCTGATGCTGGCCGCCGCCTGTACGTTGATTTGTGCTTTTATGCAGAGTTGGAATGCTATTTTGCTGATGCGCGCATTGATCGGGCTGTCATTGAGTGGCGTGGCGGCGGTTGCCATGACTTATCTGAGTGAAGAGATCCACCCCAGCGTGGTGGCTTTTTCGATGGGCCTCTATATCAGCGGGAATTCGATCGGCGGCATGAGCGGGCGTCTGGTCAGTGGCGTACTGACTGATTTCTTCTCATGGCGTATTGCGGTGGCGGTTGTCGGCCTGTTTGCGCTCGCGGCGGCCATTATGTTCTGGCGTATTTTACCGCCATCGAAGCATTTCCGCGCCAGCTCGTTGAAACCTCGCAAAATGCTGATTAACTTTAAGCTACATTGGCGCGATAGCGGTCTGCCGATGCTGTTCGTCGAAGGTTTTCTGCTCATGGGCAGCTTCGTCACCATGTTTAATTACATTGGTTATCGGTTACTCAGCTCGCCCTATCATCTCAGCCAGGCAGTCGTCGGGGTGTTATCGGTGGTGTATTTGATGGGGACATACAGTTCACCGAAAGCTGGCGCACTGACCGCCGTTTACGGCCGCGGCCCGGTGCTGATTGGATCCACCTCGATGATGTTGGCAGGGATCCTGATCACGTCGTTTGCTTCTGTATGGGCCATTTTCGCCGGTATGATCCTCGTTACCGGCGGTTTCTTTGCTGCGCACTCCGTAGCGAGTGGCTGGATTGGTCGCCGCGCCCGGCGAGCTAAAGGACAGGCTTCGTCGCTGTATTTGTTCTCGTATTATACCGGTTCCAGCGTGGCCGGGACCTTGGGCGGATATTTCTGGAACAGCTTTGGCTGGTATGGCATCACCACTTTTATCAGTCTAATGCTCATCGCGTCGATAATTGTCGCTTACAGGCTAATGCGCCTGCCGGAAGCGCGACCGATCATTGCCTGAAGTGGACTCACCGTGCACTATAGAGGGCGTTCGCGCCCTTTTCCCTCCTGTCAGACACTTATCCACCGAACTTTAACGCTTCTCTAAGATTGAGGTGTGCACATTGATTACTTTATACCACACTGTATGTTGTAACTAAATGGAGGCTGTATGGCCCACTATGACCTTATTGCTCGTATGAATGAGTGTTTCAACGAACTGGAACTGGCTCTGGCGGATCTCAGCCGTTTATTGAAACAACTCGATTTATTGCAGGCTCGCGTCTTCAGCCTGCCCGATATTGCCAAAGGTGCAGAGCACAACCCTGCCGACCGTATTCAGGTCACCCCCCATGTTGGTGAGGCCGCTCACCAGTTGGCATTACAACATTTTCAGAATCTGTTTATTCATCATCAGGGGGAGAACATCAGCAGCAAATCCGCCGTTCGTCTGCCCGGTGTGTTGTGCTATGCGGTCGATGCCTCAGAACAGATGGCCGCCCTGCTGTTGATTGAAGAGGTGAATAAGTTGAAGGCTGAGCTGGAACATATTGTGACGGTGGAATCGGGTCTGGCACGCGAACAGCGCTTCGAGTTTGTGCATAGCCACCTGCGCGGGCTGATCACGCTGAATGCTTACCGGTCGATATCTTTTTTGCATGACCCGGATTCCGTGCGGTTTGGCTGGGCCAATAAGCACATTATCAAGAATGTCCGCCGCGATGAGATACTGGCGCAGCTCGAAAAAAGCCTGAATGCCGGGCGTTCGGTGCCGCCTTACAGCCGCGAACAGTGGATAGACAACATCACGCGTGAGATGAACGATGTTCAGCGAATTCCCGAAAATGCGGTGCTGAAAATCAAACGGCCAGTGAAGGTCCAACCCATAGCCCGCGTTTGGTATCGCAACAGCCAAAAACAGGTACAACATCCCTGCCCGATGCCGCTGATAGCATTGTGTTTGAAAGCACCAAATGTTCACGTACCGAAACTCGGTGAGTTAAACGATTATGACGTGGCCGCAGTGAAGCATAAATACAAGCCGGAGGCACAGCCGCTTAACCTGCTGGTTAAGCGCTTGCACTTGTATACGGATTGGTCTGTTGATCAAACTTCAGTTTGATTTTTAATTTCAACTTCAACTTCAACTTCAACTTCAAAACCGTGGGCGCCGGCCCACACCGGGGTAAGGGGATTTAAACGAATCCCCTTACCCATCCCGCGTTTCTCCGGCGCCATTTTTGAATGCGGCCGAAGCTGCTTTAAATTCAAAATCCAAAACCAACACGGTGTTTGTCTTTAAAAATGTCGAGGCCGCGTTCAAAACGACGTCGACGAGTTGTCATTAAAACAAAAAAGCGAACCCAGATCGCAATCTGGGCTCGCTCAAAATTAGCCTTTAAAAGGTGATTAGACTGAATCCCGTTTTATCCCTTCATGCTTCCTACCATCGCTTCAGGTCTTACCCACTCGTCGAATTGAGCGTCGGTCAGGTAACCGAGTTTTAGCGCTGCGTCTTTCAGGGTCAGGCCCTCTTTGTGGGCTTTCTTGGCGATTTCAGCCGCTTTGTCATAACCAATATGAGTATTGAGCGCCGTCACCAGCATCAGTGATTCGTTGAGCAACTGAGTGATGCGGTCACGCACAGGCTCAATACCCACGGCGCAGTGTTCATTGAAGCCGCGCATACCGTCAGCCAACAGGCGAATGGACTGCAGGAAGTTGTGGATCACCATCGGACGGAACACGTTCAGCTCAAAGTTCCCGGAAGCGCCGCCGATATTCACAGCCACGTCATTGCCCAGCACCTGCGCGCACAACATGGTCATGGCTTCGCACTGTGTCGGGTTCACTTTGCCCGGCATGATGGAACTGCCTGGCTCGTTTTCAGGAATAGCAATCTCACCGATGCCGCAACGCGGGCCAGAGGATAACCAGCGAACATCATTCGCAATTTTCATCAATGAAGCCGCCAGACCTTTCAGCGCGCCGTGGCCGTGGACCAGTGCATCACAGGTGGCCAGCGCTTCGAATTTATTCGGCGCAGTCACAAACGGCTGTTTGGTTGCTTCAGCCAGCGCTTTGGCAACGCGCACCGCGTATTCAGGATGGGTATTCAACCCGGTTCCTACCGCCGTCCCGCCCAGTGCCAATTCGGCAATATGCGGAATGCTGGCTTCGATATGCACCCGATTATGTGCCAGCATCGCGACCCAGCCGGAAATCTCCTGGCCCAGCGTCAGGGGCGTGGCGTCCTGCAAGTGGGTGCGGCCAATTTTAACGATGTCTTTGAAAGCATCAGATTTCGCTGCCAGCGTCTTGTGCAGCGCTTTCAGCTCAGGCAATAACGTTTCGCGCAGTTCAATCACGGCTGCAACGTGCATGGCCGTCGGGAAGACGTCGTTGGAACTTTGGCTTTTGTTTACATCATCGTTCGGATGAATTTTACGCCCTTCGCCACGCTCGCCACCGAGGATCTCGCTGGCCCGGTTTGCCAACACTTCGTTCATATTCATATTCGTTTGCGTACCCGAACCGGTCTGCCAGATAGCCAGCGGGAACTCAGTCGGGTGCTGCCCTGCCAGCACTTCATCGGCAGCGGCAATAATGGCATTGCCGCGCTCGGCCGGTAGCAGGCCTAAGTCCATGTTAACCACTGCGGCTGCCCGCTTAGTTTGCGCGAGCGCGTGGATCAATGCCTCCGGCATTTTTTCAGAAGAGATACGGAAATGTTCGAGTGAACGCTGCGTTTGAGCGCCCCAGAGCTTATCGGCTGGTACGTCTATAGGACCCATTGAGTCTTTTTCAATGCGAGTCGCCGCCATAACTTTCTCCTTCTATCCCCTTCCGTCTTGATGTTAGGGATACGTTTTATGAATATTTCTGTTTATTTGCAGGGTTTACCGCCGCACGCTCCCACGCAACGTAATCGGCTGGCGGCCCGTCGATTATAGTGACATATAAGCCAGACGTATAATTGCAGGCCATCAGATGTGCGAGATTTTGCACACACCGCATTTTTTCATCATCAGGAGTTGCTTATGCGGCGCGGGTCATTGTTTACTACGCGGCAGAGTTTTTATTTACTTTTATCCCTGATGTAAGCGGGAATTTAGGACCAAATATGCAAAAAATGAACAATGGCGTACAGAATTACGCCTGGGGCAGTACAGATGCATTAACCCATTTGTACGGCATTGCTAATCCCGATGGCAAGCCGATGGCCGAATTGTGGATGGGTGCGCACCCGAAAAGCAGCTCTTATGTCAAGAATGCTGCAGGTCAGGAAATAAGCCTGCGCGCACAAATCAGCGCCAATCTGCAACAGCAACTCGGTAAGAAAGTCGCTGAGCGTTTCGGTGAATTGCCTTTCCTGTTTAAAGTGCTGTGCGCCGATCAGCCCCTCTCCATTCAAGTTCATCCAAGCAAACGCGCTGCCGAAATTGGCTTCGCGAAAGAGAACGCGGCCGGTATTGCACTCGATGCTGCAGAGCGTAATTACAAAGATCCTAACCATAAACCTGAACTGGTTTATGCCCTGACGCCTTTCCAGGCGATGAACGGTTTTCGCGAATTAAGTGATATCGTCTCTCTGCTGCAACCGGTATCGGGCGCCAACCCGCACATTGCTGAATTCCTTACCTACCCTGATGTCGACCATCTGCGCACCCTGTTCGCCGGTTTGCTGAGTCTGGAAGGGGACGCCAAATCACTGGCACTTGGCGTGCTGAAATCCGCGCTAAACAACCAGCAGGGCCAGCCGTGGGACACTATCCGTAGCATCAGCGCGTTTTATCCTGATGACAGCGGCCTGTTCTCCCCCTTGCTGCTCAATGTCATCACTCTGCAACCGGGTGAAGGCATGTTCCTGTATGCCGAAACCCCGCATGCTTATCTGAGCGGGGTTTCGCTCGAAGTCATGGCCAATTCCGACAACGTGCTGCGCGCCGGTCTGACACCTAAATATATTGATATCCCCGAATTACTGGCTAACCTCAAATTCACGGCAAAACCTGCCGCTGATTTGCTGACCACGCCGGTAGAGCATGGTGCAGAACTCAACTTCCCTATTCCGGTCGACGATTTTGCTTTCTCGATTCACACCCTGTCAGCCACTGAGCAAACACTGGCGCAGCAGAGTGCTGCGATTGTCTTCTGTATTGAAGGCCAATCAGTGCTGGTGAAAGGGGAAGAGACCGTGGTGCTCAAGCCGGGTGAATCCTGCTATCTGTCAGCCAGCGAATCACCGGTGAATATCAGTGGGAATGGCCGAGTTGCACGGGTATTCAACCAGCTCTGATGGAATAAGCCGTAGATAAAAAAGAGGGTTGATGAGGCGAAATCTCTCTTTTTAGTGAAAAATTTGCCATTTAGGTCCTATCTCACCCACAATAAATGGCGCTCTAAAAGCGTCATTTAATTTCGGGACATTTTCTAAGGATGAACAGAACTATGAAAAAATCGTTAGTCGCTGTAAGCGTCATTGTGGTCATTGGCGCGGCCTGGACAGGCGTCTCGTGGTATACCGGTAAGATGATCGAGCAGCATATGGCCGACGTTGCGACCAATGCCAACAGCCAGCTCCAGTCGTCATTCCCCAAAGCCGGGGTTAACGTTTCCTATCAGGATTACCACCGTGGCCTGTTCAGCAGCCAGGTGCGTATCGTCCTGAAACCTGATGCAGCCGCCGCCGCCGCCGGAACCAGCGCGCTGAAAACCGGTGATGAAATTGCTTTTATCGAAACTATCGATCACGGCCCTTTCCCTGCTGCCCAGCTAAAAAAACTCAATCTGATCCCAAGCATGGCGTCAGTGCATTCTGAACTGCAAAACACCCCAACGCTGAAACCGCTGTTTGACGTAACCAAAGGCAAATCTCTGGTCACAGCAGATACTCGCGTCTCTTACAACGGTGGCAGTTCTTCAGCGATCAATATCATTGCCGTTGATTACGACAAGAACAACAGCAAGCTGCAATTTGGCGGGGCTGACATCAATGTCGCCGTTGATAAAGACCTGACCAAAATGACCCTGGATGCAAAAAGCGACAGTATTGCGCTGACCTCGCAGAACCAGTTCGGCCAGCTTGAAAAAGTGACGCTTAACGGGTTTAGCATGGACAGCGACACCCATCAGGGCAAGTTTAAAGTCAGCGTAGGCGACCAGAATCTGACCGTTAAACAAATCCTGGTGAATGTCGATGGTAAAGATGCAGCGTCACTGGACAACTTTAAGCTGGTCAGTAAATTCAGCGAAAACGGCACTAACATCCAGGGCCAGCAGGATTACACCCTCGATGCGCTGAAAATTCAGGGTGCGGATTTCGGTTCAGGCAAACTGACGATTAAACTCAGCGGTCTTGACGGCGCGGCGCTGAAAACCTTCTCTGACAGCTACAACCAGCAGTCCCAGCAATTACTGGCACAGGCGGGTGATATTGACCCGGCAGTTTACCAGCAACAGGCGACTGAATTGCTGATGGCTAACCTGCCGCTGTTGCTCAAAGGCAACCCTGGCATCAGCATCTCCCCGCTGAGCTGGAAAAACAGCAAAGGCGAAAGCAGCTTCAATCTGCAACTTGACCTGAAAAATCCGGCTGCCGGTTCTCAGGCGCAGAGTGGTGATCAACTGATTTCACAATGGGTAAGCAAAGTTGACGCTAAACTGACCATTCCGGTGGCGATGGCCACCGAGATGACCATCCAGACCGCAAAACTTCAGGGTTATACCGGTGACGACGCCGAGAAGCTGGCTAAACAGCAGGTTCAGGGCGTTGCCGCGATGGGCCAGATGTTTAAAATTACCACGCTGAAAGATGACACCATCTCCAGCAGCTTCCAGTATGCCGACAACCAGGTGAACCTGAACGGCCAGAAAATGACCCTTCAGGAATTCGCCGGCCTGTTTGGCATCTTCGGCGGTAATGCCGTTGCGCCACAAACTGAAGCACCAGCGCCATTGGCACCACCGGTCGCACCTGTCGCGCCGAACGCTCAATAAGCACTGACTGAAAGCACCATGCAAAAGCCCGTCTCAGGACGTAATGCCGTTCACTTAAGCCTCACGTGACTTAAAACTGAACGGATATTTAGGTGGTATGTAAAGCACTGTACGATCGTATCGTCGGTGCTTTCTTTTTTCCGGAAGGATAAACGCTTTTACATTTTCCCTCATTCCTTTCAGATGCTTAGGGATGTTTCCCGCAGCACCTTTACCGCTCACTCTGACCTGCGATACCAGGATATTTAATGCCGCAACAAAGCTAATTCGCGTCGGTATGACTCCAGCCTCCCCTGCTATATCAACCATTTCCTTTCTCAGCAGATTATAGGAGACCAG
>NZ_RCZD01000008.1 GCF_006438725.1 Ewingella americana | reverse complement strand
ATGTCAGATGTAATCGGAAAAGGCTCCAAGATTCTCCCAGTTAATTTACCCTTAGCGTTCAAAGAGTTTGAAAAAACCAAGGACGTCGTAATTGATCTGAAGAATGGTAGCTCTTTAACCTTCACTTTCCAATTGGCTACCAGTTTCGATACTACTTGGGCAAGTACAGAAGCATCGGCTAATACGCTGGATCTCTCTGCGATGGGTGCTAGCTATATTCCTAARATTCTTGCATCTACTTTGTTGAAATTGAATGACAAAGACTTAATGCATTACGTTCCAGCTAAATTACAAGCTGTTCGTGAAAACCTGAACCCTAATGAACGATCTTTCTTAACAGAAGAACGTCGTGGTCTGGTTAGTCAATGGATTTACGAAGCGATTGTTTCTCGCATCCCACTGGAACTTCTGACCCATATCTACAACGAAGAGCTGGAAGAATGGTTTAGTTCTGCCGGTGGTCTGGTTGATTTGCCTGATTTAGATGACGATGATGAACGTCCAATCAAGCAAGTTACTCAAGTTGTCAACAAATTACCGGCTCCTCAAGAACCAGCTGCACCTCAGGAAGAACCTCAAAACGCTAGCAACATTGAGTAATAGGTAGCAATTCCTATGGATGACAACTCTCTCGATTTTGATCCGGATGCAGGAAAGAATAATAAAGGCAACTCGGCAAAGTCTGAAATAACTCCAGAATTAGAAGAGATCATTACTGTTCTCTCGGAGTTAAATACTACAGTATCTCAAGTGTTGGGAGCTAACCAACAGGCTGCTGATCAGCTTAAAGCGGATGCTCGCGCTGAAACTCAGAAAACTAAGCAAGAAGTTGCCGCTCAAATTCATGATCAGCGTTCTCAAGAAGATGAAGCTGCCCGTGTCAAACGTCGGGAAGAGAATGAGCGTAAACATGCTCAACGTCAAGAAGAGCAATCAAATATTGCTCAAGATCAGCAAAATGCTTTTGGTAAGAAATTTACTCAGTATTTAAGTTTGTATCGTAATCTTCCCCATTTCTTAGAAGATGCTAGAGGATCTCTGGCTAATCTAGAGGATCATATGGGGACGGGTAACAAAGTCTTTGACACCTTGAATAATACTATGTCGAAGATTAGTACAGTGCTCAAAGATTCTTGGCAAGACATTGCGACTGCTATCTCTGCTAAGTACATTATGCAGAGTTCTTTACAAAACCAGATCGACTATGGCGATGTATCTAACAAATTTGGTGCCGCTAATGAAACCGGTAAGTATGAAAACGCTGCAGGTATCTTTGGTCGAATGAGTGAGAGTATGCAATCTAACGGCGTTGCTGGCTTACCTCAATTGGTTAGTGGTGAACTCTCTAAAATTGGTCGTAAAATCGGTGAAAATACCGATGCAGTTGCTTCTGTTGCTAAGGACATGGGCAATCAAGCTCGTTTCCAGAACGTAGACAAACTGACAGATACTATTGAGAACATTGGTTTCCTATCTAAGACGATGGGACAATCCATGGATAGTCTTCGCGATTATTATGTTGAGAATCAGCGAACGTATGGCAAGTCTATGGAGAAAACTTCTAAAGATCTTTGGGAAGTTACTGCTACTCGCGATAAAATGCAGAAGCAATTAGCTACCGATCTTCAAGTCCGGAAAGATTCTGGAGAAATCAATGAAGCTGAATATCAACTGGAACTTGATAAACTAGCTACTCAGAAAGAATATTATGACGGTTTAATGGAGGTTAGTAGCACCCTACGAAAGCAGGGAACTTCCATGACTCAGATCTCAAAGACTTATGCGACTAACCTGAAGTATATGCAACAGATGGGTTATGCCGGTAAAGAAGCCGTTGAGAATGCTAAGCAATTAACCGATGCTATTCATAATACAGATACTGCTAGTGATCCCGTTAAACTTATGGGAGGTAAAGCAATATCTGAACAATTATCTCAGCAATTTAAAGGGAAAGATCACGATACAATTCTGAAAGAACTTCAGGATAAGGGTATCACTAAAGATACTGGTTATGCTGGTAAAGAAGGTGAACTAGCCAACCTTATTGATGCGAATAACCGTGGCGGCAATGCATTAATCTTTGAAGACTTATTCAAAGGCATTGATGGTGATGATAAGCTCAAGAAAAACATGAATAGTCAGTATGGAATGTCAATGGATTCTGGCAAACTAAAAGAGGCAATTCGTTTATCCGGTATTCAATCCCCCGACCAGAAATGGAACAACGGTAACGTTGAAATGCTTGCTCAGAACATGGGCACAGATAAGAAAACTGCCCTTAACCTGATGCAGCAACTTGAGAAAGTTGGATATAGTGCAGATAAATATCAAGCTCAAGTAGATAGTGCAGCTCCTTTACCTGAAGATGTTGAAGCCACTAAAGCAGCTTCTAAAGATCGAGTTGAGTTGAAAGCCAAAGAGCATTGGCTGACCAACATTGGTGATTGGATTGGATCAGTCAAAGATACTATTATGGCTCAGACTCCAATTCTTGCGGGTATCCTTGCGCTTATGATTGCATGGAAAGCTCGGGCCTTTAAGAATATGGTTAAAAAAATCTATAAAGGTGGGCGAGATCTTCTGGGTAGACGCCGAGGAGGTGGAGGTGGAGATGATGGAGAAGATTCTGGTGGCGGAGATTCTGGTGGCGGAGATGATGGGGGCAATGAAGGTGATTCTGAAAAAGATAGGAAGCGTCGTCGGAGATTACGTCGTCAGCGTAGAAATAATCGTATCCGAAATCGTGGAGGTCGCGGTCGCTTAGGTCGTTTGCGTAACCTTGCAGGCTCAATAAGCGATAATGTTCGTGGTGGCGCTGACCGATTAGGTGCCCTGAAAGACAGTAAGTTCTTTGGTAAAGCTCAGAAAATGTTCTCCGGTGCTAAAGCATTAGCAACTGATGGACTAGATGCATTGTCCGTCCCTGATTTTGTTAAGAATATGATAAAATCAACTGGAACATCTATTCTGGGCGAAGGCACAATGTCTAAGCTTGGTGGTATGGGTGAGGGTTTGCTGGGGGCAGGTAAAGGCATGCTTAAAGGCGTTCCTCTTATCGGTACCGCTCTTACTGCTGCTGATCAAGTTTACAAGCATAAGGATGATGAGTCATCTACCACAGATAAAGGTATTAAAATAGCAGGGGGCATTGGCGGTAGTATGGCAGGTATGGCCGCAGGCGCTTCTTTAGGTGGTACTACTGGCGCTGCAATTGGTTCAATTGTTCCTGGGCCTGGCACAGCTATTGGCGGTGCGATCGGTACAACCATCGGTGCGATTGCCGGCGGCATTATTGGTGAGAAAGCTGGGGACGTTATCAGTGATTGGGCTGTAGATACCAAAGACTCTATTATAAAAGGAGCCTCTGACGCTGGTGATTACATCGGTGCTAAAGTATCTAAAGCTGGGGATTGGATATCAGGTATGTTCTCTTCAGATGATGATAAGAAGATCAAAGAGACTACTGGTGCTGTAACTGCCGGTGCACTATCTTTACCAAATCCAGCATCCACTTTGAATACTCCAGTAGCTACTACCGTTCTCGATCCTAAAGTTGAGAATTTACTGAAAGATATGCTACTTACTCAAGACGAAATCCAGCAATATACGTCACCTCAAATGGCAGCATCCGCTCAGACAGCGACAGCAGCTAAAGCAGCAGCTAGTCCAAGTTCTAGTAATGGCGGACCTCAAAGTGAGGGTGATAGTCAAACTAAGGGGACAGTGAAAAGCTTGAACTCTACCAATGGTAAGTTGACAATCGAGATACCTAACTTCGGTAGTAAGTTGAATCAGTATAATAATGAAAACAGTCAGTACAAATGGTGGAAGCTCTGGTAATGAATAAGTTTACATGTGGTTGCTGCTCAGATGAATTCCCGATTACACGTCGGGAAATTCACCATAAGTGTCCAAGATTTCTCGGTGGTTCTGATGATCCAAGCAACCTCATTGATCTTTGTGAAGCTTGCCACCATGCTATCCATCAGACGTCAAATGGCTTATTTAAAGGTATTGACCAAACTGAGGGAGTGCTGGCTTATTTTGAGCAAGATAAAATAAAGTCCGCTAAGCTGATAGAATTAGCGGGTATTATAGTAGAGGCAAAGCGGAACAATGAGAATGCTCACCGTGAGTTCAGCCAACCCATAGTTCCTATTGAATTCGAATATTATCAGATTCACGTAAAAGATGCTGCTAAGTCCTTAGGCTTAACCGTCGCTGAATTTATGGCATCTGCTGTCATAGAGAAGACTAATGCCACTCTTGGGTTAGCTCGGAATCATAGCAAAGCCTCATCCAAGAATCAAAAATCTAGTAGACGGGAAGAAAGAAGGTATTAAATTATGGCAGAATCACGCGATGATCGGTACCTCATAAAGCCTCAAATCTTTAGATACAAGAATGGATCTGACGTTCAAGTCGAATTCTTTATTGTGGATAAAGAAAAGCAGGAATTTATTTGCGATGACATCTTTGGACTGGTTGAGTTAAAATTCGCCTCCGGTTCTTCAGCCTTCGAAATTGATTTCGATGATTTCTTCAGTACGGAAGCTGGTAGCTTTGTGATTAGTTTCTTTAATCTGCCAAATTATCCTCTGAAAGATGTTCATATTACGGTCACAGTTGGTGCTGATACATTTACAGCTATTGCTAGCTTAGATGGTTCAGATAACATTGAAGAGGATGCTTTGTCTTTCAACCAAGCCAGTGACTCGTAAAAAATCAGCGTTGATATCAAGGGAGACTTCGGTTTCCCTTTTCTCGTATTATATCCAAATAAGTGGATTTCAGCTAAATATCTTGACATTTAAGCCGTAAATCCTTATAATAGTAGTATAAAGAGTTGGATAATTAATCATAATGCGAGGATGTTAGATGAAACGTGAACCTTTGATGGACATTGATCCAGAAGCTTCTGAGAATGCTTATTACTTCTCAGCTTATAAAGCAGTATCTGCATGGTCTGCCACTTCTGAAGTCGAAGTTTCAGTAAAAGATCGTTGTTTGATTATGGCTGAGAAACTCGGCAAACGTCTTAAAGTTGAAGGCTATGATGCTGGCTGGAACACTCGCAGCAAATTTATCCCTGAAATCTTAGCAATCGGTATTCAAGATACCAATGTTCCAGAATATGATGAAGGGTGGTGGTTCGCTGGCTACCGTCTGGTAATGGATCAAGATCAGCCTTACTGGCAAGGTTGTTTGTGTCTTGGTACTGAATTCGTTGATGTGATCGACGAGACTAACTGGTGGGTGAATGTAGCCCCTCGTAAAAATCTTTATAAAGGCACTCAGGGCATTCTTGATATGTGGCTGAATGCTGAAACATTGTTCGAAGAACATACTAAAGCGTACTGCACTTTGAACAAGATCTCTAATCTCCCGCGCAAGCTGACATCTTTGGAAGAAAACGAAGAAGGTCAAATCATTCGTACCTATCCGAAGAATAAAGAAGAGCCTGTTGTTGTAGCGTATATAAAAGAGAACATCCCATACATTATCGACCTGCCAGTTTATTGGGCTATCTTATCCTCAGATGATATGAAGTCCGCTTTTAAGACAAAGTTAAACTGGCCTCTGTGATCAGACAGAAAGATAATCGTATTTATATTTGAGGCATCAGACCTCATTAAACAATAAATCGTAGTGCGAGATCAAATGGAGTATCAAATGGTTAAATCTGAAGAAAGTAGTCTGAGGCGTCAAACTCCGTCTCCGGTTATCGAGCAAGAGATAATCCAGAAGTTACAAACAATGACAATTGGGGATGCTGAAAAAGCTGATCGTAAAGGCTTTTCGATGGTATTAATGTCGAACTACATCTCCCAAGCATACCGTACAACGTATTTGTCGGTTCCGGAAGTTGTCAAGAAAGCTATTGTTTGATGTGATAATATTAGGGGAGGCTTAGGCTTCCCCTTTTTTCAGTTAATGCGGACTTTCACATGCAGAATTTAACTTTAGACCAGCAAGAATTCTTAAACTTTAATCTCAAGACTCGTAATTTCCATGCGTGTCTGGCTCAATTTACCATTGCTGATTTGAGCGATGTAGCCGCTACTAACTATCATTATGATCGCAGTGGTGTGCAAGAACCTTATCTTGACGATGATGCATTTGACAATCTGGTCAAGTATATCATTGACAATAGCAATCCCGACTTCCAACGTGTTCTCGAATCTCATACCTACAATGAGAACTTCCGCTTGCCGGTTCCAATGCCTGGCATCAGCCAAATGTACACGATTGAAGATTTCCAATCCTGGTTACGTTTGGCGCTGAACTCTTCACATAATGCTAGCCATATTGTAGCTCTTAAGACTGCAAAGCATGATGGTATCAGTGTTGAGCTGGTTTATGAAAGTGGCACCTTGAAGAAAGCCTATTCGAAATATAATGGTTTCGAAGGCAAAGACATTTATCGAGTTGCCAAAGACTGTCTAAGCATTCCAACCACTATTGCAAATGCCAATGCTCGTCTGGTCATTCGTGGTGAATTGGAGATGCGTAAGTCCGTCTTCTCTGCCAAATATCATGGTGAATGGAAAAATGCTCGCAACATGGTTGCTGGTCTGTTCCGTCGTAAAGAAAGCTCAGAAGAAGTTCGGGATGTTGATTTCATCGCTTATGAAATCTGTGAATCTGCCGATGATGAATTCGAAACTTGTCGTAGCCATCAGCTAAATTATCTGGCCTCTGTAGGCTTTGAAATCCCTTATTATGAAATCTATGAATATCCTGCTCATAAGATTGAAGATTGGGATGCAATGGCCGCTGACTGGGATCACTTGGAAGAAACGATATCTATTATCCGTTCTGAAGATGATGGTCTGGATTATGCTGTTGATGGTTGGGTATTGGAAATCGATAACCTCTCGACTGCTTCTGAAATGGGTCTGGAGTCAGATGGCTTATATCGCCAATCTCGTCGTAAGTTCAAGATCAACTTTGCAGAAGATTCGGTCGTTGCGAACGTTCTTGGTATTGAATGGCGTCTCCATAAAGACGGTGATTTCCGCGGTCGTGCTGTCCTTGAACCCGTTGAGATTTGCGGTGTAACCGTAACTCATGCTTCTATCTTCAATGCGTACTATGTGAAGCATGGTCGTCTGAAAATTGAAACTCACAAGCCAGATCATCCGATTGGTAAAGGCGCCGTTGTCCGCTTAATTCGTAGCGGGGATGTGATCCCACACGTGATGGAAATTCTTACTCCAGCGGCTGAACCTGACCTCCCGAAAGAATCTGAATGGGGTCCGATAGGTTGGGATGATAATGAAGTTCATATGATCACTCTCGATCCTGATCATCCAGCCGTTAAGTTCCGCAAGATTGTGCGCTTCTTCTCTTGTCTGGGAACAGAGAACTTTGGTATCCCTACCATGTACACTCTGTTTGAGAATGGCTGGAACACTATTGACGGTATTCTGGATCTGACTCTTAACAATATCGACAAGCTGAATGGTATCGAAGGTTTCGGTGAAATTAAACGTCGCAACATCCATGAAGCAGTTAAAGCCGCAGTATCTGATATCTATTATCCAAATCTGATGGCAGGTATTGATTGCTTTGGCAAAGCTGTAGGTATTGGTCGTCTGGAAATCGTCTTTAATTCTTGGGGCGATGAGTGTATGGCATGGGAAGGTTACTCAGAAGATGAAATCTATGAGAACGTTAAGACTCTGGCATTATTTGGAGACCTGACTTCCAGATCATTTGCTAAAGGCGTACCCTTGTTTTTAGATTTCATGAAATCACACTCGAAATACCTAACCCTTCGACCTTATATCCAGCAAGAAATTGCAGCAGTTTCCACAAAACTGGAAGGTGCGAAAGTGGTATTCACAGGGTTCCGTGATGATGAACTGGAAGTCGCTATTAAAGAACATGGTGGCGAAATCGGTACATGGACAAACTCAACCATTGTTGTGGCTAAGGACACTAGCATTATTCGTCCTAAAATCCAGAAGCTGATAGATAAAGGTGCTCGCTTCGTTAGCCGTGATGTATTCAAAGAAGAGTTACGGTAATGAACGGTTATCTCAAGACGTTATCCAAGTCTGAACTTGAAACTCTAGCCGAATTAGGCCGTCAAGCGCAAGAAATGTTGGATCAGAAAAGCATGGATCATCATCCAGATAATCAGAAAGGGTAATCAGAAATGAGCGGATATCTCGAATCTTTATCTAAATCAGAATTACAGACTATTATTGATCTTGGTAAGCAAGCTGAGAAAGTAATGGCTTCTAAAGGTGCTAGTCATTCTGGCGGTACTTCTCAGTTTGATGATCGTAATCAGCAGGAACGTCGTTAATGGCCACATCTGATTTGAAAACATATACAATCCGAGTAGCTAGACCAACCGCAGATTCGTTTGATAAGCTATTAGCGAATAATCAAATCACATATTTAAAACTGTTACGAAGATTCATTGAACAATGCATAGAGGCAGATGAAATTTCACTAGATCTTCTCGATGATGGTCAAACTGAAGAAGAACTTTGTCATGTTATAGAACAAGCAGAATTAGCTAAGAAGATTCTTGCTGCTCGGAAAGCGATGGAGCGTTAAATGGGTACTCGAAAGATTAGCTTACATAAAATTCCTACTATGCACGTTGAACCTTGTCCTAAGTGTCAAAACAACGTAGTATTCACAATTCATTCTGAACAAGTAATGGAAGATGGTTGTGAAGTCTGGGCTGCGTGTAAATGTGGCTTTGATCCTACTCAAGAAGACACTGCTTATCGTCTAGAAAGTGTCATGGGTGGTTGTGATAATGATAATTGTATAGGCGCGATTAGCTGTTGGAACGATGCAATACGTGATTACAAATAACCCGCTTCGGCGGGTTTTTCTCGTATTAATGGATAATTAAATTTCATGGACAGATTGAAGTGACTCCTATTGAAATCCTCAAAGTAATGACTCAGCATTTAGGCGAAAACGTTCAGCAAGTAGAACGTCCAATTACCAAGATGCCAGTTGAGTTCAAAGACAGTTTGTATCATGTCAGTGCTCCGCGTCAATGCTTTAATAATAGTCTGATGATCTTGTCTGAGAAAGGCTTGAATCCTAATTTTCCAGATATCAAATACTCGGTCGGTCATCTAGCTATTCCAAGTATAGGTATTCCGATTGAGCATGCTTTATTACGTGTGAAAGATGAATATTGGGATCCAACTCTCGATGATCCAGAAGCAGTATTCTATCCAATCTATGAATTGTCTTATCAGCAAATGCTTATTTTAATAGCTGAAGAGCGTGTGTCATCTGCTCCAATGATTTATGATATTCACCGTCTGATTCGTGAAAATAAGTTAGAAGAAGCCTCCGTTCTCGTTAAATAAGGAATCCACTATGTCTAAGCAAGAAGAAGGTTCTCCGGCGTTCGGTAATTATCCCCATCTGAATACCCCACCAAAGAAAGGTGAGCGTATTGACTTGCCGAAAGAATTGTGGGGTGCTGCGGATGAAAATGGATTAGTTTCAGAAGAACGCCGCACCATTGTTTATTTGGGTAATCCATTGGATGATCTTGATCCGATTGTTCGTAAACGCCTGCATAATGAAGCTCATGGTACTTTTGAGGATGATCAAGAGTTCTTAGAGTTTTCTAAAGTAGGTGAAATTTACTTTGGCTACAATTATCATGAAACTGGGATGTCGCCAAATCCAATTGACTCTCCACAGTTAGTTCATCATTGTGATGCTCTGATGTATGCCAAGACTTACACTCGTCTTGCTAATCTGGGAGTGTTTGCAGACACTAAAGAAGGTCATGCGTTGGAGTTTACTTTCCGCATTGCCCGTTATATGTCGCATGGTGTTTTCTATTCTCGCTATGTTACCAATAAAGATGGCGAACTCCAATTTATCACTGTTAAAGAAGAGAGTATCCTGTAAATGGAACGTATCGCAATTAGCTTGCCAGATGAATTCTTGAAATGTCAGGTTCGTAGCTATGGTTTGCTACAAGATAAAACTCACGGTTTATCTTTTATCTTAGAAATTCCAGAAGTTACCGAAGAAATGAAAGATCAAGCTAATCGCATGAATCTCAGTATTATCCCAGCAGAAGATACTCTCTTTCGTGAATTAACTGCTGATCGATTAATCGACTTCACTAAGAATTATCTAGCTACCGAAAAGCAAGAATTAGTTGAAGTCTTTTTCAATATGCTAGAGCAAGATTATAATACTTTGGATATCGCTAATAACTGCAAATTAACTAAACGTATTCGCAAGAATAAATCCAGTTAGCTTAGAATTTATCCGAGCAGCCTCGGTTATAATTAGTTGTTCCCAATTTAATAACTTATTCCGAGGCTTCCTCTCTTATCATGGTTTATTTCCCAATCACTGCACGTGCTCCAAGAGGTAAATATCCTTTCGAAGTCGCAGTTCTCTCCGAATCATCTACAATATTCAACGTTTATTGTAAATTCAAAGTAAAACATTCTGAGTTAACAATTCTTGAGAATTTCTATCAATTAGCAGAAGAAGCAAGTGAATGCATTACTTCTAATCGCTTAAATGCCGCAATCCAACTCCAAGTTTCAGAATTCCCTCGCATTGATATTAGAGAACAACGCCTGAGCGGTCTTAGGATGAACCGAGCAATGCTTAAATGGTTATCAACCTTTCCGGGATGTTCTTTACTTAAACCGGCGCCATTAAATTCTAAAGTGCGTGGAAGACTCGGCAATTACAGATTGTTTGAAGATGATGATCTTCCCTCGTATGAATTAATAGCAGTGTTCAAAGTTAAAGCGGTAGATCGTATCTATGCGCAGAACTCCTAACTGAGAACAGTCATCGTATATAACATAAAGGGATCAATAATAGATCTCCCCATTAATCGCGAGCTATCAAGGTATTTTATGACAACTTCTACCATTTTCTTTGCAAACCAAAACTGCATCGACTTCGGATTCCTTCGTGCAGATGGTTGCCCGATCGGTTACTCCGTGAATCCTTCATTCACCCTGACCGGTCGCATTGAAGAGAAAGAACAAGTAGTCATCGACTTCTCCGACGCTAAGAAGAAGTTGAAGCAGTTCATGGACGACAGCTTTGACCATCGTCTGGTTGTTTTCAAGAACGCTGATGGTTCCTTGTTGGGTGTTGAAAGCACTGAAACCAATGCTGAAAACCGTACTGTATTCCATCTGAAAAATGCTCTGGGTCGTATTGAGCTGCCGGAAGATGCCTTCTGCATTGTTGATATTGTGGGTGAAAGTCCGGATGTTGACAGCTTTGTTCAGAACAATCTGCAGATCTTCCTGAAAGACTATTGTGAGAAAGCGTTGCTGGCTCATTATGGCTTTGCTGTTGAAGTTCAGGTTAAGATGGCGACTCTCATGATGTCCTATGGTGATCTGAACAACACAGTATTCCCAACACTGAAATTCAACTATGTTCACGGTCTGAAGAATAGTACTTCTTATGGCTGTAAGAACATTGGCCATGGTCATCTGTCCTATCTGCACTTTGAGCACGACATCAAACTGCCAGATCAGCATTCTCCGGATAATAAGCTGGTTATTGAAGCTTTCAAAGAGTATTCTCATCTGGAAAAAGTGCTGACCAACTGCATTTTCGTTAAGCGTGAAAATCTGGATCACCAGCAAAATGGTGATGAAGAGTTCATGGTTATCTCTTACAGCACCGAAGAGCGTGGCTTCATGGAAATGACGCTGAATGTCAATGAGTTGGAACATTATCCAGACGTGAATATTCATATCTGTGATAAAGAAACAACCATTGAAAATCTGGCTGAGCGCATCTCTGAAATAATTGCACGTGAGTGTCCGAATCTGAGCGGCTTTGTTAATCAGCTGTTTGTATCTGAAGGCCTGACTAAAGGCTGTGTATATGATCGCTCAGCCCATCAGGTTAAATTCGGTCAGAAGGCTGCATAATCATGTTTTACTCGGTCACTGATGGTGCTGATTATGTTGGAAAAACAGAAGTAACTAGCATCCTATGTGAACGATTCCGAGCGGAGGGCTTTAATGCTCTCCGTTTTTCGGAACCTAGTTCAGATGACCAATATGGTGCTTCTTCTCAGATTCGCAAGCTAATCACTCAAAACCCTACCGATGCAGTTTCAACTGGTCTTCTCATGATGGCCGCTCGCAATGAGTTATTCACCCGACTCCCTAAAGATGCAATGTGGCTGGCTGATCGTAGCTTCTACACCACTTACGTCTACCAGAATCTGGAGAATGATCCAACTGCACGAACTGTTCTTGAGATGATCCATTCACATTATCTGAAGATTCCTGTTCCTGATTCAACTATTCTGCTGACTGTAAATCGTGAGCAAGCTTTAAAGCGTAGTAAGGGTCGTACAGGTGTTATGCAAATGGGTTGGTTAGATGAATTATCTCTGGAGAATCATCAGACCATTCAGGATTATTATCGTCGGGTGATGCCTAAAGACACTCTAGAGATTGATACTTCKAATCTGAGCATTCCGGAAGTAGCTGAGTTAGCTTATCAGCATATCAAATCCAAGATGTCACTTAAACAGGAGGTACTATGTCGCA
The DNA here is from genome assembly GCF_006438725.1 of Ewingella americana. GTDB lineage: Bacteria > Pseudomonadota > Gammaproteobacteria > Enterobacterales > Enterobacteriaceae > Ewingella > Ewingella americana_A. The sequence goes on along the minus strand of NZ_RCZD01000008.1, from coordinate 240,669 downwards.
GAGTAATCCTGACGGACTGATTAACTATCATCCGGCGCAATATGAAATCTGGTTCCCTTATGTTGGTAAGCGCTATAAAGATTACCACGATATCAAAACCAAAGAGGGTCACATCTACTCTGGTATGTTTCCGAATGGCATCAACTGGATGAAGATGGTTGTGGAAGAAGGTGATGCTGTTAAAGGTGGWACTGATATACCAGATACTGAAGTAGTTGCACTCCGTCTGATGTCCACCGAACGTCTGAATATTGCAGGTAAGCGGACTGATGCTAAACTGCGTCTGGCTCGCAATCTCGAAATGAATGATGGTAAGGTTCCTCGTGAAAAGCCATTCAGTCTGGAAGAGTTCATTGAGGATAAGAAAGAGTTCTCCATTAAAGCATTCGGACCGGATTATTCCTCTAATCGCATTCTAGATCACATCATCAAAGAAGTAGCAGAAGCTAGAAAGCATCCTAAGGATGTGATGGAATGGATTGACATTATTCATCTGGGACTCGATGGTGCGTGGCGGTCGGGCACTAAGACTGAGCATATCATCAATGCTTTGGAATCCAAACTCGAGCTGTTGAAGATGCGCGATTATCCGGACTGGCGAACTGCTGATGAAAATAAGCCTATTGAGCATATCCGTGATGATGAAGTCTATTTCTCGATCAAACTTAACATGAATGACATTTTTTCAGAAAATACTCTAAAAGATGTTGTCAGAATCATTAATGATCAGAAACGAGATATTCAAATCATTGTCCACAATCCAAGGGAAGTGTTACTACGAGGTATTCCTTCCCAATTACATGCAGCCACCAATCAAATGAAAGCAATTCTGTGGGCTGATTGGAAAGTTGAGATTAAAGAACTAGCCACATTTCCAGAATATGGCCCCTATTAACACAATCCCTTCTAAAGAGCCTGCGAAAGCGGGCTTTTCTATTGATATCCGCTCCAAATAGCCAAATATCAGTTGATTACAAGCAGGTATTCGTATATAATGGTTTTATTGGGAGAGGAACTTTCCAATAATAAGAAAAATCATAATAGATTGAAACTACCATTAAGGAATTATCATGTCAATTATCAAATCGATCAAAACTAAGTCCAAGAACGGTTCAGCTATTCGTGCAACTCTGGATAATGAAAACAACATTCGCGTCTTCTTAGCGGGTGATGGTTGTGAAGGCACTCACACTCTGACCGAAGATGATAAAAAGAGTTTGATGGCTCAGTTTGCTAAAGCTCCAGTACTTGAACCTCGCAAAGTAGCTCAGAACGCTTCCTATCGTGCAGGTTACGGTGGAGGTCGTGCTTAATGAATCCACTTATCGAGAAGATGATTCGAGATAGTGTTGCTGAGGGTTTGCTCTCCGAACAATCGGGCGATAGGCTTATTCATAAGTTAGAAAATCCTAAAGCAATAGATATTGCTAAGTTTCTACCGGAAAAGACTAACGAAGATATCCGAATCGTAGTTGTTCCATATCGGAAATGGGATAACTTCTCCGAGCAAGATCTTGAACTCATTCAACGACATTTGAAACTTTCATTGGATGTTGAAAGTGATCTTTTTAAACCAGATCATCTCCCAACTCAAACTTGGGTAAGTATATTCTTAAACGAGTTTCCGAATGGTGCGGATTATGAAGAAATCGTTAAAACATTGAGGCATGAATTTAGAAGTCATCCTCAATTGAAATTGTCGGTTCTATCTAACGTTCTCATCCGCTAAGTTCCAGATAGTAATCAAGCCCCTTCATTGGGGCTTTTTATTACTCTGAATTCCTCAAAATAGCCGCTTCTAAGCCAGTATAATTGATTAAATATTGGATGTGGGATGCGGTCATGCAATTAAAACCTGGTAGTACTCACCTATTTAACTTGATTATTCAGAACCCTGATGGAACTCCTGCTGTTCCAACTGAACCAGGAAAGTTCAAAATCCTGGATAAGAATAACAAGGTACTCACCGAAGGTCGCTTAATGCGAGGCTACGCTGAGGGTGAATTTGAAACTCAGTGGGTTATCCCTATCACAAAACCGAGTAATCCTTATAAGATTCTCGCTCAGATTAACACTGCTGAAAATGGCTGGCTGTCTCATACAGAATCATTCCAGATTCAAGAAGAGGAAGTTCCCGATTATAATTACATCAGTATGGTCACTTATGGTCAAGACAGCTTGAACCTTCGTAGCCCTAAAGCTGGTAATTTCCAGATCTCGTTCTATGGGACATCTGACACTCCTTTAGTAGTTCTCGATTCACTGGTTATTGAGATTGGTGACAACAAAATTACCGCAGATATGATCTCTCAGCTACATCCTGGTTTTTATACCGCTAGCATCCGTCAGATAAATGATACTGGCGTTGTTACAGGTGAGCCATCCATTGTAAACTTTGCGGTTGCCAATATGCGTTTCTGGACGATGCTTCCACGTCTCAGAACTTATTTGGATCGTTACCATAAGAATCCAGAACGCATTAATGGTTACACAAACGAAATGCTGTACACATGGTTCGTTGAAGGATTGTCTAAAGTCAATGCTCAACCTTTCCTGACCAGTTGGACAATGGCTAGCTTCCCTAAAGAGCCTCATGATGTTGGTCTTGTGGGAATGTGGATTCGTGCTGCTGCTTATTATGGCTTGCGGAGTCAGGTTCTAGTCGAAGGCGAACTCCAATTCGATTATAATGGCCCGAATGTTACAGTGACTCGCGATAATATGCAGGCTCTTGAAGCTGAAATTAGTCGTTTAGAAATGGAACTGGACGATGCCATTAAGCAATCTAAGAAAATCATGAAGGCTAATGGTAACATTGGCGTTCTCTCCCACAGAAAACCTGGCGCTCGGTCATTTGGCAGAGGCGCTCGCATTAGGGCTTAATCCATGAGTAAATATTCTAATCCGGCTAACCTCAAGATTCGTCAGAAGTTAGCTACAATGCAAAAACGTGGTGATCTGCGTTTGGTTATTCCATCAGACGTCAATTATGATCCTGAGCAATTGCCTCGCCAAACTATTAAGTTTGCTGGATTTATTATCAATCTTGAGTTTCCTAAAGGCTCTATGCGTCGTGGCGTTGATCGTCAAGGCGTTGCTTGGTCTCGTGAGATGAAATGCGCTTATGGGGAATTTGCCAGTACACTCTCCGTTGATGGTGATCCATTAGACGTTTATCTGGGCACTAACTATGCTTGCAAAGAAGTCTATGTCATGCACATGGCTCAGAAAAACAACTGGGACAACTATGACGAAGACAAGGTAATGCTTGGCTTCTCTTCTTTGCAAGAAGCTATTGACACCTTCTTGGAATGCTATTCTAATGAACCTCGTTTCTTATTGGCTTGGTCTACTTATAGCTTGAAAGAGTTCGGTCGCCAGCTTCCAATTAAAAGCAACTCCAAATTAGTATTCACAGAAGACAAAAAGTTAGCGGCTGCTCTCATTAAATCCCGCTAAAGTTTCCTGTAAAATGGAGTTGTTAATTAATTCATTAAACCTCAAACATACTTAATACATTCAGGAAAATATACCATGGCATCTCCAATGAAAGAACTCGGCACTGYTAATCTGGCCGAACTGGTAGAACAGAAATACGCTAAAGAACTTATCGTGATCAGCCGTCTGAAAAGTGATGTGATCATTAGCATCAAAAACTCCGTTCTCATTATTCCGGCCGGTTTACCGACCCCGCTGACCGATCAGGCATCTCTGGCTAATCTCGCTACCAGTGCAGACCTGCAACGCTATCTGTTTCAACGTGTCTTGGTATTGCTGGATTCTGACTCTGTCCCAGCTATTTATCTGAAGACTGCGCGTAGAGAAGTGGCGAAAGCGAATAACACTTCAATGGATGAACAGGATCTGGCTGAAGTTGATGATCTGCTGGAAGGTGGTCTGGTAGTTGAAAAAGCGCCAGTTAAACTGCAAAGTGCAAATCCTCAGATCAATGCAAATGCCGAACCGTTGGATGTTCGTAAGGCCAGTCATCAGCATATTATCGGTATGATCAATAACATGATCAAGACCTCTAATTTCGATGAAGCTGAGAACGAACTGGTTAAGCTGATGAGTAAATGCTCTCAAGCAGATCAAGAAGCTATCTTCGCCGAAATCTTGCCATGTGAAATGCTGGATGGCGTTAAGAAAAGTCTTCTGTAATACGGGTAACAATAGTTCTGAAGGCGGTACATTGTTACCGCCTTTTTTCGGTTTATAGGAGGTTTGAATGGCTCTTCCACTTAAAACAAACATCATCACCGGTGCCGAGTCGGCCATTTCATCCGCTAAATCATCTGTGTCTTCTGCAATAGGTTCTAAATCTACCTCACTGGCAAGCGCCAATTTAACTTCTTCGAAGATATCTATCCCTCGTCAAGGCTGGATCCTGTATCCTGTTCTAGATGCTAGCGATAAGATTGTTTTTAACGTCAACCCAGCATCTATTGACTATACATTTGCGGGACGTCGTTCTAATTCCAAATCTCGATATGGTCGAGTATTTACTCAAGGCTTTTCAAACGCTTTAGTAAACAACATGGATATTGACGTATCTTTCCAGATGCAATCAGGTAACTTATTGAATCCGGATACTCTTGGAGCTCCAACTGAGGGTAGTGGTGTATTCTTTAAATTGCTGCAGTTCGCCTCCATGGATGTTCTCAAAGATGGTAAATTAAACTATCTCAAGTTAGAAATCAATACGGTCATGATGGGTACGATTACCTTCTTAGGTTTTATCAGCGCCGATATATCTTTATCTGAATCAGCGGATAACCCATTCTCAGTAACTTATCCAGTAACGTTCAACGTTTTCAGCACCGAGCCTACAATGGCCTCATTTGCGCAAATTATGTCCGCTATGAAAACAGCTACAACTGCAGATACAACGGCTGCGACTACTGCGACTAATCCTGCAACTGGAACCGCCACTGCGACTACGGCTAAGGCATCAACAGGGACTACTACCGCTACCGCAACCGATGTAGTAACACGTACTCCAGTAGCATCAAATAAAACCGCATCAACTCCAAATACCGCTTTCGTCCCTACAGTGTCTACTCCGAAAACAGGTACTGATCAGAGTGCCGCTATTGCTAAGCTTCTAAATGATTCTAATGCTGGAGTGACTAAAGCAGCGGCTCTTGAAGAACAGATGAAGCATAGTGGTCTTGAAGAATTACTTAAAACGGGGCATTTATGAATCGTGATCCCTCCAATACTAAAAGCAGGGGTAATCAGTTCGAAGGATTACTTGAAGCTCACATTCTCAGTGTAGATGCTGATCGTGCTGAAATGGTGGTTGATTTACGTAATGGCAATGGCAAAAAGACTCTACCTATAGCTTCTATATATTCCGGTCTGAACTCTCGTCGTCGAGATATGCCAGAACCCGGAGGTATTGTGCTGTTCATGTACTGTCATAATAACTCAGCTCTTCCTCAAATCCTCGGTTATAAAAGCCGAAGTGAAACGAATGACTTTGTTAATGGTGGTCAGTCATCTACCTCAGTTGAATCTCAATATGTTAAGTCCAATAAATCAACTGAAGCGCAAGTCCCATATCGGAAATTAGTCAGTGGTGAATCCGAGGATATAGCTGCTGGTGGCTCATATATTTACCGTTTAATTACGGGAGATATGGAACTCGGTTCTGGATTAATCCGATCAATATGGTCAAGAAGTGGTATGGATATCACCCATCAGGTTCCTGAATATGTCATTGAGATGGGTGATTACGATTCAGGATCTCAAAAGGATGTCTTCAGAATAGGTAATGCTACCCGCCATACTGCGGATGGAAAATCTTATAATGAGACTAAAGGTGGGGTCGCTAAAGAATTCTATATTGATCTGACAGGCCGAGGTAACACTCCAACTCTAATGCGACTCCGCAAAGGTAACGTTCTAGATGCTGGCGGTGCAGAAGTAAACTCGGCAACAACAGGGAACGCTCTCCGATCATTCGAAGAATATTATACAAAATCAAATACAGTAGCTACTTATGAAGTTGATGAAAACGGTAATATGTGCTGGACTCTTCCTGCCGATGCCGACCGCGGATTTATTTTCAACATGGCTGGATCAAATTCATCCTTTGATTTGAATGTTGGCAACAACTTAACTCATAAAGTTGCGAAAGCTGGTAATCATAAATATGGAACTTCTCATGATATTCAAGTGGGAACTGATTCTAGTGAAACCGTAGGTGGGAATAAGAATTCTACCATTAGTGGTAATTTCAACCATAAGACTGGTGGTAGTGCCGGTATAAAAGCTGGTGGAATACTTCGCTTGCAAGGTACTAAAGTTTTAATCAWCTAAGAGGCTCTCATGAGTGGTGGATTTGTCCGAGTGGGTGATAATGTTATTGGCTTTGGCACTCATGGTGCCGATTGTTGTGGACATCAGAYTCAAGGTGTTTGGACATCCGGAAGCCCTAATGTGATGGTTAATAATCGAGCATTAGTCCGAGTCGGAGATACCGGTGTTACTAATTGTCCTCACTGTGGAACGATGATAGCTATGTCTGGAATGCCTTCGATTATCGTTAATGGTCAGCCTGCTCACCCCTTGGGCGGAACTGCAATATTCCCTTGTGGTCAAGGAACCACTATCTCAAGTTCTGGAGATACGCTATGACGACTGATAATACCCAGTTAGCTGGTGCTGGTATACTTGAGTACATTAAAGGTACTAAAGAGTTAAATACTCAGCAAAAGCTATTCATTAATAAAGCAGATGATATGCTTGGCGATTTAACTGGGAGCCTCTTAGAAACTGACACCATGCTGGATGATTTGACTGGCATAGTTAAAGACACTATCGTTCCTGGAGTTGCTATCTCAGATGATGCTGAGTTGCCAGTAGTGAACGAATATATTCCCGATTCAGATGCTCTATTAAATTCTGAGTACGTTTCTTATATGCCGCTGGATAAGTTATTCGGTGCTAATACTTCAGATGTGTACCCAATGCTTATTACTACGCAGCAGCCTACATTTAGACCAGAGAACGCAGTAAGTGTTGATATCCCTTACGGTAATAATAGCTCTTATCCAGTATCTTTCATCCCAATTAAAACTGTTTCTAAAGAGACTTTAATTACTGATAAGATAACGGATTATGTAGCTGCTGCTAGCCCTTCTTCGGTATTCAATCAGGGAAGCTATAACGGTTCTTATTACACGTCATCGGGTAAAATTATCCCTTCAGTCAATGATGATATGACTTCTTTGCAAGACAGTATGAGTCMTATCTTGAGTATCGTTACTGACATGAAAAAGAAAAGTGCAGCTCTAGCTAATCTTCTTAGTTTTGATACAGATCCGGAAAGCTTAGTGGACAAGACTCGTGGTTATTATGACTCAATAATGGCTCAGATTAGTAAAGCAGGGGCACTTCTTGCTACAATCAATGGTATTAAATCCATGATTGAAAACTTTATCTGTAGTATCTGCTCCCTATTTGGCGGATTGCCCGAGTTCAACTTCACGATAAGTTTATTTGACGGGTTAATGGCGGCTCTTATGGCTGTCTGGAATATGGTTAAATCAATTTATGATGCTATCAAGAATATCGTCTTAGGTATCCTTAGCCTCTTTGATCTGAGCATGTTCAATCTGAATCTGAACTGTGGTTGTTTTGCACGTCTAGGTAAAATCGTAGACGCTCTATTAGAAGATGATTCTGGTGCTATTTCAGAGACAACTGTTGCAGGAGCTCTAGATAAAGCTCGAAATGTTGCATCRGCAGCAGGTGTAAATGCAAATGTCAATATTGGTGTTGGTGGTGTTAATGTTATTGGTGGTGACGTTTTACAGCAATCTCCGACGGGTATTATAAATAATGGCGTTAATAGTGTTGGAGCGGCCACGGTTTCTGGTTTAACCGGCGTTAGTTCTTTTGTTTCAAATGCTAGTGCTGAAGCTGGAACTTTTGCCAATATCGCTTCGGATAAAGTTACTAATACGGTAGATACTGTTTCAAGTATTCCCGGAGCTGTTACCGCTAAGCTAGGAGATGTGTCTGAAAGTGTTGGCACAACCATGGCTAAAGCTGAACGATTCACTGAGTGGAAACCTGCTTAATGGCTAATATGAAAGATGTAGACGCTAGAAAGTTAGCTAGTCGTCCTTATATTCATGATCGAACCTCTGGGAATATGGTTAAGATATCTCCAGAGTTTGAAGTATTCTTAATCAAAGCTCCCGATGATCTGAAAAAAGCTATCGCTTCCCATGTTGAGACTACAATGGCGGGTGATGTTCAGAATCAATTAATTAAAGCTAAAGCGGTGGCTAATTTTGGTGAGTCTCGAGTTAAACGTCAACGAGAGATCTTAGAAAACAATACCGACAAAGTTAACAAAGTCAAAGAGTTAACCACTAAGATTTCTCAAGTTGGTGCCGGTGATATTGCCGCAACCTCTAGCGTTGAGAAGACAAACTTGATTCAAGACCTACAACACGGTCAAGTCTATTTAGAAGCAGCTGTCCGATCCGCTGAATTCCAAACTATATGGATGAGTCATGTTATTCAAGAAGATGGTATATCTCCGAAAGCAGCTACAGTACAGCGCATGCGTTCTTGGAGTAATAGCCTCTTTGCATATCCAGAGGATTAATCTATGGCTACTTTCGGTGAACTATCAGAAAAACCTTCATCAGTGAACTTTGCTATTAATTTCCAGAATGGTGACATGTCATTCAATGATGGTGGTAAGACAATATTTTGTACTGGTTATGATAAGCTAGTTCAAGATATTGATCGTTGTCTGAAGACTCATTACAATGAATCTACTAATGAGGGTAACAAAGTTTATTCTACTCTCGATATCATTGATCAATATGACGAGGCCAGTGTCTTGTCTCTTATTGAAAGTGATTTCCGTGATGCTCTTATTCGTTTGAAGGCTGCACAATACACTTCTTCATTGCCAGATGAGCAAATTCGCTCTATTGAGTCCGTAAAAGCCAGTTATTATAATGGAGATTACACAACAGTGATGGTTAGGATAGCTATTCTTAATGGTCTCTACCAAAGCGTTTCGGTAGGGAATCTCGTCTTAACTCAAGATCTGACTATTCGCCACTTGTACGAAGAGGTTTAACATGGCAGAAGTTTATGCTGATAAACTCAAGAAACGGGTATTGGCCAACTATCCCTCAATTGATACTAGAGGTCCGTTGGATGATATGCTGCTCAACCCGATTGGTGCTGAACTGGATCAGGTGCAGACTAATATTGACTCCCTGAAAGCCAATTTCACTTCTGAGTTTGACGCAACTAAATCTGCTGAAGATTATGAAAGTGTTGGCGCTACTTATGGCGTTATCCGTTACGCCGGCACTAAGGCTAGCTCTTATTTGATTCTGAGCTTCTTAAAGCCACCCACTGGCTTAGTAATTCCAAGTGGTACTATTGGCCTGACTGATGATGGTCAGTATATGTATTATACCAATATTGAATTCAACTCCCTTAGCTATACTGCAGCTGATCAATTGTCTGCTGAAACTGGCTATTATGAGTATAAGGTTCCGATTACTGCATTAGAAGTAGGTTCTAAATACAATATTGCAGCTAACCGAATCCATAAGCTGAATCTGACACTTCCATCAGGCACCATTGTTAATAACCCAGAAAAAATCATTAATGGTGCGGATGCTGAAACTTTAGAAGATTACTGGGCTAAGATTAAGACTCGAAGCTATATTGTTGATATCTCCACTCAGATTGGCTTAGCTACAAAAGCGACAGACTTTGCTGGTAAGCGTCTTGAGGGTATTTATGTTACCCCAACTCTTATCACAAAAAGATCGAACGTTGTTACTATTTATGTTGCAGGTAACGATAAAACTAAAGTTACTGAAAATATACCGATTATTAACTCAACATTTGCGCTTAAAAAGCGGCATGTTCAGAGTATAGAATCCATTTCTGTGAACGGTGTTTTGGTAACTTCTTATAAAATTCTGAATGATTCAATTCTTATTACTCAGAAGCTGGCTACCAATTCAGGCAATGTCACAGTAACTTATGTAAAAGATACTTTGGCGTCAGATATTGAAGATCAGCTTAATATCAATACCGAAGATTACTTTGGTAAGAAGATCGAAGTCCATTCAGGTATTGTCAAATATATCGAGTTCAAAGCTAAGATTCGAATCAACTCCAATGTCATGACAGATAGTTCTCAGCAAGCTTTAGTAGATGCAACGTTTGCCTATCTGAATCAGACTAAGTTCCGATTGAACGATCTCACTGTTCAAGAATTGGTAGATAATATCTTCCAAACTTATCAAGGTTACATCAAGATTACCGTTGAGATGTTCCAGCCTAAAGATGAGACGTCTTATCTGCAAGGCTTTAATATCCCATGTCTGGCTCCTGAATATCTTCAGATTCAGGCTAGCGACTTTGATTTGAAATTCGTGGCGGGCTAATATGCTTAATTTCTATCGAAAGCAAGACACTTATATTCGCTCGATCTATCAGAGATTGCTAGGCCGTGTGCCGGATGGGAACTTCTATAAGCCCGATGTACAAGAAGTTCCTTATATTGAGGGTAAGACTCGCTTTGTTCTGGAAACATCTAATGTCGGTCTTCGTCATGTAATTTCCACAGGAACAACGGGCTACATTAAGCCTTTAATTGCTGCTGCTGAAGTTGTAGATGTCGATTTGGATTTAGAGGTAGGTCAGCAAACTATTACTATTCAAGTATTTGATGGTAATGGGGATACAGTCGATGTCTTATCCGTAGCCATCCGAGTTTCTAATATCGCAACTCTGCTCTATTCCGTATCAGAAATCTCCGCTCCTCTTTGGATTGAGCTTATTGATCTCTACGCTAAAATGACTAGTGGCACTCGACTTCTTAATTTCGAGAGCACTTTATCTGAAGATATTCGAGAAGCATTGCCCGAAGACTTCTCTAGTAAAAGTCTGGCTCTCAAGTATTTATTGCGAGCTAAGCAGACAGGCATGACTTCTCAGGCGTTCGAATCCATTGTTGCAGTCTATTGTGATATGAACTTTCCGAAATTGTCTAAGTTTGAGAATCCTACTGAGATTACTGGTGGCCGACTCGAAACTCAACAATTCGTTGATGATGTAACCGAAGTTCATGTCTGGACTCATTCTAAAGCAGAAGCTATCCGAGTTGCTCGAGATATCTTAGCTAATAACTTCCCAGAGCGTTATGGTAAGTTCCGAGATACTACCGAAGGAATCATGGTGGAGCGAGCTGACTATGCAAGATAAAGAATTTAGTCTACTGCAAGGCGGATCAGATATTGATACTGTAGGAATCTTAACTCTCAATGAGAGCAATGATGCTGGAAATATTGGTAGTGGTGGTGGGAATGGTTCCAATAATGCTCTAATCCCAAACTATAACTATACCGATTATGATGCACATCATGGCTTAGATCCAGCAGTGTATGTTCCATTTGATGTTAGTCATGGTTCAATGGCTAAGCACGCATCTAAACCAGGACGTTTTGATCGTTATACTGTTTTATATGCAATTCCCGATTTCCCACAGACTCAACTTGATGACTTCTTTATGGAAGAAGATATGCGACAACGTGCTTTTGTCGAGTCTAACTTCCAAGTCGAGAAAAGTAATAACATTGATTTGGAGAGATCTGATCGTGAAACATTGGAAAAGATTCCGGAATACCATCGCGGATATAGTAAGTACGTTGACGCTTTTAGAATTGATAAGACGGTGGGAAGGGAAACCTCATGGTTACGTCATGGTAATCCTTATGGCTATGATTCTTCTAATCGTGTGCTGTACGCTACCTCACATCAATATCCCTTCACATACRCGGTAGGAGACGGTACTCTATCCAAAGAGTTGCCTTTTTATCCTCCATTTGAAGAGCATAATCCTCACGTCTCTTGTCTTCTCTTTCCAGTAACTGCTCGATTTGAAGTTACCGAAGTGAACCATTGGGATAGTCCAGCTTATTGGATGCATGGTCTCGTGGATTGGGATCTATTCAAAGTTGATGAACATTGGATGACTTACCAACGTCTGCGACCTTTCCCAGTTAAGTATCTGGCAAGTAATACTCCGGAACCTTCTGTCATTGATTATTGGCATCAGTTCAACTTGATGTCTAGCTTGCCAGTTGAGATTCTAACTGATCCAATGGAAATTACGAATACTGGTAATAGTATTAAGACAATTGCGGATACTATTGAATCGCACAACCCAGTAGAATCTCTGGATTTATCTCCAGCTATTATGCCTAATCTGATTCCTGCTCTCTCAACATTGACAGCAGCTCACCGGATAATGATAGCCTCTTTTAATCAGGAAATTGTTACTGAAATTGATTATGTAACTACGATCACTAAGAAACGTAGTCTGTTGTTCTTAATCAATGCGGAGAAGACGCGTAATTTCAATCCTTGTCAAGTGACAATGCGAGTTTCTGGCTTGCCAAAAGGCTTCGAAGTTAAAGTCATCAAAGGATTAATTACTTCAAAAGCCGTGAGTGCTTCGGTAGTTGATGTAACTGTCAACTATAATCCGGATGAACTAGTAGCGTTTGCAATCAGTAAAATTGGATCTTTCCAGACAATCACTATTGAAAATATCAAGACAGCGGTTCCTGTTAATCGTCCAATGCACTTCAAGATTTATAACACAAAAGGATTCGATACTATCCCGTTTGTGGACAAAGCTTCTACCTCTTCTGTTAAGTTAACACTTCGAAAAATCTAAAGGGCTTCGGCCCTTTTGACCCTCCCAAGAAACCTAGTTAGAATGGTAGTCATGAGCTAAATATCTTAGCTTCCTGCCCTCGGCCTAAAGAGTTTTAATCCCTAAGGAACTCTTTAGTTTGTTTACCAATATCTGGCAGGCGTAAATTTCCGAGTCAAGCTCTCGGTATTAATCTAACTATATAAAGCTAGATAATCTTTAGTGGCCAGCAGTTCACCTGTTGTAATAAAATGCTGACCCCAGTAATTGATATTCTTAGCAGCATTGACATCTCGATCAATTTGGTTGCCATGGCAATCAGTGAGAGTTCTGCATTTTAACGTCATATTAGAACGATATTCACCCGTATCATAGATAATACGGCTACTAGCAAACCATCGACCTGTCCAGATCAGATGTTTACCAAATTCCCTGCATTTCTCTCTTAAGAATGTTACGAATTTTGCCCAACCTGAAGTCATTACTGATTTAGCTAAACGATGATTAGAACTCATACCTTGAATGTTTAAATTCTCAATCGTTATTAAATCAAATCGACTAGCTAGCTGATAAGCTAATTTACGTAAATAATCTTCTCTCTGATTAGCAATTTTTCGATGGAGATTAACTAATTTCTGCTTAGTTTTCAAACTATTGTTTGAGCCTTTGGTTTTCTTGCTCAAAGATCTTTGAAGCTTCGCTAATTTTTTCTCAGAGGTCTGATAATGTTTAGGAGAGTATATCTGTTCACCGTTGGATAAGGTGAGGAATGTTTTCAAACCAAAATCTATTCCGATAGAGTTTTCAATAGCTTTTTCTACTGGAATAGTCTCTGGATATGCTTCTTGTAATTCAGTTCGAAAAGCAATATACCATTCTCCATTAGCTTCTTTGGATATATGCGCACATTTAATCTTTCCAGACTCTGGCATTTCTCGATGAAGGTTTAACTTGAACCATCCGAGAGTCCCAAGTTTAACTTGAACGTCTTTACTATTTTCAGGATTAATCCAGAGACATTGGTGATTTTGCCAAGAATTCTTTAAATCAAGTGCAGATAAATAGAAATTCTGTTTACCTCTTTTAGATTTGAATTTCGGAAAGCCCTTATTATGGATAAAGAAATTTCGATAAGCCGCATCTAAGTTTTGCAAAGATCCAATCAGTGAAGTAGCCGGAGTTTCTTTCAGCCAAGAATAGTTGGAATCTTTCTTCATCTGAGTTAAAAGTGCTGAAATATCATTATGTGATATGCTAATTCCAGTTTCTTGGTAAGTTTTCATTTTCATTTCGAGAAAATGGTTGAATACAAAACGAGCGTTGCCTACTGCCTGATTCAATTTCTGAATCTGCGGTTGATTGGGCAACAATCTGAATTTGTATCCTTTAAACATAGAACTTCCCGTTAAAATATACTTATATAATATATTATTGGTTTTTCCTTTAATAATCAAGGAATTAAGGATTCTATTTATGGCTTATGAAAGTAAAGCTACCCTAACAACTAAAGGCAGAATCTATCGCTGCGAAGAGTTGGTTACAGGGCAAGCTGCTGTCAAAATCGTTGGGTTCTGTGTAGGAACTCAAGGTTATGACCCAAACGATGTCTCGACAGCTTTAACTCCAGACCCTACTGCTGAAAGCCTTGAGAATGAAGTATTCCGCGATAATTATGACTCTGTGGAATTCTTAAACCTCTTTACTCCAGTATTCGTCTGCGTTCTGGAAGAAGCCGAAGCGGTCGGGCCTGTTGGTGAAATTGGCTTACTGGCAGAAGTGGTTCTCGGTCCGGACGTTGGTGAGGTCTATATCCATGCTATCATGCATACCCCTCAATTCAACAAAACCAGTGATCAGACCCAGACTTACCGGTTCACATTGCCAGGCTAAGAGGTAAGAATATGTTCGATGTTATCACGCAAGGGACAGATGTTCCAGCAGTATACGCTATTCACTCGTTTAATAGCGCTGATACTACTAAAATGCTCAATGATTCCTCAAAAGATATCAGCCCTAAAGGTATTTATTCTGGAGGTCGACTGGTTACTGGCGGTCGCTTGGCAGTGGAAATCGAACCTTTCGCAGCTAAGACTATCGAAGGGATGACTCTTCGAAATGATCTAACCAATACCCGAGTTATTATTCCAGCTACTGGTAAGATCTATATGATCTGCCTCTACTCGAAATACTTACCTTCGCAGGCTTCTTATGTTAAGACTGTTGCTATCCCTAGTACTGATTATGAAGACCATCCTGATCGAGCTTATCTCATATGCTTTGGGATGTGTGATCTTACTGGTGGCAACGATATCGTTCTTCCTGGTAATTTGTCTGAAATTGGTCGCGATAATGGCCCGTTCCAAGAGAATGGAACGCTGGCGAATTACTCTCAAGAAGTATCTGCGATCTTAGATACTTTTTCCTCTTCAATCTTTGATGAAATGGCTTTCGATGGTTTTAACACTGACAGCATGATTAATATTGACGACACAACCATGTTGTTCAATAAGACTCTGCATTGCTTCCAAGCTAAGCAACGCGGTGATAAAATCTCATCCATTAACCTGCTCCCAGATGCTTATATTAATAAGATTCTGAAAGTAGCAGTATTTGTAGATCATAATGACCCCGCTCCGATTATCAAAGTCCGAGCCAATAAAGGGGCAGATCCTCAAATAGTAACAACTGGTCAACTCACAACTCTAACAATGTCTGGATCTCAGCTGTACCTTGAATTTATCGCATCGACTCCGGACAGTCGCATTTATAATTACCTCATTCTCTTCAATCCATCAACTGATCTGGAAAAAATAGATCCCGATTCGATCTGAGGTAGTTATGGAGATTAAAGTAGTAACATCTAACTATCTGACCAAGAGTAATAATCCTGTTGCTTATGTTCAGTTGACTCCGACCGATTATAACCGAATGTTGGTTGCGATCCGTCGTCGAGTTAAGAAAGATGGAGATACCTTAACGGGTGCTCTTCTGAATTATGCACAAGATCCAACATCAACTAATCCATTGGAATTGGTTAGTCGTTATTTCGTGGATCACGGAGATGCTCTGGTTCAGAATAACTTGAACACGCATGTTGCAGCAACAGATGTCCACGGTGCAACCAGTAATAGTACTGCCAGCCGTTTAATCATTCGTGATGCGACTGGACGTGCTCAAGTAGCTAATGCTATCAATCCTCTGGAAATTGTGAACCTTCAGACGATGCAAGCGGGCGATAAAGCAGTATCTGATGATCTGATTGAGCACATTGTTGATCCTACAAACCCACACCCTAATGCAACAACGGATATCGCTACTCCAAGTATGCTGATCATTCGCGACATTAATGGGCGTGCAGAAGTTCGTGATGCTGATCTGACTAAAGTTAATCAGATTGTCAATGTGACCACTTTGAACACTGTTGCAGATAATAAAATCGCTGCACACAATAAAGAAACAACCGTTCATGGTGCAACTTCGGATAACGTAGCTAGTCGAATCATTATTCGTGATGCAAATGGTCAAGCTAAAGTTGGTAACCCGACCGAAGACGATCATATTGCGAACTTTAAATCAGTTAAAGATTCTAACACTGCTTTAAAAGCGCATATTGACAATGCAGATAATCCGCATCCGAAAGCAGCAGATACTGCAGCGACTGCCGGTAAGTTAGCTCTTCGTACAGCTAATGGTCAGATTAAAGCTGCAGATCCTAAAGAGGATGATGATGTCGTTACCAAGAAATTCATGCTGGAGAGTAATAGCAGTGCAGTTTCTGATCACGCCAAATTAACAACTGCTCATGGTGCTGTTCCAGATGCTACTGCCAATCGCATTATTATTCGCGATGCGAGCGGTCGAGCTAAAATTGCTGACCCCTCTGCAGTATCTGAAATTGCTAACTTAGGTACAGTCAATGCTGTTCGTCAAATGTTGGAAGATCATATTGATGACGGTACTAACCCACACCCAGAAGCCAGTACGTATGGTGCGGTTGCTAACATGTTGGCTCTGCGTAATGCGAACGGTAATATTCAAGTGGGCTGGCCAGGAACAGATTCAGATGCAGCGAATGTTGGTTGGACAAATGCTAGCATAACTAATCTACGTAACGTGGTAGCAGTTATTAATCCAGGCGCACCTAAGCAAGGTGATGAACTCATCTCAAATAACAAGTTATATTTCTATATTGCAGGCGGCTGGCGTCAAGTATGGCCATCTACTTATAGTTAATGAGGTGACATATGGCCGTAGTGACGAGCAGTACACAACGAAATTCATATGGCATGAACTTATCTGATTTTCAACGTAATCGGATAACTAATGCCATTAACACTTTACGGGGCTACAATTCGACATCGCAAATTGAAGCTTGGGTCTACAACGATATTAAAGCGATCATTTCGGATTTCCGATCGCACACTCACAACTACTATGATTTGATGAACAGTATGACAGGCGCGGCAGTAGACCGAACCACTAGTGTTTATCGTCAGAGATAATTAGGAAGCTAGCAAATGGCTATTTCGAGCGGTAATGAGGTTAAAGCCTCGGAAATAAACAATGAGGTTATCGAGCCTTTAAAGTCGTTATCTCATGACCACACCTTTACAGATTATCAGCAACGCATTAAGCAGAACTCCAAAACGGGTGCGGTAGACGAGACTGAAACTCAGAGCCAAACGGATACCATGCAACCTTATACTCCTCCGCAAATCGGAGGAGTTACTGCTGGTGCGGAAGCTAATGCTCAAGCAGCTCCTAAAGAGATTGCCAATTTATTAGACAGTTTGCTGAACCACACTCACGTTTACCTAGATGATTATGGTACTGCGTGTAACTGTAATTGCAACTGTAATTGCAACTGTACTCGAGGAATCATATGAGTTCAGTTAACAATATTCTACTTATCAGGGAGGGCGATTATAAGCCCAACTTGTATTTAGACTTTCTGGCTCAGATTCGCGATTTTACAGAAGCTGATGATGCTTCATATGATTTCTTTGTCACGACTGCAGATACTTTTAACCTTAAGAAATCCAAGTCTGAAAAGGATTTCGCCATATATCCTCCCGCCGCTAATCCGCAAGACGAGCCATATGAGTTCTCAGCAGAACAAGTAATGAATGCTCATTTACGTAGTGGTTGTGACTTTGTAATGTTAGCCTCTGTAGCTCCAAAGGGCAGTGATATTGTCTCTGCAGTTGATTGCTTAAAGAATATGCAGTATCTGGCAATGGCTAAAGATGGCAATATGATTGAAGCTTTTAGCCGAAAACTATATAAGCGAGATGAAGTAACCATCATTCCTTTTATAGTAACGTTCAAGTATCCTGATCATAACATTGTGACGGCCGCTACTAATTCCAAGTTGATTTCCATTCAGGAAGACTTAAGAATTAAGCAAGATGATTGGCGAGTGGTAGAACTCTTTTCAGAGGAACCGGCTAATGCATCATGCGTGGACTCTCTATTCTTACCTCAGCTAAATATTGGCTCTGGATTCGAGTTTAATAATGCGATATACCAATGCGAAGGTGAAGAACTTTCTCTAGATTTGTTCCATGAACTGTCTATCGCTGGTCAATGTCCTAATGTGATTTCTCCCGAGGACTTCACTATTAGATCGAATATGAATTATCGTTGGGAAGAATCCAAGCTAGTATTTAGTTTGTCTAAAGACAAACATGCTGGATTCTTAAGTATCTTTCTTGATTTCGGGGATATTATGGAGTGTAAACATATTCATAAAAGCGAACTCCCGAAATTCGATTTCAAAGTATTTCATTATTAAGGACACGTGCAATGTCTGAAACAGCGAAGGTTGAACTTCTTAAGAAGTCGGCCAAGAAGCATCTAAAGAAACCAGCGGATACTGAAGTTGATTCAGTGATAATGGCTAAGCCAGACTCTGCTGTCCGTAAATTTGAACCTATGATTGCGGTGACTCAAATTGAAACGAAAGAACTCGACTTCGTTGCTCAGCCTATTATGTCTGGCTGTGGTTCTTGCGGTTCTAGTGCTGACAATGGTGGCGGTTGCGGTACCTCAACTGGCGGCGGCTGTGCATCTTCCTCGCACACGCCTACATTGGATCATCATCATGGTGATGGTTGTGACTGTGGTTCTTCCGAAATTAGTATCGAAGATTCAAAGGCTGCGAAAGCCGGTTTCGACTCTGAGTTAAAAGCTCGAATGATGGTTCATGCACCTACTGCTAAAATGAGTAATGGTGTGCTGGAACTGTCTGAAGAGACTCTGGTTAAGCCTAATGGTCGAACCTCTCAGGTTAAGACTTTCAAGGTAGCCACCTCAGCAGAAGATGATGTTCGTTCCCTTAATGATCAACCAGAACTGCGAAAAGCATTGTTTGGTGATCTGCAACATATGAACGTCATCGTAACAAACGCCTGTAACCTGAGTTGTACTTATTGCTATGAACAGCATAAGAAAGACTACGGTAAATGGGATCTGAACAAGCTGAACAAGGCTTATGCGTTCTTGAAGAACAATAGCCAAGCAGCTCAGAAAATCTTCCAATTCTTCGGTGGTGAACCTCTTATTCACAAGAAGTTGATTATGGATTTCGTTCGCCATAATGCCCCTGAACTTGAGAAAGATGCCCAAGAGATTCAGTTCGGTATGGTCACAAATGGCCTGTTGCTGGACAAAGAGTTTATGGAAGAGTACTTCACCCATAAATTCGCAACCATGACGATCTCTTTGGATACTATTGATGTTACCAAGGATCATCGCCAATTAAAACAGGAAGATATTGATCACATCCTGAGTATGGTTGAGCTGATTCCAGAATATCACCGTAACGAGAAGCAAGTAGTTATCCGCTGTACTATCTCCCAAGAGACTGCTCCAGACTTCCCTCGCTTTGCAGACGTTCTGGCAAGTCATGGTGTGAATAATATCATTGTTCACCCACTGACAATGTCCAATTATCAAGGTCAGATGCAATGGCCAGAAGATATGTGGAACCAGTTACAGCGCGATATGTTCGATGCTGGCGATCGCCACCCTGAAATGGAAATTCGTTTCTCTGAAGGTGTAGGCGTGAAAGGTGCTACCAACTGTCTGGTTGGTTCTGGCATGATTGCAATGGATGCTTCAGGTGACTATGCAGGTTGCTACTTCTTTACCAACATTAAAGAAGCGGCTCATCCATATATTCTGGGTAATATCTTTGACGAGAAAGTATATCTTAATCGTTATCGCACATTCCAGAAGAAATATGCGGATATGCTGGAACGTCCAGAATGTAAAGCGTGTGATCTAAAAGGCTTCTGCTATCAATGTCCAGCTGGTAACTTGGATACYGGCAGTAAAGAAATCTTCCGSCCGGATGGTATGTGTAAGAAGATTGTTAAGATGTATCTGGATGTTCAAGATCGTCTTACCAAGAAACAGTTCATCAAGAAAGCGAAAGCTATTAAAGAGGCAATTCTTGAAGAAAACCGTCTGACGGTCATGAACCGTTCAATGTTCCATCTGGTTTGTAAGACTCTGACGGGCTATTTGCCTAAGCATGAAGTCGTGCAAATGATCGAAGCCAACAATGCAATGCCGCATTATAAAGTGCAGGCTGCTGCGTTTTCTCACTTGAAAGATGATTATGCTTTCTGTGGTTGTGCCGGTACTATCGACACTGATTACAAAGGTGCAGAGATTATCCACAAGATGAAAGGTCTGGCTCCGATTGAAGTCCATCAGGCTTATCGCGATGTTTTAGATGCTCATGGATTGCCATTAGATCAGGCAATGGGCTTTAAAGCAACGGATTCTGAAACAGAAATCTGGTTAGTAGCGATGATGCACTTAGTGGTTCTGAACAAAACTAACCATGTTGAAGTTCGTAACTCACAAGTGAACCATGCCATTCTTTAAGTAGTCTATACAGAACAAAGGCGACCCATTGAGGTCGCCTTTTTATTAGCCTTTGTAATCTTTAACGAACTTCTTACCATCGGGATTTAAATCTAAATCCTCAATAAGTTCATGACGGTGAATTCGATCTTCTGGAATTTCAATCTCACCCTTCTCGATTGCAACGGCTTCTTCGAGAGAACTTTTCAGATCTTCAAAGAATGAATTCTCTTTCTTTTCTTTAGTCATAGTTCAACCCCCTCTCTACCGACATTATCCCGTAACCATTGAAGCTCGTTCGCTCGGTGTTCTTGCCAAGCTAGTAGCGTAGCCTGATCGGATAATCCTCCAAATTCTGGCATATAAGCTCGGATTGCCCTTGCTCGTTCAGATAATGGTTTGGAGTCATCTCGGATAAACTTAGACGCCAGTTCTCCATAAGCGATAATTCCAAAGCCCTGTGCTGGAAAGTGTGATTCTAATTCTTCAATATCAGTAAATTCAGATTTCTGCATTAGCGTCTAACACCTATATAAAAATGCAAGATTACTGTTATATACGATACTATCTCTCAGAGGACAAATAAGGTAAAAATCTTTCCATTATCCGTTGAATCAGATAACAGAAAGTCTCATTAGTACTCTCTACTTTTACCGGTTCTTGTACAATATTGCATATCTCAAAAGTCGCATGTGCCGCTTCGTGAGCTAAACAAGCTGCTGAATTATTGAATACTGCTATTATTATAAAAGTGCGTTTTGAAGTTTGATACATCCACTCAAAGCCATCGTAACCTTCAAAGTCGAAGACTTTTCCGGATAACTTCTTGATGTATTTTCTCGCTATTTCTTTGTCAGTAAAGAAAACTATTCGAGCACAGTTAAATAAAGGTACTCTCATCTCTGGAGGTTTAGAAATCTTAGTCTTTTTCATGTTGATTTAATCTTTGAGGGGGTATAACTAATAATAACGCTTTATTCAAGATTGTTCTGAACATAACCAGTTATTATATAGATGTTAACACTTTAGTCTTATTCATGGGAACTCATTTTGAAAGCATTGCAAGATGTCAGCATCTACCTAGGCAACATCTGTAACTTCAATTGCACCTATTGCGATCGTCGTTACGTCAAGTCTATGGGTAACCAAACCATGGCCGCTTTTCAGATCCCACACCTTATCGACTTTTTCAGAAAGTTAGAAACTCGTCCGGATATGATTTCTTTTCATGGAGGAGAACCTTTCCTTTATGTTGATGTCATGGATGGTATTTTGACACGCTTAGTAGCTGATCTGGATTATAAACCTCGAGTCTTTATTCAGACTAATGGATCTCTGCTGCTTAAACATCAAGACTTTCTCGAAAAGTGGAAGGATTTCCTGTTCGTTAGTATTAGCTTTGACTTTGCATTTCAAGGAGTTAACCGTACAGAGTTCCCTATAATTGAGAGCATTCGAACGCTGAACTCTCTGGGAATTGGTGCGCAACTTCAATATGTAATGCCACTAAATAATAAGCAAGTCTTCTCAGTTAAGTCTGTGGAGTCCATCCTTGAAGTCTGGCGTTCATGTAAAGTAGAGTCACTTAATCTGATCCCATTGCGCCATATTCGCGGTAAAGACCAATTTAAGGTCTTACTGCATGAGCTGAATATCCAAGCTGTTATTCACGAGCTACTTCGCTTTATGCAGATTCTATATGTTTATGGAATCAATATTTATGTCGATGGGCATTCTGGCGCCGAGATTGATAAGAACTACTTTGTAGATCATAAGCAGATGGTTCTTTCTCCCGATGGATATATCTATCCTGAGTATGACTTCTTAGAATATCGAGTAGTAGGTTCTCGTCTGGGAAGCTGGCAGGGATTAATAGACATACAGCGTTCTAATTCTCATCAAGAGGAAATGTTAGTGCCGAAAGTATGCCTAACTTGTCCATCGAAAGACACTTGTGGATTGAAATTCTTGCATTCCTTGTTTGAGTCTGAACCTCAGCAAGACAAATGTTCGACTTTCTATCAAGGCATCACGATAGCTGTTAAGCATCTGGCCAAACTCAAATCCAAACAAACACTATTACAACATTTAGGCGTCTGATATGTCCGATATTATGACCGACATGGATACTCGAAAGATCCCTTTCGCAGAAGATCGATTCTCCACCACAGAGAACCTATTAGGCTTCTTCTTGTTCCGTGATAGTCTGCATCATATGGGTGAAGTCTCATTCAGTGCAATGAAGACTTATTATTGTGGTGCTGGTTGTAAGATGTGCTATCTGAAAGATGATTGGCTACCTCGCGGTGAGATGATTGCCCGCAATGAGGGTCTGAAGATCAGTCCTTTCATCGAGCATAAATTCCGGAAAATCTTTGAGATCTTCGGTACAGTAGAATGTCTGGACGATTTACGCTTTATTAAAAAGACGCATCCAGACTTGTTCGACTTCTATAAGCGTAATGGTAAATTGATTGGTGCGCCATCTTTTACCGATAATGCTTTGATGCAGCAATATCGAATTGTTCTTGATGATCTAGATATGAAACGTGTATTTCAGATCTCTTTGTCAGAAGAATTCATTAATAAGCGTTTCGATAAAATTGTCGAAGTCATGGGACTGCTGGTTCAAAAATATGGAATCATTCCCGTTTTCAAAGTCATTATCACCTCGGAAAATCGTCTAGAGCACAATCCAGAAATTCGCCGATTCATTGACAAGGTTCGTCATCTGGTGGATAAAGTCGAAGTTCAAGAAAACATTGAGCAAGAAACACGTGGCATCAATGGTCTGAGCGGTGACAATGGCGATCTAACGTGGGATGATACCTACTACTTTGAGAATATAGAAGGTGGCAATCGCGGAATGTATCGTGTGTTGCAGAACTTCATTTTCTTGATTCACGATCGCATGTATTTTACATTCGAAGAATCTATTGATGCTGATCCTAAGAAGGCTTGCTATAACCTCTTAATGGATGAGCCATCTGCGGCTTCAATGTGTAGTCAAACTCTGGCAAATAAGTTAGCTACTTATCGTCGCTATGCTTCAGAGATTCAGTTCCGTGATAATCGCTATTTTGAATATTTCAATCTTATTGGGAACTCATTCAAAGTCAATCACGATTTCAACTTCATACCGGCACCTGCACTGGAACCTCGTTTTCATGTTGTTAGTCAACTACAGAAAGAAGGTTTCGTTATGTACAAAGAAGGATACTTCCGCAATGACGGAAGGCCAGCTAAGTCTATCATAGAGGCCATTCAAAAATGATCTTCACTTTCCAAACCGAAGATGGTAGTCAAGAGATTCAATACTCAACCGAATTCCATATTCTCATGAGTAATGGGAAAGAATTCTTCAAAGAAGAAGTCGATGTATCCGAACACCATGCTCATGTGATGCAGCGTGGCAAGTTGCGTAATCCTAAAGTGTTACGTATCCAATTAGGTCAGAAATGCAATATGGCCTGCTCTTATTGCTTACAAGATCCACTGGGCGATAAAGAAGATCTGAATGCTACCAATGAAGTATCTGCATTCATCGCTAAATTGAAAGCCACTATCGACTTCTCAGATTTAGAACGTATTGAACTCTGGGGTGGAGAGCCACTCCTTTATTGGCGTAAGATCCAGATTATTCTTGAAGAGCTGGACAGCAAAGATGTTACCTGGTCAATGGTTACCAATGCTACCAAATTAAAATGTCGTCATGTCGGAGAGATTCGCAATACTAAAGGCGATTGGAATATCGCTATCTCTCATGATGGCTTAGGACATGCTGAATTACGCGGTAAAGAAGATCCATTCAAGATCGAATCTGCTAAACGAGCATTCGATTTGCTGATGTCTCCTAATCCGGAAAAGAATTCAGTATCAGTTTCTATTAACTCTATGATCTCTGAGAACAACTGGGATGTCTATTCCAATCTCAAGTATTTTCATGCTATCAATCCGAACTTGCTGGTCAATTTCGAGCTATTATCAGCTTATGATGATTCTTCTATGTCTCACGTTCTCGATAAGAACATGATCAAGCATATGGATAGTCTGGAACGCGTCATTAAAGAGGCATCATTTGCTCAGATTAGTGGAAAACCAGCACCTTTCGGGAATAACTCTTTGGTACATTTCTCGATGGGCTTCTATCCACTTCTGAAATCATTCCAAGTTAAGAACACTGCCCCAGACCATTACGGTTGCGGTGTGGATAATGATCAGGTATTATCTACTGATCTGAAAGGTGTCTTGCTCCCCTGTCAAAATACCTCTGCTGCTGACTTTGGATTTGGTACTCTGGATACTATTGATGCATCCAAGATGACTGAAAAGGTTCAGCTGACAGATAAATCTAAATGTGAAAGTTGTCCAGTGGTTAGACTCTGCAAACGAGGATGTCCATTAAATTCTACTGACAGTTCTTATTTCAAGAAGAATTGTTCGGCTCGTTATGGCCATTACATGCAGCTACTTCAGACAACAATGACTCTAGGCTTGCAACAGAGTTCTCCTTTCCGATTGAAGCGTGAAGAGTTAAGTGTTCGTAATATTTAGTAGGAAATACTAATAGGCCTCACTTAATGCTGTACATTACTTCACTAAAGGATCGGGATTTACTTTGGTATTCGCTTTGGAGTACTGAATTTAAGAAAAGATACGGTAGTTGCATTGATATTACAAAGCCTATTTGGGGATCGACAAATAAACACTGGACATTGTCTGGTTTAAGAATTAGAGACGTCAATACTTTGGTTGACGTTACTTTATTGTTCACTGATGGGCGATTCGGCTATATATGTAGCGGATTCTCTTTTGACAATGTTGTCTGTGAACGAAAGATTTTACATGGCCGAGATTTAATGGAAGAGATCATTGCTTATGCAAAGTCTCGGACAGGTATCTCAATGATGCTGAGAGCAGATAGTCTTGAGAATGATTTAGAATCGTTCTTGGGAACTATCTTGCAATTAGGGGATCATCTGACAGCATTAAATCCGAGCATGGTTCGTATGGGAACGTGTAATCCAGTAACTATTTCATATGAATCAAAAGCATTAAATACTCGGACAATTGCTGAAGAATTGGCTAAACGCGGTTCTCGGACAATAACTTATCTGATAACCAGTAATAGGTTTGATAGTCTCCTAGGCTTCACAAATTACTTCGAAGCTTACCTAAAGGAGAATTTCTCATCGTTAGTTAGTAAGACGTTGGGAGCTCGTTATAAGTTTAAAGCAGGTGTTAAAAAGCAGGGCGATCATCTTGCATTTAGTTTGACAGTGCTCGCCCACTAAAGATTTACTTCGAAGAGCCTAAACTCCAAATCTAGAATCTTCGACCTCATAATAACCCTTATAAGTAGTTCAAATCCTATTTCAGAAGACTTAAAAATGATCAAATTTGTGAAGGAATGTGTATGTCAATTACAAAACCAATGTACTTTGATAACTGGAACCCACGCAAGTCCCTGATCAATCTATTAGGGGTTTCGGTCTGCAAATTAGTTGCAGTTCCATATGAAATGTCAGAAAAGATCGTGGGGAACTTCTTTAATATTCAACTAAAATCGGACAGCCCCAGTTCGTGGATGTTCAATGTCAGATCTCATAAATTAGGTCTTGATATGGACATAGCAATTAATCGTGGACAGTTAGGTCGAGTGATTCTTATTACTCTGAAGCGGAAATGTTCTGGCGGTCACAAGATGCGTTTACTTAACGTAGAGCTTGAATCTCAAGATGCAGAAGACGCTATCATTCAGTGTTATCAAGAACAATGCCCCTCATTAAAAGAGATAATTCAATCTGGATTAGAATCTAGCCGGCGTCCAAAACCGAACAGTTCTGGTCAGTTGGAATTAAACCTCGCCTAATTGCGTTAAAATGGGATGTTACCTTTACAAGGATTTCATCCCATGACTACTTCCAAGATTATTACAGCTATCCAAGCAGCCATTACTGTGACTACTACGGATCAGCGAGATATTAAATACCTCAAAAACCTCATGATCAATCTTGCGAAAGATGCTCAGGGAGCTCCACAAACTTTCGTAATATCTGATCCTCGCAGTGAATGTATCTGGCAAAAGCGTATTGATGCTAAGACAAATCTGTGGGCTTTCAACGGACCAGAAGTATTCATTTACGGACCACAAGGCCAAGTAAGTACTCGAGTTGATCTCCTATTTGATGACGGCGTGCGCGGTTATATGTTGGTAGGTTATCGAATTACTGCCTATGCTGCTGGTCAGAAAGAGAAGTCAATTACTCGTACCGAAGGCGCTACAACCATGCAGAACAATAAAGTTCTTAGTGGTCTAATTAAAAGCGCAGTCTCTACTCTTCTCGGATTTGATCCTACCAGCGCTGCTATCCGGAATTCTTCTGATATCGTTTCTGTAGTTAAAGAAACTCTGCAAGCATTGTCTCGCGAATCCTCCAGCATTATGGCATCTGCTGTTATCCTGAAATCGTTACAAGTTCAGTTACCTGCATCTGTGAGCTTTACCCTCGGTATGACAACCGTTTCAGATCATAATGTTCTGGACACTGGCGATAAATCTATTGTTACTCGCCTTTATTCAGCATTAATGTCATCTAAAGATACTGAACTGGAAATGACCGCTCAGTTCCGAGATGCTGTTTTCTCTTATGGCGGTATGGTGAGCGCATTTGACGCTGCTCTCGAAGTGTTCATGCTTAAAGCTCGACCAAGCCTTCGAGTGTCGGTTCTTTCTGCAAGCAGTTCTGGCTCAACTGTTTCAGTTACTCTTAAATTGTCTAAGCAAGGAGCGTAATATGTCAGTGCGCACATCTCAAGTAACTAATGCCATTAAAGCTGTATCCGAGATTAAAGATGGTTTGGCAGCATTCACCAGTCTAGAAAATCAGGCTCAATTATGGTCGCAGCAGTTCTATAAGAATCTGACTCGTGGCACTAATGGAATGCTGGATGGTGATATTTCAGACTTTAAAGTTATCGTTTTCAATAACCGCAAAGGTATGACCCTTCGCTTTGATCATCTAACATTCGAACCGATCAAAGGTGATAGTGACGATGTAACATCTGCATATATCACTATTGATTTCGTTGAGGTGAATGCCACTCCAATTCGTCAATTCCTTTGCGAAAGCATGGTCATCGGTTACACTAATGTTGATACCGGTAAAACTGAGATTGCTTTTAGTAAGCACGTAATGTTGAAAAAGCTGTCTGAATTCTATGATGTAATTTCTCAGTCACTGTCTAAAGTCTGATGGATATTTCTGAGTAAGAACTCGTATATAATGGTGATAAGAAGTTGGAGGAAGCAGCACCTCCGGTTTCCTAGTCCGGCTCGGAGGTTGCCGAGTACAGCTTGCAGATGTTAGTTCCAGTAGCGGGTTATGGATTTTTCTCCAGAGTTTGTTCCGTGTGCCTAAGTTATTCCCAATCTTTCACATTGGGATTCGCTAACTGGATTTAAGCGAGCATTAGTGTTTGGAAGTGTTTTTCTTCGGGGATTCCGAACCTCGATAAAAGATTAACGATAATTTCCTTACTCTGAGCTAGACGAACCAAATATTACGACGTTATCAATTCCATTGGCATTACTTCGCCTGAATCACTTTTGTGGTTCGGGCTTTTTTCTGTTATATGCGCCTCAAAAGTCAGTATAATGGGTTTGGGTTATCCGAACCCATTATTCGAGGAGCAGTACCATGGAATTTTACTTAGCATTACATTCTCTCCTCAAAGACCTGCTTACCCTGGCAGGGTTCAATTTGCAGCCTGAACATTTTATTGCGTTCGTTGCGGGCGTTGCACTTCATACGGCTAAATATAGCTATCAAAATAAAGTAAAACCGTGGGATCTGTGGACGCATGACCGTAAATGGACTCTAGCTACTTTAACTGCTGCAGGTACTGCTCTGTTCGCACTGGATCAGTATTATGTTCCAGCTAATCCGGCGTCGAACGCACCACTCTTCATTTACTTTGTGACGGGTGCTTTCTGTAACAGCTTCTTCAACAGTAATCCAGATGTGTTGAAGCAGAAAATCGCTGAACGTGTAGCTAAGAAAATTGGTACATCTCAGGAGAACTGATGGCTATTATACTAAGAGAGGGTTCTGTAATCTCTTTTAGTGCAATGTCTGATGACTTCGATGAAAACAGGGGTGAGTTTACTTTGCTTGCCCCTTCCAAATCGCTGCTGTTATCGGATGCACTAAGAGCACTGAATGGTGCATTGGAAGGTATTCGCCGGACTTGTCCTGATTTCCAATTCCATTTCAAAGACATCTTTATTAAGCCTGAAGATGTTGTCTCTAATTACAAAACACGTCCTCGTGGAAAATACTGTCCTAGTATGGATTTGAGCTATTCTTGGCTTGCTGCTGGATTTACTTTAGCTGCACAAGACTACCTCTTTACTCGCTATGGAACGAATAAACGGAATGTTACTCTGGCTTTAATCTCGGTAGGCTTTGTTCTGGATTATGATCAAAATGAACAAATGCATTTCCGTTTAGGATTGCCGCGGGAAGAGCTGTACCACAAATGCTATTTAGCATAGGAATTCGAGGATGAAATTATCAAGTATTAATGCTTCCATCTTTGCTGTCTGTGATTTGCAAGGTATTGGTTTAGAATTACGCCAATACCTGTTAATAGAATCGGATAAATTCCATATAGATGATACATGTCAGATCGTTGTAGATATTACTGTAGCTTCTGGTACTCTCCAAATAGATATCTTTTTTATGAAAACGCTCCAGTGATGTTGAAAGTTTATTTCACTGTAGAAAATATGCGATTTGAATTTGAAAGATTTGAAACTTTTGGCGGGAGTGAAAAGCTTGGTTCTTTCTACGTTAAATCATTAGACGATCTCAAGATGTGTTTAGCCTTTCAATTAGACGATCTCTTTGGAGCATCTTATGTCTCAGTTAACTAAGAATTTCTCCACCGATGAGGTTGGTCATTCAGATACTGCTATTCGTTTAAGTATTGACAATGTTCCATCTCCTAAAGTGTTAGCTTCTGCTCAAGCACTAGCAGAGAACGTTCTGCAAAAGATCGCAGATCATTTCCAATCTCCAGTTATTATTAATTCTTGGTATCGTGGAGAAGCTTTGGAACGTGAAATCACCAAGAAAGGTTATACCAGCTGGTGCGCTAATCGTGGTGTAGCTCAAAATGAGACTTCTTGGAAAGATTACTTTTCTCGCAAATCTCATCCAAATGGTGAAGCTGCAGACATCACTGTTAAAGGTGTGGCTCTTCGTGATCTATATAATTGGATCAAGAGCAATCTGAAGTTTGACCAGTTAATCATTGAAGGCTTTAAAGGGGCTGGCTCTGGTTGGGTTCATGTATCATGGAAATCCGAAGGTGCTAATCGCAATCAAGCTTTTGAAATCCCTGAGGGTTAATCATGCGAAATCTTCGTAGACCATTTATTTTCAACGAAACAGGCTCCAATACACTCCACCAAGAAGGTCTTCAATCAACTTCTCGAACGGGGTATATCTGGCGCGAACGTATACTTAAAGCAGATTTTGCTAAGTTTAAGTGTTCGAATATGATTTCGAGCCAAGATAACACTTGGGACGTTCGAACCTTATTCTTTACATTACCTGCAGAAGGTAGCTTGAGCGTCAGGCTAACTCTCCGAAAAACTGGTTCAGCACACGCTTATACACAAGTTGAGTATGCCTCTGATAAAGATGCACGTATTCACGAAGTCAACTTTAATAACGTGTGGGATGAGATTATCGTTGAGGGTATTGCTTGTTCCCAAGATGTGATCAATATTTTGGTCAGCTAAAAGTAAACTGTAAATCTAAAGGCGGGGATTACCCGCCTTTTTACTGTTAAAATTGGTAATAATTACTTTGGAAGTAGATTAGGAGCTGACGGGTATGCAAACGTTATCAACTCAATCCGACATCAATTTAGTTGCTGACATATCGGTCGGTCAGCTTTCTAGCCCCTCATCTTCTACTTGGAACAGTATTGTTACTGACATCTTACTGCCTGGTATTTATAAAGGCGGTCAGGTTAAGCCGGATTCAGGACTAAGGGCAGTTATTGCTCCTTTTGTCGCTCGTACTCCGGACAAAACTATTCGGGTAAAAGGTGATGCGTGGATCTCTATTACGTTCCCATCCTATGGTGAGTATTTCGTAGTAGCAGATATTGATCAGGATTCTCGACTGAAAGATATGCTTATCATCAAGGCGATTCCAACATCGGCTTATGATGATACCTCAATGGTTATCTTTGCGAAGGTCATTATCCCACGTCAGGCTACTCAGCTGACAGAAGCGATGATTGACACTGCATCTTTCACAGTACGCCGCTCATTAAATCCTGATCAACTCTTTGGTAAGCTCAAGAGTGGTCGTGGTCAATTCAAAGTAGATCCAGTCATTAATCATGATATGGGTCATCAGAAATACGCAGTATTTATTCAGCCAGAGATCGATGATGGCTCTATAGGTAATATTAACTACACAAGAGAGAATAGTAAATCAGTTATTACTAACACTGGCACATCAACCGGTTATTTCTCTTGGTTATTGATTATTGATACAACAGCAGTTATTGCGGAAGGTTCCGTCTACGGTCAGACATTAGTCACACCGGCAGAAAGCGAACTTCGACATAACTTAAACAATGCCAATTACTTCCCAGTTATTACTCCAATGGAAGAAGTAACTGGTAAATACTGGGTTACCAAAGATAAGAACTTCTTTACAGTTCAAACTGAAGAAGGGAAATCTTTCCGTTCTATGTGGGCTGCAATGCCTATCAATAAGAACTTGATCACCGGTGTAGCATCGTTCACCGATAAAGAGATCATTCACGGTATTGGTAACACTGATTATCGCTTCTTCTGGGTATCTCTCAGCCCGAACACTCCAAGTGATTCTCCGAAATTCACTTACGAAGGTAACCGAATCGTCTTGGATAGTGCCAGTACTGGTATCTTCCAATATGTAATCGTTAAAGATACTCWTGCCCTAAATGGTAAGTTATCTGCCGGAGTATCTTTGGATCATCAGCTTAATCGCGATGATTATATTGTTCTGGCTTCGAATAGAGATTCATTGCCATTTGCAATGTCCCTTACCCATAACAGCATCTTCTTAACCGAGGGTACTAACGTAGATGTCTCTATCATTCCAGCATCTACTAGTTGGGCATTAGGGGATTGGACTCGTCCAGCACCTTCTCCTCGAACTCACCGTATTGAATTTGCGGGCTTTGCTACTTCTTCAAATACAAAAGGCTCAACGGTTCTGTATCAGCTGTGTACTCAGCGAAACATCATCCGAAAATCAGTAGCTCAAGTATTGCCGGCAACTCCATTGGGAGAACCACTGACTCTGCAATTCTATATCAATGACATTCTTAAGTCAACGATGACTATTGCAGGTGATTCAACGGGTGCTTCACAGATCATGGCTCCAATTGAAGTTAATATTGGCGACATTATCAAGGTAGTTCTGGTTAGTAATCCTCCGAAAGCAGCAGTTGCTTATAGCTGGTATGGTTCCGGTGAAGTTCAAGCTGATACCGATTTGGAAATGGAACTGCCAGAGAATGCTCCAGCTTTCTCAATCATTCGCGAACGTGCTGTTACTTATCCAGGAATGACTGGCGATGTAACTGTTCCAGAGTATATTGTCGGTGCAAATACCTTAGGCTTAACGCTTAATGGAAAAGAAATCTATCTCGGGAAAGATTATGACGAGAAAGATAGCAAGACGATTACGCTGAAGAAAGGTGTATTGATTGCTTCGGGCGATTACTTAGAAGCTACAGTCTTTAAAGGTGAGCATCCACAATCAAGTGCGTACCTTAATGGCCGACCTTTGACTGCCGAAGAAGCCGAATTCTTACATTGGGCTAAAGGTCAGATCACGGATATCCGTGATTGGATTGCAGCGGGCTGTCCTGGCATTAAGATTGATAAATCTATCATTACTGCAATGGGTACTCTTGAAAACGATCTGAAAGGTGATGTTGAAGGTAATGTTTCTGGTACTGCTGGAAAACTTCTTAACTTGAAGCTTAGCGGTCAAGAATTGCAGACGATCATTGATCAGTTGACTTCTAAGAAGGATACTGACCTTCATTATCATGATTTAGATCGTAAACGTGAAAATCATACTGGTCAGCAGAAATTATCAACTATTATTGATGCTGGTACTGCTGCTGGTAAAGATTACACGGAAACGCTAGAAGCTGGCAAAGTTGTAATGGTTAACAAAGATGGCAAAGTTGCTGGACTTGTTCACGATAAAGATTTAGGCTCGGCTGCTAAGAAAGATGTCGGTACTGCCGCTGGCAATGTTCCTCTTATTGATGAGAAAGGATTACTTCCAGTTTCTATCATTCCGGTTCGGAGCACTGACAAATATGATGTTGGTTATCTGAAAGGGCAGATTCCTTATCTGGATGATAAGGCGCTTCTTCCCAAGACTATCCTTCCCGTTAAGGATGTTGCTTATCTGGAAACAGGCACTAATGCTGGTAATGTCGCAGTCTACGACGAAAAAGGTAAGCTCGGAAATACTGTTGCTGCCTCTGATTTAGGTTCGGCTGCTAAGAAAGATGCTGGCACTGGTAAAGACATGGTTCTCTTACTGGATGCAGATGGTAAGTTCGTTTCCGACTTAATTAAAGGCTTGGGAACAGCATCTAAAGCCGATACGGGAAATAAGAAAGGTAATGTCCCGATTCTGAATGATGCCGGTAAGATTGATAGTTCTTTACTAGATATTGACTATATTGGCGGTCAAGTCCAAGTTAAAACTGGTACAAAACCTGGAGAAATTCCAGTTTATGATGAAGATGGTCGCCTCTATAATACGTTAATTAAAGGTGATCTGGGAACAGCAGCTGATAAAGATGTCGGCGATAAAGCTGGTAATGTCTTAGTATTAGATGCCAATGGTAAAATTCCATCAACTATGGTTAGTGGTTTAGGTTCTGCTTCTGGCAAAGATGTGGATAAACCTAATGGCGTAGCTGGATTAGATTCAGAAGGCATGTTCCCTTACACTAAACTTTCAGGCGTTCCAAATGCTCTGGATATTACTTTCGGTAGTGATGTCGGTAATGTTCCAAAGTATGATACCAATAAGAAGTTAGTTAATACAATTGCTCCTTCTGATTTGGGAACAGCGGCTAAAGCAGATACTGGTTCAGCCGAAGGTAATGTTCCAGTCTTAGATGTAAACGGTAAGATAGCGAAAGCTGTCCTACCTTTGGATGATAAATCCGCAGCTTATTATCAAGTCGGTAATACTAAAGGAATGATTCCTGCTTTGGATGATACCGGTAAATTGCCAGTGTCGGTATTCCCAGATAACTTGATACCTGATTTCACTATCGGTAATAATGCAGGAAATATTGTTGCAGTTGGTGAGGATGGTAAGATCAATCCAGGCATACTGCCTAACTTTAAAGATGGTGCATTTGCAGACATCGGTAAAGCTCCGAATGGTCTGATGGCATACACTGCAACTGGTGATTATCCAGAAGACCTTATGCTCAAGTCTCAATTGGGCACATCTGCTATGATAGATACTGGAGACGAAGAAGGTCTCATTCCAGTATTGTCGGTAGATGGTTTAATGGATATTGGTTCTTTAATAGCTAGCGATCAAGCAACTGATTTGAATTTATTCAAAGCAGACTACTTAGATACTATCAATGGTTTAGGTGCTATTGCGGGACTTCGGGCAGTTGATGCTCGTCGCTATATCCAGAAAGCCAATATCGTAACGGTTGCGGCTAATGTTGGGGCTATTATTCCGGGTTGTTTGAACTTCATCGATAATGGTGCAGTAGCAGCATCACTAACTCTTAACACAGACTCAGCAAGAACTTATCTAGCGGGTGAAACGATAACTCTAGTCTTCTCTAAAGCGAGTCAATTGCCGACTTATCCGGTTACTCTGGGAACTGGATTTGCTAAGTTCTTAGGCGCTGCGAATACATTACAGTTTGATGATGCCAATCTTAGTGGTGAAATTAAGCTGATATATGTTGGCGATGCTTACGGTTGGCATGTTGTTTATCCTAACTTGGCATAAGGATTAAGTCATGTTAAAGTTCTCTCAACTCAATGGTGGCATGGAGGCCACCAAGAACCTTTCTGAAGTGCCAAACACTACGCAGGCTCTCAAGAATCTCCGAGCGTTTCGTAGTGTTTATGGCCAGAAAGGTGAAGTTCTTTCTTTGTCATCTGATGGGAGTCTAGTTGTGACTCCTTTAGTGTCTCAGGTCAGGATTGCCACAACGGATGCTGAACTTGCTTCTGAGAAAAATAATATTGTCGGATTCAAAGAAATCTTTGATACTTGGCCTCAAATCTCTATTGGTCAGTTGTTCGATAAGACTATTGAAACGGTTCCGGAAGAATTAAACATTTGGGATTATGATGCCACCACTGGTAATGTTTATGTGACCACTGATACTGTATCACAGATTGGTTTTATCACTCCCAAGAGTTATGCCAGCTATATCTTTGAGGTTCGCTTAAAAAGCTTTACGGCGGATACTGCAAAGTCTCAAGGTGATTTCATTGGAGTTATTCTAGCATATCAGAAAGATGAACATGGAATTCAGCATACGTTAACAGCGTTCCGAACTCTTCAAGGCGGTATTTCTCCTAATTATTCAGGAACTCCAGGAAAGAACGACCTCTTTTCTTGGAACGTAGTGTATAATGCTGCTTATGGCGGTTTCTCAATAAACACTCCGGAAGATTGGGCTGCTTATGGTAAAGGTCGCTATATAGTTGCTGAAGGCTCTCAATCAATCAAGTTTGTGGCTGGAGCTGACGGTAGAACCAATCCTTTTTACGGGCCATCTCCTAGACAAGCTGAATGGTCGGATCAGCCATCATGGGCAAACTTCCCAAATGGTTGTAAAGTAAAAGCTATTCGTACTGGGAATATTATTACAGCAGTAACATCAGATTTTGATAATCCTGAAGTCTATGTTGATGCTTCTACTTTGACCATAGATTTGGATTCTGATCCACGTCTGGCTATATTCAAAGGGAGTTCAGCTCTCGGATATACTGCATGGTCTCAGCCTTATTGTAGCTTTGATACTTTAATGTTCAGTGGTGGTAAGAATATTATCGTGGATGCTCGCACCAAAGAAGTCTGGAGTTATAATGGAACTGCTTGGGTACTGGCTCCAGAAATCTCAATCTTGAACCTTATTTCTATAGGTAAATTCGCATATAATCCCAGCACTTCTAAGCTGTATTTCTGCAATTCAGATTTAAAACTTGAAGAAGTGTCTATATAATGGGTCGAGGTATAAAATGCTGAAAATGTCGAGTCTGATGAATTCTCCTTTGAGAAAGAATAACAATTTATCAGACGTTGCTAATACATCTGCTGCTATTTCCAACCTGAAAGCATTGCCGGCTGTTCTAGGTAAGAATGGTCAGGCTATTTTCATATCTGAAACGAATACTTTAGGTAAAATCGTTTCAGATAGCATCTTCCGAAAACTGCGTCTAATCAGTTCTGATGATGAATTGACTTTAGAAAAGCAGACAATCAAATCCTTTAAAGAGGTCTTTGATACGTGGACTCGTTCAGCTACAGTTCCTGCAGAGTTGAGCGCGTGGACGTATAATGCAAATCTAGATATAATCGCTAATACTACCAACTCTTCTGGATTTGTGGGAGTAGCTAGTCCAGACAGTTATTCTAATAACGTCTTTGAAATCACTCTATCATCTACCAATGGTGATGATGATCTCATTGGAATAATTCTGGCATTTGCTCGAGTTGGCACTAAAGATTATACTCTTTCTGCTATCCGCAGTGTTGGTGGTTTCGGTAATGGTAAAACAGCAGGAATCTGGTCGATCGTTTATAACTTAAGTCAGCCTGATCAGAAAATTATCTTTAAGAAGAGCGGTGAGCTGAAATGGGGTAATGGTGGGGTAGGCGAAACTGGTGCTGAATCTGGTTATGTAGAGGGTACTGCTGGTCAGGGTTGGAATGCATTCCCTAATGGTGTATCTATCAAATCCACTCGAGATGGTGATTCATTTAAAGTAATCACTACTCAACTTAATGATCCAGACAATTACGTTGCTTCTTCTGAAATCTCTTTGGATTTGAACTCTGATGCAGTTCTTGCAGTCTTTAAAGGTTCTGCTTCTGTAGGGTTTATGGCTCTCAGCCAAGCAGCATCTTCTTGGAAAATTAAGACCTTCTCTGGCGGGCCGAATACTATTATTGATTCTCGTAATGGTGGCGTTTTATGGTCTTATGATTATGCTAGCTCTTCTTGGAAACAAGATACTTCTTATCCAATTGAGAACGCTATCTCAGCTGGACGTCTCTATAGTAATGAAACTACAAAAGCATTATTCTATTCAGAGCCGGGAGATACCATTAATCTGACTCGATTAAAGTAATTACAATCGATGTCATGGTAAAATTGGAGTGGAGGTATTTAAATGGCCCAGTTAACAAATCAAGTGAAGGCAGCACCTAAGAAAAAACCGAGTCCTTCTCGTAATAAGGATAAAGGGTTAGGTCGCTTAACTCTTCTTGATTTAGTGCAGAATGCTCCCGATAATATCAAGACGAATGCTCTCAACGAACATTGTCGTGTTAATTTTAAGGGGCAGTATACCAAATCAAATGGCTCTACAGTGTATGCTTATTCTTGTGGCTGTTCTGGGCGTAATCATCTGGCTTTAGTAGAGGTTGCTCAGGATTCTGATCCAGGAAAAACATCTGTCCGAGTTCAGTGTACTTGTGAGTATTTCATCTTTACTCTTGAGGTTGTACTGGCTGACAGAGATATGGCTCAGAACAAATATGCGTTGCCACAATGGCCGGTTATTAAAAACCCGTCTGGATCGTTGCATGCCTGTAAACATTTGATTCTGATAACCAATGATGTAGTTTTACGTTCACGCGGTGAGGGTTCTAAGAAACGTCTCAATCCGTTTGAAGTCGTTAAAATGCGCGATAAGTCTTTTGAAAATGCTAGGCGGGCGGCTAAATACTGATGTACAAAATAGTTAACTTGAACGGTTCAGAGGTTATGGTTAATTCCAAGAAACTTTCTTGTGGAGAGCATCTATACACTGAGCAACTTACTCGCAGAAATAAGCTATTATTTACGGCTGGCTTAATCTCTATTCACGAAGTCATTGATTATGTGAAGTCGGATAATGCGGATAGCAAGTTAACTAAATTGGTAAAACGTGGCCATTCGACTCCATTTTTATCTCACTCTCAAGAAGTTCATCGATTAAAGTAGGATTAAGCGACCATGACAAAAATTCACGTACTCACTGGCTTGAATCTCAAAGCCCTGACAGATGCAACCTTTAAGCTGAAAGACCTTGTTGAGTGTCTGGAATTTATCCCAGAAGAAATCTTGACCACTCGCAAGCTGAAAGAGCTGTTCGGTAACGATTTGGAAAAAGCGATTGCCTTTAAAGAAGGTGAAGAGCATTTCATCGTTCCTGAAGTGTCCGAATTTGTAATTACCGATCATCTTTACCGCCGTTTGCAGCATTTCTTTGACCGCAAAAATAGTATCGCTATCAAAGAAATCAGCGTGGATGCTAGCTTCTTTACTTACCCTGTAGCATTTATTCAGGCTAAGATCTCAGCTACAGTTGATCCAGTAGAACCTCCAGTTGATCCAGTAGAACCTCCAGTTGATCCAGTTGATCCAGTTGATCCACCTATTGACCCTATCGACCCTATCGACCCGCCTATCAATGAAGAGCCGGTCATCGATCCAAACCCTGAATCCAGTGAGCCAGAAGCGTCTAACGTTACCTATAACGCCAAAACCTCTTTCGTTAATGGTGGCGGTAACCTGTTAGCTGGTTCTGGTAATCCTGCTGGTGGTTTTGCATTGGCAACCGATAATGTCCTGGAAATTGGTTTGGGTGCTCGCATCTTCAACAATAAAGCATTGCCTGCCGGCGACAATGGTCAATATGCAATTGAGTTGAATGCTACGGATGATTGGGCTATTCCAATCTCTGTTGGCCTGCTGGATACTACTAAAACCACTGAAATCACCAGTGAATATGATGTCCTGCTGACCTTCTTCGGCGATGCTACTGGTGCAGAAACTGGCACTAATCTGGTTCTTGCTCTGGCTAAAACTGATGCAGGCTACGAATGGGCTGATGAAGCGCGTTCTTATGTGATCAGTGATAACGCTGCGAACAAAGCTGGCTCAGCTACTCAGAACATTCAGCGTTATAGCTTCTTCCCACAGATTGTAACACCTGCTCTGGAAGAAGGCGTGACTATCCCTACCGGTACTTTCAAAGTCAAGCTGGCTGCTACCCATAAAGCAACTGGTAAAGTTATGACTACTGAAATCGTAGCGACTGTTACCAAAGCAGCATAATAACTGCAAACTGATATACTAAGCGACCCTCAGTGGTCGCTTTTCTTTTACTAGAGTTCAGACTTCACGTTATAATAAAGGATATCCTTTAACTTGAGGTCTAGCATGTCTAACTCAACTCCCTACCTCAATCGAGTGGTTGGTCAGTTATTACTGAGCAACAAGATCCTGAACAACAAGAAGATTATCTACTCCACCGATTTGACGGAAGAAGAGCTGGATGACTTGGTAAATAAAGGATTCATCTCTAAGCTGAATTCTTCTTCTGACTTTGAAGATGCCTCTTCTATTATTGTTGAAGGTCTACAATCTCTTGATGTATCCCTTCCTATATCTCTTTATCGCATGAAGTCGGTCGTGTATGGCGATAATATTTATATCTTTGCGGGTAATGAATATCCTACCAAAGCCTCTAGTGAAGCATTATTACAGTTTGACGGCTTCACATTAAAATCGGTCGCAGATACCGTTATTTCCCGAGAGGATGGAGTAGCATTTCTCCAGAGTGATTCTACAGTCAACTTATTATCTTATACACCTGCCGACTACTTTGGATCTGCTTCTCAGAAAATTAACCTTCTGGGAGGGGCAATAACTGATAATACTTTGGTTAATCCACTGCTTAAATTTTACAGTTCTTGTGAAGATGATAAATATCTTTATCTTATTGGCGGTATCAATCCCGATAATACTAACAACGTAAAAGTCTATCGGATTGAGAAAGCTAATCCAGTAGCCTTTGAGGTTATTGGTTCTCTTAAAGAGATCCGATCTTTGAGTGCCTGCACAGTTTACAAGAATTCCATCTATATTATTGGTGGAGTTCAAATTCAGAATGGAGTCTATCAAGGTATTAATACTGTTGAGATATTCAATCTTGATTTAAAAGAATCAGAACTTCAGACTTTACGCATTCCAAATGATCTAGGATTCTATGCTTTCTTCCAGACTCAATTAGATTCTGGTCGATTCTTAATAGCAGGCGGTTGTTTTACGGAAAAGCAATATTCTTCGGCCATTTATGAGCTGAGTTTGGAGTATTTAGTCTGGAGAAAAAGCGTAGAAACTTTACCTTCCCCCTTGGCTTATGGCGCTTGCCAGCAATTAGGAGGTTACGCTTATTTCATTGGGGGTCTTTGCACCACTAACGAATCTTATCGAAGCATTCTAAAATATCGTTTTTCTAATCTACCAATCCCTGATCCAAATCTTCAAGCAACTCAATTGATTATCCGTCATGATTCGAACAACTTGAGTCGTCGTTTAATTACTCTAGAAGCTTACCTGTATATGTCTAATGGCGTCATTAGAACAGTCAGCAATAACTATGACATTACTTGGACGATTAAGTCCACTAAAGACTTAAAAATATCTTTCCCTGTCAAAGGTAATAAAAATATCATTGAGGTTAATGGAGAAGGTTCTCTAGAGGCTTATGCTTCTATGAGCGATACCAAGAGCACTTCTTTGACCATCCCGATCTATGATATCAAATCCCTTGAGATCTATGGAGATGATTCTATTATTCTGGGCAGCATCCGCCAATATAAAGCATTAGCTCGATATTCTAATGGTGCTCTAGAAGATCTGAAGGAAGACTATTATTGGCAGATCATTAATCGCAGCTTGGTTCGCTTTGATAATACTAGCTTAATAACTGCGGTAGCAACTGGAGATTTCTCATTAACTGCTAAGTTTGAGAAGTTTCAAGTTACCAAAGATGTCAATATCTATGATCGTTATTCTGAGATCGAAACAATTATTACAGATCCTCGTGAAACTTATCGAGTAGGCCAGACTATTCAGCTAGACGTTCAAGCATTGTCTACCTCTGAAGTTAAGAAAAGTATTATGGCTGACGATGATGTTACGATGACTATCTTATCTAAAGATCAGATCCAGACAACTAATAATATCCTCGGACAATATTCTTTGGTGAAAGCTGGGAATGGTTCGATAATTTCCAGATGGGAAGAGCTGAATTCCTACATTAATATCGTAATAGAAGAAGAGATATTAGAATTAAGGGTGCAAGCCCCTATTCGTATTTCAAAAGGGGATCGATTTGTTGTCTCTGTGTTTGTCACTTTCTTAACGACGGGAACATCACAGATATTAGACATATCGAAAGTTACTTTTGCATCTGATACCCCTGCTGTACTTTCCATAAATGCTCTGGGCCAGATTGTGGGAGAGGGACTTGGAGAGTCAGAGATCAGTGTAATCTTCGAAGATAAACGAGCGTCAACAATAATTATTGTAGAGTAACTCAAATGAATACACCAGTATATGCAGGACTTTCTATCGGTTCAGATAACATTGCAATCGTTGTCGAATCTGAGAAAGAAGGCAAAGTGGTGCTTCACACCATGCCAATGGTCGCACTTCGATTATCGAACAAAGATCATGGCATGTTCATGGCTAGATTTAAGACAACTTATATTACTGTTGGGAATTCTATTTATATTATGGGCAAGGAAGCGTTTAACCTTGCAGGTGTATTCCCGAAAGCAGAACAAGTTCGTCCAATTGTCAATGGATTGATTAACGCAGAAGAGCCAGACAGCTTGGAACTTTTGCGGGCATTTATCCAGAAACTTTTGTATAAATTGCCAGATACTGTGAAAGTCACTAATGTGATCTATACTATTCCACCGGCTTCGATTGATCCTTCGATTGATTCAAGCTATCACCGGAAAGTCGTAGAACATATTCTTGAGTCGTTAAACTTGAAATATGAAGCAGTGTATTCTGTCCATGCTTCCGCTTATACCTTGTTGCAGAATGAGGATATGACGGGTATCGTGGTTGAAAGCGGGTATAATGTAACTAGCATCTGTTTCAGCTATTTGGATATTCCAGCGGTTATATTCTCGATTCCTTTTGGGACTAAGCGTTTGGAAGATGCAGTTGGCCGTAATTTGCAGATCAACGTTCGAGAAGTTCGTAAGTTATTAACTAACTATTCGAGTGTAGCAGATACATTATCTATGTCACAATCTCTTGCTGTTCAAAGCGGCTTGAGTCAATTCTGTGATGAGTTCTTAGAGCATCTGGATTCAGCCTTAGTTGGGCAGCGTGATTCCATTATGGTTTATGATGACTCCGTTAAGCTCGCACTGACTGGTGGTGCGTTTAACAACTTAACGATTCGCGATACATTGTCCGAAGGCATTTCTTCTATTATCCGTAACCGATCTTTGAATAAAATCAAGGATGTTGTGGTATCTCAGACTCCATTATGGAGCGCTGTGTCTGGTGCCTTTATGGTATCTAGCATTGCTCAACCGGAAGCTGAAGAAGTTGTCGTTGAAACTCTGCAATCAGTATCTTTGGTTGAAGACTCTAACGATTCGCCTTTAGTAGATGCAGAGGTTAAACCTTTTGAGCTAAATATAGTTTCTGAGGCTGAAGAAAAGCATATTGAAGCCGAAGCTCATACCTTGCTCCCAGTAGCAGCTGAGCCGGTGTCCATTGAAGTAGCTAATTCTGAAGTTCAAGTACAACCTGAAGTTCAAGAACCAGCAGAAACTGTAACTAAACCAAAGGCTGCTAAAGCATCTTAATATAGTTTTTCGTATTAATAAGGGAGGCCAGTCCTCCCTTTTCTTTTACTTAAGGATGCTGAAATGATTAATAAAATGCCATTGACTGGTTTAGGGATGACTCGACGTTTAGAGACTTTGACTGTAGGTTATACTTCAATGCCTTCTAATCGAAATCATGTAATTGTCGATTCAGACATCATTGTAGAATCTATAATGGATCGATTTATAGCGCTAGGTGCTAAACCTAAAGCCAAGTCCGACCATGACACGGTTTTAGTTTATCACAAAGTCAATAACTCGGTTATAGTTGAGAATTCTGCTTCAGACACTTTGACGATTATTCAAGTAGCTGGAAAACTTTCAGATTATCAATCTAAAGCACGCGGCATTATGGTTGGAATAAATCGACATTTAGAAGATACCAACTACTACACCAACGTTATTCTTTTTGATCGCATTTCTAATGAAGTTTCTAGTATCCTCTGCAATCAGATTGAGCATAAGATTCGTGACAGCAAAATAAGCGGTAAGCTGATGAACCTTAATTTCTATTTCTGATTATCTCGTATTTTAAGTAAATATTCTGCACACTTAGAGTCTATTCTATGTATTATAACGACGTCGACATTCAAACGATCTTGACTACTCTTCGTAGTGGCAAAACCAGTTTGCAATACATTAATGCTGAAAG
Source organism: Ewingella americana (assembly GCF_006438725.1). Classification (GTDB taxonomy): domain Bacteria; phylum Pseudomonadota; class Gammaproteobacteria; order Enterobacterales; family Enterobacteriaceae; genus Ewingella; species Ewingella americana_A. The sequence goes on along the minus strand of NZ_RCZD01000008.1, from coordinate 197,411 downwards.
TAATTTCATGTGGGATCAGCTCACTAAGAAGATGTCTCGTGAGTTTGAAATCAAAACAATCGATGAGGTAGCTTCCCTCTTTGGCGGTAACACTGGCTTGTTTAAGCCAGCAGTATATATCATTCCATGGGTGGCGGGTATTCAAGAAGAGATTAATAAATTCGCTTCTAAATATAATCTCAGTGCCCGCGTTATTATTCGCCTTAAAGATGAACATGACGACAACGATGACGAATTGCGTCTCAGTTGGTTGCGCAATCATGATCGTGAACAAATGATTAACGCCTTCTTAAAATGGTTGCAAGCTCGCGATGCAGTTGCTGAACGTGGCGCGATTAATGTGTTACTGGACAATTATCATGCAGATGAAATCAAAATCCGTCTGGATTATGTTGCTTTGCGTGATGACAATGTGGTAACTGAAGCTGCAATCCTTCTGGAAATGGGTCAAGAAGAAGAGAACATCTTTAAGTTGCAGGAAAGCTTAATCTATGGTCGTAAAGATCAGATGCTTGAGCAATATAATCGCATGTGCGAACGTAATCCTCCATTGAAGATCGTTGCTAGTTTGACTACCCAGACTCGTAGAATCCTTCAAGCAGTTCAAGCTATTCAGGGTAAAGCAAGTGCTGAACAATTAGCAGAAGTTGCGCAAATGAGTCCAGGATATGCTCGTCGTTGCATGGACACTGCACGTAATTCTTTCTTTAAGCCGGTTAATTCTGTTCTGTTGTTCAGCGCTCTTATTGGTATTAAGCATCAGATCATTACTTCTCCGGAAAGTGCTAGTGACGTTCTTCGTATTGGATTGCTGAAATATATCACGTCAACCGGATATGCTGGGACGTAATCATGAAAAAGCCTTTTGATTTTGTACATCCCATACAAATCGATACTGTAAAAGTTAGCCAGAAACTATACGGTAAAATAAGGATAAGGGATATCGTTGGGGGAATTGTTCCAACGATTGAACAGACTGAACCAGAACCTTATCCTAACTATGTCGATATAAATCGCTATTCGTTGGCGAGTATTATGTCTGAACCGGACGGTCGCAAAGCTCATTTATTGCACCTCTGGATGGGAAATGAGGGAGAAATTCCTCTGGTTGAGGCTGTACTCCCACCAGAAACTATCTGGTTTTATAAAACAGAGATGGAAAGGATTAAGAATTCAGTTCTTGGTGGCAATCATATGAAGCGAGATACTATGCTAATTGATGCCATTAGGAAATCCATTCCTCAGCGAATTGATTCACAAAATTCTGACGAAGATGTTGATATTCCTAAAGAATAATCGTATTTTCCTAAGAAATCATTATTAATTAAGGCACTCTTTCATGACAGACATTAAGATCAATAATATTCAGAAAATGCTGGATGTTAATAGCAGCACTATGCAAGACAACATGTCAGTAGCATTTGCGGCCAATCGTACCAGTCGCAACTTCGTCGAAAAGATCGAAGACGGTGTTGCCAAATCTCTCGCTAAATTCTCCAATGTCAAAACTGCCGCGATGTGTAATAGCTTCCAAGTAGATGGTTTCCATCTTTCTTATGATGAAGCTCGCAACGTTACCACTTTCGGTGTCGATCTTACCTTCGATCTGTTTGAAGCAAGCGTTGACGCTCCATTGTTTGATGGTTCAGTTTCAGCCGGCAGCACTCTGCGTAAGAGCACTCCTTTCAATATTAGCATTCAGGGTAACAAAGTAAACCTGTTTGAAACTAATAAAGGTTTCGCTAAGACAGTTGTGTTTGCATTGCTGCACGGTCTGGTTGTTCCCCTGTCGATTTTCTCAGCAAAACATGATTGGGATCAATACACTTTCAGCATTCTGCAGAACATGCGCGACGCCGCTACTAAATATCGCGAAGTTGAAGGCTTCACTCTGGACAATAATGCCTGGATTGATGCAATCGTTTCTCAAGATCATCGTGAGCTGGCGCACCATCTGGCCTATTATGCTTGGTCTGACCGTTTCAATATGTATCGCAATCTATCAACTGGCGGTTCTGAATACCTGCCACACGTTGAAGATCTGAAAGCAGTATTTAACCCTTATTGCTATGTTCGTAAACCGGCTGCTGTTGCTGCATATGCCCGCTCTGCTGATCACACTGTTCCAGATACTCTACCAGAAGGTACCGATGCGCTGGTTTCCCTGTCATGGGGTAAAGAGTCTCTCCTGTCGGTAACTCTGGCTCAGAAAGTTTACGGTGTTGAGAATATTCGTTTCGGTGTTATTAAACATGACCTCGGCGAATATAAGTATCAGGATTCGTACGACAAGTTCATTACTGGCTCCCCTCTGGACGGCGCTCAACACACTGCGGTAGCGATCAACTATCTGAAACTTCTGCAAGATCTGATCCCAACCATCTGTGGTTGTGGCCGTTTCTGCGCTCCGACCAATGCATTGCATCATATCTATGCTCTGGCTCATATGCTTAACAACTGGGAAACTACCTCTGTTGTGTTCATGGGTGATGAAGCAGAACGTACTGTTGACAATCTGGTCATGAAGCATATTGACGATATCGGTCGCCCATATACGCCGGTAGTGTCTAAGACTGAAGTTGAACATAGTCAAGTTGAAAATCTGGGAACGTATCAAGCCATTGGTGTAGAACATACCTTTGATTTCCATCAGTCAGAACATATGGCGCAGGCACTGAACTATTATCTGCGTACCGTGCTGGGTGTTGACAAGCGTCTGTCGTCCATGGTGTATACTGTGAACGAACTTCAGATCCAGTTCTTACTGGCTAAACTGAATCCTGCACTGTTCGACTATCAGGTAAGTTGCTGGTTTGCAGATGATCCGGAAAAACATGGTGGTTCTAAATGGTGCTGCTCATGTAAGAAATGCTGGCGTCTGTTCCACCTGATGCGTTGTCTGGGTCTGGAACCGGAAAAACGCGGCCTGACCACTAACATCTCAATGGCTCAGATCAAAGAGCAGCTTCCTCAGATGTTAGCTGGTGGTAAAATCTTTGCAGTAGACTCCGAGCAGGGTAACATCAGTAAAACTCTGGTTGAAAACAACTATATCGCAATGTTCGATGATTATATTCGCGATGAAGAAGCTATTCTGGAATTGGGAACTGTGCATGTGCCACTGTTAACTCGTCCACACAACCAAGCTATCCTGGATATTATCTCCGAACCGTTGCAAGAAATTTCAAAAGCTCTGGTTGAAAACCGCGTAGCATTTGATACCCTGTAACATCAGTATGCTGTTCCTGTAGTACCTCCCCCACCCAAAGAGAGCTTCGGCTCTCTTTTTTTATTGCTAAAATTCCAAAACTTCCCTATCGATTTCTGTAATTATCCCTCGATTCTCCGTTAGAATTAAGTGTACCCGAAAGGGTTATATTTTTGACTCCATCCTCCACTGATAAGGGACATACTTAATATGGGTACTGTTACTCTTAAAATCCGTGAGGATGCAGGCATTGATATCGGCACCCTGTCCGAATTAATTCTGAACATTGCACCAAACGCTTCCGTAAATGATGGCACCATCGTAGTTGATGAAGCCGAGGAATCTGATGTTCGAGCTATTTTGGCGGAAGTTGGTATTGAAGTCTTGGACACTAACGCGGTAAACGCGAGTGTTCATGGCAAGCCTTGCACCCAACCGGAACTGCTCGAAGCAGCAGCCACTAATCTGGCAACTCTCGGCTTCTCTCTGCACCTGACAGCAACTGCTGATGGCGCTACGTGGAACCTGATTGACGCACACGCTAATCCAGTCGCTGCTATTCACTTAGCCGATCAGGAAGACAAAGACTCTCTGGCCTCAGTATTTGCTACTGAAGTTTACGGGAATCAATTGCAAGCGGCCGTTGAAAAAATGGGTCCGAAAGAAGTACTGGTTCGCACTAAAGCTCGTCTGTATGCATCATCTCAGGTTAAAGCACCTGAGCAAGTGAACATTCAGGCACATGTGCAGAACGAAAGCCTTCGCGCAAGCCACTGTTTGGATCTGGCTCTGAAAGCAGCTCACAAAAACTTGATTCACGATCCGTTGAAGCAGACTGTAATGGCTCACCTGATCGCGCAGAAAGTTGCGAACCCTTCCGAAGTCGTTACTGCAATGTTCGAAGACTTCCCAACTTTTATGCAAACTATCCGCGCTCAGCAGGATAAGTACATGGGTATGGATGCTTCGGCTCTGAGAGCGACTGAAGATATGCTGAATGATATGGAAGCTCGCGACCTGAATCCAAGCGCACTCAGCCCTGCAAACGATGCCCCTCTAACTGCCGCTGCACAGCAACAACGTGCTCGTCTGGCTAGCGGTAACAACATCCAGCAGAAAGTATCGGCATCAGCTATCCTGCCTATTACGCCGGAAGCTCCTGCCCCACAAAACGAACTGCGCGCTAGTGCTGCTGCAGCGTTTTCTCGCTATTAATTGGAGCACCGAATATGTTAAACCATATTAATGCACAAGTTGAGCTGTTCCGTACAGCTAAAGTTTCCGGCCTGCCGTTGGAAGATTCTTACTTCCTGAAGCGTGTTGGTCTGGGTGATGGCACCTCTGGCGTTGCAATCGCTACTGGCGCAGATAACGAAGAAGTTGTCGGTATTGCACATATCCGTGCTATCGCGAAACGTTTCGGTACTGTTGTAGAAGAACAGCACGTTGTTGCATCTGACAAAACCATTACCCTGTCCCGCGTTGGTGCGGTTGCTGACTCTATTAAAGTCTTCAACGTAACCTCCAACAAAAAAGTCGACGCGCCAACTCTGATCGGTAATGTTGTATCTGCCGCAGCTGATCTGGCCGATAAAGATGTTGTTACTGTAACTTACCGTTATGCCATGAGCATGCTGGAAGTTCAAAAATCTGGTCTGCCAATTGACTTTGCTAACCAAGTTACCGGTAACGATGGCTCAGTTGAATTCGCTACCGGTCGCGTTAGTGTTGAAACCGACCTGTTCGATACTGAGGCCGAATATACCGTCAGCGCTCCGATCTATGTAGCGGCCGATGGTACTCCTACCACAATTAAACGTGGTTCCCCTGTAGCACGCGTTGTCTCTGAACCGACCGCACTGAATCCGGTTCTGGGCATCTCTGGCTTCTTCATCTGGTAAGGTAGGAGTTAAATCAGTATGAAACCATCAATTAACGAACGTTTGGTAGCATCGCTCGCTCGCGTTAAAGCAAGCAAGGCTTCTGGTACTGAGCATGGTCTGATTAAATCCCAGATCGCCCAGCGTGTTTGTGCTGCTCTGGTACTGACTGCTGACGACGCAATGGTATTGGCTGCTGTTGAAGCCGTTGACCTGACCGCTCTGGCAGCAGCTTATCCGGAACAGGGTCGTCAGATCCAAGCTGGCGTTGCTGAAGTTATCGCAGCTTTCGAAGAGCTGGATGATGAAGATGAAGACGACGAAGACAGTGCATTGACTGCATTTACTTCCGGTCTGAACTCTGTGCTGGCTTGTCTGCTGGTCGGTGAGCATCATCGCGAAGAGTCAATCGTTGCTGCTGCAATCCATGCCTGTGCATCAACCATTCAGACTGCGTTCTACGCAAGTGACGAATTGGCTGATCAATTGGCCGATGCTGTCCCTGCTGTTCTGAACGCATTGGATCTGCCTCTGGAAGATGATTCCGAAGACGGCGATGATGATCTGAACGCAGCCTGTGCATCAGTTACCGCATATATCAATGCGCACGCTGGCAACCCGAAACGCCTGACCGCGCTGGCTTCTAGCCTGAATGCGCTTGGCAATTTAACTCTGGCTTCCCTGTCTGATCAGGCTAAGTAAGGATCCTATCATGTCAAAGCAATTTGTCGCACAAAATCTGGGTGGCGGTCTGGCCGGTAACCCATTGATTACCGCGTTGTCTCTGGGTTTTGGTACTTCTAATAACCCTCTGGTAAACAACGAAGGTAACATCAACGCCGCGAACATTCAGGAACTCCTGAAAATTCAGGCGGGTCTGATGGCTGCTCATGCAAAAGGCACCATCTCCGAAGATGTAAATACCATCCAAGCGCGTACCAAAGCCAAACAAGAAACCTTCGCTCAGCTGCAAGCAGCTTACGGCGATAGCAATAGCGGCAACTTCGGTATCATCGGTGCCGGTCTGACTGACTCCATCCGTACAACTGCGTATCGTGCCGGCTTCCTGCGCCGCTTCCTGAAAGAGCGTGGCTTACAGCCAGGCGAACCTGTACGTTCTCGTATCCGTGAAAACCAGGTAATCTCTCTGACAGTCGGTCCGGAATCTCGCGTGCAAGAAAGTCGTCATCAGGGTAATTATACCTTCCCCGAAACGAACACCATTGCGGCGAACATTCATATCAGTGAACGTAGCCTGTTCGAAGAAGGCTTTGAAATCCTGGATGAAAAAGCTGAAGATGGTCTGGAATCAATCATGGTTGGCGAAGATCGTCGCCTGATTAATTTGTTCGACGCAGCGGTCGGTGTTACCGGTCAGCACGTGATCTTCCCAACTCTGACTCCGCAAGTCCTGTCCATCGGCCTGCAGAAAGTTCAGAACACCGGTGGCCTGCCAGTGAACGACCTGCTGATGGCTAACAACCTGTGGACTGAGATCATGGGCAACGCTGAGTTCTATCAGTGGATGTCTCCGATCGAGAAGCACGACATGGTTCTGACCGGTAAAGTAGCTAAGATGCTGGATTGCGACATCACTACCGATGCGTATCTGGAATCTAAACTGCGTGTGGTTAAACCAAGCGACTTCTACTTCATCGCTAACCCTGAGTTCTTGGGTGAACTCCTGACCCGTCAGGAATTGACCTCAAGTGAAGTCGACGGCACCGACGATGGTGAAGCATGGCGTGGCTGGTTTATCCGCGAACAGTTGGCCTATGCACTGACCAACGTTGCCGGCGTGAGCCGTGGTACAAAGCGCTAAGTTAATAACTAAGCGTTAGAGAAAGGGCGGACTTTTCCGCCCTTTCTTATTGTTTAAATTTAAAGTTTCTTCGTATATAAATGTACAATTCTAAACAGAGCGAGATATCTCCAATGATTAAACAAGTCTTGAAGGCTGCTATTGCGGTTAGCCTATTAATGTGTAGCGGCTTATCTGTAGCCAAAGAAGAAGTAGTTCGTTTTGCAACTACCGCGACGTACCCTCCCTTTGAGTGGGTGAACGAACATAATGAGATTGTTGGTTATGAAATTGATCTGACCAATGCTCTCTGTGAAGCCGCGAAAGTCAAATGTACTTTCACGAATCAAATCTGGGACAGTGTTATTCCTTCCCTTAAATTCCGTCGCTATGATGCATCGGTCTCTGGTCTGGATATTACGCCAGAACGTTTGAAGCAGGTTGAATTTACCAAACCTTACTTCAAAAATACGGCTATTTTGCTGGTAAGAAGCGATAGTACCGTACAGAATTTTGCTGATTTGAAAGGTAAGAAGGTTGGTATGGAAAATGGTGTAACGCATCAGCGTTATATCAATGATAAATTCCCAGAGGTGACTACCGTGGCTTATGCCAGCTGGAATGATTCATTACTGGATCTGAAGAACGGTCGTCTGGATGCTATCTTTGCTGACACTGCGGTTGTCCAAGAGTGGTTGAAAACTAATCCAACTCTTAAGACTGCCGGTGAGAAAGTAACTGATCCTGATTATTTCGGTATCGGCTATGGCATGATGTTCCGTAAAGGTAATATTGCATTGCTGGAACGTTTCAATAAAGCCATCGACGAAATCACTGCCAATGGTAAGCTGAAAACTATCAATGATAAATGGTTCCCTAATGGTGTCTGACCATTAGTTGATCGAACATTAGGCTACCTTCGGGTAGCCTTTTTATTGTTTATTTCGTATATAAAGATAATAGAACAACTTGAACTGGAAAATAGGTATGTCGTACAGTATTTCTCATAAGAAAATGAAACAAGCTGATAAAGAATCTTTGCATCGTTTTGGAATTCTTATTAGCTCTGTGGTTATTTCCAACAAAAGTACACTACCTAGTGAAGGTTTCTTCAAACGTGCGCTAGAAGCTGGCTTATATTTTGGCGGTAATCGAGCTAAATTCTTTAAGCAGCATTCTGAGAAAGTAACCGAGGTGTTACTTAAACATCCTGAATTGATTTCATTATTGGAGTGCTAATTATGGCTATTATTAAAGCATCAGATATTAAAGATTTAGATAAAGCTTTAGACGAAAGTCTTACCTCTGGCAACCTTACTATTGAAACAGCTGCCGGTAATAAATTCGTAGCGTTTCCTTTAAAGTTGTTCGAAGGCGTTCAGCTTAATGGGACGAGCGGAGTTTCAATGTCGGTTCGCGGTAATGTACCTTTAGAAATGCTTGACATAGATGCCTCTAAGCTGGAAGAACGTGTTCTGGCCAGTGGTGTTACTCTGGATTCTAATAATACTTCGATGCAGTTTGTTCGTGATAGCTTTTTATCGAATGGTGCAACTGTTAGTGGTCGTACGAAGACAAGTGCCGATTACCTTATAGAAATTCCTCAAATACCTAAAGAAGATCCAAATAATATCCGGATAGACATCGTTAAAAAGCGTCTGACTAATTCAGAATCAATGCAACTTCAAAGTGTATATTCTGAATCAACGAAAGAAAATCCAATGCGTTTCGTAGATTATCCATCTACCGAATTCCCAGAGCTTTCTCCCGAAGAAAAAGCTTGTATGGAAACAATGTTCAGTAAAATGCGTGAATTGGTTATGAAGCATGATATCAAAATCGTTTTCTCCAAGGATGTGAAAGATGGCGAATGAGCGTACTTTAGTAAAGCTCAAGAAGATCTATGAGCTGGCATTAAAAGGTGTTGGTGGCGAGAAAGATAACGCTGAGAGCTTACTGCAAAAGCTTCTTGCCAAGCACGAGATGACATTAGAAGATCTGGTTGATTCAGAAGAAAAAGTATATCAATACTGTTTTCCGGTTAAGACAATATTTGAGCGTACTTTGCTAACTCAGATTCTTCTTAAAGTTCTCAATGCTCATACTGTTTACTATACCCGTTATGGTAAAAGTAAGCAGAAATGGTATGAGTTGACACCTACTCAGTTCTTTGAAGTTGATATGCTCTATGGCCTATATAAGCAGGCGTGGAACAAAGAATTGGAAGCGACCATCTCAGCGTTCCTTAGTGTGAACGATATCTTCCCAGCTTCCGAAAATCCTAATCCTAGTAAACGAACTAAACCAATAAGTGATGAAGAAATGGAAGCGATCTGGGCTAAAATGAGCGGTATGAAGCCGGTCAAAGTACATAAGCAGTTAAGCTATTCAGAAGATTAAGGGGCGAGAGCCCCTTTTTATTACTCAGCGTTCAGATAAGCTGGTGGCAGGTCGCTTCCAATATCAAAGGAAACGTGATTGTTCGTTATATAGCTTGGCATTTCTCGCTTAGTCCATCTAAACTTCCACGGCGCGAGATCATATCTGATCTTCAAATCATACATATCAAACCAAACTAATGTCGGAAGAGCTACCCATGGAACCGGATCACTACCAATAATCCGATATTCAGTCTTATGAAGATTTGGAGTCGTCTTACCGAAACGATAGAACAATTCATCTACTAAGCGGTCATGCAGATCTTTAATGAATTCTTGTTTATCAATAAAGAATAAAACCAGCGGATGCGTTTGGAATCGAGGATGCAAGAACATAGACTCTAACATGTGCAATTCTCGATGCTGTCCAAGAACATGGGCATCCGATAACTCTTCAATTGGAACAAACCAAACTCGCATAGAAATATCCTAATCGTGACTTCCAATATTTATATACGAAAACTCTAGGTAGAATAGTGAAAGTAAGTTAATTAATGGATATCTCGAGATTATGTCTAAAAGCGTAAAACAAATCAACTTGATGGCTAATCAGCATGTTCCACTTATCTCGAATATTCTGACAGTTAACCGCGGATTGGCTTACCATGTAGATCCAAATCTGACTGGCACTTATCGCAACTTTGTTCGCATTGAGGCTAAGGCTCGTTTACTGCTTCCAGATCAAAGCTACATTCTAGATCAAGGATCTTCCGCCGGTTTAGCAAGTCTGATCTTTAAGGGTGCCTCTCAACCTGAAGTTGGCGAGACTCTAGCCTTTAAAGGAGATCAATATGAGATCTCTAGCATCCAGCAAGGTATTGTCTATATTACTCCAGCACTCCGCAAAGATGCCCCCGAAAGTTCTCAGTTTCGTAGTATTGCTAAACAAATAGAATCCATGATCATTACTGGTGATCGTGCAATGACTATTAAGACAACTCAGAAATTGTTTGAGCGTGACGTTATCCAATTGAGTAATACCTCTACTTTGACTATTGCTAATATCGTGTCGCATGAAGGGGATATTTATAAAGTTGAGACGGTCAATTCTTTAGACTCTTTGAATTTTAGTCAGACTCAAGTCAGTAATTTAATCTGTGCTCCTCAGTATGTGAGTGACCTAATTAAAGTTGAAGTCGGCTGTCCTTATTATCTGGTCTTTCCTTTCGCATCTTATTTCCAACAGAATTATGACGTTTTTCTAAAAATTGAGAATTGCGATTCGAAAGGAAAGGTTCTGAACTCAGTTATATATGATCGAAATAACCCAACTAATATCCGCGTGCCCATGTTCAACTCAATTATCCGAGCTTCCAATCTGGTAATGATGCGACGTATTATGGGTAAATTGGATTATAATAAAGCTGCTCTCGGATTCTATTCGGGGTCAATGGTTGAGTGGGAAGAAGACTTCCCTGAGACCGGTACAGACTTCTGGATTATGTCTGGATTATCTGAGACTGCTGGCAAACTTATTGTCAGATATGATCCATTAGGCATTGTGGAAACCGTGCCAGTTGTTAGGGGTCGTAATAATTTAAAAGTAAGAGCATTTGGAGCACTTAATGGTAAGTGTTCAAAGATGTCTATAGGGTTCATTTCAGAGGAAGGTTCAAATGCAGATGATTGCTTCTGGCTAAGCGAAATCATTCCTAATCAGGTATACACTTATTTCCGTTACACGCTTCGTATTGAGAGTGAAACTTTATTTAAACGTGAACACTTAGCATGTTACGGGCCGAAGGTTCAACCATCTCTTCCTTCAATAGATGTTTGCTTCGGAATCAGCCGATTAGACTCAGGCTTTCTTTTGCCATAACTAACGTTTAATCGTAATTAAATTTTTAAAGAAAATCAAGAAGTTACTTCATATGGATTCGACCGCTAAATTACCTAGTAAATCCAAGTCAATTTCTGTATTTCAGGCATATGAATCAGTAGTCACTTTGCTGAACATGTATGGTAAGAAACTTTCAGACAATCATTATTTATTAGCTCTTCAAGATAACCGCTTATCCTTACCGGTAGCAGGCTTATCTGAAGAAGGAATCCGCTCTATTTATTCGTTCTTTAACGAAACTCCAGCCCTTTCTATAACCGATACACATTTGATTTTAGATATTGCCGATTGTCGGGATACTGATTTGGTAGCTACTGTCTATAATTCAGATGCAGGTTATCCATCTGCTATTACTCTTAGTGGTCTATCAAACTCTAAAGAAGCTGTTTGGCTAGGTCTTAAAGAAACTCTTGCGGTTAACTACAACTCATTAGATTCTGATAAGCCGACTTTCTTTACAGTGGGTACTCCTAAGAATTTATCCGAGATTAAAGATAAGAATATTATCTGCTTCCCATCTCTGGACTATATTCAAAAGTATAGTGAACTTCTCGAATTCTTCTCTGCTCATAACTTCGAGGCGGCGCACGTAACTGTACTTCTGAATAAAGGCCATTTCAATAGTGCTGGCAGTCTATTCAAAATTCAACATAATCTGACAATCCCTTCTACATCTGATCAGGTATTCGTGAGTAAAGGCGATATCTTATTCGATCAAGGATTTGATAGTCAAGGTAATCTGATAACTGGACTTTACTATGGAGAATGTACCTCTTTAGTAGAACATCGTTTCATTACTAATTGTGATTGCACTCAAGAACAATTATCAGATTACCTATCTACATTGTTCGATATTAAACATCGAGCTAATGAAGCTGGTTGTGCTCTTCAGAAGATTCAATCTCTGAAAGATCTTCGCTTCCCACAAGCTCAAGCTTTCCCTTTCGTTGTTGACTGTTCTCCGACAGGAACTGGTAAGTCTTCTGATTTGATCAACCAAGTGACTAGCTATTTAGACGGTAATGGTTCCGTATTTGCTGAAGATAAACGAATCATTATTGTGGTTCCTAACTTTAACAATATTCCAGCTAAATTGCTTCTCCGTGATGAAGTTGTATTATCTTGGGGGCGTCAATCAGAGAACTTTGCGATTGTTGAATCAGAAGGTCATTATAACTTTAAGCGCCAATCTGCTCTGGAATCTTCTGATAATATTGTCAGAATTATGGAAGCTAACTGTGGTGATCAGATGTTGTCCAGTGCTAAAGGTCAATGTTCTGGTTGCGGTAAGCCGAAAGATGAATGTGAATATAACAATCATTTAGCTGATGCTAAAAAAGGCTTCCCGAATCATAAAGTAATCATTACCACTATGGGTAACTCCGAGAACTTGTTTGGTAAGTTATTACCTATCGGTGAGAAATTCCATATTGTTGAAGATGATCTGAACTTCATTAATGACAGCTATCAGATCAATATCAATTCGAATGATTCTTGGTTGTATCGGATGGCTAATCGCTATCACGAATATGGATCGGATTTAGAAACGGATTTGTTCTATGCTACTCTGGAATCTCTTATCTTTGCATTRAATGAGAATAAATTCCAAGTAACTCAAGAAGCGTTCAATAAGAATCAGAAATTCTCTCTTCCYGAAAAAGAAGATGTTGTTGAATCTATTACTGATTCTGAAAGCAGTTTGACATATGAGCAGGCCGTTAAGATTGTCAATACTATCCCTAAGACTGAAATGGAAGAAACTATCTACCATAATGGCGAGATCAGTGAAATCCGGAAAATAAGAGATCGTACTTTAGATGTCTTGAAAGCTCATTATCCTTTGATCAGTTCTGCCGCTTTCGATCATTTAGATTGGAAAAAGCTACAAGGTCTTGGACGTACTCAGTGGGCGTTCTTCAAGGTTCTTGAAGCTATTTATAAACCAGCATTCGAGAATTTGGCTTCTTCTCAGAAGATGTCTAAAGCGAAAGGCTTCTATCAGTTTAATACTACAGTACGCTTGAAGAGCAGAAGTTCTAAGTTCTTCTTGGGTAGCTCTACTATCGAAGATAATGACCTAATAACTTTCCCAGTGTTTGCAGCTCTTAATGAAACAGTATTAACTGTGAATATGAGCAAGACATTGCCGGAGCGTTATGAGAACTTTGCGGGATCATTACTGCGTATCTCTGCGGATGATTTCTTTGATAGCTACCACACTGTTGGTAAAAAGCCGGACATGGTTATTTATCGTGAGTCGGACTTTAAGCCAACACTGATTCGTACTATCAATAACAAGTATGAGCATAGTATGGCTCAGTTGCCACCAAATGCAGCTGTTCCATATATTCGCCGCATGTTAAGTGAAGAACTTAATCTGAAGACGGGTGCTCTACAAGTTATGCATCCAGAGATCGAAGTGCCTGAGAATATCAAGCACGTTATCTTCGATGTTAAAGAAGTTAAACAGAAAGTTGTCAAACTCTTTGAGAACAAGAACATCACTGATTTAGTGTTCAAGCAATACTTTGGTGATGAAGTTGGTAGCAACGATCTCTATAACAAGGATTTCAACTGTGCTACTCTCCGTACAACTAAAACCCAGAATATATCCTCTTTGCTATTATTCCAAGGACGTGATTGCGGAACATTCATTCGCAAGATCAATATCAACTTTGGATCAGCAGAGAATCCTCGCTTTGAAAGCGTGACTATTATCAATAATGGTATCAACTTAGCTCGTCAGAATATTATGCTGAACCAAGCGTTCGGTCGTCTGCGTGCTAACCGTCAAGACAGTTCTTTAGCATTCATAGCTCAATCAGAGTTTGTGAATCTGAATACCGCTAATGTGATCGACATTGATATGGCAGAAGCAGCTAGCTTCAATATTCAATTGAAACATCGTGAATATGAGTCTAAAGCAGAATTTAACGCTGAACTGACCGCAGAAGGCAATATCTATATCGCTTTYGATGCAATCACTCATACAGACAAAGAAGAATTAACGTGGCTTGAGTGGACTCGAGAGTTCAAGAATTATGGTAAGACATCTGGATATTCTGAGATGACTGCACTGTTCTCTGAGAACTTAGATATGAGGAAACGCATAAAGCTAACCAAGGAACAGGTGTTGCAGGCCACAATGAAGTTGCTAGCCTATTATCTTGTCTGGCAACAACGTGTAGCTGTTAACCTGAGTGTCCTTACTGGTATCAATAAACTTAGCGGTAAAATTAACAATCCATTGTCGGTGATCCAGACTCTCAAATCTCATCAGGGAGTTCTACAAGCTATCATTGATGATCTGGAACCGAAGTTCAAAGAATGGTATCCAGAGAATTATCAAGAGATACAAGAAGAAGAACCTCACGAAGATACCTTTAAGCTTCCAGCATATCTCAAAGCAGAGAAAGAAGTTTATCCAGAAGATGCTATTCAAGCTTATGACTTCTCTTTGGAAAGCGATATCGACAATTTACCACTGGAAGAGGTATCAACATTCAATCTCCAATCTATATGGAGATCAGAAGTTACCGAGGCTAAGTCATCTAAATGGTTCGCTGTTAAAGATTTCTTCTCTCGACTTTCCGAATGTTGTCCAGAAGAAGTTCCATTAGAAACCTTAGTGCCTCTGAATAAATTGCAGTATAAGAAGTTGTATGCAGCCATGTTTGATTATTTCTCAGCAATTAAACGTGGATCATCTGAAGAAGATCTGATTCTGATTCGTAATGCGACAAAAGATAAGTTGCGTAACTTCTAAGATTAATGCTGAGATTTGCCAGTATTATTAGTTGTCTTTTTTGTTGTTGTAAACGCTGTGTGTGTAGTAAACCTTGCCAAACGAACGACCTTCTATAACCCCTCCTTGGTTTTCTCGGAGGGGATTTTTTACCTGAATTACTATATATGTAGCAAGACCTCCTAGAAAACAATCTTGAACATTTTGTCTGGATATGACGATACATTTTCAGGTATAAATCCGCATCAAATCCTCTGTAAAATTTAACATCTCGGTTTGCAAAGCCTAGTCTATATCACCCAGATTCACAAAAGCTCACCACACAAAAATCTATTCAAGGTTATCCAACTCCCTCCGCTTCGCTCCGTGGTTTTTATAGGAAGCCAATATCTCATAAACCCTAAATTAACTAAATCTAATTGTCTGCTAGCCGGTAGGCGGAAGTAGACTATTTAGATTAGGTTAATGGTTCGGCTAACGCCGGAAGGCGGGATGTCGGCTTATAAACTTATAATTAGAATCTAGGATAACTCTATATATAAATAATAAAGTAAATAGTTTTAGTTATTAGAGTCTATCATCTAATGACTTCCTGCGGAAGCCAATAAATTGATAATCTATCAGAATAATCTACAGCCCTTGGCCTTCAGCTTCGCTTCCGGCTTTGGGGCTTCCGAATATCCCGAAAAGTAGATTATCAATTTTATTATGGATTGAGGGTTAGTTGGAAACTMAAATCTTCAAAATCAATCTTCAACCAAATTCTAGATTGTGCTTCCGCTAATATATAGATGTCCTAAGGTATATCGTATTCTAAAGTAAGACCTTACGGAGTTGTTCGTATATGGCCTCTTCAGAAGATATTAATGCTAGACTCCAAAGATTGTTAGAACTCAGCAACTTATTGGATCAGCAAGAACGTTCAGAACCTTATCTACAGCTTCGTAAAAGGACTCAGGTTACTGAGCTCTTAGATATGCGACGCCGGCAGATTGAAAAAGAAGCTAAGCAAAAGTTATCCCTCGCACGAAAACAAATCCACTCTATAACCCTTTTCTCTGCTAATTTCCCCAAACAAGCCCAATCTACTGAAAGTATAAATTCCAAAGAATACTCTGGGAATAATCCAGTTTTGAAAGAATTGTTCGCTAAATTAAATAAGAATCCCTCCGACCAGAAATAACGTGTAGAAATCCCGTTAGAATTAAAGTGATAGTTTACTTTAAATTCATATGAGGATTTTTTGAATGCGCGCTTTCGCTACCATTATGGCTTCCCTGTCTTCACGGGAACATCTGCTGCAAGTATCTAATGGTACTGCATATGACCTGACTCGCTCCGAAATTATCGCCATCTGTACTCGTGCTGGCTTTGATATCGAACCTGCCAAAATCTTGGTTATTGCTAATACCACTCTTCAGGTTACTTCTAAAGAAGATTTTACTCCGCGTCGCAATCTGCAAGCCAGCAATGTGCTGACTACTATGCGTGCTGCCAGTGAACAAACCGCAGTTCCTTTTGCAGAGGCAGGTGACACTGTTGTTTATCTGCACAATGCTATTCAGACTGCCGGCGTCATTAAGCGTATCACTGCTTCTCAAGCTGTTGTTACCAACTCTGTGCTGGGTTGCGATCACCTTGTAAACCCTTCAGTACTGCTCAAAGTATCTCAAGTAAGTGCCGGTTATGCTAAAACTGAGCACATGTCCCCTAAAGACATTGCTGCTGCCAGCCTTGGCCTGATCTAACACTTAAAGCGGGATCAAAAACCTCATGTTACCTAGAACTCCACTGGAACAGCACGTGTTCATGCAGCAGGCTCTGAAAGAAGCTGAAATTGTGGATGCGGATTTCACCGAAGTTGAGATGAAAGATATCACTCCACCAGCCACTAAGCAGACTCGCACAAAAAGCGTTCTGTCTGAGATGGCTCAGCAAGGGGTTACTATTGCAGAATTGTTCGATGCAAAGTCTAACCTTGCTGATCAGATGGGGATTATTTCTCAGCTAGCATCTATGCATATGGATTGTATGGTTTGCGCTAAACCTCGTAAAACTCTCGAGGTTATTGAAGAAATGATATTCTTAGAACAGATTCCTTATATGGAAGTTGCGATGCAATTCGACTTAACTGTTGAAGATATCGAACATCATGTTAAAGAATGTGTGCTGAATCGTCAAGCTGCTGTTCCAGTTGGAGCTCTAGTCAATCGTTACGTTAAAGAGTTGCATGAATTCACTGCAAGGATGGAAAAGTTCCGATTGGAGCTGGATTCAGATATGTCTTCTGAATCAATTCATACTTATCTCTCAGTATTGTCTAAACTGGAGGGTAGCGTGAATAACGTCATCAAGATGTCTAGTCCGGATGATGAAGCATTACAGATTACCAAGAAAGTCCTGAACCCTCTAGCATTGATGTTGTTCCGAGATAATATGCAATCGTTCAACAATATTATTGAGTTTGGCAAAGTGTCCGGTGTAATTGTTCCTGGACGAGAAGCCGACTTTAAAGAGAGAATAGTCTATGAATTAGGGTTATTAACTAAATCAAAGCTAAAATCTCGTTTCCACACGGGTATATTGAAATTATGTGAGCTTAAAGGTGTGGATCCAATTGTCGTGCTCGGAACCTCAGCTGCCAATGCTGCAACTGCTTCGGAGGAATAAGAATGTTATTAGGTTATCTTAAAGCATCTAATACTGGATTCAAGCTTCAGAGCACCTTTGACCTTGAAACTTCTTGCATTGATGTAATTATTGATGGTTGTTTACAAGGCCATATTCGTTTGTCAGAGGATGGAGCTATTTTAAATTCAGATAGCGTTCAACCAGCACAACGATTATTAGTATTGTCTTTGGCTCCTATTCTTCGGAGTAATGCTTCTATATTTAACGATGAAGATCATATCTTCATCTCACTCATAAATGATAATTTAGTCATCTGGCGAACTAAAGCAGATGCACAAGAGATTCGCAATAAGACTACTCTCAATATGACTAGCAATAATATTCAATGCGATGATGCAGATGAATTTGCTAATTTGGCAATCATGATTACTATATCCTAGGGCTTTCTTATGTCGTCTCCAGTAGCCAATTCCTTCGAAGATCTATCTAGCGGATTCTTAAATGAAGATTCTGCTTTTCTTGATATGGATCGACTGTTTGAAGATCTCGCTATAACTGACTTTGATCCAAGCAGATTGGCTATTCAGACAAAAGATCTTAAGAAGTGTCCGAACATCATTCGCTTTGTTCGTGATGATCATTATCTGAAAATCAAACCATATGCTCGTCAAGCGCAGATCTTAATAAACCTTTTCGAGGACTATTGTCCTTATTGCTCAGATATGGCAGTAGTTCGTGATATGTGGGGTATGGATCTCGAAACTATTTTCTCAAAAGTTCAGCTTTTAGAATTTGGCAAATGTCCTGCTTGTAAGCGAACTAAGACCGATTTCCGTAAAGAAGGTTTATTAAGAGATTATCAAGAACTTGTTGGTGTTGCTGGTCAGCGTTGTTTAGATCCAGAACTGCGCGTTTTTAAGATGGATGGTTCTCTGGTTGCATTGAAAAATGTGCGAGCAGGTGATTGGTTATCTCCATCAGATCCAACTGATAGAACTCCGGCTATCGTTAAAGAAGTGGTCGGCTCAGTGCAACCCGGAGTATTTAAGTTATACTTTGATGGTATTACTAAGCCAGTAATTTGTTCAGATAACCATCAATGGGTTATTGTGGGTGACTCTAATGTATTTATGTATGGAGAATCTCGCTTAGAATCAGCAAATAACTTAAAAGTAGGTGATTATGTGCAGAGTTGGGATACCCCATTCCGCAAAATAACCCGCATTGACAAAGTTAAGCTGCGAGCTAACCTCTTTGATCTTGAAATTGTCGGCCATAAAACCTTCCGTTGTGAGAATGGTCTGGTTCTTCATAATTCAGGTAAGACCGCTATCACAGCAATGATAGCCAACTATGTTCTCCAGCAGTATCTGACCATTGAGGGTATGCCTTATGAATACTTTGATCTAGCAGCGACAACTATTCGCGGAACGTTCGTAGCGACTAGTAAGGCTCAAGCAGRTGAAACTCTTTGGCAGAACTTCTTGGACATGTATGATTCTTGTAATTGGATGAAAGAATACGTTCAAGTATTGGAAGAAGCAGAATATGAATCTGGCGATGTTATGTATCGTCGTCTGGGTGAATCTCTCCACTTTCGAAATAAAGCATTGGGTCTAACGTTCGAAGCGGCTAACCCTGCCCGCCTTCGTGGTAAAACGCGATTCATGGGTGGGATGGATGAATTAGGCTGGTTCCACTCAGGAGATGATTATGTCAACTCCGGACAAGAATGTTATCAATCCATTGCCAACTCCCTTCGTACCGTAAGATCATCTTCTAACCGTCGTGTTGAAAGTGGAGATCATGACCCGCTTCGCGGTTGGATGTTCAACATTTCTTCTCCACAGTCAGAAGATGATCCGATTATGCCTTTGTTAGAAAATGCTAAGATTCCAGAAACCAAAACTTTTGGCTTCCATTATGCTACTTGGGAAATCAATCCAACAATCACCAAAGAAGATCTTAAGAGCGAAATGCTTAAAGATCCGACTAAGTTCTGGCGTGACTTCGGTGCTAACCCGCCGACAGCTTCTGGTGCATTCTTGACTCAACCAGAGTCAGTAAATGCTTTATGTAATGATTTCGAGAACGCTATTAATTACACGTTTAAGACTTTCGAGAAACGTGTAGGTACTTCTGTTTATCATTATATAACTCCAGTTATATTGTCTTGTCATCCACACAATGTTGATTATCCTCGCGTAGTATCAATTGACGCCGGCGAAGTAGATAACTCTTATTCTATCAGTTGGGGCTATTATGACTTTGCTCGCGAAAAGTCAGTTCTTGAAGCTCAGATTGAGATCGAGCCTAAAGTAAGCCCTGATGGTCAGCAAATATCGGTTAGTTTTGAGAGTGTATCTGACATTGTCCGAAAGGTTCTGAAAGATCCCTATAATATCGTGTATTTTGTAGCCGACCGTTGGAACTCTACATCTACCTTAGAACAGGCTCGAGATTCCGGCCTAGAAGCTTGGAAATACTCACCAACTTATGCAGACTTTAAATTGCTACRTGCTCGCATATTCAACCAAGAATGTGAGATACCTAAGCTGGATGCGGAACCTACTAATAAACATCCTCCGATTGAATCACCAATTGCCCGTTTAGTATTGCAGGCTAAGACCGTTCGTGATGGTCGCAATAAACTGCATAAGCCAGTACGAGGTTCCGATGATGGATTCCGTGCATGGGCTTTATTAGATATCATTCTCGCCAATGAGAAAGAAAATCTAAAAGAAGTCTGGGAGACTCAGAAGAAACGTGGTGCTAAGAAGGGTAAAGGTTCTATATTCGCTCAGACTGCTAGACGTTTACGTTCGGGTGTGAGTGGAACTCAATCATCTTCAATCAGTTCTTCAGCTGGAACATCCTATGGCGCTTCTCGGAGATTACGAACTCCAACTAATAAACGATAAAGCACCCCAAACAAGCGGTCTCAGTTGCATAATTGCTTCTCAACCTCAGTTGCCTACGTGCACAATCTGATATCTGTTGAGCGTTTACGGCTAGGCCGCTCTTTCCGATTCTGGCTTCGGTAGATTCAAACTTAGTAAAGTTTTAGATTTAATCGCATTTTGATAAGCGTTCGAATCTAATAAATGGTCAGTTAGATACCAATGTTGTCCCAATTGATCTAAGTTAATAGCAGCATTTATATCGCGATCTACTTGGATTCCAGTTTCAGGACATTGCCAATACCTAATAGCCAAGGTTAACTCTGTATTCTTATAACCAGAAGATGCATGAATTTTAGAACTAGCAAAGAATGGAGAAGCATAGCACCACCATTTACCTTGATCAGCTAGCTTATATTCAAGCATATTTTTAAAAGTCGACCATCCAGATGTCATTATTGATTTAGACAATCGACGGTTTCTAGATAACCCTGCAACATTAAGAGTTTCAAGAGTTACTAAGTCATATTTCGTAGCAATGGCGAAACTTAACTTATTAAGAAAGTCTTTTCTTTGTGCAGCTATCTTGAAATGAAGTTTAGCAACTTTTCTTCTGGCTTTATTCCAATTGTTAGAGCCTTTGGCTTTTCGACTCATAGAACGTTGGAGATATTTTAATCTGCTTTGCGCAAGATGATAATGTTTTGGAGAAGAAATCTTCTCACCGCTAGACAAGGTGAGAAAGTCTTTTAATCCTAAGTCTACTCCAACAGATGATTTAGGATTAACGACTTCTGGGATAATTCCAGTATCCGTAACTATTGAGCAATACCAATGACCATCTGATTTCAATCGGAGAGTTATTCGCTTAATATTAGAATTTTCTGGAATAGGTCGGTGGCTTTTATATCGGAACCATCCCAATTTAGCTAACTTAATCTGATGTTTTCCCTTGCAACCTTCGGAAGCAGGGTTCCAGATTTTACAGTTATTATTAAGATTGCTGATAGTGAATGAATCTCTGACTTGCTTTTTCTTGAAGACTGGAAACTTAGATACTTTATTAAAGAATCTAGTTATAGCATTTCCAAGGTTTCCAGCAACATGCTGAAGAGAAGAGCTTTCAGATAATTTAAGAAATTCAAAACCATTTTCTTTTTTAAGCTGAGTTAGCTTCTTAGATAATGCATAACTATTGAGAAATTCTCCAGTATCTCGAAGTTCTGCTAAGAAGTGGTTATAAATGAATCGAGCGTTTCCTGCATTTTGCAGCAGAGTTTCCCTTTGGATATCTGTTGGGAATAGTCGATATTCAAACGCCCTTATCATATGATTTCACTTTAAGAATCAATAATATACCAATTTTATTGGATTCCTACTCAAAAATCAATAGAATCGTAAATTCGTGAATATTCTCGGATTTATACATGTAAAATTAGAAAAGATAGATTATGTTAAGGAACCTCCCATGTTTATGAATGCTTCTAAAGCCTACCGTCAGTATAAGAATGCTGGCGAAACAGTAACCGCTTGTCTTGATCGCCTGAATAATTCAGGTAATAAGATCTATAAGGGTGGCCGTAAACTGTCTTCATTAGAAGTGCCATTGCTTGCCAGTCTTGATGATGTCATGGTAGCGATGGACATTATTCCAGCGAACAAAGTGTCCGCAGCTTTCGGTGCCGGTGCTACACCACGTTATGAATTGTTACCTTTTCAGAACTTAAAGCGTACCAACTGTATCATCTGCAAATCTAATAACTCCTGCATCGCGGTTAAAGTCCGTGAAATTCCTGGAACCATCTGCACCATGTGTCGTGCTGTTGATTTCACGGATTCAGTTAAAGAAGCTTTGAAAGAAGTTAATCTTCTGGAAAACTTTGATAAAGGTTATCAAGTAGCTGAATTATTGTCTTAATCGGGGAACTTCATGCGCGGCTCAATGAATCAACGTTCAAGAATGGCGGGATCAAACAGTATCAGAGGCCATCGTGCTCGTAGTTCTGGTATTGTAGCTAACAGTTCGGGCTATTCAGGATCTGGTGGCGGTGTAGGTAACTACACTACTAACCAACATACTGAGAATGGGATAGATATGACTAATATCTATTCTACTCACCGCTATTTACCAAAAAATCCGCTGCATCAGAATGCTATTTTCCGACAGATTTATCGTTATGACTCTACAGCAGGGGCAGTTATTGAACTGTACTCAAATATGCCGTGGAGTGATTTCCAATTGGGGAACCTCCAAGATACAGCCATCCGCAACCTGTACGAAGATGCGTTCTCCAATCTGGACTTAACGACTAAGCTTCCACATCTTACTCGAGATTATTTGATTTTGGGTAAGATGTGCGGTTTCTTAACCTTTGATGAATCCAAAGGTGTCTGGAGCGATCTGATCCAGCAAAACCCTGATCATATCCGAGCGTTTCCAATTCCGCTCTCGAATCAAGATCCGCTAATATTCTTGCAACCTCCACGTGAGATGTCAGTATTAGCTCAAAAGATTATTAACCTAAATATTCAGATTGATGATCCAGATTCGAAAAGACTTCTTCAGTTGGCTGCTGCTATGCAACCAACTCAGCTTGATAATGCTTCGACCTTCTACCTACCTCGTAAGTCATTCGTTGATGACTATAATGGGACTTCGATCTATACTCGAATCCTGTCTTTGGTATTGCTTGAAGCAGCCTTATTGAATGCTAACTTATTGAATGCCTTCCGCCGTGCAGGTCCGATCCGCTTAATCTCTCCAGACCCTGAACAGGGTGAAATGATGGCTCCAGAACAATTAGACAGTATTGCTCTAATGTTCATGGAAGCGGAWATGGATCCAGTAGGTTCTACCATCGTCTTAGACAAGGCTGTTCAGGTTGATTCTATTGGTAATGCCAATGAAGGCCAATGGCGAGTATTTGACGAATGGGGTACTTTGCAATCAGCTAAGATGAATGCTTTAGGCTTTAGTGAGTCATTTATCTCAGGTGAATCTTCTTATCGTTCCGGTGACAATGAGATCTCAATCTTCCTGGAACGTCTGAGAGCGTTGCGTACTGAAATTGAAAACCAAGTCATGACTAACCATATTTGTCTGAATATGGCCAAGGCAAATGACTTCGTTAAGCGCACGAAAGCGGAGATGGATCACAAAATTAGAGTTAAAGGAAGCAGCCAATATATTATTCCAACATTCCAATGGAATAAGCCTTTGACTCCAGTCGGCAACCAAGATTATATTGCATTATTGAACCAAGCAGAAGCATCTGGTGTGCATATCTCCCTTCGTACATGGGCATCTGCTTGTGGTGTAGACTTTGTCGCAGAGACAGAGAACTTAATGCAAGATGCTAAAGACCGTTCACTGATGCAACGCTATCAGCAATCCAACAATTTAATTACGGATGATAATCGTCCGATCGGCGCTCCTGATCCTAAGACATTTATCAACGTAGTTACAACCGATAACTTCATGTTGTTGGAAAGAGAACAGATTCTGAATTACTTTACCACTTATAAAGGAACAGCAGAAACTATGCGTCTGGATTTGATCCCAGGGCAATTTGTATTGTTCCAGTTGTATCTAGCCTGTGTAAACGTCCCTTATGAAAATCTTACGGAAGACGAGTTTGAAATCTTAGATAAAGAGATGCAAGCTAATAACAACGTTGATTCTAAACTTAGTGATTTCTTCGCCGCTAAAGTCGAAGAAATGAAGAAACACATCCGCTCTAGAGATGAAATTAGTAAAATGCAGTTGTCTATTACTAAGGAATCTGAAATTGAAGAAGATGCTAAGAATGGGGATGGCAGCGCGAAGGAGACTAATCCTTCAGATGAAAAGACAAATCAAGGAAAAGTAAGTAAAGATATCCTTGAGAAGTCTCTGCAATTGGCTCTTGCAGACGTCCTTCGTGATACAAGTCACAAAAAAGTCAGAGATGTTACTATGGTGAATACCAATCTGGTTAAGCTAGATGACACCTCTAAGTCAATAACTGAACGCTTGATCAAATTGCGCGATGATATTGGCAAGTTAACTCCAGAACAAGTCAATGAATTCATGCTGGAAAATACTCAGCAGGACGATCAAAACATCAATGATAACTTGAAAGAAACTGTTAGCTTTATCAAGACCTTGAAATTAGGTGATAACGCTGAAAAGAACTTCCAGATTATCATGACTCAATTGAAACTTAAAAATGCTCAAACGCAGATGCAAGAGGAAACTCACTCATGACAAAGAATTTTATTACTGGCGATGTAACTAAAGCTGTTCCATTAGAAGATATCGCATCTAGTGCAAACACTCAGAACAAACCTCATCAACCTGTGAGAGGTCAGACCAAGGTATTTTACCCTATGGATGAACTCCCATTCTATGACAAGGGAAAGAAAGATGAGTAAGAACTTTATTACTGCCAGTTTTGTCGAAGCCAGTCCTTTGCATCTGATGAGTGGCAATAGTATTCGTGCGGGTCTGGAAACTAAAGTGGCAGATCCTGGTCGTTTGCAGAAAAAGCTTCTGGATCTTTCCTGGTTAGCGGCTGCGGCGTCTAAATACAATATCTCGCCTGACCTAAACGATTATCAGTTCGCTAAGGTACGTTCTTTGACCTTAGAGCTGCCCAATCGTAATGGTCATAACTTCTCGTTCAAATTCTTAACTGAATTCTGTATCGAGTCAGGGTGCCAGTTTTATCGCACTTTTGAAGGTAAACCTATCCTAGTCAACCACGTTTATAAGCTGGAAACAGCTATCGGTGTTAACGTGATGACTTCGATTGTTCAAGATGGTCCGTATTTAGTCATTGAGAACATCATTGCAGTAGATCGTACTAAAAACCCGGTAGCGGCAGATAAGTTGGCGGCTGGTGAAGCTAAGTTCTCTATGGGCGCGAATGCTCCTGCATTTATCTGTAGTGTTTGTAATGAAACTATTACGACTCTGGAAAAATGTTGTGTTCACACCAAGGGTTCCGCTATCCTTCGGCCGTTCTACGATATTAGTTTGAATGAACCTGAACGTTCTGAGAAAGCACAATTAGCTTATTTGGATGTGATTAATCCATATTTCATTGAGCTTAGTTACTTAGATGGTCAGGATCCTGCCGATCCACGCGCGTGGTCAGTTGAAACGAAAATCTAATGGCTGGTAATTTTAAAAAATTACTAAATCTGGGACATTGTAGCAAATATCCTTATCGTATATTATGATGGTTGCAGAATACCCACACTGATAGTAGGGTATTTATGAAACCTCTATGCGGCAAAGGGCTTTTGCCTACTTGGGGATTAGGATCAAAATAATATGAGCATTGAGACTCTAAAAGAAAGCAGTGGTGGTTTATTTGGTTCCGCGTCAATCAGTGACCTACTTGGGCAAGCGAAGAATATCGCGCTAGCACTTGCAGGTAAGTTGTCTTCTGATGCTGCTGATTTGTCAGGGCATATGGGAGAAGTTCATGATGTTTACTGGCAACCGAATGGGGCTTATTTCCCAGCTGAGTTGGTAAAGATCGAGGTTGAACTTGGATTGGTAATGGTACGCTTTACCGAGAGTGCATCGGATCATGATCGCACCTTTGCAGTGTCACCAAATAATGTCAAGATACGTCAAGAATCCGTACGTCGAGTTTATGGTAAATCTTAAACTCCTAACTATGATGTAACTGAAATAACTTAGGGGTCGTTTCAGATATGATGTAGTTATCTAACAGGGGCTTTTATAGCCCCTTATTTCTGCCTAAATAACGACAAAAGTAATCGTATTATATGGATATTAATTAAGTAAATCCTATTTATTGAGGTTAAGGATGTCCGAAACTATTCACAGTTATGACGATAAGAACATTCAAGTTCTTAGTCCGCTAGATGCTATCAGAAAGCGTCCTGGCATGTATATCAGTGACACTGAATTCGTCGCATATAAGTTGGGTTGTGAGGGTTATGAGAACGCCTTCGATGAAGTTAAAGCCGGCTATGCAACGAAAGTTCGAGTCATCCTTAGCGAGAAAAATGGTCGCATTACAATCATAGATAATGGCCGCGGTATTCCTATCGGCATTAACTCTGAAAGCGGCATGTCTACATTAAAAGCAATCTTCACTATTCCCCATTCTGGTGGTAAATTTGAAGATTCTGCTTATGGCGGCACCTCGGGCGGTCTGCATGGTATTGGTATTACTGCAGCCAATGCTCTTTCTCGTGAGCTAGACGTAATTACTTATCGTGATGGTAAGAAACGTCATCTGCATACTGAACATAGCGTTTCATGCTATTGGGATGATGCTAATCAGTCATGGGTTAAAGATCCAGAGTATGATCCACCAGCAGTTGAAACTGGTGATCTGAATGCTCACGGCACTGAGATTTCTTTCATCATTGATCACACCATTCCAAGCCTTGAAGGCTACGGTCGTGTGTTCCCAGTAGAAACTACTCGCCACCGTTTACAGCAGTTAGCATTCCTGAACCTTGGGGCTATTGTTGAGTTTACCTATGAACAAGGCGGCGAAACAGTTACTCAAGAGTTCTGCTACAAAACCTGGAAAGAATATTTCGACGCTCATGTGCGTAAGATTGATTCGGATGAAGAAGTATATACTCCAGAGTATATTTTCATCGACCATATGAACGAAGATAATACAGGTGTTCAAGCTCTGCTGTGCTTCAGTTCTGGATATGCCCGCAACATTCATGCATTCACTAACACTATCCTGAACCAATCTGGTGGTCGTCATGTGATTGGTTTGGAGAGAGCCATTTATTCGGCGTTCTTCAACTATGGATTTACCGATGATGAAGGTAATCCTTATAAGTTTGAAGAAAACGATCTATGTCGTGGTATCAATGGTATCCTTAGCATCTATATTAAAGACGCTAAGTATGGTAGCCAGACCAAAGAGCGTTTAACCACTAAGACCGCTGAATCTTTTGTTCAAGGTATTGTTGAACTGGATCTTCGTAAGTGGATCTTTAAGAACCAAGAAATCGCTAATAAGTTGTGTCATGCAGCAGCGATGCGTTATAACACTCGCCGTAATTCAGAACGTAACGTTAATCTGGCCAAAGCTGTTCAGATCAATGATGCTCCATCTGGTTCCAAGAAACCAATTCAAGCCAGTAACTATGTTGAATGTCACTCCTTAGATGCAACTCGTTGTGAGTTATTCATTGTAGAAGGTGACTCAGCATCTGGTCTGATGAAGAAAGGTCGTGATAAGAACCATCAAGCGATCATGCTTTTGAAAGGTAAAGTTCTGAACTCTGCTCGTGTTAACGAAGAGCGTATGCTTGCCCATAAAGAGCTAAGTTTGCTGGGTACAGTTATTGGTGCCGGCCTGTCCGATCTTTGTGATCCAAGCAAAAGTCGTTTCCAGAAGATCATTATCACAACAGATGCTGACTCAGATGGTGCTCACATTCGTACGCTGCTTCAAGGGTTCTTTGGTATTTATACCTATCCCCTGCTTGAAGCTGGATATATCTATGTGGTAGCTCCTCCACTGTACGGCGCAACTCAATATGCTAAGTACAAAGATTATACAGCTTTCGGTAATTCTAAGCTGGAACTGATCAAAGAGATCGAAGAGCTGCCGGATACTAGCTCCTTATTAGATCTTGGTGAAGCTGAAATCGCTGAGCGTCTGAAAGGTTGGGATATCACTCGCTATAAAGGTCTGGGTGAAATGTCGGCAGAGCAGACGGCGCATACTATATTGAACAAAGATACCCGCTTACTTCGTCAATTGACTGTTAGTGATCTGGACTCTTGTATGCAGTCTGTCAATGAAATGATGGGCAAACCTACCTGGTATCGTAAGCAAGCATTGGGTGGTGTTCCAGTTATGACTTCGTTCGAAGAAGCATTACAGGATCGTCCATTAAGCCCATTGGATATGGCAGTTGAAGAAGTTGATACAACTGCTATGGAAGAAATGGACGAAGAGGAATAATCGATGGACTCTCTCGGTGGTAAAACTGAGAGGGACTTTCAGAGCCTTGTAGTTGCAGGATATAAAACCCTCCCATACGAGGGTTTTTCTCTGAAAGAACCTCTAATTACGGTTACAGAATGTACTTTACCCGCTGGACTATACTTGCTTCGGATTAAGATGTCCAGTGATCCTGCCATTGCTATCCTTAGTTTATATGATAGTACATCTTTCCGCCCTTTGTCCGCAGGTGTAGTGGCAGTAGATAAGCTAATCATTGACCGTTGGAATTCTACAGACTCCTATCGTACAATTAAGACTATCCCTATAAAAGAATTTGCGGTGGGGTATAGCTCTGAAGTAGCTTTCGAGGGTTTCTCGGTAAAATTGCCCGATGATGGTGAGATATCTTGCGATACTCTTCTAGTAGTTTGTAGTGAGTGGGATTTATTACAATGGGAGATGGGCAATGTCTAAGATTGATGAAATTCGTGCATCTAAATGGAACCAAGTGGCCGGATTCCAAAGAAATCATATGGCAAATGGTGTAGTTGTCTCGATTTATCGTCGAGTCTTAGAACCTTTTGCAGCGGCTCATTCTCAGGTATGCTCTCTGCTTCGTCATACTGCTGGCGCTCAGATTCCCCCAATTACTCTTGCAGAAGCAGAATCTTCCGTAATGGATACTAGCGGAAGATTATTTCCAAATCCAGCTTACACGCCTAATCCAATTATGTATCGAGAGTTTGCACCCTTCAAACCTCCAGTTTTACAGAACGTCTGGAAGTTAGATAATGGTCAGAATCCCCCTTCAATTGATACTGATTTAAGCGTATTAAAAGCAGTACCAAATCCCGATGAAACCGCAATTAATTTGCAGAAATCAAAGGATATATTAACTGGATTTAACACCCTAAGTTTATCGTATTTAAGTAGTGAAGGACAAATTAAATCTATTAACCAAACAGACTTAATTTCTCTCGTTGAGCTGCTTGAATTAGAAAAAACCAGCATATTAATTACTGGTGGAACTTCTTCGGGTGGTACTACTCCAGTAGTGACTCCGATTGTGAAGTCGTATAATCCTGAGTTCCTATTAAAGTATTCGCAGTATATAAAAACAAGAACTGAATCGCTTTCAGAGATTATAAGTTTGTACTCACCTGAAACAGAGTCAATCCATTCCTTATATTATCGGTGGCTGGAGTTTTTCATCCACAGAACGGAAGGTGCTCTCAGCAAGTATAAGATGTCTGAGTTATCATTAGGGGTTAGTAAAGACTCGTTGAGAATCGCAGAATCTAAACATAATATCTTGCAAAGTTAGCTTTTTCAGACCTACCAGGCAATAAAGAAGATTACAGGTCAAAAAATGAATATGAATACTTATATTTCCTTAAAATCGATGAGTGAAGGCGACCGAGTATGGGTGTCTCCTCGTAGTATTGAGATTATGAACCAAGGAAATCCGAAAAAAGGACTTTTTCTAGACGCGAATTGCGTTGGAGTTACGGAATTCTCCAGCTATTACTCCGTTTTAGTAGTTAAACGTCGTGGAACCTTCTTAGCGTTCCTGACCCAGACCTCTATCAATGTGTATAGAACTTTCCAGTTCCGTCACTTTGTTGATCGCATCGAATGTAAGCTGTTCTTGCATCCGAAAGTTACCTTCAATGCACATACCTTGTGTGAGCATTACGATATCTCTACTGAAGCATCTCTATCTGTAATTGAGATTCTGGAAGAGACCTTATTCGGTTCCCCACGTGCAGATGCTTCCGAAGTTGCGGAACGCGTTAGTGATCGCTTGAACCATTTATTTGCAGGTAATAAGACCTTTACGTCTAACCTACCCTTCACCTCCAAACCATTCTACTCCATCAGCATTATGCCGACGGATTTTCAGATCAATGATAAATTCCTGGCACTTGATACTGATGGGTTCTGCCACTTCAAATCCCTCGCGGAATTGAAGGAGCTGAAAGAACAGAATAGTTTGCGAGTAGCGGCAAATGGTTAAATTCTATGTCAAAGATCTGACACTAACATTAGAGGTAAACGCTAAGGATATCTCTACTGACTATATTGCTCTCGAATATAGTGGTGATAATGCTACYCTCAAGATGTTGAAAAACTGGACAGTAGCATTTAACCTACCGCTGAATGCCTCTACGGTATCTGCTATAGAACTCATTCGATCTTTTGTAGGTGATGTAATCGTCACTTGTACAGAAGAAACTATGATTGATCATAAATATGCTGCTTATTTAGCATCTAAGAATGTATCAATCATTACTCCTTATGGTACGGATTTCCATAAGAACGTTGAGTATCTTAAAGAAGTAGTTGGATTTAACGCTGACATAGTAGTTGACCATCAGTTTAAATTTACTGGATTCGCTCTCGCACTTGCTCCAACTATGTATCAAGATTCTACTTATACGGTTATTGAAACAGAAATGGCATCCCGTTTATCATTCGTCAATAACTTTGTGAAAGCCCCTTCCCTGCATCTGAATACTCTAGCCGATATTAATGGCGACGCTAAAGAATGGCGTAGTGCTTTGTTAGAGTGTTTATGTTACTATGTTTACTGGCATAAACAGAAGTGGGAAAACAAGGCTTATCGGTGGGATAGCTCCCAAGATACCTGGATTTGAATTCCTATCAAAATATCCCTTGAAAACCTACCCTGTTTTCCTATATTATTAATTATGGATTGGATATTTGGAGTATTCGGTCCCGATATCAAAAGAATTCAATTTCTATTGATGCTCTTAGATATCTCGCACATTCTTTCAAGATCTGATCGTCTTGGAGGACTTAAACTGATCATTTATCTGAATTTTTTCTTCCCGCTTTCGGAAACGTTAGCGGGATTTTTTTGCTCTGAATTCAACAAAAACAAAAAATCCCGGATATCGTATATAGATACTATTACAGATTTTCTTATTTCCAGATTTCTCTTTAATTTTCAATTAATTCGAAAATCCCAAGTTTAATCATGGGATTAGTCTATGTTTTCTCGTATTATAACTAGTAACGATTCGTAAGTATCTGCCCTCTATGGGACTAGTCCTAAAATAGAGGTTTATTCGTTTAAGGTTAAGCAGGCTTTTACGAGATATCGTATTAAATTGAAATTATAAAAAGTGACTTGCTTATTCAGGTCGCTTAGTTGATCTGGTTTTAGTCTACAAGAGCATAAATAGACATGAAAAAAACGAACGTATTGAATACGCCTCCGTATTCGTTTCCAGCAAATAGCCCCTACGAGAATATTGTAGAAGGTCAAGGGTTCCGATGGATGCCAGCTGCTGCATTGCCATCATCTTTATTCCAGTTTGTCATTCTGGTCAATCATAAGAAGTTTGACTTCAATCCAATGCGCAAGAAAGAGATTAAATCTTTCGGGCCAGATACAAAATGGGATACCCGCTTATCTTTGCCGAATAAAGATATTCGTATCGTTCCAATGTCTATGAAGTTTGACCCTTCCTGTTATGATGAAGTTATCTATTGTGATCCATTCGATCCACGGTCAACAATCGGTGATTATCTTGACTGGGCATTGGGTTCAGCTCACTATGCTGTTAAACAAGGTTATTATTTTAACTGGTGTCAGCCTTCGAATACCAAATTGGTATTAGATTCTGGTGGCGCTCAGTTGAAAGTTGGTACTGCGGATTACGTTAATCCGTATGAAATTATTGATGTAATGAACCATGCAGCTAATGCTGGTTTTGCTTTGGATGTACCTCCAAAGTTAGACATTGATATTAAAAATGGTATGTCGAACGATATATTAGCTCATCTGCAAAAACGTAACAATAATGTGTTCTTGCAACATCGCCGTCCGGATTTGGCATTGCTCAATATCTTGCACGGTACAACTGTTCCTGAGTTTAAACGTTGGTTAGATATTGTCCAAGATGATGGCTTCCAAGGTTGGGCTTTGGGCATTGATGATTCCAATGATTTCTTAGCGGGCGTCCGCGGAGCATTGGTTCTTCATGAACACTTTAAAGGTTCGGATAAGCCATGGTGGCTTCATATCTTTGGTGCATCCGGTCCGAAAATCATCCCAGCAATGGCATGGTTCGGACGAGTGCATCCGCATATTACGTCGGACAGTTCGTCTTGGTTTGAAGGTGCTCGTCGAGGGACTTATTATATCCTGAATGAGTTTGGACTYATGTTCAATACCCGTCTTTCTCACCACTTGAAAGATCGTAGTATCCTGAAATCAATTACTGGCCAAAATAAACAGAATACGGATTTCTGCTGGTCTCCGGCAGGGATGWTACCGTGTCAGTGTGATATTTGTAACACAATGCAGTACACGGATTCAATTATTGATCATCCATATGAGGCAGCTATGATGTCTCTACATGATCTTATGACCATGAAACGTTTCGGTCATATCTGGAACACAATGGCTCAGACCATGACGTACCAGGAATATTATGCGACTACCCGTCTTTTGATGGGTTCTAAAGCCGCAGACATGGTTCAGTACATTGAAGTTGGTCTTCAGAGTGGTTTGCAAGAAGCAGAAGCCTTATTTACTGGTGGTCCGAGTAATAATGGGCGCAAGCAAGCTGGTCTGGTGACTAATAGCAGTGGCGGTCGCAAAATGGGCATTTTCGGCAATCGCGATATGTCTAAATTTAGTAAGAAAACAGATGCTCCTGCTGATAAGATCGAGGAACTGCCTGTTGATGTTATCTTGTCAGAAGACGAAGATGGCATCTTACTGAAAGAAGAACTCCGCCAACTGGCCATGGAAGATAATGAGAAATTCTTAGCGGATGAAGAAGATGTTGCTGCTCCGGCAGAACCATTGGAAGCTGCTGCTGAGGATGATGATCAAATCATTGAATCTACAGATGAAGTGCCTTTGGATGTTCCGACAGAGTTTGCTGTATTTAACCGCAAGCATAAGGTTCGCGGACTTCCAGGTTTAGTATGGGAAGATCCATCGTCTCCTGTTTATGGTTATTGTTCTGCCATTCAAGTAGGTGAACAAGAAGGACAACCTGAACCAAAATTGGGATGGCCTACCAGTAAATATGTGGCTAGGATGGGTTCTGCATGGATTTGTGTAACAAGTACACGTTACCAACTTAAATGGAAAGACGATAAATGCACTCGTGTTATATTGCCCCCTAAGCTAATTAATGAAGAGGCTATCACAGCATCCTTACCATCTTCTTGCCCATTACGCTTCGCACAGGGTTCCAACGTCGAATGCTTAATGAACTATATTGACCCAAATAGTCCAGAAGATATGGATCTGATGTCTACAATACATCCAGATTTACCGATGTTCATTTACTATAAGTTAATCAATACTCCAGAGTATTGGCGAATGATGGATTTTGGTCATGACCGCTCGTATACTCCGACTCAGTTAACTGAAGAGGATTTACAACATAGTAAGCGATGGAAACTGCATAAAGCATATTCAGAATTACGCGAAGAGCTACAGAAAGGGAATTATGATTTTGTTCCTTCGTTCGTAGACAATCCTGAATTCTTCCGCAAAACAGAACCCGCAAGACCATAGGGCAGACCAGAAAGGGGCTACTAGAAGGTAGTCCCTTGTTTTACGTTATTTGTACATACTTAAAAAGGAGATACAAAATGATCATCAGTAACTTATGATTCATTAATATGGAAAACATTAAGATGAAGTTGCCTAAAATCAATCCAATGGCCGAAATCTATGCGCAACTGATTAAGGTAATACTTTTTTTAGTATTTAGTTGTTACATCTTTTGGAATTACGTTGTCACACGCAATGCGTTTGATGGTAGTGACTTCGCTACCATAGTAGATGGTGGAATCTTAGCCATCTATGTAGGCTCAATGATTATTCATTTTACTTTAATGCTGATGACTTATCTGAAAGCAATTTCTAGGATGAGTCGCAGACTCTAAAATAATAAGAAATGGACAGGGTAATTTACAACAGAGTATATTGCAACATTCGGTGTATTAAGTAGTTGAGGAAGTCGTATTATATTGAAAGACATAATACGTTCTGAGGATAATATGACTTCCCCTTCACAAGACAGATCTTTCCTAGACAGCATTCTTGCTGATCTAATGGCCAGAGGCGTTAACGTTAAAGTAACTCTCGAGCCTTCCATTCAAGAAATCTTAACAGAAACTCCGGAAATGACTCGCGTTTTAATGGGTTATTTCACAACCGCAGTTCCTGTTTTGGATGAAGATCCCGCATCCTTTGTAAAAGCTGGTGAATGTCTTGGCATGATCCAGCAACGTTTAGATTACGCTTCATATCAATATGAGCGAATCCATCCTTTGTACAACGCCATTAAAGAACAGCAGCAGAACATTCGCCATTTTGCCATTCTAAATCTGGATGAATTGCGTTCTCTAAAAACTGTTGACCTTCGCGATGCAGCAATCTCCTACCTGACTAAAGATCATCTTCGCTTCTTAACCAAGCTGGATGAAGTCTATTCTCTTATTGCCTCAGTCAAAGAGAATCTGAAGAATGCTCACTTCTCCCTGAAACTCCAAATGGATTTGATCAACTGTAAAAACACCCGTTATCACGGTGCAGGCCAACTTGCTAGTGCTCCAGGATCTGCCGGCGTTGGGCGCACTGGCAGTCAATAAGCCAAGTTATTATCGTATAATAATGAAAATAAGTAAGTTATTTTTCAAGGGAGTTCCATTTTGGGCAATCTATTTGCAAGTCGAGAACGTGATAACTACACTGAAAAAGATTTCGGTGAAGAAATCCGAGAATCGATGTCTGAATATGCTATGTACGTGGCATATGACCGTTCTGTTCCATGTATCATTGACGGTTTAAAGCCGGTTCAGCGTCGTTCAGTATATGCGAGCTGGAACATGGGTCAGCGTCCGAACGGTAAAACTTCGAAATGTGCTAAACTGGTCGGTGAAGTCATGGGTAACTTCCACCCTCACGGTGATGGCAGTATTTATGAATCTATCGTTAAATTGACTTCTCCAACTACCGCCCGTTATAATCTCTTCTTTGAACGTCAAGGTAACTTCGGTGATGCCCCTATGGGTGACAGCGCAGCAGCCCCGCGTTATACTGAAACAAAGATTAACGAAGTTGGTGCATTATTCTTGGCTCAGCATGAATCTCTGCCATATGCCCCTAACTATGATGGGTCACAGCAAGAGCCAGTTTACCTCTGTCCAGCTTTTCCAGCTTTCTTGTTAAATGAAAGCGTTGGTATCGGTACTGGTATCTCTGGTTCGAATCCTGGACATACTTTGGTTGATATCTGTAACACTACAGAACATCTTCTGAACAATCCACAAGCTTCTGATGAAGAGTTGTTCCAAATCATTAAAGGGCCAGAGTATCCGATTGGCGGCAACTTAATGGACTTCGATACAAACCGAGCTGCTCTCCGCAATATTTATACTCGCGGTCGTGGTACTTTGTACTTTGAAGCAACATGGCGTTTGGAACCTTCGGATGATCCAGCTTGGAAAGTTCGTCTGGTAGTTGATTCTTTCTGTCCAGGTATGACCATCTATAGCTTTACTGAAGGTTATTTGAACACTTTGGTTAAGCAAGGTTTGATTGGATTTAAAGATGACTCAGCTGGTAGTGATAATGTCTGCATTAGCTTATATGCAAATAGCAATAACACGCTGATCAATAACGTTATCCCACAACTTCGCAGTTTCCATCGCAGCTATAATATGACTGCGGTTGATTTGATCAAGGTTATTGATCAAGAAACTGGCGAAGAACGTTTCGAAGAACGTCTGATCACTGCTACTTTAAAGTATGCAATCGGGCGTTGGTATAAATTCCGCAGTAATCTTTTAACTGATCATTTTACGTCAATGATCTGGTCACTCAATCAGGACTTGTGGAAAGCAGAAGTTCGTTATCGCTTAACCACTGAAGCTGGTCTGATTGATATGATTCGCGCATCCAGCACTCCAGAAGAGTTGGATCATGTTCTTCGTGAAATTATGGGCTTGAACGAAGAGCAGGCTGCTTATGTATTGCGCATTCGTTTAGGTACACTGATCAAAATGAACAGTGGTACTATCCAAGAAGAAATCGACGCAATCAATCATAAGATAAATCTTTCAGAGTATAATCGCTCCAATCTGAAAGAATACATTATCGAAGAACTGCGTGAAGTTCGCACCAAATATGGTGATAGTCGCCGGACAACGTTGTTTCAACAACAACCAATGCCAGAACGTGAAGAAGTTAATTATCTATTAACCGTTAAAGAGATGGATAACTCTTTGGTGATTAATGATTCTTGGCCTGCTAACGGTGTTGGCTTGACCAAAACGCGAAATGCTGTTGTTGCTCATGATCGTGTAGTCCTTGCAACCTATGATGGTAATATGATCGAGTCCACTGCTGAGAGTTTAGTTAGCTTCGGACCTTGGTACGCTGCCGGTGTTGCAACTGAGAAAGACGATATTATGGTCATTGTTGATGATAATAATAAAGTCGATTATCGTTGGATTCCAGAGGACTTCTCTCGCAAGTTGCGATTAACCCCGCGTGATGGAACTTTAATTCATGCAACGGGTATCACATCTACTGATCAGGGTGTAATCATTAACCTGAACGGTAATGCTTGGTCATTCCTGTCCCGCACCAATCTCGAAAAGTATGCGGTGAACAAAGTTGGCAAGTTCTGGTCTTATCAACAAGACAAGAAAACATATGCTACTCAAGTGATTCGCGTATCGGCTATGGATGATATTGTAGATGCTCTGGGTCAGCCAATTAGCTTTGATCATGGTGATGATGATCTGATCTCCAATGGTAAAGTGTTTGTAGTAAGTGACACTAACATGGTTGTCTTGAAATCAGGTCGCATCTCATATATGGATCGGACAGCAGTGTTTAGCCGTTGGGAGAATATTGTTGAGATCTTCCCATTGGGTAACAAGCAGTTGAAAAAGTAATCTAAATAAGTAACCTTTCTAAAGGGGCGGAGAAATCCAGCCCCTTTTTTCGGTTAAAATGGAGATATTCGAATAGAGGATATTTCCATGTTGAAGCCAACTCAAAAACCACGTCCAGTACCAATCGAAGGTGTGGAGCAACCGCAAACAGCTGGTACCGCAGTCTTCGAAAGTGACATGGGTCGCGAGCGGAACCAGATAGCAACCGTTATTATGGATTTGCTGAACGCTTTCTCCAAAGAGGGTAAGCATTCTAATCTGATGGCTCAATCCTCTAATGGTAAACAATTCCAAGAACGATTCCCCCTTGTTCGCCGCTATAGTCGCCAGCATACTCGCAAATTATCCTGCATTGAAATTAAAGTGGGGATGCTTCCCACTATTTCCCCTGATCTCGGGCCAGGATTTGAATTCAAGCCTACGAAAGTCCGTTCTATTATCCAAAGAGTTGTCGGTAACGTTCCCGTTGAGATTCTAGTGTCTGGACGTTCTTCCGAAGAGTCTGCTTTATACACTTGGGCAGTCAAACAGATATTCAACTCTTACGTTTTCAGACTCTATCGAGGCTTAATATTTAATAAAGCAGAGAACTGGCAGATCGGTTTCCCTCGCACAGTTGAATTTAGTGGTATGCAAGATGCAGAAGACATTTCCGGAGAAGATAATCTGGGCGGTGTTTTCTATATGGCCACAGCTTCTTTTGACATCATGTATGAAAGCGTCTTTGTCGAGAAAGCTGAGAAAGAACAAGCCAAAGTTCTGGTTAAAACAGAACCTTCTCTGATTCTTGTTCCCCAGAATTTCAATCCAGTAGGTGTAAATAAAGGCGATCGCCTACTCATTTTATTGGACACGAACGAACATTTAAGTAAAGCAGAAATTGTACCGGAACGAGCCGCTATTTTGTTGCCAAATCTGGATAAAAAAGCAGTCGAAATCTTTATAAATGGTTCGACAACATTTAAACTGGTCATAACATCTTCGACCCTCACAAGAGAACTCGAAATACATGTCAATTAAAGATGAAGTTAAACAAGCTATTCTTGATGCACTGAATATCCCCGAGTCTTTATCTGATGCTGTAATAGCTATCCCGAGCACTGAGCCTGTAAAGGTTTGGTACGAACCTAGCAAGTGTCGAGAGATTATTGAGTTCTTGAAAGAGAAACTGAAGATGCAGGTGCCAGTGTACATTGAGTTTAAGACTCGTGACCCATTAAGTGCTAAAGTCTTCGATGTTCGCGGTTATGTATCGGTTCAGAATATCGTGCACTTGCCGAAAGCGATTATCAATGCTCGAAGTGATGTACGCTTATATATGTACCATAATGAGTTAATCCTTCCTCCTGAGGTTATCCAATGACAATTAATACTTCTTTAAATCTAACCTCAGCCGGAACTCGAGTGGGGATGGACGAATTAGATCATCTGCAAACCCAGCTTTGGGATTCTACTTTAAATTTCCGCAAAGCTGCTATGTCTCCAGGAATAATCTCTAGCATTAATCCAATGGATGATCTGGCTACTTCTTTTAAGGTATCTGTATCCGGTTCTCAGCTCCTAGTTAATGTCGGTTCGGTTATGTTCGAAGATGGACACATAGCCAAGCTTGAGAATCCGCAGTATTTAGATATTCCGGCCGTCTCCTCTATGCTGGTAGCTACTTACATTGAACAAGCATCGGGGTATCAAAGAACTCTCTTTGCAGAAGAAGTTGAACCTCTCATTAGCCGAATGCTCAAAGTAGAATTGGTATCTGAAAGCCAATATGCTGTTTACTCCTTGAACCAGACACACGAAGTATTAGCCTATGTATCCAGTGCCGGTATTGCATATAGCCTTAGTGGAAAATCTCTCCGTCGTTGGGCTAATATCTATGATTGGAATCATCGGGCTAAAGTTGGTTCGGGTAAAGTTACTGATGCTAACATTCATGGCCTGACTTTATTCGATATGGCATTCAACTCTGGTCTGGGAGTCTGGTCTGCTCTGGGCAATGACGGTATCCTCGTTACTACAAAAGAGACTGAGGGTAATGTTGCCTATTCCGGTAGCTTGATGAAAGTAACCATCTTTAAAGAAGAATGGACAAAAGTGTCAGATACTTTATACACTTATGTTCCACCTTTCCAGCCCTTGACCTGTTTATATCTGAAAGATTCTACCGGAACACAAGTAGCATTCAAATATGGATTGTCTTCGAACGTCCCAACTGTGAAGTTAACATCCGTTCCACCGGCTCAAGCCGAATTGCTGATGTCTGTTTGCGCTACATTGAATTTCCGTGTGGATAAAGAGAATCCATTCTCTCTTTCAGCCCTGAGTAGTCAATCAACTGAACAGATCATCTATAAAGGTGCTCCATTACAGGCTTCTGCCCAACCGGTTATCAATCTAGCAACATGGGCTGATTACCCAATGAAAAATCTGAAATTGTATTTGACTTCGGATAATCAATTGACAACTCTACCACAAGAAGCTAAATCAGCCGCTAAATTGTCTGGCTTATCTGGTGCTGGTCAGACGGTCAATATTATTTTCTCATCTGCATCTAAAGTTCGAATGGTTCTGGCTAACAACACGGCTAAAGTTACTCTGAATATTGTTGTTAAAGTAACCGGTAAAGATGCTAATGGTAAAATTATCACAGATACTATTACTTTTGATAAGAATTGGGCGGCTAATGCAGATAAGAACTCTGCCTATAGCACTTTAGAATTCTTGTCAATCTCCTTCTTGCAATTGACCACTGGTACTGATGCAGATATCTCTACCACTTATCGACTCTTTGCCAATATTCCGGTTAATGGATTCTTGGTAAGTAGCTTTAACATTTCAACCCTCGGGATTGAATCTTATCAAGACTTAAGAAATGTACAGATTGCTCCTTTAGGCTTAGCTTCGGATAATCGTGAGCATACTTTCAGCGATCCCTATTTAGCAGATCCTTATCTGTCAACTGGTATTGCCGGAGGATATCTGAATTCTGGTGGTGTATTCGTAAGTCGCTTATTGACTTTTCCAGTGAATACTCGAATTCGTTTGTTGGCAGATTATCACCAAGCAACAGATGATGCGCTGATTATTACTTGGACGAATGCAGCTACTCCAACCAAGATAACTTCGGGAACTACTTTCGTAGATATTAAGGATGTAGCAGCAGGTTACTTGACAATTAAGAGTCCCTCAAAACTTAAAGGGTTTATTATTGAACCTTTAGCTTAATAGACCTCAATTAAATCCTTAAGTGTACGTAGGTTAAAATAAATAAAAGTTTGAGGGATATAATATGCAAAAGCGCTATTTCCGATATTTAGAAGATTTCAGTAACTTATCTCTGAAGTCTTTCTTAAAAGATATCCTGCATAAGGGCGTCTACTTGGGCTGCGACCTTGCTGTTAACGCCAAGAACGAAGTTACTTTCAGTGCAGGAAAGTATATCATGTCAGATGGTCTTATCGTTGAAGAGACCTCTGAGGTGAAAGTCGATACTCTTACTGAGGTCGAGGGTACGTCATGGCCTATCAAGACCGTTGTAGGTTACGGACCAGAAGAGTTAACGTTGCAACGTGATTCGATTAGCTACTCAGTAGTTAATGGTTTAGAATCAGATGAAACGTTTAATGCTCAAGGAACACCTTACATTATTCTAGGATGGTTACGCCGAAATGCAGATAATAGCTGGTCAGTAAAACAGCCATCTAAAATGAAGCCTCTTTCCGTTAGTCCTTTGAAAGTTGATATGGCAGTACCATTCCCGTCCGATACTGTGATGCCTTATGTCACTGTGTTGGGGTATGGGGTTCGTCAGAAGTTTGAGACATTTGCTAACTCTGCCGGTTTCCAAATTCATTTGGGAAATATCGAACCTCTAGCTCGGGTAAAATGTAAATTATTGGGAGTTCCTAGTACTGTACATCTTCGAGTTAATCTTAGTGGATCGGATAGTGAAACCGGTACTACTGAGTTTGAGATGTATACCTCTGAGGATAACTCAACGATTGACATCGACTTTAAGGTTAATCGTGCCGACTGTCGAAATTCTGCTTTGGGGTTTGAATTTACCATGGCAGACCGAAAAACAACTGTATCAGCCTCAGCCATTTTAGAAAGTATTTCTTTTGAAGTGGATCCTAGTAAATTAATGTAAGCAATGTAGAGATATGATCATGGCAGACCGAAAATTGTGTGCGAAGCTTTTGACCGACCTTTACTGCGTCGTGCTCATTGAGCGTAATAAAAAACCGGATCCGAATTCCAAAACGGCCAATCTGTGGTTCACCCGATCTCTGGGTAAGCGTGGGGTTATCCATGCAAACTATAAAGTGTCTCACGACATTCGCGAGATTTTGGATGATCCAGATTCTGACAGCTTCTATGCTGTTGTACGTCTGGTTCAAGAGCTTAATTATGGCGATCGCAGCAGCGTTATTCTGATGCACCCATTGAAAGCTCTGGCTAACACTGATGTCTTGCAGGTTAAAGACT
This sequence comes from Ewingella americana, assembly GCF_006438725.1. Lineage (GTDB taxonomy): Bacteria > Pseudomonadota > Gammaproteobacteria > Enterobacterales > Enterobacteriaceae > Ewingella > Ewingella americana_A. The sequence goes on along the minus strand of NZ_RCZD01000008.1, from coordinate 155,573 downwards.
CCGCCGTTATTGCCAAGCTGGAAACTGGCCACGTTTCGCTGGAACTGAAGTCTAAGAACCTGCTGCAATGGTGGACTCTGACTCAAGTATCTCGCCGTTCCCTGTTGTCTCAAGTAGACCGCTTCTCAGCGTACCCTATTTGCAATAATGTGGTATCATCTGAGATCGGCAAAGATTCAGAACTGGCCATGTCCGTGCATCAATCTGATGAGTTGATCAATATTCTTGACTTAGCAGACACCTGCGAAGCTTAATCATTGACGCTCTCTTGTAGAAGCCCTTCCCGTTTATTCGGTGGGGCTTTTCTCGTATTAGTTCGTATTAAATTAAGAAAGTTATAATTCAAAAGAAGGTTATCATGGATTTACTAGCCATTCAAGTTAAAGACGTTTCTATTAACGATGACGATGTACCACAATCTGCACCCGAAATTTCGTCAGAAGCAGCTGTCGAGTTTGCCAACGGTATTATTGACCGTGCACTCCTGCAAGGCTATCAGTTCCCTGAAGGTCTGACCCGCGAAGATTTTCTGAGCAGTGAGCTCCCACTTAATGAAGACTTCTTCTCTTTTCAAGGTGAAGGCGCTTCAAGCGGTATTCCGTCCTACTTTATCCGCACGAATAAATGTAACTTGCGCTGTACTTGGTGTGACTCCAAACGCACTTGGACTGCTAAAGCTCGTGTGGAAATGGCTGACCTGTTGTATAAAGTCCATTCTTCCAAAGCCCGCCGTATTATTCTGACCGGTGGTGAACCATTACTGCATCAGAAGAATAAGCAATTGAAAGCATTCTTGTTGATCTGTAAAGCTCTGGGTATGGCTCTTGAGATCGAAACATCCGGTTCAATGGACGCCAATGTTGATTTCCTCAAGCATTTTGATCAGATTAACATCAGCCCTAAACTCAGTAACTCTGAGTGCGGTATGAACATCAATGAAGAAGAAGGTCTGAAACGTTACGTTAAAGCGTTGCGTACTTTCACTTGCAATGATGCTCTGGTGACTCCATGGTTGAAATTCGTTATCGTCGAAGATAAAGATCTAGATGAAGTAAAATTACTTCTGAAAGAAACCGATATGGGGCCGGAGAATGTTTATCTGATGCCAGAAGGTGTAACTCTGGATAAACAGTTATTAGCAATGAAACGCATTGCGCTACTGTGCTTGGAAGAAGRCTATAACTTCTGCCCACGCGCACACGTTCTGGTCTGGAATGATAAACACGGTGTCTAATGACTCAGCAAWTCAAAGAGCTTTTACAAAAAGCCATAATTGATATTCTGATTGTCTCATATAAGTTAAAAGATGAGCTTCCAGAGTCTGTAGCGAAAATTCAAGCCACTCGCCTTGTTAATAAGCATTTTCCTCTGGATAAGATCATATCCGGTGTTTCAGATAAATTAGATTTTTCAGATGAGTCCTTCGAAAAGATCGACAATTTCTTTGAACGTCATGGTATCTCCCATGATTCGTCGAGAATCTCAGTCTTCTTTAGAAGCGTATATTCCATTAAAGGGGTAACGCAATATACTGCATTGCCAACTCTTGTAATTGAATACTTCAAAGAGTTATATCATAAATGAGCGAAATTCTATTAGACGATCGCATGGCGGGGTTCAATCCATATAACTTGAACCTTCGCGATTTTGATCGGGTTCCGCAGTTCTTACCGCGGATGAAAATGCCCAAAGCAGAGAACAGTGCGAGTCGTTGTCAGCAGGGCGTTTGCCCGATGTATTCTGGGATTAATCCCTACGAAGAGACTACCATCTTCAAAGATCCCAATGAAACTAAGCGCATGTTCATTGTTCTGGATTCTCCACCTCTGAAACCGACCGGAGACTATTGGGAATCCGAACAAGGTCGCTTCTTGCGTTCTATTATGCATCAGCAACGTTTGGAAGGTTTCTCAATTGCAGTCGGCTATCTGACCAAATGTAACTCAGCCAATAGCATCATTCATGGTAAGAAAGATGCTTTGAGTCCAGATAAGATCGCACATTGTGCCGGTAACCTCTATGAAGAAATGGCATCTTTTCAGCCCGATGTAGTGGTGGTTATGGGGGCAACTCCGGCTAACACATTCATCAATGGCGACAAAAGCCTGTACGAACTTCGTGGCAAATTGAATCGCATCTCTTGGGTTCATGGTATGGCTCCTGTTCCGACTATTGCCACTCTAAGTCCAGAACAAGTAGCAATGACCCCTTATCAGGGTGGTGTTGTTCGTATTGATCTGGCAAAAGCATTCTACTGGGGTATGTATGGCCTCGAGTTATATGACAAATGGTCAGTACGTGCTGAAACAGTAACCTTCCCGAATTTTACAGATGAAGATATTGATCGTTTTGAGCAGATCTGCCATGACGTTCTAAACTCTTCTCCTGATACTAAGATTTACACTGCATGGGATACGGAAGCGGAAAGCTTATCTAAATCTAAGAACCGCTTATATTCCTTTGGCTTCTCCCATCATCCAGAATGGGCATGTGCAATCAGTGTAGATCATCCAAGAGCTCCTTGGATGCCGGCTCAGAAAGAACGTCTGAAAAGTATTATCAATAGCTTTATTCTTGATCCTCGAATCATCCGTATTGCACATAATGCGACGTATGACTATGGTTTGATGGCAATCACAACTGGTGCTAAGATCCGTCCGGATTATGGTACTGATTATGATACTCAAGGTATGGCTCATGCATTAGAAGAAGAGTTCGCTTCTAAGGAATATCAAGATTATGCCAGCCCTCGCTATATTAATGCGTGGCAGTCTTTGGAGCATCAGATTGAGTTCTGGTTAGACTTTGAAGATCCTGGTTGGCAGAATATGAAAGGCTTTCGTGCTAAATTAGCATTACTCGATCCATGGAAAGTGGATGAGTATTGTGCGATGGACTGTGCGAACACTCTTCGTGTATTCTATATCTTATCAGCATCTCTGGCCGCTAAGTCTTATACTGCTTATCAATCAATCTGTGATATTTTGATGCCAATCGAATATGTAATGGCTCATATGGAACGGGTTGGTTTGCCGACAGACATTGAAGCTATTCATAGCCAATTGGATATTAACAATCCCGAATCAATGGCGTCAGAACAGGCACGCATGGAACGTGAGTTCTATGAAATGCCCATAGTTAAGAAAGCAAACCAGATTTATATTAGTAAGATGCCAAGAAAGCCATTGTTCAAGAATCGAAACTTCTTGAACATTAACTCATCCGATGATTTGGTTATTATCTTCTATGATTGCTTGCAGTATACTCCGCAAACGGTCTGGGATAAGAAAGCTGGTGAAAGGCGTGAGAAGAAATCAACTGATGCGGCTTTCTTGCAAGAGATTATTGATCATAAGAACACCGGGTATGAAGTAGCTGAGAAGCTTCTGGAATATCGTCAGTTCACGAAGTTGATCGGTACCTTCTTGACAGGTTTCCAAGAAAATATGGCCCGCCATTGGGATCAGCGAATTCGTGCAAGTTATCGTGCAACCAAAGCTGTAAGCGGACGAAGTACTTGTCAAGATCCAAATTTACAACAGATTCCGCGATCTGGTGATTCAAAGAACTCGACTAAGGGTTATGTAAAACAAGTTATCAAAGCCCCTAAAGGTTATACCCTGATCTCGGCTGACTTGAAAACAGCAGAAGTGTGTCAAGCTGCTCTATCTGCTGGAGATGCGAAGCTAGCAACTTCCTTTAACTTGTCTCGAGAGTTAGGGGATGCTTTTAAGTTAAATCCAGTAATGCAGATCTTTAAAGATCTGAAATTCAAGGGCGATGCACACAGGAGCAATGCTTCAGCTGCATATGATGTACCTCTAGAAGAAGTAACTGGGGAACAACGTCAAGCGGCTAAGAATATTTCATTCTTATGTATCTATTCCTACGATCCAGCGCCTATATTAGCCGGACGAATTGGGAAAACAACAGAAGAAGCCGTTGCAATTGTTAATACCTTCTTAGGTACTCTTGACATGCTTGGAACATACCTTCGAGGTCGTGATCCAATCTCAGAATATTACGGTTTACAACATTCGGCTTTAGGCAGAACGCGCTCCATGTATGCTGCAATGTTTAAATCTACTAACTCTGGATGGTATGATCACGCAATCAACCAAGGACGAAATAACGGTATCCAATCAGCTTCTTCCGATATCAACTTCTTGTCTGCCTTTAACACTCTGAAATATATCGAAGATAACGACAAAGACTGGAAAATCGTTAACTGTGTCCATGATATGATTCAGTTACAAGTTCCAATTGAAGATACTCCCGAAGCTTGTAGAGTTATGCAAAATTCAATTAGAACAGTAGACTTGAAACATTATGGATTACCTGATGACTTCGTAGTCTTTTTGTCAGACGCAGAGGTTGGGATCTCTTATTACAATCAAGTTGCATGGGACGGTACTCCTCAACATATGGAGCGTATCATGGAATGGATTCGTAAGGGTGATGCTGGAGAAGTTGATGTTAATAATAAGAAACTTACTCCAGAATCACTCTTTGAAGAATTACTCGAGCTTGAAGGTAAGGTTTCTAAATTCAGAGATGATCCTGAGAAGCACGACAAAGCCTTTAGTAGTGCAGTTAAGGTAGCCAAAGAGATTAAACTTCAATATGGTGATCCAGCTCTTGAAGGCATTAATGAGGATATCTTGAAAGAACTTGAAAAGCTAGCTGCTTGAGTCGTATAAAATAATGTTCCTTCGGGGTAAGCTTTAATCTCTTCCGGTTCGGCCTCTCTTACCGAGTAAAGATTATCGCCTCTCTTCCCCGAAGGAACATCTTCTATTTTTGAATGTCTAAGTAACCTCTATTAATATAGTAAAGTGTTCCTTATTAATAGAGATAGACATCATGTCAGAAATCATTTCCACTGCAATCCGTTCCGTTTTGTTAGCCGAACCGAACATCCCGACTTCAATTACTCCACTGCCCGCTGTCCGCTCTCCTGAAATTGTATCAGCCGCTGACTTTCGTAATCTTGAACCTTACCGCTTCGTAGCTACACAAGCCCGTGTTCAAGATCATCAAGATAATAGTCTCCTTGCAGGTGAATCCTATGTAATAGGATCTCCAACATCTCTGGATTATTATCAAAAGCTGCAAGCAGGTCTGGATCGTTATTTCCCTGAAGGCATGACTCTGCAAGATCTGAGTAATATTCAATTTCGTTTAGCATCACTAACCCCTGACGATATTAGTGCTATTTTGGACAAAGCTGAAGATAATGTGTATCATTATATTCCATTGAGCGGCGTCTCGTTTGAATCGTTCTCTCCTCGTTATAGTGATAATGGTGGCTATCTAGTCATTGAATGTAATATCACTGTTAAGACTGAAGGTGGTCAAGACGAGAGAGGGTTGCAAATTCAATACCATAAAGCAACTCAGCGTTTTGCGTGGGCTAATTATCTGGATAACTTCAACAATAATTAATCCAGCATTATCTGCAATTGAAACCCACTTCGGTGGGTTTTTCTCGTATTAAAATCCTAATAATTTATAAGAGATAGATAATGATTAAGCTCGTTAAAGCAAATCTTGATATTATTTTGGCATTTCTTTTCGCATTGGGATACACAATTGATCAATTCGCTAGCGAACATTGGCACTCGACCACTACGCTCAAGTTAAAGATTACTGGGGCTTTCATGGTCTTCTGTTATTCTTTCATCACTATGTACATGATCATGTACGTTGCACTCTTGATTGGATTCTGGATATTCAGAAAAAGGTAATATGATTCAGATCCGTGATTATATTTTATCGCTATCGGATTCTGAAAGATATTTAACTGATAATGAGAAGCGGATTCTCAAAGATATTACTAAACGAGTCCACCAAAGAAGATTCGTAGAACAATTACGGAAATGTTATTCTCAGTTAGAAGATATCCGATTAGACTTAGAATCCTTTAAGAAGGACTACTAAATGTTGCAGAATGTTCTTGATTTTCTTATATGGCCAGCTTATATAGGTGCTGCTTATTGTCTCTTTCGCATGTGGATATTGGGAGCTGAAATTAGAAAATTGCTTCGAGAGATGTTTGACAGAGGTTTACTCTGATATAATTAATAGAACTCTTTCCCATGTGCAAATGTAGGATGTTATTATGAGCAATAAGATTAAAGCAGCGATTGAAGCAGCAGCCCTGACAGCAAACTCCGAAGATGTTACTCAGAGCGTAGCAGATGCTATTAACTCCGCGGTTGCAGGCTTAACTCCGGGCGTTATCAACTCTGCACTGGAGGCCGATTCTATCTCTTTGTCAATCACTAGCTTTCAAAGTGTTGACATTGAAGACAGCTTTGTTACTGCTGGTACTACTTTCGTAGAAATGACTCTGAATGGCGGTGAAGGTACTTTTGATGGTCAGCCTATTGGTGGTGCTATTCCGGTAGCAGCTACTTGGGTAAATGGTCAACTGGTTGATTTTGAATATCAGCCTGATTAACAAAGCCGCTCTAAATAAAAGCTCACTTAGGTGGGCTTTTCTCGTTTAAAGTAATCGTATATAAAAACATGAACAAAGCCTATAGATATCGATTATTCCCGCAAGAAGATCAGCTTGAGAAATTAGCTCAGACCGCAGGATGCTGCCGATTTGTTTATAATGAAGCCCTTGCTTATCGCAAAGAGCAGTATGATTTAGGAACCAAAGTATCTGGCTTTGACTTAATCAAACGTCTTCCAGAATTAAAGTTACAGTTTCCTTGGCTAAAAGAAGTTCCAGCTACTAGTTTGCAAAAAGCAATTGCTGATTTAGAAAGTGCATATCAAAACTTTTTTCGACGAGTAAAGCAAGGTAAGACTCCTGGATTTCCTAAATTCAAAGTTAAACATAAATCAAAGCAAGCGTTTAATTTAAAGTGGGATAATTTCAGTAGCAAACGGGCTAATTATTTTAAGTGTATCTGGTATAATGATCAAAGCAACTGGATTCGTCTTGCTAAAATGGGTTGGTTTCGCTTAGAGATGCACCGAGATCTGCCTGAAAATGGGATTATTAAATCTGCAACAATAAGTAAAGATACTGATGGATGGTATGTTTCTTTCCTAATAGAATTGCCAGATACTGCCTCTACAGTTTCACCAGAAGATGCTATTAAGAGCTCTGTCGGTATTGACTTTGGTCTTAAGAGTTTCCTCACGTTATCTAATGGAAAGGAAATCAAATCTCCTCGCTTTTATCATAAAGCTGAGAAGAAGCTGAAACGTTATCAACGTGCATTGAGTCGGAAAACCAAAGACTCTCAAAATCGTTTGAAAGCGAGACAGCAAATAGCTAATTTACATTTGAAAATTCGTAATCAACGAAAAGACTATTTGCGTAAATTAGCTTATAACCTTTCAATGTCTTATGCTTTGATTACAATCGAAGATTTGAATATTCAAGGTATGGTTCGCAATCATAGATTGGCCAAATCAGTAATTACTTCCGGTTGGTCAATGTTTACTAAATTCTTGGATGAGAAATGTTTAGAAACAGGCTCACATCTAATTAAGGCTAATCGTTGGTTTGCTAGTAGTCGCATCATTTATGAAACAGGTGAGTATAGACCTCAACTTCAATTAGGTTGTCGATGGTTGACTGATTACAATGGTACTAAAATTCATCGTGACATTAATGCGGCAAAGAATATTGACTACTGGGGTCAGCATTTGTTGACCACGGGAGAAGAGCTAGACACTAAAGGGTATCTGGCTTTATATAGTTAGATTTACCTACCCGTAGCTTGAGCGGGAAAGGGCAATCCTGATTGCAACGCCTACTAGGTATCAGTATATAAACCCGAGGATTTATCCAAGGGGCTGAGAGTAGGAAACTAGTTTAAAATATTGGTAAGCTGATAATCTAGTTCTTGATTTAAAATCATTGTTCGAACAATTAAAACTTGATTGATTGGATATAATTGAAGGAATTTATTATGTTCAATCAGGAATCTTATAATGTCTCCGACTTGGAAACTAAACGAATTACCTACAATAATACCGAAGAAGTTAGTCTTCAAGCACAAAGACACTGGCTTCAGTGCTAGCATCCGACGGGATGTCTTTGAACGAATTCAACAAGTAGCTGCATTAGGCCGTGAGCTCTACGGTAATAATCCCATGTGGCGTATTGACTGTGTAATTGATGTAGAAGGTATTCCACGCGGAGTAGAAGTTAATCTCGGCGAAGTCGGTGGTGGTGCTTATGTAGACTGCATGGCAGAAAGCATTATCGGTCGCCCCGTGGTAAAATCCCACGAAGAGCTGCTGAAGTCAATGGCTGCTGAAGGTTATAAATACGTGTTCAATCCTAAGTGGATTAAGAAATTCACTTTGTCTGAGCACTTCTGGATGAAATCTATGCCTTCTATCTCCCTCGATGATGCTCTTTGGTATCATGAACGTGGCGAGAAAATGAAGCTGATTACTTATTCAGTAGATGAAGAAATGTTTCCACTGAGTGAACATTTTCCCATCGACTATAAAAATATCCACAACTTGAACTTTAAATCCCATCTTGTAGATTTATGCGTTCAACATCCTGATGTATTTGTAGAAACAAAGCACCTTTCTGACATCGAAACAAGTGAAAATAGGAAGTGGGTCTTTAAAACTAATTACTCTTGTCAGGGTATGGACGTCAAGATTCAGGATAGTAATTTCGATTCCAAAGCATATCCAGATTTAGATCGCGAAGGTGCCCATGATAAAATAGCTCAGCGTTTTGTTGAATCCGAACAGAATCGCGGTTATTCTATAGTTGTAGGTGTTTTTGCTAATGGTAGTGTTTATTGCCTCATTAACCCGACACTAATAGTAGGTGCGGGATTCAAGAACACTATGTGGGTTCCTTTACTTGACCTACACGATTAACCCTCAAATCAATTAAAAGTGAGATTTAAATGCCTTTACTCGATAGCTTCAAAGTAGACCACACCATCATGAACGCTCCGGCAGTACGCGTTGGTAAAACAATGACAGGCCCGAAAGGTGACGCAATCACTGTTTTCGATCTGCGTTTCTATAAGCCGAATCACGAAATGATGACTGGCCGCGGTATCCATACTCTGGAGCATCTGTTCGCCGGCTTTATGCGTGACAACCTGAACAGTGATGAAGTTGAAATTATCGATATCTCTCCAATGGGATGTCGCACTGGTTTCTATATGTGCCTGCTGGGTACTCCTTCTGAACAGCAAGTTGTTGATGCATGGGAAAAGTCAATGCATAACATTATTGACCGTGTTCAGACCGAATCGGATATTCCGGAACTGAATCAATATCAATGTGGTAGTTATGAATACCATTCATTAGATCATGCTCGCGCAATCGCTCAGCACGTTCTGGATAACGGTATTGGTATTAACTACAATGCAGACTTGAAACTGCCGGAGCATTTGGGTCTCTAAGGAGACTGGATGAAGCCATCTGAATTAAATCGCATTAAAGCTCAGACCTTCTTTAATCGTCAAGTTTATGATTTAGCTGAAATTAGAGAAATCATTGAACGGGGATCTCCAATGGAGTTACCCTCTCGATATAAATTAGGTCAAGCAGTCGCATCTACTTTAGCGGTGGATGGAGTGGACACAATGGTTGCTGGAATCTTGATTGGTATTATTTTCTATAACAGCAAGATTTATTACAAAGCGGCTTTACCAGTTACAGGAACGAGCTTGTTCTGTGTGATTGAAATCCCTTCCGAATTCCTCACTTCAGTAGAAGAACTTGGTGCGATACCACAACCCGCTTAATTGCGGGTTTTTTCGTATTAAGGGAAAATTATAGTCAGAGATATTTTCATGGAAGCTCAACTTAAACGATCCATTCGAGTAATGATGTGGGCCGTTATTGTAATGGCACTTGCAGCTATACCGCTTTTATATGGTATGTTCACTATGCCTAGTGTAGGAGCAAAAGCTACTGCAGCGTTTAATCTAGCAGGTATTGGGTATGTTTGGAGTACTCGGTTGGGGTTTATTAAACAGCTTCGGGGTATTCAGAATGGAGGATGATCTGGACGTTTTAAAAACTCGTTTAGACCATCTCAAGAAAACTCTCCAGTGGCTGAGCTTAATATTCATCCTATTGTTAATCGCTATCGTTGCTAATATTGTTCGAATGGTTTTAGGTTCAGATTATGCTTACTGGATAATGATCATTATTTTTACAGTTGAAGGGATTGTGTTAGGAAGAATTTCTCGCCTAACCAAGAACTTTTCTGAACTCAGACTTCAGTTTGAAAAAGTAGCTCGGCAAAAGTTCAAAGATCCGGTTAAGAAATAAGCCCACTTAGGTGGGTTTTTTATTACCTAAATCCCACACAATACGAGTAATATCTTGACATTTAAGCCGTAAATCCATATAATAAGGTATAAAGTAAATAAATAGATAAACCCATGCGAGGTATTGAAAATGACTACTAAAACAACTTTACAAGTATTAGAAGACATGACTGCATTGATTCGTAAAACGTATATCAATGAGAAAGGTCGTTTTAATCCTAACAATATTGCAATTGAAGAAGCAACAGAAATGTTACGTATTGCTGCCTTAGCTGGTCGAATTGGCGGTATGACACTTAAACATCAAATTAAAGTGGGTGATATTGTATTCATCAAATGGAGCGATGAATGGGAATATCCTTTAGTAGTTAAAGGCGTWGGGCATCGCAATATCAAAGCAACTTATGTCTACGAAAATGGCAAATTAGAAACGTGGACAATCCCTATCAATAACTTGACCTACATTGTACCAACCTCCGTTGTAGATATTATCAGTGAATTGAAGAATTACGTTAATGAAAATGATGGTTATGCGGCAATGCCTGAAAATAATGAGCAGTTCTTGCTGGAAGTTAAACTGAACCGTAAATAAGGGAGTTTGATACAATGACAAAAGCTAAAATGTTATCTAAACCAGAACGTGTTGCTAAACTGCAAGCCGAGTATGATCGCTTAAAGTCTGAATACACTGGTACGAAAAGTCTCGAACTTCAATCTCAGCATATTTCGCTGGAAGAAGCTAATCTGATGGAACTTACAGCTGCTCTTTTAGCCAAAATGATTAAGTCTTCACGTACTAACCGTTTTGCAATTGGCGATGTGGCCTTTGTTAAATGGGATGATCAGCTTATTTATCCAGTAATTGTTCAAGATGTTGGTGCTAAGAAACTGAACTGCCTTTATGTTAACTCTGACGGTAGCACTATCCAGTACAACATTGAATATCCGGCTATTCATCATATAATCAACATCGTTGAATTGGATCCAGATCATGTGGCTGGCGATCTGATGGTCAAAGTTGTCGATTATCAAATGACCAACCCTGACGTTATTCAATCGCCTGCCAATGAAAAATTCTTCGCTGAGAAAGTTGGCGAGATCCTCGATTTAAATAAATAAGTTATTTCTTATTTAGCCGTCAAATCCATTGATTTATCGTATTAAAAGGGGAGAAAGTCCCCTTTTTTATTGTTTTGAGGATTTGGAAAATGGCAACTGTAGTTCCCTTCTTTCATCGCACTCATCCATTATCTAACTGGTATCCTCGACGTATGTTTGACCCAGAGTCTGGCATCACGTTTGCTACCATAGAACACTGGATGATGTGGCATAAAGCCAAACTCTTCAATGATGAATCAGTGATGGCTTTGCTCGCTTCCAGTACTGACCCATATCAAGCTAAAAAACTCGGTCGAGCTGTTAAAGGTTTCGTTGAGTCGGTCTGGGTAGCTAACCGTGAAGATATCGTTAAGAAAGGTCTTTATTTAAAGGTCGATTATTGCGATGAAGCACTTTACTTCCTGCTGGATTTAGACCCGAAAACTACTCGGCTGTGCGAAGCATCCCCTTGGGATAGACTCTGGGGTGTTGGACTTGACGCTGAGGATCCACGTGTTTATGATCCAGATAACTGGAAAGGTCTTAATCTATTAGGTAATTTGTGGCAAGAACTCCTTGTCGATGTGCATGGAGCAACTGAGTTGAGTATTCATTTCAACCCAGTCACTCTCGAAAAGATCCTATCGCACAAAGCGAAGTACCCAAAATGAATAAATCTGATAAGATTACTCAAGAACTCAAAGAAGAGCAAAAACAACATTTCAAATTAGCTTTGGCTATTAAGCCTTTGAATACTTACCCCGTACAGGGAATGACTCAGGAACAGACTCAGCTTTTTCTTCAGTTCTCAGCAATGCCGGAAGAAGTTCCAGAAGAGCTTCTTACTATACTGAAATCTGTACGTTTATTTCAGTTAGCCCATACCCGTTGCGCTGTTGCGAGTATGGTTGTCCACCCTTTAGTATTAGCGTTTATCGTTGATTGTTTAAGTGATGGCAATCCTGGCATTGTTACATTGTACATTCACGCTATTCAGATGTACATGAGTAAGAACAATCTTTCGGAATTCACTTGGGAATGTATGTATAAGTTATTCCCAATGGGCTTTCCTTCCCGTGAAACTTGTGAACTTGCATGGCGTGACCAGAAAATCGATGGTCACAATGGAGTTGATATAGTGCTTGGGTATAAACCAACTTCTGGTAATTGATTCATTATTGATGTGGAGGTTTTTATGTAATCGGCAACTTTTATCTTTCATAATCGCAATCGGGGTTGAGCTGCCCTCTATTGTATATGAAAAACCTAGGGCAGCTTATACTTCGAGCCGTAAAAGGAACAACTCGAAATGCCATTAACTTTTGATGAACGTTTGCAGCAAGTTAAGAAAGTCACTCCTCTATATGACTATCCAGTTGATTTGCTTGAGGGAGATATGGCCGAATTGTTCTTTCGGCTTGTTGAACAAGAGATGATGAATCAATTCTCGGATGTGTTTAAAGATGAGATTAAATTATATCCAATATATAGAACAGCATTACGTCTCTCTATGAGAATGCACTGCAACGTTAGTTTTGGCGTTTTTGCTTTCTTAATCCTGAGTGGTCGTTGTGAAACATTTGGTGATGTATCTTTATACTTGTATGCGTTTAAAGTGTATCTTAAACGTAGCCAAAAGTTCAAATTTAATCTGGAAGATTATGCTACCTTGTTTAAAGGTGGTGTCCCTTCGCGGGAATCTCTCCAGTCAGCATGGGAAGGTCAGCGACTTTCCGATGGTACAAACGCGTTAGATTATGTTGTAGCTTACGGTCTCTGATTTAAGTTTACTCGTATTTCAATCTAACGTGGAGAAGTGAATTCACTTATCAGAAGGCGGAATAAGCAAATGGAACATTTAGCAAACTATCATTGGTATGACTTCGTTGGTAACATTGGTGCATTCGGCATTGTGTTAGCTTTCTATTTAATTCAGGCCGGAAAGATCAAAGCAGATGATATTCGTTATTCTCTGCTCAATGGTATCAGTGCAGGTCTTATTGTGGTGTCGCTATTGTTTAACTTCAACCTTAGCTCATTCCTGATTGAACTGTTCTGGATCTCTATCAGCATCATGGGAATTTTGAAGTGGCTGAAAGCTAGACGGATGGCTCGTGTAGTTACCCAGCAATAATTAGATCGACGCAATATTAGGGAACCTTCGGGTTCCCTTTTTTCTGCTTAAATTATCTATCGTATGGAATAGTAATATCTGAGGGTCTACTTAATAAGAATTATGTCTGAATCTCCTAGCTTAAATGAAATCGCTAAATTTAAACGGATAGTTCTAGAGAGAGATAACTATACTTGTCAGTGTTGTGGAGTTGGATTGCCGAAAGGAAGTATCTTTAATTCCAGTGAATTGCAAGTACACCATCTCAACTCTCAAGAAAATTATCCTGAACAACGTATCGACCCTAAAAATGGTATTACTCTGTGTATAAACTGCCACAGTGATTTCCATGTATGGGCCGAGCATATTGACTACGTAACTAAAGAGTATTTCTGGGAGTGGTTAGACTTAACTTATGATCGCCGCACTTATTGGTATCTCAGAATTAAATTACGTGAAAAGCACCGACACACTTGTCAGTGTTGCAAAGGTACTTGGAGTCAGAATAAAAAGTTGAGAATATATCACCTAACTGAGTGGCAGTATGTGAATGACTCGGCTGATTATCGTATTAAGTGGTGGGATAGACATAAAGCCTATCACAATTCATTAGTATTTTGTACAGTTTGTGATAACGACTTTCCTAATTGGTATGTCAGTTATCCGCCAACACCAGTGGAATTAAGCAAGTTTTTAGATAGTGGTCAACCTTCTAGGAAGACGACTCGTGTTCTGATTAAGATTTTGATTACTCTGGCTACTATAGCCGGAAGCGGATTCTTCTTAATGTATGTTAAATATGGCGCAAATTTCTTAAAATACTTGTTCTGAGTAAATTTCGGAAGTATATCCAGATTACACGAAAATCTTGTGATTTAGAGGGAAAGTAGATTTCCCAATAAAAAATCATTAAAAAATCATGTGATTTAGGCTACTTTGAAAGAGTTTAATCGTATATTAAAGTGTAGAAATTAATAAGGGAACAAGTAAAAACTTACTCGTCCTCATAAATCCTAAAAATGTTCAAAGGAACAAATCATGTCAAAAGTTAAAACAGTTAAAGTTTCCGTACAATCTTTCGTTACTGTTCAGGCCACCAAAATCATCGCGATCACCGCCGATAGCGTGACCTTCGAACGTAAAAAACCGCACACTTCTAAAGTGCAGGAAGAAACCATCGTTGTTGGTGGCAAGCGCTCACTGGTTGCTGTATATGGTGTTGTAGGTGACGCTGGTACTGTTGTACATACTCAAGAGCTGCAAGCTTACCACGACACTGGCGCAATCGAAGTTGCTGCAACTCACGTTGACGTGAAAAACGACTACCCAACTCGCTTCTTCGTACAGCCGGGCGTTTCCCTGGAAATCGTTTCCGAAGCTTTCGATGTTGAAGCACCAGCTGCAGAATAATATCCTGCCGGCGCGTTGAGCGCGATAGTTTGGAAGGGGGAGACTTGATCTCCCCTTTTCCATGTTTAGTTATCTATAAAAGTGGGTTATCGTATTATATAGAGTAAGAAAGGTATTTGATTAAGTTTGATCAGAGACTTAAAATACCTAAAGTTAATCGTATATAATTGTGAAAGGTTAGTTATTTAACCGATTCAAAGTTAAAAACATTTGCAAATTAAACAATTGTCAGTTATCAATCAGGAATACTCCAAATGAAAACATTCGGTAACACTAAAGCAGGTCAAGCTTCCAATAACTTCGTTAATATTAAAGATGAGTATTGGAGAGAAGCGAACGTTGTCCATCGTGCTTCTGCAGAAAAACACGCAATCCGTATGAGCATTATCAGCTTCTTACGTCCAATGCGTACTCACTCTGCAGAACTGCTCAGTGGTAAAACTTTCCCGACTGCGTGTTTATCGTTTAACCCTGAAACAGAAGAATTCGACAAAGGTCGTTGTCCTTTCTGTGAATGGGAATATGGCGCTGCTGTTAACTATTTGGTATTGGTATTCGTCCATAACTGGTTCGAAAATCCAGCATCAAATCCAGCTCCAGAAAAAGGTCCGGTTGCTATTCTGGAATTGACCAAAGACATGATCGGGGATATTACCACGATTAATGAAACTTGGGGTCTTGACCCAGAAAATGGTGGTATTTGTGATCCTACCTGTAACGTAATGCTCTCTTTGACAGCGGCACGTAAAGGTGGTAAAGCAAATGCTCCGATTCAGTATACAGTTCAGGGCGTTCCTGCACCAATCGCAATCACTCATGATTGGTTGAATGAGAACTATGAATCGGGTGCGTTCACTAAATGGGATTTGGAACGTTACGCTCAGTCTAAAATGATGCGTGCGTCTGATCTGTTACCTTTCTTGGCCTACAACGGCTATTCAAAAGAAATTGAATGGTTCGATGGTCTGGCTGCTGATCTGTTGACTCGCAATGATCACTTCAACAATTTAGCGGCATCAGAAGAAGAAGCGGAAGCTTGGAACTCTCAGTTAGGTGATACTGATGAAGATAAGCGTGAAACCCGTTTTGTATATCTGGGCGAAAAAGGTATCCGCAACCGTACTGAGAAAGGTCTCCAGAAATTCTTAGCAGACAATGCGGCACAAAATCCAGACGGCGGCTATACTCCTCAAAGTAATTTTGAAGGGTCAAGTGCTGGCGGTATGGGCTTTGGTAATGGTCAGCAAGCGGGGAGCACTCCGGCACCTTCGGCACCTCCAGCAGCAAGTCGTCCATCAGCTCCAGCAGCAGCAGCTCCAGCAGCTAATAAGCCTGCCCCTGCACCAGCTGCCAATAAACCTGCTCCTGCTCCGGCAGCAGCGGCTGCGGCACCAAAACCAGCAGCACCTCCAGCAGCAAGTTTGAAACCTGCGGCAGCTCCAAAACCAGGCGGTGCACAACCTCTGGCAGCTCCAAAACCTAACCTGTAATTGGTTAGCTAAAGTGAAAAAAAGTCAAGCGGCTCAAGGGCCGCTTTTTTTCTAGATTTACGGTATAGAATAGGGTTTATATATGACACAATTAATCGTAGCTGCTCTGGCAGTTCAAGGTGAAGTTTCGGATAAATTCCTATGTAATGTGGATGAAAAGACTATTCGTTTACACATTACCGCTATTAAGGATATCCAGATTAATCGTTTACTTCCAGAAGCAGCGATAGCACATGCTCAGAAAACTGGAAATGCTCGGTTCCCACAATTTACGTTGACTAATAAGAAAGGTCAACAATTCAAGGCCGACGGATTCCAGAATACTGAGCACTTGTATTCTTGGATCCGAAGGCATTTATGACCAACACGTCTAATTATCAAAATACATTAAACACTGAAGGCCACAAAGTAGCTCAGGGACGTCTGATAGATTTCTTGGTATTTGTTCAAGGAATAGACGTCACTAACCTTGTACAAAGTTTAGATATAGGTTTCGGACCCGATAGAAGTTTAGAAGTAACCCTCGATAACTCCAATAATGCTTTCGTACTCACAAAGAGTAATCTACAAGGCATTTGGCGAACTACCTCCTCCTCAGTTTATTATGAATTAGACCATTCAGAAAATGCCAAGAAAGCCCTCTATGATTATAAGATAGCTCATAATACTACTGGTAATAATGGTGCTGTTAATGAAGATAACCTTCGACGCTGGAACCTAGGAGCATCCGAACCTATTCTGCATAAAATGGATGCTATCTGTGTTTTCATTAAAAAACCAGATACTGACGCAGACTATTGGTATCCCGCGTTCCGAGGCTACATTGCCAGCACTAATTTGAATACTGATCTTATCAGTGGTTCAACCTCTATTAGTATTTCCTGCCGTGATCTGAAAATGGTTCTTGCCAAAGCGCGTATTGCTCAGAATCCTATCGCTCAGGGATATGGATTCATGGGTCAGACCATCGCTAACAACAACAAAATAATCGGTTTATTTCAAGATTCTGTAGTCAACCCAGAACAAATTACCCGAATCATATATAACACAACTCCAGTTGAAGTTATTGGTTTCTGTATATTTGGTACTTATAAAGAAGGTGAGACCGTAACAGACGGTTCTACAGTGTTAGCTCTCGGCAATTTTCGAAATTCAGCTGATCATAAACGTCTGCTGATCATGGGTCGAGATGCTCCTCCAGATATGGAGGCTTGGCACACTGCATGTTTACTAGGTTCAGGTGAAGATGGAAACCCTCGGATCACTCCTTATAGTAAACAAGAATGTATTGCTATTGGCTTAGAGTCGGACTTTGATGGCACAGAAAGTCCTCATGGTGGAAATCGCTGTGTTCGATTCTTGCATCCAACAGATGGCTTTGGTTTCAGAACTTTGTCTAGTGTTGAAATGGCAGATGTCAAATCCATGGAGGCAGATTGGATTTCTCGTTTAGATATCATGGATACCATCTTGAATCCTCTGTGCTATCACTTCTGGGTTGCAGGCAATGGCGATTTGATCTTTGAATATCCACTAAACGACTTTAAGCCAGACACTTTCGGTAAATATTCTTCAGAATTCAATCTCTCTGACTTTGAAAGCTATACCTATGCAGAAAATGATACGGACATTCCGACATTGCTTACAGTTAAAGGTGGGGATGTTTCCGGTACAGCTAAAAATAATCAGAATGAAGCAACCGATAGTGCTTTTAGAGTTGACATGCTATTCCCCTCTTTGGCTTCTCGTTTTGGTATTATAGCAGAAACTGTTACTCTACCCTATACCCATGATCAAGATCGTCTCTGTTTCTATGGTCTAGTGGTCATGCAACAGAAATTGGCTGAGCTTGAAAGCTATAGCATTCCGTCAATTCCTGGCAACTTAGATTATACTCCAAACAGACCTATTTACTTTCCAGATTTTGATGCGATAATTACTATTCAATCTGGAGGCATTAATATTACTACAGACCAAGGTTCCGCCTCGATTACTACTAGTTTATCTTTAGCTAGTGCTCGAAAACGTAATAAAGATGGATCGTTCCGTACTCTCTTTGGTTCTGAGAATCAACCTCTCAACTATAACTACTTGTATAAAACTGAGAACAGTTATAGTACCTTCTTAGGAAAATACGCGGATACTAATCCAGAAATTCTCCAGATTATTAACATGAACAGTGCTGGGCCAATAAATCCTAATGCAACTTCTAGTCAATCCGCAAGTTCACCAAATTCTCGAGCATCTGAAAATGAGGTAACTCTCAAGCAAGATGGAAAAGAAGTCGGCAGCTCTATGTCGATTGATAAGAAGCAAGCTCGCGGGGAAAGGAACAACAATCCAGGAAACATTGAAAGTAATAATATTGACTGGCAAGGTAAAAATGGTTCAGATGGTCGATTTGCTACTTTTGAAACCCCAGAACATGGTATTCGAGCAGTTGCCAAAGATTTAAACACTAAATACAATAAAGGTGGTTTGAATACCGTGGAAGATATTGTTACTAAATATGCTCCACCTTACGTTAATGGTAAGAAAGAAAATGATACTCAAGCATATATTACAGCAGTGGCTAACCAATTAGGTGTATCTCCGGATCAGCCATTGAATCTAAATGATCAAGATACTTTGAATAAATTCTCACAGGCTATCATAACTCATGAATTAGGTTATCAGCCTTATAGTCAAGAACAACTAACAGCGGGAGTAAGCTCTGCTCTTAAAGGGACTCCGCTGCAATATGAAACAAGTGCTCCAACATCTATTGCATCTATATAAGGGAACCTCATGCCATTCTTAGATTATCTGGATACCCGTTTTATTAGACGGTCAGTATCTGGTGATTTCGCAAAGCATTATAATGAAGTCCGAAAATCAGCGGGAATCTTTGCTATAACAAATGACATGGTGGATACTTTTGGTACTAGCAAGACATATATTGAAGATCTGGTCAATACTGTCAAAGACCCTTATACTGATTTCCGATTTAATAATAAGCTGGCTTATCAGTTTTTAGTAGACAATTGTCCCGATTTAACTTTTATCGACTCCAGGATTAAAGATTTAGCCACTGCATATGCCATGTATTTTGGTGTAAAACCCGTACAAACTGCGATAAATAAACTGGCAGATAAGTTTTTGGATGACGATCTAACCATTTTATTAGCTCGCTTCGGTAGTTACGTTTCTTCAGAGACAGATGACCAATACGCGCTGATACAAATCACGAACCTCAGACACACTTATTTAACTGACCTAGCTCGGAAAAATTGAGATGAAAAAGTTTAATAATCGCAAGTTTGATACAGAGCAGACTACTATTAGTCAAAGCAAAGAAGATAACGTACATCGCCGAATCATTATCGAAGACGTTATGAAGAAGCGAGCGTTACAACAGCAAGTAGCGATTAACACACACTTTGAGAAGTTCGTTCTATATCGTAGAGCTCCAGAGGTCTTTGTTAAGTGTCCTTGCTTCCAAGATGAAGATCCAGTATCTTCTTGCCCTCTTTGCTATGGTGAGGGTGAACTTCCAGCTTATCAGATTGCAGGAACCCGACATCATATCTTATTCCATGCTAATAGTGCTCTCGCTACGGCAAACATGGCGTTGGATTATAAAGATCCATCAGGCATTCCATCATTCAAAGTAATACCTTCTGCCTATAATGGCCGTATGGATACTGACTGGATTGAGATTCAACCTTTCATGCAAGGTACTGAGGTTGAGTTCTGGTCTAGTATTAATCCAGATCTTATGCCACTGGTTAGTATTTTCTATAAAGTAGATGCTAGCTGGTTGCCTCTTGATACTTTGGAAGAAGCCTTAGCGGTCAGCTCTCGAGTTAAATTCAGACTGCAGATCTCTAAGCCAGAAGATATTACCGATGAAACTCCGGCTATTTGCGGCGTCAATCTTCGCTATAAAACTCAAGGCTTTACTGAGATTGAAGGAACGTCACCGCAATGGAGTCAGACCATTGACCGAACTACTTTAGGATTGCTGAAATTAATTGAGCAAGGCACTCTGAGTATTCAATGTGATATTCCAAATATTACTAACGGAGATTTCTTCCATCATATCGAGACAGGACAGCGTTTCAGGGTCACTGCTATAGATAGTATGGAAGCTCGAGGGATTACTTTTGACTGGCAATTAAGGGTCAGACGTATCCAAGATGATGAACTTTTAAACGAAATCAAATAGTTTACTCGTATATTATGTAAATTCAGAGGACTTTATATGACTAATAATCCAATTACGGAGTTGCAGAAATCTCAAGCTGCGGATTATACCGATAGTTTAAAGAGAGCAATTTCTGTAGTCGCCTCTCGAGGTTCAGCTTTAGTCTGGCCTTTGGAAGAGGTTTTGCAATTCAATTCAGAATATTATAATAGCATTTGCGCTAGCTTGGCTAATATTGCGTTCTCTCGTAATCCAGCTGCTCTCAAGCGGGATGAATCTATTATTGTTCTGGTAGAGATTGATCTGGCTACTTTCGAATCAGACACTACTGCATCGCCAGAAGGTCGTAAGCAAGCTATTTTAGATATGCTAAAGCGTAATGCGAGTGTTCTATTTAAGAGCTTATCCGATTCTCGTAATTGTTCTGGTGGCGTTATCATCCTCGGTAGTTCCGCTAAGATGCCGAAATTGACCGCTAGCCAATTAGCTGCTTGTTTTGAAACTTCTAAAACTGATATCTATTCAATTGAAAGTCAATTGGACTATGATTTGGCCCTGAAATCTGGCTGGAAACCTCAGCACATTTTGTCTGTTGGCTTAAACGCTATGACGGATATCGAAATGATGCAGTATCGTGCTCTGCAATTTAATTCGAATAAGCCGATCAATCTTCCAATGACTCATGAGCATGAAGCGGAAGAATCTCTGTTACCTGAAGATATTAAGAAATCATTGGAGCCTCAGCCAATAAAACCATTGTTTGAGGATCTACCGAATAATCCAGCTGATTTCAATGATGATCTCTTTGCTCCTAATCCACTGTTTGCATCTGTTGAAGCAGCTAATACTAATCTGTCAGAAGATACTCGTAATAGAGTAGCGGCTCAAGCTAAGCAAACTCTTCTGGCTGAACAGAAACCTGAATTATCCTTGATCTCTTTATCTATCCCTGTTAAGTTGAAAGATCAAGGCGACTATACTCTGCTTTTACGTGCAAATTATCCCGCTAGTCTGGAAGAAGGTATGTCTCCAACCACTAGTGCTGTCTGGAGTGATGAATCATTCTTGGCATTCAGTTGTCAACCTCTAGCATTATCTCAGTCGGATACAATGCTATCTGGTGCGTATTCTAAAGTAGTGACCCATGTTTCACGCTTAGATATTGCATCTGCTGCTGGTTCTGCCTATGAAAGTATCGTAGGTATCGAACTGTCCTTCAAAGACTACCTCAAATCATTCATAATTCCAGAATATTCAAATCAGATCATTGAGATTTTGGAACAAGTATATACAGTGAGAGATTAAATGGCTGCTTTTATCTTGCCTCCAAGTATTTATAATGAATCATTGGAATGTCGAACTCTTGCTAAGCCAATTATTGGTCTCGGATTAGATCCGGGATCGAATAACTTCGGTTGGAATATCGTAGTCGCTCGAGATTTAGCTGATTATGTGAGTATGGATTCTGGGAACCTTCTTAGCGTCCGTAGCCAGTACACCGAAGTTACTCCAGCATTTTTATCGGTTGTTGCAGAAGAAGTAATGTCTTTACTCTTATTATCTGAAGCAACCGAAATTGTTATTGAACGTTACCATCCTCGTGGCAGTCAAGTTCTGGCTAATGTTGAGTATATCAACAATATCATTGGAGCAATCGTAGTATCGTTGTCTTCATTGAAACATGTTACAGTTCGGCCATGTACTGCATCTTCATGGAAGCCTCGAGTCTACAATATTGACGAAGGCTATGAATGGAGTGACTGGTTTCCTGGAGCTTATAACATACATGCAGGTGATGCGGGTACTATGTTATTATCTCACTTATATCAGGCTAACGTTTTGCCATGGTATGGCAAATTCTGGAATGGAAAGGAGCTTGTATCAGTATGAGCCTAATTATATCAGTTATTGAATCAGAAGCAGCTGCATGGCAAGATCAGACCTATGTTCTTGAGAAATTCTCATGGGATCAGGTAGCAACTCTGATTTTTGCTGGTAAGTATCTAATGAATCGGAAAGAAGGTGCGTTCCGATTCCAGTTTGAGTCTCAAGACGATCGCGTAGTTCTTGCTATCAGTGAAGAAGGTAAACCTAACACTATCGAAATGGTAATGTATGAAGGCGAGCCGACCACCAGTAATTATGAAAAAGGTATCCGACCTCTTCTCGAAAAACTGGGTGCATACGCAGTAATTGAGAGTGGAACTGGCAATTTAGCAGTACCTGTTGCGAATGTTACCGTCAGCGAACAAAAAATAGGTGAGAAATCCACCCTTTTAGCTGACAAAGATATAAATGAATTCGTATTATTAAGTGAAATCATTAAACAGGTTAGATCTAATTTAGGTAGTCCTGAATACCGGTCACAAGCTATCGGCAGAAATGGGGACAAAACCTTCTTCTTTGAGATTACACGCTTTGATAGCGGTCGGGCGTCGCATAATCTGGATGGGTTATTATTTACTGAACCTGAATCCAAGACTTGTCCGTCAATCTCTAACGGTCACATCACTCAAGTTTTATGGAGAGATAAACCGTCCAACGTGAATGAAGAAACAGAGCAAGGACTTTCTGTTCTAGCAGGGATAAAATCCATTTATGAGCCAGAAACAACTAAGTATAACGATAGCCGTCCCGCATGATGTTGAACTGGACTATTTTAAAGCGGCAGCGTTAGGCTTTCTTCAATATCAGATTTTTCATGTATCTGATTTCTGGGAAGGCTTAGCTGAGCTTCTTTACGCGGCACATAAAGCTGGCGATCGAGAACTTCTCGATAAAATAGGTAGTAAAGCATTGGATTACAAAGACATTCCTGGATTATCCAAGGATGTCGAAGTAGATTATACGCCATCTGAGCATAAGTCTACTATTGTGAAGGATGATGACAACCCGTTAACTTCGTACGCCCGAATTCCAGTGGAAATTCATACAGAGATCTGTGAGTATCAACAAGACATCTGGATGAATATTCCATGTAATATGAAGAACTGCAAGCATTATTGTAATAGTCCAGAGTTCTTTAACTGTGGTTATTCAGCAGCTGATATTGAAAATCCTGGTAAAGAATCAATTGCATATCAGCTGGGAGTTCCGGTTGGGGAAATTGATGAAGTGCTGGAAGGTGCCTTATCTAAGCTCCGTAAGTCTATTCTGAAAGAGGAATATCTCGAACCCACTTACGACGTATTAAATATTGAAGGTTTTTGTGAATCTTGCAATACTAAGCAAGATAACCTCTTGACCTTTGATAAAGGATGTTATTGTGAAGAGTGTGTTGAGAATTACAGTGAGTTGGGATGTAATCTGATTAAGACTTATCAATTACCTCTTAAGAAATTGCTGCAATCTACTTTCCGCTATCACAAGAATCTGAACTATCAGGCTCTGTCGCTGAATGTGCAACCGAAAGAACTGACCGACCTTTATTACCGTGTTGGGATTATCAAACATGCTAATAATGCTAAGCCGTCGATGTACTTAATGAATAAGCGTCCAGGACGTGCAATCAAGATTGAAAATGCGGAATACTTCAATCTAAACGCCATTTCTGCACTCTCTTATCAGAAGCCATCTGCTGACGTTCTCCAGCGTCTAATGGACTTAGCAAAACGTGTAAATTCCTTCGTGGAAATGGAGTCTATAGCCGAATATTGCGAGTAAACAGCCAGATACAAGGGTAATTCCGGTTGTGTTCTTCCTTATCGTATATAAAACTATGAATATTGTGAAGGTGCTTTGTTTTGAACAAAACATATCGATATAAGTTATTCCCACGTAAAGATCAGCTTGAGAAATTATCTCAAGCTGCGGGATGCTGCCGATTTGTTTATAATGAAGCCCTTGCTTATCGCAAAGAGCAATATGATTTAGGAACCAACATATCTGGTTTTGATTTAATCAAGCGATTACCTCAATTGAAAGTAGTACATCCTTGGTTATCCGAAGCCCCTGCCACTAGCTTACAGAAATCGGTCGCTGATTTGGATATAGCTTATCGTCATTTCTTCCGCCGAGTTAAGCAACGCCAAACTCCAGGTTTTCCCAAATTCAAATCTAAACATGATCAAAAACAGAGYTTTAATCTGAAATGGGATAACATTAGTAGCAGCTCAGCCACTTATTTTGGCTGTATTTGGCGTAATAAACAATCTAATTGGATTCGTCTTGCTAAGATGGGCTGGTTCCGTTTAGAAATGCATCGCGATCTTCCTGAAAATGCAATCATTAAATCTGCAACCGTAAAAAGAGATATAGACGGCTGGTATATTTCCTTCTTACTAGAATTGCCAGAATTAGAAAGTCAGCCTTGCTTTGAGGATGCTGTTAAGAACTCAATCGGTATTGATTTTGGTCTTAAGAGTTTCCTTACTTTATCTAATGGTGACGAAATTAAATCACCTAGACATTATCATAAAGCGGAGAAGAAGCTGAAACGTTATCAACGTTCAATGAGTCGGAAAACCAAAGGCTCTAAGAATAGATTGAAAGCGAAACAGCGAGTAGCTAAGTTACATTTGAAAATTCGTAATCAACGAAAAGACTATTTGCGAAAATTAGCGTTTAATTTAGCAAATTCTTATAGTTTAATCACGATAGAAGATCTAACTATTCAGAACATGTCTAAAAATCATTGCCTAGCTAAATCTATAATGACTTCGGGTTGGGCAATGTTCGCTGAATTTTTAGCTGAGAAATGTTTAGAAGCTGATTCTCATTTGATTAAAGCTGATCGTTGGTTTGCTAGCAGTAAGATAATTTTTGACACTGGTGAATATTTGCCATTACTTCAGTTGAAACATCGTTGGTTGATTGATTGCAACGGTGCTAAAATTCACCGTGACATTAATGCGGCTAGGAATTTGAACTACTGGGGTCAGCATTTAATTTCCACCGGTGAAAAATTATCTACGCAAGCATATTTGAAATTATATCATTAATAGATTTACCTACCCGTAGCTAAGCGGGAAAGGGGCAATCTCCAAATTGCCAACGCTTGCCAGATATCAATAAAAACCACTTCTAATAACTGATTTTAGAGGTATTGAGGGCAAGAAGCCGGTATAAAACACTTGAAATGTCCGGCATTTGATAATATAATTAGTATATTGGGAAGGGGAAAAATTATAATAATCCCCTCCCGAAAAAGAATAAGCCTAGAGAATATTTAGGCAAGAAAACTTATATTAAAATAAAAGTGGTTGTTATCGGAACAACCTACTCATTATCCCTTATTTGGAATTTAGATAAATGTCATCATTCATTAAAACTCAAGAGTTACTGCGTCATAATGCGCTAATTGAAGAAGTTCTTGGCGAATCTGATGCTAAAAAGTTTCAAGACCTCCTCTATCGAATCATCCTCGGTTTAGAAGACCAGCCTCATGAGTTTTATAGTGAGCAGCGTGCTTTAAAACCTGGATCGAAACAATACGAAGCGCTCCAAACGTATCGTAGAATCACTTATCAAGATCCCCAAATTTCCCGCATGTGGCGTGCAGCCCATACTTTTATCCAAGAACGTAAATTTGAAACCGTTCAAGCTGCCGCAGCATTCTTCATGGTATGTCCAGATGATCTCCAGTCCGTAGTTAATTATTGGGAATCCATTGGCTCTCCTAGCCTCATGGACACTTTCTTAATTACGCATCGTCGTATCTTAGACGAACAAGTTACTCCAGAGCGTGTTAATCCTACTCAGTCCATGTGGCGTGCATTATCCTCCGCGGTTCGTGTAGCAATTAATAATGACAATCTTCGTTATCTTACCCAACAGGGTTTCATTGATGAAGAAAGTTTAGCTCATAATTGCTTGTGTGCTGGTATTCAACATGCCATGACATTAGATTTCCTTCCAGAGCAAGAACGTATTGCTTTGTCCCGTACTCGTGTCAACCAGTATTTGATCGACCAAGCTAAATATCTGACTGCTCGTGGACGTTCTAGAAACGAAGTTTACCATACAGCTTCCGGCCAGAAACAGTTCCAACGTCGTGAGTTTAGCTTTGAAGAAATGGCTTTTGATGGATCCATTGATAAAATCGAAGCATCTCGTGATCAACAAGCGGCATTCGTTCTGGACGATCCAGAATATACCTTGCTGCTCCAGAAGTTGCAGACCATCTTAACTCCAATGGAATATCGTCTGGTATATAACCTGATGGTTGATGTTGACGATGAAATCGAAACCCTGTTAGARGGTGAGAGTCTGGAAAATTGGTTCGAATGGACTTGTAATAAGATGGGTGTGAGCTTTATAAAATTAGCTTCTAAAATGGCTGATGCTCTGGGCAAAGAAAAGATCGCATGTCTGTTCAGTTAAGCTAACAACTGAGCAGTTTGAAAAGGGTCACTTCGGTGGCCTTTTTTATTGCTTAAAATTCGAGGTTATACTGGATATATCTCACTATTTAAGGTATATCTAATGACTCTAGTTTATAATGATTTTCAAAATGCGCTTAACTCCTTGATTGCTGCTAATAAATCTCTTCGTGCCGGGCTAATCACGTTAGCTGTCGTTCGTGGTAGCGAAAAGAGCCGAGCAGCTTTCCTTCGAGATTATGGCACTGTTCGAGCTAATGCCGGTCAACGTGCAGGTAAAACTATCTGGACATTATCTGAAGCTAAAGCCGATTGGATTATTATTCGTCCCGATGTAATAGATGATGTTTATGAATGTGAAGCGACATTTATGACTGCTACCAATAAAGCTGAGTATCAAAAGGTATTAGATACTATCGCTAATGGTAAATTCTCTACAGTGGTTATCGATGAACCTTGGGTGATTGAGCATAATCGTTTAGATAAGTTCTTCAACAATCTATACAAAGCGATGTCCAAATCTAAGTTACCCGAAAGCCGGATGCAATTAATCATTCTGGGATAATTGGCGTAATATATTATAGATATCGATTATTACTCTTAGGAACTCCCATGAATCAGATTCTTYCAGCTATTCAAAACTCAGTGACAGCTGCACTGACAGTAACACCCACCGATAAACGCGATCAGCGTTATTTCAAAGTTCTGAATGCGGTTGCTTCTGCTGAGTTTGTTAAAGCAGGCTTCCATCCTCAGAGCTGGAGCGATACTGGTTGGAAACCAGAAGATACTCATAACAAGTATTGGGTATCTACTCTCGTATCTCTGACCGGTATTCAGCATTACGGCACTATCAGCATGCTGTTTTCTGATGGTGACACTGGTTATATTCTGGCTGGCTATCTCATTGAGATCCGACATTTCGATGATGTTCATAAGCCAACGACCATCTTCTCTCAGGAATATATCAAAGATCTGGCTAACAGCAAAGCGCTGATCGGTTCAGCTGTCTCTGACTTCCGTCTGGCGCTGAAGAAGGCTAAACTGGAAGCTCTCTTTGAGCTGGAATCTGTTGAACTGTATACTGATTTCCGTACAATTCTGGCACGTCTGGCAGCAGGTCGAGTTAGTCAAGACTGGATTCCAGGTATTAAAGCTTCTTTTGGTATCTTACAAGGTTCTACCAATTGCGAATGGCGCTGCAATATTGATGCCACTGATTCCCGCACATGGGTTGCCCAGCAATTTCAGATCATGGCCAGTAAAAGTAGCGTTGATATTGATCTTAGCTACACTACTACAGATAAAATCATCAACCCGAAATCCCTTGCAGCTACTGCATTGGAAATCTTTGATGGTCTGAAGCAGGGCGAGGGTAACTCGCTGAAGCTGAAGCTGACAGCCGCTAAATTTGCCGGATCTAAGTTGGATGTGACCTTCCGTATTTCTAAGTAATAAGCTCGATATAAGCCGCTTAATTGCGGCTTTTTTCTTGAGGATAAGCCTATATGTCCGAAATAATTAAAGCTGCAATTAAAGCCGCATTGGTCATAACTCAGACCAGTGGTCGTGATACGCAATATGTGTACGGTCTAAATCTAAAGATTCTGAGAGCTGTCAAGACTACTAATCTCCAATTGAACACTCGCATCTTTGTCGGGGATGATATCTGGACTAAGTTCAACTTCGACCGTAAGTATTGGGTTTCTCGCGCAGTACTTTGCTATAGTACTGGTAGCGGATATGCCACACTGATATCGCTTTTATTTGAAGATGGTGTGCGTGGATATGTCTGCAAAGGCTATCGAATTGAGATCATCGAATCTAGCAATTTGGGTAAGTTCACTAAAGGTACTGGCCGGACTGCCCAATATAAAGTGAAAGATCGTCTGGAAGTTCTGCAGGAGTTTATCAACTCGGATGATCTGGTAAAATCTATTCTCAGTAAGCATCGCAACTTTATCCTATCCTCTAAGTATTCGATATTCTTCTATATTAGTGGATTCAAGATGCTGGCTTTCAATGACATGCTGTTCTTTGCTACTAGTGGAACAACTAACGTATTTATGTCATTGTTGAAGTATGACTATCTGGATGAGAATTATCGTTCCAGAACTAAGAGTCCGTGGGCAGAACCTGATCCGGCTTACGCTAAACGTAATTTTCCTGGATATGGTTCTTACAATGATGTTCTGGAAGAACTGACTATGGGCTTAGGAGTTGTAGAAGCTCCAGTTGCTATGAGATTCAAAGAACCTCTACCTCCTGAAGTGTTTGCTCAGTTTAAGAAGCGAGATTTGACAGCCGAATGCGCCGAACTATTGAAGAATAAAGAGGAGCTTCCCGACTATCTATCTCCAAAGGATTGGCCATTCAAAGTAGTTCTGAAAGATGTCAAGATGGCATCAGCTTCATTGCTGAAATATACTGCGGTGATTTCGAAGTAATTTAAGCAGAAAAAACCCACCGATTAAGGTGGGTTCGTTTATTACTTAGCTACGAAGTCAAGATATAAAGCGATACCGAGAGGATTCACTTCAACATCGACATTAGCCAACGTAACCGTTCCTACCGTGATCCCATCCAACGCTTCTTTAATGCTTGCCGGTACTGACTTAGGATTCAAGATCTTAGCAGCGCCACCATTAGATAAGCTGCCATACGTTTTCATTCGAGTTTTCTTGTTCTTCTCGATTTCCGACATACTAACACCAAGCGCACTATCTGGTCCGGGCGTAACTCTCATTGCATATCCACTCATTTTCTCAATGAGTTTGAACTCTGCACAGTTGAAATAGTTCATTGCTGGGCCGGTAATTGCACCCCAGTTACTTCCCAGACGGGTCTTAACTTCTTTCAGTACACCCAGCAAATGTTCTGCAGAACGATCTCCCGTTTTAGACATTTTCCATTTGTCCTGAACCTTTTTCCAGTTCTTCTGAACAGACGCTATCAGCGTTTTATTGTTCTCAACACCTTCATAGAAAGTTTCATACTGCATTCCATCTACACGGCCAGATTGAATCTGGAAAGTATAGCCGGCCATAACGTAGCCAGTAGTACCTTCATTGAATAAGAAGATCAACTGAACAGTGAAACGATCCAGCATGCTACCGAAAGTTGATGACGGGCCTAAGTAAGCCCAATAGTTCTTGCCATCGCGATGTTGCTGGTAATTAGACCAGTCAAACGAGGCCGGAGCTAAAGAATTTACTTCATCACCAAAGAGTGATTTACCGAGATCAATACACAGCTTACGCATATATTGATTGGTTCGGCTTTCATTCTTAAATGTCGACTTTGGATCTCTGTTTTTAGTAGCAGTCGGAGTAACCACGATTGCTGCTCTGATCGCATTCTTAATCATCTCGGACATAACTCCACCAATTGTTCGTAAATATTATATACAATAATACGACACTTTTACTCGTATTATATGGAAATAGAGGAGTTTACTCATGTCTACATCCATTAAAACAGTAACAACCGAATATGAGCCGGCAATGATCTTTAAGCCGACGTTCACAGTTGACCCTATGCACGAGTTACGCTGTAAACAGTATCACCGTGAAAAAGATCGTTCCGTAAACGGTATTCATCACGGTATGTTCTGCTTTAAATGTGAAAAGCCTTTCGAGAAAGGTCAGAAAGTAAAGCTGATCCAGTTCAAAGATCGTCGCTTGGATAATGAGCTGGTTTGTTTGACTTGCTGTGAAGAGATTGCTAAAGATGTCAGATGACGAGATTCCCCGTATACCTCCCCACTTATATCGTCAATGTGTGGGTGAGCTTACTGACATTGCAAGACTTTATGCGAACACTGATCAGTTGCGAGAGCGCATAACCTATACTTTGAGTAAATTTGTGGAACCAGATCACCCACACACTCGAAAAGACTAGTATATAAGTTTATAATTTCAGAATCTAGAAGGATCGTTATATATGTCTTGGGCAACAAAACACCGTCCATCCTCTTTTGGTACTTCTCAGTTGGTAGGCCAAGAAAGCGCACGCAAAATTCTATTCAACTTGATGAAGCGCTATGCTAAATCTGGTCGTGACTGGGATAAAATGCCATCCTGTCTGATTCTGGTTGGTTCGCACGGTTCAGGTAAGACCACCATTTCTCGAATCTCTGCGCGTCATTTGAACTGTGAACACGGACCTCTTACTGTTTGTGGTGAGTGTAAAAGCTGCAAGGCGATTGATGCCGGTTCGTTCCGTGATTTGATTGAGATTGATGCCGCATCAAACCGTGGTGTTGATCAGAGTTCTCAGTTAAAGCAACGTCTGGATTATGCGATCATGGGTCACGTTCGCGTAGTCATCCTCGATGAAGCGCATATGCTTACCAAGGAAGCTTGGGCATCTTGGCTGAAAACTATGGAAGAAGGTAAGAAAAATACCCTCTTTATTTTGGCAACTACTGACGAGAATAAGATTCCAGATACTATTTATTCTCGTGCAATGACATTCTTTATCAAGACAGTTAATCCAGAAGAAGCGGCACCTCGTTTAATCGAAGTTGCAGCTAATGAAGGTTACACTATTGATCAAGAAACTGCTCAGACAGCATCGTTCTTAATGCATGGCCACATGCGTGATTCGATTCAGCTGCTGGAAACGGCTTCTTTATTGTTATCCGATGAAGATGAAGCGAACGTAATCACAACCAGCAATTTATATGAAGCTGCTGGTCTGGCTTCTCTGGAAATGGCCCAGACGTTTACTCAGTTCTTCTTTGATCGCGACTTTGACGGTCTGGTAGCATTCTTAACCTCTTGCAATGAATCTCCAACTGGGTTATTGAAAGCCGCTCTTCAATATATCAACTCTGGCGTTAGTGATGTTGGTTCAGCGATGAATGCGGTTCCTCTCTATGAGAAGATCGCATTGCTAGAAGAGTTAGGTGTAGCTGTAATGGAAATCAATGAGCATGGATTATCTATTCTGTTCCTGACTCATTATTATCAACGCTTCCTCCGTAAAATCGGTGTAACAGGACAAGCAGATGCCTAATGTCAATAATGAAGAAGAGTATGAATTCACTGCTCAAGTAACAGTTAAAGTTAAGCTGAGTGTCCGCACTGATGCAGATACTCCTGTGGATCGCAAACGTTTAGCTTCTCAGATAGCCAATAATTATCTGCAAGGTAAGATCGATGGGAATAATACGGGTGCTTCTATGACTCCGGCGTTCCATGCTTATGGTGTCTCATTATCTAAAGCAGATAAACCGGTTTTCACTAAACGTGAATCTTTAGATGGTAAATAAAGCAGAAGTTCAACTCAGTACAGTTCAGATAGCATTAAATCTGGATGTAATGATTATTAACAGAAATGGTGATCCGGTTGATTATGATGGCATTCGAGCTGCTATAGTCCAGAATGTTATCGAAAAGTTCGCTTTACCGGAAGATGGTCACGTTTTCAGAATTGAAGGTAGCACTAATACTAGTGTCCATAATGTCAATTTTGGGAAAGTTACTGTGCTGGAAGAGATATTCAAATAATCTTTCC
Organism: Ewingella americana; assembly: GCF_006438725.1. GTDB lineage: Bacteria > Pseudomonadota > Gammaproteobacteria > Enterobacterales > Enterobacteriaceae > Ewingella > Ewingella americana_A. The sequence continues at coordinate 123,150 of NZ_RCZD01000008.1, read as the reverse complement.
CGTAAAATGGTGATTGAACAAATTTGTTTTGTCTTTCTCTGTTTTAAAGGAACCGAATCATGCTCAAGCTCTCAGCTATTAATAGTGTTATTGCGTCTGAAGTTGAAATTCAGGCTAAGAAAGTCAAAGTTGTGCGCGATGGTCAAGTCGTCACCAAAGAAGTTCATCTTCACAAGAAAAAACGTAAGATGACTCCTAAGATGCGTCAGGCTCTGCAGAAAGCCCAGAAAAAAGCCCATGCCGGCGGCGCTGACAAAAAACGTGCCAAGTCCATGAAAATTCATGAGCGCACTGTGCACAACACTTAAGCCCGAATCCCGACCTGTTCTAAGAAAACCCGCTTAATTGCGGGTTTTTGTTTGTATATCGTATAATAAAGAAATAATTAGCAGAGGAATTGATATATGTCTGCCCACTTAATATCTCTTATAAATGTTCAGAATAGTTCCAAAGGTCGTGTGATTTATAACGTGACTATTGACCCTTCTGCTCAAGCCGATGAAATCTTAGCTTTTGCCCTGATTGATATGGCTAAAAAGCACGATGTTGAAGTGCACGGCGTTTGCAAAGGCTATCAGATTGAAGCCACCTCACAATGCACTCCAGCAGAAGTTCTTGAAAATTACAACATTCGTATTGAAATGCGCGAAATGTCTGCCAAAGCATCCTATGACCATGTTCAAAGTGAAATCTCTGAGCTGGAAACAATTCGCGATTGTCAAGAAGAACTACTAACCCAGTTTGATATGATTGAGAATCTAGTTACAACTCGCAATTGGCTGGAATGGTTTTACAACGTATATAAGATTATGGATAAAAGTCCAAAGCCTCTTGTGTTCAGCACCACTCTTCTTAATAAGAAAATGCGCTTGTTGCATGATAAAGAAGATGCCACTGCTAACACTTTGATTGTGCGTTTGAAAGATCAAGTTAAGTCTGGTAATTTAGCCCTCATGACTATTAACTGGGGTGCGGATATTGGTACCTATTTAAAGGAGCATCATGAATAAGTTTAAACATTTCCAGGTTTCTAATGGAATGTCTTTTGGAGATCTGGATCTCAATCTAGACTCTCCAGGAATGAACCTGATCATGGGTGAGAACCTTGATGATACATCGGGCAACTCTAGCCGAAATGGTTGCGGCAAAAGTAACATCTTTACTTTGCTGAACTACCATTTGTATGAGAAAGGTTTGGATCTGGTTAACTTCAGAAGTAAATCTGGTATCATTAAGACTGAAGCTGGCAAAGACTATATGTCCAAGCTGGTCTGGAATCCAGATCAATTGCCTGCACCTGACTATCTGACCAGTTATCAGTATCAGAAATATCAAGATTGGGGTTCTGGTGCATATCTGATTAAGAACGGTAGCTGGGAAGAATTCGCTGCTGGTAAAGATGGTGCCGAAGATCTATCTAATTGGAAGACAACCGATACTCAGCATTCTTTTGCTGACAATCTTAATCTAACATGGAATGAGTGGAACCTTCTGGTCAATTTGACCAATGTCGATGATGACAAAGATGATCCATTCTTTACTAACCAGAATAAGGTTCAACGTCTGGAAATCTTCCAAAGCTTGTTTAAGATGGATTATAGTGCGGCCCATCAAGAAATTAAGCTTCGATTAACCAATTTGCGTCGTCAGATTGATAAAGATAACACCGCAATTGAATCTGCTCTAAACGTTCTGAAGTCTCAATTGGAAGAACTGCAAACCAACGAAGAGCTGGAAGGTTCTGTTAAGATCTTAACTGCATCTGTGGAGAAATATTCACAAGCTGTACAGCGCCTGACCTCTCAGATTGAATCTCGTGAAGCTAAATTGCAATTGTTGGCAGAATATGATCAGCTTAAAGAAGTCTTGATTCAATCTGGCATTGAAGTTGAGAAGTTCAAATCTGATGAAGTTCGTGTAGCCTATGATGATTATCGCATTGGTGTCGAAACAGCTCAACAAAACATCTCCGATTTACGTGTCCAAATTACTCAATTGCAGCAGTATGAAAGCCTGAAAGTCACTCTGGACAATGCCGAACAATCTGCAGCTTTCTATATTGGCGAAGGTTATACTGTTGAAGGTATTCGTCAGAAGACCTCTGATAATCAAGACCTGATCTCTAAGCAATATCGCTATCAGCAATTAACGAGTAAGTATTCTTGGTTGTCAGATTCTGAATATGGGGCAACAATTCAAGACGTAGCGATCTATATTTCTCAAAATCGTAGTCAGATGGCACAAGATTTAAGCGTTAATCTGACGTCTTCGAATAACATTAAAACCGAATTAAATAATCAAAGAAGCGCTCATACATTTATGTTGAGTAAGCTCTTCCCGAAAGTAAAACAGCTTCTGGGAGAATTAGATCAGGCTAAAGCTGGCGTGGAACAATTCAAAGAGTATGCAGAGTTTGAATCGGCTCAAAGTGAACTAGAACCTGCTCAGAAAGCTCAGTATGATATTAAGCTGAAGTTGCAAGAAGCTAAAGCTGCTGTAACTAAAACGTTACATGATATCGAACATATGTCTTCTGGCGTTTGTCCAACATGTAATCAGCAACTCCCTGATTTTGAAGATACTGAAAAAGCCCGTAAAGATCTCGATGATCGATTAGCGGTTAATCAGCAAGCAGTAGTAGATCTGGAACAGCAAATAGTTCAATCAGATGAAGAGCTGGTAGCGCTGAAAGATAAAGCGGCTAAGTTCAATCAGTATCGTTCTGCAGAAGTATCTTTGAAATCAGTTCAGACTCAGCTCAACGAACAAATGAGCGAAGAAGAAATTGCCAAGCTATCTTATGAATATCTGGAAGAAGAAACGTGTAAGAGTCAATTTCGTTTAGCTGACATTGATATTGAAATGGCTGAACTGGAAAAAGAACATCGTTTAATTACAAGTCAAATTCAGCAACTTAATTCAGCAATTGATGATGAATTAGTATTTATTGCAGAACATTCTCCAATTACTGTTTMAGAGTTGGAAGCTGAAAATACCCGTTTGGGTAATGTATCCCAGATTCTTACTAGTCTTGAGCATCAGCGTACTAATATGGCGCCAGTTCAGGCTAGCGTTCAGAACTTATTGGATGCGGAATATACTGTGGCCAGCTTGAACCTTTTGCTTAGCGATAATACTTCGTATTTGCAAGGTGCTCGTGAATATATCCAATGGGCAGAAGCGGTTCTTCCAATGCTGGCATCTGTAAATGATTCCAAGTTTAATGATATCGAAAGTGTTCGTTGGATGATGGAAGGTGATACTTCTGTAGATGATCGTTCTTCTTTGACTAATATCCAAGAAATGTTGCGCAATGATCAGAACACTTTGGCAAATGCTAACTACGCTATAAAACAGCGTGCTGATCTAGAAGCTCGAATTCATCAACAAGAACTTCTAAATGAAGATCTGATGGCTTCTCGTAAAAGATATAAAGCCCTGCAAGCCCTTGAAATTATGTGCGGACCGAACGGTTTAGTTTATTCCCGTTTGGAGATTATCTTCGCTCAACTGAATGCCATTATGAATAACTATATGAGCATTTTGATCCCCGAAGGTAATAGCATTAATCGTCAAGTGACGACTTATTTCGAGATGACTTCAGATGGTCCGATCCAAACTGTGTATCGCGGTGATGCTCCAATTGCTAGACTGTCTAAGTCTGAGAAAGCTCGCGTTAAATTGGCCAGAACACTAGGTCTTCGTGAGTTCAGCTTACCGTCCAAGCAGTGTAATATCTTGTTATTAGATGAGATGGATGGCAGTGCTTGCGATACCAATAAAGAACGTATTTGGGAATGTGTTCATTCACATGTTGAACGTTTTCCTCAGACAAGCGTTTTCGCAGTATCTCACTCCCAGCAAATGCAAGAATCTGATATGTGGGATAAAGTTTACAAAGTAGTTAAGAAAGATAGCTACTCAACGCTGGTGGAAGTTAGCTAATGGAAAATTTCTATTCACGTAGTGCTCAGTATCTTCTCGGGCCAGATTATTCACAAGTTCGCTTTGATATTGACACTGAAGTAATTTATTCAGAAAAAGAGCTGCCCAAGCGGTGGCTCAAACTTCTGAAATTGGAAGAAATTCAGACTCCAACTGAGTTTCTCTACAAAGGCCCGAATTACTTTGCGTGGATTCTTGCACGCATGGCAATTAAAGCTGCTCTGGAAACGAATGATCTAGCATTCTTAGAATTTTCTACTAAGTCTTTGATCATCAACTATGAGAAACAGTTTTTCGAATATTTGAAAGAACGTTTTCCAGAGGATATTGTCTCTTATACAACGGCTTCTTTCACTGCGAATGGACTCTGTTATGCACGCATTAGTTTGTTTGCAGGTAAGGAAGAAGACCATCGTGACACCCTCAGTGCAGGTATCGTAATTGGTATTGAAGGGTCAAGACAATATGTGGAGGTCAGTTATACAAGTGCTGATCTCTGGGATTATTATTTCGGGATGGAGACGTTCTCTATACAAGAAGTCCTGACTGATAGCAGTTATAATTCAATTAGGAACTTATTGTTAATCTCGTTAAAGGCGTAAAGATGTTCATACATGATAATAAGAAGTTAGTCGAGGGAGCTAGTTTCCCCTTTTCAGAAAATTTCATAAGTGTATTGAACTCCCAGCTAGCATCAGCAGCTTTTCGCTATGCGTTTGACTTTGATGGCGTTCTGACGATTATCTCTGAAGAACGTCGCCAATTGCAGAAGATGGGAGATGGAGAGACATATTCTTCTCCGGAACAGTTTATTAAAGACGGGATATCGCCGGTCGGTATTATGGCAATCAACTTGAGCTGGTCAGAGCCAATCGCCATTATTACTAATCGTGAAGCATCGAAAGATAAAATCTTGGCATCCTTTGACTGGTTAATCCGTCATGGTGCATGTATGGCTAATATTTTCATGGTCATGCGTCAAGAAGGCGTCTCTCACACTAAGGCTGAGCGCAAATACGAGGTTCTTTCTCAATTAAAGATTAAGAACTTCTATCTGGACGATAAAGAGAGCACTGTAATTCAGATTCAAACCAAGTGCCCTGACGTTAATGCTTATTTCTATTCCAGCCAAGAAAGTCCGGATGTGTTGTTGGAGAAATCATTACATGCAATGGCTAAAGCTTCAGGGAAAGCTGCTACCTTATAAAGTAGCGTGGTTGTTGGTTGTTGGATTCTCTATTGTATACACTTTACGGGGTATGCAAGCTATATTTCCTGGAGATACGCTGTTTTATTTCAAGGGGAATCCAGTAACTGAAACTCATTTGCTAGGTATTGCACTTTGTTTAGGTCAATACACAATGCTGTCGATATCGTTTAACTTATTCGGATCAGAGTCTAAGTTACACATTAAAGATAAAACGATGGCTATTAGCGGATTAGTGATCGGAATAATCTTGACCATTAGCAATACAACTTTCGCATTCAAAGCAATAAATATGTCGAAAGATGATGTTACGGTTAAGGTAGAGATGTTGATATCAGAATCGGCCTCACTGCAGAATCAGATCCTTATGAAGACGCAGCAGTTGAACACTTATAATGCACAACTGGCATTAGTGCCTAAAGAACATTCGACCAACATCCGTAGAATGTTCCAAGACATTCAACCCTACGTTGAGAAGACCCAAGCAGAGTTGACTGATCTCCAGAATCGGAAGTTTAATAAAGATGCGGATTTAGCTAGACTGAAAGGTCAATCTGAAACGAATCGGAACTTCTCTTTATCTGGTATGGATGGTTCGAAGCTAATCTCTATGATTATGTCTTTGGCACTCGATCCAATTGCGATAATGATTATGCTATCAATGCAGAGTCTTCGTAGCCAGTATTGGAAAGAGTTAAAATCATCTTCCTCAGGAGCACCGATAAGTCTGAAAGAAGTTACTAAAAGGATTCGACGTTCGGGTCATAATCCAATCGGTAGTTCTTTTAGGAAATCCGATAACGTGGAACCTATTCGACCGATGCAAGAAGTCCAATTGGTTGATTATGACCCGCCAACTGTTCAAGAAAGTGAGATAGATGTTTTGGAACTTTCGATTCCAGCTAAAAAGCATAATTGAATAATAGAAGCCTCAAGATTGGGATAAAATAGTTATATTATCTTAGTCTGAGGCTTCTCTTGTGAATGTCAAAAACCCTTTCGGTTTTAACTTAAAGTTAAGACCTCTCTGGTACCAAATCCAGTTAATAAAGACCTCTCTTCTCAATCCCACTATCCAGCTAGCTTATGGATCTTCTTTTTCAAGAGCAGATAACCTATTCAAAGAGTTCTTCAAGAACTTCTGCATCTCCTATGGGGTAAAAGATAATTTCTATCCTAGCCCTCAGGATATTGCAGGTCTATCTGACTTAGAAACCTTTAAGATCCGAGTATCTCAACTCAGATACACGCTAGGCTCTCGAGATATATCGCTTAATCTGATTGACCTTCTTAGATCCTTCATGAAGTCTAAGAACTATGATTTAGCGATGGATAATCTATTCCGGTTTAGTGATCTTACTCAAAAGCTGAAAGATGTTTCGGTTCAGCAATTTTGGGCAGATATGTATCACGCTAACACCATGACTCTTTGCAACTTCTTACAGAAAGATCTGTACAATAATACTACGGACAGTGTTATGTCGGAGTTGAATAAGTGTGCTAATAAATACACTGATCCTGTCATTGACACCCTTATTGCATATCTGAACACTAAAAGCCAATATTCGTTCAAAGACCTGTATTTATCCAGCTCTACTTGGCAAGAATTCTGGGATTATGCACCATTAAAAGTGCGACTTAAAGTATTCAATAAGCTTCCCAAGTCCCATTTGATAGAGACAGCAGCAATTCTGGGAGTCACTCCACTAGACTTAAAGCGAGTAGGTGTCGCTCTCAGTATAGAAGCTATCCGAGTTGCGGCTCAATCTAGTGATCAGAACCAACGTTTATTCTGGTTGCAGAACGTATCTGGGGTTCCCGTCATTCCTATCTTGCAATATCGCTTGCAGAAAAATCAGAATCTAACCGCTATGTCCAAATTAGAACAACAAATCATTCTTGCATTTATTCAGTCTATTCGCAAATGGACTCAACAAATGAAATCATTAGCTCAAGCTGATCTGGTTCCAACTAATCATCCAGTTATTAAAGAATTCCGACGTCAAGTATCTAGTAAATCGCCTGCCCAAGTATCTGAAATTGATTTGTTCGCTTTCCAACGAGAAGGTAAGCTGTATTACGTTTACCAAATTGTTGATGCAAGGTTGACTTCAACTCGCAATAAAACGGATATAATTGGTTATATGGTGTATGATTTAATAGCGGATAGACCTATTTGGTGGAAAATCGCACTATTGAATGATGCCGGCCTCAGCTATATTTCAAGCCCTGCTCAAACGTTAGGCATTATTACTGGTGCTATCCAAACAGGACTCCAACGTTATGTTAGAACTTAAAAAGCTGTATGAATCTTTGACAGCATCCCAGAAAGCTTCTTTTGTTGAAGCTGGTGTCGTCTTAATCGATGACTATTCAAATCCTCATGATTTCAAAGATAAAGCTACCATCTGGTGCAAAGCCATTATGCGCAAATATGGCTTCTTGAAATATGATTGGCACTGGATGGACAGTATGCGGGAATATGATCCAGTTACGGACAAAGGATCATCCACTAACTGGATTATTCAGTTTGAAGATGCAGCCATCTTTAGTAAGAATATTCTCGGACCCTTAATATTGTTTGTTGAGAACGGTGTTCGTGGCTATATCATCAATGCAATGTCCTGCGCTTCTTTGTTGAATACTGGTCGCACGGTTATCTCTCCGCAGATGCGATCTTCTAAAGATATGTTTAAGACCATCAAGGAAATTTGTATTCCTTCTTGGATTAACGCTTCACTAACTCGGGATATTACAAAGCGTATGGGGTTCACAGTCCTCTGCAATGCTTATTCCGATTCAACCAAGATTTTCCGATTAGTACTCGAATTTAATGAGAAAACCTCGGATATCTATTCAGACGATATTGAAAACGCCATCAATTTCATGTCTAAGTATATGTCCACCAATTTCAAGATGAATCTGATTAAGACCGCAGATACTAGCTATGGAAAGTGGACTGCATATAATTTAGATTTCCAGCCGAGCTACAGCATTCTGTGAGGCCAGCATGGCAACAACGTTAATAGTTTCAATCCGTAACGTTGCCAAAAWTGTTACGAAGGTTAATGCGTACAAGGTTCAAGTGTACTTCAAAGATACTTCGAAAACGAATTTGGTAGCGCTGGGCGATGCTCTGATTGATCAGAACAATTCGCTCTTTAAGGTGATAGAAGTTCCTGAGAAAATAGTCAATGGTTCAACTATTACTGTCGAAGGTGTCAATTATCCGCTTATCTCTACCCTGTATGCTTCTAAAATACAGCTTGGAGGTGTCGCTGCACCCATTCAACGCACTATTTCTGGTAAAATCTTAGCTACTAAGCTGATTGATCCGGCTACAATGGTCGTTGAAGTAACCGTTAATTTTCCAATTGCTGCGAAAGAAGATATTGGGCTGATTCAAGTTGGGTCGATTTTCGTCCAATCACCTACTTCATCCTACCAAGTGACTCAAGTAATGGAACAGGAAGGCCATTACCAGATTAAGACGACTCCGGGCAGTTCGAATGTAGGCACTCCTCCGCCGACTTTCACAGTAGATATTTCAGAACCATTCTCTTTGGATGCTCCGACTACTGGAAATAATGTTCCTGAGATCTTCATTACTAATGTCTCTGCATCTGACAAAGGTAAGAAAGTTCTGTTGGAGCTGGAAGATTCCTATGTTCAGGCTATTGTCCGTCGTTTCCAATCAGGCACTGGTAAGATTCTGGTTGAGGTTACTTGGATTGACCGCTTAGGCTTGCAATATACCGAAGCAGACGTCCGCGTAAATGATCAGAAAATCTCTCTGATTAAACCTCAGGCTGATTCACACACCTATAAAGGTTACATTTCTCTTGATAATTTCAAGACAGGTGAACTGAAAGCTACTTTAGGTACAGGTGAGTCTCATGCTATTCAAGGTGAAGTCATTACTCAGGTTCCAGCCATTGACAATGCTAAGCTTCTTGGCTTAGGTTATGGCCAGACTGCCCTGAAAGTGAACGATATTTTGCAGATTCAAGTTACTACTGACAGTGAACATCCAGTTCGTCTGGAGATTCAATCTAATGATTTTTCTTTGATTGATGAAACGCTCACTCCAGTTAATGGTGTTGTGGTCTGTAAACTTCGTAGCCTCTATTCTGGAACTCAATCCAAAGATGTCGATGTTAAATTGCGTCTGCTGTCTGTTTTCGGCTATAACAGTGAATGGGCTAACACTACTTCCAAAGTAACTCTGCGTAATGTTCCACCAGCAGTTTCCCTGAAAGAAGTAATCTATCCTAAAGGTCAGCGAGCCATCAAAGGCACTTATGATCTCTCCGAATATGCATTTATCTCTTTAAATATTGAAAGTGCGACTCATTTGCGCTTCCGTCATGTCAATCCAGAGAGTACTAAATGTGAATTCGATGAAGAGGGTTTCGTTAGTGTTGTCGAATGTACTAAGCCAGATGGTGCAGTCGGTGCTCGCATTTTCGTAGACCCATCATGGGAAGAAAACTGTCTGTATCAGAATAACATTGAAGTTATCGCTTATAATAAGGATATTAACAAGGAAACTCGTTGCTTAATTCAGGTTAATGTGGCGAATTTACCCTTGCAAGCTGTGTTGTCTGGTACTGGAAAGTCTTTGATTAGTGGTGGCAACAATGGGACTCCCATTCAAGTTCACAAGCTAGGTTTGGTAGTCAATCAAGAACTCCTGCAAACTCCAACGCTGGATGTTCCCTTGGCATTGATCCCCACGTTTGATAAAGTGTCTGATACTGAATGGACATTAAATCTGACTGTTCACGATGATGATGCTCGCGGTATTGTGCGCCTCTCTAAATTTGAGATGGTTAACTTGGCGGGTATCACTATCAAGAACCCCAGCAACACTGATACTCTGGCCATTGGTGGATTTGTTCGCCGTGAATTTAAAATCCGACCTTACCCTTACCGAGAAAGTTACGATCGTCTGGGCGTTGATATTGTTGAGCCTAGCAATCTGGTTGCTTCTCACTTTGGTTTAGGTGCGGGCTTGACGATTCCAATGTCTATGAATAAAGTACATGATGAAGAATCGTGCACTTTGATAGATGCAACGACAGGTAAGCCGAATTTCAAACGTGGTTCCCGAGTGTATAACAATCATCTGGATACTTCAGTTGGTAATACAACCGGCAACTTAGTCATCTCAATTGAGGAACTGCCGTACGACTACAGCTACCTCACTTATAATCCGACTATCGTTTAATTAGTGCTTTGTGGAGATAAATATGTCTGAAGCCACCCCGTTTGAGAAGTTTGTTAACACCGAACTTCCTCGCCGTGTAAGTATTGAGATTCCTGAATCTGGCAACTTAGCGCCAGGACAGGTTTTGATGTCTACCGGTGTCGGCCTCGGTGTTAAAGTAGCTGACATTGATTCTGCAAGTTCCGGTATCATTCAGGCTGCTTTAGTGGTTAACTCCACTGATAAAGTAATTCCGAAAAGTACACCATTGGCAGTTGCCGTGGCTAAAAGCACTACTGATCTGACTAAGGGTAAGCTTTATGTTCGCCCTGCAACTCTCGATGATAAAGTAATCGTCGGCGTTGCTCAGGAAGATATTGGTGCGACTGACTACTCTACCGCAAAACCAATCTTCTCCGAAGGTATGGCCTTATTGCGCGGTCTGCTGATAGTCAATTATTCTCCAGAAGGTTTGAATCTGATTATGGATCAACTGGAAAATGGGACAGCGGTTGCAGTCTATTCGGGTGCTTCATTGCTGACTTGTGATAATGCTTCGGGTATTGCGGTTGGTCAGATTATCAAGTTTGAAAGCTCAGCTGATGCCCCAGATGCTCCGGTTGTTAAAGAAGGCGAAACTCCTCCGGTTCCTACTGTGAAAACATATGTGTTTGTTACCTTGCAAGGTACTGAATACGCATCAAGCGGTGGTAATGGTGGTGGCTCAGCTGATTCGGGTACAGTAATTATTACGGGTCTGACAGGTACTACTAAGATTCAAGATGCCGATTTGGGCTTGATCGACAAAGTATCTTTCCAGATCGTTGATGTAACCACCGGCTTAGACCCTAATCTTGGTCAGGCTCAATTGCTGTCAGCATCTCTTATTGAACAGCAGAATCCAAACTTCTTAGCCATTGATACTGTGATGACTCTGGAGAGTGGTACTAAGCTGAAAGTTATCAATAAGTCCGATAACACTGCATTGGAAATCAAAACTCCGACCATTACTGTTCAAAACGGTCTGAAATTAACCCGCATTGAATTTGCAGATCCTACCGCTGTCTATTCTCTGGCAGAGTCAGCAGGTGATGCCGGTCTATACTTGCAGGTAATCCATCCGGCAGGTAATCGTTCAGACTCTATCATCGTGAAAACGAAAGCTCAGCCTAAGTTTGGTAGTGTAGCCTTTACACTTCCAGCTGGCCAGACCTCAGTTAAAACCGGTGATAGTGTTGTCCTTACTGTTGCAGCACCAGCTAACTATAAGATCTCCAAATTGGAAGTCGGTGGTGAGTTGTTGTATGATAAAACCAACAATGGTAAGGAACAATCAGCTGCTATCTTCAACTCAACACAAGATCCGAGCAAAAATACTGACAAAGTGATCATGACTTTCCAAGTCACCACTAAAGAAGTAGCTATGAATGGTGGCGTTGAATTGATCTTGACTCTGGCTGACGGTACTGTGCTGTATCAGAAGACGAAAGATCTGGGTGATGTTCAGAACTTCAACTGGATTAAAGTAGATAACGTTTATCCAACTCTGGAAATTCTGTCTATTGCTTATCCAGCGGGTCAGTCTGCGTTGAAAGAATCAGAGAAAGCTACTTTGTCTCTGAAAGCAGATAATATTGAGAAAGTGGTGTTCAGTACTCCACAAGATCAGTTGACCATTGAGACTCCTGAGATCACTTTTGCTGATCCAGCTAATCAGGCGTTCACTAAAGATGTAGCTCGTTTGGCCGGCGAATATAATGTAACAGTTAATAACTTGACCGTTAAAGCCATGAAGCCAAGCAACGGTTCATTTGTATCCATTAGCAAAATCATCGCTATTGCGAACGTCGCTGCTCAGTTAGATCTGGTTGTTTATAAGCCAATCATCAATGCGGATAACACCACCAGTTATAAGCTGACCGATGGCAACTTGATCCAATCCTCTCCGGATGATGCGAAGATTTTCTTCCGCTTTGATCTGAACTCAACTCAGCAACTGCCGAAAGCTCCTAAGTTTACTCTGGACGGTCCGGGTACTCTTACAGATGGTTCCAAGGCGTATAACAACATTACCCGTATTGAATATATGGTTAGTGCCGCTGATGTTGAAGACCGTAAAGCAGGTTCTCTGGTTCTTACTGAATCGGTTAACTTGGCGGGCATTCCAAGTGTGTTCAAGATCAACACTGAAGAAACTGTGCTGAACTATTATGGTCTGGCTGGTTTCGTTAAGCGTACCTTGAAAGTGGCTGGATGGCCGAACCGTATGGTCGCAATTGGTGTAGCGGTAGTTAATCCGCTAAATGTTCAGTGTTCTAACCTGTCAAAAGGTGCGAGCAACTCTCTGAACTATACTTATATGCTCAATACCAAGAATTCTGAGAACGGGTTTACCTTAACCAATGAAGCGGGTGAAATCAACCCTAAAGGTGGTTTCTGGTTCAACTGTGATCAGTCGAATGCTTTGAGTAACACCAGTGGTGAAATGCTTATTGAGTTAGAAGAGATTGCTAAACGTCCCGACGATGTAGTCGAGTAATCTGATCTATAAGTAACCCAACCGGACTCTTTTTATAGGGAGTCCGGTTTTCTTATTAATGATGCCGAATCCTTCCCTGTATAATTGGGTGTGGTTTTTAACCACTTCAAAAGAAGATATACACGAAAGGGGATTGTCATGTCTAGCGAGACTGAAAATGGTCAACCATCAAATGAAGATGATTCTTCTGCAGATGGTATGCTTAAAAAACTGACCTCAAGCTTCGCAGCACGCTTAATCTTTACTGTAGTGATAGCTATCGCAGCATTAACCGCTGAGAAAATTACGGGTATCTCCAGTGAAGCAAAAGAAAAAGTAGAAGTTTCTGAAGTTGCGCATGCCGAGATTATTACTGGTGGGCAAGTAAAGGAAATCTACCAGCGGCTAGACGACTTAACCAATGACTTTAAACGTCTCGATGGTCAGACAATGACTGTTAAAGATGGTTTGAAGATTCAATATCAGCTGTATCGTTTACAAACTGATATTGAAATTCTAAAAAGTCAGCAATCAGCATTAGAAACTCATTCAGTGGCAGGTGCAAGAGCTCCTGTCGTTCAAAAACGATCTGAAAATCCTAAACGAATTGCGAAAGAGCCTACATTGTCTTTCTCTGAGTTTGAAATTCAGATGTTAAATGGAACCCTCGGTGATGAGAAAGACATCAACTAAGGAACTCAGAAATACACTGGCACTGAATAAGTGCCAGTTTAAAGAGTTACCTACAGCCTTCCAGTTTGGATTTAATAGTATCTCATTACTCTTTTATTGGAATCGGAAAGGCAAAGGCGCATCCCCGAATTTACTTGCTATGGGAAGCTCAATATCCGACACTTCTGGTGCTATTTTTACGGATGATTTCGAGCTTTTAAAGGCAACCTCCCTAGATTCCCAGAAATATTTTGTCCCTGAGTCTGCTTTCCTATATAATGAGTCTCTAGGATCTCCAATACAATTAGAAAAATTAATTGGATTACTTATTGATCCACGAGAAGAAATTCAATATCCTGTTGTAGGATTTAATTCTTTAAAGAATTTTTCAACTCTTCGGACTTTAACTAGTAATATATTGGGTAAAGACCACGAATTAACGCAGAAACTCGAATCCTTCCATAAATCTATGGGTGGCATAATTGATATTTCTAAGATTTTATTAAAGTTAGAAATAAGTAATACTCGTAATATTGATTATATCGAAGCATTACAACTTCTGCCTCTCAGTGAGTATATTGCTGCTCACCCTTGTCTGGAAACGCAAGTTGTTCGCGAAACCTTTAATTATGCACTGCAGTGCGGGATATCTAAAGGGAAATTTATAGATTTCTCAAGTATGGTATCTTGGTTAAACTCCCCTTGCATAATAACTCATATGCTATTTGGTAAACATGAAGGTATTCCGTTACCTAAAATGCCCAAATCATACGTAAATTATCTATTAGAGCAACCGTGGATGTTCGAAGACGAGCACCAAGATCTCTTATATTCATTGCGTAATTTAGATTTAGTTCAAAACGCCTTGGAGGCAGCTAAATGACAGAACAAAATTCATCTCAACCGGCTTACACTACCGAAAAACATTCTAAAGGTGATGGTCGCGAGAAGTACCTTATAACAACTACGGGACACATCGAGTGGATGGAGCCTGACCTGCTAGTCATCGACGATCTTGATCTGGCATTGACGCCAAGATCCAAGGCCGCGCTGGCTAAGTATCTTAGCTTTTCAGCTAAGCTTATGAAACTTTTAAGCGACAACGGGGAAAACCACGGTAAATTCAAAAGTATCTTTGCGTCGATCGCATCTACGCAGAATTTGGATATCGTGGTAAAGGTGGAAACGAACGAGGAAAATCAAGACGTTGCTGTGGGGTTCTTGAGTCCTTCCGTATTCCGTATTCTTAATGATGCTGTAAAACAGGAGCTACTTCCACAGTTAATTGCTCATCCACACATACATCTACGGTATATGGATGTGAGCGCAGAAGATAGTACGCTTGTCTTCTGTATTGAGGATCTTGAAAATCCGACAGTTCTGGAATTTGCTGGTAAGAAATGGCAACCAGGCTTTGTCGTGAACAACAGTTCCATTGGTTTATATACCTTTAGCGTAACTCCAGCGTTAATTCCACATAAGTCAGTATCTTTTTACAGCTTGCCGTTCTCGGTAGAGGGGGTGGTACTCTATCCGAGCAGTTGGGAAGAGATTGTGTCTCCTCAATTTGTAAACGATTGTTTGGGGATGGCAAAATGGTGTGCGAAGGGGATTAACAACTGGGAAAAGCGCCTCAATAATGAACTGTCTGTTAACGAGTATCAAAACTTGATGTCCTGTTTGCTTCCACGACAGGATCTCATACCTGAGCAGAAGATTCTCGGACGCTTAGCCCTTATTTATGACGCGCACAATATCTCACCTGAAGATGGTAAACCGTCTAAACTTTGGGCAAAATCAGCTATGGCCGGTACGCTCGTTTCTGAATTTCTAAAAATCTCTTTGGATTTGGATTTGGAAAATGAGTGGGAATGTGCACCCGTCTATGGAGTAGGGAAACTGTTAGACAACACCACGGATCTGGAAGGGGCGGCTGACAATAGTTCGGCCAAAGCTGCGCTCGATAATCTGACTTGGCCCGTTAATACAAACGAGTGACGGTTATTTGTGAGTGAACCTCTTATAATAAGCATCGGATATTATCTGATAAAAGATGGATTCAAATACTTGTGTGGGCATTTAATGCTACTGGTTCTAGTATTTGGATTATCAAGTTCTTTTGTGTCAGCAACTACAGAAGCTGTTATTGATGATAATCTGGGGGAGATCATCGAAGCTCAAGAACTTTTTGATGTAGGAATGTGTACGTTTTCTCAATTGTATCATTATGACATGCACCTAGAAGGGACTGACATTCGAACGATCATGGAAAGATATAGGGATATAATAAAAAAGTCCCAATGGTAATTAAGTAACCTATAAAAGGCGGGATTTTCCCGCCTTTTCCTATTTATAAGGCGCATTATGTTTGACGAAACTCGGATTATCGCAGCTACAAAGAACCTAGTGGAAACCAATCCCCTGTTAGCCCCTAATGCTATTAATTCGCTTGAAGATCTGGCAGTATTCATGCATTCTCACGTTTTTGCTGTCTGGGATTTCATGTGCCTTGCTAAGACCGTTCAGAACCACATTGCCCCTACAGGTACTGGTTGGAAACCTCGTAATACTCAACTGACCCGCTTTATTAATGAAATGATTCTCGGTGAAGAATCAGATCAGTTCAAACTGGATGGTGTGGAATACACTATGAGCCATTTTGAAATGTATCTGGCTGCTATGCAAGAAGTTATCAACTTATTGCCGGATTCTTCTCGCGCTCATTTCCAGAGCTTATTCAATAAGATTCCAGAACAGATCTATAGTATGTATATCTGGTTTAGCATGACAAAAGATTCTCCATTTCCAGAAGATACTGGCATTAGTGAGGAAGCTCGAGATTTCATGACGGTAACTCGCAAGTTCTGTTTCTCAGCTTCATATGTTGCAGCTGCTGCATTCGCCTATGGTCGTGAGAACCTTATTCCAACAATGTTCGATAAAGTGTTGGATCAGTTGACAATCAATAATCTGAAAGTTCCATTCTTTAAGAAATATCTGGAACGTCATATTGAGCTGGACGGTGACGAACACGGCCCAATGTCTTCAAAGATGGTTGATCTACTTTGTCAAGAACATGGCGCGCATCTTGTTGATAAATGCTACGCTACTGCTGAAAAGTCCGCATTGCTGGCATTAGAAGTTCGAGCTAATTTCTGGTTAGATGTAAATGCTCAAATCCAGCAATATCGTGAAGCATCTGGGAACAGCTAACCGATATAGTTATCGTATTTTATTACGTATATTGGTTTAAATAGTACGCAATTCAAGGGTTGAGCCGCATGTCAGAAGTAACGCAGATCTTAGAAGAACTCAAGAGTAATATTTACATTGACTTACCAGCTAACCAGTTTGTCATGGAAAGTATGCTCTATGTTCCAAAGCAGTATGTAACCGATGAACATATCGCTGCGTTTACATACTACTTACCAGATGAAATCACCATGCTGGATGGGACAGTCGAGAAAGTTAAAACTGAAGTTCAGATGTACGAAGATCGAGGTACTCATATAGCATTCCATCGAGGTAATCTGGCTAAGGTTCAAGCTCTCTGGCCAATGATGTCTGAAGAAGGTATGTTAGTTGATCTGCGGCCAATCCTCTCTCTTGATTTCCCATTAAAGATGACTGCAGATTTCCAGTATCGTCTATATAAATATGCAGGTATCAAACCGGAAGATCTCCGATCAGAAGGTAATGTTACTGAAATCATGCAAAAGATGACTGATGAACAAGGTAATCAGATTATCGGTATCAGTCAGCGTGATTGTCTATTGCAATATATGGATCCAAATCTAGGCGGCATCTTCAAAGCGTTTCCTGGTTTTGGTAAAACAGTTGTGATGTGTATTATCTGTGCAAGCATGGGTTTAAGGACTCTGATGCTGGCTCGCAAGAAAGATTTGCTTGAGCAGTTCATGGATAAAATGCGTCAGTTCACTAACATTGATGATTTCCGTTGGGAAGGAGATGGTCAATGTTACAATATGTACAAGCTGAATAAGAAATGGTCACCACCTCAAATTGGTGTGAGTACTTACCAATATTTATCAGCTAATCCTGAATTCTTGCATATGATTCGTGATTTATACTCAATTCTTATTGCAGACGAATGTCACCGTTTAGGCAGTGAAGCAGGTACAGCCGTATTCTTGTATTTTAACAGTTTACTTCGCATGGGCTTCTCCGCAACTCCATTCCGTCGTGATGGTATTGATATTCTCTTTGGTGATATTATCGGACCAATCCGTCTGAATCTTCCATCACCTAAGAAAGATGCTATCTGCTACATAATTGATACTCATGTGAAGGTTCCACAAAACTACGCTCACTTCCAATTCCCAATGAATGCTGTTCACGGTTATCTTGGCAAGCATGAAGGCCGTAATGAATTACTGGCGAAAGATGCGGTTGATTTCATGGAACAAGGCCGAAAACTTCTAATCTTAACTTATCGTGTAAATGCCATTGACACTATTTGGTATGCGATTGAGGCTGAAATCAATTATCGAGCATCTCTCGATCCTGATTATGATAAAGCCGATGTTCAGAAAGTTAGTTGGATTTATCAGAACACAACAGATGCCGACCGTAAATCACTTAGTGGTGCATTAGAAGAAAATCGACTAGATGCGTTTATTACCACTAGTCAATTATTCTCTGAAGGTTCGGATATTCCTTGTTTAGATACGTTGATGGTTACTTATCCAACGGCTAACAAGCGCGATATTGAACAGATTGTTGGACGTATCACTCGTGAATATGATGGTAAGCCAACTCAGATCATCAATTATTATCGTGATGGCGGGTTAGGGCATCTCAGTGGTATGGCTAAAGGTTGGGTAAAAAATATGGGAGTTCTCGGAGTTCCTACAGTAGATAATCGCGTAGATGAAGAAAAAGTCAACATGAACCGTCAGGCTTTGTTCGGACCGAAAAATGCTTCCCCTAAATAGATTTCGTATTTAAAGTTATATCAAAGATTGTATAATTAGTTATCCCCTTAGAGAAAAACTTCAATGACTGATAAATATTATTCGTTAGATCCAGAGGGCATGCGTAACACGCTCTTTGGAAAAGCTAACCTTCCGGACATCTTTTGGGATATTGATCCAACACCTCGTTTTCGTGACCTTCCAGAAGCTAAATCTGASCAACAAAGCGCAATTTCGCAAGCTCAGGTTTACAATTCGCTCTTAGCTAATCCTAAGCAGATTATTGAATGGCCACGTCGCTGGCGTTTAGCTAGTTTCAGTCCAGAAGTCAATACTGGTTCCTATGTTTTGGCTAAAGTGATCAAAGGTTTTATTACTGCGGGAATCCGCGTTCATTGCTGTCTTCCAAGTGACTTGCCTAAAATTCATGAAGATCGTGTTGACSTTGTTTTCTGTTATAACTGCTTTCGAGATATGGACAAAGCAGATCTGATGCATCTCCGAAATGCACATACACGAAACTTCCATCTGTTCTATGCAATGGATGGCGAATATACCGACGGCGTATCAATTCTAAGAATAGCTCCGGATTACGTTTTTAATATTGATCAGATTTCATTGAACAGAGCTGCGAAAAAGGCTTTCTAAATTATGTCGAATACTCCAAATCCTACAGAGTTTGATGCAGCTAAAGCGCCCGGTGCGTCGCCAAACATGCGTGATTCAGAACGTATGGATCTTGAATTAAAGATCTTGGCGTCTTATTTTCGAGGTCCGCAGTTAGTTCAAAAGCAAATTCTAGCAAAATTACAACCAGCTGCTTACGTTTATATTGAGAACGTCTGGAAGTCAGTCCTCAACTTTGTTGCTGAAGGCGTCTCTACTCCAGACTTATCCGTTATTGCACAAGCGGGTATGCTGAGTGATATGGAAATTGGTTTTGCTGAAGGTTCTTTCCATGAATCTCCAGTTGAGACGATTGAAGAAGCAGATATTCTGGTTTTTCGTATCCATGAACAGTATTATCGTGACGTTCTAGTTGAATCAATATCTTCGATTGGTTCTAAGTTAACTTCTAACTCTGAATATGATTCAACACGCGCTCGCATAGAGTTGCAAGAGAAGTTAGAACAGATTGCAGCCACTATGGATGATGGTGGCGAAATCGGTGTGGGTCTGGGTTATGATCCAACAGCAGTTGCAGCATTAATTACTACTGGAACCTCTAGTCAGATTATCCCAACCGGATTTGATGGCTTTGACCGTCAGGCTCAAGGTATTGCGAAAGGTGAATTGCATATCTGTGCTTGTCCATCTTCTGGTGGTAAAACGACTATCATGAACCAACTCTGTTTGAATATGGGTTTGGGCATGAAAGATCGTCAGTATGTTCGTGAACCTATGTCAGTGTTCTATGTCTCTCTGGAAATGTCCCAGCGTGAGATGTGGGGACGTATGGTTGCGAACCTTTCCGGTATTCCAATTTCTCGTTTCCGTAGTCCAGAATTATTAACCGAAGACGAAATTGCTCTAATCAATGAAACTCTGAAGAACATGAGTGAGCATTTGGCCGGTTACGGGCATATGTTCCGCTTTGAGAATGCTGAGTATGGTAACATTGATGCTATTACTCGCGTTCTTGCAACTCACGCTTTTGACGTTGTAATTGTTGACTATTTGAACTTAATGGCAGACGGTGAATCCCTCTGGAGTTCGATGGGTTCAATTGCACGTAGCTTAAAACTGCTGGCTCAGAAACGTAACTTTGCATGTATCACGGCTGCTCAGTTGGATGAAGATTCCCTGAAAATTCGTTATTCTCGCATGGTTAAAGAGCACTGTGATACAATCTGGTTGTGGCAACCTTCTGGGGGTATCAGAGATGCTTCAGATGAAGTAGTTTCAGCATTTACTGAAATCTTCGTTGATAAAGGCCGTAACATTGGTAAATTCAGCTTCTGGGTTCACTTTGACTTTGCACATATGATTGTGTCTTCGGTCAACCCTATAACTGAACTCGGCCTTAATGGATCTGCTCCTAGTGCTCAGACTCAACGTTTACCTATGGCAGGCGCTCCAACTCTGGCTCTTCCGAATAACACTATGGGTCAGAACAATATGGCAACTCAGATCTTGAGTTCGGCCATTAATCAGAGTATCTTAACGCCTCCAATGGTGGGGACAGCGGATGCTAGTGCAGGATTTGGTGCTAATATTCCAGGAAGTGTTCCTAAGAGTATATCTCAGGGAGCCGCCGCATTTGAGTCAGACGGTGATACTGCGGTCTACGGTGATAATGATGAAGGTGAAGCTGTTAAAACTAACATGCCACCTAAACCAGGAACACTGACTCCTCCAATGGGTGCATCTCCTATGGCAACCAAACCTGGAGCTCCAACCCCGCCAAATACTCCGAAAGGTGCTACTGCTCCAACTCCACCACCATCTATAACTCCGACTCCTACTGCAGTCAATAAAGTTAATCCGGATGAAGCTTATACTGATCCCGATAGCGATATTCCTTGGAATCAAGAGGTTGTATCAGAAGCAGTGGTCACAAGCATTGCAGCAGATGAAATTACTCCAGCAGACAATGATATTGAACTGTAGTGATAGCAACTAAGAAGTAAAGAAAGGGGACTTGCTCCCCTTTCGTATTTTATGTAAATCATTAATTCATAGGTATCGCTTTAAATGTACGCACAGACTGAGACTAATCACTTTGGTAATCCGAAATTTGATCAATCCTTTTCCCAGATTTTCGGAGATATGAAACGTGAAGAGCAGCCATCATATTTTCCAAAGAACTCAGTGTTTGAAGTGGCACCTTGCGGAACAATCCGAATCGTTGAGAAAGACTGATCATGGAAATAATCGGACATAGTAAAGAACGTGAATGGCTAGATCTCTTAGCTTCTCAACCTGAGAAATGCTCTCAGAATGTATTCTTGTTTCAAGGCCCGAAAGGATCTGGCAAGCTGAAGATTGCTATGGACTTTGCAAGTCGAATTGCCCACTCTAAAGACATTGTGACGTTTACTTATGATGGCAATCAGAAGCTAGATGAATTCCGCGAAGTCTTTAGTAGTATGGGATTCCGCGCAATCAATGGTGTCTGTAAAGTCTATATCTTTGACATTACTAAACCGCTCCGTGCTAACATTGCGAACGCCTTGCTTAAAAGCTTGGAAGAGCCATTAGAGTCAGTCAATATTATCTTAGTGGCTCCAGATAGTTCGTATATCATCAAGACTATCTCTTCGCGTGCTAAGACGATTAATTTCAGCAAGCTCACTGATTTCGAAGCATTTGAGATCTTAAAGAGCATGGATTATACTGAAGAGCAGGCTACTAATTTGGTATATGCTTTCGGCACCAGCATGGAAGTTCTAACCAGTAAAACGTACGAAGAACTGATTGAGGTTCGCGATTATATCTATAAAGAGTTTGCTGAATTAACTGCATATCACTTTATTGAAATCTGGAACATTGCTTACTGGATTGATCAAGACTTTGAAATCTATCTCTCTGCTCTGATCAAATGGGCATCTCAATACATGTCTGATCCAGAATGGAGTGCTCGTTTTAGTTCTCTGATTGAAGCATTGACCAAAGTTTATGATATCAATCCCCAGAACCGTTCTGAATTTCTAGAACGCGCTCTCATGATTTATCTCGGTTGGACTTTGCCTCCAATCGTCACTACTCGCGGAGTATTCAACTAATGATTAATCATAGTGCTAATATTGATAAATTCAAAGGCCAATTATATTCTTCAAGATCAGGTTTAGATAAACAAGCGCTAGAAAAACTTAATGAAGGCCTTGAGCGTCTAATAACTCGTAGTATTGATATGGGTATTGAACAACCTAACTTTGTTGTTGTCGAAGCTCGCATTTATTTGGCTCATTCGATTTTTCAGAAGTCAAAAGCTGACCTAGTTTCATTGAATGAAGAATATAAGATATTATCCGATATTACTAATTACATGTCTATCGGCGAAGAAACTCTAGTTATTCCTCGTTTTATTGATCCAGTAGACATTGAGACTGGCTTTACTGAAACAGTAACTACTAATGTGAAAGCTTTAGTAGATAACGATCTGAGTATGATTTCATCCTGTAATGTGCTGGTTTATGATTTCCGTAATAATCAGTATTCAGCTGGCGCTCTTATGGAATTATTCTACGCTTCTAATGTGTTGAAAATTCCAACTATTGTTATAATGGCAGAAGGCCAGTTTTACGATGAAAGCTTAAGTCCTTGGATTCGTAATCATGCTACTTATTTGACGGTAGAACTCAAGGAAACCGCAGATATTATCCAGACTTTATTGTCTCGAGAGTTTGTATATAACATTCCCGATACTATTTAAAGTAACTGACTGGTATAATAACCCGCTTCGGCGGGTTTTTCACGTTTATAATAGTCTTATATCCATTAAGGGCTATTCATATGAACGCTATCATTGCATCCATTAAAAGTGCTATAATTGCTCCCGTTAAATATTCTTTCGGTGACATCAATACAATTGCCCGCTGGCAGAACTATAATCGAAGTTCTCGCTATACCGGTGATCTAAAAGATGTTGCTGATCACTTTCCTGATTTCCGCACCACAGATGTAAAGTATCTGTTTAGGTATTTAGACTTGCCCGACTCCTATATGGAGAAATTGGAAAATGATGCCTTACAAGGCGGCTTAGAATCATGGACTAAGAGCCTAGAAACGGCTCAAGAATTTGCGAAGTTGAGTGCTAAAGCTAATGGCGAGTCAAAAGGGAATCGGATTATTCTGAAAGTTTCAGTAGACGAACTTCAAGTTTTACTCGATTTAGATTCTATGCACCGTGATCCGGACTTTAAAACAGCTATTAAGTATTATGAAAATCAGGGAAAAGAATTTGATCCAGGTTTAGGATTTAAATCAAACCAACAGGAAGTCATTGCGAAGTCCACAATTTTAGCTAGGAAACATATCATTGAACGCTTGAATTCCTAATGGTACCGGTATTACCCCTGCTAAATAAACCCACTATAGTGGGTTTTTCTCGTATTAAACATTTAATAAAAAAGGGGTAGTTAAATTATCATGAAGACTGATGGTTTTTTCATTCAAAAAGAAACGTTTTTAAACTATACATCAGCAACTCAAAAGGAAATCCTTTCCTCACTAGGGTTGGATACATTGATTGACGCAGAAGAAGATATGGATATCTCACGCGAACAATTAACCAAGTTAGTTCATTTATTGACCAGTCAGAATAAACTGAAACTTGTCGAGTTTATGACAAATATCGGTAAGAAAGCCAATCAAGTTTGTCGCATCAAATTCTTAGCATTAGATCTTACTATGTCTGAAGAAGATGTTCGAAACTCTTTAGTATCTCTTAATACTGTAGTTGATCAGGAAATTCCTGGAAAGCTATTTGCCGAAATGAGTGGCAAAGAAGACATCGTGTATATTTCAAAGACAACGCTCCATTCTATTCGTAAAACAATGACTAAACGAGTTCGTTGGCATCTTTTCGGTAAGCGAAGAGGTTAACTCCGCAAAGTTTCAGTTATTATGGAGTATATTCCCTTCAAAGGATTACGTTTATGTTATTTGGTTCACGCATTCTATGTATTGATATGGGTTCTTTAACCGCCCAGTCATATGCAGCAGTAAACGTTAAAGGTGCAGATGGAAGTGCTACACCTTATAGCGCTGCAACATCCAACCGAGCGGCTTATTTATTCTTTCAATCCATGCTGGGCTTATCGACCGAACATGGTGCTCCGGTAATGGTTCATGATAAATTCCCCACTCGAAAGTTGAACCAATATCCAGGTTATAAAGAATCTCGTTTTCAACGTTATAAAGATGCTATTGAAAACTTGAATCTGATTGATCCGGAACTTGGTAAGCATGAAGCCCCGCCTAATGCTGAACTGAGTACTTACCAGCAGTTTCGCCAACACTTAGTACCTATTCTGAAAACTTTGCCTAGCATGCACGCTTATGCTTATGGCGAAGAAGCGGATGATACTGTATTTACTTTAGCCTGTAGCTTGGGTAAAGTATCTAAGGTTAAGCCGAGTGTTTATTCTCGTGATACAGATATGATGCAGATCTGTGCCATTCCAGGATGTCGTTTAATCCTCAAGAAAGGTAGTGCTCCAGCTCACGTCGTACAAGATTATGAAATCGGAACTCAATATGGCGTTCGAGCAGATCAGGTAGCATTATACAAAGCCTTCTTGGGAGATTATGGAGACTCTATTCCTGGAATGCCACGTTTTCACACTAAGTATGTAATTAGTGATATCATTGGTGATCGTACTACAGTTGATCAAGTCTATGATGCATGGGATGCTGGTGAAATCGCATATGACCATTGGCACAAAGGCTGGTATGAATATTTTGAACATCATCTTGGCTACGCTTTAGCAGAAGATCTAGCACCCGATGGTAGTTATATCCAAACCATCGAACGTGGCAAAGGTCAGGCTTTCATTAATGAAAAGCTAGCTCGTTTAGATCCAGACTGTAATGCTATCTATGAATATCATTCTGGCGATTACGTAAAATTCGAAGAATTGTATATGAATCTGGCCGGAAAGATGGCTCATAATTTACCTCCAGTAGAGATCTGGAACAAAATGGTACGTTATGCTGAAATCATCATCAATACTTTCCAAAAAGATGGAATTCCTATTAGCGTTGCGGACTAAATTAACCTCCTTCAAAGTATTTAATCGTATTTTCATTTGGAAACCCTCTTAAGTAGGGGCACTCATTGAGGTCTTTATAACATGCATTTTGAATTTACTCCTGCAACGCAGGGATTGCTAAGTAGTGTCATCTCGGTAACAGCATGTATGGGTTACCGAGCTCAGGACTTGCGCATCACAGCACACAAAGGTGAACTTCACGGCGATGTAGCTCCTGCTTCTCGCTTTAACGGTACTTTGCACTTCGAATTTGCTGGTCAACAGAGCCATGCGGAATTCAAGATCAATGCAGTAATTGAAGAAGAAGGCGTTCTAGTAACGAACAGCTACTTCTTAAACCAGTTACCGCCAATTGATGAAGGCGTCTGGAAATGTCAGCTCAATTCAATGACTCAACGTCTGAAARCTGTAAGTAGCGATGGCCAGTTCACTTTCGACTTCGTTTGTGGTGAAACGTCGACGTTCCTTTATGAACCGACCTATTGTGAACCGAACATTGATCTCGGCGCTATCGCTAACAAGCTGAACAGCCTGTCCCGTACTATTTCTGGCTTTGTGAACCGCAAATCCGGTTCAGACATGACTGAAATCGGTTGTGTTAAATTATGTGGTACTCCGAACGAACGTGATCCTGCCAATCCTACTCGCGATCTCGGCGGTCTGATCACTTTCGAAGCAACGAACATGACCGATGCTATCTATGGTGAAGAACCAGTAGCAACCATGAACACCCCCTGGCAGGTTCTGATTCCAATCGCATTGTTCGCTTCTTGGAGTTCTTTACCTCTGGATACTTATGCGATGACCATTGGTATYGATGCGAACTATCAAGTAACTCTGCGTTGCGGCCCAATCACTATTCAGCATAGCACGCTGTCGAACTTGATCAGCCGTATGGAAAACGTTGCGGAGTTTGCTGGTCTGTATAAAGCATTAGGTGATGCAACTGCTGCAGAACATGCAGACTTAGCATTCGAAATGTCTTATGTTCCATCTAACCTGCTGTATCGCGTTCAGAACGCCACTATTTATGCAGATGGTGATCCATCTCTGCACATTACCAGTTCAGATGCTAAGAGCTTGAACATTGAAGTTCGTGCTATTAACTCCGATTCCAATGTTCGAGTTACCACTGCCCTGAACGTCATCAAGACCGGTGAGCTGCGTATCAGTAAAGGTTCTCTGGCTCTGGTTAGTCGCATTCAGGATTTGGCAGAAATTAAACCTGAAGAAAGTAAGCCTGAAACATGGTTAAATGTGCGTGCAGATAACTCTGCAATCATGGTAGCCTCTGCTGATAAACGTTGGCTGGCAATTGCCGGACAAACTACTATCTAAATCGGCTTATATTGGCGGCAGAAATATCTATAAGGGAGACTTGTCTCCCTTTTCTTTTGTATCGTATTCTAAGTTAAATCCGTTAATTTTAGAAGAGCGACATGGCCACTAAAGTATTCGATATTCAAAGTATTCTGGCTGCGATTCTTCCACGACCTAACATTCAGATTCTGATTTCAGAATATCCCGAATTGGGAATGGACGCCGTTGACATCCACAACTTCTATTTCAACTCCCACCTAACCGAATTTTATGATATCCCCGACGAACAACGTATCCTCTTTAATCAGATGATCATGGAGTTCTATCCGTTTTTACACGGATCTCTAGGTTATTGTAATGACAACACTCATGTTCGAGAAGTGTTCATTGAGTGCGTAAGTAATTTTAAAGGGGTGGATTTCATTGTTCCGCCTCTGTGTAATTTCCATACCCATGAACATCAGCTTTTACAACAGAAGTTAACACCAAAAAAGTCCAAGGTGGTTATTGCGCATGATGCGGGATTCCGTTGAGTTATTTAACCTCAAGCAACGTTTCGAGGTTATGCGCACTCAGATTGTTACTCTGAGTGAAAAGCACAAGTCAGAAATTGAAGAAGTGCTATCTGCTGGTCAAGAAGCATTAGAGTTTAATCCAGATGCAATGTTATATGCTATCGGTGTTTCCGGTGCAGATATGTACTCTATTCAGATTAAAGCAAATGCGAAATTCTCTAAGAATCGTCTCAGAGTTTTCTGGGCTTTCGATGAATCTTTCGGCTTTATTAATCTGGATAGCATTCTGACTTTCGTTAACCGAATTACTTTTACCCGATTTCTGGCATTGGAACATCTGAAATATTATGTTCCTGAAATGCATGACGTTGCCAAGAATCAGATGCCCTATGTAGGCACAGCTGACCCTGAGTCGAAATGGACATTACCTCAAGTACTTGAAAAGTTACATGCGTATCATAGCTCCATCATTTACGGAAAACCGCTCCTTAATTTACTAAAAGAGCTAGATATCCGGTAACATTCAGCATATATTCATTGATTTCAAGCCTATATTCCCTTATAATAGGTATAATAAGAAGATGAACTATTTGCGAGATATCCCCTCAGGAGATTAGAATAATGGCTAAGACTTTAAATGTACGTATCGAAGAACATGAAGCTAAACTGGCTAAACTGCAAGAGCAATTGAATGCCCTTCAGGAAAAAGGTAAAGAAATCCAGTTTGATCTGTTCAACGATCTGGCTGCTAAATTGGTAGCAGAAGAAGGCAAACCAGCACCAGTAGTATATGTTAGTGCTATGTACAGCGGCTGGTCATATGCCGGTCAGGTTCAAGAAGTTAATCGCCGTGCTGCTAAGATCCAATGGGCTGACGGTTCAGTAACTCCAGTTCGTCTGGGGGATATTCATATCACTCTGACTGACGCAGAATACAAAAAGCACATTAAGCTGGAAGAAAAGCGTGATGCTGCTCAGGCAATGATCTCTGGTGCGGAGATTCCAAATCCTAAAGAATTGGAAGCTATCGAACAAGTTAAGAAACTGACCACTATTAAGGCTGCTGATTTAGCTTAATAGCTCAACAAGTTTCGAAAGGGTGGGGATGAAAATCTTCACCCTTTTCTCGTATATAGTGGTAATTATTTACTAAAGTCGGATTAGTTATGAAATGTCTTGAGCAATTACTCGATTCTAAACCAGAATGTTCTTGGGTTATGTGGAACGTGAAAGGCTGGCTAGATGGTGAGAAACTTCGTTACATGGGCTGTGCGGATATCCATATTGGTGCTCTGCGTAATGACATGGGTGAAGACGCTGCCATTGAACGTGCTAATCAAGCTTTTTATGAATTCTTAACCGAAGTCGATCGTTATCAGCCGCATATTGTATTCATCATTGGTGATGTGTACATGCACAAGATGGTTACTGATGGTGAACGTCGTTGCTGGAATGATTTCTTAGCTTCATTGCTTAAACGTTGCTTAGTCGTCTTACAACCCGGCAACCATGATTTCTTATCTCGCACCATGACCACTATCGATAATCTTCAGATCTTCACAAAAGATCGACTTATTGATAATCTGATTATGACCAGCTATGACTCCCAGCTGATTAAGTTCTCTCCTGAGAATGCTCCAGATAAGTCTTTCACAGTATTGAACTGCCCATGTTTAACACCACTAGCGCTTAATGAAGTAGCTCAGGCTAATGTTGTTCTGTTCCACGGTAACGTTCGTGGTGCAATCATGGATAACGGTTTTGTTATGCCGGAAGAATCCGATCATCGAATGACTCTGCCTTTGAAAATGGCGGATCTATTCTTGTTGGGTGATATTCATAAGCGTCAATGGGTATCGGATAATGCTCTGTATACTGCCGCAATGTATCAGACTAAATTC
Source organism: Ewingella americana (assembly GCF_006438725.1). Lineage (GTDB taxonomy): Bacteria > Pseudomonadota > Gammaproteobacteria > Enterobacterales > Enterobacteriaceae > Ewingella > Ewingella americana_A. The sequence continues at coordinate 94,213 of NZ_RCZD01000008.1, read as the reverse complement.
AGCGAAGATACGGATAAAGGCTATATTCGAGGTCACTTCTCATTAACTGAAGATGGTAAATTTGACTGGTTTGTCGAACATGTTGATCTGGTAACTCCATATCAATTGCATACCGTTTTGGTTAATTCCGATGAAGAATGGCCAGAAGACTGGGATCAATATTCTCAGCATTATGTCCGCGTTATCAAAGATATTAACGTTAAGACTAAACCACAGCTACCTTCTTTTGTAATTAAAGAGGTATTCAGTGGATCGTTCAAATCTGATATGTATAATAATGAGGTGGATGTAGATATCCAATCCTCAGAAAATGGCTTGCACTCGGTGGAGTTCCTGGAAAACCAGTTTGGTGGCGCAGAAGACTTCTTAAATCATTTGCAAGAAACATCAGATTTTGAATTAACACCGGAAGAAAAAGATCTAGCACTCGCTGAATTAGCTGAAATCCGGTCAACATTAGGCATCTAATTAATGGAAGCATCCGAAGTCTTTACCCAGCTTTACGCAAAAGGCGCAGCGAGAAGTCTCAAATTTGTTATGACCTCTCGTTGTAATCTCGGGTGCTCCTATTGCCCTCAGGATCATGAACCAGTCAACGAGACTCCTTGGAATCTCCAGAAGATGAAGAGCATGATCCGCTCCTTCGCAGATTCAATGAAAGGGGAAGAGAAAACTCTTGATTTTATTGGCGGAGAACCTCTTCTCAAGAAGCGTCTGATTCATCAATTCTTAACAGAAGATCGTGATTATTTGCTAGATAATGAAATAACTATTCATCTGACAACTAATGGCCTGCTATTAGATAAAGAAACGATTGATCTGATCAATACCTTTCCGAACTCCGCAATCTTTATATCTCTCGACACTCTAGCTATGGGTGGTCTGCGTCCTTTAAAGCGTGAGCAATTTGATCATGTTTGCAGCCAACTAAACTATATCTCGAACGTTATGGGTAAGTACAACACCACTACAGTTATGAGTATTACACCAACTGATGTCATGTACATGGCTGATAGTATGTCAATGCTTTATAAGCTAGGTGTGGGTAATTTCCTAGTCAATCCAATCTTCTATAACAACTATAGCAAGCTGGATTGGACTCAAGAGAGCTTTAAAGACTGCGAACGTATTCTCCAAGAGTTCTACGATACTCGACCAGATGCAATGATTACGTTTGGGGCAGAAGTTGCTCCGAAAGGTAGCCACAATTGCTTATCCGGTGGACTCATTACTAACGTTGATGCTGATGGTCATATCTCTGGTTGCTTCTTCTTTAGCGGCAATAAGGGTGAGTATTTTCCAGATGCTCATATCGGAACCATTGGGGAAGTCAATGAAGTGTTCCATGACCGCATAGATAAATCGCATAAAGATTATCAGAAGTCTATGAACAGCCTAGTTTGCCAGAGCTGTGATATTCAGGGACTTTGCAGTATGTGTCCAGCAGGTCATAAGAAACTAAATGATGGTTACTTCGGCCCTATTTCTTCCGGAAACGGAACTTTCCTCTTTTGTCAGCAAGCTGTTCGTTCTCATATCACAGTAAGAGATTACTGTTCAAACGTTGAAGACGCTCGAGAATATGCAATGAACCGATTTGCTGAAATGGAAGCGAACTCCACTCAATCTTGATTATCGTATTAAGATTAAAGGGTTTATTCATATAAGGCACTCAGATGAGCAATAACAAGACCATCGGATTCCGTACTCCCCAGCAGAAGTCTATCAGCTGGGATATGTACAACAATATCCTAAACTACGTATTTAAAGCAGACAAGGTAGCTACTTTACCTATCAGCTTAATGCACGCAGAGACGGAAGAAGCTATTAAAGAAGTAATGGACTTTATGCCGATGGTATATCTTCTGAATGCTCCTACTGGTTTCGGTAAGTCTGCAATCTCTCTTGAACCTTTGCGTTGGTTAACTTCTCGTGCATTAGGTTCTTGTCCTGTTGGCGATCGTGATTTTCCAGAGGCTACAAAAGCTCTTGTCATGGAAAAGTTCGAGTTGTCAGAAGAAGAATTTACTGACTTCTTACACTCTGCCGGTAAGGTTCCAAATCAATGGAACACTCCAGAAGTTATTGATAGCTTCATGGAAAATTACACTCCTGAATCTGGCATCATCCCTGTACCGTTCAGTGATGGCGCTATTGCTGCTATCGTGCGTACACGTTCACAGACTCAAGCGTTTTTACGTGAAGCCGAACGTCTTAAAGCTCGTGCAATTGCAATGCCATCCAAGGCGTCTCTTTGTACCACTGGCCGTGTAGTCTCAACCGACAGTGAAGCTTTAGATAGCATTACTTTTTCCAATGGTATGAGTCAGGATTCTATTCGCATCAATCTGAATAACGTCATTAACACAACTCAGATTGAAGGCCCGAAAGACTTTTACACTCAAGACCCTAATGTTCTGCGTTTAGTATCTCGTTGTACCGAACAATGTGCTAAGTGTCCAATGAACCTGAAGCATGCTCACTCCAATATGAATGCGACTGAGCCGGTCACTGGTGTAAAAGCGGATAACTTGAACATTCAATCAAGTTTCGGCCTGCCTAGCATTGAAGATTATGTCAATGATTTGGCTAAGTTCCAGATGCAGACTAAAGATCTGGAAGAATCTGAGATCTTAATTCGTACCAAGTATCCGCATATTTGTCCATACCCAACAGTTCGTGATGCTTTGCCGGACTTTGATTTTCTGATCCTGACCTACCCCTATGTGTTCAATCCAACGATTGCATCGCATATGTCGGATTATCTTAATCATGTTCAGCATATCTTAGTGGATGAAGCGCACAATATTCAGACATTGTTCCAGTCTCTATCCTCTAATGTGCTGCTGGGTGAATCTTATTACAATGATGTGAACAAATCTCTGATTGATTATGAATCAGAATTGGACATCTTGAAGAAAAAGCCGGCCAGTAAACAAAGCGAACTGTTTAAGAAATCGTCTGCTTTAGCCACCGTTGCTAAAGATGTTGATGACGTTTTAAAGCGCTATATGTCTGAGAAAGGTATCGAGCTGACAGAAGGTAACTCAACCTACTTCTTGCATCGTGCATTAATGGATGATAACAAGACCATTGATTCTCTGACAGCTGATTCAATCTTCAAGCTTAAAGATCATCTTGATCCGGTCGTGTATTACTTCTTATGCTGGTTTGCGAACGTTCAGACCAAATATATCGAGTTCTGGTCTAATCTATCAACTCGTTATCATACTGAGAACCAGATTCCTGGCGGTATGGAAATCAATCCGGCAGATATCTTGAACATGCTGTTCAGCGACTTCTCCGGTAAGTTTACCAATAATGTCATGTGGGATAAAGAAGGTACTCAGATTCCTTTCCCAATCTATTCACATGCAAGCCAGAACAAGTGTGCTAAGTATCGACCTATCCTTGGCAACGTTAATACCTTTGTTCAGTACTTCAAGCGTCTGAAGACTTGGTATTATAGCGACCTTTTGAATATCATGAATGAGTCTGCTTCTATTGATACTCGTCGTGCTGCGAAGGTCATGCGTTCTATGGTTGAGTCCACCTATAAAAAGGCGGAAAATATTTTAAAACTGGTAGGGGTTTTGGTAAATAACCATCCAGAAGACCTTGCTAACTGGCGAGTATACCAGCAGATTAATAACAAAGATTTCGAATATGTGTTTCTGGACTCTTCTATTGGTCTTATGACATCTGAAGAGACTAAATCGTTCAAAAATTACTATCTGAACGAAAGCGTCGATCACGATTACTTGAACATGGTAGTTCAGAAATACGGTGTTGAAGGTTTGGAACAGCATGAGAGTGCCCTCTTTGTTCAAGAGTGTAAAGACTATCTGTTGAAATCGAACAATCCCGAAGATCTCGACATTGAAGTGTCTTATGATATCTTCAACAAATTGCGCTTACATTGCCCAGAATGTCCACTCATTGAAATGCCAATGTTGCGCTACGAAGGTAAATTCCCACCATACATGTGGAAGCTGTATTATCGCTATTGGGATGATACCTTTGAGATCTGTCCTTTGACATTAGGCCGTCTGTTGTCCAATGCATTCAGTAACTTCAAAACGGTTGGCTTGTTGTCTGGTACATTCCAAGCAACGGATTATCTGACAACGTTCTGGGGTGTGAACCCGTATCAGTTTAATGTAACTGAAACGGTCGGCACTAAGAAAGTATTCACGGTTAAAGGTCTTAGCTCTAAGTTTGCAGAACGTGAAGCATCTTATCCTCGCTTTGCAGCTACAGCCAAATACGTCTTTGAGAACAGTTGTACTAAGAATCTTTTGGTTGCAGCACCATCTAATCAGGTGATGCAGCAGATTATCCGCCAGATGGAAGAAATTATTGATCCTAATAACATCTGGCCAAACTCTCGCATCTTGAAAGGTGATTTGCCGGCTGATTCAAAGGACACAATCTCTCTGGACGTTAATGATATGCTAGAAGCAATCAAGTCCTCCAGTGAGGCAGGTGTTAAAAAGATCTTCGTGGTGACAATGGGTTCTCGCTTTACAGAGGGGGTAGAATATGTTAATCCGGAAGGGGAATCAATGTTGGATAGTATCCTCATTTGTGGTATTCCTTATCCTGCTCCGGATATTTTCCTGGATGATCAGCAATTATATGCACGTGATATGCTATCTTTGCAAGATCGTGAAGCATTCGAGTTGATTCAGACTCATGCAGCCTTCCAGAAAGTACGTCAAACAATTGGCCGCGGTATTCGCTCCAATAAAGACTCAGTGAACGTGTATCTTGCAGATAACCGTTATGACTCCCCGTTCTGGCGTGAACATATTCCATCTGATGGGATGATGGTTGCACCTTCACCGGTTGTTAAACAAGATGCTCCACTATCCGCTTACGACACTATGGATTTTGACGATGATGTCCCCTTCTAAAACTTATAAAACTGGTTTGGTGCGCTGTGATGGCCACCTTCCAGAGAACGAACAGGTTCCAATTCCAGCTTATGGAACAGCATATTCTTCTTGCTTTGATCTGAGCGCCTCTATTAAGGGGCGTGATCTGAAAAGCTTTATTGGGAATCGCTATCAGGTTGAAACTGATGAACAGGGTCGGGCGGTAGCATTGACCATTTTCGAAGGTGGTCTTGTCCTGATTCCTACCGGTTTCATCTTTGATATGCCGAAAGATTTCGGTATTGATGTCCTGCCACGTTCTGGTTTGGCTTTGAAACATGGTTTGGTTCTCCGTAATTGCACTGGCGTAATTGATAATGACTTCCCTAAAGAAACGTTGATTATGCTGGAAAACCGCGGCAATACCGGTGCGCATACTATTAATCATGGCGACCGCATTGCACAAGCCCGATTGGTTCCAGTCTATGTAGCAGAGTTCAGCCTGCAAGAAGAGTGGACACCTCGTGATAGTTCCCGCTCTGATGGATTTGGCCATACTGGCTAACTAAATCAGTATAATCTAAAACCCACTTCGGTGGGTTTTCTTATGTAGGAGGTTCTATGCAAATCCCTGTATTTGTTAAACAAGAGCACTTTTTCCAAGAAGGATACTTTACTTATTTCCAAGATTATTTTATCGGAATGCTATATGAAGAAATGATGCAGAAGCAAAATGTAAAGTATTGGCAAGTTCATGGGAGTAGAATAAAACCTAATCTCAGCTATAATCGAGAACCTCACACTAATTGGCCATCTGAAGATATTTGGACAATCGAAATTGGTGAATTAACTTTTACAGTTGCTGAAATAGAGGGAATGACCGCATATAATGCTCCACCCACTAAGATTTTATTACATTATGCGCTTTCTAAGAATATTTTCTTATTTAGAGGTTTCACAATATATGATCAGACCTTCAAAGAGAATTTATTCGAACATGTTTTTGAATTATCCGGACTAAGAACTATCGTTAGCTGAAATCTTTATTTTCTTGCGCTATAATTAGATGATTCCTTTTTATTTAGAGATCTAGCTATGCCGCAAAATTCTTGGTGTGATTTTCTAGTGTTTGCTTTAAATGCTGCAAACCGTGTTGAATTTCCTACGCTATTGATTAATAAAGAAAGACTGTATTCCGCATGGTTGGAAGGTAAGTCAGCGGCTAACGCTATCACTGAGCAGTTTCACGACGAACTCAGCCTCATATATTAAAATCTCCATTAGGAGCAGTATCTATGGATAACAAGATAACTTCGGCTATTAAGGATACTGTTCTTAATGCTGCATTGATAATCACCGAAACGGATTCTCGAGATATTCGTTTCTTCGAAGCATTTCGTGAGAAGCTGGACGTTGCTATCAGTGATGCTATTTCCCGAAATCATCCAGAACTTGAAGTAACCTCTATTGACTATGCTGGAAAGGTTCAATGGCTTCCAGCGTCTAAGAGCAAGAAATACTGGGTTATGAGCTTAGGCAAAGCCACAGTAAATTTCTCCAGTAAAACCGATAAAGAGATGGTGATCTCTTGCACTATAGGCACTATTGAAATCTATTTCTCAGAAGGTAATCGCGGTTACGTTTGTGAAGGTTACAATTTGCTGGATAAGAAAGAGAAGAAGATCAAGCAAGTAACCAATGCGGCTGAATTAGGCAAAGCATTAGCATTATCCATCTTCTTTGTTGTGAAACCACAACTAACCTCCCTGAGTAAAACAGCTCAATCTGCCGATAGTATTTATGATATTAAAGATGGCATCTATCCAGTTATTTATGGCGGAATCATGGGTTCGATTAAGAACTTCCAAGATCGGGCACCCAATGAAATCACAGGTCAAGGTTCTGGCCAATGCGTAATCTTAACTCAACCGGATTTAACGTGGATTGATCCAAACGAAAATCTGAAAGTTAAACCGATGAAAACACCATACCCTACTGATAAGCAGTTTGGTTTCGTTATTTATCTAAACGCTCCAGCTACTTCTATAGAAGAGGCTTTCAAGTATGCTGATAAAGCTATAAAGAAAGCAGATACTATTATGCATAGCTCAGGGGCTCTTGCTTGGTATGATGGTAAAAGCAAAACTGTCCGCACCAAAGTAGGAAAGATTATTGCCACTCTGCACTAAGAATAGTTAACTTTTGAAAGCTCACTTCGGTGGGCTTTTCTCGTATTAATAGTTAATAAAATCCTGGATACTTCTAGATGGCCATTCTAGTTAATCGTTATAAAAGCAAATACACTGTCTCAATTCAGCGAGATAGTATTTGGGGTAATTTCGTAGGAGAACATCTTCCAAGAGAAGCCGCGGTTAATGTATATGACGTGGAATTAACTCGGAAGCTGGATAACTATGAAATAACTATACCCCAGTTATTCTCTTTGGATTCAGAAATATTAGGCTGCACATGTTTACCTCAAGCGTGTCATGGTGAAAAGATTATCGCCACGTTAGAGCGCATGAAAGTCGTTCATGATATTGGAACGCGCCTAAAAGAGTTGTCGCATCTTTCTCAGGTTAAACTATTAGTAAGTGGTGGTCGTGATTATAACAACAAGCCTCAAGTATGGAGCGTGTTGGATCAGATCCATCAGACAATAGGTATCTCTAAGATCATTGAAGGTGGTGCGAAAGGACTGGATACGCAAGTAGCCATTTATGGATATACTAAGTGCATCTATGTTCACACTGCGAATGCTGATTGGGATAAGTATGGTAAAGGTGCCGGTTCTATCCGTAACCAAGAAATGCTTGACGAATATCGGCCCGACGTGTTACTCGCTTTTTCTGGAAACAGAGGTACTTCAGATATGGTTAGAAGGGCGGTAAAACATGGAATCCCCATCCTCTATAGCGTTTAAGAAGTACGTTGATCGTGCATTGATAAGTCAGCAGATCATCGAAAAGGTTCTTGGGGTAACAGCAGCGCACGATTTCCTTTCATTGGCTATGTCAGATACCTATGATGGGGATATTCAAGTTGTCAAACCTTATCTGGAAGAATTTTACCAGATGCACGGTGCTAATCTCCAAGTTCGTATCAAAGCTTTTCTAACCGTTCCCCATGAAGGTTTCCCTCGGGATGCTTTCGAGGTTCTAGAATTGGCTCAGTATCGGAACTTGTTATGATAAACAACATTCTTAAACTTCAACCTCGCGTTCAAGAGATCGCTAATAATTTAGTCTTTGTTCATCCAGAAGTAGTCAGACATTCTAGCGGCTGGAGTATCAAAGATCGCTTTCTGGCAGACACGGACTTTGGCAACTGGAAAGATTCTCTAAAGCAATGCCATCAATTATTAGCGACTTCTACCCATACTTATGATATCAACGTCCTTAATGGAATGCTTGATCTCAAAGTCAAAGTGGTTCGAGTTAATCCAACGGTTCAGACTCTGACTTTCCGCAATATCACTCGAGATAGCAGTTTTGGTTATCCTAGCTGGCGCGTAATCAAGAAAGTCAATGGCCAGACTCTAATCAATAAGTCTTTCCGTGATGCATCCTATAAAGGAAGCTGGGAAGAATCGTTGAAAGCAGCAACTACTTATCTATTAAAGTTCTTGCATAAGTATTCTTTGTCAGAACATCCTCTCGAATATCCGAAATTGTCTGCTTTTGTCTTTAAAGCTGATAACATTCGCTTAGGCATCAAGCATCCTCTGCGTAATATTCATAGTTATGTCAAAGCATCTGAATTAACTCAAGAAATTCTGGATGATGCAATAAACCTGTTGTACGCAGAATGGGTTTGGTGCCAACATATGATGAACAAATTTGAAGATCTGGTGGTCAAAGGTTTAGCTAAACCTGAGAAGCTAGATCATTGGCTCTATGATGACTTCCCAAAAATTCCAGTCTCTTCTTTACTCACTAGAGTTAAATTGAAGTGAGTTTCTCGTATTAAATACTAAATTAAAGCAGTAATAAGGATAGTTTTAGATGGCTGAAATGCTCACTAAGTTACCAACTTCTGTCTTGAAGGGTAACTCTAATAAAATCTCACGCATCCTCAAAGAACAAATCGACTATATTGGCAGTGACAGTGTGTATTCTGATCGTGAAGAATACATGAATTTCATTGGTAAAGAGATCGATGAAAATGCGAACTTTGGCCGTCAAGTAGCTTATATGATGGCTCAGGCTAAAGGCCAATTGCAGCAACCTCTGAGCATTGTTGAAACGTGTTCAGGTCCAGGTACAAATTCTCGCGATATTCATCAAGTCATTCCAAACGTTAATGTGCATTGTCTTGAATATGCAGAAGAGATGTGCAATTTTGGTCGTGACATTCACCCACATTTGAACTTCATTGAGTGTGACGTTACTCGTGAAAATTCAGCTTTCCTGCCTTTGATGGATAAAGTGGACTATGCTTTTAACAGCGCTAGTTCTCTCGGTTTCTTTACACAAGCCCAATTGCTGAACCATTTCAAAGTAATGAGTCTCTTACTTAAAGATGGCGGTTCTTACTTTGCAGATCAGGGCTATTACTCCAGTGTTCTTGCTGCTGGCTTAATCAATGAGCGTATTGATACCGTTAGTGAATACAAAGGCGAACAGCTGTTCTGGCGTACATTGACCACTAAGTATTTCCCATTGACCGACTTCCATGAAATTGCATACTCGGGTTGGCGTATTAATGGTGAAGAAGCTGAACTGGTAATTGCAGTTAAACATCAGCTTCGCGCTTATCGTGCATCTGAAGTGGCAGCTCTGGCTGAAATTGCTGGACTTGAGTTCCGGATGCATCAGCTGTTTTGGGAATGGGATAATGATAATCAACACTATGTATTCCGTTTTGAACCAGTAACCGCTGAAACCTTTGACCGTTATCCGATGCAGAACTATGTATTCGAATTCCATAAAGGTCAAGAAGTATCTCTTTCCGATTTAACCTTTTCTGGCTACGGCGCAGATATTCAAAAATAGGGTATATCATGACTAATAAGATTATTGGCGATGAAAAACTCGCAGAACCTTTGGACATTGAAAATCCAGTAAATGCTTTCTTACATCAAGCTGATGTTAATACCGAAGCGCTAATCACTCTGTTTGCAACGGCATTTGATCTGGATTATAAAGATGTTCTGGAATCCGATCACATTAAYACTGATGAAGCACGTCGCGTAAGCCGTGAACTGTCCGAGCAGCGTGGAACTAACGTTAACGATCTGCATATGCTGATTCGTAGCTTCTATTTTGATGCGAAATCAACTGGCCATGTGATTGCAGACATTGTCCAACGCGTTACTGTGAACAACATCGACCAGTATCTAGTGGGTTCTTCTAAAATCGGTATGAACTTCGATGAAGAATTCCTGAAAGGTATTGATGTTGAATTAGCAGAAAATATCATGAAAACGGTATCTATAGCTCATGCAACGAATACTTTTGCATTCCGCGTAGGTACTATCTATAATGATATTGCTCTGGAATATTCAGATATTGAGTTCATAGAAAATACGTCCAATGCCACCAGTAGCTGGTTTAAAGCTGCTAATGGTCTGGAAAAATGCAAATTGGTCTGGCTACATGAGCCTGAAACCAACCTACACATGCTGCCAAATATCAAACTGGACTTTGATCAGTGTGTTCTTGGTGCATCTTCCGGTAAAGAGAGTACCTTTAACCGATATATTCTGGAAGATTCCGGTTATAAAGTTCATGGCGTTACCTTTAAGAATGTTGAAGATATTCATTCTGAAGGTGCCACAATGGAACTCATCTGTCTGGACGATGAAAATCTGTCCTATATGTATTTGTATCCATTGACAGTTCAGCCTCGGGACAAAACTCTGACAGCAGCCTTTGATGCTCAGGGTGTTATCAGTGTTCCCCGTTATGCTATGCTGATTATTGAAGCCTTGAAAAAAGGTGCAGGTAACTTAGCGGTGGGTACTGAATTTGGTTGTTCTAAAATCTGGTATCCTCATGATCCAGAAAACGCGGTTAAAGGTAAGACCATTCACGATATGGCTGTGGATGAAGGTGCTTATGTCTGTCAGCAGATCGAAGCCTTCTTTAAATCGCTCGGCATTGAAATCTATATCATTGCCCCAACTGCAGTATTACATGAAGTAGGTATTTTACGCGCTCTGGTAGAGATCAAAGGTTTCGATCTGGCTAAACTGAAATCATGTTGGCGTGCGAACTATCTGCAACACAATTACTGTGGCGTTTGCTATAAATGTCAGCGTCTGGCTCGGTATTATCGCCATCTAAACGTCAAGCATCCAACTTTGGGCTTTAACAAGTTCATTGATTATGCAGATCTGGGCTTTGCGTCAGGTAGCATGTTGTCTTATAGCATGCAATATCATATCTTCGAAGACCATCAGGAACTTCCATGGGATCGTGCCATCTGTATTGATAATGAGAGCCTCAAGCTTCTCGATTATCGTACTGGCAACCGTATCCTGAATAAACTGGTGTTGGATTATGGCTTTGATCATACCATTCTAACTTCTCTTTATGCGAATACTAACCAAATTCGTTTGAATAAATCGCAGAACATCATTGATGCGCTGAAAGCATATACAGACATTGATCTGTTTAATATGCTGAAAGCTAATCCAATTAAGCTGAACAATTGCTTCTTGGAACTTCCTGGCGAAAAAGAGTTTCGTGACAGCCTGACCACAGACCAAAAAGCGGAATTGGTAGAAGCCGGTTGTGATCTGGGCGTTCTGATCTCTCATATTGATAAATTCCCAATTTTCGTCGAAGGCGAAGAAGGTCTGGGTCATTCCTGGAAATGGGTAACTTTACAGCGTAATGATGAATCCTTAGATAGTGATCCAATTACATTGCGTCTGAGCCAGAAATCATTAGATAATGTTCTGGTGCGTCGTTGGTTATCCGCTAAGTCAGTCTTGGGTGGTCTGGATTATTACAAGATCAAGTACACTATGTAAAGCCTGATTTTAGTCAACTAGGTCGCTTCGGCGACCTTTTTTATGCTTAAAATAAAGGTCGACCGTTCGTCAGGAAAACTTATAGTCTCTTAGTTCTGGCCATTGACATTTTCTCAAAATCGGTTATGTTAAATATATAAATAATAAAAAGGAGAAAAGTATGTTTACAACCAGTTATAACGTCAATGAAGCACAGAAATACAAGTTTACCTCGGACTTTGAAGATTATAAGAAAGGTGATATTGTTGCGGAATACACCGGCCATATATTTGGTCTAGATAGAGATATCCGAGAGATTCATGAAGTTCCCGATGAAGTTGAAATCATCGCAGTGACCAGTGCTAATCAAGAAGATCAAGAGGGTCAGCTTACTCAATTCGATTGCGTTCCAATGTCGGTGTTGAAAAAGACACGTAAGTTCTTAGGTTTTTATCTGTAAGTGATCAAGGGCTAGATCATCGGCCCTTTCTCGTATTTGTTCGTATTAAATAGTAATAAAACAAGTGCGAGATCATCATGGCTACAATCATTAGTAAACGTCAGGCAATTCGTTCAACTCTCCAAGAAGTTCAAGGAAAAYTGCCTGGCATCGGTTTGACCGCTCAGAAGGGAATCTCCAAAGTTGTGAATCACAATCGCTATGGCTCTCCAATTAAGAAATTTCTTAGCAGTCAGGTCAAAGAACGTGAAACTCTGATGGATGCTTACCAAGATCCGACAATGGTTCGCAAGTTGCAAGATCTTCGTGATAACTTCCTAAGAGGTCGCTAATGATTTCAATTTTTGAATTAGCCAACGCTTCTTTGGAAAAAGTGTCCGAGATCATTGGTGTTCCAGTTACCTCTGTGAACATTGTTGCTCGAGAGCTTCCTGCTGATGGCCGAAAAGTTCTTTGGATAACCCGCAAAGGCTCTATGCGTGCCGGCTGCTATGTTGCAGAAACAAATAACGTAAATCTATCACCTCATTTAGAAGCCGGTTGGCCGCATGCACTATCTGATTTCCATTTCTGGGTAGAATTAGCAGACTCAAGTAAATTGGAAACTTTTCAGACTAGCATGAAAACTGTGGAAACAGACGTTCTGGCAAGTTCTGATCCTATCGGTTATGATAATCCCCCAATGAAGCTGGGATCTTTAACTCGCCACATTCAATATTTAGGTGAATTCAATCTCCCACCTTATGGAATTGATGTTCTCTTTGTTGATGATTCTGGCACTTTTTATGCTGGCTGGTACGACAAAGATGATCAGAAAGTTCACCTCAACGCTTCTGAAGAACTCTTACCTATCTCAGAGTACCAATTCTGGTTAGATCTCAATTTAGGTGAAGTCGGTAAATTGGTTCGGAAAGGAACTCGACGTACTCCTAAATCTATGGAGCGTTGGACAGCTCCACCACAACCATCAATTGAATAATTAAACGCGAAAAGGAACATCTAATGACTGTAATGATTAATCGACACAGTGCTCGCATGCTCGGAACAGAAGGTATTTTGGATCGCCTTGATCCTCTCAATATCATCTTAAATGGGGCACTTCCAAAATCAATCAAAGTTATTGCTCGAGATGGTTGGCCTGAAATTGGTCGCATGGTTGGTTGGATTGATCTTGATAAAAAGTTCTATGTTGGCCACTTACTTCCGGCAGAAGTTATTCATGGAACTACTATTCAACATGTGCAGGTTCAACCTTATGTTGACGAAGATATTAACTCGCATTTCAGTTCTCGAGTAATGGTTCGAAAAGCCAACGAAGATCAATTCCTTTATTGGATTGAGTTCGAAGGTGAAGAACATCTAACTTACTATAAAGAAAATAAACGTTTCAGCAATATTGGTGAAATGGTATCTTTTCTTCGTCGATCTTCCGTTCAACCGCCAGCATTCAATTATGAAGTTATATGGCTAGACAATGAAGGTGAATATCATCTCGGTAAACTAATTTCGGATGATCAGATTGAACTGAAGTCTTATAGTCGAACCGAAGATGTTCTGCGTAGTATTAGTGGTTTTCCTTTCTGGATTTCAGCACCTAAGCGTGCTATCGCGTCAACTCTTGGCTTTGAAGAAGAAGACTATTTAAACACCCCACTCTTCAAAGTCTGCAAAGAAATACCAAACAATCAAGTACCTGTTGGGACAATATTAGCTCAACTTAGTATTCTGGATTATGGTTCTGCTCAAATAATTACTGCAGAAACGGGTATTCTCCATATCACATTGCGTAGAGTTCCAGAAGGGGATAACCCTGAACATTTCAACTCAGATAAGAACAACTTCTTCACTATCCCTCGCGATTGTGTGCAGCAAATCTCATAAGGAGTTTGAATATGGCTACTAAATATACTTTGCGACGCGATGTTACTTTCACCAGTAAAGATTGCAAATCTGTTCCGGCACCAGCAGGTACTGTCGTTTATGATTTGCGGGGGCCGGATTATGGTTGTGCCAATCAAGACACTCAGAACACCGGCATTAAGCATATCAGTGTTACTCTTGATCCAACCGGTGATTATCCTGGCTTGTCAGTGTCGATGTATGACCTGCAACAAATCGTTGAAGGTGATTAAGCTATGACCAAGAAAGTTGCTATTGTTGGCGGAACACTAATAAGTCGAATGGCCGAAGGTGAGAAGTTTTATCGAGATTTGCACGGTCTTTACACATCAGATAAGGATAGAATCGTCATTTTAGACAGCATGTCTCAGCTAGATAATCTTGCTATTAGCCTGAAAAAGGTATGTCAAGAAATAAAGCTGCCACCAGTAGTCGATAGCCTTGAAATGGAACAGTTAGATCAGCGTCGTATGGTGAAAACGGATCGTAATAATCTTTCGTATTATCCTAAAAGTCATCGTAAATTTCCAGTTAAAAGGTAGCTATGTTTCACCCAATCAATCCAGTTAATCATCGTCATCTAGATATAGCCAAAGAAATGTTCTCAGAAGCAGAAGATTTCTCATGGCTAGATACTAAGACGCCTCAAAATGCTTTTCTGTGTTGTGTGGGTAGCGGACCTTGGAAATTTACTCGCCGTTGGAACGTTATAAATGCCGCTTTACAATGGGGCACAGAGAAGGTATTCCATGAGAGTACCTTCTCTGAAATTTATCCCCTAACCTGGCAGAACTCTATGTTGTCCAGTGCAATGGCTTATTGCAAAGCTAATCAGATCAATTTCAATGAGCATTTCTATCGGCTCAAAGAAATTCCACCTGTGGATTGGAAAGGTGCGATTCAAGAAGTCTTTAACATAGCCGGATGCCCGCAAGGATCTAAAGTCCTCTGGCTATTCGTTCGAGATTATCTTAAGCTTCCCGCCTTTCCAATAGACAGACATGTTGCTCGCCGCCTTGTAGAATTTGGCCTACCTCAAAACGAGTGGATGCTAATTGACATCTGTTTGGTTATGGGATTGGATCCTCGCAAGGTAGCTAAACGTCTTGTCCAAGATCATGTTGTGAACCCTGAAATTAATACTTAGAGAATTATCTCAGGTATAATATAGATGAACATTTAGTAAGGGTGCGACACTAATTAATAGTATCGTATAATTATTTAGAAAGTATTATAAACCGATAATAGAAGAAGATACATGGATAACACTAACCAAGTGACTCAGATTAGTCAAGTAATCCGCGAGCGTATCATCGCTGCTCAAACTGAGTGGGATGTCAAAACTCAAAGTGTTCGAGATCAGCTCCAAACTCTCTCGAATAAGTTAGAAAAGTTCGAAAAAGAATTAGGTTCGAATGTTCGTCGTCCAGAACTCGAATTTGCTAATTCATCTTCTGCAGTTGAGCATGGTAACTCTTTAACCGCACGTATTGTTGAGTTAAAGTCCGAGCTTTCTTTAATGGGCGATCGTCCTCGTTTCCACGCTGCAGATAATATCTCCGCTTATATTCATAGCGAAGAAGAAATGCAAGGCTTGCAAGACGACGTAGCAAAAGGCTTTGCTCAGGTACTGAATGCTCTGGTTATTGATACTGAGAACGATCATAACACTCGCGAAACTAATAAACGTGTTGCTAAGATGTATATTCGCGAAGTGTTTAGCGGTCGTTATCTGCCAGAACCGAAAATTACTGAATTCCCGAACGATCGCAATCTTGATGAAGTAATTATCATCGGACCATTCAGAGTGCGTAGCGCCTGTTCGCACCACTTCGTTCCGATTATCGGTTCTCTTTGGATCGGTATTAAACCTGGCAAATCTGTTGCTGGCCTGTCTAAGTATGGCCGTCTGGCTGAGTGGATTCTTTCTCGTCCACACATTCAAGAAGAAGCAATTCAGATGCTGGCGGATGAACTGGATAAATTGATCGAACCGCAGGGTCTGATTGTGTCTATCAGCGCTAAGCATATGTGTATGTCATGGCGTGGCATTAAAGATGAAGCTGCTACAACTACTTCAGTAGTTCGCGGTGAATTCCGTAAGAACGCTTCTATGAAAAGTGAGTTCTTCGAACAAGTTCGTGTTATGCAGAACGACCCAGCATTGCGTTAATAATAAAACTAAGTAGTTCAAAAGGCCACTTCGGTGGCCTCTTTTATATAGAAAGTAATATAAACGTTTAGCTTGAAGGAATACATATGTCATATATCGTGTCCCAACTTCAGTTTGCAGAAAAGGCAGTACGTGACGGCTACCAAGTAGCTTGGTTAATCAATCCAGGACATTATGATGGCTTCGCTATTAAGCCTATAGATAATGCTCAGATAGAACAGCTGAAAAATAGTCCTGACTATCTTCAGAGCTCTGATTATACTTTGAGCGTAGACGGGTATGTCCGCCCTAATTATATCGGACATCCTTCGCCGGCAGATCTTCAAAAATTACAAGATTGGTTAACTGTCAATGGAGTTTATGCTTCCGGAGATATCCTGGCCATTCCGGCTGAAAGTCTAAAGCAATTTCAGGTTAAATCCCAGCTATAGTTAATCGTATAAAGTAATAAGAGTAACCGAAACTCTTTACGACATTTTATCMAAATTTAGATAATTCCAGCCTGAGCATCTTTGTATGTCTCAGGCTTTTTTTCGGCTATAGAATCTATAAATCTATAATTAGAATCTTGAAAACTACCCCTAATTTTGACCACACATAATCCTTCCGTTATATTTCCGAGATATTCGGCCTTCGGCCTTATATGTATAGGAAGCCGATATCAATTCATGTCAAATCCATAAACTTTTAAATTTAACCAATCAAAACGTGGAAGAGCTAAATGAAGCCGTAGGCGAGAATGCCAGCTCGGAGGGTTTAGAGGGTAAATTTAAAAATTCCCGTAGGGAATCTTAGTATATTCTCGCAATCTCGAAATTACGCTATAATTAGAATTACGGTTAACCCTATATTAAATATATAAAAAACTTTAGTCTCTAAAGAATTCAATTCTTAGTATAATCCATGGACTTCCTGCGGAAGCCGCATTGATATATAATCAGATAATCCGAAGACTCTCGCCTTCGGCTTCGTCTCCAGATTCTCGGAAAATTATATATCAATTTATTGATGAAATTCGCTTCAATCCAACTTCAATTTCATAGTATTGTGTCTCCGGAATAAAGGTTAATAGAGGTCGTATATATAATGGGGAATACCATTCTTTAGGAGATCTAGATATGACTTCCACCTTAGTAGTTCGTGTAGGATTATTGGAATGTCCAGACTTACACTCGCAAATAACCGAATTGTTCTCCGCCAATACTGACTTCTCCATAGAAGTGAAGTCTATAATGAAAGCAGACTTAGCTGTTCTGACAGCATTTGATATTCTTATCTGTGAACCTCACACTGCACTACATGAAGTATCTGACCTTCTCTATAAGCTAGAAGATTCAGTGGCTAATGAACTGTTGATATCCGTCGTGTCTTCTGAAGAAGATTTAAAGTACGTCGGTACACTCATTAAGAGGGTAGCACTCCGGAAAGATGGGTTTAGAAATCTGGCAGTGTATTTCAACGATGATTCTATGCTGATTGTGCCGCGTTCGGGTGCTGAAAAATTGAAAAGTTTGTACGCAGAAGATATTACAAGTCAAAACGTTCTGGCTATTGAGTATCCGGAAAATAGTGGAGAGTATGTCCATGTGTCCAATTTCAAACCGCTGCTAGTAGTTGCTCCAGAAGATAAGCCGAAAATTCCAGAATTCAACCGTTGGATGCATTGGCTGAATTCATTTGGCCTGCTACAAGTGAGCTTAGACGATTCCGAACGTCTTGCCGAATTGAATGATTCAGAGGCCGTATTAATTTACCGATATACCGACGATTGACCGGTCAAAATAGCATAAATCTAGGTCTAATTAGCTGAAATGCACATTCTTTAGTTGATTTTACAGGGGTAATCGTATATTATATAGATAATGGGAAAGGGAATAAAAGAACATAAATCCCGCCCGTATCATAAAAAAGATATAAATATGCGAGGTATCAAATGAAGTCAGATTTAGTAAGTGCAATGGACACCCTGAACGTTTTCATTAATAAGCCAGTAACAGTAACCGGTCTTTATACTTCCCCTTATACCGGTATTTGTGAAGCTTTCGGTAAAAAGAATGGTACAATGTCCATTCGCTGGGATGAAGATGGCACAGTTGAAGATGTCCCAATGCAGTTTGTTAGTATGGGTCATGGCTATGCTGAAACCGAAAAAGAAGTTGGTGATCGCATTGCTCGTAAGTTCGTAACGCTGGAAACAATGACTCGTGGTGTTGYAGCTGGTCGAATCTCCGGTATCATTGTTAGTGGTCCGGGCGGTGTTGGTAAAACGCACACTGTTGAAGAGATTCTTATAAAGAATGCTCATAAAGATGATATTGATCGCATCACAGGTCACATCACCCCGCTGGCTTTATATGAACGTTTGTATGCGAACTCTGAAGAAGGCAAAATCACAGTATTTGATGACTGTGACAGCGTATTCCAGTCTACACAGACAATCAATATCTTGAAAGCAGCGTTGGATACTCGACCAGTTCGAATTATCAGTTGGGATAGTCGTTCATTGTTAATGAGTGCTCCAGCATCGTTCGTATTCAAAGGTCATATTATTTTCTTGACCAACTTAGTGTTGGGCGGTGACCATTATGAAGCGTTCTTAACTCGTGTGCACCATGTGGATATGAATCTTTCGAATCGCGAAATCCTTATTCGTATCCGTCAGGTAGCAGAATATGTTGATCATCGTAATGCAACCGTTGAAGATAAAGGAGTGGTACTTGACTTCTTGAATGAACATATCACTCAAATGAACGGTATCCTTAGTATCCGTTCATTTTTGAAATTGCTCGACCTATACCTTCTGGTTGATGCTCAATATGATGATTTTAAAGCATTGGCATATACCCAGCTGATCGACAAATAATTAAATCGGGGAGGGAAACCTCCCTAGTTTCAGAGGACACCTCAAGTGATTTATAAGATTAATGGTAGCTTGAATGATGTTGCAACTTGCCCAGTCTGCAATAATTCATTGGATGAGAATGCACCCTTTGCTGATTTCTTCGTGGCATCGGATTCTCATCTAGAGTTTGAAACCATCGAGGAAGATTGTGGTTCTTGTGATTCGGAACTCACTTTATCTCGTGTCGGTGGCAACGTTGAAGTTACTGGCCACACGGACGAAGATTAATGCCTATACTCAGTACCGGTATGCGAGTTACGGATGTTGCTAAATGCGGCCATTGCTTTAAAACTATCAATGGTATTGCATCCTATGGTGAGCTGGTTCCCGAAGGTAAGAAAGTTGTTACCTGTAAATGTTCTCGCTGTGATGAGGAAACTTCCATCACCATTAAGACGAATGAGTATGGTTCTTCCGCAGAAGCCTACTCTGATTAAGGAATATAAACATGACTGATTTATTGAAACCGATTCAACTTCAAGGTGGTTTAAAGCATAATGAAGTGCATATCGTTGGTGCAGTCACTCCAATATCAAAATCAAAGCGAGTAGCTACCCTTCCGAAAGAGATTGATGCTGATTGCTTGTATTGCAAAAGCACTCTTCGCATGACTGTTGAAGGTAGTGCTGGCAAAGAAACCAATTGCCCAATCTGTAGTGCTCACCATGTATTTGAAGAAGTTGATGATAACGGTGAAGTAACTGTGAGAGCATCACTGGTTTAAGCCGATGATCTTAGGGTGTTTGTGAATGCCCTAACATAATCAGCTTAGTGTTGATACCAATTTCATAATGCCTCGCAGCCTATGAAACTTATAGTCGAATTATTGTGACTATCCCCACAGGGCGTTTCCACGTTATTGGAAAACGCCCTTTTTTCTGCTTGTACAGAAGCCGCATAATAAGTATAACCTTATTCACTATGTGGACTTTCCAATGTATACAATCAAAGATATTTTTAATACCCTCAGTAACTCTGTCGATAATATGGCAAACAACACCGTATTTACGTATCTTATTCGTGCTATGCTGGGCGGCGTTTATATTGGCATCGGCATTATTCTGATTTTCACGTTAGGCAATACTCTACCTCCTGAATTCCGACCTTTGATAATGGGCGCTACTTTCGGCATAGCCTTGACTCTGATCTTAGTAGCGGGTGCTTATCTATACACTGGACATACTTTTGTATTCAGTTGCTATATCCTGGACTCCAGATTTCGCTCCCGTTCAAAACTTAGTTTCAGTAAATGCTTGGCAATGCTATGCACAACATGGGTAGGAAACCTTCTGGGAGCCATGCTACTGGCTTATGGAATTGCCCATATATTTAGTCCTCTTACTTTAGAAAGCAGCATTGTGCACAGTGCAGCCTTGGCTAAAGTGACGTTTACGCCGACTTCTTTAATCCTAAAAGGGTTCTTTTGTAATCTGTTAGTTTGTCTGGCTATTTGGATGTGGAACAGACTCAAAGAAACCGTATCTGGCCTTATCTGTGTATGGTGGTGTTTACTAGCGTTTATTGCCTGTGGCTTTGAACACTCAGTAGCTAATATGACTTTGCTCTTCTTATCCTATTTTGGCGAGGGGTCGCATATTACTTTAGGTCAGATATTCTATAATCTCGGCTACGTGACATTAGGCAATACTCTCGCTGGTTTTGTTTTAGCGTATTGTTATTCAAGACACGATTAAAGCTAATAGTTTTCTGAAAGAAAGCTCACTTCGGTGGGCTTTCGTATTTTATTTCGTATATAAAGATAAATTCCCACTAAGGCAAAATTCATAATGACCGATAAAAACGAAGCTCGCTTTACATCTCGCTTCATATTAGAAACGTACGCTAATATTCAATTGCCCCTTGTATCTGAAAAGGGTGTAGTTGGTCGTCGCGGCTTTAGCAACATTCGAATTTTGGACGTTCATTATGATATGAACGGCGTAGTAATTGATTATCAGATTGATAGTAAAAAGTATCTGGCCGAGATGATGAATACCCCTAAGAAATTGGTATTCAATTGGGGTTTACTGGATACGTCGGATATTAATCCAAACGATCTAAATCTCAATAAACTGAAACTGAGTCGGGGAGATAACTGCCAGAACGCTGTAACTTTCAAGCAAATTCAGCCTCTGATCTATAATCTGATCCTCCAATGTTTTGTCGGACCTGTAGCTTTCTCAAGTCGCCTTAGCTTTGATTTGGAAAACGACAATATTTACACCATGATTGAGACGGTGGTTGAAAATCAAGATCAGGCTCAACTGATTGTTAGTGCTTTCTATAAGACAGCTAACATTGAACGTAACAATATGCGTTATGCAATGGGCGCTACCAGCAAAGGCTATTTCGAACCTTTGAAAAACGTTCAATCTGGTTTAGCTGGTCTGATTGGTGATTTTGAATCTGAGTATGAAATGCCTTTCGGAACAGAACCCCTGTTCAACGAACACACTGAAGAGTCGGGCTTGCGGAATACTTTATCTGCTAAATTGTCCGAAGACAGTGAAGTGGCAGTAAACTGTTCTTTTGGTAAAGAAAGCTTGTTTACTTATGAGTTCATGATGGCTTTCACTGGTCAAGCACCTCACATTTCTGTGTTCCAGCATATCACAAATGATGATATTGCTTCTGGTCAATATCAGAGCACTTATCTGAAGAAAGTGTTTACTGATCTCGGCCATAAAGGTGATGAAGATCCACGTCATATCTTTATCTGCCAATCGAATTTCTTATCTGCATTATTGGAACCTATTTGCGACGTTCGTTTAGGTGCTCCAATCTGTATGCTGACTCATGTGTTCTCAATGGCTCAGTTAATCAATATCAAGATGAATCAGTCATCTAAAGTAGATATTCAAATGCTGCTCAGCGGCGATGAATATGAACGCAGCATTAGTCAAGACGTCGCAATTACTTCTCAATCGACTAGCCATATTCATACTTATGATTATGAACAAAGTCCGGATATTGCAAATACTATCAATAATATCTATGGCAATATCATGCCTAATTTCGGATCTATTATGTATCCGATCACTGGCTATCAAGGTCAGATGGTATTAGATAAAGTATTTAAGTATGGTCATCTTCAAACCAGTTGCCACGCAAGCCATGTGCATAATGGCGGTAATTGTGGTAAATGTCAGAAATGTTTGCGTATTGGTACAGTAAAATCATTGGCAGGCACTAACAATCTTGATTATAAACTCACCGATAAACAGATTTCTGAAACAGTCAGCTGGTCTTCTTCTGATTTCTTCGTAACCTCCATGCCCGCAGATAAAGATGAATATCTGAGCAAAGTACATCGATCTTTTGAAGAATTAAACCAATACCGACAAAATCCTAATGCTGCACATCCTTTCTCTCGCACAAGGGATTATCTGGGTATGATGGTTGAAACTCCGACTCATCCAAATGTACTAGATGCAGAAGGTGAAGAACTTATGCAAAGCTATCTAAACCGAGCGGCATTCTTTGTTATAGAAAAGTATATGTGAACAATAGCTCAGCTATTAAAAAAAGGTTGCTTTCTGGCAACCTTTTCTTATGATTAATCTAGGTAAGTTCTTAAAGTCGTAATATAGATTATAAATGGGTCGCCATTGAGCGGCCTTTTTTCCGAAAATACAACGTTAAAATAATAAAGTAATTAATTCAATAAACCTTATTCGTGAGATAATCCATGGCCTCTCAATTCAAACTCTTAGTCACAGTATATGCCTCCAACTCCGGTCTTGGAGTTAGTCAGCAAGTTCTTGAGTTTACTTGCAAAATAGAAGCAGATGATGCTTATAATGTGATTCTTTATTCTGATGTGACCAAAACTCTAAGCGGCAATGCTAAGCGAGAAGTCTTAAAACTCTATTTAGAAAAATCTCCTTCTCCTGAAACTCGCTACTAAGGAATCTCTTATGAAACAATATCTTGATTTAATGCAGAAGGTTCTGGACGAAGGTGCTGTAAAAGCCGATCGTACTGGGACAGGCACACTATCAATCTTTGGTCATCAGATGCGTTTTAATCTGAGAGAAGGCTTTCCTCTGGTAACAACCAAGAAGTGTCATCTGCGCTCTATCATTCACGAACTCCTCTGGTTCCTCAAGGGAGATACTAATATCCAGTATCTTCAAGATAACAAGGTAAGCATCTGGGATGAATGGGCACTCAAAGAAGATGTTACCGAATCAGTTCTTATGGGAAATTTCGAACGAGTTTGCGCTTATTCCCAAATGACTGGCATACCCGTTGACGCTATTCGTAAGACTCTGAATACTTTATCTGAAACAGAAAGTCATGACTGGTTATCAGAGCGGAACGTCCCAACACACAAAGATAAGATCATCAAGAATGCAGGCGACCTCGGACCCGTTTATCCACACCAATGGCGTTCTTGGACAGCTAGCGGTGGTCGTCATTTAGATCAGCTGTCTATGGTGATGAAACAGCTTAAACAAGATCCAGACTCTCGTCGCATTATTGTTTCCGCTTGGAACGTTGGCGATCTGGACGAAATGGCTCTGGCTCCTTGCCATGCGCTATTCCAGTTCTACACTCGGAAATTGCGAGTGAATCAACGTTTAGATATTGCCGTTGAACGTGGAGTTGTTACAGAATATGATCGGACCGAGGATGATACTGCGCCTCAAGTCCACGTTATGGAAAATATTCTTGATAACTGGGGAATTCCTCGAGTCGCATTAAGTTGCCAGCTTTATCAACGTTCTGCTGATGTGTTCCTCGGTCTCCCCTTCAATATTGCCAGCTACTCTATGTTGATTCATATGATGGCTCAGCAATTGGACATGGCAGTAGGTGACTTTGTTTGGACTGGTGGTGATGTTCACATCTATAGCAACCATGTTGAGCAATGCAATCTCCAGCTAACTCGTGAGCCATTACCTCTACCAACTCTGAAGTTCAAGCGTAAGCCGAAAGACATTTTCAGCTATACTTTTGAAGATTTTGAGTTAACCGATTATCAGTCTTATGATGCTATTAAAGCTCCGGTGGCAGTATGATTAGAGAAGAAGAACGTCAATTCTTAATTATGTTCTTTTGCTATGCAGCCTTAGTATTTATCTTTGGCGGCGCTATTTTCTCAGCCATATGGTGGAAACAGAATGGTTCTCGTGTCCGTGCCGAGCGCCAGCAGAAAGCTGAGAACATTCAGCGGATTGAGAAAGAACTAAGCAAATTCAAAGATTTAACCGGTGAACAAGAAGATATGTTGGCAAACTTTCTGCTATTATCTGGTAGTAGTCTTCTCGGTGAGTCTTTATTCAATAACAAGACAATCACATTTAAACAGTTATATGCACTTAACATGCAACGATTGATCACTAATACTGGTCATGTTGATGGCTATGTTGATTTCATGGAAACCGCTGATTCAGGGTTGACTTCAATGTAATTTCGGAAACTAAGGCAGGATTATATGTTGCAACTTCAGGAAATTCAGACGTCAGATTTATTATTAGCTGCCGCAGCTAAAGATCGGAAAACATCCCGACTGTTCACTCATAAGAATCAGCCTCGAGGTTTGACGTTAGAGGGTAAAGTGTATCTGCACCCTAATCTAACGGGTAAAGAACTTAAAGACACTGCAATCTCTATTGCAACCGCTTTCCGAAATGCGTTTCATGAGAAGAAATCTTTGGTAGTTGTTGGAACTCCACAGGCTATTGATGCCGTGCGGGATATGCCAATGTTTACATTCTATATGGGACGTTGATTTCAATCAGAACATCAACCCGCTTCGGCGGGTTTTCTCGTATTGTATAAAAGAGGTTCTAATGACCGCTTCAATATTGTTGCGTTTAAAGATTAAAGATACTCCAAATGGTGTAAGTGCAGAAACGTTAGATCGTTTAACGCAACATTTGGAGTTGAGTAAAACAGATACCATTCACATGGCGCTGGTTAAATTAGCGGAAGATTACCTGCCTGGATATAAGCAAGAACAAATCCAGCGTGAAATCCAGCGTGATATTGCCGAGAATGGATACCCACAATTAGCATTAGTTAAGTAATAGGCATCGGCTATGACAATCTTTCGAGTTATTGATACAGAAGGGAATCTGGTAGGTGGCATTGTAGAAGTAGCCAGCTTAGACGTCATGGCCGGTGAATATACTAATCCACAATCAGATTTGTTATCTCCTCCAGATGAAATATCTATCGAGGCTATGAGCATCCATCATATCACTTATGAGATGGTTGCAGGAAAGCCTTTGTTAGAAGAAGTCATGCCAAAATATCTGGGTGCGGATTATTATATTGCGCATAATGCTCCCTTTGACCGAAGTAAACTCCCATTAATTCCTGCAGAAACTCCTTGGATTTGTACTCTGAAATTGTCTCGCTATTTCTATCCAGATCTTCCAAAGCATAACAATCAGTATATGCGCTATGCTTTACAATTAAACGTAACTGTTCCAGATGATCTCTACCCCCATCGAGCTTTGTATGATTGCTATGTGACAGCTGCATTGCTAGTTCACTTTGCCACAGTTTGCGAATGCAGTATAGAAGGTATGCTACAAATAACCAATACCCCTTCTTTGTTATCGACAATCTATTTTGGCAAGCATAAAAATACCAAGTGGGCTGATATTGATAAAGGATTCCTTAATTGGTGTCTGAAAAACATGGAAAATCTGGACGAAGATACCCGTTATACTATTGAATATTATTTAACTAAATAAGGATATACACAATGAATGACAAAATTAAAGCAGCCATAATTAGTGCAATCAATCCTAAATGGTGGGGTCATGCCCAGTTTGATAATCTGATTAGTCATATTGATCCAGAAGTCGCTTCAGACTTGGTTAAAATGGCGGATCAAGTAGCCTCTGATTTGAACCTTACTTTACCAGTTCTGAATCTAAAAGTATCTCATGGTTCTACTTGGGCTTGTTTTGATCGTCATGATGATGAAGCAGATAAGTACGATATGTCTTCAGATTTTGATCTGTATACTCTTATGTATACCTCTGGCCCCTCCCATAAGGTAAAACTGGAACTTACTACTATTGACAGTGGGGTAGGTGCTTTACTTCAAGGTTGCTATATCAATAATAAAGAGATTCAAAT
Organism: Ewingella americana; assembly: GCF_006438725.1. Taxonomy (GTDB): domain Bacteria; phylum Pseudomonadota; class Gammaproteobacteria; order Enterobacterales; family Enterobacteriaceae; genus Ewingella; species Ewingella americana_A. Next base: position 67,843 of record NZ_RCZD01000008.1, on the reverse strand, counting down.
CCCTGCTTCATTTGCTGATTTTGCCGCAGCAGTTGCTAAAGCTATTTAATAGTCTGCTAATTTTCAAATGAGATAATGTTCGTATAATAATGAAAGTTATTTAATAATTCACCTTAGTAGGAAGTATTCATATGTCTCAAGAAGCTACTCGTCAGTTTTGTTATGGTAAGATTCACCGTGCCCTTGTCACTGATGCACAAGTTGACTATGTTGGCTCAATCACTATTGATCCGGTTCTGTTACAAGCTTCGGGTATTCTTCCGTACACGCAGGTTGATGTAGTTAATGTCAATAGTGGTGGACGTTTACAGACTTATGTGATTGAAGGTGAAATGCATAGCGGCCAGATTTGCTTAAACGGTGCGGCAGCTCATTTATTCAATCCAGGCGATCTATGTATCATTATGGGATACGAAGATGTTCCTGTTTCTCAGCTTCCTGGCCGCATACACAAAGCAGTATTGGTTGATGCTAAGCAAGGCAACCGTATTGTGGGCATTCGTGAATTAGTAACTCCACATCCAAATCAGGTTGGTAATGCTAACCGTTATGGTGAAGAGTTTAACACTGTCCTGCAAGAAGCAGGAGTAGCCAAATAAGAGGATAGTAAATGAGCGAGGAAGTTATCCATAAGATTAATGATGATACTGTCGTGTTCCATTGTCCGGGATGTGGCCGTAATCATCAGGTTCAGATTGGTACAGGCACTGGCCCTCGTTGGGGTTGGAATCATAACAATGTGAATCCTACTTTCAGTCCTTCGATATTAGCTTCTTGGTCTGAACCAAGTGATAATGAAGAAGAATTCATGGACTCCTCAAAAGATAAACAGCTCATTTGCCATTCTTTCGTTAATGATGGTAGCATTCAATTCTTGAATGATTGTACTCATGACAAGGCTGGTCAGACTGCTCAAATCCCTAAATGGATTGTGTAGTAACTATCTAAATTCCGATAAAATCCGATTATAAAGCCCTCAATTGAGGGCTTTTCTCGTATTAAATAACAATTATAGTTATTAATTGCGAGATACTTCTATGATATTCCAGAAAATTCCTAAGCTGAAATTAAGTAAAGAAGATAAGCAGACTTTGCGTGAATATGCTTTGATAAAAGGGGTCAAATGTTTCGCATTTCTTCCAACAATAGTCAAAGACATTAATGACACTCCTATTAGAATTTGGCTACAATCTTACTGGACACATACTCCAGCAGACTACAATGAAGATGAACATAGTATTGTTGTATGGTCTAACTCCCCTGAAGATTTCTTTCCCACACGTCATAAGCACCTAACCGATGAAATAGATCACATTGAGATCCGGATAACTGACAAATCTTATCATAAGACAATCGTCAAATTAAGAGGTCAAGAAGCCGTAAATCTCATCAATAATCTCGAAAATGAATTACGAAAACGGTATATTTAGAAGTTAACCTATCAGTTAAAATATTGTTGTTCAATTAACCAATTTGGAAATAAGACTTAACTATGGCCAGCCATAAAAAACCACGGGCATACATCTTTGCAGCCGCTATGAAAGAAGAATTGGAGCCTATGCTCAATAAGATTCTTCCAGATCATGCAAAGCGTGATATGTTCGCAATCCTAGATTCTTTAGAACAACGGAAGCTTCCGTTCTGGGAATTTACTGGACGATTTCTTACCGATGAAGTTGTAACAGTTGTATTTACTTTGTTAGGTATTGGGCGCACTTCGGCCGCTTCTCGCTTATCTGCAACTATCCATCGTTTAAAGGCTTCTTTGAAAGTATCCGAAATCGCTCGCATTTATGTTGGTGGTAGTTGTGCGGCTTATGCAAAAGGCTACGATGAGTATCCGGAAGTGTTAGCAATCGGCGACGTTCTTCAGCCCCTGTTTACCGCTTATGGTGATGTAGATGTTACGGCATTTAACTATAAGTATGGTCAGATGGCCCAGCAGCCTGAGAAATTCCCTCTCTGCACTCAGAACACTTTCAAAGAAATCGGTTACGTCTTCTCAGAACAAGAAAAAATGCGCCAAAATGCATTGAAACTTGAAGAAGAAGGCCAAGATGTTAAGATTCCTTTCCGTCTTATTCGAGCATGTGATCACAACTGTGTATCCATCTCATTTGATTCCTTTATTGCAGACACGGACAAGCTGAAAGAATCTCTCGATAAGATTGTCTCAGTCGAAGGCATCTATGGTGATATTGCAATCAATCATCCCGTCTTCTCAGTGTCTATTGATATGGAACTGATAGCAGTTGGTCAAGTTTGTCATGATAATAATATGGCAGACTGTCTGGTTGTTGCTAAAGGTATTTCCGATCTAGCAGGTGTTAATGCAGCCACTGATTTCAACAGTAATCTGAAAATAGCAGCTGAAAACTCTGCCAATATTCTGGAACGTTTATTCCAAAATAGTCTGCTTCTGGCTGATTAATACCAGTAACTGATGCAGTAATATATTTAAGAAGTTGTTTTATTTAAATGCGTATCTTTCACTTAAAAAGGAAATTGCAATGAAAATGCTCCGAACGGGTCTTGTACTCGCAATCCTGAGTCTGGCGAGTCTGTCCTTCTCCACTGCTGCAGTTGCTTCTGCTGAGAAAACATCTGGCGTTTATACCGCTCTGAAAGCCGGCGCTGCTATTACGCATGTTGCCAGTCAAGATCTGTCCTTCGACGCGACGCAGGACGACTCTGCTGAGCAATTCGCTTTTGCGAACAAAGATAAAACCGCTTTCGCCGCAGCAATCGCTGCCGGTTACGACTTCAGCGCTGTCTCCAGCCTGCCGATTCGTGCTGAACTGGAATACACCATTCGTGCTGACGTATCCAACGTGTCTCGCTCGGACTTTAAAGATTATGGCCAACTCGCCAACCATACCAAAGTGGGTATACAGACCTTGATGGTCAATACCTATTACGACTTTGATACTGGCACTGCCTGGACTCCATACGTAACTGCCGGCCTCGGCCTGAGCCACCTTTCTTTGGATCAATATATATCCTCTAACGAAGGTGCAGGTGATTCTCGATCTCACAGCGTCGATAATTTTGCATGGAGCGCCGGTGTCGGTGTTGCGTATGCTATTAATGACAACTGGTCACTTGATCTGAGCTACAAATATCTGGATGCCGGCGATATTACCGCAACCAAAACCGATGAAGATGGCGCTACATCAAGCGCTAAAGCAGACATTACATCGCAAGATGTATTGTTCGGCGTTCGCTATTATTTCTAAGCGACTCGCCTGAGGAAGTAACATCCTGGTAAACGAAGAACCCGCTCAAGTAGCGGGTTTTTTCATGTATATAGACGACAATGTGCGATAAATCCATTGATATTCAAGCTAAATCCCTATATAATAGTGTTAATAGGAAATTAATTGGAACTTGAGAGGCTTTGAAATGTTATTTATCCAGATCCTGAACGAAGCTAATAAGATTGAAGATTACGAAGTACGTAAAGCTTTTTACGCATCAAAGAAAAGCGAAATTAAAGCAGCGATCGAAGAACTTATCGAACTCAAAACAAATCGTGATGATATCGCTAAAGTGTTGCGTTTTAATGATCTCTTTTGTTTCCAGTTAGAAATAACTGATATGTATCGTTTATGTGCCGCCTTCAACTTGCCGGTTCATGATTATCGAATCCTTACCTATCTTAAATCGCCATATGCAATCATCCTGCACCGTAGCGAAGAAGATAACAAGTTGTATCCGTATTTCCTCAAGAACAGAGGGCATTCAATTGAAGCAGATGTCTTCCCTAAAGATATCAAGTCTGGTTGGATTAAAACAGAATATGTTGAAACCAATGGTGATTTCTCAACTTATCAGATTGAAGTGAAACATATCGAAAAAGTCTTCAACAATATGACTTGTTTGAGCAATCTGAATGCTTTAGAAGAATTCATTAAAACTAATGACGTGGCTTTTGATAATCAGAAAGCATTCTTTGAACGTGCGGTTAATAATCCATTAACTGCAATATTAAGCGATAAAGTAAAACATATTGCAGGCGAATAAGCCTTAGCCTTCCAGTTAGAAAATGACCCGCTCAAGTAGCGGGTTTTTCACGTTGTGTAAACCAAGGATTTCCCTATAGAATATAAGAAAAACTTCAAAGGAATACCTCATGTAAACTAGAACTAATGATTCACTCATATGGACACGTATAATGAAATCTCGCATAGTTCTGACCCTTCTGACAATTCTAGCTTTTCCAGCCCATTCCGAAGWTATTAATCTCCTAGATTATCTCATTCCCCAAGAACGTCTGACCACTACCGCTTTAATGGTTCCTCATGGACGTCCACTTATTCTGAATTTTGATAGAGATACCTCTACCTATAATGAAGTCGTGGATAACAAGAACATGGGTTCCCTCTCAATTATTAAGAATTTCAATAGCATTACCCTGCATCAAACCGGTATACTTCCATTGCTAAGTGTCAGCAATTATATCGATGATGGAATGAAGATCGACGTACCAACTAAAGTACCGGATTTCTATACTCAGATGCTTGGCAGTGATACTATGATGACTATTAATCGCAACTTCAAAGCGATAGTTAATCTACCAAAAGATCTGATATTAACTGATTGTATCTCAATTGGTTTCCAGACTAGAAATCAAGCATCTAAAGATCGAACCGTATTCTGTAAAGGTGTCGGGCCATCTCAAGTAGTTGTCAATAATGATGTCGCTATGATCTTAGACGGTTGGACGTTTGACTTCCCAAAGCTCTAGAATAACCCTCTAAAAAGTCCTGTAGAATATGTTTATCGTATTAATGTTACGAACTTACAGGACTTTTAAATTTCATGTCAACACTCGACCCTATTCAGACCTCTATTAAGAAATCTTCCAGCAAATCTTCTATTTTTGATACCCCTGCTATCAATATTATCGGTGCTGCTTGCGGTGCTAATTGCGGGCCTGATGGAGATACTTATTACTCTGCGGCCTATTTGCGGGATTTATATGATATTCTGCATGTCAATCCTAAGTTCCATAATGCACCTTTGAGCTTCTTCCAGAAAACCAGTTTCCACTCTATTGTGGATGAATTGGATTATGATCATCTGCAAGAATATGCACGTACTCGCGCATTCTCAGAAGCATTGGCTGAAACCGTTAGCGTAACCAAAGATCAGAATCGTTTCCCTATTGTAATTGGTGGAGACCATTCTTGCGCTATTGGCACATGGCGAGGTGTTAGTGCTCACACTGAGGGTGCTATCGGTTTGATCTGGATCGATGCTCATATGGATTCTCATACTGATGAAACCACTCCAAGTGGCGCAATTCATGGTATGCCTTTGGCGTCTCTGATGGGGTATGGTCATCCTTCATTAGTAAATGATTGGAAACACCATCAAGCGGTTGATCCTAAGTACACTACTCTTATCGGTATTCGTTCTTATGAGCCAGAAGAGAAAGCGTTATTAGAAAGTCTGGGTGTGACAATTATTTATGCAGATCCAAAGATCAAAACGGATTACGTCTCAGCGTTTGAGCAGGCTGTGGAACGAGCTATGCAATGCCCTCATGGGTTTGGTATTAGCTTCGATCTTGATGTACTTGATCCTGTTGATATGCCGCACGTAGCTTGTTATGTTCCCGACGGTCTGGCATGGGTAGAAGTTGAATCCATGATTGAATCTCTGACAGAAAAACAGATTCAGCACTTGCACGCTTTCGAAATCGTAGAATTCGCCCCTAACATTGCGAACTTCAACGATCGTGAACAAAAAATGACCCCGCTGGAACGTCCTATCAGTGCTTATGATAGCGGCTCAAGAGTGTTCAAACTTATTGGTTCCTTGTTAAGCTAATACCTCGGACCTCACCGGTCTCAGTTGTGATAACTCACTTCCTAATCCCAGCCACTTTCTAGTGGCTGGTATCTATTAGGCGTTTGCAGCCTAAGCTGCCCTTTCCGATTCTGGCTTCGGTAGGTTCAAACTCAAAAGAGTCTTAGATCGAATAGCTTCTTGATATTCTTTAGAATTTAGTAGGTTATTGGATAAAAACCAATGTTGTCCCAATTGATCTAAGTTAATCGCAGCATTCACATCCCTATCTACTACACTTCCACTTTCAGGACAAACCCACTCTCGAACGTTCAGTGTTAACTGAGAATTCTTATATCCAGAATTATGATGAATTCGTGAACTAGCAAAGAACGGATCAGCATAGCACCACCATTTACCTTGATTTTCTAGTTTGTATTCTATCATTGATTTGAATATAGACCAGCCAGAAGTCATTATAGCTTTGGCTAGATATTTGTTCTTAGACATTTCAATAACGTTGAGAGTCTCTAAAGTAACGAGATCATATTTCGAAACTATAGAATAACTAAGTTTATTGAGAAAGTCTTTTCGTTGAGCAGCTATCTTGAAGTGAAGTTTGGATATCTTAGATTTCTGTTTCAAAGATGCTAAGGAGCCTTTGGCTTTTCGGCTAAATGATCTTTGAAGACGTTTTAATTTGCGTTGCGCAAGGTGATAATGCTTGGGAGAGGAAATCTTATCTCCATTAGATAGAGTAAGAAAGTCTTTTAATCCTAAATCAATTCCAATAGAAGACTTAGGATTAAGGGCTTCAGGTAAATCTAAACCATTGTCCGATAAAATGGAAATATACCAGTTGTTATCCGATTTTAGTTTTATAGTTATTCGCTTTATTAGATACTCTTTAGGTATTTCTCTATGGTAGCTGAATTTAAACCAGCCTAGCTTAGCCAGACGTATCTGATGTTTTCCGGTAGAATTATCTGAGTCAGGATTCCAGATCCAACAGTTACTATTGATATTACTGATTGTGAAAGAATCCTTGACCCCTTTTCTTTTAAACACTGGAAAATTACTAACTTTATCAAAGAATCTTCGAAGGGCTATACCCAGATGTCCAGTTACATGCTGTAATGAGCTACTCTCAGATAATTTTAAGAATTCGAATTTAGACTTTAATTCTGGAAGCTTCTTGGATAAGCTATAAGCTGAGAGAATCTCCCCAGTTTCTTTAATTTGAGCTAGTAAATGGTTATAAATGAATCGAGCATTACCTGCATTTTGAAGCAGAATTTCCCTTTGAATTTCGGTTGGGAACACTCTATATTCAAATGCTTTTAGCATAGTAACCTATTGATTATTAATAACAAAATCCTAATCTAATTATAATAAACATTTCATTTAATAACAAGCTTCTTATCTCCGGATTATTCAATACTTTTCCACCGGTAAAATATGTATGAATTGAGTTAAATGATTTATGCAACCAGTGAGGTCGTCCTTATGTCAACAACAGACGCCATCATCGATCCGGGAAGTCGCTACGTAAAGCCAGGTGTTTATATTGGCCAAGAGCAGATTCCCCGAGTTGTGGCTACCGCTGACTACCAACGCATTCCGTGCTATATCGGTCGCGGCTCAAATCAGCTATTGTATGAAAACAAAATCATTACTCGCGGTTTCGTGAAGAATGAGCTTTTGTCTTTCCCGCAGCAAGCTCCTTATACCACTCGCCTGAAATTTACCAGTAATGGTAACAAAGACGACGCGGCTCTGATCACCACTTCTGGTGAAACGATTGACAAGCGTCTTTGGGATTTCATCGCCGGCGATTCTAACCAGTCCCTGATCGGCGTTCGCATTAATTCTGCGGCCTTCGACCCGAATCTGGTTTACCTAATGAGCTATCAGTCAGCTGATGCCACAGTGTTAGATGATACGGGTATTCCTAACCTGTCCCGCATCTTGACTATGGGCTACCAAGCTGGTAACACTGATCTCCTTCCTGAATACTATGATCTGGAAGTTAACCTGAACGCATTCGCGATTGGTTCTCCTACCCAGAACAAAGTAGCCAACGATGGTGCTGGCGATTTGCCAAGCTTCCGCAATGACCTGTCCAAATATGTCGGCCCGACTCGTACCTTTACCTTGATTATTGATGCCAAGCGTAAAGTGATGCAGCCTACTCTGTTAAACAGTGTTGCAGCAGCATCAAACGTGGGTACTGGCGCTCTGGTTACTAATCTCCAGAACTGGACGGGCACCACCGATACGGCTTACACTTTTGCGGTTGCTGAGATTGGCACAGGTTCTTCCTATGTCAAGTTCAAAGTATCTCGCGATGTTCCGGCCTATTCCAGTGAACTGACTGTTAAAGTTGGCTTCGAACGTAATGTTGCTATCCTTGACGGTATGTACGCTGACTTCGGCGATCTGACCCTGTTCAAAGTCAATGACGTTCTGACTCTGGAACTCGGCCTGCGTGATACCCCACTGTTAGAAGTATCTTGGTTCTCTGAAGATGCAACTGGCGGTCTGGGTCAATTGAACGTTAATCATCTCAACCGTGAAGCAACTGAATTCACTGCTGGCCTGATTGTTCAATTCGGCACCGATCTGACTCTGTACGAAGTAGGTGATACGTTCACTGCTACGGTAGAGTGTACTGGTCGCATCAAATGGAAATATGATCTCGAGACCGTTGAGAAAATCTCCATTGGTAATATCGGCCAAGACAAAACTGGCGCTGTAACTGGTATCCGCAATGCTTGGTTCGCCCAGCTGCGTGAAACTCGTGCAACTGCAGTAACTCTGATCGAAGTGAAAGTTGGTGATCTGACTGTCACGCTGCCTAAGGAAGAGTGGGCTTTTGATGCTGATGCTAAACACATCACCTTCAACACAAAACCTGGCGGTACAGTAACAGCTTACCTGCAATACACTCGTGCACCAAGTTTCGGCCAGTCATATTATCTGACTGCAGAAGCTCTCCGTCTGGATGCAATGTATAACACTGTTATCTCATTGACTAAAGATAATTATCGCGCTATCGTTGGCTATCCATCAACCGACAATGATCTGGCTATTATGGCAGAACTTGCTCTGGAAGTGGTTGGCGTACCACAGATCGCGATTGTACAGATCAAAGATGCTGACCGTGATGGCAATTATGTTGATGCGGATTATCGTGTTGGCCTGCTTGCTACTCGCGAAAATAAGCTAATCACTGATCTGATCATTCTGAGCAATTCAACCATCTTTAATGATGTGATGAATGAGCTGGATTATCGTAATGATCCATTCTTGTCTTCTCCAACCAATGGCTGGTTCGGTTATCCGGTTCAGACTAAAGTTGGTACTGCTTTGCAGGAAGAAGGCACTCTGGCTTATTACGGCGGTCAAGTGATGAAGATTCCGGCAGGTTCTTATCGCGCCGGTCGCGTACTCTCTGCGGCTAGCTGCTGGGGTAAACGCACTATCACGAATCGTTCCGGCTACCAGCAGGAATTGACTCTGGACGGTACTTTCATCGCTGGTGTTATTGCGGCAATGAACGATAAGCTGACCGAGCCTTCCGACACCCTGCTCCGTAAGCAAGTTCCTGGTTTCTCCTCTGTTCAGAACTTTACTGATCTGGATCTCGGGATTATCGGTAATATGCAATTTATTCTTCTGGAATCGAAAGCATCGACGATTAAAATCCTCGACATTACCACTCATGACTCTACTGCTCCAGATATGAAGCAGCTGAACGCCATGAACCAGAAAGATTACACCACGGCGATTATCCGCCAGAAAATGGATGATGGTCTCGTATCCATTGTTCCAGATTCTCAAGCGGATGGTGAAATGTTGGTGGGTAACTTGCTGATGACTCTGCTCCAAGACTTGTCTACTTCTGGTAAGATCGGTAAGTATCAAGAAAAAAATGGCAGTGGTCGCCAGATTGAAAATGATCGTGATATCTGGGTACAGCGCAAAGATAATGATCCAACGACGTATTATTTCCGTTACGCATATTACCTGCGCTACCATATTGGTCGCCTGTATGGTACTTATCGCGTGGATCAGGATCTGTTAGGATCTACTAGCTAAGGTTATAATTTGGTTAAGTAGATAAGGAGTCCCACTTTCGGGTGGGACTTTTTTTCAGGAGATACAAAATTGTCAAACCGCCTGCGCAAGTGCATGTGTCTTGTTAAAATCTGTGGTTGGATTAACTCTAAGTGTACAACTTTGGAGGGTTCAACTGATGTTAAATCTGGCGATATAAAAGAACTATCCGGTTTAGTAGCAGAAATAACTTTGCAATTTGGCCATAACTTCCAAGGCAGAAGCTTAGCAGCAACAGGTATCGCTATTTCCAATAAGAACGTTGATGAGATTGTTTCTTGTCTTCGTAATCTTCGGAATGCATTAATCAATCTTCTGGCTGACAGATACCAATATCTGAATATAGATGAAGAAGGCTGCTGGCAAAGTAAATCTATTAAACCTACAGAAGCATCTGCTTTAAGTAAGAAATTGAATAAAGCTTCTATTCCCCTCAACGTATCTGAAATTCTTTATGGAAAGAACGTTGTCCTTAAAGTGCTTGCTGCTAAGCCTGAGTTAATAGTCAAAGCTTTGCAAGAAGTGATCGCATCAACAAATTCTTCTTCAATCTCTGAAGTAAGAAAACTCATCTAGTCAATCAAGACCTTCATTTAAAATTCTGATTTGGAGTCTGGCGTATTGAGCCGTATTGGACTTTAAGGTAAATAGATAGGTCGAACTCCTAGAATTTGATTCTAAGAATTTTCGTAGTAAGAATTGCGGGATATGAAGCAGATAAACCTTAGTTTTTACTGACAAAAGTGCAAAAGTAAAGCCGGCAATGCCGGCTTTTTTAATACCATGTCTGACGTAAAGTGTTGGAAGGAGGTTTGAAGCCAAACACTACTACTGGTAATCGAGGCGCTGATATAAAACCAACATTGAGTTCCATTAGAGTGAAGTCATGCATACGTCCAGCAAGTATAGTGTCCGCGTCCATACCAATGATAGACCCTTTCGATTTATACTCTCCAACCCTAAACAATTGAGTCTCAGCTTTAGCATAGTCTGGATTAGCAATAACTCCAGATAATACTTCCGCTTCGAATACAGTTCGACCACTATGAAGTGCATCCATTGTGTCAGCTATAAAGCCACTAACACTTGCAATGGTAGATCTCCAACGAACACCTGTTTTCTCACTATCCACAAATGGTGCACTGATCGAGAAAATATTACCATACTGTGTTACATTAACCGGCAAATGAGCCTGTTTAGTAGACAGATATTTAAACACTTCCTTCTGATTGATCTGAGCATCACTCTCAACTAATACTGCGGTTTTGAATGAGCTTATTTCAAACACTCGACCATAATTGGTCACTGAATCTACACGAATTGGAGTCTGAACTGTTTCTTGATAATCAAAGGCTTTTTGCTGATTAATTATTTCAGCAGTCGCAACTACTTTACCTGCAAAGAAGCCAGCTAAGGAGAATAGAGTAGATATTCCCATCTGAGCATCATTCACTGGCAGATTGGCTTGTTTAACTTTCCTTGTTTCGACAATCTTAGAAGTTACTGTAAGACTATTATCAACCTTAATAGGAACATCAGCAATTAATCCTGATTGGAAAATAGTTGCTAAAGGCTTACTTTCTTCATCCGTTGGTAAGTTAGCAGATCGAATTTTCTGATAAGCTACTTTAGTCAACTTGATATTGTCATCCACCGCAATCACTATAGCAGCAGAAATAATATCTGAACTTTTAAATAGAGTTGATGCCGAAGTTTCTGCACCATTGTTAGGTAAAGTTGTTCGTTTAGTTGCTTTATCTGAGATTTTAACAGAGTTAATGTTAAACTCTGCAGATAATAGAACTCCCGTGTTAAAGTTTATTTGATTAAATATTGTACTGGAATAATCAGTAACACTTGCACCTAATGAAGCTGAAGTAATCTTCTTATCAGCAATTTTTACAGATTTACTTGTCTGATAAGACATCGTGCCAGTTAATAAAACTGGAACAATGCTAGAGGCAGCAATTACTGGAGGATCAACTGGATAAGATATCTTCTTAGAAGAAGCTACTTTCTTAACACTACTCTTTGCAGCTACTAATCTTACTGAAGATCCAGATACCAAATCAATACTAAAAAGAATCGGAATAATATCTGCCATACGCTAATCTCCGAAAACTAAATGGGTAGTCCGTTACCCAAAGATTAGCTTAATCCATGCGAAGATAAGCTTGGCGCGCCGGATACGATTTTAAGGTTTTCAAGTAATTATTGGAGGTGACATTCTGCAAATTCTGATCACTATCCAGTAACGCCTGAATACCTATGTAATTTTCAGTACCAATAGTTATTGCTCTGCCATAGTGAGCATAATTAGCCCCACCTTGTAGAGGTCGCAGAATAGGTAACTTAGCTAGTGGAGAACCGCTATACAAGTTACGCAGATATTCTGGATATAATTCAGAAGCTTTAGTACCCTCGGCAGTAGTAACTTCCATCACGGTATTATCTGTACCGAAGGTTCCTGCAAATCCGGGAGTGATAGTATTAGTTGGCTGTTGGAATAGAGCTCCCGCATCCAATTGACGATAGGCAAGGTTGCTGACGCCAATGTCTGTTCCGGTTAGATTAGGTATGCGACATAAGCCAACATAACGGTAACTGATAGGTAAAGCATTATTCATGAGTTTCTGGGTAATTAATAACTGCATTGGGTAGTTTTTCGGAATAAACGCTTGAGCTGCTGCACCATCTCCGGCTACAGTAGATAAAGCTTCCAAATTCAGAGTACCTTGATAATGACTAAACGCTGCATTAAATGGACTCGGCGTATAATCACACATAAAATATCCCAGACCCCAATCTGAAACACTGAGAGTAAGCATATTGCCATACCAGCCCACTCGACCCAGCACAATGCCGTTAATAGGGTAATAGGATACCCAGCCGGTATTACCTTGAGTTGTTGTATAAACAGTGCCAGATACTCGGTTAATAATAGCACCATCAACAGTTACTAACTCTGCAATATCGATCGACAAATAGGGGGCAGTAAAATTATTTACACCGACAGATGACATAAAATGCAGACCAATATACAAGAAATGACCAACATACATCGGGTGCTCTTTCTTAAACCAGAGGGTAACTTCCGCTGCATCCGCTGGATTAGTCTCAGTATAAATCAAAGTATAGGGGCGAGCAGTTGGATACTTACCCATAATTGGCTGAGAAAATGGCGCATTGAACATTGACATGTCTGCATCAGATACTGGAGTATTAGTAATGATTGCAGTGTAAATGTTCAAGATTTTTTTGAAATTGGCTTGAGTACTAATAGTTGCTTGAGTACATAGATTATACAACATAAATTACTCTCCAGCTACTGGTTGAGTCTCAGTTACATTGTCTACCGCTGGTTCAGGCTCAATCAGTGGTTCAGGCTGAACTTCTTCAATCTGATTGTATAGAGGATAATCTTTATGATCGATATCCTCTGCAGTGGTAATAGTCTTCGACAATGGAGAAACGAAGCATTTACCAAAGTCAGCAATACCTTTCAGATCAGTAGCCACTTGCATCAAGAAGGCAACACCTTCAGTAGCCGCTGCACCTGAATATTTATAGACGTTCTTAATGATAGTTGTCATGTCAATTTCCAGGATTAGAGTTTAACGTAAGCTTGTAGAAGATTGTTGGCATCAGTAGCATAGCTAAGAGCTTGGGATGCATTAGCTGCATACAAAACTAGGCCATAATATTCTTCACTCTTAACTGTAGTACGGTTACGGGCATGATTGATCTTAAGTTGTGGACGAACTACGCCGTGGATTTTAGCATAGACCAAATCACCAGGAAACACATAGAACTCAAGAAAAGTAGTTTCCAAAGCACCATTATGGGAATATGTTGGAGTTTCACGGGCAGTCATGCCACTGTTCGGACCCGCACCACCAATACTTGCGAAGTCAGTACCCAAATTAGCAGCACGCAATGCGTTCTGACCACCGACTAAACCGTTACCGCTAGAGTACACGCTGGTGCTTTCTAAAGGCACATTATAGGAATTACCCATAGCGAACATAGAAACACCTGATGCCGCATTGATGCCGCCTTGCACAGAAGACACTGCTTCCAGAACAAATAAGCCGGTAGGTGCATAGGGTAAATTGCTAAGAGCACCTGCAGTTACAGTACTTTCGTTGTTACCAATAAACAGGATACCTGAAGCACTTACCAAGATTTCAATAACGGTATTGATCTTAGTATAAGCTGGAGCAACAACCAGAGAGTTTGAGTTGGACAGCGGCGTCATTTTAGAGAACGTCTTAGTCGCAGCATCATACTTCTCGGCCATTTTCAAAACAAGGCCGGTTGCTGGAGTAGAATAATCCATACCGAAATAAGTATAATGATTATCGTACAGTGGGTGATCTACTTTCAACCAGAAGATCTGAGCAGCAGTATCGTGATATGCTAAAGTAGGCGCTTTAGCAGGAGAGCGACCAATAATCGAAGAAGTGTCTTTGTTACAAGCCAAAGAGCAATCTGCAATCGTCTTAGCCTGAGTGATCAAACCAATAAGGTCAGCTGCAATATTAGCTGCAGTGTTATTAGCGAGCACAGCGCTTTTAGTATATTGAATAAGCATCAGGAAATTACCTTGTAGTAGAGTTCAACAACAAGGTCAGAACCAGCAATCAAGGTTCCAACCTTCAGGATATCTAACGTCAAATATGAATCTTTTGTTACTTGAACGTCTAGTTCAGCAATTTCCGAAAGATTTTCTTCTGCCGGAATCGTTACTAGAACAGCTTGAGCACCATTTACATTCAGAGCCGCTACAATCTCTTCACCACGAGATGGAGCACCACAGTAAGCGCGAACTGAGAATATTTGGAGATTTGATTTAGGATACCAGCGAGTGATACCCTTCAGAACCTCTAGAGTGCCAATGCTGGCAAYACTCTTAGTTTGTGGAATAGAGTCTGAGAAGTTCATAAATTCAACCTCCAGACCCTTTCCGGTAGAAACTGCTACCAGACCTTTTTCCAAGTTTCCGGTTTCAGGGATATCAGTCTGTATACGGGAGGGAAGCTCCTTATTTACAAACTGTTGAAAGCCCGAAGTATCTGAATCAGCCATAGGGAGTCCTCAATAGAAAAACTATACCCCTATTTTACTGGAGTTAGTCTTCAACAAACATATGTGAGTGAGGGAATATGATAGGAAGCAAAGCACGAATAATAGCCGCTTTGATCGGATTGTGAGATGCGGCAATATGATGCGGATTGAGATAAGAGGCCAAAGTAGGCTTGCGACTTAGATCGTGGATATGAGTTTCAAATTTCTCAGCAATTTCCACACACTTACGCAGAACGTCTTTATGTTGTTTAGCAAAGTTATGAGCATCAGGACAAACGCCAGCAATAGCACAGACATAATTCTGATTATTAACGTTGACTGAACAATAAATGATATGAAGCTCAGACACTATACGGAATTTATCAATCTTTCCGCTAGCAGCTCGCTTTTTCTTGAAATCTTCTAAGGGTAAAACATGGACATGTCGGAGAGAGGAAGAACGTAACCAATCAGGAGAGTCGCCATGATCATACTTTGAATCACGACCAAATGCAAAATCATCCTGAGATCCTTTCTGAATATATGCTTTGAAATCTTCAAAAAGAGTTTTGGAAGCTTGACGTAATTCAGGAACCTGCATATACGTTTCAAACAAAGGGCTTTTAAAGACACGACTTGACATGGTGTAACGCCTCAATACGCCAATAGAATATATACATCATTCTACCGGGATTATTGAGTTTGAACTTTAGAGTTCTTCAAAAACCATTGGAAGTGAAGTATCACATTCCAGAATCATTCGAGTTGCATCTTCGAAGATTCGTTCCAGATCTTTCCGAGGAACCTTAGTTTGCATTACTCCGTCTTTACTGCTTTCTGAATTCATCTCTTTTCCGTCCATATCCACCTCTATATACCTTATTATAATGGATTTTGAGCGAATATTCAAGGATTTGGCATGAATATCCGCTCATTTAAGCCTTAAATCAAGTGTTTCCGAGCTCTGATTAGCCAGCCTTTGAGGTATTTGATTTGAGTAGGGACGCGATTAACTTCATTGATATAATGTTCAGACGCGAAGCTATAGAAGCGCAATAAGAATAGCTCTTCCGGAACCTTATTGATGGCGGTAACTGTTAAAGTACCGATAGCACCATCGAGTTTTAATCCGGCTTTGCAAGCAGACTGAGCTACTTTGCCTGCATCGGACTCACCCGTATTAACTGCAAAGTCGAAGATGTATTCGGCAACTGCTTGGGAAGCGATAATATCGCCTTTAATTTTATCCCAGAAAGTCACCTTATAGAAGTTCTGAACTTGTGTTTCCAGCTCAGGAGTGATAAATGGTTTACCTCCAGCAATAATTCTGCCTTGTATAACCAGCTTATCTACTAATGACCAACCAGCCCACTGTGGATTATATTTGCGAGAAATCCCCGCATAGGTATAACCACCGAGGTCAGACGCAGCATTGGTTAATGCGAAACCACCTTCACTCTTAATTGTGCCATTGTAGGCATCAATATACTTAGCCATATTACAATCCTTATTCGGATTTCAAGGACTGAGGGTACTCTGAATCTGTAACTAACTTATCCATTATAATGGTAGTATGTTCTCTAATTTATAAGGTAAGCGATGAAACTTTCAATAATTGCAGCAGCTATTGAACATCATACCTCAATTGGCACTAGCTTCCCAGAAGCTATCTCTCACGTATTAAAAGATKGAACTGCTGCGCGCAATGATTGGCATCCAGCAGAACGTATCTATTTAAAAGCAGGAGCTCATAGTTTTGAATCTCAGCAACCCGATTTGGTTAATTATATCGATAACATTGACCGAGAACATTTTGAGTCTTGGAGCGCTGGGATTGTTACTCGTTTACCTGTTCTCTGCAAAGCGTTAGCGAACGGTACGGTAATGGAAGGCTGGACGCCTAGTACAGAAGAGATGTTAACCAATGATTGGTTGCTATCTTAATAGATAGGCGAGAACTTCTGCTCTCGCCTCTTTTGGATTAATACTTAAACGGTGCTATCGTTATCTGAATTAACTTACCACCATTATCCAGTGGCATTATTGCTGGAGCTCTGCAATAAGCATCAGTACACCCTTCCGAAATACTCTTCAGTTTTTCTATAATCGTGACAAAGATTTCTTCAAGAGTGCTAGCTTCTTCAACCGTGAAAGTAAGATCTTGACGTTCTTCTGCCCAGCATTTCTCACCTTTAATATTGAAATAGGTAGCTACTTCGTGAGGCTTTAATGCTCGGAGAGTGAGGTTGAGATTAAGGCAGGCTGTTCGGATAAGAGTTATTACTTGCTGCTGATCAATATTTAACATGTATTTCAGATGCATTTCAGCTTTTAAAGTATCAATAATTTTACAATGTTTTGGATATGCGAGAGTTACCATGGAATATAACCTATGAATAGTTTCAAGAGAGTTGAGGTTATTTGAGGTTATTTGAGGTCTATCTAAATTAATTATACGGGGTATCGTATTAGGGATTAATAATCCTTTGGAGATGCTCGGAATGCGTATTGATAAGAATGACATGAAAGTAAAAATTCAATACTTCATGAATATCGCTTTAGCTAAGAAGCATCAAGGTTTTCCTACTAGCCGCTATATCGAAATTCCTGGCGTTAGAGATGGAGCTTACTGTAAACTTAACCCGAAAGTTATGCCGAATCTCGAAGTTAAATGGTGTTTTGTCGTCAGTAATATCACCGTAAATCCGACATATCAGAATAAAGGAATCTTTACCGCCTTTATAGAAAGTGCGCGTGAAGTTTGCAATGATTTGGATTTTCCAATCTACATTGAATCGGTTATTTCGTCAGAGATGCACAGCTACTTGAAAAAGCGCAAAGAATTCGAAGTTTGTTCAAATCCTGGCGATTTAGACATGGAAGGATATGCTAACTATGTAAGCCTTGTGGCAAAAGACCAACCATCCTTGGTCGGATCTCCTACTTAATACCAAACCTGATATAGTTGAGTAACTGGATCAGTTAAGAATTCAAAGAGAACTGCTTGAGAAGTAATGTTCAACTTCTTAGGTGGTTCGCAATTAAACTTAATAAAGTTCGGTTGGATCAGATTACCCGTCACCAGTTCGATAGAGAATACCTCTCGGTTATTCCCCAGCTTGTCCGGCATTACCCCAGTATCAAACTCCACTCCAGTAAAGATAGTCGCCCCCACCATACGTGAAACGGTATATCGAGTTAAGATATCTCCGAGTTCAAATATAGTAGATCTTGGAATCTTCGGCCCATAACCTGTACCAATGATTACACCTGAACCAACAATCGTTTTACCAGCTTGATGATATTTTGAATCATAAGATTCACGATCATTAGTGCTCTTAGCTTGAGCCAAGGTTAGTTTCTTGACTCCAGTTGTATCCCAGATCCCAATAACTGCAGGATCTAGTTTAAGTACTGATTGAGGTATATCTGATTTCCAAGCATTGTGTTCAGATTTCTCATTTGACGTGAATAGCTTCAACGATTTATAAGAACTCTGAGTACCCTTAGCCGGAGGGTCTAACATAAAGACTTCAGCTTCTTTCGCTGCAAAACTTAACGGAATATGCTCTTGTGAAGGAGCTACTTCAGATAAGTTAAGGTTGCCAGGAATCTGGCCAGTAATAATAGAAAACTTGGCTGGCTTAACCATTGCAGAAGGTAATGCCCTATTTTCCCAACCTTCTGGTCGAGTAAATTTAGCTTTAGATTCAGTTGCAGATTTAAGCCATCCTTGAGTTGGATCAGTTAATATCTTTGTTACTGGCTTGTCTCGAACTCCAGTTAAAGGCCCTTGTACAAATAATTGAGACCCTACTGGAGTATTCCGAGCTGCTAGGCTGACTTTCGCCAGAACTATGCCAGAACCAAGTATCTTACCAACCCTTAGTAAAGATGTAGCTTGGATTGTGGTTGCCATAGTCTATCCTAAGTAGTATTTAAGCAGCTAGAAAGGAAATCCCTTTCCTATTTCGAGTTAAGCCAGACGTAAATACTCTTGATTTAGACCGTCAATTCGAGCATTGTAGAACGTGCTAGTAGCTGGATTGTTAGTAGCCATACTATTATCACGTTCCATTGCAAAAATACCAAAATAGATTTTACTATTTTGATCCAGACGCTTAGTAGCATGGGTGTATTTATAAGAACCAATACTAGGGCGTAGCGTTGGCAACTTAGCAAGTAACACGTTACCCAATTGCAGATAAGTTGGGAATATTTCTGCTTCTTCTTTACCATTAGCAGAAATACCGATATTATCCGTAAGATCAGTAGGTGCTTTAGTGGCAATAGTTGAAGCTAAGGAAGATATAACCTGAGCAAAGGTATAGCTGATATATAAATCAGTTTTTGGGCTACGTGGCAAGCTAACATATGGAGTTGAGTTGTTATATGCAC
The DNA here is from genome assembly GCF_006438725.1 of Ewingella americana. GTDB lineage: Bacteria > Pseudomonadota > Gammaproteobacteria > Enterobacterales > Enterobacteriaceae > Ewingella > Ewingella americana_A. The sequence goes on along the minus strand of NZ_RCZD01000008.1, from coordinate 48,466 downwards.
CTAAACGTCCAACAAGGCAAGCCATTGGGTAGTTTTTTGGAATAAATGCACGAGAGTTAGAAGATGTTAGGTCAGATGCCATTGTTTCTAACATCAAGACACCTTGGAAATTACCCACGGCAGGTAATTTATTTGTATCAGCACCTGACCCAAATACTCCAATACCCCAATCGCTGATATACAGAGTGTTTTGAGTACGACTCGGACCCCAATAAGGTAGCATAGTACGTGAAGTAATTGTAGCTGCTCCCGCTATAGCTCCATCAATACATGGAGTAACGTTGATTGCATCCCCAACATCTGATACAAATTCTGCTTGCTCAAAACTGAGATGCCAACCATTGTTATAATTAGTAGTAACTCCAGCAGCAGAATTTTTATAGCAAGACAATCTCATAGAGATATAGAGGAAATGTCCGGGATATAAAGGATGCTCTTTCTTAAACCAAGTTTTAAAAGACATTAATAATGGATTTGATGTAATGTCTTTTGGTAAAGAAACAATCAAAATATAAGGGCGGGTTTTTGGGTAAGTATCTGCTAGCTTATTTGAAATTGGATCAACCGCAGTATTAGCTAAAAACCCGGCTTCATCTCCCGTGATCAATTTGATCAGAGCCTGATTAATGAGAAGGCCATTTGCTTCGGTCATATTTGCTGCAGCAGCTTGAACTCCCGCAACTAAAGATATGTTATAAATCATTCGGTAGATTCCTGTAATGGTGCAGAATCATTATCTGCTGTAGTATTTGTCGGCGGTTCGATTTCGGAATCATCACTAACCGGTGGGTCTATTGGTTCTGGATCCGGAATGATCTCTTCTTGAATATCTACCAGAACATAACCTTCTTTTTCAAACTGAGTTAGAGTCAGAATGGTCATATTGTTTGGTGAGATATAAGAAGATGATATATCGACCAGCCCCCGAACATCATCTTTTATAGCAATCAGTATTTGCAACGAGGATCCCGAAAAATTCTTATTGCACTTATAAAGATTGCGAACAATAACTGTCGGCATTGGTTATTCCTTACTTTTTAATATAAGCGAATAATTGAGCAGCAGGCGATGGATATGAGTTTGCATAAGAAGTAATTGCACCAATTACGAAACCAATATAGGTAACTGATTCCAAAGTTACTTCATAGCGAGAGTGGTTCATCACCAACAGAGGTCGAACATAACCATGCAACTTAGCATAGATATAGTTGCCAGCGTGAATGAATGTTTCCAGGAAAGAAGTTTCCAGAATACCATTATGAGAATAGCCTACAGTTTCAGATGAGGGAGTAACACTAGTATTAGCATAAGCTCCAAGACTAACCAAGTTAGTGTTAGCAGTGGTAAGTTGCCCACCATTCGTACCCTTACCTGAAGCACTATCAAAGAGAGCAGTTGCTTCCAAGTAATCATCAAGACCTCCAAGCGCAAACATGGAAACACCATTTTGAGTGTTGACGCCAGTGGCTAATGAAGAAATTGCCTCAAGAGTAAATAGGCCTCGAGGACAGGCCAGCATCTGATCTTCCTGAGTATATGGGAAATGAGAGGTCATGAACAGAATGCCAGAATCACTAACAATCAGTTCGATTCGTTGATTTAGTTTAGCGGTTAGATCGCCAGCAATAATGAAAGTTTTCAGATTTGAACGTGAAGGCTGACCACCATAAGTGATGGATTTATCTTCGTTCACGGTTTTGGTTTTAGCAATGCGCAACCACATACCCAAAGCCGGCTTAGCACTATCATAGCCAATACCTAGATAGATAGTTTCCTCATACAGAGGATGTTTAACAGCCAGCCAATATTGAGTTGCAGGTGTCTTGGTAATGATTGGGTCACCGCCATCTACTGGTGTAGTGGTAATGACTTCATTAGAAGAACTGATAGTCGGCTTATTAGTTGGATAAGAGCCGCTCAGTTTTGATTTGGTGGTATCGCAAGTAGTAGAAACACTTTTCAGGTCTTTTGTACCGCAGATCAGTCCCACCAAGTCAGCCAGATAATCTGTTGGCGTAGCTACAACTGTGGAACGAGTATAGGTAATTAACATAGGTCGCTAATGCCTTTTCTTGGAAGATTGGATTGAGGTGTGTCTGAGGCTATTATAAGGAACAACTATATAATAACCGACTTTCGGAGGATTATTTGCGAAGAAGCCGTCCTTGGCTTACTTAATTCAGTACCAGACTTGCTGTAAGGTACGGGCAGGGAGGGTAAATCCAAATACAACGCCAATCATAGGTATCTCCTTACTTGAAGTATAAACGACTTCTCTTTTCTTAGGAGGAGCCACTCTGAATTTTGGCGATAATACCAAACCAGTTACCAGAGAAGCTTGGAAAAGAGTCGCCTTTTTCTTAGAATCAAATCCACTTTCAGTAATAAATGGATTTTCTAACCGAATAACGCTTACATCTTTGAGGATAACCGATTGCATGCTCATATTCCATTCAGAGCTCTGCTGGTTTGCTTGAATTACTAAATCAAGTGGGTCAATTTTAGTTTGAAAGGTAATGATGGGAGAAGCTAACTCAATCAAAGCTATTGTTTGAGACTTAGGAGTAAAGATTTGCTCAGAGTCAACGATCTCTCGTTCACCCACATTATAGGAAGCAATCTTACCTTCCAATGTCTTGACTTGAATACCATTAATTATCACACTAGGGAACACTTTACCTGTTCCAAAGATAGACAATCTAGAAGATTCAGATTGAGATTTTACAATTATTCCAGTATCTTCTTGAACAAAAGTCTTAGTCTTAATCAGAACATCTCGGTAACGTGGATCATGCTCTGGAGAAATTATAGTGTGAATTTCTGCCATCTGCAATGGTGTAGGCTCACATATAACTAAGGCTACTCCAGCCGCTTCTTCTTTAGTAACTGGTCGAGTCTTTATTTCCGGAGTCAATTTAATAGCTAAACCAGTTAATCCTGGAGTACTATATGAAATATTTCTAGCAGTTGAACCGAATTCTAGTTGAGAATCTTCGGAGAAATGATAGAGATTAGTAAGTATCTCTGGTGTTATCTTAATCCCAACTCCAGTAGGTTTAATATCATCATAGAAACGAGAGGCCTGAGAAAATAGTATAAGTTTTTTCGGCATTTTCCCGCTAATGATCTCTGGAGCTAACTTGATTATCCCCATAATGTTATCCCATTCTCAAGTATTCCTGATTAGCGGCAATTCTCCGCAAATTAAGGAAAGTACTATCAGATAAGGAACTTCCGGTAGCTCCAGTTGGTTTATTGAGTGCAAAGATACCGTAATAAGGAACAGAGTCAATCTCAATCGTTTTGCCGACATGGGTGTAGCGATCTGAGCCAATCACTGGCTTGACAATGGGGAGCTTAGCCAACAAAGAATTCTGCAACATTAAATATGTTGGGAACACTTGAGCTTTAGATTCACCCTCTGCATCAACCCCCATTAAATCTTTATAAACAGAATTTGTTCCAGTAATCGAGCTTGCTAACGAAGTAGTATAATCGCCTAACKCAGAGTGATAAGGAACTATTCCATTGAATTCTGGACAACGAATCATACTAAATCGACGAGATCTAGTATCTATAGCCCAAGCAGTATAAGGGTTTGCAGTTAAGCCTTCGGATGCAATATTAAAAATCATTGGATAGTTTTTCGGAATAAACGCTTTCGGATTATCCGAGTTTAAATCCGTAGCCAAAGTTTCTAGATAAATGGCACCAGTGAAATTTCCAAAAGAAGGAATTTTCGGGGTTGAAGCAGAAGATCCAAAAACTCCGAAGCCCCAATCACCAATTAAGAAGGTGAATCCCTTCTTGGTTTGCTTATTCATAACTGGATAATTATAACAATTACCTCCGTAAGAATACTGAGTATAAGTCATATCCCAATAAGCGTCACTCCCGCCAATAGTTGGGTTATAGCTAGACACTAGATTGGTAATGACTCCTTTCGAAGTTACTGCTTCGGCTATATCAACCGAGAAAGAGTAGAAATTTGTAGAGATGGTTCGAATAAGACATAATCCAATGTATAAGAAATGACCTTCATAGATAGGATGTTCTTTCTTAAACCAAGAACGAACACCTGCATTAGCTGTTGGAGGTAAGTCATCACAAACCCAGATATAAGGTTTCTTAGGATAAGTTCCAAACACTTTAGTAGTGTTTGGAATATCAGTAATAGCTGCCGTATTAAATTTACCTGTATTCCCGAGAATAAGATCTTTCATTGCGGCCATCACAGCAATTACTTCTGCATTTGTGGGATAATAAGATCCAGCAGTATTAAAATTTACATGATATAGCATATACAACCTCTCAATCTATAAGGTGGGGATTTCTCCCCATCTCGAATTGATTATTTAATGCGTAGATACTCTTGCTTTAGACCATCTAAGCGAATATCCATATATTGAGGATTGCCTATAATCGGAAGAACATGACTCAGATCCTTATGAGTCGCACTTATGCCGAAATACACTTTATCCTCAATGTCTAAACGTTTCCCAATATGAACGTATCGATAAGAACCGACGATAGGTTTCATAACTGGAAGTTTGGCCAATAGAGTGTTCTTAACTCGAAGAAACACTGGATAAATTTCAGCACATTGCTCACCGTCAGCATTTACTTGAACAGTAACTGCATCTTGAATCGTCCCCCCATCCAAGTTGTAAGCCAAAGAAGCCAGCAAATTAGGTGCATCTGCAGATACTTTAGCATCATTCAAAGGCAAGCGACCGGTCATTATGGTTCTAATGCGCATTGGAATTGCTACTTGATATCCTGCCTGCGCCCACTGATTATTTGTATACCAAACCGGACCATAAGAAGCATTACTTAGTAAAATTGCCATCGGATAATTAGCTGGAATGAAGGCTTTTGGATTATCAGATTTCAAATCTGTGGCTAGAGTTTCCAACATCAAAACGCCTTGCAGATCACTTAAAGAGAATGATTTTAACCGACCATTACACGATGAGAAAATACCAAAGCCCCAATCTGAGATATAGAAAGTGATATTAGCATTTAAGGCTGATGGATAGAATGTACCATCAACGCCTGGATAATCTGAGTTAGATATTGAAGGGGAACAACAAATAGAGGTACGTCCAGCATAGTTTGCCGTATTAGTATCCCAATATGAAGCTTGATTAAGACTAATACCTGTATTATAGGCTTGCTGCCGATTGACAACAACACCATTAAGGTAATCTTCTGCCATATCCACTGTAACTACCCAACGAGCTGAGTTAGGACTCTTAGCAACTCGCAAACCAACAAAGATAAAATGGTTTGCATAAAGGGGATGTTCTTTCTTAAACCAAAGAGTAACGTCACCTTCGGCAGCAGTCAAAGCTTTATCGATTACTCGCCCAACAAAGAAATAACGCTTATCTGGATATGCTTTGATTTGAGCAAAAGTATTCGCTACTTTTACAAAAGGATCTTTCAAGAATCCAGCTTCATCCCCCGTAATAAGTTTCTGAATAGCTGTAAGAAACTTTTCAACCTCGACATTTGATGCACTGGTTAAAGATACATCGAACGTAAATGCTGTAGTATAAATCATGATTATTCTCCAGCAATAGGTTGTTCAGTCTCAAGTTCTTGAATTGGAGGTTCAATGATATCTGGACTCTCAATCTGAATAATTTCTTGGCGAGAGAATTCATAACCTTCTAGTTCAAATTCAACCTCAGTGCGAACTTCCATAGAGGCCGGAGAAATATCCAGAGTACGAATGCCAGTTTCAGCAACATCTAAAAAGATGCTACGAGTAATATCCATCAAGCCGCCAGTATAGTCTTTGGTGCACTTGTAGACATATTTAATCGCTTCAGTAGTCATAAAAATTCCTCTTATTTAAACACATAGGTGAACAGCTGAGCAGCTGGATTAGCTAACGAGTTAGTATAAGCCGCAAGAGCTGGGATATAAATACCTACATAATCTTTGGAATCAACCTGAATTTCGTAGCGAGCATGGTTCATGGTCAACATAGGACGCATAAGACCGTACAGTTTGGCATATAAGAAATTACCAGGCATGATATATGCTTCTATGAAAGAAGTTTCCAGAATACCATTATGGGAATACCCGATAGCTTCTGAAGAAGTCGGACCCGTTGTAGTCCCATACATGCCCAAGCTGGCGAGATTAACTAAACCATTGTAGATGATATTTGAGCTTTCAACTTCTCCCGATGTACCATTGTAAATTGTCAGAGCTTCCAGAATACCATTCAGAGCTCCAATAGTCACCATGGAAACACCGTTGTTGGCATTAATACCTTTTGCGGCAGTTGATACCGCTTCTAGATAGAAAATACCAATTGGGTTATTGAACATCTGATCATTTTGAGCAAACTGGTTATTGTTTACAAACAGAATACCGCTGTTGCTGACAATGAATTCAATATAGGCAGTTCCAGCTAATGTTAGATCACCACACACTAACAACGTGCCGGCTTCTGATTGGCCAGTTTGACCATTAAAAGAATACTTAGTGTAAATCTGAGTAATCTTAGTAGCATCAGTACCATCAGTGATATAGCAGTAGGGTTTAGCCGATAATGCTGGATGAGTCGCGGCACCATCGGCAGTTGCAACGTCCACAATGATTTCATTAGAAATTACCGTTTTAGTAGCCAAATGTTTAGCTTCTAACTTAATCAAGAACTGCCCAGTCAGAATAGCATTTTCAGCATTAGCGCTATCTAATATCTTAGAAAACTGGCTATAACGGWTAATGTTCTGGCTCACTGATAATTTGTCATTGCTGACCGAATCCGTGATCACATAAGAACGGTCAGAGTTTGCCCATTCATACTTAGTACCATCTGCTGATTTGACCAGTTTGAGCTGAAGTGATTTACCTGTGTTGGCTTTGATATCTGAGCCAAGAGTAATACTGATTTCATATTGAGTTGTAATATCTACAGCAGTGTCATCAGTAGTAATTAAGCCAGCAGAGAATGGAATGTTCCAATCACTGTCGGAGGCTGGGAGAGTGATAGTGTAAACGCCGTTAGCGTTATTGATCAAGTCAGTTTGTTTCCAGATGCGACCACCAATAGCTAATTCTAAGCCATTGTGTTTGACCACATTAAGCTGACCAGCAGGATTACCTACACCTGCAATCAACATATTGCCATCTGAACCAACAAAAGAGGTAGATCCACCTTTAATGGCTTCAATAACCTTTTCAGCAGTAGCTGCTAACTTGAGATAAATACCTTTCTTCTCATCGGCTACTCCAAAGCCAAAGAAAGGTGTCTGAGCATAAAGAGGATGCTGAATCTGCATCCAATATTCACTTGCAGCCGCAGAAGTTTCCGTCACTTTCCGGATTGTTTTCTGGGCATTATTCGGATCCGCCTGAGTAGCAAAAGCTAATGTCGTTTTCTGATTGTTAGCAAAAGCCTTAGGAATCTTAGCAACTTTACTACCTGAGGTTGTTGAGTTAGCCGCATCACAAGCAACGGATACTGATTTAAAATCCAGAGTGCCCGTAATAAGACCAGCCATATCTGCTAACAATTTACCAGTGTCACGAGTAGCTGAACGCTTATAGGAATAGATCATACGAAGTCCTTGCATATCAAAGTTTACATATGAGAGGTAGTCTAAATAACATCCATTAATAATAACGGACTTAGGGGCTTTCGAATGTTCGTATAGGAATAAAAGAATTAATAAACTAACAAGGAGTTATTCATGGCTGCTGACTCAGAAGAAATAGCTTTCAACAAACAAATCACGATTTACCTTAAAGAAGGTAATCAGATTATGCAGAATCTTAAATCATTGTCTCCTGCTAAGCGAGATGAATATATCTCTCTTACCGAAAGCACTGATCCGAAAGCTATGAGTCTTCCACATCCAGTTATTGCCAAAAATTATTGTCAAACTGAGACAGCTTTAGTATGTCAGTTTGATCCGACCGGATATGCGATCATCCGTAAAGATATTGATTCTAGAATGTCCATCGGTGTCACCGAGAATGATCTTGCCACTTTTAATAAGAAGGCGTTTAATAATATTCTCGGAGCAGAGGCCTGTGCTAATGCCGGTGCATTAACTCTTATGCTATTTCCGGTATATTTCTTCCACGGTAATGGTGCATTAGTAACTGTTCGTCCAGGAACATTATCTGATCTTCAAGAAACGGATTTGGGTAAAGATATCCCATCAACTTTCTTTTATGCACCATTCCCAACTACATATCTACATTTAGATGATGCTAACTTGTCTTTGCCGCATATAGTTAACAATGAAGTCAGTGGCATTCACAAGCTGGTTGGCATTTATGTTATCGAAACTTCAGCATCACATATTGTCGCTCCAAATGAACAAGTCAAGAGTAAAATTCAGTATCTTGGATTGGATGCAAATAAGCCAGTCCGTATTCTAGATATTATGTTCGTTGGAAAGCCGAAAGCTCATATTTCAGATGATGCTACGTACACTATCACGCTTTATATGCAAGACGAACGTGAATACACAATGGGTGAGGTTATTAATCGCCACATTCAGTATTACAGTGAAAAGGTAATTAATCCTAATTATCCAACTCGCGATATGTCCGATGTAGAAGCGGGCACCTTTGCTCAAAATTTAGATCTGCTAGCTAAGATACTTCTGTTTATAAACTGCGAACGGGAAGATGGACATAAGTTTGTCCAGAAAAAGGATCTGACAGAATTCAATAAGAAATTCGCCGGATTAGGACAGAAAAAGCAGGCCAAATTAGCTGGTAAAAATAGAAATCTGTATGATACTATTATTATTGGTAGCCAAACATCAGTGATCCATGAAGCAAAAACTCAGATGGGTTCTGGCGATCCTAAAACTTCTCGCAAGGCTCATTGGCGTAGAGGTCACTTCCGCAACCAGCGTTATGGTGAAGGTAATAGCAAAGTCAAAGTCATCTTGATTAAAGCGGCTCTTATTGGTATGTCCAGTCTAACAGATGAAAAACCTCAAGTTAAGAAGTACGAGGTCTGATATGAGAAAAGTAAAGCCTGAAGATGAAATACCTGTCTGGATCTTAGAGCCAGATGCTATAGCTGCTAAGATCAACTATTTTGATACTAAGAGAACTGAGGCTCCAGATACCAAGCTGGCTCAGCAAGAAATGATTGAGTATGTTGAAAGCTTGAATAATAGTAGCGTGGACACAGATGCTTGGGTTGCTAAAACTCATCAATTAGCTGATAGGTTCATGGTAGAGCTTAAAGATTATATTGTCTGCCGAAAAGGTTGCGCTCATTGCTGTAAGCTCCCAGTGGGGATGACACTGTTTGAAGCTTCTTATATTGAGGGTAAAACTGGCCGCAAATATAACCGAAAAGCTAAGGAGATTTTGAATATCCAGCCAAATAAGCATAACACTACAGTGTGCCCTTTCTTGGATACCAAAACAGCTACCTGCTCCATATATGAGTATAGACCTTTAGCTTGCAGAATGTTTGCCACTATCGATGATTATCATTTTTGTGAAGATGATACTAATACTCATGCTATTGTAACTACAGAATCTTCACAAGCATTTCAGTATTCTACTGCAACTATGATTATGGCCATTAAGCAGAACTCTAAGAAGCATGGTAAGCCGTTAGCCGCCTTTTCCGAATTAAGGAAGTGGTTTACCAGTTAATATAGAAGTGATATATAATCTACTTTTGGGATATTAAACATGAGTTCTCTTATTACTTCTGCTATTTCTCAAGCAGTTAAAGGAGTCATTGTTGTTACGCTAACTCCTAGCATCAATGGTTTCGGCTCCCGAGATCTTCACTTCTTTCAGAATCTGAGTTCACAAGTTATTGAATATTTACAGAACTGTGACCCAGTATTTGCAGCTCAAAACAACTATGAGTCTAAGACTCCTTTATGGTTGCAAGACAATGCTCATCCTGATTATTGGCTAGTTCGCTTAATGCAGATCCCTCTGGCACAAACGTCTAGCTGGATCGGTGTTGATCTGTATTTTGCTGATGGTGTTCGTGGCTATCTGTTGAAAGAAGTTCGATTCTTTACTGCTTCTAACTCCACTTCATGGCGTGTTGATCTTCAAGCTACTCGTTACAACAAGATAGTTAAAGCCGATAGCTTTAATGTTCGTAGCCTGATCGAATGCTGTTACACTAATATTGAGCAGATGTTGCTTAAAGTGTATAAGAACAGTCCCGCATTAGAAGTTCCTGGCACCGCTACTCGCGATGAAGTTGCTGCTGGTCTGAAAACTCTGGTTAAATCCTGGAATGGTCGCAGTAATGCACCTGACTGGTATGTCCTAACTCATGGAGCGACTGATATTGAAGTCGGCTATGAGTATACTTTCCGCCGTAACACTCGTGTTGGTGAATGGCTGGAAAACAGTTCGGTCCGAAATGCTGCTGGCTATCTGGATAGCGTTATTGCAGAAGCCAGAAAGCTGAATGCTAAAATTAAAGTAACAAGTCTGAAACCTCTTACTAAAGATGAAGCCCAACGAGCGGATGATGTGGCTGACAGGAATAATGGCTCCGCCTATAGTGAATATGAACAGTCTATGTGCGGTTCTGTATTACTAACTATTTCCTGAGGTTAATCATGAAATCATCTAGCATTATTGCAGCTATCCGAAATGCCGTTCAAGCCAGCATTGTGATCACAATGACTCAGGGCAAGTTAGAGACACGTGATATCTCTTACTTGAAAGGGTTAGCTAAAAAACTGACGGCTGAACTTGCCAAAGAGGTTCCGGGCATTCAATTGCGTATGGATCCAAAATGGCAACCTGATAATTCTCATAAGAGCTATTGGGTAATCAATTTGGCATCTTATATTGCCGATTCTCAACGCGTGGTTGTTCAACTATACTTTGTTGATGGCAATCATGGATATATCCTTGATGGTTATGCTGTTTCCATGAATGGTGGTTGGCCTCAAGAAGTTAAAGGCTTAGCCAAAAAAGCTTATAACAACAAAGACCTGATTAAAGACCTAACCCAAACAGTTCTTAAGGTTTTGAACAAATTTAACCGTTAATCAAGGCTGACTTGATAAAAATCCTGGAATAGTATATAATTAATATTGGAGGGATAGGGTCGCTCCCGAAAAGGCAAGTACCCTAGTCTCAGTGAAAGCTTTCCCTCCAAGCATTAACTTCGCTGAGACCTTCAAGGAGACTATATCATGTCAGCATTAATTAAGAAAAAAGCTTCCGTTGGTTTGCGAGTACGTCATGAGATGGTACGTCGCAGAGCACCTATTGTTCGTGCACGCCGAATGTCCGCAACGATGGTTCCCGTTAAACTTAATCCGCAAATTCTGTACGTAGATGTTACTGCAGAACAATTGCAGAACTCTGTGAAAGTAGCTGAAGAGTATAAAGCTCGTCGCAGAGAATCTGGATTAGGTTTCGGAGAGCCAACCTTTGTCGAAGCCTGAATTTGAGCTAGCTTATTTAGTAGCTCAGTCGCAAGATATCACGAATCTTCGAGCTACAGATGCACAAATCGATACTGCAATTAAAGATTTTGTCCAAATGGCTAAGAATGGCTACTTAACTGATATTGATAAATGGCCACAACATGTTACCGTTCAAGTATCGGTTACTTCCACAGCTTTTGGTAAAGTCGGACCTTTCTTTATTCCGAAAGAAGCCAGTAAAGAACCTATCTTGCATTTACATGTGATGCCGCTTAATTATGTAGCGGGAAAACATGAGCATCATTCCACATCAGATGCCAGCATAGTATATGCAGATTTCAAATGTCATGATAAACGCATTATCTATATCATTGATTTTGGTTCTAGCCATAATGGCAACATGACCTCTCAAGATGTTGAAGAATATATTGCTCAGTATTATGAGTTTAGACATAAAGCTGTAGCGGAAGTTAAGCGGCGACTTGGATTAGACTAAAACATAGAATTGCTAGAGGCTACCTTCGGGTGGCCTTTTTTTCTGATAATCGTATTAAGTAGTAATAAAAACAATTAGACCTCTAGGGGATTTTCTCGTGGCAGAAGCAACAGCGGTTAAAAATCCATTGTTTGCAGTCTTTAAACTGAACGCAAACAATATCGAAGGCTACACCGAAATGGGTGGCAGTCTGGAAAGTAAAGCAGTATATAGCCTTGACGGTAATGTCTATATTCGTGTAGACTTTACGGTGGTTCCAGAAGTTATCGGTAAAGATGAAGAAGAACAGGACATCCTTACCCATCATATCTATTATCTGAATGTATCAGAATTCTTCCAATCCATGACAGAAGAACTCTATAATCTATATGATGATGCGAAAATTGTAGAGTGTATTCGCTATAATCATGCACCAGCAAAAGCAGATCATGGGCCGTTAGATCCGGACATTATCGCTCAACTGAAAGGAAGGGTATCTTTCGTTGAAGTGGGTATTGTTAAGTAGTATGGGTGTTTCGCACACGCGGATAATTAACTCCGGAGTCCCTCCCTTGCTGGAGGGATTTTTGTATGGGATATTCGTATGAAAGAAATGGAAAGTGCGTTTGCACATACTTACCACAGTTCTAGATTACGTCAGCTTGGGCGAATTGCATTAGCAGTTTCCGCGGTTCATAATGTAATTCCAATCACTGTTGAATCTGAAAAAGTTTATCTGAAATCATTATACAAAGATAACACTATCGTTTGTTTATATGTTACATGGCCAATAACTCCAACAACTAAAACTAAGAATAACAATCCTATCGTACACATTGAAGTGTTTAGACATGAAGATTCAGAATTATTCTATGTTGAGAAAGACATGGAAGCTTTGGAACATGTATATACTGAAACAACTCCATTTCCAAGAAACATTAACGCCTTCACTGGTAATGAGTTAGAACTTGATTTTATCAAATATGTATTAGAAAGCGTAATAATCAAGTATTGCGGTAAAAAGTCAGTATAACCAGTCATTTCTTGACATTTAAGCCCGATTTCAATATAATAGATATATAAGAAATAGAAATTGCGAGGTATTAGAGATGAACTTCCAGCTATATCCGGATGATTTAAAAGCTCTCCGTGATATCTCAAGCGACACCAGTTATGCTTTTCGTTTAGCCCGTCAGAATCATAAAATCATGGTCTATAATATGGCCAAGTTAGAGAACGTCAACTACACTTATGCTGAAGTTGATATGCTTTTGGATGGTACTACGGTAGGTAACAAGCGTTTAGATGAACAGCAGATTATTCTTAACCAGGATGATGCTTGGAAATTGCTGATAACTATGCTTAGTGAAAAACGTTTTGATCTGGATAAAGATATCTTTAAGGAATTCCATGCAGTTGTAGCTTTTAAAGAAGCGTTAACTTGGGGTGTGTTTCGAGATAAGCAAACTTACGTGGCCGGCACTAAGTGGACTCCACCGCCCGCTAATGAGCTGACAGGCATCTTTGTACAAGGAGTTCGTGAAATAGAAGAGCTGCATCATCCGATAGTGCAAGCAATTAACTTCTTCCTTATGGGAGCGCTGAATCAGTTCTTCTTTGACGGTAATAAACGAACTTCTCGCTTAATGTCTAGTGGTGTTTTACTGAGAGCAGGCTACCCTCCATTGGATATTCCGGCAAGTAAGCATCAAGAATTTAATCAAAAGATGGCTTATTTCTACGACACTCGCGAATCAAAAGACATTGGCGATTTCTTAGTACAAATCGTTCGTGAACTGGCGGTGCGCTAATGACTAGGCTTAATCGGAAGAAGCGAAACTATTTGCTACGTCAAATTCCACGAGTTTTCTGGTGGGAAATCCGATCTCCTGAACGTGAACCAGCTCGAATTATTGCGCAAATAATCGAGAAAGGTTCAAAGACAGATATTGAACGTCTCATTTATAAGATCGGTAGAAAGACTTGTATGCGAGTAGTTGATCCAAAAGTCAAAGCCGGTTGGTTCTCTCAACACTCTTGGGAATATTATCAGACCTCTATTTGTAAGCGGTCAAATATTCCTCCATTACCTCAACGTATGCGAGGCTTGAAACCTTTATGGTAGATAAAACCAGCAAAGAAGAACAAGACAAATTAGCTGCTGCTATCAAGCTTCTGGATGAGACTAAGAAAATTCTCAAGGATAATCTTGATAAAATCTTAACTAAGTCACAGAAAGTAGTGGAACCTCATTTAAAACAAGTTACGGATAAAGGCTTTGTTTTGGTTGGAGGTCTCAGTGTTAGTGCAACTACGGGGCATCGACAATCAGATGATTTTGATTACTTCGGTAAGTTTTCATTCGATCCGGATAAGCTAAGGAAAGAATTAGATTTTTCGGCTTTAGAGTTAGATCACACGATAGAAGCTAAGAATACTCTCGAATATATGTTCAACGTTCCGAACGCAGATACTGGAAGTAAAGATCTCGTTAAAGTGAGCTTATTCGGTAAACCCGATATGACTATTCAAGCTATAACTAATATTGATGGTTATAGTTTTTCCGTAGCGCACCCTTTAGACGTCTTTTCAGCTAAATTGGCTGCATTAACTACTCGAGAATCGTGGAAAGATTATTCAGACATTGCTGCACTGATTCGAATATCCAATTACACTTTATTGCAAGCATTGGACAATGTTCAGCATGTGTTTAATGTTCCAACTAATGAATTTACTGAATATAAAGATGGGATTCTTTTCTTAGTGGATTGCGTGGATAAAGTTAAAGGCGTTCATCCTCAAGATGTAACCACTATCAAATTAGAACGAAAAGATCCAGGTTGGTATCAACGTAATAATCGCATCTAACTTTTAAGTATAATAGATGGAAAGATGCTCTATGTGGGGCATCACCTCTGTGGATGGATTTACAAATGAAAATGTCTCAAATACATGCAGCCATTCAAGCTGCCTTAGTTATCACGGTAACTCCCAATTCTTCTGGGGAACTAGCATCTCGTGATATGGTTTATCTAGATGCTTTAGCTGCTCAGTTGGGTAAAAAGCTGAACGAAGCCATTGGGATAATCTACAACAAAGCTCAGCTTCAATGGGAAAATTCCAAGTTTGATGCCAACTATTGGGTAGTTACTCTATCTTCCTTTGTATTTAACGAAGATAAGATTTCTGTTCAATTGCTGTTCTTAGACGGCACTCGCGGATATCTATTAGAAGGTTATCGTTTATTTCGTAATGGAAATAAGCTGATCTCTCAACAAGTGCATGTGCATGACCGTGACTCTCTGATTTCCCATATTGTCACAGATCTAAAAGCAGCTGGTACTCCATCCTCTGCCACTGGCTTTGATTTAAATCATCGGTTAATGATGGTCTTAGTCTGTAATAAAAAGGATCTCTTTACTAATATTAGTAAAGTAGGAATCCCTAACTCTAAGACGGTTACAATCTACCCTTATAAGATTCCATCACAGCCTCACGGTTGGAATTCTCGAAAAGATCCAACTCGCGGCTATGGCGGCTTTGCTACTTCTTTCCCTATTCTGCAAAAGTTTGCATCTGATAAAGAACTTCAACATTATATTGATGCTCAAATGATTACTTTCAGATCTCTGCGTTCTTGTCAAGATAGTGATGCTACGGGTCATTGGAAAAGCTTTGAGTGGGCAGTATATGATTTGGACTCTAAAGAAATAGTTTGTCGTGATGATATTGCGAAAAGAGCTATGCAAACGATGATCAAAGATTATCCGGCTCTGGTTAATTGATTCTGATCAGGCAATAAAAAACCCACCTTAATTGGTGGGTTTTTGTTTTAGATGACTATTATTTAACGATAGCTTCTTCAACCGCTTGTTCTGCGGAGCTGGTTACTTTAGTTTCAGCTTCGGCCACTACTGCATCAACAATCTCAGCAACGACCGCTTTTTTCACCTGATCAATTGCTTGTTCCGGTGTTTCTTTTGCCAAGTCTTCCACAGAGATATTATTCTTGGTTAAGAAATTCTCTACTTTAGACAACAGAGAAAAGAAAGCTACCAATACGTTATGTAGAAAAGTCATTTTTACTACCCCATATAGATTCAGGAGTGAGGTCGAGCATTTAAGGAGGTCTTTCAACCTCAATTATTATACAACTATTTCTTGGTGATAACTTCTAGAATAGCTGTAATAATTACAGATGATTTGATAGTTGTCTTGAGAGATTTCTTGCTAATAAACAACAGCTTCTTAGAGTTATTAGCGTTCTGACCCCAAGCACTCTTGGCAGGAACTGGAGAGAAATATTCATACAGTTGCTCTTCAGTCTTAATAGGAACGAGTTCGGTTGCTGGCTGATTGAAATCGGCATAGTATAGAAAGTCCCCTTTATCTAAGGCACCTTCCGTCATCCGCTGCCACATCTCTTTACCTTTGACCGTTTGTTCTGAGTCAGTAACAATGACACCATGCTGGTCTAGATAGTATAAGAACATCTTAGATACGACGCCATCCATTTTAGGATCACGTGGAGCACGCCAGACATTGATCTGAGAAACAGTCTTAAGACCATCGGGTAAATAAGAAGTAAGCTTGCGATTAGCAGTAGAGAGTCTAGCAAAATAGGTTATGAGCTGGGCTGTGTCATCAAGAACAGCATATTCATATCCAGATTTTACTAAGCGATAATTAGGTGGGAGAGTTAATCCAGGAACTTGAAAAGATTCCAAACCCGAATATTTAGGATACTTATGCTCCTTATTCAGGTTTGGATTATTAAACTTAGCTACGTTCCACGTGGTATATTGAGGCAATGCGTTTATCAAACTCATGTTGGGTCATTTCCGAAGGCACCAAATAATTCTCATTATAGCGCACTTGTTCCGGATTAACCGAGTTAAATGTAGAATCTACTAACTTATATTTGCCAGATTCTTGAATATGACTAAGACGACTTACCCACMAGTCATTGGTAGTATCTTGACGTGATAGTCGAATCATATTACCTAGAGATTCGAACAAAGATTCGAATATCTGATCTGACAGCTTAAAGTTCGTCTTCCTGAATAATCGGGAGAAAGAATCTCGCTTTGCTGTAAAACTTGGAACTCCCTGCTTAAATTCGAAAATGAACTCAAGCGGAATGAGTGGACGAGAAGCCATTGTCAGGTTTTCAATAACCTGCAACTTATCCCCCACGAATTTGTATTGTGTCTTTGGGTAAGTTGGCAGATTGTTTAAGATGTTATCCTGTACTTGTGTCATGATATCAACCTCAATTGCCTTTATATACCTTATTTTAATGGGTATTTGGTAAAAATGCAAGAACTACCCTTTAAGTCCAATACGATAGACTAATCTGGTTTATTCAAAACGGCTTCTTTAATAGCTGCCTCAATTATAGAAGAGCTAACCCTAGGGATTTCTCCAATCTTATTTTCTGGATTCCATGTTGGATTAAGAGGTTCTACTGGAGAAGCTTTAGCAATGTTCTTGAAAAGCATATTAGATAACTGCGGGAAGAGTGAGCGGAGTGACTTAGACATATTGAGTTTCCTCAAATATAAGCAGCAACATCAAAGTTATTCTTGAAG
Organism: Ewingella americana; assembly: GCF_006438725.1. Lineage (GTDB taxonomy): Bacteria > Pseudomonadota > Gammaproteobacteria > Enterobacterales > Enterobacteriaceae > Ewingella > Ewingella americana_A. The sequence goes on along the minus strand of NZ_RCZD01000008.1, from coordinate 30,986 downwards.
AAGCTGCTTATATCGATCAGTTAAATTTAACGATGAAGTTGTTTTCTACATTAATATAGAAACGAACATCTTTTGCATCACTGATCAAGCAACCCGTAGGCGTAATGTCTTTGATCATATTCAAGATCAAATTAGCGTGACCGGATACATCAGTTTCAGGCATCCAATACATGACACCTGAAACATTTCGGAGATTGCGTTCCAGATGTTCTACCGTGTCTTTGAAATGGTAAGCTCGGCTACTATCAGAGAGCTGACGCAGTTCAGACATAGCTTTACTTTCTGTGACGCATTTGAGATTTGTCAGATCTTTCCAGTGTTTGATGACCGCACTAGCGTCTCCACGACCCCAAGAGAATTTGATATCTTCTTTTGCAGGAACGGCATTAGGATCAGATTCTTTAAAATCATCCAGTGACTTCAGATTGCGAACATTTGCAATATAGCCCAGACTGCGAAGAATACTATCAGAAGCCCATTTCAACTCGGACATTGAGTTAGCGCCATCCACTAGAGCTTGAAAACCTTGATTGGCAAAGTTAACTCCAAAAGAACTCATCTGATAACTTGCATCTACTGGAGCGCCACCACCTACCTGAAAACGTAGGACAGCCATTCGTGGAGTTACAGCCAAAAAGAAACGATCTCTTGCTGATTCAAATGAAAAATTGAGGCTGTAATTTGCAGCGTGAAGAGTGCACACATCTTGAATAGCCGCTTTAATTTGCGAATGTTTCATAGAAAATCCTTTATAACCGAGTTCTATTAATAACGTTTATGCATAAAAATCCCCACCTGTTACAGTAGGGATTCTGGTTACTTAGATAGAACGACGGATCACGTAGTTGATCTCAGAACTGGCTGAAACCTTCATATCACCCTCTGCGGAGAAGGAATCAAGACTTTTCGAAGTAAACCAACATCCGTCATATGACCATGCGCGATATTTAGAAGCGCCACGGAACATGGACTCAATCAGGCTGAAAGGTTTGGTTTGTTCACAGAGGTCAATCCACTCTTTCTCAGCAGCAGCCAACGCAATTTCCAATTCGTCTTCCCACACTTCAACGCGGGTAATTGAAATACTGCGACCGGACTCAATGCCAGGAATGTTATCAATTGGACGACCAACGGTCTGGCGGTTCAATTCATACAGTGGAGTAACGTTGCGACTTGCAAACGTTGGGTTGAAGTCTTGGATACGCCCAATAATCCCACCGTTAGGAACGGTTATGGAGACACCATGATAGGTTTTGGTCAAATCCAGAGCTAATGAGGGGGATGATACCCCATAACCATTACTTGCGCTCATTGTAATATTCCTCTATGGACACTATATCCACATCCATTTTACTACATAATATTCACGCATAAACAGATGGTTTGGCAAAAACATCGTATTATAGATTAATAGAACAATATGAGATTTGCAGACACTATCATGAACTTACAAGCTGAATTAAATCAATTCTTGCACACTAAGTACTCCGGAAATGTTATTGAGCATGGTGCTCATTTAATGATCAAAACGCCAATGGTGGATCATTTGCTTCATATCTGTGAAGAAGACACTGATGGACTTCATATGACCTATCAGCCTCATGGCATTGAGAAAATTGATGATCAAGTTATCCATGCTGTTCATGTTTTCTTAATAGGCTTTTTAACAGAAGCTTGGATCACTAAAGGTATTAAACTCAAGATTGCTGATCCAATCACTCTAAGCTTCTTTGAAGAAGTTAAAGCTGACTTTGAACTTGAAACCGGCTATAAATATCAAGTTCAAGATAAAAGCATTGGTGAGATTCCAATATTCTATTATTCTGCAAAACGCACACTTCACTGATTTCTCCCCTCAAATATCAGGTATCCTAATAGAGTAATCTTTATTTGGGATACCTCATGCGCTATAAAACCTCAAACCAAAGAAAACAGATAACTCAGGCACGTCTTAAAGCGTTTCCCGCTGAAATCAAGAAGCTTAAAGCATCTGATATCATAAATCGAATAACGCTTATTAAGTTGCGTCATCCTGTTCTGTTTTATTCACTTGGCAGACGCCCCTCTATAGTTTTCTGCGATACTGCCGCTCAAGTAGAGAAACTACGCAATGAAGATTTCGTTCAGGCTAAAGTTCTCGAAGTTGCAATAGTTCGAGGTGGATTCTTGGTATCTCCTCGATTGGATAAATTTACAGAACCCGCGTTATCTAGTTTGTCTGGACTTGAGCTTGAACCAGGATTAGGTATCGCATTTCCGATAGAAGGTATCTAATGGATATTAATTTAGTAATGCTGATGCAGAAATGTATCGCTCACATTAATGGTACAGCTAAGCAATTCCAGCTCATGAGCATTAATAAAGCCGATGCAGATATTCTAATGACAAAGAATTACTTCGGCTTTACTGCACAGATTTTATCTCGTGATTTCCCAACTCAGGAAGTCCATGTTGAGATTCATCACCAGACCTATCGCAGTTTGAGCAATGATCAGCGCCATATCGGTAACAAGCTGACTCCCCAGACTCCGTCTTATTGGATTATGACTCCAAAGCCAGAGCTTAAAACTTTGTACACTGGGCAATTAGGTGGTTGTTGTATCCCTGAATTGTCCAGTCTGTTAGAAGAAGCTACACCAGCTACTGATGTGACTGCTACCATAAAAAAGTCTTTGACGATTTCTAGCCTCATCGCCGCTATTGAAATCGCTGTTGGATCTGCCGGCGGTGCCATGTCTCTTGAAGTAGCTTGTCAGAATATTATGGCCAGACTTAATCTTGCATTAAGTGGTCAGATGTTCGCAGATGTAATGAAAGAAGAATTTCTTACATCAGACATGCAGATAGGGACTTGTACTCTGACATGTAATCGTCCAGATATCTTTGGGGCGACAGTTCTAAGAGGTACGCTCTATAGATCAGGAAAATATCTCGAAGAAGTTGGGGTAAAACTGATCGGTGGTGAAGAATATCTGAACGATATTTTCGTGGTTACAAGTTTAACAGATGACAGCCCATTATTAATATGGGATGACACTGAAAATGAAATCGTGGTTATGGAAGATTCCATTGCTTCAGCCCCTAAACTAACTCAGGTTGATAGAATCATGGATGCTATTGCCGTGTTAGAAGAACCGGAAACTCTGTCCCTTATGAAATACTGGATGCCACCTAATTTCCAGCTGTTCTATCGCGCGCTGAATTGGCTCAGTAGTGCTCTCAGCAACTCTAAGATTTCGGCCTCCATTAAAGAAGATTATGCKGACAGTTTTCCTGCACCTTCTATTGGAGATCGGGTTGAATTTAAATCAGATTTGCAGATTGAACAAGGCCCCTGTTCTGGCACAGTGACACAAGTGATGGATGATTCTATTGAAGTCTCTGTAAGTGATGTTGTAGTCACTCTACCTTGGCCATTAACTATCTTTGAACAACATGATGATCTTTGGATCTTCGAATAACCTCATAGGAACCTCATGCCACAGTTAGCTGATTTGATTCGACCATTAATTATCAAAGAGCCTAGTAAATGGGATATTCGCTTTCTAATGAAAGCTGCTATGATCTCTTCTTGGTCGAAAGATCCTAGTACCAAAGTTGGTTGTGTTCTGGTTCGTCCAGATAAAACTATCGCTAGCGAAGGGTATAATGGTTTGGCACCCCAGATTGAAGACACCGAAGCGAGACTTAATGATCGTGATGTCAAATATGCGTTCATTGATCATGCGGAAGAAAATGCTCTGGATTGCTGTAGAGACTTCTCGAAAGCTGGCTACACTATGTATGTCTATCCTATTCATAGTTGTACTAAGTGTTTCGCTAAGTTACTAAAGCAAGGTGTTACTCGAATCGTAACTGTGGCAGGAGTACATCCCAGAGTTTCTGAGAAGCTCCCCATGATTTTAGAAATCATTAGAGAAGCAAATGCTAATGGTCACGTTATGACCTTAGAGTTTATCTCAAGTGATGTTGTTCAAAATGCGCTTAAAAATCAAGCTGCATTATTCCAAGAAGCTACCTTAAACCTTACATCGACTGATGTTACTGAGTGGGAATAGATTATGAAATGGGATGTTGTTTGTATTAACTCTGAAGGTAAAACTCAGACTGTTCAAGTGGATGTTAAAGACAGCACTCAGGCAAAAGCAGAAGCTAAACGACTGGGGTTCAAGCCCGTCAAAGTAAAGACCCCTGCGTATCAAAGCGTAGCAACAACTGCATAATAGCCGTCAGTCGATTGTAAATTGAAAGCCGAGCCAGAGTTAATTCTCCTCGGCTTTCATGCTATATTAGAGATAAGATTAACCAAAGTGTAAGAGGATATTATGTCTATCGTAATTTCAGAGGCCATTAAGTCAGTGGTAAAAGGTGGTCGCTCTCCGGGAGTTGAAGCTCCAGCAAGCCATCGAGTTCCTCAAAAAGGTCTGCTTAATCAGACATCAACTCCTGTCCCCAAAGAACATCTGGAAAATGAGGTTCGTGTTAAACAGCATCAGGTTGATCCTAAATATAATCCAGCAATTAACTACTAAGTTAAAGATGTCGTATTAAGAGATAATAGGATTTCATTTTCATTATCTCAAGAGATATAGTATGACAGATAAAATGTCCGATACTCCTTGCTTTAAGTACAAAGTTCCCCGTTCAATCGCCACTGAAAAAATGTTCATGGCCATCAAAGAAGAAGGTCACCGCTTTCAGATGTTAGCGGGCATTCTTCAAAATCCTGATGCATTATTAACCGAAGATGATCTGGAACAATTCGGCACAGAAATTGACTCTCATATTTTGAGTCTGACAGTTCTGAAAGAAGAAGTCCAAACTTACCTACGCAATAGCCCTGCCTCAGAAGAAGACCTTCGAGCCTATTTGGCAATGCAAGCTAAATACAAATAAGCTAGTTTCAAATTATAAAAGCCTCCTAGCGAGGCTTTTTTCGTATATAATCATAAGTAAAATAGGTTAATCGTAATTAAGGTTAATAACTAATTACATGATATCCAAGGATAAATTCATGTCACTCAAACGTCAAATCAATGAGATTCGCTCTCCTTTAAATCTGGCTTATTCGGCACTCTTCTCATCATGTTTTCCGGGCGGTTATTTACAAGCCTTGCAAAAATCTAGTAATGAAACTATGTATGACATTGAAGAACGCCAGATTCTCCGTCATATGGATACTCAGGTAGAATACCTTCCTAAAGGCTTTGACCTCTTCGTTCCTGATCTGACCAAAAACGTTGATATGTTAACTCGTGCGGATGACTTCTTCCATCGCGAGATCGTTAAAGCTGAACACGTTGTTCTGGACTATATTCTTGAGCCTGAGTGTGGTGATATTCTTCCACAGCTGAAAGCCAATCCACTTAATACAGCAGCGAGCTTTATCCGTGGCGTAGAAAATGAAAAGACAATCGTTGTCTGCTGGTCAGGGGGCATGGATTCTCTGAGTGCTGCACTGCATGCTATTACTCATAAGCGTGCTGAAAAATTAGTTCTAATCCACACAAACTACAATGGCCCCTACTCGCCGAAAGAATCTGGTCGAGCTTATCAGACTTACGAAGCTCTCATTGATTTGGCAAGTAATCTTCGTAACAATCCAAAGACCAAAGTGGCTCTGCGAAAGATCACTTATATGGAACTGAAGATTGGTATTGAATCTATGGCTGAATCCTTATTGCCACTCGGCTATATTATGCCTGGACGTAATGGCTTTATTGCCACTAGCATTCTCGATGTTCTTCAAGGTTTAGATGTTCTGCATACTCTGCCTGAGATTTATATGACAGGACATTATCGCAGCGTTGAAGGTCAATATACTGGAGCGGTGGATAAAAACTATCACTTCTTTGGTGAAATGTCTAATATTTATTTCTGGAACAAGCGTTTCTCTTCTCATGTGACAAGTCCTTTCCTGAGCATCTCTAAAGAAGAAATGCTGAGCTATGGTTACACCTATCTGATGGGTAAAACGCAATTCTCGAAAGAAGTAGAACAAGCATTTTTCAAATGTATTGACTCAACCGTAAGCTGTTATGATCCAGTGTATGATCGTTGCGGCAACTGCTCTTCTTGCTATAAACGCTGGCAAGCTCTGAAGACCCTTCCTGCGTATAAGGAAGTATATAATATTCCTGTTGAGCAGGCACCCCGTTATCAAGAGTTTGCAGCACGCGAAAACAAGAAAGGTCGTTAATTTTATAAGGGGAGGAGCAATCTTCCCCTATTAAGAAAGGTTGTCATGTCTCAGGTACTCACAGACTTACATTTTGCAGGCTACTCAGAGGGATCTACTGGCTCGAAAAAGCTAGTATCTAACAAATCCCATGCTGTGATTTGCTGCATGTTTCACAATGAAAAGACACCTAGCCTTTCTATTAATCTTCAGGGAACTTACTATAAGTGTTTTGGTTGCGGTGCATCAGGCCCGTATCGTGATCTTCAACAGATAATGTTGCCCGACCTTTACAGTAAGAATGGTGAAGGTGTAAACAAAGCACGTGCTCATAGTTTGAACATGGTTTCTTCTGCCAACACTTTGCGTAATTTGACAACTAATAGTCAATCCGCACATAAGTTGATGGAAGGTATGGGTCGTTTACGCGAATTCGAATCCAATCAGAACATTATGGTTCCATGGGATAACGAATGGCGCGGTTTATCCGATAAATATTTGAACTTGTTGGGATCTCGCATCTGGACAAGTCGTGAATTAGAAGTCAATGGTGATGAATTAATCGATGTGCAACGTGCGTACTTCCCGTTCAAGCATCCTCGCTATGACTTTACAATTGGCTACGCAGCTCGTAATTTGCAAGACGATATTTATCCAATGCAACCTAAGTATAGAAACTCAACCTTGATTGGTACAAAAGAGATTCTATATATGATGAATATCATTCCACCTAAATGTCCAATAGTGATCGTTGAAGGTGCAATGGATGCTGCTAAGTTGTGTTATCACAGTATCCCCGCAGTAGGAAGCCTTGGAACTAACCAGTGGGATTCATTCAAGTCTAGATTGATTCTAAGTAAGCGTCCGACCTTAGTATTGGCTATGGGAGATGGGGATGAAGCTGGCCAGAAGTTCAATTATAAGCTAGGTCAAGAACTTCAGCCTTACCTTGGTGATAAATTCAGACACTTTGAACTCCGAGATGGTTTAGATCCAGGAGCTTTTAATGATGAACATATCAATCATGTATGGCAAGTTATCAATGATTTAACTGATGGCAGATTGATGGAACTCAGTAAGAATGGCACTGAGAATTTCTTATTCAAGAATCCAGAACAGGTTCAACAAGCTATTTTAGGTACAGAATGATGCTGCGACGCTTTTGTAATATAACCGGTCAAGAAATTGACATGAATTCCCCTTTGGATATCGCACCTAAGATTCTGAATCTTATGGCACCTTTGAAATCCAACCTTCATTCAATGCTGGCGTTATTAACGAATGGCCAACCCTTTGAAGTTAATGAAATAGGTTTTACCCAACGCGAAGATGGCGGTGTTGATCTTCAACTTGGATTGAACTGTGAAACCTTCAAAGATATGGACTTAGGTATATTCACAGAGCTCTTGCAGCAAGTAGCAACAGAAGCTTATGTTGTAGATCATTCTGCGGAGAATAGCTTTTTTAGCGTCAATATTCCGTTTAAAGGCAAGAAGAGCTAGTGGAACTTATCGAATATCTCCAGTCATGTTTAGTTGAGGGACTGGAGATACCTCCCCGTAAAATGGAATTACGTTATTCGAATCAGCCATTTTGCCCTCGCAAGTATTATTTGGATCGTAGAGCAGAACTGCCTGAAATCTGTACAACCTCAATTACTATGAAGCTTATTCTAGAATTAGGTCACGTATTTCATCAGGTGGTTCAGAATATCTTTGCTAAAGCACACACTGAAGACTTTAAGCTATTGGGCTTCTTTGATGAAGACGGTAACTACGTTGAGTATGAATTTGGCAAAGAATTTCCTGTAAGTCCCACTGGTCATGCCGATGGCTTGATTTTGTGGCGAGGTGAATACTATGTCATGGAATTGAAGACTATCAATGACAATGGTTTTAAGCCTCTGACCGAACCCAAAAGCGAACACCGAGTACAAGCTTCTTGTTATGGAAAACGATTCACGAAAATGGGCTTTCCCATTAAGAAAATCTTATTCCTTTATGTTCATAGAACTGACGTTTTGGATTTCCTCCAAAGAAACCAACTCGATTATTACAAGTTCTTCACGATCCCTTATGAAGAAAAGTATGCAGACATGTACGAAGAGCTGGTTCAATATGCGGTGTCTGCTGATGAATGTGATTCGGTTCCATTGGGCATTTGCCGATATCCATCCGAAACATCTTGGTGTGGATACAGGTCTGAGTGTTTGATGGTAAATACGCCATATTTAGACAAATCTACGGAAGCAGTCGAGWTTCGTAATTTTATAAATATCCTCTATCCAAATAAAGAGCAGTTGCTCGAGAGCAAAGGAGCAGGTTTCTTAAATGGCTCAGCCAAACGTATATGAAATTTCTACAATGCTCGAAGGGTATGTCACTCTAATAAGTGATGTATGCTCGGACAAGTATTGCGAAGCTGACCGATGGGTAGTAGCTGTCGATGTCAATTCGTTTGTTGAGAAAATGGTCGTTCATAATACCAGTCTGAACCTATATAACTGGAATAGGCTTAATCGGTTTTATTCGACAGCCGATATCCCCTCAACGCAATGGCTAACTTTGCAGAAAGCCTACCTTAAAACATTTATTAAGCATTTGGAGAATTAAATGAGTCAAGAAGTCCTTCTCAATGGCGAACAGCATGAAAATGAGCGTCCATTAACTGAATATGAACAACGCCAGCAGCAAGCTATGCAGGTTGTTTATGATCTTGATGATCTTGACATTTTCGGTAGCATGGTAAACAAATTAGCTGGTGGTGATGTTCAGATCATTCAAGCATCAACAGCATTTGGTCGCCATATTAGTTCAGATCGCGGTTGTGCATCTGGTAGTCTGGCACTGGACTTTATGTTACGTGGTGGCTTCCCGAACGGTCGTTTCCATATGATTTATGGCCCTTCTATGGCGGGTAAGACTACACTGTCTTCCCGTATTATGGCTATGGCTCAAGCATTTAACCGTCCGGTTCTGCACATTGATGCGGAATATGCAGCTGATATTCGCTATATGAAAGCTCTGGGTCTGGACATGAACCGTCCAGGATATAAATATGCTCAGCCAACAACTGGTGATGGCGCATTCCGCATGATTAAGAATGTTCTATCTCAGTGGTATGACAAATACGGTGTTGAAGGTAAAGGTTGTTCAAAACCCGGCCCTGTTATCGTAATTGACTCCCTGAAAGCGTTGACTCCTGAAGCATTCATGAACAATGATGAGAAAAACCCGATTGCATTGCAAGCGCGTATGTTCTCACTTTGGATTCCAGCCATTAAAGCATTGGTCGGTAAAACGAACGCTGTTTTGATCGGTATCAACCAAGTACGTCAAAATCCTGGCGCAATGTTCGGCAACCCTGAAACAATTCCTGGTGGTGAAGCATTAGTCTTCTTCGCTGACTCCATTCTTCGTCTGAGCCGTGTGGGTAAAGCAGAAGAAACTTCTTGGGGTGTTTCAATGACTATGCGCATCAATATGAAAAAGATGAAGCATGTTAATCCAGGAACAGTCTTCGATCTGCAATTGGTGCAGGGTATCGGTTTTGACCCAACCATTGACATTTGGCGCATGATGGAACTGGCCGGCATTGGTGAAGGTTCACGTGGTTGGTATACAATCCGCCGCTATGAGGGTATGCCTGACTTACCTACTGGTCTGGAATATGATAAGAAATATCGCTTCGAAGAGTTGGCAGTATATATGCTTCCTTCTCAAGGCGAGCACTTTACTTCTGCCCCACTATATAAATGGTGCTTCTTCTTGATTCAGACCGGCGTTATCTTCGACTGCATTAAAGTGTGGGAAGAAGAACAGAAAGCTTCGGGCGTTATTCAAGATATCGGTTCTACCTTAACGGACTTCGACTTCTCAGTTCTGTTGAAACGTGATGATCCGAATATGAAAGCATTGGAAAATGCCAAAGAGTCTGATGCTCTTCGCACTAGCTTCCGCATGGATGAATTCTTGCCAGACGAGATTGAGAAACGTTTTGTTGGTCAAATAGTGTCTTGCGACATCTGGGAAAATACGGCCTACTCTTGTCGTTTAGAACGCTTGCTGCGTCCTGCTGCAGAAGATGGTGTTTGGAAAGCCGAAATCACTTGGACAGAAGAATCTGAGCCTTATTCTGAAAATGTTGATCTTGGATTCGTCGTCTATGATGAAAAGAAACACGGTAAGCTGTAAATAAAATAAAAGCAACACCATTGAAGTAGGGAAATCAAGGGAGACTTCGGTCTCCCTTTTTCTATTTGTGGGTATCGTATTTACTTATAAGTTATCGTATTAAAATACAGATATGGAACCTTTTGGAATGGTTTCAGTACTCGTATAAATAATTGATCAGAACTTAACTGGACAAAAAACAATGTCAGAACAACAAGCGAATGTCGATAATACTCCAGATACCGGATCGGTAGTTTACAAGATTGATCCGATTAAGAATGAAGAAGGCAAATGTCGTGATGGTCAGTTCGTAGCTTGCCAAGAAAAACAAGGCATGTGCGGATATGCTTGCTGTGGTTTCGGCCTCGGCAACTGGATCTTTGCATTTCCTGGCGAGCTGGAAAAAGCTCAAGAGCAAGGCTTAACTACTGGCCATCTCGACATTAGCGTTCAAGGTAATGGACATAAAATCGTCTGTCAGCGCCCTTGCGTTCGTGGTGAATGGAAACCGATTGACTGTGCAATCTACCCGTTATGGATTGCAGACTATGACAAAGAAACAGATATTTATTATCTGATCACTGCTGATAACCGTAAGTGCCCAATCAGCCAGATGAAACTCTTTGACAAAGCGCGTGAAGCTGTTGAAGTATCTATCGGTTGGGATAAAGAACATCCTGGCACTCTGGAAGGCATGAAAGCTGCGTCGAAAGACTATAAAGCGTATGTGCCTTTCAAATACGGTTATGATCGCAAGACCGATACTTTCTTTGAACTGACTCAGACTAAAATGACTGAAATCAGTCCAACAGAAATTCTGGCGCCGGACTTCGCTCATAAGTATGGTGAAGGTTATTCCGCTATGAGCACTCCAGACGATGCAGAACTGGCTAAAGATTTGTCAGCCATTCCGGTACGCGTCCTGAGCTGAGCCGGTAACTATTTAGTATAAGCCTCTTCAGTGGGGCTTTTTTATACCTGAAATACTCAGGGAATTTTCAGTATAAAATGAAGAGGTATCTTAATTACCCTTTGGAATAGCTATTATGTCTACTCTCGTTAAAGCTGCAATTAATGAAGTTCTTGCATCAGATAATATCTATGCATCCAGCATTACTGCTGCATATCAAATTCCAACTCTGGCAGCATTGATTAAAGACCTTGGCATTTCGCCAGTGCAGTTTTCTGGCAATCGCTGGTTTGGTCTGAAGAAAACTCCCGAAATTACCGTTGTAAGCGCTCAGGATATCCCACACTATCCGATTACAACTTTCCTGTTTGATATCTTAAACAAAGCTGATTTACTCGACGATTTCTGGAAATGGGTATCTCTAGTTAAAGCGAACAAGTTTTATGGGCTTACTCAGAAAGGCTCCGTAGAACAAGCGTTTGCTCCTCTCGCAACTCAAGATAAGATTTCTTGCGTTCAAGAAATTCGTGACTTTATTAAGAAACGTCGTTCCAATCTGGTTGGATTATCTCTGATGTCTATTGATAAAGGATCTACTCAAGCTTTAGTGTTTGGTCGCATTCCTAGCAATGATACCTTTAGCTGGCAACGTCTGAATGGTTTCTTGTTTTCAACTGCTGCATCTGCCGCAGCTAAGCTGAAGTTTAAAAATATTTCTAAGCAGTGTTTCCAGACTCGAGATGTTAATTGGTCACCTTTGAAAGAAGAATATGGTAGTAGTATTGTTCGTACTCTTACCGAGTTTGATTATATTCTTTGCACAGATAGCTAATTATTTTCCAGAAGGCCAAGGAGGGCTTTCTTTCAGTATTAAGTATCGTATATCCATATTCTATATAAGCGGAAATAAGTTTCGTTTAGAATTTTTACGATTACTAGGAAGATAATCTGTGAATAATGAGGATGTTACTATCCCATCTAAAATTGTTAAACTTATGGTTAATTCTGAAGAAGAGATAACTATAGCAGCAGCTTGGCGTTTATCTAAAGGTTTTACTCATTATGATGTCATAGCTAAGCTAGATATCCCAATGGAAGAACTTCTTCGCATAGAATCTAATGAAGATTATACTTCTAAGTATTTCCCTGCATTAGCTGAAATGTATGGTTGCGATATTAACCAAATAAGTTTAGCGGATGTTGATGGAACAATCGAACAAGTTGAAGATGATGAATAATCTCTGAAATGTTAAAAGGCTGATATCATGTCGGCCTTTTCATCTGTAAAATCAGGTTAGATTATAGTTAATTGATTTATATAATCTTGCCAAGGTATCCAGATGAATCCACATGCTAGTCATTATTATGGTAAACGCAGACCAGAAATTAAACGCGGACTGCTTAGCCCTTATGATACATCAATCGAAGACTTTTATGGATTAACTCTCCAGGAACTTCGAGAAATTCCCCTTCAAGTTCAGGATGAAGATGTCCATGACAAATTTATTCCTGCGAATATCCAAGATATTCATTTCGACGAAACCAAACGTTGCTTCATGCTGGAGTATCTAGTAAAATCCTCTGAATATGCTCCCCGTCAGCGTTTCACTCAGCATTTAGTTTTGAATAATCTGATTATTCATAAGAACCTTCCGCTCGAAAATACTCCGCGATTGGCGTTCCTTTATTCAGACGATTTCGTAGCCAGACAATATGCTCATGCTTGTCCTGACATTGCCGGCTATCTTCTCAAGAAAATGGAAACTTTCCGTTTTAATCCTGAGAAGACTAAGCGTACTCTGAAACTTCTTAAAGATATCTTTATCCACACTCTGCGACCTTTTACCGTTGATTGTCCTCATGCTGATATGAATGAAGCCATGGATGAGATTGCTGCTCATATGCACAATCACTTCTTTGCGGGTGACATTCTAATCCATCGGAATAATGCTAGCTTGGTTGAAGCTGGGCTGGTAAAAGCCGCAAATAAAGATGAACGTTGGATTGACATCTATTATCCGGTCGATGATGTGACAGTTCGTGAACGTTTACCACTACGTGGTCAAATCATCGGTTATTATAGTTCCGATCGCTTTGCATATGGTGATTTGTCTAAGCTCTTATTGGCTTACAGATCAGATATCAAGATCGGCAAATATTCAAAACAAGGTGAAGACTCAAACTTAGCCCTGTTTTTGAACAATCCCAACGTTAGTAAATTCTATGCAAGCTTGACAGGAGAAGTATCATGATTAAATTCACTATTTATGTAGCGGCATTAGTTATCTGTATCGCTTTTGGTTTTATCATTAACGATCTCTTCCAGTACTCGTTCCTGCACTGGCTTGCTACCTCAGCTCTTCGTGGAGTCTGCATTGTTACCTTAATGGGCCTGATGTCCAGCTGGTATCCGACTCAAGTGTACGAAGCTCGAATTCCTTGGACACTAAAACGAATGATATTGACGGTTTAGTTTGTTCGTATTAGGATTTATTATAGAACGTAATGGATAAATCCTATGTTTAACAAAGATAAATTGACATCAGTACAGCTTTCCGGTATCCAAGTAGAAAGCCCAGTCTTGTATCAGGGGAAGATGACTAAAGTTGTCTCCCTTGATGCTATTTCCGGCAAACTTTTGCTAGAAAATGAAATATCTCTGCATCGCCCCTTTATTATCCCCTCCGCTGAAATCTTCTGTGTCTTCGATGAAATTAATACTGTAGATCCTCTACGTTTTATCCAGAGCTCTATGGCCGATGATTTCCGCCAAGATTGTGAAGATGTAGAATCTGGTAAAACTACTCCCTTTGATATTATTCGGCAGTATGTGTTTGAAAAAGCGACCACTATTATTACTTCAGAGCGTACTGGTTATATTTTCCAGATGGCGGATCGATATTTTAAACAGTGGTTAAAAGCCGGTGACGTATATTTCACAACTTTCGGTAAAGAAGGGGTTTATCCAGTCATTGTGACCGCTCCGAATTATCCATTCATGGATGTTGTCTTCCCTTATGCTGATGCTGAAGATGCTTCTACCTTTGACAAATATAGCCTAGGCGTTATGTCAATCGTGAATGATCTGATCCGTCGTGAAGATTTTGAAAGCCAAGATGCGTTCTTCGCCCAAATTAAGAAGCTGGCTGCTGAGAAAGGTTATGGCGGATTTAATGATTGGAAAGTTGCCCAGCAGGTAAGCGTTAATTATCAGAACGGTTTTTACGTAACTCCGGTTGAAGAAGTTAAAGAATAGACTCCTAGATTTCCAAAATGAGTCGTATTTTTATATATGATTTGGGTATGATTAAAGGCTGGAATTGCTACCAATATTTCTAGGTAATGATTCTGGCCTTTTCTTTAGGAACAAAATATGGAACGAGTTCTAAGACTTACACCGGAGTCAATTCCAAAGAAGAGTATCATTCATTTTGCTGATGGTGATTCTGCAATAGTACAAGGTTCTCGAGTTGAACTGGATACAACTTTCATTATTGCTAAGCATTATGAAAAGAAGCATGAGGTAGAAATCAATATTGATCAGCTTCTACCTTTTGGTAATGCTTTCTATGCGTTCGATTCAGAGGATCTGTCGAAAATCCCTTACGGATTTATTGTCAGCTTCCTGACTTCATTATTGACAGACCCCTCTGATATGGATGTTCAGCTTGCTAATCGCATAAGAGCATTCTTGAATGCCAGCTTGATTCCAGCTGCTATGGGCAAATTATCCGATCTGAAGGGTAAAGTTCAAGTCGGTGATATTCTTTATTATGTCGAAGATGGTATGGCTTATCCAACTATTGTTCGAAGCATTAAGAACAATGTCGCAAAAACGCTATACATGTATGATTCATTGAAGATTTCTGATTGTGACGAATATAGTTTGGATATCAACGATGGTGAAATTCGTCATATTAGAACTCGGGAGTATCCCTCTATTCGTCATGTAATCGCCGAAGTGTCTCATCTTTGCACCAGCAACATCTCAGGTAAGATCCGGCCATTTATAGATGAAGATATAGCTGCTCAGATGATTGATTCTCTCATTAAGGGCTGAGCATGTTTATATACATCATTTGTCCAGAAGAAGTGGTCAGTAAAACAGATGGAGATCGTCATTTTATATCTGCTAATCGCTTAATGACTCTATATCGAATTAGTCCTAAAAAGTGTTATGTTTATGGGACTTTTGCATTTAAGCAATTTGAACTCAAAAACCCTGACAAAGTTAATAATTTCCGTTATCTCTATCCTCGATATGACGGTGATTACAGTTTACCTATGGAGTAATTATTGTGGGCGTATACAATAAATCAACAGTAGAAGTTCGTAATGAACAAGGTCAATGGGAAATGGCGGATTTCTTACCGCCGGATATCCCACACCCTTACGATGATAATGATAATCTGAACGAGGGTGTATTCACCACTGCAAATTATGCTGCTTATGCTTTATTCGCTAACGTTCGCAATAAAGACGGCGTAGTTCCTTTAGCAATCCCACGCGGCGCTCCCGATAATGCAGGCGAAGAGGTTATTCGCATGTACATTGGTTCTCCTAATGAAGAGCCGACAGACGGTTGTTATTGGGGCTGGAAACCTCGCGAAGATCCTACAGATTATTTCGCTGGAGATGATCACAGCCTGACTCACTTTACAATCGAAGAGCTGCTGAATTATCCTCACTATGATCAAGCGATCAAAACTGGTCTGACTTTGCGCGAAGAACTGGGTGTTAAGTTCTGGCAGACTTTACAAGCATTTGAAAACTGGGGTAAGTACGCACCCAAAGATATTCGCGTCATTATGCACTTTCAGGGCTAATCGTGAAAACCGTCAACTTAGAATGTCCAACTTGTAAAGGTGACGGTCACATTGAGTGCGATGCTCAAGAACTACCAATCCCTTGTGTAACTTGCGAGGGATTTGGTCAAGTGACTTATGACATCGTTCCCAAAGTGGTGACTGGCGATGTCATAACTCTCTTTGATCAGGGAGAGTTTGATATCATTTATCCCGGAGGCAACCATTGTTTCTGTCGTCCGGAACAAGGTTTAGCTGGTAAAGTAATGGCTCGTTGGCCAGAATATCAAAGAAGAGATTTGCAATTTGGCCGGAAAGGTGATCGTACTAAGCTGGGCATTTGTTTGCCTATTACTGTTGACCGTGAATGTGGTAGCACAGGCATTATCGTATTAAGTTATACGCAATATAAATATGGTCGATATAATGATGCGTCGGACTTGGCCAGCTATAATGCAATTCATGAAGTCTTCAAACAAATGGTTTGGGGGTTCAGCCAGTCTAAAATTGGATTGGCCAAAATTGGATCAGAACTCGGTAACGGTGATTGGGAAGTGATTAATATACTTCTTGAATTAGAAATGAAATGTTACTTTGAGAAAACTGGACAAGTGGTTGATATTACTGTCGTAGAATTTGAAGGCTGATATTATGGTAACAAAATTCCCTGCAACTGAACCGTACAATCCACCATCTCGTGAAGAAGCCCTGAAAGGCATCAAAGCTGCGATGATTAATGCACAGGTTCTTCCTGAGAACGATATTGATATCGTCGCTAAGTATTTCTTGGTTTGGAACACTAAGGGTGAATGCCAAGCCTATGACACCGAAGGAATGGTAATTGAATATCGAGTTCCTTCATTGGATGGTCGTGAGACCAGTACTCATTATATGCTGAGAATACTCAAATAATGGCTGATCTGAAACTGTTACCTCCTAAGCACGAACTTCTGCGCAAACTTGTTACCGAAGTTCGTCCTATTTACGGCCTAGAAGCTGAAGGTTTTCTGCGTGACGCTATTCTTATCTGGAATGTTCGCCGTAAGTGTACTCTGCTGATTTCCAATGATGAAGGTGGTTCGCTTCCCATTGAGTGGCTGGATTCGTTATACGCTAATACTCAGATTCAAATTCGTGATCTTAAAGAAGAGGTTCTGTACGATCGCGTGGCAGTAGCTCAGTATATAGCTCTACGTATGCGTGAAAATGCTATCTCTTATGGTAGTGAAATTAGTCCTTTCGATATCGAAGGCCAGAATTCATTCTTTCTGGTATGGGATAAATCGGGCACCTGTCGAGTTTATGTAACTCAGTTAGTGAATGCTCATTTCAGTTTACCAATTTTGAATAATAAATTCCAAAACTATTCCCTGACATTGAACCGAGTCCCTCTGGATAATCTCGAATAAACTATCGTATATTGGTTTAATTAAGATTGGTTTTGAGGATGAATGAGCATGGCTACTATCGAAGACTTGAAAGATTTAGAGTCATTACTGTCTAAGTTTACTGGCGATGCCCATATGCTTCGTTACATTAATCAGAATCTGATTATGCCTAAATTAAAGGCAGCTTATTCTGATCGTTTCGATAGCTTTGCGAAGAACTACAGCGTTTGTGATATCGCATTCGTTAAATTTGATAGTGCATGGTATCCTTGTCTGGTTGATGGCTTCTCTCTGGCAGATGAAAACGGAGTGGTTCGCGAGTTTACTAAAGCTGAATTACCTACCAGCGACGTTTGGGCTTACTACTATTATGATTCGGCTGACAAGTACGAAAGCTATAAAGTAGATCTGCTCACTATGGGTAAGGTGATGCACATTCGAGCTTTGGATGGAGAGAGCAAGGAAGATGTTCTCATTCGTTTGAAAGACGAAATGCGCACTATAGTGGATAATTATCCCAACCATAAGCTCCCTCACAACTTCGATGCTTTCTTTGAAATACTTTCAGATTATATTTCATAATCGTATTATTGGATAAGACATTAAGCCGGCCTCAGTGTCGGCTTTTCCTATTTTAGAGAGCCAAGAAAATGATCAAGAAAAACAAGCCAGTAACTGTTCCACAATCTCTTAACCGTCAAGATCAAAAAGCTATCATGTTCGGCTATACTTATACTGAAAAGAAATCAGTAAAACTCGCTTAAATCGGGCTTAAATACGTGAAAACTCTTGAGTTTTAGCCCGAAATCCATTATTATATATGTAATGGTTAATAAAAATAAATAAATAGTTTAAGCGAGGTATTAAAATGAGCCGTAAGATCAAAATTGAAGATACAAATGAAGTTTCAAACAATGGCCTGCTGGATTCGTTGTCTCTTGAAGAATTAATCGCAATGAAGTCTAAATGCAGTTTTGCAATGGAAGACTTCCTGGATTCTTTGATCGAGTCTAAGAAGAAACATCTGGTTGCAGCATCGGCTGATCCTATGCTGGACTATCTCAACAATGATGTTGATTTGTTGAAAGCGGCCACTGAGAACTATGGTTCAACTTGGTTGAAGAAAGAAGATGGTTTGATGGGTATTGTTTCCCAGCCGGTTATGTTGAAGAATACCTTTATTCGTCCAGACGTAATGGAAAAGTTAATGGAAAAAGGTATCGAACGTAACATTGGTTTCGGTCAGGGTTTGATCATCAACAATCCAGTATTGATCGGCCTTCATACTTCCTTAATGCGTGAGCTTATTGCATCTGAAGTAGATTCAAATGGCGATAAGAAGTATAATAAGTATGAAGGATCTTTAAAGTGGGATGAGTTCCCCCGCAAAATGCGAGATGGTAATGGCATTTGGCGTATTCAAGATCCGACGCTCGAGCAACAATTTATCGAGTGTGGTGGTGTAGGTATGTCCATTGCAGATGATCAATGGGGTGCATGGGAATATCATTTAGACAAATGCAACTTCATGAGTATCACTTATGATAAGATCTCTTATGAGCAAGAAGATAACCTGCTCAAGTATTTGGCGAAACAGAACTTAGTTCCAGAAGGGTATCAGATCGTTTCTGGTCTTGAAGATTATAATGAAGGCTTCCGTTATGCACTTTGTATGCCAAGCGTTGAAGTCGCAAGTCCTTGGTCAGAAACCAATAAAGAAACTGGTAAAATGGAACAGGGTATTGAATTCTGGAACGCATGGACTCATAAAGTTGGTGTGGTCATGGGATCCTTTGTTTTGGTTAATGCAAAACGTCATTAATCGAAAGTAGTAAAAAGTGCCCCCTTGATTGGGGGCTTTCCCATGTTTTACTCGTATATAAGTTAAAGAGGGTTTTACATGGATGCTATAGCAAGCGGTATGCGCGAAATAGTTTTAAAGCGCAGAGAGATCTTACATCAGATCTCTGAAAAGGCGGTTGTGTACATAAATTACAACGGACAATACTGGAAAGCAAACATTGTTACCATTATTAAGCACAAAATTGCTTTTCCAGATTTCAGGGTTCGTCGTATTGATGATTCTAAGCTGGACTGGATTTCAGGGGCACAAGTCTTATTAGAGTCTGAAGTTCCCGAAGGGTTACGTTACTAAGGATTAGATACTGATGATCAATAGAACCAAACGCTTCAGCAATTATGCTGGAGAAATCGCTATTGGCGATCTTATACTTGGGTATCAGGCTCCATTAGATATCTATGCTGGTCTTGTACTCGATATTGAAGATTCCGATAGTCCTTCTGCATTGCTGGCTATTACTCCAGTTTCAGAAGCAGCGTTGGAAACTATTGGTCAATATGGTATTGATATGTTCACTAGTGAAGTGAATTTAATCGATTATCCATTACTTCACATTAATGCTGATACTGTTATTTTGCTGGATACTGAAGACAAAATAAAGAAAGCAATCGTTGCATTGTCGAATTCAGAAAAAGAAGTGCGCCGCAGTATTGGTATGATTAAAAATATTTTTGAGAATCAGAAGAATTCTTAGAATTTAATCGTATAGATAATTTAGAAAGAAAAAGAGATCCTCAGTGGTCTCTTTTTTTATGCTTGTTTCGTATATAAAGATAAGAATATTATCGAATAAGGTCTTTATATGCAGCTGTCCCCTATTTATCAAGCATTGTTGAAAACTCTCAAGACTTTTACTACTCATGATCAGTGGGTAGACTCTCTTTCAACTCTCCATGCTCAAGAACAAGATCCACAATTCCCCTATAAAGAGATTGCATTCCAGCTGGAAATGTACCTCAACGAAACTGTTACTACCTCCAAAACCACTGAACTTCAAGCTTATCTAGATCATCTAGAATCTAAGATTGGTGAAAATGATCAGACGGCTGAAGTGGCGGAACTGATTGGCTCCTTATCGTTCTTTGATAACATTCCAGAATGGGCACTTTGGTTAAGCTCTAACCAATCACGTCGCGTAACTCATCCGGCATTAGTAGCTCAAGCTATTCATTTGAAGCTCAAAGAATTCTTAATGACGCCGGAAGCTAACAACGAACGCTACGAAACTCTAAAACTCTATTTATGGGCATGTGAGAGTTCTTTAGAAAAACATGGAACTTATCCAGAAGAGAATCGCGAACATCTCAGTCAAATTATCTACCTTAGCCAGAAAGGTTAATGGGATTTCATAAGACAATAAAGGGGCATTCAGCCCCTTTTCTTATGTTTATTTCGTATTAAAAGGTAATAATAATCAATGAGAGCTTCTGAAATGTCTATTATTTCGAAAGACACTATTCCAGTTAGTCGTTTGAACCTTACCGAGTTTAAAGCTCATTATGCTTATTCAGATATCGAGTCTTTGGCAGCTAACATCGTTTCTGAAATGATGGATCTGCCGACGCTGCACACTGCTCCAACTTTCGTGCAAGTTCAGGATAAGATCTTCACTTATAATCCGACTCGCATTAAGAAATATCCACTGGTTGCAACCACAGTTGGCTCCCCTGAATTCTTAATCGATCTTCAAGCATTCTTGTCTGGCATACTACAGACTAGGGGTGATCGTTTTATTGATCAGTTACTTCGTCAAATGGACAATGCACCGCGTGGCGCAAACCGAAGAGTGTTGCTATATACCTCTTGCTATGTCGAATTGGTTGCTCGTCAGGTAAAACTAAACGACCATAACCGTCATGACCTCTTGAGCATTATCAGTGACGTTATTGAATCTGGTTCAATGCCTGTGCAAGATCTAAGAGGTTTCACTTCGCCATTGGAACCTCAAGCTATTAAGAATCTGGAATCAATGTTGGAATGTCTTCAGGCTAATAAGCCATTACCCGAAAACTTGTTCGGACCTCTGAGAGATTAATCATGAAGAAGGATCAAATGATCTTTAATATGATCGAAGATAAGCCAGATGCTACAGCGCCAGCTTGGACTCATAGCATTAAGCCGATTGCGATTATCGAAACTGCTGAGTTTGTTCCGCAAGATGCGATGCACGAACTTATCTCTCAGGTTAAGAAGCATCTGAGCTTTCCAAGCGCTATGCTGGATCCTGAAAAGAATGAGATGGCCTTGCTCTCATTTGAAGGTCGCTTAATTCCGATTAATCGTTTGGACGATCACTCAGTTGTATTTGATACTATCCGAATCAGCATTCGTGCTCAACTCTGGCAAGGAGTCAATAAAGCTAAGACTCCTGAGCACGCGATTGATTGGCTGGTTTGGTATGAGAGGGTTCGCGATTATGCCGAATACTCTAATGAAGATTATGTGGACGTCTATGGACCTCTACATGCCGCTATGGGTTTCAACTCTTTAAACCATGAGGAAACCGAAATAGCAATCGATAAAATTGGTGGCGAAATTGGCCGCATTTTAAAACGTTTCCGCAAAGAATGGGTAAGAGCATGATTTCTCGTGAGCCAGTAACTAATGTAGCGTGTCCTTTCTGTAAAAAACATAGCATCTCTGTCATGGATGGAGCATTTGATCAGCATGGACGTAAAGGTGTCTATGCTATGTGTCAGATTCACACTTGTAGTGCATGTGGTCCGACTGTCTTTTTCTTTAATCGTGAACTGGTAGACTCTGATTATGAACTCGCCGTCAATGAAGCCTTCTCGCGGGAAGATGCAATATCAAAAGCTGTTGCGCTTTGGAATCATTGTTTTGCCCCTGATCTTACAAATATTAATGCGGCGTGGAAATTCTACCTTGCAGTGGCTAAGGATAGCTCAGCGGGCGCTACGGGTGCATTCAAAGATGCTCAAGAGTGGCTCACGCAAGCGGTAAATGATTTGCTCGAACAGCGACCAATTCGTGTTGCAGAAGATTGGGAAAAATTCGCYGAAGAGATTCATGGCAAAATGACTGATGCTCTTGGGTTCCCTAAACAGATGTCTGATAATATGAAACTTGACAATTTGGATCAAGCATTGTTTATGGGTATTTTCAACCTCAATCTAGATCATCGAGATGGTAAGACTCGCGTAGCTAAGACATTTTCTCTTGTGTTGAAATACTTGAATGCTAAGAAAATCCGACCTGAAATCTTCTTTGATCAGTATCCGGAGATTGAACAGTGTCTAATCTCCGTATTGAATTCTGCAGAAGAATCGGAAGAGCATGTGAACAGCATGATGTTGGCATCTCTGAAAGCGTTCTATAATCAAGTACATAATTACGGTTCAATCACGCTGGATCAGTTTGTAGAAGCCGGTCAAAACGGTACAAAACTGATCTAGTATGACTTAAGCTAGTAACTAAGCAACACAAAGGAGACTTCGGTCTCCTTTTTTATTGTTTATTTCGTATTAATTGAAAAGGATAAAAGGGATATTTCTGTGAATAAAACTGATAGGTATAAGAGAATTCGTGGATTGGCCGCTGTTCAATACGATTTGAAGCTTTCTCAAACTATTGAGTTGGCAGTAGAATACTTCGCTGTTTTTATGAATAAAGACAATAAAGCAACCGAAGATTATACTGAAGAGCAGTTCTATGATTTGCTAGAAAGTTTGGATACCATTCTTTTGAATATTCGAGCTAGTATGGCACAAGATCCTTATGATAGCAACGACACTCCTTGGTTGAAAGATACTTCTGCTAAAGGTAGTCTTTACTATTTAGGGATTGTTGCTTTACAAAACCTTAATAAGGATTGGAAAAATCGTGGCTAAGATTACTATCGAAGTTCCAGATGATCTACATTCAGATTCTGTTCAGATGTTGCAGCAATTATCTGAAGCTATTGCAAATAAGCTTCTGAAGTCTCAACTGAAATATGGCTACAACAATGATTGGAAAGTCAATGATTGGGAAGCTGAATGCAAATACCAGCTTCTTGCCCACGTAGCTAAAGGTGATCCACTAGACGTTGCTATCTATGCTGGCTTCTGTTATAGCCGTGGCTGGACTACGACCATGCTAACTCCAAGAATATTTTCTTATCGTGACGTTGAAGTTGAAGTCGATGGTAAGAAAACCATGCTGGCTGAAATGCCGCAAAGTTATWCGTTATTTTGCAGTCGGAAAACTGGCTGGCAATTATTGGATAAGCATCAAGTCCTTGGTGGTGAATTCCATGTTAATCAGTTCAAGCTGAGTGTTGGTGGTGCAGTATTATGCACCAAAGAAGCTGATGTTATTACTGTAGAATCAGAACAAAAATTATAAGGATTTACTATGTCTCTGAACACGGATAAACTCTTAAAAGATCTGGAAAATACTCAAGGTCTTAGCATTCCAGAACGCATTGCCGCTATTAATACTGCCATTGTGGAATTTGTTCGACCTGTACCTGAGATGTTGGTGATGCCTGAGTATTGCCCAACTTTGGAAACGTTCGTGAGTGATGCTATCCGTCCAACAATTAATCCACATCAGATTGCATCTAGTTCTGCAACTATTCAAATGTATAAGCAGAACATGAACTTCTTGACTGCTTTACAATGTGACATGGTTTTGACAGAGGGGCAATTTCTGACATGCAAAATGCCATAACCGAACAATTACAGCAAGAGATTGCTGCTCTCAGTGTAATAACTCATTTGCTAGCTCCGAAAATAGCTTTAAATGTTGCTTATAAGTTGTCGATTGCTATGAAACAATCCACTGCTTCTAAAGAAGAGCAATACAATTTCATACGTACTCTTGGGATCATGTTGGATAAGCTTCCACCCATGGATGAGTTAGGTGAACTCGAAGTAATGCTCAAAGGTCGTTTGTCTGAATTCGTTTTAAAAGGATACCTCTAATGCCCTCTACTGATTTGAGTGAAACGAAATGTCCATTCTGTTCAAGCAAAAATCTGAAATATCAGCACACCTCTAAATGGGTGAAAGCGATTTGCACCAATCCGGAATGTCTTTGTGAAGGCCCAATTGTATTTATTGAGTCTGAATCAGATAAGATTAATTCTGCGACCACTGCCGGACAAGCTGAACAGCGAGCTTTGGGTCTTTGGATCAATCGTGGCAATGACTACCTCGATAATCTTAATAATGATCCGAAAAGAATCCAGCAACGTGTTGATTTGTGCAGACATTTACTTGAGGTTCTCGCTTATGTTAATCGACAGGGCAGCTCAACTCCAATATCTCTATTGAATAGCGCTATTCAAGATTTTGTTGTAGGCTACCAACTTGAAGTTAAGCTCGATAATGATTATTTCGAAGAAGATGCGGTTATGAGCCAAGCTATCTTGGGGATGATTGTCGTTCGGATTAATCAGATTTTCGATGCCGCTGATCAGAATGCTACAGCAACTTCAACTGAACCAACCGAAATGTTCCTGGTTAAAACGCGTATTCGTAATTTCCAGTCGCACTTGCGAATCAATAAGGTGCTCAATTCAGCGTCTTATAAAGAAATCAGAAACTTCATCGATTCTCCTAAATCAGAGGGGACTTATGTCGACTAATCCAGGAATTCCTAAGTATGTTGAAGATCGTCTATTGGCTCTTCTTGAGCTATTCCCTTATATAAACGCAGACGCGGGTATTTGTACTCTGATCTCATTACAAGAAGACTTTGAACAAATCGCCGCAACTCATTTGGGAACTGATGTCGAACGTCACGAATTGGCCGRCCAGATTGACCTTTTTCTAGATCGCTGCGAAGGTAAAGCTACTTTTGAGGGAGATACTTCTGCCAGAACTATTGGACATAAGTGTCTGATTAAGCTGCTTAAAAACCATATTCAGGCTCTGAAATTGTCTGCGGAGAAAGTTCATGTCGGATAAAGTTCCTTTAACTATTGGTGATGTTGCTGCTATTCGAGCATTAGCACGTCAGATTCAATTGCTTAGATTTGATAATATTGAATTTGTGAAAAATGCTATTCACGATGAATTATCTCATGAAGTGTCTAGCACTATGCTGGAAATGCTATCGCTCTTGTGTGATCCAGATGTTGTCGATGATCTGTGTGGTCGAGCCATTGCCGATTTCCATACCACTGGAGAAATCTGATGGACTTATCTACTATAAATGCTGAACGCACTCCTTCGTTCAAAGAAAAGCATTATCAGCATCATCTGGAAAAAACCATCAAGTTATTAAACACTAATGCTAAATGGCAAGTTTTCCTGAAAGGGTTGGATTTTGAGATGGCCGATAATCGCATGTCAGATCAAGGTATTCATTTCTTGCATGACAGCCTCTCTAAGTTTATCTCAGACACTGGATCAGTAGATTTAGTGTTGATGAGGTTCAAAGAGAAAACGCAAGAGATGGCAAATAACCGATCTCTCTAAATTGACTATCTAAGGGGCTAATGCCCCTTTTTCCATGTATATCTTGACATTTGAGCTGGATTTTCATATAATAGAGTATAAGAAGTTAGATAATTAAAATCAATTTGCGAGGTATTAGATATGAAAATTCAACCACAAAGCGGTAAGACTTACACCCTCCAGCAAATCCTGACTAATATGGATTTGCGTGATGCACCTTCATTGAATTTTACCATTGACGGTATTGAGACTTGCCTTAATGATTCGCATGTTTCTGAAGAAGACTTATTAACTATTCCTGGCTTTGCCGAATCTCTTTGGAATTATGTGAGAGAAACTTCAGAATGGGTTCCAATCTTTCAGTATTCTAAAGCGAACACTCAACCAATGACCGACTTCATTGATTATGAAGATCTAGTTGATCCACATAGTGATTATGATGCTCCGAAAGAACTCTGGTGTATTCCAAAGGGTTTCCCTCGTCAGCAGTATTATCGAGTCAAGAAAGATGGTTCTATTGTTGGTGGATTACATGATGACGGTTCAGAATAATTAGTATTCGTATAACTTAAAATAACTAATTTGTCCCAGTAAAGCTATATATGAAAGCTACTGGGATTATTACGCGCATAAGGATGCTGAATGATGCAAATTGAAATGTATGGTCAGCTTAATGACAAAGTTGCAGGTTTAGATACTCTGTTCGATTCTCTAAGCAATGCTGCTGTTCTCGAAGCTTTGGTCGGTATGGTAATTCTTCTAGATAATAAGCAAGCTAAGTTAAATAATGCAGAGCTAGCTGCTTTCGGTAAATATCTGGATGAAAAGCTGGACGGTATTTATAACCGCCAAGAGAGTCTGAGAGATTATTCAGCTTTTGGAGTTCTGAACCAGTATGTGTTCAATCTTCTGGAAAAACGAGCTAAGGAATTTCTTGGAGCTGTTGCTAAAGATGCTCCAACCGCCATATTGTTCTCTAACTCTACTGATAGAATGCTAGATGATATCTACACCGAGTTTAATGTTTCCAACCTAACCTTGGATCAGATTGCCAACGAATATAGTCATAAGCCTCTTAAAGAGATTATGGATACTTTAGTGGTAGTTTTCCGTCTGCTTACTACTCTCGAAGGTGAGAGCTTTCAATATCTCAGAACAGCTCGCAATGCTCTAATTATTGCTAAGCTGTTCGTTGGTGGTAATAAGCAAAAAAGTCTCGTAGATATTCTTCAGCGCAATCGAAAAGAATATCCTCTTCTAGTAGAAGAGACTCCAGATGCAAATCTTATTGTCTGGTTTGAACACTTTAATAGTTTAAGTCCAGATCCTGCAAGCATTGCAAAATTCTCCAATCTTGGGGTGTTAGTTGATTTGCGGTTATTCAAATCGTTTATCGAATCCGAAGATGTGCAAGCATTAAAATCTGAAGATATTCGAGTTGATTTCTTGATCGAAATAGCTAAAAATATTAACTATTACCGTCTGGACTTTGATAATAACGACTATTAACTACTATCATCTGGATTTTGATAACAATGAATATTAAGAGGCGATCCTTAGTGGTCGCCTTTTCCACGTTTAAGATACTAGAGTTTAAAGATAGTGATTTTATTGATATTCATTCAAGTATAATAGTTTTATCGTAATTTAAATTATGATTAAGACAACTTTAGTGGCCTCTTGGGCTTATCATTGAAACTTCAGGAATTTTTATAAATGACTCAGACCTCCAATAATTCAAGTTTTACCGGAAAGGGTTCGCAATTCATTCAATTAACGTCAGAAAGCGTGAGTTCGGGACATCCCGATAAAATTTGTGATCAAATCTCTGACGCTATCGTTGATGCTCACCTGAGTGTTGATCCTGAAGCGCGCGTTGCCTGTGAAACTCTGGTTAAAGATAACTCTGTTGTTCTGGCCGGTGAAATCACCTCCAAAGCAAAACTGACCAATGATGATTATCGTGCGATCGCTCGCGGCGTTATCAAACGTATTGGTTACGATTCGGATAAGCTGGGCTTTAATGCTTCCACTTTCTCCCTGATCAACCTGCTGGGTCAGCAATCGCCGGATATCAATCAAGGCGTCGATCGCAAGTCTAAAGATGAGCAAGGAGCTGGGGATCAAGGAATAATGTTTGGGTTTGCTACCAACGAAACTCCTGAGTTTATGCCTCTGCCTCTGCTGTTGAGCCACCGCCTGCTGCAACGTCTGGAACTGATCCGTAACGATATGGAATCTACTGGCGACCTGCGTCTACGTCCTGATGCTAAATCACAAGTAACTATTGATTACTGTGAAAGCGACCTGACCTTTGCCGGCGTTAATACTGTTCTGATCTCTACGCAGCATAGCGAAGATATCACTCAGGAAGAACTGCGCGAACTGCTGATCGAAAAAGTAATCTTCCCTGTTCTGTGTGAACATCAGGTTCTGCAACACAACCACACTGATGATCTGGAACTGATCAAAATCCTGGTTAACCCAACTGGCAACTTCGTAATTGGCGGGCCTGTTGGTGATTCTGGTTTGACTGGTCGTAAAATCGCGGTTGACCAATATGCCGGCTTCTGCCCTATTGGTGGTGGTGCGTACTCTGGTAAAGATGCGTCTAAAGTTGACCGTTCAGCTTCTTACCTGTGCCGTTATGTAGCGAAGAACATTGTCGCTGCCGGTCTGGCTGATCAATGTACTATTCACGTTTCGTATGCAATCGGCGTAGCAGAACCTACCAGTGTTCAACTGGAATGTAAAGGTACTGAGAAAGTCGCATTGCACATCATTGTTGCAGCGGTTAAAGAACTGTTCAGCTTCCGTGCTCGTGCATGTCACGAACTGACAATGGCCAATTACGGCGATTGGAAATTCGAACAGCTGGCTGCTTATGGCCATATGGGTCGTAACGATCTGAATGTTCCATGGGAACGTCTGGATAAAGTTAACGAACTAAAAGATGCCGTTGAGCGTATTAAAGCTTCTGGCAACTGGTAATATCAGCAACTAAGTAATTCTATATAAAAGAAGCGGAGCTCAGTCTCCGCTTTTTCTATGTTTAATCTACTGTAGAATTAAAGGGTAGGTAGTTCACAAACAGTAGGAACATAATACTATGCTGAAATGGTTTAGTAGTTTAACCGGTCTAACGACTAAGATATCTTTGATTGGGAATGTAGCCTTATTAGCTGCTGCTTTGATCTTAGGCATCATGTATGTGGACAAGAAAGGTGATTACAATACTTTGGATGCGAACTATGCTGCCGTAAAGGGTAAGCTCGATATTTCCGAAGCTGAAGTCGCCCGATTGACTAAACTCAATCAGAATAACGGTAAAGTTACTCAAGGTCTTAATGGTTACTATCAAGGTACATGGAGCGATCTCGTAATTAGCGAGCAGAAACAACATGACATTGATACAACCACGTCAAACTCTCTGCATTCATTGGAGATGGCCTCTTTAGACTGTCCTCCAATTACAGATTCAATCATTACACAAATTCAGCCCCAAACCTCAGAAGATCCTGATAATAAACCAGTACAAGGTAATAAACCAAGTGAACAACGTGGGGAGAATTTCAATGGCAAAACGGCTAAAGCTCTTCTTAACGTGCCGGTTCCTCAAGAGCTTGTTAGTATTGTCAACAATACTGGTAGTTAGTGGTTGCAATGGAACCCGCAATCTGCCACCACCTAAACCCGAAATTGTATATCAGCAAGTTCCTGTTCTGATCGCAATTCCGGACAAGTACCTGAAAGAATGTCTCGGTGATTACCTTTTGGATGGAAAATCCAGAGTGGTACTGATCTCAGACCTTATGAAGCAATCAGTGATTCGTTCTGATCGTTTGAAGAAGTGCTCTCAGCAACATTCAGACTTTATAGCGTTTTATTTGGATGCTCTTAAGAAGTTTCAGACCAACCCAACAKTAGCATCTCCAGGAATCATCCTTTCAAACATCCAGTAGAATTAGGTATAGATTCTATTTGGGGACTGGAAGATGTTCGAACTACCTGACTTATTCAAATCATTCAAAGCATCAACTGAAATCGCTATAAGTAAGGGCTTAAAGATTAGGTTCTCGCTGCCTAGCGCATCGCAATACGACTGGAGTTCCTTGTACGCGGATAAAATGTCCGAAGGAGCTACCAGTCGTATTCGCTTCTTCCGTCGTTGTCTGCTCGCCTCCTGCACTACTCATTTGAATGGCAAACCTCTCAGTGAAATCTGTAATGAACCTAAGCAGAAAGAAATTGCTATTGCTCTGGCCACTTCTGATTTCTCCAAGCTAAATGCTGAAAGTATCTTGAGCTTCTATGATCTGATTCTTTCTCAGATTATTGGCCAGATCCCTGAGAATTTGACCGAAGCAGCTTACCTGAAATTTGAAACATGGGTGCGCGAAGCCTCTTTAGATATTCTGCCACTGCCAGAAGATGTTGAATCAGACAATGATGCTATATTAGATAGTCTGACAAACACTGACAGGGGGAATCTTTAACCGAATTTCAATGATTTTGGATCATGAATTTGGACTGTTAGAAGAGCCAATATCTTTCAGCATGTACGGATTCAAAGTAAACTTCTTAGACAGTCAGCGTTTTGATCTTTACAGATACATGAATTCTAAGTACTCGAAACTGTCTAAGAACTGTTTGCTAGTGGCTATCCTTATTGTAGAAGAGCCTACAGTTGCAGTGTGCTTAAACGCTTATCTCCAATTGCTGAAAGTTCCTGGTAGCGTCTTTGATAAGATTTATGCCAAAGTTGTTAGTTTAGGATTCTTGTCAAACAGTGATGATATTTTAGTGGAGGTTCTCCAAAATTTATCAGAATTCACATACATTTGTGAGCTTCCGATAGGGAAACCAACCAGATTTAAAGCGAAGATTAAAGCAGCTTTAAATTCTAAGATACATTCTAATATTATGGATCGGTTCGAACGCTCGATGGGTATTGTCTGGACTCGAGATATGCTTGGCTCTGATGATAAAGAAGAATCCGACAATAGTATTACTCAGACTGATAAAGTCTTTATGCCGCTTTCGTTGATGTTATCTGAGCAGCCGAAGAAAATGATGGAGAATATCAAGAAGAGACTCCGAGTGGAATCTTCTGATCCTGATAGACATGCACCTCCACCTATTCAAAATCCAGATAAGTCGGATCCTAAAGAGAAACTCGAAGAGCAGGTCGGTCCGAAAGAAATCATATTATCGAAGCATGGTGATCAAGCGATATCTCTAATCAACTTCGATAAAGCAATATTC
>NZ_RCZD01000007.1 GCF_006438725.1 Ewingella americana | reverse complement strand
TGAAGGCGAGGATTAGCCATTAATCGGTCGACGCGTTTTATTTTATGTTTCACTTTTGCGGAACCGGGCAAATAGCGCCCTATGCTGGTGAGGGTTAAAGATGCCCCGCGAACTAAAGTCATAGACATAGAAATCAAGGCGTCACGCCGATAAACATGAATATGGGAAAGGGATTTTTGGAGAAATTTCTGGCAAACTTGTGCGACAGGCATAGCCGGGGTCCTTTACTTTTTGTTGGCGCACGAAGTAGATCATATCCCGCTATGCCTGTCTGCATTTTGTGGGGAGCCATCAGCCCTGCGTGGCCTCGCCATGGGTGGAGATCGTCAGGTAATTGGTGATGCCGTAGCGGTAAATGCCGCTGAAGGCCGCGTCAGAGTAGTCGGCGCTGTTGACACCATAATTTTGCCGCACCGCACCGAGCGACAGGTCAAAGTCAGTCAGGCCCTGGCGCAACAGGGTATTGGAGACGTAAAACGGCACGCTGGTGGAAACCTGCCGCCCGAGGGCATCGGTGGTGACCACCGTGGCTTCACCGGCGCCGTTAATATAGGGCACATTGGTGAGGGTGAACGGCCCGGAGTTCAGGTTATTGCTGCTGGCTTTGAACCCGTTGAGGAATAAATCGACCGTGGTGGGCACCGCCGCTGTGCCGCTGTATTGCAGCAGCGGATAGGTCACCAGATCCGGGCGCACGCCAAAATTACGGCTGATGCGTAAACCGCCCATGCGCGCCGAGTTGCTCCAGGTCAGCGAGTTACTGACGAAATCCCCCATCTGATAACTGACCAGACCTTTTTCGTCGGTATAACGCCAGAAGGTGTCATAGCGGATATATCCGTCCTGCGAGGTGCTGTCGACATCGCCGGGGGAACCTTCCATGTTATAACGCCAGGTGCCGGTGTTGGTCAGAATGCCGACGCTGCTGAACAGGCGCTGCTCCATCCAGGTCGCGAGCGAACGCTGGCCGTCGTGCGGATCGGAGTAGTAAGCGTCGTAGTTGAATAACAGCCCGGTGCTGCTTTGCGCCGGGGTATATCCCATCAGGTTATCGCCGCTGACATTCTGTTTTGGCAGCCAGTCATCCGGTACCTGTAAGATCAACTGCTGGGTCGCGGCGACATACTGGGCTTTGACCTGCGGCAGGCTGGCGATATTCACCAGCCCCTGCTGCTGCCCGTTGAGACGCACATGGTTTTTCGCCAGCACCCCGGCTTCCACCCAATAGGCATTATTGCGATAGACCACCGGCACCACCTGATTGTCGCTCTGGCCGTTCACCACGATCGACAAATAATAGGTCGCGTCAGTGACCACCGGGGCTGCACGCGGGGCGTCCGGTAGCGCGCCGTATTCCGCCGCCTGTGCCTGCCACGGAGCCACGAGCAGGCTGCCCGCATACATCAGGCCCAGGCAGCCACCGGCGTTGGTCAGAAGAAGAACGCCTGTTCTGAGGCTAAAACTTCGGGTTTGCATGTATTGCGGCTCCCGCCTTTACTCGCCGCGGGGGACCACAATCGGTTGGGTGTTATCGGCAATCTGCGCATTAAGCTGGCCACCCGGCAGCAGGCCCGCCGGAACCGGCCAGCGCATCTCCTGTCCCGGCAAGACATAACCCATAAAGCCGGACACCATCGGCTTCACGCCCTTTTTGGCATCGCCGGTATTGGACCAGAACACGTTGCTCAGCCGGGCATGTACCACGCCGGTATTGCGTACTTTCAGGAAGGTTTTTCCGCCCGCACTGTCGATACTCCAGTGCAGCACCGGTTTCGTCGCCGTGGCGCTGTCGCGTTTGATGTCGGTGCGATCGTTGGTCCAGATGCCTTCGCCATCCATAAACAGCGGCAACAGGTAGCGCATCTGCAACTGCAGGCCGACCACGGCTTTATCCTGCCCCTGGGCTGGCGCGGTCAGCGGGGAGGGGATCTCATCAATGATAATACGAAAGGCTTTTTCGGTGTGGGCAGGAACGGGCGTATTGCGGATCAGCCGAATCAACTGACGCTGGCCGGGCGCGACGGTGGCAAACGGCGGGCTGGCGACCACGTCACTCTGGTCGGCATAGCGCTCGTTAAAGTTCTCCTGCTTCCAGGCCAGTACCCGTACCTGCAACGATACCGGTTCGGCCCCGCGGTTCTCCAGCCAAAGCGCAGAGCCGTTCTGGTCCGACTCGATGATTTGATACACCGGCCAGACCAGCACTGAACTGGCGGCCCAAACCGGGGCTGGACTGGCCAACAGGCCCAAAGTGAACAAAGGTAACGCCGTGCGAAAAAAGGTGTAATGCATGATTGATATCCTGATCATTCAATAAGTTAATGTCACAGTCACCGTGTCGGTATAGGTTCCCGCTGAGGGTAAAGTGGTCACTGCAAATAAGCGTGCATAAACCGGATAGGTTTGTGTGGTGGCCGGAAAGCTGCTGACCGTCATCGCCAGCGCGCCGTTTCCCCAGACTTTGCTGCGCGCTGAATCCTGATAAAGCTGATAGGCCAGCGTCTGCGTGGCCGCTGTGGTGTTAACCATGTAGCGCTGGGTGGCGCTGCCGCCGTGGGTGCCGTAATCCATGGAGATCGTCGGTGTTGCGCCTGGGGTGCAGGTCACCACTACGCTGCCCGCGCCGGTGGTGCTGACCATGTCGAGATTGCTGGGAACGGAGGCTAGCGAGCCAAAATTGATGGTGCCGAGATTGGTGATCGGGCTGGTGACGGAGCTGCCAAAGGCGCAGCCGTTAACAATGGTGGCGCTGACGGTGAAATTCTGGATGGCGGTTCCTGCGTCGGCGGCAGAGCAGAGCAGCAGCGGCAGGGTAAAAAGAGTGATCAGGTACCGCTCAGGCATCGTGTCTCTCCCCACTACCAGCTGACGGTAACGTTCACCGTATCCTGATAAACACCGGCTGCCGGTGTGGTTTGTGACGGCACGCGGCCATACACCGTATGCCATTGATCGGCACCGTTGCCGACGTCGCTCAGGCCGGTGGTGTTGTCCCACAGCGTGGAGCGGGTCGCATTGGTGTAGAGGTTATAAAGCACTTTCAGCGTGGCATTGGTGGTGTTAGCCATGCTGCGACTGCTCACACTGCCGCTGCTGCCGCCATCCATCAGAATTTTATAGCTCAGGCCGTTGACACAGTTGACGCGAATTGATCCCGCCAGCTGGGCGCTGGTGGCATTAATCACGCTGGTGGTAGAGGCGTAATTACCGAAATTGATCGTACCGAAGGTGGTACTGCCAGAGGTGGTCGTGCCTGCGGTACAGGCAGGCAGCAGGGTCGCGGTAACCCCCAGCGTGGCGGCCTGACTGACAGGAACTGCGGTCAGAACAAGCAGCATACTGAGGGCTGAAAAAAGCAGCAGCACCTTGGCGTCCATGGTCTTTCCTTCTGAATAATCGTGAATCCAGGGCCGTAAACGGCCCTGACATATTCAGGTGCTACCAGGAAAGCGTGGCAACTACGGTATCGTTATAA
This sequence comes from Ewingella americana, assembly GCF_006438725.1. Classification (GTDB taxonomy): domain Bacteria; phylum Pseudomonadota; class Gammaproteobacteria; order Enterobacterales; family Enterobacteriaceae; genus Ewingella; species Ewingella americana_A. The sequence continues at coordinate 271,679 of NZ_RCZD01000007.1, read as the reverse complement.
GTGCCCGCTGCGGGGCTGGTATTGGTCTGATCAGCAGGCAGCACGCGACCATAAATTGGGAAATTTTGCGGCGTCGTGCTCGCCGTAAAAGACACCGGAGTATTGATGGCGATTTCCGAGGTGCGTGCGGCGTTGGAATAGAGGCGGTAAAGGATGCTGTTGCCGCTGGAGGTCATGGTGCGGGTAGCACCGCTGGGGGCCAGTCCGCCGTTAAGGGAGAGCGTGGGGCTAAGGCCGGTACTGCACGTGATGGTGACCGCATTGGTGCCGTCGGCGCCAAAGACTGTCCCGTTGATCACGCTGGTTAAATCGGCATAGTTACCGAAGTTCAACGTACCCCACTGGTTGGTGCCGCCGGTGGCGGTGCCGTTACCAACGGTACACCCGGTGCTGATAGTTAACTGCACGGCGACCTGACCGGTCAGGGTGCCTGCTGCGTGAGCGCCAGCTGAAAGTGTCAGCAGAGCCGCGGAAAATAAGGTGAGAAAGGATTGTTTTTTTGCGTCCATGATGACTCCCAATGACAACGTGTAAGGCTGTTTATTCATGCAACTAACCGTGCATGTGGAAATCCTCTGGTGGTAACACTCTAAAAAAGCTCAATGACAAAATGCGGCTGCGTTTTAAAAATCAGTTTTTGTCCGTTTTCCCCTTTTATTAGGGGAATTATCACTGGCATTGCCAGTCTGAACCTTGCATGTGGGCCGTTTTCTTTTCAGTAACAGCACCATGAGACTCGGGGACATAGTTAAATATAAGTTAATAAATTTAACTTAAGAGGAATTATCTGACACTTTTGTCAAAAAGCTTTATAACTCTAATAAATGGTATTTTACGGCTGTTAAACCTTAAAAATAATCATTTGCAGCATTTAAATCCCAGGCAGAGTGAGCGTTTGAGTTAAGTTACTAATCATTTAGCCCGCATTGAGAAGGAGTGAAAGATGGATCTGAACACTGTTTTACAACAATTACGTCAGGCAGGGAAAACCGAACAGGCCCGGAATGAGTGGATATCCCTCGCTGCACAGTATCCGCAACAGGCGAAGGTGCACTATGAAACGGCCTGCATTCATGACTCGATGGGGCTGGAGTCTCAGGCGGTTGCCTATTATTTGGCGGCCATCGATCTCGGGTTAACCGGGGAAGATCTGCGTGGCGCTTATTTAGGTCTGGGCAGTACGTATCGCACATTGGGGCAGTTTGAGGCGTCAAAACAGATTTTCGAACGTGCAATGCAGGTTTTCCCGGATGCGCAGGAGATGCGGGTTTTTCTGGCGATGACGCTCTACAACCTGGCTGATCACCATGCTGCGATGTCGGTACTGCTGGAGGTGATTGCTGATACCAGTGCAGACAGTGAAATTCAGTCATACCAGCGTGCGATCCGACTCTACGCACAGGATCTGGATCGCCGCTGGTGATGTTCACCTTTTTATGATCTCTATCACATCGCTCTGATCACGGTGCCAGGTCGTTCTGAACCCCAGCCGTATCGGGCGTGGTCTCTTTGCCGGCCAGCGCGAGCAGCACGACGAGCGCCGAGGCCAGCGTGATCGCCATCAGACACAGTAAGAGATGATGCAGTGACGTGGCATAGATCTGCTGGAGCTGTGCCACGCTGGCACCAGGGATTAGGCGCTGAGCCTGGTGTAAATCGCCGGTTGCCAGACGCTGGCTGGCCTGTGCGATGTCTGCGCCGGAAAAATGCGTCGCCAGTCCGTTATACATAAAGGCTGCCAGCAGCGCGCCGACCGTGGCCAGAGAAATTCCTTCACCGGCCACGCGGGTGGTGCTGAAAATACCGGTGGCCATACCCGCGCGCTCTTTTGGCACCACGCTGACTGACAGCCCGTCCATCAGACCCCACGGCAGGCCAGTACCCAGCCCGATCAGCAGCATCGGCAAAATCATTTGCGTGAAATTCTGCGCATTGACCGCCACACTCAGCCACCACAAACCCAGCGCCGCCAGCACTAAACCTGAAGTGCAGAGCACACCTGCGCTTATCCAGCGGGTCAGCCATGCGGCAATCAACGGCACGGCCAGCATCGGAAGTGACAGCGCCATCATCATCAGCCCGGCCTGTTGCTCGCTGAGACCGATGATGCCGATAAACTGCATGGGTAAAATGACCAGCAGTACCACAAAGCAGAAACCGGTCGCCAGCGGCAGGGCCTGCACGCCGATAAACCGTGGAAAACGGAACAGTGACAAATCCAGCATCGGGTGCTTAACGCGCAATTCCACGGCAATAAACAGCGCCAGCAGCAGCGTAGCTCCACCGAGCATTCCCAGCACTGGCGCGCTTCGCAGGCCGTACTGCGGAATATCCATCAGCGCCCAGGTCAGCAACGCCAGCATGGCGGTGAAGCTTAGGGTGCCCGGCCAGTCGATGCCTTGCGCATCGGGATTGCGTGACTCCTGCATACGCCATGAACCAGCCAGTAACGAGAGCAGGGCTACTGCCATAGAGGAAAAAAAGACCGAGCGCCAGCCGAAGTGTTCAATCAACAGACCCGCGACAAAAGGCCCGAATGCCAGCCCGACGCCGAAACTGGTGCCAAGCAGGCTGAAGGCGCGGGTGCGTGCCGGTCCGTCGAACTCCTGTGCCAGTGCCGCAGAACCGCCTGCCAAAGCGGCGGCGGCTACAATGCCCTGGGTGCCGCGCAGCAGGTCGATCGCCAGCAGGCTGGTGCTGAAACTTTGCAGGAGCGAGAGCAGCGCAAACCCGGCCACGCCGCTGATAAACACTTTCTTGCGGCCAATCTCATCGGCCAGCGCACCGGCGGCCATCAGAAAACAGCCGAAAGTGAGCATAAAGGCATTGGTTATCCAGCTCAGCGCCTGTGCGCTGCCGCCTAGCTCGCGAGCGATGGCCGGGGTGGCGACCGCACCGCTGACAAAATTCAGCGGCAAAATCACGCCTGCCAGACAGACGGTAAGCAGCACACTGAGCTGGCGTGAAGACGATGAGGCACGGTGAGGTGTGAGTTGAGTCATGGTCGTATCCATAAAAGGAAGGTTGCGACGATGATAAAATGTCTGCAATTTTGCTGAAACAGGCTTACAGTCCGATGATTACGGACAAAAAAGCTCGAGTGCGCAGTGATAAACCACAACGGAGACCCTCATGGAAAATCTTAACGGCATGTTGGCTTTTGTGCGGGCAGCTCAGTACTACAGCTTCGCGGCAGCGGGCGAACGTATGGGGATCTCAGCCTCGGCGGTCGGTAAAAGCGTGGCGCGGCTGGAGGAAAAGCTCGGCGTTCGGCTGTTTAACCGCAGCACGCGTCGCATCAGCCTGACCGACGAGGGTCAGCTATTTTTCGAACGTTGCCAGCAAATTGTGGCGCAAATGGAAGAGGCTGAGCAGGAAATGTCGCGGGTCTCCGCGGAGCCACGTGGCAAGTTGCGGGTCAGTATGCCGGCGATTGGCTATCGCATGTTATTACCCCATCTGGCCGATTTTATGCGCAGCTACCCACAGGTAGAACTTGAGCTGGATTTCAGTGACCGCATGGTGGACCTGATTGCCGAAGGGATCGATGTGGCGGTGCGTAGCGGCGATTTGGCGACGTCACAGTTGATGTCACGGCGGCTCGGGCCGTTTTACTTTACGATTGTCGGCAGTCCGGCCTATTTTGCACAGAACCCGCCACCGCAGACACCGGGCGAACTCGAACACCACGCTTGCCTGCGTTACCGTTTTCCAGCCAGCGGGCAGTTTCAGCCCTGGGCGCTCAACGGCGAGCCGCCGCTGAATTTACCGGTGGCACTCAGCAGTAATAATCTCGAAGCGCTGCTACAGGCTGTCAATCAGGGGCTGGGCCTGGCGTATGTGCCGGAGTTTTTGGTGCGGGATGCGCTGAAAGCGGGGACGCTGGTGGCTGTACTGGTGGACTTCCTTGACGAGACGGGGAAATTCTCGGTGGTCTGGCCGAGCAGCCGCCATATGCTGCCCAAAGTGCGGGTGTTTATTGATTTTCTGACCGAAAAACAGCGGCTGGGTGCGCGGTAAAAATAAAAAAAACGGGGCGAAATCTGCCCCGTTGGTTTCTTAATACTAAATGGTTACAGCAGTTTCCACTGCGCCCATTCACCGGTGAACTGTGCATCACCTGGCTCGTTACCCTGAGTCCAGTAGTTGGCTACATAGTCTTTGCCTTTATGGCTGACTTTGTCACCGGTGTTGTACACTTTGCTGGAAACCCACTCATCGTATGTGCTAACCGGATCAACAACGGGGTCCACCACCGGGTCCACAACCGGATCAACCACGGGGTCAACAACGGGATCGACGACCGGATCAACAACCGGCTCCACAACTTCTTCACCAAATACGACCAGCGTATATTGTTTGGCAACCGAAGACGCGGCATGGGTATCCGTCACCGTCAGTGAGAACTGGAATTCAGCGCGGCTGACCACAGTCGGTGCAGTAAAGGTAATGGTGGATGTGGTGGTGCTGCTAGGGGAAATTCCAGCCGGTACGCCCCATTTGTAGGTCAGAGCATCGTTATCGGCATCGCTGGACGCCGCACCGCTCAGACGAACTTTGGAACCGCTGATCACCTGAAGCTGAATATCGGCAACCGGCGTAGTGTTGGTGGCTGGTTTGTCATCATCGGGCACTTCGCCCGCGATGTTGATGCCATCAAAGTAGAACGGCGCCATATCAACCACCTGATCGACCACGGTGCAGCCCAGCCCTTCACGTGCCGCGTTAACCAGTACGCCGTTGTCCTGATCGATAGTCCAGGTAAACAGTGCGCCCAAGCCTTTTTTAACCACATATTGCCCTTTGGCTTTTACGCTGCGCGGGGTGTCGAGTGACATAAAGAGTTTAGACTCTTTGTTATAAAGGTAATCGGCATCCGCCACCTGATCGGTATAGACGCTGAAACCGTTACGGCCTTTCTGGTTCTCCAAATCCAGATAGTTGTTGATCAGGTCATACCATTCGCTGCAGCCGCTTTCAAAAGTACCGGTAGTTTCGGCATTGGCTTCCGGGGTATAGGTCCCTTTCAGCGGGGAGAAACTCTCCAGTACGGCATTCTGGCCATTGCGTGAATAACCGGCATAACCGACGTTAATACGGTCAGATGGGAAGCCTTTCGCCAGCAGATAATCGACGATGGTGTCCACACCCCAGCCGCCTTCAATCAGCGCATGCAGGTTAGTGTGATGGTCCAGTTCTGTCGCCCACGGTGTACCGTAGAAGTCATAGGTCATCACGTTGATGCTGTACAAACCATTGTTCAGCAGGGTAGCGACATCAGATTTTTCCAGAATGGCGACCACGGCGGAGCTGGCGATACTGATTTTAACGTCGCTGCGGTTAATTGCTTTCAGCTCTTTGGTGATCTCAGCCAGTAACAGCGCATAGTTGGCACCGTCTTCATCACCATAGGCGTTGTTGTTACCGGCGTTGCCAGGGTATTCCCAGTCGATATCCACTTCGGAGAACATCGGGAAACGGGTGAACAGCTTGGCAACCCCTTTAGCAAAAGTACTGCGTCCCGCGGCGGTTTTCGACATATTGTGGAAGCCGCTACTCATGGTCCAGCCGCCGATACTCATTGACAGTGCCAGCGTATGGCCCAATTTTTTCGCTTTGGCTTGCAGATCGCGCAGACCACCGACGATACCTTTTACTGTTGCCTGTGTTGCACTGTTCACGTCCATTTCTACCCAGCCGGAATTTGCCAGGCCAACGTTGTTACTGGTCTGGAAGTCACCCCATGGGTCAAGGAAAGTAGGTTCGTTGGTCACTTTATTCAAATTGCTGGCAGCGCGGGCGATGACATCGGCCTTCTCACCCGTGGTGTCACCGGTAATGCCGAGGAAGCCAAGAATGATTTTGTCATACGCCGTTGGGCTGACGTTAGCCAGATCATAACCACGGCCACGGTTCGACGGTGTGTCGTCGCCATCGGTCTGGCGGCTGTCGTATTGTGACCAGTCAGTGTAGTAACCGAAAACTTTTGGTTTGTTGGTGGTGTCATATTTGTTGTAAACCGGCTTGGCCACACGCGCAGAGGTGTAACTGTATTTGACGGTATCTTTAGCAGGATCAAAGCCATCGGCTTTATAAGATGCTTCAGTCAACGCGTCAGTTTTAATCAATTTACTGGTAGTCATAATGTTTTCCTGAATATGAATAAAAGTGAGGAGTCCACAGCGTTATGCTGCTGGCGCTATAATTCAGGAGGGAAGGGTTTCTCTCAAATCATCTGACAGCAAAAATAAATATGAGGAATAGTCTCTTTTTGAAATGAAAGTAACTTGCCCAGGCAGATGATTTTTTTGCTTCAAAAAAACATCATTGAGCCACAGCTAAGTGGATAATAAAGTGAGTTTTTCATCTATTACTCAACTGGATTTTATGAATCCAGATAATTCAAGTTAAATATTCAGTTCTTTACATATTGAGCCAGTGTGAAAATGTTTTTGAGTTAAACTTGAAAAGGTCCTGTTTTTTTTAAAAGGATCACAACATATCTAAAATTATTCATAATATTCTGATTGGATGTGGTGAAAGTTAAAAAAGAAGATACGATAAATCTTATCGAAAAATGGATTTCTGATTTCTGTTTGCCACCGGTCTGGAGAGTCTTTAAAGATGAGCGTTTATCTTATAAATGGTCAGTATGTTTTCAATGAAGGAACCAAAGAATTAAAAACGTTAAATAGTGGTATCAATATTAAATTGACTGCTATGAGAGCACGTTGCCTTAGCTTTATTATTGAACATGCCAAGGATGAGGTGATCGAAAAAACAGCAATATCTTATGCGTTATGGGGAGCAAGAAGTAAATTTACCAGTGATGCCAGCCTGACTCAAACACTCTATTTAATTCGTCGGGATTTGAAAACACTGGGATTGGATGAGCTTTTTATTACTGTACCAAAGTCTGGGATCCGGGTTAATACATCGATATCAATCGATGTGATCCAGGAGAGGGTTCCCCGTTCGAAGGTTTTATATCTCCCACTTCTGGTTAGTATAACGGCTTCTCTATTGATTGCCGGCGCTGCAATATATTTTGCTTTTATCGTATAAATAAATCGTATAAATAAACTGAGGGCTATACCATGCCAAATAATCCTGTAATCGACGCTGTACTGGAAAACGAAGGGGCATATGTCAATCATCCTGACGATCCAGGTGGTGCGACTCATTGGGGAATAACGGAACAAACGGCACGCGATAATGGGTATACCGGTGATATGCGGGATTTTACCCGCGAGCAGGCTTATACCTTACTTGAGAAAAATTATTGGTACCAACCCGGTTTTGATAAAGTCAATGCACTCTCTCCTGCTGTTGCGATGGAGTTGTGTGATACCGGGACTAATATGGGGCCGTCGGTGGGTATTAAATGGTTACAACGCTGGTTGAATGTGTATAACCAGAAAAGCACTGCTTATAATGATATTGGCGTGGATGGAAAAATAGGTCCGGCAACCTTAAATGCGTTGTCAGAGTTTCTTCGTCTGCGGGGAGAAGAAGGTGATGAGGTATTAGTGACATCATTAAATTGCAGCCAGGGGCAACGCTATCTGGAACTGGCGGAAGGAAAAGTGAGTAATGAATCTTTCATCTATGGTTGGATGAGAGGCCGGGTGCATGTAAGCTGAGAAAAAAAACAGAACATCACTTTTCTTATTGATAATAAACAATATTTACACTTTTTTAGTGTGTGGTCTATTATTCAAGGTCTAATCTCATTATCTTTCCACGATCAACAGTGAAATTAATTTTCATAATTTCATCACTAATTATTTCGCCATATATTATAAACATAGAAATGTGATATGGAAATTGAGACTTTTTTACTTTATTTATAACACCACAATGTTAATGATGTACGCTCCAATTTTGCATAGCGGAGAAGAGTAATGAACTACAGTAAAAGCTCTAAGTTTGATTATAACCTGATCAAAATAATGAACCAAGTTATAGTATCAGGTAGCCTCTCACGGGCTGCAGAAAATCTTGAGCTTTCAGTTTCAGCCGTCAGTCTTTCTATCAATAAACTGCAACAGCATTTAGGCCTGGAGCTTTTTACCCGTACGGCTCAAGGTATGAAGCCTACGTCAATAGCGACTAATATTCATGAGTCATTTTCTCGCGCTATTGGTATTATTGATGATGTGGTATATACCGCTAAACATCAAGAACACTCTATGTTAACACTTAAAATAATGTGTTCTGACCTGATGGAGAATTACTACTTTCAGACATTTTATCAGCAGAGGGATTTCAGTGACACTCTGGTTTCTTTTACCAACTTAATGATATTAAATCATGATGACTGTGTGAAGAATTTATTGCAGGTATCCAATGACATCATTTTGAGTAATTTCCCTTTGACACACAATAGCATTACATCCGTAGAAGTTGATTGTGATGATGAATTTGTTGTTGTGTGTAGTAATAGCAGTTTACTGGCTGCTCAGGAGTTTTTTACATTATATCACTATTATACCTTGCCTCATGCGGTTTATTGTCATAACGAGAAACAGGGAAGAAGAAGTACTTTTACCTGCAAAGTCAGCAGTGAATACACGGGTATGATAAAAGTGATCTATGATTCATCTTCAATTAATGGGGTGATCACTGCGGTTGAAAGCAGCGAAATGATATCTATTTTCCCACGGAAAGTAGCAGAGCATTTTATGCAAAAACGACACAGTAAATTAATGATGTTTCCCCTGCCAGATGAAATACTCTACGAAAAATTAGTGACTTATGCCAGTTTTCTGACTTGCTCGGTAAAGTCTCAGGCCGTATATAATATGGTTTCGTCGTTAAGATGTGTTGAAATAAATTAACATTTATTCGCAGTAGCACGATTTTTTAATGTGCATAGTGACGTTAATTCCACTAAATAATCGTTTTTATGCGTTTCATTAAAACGGTTGAGTGTTATTTTTTCCATAAAGCCGACATTATCTCCCGTTGATAATGTCAGTTGTTATATGCAGATATCTTCCTCATTAAATATTTATGATGAATGATGTTTCTATTTTAATGACTGGTTTTGCAGATGCGCATTACCCTGTTAATGCTGGGTTGCTCCTATGGGCGATCCTGCAAAATACTAAACAGGTTCTATAACAGAGTGCTCCACTCTTCTAACATAACGCAAATAAGGCATTCATTATGCGTAAATTGCAGCCCCATTTTTATTTTAACCTCATTATTGGACCCAAAATAATGAACCTGGCAACCCTGAGTTCACTGGCGAATGGTCACAATAGAAAGAGATAAAAGCCTGTAAATAGTCTTTGGCGGTAAGGTCACTCTTGACCGGGGAAAACTGAATGGGCGATCGCTGATCGCCCATTTTTTCATTGCCGCTCTGGCGCTATACCGGCACTGAAAACTGAAAGCAGGCCCCTTTGTCTGACGGTTCAAGCAACCTAATATCGCTGCCGTGCAGTTGCAAAATTCGCCGTACAATCATCAGGCCCAGTCCGCCGGCGCGGTGTTTGTTGGTGCTGAGGATCGACGGGCGGACAAACAGATTGGCCTTCAGCTCCGGCGCGATACCCGGCCCGCTGTCGTTGAGTTCCACCATCACCCGCTGATTCTGTTTCCACAGGCGGATGCTGATAGTCCCCCCCTCCGGTGTGTGGCGAAGGGCATTGTCCAGCAGATTGGTCAGTACACGCTCTATCATGCCTAAGTCGGCATTGACCAGCGGAATGCCAGGGGCGATATCGGCAGTGAGTTTCTGCTGGCGTGCCTCCGCCGCCAGCTCAAATTTCTGAAACACATCGTTGACCAGTTCGCACAGGGAGAACGGCTCTTTCTGCGGTTTCACCACGCCATATTCCAGCCGTGCCAGTTCGAACAGCTCTTGTGCCAGACGCCCGACTTTGCGGCTCTGAGCCAAAGCAATACTGAGATAGCGTTGGCGCTCGTCAGCGGTCAAATGGTCGGCTTTCATCGACAGCGTTTCCAGATAGCCGTGCAGCGAGGTGAGTGGCGTACGCAGGTCATGGGAAATATTGGCGATAAACTCGCGCCGCTGCTGGTCCTGCGTCATCAGGCTTTGCCACTGTTGATCGATACGCTTTGCCATGCCGACAAATGCCTGTTGCAGCTGGGCGACTTCATCGCGTGGCTGACCGTCCGGCACCGGGATTTTGGCCAGCGCCTGAATGGCCTCCATGCCGCCGCTGTCGAGGTTGGCGATTTGCGCCGTCAGCTTACGCACCGGGCGGGTCACCCAGCGAAACGCCAGCGCTCCGGCCAGCAGGCCGAACAGCACCACCATCCCCACGGATCTCAGCGCCATATAAACCGCTGACTGATATTGTGCCTTACTGGCCAGTGCCGAGTAGTCATCACCCAGCAGCACGATGTAGACGTAGCCTTTGACCACGCCATCGGCTTTCAGCGGCGCGGCGCTGAATACCTGCCGCGCATCTGGCGCACGCGGGTTGTCGCCATACACCGGCATTTGTGCCCCGTTCAGCAAAGCCTGCACCGGCGATAAATCTATACGCTGACGCTGTAGTTTGCCGGCCGGTGCGGCGTTGCCGACAATATTGCCGTCCTGGTCGAGCAGGTAAACTTCGACGCTCGGATTCACCGCCATCAGTTGGTTGAACAAGGTCTTTACCGCATCCGGGTTCAGCCCGTTCTGGCTCAGCAGCGGATTATTGGCCGCGATCTGCGTCGCCAGATTGGCTGACAACCGCTGAATCACCGCCTGGCTGTACTGGTTGCTGGAACGCACCTGCATATAACCGGAAACCAGACTGCAGGCAATCAAGAGCCCAATAAACACCAGTGTCAGGCGTTGCGAAAGCGTCAATTTTTTCATCATCTACCCCTGCGCGTCTTCCGCTGACGACATAAATTTATAGCCTTTGCCCCATACGGTCAGAATGCGTTCCGGCTCGGCCGGGTTGTTTTCGATCTTGATGCGCAGCCGGTTGATATGGGTGTTTACCGTATGTTCATAGCCTTCGTGCTGATATCCCCACACCTGGTTGAGCAGGCTGAGGCGCGAAAAGACCTTGCCGGGATTTTTGGCGAAGAAATAGAGCAGGTCGAATTCACGCGGCGTGAGATCGATTGTCTGCTGATTCAGCACCACTTCCCGCGCAATAGGGTCAATCACCAGCCCGGAAAAACTCAGGGTACCGGCATCCATTTTCATGTTGCGGCTCATGGCTTCCTGACGGCGAAACAGTGCTTTGACCCGTGCCACCAGTTCCAGCATGGAAAAAGGTTTCGCCAGATAGTCGTCGGCCCCCAGTTCAAGACCAAGTACGCGATGCACTTCACTGGAACGTGCGCTGATGATGATGATCGGCGTGTAGCGCGTCATATTGCGTGCGCGGCGGCAGATCTCCAGCCCGTCGATACCCGGTAGCATGAGGTCAAGGATCAGCGCGTCCCAGCCGCCTTTCTCCAGCTGCGCCACGCCCAGATTGCCGTCACCGGCATGGGTTATCTCGAAACCTTCGTCGCGCAGATGCAGGCTCAGTAGTTCGGCGATATGGCTGTCATCTTCCACGATCAAAATCTTTTTGGGCTTATCCATTGGGTTTTTCCATCACGTCCTGCGTCTGATTCAGCGGCAGCGGTCTTGCCTGCAGTCTACACAAGCGCCTTAGCCAGAGTTATCACATTTTATTTAACTTTGCGTGAGGTCTTGGGGAACAAATCCGCTCAATACTCGCTTCATCGACAGGGCGGATGCAGAGATATAACCATGACGCTACACACAGACTTCTCACCGCAAAAAAGCAAAGCCAAACCGGAGATTGTCCATCCGCTGTGGCTGCGCCTGACCCACTGGCTGAATGCGCTGGCGGTACTGATTATGGTCACCAGCGGCTGGCAGATTTATAACGCCTCGCCGCTGTTTGATTTTAGTTTCTCCCGCAGCCTGACGCTGGGCGGCTGGCTGGGTGGCGGCATCCAGTGGCACTTCGCCGGAATGTGGCTGTTTGGTTTCAACGGCCTGTTTTATCTGCTGATGAATATCGTCACCGGGCGGATGAAACGTAAATTCTGGCCGCTGACGCCGCGCGGCATTCTGCGTGATTTAGTTGCTGCGCTGCGTGGCAAACTGGCTCATGCCGATCTGCGCCACTACAACATGGTGCAGCGTGCGGCCTACGTCTTCGTGATGTTCGACGGCATCATTCTGGTGCTCTCCGGGTTGGTGGTGTGGAAGTCGGTACAGTTTCCGCTGCTGCGCGAACTGCTGGGGGGATTTGATACCGCCCGCTACGTACATTTCCTGGCGATGGCTTCGCTGGTGGGATTTGTCGCCCTGCATCTGATGATGGTGGCGCTGGTGCCGAAAACCCTGCTGGCCATGCTGCGCGGACGCTAAGGAACAGCCATGAAGAACATCATTAAAAAAAGTATCCGTCAGATTTTCAGTTCGTCAGACAGTGAAGCCATCGTGCAGGAGGCGCAGAAGCAGATTATCCGCCATCTTGACGCGCCGTCACGCCGCCGTTTTTTACAACAGGGGCTGACGCTCGGCGGTATGGCAATGCTCACCGGTTGCGACATCAGCGACAACGCCAGCGTCGAAAACGCGCTGGTGAAAGTCTCCGGCTTTAACGACCGCGTGCAGGGCTGGCTGTTTGGCTCAACCCGGCTGGCGCCGGTGTATGCCGAGTCGATGATCACCCGGCCATTCCCGTTTAACGCCTTTTACGCCGAAGACGAAGCACCGGAGGTCAACGGCAACGATTACCGCCTGAAGATCGCCGGGCTGGCGCTGGATAAGCGCGAATGGTCGCTGGCGACGCTCTACCAGATGGCGCAGGTCAGCCAGGTCACCCGTCATATTTGTGTCGAAGGCTGGAGCGCGATTGGCAAGTGGGGCGGGGTACCGTTCGGCGATTTCCTGCGACTGATTGGTGCCGATCTCACGGCAGAATATGTCAGCTTTAAATGCGCTGATGAGTACTACACCAGCATCGACATGGCGACGGCATTACACCCGCAAACCCTGTTGGCACTGACTTATGACGGGCAAATCCTGCCGCGTCAATACGGTTTCCCGATGAAACTGCGTATGCCGACCAAGCTCGGCTACAAGAATCCAAAGCATATCGAAGTGATTGAAATTACCAATAAGTACACCGGGGGTTATTGGGAAGATCAGGGTTACAACTGGTTCGGCGGAAGTTAAGTAAGGGGCTATTTTATTTGCCATTTTGAATCCGGGCAGTGCTCACAATCCTCACGTACTGCATGTACGCTCCGGTTGTTCCGCGCTGGCCGTCTCCAAACTGGCTGCAACAATAACGCCCCTAAGCTCAATGAGATTTTTTACCTGCACAACGGTGCAACCTACTTTAAATAAAGGAAATACCATGAAAAAACTGATGGCGGTAATGATGGTCTCTGCTGCAATGATGGGGTTCGCTGGCGTGACTCAGGCGGCTGATTCCATGTCTAAAGACACGATGAGCAAGATGTCCCATGACTGCATGAAAAAAGACAGTATGGGTAAAGATCAGATGGGCAAAGACGCGATGGGTAAAGACTGTATGTCGAAAGATAAAATGTCTAAAGATCACATGAAAAAAGACAGCATGAGTAAAGACGCGATGTCGAAAGATGCCATGAAAAAAGATGCGATGAGTCAGTAACCGCTCTCGGGTGACGTTCTCCTGTGTCTGAACGCTTCATCACGGCCCGCCAGTTCTGGCGGGCTTTTGCGTTGTGTTATTTGAATGAACGCTGGTCCAGCCAGCGGTCGAATACGCCCAGCGCTTCTTCGAGATTGGCCCGTCCGAATCCGATACGCAGAAAGTCTTCTGCAACCAGCGTCAGCTCCGACGCGTAGGTCACGGACGGGATCACCATTACGCCCGTTTCTTCGACCAGCCGCGTGGCAAAAGCTTCAGCCCCTTCCGCACCTTTATAGCGGGCAAACGCCAGCACCCCGGCTTTCGGCAAAGTCAGCTCAAAAGTCTGCGGGTAGCGCGCCAGAAAATCGGTCAGTGATTGCAAATTGGCGCGTGAGCGCTGCATCACCCGATCGAGGATGGGTGCGCGGGCATTGAGGGCCAGCGTGGTCAGCATCTCACCGGGAATAGAGTTGCAGATCGACAGATACTGCTTCATCCGTTCCAGTTTCAGCAGCCAGGCGTGGTCCTGACAGGCGACCCAGCCGATGCGCAGCCCCGGCAAACCGTAGGCTTTCGACGTAACGTTCAGCGAGATGCCGCGCTCGTAAATGTCAGCCAACTGCGGCAGGCGGTCAGCGGGGTTGAATTCGGTCAGCCGGTAAACTTCGTCAGAGAAGATCCACACGCCGCGCTCGCGGCACATCGACACCAGCTCATCCAACTGCTGATGGCTTATCAGCGCGCCGGTTGGGTTGTGCGGGAAGTTGATCACCAGCACTTTGGTGTTGGGGCGCAGCGCAGCGCGGACTTTTTCGACGTCCAGCGCCCAGCCGTTTTCAGCCTCCAGTGCCACGCCGGTGACGTCGCAGCGCGACAGCGGTACGCTTTCCAGCGACTGATAATTTGGCGTGATGACAATGGCGTGATCGCCGGTGTCCAGCAGCGCATGAAAACTGGCATAAATCGCTTCATCGGCACCGGCAAAGCTGATGATCTGCCCGGTGTCGACGTTGTCGTAAGTCCCGGCTATCGCCTCCAGCAGCTCCGGCGTTCCGCGCAGCGGCGGATAGTCGAGCATCGCCTGCATAAACGGCTGGCGGTGTTCAATTCCTGCCAGTTCAAACAGCGTATCGATGTTCATCGATTCAGGGTATGAGGACGACAGCGGAAAGCGCACCGCATGTTCCAGTGTCGATAAATAGGAAATTAATCGGAAATCTTGTGGAAAAGACATGGCATACCTGCGACTTATTTTGAAAGCTCTAGAAAGCGATTAACGGCGATAACCCTGCCCGAAGCGCCGTTCCAGGCGGCTTTGGAACAGTTCCAGCACAATGGACATCATCCAGTATATCGCGGCGGCGGTGGCCAGCATTTCCATATAACGGTAGGTGCTGCGCCCGTAAGACTGCGCCAGAAAATTCAGTTCCCACAGGCCCATCAGCGACACCAGCGATGAATCCTTCAGCATGGAAATAAACATCGAACCGGCGGGGGGAATGATGATGCGCAGCGCCTGCGGGGCGGTGACGTGGACGGCCACCGTCCATGACGAGAGGCCCAGCGCCATCGCCGCCTCTTTCTGCCCACGGGGCACCGACAGTACGCCGCTGCGGATGGTTTCTGCCAGATAGGCACCGTAATTGAGCGACAGCGCAATAATGCCCGAACTCAGCGCACCCAGCACAATGCCCGCTTGCGGCAGTGCCAGATAGATAATCAGCACCTGGACCAGCAGCGGCGTACCGCGAAACAGCGAGGCATAAAAGGTGGCGCAACCGAAGGCCAGCGCATTGTCCGACATGCGGCCTAGTGCGGTGATAAGTCCCAGAAACAGGCAGAAAAACATCGAACAGGCGGTGATCAGGATAGTCAGCGCCGCGCCCTGAATAAAACCATCCGGCGACAGACGCAGACCCAACAGGAAAGGCAATTTCTGCTCAATAAGATCCCATTGCAGCCCCATTTTGCCGAACAGCCCCAGCACTAAACTGAGCAGAATCAGCCAGGTAAGCGCAGTTTTTATCTTAAACGCACGCGGACTGGTAAACATGCCGGTATCAGCAGGTGGCAGGGTCTGGGTATCGGGCGGGCTAGTTTTGACCTCAGGAAGCGGCGCCATCCGTTACGGCGCCTCTTTGGTGATGTCTTCGCCCAGCCAGTGTTGGGAGATCTTCGCCAAAGTGCCGTCATCGCGCAGAGATTTGATGGTATCGGCGACTTTCTTATCCCACTCGGCATCGCCCTTATCGGTAGCGACCCAGTTTGGTTCGGCGTACAGCTCGGTGACAATTTTGAATGCCGGATTGCGCTTGATGCGCGCATTGGCGGTGGCTAAGTCAGAGACGATGGCATCCAGGCGTACGCCGGGGCCGAGGGCCAGATTCTGGAACGCCACCTCTTCGTCGCTGGGAATGGCCTGCACGTTGTCAAACGGGAAGGCGATCGGCTTGGTGCCCGGGATCACCAGTGTTTTTTGCAGATAGGTTTCATAACTTGAGCCAATACCAATGCCGACTTTCTTATTGCTCAGATCGGCGGCGGACTTGATGCGGTCATCACTCTTATTCACCACCAGCACTGCCGGAGAGCTGTAATACGGCACCACAAAATTCAGCACTTTGGCGCGTTCAACGTTGGGGGTCATCGAGCAGATACAGGTATCCCAGCGCCCACGCCAGTTGCCGCCGATAATGGTTTCCCAACCCGGCGCGGTGACTTCCAGCTTAACGCCCATCCGCTCTGCCACGGCTTTTGCCACGTCGACATCAAAACCGGCCAGCTGGTTGTTGTCATCAATAAAGCCAAACGGCGGGTAGTCGTTAACGATGACATTATGCAGGACACCGGTTTTCGTCACGCGGTCCAGCGTAGCACCGGCATGGGAAACCGCAGAAAACAGCGAGGTAGCGAGCAGGGTAAAAGCGAGAACGGGTGTGCGCATAGGCTGGGCTTTCCTTACATAACCTGAGTGAATGATTTGCAATGAAAATTCAGATTACGTTTTGGACGTATAGATGTCCAGTACTGGAAGTGACTATGCTTATAGCGGAAACAGACGGGAAGGAATGGCAGGCGTCAGTTTAATGCCCGGGGCCTGTTTAACAGACTGGCCCCGGAAGGGATAAGCGCCATTATTTCGACGCTGGTGTGGCATTCTCGATAAAGGCCGTTATTTTCTTGCCAAGCAGGGTAATGATTGGCCCGGCAAATACGCCACCCAGCCCCGCGATGATCAACACCTTGTCGTCGTTGGCGTTTCTCGATAGTACCCAGATGCTGAGTAGCATCCCGCTGAAGCAGGAAACCACGATCTGTAACAGACATGCCAAGATATCAGCCATTACCGGTTTGGTGGCCCTCAGCATGATATAGCGGACAATCCCGCCCCAGCCAGCCATGCCGATAATCGCCATGACGATTTCAGGGTCCATCGATACCACGTCTCTGGCCTGCGCTGCACCAATCATAATGTGTTCCTCAGAAGTGAAATTGAAAGATAGGTCAATATTGATTCGGTTAAATTATCAGCAAAAAACGCCGACTAAAAATCACATAGCAACACTGTGTTAAGTGAGCCGCGCAAGTTGGACAGACGAAGATAACCGGGGGGGGTTGAGAGGAATAGAGATATTTTTTAGGGCGCGCAATGTGGCTGATTATTGCCATCTTTGATGGCGTTACGCACAGGTTAGCAAGGATTTAACAAAACTAATCTATGACTCTAACGGTTCATTAATAAAGCCGTGAATGTTAAAAATGAAGATGTTGAGAACCTGCCAATGATGGCGAATGAGAAAAATTGATACATTTTTGGTAAATGTGATGAGGATTGCAGCGGCACGTGGCGTGAGTGATAACCCCCGACCCGATGGGGCCAAGGGGCTACCTGACTTGCAGTAACTACTTCGTCTGATCTTTACTGCCGTTAATCAGCTTGCGGGCAGCGGCTATTGCGTCGTTATCCGGCGTTTTAGGTTTGGCTTTGTTAAGCGCAGTACTGAGGCCAGAGCGGCCCCACAGGTCAAAACTGTCGTCATCTTTCAGATGATCAAAGACGGAAGGTGCGGTTTCAATTTTCTTTGCCATGAGCAGGATGAATCTCGGTGTCGGTCATTTTCCACAGCATAGCGGTTTCTGAATTTCAGACCAAGGAATGAAAGCCCTAAATTGGAAACCAAAACCTTCTCAGTATGAATGTGGCTTTCATCGGGTGACATCGATATCACCTTGCCCTCTTTGCTCTTATTCATGTCATTGTGCGTGGTGTTTTTTTCGCTGTTCCCACTGAAGCACCACACTTATTACGGCAGGGAGAACGGTTAAGGTGAACACGGTGGCGACCAGCAGCCCGCCGATAACCGCGAAGGCCATAGGCCCCCAAAATACCTGTTGAGAGATCGGGACCATGCCCAAAATTGCCGCGCAGGCGGTGAGCACAATGGGGCGGGAGCGGTGTTTTGCTGCGGCAATGATCGCGTCTGCCGGTGCCATTGCGTCACTGAGATGGGTATCCACTTCACTAATGAGGATAACCGCATTGCGAATAATCATGCCTGCCAGCGCGATGATACCGAGCAACGCCACAAAACCCATCGGCGTTCCGGTCGGCAACATGGCGCCCACAACACCGATCATGCCGAACGGAGCCATCAGCAGAGCAAGCAGCATTCTGGAAAATGTCTTTAACTGAATCATCAGTAAAATCAGCATGATAATCCCCGCAACAGGCAGCGCGCTATACACAGAACTGTTGCCTTTGTCAGACTCCACCACGGTTCCGGCTTCATCGATATCGTATCCGGCAGGCAATGATGCGCGGTATTTCGCGATCTGAGGCGCCAGACTTTCCGAGGCCGCTGTCGCCTGAATACCGGGAGCGACATCGGTTTGCACCGTAATGAAAGGTACCCGTTGTCTGCGCCAAATCACAGGCTCGTCAATACCATAGGAAATGTTGGCAATCTGTTGTAGCGGAATCGCGTTACCGTCCGAGGTGGAGAATTGCAGTGTTGAAAGGGTATCGATATCGCGACGCTCACGGTCCACGCCGCGCAAGACGACATCGACCAACCGGGTTCGATCGCGAACTGAGGTGATGGTGGTGCCTGAATACATGGCTGCCAGTCTGCTGGCGACCTGTTCTGAACTCAGCCCCACCGCCCGCGCTTCGGTCTGGTTCACCGACACTTTTACCACGCGCGCCGGTTCGCCCGCCGTCAGGTTGGTTTCGCGCGTGTTGGGGTTTTTCCCCACCAGCGTTGCCAGCCCGAGCGAAATATCGCGTACCCGGCTGATATCCGGGCCCGAAACGCGATATTTCAACGGCCAGCCAACCGGAGGTCCCAGCTCCAAAGGCGATACGCGTGAAGTCAGATCGCTGAATTCCTGTTGAAGCCTTTTTTGCAGTCTGGCCCGCAGCGCATCACGCTGTTTTAAGCCTTTGGCGACGACCACCAGTTGCGCCGTGTCTTCGTTATTCAGAAGTACGTCCATCGGCAAGTAAAAGCGCACCGCGCCCGAACCGACATAAGTGGAAAAATGTTCTACATCCTTGTCGGTTTTCAGAATGGCTTCCAGTCGCTCTGCCTGGCGTGCCGTCGCCTCCTGAGAGGCATTGGTCGGTAGCGTCAGGCTGACAAGTAATTCCGGGCGGTCTGACGCAGGGAAAAATTCCCCTTCCATGCGTGTTGACGCCAAGATAGACAGCGCCAGCAGGCCAAGCGCAATGCCAAGCGTTATACCGCGGTTCGCCAGCACTTTGTTGAGCAGTGATCCGTAGCCACGGGCAATCCGGCCATCTTTGTTAGTGTGCTGCCTGGGTTTATCCGCCAGCAGCCAGACGCCAATCAACGGTGAAAACAGCACGGCGACGATCCACGAGCAGATCAGCGCAATCAGTACCACGATAAACAGCGAGTAACAGTATTCACCTGCACTGGAGGAGGCAAAGCCCACGGGAATGAAGCCTGCTATCATCACCAACGTCCCTGTCAGCATTGGAAAGGCGGTGGTGGTCCAGGCGTGGGTGGCCGCCTGTTGTTTTAAAACGCCTTTTTCCAAACTCGACACCATGGCCTCAACGGTGATCATCGCATCATCAACCAACAGACCGAGCGCGATAATCAGTGCACCCAGAGAGATGCGTTGCATACCGATACCTGCTATCTCCATTCCTATAAACGTCATTGCCAGCACAATCGGGATCGAAGCCGCCACCACCAGCCCGGCGCGCGACCCGAGAGAGACAAAGGAGACCGCCAGCACAATCGCCACCGCCTCCAGCAGGACGTGTATAAAGCTGCCAATGGCATCTTTAACCACCACCGACTGGTCAGCAACGGTGGTGGTTTCAATACCATGAGGAAGGCGGCGGCTGATCTCCTGCATTTTGGCCCGGATGGCCTGGCCAAATTGAAGCATATTGCCCGTGGGTGCCATGGAAATCGCCAGGCCCAGCGCGGGCTGCCCGTTAACGCGAAATGTCGGGGAGGGCGGTTGGGCTTGCTGACGGGTGATCGTGGCGATATCCGTTAAGGGTACAAACCGGCTACCGATATGCAGAGTGACGTTACGCAGGCTCTCCTCGGAGATGAAGGCGCCACTGACCCGCAGGTCAATCAGTTCATGGTCGGTGCGGAGGGTGCCAGTAGGCGTGACGGCGTTCTGAGCACGCAAGGCCTCCGAGATCTGCTGCATATCAAGCCCCATGCCTGCCAGTTTGCGCGATGAAAACGCCAGCACTATCTGCTCTTCCTGAACACCGAGGAGATCAATTTTTCTGACATCAGGCACAGAAAGCAGTTCGGCGCGGACATCATCGACTTTGTCCCGCAATTCTCTTTCACTAAAGCCATCACGTGTAAATCCGTAAATCGTCCCAAAAGTGTTATCGAACTCGTCATTCACCGCCGGTGTCGTTGCGCCGTTGGGCAGTGTTGCTGTCACATCGGTCATTTCTTTACGGACGACATACCAAATGTGCTGCACCTGAGACGGGGGAGTATTGTCTTTGAGATTGACATTGATAATCGCCTGGCCCGCCCGCGTGTAACTTTCAATGAAGTCCAGCCACGGCGTTTCCTGCAACTTTTTCTCTAATATGTCCGTCACGAAATTCGTTGTATCTTCAACGGTCGCTCCCGGCCAACTGGCTGAGACCACCGCCGTTTTAATGGTGAAGTCTGGGTCTTCGTTACGGGGCAAATTCTGGTAGCTCATGACCCCGGCGGCCATAATGATCAGCATAAAAAAGATCATCAGTTGCTGATGCGCCAGAGCCCATGCAGAAAGATTAAATTTTTGATGAGGCGCAGCGTTCATTATCGATCCCCCTCGATTGTCACTTTCTCGTCCGGCCGAAGTTTGTTGGTACCCGCGATCACGACTCTGTCGCCGTCGCTGAGACCTTGGCTGATAAAGATCTCCGACGCGCTGTATCGGGCAACGGTGATATTTTTCAGACCGACGGTGAGCTTTTTGGGATCAACCACATACACGGCGGGCTGCTGCCCATGTCTTGTTAATGCAGAGGCAGGGACCACAAAGGTGTTATTTTCAGGACGTTGAATGTTGCCCTGCACGGTTGCGCCGAGGGGCATTTTTTCTGATTGGGCATTGAGGCTCACGCGGACGCGCCAGGTCCGGGTGGTGGTATCAGCCTGTGGACTGACATCGCGGAGCTGCCCGGTGGCGATCACCGAGGGATCGGACAAGAGCGAAACAGTGATGCTTTTATCCGTCATACCGTCCTGGAAAAAGGGCTCAGGTACGTTAAACACCGCATCTTTGCCGGTGAGTAAAGCCAGCGTCACCACTTCCTGACCCGTGCTGACGACCTGGCCTGGGTTGCTGTTGACCCGAGTGATGATGCCATCTGCTGGTGAAGTCAGACGGGTGAAGCCTGCTTGCTCTCCGGAATTCTTCAGGCTGGCCTGCGCGCTTTCACGGCGCGCCACGGCTGCGTCCTCATTGGCCCTGGCCTCGTCGAGTTGCATCCGTGCTATCGCGCCAGTGCTCACCAGCGTGTTCATTCGCTTCAGGTTGACGGCAGTCAGCCGTTCGGCGGCTACAGCGCTGGCCAAATCTGCCTGGGCGCTGCGAAGCTGATTTTCTGCTACCTGCGGATCCAGTAGTGCGATCACGTCACCGCGCTTAACCTGATTACCGACATCGACCCGGCGGGCGATGATCTTTCCGTCAGTACGAAAGGCTAATGCTGATTCTTCTCGCGGGCGGATTTCACCCGTGATGATATAGGCAGAGCCATGATCGGTACTCGACACCGTGACGGTTCGCACTGGCCTTGGCGGCTGTGGTTGCGGATCATCGGTATGGCAGGCACCGAGCGTCAGGCTGCCCAACAGAGGCAGCGCTTTTCTGAAGGTGGCATGGTGCAGATGATGAAGAAGGGAACTGATGATAAGCAAGGAATACGACATGATTTTAACCCTGAAAGCAGATATCAGGATTGAACACGGTTGTTATCCAGATTTGATGTATAAATTCTCAAGGAACGGTCAAGATACTGAATATCCTTGCGCTAACAAGATCAGCACCTGCAATCGAAAGTATAAGGAACCAGCATGAACGTGCGTGACATCGCTTTTTATTCCACCGCCCTTCTCTACGGCGTTACGCTGACTAACGCATATGCCGACGATAATACAGCTGCCGCTCAGGATACCTTTACAGTAGGCCTTGCCGCACAAAATACCCCACGCTACAGCGGGTCGGATGAGCGACGGTGGACATTATTGCCTTTAGTTCAGGCGCGTTCTGGCGCGTTTTTTATCGATACACAAAAGGGGGTGGGGTATGACCTGCAAACGTCATCGGGCATCTATTTTGAGCATGTGCTGGGGTACGCCTTTGGCCGTGATGATAAAAATTCGGCATGGCGCGATGGGGCAGACAATCTTAACGGGATGGGGAGTATCAAAGGGGCTGTGAATACGTCAATGGCGCTTGGCTGGCAGTTTTCCCCCTGGATATCGGTGGAGGCCAAAGCCATCTTGCCGCTCACTGATAGCCAGGGCGTGCAGTATCAGCCATCGGTGACAGGCGTGTTGTTCCAGAATACATCGGATCTTCTTGCGCTACAGGCAACGACGCTGTTCGGAGATGCCCGTAACAACCAGATATTCTATGGCGTCAATGCGAAGCAGAGTCAGGAGTCCGGTTATCGGCAATATCAGGCTGCCGGCGGGCTCTACGGTGGGTTGCTCTCACTCTCGTGGAGCCACCAATATACCCGGCAATGGGGCCTTGGCATCAACGCCGAGTATACCCGTTTGAGTGATAAGGTGGCTGAAAGCCCTATTATCCAACGTCAGGATGAAGTTGACACCACGCTGGCTATAAATTACACATTCTGAGTGTTTTTATGCTCTCTCATGACAGCGGGATGGGCCTTTCGATTATTCGATTAAATGAGGGGAGTCAGTCAGGATTGGGGTGGTGGCATCAGCAAGACATAGCGGTTAAGTAACTGCATAAACTGATTATCTAACTGCCATTGCAACTGAGGCGAGACTTCATTTTTTTGCTGCTGCATTTCAGCTAATTTCCTCAGTGATTCTTCCACCGGCGTGGAACTGTTCAGCGCCTGCTGAATGGCAAATACCGAGGATTTCAGTTGAGACACGGTCATATATTTGCCGCGCTGTTCATCTAATCCGTTTAACTTATCCGCCAACTGCTGTAACTGCGTGCTGGCTGAGTGTCAGCCGTTGAGGTCTGCCAGCGGAGTTGCGTTGGCGTTGATCTGCTGAGCCCAGTTTTTTGCCAATGTTGCTGTGGCTGGGTTATCCGGCCACAGGACGTGTGTCTGATTGACCAGCTGTGTGCCGGTATCCTGTGCCCAGCGTGGCGACAGTCTTGCCAGTTGACTGGTTTGCCGCTGCGTGGCGGCAATCAGCGCTGGCGCTTCACGGCTCAACATCTCGGCCTCGCGGTTTTTCAGTGTCTCCAGCGCCTGCCCATTGAGCGGTTTCGGCAGAACCGGCAGTGTCGCCAGAAGCTGTTCCCCGGCAGGTGGATGATAAAACGCGTTCACG
This sequence comes from Ewingella americana, assembly GCF_006438725.1. GTDB lineage: Bacteria > Pseudomonadota > Gammaproteobacteria > Enterobacterales > Enterobacteriaceae > Ewingella > Ewingella americana_A. Next base: position 247,993 of record NZ_RCZD01000007.1, on the reverse strand, counting down.
CCCGCAGTAATACCGCTGCCGACCAATACTGTGATCACCACGCCTGCCACAAAGCCTTTCCACTGAATTGGGCGTTTAGCGACAGCAGCGCAGGAGATCCGCACCTGCGGATCCACCGTTTCGGCGTGCCCGACATACACCCAGGGCTCGCGGTTATCGCCTGCCCATTCCCGCCCTGCGGTCTTCACCGTTGCAGGCAGCACGACGGCTGAGTCAGTGCTGGCGTGCATATTTTCCAGTCTGATGGCGGCGCTACGCATCAGGGTGCTCAGGGCTGACAACTGGCTGGCGTGTTTAAGCTCCAGGCGTTGCAGCACATCACACAGTGCATTGATCAGTTTCTCCGCCTGATAGATTTGCGGCAAATCACAATATTCCAGCGTGATACTGCGCAGCGTCTGCTGCAACCTTTGGCTCAGACCGGAGAGGATCTCCATACGCGCATGCACCGGCTGTGGCCACAGCCCGGCCCACTGGCGCGAGACCAGCGCTTCAATAACTGCCAATCCCTCGTTCAGCCCGAAAAGGCCAACTAACTGCGTTCTGGCCTGCGTGTACCACGACGCGGTTTGCAGCTCGATGCCATTTTGCTGGAACAGGCTAAGACACAGCTGCTCCACTTTTTTCCAGTCCACATCCGGGCGCGCCGGATGGGTCAATTTGCTCAGTTCTTCGCGTAAAGCGCCGTAGTCGGCCAGCGCACGCGGGTCGCCCCCGGTGCGCAGTTGGCGGTCAGTAGACATGGTCGATTCCTTTCTGGTGCATCGTGTTGATGATCAAACGTAATTCTGTTGTTTCAGGTGGCGGATCAGCACCCGGCCTTCCGGCATAAACGCGGTGCCAAAGCGCACCAGCCCGAACTCTTTCAGCTCGGCGTCGATGCCATATTCCAGATGCCCCGGCATGGATTGCGGCAGCAGTACAACGTTGAGGCTTTTCAGCCGTGGCTCATATTTCAGCAGCGTGTCAGACAGCGTGGTCAGCAGGGAGTGCGCCGTGCCGGGCATCCCCTGCAAGATTTTGCTCATATCCGGCAGGCCGTAATCTGGCAGATGGCTGAGCGTACCCGCGCGGCAGTTGAGAATGCGCTGCATGTTATCGAGTACCGACAGGATCACCTGATTGTCTTCACTGACCTGATGGAGGCTGAGGCCGCCGGCAAAGTTGCCGAGCAGCATTTCGTAGAGGGAGGGCTGAGGCATATCATTTATCCTTCAGGGGCAACAGCGTCATCCCCTGATTATTCAATTCAATCTGACGCGCTTTGTCCGGATCGAGGTCGTCACGGCTCAGTACCACCCGCCAGGTGTTGTTAGTGATATCCGGCGCCGTATTGCCAGCATCAGTAACGTAAAACGGGTTCTACCAGCGATAATCGCCATGTTCATCGGTCTCTCTTGGGTGAAGATTTTCCTGAACGCGCTGATAGCGGACGATAAATTTTCATCGTATCTCCGTTTATGCCTTAGCCTTTGGCATCTGAGAAACCAATGACAGATTCACGTCCATGCCTTCCACCTGGAAGTGTGGGACGGCGTAGAGTTTCACGCGGAAGAAGCCCGGATTGTCTTCAATATCTTCTACGGTCACTTTGGCGTCGCGCAGTGGGTGAGAGGCCTGAAGGTCATCGCCCGGATCGGTCATTTCAGTCACCAGCGTGCGAACCCAGGTATTCAGTTCCAGCTCCAGCAGGCGGCGATCTTTAGTGGTACCGATGTTTTCGCGCTGAATCAATTTCAGGTAATGCGCGATGCGTGACAGCAGGAAGATGTATGGCAGACGGGCATTAATACGGCTGTTGGCGGTGGCATCAGCAGTGTCATACAACGCTGGCTTCTGCGCAGAGTTTGCGGAGAAGAAGCACGAGTAGTCGCGGTTTTTGTAGTAAGACAACGGGATGAAGCCCAGATTGGCAAACTCAAATTCACGAGTTTCAGGGATCATTATTTCAGACGGGATTTTCACCTGATTGCCGGTACCCAGGTCGTACAGGTGGATTGGCAGGTCAGTCACAGCGCCACCAGCCTGTGGGCCACGGATTTGCACACACCAGCCGTTTTTGATGAAGCTTTTCATCATGTTGGCAGCAAATGCAAATGCGGCGTTGGTCCACAGGTATTTCTCGTGATCCGGGCCTTTCACTTCTTCAACGTAGTTGAAGCTGCGAACCGGTACGGTGTCCGGGCCATAAGGCAGACGGCCAAGCACGCGCGGCATGGTCAGACCGATGTAGCGAGAGTCATCGGAATCACGGAAGGATTTCCACTTGATATACTCGGCGCGGTCAAAGTAGTTGCCGATATCTTTGATGGCAGCCACTTCTTCCATGGACTCTTTCAGGAAGAATTTAGGGCCGACGGAGCCGACAAACGGCATGTGCGCCGCCGCAGACACTTTAGAGATGTTACGCAGCAGCGCGATATCTTGTGCGCTCGCATCAAACTCGTAGTTGGAGATCACAGAACCGATCGGCTCGCCACCCGGTGTGTCATATTCCTGAATGTAGGTGTGACGGTACAGGCCGCTCTGGATGATTTCCGGGCAATCTTCGAAATCCTGACGCAGGTCGTCTTTGGATACGTCCAGCAGTTCAATTTTCACGTTCTGACGGAAATCGGTGCGATCGATCAGGAATTTCAGACCACGCCAGCCCGATTCAACGCGCTGGAAATCCGGGTGGTGCATGACCATATCCAACTGACGGCTGATCTGCTCGTCGAGCATCGCGATATGGCCGTCCAGCAGGGTTTTATCCAGACGTTCAACTTTCTGACCTGACTGCTTCAGGCGTTCGAGAAACACCTGCACCGCAGCGGTTACGCGCTCGTCGGTAGTAACATCAGACATCGCCTGGTTGTCCTGGAAGACGTTCACGTCACCCAGTGAAGAGACCGGAGTCAGGTTGATTTTTTCAAACAATGACGCATAAACACTTCCTGCGTCGGCACGTTCCAGCACGGTGGTGCGGCTTTCATGATTATTTTCTGTGTTAACAGACATGAGCATAGTCTCAGGTTAATCCGGTTCAGGAAGGGTTAAGCGTCTTTCGGGGCCAGAGCCGCCAGTTCATTACGTAAGTCGTCACTCAGATGGTCATCTTTAAGGATGGTTTCGAGTTCTTTACGGAAGGTGGCGTTGTCTAAAAGGTTGGATTTGAGATCGCGTAATAAATTACGCATCGCCAGCATAGCTCGCAGCTGAGGAATTTGGCGTGCGACCTGCTCAGGCTCGAAATCTTTCATCTCTTTGAAGCTCAGCCTGATACTTTCTTGGCTATGATCGCCGGTCAGGGTATTTTCAACGGTCAGGTTTAATGACGGGCTGCATTCAGCGAGGACGCTGTTAAAGTTATTCTTATTAATGTTAACTTTTTCGCGTTCGGATAACGGACGTTTTTCTTTTCCGTTACTGTAATCGCCCATTACCATTAATTTTAACGGCAATTCAACTTTCTTCTGTGAACCACCTGTGTGTAAATCAAGTTTGATGTTAACGCGCGCTTTCGGAATTTCATTCTGGAAGCTGTTGGACATGTTTAATTTCCCTGCTTGCGGTTAGGATGGGTATATATTGCGACAAGCAGAAAATAGAGAGCGTTGCTTCCTGCAAGGCCACAAACGGTATTAAATTAAGATGCACTCATTATCGGTTAATTTCTGGTTAACGAGGTTCTTACTGAAACATGATATTCCTTAACTCAAATTAATCAATACTAACTGAGAGAGTTAAGCATGTAAGTTGTTTCCCTTTACTGTGAGGAATGTGCGGTTTCAGAACGTTGATAGCGTGGGGGTGGAAAAGAAAAGGCTTACTCCGTTTGGTGTTAAAGGCAAGTGAGTGCTTTTTTATGAAGCCACAAGCATTTAAAATTGTCGGTAATATTTTTTAAAAAATATATTTCAATATTTTACAAAGTAAGTTTGTTAAGAATTTTCTGTCTGATATTTCTGTCTTTGTAGGAATTTTACATTGTTTATAGGTGCTTTCCATTTAAAGTCTAAATGCCGACTAAAACTATAGATATATGATGCGATATCACTGTGGTCAATATAATGCCTGCAAGCAGGGATGTCAGAAAATCAGGGTATTTCTCTGACTGATACCCCCAACTTTCTCGGGCATTGATATAATAATGATTATGCTACCCTGAAAAAGGCAAATGTTGGTGGCTATACCAAGATGAAAAGAGTACTGCCGACGCTATGAGGGGCACTCAATTGTTTCGGTTACTCTGGAGTTTGTTGAAGGTGAGTCTCAGGATGAGATGAATAATGGAATGGAGTCCGATGAAGAGTCCATCTCTCAGAAAGCAAAAAACCAGCCCTTAGGCTGGTTTCTTTAAAGATGGTGCCCGGACTCGGAATCGAACCAAGGACACAGGGATTTTCAATCCCTTGCTCTACCGACTGAGCTATCCGGGCAACGCGGCGCATTAAACCGTATTGGCTGTGTGTCGTCAACGGCTTTTTTCTGTAAGCGCGTGCCAGATCGTCTGAATGCTGATTTTTAACGCAATGGCCGGGCAATGACGATGGGGAAATGTTCGGTAACCGCAGGATCGCGGAGGAATTGCAGTCAAATTAAGGGGTTAAAAATGTAGCATTTTGTTAGAAAAATGGCGACTTTACAGGCTTGTACCGGGGGGAGAATGATGCCATTATTGCGGCGATTTATTGACTGAGATGTTTCCTTTTTCTCGCGACAGCTCAAGAGGGTTGCGGCATGGCCGGCTTATCACATCACGCTTTCTGTAAGCGTAAAACATCGCTGATGACCTCTTCCAGGTGCTGTGGACCTCGCATTTCCTGTTTTTCTCCCTTTGCAGCTCCTTTCATGCGGTAAGGCTACCTTGCTCGCTGTTAGGCATGATTAAAAACAGAGCCTTCTCTGATTTTACTGATGTCTATCAGACGTGGTTGAGCCTGATTCCTGACTCGTTTCCCCTTTGCCTGCTGGCATTGTGCTTTCGCGCCTGATATCTCGCTCACGCCAGCGTCACTTTGCCGGGCCGGATCTGCGCGCTTTTACTTTACGACGTACGAACCTGCTCATTGCCGTGCTAACTGGCACACCCTCTTACTTAACCGTTTGAGAGTCTTAATGAAACTTTTGAAAATTGCAGCAAGTGCCTCCGTGGCCCCTTACCTTGAATCTCACCGTATCGTCGTGGATCTGCGTCGTGCCGATTATGCTGACGTCGCTGCCATTATTATCTCCGTGGGGGATTTAAACAGCGGCCGGCTGGCAGAAATAGACGCGCTGGGATTTGGTATTCCGGCGTTTGTTGCAGTTCAGGGAACCGAGCAGGTTTCCCCGGATTATTTGTCCGTGCTGAAAGGCGTGATCGCACTCTCTGATGCCAATCAGGCATTTTATGCCGCGCAGATTGAGTCTGCCGCGCAGGTCTATGAAGAAGCGCTATTCCCGCCATTTTTCGACACGCTGAAAAAATATGTCGAGATGGAGAATTCGACCTTTGCCTGTCCCGGCCATCAGGGCGGCGAATTTTTCCGTCGTCATCCGGCAGGGCGCCAGTTTTATGATTTTTATGGCCCGAACATTTTCCGTTCTGACATGTGCAATGCGGACGTTAAACTGGGTGATTTACTGATCCATGAAGGCTCGGCGAAAGATGCGCAGAAATACGCGGCTAAAGTGTTCAGCGCGGACAAAACCTATTTCGTGCTCAACGGTACCTCTGCTGCAAATAAAGTGGTGACCAACGCGCTGCTGACCCGTGATGACCTGGTGCTGTTTGACCGTAATAACCATAAATCTAATCACCACGGTGCGCTGTTGCAGGCAGGTGCCACGCCGGTCTATTTGGAAACTGCGCGTAATCCGTTTGGTTTTATTGGCGGGATAGACGCCGACTGCTTCGACGAAACTTATCTTCGTAAGCAAATTAAAGAGGTTGCGCCGGAGCGCGCGGGTGAAAAACGCCCGTTCCGCCTGGCGATTATTCAGCTCGGAACTTACGACGGCACCATTTATAACGCCCGTCAGGTGGTGGACAAAATCGGTCACCTGTGTGATTACATCCTGTTTGACTCAGCCTGGGTCGGTTATGAGCAGTTCATCCCGATGATGCAGCAGTGTTCGCCGCTGCTGCTGGAGCTCAACGAGAACGACCCGGGAATTATCGTCACCCAGTCAGTTCACAAGCAGCAGGCTGGGTTCTCGCAGACCTCGCAGATCCACAAAAAAGACAACCACATCAAAGGCCAGAAGCGTCATTGCAGCCATAAGAAGCTTAACAATGCTTTCATGATGCATGCCTCAACCAGCCCGTTTTATCCGCTGTTTGCGGCGCTGGATGTCAATGCGCGTATTCATGCCGGAGGCAGCGGCAAGCACATGTGGATGGAGTGCGTGAAGCTCGGCATTGAAGCGCGCAAAATGTTGCTCGACCAGTGTTCGATGATCCTGCCGTTTGTACCGCCGGTGGTTGACGGCATTGCGTGGCAGAATCATGACACTGAAAAGATGGCCAATGATGTGCGCTTCTTTGACTTTGTACCGGGTGAGCGCTGGCACGCTTTTGAAGGCTACGCCGAGAAGCAATATTTTGTCGATCCCTGCAAACTGTTGCTGACTACGCCGGGTATTGATGCGAATAGTGGCCAATACACCGAGTTTGGTATTCCAGCCACTATTCTTGCCAACTTCTTGCGTGAGAACGGCATCGTGCCGGAAAAATGCGATCTGAACTCGATTCTGTTCCTGCTGACACCGGCGGAGACACCAGCGAAAATGCAGTTGCTGATCGAAGAGATCGCTCGCTTTGAGCGCTACATCGAAGAAGATGCGCCACTCAGCGAAGTGCTGCCGACGGTGTACCGCAAAAACGAAGACAGATATCGTAATTATACCATCCGTCAGCTCTGCCAGGAGATGCACAACCTTTACGTCAGTTTTGACGTGAAAGAGCTGCAAAAAGAGATGTTCCGTCAGGCCGGGTTCCCAAAAGTGGTGATGAATGCCCAGGACGCCCACAGCGAGTTTATCCGCGATAACGTCGAGCTGGTCGCCATTGGCGAGGCTGAAGGCCGCATTGCCGCCGAAGGCGCGCTACCTTACCCTCCGGGTGTGCTGTGTGTGGTGCCGGGAGAAATATGGGGTGGGGCGGTTCAGCGCTACTTTATGGCGCTGGAAGAGGGCATCAATCTACTGCCGGGTTTCTCGCCAGAGTTACAGGGTGTTTATGTTGAGAAAAAAACGATCGGCTGGAAACGTATCATGGGGTATGTGATCGCCGAATAACGCGGGCAGTGTTCAGTACAAATGTTTTTGCGTAACACATAAAAAACGGAGGCTCAGGTGCCTCCGTTTTTTATTGTTGCTTCTTCCCCGGACCGGGTTAGTCGATGCGGCGATAGCTTTTCTGAGTGTTATTCACTTTATACAGATAACGGCGTGACTCACCGGATGGATGTTTAGTGGTCAACGTGGTGTAAACATCCCCTGGCGCCATTGTGTTGATGATGTTAAACGCCTGAGTTTTATTACTGCTGAACACGCGTAATACGCTGCCTGCGCCGCCATTATAGGCGGTGATCACCGCATAACGCTTAGACGTTGGGTTGTTAATATTAGCGAGATAAACGTTTTGCAACATCGCCAGATACGCGGTACCTGTGTTGATGTTATTTTGTGGATCAAACAGATAGCTGCGGCTTGGTTTGCCCCATTTCCCTTCTGATTTAAACACGTCAACGCCGGCAGAATGCTGCACGACCTGCATCAGACCGAGAGCGTCAGCGTTACTGACCGCGTACGGGTTAAAGGCCGATTCAGTCTGCATGATCGCGAGTATCAGCGACTGATCGACGCCGTATTTGGCGGATGCTTCGCGGATCATCGGCAGATATTTATGCGCACGCTGATTCAGGTGGTTTGGCACCATCTGGATCGTGACGGAATAGATGATGTGCAGACCGGACTGGCGGCGCATCAGCTTGTTTTGAATCAGATAATCGGCAAAGTTGGCGGCGCGGCCTTCCCAGCGCATAGGCTTGCCGGTGTTGTCCAGCACCTGGCCGTAGAGCATCGGCTCACGGCTAATTTCAATGTCGTTGGCGTCCGAATAAAGGTCAACGTTGCCCGGATCTTCACCGACCAGCAACGTGCTGATGATTGCCTGACGCAGGTTGGCCGTCGGATTGGTACCGGCGATGGTTTCGATAGTGATGGTACCCGCATCAAAGTTGATGTGGCTACGGGTGTAGTATTGATCGCTGTATTTTACGTAGTCTTTAGGCCCGGCGATCAGGACTTCATTCAGTCCCCAGATGTTCTCGATATTGTGGGCGAACTGGCCCATCAAAATATCGAAGCCGTTGGTATCCTTGACATAAGCTTCATTAAACGAGTCTTTCTTGCTGCCCGAGCAGGAGATAAGCAGGGGAGCGATGACCAACAGCGCAAAAATTTTCTTCATCTTAAAACCGTATCGTGATGAAAGATGACGGGCTGGCGCGTACATGGCGTAGCCCGGCAGAAGAAATAAGGGATAACTGATTATTTTGACGGCGGCGTATAACCTTCAATATGCACGTCTTGTCCTTCAAACAGGAAATTCACCATCTCCTGCTCCAGCAACTTGCGGTCATCAGGATTCATCATGCTGAGTTTTTTCTCATTGATCAGCATGGTCTGTTTGCTCATCCACTGCGACCAGGCTTCTTTCGAAATCTCATTAAAGATGCGCTTGCCAATCTCGCCCGGATAAAGCTGGAAGTCCTGGCCTTCCGCATCACGTTTTAAAAAAGTGCAAAAAATCGTTCTGCTCATACTGATTCCTTATTTAGCTAGCTGGCTCAAGTGCTCTTTTGCCAGTTGAGTAAGTAAACGTTCAACCGGCGCGGCCAGCCCGACGGATTGTGGTTGCGCTAAGTTATACCAGAGACCCGCACCTTCATCCATGCAACCCGGTGTTGAGTGCTGATTTAGCCACATCGGGACGATATCCAAATGGAAATGGCTGAAAGTGTGACGAAAAGCCGTCTGCTGCTCCAGCTGATTCAGGGTGGCACCATATTTTTTTACGCCGCTTTCCAGCTCATCGATACTTGCAAACTGCGGGAAGCAGAATAATCCGCCCCATAGTCCGACAGGTGGGCGTTGCTCCAGCCAGACGCCGTCATCGTGCTGGATCATCAGCATAAATGCGGTTCTTTCGGGCAAGGTTTTCTTCGGTTTCTTACCGGGATATTGCGACCAACTATTATGCGCATAAGCTTCGCAACGCGTTTTCAGTGGGCACAGCTCGCACTTGGGTTTGGAGCGGGTACAAATCATCGCGCCCAGGTCCATCATCGCCTGATTAAACTGTTCCACACCCTTGACGGGCGTTACGTCTTCGGCTATTTGCCATAAGCGATTTTCGACTTTCTTCTCCCCCGGCCAGCCGTCAACGGCATAACAACGCGACAGCACGCGCTTCACGTTGCCGTCGAGAATAGGGTGATGCTGGCCCAAAGAGAGCGACAGCACCGCACCGGCGGTGGAACGGCCAATGCCGGGCAGCGCATTGACTGCCTCGAAGTCAGTCGGGAAAATGCCGCCATGCACGGTGGCGATTGTCTGCGCAGCTTTATGCAAATTGCGCGCACGAGCGTAATAACCAAGCCCGGTCCACAGGTGTAACACTTCATCCTGCGGTGCAACGGCCAGGTCATTTACGGTAGGAAAACGTGCTATAAAACGGTCAAAATAGGGAATGACGGTCGCAACCTGTGTTTGTTGCAACATCACCTCTGAGAGCCATACTTTGTAGGGCGTTTTTTCCAACTGCCACGGCAGCGTCTTACGTCCATAGCGTTGGTACCAGTCCAGCACCAGCGGCGCGAAATTTTGTATCATGGGTGAGCGACAAATCCGGCAGGGTGAAAAGTCAGGGCGGGATCACATCACAGACTCCGAAGGGTGTAAACCGGAAGTTTCCGACCTGTTTCTGCCCACAAGGCTTGCTTATCATGCGGAGGTTTGGATAATGCGCCATTCCTTGATTTGTTGCCTAATCGCTACTGCCCAACCGCGCAATGCTGAGAACAGCATTGCCCAATAGAGTGAAAGCCCTATGAAAAACGACGTCGTTTCCCCTGAGTTCGATGAGAACGGTCGCTCTATGCGCCGTATCCGCAGTTTTGTTCGCCGTCAGGGCCGCCTGACCAAAGGTCAGCAACACGCGCTCGACACTCTTTGGCCGGTGATGGGCGTTGAATATCAGGCAGAACCGTTGGACATTGACGCGTTGTTTGGCCGCACTGCCCCTGTCGTGCTGGAAATCGGTTTTGGTATGGGCACGTCGCTGGTGACCATGGCCGGGCAGAAACCTGAGCAGAACTTCATCGGCATTGAAGTTCACTCGCCAGGCGTCGGTGCCTGTCTGGCAACGGCGCAGGAAGAGGGGGTCAACAACCTGCGCGTAATGTGTCACGACGCGGTAGAAGTGTTGGAAAAAATGATTCCTGATGGCTCGCTGGATATGGTGCAGTTATTCTTTCCTGACCCGTGGCACAAAGCGCGTCATAATAAGCGCCGCATCGTTCAGCCGGTCTTCGTTGAACTGCTGCGCAGTAAACTAAAAGTGGGCGGTGTATTCCACATGGCAACCGATTGGGAGCCGTATGCCGAACATATGCTTGAGGTGATGACCAGCCTTGAAAACTGGCATAACCTGTCGCAGGAAAATAATTATGTACCGCGCCCGGACTCGCGCCCGGTCACCAAGTTCGAAATGCGTGGCCAGCGTTTAGGCCACGGCGTATGGGATCTGATGTTTGAGAGGAAGCAATAATGGCCAAGAATCGTAGTCGTCGTTTACGTAAGAAGTTACACATTGCCGAATTCCAGGAACTGGGTTTTTCGGTAAAATGGCGTTTCGCGGAAGGCACCCCGGTTGAAACCATCGACGAGCAACTGGACGCGTTCATCGAAGGCGCGATCGAGCCGAACAAACTGGCCTTTGATGGCAGCGGCTATCTGCAATGGGAAGGTTTGATCTGCCTGCAAGATATCGGTCATTGTACCGACGAGCACCGTGCTCTGGTTCAAAAATGGTTGGAAGACCATAAAATGGAAGATGTTGAAGTTTCTGAACTCTTCGATATCTGGTGGGACTGAATTCCATCGTTCTATAAAGTTCGTTGAAATAAAAGGTGCCTTTCTGGCACCTTTGTTACATCTGGAGGCAGGACGTTGGGCACTGAACTCGATAACAGTTTACTGGAAGATATTCTGACGCAGGTTCGTCCGCTGATTGGTCGCGGCAAGGTGGCGGGATACATTCCTGCGCTGGCTGAGGTTAGCCCTGACAATCTGGGGATCGCGGTCTGCACCACGTCAGGTGAGACCTTCAGCGCCGGTGATGCAGATAGCCGTTTTTCCATCCAATCGATTTCCAAAGTACTGAGCCTGACGCTGGCGCTGACCCGTTATCAGGAGAGTGAAATCTGGCAGCGCGTTGGTAAAGAGCCGTCGGGCCAGCCTTTCAACTCCCTGGTTCAGCTCGAACTCGAGCAGGGTAAACCGCGCAACCCGTTTATCAACCCCGGTGCGCTGGTGGTGTGCGATTTACTGCAAACCCGCCTCACGGCCCCCAAGCAAAGAATGCTGGAAGTGGTGCGTCAACTGGCCGGACAGCCAGATATCAACTACGATCGGCACGTAGCTCGTTCCGAGTTCGACCATTCTGATCGCAATGCTGCCATCGCGTATTTAATGAAATCTTTCGGTAATTTCGACAACGACGTCATCACTGTGCTTCAGACCTACTTTCATTATTGCGCGTTGCGTATGAGCTGTACGGAGCTGGCGCGCACCTTCGTCTATCTGGCCAATAAGGGCCAGCCACTGGGAACGGGCGACGCGCTGATTGACCCGCGTCAGGCGCGGCAAATCAATGCGATGATGGTAACCAGTGGAATGTATGACGGTGCTGGAGAGTTTGCTTATCGTGTCGGTATGCCGGGGAAATCCGGCGTGGGAGGTGGCATCATTGCCATCGTTCCTGGCGAGATGTGCATTGCAGTCTGGTCACCAGAGCTTGACGTGGCAGGGAACTCTTTGGCCGGAACCGCTGCCTTAGAAAAGCTGGCGCAAAGAATTGGCCGTTCAATATTTTAATTTTTGCTGTCTGAAGGGAGAGAACATGGAATTCAAAACGGGAACTAAATTGGGCATTGCCGCGCTGTTGGCAATGACTGCATGGAGTGCGCAGGCGGATTATCAGTGCAACGTTAACCCGAAAGATGACGTAGTGATCAAGCCGCAGACCGTCCAGATTGTGGGGGCCAGCGGTAACTTGCTGATCACCCCCAATGGTGACGTATCTCAGAATGGCAAAGAAGTGACCCTGAGTGCCAAAGTGCGCCAGGAAGCGATTGATTATCAGGCTTCACTGCGTCGTGACCTGCCGTGGATCGACCAGGGTGCCACCGCGCATCTGGAGAAAGGCCGTGTCGCGATGGACAACGTGATCGTCCAGCAATTGGGTACCGACAGCAACGTGCGTAACCGTCTGACCACGCTGAACACTCAGATGAAGCAGCAGATGAACCGCATTATCGAACACCGTACCGATGGTCTGACGTTCCACCATCAGGCGGTTGAGCAGGTGAAACAAGATGGTCGTCGGATACTTGAGCAGAGCATGGGGGGGGTAATGCAAGACAGCCTGAACGAAATGGGTGTTAAGCAAGCCACCAGCGGCGGTAACCCGTTACAAGCGGTGATGGGCAATCTGGGCGTCCTGCAACAGGCAGTACAAAATGAGTGGAGTAAACAGGAACAGGACTTTAAAACCTTTGGTGATGATGTCTGCAACCGTGTTAAATCGCTCGATAAGCAGCGTCAGACGCTGCTGGCCGATCTTAAGTAAACCCGCAATATCCAACAAAATGGCTCTGCAATAAGAGCCATTTTTAGTTTGCTATCACTCGTCCAAAAACAGTTCCAGCAGGGAGTTCAGGAATAACTTGCCATGCTGGGTGATCTGCCAGTGCAAATCGGTTTCCAGCAGATAATTTTTCGCGATAGCTTCATCAAGCTGAGCGCGGATCACGCTTTCGTCCAGACCGGTATAAATCGCAAACTCTTCACGTGGCGCGGCTTCCAGCAGACGGAAACGGTTCATAAAAAACTCAAACGGTAGCTCGCTGATTTCTACCGCATGTTGTTTATCCATATAGCGGCCCTGCATATAGCCACGCGGATGTTTGGTTTTCACCGTCCGCAGGATCTGCCCGTCGGGCTGGGTCAGCTTGCCATGGGCACCGCAGCCAATGCCCAGATAATCGCCAAAACGCCAGTAGTTCAGGTTGTGCTGACACTGATAGCCCGGTTTGGCATAGGCCGAGGTTTCGTATTGCTGATAACCCGCTGCGGTCAGCAACTGATCACCCTGCTCGAAAATATCCCACAGCGCGTCGTCGTCCGGCAGTTTAGGCGGGCGCGAAGCGTACATCGTATTGGGCTCGATAGTCAGCTGATACCATGACAAATGCGGCGGGTTGAGCGCAATGGCCTGACGTAAATCGTCCAGCGCCTCTTCCAGCGTCTGATCCGGCAAGCCGTGCATTAAATCGAGATTAAAACTGCGCAGATTCAGGTCGGTCGCCAGATGCGCGGCGCGTTTGGCCTCTTCCGGGCCGTGAATGCGCCCCAGACGCTCCAGTTTCTGCGCACTAAAACTTTGTACGCCAATGGAAATACGGTTCACGCCCGCCCGCTGGTAGGCGCTGAAGCGGTCTGCTTCGACGGTGCCGGGATTGGCTTCCATGGTAATTTCAGCGTCAGCGGCCAGCGGCAGACGGGCGCGCACGCCGTCGAGCAGGTTTTGCATGGCTGTTGCACTGAGCAAACTGGGGGTTCCGCCGCCGATGAAAATTGTCTTCACCTCGCGCCCGGCGGCCAGATGCAAATCGGCATCCAGATCGGCCAGTAAGTGCATCACATAATCGTCATGCGGCACTTCGCCTTTCAGCGCGTGTGAATTGAAGTCGCAGTACGGGCATTTCTGCACGCACCACGGAATATGGATGTAAAGACTCAGCGGCGGTAACTTACGCATTATTAAGTGATTTCTCTTTCATAGCGTCTAACAGTAATTTCAGTGCCTGGCCGCGGTGCGACACCGCGCTTTTCTCTTCGCGGGTTAGTTCAGCGGCGGACTTACCGAGCGCCGGAACCTGGAAGATCGGGTCATAGCCAAAGCCGCCTTTTCCCGCTTCAGCAAACAGAATTTCGCCATCCCAACTGCCGTGGCAGACCAGCGGCGTCGGATCTTCAGCATGGCGCATATACACCAGTACGCAATGGAATTGCGCGCTGCGCTGGCCTTGCGGGACGTCTTTTAACGTCACCAGCAGCTTGTCGAGGTTTTGCTGGTCGCTGGCGTCAACACCGGCGTAGCGGGCGGAATAAATTCCTGGCGCACCGCCAAGCACATCAACGGCCAGACCGGAGTCATCGGCAATGGCGGGCAGGCCGGTGATGGCGGCAGCATGGCGCGCTTTCAGGATGGCGTTTTCGATGAAGGTCAGGCCGGTTTCTTCGGCGGAGTCCACGCCGAGTTCGGTTTGTGCGACTACGTCGAGGCCGAAATCAGCCAGAAGATGAGCGAGCTCACGAACTTTACCGGCGTTGCCGGTAGCTAAAACGACTTTTTGCATAAAATAACGTCCTGAAGACCATCTGGAGTGAATTTATTCAGCGAGCAGTATCGCGACCTCAGTCGGGATATTTTGCGGATTCGTAATGCGGACTTGTTTATGGCGGCCCAGCTCGCCCTTTTCAATGCAGACCTGACTTTTGGCGACTTTAAACTGTTTGGCGAGATATTTCACCAGATGCGAATTGGCCTGGCCGTCTACCGGCGGGGCGGTGATGGCGACTTTAAATTCGTCGCCATGCAATCCCACCAGGCTGTCGCGGCTGGCTTTGGGCTGGATAACCAACCGCAGAACCAGCGCATCAGCCTGCCAGCAAACCGGACTCAGAGCAGGAACCACAGCTCACCCAGCATATCCATGCCCAGATAGTTCAGCATATACAGGATAAGGATCACGATCATCGCCGAGAAATCGATACCGCCCATCGCCGGCAGAAAACGACGGATAGGCGACATCAGCGGCTCAGTCAACTGCATCAGTACATAATCCATTGGGCCACGCCCCTGACTGACCCAACTCATCAGCGAGCGGATAATAATCAGCCAGAACACCAGATACCCGGCGGACTTCACCAGCGAAATCAGACCGAACAGCAGGTTATACGGACTGAGCGATATTCCCCCACCCTGAATCAACAGCAGCAGTGGATATTTTACCGTCATCAGCAGGAAGGCCAGCAGCAACGATGAGCTGTCAATCGGCCCCAGAGGAGGAATAACCCGGCGCATTGGCCCGATAATCGGCTGAGTAATTTTCACCACAAACTGCGAGAACGGATTGTAAAAATCGGTGCGCGCCCACTGCATCCAGATGCGCAGCAGTAAAACCATGACGTAGAGGTCAATCAGTGTCTTGACCAGAAAAGTCAGCGTAAGCATATATCCCCTTTGCCCTTCATCCTTCGAGCTGCCTCTGCGTTGGCTGTCTTCGCGAACCCTGGTCACATACTGATGTATGCTCCCAGGGGATTCACTCAGTTGCCGCCTTGATGCAACCCGAATGATTTTGGGCATGAATGTTTTTATTAATCGTTCTAAATCAGAACTGTTTTTCCATTTCCTGCGCGCGGGTAATGGCGGCCTGCATGGCCTCGGAAACGATCTTCGGTAATTTATGGTCGGTGAAAACTTTCAGTGCTTCAAAGGTGGTGCCGCCTTTGGAGGTCACATTCTCACGCAGTTGTGACAGCGGCGTGTCCGGGCTGGCGGCTACCAGCGCCGTTGCACCGCTGGCGGCTTGTTCTACCAGCATACGCGCCGTTTCTGTACTGAATCCTAAACGTTCAGCTTCGGCTTGCATAGCTTCCATAAACAGGAAGAAATAGGCCGGTGCGCTGCCTGCGGCGGCAATAATATGGTTGATGCCCTCTTCGGTATCAACCCAGCAGACTTTGCCAACCGCTGTCATCAGTTCGCCGCTGTAATCGCGGTCTGGCTGAGACACTTGTTCCGGCGCATAAAGCCCGCTCATGCCTTGCCCAACTAAGGATGGCGTGTTCGGCATAATACGCACGATATTCAGTTTGTTGCCCAGCAGTTCGCAGAAGCGCGCGACGCTGATGCCTGCGGCAATCGACAGTACCAGTTTACCGCTGAAATCCACCTCTTTTTGCAGTGCTTTACATACGTCGGCCATCAATTGCGGTTTCACCGCCAGCACCACGACATCCGCTTCCTGCGCACAGGCAATATTGTTATCACTGCTTTTTACGCCATATTTCGACGCCAGCGGGTCACGGTTTTTGCCTGAAGGGGCGCAGACGCTGATCAATTTTGCCGGATAGCCACTTTCAACCAGACCAGAAATAATGGCCCCCGCCATGTTACCGGCGCCGATAAAACATAATTTTCGATGTTGCATGGTGCTCCTTCGTTAAATTTGAGGTCTGTCTGGATATGGGGATGAATTTGCTTAAGCGTAGTCACGCGCACCAAATATCGCGGTGCCAATTCGCACCATCGTACTGCCCGCCGCGATGGCGGCAGGCATATCGTCGGTCATGCCCATCGACAGCGTGTCGAGCTGCGGATATCGCGCCCTGAGCGCATCAAAGGCGCTGCGCATCTGGCTGAAAACGGCCAACTGACGCTGATAATCATGCTCAATGGCTGGGATGGCCATCAGGCCGCGCAGGGTCAGGCGCGGCATCTGGCTTATCTGATCGGCCAGCACATCAACATCGCTCAGCGCAATACCGGATTTACTGGCTTCATCGCTGATATTTACCTGAATCAGCACCTGCAAGGGCGGCAGGTTTTCCGGGCGCTGTTCATTCAGGCGCTGGGCGATTTTCAGGCGGTCAACCGTATGGCACCAGTCAAAATTCTCTGCCACCAAACGGCTTTTATTCGATTGCAGCGGGCCGATAAAGTGCCAGGTCAGTGCGGGCTGATGCCCGGCAAAGTGCGCAATCTTGTCCACGCCTTCCTGAACATAGTTTTCACCGAATGCCAGTTGACCGGCAGCGATCGCTTCTTCGACAGCGCTCGCAGGTTTGGTTTTGCTGACTGCAAGCAACGTAATTTCTTCCAGAGGCCGCTCGCAGCGCTGTGCAGCGGCTGCGATTTGCTCGCGAACATCCTGTAAGTTCTTACCAATAGTGTGTGGCTGGCTAAGGCTCATAGTGGCTCAGGAGATTTCAAAATGGATATCGATGAATTTGTGGAGCTTAGTGTAAAGCAAAATGCCTCCGATCTGCACCTTTGCGCCGGGCATCTGCCGATGTTGCGAAGCCAGGGCGAGTTAAGGCATCTGGAGAATGCAGTTAAAATCACCGTGGAAAACATGCAGTGGCTAAGTGACACCTGGCTGGAACCCGCACAGCGTGCCGAATTACAGCATAAAGGCCAGACGGACAGCGCGATTACGCTGGCCAACGGGTTACGTCTGCGGGTGAATTTTTTCAGACAACTGCATGGGATCTCAGCCGCATTGCGCCGTGTGCCGCAGCGTTGTCCGCAGCTGGAACAGCTTCAGGTCCCCCCGGTAGTGGCAAATCTTACTGAATGTGAAGATGGCCTGATCCTGGTGACCGGTGCGACCGGCAGCGGCAAATCGACCACGCTGGCGGCAATGATTGACCACCTCAACCGCAGCTGCGCCCGGCATATTATTACGCTGGAGGACCCGATTGAATTTATTCACAGCAGCCAGCGGTGCCTTATTCAACAGCGTGAACTGGGTAGGCATACAGACTCCTTTAGCGATGCGGTTCGCGGTGCACTGCGGGAAGACCCGGACGTCTTGCTGCTCGGCGAGCTGCGTGATGCTGACAGTATCCGGCTGGCATTGACTGCGGCGGAAACCGGGCATCTGGTATTGGCAACGTTGCATACCCGTAACGCCACGCAGGCGGTTGACCGGCTGGTGGATGTATTTCCGGCAGAGGAGAAAGGTTTTGTTCGTGCGCAGCTGGCAGGCAGCCTGCGCGGTATCGTTGCGCAGAAATTGATATTGGGAAGCGCGGGGGAAAGGGTGGCGCTGTTTGAAGTGCTGACCTCCACGCCTGCGGTGGGGAATTTAATCCGCGAAGGCAAGACGCATCAGCTGGTGGATATTTTGCAAACCGGCTCGAAGGCCGGTATGCAAACCTTTGAACAGAGCCGGTTACAGCGTATTGCCAGCGGGCTTATTTCTGAGGTGACTCCGCCGCTGGCTGGCTCCATTGCTTCTCAAACCAGCTTTCCAGAATGATCACTGCAGAAGCTGCATCCACGCTGCCTTTGTCGAGTGCGCGGAAACCACCACGGTCGAACAGTTCAGCGCGGGCTTCGACGGTGCTCAGGCGTTCGTCATGCAGTTCAACCTGCACCCCAAAGCGACCATGTAAGCGGTTGGCAAATTTGCGGGCGCGGGCGGTCAGGGGTTGTTCGGTGCCGTCCATGTTCAGCGGCAGGCCAACCACCACCACGTCCGGTAACCACTCTTTGAGCAGTTTCTCGATCTTCTGCCAGTCCGGGGTGCCGTCCTGCGCTTTGAACGAGGTCAGGGGACGGGCGGTCCCCGTGACTTCCTGGCCAATCGCCAGCCCGATACTTTTGGTGCCGAAATCAAAGGCAAATACGGTGCGGTTAGCCATTATGCACGACCTGCGTGGGTGGCGAGCTGGCCGACATCGATGCCGATCATTTTTGCGGCTTCACGCCAGCGGTCAGCGATGGGTGTGCGGAACAAAATATCGCTGCTGGCTTCGATGGTCAGCCAGGCGTTATCCAGCAACTCTCTTTCCAACTGGCCCTGTTCCCATGCGGCATAGCCCAGCGCGACCAGCACGTCTTTAGGCTGTTCCGGCGTGCCCAGCGTTTCCAGTACATCTTTGGACGTGGTGATCATCGTGGTGTCTGAAATCTGAATGCTGGAGCCAAAACCACTGCGCGGTGTGTGCAAAATAAAACCGCGATCGTCTGCCAGTGGGCCGCCGGAAAACACCGGGCGATCGAGACGGATAGCCGGATCGCGTGGGGTGGGGGTGATCTCCAGCTTGTCGAGTACGTTCTCGATGGTGAAATCTTCCACCAGTTTATTAATTACCAGACCCATTGCGCCATCTTCATTATGTTCGCAGATATACACAACAGAACGTTTGAACTGGGGTTCATCCAGCCCAGGCATCGCAATGAGAAAGTGATGTTGTAGATTCATGGTATGCAGGATGGTTAACCTCAGAAAAATGATGGCGTAATAAAATTACGCCATTAGACAGAACGTTAAATAAATTAACGGTGTGCGAGACGTTTTTCGATCGCGTCCATCAGCATACCGGTGACGGAAATCGGGAATGCGGCTTCGATTTCACGCGCACAGGTCGGGCTGGTGACGTTGATTTCAGTCAGGCGGTCGCCAATGATGTCCAGACCGACAAAAATCAGCCCTTTTTCTTTCAGCACCGGTGCCACTTTACGGGCAATCGCCCAGTCGCTCTCGGTCAGTGGACGCGCTTCGCCACGGCCACCGGCAGCCAGATTACCACGGGTTTCGCCCTGTGCCGGAATGCGTGCCAGGCAGTAAGGCACCGGTTCGCCGTCGACCACCAGCACGCGTTTGTCACCGTCTTTAATCGCCGGCAAATAATTCTGCGCCATACAGAAACGGCTACCGTGCTCGGTCAGGGTTTCGATGATCACTGACACGTTGGCATCTTCCGGCTTCAGACGGAAAATCGATGCGCCACCCATGCCATCGAGCGGCTTGAGGATCACGTCGGTGTGCTCTTTATGGAAAGCTTTCAACTGCGCAGAATTGCGAGTGACCAGCGTATCTGGGGTCAGTTCCGGGAACCAGGCGGTAAACAGCTTTTCGTTACAGTCACGCAGGCTCTGCGGTTTGTTAACGATCAGCGTGCCTTTTTCTTCGGCGCGCTCAAGGATATAAGTGGCATAGATAAATTCGGTATCAAACGGCGGGTCCTTACGCATCAGGATCACATCGAGTTCCTGCAGGGCGATGTCCTGCTCGGTGCCGAATTCATACCAGCCGTCGTAATCTTGCTTAACATTCAGTTTACGTGTCACTGCACGGCCTTCACCGCCGCGCAGATACAGAGAGTCCATCTCCATATAATGCAGTTCATAACCACGGCTTTGTGCTTCCAGCAACATCGCGAAGCTGGTGTCTTTTTTGATGTTAATGGACGAAATAGGGTCCATTACGATGCCAAGCTTGATCATTTGGTCTCCTCTTAACCCAGATCGCCGAAACGAACCTGTAAGGCCGTTATCGCGGTGAGTGCTGTAGTTTCTGTGCGCAGAACACGGGGTCCCAGCAGGATATCAGTAAATCCGTAACCGGAGGTCATTGCAATTTCTTCGGCGGACAAACCGCCTTCCGGGCCGATCAACAGACGAACGTGGGTCACCGGCAGCGGCAGGGTATTAATGCTGTGGCTGGCGCGCGGATGCAGGTTCAGTTTCAGGCTGTCGTCCTGCTCGGCACACCAGGCTTCAAGCTGCATCGCGGGGCGAATTTCTGGGATACGGTTTCGCCCGCACTGTTCGCAGGCAGCAATCGCAATCTTCTGCCATTGCTGCAATTTCTTCTCCAGACGTTCGCCGTCAAGTTTGACGCCGCAACGCTCGGAAAACAGTGGCGTAATGGTATTTACGCCCAGCTCAATAGATTTCTGAATGGTGAATTCCATCTTCTCGCCGCGCGAAATCACCTGCCCGAGATGCAGATTCAGCGGGGATTCATTATCAGCCACTACGCCTGCCGTTACGCTAACCTTGACGCTTTTCTTATCCACCTGAGTAATGGTGGCGTCGAACAGCTGATTGCTGCCGTCAAACAGCTGGATACTCTGGCCCGTTTGCATACGCAATACGCGGCCCGTGTGATTGGCAGCGTCTTCGCTCAGCGCAATCTCGCTGTTGTCGGTAATAGGTTGCGGGTGAAAAATGCGAGGTATGCGCATGTGGGGCAGCTGTCCTTAAAGTGTTGAAGTGGCTATTTTGGCGTTATTAGCCCGCGTTGTCGCGAGCTAATGTGCTCTGGTGATGTGTTTAATACTAAGTTAGCTTTTTCTCTGCGCACAAGCCTGCTGAACATAAAGATTATGATTCCCCTGCACGCTGGCGATGCGGTTGTCTCGCTCGCACTCCCAACCGGTGACTGGGTACTGGCGATCCCAGGCGGTGAACAGCTGCGTCTGCTGGCGGGATAAATTCAGCTGATAACGATCACGCATATAGAAATAGGTACGGGCAATCGCGCCGCGCGCTCTGGCAGGGGGCTCTGCCGCTTTTTCTTTGAAGTCGATTTTCATTTCGCAGCGTCCGTACTGGCCTTCGCCGCCGTTCCACTGGCTGTACATAAAGTTATTGCGGTCGCCGTTGACCTCGCCGATAGCAGGCTGAAGATTGTGCAGGTCCGTTTCGATCTGGCGGTAATCTTCATCTTTCGCACAGTTTTTTCGCCCGCCGTCCTGCCAGCACTGGCGTAAATGACCAAACTGCCAGGCCGGCATTACATGTTCCCACTCAATTCTGTTGGCACGTAATTCACTTTTTCGTACCTGATAGCCGCAGGATTTTAGATCCGGCGTGCCTTTTTTTCCCTGCCAGCTGATGTCGCATCCACAGTAAAACGTCTGCGCGCCCTGATTGACTTTTACGGCCTCGGCTTTGGCCTGAGTGAAGTTATTAATACCTTTGCTGAGTGCAGAGAGCGGAAGTAACGCGGTGAAGATAAGTGCTGAGACAACAATTTTGCGAGACATATTCCAAAACAACCTGATGCGAAAAGCACGCAGGGTAGCGGATACATCCTGGGGTGACAATCAGCGAAAGATGATTTTTATTGGTTAATAATCATACAATTAACCGTTGCCTTTGACGTTAAACCGTAACAGTTCCCCACAATGACGACAGCGATATTCAGCTTCTTTTCGCATAACCCGGTTATGGCGGCGCACGGTCAGTTGATGGTCCTGACAGGCACATAAATAGGGGTAAGTTTTGCTTTGTACCGAGGCGGTTTCGAATTTGTGGGTGCGGCTGGCACTGACGCCAAGCACATGCTCCATCATCCAACGCCACTCTTTACCGTGTGGCGCGGCAGCGCGGCCAAAACGTCGGTAAACCAGCAGATGCGCCAGTTCGTGGGGGACAACTTCATCGACAAAGGGCTGTTGATTCTCGGCCAGTAATACCGGGTTGAGCCGGATTTGCCAGTGTTGCAGGTAGGCACTGCCCGCACTGGTGCCGCGCTGCTGATAGCTGATTTCTGGTTCGGGGTAATCCGTACCGAAATGGGTATTGGCCAGCTGGAGTTTTTCCCGCAGGCAGCGCATGACGGCTTGTTGCAGGGCAATGGGGAGTCGGGGGCTTTTCATCAGGCGAAGAATAAATCGGGCAGGGGGGAGATGCAATAACTGGGGGCGTTTTATCGCCCCCAGCCGTACTGACATATTCTCTGAACTTACTTACCGATGTCGCGCAGCGGTTCGCCTTTCATCAGATTGCGTTCGATGTGTTCCAGAGACACATTCTTCGTCTCAGGGATCAGCGCAATGGTGATGAAGATGAACACCACGTTCAGCGCTGCGTATACCCAGAAGGTATTGGCGTTGCCGAGGGTTTCTAGCATGGTCAGGAAGGTTGCGCCGACAATCATGTTGGCGATCCAATTGGTTGTTGTGGAGACGGTGATACCGAAGTCACGGCCGCGCAGCGGTTGGATTTCAGAGCACAGTACCCAGATCAGCGGGCCGGCACTCATGGCGAAACCGACGATGAACATCAGCAGCATCGCGATGGAGAAGTATTTCGCCACGTCAGATTCCACGCCAATGTGCAGCATGGTACCCAAGATACCCATGCCAACCGCCATCACCAGGAAGCCCAGTTTAAGGGTCGGTTTACGGCCCCAACGATCCACCAGGCCAATGGCAATAAAGGTCGCCAGTACGTTAACGATACCGACGATCACCGTGCCCCACATCTGTTGAGAGGTGCTGGCGAAACCGGCAATACCAAAGATTTTCGGTGCGTAATACATGATGACATTCATACCGGTGAACTGTTGCATAACCTGCAACAGGATGCCGAGGTATACCGCACGACGGAAGTTTGTATTGCTGGTGAACAGGCCCCAGCCACTCTGTTTAATCTTCAGGCTTTCACGGATTTCATCCAGCTCGCTTTTCGCCTGGGCGGTGGAATCACGCAGTTTTTCCAGCACACGGCGGGCTTTATCATCGTTGCCACGGGCGGCCAGCCAACGCGGGCTGTCAGGCAGGAAGAACACGCCAATCAGCAGCAGCAGTGCCGGCAGGGTGATAACGCCCAGCATCCAGCGCCATTCGCCGGTATAACTGAAGCCGGTGTCGGACAGATAGGCTGCCAAAATACCGATGGTGATCATCAACTGGTACATGGAAATCATGCTGCCACGAATTTTTTCTGGTGCGATTTCCGACAGATAAACCGGGGCGGTATAAGAGGCGATACCCACAGCCAGACCCAGTAACACACGAGCGACAATCAGCACCTCGGTATTTGGCGCGAAGGCTGAACACAGCGAACCGACCACAAACAGCACGGCACCAATCATCAGGCTATATTTACGGCCCAGACGGAAGTTGAGCCAGCCACTGCCGATGGCACCGACAGCGGCACCAAACATCATTGAGCTGACGACCCACTCTTGCTGATGGCTGGTTATCTGGAATTCATGACTGATGAAGGGAAGAGCACCAGCAATGACGCCGATATCCAGCCCGAACAACAGGCCAGCCAGTGCGGCGAGAAAACAAACAAAGAAAGTGACGCTTTTATTCGAGCGTTTCTTTTTGCCATACGTTGAGTTACTCATCCTGCCTCCAAAAGATAGCAATAATGCTTAGCTTGTTATGTTATTTGCCCTGACCCCGGTTGAAAGTGCGCCAGATCACAGAGTTGTAATCGCTTACACTTAATGCTTGGAAAGCATCTCAGTGGTGAGAAGCTTTTACGGGATATAGCCGGGCGGAAAGGGCTGCGGGGGGAGGGTAATACTTAATTTTTTGACTTGGATCAATCAAATTACGTATTTTCTCTGGGGGGTATTACTTTAATCTATTAATTATAAACGAATTATATTTTGTAATCGTTTTCATTCCACTCTGATTGCTTGCTTAAATGTCATCGTTAAAATGCAGGTAATAAAAAACCCCGCCAAAATGGCAGGGTTTTTTTAAGGTCCGACGCAGCGCTGAAATTACACGCCGGCAGCGTCGCGCAGCTGTTCGGCACGGTCGGTTTTTTCCCAAGGGAAATGTTCGCGACCAAAGTGACCGTAGGCAGCGGTTTCTTTGTAGATAGGGTGCAGAAGATCCATCATCTGAATCAAACCGTATGGGCGCAGGTCGAAGAACTCGCGTACCAGCAGAGTCAATTGCTCGTTGGAAATTTTACCGGTACCGAAGGTTTCCACCATGATGGAAGTCGGTTCTGCCACGCCGATGGCGTAAGAGACCTGGATTTCGCAACGGTCAGCCAGACCGGCAGCCACGATGTTTTTCGCGACATAACGTGCCGCGTAAGCTGCTGAACGGTCAACTTTCGACGGATCTTTACCTGAGAACGCACCGCCACCGTGACGCGCCATGCCGCCGTAGGTATCCACGATGATTTTACGGCCGGTCAGACCGCAGTCACCCATTGGTCCGCCGATAACAAAACGGCCCGTCGGGTTGATGTGGTATTTAGTTCCGGCATTCAGCCACTCGGCAGGCAGCACGGGTTTGATGATCTCTTCCATCACCGCTTCCTGCAGATCTTTCAGCCCAATCTCTTCAGAGTGTTGAGTAGACAGCACAACGGCGTCGATACCGACAATTTTGCCGTCCTCATACTGGAAGGTGACCTGGCTTTTTGCATCAGGACGCAACCACGACAAAATACCTGCTTTACGCACTTCAGCCTGACGCTGCACCAGACGGTGTGCGTAGGTGATCGGGGCTGGCATCAGTACGTCAGTTTCGTTGGTTGCATAACCAAACATCAAGCCCTGGTCGCCTGCGCCTTGTTCCAGTGGATCTTGACGATCAACGCCCTGGTTGATATCCGGCGACTGTTTGCCGATGGCGCTCAGTACGGCGCAAGAGTTGGCATCGAAACCCATCTGAGAATTGACGTAGCCAATTTCGCGGATGGTCTGACGGGTGATTTCTTCTACGTCGACCCATGCGCTGGTGGTGATTTCACCCCCCACGAGGACCATGCCGGTTTTAACATAAGTTTCACATGCAACACGTGCTTTCGGGTCTTGTTCTAAAATCGCGTCCAGTACGGCATCGGAAATTTGGTCGGCGATTTTATCTGGATGTCCTTCTGAAACAGATTCGGACGTGAAGAGGTGTTTAGCCATTATGTTCTTTACCTTCATACGACGGGTTAGATATCACTGCAAAGCACTGGGGAGACTGGCAGATGAGGAGCTGTGCTCGCCATTGTCGCAATGCGTCCTGCATGTCCCCATAAGGCAAAGCCTTGAAGCAGTTCGACAGTCAATCCTTACAGTAGCTACGGACGGATTAACATCTGGACGGCTATTTTAGGATAGCAGAGGTTCTGAAAGCCAGTCATTTTTGTGATGAAGATGGCGTTATTGTGCGGCTTTGCAGTGATATTCACATATCGAAACCATCTGCGGCGCAATTTCATTTTGCAATTACAGCGGGTTGCCGGTATAAACGGCGCGCGCTATGACATTCATTACGGTCTGCGGCGTATTCCAGTGAATACTGTTCAGTCAGCTCGAATGCCCGCGGGTGATGCGTGGCACGTGTGGAGGTGGTTAGGTTAATGACCCACTTTTTACCGCTTGTTACATTTCAACAGCCTCTCCTGCAGACTCTAATCGGCCATGCAGCACTTCTATCAGAAAAAATTCTGTCATCCCTGCGATGTTATAAACAGCCTGACTATAGACAGGTCAGTTGCCGACATCTGCACGCTACTCAGTAACATCGGTCCGACTCATCATCGTATTCCCGACACAAAACTGACGTAACCTGCAACCTCTCGGGGCATTTACCCCTTTGGTTTCTCCTGACTCGTTATACGGAGTCTAACAACGTGTTTTACAATCATATGAGTGAAAAACAGTTCCGGGGCTGTGGCGCACAGGGTTTTATCCTGTCTGAAAGCCAGCCGTTCGGGTTGTTCTCACCTGTTGTTACTGCGATAGTGGCTGGCCATGTTGTCAGTGTAGAAAGAGGATTTACCTATGTCTGATGACATCCAGTCCCACCGTCCGTCACATGCGGGCGATTCTGTTTCTTTGCGCTCCATGCAGGAGGTTGCCGTGAACGATCGTGATGCCAGCAAAATGCTGCGCACTTACAACGTTGCCTATTGGGGTAACAATTATTATGACGTCAACGAACTGGGCCACATCAGTGTTTGCCCTGACCCTGACGTCCCGTCGGCCCGCGTGGATCTGGCGCAACTGGTGAAAGATATGCGTGAGCAGGACGGTCAACGTCTGCCAGCGCTATTCTGCTTCCCACAAATTTTACAGCACCGTCTGCGTTCGATTAATGCCGCCTTTAAACGTGCGCGTGAGTCGTTCGGCTACGAGGGTGACTACTTCCTGGTATATCCGATTAAGGTAAACCAGCATCGCCGCGTGATTGAGTCGCTGGTCGAATCCGGCGAACCGCTGGGTCTGGAAGCCGGTTCTAAAGCAGAACTGATGGCCGTACTGGCGCATGCAGGGATGACCCGCTCGGTGATCGTCTGTAACGGCTATAAAGACCGTGAATACATCCGTCTGGCACTGATCGGTGAGAAGCTTGGTCACAAGGTTTATCTGGTTATCGAGAAGATGACCGAAATTAAACTGGTGCTGGAAGAGGCCGAACGCCTGAATGTGACCCCGCGCCTCGGCGTGCGTGCGCGTCTGTCGTCTCAGGGCTCCGGCAAGTGGCAGTCAAGCGGTGGCGAAAAATCCAAATTTGGTCTGGCGGCCTCGCAGGTTCTGCAACTGGTGGAAATGCTGCGCGAAGCCAACCGCCTGGAAAGCTTGCAACTGCTGCACTTCCATCTCGGTTCCCAGTTATCAAATATCCGTGATATCTCAACCGGCGTGCGTGAATCTGCGCGTTTCTACGTTGAGTTACACAAGCTTGGCGTTAATATTCAGTGTTTTGACGTCGGCGGCGGTTTGGGCGTTGACTATGAAGGCACCCGTTCGCAGTCTGACTGCTCGGTCAACTATGGCCTGAACGAATACGCGAACAACGTGATTTGGGGGATCGGCGATGCCTGTAATGAGCACGGCCTGCCGCATCCGACCGTGATCACCGAGTCTGGCCGTGCGGTTACCGCGCACCATACGGTGCTGGTGTCCAACATCATCGGCGTTGAGCGCAATGAATTCCGTGACCCGATTGCCCCGGAAGAAGACGCACCGCGTGCGCTCGGCAGCATGTGGGATACCTGGAATGAAATGCACGATCCGGAAAATCGCCGCTCACTGCGCGAATGGCTGCATGACAGCCAGATGGACTTGCATGACGTCCACAGCCAGTACGCACACGGTATTTTGGATCTCACTCAGCGCGCCTGGGCGGAAGATATCTACCTGAATATCTGTAATAAGATTCAGGATCAGCTGGATCCAAGTAACCGTGCGCATCGTCCGATCATCGACGAGTTGCAAGAACGCATGGCGGACAAGCTGTACGTCAACTTCTCGTTGTTCCAGTCTATGCCGGATGCATGGGGTATCGATCAGCTGTTCCCGGTTCTGCCACTGGAAGGGTTGGATAAACCGCCGGTCGGCCGTGCCGTGCTGCTGGATATCACCTGTGACTCCGACGGGACTATCGATCACTACATCGACGGTGACGGCGTGGCAACCACTATGCCAATGCCGCCGTATGATCCGGAGAATCCGCCATTACTGGGCTTCTTTATGGTTGGCGCGTATCAGGAAATTCTCGGCAACATGCACAACCTGTTTGGTGATACTGCGGCGGTGGACGTGTTTGTCTTCCCTGACGGTAGCATCGAAGTGCAGCAATCCGATGAAGGCGACACCGTGGCCGACATGCTGGAGTACGTGCAGCTGGATCCGAACGTGTTGCTGACCCGCTTCCGTGATCAGGTAAAAGAAACCGATCTGGATGCCGATCTGCAGGCGCAGTTTGTCGAAGAGTTTGAAGCCGGTTTGTACGGTTACACCTATCTGGAAGAAGACGAGTAACCGCAGGCCCCTTTTTTACCTATAAAGATGTTACCTATAATATTGCGACGTACAAACGTCGCAATGCCCTATTCAAAGAGGACTTTTTATGAGCAAATTAGTGAGCACTTTAGGCCATCAGCCTGATAACTCTCTGGTTTCAAACGCATTTGGTTTTCTGCGTTTCCCGCTGAACTTCCAGCCATACGACTCAGATGCTGACTGGGTGATCACCGGTATTCCTTTCGACATGGCGACCTCTGGCCGTTCGGGTGCACGCCTGGGCCCTGGCGCTATTCGTCAGGTATCGGTGAATCTGGCGTGGGAAGGTCAGCGCTGGCCGTGGGATTTCGATCTGCGCGATCGCCTGAATGTGATCGACTGCGGCGACCTGGTGTTCAACTTCGGTGATGCGCAGGATCTGACGGACAAACTGCAACAACACGCTGAACAAGTGCTGGCGTCCGGTAAGCGAATGTTGTCTTTCGGTGGCGACCACTTTGTGACACTGCCGCTGCTGCGTGCGCACGCAAAACACTTCGGTAAAATGGCGCTGGTACATTTCGATGCGCACACCGACACCTACTCCAACGGCAGCAAATTCGACCACGGCACCATGTTCTTCCATGCACCGAACGAAGGCCTGATCGACCCTAACCACTCGGTGCAGATCGGTATCCGTACTGAATTCGACAAAAATCTGGGTTTCACCGTTCTGGATGCTGCACAGGTTAACGACCGCACTGTGGGTGATATTCTGGCGCAGGTTAAGCAGATCGTTGGCGATCTGCCGGTTTATCTGAGCTTCGACATCGACTGTCTGGATCCGGCGCATGCGCCGGGTACGGGTACGCCAGTGATCGGTGGCCTGACGTCAGATCGTGCGCTGAAATTGGTTCGCGGCCTGAAAGACTTGGATCTGGATATCGTCGGCATGGATATCGTAGAAGTGGCTCCGGCTTACGACCAGTCTGAAATCACTGCACTGGCTGCCGCCACGTTGGCGCTGGAAATGCTGCACGTACAGGCTTACAAAAAAGGCTGACGGTTCGCTTTTAATCCGTCTGACAATAAAGGCACCTTCGTGGTGTCTTTATTATTTCTATCGTGAATGCATTTAAATTTAAAATATTAAAAACAAATTAGTTATTCATTAAACTCTAAGCGCGATAATAATTTTATAGCAAATAACGAGCAGCCGCACGGTTTCATAATTCATTTCAGCCTGTCATCCCTTATTCTTTGCCCCTCGCCTATTTCCCCTTCTGAAATTTATAACTTCATTTGTTGGATGAATAATTAAATTGAAATCGATTCATGAGTTTTATAAAAACAAAATAATCACGCCGTTTATTTTGCTTCCCCTGTTTATTTCTCTCGGTGGTTGCGCGTGGGTGCATAACGAAAAACCTGCGCTGGCACAAACCGATATTACGCAATTACGCACGGTGCAAATGCCTCAAGCGGCAATACAAAAATGGCCCGGTTCCAACTGGTGGATGAGTTACCAAAATCCTCAGTTAAATGCGCTGGTGGAGCAGGCGCTGAAGGATTCGCCGTCGATTGCCGTAGTGATGCAGCGTGTGGAATTGGCGAAAGCACAGGTCAAAATGGGCGAGGCCCAAGGCGGCCCGCAGCTGGATTTCGGGGCCGATGTCGAACGGCAAAAATTGTCGGCAGAAGGCGTGATGGGACCGTTTGCGCTGGATGACCCTGCGGCAGGCACCACCGGTCCGTGGTACACCAACGGAACATTCGGCTTACAGGGCAGTTACGAGCTGGATCTGTGGGGAAAAAACCGTGCGCAAATCCAATCAGCACTGGGTGTTTATCAGGCGAAGCAGGCCGAGCTGGCGCAAGCACGTCTGCTGGTCTCTTCGGCGGTGGTTGAGCTGTATTGGGATATCCAGACGTATATGGCGCTGAAGCAGACTCTGATCGATCTCAGGGAGCAGGAAACGGTGATCGCGCAAACTGATCAACTGTTGTATGCACAGGGCGTCAGGTCATCTCTCGACGATACCAGCACTAAAATCCGGCTGGCAAAAATCGATCAGAAAATAGATGTCTCGAAAGGGCGCTTACGTCTGTTGCAAACGTCACTCCAGGCGATGCTCGGGATGAATTCACCGGCTTTGCATTTGACGCCGGTGGCGTTGCCGCCAATTCAGGAAACACTTCCACCGACACTGGGTTACGAACTGCTGGCGCGCCGCCCGGATTTGCAGGCGGCGCACTGGTATATCGAAGCGTCGTTGAGCGCCGTTGACGCAGCGCACGCGGCGTTTTATCCGAGCATCAATCTGATGGGCTTCCTGCAATATGATGCCCTGCACTTGAGTGACTTATTCCGCAGTTCGGCGCAGCAAATGGGGGCCATCGCCGGGCTGACGCTGCCGGTGTTTGACAGCGGCAGATTGAATGCCAATCTGGCAATTGTGCGCGCTAACAGTAACCTGAGCATTGCAGCGTATAACAAAGCGGTTGTTGAAGCGGTCAGTGATGTCGCTAAAAGTGCCAGTCAGTTGCAGACACTTTCTGATGAAAGTGCTCATCAGCAAACGGTTGTGGACGGCACTCAGCACATCTACTCACTGGCGCAGCAGCGGTTTGACGTCGGTCTCCTCAGCGGTGCGCAGGTCGCTAAAGCGAAATTGCCGCTGCTGGAAGAGCAGGCGAAAAAGATTCTGTTGCAGGGAGAGTGGGTCAGTGCAGATATTCGCCTGATTCGCGCACTGGGTGGCGGTTATCGTTTTGCAAATACAGAAACGGTTCATCACGGCGGAGACTAAAAAGGCTTAGAGCCTGTTAAAATTCCGCAGCTTAATATATTCACCGATGGGCATTATTTATATGGAATAGAAAGTGAGTGTGTTTTTAGCCGCGATTTTTAAAAAATAGAGGGTGTACCCTGTGATGCACCCTCTATTTCAGATATGACCGTAGTGACGACTTACTTTCCTGCGGCAATTCGCTCACGAATATGCTTAGCGCGGGCTTCTGATGAAGGGTGATCGTCAAACCAACCGATGCTGCCGCCTTTATCCAGCGTGGCCAGTTTTTCGAAACTGGTGGCTAACCCGGTCGGGTCGATGCCGCGTTTTTTCAGCAGATCAAACGAATAATCATCAGCCTGAGACTCCTGTTTCTGTGAGAACTGGGCGTTAACGTACTTCTCGCCAAGGTCAGCCAGTTGCGACTGTGACAGTGTTGCGCTGATACCCCCCAATGAAGACGCTGCCGAACGAGCTGCCGTGGCGCCGTAGGCGACCTGCATCGCTTTGCGGGTATGCCCAAGCGCCACGTGACCCATTTCATGGCCCAACACGCCTTCGACTTCGTTATCGTTCATCATGTCCATCAGGCCGCTATAAACGCGGATGCAGCCATTCGCCATCGCCCAGGCGTTGACGTCTTTAGTGAGGTAAACTTTATAGTTCGCTGGTTGCCCGTTAATGTTATCACCCAGGGCGGCGGAGATTTTTTTCAGACGCTGGGCGTATTCGCTGTTATCCGGTGCGATTTGCGCTTTTTTGTCCATCTCTTCGCAGGACTGTACGCTGAGCGTTTTAACATCGGCATCTGACAGCGTTGCCGCCTGATAGGCCTGTGCACCGGATTGCATCAGGGTGTCGGTATTCAGATTGGCGCAACCTGACAGCAGAGCTACTACGCTCAGACTCAACAGAGTAGGGGTAAATTTCATCACTAGTCGTTCCCAAAAGTAAAAAGAAAAACAGAGAAAAAAGCCGTTAAAAGGCACTGAACGTGAGGATAACGTTAAGGTAGGTTTTTTGCTTGTGGCAATCTATAGTTGATATCCTAAAAAACGCACTGATTTAAAAGCCTATTCTGTGAAGTTCATCACGAGAGCGATTAGAGATTGCCGTTTTAATGCCTAGTCTGAGAAAATGACTTTCTTGACTGCTTTTTTAATCCGACCTGGAGTAGAACATGTCCTCTCGTAAAGAGCTTGCGAACGCTATCCGTGCACTGAGTATGGACGCCGTGCAGAAAGCGAAATCCGGCCATCCTGGCGCCCCTATGGGTATGGCAGATATTGCCGAAGTCCTGTGGCGTGATTATATGAACCACAACCCAACCAACCCACACTGGGCTGATCGTGACCGCTTCGTGCTGTCCAATGGTCATGGTTCAATGCTGATTTACAGCCTGCTGCACCTCACAGGTTATGATCTGCCGATGAGCGAACTGGCTAACTTCCGCCAGTTGCACTCTAAAACCCCAGGCCACCCGGAATACGGCTACACGGCCGGCGTTGAAACCACCACCGGCCCTCTCGGCCAGGGTATTGCTAACGCCGTCGGTTTTGCTATCGCAGAACGCACGCTGGCAGCACAGTTCAACCAGCCAGGTCACGATGTGGTAAACCATCACACCTACGCCTTTATGGGCGACGGTTGCATGATGGAAGGGATCTCCCACGAGGTTTGCTCGCTGGCGGGTACCATGAAACTCGGCAAACTGACCGCGTTTTATGATGACAACGGCATCTCTATCGACGGCCACGTAGAAAGCTGGTTCACCGATGATACCGCAGCGCGTTTCGAAGCTTACGGCTGGCACGTAGTGCGTGGCGTAGACGGTCATGATGCAGACTCCATCAAAGCAGCGATCGAAGAATCCCATAAAGTCACTGACAAACCTTCTTTGCTGATGTGCAAAACCGTGATCGGTTTTGGTTCACCAAACAAAGCCGGTTCCCACGATGCACACGGTGCACCGCTGGGTGACGCAGAAGTTGCAGCAACCCGCAAACAGCTGGGCTGGAACTATCCTCCGTTTGAAATTCCACAGGACATTTATGCCCAGTGGGATGCCAAAGAAGCCGGTAAAGCCAAAGAAGCTGCATGGGATGAGAAATTCGCGGCCTATGCGAAAGCCCACCCGGAACTGGCAAAAGAGTTCAAACGCCGTGTTAATGGTGAACTGCCTGCTAACTGGCAGGCCGACTCACAGAAATTCATCGAAGAGTTGCAGGCTAAACCTGCCAACATCGCCAGCCGTAAAGCTTCACAAAATGCGCTGGAAGCCTTCGGTAAAGTGTTGCCTGAATTCCTCGGCGGCTCCGCTGACCTTGCGCCAAGCAACCTGACCATGTGGTCTGGCTCGAAGTCACTGGGCGATGACCAAGCCGGTAACTACATCCATTACGGCGTGCGCGAATTCGGCATGACGGCTATCACCAACGGCATCGCGCTGCACGGTGG
Organism: Ewingella americana; assembly: GCF_006438725.1. GTDB lineage: Bacteria > Pseudomonadota > Gammaproteobacteria > Enterobacterales > Enterobacteriaceae > Ewingella > Ewingella americana_A. Next base: position 214,419 of record NZ_RCZD01000007.1, on the reverse strand, counting down.
TTTCCTGCCATACTCCGCGACTTTCCTGATGTTCGTTGAATACGCCCGTAACGCGGTGCGTATGGCGGCACTGATGAAAATTCGCAACGTGTTCGTTTACACCCATGACTCGATTGGTCTGGGCGAAGACGGTCCGACACACCAGCCGGTTGAGCAAATCGCCAGCCTGCGCGTGACGCCAAATATGAGCACCTGGCGTCCGGCGGATCAGGTTGAATCCGCCGTCGCGTGGAAATACGCTATCGAACGTAACGACGGTCCGGTTACCCTGATCTTCTCCCGTCAGAATCTGACCCAGCAACCGCGTACAGCCGAACAACTGGCCAACGTGGCGCGCGGTGGTTATGTGCTAAAAGATTGCAACGGCACACCAGAAGTGATCCTGATCGCGACCGGTTCTGAAGTGGGTATCACGGTAGAAGCTGCAGATAAACTGGCCGCAGCGGGCACCAAAGTGCGCGTAGTGTCTATGCCGTCAACTGACGCCTTCGACAAACAGGACGCGGCATACCGTGAGTCCGTGTTGCCAAAAGCGGTCAGCGCACGCGTAGCAGTAGAAGCGGGTATTGCTGACTATTGGTACAAATACGTTGGCCTGAATGGCGCTATCGTGGGTATGACCAGCTTCGGCGAATCAGCTCCAGCAGAAGAGCTGTTCAAAGAGTTTGGTTTCACCGTTGAAAACGTCGTTGCGCAGGCACAGTCGTTGCTGAAGTAACTCTGACGTTTTACAGGGAAAAAGCATCCTTCGGGGTGCTTTTTTTTCATCCCGATTTTATGACCCGCCTCTCAGTTTGTCCCTAAATGACGCAGGTCAAACTGCAAAATAGCCACCTGAGCTACACTCGTCTTTCTGAATCCGTGTTTACTGATGTCAGCCAAATGCTAAAAAGACCAATGTAAACGTGATGTAGAAGTGAAAAGGCTGTAATAACGACGTTTTTCCTGCTGAATATTTCAGCGTTCGATCGCAGAATAGCGTTCTAAACGGTCGAATTATTCCTTTTGCGCACACTTTGGTTTATGCTCAGCTGAACCGTTTCAGTTGCCTTATCAGCGCTCAACGTCCACGCTGGGTTGTTAACGTGACGAGATATGACGAACGAATTACGTCTCAGGGTGTCAGAAACGTTGTTGAGAACGATTCACCGTTACTGCGCACTGCATTACTATAGGGGTTACCGCCAAAAGGTAACAACCGTGTAACAGGGAGAAGTATGCCAATACGTATTGCAATTAATGGCTTTGGTCGCATCGGCCGTAGCGTATTGCGCGCGTTATACGAATGTGGACGTCGGGCGGAAATCAGCGTCGTTGCTATCAACGAACTGGCCAGCCCTGAAGGCATGGCGCACCTGTTAAAGTATGACTCCAGCCACGGGCGTTTCGCCTGGGACGTGCGTCAGGAAGGCGACGTTCTGTATGTCGGCGACGACAGCATCCGGCTGTTGCATCAACCGGACGCCTCCCAGCTACCTTGGGGCGAGTTGGGCGTTGATGTGGTTCTCGACTGCACCGGCGTTTACGGCAGTCGCGAAGATGGCGAAGTGCAGCTGGCTGCGGGCGCCAAGAAAATCCTGTTTGCGCATCCTGGTGGTCATGATCTCGACGCCACTGTTGTTTATGGCGTCAACCACGATCTGCTCGAACGCCAGCACCGCATTGTCTCCAACGCTTCCTGCACCACCAATTGCATCATCCCTATTATTAAGCTGCTGGACGACGCCTATGGCATTGAATCCGGCACTGTGACCACCATTCACGCATCGATGAATGACCAGCCAGTGATTGACTCCTACCATGCGGATTTACGCCGCACGCGCGCCGCGAGTCAGTCGATTATTCCGGTCGATACCAAACTTGCCGCGGGCATCACGCGCATCATGCCGAAATTCTGCGATCGCTTTGAAGCCATTTCAGTGCGCGTGCCCACCATCAACGTCACGGCGATAGATTTAAGCGTTTTTGTCGGGGGATGTGTGACGGTCGATGAGGTCAACCAGCTGCTGCAAAAGGCCGCAAATGGCGCTTTTCGTGGTATTGTTGACTATACCGAACTACCATTAGTCTCGACAGATTTTAACCACGATCCCCACAGCGCCATCGTCGATGGTACGCAAACACGGGTGAGTGGACAGCACCTGATTAAGACGCTGGTCTGGTGCGATAACGAGTGGGGTTTTGCCAACCGAATGTTGGATACAACATTGGCAATGTCCGCTAGCGGTTTCTAGTACGGCAGTCCTGGCCAGTGGCTGGGCTTGCCCTCAAGCAACTTTAAAGAGAATCAACGAGAGGATTCACCATGTCTGTTATTAAGATGAGCGATCTGGATTTAGCGGGTAAACGCGTATTGATCCGTGCGGACCTAAACGTGCCGGTTAAAGATGGCAAAGTGACATCTGATGCACGTATTCGCGCGTCATTGCCTACCATCGAAATTGCCCTGAAACAAGGTGCACGCGTGATGGTTACTTCGCATCTGGGTCGTCCGACTGAAGGCGAGTACAACGAAGAGTTTTCTCTGCTGCCAGTTGTTAATTACCTGAAAGAGCATCTGAAATCCCCTGTACGTCTGGCTAAAGATTATCTGGACGGCGTTGACGTTGCTGAAGGCGAACTGGTTGTTCTGGAAAACGTTCGCTTTAACAAAGGCGAAAAGAAAGACGACGAAGCGCTGTCTAAAAAATATGCTGCCCTGTGTGACATCTATGTGATGGACGCATTCGGTACCGCACACCGTGCGCAGGCTTCTACCCACGGCGTAGGTAAATTTGCACCTATCGCCTGTGCCGGTCCGTTACTGTCAGCAGAACTGGAAGCACTGGGCAAAGCGTTGGGCAACCCGGCTCGTCCGATGGTGGCTATCGTTGGTGGCTCTAAAGTGTCAACCAAACTGACCGTACTGGATTCCCTGTCTAAGATCGCTGACCAACTGATCGTTGGCGGTGGTATCGCGAATACCTTCGTGGCTGCACAAGGCAACAACGTCGGTAAATCCCTGTACGAAGCAAGCCTGGTTGATGAAGCCAAACGTCTGCTGACGATTTGTGACATCCCAGTTCCTACCGATGTGCGCGTAGCGACTGAGTTCTCTGAAACTGCGACCGCGACAGTGAAGTCTGTAAAAGACATCAAAGACGACGAACAAATTCTCGACATGGGCGACGAGTCTGCTTATCGCCTGGCTGAGATCATTAAAAACGCCAAAACCATTCTGTGGAATGGCCCTGTAGGCGTGTTCGAGTTCCCTAACTTCCGTAAAGGAACCGAGATCGTAGCGCAAGCTATCGCTGACAGCGACGGATTCTCTATCGCTGGCGGCGGCGATACTCTGGCAGCTATCGACCTGTTCGGTATTGCTGACAAAATTTCCTATATCTCCACTGGCGGTGGCGCATTCCTGGAATTCGTAGAAGGGAAAGCACTGCCAGCGGTTGTGATGCTGGAAGAGCGTGCTAAGAAGTAATGAACCCTGAGCGGGGGGCTTAAGGCTTCCTGCTCTTCTTTGCCGCGCGAGGGGCTGCACAGTGGAGCTCGCGCGACATAGCAAACCGATTCAATCCATCTACGGCCGACGAAACAGGACAAAGAACTATGTCTAAAATTTTTGATTTCGTAAAACCAGGTGTTCTCACTGGTGATGATGTACAAAAAGTTTTCGCTATTGCTAAAGAAAACAAATTTGCTCTGCCAGCAGTAAACTGCGTAGGCACCGACTCTATCAACGCCGTTCTCGAAGCAGCCGCGAAAGTACGTGCTCCGGTTATCGTTCAGTTCTCTAACGGCGGCGCTGCGTTCATCGCAGGCAAAGGCCTGAAAACTGACGTACCACAAGGCGCAGCTATTCTGGGTGCTATCTCTGGCGCACACCATGTGCATCAGATGGCCGAACATTACGGCGTGCCAGTTATTCTGCACACCGACCATTGCGCCAAGAAATTGCTGCCATGGATCGACGGTCTGCTGGACGCGGGCGAAAAACATTTCGCTAAAACCGGTAAACCACTGTTCTCTTCACACATGATCGACCTGTCTGAAGAATCTCTGGAAGAAAACATCGAAATTTGCAGCAAGTACTTAGCTCGCATGGCAAAAATCGATATGACTCTGGAAATCGAACTGGGTTGCACCGGCGGTGAAGAAGATGGCGTAGACAACAGCCATATGGACGCATCTGCACTGTACACTCAACCGCAAGACGTTGATTACGCATACGAAAAACTGAACGCAATCAGCCCGCGTTTCACTATCGCTGCGTCATTCGGTAACGTACACGGCGTGTACAAACCAGGTAACGTTAAACTGACTCCAACGATCCTGCGTGATTCTCAGGAATACGTTTGCAAGAAACATAACCTTGCACACAACGCGCTGAACTTCGTGTTCCACGGTGGTTCTGGTTCTACTGCAGCAGAAATCAAAGAATCTGTAGGTTACGGTGTTATCAAAATGAACATCGATACCGACACCCAATGGGCAAACTGGGACGGTATTCTGCAGTTCTACAAGAAAAACGAAGCCTACCTGCAAGGTCAGTTGGGTAACCCGGAAGGCGCGGACAAACCTAACAAGAAATTCTATGACCCACGTGTATGGCTGCGTTCTGCTCAGGCATCCATGGTGACTCGTCTGGAACTGGCATTCAAAGAACTGAACGCAGTAGACGTTCTGTAATTTTTCGCCCGCTGGCCGCGAGCCAGAAAGCGAAAATGACTATCAAGGGGCTTCGGCCCCTTTTTTTGCTTTTGGAAAACTCCCCTATGCGCCTAACCCTGATCGCTCTGCTAGCCCTGTCGCCGTTGGCCCACGCAGCTGAGGCTGAGGTAGACTGCAAAAATGCCAATACCCAAATAGACATGAATATTTGCGCCAGCCAGGATTTTAAACGCAGTGATACGCGGCTAAATCAAGCCTATAAGCAAAAGATGGCGCAGCTTACACCGGAACAGCAAACGCAATTCAAAGCGGCTCAACGCAACTGGATTGCCTTCCGAGACAGTGACTGTGAATTCCAGTCCTCTGGCGTAAAAGGCGGCTCGGTCTGGCCGATGATTTATTCGGGGTGTTTGCAGCAAAAAACCGAGCAGCGTACCAAAGAAATCAACGCTATCATGCATTGTGAAGAGGGTGATCTGAGCTGCCCGTGATCGCGCTATCCAGCCTGAGAGAGCATTATGAAGCCTAAATCCGTCACCCTTGATGACGTTGCATACCACGCTGGCGTCTCTTACCAGACGGTGTCCCGCGTGCTGAATCAGGCTGTTCACGTCTCGCAGAAAACCCGTCTCAAAGTCGAACAAGCGATGCTGGCGCTTAACTACGTGCCAAACCGCGTAGCCCAACAGTTGGCGGGGAAACAGAGCTTTACCCTGGGCCTGGCGACGACTGAACTCGCCCTGCATGCGCCCTCACAAATTGCCTCTTCGATAAAAACCCGCGCGAATCAGCTGGGCTTCAACGTGGTTATCTCGATGATCGACAATCTCAGCTTGCCCGCCTGCCGTGCGGCCGTGAGTGAACTGATTGCCCAACGGGTTGATGGCGTAATGATTAATGTGCCGTTGGCGACACAAGAAGCACAGTCTATCGTGGAATTCTGCGGCCAACTGCCGGTGATGTTCCTTGACGTCGCGCCGGATGCGCCGGTATTCAAAACCCTGTTTGATCCCTACTGTGGCGCGAAGCAGGGTGTTGACCACCTGCTGCAACTGGGCCACCGGCAGATTGCGCTGGTGACCGGCCCTCTGGCCTCGGTGTCAGCCCGGCTGCGTTATGAGGGGTGGTTGCATGAACTGTCGCAGCAGCAAATAGCGCCCTGTGCCACACGGCACGGCGACTGGAGTGCTGCATCGGGGTATCAGCTGGCGTTGTCCTTATTAAGCGCGTCACCGCGCCCGACGGCGATGCTGGTGGCCAATGACCAGATGGCGCTCGGCGTGCTGCGGGCGGTACATGAATATGGCCTGCGGGTGCCGGAGCAGATTTCCGTGGTGGGCTACGATGACACCGAAGACAGTGCCTATTTCCAGCCGCCGCTGACCACCATCAAACAGGATTTCCGCAAGCTGGGTGTTGAGAGCGTGAGCCGGCTGGTTGAAGGGCTGGGGCCGCACTTTGGCCCGCAACAAGACTCACTGCTTTTGCCAACGTTGCTGGTGGTGCGCAATACCACCGCACCGGTGGGATCCTCTTAAGCCATTCCCCGCGCGAAATGTGATCCGTCCCTCTTTCCCTGCCTCTCTGACTTTACTTCAGATGAATATCGCCGCATGTTGATCACAATTGTGAGCGCATAACATTTTTGAATAAGGCAGCATAATGAATCCTGAAACCGCTAACGGATCCTCTTCACTGGCTACGGTGCTGGCGCGCCGTGACTGGGAAAATATCGCATCGACCCAGCATAACCGTTTACCCGCGCACCCACCGTTTCAGAGCTGGCACAGTCAGGATGCAGCCCGTGCCGGGCTGGATGCGGCGAGTATTGTCAGCCTGAACGGGGAATGGGCGTTCAGTTATTTCAATAAACCGGAGGCCGTGCCGGAGACCTGGCGCGAAAAAGATCTGCCCGATGCCGGGCATTTAGCGGTGCCGTCAAACTGGCAGCTGGCAGGCTTTGACGCCCCGATTTATACCAACGTGCAGTATCCCATTCCGGTCAACCCGCCGTTTGTTCCCACCGAAAACCCGACCGGCTGTTATTCGCTCACCTTTTCTGTCGACAGCGACTGGCTGGCCAGCGGGCAGACACGCATTGTGTTTGATGGTGTAAATTCGGCGTTCTATCTGTGGTGCAATGGCCAATGGATCGGCTATTCGCAGGACAGCCGTTTACCGGCGGAATTCGACCTCAGCGGCGTGCTGCACGCTGGCGAAAACCGTCTGGCAGTGATGGTGCTGCGCTGGTGTGACGGCAGCTATCTGGAAGATCAGGATATGTGGCGCATGAGCGGGATTTTCCGCGACGTCACGCTGTTGCATAAACCTGCCGAACAAATTACTGATTATCAGGTACGTACCCACCTGTTCCACGGTTTCACCCAGGCCGAACTGGAAGTGCAGGTCAGCGCTGCCGTGCCGCAGGAAACTGCCGCAGAGTATCAGGTTCGCGTTCAGCTCTGGCAGGGCGACAACGCGATTGCAGAACATACGCAGCCGCTCGGCAGCGCAATCATTGATGAACGCGGCAATGCGTTCGACAAAACCACCGTGCGTCTGCCGGTCAGTCAGCCTGCGTTATGGAGTGCGGAACAGCCAGCGCTTTACCGTGCAGTGATTTCTCTGCTTTCGCCGGAGGGGGCGTTAATTGAAGCTGAAGCCTGTGACGTCGGCTTCCGTCAGGTGGAAATCAGCGACGGCTTACTCAACGTCAATGGCCAGCCGGTATTGATCCGCGGAACCAATCGCCACGAGCATCACCCGGATAACGGTCAGGTGATGGATGAAGCCACTATGCGCCGCGACATCGTGCTGATGAAACAGCACAATTTCAACGCGGTGCGCTGCTCGCACTACCCGAATAATCCGCTGTGGTACCGGCTTTGCGATGAATATGGCCTGTACGTGGTGGATGAAGCCAACATTGAAACCCACGGCATGCAGCCGATGAACCGCCTGTCGGATGACCCGCGCTGGTTCAACGCCTTCAGCGAGCGCGTCACCCGCATGGTGCAACGTGACCGTAATCATCCCTGCATTATCATCTGGTCGCTCGGCAACGAATCGGGGCACGGTGCCACGCATGATGCGCTCTACCGCTGGATCAAAACCAACGACCCGACCCGCCCCGTGCAGTACGAAGGTGGCGGCGCCAATTCGGCCGCAACGGATATTGTTTGCCCGATGTACTCCCGCGTCGAACAGGATCAGCCGTTCCCGGCAGTCCCTAAATGGTCGATTAAAAAATGGATCAGCATGCCGGGCGAACAGCGGCCGCTGATCCTTTGCGAATATGCTCATGCGATGGGCAACAGCTTCGGCGGCTTTGATAAATACTGGAAAGCCTTCCGCCAGTTCCCACGTTTACAAGGCGGTTTTGTCTGGGACTGGGTAGATCAGAGCCTGACCCGCACAACGCAAGACGGCGTAAGTTATCAGGCCTACGGCGGTGATTTTGGCGACACGCCGAACGACCGCCAGTTCTGCATGAATGGCCTGGTGTTCGCTGACCGCACGCCGCATCCGTCACTGTTTGAAGCGCAGCGTGCGCAGCAATTCTTCCAGTTTGAGTTGATCAGCAGCGATCCACTGCGCGTTGAAATCCGCAGCGAATTCCTGTTCCGTCACAGCGATAACGAACAGCTGCGCTGGCGTATCGAGCGGGACGGCGCCGTGATTTCACATGGCGAAGCCGCGCTGAATATTGCGCCAAACGGCACCCAAACGCTGGAACTGGGGCCGATCCCGCAAGCTGAGGGCCAGGTGTGGCTGAACGTGGCCGTGCATCAGCCGCAAGCGACCACCTGGTCAGAGGCCGGGCATCGTAGTGCCTGGGATCAGTGGCAACTCCCCTGTGCATTACGTTTGCCGCAAAACCGGTCAGAATCCGGCGTGCCACCGACGCTCTCGGTGCAGGATGAGCGAATTGAAGTCTGTCACGGTGCTCAACGCTGGCACTTTGGTCGTCAGAGCGGATTGCTGGAACAGTGGTTTGATGGCGATCAACCGCAGTTGCTGACGCCGTTGTGTGACCAGTTTATCCGCGCGCCGCTGGACAATGACATCGGCGTCAGCGAAGTGACGCGTATTGATCCGAACGCCTGGGTGGAACGCTGGAAAGCGGCGGGAATGTATCAACTCGAAACCCGAATGTTGAGCATGGAGGCCGATGCGCTTCGCCATGGCGTTTTAGTCACCACGGAACATGTCTTTTTGCATCATGGCGAGGTGCTGCTGACCAGCCGCAAAACCTATCTATTCAACAGCCACGGCGATATGCAGCTGGACGTGACGGTGGACGTTGCCGCTGGCCTGCCTGCTCCGGCACGTATCGGCCTTAGTTGTCAGTTGGCAGAGCTTGCGCCACAGGTGAACTGGCTGGGACTGGGGCCGCATGAAAACTACCCTGACCGCCGCCTGTCCGCACAGTTTAGTCGCTGGCAATTGCCGCTGGACGAGATGTACACCCCTTATGTTTTCCCAACGGAAAACGGCCTGCGCGGCGGCACCCGTGAGTTGACCTATGGCAACTGGCAGTTCAGCGGCGATTTCCATTTCGGTCTGAGCCGCTACAGCCTGCAACAGCTGATGGAAACCTCACACCGCCATTTACTGCGCAACGAGCAAGGCACCTGGCTGAACATTGATGGCTTCCATATGGGCGTCGGTGGTGATGACTCCTGGAGCCCCAGCGTCAGCCCGGACTTCCTTTTAAACGCGGGCCATTACGCCTATTCAGTGACGTGGAAACGCAGAAAATAATCGCTGCAAATGCTTAATTTACCAGCACTCTTTGAGGTCAAAGTGGCACGATGCGGGATTGTTAGTTACCCTTAAAGACTTAATAAAGCCGCACAGGACGCGTTTTCCTGGCGGCTTTTTCTGACTGCCCGGATGGGTAAATTTTTAGGGGTGTTGCGGATGGAAGATTTGAATGTCGTAGGCAGTATCAATAATGCCGGTAACTGGCTGGTGAGAAATCAGGAGTTATTGCTGCATTACGCAGTGAACGTAGTGGCCGCTATTTTCATTCTGATCGTCGGTTTGATTATCGCACGCGTTCTTTCCGGCGCGGTCAGTCGGGTGATGAGACTGCGCGGCATTGACTTGACCGTCGCCGATTTCCTGTCTGCCATGGTGCGTTACGCGATCATTGCGTTCACACTGATTGCTGTACTGGGGCGCATTGGCGTACAGACCACCTCGGTGATTGCCGTTATCGGTGCCGCCGGTTTGGCCGTTGGTTTAGCATTGCAGGGGTCGCTGTCAAACTTCGCGGCAGGCGTACTACTGGTGATCTTCCGCCCGTTCCGTGCCGGTGAATATGTCGACTTAGGCGGCGTGGCCGGGACCGTCACGCAGGTGCAGATCTTCTCCACCACGCTGCGTACCGTTGACGATAAAGTGATTGTGGTGCCGAACGGCAAAATCATCGCCGGTAACATTATCAACACCTCCCGCGAGCCAAACCGCCGCACCGAAATCACCGTGGGTGTGGGTTATGACTCCGATATCGACGTGGTGAAAAAAGTGCTGGGCGACATCATTGCCGCTGATCCGCGTATTCAGCATGAGAAAGGCGTTACCGTTCGTCTTAATGAAATGGCGGCGTCAACGCTGAACTTTGTGGTGCGTGTCTGGACTACCAACGGTGATGCGCAGGATGTGAACTGGGACCTGCTCGAAGCCTTCAAACGCGCACTGGATAAAAACAATATCAACATTGCTTATCCGCAGATGGACGTGCATTTGTATCGCGTTGCCGATGCCGCGACCAGCCAGCAGGAAGAGCAACGTTCTATCGAACAGAAAGGCGTGACGGAATAACAGCGTTACCCTTGAGAAAATCACAGGCGCCTGCGGGCGCCTTTTTCATGGCCTGCAAAGGCGGGCGCGATAATTAGAAAGTCTAATGGAGGATTAGAATTATCAATTTCCGCTAATGCAAAAGCTCACATACACTGCGCGTCATTAACCTTTTGAACCTGTTAAGGAAACGATGTGCTGGCAATATTTCTGCAAGGACTGGCGATGAGCGCCGCGATGATTTTACCCATTGGCCCCCAAAACGCTTTCGTCATGAATCAGGGGATCCGCAAACAGTATCACCTGATGATTGCCACTCTTTGCGCCGTCAGTGACGCTGCGCTGATTTGTGCCGGTATTTTTGGCGGCAGCGCCTTGCTGAGCCAGTCACCGACTTTACTGGCCATCGTCAGCTGGGGTGGCGTGGCTTTTCTACTGTGGTACGGCTGGGGTGCCTTCCGCACTGCCTTCAGTAAGAATCCCGAGTTGGCGCAGGCTGAAGTGGCGAAGCAAAGTCGCTGGAAAATTATAGTCAGCATGCTCGCCGTCACCTGGCTGAATCCGCATGTTTACCTTGATACCTTCGTGGTACTCGGCAGCCTGGGCGGTAGCCTCAGCAGCGATGAGCGCTCATGGTTTGCGCTTGGCGCGGTGTCGGCGTCTGCGCTGTGGTTCTTCGGTCTGGCGATCCTCGCGGCGATCCTCTCGCCGTGGCTTAACACCGGCAAAGTGCAGCGCATCATCAATTTTGTCGTAGGGGCGATCATGTGGGGTATCGCCGTGCAACTTGCACGGCAAACCGGCCTTTTTTAAGATTTTGTCACTAATCTTAGTTTCTGATGCCATCGAATATGCTACGGTTTTGCAGTTAATAAACGTAATGCCATATCTGAAATGATTAAAGGAGGCACTGTGAAATTGAAAGCATTGGCTATGGCCGCCATGTTGGGATTAGGGACGTTACCTGCGGCACTTCAGGCTGCTGAAGTACCTGCGGGTCCGCATGTGGTTACTTCCGGGACCGCCAGTGTTGACGCAACGCCAGACATTGCGACGCTGGCGATCGAAGTCAGCGTTTCCGCCAAGGATGCCGCGTCCGCCAAAAAACAGGCTGACCAGCGCGTGGCCGAATATTTTGCCTTCCTGCAAAAAAATGGCATTGAGAAGAAAGATATCAACGCCGCTAATCTGCGTACCCAGCCAGAATATAACTACCTGAAAGACGGCAGCAGTGAGCTGAAAGGCTACCGTGCCGTGCGTCAGGTTCAGGTGACCCTGCGCCAGCTCGACAAACTCAATGACCTGCTGGATGGTGCATTAAGCTCCGGTCTGAATGAGATCCGCGCCGTGGAACTGGGTGTGGCTAACCCGGAGAGCTTCCGCGATCAGGCCCGTCAGAAAGCCATAGACAACGCCACACAACAGGCGAAATCATTGGCTGAAGGCTTCCACGCCAAGCTGGGTCCGGTTTACAGCATCCGTTACCACGTGGCGAACTACCAGCCAATGCCGGTCGCGCGCATGTATAAAACGGCGGAAGCCGCAGGCCAGAGTGATGCCGCTCAGACCTACGAACAGCAGAGCATTCACTTCGATGACCAGGTTGATGTGGTGTTTGAAATCCAGCGCTAATACCCTTCATACTTCAAGTCGCAGATGCGTTGGCTGCGCTCAGTCGCCCGAATCACTGACTTATGTAAGCTCATCGGGATTCGTTCGCTGGCCGGCCTTCCTGCCACTCGAATGATTTTGGGTATACCCTTGCGTAAAGAATAAAAAAACCCGCTTCGGCGGGTTTTTTGTTTTCTGCTGTGGGTCAGTCTTGGCGCAGTACCTGACGGCCATGCGCCAGCAGCGCATCGGTCACTTTGCGCATCATGCGGCTTTCCGGCGCGAAGCGGTGCCAGAACAGCATCCGGCGCTGGAACAGGCCTGGCGTGAGGTCGATCAGTTCGCCGTTTTCCAGCTCTTTCTCGATTTGCAGATGCGGGATCATACAGCAGGTGGTGCCCTGACGGGCCAGTTGCACAAAGGCTTCTGACGAGTTAACGATATGGCACGGCACGCTGCCCGGCGACAGGTCAAAGTTCTGTTGTAAAAATGCCTGATGCATATCATCGAGATGGTCAAAGGCAACGGCGGGTGCTTTAAGCAGTGCCGAACGGGTGACACCATTCGGGAAATAACGATCGGCAAAGGGCTTCGACCCGACGAACAGATAGTCCAGTGCGCCCAGTTGATCCACCAGACAGCTCGGCAGCGGTTGCGGCTGGATACTCACTGCACCAACCACTTCGCCACGACGCAGGCGTTCCTGGGTGCGGGTTTCGTCTTCCACCTGCAAATTAAGCCGGATAGGGGAGTCGACCAGTACGGATTTCAGCGCGGGCAGCAGCCAGGTTGCCAGACTGTCGGCGTTAACCGCCAGCGACAGCAGCAGCGGCGTGTCATTGCTGTCAGTGCCGCTGTCATTGCCCAGCCACTCTTCTTCGAGAAGTTCTACCTGATGCAACAGCGCCAGCAATTTCTGTCCCTGCTCAGTCGGGCGGGGCGGCACCGTGCGAACCAGCAAAGGCTGGCCGAATAAATTTTCGAGCTGTTTAATACGTTGAGATACCGCCGATTGAGTGATGCAAAGCTTCTGCGCTGCGCGCTCAAAACCGCGCTCGCGGATCACAGCGTCCAGCGCTTGCAGCGTTCTATAGTCTGGGCGTTTCATCGGAGTTCTGTCCCCTGGATTTAATTCATCCAAATACTATGCCATAGATTGACTGCTTTAGTGGCGGACAAAATCTTTCCTGTTGTTGGGTGACAGAGGCGATAAGTGTGATCTGACGCGGATCCAGATAGCCCAATATCAAAGGAGTTGCATTATAATCACTGGCATCGTTACCCCCCGATTTCCCCCCTGTTACAGAGCAGAGAAGCCATGATGACTCAGGAAGAATTAAAGAAAGCTGTTGGTTGGGCCGCTTTAGATTACGTTACCCCCGGCACCATTGTTGGCGTTGGTACCGGCTCCACGGCGGCTCATTTCATTGATGCGCTGGGTTCTATCAAGCATCAGATTGAAGGCGCGGTCTCAAGTTCTGATGCCTCTACCGCCAAACTGAAAAGCCTCGGCATCCATGTGTTTGACAGTAATGAAGTGGACCAGCTTGACGTCTATGTTGATGGCGCAGACGAAATTAACGGGCAGATGCAGATGATCAAAGGCGGCGGCGCGGCGCTGACCCGAGAGAAAATCATTGCGGCCATCAGTAAAAAATTCATCTGTATCGTCGATGCTTCCAAGCAGGTAGATGTTTTGGGTAAATTCCCGCTGCCGGTGGAAGTGATCCCGATGGCACGATCCTACGTGGCGCGTGAACTGGTTAAGCTTGGTGGCCTGCCTGAATACCGCCAGAACGTGCTGACCGACAACGGTAACATCATTCTGGATGTGCATAATCTGTCGATTCTTGACGCCATCGCGCTGGAAAATAAGATCAACGGTATCGCTGGCGTGGTGACTGTTGGTCTGTTTGCTAACCGTGGCGCAGATGTCGCGCTGGTGGGCACTGCCGAGGGTGTGAAAACCGTTACTCTGAAATAATCCCCACACAGGCGGTTTTTAGCCTGGCGGGTAATAAGCAGAAGATCTGGTTGCGTTGTGCCTGACGCAGCCAGTCTGTATGCGGTCATAACACAATGTTATGAAGATGATAATTTTCCGGCTGAATCATCTTTTCTTCACAAGCCTGAATTTGGTGACTTATGTCACATTTCTCCTGCATACCTCGGTATCATCCGGCCCTGTTTTTCTTACCCAGCATTAAATTCTAAAAAGCCCTGCGCTGGCTGAGCCTTCTGCTGGACGGCAGGCAATCGTTTGTATTGATGATAGCGAATTTTTTGTTATGTTGGCTGTGTTGCTGCTTCAAAGTAGCCACGTCAGCCGTAAGAAATCGTCGGTCGCAAACATCGTCAGTCAGAAAAATAGGGTCGGGAAATGGCAAAAGTATCACTTGAGAAAGACAAGATTAAATTTTTGTTAGTGGAAGGCGTCCACCAAAGTGCGGTTGATTCACTCCGCGCAGCGGGTTACACCAATATTGAATTTCACAAAGGTGCTTTAGATACGGAATCGCTGAAAGAATCGATTCGTGATGCGCACTTTGTTGGACTCCGATCGCGTACCCAATTGACCGAAGATGTGTTTGCCGTGGCTGAAAAGCTGATTGCCGTGGGCTGCTTCTGTATTGGCACCAATCAGGTTGATCTCAATGCTGCCACCCGTCGCGGGATCCCGGTATTCAACGCGCCGTTCTCGAATACCCGTTCTGTCGCAGAAATGGTGCTGGGTGAGATGTTGCTGATGATGCGTGGCATTCCTGCTGCTAACGCCAAAGCACACCGTGGCATATGGCATAAGCTGGCTGTCGGCTCATTCGAAGCGCGCGGTAAGCGTCTTGGCATCATCGGTTATGGTCACATCGGCACGCAGCTCGGTATTCTGGCTGAAGGCCTGGGCATGCAGGTGTTCTACTACGACATTGAAAGTAAGTTGCCACTCGGTAACGCGCAGCCGATTTCCAGCCTGAACGAACTGCTGCAAACCAGCGACGTAATAACGCTGCACGTGCCGGAAACGGCCAACACGAAAGATATGATCGGCGCTGACCAGTTGGCGCAGATGAAACCGGGCGCGTTGCTGATCAACGCCTCACGCGGCACGGTCATTGATATTCCTGCTCTGTGTGACGCACTGCGCAGCAAACATCTCTCGGGCGCGGCTATTGACGTGTTCCCGGAAGAACCTGCGACCAACAGCGATCCGTTCCTGTCGCCACTGTGTGAGTTTGATAACGTGATCCTGACGCCACACATTGGGGGGTCCACCATGGAGGCTCAGGAAGGCATCGGTCTGGAAGTGGCAGGTAAACTGACGAAATACTCTGACAACGGTTCAACCCTGTCAGCGGTTAACTTCCCGGAAGCGTCGCTGCCGGCGCATGGCGCCAATGCCAGCCGTCTGCTACATATCCACGAAAACCGTCCTGGTGTTCTGACCAGCATCAACCAGATTTTCGCCGAGAAGGGCATCAACATCTCTGCACAGTATTTACAGACCAGCCCGCAAGTCGGTTATGTGGTGATCGATGCCGACACCGACGTTGACACGCTGACTACCGCGTTGCAATTGATGAAGGCGATACCAGGGACTATACGAGCACGGCTTCTTTACTAATTAGTCTGCACAAATAATGAAGGCGCCTGCGGGCGCCATGACACGAACCCCGAAAGTTGGTTACCCAACAAGTAGGGGTTTTGCGTTTCTAGGGGGTAAGAAAGTTTCTGGCAGAAGGTGAGCGTCAGGCAACGCTTCAAATATTCAGAAGTAAGGACATGGTGATAACACCGCAGAGGAGCAAGGCGCTCATGGTGAGTTCGAACAGGTATCGGCGCAGCATCATCCATCAATACCTCATGATAAAAACTGGAGAAAAAAACACCCGGCAAGCCGGGTGTTGAATAATCAGTCTTGATATCGGTGAGGAGAGACCCTCACTAAGACGTCTTACTTATGCTGCTGGAGTTGCTTTCGCAGCTGGTGCAGCTTTTTTAGCATGTTTCACATGTTTTTTAGCAGCCTGTGCTTTCTGAGCTACCGGAGCAGCTTTCTTAGCATGTTTCACGTGTTTTTTAGCAGCCTGCGCTTTCTGAGCTACCGGAGCAGCTTTTTTAGCGTGTTTCACGTGTTTTTTAGCAGCCTGCGCTTTCTGCGCTACTGGCGCTGCTTTTTTAACTTGTTTTACAGGTTTTTTAGCGGCCTGTGCTTTCTGTGCAGCTGGAGCGGCTGCTTTCTTAGCGTGTTTTTTGTGTTTCTTGGCAGCCTGCGCTTTCTGAGCTGGTTTCTTGTTTGCTTTTTTCACTACGTGCTTAGCCGGTGCTTTTGCAGCCGGAGCAGCAGTCGTTGAAGCAGCAGGTGCTGGGGCTGCAGTAGTTTCAGCAGCGAAAGCGACAGAAGACAGACCCATTGCAGCGGCGACAACCAGAGCTAATACTTTTTTCATGTTTAATTCCTCAAAAATCTTGGTTTATATGTGTACCCCACTGCGGGGCCGTTGAGAGAATAATAGGCGTGACGAACTCTGTTGTCCGTGAGTGATTGGTGTCGGCGTGTAACGGAACGTATAAATCATTTATTACTATTAGCACCTGTCCCTCTCTGACCTCTTCGCTGTAAACCAACTTACACATGCCGCTAACTTCTGGGCAATCCTTCTTCTTCAACCTGACGCGCGAAGATATGGGTTCAAACAAGAAAACTCAGGACCGCGTGCAATGTGAGACCGGACAAGAATGGATTGCAGCATCTGGAATTAATGCTGGGTTCCCGGGGGCTATTTACCGGTAAGTTGTAAAACGGTGCTCAGTGTTCCAGCGACCACAATGACGATTGATTATGGGTGGTTTGAAGACCTGGGCATTTCCCTGACGGTGAAATCAGTCTCCGAAAAAGAAGGGGCAAGCACGTATAAATATTCGGATGTGAGGATCCAAAAATAGCGTTCTACCCTTTCCACACGTTGCCGGGGGTGATCACCTCCGGCAGCGGCACGTCCCACCCTTCCACTGGCAAGTCGCTGACCTGCTGGCAATCATGCGCCAATCCTATCGGATAGGGGCCGCCGTGCTGCCAGTGTTCCAGCGTGCGGTCATAGAAGCCGCCGCCCATGCCCAGGCGTTGTCCGTGCTGATCAAAGGCTACCAGCGGCGTCAGGATAATATCTAACTGTGAAAGCGGGATAACCTGCGTGACGTCTAACTGTGGTTCGAGGATTTTCAGCCGGTTGCGGACGAGTTTGGTCTCTGGCGTATAGCGCAGAAATAACAGGTTTCCGGGGCTGAAGGGGTGCAGTACTGGCAAGCAAAGCTGTTTGCCGTCCTGCCACAGATGCGTGATCAGTGGCGTGGTATCGAGTTCACCATCAAAAGAGAGGAACACTGAAATCGTTGAGGCGGCCTGAATACGCGGGTGTGCAGCGATACGTTCTGCGGCCTGTTGGGCAAAACGCTGTTGTTGTTCAGAGCTAAGATTTTTTCTGCGTTGGCGGATTTCAGTTCGAAGAGTTTGTCTGATTAAAGCGTGCTGAGGAGTGTGTGGCATAGATACAGAACCAAAAGGGATTGTACCGGGAAAGAAAGGGGAATCTCCGAGATGCCGTCGCAGGCTGTAACCCTTGAACCCATGGTTCAAGGTGAACGCACTGTCGCAGTCTTTAGGCTTCTCGGACGGACCGAGCATGCGCACCGATTACGGATCATCACATTCTGTTGGTACTAATTATCGGCTCAGGGGACGGGCCCGCTGGCGAACATCTCAGAGAAATTTTTTACTCGTTGCTGACTGCCTGTGACAAGCAAGTCAACCCCTTAAGTTATTCGAAAGGTGCCCCTTCGCGTTCAGAGATCTTACCTTGCTCGAGCAATGCCTGCTCGATGGTTTGTTGCAGCATCCGAATACGTTGTTCCATATTGGAGGCATAGTCACGGGTTTTCAACCGTTCCTGAGCAAGTTCGTGACATACATTCAATGCCGCGATAAAAACTAATTGCTCTGTATTGGTGACTCTAGTGCGAACTTTCAGATCTTGCAACCGCTGATTAAGATCTTCAGCAGCCATGTTCAATGCTTCTTGTTGTTCTGGCGGACAATTCACTCGTAACGAGCGGCCAAAAATTTGAATATCTACCGGTTGTGCAGACATGCCACCTTCCTGCCTTCTTTGAACGCCGCCTCAACCTGAGCACTGTGTCTCGACACAGGATGTTGAAAGCGACTTCACTATAACTATCTCAATACCAGTTTTCAACCCCACGACGAACTGACTGCTGGATGTTTGTCCAGTGTATTTGTTGGCCAAACGGAGGCCGAACAACTGCCGTTCGCTGGTCTGCAAATCTGGTACTACGACTGACCTTGGTGGTAGCATAACACGAACTTAACCGGCCAACGATGGCGAATACGCATGTCTATTGAGAATACTTATCCTACTTATGATTCGTTGGATCACTCGCTGAAACAACAATCGGTCGCCCTGACGGCGGCAGAAATGCACGGACTTATCAGTGGCCTGCTGTGTGGCGGCAACCGTGATGGCAGTTGGCTGACTCTGGTTCATGACCTGACCAACGAAGGCATGGCGTACCCGCATACCTTGGCTGATTTGTTGCAACAATTGCGCAAAGTCACCGCCGATACTCTGGAAGATGACAGCTTTGAATTCAAAATGCTGATGCCTGATGACGAAAAACCCGTCTTTGAACGTGCGGATGCGCTGGCCGGATGGGTCAACCATTTCTTGCTCGGCCTGGGCATGATGCAACCGAAACTCGCCAAAGTGAAAGGCGAAGTCGGCGAGGCGATTGACGACCTGCGCAGCATTGCTCAGCTTGGCTATGAAGAAGAGGAAGATCAGGAGCAACTGGCCGCGTCGCTTGAAGAAGTGGTCGAATACGTCCGCGTCGCCGCGATTTTATGCTTTGGTGAATTCAGCCACAGCCATCCACTTGCCCCGGAAAATCCACGCACATTGCATTAAGTTTTTCATATATGGCTTCATAATAATGAACTAAAACGGTTTCAGGAGAAGGTGAGATGACTTTGCACGAATACCAGAATCGTCGTCAGGCGCTGTTAGCCAAGATGGCACCGGGCAGCGCCGCCATTATTTTCGCCGCGCCCGAAGCAACACGTAATGCCGACAGTGAATATCCTTTCCGTCAAAGCAGCGACTTCTGGTATCTGACCGGTTTTAATGAACCGGAAGCTGTGTTGATCCTGGTGAAAAGTGATGAAAATCATAACCACAGCGTTCTGTTTAATCGCGTGCGCGATTTGACGGCTGAAATCTGGTTTGGTCGTCGTCTCGGTCAGGAGGCTGCGCCGGCAAAACTGGGCGTCGATAAAGCACTGGCGTTTGACGACATTAACGATCATTTACACCTTCTGCTGAACGGCCTCGACGTGGTGTACCACGCACAGGGCTATTACGCCTACGCTGACGAAATTGTAAACCGGGCGATGGAACGACTGCGCAACGGATCCCGTTTGAATCTGGCCGCGCCAGACACGCTCATTGATTGGCGGCCTATCGTCCATGAAATGCGCCTGTTTAAATCACCAGAGGAAATTGCTGTCATGCGCCGGGCCGGTGAAATCACCGCCAAAGCCCATACCCGCGCGATGGAAAAATGCCGCGCTGGCCTGTTTGAATACCATCTTGAAGGCGAAATTCATCACGAATTTAATCGCCATGGCGCACGTTATCCTTCCTATAACACTATCGTCGGCAGCGGCGAAAACGGTTGTATTTTGCATTACACCGAAAATGAATCCGAGCTACGCGACGGTGATTTAGTGCTGATCGATGCAGGTTGCGAATTTAAAGGCTATGCCGGCGACATCACCCGCACCTTCCCGGTCAGCGGGAAATTCAGCAAAGAACAGCGCGAAATCTACGACATTGTGCTGGCAGCAGAGTACAAAGCGCTGGAAATCCTCGGCCCTGGCAGCAGCATTCAGGCTGCAACCGAAGCCGCAGCACGCGTGATGATTGCAGGGCTGGTGAAACTGGGGATCCTCAGCGGTGATGTCGATACCTTGTACAGCGAGAAAGCCCATCGCCCGTTCTTTATGCATGGCCTGTCTCACTGGCTGGGGATGGACGTGCATGACGTGGGCCACTACGGCAGTGCAGACCGCACCCGTACGCTCGAGCCTGGCATGGTGCTGACCGTCGAACCGGGCCTGTATATCGCGCCAGATGCAGATGTGCCTGAAGCTTACCGTGGCATCGGTATCCGCATTGAGGACGACATTCTGATCACTGCCTCGGGCATTGAGATTTTCACCGGCGATGTGGTTAAAGAAGCCGATGACATTGAAGCGCTGATGGCGGCGGCACGGAAATAATATGAGCATCATTATTGTTGGCGGCGGAATGACCGGTGCCACGCTGGCGCTGGCGGTTTCCGCGCTGACCAAAGGCCGTCTGCCGGTACATCTGATTGAAGCGTCAGTACCGGCGGGCAATACCCATCCCGGCTTTGACGCGCGCTCCATTGCGCTGGCGCAGGGCACCTGCCAGCAACTGGCGCGCATCGGGTTATGGTCGGCGCTGACGGATATCGCTACGCCGATCAGCGACATTCACGTCAGCGATCGCGGCCATGCGGCTTTCGTCAATCTCAATGCCGCGCATTATGGCGTTGAGGCGCTGGGGCAGGTCGTTGAACTGCACGACGCCGGTCAGCGCCTGTTTAAGCAACTCGCGCAGGCTCCGGGCGTTACACTGCACTGTCCGGCCAAAGTGGTGGACGTCAGCCGCTCGCAAGATACTGCCACGGTCACCCTCGACAACGGCCAGCAACTGACTGCGCAGGTGCTGGTCGCCGCTGATGGTACCCATTCTCAATTGGCAAAAGCCTGCAACATCACCTGGCAGCAGGAAGATTATGCACAGGTGGCGGTGATCGCCAATATTGCTACCAGTGAACCGCACCGTGGTCGCGCCTTTGAACGCTTTACCGCCCATGGCCCGCTGGCGCTGTTGCCGATGTCCAAAGGGCGCAGCTCGCTGGTCTGGTGTCATCCGCGTGAAGCTAAAGCAGAGGTTGATGGCTGGAGCGAAGAAAAATTCCTCGCCGAACTGCAAAAAGCCTTCGGCTGGCGGTTGGGCAAAATGCAGCAGGCGGGCACGCGGTTCAGTTACCCACTGCAGTTAAAAACCGCCAACAATCACATCAGTCACCGTCTGGCGCTGGTCGGCAACGCGGCGCAAACCCTGCATCCGATTGCCGGGCAGGGCTTTAATCTCGGTTTGCGCGACGTCATGACGCTGGCCGAAACGCTGGCTGATGCTCATTTCGCAGGACAAGACGTCGGCAGTTACCGCGTGCTCAGCGGCTATCAGCAGCGCCGTCAGCCAGATCAGCAGGCGACGGTAGGTATCACCGACGGGCTTATTCACTTTTTCGCCAACCGCTATGCTCCGTTGATGCTCGGGCGCAATCTCGGCCTGTTGGCGATGGAAGGTATTACGCCACTGCGCGATGCCTTCACCCGGCGCACGCTAGGCTGGGTCACCCGTTGAACCTATCCCACCAGGCTATTTTATTTGCCACTTTGGGCCAGGGCAGTGCTCGGGATCCTCACGTACGACGTGTACGCTCCGGTTCCTCCGCGCTGTCCGTGCCCAAACTGTCAGCAACAATAACGCCCGCTGGAATAGGTTTTATTTCCTACAGGAAAAATTATGCAATCTTTTGATGTGGTTATCGCCGGCGGCGGCATGGTGGGCTTAGCGCTTGCCTGCGGATTACAGGGCAGCGGGTTGCGTATCGCGGTGCTGGAAAGCCAGCAGCCGGATCTCGACTCGCCGTTACCGGAAAAGCCGGGCCTGCGCGTATCGGCGATCAACGCCGCCAGCGAACGCCTGCTCAAACACGTCGGCGCATGGGAAAACATCATTGCGCAGCGGGCGAATGCCTATCAGGGCATGGAAGTCTGGGATCGGGACAGTTTCGGTAAAATCGCTTTTCGTGGTGAGGAATATGGCTTCAGCCATCTCGGCCATATCATTGAAAATCAGGTTATACACCGCGCACTGTGGCGGAAAGCGGATCAATCATCTGACATTACCCTGCTGGCGCCAGCAACCCTGAAAAATGTCGCCTGGGGCGAAAACGACGCCTTTATTACCCTCAATGATGACCGCCAGCTCAGCGCGCGCCTGGTCGTCGGCGCCGACGGTGCGCAGTCGTGGTTGCGCCAGCATGCAGATATTCCGCTGACCTTCTGGGACTACCGCCATCACGCGCTGGTTGCGACGATCCGCACTGCCGAACCGCATCAGTCGGTGGCGCGTCAGGTCTTCCACGGTGACGGTATTCTGGCGTTTCTGCCGCTGGCTGACAGCCATCTCTGTTCCATCGTATGGTCGGTCTCGCCGGATGAAGCGCAGCGTCTGGCAGCTTTGCCGGAAGAAGAATTCAATAAAATCCTCGCCAGCACTTTTGACCTGCGCCTTGGCGTGTGTCAGGTGGAAAGTGAGCGTCAGACCTTCCCGCTGACCGGGCGCTATGCGCGCAGCTTTGCGGCGCAACGGCTGGCGTTAGTGGGCGACGCAGCGCACACCGTGCATCCGCTGGCCGGGCAGGGTGTGAATTTGGGCTTTATGGATGCCGCCGAACTGGCATCGGAAATTAAACGTCTGCAACGAGAAGGCAAAGATTTCGGTCAGCACATGTATTTGCGTCGCTACGAGCGCCGCCGTAAGCACAGCGCTGCGCTGATGCTGGCGGGGATGCAGGGCTTCCGGGAATTGTTCAATGGGGATAACCCGGCGAAAAAATTATTGCGCGATATCGGCCTGACGCTGGCCGATGCCCTGCCGGGCGTGAAGCCAAAACTGGTCCGTCAGGCCATGGGCCTGAATGATTTGCCAGAATGGTTGCAAGAAGATGTGCTTCGATTGAAATAATCTAATTTCAGCCCTATTTTTGCATTACATTTTTTAATGCGAGGCCGGAACTCCCATTCTGCAAATGGTGAGAAATCTGGCCTCTGCGTTATATAACATCGATATTTTTGTGGTTCATTTGTAGATTTTGCGCCATAAACCCCATTTTCACAGTCAAAAATTCTGCACAATCCCCCTGAGACATTCCTGACTTTCACTCACTCTACATATTTTATCTTATGGTTAGCTGACGTGTTCAGTGATAAGTTCAGGCCAGGGTATCGTTTGCGCCAACGCGTAGAAACCTCAGGTAATAAGGGTCTTTCACGCGGTGTGCCGTTTGGCTAATGAGGGATAAGTAAGATGGTTCAGCAGACTCAGCTTTATGAACAACACGTTGCGTGCGGTGCGCGTATGGTCGATTTCCACGGCTGGATGATGCCGTTGCACTACGGTTCACAGCTGGATGAACATCATGCTGTGCGCCAGGATGCCGGTATGTTTGACGTCTCGCACATGACCATTGTTGATTTAAACGGTGCCCGCACCCGTGAATTTCTGCGTTACCTGGTGGCCAACGACGTCGCCAAACTGACTGTTCCCGGTAAGGCGCTTTACACCGGCATGCTCAATGCTTCCGGTGGCGTCATTGATGACCTGATCATCTACTTCCTCACTGAAGACTATTTCCGCCTGGTCGTGAACTCCGCCACTCGCGAGAACGATCTGGCATGGATTTCGCAACATGCAAAAGCCTACAACGTCGAATTGACTGTCCGTGATGATCTGGCACTGATCGCCGTTCAGGGACCGCAGGCCAAAGAAAAAGCTGAAACCCTGTTTACCGACGCGCAAAAAGCTGCCGTTGCGGGTATGAAGCCGTTCTTCGGCGTGCAGGCCGGTGACTTGTTTATCGCCACCACCGGTTATACCGGTGAGACGGGTTACGAAATTGCATTGCCACAGGAACAGGCTGCTGACTTCTGGCAAAAACTGCTGGCGGCGGGCGTGAAACCTGCCGGTTTGGGCGCACGCGACACGCTGCGTCTGGAAGCCGGTATGAATTTATACGGTCAGGAGATGGACGAAGGCGTTTCCCCGCTGGCGGCCAATATGGGCTGGACCATCGCCTGGGCACCGGAAGACCGTGATTTTATTGGCCGTGCTGCGCTGGAAAGACAGCGTGAACAGGGCACAGAACAGTTGGTCGGCTTGATCATGACCGAAAAAGGCGTATTACGTAATGAGCTGCCGGTGCGTTTCACCGATGCAGCGGGTAACGCGCAGGAAGGCATTATTACCAGCGGGTCATTCTCGCCAACGCTGGGTTATAGCATTGCACTGGCTCGCGTTCCTGCCGGTATCGGCGAACATGCTGTGGTGCAGATCCGTAACCGTGAAATGCCGGTGAAAGTCACCAAGCCCGGCTTTGTGCGTAACGGTAAATCATTGGTTTCTTAAGAATTCGGCGACAGATCTCCGTTTGGGGGAGGGGTCGCTATAAAAAATCGATTAAAACTTTTTGAGGAGATTTTCCATGAGCAACGTTCCAGCAGAATTGAAATACGCCGCATCACACGAATGGGTGCGTTCAGAAGGCAACGGCGTGTACACCGTAGGCATCACCGAACATGCACAGGAATTACTGGGCGACATGGTGTTTGTTGATCTGCCAGAAGTCGGCCGCGAAGTGGCTGCCGGTGAAGACTGCGCCGTGGCTGAATCCGTCAAAGCGGCTTCTGATATTTATTCGCCAATTAGCGGTGAAATCATTGCAATCAACAGTGAGCTGGAAGGTTCCCCTGAGCTGGTAAACAGCGCACCTTACGGTGATGGTTTCCTGTTCCAAATTAAAGCCTCCGACGAAGCTGAAATTGCCAAACTGCTTGATGCAGGCGCTTATCAGGCTGCCATCGAAGACTAATGTTTTACCCGTCCCGCCAGCCATTGGCGGGGCGATATCCAAGACCCGTAGCTTTTGTCGGTATCCCAAGACACCTCCAGCAGATTTCAGGAATGCGTAGCAAATGACTCAGACTCTCAGCCAACTCGAACACAGCGAAGCGTTTATCGGCCGTCACATTGGTCCGTCTTCTCAGCAGCAACAACAAATGCTGGAGACAGTTGGTGCCGACTCGTTAAATGCCCTGATCCAGCAAATTGTGCCGGTCGATATCCAACTGCCGGGGCCACCGGCTGTCGGCGATGCGGTAACCGAACATCAGGCGCTGGCCGAGCTGAAAGCCATTGCCAGCCAGAACCAACGCTACAAATCCTATATCGGAATGGGCTACACCGCGGTGCTGATGCCACCGGTTATCCAGCGTAATATGCTGGAAAATCCGGGCTGGTACACCGCGTATACGCCGTATCAGCCGGAAGTGTCACAAGGCCGTCTTGAAGCGCTGTTGAACTTCCAGCAACTGACTCTCGACCTGACCGGTTTGGATCTGGCCTCTGCCTCTTTGCTCGATGAAGCTACCGCCGCAGCTGAAGCCATGGCACTGGCAAAACGCGCCAGCAAACTGAAGAGTGCCAACCGCTTCTTCGTGGCTGACGACGTGCATCCGCAAACGCTGGACGTGGTACGCACTCGCGCTGAAACTTTTGGCTTCGACATCATTGTCGATAAAGCCGAGAAGGTTCTCGAGCTGGAAGGTGTATTCGGCGTACTGCTGCAACAGGTCGGCACTACCGGTGAAGTTCACGATTACCGTGCACTGCTGGCTGAGCTGAAATCTCGCAAAATCATCACCAGCGTTGCCGCCGACATTATGGCGTTGGTGCTGCTGGCCGCACCGGGTACACAGGGCGCAGACGTGGTGTTTGGTTCCGCGCAACGCTTCGGCGTGCCGATGGGCTACGGTGGACCGCACGCGGCCTTCTTCGCCTGTATTGATGACTTTAAACGCTCTATGCCGGGCCGTATCATCGGGGTTTCCCGTGACGCCGCCGGTAACACTGCGCTACGTATGGCGATGCAAACCCGCGAGCAACATATCCGCCGCGAGAAAGCCAACTCCAACATCTGTACCTCGCAGGTTTTACTGGCCAACATCGCCAGCCTGTATGCGGTATTCCACGGCCCTGAAGGCCTGAAACGCATTGCGTCACGTATTCATCGTCTGACCGATATTCTGGCTGCTGGCCTGAAGCAGGGCGGTCTGACCCTGCGTCACAACACCTGGTTCGACACGCTGACCGTTGAAGTGAAAGACAAAGCCGCCGTGCTGGAACGTGCGCTGAGCTTTGGCCTGAACCTGCGCACGGACATTCACGGTGCGGTCGGTATCACGCTCGACGAAGCCACGTCCCGCGAAGACGTACAGATCCTGTTCGCTGCCCTGCTGGGTGACAACAACGGCCTGGACATCGACAAACTGGATAAAATCGCGTCGACTGACAGCAATTCTATCCCTGCAGCGATGCTGCGTGTGACTCCGATTCTGACCCACCCGGTATTTAACCAGTATCACAGTGAAACCGAGATGATGCGCTACATGCACCGTCTGGAGAGAAAGGATCTGGCGCTGAATCAGGCAATGATCCCGCTGGGTTCCTGCACCATGAAACTGAACGCTGCCGCTGAGATGATGCCAATCACCTGGCCGGAATTCGCTGATCTGCACCCGTTCTGCCCGACTGAACAGGCCGGCGGCTATCAGCAAATGATAGGGCAGTTGTCGCAATGGCTGGTGCAACTGACCGGTTATGACGCCGTTTGCATGCAGCCAAACTCCGGTGCACAGGGTGAATACGCGGGCCTGCTGGCTATCCGCCGTTACCACGAAAGCCGTAACGAAAGCAGCCGCCATATCTGCCTGATCCCAAGTTCTGCGCACGGCACTAACCCGGCATCCGCCCAGATGGCGAGCATGAGCGTGGTGGTGGTGGCCTGTGACAAACAGGGCAACATCGATCTGAGTGATTTGCGTGAGAAAGCCGCGCAGGCGGGTGATGAACTCTCTTGCATCATGGTGACCTATCCGTCAACGCACGGCGTTTACGAAGAGACTATCCGTGAAGTTTGCCAAATAGTGCATCAGTATGGCGGCCAGGTTTATCTCGACGGCGCCAACATGAATGCGCAGGTAGGGATCACCACGCCGGGTTACATCGGCGCGGATGTTTCGCACCTCAACCTGCATAAAACCTTCTGTATCCCACACGGCGGTGGCGGTCCGGGCATGGGCCCTATCGGCGTGAAAGCGCATCTGGCGCCGTTTGTTCCGGGCCACAGCGTGGTGCAAATTGACGGTGTGCTGACCCAAAACGGTGCGGTATCCGCCGCGCCATTCGGCAGCGCCTCGATTCTGCCAATCAGCTGGATGTACATCCGCATGATGGGGGCTGAAGGTTTAAAACAAGCCAGTCAGGTGGCAATTCTGAATGCCAACTACATTGCGACCCGTCTGAAAGAGGCCTATCCGGTGCTGTACACTGGCCGCGATGGTCGTGTAGCGCACGAATGTATTCTGGATATCCGTCCGCTGAAAGAAGCGACCGGTATTACCGAAATGGATATCGCCAAGCGTCTTATTGACTTTGGTTTCCACGCGCCAACCATGTCATTCCCGGTTGCGGGAACGCTGATGGTTGAACCGACGGAGTCTGAGAGCAAAGTAGAAATCGACCGCTTTATCGATGCCCTGCTGGCAATCCGCGCTGAAATCGATCGCGTCGCTAAAGGCGAATGGCCGCTGGAAGACAACCCGCTGGTTAACGCCCCGCACGTACAGGCCGAGCTGGTCAGCGAGTGGTTACACCCGTACACCCGCGAACTGGCGGTCTTCCCGGCAGGCAGTGATAACAAATACTGGCCGGCGGTGAAGCGTCTTGATGACGTCTATGGTGACAGAAACTTGTTCTGTTCGTGTGTACCGATCTCGGATTATGAGTAAGACTCGTTGTTTAGTTGAGGCCGCAGCTATGGCGGCTTTTTAAAACCGAAATGGTGAAAATTTCGGTTTTTCAATAATTGCTCTCGCATGGCCTTTCGCGCCGAAACCGAGCAAAGGGGGAAGTGCTTTCCCCCTTTGCATTCCCCCCGCCTTTTTTACTCCGCGCTATCGCTGAATCGGGATGGCCGTGTTTCAGTCACCACTGTTACAGCCGCAAAATGCCGCCGCTGCGCGGTTCCCTCAGTTCGGGTTCGGACCAACTCGCATACACCCGCTCGTTGTTTCTCACCGCTCCCTCGGCGTCATTTTTGAATGCGGCCCTGGCTTTTTAATTCACAACTTCGCCGCTTTTGACTTATTGTTTTGACTTAAAAAAACCAACATGGCGCGCTCAAAAACCTTGCTGAACGGAGCGGCTTCGAGACCTGTGGCTCGAAGACCGAGTGAAGGTACCGCGAAGCGGCAAGATTTTGCGCCACCCACGATATTTACAGAATATGTCCTTCGTCCCAGCGGTAGCGCGCAGTTAAAAAAGCTCGGATTGTTAAGGCCCGAGCGATTGCGGGCCTTGACGCGGGTTTGGGCGGCAGCCCAAGGTGTTGATGTTGAATTTAAACTACAATTTGCTCACTTTCCCAAAAGGAGTTCCCTATGAACAGCGTAGCGTTAGTCAGTGGCGCCAGCCGTGGTATTGGCCGGGCAACGGCCCTCCTCCTGGCACAGCAGGGTTACGCCGTCGGCGTCAATTACCTCAGTAATGAAGCGGCTGCGCAGTCCGTTGTGGATGAAATCGTAAACGCGGGGGGAAGGGCTATCGCCCTGCAAGCGGATATCGCTGATGAGGAACAGGTTGTTGCCATGTTCCAGCGGTTAAGCGATAAGCTCGGCCCGATCACCGCGCTGGTGAACAACGCCGGGATCCTGTTTCAACAAACGACCATCGAAAACCTCACCGCTGCCCGCATCAACAAAGTGCTCTCTACCAATGTGACAGGCTATTTCCTTTGTTGCCGCGAAGCGGTGAAAATCATGTCGCACCGGCACGGCGGAAACGGCGGGGCGATTGTGAATGTCTCGTCGGCGGCCGCGCGTCTTGGAGCGCCGGGCGAATACATCGATTATGCCGCCTCAAAAGGCGCGGTCGATACGCTGACCACCGGTCTGTCGCTGGAAGTGGCGGCCTACGGTATTCGCGTTAACTGCGTGCGGCCCGGGTTGATCTATACCGAAATGCACGCCAGCGGCGGTGAGCCGGGGCGGGTCGATCGCCTGAAAACGCATTTGCCCATGCAACGCGGCGGCCAGCCGGAAGAGGTGGCGCAGGCCATTGCCTGGCTGCTGTCAGATTCTGCTTCTTATGTCACCGGCAGTTTTATCGAACTGGCAGGCGGCAAGTAAAAACGCTTTCACTGTATTTGAAGCGCCTGCGGGCGCTTTTTTTGTGTCCAAACGGTCACGCCCACACAAACGGTCATTTTCGGTCAGTTTTGAGGACGAGGATTTGTGACCGTTTGCCGAAATCCTCTTGTCCGCTTGCAAGTTAAATGACGATTTAATGCTGTTCCCGCCACAGATCCAAACTTTAACATTTCATCTCTGCTCATCTTTTTGTGACAACTATCACATGACCAGCGCAACGCCAAGAGTGCGCGGTCGCCTTTGAGGCACCCCGCATTCCGCTTTCTGCGGTCTGCGTATCCTATTGAACATCGGGAAGAGGGAAAAACATGCTGCCTGTAGAACGTCATCGCTTTATTACCGAAGTCCTCGCACAGAGAGGACGCGTGCTGGTGCAGGAAGTGGCCGAGCTGTGCCACATCTCGCTGGAAACGGCACGGCGGGACCTGGCGCTGCTGGAAAAGCGCGGAATGTTATTACGCAGTCACGGTGGTGCGGTGTTTGTTGAACATCAACTGGCTGAGAAGCACTACGTGCCGTCGCAAATTGAGCAGGGGGAATCTTTCCGTGACCGCAGCAACCAGTCACCGGACAGTAAAACCCGCATCGCCAAACGGGCGCTGCAGTTGATTAACCCCGGCGACTGTCTGCTGCTCGACAGCAGCTCCAGCAGCTGGTTTTTGGCACGACAGCTGCCGGATATCCCGCTGGTGGTGCTGACCAACTCGCTGCACATCATCCAGACGCTGGCGGTGAAAGCCAACGTCAGAACCATCGGCCTCGGCGGCGAGTACTCCGCCAAGTACGAAGATTTTATCGGTATTTATGCTGAACAGATGCTGAAAGAGTTCGTCATCAACAAGCTGTTTTTTTCCTGCCATGGCATCAGCCATGAAGGGGGAATTCGCGAGAGCAATGAGCACCACGCCCGGCTCAAACAGCAGATGCTGCTCTCCTCAGAACACAAAATTTTGCTGGCCGATGCCAGCAAATTCGGCCGCCGCTCCTTTGCGCGGATTTGCCACTACCGGGAAATAGACACACTGATCACGGATCATCTGGACGATGAGGAATTCCGGCAGGAGCTGGCCTGGAGCAACGTCAACGTGATTGAAGTTGCCCCTTCACCCCTACAAAAGAAAACCAAAAACAGCCGTGGCGTGGCCTGAATGTCTCAGGCAGTGACCGTGGGAAAATAGAACATCTGTGGAGAAACATCATGAAAAAGTCCGTACTTGCCTGTTTGTTCGCTTCAGCGCTGTTGTCCGTTTCAGCGGCTCACGCTGCCGACAAAATCCGCATGGGCGTGGTGGTGAAAGTGGGCGGCAACGCCTGGTTTAACGCCATGGAAGTGGGCATCAAAAGTGAAGCGGCGAAAAGGGGCATCGACGCCTGGCAGGTCGGCCCGACCAGCGCTGACCCGGCATTGCAGGTACGCGCCATTGAAGACCTGATCGCACAAAAAGTGGACGTGATTGGCGTGGTGCCGAACGACGCCAAAGTGCTGGAGCCGGTGCTCAAACGCGCCCGTGACGCCGGTATTAAAGTCATCGTGCATGAATCGCCGGACCAGAAATACGCCAACTGGGATTTCGAAATGGTCGACGCCACCCAGCACGGCATCAACCACATGATTGCTCTGGCCGAGTGTATGAAAGAGAAGGGCGATTACGCGGTATACGTCGGCAGCCTGACGGTGCCTTTGCATCAAAAATGGGCGGACGCGGCGGTGAATTACCAGAAAGCGCACTACCCGAATATGCATCAGGTGGGCGACAAGTTTGGCGTGGGTGAGTCCCTCGACGACACCATCCGCACCACCAATGACCTGATGTCCAAAGACCCGAACCTGAAAGGCATTCTGGCGATCGGTTCACAAGGCCCGATCGGTGCCGGTCGTGCGGTACAAAACCGTGGCAAAAATGGCGACGTTTGCGTCTACGGTCCGTTCAGTCCGGGACAGGGGGCCTCTCTGGTGAAAAGCGGCGCGATTAACGGCGGCTTTATCTGGAACCCGATGGTGGCCGGTGAAATCTTCGTACGCATCGCCGACATGATGGAAAAAGGCATGCCGATCACCGATGGCATGGACATCGAAGGCATGGGCAAAGTGAAAGTGGACGACGCGACGCACACCATCCTCGGCAATAAAACCGAAAGTCTCGACAAGGCGAACTTGCCGAAACTGGTCAAAATGGGGCTCTGATGATGGCGACCTCCGAGATTCTTCAGACAGACAACGCGCCGTTGATTGATGTTCAGAATCTGTCGGTGACCTTTGGCGGCCAGCGGGCGCTCAACGATATCTCCCTGCGGCTGATGCCCGGCGAAGTGCACTGCCTGGCGGGCACCAACGGCTGCGGAAAAAGTACGTTGATCAAGGTGATCTCGGGGGTCTATCAGCCGGACAATGGCTGTCAGATCACCCTGGGCGGTCAGGTCTTCAGCAAGCTCAGCCCGGATCAGGCACGTCAGTTTGGCGTTCAGGTCATCTACCAGGATCTGTCGCTGTTTCCGAATCTGAGCGTGGCGGAAAACATCGCCTTTGACCACAACCTGCAAGGGCTGATGGGCTGGTACCGCCCGTCACGCCTGCGCGACACCGCAAAACGTATTCTCAGCGAACTGAATTATCAATTGGATCTCGACGCCAACGTGGCGTCGCTACCCATCGCCCAGCGTCAGCAGGTGGCCATTTGCCGTGCGCTGGTGGCCGATGCGCGCTTAGTGATCATGGATGAACCGACCGCGTCGCTGACCCGCACCGAAGTGAACCAGCTGCTGCGCACCGTGCACTACCTGAAAAACAAAGGCATCAGCGTGGTGTTCGTCAGCCACCGTCTGGACGAAGTGCTGGAGATTTCCGACAGCGTTACGGTGATCCGCGACGGCAAAAAAGTCGGCACTTATCCGGCGGCGGAAGTCAGCAGCGAACGCCTGACCGAGCTGATGACCGGCCTCAAACTCGATTACCGCCTGAAAGCCGCCAATCTTAATGACCAGCGCATCATGCTGGAGACCGACAAACTCAGCCGCGCCGGGCAGTACCACGACGTCAGTTTCAAACTGCACGCCGGGGAAGTGCTCGGTCTGTGCGGCCTGCTGGGTTCCGGGCGTACCGAACTGGCGCTGAGCCTGTTCGGCATGACTAAACCGGACAGCGGCAAAATCTACCTCGACAGCAAACCGGTGCGTTTTCGCGGTCATGAAGATGCGATCAAATCCGGTATCGGTTATGTGTCGGAAGACAGGCTGACGCTCGGGCTTATCCAGCAGCAGTCGGTCGGCGACAACACCGTGCTGGCGATCATGGATCAGCTGCGCAGCCGTTTTCACCTGATCGATGAATACCGCAAAAACAAAATCATTCAGCAGTGGATTGAAAAACTGGGCGTCAAAGTTGCCAATCCTGATCAGGCCATTTCCACGCTCTCCGGCGGCAATCAGCAAAAGATCGTGCTGGCGAAATGGGTGCTGACTCAGCCGAAGATCCTGATCCTCGACTCGCCGACCGTTGGCGTAGACGTCGGTGCCAAAGCCAGTATTTATCAGCTGATCCACCAGCTGGCCGAAGAGGGGATCTCGATCCTGCTGATCTCCGATGAAGTGCCGGAAGTTTACTTCAACTGCGACCGCGTTTTGCACTTTAGCGAAGGCACGGTGAAGGGCGAATATCTGCCTGGCAACATCACCCAACAACAACTTGCGGAGGCGGTGAATGCTTAATCTCAACCGGTTACGTCCGGCCAGCAACGAAGGCTATCTGGCCTGGGTTCTGGTGGTGGTGATCGTCACGTTTGCGCTGCTCAGTGACCAGTTCCTGACCCTGCAAAACCTGCTGGATTTGTCAGAAAGCTACGCAGTCAGCGGCATTTTTGCCCTCGGCCTGTTCGTGGTGCTGGTGACCGGCGGCATCGATATCTCCTTTGCCGCCGTTGCCTCGGTGGTGCAGTACGCCATCGCCACGCTGGCCATTCATTACGGTCTCTCCAGCCCGACCGGCACCATTTTACTGGCGATCGCGATCGGCTCCCTCTTCGGCATGATCAACGCCATTCTGATCTACTGCCTGCGCATTGTGTCGATCATCGTCACCATCAGTATGCAGTCGCTGCTGTTTGGCATGCTGATGTGGCTGACCAACGGCACCAGCCTGTATGACCTGCCGGAGTGGCTGGTGACGCCGCTGCAGGTGCTGCCGTTTAACGTCGGTACCCGGCACTATCAGATTGGTCTGCCGCTGGTGGTGATGCTGGCGGTGGCCGGGCTGACCTGGCTGTTACTCAACAAGACCCATCTGGGCCGCCAGCTGTTTGCCGTCGGTGGGGATCAGGAATCTGCGCGGCGTATCGGTATTCGCGTTGGCGTGCTGCACCTGTTTGCTTATGGCTATCTCGGAGCCATGGCCGCCATCGGCGGACTGGTGCAGGTCTACCGCGTCGGGGAAGTGGTGCCCAATGCGCTGGTCGGCGGTGAACTGGACGTGCTGGCGGCGGCGGTGCTTGGTGGTGCCAGCCTCAACGGCGGCAAAGGCAGCGTGGTCGGCACATTAATGGGCGTCTTCCTGATTGGGATTTTGAAGAACGGTCTGAACCTGATCGGCGTCTCCAACTACTTCATGAACATCGTGATCGGCGTGGTGATCGTGGTGGCTATCACCGTCACGCACTACAAAAAACGCAAAGAAACCGATGTCGGCTTCGCCTGAGGAATTGCCATGTTAACTAAAACCAAGAGTCTGAAGATGAAACCGGCGTCAGCGAAATCTGGCGGTAACGGGCCGCGTTTTAACGTCGACAGCACCACGCTGAGCCTGAGCCTGCTGCTGATCCTGGTGATCGTCGGTTTCAGTATCGCCATGCCGGGCCGCTTCTTCACGGATTCCACCTTCATGAGCGTGGCGTTTCAGCTGCCGGAGCTCGGCCTGTTGACGCTGGCGATGTTTATTCCGATCCTCAGCGGCGGCCTGAATCTGTGCATTATCGCCACCTCTAACCTGACCAGCCTGCTGATGGCCTGGGTGTTTCTCACCTGGTTGCCGCCGGAGGCCAGCCTGGGCTTACAGGCGGTATGGCTGACGGTGGCGCTGGTCGGCGCGATGATCCTGGCAATCGCTATCGGCATGCTGACCGGTGCGCTGGTGGCCTACGTCGGCGCGCATCCGATTCTGGTGACGCTGGCGACCATGACCATGGTCAACGGGGTCGGTATCTATTTGTCACGCGGCGCGGCCATCAGCGGCATGCCAGATATCGTGCGCTATATCGGTTCGGACACCCTGCTGGGCATCCCGGTGCCGTTGATCATCTTCTTCGCCACGGCGGTATTGATCGCGGTGTTTTTAGAGCGCACCCGGCTGGGCAAATACATCTACATGAGCGGCAGCAACATCAACGCCACCCATTTCAGCGGCGTGAACACCCACCGCGTACTGATCGCCATTTATGTACTTTCCAGCATGTTATGCGTTATCGCCGGGCTGGTGATGATGGCGCGCTTTAACTCGGCGCGCATGGGCTACGGCGACTCCTACCTGTTGCTGACCGTGTTAGCGATCATCTTAGGTGGCACGGACCCTTTCGGCGGCTTTGGCCGCGTCATGGGCGTGGTGCTGTCGCTGATTGTTTTACAGGTGATTTCAACCGGCCTGAATCTGCTCAACGTCAGCCCGCACTTCAGTCTGGCGATGTGGGGCGCGGTACTTATCGTGGTGCTGGCGCTGAAGTTCTTCCGCCAGCGCTTTATGCAAAAGCGAGCAGGGCGGATAAGCGCCGCCAAAGCACGGGCAGCCCTTCCTTAATGCACTGTTTAAACACTCTTTATTGCCTCTGACCTTAGGAAAACATCATGGAATACAAAATTTCGCCCTCGCTGATGTGCATGAGCCTGATTGACATCAAACAGCAGCTGGCGGTACTGAACCGCCGCGCTGACATGCTGCACATCGACATCATGGACGGGCATTACGTCAAAAATATCACCCTGTCGCCGTTCTTTATCGAGCAGATCCGCCCGCACACGCCGCTGGTGCTGGACGTGCATATGATGGTGGAAAACCCGACCGACTTTATCGAGCCGATAGCCAAAGCCGGGGCCGATTACATCTGCCCGCATGCTGAAACCATCAACCGCGATGCTTTCCGGGTGATCAATCTGATTCGCTCGCTCGGCAAAAAAGTCGGCGTGGTGCTCAACCCGGCGACACCGGTGGAGTTCATCCAGCACTACATTCATCTGCTGGACAAAATCACCGTGATGACCGTCGATCCGGGCTATGCCGGGCAGCCGTTCATTCCCGAAATGCTGGATAAAATCGCCCAGCTGCGTGACCTCAAACAGCAGAAAAACTACCGCTACCTGATCGAAATCGACGGATCCTGCAACGTGAATACCTATCAGGATCTGATGGGCGCAGGTGCGGAAGTGTTGATCGTCGGCAGTTCCGGCCTGTTCAATCTGGACAAGGATCTGGACAGCGCCTGGGACAAAATGCTCGACCAGATGCGTCAGGCGCGTCAGGCAGCCTGAGGGCAGGAGTGGCTATGGAGCATTTTCTCGGCGTAGATATCGGCGGCACCAACACGCGGCTGATGCTGATGAACGACCAGCAGATTTTCCAGGATTATCAGAAGGTACCGACGCACAGCTGGGCAACGCTTGAGGATCCGCTGCGCGGTCTGGAGCAGGTGATTGCCGCTTATTTGCAGGTAAGTCGCGTAAGCGTGACGGGCGTGATGCTCGGGCTGCCGGGGATTCTGTCGCGTGACCGCAGCACCGTGCTGTCGCTGCCGTTTATTCCGGCGCTCGACAACCAGCCGGTAACGCAGCAACTTTCGGCACGCCTCGGCCTGCCGGTGTGCATGGATAAAGATGTTAACCACCTGATGTGGTGGGATTTAACCCGCCTCGACGTCCTGCCGGACGTGGCGGTCGGGGTCTATCTCGGCACCGGTTTTGGCAACAGCCTGTGGCTGAATAATGACTTTTACCACGGCGCGCACGGCGGTGCAGGGGAGATCGGGCACATTCCGCTCAAAGACAACCCGCTGCTCTGCCCTTGTGGCAAAACCGGCTGCGTCGAAACCCTGACTTCCGGCAACTGGCTCAGCGGCTGGGCAAAACAACATGTACCCGAGACGGCAATCTCGGATCTGTTCGTTGAACATGCTGACCATCCTGATTTACAGGAATTTATTGAGCGGCTGGCGCGCACCGTCGCCAGCGAGATGAACATTCTCGACCCGCAATATCTGCTGCTGGGTGGCGGCGTGCTGGCGATGGCGGGCTTCCCGCTGGCCCGGCTGGAACGCCTGATCCGTTCGCATCTGCGCAGCCCATATCCGGCCAGCGGGCTGACCATCGCCATCAGCGGCGTCTCTGAGGAAACCGGCTGTCGCGGGGCCTGTCTGGCGGCGCAGCGGCGTTTGAAGCAAGGCTCGACGGCGCAATCTTTATCAACATCAGCGCGACATCTGGTATTCAGGAGTGAGGCATGAAAAAAGGCAAGGTATGTGTGTTTGGATCGTTCAACCTGGATATTGTTGCTGGAATGAGCCGTTTCCCGCAGCCGGGCGAATCACTGATTGCCCGCAACAGCATGATGGGCGCGGGTGGAAAAGGGGCCAATCAGGCCGTCGCTGCGCTGCGTGCCGGTGCGCGGGTGCATTACATCGGCAAAGTAGGGCGCGATGACTTCGGCATGTTCGCCCGCCGCCACCTCGATAACGCTGGTTTTGACGCGGTGACGCTGTTCTCTACCGCCGAATTCCCCACCGGCAATGCGCTGATTTATGTTGCCGGAGCCGATGCCGAAAACATGATTGCCGTCGATCCCGGCGCCAACCTGACAGTCACCGATGATGAAGTCGAACAGTGCCGCCCGGCGATTGCTGCGGCCGATATCCTGCTGACCCAGCTGGAAAACAACCTGCCAGCGATTGAAAAACTGATTGGCATCGCCAAAGAGAATGGCACTTACATTATTCTCAACCCCGCGCCGTTCCAGCCGGTCTCTGACAGCCTGCTGGCGCAGGTAGATTTGCTTACCCCCAACGCCACCGAATGTACCTTGCTGACCGGCATTCAGGTTGATGACGTTCCTTCGGCCAGGCGGGCTGCCAGAGTGCTGCACGAAAAGGGCATTGGTGCGCTGATCATCACGCTCGGCACGCAGGGCGCACTGTTGTCTGTCGCCGGTGAAACCGAACTGGTGGCCGCATTCCCGGCGGTCCCGGTAGACACCACCGGTGCCGGCGACGCCTTCAACGGCGCGCTGGCCTCCCAACTGGCCGCTGGCGTAACACTGGCCGATGCCGCGCAGTTTGCTTCAGCCTATGCCTCTGTTTGTGTGGAAAGGGCAGGGGCGGCGGCGTCAATGCCAACCTATGAGGAGGCGCTGGAGCGGATGAAAGTGGCGGTGGCGTGAGTAAAAGTCGGGCCCGATCTGCTATTCCCTCTGTCAGCAGAGGAGCAGATCGGTGTCATTCCTGCGAGACGTATTCCAGATTTGAATACAACTCTCTGTAAGTTTATCCAGCCTATTTCATTAGTAAATTCACGGGAATATAGTCATTTCGCTACGGAGGATCCGTAGTCAGAATTAGCGTTCTGGATCAGTTTTACTCGGTTTCACTGTGGCATAATGCCGCAGGTTTTGAGTCACCTATAAATTATGGTGGCTCAGGCAGGGGCTTCGAATGAGGCACCGGTTTCCGAGTCCGGTAACGCTAACTCTGTCTGAGCTACCACCCGAGATTAGCGTCTCGTGTGGTATCACATGATTTACTCGGAGATTTAAAATGACTCATCCAAATTTCGACACTGCTTGCCCTGAAAACTCCATCACTGTCTTCCGTTCGCTGATTGCCGAACTGGATCTCAGCCACTTTACCGACGCGCAACTTAATGATTTAGGTGCCGTTGCCGCTGAATCCGCCGAAGGGCTTTGCCACGGCTTGCTCTGCCTGAGTGAAGGGCTGGATAACAGCGAACTGTTGCCGCCGGAAGGTGTGGCGCAGGTGAGTGGCTATCTCAAGGCTTCCGCGCATTTACTGCCGGCGTTGTTTGAGCTGTCCGAAAAGGCGGGAATTGCATTGGCGAGGGATAAACGTCAGGCGTAATGGCGTTAAGGCCGGGCTCTCTGGCCTTTTCCCCCGTATTTTGTTCAGTAACATTCGCCTGATTTTTATACAAAAAACCATCACATCACTGCCACATAACTGACATGAAGAGAGATTAGGGTAGGCGCTTGTTTGACTGACCGGTAACAAGAGATGCGCCGTTCGCTGTTTCCTTATCTGGTGCTGCTGCCCACCCTGATCTTTCTGTTTTTGTTCACCTATTACCCTCTGGTGCAATCGGTGGTGGACAGCCTGTTTGATAGCCGTCTGCAAACCGATAATCCGCCGTTTGTTGGCTTGCAGAATTATGCGCGTCTGCTGGCTGACGACGTGTTCTGGCGCGCGCTGCTCAATAACCTCGCGTACATCCTGATGACGGTGATCCCCGGCATTGTGCTGGCGCTGTTGCTGGCCGTCGCGCTGTGGGAAAACACCTCGCTCAACCGCTGGCTGCGCACCGCATTTTTCTTCCCGATGATTATCCCGCTGGTCAGCGCCGCGACGCTGTGGCTGTTTATCTTCATGCCCGGCATGGGGCTGCTGGATTATTACCTGGCGAAACTCTTCGGGCCGATGAACAACAACTACCTCGGGATGAGCGACAGCGCACTGATTGCCCTGAGCGTCATCGGCGTGTGGAAATTCGCCGGTTATTACATGCTGTTTTTCCTCGCCGGATTGCAGGCGATCCCCGCGTCGGCGCGTGAAGCCGCCATCATGGAAGGGGCGTCTCGCACCCAGACCTTCTTCTACGTAACCTTGCCGCTGCTGCGCCCGACCATCAGTTTTGTGGTCACCATCGCGCTGATTTACGCCATTACACAAATCGACCACGTGCCGGTGATGACGCAGGGCGGGCCGAACAATGCCACCACCGTGATGCTCTATTACATCCAGAGTTTAGCCAATGACACCCACGATTTAGGCAAAGCCTCGGCAGCGACTTTTTTGACGCTGGTGCTGTTGTTTGGTTTCTCGGTGATGAACCTGCGGGTGCTGGAAAGAGGGGCGCATTATGAGCGTTGAAACGTCAGAAAACCTGCGGATCACGGTAGCTAAATCATCCAACCGGGCACCTTCTTTATTATTGCGCGGGGCACGCCGTTCCACGCTGCCGGTGCTGCTGGTGTGCGCCGCGCTGCTGTGGGTCGCGCCCTTTATCTGGATGATCTCGGCCGCCTTCAGCGCCAACAGTTTCGGGCCGGGCATGGCCTCTTTGCTGCCACGTTTTCCGCTGACGTTGCAAAACTTCCGCGATGCATGGGACAGCGCCGACTGGCTGCGGCTCTACGCCAACACGATTTTCTTCTCCTTCGGCACGTTTCTGGTTCAGCTGGTGACCATCACCACAGCCGGTTACGTCTTTGCCTATCACGAATTTCGCGGCAAACAGACGCTGTTCTACCTGTTGCTGATCCAGCTGATGATCATGCCGGTGATCATGATGGTGCCGAACATGAT
The DNA here is from genome assembly GCF_006438725.1 of Ewingella americana. Lineage (GTDB taxonomy): Bacteria > Pseudomonadota > Gammaproteobacteria > Enterobacterales > Enterobacteriaceae > Ewingella > Ewingella americana_A. The sequence goes on along the minus strand of NZ_RCZD01000007.1, from coordinate 174,564 downwards.
GATCCTTAAACAGTTCGGCCTGCTCAACACATTGACCGGCGTGATGATGCCGTACTTCGCCTCGGCGTTTGGCGTGTTTCTGATGCGCCAGGCGTTCCTCAGTATTCCGCGTGAAATCGAAGAAGCCGCCCTGATGGAGGGCTGCCGCTGGTGGCAGGTGGTGTTTCGCGTGCTGATCCCGATGTCATGGCCCGCCATTCTGGCCTTCGCCACCGTCAGTATTACCTATCACTGGAATGAATATCTGTGGCCGCTGATGGTGCTTAACGACCCCGACAAACAGGTGCTGACCGTCGGGCTGGTGTCGTTCGCGATGGGCGCAGAATCCGGCGGTCAGTGGGGGCTTATCACCGCCGGTACGCTGATGGTGTGTCTGCCGCTGATGCTGGCGTTCGTGCTTTTCCAGAAACAGTTTCTTAAAAGCTTCGGCTTCTCAGGCATTAAATAAACGGCATTACATAACGAGGTGACCCATGTTTCTCGCACAAATTTCCGACATGCATTTTCGCAGCGAAGGCCGCAAATTATATGACTTCATTGACGTTAACGCCTGCAACGCCGAAGTCGTTAATCAGCTTAACGCGCTGGAGGAGCAACCTGACGCGATAGTGATCACCGGCGACATCGTGAACTGCGGGTTGCCGCAGGAGTATCGGGTGGCGCGGCGTACGCTGCAAAACCTGCATTACCCGCTGTACATCATCCCTGGCAACCACGATGACAAGGCGCAGTTCCTCGAAGCGCTGCATCCGCTCTGCCCGGAACTGGGTAATGACCCGCAAAATATGCGCTATGCGATAGATGACTTCGACATGTGCCTGCTGTTTATCGACAGCAGCCTGGCCGGTGAATCTAAAGGTTTTCTCACCCCGGAAACGCTGTTGTGGCTTGAAGAACAACTGGAGCAGGGCGGGGACAAACCGACGGCGGTGTTTATGCATCACCCGCCAGTGAAGGTTGGTTCGGCGCAGATGGATGCCATCTCTTGCGAGAACGGCGACGAACTGCTGGCGTTGATTGACCGTTTCCCGTCGCTGGTCCGCGTGTTCTGCGGCCATACGCATCGGTTGATTTTTACGCAATACAAGCAGGCGATCATCACCACCATTCCCGGCACCGTGCATCAGGTGCCCTATTTCCATCACAACCCTGCGCCGTTTTATAACCTCGAACCGGCGGCCTGCGTCATGCACCGACTGGTAGAGAAGACCGGGCTGGTCAGTTATTTGCACCCGCTGTCGCAATATCCGGGGCCGTATTTGTACGACGCCGCCATCAGTTGCCCGGTGGATGACTAATCATGTCGGCCATTCGTCTGGAAAATATCAGCAAGCAGTTTGAGGGCAGTACGGCGGTGAATAACTTGTCGCTGGAGATCGCCGACGGCGAGTTTCTGGTGCTGGTGGGGCCTTCTGGCTGCGGTAAAAGTACCTTGCTGCGCCTGCTGGCCGGGCTGGAAAACGTCAGTGACGGGCGGATTTTGCAGGACGGTGATGACATCACCGCGCTGGAACCGCGTGAACGCAATTTTTCGATGATCTTTCAGAACTACGCGCTGTTCCCGCACATGACCGTCGAGCAGAACATCACTTTCGGTATGCGGATGCGCAATGAGCCGAAAGCCCAGCACCGGGCACGGGTGGATCGCGTGGCGGGGTTATTGCAACTGGAACCGCTGCTGAACCGAAAACCGGGGAAACTCTCCGGGGGCCAGCGGCAGCGGGTGGCGATGGCGCGTGCCATCGTGCGTGACCCGAAGCTGTTTCTGATGGATGAACCCTTGTCGAATCTCGATGCGCGTCTGCGCACCGAAGTACGCGATGGCATCATGACCCTGCATAAACAGCTGAAAACCAGCACCGTGTATGTCACGCACGACCAGATGGAAGCCATGACCATGGCCGACCGGATAGCGGTGCTGGACCAGGGCCATCTGCAACAAATCGGCGCACCGGAAACCCTCTACGCCCATCCGGCTAACCTGTTTGTCGCCGGGTTTATCGGCACACCGTCGATGAATATTTTCAAACTGCCTTGTGGGCAGGGTACTTTATCGCTTAATCATCAGGCTATTACGTTGCCGGACAGTGAGCACTCGCTTGGTCTTAGCGAAGTGTATCTGGGCATCAGACCCGAACATCTCAGCGACCGGCCAGATGCGCACGGCACGCTGAAAATCGACGTCACTTTGCACCACCGCGAGTTGTTGGGTGCCGAGTACCTGTGCCATGCAGAAAGCAGCATCGGCAACATTCGTTACATCAGAAAAAACCATTTACGCGAAAACAGCCGGGAGATCCCACAACCCGGCGATCGCGTCACCCTGTACTTCTCTTTGCACGACCTTCATCTCTTTTCAGGCCAAACCCGGCTGAATTTGAAACACAGTCACCAGGAGATCCACCATGCGTTCGACCCTGCATAAATTTCACGTATTAACGCTGGCACTCGGGCTGCTGTCCGCAGGTACGGCGGCGGCGAAAGAGAGCATCGATTTCATGTTCCCTGCGCCGGTTGACGGCAAGCTGACCATGGAAATGACCCGCGTTATCAAAGAGTTCAACCAGTCACAGAATGATGTCGACGTGCGCGGGATTTTTACCGGTAACTACGACACTACCAAAGTGAAGGCTGAAGCGGCCGCCAAATCCGGCCAGCCCCCGGCGCTGGTGATCATGTCTGCCAATTTCACGGCGGATCTGGCGATTAAAGATGAAATCCTGCCGATGGACGATTTATTCAAATATGGCGATCAGAAAGCCACGCCGTTTTTGACGCAGAATTTCTGGCCCGCGATGCGCCAGAACGCCCAGCTCAACGGCGTGACGTATGCCATCCCGTTCCACAACTCGACACCTATTCTCTATTACAACAAAGATCTGTTCGCTAAAGCCGGAATTTCAGCCCCGCCGAAAAACTGGGATGAGCTGCTGGAAGATGCGAAAAAACTCACTGACCAGGCCAAAGGGCAGTGGGGCATCATGCTGCCGTCCACCAATGATGACTACGGCGGCTGGATTTTATCTGCGCTGACTCGCGCCAACGGTGGCCAGTATTTCAATGCTGACTATCCGGGCGAAGTCTATTACAACACCGCTTCTACCGTCGGCGCGTTGCAGTTCTGGCAGAATCTGGTGTACCGCGACAAGGTGATGCCAGCTGGCGTGCTGAACTCCAAGCAGATCAGCGCGGCGTTTTTCTCCGGCAAACTGGGGATGACCATGCTCAGTACCGGCGCGCTGGGTTTTATGCGTGAAAACACCAAAGATTTTGAGCTGGGCGTGGCGATGATGCCGCAGAAAGTGCGTAATGGCGTGAGCATCGGCGGTGCGAGTCTGGTGAGCTTTAAAGGGATTTCGGAAGATCAGAAAAAGGCGGCCTATACCTTCTTGCAATATCTGGTCAGCCCGAAAGTGAACGGCGCATGGAGTCGCTTCACCGGTTACTTCTCACCGCGCATGGCCTCGTATGACTTGCCGGAAATGAAAGAGTATCTGGCGAAAGATCCGCGGGCGGTCATTGCTCTGGACCAGTTGAAATATGCCTATCCGTGGTATTCGACCTATGAAACCGTTGCCGTGCGTCAGGCGATGGAAAATCAACTGGGGGCGCTGGTCAATGATCCGAAACTGACGCCACAGGATGCCGCTGCCGCCGCGCAGCAGAAAGCTGACGCGACCATGAAGCCTTACGTAGATTCCACGGCGCTTAGCGCACCGAAGTAACCTTATAAAAAATGGCATAAAAAAGCCCCGGGCTGACAGCTGCGGGGCTTTTTCTTTGCTCTTCAGGCGATAAACGTCAGCGTTACTTCAGCCAGCCCTGCGCGTGGGCATGGTCCAGATGGCCACGGATGTGTTGCCACAATTCCGGGTTGATGTCGCCGATGAATGAGTTGCGTGCCAGCACCTGCTCCAGACGAATGTTGTTTTCCACCCAGCTTTGGCCCCGATTGTTCAGGTTCATGATGACCGGCAGCACACGGTCGATCATCAGCGCAAAGCGTGCTTCCGGGGTAACACCTGCTTCATATTCATTCCACAAATCCCGGAATTGCTGATTCAGCGGTGCAGGCAACATGCCAAACAGGCGGTCGGCGGCCATTACTTCCTGGTCGTGCACTGCTTCGCGGGCGGCGAGGTCATAAACCATAACGTCACCGGCATCGATTTCAACGATGTCATGCAGCAGTGCCATGCGGATCACTTGCTGAATATCGACATCTTTTGGCGCATAAGGCGCAAGAGACATGGCGGCTACGGCGAAATGCCAGCTGTGTTCCGCTGAGTTTTCCTGGCGCTGAGTACCGAGCACTTTCGTGCGGCGTTGTACGCTTTTCAGTTTATCGATTTCCATCAGGAACTGAAAAACGGCAGTCATCGAGCCGAAATTCAGCGCGGAAGAAGCTTCAGACATATTCAAACCTCAGTCATTGTGACGTCATTATCGGACCATTGAGCTATACGATAATCCGATGTTTTAAAAAAATCATGTTTTTACATGCGACAAAGAATGTTTTATCAAAACCTCATGCAGTGAAATTATCAATAAAGTGAATGATTTGAGGTGTTTCTAAAAAGAGAGTCGATGAAATAATTATCGCGCTAAGAGCTTGTTACATCAGTTAATACTAATTTTTAGCGTACACGTGTACACTGGAATTATTCTCAGCTACTCTGCTTTGCAGGTAAATTTTTGACCGATTTTAGAAAGTGTGTTTCTCAATAATTACCTCGGAGAATATGATTTTATGAGTAAAACACTGCGCCAGGATTATCCCTGGGCTGAAGAGATTGCCAACAGCCTGAGCCATGGCGTCGGGCTGGTGTTAGGTATCGTAGGATTAGTGCTGTTACTGGTACAGGCCACGGCTGAAAACGCCAATGTGATGGCGATAACCAGTTACAGCCTGTACGGCGGCAGCATGATATTGCTGTTTCTGGCCTCCACGCTCTATCATGCTATTCCACATGAAAAAGCCAAATATTGGCTGAAAAAACTCGATCACTGCGCGATTTATATCTTGATAGCCGGCACTTATACGCCATTCCTGCTGGTCGGGCTGAATTCGCCGCTGGCCAAAGGGCTGATGGCGGTGATCTGGGGACTGGCGCTGTTTGGCGTTATCTTCAAGATGGCCTTTGCACACCGTTTTGAGGTGTTGTCGCTTATCACCTACCTGACTATGGGCTGGCTATCGCTTATTGTGATTTATCAACTGGCGGTACGTCTGTCGGCGGGAGGTGTTGCGTTGCTGGCCGTTGGCGGATTGTTATATACGCTGGGCGTGATTTTCTACGCGTCTAAGCGCATTCCCTATGCTCACGCCATCTGGCACGGGTTTGTACTGGGCGGCTGTGCGTGCCACTTTTTTGCGGTGTATTTCTATATACTCGCTGGGACATAACCGGGGAAATGACAGGGCCAGCTTGTTTGGCTGACCCCGTTTAACTTATCGGCTTATTACTTCTCTTCAACCAACGAATACGGCAACGGCTGAATACTTAACTGGCTGGCGGCGTCATCACGTACGCGCAGTTTTGCATCGGCATCGAGATCGTTATTCAGCACGGCCTGCACCCATAGGCTGCCGTCATTAAGCTGGCTGGCAGCAAGGACAGTGCCGGTGCGTCGCCAGTTCTCACCCAGTTGTAACTCCAGATCATCCCCTGCGGCCGGCACTTTGCTGGCATTACCGGCTAACCAGTAAAGCGCACGTTTATTCGCACCGCGGTATTTGGCTCGGGCAACCATCTCCTGCCCGGCGTAGCAACCCTTGGTAAAGCTGATACCGTCCAGAGCCTGGATATTGGTAGCCTGTGGAATAAATTGCACACTGTTGACGGTGTCGATCACCGGATAACCGGCTTCAATATCCAGCGCCAGCCACTGCTGGCTGTCGTTGAGTTGAGCCTGTTCGCCCAGTTCTTCAACCATCTGTTGCGCTTTCTCAGGACTGGTAACAATCAGGTAGCGCTCGGCAGGCAGTGAAAGGTGTAGCAATGTGCTCTCATCCTGCTGCACGACCGGTTGTTCTGCGGTTGGCAGCGTTGAGAACAGACCTTTTAGCGCTGCGCTTGCCTGAAAACCGGCGACACCCAGCAGCACGACGTCGTCATCTTCAGTGAAGGTCACTTTTGAAAATACCGCGTACTTTTTCATCTCGGTCATCTGCTGGTTACGCAGGTTACGGCGCTCGATAAACGCCATACCGTCACCGCGTTTGAACAGACGCATGTTGCTCCACATTTTGCCTTTGGCATCACAATGGGCGCAGAGTATGTGCTGGTTTGGTGCCAGCGCATCAATATCGGCAGTCACCTGACCTTGCAAATATTTCACCGTATCGGCGCCGGTCATGGAGACCATCGCCCAGTCTTCCAATGAAATTAAGGTCAGCGGGAGATGGGAAGAGGCTGAAGGTTTTTGCGGTGGAAACGGAAACTTGTACGCCATGATGCGATCCTGGGCTGAGAGACATGAACAGTTAACCCCATGGTAAAAGAGCCGCTCCTCTTTGCAAACTCAATTTATGCCATTTACGGGATGCCTCGCAGCCTATCTCTCCGTTACATGAAAATATCGCAGTATTTTGCGAGGCGAGATGGAGATGTGAACATCGGCGCATGTAAAGGTTACGCGCAGGGCACATGGACTGCTAGAATCCTTCCCGACCGATAAAAAACATTATCAATGTACCTCAAAAAAGAGTCAGTTTATGGAAAGCAAAACCCAACTGGACATTCATAACAGATCCCGCATTCACTGGGCATGCCGTCGCGGTATGCGTGAGCTGGATATCTCCATCATGCCGTTTTTCGAATACGAATATGACAGCCTTGATGACAATGATAAGGCATTGTTCGCGCGTCTGCTGACCAGCGATGATCCCGATTTATTCAATTGGTTGATGAATCACGGCGCGCCTCAGGACGCCGAATTGCAACGCATGGTGGCCCTCATTCAGACGCGAAATAAAGACCGTGGCCCTGTGGCAATGTGATTTACGGGTTTCATGGCGCAGTCAGCTTATTTCGCTGGGTATTCACGGTGCAATAATGCTGGCGATTTTGCTTGCGCCATGGCCCGCAGGTTATTGGCCGGTATGGATGACGCTGCTGCTGGTGGTGATATTCGAATGCATCCGTAGCCAGCGGCGGATCACTTCGCGCCATGGCGAGATAAGCCTGCTCGACAGCAACCGGCTGATTTGGCAGCATCAGGAATGGGTGATCAAAAAGCCGGTCTGGATGATCGACAGCGGAATATTACTGTCTTTGCAGCGTGAGAAGCGTAAAGGCGGACTACGTCAGGCGATGCGCAGCTCGCGACAACGGCTGTGGCTGGCATCCGACAGCATGAGTCAGGAAGAGTGGCGGCGATTAAGGCAGTTGCTGCTGATCACCCAGCCGGAAAAAGAGACCCGCTGAGGTTAAAGAGGTTCAGAGCGAACCTCTTTGGTCTTATTGCATGCGACATGGATCAGCTCAGTAAGCCGTCCATTTCCAGCAGGATTTGGTCGCACCAGCTTTCCAGGCGCTCTTCACTGAGATCGAACTGGTTAACATCATCCAGCGCGAGGCCAACAAAATGTTTGCCATCCGGGCTGAGGGGTTTAGGGCTGGTAAATTCAAAGCCTTCGATGGGCCAAAAACCGATGAATTGTACGCCGAGCGGCAGTAAGCGGTCATACAACATGCCCAGCGCATCAAGGAACCATTCACCGTAGCCCAGTTGATCGCCCATGCCATACATTGCGATGATTTTCCCGCGCAGATTCAGGGTTGGGAGCTTATCCCACACCGCTTCCCAGTCTTCCTGAATTTCGCCGAAGTCCCAGGTCGGGATACCGAGGATCAAAATGTCGTACTCTTCCATTTTGACCGGATCGACATCCTTTAAATTGTGCAAATCGACCAGCTCTTCGCCGAGGATCTCGCGGATTTTTTCCGCTGCCATTTCGGTATAACAGGTGCTTGAGCCGTAAAAAAGTCCAATCTTCATGCTTGTTGCCGTAACGTCATAAGAATGTGAATGGGGTGCAGTGTATACCTAATGAAACAGCGATTGAATGAAATAAGGAGTCAACGTGCCCGATGCCGATTATGACCAAGCGCTGTGTGAGCAATTTCTGGATACGCTATGGATTGAGCGCAACCTCGCTGAAAACACGCTGGCATCTTACCGGCTGGATTTAAAATCATTGCTTGGTTGGCTGCACCATCACGACAGCGACTTGCTGCACGTGCAGGCCGATGGCCTGCAATCTTTCCTCGCAGAAAGAATCGAAGGGGGTTACAAGGCTACCAGCTCGGCCCGTTTACTTAGCGCGATGCGTCGCCTTTTTCAGTATATGAACCGGGAGTCTCTGCGCCACGATGATCCTACGGCGCTATTGTCGTCGCCTAAATTGCCGCAGCGCTTACCTAAAGATCTCAGTGAGGCGCAGGTCGATGCACTTCTGGCAGCGCCGAGCATAGAGACACCGCTAGAACTGCGCGACAAAGCCATGCTTGAGCTGCTGTATGCTACCGGCTTGCGGGTGTCGGAACTGGTCGGGCTGACGCTCAGCGATATCAGTCTGCGGCAGGGTGTGGTGCGGGTGATTGGTAAAGGCGACAAAGAAAGGCTGGTCCCGCTTGGCGAAGAAGCCGTTTATTGGATCGAGTATTATTTTGAGCACGGACGCCCGTGGCTGCTTAACGGTGTATCGCTGGATATCGTGTTTCCAAGCAATCGGGCACAGAAAATGACCCGGCAGACTTTCTGGCATCGTATCAAACACTATGCGATCCTTGCTCATATTGATGCAGAACGGCTCTCTCCGCATGTCTTGCGTCACGCCTTCGCGACCCATTTGCTGAACCACGGGGCAGACCTGCGCGTCGTGCAAATGTTATTAGGTCACAGTGACTTGTCGACCACCCAAATCTATACCCATGTAGCGACTGAACGACTCAAAAAGCTGCATCAACAACATCATCCCCGTGCCTGAGCGCGGAGAGATAAAGGACGCAATGATGAAAAAAGGTTTAATGCTGTTAACCCTACTGGCCGCGTGTATCACTTCCACGGTTCAGGCAGACGACGCGGCGCTCCAGGGAACCCTCAATAAACTAGGCATGAAAAACGCTGAGATCCAGCCTTCGCCGGTTGCCGGCCTGAAAGCGATAACGACCGACAGCGGTGTGATTTACATTACTGATGATGGCAAGCACGTATTGCAAGGGCCGATGTATGACGTCAGCGGTACGCAACCGGTAAACGTGACCAACCAAATGTTGATCACCCGGCTGGATGCGTTGAAAAGCGAAATGATTATCTACAAAGCCAAAAATGAAAAACACGTCATCACCGTGTTTACCGATATCACCTGTGGCTATTGCCACAAGCTGCATCAGCAGATGCAGGACTATAACGATCTCGGTATTACGGTGCGTTATTTGGCGTTTCCGCGTCAGGGGCTGAACTCCAAAACCGAAAAAGATATGCAATCTATCTGGTGTACCGGCAACCGTAAGCAGTCGTTTGATGCGGCTATGCGCGGTGACGAGATCTCTCCGGCCAGTTGCAAAACCAATATTGCCAAACACTTTGAGCTGGGTGTGCAGTTTGGTGTGACGGGTACGCCAGCCATCGTGCTCGAAAACGGTACGATGATCCCGGGTTATCAGCCGCCGAAAGAGATGGCGGCGATGCTCGATGCTCAGGATGTTTCAAACAAAACCGGTGGTTGATTTTACGTGACTCTGCTGACCCAACTTCGCCGCCGTGAAGCGGCTGACGGCGCGTCTCTTCCCGCCGAACTCTCTCCTTTACTGCGCCGGTTATATGCCGCGCGGGGTGTTCAGGGGCCGCAAGAACTGGAACGCAGCGTACGCGGTTTGCTGGGCTACGAACTGCTCGATGGTATTGATACCGCTGTGGCGCTGCTGCAAAAAGCCCTGCGCGACCGCCTGCGAATCATGGTAGTGGGAGATTTCGACGCCGACGGTGCGACCAGTACCGCACTGACCGTCCTCTCCCTGCGCAGTATGGGGTGCAGCGAGATTAATTATTTGGTGCCCAACCGTTTTGACGACGGTTACGGCCTCAGTCCGGAAGTGGTCGAACAGGCTGCAGCCCGGGGCGCTGAACTGATCCTGACCGTCGATAACGGCATTTCATCCCATGCGGGTGTCGATCTGGCCCACGAGAAGGGCATTCTGGTGCTGGTTACCGATCACCATCTACCGGGTGAGACGCTGCCTGCGGCGCAAGCCATTATTAATCCCAACTTGCACGGCTGTGAATTCCCCTCTAAGTCGCTGGCGGGCGTTGGGGTGGCGTTCTATTTGATGCTGGCGCTGCGTGCGGCGCTGCATAAAAGTGGCTGGTTCGAAGAGAAAGGGCTGCCTATGCCCAACCTGGCCGAATGGCTGGACTTAGTGGCTCTTGGCACCGTGGCTGACGTCGTGCCGCTTGATGCCAACAACCGCATTCTGGTGTATCAGGGGCTGAATCGCATTCGTGCCGGGAAGTGTCGCCCTGGTATCCGCGCCTTGCTGGAAGTCGCCAACCGTGAAGCGCGCACGCTGTGCGCCAGTGACTTAGGTTTTGCGCTGGGGCCGCGTCTGAATGCTGCCGGGCGACTGGACGATATGTCGATAGGCGTGGCGCTGCTGCTCAGTGACGACATCGCGCAGGCCCGCGCTTTAGCCAGCGATCTGGATGCGCTGAACCAGACCCGCCGTGAAATCGAGCAGGGGATGCAGGTTGAAGCACTGGCCCTGTGTGACAAGCTGGAAAGCAGCAGCGACGAGCTGCCTTATGGGCTGGCGATGTACCACCCCGAGTGGCATCAGGGTGTGGTTGGCATTTTAGCGTCGCGCCTGAAAGAGCGCTTCAACCGGCCTGTCATTGCTTTTGCCCCCGCAGGCGATGGCATTCTCAAAGGCTCAGGTCGTTCGATTGCCGGTCTGCATATGCGCGACGCACTGGAGCGTATCGATACACTTAACCCTGGCCTGATGATGAAGTTTGGCGGACACGCAATGGCGGCCGGGTTGTCACTGGAAGAGGCGAAGTTTGACGAGTTCCGCGCCCGTTTTGCCGAGCTGGTGGGCGAATGGCTGGATCCGTCACATCTGGAAGGTGTCATCTGGTCTGACGGCGAACTGGCCGGTCAGGAGCTGACTATCGACACCGCTGAAATGCTGCGCGACGGCGGTCCGTGGGGGCAGGCTTTCCCAGAGCCGACCTTTGATGGCCGTTTCCGTATTCTGCAACAAAAGCTGCTTAAAGAACGTCATTTGAAGCTGATGATTGAACCGATTGGCGGCGGGCCACTGCTCGACGGCATTGCGTTTAACATTGATCCGACCTTCTGGCCGGACAGCAGTGTGCGCGAAGTCGAACTGGCTTACCGGCTGGATATTAACGAATATCGCGGTAATCGCAGCGTTCAGTTGATCATCCAGCATTTGTGGCCGAAATAAGCCGGGTTGCGCTCGTCACATGGGTGAATAAACGGCGCTAAAAAAACGGCAACTTGCTATAAACCGGCCGCTAATTCCGTTAGAATTGGCGGTTCGAATGGCATTGGGCCAACTCCGAATCAACGTAAGACGCGAAAAAACATGTTTGAAATTAATCCGGTAAAAAACCGCATTCAGGACCTGACTGAGCGGACTAACGTCCTCAGGGGGTATCTTTGACTATGATGCCAAGAAAGAACGCCTCGAAGAAGTAAACGCCGAGCTGGAACAGCCCGACGTCTGGAACGAACCCGAACGCGCACAGGCGCTGGGTAAAGAACGTTCCACGCTGGAAGCGATTGTCGAAACTATCGACCAACTGACCCAGGGCCGCGACGATGTATCCGGTCTGCTGGAGCTGGCGATTGAAGCTGACGACGAAGAGACCTTCAACGAAGCCGTGGCAGAACTCGATGTTCTGACCACGAAGCTCGAACAGCTTGAATTCCGCCGTATGTTCTCCGGTGAGTATGACAGCGCCAACTGCTATCTGGATATCCAGGCCGGTTCAGGCGGGACAGAAGCACAGGACTGGGCCAGCATGCTGCTGCGTATGTATTTGCGCTGGGCTGAAGCCAGAGGCTTTAAAACGGAAGTGATTGAAGAGTCTGACGGCGAAGTCGCAGGCCTGAAATCAGCCACTATCAAAATCATTGGTGATTATGCCTTCGGCTGGCTGCGTACGGAAACCGGCGTCCACCGCCTGGTGCGTAAAAGCCCGTTTGACTCCGGCGGCCGTCGCCATACCTCGTTCAGCTCCGCGTTTGTTTACCCGGAAGTGGACGATGACATTGCTATCGAAATCAACCCTGCCGATCTGCGTATCGACGTATATCGTGCGTCAGGTGCGGGTGGTCAGCACGTCAACAAAACGGAATCTGCGGTACGTATTACCCACCTTCCGACCAACATTGTGACCCAGTGCCAGAACGACCGCTCACAGCATAAAAACAAAGATCAAGCCATGAAGCAGATGAAAGCCAAGCTTTATGAGTATGAAATGCAAAAGAAAAATGCTGATAAGCAACAGCTGGAAGACACCAAGTCTGACATTGGCTGGGGCAGCCAGATCCGTTCTTACGTGCTCGATGATGCGCGTATCAAAGATCTGCGCACCGGCGTTGAAACGCGAAATACGCAGGCCGTTTTGGATGGCGACCTGGATAAATTCATTGAAGCCAGTTTGAAAGCCGGGTTATGAGGAACCAAAATGTCTGAGCAACAACCGTCTGCTGAACAGCAACCAAAAGTGCAGGGCGCAGAACATGTGCCGGATCTTAACAACGAGCTGAAAGCCCGTCGTGAGAAGCTGGCCGCCTTGCGCGAAACCGGCAACGCTTTCCCTAACGATTTCCGTCGCGACAGTATTTCTGACGAAATTCATGCCAAATATGACAGCAAAGAGAACGAAGAGCTGGAAGATTTAGGCATCGAAGTGACCGTCGGTGGCCGCATGATGACCCGCCGTATCATGGGTAAAGCTTCTTTCGTCACCTTGCAGGACATGGGCGGGCGTATTCAGCTTTACGTTTCCCGTGACGATCTGGCCGAAGGCATTTACAACGAGCAGTTTAAGAAGTGGGATCTGGGAGACATTCTCGGCGCACGCGGCAAGTTGTTTAAAACCAAGACCGGCGAACTGTCGATCCACTGTTCTGAATTACGTCTGCTGACCAAAGCGCTGCGTCCGTTGCCGGACAAATTCCACGGTCTGGCCGATCAGGAAACCCGTTATCGCCAGCGTTATCTTGATCTGATCGCCAATGATGATTCGCGCAAGACATTCAAAATTCGTTCACAGATCATGGCCGGCATTCGCAGCTTCATGGTGGAAAACGGCTTCATGGAAGTCGAAACCCCAATGATGCAGGTGATCCCGGGCGGGGCTGCGGCGCGTCCGTTTATCACGCATCATAATGCGCTCGATATCGACATGTACCTGCGTATCGCGCCGGAACTGTATCTGAAGCGTTTGGTGGTGGGGGGCTTTGATCGCGTATTCGAGATCAACCGTAACTTCCGTAACGAAGGCGTTTCTCCGCGCCACAACCCAGAGTTCACGATGATGGAACTCTACATGGCGTATGCGGATTACAAAGACCTGATCGTACTGACCGAAACGCTGTTCCGCACGCTGACAGAAAATGTTCTGGGCAGCAGTGTGGTGCAGTATGGCGAGCAGACGTTTGATTTCGGTAAGCCATTTGCCAAGCTGACCATGCGTGAAGCGATCTGTAAATACCGTCCTGAAACCAACGTTACCGATCTCGATGACCTGGCGAAAGCGACGGCAATTGCACAATCCATCGGCATTAAAATCGAGAAGAGTTGGGGTCTGGGCCGTATCGTGACTGAGATCTTCGAAGAAACCGCCGAAGCGCAACTGATTCAACCGACCTTCATCACCGAGTACCCAGCAGAAGTGTCACCGCTGGCGCGCCGTAATGATGAAAACCCGGAAATCACTGACCGTTTCGAGTTCTTCATCGGTGGCCGCGAAATCGGCAACGGTTTCTCAGAGCTGAACGATGCGGAAGACCAGGCTCAGCGCTTTGCCGATCAGGTTTCTGCGAAAGACGCGGGCGACGACGAAGCGATGTTCTATGACGAAGACTACGTGACAGCGCTGGAACACGGTCTGCCGCCTACAGCCGGTCTTGGTATTGGTATCGACCGTATGGTTATGCTGTTCACCAACAGCCACACCATCCGCGACGTTATCCTGTTCCCGGCTATGCGTCCGCAGAAATAAATTCGCGTCTGCAAGAAACACAAAAGGGAGCTTCGGCTCCCTTTTTTATGTTTATCACCGTCAGTCACTGAGAGTGATTGAGACGTTGTGAGATAAAGTGTTCCCCTCATTGATAGTTAAATCAGAGACCTGGTGCAACGCTGAGTGAAATTAACTCAGGAGAGTCACCCATGTCTGACCCGCATTTTTCCTCCCTACATGTTACTGCCAGCGCCATTGACGCCGACAGTTGGTATCAGCCTGTCACCCTGACATTTATCAATGCAGGCAGCAGCAGCGTCGATCTTAACCAGGCAGTACTGAGCTTTTCCGCCTGTGGTGCGGCGGACAGCTTCGGCGTCATCAGCGGTTCATTGGCGGAGACTAAAGTGCCGGTTATCACCGTTGAAGATGGATGGCCGCTGAAAACGACCCGGATTGAGTTCGCTTACGGTGGGCCGATGTTACTTGCCGCCGGGCAAAGCGACACATTGACGTTTCATATGTCTGCCAGTCAGGTTCCTTTCGAGGTCACACAATGGTTGCTGCTGCTGGCCTCGGGTGAGCAGCCCAATGCCGATGATGATGATGGAGAGGCAGTTATTCCGGTGCCGAAACCAGAACCAGAACCAGAACCAGAACCAACGTCTGAACCCCAGGCAGAAACGGCCAGCGTCAGTGTGCAGGTTAGCCCAATATCATCAGGAAGCTGGTATCAAAAAATCACGTTGAGCCTGACCAATATTACTTCTCAGTCGATTGATTTTACCCTGGCCGAGATTGAGTTTTTTGCCACCGGTCATCCTGATGAATACAGCCCGTTCGGCGGGTCGCTGGTGGGCAGCAACTCCCCGGTCGCAAAGCGTGACGGTGGCTGGCCGCTGGAGAAAAACACCCTGACATTGCAGGCGGGTGGCAACCTGCAGCTTGATGCAGGAAAAACCGGCACCTTGACTTTTTCACTGAGCGCCACGCAGACGCCAGTGACGCTGGGTGAAGTGCGGGTGACATTGCGGAGTGACCCGGCACGCCAGGGGGAGCTGATCGTGGTTATGCCTTCGTCCGGGGTGGCCGGTATTGGCGATCCAACGCTGACGCTGATCACCGAGTCTGGTGCGCAGACGGCTCACTCGTTAAGCTGGAACAGCCGTAATAGCCTGAAAAATCTGGCCTATGGACGTTATTGTATTCAGACTGACTCGCTGGAAAACGCCACGGCACGCTTGACCCCAGCCCAGTCTCAGCAGCAAATCACGCTCTCGGCGGTCAATTCTCCCTGCATCATTAATATCAATTATGAGTCACCGGTGTTTTTCGCCAGCGCGTTGCTCTCCCTGACACCCAATGCGAGTGTCAAAGAGGGCGAGATAGACATTGAGCTGACGCAAGCAGCCACCACGCAGACCGTAGCGCAACGTTTTGAGCCGGGAAAAACCACACAGGTTTCCCAACTTACCCATCAGGTGGTCTGTGACGCGCGGATAAAAACCACCCGTATCAATAATATTGAATTCAGTGCGGCGGCTGAACCCAAGACCTTCAAACCAAATAAAGACGCGGTCATGTCGGTCATTTTGGACTACCAGTTCAAACCGGTAAGCAGCGCGGGCATGATCTTCGCCACGCTACAGGCGACAGGTTTGCCTGCGGGGAGCCAGAAAATCAGCGTCTCACTGGTAAGCAAAGACCGGGCCACGCAGTACTATTTCACTCTTAATGGCGCCGGTGAGATGGCGATCCCTTATGCGCTGGCGGCAGGTGATTACTGGCTGAATGCCAAAAAACTCACGGTGGACGGGCGCCGTTATATTCCACTGACCGACACGCCGGTGACTGTCTCTGCGGTCTCCAAACGTCTGGTTCTGGTGTTTGATAAAGGCGTCGATTTACAGGTGCGCGGCTGGCCCGACTATCTGGCACACGGCGGTGTGACGGTAAATTCATCCTCAAGTGTCACGGCTTACAATAATGTTCCGGTCAGCGCCTTGTTCAAGTACGACGGATTTGATGGCGGAGGTGACCCGATTCCTGCTGCTGAAGTGGATTCCAACGGTGATGGTTATCTGGATCTCGTCTCATTACCGGTCCACCAGACCTGCAGTGTCGCGCGCCAGATTGAGCTGGCCAGCGGCCTTGCCGTTATGCCAGTGATGGTGGTTTATACCGCGAATGCCAGTGGTGGCAGTGCGGTCCCGGATTTAGCCGACAGCCAGCGGCTGCGTAACCATTTTGGCAGTTTCATCACCCAGTGCGTGGCGGCGCAAAGTTATAAAGATGAGGATCATCCGGTGCCGGTTACCTTCGTCCTTAACCCGGATTTCCTCGGCGCGATGCAGCAGGAGCCGTCGGGTTACCAGGCTTTGCGCAAAGCCAACAGCGTACAGGTCAACAGCCTGTTGCAAAAAGCAGTGAGCGATCTCAAACCGATATTGAATTACACCACGCCGGTATTGCCGCATTTTGACGACTCGCTTTACGGTTATTTGCAGGCAATAAACTACATTGTTCATACCTTCGCGCCTGATGTCGCTTTCGGATGGCAAACCAACGTCTGGGCAACCGGAGGCGCGGATTGGGTGTTGCGGGACAACGTTGACTCCCGCGATTATGCCGATCAGGTGGTGACTTACCTGGATGAGTTGGGCGTTTATCAGGGCGCGTATGTGCCAGATTTTATTGTGTTTGATAAATTTGAACGTGACTGTTTCAGTCCGGATGCCCTGGCGCATTACGGTTGGAATGCCACCAGTTGGCTTAATTATCTGAAGCTGGTGAAGTACACCGCGAGTGGCCTGAATAAACCGGCGATGATTTGGCAAATTCCCGGTGGCCATATGCCGACCGAGTCGGAGGGCACCAGCATGTTATCCAGCGCGCACTTTGCTTCCGGGGGCAGTTTCTTTATGGGGGATACCCGCATCGGCAGCGATGTTAATAAGGTGTCGAAGGCGCTGCGGAATACCGCGGTCAATCCGGTGAATTACGGCGTGAAAACGGTCGGAGAGTTTTTACTCAAAGATCAGGGCTACGATTGGGGGCAGGCACAGGTGGATAACCTAACCGACTACAATATCTTCTCCATTTTATGGGGGGGAGGTTCGACGGTTAGCATCACCAGTATTCAGTCAAACGGTACTGACGGCGGCTGGCTGGCGCAGAAAATGCGCGAATATTATGCCGCACCTAACTACTTTGCCGACTGACCTCACCGGAAGGGATCAACTGACCGCTCAAAACACCGCCACTTGGCGGTGTTTACTGCTTGTCACTCAGATGGTTAAGGTTATAATGCCCCTCGCACATCGATGCGGGTGTAGTTCAATGGTAGAACGGCAGCTTCCCAAGCTGCATACGAGGGTTCGATTCCCTTCACCCGCTCCAAACACAAGTCTTCTGAACTCCACCAAACTCAGCAAAAACCTTACTCTACTTCATACTTTTTGCATTTCTAGCCAGCCCACTTCACCGTCAATCATTTCAGCCAGCAACCAGCGTTCAAAATCCTGCAGTGCAGGTTCATTTATTCCTGTTTCTACCGGTTTTACCAAACAGAATTTTTTGCTCAGGCATTCTGATTCTGGCCAGGGCGCGACAAGCGCTCCGCTACTCAGTTCTTTTTCGACGTACATACGCGGCACCATTGCCACGCCTTGTCCCGCCAATGCGGCAGCTATTGCCATTTCATGAAGATCATACCGGACACCTTGCGCCGGATTATTAAGGATTATCCCGCTTTCCTGAGCATAGTTATGCCATGCTTCTGGATTCTGCCGCCGATGAATACGTGGCAGTTCGTTCAACTGATCATCGACGTTCTTATCCGTTAACAGTGCAGGATGGCACACCGGCACCAGTTTTTCCTGAAAGAGAAAGTGCATGCGCATGCCTGCCCATGCGGGATGCTCAAAATGAATTACGGCGTCAAAGCCACTCCCGGTGAGAATGAAAGGGTCGGTTCTGGCCGCAATATTCAATGTTATGTCCGGGTACATAGATCTAAAGCTGCCCAGGCGGGGAATAAGCCACCGACTGGAAAACGTCGGCAGGACGGCAATATCCAGACTTTTACTGCCTTCAGGCATTCCCATTATGTACTGGGTATCCCTTTCGAGCCGTTCGAGCGTTTCGCGTATGTGATGTGCATAGCGTGCCCCAACAGGATTAAGCTTTACGCGGCTTCCGGTACGGTCAAACAGTCTGCGGTTGAGCAAAGATTCAAGGCGCGCAATCTGCCGGCTGATGGCTCCTTCCGTCAGCGATAACTCCTCTGCGGCCCGGGCAAAATTACCGTGCCTTGCGGCAGCATCAAACGCCTGCAGGGAAGTGCTACTGGGAATTTTTCTGCGCATAAAAACTGTCCCTTGCTCTGTACATATCATGACCTTTCAGTGAGTTAACGTCACTAATCAATGAAATAATATCGATTTATAGCCGAAAATACAGCATGTAGCATGATGAAAAGTCATTAAGCAGGTTCATTGGGTTCCTGCCGTGTTTTGGCTTTACCGCACCACAAATATACGCTCGAAACTAACCCTGCGAGGTATTTATGAACCATCCGGCCTTCACATCCCGTCAGATTGGGGATTTTCTGGTTACTGCCCTAAGTGATGGCAATATGTCAGCCAGCCTGGATTTACTGTCAGGCATTGAGACTGCGGATGCTGGGGTCATTCAGCACAGTGCAGGGATCGCTGAACCCGGCAATATCCATATCAACTGTTATCTAATCCGCGGTCGGGGGCGAACCATTCTGGTTGACACCGGTACGGGAGGCCTGAACAACGTGGGAGGGCTGCTCAAAGGAAGCCTCGGTGCAGCCGGTGTCAGCCCTGATGATGTGGACACCGTTTTATTGACGCACGGCCATCCTGACCATATTGGCGGGCTGCTGGATGCTGAAGGACGGCCAGTCTATAAATATGCAGAACTTCATCTTCATCCTCTTGA
The DNA here is from genome assembly GCF_006438725.1 of Ewingella americana. Lineage (GTDB taxonomy): Bacteria > Pseudomonadota > Gammaproteobacteria > Enterobacterales > Enterobacteriaceae > Ewingella > Ewingella americana_A. The sequence goes on along the minus strand of NZ_RCZD01000007.1, from coordinate 155,367 downwards.
AGTTGAAGCAAAATACTGGCGGGATGATGAAAGACTGAAAATGGCCAGCGAGCGCGGGAAGCGTAATTTTACGTTGGTCCGTCGAACGTTAGAAGCTTATGCACAGAACCTGCGCTTTATTGACGGGAACGAGATAATAGAGGGCATTCTCCCGGTATGGTTGCCGGGCCACACGCCAGGTCATACCGGATTGCGCATCGATTCAGGTGATAAATGCTTATTGATATGGGGAGACATCGTCCATTTCCCCCATATCCAGTCAGCACACCCATCCGTTTCCATTATATTTGACTGTGATCCCGTTCAGGCCGAAGAAACACGGAAAAAAATCCTGGAACAAGCTGTCAGGGAAAAACTGCTCATCGCAGGAATGCACTTAGACAGAACAGGGTTTGCTAATATTCTTATGGCTGATAGTGGATATCGTATTTCATACCCAGAAGAGTGAATGGGTATTCGTATCTCATTGAACACCTGTTCGCAAATCATTTGACCGCTTCCAACAAACCACAAGTGGTAGAGAAATCAGTTAGGAGTGCACCATATGCGCAACCCAGCCCTAAAACATTGAACGCTAATACAGAACTATGTTTTTGGATTGGGATGGTTATAAGACTGGGTTCTAAACAGGAATTGGACTGTTATGAGCGAGAAGCGGACGTTTTGCCCACGTCATCATCACGAGAATAAGCGATGAGACATGGATAATTTTCGTGCGAGTCGATATAACATGGAAAAGGGCAACCCCATCGCAGAGGAAAACATGGCGCTTTCGCACGAATTAATCCTAATTTACACCACTTACTTTGTCGCAACGGCCAGCCCTGGGCCAAGTAATATGGCCATTATGGGTACGGCAATGAAAAAGGGCCGCGGCGCAGCATTGGCGCTGGCGGGGGGGGTTATTGGCGGTTCTATGCTGTGGGCAATGCTGGCGGCCTGCGGCGTGCTCACTGTGCTGGCGACCTTTGCACAGTTACTGATCGTTTTAAAAATCGGTGGTGGTTTGTATCTGTTATGGCTGGCATTTAAATCGGGTAAATCCGCGCTGTGCCGCTCTGGTGCCACTGAATTTGAGGCCAGCGATGAGAGAGTCGTGTATGGCAAACTTTTCCGTCAGGGTATATTTATGCATGTTGGCAATCCCAAAGCCATCCTCACCTGGGTGGCAATCATGTCCGTTGCGCTCAAACCGGACCTGGCAGCCTCTACTTTACCCATGATCATCTTCGGCTGTGCGGCTATTTGCGTGGTGGTGTTCTGCGGCTATGCGCTGCTGTTTTCTACCGCAGTAATGGGCGCATTTTATCGTCGTATCCGCCGTGGGCTTGATGCGCTATTAGCGTGCTGCTTCGCGTTTGCGGGCCTAAAGCTGGTATTGAGTCGTAGTTGAAGAGGGTGACTTTTCCTTCTTAATTACCACGCCATGTGTTCGTAATGTCCGCTTCTTGCACTGCGCTATAGTCGATAAGCTGGTTGCGTCATAACATATCATTTACAATCCGAAGAGTATGGAAATCAATTTCCTTGGCTTTATGCTTGTGCTACTGCCTGTCGCTCTCTCCCCCGGAGCAAGCTTCACTCTTGTCATGAGTAGCGCTTTGGCCGGCGGACGCAGTGGGCTTTTTAGGACGCTGGCCGGAACGGCTTTGGGCATATACACACATGCGCTTCTTATCGGGCTTGGTATCACCGCTGTCATTGTCTCGTCTCCAGCGATTTTTGGCACACTGAAAATTGCCGGGACATTTTATCTCCTTTGGTTAGGATTAATGCTCATCGTCAGCGGCATTAAATCAAAGCGTACCGAGCTCACCAGCAGACTCTCTTCGATTACAGTCAAAGAAGCTTGGCTGGCTAACGTTCTGAATCCTAAAGCCATTATGTTTTATCTGACAGTGGTTTCACAATTTTCTGGAAAAGATGGTGGCATTAGCCACTATCTGATTCTTGCCTCCGTGCATGTGGGAGTGATGAGCATCTGGCTTATCGCCATCAGTCATGCACTCATTTTCTCAGCTAAAAATACCGATCCACTACTGCTGAAAAAATACGTCAACATCGCTGGCGGGCTACTACTCATTATTTTTTCATTACACAGCATCATTCAATAGGGTTCAGGCCGACATAGAAAAGAGGGGACCATTTACCTCTAAAGTTATTCCCTAAAATGCCGATAAAAATTTGAAGATTAAGTCTAAGCCGTGATCAATTCTTTTTTGTATTGAACAGGAGAACGAAATGGATGTATCGCAAATTACTTCACTGGCTACCAGCCTTGATAGTCAGGATCTCAGTAGTAAGGTGAACACCCTTCTGCTAAAAAAGACACTGGATAACCAACAATCAACGGCAGCCAGTCTGATCGAATCAATCCCACAATTGCCGGCTAACCCGGCGATCGGACAGAATATCAATATCACCGTCTGAACAGCAATTTGACCCGTGCATTGTTGATTAATGCACCCGGTTGTCAGCGTTAGTTTCTGGTATTGAACCGCCAACAGAGCATCTGTCTACTAATTATTATATTTAACATGGGCAACGAACTTACACATAATAAAGGACGATATGGAATTAAATAAAACCGTCATCGTAGCAGTAATCTCTCTGGGACTTATAGGGTGCGCTAGGGTATTACCCCTTGATTATAAAAATTATAATGGAAGTGATGCTGCGACGTTATATGTTCTTAACCGTGAGGGCAATGTAGGGACCATCTATCTAGGCTCTTACACCCTCAACAGCAAAGATAATTGCTACGATATGTCTGATCGCTATGAACTTGACTCAAATTTTTTTCAAGCCAAAGGGAACGTAGTGGTGAGCAAGATAAAACCCGATGTCCTATACACTGTGTCGCAGATCAATAATGAAGGACGATTCATTCGAAACTCTCACTCATCATTTATTCCAGAAGCTGGGAAATATTATTATATAGCTTCGGGAAGCAAGGCTGTTCAGGTCCCTGCTGACTTCGTTCCGGATGCTTCAGTAAACTCCGATGAAATAGTCAAAAATTATGCCAGGAACCAGGTCAGGTATTGGAATGTTAAAAAAATCTGCGGCCGTACATTCTGAAAGATTGGCTAATGTATAAATTGATTCCCCCTAAACTTAATTTTTCGATTTATAGAGCGGGCAGTGCCCGCAACTGGCACAAGGCCAGACACTGAGCCCTCAGGCAACGATGAGCGAAGAGCGGACTTTGTATGCAGTTATCGCTGTAAGAAAATGCAACCTCATTTGGTGATTAAAACGGCGAAATATGTTTATATAAAAATTCGAAAGGTAGTGTTTCTGAGTTATTTAAGGGGGCTTTGTGCGCACTCGTCCATCATCTCGGTTAATAATCCTTTCACCAGAAAATCTGGTGCTGCTCTTTAGTTTCTGCCATGAAAATGATGCCTTGAGTGGCAAATCATACTGGGCAACTCCCGGAGGAGGGCTTGAGCCCAATGAATCTTTTGAGCAAGCAGCCTTACGCGAATTACGTGAAGAAACAGGTTTGACAAGAAAAACAGCAGGACCGCAAGTAGCTTCCAGAACCTTCACAATGATGCTGCCGAGTGGGGAAACGGTTCTTGCTGATGAGCGTTTTTTCATTATCCATACAGCGATATTGGATATAGACCGCTCAGAGTGGAGTAGCAACGAAAAGGAAGTCATTCGCGATCACTATTGGTGGACAAAAGAAGAACTCAGACACACCAGTGAAATAATCTTCCCACGCGATTTGATCATCAACATACTTACCGACCAGTTGCCTTGCTCCCTAATAATTAACGCACCGTAATGTACCTAGCATCCGCTTCTGACCTGCCCGGATGATGGATCCGTGTCGGCTGTGAGTGAACATGTTCGGCGCTGGGTAAAGCCCGTCAAATACCTAAAGTAATCTTAAAAGCTTCGCAGGATTACCCGCATAAATCCCTTTAACAAGTACAGGCTTTGTTACCACGCTACCAGCACCAATAACTGCACCACTGCAAATTTCTGTTATCAGAGTCTAGAAAATAGCTAATGAAGATATGATAACCACTATTTTTTGACTCGGTGTAATGAGAAGTAATTCGCTATTACAACTAATCCGGTGCCTGGGGCCAAATAGTATGTGGTTAATTGACACCTAATTTTAGACACAAAAAAGGTGGTGAGTTTGGCGCTATATGGGCTTCTGGAAGCGGCGACGCCGCGCAAGCCCTCTAGGGTATATAGAGGGCGGGTTGTGCTGAGGATTAAACTGTCATCCCGATTTATTGCGGTACAGGCAGAGCAAAGCGGTTTTTCAGTACATGGGCAATATCGTCTTTCGTCAGTTGCTGCTTTTTGACGCCATCTGCGGTGACCGTCTTCAGCACATCACCCAGCAAAATCAGGCGCCCCTCGGAGCCGTGCTGCACGATCAGTAACTTCTGTACAAAGATGGCATCAGGGTGGGTGGAGTTGAGGTAGTTGGCCGGGACGAAATCAATCCACTCCTGGGGTGACAGATCAAAGCCGTATTGATTGGCCCATTCACCCTCCACCTTCGCCTGTAGCAGGTACTCGCTATTAGCGTTACGGGTAAGTCGGAAAGTGTCGAAGTCCTGCTCGATGTCGGTATCTATCATGTCTAAGGCCATCGGCGCGCGAATACCGTAGCTGCCGAACCCTAGGTCGCAAAGCCACAGACGGTCATCGACTTCAGCAATTAACGCCATATGCGTTTTCGGCCGGCGCGCGGGGTAGAACATCGGACGAGCCGCAACGAAACGGTAGGTAATACCTAAAGCGTCCAGCGCCATGGCAAATAGCCCATTGACCTCATAGCAGTATCCGCCCCGACCTTGTTGCAGCAGCTTGTCGGCAATGTCTTCGGGCACCAGTGAGACAACTTTGCCGGCTTGTACATCCAGATTCTCGAAGGGCACCGAAAAGAGTTGATGACGCATGAGCGCGTGCAGCGTGGCGGTATCAGCGGCCGCATGCCCGGTATAGTTTATACGGCGGAAATAAGTAGAAAGGTCGAAGTTGTCGCTATGCATAATGCCTCCTTGATTGATCGAGTTCGGCACTATAGATGGATAGCATCATTGTCTGTATAGTCAGATCTATCGAAAATCAGACTGTACAGTTCGCAATGTCCGTCCCACCCCTGTCGTCCCCACATTACCGCCGGATTGCTGAAATGCTGCGCTTTACCCTTGCATCAGGTGCGTTGCAAATCGGTGACCGGATGATCTCCGCGCGCAAACTGGCCGAACGCGAGCAAGTTAGCCTCCCAACGGCACTGGAAGCACTCCGTTGCCTTGAGGCCGAAGGCCTGGTTGTTGCGCGTCCGCGTTCGGGCTACTTCGTCTGCCAGATAAACACACCTCAGGGCATGCGGCCTTCTCATCCTTTGCCTGGCCCTGTACCGGTGACAATGTCAGCCGTAGCCCGTTCACTGTTCAGTAGCGCAGAAGCCCGTCTGGTGCCACTGGGGGCAGCGCTGCCCGATCCCATATGGCTGCCAACAGATGCTCTACAGCGGGCGCTGCAGACTGCAAGCCGTCGCCTGGAAGCACGCGGGCAGAGCTATAGCCTGCCGCCGGGGAGGGCAGACCTGCGCAGAAATATAGCCGTACGCGCTGCACAGTGGGGGGCCCGTTTTGGTTCGGATGATCTCGTCATCACTGCTGGCGCGACGCAGGCGTTGCGTCTGGCTCTCCGGGCTGTGTGTCGGCCAGGTGATGTCGTGGCGATTGAGCAGCCCGCCTACTTCGGTACGCTCCTGCTGCTGGAGGATTTAGGCCTGAAGGCATTGCAAATCCCCACGGATCCTGCTGAAGGCTTGTTGCTGGCACCACTGGCTGAAGCTATTCGGCGCCACCGTCCCGCTGCCGTACTCGCCTCGCCCACGGTGCAAAACCCACTCGGTGCCAGTATGCCCGTCGCGCGCAAGCAGGAACTTGTCGCTCTGATTGAACGTGCAGGCATCCCTTTAATTGAGGACGATGTGTATGGTGACCTGGCCGGTGAGGGGCAGCGTCCTCCGGCCTGCAAGGCGTTCGACCAGAGTGGGAGTGTGATTTACTGCAGTTCATTGTCCAAAACCCTTGCCCCGGGCTGGCGAATCGGTTGGGTTGCGGCAGGACGCTACCACACACAGGTCTTGCAGGCTCGCATGGCCGGGGATTGGGCAGGCTCACCGCTGCTTGAAGCAGCCGCGAGCGAGATACTGGCAAGTGGAGACTACGAGCGTCATCTGCGGCGCCTGAAGCTCCGGGTCACAGAGGGGGTACAAGCCGTCATCGCTCGGGTCGAAGCAAGCTTCCCTCCGGGCACTCGTGTTGCAGTGCCAACAGCCGGTTTCTTGTTGTGGGTAGAACTTCCGCATCAGCTGAATGCATTGGAGGTGCATCGTCGCGCGCTGGCACTGGGCATTGGTGTCAGCCCTGGCCCCCTGTTTTCCCCCGGGGCGGAATTTCAGAACTTCCTGCGGTTAAATTGTGCGAACGAACCTTCGGCCAACCTGCTAAATGCAGTGGAACAGATCGGCGCGCTTTGTCATGAACTGGCCGGTCATACCGTAAGTGTAAAAATCAGCGCCTGCTGAAAATGATAAATGAACTACGAGCGCAGATAGAAAAATATGAGCTTTTGCAGCATCAGTTACTGTCTGAAACGCTCAAGTTTCAGGATGAACATGAGCAAATTTTAAACGCCTGTCTGCGTGGCGACCCCGCTGCTGCTCGCGATAAAAATCCAAACAACAGAGCTTTTGCTGGATCTGCTTCTGGCACGAAGGAGAACTGCTGAAGGCTCGTTAGGTCTGCCATGAGCGAGGAGCTGAAGTTACGGCTAGACAGCAGTGGTTTGGATCAGTAGGAATCGAGGTTATGGTTGCTCAGTATCGCGCACTTAATGAGGTTGCTGGGATGATCGATGCCAGCAAGTTAGGTTCAACGCCAATTGCGTGATGCTGCCACCTGCGTGAGGCGTATCTACGGGTAAGAAGCGGTGGAATGACAGACAAGGTTGTCAGGATTGACTAAAATCCTAGAGTTAACATAGGATTGTTGCTATAAATTCATCGTAACAGTGTCTCGCTGGCAAGGTAAAACCCCACCTATTTAGGAGATTATTGAGTGTTTCTTAACGAAAAATATCTGCCCGTCTATCAGTTCAATGAGAAACATTCGTTGAACATTTTGGCCCCGCCAGCAGATATAATGGCAGCAGTATTGAATTTTTGCCCTCAGAATGATTGGCTCATCCGATACGCCACGGCTGTCCGTGAGTTGCCAATTCGACTACTGGACCTGATACAGAGCCGACCTGCTTCGTCCCGCCAAGCGTTTGGCATGGAAAATTTCACATTACTGGAGAAAAAAGGCGATCGGGAACTGGCATTCGGCCTGGCTGGAAAATTTTGGAAAACAGATTATGGTCAAACAACGATAAAAGATGCCGCCGAGTTTCTCGCATTCAGTGAGCCTGGCACTGCCAAGCTCGTTCTCAGCTTCACCATTGAGAAGCTAAATGAAACGCACACCCAATTGACCACAGAAACTAGGGTGTTTTGTCTGGATAGAAATGCACAACGCAGCTTTACACCTTACTGGTATCTTATCAGACCGGTAAGCGGCTTGATAAGATTAAGAATACTCAAAGCAATCAGCCAAAGCGCCAAAATGCAAAACTTCCAACCACATTAGTTTAATCCCCATGCGGTTACCCAATCTACCGTATGAGTACTTAAACAGCCGGAGTGAGTCGAAGCTGTAATGTCCACTTTTGGCACTCTAAGACCCTTCGAAAGACCTCCGGCAGCTTTGAGCGATGAGCGGAAGTTCGTAATTGTTCTCATTGGTGAGGGTGTAGTACTAACATTACCGAGTGTTTATCAACGGGGAACACGTCAATTCATCCCTCATGAGTTAGGGGCAGACGGATCAGCAAAGAAGGAGAAGGGTTAGAGATGAGATAAATCTTCCAGAGACAAATCGCGTCTTAATGGATTGTTATACTGTTTTTATTACGTTGTAGGAGACAGATTACCTTCATGTGTGCAAATATTCCTTGTAAATTTTTATGATGGTATTGTGGTTATGTTTTCTGTCCCCTTTCCTGTTATTACTTTGCTTGCGCTATTGGTTTTAATAGTAATGGCGCTATTTCCTGAAAAAAATCGCCACAGCGGTACACTGCGTTTTCTTATCGCCTGCACAGTCCTTCTTTCTGTCAGCACTCTGCGCTGGGAATACGAGTCAGCAATGCTTAGGAACATTCAATCCGTCTTGGCAATACTTCTGCCCCCTCTCGCATGGCACAGTTTCATCTCAATGACTGAAACCAGTAAGCAGCGTCGCTGGGTATTGCTGCTTTTACCCCCAACCATTGCCTTATTGCTCAGGATGGTTTGGCCGGCGGCGACTGATTTCATCCTATTTATCATTTTTACAGGATACGGATGTGGCCTCTTTCGTATTGCATGGCAGGGGGAGCGTAACTTCACGCTGAACCGACTGGCGGAGTCAACACATACGGTAAAGATGGCTTTTTTCGCAGGCTGCTTTCTGTGTATATCTGCACTGACAGATCTTGCGGTTACATTTGACTTCAGCATCACCGGTGGAAAACAGGCTCCGGGTATGGTTGTCATTTTCCAAATGACACTGCTTCCTCTCATCGCCGCGGCTATTGTCAGTGCGGGAAGGACAGCTGTATCAGGAAATGATAAGCGGGAAGAAACGTCCCCCGAGAGTATTGTGGTACCCGCGGGAGAGTTTGAGGAGATTTATAGTAGACTCGAGAAACACGTTCGTGAAACAAAAATTTATCTTAATCCCGACCTAACACTAAGTATTCTGGCCAGAAAAACAGGTATATCAGCACGACATCTTTCAAGTGCAGTCAATTCGGTAAGTCATTGCAATGTATCGCAGTGGATCAATAGCTTCAGGATTGAATGGGCAAAGGAACTGCTGTTAAACACCCCATTGCCTGTGACGGATATAATGTTGGAGTCTGGATTCACTACTAAATCAAATTTTAATCGTGAATTTCTGCGCGTTTCTGGCGTATCACCTACCTTGTTCCGACAGAAGATGCAGCGTAATCAAGCGTAGAATTCAGGAATGCACTGATCTTACGAACCAGAGTTTGATGAATATTCGATCTCTTTGCATGGAGGCCATCTTGGCAAACAACATCGTCACCAGGTGATTCTTCATTTAGGATATTTTCAGCGCCGGGTTTACAAAGCTGCATGAAACTGAAATGTGTCGCGCCTTCAACGATCTCATATTGCCTCCTATTTGGATTCATTTCGGCAGCAAGGTATCCAGACTCCTGCCCTGCGGGTAATTCTGCCAATCTGTCCGCCTGTGCAGCTAAAATCAGGACGGGAATATTAATAGCATTCAGACTTTTAGGGGTAAAACCAGGTGCTAATCCTAGATCAAGAGAGACTACAGCCCGGATCCTTGCATCCCTGTTATTTGCGGATATTTTTTCCAGTGAAAGCGTTTCATTTACGCCAAGTTTTTCTGTTAACCGGCAGTCGCCTCGTTTGGGATGGTTTTGACAATCGTGGATAAACAGGGAGGGTTTAAATCGCGCACCCGCTAGCGACATTACCGTCCATCCGCCAAGAGAATGCCCTAAAGCAGCAATACGTCCCTTGTCCGTTGCCCCGAAAAGTGCGGGAGAATCTATGACGAAATCAATAACCCGAGAAATATCGTGCGGACGTCGCCACAACTTTTTAGCATCTATCGGATTCTGATCAAAAGTGGTAGTACCTGGGTGATCCGGGGCGGCAACAATATACCCCTCTGCAGCCATCGCCGCAGCAATCCAGGACAAATTCCGCCAGTTTCCGTTATATCCGTGTGAAATAACCAGGAGAGGATGTACTCCAGGTAATGGTGGTGCATCGGGGTTCACCGTAACGCCAACGAAAGCGGGATTACTTCCTATATTAACTGTTTTTCCCTCAGAAGAAGTTGGATACCACACAGTCAAATTTAGAGTTTCGGACTTTGGGTCTGATAGCGTTATCTGACGAAAGCCTGGAGATGCCTGCACTTGTATGCAGCAAAGGAACACAGACAATAAACAAAAAGCTCGTATGCACATCATAAATAACCCTGTAGAGATGAATTGTGCAACTTGTATATATCAGGTTCGGTATCCGGGCGTCCTGGAACACGATTGAGGTCGTGAATTAGGTTTTTTTCGGAATTTTTCATGTATATCTCTGACATCAGAGTGCCTGAGTATCACTCCTATTTCGAATGACATGCTTACATATGGTGGCGGTGACAATGTCCGCTCCTGGCACAAAGCTGCCTACGACCAGGGGCAACTATGAGCGAGAAGCGGACCTCCAGACTCACAAATTCATCATCATGCCAATAGCAGCGAGCTTCTGGGTAAGTTTTACTTGATATATCGTCCTCTCAGCTAGAACCTTTTAGGTTCAATACTGTATTTAATCGAAATTTTATGTAACCTAACAAACTCATGTACTAGTCAGGTGGACTGAAGATGAATTTTTCGTCAATTGAAGACGTTAGAAATCGAATCGATCAAATTGATAGTGAACTGGTTAGGATGATCGCGCAACGCAGCGAATGTGTTAAAGCTGCAGCAGCTTTCAAAATTGACCACTCAGCCGTTCGTGCTCCAGACCGCGTCCAACAGGTAATCGACAAGGTATGTAAACAGGCCACTGAAGCAGGACTTCCCGAAGTGATTATCGAAAAGGTCTATCGGACTATGATCGGTGCGTTTATCGATTATGAGCTCGAGCAACACGACCAACTGCGACAGGAAAAAATCTGACATCGTGCGTCAACATACCATTCAGCTTCTCCCAATTACGGTAGCGGGTATCGAGGCGGTAAACGCCAACAGCGATATCTCTTTTGGGCGGCATACTCACGACCAGTTCGGCATTGGTTTGATGGACAGTGGTGGGCAAAAATCCCTGAGTGGGCGCGGGTATGTCGAGTCGAACGCGGGTGATATCATCACGGTTAACCCGGGGGAAGTTCACGATGGGACACCTCTCGGCGGTCCACGAGCCTGGCGGATGCTTTACTTTGATACTGAGCTTATCAATCGCTGCTTTAGCGATATTTCCGATGGGAAATTTGCCAGCGGCGAGTTTACTCTGCCTGTATTGACTAATGTCTGCATAGCAGAAAATTTTAACCAATTATATCATTCCATTCTCAGCGGTAATGGCGATGTAGAAAGGTTGGCTGCGGATGAAGCGATGTTAGTCATGACCAAAGCATTGGCCCAAATGCCCAGCCTTCAGATGAAAATGCCCTTAAAAGGAGTTTTGTACGCAAAGGAAAAAATGGATGACGCGCCGGGGAGTGCCGTATCCCTTACTGAGCTGGCGGCGATTGCCGGACTTGGTCAATTTAAGTTTTTACGCGCTTTTGCGCATTATAGTGGAATGACCCCGCACGCCTATCTTTTGCAACGACGCCTGTCCTTGGTTCGAAAGCTTATTACGGGCGGAATGAGCCTTGTTGATGCAGCCATTGCGGGTGGATTTGCGGATCAAAGCCACATGACTCGCCTATTTGTCCGCAGTTATGGCTATACACCGGGCCTCTATGCGCAACAGATTTCAAGAATCTAGCTGTCACTACATCTGCAATTTTATTCAAGACAGAAAAACCCTCTTAATCGAATACTGAAGCGGTTATTTTCAGCTTCCGATGAGGGGTAAAATTTTGATTCTTTATAATGATTTTCTGGTGACATCTCTGCTGATCGTTATGTCACCCGGTACTGGTGCCATCATTACGCTTTCTGCCGGCCTGAGGCAGGGAAAACGTAGCGCGATAATTGCCGCTGCTGGATGCACCCTGGGGGTGTTGCCTCATATGCTGGCTGCCATTACTGGCCTTGCTGCCTTATTACATACAAGTCCGTTGCTATTTTCCCTTGTGAAATATACCGGTGTGGCTTACCTGCTGTTTATGGCGTGGCAAACGCTACGGGATAAGACACTTTTATCCGCTGACTGCCCCGGGTTGGCATTATCTCATCGCGCCTTGATACAGCAGGCTGTGGTTGCCAATCTTCTTAATCCCAAGCTTTCGCTATTTTTCCTGGCTTTTCTTCCGCAGTTTATCGCCACCAAGGATGTACACCCCACACAGAGTATGTTGATTCTTTCAGCTATTTTTGCCGCCATGACTTTTGTTGTATTTTCTCTGTATGGCATTTTTGCTTCGGCTGTTAGTCATAGTGTATTAGGAAATCACAAGGTGATGACCGGCATTCGTTGGGGGGTAGCGCTGGCCTTTACTGCAGTTGGGATTCGGCTGGCGATGGCCGTGCAATAATAAATATTCGTGTTGGATAGCACTTGAAAAAAGTGTGCTTATAAGCGCTATTGGATGTCAGCTTTTGGCACTGAGCTGCCCACAGGACTTCGACTGCTAAGAGCGAGGAGTGGACATTGGCTTTTCGTGCCGGTAAGAGATACCCACCGGGCTGGTAGGTTTTTTTACCGTGCCATTGCCAAACTTATACCGCACCCGCCTCTGGTGTTCCCTGATGGAAAGCCAGCTCCCATTGCTCCCTGTCAGAATACACCCAGCAGGAAGAACGTAGGGATGCTCGGCTGCCGTCCGAATTAAACGTCTTGTAGTGCAGAATGGCGCAGTACTCTCCCATGCTGATCAGCCGGAAATCACTGCTAAGAATGATCATTGGACTTAATTCGCCAGCCAGAGATGCTATCGTCTCCGCGCGGTCAACTATTACGCCTGACCGTGTAATTTCCCGAAATTCGGGATGCAATATCTGTTCAAGCCATTTCCGATCATTCCGCCGGGCACCGTGAAGACTGCATTCAAGTGCTTTCAGCTTTTCCAAGAGCATTTTGCTCACCCTAATTGAACCCTGACAGTTGAATGAATTTATCATAACATCCCAAGGCTAATCTTTAATGGCCCCGAGGGGTAACCTCCGCTTTTAGCACAGGGCTACCCACGACAATACCAAAGGGCATCTATGAGCGAAAAGCAGACTTAGCTAAGGCTCTGTTGTTTGGATTTTTATAGCGAACAGAAGTACCTTTGATTACCGATTGGTAATATAACTTTTTAGAATCTGTCCGGCAGAAAGAATATGTTCAACTGTACATTCGCGAGCAGCAGTGGGATCGCTCCCCAGACAAGCGCTTAAAATATGTTCATGTTCATCTTGAAATTTGAGAGTTTCAGAAAGCAATCGATGCTGTAAGATCTCATATCTTTCTATCTGCTCACGTAATTCATTTATCATCTTCAGCAGGCGTTGATTTTTACACTTCCGATATAGCAGCTCATGAAATTCCCGGTTGTATTGTCCCTGTTGTGTCGTTTGGGAGGCGCTACCAAGAAGTTTGTGAACAAGCTCTGCTCGCGTAAGAGTTTCAGAGTCCATGTATTGAAGACTCTGAAAAATAGCATCACCTTCCAGTAAAGCCCGGAGTTGATAGATTTCGTCAACATCGTTAACAGTAAGCGTCCTGACTACTGCTCCGCGATTTCTGTAAACGTCAACTAAGCCTTCCCTTTCAAGTTTCTGGATTGCTTCTCTCAGTGGTATGCGGCTGACAGAAAACTTGCTTGCGAGGTCTCTTTCTACTAGCCGATCCCCATCCCGCAGCGAGCCGTTGTTAATTAAATTTTTAAGCTCATAAGCAAGCATGTCTGCGGTTGAAAGAAAAGCCGAACTCATAAAACCTTCTTTACATGATTATTAAATGGTATACCATTATGCCATTAATATGAGCGTTTTGACAATAAATTGCGGTAAATCATGCTCCTTAAAAGGAGGGGCTGAAAGTGGAGGTACAGTTTGGGGAGCATTTCAAAAGTAGTTAATTGCCTAATTTTATTGGTCGATTGATAGTACATTTCTAACTATTAGACATTCAGAACTGGAGCAGAAAATTTATGGAACACAGTTATTCGTCACATATATCTTGGACAGGAAATCTGGGGAAAGGTACATCAGGTTATCGTTCATATGCTCGAACATGGGACATTTCTGTCGCTGGAAAGGAAATAATACATTGCTCTAATGATCCGATACTGGGTGGTGACCCTGGTAAAATGAATCCGGAAGACCTGCTTATATCATCTCTTTCTGCATGTCATATGCTGTGGTATTTGCATCTGGCATCAGATGCTGGCATCACTGTAATGGGTTATGAAGACTCGCCAGTAGCAACAGGTGAGGTTTTAAAGGATGGAGCTGGCCGATTCATATCAGCCATACTCAAACCAAAAATTACTGTAGTAGCCGGTACTGATATTGATGCTGCAACTGCTATTCACCATGAGATCCATAAAGTTTGCTTTATTGCCAGGTCAGTAAACTTCCCTGTGAGCTATGATCCTAAGTTTATCCTCTCTGAGGAAGTGCACTCTGCAACATCGTAAGGCCCAGTGTCTGAATAACGTCGATAAGCGAGACGATAGCTAACAGTGACTGTACCAGCCTACAGTCCGCGTCTCGCTCAAAGCTGTGCGTCAACACCGACTCGCTTCAAAAACAGGCTTAACGTGGGATATTTTCCGTTTTCCAAGCGGCCCCCCGATCGCTCAACAACAAAATCTCAACCTGCAGGAGCAAATAATGATGAAACTCCGGTTGCTTTTCGAGGCGGAGTCTGTCGAACCAGACTGGTTCACTGCTGATTTTTTGAAGCAGGTCTCATCGATAGAGTTAGAACATAATATTGCCCAGATAAAAGATACATTCGGGAAGCTGAAAGATATACAGACTACTGAAGGTAAAGGTTTTCTGCGGTTTGAGAAAGCACGAATCCCGATCCTTATCGGGTTTAATAGGGAAACGCAAATTGACGTTTTGTGGCTTGGTGCTCCCCAACTGGAAAATGTCTCACTTGAGGATCTGGCGCGAGAGCTGAAAAGTACCGCAACTGGCGAAGTCTCGGTTTTTGTCACCGTCGATGGACAACCTCTTCTTGATGATAACAGTCAGAAAGCGATGGCCGTTGGTTCGACTTTCAAACTGGTTGTCCTTAAAGCGTATGAGGACGCTTTAAAATCCGGAGAGATCAAAAGAGAACAGGTGGTCACGCTTGAAGACAGTGATCGATCTCTTCCTTCCGGGACACTCCAGGTTCTGTCTGTCGGGACGCCGGTCACTCTGGAGATGCTGGCACAGTTGATGATAAAAATCAGCGATAACACAGCCACAGATATTCTGATGCGTATTCTGGGGCAGGAAAGGCTGGAAGCGCTTTCTCCCGGAAACGTACCGTTTATGACCACGCGGGAGCTGTTTCAGCTCATTGCACCTGGTGCGAAAGCCAGCCGGGAGCAATACAGGGTTGCAGGACCCCAGGAACGCCGTCAGATCCTTTCTGCCCTCAACTCACAGGCGTTGCCACGTCCCGATCAGGTTGGACGGACTGCCACCTGGCAGAATGTTGAATGGTATCTCACTGCAAGGGAAATATGTGAACTTCTCCGGAACGTTAAACAAGCTCCGGCTCTTGATGACACTTCAGAACCCCTGTTCGAGGGCATGAACTGGCAAAAGATTGGCTACAAAGGTGGTTCCGAATATGGCGTTCTCAATCTTTCGGCCATCGGGACAACTCGTCAGGGACATGAAATCTGCGTTGTCGTTACTGCCAATGGTGACGGTGCACAACCAGTGGAGCGGATTGCCCCTCTGTTTGCAGACTTGCTTCGGATTGCCGGAACATAAAATAATATATAAATCAAAAGGATGTAACGCCCATGACATTATTTAAAAGATCGGAAAAATCTGGTGACCACCAACGTTGAAGACTTTTCGTTGGGCGACGTCCAGAGGATCTTGTGTCATGTCTTTAATCAGCATCGTGAAGATCGGACAACGAAACACCGGGACCGAAATTTTATGCAAAATGTTGGCGTTCACTGAATGATTTGATCAGCCGGCGATCGGCCTTTGCTTATCTTGCAATCCATCATAGCGAAGGCGCAGTGCGGACGGCTATCGCCAGGCGAAGCCTGAACGGAGTTTTCGCGCGATAACAGGCGGCTCCCCGCCCGTTTCTTACCGCTTACTTATCGAGTTTTTTGATCCCAGCCTGCTGAATAAAGGCACCGCCGAGATAGACCGCGCTCTGACATTTCAGATAAAAACAAATGTCATCGAGAAGCTGGGTCGTGTTGAGTGGGGATAATCCGGCCCCGCGGCGACTCCCCGCCAGTAAACCACAGATCGTCATCGATAAACGTGACTGTAGTTGTCATCACGCTCCGCTCTTTTTTCAGGATCTCAGCAGTTAAATCCTGAATGACTTCATTTTTAGCTGTATTCAATCACACTAAACCCTTCGTCAATTATTGGCCCTGATAAATAACTTGTTATGAGTTCAAACTGTTGATCTGTTGCTGAAAATTCGTGCGCACCTTCTGCGTTACGGGTCCGTAATCGGGCTTTACACACCTCATCAGATACTCTTAGATAATGCAGGCGATTGTTGGAGCCTGACTCCTTAATGATACTCATCATCCATTCACGATTTGTTCGCGTAGTTGTGAACGACCGCTTCCGCGTCATTGCAGTCATTCAGTTTGCCAGTAATCGACTGCTGCGGGAGGTGCTCATTAAATCGGGTTTTACCTGACTAGTGCCAAGCAGTAAAAGCGGTCCGCTCCACTTTCTGGTAGTGGGTCCGGGCCACGAACCCATCCTAAGGATTCATACAGGTGAACCGCAGCCCCCATGTCGCCCCAAGTATCGAGTTCCAGTTGAGTGAAATTATGGATAACGGCCTGTGCTATTCCCTCGCCCAGCAGCGTTCGGCCGATGCCCTGTCCTTGCATGCTCGCATCGACGTGGAAGCCGAACAGCTTGGCGATAGCCCCCTCCATACTCTGAATCGCAAGGCAGCCGACCAGTTTGCCATCTACCTCTGCCACTAATTCGATGGCGTTAGGGGTGTTGGCTTGGCCAAGCGCACCAATGGCAGCATCTAAGTTGTCAAAATCCGCGATTAAACCGAAAGAAGCTAATGATTTCTGTACTACAGCCTTGGCACCCGAATTATCGGTAGGAAGAGCTTTACGGATTGACATTGCTACCTCTTGAGTGATTCAGAGCAATGATTCTATGCGAGAGGTCCGCATCAGTCGAGTGAGCGGCATTCTTCCCATCCAACAATTGAACTCACAGCACATAGCAGACTGTAAAGTAGGAGCTACATTTACATTCAGGATGATTGCTGTCCTGCCTTTACCCGGAGTATGGTTTGCGCTTTCGGTTCACCAGAACCCTTTACTGAAACTGGCACGCGAAGGCAGGAAAATGAGTAGCCGAGACCTGGCTAAATTCACGGATATCCAGTTGGTGATTTTGAACTTTTGTTTTGCCACGGGATAACACTATAGGGTAAGGGATGTGGTGATCTGATCCTGATTGCGGCCAAAAGTTCGATTTATTCAACAAAGCCGTCTGATGGCGAGTGACCAAAGTAAACCCTGTATTGTTTGTGTCGAGCAATGGGTAGCAGGCCACCAGGTATTGCTCAGAGAAAACCTTCTGAACTTAGGATGCAGATCAGTTCTAATCAGTAACTATTATTTACTAACTAATCTCTTTAACTCGAGAAGTGTCATACACCTCCTGGGCCAGCTCCATTTCTGCTCCATGCTCCAGAGCCCATTCGTACATTGCAATAAACGGTTCCTGTAGCGTCTGTGCCAAAGGAGTAAGACTGTATTCCACACTCACCGGCGAAGTAGGAAGTACCTTGCGATATACCAACCCATTACGTTCGAGACGCTTAAGCGCATCGGACAATGCTTTGTGAGTGATCCCCTCTAATCGGCGGCGGAGTTCATTAAAGCGGGTTGGTTTAGTGCAAAGCACCGTGAGAATTAAAATCGACCATTTGTTAGTGATGTTCTCAAGAATAGGACGGGTTTTTCCTACATCTCTTAAGTCACTGCTATCGATCTGTGTCATAGCGATATACTCCAGGCTACTTAGTTTACGTAAAGTGCGTAATTGTTATTAAGTATAAAAATTATATCATCTCTTTTCCATTCAAACAGGAGTAAGCAGATGAGAAGATTAGACAACAAAGTGGCCCTGATACTGGGCGGAGCAAAAGGCATTGGTCTTGCAATTAGTCAAAGATTTGCCCGTGAGGGTGCGACAACCTGGTTCACCTCGCGCCGGGATGAAGAGTTAGAAGCCGCCAGCCACACTATAAAGGGCAATGCTAGGCCGTTACGTGCTGATGTCAGCCAGATAAACGAACTGATCCGCATAATAGAGACAATTAAGTCGGAGTCTGACCAGATTGACGTGCTTGTAATTAATGCTGGAATGTCGGAGTACTCTACGCTCGATGAGATAACCCCAGCGCATTTTGATCAAATTTTCGGCCTGAATGTTCGCTCACCGCTTTTTGGCCTTCAGGCCGCACTTCCACTAATGAAAGCGGGCGCAAGCGTGGTGTTAATAGGTTCGATTGCAGATGTCATAGGAACTCAGGGATATGGAGTCTACAGCGCCAGCAAGGCGGCACTTCGTTCTTTTGCACGTACATGGACACGCGAACTCTCTACACGAGGCATTCGAATTAATGTGGTCGCCCCTGGCCCTATCGATACAGACATGATGCTGGCTGCCTCCGAGGAGGTGCGCAGTGAATTAACCCGCGCAATACCGTTAGCAAGAATGGGCAAACCTGAAGAAGTTGCAAACGCTGTACTCTTCCTAGCGAGTGATGAAAGCAGTTATATAGCGGGAGCAGAAATCTGTGTGGACGGTGGGCTGACACAGGTTTAGTTGTATGGCACTAAACTGCCCATAAAAAGGATTTCATTGGGCAGCTATGAGCGAAAAGCAGCCCCTAAAAAGCGTCATAAATATCCGCTGATCTCGGTATTTCATCAATTAAGAGATGAGAAATAGTGTGTTGGCGATTTACCCAGCGCCTTCCTGAACATCGTGATAAACGCGCTGACCGAATCATATCCCAGCGTACCGGCTACGCTTTGCACGGATTTACCTTCAGCCAGATGGTTCAGGGCAATCATCAAATGCAGTTGCTGACGCCAGCGGCCAAAGCTCATTCCTGTTGCATTTTTTACCAGTCTGGCCAGAGAACGTTCGCTGATTGCAAGACGGAGAGCCCACTGCTTTAAAGTCCTCCGATCGCCGGGATTCTTAAAGAGCGCATCAGCCATCTGACGGATTTTAGGATGCCCGGATAGCCGATCTGTTATGCAGAAGAATTCATCTCACCTGCGCCATCCCTGAAAAGCCCGGCGATCCATTCCGCAAAAGCGCGCACGGCGGGAGAAAGAAAGCGCTGATGCGGATAGAGCATCGTTACCGGCACTGATGGCGGCTGCCAGTCCGCCAGAACCTCGATTAGCTTTCCGTGCTGAAGATTCTCAGAGATAATATTCTCCGCAAGCTGTGCCAGCCCAAAACCTTCAAGGCACATTTTTATATAGAGCCCCGTTTCGTTCACGGCGGCATCTCCCTTCACCGGGACGGAGATCGTCTCCGTGCCTCGCAGAAAACGCAGTTCATTGGTCCGTCTGGCCGAGCCGGAAAAGTAATGGATCGCCCGATGGTGCGACAACGCTTCAGGCGTCTCAGGGACACCGTACTCTCTGAGATAGTCCGGAGAGGCGCAGGTCACCCAGCGAAACCGGCCAAGCGGACGGGCAACCAGCGTGGAGTCTGTTAATTCCCCGGTTCTGATGACGCAATCCACGCCCTCCTGAACGAGATCGACCTGCCGGTCGCTGACGCCAATCATCAGGTAAATATCCGGATAGAGCCGGTAAAAATCTTTCAGGTTTGGCATGACGATGAAATGGGCGATCCCACCGGGCATATCAACCCGCAGCCGCCCCTGGGGTCGCCTGACGGAATCCGTCAGGCTGGATTCAGTGTGTTCAATTAACGACAGGATTTCCCGGCATTGCGCAAGATACTGCAGGCCTTCAGGGGTGAGGCTGACCCGCCTCGTCGTCCGGTTAAGCAGACGCACCTGCAGGTATTTCTCCAGATTTTTAATCGTGCTGGTGACGGTGGAAGAGGGCAGTGACAGTGTCTCTGCCGCGCGCACAAAACTTCCGGCTTCAGCGACCCGTGTAAAAACCTGCATAGCCTGAATCCGATCCATTGTCCTTCTCCCGGGCAAAGAGTGAGTCTGATTATTCGTAAATTATGAATTATGAAAACGTTTTAAGCATCTTTTTCAGATTAATAAGATGACGTATTGTTTCTTCATTAATCAGGAAAGAGGCAACTTTAATGATGGGTTATATCCGAAATATTGTTAACAATCAGACTGTAACGCCACTGGCAATATTGATTCGTGGCGCGACGATACTGAGCATGGATGAGCGCGTCGGTAACATTGAACGTGGTGATATTCTCATCAACGGTTCAACTATTACCGCCGTGGGCCAGAACCTGGAAGCGCCAGGCGCCCATGTCATCGATGCCACCAACATGATCGCTATGCCGGGGATGGTTGATTCTCATCGTCACGCATGGGAAGGACAGCTGCGCCGCATTAACCCTAATGCCACCTGTCTGGACGACTACAGCAACGCCACGCACTTCTCGTTCGCTAAATATTACCGGCCTGCCGATATCTATGTCGGCAACCTGCTGACGGCGCTGGGCGCTATTGACGCGGGTATCACCACCATGATTGATAATTCGCACAACAGCCGCACCGCAGCGCATTCGGATGCCGCCGTCGAGGCCCTGCTTGATAGCGGCATTCGCGCCATCCATGCTTCCGGCGCACCGGTAGCAGGCGAATGGGATAAAGCGCACTGGCCGGGTAACTGGCAGCGCCTGCAGGAAAAGTATTTCACGAACAACCCTGAAAGCCTGGTGTCTCTTGCCGTCATGGCCCAGCTGGAGCCAGATCTGTGGGCCGAGGCCCGCAGGCTGGGACTGTCGATCGTGACTGAGTTCTTTGGTGCTGAGATGGGGTCTGAACTTGAGTCACTACATCAGCAGGGGCTGCTGGGTCCGGACAATATTTTCAATCACTGCACAGCGTTGCCTGACGAGGGATGGGAAATTCTGCGGGAAGCCGGTGTCCGGGTGAACGTTTGCCCGCGCTCAGATTCGCACTATGGCATCGAAAGCGGGATGTTCGCCATTGAGGCCGCGCAGCGTCATGGCATCAACCCCGGCCTGAGCGTTGACAATGAAACCTCATACAGCACCGACATGTTTATGGAGATGCGCGTGGCCTTTTACCTGCAGCGGGTGATGGGCATGCATCAGCAGCAGTGCTGCGATTCCGAATATGCGCTGAAAACGCTCCCGGCGGCGCAACTCCTTAAAGCAGCGACTCTCGATGGCGCGGCCTGTGCAGGGCTGCAGGACAAAGTGGGTAGTCTGACGCCGGGCAAACAGGCTGACCTGGTGCTGATCAACGCCAGTGATATCAACCTTTACCCGTCAGGAAATGCCTTTGGCACGGTGGTACATGCCGCAGAGCGCAGCAACATCGACACCGTCATGATCGGCGGACGCATCGTTAAACAGAACGGCAAGGTACTGGGCGTAGACAGCGCACGACTGCATGCAGCGATTGATGAGTCGCGTGAGCACCTGTTTGCCGCCTCTGGCTACCAGCCTGACATGTTTGCTGACACCTTCCTGCCGCTGGAGCAGGCAGACTGACCGGGATGAAAAACATGAGCATGATCTATTACGTAATCGCTTTTGCCGCAGGTCTCGGTATCACCCTGCAGACGACCCTGAACAGCCAGCTGGCGCGAGGACTGGGCGGCGACCCGGTCACCGCTGCCCTGTTTTCCTTCACGGCCGGTGCGTTCAGTCTGGGGATTTACTCGCTGCTGCGGGGTGGATTGATGACATCGTTAGCGGCTATACCGTCGCAACCACTTTGGAGTCTGGCGGGCGGTCTCATAGGCGCATGTGCCCTGTTCAGCTATGTGGTGCTCGCGCCGAAAATCGGGTTTTCAGCCCTGCTGGGGCTGGCCATTGTCGGACAATTACTCTCGTCACAGATGATTGACCATTTTGGCTTGCTGGGGGCCGTGCGACGGCCGGTTTCGTTACTCAGACTGGGGGGAATGCTGGTCATGCTGATCGGACTTGCCGTCATGCTTTTCGGCGATCGGCTTTCTGCGCGTTTTCTGCAGTAACTGCGTTTACCCACGTTTACCACAGCGCAGACGCGGGTGAGCCACGCTCAATGTGCAGTACGACCTTTATTTATCCGGAGGATTAACATGTTTTCAATTGCAGCTGATGTCAGGAATACGCTGGGAGAGTGCCCCCTGTGGTGTGAAAGAACACGCAGACTCTATTGGACTGACATTGAATGCAGTGAACTACTCGCCTTAGAAGAAGGCGATGACGCTGTGATGCGCTGGTCGCTGCCAGAACGCCTTGGATCCTTTGCCCTGACCGAAAAGAGTCACATTCTGCTGATGGGACTCGCGTCCAGGCTGGCTTTCTATGATCTCAACACCGGTATTCTTACAACGGTGGCAGCCTCACCGGGAGAAACAGGCACCCGCACAGGTGACGGACGGTGCGACCGTGCCGGTAATTTTGTCTTTGGGACTATGGATGAAGGTTATCCCGTAAAAGTCATCGGTAAGTTTCACCGACTAAATGCTGCAACGCTGACTGTTGAAACGCTTGCGCTGCCCGAGGTCGCCATCCCGAACAGCATCTGTTTCAGCCCCGATGGCCGCACGATCTATTACAGCGACTCGATGCAGGGCAAAATATTCTGCTGCGATTATCCATCTCTGGACAAGCCGCGCGTGTTCACCGAAACAGTAGGCAATGGTGCACCTGACGGCTCCTGCGTGGATGCGATGGGCTATTTATGGAATGCTGAATGGGGAGGGAATCGTATTGTTCGTTACAGTCCGGATGGGACCACAGACACTATCCTGCCATCCCCTGGTATCCAGAGCACCTGTCCGATACTGGCCGGTGAGGGCTTCACCAACCTCTACTGCACCACTGCTTCTGTGGGGCTTTCTGCGCCATCAATTTATGACGGTGCTTTACTGAAGGCCGAATCTGCAGTCTTTGCCGGTTTACCAGAAAGCCGGTTTGCAGCATAAACAATGTGAGAGCTCTAATTGCCGCATGCGGGCAGGATTTTATCTGCTTCAGTCTGCCAGTAATGTCCGCTTATGGCACGAGGCGGACAGTCCAGAGAGCAGCACGTCTGCTATGAGTGAGGCCTGAAGTCCACTGGCAAACGCGATGAGGAATACTATTCTGGCTCTTCGCAAGAAGCCTATGGGAACAAAAACGTGCTGAGGTGTAGTGGCATACCGATTTTGGCCACATAAGCAGAGGTGTGAATGACTACACCTGGCACACAGCAGACAAGCACGTGGCGCTGAAGGTCTGCTGAGAGCGATGAGCGGAAGTTCGTAAGGCATAACTTATATCGCTGTGTTTTGATCAAAGGGGAGCAGGTCAGAAAGCCTGGAGTTTCGGACATGGTGGCCGCTTCATGACGTGTTACAGCAGCCTTCGACGATCAAACGCATTACACATCCAGATGCCGGGCTTCTTGTTTTTGAGTATATGAGTCTTGCTGTAGAAGGGTGCCCCGGAATGCGTTTTATCGTATGCACACCATGATCCGGTCACTAAAAACGCGTCCAGCGCCTTTCTTGTCAGAACAGATGTGTTCTAAGTAACGTTGACACGGTTTCCCCCTTATTCAGGAGAACGTCATGAACGCTGAAAATATGCGGCTCCCATTTCCTGGAATGTTTGTTTACTGCATTCAGTACGCTAACCCGTTTTCGCATGCAGACGACCAGTGCGAGCTTTTTGGGCTTCCCCTGCGGCAACCCAGCGCTGTCTGCTGAAGCCACCCTGACTTTTCTTTAATTCTATAAGAACAGTGGAACACTTAAGCCTTTATTTATTCTTTCGATGTAATTAACTTTTTTAATGTTATTTATTATCAACCAATGATCTGCGTCGCATTAAAATTAGATAATTTTGACTTACCCATGTGTTTACTGTACGAGACTTTCGAAGTAAATATCAGCCACATAAAATCAGACAAAAATACACGCACCTCCGCCATGCGTACTGACGTGAATGTCCACCTACTACTGTCTATGAAAAAAGTATGCGCGAAAATTAATGTTAATTTCAATTTTTTTGGGTTTTTAAATTAAATTAATAGTATAACAATCAACGGATTATCTATTTTATAATGATTCTATTAATTAAAAGTTAAGGTAAATATTTTATCCGCCGATAAATATCCTAGCTCGAAAAGGACAATGCTCTTGAAATGCGAAAGCACAGTGCAAAAACATACTAATATGTTAACAAAGGATTTTATATGATTTTCGCGAAGTTAGCATTCAGTAACTTATCGATAGGTAAGAAATTATTCTCTGGGTTTATAACATTAATTGTCATTACAACGGCCGTGTCGGCTTACAGTATTTACTCATTAAAGGCAATTAATGACAATGCGGCCAAGACAGAAATATCTAATCAAATAGGTCGCTTACTGGAGGTTGCAAAGAGAAATCGACTGACCTATATGCTCAATGGGGATGAGCAGGCAATGAAAGCGAATGGCGAAGCCATCGGCAGTATGCAGGTGCTCGTACAACAACAAAGCAGCGCTGACTGGAAAGGTGATACCAAAGATAAACTTGGAGCACTGGCTGAAATAATAGATAACTTTAAGCAGTTACGGGATGTGTATTACGAAAAAAGTCTTCACAGCAACGCGCTGGTCAATGCAATAAACTCAGACGATGGCCAACATTTCTTTGTTGATCTGCAAAAAACAATGCGGGATAGCGCCGTTGACACCGATGTGCGGAAAACGCTGTTTGAGATTGCGCTTGACCTCGATAGGCTTCATGACACCGTGGGTACACTCATCGCTAAACCTGCCGATGACACCTTGGCGGATTTCAATAAGGCCTATAAGGATGCCGACTCACTTTATTCCGCCAGCATCCCGCAACTTCCTGACGCAGAAAAAGCCCAGGTCGTTTCCGCGTTGGCATATATTCAAAAACTGAAGGCGAACGTAGAAGCCTACTATTCTGCCGCGCCTGAAACGCAAAGAGCTGCCGACAGCATGGTGAAAGGCGCTGATTCACTGAACAGTGCGACAGTGACACTCATTGAAGCGCAGGGGCATGACAATGATAAGGTGATCAAGGAAAGCATTACCCTTATTTCCGCGCTTTCAGTCATCTCCGTCATCGCCGGATTACTGGCCGCAGGCTACATCACCCGGCAGATAACGCGCCCTATCAGCGAAAATCTGGCACTGGCTGAACGTATCACCAGCGGGGATCTCACCTCAGAGGTTTCATCGCATTCGACTGATGAACTGGGCAAGCTGACGCAGACCATGGGCGCCATGAACAGCCGATTGTGTGACATGATCACGGGTATACGGGAGAGCGTCAGTCACCTGGCGAGTGCATCTTCGCAGATCGCGGTCGGTAATATGGATCTGGCGTCCAGAACGGAGCAGCAGTCTGCCGCCGTGGTAGAAACGGCGGCAAGTATGGAAGAGCTGACCTCCACCGTCAGGCTGAATGCGGATAACGCGCTTCAGGCGAGTAAATTGGCCACCAGCGCAACCCATGACGCGCGAAAAGGCGGTGAAATAGTCAATCAGGTTGTACTCACCATGAATGATATTGGCGACAGTTCAAAGAAAATCACTGATATTATCAGCGTGATCAACAGCATCGCTTTCCAGACGAACATCCTGGCTCTTAATGCCGCGGTTGAAGCCGCGCGGGCAGGTGAACAAGGTAGGGGCTTTGCCGTCGTGGCCGGTGAGGTCAGAACGCTGGCACAGCGAAGCGCTAATGCAGCCAAAGAAATTGAATCGTTGATTAATGACTCAGTCACCCGCATTAGTACAGGCACCGAGCTGGTCAGTCGTGCAGGCGCAAGCATGGAGGACATTGTGCGGTCGGTGACGCACGTGAGTCAGCTCATCGATGAAATATCAACGTCGTCAACTGAACAGAGCCAGGGGATTGAACAGATAGGTAAAGCCGTGACGGAGATGGATTCCACCACGCAACAAAATGCCACGCTGGTTCAGGAGTCCTCCGCTGCGGCGATTTCGCTGGAACAGCAGGCGAAAAAACTGAGCGACATGGTCGCCATCTTTAAGGTCAGAATCCCTCACACAAATGCGCGGAAATCTAATGACCTCTTAGCTGAGGCCAAAACCAGAAGGTCATCGGCCCCTCTCACAATAAATAACACGATGAATGAAGACTGGACTTCATTTTAGATGTTTGAACAGTGTTTATAACATCAGGTTGGGAGCGATGCTATGTCGGCATTGCTCAGTCCGGTTGGTGGTTTGGGATATTCAGCGATTGATCAGATCGCCTAAATCGGACTGAGTTCCCTTCTGGTGATCTACTCTTTGTAGCAGCCATTTAGGGGGCCGTGCGCAGCGCTATTCTGGTATGGCTATCACTACGGAACGGGTGATCAAACGCGTGTCTGCATGCCAGAAAATATGCGGGTGGCAGAGTAAGTGGCTGATACGGAGTTAGTATCGCCTTAATGCGGCGGCTAAATATGTTAGCTGCCACTGAAGTTGACAATTCCCTAATATATACTATATTTATAGGTAATATGTTTTTAAAAATTATTGATAATAATATGCGATATTTTATAAAAAAATCCAATCTTCTCTTTTATTATTTTTAATCATAATAAATTACTCTATTTTAGGATGCAACTAAAACATAATGATCCCATTCCTCGTTGAAGCAAATCATTTTCTTTACAGCCATCCTGACAATGTTATTATAAAAAATTCCCCCAATGGGGATATGCAACTTATCGAATATTGTAGAGGTGAATACATTTATAGAAATTATTATATAGGTTATAGGAAGGTTAATGGAATTATTTTGGTTCTAAAAAATAAAAAGCCAATATGGATCATGACCTATGAAGGTGGTGTTTCGAACATTGATACGTCAGATGGCCATGTAAACTCAATCAATAAATTTGTCAGGCAAAATTTGGCCAGATCTACGATTATACAAGCCATCAGAGGCCCGAGCGAATTCCATACAGACAAAATGAGTTACCGTAATAGATTTTTTGGATCAATAAATAAATTTAATGGTATTGAAACGGTTACTGGAGAAGGTAAAGTAATAATATACACCCTGATGTACTCAGGGAGTAATGTGATAATTTAACCGGCATTATTGAATAAATCGAATTTTTGTCATCCAGGATTACATCTCCACCTTTCTGACGACATCCCAGTATCCCGTGAAAAAAACAAGACCTGTCAGATACAAATTCATTATGTTTTTTGGGCTTGTTCATATTGATACACAAGCCACATTTGAATTTAATACATTTGTGTCGCGTACAGATTTACGAACACTAAATATAACGGATGTTTATGACTTTAATTCTTATTAACCCCCACCTGCTTTGGGCGTAATACTTTTTCAGCAATGAGCAAGAGGCGCCGGCGTGTAACGAATCTTTGTAACTGGCCGAGTAACCAGTTTTTGCAGCCAGTGATCAGGTAGTTACGGTTAGTATCAACAGCCTTTAGCGCCTGTTTTACCACACTTTCAGGCGACATTCTTTTACCCACCGAAGCTTCCTCGGCATTTACCACCTCAAAAAAGGCGGTGTCTGTTGCGCCGGGGCAAAGCGCCAATACACGGATGCCGCGTGAGCGATATTCAGCCCAAAGTGCATTAGAAAATGACAGCAAAAATGATTTCGTTGCACCATAGACCGCCATATAGGGATCGGGTTGCATCGCTGCTGTAGAGGCTACATTAATAATCACACCTGAACCTCTCACGAGCATTTTGGGCAGCATGGCGTGAGTGAGTTCGACGGGCGCCAGGCAGTTAACTTTTATTTCTTCGTGTTGTCGCTCAATAGATAGCACGTCGAACGGCCCATATGTCGCAAAACCCGCGCTATTAATAAGAATATCGGGATAAAGATTTAATGCACCAAGTCGTGCCGTAATGTGGGCGATGGCATCAGATGCCATCAAGTCCTGCACAATGAGAGTAATAGGTACGCCGTAATTTTTATCTAACTCAGCGGAGAGAGCTTGCAGCTTTAACTCTGAGCGGGCGGTCAGGATCAACGCCACACCGCGCGCAGCCAGTTGTTGAGCGAAGACCCGCCCTATACCCGATGAGGCACCCGTAATCAGTGCTGTTTTGCCTGTATAATCAAAAGAATTCATGCCATGTCTCCTGTTTGCCGATATGCTCATAACAGGATAAACCGTGAACTTAGGTCAACGGTCAAGAATGATTTTATACGAAGGTAGGACGACAACATGAGAATCGGAGAGCTGTGTGCAAAAGCAGAGTTACCTAAAGATACGGTACGTTACTATGAACGGCAGGGGTTGCTGGAGAAAATTCCCCAGCCCAATGGCAGCAACAACTATAAAGTATATTCCGCTGTGGATTTACAACGTTTAAAAATGATCAAACATGCCAAAATGCTGGGATTTACCTTAGCAGAAATTTCTGATGTCTTGGCTGTTTGGGTAGAAGACCGATTTACCGTTGTGCAAAAACAAGCGTGTCTGCAACGCAAGCTTGAACAGCTTGAAGATAAAGAAAAAGCATTGGCTGAGCTCAGGTCCGGGTTGATAAATGCCCTTAACAAGATCGGTCAACGTTGTGAAGACGTATTGTGAACGGGTGGATCACGGCAAAAATGCTAGTCGGGCTGATGTGGAATACTGAACTTGGCCACCTGAAGGTTGCTCAGTGCCAGAAGCGGAAGCGGACATTGCAAACACTACCGCGTTTTAATCAATGGGGAGCGGTTCGCGTACCCAGAGCTGTAACACACCACATGTAAACTTCAGATAAAACCCCCTAAAGGAGAGGTAGATCCCTTATGCGAACCCCTGATTATCCTTCTGGAGACGCTGAAAAATGGGCACAGGTCGATACCTGGTTTGCTGAAAAACTCGCCCCCGAAGGACCGGATTTGAAATGTACCCTCGCCAATAACGCCGCTCATGAGTTACCCGCACACGATGTATCTGCCTTACAGGGTAAAATGCTGGAGCTTTTAATCAAAATGATACGTGCTACTCGCGTTCTTGAAATAGGAACGCTCGGAGGTTACAGCACGATCTGGATGGCTAAAGCTTTACCGCAACATGGGCGCGTGACGACCATAGAATTTAATGAGCATCATGCAAACGTTGCCCGCCAAAATATAGATAATGCAGGATTGACTGAACGGGTTGAGCTGCATACTGGTGCCGCCCTTGATGTGTTACCGATGCTCAACGCACCCTATGACCTTATTTTTATTGATGCCGATAAAGTTAATAATCCACGCTATCTGGAGTGGGCAATAAAATTGTCCAGGGAAGGTAGTGTGATCCTGGGAGATAATGTCGTTCGTGGCGGTGGTGTGATTGATTCTAATAGTAACGATCCTAACGTGCAGGGATTGAGAGACTTTATTCAGATGATTTCAGAAGACGAACGACTTGAAGCTACAGCAATACAAACTGTCGGTGAGAAGGGGTGGGATGGTTTTATCATGGCGATAGTTAAAGCCATATAGCTATCCCTCTGATTAAATCAGCATTAAGCTGCCGTCAGGTGTTTCTTTACACCGTTTCCCGGGTTTCGATAACCTGCCAGGCCAGTGCTAAGGAAGAGTATATGTTTACTCAGGATTTATCCCGAATGGGCGCAGCAGTAGTGAAGCATTTTATTGATGATGGAGGCTATCGTGTAATTAACAACACGACGAGGCCATTACAGGAGAAATTATAATGTGTCTGCAAAACACGTTATGATTCATTAATCATTTCCTTTACACGAAAAAATATTTTAACAAATTGATGTTTTGAGCCATCGATGGTTGTTTCATTCCGACAGATATGGTCCGACAATAGATATATTATGTATGTCAAAATCTATTGCTAATGTTGCGCCAAGGGGCAAAGTCAGCATCGGATGGGTATGGCAGCAATCGAAGCCATCGACTATGGGAATTTTTTGTTCACCCAAAACTTCAGTCAATACTTCATAGGGCGTTCGCCCGCTTCCTGCAGAATCAAATAATTCATGTTTACCAAGGAGAATTGCACCTACTTTTTCGAAAATACCATTCAGTTTCAGCATTGCGAATGAACGTTCGACAGTCGCGATGTCTTTCAAACTATCTTCAATGAACAGAATATCACCTGGTAATATTTCCGGCATCCATTCACTTCCCCAAATTCCTGATAAGGTATTAAGATTACCTCCAATAACACGACCTTTTATCACCCCCTGGCCTATAAAACGACAGTTATTATTGTAAAGCGTTTTAGGGCGAACCGGTTGTATGTCATCCCAGTTCAGACGCTCGTCAGTCCATGTGTTGGGAAGTTTGTATTCGTAGACACCCTTTTGCCGCCTGGTCAGTATGTCAATAAAATATCCATAGGTTAAGTCAACAAGGGGAGGGAATTCCCCAAAGGAAGCAACCAACGCTGGACCATAAAACGTGATCAATCCCGTTTTGGCATAAATACCCGCAAGTAACGCTGTCGTATCTGAATATCCAATGATCACTTTGGGATCGGCCATCAGAGCTTCGTAGTCCAGGAAAGGTAACAAAGAATTGCTGTTAGTTCCCCCTATCGTAGACATCACACAGCGGACTTTCGGATCACGGATAAGTTCATTGAATTCATTGGCTCTCTCAGCAATAGTGCCTGACCGATAGAAATCAGACTTGCCGGTCAAATGACCTGCTTTGAGTAGAAATCCTTTATCCTCCAGGAATCGTTTCCCACGGCTAAAGCGATTTGGGGCGGTGGTTGTTATCGGAGCTGATGGGGAGAAAAAACCGATAGTATCTCCTACCACAAGAGGGTTTGCTAAAAGGGGGGATCTAAAGTGGCTCATATGGAATCCTTGCCGTTATACGCATTCGGGAGAACTGCACAGATGTTATTCTAAAGCCCGAACTCACAGAGTATTTTCTTGGATAGGTATGAAGCTTAGCCAAAAAATTCTTAGACAGAGAATCATATTCCGCAAAAATAACCGTAAGCAAACATCTCCTGTATGTTCATACACTAATAAAAATTAGAAGCCAAGAAAATGCTATTGCGCGTATTCCCGTTGATCCCTGCCTCCGGCAAATGAGTCACCGTCACATCGCCACCGGGTTCCTCGCTATGTTGACCAGGCGATAAACAAGCTCGGTACCTTCTTCGACTAACGGCCCGTTTTTGTGGCTCTGGTGGTCAGCGCCATCACAGCGCTGGCCACCGTAAATACCGCAATTATCCAACCCATTGTCCAGGGCGTACCATCGCTGAGCAGGGCCAGCAAAAGTGAAGAAATAATTCCGCTCCCGTATTGCAGCGATCCCATCAGTGCCGATAATCGCCAGCAGCCAGAAAATGGCATGCCAGGAGGTCATTTTAATCATTTGTCCGCCGACCAGTGGCCCGGCAATGGGCGCTGATCATCAGTGTAGAAAGCATCTGCGCTGCACGAGTACGGCTAAACAGATCGCGTATCATGGCTCGTGCCAGCATGGGGCCCGTGCATGCTCCCAAAGCCTGAAAGACACGCCAGAAAACGATGTGCACAATATCAGTCGATAATGCGCAGCCCACAGAGCCTATAACGAACAATACCATGCCAATGAACAGTGGCAGGCGTCGGCATTCTTTAGAACAGTGGTGGTATTGGTTAAAATAATTTATGTGTCATTTCCCCGGGGTCATTCTTGTCAACGTATTATCACGCATGATGTAGTGATGGAATAATGCTGCGGCAGCGTGTAAGCCGACAATGAAATAACCCGTATTGGCAATGAGTTCATGTATTTCTTTCAAATCATGCTGCATCAAAATGTTTTCTTCGCCTGCAACTGGCATCGGATAGGAAAAGAATGACCATTCAATGTTGCCATAATACAGTGATAAAACACCAAGTAACGGCAGGCTAATAAACATTAGATACAAAATGCCATGTACTGATTTAGAAATTATGGTCTGCCAGCGCGGTGGGTTAGGAACAATATCGGGATCTTTATGTGTTACCTTCAAAACGATTCGTATTATCATCAGGATCATGACGCTGACGCCCATAGTATAATGCGCTACCTTCATCCAGTCGCGTGCATTGCTGCCTTTAGGAACAAATCCTTTTAACTCCATCGCGGCATAAGTCAAAACAATTAAAATAAAAATGGTCCAATGAAATAAAATCTGGCTGGGTGCAAATTTTCTAGACATATCATAGCCTCTGGGTTCTGAAAATTTATTATATGCGAATATGATTAAGCCAACATTAAGGTTAAAGGAACAGCACATTCTGTTGGAAATAATGAATCAGCAAGTTTCAGTCAACCTATAGCCAAACCGAACAGTGCGCCAACCCCGGACGACATCGTCATCGCCAATGCACTCCAGAATGTCACGCGAACAATACCTGGGAGCAATGGGGCCCCTCCAGCCTTAGCGGCAATCCCTCCAAGAATGGAAAGGGACAATAATGCAGACAGGGCAATAGCAGGGAGAAGCCAATGCGATGGCACTATGATGGCTACCAGCAGCGGTAATATCGCTCCAGCGGAAAAACTCAACGCGGAAGTCCATGCCGCCTGAAACGGGCGCGCAGTGGTGATCTCAGAGATACCCAGTTCATCGCGCGCATGCGCGCCCAAGGCATCATGGAGCATCAGTTGCTTAGCCACTTGTCTGGCTAGCGTCACGTCAAGCCCCCGGCTGACATAGATAGATGTGAGCTCATGATGCTCCGCCTGGAAATCCGTATTTAACTCCGCTAACTCCTCGGCTAACGCCGCTTTTTCCGTATCTGACTGAGAAGAAACCGAGACATATTCGCCGGTTGCCATCGACATCGCACCTGCTACCAAACCGGCAACGCCTGTTAGCAGGATGTTCTGGTGAGTCACATTGGCTGATGCCACACCCAACAACAAACTGGCGGTAGAGACAATCCCATCATTGGCACCCAGAACAGCCGCTCGAAGCCAACCTATTTTCTCAATGCTGTGACGCTCTCTGTGTGTCATGCAAGCCTCTGGTTATCTTGTAATTTACAAAGTTAATAACGCTATTATAAAGATCTTTATGACGTTTTTTTCTTCTCTTTGATGCCTGTTTGACCGGTATACATTATCTCTGGCTGAGACCCATTAATGAGTTAGTAATTGGAACAACAAAGATATATTCATTCTGAATCAAATACAGGCGTAACACTATCTGTTTATCACTCTGATGATGGCGTTACACTCGTGATAATAAGGTGGGTAATTGGTTTGCACCAGAGTTATATGTGTGGTTTTGATAAACTAAATAAAAATTCCTTAGCTGATGTTAACCGCTCTGCTAGAGTGGCAACATAACGTGTTTATTTTTTTTGTACGGTCATGCTCTCATTCTGGTGGGTGCTGATTGAATGAGTGATTATAGTGATAAATATAATGATAACTATACTCATCTACACTGATTTATTTATGGAGGCTTTGTGCGGAAAAATAAAGTAAGTAATGACGACGGTAATAAATATCAAGAGCGTTTTAATGCGGCAAGAAAAAGCACATGGGTGAGCGTTATTGCGAACTGTTTTCTTACATTAGGCCAAATTTTTACTGGTTTTTTTTCCGGGTCCCAGGGGCTTATTGCCGACGGTATACATTCGCTATCTGATCTCGTTGCGGATTTCGTTGTACTTGTAGCGAATAATAAGAGTAAGAAAAATGCAGATCCAGACCATCATTATGGCCATTATAGATATGAGAATGGGGCATCATTGATCATTGGATTAATATTGATAGTTGTAGGCATTGCGATGTTGTGGTCTGCCATTAATAAAATCAACTCTCCTGCGGATATTCCTCAAGTACATATTGTGGCTCTGTGGGTAGCCTTATCTGCTCTTTTGATTAAAGAAGCGCTGTTCAGATACATGCTCAGTGTGGCAAAGCGAGTAAAATCAAGCATGCTGGTTGCTAATGCCTGGCATGCGCGTTCTGATGCCGCTTCATCCCTTATTGTTGCATTAGGTATTATGGGTAATCTGTTAGGATTTAAATTTCTAGACCCTATCGCCGCATTAATTGTTGGTCTCATTATTGCCAAAATGGGGTATTCATTTTTATATGATGCATTGCAAGATTTGATGGACCGGGCCGTTGATGTTGAGATTGAAGATGAAATAAAGAAAACGTTATTGGCAACCCAGGGCGTTATTAATATCCATGAATTAAAAACAAGAAAAGTGGGAGACTTTATCCTCACTGACGTTCATTTGGAAATTGACGGCAATCTGACCGTTAAAGAGGGGCATGATATCGCGGTTTCCGCCCGTAATTCAGTATTGAAAAACCCGCAAATATTGAATGTAATGACCCACGTTGATCCTTATAACTCAAAAGTATTGCCCGTGCATTTATCTCCAGGGAATTGGACACCTGGAAGGTGAAAACGCCAGAGCCTTGCCGGGCGTGAGGTTGATTTGCTCACAGCGGCAGCACGTCCAGCGGCTTGATTTCGCGCAGTACGAAGGTGGTTTGCATCTCTTTAATGCCCGGCAGGCGGCGGACCACTTCCATAGCAAACGTGGAGAAGCTGTCGAGATCTTCTGCGACCACCTGCAACATAAAGTCGGCATCCCCGGCGACGGCGTAGCAGGCGATCACCGGTTTTAATTCACCGACCTGCTGCTCGAAGCGCTGGGCTTCCTCCTCATTGTGGCTGTCTATTTTCACCCGGATAAACGCCAGGATCCCCAGGCCAATTTTTTTGCGGTCAATTCTGGCCTGATACCCGGTGATCACGCCACTCTCTTCCAGCTGTTTCACCCGGCGCCAGCAAGGTGAGGTGGCCATGCCAACGTTATCAGCCAGATCCTGATTGGTTATCCGTCCGGTGTGCTGAAGCTGACGCAGAATGCGAAGATCTGCCGGTGTGAATTCTTAATGAGACATAATTTTCCTAATAATGGCGTAATTTAGAAATAGATTACCAAAAAACAGCCGCAAATGTGTGTAAAAAGAAAGCACTTACCTGCCGCCTGCGGCTATGATCTCAGGCACTTATCCGCCCCTGAAAGGACCGTCTGTTGAGCACTTCACTTCGCCTTGCGATTATCGTTAACCCTGAACTTTCCCTTGGTCTGATCGCCAATACCGCCAGTGCGCTGGGCATCGGTCTGGCCGCTAAGTTTCCGCAACTCGCCGCCAGTCAGTTATCTGATACACAGGGCAGAACGCTGGATGTCAGTTCCAAACTGCCGGTGCCCATTCTGCAAGCCAGTGCCGAGCAAATGCGTGAGCTTCTGCTCAAAGCGCTGACGTCTGAAGCCGAAAAAGCCGTGGTGCCGTTTCCGGCGTTTGCTCGCGCAATGCACAGTTTTGAAGAGTATGAACAGGCCTTCCCGCAGCGGGATTTGGCCACAGAAACGTTGGATGGTTTAGCGCTGTGTGGCCCGGAAAAATGGGTGAAATCCCTGACCGGGGCATTGAAGTTATTGCGCTGAAGGCGTGCGGGAAAGTGACGTAAAGAGATGACGGGGCGCGCAATGCGCCCCGAAGTGATTAAAGCACTTTACTCAAAAATGCCTGGGTTCGCGGGTTGGTTGGCGCGGTGAATAACTGCTCCGGCGTGCCCTGCTCCTGAATCACGCCTTGATCGATAAACACCACGCGATCGGCCACTTCACGCGCGAAACCCATCTCGTGGGTGACGATAACCATCGTCATGCCTTCCAGCGCCAGCTGTTTCATCACGGCCAGCACTTCGCCCACCAGTTCGGGGTCCAGCGCGGATGTCGGCTCATCAAACAGAATAATCGACGGTTCCATCGCCAGCGCGCGGGCAATGGCCACACGCTGCTGCTGGCCACCGGACAGGCTTGAGGGCCAGGCATCAATTTTGTCGATCAGACCGACTTTTTGCAGCAGCTTTTCCGCACGGGAAATGGCTTCAGCTTTAGATAACCCTTTCAGTGCCATCGGCGCCATGGTCAGGTTTTCCAGCACGGTCATGTGCGGGAAAAGATTAAAGCGCTGGAACACCATCCCTACGCTGGAACGCAGGGTATTCAGGTTGGTTTTCGGGTCATGTACCGCAAAACCGTTGACCACCACTTCGCCACCGTTCGGCTTCTCCAGCGCATTTAAACAGCGCAGAAAGGTGCTTTTACCCGAACCCGACGGCCCGATGATACACACCACTTCTTTCTGGGCGACGTCGCACGAAATACCGCGTAGCACGTGGGTTTCGCCAAACTGTTTCTGTAAGTCCTTAACGTGAATCACTTTTGCCAAACCTCTTTTCCATGTGTTGAACCAGCAGCGAAAGCAGGAACGTCAGTACCCAGTAGACCAGCGAGATGGTCAGGTAGGGTTCCCAGTAGGTTGCATAGGCACCGGAAACCGTGCGCGCCGCATAGGCCAGATCGGCAAGGCCGATGGCGGAGGCCAGCGAGGAGTCTTTGACAATAGCGATGGCGTTATTGCCCAGCGGCGGCAGAATGCGGCGAAATGCCTGCGGCAAAATCACCTTGCGCATGGTTTTGCCCCAACCCATGCCCAGTGCCCGTGATGCTTCCATCTGACCGTTGTCAATTGACTGAATCCCGGCGCGGAAAATCTCTGAGACATAAGCCCCGGCGTTGAGGGTGATTGCCACTACGCAAGAGAGGAATGCGCCGTAGTCGGAACGCAGGGTGCGGGCAAACTCTGAAGACATCAAGCCGTGACTGACCAAAATGCCGTCTCGCGGGTTGATAAACAGGGGTACCAAAGCAAAATGCACCACCATTATCTGTACAAATAGCGGCGTACCGCGGAATGCACTGACGTAAACCCGCACCGGCCACTGCACCGCAAAGTGCAGTACCCATTTCCACGGGCCGTCATCGGCGCGTGCCATCCGACCCAAACCCAGCAATAAGCCCCAGGTGGTGCCTAAAATCACACAAATAATGGTGCACTTGATGGTCATCAGCGCGCCCTGAACAAACAGCGGGGCGTACTCGGAGATGATCTCCCAACGAAATCCTGTCATACCTGTCCTTGTGTGGGGATCGTCGGGATCCCCTGATTAAACGTCATTATTTTGCCGGGAGAGTCGGAACGTTGTTATCGAACCAGGTTGCGTAGATTTTTGCGTAAGTGCCATCAGCGACGATAGTTTTCAGGCCCGCATTGATTTTACCCAGCAGTTCCTGATTGCCTTTGGCCACGGCGATGCCGAAATATTGACGTTGGAATTTGCTGTCGGGTACCAGTTTCAATGCTTTCTCGGGATGGGATTTGATGTAGTACTTCACCACGCCAACATCGCCTACCGCCGCGCCGATGCCATCTTCTGCCAGCTCCTGCAACATCAGCGGTGTGTTATCAAAGCGTTTGATATCCGTGCTATTTTTGCCGAGCGTATCGGAAACCACGATGTCGCCGGTACTGGAGTTCACCACACCGACTTTCTGGCCTTTCAACGCCGCGACGGAATCGACTTTCGAACCGGCCGGTACCACGATAGATTGCTCCGCCGGGAAGTAGGGGGCAGAGAAATCAACCATTTGCTGACGCTTGTCGGTAATGGTAATACCCGAAATGATGATGTCGCGGTCGCCGGAATTAAGCGTCGCGAAGATGCCTTCCCACGGCGTGTTGACCAGTTTTATGTCAAAGTTTTCCGCTTTGGCAATGGCTTTAATAATATCAATATCAAAGCCTTCCAGCTGTTTCTGGCTATTTTCATATTCGAACGGACGGTAAGTGCCGCCGGAGCCGACAACGTAGGTTGTCTGTGCCGCGAAGGCTGATGATGCTAAGGAAGAGAACAGACACCCGGCGAGAATAAAGGACTTAAACATAGTCACTCCTGTTTTGTTTGTTGTTTTATGCAATTAATTTGCATAAAAATACACAACTTGACGAAGTGCTTCAACTGAAAACAGCAGAAGTTGCGGTATTAGGTCAGACGGAATGATTTTATTTCAGGGGTTCCAACACCAGTGCCATGGCTCATAAATAAAGCCCCACGGGTTATCGGGTGCAAAGGAGAGGGTAAAGCCAAAGCGGGGAGCGTTGCGGCTCAGCCAGCGAAACGCCGCAGTATCACCAAATATTCCGGTGACTTCATCGCAGCCGGGCGTATTGATATCAACCGCCCGTCCGGTGTGATGTTCACTGCAACCGGGTGGGGCCAGTGAGGTGAAAATAGCCTCGGGCGCGATACCCGCCAACTGTTTCAGTCGAATAAGCCCTTTCTGGTACTCAAGGCTACGCCATGCAGACACCAGCAGCAGTTCCACACCGTCCTGCTGTGCTGCCTGTTTCATCTTTTGCCAGGCGGCGGTGGCGGGAGCGGTCAGGCGGTGAGCTTTGCCGGTTTCATCAGTCTCGGCTACCACCAGCTGTGAGGCGTCGATATCCTCGAAAAACGGCAGGGAGCGGGCGGCAATGACTGCCGGATCAATCCCCAACTCACGCAAAATCTGGTCTGTTTTCTGGCGCAACACGGTTTGTGCAGGCGCAACGTTCATGCGTCGTTATTGCCTAAGCGATGCATCGCCTGCGCCATAGCCTGGCCGCTGCTACGCATGGTTTTCTGGTAGTGTGCGGCTGCGCGGACAAATGCCGCCAACAGGTGCTTGTCCTGCTGATGTTGCAGATATTCCGGGTGCCATTGCACGCCAAGACAAAAATCATAACCTTCACATTCGATGCCTTCAATCACGCCATCCGGCGCGACGGCATTGATGCGACAGCCCGCGCCCAGCGTTTTAACGGCCTGATGATGAGAGCTGTTAACCTCGTAACGCAGTGAATCCACGCAGCGGCTCAGCAGGGTGCCTTCGACAATCTCGACGTCATGACGCGCCCGTTTTTTGCCCCCGGCATTTTCAGTATCGACCGTGGTGCTGTGTTCGAGCGCATCCGGCAGGGCGTCGGGAATATGTTGATGCAGCGTGCCGCCAGTCAGAACGGCCAGCAGTTGCTGACCACCACAAATGCCGAGCAGCGGCATATTACGGCGCATTGCCCCCTGCACAATGGCGACCTCGAACTCGGTGCGTGCGGGTTTCAGCCGCACTTGCTCACTGGATTGCTGTTCATTGAACAGAGCGGGAGGCACGTCGAACGCGCCGCCGGTGACCACAATGGCGTCACAGATTGAGAGATACTCATCTGCCAGTTCGCCATGATGGGGCAGCGCCAGCGGCACCGCACCGAGCGCCGCCAGACTGGCCATGTAATTTTGGCGTAACGCATACCACGGAAAATCGGCATATCCACCCGCTTCTTCACTATCGAGTGTGACGCCGATAACCGGTCTGGACTGAAAATTCGTACTCATAGTGATCTGCCGTACCCCGTAGTTAGCCCAAAGAGAAACGATAAGAACAACACTTTATCTCAACATATCAACAGGTCGGGGGCGGAAACAATACAAATTATCAATGTTTTGCTTATTCGGAGTTTACCTCTGTAATAAGTTCTTTACGGCAGTTCACGCACCACTTTACAAGGTTGTCCCATCGCTAAAACGTTGGCCGGAATATCGTGGGTGACAATACTGCCCGCCGCGATAGTGGTGTTATCGCCAATGGTGACGCCAGGCAAAATAAGAACGTTGCCGCCGATCCACGTATTGTTGCCAACCACAATCGGACGGGCGCTGGTCAGGAAGGGGTAGTCAGGGTCGCCGGTCAGGCGCTCTTTGGCGGACAGCGGGTGAACGGGCGTATAGAACTGGACATTCGGGCCGATCAGCGCGTTGTCGCCGATGGTGATGGTATTGCAGTCGAGAAACACGGCATTGACGATAATAAAAGTATTGCGGCCAATGCTGACGTGTTTGCCGTAATCGCACCAGAACGGTTGTTCAATCCAGCTCTCTTCGCCATAGGCATTAAACAGCGAGCGCAGCAGCTGATTTTTCTGTTCGAAATCCTGTGAGTCCAGCGTGCTGAGTTGTTTGGTCACTGAGCGCGCGTGATGGTACATCGCCAGCAGTTCCGGGTCGCGGGTGTTGTAAGCTTCGCCGCTGAGTAGCTTCTGTAACTCGCTTTTGGTGAGTTCGGTCATGCACTTCTCCTTGTCGGTTATAGCTCGAGCCAGATAATGCACTGGCGCAGAGATAAATGGTGAGCCTCAATACGAGTGCCCAGCCAAGCCAAACCATTCCTTAATGAGGGTAAAACGTTGCCTTATCTGATGAATCAATCCTTCAACCCGCTTTGCGGATTAGCTGTTAGAATTCATCCAGCTATTAGAAACATGTGAATTCAATTGCTATCGCAATCTTTACGTTGTCCTAAAAACAGCCAGCGGCTATTTTCTGGATAATGATTATGTCTGGTTGAAGGACCTAATTCAGCTGTTTTATCCTCATTTTTACTGCGAAACCAAGAAACTTATGCTGCCACACGCCTCTTCTCACTCTAAACGCCGCACAAGATTGTGGTTTGTTATC
Source organism: Ewingella americana (assembly GCF_006438725.1). GTDB lineage: Bacteria > Pseudomonadota > Gammaproteobacteria > Enterobacterales > Enterobacteriaceae > Ewingella > Ewingella americana_A. Next base: position 114,827 of record NZ_RCZD01000007.1, on the reverse strand, counting down.
GCTGTGATCATCGCGGCAATTCTGGTCTGGTATGTTGCCTTCCACCACAGTTCATCCACGACTGAGGCGAAGCGGGCAGGGCCCGGGCGTGGAGGAATGCGCGGCGGTATGCATGGCGCTGCCATGGCCGGTGCCGTGACGCCGGTGCAGGCGGGGAAAGCCGAACAGGCCGATGTGCCAGTGTACCTGCGTGCGCTGGGCACGGTGGTGGCCAATGCGACCGTGACGGTCACCAGCCGGGTTGACGGGCAACTGATGAAAGTCTATTTCACCGAAGGCCAGAAAGTGGAGCAGGGCCAGTTGCTGGCGCAGATTGATCCTCGCAGTTACCAGGCGACGCTGGAGCAGTATCAGGGCGATTTGGCGCAGAATCAGGCGCTGGCGAAAAGCGCTGAGTTGACGCTGGCCCGCTACAAAAAACTCTATGCGCAGGACTCCCTGGCGCGTCAGGATCTGGAAAGCCAGATGGCAACGGCCGGTCAATATGCGGGCGCGGTGAAAGCCGATCAGGCGCAGATTGCCGCCGCGAAGCTTAATCTGGAATTCGCGAAAATCACCGCGCCAGTGAGCGGCCACGTGGGGTTACGTCTGGTTGATCCAGGCAATATGGTCAGCAGCAGCGCCACCACCGGCATTGTCACCATCACCCAAACTCAGCCGATTGCCGTCACGTTCAGCGTGCCACAAAGCAATCTGCAAACCCTGCTCAAAGCCCTGCGTGGCGGTCAGCAGTTGCCGACTACGGCCTTTGATCAGGATGGCAGCGACGTGCTGGGTCAGGGAAAATTGCAGTTTATCAGTAACGAAATCGACACCAGTACCGGCAGCATCAAACTCAAGGCGTTGTTTGATAACCATGATGAAAAGCTCTATCCGAACCAGTTTGTGAATGCCCGCTTACAGGTAGGAACGTTGATGAAAGCCACGGTGATCCCAGCGGCCGCCTTGCAGTTGAGCGCAGCGGGTGATTTTGTCTACGTGGTGAAAGCCGATAACACCGTCGAGCGCCGTCAGGTGAAATCCGGCCCGCCGTTTGGCGATGACAAAGTGGCCGTGCTGACAGGTCTTCAACCGGGCGAACAGGTAGTGACCACCGGTATTGACCGCCTGAACAACGGCAGCAAAGTGCAAGTGGTCACCGCCAGCGCCGCCGCTGAGGCCGCAGCGCCGAAAGAACCCGTCAGTGGTGCAAAGAAAACCTCTACCGGTAAAGACAGCGGGTCGAAATGAATCCTTCACGCCTCTTTATACAAAGGCCGGTCGCCACTATTTTGCTGATGGTGGCGGTGCTGCTGTCGGGCATTTTTGCCTACAACATGCTCTCCACCTCGGCGCTGCCGCAGGTGGATTACCCGACTATTCAGGTCACCACGCTCTATCCGGGTGCCAGCCCGGACGTGATGGCCTCAGGCATTACCGCGCCGCTTGAGCGTCAACTCGGGCAAATGGCCGGCCTGAGCCAGATGTACTCCACCAGCGCCAGCGGCTCGTCAATCATCACGTTGAAATTCTCGCTGGACTTGTCGCTCGACGTCGCTGAGCAGGAAGTGCAGGCCGCGATTAATGCCGCCGACAACCTGCTGCCTAAAGATCTGCCCAATCCGCCGACCTACAAAAAGGTCAACCCGGCCGACAGCGCCGTACTGACGCTGGCCGTGACCTCTGAATCGCTGCCGCTGACTAAAGTGCAGGATTTGGTGAACACCCGCGTGGCGCTGAAACTGTCTCAGATCTCCGGCGTGGGTATGGTGACGCTGGCGGGCGGCAACCAACCTGCCATTCGTGTGCAGGTCAATCCGCGCGCGCTGGCGGCGCACAGCCTGACGCTGGAAGATATCAACACGCTGATTGGCAACAGTAATGTCAACGGCTCGAAAGGTGGCTTTGACGGCAAACACCATTCGATCACTATCGATGCGAATGATCAACTGCGCACTGCCGCCGAATACGGCAACCTGATTGTCACCTACCAGAACGGGGCGGCGCTGCGTCTGCGTGACATCGCCACGCTCTCTGAAGCGCCGGAAAACCAGTACCTGTCGGCCTGGGCCAACAAACAACCGGCGATCATCATCAGTGTGCAGCGCCAGCCGGGTGCCAACGTGATTTCGGTGGTGGATGCCATCAAGCAGCAGTTGCCGAAATTGCAGGAAGCCCTGCCGGACTCGGTGAAAGTCACCATTTTGTCTGACCGCACTCAGACCATCCGCGCTTCCATCAGCGACGTACAGTTTGAGCTGATGCTGTCGATTGCGCTGGTGGTCATGGTCACCTTCTTGTTCCTGCGCAATGTCGCGGCGACCCTCATTCCGAGCGTTGCGGTGCCGCTGTCGCTGGTCGGCACCTTCGGCGTGATGTACTTGTGTGGGTTCAGCCTCAATAACCTGTCGCTGATGGCGCTGACCGTCGCCACCGGTTTTGTTATCGATGACGCCATCGTGGTGGTGGAGAACATTACCCGCAGGCTGGAAGAGGGTGAAACGCCGATGCAGGCGGCGCTGAAAGGCTCTGCGCAGATCGGTTTTACCATCATCTCCCTGACCTTCTCGCTGATCGCTGTGCTGATCCCGCTACTGTTTATGGGGGACGTGGTCGGGCGGTTATTCCGCGAATTTGCCATCACGCTGGCGGTGTCAATCCTGGTGTCGATGGTGGTGTCGCTGACCCTGACGCCGATGCTGTGCGCCTATTTGCTGCGCCATATTCCCGAAGACAAACAGAGCCGCTTTTACCGTAAGGGCGGGCAGCTGTTTGACAAGCTGATCGCCGGTTACGACCGCATGCTGATCGTGGTACTCAACCACCAACGTCTTACTTTGCTGGTGGCCGCCGCGACATTAGTGTTCACCGGCTTGCTGTATGTGATTGTACCGAAAGGTTTCTTCCCGTCGCAGGATACCGGGATGATTCAGGGCATTACGCAGGCATCGCAGGATGTCTCCTTCGGCGAAATGGGCCGCCGCCAGCAGTTGCTGACCGCCGCCATTTTGCAGGATCCGGCGGTGGACAGCGTCTCATCGACCATCGGGGTGGATGGTAATAACACCAGCCTGAACAGTGGCCGGTTACAGATTAACCTCAAATCCTTTGACCAGCGTGATGAACGCGCCCCGGCCATTATTGCCCGCCTGAAGCAGGAAACGGCCTCGGTGCCGGGCATCGAACTGTATATGCAGGCTTCACAGGACTTGACGGTCGATGACCAGGTCACGCCGAGCCAGTACCAGTTCACACTCGACGATGCCGACAGCGAAAATCTGGTCACCTGGACGCCAAAACTGATTGATAAACTCAGTCAGCAGCCGGAATTCAGCGACGTGGTCAGTAATCTGCAAAATCAGGGGCAGGTGGCTTACGTTGAGCTGGACCGCGATGCTGCTGCGCGCTTTGGTATTACAGCTTCTGACGTCGATACCGCGCTGTATAACGCCTTCGGTCAGCGGCTGGTTTCCACCATTTTTACCCAGTCGAACCAGTACCGCGTGGTGCTGGAAGTGGCACCGCAGTTCCAGCAATCTCCGGCCTCGTTTGAAGATATCTATCTGGCGACCAGCAACACCGACTCCTCCTCTGCGACGGATGCGAACAGCACGTCTTCCACCAGTGCGTCGGGTTCGACCACCAGCACCTCTTCCAGTGGCACGTCCACGACGTCCACCAGTTCGACGGCGGGCATGGTCAAACTGACCTCTATTGCCAAAATCCACATGCGAACCGGTGCACTGTTGCAGGCACGGCTGAATCAGTTTCCGGCGGTGACCGTTTCCTTCAACCTCAAAGACGGTTATTCACTGGAACAGGCACAGGCGGCCATTAAGCAAACGGCCGCCGGGCTCTCGCTGCCGGACAGCATTACCCTGCGCTATCAGGGGGCCGCGTCGTCGTTTGAAAGTGCCACCGGCAATACGCTGTGGCTGATTCTCGCCGCCTTGCTCACCATGTACGTGGTGCTCGGTATCTTGTACGAAAGCTTTATTCATCCGGTGACGATCCTCTCGACGCTGCCGTCGGCAGCTGTGGGGGCGTTGCTGTCACTGCTGTTCGCCAATACCGAATTCAGCCTGATCGCGCTTATCGGCGTGATCCTGTTGATCGGCATCGTGAAGAAAAACGCCATCATGATGATCGACTTTGCGCTCGAAGCCGAAAACAAACACGGCATGTCGCCGCGTGAGGCGATCCATCAGGCCTGTTTACTGCGGTTCAGGCCGATTCTGATGACCACCATGGCGGCGCTGCTCGGCGCGCTGCCGCTGATGCTGGCCAGTGGATCCGGTGCGGAACTGCGCCAGCCACTGGGGCTGGTGATTGTCGGCGGCCTGATCTTCAGTCAGCTGCTGACGCTGTTCTCCACGCCGGTGATTTACCTGATGTTTGACCGTCTGGCGACCCGCTGGAACCCGCGTTTGAAAAGAAAACGTGCGCTTCAGGCTGAAAAAAACCAGGCCAGCCAACCGCCGGCGGGTAATGAATAGATGAATATCTCGCGCTTTTTCATCTTCCGCCCGGTGGCGACGCTGCTGCTGACCGGCGCCATCGTGCTACTGGGCCTGCTCGGTTACCGCCTGTTGCCGGTTGCGCCGCTGCCGCAGGTGGATCTGCCGGTGATCATGGTCAGCGCCAGCCTGCCCGGTGCCAGCCCGGAAACCATGGCCGCCACGGTGGCGACGCCGCTTGAACGGGCATTGGGGCAGATCGCGGGTGTCAGCGAAATGACCTCAAGCAGTTCTCAGGGCACCACCTCGGTGGTGTTGCAGTTCGACCTCGATCGTGAAATTAACGGTGCAGCACGTGACGTGCAGGCGGCGATCAACGCTTCACGCGCCTTGTTGCCAAGCAGCATGCCGTCGCTGCCGACCTACCGTAAAGCCAACCCGTCCGATGCGCCGATCATCATGCTGTCGCTGACCTCGGCCACCCGCAGCAAAGGAGAGCTGTACGACATCGCCTCCAGCCAGCTGCAACAGAAAATCGCCCAGGTGAACGGGGTCGGTCAGGTGTCGCTGGTCGGCTCGGCGCTGCCCGGTGTGCGTATCGATTTGCGCCCGGAAGCCATCAGCCATTACGGTATCTCTCTTGACACCATCCGCTCCGCGATTGCCAACAGCACCACCAATCTGCCAAAGGGGGTTTTGCAAGGCTCCAGCCAGTCCTGGATGATTGAGGGGAACGGGCAGCAAAGCACGGCGGCGCAGTACAAAACGTTGATTGTGACGTACATCAAAGGCGCGGCTATTCGTCTGAGTGATATCGCCAATGTGTATGATTCGGTGGAAGATAAGTACAACGTCGGCTATTACAACAGCACGCCTTCGGTGATGATTGGCGTCACCCGTTCTGCCGGCGCCAATATGCTGGAGACGATTCAGGCCATTAAAACCGCACTGCCTCAGATGGAAGAGAACCTGCCGGGTGACGTCGAACTGCACATCGCGCTCGACCGCTCGGGCACCATCTCCGGCTCACTGCGCGCCACGGAAGTGACTCTCATGGAGGCCACTTTTCTGGTGATTGCGGTGGTGTTCGTTTTCCTGCGCAACTTGCAGGCGGTGATCATCCCGGCGCTGGCGCTGCCGGTCTCGTTGATCGGCACGTGTTCGGTGATGTACCTGCTGGGCTACAGCCTGGATAATCTGTCGCTGATGGCGCTGATCATTGCCACCGGTTTTGTGGTCGATGATGCCATTGTGGTGCTGGAAAATATCACCCGTCACATTGAGGAAGGGCTGGGACCCGTACGCGCCGCCATCAAAGGGGCGCAGGAAGTCAGCTTTACCGTATTGTCGATGACGCTCTCGCTGATTGCGGTGTTTATTCCGCTGCTGCTGATGGGCGGGATCCTCGGGCGCTTGTTCCGTGAATTCGCCGTCACGCTCACCGTGTCGCTGATCATCTCGATGCTGGTGTCACTGAGCCTGACACCGATGCTTTGTGCCCGTTTTCTGCGGCGTAAACCGGCGGTGGAAAAGCGCCAGCCGCGCATTTACCGCATTATTGAGCGGGCGCTTAACCGCCTGCTGGCGAGCTACGCCGCCGCGCTCGGCTGGGTGATGCGTCATCAGCTCATCACTTTGTTCGGTTTGCTGCTGACGATTATGCTCAACTTTTATCTGTATACCGTGGTGGAAAAGGGCTTCTTCCCCAATCAGGACACCGGCATGCTGATGGGCATGATGCGCGCCGATCAGAACACCTCATTCCAGTCGATTCAGCCAAAAGTGCTGCAATACAGCAAAATTATTCAGGACGACCCGGCCGTTGACGCGGTGATGAGTTCGGCGGGCAGCGGTGGTTTTGGTTCGCGTAATACCGCGATGTTCTTTGTGCGGCTGAAAGATTATAAACAGCGCAGCGCCAACGCCAATGAAGTGGCCAACCGGCTGATGGCGAAAACCAGCAAACTGGCCGGGGCGCAGCTATTTTTGATGGCTGCACAGGATTTACGCGTCGGTGCACGCAGCGCCAATGCGCAATACCAGTACAGTCTGCAGGCGGATGATCTGTCGCTGTTGCGCGAATGGGCGCCGAAAGTGAAAGCCGCGCTGGAGAAACTGCCGCAACTGACCGGCGTAGACACGGATTCACAGACCGGCGGCCAGGAAGTGATGCTGACCATTGACCGCGACAAGGCGTCGCGCCTTGGGGTCAATATCAAGATGATCGACACGCTGCTCAACAACGCGTTCAGCCAGCGGCAGATCGCCACCATCTACAAAACGCTCAACCAGTACCACGTGGTGATGAACCTGACCGCCGACTACACCAGTGATCCTGACGTGCTCAATCAGCTGTATGTCATCACTGATGCCGGCGATCAAGTGCCTCTCTCCGCCTTTACTCAGTTCAGCGGAGCCAACGCGCCGCTGTCAGTGGCGCATCAGGGGCAGTCGGCGACCACCACGCTGGCCTTTAATCTGTCTGACGGCGTGGCGCTTGGCGATGCGCAAGGGCTGATCAAAACGGCGATGGCGCAGATTGGTCTGCCGGACACTATTCAGGCCGGATTTGCCGGTACCGCACAGGCGTTTGACTCCTCGGTCAGCATGATGCCGTGGTTGATCCTCGCCGCGCTGGCGGCGGTGTATATCGTGCTGGGTATGTTGTATGAAAGCTATATTCACCCGCTGACCATTCTCTCGACGCTGCCTTCTGCGGGCCTGGGCGCATTGCTGCTGATGTTGCTGACCAATACGCAGTTGACGGTGATCGCGTTGATCGGCATTTTGCTGTTGATCGGCATTGTGAAGAAGAACGCGATCATGATGATCGACTTCGCGCTTGATGCCGAACGCCGCCTCGGGCTCTCGCCGCAGCAGGCGATCACTCAGGCTTGCCTGATGCGCTTTCGCCCGATCCTGATGACCACGCTGGCCGCGTTCTTCGGTGCCTTACCGCTGGCGCTCGGCAGCGGCGGTGATGCCGATCTGCGCAGCCCGCTGGGGCTGGCCATTGCTGGCGGCCTGGCGCTTAGCCAGATACTGACTCTGTTCACTACGCCGGTGGTCTATCTGTATATGGACCGTTCGAGCCGGGCGACACGCCGTTTCTGGCATCGCCTGCGTCCTCATGCGTCCTCACCACAGGCCGATTCACATGACTAATTCTCACATGACTGATTCTTTGAAAAGCGAAACGATTCTGATGACTTCCCGTAACTCGCATGCTGCTATTTTTCGTCTTGCGCCTCTGGCGCTGGCGTTGCTGGTCAGTGCCTGTACCGTTGGCCCGGATTATCAGCGGCCATCGGCTCCGCTGTCGCTGGAGTTCAAAGAGGCCAAAGGCTGGACGGCGGCGGTGCCGCAGGACAATCACACCAGGGGCGACTGGTGGACGGTGTATCAGGACCCGGAACTGTCGTCGTTGTTGAGTCAGGTGCAGATTTCCAACCAGAACGTCGCGCAATATGCCGCCCAATACCGGCAGGCGCAGGCACTGGTGACCGAGGCGCGCTCCGGGCTCTATCCGTCCGTTGACGCCACCGTGGGCAGTACCCGCAGCGGGACATCGCAGGCGGTGACTAAAAAACAATCCACCGAACTCAGCGCCAGCTGGGAGCTGGATTTGTGGGGCAAACTGCGCCGCACGGTCGAAGAGGATAAAGCCAGCGCGCAGGCCAGCAAGGCCGATCTGGCGGACGCCACGCTCAGCGCGCAGTCCGAACTGGCGCAGGACTATTTCCAGCTGCGGGTGATGGATGAACAAATCGCGCTGTATAACCGCAGTATTGCGGCCTATGAGCGTTATCAAACCATTATTCAAAATCAATATACCGGCGGCAATACGTCGCGCGCTACGCTGGCGCAGGCACAAACCCAGCTGGAAAGCGCCCGCGCCTCGGCGTTGCAGGTGCAGTGGCAGCGCGCACAGATGGAGCACGCCATTGCGGTGCTGATGGGCAAACCGCCTGCACAGTTCACCCTGACGGCCCGCGAAATCAAATTCACCTTACCGGCGATCCCGCCGGGCCTGCCGTCGCAACTGCTGCAACGCCGCCCGGATATCGCGGCGGCTGAACGCACCATGGCGTCGGCCAACGCCGCCGTCGGTGTGGCTACCGCAGCCTATTACCCGGACCTGACGCTCAGCGCCAGCGGTGGCTTCACCAGCGACGCTTTCCATAATCTGTTCTCCCTGCCGAACCGTGTCTGGTCGCTGGGGCCGCAACTCAGCCAGACGGTCCTCGACTTTGGCGCGACGAGCAGCAAAGTGACCCAGGCCGAAGCCGCCTATGATGCGCAGGTCGCGGCGTATCGCCAGAGTGTGTTGGGTGCCTTGCAGGAAGTGGAAGATTATCTGGTTGAGCTGCATACCCTTGACGCGCAAACGCTGGCCCAGCAACGCGCCGCCGACGCCGCCAAAGAGTCAGCCCGGGTGACCTACAACCAGTATCAGGCCGGAATGATCGACTATCTCGACGTCGCCAGCACCGAAAACACCAGCCTCTCCCAGCAACAAAACGTGTTGTCGTTGCTCAGCACCCAGATGGTCACCAGCGTGAAGCTTATCGCCGCACTCGGCGGAGGATGGAATGGAGATGTGGGTGAATGACCGGCAGCAGGAATTAATTTAACAAGAATATTCTTGTTAAACTCCAAAGGAATCGGCTAGGGTGGTCACTCACTCATTTCGTGACAGGATGCCAAATGCCGATTCTCTCCACATTTCATGCGCAGATTGATTATCAGGACAGCGGTTCAGGTGATACGACGCTGTTCTTAATGCCGGGCTGGTGCCAGCCGAAATCTGTCTTCACTGACTTTGCCACGCTGGCTGCGCCACACTGTCGGGTGGTCAGTATTGACTGGCGCGGGCATGGAAAATCCTCCACGGATGGCAACGATTTTGACGGTACGTCATTGGTTGAAGACGCACTGGCGCTGATTAACCATTTAGGCCTGAAGCGGGTGGTGCCGGTGTCGGTCGCCCATGCGAGTTGGGCCGCCGTAGATCTGCTGGAGCGTTTGCAAGAACGCGCTCCTGCGGCGGTGTTTCTCGATTGGATCATGAATCACCCTGCGCCTGAATTCTTCACCTCCATTGATCAAATGCAACGTGAAGATCAATGGCTCCACGCACGGGATCAACTGTTCGAATTCTGGCTGGCAGGAAGTCACTCGCCGACCATGATTCACCATATGAAAACCGAGATGGCCGAGTCCAGTTTCCAACTCTGGCGGCTCGCCGGTCAGGTTATCCGTGACGCCTATCTTCACTACGGTTCACCGCTGCAGCGCCTCGCGCAACTCAAGAATCCACCGAAAATGTGGCACATTTATTCCCTCGACAGAAATGACGATTACCTGAGCCTGCAACAACGATTCGCGTCGCAGCATGATTTCTTCGATGTGAAACGCCTCGAAAACGCCAAAACGCATCTGGCGGTACTGGAAAAACCGCAAGATGTGCTGGCGCAGATTTTGGGAATGTTAGGGGAGGATCGCCAATACGGCACAAAATGAAGTGCCGTATGAGGAATGATAAAGAGGCAAAAACGCCGACGTCCGTCGGCGTTTTCGATGAGATCCCACCGTTACTCCTTCCAGCCACCGCCCAGTGCTTTATACAGCGTAATGTCCTGATTCAACTGGCCGAGGCGGGTGGTGATCAGCGTTTGCTGGGTGGCGTAAAGCGAACGCTGTGCCACCAGTACGCTGAGGTAGTTGTCGACACCGGCTTTAAAACGCATTTGCGACAGGTCGAAATTACGCTGGTTGGCATCGGTGTCCTGCTGGCGGGCCAGCACCTCGTCTTTGTAGGTGGCTTCACCGGCTAAGCCGTCTGAGACTTCCTTAAACGCGGTTTGGATCGCTTTCTCGTAATTGGCAATGTCGATTTGCTTGGTGTCTTTGGCAATGTCCAGATTGGCCTGGTTCACGCCCGCATCGAAGAGGGGGATGTTGATCGATGGCACGAATGACCATGCGCCGGTGCCGCCGTCAAACAGTTTACTCAGGCTGCCGCTTTGCGTACCGGCAGAACCGGTCAGCGTAATGCTCGGGAAGAAGGCCGCCCGGGCGGCGCCGATGTCCGCGTTGGCCGCCTTGAGGGTATGTTCAGCCGAGATAATATCCGGGCGTCGTGTCAGCAGGTCAGAGGGCAATCCGGCGGGTGTCGCCGGGAAATTCCAGTTTTTGTCCAGCGTGGCATCGGCCAGCAGGTTCGACGGAATAGTGGCGCCAACCAGCAACGTCAGTGCATCAACATCTTGCCTGACCTGCCGTGTATATTGGGCAATATCCGCCTGCGCACTGCGCACGGTGGTTTCTGCCTGCACCAGGTCCTGCGACGTACTGACGCCCGCGTCGTAACTGCGTTTGGTTAGCTGATAAGAGTTGTTTTGGCTATTGGCGGTGTTGATCGCCAGCTTCAACAGGTCGTTATCCGACGCCAGACTCAGATACCCTGACGCCACTTCAGACACCAGCGTGATTTGCGTGGCGCGCTGCGTGGCGGCGGTTGCCAAATAGGTTTCCAGCCCTTTATTGCGCAAACTGCGCAGGCGGCCAAACAGGTCAACCTCGTAGGAGGTCACGCCCAGACTGGCGCTGTATTGTTGATACGTTACCGGCCCGCTGTTTTGGGTTGAATACAATCCCCCTGGCAGATGCTCCGACGTTTGGCTGCTGCTGGCATTCAGCGTTGGCAGCAGAGCGGCGCGGTCAATCTGGAATGAGGCGCGGGCAGTATCAACATTCAATGCCGCGACGCGAAGATCGCGGTTATTGGCCAGCGCCATGGTGATCAACTGATGCATGGCGGGTTGATTGAAGTACTGCTTCCAGCCGATCTCGTCGGCTTTAGTCGGTTGGCTGCCGCTGTCTGTACTCCAGTTGCTGGCGACCGGCAAAGCTGGGCGCTGGTAATCCGGCGCCATGGTGCAGCCTGCCAGCAGAGTCAGTGAAAACGCGCTGGCCAGCGTTAGCGTGAAAGGGGTTTTATTCATGATGAGTCACCTCTGGAGCAGGACGCGCTTTATCGTGTGTTTGGGTCTTGCGGGTGAAAAAATTCACGATCAGCACGTAAAACATCGGTACAAAGAAAATCGCCAGGAAAGTGGCCGTGATCATGCCGCCGACGACCGCCGTACCAATCGAGTGCTGGCTTCCTGCCCCTGCGCCGCTTGAAATGGTCAGCGGGAGGACGCCGAGAATAAAGGCCATCGAGGTCATGATGATCGGGCGGATACGCAACTTGGCCGCTTCCACCGCCGCATCAATGATCGCCATTCCCTCCTTCTCATGCAGTTCTTTGGCAAACTCGACAATCAGGATGGCGTTTTTCGCCGCCAGCCCGACGGTCGTCAGCAGGCCCACCTGGAAGAACACATCATTGGACAACCCACGGATCAGCACCGCACCAATGGTGCCGAGAATGCCCAGCGGCACCACCAGCAGAACGGAGAACGGAATAGACCAGCTCTCATACAGCGCTGCCAGGCACAGGAACACGACGATAATTGACAGCGTATAAAGCGCTGGCGTCTGGGAACCGGAAAGCTGTTCTTCATACGATAAGCCGTGCCACGCCACTTTATAGCCCGCAGGAAGTTTGGCGGCGATCTCCATCACCGCTTTATTGGCGTCCCCTGAGCTGTAACCCGGCGCCGGTGAACCCATCAGTTCAACAGCAGAAACGCCGTTGAAACGCTCATAACGTGGGGAGCCATAGACCCATTTTCCGCTGCCGAACGCGCTCCATGGCACCATGTCACCGCTACTGTTGCGGAAATACCACTGGCCCAAATCTTCCGGGGTGACGCGCGAAGCCGCTTTGCCCTGGATGTAGACACGTTTTACACGGTCGTTGTACATGAACTGGTTGACGTAGGCTGAACCCCACGCCGCCGACAGGGTATTGTTGATGTCGTCCATACTCAGACCCAAAGCCTGCGCACGCTCGTCATCAATCGACAGCTGATATTCCGGTTCATCTTCCATCCCATTCGGACGCACGGCAGTCAGGCGTGGGTCCCCGGCGGCCAGTTGCAGGAACTGATTGCGCGCTGCCATCAGTGCCTCATGGCCCCGGCCGTTGGTGTCTTGCAGGAAGAAATCGAAGCCGGTGGCGTTACCCAGCTCCATCACCGCAGGTGGCACAAAAGCAAACACCCGCGCATCTTTAAGCTGCCCAAAGTGTGCCATCGCACGGCCTGCGAGTGCCTGAACTTTAAGATTGCTGTCCTTACGCAGGCTCCAGTCTTTCAGCATCACGAAAGCGATCCCCACGTTCTGCCCACGACCGGCAAAGCTGAAACCATTGGCCGTAAACACAGATTTTACCGAACTGCCTTCCTGGGTCAGAAGGTAGTTGCGTACATCGTCCAGTACCTGTTGGGTGCGCTGGGCTGAGGCATTGGCGGGTAAGGTCGCCTGAACCATCATCACCCCCTGATCTTCATCGGGTAAAAAGGTGGTGGGAACGCGGGTGAACATAAACCCGGTGGCAATAACCATCAGCAGATAAAGCCCCATAAACAGGCGGCGGCGGGAGATCACCGTGGCGACGCTGCGGGTATAGCGCACCGTTCCTTTATCAAAAGTACGGTTGAACCAGCCGGAGAAGCCCTTTTGAGATTTCTCCTTGTCGTTGTGTTTGATGATGGTGGCACATAGTGCCGGGGTGAAAATCAGTGCCATCAGCACGGACAGGGCCATCGCCGACACGATAGTGATGGAGAATTGACGATATATAATCCCGGTGGAACCGCCGAAGAAGGCCATCGGTACCAGCACGGCGGAGAGCACCAACGCGATACCAAATAGCGCCCCCTGGATTTGCTTCATCGATTTGATGGTGGCGTCTTTCGGTGACAGCTTCTCTTCGGTCATCACGCGTTCGACGTTTTCCACCACCACAATCGCATCATCCACCAGCAAGCCTATCGCCAGCACCATCCCGAACATGGTCAGCGTATTGATGGAATACCCCGCCGCCGCCAGAATACCGAAAGTCCCGAGCAGAACCACCGGCACCACCAGCGTAGTGACCAGCGTCGCACGCAGATTTTGCAGGAACAGCAGCATCACGCAGAACACCAGCACGATGGCTTCGATCAGTGTTTTCACCACTTCTTCAATCGAGGCGCTGACCACCGGTGCGGTCTGGTAAGGATATTTCACCTCAACGCCATCTGGCAGGGAGCTTTGCAAATCGCTTAAGGTTTTCTCCACCCCTTTAGCCGTGTCCAGCACGTTGGCACCGCTCGCCAGTCGCAGGGCAATCCCGGTCGATGGGCTGCCGTTAAGCGTTGAGGAGATAGAATAACTTTCGGGTCCCAGTGCCACGTTAGCCACATCACTGAGGCGCACCTGCGAGCCGTCCGTATTCACCTTCAGCAGGATATTTTGGAACTGCTTCACACTGTCGAAGCGGGTTTTACCAATAATGGTTGCGTTGAGTTTGCTGTCTTTAACCGTCGGCAGGCCGCCGAGTGAACCCGAGGAGACCTGAACGTTTTGCGCAGAGATCGCCGTGCTGACATCGCTTGGGATCAGTGAATATTTGTATAACTTGGCAGGATCAAGCCAGATACGCATGGCGTACTCAGAGCCCAGCACCTGGAAGTCACCGACGCCTTTGGTGCGGACAATGGCGTCTTCAAGCTTGGTCACCAGCAGGTTACTGAGGTCGGCGTTGCTCATCTTGCCGTCTTTCGAAATCAGGCTGACCACCATCATAAAGTTGGCCTGATACTTGGCGACACGGATCCCCTGATTAATGACTTCCGTCGGTAACTGCGATTCGGCCAGCGACACTTTGTTCTGTACCTGAACCTGCGCGATATCTGGATCCGTTCCCTGATCGAAGGTGGCAATAATGCTGGCGCTGCCATCGCTGTTACTTTGCGATTCAATGTAACGCAGGTTATCCAGTCCGTTAAGCTGCTGCTCAATCACCTGAACCACGGTGTCCTGCGCCGTCTGGGCCGACGCACCGGGATAGGTCAGGCTGACTGAAATGGCGGGCGGCGCAATATTCGGATACTGGTTCACCGGCAGTTTCATGATAGACAACGCACCGGCAATCATGATGACGATGGCAACGACCCAGGCGAATACGGGGCGATTAATAAAGAAAGTAGACATGCGTAACCCTTATTGCGCGGAGGGATCGGTCGTCGACATATTGTTGTCGGCGGTCGGGGCGCTGGTTTTCCGTTCGCTGGCGCTGACTTTGGTACCGGTTCTGATATTTTGCAGTCCGTCGGTCACCACCCGGTCGCCGTTATGCAATCCTCCGGTGACCAGCCAGTCGCCTGACATCATTTGGCCAGTGGTGATGGGCTGTTGTTCAACCGTGCTGTCCGGTTTTACCAGCCAGACATAAGGGGCGCCTTTCACATCATGCGAAATCGCTTCCTGCGGGACCAGAATGCCTTTGTCATCAACGCCCTGTTGCAGCTCGGCATGAACAAACATGCCCGGCAGCAACTCATTGTGTGGATTAGGGAAGGAGGCACGCAGGGTCACGGTACCGGTGCTTTGCGACACGGTGACTTCAGAGAATTCCAGCTTGCCCGGCAGGGCATACTGGCTGCCATCTTCAAGCGTCAGCGTCGCTTTGGCCGCGTTGTCACCCACCGACTGTAATTGACCTAACGCCAGTGCGCGGCGCAGCCGCAGCAGATCCAGTGAAGATTCGTTGACGTCAACGTAGATAGGGTTGAGCTGGTCGATGGTCGTCAACTGCGATGTTTGCCCGCTGGTTACCAGTGCACCTTCCGTAAACAGCGAACGGCCAATGTGGCCTGAGATAGGGGCGTAAACTTTGGTGTATTGCAAATTAACGCGGGCGGTTTCTACATCGGCGGCGGCTTCACGTTCGGCGGCGAAGGCGTTGTCATAATCCTGCTGGCTCACGGCGTGCGCCTCGACCAGCGGTTTATAGCGTTTGGCTGTGGCGGCAGCACTTTGCCAGGTGGCCATCGCGCGATCGTAAGCCGCCTGGTAGGACGTTGGGTCAATCTGATAGAGCTGATCTCCGGCTTTGACTTCGCCGCCTTCGACGAACAACCGTTTTTGAATCACCCCGCTGACCTGCGGGCGCACCTGTGCGCTGCGAACGGCGGTGGTACGGCCGGGTAAGCGGGTCGTGAGGGCGACGGATTGGGAATGCAGTGTGACGACATTAACTGCCGGTGGTCGGGCCGCAGGCGCGGCAGATCCGGCGGATCCGTCACACGCACTCAGCAGGACCAGGGTACTGAGTGAAAAAACCTTCAGGCGCATAGAATTGGCTCTCTGTGAGATTTGAGAACAATCATTCTCAACAAGTGCCTCACTCTACGCCAGCCGGTGATTTCGCTCTGTAAACTTATCGTTATGACCGATGACGGAATACGTCAAAAGATAAAAGGCTCGTGAGCCTGTAAACCCTGTTTTACTAAGGTTAAAGAGGAATAAAACAGAATATCTAAAAAATGATCAGACAAATTATTAAGTGATGATTGGTGTTACAGTCAAATTTTCAGAGCAATACACTGAGGGCGTGATGCGTTGTGGATGTTAATATTTTGTGATGAATGTCACGAAATTTAATACTTATTAATGGCGGACTGACGCGTTACTTTGTGATTTATGTCACTTACGTCGCCAAACTGTGATCCCTTTCATACTCCTGACTATTATGTCTATACAACTATACATTCTATGACTTTACTCAATTAACGGCGTTTTTTTCGTCAATTGACTCAGGGGAAACGGATGATGAAATTAGGCAGCAAAATCCACGATTTGGGTAAAGCGCTGATGACGCCGATTTCAGTGATCGCCGCTGCGGGGATTTTTCTCGGGCTGGCGGCGGCGTTACAAAATCCGGCGGTGACCGGGGAGGCGT
The DNA here is from genome assembly GCF_006438725.1 of Ewingella americana. GTDB lineage: Bacteria > Pseudomonadota > Gammaproteobacteria > Enterobacterales > Enterobacteriaceae > Ewingella > Ewingella americana_A. The sequence goes on along the minus strand of NZ_RCZD01000007.1, from coordinate 98,492 downwards.
TCGCGCAGATAAAATCGCTGCAACTGGTGATCGGTTTTATTCGTCAGGTATCGGGCGCGCTGTTTGCCAATTTACCGCTGTTCTTTGCCGTCGCCACGGCCATGGGGCTGGCCAATGCAGAAAAAGCGACGGCAGCCTTTGCTGCAGTGATTGGCTTCGTCGGTCTGCACGTTGGCGTTAATTATAGCCTGCTGGCGCAGAACATTACGCCGGAGACCATTACCGTCGCCAAACTCACCGCCAAAGGCATGACTGAAAGCGATGCGATGATCTATGCGGCGGAGTTCACCAATACGCTGGGGATCTTCACCTACAACATGAGTGTGCTGGGTGGGGTGCTGGTGGGGTTGATCACCATGTGGCTGCACAACCGCTTCTATACTATCGTGCTGCCCACGGCGATTGCCTTCTTTGGCGGACGGCGTTTTGTGCCGATTATCACAGTGTTGGTCCTGCCGATTGTCGGCGTGCTGATGTCATTAATCTGGCCAACCATCGCGCAAGGCATTCAGTGGGTCGGTGAGCTGATTGGCCGCACCGGCGAGATCGGCACCTTTATTTATGCTGCTTCTGAACGCCTGCTGATCCCAACAGGTTTGCATCACATCATCAATGAAACCGTGCGTTTCACCCCGATTGGCGGAGTGACGACGGTGGATAACCAAAGCATCGTCGGGGCGCTGAATATCTTCAATGCGTCGCTGGCGGATCCGGGGGCAATCACCGATCAGGTCACACAACAGGCCACGCGTTTCCTGGCGCAGGGTAAAATTCCGGTCATGATGTTTGGGTTACCGGCCGCGGCGCTGGCGATGTATCACTGCGCACGTCCCGAACATAAAGGACGCGTTAAAGCGCTGATGCTGGCGGGGGCGCTGGCCTCTTTCACCACCGGTATCACTGAACCACTGGAGTTCTGCTTCATCTTTGTCTCGCCGGTGCTGTACGTCATGCATGCGGTACTGACCGGCATTTCGTTTGTGCTGATGCAGATGTTCCACGTGATGATCGGTAACGTGCAGGGCGGGGCGATCGACTTCCTGATCTTCGGCGTGTTGGGCGGCGCGAAAACCCACTGGTGGTATCCGCTGATCCTGGGGATCATCTATGCCCCGATCTATTACTTCAGCTTCCGCTGGGTGATCTTGCGAATGCAGGTCAAAACGCCGGGGCGTGAAGATGAGAATGATGCCGAAGAGCGCGCTAAACCGGCGCAGGGTAACGAGAAGACCAGGAATATTATTCTGGGACTGGGCGGCGAAGGCAATATTGCACAGGTCGACTGCTGCTTTACCCGTCTGCGGGTGAAGGTCAAAGACATGGCGCAGGTTCAGGACGATACCCTGCTGAAAACCGGTGCGATGGGCGTGAAGCGGGTTACGGACAATGACGTGCATGTGATCTACGGACCGCAGGTCGAACAGGTGGCAAATCTGGTGAAGGCGGAGCTGTCCGGGATTAGCTGACAGAGCCGCCAGCACATCTCAAGGCTGACCCTCTGGTCAGCCTTTTTTTATGTCTTTCACCTCGGCCCAAATCGTAAAACTGTAATGCTGCTGATTGTAATAGACATCGGACACTTCGAAGGCTTTGCCGTCGGTGAATTCAGACACCGCACGCGAGTGCAGTACCGGTTCATCGCGTGACAGATTCAGCGCCAGCCGGATTTGATTGGAGGGCAATTCGGCTGAGATCTCTTTATTGCTGCCCGCCGGTTCGAAACCTTTTGAGCGCAAATAGGCATATTTGGAGTGGGTCAGGTGTTGCCGCGTCATGTCGGGGAACGGGTCAGCCAGCAGCCAACACTGCTCATAGACAAACGGCTCCTCCCCGAGCAGACGCAGGCGCACCATAAAATGCATCTCCGTTCCCACCGGCACATTCAGTGCGGCAGCGATCTCCGCATTGGCGCTGATCCGTTTGAACTCCAGCACGCGGTTTTCAATCGGTTGATTGATCTCCACCGCCAGTTCACTGGCGGTTAGATGGCGGTCGAGCGGCAGATTCACTTTGGCGATGTGGCGTTTTTTGACCACAAAAGTACCGCGCCCGCGAAAGCGTTCCACCCGGCCCTGCCGCACCAGATAGTCCACCGCTTTGCGTGCGGTCATGCGTGAGACGCCATAAATTTCGCACAACGCCGCTTCGGTTGGGATCGGGTCACCGGGCTTGATCTTACCGGCGGAAATTTTTTCAGTAAGCTGCTGTTCTATCTGTAGATACAGCGGTACGAACGAGGTTTTGTCGAGTTTCATCAGCCCTCCGGTTAGATGCTTAATTGTATAGCTGAGTATACATTTGGACAAATAAACCGCGGACTTTTGTGCGCTGTGAAGGGTTTTAGGTGAATAAAAGCAAAACAACCAAACCCCGTATGAAAGGGGTTTGGTTTATACAGATACCGTCAGTTTACTCAGGCAGTAATGCGGATGAAGAGAACAGGCTGCCGCCGTCTTCCTGACGTTTGAAGCGCCAGCAGTGCTGATGATATTTTGCCACGCTGTTACGGTGCGCGACGCTGATTACCGAGGTGTCTGGCAGCTCGCTCACCAGCAGGCTGTACATGCGCTGCTCGGTTTCGTCGTCCAGCGCGCTGGTGGCTTCGTCGAGGAACAAAATAGCCGGCTGAATCAGCAGGGCACGGGCAAAGGAGAGACGCTGCTGTTCGCCCGGCGACAGGCGCTGGCTCCAGTTAGCATAATCATCCAGCACGCTTTGCAGATGCGGCAGGCAGCATTGATCGAGTACTTTATTCAACTGGTCGTCAGTGTAGTCACGGCTGGAATCGGGGTAACTCAGCGCTTCGCGCAGGGTACCAATCGGAATATAGCTGCGCTGCGGCAGGAACAGATGTGTTTTCCCCGCAGCAAGATGAATACTGCCCGTGCCGTAAGGCCAGATACCGGCAATGGCGCGCAGTAACGTCGATTTTCCGCAACCCGACGGGCCGGCGATCAGTACGCGTTCACCGGCATTCAGGCTGGCTGAAACATTGCAAAACAGCGGGCTGCCGTTCGGCAATTTCAGGGTTAAATCGTCGAGTTGCAGATCAACACTGTCCGATTCACGCACGCTGATACCGCGTGGCTGCGCGTTGACCTGATCGATTGCCGCATTGAAACCGGCCAGACGGTTAACGCAGGCTTTCCAGCTGGCGAGATCGGAGAAGGCGTTGATAAACCACGAGAGTGAGCCTTGTACCTGACCAAATGCCGAGGCGATTTGCATCAGCGCACCCATCTGAATAGCGCCGGAGAAGTAGCGCGGTGAGGCCACCAGGATCGGGAAAATGTTGGCGAACTGGGCGTAGAAGGTCGATGCCACGTTCAGGCTACGGGTGACCTTCATGATCGACCACCAGTTGGTTTTAATCGAATCAAACTTGCCGGTCAGTTGTTCGCGCTCGCTTTTTTCCCCGTGATACAGGGCAATGGCGTCGCTGTTTTCACGGATACGGATCAGGCCGAAACGGAAGTTCGCTTCGAACCACTCCTGGTTAAATCCTAAGCGAACCAGCGGCTTACCCACCCACCAGACAATCACCGAGCCTACCACGGCGTACAGCAGGGCAAACCACAGCATATAGCCGGGAATTGTGATCTCATGCGAAGAGATGGCGAAGGTTAACGGCCCGCTGATCGACCACAAAATAAACACGAAGGAGAACAGGGTCACCACGCTCGACAGCAGCCCAAGTGTCAGGGAGAGGGTGCCGCTGGTCAACGCATTGAGGTCATCGGAGATACGCTGGTCGGGGTTATCCACCTGATGCTGATACTCGGTGTAATAATAGGCGTGATTGCCCAGCCACTTGTCCATATACTCTTGGGTCATCCAGCGCCGCCAGCTCATTTGCAGGCCCTGCGTCAGGTAAACTTTATAGATGGCAATGACAATAAACAGCAATGCCAGCCAGGTGAATTTAAACAGCTGGGCTTTGAACACCGGATAGTTTCTGTTTTGCAGGGCGTCATAAAACACCCGGCTCCATTCATTGATTTGGACGCTAAGATAGACGCTGGCCAGTGAAAGAATAACGATAGCAGTCAACATGCCCCAGGCACGCCACTTCTCTTGCGAGAGCCAATAAGGCTTAATCAACTGCCAGACGGCACGCCACGGTGCCGATTTTCCAGGTTTATTAGTCATAATTGCCATGTTTAAAGATATTTAGGTAGTGATGCGTAATCATCCCAGAATGAGTGAGCCAGCGCGAGAGGGCAATGGCCTACATGTAAGGATGTTTTTCCTGCGGTAAAGTTCAATTCCGCATTAAGAAAAGGGTGTTTGATGAGAGTGGTGTTGAGTTTGCTGCTGATGGCAGGATGGTCGTTCAGTCTTCAGGCATTGGCGAAAATCGATGAACCTGATATCAACGGCGATTGCCTGAAAGCCGGGATTTATGCCTCCGCAGGGAAAGTCGCCTATCAGCAGGGCCAGTTCGATAAAGCCCGTGAAGTTTTTCGCGATCAGGTGGCATGGAGTGAATTTTGCCACAAACCGCAGGAGAGCATCGCCACGGCTTATAACAACATTGCGCTGACCTATATCCGTCAGGGGCAGTACCGCAAAGCCAAAGCCTGGCTGATGCTGGCGCCGGAAAATCAGAAATCCCAATACAATCTCAGCCAGATCAAACCGAAGCTTGATGCCCTGCCTGCGGCCGAGAGCGTGGCGGGTGAGTACTGGCAATATGCCGGCTACGGCAACTGGAATGAAGTCAGTGTCAAAGCGGAAGAAGCACAGTTTAGAATCGATTTCAGCGGCATGTACATGGGGCTGATGTCACTCTACTACGGTCCAAACACCGGTGAGTTTTCGGTCGTGACGGCGGTCAAAGAGGGCAAAGCGGAGTATCGCGAGGCTGACGATAAAAATGCCGGTGGTGGTCAGTGCGTGGTTAACCTGGATTTCGCCGCCGAACAGGTCAATCTACACACCATTGGCGACTGCGGGTTTGGTATGAACGTGCAGGCCGAAGGGCCATTTGTGCGGGTAATGTGATCTTTTTTCGGCAACAGACGTTGTTTGCCATACCTCAAACCCCCTCTGTGAAGGGGGTTGGAGGGCAGTCATAATCAGAACTGAAAATTTACTGCGGCCACTTCATTTCACCCTTCAATACCTTGGCGCTCATCAGCAGCGAAGAATCATCCTTCAATTGCGGATAATGGCCTTTCATCGCGGCGATGAGGGCGGTGGAGTCTTTGGCTTTCGGCAACGCTTTTTCCAGCGTCAGCAGATAGTCTTTAGTGAATTTAACCGACTCCAGCGTATGCGGTGCGCCCGGCAGGAAGTGTCCCGGTACGACGGTGGACGGTTTCAGTGCGGTGATCTGATCCAGCGCAGCAACCCACTGCTGACGAGATTCAACCGTTTGGTTGTCGGCCACCCACAGATGCATATTATTGCCATCAACCAGCACCCCGCCGACGACGGCTTTCAGCGCTGGGATCCACACGAAGGTACGGTCGGCGACCTGACCTTTCACTTCAAATTTTTTGCCTTCCAGCTCAAAACCGTTGCCTTTCAGTGCTTCAGGGACAATCACTGCTTTCGGCGCATTGTCTTTTAACTGCGGGCCCCAGAAAGCGACTTTGCCCTGTTTGGTGGCGTTGATCTCATCGATGGTGGCCTGAGTGGCAAGGATTTTAGCCTTCGGGAACGCCGCGTGGATCACATCCAGACCGAAGTAGAAATCGGGATCCGACTGGCTGATATAAATCGTGGTCAGGTTTTTGCCGCTGGCTTTGATCTTCTCCACCAGTTTTTCAGCGTCGTTGCGCTGGAACTGTGCGTCGATTAACACCGCGTCTTTTTCGCCGGTGATGATTTCAGATGACACCGGGAATATGCTGTTTTCACCCGGATTATAGACGTCCATTTTTAAATCGGCGGCGTGGGCGGACAGGCTGGTGCCGAGCAGTAACGCAGCGGTCAGGGCGGATCTTTGCAAACGTATCGTTTTCAAACATATGGCTTTCAGACGCATAAGACTTCCTCAGAGAAAATAGTGAAGCAAAAAATAACCTTTGGTAAGCACCTACTGTACGTTGCATAAAGCGAGAGAAAAACCGGATAATACGCAACTGTTTGTTGCATAAACCGGACATATCCATGGACAGAATTACCGCTGCTGAAGTTTTTGTCGCCATTGTTGAACGCGGAAGTATGGTCAGTGCCGCCGAGTCGCTGAATATGTCGCGGGCGATGGTGACGCGCTATTTATCGGAGATGGAAAAATGGTCCGGCGCACGCCTGCTGCACCGTTCGACCCGCAAACTGAGTTTAACGGATGCCGGTGAAAATACGCTGGCGCGTTGCCGGAAAATGCTGGCGGTGGCGGCGGAGATGGTCAGCGTTGGGGAAAGTCAGGATGACGCCCTGCGCGGATTATTACGCCTGAGTTGTTCGCAATCATTCGGCCAGGGGGCGGTGGTGATCGCCGTGGCCGAGTTCTTGCGCCGCCATCCGCAGGTCAGCATTGATCTGCAACTGGAGAGCCGGGCGATCAATCTGGTGGAAGATCGCATCGATCTGGCGCTGCGCATCACGAACGATCTCGATCCCAACCTGATTGCCCGCCCGCTGGCGCAGTGTCCGTCAGTGGTGTGTGCGGCACCGGCCTATCTGGCGGCCCAGGGCACGCCGCAAAAACCGCAGGATTTGGCGCTGCATAACTGCCTGACCTACAGCTATTTCGGTAAAAGTCTTTGGCAGTTTGAGCGTGATGGTGAGAAAACGGCGGTGCCGGTCAGCGGCAATCTCAGCGCCAATGAATCACTGGTGCTGCTGACTGGCGCGGTGGAAGGCGCAGGCATTGTGATGCAGCCTTATTACTCTGCCGCGCCGCTGGTCGCCAGCGGGCAACTGGTGGCGTTGCTGCCGCAGTGGCAGCCGCAAAATATGGGCATCTATGCGATTTACGCTTCCCGGCGGCAAATGCCTGCTGCATTACGGGCATTGCTGGACTTTCTGGTGGCGTGGTTCGCCGGGCATCCTCGCTGGCTGTCGCTCACGACTGAAAAATAGTGCGCTCAACGCGGCCAGCACTATTTTTTGAAACCTTTACACACATTTTCATAACCCCTTAAACATCATCAGATTAGTTCTAACTGCATGGCAATTTGTGCCGTCGTCAACCGTCAAAACTGGCCAAAAGTGTGATCTGCATGGTATTTCTGTGCCCCTATGCAACATTGTTCTAACAATAATAAATAAACCAACGGGGAATTTTATGCCTGTTTCACTCCTGGCGCTGGCGTTGAGTGCATTTGCCATCGGCACCACCGAATTTGTCATTATGGGGTTGTTGCCCAATGTGGCGAACGATTTACAGGTCAGTATTCCGCTGGCGGGCTGGCTTATCAGTGGATACGCGCTGGGCGTGGCGATCGGCGCGCCTATCATGGCGGTACTGACCGCCATGATAGGCGCGCAAGAAAACCCTGCTGTTGCTGATGGTGATCTTCATCTTCGGCAACCTGATGTGCGCTCTGTCGTACAGCTACGGCTTCCTGATGCTGGCGAGGGTGATCACCGCGCTCTGTCACGGTGCCTTCTTTGGTATCGGTGCCGTCGTCGCCGCTAATCTGGTGGCCCCTAACCGCCGGGCTTCTGCCGTGGCACTGATGTTCACCGGCCTGACGTTGGCCAATGTGCTGGGCGTGCCACTCGGCACCGCACTCGGGCAGGCACTGGGCTGGCGTTCCACGTTCTGGGCCGTCGCGATCATCGGTGTGGCCTCGCTGTTTGCATTGTATAAAAATCTACCGGATAAAAAAGACGAAGAGCCGACCGACTTACGCAAAGAGATGGGGGCGCTGCGCGGGCTGGGACTGTGGTTATCGCTGTCGATCACCGTGTTTTTCTCCGCTGCGATGTTTGCGCTGTTCACTTATATCGCCCCAATGCTGACGGAAATCACCGGCGTTTCCGAGCACGGTGTCAGTTGGACGCTGCTGTTGATCGGTCTTGGTTTGACGATAGGTAATGTGGTTGGCGGGCGTCTGGCGGACTGGCGACTTGGCGCAACCCTGACGCTGATTTTCCTGCTGATCGCCGTGTTCTCGGCGCTGTTCAGCTGGACCAGCGTGAACCTGCTGGCGGCCGAAGTGACGCTGTTTTTCTGGGCGATGGTCAGTTTTGCCGCCGTTCCGGCGTTGCAGATTAACGTCGTGACGTACGGTAAAAACGCGCCGAATCTGGTCTCTACCCTCAACATTGCGGCGTTTAACGTCGGCAATGCGCTGGGTGCCTGGGTCGGCGGAGCAGTGATTGCCCGTGGTCTGGGGTTGACTGCCGTACCGTTGGCTGCCGCCGGTCTTGGTCTGGTAGGGTTTGTGCTGTGTATTGTGACTTTCCGCCGTGCGGCGAAGAAAGCGGAAAAAGCCGTAGCCTGACGTTCAGGCTAACGGCATAACATCATGTCCAGGAGGCAGGTTTGATGAGAACCTGCCCCCTGATCTATTCAGTGATTTTATGACTGCACCCGCGCCTGTTCAAGGCGCTGAGCAAACCGCTCTGCCTGCTGGTGGCAATGTTCGATGAAAGTCGTGACCAGCGCCGAGGCCGGGCGGTGCAGCGGGCGGATCAGGCTGACGGTGAACGGCACTGGCAGGCTGAATTCCCGCACCACCATGCCACTGTCGCCTCTTTCGACATAGTCCAGCGCAGTCAGCGGATTGACTATCGACACCCCGACGCCTTCGCGCACCATGCTGCACACCGACGCCGCACTGTGGGTTTCCATCACCAGACGGCGGTTCACCTGATGTTCATTGAACAGCGAATCGAGCAGTTGGCGGTAGCTGTCGGTGGCTGACAGGCTGATAAAGTTGTGACCGGAAAAATCCTCTGGCGTAAGACACTGTTTGGCCGCCAATACATGCCCGGCGGGCAGCACGCACACTTCATTGAGCGTCAGCAGCGGTTGCCGCTCAGTGCCGGCTGGCGTATGGGTATTTTCGGTCAGCCCGAGGTCATGGCGCTGCGCCGACAGCCACTCCTCCAACAGCGGTGACTCCTGCGGCACAATGTTAAAACTGACGTCCGGGTAGCGGTCCAGAAAGGGTTTGCACACCGCCGGCAGCAGGGACTGGCTGAACACCGGCAGGCAGGCAATGGAGAGCTGCGCCTGTTCAAACTGACGGATGCCTTCTGCGGCGCTGACGATGCGGTCCAGCCCGTAGTAGGAACGCTGCACTTCTTCGAACAATCGCAGGCCTTGAACCGTCGGAAAAAGACGGCCACGCAGGCGCTCAAACAGCTGTAAATTCAGCAGCTTTTCACAACGTGCCAGCTCACGGCTGACCGTTGGCTGAGAGGTATTGAGCAACGCCGCCGCTTCGGTCAGGTTACCGGTGGTCATCACGGCGTGAAAAATTTCGATATGGCGCAGGGAAATGGTGGGCATCGGGTTCTCCGCAGAGGAGTTTTGGCTGGCAATATCCATATCATAAATGAATAGACTGGTATGAAACAGATATTTTCAAGCAAGAGAGGGATCGGCGATACTCAGGTCAACTTCCTCTTTGCCGATCTCAGGACTCTCTATGCCACGCGCCTTAAATGATACTTCCACCGCGCTGAACGCTGCCAATCTTCTGGCACTGACGCAGCAATATGGTTGCCCGGTCTGGGCGTATGACGCACAGATCATCAGTGAGCGTATTGACCAGCTGCGCCAGTTTGATGTGATCCGTTTTGCGCAGAAAGCCTGCTCGAATATTCATATTCTGCGCCTGATGCGTGAGCAGGGCGTGAAGGTGGATTCCGTGTCGCTCGGCGAAATTGAACGTGCGCTACTGGCGGGTTTCAAGCCGGGCCGTGATGCCAGTGAGATCGTCTTCACGGCTGACGTGCTCGACCAGCCGACGCTGGATCGCGTGACTGAGTTGGATATTCCGGTGAATGCCGGGTCGATTGACATGCTGGGGCAGATTGGTCGCCAGAAAGCCGGGCATCCGGTGTGGCTACGGGTTAATCCGGGCTTCGGTCACGGTCACAGCCAGAAAACCAATACCGGCGGCGAAAACAGCAAACACGGCATCTGGTATGCCGACTTACCCCAGGCGCTGGCCGAAATTGCGCGTTATGACCTGAAACTGGTGGGCATTCATATGCATATCGGGTCCGGCGTGGATTACTCCCACCTTGAACAGGTGTGCGACGCCATGGTGCGGCAGGTGATTGACATCGGTCATGATATTGAGGCGATTTCAGCCGGTGGCGGTTTGTCGATCCCTTATCGTTTCGGCGAAGAAGCGATTAATACCGAACATTATTACGGATTATGGAACCGTGCGCGTGAGCAGATTGCTGCTCATCTCGGCCATGCTGTCCATCTGGAAATTGAACCGGGCCGGTTCCTGGTCGCCGAAGCCGGTGTGCTGGTGGCGCAGGTCCGCGCGGCGAAAAACATGGGCAGTCGGCACTTTGTGCTGTGCGACGCCGGTTTCAATGATTTGATGCGCCCGGCGATGTATGGCAGCTATCACCATATCTCGCTGCTGCCTGCCGATGGTCGCGACCTTAGCGGGCAGCCGCTGATCGACTCGGCGATTGCCGGTCCGTTGTGTGAATCCGGTGACGTCTTTACGCAGGAAGCGGGTGGCGGCATCGAAACATTCCCGCTGCCGCCAGTGCAGATGGGTGACTACCTGGTGTTCCACGATACCGGCGCGTATGGCGCATCGATGTCATCGAACTACAACAGCCGTCCGCTGCTGCCGGAAGTGCTGTTTGAAAACGGCGTACCGCGTTTGATTCGCCGTCGCCAGACCATCGAAGAGTTACTGGCGCTGGAACTGATCTGATTCTGGCCGGGGTCCGCTTTCCTTTCAGCGGTTGGCGAAGGGCCCCGGTAATACCGATTCACGTAATTTCAATTCACCGGTAAAGGGCACAATCGGTGCCAGCGGTTGGCCTTCAATCAGCCGCAGCGCCTGCGCAATGGCCGCGGCTATCATGGCGTCAATCGGCAAGTAGACCGTTGACAGGGCCGGATGTAAATAGGCCGCACTCGGTTCGTCATCAAAGCCAAACAACGAAATATCCTGCGGCAGGCGGATCCCCGCCTGATGCAGTGCTTTCATCGCCCCCACCGCCATATCATCGTTACAACAAAACAGCGCGCTGAAACTGACGCCGGAATCCAGCAGAGCCTGGCAGCCGAGATAGCCGCTCGGCACGCTGCTGTCGCCATAGGCCACGCGTAATGGCTCGAACGGTAATTGATGGTGCGCCAGCGCCGCTTTATAACCTGCCAGCCGCGCCTGGGCGGTCGGGGTGCGCATCGGGCCAGTAATACAGGCGATGTGATGATGACCCTGATTAATCAAAAACTCAGTGGCTTCGAAGGCTGATTGCTGCTGTTCAAAGTAGACGCAACGCTCGGGTGCGTCGGGCAGCGCGCGGTTGACCACCATCAGCGGGGTGGACAGGGTGCCGAGCAGGTGCATCAACTGGTTGTCGGACATGAAGCGGGTATAGAGAATGATCGCATCACAGCGCCGGTCAGCCAGCAAATGCACGGCCTGAAGTTCATCCTCCGGGGTGTCGTGGCCATCGGTAACAATCAGATGCTTACCGCTGCTCTCCGCCAGTTTGGCTGCCTGACGCAGTAAGCGGCCAAAGTAGGGGCCGTCGAAATTGGAGATAACCAGCCCGAGGCTGTACGAGCTGTTGGTCGCCAGCGACTGCGCCAGAAAATTGGGCCGGTAGCCGAGTTCATCCATGGCGCGGAACACCGCGTCACGGGTGGTTTGTTTTACCTGCCCGGTGCTGTTTAGCACCCTTGATACCGTCGCTTTCGAGACACCCGCACGCAACGAAACGTCTAACATGGTTACCATCGGTTTCTCTTCCCCGCATCCGGCTCATTAAACATAACTTTATCACAGCTCGGCGGTAGGGAAGGGGAGCAAATCCGTCAGTTCGCCGGCTCTTTTTGCGCAAACATCTCGCGGCGCAGCAGGACAATTTCCCCGGCCAGATCCCGACACAGCATGGCGGTCATCAGATGATCCTGCGAATGCACCATGATCAGGTTAACCGGGATCTTGCCCGTCCCTTCATCCAGGCCGATCAACTGCGTCTGCACTTTGTGCGCCTTGCGGGCCGCGTCATCCGAGGCTTTCAGCATGGCGTCGGCTTCCTCCCACTGCTGTTTGCGTGCGCACTGAATCGCCATCATGGCGTTGGATCGCGCTTCGCCCGCGTTGATCAATAACTCCATTACCGTTTGTTCAAGGTCGAATTCCATCAGATGCTCCAATTGGTATGCCAAATTTGGCTGAATTCATCATATTGGAATTCCAATATTCACATGTGAGAAGCGGATCACAGAAATTAACCACCATTACGCTATTTTTTGGCATACCAAATTGCGAATGCGCTGTACGCACTGGATAATTAGGAATACCTCAGAAACGGACTCTGACCTTATTTTCGCGACAGATAACCACTCTGGCAGCCCTGCATCTTTCTGCGCGAAATAAACACCCAATAGCTCTTAAGAACAGAAGAGGTGGCGTCATGTCTTTAAAGGACCGTTTGATCGACTCGCTCGGAGGATTTGCTAATTCATTTAACAGCCTGCGATATATTATGGCCATCAAGGCGGCGTTTATTACCCTGATGCCGGTTATTATCGTCGGGGCATTCTCGGTGTTGATCTCCAATATGGTGATGGATCCGAAAAATGGTTTAGCGCATTTTGACATGTTCTCCTGGCTGGCGACGCTCAAACCGATCATGAGCAGCATTAATTATGCCACGCTGAGTTTTCTCACCATCGGTGCGGTATTTTTAATTGGTATTGAGCTGGGGAAAATTAATGGTTCACGTTCATTATTTCCCGGACTGCTGGCGGTTATCTGCTTTATTGCCGTCACGCCAACCACCGTCGACATGATGGTCAATGGCCAGATGCAGGAAGTGAAAGATGTACTGGCGAAGCAATTCTCCGATACCAAAAGTCTGTTCCTCGGCATGTTTATTGCCATTCTTTCGGTTGAAATTTATTCCGCGCTGGAAAGGGTTAACCGCCTGCGTATTAAAATGCCGGAAAGTGTACCGCCAAATGTCTCGGCGTCTTTCTCGGCTCTTATTCCCGCCATTATTACCGTGGTGATTATCGCCACCTTCGGTTTTGTTTTCCATCGCGTGACTGGCATGTATTTGTACGATGCGGTGTATCAGGTGATCCAGCGTCCGCTCGAATCCGTGATGCAAAGCCTGCCGGGGATCCTGCTGCTGATGTTTGTCGCTCAGCTGTTCTGGGTTATCGGTATTCACGGCAACCAGATGATCAAACCTATCCGTGAACCGCTGCTGCTGGGCGCGATCATGGTCAACATGACGGCCTTCGAGCAGGGTAAAGAGGTGCCTAACATCATCACCATGCCGTTCTGGGATGTGTATATGAGTATCGGCGGTTCCGGTTGCACCATCGGCCTGCTGATGGCGGTGATGATTGCCACACGGCGCAAAGAGATGAAAGAGATCGCCAAGCTGTCGATGGGGCCAGGCTTCTTTAACATCAATGAACCGGTGATCTTCGGCATGCCGATCATGCTCAATCCTATTTTGGCGATTCCGTTCATTATCACGCCGCTTATCACGGGCACCATCGGCTACTTCGCCACCAGCCTCGGCTTTGCCGGGCGCGCCGTGGTGATGGTGCCCTGGACCACGCCGCCGATTATCAACGCCTGGCTCTCCACCGCCGGTTCCATGGGGGCGGTGGTCACTCAACTTGGCTGCATTGTGGTATCGGTGCTGATTTACCTGCCGTTTGTGAAAGTGGCGTCACGCCGCGCTGAGCAAGCACAACGTGATGCCACCGGGCAGAAACAGAAAAACGCCGCGACGGCATAATCAGGCAAAAGAGGAACATTATGAGCAAGGTTTCAATCGCCATTCCTGAAGGGTTTATTCTCGGCGCCGCGGCTTCCGCCTGGCAAACCGAAGGCTGGAGTGGCAAAAAGTCCGGTCAGGATTCCTATCTCGACCTGTGGTACAAAAACCACCGTCACGTTTGGCATAACGGCTATGGCCCGGCGAAAGCCACCGATTTTATCAACCGTTATCAGGAAGATATTGCGCTGATGAAGGCCAGCGGACTGACGCATTACCGTACCTCAATTAACTGGTCACGATTTTTCACCGATTATGAATTGGGTACGGTAGACGAAGAGTATGCGGCGTACATCGATAACTATCTCGATGAGATGAAACGTCAGGGCATCGAGCCGATGTTGTGCCTGGAACATTATGAATTACCGGCGTATTTGATTGAAAAATATGACGGCTGGAGTTCGAAAAAGGTCGTCGAACTGTTTGTGCTGTATGCCGAAAAAGTGTTTGCGCGTTTTGCCGGAAAAGTCAGCCGCTGGTTTACCTTTAACGAGCCGGTAGTGGTGCAGACGCGGGTTTATCTGGACGCCATCCGCTGGCCGTTTGAGCAGAACACCGCTAAATGGATGCAGTGGAATCATCACAAAGTGCTGGCGACCGCCAAAGTCGTCGAACTGTTCCGCCGCCAGGGCTATGACCAGCACGGCAGTATCGGCGTTATTCTTAATCCTGAAGTCACCTATGCCCGTTCATCGGCGGCGCATGACCAACAGGCGGCGCATTTATACGATCTGTTTTATAACCGGGTCTTTTTAGACCCGATGATCAAAGGGGAATATCCGCAGGCGTTGCTCGATTTATTGCAAAAGCACCACGTGCATTTCGATTATTCAGAGCAGGAACTGGCGATTATCCGTAATAACACCGTGGATGAAGTGGGTATTAATCTTTATTACCCGCACCGGGTTAAAGCCCCGAGCCGTGAATGGAATAAAGACACCCCATTTCACCCGGCTTTTTATTACGAACATTTCGAACTGCCAGGCCGCCGGATGAATAGTTCACGCGGCTGGGAAATTTACCCGAAAATTGTGTATGACATGGCGATGCGCATGAAAACGGAGTACGGCAATATTCCGTGGTTTATTGCCGAGAATGGTATGGGTATCGAAAATGAAGGGCGATTCCGGGACGCGGTCAGCGGCGAAATTCAGGATGATTACCGCATTGAGTTTGTCGCTGAACATCTTTACTGGGCGCTAAAAGCCCGTGAAGAGGGTTCGAATTGCCAGGGTTATATGCTGTGGGCCTTTACCGATAATGTGTCGCCGATGAACGCCTTTAAAAACCGTTATGGTCTGATTGAAATTGATCTCGACGATAACCGTAATCGCCATCAGAAAAAGTCATCGCACTGGTTTAAATCACTGAGTGAATCCGGTGTGTTGTCATTAACGCTGGATGACGAAGATAAATAACCGAGGGAATCGCATGAAACGTATCGTATTAGCCTGTTCGGCAGGCATGTCCACTTCGCTGGTGGTCACCAAAATGGAAAAAGAGGCTGCAGCGCGGGGTCTGGAATACAAAATCTACGCGATTCCCGAGCAGGAGTTGCGCGATGAGCTGGAGCAATATGCGCAGGATGTGGTGGTGGTACTGCTCGGCCCACAGGTGCGCTTCAAGCTAACCGAGAATAAAAAACTGACGGATCACTACAACATCCCGATCGCCATCATAGATTCGGTGGCTTATGGCACGCTGAATGGCGCGAAGGTACTGGATCAGGCCCTCAGTTTGCTACACTAGGCGTGGCAAAAAATCCGGTATACCCATCAGGTATGCCGGATCCGATTCATGGTTTTCGGGTATTAGGGTGGAAGTGTGGAAAAGGGCGCGATGTCGCAAGAGCGTAAGCAGTATCAGGAAATAGGCCATGACCTGCGGGAGAAAATCCAGCAGGGGCATTTTGCTATTGGCTCGCGTTTACCGCCTGAACGTAACATGGCCGAAACCTACGGTGTCAGCCGCACTATTGTGCGCGAAGCCTTGCTGATGCTGGAGCTGGAAGGAACGGTGGATATCCGCCAGGGTTCCGGCGTGTACGTGATCCGCATTCCGTCGGCGGAAGAGGGACAGGATGACCTGCTCTATCAGGGGCAGATCGGGCCTTTTGAAATTTTACAGGCGCGGCAGTTGCTTGAGAGCAACATTGCCGCGTTTGCCGCCAAAATGGCGACTAAAAATGACATCGAAAATCTGCGTCGCACGCTGGAGCAGGAGCAGAGCGCGATTGTTGCCAATGACGAAAGCGGCGATAACGATCGCCTGTTTCATTTGCTGATCGCCGGGGCGACACAAAACCAGATGTTGCTCGATTCGGTAAAAAACATTTGGCTGCACCGCGATTCCAGCCCGCTGTGGAAGCAGTTACACAGTCACATTGCTACCCGCGGCTATCGGCTGAAGTGGCTGGCGGATCACCAGAACATTCTGGCCGCACTGCGCCGTCGCGACGTCATGGGCTCGTATCAGGCGATGTGGCAGCATATGGAAAACGTCAAAAATACCCTGATGGAACTCTCCGACGTGGATGCGCCGGAGTTCGATGGTTATCTGTTTGAGTCGGTACCGATTTTTCAGGGCAAGATGGTTTGACTGAGGTGTTCCACTGCCTGGGTAGTGGGGCCAGTCACCGAGTGCCGGCGCACTAACGTCGGGCTGAACATATGGGTGGTTTCCGGCAGCGGCTGGCCGTTGGCAAGCGCCAGTGCCAGTTGTGCAGCCTGATTCGCCATGGCGACCACCGGATACCTCACCGTCGTTAAACGCGGGCGCAGGTAGCGCGAAATCAGTACGTCATCAAAGCCAATCAGTGATATCTCCCCAGGGACATCAATGCTGTTATCGCTTAACACCGACAGCGCACCGGCGGCCATCGAGTCGTTGTAGCAGGTAACCGCCGTGAATGTCCGCCCCAGCCCCAGTAAATCCGCCATCGCCTGCTCGCCACCGATTTCATCCGGTTCGCCATAGGCAATCAGTTTGTCGTCCACCGGAATGTTGTGCTCTTTCAGGGCATCGAGATAGCCTTGCAGGCGGTCTTTGGCATCTGAAATACCGTGGTTGGAACACAAAATGGCAATGCGCTGATGGCCATTCTGGATCAAATGGCGCGTTGCCAGCCATGAGCCGTGGCGGTCATCGAGCGCGACGCAGCGTAGTTCGAAACCGGGCAGGGTACGGTTAATCAGCACCATGCCGGGGATTTGTGTCATCAGGCTTTGCAGTTCGTCATCCGGCAACATCTTGGCGTGGACCACCAACGCAGCGCAGCGATGGCGGATCAACTGTTCAATCGCCTGACGTTCTTTCTCGATATTATGATAACCGTTGCCGATCAGCAGAAAATTGCCGGTGGCATAGGCCACCTGTTCCACGGCTTTGACCATGGCACCGAAGAAGGGGTCTGAGACGTCCGCGACAATCAGACCAAGGGTTTCGGTTGACTGCTGCGCCAGTGCGCGGGCATTGGCATTGGGATGATATTGCAGATGTTGCATGGCGCTCTGCACGGCTTCACGCGAGCTGTCACTGGCTTTGGGGGAGTGGTTTATTACGCGGGAAACTGTCGCGACGGAAACCCCCGCCAGTTTTGCAACATCTTTGATGGTAGCCATTACACGTCCAAAATTTGTGTGAGGGTAAACGTTTACACTACCAGTTTTGCGGAAAAAACGCGGTGGGGCAAGGGGGACAGATCGCAACTTTGTGATGCAAGGCAATGTTTTGTCGCCTGAGCAACAGCAGAGCAAAATTAAATAACACCCGCTTTGCCTGCGAACACTGCCGATTATCGATATTTGTGCTTTGAGTTCCGGCTGCCCACAATGCTATTTTTAACCCTATTCACTTGCCTATAATAAAAATCCCACCTGAGAACAACATGACAATCAAACGTTATCCGCAATTGGCTCATTGGGGAGCCTACACCGCCGTAGTTGAAGACGGGCGGTTGATCCGCTGTGAACCTTACTCTGCGGATGCCGATCCTTCGCCGTTGCTCGACTCCATCGTCCCGCTGGTTTACTCCGATAAACGTATCCGCAAACCGGCGGTGCGCCGTTCGTGGCTGCAAAAGCGCGAAAACAGTGACCGCACGCTGCGCGGTAAAGAAGATTTTGTCGAAGTTGACTGGGATCTGGCGCTGGATCTGGTCGCGGAAGAGAACAAACGCGTGCGTGATCGCTACGGCGCCTCGGGCATTTTCAACGGATCGTACGGCTGGTCCTCCGCCGGTCGCCTGCATCACGCGCGATCTCTGGTGCGGCGCTTTTATTTCACTGGCGGCGGCGGGGTCGATCAGCAGGGCAACTACAGCTGGGGATCGGCGCAGTTTTTCCTGCCTTATGTGATTGGCACCTTTACGCCGATGACCGGTCGGGTCACTTCGTGGCCAAGCGTGGTAGACAATGCCGAGATCCTGTTGGCCTTTGGCGGGCTGGCGCTGAAAAACGCGCAGGTGGCCTCCGGCGGTGCCGTGGAGCACACGCTGAAACCGGCGCTCGAGCAGTTGGCGAAAAAGGGCACGCCGGTGATCAACATCAGCCCGATGCGTGATGACTGCCCGGCATTTTTGAATGCTGAGTGGATCCCAATCCGGCCCAATACTGATGCCGCATTGATGATGGCGATGGCCTTCGAAATTCAGCGTCAGGGCGCGCAGGACGATGCTTTCCTCGCCAGCCACTGCGTTGGGTATCCGCAACTGGCGGCCTACCTGCAAGGGGAAACCGACGGCGTGGCGAAAACCCCGGAGTGGGCGAGCGACATTACTGGCATCCCGGCTGAGCGTATCGCCCGTTTGGCGCAGCAGTTGATTGGCGTGCGCAGTTTCATCACCTGCTCTTATTCGGTGCAGCGCGCCCATCGCGGCGAACAGCCGTACTGGATGATGATTGCGCTCTCGGCGATGCTCGGACAGGTCGGTCTGCCGGGTGGCGGCTTCTCCTTTGGTCACGGTTCGATGAACAGCGTCGGCAACCCGCGCTTTGACACGCCGGGACCGGCGGTGAGCGCCGGACCCAACCCGTCAGGGTTATCGATCCCGGTAGCGCGTATCAGCGACATGTTGCTCAACCCGGGCCAGCCGTATGAGTTTCAGGGGGAAACGCTGAACTACCCGGAGATCCATCTGGTGCACTGGTCAGGCGGTAACCCGTTCCATCACCATCAGCAGCTTAACCGGCTGGTGGAAGGGTGGCAGAAGCCGGACACCATCATTGTTCAGGACAACGTCTGGACCCCGGCCGCCAAAATGGCTGACATCGTGTTGCCGGCGACCACCACGCTTGAGCGTAATGATATCGGTGGATCGTCCCGCGACCGCTTCGTGCTGGCGATGCATCAGGCGATTGCGCCGCAGCATCAGGCACGTAATGACTTCGACATTTTTGCCGATCTGGCTGAGCGTCTGGGCTACCGCGAGCAGTTCACGCAGGGGCGCAACGAGGATGCCTGGCTACGCCATATCTACCGAAAATGTGGCGAAGCGCAGAACGGTACCGGCGTGGAATGGCCCGATTTCGAAAGCTTCTGGGAACGCGGCTTTGTCGAGTTACCGATGCCGGAGAAAGATTTCGTGTTCTTCGAAGAGTTCCGTAAAAGCCCGAGAGCCAATCCACTCGGCACGCAGAGCGGAAAAATTGAGCTGTTCTCTGAAAAAATTGCCAGCTACGGCTACAAAGATTTCGCCGGTCATCCTGAATGGAAACCGCCGGTAGAGTGGCTGGGTTCTGACACCGCGAAACAGTGGCCGCTGCATTTGATCTCCATTCAGCCGAAAGACCGTCTGCATAGCCAGCTGGATCAGTCACCGCTGGCGCAGTCGAACAAAACGGCAGGCAAAGAAACCCTGATGATGCACCCCGAGGACGCCGCCGGGCGCGGTCTGCAAAATGGTGCGCTGGTGAAAGTCTCCAACGATCGCGGCAGTTGCCTGGCCGGCGTATCGCTCAACGACGGCATTACCCGTGGTGTAGTACTGATGGCGACCGGCGCGTGGTTTGACCCTGGCTTTGGCGGCAAATGGCAGGAGACCGAGCAGGCGGGTAACCCGAACGTGCTGACGCTGGATATCGGCACTTCGCCGTTGACGCAAGGGCCGAACGCCATGAGCTGTCTGGTGGAGGTTACCCTGCATGCCTGATGCCGCTTCTGTCCTGCGAATCACCGACGTGGCTCCGTAATTCGGGGCGTTTTGCCCGCAGCGTTGCTACAGCGCCAATGATTTAGTCGGTAAAACCCCGCTGATCCGGTAACCGTCTGATGTTCATGACGGAAAACAGACAGTTTTTCACCACTGGTTACACTTTGCGGGAATATGTTTCGATTGCTTGCTGGCTGCGAATAAGGCAAAGCGGCTAAATTGAACGTCCCAGAGGTATTGATTGGTGAATCATCAACGTACTCTGTATGTTGATACCGATTAGATTTGCACCAACCTACGCGGATGCGTAGGTTTTTTTTGCCTTTTTTTCGGCATTGCTGAATCAGCGACACTCCTAAACTTATACCTGCCCGTCGTAAAATTCCTCTCTCCTATAGTATGCTGTTTCCCTAACCTTTTTTCTTTCAGAATCAGGGATGACTCATAAGGAGATGGCTCAGATGTATAACCTTCTGTTTTCATTTTTCAGGCTACTGTTCCGTCTGTTATATCGCGTGACGGTCACGCCCGCCAACGCCAGTTTTGATTATCCAAAGCTGCTGATCACGCCGAACCATGTTTCGTTTATCGACGGCGTACTGTTGGTGCTGTTCCTGCCGGTCAAACCGGTGTTTGCGGTCTATTCGAACATCACCGATAGCTGGTATATGCAGTGGCTGAAGTCTTATGTTGATTTCGTGCCGCTGGATCCCACCAAGCCGATGGCTATCAAGAGACTGGTGCGTGAAGTCGAGAAAGGCCGCCCGGTGGTGGTGTTCCCTGAAGGGCGTATCACGGTGACCGGTTCACTGATGAAAATTTACGACGGCGCAGCCTTTGTGGCGGCGAAGTCGCAGGCTACCGTCGTACCGGTGCGCATTGACGGTGCGGAGTACACGCCATTTGGCCGCCTGTTTGGCAGCTTTAAAATCCGCTGGTTCCCGAAGATCACCATCAACATTTTGCCTCCACAGCAGGTGCCGATGCCGGATGCGCCGCGCGCCCGTGAACGTCGCGTACTGGCCGGGCAGAAGCTGCATGACATCATGATGGATGCGCGGATGAACACCCGCGAGCCGGAAACGCTCTATCAGGCATTGCTGTCTGCACAGACTCGCTATGGCCGCCGTAAACTCTGCATTGCTGACATCGCCTTCAAAGAAGATACCTACCAGGGGTTACTGAAAAAATCCCTCGGCGTCAGCCGCATCCTGCAACGCTTCACCCGCGAAGGTGAACACGTCGGTATGCTGCTGCCGAACGCCACAATTATGGCGGCGGCGCTGTTTGGCGCGTCAATGCGTAATCGCATTCCGGCGCTGCTCAATTATACGGCGGGTGCCAAAGGCATCAAAAGCGCGATGAAAGCGGCGCAGATAGAAACCATCATCACTTCTCGACAGTTTCTGGAAAAAGGCAAATTAACCCACCTGCCGGAGAATGTACCTGAGGCGAAGTGGGTCTATCTGGAAGATCTGAAAGATACCGTGACCACCGAAGATAAGCTGTGGATCCTGTTCCACCTGATCTTCCCGCGCCGGGCGATGCTGCCACAGAAAGCCGATGACGCGGCGCTGGTGCTGTTTACCTCCGGCTCGGAAGGCAACCCGAAAGGCGTGGTGCATTCCCACGCCAGCCTGCTGGCCAACGTCGAGCAGATCCGCACTATTGCGGATTTCACGCCGCGCGACAGGTTTATGTCCTCGCTACCGCTGTTCCACGCCTTTGGTCTGACCGTCGGCCTGCTGACACCCCTCATTACCGGTGCGCGGGTGTTCCTCTACCCCAGCCCGCTGCATTACCGCATCGTGCCAGAACTGGTCTATGACCAGAACTGCACCGTGCTGTTTGGCACCTCGACTTTCCTCGGTAATTACGCCCGTTTTGCGCATCCGTATGATTTTGCGCGCTTGCGTTACGTGGTGGCCGGTGCCGAGAAACTGTCTGAAAGCACCAAGCAAATCTGGCAGGACAAATTTGGTATCCGCATTCTGGAAGGTTACGGCGTGACGGAATGCGCGCCCGTGGTCTCTATCAATGTGCCGATGGCGACCAAAATCAATACCGTGGGTCGCATCATGCCGGGCATGGCGTCGCGTTTGATTAACGTGCCGGGAATCGAAGAGGGTGGACGCCTGCAACTGCGTGGGCCGAATATCATGAAAGGCTATCTGCGGGTGGAAAACCCCGGTGTACTGGAAACGCCACAGGCCGAAAATGCTGACGGCGATATGCAGCCAGGCTGGTACGACACCGGAGATATTGTCACGCTCGATGAGCGGGGTTTCTGTGTGATTAAAGGCCGCGTGAAGCGATTTGCGAAACTGGCCGGTGAAATGGTCTCGCTGGAAAGCGTCGAGCAGGTGGCGCTGAAAGCCTCGCCTGACTGCCAGCACGCCGCGACCTCTCGTAGCGACAGCAGCAAGGGTGAAGCTTTGGTGCTGTTTACTACCGACGCCGAACTGCGTCGTGACGCCCTATCAAAAGCCGCCCGCGAATTGGGGCTGCCTGAGCTTAATGTGCCGCGCGAGATCCGCGTGGTCAAAGCGCTGCCGTTACTCGGCAGCGGAAAACCTGACTTTGTCACCCTGCGCGAGATGGCAGAAAAACCGGAGAATGAGGCATGACCCAGCCCTTAGCTGCAAAATCCCCGCTGATGTCGCGCAGTATGACGGCGGTGATCGCCGCACAGTTCCTGTCGGCCTTTGGCGATAACGCGTTGCTGTTTGCCGCACTGGCGCTGATTAAGCAACAGTTGTATCCCGACTGGAGCCAGCCGATTCTGCAAATGGCGTTTGTCGCCACCTACATCATTCTCGCACCGTTTGTCGGCCAGTTCGCCGACAGTTTTGCCAAGGGCCGGGTGATGATGTTCGCCAATATTCTCAAGCTGGCCGGTGCAGCGGTAATCTGCGCGGGACTGAATCCGTTCCTCGGTTATACGCTGGTCGGGATCGGCGCGGCGGCCTATTCACCGGCTAAATACGGCATTCTCGGTGAAATTACCGAAGGTGAACAGCTGGTGAAAGCCAACGGTCTGATGGAAGCATCAACCATCGCCGCGATTTTGCTTGGCTCGGTGGCCGGCGGTGCGTTGGCTGACTGGAGTATTCTGGCCGCGCTCGGCATCTGTGTGCTGGCCTATGCGGCGGCAGTGGTGGCGAACTGGTTTATTCCGCAGCTTGCCGCAGCGCGTCCGGGGCAGTCATGGAATCCTAAAGCCATGACCTGCACCTTCTTCCGCGCCTGCCGTATTTTGTGGAACGACGGCGAAACCCGCTTCTCTCTGGTCGGGACCAGTCTGTTCTGGGGCGCTGGCGTTACGCTGCGATTCCTGCTGGTGCTGTGGGTGCCGGTGGCGCTCGGTATTACTGACAACAAAACCCCGACGTTGCTTAACGCAATGGTGGCGATTGGTATCGTCTTTGGTGCCGCTGCTGCCGCCAAACTGATCACCCTCAAAACGGTGAAACGCTGCCTGCCTGCGGGCGTGGCGATTGGCGTGGCGGTGGTTGTTTTTGCGGTGCAAACCAGCATGATGAACAGCTATCTGCTGTTGGTGATTGTGGGTGTGCTTGGCGGGTTCTTCGTGGTGCCGCTCAATGCGCTGTTACAGCATCGCGGTAAAGAGTCTGTCGGTGCGGGTAATGCGATTGCGGTGCAGAATCTCGGTGAGAACACTGCGATGCTATTGATGCTGGGGCTGTACTCACTGGTGGTGATGGTTGGCGTGCCAGTGGTGGGCATTGGTATCGGTTTCGGTGTGGTCTTCGCACTGGCTATTACAGCGCTGTGGGTGTGGCAGGTGATGCAAAAGCGCCGGGCGTAGTTTATCGCTTTCAATCAATAACAACCCCGGTCAATCCGGGGTTGTTGCATTTTAACCTGATGTGTTCAGTGACATTTACCAGTAGCCCAGCCACTTCCACCATAATCCCCCTACGGTGATCCAGATAATCAGGTTAATCACGCTGAGAATAAACCCGGTTTTCCACCATTCACCCAGCGTGACGTAGCCTGAACCAAAGATGATCGGCGCTGTACCGGTACCGTAGTGGGTCAGGGACATCATCAAAGAGGAAGAGAACGCCAGGATTAAGGCTAAGAATGCCGGAGGTGCGCCGAGAGCCAGACCGGCGGTGAAGAAAGCAGCGAACATGGCCGTGATATGCGCCGTGGTGCTGGCGAAGAAGTAGTGGGAATAAACATAGACCAAAACCAGCAGAATCGTGCCGCCAATCCATCCGATGCCTAAGTTATCAATTGCACCCCCCACACTCTGTGACAGCCAACTGATTAAGCCCAGTTTGCCGAGGAAGGTTGCCATCATCACCAGCGCAGCGAACCAGACAATCGTATCCCACGCGCCTTTATTTTTTAATAAATCATCCCAGCTTAATACGCCTGTTATCAGCAGAACGGACAACCCTATAAAGGCCGCCGTTGTCGGGTCTACCGCCCATGTCTGACCCAATAAGAAAGCCGGAATGCCCGCCCACAACAGCAACAGCAAACCAAACGCTGAGAGGGTGATTTTCTCTGGCAGGGAAACGGGGCCGAGTTCACGCATTTTTTCTTTGGCAAACACCTGAGCATTCGGCGTTATTTTGATTTGGGGCGGATATAACCAATAGATCACCAGGGGAATCACAATCAAAGAAACCAGCGCAGGCAACAGCGCTGCGATAGCCCACATTCCCCAGGTCAGCTCAAAGCTTGAGCCGATCTCTTTCATGATAAGATTGACAATCAATGGGTTAGGCGCAGTGGCAGTAATAAACATCGCGGAAGTAATCGGGTTGATATTGTAGTTAACCAGCGCTAAGTAACGGCCAATTTTTTCCGTCGACCCCGGCTCCGGTTTTGAATCAAAGCTGTCGGCAATAGAGCGCATAATCGGGTGAATAATACCGCCACCACGGGCGGTATTGCTGGGTGTTACCGGTGCCAGCAGGGTTTCGGCAATGGCCAGCGCATAGGCAATCCCTAAAGTACTTTTACCGACCAGAGAAATAAAATAGTAACCAATGCGCGCACCCAGCCCGGTTTTATTCAGGCTTTGCGACAGCATGATCGAAATACCAATCAGCCAGATAAGATTATTTGAAAAACCGCTGAGCGCATCATTCAGTGCCGCAGCAGGTTTGCCGGGATTGGTCACCCCGGTGAGTGCAACCAAAGCAATGGCGATGATGGAGAGGGCGCCAATCGGCAAGGCTTTGCCAATAATCGCTGCAATTGTGCCGACAAACAGCGCCAGCAGATGCCATGCATTGGGCGTCACTTCCTGAGGGTGCGGAATAACAAACCAGATAATGAGCGTAATGGCTATTGCGATAAACGAAGGAACAGGTTTCAGCGGGGTCATCCGATCCATAATGTTTTCACTCTTCCAGAGATAATGAACATCTCAGAAAAGCAGGAGCAGTAATCTGAGATTAACTAATGCCTTTATTCTGTGATCAACGCTGGCCGCATTGTGAGAGGAGCACCGACCGCCCAACGATAATAGGTACTGGGAGGTGCGTAGTAGTTGTCCGAAATCATTGATAGTACAAGAAGGCGATAAAAAAGGGCGCTGTGCCGTCAGTAAATTCTGACCAGCACAGCGCCCTTTTTAAGGCTTATTAGCCACGATTACGGCGCAGGAATGGTGAAGCGTTTGTGGAGCTCTTCCAAAGAGTTCAGCACGTCCTGATCCAGCGTCAGGTTTTGGCTGTCGATGTTGATCTTCAACTGCTCCAGCGATGTCGCACCGAGCAGAGTACTGGCGACAAACGGTTGCTGACGCACAAAGGCCAGCGCCATCTGTGATGGGTCCAGACTGTGCTTTTTCGCCAGTGCCACATATTCGGCCACGGCGGCTTCAGACTGCGGCGAAGAGTAACGGGTAAAGCGGCTGAACAGCGTATTACGCGCGTTCGCTGGTTTCGCACCGTTGAGGTACTTGCCGCTCAGCGTGCCGAAAGCCAGACTTGAATAGGCCAGAAGTTCCACGCCTTCGTGCTGGCTAATTTCCGCCAGACCGATCTCAAAACTGCGGTTCAGCAGGCTGTACGGATTTTGGATCGACACAATGCGTGGCAGATCGTGTTTCTCGGCCAATTGCAGGTAACGCATCACGCCCCATGGCGTCTCATTGGATACCCCGATGTAGCGGATTTTACCGGCACGAACCTGCTCATTCAGCGCTTCCAGCGTTTCCAGAATAGTGACCGGTGAGCTGTCGTCGGTGTACTGGTAACCCAGTTTGCCGAAGAAATTCGCCGGGCGTTGAGGCCAGTGCAACTGGTAGAGATCCAGATAGTCGGTATTCAAACGTTTCAGGCTGGCGTCCAGCGCGGCGCGGATATTTTTGCGATCCAGATATTGATCAGGGCGGATGGCATTGTCGCTGCCACGTGAAGGCCCGGACACTTTACTGGCCAGTACGATCTTTTCACGATTGCCGCGGGCTTTGAGCCAACTGCCAATATAGCTTTCGGTAAGGCCCTGAGTTTCAGGACGCGGCGGCACCGGATACATTTCTGCCGTATCAATCAGATTGATGCCAGCAGCAACGGCGTAATCGAGCTGTTGATGGGCTTCGGCTTCGCTGTTCTGTTCACCAAACGTCATGGTGCCAAGTCCCAGTAAGCTCACTTCTAAAGAACTGTGGGGTATACGGTGATATTGCATTGCCGGTCTTCCTTACTTTTTGAGAATGTCAGGCCGATGAAAAGTGCCTTAACTGACTTTTATATCTATTTAAAGACGTGACCTACTTTAAAGAGGCTGTCTGTGCGTCAGAGACGATATCTGACTATATACAAGCGACGCGGATGGGGGAAGTGGCAAGCTGAGTTCGGCAGGAAATGGCAAGGCGGGTTGTGCGGGTAGACAAAAATGCCAGCGGCAAATCACCGCTGGCACCCTACCTCAACGTCTAACCTGAACGGGCTTAGCGTTTCATCACCTGGCTGACGTTATCGTTGTTGATTTGACGCTCGTTGCCTTGCTCATCGGTATAGCTCAACAAACCGGTGGATTTATCCAGTGTAGGTTTGCCGTCCGTGAGGATCATGCTGCCGTCTTTGGTTGAAATCACATAATTACTGGCGCAGCCGGCCAGACTAACTGCGATCAACGCTGCACTGATCATCAATAAGCTTTTTTTCATTGCTATTCCTTCATTGTGCGCTTGTTCAAACAGTTATTAGCGTAGCAAAACTCCCGGTTGATGTTGGGTAAAAAGGGGGTTTTGTTGCTAAATTCAGAAGAAAGATCGACTAAAGCAGAAAATGTCTGGCGAGCAGAGATCCGGTAAAACTCTTTTTGAGGTAGAACCCGCGTGGCAAGGTCATGATCGGCTGACCCAATTCGCCGATAGCTTCAGTCAGCGCTTTGCTGTTGGCGCCCTTCGGGCGCAGTTGCAGTACTTCACCGTGGCGGGCGGTGATGGTTTCGACTTTCCCTAGTACGATCAAATCCATTAACTCTTCCCAATCCTGACGCAGTTGCTGCTGCTCCTCATCAGAAGGGCTCCACAGCAACGGCGCGCCAATCCTTCTTTGCGAAAGTGGGATCTGACGTTCTCCTTCCACCGGGATCCAGAGTACGCGAGCCAGTTTGTGGCGAACATGGCTGCTTTCCCATGTCACGCCGCTGTTGCCAGTCAGCGGTGCGACACAAACAAACGTGGTTTCCAGCGGTTTACCGGCCGCATCGATAGGGATGGTTTTGAGCTCGATACCTATTTCAGCGAAATCCTGTTCCGGTTTACTGCCGGCCATTGCGCCCAGATAAACTTCCAGCAGCATGCCCACCCAACCTTTTTCGCGTTTCAAATTGGGTGGGATCGCAAGCCTGGCGTGGGCGGCTAATTCACCCAGAGAATAACCCGCCAGAGATTGCGCGCGTGCCAGCAACGCCTGTTCGTTACGGGGGGGTTCAGTCATGGGCAGTGGAATCGACATACAGCAAGTCCCGGAATTGTTGGTTAATTTTTATACGCGGGTGGGCAGACTGCGATAATTAAAAGTTATACCCGCGAAGACCACGAATAATAGCATGATTTACTGCGGTTTTTTTTTCGTGACGCGTCGCATCGTTAGCGAATAATTTTAGGTTAACCCACAGTTGAGGCGGACAATGAACAGGATCTTCCCCCTAGTTATCCACAGATTTTCTGGATAACCCACCGCAATGACGATCACTGGTTTGATTTACAGGCTTGACGGCGGGGTTATTTTGTCATTTTGCCCCATAAATAGCCAATGCATGTCTTTTCTCTGTGGATAAAAACGTCATCGGTGGATCTTTCACCAGTTGTTGTTGCAGAGGACAAATACACTGTAGGTAAACCCGGTGGAGAAGCTGTGAATTACTTTTAATTAATTGAAATTAAACATTATTAATTGATGGTCAAAATCACTTAGGAAAAAGCTTAAAATAGTTTTACCCCTCTTGCTATGAAGTTCTTCACACACCTATCCACAGAAAAAGTGAATAAAATTGCACGGAATGGGACGGGCCTGTTCATAACTTTGTCATTTAGCCTGAGTTATCCCATTTTATTCCTGAAGATAGGGGCGAAGCAGTGGTTTACCGCCTCTTGGTAGTGTGAAACAATCAGAACATCTATGATTTTAAGCTTATCGAGGTAGTCCGGTGATCGATGATGATGGCTACCGCCCGAATGTTGGTATCGTAATCTGCGACAAGCAGGGCCAGGTTTTATGGGCCAGACGATACGGCCAGCACTCCTGGCAGTTTCCACAAGGTGGCATCAACCCCGGTGAAACTGCCGAACAGGCCATGTACCGTGAGCTGTTTGAAGAGGTGGGTCTTGGCAGAAAAGACGTGCGTATTCTGGCTTCGACCCGCAACTGGTTGCGCTATAAATTGCCAAAACGTTTGGTGCGTTGGGATACAAAGCCGGTGTGTATCGGCCAAAAGCAAAAATGGTTCCTGCTGCAATTGATGTGCAATGATGCAGACATCAACATGCAGCGCAGCAGTACGCCAGAATTTGATGGCTGGCGCTGGGTGAGTTTCTGGTATCCGGTGCGTCAGGTCGTGTCTTTCAAGCGTGATGTTTATCGTCGTGTGATGAAAGAGTTCTCCATGACCGTGATGCCAATGCAAGAAATCGCCGTGCCCCGGACATCGCCCGCTTACCGTCGGAAAAGAGGCTAAGTCACGAAGAAATGCTCACGCGTTTGCGAGAAATTGTTGAAAAGGTAGCAATGGCGTCCAGCCTGAACGATGCGCTGGATGTGTTGGTCAGTGAAACCTGCCTGGCGATGGACACCGAAGTGTGTTCGGTGTATCTCGCTGACAATGACCGCCGTTGTTACTACCTGATGGCGACGCGAGGTTTGAAAAAACCTCGCGGGCGCACTATCGCATTGGCATTCGACGAAGGTATCGTTGGGCTGGTGGGCCGGCTGGCTGAACCGATCAACCTTGCCGATGCGCAAAGCCACCCCAGTTTCAAATATATCCCCCAGGTAAAAGAAGATCTTTTCCGATCCTTCCTCGGCGTGCCGATCATTCACCGTCGCCAACTGCTTGGCGTGCTGGTTATCCAGCAGCGTGAACACCGGCAGTTCGACGAAAGCGAAGAGTCTTTCATGGTCACGTTGGCTAACCAGCTGGCGGGCATTTTATCTCAGGCTCAACTCAACGTCCTTTATGGCCGCTTTCGCCAGACCCGGGTTAAAGCACTCGCGGCTTCCCCCGGCGTTGCCATTGGCACCGGCTGGCAGGACAGCACGCAGCCTTCGCTCGATCAGGTATACATGGCGTCCACGCTGGACACCGTGCGTGAGCGCGAACGCCTGACCCGTGCACTGGAAGACGCCGGTGCAGAATTTCGCCGTTTCAGCAAACGATTCAGTGCCAGCGCGCAGAAAGAGAGCGCCGCTATTTTTGACCTCTACTCCCACTTGCTCAATGACGCACGGCTAAAGCGTGAACTTTTCGCTGAAATCGATAAAGGCGCAGTGGCAGAGTGGGCAGTCAAAAAAGTCGTTGAGGAATTTGCAGCACAGTTTGCCAGCCTGCAAGACACCTATATGCGTGAACGCGGGAGTGACCTGAGGGCGCTCGGTCAGCGGTTGGTATTCCATCTCGACGACACTATTCAGGGCAATACCCAGTGGCCGGAGCGTTTTATTCTGGTGACAGACGAGCTGACTGCCACCTTATTGGCTGAAGTTCCGCAAGACCGGCTGGCCGGTGTGGTTGTGCGTGACGGCGCTTCCAACTCCCATGCGGCGATTCTTGTGCGTGCCATGGGGGTGCCGACCATTATGGGTGCCGATATTCAGCCGTCGTTGCTCAATCAGCGCCAATTGATTGTTGATGGCTATCGTGGCGAACTGCTCATCGACCCAGAACCGGTGCTGGTTAACGAATATAAGCGATTGATCAGCGAAGAGATGGAGCTGAGCCAGCGTGCAGAAGATGACGTAGAACAGCCCGCAGCGATGAAAACCGGAGAACGGGTTCAGGTGATGCTCAATGCAGGCCTGAGCGCCGATCACGAAAAGCTGTTCGGCAGCCGCGTTGATGGCGTTGGCCTCTATCGCACAGAAATTCCTTTCATGCTGCAAAGCGGTTTCCCGTCGGAAGAAGAGCAGGTGGCGCAGTATCAGGGAATGTTACAGCTGTTCCCCACCAAGTCTGTGACCCTGCGTACTCTGGATATTGGTTCTGACAAACAGCTGCCGTATATGCCGATCAGTGAGGAGAACCCTTGTCTCGGCTGGCGTGGGATACGTATCACCCTCGATCAGCCAGAAATTTTCCTCATTCAGGTTCGCGCTATGCTGCGGGCCAATGCTGCTACCGGTAACCTTGGCATTTTGCTGCCGATGATCACCAGTCTCGAAGAGATTGATGAGGCGCGTCGCCTGATCGACCGCGCCGCCCGTGAGGTGCAGGAACAGCTCGGTTACGACTTACCTAAAACGCGTATCGGCGTGATGATTGAAGTGCCATCCATGATCTTCATGCTGCCTTCACTGGCCGGACGGGTCGATTTTCTCTCCGTGGGCACCAATGATTTAACCCAATATCTGCTGGCAGTTGACCGCAATAATACGCGTGTCGCCGGGCTGTATGACAGCCTGCATCCGGCCATGCTGCGGGTGCTTAAACAGATTGTGACTGATGCCGAAACCGCCGACTTACCCCTCAGCATTTGCGGTGAAATGGCCGGTGATCCGATGGGCGCATTGCTGCTAACCGGCATGGGATATCGCAACCTCAGCATGAACGGGCGAAGCGTCGCCAGAATTAAATATCTGCTGCGTCGCATAGACTTAGCTGATGCGCAGGAGCTCTCTCGCCGGGTGCTGGAAGCACAGTTCACCACCGACGTGCGCCATATGACTGCAGCATTTATGGAGAGACGTGGATTAGGTGGTTTGATTCGCGGCGGTAAATAAATACTCCTATGTTTCATCCTTCAGGGGCCCGACGCTTTGGCTGTCCTAAGGGTAAGGTGTGAGACGTTTTTTTACAGAACTTTTCCAGCCTGCCTTGTCCTTGGTGGGCACTGCCTGTGCTATGATCCGTGCCCTGCTGACCCCTAACCGGGCGATACCCAAAATAATTCGCGCTGTAGCAAGGCGGCAAACGAACTAATCCAGATAAGCTTACTTGTGTAAGTGATTGGGGTGAGGGAGTGTAGCCAACGCACCTACGACCTGAAGTACTCAGGGTATATAACAATAAACTATTTGTGGTGATAGATGAGTAACAGCTATCTGGCGTTTCCCCAGTTTGATCCGGTCATTTTCTCTGTAGGTCCGGTTTCCCTGCACTGGTACGGTCTGATGTATCTGGTCGGTTTTGTCTTTGCAATGTGGCTGGCGGTTCGCCGTGCCAACAAGCCGGGCAGTGGCTGGACGAAGGACGAAGTTGAGAATCTGCTGTACGCCGGGTTCCTCGGTGTCTTCCTCGGTGGCCGCATCGGTTATGTCCTATTCTATAACCTGCCTTTGTTCCTCGAAAATCCGCTCTATTTATTCAAAGTCTGGGACGGCGGTATGTCCTTCCACGGCGGTTTGATCGGCGTTATCGTGGTCATGCTGTGGTTTGCGCGTCGTACTAAGCGCACTTTCTTCCAGGTTGCCGACTTCATTGCTCCGTTGATTCCTTTTGGTCTGGGTGCCGGCCGCTTGGGTAACTTCATCAATGGCGAGTTATGGGGCCGCGTGACCACCGATGTGCCATGGGCGATGTTGTTCCCAGGTTCGCGTCAGGAAGATATTGCTATCGCCGCCGCTGACCCTAAATGGCAGCCATTGCTGAACCAGTACGGTGTTCTGCCGCGTCACCCGTCGCAGGTATATGAACTGCTGCTTGAAGGTGTGGTGCTGTTTATTATCCTCAACCTGTTTATCCGCAAACCTCGCCCAATGGGCGCTGTGTCCGGCCTGTTCCTGATTGGTTATGGCGCTTTCCGCAGCCTCGTTGAGCATTATCGCCAACCAGATGCTCAGCTTGGCTTGTTTGACGGTTTCCTCAGCATGGGGCAAATCCTTTCCGTTCCAATGATTGTCATCGGCGTCATCATGATGATCTGGGCCTATCGCCGCCCGCAGAAACAATTGTCGTGAGGTAACATGAAACAGTATCTGGATTTAATGCAAAAAGTGCTCGATGAGGGCACACCTAAAGCTGACCGTACCGGTACGGGTACGGTGTCAATTTTCGGTCATCAGATGCGTTTCAATCTGCAAGATGGCTTCCCGCTGGTCACCACTAAAAAGTGTCATTTGCGCTCCATCATTCATGAGCTGTTATGGTTCCTGAAAGGCGAAACCAACATCGCTTATCTGCGTGAAAACAACGTCTCTATCTGGGACGAGTGGGCAGATGAAAACGGTGATCTGGGGCCGGTATATGGCAAGCAATGGCGCGCCTGGGGCTCTGCCGACGGTAAGCAGATCGACCAGTTGACCAATGTGGTAAACCAATTGAAACAGGACCCAAACTCCCGCCGCATTATTGTTTCTGCGTGGAATGTCGGGGAGCTGGATCAAATGGCGCTGGCACCTTGCCATGCGTTTTTCCAGTTCTATGTGGCTGATGGCAAGCTATCCTGCCAGTTGTATCAGCGCTCTTGCGACATCTTCCTTGGGCTGCCTTTCAATATTGCCAGCTACGCCTTACTGGTACACATGATGGCCCAGCAGTGTGACCTTGACGTCGGTGACTTCGTCTGGACCGGTGGTGATACGCATCTCTACAACAACCATATGGATCAGACGCATTTGCAACTGAGCCGTGAACCACGTGCTTTGCCTAAACTGATCATCAAGCGCAAGCCGGCATCCCTGTTTGACTATCGTTTCGAAGACTTTGATATCGAAGGCTATGATCCGCATCCTGCGATCAAAGCCCCTGTCGCAATTTAAGTCCTGACTTCCCCGCCGACCACACGCTGGCGGGGGATCTTTCCCGCCAAACTTGCGTTCTGCTCCTGCCACCTTTTCTACGCTTTATTCTGGTTTTCTCCACAATAATTTCTGCCTGTTTTATCGTCTTGCGAGCCATCCCGCATAGAATTTGTTGTGTAAGACGAATGCTCAAAAATGTTCCCGAGGTTTGCTGGAAACCTGTGTTTTGGCGGTTGTCGCCAAAACATGGCTGAGTAAACTCGCGGCATGAAAACAACACATGACTCAAAACAGCAAGGCATGAGCCTGATAGAAATCCTGGTGGTAATTATTCTGGTAGGCATCTGCAGTCTGTGGGGGATGCACGGCTGGCAGGGTTACCAGCAGGCGCTTCGTCTCGAACAGAATGCCCAAAGATTGAGGCTTTATCTCAGCGGTTTACAGACGCAAGCTAATGCTTATAACCGTTCGATAATTTTATGGGCGATAGATGGCATTCCGGGCTGTGTCGGTTATTCATCGCGTCCGGTAAATTGCACCTCTTCTGACCGTGTGCCGCGCTTTGTGGTATCTGAACCCGACATGGAAATTCTCGATTTTACGGACAAAGTCATGGGGTTCTATGGCATACGCAATGCCGCACAGGCGGGACATATCACCTTGAGAAATCCCGCAGGCAGCATTCGCTTGGTTTTGTCAGCCAGAGGCCGTATCAGATTATGCAGTGAAGGAAAACCGATGCTGGGAGCACCACAATGTCTCTGAATCAACTTCGCGCACAAGGTTTCACTCTGCCTGAAGTGCTGATGGCGATTAGCATTGGCAGCATGCTGATGCTCAGCGCGGCACAGCTGTACCCGTTGCTGCGTCAGCGCAGCCAAAGCCTTGTGCGGCACTTCCAGTTGGACCAACTCCTGCGGGGGACGGCGTTTAATATCGAAAAAGATTTACGGCGAGCAGGGTTCTGCAATGGTGAGTGCAAAGGTAAGACCGTGATGATTGGGAATAGTGAAGGTGAAGCGGTCAACTCCTGCGTCATTATCGTGTATGACCTCAATCGCAATGGGCGTTGGGATCTGCCCGGTAGCAGTGAACCAGACTATTTCGGCTATCGGTTGCGACAGGGCGGGATAGAGACGCAGCGTGGGGCAGAGAACTGCTCCGGGGGCGGTTGGGAAAAACTGCTGGACCCCTCTGAAGTGCAGGTGACCGAATTCACCATTACAGACACGGTTTCAAGGGATAACAGCCATCTGTACTCATTTCGTCTGGCTGCGCACTGGAGCGATGCGCTGGCCATACATCGCAGGATCGAAAAACAGGTCTCAGGATATCAGCGATGAAACAGGCACACAGACTGACAGAGGGTCATGAGCGTGGCAGTGCGATGATATTGAGCATTGTGATGATGATGTCGCTTGGTCTTTTGGTTCTCACGACCCTGGGTCAGCATTTGTCTGGTGCGTTGTTACTTACTGCTAATGAACACCGTTATCTTATGGCATGGGAACAGGCGGAGTCGTCCCTTAATTGGGGAATGCGACTGTCCTGGGCAATACCCTCGGGAGACGGCTGGCAGTGTCAGCGTGGAAGTATGGTCTTGGCCGGTCTTGGACAACCACTGACCAGTTGTATACGCCCTTCATTGAGAGAGGGTTTCTTTCTGCTCAAAGGTGAGGGGATAACGACAGCGAATGCGCCGCCATTAACGTTATATCAGCAAGTAAAGGCAACGAAGACCTCAGAAGGAAGGTATGTTCTGTCGGCGCTTAAGCAGGGCTGGCTGGACTTCTGTCCAGAGTCAGACGCTACCTATTGTGACGCTACCCACGTGGAGGCAACGCATGCAAAAGGGATTTAGTTTGCCTGAAGCGTTGATCGCCACACTGCTGCTGGCTGTTTCACTGCTGGGTTTACTGCAGTATTACCAGTCACTGACTCAAGGTTTCATGCGTCAGTGGCAATTCAGGCAGGCGTGGTCTGAGGCACATGCACAACTTGATGCTTATGCGATAACGGGTAAAGGTTATGCAGCGTCTTTGGTGGGTTGGCAGAGCCAGATTATTGCAGTTGCCGGGGTTGGAGGCTGCAAAACCGTGACCGCACGTATCCAAACTCCATCAGGATATATCGCCCAGGCCACCCGCATCATATGTAACTCAACTGCCCCACCGGATCGGTGAGCCTGAGACCATAGGTTTTCATTACGTCTTAAGCTGGTTAGAGTGGTGTGCAGGGTTTCTAAAATCAGTTCTTTTCATTTTGTTCTTAAGGACGCGCTAATGTTTACGGTTTATCATTCAAATCAATTAGATATTCTGGAAACGCTCACCACGGCGCTGATTGAAGGACGCCCGCTAGCTGATCCTTTCCGTCAGGAAGTCATACTGGTGCAAAGCCCAGGTATGGCCCAGTGGTTACAGATGGAGCTGGCACAGACTTTTGGCATCGCTGCAAATATAGCTTTTCCTCTGCCTGCGACCTTCATCTGGGACATGTTCACGAAAGTCCTTCCGGGTATTCCGAAAGAGAGCGCCTTCAGTAAAGATGCCATGACCTGGAAACTGATGTGGCTGCTTCCCCATAAATTAGCCGACAAGGATTTTGCCGCACTGCGTCATTATCTGGATGATGATGAAGACAAACGCAAAATTCACCAACTTGCCGCACGCGTGGCGGATTTGTTTGACCAGTATTTGGTCTACAGGCCTAAGTGGTTGCAAGCCTGGGAAAATGAGAAAGAAATTGAAGGTCTCGATGAGTCTCAGCGCTGGCAGGCCTCACTGTGGCGCGCGCTTTGCCTCTACACCGAGGAGTTGCAGCAACCTGAATGGCATCGTGCCAATCTCTACCAGCGCTTTATTTCTGAATTAGATCAAGCCAAAAAGACTCCAGCCGGTTTACCCGCCAGAGTCTTTATCTGTGGTATTTCCGCATTGCCACCCATTTATTTGCAGGCGTTACAAGCACTTGGCAAACATATCGATATTCACCTGATGTTTACCAACCCTTGTAAATACTACTGGGGCGATATTCAGAATTATGCTTTCCTGGCGCGGTTGCAAAGCCGTAAGCGTCGCCATTTTATTGAGAAAACAGAAGCCTCTCTGTTTCGTGATCCTTCGCAGGCTGCGCAGCTTTTTAATGATGAAGGCGAGCAGAATATCAGTAATCCGTTGTTAGCTTCGTGGGGAAAGCTGGGACGCGACCATATGTATTTATTGTCCCAAATCGATGACATTCAGGAGGTCCAGGCTTTTGTCGATGTGGGCCACAACAACCTTTTACATGCCATTCAGCAAGATATGCTGGAGCTTGAGGATAATGCTGTGATTGGCATGACCCCTGAAACCTTGTTGCACAGCAGCCAAAAACGGGTGCTGCTGCCTGATGACCGCTCCGTAAGCCTGCATGTTTGCCATAGCCCGCAGCGTGAAATTGAAGTACTGCATGACAACCTGCTGGCGTTAATGGCCCAGAATCCCGACTTCACTCCACGAGATATTATCGTGATGGTGGCCGACATCGACAGCTACGCGCCGTACATTCAGGCCGTGTTCGGCAATGCTCCGCCCGACCGCTATTTGCCTTTTGCACTGTCAGACCGAAAAGCGAGCCAGGCCCATCCTGCACTTCAGGCATTTATCTCATTGCTGGATCTGCCACAAAGCCGTTTTACTGCCGAACAGGTGCTGGGATTACTTGAGGTTCCGGCACTAGCCACGCGCTTCTCTATTGATGAAGATGGGTTGCGTTTACTGCGCCAGTGGGTTGGCGAGTCAGGTATCCGTTGGGGGCTGGACGATGACAACGTGCGTGAATTATCGCTTCCCGCCACCGGCCAGCACACCTGGCATTTTGGTCTGACCAGGATGTTGTTGGGCTATGCCATGGACAGCCAGTCCGGTGAATGGCAAGGGGTTTTACCCTACGATGAGTCAACCGGGCTGGCAGCTGAACTGGCTGGACATCTGGCAGAGTTACTGATGCAACTCAGCCAGTGGCGAATTACCTTATCTCAGGAACGCCCGGTAAGTGAGTGGTTACCTTTATGTCAGGAGCTGCTGGCCACTTTCTTCTCAGCCGAAGGTGAGACCGAGGTTGCGCTGGCATTGATTGAACAACAGTGGCAAAAGGTGCTCAGTCATGGTGTGGCTGCGCAGTACCCTGATGGGGTTCCGCTTTCTATCCTGCGCGATGAGCTTTCTTCAAAGCTTGATCAGGAACGTATAAGTCAGCGTTTTCTTGCTGGCCCTATTAACTTCTGTACGTTGATGCCAATGCGTTCAATTCCTTTTCGG
Source organism: Ewingella americana (assembly GCF_006438725.1). Lineage (GTDB taxonomy): Bacteria > Pseudomonadota > Gammaproteobacteria > Enterobacterales > Enterobacteriaceae > Ewingella > Ewingella americana_A. Next base: position 60,729 of record NZ_RCZD01000007.1, on the reverse strand, counting down.
GTGGTCTGCCTATTGGGGATGAATGACGGTATTTACCCAAGGACTTTACCTCCGCTGGGCTTTGATTTGATGTCACAAAAAGTCGAGCGTGGAGATCGCAGCCGCCGTGATGATGACCGCTACCTCTTCCTGGAAGCGCTGCTTTCTGCTCAGGATTACTTGTACATCAGCTACATAGGGCGCTCTATCCAGGATAACAGCGAGCGTTACCCTTCGGTTCTGGTGAGTGAACTGCTGGAATATATCGGGCAGAGTTACTGCCTTGAGAGTGACAGTCATTTGGGTGCCGACGAAAGTGCTGCGCGGGTGACTGAGCACTTACTTTGCTGGCATCCACGCACGCCTTTCGATGCCATCAATTTTGAAGTAGACAATGAGCATCAGAGCTATGCCGCAGAGTGGCTTCCAGCGGCAAGCCTGCAGGGCGATGAAGCCATCGATTTCAATCAGCCGTTGGAGCCTTTGCAGCTTACTGAAGTGACGCTCGATAACCTGTTGCGTTTTTATCGTCATCCGATTAAGGCCTTCTTCCAGATGAGACTGAACGTAAGCTTTGTGCTGGAGGAGACTGAACTCTCGGATGAAGAACCGTTCATTTTGGATAACCTTGACCGTTACCAATTCAATTCACAACTTCTGAACACGCTCATTGAAGAGCAAAACAGCAAGCAGCTTTTCTCCCGTATCCGGGCCTCAGGCGGATTGCCCTACGGACCCTTCGGTGAGATCTACTGGCAGAAGCAGCTAGAAGAAATGTCCGAACTTGCAGAACAGGTTCGCAGTGAAAGGCAGGAACACGCCAGTATTGAGCTGAATTTGCCTGTTGGTGATAAACAACTGACAGGCTGGTTACATCAGGTGCAGGAAAGTGGACTTTTGCGCTGGCGTCCTGCGGCATTATTGGCACGAGATGGCCTATTGCTATGGATTGAACATTTGGCCTATTGCGCTGTGGGTGGAACGGGTGACAGCCGCATGTATGGGCGAAGCGGAACCGCGTGGCGCTATGCGGCTTTACCACCTGAAAGGGCCATGCAGTATTTGGATGATCTCATTGCTGGTTATGTGCAGGGAATGGCTGAGCCTTTAATTTTACTCAATAAAAGTGGCTGGGCCTGGTTGGCACAATGCTTTGACCAAAGCTCTGGGGCTGTTAGCCACGACGCTGAAAAGCAGGAAAAAGGCCGCAGCAAATTACTGCAAGCCTGGCAGGGTGACTATCGCGTTCCCGGCGAAGGTGCCGACCCTTATATTCAGCGTGTTTTCCGCCAGATTGATACGCAAAAACTGCACATTATCGTTCGTGAGGCTGAGCGCTACCTTTTGCCTATTGCCCGCCACAATCTGGCATAGTAGAGAGAGCATAAAAATTCACGTGATTGAGGGAGAGTGGCAATGTTAAAACAGCTTACCCGTGTTGGCGGGTTACTGTTGTTATCGGTTTTTTGGGTTCCCGCCGTGTGGTGCACAACTAACTGGCAGCCGTATCCACAAGCCATCAATAAGAGTCAGAACGACCCGCGTCAGTATCAGGCAATAACCTTGGTCAACGGACTCACGGTATTGTTAGTCTCAGACAGCGAAGCGAGCAAATCTTTGGCGGCACTGGCTATTCCTGTCGGGTCCCTCGAAGATCCTGATGCTCAACTGGGGCTGGCACATTACACCGAACATATGCTGCTGATGGGGTCTAAAAAGTACCCTGAGCCTGAAAGCCTTTCTGAGTTTCTGAAAAAGCATGGCGGCAGCCACAACGGTAGCACGGCTTCCTACCGCACGGCGTTTTATCTCGAGGTTGAAAATGATGCGCTGCAACCGGCGGTTGATCGCCTTGCTGATGCTATTGCCGAACCTCTTCTTGACCCCACTAATGCCGAGCGTGAACGTAATGCGGTTAACGCCGAGCTGACCATGGCGCGTTCACGTGACGGTATGCGTATGGCACAGGTTCGGGCAGAAACCCTTAACCCGAAACACCCAGGTGCGCGCTTCTCGGGCGGTAATCTCGATACCCTCAAAGACAAACCCAACAGTCAATTGCATGACGAACTTACGGCGTTTTATCACCGGTATTATTCTGCCAACCTGATGGTTGCGGTGATTTACAGTAATAAACCGCTGCCCGAACTGGCTGAAATGGCTTCTGAAACCTTTGGGCGAATCGGTAACCATAATGCTGAAGTTCCTGTTATTACGGTACCGACCCTGACTGATGCGCAAAAAGGCGAGATCATTCATTTTGTTCCCGCTCAGCCGCGCAAGCAGCTACGTATAGAGTTCGCCATCGACAATAACAGCGCTGCATTTCGCAGTAAAACAGACACTTATATTAGCTATTTAATTGGCAATCGTAGCCCCAACACGCTGTCAGATTGGCTACAAAAAAAGGGGCTGGCTGATGGCATTAATGCCGGGGCTGACCCGATGGTAGACCGCAATAAAGGTGTGTTTAATATCTCAGTGTCGTTGACGGATAAAGGGATGGCAGATCGCGACAGCGTCATTAGTGCCGTTTACAGTTATTTAGCGCAAATGCGTCAGCAGGGCATCAAACAAGAGTATTTTGATGAAATTGCGCATGTCATGGCGCTGGATTATCGTTATCCAGCACTGACCCGCGATATGGATTATGTTGAATGGCTCGTGGATACCATGCTGCGGGTTCCCGTTGAGCATGTTCTTGATTCGCCCTATCTGACTGACGAGTTTGATCCGGCGGCTATCCGTTCGCGTCTTGATGAACTTACGCCACAAAATGCCCGCTACTGGTATATCAGCCCGCAAGAGCCGCATAACAACGTAGCCTATTTTGTTAATGCGCCTTATCAGGTAGACAAGATTCCGGCTGAGCAATTCGAAAAATGGAAGGCCGCAGGGCAGCAAATTTCGCTCTCTTTGCCGGAGTTAAACCCCTACATCCCGGATTCACTGACGCTTGTTAATAAAGATGGCGGGGCGACAAAACCCGAACTTTTAGTGGAGAAAAAAGGTCTGCGGGTCTTTTATATGCCGAGCCGCTATTTCTCTGGCGAACCTAAAGCCAATGTCACGGTGTCATTTAGAAATGCTAAAGCGCTCGACAGCGCAAAAAATCAGGTGCTGTACGGGCTGACCGACTATCTGACCGGTGTGGCATTTGACCAACTGAGCTATCAGGCTTCAATTGGTGGGATCAGCTTCTCCACATCTCCTGATAAGGGGTTACAGTTTAGCGCTAGTGGTTTTACTGAGCGCCTGCCGGTATTGCTCAGCAAGCTGGTGGAGAGTTATCCAGACTTCAAACCAACGCAGGAGCAACTGGACCAGGCAAAATCATGGTATCTGGAACGCCTCGCTTCTGCGGATAAAGGCAAAGCCTTCGAACTCGCATTGCAGCCGGTACAGCTGGTGTCACGCTTGCCTTATACCGAAAGGGAAGAACGCGAAAAACTGGTCGCAGACATTACGCTGGATCAGGTGAATGCTTACCGTAAGAGTCTCATTCATAACGGTGCTGTAGAGATCATGGTGATCGGCAATATGTCACCGCCTCAGGTTAAAACAATGTCTGAGGCGATCGTCAATAAAGTCGGTGCGCACGGTTCCACGTGGTGGCGTGGCAGCCAGATTGAAATCAGGCATCCGCAAAAGGTTAATATACAGCGTCAGGGCAGCAGCACGGATTGTGCACTGGCTGCGGTTTACGTGCCGACTGGCTATGATGAAGTCCAAAGCATGGCTTACAGCTCACTGCTCGGTCAGATAATTCAGCCTTGGTTCTACAGCCAGCTGCGTACTCAGGAGCAGTTGGGATATGCGGTGTTTGCTTTCCCTATTCCTGTTGGTAAACAGTGGGGCATCGGTTTCCTGTTGCAAAGCAATAGCAAGCAACCTGACTATCTGTACCAGCGTTATCTGGCGTTTTATCCGCAGGCGGAGAAGCGTCTACGTGAAATGAAAAATGATGAGTTTGCCCAATACAAACAGGGGCTGATGAACGAGATGCAACAACGGCCACAAACGCTGGATGAGGAGTCCGACCGTTTCGCCAATGACTTCAGTCGTGGAGACGACCGCTTTGAAACACGCGATAAAGTCATCGCCGTTATTCAGGGACTGACGCAGGTCCAACTGGCAGATTACTTCCATAAAGGGGTGATCAAAATGCAAGGGTTGGCAATGCTGTCTCAGGTATCCGGTAATGACGGTAAAACCGCAAGCTATGCTGCGCCTGCCGGTTTTAAAACCTATACCGGCACTTCCGCGTTGCAAAAAACCTTCCCCCATCAGGTGAGTCAATAATGGCAGATATTATGCCGCAGAAACTTGAACCTCTCACGCTGCCCTTAACGGGCGCCAGATTGATTGAGGCTTCGGCGGGTACGGGGAAAACATTTACGCTGGCCGTGCTCTATTTACGTCTGTTGCTTGGCCTGGGTAAAGATGCAGCTTTCCCGCGCAGCCTGACCGTTGAAGAGATTCTGGTGGTGACCTTTACCGAGGCGGCGACCGAAGAGCTACGCGGGCGTATACGCAGCAATATTCATGAACTGCGGCTGGCCTGTGTCCGTGGGCAAAGTGATAACCCGATGATGGCTGCGCTGATGGCGCAAATTGACGACTTACCGTTTGCCGCGCAAACCTTGCTGGCTGCTGAAAGGCAGATGGATGAAGCCGCGATTTACACTATTCACGGTTTTTGTCAGCGGATGCTGACGCATAATGCTTTTGAATCTGGGATCTTGTTCGAACAAACGCTGGTTCAGGATGAACTACCGCTGCGTCGTCAGGCCTGTGCTGACTTTTGGCGTCGTCACTGCTACCCGTTGCCCTTGGGTATTGCGCGAGCTGTTTCGCAGGAATGGAGCGGGCCAGAAGCTTTGTTAAGTGACCTATCACCTTACTTGCACGGTGAAATGCCTCAATTGCGCCAACCGCCGGGCGATGATGAAACGATAGAAATCCGCCACCAGCAAATAATTAGTCGCATAGATCATATCAAGGAACAGTGGCGCGCTGCCGCAGCTGACCTTGAGACCATCATGGCTGACTCTGGTGTAGATAAACGCAGTTACAGTTCGCGCTTCTTACCGGCGTGGCTGGAAACTGTGGGCAAATGGGCGGCACAGGAGACGGAAGATTACAGTCTGCCTAAAGAGCTGGAGCGCTTCAAACAGTCTGTTCTGTTTGAGAAAACGAAAAAAGGTAATCCGCCTGAACATCCGGTCTTCGACGCAGTTGATGCGATCTACACCGAGCCGTTGACGCTGCGTGACCTGATTGTCGCTCGTGCTCTGAGTGAAATACGGTTTACTATCCAGAAAGAGAAGCGCCAGCGTGCCGAACTGGGTTTTGACGATCTACTCAGTCGCCTTGACGGCGCATTACAACAGCCAGGCGGTGAGTTGTTGGCGCAAGCTATCCGTGGTCGTTACCCGTTGGCTATGATTGATGAATTTCAGGACACTGACCCTCAGCAATACCGGATATTCCAGCGTCTGTATGTTAACCAGCCACAGTGCGGGCTGCTACTGATTGGCGACCCCAAGCAGGCGATTTATGCATTCCGTGGGGCAGATATTTTCACCTACATGCGTGCAAGGTCAGAAGTTAGCGCTCACTATACGATGGACACCAACTGGCGTTCCTCTTTCAGTATGGTACAGGGCGTTAACCATCTGTTTTCCCAGGTAGATTCACCTTTTCTTTTTTCACAAATCCCGTTTATTCAGGTTGCGCCCGCAGAAAAAAATGCCGCACTGGCCTTCGACATAGCCGGCGTGAAACAACCGGCGTTGCATTTCTGGCTGCAACAGGGTGAAGGTGTCGGAGTCACTGAGCACCAACAACTGATGGCACGGCAGTGTGCTGCGCAGATTCGTGACTGGCTGACAGCCGGCCAGCAGCAACAGGCATGGCTGGTTAATGCCAAAGGGCGTCAGCCGGTGCAGGCCTCAGATATCACGGTTCTGGTTCGTAGCCGTGCTGAAGCTGCTCTAATACGGGATGCACTAAGCGGCCTGAATATTCCTTCGGTTTATCTCTCAAATCGTGACAGCGTATTTGATACCGCAGAAGCGAAAGACATTTTATGGATCCTGCAAGCCGTACTGGCCCCTGAACATGAACGCACGCTGCGCAGTGCTATGGCAACCGGCGTAATAGGGCTGGATGCACTCACACTCGACAGGCTCAGTAAAGACGAGCATGCGTGGGATGCGTTGGTCGATGAGTTTGACGGCTATCGCCAGCGGTGGATGCGGCGCGGCGTTTTACCGATGCTCAAATCGTTAATCAGCCAGCGGCATTTAGCGGAGAATTTACTGGCGGCGAGCGGCGGCGAGCGGCGTCTGACCGATTTACTGCATCTGGGCGAATTATTGCAGGAGGCAGCGGCTCAGCTTGATAGTGAGCACGCACTGGTGCGGTGGATAGCCCAGCAGATCTCCGCCCCTGACCGGCAATCGCAGAGTCAGCAGTTGCGTCTGGAAAGTGATCGGCATCTGGTGCAGATAGTGACGATTCATAAATCGAAAGGGCTGGAATATCCGCTGGTCTGGCTACCATTTATCAGTAATTTCCGCCAACAGCAGCAAGGCTTGTATCACGATCGTGACACATTTTCAGCCATGCTCGACCTTAACAGTGATGAGCTGAGCCAAACGCTGGCAGAAGAGGAGCGCCTGGCGGAAGATTTACGTCTGTTGTACGTCGCGCTAACCCGTTCGGTTTACCACTGTAGCGTGGGGATTGGCCCGCTGATTCAGGGAACGCGGAAAAAACAGGGTAATACGGATTTGCATCTCAGTGCACTGGGTTACCTGGTGCAAAAATCACAGGCGGCTGATGCTCAGGGACTTAGCCAGTATTTATCGGCGTTAAGTAATGATGACGTGGTGTTTTCGGCCATTGACTCTCCTGAACAAACACCATGGTCACCGCCGGAAGATATCAGCAAATTGCTATCTGCGCGGGTGGTTGAGCGAAAAATTCAGGATAATTGGCGGGTTACCAGTTACTCCGGGCTGCAACAGCACGGCACGGCGCTGGCGCAGGATTTATTGCCACGTCTGGACGTAGAGGCTGCGGGTGAGCAGCAACCCGCACAAGAGCAGCAGATGAATGCGCATACTTTCCCGCGAGGCGCTTCGCCCGGCACTTTTTTGCACAGCATCTTTGAAGAGATCGCTTTTGACCAGCCGGTGGATGACGAGTGGTTGCTCATGAAATTGACCACACAAGGGCTTGAGCCGGCCTGGCTGCCAGTGCTGAAAACGTGGATCGATGTCATTTTACATACGCCGCTGGGAGAACCCTCGCTTACCCTGAGTGCCCTTGAAAGTGAGAAATTGCAGTCAGAACTTCAGTTTTACCTGCCTATTGATGGACTGTTACATGCACCTCAACTCGACGCCGTCGTGAAGCGTTACGACAGCTTGTCCGCACTCTGCCCGCCGCTCGATTTTCAGCAGGTAAAGGGCATGCTGAAAGGGTTTATCGATCTGGTCTTTTACTGGGACGGGCGCTATTACCTGCTCGATTATAAATCCAACTGGCTGGGCGAAGACAGCAGTGCCTATACGGAATCTGCTATGCAAAACGCCATGGCCGAACATCGCTATGACCTGCAATACCAGCTCTACACGCTGGCGCTGCACCGCTATTTACGCCATCGCGTGGCGGGCTATGACTACCAGCAGCATTTTGGCGGCATTATTTACCTCTTCCTGCGAGGTGTAGATATCGGGCATCCCGGCAACGGTGTTTTCCGCTGCAGGCCGTCAGAGGCGTTCGTTAGATCTCTTGACCGCTTATTCAAAGGCGAAATGGTTGCGGATGAACCGATGCTGACTGATTCACCGCCTGCGGAAGGCACTCTATGAACCGACTATATGAACAAGCGCAGAACTCAGGTGCGCTGAGATCACTGGATGTTCAATTCGCCCGCATGATTGCCGGGGGGGATGCTGCGTGGAGTGGTTCGAGCAGCGATCAGGCGGCACTGATGCTTGCTGCTGCCTGCCTGAGCGCCGAAGCTGGGAGCGGCCACGTCTGTCTTCACCTTGAGCAACTTCGGCCTGACGCGCTATTTGATGGCCGTTTCCCTGCACTGGCCAGCGCCTTCTGGCAAGCCGCCGGAGAGCCAGATAGGGAGCAGTGGCTGGCTCTTCTGAGCCAACATCCTTCCGTCAGTGATGGCTCACATCCTGCGCCGCTGGTGCTTCAGGATGATCGCCTGTATTTACAGCGCATGTGGCAGAGTGAAGGTGAGGTGGCAGCCTTCTTCAAGGCTGAAGGTGCAGTACGAAACGCACCTCTGGTTGTTGATGAAGTCAGGTTGCAGACCATTCTAAATACGTTGTTTGGCGATGCTGAACCCGACAGTGATATTGACTGGCAGAAAGTGGCGGCAGCCGTGGCCGCGACCCGGCGCATTTCGATTATATCCGGGGGGCCAGGAACCGGGAAAACGACCACTGTCGCCAGGCTGCTTGCGGCGCTGATTCAGCTTTATCCCGAACAAAAACTGCGAATCCAACTGGCGGCACCGACGGGTAAGGCCGCGGCGCGTTTAACGGACTCCCTGGGTCAGGCGATCCTGAAATTACCACTCAATGCAGCACAGCGTGACCTCTTCCCTGATGAAGCTTCGACGCTTCACCGCTTGTTGGGCGCTCAACCCGGCAGTCAGCGTATGCGTTATCACCGTGGTAACCCTTTGCATCTTGATGTGCTGGTGGTCGATGAAGCCTCAATGGTTGATTTACCCATGATGGCCCGGTTGATCGAAGCTCTGCCAGAGCAGGCGCGGGTGATTTTTCTCGGCGATCGCGATCAGCTTGCATCCGTGGAAGCCGGCGCGGTGTTGGGGGATATCTGTCGCTTTGCAGAACAAGGTTACAGCGCTGAACGGGCGAAGCAACTTAGTTATCTGACGGGTTATCTGCTCGAGCCTACGCAAACGGCTCACCCCGCCAGTGTGCGGGATAGCCTGTGTTTGCTACGGCACAGTTATCGTTTTGACTCAGGTTCTGGGATAGGACTGCTGTCCACCGCAGTCAATGCAGGGGACAGCGCCGCAGCGGTGCGCATTCTTGGCGAAGGTTTGCCCGATGTGACAGGCTATCCGCTCAATGAAAGCGAGGATTTTCAGCCCCTACTCGATGCCTGCGTCAGCGGATATAAACTCTATTTACAGGGCGTGGCGAAGGGGGATTCAGCCGACAGTATTCTGCTGGCATTTGGTCGTTTTCAGGTGCTCTGTGCTTTGCGTGAAGGGCCATTTGGCGTGAAGGGGCTCAATGAGCGTATCGAACAATTGCTCAACCGCAGAGGGTTGATTCGTCGACCGGCAGTGCTGGCGGGTAAATGGTACGCCGGACGTCCGGTGATGATCAGCCGCAACGACAGCGCGTTGGGGCTGTTCAATGGCGATATTGGTATTGCTTTGCCAGATGGGCAGGGCGAGCTGAGAGTCTGGTTCCTGCTACCCGGTGGGGAAGTGAAATCGGTACAGCCAAGCCGCTTACCTGCGCATGAAACGGCCTATGCCATGACCGTGCATAAATCTCAGGGTTCCGAGTTCGAGCACACGTTGTTGGTGTTACCTAACCACTTCCTCCCCGTGCTGACCCGCGAACTTGTTTACACCGCCATCACCCGTGCTAAGACCAAGCTCTCGCTGTATGCCAGTGAGAAAGTCTTCAGTATTGCCACCCGCACTCGAACCCAGCGGCGAAGTGGACTGGCGCACAGGCTAAGTGGCCAGCAATAATTATCTGGCATGCTGGCACAATAAAAACGGGACGCCTTGAGTTGAAATGAAGGCATCCCGTAATTGTTTAACGCAACGCGGTTCAGAGGTCGATCAGCAGGATCTTGGAGCGGCGCTGATAGTTATACATTTCCTGTTTCTGAATGGGCAGCACGTCAACGTCAGCAGGTTTAAAACCACGTTCCTGGAACCAGTGAATGCTCCGGGTGGTCAGCACAAACAGGCGATCTAAACCCATCAGTTTGGCTTGGCTGGCGACACGTGTAAGCAGCATTTCACCACGCGATGAACTGCGATAATCAGGGTGAACCGCCACGCAGGCCATTTCGCCAATGCGCTCTTCCGGGAACGGATAAAGCGCGGCGCAGGCGATGGTCAGATTATCGCGTTCAATAATCGTGAATTTATCGATTTCCATTTCCAACTGCTCGCGGGAGCGGCGAACTAAAATACCTTGTTGTTCTAGAGGGCGAATAAGCTCGAGTATGCCGCCGATATCATTGATGGTGGCGCGACGGACTTGTTCAGCGCTCTCCATCACAATTTGTGTGCCGATGCCGTCACGGGAAAACAGTTCCTGGACCAGTGCGCCATCTTCCTGATAACTGATTAAGTGGCTGCGACGCACGCCGCTGCGGCAGGCTTTTACTGCGCCGCGCAGGAAACGTACGGTGCCGGACTGATAGTCACCACGGGCTTCCATCGTGTCGATTCTCGCCTGGGCATCGTTCGGAAACAGTTCGGAGATGATTTTATCTTCTTCATCAATCACTCCCTGAGACGAACAGAAACCGATCATTTTTTCGGCTTTGAGTTTAATCGCCAGTTGCGTGGCCACCTCCTCGGAGGTGAGATTGAAACTCTCGCCGGTGACGGAAACCGCGACCGGGCCTAACAGCACGATAGCGTTGCTGTCGAGCTGACGGTGAATGGCTTCTTCATCAATACGACGGATCCGGCCCGTGTGGCAATAATCAATACCGTCATCCACACCCAGCGGCTGCGCAATGATAAAGTTGCCGCTGACCACGTTGATATGTGCGCCCTGAAGTGGCGTATTATTCAGACTCATCGACAGGCGGGCGGTGATATCGAGCTGTAATAAACCGGCAGCCTGCTTCACCAGTTCAAGGGTGCGTGCATCCGTAACGCGGGTGTTTTTATGATAAATCGGCTCATAATTATGCTCCGCAAGGTTTTCATCGATTTGCGGGCGGGCACCATAAACCACCACCAGACGGATCCCCAGACTGTGCAGCAGGCCGATATCATTGACGATATTCGTGAAGTTCTCGTGTTCAATGGCTTCACCCCCGAGCATCACCACAAAAGTTTTGCCACGGTGCGCATTGATATAGGGAACAGTGTGTCGAAATCCCTGGACCAGCTCAGTACTACGTTCCTTCACGGCAAAACCTCATTTGAATTTTTATTCGTAATTTCTGTATTTTTATTCTTTTATGCCGATGTAGCAAGTAAGAAATCTCTGTTTTTGTTCTCTTCTCCTTCACAAACCTTCAACAACCTAAAAAATCACTGGCTGGTTTAAGAATGACAGGCGGGAATTGATTGGTTAGAATTTTCAGCTTGAGCCCGCTAAGGGCTATTTTTTTATTTTTACGCTCTGGTATGAGCCTTTATTTTTTGAGACTGCATGACTGACGAAAATCACAATTTTGGCCGAAGACGGCTGTTACAAAGCGTAGCCGCTTCCTGGATGTTAAGCGTCAGCCGGGTCGGTTTTGCCGCCAGCGCTCAGGTGGTGGCTGTTCGTGTTTGGCCTGCTTCTACCTATACCCGCCTTACGTTGGAATCCAGCACACCTCTGAAATATAAACAATTCCTGCTGACGAACCCACACCGTGTGGTGATCGACATCGAGGGCGTCCACCTTAATAGTGTGCTCAAAGGGTTGGGTCAGCAGATCCAGCAGAGCGATCCTTTCATTAAACAGGCGCGGGTTGGGCAGTTTGACCAGAAAACCGTTCGTCTGGTGATGGAGCTCAAACAGCCGATTAATCCGCATGTATTCACCCTCAAACCGGTCGCTGGGATCCACAACCGGCTGGTGGTCGATCTCTATCCGGTGGAAGGGGCGGTGAGTACGGATGATGATCCGTTACTGGCATTGCTGGAAGATTACAATAAGGGCGATGTTGCGCGCACGTTGCCGCCGGAGACGGCAAAAGATGGCAAGGCTGGACGCGAAAGGCCGCTGGTGATCATGCTCGATCCTGGACATGGAGGTGAAGACCCGGGAGCTATAGGAAAATATAAAACCCGCGAAAAAGATATCGTGCTGCAAATTGCCCGTAAGTTGCAGAAGCTTATTCAGCGTCAGCCAAATATGAAAGTGTATATGACCCGCAACGAGGACGTATTTATTCCATTGAAAGTGCGGGTGGCGAAAGCGCGTAAACTGCATGCAGACCTGTTCATTTCAATTCATGCCGATGCCTTTACCAGCCGCGCTGCGCGGGGATCGTCCGTGTTTGCATTGTCGACCAAAGGGGCGACCAGCACGGCGGCGCGTTTTCTGGCACAAACTCAAAATGAGTCCGATCAAATTGGCGGCGTCGCTAAAAGTGGTGACCGCTATCTCGACCACACCTTGTTTGATTTGGTACAGACCGCCACCATCAATGACAGCCTGAAATTTGGCAAAGAAGTGCTGTCGCGCATGGGCAAGATAAATCATCTGCATAAGAACAACGTTGATCAGGCGGGGTTTGCAGTATTGAAAGCGCCAGACATTCCATCAATTCTGGTGGAAACGGCGTTTATCAGTAATGTGGAAGAGGAACGCAAATTGAAAACCAGTCACTTTCAACAGAAAGTGGCAGAGTCGATACTGGCAGGGATTAAGGCATATTTCGCCGAAGGCGGGATGTCAGCAAAGGGATGACGTGCATGAAGATCCGCCTCCGTGAGGCACAGGTGGCCGATGTATCAAATTGATCAGATGCCAGAAACAAAAAAACACCCGTTAAGGTGTCTGATGTTCTTTTACTGCTTATGTGTAGTTGGTTGCGGGGGCCGGATTTGAACCGACGACCTTCGGGTTATGAGCCCGACGAGCTACCAGGCTGCTCCACCCCGCGTCCGTCACTACAATGTATTCTAATGCTTTACTACCCATCCATACTGTATTGGTTGCGGGGGCCGGATTTGAACCGACGACCTTCGGGTTATGAGCCCGACGAGCTACCAGGCTGCTCCACCCCGCGTCCGTCACTACAGTACTGCTTTCATCGGTAAGTCTTTCATTCCAATCGCGCTTTTATATCAGCATCGAGTTGGTTGCGGGGGCCGGATTTGAACCGACGACCTTCGGGTTATGAGCCCGACGAGCTACCAGGCTGCTCCACCCCGCGTCCGATGAGGGCGAACTATACGCTGCGTGAGAATTCGTGCAACCCTTTTTTCGAAATTAATGTGATAAACCACCCGGTTACTTGCTTTTCATACAGTATGCTGTTTTTTTCGACGGCTTTGACGGAATCCATTATTTTCTTTGATGCCAATTCCTTTCTGATAGCCCGTTTGTTATCGTTTTGGCGGTAGTCCCCCCCCGAAAGCAAGAGAGCGCGGCAATAATGAAAGGACGTTGGAGTAAGTATCTGCTGAGTGGTCTGGTCATCGCAGTATTGGCGGGTTGTTCGTCAAGACCTACCGATCGCGGTCAGCAGTATAAAGATGGTCGACTGGACAATGCGCTTGAGTACGTCAATGAGCCGAACGCCACCGGCAAACCGGTGAATGCGAAAGATTACGCCAATCAGGTGATGGAGGTGCAATATGCGTCGTCGTCCCTGTATGGCAAAAACAACACCACTTTTCAGGCGGTGGAGCAGTGGATACGCTCCGGCGCTGACACCCGCACTCTGAGCCAGTACGGCATCAGTGCATACCAGATGGAAGGTGCCGACAACTTCGGCAACGTGCAATTTACCGGTTACTACACGCCGGTATTACAGGCACGTTATACCCGTCAGGGCGAATTCCAGTATCCGTTATACCGTATGCCGCCAAAACGCGGGCGTTTGCCGGATCGTGCTTCTATCTATTCCGGTGCGCTGAGCGACAACTATGTGGTGGCCTGGACCAACTCCCTGATGGATAACTTCATGATGGAAGTGCAGGGCAGCGGTTATGTGGATTATGGCGACGGCCGTCCGCTGATGTTCTTCGGCTATGCCGGTAAAAACGGTCACGCTTATCGCAGTATTGGTAAAGTGCTGATCGACCGGGGTGAAGTGGCGCGTGAAAATATGTCCATGCAGGCGATTCGCCAGTGGGCTGATACGCACAGCGCCGCCGAAGTACAGGAGTTGCTGGAACAAAATCCTTCATTTGTTTTCTTCAAACCTGTGCCTTTTGCGCCAGTTCGTGGCGCGAGTGGCGTACCGCTGATTGCTAAAGCCTCAGTGGCGTCTGACCGTTCACTTATTCCGGCGGGAACCACGCTGCTGGCGGAAGTGCCGGAACTGGATAATAAAGGTAAGTTCACCGGAAAATACCATATGCGTCTGATGGTTGCGCTGGATGTTGGTGGTGCGATTAAAGGCCAACATTTTGATATGTATCAGGGGATTGGCCCTGACGCCGGGCATGCGGCCGGTTATTACAATCACTATGGACGCGTTTGGGTGTTAAAATCAGCGCAAAATGGTAAACCGCTGTTCACTGCTTACAATGCAGCGGCCGGTACGTCTTCTGGCGCGACACCCTCTGCGCTGGCGCCCGCACCAGTAACCAGCAACAACGGATCTTTCCTGTTGAAATAGCCCGGTTGCGGTAAAATGCTTTACTCAAGGCAGCCTGTGGGCTGCTTTGTTTTTGCAAAAAGTCAGTATCACGTTGAATTTCATAGCAAGTACAGAGGTTAATCCGTCATGACAGCAGTTTACTCCGATGCCTATCAACAGCGTTTTGGCGGCACCGCGCGCCTTTATGGTCAGCAGGCGCTGACGCTGTTCTCGCAGGCACATGTCTGTGTTATCGGCATCGGTGGCGTGGGATCGTGGGCAGCCGAGGCACTGGCGCGCACCGGTATTGGCGCTATCACGCTGATAGATATGGATGATGTCTGCGTAACGAACACCAACCGTCAAATCCATGCGCTGCGTGAAAACGTCGGGCAGGCAAAAACAGAGGTCATGGCGCAGCGCATTCTGGCGATTAACCCGGAGTGCAAAGTCACTTGTATCGACGATTTTATTACCCCGGATAACGTGGCCGAAATGCTTAATCACAATTTTAGCTATGTGATTGATGCCATCGACAGCGTGCGGCCAAAAGCGGCGTTGCTGGCGTATTGCCGTCGCTACAAGATCCCGGTTGTCACTACGGGCGGTGCCGGTGGGCAGATCGACCCGACACAAATAGCGGTGGTGGATTTGGCGAAGACCATTCAGGATCCGCTGGCGGCAAAATTACGTGAGCGCCTGAAAAATGATTTCGGCGTGGTGAGGAACAGCAAAGGGAAGTTGGGGATTGATTGCGTTTTTTCCAGCGAACCGCTGATGTATCCGCAGGCCGACGGCTCAGTGTGTGCGTCACGTGCCACGGCTGAAGGGCCAAAACGCATGGACTGCGCAACGGGGTTTGGTGCGGCGACCATGGTGACTGCCACTTTCGGTTTTGTCGCGGTATCGCACGTGTTGAAAAAGATGATGGCCAAGGCACAGCGCCAGCAAGCCGCTGCCTGACATTCACACTGTACTATAGTGCACGGCGTGCCAGTTGCAGCACGCCTTCTGCCAGGGCTGTCAATCCGCTGGCACGGCTGGTACTCAGCTGTTCACGCAGGCCCAACGTATCAAACAGCGCCAGAGGGTCCTCTTCGAGTATCGCCTGCGGCGTTTTGCCTTCCACTTTCGTCAGCACTACCGCCAGCAGACCTTTTACAATACGGCCTTCGCTGTCGCCATAGAAATGCATGGCGCCATTATCTAACCGTTCGGCCCCGAGCCACACCCGATTCTCGCAGCCTGACAGCTCGGTTTGCGGTGTTTTTAAACTGTCATCCAGCGCGGGTACGTTCTTTGCCAGCAGGATCAACTGACGGTAGCGGTCTTCCCATTGGCGTAAGCCGGAAAAGCGTTCAACCAGCGACTGTTCGGTAATGTCATGTCCAAAAGGGTGGGGCGCTAACATACAATTTCTCTGTTTTTAAAGGACGTTAATCGGCCAGCAGTTCCAGTGCATACTTCACTGCTTTTACCAGACGATCGACATCATCTGTCGTGTTATAGGGGGCGAAGGAAGCACGAAGTGTACCGCTGACCCCCATGGCTTCCATCAGGGGTTGTGCGCAATGCTGACCGGCACGTAAGGCGATGCCCTGCTCGGCGAGTAACGTCACGATATCATTGTGGTGCACGCCTGCGATATCAAACGCCAGTATTGAGGCGCTCTGCCAGCGGAAACTGCGAAAACCTGGCAGTTGTGCCAGTTGCTGTTCAGCCAGCGTCGCCAGATGCTGAGCGTATCTTTCGCCTGCCGCCGTATCAATACTTTCCAGCCAGCCAAGAGCGGCATCAAACCCAAGTACCCCGGCGATATTCGGCGTCCCCGCTTCAAAACGATGCGGCACTGTCTGCGGGGTGAAACCGTGCATTGAGGCGTGTGTCAGCATTTTCCCGCCGCCGTGCCAGGCTGGCATAGCGTCAAGCAATGTCGTTTTGCCATACAGCACGCCGATACCGGTCGGGCCATAAAGTTTATGGGCGGAAAAGGCGTAAAAATCGATATCCAGTGCCTGAACATCAGCCGGGCAGTGGACCACGCCCTGTGCGCCATCCACCAATACGGGCGTGCCGTTGGCATGTGCCAGCGCAATAGCACGCGATAAGTCTGGCATACCACCGGTCACGTTGGACATCTGCCCGAGTGCCAGCATTCGCGTGCTCTTATTCAGTAACGCGGGTAACCGGCTGAGGTCTGGTAAGAATTTTTCGTCGAGTGGCAGGGTGATGACTTTCGCCTGACAGCGTTGCGCCAACATCAGCCAGGGGATCAGGTTGGCATGATGCTCAGCCTGGCTGACGATGATTTCATCGCCCGGTTGCAGGCGTGGTGCCAGGTAATTTTGCGCGACAAGATTAATCGACTCGGTGGTGCCACGGGTCCAGATAATATTCTCCGCTATCGGGGCGTTGATCCATCTGGCTGCACGCAAACGCGCCTGTTCGTATTTTTGGGTCAAAGATTGCGCTGCGCGATGCTGGCTGCGATGAACGGTGGCACCTTCCTGCGAATAAAACTCCAGGGTTGCATCAATCACTTTTTTCGGCTTAAGGGCCGTTGCCGCGCTGTCCAGGTAACATTGCCCGTGAGTAAGTGCCGGAAATTGCAAACGAAATTTGGCAAAATCAAAGTCAGTCATACGCGTTCAATTCTCGTGAGTAAGCCGCCTGGCATGAAGTTTTTCCCTATCTGCAGCCCAGATATATTCATTTTAGGAATGGTTACCATGGAAATATATCAGAAGCTTGTTATGCTGAATTACGAAGGGCAGAAGAATTAGGCAGATGTATTCACTGCCATTAAAAGCATATTAATCTACAAGGAGTCTATAATGAAGAAGATCGCCGCCGTAGTTTCAGTTGTACTACTGACCTGTACTCTCGCTGCGTGTTCAAGCAACTACGTAATGCATACCAATGATGGTCGCACGATCGTTGCCGAAGGGAAGCCAAGTACAGACAGTGATACCGGTATGATCAGTTATACCGATGCGTATGGCAACAAACAGCAGATCAATAAGTCTGAAGTGAAAGAGATGGCTAAAGGTAACTAATCCTTAAGCGGTGACTTTCCCAGGCGGAAAGCGCTCTTTACTTGTTGCCACAAAACCGGCCCTCTCGCGATGGGCCGGTTTTGTCACAATTTGGCCGCTGGTGAGTTGTTTGTCTTCGCGATCTCAGGCAAAAATGTGACAGGCAAAAAAAAGCACCGCAAATTGCGGTGCTAAAAAATCACTTTGGACAGACAGGGTAATGTACAGGAAGTGAAAAATTTGCAGCATTCAAGCTACGTGTCCAGATTGCCAGACAATTTGCAAACACAACATCACAACCACAAGCCAAAAGCATTTCAGCATCCTCATACCAAACTACTTTTCGTTCCGGCCCAGGAAGTGGCGCCACTATAGGTTTTTGCCTGTACATCCTCAACGGACAATTTATAATGTCTCGGATTAAAAAAACTAATAGTAAAACCCACGGCTAAGCACTTTGCTCGCCGGCGAATGAGAAGTATCCATTCCATGTCAAAACGTTTACCGCCTCTTAATTCCCTGCGCGTTTTCGACGCCGCAGCGCGCCACCTTAGTTTTACTAAAGCGGCAGAGGAACTTTTTGTCACGCAAGCCGCAGTAAGCCACCAGATTAAGTCACTTGAGGACTTTTTAGGGCTGAAGTTATTCCGTCGGCGTAACCGATCTTTGTTACTGACTGAAGAGGGTCAGAGTTATTATCTGGATATCAAAGAGATATTTTCTTCGCTAAATGAAGCAACGCGTAAGCTTCAGGCGCGAAGTGCGAAAGGCGCGCTGACCGTCAGTTTACCCCCAAGCTTTGCTATTCAGTGGCTGGTACCGAGACTCTCTGGCTTTAACTCAGCTTATCCGGGGATCGATGTGCGAATTCAGGCGGTAGACCGCGAAGAAGATAAGCTGGCAGATGACGTTGATGTCGCGATTTTCCATGGCCGTGGCAACTGGCCCGGTCTGCGCGCGGAGCGTTTATATGCCGAATATCTATTACCGGTTTGTTCCCCCTCGTTGCTGATGGGTGATAAGCCGCTAAAAATTCCCGATGATTTAGCTAACCATACGTTATTGCATGATGCGTCCCGCCGCGACTGGCTGGCTTACACCAAGCAATTGGGTTTGCAACATATCAACGTGCAACAAGGGCCGATTTTTAGCCACAGTGCGATGGTGGTTCAGGCTGCCGTTCATGGTCAGGGTGTTGCGTTGGCCAATAATGTGATGGCGCAAACTGAAATTGAAGCGGGGCGGTTAGTCTGCCCGTTCAACGAAGTATTAATCAGTAAAAATGCTTTTTATCTGGTTTGTCATGACAGTCAGGCAGAACTGGGTAAAATAGCCGCCTTTCGTCAGTGGATCCTCGCTCGTGCAGCCAGCGAGCAGGATAAATTACGCTTTCGTTATGATCAGGCTTGAGCCTGATAGAGCCTCCCGTAGATGATATTGTTGAGCTGCTGTTTGCGGGTGGTTCATCAATCAACAACGATAATAGGTAGTGCACCATGACCAGTCGTTCAATGTTGATCTTCGCCGCCATTAGCGGCTTTATCTATGTTGCATTTGGCGCATTCGGCGCTCATGTACTGAAGAATTCACTGGGTGAGGCTGAAATGGCCTGGATCCAAACCGGTTTAACTTACCAGAGTGTCCATACACTGGCTATTCTGGCGCTCGGCGTAGCAATGCAACGTCAGCGCAATGTGTGGTTTTACTGGAGCAGTGCTTGTCTGGCACTGGGTATCGTGTTGTTTAGCGGCAGTCTTTACTGTCTGGCGCTGTCGCACCTTAGATTATTTGTATTTGTCACCCCGATGGGGGGAACCCTCTTCCTGATCGGTTGGATATTGATGTTGACTGGCGCTTTGCGTCTGAACAAAAAGGCAGAACGCCATGAATAAAGTTGCTCTCTATTGCCGCTCAGGTTTTGAAAAAGAGTGCGCCGCAGAAATTACGGCCAAAGCCGCCAAGATGGAAATCTTCGGTTTTGCCCGCGTTAAAGAAGACAGTGGCTATGTACTGTTTGAATGCTACCAGCCGGAAGACGCTGACCGTTTGGCGAAAGAGATACCTTTCCGCGAACTGATTTTTGCCCGTCAGCTGATCGTGGTCGGCGAATTACTGAAAGATTTGCCCCCCGAAGACCGCGTTTCACCCATTGTTGGCATGCTGCATGGCGTGATCACCAACGGCGGCGAGCTGCGTGTCGAAATGCCTGACACCAACGAAAGCAAAGAGCTGACCAAGTTCTGTCGTAAGCTGACGGTTCCCTTGCGTTCCGCCATGCGCGAACAGCGAATTCTCGGCAAGCGTGAAAACCCGCTGCGCCCGGTGGTGCATGTGTTCTTTATCGCGTCGGGTTGCTGCTATGTGGGCTATTCATACAGTAATAATAATTCGAAGTTCTATATGGGCATCCCGCGTCTTAAGTTCCCGTCGGAGGCGCCAAGCCGTTCGACGCTGAAACTGGAAGAAGCGTTCCACGTGTTTATTCCTGCCGATGAGTGGGAAGAGCGTCTGGCAAGTGGTATGTATGCGGTAGATCTCGGCGCTTGCCCGGGCGGTTGGACCTATCAGTTGGTGCAGCGCAGCATGATGGTCACCGCGATTGATAACGGCCCGATGGCGCCCAGCCTGATGAACACCGGGCAGGTGATCCATTTGCGCGAAGATGCTTTTAGATACAAATCAACCAGCACCAAAAACTATTGGTTGGTGTGTGACATCGTGGAGAAACCGGCGAAAGTGGCCGCATTGATGTGTGACTGGCTGGTTAATGGTTGGTGCCGCGAAACTATTTTCAACCTGAAACTGCCAATGAAGAAGCGTTATGAGGAAGTCACCAATATTCTCGAACGCCTCAAAGAGCGACTGGATGAAAACAACATTCACGCTGAGATCTTTGCCAAGCAGCTCTATCACGACCGTGAAGAAGTGACCGTTCACATTCGCCGCTTCTGGGCCACCGTGGGTGGGCGTCGCGACGAGCGTTAATAGCGCCGTTACCTGACTGTTCCCTTCAGGTAAAAATAAAAACGCCGGTGCTGTAAAAGCCCGGCGTTTTTTATTGCTCACTTTCTGGCTATGGCAGGCGCAACTGCTGCAGATTTCCGCTGAGAGGGAGATCAGTTTGTAGCGTTGAAACCCGTTTACAGGCGTAGGCCAGATCCCGGTGCTCGGCTAATTTGGTCCGCCATTTATCTGGAACAGCCTCGAGATTTTCATACAGCGCATCCAGCGTTCCGGCCTGAGTCAACAGTGTGACGGCAGTTTTCGGGCCAATGCCCGGCACGCCGGGAATTTTACTGCTGCTGATCCCCGCCAGCCCCCAGTAATCGGTTAACTGCTGCGGCAGCACGCCAAAAGCTTCGCGCACAAAAGGCATGTCCAGCCAGCGTTTTTGGAAATAATCACGAATTTGCACGTTAGGTGCCAGTAGCTGACAGTAGCCTTTGTCGGTAGAGACGATGGTGACCTGATGCCCTCCGCCCGCTACTTTGGCTGTCAGCGTGGCGGCTAAGTCGTCCGCTTCGTTGCCGGGAGAGTGCCAGCAGGCGACGCCGCGAGCGATAAACCCCGCCTTCAGGCTCGCCATTTCGGCAAACAAGTTGTCAGGCATCGGTGAGCGGCCTGCTTTATAGTCGGGCAGACACTGATGACGCCAGCTGTCGTCACGATCATCTTCATCAAACACGGCGACGGCATGAGTGGGTTGGGTATGTTGAATTAACTGCCCAACGGCATTCTGGCAGGCAATCAGACAGGGAGAACCCTGAACCGCGTGAATACGTCGTATCAGGTTCAGAGCATCAATAATCAGCAGATGTATTGGCATAGTGAAATGGCTTCCATTAATAAACAGGGCGGCTGATAAGCCACCCTGTATCAAGCCTTTTGGAAATTACGTGACCTAACTATCAGGCACAAATTTCATAACAAGGAATGTACGCGCTGCCCGGCAATTTCATGCGGTGCTGAGCGACAAATCCCTGCAACAGGCTGTCCATTTTCTTCATTAACGCTGGATCGCCGTGCAGCTTAAAGCGTCCGTGTTTTTCAATTTCCTGAATACCGAACTCTTTTACGTTACCGGCCACAATCCCCGAGAAGGCGCGGCGCAGTGCGGCGGCCAGCTCTTCCGGTGGCTGATCGGGATAGAGATTCAGTGCCGCCATGTTGTCATGGTTTGGCTCAAACGGCATTTGAAGATCAGGCGCAATACGGATAGACCAATTGAAACTGTAGGCATCACCGCTGTTACGGCGGTTCTCTTTCACCAGAGGCATCGCACGTTTCATTTGACGGGCCACTTCAGTCGGGTCGTCAATGATGATGGTGTAATGCTTACGGGCTTCTTCACCCAACGTGTCTTTGATGAAAGCATCGAGTACGGTGAAGTAATCGGCACTCTCTTTCGGCCCGGTGAGGATCAGCGGCAGAACCTGATCGCTATTTTCCGGGTTCATCAAAATACCCAAGAGATACAGCAACTCTTCCGCCGTACCCACGCCACCTGGGAAAATAATGATCCCATGGGCGATTCGCACAAAGGCCTCAAGCCGTTTTTCAATATCTGGCATGATGATCAGTTCGTTCACCAGCGGGTTAGGCGGTTCAGCGGCGATGATGGAAGGTTCGGTCATCCCGATAAAACGACCGAGTTTATAACGTTGTTGTGCGTGGCCTACTGCGGCACCTTTCATTGGCGCTTCCATCGCACCTGGGCCGCAGCCGGTACAAATGTTCAGCTCACGCAGGCCGAGCTGGCTGCCGACGTTGCGGGCGTACTGATACTCGACTTCGTTTATTGAATGCCCACCCCAGCAAACCACCATGTTTGGATCTTCATCGAGATGCAGCGCGCGGGCGTTGCGCAGAATGGAGAACACCATGTTAGTCAGATGTGCCGAGTTTTCATGGTTGAAATTTTCGAAGCGAGGGTTATTGGAGATTTGCGCATTCACGAACAAGATGTCGCGCAGCACGGCAAACAGGTTAGCTTGCAGGGAACGGATAATGCGACCATCCACAAAGGCATCTTCTGGTGGATTAACCAGTTCAAGCTTAACGCCGCGTTCACGGCGTAATACGTTGATATCAAAGCTTTCGTAGCGTTCAAGTAGTTCTTTGCTGCTGTCGGTCTGGCTGCCACTGTTGAGTACGGCTAATGAGCAATTACGGAACAAGCGGTATAAGTCGCTGCTCGCAGTGCGCTTGAGCATGTCAACTTCCAACTGCGACAACAGATCCATTGAGCCCAGAGGGCTGATATGTGTAATCAAAGTTGCTCCTTTACACCCATTGGGCGATGTCATTTCTGCCGGCGAAAGCTCGCACATGATTTTTTGGATCTCGCTTTTTGCGGCGTGCCGGATCCTGTTGGCAGAAATAATTGACTGATTTTGAAGGTGTCTCTGTCGGGTCTGATGCCCGGCAGTACCGCTTCTGAATTAACAGTAACCTTGTCCTCAGGCTTTTACCAACCGTTGCTGACTGTTAGCTTAGTTCTTGAGCAACGTCTCGCATTATTGCCTGACAAGTCTTGTTGTTGCAGGTGTAAACGGGAAGTTGGATCGCCATGGATTGATGTCCAGGCCACCACGGCGGGTATAACGGGCATACACGGCCAGAGCCTCAGGCGCACAGAATTGAAGGAGGTCATTGAAGATGCGTTCAACGCACTGCTCGTGGAATTCATTGTGATTGCGGAAAGAGATCAGGTAACGCAGCAGCGCTTCCCGGTCAATTTTTGGCCCACGATACTGGATTTGCACCGAGCCCCAGTCTGGCTGATGGGTGATCAGACAGTTGGATTTCAGCAGGTGGCTCACCAGTGACTCTTCTACGATATCATCACCCGCCGCACCAGCCAGATAATCGGTGCTGAATTCGTAGTTGTTGATTTCGATGTCCTGATCGTCAATGCATTGGCCGTCAAAATGGCCAATGGTGCTGCCTTCCACGTCGCCAAGGTGGCTCAGACTGACGGTCACATCACCTTCGGCACATTTGCTGAGATCGCGCGTCAGCGTGGCCAGAACACTATCCCAGCTGTCAAATTTGGTCTGATTAAAGCTGTTGAGGTAGAGCTTGAAGCTTTTGGATTCGATCAGGTTGATGCTGTCCGCATTCAGACTGATTTCACCGACGGCGACCTGCGGCAACCCTTTAGCATTGAGCCAGGACAGTTCATAGAGCGTCCAGATATCGGCACCGTGAAAGGGCAGCGCATCTGGATAAAGGCCCAATGGTTCGCGGTTCATACTGCGCGGAACGGCCTGGAGTAAGGAGGCGTCATAGTGATCGCGGTACGGCGTTGCTTTGCCCAATGTCAGTTGAGAGAGGGCGGGGTTATCCTGATAAGAGGACATGCTGTCACCTTGGTCTAAGTTCTGGGTACAATAGCGTTTGACGTCATTTCCCCTAGTTTAACTTAGCCTGGTCTGAAGATGAGAGAATTTATGGAGTCGGATGTTTCTGTCGCGTTGCGCGAATTTACCCAACGGTATGTGGATTTATGGCAGCGGGAGACCGGCCTCCCTCCTTCAAGCGAGGAGTTGCTGGGTGTTGATTCACCTTGCGTAGTAAAAAGCAGCGAAACAGCTGTTTACTGGCTGACCCAGATTTTCAGCCCGGCTGATACCTTGGCCAATGTCGAACGTGCACTGGAACTGGAACTGCGCCCTGAAGCCCACGCGTTTTATACTACCCAGTTCGCCGGAGATATGACCGCTAAGTGGGAGGGTAATGCCCTGACGCTGTTGCAGGTCTGGAGCCCGGAAGATTTCACCCGCTTACAGGAAAATCTGATAGGCCATCTGGTTACGCAAAAGCGCCTCAAGCTGACGCCGACGGTTTTTCTGGCTACCACGGATTCAGAAATGAGCATGGTGTCACTGTGTAATGTAACCGGGGAAGTGATACTGGAACAATTCGGCAGCAAGAAGAGAACTCTTCTCTCGTCATCGTTGTCTGAATTCCTTACAATGCTTTCCCCAGATTTCCCAGGCTAATTTTCAGTGCCCCTTCCTTGAGCATTGGCTTACAGGCCGTGTGAGAGATCTCTCACACGGCCTGTAAGAGATCTCGTTTAATCCTTGTGGTGATTTCTCTCTCTAAGTTTAATAACTCTTTAAAATCAAAACCATAAGAAATTTCGCTTATTCGTGAGGCTTACAAACACGCTATTCGGCTTACAGGCTATATTGTTTGAAGAGGGAAAATCAGCGATTCTAAGTGGGTCGAAGGATGACATGAAACGGAACATTAGGATGATGGCTGTTTCATAAAGTAGGGGAAAGGCTCAGGAAGAGTCAGGACGGCATCGGAACTTGCCAGGACGTTTCAGGATGAAACAAGGGACACCTCCAGGACGGAGATTGAGAGCTCGTAAAGGATAACGGGTGGGTCAGGAAGACTGAAGGAAACATGTCTGGAAGACATTAGGAAGACGCGTCAGGATGAAAGTTGGACGATGCAAAGGATGGCCGGTTAGGATAACCGCTGGAAAAGTTTTCAGGGATTGAGCAGGGAGCACTTAGGTAGCTGGATTGCTATAAAACGAACCGGGGGCACTGTGCAAACAGTGCCCCCAACTTTTTGTGCCCGCTGATGACTTGTCATCACATCAGGCTCAGCCTGAGCATCATTTCTCTCTCAGACAGTTTCAGAAATTAGCCTGCAAGAACGTCTTAGCCAATCGCTCCAAGCACATCTTCCTTGCCCTGACTTTTCGGCAGCAGGAAGAGCGTCGCGTAGATATCCAACAGATAAATAACGGCCAGCAGAGTGAGTGCGGCGGTGAAAGAGACCTGCGCGACCAGAACCCCAATCACCAGTGGCCCAAAACCGCCTACGCCCCGACCGGCGTTGAACAGAATATTCTGCGCCGTGGCCCTGACGTTGACCGGGTAGGTGTCTGAAATCAACCCGCCGTAACCTCCAATCATCCCATTGACGAACATCCCCATCAACGCGCCGGCAAATAACATGGTAGTAGGGTCTTTCAACTGGGCGTAACAGACCACCATCACTACTGCGCCTACCTGATAAATCAGGAAAATCTTCCAGCGCGGGAAGCGGTCAGCCAACACCCCGAACAGCCAAATACCGAACGTCATACCAATAACGGTTACGGCGGTCCACAGTCCCGATTTGGTCAGCGAGAAGCCAAAGTTCTTCGAGAGATAACTTGGCATCCAGATCATCAACCCGTAATAGCCAAAGTTTTGGACCGAACAAAGGATCAGGATCCCGATGCTTGCCTTGGTGGTTGGCACATCCTTAAAAAGAAGTTTTATGCGGCTAAACAGGGATTCATTTGGCGTCTGACTGACTTGTTTCACAAATTCCTCTGGCTCCCCCATGGTGCGGCGGATCAGGAAAGAGGCCAGCGCTGGTAGCAGGCCAACCAGGAACATCCCGCGCCAGCCAATCACATCCAGTAGCAAAGGCGTCAGAAACGCCGCAAGCAACACGCCGAGTTGCCAGCCCATGCCGACATAAGCCGAGGCACGGTTGCGTTTTTCTGCGGGCCAGGCTTCAGCAATCAGCGCCATGCCGATACCAAACTCGCCGCCCAAACCAACGCCTGCCAGAGTGCGGTAGGCCAGTAAATCCCAGTACCCCTGCGCTACCGCGCATAAGCCGGTGAACAGGGAGAACATCAGAATGGTGAAAGTCAGTACGCGTATGCGGCCATAGCGGTCACTGATGGGGCCAAAAATTACGCCACCCAGCACGGCACCAATCAGCGTCCAGGTGACCAGTGAACCGCTTTGGGATGAGGTCAGGCCGAGTTCGCTGGCGATGGCAGGTAGCATAAAGCCGAGGATCAGTAAGTCAAAGCCGTCCATGGCATAGCCGGTGACGGAAGCGATCATGGCTTTTGCCGGTGTCACAGGGGCTTTTTTAGAATGTTGAGCAGGCATAGGTCGCGTCAAGTTATGTAAAGTTGAATTATTTTGCCCGCTCAGGCGCCGGAGTACCAGTATGAAAAACCAATGGCTGGGATTTAGCGATTATGCTTAGCAGCAGCAGGCAGGAGAAAGTTGGGGACAAACGCCTTCAATGCTATCCTTTGCCACTTTGTTCCAGCCCGGCAACGGCTGCGAGTGACGAATCCAGAGAGAAATTGATGAGTACTGAAAATCAGGTTCGCCAGATATTACAGGATATCGAGCAGGTCATGCGTGATCTGAAACTGTGGCATGCTATGCCTCCGGAACCCGAGGCTTTTGACAGTGTTGAGCCTTTCTCTGTCGATACCATGTCCTCAGAGCAATGGCTGCAATGGGTGCTAATCCCACGAATATACGCCCTGCTGGATGCTGAAGCTGCATTGCCGACCCGCTTTGCTATCACCCCCTATTTTGAAATGGCGCAGCCCGACGCAACCCGTTTATTGGCAGAGCTGCAACGCCTTGATGATTTACTGAATATAGAAGACTGACATGCTGGAAATTTTGTATCAGGACGAACATCTGGTGGCGGTGAATAAACCGGCCGGGATGTTGGTCCATCGCAGTTGGCTGGACAGTCACGAAACGGTCTTTGTCATGCAAACGCTGCGTGACCAGATTGGTCAGCACGTGTTTACCGTTCATCGTCTGGATAAACCGACCTCCGGCGTCTTGCTTATGGCGTTGTCGAGCGATGTGGCGCGTCTGATGTCGCAGCAGCTTGAAAATCACCAGATGACCAAGGTCTATCACGCAGTGGTGCGTGGATATGTTCCTGAAGACGGCACTGTCGATTACGCGTTGACGGAAGAACAAGATAAGATTGCTGATAAATTCGCCAGCGCGGACAAAGCACCGCAACCTGCTGTAAGCCATTATCGTGTGCTGGCCCAGGTTGAGATGCCCGTTTCGGTTGGCCCTTATGATACGGCGCGCTATAGCCTGGTGGAGTTGAAACCTGAAACTGGCCGCAAGCATCAGCTGCGCCGCCATATGTCTCATCTTCGCCACCCGATTTTGGGTGACAGCCGCCACGGCGATCTCAAACAGAATCGCGGTATGGTCGAGCATTTTTCCTGCCCTGGCCTGATGTTGCACGCCAGCCATATGCAGTTGCCTCATCCAGTGACGGGCGAGATGCTGGACCTCACTGCGAAATGGGACGATCGCTGGCAACATTTGGTACAACAGTTTGGCTGGCTGGGGCGTATCCCCGAATTAGAAAGCGTTGGGTTTGCTGCTGGCTGCGGCCAGGATCAGGATAGCTAAGATTTCGATAATTTTTCAGGACAACAAGGAGTAAAAGCATGGCTGAGATTGGTATTTTTGTCGGCACCGTTTACGGTAACGCGTTGCTGGTGGCAGAAGAAGCTGAAACTGTCCTGAAGAAACAAGGGCATCAGGTCAAACTGTTTGAAGAAGGCACGCTGGAAGCCTGGCAGTACTATCGCCATCATTTTGCTCTGATTGTCACTTCCACCACGGGTCAGGGTGATTTGCCTGACAGCATTGCTCCACTGTTCGCGGCAATTCGCGATACCGTGGGCTATCAGCCTGAGTTGCGTTACGGCATCATCACCCTCGGTGACAGCAGTTATGATCACTTCTGCGGTGGTGGACATAAGTTGGATGATTTGTTGCAGGAGCAGGGCGCATCGCGCATCGGCGACTTGCTGGAAATTGATGCAATGGAAACGACGGAGCCGGAAACTGTCGCCATTCCGTGGGTTGAAAAATGGGCGCAGTTGCTTAAATAGTCATTGAACAAATAACGAAGCAACTCATTTCTGCAGTATATGCATGAAATAGAGAAGTGCAGAAAATAAAAAAGGTCAGGCTAATCCCCTGACCTTTTTATTTCTGCGAAAGCAGAAACATCATGTGAACCATTAACGACCGTTGGTTAATTTTTCCAGATCGGATTCGATCTCGGTAATTTTATTCGCCACAACGGATTCCAGATGCCGAAGGTCATCAAGGATTTTGCGTTTCAGATCCACTTCAACTTGATCGCGCTGGCATATTTTGTCAAGTTCATCAATAACATAGCGAAGATTTGGGCTGATTTCGTGAATCTCTTTATAACCCTGACCGGCATTATCGGCCACGATAGTTTTGCGCTGGCGCGGATATTTAAATTTCACGCTTTTGGCAAAAAACTCGCCTTTATCTTTGCGGAAGTAAATTTTGAGAATGTCGTTATTGGCCTCCTGACGCAGGCTATAACGATCGATATCGTCGGGATTGTTAATACCCAAGCTTTTCAGGTTGTCATACATAGCGGCACCTTTTAGTTTTTACGGAGTGTTATCATGATGAACCGAACGGCGGTCAGGATCGTTGATTAATGACACAGTTTACCGCTCTACAGTTATAAAAATGGCGGATTAATTAACCCGCCAGATTCATTTTAGTCGATGGAGCGTAATAACTCATTAAGGCCGGTTTTGCCCAAGGTTTTGGCATCCACTTTCTTAACGATAACTGCACAGTACAGGCTGTATTTGCCATCTTTGGAAGGCAGGTTGCCGGAAACAACCACAGAACCCGCAGGTACGCGGCCGTAATGCACTTCGCCAGTTTCGCGGTCATAAATTTTGGTGCTCTGGCCGATGTAAACGCCCATCGAGATCACCGAGCCTTCTTCAACAATCACGCCTTCAACAATTTCAGAGCGTGCGCCGATAAAGCAGTTGTCTTCGATAATGGTCGGGTTGGCCTGCAATGGCTCCAGAACGCCACCGATGCCAACGCCGCCGGACAGGTGGACGTTTTTACCGATTTGCGCGCAAGACCCTACGGTAGCCCAGGTATCAACCATGGTGCCTTCATCAACGTAAGCGCCGATGTTGACATAAGAGGGCATCAGCACGGTATTGCGGGCGATGAACGCCCCTTTACGCACAGCCGCTGGCGGCACTACGCGGAAACCTTCGCGCTGGAAACGGGCTTCGTCATAGTCGGCGAATTTCATCGGTACTTTGTCGTAAAAGCGGTTTTCAGCGCCATCCATCACCTGGTTGTCGTTGATTCTGAAAGAGAGCAGTACCGCCATCTTCAGCCACTGATGCGTTACCCACTGACCATCAATTTTTTCGGCAACGCGCAGTTCGCCGCTGTCGATCATATTGATAACCTGGTTAACCGCGTCGCGCGTTACGCTGTCTGCGTTTGCCGGAGTGATATCTGCACGGCGTTCGAAGGCTTGTTCAATAACGGTTTGTAGTTGCTGCATCCTGTTCTCTTTCCTGATAGTGATGTTTAAAAAGTCAGCCCTCTTTGTATCACATTTTTTCGTTAGGGTTGAGCGCCTCGGTTAAGCGGCGCCGTATTTCATGGCGGGTTTTTTTATCCAGCGCACGGCGTTCACCATTGGCCAGGATGAATAAATCCTCTACGCGCTCGCCAATGGTCGAGATGCGCGCACCGTGTAGCGATAATCCTAAATCGGAAAATACTTCTCCCACGCGCGCCAGTAAACCGGGCTGATCCAGCGCGACCAGCTCCATATAACTGCGCCGGTCGGTATGAGTTGGCAGGAAACTCACTTCCGTTGGTACGCTGAAATGGCGAAGTTTTGGCGAAGGGCGGCGGGCTCGCGGTGGCTGATAGGCCTGAGTCATCGACTGTTCGAGTGCAAAACGGATAGCTTCGTGACGGTCCTGTGCCAGTGGGCTGCCATCGGGTTCGAGTACGATGAAAGTGTCCATCGCCAGGCCATCTCGGTTGGTGAAGATTTGCGCGTCATGGATACTCAGGTTGCGACGGTCCAGCTCCCCGGCCACGGTGGCAAACAGGTAAGGGCGGTCCGGGCTCCAGATAAAGATCTCAGTGCCGCCGCGCGTCGCCTGACGGCTGACCAGCACCAAGGGTTTGGTCGAGTCATGTTCGAGCAGGTGGCGGGCATGCCAGGCGAGTTGATTCGGCGAATGGCGCAGGAAGTAATCTGCACGGCAACGGCTCCAGATGTGGTGCAATGCCTCTTCGTCGATATTGTCCATGCGCAGCAAGGCCAGCGCCTGGAGGCGATGATGGCGAACGCGCTCGCGTAAATCCGGCGTATTTTGCATACCCCGACGCAGCTGTTTTTCGGTGGCGAAATAGAGCTCGCGTATCAGGCTTTGCTTCCAGCTGTTCCACAGGGTTTCATTGGTGGCGCAAATGTCCGCAACGGTCAGGCTGACCAGATAACGCAGGCGGTTTTCGCTTTGCACTTCGGCAGCAAACTGTTGAATTTCCGCCGGGTCTTGAATATCACGACGCTGTGCGGTCACTGACATCAGCAGGTGGCAGCGCACCAGCCAGGAAACCAGCTGCGTTTCGCGGGAATTCAGGCCATGCAGTTCGGCAAACTCCATGACATCCTGTGCGCCAAGGATCGAGTGGTCGCCGCCGCGTCCTTTCGCGATATCATGGAACAGTGCAGCCATCAGCAGCAGTTCAGGCTGCGGCAGGCGCGGATATAATTCCACACAGAGCGGATGCTTTGGGCGGGTCTTTTCGTCGGCAAAACTTTCCAGCTTTTGCAGCACGCGAATGGTGTGTTCATCGACGGTATAGGCGTGGAACAGGTCAAACTGCATCTGGCCGACAATCAGCCCCCACTGCGGCATGTAAGCCCATAGCACGCTATGGCGGTGCATGGGGACCAGTGCGCGGGAGACGGCGCCTGGGTGGCGTAAAATCGCCATAAAAATCTCTCGAGCTTCAGGGAGCATACAGAGCGGCGTCTTCAAATGGCGACGCGCGTGGCGCAGCAGCCGGACCGTGGTTGAGTAAATGCCCTTGATTTCGCGGTGACGCACCATCAGATAGAACATGCTAATGATGGTCTCCGGGCGGCGGCTGAAAAGCGTCTCATCGCGCAGGTCAATCAGGTCACCACGTAATTGGAAGTCTTCGTCCAGCGGGCGCGGTTTTTCATTCGGGCCTATCGCCAGAATGGCTTCATCAAACAGCTGCAACAGCATCTGATTCAGTTCGCCAACCCGGCGGGTCATGCGATAGAAGTCTTTCATCATCCGTTCGACCGGTTCATTGCCTTCGCCCTGGTATTGCAGGATCTGGGCGACATTAAGCTGTCGGTCAAACAGCAGACGGTTATCATAACGTGGCAGAACCAGATGCAGGGCGAAGCGGATGCGCCAAAGGAAACTCTGGCACTCAATCAGTTCGTTACGTTCGGCTTTAGTCAGAAAACCAAACGCGACCATTTCATCGAGCGAAGTGGCACCGAAGTGACGACGTGCTACCCATAAAATAGTGTGAATATCGCGCAGGCCGCCGGGGCTGCTTTTGATATCTGGCTCGAGATTGTAACTGGTGCCGTGGTAGCGCAAATGGCGTTCGTTCTGCTCGTCAATCTTGGCACGAAAGAAGGTCGGTGACGGCCAGAAACCTTCGCTGAATACATGCTTTTGCATATTAAGGAACAGGGCCACATCGCCGCAAATCAGGCGCGATTCAATCAGGTTAGTCGCGACAGTCAGATCGGCCAGGCCTTCGAGCAAGCACTCTTCGAGCGTGCGCACGCTGTGTCCGACTTCGAGCTTCAAATCCCACAGTAATGTGATCAATTCACCGATGCGCTGCGCCTGCTCATCATTTAGATGCTGCTGGCTAAGCACCAGCACGTCGATATCGGAAAGTGGGTGCAATTCACCACGCCCATAGCCACCAACGGCAACCATGGCGGTTTCAGCTATCTCGTCAAAGCCGTAGAAGGTCCATAAGCGTTGCAACAGGCGGTCAATAAACAGCGAACGGGCGTCTACCAGCGCTTCGGCACGCTGACCCGCGTTGAAGGCGTCAGCCAGCCACAGCTGAAATTGCTCCATATGCTGCTTGAGGCTCTGACGGTTGAGGTGGTCGTCAGTGTAGGTCAAGGGGGAGGCGGGCTGCGGGGGGAATTCAAGGGTCAGTTCCGGCGTCAGCTGAGGTTGAAGACTCTTTTCAGAGGGGAGATGATCAATCATATGTGCGCAGCCCATTCTTAACAGTAAGAGACAAAAAAACCGGCTTTCGCCGGTTTGATTTCCAGATATAACCCCGTGAGTAAGAGCGGGTTACTGCTGGTCGTGCGTAATAATATTCGGGATGGTGTCATCCTTACGCA
Source organism: Ewingella americana (assembly GCF_006438725.1). Taxonomy (GTDB): domain Bacteria; phylum Pseudomonadota; class Gammaproteobacteria; order Enterobacterales; family Enterobacteriaceae; genus Ewingella; species Ewingella americana_A. The sequence continues at coordinate 28,126 of NZ_RCZD01000007.1, read as the reverse complement.
GCGTCATAATTTCACAACCGTTGTCGGTTACCACAATAGTATGCTCGTACTGAGCCGACAAGCTGCGATCTTTCGTTTTTACCGTCCAACCATCTTTCATCGTGCGAATGCGGTAATCGCCTGCATTCACCATAGGTTCGATGGTGAATGCCATCCCGGCTTGCAGAACTACCCCGCCGTCATCCGCGTCATAGTGCAATACCTGAGGCTCTTCGTGGAACACTTCGCCAATACCATGGCCGCAATATTCGCGAACCACGGAGAAGTTCTCCGCTTCGACGAATTTCTGAATCTCTTTCCCCAGTGCGCGCAGGCGAATGCCAGGTCTGACCATCTTCAGCGCCAGATAAAGGCTTTCCTGCGTAACGCGGCACAGGCGCTCACCCAGAATCGTCGGCTTGCCCGCGATAAACATTTTTGAGGTATCGCCGTGAAAGCCATCTTTTATGACAGTCACATCAATATTCACAATGTCACCGTCTTTTAAAATTTTGTCGTCACTCGGGATGCCGTGACACACCACTTCGTTAATAGAGATACAGACTGATTTCGGAAAACCGTGATAATCCAGACATGCTGATATCGCCTGCTGTTTGTTATTGATGTGATCAGCGCAGATGCGGTCCAACTCACCGGTGCTTACGCCAGGTTTGACGTGAGGCTCAATGATTTCCAGAACTTCGGCGGCCAGTCGGCCAGCTACGCGCATTTTTTCGATGTCTTGAGGTGTTTTGATTGAAATTGCCATGAGTGATCCTGCAGATATCCTGTTTTGACGCCTTTCTTTCTACTACAACGTCGTCAATAATTAGCTAAGACTTATGGTATCAGCCCTGATATTAGCTGCCAAATTATCATTTCCCACTCAGCAAACTTCCTAACTAAAGTTGCTCAATGGCCGCGAATTATGGTATAAAGCGCGCCGGCAATCCGCTATGCCCGTAAGGAATTGGCGAGATTAAAGCCGAACACTCATATGTGTACTTATTGTTTATCGTAAGTAATAACACACACGTATCGACACATACACCGGGGTGCTCTGGGATTCGTTCTGCAGGGTCGGTGTTATGGGATACGTGGAGGCATAACCCCAACATCTACTATTAGAGGTTTTATCATGGCAACTGTTTCCATGCGCGACATGCTCAAGGCCGGTGTACACTTCGGTCACCAGACTCGTTACTGGAACCCGAAAATGAAGCCATTCATCTTCGGTTCACGCAACAAGGTTCACATCATCAACCTTGAGAAGACTGTTCCAATGTTCAACGAAGCTCTGGCTGAGTTGCAAAAGATCTCTTCCCGTAAAGGAAAGATCCTGTTCGTTGGTACTAAACGCGCTGCAAGCGAAGCGGTAAAAGAAGCTGCACACAACTGCGACCAGTTCTTCGTGAACCATCGCTGGTTGGGCGGCATGCTGACTAACTGGAAAACCGTTCGTCAGTCCATCAAACGTTTGAAAGATCTGGAAATCCAGTCTCAAGACGGCACTTTCGAAAAGCTGACCAAGAAAGAAGCGCTGATGCGCACTCGTGAGCTTGCGAAGCTGGAAAATAGCCTGGGTGGTATCAAGGATATGGGTGGTCTTCCTGATGCTCTGTTCGTTGTCGACGCTGATCACGAACACATCGCAATCAAAGAAGCTAACAACCTGGGTATCCCGGTATTCTCCATTGTTGATACCAACTCCGATCCGGATGGCGTTGACTTTGTTATCCCTGGTAACGATGACGCAATCCGTGCAGTTAATCTGTACCTGAGCGCTGTTGCTGCCGCTGTCCGTGAAGGCCGTTCGCAAGATCTGGCTGTTCAGGCAGAAGAAACCTTCGTAGAAGCTGAATAATAAGGCAAGCTCTACGCAAGAGCCCTTATTAACCAGGTATTGAATATGTTGGTTAGGGGGCCTTAATTGGCCCCCTTTGCTTATCTTAAATGCGAGAAATATCTCACCGCGAAATCCCTTTTTGCACCGAGATAATCGAGGAAAATACAATGGCTGATATTACCGCTGCCCTGGTAAAAGAACTGCGCGAACGTACTGGCGCTGGCATGATGGATTGTAAGAAAGCGCTGGTTGAATCTGATGGCGACATCGAGCTGGCGATTGAAAATATGCGTAAATCTGGCGCGATCAAAGCGGCGAAAAAAGCAGGCAACGTAGCGGCTGACGGCGTGATCAAAACTAAGATCGATGGCAACTACGGTTTGATTCTGGAAGTTAACTGCCAGACTGACTTCGTTGCTAAAGATGCTGGTTTCCAGGCTTTTGCTGACAAAGTGTTGGATGCTGCTGCTGCGGGCAAAATCACTGATGTTGAAGTGCTGAAAGCACAGTTCGAAGAAGAGCGTGTTGCACTGGTTGCTAAAATCGGTGAGAACATCAACATTCGCCGTATCGCTTCCCTGGAAGGCGATGTGCTGGGTAGCTATCTGCACGGTGCACGCATCGGTGTTCTGATTGCTGCTAAAGGTGCTGACGAAGAGCTGGTTAAGCAGATTGCTATGCACGTTGCAGCGAGCAAGCCTGAATTCGTTAAGCCTGAAGATGTGTCTGCTGAAGTGGTAGAAAAAGAGTACCAGGTTCAGTTGGACATCGCCATGCAGTCTGGCAAGCCGAAAGAAATTGCAGAGAAAATGGTTGAAGGCCGTATGAAGAAATTCACCGGTGAAGTTTCTCTGACGGGTCAGCCTTTCGTTATTGAACCAAGCAAGACGGTTGGCCAGGTGTTGAAAGAACACAATGCTGACGTCATCAACTTTATCCGCTTCGAAGTGGGTGAAGGCATCGCGAAAGTTGAGACTGACTTTGCTGCTGAAGTTGCAGCAATGACCAAACAGTCTTAATCAGTCATTGATGCATAATAAAATGGAACCGCTGTATGTCTGGCGGTTCCGTTTTATCCAGTCCAAATTCCTATTACATTGTGCACTGTTGTTTACTAACAACGTTATGATGTAAAGATTGACTCCCATTACGACACATTGCTTCTTAGGACATAGACCATGGCTACCAATGCGAAACCCGTTTATCAGCGTATCCTGCTAAAACTCAGTGGCGAAGCCCTGCAGGGCAGTGAAGGTTTTGGTATCGACGCGAGCGTTTTGGATCGCATGGCTCAGGAAGTTAAAGAGCTGGTCGAGCTGGGTATCCAGGTCGGCGTTGTCATTGGCGGCGGTAACTTGTTCCGCGGTGCGGGTCTGGCTCAAGCCGGGATGAACCGTGTTGTGGGCGACCACATGGGTATGCTGGCCACAGTAATGAACGGTCTGGCAATGCGGGATGCATTACACCGTGCCTATGTGAACGCTCGCCTGATGTCTGCAATCCCGCTTAACGGTGTGTGTGACAACTACAGCTGGGCTGAGGCAATCAGCCTGCTGCGCCACAACCGTGTGGTGATTTTCTCTGCCGGTACAGGTAATCCGTTCTTTACCACGGATTCTGCAGCCTGCCTGCGTGGTATCGAGATTGAAGCTGATGTCGTGTTGAAAGCGACTAAAGTGGATGGCGTCTATTCTGCCGATCCGGTGAAAAACCCGGAAGCGACACTGTACGAACAACTGACTTATCAGGAAGTGCTGGAGCAGGAATTGAAGGTGATGGATCTGGCGGCCTTTACACTGGCACGCGACCATAACCTGCCAATCCGCGTCTTCAACATGAATAAACCAGGCGCGCTGCGTCGCGTGGTAATGGGCGAAAATGAAGGTACGTTGATCACTAACGGTACCGTCTTATAATTCGCACACCCTATAAGTTCAGACAGCAGTTTCGCCAGCCTCCGCTGGCATGAGTGTTCACGGACTATACTGATGTTATGGTCTGCCAAGTAACCAGTTTTAAAGGGTTCCCAACGTGATTAACGACATTAAAAAAGATGCTGAAATCCGTATGGAAAAATGCGTCGAAGCATTCAAAAACCATATCAGCAAAATCCGTACTGGCCGCGCCTCTCCTGGCATTCTTGATGGCATCATGGTTGATTACTACGGTTCTTCAACACCGCTGCGCCAGTTGGCTCAGGTAACGGTGGAAGATTCTCGTACTCTGGCAATTTCCGTGTTTGACCGCTCGATCAGCGCAGCCGTTGAGAAAGCGATCATGACTTCTGATTTAGGGCTAAATCCCTCGTCTGCTGGCGCCACTATCCGTGTGCCACTGCCAGCATTGACCGAAGAACGTCGTAAAGATCTGATCAAAGTCGTTCGCGCTGAAGCTGAGCAGGGCCGCGTATCTGTTCGTAACGTACGTCGTGATGCTAATGACAAGACGAAAGCGCTGCTGAAAGACAAAGAAATCAGTGAAGATGAAGATCGCCGTTCTCAGGACGATGTTCAGAAAATGACAGATGTCTTTATTAAGAAGATTGACGTCGCTCTGAGCGAAAAAGAAACTGAGTTGATGGATTTCTAAATCCGGCTTTGATCCTTTCCAGGCGCCGCAATTGCGGCGCTTTATTTTTTATTAAGGTCCCATTTCTGACATCTGCTGCTAAATCTCATAGACAAGCTGTTAAAGAGGTTTCAGACTGATGCACTTTCCGAATTTACACTCGCTTTACCGGGTATTTTCATGAAACAACTGACCATCCTTGGTTCGACAGGATCTGTCGGCACCAGCACCCTCGCGGTTGTTCGCGCTAATCCTCATGCCTTCAACGTCACCGCACTGGTTGCGGGCAGTAACGTTGAGGTTATGGCGCAACAATGTATTGAATTCCGTCCACGCTTTGCCTCTATGGCCAATGAAGATTGTGCAAAAGCCTTGCGCATCATTCTTGCAGAGCAGGGCGTGAATACGGAGGTATTGTCAGGTGCTGAGTCAGCTTGCGATCTGGCGGCACTGGATGAGGTGGATCAGGTGTTGTCGGCGATTGTCGGTGTGGCGGGTCTGTTGCCTACCCTCGCCGCCGTTCGTGCCGGGAAACAGATTCTGCTTGCCAATAAAGAGTCGTTAATCACCTGCGGCCGCATCTTTATGGAAGCTGTGCGTCATAGCCACAGCCAGCTCCTGCCCATTGACAGCGAACATAACGCCATCTTCCAGAGTTTACCTGAGCGAATTCAGCAGCAGTTAGGTTATGCCTCACTGGAAGACAATGGAGTTTCTCGCATTATTCTGACTGGTTCCGGTGGTCCGTTCCGTGAATTGCCACTGAAAGACTTTGCCCTTGTCACCCCCGATCAGGCTTGTGCTCATCCCAACTGGTCTATGGGGCGTAAGATTTCTGTCGACTCCGCCACTATGATGAACAAAGGCCTAGAGTATATTGAAGCCCGTTGGTTGTTTAATGCGTCTGCTGAACAGATGGAAGTGATCATTCATCCGCAGTCCGTCATTCATTCGATGGTGCGTTACCGTGACGGTAGCGTACTGGCGCAGCTAGGCTCACCGGATATGCGGACTCCTATTGCTCATGCGATGGCTTATCCGCAGCGCGTAGAAGCGGGCGTGGAAGCGCTGGACTTCTGTCGCATCGGCGCACTGACCTTCAGCGAACCCGATCACAATCGTTACCCATGCCTGCATTTGGCCATTGAAGCCAGCCGGACCGGGCAAGCGGCGACCACGGCACTGAATGCGGCAAATGAAGTGTCCGTTGCCGCATTCCTGGCCGGGCATATTAGATTTACTGACATTGCCGGCATCAACCGTGAAGTCATGGAGCAGTCGGTGGCGAAAGAGCCTCACTCGGTTGATGAGGTACTGGAGATTGACCGCTCAGCCAGAGCGGCCGCACGTCAGAAGTTACAGACCTTTGCACTGTGATATATCGCACTTATCTGTGCGGCAATTTGTTCGCATCACATTGAAATGATATAGTCTGCGCCACCTGACGACCTCTTCAGGACTTATACCTGAATGTGTTTATCTCCATGAGTGATAAACGGTCAGGAAGAGCCGTGCCTGATCAGGAGCCACGGCTTTTTTGCGCGTTTATAACGCCAGCCGCTCAGTCAATGCCGTTGTGTTCTGATAAAGGAAATGAGTACGCGTTATGTCCCTCGAAAAGCAACAGATGTCTGACTTGTTTTGCGCGATGCCGCGCCATGTCGCTATTATTATGGACGGCAACGGCCGATGGGCGAAACTTCAGGGGAAAATGAGGGTGTTTGGTCATAAAGCGGGAGTGAAATCGGTGCGCAAAGCCGTCAGCTTCGCCGCCAACCATCAGCTTGATGCACTCACGCTTTATGCCTTTAGTAGCGAAAACTGGAACCGTCCGGCCCAGGAAGTCTCGGCATTAATGGAGCTGTTCGTGCGCGCACTGGACAGTGAAGTGAAAAGCCTGCACAAACATAACGTCAGGTTACGGATAATAGGTGATGTCAGTCGTTTCAGTTCACGTCTGCAGGAAAGGATCCGTCGTTCAGAAACACTTACAGAAAATAACGATGGCCTTACGCTTAACATTGCTGCCAATTATGGCGGGCGGTGGGATATTATTCAGGGTGTGAAAAAGCTGGCATGTCAGGTCGAAGCCGGCACTTTGCAGCCTGATCAAATCACAGAAGAGGCATTAAGTGCCGCTGTCTGTATGAGCGAACTGGCACCCGTCGATTTGGTGATCAGAACCGGTGGGGAACATCGCATCAGTAACTTTCTTTTGTGGCAAATCGCCTACGCTGAACTTTACTTTACCGATGTCCTCTGGCCTGATTTTGATGAAAATATCTTTGAAGGTGCGCTAAATGCTTTTGCACAACGCGAGCGTCGCTTCGGGGGGACTACACCTATTGGCGCCAATGCGTCCTAGGGAGAACTTTTGCTGAAGTATCGCATTATCACAGCTTTGATTTTAATCCCGATCGTCATTGCGGCGCTGTTCTTGTTACCGCCGCTCGGTTTTGCCATTTTGACCTTGGCTGTTTGTATGTTGGCGGCATGGGAATGGGGCCAGTTGTCCGGTTTCTCATCACGGTCACAGCGCATTTGGTTAGCTATTCTTTGCGGTTTTTTACTGGTCGCAATGATGCTGAGCTTACCGGCTTATCGCCAGTCGGTTCACCTGCCTCAGGTGAGCGCCTCGCTCTGGGCCTCGCTGGTGTGGTGGGGTGCAGCATTCCTGTTGGTGATTTTTTATCCCGCATCGGCCTCGCTGTGGCGAAATTCGCGCGTTTTGAGGTTAGTTTTCGGTTTATTAACCATCGTCCCTTTCTTTTGGGGTATGGTGGCGTTGCGTCAGTATGGCTATGCTGAAAATCACCACACGGGTGCGTGGTGGCTACTGTATGTGATGCTTCTGGTCTGGGGGGCGGATTCCGGTGCTTATTTGTTCGGCAAGCTTTTCGGCAAGCATAAACTGGCCCCTAAAGTGTCCCCGGGAAAAACATGGGAAGGATTAATCGGCGGTCTTCTGACTTCAGCCCTGATATCATGGTTGTTTGGTCGATATGTTCCGCTGAACGTCGTGCCGGCCACGTTACTGATGTGTTCAGTGATCGCGGCGTTGGCCTCGGTACTGGGTGATCTGACCGAAAGTATGTTCAAGCGTGAAGCCGGCATAAAAGACAGCGGGAGTTTGATCCCAGGTCATGGCGGGATACTGGATCGTATCGATAGCCTGACTGCTGCAGTCCCTGTATTCGCGTGTTTGATGCTGCTGGTGTATTAACCGTCTGAGACGGGATGTCTTCTAAGGAATAGTTGCGAATATGATGAACATGCTCTGGAATCTGGCCGCCTTTATCGTTGCATTGGGGGTGCTAATCACCGTGCACGAGTTTGGCCATTTCTGGGTTGCTCGTCGTTGCGGCGTGCGGGTAGAACGTTTTGCAGTGGGTTTTGGACGCGCGATATGGAAACGAACTGACCGTCACGGCACTGAATTTGTGCTCGCAGTTATTCCCCTCGGCGGTTATGTCAAAATGCTCGACGAGCGGGTTGAAACTGTTCCTGTAGAACTTCGTCATCTGACCTTCAACAGTAAGTCGGTTTGGCAGCGGGCTGCGATCATCAGCGCCGGGCCGATCGCGAACTTCATTTTTGCCGTATTCGCCTATTGGCTGGTCTTTATTATTGGCGTGCCTTCCATACGCCCTGTTGTGGGTGAAATCACCCCACAATCCATTGCTGCGCAATCCAAAATTTCTCCAGGCATGGAACTTAAGTCAATCGGCGGTATCGAAACGCCTGATTGGGAATCAGTTCGTCTATCTTTAATGGGGGCGATTGGAAACAATCAAACCACTTTAGGTGTCTCACAGTTTGGATCATCTGAGGTGGTTGAAAAAACGCTGGATTTACATCAGTGGCAATTTGACCCTGAAAAGCAGGACCCGGTGGTCGCCTTGGGTATTATTCCTCGCGGCCCGCAGATAGAATCAGTGCTTGCTGAAGTGCAAAAGGATTCCGCCGCCCAGAAAGCAGGTTTGCAAGCTGGGGACAGGATCGTTAAAGTCGATGGTCAAGTTTTGGCAAATTGGCGCACGTTCGCCTTGCTGGTACGCGACAACCCAGGTAAACCCATCGCGCTGGATATAGAGCGCGCTGGCTCACCTCTTAGCATGACGCTGGTGCCGGACAGTAAGTCGGTAGGGAAGGGTATAGAGCAGGGATTTGCCGGGGTAGTGCCGAAAGTAATACCTCTGCCTGATGAGTACAAAATTATTCGTCAGTATGGGCCGTTTGTGGCGTTTTATGAGGCTGGGGATAAAACCTGGCAACTGATGAAACTCACGGTCAACATGCTGGGCAAATTAATAACTGGTGATGTAAAGCTGAACAATCTGAGTGGCCCAATCTCTATCGCACAGGGCGCAGGAATGTCAGCGGAATATGGTTTAGTGTACTACCTGATGTTTTTGGCACTTATCAGTGTCAATCTTGGGATAGTGAACCTTTTTCCATTACCAGTGTTAGATGGTGGACACCTGGTGTTTTTGGCTATAGAAAAGCTAAAGGGTGGGCCAGTTTCCGAGCGAGTTCAAAACTTCAGTTACCGTATTGGCGCAGTCGTGCTGGTGTTGGTAATGGGGCTTGCACTTTTCAATGATTTCTCCCGTCTTTAAGGCTGGAGATTAGGTTAGGAAGAACGCATAACAACGATGGCGATCAAAAAGTTGCTCATAGCGTCGCTGCTGTTTGGCAGCGCCACCGTATACGGTGCAGACGGTTTCGTAGTGAAAGATATTCATTTCGAAGGCCTGCAGCGAGTTGCCGTCGGTGCGGCGTTACTCAATATGCCGGTTCGCGTAGGTGATACCATCACCGACGACGACATCAGTAATACTATTCGTGCATTGTTTGCCACTGGCAACTTTGAGGACGTTCGCGTCCTACGCGATGGTAATACTTTGATTGTTCAGGTCAAAGAGCGCCCTACAATCGCCAGCATCACTTTCTCCGGCAATAAGTCGGTGAAAGATGACATGCTCAAAGAAAACCTGGAAGCCTCTGGCGTCCGGGTTGGCGAAGCGCTGGACCGGACCACACTCACCAGCATTGAAAAAGGTCTTGAAGATTTCTACTACAGCGTCGGTAAATACAGCGCGTCTGTAAAAGCCGTGGTTACGCCTTTACCGCGTAACCGTGTCGATCTGAAGCTGGTCTTCACCGAAGGTGTGTCTGCGAAAATACAGCAAATCAACATCGTCGGTAACCATGCTTTCAGTACCGACGAACTGATTTCACGCTTCCAGTTACGTGATGAAGTGCCTTGGTGGAACGTGGTTGGCGATCGTAAATACCAGAAACAGAAACTGGCAGGTGACCTTGAAACCTTGCGCAGCTTCTATTTGGATCGCGGTTATGCCCGTTTCAACATTGATTCGACACAGGTCAGCCTGACGCCGGACAAAAAAGGCATTTACATTACCCTCAACATTACTGAAGGCGATCAGTACAAGCTTTCCGGTGTTGAAGTCAATGGCAGCATGGCCGGGCACTCCGCAGAAGTGGAAAGCCTGACTAAGATTGACAAAGGCGAGCTGTATAACGGCGCTAAAGTGACCAAGATGGAAAACGACATCAAGCAAATGCTGGGTCGTTATGGTTATGCTTATCCGCGCGTGCAAACTCAGCCTGAAATTAATGATGCTGATAAAACCGTTAAACTGCATGTCAGTGTTGATGCCGGTAACCGGTTCTACGTTCGTCATGTGCGTTTTGAAGGTAATGACACAAGTAAAGACAGTGTTCTGCGCCGCGAAATGCGCCAGATGGAAGGTGCCTGGTTGGGCAACGATCTGGTCGACAAAGGGAAAGAGCGTCTTAACCGTTTAGGGTATTTCGATACCGTTGACGTTGATACACAACGTGTACCAGGTACTCCTGATCAGGTAGACGTAGTCTATAAAGTGAAAGAACGTAACACCGGTACTTTCAACTTTGGTGTGGGCTACGGTACTGAAAGTGGCGTCAGTTTCCAGGCGGGTGTCCAACAGGACAACTGGTTGGGTACCGGTAACTCTGTGGGTATCAGCGGAACCAAAAACGATTATCAGACCTATGCAGAATTTACGATCACTGACCCTTACTTCACCGTCGATGGTGTGAGTCTGGGCGGCCGTATCTTCTATAATGACTTTAAAGCTGATAATGCGGATCTGTCTGACTATACCAATAAAAGTTACGGTATAGGCAGTACGTTGGGCTTCCCAATCAATGAAAATAACTCATTGCGACTGGGTTTGGATTATGTACATAACGATCTGTCCAATATGGAACCTCAGGTCAGTATGTTCAGATATTTGAACTCTGTAGGGATCAACCCGCCTATCACGGTGGGTACCGATACAACGTCCGATTCCAACTTCAGCGCGAACGACTTCTTTGCCAACCTGGGTTGGGGTTACAACAATCTGGATCGCGGTTACTTCCCGACGTCTGGTACTAAAGCCAGCTTGAATGGTAAAGTGACAGTTCCAGGTTCTGATAACGAGTATTACAAAATCACGTTCGACTCAACCAGCTATATGCCGTTGAGCGAAAGCCGCAACTGGGTACTGATGGGCCGCGCGCGCGCAGGTTACGCAGATGGCTTAGGCGGTAAAGAAGTGCCGTTCTACGACAACTTCTATGCCGGTGGTTCAAGCAGCGTTCGTGGTTTCCAGTCGAATACCATTGGTCCTAAGGCGGCATATTATAACTGCGCTGCGGGAAGTACTTCTTACAGCAACTGTGCGGTGAATAACTCGGACGATGCTGTCGGTGGTAATGCGATGGCTATTTTGAGTGCTGAACTGATCGTTCCTACACCGTTCATAAGCGATAAATATGCTAACTCGGTACGTACCTCACTGTTTGTTGACGGAGGTACCGTATGGGATACATCGTGGAAGAATACAGCAGAAACTGAAGCTGCTGGTGTACCTGATTACAGTAAGCCAGACAACTTCCGTGTTTCTTCAGGTGTTGCGCTGCAGTGGATGTCTCCACTGGGACCTTTGGTCTTCTCTTACGCACAACCAGTTAAGAAATACGACGGTGATAAAGCGGAACAGTTCCAATTTAACATCGGTAAAACGTGGTAACACGTTGAATGATATAAGCCTTTACGCAGGAATCGCAAAGGTTTGAGCTTGCCTCATTTCACGGGTATATCGCCCGTGAATTGTTTTTCAACTCATGCTTATTGTGTACTTATCGTGCCAAGATGGCACAAACGGGTGATGAAAGGAGTTTATAGTGAAAAAGTGGTTATATGCCGCCGGCCTCGGTTTAGTTATGGCTTCATCAGCAAGCGTTCAAGCTGCTGACAAAATTGCTGTTGTTAACGTACAAAGCATTTTCCAGCAAATGCCAGCACGTGATGCTGTAGCAAAACAGTTGGAAACTGAGTTCAAAGGCCGTGCAACTCAGTTGCAGACCCAAGAACGTGATCTGCAAACTAAAATGCAGAAATTGCAGCGTGATGGTTCTACCATGAAAGCCAGCGATCGCAGCAAACTTGAAAAAGACGTTATGGCTCAACGCGAAGATTTCTCTACAAAAGCTCAGGCTTTTGAACAGGATAACCGTCGCCGCCAGGCTGAAGAACGTAATAAAATCCTGAGCCGTATCCAGGATGCTGTTAAAGCTGTTGCGAGCAAACAAGGTTACGATGTTGTAATCGATGCTAACGCTGTAGCTTATGCTGGCAGTGACAAAGACATCACTGCTGATGTGCTGAAACAGGTTAAATAACATGTCTTCAATTCGACTGGCTGATCTCGCACAGCAGTTGGATGCACAATTGCACGGTGATGGCGATCTCGCCATCACCGGCATTGCCTCAATGCATTCCGCACACTCTGAGCAAATCACGTTTTTATCAAACAGCCGTTACCGTGAACAGTTAGCGACCTGCGCCGCAGGGGCTGTAGTGTTGACGGAAGCGGATCTGCCATTTTGCCAAACAGCGGCATTAGTGGTTAAAAACCCTTACCTGACTTACGCCCGCATGGCGCAGCTGCTCGACACTACGCCCGCTCCTGCGCAGGATATCGCCGCGAGTGCGGTCATTTCTGACAGCGCAACCTTAGGTAAGAATGTCTCGGTAGGCGCGAATGCGGTGATTGAGTCTGGCGTTTTTCTTGGCGATAACGTGGTTATCGGCGCTGGCTGTTTCATCGGTAAGAATGCAAAATTAGGGGCAGGAACCCGCATCTGGGCAAATGTTTCTATTTATCATCGTGTTGAAATTGGTGAAGATTGCCTTGTTCAATCCGGTACTGTCATCGGTGCCGACGGTTTTGGTTATGCCAATGATCGTGGTAATTGGATTAAAATTCCACAGCTCGGCACGGTTTTAATTGGTGATCGTGTTGAAATTGGTGCCTGTACCACCATCGATCGCGGTGCACTCGACGACACCCTCATCGGCAACGGCGTCATCATCGATAACCAATGTCAGATTGCGCACAACGTCGTGATTGGCGACAATACGGCGGTTGCAGGCGGTGTCATTATGGCTGGTAGTCTGAAAATTGGACGCTACTGCCAGATAGGCGGAGCCAGTGTTATCAACGGTCACATGGAGATTTGTGATAAGGCCGTGGTGACAGGAATGGGAATGGTGATGCGACCAATCACTGAACCTGGGGTATACTCCTCCGGTATTCCGTTACAGCCGAATAAAGTGTGGCGTAAAACCGCTGCGTTGGTAATGAATATCGATGAGATGAATAAGCGCTTGAAAGCTGTCGAGCGTAAAATCGAAGAAGACTAAGTTACCGACTATCGTGTGCTGGAGCCCTGGCTGTACGCCAACTCTGGCTGCACATGTTTCTATTTGCGGCCTGCCTAATGACCCTCTTTGGGGATCAAGCAGGCCGTGTTATTGATGCCATCAGTTTTTAGACAGGAAGAGTATTTTGACAACTGACACTCATACTCTGCGTATTGAAGAGATATTGGATCTGCTGCCACACCGTTACCCGTTCTTATTGGTTGACCGGGTGCTGGATTTTGAAAAAGGGAAGTTTTTACGCGCAGTGAAAAACGTTTCTTTTAACGAACCGTTCTTCCAGGGCCATTTTCCGGGTAAACCTATTTTCCCCGGCGTATTGATTCTTGAAGCGATGGCGCAGGCCACCGGTATCTTAGCGTTCAAAAGCGTAGGAAAATTAGAGCCGGGCGAGCTGTACTATTTTGCAGCCATTGATGATGCTCGATTTAAACGTCCGGTACTGCCGGGTGACCAGATGATTCTTGAAGTTGAATTTATTAAAGAGCGTCGTGGTGTTGCTCGTTTTAAAGGTGTCGCTAAAGTAGATGGTGAGATTGCTTGCGAGGCATCAATGATGTGCGCCCGCCGCCGGGAGGCTTAATAAGTGATAGACAAAACCGCCTTTATTCATCCAAGCGCTATTGTTGAGGACGGTGCCGTTATCGGTGCCGGTGTTCATATCGGTCCTTTCTGTTATGTCGGTTCCCAGGTGGAAATCGGAGAAGGCACTGAGCTTAAATCACACGTTGTTATTAATGGCGTGACCAAAGTTGGTCGCGACAACCGCATTTTCCAGTTCGTCTCCATTGGTGAAATTAACCAGGATCTGAAATATGCGGGCGAACCAACACGCGTTGAAGTCGGCGATCGCAACAATATTCGTGAGAGCGTCACCATTCATCGTGGTACCGTTCAGGGCGGTGGCTTGACCAAAGTGGGTAACGATAACCTGTTAATGGTTAACGCACATATTGCCCACGATTGCGCCATAGGGAATCGTTGTATTCTGGCCAATAACGCGACATTAGGGGGTCATGTCGAGATTGACGACCACGCTATCATTGGTGGTATGACCGCGGTGCATCAGTTCTGTATCATCGGTGCACACGTAATGGTCGGCGGCTGTTCTGGCGTGGCTCAGGACGTACCGCCGTTTGTTATTGCTCAAGGTAACCACGCTACACCATTCGGTATTAATATCGAAGGGTTGAAGCGTCGCGGTTTCGATAAGCCTTCACTGCACGCCATCCGTAACGCTTACAAAATATTGTACCGTAGCGGGAAAACGCTGGAAGAAGCCCAACCTGAAATTGCCGACATCGCCGCAGAATTCCCGGCAGTCAAACCCTTCAGTGATTTCTTTGCCCGTTCTACACGTGGCATTATCCGCTGACAGGTTGATCATTCGGTAAACTCTTTATTGAGTAAATAAGCGGTAAATAATGCAAAAGCCTTTTCTGACGATCGGCCTGGTGGCCGGTGAAACATCGGGTGACATTCTTGGCGCAGGTTTGATTCGCGCGCTGAAGAAACACCATCCAGACGCCCGTTTTGTCGGTGTCGCTGGCCCGCTGATGCAGGCCGAAGGGTGTGAAGCCTGGTACGAAATGGAAGAATTGGCTGTCATGGGCGTGGTGGAGGTTCTGGAACGTTTGCCGCGCCTGTTGAAAATCCGCAAAGACCTGACTCAGCGCTTTTCTGCATTAAAGCCAGATGTGTTTGTGGGCATTGATGCGCCTGACTTCAACATCACTCTGGAAGGGCGCCTTAAGCAGCGTGGTATTCGCACTATCCATTATGTCAGCCCTTCCGTCTGGGCCTGGCGACAAAAGCGTGTTTTCAAAATTGGGAAAGCCACCCACATGGTGCTGGCGTTTTTGCCTTTTGAAAAAGCGTTTTACGATAAATTCAACGTACCTTGCCGTTTTATCGGCCACACAATGGCTGATTCTATGCCATTGCAGCCTGATAAACAGGCGGCGCGAACAGCACTAGATATTCCTGCAGACGTGCATTGCCTGGCGTTGTTGCCGGGCAGTCGTCACGCTGAAGTGGAGATGCTCAGCGCCGATTTCCTCAAAACAGCATTACAGCTGCGCCAGACCTATCCTGACTTGCATATCGTGGTGCCACTGGTCAACGCCAGGCGGCGTGAGCAGTTTGAACGCATCAAGGCTGACATCGCCCCTGACTTACCTGCTCATCTGCTGGACGGGCAGGCGAGGGATGCGATGATCGCCAGCGATGCCGCACTGTTAGCCTCTGGCACTGCCGCTCTGGAATGTATGCTGGCGAAATGCCCAATGGTGGTGGGTTATCGCATGAAACCCTTCACTTACTGGATTGCCGAGCGGCTGGTGAAAACGCCTTACGTCTCGTTACCAAACTTGCTGGCCGGGCGTGAAATTGTCACTGAACTTCTGCAAACCGACTGTGTGCCGGATAAACTGTCAGCGGCCTTGTTACCGTTGCTCGCTGGTGGTGAAGAGAGTCATGCGTTGCAGGAAACTTTTTTGGCATTGCATGAAAGTATTCGCTGTGACGCCGATGAGCAGGCCGCTCAGGCCGTGATGGAACTGGCAAGACGATGAGTGAAATTTTTATCTATCCGCAGGCGTTATGCATCGCGGGTGTAGATGAGGTCGGTCGCGGCCCGTTAGTCGGTGCGGTGGTCACTGCGGCGGTTATTCTGGATCCCGCAAGACCGATTGTCGGGTTGGCAGACTCCAAAAAACTCAGTGAAAAACGCCGCGAAGCCCTGTATGTCGAAATTAAAGAAAAAGCTCTGGCCTGGAGTTTAGGTCGCGCTGAACCTCATGAAATTGACCAGTTGAATATTTTGCATGCCACGATGTTGGCCATGCAGAGGGCGGTGGCGGGTCTTGGTATCACGCCTGATATGGTGTTAATTGACGGCAACCGTTGCCCGGTATTGCCAATGGCCTCTCAGGCCGTGGTCAGGGGTGACAGCAAAGTCGCGGAAATCAGCGCGGCCTCTATTTTAGCTAAAGTGACACGCGATCGTGAGATGGTCGAGCTGGATCGTCAGTTCCCTGAATATGGTTTTGCCAAGCATAAAGGCTATCCAACCCCAGTCCATCTCGAGAGTCTGTCGAGGCTGGGGGCCATATCGCACCACAGACGCAGTTTCGCACCGGTCAAACGTGCGCTGGGTCTGGCTTAGCTAGCGCGTTTTCGCGTCAGCCACAGTAGTTTGTCATTCCGACAATCGTTCATTCATTACTCATTTCTGGACTCTGGATATGGCCGAACCTCGTTTTATTCATCTTCGTGTACACAGTGACTACTCCATGGTGGATGGATTAGCCAAAGTTGGGCCGTTGGTGAAATGCGCGGCGTCACTGGGCATGCCTGCGTTAGCCATTACCGACTTTACTAACCTTTGCGGACTGGTGAAATTCTACGGTGCTGCCCACGGTGCGGGGGTCAAGCCGATCATCGGCGCAGATTTTAACGTACAAAGTGAGATCCTCGGTGATGAACTGGCTCAACTGACCGTGCTGGCGATGAATAATCAGGGCTATCAGAATTTGACCCTGCTTATCTCACGCGCTTATCAGCGTGGTTATGGTGCCGCGGGGCCGATCATTGACCGTGACTGGCTGGCTGAGCTCAACGAAGGCCTGATCCTGCTTTCTGGTGCCAAAATGGGGGATGTCGGTAAGTTCCTCACGCGCGGTAATCAGCCGCAGGTTGAACAATGTCTGGATTTTTATCAGCAATACTTTGCTGACCGCTATTATCTTGAACTGATCCGCACTGGCCGCCCTGAAGAAGAAAACTACCTTCACGCCGCTGTGGCTTTGGCCGCTGAGCGTGACCTGCCGGTGGTCGCCACCAATGACGTGCGTTTTCTGGTGCAGGGCGATTTTGATGCCCATGAGATCCGCGTCGCTATCCACGATGGTTTCACGCTCGACGATCCTAAGCGCCCGCGTAATTACACTCCGCAGCAATACATGCGCAGTGAAGATGAGATGTGTGAGTTGTTCGAGGATATTCCCGAAGCGCTACTCAACAGCGTAGAGATCGCCAAGCGTTGTAACGTCACTATCCGCCTCGGTGAATACTTCCTGCCTCAGTTCCCGACCGGGGATATGAGTACCGAAGACTTCCTGGTTACCAAATCGAAGGAAGGGCTGGAAGATCGTCTGGAGTTCCTGTTCCCGGACCCTGAACAGCGTGCAGAGAAACGTCCTGAATACGACGACCGTCTTAAGTTAGAGCTGGGTGTTATCAACCAGATGGGGTTCCCGGGTTACTTCCTTATTGTGATGGAATTCATTCAGTGGTCTAAAGACAACGACGTACCTGTTGGGCCGGGACGTGGCTCCGGTGCCGGTTCTCTGGTGGCTTATGCGCTGAAAATCACCGACCTCGATCCGCTGGAGTTTGACCTGCTTTTCGAACGTTTCCTTAACCCGGAACGTGTCTCCATGCCTGACTTTGACGTCGACTTCTGCATGGAAAAACGCGATCTGGTCATTGATCACGTGGCGGAAATGTACGGCCGCGAAGCCGTTTCTCAGATCATCACTTTCGGTACTATGGCAGCCAAAGCCGTTATCCGCGATGTCGGTCGAGTACTCGGCCATCCCTACGGTTTTGTCGATCGCATTTCAAAACTGGTGCCGCCAGATCCTGGGATGACACTGGAGAAAGCCTTCGCCGCCGAGCCGCAGTTGCCTGAAATTTATGAGGCAGATGAAGAAGTCCGCGCGCTGATCGACATGGCACGTAAGCTCGAAGGTGTCACCCGTAACGCCGGTAAACATGCCGGTGGGGTGGTGATCGCACCGACCAAAATTACTGACTTTGCGCCGCTTTACTGCGATGCCGAAGGTAACCACCCGGTTACCCAGTTTGATAAGAACGATGTTGAATATGCCGGGCTGGTGAAGTTTGACTTCCTTGGCCTGCGCACGCTGACCATCATCGACTGGGCGTTGGGCATGATTAATGCCCGTCGCGCTAAAACCGGCCTCGAACCTATCGATATCGCAGCGATCCCACTCGAAGATAAGAAAAGCTTCGATATGCTGCAGCGTTCGGAAACCACTGCGGTTTTCCAGCTTGAATCCCGCGGTATGAAAGATCTGATTAAGCGCCTGAAACCTGACTGCTTCGAGGACATGATCGCATTGGTGGCGCTGTTCCGCCCCGGCCCTTTGCAGTCAGGCATGGTGGATAACTTCATTGACCGTAAGCATGGCCGTGAAGAGCTTTCATACCCTGATATCCAGTGGCAGCATGAATCCCTGAAACCTGTGCTAGAGCCGACCTACGGCATCATCTTGTACCAGGAACAAGTTATGCAGATTGCTCAGGTGCTGGCCGGATATTCGCTGGGCGGCGCGGATATGCTGCGACGTGCGATGGGGAAAAAGAACCCGGTCGAAATGGCCAAGCAGCGGGGCGGTTTTGAGGACGGTGCGAAATCACGCGGTATCGACGGCGAACTGGCGGTTAAAATCTTCGATCTGGTGGAGAAATTCGCAGGTTACGGTTTTAACAAGTCTCACTCAGCGGCTTATGCATTGGTGTCTTATCAGACCTTATGGCTGAAAGCGCATTACCCGGCAGAGTTTATGGCAGCGGTGATGACTGCTGATATGGACAACACCGAGAAGGTGGTCGGTCTGGTAGATGAATGCTGGCGCATGGGGCTTAAGATCTTGCCGCCGGACATCAACAGTGGTTTGTACCATTTCCACGTTAATGACGAAGGTGAAATCGTTTACGGCATCGGCGCGATTAAAGGCGTAGGTGAAGGTCCGATTGAAGCGATCATCGAAGCGCGTAACGAAGGCGGCTATTTCAAAGAGCTGTTTGATTTATGCGCCCGTGCGGATGTGAAAAAACTCAATAAACGCATTCTCGAAAAACTGATCATGTCCGGCGCATTCGACCGTTTGGGGCCACACCGTGCCGCCTTGATGAGTTCGTTACCCGATGCCCTAAAAGCCGCTGACCAGCACGCAAAAGCGGAAGCTATTGGTCAGGTGGATATGTTCGGTGTCTTGGCTGAAGCGCCGGAGCAGGTTGAGAAATCCTATGCCAATGTCACGCGCTGGCCAGAACAAACGGTTCTGGACGGTGAGCGGGAAACGCTAGGACTGTATTTGACCGGCCACCCGATCACGCAGTATCTGAAAGAGATTGAGCGCTATGGCGGCGGTCAACGCCTGAAAGATATGCACCCGACTGACCGGGGGAAAATGACCATCGCCGTCGGCTTAGTGATCGCAGCGCGAGTCATGATCACCAAACGCGGAAACCGTATTGGTATCTGTACGCTGGATGACCGCTCGGGGCGTCTTGAAGTGATGTTGTTCACCGAAGCGCTGGAAAAATTCCAGCATTTATTGGAAAAAGACCGTATCCTTATCGCGACAGGACAGGTCAGCTTTGATGACTTCAGTGGTGGGCTTAAAATGATGGCCCGCGATGTCATGGACATCAGTGAAGCACGGGAAAAATATGCTCGCGGTCTTGCTATCTCGCTGACTGACAGGCAAATTGATGACCAGCTTTTGAACCGTCTCCGCCAATCGTTGGAACCACATCGATCGGGGACGATACCAGTCCATCTGTACTACCAACGAGAAAATGCGCGTGCCCGGCTACGATTCGGTGCGTCATGGCGTGTAACGCCAACCGATAAACTGTTGCTGGATCTGCGCACGCTTGTAGGTACCGAGCAGGTGGAACTGGAATTTGACTAAAATAGGAATGCTATGAGTCTGAATTTTCTTGATTTTGAACAGCCGATTGCGGAGCTGGAAGCGAAAATTGACTCGCTGACTGCAGTCAGCCGTCAAGACGAAAAATTGGATATTAATCTTGACGAAGAAGTTGAACGCCTGCGTGAGAAAAGCGTAGAACTGACCCGTAAGATTTTCTCTGATCTGGGTGCCTGGCAGATTGCCCAACTGGCACGCCATCCGCGTCGCCCTTACACCCTGGATTACATCAAACATATCTTCACCGATTTTGATGAACTGGCTGGTGATCGTGCATACGCGGATGATAAAGCCATTGTTGGTGGTATCGCGCGGTTAGGTGAACGTGCCGTGATGATCATTGGTCATCAGAAAGGCCGTGAAACCAAAGAAAAAATCCGCCGCAACTTCGGTATGCCAGCGCCTGAAGGCTATCGTAAAGCGCTGCGTCTGATGGAAATGGCTGAGCGCTTCAAACTGCCGATCCTCACCTTTATCGACACACCGGGTGCTTATCCGGGTGTTGGTGCGGAAGAACGCGGTCAGTCTGAGGCCATTGCGCGCAACCTGCGTGAAATGTCCCGCCTGAACGTACCGGTTATCTGTACCGTTATCGGTGAGGGTGGGTCCGGTGGTGCGTTGGCAATCGGTGTTGGCGACAAGGTTAATATGCTGCAGTACAGCACCTATTCGGTGATTTCACCGGAAGGCTGTGCATCGATTTTGTGGAAAAGTGCGGATAAAGCCCCACTGGCTGCCGAAGCGATGGGTATCGTTGCTCCGCGTCTGAAAGAGCTGAAGCTGATTGATTCGGTGATCCCTGAACCACTGGGTGGCGCGCATCGTGACGTTCCAGCGATGGCCGCTTCATTGCGTGCACAGCTGGAAGCCGATCTCAGCGATCTGGATCTTCTGAACAATGAAGAACTGCGCAACCGTCGTTATCAGCGTCTGATGACTTACGGCTATTGCTAAGTTTCATCCAGGCTTCCAGAGACTCCGAAAGGCCGTGCTTGCACGGCCTTTTTTATTAAAAGGATTTGTCAGATGAACATTCTCGCCATCATGCGCCCGGAAGGGGCCTACTATAAAGATGAGCCAATCCGCGAACTGGATCTGGCGCTGACTAACCTTGGCTTTCAAATCGTCTATCCACGGGACAATGCCGACCTGCTCAAGCTTATCGAGAATAACGCCCGTATCTGTGGTGCCATTTTCGACTGGGATCAGCACAGCACCGAGCTGTGTACTGAAATTAACGAGCTGAATGAATACCTGCCGCTGTACGGTTTCATCAACACCCATTCGTCACTCGATGTCAGCGTGAATGACATGCGTATGGTGCTCTATTTCTTCGAATATGCCCTGAATGCGGCCGAGGATATTGCCAAACGCATCCGGCAATATACCGATGAGTATATCGACACCATCACGCCACCGCTGACCAAAGCGCTGTTCCGCTATGTTGAAGAGGGCAAATATACCTTCTGTACGCCAGGTCATATGGCGGGAACAGCTTTCTTAAAAAGTCCGGTTGGTACGCTTTTTCATGATTTCTTCGGCGCGAAAACGCTGAAAGCGGATGTGTCTATTTCGGTTACTGAACTTGGCTCGCTACTTGACCACACGGGCCCGCATCTTGAAGCGGAAGAGTATATCGCCCGCACATTTGGCGCCGAGCAGAGCTATATCGTGACTAACGGCACTTCCACAGCCAACAAAATTGTGGGTATGTATGCAGCCCCTGCCGGCAGTACCGTACTGATTGATCGCAACTGCCACAAATCGCTGGCGCATCTTATGATGATGACCAACGTGGTGCCGATTTACCTGCGCCCGAATCGCAATGCTTATGGCATTTTAGGCGGCATTCCACAGCGTGAATTTACCCGCGAGAGCATTGCGGAGAAAGTTGCCCAAACGCAAAATGCCACCTGGCCGGTGCATGCGGTGATCACCAATTCGACTTACGACGGCTT
The DNA here is from genome assembly GCF_006438725.1 of Ewingella americana. GTDB lineage: Bacteria > Pseudomonadota > Gammaproteobacteria > Enterobacterales > Enterobacteriaceae > Ewingella > Ewingella americana_A. The sequence continues at coordinate 6,253 of NZ_RCZD01000007.1, read as the reverse complement.
GCTCTACAACACGGATTTCATCAAGAAAACCCTGGATGTGCCATCCATTCACTTTGATTCTGCCTGGGTGCCGTATACCAATTTCCACCCCATCTATGCAGGTAAAAGCGGCATGAGTGGTGAACGGGTGGCCGGAAAAGTGATTTATGAAACGCAGTCTACCCACAAATTGCTGGCGGCGTTTTCACAAGCCTCGATGATCCACATTAAAGGGGACTACGATGAAAGTACCTTTAATGAAGCCTACATGATGCATACCACCACATCGCCCAACTACGCCATTGTGGCCTCGGCAGAGACTGCAGCGGCCATGCTGCGCGGGAATCCTGGCCGTCGGTTAATCAACCGCTCGGTTGAACGCGCGCTGCATTTTCGTAAAGAGATCCAGCGATTACGGGAAGAAACGGAAGGCTGGTTCTACGACATCTGGCAGCCTGAAGAGATCGACGAAGCCGAATGTTGGCCGCTTAACCCGGATCAAAACTGGCATGGTTTTGCTAATGCCGATACCGATCATATGTATTTGGATCCGATCAAAGTCACTATTCTTACGCCGGGAATGGACGAACAGGGACGGCTCTCGCCAGAAGGGATCCCGGCGGCGCTGGTGGCGAAATACCTTGATGAACGTGGCGTGGTGGTGGAGAAAACCGGGCCTTACAATCTGCTGTTCCTGTTCAGCATCGGTATCGACAAAACCAAATCCATGAGTTTAATGCGCGGTCTGACTGACTTTAAACGTGCCTATGACCTGAATTTGCGCGTTAAGAATATGCTGCCGGATCTTTACGCCGAGGACCCGGACTTTTACCGGCACATGCGCATTCAGGATCTGGCCCAGGGCATTCATAAGCTGATCCATAAACATGATCTGCCAAGCCTGATGATCAGGGCATTTGATGTGCTGCCGGAAATGATCATGACGCCTTACGAGATGTTCCAGCACCAGGTGCGCGGGCACATCGAAGAGTGCGAAATTGACGATCTGGTCGGCAAAGTGGCTGCGAATATGATCCTGCCTTATCCGCCGGGTGTGCCGGTGGTAATGCCTGGCGAGATGATCACGCAGGAAAGCCGCGCCGTACTGGATTTCCTGATAATGCTTTGTTCGATTGGGGAGCATTATCCAGGCTTTGAAACCGACATTCACGGTGCCAAACTGACGGAAGATGGCCGGTATTTGGTGAAAGTGCTCAAACTACCCGCCGCATAACTTCCCTGCCTTCTCAGGAGGATGTCGTTGATCTTATCGCGCAGTCTGAGTACCGTTATTGCGAAGGAATAACAGGATATTGTCATGCTTAATTTACGTCAGATTCACCATATTGCGATCATTGCATCGGACTATGGCCGCAGCAAAGCTTTCTACTGTGACGTGCTGGGGTTTACCTTACGGGATGAGTTTTACCGTGAAGAGCGTGATTCGTGGAAAGCTGATCTGGCCCTGAACGGACAATACACCCTTGAGCTGTTCAGTTTCCCGCATCCTCCCGAACGCGTCAGTTGCCCGGAAGCCTGCGGCTTGCGTCATCTGGCCTTCAGCGTTGACGACATTGAAGTCGCGATTGCCTTGCTGCTCAGCGCGGGTGTGTCATGTGAACCCGTGCGGATTGACCCATATACCTCTAGGCGTTTTACCTTCTTCAGCGACCCCGATGGCTTGCCATTAGAACTTTACGAAATCAGCTGAGTCATCATGAAAAGAGATCTTTCTGCCAGCAGCATGCTAACTCACCTCACCGGGCAAATTGGTGATGAGCGAAAATTCTGTGTGGCCTTCAGCGGCGGTCTGGACTCCACCGTACTGCTGGCGGCACTCGTACAGCTACGCGCAGAAGCCTGTCCCGATCTTTCTCTGCGCGCTATCCACGTTCATCATGGCCTGAGCCAGTTTGCTGATCACTGGGTGGCGCATGCGCAGACATTTTGCCAACAGCTACAGGTCCAGCTGGAGGTTGTGCATGTCAGCGTGGATGCCAAAAAGGAGGGGATTGAAGCGGCGGCCAGAGCGGCACGCTATCAGGCATTTGCCGACCATCTTACGGCGGGTGAAACACTGCTTACTGCTCAGCATCTGAATGATCAGTGTGAAACCTTTTTGCTGGCATTAAAACGAGGAAGCGGTCCGGCGGGACTTTCTGCCATGGCGGCGCACTCAGAACGCAATGGTTATATGCTGTTACGGCCTTTTCTGCACCTTTCCCGCCAGCAACTCGAACAGTTCGCCACTGATGCAGGGCTGCAATGGATTGAAGATGACAGTAATCAGGACCCGCGCTTTGACCGTAATTTCCTGCGGCTAAAAGTGTTACCGTCACTCTATGAACGCTGGCCGCATTTCCCGCAGGCTGTTTCCCGCAGCGCAGCTCTGTGCGCCGAGCAGGAGGCGCTACTGGATGAACTGCTGAGCGAATCTCTTCTGGCATTCACTGACCACAACAGAAGTCTCGATATTTCCGCCATGGCCTCGCTGTCCGCACTGCGGCGCCAGGCCCTGCTGCGCCGGTGGCTGGCGGAGCAGGGGGCGCGGATGCCTTCACGCGATCAGTTGCAACGTATCTGGGATGAAGTCGCTCTTAGCCGTGATGATGCTGCACCCCAATTTCAGCTTCATCACCTGAGCGTGCGACGTTTTCGCCAGCGTCTGTATGTACTGCCGCCGATGGCATCTCTAAAGCAGGTTGTTCTCCCCTGGGATACTGCTTTGCCGCTGCGGCTTCCCGATGGCCTCGGTCAGTTACAGGCCTGCGAGGGGGCGGCGCAAGGTGCTGAAAGTATCCGTCTTCCGCGGGATGATGAGCAGGTTAGCGTGCGTTTCCAGGCGCCCGGTATGATTGAAAAAGTGGGACGCGAGCATGCCCGGCAAAGTAAAAAATTGTGGCAGGAACTCAATGTCCCACCGTGGCAGCGTGAACGCATGCCGCTGGTTTATTATAATGAACAATTGATGGCCGCGCCGGGGCTGTTTATCACCCGTCAGGCGTTGGCGCAGGCCAATGAACCACAATGGCAGGTAATGTGGCGACCTTCGGCGGATAAAAAAGAGAGTTAATGGTGGATGTTAAGGTGGGATATTCTGTTTCAGGAGCGGCAATGCGTGTTGTAGCAAGTGTGGCTTTATTGTTGAGTATGGTTTGTGCGCCGGTTCTGGCAGAAGGCAATATCACTCAGGGCCAGTCAAAAGCTGCCAGTTGTGTGGCGTGTCATGGGGCAAATGGCAAGGCGGTTAACCCCATTTATCCGAACCTTGCCGGGCAAAATGAAGCGTATCTGGAGCTGGCGATGCATGCCTACAAAAAAGGAGAACGTAGCGCAGGGCAGGCGGGGGTGATGCAGGCATTTACGTCATCACTGTCCGATGAAGACATCAGTGATTTGGCTGCTTATTACGCCAGCCTGACACCGCTGAAATAACCTGTCCCGATGCCGACCTCTTTTAGAAATACAAACGGGCAATCCTAAGATTGCCCGTTAAGTGGCTACTGTTTGTCGGGCAGCATTATTCGATGCTGACAACCACAGTACCAATTTCAGGATGGATATAACTTTCAATATGATCAAGGCGCAAGTCGCGTTTTTCGCCATTGATATTGATGACCAAATATTCGACCTTTTTACGCATTAACAGCTCGCAGGCTTTCCCTTCAACAGTTTCTCCGCTACGTAACGTCAGTGTCAAAACCACATCATTCTGGCAGGCGAGCTCAAGATTATCGTAGTCATCACAATTGATGGGTTGGTACTCATCATTCATCGACATAATCGCTCACCAATAAGTTAGCAGCGGCATAGGCCGCTTGTTCCCGGATAGACGACGGAAGTTCGGCATTCGCCGCCACATCGTCCAATGCTTTCAACACACAGCCCAGCGCATCGGGCACATAGCCGAGATCACCGCTGGCAATCTCCGCATATTTACGGCGTACAGAATCACAGTACTGTTGCATAGGTCCTCCTTAAAAGCATATCCCGCTGGGGTAATGGTCGTATTGAAAGCCCAGAAAGATAAACTCTCAGTATTTAACGACTATAGCACAGGCAAGGTCCAGTTATTAGCGAGCAAATGCAGCTTTCTCGTTAGTGGAGAGTCAGTTAATCCACTGTTGGGCGGCGTTAAACTGGCTGCCTGGCCCTGCTTTCAAGTACACTATGTGTCTATTATCAAGAGGTCTCCAATGGCGTTAAAAGCGACGATCTACAAAGCGGCAATCAATATTGCAGATATGGACCGCAATTTTTTCTACGATGCCAACCTGACACTGGCTCAGCATCCCTCCGAAACCGAACAGCGCATGATGTTGCGTCTGCTGGCCTGGATTTGCCATGCTGATGAACGCCTGAGTTTTACCCGTGGGCTGAGTGCAGAAGACGAACCAGAAATCTGGCGCAAGAACGATCACAACGGTATCGAGCTATGGGTCGAGCTGGGTTTACCAGATGAAAAACGCCTGAAGAAAGCCTGTAACCAATCTCGCCATGTGGTGCTGTATGTCTACAGCGAGCGTGCGGCCAAAGTCTGGTGGCCATCAGTACAAAGTAAAGCCAACGGATTCGGTAATCTGACGGTGCGTTTCATCGATGACGAGTTACTGGCCCAGCTTACAGCTTTCGCTAATCGCAGCATGACCTTGCAGGCCACACTGCAGGATGGAACTATTTGGCTTTCTGATGCTCAGAATAATTTGGAAATTCAATTTTCTGAATGGAAAGAGTCAGATGGGAAAGAAGTGGGACATTAAGTGTGTTAATCCTTTCCGGTAAACTCGAACTTCCTGACAATGAAATCGAATTAACGGCTATCCGCGCCCAGGGGGCAGGTGGTCAGAACGTCAATAAAACCTCGACGGCGATCCATTTACGGTTTGATATCAAAGCCTCAAGCCTGCCTGATTATTATAAAGAACGTTTGCTGGCGTTTAATCACCATTCAATAACGGCAGACGGGCTGGTGGTGATTAAGGCGCAGGAGTACCGCAGTCAGGAACAAAATCGCGAAGCGGCTCTCATGCGTTTAAGCAACTTGATATCTCAGGCTATGGTGGTTGAAAAGCCGCGTCGTGCAACGAAACCGACCAAAGGGTCGAAAATTCGGCGCGTGGAAGGGAAAGTGCGTAAGGGTGCGACAAAGGCATTGCGCGGTAAGATTCGCTAGTCTTAATACGCTGAACTGTGGCAGCGGGAACAGTCTTTTGCCACAAAGAGACAAAATGCAGAGGGAGAGGACTGTGAAAAAAATCATCATAACCGCAGTGCTGGCGCTTGGCGCGCTGTCACTGTTTGGTTGCCATACGTCTGCAATGAATCGTGAGGCGCCGCTGCAGGCCATGCAGCAAAGTTTTAGCGGTGTTGTTCCCTGTGCGGATTGTAGCGGAATAGAAATGTCGCTGTTCCTGCAACAAGATGGTACTTACGTCCTGCAGGAAAGTTATCTGGGAGCCAAAGACGGCGACCTGATGTTTGCCAGTTATGGTAGCTGGGCCCGTACGGCGGATAAATTAGTACTCACTGACAGCAAAGGCGAGAAACGTTATTTCCATCCTGAAGGTGATAATTTAGCGATGCTCGATTCCACTGGCTCGCCGATTGTTTCGCAATTTAATTATGTGCTGAAACCAACGGCGCAGAATATGCCTAAAACGCCAATGACACTCTCCGGCATGCTGCAATACAGCGCTGATGTGGCCTCTTTCACGGATTGTGCTACCGGGAAAGTGTTCCCCCTTTCGGACAATAAAACGCTGAAAACAGGCTATCTCGCCGCGCGTAAAAAACCGCAGGAGCTGGTGTTTGTCTCTATGGATGGCCACTTTACGGTTAATTCATCAGCCGAACAGGGGCAGACCCAAAAGTCCCTGGTGGCCGACAGCAATGTGAAGTTTGACCCAGCCAAAGCTTGTCCATAAGGGGGCGATACCGCTTCAGGACCCGCAGCCATAAAAAACGCCCGCTTAAAAGTGTAATGCCGATCGTTTAAGAGTACTTGAACGATCCTGCCAGTAAGAGACAATCCGGGAACAGCCTTCTGTTCCCGGATTTTTTATGTCTGAAGATGACATGGATTTTGTTGTTGATGCTTTCTCCTCTGAGATCGATGCCTTTTCACGTTCACTTGACCCTCTCTGGATCCACCAGGCCCTGACTGCCTGCCAGAAGGCCAGTATTCGCAGGCGTCGTCTGCCTGCTGAGCAGGCTGTATGGCTCATCCTGATGATGGGGTTGTTGCGTGATTTATCCATCAAAGATGTCTGCCATC
>NZ_RCZD01000006.1 GCF_006438725.1 Ewingella americana | reverse complement strand
TGGTCTCCTATAATCTGCTGAGAAAGGAAATGGTTGATATAGCAGGGGAGGCTGGAGTCATACCGACGCGAATTAGCTTTGTTGCGGCATTAAATATCCTGGTATCGCAGGTCAGAGTGAGCGGTAAAGGTGCTGCGGGAAACATCCCTAAGCATCTGAAAGGAATGAGGGAAAATGTAAAAGCGTTTATCCTTCCGGAAAAAAGAAAGCACCGACGATACGATCGTACAGTGCTTTACATACCACCTAAATATCCGTTCAGTTTTAAGTCACGTGAGGCTTAAGTGAACGGCATTAATCCAGTTGATGGCCTTTTTACACTTTATAACGTGGATATTTTACAGTTCAGCAACATATTTGACGCCGTCGTTGTTCAGTTTCATGGCATTTAAAGCTTCAGGCAATGAGGCAAAGGCAACGGTTTTAATCGTGGGCATACGTAACTCACCGCGTGATATTTGTTTGAGCATATCTCCGGCCGCTGCAACCAACCTCAGCCACTGCGCTGGTGAACCATGTGAATGAATAGCCGCAAGCGCGATCTCATGGAGTGAAATACTGGTGCTGAAGGGTGGCACCGGAGACTTTTCCACCCGATCCTGCACCGAGACAAGGTGCCCATAATATCCGAGTAAATGGCCGAGTGATTCCGCACTTTGTTGGTTCACCATATCGAAAGCAGCATGCAGAAACTGGCCCTTTAGCGCCGACTGCAGCTGTTCCTGCCAGTCTGACTGGTGGTAGTCAAACGTAACTATTGCCCCTTTTTGTTGGAGAAGTGTGTGATGACGTTCACTTGCCGTGGCATATACGCGGGCATTGGCCTGCGTGAGCAGTTGCGTCAGTATTCCCCCAACGGCTCCACCAGCACCATTAACGAGTACCGAACTGCCAGCCAGTTCAGGGACGCGCTTCATTGCTTGCCATGCGGTCATTGCTGGGCAAGGAAAGGCGGCCGCCACGATATCTGTTAATGCCTCAGGGATAGGGATCAGCGCGTGAGCAGCGACTACGGTGTGGCGCGCAAAGCTACCTGCAAACCGTAAGTCCGTATGGTAAGCCACCCGGGTGCCTATTCGCAGATGCTGTACACCTGATCCTAGAGCAATGATTTCCCCCATTCCATCCACGCCAGGAATATGCCCGCTTTGCCATGTCTCAGGCGCACTCGCCAAAATCTTCCAGTCCACAGGATTCAAACCCACGGCTTTATTTTTAATTAACACATGATCGGCTTTAAGCGCAGGAAGCGCGGTCTCTTTAAATACCAGCGCGTCAGGTTCTGACTGCTCTTGCCAAATCCAGGCCTCGGTCATGAACATATTTGCCTCCTTGTCTTAAATATCGACTTAACAGCATTAACTACTCTGCGTTAATGAGCAATGGATAAGGGAGTAATACAGAATTGTCTGGCTAATAAAATAGGCAGCGTTTAAGCAGAAAAGCCAGAGCCCACTTAGGCTCTGGCTGTATTACTTAGTCAATGATTAGAGCTTTGGGATATACCGATGCCAGTCTGAGAACGCACAAATTGTGGATGGAAGCGCTCTCTTTCAAGTTGGCCCTCACGAGAGTGATCGGTGATTGAAAAAAACCAGATACCGACAAATGCAACGATCATCGAGAATAGTGCAGGATACTCATAAGGGAAAATAGGTTTGGCATGTCCCAGAATTTGCACCCAAATGGTCGGACCGAGAACCATCAGGATAATCGCCGTCAATAAGCCTAACCAGCCACCCACCATAGCCCCGCGGGTCGTGAGTTTACCCCAGTACATCGACAGCAGGATAATGGGGAAGTTACAGCTGGCAGCGATAGAGAATGCCAGACCAACCATGAAAGCGATATTTTGCTTCTCGAACAAAATACCTAGCAGGATCGCGATGATCCCCAGAAGTACCACGGTAATTTTTGACACCCGCAGCTCATCTTTTTCCGTCGCTTTACCATCTTTAATCACGCTGGCATACAGGTCATGGGATACCGCTGAAGCCCCGGCTAATGTCAGCCCTGCTACCACGGCCAGGATTGTAGCGAATGCCACGGCGGAAATGAAGCCGAGGAAGAAGCTGCCTCCAACCGCATCCGCAAGATGGACTGCCGACATATTGTTACCGCCGAGCAATGCACCGCTGGCATCTTTAAACGCAGGATTCGAGCTTACCAATACGATGGCACCGAAACCGATGATAAAGGTCAGAATATAGAAGTAGCCTATAAAACCCGTCGCATAAAAGACGCTTTTACGCGCTTCCTTGGCATCGTTTACAGTAAAAAATCGCATCAGGATATGAGGCAAACCGGCTGTACCAAACATCAGTGCCAGCCCGAGAGAGAGGGCGGATATCGGGTCAGTTACCAGTCCTCCTGGGCTCATAATGGAAATACCTTTCGGGTGAATTGCGACCGCCTGCTGGAAGAGAGTATTGAAGTTGAAGTTGACCGACTTCATGACCATCACGGCCATAAAAGTTGCACCGGCCAGCAGCAACACGGCTTTGATGATTTGCACCCAGGTCGTTGCCAGCATGCCGCCAAACAAGACGTAGAGCACCATCAGGATACCAACGAGCACTACCGCAACGTGATAATTCAGGCCAAATAGCAGCTGAATCAATTTCCCCGCACCTACCATCTGCGCAATCAGATACAACGCCACCACTACCAGTGAGCCACAAGCTGAAAGCGTTCTTATTGGCTTCTGTTTTAAGCGGTAGGACGCCACATCAGCGAACGTATATTTACCCAAATTGCGTAATCTTTCAGCGATCAAAAACAAAATGATCGGCCAGCCAATTAAAAATCCAATTGAGTAAATCAGACCGTCATAACCCGAGGTATACACCAACGCCGAGATCCCCAGAAAGGAGGCGGCAGACATGAAGTCACCCGCAATGGCCATGCCGTTTTGCAAACCGGTGATCCGTCCGCCTGCGGTGTAATAATCCTGACGTGAGCGTGTGCGTTTTGAAGCCCAGTAGGTGATGTACAATGTTGCGCCAACAAATAAAACGAACATCACAATCGCTTCAATATTCAGCGGCTGCTTTTTCACTTCACCGGCGATGCCTTCCGCCGCCAGTGTGCTTAATGGGATAATCAGCAAACTCGAGAGCGCGATCAACCCTGAACGACGGGCGTTCATAGGTTCACCTCACGGATGATATCGGCAGTCAGGCGGTCAAACTCCCCATTGGCACGAAAGACATAAATGCCTGTCAGCACAAAAGAAATGACAATCAGCCCTACACCAACAGGAATACCACGCGTAATGGTTGCACCTTCGTACAGTGGCGTACCCAGCCATTGAGGTTCAAAAGCAATCAGGAAAATAAAGGCGACGTACATCACCAGAGTGATAGCGGAAAGTAGCCACGCGAAGCGGCTACGTTTTTCGACTAACTCTCTGAAACGCGGATTATTTACAACTCTTTGATAAATGAGATCATTCATCTCAGTGGCTCCTGTGAGGCATTGATAGAGTTCACCGCGCCAGAGCGGTGAAAATTAGGACGGCACGTTCATTGATTGTTTTTCTTCCAACAGTTTTTCGACGACGCTCGGATCGGCGAGTGTCGAGGTATCTCCCAAATTGCTAGTATCACCGGCGGCAATTTTGCGCAGTATGCGGCGCATAATTTTCCCCGAGCGAGTTTTCGGTAATGAATCGGTCCAGTGCAGAATGTCAGGTGTGGCAATCGACCCGATCTCCTTGCGGACCCAGTTACGCACTTCTGCATAAAGCTCCGCTGAGGGTTCTTCGCCGTGATTGAGGGTGATGTAGGCATAAATCGCCTGGCCTTTGATGCTGTGAGGGATCCCCACGACCGCTGCTTCGGCGATTTTTGGATGTGACACTAATGCGGATTCGATCTCAGCAGTGCCCAGACGGTGGCCTGAAATATTCAGAACGTCATCCACACGGCCCGTTATCCAGTAATAACCGTCTTCATCTCTGCGTGCGCCATCACCGCTAAAATACATATTTTTGAAGGTGGAGAAATAGGTTTGCTCGAAGCGGTCATGGTCACCAAACAGTGTCCGGGCCTGGCCCGGCCATGAATCAGTGATGACCAGATTACCTTCGCATGCGCCTTCCTGAGGTACACCTTCGTTATCGACTAACGCCGGTTGTACACCGAAGAATGGGCGGGTTGCGGAACCGGCTTTCAACTCGGTAGCCCCTGGCAGCGGTGTTATCATGAATCCACCGGTTTCAGTCTGCCACCAGGTATCGACGATCGGACATTTACTGTTGCCGATTTTTTTGTAATACCACTCCCAGGCTTCTGGATTAATCGGTTCCCCAACAGAACCCATAATGCGCAGTGACTCACGGCTTGTACCTTCAATGGCTTTATCACCTTCTGCCATCAGGGCCCGGATTGCCGTAGGCGCGGTATATAAAATGTTCACTTTATGTTTGTCGATAACCTGCGCCATACGGTTCGGGGCAGGGTAATTTGGCACACCTTCAAACATCAGTGAAATGGCACCACAGGCCAGCGGCCCATAAAGCAGATAGCTGTGACCCGTCACCCAGCCGACGTCGGCAGTACACCAATAGATGTCGCCTTCATGATAATCAAAGGTGTATTTGAAGGTCAGTGCGGCATAAACCAGATAGCCACCTGTGGTGTGCAGTACCCCTTTGGGTTTACCGGTCGAACCGGAGGTATAGAGGATGAACAGCGGATCTTCGGCATTCATTTCTTCTGGCGGGCAATCAGCCGATACTTCTTTCACGGCGTCATGCCACCATATATCGCGCCCTTCGTGCCACTCACCTTGCTTGCCGGTACGTTTAAACACCACAACGTTGGTTACACTGGTGACCGCAGGGTTTTTCAGCGCATCATCCACGTTCTGTTTGAGCGGAATTGTGCGTCCCGCACGTAAGCCTTCATCAGCGGTGATGACAAGTTTTGAGCTGGAATCGACGATGCGTCCGGCCACTGCTTCTGGCGAGAAACCAGCAAAAATCACCGAATGCACGGCGCCAATGCGTGCGCAGGCCAACATAGCTACGGCAGCTTCGGGCACCATCGGCATATAGATAGCCACGACGTCGCCTTTCTTGATGCCAAGCCCTTTAAGGACGTTGGAAAATTTGCAAACATCGTGATGCAGTTGTTTGTAGGTGACTTTTTTACTTTCTGCCTTGGGATCATCCCCTTCCCATATGAGCGCTGTGCGGTCACCATTTTTTTCAAGATGGCGATCCAGGCAATTGGCAGCCAGATTAAGCGTGCCATCTTCAAACCAACGAATATCAATATTGCCCGGTGCAAATGACGTATTTTTCACTTTTGTAAACGGTTTTATCCAGTCCAGGATTTTGGCTTGTTCGGCCCAAAACTGGTCGGGACTTTCCACAGACTGTTGATAGTACTGTTGATATTTCTCAGGTGTGATCAGGGTATGCTCTGCAATAGAAGCAGGAATAGAGTGCTTATAAATGTGGCTCATGGTTTTTCTCCTTTGATTTGTTAATGATATGTCAATCAAAAGTTAATTGTAGTTTGCCTTGAGGCTTTGTTTGGCTTTTGGGGGGCAGATCACGCAAACAGAGTAAATTCAGCAAGATGACATTATTTGCCGTGACCTGAGGCGCAGTTAAAGGGTCCGTACGAACGTTATTATCAACTGCATGAATATTTCATAACGATATTATTACCAGCGACGTAAAGTAGTGATGTGACTTACAAATAACGAAAAAGTAGACATTTTGTTAACCAAAACTTAATTCATTGATGAGCTATATAGAATCTACTGGGTGAATAATGAAATTAGATGTCAATTAATTCACTCATAGGTTTGACCTGTCCCCTAAATTAAAAACAGGACTCACTGAGTTATGTCATTTTTGTCACTGTCAAAATTCCCATACGCCAGCTTGCTGCAAACTTCCGTGGAGTCAGATAGTTCAGCGTCGAATGTGGTCTATAACCGTGATAACCCTTCCGCCATTCACAAATAGCATTTCTCGCAGGGGCTATGTCGCTGAACCCATGTCGTTCAGGCACTTATCCTGAAAACGGCCACTGAAGCTCTCAATAAATCCATTCTGTGTTGGTTTACCCGGCTGAATACGCTTCAGTTCTACCTCATGTTCAAATGCCTACAGGTCCAGAGCCGGGCGGGGAAACTCAGGACCCTGGTCTGTTCGCACTACTGTTGGATACCGGTATGTTTTTTACGTCAGGTATAAAAAATAGCATCGGAAATGGCGTACTTACGGCAGAGTTCTTTGGCAGAAATGCCAACTTTGGCTTTACGGAGAATGCTGGTGATCTGTTCGGCGGAGAGACGCTTCTGCATGGGTAATGTCCTCATAATGTTGATGAGACATGACTATAATAGCGGCGTATTAGTTTTGGGGAACCGGTCAGAGGTATTTTGTGCTTGAATAAATTCGGGTTGCTTGAGGGTTTTGTTGTCCACGCTGAGACAATTAACTCGATATCATCTTGAGTAACAGATTGCTTTGCTTCAGGCCTCTCGCCAATTCCGTCTTTGGATTTTCAGGGACAGCCTTGCGGAGATAATAAGCGCCGAATCGGTCTTTAGTGGGCTTTTTCATAAGGCCCATATTTGTACCACCGGGAAGCGGGGTGGGCGGTGAAATCATGGCGGTAACTACTAATAAACCAACAAGTGCTGAGCCAGAAAGCAAAAACCCCCGCATAAGCGAGGGTTTGGAATGTTGGTGCCCGGACTCGGAATCGAACCAAGGACACAGGGATTTTCAATCCCTTGCTCTACCGACTGAGCTATCCGGGCAACGGGGCGCATTAAACCGTATTGGCCGTATGGCGTCAACGGCTTTATGCGAGAAACACCATAAAAACGGTTCGTTTGCTGGCTTTTCAGGCAAAAAAGTCACAAATGGACTGTTTTTACCGGCTTATTACGCCAACGCGCCATGTTCACGGCAGCGGGCCACATTCAGCACATCTTCGGCCAGCCGTCTGGCAACCGCGACATCGTGCAGTTGGCGTTTCACCAGTAATTTACTCAAACAGCCTTCGAGGATCAGCTCCATCTGCTCAGCGACCATCTGTGCATCGTCTGAGCCCATCTCCTGCAATAACGCCAGCGTGTATTGGTAAGAGGCCTGTTTCTGCTTCTCAGCCAACTGATGAATGGGGGCTTCACTGTCCGGGTAGAAACTGCACGCCGCAATAAACAGACAGCCTGGGTAGCGGTTCAGGCGGACTTGCTCATCCAGCACCTTGTAACGGGCCAGCAACTTTTGCGGGGGTGTCAGAGTGTCATCTAACAATAACTGGCGGCGCCAGATATCAATTTGTTCGCCGTGATGGCGCAGGCTGTCATACAGCAGCGCCTCGGCATCGGGCCAGAAACGGCGTAAATCACTGAGCGGAATGCTCACCAGTTCAGCGATAGACTCCAGTGACAGTGTGGCCAAACCGCGCTGTTCCAAAAGATTAAGTGTCTGGTCAAGGACCTGTTCACGTAGCACGTTTGCCTCCTCACAATTCGCGTACTTCAGAAAATAGTGTCGTTTAAGGCTGGGTTTTCTGCAAATGCCCAGTGAATTTGGCTGCATCCATAAAACCGGTTACCCGCGACTGTGGCAACTCTTTTCCGTCCGCACCAAAAAATAAGAGGGTGGGCAGGCCCAATACCTTGAGATGTTTAAGCAGCACCACCTGTTGCGGGTTATTTTGAGTCACATCCGCCTGCAGCAGTATGGTGTCACGCAGTTCATTCTGCACCTGTGGTGCAGTGAAGGTGTATTTTTCGAACTCTTTGCAGGCGACACACCAGTCAGCGTAGAGATCAAGCATCACGCGTTTTCCTCGGGCGGCCTCGAGTGCGGCATTCAGCTCATCAACATTATTGATGGGCTGAAACTTGAGTGCGTGCTGTGCCGTCGTCGCTGTACCATTAGTAGAAGCAAATGCCCAGTCCTGCAACGGTCGGCTGACAATCAGCGCCGCAGCGAGGAACAGCAACTGCAGCACGCGCACTACGCCGCGCTGGCTTTTCAAGCTGAGTAATAGCGCCCAGCCAAAGAAGGCGATACCCAGCGCGCTCCACAACCGTAACCCCCACACATCACCAATAATTCGCTCAAGTAAGAATACCGGCAATGCCAGAATAACAAAGCCGAACCCTTCTTTGACATATTGCATCCATGGCCCGCTGCGCGGCAGCAAGCGGTTGCCAAACAGTGTCACGATAATCAGCGGAATACCCATGCCCAATGCATAAAGATAGAGCGTTCCGGCACCGGCCCACAGATTTCCGCTCTGTGCGATGTAAAGCAAAATAGCGCTCAGCGGCGCAGTGGTGCAGGGCGAACAAATGAGCCCGGCCAGTGCCCCCATAACGAACACGCCCGCCAGCGAACCGCCTTGCTGGTCGTTACTCCATAGCGTCAGGCGGGTTTGTACTGACGAAGGTAATTGCAGGTTGAACATGCCGAACATCGACAGCGCCAGCACGACGAAAGCGACCGAGAGTGTGACCAGCACCCACGGACTTTGCAGAGCGGCCTGGAATTGCAGCCCAGCCGCTGCCACGACTACGCCGAGAACGGTGTAAGTCAACGCCATTCCCTGTACGTACAGCATAGCCAACAGGAAAATTCGCTTCATGCTGTGTGGCCGCTGTCGCCCAAGAATAATGCCGGAAATCAACGGGTACATGGGCAGCACGCAGGGGGTGAAAGCAATCCCGATGCCGATAAGCAGTGCCCATAGCGGCGAGAAAGGCAGCGGTGCAGACTGAGGGGCTGGCACGACGTCGGGACGGGCTGCGGGTTGCGCTACGGCAGTGGCGGGCGGGGTGGTAGCCTTGAGTTCAGTCACTTCGTTCAGCGGGATTTCGCGCGTTTCTGGCGGATAACAGAATCCGGCCACGGCACACCCCTGATACGTCACTTTGAGCGTCGCGTGGGCGTCAGCCTGACGCAGCGGAACACTCAGGCTGAGTTGTTTCTCGTAGACGTCGGTAGCGCCGAAAAACTCGTCATGATGCTCCATGCCTTTCGGCAATATGAACGCCGCCAGCTGTGCACCGTTGCCCGTTAATTCAATTTTGTCGCGATAAAGATAATAACCTTCCCGGATTTTCCAGTTCAGCTTGAGATTCGGGCCCTGCTGTTGGAAATCAAAGTCAAAAGCCTGATCAACCGGCACAAATTGCGGATTGGCAGGTTTGTCAAACAGGGACGCCTGCGCGTGAAGCGGCAGGAAAAATAGACTGAAAAACAGTAATAGAAGACGGGAAATACGGAGATCCATGCGGGTCATTATTCTCTTTATCGTGGCGAACATACAGGCCACTGGGTGAATCGAAAGAGGCGGCAGATGGCATCATGCCAAAGCACGTTAACAGAATGTGATTATACCCTGTCTATTCGGTGAGCAGAAAGCCCCGGAGTGTCAGGGTTTGTCAGAGGAGGGGAGAAGTGCACAAATTCAGGGGCCAAAGCCCCTGTAGAAAAGCGTTAAAGAATGAGACTGCCCAGACCAAAACCAAACAGTACTGACAGGAATACGCCGAGAGTGCCCGGAATAAAGAATGGATGGTTAAAGACGAAGCGACCAATGCGCGTGGTACCGGTGTCGTCCATTTGTACTGCCGCGACCAGCGTCGGGTAGGTCGGCAAAATAAACAGGCCCGATACTGCAGCAAAAGAAGCAACGGCGGTCAGTGGCGTAACGTTCAACGCCAGTGCCAGCGGCATGAGAGCTTTGGCTGTCGCTGCCTGTGAATACAACAGCGCAGAGCAGAAGAAGAAAATTAATGCCAGCAACCACGGATGCGCCTGAATCAGCCCTCCCGCCGTCTCTTTTATCCAGCCTAAATTTGCCTGCACAAAGGTATCGCCAAGCCAGGCGACGCCCAGAATACAGATACAGGCACTCATCCCGGCTTTAAATGTCCCGGAAGAGAGGATGGCATCCGTCTTGATATGACACAAAAGGGTAGTCAGCGTCGCTACGCTCAGCATGATGATCAAAATGGCGTTGGTGGTATTCATGATCGGTGTTTCCACCCAGCCAAGGCTTGGGCTATTGACCACGGCATAACCTACGACAGTAAATACGCCGAGCAGGAACAGCAGCACAGAGAGTTTTGCACTGGTTTTAATCTCGACGATTTTATCACCACGTAATTCTACCAGACCTTCCTCATAACGCTTCAGGTAGACCGGGTCGTCTGACAATTTGGAGCTGAAGCACCAGGTAACGATCAGGGACATCACGATCACTGCCGCCAGCGTGGAAGGGATCATCACCATCAGCAGATGCAGGTAGCTGACGCCGTGTCCTTCCATCACGGATGACATGTAGACGACCGCTGCAGAAATAGGTGAGGCGGTGATGGCAATTTGCGCCGCCACGACGGCAGTAGAAAGCGGCCGACAAGGCTTGATGCCTTGTTCTTTTGCTACTTCAGCAATCACCGGTAATGCAGACAGCGAGATATTACCGGTACCCGCCATGATGGTCAGGAAATAGGTCACGATCGGCGCAAGCAGCGTGATGTGTTTAGGATTTTTGCGCAGCAGTTTTTCGGTTTGCTGGACCAGATAATCCATACCACCGGCCACCTGCATAGTGGATATCGCAGCGATCACCGCCATGATGATTGAAATGACGTCAAAAGGAATGGTGCCCGGCTTTACGCCGCAAAGCGCCAGTGCCAGCACCCCAAGCCCGCCGGCAAAGCCGATCCCAATCCCGCCCAGACGTGCGCCAAGAAAAATCGCTGCCAGTACAATAATGAGTTCGATGATTAACATGATTGGCCGTCCATTGTTCCGGTACTCCTGAAAGAAACAAAATGAAAATGAAATGTTGTGTAATTGTTGTTATGTACAAAATAAAAAGGCTCATTGTTCGTGAGAACAACGAGCCTTCGGAGGCTACAAGTGAATCCTGTTATTGTTCATTTTCGTCCGTATACCGTTTTGCCTTGTAAGCAGGGTGCATCAGGTTCTCGATCGAGAAGATGTCATCCAGCTCAGCTTCGGTGAGCAGACCGCGTTCCAGTACCACTTCACGCACACTCTTACCGGTTTCTGCACAAATTTTACCAACGATATCGCCATTATGGTGGCCGATAAACGGGTTGAGATAAGTCACAATACCGATGGAGTTGAAAACGTAGAATTCGCAGACTTCTTTATTCGCTGTAATGCCGTTAATGCATTTTTCCAGCAAATTGTAGCAGGCATTAGTCAGGATATGAATGGACTCAAACATCGCCTGGCCAATCACCGGTTCCATCACGTTGAGCTGTAACTGCCCTGCTTCGGCCGCCATGGTGACACAGATGTCGTTCCCGATGACTTTAAAGCACACCTGGTTCACCACTTCAGGGATCACCGGATTAACTTTGGCTGGCATGATAGATGAACCGGCCTGAAGTTCTGGCAAGTTAATCTCGTTAAGGCCCGCACGCGGGCCAGAAGAGAGCAGGCGTAAGTCATTACAGATTTTAGATAACTTAACTGCAAGCCGTTTCAGCGAGCTGTGGACCATCACGTAGGCGCCACAGTCCGAGGTTGCTTCGATCAAATCTTCTGCTGGTACACAAGGGAGATTGCTGACTTCCGCCAGTTTTTCTACCGCCAGTTGCTGATAGCCTTCCGGCGTATTCAGGCGAGTACCGATGGCGGTTGCTCCAAGGTTTACTTCCAGCAGCAGTTCGCCGGTACGCAGCAAGTTACGGGTTTCTTCTTTCAACAACACATTAAATGCGTGGAACTCCTGACCGAGGGTCATCGGCACAGCATCTTGCAACTGGGTGCGGCCCATTTTAATGATATTTTCGAACTCTTTGGCTTTATTCTCAAAACCATCACCCAACTGGGCAATTGCATCGATGAGTTTCAGTAATGAGGCGTAAACCGCAATGCGAAAACCGCTTGGGTAGGCATCATTGGTGGACTGGCATTTATTCAGATGGTCGTTCGGGTTCAGATACTGGTAATCACCTTTCTGGTGTCCCATCAGCTCGAGGCCAATGTTTGCCAGAACCTCATTGGTGTTCATGTTAACCGAGGTCCCTGCGCCGCCCTGGAAGACGTCAATCGGGAACTGGTCCATGCATTTGCCTTTATCGAGGACTTCATCACAGGCCTGAACAATGATATCAGCGATATGGCGTGGGATTGTACGCAGCTCTTTATTGGCTAATGCGGCTGCTTTCTTGACCATCACCATGCCCCGGACAAACTCCGGTACATCGCTGATTTTAGTGTTGCTGATATAGAAGTTTTCAATCGCCCGCAGGGTGTGAATTCCATAATAAGCCTCGGCCGGCACTTCGCGAGTACCCAGCAGATCTTCCTCGATACGAATCGTATTTGACATGAGAACCTTCTTTTTGGTGCTTGAATGCGTTATGCGATGTTAATAATTATGTTACTAACAGCGGGAAATTAAAAACGATCAACCGTTGTTGCTACAACGAAAGCGATCATATGCTGCTATTGGCGAATTGCACGCACTAAGATCACTCTCTTGCACTGTTACGGAGCATGTATTTCTGTATCTGTGAGAACTCTCACAAATCATTCGCTCAGTGAATTAAATGTTGAGGACCGCTTGAAAACGGCGCTCTTCGCTACCATTTCATTGTAGACAGCCTGGGGCGTTGTGATCGCTGAGATCCCCTGGCACCCTTTTATGGTCCTGGGAAGATGCCGCACAAGGCAAACCGGGACTTCATCACGAGGAGAATACGGTGCGCTGGTTACCGTTATTATTGTTATTTCTGTTGGCTTACATAGAAATAACGTTATTTATCAAAGTGGCTGCCTTTATCGGCGTAGCCATGACGTTGCTGCTGGTGGTCTTTACCTCCTGCGTTGGTGTGTCGCTGGTGAAAAATCAGGGCATGAAAACCTTTATGCAGTTGCAGCAGAAACTGGCCGCAGGCGAAAGCCCGGCTGCTGAGATGGTTAAAAGTGTTTCGTTGGTGATGGCAGGGTTCTTGCTGCTGATCCCCGGATTCTTTACCGACTTCCTTGGTCTGTTGCTTTTACTGCCACCGGTGCAGAAATCCCTGACGCTAAAATTGATGCCGCATCTCAATATTGTTCGCTCCGGCGGCAACTGGGGCAAAAGTCAGCCAACCGGAAATACTTTCGACGGGGAGTTCAAACGCACTGATGAACATACCGAACGCTTGGTATCACCGGAAAAAGATGACGACATCGACAGCCGTGGCCGTTAATATCCGCGCCACTGATTGTTAAATTATTGTTGAAAAAGGGATTCCTATCGATTCTTTACGAATCGTTGAAATGGAAAAGAAAAAGCGATTTTTTTTGCTTTGTCCCCTTGAAGGGTGGCGTAACGCCCCCATTAAACAAACCACGAGGCCGGGCAGATGACTGTCAGGCATTCAACCCTAAAATAGTTATGGACCCCGCTCACAGGAGAGTTATCAATGAAAATTCGTCCATTGCATGACCGCGTTATCGTCAAGCGTAAAGAAGTAGAATCTAAATCCGCTGGCGGCATCGTTCTGACTGGCTCTGCTGCTGGTAAATCTACCCGCGGTGAAATCCTGGCCGTCGGTCATGGTCGCATCCTGGAAAATGGTGAAGTGAAAGCGCTGGACGTTAAAGTTGGCGACATCGTTATTTTCAACGACGGTTACGGCGTGAAAGCAGAGAAGATCGACAATGAAGAAGTGTTGATCATGTCCGAAAGCGACATTCTGGCTATCGTAGAAGCGTAATCCGCTCCTGATCACTTTTTCTGAACTGAACGAATTGAAGGTAAATAACAATGGCAGCTAAAGACGTAAAATTCGGCAACGACGCTCGTGTAAAAATGTTGCGTGGCGTAAACATCCTTGCTGATGCAGTTAAAGTTACCCTGGGCCCAAAAGGCCGTAACGTTGTCCTGGACAAATCATTCGGCGCACCGACCATCACTAAAGATGGTGTCTCTGTTGCACGTGAAATCGAACTGGAAGACAAGTTCGAAAACATGGGCGCACAGATGGTGAAAGAAGTGGCGTCTAAAGCTAACGATGCAGCGGGCGACGGTACGACTACCGCAACTGTGCTGGCTCAGTCCATCATCACTGAAGGTCTGAAAGCTGTTGCGGCTGGCATGAACCCGATGGACCTGAAACGCGGTATCGATAAAGCGGTTATCGCCGCTGTTGAAGAACTGAAAAAACTGTCCGTGCCTTGCTCTGATTCTAAAGCGATTGCACAGGTCGGTACCATCTCTGCTAACTCCGACGAAACTGTTGGTAAACTCATCGCAGAAGCGATGGAAAAAGTCGGCAAAGAAGGCGTTATCACCGTTGAAGAAGGCACCGGCCTGCAAGATGAGCTGGACGTGGTTGAAGGTATGCAGTTTGACCGTGGCTACCTGTCTCCATACTTCATCAACAAGCCAGAAACCGGTTCGATCGAGCTGGAAAGCCCGTTCATCCTGTTGGCTGACAAGAAAATTTCTAACATTCGCGAAATGCTGCCAGTGCTGGAAGCCGTTGCGAAAGCTGGCAAACCACTGCTGATCATTGCGGAAGACGTTGAAGGCGAAGCCCTGGCGACGCTGGTTGTGAACACCATGCGTGGCATCGTGAAAGTGGCTGCGGTTAAAGCACCTGGCTTCGGCGACCGTCGTAAAGCTATGTTGCAGGACATCGCAACCCTGACTGGCGGTACTGTTATCTCTGAAGAGATCGGTCTGGAACTGGAAAAAGCCACCCTGGAAGATATGGGTCAGGCTAAACGTGTTGTTATCAACAAAGACACCACCATTATTATTGATGGTATCGGCGAAGAAGCGACTATCCAGGGCCGTGTTTCTCAGATCCGTCAGCAGATTGAAGAAGCGACGTCTGATTACGACCGTGAAAAACTGCAAGAGCGTGTGGCTAAACTGGCAGGCGGCGTAGCCGTTCTGAAAGTGGGCGCAGCAACTGAAGTTGAAATGAAAGAGAAGAAAGCCCGCGTTGAAGATGCGCTGCACGCAACCCGTGCTGCCGTTGAAGAAGGCGTGGTTGCCGGTGGTGGTGTTGCGCTGATTCGCGTTGCTCACACTCTGGCTGGCCTTAAAGGCGACAACGAAGACCAGAACGTGGGTATCCGCGTTGCACTGCGCGCGATGGAATCTCCACTGCGTCAGATCGTGGTTAACGCCGGTGAAGAAGCCTCTGTTATCGCGAACAAAGTAAAAGCAGGCGAAGGCAGCTTCGGCTACAACGCTTACACCGAACAGTACGGCGACATGATCGCGATGGGTATCCTTGACCCAACTAAAGTGACCCGTTCTGCTCTGCAGTTTGCGTCTTCTGTAGCTGGCCTGATGATCACCACCGAGTGCATGATCACTGACCTGCCTAAAGATGACAAAGGCGACATGGGCGCTGGCGGCATGGGTGGAATGGGCGGCATGGGCGGCATGATGTAATCATCCCCCTGGCGTTTATCCGCTGGATGTATGAAGGGCGTAAGCCTTTTGTATGTTGAAGAAACCCGGTCATTTATGGCCGGGTTTTTTTATTTGACCCTTTTTCGTCCGGTTCAGTAAGATAACTCTCATTGTCTCTGGAGTTTAACGTGTAAACTGTAGCCTATCGCCATTGCCTGTTTATCTCAGGTAACGCGTTGAACCCTAGGTAAACGTGGCAACGGATGCCTAAGAGAACCGAGCGTTCTCTGATAGGCTTTATGAGATTTCAATATCAAATGGGGAAAGTGATGCGGATTAAAATGTTACTGGGCCTGTCAGCTGCCATGCTGCTTGCCGGGTGCAGTACCACTCATCAACTTGATGCAGCGGGCCAGCAGGTGAAATTCACCGATACCAAACCAGGCAAAGAATGCCAGCTCATTGGTGATGTCACCGGCGCGCAAAGCAATTGGTTCTCAGGCAGTGGTGGTGACGGCAGTTCAATGCGCGGTGCGGCAAACGACCTGCGTAACAAAGCAGCTTCAATGGGTGGTAATACCATCTATGGCGCAAACAGCCCAACGCAGAATATACTGTCCAGCTTCGTGCCGGTAGACAGCAAAATGGTTGGCCAGGTTTATAAATGTCCTTAACAGGGCAAACTTTCTCCTGAGCAAGATGCGAAATAGTAAAAGGGATGCCATCGGGCATCCCTTTTTGATCCTGACTTTTAGCGTCTTCAGGACTGCTTAAGCCGCAAATCTAAAATTGTCTTGCTTGGCTCCCCGCCGATTTCACGCGTCAGCTTCGGCACCATGTAGCCAGAGACTTTGCTCATCAGCTTTTTCATGATCGCCCGCGCTTCATCGTCATCGACCATGAAATGGGCTGCCCCCTGCACTTTATCCAGCACGTGGATGTAATACGGCAGGATCCCGGCATTAAACAGCGCATTACTCAATTGGGCTAACGTGTCGGCGCAATCATTAACCCCACGCAGCAGTACGCTCTGGTTGAGCAACGTCACACCGGCACGCTTCAGGCGGCTCATGCTGTCGCACAGGTCTGCGTCAATCTCGTTGGCATGATTGATGTGCGTCACCATCAACACCTGTAAACGCGATTCGCTGAGACGCTGGCAGAGCGCTGTGGTAATGCGCGACGGTATCACCACCGGCAAACGGGTATGGATCCGCAGACGTTGAATGTGCGCAATAGTTTCCAGTTCTGTGATCAACCAATCAAGTTCGCCATCTTTGGCCATCAGGGGATCACCACCTGAGAAAATAATTTCATCGAGTTCAGGGTGTGTGCGGATATAATCCAGCGCCTGAACCCAGTTGGCCTTATTTCCCTGGTTTTCCTGATAAGGAAAATGACGACGGAAGCAGTAGCGGCAGTTCACCGCACAGCCACCTTTGACCAGCAGCAGGGCGCGATTATTATACTTGTGCAACAGTCCTGGAACGACGCTACGTTGTTCATCCAGTGGATCGGTCGTAAAGCCCGGCGCGGCGATAAACTCCTCGCGCGCGGTCAGGACCTGCAACAGTAGAGGGTCGTGTGGATTGCCTGGTTGCATGCGCGCAACAAAGGCGCGCGGAACGCGTAGGGGGAACAAACGACGGGCGTCACGCCCTGTTTGCAGCTCTGCATTATCGTTAAGTGCCAGAAGAGTAAGCAGTTCATCCGGGTCTGTAATAACATCGCCGAGTTGATACAACCAATCTTCTCTAAATGGCGTATTTAGGGTTACAATGTTTGCCATTTTTTGGCTAATACCAGTTTAAAATTAGAGGGCCATCATGGCGACTTATTCTAGCAACGATTTCCGTCCGGGTCTTAAAATCATGTTCGAAAGCGAGCCTTACGCTATCGAAGACAGTGTGTTCGTAAAACCAGGCAAAGGTCAGGCTTTTGCACGTGTGAAAATGCGTCGTCTGCTGACCGGTTCACGTGTAGAAAAAACCTTCAAATCTACTGACTCCTGCGAAGGTGCCGATGTTGTAGATACCAACATGACCTACCTGTACAACGACGGTGAGTTCTACCATTTCATGCACCCAGAGACTTTCGAGCAGCATGGGGTTGAAGCAAAAACCGTATCTGACGCGTCAAAATGGCTGCAAGATAATGCGGAATGTATCGTCACTCTGTGGGATGGTCGTCCTATCGCTGTTCAGCCACCGAACTTCATCGAAGCAGAAGTGGTCGAAACAGACCCAGGTCTGAAAGGCGATACCGCAGGTACCGGCGGAAAGCCTGCTACCCTGAGCACCGGCGCCGTGGTTAAGGTTCCATTGTTTGTACAGATTGGCGAAATTGTCCGTTGTGACACCCGCTCTGGCGAATACGTTTCCCGCGTTAAGTAAGTTTTAACGCTGGCGAAAGCTGCGGCAGGTCAAACGCTTGCCGCGACTTTTCCTCCATCACACTTTGGAAATGGATCACGTTTACCATGTTGAAGAAGATGTTGTTTATCCTGGTTTCAATGATGGTGCTGGCTTCGTTATCCGGCTGTAATACTGTTCACGGTTTTGGTGAAGACATCCAGCATTTGGGGGGGGCTATATCCAGAGCGGGCTGATCCCTTCAGCCGCTGTTTTCCATCTTTCCTAAAATCCTCTTTAAAACCTCGCGCTGTGTTTTTTTTACTACACTTAGGTGGTCTTACTTATCATTCTCTTATAGGAAGGAAATTTATATGCTGAAGAAAAGTATTCTCGCCATTTTGTCTGTTTTGGTACTCTCCAGCGCGCTGACGGCGTGTAACACCACTCGTGGTGTGGGTGAAGACGTTTCTGCCGGTGGACAAGCCATTCAAAAAAGCGCGCAATAATTTTCGCGTTTAATCTCCCCCGATGTATGCAGATTCTGCCTGCAGTCGCATGCAGGCAGTGACCCCTTCTAAGGTTGCTTCACCCAAATTAACTGATTGATATCAAAACCGTATTGTTGCGCGGTATTCAGCAGCTTGTGTTTTACATCCTCGCTGAGCGTAGGCGTTCGGGACAGAATCCACAGATAGCTTTTGTTCGGGCCACACACCAGCGCGTACTGGTAATCCTTATCGAGTTCGATGACGTTGTATCCGCCATAGAATGGGCCGAAGAAGGAGACTTTAAGCGCTGCGCGTGAAGTCGGTCCGGTGAAATAGCCCTTGCCCTCGCTTTCCTGCCATTTCTGTTTTTTCGGATTAAAGCCCCGGTTGATGATTTTTACGCCGCCGTCGGGTCGCATACTGTAATTGGCCGTGACTTGCTCCAGTCCGCTTTCAAAGCTGTGATCCAGACGTGCGACCTCATACCAGGTGCCGAGATAGCGGTTTAGTTCGAAGTTATTGACGATTTTGACGTCGGCTGGTGGGGTGACGCTGCAGGCAACAGACATTACTGCCGATACCAGAACGCCGATTTTTGACCAAATTCGCATAGCAGTTCCTTCCTCAGGGTGTGCTCTAAGTGTAGGTAACAGTGGGGGAAACAGGAAATGCAGGAGAGGGAAAGCGGCTCGCGAATGAGCCGCCTGAGATATTTATATTCTGATGAGAACGATCACGGTGACGACGGTGAGAATACTCGCCAGCCCGTAGAAGACCCATTTTCCGGCCGGAACATGAATTTTCAAATCATGCATGGCATGGTGCATGCGGTGTAAACCGCACCACAATGGCAGAGCGATCATCAGTAACAGGAACAGACGTCCGATCCAGCTTTGCGCGAACGCCAGGATCCGTGGATAGCTCAGTGCATCCGCTGGGAAAAAACCGAGCGGCAGCAGAAAGCACACCAGCAGGATCATGACCGGCGCGAAGATCGCACTCCACATACCACCTGCGCCGAAAAGTCCCCAGAAGACCGGTTCGTCAGAGCGCTTTGGAAGCGTTTTATTCATCATGTCCTCCGTTAATAGAATAAGGCGATAGCCAGAATGGCCAGCGTGACAATCACTGTGATCACCCAAAATGCACCAATCACCGGCTCAGGACCCATTTTCTGGTTCTTGACAATAATGATTGAAGCCTTCGGTGCCAGCTCGAACCAGGTTTTGGTATGCAGCAATGCGGCCAGCAGGGCGATCAGGTTAATCACCATCACGATGGGATTTTGCAGAAAACCGACGAAACTGGCCCAGCTTTCCACGCCATGTTTCAGCGAGAACAACCCGGCCAGTAGCAACAGGCTGAACCAGACTGCCGGAACGGCGGTGCCTTCACGCAGCATATAAAAGCGATAAAACCCGGACTTTTTCCACCAGTTGGCCTTCATCTCGTGGACGTAAGGCTTACGTTTGCTTGGCGTATTCATCATCTTTTGTTCCCTCATTGCGGTCTGAGCCTCGCAATCATGAAATCTTTCGCGTTTTCCACTTTGCCTTGCTGAATAGCCGCTGCAGGATCCACATGTTTCGGACAGACTTCAGAACAGTAGCCCACGAAGGTGCAGCTCCAGACGCCATTGTCGCCATTAAGCTGAGCCATACGTTGCTGTTTGCCGTGATCGCGGTTGTCGAGGTTGTAGCGGTGCGCCAGCGTGATGGCTGCCGGGCCGATGAACTCCGGGTTTAAACCGAATTGCGGGCAGGCGGCGTAACATAAACCACAGTTAATACAGCCGGAGAACTGATGGTATTTCTCCATCTGCGCGGGGGTTTGATTCCCCGGACCCTGTGAGGCATCACGCGGGTTACCGATGATATAAGGCTTAATGGCTTCCAGGCTTTCGATAAAGTGAGTCATATCGACCACCAGATCGCGTTCGACAGGGAAATTGCCCAGTGCGGCGATTTTCATCCCTTGTGGATATTCGCGCAGGAAAGTTTTACATGCCAGTTTGGGAACGTTATCCACCATCATGCCGCACGAGCCACAAATCGCCATACGGCACGACCAGCGGTAGGACAAATCAGGGGCCAGATTATCTTTGATGTAACCTAATGCATCGAGCAACGATGTCGTCTCATCGAAAGGCACGTCATAAACGACCGGATGCGGCGCACTGTCGACTTCCGGGTTGTAACGCATGATCTCAACCTTCCGGCTCTTCAACTCAGCCATGAGATTGCTCCTTGTTTTTTTTATCCTGAGCTTCTGACTCACCACCGTAGACGCGTTTGGCAGGCGGCAACGTGGTGATTTTTACATCGCCATATTCGAGGCGCGGTGCGGTGTCTGGTTGGTAAAACGCCAGCGTGTGCTTGAGGAAGTTTACGTCATCGCGCTCGGTGCAGCCTTCATCCAGACGTTGATGTGCGCCGCGCGATTCTCTGCGGTTAAATGCGGAGTGCGCCATACATTCCGCGACATCCAGCCCGTAACCCAGTTCGAGGGTATAAAGCAGATCGGTGTTGAATACGCTGGAGGTGTCTTTGATTTTTACTCGTTTAAAGCGTTCTTTCAGCTCAGCCAGTTTGTCGATGGTTTTCTGCATCAGTTCCGGCGTACGGTAAATGCCGCAGCCTTCTTCCATCGACATGCCCATTTCATCACGAATCGTCGCCCAACTTTCATCGCCTTCTTGTGCCATCAATGCGGCTAAACGATTTTCAACGTCAGCAACCTGAGCATCGAGTGCTGCGGTATTGGCCGGTTTGATCGATTCAGTGGCGCGTATGGCAGCCTGTTCCCCGGCCATGCGGCCAAACACCACCAGTTCGGCCAATGAGTTTGAACCAAGACGATTTGCGCCATGCAGACCGACCGAAGAGCATTCACCAACGGCAAACAGCCCTTTAATTCGGGTTTCGCACTGCGCGTTGGTTTCAATACCGCCCATGGTGTAATGCGCGGTAGGGCGCACCGGGATAGGTTCTTTTACCGGGTCAACGCCAACGTAGGCTTTCGCCAGTTCGCAGATAAACGGCAGACGTTCGAGCAGTTTCTTCTCGCCCAGGTGGCGTAAATCGAGATAGACCACATCACCGCGTGGGGTGGATTCGGTGCGTCCGGCGCGCCATTCGTGCCAGAAGGCTTGTGACACCTTGTCGCGCGGGCCGAGTTCCATGTACTTGTTTTTCGGCTCACCGAGCGGCGTTTCCGGGCCCATGCCGTAGTCCTGCAAATAACGATAGCCTTCTTTATTGATCAGAATGCCACCTTCACCACGACAGCCTTCGGTCATCAGGATACCGGAACCTGGCAGGCCGGTCGGGTGGTATTGCACAAATTCCATGTCACGCAGAGGAACGCCGTGGCGGAAGGCCATGCCCATACCATCGCCGGTCACAATCCCGCCATTGGTGTTGTAGCGGTAAACGCGACCTGCGCCCCCGGTGGCCATTACGACGGCGTTGGCGCGAATCTGAATCCGCGTACCTTCCATCATATTAATCGCGATCAAGCCGTGAACACGGCCGTCATCAACCAAAATATCGAGCACGAAATGTTCATCGAAGCGTTTGATTTTCGGATATTTCAGTGAGGTTTGGAACAGGGTATGCAGGATGTGGAAACCGGTTTTATCGGCTGCGAACCAGGTGCGCTCGATCTTCATGCCGCCGAAGCGACGTACGTTGACTGACCCATCCTCTTTGCGGCTCCACGGACAGCCCCAAATTTCGAGTTGTGCCATTTCCTGCGGGCACTGATGTACAAAATGATCCACCACATCCTGTTCGCACAACCAATCCCCGCCGGACACGGTGTCCTGGAAATGATAGTCGAAACTGTCGTGATCCTGAGTGACTGCGGCTGAGCCACCTTCGGCAGCCACGGTATGGCTGCGCATCGGGTAAACTTTCGATATCAGCGCTATGTTAAGGCTGGGGTTGGCTTCCGCTGCTGCTATAGCTGCGCGTAAACCAGCCCCACCAGCACCTATAATTACAATGTCGGCGTTAAAGGTTTGCACTGCATTCCTCCACTATGATCATGATGTCGGGCCTTGTGACCCGTCGAGTAGCCAGCATTATTGATGGCTTAGTTAACTCTGATGGCACACAGGTACTGTCTCAGAGGTGAGTATTCTTATTATTTGTAAGGGATTATTATACCTAAGGGGTAGAACAGAAATTTGATGTGAACGCTGATTTCGGCTTTCTGTTGCGTCTGTTGCTGATCTGAGGCGCAGAATGACATATTTGTTTGCCTGTGTGGATGCAGGTAGACTGCATGCCCTTTCTCACTTCGGAGTTAAGCACCATGAGCGAAACAGCAAGCTGGCAACCCAGTGCTCCTATCGCCAATTTGTTGAAGCGCGCGGCAATCGTCGCCGAAATTCGACGTTTTTTTGCCGATCGTGGCGTATTAGAAGTTGAAACACCGGCCATGAGTCAATCCACGGTGACTGATGTACATCTTGTGCCTTTTGAAACCCGCTTTGTCGGCCCCGGCGTCGCAGATGGCATGACGTTGTACCTGATGACTAGCCCTGAATATCATATGAAAAGGCTGCTGGCAGCAGGCAGCGGGCCGATTTATCAGATGGGCAAGAGCTTTCGTAATGAGGAAGCGGGGCGTCATCACAATCCTGAATTCACCATGCTGGAGTGGTACCGTCCGCGTTATGATATGTACCGTCTGATGAATGAAGTGGACGATTTACTGCAACAGGTGCTGGACTGCGAAACGGCGGAAACTCTCTCATACCAGCAGGTATTTACCCGCCATCTGGATATCGACCCGCTCTCCGCCGATAAAACCCAATTGAGAGAAGTGGCGGCAAAACTTGATCTGTCGAACATTGCCGACACCGAGGAAGACCGCGACACATTGTTGCAACTGCTGTTCACTATGGGCGTTGAGCCGCACATTGGGCGCGATAAACCGACCTTTGTTTATCACTTCCCGGCGACCCAAGCTTCTTTGGCTGAAATTAGCACCGAAGATCACCGCGTGGCAGAACGTTTTGAGGTCTATTACAAAGGCGTGGAACTGGCGAATGGTTTCCGTGAATTGACTGACAGCCGTGAGCAACGTCAGCGCTTTGCGCAGGACAACCAAAAACGTGCCGCGCGCGGTTTACCGGTACACCCGGTGGACAACAATTTATTAGACGCACTTGAACACGGAATGCCTGAATGTTCCGGCGTGGCACTCGGCGTTGACCGTCTGATTATGATTGCATTAGGTGCTGACAGTCTCAGTGAAATTTTGGCATTCCCGGTGATGAGAGCCTGACCGGCTGACACTGTAGAATGTAGAAAATGAAGTCAAAAAAGGCCGGCAATGTGAATTGTCGGCCTTTAAGCTTTTAGACGTTACCCCGGCCAGGCATATACCGGCTGCGTTATAAATCCCCTGGTGAGCGCGCGCTGCTGCTGGTCATGTTACTACCACTCGTAGTGGTAAAGGTGGCATTACTGCCATTTTGCGCCCGGCGCAGAGTTTCCATACGCACCTGGAACGGTGGGAATGGCAGGATAATGCCGTGTTCATGGAAGCCCGCCAGAATCAGCTGGTGGATTTCATGTCTCAGTGGCATACGGTGGGCCATTTCAGCTGCGTGCATGCGCAATTCGAAAATCTGAATCCCTTGCTGTAAATCGACCAGATAAACTTCCGGTGCCGGGTTATCCAGCACCAGCGAACAGCGATGAGCTGCGCTCAGCAGGAGTTCCGTCACCTCTTCGCTATTGGCTTCAGACGGTGCAGGAACCGTTAACACCACGCGAGTGACGGAATCAGAAAGTGACCAGTTGATAAACTGTTCGGTGATGAATGCCTTGTTAGGCACGATGATCTCTTTGCGATCCCAGTCAGCAATGGTGGTTGCACGGGTATTGATCTTGGTGATGCTGCCTGTCAGGTTGCGGATCGTCACGGTATCGCCGATGCGGATCGGTTTCTCAAACAGGATGATCAAACCGGAAATGAAGTTGGCGAAGATCTCCTGCAAACCAAAGCCCAGGCCCACACCCAGTGCGGCGATCAGCCACTGTAACTTGGCCCATTCGATCCCTAACAGCGAGAAAGCACTTACACCGCCAACAATTATCAGGACGTACTTGGTAATGGTGAGCACGGCGTAACCGGTGCCGGGCGTCAGATCCAGATGCTGTAACAGGGCCAGTTCAAGCAGCGCGGGGAGATTTCGCACCAACTGTGTGGTGATGATCAACACCAAAATAGCGATCAATACAGCCCCCAGGGTGATCGGTTGCATACTTTCAACCCCCTGATTGACGGAAGACACCTGCCAGAGATGAATATTCTCAAGGAAGGAGAAAGCGGAATGGATCTCCGACCACAAGAAGATCACCGAAACAAAAGCAACCATGGTCAGGATCGATCTCACCAGCCGCAGAGACTGCGCGCTGATCGCGTCCAGATCCACCTCCGGTTCCTCAATCTCGATCGAGCCTTCGTTACTGTTGGCATGTTGTGATTCTTCTTCACCGCGGGCGCGCTGGCTGAGCATTTCGGCCCGCCGCTGTTTTGCACGTTCAAAGGCAATGCGGCGGCGCTGAATCAGCATCCAGCGGCGGATAATATGGTAGATCACCAGCAAGACAAACCAGATCGCCACCGAGGTTTCCAGCCTGGCCAGGAGAGCCTGTGCCGTCGCCAAATACCCTAACAGCGAAGCCAGCCCGGCGAGCATCGGAGCGCTTAACAACAGCCACCACAGCGCGTTATTGAGCAGGTTTTCGCCATTGCCTTTTTTATCCAGATAGAGCGGGATCCCAGCTCGTTTCAGGCTGTGGGTCACCAAACTTAATGCCAGACACAGCAGGATAAAACAGAGGCGCCCAAGGGTATTGGAGAACTCGCGGTCATTGAGATTATCAAAGGTGATTAACGCCATGATAAGCGGCACCATCAGCCAGATCGACATCATGTAGTAGCGCATCGCACGGGAAACCGCACGCTGTGACCAGCCAAAATGCGCCACGAACAAACCCTGTGGATGTGCCAGCGTAGCACTGATCATAAACGCCCACAGGATGGGCAGGGTGGCAGTAACGCCATCGCCGATAGCAACTGCAATCGGGTAAGGCCAGGCACTTTGCAACCCGAAGCCTAACGCGGCCCACAGCACCGGCAACGGCAAGGCCACCAGAATTGACCAAAACACCGTTCGCAACGTCAGAGAGAAATGGTCCTGCGTCACTTTTCCCACGCGGCTACTTGCGCGCTCCAGAAACGCGTAATAGTGACGGCGCGAACTGATGCTGATAATCACCAGAATCAGGGCGGTAAACAGCGGGATTAACGTCTCCTTGCTGGTGACCATCATCAGTGAAGCGCTGCTGAGTTGTGACAGCGTGTCCAGCGACAGCAAGCGGGTCAGATCATGTGCGACCTGTAGCGGGTAGGAGAAGGTGATAGGACTGACGTCAGCGACCCAAAATAAATAACGGTGGGCGGCCTCATGAATATCGTTAAGCGCGTCGACCAACTGACTG
Source organism: Ewingella americana (assembly GCF_006438725.1). Lineage (GTDB taxonomy): Bacteria > Pseudomonadota > Gammaproteobacteria > Enterobacterales > Enterobacteriaceae > Ewingella > Ewingella americana_A. The sequence continues at coordinate 267,830 of NZ_RCZD01000006.1, read as the reverse complement.
TTCGCGACCTTCAGCTTGGTCAGTTCTAAAATCTGTGAATCGCATCCAGAGAGTAGCGAATTGAGTAAATCCCGCTGAGTCCGCAACTGCGCATCAAGGATTTTTTGCTGTGCGGTGGTCAGCGGTGTGCCGTCGTCCTGACGTACCTGCCGGAGCAGTGCTTGCTTATCGAGCAGGTCTTCGTAATGCAGACGCTGTACCCGCAACTGGCCCATATCGCGGTCTAACTGCTGTGGCTTGGGCACTTCTGGTAATTTCGCCACCTGCGCCCGCAGGGTTTCAGCCAAGAGATTCGAGGCACCTAACCACTGCGCCTGTTCACGTATGGTACTCAGTGCCTGACGGACTTGCAGAGTTTGGGCGGCTGCCTGACGTTGCTGCGAGGAGATCAAATCCATGCGCTGCGCCTGCTGGTTCAGCGCCAGAGAGAGCTCGCGGTTAGCTTGTAACTGTTGGTTGACTGACGCGGGAAGTTCGCCGCTTTGCTCTGCCAGCAGCTCCGTTTTCTCGATGGCTTGTTCGGCTTCACGCTGGCGCTGGCTGTTGAGATTATTGCGCAGCGTCTGAAGTTGTTGATCGAGACGATCGTGGCGCTTTTTGTACAAATCAGCGCGCATTCTCGACAACTCCTGCCGGTTGTTCGCTGAAAGCTGAGCCAGCTCCAGTTCATCGACTTTGGCTTTTCGTGCGGCAGACTCGGCCTGCAAAGCATTCATTTGCGCCTGAGCAAGCTGTGAAGCATTACCAGAAGCCACACTGGACTGCATGCGTTGCTCAATATCACTGAGCGCGTTGCGGGCTTCTGATTGTTGCTGCGGGATCTGGCTGAGGGAGTCGCTGATATCTCGTGAGCGATCCTGCTCCTGTCTTAACTGGCGGGCTTCTTCCAAAAGCTGGCTGCTGACCTGCAAGATTTGCTGATCCAACTGAGCGGCGGTCATGTTGTTATCGACAGGCAGAGGCGTGTCGCCCGGTGCCTGCAATTCCTGACGTAACCCTTGCGTCAACTTCGGGAAATCATCGATCACTTTCTGATATTGTTCAGCGCGTTGCGATGAGGCACGTGCTTCACCCAGCCAGTTCAACGCGCTTTGTAATGCTTCGACCACCTGTGCCTGATTTGCCATTTCCTTATTGGCTTCAGCTTGTTTCAGCTCTTGTTTGAGCTGGTCTTCCGACGGTGCCGCGTTGGCGATCATCGGCAGGGCCAGCAGTAAACTCATCAGTAACGCAGGGATCAGGCGCACTCGATATTTCCTTTTAATCTGTTGGGTCGGGAAGGTGTCAGATCTCTTCCGGCGGGGCAGCCGGTTTAGTCACGCCAGCCTGCGCCATGCCTACGGGTGATGGCGCGGCCTCGGTCGACGCAATGATGTCATCAGCGACTACCGGCTCGCTTTTCGCGATCCCAACGGTGTCGTTTTTTACTGGCGTGTGCTGACGGAGAGCTTCGGCAAAAGGCGCGCCCATGCGAGTGACCGTACCGTTACTCAGCGATGGCATGAAGGTGATCTGGCCTGCAGCAAACAGGTTGATCACGGTGGACCCTAGTTTAAAGCGGCCCATTTCCTCACCTTTCTCCAACGCAATTGCGCCTTCACTGCCCTCGGCAGGGTAAGTCCAGCGTTTGATAATGCCTTCGCGCGGCGGCGTCACACAGCCTGCCCATACGGTTTCAATACTGCCGACGATGGTCGCACCGACTAAAATCTGCACCATCGGGCCAAATTCAGTATCAAACACGCAGATAACGCGCTCATTGCGTGCAAACAAATTCGGCACATTGGCAGCGGTCAGCGGGTTAACCGAAAACAGATCGCCCGGGACATAGATCATTTCACGCAGTACGCCATCGCACGGCATATGGACGCGGTGATAGTCGCGAGGCGCGAGATAAATGGTGGCGAACTGACCGTCTTTAAACTCCTCTGCCAGCAGATAATTTCCCGCCAGCAAAGCTTCTAAAGAATAAAAATGGCCTTTAGCTTGGAACAGTTTGCCGTCGGCGATGGCACCTAATTGGCTGACTGCGCCATCGGCGGGCAGGCAGAGCATATCCAGGCCACTGACCACCGGGCGAGCGCCTTCGCGCAGCGGACGGACGAAGAACTCATTGAACGTCGGGTAAGATTTGAGATCCGGATCCTTGGCTTCTTTCATGTCGACGTTGTAATAACGGGCAAAACCTTTGATAACCCAATGCGTCAGCATCGCTGCACGCTTCTCTGCGCCCCAGCCAGCCAGCCGGGTCAGACCTTGTTTAGGAAGTAAGTATTGAAGCTTGATTTTGATACTGTCCAGCACGGGGAACCTCTTGGGTGATGTCATCGCGCCGGGATTCGCGGCGCGGAAATTGGGCAGGTTGCTCAGAGTCAGAGCAACATTGAGCATGGTGGTCGGGCCGTTTTAAGCCAACAACGCAGTGTAAAGCTGCGGATTTTAACGAGGGTAAATCATCGCTTCAATATCCGCTATTGACCTCAGTTAACCGATGGGCTCTGAATTTCACCAATCGGTTAATAATTCAAACAGTTAACTATTATAATGTATCAAAGCTCTTACGTGTTTTTACGTGTTTTTACGTCTTCCATGCTTTCCAGAATGCGGTGATAGTTGTCGAAACGCTCCTCGGCAATATCCCCACGTTCTACGGCATCACGAATAGCACAGCCTGGATCGCTGCCATGTTTGCAGTCGCGGAATTTACAGTAACCAAGGAAAGGTCTGAATTCGACAAAGCCCTGAGTGATCTGCTCTGGCGCAAGGTGCCACAGACCGAACTCGCGCACGCCGGGGGAGTCGATCACGTCGCCACCATGCTGGAAGTGGTAAAGACGAGCTGCAGTCGTGGTGTGCTGACCCAGGCCTGAGTTGTCTGAGACTTGATTGACCACGATCTGTTTTTCTTCCGGTGGCAGTAATGCGTTCAGCAGGCTGGATTTCCCCACCCCTGACTGACCGGCGAAAATACTGATGCGGTCGGTCAGTGCAGTTTCAAATGCTGGCATCCCTTCACCGGTCTGGCTGGAGACTTCGAGTACGCGATAATTAATCTTGCGGTAGATGTCCATCATCCCTTTGACGAACTTGCGGCCATCGTCGTCAAGCAGGTCAATTTTGTTGAGTACAATCAGCGGCTCAACTTCCACTGTTTCACAAGCCACCAGATAACGGTCGATAATATTGAGCGACAGCTCGGGTAAAATGGCGGAAACAATCACGATCTGGTCGATATTGGCGGCGATAGGTTTTACGCCGTCATAAAAGTCTGGGCGTGTCAGAACAGAGGTACGCTCATGTACCGCCTCGACGATGCCTTTGACACTGGCATTTTCGCCAGCGCGCCATACGACACGGTCGCCGGTGACCAGAGAGCGGATGGTTCGGCGAATATTGCAACGGTGCTGGCTGCCGTCGGCAGCTTCAACGTCCGCATGCATCCCGAAACGGCTGATCACCACGCCGTCTTGCGGTTCGCCATGCAGGGAGTCGTCCAGCTCTTTCCGTTTGTCGGTCTGGTTCAGACGACGCTGGTGGTTAGTCTGAACGCGACGTTGTTGCCCTTTAGACAGTTTTGACTTAGTCACTGCGCCTCACTTGACTGGCTTTAATCGCTCGGTGCGACCAAAACGTCTATGATACCAGCTATTTCGTATTTATTAACCGTTGCTGGCTGGCGGTTACTCGAGGCGTCTCTCATAAACTTCTGATTGTTGGTGCAACAGCATTCAGCGACAGACCGTTAACAGGAAATATCATGGCAGGAAATGACAGTAATTTAATCTGGATCGATCTGGAAATGACCGGGCTTGACCCTGAACGTGATCGCATCATTGAGATTGCCACCCTGGTGACTGATGCAAATCTGAATATTCTGGCGGAGGGGCCCGTCATGGCGGTTCATCAGTCTGATGCTCAACTGGCGCTGATGGATGAGTGGAACGTGCGCACTCATACGGGCAGCGGTTTGGTGGAACGGGTGAAAGCCAGTACGTTTGATGATAATGCGGCGCAGCTCAAAACCATCGAGTTCCTGCAACAGTGGGTTCCGGCGGGCAAATCGCCAATTTGTGGCAACAGCGTCGGCCAGGATCGCCGTTTCCTGTTTAAATACATGCCGCAGTTGGAGACCTATTTCCATTACCGCTATCTGGATGTGAGCACGTTGAAAGAGCTGGCGCGTCGCTGGAAGCCAGAGGTACTCGGCGGATTTAAGAAACAAAACACCCATCAGGCATTAGACGATATCCGCGAATCGGTTGCTGAATTAGCGTATTACCGCGAGCATTTTATTCAGCTTTAAATCCCCGTGCCCCAACGCCTCGGCAAGTTGTGTGATTTAGGGTAAATATTTAGATATTCATTTAACCCCACTGTGGAACACGAAATCACCGTGTTCCGCTGCTTAAATCATCGGTTTGTTGTTTTAATCGGCACTTAAACAAAAAACACGTTTTTTTGCTTCCAGGGGCTTGCTAGGGAAAGGATTTCTCGTATAATGCGCACCCCGTACCGATGAAGAATTTTGTTGGGTGCGCAGAGCGGGAATAGCTCAGTTGGTAGAGCACGACCTTGCCAAGGTCGGGGTCGCGAGTTCGAGTCTCGTTTCCCGCTCCAAATTTTAAGTACCTGTTTAGATTTAGAAAAAAGACTTAGAAAAAGAAGTAGTACCATGCGACGCGGGAATAGCTCAGTTGGTAGAGCACGACCTTGCCAAGGTCGGGGTCGCGAGTTCGAGTCTCGTTTCCCGCTCCAAAATTTACATCTCCAGAAGTAATGCTCCAGAAGTAATGCTCCAGAAGTAATGCTGTGGTTTTCCAACAAACCAGTTAACAGCAGGATGCAACAAGCATCTCAATGCGGGAATAGCTCAGTTGGTAGAGCACGACCTTGCCAAGGTCGGGGTCGCGAGTTCGAGTCTCGTTTCCCGCTCCAATTTTTATCCACTCCATTTCCAAGCCAGATAGCACGCCACTTGCAGGCGCGTTACGTCATCACTTTACATTCTTTGTAGTAACTTTTTGAACAGACTTATCCACAGTTTTAGTTTACTTTTTGCACTGTGTGATTTCTGGGCGATAAAGATTGTCAAAAAATAAATTACTGAATTTTAACAAAAAATATTTATATCGAAACGTTATGACGATCTCTTGCTCTTTTTTTTGCACTTGATTGCCAAAGCATTTTTATTTTTATGCACAGATAAAAAAGTGGCATTGTAACGTTTTAACCGTCCGCTTTATGCATCCCGCGGTAAACCCTTTTCTACTGCTCTAATCAGCCGTTTCGTCTGTGAAGACTGCACTTCAACCTGATTTTCAATGCGCCTTCCCAGCTGTTGCGCTATAGCCCACTCGATATGCTCATCCAGCAGACTATTTTCCCCTTGCCGTGTTTGCAGTGCCCATAGCACATTTTCAGCATAGGGTGCGTTGCCCAGCGCGACAGAAATATTCCGTAGCCAGCGTAAATGACCGATGCGGCGGATAGGCGAACCTTCTGTTATACGTAAGAATTTCTCCTCACTCCACCCGAACAGTTCAATCAGTTCCGGCGCATGTAAGGCGGCACGCGGGCTGAAATCTTCTTCGTCAGTCAGCTGTGAATAACGGTTCCATGGACAAATAAGCTGGCAATCATCACAGCCATAGATGCGGTTACCCATCAGTGGACGGAATTCTTCCGGGATGGCTCCTTCCAGTTCAATCGTCAGGTAGGAGATACAGCGGCGGGCATCCACAGTATAAGGCGCGACAATGGCGCCGGTCGGGCAGGTTGTGATGCAGGCGACACACTTACCGCATTTTTCTTCCTGCGGCTGATCGACAGGCAGAGGCAAATCAATCAGTAATTCGCCAAGGAAAAACCAGGAGCCGGATTCACGGTTGAGAATAAGTGAGTGTTTACCAACCCATCCAATGCCTGCTTTCGCCGCCAGCGGACGCTCCATAATCGGGGCCGAATCGACAAAAGGCCGGAAAGTGATTTCTGTGCCATGCTTTTCCTGACCATCAACTGTTTGCGAATCAGCATGTTCAGTGCACCAGGTCTGAATTTTGTCGCCGAGTTTCTTCAGGCGCTGCCGCAACACTTTATGATAATCGCGCCCGAGGGCGTAACGGCTGACGTAACCCAGTTCAGGGTTTTTCAGCGTTTTGGCAAAAGCGGCGTTGGCAGGCAGGTAATTCATCCGAACGCTGATCACCCGTAATGTGCCCGGCAGCAGTTCGTGAGGTCGCGCGCGCAGCATACCGTGGCGGGCCATCCATTCCATTTCGCCATGGTATTGTTTATCAAGCCATGCCTGCAATTTTGGCTCTTCAGTGGACAGATCTGTGTCGCAGATGCCGACTTGCTGAAAGCCAAAAGATTGGCCCCATTGCTTGATAAGCTGGGCCAGTTGAATGAGATCAAGAGGGAGTGTCATGACTAACCAAAGTGAAAAACGTAACGCGCTAAGTTTACCACATTCTGTCTTTTCTGCGGACTGGCTGCGGCAGGTGGAAAGCCAGGCGGCGCAGGAAACGGGTATCTCCTTGTTTACGCTGATGCAGCGCGCTGCGGCTGCGGCATTTCATCTGGCACGATCGGCCTTCCCGACTGCGCGGCACTGGCTGGTGTTGTGCGGGCATGGCAATAACGGTGGTGATGGTTATGAGGTGGCACGGCTCGCGCATGCGGCCGGTGTAAAGGTGACGCTGCTGGCAGTCAAAAGCGATAAGTCCTTACCCGAAGAAGCCCAATTGGCGAAGGACGCGTGGCTTAACGCCGGTGGTTCCGTGGGTGCCGACGATGCGCACTGGCCGCCAGACGTTGACTTGATTATTGATGGACTGCTCGGGACCGGTTTAACCTCCGCGCCACGGCCACCTTATGACACCCTGATTGCGGCTATCAACGCCTTTGGTGCACCGGTATTGTCACTGGATATTCCCTCGGGACTTGATGCACAAACGGGTACCGTGCCGGGTAACGCGGTATATGCCGCCGTGACGATGGCCTTTATCGCACTCAAGCCGGGTTTATTGACCGGTAAAGCACGTGACTACGTTGGCAAATTATATTGCGACGCTCTTGGTTTGCACCGCTGGCTGAGCGGGCACCCTGCGGTTTTACAGCGGCTTGACGCCGCCCAGCTTGGCGACTGGTTACACCCGCGCCGACCATGCTCGCACAAGGGTGATCACGGTAATCTGCTGGTGGTCGGTGGCGATACCGGCTTTGCAGGTGCGATCCGAATGGCTGCCGAGGCGGCATTGCGCGCCGGAGCAGGCATGGTGCGAGTACTTACTCACAAACAACATGTCGGGCCGCTTTTGACCGCCAGACCTGAGCTGATGGTGCAGGAATTGAACGAAAAATCACTGGCAGACGGCCTGGAGTGGGCCGATGTGGTGGTCGTGGGGCCAGGGATGGGCCAAAAAGCCTGGGGCAAGGCGGCATTCAAACAGGTGGTTGAGAGTACAAAACCGGCCCTGTTCGATGCGGATGCGCTGAACTTGCTGGCAATCACACCGCAGAAGCGGCAAAATCGCGTGTTAACGCCTCATCCCGGCGAAGCGGCGCGTTTGTTGGGATGTTCAGTGAACGATATTGAGAGTGACCGCTTACTTGCAGTGCGAAAACTGACTGAACGTTACGGTGGTGTTGTGGTGCTTAAAGGCGCTGGCTCCCTGATTGCTCACGAGAGTGGCCCGATGGCGTTAGCTGATGTTGGCAACGCAGGAATGGCTACCGGCGGCATGGGTGACGTGCTTTCTGGTATCATTGGCGGGTTGTTAGCGCAGCAACTTTCACTGTTTGACGCAGCCTGTGCGGGTGCGGTGGTGCACGGCGCAGCCGCTGACCAGATAGCCCTTTACCAAGGGACGCGCGGTATGCTGGCGACTGATCTTTTAGCGGTAATTGCCCCGTTAGTTAATCCTGACCTGAAAAAAAAGATATCACCAAATGAATCAACTACAACTCTCTCTGCCGGACGAAGCGGCAACGCTTAAACTGGGTGCAACACTGGCCAAAGCGTGCACTGGTGCGACAGTTATTCATCTTTTCGGCGATTTAGGCGCCGGAAAAACCACTTTCAGCCGTGGATTTCTTCAGGCGCTCGGGCATCAGGGCAATGTAAAAAGCCCGACCTATACGCTGGTGGAGCCTTATCAGTTACATCCGATGGTGGTCTACCATTTTGATCTGTACCGTCTTGCGGACCCGGAAGAGTTGGAATTTATGGGCATTCGTGATTATTTTGCTCAGGACGCCATCTGTCTGGTGGAATGGCCGCAGCAGGGCGCTGGCGTCTTGCCTGAGCCTGATATTGAATTAACGCTGGAATATCAGCAGGATGGGCGTGTAGCGACGCTGAAAGCGGTTTCTGCTTCAGGAATTAGCCTATTGCATCTGGTACAACAGCAAGGATGATCGCGCGATGAGTAACGGCTTTAAAAAGATTTTCCTTACCACGACGCTATTTTTATCGTCAATTTTGCTGTTTGCTGCCGTGACATTATTGCCTGCGTCGGCAGCGGGCATGAAAAACATCAATGTTTCCAACGGATCCACTCAATCAACGATTACCATTACTTTTGATGGTAAGCCCGACTACGCCTTCTTCCCGCTGCATAACCCTGAGCGGGTAGTGATCGACGTCAAGCAAAGCGGCGTGATGAAAGGTCTGCCGCTGAACTTTAACGGTCAGAATTTGGTGAAGCGGGTACGTGCCAGTAATGCGCAGGATGCCCAAAGCCAGCGGCTGGTATTTGAGTTGACGCAAAAAGTGAAAACCAACGCGGTTACTGATCAAAATAGCGTGACGTTCACCATGGGCGCTGTCACTACGCCGTCAGCGCGACGTTCCGCTTCTCTCAATACGGTCACTTCTACCCCCTCGCCGAATGCGGCGTTGACGGCGAAAAATAATGTATCGAACCCTTTTGAGGGCAGCAAACTGACGGCAGTGACCAGCGGTCCGGCCTCGGACAATACCCCCACCCCCAGAACCAGTGGCAGCAGCAATGATAATCAGGTGATTGTGGCTATCGATGCCGGTCATGGTGGTCAGGATCCGGGCGCTATCGGTGGCAATGGCCTGAAAGAGAAGAATGTTACGATTGCCATCGCCCGCAAACTGGAAGCCAAACTGAATGCCGATCCGATGTTTAAACCGGCGATGACGCGTGATGGTGACTATTTTATCTCGGTCATGGGCCGTTCTGACGTGGCGCGTAAAAAAGGCGCGAACGTGCTGGTTTCTATTCACGCCGATGCTGCGCCAAACCGCAGTGCCACCGGCGCCTCGGTCTGGGTACTTTCCAACCGTCGCGCCAACAGTGAAATGGGTAACTGGCTGGAGCAGCACGAGAAGCAATCGGAGTTACTGGGTGGTGCCGGTGACATGCTGGCGAACACCGCCGCTGACCCTTACTTAAGTCAGGCCGTGCTGGATTTACAGTTTGGTCATTCCCAGCGTGTGGGTTATGACGTGGCGTCGAAAGTGCTGATTCAGCTGCGCCGCGTCGGTGCATTGCACAAAGCCAAACCTGAACATGCCAGCCTGGGTGTATTGCGTTCACCGGATATTCCTTCTTTGCTGGTGGAAACCGGCTTCATCAGTAATGGTAATGAGGAGCGGCTGCTTGGAAGCAGTGCGTATCAGGACAAAATTGCGCAGGCCATCTACTCTGGCCTGCGCAATTATTTCCTGTCACATCCGTTGCAATCCGGCCCAAAGGTCGAAAACCGACCGCTGCTGGCCTCAGCAACGGCGGTTGACAGCGGCGCTGGTAGCAACAGTTCAATGAGCCAGCCTGGGCCGGTTGAAGCAACGGCAGCCTCGGGCGGCGCAACGCAGATTCACCAGGTAAAACGTGGCGAAACGCTGATCGGAATTGCCGTAAACTATGGCACCACGGCGGGCGCGCTGAGTGACCTGAACAAGCTGAAGAAAGACGGCGTGTGGGTCGGTCAGCGGTTGAAAGTGCCTGCGGGTACCCAAGCCGTAGCGGCCAATAGCCAGAAAACGGCGGCGGTCAGTAAAACCACGGTGGCTAAAAAGAAAGCAGCGAAGCATAAAGTCACCCGGGGCGATACGTTGTCGGCAATTGCGTCGAAATACGGTGTCAGTATGAATGACATCAAAACGGCCAATCATATGAAATCTGGCGAGGTACAACTCGGCCAAACCTTAACCATTCCTCAGTCATAATTCGTGTCGTTAATTCCGGCGGATTGTGACACTTTATCTCTGGAGCCGTTATGTCGATTCAGGTTCTGCCCCCGCAATTAGCCAATCAGATAGCGGCGGGTGAAGTGGTGGAAAGACCGGCTTCGGTGGTGAAGGAGTTGGTGGAGAACAGTCTGGACGCGGGGGCAACGCGCATAGACATTGATATCGATCGCGGCGGTGCCAAACTTATCCGCATTCGTGATAACGGCTGCGGTATTGCTAAAGACGAGCTGGCGCTGGCGCTTGCTCGTCATGCCACCAGTAAAATCAGCTGCCTCGATGACCTTGAGGCAATCGTCAGCCTCGGTTTTCGCGGCGAAGCGCTGGCCAGTATCAGCTCGGTATCACGTCTTATGCTGACGTCGCGTACTGCAACACAACCCGAAGCCTGGCAGGCTTACGCCGAAGGCCGCGACATGGCCGTGACGGTCAAACCGGCGGCGCATCCGCAGGGTTCTACGGTCGAAGTGCTGGATTTGTTCTTCAACACACCCGCCCGTCGCAAATTTATGCGTACCGAGAAAACCGAATTTACTCATATTGACGAAGTGGTCCGGCGCATTGCACTGGCTCGTTTTGACGTGGCCATTAACCTCACGCACAACGGCAAACTGATGCGGCAATACCGCCCAGTGACCGATCCGGCACAATCATCGCGGCGACTGGCGGCGATCTGTAGCCCGACCTTTGTGCAGCACGCGCTTGAGGTGAAGTGGGAGCATGGCGATCTGGGGATCCGTGGCTGGGTCGCTGATCCGGCTGGATCGCGCAGCCTGAGTGACATGCAGTATTGCTACGTCAATAATCGCATGATGAAAGATCGTCTTATTAACCATGCTATCCGCCAGGCCTACCAGGATCAGCTGAAAGACGATCAGCAGCCTGCCTACGTGCTATATCTGGACGTCGATCCGCATCAGGTGGATGTGAATGTTCATCCGGCCAAACATGAAGTCCGTTTTCATCAGTCGCGCTTAGTACATGATTTTATCTATCAGGCTGTGATGACGGTGTTGCAGCAGGCCGCCAAACCTGATCTGCTCGCTGCAACGGCAGTCGATGAAGACGGTGTGGAAATTGATGTGCCGCGCTGGCAACCTGAAAACCGCCAGGCTGCGGGAGGGAACCACTTCTCTCAACCGGCCGCTAAGCGGGAAGCTGCACCACGACCGTCGCGGGAAAACGTCTTTCCTGAGACCTCGCGTGTCAGCCAGCCACGTGAGCCTGCGTATAAAGATGACAAACCCTCTTATACTCCGCCGCAGGGCGACGTGTATCAGCGCTTGCTGCAATCGACCGCGCAGTCGCTGAAAGTAGAGGAACCGTCAGCGACGCTGCCGGCCAAAATTTCGCATAACTCGTTGCCAGAATCGGCGCTTGATTCACACAGCCAGAGCTTCGGACGTGTCCTGACGGTATGCGCGCCGGAATATGCCCTGCTTGAGCGGGGAAAACAGCTGGTGCTGTTATCGCTGCCGGTGGCAGAGCGCTGGCTTAAAAGGGCGCAATTAACGCCGCCGGAAGAGGGACTGCGTCCGCAACCTTTACTTATTCCGCTTAAGCTACAGATAACCAAAGAAGAAAGTGCCGCTTTTACCCGGCATCAGGCGTTGTTGCAAAGATCGGGCCTGGAGATGATGGTTGATCACCAGCATGTGACATTGCGCGCAGTACCTTTACCTTTACGCCAACAAAATTTACAAAAGTTGATACCCGACCTGTTAGGCTACCTTGCTGTTCAGCAGGAGGTGACTTCTGATGCGGTAGCCATGTGGTTTGCCCGCCACATTGGCAGCGATCACGACGTCTGGAACATCTCGCAAGCGATACAATTACTCACGGACGTAGAGCGTCTTTGCCCGCAACTGGTGAAATCGCCTCCGTCTGGTCTTCTGCAACCTGTTGATTTACAGCCTGCTCTGGCGGCGTTTAAGCGTGACTGACTTGAATACATATTCTTTACCTCCGGCGATCTTCATTATGGGGCCGACAGCCTCTGGTAAAACGGCTTTGGCGATCTCATTACTTGAGCATCTTCCTGTCGAAATCATCAGCGTGGATTCCGCCCTGATTTATCGCGGCATGGATGTCGGCACGGCTAAACCGACCGAAGTAGAATTACGTGAGGCACCGCACCGGTTGATCGACCTTCTCGACCCAAGCGAAGCTTACTCAGCGGCTGATTTTCGGGCTGATGCTTTACGCGAGATGGCTGAGATCACCGCTCGGAATAAAATTCCGCTGCTGGTCGGTGGCACGATGATGTATTTCAAAGCACTATTAGAAGGCCTTTCGCCGTTGCCCCCAGCGGATTCGGCTATTCGCCAGCGCATAGAAACACAGGCAGCAGAGCACGGATGGGACAGCCTTCATGACCAATTACGTGAGATAGATCCCGTAGCGGCAGTGCGAATTCATCCGAATGATCCGCAGAGACTGTCCAGAGCACTGGAAGTTTTTTATATTTCAGGTAAAACTTTAACGGAACTGACTAAAGTTTCGGGTGAATCGCTGCCGTACTCCGTGCATCAGTTTGCGATTGCACCGACCCGGCGTGAGTTGTTACATGAACGTATAGAACAGCGTTTTAGTCAGATGCTCTTGAACGGTTTTGAAGATGAAGTAAGAACGCTGATAGCTCGGGGCGACTTGCATACGGACTTGCCTTCCATGCGTTGTGTGGGCTATCGCCAGATGTGGTCATATCTTTCTGGTGAAACCGATTACGATGAGATGGTTTATCGTGGTGTTTGCGCGACACGACAGCTGGCCAAACGTCAGATGACATGGTTACGTGGCTGGGAGGGGGTTGAATGGCTGGACAGTGAAAAGCCAGACGAAGCCTTACGCCGTGTAATTCAGGTTGTTAGTGCATAGGTTGGGTGATTGTGTACAATTGATTAGTACTCAACGCGCAAATTTTTGATGTGTTTTATTTTCGAGCCTCTAGGCTCAAAGTTACAAACAACAAACTAATAAGGAAAAGATAGAATGGCTAAGGGGCAATCTTTGCAAGATCCGTTCCTGAACGCATTGCGTCGCGAACGTGTTCCGGTTTCTATTTATTTGGTGAATGGTATTAAGCTGCAAGGCCAGATTGAGTCTTTTGATCAGTTTGTCATTCTGTTAAAGAACACGGTAAGCCAGATGGTGTATAAACACGCGATCTCCACCGTTGTGCCTTCCCGCCCGGTTTCTCACCATAGTAATAATCCAAGCAGTGGTGGTACCAGCAATTATCATCAAGGTAGTACGCCTTCTGCGCAACCGCAGCAGGACAGCGATGACGCTGAATAAAGCGCATTGTTGGTCAACCACGACGGGGTTCATAAGTATTCCGATTATGCTTATGGGCCCCCGGCTGGCGGTTTTATCCCAAATGAGAGGTCACCAGCTTGTTTGACCGTTATGAAGCCGGTGAGCAGGCCGTACTGGTTCATATCTATTTCTCGCGAGACAAAGACACAGAGGACCTGAGCGAATTCGAATCGCTGGTATCTTCTGCAGGTGTAGAGACGTTGCAAGTCGTCACTGGTAGCCGTAAGGCTCCGCACCCTAAATACTTTGTCGGTGAAGGAAAGGCCCAAGAAATTGCAGATGCCGTTAAAGCAACTGGCGCGTCTGTTATCCTGTTTGATCATGCACTGACACCTGCCCAGGAGAGAAACCTGGAAGCGCTGTGCGAATGTCGCGTGGTCGATCGTACCGGATTAATTTTAGATATCTTTGCTCAGCGTGCACGAACTCACGAAGGTAAGTTACAAGTAGAATTGGCGCAATTACGCCACATTGCTACCCGACTGGTTCGCGGCTGGACACACCTTGAGCGTCAGGGGGGCGGTATCGGTGCCAGAGGTCCAGGGGAAACCCAACTCGAAACCGACCGTCGCTTACTGCGCGACAGGATCACGTTGATCCTCAGCAGGCTTGAGAAAGTCGCCAAACAGCGTGAACAGGGCCGTCGCTCGCGAATGCGCGCTGATATCCCTACTGTTTCACTGGTCGGCTATACCAATGCCGGTAAATCCACGCTGTTCAACCGTATTACTGAGGCTGACGTTTATGTGGCCGATCAGTTGTTCGCCACCCTAGACCCAACGCTGCGCCGCATTATGGTGGCAGATGTCGGAGAAACGGTGCTGGCGGATACCGTAGGGTTTATTCGTCACCTGCCCCACGATTTGGTTGCTGCTTTTAAAGCAACATTGCAGGAAACCCGACAGGCAACACTGTTACTGCATGTCATTGATGCAGCGGATATTCGCGTTGAGGAAAATATCGACGCGGTGAATACGGTGCTGGCAGAGATCGAAGCAGATGATATCCCTGTGCTGTTAGTGATGAACAAAATAGATATGTTGGATGACTTTGTCCCGCGTATTGACCGCAACGAGGAGAATTTACCGATCAGGGTCTGGCTTTCAGCCGTGACCGGTGAAGGTATTTCGTTGTTATTCCAGGCGTTGACGGAGCGTCTCTCGGGTGAAATAGCGCAGCATGAATTGCGTTTGCCACCAGAAGCAGGCCGCCTTCGTAGCCGTTTTTACCAGCTTCAGGCGATTGAAAAAGAATGGATTGAAGAGGATGGAAGTATCGGTCTCATGGTGCGAATGCCCATTGTTGACTGGCACCGCCTCTGCAAACAAGAGCAGGAACTGAGTGGTTATGTCCGCAACCAGAACCTGTCTGATTTGGCCTGAAGAACACCAATCATAGAATAATGGAGCTATAACATGGCGTGGAATCAGCCCGGTAATAACGGACAGGACCGCGACCCCTGGGGCAGCAGCAATAATAGCGGCAACTCTGGTGGAAATAATTCTGGTGGTAATAACAACAAAGGTGGCCGAGAACAGGGCCCGCCGGATCTGGATGACATCTTCCGTAAGCTCAGTAAAAAACTGAGTGGTTTCGGCGGTAAAGGATCGGGCAACGGTAACGGAACCGGTAATGCATCGGGTCCGCAAAATAGTATGAGTGGTCGTATTGTTGGCATCGCTGCGGTTGCGGTGGTGGTGATCTGGGCTGCCAGTGGTTTCTATACCATTAAAGAAGCCGAACGTGGGGTTGTCACCCGTTTCGGCAAATTCAGTCATCTGGTCCAGCCGGGTCTGAACTGGAAGCCTACCTTTGTCGATCAGGTTCGTGCAGTTAACGTCGAATCTGTCCGCGAGCTGGCTGCTTCTGGCGTCATGCTGACTTCCGATGAAAACGTTGTGCGCGTTGAGATGAACGTGCAGTACCGCGTCACCGATCCAGAAGCTTACCTGTACAGCGTAGCCAATGCTGATGACAGTCTGAGCCAGGCGACGGACAGTGCGCTGCGTGGTGTTATTGGTAAGTACACCATGGACAAGATCCTGACCGAAGGCCGTACCACGGTCCGTAGTGATACCCAACGTGTACTGGAAGAAACTATTCGCCCGTACAAAATGGGCATCACGGTGCAGGACGTTAACTTCCAGACGGCACGTCCGCCTGAAGAAGTGAAAGCCGCTTTCGATAATGCGATTGCCGCCCGTGAGAAAGAACAACAATCTATCCGTGAAGCAGAAGCGTATGCCAACCAGATTCAGCCGCAGGCGAATGGTGAAGCACAACGTAAGCTCGAAGATGCTAAAGCGTATAAAGATCGTACCGTTCTGGAAGCACAGGGTGAAGTGGCGCGTTTCGCCAAATTGTTGCCTGAATATAAAGCCGCACCGGAAATCACCCGTGAGCGTCTGTATATCGAAACAATGCAAAATGTTCTCAGCCATACCCGCAAAATTCTGGTGAGCGACAAGAGCAACAATCTGATGATGTTGCCTCTGGACCAAATGTTGCGTGGCGGTAACGCCGCAGCAGGTAAAGGGAGCGATCAGGGCGGGCTTTTGCCACCTAAATCGTCGACTTCACTGGGTAATTTGAACAACAGCAGTGCCAATAACAGCGGTTCCCGTTCGTCTGGCAGTGTCATGGACCAACGCCGTGCTGATGCACAGCGTGACGATACACTTCGCGTAGGGAGAGAATAACAATGCGTAAGTCATTTTTACTTATCGTCGTTGTGGTGCTGGTGGCGCTTTATGCTTCACTGTTTGTCGTTCAGGAAGGCGAGCGTGGCATCGTTCTGCGTTTCGGCAAAGTCCTTCGTGACGGCGAAAACAAACCGCTGGTTTATGCGCCAGGTTTACACTTCAAGGTGCCTTTTGTTGAATCAGTAAAAACTCTGGATGCGCGTATTCAGACCATGGACAACCAGGCTGACCGCTTCGTGACCAGCGAGAAGAAAGACCTGATCGTTGACTCCTATCTGAAATGGCGTATTAGCGATTTCAGCCGTTACTATCTGGCAACGGGCGGCGGTGACGTCTCTCAGGCCGAAGTGCTGTTGAAACGTAAACTGAGTGACCGTCTGCGTTCTGAGATCGGCCGTTTGGACGTGAAAGACATCGTGACCGACTCCCGTGGTCGTCTGACGCTGGATGTTCGTGACGCGCTGAACAACGGCTCGGCTGAAGAAGTGGAAGCCACGACAGAAGCTGATGACGCGATTGCCTCCGTGGCCAAACGTGTTGAGCAGGAAACCAACGGCAAACAGCCTGCGGTGAACCCGAACAGCATGGCGGCTCTGGGTATTCAGGTCATCGACGTTCGTCTCAAGCAAATCAACCTGCCGCAGGAAGTGTCCAGCGCAATCTACGATCGTATGCGTGCTGAACGTAATGCGGTTGCTTTGCGCCACATCTCTCAGGGTCTGGAAGAAGCTGAGAAATTGCGTGCAACAGCTGACTACGAAAGAACCCGTACTGTGGCAGAAGCTGAACGTACAGCGCGTATTACCCGCGGTGAAGGTGATGCAGAAGCGGCCAAACTGTTTGCTGATGCATTCAGCCAGGATCCAGACTTCTATGCCTTCATCCGTAGCCTGCGTGCTTATGAAGAGAGCTTCAGCAGCGGTAACGACGTGATGGTGATGAGCCCGGACAACGACTTCTTCCGCTTTATGAAGTCGCCGGATAAAACCAAACCGTAATGGTTTGTCGTTAGCCAAAAGGCCCTTAACCGGGCCTTTTGTTTTATGTGGACCCAATAAGCACACTGAGAAACCGCAAAATGAACTCGAGTATTTGGTTAGCCTTGGGGTTGGTTTTGGTTCTGGAAGGTTTGGGGCCGATGCTTTATCCGAAAGGATGGAGAAAAATGATCCAATCTATGACTCAGTTGCCCGACACTGTTTTACGTCGCTTTGGAGGGGCACTTGTGGTCGCCGGCTTCGTAATTTACTACATGTTGCGTAATCAGGTCGGCGGTTGAGGGTTTGTTACTTAATCGCTGTCACTTCTTGCTTTGATGCGTAGCACGTATTCCAAATTTTTCACGCAACCGTATGCTAAAAGTACTGGAAACACAGGATTGAGATGTTAGAATCCTTTTTTAAGCAACCTGGTGATTCTTGAGATGGGTAAGAACGTCGTCGTACTCGGCACTCAATGGGGTGATGAAGGGAAAGGCAAGGTCGTCGACCTGCTGACTGAACGGGCTAATTATGTTGTGCGCTATCAGGGCGGTCACAACGCCGGTCACACTCTGGTTATTAACGGTGAGAAAACCGTTCTTCATTTAATTCCTTCTGGCATTCTGCGTGAAAACGTCATTAGCATCATCGGCAACGGTGTTGTGCTGGCGCCTGACGCTTTAATGAAAGAAATGGGCGAACTTGAAGCTCGTGGCATCCCTGTACGCGAACGTCTGTTACTCTCTGAAGCTTGCCCGCTTATCCTGCCTTACCATGTCGCATTGGACATGGCGCGCGAAAAAGCGCGTGGCGATAAAGCTATCGGCACTACCGGTCGTGGCATCGGCCCGGCTTATGAAGATAAAGTTGCCCGTCGCGGTCTGCGCGTTGGTGACCTCTTCAACAAAGAAACTTTCGCTATCAAGCTGAAAGAAATCGTTGATTACCATAACTTCCAGTTAGTGAACTACTACAAAGTGGAAGCGGTTGATTACCAGAAAACGCTTGATGATGTGATGGCTATTGCCGACATCCTGACTGCGATGGTGGTTGACGTGTCCGAACTGCTGGACGGCGCGCGTAAGCGTGGCGATCTGATCATGTTCGAAGGCGCACAAGGCACTCTGCTGGACATCGACCACGGTACCTATCCGTACGTAACATCTTCCAATACCACCGCAGGCGGTGTCGCTACCGGTTCTGGTATTGGTCCACGTTATGTCGACTATGTGCTGGGCATCGTGAAAGCCTACTCCACCCGCGTGGGTGCAGGCCCGTTCCCCACTGAACTGTTCGATGAAACCGGCGAGTTCCTGCGTAAGCAAGGTAACGAGTTTGGTGCGACCACCGGTCGTAGCCGTCGCTGTGGCTGGCTGGACATCGTAGCAGTACGTCGCTCCGTGCAGATCAACTCCCTGTCTGGTTTCTGTCTGACCAAACTGGACGTATTGGACGGCCTGAAAGAAGTGAAGCTGTGTATCGGTTACCGCATGCCTGATGGCCGCGAAATGACGACGACACCGCTGGCAGCAGAAGGCTGGGAAGGTATCGAGCCAATCTACGAAACCATGCCGGGCTGGACCGAAACCACCTTTGGCGTGAAAGAAGTCGATAAGTTGCCACAAGCAGCACGTGACTACATCAAGCGTATCGAAACGCTGACTGAAGTGCCGATTGATATCATTTCTACCGGCCCGGATCGTAGCGAAACCATGATCCTGCGCGACCCGTTTGACGCATAACAGACTCGTCTGTTGGCTGCAAATGCCGCAATAGAATCCAAACCGGGCCTCATGCCCGGTTTGTTTTTTTCTACCCGCCTGCGCTTGTTTACTTTCCATAAAGCATCCACTATCTAAATGATTAGCCGCAAACTTCGTGGCTGGTTTATCATCTAATAGCAAATTTAAACAATCTTCTTCACCCTGTTGTCATAGTTGACGTAGAAAGACCGGGTAAACTACCACCCAGAGGTATGTGTGCAGTTAACGAGTTTTACTGATTATGGTTTGAGGGCACTGATTTATATGGCGTCGTTGCCAAATAATCAGATGACCAACATTTCGCAGGTCACCGAGGTCTATGGTGTATCGCGAAATCATATGGTGAAAATCATCAATCAGTTAAGCCGGGCCGGGTTGGTCACTGCGGTACGGGGTAAGAACGGGGGTATTAAGCTGGGTAAACCCGCTGAAACCATCCGTATTGGTGATGTGGTGCGTGAACTTGAACCTTTGACGCTGGTGAATTGCGCAGGGGATTTCTGCCATATCACGCCCGCTTGCCGACTTAAGCAGGTATTACATACTGCTGTTGAACATTTTCTTGATGAGCTGAATGAATACACTCTGGCTGACATGGTCAGGGACAATTCACCGCTCTACAAATTATTGCTTGTTGAATGAAAGAGTTTCAACAAACTGCTGATGACAACGGAGGAACCGCTATGTCACAAGATCCATTCCTGGAACGAGAAGCAGAAAAATACGAATCACCCATTCCGAGTCGTGAATTTATTCTTGAGCATCTCGCCAAACGTGAAACCCCAGCCAGCCGTGAAGAGTTGGGTAATGAACTGAATTTATCGGGAGAAGAAGCGCTGGAAGCCTTGCGCCGCCGCTTGCGTGCCATGGAGCGTGATGGCCAGTTAGTCTTCACCCGCCGCCAGTGCTATGCGCTGCCAGAACGTCTTGACCTGCTGAAAGGCACCGTAATCGGTCACCGTGACGGTTACGGATTCCTGCGTCTTGAAGGCGTGAAAAAAGACGATGTTTATCTGTCTGCTGAACAGATGAAAATGTGTATCCACGGTGACGTGGTACTCGCGCAGCCTATTGGTACTGACCGCAAAGGCCGCCGCGAAGCCCGTATCGTTCGCGTCGTGGTGCCTAAAGTCAGCCAGATCGTTGGCCGTTACTTTACGGATGCCGGTGCCGGTTTTGTGGTACCGGACGACAGCCGTCTGAGCTTTGATATCCTGATCCCGGCCGAGGCCATTAACGGCGCGCGCATGGGCTATATGGTCGTGGTTGAGCTGACTCAACGGCCAACGCGCCGTACTAAAGCGGTCGGTAAAATCGTCGAAGTACTCGGCGACAAAATGGGCACCAGCATGGCGGTCGATATCGCACTGCGCACCCATGAAATCCCGCACGTCTGGCCACCGCAGGTGCTTAAACAGGTTGAAGGCCTGAGCGAGCAGGTACCGGAAGAGGCCAAAAAAGGCCGCGTTGATTTGCGCAACTTGCCGCTGGTCACCATTGATGGTGAAGATGCCCGCGACTTTGATGACGCCGTATTCTGTGAGAAAAAACGCGGCGGAGGCTGGCGCTTATGGGTTGCCATTGCTGACGTGAGCTACTATGTCCGCCCTGGCACTGCACTTGATGACGAAGCCCGCAGCCGCGCGACGTCCGTCTATTTCCCGTCGCAGGTTGTGCCGATGCTGCCGGAAGTGCTGTCCAACGGCCTTTGCTCGCTCAACCCGCAGGTTGACCGCCTCTGTATGGTCTGCGAAATGACCATTTCTGCGCAGGGCAAACTGACCGGTTCGAAATTCTATGAAGCGGTGATGAGTTCTCACGCCCGCCTGACATACAACAAAGTCTGGCGCATTATCGAAGGCGACGAAGAGCTGCGTGAGCATTACAACCCGCTGGTGCCGCACCTGCTGGAGCTTCACACTCTGTACAAAGCACTGGATCAGGCGCGTGCAGAGCGTGGCGGTATTGCTTTCGAAACCGAAGAAGCCAAATTTATCTTCAACGCTGAACGCCGTATCGAACGTGTCGAACCGACCGTGCGTAACGACGCTCACAAACTGATTGAAGAGTGCATGATCCTCGCGAACATCGCGGCGGCACGCTTTGTTGAAAAACACAACGAGCCTGCGCTGTTCCGTGTTCATGACCGTCCAAGCGATGATCACATCTCGGCGCTGAAAAGCGTGTTGGGGGAATTGGGTCTGGTGATGGGCGGCGGTTTGAAGCCTGAGCCAAAAGATTACGCCAAAATTATGGATGAACTGGCAGATCGCCCGGATCGTGAAATGCTGCAAACCATGCTGCTGCGTTCGATGAAACAGGCGATTTATGACCCGGAAAACCGCGGTCACTTCGGTCTGGCCCTCCAGTCATACGGTCACTTTACGTCACCAATCCGTCGTTATCCTGACCTCGCGCTGCACCGCGCCATCAAGTATTTGTTGGCGAAAGAGCACGGCACGTTGAAAGATCGCTGGACGCCAACTGGCGGCTGGCATAGCGAATATAATGACATGCTGCAATTGGGCGAGCATTGTTCGATGGCAGAACGCCGTGCGGACGAAGCGACCCGTAACGTGGCTGACTGGCTGAAGTGTGACTTCATGCAGGATCACGTCGGCGAAGTTTTCAACGGCATCATCGCCAGCGTTACCGGCTTCGGTTTCTTTGTGCGGCTCAATGATCTGTTTATCGACGGTCTGGTTCACGTCTCCACGTTGGATAACGACTACTACCGTTATGACAACATCGGCCAGCGTTTGGTCGGCGAGTCTTCCGGGATGGTTTATCGACTCGGGGATACTGTTGAGATCCGCGTTGAAGCTGTGCACATGGACGAGCGTAAAATCGACTTCGCGCTGGTTTCCAGCAGCCGCAAGCCACGCGGTGAAGGCAAAACGGCCCGCGATCGTGCTAAGAATCCGGGTGAGCGTACTATGCGTCCGAACGGCCCTGCCAACGCTGGGCGTCGTCGTACTGGTAAGAAAAGTGCGAATTTCGAGCCAGACAGTGCATTCCGTAAAGACGATGTGAAAGCGGCAAAACCCGCCAAGACCGCCAAGCCGAAGAAAGAGAAAGCGGTGAGTGCAGTCGGCAAAGATGGCAAACCGAAGAAAGTCAAAAAGCCTTCTGACCAGACGCAAAAAATCGCGTCAGCCACCAAAGCCAAACGTGCAAAGAAAAAGCCGGAACAGAGTTAACGGCCTTTGCCTCACGGCTCCGGGCGATGATTTATTCACTGATGCTTTTTTCAGTCGATGATAGAATCGCCCGCAACCTTAGTTAAATTGCGGACAGCATGCTGTCCGCAAGTCTATTTTAAAGAGCATCATGAGCGAAATTATTTACGGTATTCATTCCGTTAAAGCCTTACTCGACACCGATCCGCAGCGCTTTCTGGAAGTGTTCATTCTGAAAGGCCGTGATGACAAACGTCTGAAGCCGCTGATCGATGAGCTGGAAGCCGGCGGTATTGTGATTCAGGTCGCGAACCGCCAGTGGCTGGACGAGAAGTCCGAAGGCGCTGTGCATCAGGGGATTATTGCCCGCGTGCGCGAAGGGCGTCAGTATCAGGAAAATGACCTGCCTGCGCTGCTGGAAAGCTTAGACAGCCCGTTCCTGCTGGTGCTGGATGGCGTGACGGATCCACATAACCTCGGGGCTTGCTTGCGTACTGCCGATGCGGCCGGTGTGCATGCGGTGATTGTGCCGCGCGACCGTTCTGCCAAGCTCAATGCGACCGCCAAAAAAGTCGCCAGCGGTGCTGCGGAAAACGTGCCGGTGATCAACGTGACCAATCTGGCCCGTACTCTGCGCGTGTTGCAGGAGCACAATGTCTGGATCGTCGGCACGGCCGGTGAAGCGGATCACACTCTGTTTCAGAGCAAAATGACCGGCCCGATGGCGCTGGTGATGGGCGCAGAAGGCGAAGGTATGCGCCGTCTGACCCGTGAACATTGCGACGAGTTGATCAGCATCCCGATGTCCGGTTCTGTCTCTTCCCTGAACGTCTCTGTGGCGACCGGCGTCTGTCTGTTTGAAGCCGTGCGTCAGCGGGCACTGAAAGCCTGATTTCAGGCACACTCTGTCTGATACCAAAACGGGAGCCTCAGGGTTCCCGTTTTACATTCCCGCCTTTGTGATCCATCCGCCTGTTAATCCCTCAATTTTTACCATACTTGATCCCATCGTGATTTTGCCCTTAACAACCCGGCAGGGAGAACATTATGGAATGGGAAACACATCGGGTTTTTAATCAGCCTAAACCGCTAAGTAACAGCAATTTATTTCTCTCCGACTCGCCGCTGCGCGAAGCCGTGAACCGCCAGCAGGCCGGATGGGATACTGATGTCCTGGCTTCACTCGGCCAGCAGCTTGGTTCGGCTGAGTCTCTGGAGCTCGGGCGACTGGCCAACGCTAACCCGCCTGAACTGCTGCGTTTTGACGCCACCGGTGAGCGTCTTGATGAGGTGCGTTTTCATCCGGCCTGGCATTTGCTGATGCAGGGGCTGATTGCCAACCGGGTGCATAATCTGCCGTGGGAAGAGGAGGCCAGAATAGGGTCTTCCGTTGCCCGCGCCGCCCGTTTTATTCTGCACGCGCAGGTTGAGGCGGGCACTTTATGCCCGATAACCATGACCTTCGGCGCGATTCCGTTACTCCAGAAAACTCTTCCGGCTGAATTCAGTCATTGGCTGACGCCGTTGCTCTCTGACCGCTATGATCCGCATTTACACGCCGGCGCGCAGAAAAAAGGGGTGCTGATTGGTATGGGGATGACGGAAAAACAGGGCGGATCAGACGTGCTGAGTAACACCACGCGGGCCACTGCGCTGGAAGGGCGCGGCCCCGGCAAAGCCTACCGGCTGATCGGTCATAAGTGGTTTTTCTCCGTTCCGCAAAGCGATGCTCATTTGGTTCTGGCGCAGGCAGACGGCGGGTTGTCGTGCTTCTTCCTGCCGCGCGTTTTACCGGATGGCGAACGCAATGCCATTCATATCGAACGGCTGAAGGACAAACTGGGGAACCGGTCCAATGCCAGCAGCGAAGTGGAGTTCCGCAATGCTACCGCCTGGCTGTTGGGCGAGGAAGGTGAGGGCATACGTCACATTCTGCAGATGGGCGCTCATACGCGGTTTGACTGCGCGCTGGGCAGCCATGCCATGATGCGCCGAGCGCTGTCGGTGGCGCTCTATCACGTCTTCCAGCGTCAGGCTTTTGGTAAGGCGCTGGTGGAACAGCCGATAATGCGCCAGGTCATGAGCAAAATGGCGCTGCGTCTCGAAGGTCAGACACAAATATTGATGCGGCTGGCAGCCGCGACCGGTGCGCCTCACAACCCCGGCGAGCAGGTACTGAGCCGTTTACTGACCCCGGCGGCTAAATTCGAAGTTTGCCGCCAGGGGATGCCATTTGTCGCTGAGGCCATGGAAGCGCTGGGGGGCATTGGCTATTGCGAAGAAAATGAACTGCCGCGCCTGTACCGCGAGATGCCGGTGAACAGTATCTGGGAAGGTTCAGGCAATATCATGTGTCTCGATGTGCTGCGCACGCTGAAAAAACTGCCCGCTGCCGCTGAAATGTTACAGCAGATAGTGCATCAGACACGGGGTCAAAACCGCTTATTCGATCGCGCGTCGCGTCAGCTGCTACAGCGTTTACGTGCGCCGGAAGAAGCACAGGCGCGCTGGTTGACGTCACAAATTTTCAACTTATGCACTGCTGCACAGATGCTGGAGTTTTCCCCGCCGCCGATGGCGGACGCGTGGTGCAGGATGGTGCTGGATGAGCGCGGAGAAACTCTGCTGCCAGAAAGGCTATGTCAGCAATTGTTAAACAGGGCGATCGGGGCTGAATAAGGATTAACGGTACAGCGTGGCCTGGGAATACCAGCGGCCCGGAACAATGGTTTCACTGTTAAACATGATCACGTAATAATGCGCGCCGGCGGCCTCTGCTTTACGTTTGATCTCGGCTTCGACGTCCATCGGACTACCGATAGCCTCAGCAGTAATGTTGCCTATTTTGGTTAACGTCGACGTCTGCGCCCGGGTGATCTCCTGCGCTTTTGCCGTGGGTGCCGGAGGTGGGACGGGGGTGGTTTGCATCATATTACTGCATCCGCTGAGTGCAGCCAGTAACAACACCAGGGCAGGAATTCTGAGTGGTTTCATCGTGAGATCCGGTAAAAGGGTAATAACCAGAGTGTAGCTCTTTCACTGGCCGGCTGGCGAGTCTGCGCGGCGGTTATTGCCGCGCGACTCACTCTGTTATCGATCGGAAATTTTAAATACGCTGACCAGTTGTGCAAGGTGGCGACCCTGCTCACTGAGCGCCGCCGCCGTTTGCTGTGAGTTTTCTACCAGCGTGGCATTCTCCTGCGTCGCTTTGCCGATCTGCATGATGGCAATGTTCATCTGTGAAATCCCCGATGACTGCTCGTGGGACGCCACATCAATATCGCTCATCAGTACTTTCACCTGACGGATCCCTTGCAGGATATTGCTCATATTTTCCTTGGTTTTGGCCGCGCTCTGATGGCCGTCTTCCACTTTGCTCAGAGAATCGGCGACCAGATTTTCGATCTCTTTCACCGCGTTTGAGCTGCGTTGCGCCAGCGCACGGACCTCTGCGGCCACGACGGCGAAACCACGCCCATGCTCACCGGCTCTGGCAGCCTCTACGGCGGCATTAAGCGCCAGGATGTTGGTTTGGAAGGCAATGCCTTCAATGACCGTCGTGATGTCCGCAATACGCATTGAGGCGTGTCTGATGGCCTCCATACTTTCGACAGACTGATTCACCGCGTCGGCGCCGATCGTTGCCGCAGTGTCGGTCTGCTGCACCCACTGCGTGGCCTGTGTGGCGTTGTCTGCCGTGTTCTGAACCGTGGCGGTGATCTGTTCCATGCTGGCTGATGTTTCTTCCAAACTGCTGGCCTGTGTGCCGACCTGCTGATTGATCTGATCGCTGTCAGACGCCAGCCCTTGCGTGTTGTGCATGATTTCAGACGACACTAGCCGCACCTCGCCGACAATCTTCTCCAATCCGTGCCCGATGCCGTCGATGGCATGCATGAGTGCGCCAATCTCATCGATACGCTGGGTTTGTGCCCGCGCGCGGAGGTCACCGCTGGCATATTGCTGGGCGATGTGTACCACGTCGCTGAGCGGTCGGCTGACCAGTTTGCGGGTCAGCCAGATAAATAGCGCTGCGAAACAGGCCAGCGCCAACAGACTTATCATGAGGAAATGATTTCGCGAGTTGTTGACCTGCTCTATCAGGCTGTCTTTATCGGTGCTGCCGACGACGACCCAGTGCCAGGCGGGCACATTGGCATAAACAATAAATTGTTGGTGCTGGCTGGATGCATCGGTGTATTCACGTTCGCCGCGCGGTTGTGACATCACCTCTGGCAACACGCCTTCAGGCCACGATGGTGCTTTACCTTCGTCGGTAGCATGTACCAAATACTTGCCGAGATCATTGCCCGGCGCGCTGTTGAGCACGAAGAAATAGCCCTGGCCACCGATGCGCTTCGACAGGATCTTGACCCGCAGGTTGGCGTATTCCTGGGTGATATCGACACCAACGAACAGAATACCGATCACGCTGCCCTGGGCGTCGCGCACCGGCTGATATTTGGTGATGTATTTTTTGCCGAACAGCGTGGCCAGCCCGCTAAAGGATTGTCCTGACATTATCCTCACGTATGCCGGGCTGGTGTTGTCGAGCAGCGTGCCGAGGGCGCGGGTGCCATCTTGTTTCTTGAGCGAGGTCGTCACGCGAATGAAATCATCGCCACGCCGGGCGAACACTGTTGAAATCGCCCCCGTACGTGCCAGAAAATCATCCGGGATTTTACTGTCCAAATTCAGCGTATTACCGCCTGCTTTGATCACCGGCGAAGACTGATCGCCTACCATGACGGGATTACGCGTATCCAGTTCGAAATTTTCCGGCAGGAAATGGCTGAATAAACGCGTGTAGTTGTCAACTTCGGCATTCAGGCTGGCATTAACCATTTCGATCATGTCTACCACGCCAGTGACCTGTTCAGAAATCGCGTTCACCGCCAGCGCATTGACTTGCTTCCCGGCGGAGTGGGTCAGTGACAAAGTGAAAATAATAAATAAGGTTCCTACCAGCAGGGAAGCAATGCTGGCCAGTTTTGCGCCTATGCTCCAGCGACGAAATGAACGTATTGATGCCATATTCATGTTTTTTCCGTTAACTTCTGATAGCGCAATAACGGCGGAAAACGGGAAAGGATTAACGATCAAATGTAACCGCTTATTTCTTCAAAAATTGATTTCAGTCAAAGTGATAAAAATAAATATGTGAATTCGATTTAAAATCGGCAAGGCGTAAAAGCGTCGATTTTGAATAATGGGTTATAAATCATGCCAAAATGGGAGTGGTAGCTTTTGCCAATGAGGATAAAATAGCGCTCTTGCCGGGTTTTTATCCCCATTGATTGAAACGGGAGTGGGTCTGATGATTGAGATGTATCAGGAAGAAGTGGAGGGAATACAGGTGATCCACGCGGTTCCTGCGGGGCAGTATCATCATTCGCTACCGACCATTTTCTTCTACCATGGGTTTACCTCGTCGAAAGAAATCTACTCTTATTTTGGCTATATGTTGGCGCAGGCGGGGTTTCGGGTGATTTTGCCGGATGCGCCGCTGCATGGCGCCAGAGCCGACGGTGATGCAGCGCGGCTTATGGCCACTTTTTGGGATATTTTGCAAAGCAATGTCGATGAACTGGCGATACTCCAACAGACTTTTGTTAGTCGTGGTTTGGCCGACGTTCATCGTTTGGGGGTAGGGGGCGTATCAATGGGGGGCATGACCACCATGGCCTCTCTGGTGCGTTTTCCGTGGATAAAAGTTGCCGCCTGTCTTATGGGGTCGGGTTACTTTACTGCATTATCGGAACACCTTTTCCCGGCTTATGACGTTGAAGATGTTGCGCAGCGTGACGCTTTCGAACTTGCCCATGCGCCGCTGTTGAGCTGGGATATCAGCGGCAAAACTGTGCAGTTAGCCAAACGTCCGCTGTTTGTCTGGCACGGAGAAGCCGATGACGTTGTGCCCTTTGGCGAAAGTCAGCGACTGCGTGAAGAGATGGTCGCCAGCGGGCATGACGCTAATCTGACGTTTATTGCTGAGCCGGGCATGAAACACAAAGTGAGTGTTCATGCGTTGACCGAAGCCACGGCTTTCTTCCGTCGTCACCTGTGAAAACGGGTCGGCTGGCCTCGAGATAATTAATCAATCTTATTCCTTGAATTCCCCACAGGCTGTACATATAATTGCGCGTCATTTTTTCGACCGCACACATAACACGTTCCTTGCTTCCATGGGCCGCGGTTGACCCTGACAGGAGGCTGAATAATCCGTAAGGAGCAATTCTATGCGTCATTACGAAATCGTATTTATGGTACACCCTGACCAAAGCGAACAGGTTCCGGGCATGATCGAGCGTTACAGTGCAGTAATCACTAACGCTGCTGGTCAGATTCACCGTCTGGAAGACTGGGGCCGCCGTCAACTGGCTTATCCAATCAACAAACTGCACAAAGCTCACTACGTTCTGCTGAACGTTGAAGCCCCGCAGGAAGCGATTGATGAGCTGGAAACAAACTTCCGCTTCAACGACGCCGTTATCCGTAGCATGGTTATGCGTACAAAACACGCGGTAACTGAAGCATCTCCAATGGTTAAAGCGAAAGACGAACGTCGTGATCGTCGTGAAGATTTCGCCGAAGCTAATGATGATGCCGAAGCTGGGGATTCTGAAGAGTAATTGCCGTGACGGCGAATCGTCTGGTGTTGTCCGGCACAGTGTGCAAGACCCCCATTCGTAAAGTCAGTCCTTCGGGCATTCCTCACTGCCAGTTCGTGCTAGAGCATCGCTCGCAGCAGCAGGAGGCCGGATTTAACCGACAAACATGGTGCAGAATGCCTGTGGTTGTCAGTGGACAAGCGTCACAAGCATTAACTCACAGTATAACGGTCGGCACGCAACTCACTGTTTCTGGATTCATTAGTTGCCATCAAGGGCGCAATGGACTGAACAAAGTGGTGTTACATGCCGAGCAGATTGAATTGATAGATTCTGGAGACTAGCCTAATGGCACGTTATTTCCGTCGTCGCAAGTTCTGCCGTTTCACCGCGGAAGGCGTTGTAGAGATTGATTACAAAGATATCGCTACGCTGAAAAACTACGTTACCGAAAGCGGTAAAATTGTCCCGAGCCGTATTACCGGTACTCGTGCAAAATACCAGCGCCAGCTCGCTCGTTGTATCAAGCGTGCTCGCTACCTTTCTTTGTTGCCATATACTGATCGTCATCAGTAATAGGCCACTGTCCATAAACGACTTTGAGAGGTTAAGGTAATGCAAGTTATTCTGCTTGATAAAGTAGCAAACCTGGGCAGCCTGGGTGATCAAGTTAACGTTAAAGCGGGCTATGCTCGTAACTTCCTGGTACCACAGGGCAAAGCTGTTCCTGCTACCAAGAAAAACGTTGAGTTCTTCGAAGCACGTCGTGCAGAACTGGAAGCCAAACTGGCTGACGTTCTGGGCGCTGCAGAAGCTCGTGCAACTAAAATCAATGAACTGGGTTCAGTCACCATCTCGTCTAAATCAGGCGACGAAGGTAAACTGTTCGGCTCTATCGGTACTCGCGATATTGCTGACGCAGTGACTGCAGCTGGCGTTGAAGTTGCAAAAAGCGAAGTTCGTTTGCCGAATGGCGTTCTGCGTACCACTGGTGAACACGAAGTTGAGTTCCAGGTACACAGCGACGTATTCGCTAAACTGAATGTCGTAGTGGTTTCTGAAGCGTAATTACGCTGAAGTAAACCCGTGAGACGCCGGCCTTGTGCCGGCGTTTTGCTTTTCTGGAAATGCAAAAAAAGTCCCGAAGCCGCATATTGCCTAAAATACTGCGCATGAATAGCTAGCGGCTGCGCTGGTAACTGCCGTCAGCCTGGCGGGTAAACAGCACCGTCGAGTTCTGTTCATTGGTTACTTGCAGCGACGTCACGGCACCCTGCGCATTGCGCTGTATCTTCACTTCCTGCCCGGCCTTCAGATTACTCAGCGGTTTTTGATCGCCCTCGACTTGTGCCATCGCAAACACTTCGCCAACGGCCAGATTATTGTCACGGAACAACTGCGCCAGCGTCTGACCGGACTGAACTCGGTAACTTTTCCAGTTCCCCTGCGCAATTGGCTGAGGCGGCTCAGTGGCCGCCTGTTGCTGTTGTGGCTGAGGTTGCGCCAGTTGTGTGGTACGCCCCTGCTCGTTCCTCAGATCAGCCTGCATTGGAATCGATGCCGGTTGCTGCGGTTGTGACGGCGAATAGCTGTTCGGTGGCGAATAAGGCCACAGTAACGCTAATATCATCACCAGTACGCTGACGATTATCCAGCGGCGATGAGTGTACGGCAGTGGCGACATCCAGTTAAAATCATCGCTCATGTGCCAGGCTTTGCAGGCCAGCGCTTTGGCTTTACTCATCATTGATGGTTGCACTGGCGGCTGCTCTTGGGATTCGTCGCTTTCAGACAGCGGCGTAGTGTCACGCATCGGCCTTTTCATAATGGCAATCCAGGATCTCAACATGGGTTGATAAATACGGATGGCTTTCCTTCTCCTGGGCGGGATTCTGCCCATGACAACCTCTCTTTCTTACGCACAACTGCAAGTAAACAGAAAAAAATCATACCCGATTATTCTGTCGGATTTTCCCGGTAAGTATAGCGGGTTAACTGCTTGATGCGAAAAGGAACAAAGCACCAATAGCACGTAAGCGGTCCCTTAATGCGCAATGAATAACATAATTCCGATCTGTTTCCTGCAGAACTGCGGCAAGTGTCACCTTGCACTATAGAGAATTTTACCCAAAAGCCACGCGCTGTTATGCTGCGCGTTCGACTTATTTAAAGACTAAAGGAAACTCCATGACAACCCCTTCATTTGACAGCGTAGAAGCGCAGGCAAGTTACGGTATCGGCTTGCAGGTCGGTCAACAATTGCAGGAATCAGGTTTACAGGGTTTAGAGCCTGACGCATTGCTGGCAGGCTTACGCGATGCGCTGGAAGGGAATACGCCAGCAGTTCCGGTTGATGTGGTTCACCGCGCGCTGCGTGAAGTTCACGAACGTGCTGATGCAGTGCGCCGTGAGCGTCAGGAAGCGCTGGCAGTGGAAGGCCAGGAGTTCCTGACCACCAACGCCCAGCGTGATGGCGTCACCAGCACGGAATCGGGTCTGCAATTCTCTGTGATCACCCAGGGCGAAGGCCCGATCCCAGGCCGTCAGGACCGCGTGCGTGTTCACTACACCGGTAAACTGATTGACGGTACCGTGTTCGACAGCTCCGTACAGCGCGGCGAGCCAGCAGAATTTCCGGTCAGCGGTGTTATCGCAGGTTGGATTGAAGCGCTGACCCTGATGCCCGTCGGTTCTAAGTGGGAGCTGTATATCCCTCATAACCTGGCTTATGGCGAACGTGGCGCTGGCGCGTCCATCCCACCTTTCAGTGCGCTGACTTTTGAAGTTGAGCTGCTGGAAATCCTGTAATTCTTTGTAGAATGCAGTAATGAAAAGGGCGCAGATGCGCCCTTTTTACGTTTCCACGTCATACTTCAAGCCGTTGATAGATTGGCTGCTTTCCTGCAACTTGAACTATTTAGGGTGGGATCTGGACTATTCACCGCGCAGGGCACGTGGGAACAGCAGGTTATTTTCCAGATGAATGTGTTCCATTAAGTCAGTAATGAATTCATTGATCCCAGCATACAGCGCGCGCCAGGTAACACATGCGCCTTCCGGTGGCGTGACATTATCTGTCAGGCGTTTAATCTCTTCCAGAATCTCACCGGCATCATCATGTTCACGCTCCATGACAGATATCGGGCCGGCAGCCTGACGACCCATTCCACCACGGATCATCGGAAACAGAATCTGCTCCTCTTTCATCATATGGCTGGTCAGCTCGTCAAGGATTCGCTGTAACTGGAGCGCCAGACCGTGCGGACAGGGCGCTTTATCCCCATGAACACCTTCGACCTTCTCCGCCATCAGCACCAGTTCAGGCAGTTCCTGACGGTGACGGTCGTGATAGCGTGGAATGATGAAATCAATAATCTGAGCCAGCGGCGCAGTTTTCCAGTCAACCGAGGTGTCCGGTTGTTGTGCAATTTCCGCTAATTGCTGCTCAATCAGATCGATATCCAGCTCTTTTTTGGTCACAGCACGCAGCAGAGTTTGTTTACCACCGCAGCAGAAATCCAGATCGTATTGACGGAATAAGCGGGTGGCGCGGGGAATGGCAACAGCCAGAGCGCCAAGGGGTTGGTCGCGATAGTCCATGATGAAGCCTCGTTAAATGAATAAATCACATAACATGTATTATAAATACATGTTTAAGGCAAGGCTATAGCCCAAAGGAAGTATGGAAGAAATAAACGCCCCGGACGGGCTGAGGGATCCCCAGAAATATCATCAGTAGACCATGATGATGTCTCGGTAAGCCCTCGCCATTTCTTCATAAACACTGTCGGGGTTCATCCCCGACAGTATTCCCGGTGATTGTCGTATAACCACTCCAGTCAACTGCAATGACACAAAACGGAAGACGGTGAGTCAGGCGGGAAACCAGTTGCTGATAAATGGCAGGAATATCCTTAAACATCAAATCGTTGTTGAGATGCCTGTCGACACGCTTGATCTTGTGTTTAACGCGGGCTGTTCCGGGCAGCAATCTGCCGATACTGGTGAGGGAAAGAGAAGCGCCGCGAGTCAGTGCAACGGTCATATCTAGCAGAGCGTTTTTGCGATACTGATGTATCGAGCGGAGGGGCTGACTAAAGAATCTGTGGCAAACTTGAGAAGCAGGCACAGAGGGGAGACCTTACTTTTTGCTGGAACACTAAGTAGATCACAACCTTCTATGCCTGTCTTTATTTATGGGGAGCCCTCAGCCCGCAGGTGGAGCGTTTGGGGAAGGCATTATTTCTGCAAATCGACCTGATAAATTTCGAAGCCGATGGCGTCAGTGCCTTTGGCGGTCACCGGATACTGTGCGTGCGATTTAATAAAGGCCGCCGCTTTTTCACCCGGCGAGGTTTCGAAGCGGATATCCAGCGGTTGCGATGATTTGATTGGCGCCAGCTTCCAGTTGTTGTCGGCCGTTGGCGTGACTGCGCCGTGCCTTTGGGTCTCCGCGCTGATATACGCTGCGACGACCGAGCGGTTCTCATCCGGCGAAGCAAACGCAATATGGCTGTCACCGGTGCCGGCAAACTTACCGCCGTAGGCGCGGTAGTTATTGGTTGCAACCAGGAAGGTCGCTTTGAGGTCGATCGGTTTGCCGTTGAAGGTCAGGTTTTTGATCCGCCCGGCGTCTTTATTGATCAGCGTACATTCGCCGTCGAACTTGGCGGGCTGGCTGACATCAATCTGGTAATTCACACCATCAATTACGTCGAAATTATAGGTGCGAAAACCGTCCCAGTTAATCAGCGACTGCGGTTTGCTGCTGTTAACATCGATCTGATTGAACTGCCCGGCGGAACACTCCAGCCAGTCTTTGACTTCCTGACCACTGACTTTCATCACCACCAATGTGTTCGGATAAAGGTATAAATCTGCCGCGTTACGGAACGTCAGCTCACCTTTTTCCACTTCGACAAAACTGGCCGGATCGTTTTTACGCCCACCGACTTTAAACGGTGCCGCCGCAGAAAGTACCGGCAGATTGGCAAGATCCGGATCGCCCTGAATGAAGTGCTCGGTATAAGCTTTCTGCGCGTTATTGACGATTTGCACCGTCGGGTCATCTTGTACCAGCGCCAGATAGCTGTACATATTGTCGGTAGATTTACCCACCGGCTTGCTGACGAAATCCCGCGTAGCATTGTGATCTTCCGCCAACACTTTCACTAAATTTTGATCTTCAGCCGCCAAAGACTTCTTGTTGGCCTTGTCATAAATCGGCCGGGCTTCGGCTTTGGCCGTTTCAACCTGCCACTTCCCGCCGTTATTGTTGAGTACCATGTCTACCACGCCCAGATGGTCACCCCACATACCTGGCATCACCGCAGGAACACCGTTCAGCGTGCCCTGTTTGATATCCGCGCCCTTAATATTGGCAAACTCTTCACTTGGGAAGACGGCATGCGCATGGCCGAACATGATGGCGTCGATCCCTTTCACCTGGCTCAGGTAATAGACTGAGTTTTCCGCCATGGTTTTATAAGGGTCACCCGATAGCCCTGAGTGGGGGATCGCCACGATGATATCCGCGCCTTGTCTGCGCATCTCCGGCACCCATTTTTTGGCGGTTTCGGTGATGTCTGCGACGGTCACTTTGCCCTGCAAGTTGGCTTTGTCCCATACCATGATTTGCGGTGGCACGAAGCCAATATAACCGATGCGCAGATTATGGGTTTTGCCGTCGCGGTCTTTTACCGGGTTATCAGTGATTAAAAACGGTGTAAACAGCGGCTTGCCGGTTTTACTGTCGATGACGTTGGCATTCACGTAAGGGAATTTCGCCCCGGCCAGTGCTTTTTTCAGGTAATCCAGCCCGTAGTTGAATTCATGGTTGCCCAGATTTCCAACCACGTAATCCAGCGTATTCATCGCTTTATAGACCGGATGAACATCGCCCTTCTTCAGGCCTTTGGCCGCCATGTAATCACCGAGCGGGCTGCCCTGGATCACGTCGCCGTTATCGACCAGCACGGAGTTAGTGACTTCGTCCCGTGCGGCATGGATCAGGCTGGCAGTACGTACCAGGCCGAACTTATCCGTTGGTTTATCCTTGTAGTAGTCGAAGTCCATCATGTTGCTGTGTAAATCGGTGGTTTCCATGATCCGCAGATCCACCTGCGATGCGTGGGCTGAAACGGCAACCAGCGTAGCTAACAGGGATAACGTCAAGTGACGCGTAATCATTGCAGTGCCTCCAGAAAGGGGAATATCCATAAAGGGAAAAACCCGATATATATCTCAAAATTTGATGAGAATGTAATCAGTTGTCATAAATAATTGTGAGATGTAACGGGTATTGCGTGGTGGAATTGTTAACAGCCGCAGATTACGGGATGGCTATTCCGCCTAAAAAAAACTAGGCTTCATACATGACGTTGCGTTTATGAAAGAATGACTGAGGTGAAATATGTTAGATAAAATTTGCCAGCTGGCGCGCGATGCCGGTGATGCCATTATGGCGGTTTATGACGGTGAACAACCCCTTGACGCTCGCCAGAAGAGCGATGCGTCACCGGTCACTGCCGCAGATATCGCGGCACATAACGTGATTAAGAATGGACTGGCGCTGCTTGATCCGCAAACACCGATGTTGTCTGAGGAAGATCCACAGTCCTGGAGCGAACGTCAGGGTTGGAGCCGTTACTGGCTGGTGGATCCGCTCGACGGCACCAAAGAGTTTTTGAAGCGCAACGGTGAGTTCACCGTCAATATCGCGCTTATCGAAGACGGCAAGCCGGTGCTGGGCGTGGTATATGTGCCGGTCACCCAAGTGATGTACAGCGCCGCTGAGGGTAAAGCCTGGAAAGAGGAAAACGGCGAACGTAAGCAAATACAGGTGAAGGAAGCCCATCCGCCGCTGGTGGTCGTCAGCCGTTCGCATTATGACAACGATCAGGAGTTGCAGGATTATCTGTCACAGCTGGGTGAGCATCAAACGGTTGCTATCGGCTCGTCACTGAAGTTCTGTCTGGTTGCCGAGGGCGAAGCACAGCTCTATCCGCGCTTCGGGCCGACTAATATCTGGGACACCGGCGCAGGGCACGCGGTGGCGATTGCTGCCGGTGCGATTGTGCATGACTGGACCGGTCAGGCATTACTGTATACCCCGAAAGAGTCGTTCCTCAATCCGGGGTTCCGGGTGTCGTTGTTCTGACTGATTGACGGAGAGAAGCGCGCAGAGGGCGTGCTTCTCTCCGTCCCTGTATGTGCTATTGCTTGACTAACTGATGTAACAACGCCACCACTTGCTGAACCTCTTCCTGCGTCAACGCACCTTCTTTGACCCACTTAATCACGCCATCTTTATCCAGCACCACCACGGCAGAGCTTTTTGGCTCAAGCTCCCAGGCCTTTTTCACCCCGCCATTACTGTCGACAATGATTTGTGACCAGGGGAACTCCTTCTTACCGCTTTCAATACTGCTGCGCACAAACATGCCGGTTCCCATGATGGCGTCATCGGTATTGATGATTGTCGTCGTTTGGTAATGATCGTGCGGTAGATTGGCTGCCCTGATGGCATCGATCAGCGGGGCGTTCAGTGCTTTGGCGCTGGTGCGCCCGGCCATATGCTGCACTAGACGTACTTTACCGGGCAGTTTGGCACTGTTCCACCGGCTGTAGCTGAAGTCATTATTGACATAGTTCAGCTCACCTTTGTCATCAACGCCCACGGCGGGCAGGCGTTCTCCTGGCACCAGGTTGTGTGCACAAGCGAATAACGGGAAAACAACCAGAGACACCATAAGCAGGCTTTTTAACATCATACATACTCCCTATAAATGAGGCCGTAAAAATAGGCTGACCTGACAATCATAGAATCAGACAAGTGGTCTGTCCTGTTGGGATGTTAACAGTGTGTTATAGGTTACAGAAATGGCACGAATTGAAGGGTTATACTGTCGGAATGCGACAATTCTGGAAACCACACTGTCAAGACAAGTAAAAGCAGTTAAATAAACTGGAATAACCTGAACTCCCTGCTATGTTATATGTCTACTCACTGCGAATACGATGTCATTCAGGCTCTCATCGCAGCTTTACCCGGCCTGAATACGCAGTGATTTATCGGAGGAAAGTAGAAAAATGAGAATCTTCCAGCGCTACAATCCGTTGAAAGTAGCCAAGTACGTTAAGACGCTGTTCCGTGGTCGCCTTTATATTAAAGACGTCGGTGCATTTGAGTTTGACCAAGGCAAAATTTTATTGCCAAAAGTACGTGATAAGCGCCACTTCAGTGTGATGTCAGAAGTAAACCGTCAGGTGACGTACTTGCAGACTGAAATGGGCTAAATGCCTGGCGCAGATGACAACCACGGTCATCAGCACCAAAAAAAACGGCCCTTTTCAGGGCCGTTCGTGTTTCTGGCATTCACTCAATCATGATGAGTGATCGCCGTTTTTCTCGGCAAGCTTCTGTGCATTCTTCTCATCTTTGATTTCCTGCGGCGTCTTTGGCAACAACGGTGCGACAGGTTTATCGGTGATGCGGGTCACCAGCAGTTGGTCGATTTTGTAGCTGTCGATATCCACGACTTCAAACTTGTAGCCGGAGAACTTCACAAAGTCGGTACGTTTAGGGATTTTACGCAGCATGAACATCATGAAACCGCCGATGGTTTCATAATTACCCGCCTGCGGGAACGCTTCGATATGCAGTACGCGCATCACGTCTTCGATAGGTGTCCCCCCCTCGATAAGCCATGAGTTTTCATCACGCGTGACAATCTGCTCTTCCATGCCCTGACCGACTAAATCGCCCATCAGCGTGGTCATCACGTCATTGAGCGTAATAATCCCTACCACGAGCGCATATTCGTTGAGGATCACCGCGAAGTCTTCACCAGCCGCTTTGAAACTTTCCAGCGCCTCGGAGAGCGTCAGTGTATCGGGTACGATCAGCGCCGAGCGAATTTGCACGCCGCTGCTCAGCATCAGACTCTGATTACCCAGCACGCGGTTCAGCAGGTCTTTTGAATCGACATAACCCACGACCTGATCGATATGGCCGTCGCACACCAGGAACTTCGAGTGCGGATGGGTAGAAATCTTCTCTTTAATGCTGTCTTCGCTTTCGCGCAGGTCAAAGAAAATCACGCTCTCGCGTGAGGTCATAGATGACGGCACGGTCCGCGATTCCAGCTCAAATACGTTTTCAATCAGCTCATGCTCTTGCTTACGCAGTACGCCCGCCAGCGCACCGGCTTCCACTACGGCATAAATATCATCAGAAGTGATATCGTCGTTACGCACGGTTGGCAACTTGAACAGGCGGAAAATGACGTTAGCCAGTCCGTTGAAGAACCAGACCATTGGCCGGCACACGAACAGGCAGAAACGCATCGGGTTGACTATACGAACGGCAACCGTTTCGGGTGAAATCATACCGATGCGCTTCGGCGTCAGGTCAGCAAACAGAATAAACAGGCTGGTGACCAGAACGAAGGAGCAGATAAAGCTGACCTGATCGGCCATTTCTGGTGACAGGAAACGAATGAAAAACATTTTGAAGGCAGGAGAGAACGCGGCATCGCCGACAATACCACCGAGGATAGCGACGGCATTAAGCCCGATTTGAACAACGGTGAAGAACAGACCTGGGGTTTCTTGTAGTTTCAATACATGTGAGGCGTTGATGTTTCCTTCATCAGCCAGGAGCTTGAGTTTAATTTTTCGAGAAGCGGCCAGCGATATCTCCGATAGGGAGAAAAAGGCACTGATCGCGATAAGTAAGAGAATCAGTAAGATACTGTTTAACATAATCTATCCGTTTAACACCGATACAAAGATCGGCAGGGAAGGGTACTCATTGGATTGCTGTATAAAAGAAAACATCATTTAGAGCAAAAAAATCAAAGATAACAGCCAGAAAACCGTTTATCGGGCCACATTTGCGGCCCGCATAGTATAGCAGTAGCACTGAGATTGCCGCCAGCGCTTAAAAAACCCCCTGCATCCTTCAAATTACAGGGGTGTTGGCTGCCCTCATTCACCCGAATCACTTACCTGAGTAAGCTCATCGGGTTCTTTCGGTTGCCGTCTACCTGCAAATTGAATGATTTTGGGGGGGCTTTTATTAAAGCGGTAAGCACACACCGATACCACCCAGACCGCAATAACCTTCAGGATTTTTGAACAGGTATTGCTGGTGATCGTCTTCCGCATAATAGAACGGTAGGGCTTCGGTGATTTCAGTGGTGATGTGGCGCTTATCGCCCGCACTGTCCATCGCCTGCTGGAAACGTTGCAGGCTGGCCTGTGCGGCGTTTTGTTGCTCTTCGCTCAACAGGTAAATCGCTGAGCGGTATTGCGTGCCTAAATCGCCGCCCTGACGCATGCCCTGCGCCGGGTCGTGATTTTCCCAGAAGATTTGCAGCAAGTGTTCGTAGCTGATGACCTCCGGGTCAAAGACCACGCGAACCGCTTCTGCATGGCCTGTCTGACCGCTACATACTTCACGATAGGTCGGGTTTGGTGTGAAACCGCCGCTGTAGCCCGCCGCCGTGCTGTAAACCCCTTTCTGCTGCCAGAACAGGCGTTCTACGCCCCAGAAACAGCCCATCGCGAAAATGGCCACGTCCATATTGTCAGGAACATGTGTCATCGAATGGCCGTTGACCACGTGCGTGGTGGCGACCGGCATCGGGGTTACGCGGCCTGGCAAAGCATCTTCCTGCTTCACAATTTGGGCTTTATCGAAATGGGGTGTATCAATACGTGTGCTATCGGAATGTTGCACCACAGGAGACTCCGGCTGTTTATTTAATAACCTATTGCGGCCAAAAGGCCACGGTTAGTTGTATCTGATTGCGACTTTGCACACAATACGGGTTACGTTGCCTCGTCGTTGATAAATTTTCATGGATTAGCACTAAAATGCGTTAATCGGATTTTAAATAGGTGAATCTGCCGTGCTGCGGCATTAATTCCCTGACTGGCATCTGATATTTTAACAGGACAGTAAAATTAGCAGGAGTGCGCGTGCCACGATACCACCGGGAACTTTTTTTATTAGGTCTGTTGCTGGCTCCTTCGCTCTCCATGGCAGCGAAAGTACGTTTGCAGCTGGAAGGTCTCGATGGTGACCTTGAAAAGAATGTGCGGGTCCGGCTTTCCTCCATCCAAAGCGATGAAGTCGGTGCCGACGGGCGTTTCCGTGCCCGTGTCAGTGCGGCTATCGAGCAGGGTTTACGCCCTTTGGGCTATTACCAACCGACCATCGATTTTGATTTGCGCCAGACCCCACCGCCGGGCCGCCCGGTATTGATTGCCAAAGTGACGCCGGGAACGCCGGTAAAGATCGCAGGTACTCACGTGGTGATTGATGGGCAGGCGAGCAAAGATAATGAGTTTGAGGCGCTGAAGAAGTCGCGTGTCCCCGCCGTCGGCACCATTTTGAATCACAGCACCTATGATGATTTTAAAAGCGCCCTGACCGGCATGTCTGTGCGTAAAGGCTACTTTGATGCGGATATGCGTAAAAGCCAGCTCGGTGTAATTGAAGACGAGCACAAAGCCTTCTGGGATATCCAGTTTGACAGTGGCGAGCGCTATCACTTTGGCAAGGTCAATTTTCAGGGCTCGCAGATCCGCGAAGAGTATCTGCAAAATCTGGTGCCGTTTCATGAAGGCGATTATTACAGCTCGGCCGATCTGGCGGAGCTGAACCGGCGACTGGCAGCCACCGGCTGGTTCAACTCGGTGGTGGTGTCCCCACAATTTGACGGGGCGAAAGCCACCAAAACGCTGCCGCTGGATGCGGTGGTGACGCCGCGCACGCGAAATACCTTAGAAACCGGGGTCGGTTACTCCACTGACGTCGGTCCGCGGCTGAAAGCTAACTGGAAAAAACCCTGGGTCAACGATCGTGGCCAGAGTCTGGAGAGCTCGGTCAGCCTTTCGGCTCCTGAGCAATCACTCGATCTGACGTATAAAATCCCGCTGCTAAAAGACCCTCTCCAGCAATATTATCTGGTGCAGGGCGGCTTTAAGCGCGAAGACCTCAATGACACTAAATCTGACTCCAGTACCGTCAATCTGGCGCGTTATTGGGATCTGGACAGCGGCTGGCAGCGTGCGGTGAACCTGCGCTGGAGCCTGGACCACTTTACGCAGGGCAGCGTGACCAACACGACGATGCTCCTCTACCCTGGTGTGAACGTTAACCGCACCCGGCAGCGTGGCGGCCTGATGCCGACCTGGGGCGACTCCCAGCGCTACTCGCTGGATATTTCTGATACCAGCTGGGGTTCTGATGTCGACTTCGCCGTGATTCAGGCGCAAAACGTCTGGATCCGCACCCTGGCCGAGAAGCACCGTTTTGTCGTGCGTGGCAATCTGGGCTGGATTGAAACCAATGACTTTCAGCGTGTACCGCCGTCCCTGCGCTTCTTCGCCGGGGGGGACCGCAGTATCCGTGGTTATAAATACAAATCGATTTCACCAAAAGATGATGACGGCAAGCTAACCGGTGCGTCCAAGCTGGCGACCGGCTCGCTGGAATATCAGTACAACGTGACCGGAAAATGGTGGGGCGCAGTGTTTGTTGACTCGGGCGAAGCGGTGGATGACATCGCAAAAAGCAATGTTAAAACGGGTGCGGGTGTGGGTGTGCGCTGGGCCTCGCCGGTTGGGCCGGTTAAGTTCGATATCGCCGCACCGGTTGCCGACCAGAACGAGCATGGATTGCAGTTTTACATCGGTTTGGGTCCTGAATTATGAGTTTGTTTAAGAAGTTCTGCCTTGGTTTCCTGATTGCTCTGTTGCTGCTGGTGGGCACGGCGGCGTTTCTCATCGGCACGCAAACCGGCTTGCATCTGGTCCTCAGCGCTGCGCAGCGTTTTGTTCCCGGGCTGAATATCGCCAGCGTCGAAGGGGGCTGGCGCAACCTGACGCTGAAGGGGCTGCATTACGAAATGCCCGGCGTGGATGTCACGGCGGGAGAGTTTCATCTTTCAGTCGATCTCTCCTGCTTTAAGAACAGTGCGTTGTGTATCAATGCGCTGCGTCTGCGTGACGTTAACGTCGCGGTGAATACCAAAGCGATGACGCCTGCGGAGCCTGTCGCGGAACCCGAAAACAGCCAACCACTGACCAATCTCAGTACGCCTTATCCGATCACCCTGCGGGTATTGACGCTTAATAACGTCAACGTGACGATCGATGACCGTGCCATCTCCCTGGGGGAGTTGCGCACCGGTGCGCAGTGGCAGGACCGTTCGTTGCATTTGTTGCCGACCCACATTGGTGGCCTGTTGATGGCGCTGCCAAAAACGCCGGTCAGCCCGCTGCCGGAGGTTGTGCAGGCCGCGCAGGATAAAGCCGTCGAAAAAGCGACAGAAAAAGTCACCGGCAAACCGGCGGAAAAACCGGTCGTGGTTCCTGAGAAGCCACTGGGTGAAACCTTGCAGGAACTGTTTGCCAAACCGCTGTTGCCAGAACTGCCGGACTTCCGCCTGCCGCTGGATCTTAATATCGATCAGATCACCGCAGATAATTTGCGTCTGACCGGCGATACCGACGTGCTGATCACCCATTTCCTGTTAAAGGTCAGTACCCGCGATCAGGTCGTGAAACTCGACGCGCTTCAGGTGCGCTCGCCGCAGGGGTCGTTAGATGGTATCGGTCAGGCCACGCTCAACGGCAACTGGCCGGTCGAGATGACCATCAACACCGCGCTGAATGTGGACCCGGTGAAAGGCGAGAAGATCAAACTGAAAATTGGCGGCGCGCTGCGTGAGAAGCTGGACGTCGGCCTGAATCTTTCCGGTCCGGTGCGGGCGCAGTTATCCCTGGAAACCCAACTGGCCGAAGCTGGTCTGCCGCTCAATCTGGCGCTGGAAAGTACTACGCTGCAATGGCCGCTGACGGGTAAACCACAGTATCAGGTTAAAGATTTCAAACTGAAATTCAGCGGAAAAGCCACGGACTACGCGCTGTCTCTGCACTCTGATTTCAGCGGTGATCACATTCCACCGGCGACGCTGACCGTCGACGGTCAAGGTAATGTCGAACAATTCAAACTGACCTTGCTGCGACTCGCTGCGTTACAGGGGACGACTGACCTGACCGGCGTGGTGGACTGGAGTAAAGCCATCAGTTGGAACACCTTGCTGACGCTGAATAACATCAACACTGCCAAGCAGTACCCGGACTGGCCGGCGAAGTTGCAGGGCAAAATTGCCACTCGCGGTAGTCTTTATGGCGGCAGTTGGCAGATGCAGGTGCCGATGCTTGAACTCGACGGCAACGTGAAAAACAATCTGGTCAAAGCCCGCGGTAACCTGCGTGGTAATAGCTACGGCCAGTGGGATATTCCCCAGATGCATCTGGAGCTGGGGCGCAACAATATTGATGTGAAAGGTAAGCTTAGCGACCAGTGGGATCTCGATGCAAAAATCGATGCGCCGCATCTGGATGGCGCATTGCCAGGACTGGGCGGCGTGGCGAAGGGGATGCTGCAACTGCGGGGTGATCTTAAATCGCCAAAACTGCTGGCCGATCTCACTGCGACGGGTATGAAATGGCAGGCTCTGACCATCAGCCGCGTCAGCATCAAAGGTGACGTCAGCTCTTCTGACCAGATTCAGGGCAATCTTGCCGTGCGGGTGCAACAGCTTAAGCAGGATGCGCTGCAAATCAGTGACCTGACGCTGGATGCCAAAGGCAACGAAAAACAGCATGAGCTGAAGCTTAATATCGAAGGCAAACCGGTCTCCGGCCGCCTGGCACTGAGCGGCAGTTTTGACCGCACGACCGAGCAGTGGAAAGGCAACATCAACAATACGCTGTTTGATACGCCGGTCGGTGAATGGCGTCTGAACCGTGCGATTGCTCTCGAGTATTTCAACAAAGAGCAGCGGGTGACCGTCGGGCCGCACTGCTGGCAAAACCCGGATGCCGATCTGTGTGTGCCGAAAACCATTGAGGCAGGTGCCAGCGGACAGGCCAGCCTGCTGCTCAACCGGTTTGATTTGGCCATGCTCAAACCCTTCCTGGGGCAGGAGACCAAACTCAGCGGCGTCTTCAGTGGCAATGCTAACGTCAGTTGGAAGGCCGATGGCGGGTTGCCGCAGGCCAGTCTGTCGCTGGTGGGCAAAGGTGTGAAAGTACAGCAGCTGATTCAGGGCAATCCGCTGCCTGTGGCCTTCGATACGCTGAACCTTAACGCCGGGCTGAACAATGGGCGCGCCAATCTCGACTGGCTGATCAAGATTGCCAATAACGGTCAGCTTGACGGCAATATTCAGATTGCCGATCCGCAAGGTCGCCGTAATCTGAGCGGTAACGTCAATATCACCAAAATCTCTATGGCGCTGTTACAACCCGCGCTGATGGAGGGTGAAAAAGCCTCCGGTATTCTCAATGCGAATCTGCGTCTGGGGGGCGATGTACAAAAACCTCAGGTATTCGGGCGATTAGCCCTGACTGACGTCGATTTCGATGGTCAGTTCATGCCGTTCGACATCACGAATGCCAATATCAACATCAATTTCAACGGGATGTCATCGCTGATGGACGGGGTGATCCGCACCGCGCACGGTCAACTGGCGCTGAATGGTAATGCCGACTGGAGTGAATTGAATGCCTGGCGTGCACGTGTTTCGGCCAAAGGCGACCGCGTGCGGGTGTCAATTCCGCCAATGGTGCGCCTGGACGTCTCGCCAGATCTGGTGTTTGACGCCACGCCTCAGCTCTTCTCGCTGAATGGCCGGGTTGATATTCCGTGGGC
This sequence comes from Ewingella americana, assembly GCF_006438725.1. GTDB lineage: Bacteria > Pseudomonadota > Gammaproteobacteria > Enterobacterales > Enterobacteriaceae > Ewingella > Ewingella americana_A. Next base: position 223,319 of record NZ_RCZD01000006.1, on the reverse strand, counting down.
GCGTATCACGGTGCAGGAGTTACCGGAAAGCGCGGTGGGTATCTCGCCTGATGAGGTGATGCTTGACGATCAGCGCCAACCCATTGCACCCGCCACGGCCTCGATTCCGATCAACAGCAATCTGATTGTAAATATTGGCGATGATGTACGCATCGATGCCTTCGGCCTGAAAGCACGTCTGAAAGGCGCGCTGAAGGTTGTACAGGACAGCCGGGGGCTGGGTCTGAACGGCCAGATTGATATTCCGTCCGGGCGTTTCCATGCCTATGGTCAGGATTTGCTGGTGCGTAAAGGTCAGCTATTATTCTCCGGTCCGGCCGACCAGCCGCTGCTCAATCTTGAGGCTATCCGTAATCCTGATTCGACAGAAAACGACGTTATTGCCGGGCTTCGCGTCACTGGCGAGGCCGATGCCCCTAAACTTGAAATATTCTCAGACCCGAGCATGTCACAGCAAGAAGCCTTGTCCTACCTGCTTCGCGGGCAAGGTTTGGACAGTTCGGGAGCCGACAGCGGGGCCATGACCTCAATGCTTATCGGTATGGGGGTTGCGCAAAGTGGTAAACTTGTGGGTAAAATCGGCGAAGCATTCGGTGTCAGTAACCTGGCACTGGATACGCAAGGCGTGGGAGACAGCTCCCAGGTGGTGGTCAGTGGCTATGTTTTACCCGGATTACAGGTGAAATATGGCGTCGGGATTTTCGACTCGCTGGCAACATTGACCCTGCGCTATCGCTTGATGCCTAAACTGTATCTGGAAGCTGTATCCGGCATCGATCAGGCATTAGATGTGCTTTATCAGTTTCAGTTTTAACCCATGTGACCTTTACTATACGAAACCAAATATGCGAATCATTGTTTATGGCAGTTTACGACGCAAGCAAGGCAACAGTCATTGGATGACGAACGCTCAGTGGTTGGGTGACCACGAGTTGGAAGGGTATGCGCTCTATAATCTGGGGCACTATCCGGCAGCAGTTCCAGGGGAAGGGAAAGTCTATTGTGAAGTTTACCGCATCACGTCGTCTATTATGGCTGAACTGGACGAACTGAAAAGTAATACAAAAGATTATAAACGTGAACTGATTTCCACCCCGTACGGCAGTGCCTGGATCTACGTCTACATACGTTCACTCGAAGGAGTACCGCGTATTGAAGGAGGAGATTGGGTGAAGCGTGCAGGTGATATGAAATGAGAACGCTGAGCAAAGTCGTTTAATACGTTGCTACATCTTCTCTTCTACCAGGGAGAGGAACATAAAAAAACACCGTCCATTTGGACGGTGTTTTTCTTTTCACTACAGCAAAAACCATTACTTGTTTTTAGCACGCTCGAAAGAGGTAACGATTTCAGCTTTCGCTGCTTCTGCGTTTTCCCATCCTTCAACCTTCACCCATTTGCCTTTTTCCAGCGCTTTATATTGCTCGAAGAAGTGGGTGATCTGCGCACGCAGCAGTTCTGGCAGGTCGTTCACATCGTTGATGTGATCGTACTCTTTGCTCAGCTTGGTGTGCGGAACCGCGACCACTTTGGCATCTTCGCCAGATTCGTCGCTCATTTTCAGCACGCCAACCGGGCGGCAGCGAATCACTGAACCGGGTTGCAGTGGGTATGGCGTTGGCACCAATACGTCAACCGGGTCACCGTCGAGAGACAGGGTGTGGTTGATATAGCCGTAGTTGCACGGGTAGAACATCGCCGTAGACATGAAACGGTCCACAAACAGCGCGCCGGTATCTTTATCTACTTCGTATTTAATAGGATCGGCATTGGCCGGGATCTCGATAACGACATAGATATCTTCTGGCAGGTCTTTGCCGGCCGGTACATTGAGTAAGCTCATTTTTGGTTTCCTTCGTTAAACCAGGAATGGAGTGCCGCACATTATAGCCAAGTCCGTCACGAATTCCCGCCCTTTTCGCGGTCAGCGTTTCTGGTATATCTCTCTTTTTAAGCTCGGATAATCCGCTGCATTTGGCAGGAACGTTTACTCCGTGCCAGCTTTACCTTGTAACTGCCTGTTTTACGGTTTTTTATCAAGAAATCTACAGGATTGCCGATAACAATTTACATAAAAACTCTGCATGGCCTACGAAGTACCTTTCTCGCATTTTCCTCCTTTTCATAAACAACCAGGTATCACAGTATGTTGAATAAGTTGAGCGTAAAGGCGGGATTGATCGCCTTGTTAGTTGTAATGACACTGATCTTATTACTGGTCAGTATTTTGGGTGCCAACGCGATTCGCCAGAGCGCCACCTCGTTGCAGCAAATCAACCAGCTGAAGGGTGATGAACTCGGCGCATTAGCCAATAGTTATAGTTTTTCTCTGCGTGCCCGGGTTGCCAGCAGTGTGGCGGTGCGCCAGATGGAAATCGGCATGATGGATGATTCAAAAGAGACTGCCAGCCGAGTGGCGGACTATATCAAACAGGCTGACCAGCAAATTGCCGTATTTATGGCGATTAATGATGAAGCTCAGCGCGGCGAAGATTTATCCAATGCGATAAAAGCGGCTTATGAAGCCTATAAATCAAATGGGCTTAAACCTGCGCTGGCGGCTATCGAGGCGCAAAGTACGGACAGTTATTATGATGTACTTGAAAATAAAATGACGCCGTACAGCAACGCTTATGACAAGGCGCTGACGGATTTTCGCGTCTATGCCAACGACACTGCCGATCGACATATCATCACTGCACAGAAACAGGCGCAGGTGCAGCTCATGGTCATTGTTATCGCCTGCCTGGTCGCCATTTCTATTGCGCTGTTGTCGTGGTTTGCCTTGCAGAAAATTATCATGCACCCGCTGAGTGCCTCTATCGCACAGCTTGAGTTTATTGCCGCCGGCGATTTAACCCATGAGATTGACGACTCTCGCAGCAATGAAATGGGGCGCTTACTGCGGGCGATGAAAAAAATGCAGGATGCACTGGCCGCGTCGGTTGGTCGTGTCCGTGACGCTGGTAATCAGATTGATGTCGGCACGCGTGAACTGGCCGCAGGCAACGTGCATCTGGCGCAGCGTACCGAGGAGTCTGCAGCCTCGTTGGAGGAAACGGCCGCCAGTATGGAGCAACTGACGTCAACTGTGCGTATGAATGCCACCAACTCTGAGCAGGCGAATCAGCTCGCAAAAAGCGTGTCGGGCATTGCTGATAAAGGCAGCCAGCTGGTGCATCAGGTGATGGATAAAATGCATGCCATCACAGACAGTTCCAAGCGTATTGCAGACATTATCACCGTGATTGATGGGATCGCCTTCCAGACCAATATTCTGGCGCTGAATGCGGCAGTAGAAGCTGCCCGCGCAGGCGAACAGGGGCGCGGTTTTGCCGTTGTTGCCGGTGAAGTGCGCAGCCTGGCACAGCGCAGTGCGCAGTCAGCCAAAGAGATCAAAGCGCTGATTGGTGATTCGGAAAGCCGTGTATCAGAAGGGGGAACGATGGTGAAATCCGCGGCGGCAACCATGACGGAGATCGCCAGCGAAGTGCGTCGCGTTACCAGTCTGATGAATGAAATCTCTATTGCGACCAGCGAACAAACTCACGGTATCGAACAGGTTAATATTGCCATCGCGCAGATGGATCAGGTGGCGCAGCAAAATGCGACCCTGGTGGAAGAAGCGACGGCCGCCACGCGTTCACTGGAAGAGCAGGCGCAACTGCTGGCGCAAAGCGTGTCGGTGTTCAAACTCAATCAGCAGGATTTTGCCTGAAGCGATGCCGTCATAAAAAAAGGGTTCAGCTTGTGCTGAACCCTTGAAGGTAAGTTACAGAGATAAAACGTTTTTATTGTGGGTAAGCTTCGTCCGGGAACTGCGCAATAAAGCGTTCTGCATCTTCTACCATCGAACTGTTGCCGACGAAGAACGGTGCGCGTTCGTGCAGTTTTTGCGGAACAATATCCAGAATGCGGTTTTTACCATCACTGGCTTTGCCGCCCGCTTGTTCAGCCAGGAAGGCCATCGGGTTGCATTCGTACAACAGACGCAGTTTGCCGGCAGGATGGCTGGCAGTACTTGGGTAAATATAGATGCCGCCTTTGAGCAGGTTACGGTGGAAGTCAGCAACCAGCGAACCGATATAGCGTGAGGTATAAGGGCGCAGTGTGGCTTCGTCCTCCTCCTGGCAATACTTAATGTATTTTTTAACACCGAGCGGGAATTTGATGTAGTTGCCTTCATTGATTGAGTACATGCTGCCCTTTTCAGGGAAACGGACTTTTTCATGGGACAGGCAAAAGACGCCAAGTGAAGGATCATAAGTGAAGGCATGAACACCGACACCGGTGGTGTAAACCAGCATGGTAGAGGAGCCATAAACCACATAACCCGCTGCAACCTGGCGGTTACCCGGTTGCAGGAAGTCGGCTTCGGTGACTGACTGACCCAGGGGCGTAGTACGGCGGTAAATGGAGAAAATGGTCCCCACGGAGACGTTAACATCAATGTTTGAGGAGCCATCCAGAGGGTCCATCAGGATCACGTATTTTGCATTTTCAGCACGTTCCCCTTCAAAAATGACGATCTCATCTTCTTCTTCAGACGCGATACCGGCAATTTCACCGCGCGCTTTCATGGCTGCTTTTAACTTTTCATTGGCGTACAGGTCGAGTTTCATCTGAACTTCGCCCTGCACATTTTCCACACCACTGACACCGAGGATATCGACCAGCCCGGCTTTGTTGATGTCTCGGTGAATAATTTTTGCGCCGAGCTTTATTGCTGAAAGGAGGGCGGTGAGTTCACCAGTCGCATGTGGAAAATCCTGCTGCTTTTCAACAATAAATTCGCCTAACGTTTTCATGACGCATTCCCTGAATCTAGGATGGATAACGGTTCGTTAATAAACCTTTTACATTAACGTGGGCAGTTTAGCCCAAATATATGGATGAAACCTAGGCAAATCCATTTCTTCTGGACGATTCTGAGCGGTAGAATAGCCGCTGACTTAAAGGCATCAATGGAAAATATATGCGCATTCATATTCTTGGGATTTGCGGCACCTTTATGGGCGGGCTGGCGATGCTGGCGCGCGCGCAAGGGCATCAGGTTACCGGCTCAGATAACAACGTTTATCCACCAATGAGTACGCTGCTGGAGAATCAGGGCATTGAATTGATCCAGGGCTACGATCCGTCTCAGCTGGATCCCCAGCCGGATCTGGTCATTATCGGCAACGCGATGACTCGGGGTAACCCTTGTGTTGAAGCCGTACTGGAACAAGGCATCCCTTACGTGTCAGGCCCGCAGTGGCTGCACGATCATGTACTGCCCGGCCGCTGGGTCATTGCTGTGGCAGGTACGCATGGCAAAACGACCACCGCCGGCATGGTGACCTGGATCCTCGAAGCCTGTGGCTACGAACCGGGATATGTCATCGGTGGAGTGCCGGGTAATTTCGACGTTTCAGCGCGTCTGGGCAACAGTCCGTTTATGGTGATTGAAGCCGATGAGTACGACTGTGCGTTCTTCGATAAACGTTCGAAGTTTGTTCACTATAGCCCGCGTACGCTGGTCCTCAATAACCTCGAGTTCGATCACGCCGATATCTTCGACGATCTGAAAGCCATTCAGAAACAGTTCCACCATTTGGTTCGTTTGGTACCGGGACAAGGCAAAATTATTCTGCCTGAGCATGACACTCCGCTGAAACAAGTGATGGCAATGGGCTGCTGGAGTGAGCAGGAGTTCGTGGGGGATACCGAAGCCTGCGCCTGGGATGCGAAGAAACTGACGCCGGATTCCAGTTCATTTACCGTCTCTTTGCACGGTGAGCCGGTCGGTGAAGTTCACTGGTCGTTAGTGGGCGAACACAATATGCACAATGGCCTGATGGCGATTGCCGCTGCGCGCCACGTTGGTGTGAAGCCAGAAGACGCCTGCAAAGCACTGGGAGATTTCATCAACGCCCGCCGCCGTCTTGAACTGCGCGGTGAGGCTTATGGTGTCCGCGTCTATGATGATTTTGCTCACCATCCGACGGCGATTCTCGCCACGCTGGCGGCTTTGCGCAGTAAAGTTGGCGGTACGGCACGTATTCTGGCCGTTCTGGAACCACGTTCAAACACCATGAAAATGGGGCTGAGTAAAAATGAGCTGGCACCCGCGCTGGGTCGGGCAGACGAAGTCTTTCTGTTACAGCCGCAGCATATCCCGTGGCAGGTAGCTGAAGTGGCTGAACGCTGCATCCAGCCTGCGCACTGGAGTGCTGACGTCGATGCGCTGGTGGATCTGGTGGTTAAGGCCGCTGTGCCGGGTGATCATATTCTGGTGATGAGCAACGGCGGGTTTGGTGGGATCCATAACAAACTCCTGGATGCCCTGGCCGCTAAGGCAAACGTGGTCGAAGAGTTTTAACGCTCTGCGTGTGCGAGTGATCAATAAAAACACAGCTCCGGCTGTGTTTTTTTATGGCTGTGATCCGGGCTGAAAAAAGCATAAAAAAAAGCTCCCACAACATGTGGGAGCCAAAAGGTGTCGTCGGACAGGACGACGAGGGTATCGGTAGCAAGGGAGCGCGGCAGTGGCAGTGTCAGCTCTCTTTCCAGCCTCAACAGCGCAGAATTTTAATCGCTGGTTTGTGGCTGTTGAACCCGGTAACGCTAAAATCTGAAGATTTGATAATGATGAAACACGGACTGACTTTATGGCAGAGATCTTATTGATAAATTTCTGCTGTTGCGTGGTAAGCGCCATCGTTATGGGCTTCAATCACGCGGAAAGATTTTGCACCTTTGCTGTCGGCTTTATCAGACAACTGCTGGCGGATATCCATGGGAACTCCGTTAACGCCGCTGGCGCTGATAATGCCCATCGGCTGTAAATGTTGTGCCTGATCGTTGGTGACCAGTTGTGCTGCTGAAGCGCCGAATGAAACGGCAGTGAACAGGCTAAGTGCAGCGACAGTAGTAATGATTTTCATGACAATTTCCTGATATTTTGACGTTGATGCCTACTTTTAAAAGCAGTTCATCACAGCGTCGATTCATGTTGGGATTTATCAGGTCTGGATTATCAAGATTGAAGAGCGTTTTGATGCTCTGGAAACCTGGTGTAGTGCAGCGATAAATCCGGTTTTCAATTTCGTTTTCATTTCACAGGCCTGAATTTTTTTCAGACCTCTTCGCTTTATTTACCGATACGATCTTATTGGTAAATTTCTGCGGTTGCGTGGAAGTGACCTTCCTCACGCGCTTCGATAACACGGAAGGCTTTTGCGCCTTGCTCATCGGCTTTTTCGGACAATGCCTGACGGATATCAGAAGGTGCACCCGTACCGCTGACACTGATTATCCCCACAGACTGCATATTTTTCGCTTGATCCTGCGTAACGGGTTGTGCTGCAAAAACACCAAATGACAGAGCAGATAAAATGCTCAATGCCGCAATAGTAGTAGTAACTTTCATAATTAACCTCGTCGATTTTATTATACGCTTCAACAAACAGTGACTCACATCACGAAAATGAGTATACATCTAGTAACTACAAATATTAATAGTTTGCTAATAGTATTTTTGGTGGTTATGAGTGTGCTTGTATTGGTTTTAATAACCAAAAGGCATAAAAAGAGGTTTATAAATGAACAACTCCAATTATTTTTTCTAAAAATCAAAGCATTAATATACTTTGACTATTTGTGCGTAATTTTGCAGTTGTTCGCACTATTGAAACCATTCTGTAACGGTAATGTGACTGGTAAGGCCTGATTTAACAGTGGAAGGAACCGATTAAGAGAAAGGTATAGGCGGAATGACATGCTTTTCAGGTAGATAGTTAAGGAAGGATGAATCGTAATAATATAGCGAGACGGTTAAGAGGTACTTGCAGGAGACCTTGAGGATAAAATAACGGGTAACCTGCATGTGATATGTCGTAACGCCTTGAACTCAGAACAGGATAAGCGTTTTAAAGTTCCTGCTCGAAAAGGCTGAGGATAGCTTCATACAATTGTTTAACGCTGAAGCCGCGTGCGGGTGTGGTGAAGATGGTGTCATCCCCTGCGATAGTGCCAAGGATGCCTTCCGATTTTCCCAACGAGTCCAGCAGACGTGCAATCAGTTGCGCTGCACCTGGACTGGTACGGATAACAACCACGGCTTCATTGTAATCGATATCCAAAACCAGATTTTTTAATGGGCTGGTGGTCGTTGGAACGCCGATTTCGGCGGGCAGACAGTACACCATTTCCATTTTAGCATTGCGGGTACGCACCGCGCCGAACTTGGTCAGCATGCGCGAGACTTTCGATTGATTAATGTTCTCGAAGCCATCTTCTTGTAAGGCGAGGACGATTTCACCCTGAGAACTGAACTTCTCCTCCTTCAATAGGGACTTGAAGGCTTTGATCAGATCTTCCTGTTTAGCAGGATTACGCATTTTGCACCCTAAGGTCATTACGATAGTGCCGGTGATTATGCATATATATGAATTTTTATGCAATGAGCGTTCTTCGATGAACCATGAATTCTCCGAAATATAAGGAGTCGGGCTAAGAGTGCAAACGATTAAATGTCATGAATATGCCAATTTCGTGCATTATTTTCGCCGTTGCAGGTAAATAAATTGTTATTAAAATGATATTGTCCTGATGTTGTCTTCGGGTGTAATGTAACCGCCGATTAACCTGTCGTGTTTCGTGACGCTATTTTATGATTTTATTGCTATATGTATTTGATGCATAAGTGAAATAATCTTAAATTAAGCCGAAATACAACCTTTATACTGCGCGGCTTCTCACTATCGTGGTTCGGTGATTGTGTTTGGTAAGTCAGTAGATTAAGGTCATAACTAGATGAATTCACGGCGATTTTTAAGTTTATGATAAAAAAGGAGTATAGGATGAAAGTTGCAGTTCTCGGTGCAGCTGGCGGTATTGGCCAGGCCCTCGCCCTTCTACTCAAGACTCAGCTGCCTTCAGGTTCAGAACTCTCTCTGTATGACATTGCCCCGGTAACACCAGGTGTTGCTGTTGACCTTAGTCATATCCCTACGGCTGTAAAAATCAAAGGTTTCTGTGGAGTCGATGCAACTCCAGCATTAGTGGGTGCTGATGTGGTGCTGATTTCTGCCGGTGTCGCGCGCAAGCCAGGTATGGATCGTTCTGATCTGTTCAACGTCAATGCGGGCATCGTTCGCAATTTGATTGAACAAGTTGCGAAAACCTGTCCGAAAGCGTGCATTGGTATCATCACTAATCCGGTGAATACCACGGTAGCTATTGCCGCTGAAGTGTTGAAAAAAGCGGGCGTTTACGACAAAAATAAATTATTTGGCGTAACCACTCTTGATGCTATACGTTCGAATACCTTCGTTGCTGAGCTGAAAGGCAAGCAGCCACAGGATATTGAAGTCCCTGTGATTGGCGGCCACTCCGGCGTTACGATTTTGCCACTCCTGTCGCAGATCCCTGATGTGACATTCAGTGAAAGTGAAGCGGCAGAGTTGACCAAACGTATCCAGAACGCGGGTACAGAAGTGGTTGAGGCCAAAGCCGGCGGGGGATCTGCAACTCTGTCTATGGGTCAGGCTGGCGCACGCTTTGGTTTATCTTTAGTTCGTGCGCTAAATGGCGAAAGCAACGTTGTCGAGTGCGCTTATGTTGAAGGGCTGGGCGAGTATGCGCGGTTCTTTGCTCAACCGATTCTGCTGGGTAAAAACGGCGTGGCCGAATTGAAGAGCATCGGTAAGCTGAGTGCGTTTGAGCAAAGCTCTTTGGAGTCAATGCTTAGCGTGCTGCATAAAGATATCGAATTAGGTGAGCAATTCATCAACAACTGATCATATTGCTGAATGCTTAGAAAGCCGCCGGATAATCCGGCGGCTTTTTTTCGATAAATTCAGCTTTTGTTCGGCAGGCGGATTTTACGCACGATACGTTGAGATGTTGTCGGGTCGAAATATCGGTTCGGCCAAATCATCGAAGGATGGATGCCAATGGCATCAGCAATAATGCGCTCTCCTTTGGGCCATGGCCTCGACAGAGCGTTTGCCAGCGTCGATGAACTCAGTCCCGCCCCCCGAGAGACTGCTGCCAGTGTCGTGCCTTTCTTGCGCAATGCGGCGATGATATCTGCCTGATGCCAATTTTCTTTACATCCTTTCATGTTTAATCCCTTTCATTATCGGCAAACTACTCAATGTCATTTTAATTGCAGTGTGACTTCTGGAATCAAGATCTGAAATATTGAATTTCGGAATTGACGTTTCTGTTTCTAAAAAACATGTTAATTATTTTCTGGAAAATATCTCTTTCTTGATATTAACGCAAACGTGCAATCTGATTTTTTGATGGTTAACTTCAGGAAGCACATAAAAATATTGGTTTATTAATGAGATGTGTAGGTTAAAGTTTTTTTAATATTAACCTTACGTTTTAAAGGAATACGTAATAAAGGCTGCTACAGGAGGTTGTTGTAGCGATTTTTTAACAATGATTGAGCATTTTTTATATATAACCAATTTAATTAACTTATTGTATTTAAAGGTTTTAAGGGGGTTTTCTCTGAGTTTGTTCTACAGTGAGGGAGGCTTTCTGAAAAATGTAATTTATACATCGTTGGTTTTCATAAAAAAGATTCATCGATACTTAGTGGTTATTGTTTATCGCTATTTTTACATTAATTCGTATTTCTTCTTTCCATTAAGTAGTGCTATAAGTTAGCTGCAGTTATTAAATATGTCTTTAAATGGAAAAGTGAACAGCCTCCTACGGTTTTATTCACTGTCTCAAGGATTTGTAACATTATTCTGTTGTGCTTTAGTGCAATCTGAAAAGGAACGTTATGAAAAAAGAGTGGTTTGCAGCTAAGGAGCTTATTGGCTTTGATGGGTTACCTTCCTCAACGCAAGGTATTCATGGTATGGCGCGGCGTGATTCCTGGATTAAGCGCCGTCGGCGTGGTGTTCAGGGAAGGGCTGTTGAATATCACATCGACAGCATACCTATAAAAGCGTTGGATTGTCTGGAGATGAAAGAACAGTCTGCTGAATATGTCTATTCAGCACATCAGGATCCTTTGGCAATTTGGGTTGAAAGTTATAAACAACTTAAGGAAAAGGAACGTGAAATGATCATAAAATTCATTGTCAGGGAAGGTTTATCTGAAGTTCTCCAACGTCTTAGCATCGGATCAGAGGCTTAAACTGACGCGTTAATGGCAACATGTACCGCGTAAGGCGGTACATGTTCATATGCATACTGCACAGGGGCTGGTCAGAATTCGCGTCTGACAGCAATATGCGCAAGACCCTCAAGAGCGCTGCGATAAACCGACTCAGGTAGAACCTGTAAAGCCTGAATTGCCTTGTCAGCTTCTTCTTCAGCACGGGCGCGGGTGTGATCCAGCGACCCCCATTGATGCATAGCGGCTAAAACAGGCTCCAGTAAATGGCGGCCATTTCCTTCTTCGATGGCCTGACGGATCATGGCAGATTGCTGCGCATTGCCATTTTTCATCGCATGTAGCAAAGGCAGGGTGGGTTTCCCTTCATTCAGATCGTCACCGGTATTTTTGCCAAGCGTTTCGCCATTGGCGTCGTAATCGAGCAGATCGTCAATAAGCTGGAAAGCCGTACCCAGATAACGACCATAATTCTGTAAGCCCTGAATTTGTTCTTCACTGCCGCCGGCTAACATGGCCGAAGCTTGCGCGGCGGCCTCGAACAGACGTGCGGTTTTACTGTAAATAACCTGCATGTAACTCTCTTCGGTGATATCCGGGTCGTTGCAGTTCATCAACTGTAAAACTTCGCCTTCTGCAATAACGTTCACGGCCTTAGCCATTAACGCCAGCACCGGCATTGATTCGAGATCCGTCATCATCTGAAAAGCACGGGTATAGATAAAATCGCCCACCAACACGCTGGCAGCATTGCCGAAGGCGGCATTGGCCGTGGCTTTTCCGCGACGCATATCGGATTCATCGACAACATCGTCGTGCAGCAGCGTGGCTGTGTGGATAAATTCAATCAGGGCCGCAACGGTAACGTGCTTATTACCCTCATAGGATAAGGCGCGGGCAGCAAGAACGGCGATCATGGGGCGAATTCGTTTACCCCCGCCACTAATGATGTAATATCCCAGCTGATTGATGAGCGATACATCAGAATTCAACTGCTCAAGTATGGTTGCGTTAACCGCTTCCATGTCCTGTTCGGTGAGATCGATAATCTGTTCTAGGTTCATTGTGTTTTTTCGGCTGTGTTTCTCTTCACCGCAATGAGATCAGGCTCACATTGGCACATGGCACTAACTGTAAAGGGGATTGTACTTGAAAAACAGTGCAGATAAATGCCATCGGAAGAACTGCGCTTTTTTTCTTCTTTAGTAGTGAAAGTGCTATTGTCTTATGCTGATTTTTTGCGTAGAATTCGCGCCCTATTGTGAATATTTATAGCGCCCTCTGGACTATACAAAGTTGAGTGCGCGGAAAGCGGAGTTTTATATGTACGCGGTTTTCCAAAGTGGTGGTAAACAACACCGTGTCAGCGAAGGGCAGACTATTCGCCTTGAGAAGCTGGACATCGCAACTGGCGAAGCAATCGAGTTCGATCAAGTTCTCATGATTGCTAACGGTGAAGAAATTAATATCGGTCTGCCATTAGTTGCTGGCGGTTTGGTCAAAGCTGAAGTTGTAGCTCACGGTCGTGGCGATAAAATTAAGATTGTTAAGTTTCGTCGTCGTAAACACTACCGTAAGCAACAGGGCCACCGTCAGTGGTTCACTGACGTTAAAATCACCGGCATCAGCGCTTAAGTCTAGGAGAGCGGAACAATGGCACACAAAAAGGCTGGCGGCTCCACACGCAACGGTCGCGATTCAGAAGCTAAACGTCTTGGCGTAAAACGCTTTGGCGGCGAAGCAGTACTGGCAGGCAGCATCATCGTTCGTCAGCGCGGCACCAAATTCCACGCTGGTACCAACGTGGGTTGCGGTAAGGACCATACTCTGTTTGCTTTGGCTGACGGTAAAGTCAAGTTCGAAGTTAAAGGCCCGAAAAACCGTAAGTTTATCAGCATCGAAGCTGCATAAATTTTTCGCGTCTTAAGTAAATAGATGTAAGCCCCGCAATTCGTTGTGGGGCTTTTTACATTCTGGTTCGCCCAATCTGGCAAGAATATGGACATAAAATCGCAGGCGCCCATAGGGATCATGTTAGCGATAATCACGGCGATATGCTGGGGTTCTCTGCCGATTGCCATGAAGCAGGTTTTAGTGGTGATGGACCCGTTTACCGTCGTTTGGTTCCGGTTTTCATTAGCCGCTGTTGTTCTCGGGTGTATTCTGGCGTCGCGGCAGAGATTGCCATCGATGCAAATGTTCAAAAGTCCGGGCTGGCTGGTTTTGCTTCTGATAGCCACCTGCGGATTACTGGGCAATTTCGTTTTATTCGGGTCATCTCTGCAATACCTCAGCCCAACGGCATCGCAGGTTATCGGACAGTTATCACCCGTTGGTATGATGTTTGCCAGCGTCGTTATCCTGAAAGAAAGGATGCGTATCACCCAGGTCGTCGGCGCCGGTATGCTTATTTTGGGGCTGGTGTTGTTTTTTAATACCAGCCTGATAGAAATTTTTACCCGACTCACTGATTACACGTTAGGTGTATTACTTGGGATCGGCGCGGCAACGGTTTGGGTAGTCTACGGCGTGGCACAAAAGATCTTATTGCGCCGGCTGGCCTCACCTCAGATCTTATTTATGCTGTACACTTTGTGTTCTATCGCATTGCTCCCGCTGGCCAGTCCGGCGATGCTTTCTCAGCTCAGCAGTTGGCAATTTGCCTGCTTGTTGTTTTGCGGCGCGAATACTTTAGTAGGATACGGCGCATTAGCGGAAGCGATGGCGAGATGGCAGGCGGCGCAAGTGAGTGCTTTTGTCACCCTGACGCCGTTGTTTACCCTGCTATTTTCAGATTTATTGGCACTCGCCTGGCCTGGTATGTTTGCCGCACCGGTACTTAACACTATTGGTTATCTTGGTGCATTCGTGGTGGTGGCGGGGGCGATGTTTTCCGCAATTGGCCATCGTTGGTGGCCTGGTCGGACAGAACAAAACCTGGTGGCTAAACTTAAGCAACCCGGTGAATGATTTACGGAGACAGTACAAATGAAGTTTGTTGATGAAGCCACAATACTCATTGTGGCAGGTGACGGCGGTAACGGTTGTGTGAGCTTCCGTCGTGAGAAGTATATTCCACGCGGTGGCCCTGACGGCGGTGACGGCGGCGACGGCGGCGATGTGTATCTGATTGGTGACGAAAACCTCAATACGCTGATCGATTTCCGCTTTGTTAAATCCTACCGTGCTGAACGTGGTACCAATGGTCAAAGCAGTGACTGTACCGGTAAACGTGGTAAAGATATCACCATCAAAGTCCCGGTCGGTACACGTGTCATTGATCAGGCTACTGGCGAAGTGCTGGGTGATATGACCCGTCATGGTCAGGTCCAGATGGTCGCTAAAGGCGGCTTCCACGGCTTGGGCAACACCCGTTTTAAATCTTCAATCAACCGTTCGCCGCGCCAGAAAACCATGGGCACTAAAGGTGAAGAGCGTGATATCGCGCTGGAGCTGATGCTGTTGGCAGATGTCGGTATGCTGGGGCTTCCAAACGCCGGTAAATCAACGTTTATCCGCGCGGTATCCGCAGCAAAACCAAAAGTGGCTGACTATCCGTTTACGACTCTGGTTCCAAGTTTGGGCGTGGTCCGCATGGACAGCGAACAAAGCTTCGTGATTGCCGACATCCCTGGTTTGATTGAGGGCGCTTCTGAAGGTGCAGGTTTAGGAATACGCTTCCTGAAGCATCTCGAACGCTGCCGCGTGTTGTTGCATCTCATCGATATTGCGCCAATTGACGAATCCGATCCGATTGAGAATGCTAAAGTCATTATCAACGAGTTGCAGCAGTACAACGCTAAACTGGCTGAAAAGCCACGCTGGCTGGTCTTCAACAAAGTTGATCTGATCTCAAAAGAAGAAGCTGAAACCCGTGCAAAAGCTATTGCGGAGGCACTGGGCTGGGAAGGTAATTACTACCTGATTTCTGCGGCTAACCGTGAAGGTGTGAATGCTCTGTGCTGGGATGTGATGAAATTCATCAATGAGAATCCTAAACACATGGCTGTAGAAGCCGCTGTGCCAGAGAAAGTTGAGTTCATGTGGGACGATTACCATCGTGAACAACTGGCTGAAGTTGAAGCAGAAGAAGATGACGAAGATTGGGATGACTGGGATGATGAAGACGACGAAGGTGTCGAAATCATTTACGAACGTTAATCCCCGCTGCTCAAAGCGAATGACGTGATAAAAGGTCGCCTTGTGCGACCTTTTTTATTGCCGGTTCTCATTGGCTCTACTGCGCATTACACCGCTTTAGAATTTGCTGAAAGCCGTTTCCGGTAGCCAGCACTGCGCACAAAGACCGCGAGTTCCCTGGCGGTTATTCAACACCAAACTTCCCCCGTGTAACGTGGCGATCCGAATAATAATATTCAAACCCAGCCCGCTACCGCCGTAACGCTGATCCATGCGTTTGAAGGCATGGGTCAATTCACTGGCTTGCTGCTCATCAACTCCTGGCCCCTGATCCTCCACCTGCACCAAAACACCTTCCGCCTTGCGTGACAAGGTGACAAGGATTTCACTCTCTTCAGGGCTATAGCGGTAGGCATTTTCAACCAGATTACGCACCATCAGCCTGAGCAGAATCGCGTCTCCCTGAATAAACAGTTGTTCTGGCATGTTAAACGTAAGCTTTTGACGACGCTGATTGACCATCTCCAGCAGCTCTTCCTGCAGCGGCATAATGACATGATCGACGAGGTCGACTCGGTCATAGTAGCCTTTGGCGAAATTATGACCGGCGCGGGAGAGCATTAATAATTGCTCAATGGTATGCATCAATTGATCGATACGGGTGATCAGCGTCCGGCTACCATCAACCCCTTTCTGCTCCATGAGTTCAAGATGCAGGCGTACTCCCGCCAGCGGTGTTCTCAGTTCATGGGCGGCATCTGCCGTAAACAGGCGCTCTTGTTGAATCGTATTCGAAAGACGTGAGAAAAGTTGATTCAATGCGTTGGTCACAGAAACGATCTCGCGGATCTCACTGTTTAACGGCAAAGGCGAGAGATTATCGGCTGAGCGCATATCGAGCCGGTTCTGTAATTGATTCAGGGGGCGAATAATCCAGCTGATTGCCCAGAAACAGAGAAGTAGCGTCACTGCCATCATCAGTAACGAAGGGGCGATAAGTGAAGCAATAGCTTCCGCGATCTCCTTCTCGACGTGAGTATTCCGAACTTTGGCCGACAGCGTGTCGTTAACTAATAAATTAATTTGTTCCTGACTTTCATGCCACAACCAGAAAATACTGGTCAGTTGAGTCACAAAGAGGATGAGTGCTAACATAACCAATAACCGGCGGCGCATACTGGTCATAGCGTGGTTTCCAGACGATAACCATTGCCACGCACGGTGCGTATCAGCTCTTTGCCCAGTTTACGGCGTAAATTATGAACGTGGACTTCCAGTGTGTTAGACCCCATGTCGTCATTCCATGTGTAGAGGTCCTGCTGAAGTAATTCACGATTCACCGTCTGACCGGCTCGCATCATCAGGCGGGATAAAATGGCGAACTCTTTCGGGGTGATCTCAACCGGAGTTTTATCCTGGTAAACCTGCTGTGTCGATAGGTTTATTGTGAGGTCACCTACGCTTATTTGGTTGTCACTTTGTCCCTGATACCGGCGTATAAGAGCGCGCACCCTGGCCAGTAATTCAACTAAGGCGAAGGGTTTTACCAAATAATCATCGGCACCGGCATCCAGCCCATCGACGCGATCTTCGAGTGCATCACGTGCTGTGAGGATGAGTACCGGTAGCGAAATATCTTCCCGTCTCCACTGACGCAGCAGGGAGGCTCCGTCTCTGTCCGGCAGACCTAAATCGAGGATCACTAAGCTATACTGGCTGGTTTTAATCAGGCTGTGTGCTTGCGCTGCGTTTGAGGCACAATCACAGGCATAATTCTCGCCTGTCAGGGCCAATGAAAGGCCCTGTCGTAAAAGCTCGTCATCTTCGACAATCAGTAATTTCATCGTGAGCACTCAGTTATTTTGATACACGTCCCGATAAAGGCGACTCTCAAAACGAACCAGCGGTGCACGGCGGGTACGCTGATCTTCTGGTGGTACAGCGTAGCCCGACAAGAACTGCACAAAAGCCATACGCTGACCGCTTGCTGTAGTAATGAAGCCTGCCAGATTGTAAACGCCGGCCAGAGAACCGGTTTTAGCTGATACCTTGCCATCAACACCTGCTTCATGAAGACCGCCGCGATACTGCAATGTTCCGTCATGCCCGGCCAGGGGCAGCATTGAAATAAAATCCAACTCCTGATCATGCTGGGCGATGTATTGCAGCACCTGCATCATGGTGGCCGGTGACAATAAGTCGTGGCGAGACAAGCCGGAACCATCGACCTGAATCGAGTTCCCCAAATCAATACCAGCTTTTTGCCGTAATATCTGACGTACCGCATCAGACCCTGCACGCCATGTCCCCGGAACGCCAAACCGCTGGTGCCCGATGGTTCGGAACACGGTATCGGCGATCATATTGTCGGATTTTTTCAGCATCAGGCGAAGCAGATCATGCAGCGGTGCCGATTGTGTTTGCGCTAAAACGGTACCTGCCGGCGTCGGTTGAGTTTGGCGTTTTAACGTGCCGTCAATCTGAATCTCAGCCTGCTGTAATTCATCTTTTAGAATTGCACCCGCATAACTCGAGCCATCCTGAATGGCGAAAGCCAGCGGCAGAGGTTCACTACGTTGAGTCAGGCAACCCGTTAGCGTGTAACGGTTCAGCTCGCCCGGTACGACATCCAGTTCACAATACTGTGCATCGGGAGAACCTTTGGCCAGCGTGCGTACTTCACTGAACATATGCACGGGGTAATAGGATGCTACCCGAATAAACGCATTGTCGTTCGGTTTGGGCGCACTGTAGAGCGACACTGAGAAGCAATTGCGATCGACAATCGCTGCCGCAGGCGGGGCGCTGAAGCATTGTGTAATGTCATTCCATGGCCAACCCGGTGCTTTGTCATGACTGGCAAAAACAGAACTGTCTATTACCACATCGCCGGTAATTTGCTTGATACCCTGCTTGCGTAAGGCGGCAACCATATTGCGGATGTTTTGTCGTTTAAAGGTAGGATCTCCGGCGAAACGGGCGATAAGATCGCCTTTCAGGACGCCATCGGAAACGGAACCTTTCGTTTCAAATGTGGTGGTAAATCGGAAATCTGGACCCAACTGCAGCAATGCGGCCAGTGCGGTCAGAATTTTCATAGTACTGGCGGGCAGTGCCATTTGCTGCCCGTGATAGTCGATTATAGGAGACGTGGCTCCAATTTTCTGCACCAGCAACGCCAGGTTCGTGCCGTCGGGCAGATACTCGGTGTAATTTTCGACCTGAGCTGCGTTAGCATTAAGAGCCAACGCGCAAGCTAATCCACTGACAATTCGTAAAAAACGCATTATTTTGAGTAAGGGCCCTGGTAACCACGGAAGAACGTGTCGCCATACTACGATGCTACGAACTGGGGTGCAACGAGGGTGAAAGTAAACGATGACCCTTAAGGAACTCTACGTTAAAATAGTCATCATAATGCAAAACCAATCCTGACCTGGGTCGTGGACTCTGGGTGAGGTTTTTTTGTTTTTAGCAAGAGAGAGTCGGTCAAGAGAACTGACTTATTTCTACCTGATTTAATCAGGACGGTGTTTGCCGAAAGGACAAAGTTAGAGGTAGTGAATATATGAAACCGATTCCGATGACATTGCGTGGCGCTGAAAGATTACGCGAAGAACTCGATCATCTTAAGAGCGTTCGCCGCCCTAGGATCATTGCAGACATTGCTACGGCGCGTGAACATGGCGATTTGAAAGAGAATGCTGAGTACCATGCAGCGCGTGAGCAGCAGGGTTTTTGCGAAGGACGTATTCAGGAGATTGAAGCTAAACTCTCGAATGCTCAGATTATCGATGTCACTAAAATGCCGGCAACGGGTCGCGTAATTTTTGGTGCGACAGTGTCTTTGATGAACCTTGATACTGAAGAAGAGCAAAAATACCGCATTGTTGGTGATGACGAAGCCGATTTTAAGCAAAATCTGATTTCCGTAAACTCACCCATTGCACGTGGTTTAATCGGCAAAGAACAAGATGACATCGTGGTTATCCGTACACCGGGTGGCGACGTTGAATATGAAGTGCTGAAGGTTGAATACCTTTAATTCATCGCAAAAATGTCGAGTAAACAGCAAGGTTCGCTGTGCTCAGTCTGCTCTGAACCCTCACTTCTCGCGTGAAATGCTTCACAGGGAAGTGAAAACTAACGTAAAAAGGCCGCGAGCGGCCTTTTATTCAAACTGATTACGTGTCACCGTTCTGAATATCTACAGCGTTTTTCGTTAAACCTTAAAGAATTAACGCGGTAAGATAATTTTGCGGTCTTCAGTAGAAGGGCGATAAAGTACCAGCATATTGCCGATGACTTGCACATTGCTCGCCTTGGTTTCACGCACAATAGCGTCAACGATCAAGGTCTTCGTTTCACGCTCTTCAGCGGCTACTTTCACCTTGATGAGTTCATGGTGTTTCAGAGCCTGTTCGATTTCGGCAAGTACACCTTCAGTAAGGCCGTTATTACCCAGCATGACAACCGGTTTGAGTGGGTGTGCCAGACCTTTCAGGTACTGTTTTTGCTTATTGTTAAGATTCATCGTCTTTTTTGCTTAAGTTGGGATTGAAAACGGGTCATTCTACCGCCATCTCATGGTTATCACCAAATCGGACTGCTCCGGCAAGGCGATATGACTGACTTAGCCATAGACGTAATGACGCTAACAGCTTGTTCCAAATGCTCTATCTTAGAGCTAATGGAAAATTATATGGTTAATAAATAATGTCTAATAAAAAGCGTTCTGCAAGTTCCACACGCTGGTTGCAGGAACACTTTAGCGATAAATATGTGATTCAGGCACAGAAAAAAGGCCTGCGTTCCCGCGCCTGGTTTAAACTGGATGAGATACAGCAAGGCGACAAACTGTTCAAACCGGGTATGACTGTCGTGGATTTAGGCGCGGCTCCGGGTGGTTGGTCACAGTTCGTGGCAACACAAATTGGTAACAAAGGCCGCATCATCGCGTGCGATCTTTTACCTATGGATCCCATCGTCGGAGTCGACTTCCTTCAAGGTGACTTTCGTGATGAATTAGTTCTCAAAGCTCTTTTGGAAAGAGTGGGAGACAACAAAGTTCAGGTGGTCATGTCCGATATGGCCCCGAATATGAGCGGTACTCCGGCAGTCGATATTCCAAAGTCGATGTATCTGGTTGAGTTAGCACTGGATATGTGTCGTGATGTATTGGCACCAGGTGGTAGTTTCCTGGTGAAGGTGTTCCAGGGAGATGGCTTTGATGAATACCTACGGGAAATTCGCTCCCTTTTTACGAAGGTGAAGGTTCGTAAGCCAGACGCTTCCCGTGCACGTTCGCGAGAAGTGTACATCGTAGCGACAGGGCTGAAACTTTAGTACCCTAACGCTGTTTGTTAACACAGTTGTAATATGAGGTTAATCCCTTGAGTGACATGGCGAAGAACCTGATTCTCTGGTTAGTCATCGCGGTTGTATTGATGTCTGTATTTCAGAGCTTTGGGCCCAGTGAGTCTAATGGCCGTAGGGTAGATTATTCTACCTTCATGTCCGAATTGACCCAAGACCAGATTCGTGAAGCACGTATCAATGGACGTGAGATTGACGTTGTTAAAAAAGACAGCAATAAATACACGACCTATATTCCAGTGGATGATCCTAAGTTGCTGGATACGTTGCTGAGCAAAAGCGTGAAAGTTGTTGGCGAACCGCCAGAACAACCTAGCCTGCTGGCCTCGATATTTATTTCTTGGTTCCCGATGCTGTTGTTGATTGGCGTCTGGATATTCTTTATGCGGCAGATGCAGGGTGGCGGTGGCAAAGGGGCAATGTCCTTTGGTAAAAGCAAAGCCCGTATGTTGACCGAAGACCAAATTAAAACCACTTTTGCTGACGTTGCTGGTTGTGATGAAGCCAAGGAAGAGGTTAGCGAACTGGTTGATTACCTGCGCGAACCAAGCCGTTTCCAGAAATTGGGCGGTAAAATTCCTAAAGGCGTTCTGATGGTAGGTCCTCCGGGGACAGGTAAAACTCTGTTGGCGAAAGCCATCGCAGGTGAAGCCAAGGTTCCGTTCTTTACCATTTCCGGTTCTGACTTCGTGGAAATGTTCGTGGGTGTCGGTGCATCACGTGTGCGTGATATGTTCGAACAGGCTAAAAAAGCTGCACCATGTATCATCTTTATCGATGAGATTGATGCCGTTGGACGCCAACGTGGCGCCGGTTTAGGCGGTGGTCACGACGAGCGTGAGCAGACCCTGAACCAGATGCTGGTTGAAATGGATGGCTTCGAAGGTAATGAGGGCATCATCGTTATTGCGGCAACTAACCGTCCAGACGTACTGGATCCTGCGTTGCTGCGTCCGGGCCGTTTTGACCGTCAAGTTGTGGTTGGCTTGCCAGATGTACGCGGCCGTGAACAGATTCTGAAAGTTCACTCCCGTCGTGTGCCGTTGGCGCCAGATGTTGATGCATCTGTCATTGCCCGCGGTACCCCAGGATTCTCTGGTGCGGACTTAGCAAACTTAGTCAACGAAGCAGCATTGTTCTCAGCACGCGGTAATAAACGTGTGGTTTCAATGGTTGAGTTCGAGAAAGCGAAAGACAAAATCATGATGGGTGCGGAACGTCGCTCCATGGTGATGACGGAAGCGCAGAAAGAGTCAACGGCATACCATGAAGCAGGCCACGCCATTATTGGTCGCCTGGTTCCTGAGCATGATCCTGTTCACAAAGTGACAATTATTCCACGCGGCCGTGCGCTGGGTGTGACCTTCTTCCTGCCTGTAGGCGACGCTATCAGCGCCAGCCGCCAGAAACTGGAAAGCCAGATTTCTACCCTTTACGGCGGTCGTCTGGCAGAAGAGATCATCTACGGTGTAGAGAAAGTTTCTACCGGTGCGTCGAACGATATCAAAGTGGCGACGTCGATTGCACGTAACATGGTGACTCAGTGGGGCTTCTCAGAGAAGTTAGGTCCGTTACTGTACGCAGAGGAAGAAGGTGAAGTTTTCCTGGGCCGTTCAGTAGCAAAAGCCAAACACATGTCTGATGAAACCGCACGTATCATCGATCAGGAAGTGAAAGCCCTGGTTGAGCACAATTATCAACGTGCCCGTGAGTTATTAATGGAAAATATGGACATCCTGCATTCGATGAAAGATGCACTGATGAAATATGAAACCATTGATGCACCACAAATTGATGACCTGATGAACCGTAAAGACGTTCGCCCTCCTGCTGGCTGGGATGAGGTGAGCGGTAAAAGTGGCGGTGATAATTCAAACGACGGCGGTACTCCGACAGCACCAACGCCGGTTGACGAGCCTCGTACTCCGAATCCGGGTAATACGATGTGCGAACAATTTAGCGGTAAGTAAGCTGTAGATTGGCGTTATTATTGCTGACACGAAACCCTGGGCTTGCCCAGGGTTTTTTTATGCATATGCTGGGGCACTATTGTGAAATGCCTCAGAACCGACAGAGAGGAAATCATCATGCAGCTCACTTCCCGGGGTGTTTCACTCGACCTCACTTACCCTCAGGTTATGGGGATCCTCAATGTCACGCCGGATTCTTTTTCTGACGGTGGCCGTCATAACCGAATCGACCTTGCGCTGAAACACGCGCAGGCGATGATAGCAGCGGGAGCCACTATTTTGGATATTGGTGGTGAGTCAACCAGACCCGGTGCGGCGGAAGTGAGTGAAGATGAAGAGTTGTCAAGAGTGGTTCCCGTGGTTGAAGCGATCAGCCAGCGAATGGATGTCTGGATCTCAGTGGATACCTCGAAGGCTGGGGTGATCCTTGAAACTGCGAAAGCGGGTGCGCACTTGATTAATGACATTCGTTCTTTACAGGAGCCAGGCGCGCTCTCAGCGGCTGCTAGCACCGGCTTACCTGTGTGCCTGATGCATATGCAGGGACAACCGAAAAATATGCAGCGCGCTCCGCATTATGAGAATCTGATTAGCGAAATTAATACCTATTTTAATGAGCAAATTGCTCGCTGTGTGAGCGCGGGTATTCCTAAAAATAAATTGTTACTCGACCCCGGCTTCGGTTTCGGTAAGAATTTGAAGCATAATTATCAGCTGCTTGCCAGACTGGCGGAGTTTCACCACTTTGGCCTGCCATTATTGGTGGGGATGTCGAGGAAATCGATGGTCGGTCAGTTACTGCAAGTTCCTCCTGAACTGCGGGTGACCGGCAGCGTAGCCTGTGCCGTCATCGCTGCGATGCAGGGCGCACAGATAATCAGAGTGCACGATGTAAAAGAAACCGTCGAGGCGATGCGCATTGTCGAGGCAACACTTTCAGCAAGGGATGAAAATAAATCATGAGCAACCGTAAATACTTTGGTACAGATGGCATTCGCGGCAAAGTTGGCGACAGCCCGATAACGCCGGATTTTGTATTAAAACTCGGTTGGGCAGCGGGCAAGGTATTGGCTCGTCACGGCTCCCGCAAAGTGATCATTGGCAAAGACACGCGTATTTCGGGTTATATGCTGGAATCGGCACTTGAGGCGGGCCTTGCGGCTGCCGGGCTTTCAGCTTCGTTCACCGGCCCAATGCCAACTCCAGCGGTTGCCTACCTGACGCGTACTTTCCGTGCAGAAGCTGGCATTGTTATCTCTGCTTCTCACAATCCTTATTACGACAATGGCATCAAGTTTTTCACTATCGATGGGGCCAAATTGCCCGATGACGTGGAAGAAGCGATTGAAGCCGAAATGGAAAAACCGCTCACCTGCGTTGAGTCTGCGGAATTGGGTAAAGCCAGTCGTATCGTTGATGCTGCAGGGCGCTATATTGAATTTTGCAAAGGCTCTTTCCCCAGTGAACTGAATCTCAACAGCCTGAAAATTGTGGTCGACTGTGCCAATGGTGCCACCTACCACATCGCGCCAAGCGTAATGCGTGAACTGGGTGCGAAAGTTATTGCGATTGGTTGTGAACCCGACGGGATGAACATCAACGAAGAGTGCGGCGCTACAGATGTTCGTCAGTTGCAGCAACGCGTATTGGCCGAAAAGGCCGATGTTGGCCTGGCGTTTGATGGTGACGGCGATCGTCTGATCATGGTTGACCATGAAGGTAATAAAGTTGACGGTGACCAAATCCTTTACATCATTGCCCGTGAAGGGCTGCGTCAGGGCCAACTAAAAGGCGGCGCTGTGGGCACCTTGATGAGCAATATGGGCTTGGAACTCGCCCTAAAACAGCTGGGTATTCCTTTTGCGCGAGCTAAAGTCGGCGACCGTTATGTGTTGGAAAAAATGCAGGAGAAGGGCTGGCGCATCGGTGCTGAAAATTCTGGGCATGTGATCTTGCTGGACAAAACCACCACTGGTGACGGTATTGTCGCGGGTTTACAAGTTCTGACGGCGATAGTGCGCAATCACATGAGCCTGAAGGATCTCTGCAGTGGCATGAAGCTGCTGCCGCAAATCCTGGTTAATGTGCATTTCAGCGGTGAACATGATCCGCTGGAAACCGAAGAGGTGAAACGCGTCACCGCAGAAGTTGAGAAAGAATTGGCAGGGCGCGGCCGGGTACTGTTGCGTAAATCGGGCACAGAACCGCTGATTCGCGTCATGGTTGAAGGTGAAGATGGTGCACTGGTTGAAATGCTCGCTAACCGTATTGCCGATGCGGTGAAATCGTCTAAGGCGTAACCTGTTAAAAAATCGCAGGATACAAAAAAATCACAGGCTGTTTTTAGTACAAAAAACAGCCTGTGATTGATCCTGACACGGCAGTTTCGCTCCTTTTGGCGTTTTTTTCCGCAAACGCACAATCCTCTTCAAATTGCCCTTGCGTCACCATACGCCTTTGGTTAGTATTCACACCCGCTTCAGTGGGTCGTTAAAACCCACTAAATTGGTGAGAAGCAATTGGCACGCGGTGAACCCGCAAGGATACAGGTACTACTATGTACGAAGCTCTTCTGGTGATTTTCCTTATCGTGGCTATCGGGCTTGTCGCTCTGGTTATGCTACAACAAGGTAAAGGTGCTGATATGGGAGCCTCTTTCGGAGCAGGTGCTTCTGGCACATTGTTCGGTTCGAGTGGTTCCGGTAACTTCATGACCCGTACGACAGCTGTTCTGGCGGCGCTTTTTTTCGTCATTAGTCTGATCCTTGGGAACATGAGTACACATAAGGGCCAACAAGGTAGTGAGTGGGAAAATTTAGGTCAGCCAGCGAAAACTGAGCAGACTACAACTGCGCCAGCGGCTCCTCCAGCGCCTAACAGTGATGTTCCTCACTAATCTGTAGCTTTTGATGTGATTGTTCTTGCTAAGAAGTGGAAGTAAGCTTTTCAATCAATGGCTTATACTTGGACAGTAAAAGCGATTGTGAAAAAAAAAAGTGCCGAGGTGGTGGAATTGGTAGACACGCTACCTTGAGGTGGTAGTGCCCGAATGGGCTTACGGGTTCAAGTCCCGTCCTCGGTACCAATCTTTGTGATAACTTGCTTTTTAGCGGTTATCGGCGTAGTATTTGCCACGTTTTCGGACGCGGGGTGGAGCAGCCTGGTAGCTCGTCGGGCTCATAACCCGAAGGTCGTCGGTTCAAATCCGGCCCCCGCAACCACTTTCCCTAAGTGTTTATTTCAAATAGACTTTCAGTATCTTCCTGTGATGTTCTGCAGCTCCACTTTGAAAGCTTCAATTTGAAAATAACACTTTCGAAAGTTGTACCGAAGCCGCTATGCGGCAAACAGGGTCCAGTTTCATAAAGCCCCGATTTATCGGGGTTTTTTGTTATTTGGCAGCAGAATCACTGGGCTATTAGGCCCTTTTTTTATGTCTTGGGGGTGGGCTTGTCCACATTAGAACAAAAATTAACAGAGATGATTTCAGCACCGGTTGAAGCATTAGGCTTTGAGCTGGTAGGCATCGAGTTCGTACGGGCTCGCCAATCGACGCTACGCATCTATATTGATAGTGACGACGGGATCACAGTTGATAATTGTGCTGATGTCAGCCACCAGGTTAGCGCGGTACTGGATGTCGAAGACCCGGTCACTGTGGCTTACAATCTGGAAGTTTCCTCTCCTGGCCTAGATCGCCCGATGTTTACAGCTGAACATTACCAACGTTTTCTCGGTGAAGAGGTGAGCGTGGTATTGCGAATGGCTATGCAGAACCGTCGTAAATGGCAGGGAATAATCAAAGCTGTCGAAGGCGAAATGATCACGGTTACTGTGGAAGGCAAAGATGAAGTGTTCGCGCTGAGCAACATCCAGAAAGCGAACCTGGTACCCCACTTTTAAAGTTTGGATGAGGCAACTAGGATGAACAAAGAGATTCTGGCTGTTGTAGAAGCGGTTTCTAATGAAAAATCCCTCCCGCGCGAGAAGATTTTTGAAGCGCTGGAAACTGCGTTATCGACAGCGACTAAGAAAAAGTACGAACAGGAAATTGAAGTCCGCGTCACCATCGATCGTAAAACCGGTGATTTTGACACCTTCCGCCGTTGGGTTGCCGTTAGTGAAGTTACGCAACCGACCCGTGAAATCACGATCGAAGCTGCTCAATACGAAGATCCGTCTATCGAATTAGGCGGTTACATCGAAGATCAGATCGAATCCGTTACCTTCGACCGTATCACGACTCAAACTGCTAAGCAGGTTATCGTACAGAAGGTACGTGAAGCTGAACGCGCCATGGTCGTTGAGCAGTTCCGTGAGCAGCAAGGTGAGATCGTTACTGGTGTTGTTAAGAAAGTTAACCGTGACAGTATCGCTCTCGACTTAGGCAGCAATGCCGAAGCCGTTATCCTGCGTGAAGATATGCTGCCACGTGAGAACTTCCGTTCTGGTGACCGTATTCGCGGTGTGCTCTATGACGTGCGTCCAGAAGCACGCGGTGCTCAACTTTTTGTTAGCCGTTCACGTAATGAAATGCTGATCGAACTGTTCCGCATTGAAGTACCGGAAATCGGCGAAGAGTTAATTGAAATTAAAGCCGCTGCCCGCGATCCGGGTTCACGCGCTAAAATTGCCGTAAAAACCAACGACAAGCGTATCGATCCTATCGGTGCTTGCGTCGGTATGCGTGGTGCCCGCGTTCAGGCTGTTTCCAGCGAATTAGGCGGCGAGCGCATTGATATCGTATTATGGGATGATAATCCTGCCCAGTTTGTCATCAACGCTATGGCACCTGCTGATGTAGCATCTATCGTAGTCGATGAAGACAAGCACACAATGGATGTCGCCGTTGAAGCCAGCAACCTGGCACAGGCGATTGGCCGTAATGGTCAAAACGTACGTTTAGCCTCTCAGTTAAGCGGCTGGGAACTGAACGTAATGACTGCGGACGACCTGCAGGCCAAACATCAGGCCGAGGCTCATGCCGCGATTGAGACCTTCACCAAGTATCTGGCTATCGATGAAGATTTTGCCACAGTATTGGTGGAAGAAGGTTTCTCAACGCTTGAAGAATTGGCTTATGTGCCAATGAAAGAATTGCTTGAAATCGATGGTCTGGACGAAGACACGGTAGATGCGCTGCGCGAACGTGCAAAAGAAGCATTAACTACCTTGGCCTTGGCTCAGGAAGAAAGTCTCGGCGACAATAAGCCTGCTGAAGATTTGCTGAACCTGGCGGGTCTCGAACGTAGCATGGCATTTAAACTGGCTGCGCAAGGGGTTTGTACGCTGGAAGATCTTGCCGAGCAGGGTGTTGACGATCTGGCAGATATTGAAGGTCTTAGCGACGAACAGGCTGGTGAACTTATCATGGCCGCACGCAATATCTGCTGGTTTGGCGACAATGCGTAATAAACTGTAGCAGGAAGGAACAGCATGACAGATGTAACCGTAAAATCGCTGGCAGCAGAGATTCAAACTCCGGTTGATCGCCTGGTACAGCAATTTGCTGATGCAGGGATCGACAAGTCTGAAGCTGACTCTGTCACCCAGCAAGAAAAAGAGACATTGCTGGCGCACTTGAACCGTGGAAACGGAAGTGTTCCAAACAAGCTGACGTTACAACGCAAAACGCGTAGTACACTGAACATTCCGAGCACCGGCGGGAAGAGTAAATCGGTGCAAATCGAAGTCCGCAAGAAACGCACTTATGTTAAACGTGATATGACCGAAGCAGAAGTTGCCCAGGCCGAAGCGGAAGAGCAGGCGAAGCGTGAAGCGGAAGAACAGGCACAGCGTGCAGTAGCAGAGCAAGCCCAACGCGAAGCTCAGGAAAAAGCGAAGCGTGCCGCCGAAGAGCAAGCCAAACGTGAGGCCGCTGAAAAAGCTAAGCGCGACGCAGCGGAAAAAGACAAAGTGACAAATCAACATACAGATGAAGTAACCAAACCAGCTCAGGCAGATAAAGCACGCCGTGAAGCTGAAGCCGCAGAGCTGAAACGCAAAACGGAAGAAGAAGCACAACGCAAACTTGAAGAAAATGCCAAACGCATTGCAGAAGAAGCCCGTAAAATGGCTGACTCTGGTGTTTGGACTGAAGTTGTTGCGCCAAGTGAATCCGAATCTGCTGACTATCATGTCACCACTTCTACGCACGCCCGTGCAGCTGAAGACGAAAATGACGCCAAAGTTGAAGGCGAACGTCGCAGCCGTACCCGTGGTGGCAAAGCCACTAAGCAGAAGAAAGGCAATAAACTGTCTGAATCTAAAGCCGACCGTGAAGAAGCACGCGCTGTTGGCCGTAATGGTAAAGGCAAGCGTAAGCCAAGCACGTTGCAACAGAGCTTCAACAAGCCTGTCGCTGCAGTGAACCGCGACGTTGTAGTGGGTGAAACCATTACTGTTGCTGAACTGGCTAACAAGATGGCAGTTAAAGGTTCTCAGGTCATCAAAACCATGATGAAACTGGGTGCAATGGCCACCATCAACCAGGTTATTGATCAGGAAACTGCTCAGTTGGTTGCTGAAGAGATGGGCCATAAAGTTATCCTGCGTCGTGAAAACGAGCTGGAAGAAGCGCTGATGAGTGACCGTGATACCGGTGCGTCAACTGCTGCTGAGCCACGTGCTCCGGTTGTGACCATCATGGGCCACGTTGACCATGGTAAAACCTCTCTGCTTGACTACATTCGTTCAACGAAAGTCGCAGCAGGCGAAGCTGGCGGTATTACCCAGCACATTGGTGCTTATCACGTTGAAACTGAAAACGGCATGATCACCTTCCTGGATACTCCAGGACACGCCGCATTTACCTCAATGCGTGCTCGTGGTGCCAAGGCGACTGACATCGTAGTTCTGGTCGTTTCCGCAGATGATGGCGTGATGCCGCAAACCATCGAAGCCGTACAGCATGCGAAAGCTGCTGGTGTGCCAATCGTGGTTGCTGTTAACAAAATTGACAAGCCTGACGCTGATCCAGATCGCGTTCGTACCGAGCTTTCTCAGTATGGCGTTATGCCAGAAGAGTGGGGCGGTGAGTCTCAGTTCATCCACGTGTCTGCGAAAGCCGGTACAGGTATTGATGAACTGTTGAATGCCATCTTGCTGCAAGCTGAAGTTCTCGAACTGAAAGCGGTTCGTAGCGGCATGGCAAACGGTGTAGTGATTGAATCCTTCCTGGATAAAGGTCGTGGTCCGGTTGCAACCGTGCTGGTTCAGGAAGGTACGCTGAACAAAGGCGATATCATTCTTTGTGGCTTCGAATACGGCCGTGTTCGTGCAATGCGTGACGAAATGGGCCGCGACATTATGTCTGCGGGTCCTTCTATCCCAGTGGAAGTGTTGGGTCTGTCCAGCGTTCCGGCTGCGGGTGATGAAGTTACCGTTGTACGTGATGAGAAGAAAGCCCGTGAAGTTGCGCTGTATCGTCAGGGTAAATTCCGCGAAGTGAAACTGGCTCGCCAGCAGAAATCTAAACTGGAAAACATGTTTGCTAACATGACCGAAGGTGAGGTTTCTGAACTTAACATCGTGCTGAAATCTGACGTACAAGGTTCTTGCGAAGCGATCTCTGATGCGTTGCAAGCGCTGTCAACTGACGAAGTTAAAGTCAAGATTGTCGGTATGGGCGTCGGTGGTATTACCGAAACCGATGCGACGCTGGCAGCGGCTTCTCGTGCTATCATCCTCGGCTTCAACGTCCGTGCTGATGCTTCAGCCCGTCGTGTTGTCGAAAATGAAAGCCTGGATCTGCGTTACTATTCCGTTATCTATAACCTGATTGACGAAGTTAAACAGGCAATGAGCGGTATGTTGGCGCCGGAATACAAACAGCAAATCATCGGTCTGGCTGAAGTTCGTGACGTATTCAAGTCACCGAAATTCGGTGCAATTGCCGGCTGTATGGTTACTGAAGGTATGATTAAGCGTAACAACCCAATCCGTGTACTGCGTGACAACGTGGTGATCTACGAAGGTGAGCTGGAATCCCTGCGCCGCTTCAAAGATGACGTTGCCGAAGTTCGTAACGGCATGGAATGTGGTATCGGCGTGAAGAACTACAACGATGTGCGTGCTGGTGATGTGATCGAAGTCTTCGAAATCATCGAGATCAAACGTACCATCGCGTAATTTTAGCGACGTCGCTTGTATCCAGTTGGGGGGCCTTGAGCCCCCCTCTTTGTCTGGAAATTGTCTGAAGGAGTCTTATCATGGCAAAAGAATTTAGTCGTACCCAACGCGTCTCTCAGGAGATGCAAAAAGAAATCGCCATTATTTTACAGCGTGAAGTGAAAGATCCGCGCGTTGGCATGGCCACCGTTTCCGGCGTTGAAGTGTCCCGTGACCTGGCGTATGCCAAAGTGTTCGTGACTTTCCTTGATGTGCTGACCACGGATAATCATGATCCCGATCGTGTTAAAAACGGCATCAGAGCCCTGCAGGATGCGTCTGGTTTTATCCGTACGTTGGTCGGCAAAGCGATGCGTCTGCGCGTTGTCCCTGAGCTGACTTTTGCTTACGACAACTCATTGGTTGAAGGCATGCGCATGTCGAACCTTGTGACTAACGTCGTGAAGAACGATGCTGAACGTCGTTCAGCTGCAGGCGACGACGAGGAAGCATAATGAGTCGCCCACGCCGCCGCGGCCGTGATATCCACGGCGTACTGTTATTGGACAAATCTCTTGGATTGTCCTCTAACGATGCACTGCAAAAAGTAAAACGTCTTTATAACGCCAACCGTGCGGGACACACCGGTGCCCTTGATCCCCTGGCAACCGGTATGTTGCCACTCTGTTTGGGCGAAGCCACTAAATTCTCCCGCTTTCTGTTAGATTCAGATAAACGCTATCTGGTCGTCGCCCGTATGGGGCAACGCACGGATACCTCTGATGCGGAAGGTCAGATTATCTCGGAGCGTGACGTCAGTTTTAGCCAGCAGCAGTTGGATGACGCCTTAGAGAGTTTTCGCGGAGAAACTCAACAGATCCCTTCAATGTATTCAGCATTGAAATATGAAGGGAAAAAACTGTACGAGTACGCCCGTCAGGGTATCGAAGTTCCTCGCGAGTCCCGCCCGATCACCGTGTATGAACTGAAGTTCATTCGTTGGGAAGGGGTTGAAGTT
This sequence comes from Ewingella americana, assembly GCF_006438725.1. Lineage (GTDB taxonomy): Bacteria > Pseudomonadota > Gammaproteobacteria > Enterobacterales > Enterobacteriaceae > Ewingella > Ewingella americana_A. The sequence goes on along the minus strand of NZ_RCZD01000006.1, from coordinate 191,580 downwards.
GAGTTGGAAATTCACTGCTCGAAAGGGACTTACATTCGCACCATTGTGGATGACCTGGGGGAGAAGCTCGGTTGCGGAGCGCACGTTACCTATCTTCGTCGTGTTCAGGTTGCAACCTATCCTGCTGAAAGGATGGTCACGATGGAGAAACTGCATGAGTTGATCGCACAGGCGGAAGTCGAAGGCATTGAGCCGCGTCTGTTGTTGGATCCTCTGTTGTTACCTATGGACAGTGCTTGTGAGGACTTCCCTGAGGTGAATCTTTTATCTGTCGTGGCAGGTTACGTGAAGCAGGGCCAACCGGTTCAGGCTTCGGGTGCCCCAACGTCAGGTATGGTGCGCATCACTGAGGGCGAAGAGCGTAAGTTCATCGGCGTTGGTGAGATTGACGATGATGGCCGTGTAGCGCCGCGTCGTTTGGTGGTTGAATACACCGAGTAAGCACGTTCTGCTCATCTTGCGATCGTATAATGCAAAGAGTAGAATAGCGCAGCTTATGCATTGGGTAGCTGAATTAGAGATCGGCGCCCGTTTATTTATCTATAATATTTTGGAGTATGATTATGTCTCTAAGCGTTGAAGCTAAAGCTCAAATCGTTACAGACTTCGGTCGTGGCACTAACGACAGTGGTTCTTCAGAAGTTCAGGTTGCTTTGCTGACTGCTCAAATTAACCATCTGCAAGGTCACTTCGCAGAGCACAAAAAAGATCACCACAGCCGTCGTGGTCTGCTGCGTATGGTTTCTCAGCGTCGTAAACTGCTGGATTACCTGAAGCGTAAAGATGTAGCACGTTATACCAGCCTGATCGAGCGTCTGGGTCTGCGTCGCTAATCTAGCGAGTTTCAGTGTAAAGGGGCCAATTGGCCCCTTTATTCTAGGAAGCGACTGCAAATCAGGTTACTGTAGCGTTGTTGTTTTTATAGAATTTATTATCACGTGATCTTCCGTTACAGAGGTTCGCGCGGCTAATGAGAGGCTTTATTTCCGCGAAGAGAAATAAGGATTGTCATTAGTCGCGAGGATGTAGTGAGAAGTTCGGGTATTTACTGGCGTGAACTGCTGTCATAACAGCTGCGCGTCAAATGAAAGGATATTACATTGCTTAATCCGACTATTCGTAAGTTCCAATACGGTCAACATACCGTCACGCTGGAAACCGGCATGATGGCTCGTCAGGCAACCGCAGCCGTTATGGTTAGCATGGACGACACCGCAGTATTTGTTACTGTTGTTGGCCAGAAAAAAGCAAAACCAGGCCAAAGCTTCTTCCCACTGACGGTTAACTATCAGGAGCGTACTTACGCTGCTGGTCGTATCCCGGGCAGCTTCTTCCGTCGTGAAGGCCGTCCAAGTGAAGGCGAAACCCTGACTTCCCGTCTGATTGACCGTCCAATTCGCCCTCTGTTCCCAGAAGGTTTCCTGAATGAAGTTCAGGTGATTGCGACCGTGGTTTCTCTGAACCCACAAGTTAACCCTGACATCGTTGCGATGATTGGCGCTTCTGCTGCATTGAGCCTGTCTGGTATTCCGTTCAGCGGCCCAATTGGTTCAGCTCGAGTCGGTTACATCAACGACCAGTATGTTCTGAATCCAACTGCGGATGAACTGAAAGTCAGTAGTCTGGACCTGGTGGTTGCCGGTACCAAAGGTGCGGTACTGATGGTTGAGTCTGAAGCTGATGTATTGAGTGAAGACCAGATGCTGGGCGCTGTGGTGTTCGGTCACGAACAACAACAAATCGTTATCGATAACATCAACTCTCTGGTTGCTGAAGTCGGTAAAGCGAAATGGGATTGGAAGCCTGAAGTCGTTAATGCTGAGCTGCATGCTCGCGTAGCGGCACTGGCAGAATCTCGTTTAGGTGATGCATACCTGATCACTGACAAACAAGATCGTTACGCTCAGATCAACGTTATCAAAGCTGAAGTGGTTCAAACTCTGCAAGCGGAAGATGAAGCGCTGGACGCTGGTGAAATCTCTGACCTGCTGGGCAGCATCGAGAAGCACGTGGTACGTAGCCGTGTTCTGCGTGGCGAGCCACGTATCGATGGCCGTGAAAAAGACATGATCCGTGGTTTGGACGTGCGTACTGGCGTTCTGCCACGTACCCACGGTTCGGCACTGTTCACCCGTGGTGAAACTCAGGCGCTGGTGACAGCTACTCTGGGTACTGCACGTGACGCGCAGAACCTGGATGAGCTGATGGGCGAGAAGTCTGACAGCTTCCTGTTCCACTACAACTTCCCTCCGTACTCCGTTGGTGAGACCGGGATGGTGGGTTCGCCTAAACGCCGTGAAATTGGTCACGGTCGTCTGGCGAAACGCGGCGTGTTGGCGATGATGCCAAAACCAGAAGACTTCCCGTACACCGTACGTGTGGTGTCTGAAATCACCGAATCTAATGGTTCATCTTCTATGGCTTCTGTTTGTGGCGCATCTCTGGCCCTGATGGATGCAGGCGTGCCGATTAAAGCCGCTGTTGCGGGTATCGCAATGGGTCTGGTTAAAGAAGGCGACAGCTTTGTTGTTCTGTCTGACATTTTGGGTGACGAAGATCATCTGGGCGACATGGACTTTAAAGTAGCCGGTAGCCGCGACGGCATTACCGCTCTGCAGATGGACATTAAAATTGAAGGCATCACCCGCGAAATCATGCAGGTTGCTCTGAACCAGGCTAAGGGTGCGCGTCTGCACATTCTGGGCGTAATGGAACAGGCTATCAGCACCCCGCGTGGTGATATCTCTCAGTTTGCACCACGTATTCATACCATTAAGATCAGCCCTGATAAAATCAAGGACGTGATCGGTAAAGGTGGTTCTGTCATCCGTGCGCTGACTGAAGAAACCGGTACTACCATTGAAATTGAAGATGATGGTACAGTTAAAATCGCTGCGACTGACGGTGAGAAAGCGAAATTCGCTATCCGTCGCATCGAAGAAATCACTGCTGAAGTTGAAGTTGGCCGTATCTATCAGGGTAAAGTGACCCGTATCGTCGAGTTTGGCGCATTTGTTGCCATCGGTGGCGGTAAAGAAGGTCTGGTTCACATTTCTCAAATCGCTGACAAACGCGTTGATAAAGTGACCGACTATCTGCAAATGGGTCAAGAAGTTCCGGTCAAAGTTGTCGAAGTTGATCGCCAGGGTCGCGTTCGCTTGAGCATGAAAGATGCTGTAGCGCCGAGCCAGGGTGAACCCACTGAGTCTCCAGCAGAATAAATTTCTGTAACAGAAGTTTTACAGTTCCCTGCTTTGAGGCAGGGAACTGTTCGTATCATGAGCGCAGGATGCGGTCGTGTTAAGCAGGCGGATGACAGGATGTTAATCCAATGTTTGTCTTCGGGAGTAGAAATGAAGCCTTTCTTGCGCTGGTGTTATGTTGCGACAGCACTTATGTTGGCAGGATGCAGCAACCATGATTGGCGTAAAAACGAAGTTCTGGCTATCCCATTGCAGCCCACGTTGCAGCAGGAAGTTATCCTGGCACGTATGGAACAAATTCTTGCCAGCCGGGCGCTGACTGACGATGAACGCGCACAGCTATTATATGAGCGCGGTGTGCTGTATGATAGTCTTGGACTTAGAGCGTTAGCGCGAAATGATTTTTCACAAGCGCTGTCTATTCGTCCTGATATGCCAGAAGTTTTTAACTACCTGGGGATTTACCTAACGCAGGCAGGCAACTTCGATGCTGCCTATGAAGCGTTTGATTCTGTACTAGAGCTTGATCCAACTTACAACTACGCGCGTTTGAACCGAGGTATCGCACTGTATTATGGTGGTCGATTCTCGTTAGCGCAGGATGATCTGCAGGCGTTTTATCGAGACGATCCAAATGATCCCTTCCGTTCTTTATGGCTTTACCTTGCGGAGCGAGAAATCAATCCCAAGAATGCCGACGTAGCGCTGCAACAGCGTTATGACAAAGCGGACAGAGGACAATGGGGATGGAATATCGTCGAATTCTACCTAGGTAAGATCAGCGAAGCAACGCTGATGGAACGCCTAAAGGCGGAAGCAACGGATAACACTTCGCTCGCTGAGCATCTCAGTGAAACTGACTTCTATTTAGGTAAGCATTACCTAAGTCTGGGGGACAAGAACAGCGCCCTGGCACTGTTCAAACTGACGGTAGCTAACAACGTTCATAATTTTGTTGAGCACCGCTATGCATTGTTGGAATTGGCGCTTTTAGGCCAAGAGCAAGACGACCTATCAGAATCGGACCAGCAATAGCTGACGACACCAATCAGCCTTCTTAACCATGGTTTATCCATTTTTAAGCGCCTTAACGGGCGAGGGTTGCTTTGTTCGTTTTATAATCTAATTTGAGCCGGTTCACACTTTTCAATGAAAATGACTGAAAATTTTCTCGACGAGTTATGTAGACTGGCTGCCATTATTAATGAGGCACGTGTACATGACTACTGAGTTTGAAACCTCTTTTGCTGACCTGGGGCTGTCTGCTCCTATCATTGCCGCCCTGACTGATCTGGGCTACGAAAAACCATCACCGATCCAATCCGAATGTATCCCGCACCTGTTAAATGGTCGTGACGTATTGGGTATGGCACAAACCGGTTCTGGTAAAACTGCGGCCTTCGCGCTGCCATTGCTGCACAACATTAAGCCTGATCTGAAGGCTCCACAGATTCTGGTATTGGCTCCAACCCGTGAACTGGCTGTTCAGGTTGCCGAAGCTTGTACTGATTTCGCTAAACATTTGCATGGCGTGAATGTGGTTGCCCTTTACGGCGGCCAACGCTATGACGTCCAACTGCGCGCACTGCGTCAGGGTCCACAAATTGTTGTGGGTACCCCAGGCCGTCTGCTGGACCACCTGAAACGCGGCACCCTTAACCTCTCTAACCTGAGTGGCCTGGTGCTGGATGAAGCCGATGAAATGCTGCGCATGGGCTTCATCGAAGATGTTGAAACCATCATGGCGCAGATCCCGGCTGACCATCAGACCGCGCTGTTCTCTGCCACCATGCCGGAAGCGATTCGTCGCATTACCCGTCGTTTCATGAAAGATCCGCAGGAAGTACGCATTCAATCTAGCGTAACTACTCGCCCTGACATCAGCCAGAGCTACTGGTCTGTTCATGGTCTGCGTAAAAACGAAGCGTTGGTACGTTTCCTTGAATCAGAAGATTTTGATGCGGCGATTATTTTCGTGCGTACCAAAAATGCAACCCTGGAAGTGGCTGAAGCGCTTGAACGTAGCGGCTATAACAGTGCAGCGCTGAATGGTGACATGAACCAGTCCCTGCGTGAGCAGACTCTGGAACGTCTGAAAGATGGCCGTCTGGACATTCTGATCGCAACCGACGTGGCAGCACGTGGTCTCGATGTAGAACGTATCAGCCTGGTTGTTAACTATGACATCCCGATGGACTCTGAATCTTACGTTCACCGTATCGGCCGTACCGGTCGTGCCGGTCGTGCTGGCCGTGCGTTGCTGTTTGTTGAGAACCGCGAACGTCGCCTGCTGCGTAACATTGAACGCACCATGAAGCTGACCATTCCAGAAGTTGAAATCCCTACTGCAGATGTACTGGGTGAGCGTCGTCTTGCTAAGTTCGCTGCAAAAGTTCAGCAACAACTGGAAAGCGGCGATCTGGATCAGTACCGCGCGTTGCTGGCTAAACTGCAACCTACAGAAGAGCTGGACATCGAAACGCTGGCTGCTGCACTGCTGAAAATGGCACAAGGCGAACGTCCACTGATCGTTCCTGCTGATCAGGTCTTCAAAAGCCGTCCACCACGTCGTGAATTTGACGAGCGTGCTGATCGTGCCGATCGTAGCGGCGACCGTCGTCCATCACGTGATGGTGATCGTCCTGCACGTGATGGCGCAGCTTCCCGTGATGGTGCACCACGTCGCGAACGTCGTGACGCTGGCGAAATGGAACTGTATCGCATCGAAGTAGGCCGCGATGATGGTGTTGAAGTTCGTCATATCGTTGGCGCAATTGCTAACGAAGGCGACATCAGCAGCCGTTACATTGGTAACATCAAGCTGTTCTCTTCGCATTCAACGATCGAGTTGCCGAAAGGCATGCCGGGCGAGATTTTGTCTCATTTCACCCGCACCCGTATTCTGAATAAGCCGATGAACATGCAGTTGCTGGGCGATGCACAGCCACAAGCTGCACGTCGTGAACGTCCTGCTGGTGCACCTGGTGCTGCAGGTGCTGGTGGCGAGCGTCGCGGTAACGGTGCTCCACCACGTTCTTTCAGCGGTGAGCGTCGTGAGGGTGGCCGTGGTCGTCCTGCGGAACGTCGTGAAGGCGGTGCTGCTGCACCTGCTGGTGAACGTCGTCCACCAAGCCGTGCGCCACGTCGTACGACTGACGCATAATCTGACGTCTGCTCCGGCAAGCAACAGATAAATAAAAACCAGCCTTCGGGCTGGTTTTTTTATGCCTGCACAACAGGCGATGGGAAGTTTGCGAAATCAGCCGATGCGTACTTCTTTCACCAAATCGCCTTGCAACTGAGAGACAATGTCAAACGAATGCAGGCGCGCCTGATGATCGAAAATCTGGCCGTTAATCATCAGCTCATCCGCTTCGGTCTCACGCAATATGGCTTGCAGACCGGCACGGACTGTCTCTTTATTACCCACGACCGACAATCGCAGCGCCTGATCAACACCAAAGCGGTCTGATGCAGACCACAGACTCTCTATATTATCGACCGGCGCCGGCAGCTTGCCCGGATTACCACGGCGTAGATTGATGAACTGTTGCTGATTGGACGTAAACATGCGGCGGGCTTCTTCGTCGGTATCCGCAGCGATTGCATTGATACATACCATGGCGTAGGGCTGTTGCAACTGCTCTGAGGGCTTGAACTGACTGCGGTAAATTGCCAGCGCCTGATGCAACATATCCGGCGCAAAGTGTGATGCGAAGGCAAACGGTAAGCCGAGTGCTGCGGCCAGCTGCGCGCTGTAGAGGCTTGAACCCAGCAACCATAGCGGCACATGTAAACCCTGGCCCGGTACGGCCTGCACCGGCTGACCTGGCTGTACATCGGCGAAATAGTGCTGCAACTCCTGCACATCTTGCGGGAAGTTATCCACTTCGCCAGAGAGATGACGGCGCAGGGCAATCATGGTGCGCTGGTCGGTACCCGGCGCGCGGCCAAGGCCCAAATCCACACGGTCAGGATAGAGTGTGGCCAGCGTACCGAATTGTTCAGCAATCACCAGCGGGGAGTGGTTGGGTAACATTACGCCACCGGAACCGACGCGGATGGTTTTGGTGCCACCGGCAATAAAGCCGAGCAACACCGAGGTTGCCGCGCTGGCGATGCCGGTCATATTGTGATGCTCCGCCATCCAGTAACGTTGATAGCCCCATTTTTCGGCATGTTGGGCTAAGTCCAGGGAGGACTGGAACGCCTGCTTCGGGCTGGAACCTTGTGGCACCGGGGCCAGGTCCAGCACGGATAAAGGTACGGTCTTTGTATCAGACATCGTTATCGCTCACTCGTTGATGGGTGAGGGGCGAAGCTATTCGCCCGCTAATTATACAGCTGAGTATTACCGATTAAACTTCCGCTGAATACCTGATTTGTGCTCTGCGCAGGCCGAAACGCGCATTTGTATTAATACAAATGGTTTGATCTATAATTTTAATGAATATGCTGTTTCGTGTTAAAAGAGCCTCTCTGCATCCCGTTATCATACCTGCTCTTCATTCATCCCCTGATGAAGCCAGCAGCCAGGGATCCGGCCGATGGAAAAGGAAACGCCAACGATCCGCACCGATCCCCGGTCTGGCTGAGGTCTGCCGCTGGCAGTCACAAAGGAAGTTAACTCCATGAGTAAAAGAATGTTGCTGACCCTGCTGCTGGTCGCGGTGGCTATTTCACTGGCGGTACTTTTTCGCGCCGGTAACCAGGATCTCTTATTGCAGGGCGAAGTGGATGCCCCTGAAGTTATCGTGGCCTCCAAAGCCAAAGGCCGGGTGATTGAGCGCCACGTCGAACGCGGCGATGACGTCAAAACCGGACAACTTTTGATCACCCTCGACAGCCCCGAACTGATGGCGCAGTTACGTGCGCTGGAAGCTGCCCGTGATCAGGCCAAAGCACAGCTGGATTTATCGGTGAACGGCACCCGCGAAGAGAGCATCCGCAATCTGAAGGCCACGCTGGCGCAGGCGCAGGCGGAGTACATCAACGCTCGCGATCTCTATAACCGTAACGCCAAAGTGGCGGCCAAAGGCTTTATTTCGGCGTCAGATTTAGAAGACGCACGCCGCGCACGCGACAGCGCCTACCAGCAGGTCTTAGTGGCGAAAGCCAACCTGGATGAAGGTATCAACGGTGATCGCGTTGAACAGCGTGAAAACTATGCCGCCCAGTTACGTCAGGCCGAAGAGGATCTGCTGGAAGTCAAAGCACAGACGGATGACCTGCTGGTCAAGGCGCCAGTCGATGGCGAAGTGGGTCCGATCCCCGTCGAAGTGGGCGAACTGCAAAATGCCGGTAGCCCATTACTGACCTTGATCCGCCTGCGGGATGCCTATTTTGTTTTTAACCTGCGGGAAAATATTCTGGCCGGTGTGCATAAGGGTGACAAAATTCAGATCCGCGTCCCGGCGTTGAATAACCAAATGATTGATGCCGAAGTGCGCTACATCGCCCCGCTTGGGGATTACGCCACCAAGCGCGCCACTCGTGCCACCGGCGATTTTGACCTGAAAACCTTTGAAGTTCGCCTCTATCCGGCAAAACCTATTCCTAACCTAAGGCAGGGAATGAGCGCCCTGTGGAACTGGAAAGAGTAGTGGCGATGCTCCGGGTAAAAGCCGGCTGGCGTTGCTTCTCGCGTTCTTTCACCCGCGAAACGCGCCATGCCTTTCGTAAACCGGTGATCCACTGGCTGGGCTGGATATTTCCGCTGCTGCTGTTTGTACTCATCAGCAGCAACTTCTCCGAAGGAACATTGCTGGACCTGCCGGTGTCGGTAGTGGATAACGATCATAGTACTTTATCGAAAACGCTGACCCGTAACCTCGACGCCGGTTCGCATGCGCACGTTCAGGCCTTTGATGATGGCTTGCCGCAAGCCGAGCACCGGCTGCGTACCGCTCAGGATTACGCACTGCTCTACATTCCGCCAGACTTCGAAGCCGATGCGCTCTCAGGCAAGCAGCCAAGTGTCGTGCTTTATTACAACGCGCTTTTTTACGGAGCCGGGCTTTACTCCACGCAGGACTTCAGCGGGCTTATCACTGAACTCAACACCCAATATCGTTCGATCATTGCTAATGAAATCGGTAAAACCGTGCCGCCTCTGGCCAGCGTCGAGCTCTCTTATGGCAGTCTGTTCAACGCCAGTGGCAGCTACATTTACTACCAGCAATTCGCCGCCACCATTCACCTGATCCAGCTGTTTACTGTCACCTGCATGATCTACGTGATGGCCCGCAGCCAGTCACTGATCGGTGCACCTTCCTTCACTTTTGCCCTGTTGGGAAAACTGGCGCCTTATACGCTGTGCTTTACCACCTTGCTGATGGTGGAAATCGCCATGCTGGTTGGCTTCTTCGATGCGCGGGTCAGCGGTAATCCGTTATTTATGGTGCTGATCGGTTTCTTTTATGTGATTTCAGCGCAGAGCATCGGCCTGCTGCTGTTTACCTTCACCAGCACCACCATCACGGCGTATACCATGATGGGGATCTTCGTCAGTATCGCACTGACCTTCTCGGGGATGGCGGTGCCTGAACTTTCCATGCCATGGCCTGCCCGTATTATCTCCAATATCGAACCCCTGACGCACGCCTTGTACGCCATGTTCGACATCTTCCTGCGGCAGGTTCCGGCCAGCGCCATCTTCAGCGTGTGTGCCATTTTGTTGGTTTACCCGCTGATCACCGGTCTGCTGGTGCATAAGCGCTTATACCTGCGCCTGAAAAAACAGGAGCCGGGAAAATGACCACGCGCCAATGGTTGCGGACCTACTGGAAAACTTTCACCAAAGTCCTGACCGGTATGCTCGATAAGCCGATGTGGATGATGCTTTTGCTCTCGCTTTGCGTCATGAGTACGGTGTACGCCAACCGCACTGTGTGGGATTTACCGGTGGCGGTAGTCGATCAGGACCACAGCAGCGCCAGCCGTCTGCTGACCCGTCAGTTGGATGCCACGCCGAAAATCAAAATCAACAGCTACGACAGCGTCGAAGAGGCCCAGCGGGATCTCGCATGGCGTAAGCTGTTTGCGGTGATCATCATGCCGGTGGATCTCGAGAAGAAGATCCTCGCCGGGCAGGATATCGTGATCCCGGTGTACGGCGATGCCACCAACCGGCTGGCGAACGGGCAGATTGAGCAGGACGTCGTCGCGGCCTATCAGTCGATCCTCACCCAATACAACACAGAATTACTGATGCACAGCGGCTTTACCGCCAAACAGGCCAGCGTGCTACTCACCCCGATCGTCGGCCAAACGCTGGATCTGTTTAACCCAGGCATCAGCTTTGCGGCGATCATTTTCCCCGGCCTGTTGGTCATGTTGTTGCAGCATTCCCTGTTGATCGCCAGCGTGCGCGTCAACATTACGCTCAACAGTGCGCCTGACGGTAAACCGGCGATCCCGGTGTTTCTCGGCGGGTTATCCGCCCTGATCCCCATCTGGCTTTTTCTGTCGATCGTCCTGTTTGTGCTCTGGCCGTGGGTTCTGGGTTACCGGCAAACCGCCAGTATTCCCGAGATCATCATGCTGACATTTCCGTTCCTGCTGGCGGTACTCGGGTTGGGGAAGCTGGTCACCGAGTGCCTGCGCAGCGTGGAGATGATCTACCTGACGCTCTCCTTTATTACCATGCCGGTATTCTATATTTCAGGGACCATTTGGCCCCTGCAAGCTATGCCAACCTGGGTGCGGGGCATCTCATCCATGCTGCCTTCAACCTGGGCGACCAAAGCTATCGCCGGGGTGAATCAGATGGGGCTGCCATTTAGCGAAGTGGGTAGCGATATGCTGATGTTGTTGCTGCTGGGGGCGGTTTATACGGTGCTGGGAATTGGGTTGGGAATACTGCGTGATAGCGGACGGTTACGCACTCTGCTGCACCGCAAAAAACCGCTGAAGAATGATTAATGATGTTTGGCGGATAGAAATAAAACAGGCGCGAAATCCGCGCCTGAACAATATATTCACTGCCGTACAGGCAGCTTAGACATTACTTCACCAGCTCCAGGCCGGCGACCCGCTGCCAGTAACCGTTGCAGTCAGCCTTATCTGTCAGACTTACCGGTGTTAAACCACACTCATTGGCGCGGAATGTCTCCAGCATCTTCAACGTCTCCTGGCTTTCCGGCGACAGCCGCACAATATCCACCAGCCCTTCCATCGACGTCAGCTCATTGCCGAGGTTGTAGCAATAACCGCTCTGGGTCTGAATGCCGTTGAGCACAAATACTTGCTGGTTCTCCTGCGACAGCACCTTGCGGCCCTGCGGATACTTGATGCAGCAGGTTTCGCAATCGTCTTTCGCCTTATCCTCCGAACGTGCGGTAAAGCAGCGGGCAGAGTAGGCCAGCGGCAGATGGCCGTAGGAGAGTACCTCGACTTCGAACTTATCGCGGATACCCAGCTCTTCGCACTGTTTGAGCAGATTCATCAGCCAGTCACGGGACAGTTCAACCGGCATACACCAGCGCGTCATGCCCTGTTTTTGCAGGATCTTCAGCGTCACCGCGTTATAGCAGTTGAGCGCATGGCCGACGACAAACGGCAGCTTGCGCTCCGCCGCCATATTCACCGCACCAAAATCATTGGCTTCGATGAGAAACTCGCCGTTCTCGACGTACCGTTTCAGCTCATTGAGTTCGGACGGCGCCTGCAACAACGCCAGCGTAGAGAGCACCACTTGTTTGCCGCTGGCGGCCAGCTGACGGGCGATCTCCATCCAGTCATTAACCTTCATTTCGCGCCGTTTAGTACAGACATTTTCCCCGAGATAAATCACCTCGGCGCTGCTGCTGGCCGCGGCCTGATAAAACGCCTCAACTTCCGCTTTTGGCCAGTAGTAGAGAATGGCCCCTAAAGAATATTTCATCATTTTCCCTGCGATCACTGCCATTTACGATGGTACGCGCCAAGCGTAGTTTGCGTACCTTCCGACATGGAACCCAACTGCTTCATCCACTCTGCATCGGTGGTGAAGCCCTGCGGATCGGCCTTGCAGCGGTCAATAGCGGCGCGCCAGACGCGTGTGACCTGGCTGACATAGGCCGGGCTGCGCTGACGCCCCTCGATTTTCACCGAGGCAATATTGGCGGCGAACAGCTCCGGTAACAGCTCCAGCGTGTTCAGGCTGGTGGGTTCTTCCAGCGCGTGATACTTCGCGCCATCGACCAGATAACGGCCTTTGCACAGCGTCGGATACCCGGCATTTTCGCCTTCATCATAACGGTCTATCAGCACGTCATTAAGGCGCGATTCCATCCCCTGCGGCGTTTGCTGCCAGCGCACAAACCGCGCCGGAGAGCAGGCACCGACCGTATTTGGCGACTCACCGGTCAGATAAGAGGAGAGATAGCAGCGGCCTTCGGCCATGATGCACAGACTGCCAAACGCAAACACTTCCAGCGGAACCACGCTGCTGCGCGCCAACTGGCGCACCTGATGCATCGACAGTACGCGCGGCAGCACCACGCGAGAGACATCAAAATTGCGCTGATAAAATCGTATGGCTTCGTCATTTGTCGCAGAGGCCTGCACCGAGACATGGCGCTCGACGTGCGGATAGCGGGTGGCGGCGTAATCAAGCATCGCAATATCAGCGAGGATCAGCACATCGGCCCCGAGCTGCGCGGCCATATCTACCGCACGCTCCCAACGCTGATAGCCGTCAGGGTGCGCAAAGGTATTAATGGCAATATGCAGTTTGCGGCGGTGGCGATGGACATAACTGGCCGCCTCCTGCAATTTCTTCTCAGTAAAGTTCAGACCGGCAAAGTGGCGGGCGTTGGTGTCATCTTTTAAACCGATATAAACCGCATCGGCACCGTTATCAATTGCCGCTTTTAACGCAGGCAAATTGCCCGCCGGGCAAAGTAGCTCCATCGTCTGTTCCTGGCTTTAACCGGCAGTCACTGCACCGGCAAGAATGAAAAGGGAAGTATCCGCTGACGTAAATCATTCATCAGGGAGCGTTTTACAGGCTGACCATTTTAGAGAAGCTATGAATGCAATATTTTGATTTGAGGCAGTTTCTGCCGAGTTGATCGCTGTACGCTTTCGCGGAGTGTTGTGTGTGATTTCTTTCTGTTGCAGTATTTATTGATGCAGGCCGCTGAACTAAACGGACGATGTGGCAAAATAGAGCGCATATCGTAACCGAATCAGTTTGTGAAAAGTTACCGAAAGGAGTAGTGCCAGTGTTGCAACAACTACGAGCACGTATGGTGCGTCAGGGGCCATCCCTGCTGAGTGTGCCATTAAAATTCACGCCTTTTGCACTACAGCGACAGGTTTTGCAGCAAGTGCTGAGCTGGCAGTTCCGTCAGGCGCTGGCCGAAGGCGAACTGGACTTCCTCGAAGACCGCTGGTTAAAAATCGAGGTGAGCGATCTTAACCTTAGCTGGTTGATGACCGTCGAAGAGGGCAAACTGAAGATTCGAGAGCACGGTGAAGCGGACGTCAGCTTCAGCGGCAACGCTAATGACCTGGTGCTGATCGCCGCCCGTAAACAAGATCCCGACACCTTATTCTTCCAACGTCGCCTGCGCATTGAAGGCGACACTGAACTTGGCCTGAACGTGAAGAACCTGATGGATGCCATTGATCTCGACAGCATGCCGGTTCTGCTGAAAAGCGGCCTGATGCGTCTGGCAGACTTTATCGAAGCCGGTTTACAAGAGGACCGTGAGCCTGTGGCTCCGGTAGCGCAGACATGCTAATTCGTACTGAAATCCCTATTGATGCTGCGGGTATCGACCGTTTATTGCGCAGTGCGTTTCCGAGTGGCGATGAAGCCGATCTGGTCAAAGAGCTGCGTGAAGACGGGTTGCTGACGCTTGGCGTGGTGGCGACGGATGATGAAGGAAGCGTTGTCGGTTACGTCGCATTTTGCCCGGTGGATATCAAAGGCGAAGACCGCAACTGGGTCGGGCTGGCACCGTTGGCCGTAGACGAATCCCTGCGCCGTCAGGGGCTGGGTGAGAAGCTTATCTACGAAGGGCTGGATTCACTGAATGAATTTGGTTACGCCGCCGTGGTTGTGCTCGGTGACCCGGCCTACTACGGCCGTTTCGGCTTCAAACCCGCCGCCGCCCACGATCTCCACTGCCGCTGGCCGGGCACCGAAGCCGCTTTCCAGCTCTACACCCTGGCCGAAGATGCCCTGACTGACGCCCACGGCGAAGTCACTTTCCCGGCAGCATTTAACCGGTTCTGATTTTAGCTTCACCCATAAAACCTAAGCGGAGATCTCTCCGCTTTTTTTGTCGCCAGTGTTCCGCCGTGCGAACCCTCCTTTTCTCACCAGCATTAACTCATTGATATTCATAGAGAGCAATTTCTGCCTGAAAAAAAGGTCTATCCACTAAAACCATCGCAGGACTTTAATAACGCAGGGGATAAGCGTATTTTCCAGCGGTTCACTGCCGTACAGGCAGCTTCTTAGATATACCTGTTTAAAGGCGGACATTACGTCCGCCTGGGGGGTTATCAACCTTTCTTTTCCAGCATTTCAAATCGTGGTGAAACAATCCCATACAGCGACCAACCGAGGAAGGTGGCGAGCGCGCCCCACATCATGGCTTCCTGGCCGGAACTGTAGAGTGCGTAGAAACTGTAGAGTGCGCCAATTCCCGCAATCACGTTAGCAATGCGCGCTTTGTTGACGGGCACGTTGGCGACTTTCTGAATAATCACCAGCGCCGCCATCGACAGAATATAAGGGATGATATTCGTGACGACCGCGAGGTTAACTAATACGTTGAACTGTTTGTTGAGCGACGGGCTGATGGTCATCAGCGTCATGCCACTCTGGATAACCACGATGGTCAGCATGCCTTTCACCGGGGCATCGGCTTTATTCAATTTTGAGAAGATTTTCGGGAAGAAGCCGCTGTCGGCAGAGGATTTAAACACCTGCGCAATAGTGAACTGCCAACCCAGCAGTGAACCGACGCAGGACATAATCATCAGCGCCATGATGACTTTACCCACCGTTGGGTTAAACATATGTGAGAACGCCAGGCCGAACGGGGCGGTGGAGTTGGCCAAATCCATATTGGGTACAATCCCGGCGATGACGTTGGTCGAAATAATGTAGATCACGGCTGCACCCAGAGTACCGCCGAGCACCGCAATAGGTACGTTGCGCTCAGGGTTTTCTACCACTTCAGTATTGGCACAGGCGGACTCCAGACCCAGGAAGGCCCATAACGTCATCGAAATTGAGGAGCCGATAGCTTCAAAAGTCGGTACCGCATGGGGGTTCCAGGCAGCCATATAGGCTTCGCCGCTGAACCAGTACCAGCCGATGACCGAAATGCCGAGTACCGGGATAATCACCCCCCAGACAGTGATGGTACTGATTTGGCCAGTGACGCGCGCCCCACCGAAGTTGGCGACTGTGGCTACCCACAGCACGGCGATGGTCGCAATACTGATTCCCAGAGGCGTCAGGGCAACGCCAAACAACTCCGTACCGTAACCGACGGCGGAAATAGCGATGGCAATATTGGCGATCAGCAAGGAAACGCCATAGGTATAGTTGGCCATAAAGTTGCCGGACTTGCCGAAGGCATATTCAGCGTAACCTCCCATGCCGCCGGTTTTGCGGTTGAACATGCCACATTTGGCAAACGCATAGGCCAGTGCCATGGATCCCACGGCGGTGACCAGCCAGGAAATAATAGAAATAGTGCCGACTTCAGCCAGTTTGGTTGGCAGCATAATTATGCCGGAACCCATCATATTCACTGCGGTGAGGATCGTTAATTGCATGACCCCCATTTTATTATTTGCTTTACTCATGATCATTCTCACTTTTTATAATGTGATCTTACTGGCGGAGAACTCTCCACCAGTAACATGTTTAATTAAGCTTTAATGACATAGCCGTAAGCGCGATTCCAGCCGTCTTCATCCTTCTGGATATATACACCTTGTAATTCAGGCGCAAAGCCGGGCAGTAAGTTGATACCCTCTTCCAGCGCCAGGAAATAGCGTTGGGCAGCACCTCCCCAAATTTCACCCGGAACAACACATAACACACCCGGAGGATAAGGTAATGCGCCTTCGGCGGCGATCCTGCCCTCGGCTTTGGCCAGAGAAACCAATTCAACCTTACCGCGAATAAACTGGGTATTGGCATCTTGCGGATTCATGGCAACACGTGGGAAATATTTCTTGCGGAACATCTCTTTTTGTAATTCTTTAACATCATAGCTGACATACAAGTCATGCATTTCCTGGCAAAGTTGGCGCAAAGTATAATTTTCGTAACGCTGCTGATTGCTTTTATAAACAGCAGGCAGGACTTCACTGAGCAGTGAATCTTGTTCAATGTGTTGTTCGAAGCGGGCTATTAATGCCACCAGGTGTTGCATCTTGGCAATATCTTCCGCGGGTGTGAGCAGGAAAAGAATCGAGTTCAGGTCACACTTCTCAGGAACAATGCCGTTTTCCCGCAGATAATTAGCCAGAATGGTTGCCGGAATACCGAATTCAGTATATTCGCCATTCTCGGTATTAATTCCTGGGGTGGTAAGCAGTAATTTACAAGGATCGACAAAATACTGGGACTCGGCATAACCTTCAAAAGCATGCCATTTTTCACCCGGAATAAAATTAAAGAAACGCAGATCCTGAGCCATCAGTTCGGTGTCATACGATTGCCACGGTTTGCCATCAACCATGTCAGGAACGAAGGGTTTGATTAGCGAACAGGTTGCCATCAGCATCTTGCGGGCTTCAATACCGACGCGGACACACTCTTTCCAAAGACGCTGGCCACTTTTGCCTTCATGCATTTTGGCGTTAACATCCAGTGCGGCAAACAACGGGTAGAACGGGCTGGTGGAGGCGTGCATCATAAAGGCATTATTGAAGCGCTTATGGTTACAATAGCGGTCCTGACCTTTGATATGCTTATCTTTTTTATGGATTTGCGATGTCTGTGAGAAACCAGCCTGCTGTTTGTGCACGGACTGGGTGACGATAATACCAGGGTCGTTCTCGTTCAATTCCAGCAGCAGCGGCGAGCACTCTTTCATCATAGGAATAAACTGTTCATAGCCGACCCAGGCGGAATCAAACAGAATGTAATCACAGAGATGGCCGATTTTATCCACTACCTGACGGGCGTTATAAATCGTGCCGTCATAGGTGCCTAACTGAATAATGGCCAAACGGAAAGGGCGTTTCTCGTGGGCACGTTCAGGCGCCACTTCACTGATTTGCTGGCGTAAATACTTCTCTTCAAAACAGTGGGCGTCAATGCCACCGATAAAGCCAAACGGGTTGCGCGCCGTTTCCAGATAGACCGGCGTAGCACCTGCCTGGATCAGTGCACCATGGTGGTTGGACTTATGGTTATTGCGGTCGAACAGCACCAAATCGTCACGGCTCAGCAGGGCGTTGCAGACCACCTTATTTGAGGCTGAAGTGCCGTTGAGCACAAAATAGGTTTTATCCGCATTAAACACTTTGGCTGCATGCTTTTGTGCATCACAGGGTGCGCCTTCGTGAATCAGTAAGTCGCCGAGTTTGACGTCGGCATTGCACATATCTGAACGGAAGATGTTCTCACCAAAGAAGTCAAAGAACTGGCGGCCCGCCGGGTGTTTACGGAAGAATTCACCCCCCTGATGGCCCGGACAGGCGAACGTGGCGTTGCCCATTTCGACATAGCGGGTCAGGGTATTAAAGAACGGCGGTAATAATTCACTTTCATATTTCACCGCTGCCGCTTCCAGCTGTTTACCGTAAAACTGAGTATTTTTGCCGCAGAGTTCAAATACGCCATGCAATGCAGGCAGCGCAGTATTATCTAATGATTCTTCACAGCAGACGGCCACAAATAACGGGATGTTCAGACCCATCTCTTCTATTTGTTTGATCATGCCCTGTTCAACATCCGCGACCGACATCACTACCGCAGCAATATCATTAAAATCTGTGTGCTGGATATCCACTATCTCGCGGGAAGTTTCAAAGCACTCATATGTATTGGTATTGGCGGCAATTTTTAATTTTTTCATTTCTCTTACTCTTTAGACAAAACGATCCCCCGGCAATTATTTATTTGCCGTGAAATGTTTATTTAAATAAACATGTGCGAATACGCAGCAATGCCCGATGAGCATGACTCGATTCTGTGTTTGTTTTTAGCGTTGTTGCGTATTGTTATCCGGGAGGTCAATCATTCCTACGGCTATTGTCATTTTACGGGCGAGAATAAACCGTCAATAAATGACAAGTGCTAATTTTTGATTGGCCGGATAACGTTCGTTATACGCAATAAGAGCGTAAGAGGAGGGGGTTACTTGTGGTTAAAGAAAGCAAAGCTAAAGCAGCTGCGATGAGCCATCATCATAAGATGCGTTGTGCGGCGTATATGCGCCATTTTTCGATTGTTGTTTTCCATTACTGGTCCACCTTCGTCTTAAAAGATGGCGGTATATTAGTCTTTAAAATGACTAATAACGTGACAAATATCAAAAATATTCATTTCTTGATAAATCTTTATTCACTGATTATGCAAGATAGTGAATAGAAACTGACTATTTAGGGATTGGTCGTGTGAACAAAATGCTGCCAATAATGAGCTGGGATTATTATTATTTGCCTTAAGTTCAATGGTCTGGAAAGGGTTAAAATAAAATCCGTTGAAGAACATCGAGTAAAACCAGTGGTTGTTGCGGTTATGTTATTTGCTGATAACGGCGGGGTGAATAAATAATCATTTATAGCAGGTAAATATCCATTTTAAAAACCACCCCTGGTTAGCACTGATTGTTAATTATATTGCCCAAGCGTAACGCTGTTGACGTTTGGGCGGCGGTAAATCCGGTGAGAACCGCTCAGGTCTTGGTCGTCAGCTCGCCAAAATAGCTATCCAGGCAGGCAGGTTGCTCACTGACCAGCTTCTCTTTCTGCGCTTTGCTCAGTTTCTTCACTTTGATCTCCAGCTTTGAAGCCAGCGACCGGTTGCCCGCTGGGCAGTGAAAGGCCAGCTTCAGCTCGCCTTTTCCCCGCAATGCTTTAGCCCCTTTGCCTGCCTGATGCTCAGCCTGACGGCGTTCAACATCCGTTGTGATACCGGTATACAACATGCCGGATGACGTGCGCAGCATATATAAATACCAGGAGGTGGGTTCAGGCGTGGCGGACATATTCACTCGCAGCAGAAAAGGGGAGTGCGCAAGTTTACCTTACCGGCTTCTGGCGCGCTAAACTGACGGCAGGGAATTTTGAGGAGCAGGGCATGAATGACGCAGATGACTTACAACATATCGGCAAGTTTCTTGGCAAGAATCACCTCTTAGCGCTGTGCGCCGCCGCCGACGGTGAGATGTGGAGTGCGAACTGTTTTTACGTGGCGGACGTCAGCAGCATGACGCTGTACTTTATGACCGAACTGAAAACCCTGCATGGCACGCTGATGCAGCAGAATTCTAAAGTTGTCGGTACCATTGCGCCGCAGCCGAAAACTATCGCGCTAATCAAGGGCATCCAGTATCGGGGCGAAGCGTTCATGCTTACCGGTGACGAAGACATCACGGCGCGGCATCTGTACTGCAAACATTTCCCTATCGCTATCGCAATGAAAGCCCCGATATGGGCGCTGAAACTGAATAACATCAAGATGACGGATAACACGTTGGGCTTTGGTAAAAAACTGTTTTGGACGCGTGAAGTTTGATGAAATGGAATGACTCGCTGCCAGATAGACAGCAACAGGACATGTCTCATGGCGCGCAGGTTCGGATAAGCGAACACTGGCAGGCTGGATCAACATAAGGAAATAATATGGCAAAGGTACTTTTACTGGGGGCCAGCGGGCTGGTCGGCAGGGAGTTGCTGCGGCTTTTGCAGCAGGATGCACGCGTAAGCCGCATTATCGCCCCGAGCCGGCAGGCCTTGCCGCCACTGAGCAAATTGTTCAATCCTCAGGGCAGCGATCTCGCATCGCTGGTGGCTGAGCTGGATGAGCCGATTGATCTGTTTTTCAGCTGTCTGGGCACCACGCGCAAGCAGGCGGGCAGCGCCGATGCTTTTCGCGCGGTAGATTTTGATCTGGTGGTCAACAGTGCCAAAGCGGCGCGCAGGCATGGGGCCAAACACTGTCTGGCAGTCAGTGCCAACGGGGCAAATGCTCACTCCCGCTTTTTGTATAACCGCACCAAAGGCGAGATGGAACAAGCGCTCATCCAGCAGAAATGGCCGTTGCTGACACTGGCCCGGCCTTCGTTGTTGGTGGGTAAACGCCAGCCGCCGCGTCTGCTTGAACAACTCAGTGCACCGGTGTTCAAACTGCTGCCCGGTAAATGGAAAGCCATTGACGCGGCAGATGTTGCCAAAGCCCTGCAACAGCAGGCATTCAACGCCGGTTTAGGCGGTATTACCGTGCTTGAATCCAATCAGCTGGCCGCCATCGCCCGCGAGTGAGGTTTACCCTTTAAGACCATTCAAGCCGCAGCCCGTCATGGGCGGCGATCACGTTGGCTTCCAGCGCGTGATCCATCAACCACAGGTCAAGCTGGTGGCTGATGTGTGTCAGATAGGTTTTTTTCGGTTTGAGCTGACGGTGGATTGCCAGCGCCTGACGAATATCATTGTGATTTTTATCCGGTGTATTGCGCGGCGGGTGGCTGCAATCGAGGATCAGCGCGTCGAGTTTTACCCCGGCTAAAAATCGGGCCGTCACCCGCGGCAAACCGGCGGTGTCGGTGAGGTAGGCCACCGTCGCGCACTCTGTTTTGATCAGATAGCCGAAGGTGATTTTTGAGTGATTCAGCGGCAGCGGTATCAGTTCAAGGGTGCCGAATTTACGCGCAGTAAATGGCTGAAGCGGCGGCTGAAAATCCAGAATACCGGGGTGTTTGAACAGATCGTCGCAGCCGTTCTCGTCTGGCGGGCCATAGACCGGGATCGCATTTCCCACGCCCCAGCGTAACGGAAATAGCCCCTGGACGTGATCCATATGATAATGTGTAAGCCAAAAACGCTGAATTTCACCGGCAGTAAACTGTTGCGCTAACTCCGGCAATCCCGCATCAATTAACGTCACTTCCCCCGCATAATCGAGTTTTGCGCTGCATGGCTGGCGCCGGAAAGCCGGGTCTTTACGCGCCCGCCCGCAGGCCGTACATTCACAGCCAAAGACCGGTACCTGTTGCGCACCGCCGGTGCCGAGAAACGTCAGTTGCATGATTTTCCTTCCCGCAGTTCACCGATAGCGTGCTAGAGATATTTTTCGACAAAAAGATCCAGATCGCGAAAATCTGCCATACGCGCTTTCAGCGTCGCGTGATCCCAGTTCCACCACTGGCTGCGCTCGATCTTCTCGATCAACGCATCATCAAAACGCATGCCGATCTTTTTCGCCGCCACGCCTGCCACGATGGAGTAGGGTTCAACGTCTTTGGTCACCACGGCCGAAGTGCCAATCACCGCGCCGTTGCCCACGCTCACGCCGGGCATGATCACTGCGTTATGACCTATCCACACATCGTTGCCCACGGTGACAGGGTGCGCCCGCCGCCAGTTGAAAAACTCATTATCGTCCTCCCCCAACCCATAGGCCGAGGCGCGATAGGTAAAGTGATGCTGGGCAATGCGGTTGTAGGTTGGGTGGTTGCCGGGATTGATGCGCACATAGGTGGCGATGGAGACAAATTTACCGATGCTGGCGTAGTAAATCTGGTTATGTCCGGCGGTGTAGGAGTAGTCGCCCAACTCGCTCTCTTCGAGTATTGCATCATCAGAAATATGCACGTACTGGCCAAGGCGGGATTTAGTCATGATCACGTTGGCGCCAATGTTTGGCTCAGCAAACATTTCTTCATTATCAAACATCTGCCCTGCTTCAACCCTGTCACTCATAGCTCACCTTTTGCGATGTGATGTCGTAAATTTTGGCTGATACCGGCTGCTCCAACAGACGCAGGAAGGCGGTCAGCGTTTCATGCAGAGGGCCGTCATTGTCCAGCCGCTGACAGTGCGCGGGCAGCCCGCAGGCATATTGCGCGGCGCGCAGCAAACGGTGGTGGATCTGCTCTTGGTCTTCGCGCCCACGCTGCTGCAAACGTTGTTCTAAAACACGTTCTGAAACCTGTAAACAGACCGGCAACAGGCGCTGACCATAACGTTCAACCGCCCGTTCCAGGTGCGCCCGTGAACCGTTAACCACCACGCTGCAGCCCTGCGCCATCCAGTGGTCAATCTCAATGCCAACACCATAACGGCAGCCGTGCGCCTGCCAGTCGAGGGCGAACAGTCCCTGCTCACGGCGCTGATTGAATTCGTCATCGTGCAGTGCAATGTGGTTTTCGGCACCAGCATCGGCTGCTCGGGTGATGTAGCGGTGTGCCACCACCAGCCCGGCGGGCAGTGCGTGGCGCAGCGCATCCAGCAGGCTGTCCTTGCCGGCTCCCGACGCGCCCATCAGGTATACTAAACGACTCATCATGTCTCCATACCCTTCGTCCTTGACACTATAGCGGCGTTGGCTGCCCTCACGGACCCGAATCACTTACTGATGTAAGCGCATCGGGATCCCTTCGCTTGCCGCCTTGCTCCAGTGCCAATGCCATTGGGTAGCTAGGGTTTACGTCTATCAAAACACCTGAAGGCCCTGACGCCACACGTTCTGTACGTAATGGTGGTCACCGTGCGCACGCGCCAGCACCAGATCGGCACGTTTGCCCTCGGCAATCACGCCGCGATCGTCTAAGCGTAGCGCTTTGGCCGGATTACGCGTCACCAACCCGACGGCCTGCGGCAGGGTGAAAGCATTGCCCTCGTCCTGCGCGATACGAAACACCGCGTCCAACAGGCTGGCCGGATAATAGTCCGACGACAGAATGTCGAGAATACCCAGTGAGGCCAGATGATGCGCGGCGACATTGCCGGAATGCGAGCCGCCCCGAACGATATTGGGTGCACCCATCAGCACTTGCAGCCCAAGTGCGTGCGAGGCCCGCGCGGCTTCCTCGGTGGTCGGGAATTCGGCGATCACACTGCCGAGCGCCAGTGATTCCTCGACGTGGGCGGTGGTGGCGTCGTCATGGCTGGCGAGAGCGATTCCCAGACGGCGGCAGTGGGCGGCAATGGCCTGGCGGTTGGGCTGCGCCCAGCGGCGCGAATTCTCCACCTGCTCTGCCTGGAACACTTCCATCTGGTCATCGTTCAGGTTGTATTTGCCCTGATAATATTCGCGGTATTTCTGCGGCGTGGCGAACTGGCGCTGGCCCGGCGAATGGTCCATCAGCGAGACCAGCGACAGCACCTCGGTATCCATCAGCTTTTCAAACAACGGCAGCGTACTCTCATAAGGCAGTTCGCAGCGCAGATGCAGGCGATGCTCAGCGCGGTTTAGCCCGGCTTTCTGGCTGTTGACCACCGCGTCGATCATCTTTTGCAAATTCTCTAAACGGTGCCCGCCGTCGCGCACATCGCCGACGGCCACGGCGTCGAGCACTGTGGTGATGCCGCTGGCGACCATCAGCGCATCGTGGCTGCTCATGGCCGAGTGCGCGGGCCAGTCTACTTTCGGGCGCGGTGTGAAGAATTTGTCGAGGTTATCGGTGTGCAGCTCAATCAGACCGGGCAGCAACCAGCCGCCTTCGGCGTTCAGCGCCTGCGGCAACTGGCTGGCGGTGTCGGAGAAGGCGGTAATCATGCCGTCCTGCACTTCCAGCGAGCCTTTCACCACCTGATCTTCCAGCACCAGATTGACGTTATTGATGATCATAATGGTATCTCCGCCGAAGCTGTGGCCGGGGTCATTTCATATAAACGGTTGGCGACGCGTTCGCGCACATCCGCGTCATGGAAAATCCCGACAATCGCCGCGCCGCGGGCTTTAGCCTGTTCAATCAGCGTGACCACGGCTGCACGGTTGGTGGAGTCCAGCGAGGCAGTCGGTTCATCGAGCAGCAAAATCGGGTAGTCGACAATAAAGCCGCGGGCGATGTTTACGCGTTGCTGTTCGCCGCCGGAGAAGGTCGAGGGCGCGAGGTGCCACAGGCGTTCCGGCACGTTGAGATGCGCCAGCAGACGGCTGGCGCGGGCTTCGCATTCTGCTTTATCGGTACCAAGTTCGAGCAGCGGCTGCATCACCAGGTTCAGCGCGCTGATACGTGGGATCACCCGCAGAAACTGACTGACCCAGCCGACGCTGTGGCGGCGCACGGCGAGAATTTCCCGCGCTTCGGCACCCACCATATCAACCCACTGGCCCTGATGTTCCACCCAGATATGGCCGCTGTCAGGCAGATAATTGCCGTAAAGCGAGCGTAATAGCGTCGATTTTCCGCTGCCGGAGTGGCCGTGCAGCACCACGCACTCACCGGCGTCAACCCGCAGGCTGGCGTCGTTAAACACCGGCAGACGGGCACTGTTCTGGTTATGCAGTACAAAGGTTTTACTGAGATTTTCGACCCTGAGCTTTGTCGTCATTTTGGTCACTCTTCATCATTTAAGACAGCACGGAGGAGACTAATAATTGTGTATACGGATGATGCGGATCGTCGAGCACGCGGTCGGTTAACCCGCTTTCCACCACCTGACCCTGTTTCATTACCAGCAGGCGGTGAGCCAGCAGGCGGGCGACGCCCAAATCATGGGTGACAATCACTACCGCCAGCTGCATCTCCACCACCAGCGTGCGCAGCAGATCCAGCAGACGCGCCTGCACCGAGACGTCGAGGCCGCCGGTGGGCTCGTCCATAAACACCAGACGCGGATGGGTCACCAGATTGCGGGCGATTTGCAGGCGTTGCTGCATGCCGCCGGAGAAGGTGGTCGGCAGGTCATCAAGGCGTGACACCGGAATTTCGACATCTTCCAGCCACTGGGTGGCCTGTTGGCGGATGTTGCCGTAATTGCGTTCACCAATGGCCATCAGGCGTTCGCCAATATTGCCGCCCGCCGAGACCGAACGGCGCAGGCCGTCCATCGGGTGCTGATGCACCACACCCCAGTCGGTGCGCAGTAAGCGGCGGCGGTCGCTTTCCGGCATGTCATACAGCGACTGCGCGGGGTGCTGGCCGTTGTTATAAATGACCTGTCCCTGCTGTGGCGCCAGGCGGGCGGAAATCGACTGCAACAGCGTGGTTTTCCCCGAGCCTGATTCGCCCAAAATACCCAGTACTTCGCCTGGATAAAGATTGAATGAAACGTCGCTAAAGCCTTTGCCCGGCGCATACAGGTGGGTCAGATCGTTGACCGACAGCAGCGGTTCGCCGCTGAGTTTAAGAGGGGTATTCATCACGGTTTGGCCTTTTCCTGAAGTTCGACTTGTTGCGCGCAGAAGTCGGTGTCCGAGCAGACGAACATGCGGTTGCCGAGGTCATCGAGTACCACTTCATCCAGATAGCTGTGGTGCGAACCACAAATGGCGCACGGCTCATCCCACTGCTGCACGGTGAACGGGTGATCCTCAAAATCGAGGCTTTCCACTTTAGTGAACGGCGGCAGGGCGTAAATCCGTTTTTCACGCCCGGCCCCGAACAGCTGCAACGCGGGCATCATGTGCATTTTCGGGTTGTCGAATTTGGGGATCGGTGACGGGTCCATCACGTAGCGGTCGTTCACTTTCACCGGATAGGCGTAAGTGGTGGCGATATGGCCGAAGCGGGCGATGTCTTCATACAGCTTCACCTGCATCACGCCGTACTCTTCCAGCGCGTGCATTTTGCGGGTTTCGGTTTCACGTGGTTCGATAAAGCGCAGCGGTTCCGGGATCGGCACCTGGAAAATCAGGATCTGATCTTCCTGTAACGGCGTTTCCGGAATACGGTGACGGGTCTGGATCAGCGTCGCCTCGACGGTTTTTTCGGTGGTTTTTACCCCGGCCACGCTCTGGAAGAACTTGCGGATCGACACTGCGTTGGTGGTGTCATCGGCGCCCTGGTCGATCACTTTCAGCACGTCCTGCTGGCCGATGATGCTGGCCGTCAGCTGGATCCCGCCGGTGCCCCAGCCGTAAGGCATCGGCATTTCACGCCCGGCAAACGGTACCTGATAACCGGGGATCGCCACGGCTTTCAGAATGCCACGACGGATCATGCGTTTGGTCTGTTCGTCGAGATAACCGTGGTTATAACCCGCGATGACCGGCGCGTTGGGTTCACTGTTTTTCATGAGCGGGATCCTGTGAAGATGAGGCGTCATGCTGCTGGCGCAGGCGTTTGAGCAACTCCAGTTCAGCCTGGAAATCGACGTAATGCGGCAGTTTGAGGTGGGAAACAAAACCGGCGGCTTCGACGTTATCGGCGTGGGATAACACAAACTCTTCGTCCTGCGCCGGGCTGCTTACCTGCTCGTTGTACTCTTTGGTCTGC
Source organism: Ewingella americana (assembly GCF_006438725.1). GTDB lineage: Bacteria > Pseudomonadota > Gammaproteobacteria > Enterobacterales > Enterobacteriaceae > Ewingella > Ewingella americana_A. The sequence continues at coordinate 165,023 of NZ_RCZD01000006.1, read as the reverse complement.
AACGCGCGGTCCACCAGCGACATCGACATGGCTTTGCGTTCGGCGCGGCCAAACACCAGCCCGTAGCCGCGGGTGAAGTGTGGCGGTTTGTCATCCGGCGTCACAAATCCGTTCACCATTTCGCATTCGGTCAGCAGGATTTCGCCGATATCGATCGCAAAACCCAGTTCTTCCGGCACGATCTCCACCGTCACCCAGCCGGTACGAATTTCACCGGCGAACGGATGAGTACGGCCATAGCCGCGCTGGGTGGAGTAGCTGAGCGACAGTAAAAAGCCTTCGTCGCCGCGTACCAATTGTTGCAGACGGGCGGCGCGGGAAGCGGGGTAAACCGGCGGCGTGCGGGTGATGTCTTCCGGTTCCGAGCCGTCATCTTCTTCCTGCACCGCCAGTTGCTGGCGGGTCAGCAGGTCGAAAACGTGGCTGCAATTTTCCGGCAGGGTTTCATCGGCCAGCGGCGTAAAGGGCGCTTCGCCCTCGGCCAGCAGCGCGAAATCCAGCAGGCGGTGGGTGTAGTCGTAAGTCGGGCCAAGAACCTGCCCGCCGGGCAGATCTTTGTAGACGGCGGAGATACGTCGCTCAAGGCGCATGTTTTTGGTATCCAGCGGCTGGCTGGTGGCCAGGCGCGGCAGCGTGGTGCGGTAGGCGCGCAGCAGGAAAATCGCTTCGACCAGATCCCCGCCGGACTGCTTAATCGCCAGCGCGGCCAGCTCGCGGTCATAAATCCCGCCTTCGCTCATCACGCGATCCACCGCCAGACCGAGCTGTTGTTCAATCTGTTCACAGGCGAGTTCGTTCACTTCGGGATTGCCACGGCGCTCATGCGCCAGCAACTGATGGGCGGCCGCAATGGCTTTTTCGCCCCCTTTCACGGCTACGTACATCAGCAAACCTCCACGCGGGTGGTGCGCGGCAGCGCAATCAGTTCGTCACCGCAGGTGAACATAAAGTCCAGACCCAGCGGGAAACGGTGCGGCCGGCTAAGCAGATAATTGCGTACCGCCTCTGGAAGTTTCGGGGTGATCACCCGTTCGGACTCAATACCGGGGCCGGTCAGGCGCAGCGGTGTTCCGCCGGACAAACCGTCAAGCTGCACGATGACGCTGGTCGACAGCTCCGGTGACATTTCATCGCCGCAGGGGAAAGCCATCAGCGTTGCGTTGTCGAGTGCCGGATCCGCCAGCGCAAAACTGACCGTGGACGGGTCATCCGTCAGCAGCGCGCCGGTATGAAAACGCAGATTCTTGCGCAGAATGTCGTCGTTGAGCGAGCGGCTGATCCACAGCGGTGTGTCTTGATCAATCAGGGTCAGCAGGACGCAGGCGCTGGCCGAACCGAGCGCACCAAATCCCGCCATCGCAGGCAATTTGACGCAGGTACCCGGCTCGCTCAGGGCTTTTAAAATTCGGCGGAAGCTGAACTGGGCGTCAGCCACCGGGTGTTGAAAACTGGCAACAAGTGACATGGATTATTCTCCGCGAACCAGGGTGAAGAAATCGACGCGGCTGGCAGCCACTTCACGGGCGCGCCGTTCGCGGCGGGCCTGTTGGGTTGCCGCCAGCGGGGCGATAATCATTTTGTGCAAAAGCTCGTGCATACCGTTGACCTGCAGCAGTGCGTCGATCACCGCGCAAAGTTCGGCATGTTTTTTGTCGCGACCGGTGACGTAGCTGTAGCCATAGGTGCCGCACTCGAGCTGCACCACGGCGCGCGTGACGGTCATGTCGCCCATCACAAAGCGTTTACCCGTGCCGCCCATGCGGCCCTGAAGTTGGGTCAGGCCGGTTTCTGCGGCGCGCAACCGTTCAAACTGCGGGGATAAATTCAACGGCTGCCAGTGGGCGAGAAGTTCAGCGGGGCGGCAGTGGGCCAACACCGACATCCAGCGCTGGCGGTTTTTCAGGGCGTCCATTCAGTGCTCCATCGTCAGTTCAATCATGTCGGCGCGGGTCAGGCTGACGGAGTATTCCGCCACCCGGTCGCTGCCATCACAGGTGTTGAGGGTGCGCACGCAGAGCAGCGGGGCCTGCGGTACGATTTCGAGTAACTTGCTCTCTTTTGCCAGTGCCCGGCGGGCGTTGATACGGGTAGTGCGGCGGCTGAGGGATTGTTTGATCTCGTCGCGGATGAAATCGTGCAGCGAACCGCTGTGAAAATTCTGTAACGACGGCCACCAGTCTAGATCCGGCAAGTAATGGTCGATAACGCACACTGGCACGCCGTTGACCCGGCGCAGAGTGCGCAGATGGATCACGGTATCGCCTTCCTGTAATGAAAGCGCGGTAGCCACGTGTTCGGTGCAGGGGCGCAGTACCGCCAGCAGACGTTCGCTGGTCGGGTGGCTGCCTTGATCGAGCAGGTTCTGGCTGAAGCGGGCCTGCGAATGCAGCGGATAATCATAAGGGCGCATCAGCACCAGCGTGCCCACGCCCTGACGGCGCTGCAGCCAGCCACGGTCCACAAGTTCATCCACGGCGCGGCGTAATGTGTGACGGTTGACCTGAAAGCGTTCGGCCAGTTGCTGTTCCGGTGGCAAATAATCTCCGCAGCGATAGCCGTTGCGGAGCTCCTGTTCCAGTTCGGCGGCAATCTGCTGATAGACAGTGGCATGGCTGGTCGGAGGTCTAGATAAGTGCATCATAATGAATACCTCGCACGGTTCAGACGGGCTAAGGGTGGGGTTGCGCAAATGCGTAATGACAGGCGATTCTTTGGAGATCGATATGAAGGCGTCATGATGCAAACCTCAGTTCGGTGATGGCATCAGAATGACGGTATGAAATGACAGTTTGGTGAAGGTCTGGTTGCAGGGATGTGAATAGTTGGATAATAACAAAAAAAGATGCTTGCAGAAGTTATGCAATATTTATATGTATTAATAGGAGTTATTATTTTTATTTATTGATGTTCTCATTTTTATTGTATCTCCTTGTATTAAGGAAAGATCCTGCTTGTTAATATCTAATGTTGCTTGTTAATTAATGGCTCTTAATGAATCATTTAGAGAACCTGCTGTTACTGTGTATATATTGATTTATTGAATCAATGGCAGGGTTAATATATTTATTTTTTATGTTTTAAGGGAGGGATACGCTGAATTGTGATGTTTTATCGATGTCTGGCACATGATGCATAATATATATATATAACATCACTATTTATTATATCCATGATGAATATTTCTTGCGGGATGCTAAATTGTTAACCTAAAAAAGAATTTCTATAATGGAAACGATTTAAGTATATTTGCTCACGCTGAGGCTGATCTATTTTATTAACACTGACAAGGAAGAGTTAAAATGTCAAAATTTTCCATTTCAAAAGTATCAAAAATTGTTCTATTACCTATTTGCTGTTTAGCAAGCAGTATGGCGGCTAGTGCTGAAGATGGCACTATTACGTTTACAGGTAATATCAAAGATGCCACCTGTGTCATTACTGGTGGTTCGACCGGGAGTGAGTCTTCAGGCGGAGATTTCACCGTTGCCTTAAAAGACGTCAGCACGACGGCATTAAAGACAGAAGGCATGAAAGCCGGTGATACAGCGTTTCATATTACTCTTAGTGGTGCTGACTGTCCAAACGGAAAGTTTGCTAATGTTTCATGGGAACAGGCAGCAAGCACCAATATTAATAGTGCAACAGGTAATTTAAAAAACTCGACAGCTGAGGGTTCAGCAACCAAAGTAGAAGTTGTTTTATCTGACGAAAGTAAAAAAGCAATCGATTTAAGGGTTCCTGTGACTTCTGCTGCCGCAGGGAAAGAGATTTCTGGTAATAGCGCAATCTTTAATTACTGGGCACAATATATCGCGACCGGTGGTGCAACAACTGCCGGTACAGTCAATACTGATATTGTTTATTCAATTATATATAACTAATAACCAATAGGGTGTTTAGGCACCCTATTTATTTATGCTGGCGGAATAATGAATATTAAAACTAAGTTGGCAGTGTCATTGCCTTTGATTTTCTCGTTGCTAATACCAGCTTATGCATCTATTCAGGTAATGGGAACGCGTGTTATTTTTAATGCGAAAGAAAAAGAGCAGTCAGTACGCATAAATAATGTGGGGGATGCACCTGCACTCATTCAGGTATGGATCGACAGCCGCAAAGAGTCAAAAATAGAGGATAAAGAAAACGTTCCCTTTATTATTAATCCGCCGATTAGCCGAATCAACACGGGTAAAGGTAAGGTGTTACGCATCTTTCCAACGGATGAGACAGCGACTAAATATCCGCAGGACCGTGAATCCATATTATGGATCAATATTCTGGATGTTCCACCGGAAGACGAAGATGCGGCTGGAAAAAACCTGATGAATATTGCAGTAAGAACACGGTTAAAATTTTTCTACCGCCCTGCAGGATTAAAAGGCGATTTATTGACCGCATCACAGCAAGTTACCTGGAGTATGAAGAAGACCGCAGGAGGATACAGTTTTACAGGATCCAATAACTCGCCTTACTACATCTCATATGCATCAATAAAATTAGCAGGACAGGATGATAATATCTTGCAGGGCGATGTCATAGAACCCTTTAGCAGCAAGGTGTTTGAATTCAAAAATGTAAATTCTGCAATAGCACCTGTATTGAGTTATACCTTCATAACCGATCTTGGTGCATTTGTTACAAAGGAATTCAGATCCTAAGTAATCATATTATCTGATTATGTAGACTGATAAAAGGGATATCATGTGAGTTATTTTAACCATACATCAGGGGTCTTGCCTTCAATTTTATTGATTACCTTTGGCTTTGTGTCAATGAACGCGTTTTGTGAAATAGTCCCAACTATATCGGACGAGAAAAACGTGGAAATAGTAAACCCTGAACCCAAAAAAGAAAAAAAGACAGTTCATTTTAATAATGGGTTTATGGTTGGTAATCTTGCTGGGATGGATCTCTCTGAATTTAATAACGAGAGTGTTACAAAACCGGGTATCTATCATGTTGACATTCAGATTAATGACAGAAAAATCGGCATTAAGAAAATAAAATTTATATCAACTAACCAAAAGGGCATTGTTCAACCCTGTTTAACTAAAGAGTTGATATATCAGTTTGATATTGATACCAGTAAACTACAGCCTGGTTGGGAAAATGGCGAGTGTATTTTATTAAGCAACCTGGTTTCGGGGACTTCGTTTAAGTATGACACCGACGAAGAGGCGCTAAGTTTTACCGTTCCTCAGGTAAGTTTGCTCAATAATCCAGAGGGTTATGTCAATCCAGCGTTGTGGGATAATGGTGTTCCGTCTTTAGCTGTCAATTATTCGCTCAGCGCCAGTAATACGCGGAGCAATGACCATACTTCAGATGATTATTACTACGGTAATGCACTCTCTTCATTAAAGATGGGAGCGTGGCGTTTTTATACCTTTGACAGTGTGACTAAAAGCAGCACTTCTACCCAATGGGACCACCTTTCTTCCTATGTCCAGCGGGCTATCGCGCCGCTTCAGGCTGAAATGAAAGCCGGTGACATTAACACCACGGGTGAGCTGTTTAATACGGTTTCATTACGAGGAGCCAGTATTTCGACCGATGATCGTATGTTGCCTGAATCTTTGCGGGGGTATGCACCGGTGGTTCGTGGTGTTGCCAATACCAATGCGAAAGTCACCATTAAACAAAATGGCAATGTTTTAAAAGAACTGACGGTTCCACCCGGTGCATTTGAGATCTCGGACCTTTATGCAACCGGCTATGGTGGTGATCTTGAAGTGACAATCACCGAGGCGACGGGTGAGGTCCGCACTTTTGTCACACCGTACTCTAGTGTGCCCATGCTGTTACGTGCAGGGCATTCAAAATTCTCTACCACGGTAGGGGAGATACGTAATGATTCGCTAAGTGACAAACCGATGGTCTTTGAAGGGACCTATCAATACGGTATCACTAATGCGTTAACTGGCTATGCGGGTGTGCAAACCACGGATGGAAATGAGTACTCAGCCATCATGGGGGGGGTTGCATTGAATACCCCTATTGGCGCATTAGGGGTGGATGTTACTCGCTCATTTACCTCTTTTGATATCGATAACCAGGAAGAGTGTGACCGCTTTTGTCAGATGAGCTTAAAAATAAGTTTGGCAAAATTTATAAATGAAACAGGAACTAACCTAAGCCTGGCAGGTTATCGTTATTCAAGCCCGGATTATTATTCTCTCACTGATGCTTTATTGACGTCCCAGGCATTAAAAGACAATAACAATCAATATCTCCCGGTAAATTACCGCGATAAACTTGAAATCAATATAAGTCAGAATCTTATTGATGGCTGGGGGAATGTTTATGTCTCTGGTTATTACGGCACTGAGTGGGAAAGCGATACAGAACAAAGCAATATCAGTAGCTACCAGTTTGGTTACTCAAATTCCTGGCAGGCAATGAGCTATAACATTAACGTCAGCCAAACAATAAATGAAGACGGTGATACTGATAATGCGATTTATCTTAGCATGTCGGTGCCATTTGGTACGTTGAGTTCCAAGGTGCCTAAGCTCAATGCATCTGTCAGCTATAACGACCAAGATTCAAGTGTCAGAACGGCGCTGAATGGTACGGCAGGTCAATATAACCAGATGTCGTATGGTGGTTGGGTTAATTACATTCAGGATCACCAAACTAACGCCGGTATAAACCTGGGATACAGCGGCAGTGCCATGCAAGGCAATGTGGGTTATAGCCAAACTGAAACATCGTACATGACCAGTATGAATGGCAGCGGCGGCATAGTATTGCATGAAGGTGGTATTAACTTTACCTCTTCACTGAGTGATACGTTTGGCATTATTGAAGCGAAAGGTGCTGCCGGATCTCATGTTTATCCAGATATGATTTCTCAGGTTGCTGATAACGGTTATGCCATTATTTCCTCATTAAATCCTTATCAATATAACGATATTTATCTTGATACCAAAGGAGCCGCTGTTGATATCGAGGTTGAAGATACCAAAGCCAGTTTGGTTCCTACTGCAGGAGCTTCGGTTAAGCTTTATTTCGAAACAAAAAGTAATGCAACTAAGTTCCTTCATATAAAGGATCAACAAGGTAATGCCATTCCTTACGGCACTATCATCAAAGATAACGCAGGAAATGTTCTAGGTATTGTAGGGCAAGGTGGCCGGGCAATGGTCGATCAGCCTGAAAAAAATGAGATGCAATGGTTGTCACTAAAATGGGTGGCGAAAAAAACACCTTATTCATGTCATGTTAAATACATTCCTGAAGAAGAGGAAGCGGTTGAAAAAAATGCTTCTATAACTACGATTAATAAGGTTTGTGAGAAAATATGAAAAAGGAATTAATCGATAACATAAAGAACGGAAGTGTTCTCAGGTTATTTGTGAGTTCAATTCTTCTTGGCATGATTTCCTGGCTGGCAACCGCGCCTGTAGCAATGGCCGCGAATAATTGCACTATTACTCAGGGTAAGGCCGTTAATGTCTCATTATCTATTCCGACACTCAGACCCTCAAAGAATGGGACGAGCGGTACTGTATTAGCCAGTGCGGAAGTGCCTACTGCGGCTATCAGTTATACCTGTGGTAATTTAATTCGTGACTCCTGGCGTTCACGTTTTACTCGCTCGGAGTCGACTCAACAAGCATTGGATAATGTTTATAACACCAACGTTGCGGGTGTTGGTATTAGATTAAGTTGGCCAGCCAGCAGGAGTATGTATTTTCCCAATACTGCCGAGTGTATCAGTTCATGCATAGAACCCGCGGATAAGGTTACTGTAGAGTTTGTACAAACAGGAGTCATAGATATGGGCACTATTCCTGCAGGTACTATTGGTGAGGTGAATTTAACTGCCAATACAGCCCCCGGCCCTGATTTGACGCTTATGACTATCAGCTTAGCAGCACCTATTGATGTGGCGGCAAAATCTTGCGCTATTTTAACGACCAGCCAAAATGTTGCTCTTGGTGAATATGCGTTAGCTGATTTCCAGTCCAGGAAGGTACGAATGGGGGGGGAAGTTTCCTTTAAGCTGACAGTAGATTGTCCTCAGAAAAGTTCCGTACAGTTTAAATTTACGGCTTCTAATCGGCCTACGGGTTCTGCTAAAGGTTATATTCCAAACTGTGATGATGATGATTGTGCGCAATCAGTTGGTGTTCGGTTATTGAATAACTCCAGCTCTGCTGTGTATACCGATGGGACAGCCGTTGATGCCACCGGCGCTACAAAAGGTGGTACAACAAGTATCACCGGTGAAAAATCGTTTACTTATAAAGCGCAAATATATCCATCTGATATTAAGACAATGACTGCGGGGAAAATAGATACGCATGTTGTCTTTGATGTATTAATGAACTAGTGAGCCACTCACGTAAATTATATTAAGGAGTTTTATATATGTACAGGAAGTATAAAATATTGGGAGTCGGTGCACTTTTCATCTCGTTTGCCGGGCAAGCAGCGATGCTGTCTCCTATGAATTCAAATCGTGACCTTGATCAACTCGAACGTCGTCAGACTCAAATGAGTATTGAGCAACAGAAGAAAAGGGAAGCGGATGTTATTAATTCAGGAACGAATTCTGAGGAGGTTCCAGATAGCTTCGCGAAAGCTGGGTCTGGTTATAAATTTGATATCAATGATATTCAGATAGTGGGTGATGATAAATTCAACGACTCACCACGACGTCAAAAAATAATCGATGCTTATAACCATAAGAAAATGGGCCAGTATGAAATTATTTCATTGATCAAAGAACTGACTGATTTTTATATTAGTCAGGGCTATACCACTACCGCTCTGACGATTCAAGAGAGTAGCCTAAAAAGTGGAGTGTTAAAATTAAAAGTGCTGTGGGGAAAAGTATCAGGGTTTACCGTTGAAGGTAAAGACCCAACCCTTTTTCAATCAATGCGATTGTTTAGTGCGATCCCATTTGCAAAAAATAAAGTATTGAATATGTCTGACGTGGACCAGGGGCTGGATAATCTCTTGCGCGTTTCACCTACAGACAAATTAGTTATTGTCCCATCTAAAAAAAACGGTTACTCCACACTGGATTTACAAAACAGTGATATTCAAAAGTTTTCGGGCAATCTGGGAACGAATAACTCAGGCACTGAAAGAGATGGCTGGAGTCAGTATTTCAGTAGCCTTAATGTGAATAACCTGCTTAGTTTAAACGATGTATTAAATTTCTACTACTCGTTCAATGATCTTAATCATAATGATGATAGTCAAAAATCCTGGTCCCTGAACTACAGTATACCTATCGGTTACTGGGCTTTTGATGCGCAATATTATCATTCGAGCTATGCCAAAATGATTGGTGGTGATTATGGTGGTTATGGGTCCGATGGTGACTCTGACCGTGCATCACTGAAAGTGAGCCGTATGTTATTCCGTAATGCCACGGGTAAAACCAGCGCTTACGCCAAGCTTGAAAGTCGCAATAGTAGTAACCGCATTGAGGGTTCACAAATTGATGTAAGCAGTAAACTTTATACTAACGCCACAGCAGGATTAACCCGTATTGGTACGTTGCTCGATGGTTCATTATATGCCGATTTGAGTACTACTTTTGGTGTGCCGTGGTTCGGTGCTGCCAGGAGTGATGATCCTGATTTGACTGGATTCGATGTCGATTCTGTTAAATATAATGGTATTTTGAGCTGGTCAAAATCTCTTTATAAAAATGATCGCGTGGGTATTGAATACGAATTGGGTTCAGGTTTCCAGTATACGGATGATATTTTAGTCAGCGATGCCAATATGAGCATTGGTGATGAATTCACTGTCCGTGGTTATAAAGACAGCTACATGTCAGTTAACAGCGCTGCATATCTGTCCAATACGTTCAAATTCCCTATTAGTATCTACAGGTTTGGTATTAATCAAATAGCACCCTTTGTTGGTTATGATCTGGCTGTCGTAAAAGACAACTGCTCAACAGATATTTCCCTATGTCATCAGGAATATATGACGGGTGCCGCTATAGGTTTGAAGTTTAGCGCAAGTCATTTTAATAGTTCGCTGACCTATAGTCGGCCAATAGTAGAGCCATCATCATTAAGAAACGTCGGGATGTCTCAGGAAGCCATTTATTACAATGCTTCCATTAATTTTTAATCTATGTCATGCGTTATATAGTTACAAACATAAAAACAGAGGATGTTATGAGCAAGAAGAATATTGGCAACACAGCTGGCCAGAGATTTAATATGCGGCTAAAACCGATTTGTCTGGCAATGGCAGGTATTTTCCCAACAATTGCATCTGCAGGGGCAATCTATCCGGCTACTCCAGGCAATCATGCACCGGTAATGGATCAGAGTATCAATGGCGTTCCTGTTATCAACATCGTCGATCCTAATTCACAAGGTGTTTCACACAATAAATTCGATGAGTTCAATGTTGATTCACAAGGCGTGATATTCAACAATAGCATGCAGGATGGCGTAAGCCAAATCGGCGGAACTGTTATTAAAAATAACAATTTAACTAATGAATCCAATGTCATTATTTCCGAAGTCACCGGCGCAAAAGGTACGCAAATTAACGGTGCTATGGAAGTCTTTGGTAAGAAAGCCGACCTTATTGTTGCTAACCAAAATGGTATTACAGTTAATGGTGCAACGACTATTAATGCCAGTAACTTGACATTGACCACCGGTAAAATTAACCCACAGGCTGACGGCAGCGTGCAGATTAGCGTGGAAAAAGGCGCGGTCAATATTGAAGGGCAGGGGATTTCTACCGAAGGGCTGGGTTATTTCGATATTGTCAGTCGCTCAGCAAAACTCGACGGCGAAATCGCTGGCCAGGCAGATATTAAAGTGTTGACCGGTCTGAATGACTATGACCCGAAATCACGTACACATACTGTACGTGATGCGAACGCCAGCGACCGTCCGGAAGTCTCCATTGACGGTAGCGCATTGGGTTCAATGTATGGTGGTCGTATCCAGCTGATCAGTACTGAAAGCGGCGCCGGCGTTCGCCATGAAGGCAGTATCATTGGTAACCAAGGTATTGAGATATCCGCCAATGGTGATCTGCGCTTGAGCGGGCTGAAGAGTGAACAGGGCGGCGTGACACTCAGTGGTAATAATATCAGTGTGCAGAAAAATACCAATGGTGAGGGGGGGATTGATAGCCAATGGGATCTGATCATTAATGCGTTAGCACACGTTGATCTCGGGGCTGACGCTGTTTCACAGCAAGGCCGTATTGTTATTAATGCCAGCTCATTACTGCAAAATGCCGCTACGCTGATGGCTAAGAATGGCCAGTCGGCATCTGTAAATGTTCCTGCAATCCAGATTAATGTCGCCAATGACTACCAAATTGTCGGCATGCTCTATGCCGTTGACCAGAATGGCCAGGCCATTTCCGGAGCGGTTATTTCATTGGAAAATGGCGATTATGTTGTTCGCTATAACGGGCAGGTCATTGATGCGAGTATTGCTTCCAATGCGCAAGTCGTCAGTAATAGCGGTGATATCGCTATTACTGCCAAATCTGTTAATAATAATAACGGCGGTATTGTCGCTCAAAAAGGTGCACTGGTATTCAATATCGACGATCTGGTTGAAAATAACGGTATGATTAATGCGTCAGGCTCACTGACGATTAATACTCGTGCGCTTAAAAATAAAGGCATTATCTTCACTGACAGTCAGCTCATTAATACGAGTTCCTTTGAGAATGCGGGGGGCTCATACGCGAAAAATGCCATTAATGTAACAACGGATTCACTTGATAACACTGGGGCGATGAGCTCAACGGACAGTGATATCCAGCTGGATATCAATGGTGCTGTTGCAAATAACAGCGGAAATATTTCTGCCAAAAATGTCGTTGTTAACCAAAAGAATCAAAGCGATAAAAGTGCCGTATTTACCAACGCAGGTAATATTGACACCACGGGTTCTTTGCATATCAATACAGATTCGCTGCATAACAGCGGTAAACTGACTGTCGCAGAAACTGCTGATATTGCCTTGACAAAAGAGCTGAAAAATAGCGGAATTAACGCTGAGATTGTCGCGCAAGATTTGCTGATCTACAGTAATCTGACAGATAATGCTCTGAATGTATTCAACGAATCAGGCTGGATTCAGGGAAGTAATTTACATTTTGATCATCTCGATACGATCAAAAACACCGGTAATGCAACGCTGATTGCTACTGGCGAGATGAAGTTCGAAAATATCAGTAATATTTTCAATGATGATTCAATTATTCAAGCCGATTCAGTATTGTTAAGTCAGATCCAGAATGTTAATAATACCAACAATTCTCTCATTGAAGGCACCAGCAGTTTGCAAATTGCTGATGTTGATCAACTGAATAATGATCAATCATCGCTCCAGTCAGATGGCGATGTCACTATCAATAATGTCAGTGCTTTGACGAATACTGGTGGGTTGATTAGTTCTGGCAACGTTCTGAATATGACCAATGTTGAGCAGCTTCTTAATACGGCATATTCTACTATCCAGGCAACGTCAGCGTTACTTATCAATCAGATGACTACGCTTGAAAATAACACCGGGTCTTTGTTGTTATCACAAGATTCGATGGCAATCGATAGTGCAAAAAATATTCATAATGATGCAGATAGCCAAATAGTTAGTGAAACATCGCTGAATATTTCTAATGCTGACAGCCTTACCAATGCAGGCCTGATCCAATCAAATTCTAATCTCAATATCAGTAATGTTGTTAATCTTCTTAATACCGGACAGGATGCTTTGATCGCCGGGGTGGATAACCTGACTATTGATAGTGTGGAAAGTTTATCCAATACGGACAAGGCCACGCTGTCGGCCGGCCTTAAGTTGATTTTAAACTCTATCGGAACACTGATTAACAACGCGGCGAACATCAGTTCTGAAGAAGGTACATCAATCAGTGCCAATGATTTAACCAACTTAGGCGGTAGCATACAGAGTTATGGTGATATCGTTTTAAAAATCACTAATATTATTCAGAATATTTCATCTTCAGGCGGTTTAGACGAAGACGGCAACCCATTAACCTATGGCGCTGATATCACTAGTGATGGTGGTAATGTCGATATTACTGCCGGTAAAATTGTCAATAATGCGGATGTGCTTGCTGACAATGTTCTGGTGAATGTAGATGATTTAGATAACACATCAGGTAACATTGAAGGTTATAAGACGGCTGATTTCAGAATAAAAAATGATTTCATCAATATAAATGGCACAGTCAGAGGCGATGAAAAGATGTCTCTGAATTTGGCTAAAGATTTTGTCTTTGATGACAATTCTGGCAGCATTGAAAGTTTATCTGATTTAGTTATTCATTCTGATGGCAATATTTCTATCTATGATACGATGGAAAGTGGTGGTGATCTTACTCTGGATGCCGGAAAAGATCTGACTAACTACTCTGCTATTCTCGCTTCAAAAGATATCACCCTGAAAGGGAAAAACATTACCAACGTGTATACCCCTGACACACTGGATAGTGATGGTAATGTTATCAATGCAGCATTGAGTGCTCTTATCTGGTCTGGCGGCAATCTCAATATTGATGCACGCGAAGGAACGTTCCATAATGAAAAAAATGGTAATGTTCTGAGTGTCGGAAAAATGGGGATCATTGCTAATGAGATTATCAATGACGCCGGTATTATTCGTTCCGAAGGCGATATGTCATTGGATGCCAGAAGCATACAGAACCGCAGTGAATACAGCGGTGGTGACTGGAAAAATGGTCCAGTTCAGGAAGGTATTGGTTATATTTCGGATATTTCGAAAGTAGCCACTCATGTATTTTGGACAATCAATACGTATTTGCCGACGTTATCTTCAGATATTTCATTATTAACCACGGCGGAAATTTCCTCTGGCGGTAAAATGATGATCAATCAGGGGGGGATCTTTGAAAATACCGCAGAGAATCCTTTAGAGGTAAATAACGAGGGGGGGATTATCCAATCAGCGGGTGATATGACTATTACCGGTAATCTCACTAACAAACCTAAATATACCGAAGCCACATTGTATGATTACCTGACTGAACCACTGGCGCAGCCTATATCCATTAATTATAACTGGTGGAGGGGGGCACTTGGTCGGGGTGATAACACGGCGACTTTCGATACGGTCTATTGCTTCCTCGACTGGATGTTTGGTAACGGTAGCCCAAGCACCGTCGATGGTAGTGAGCTGGACAAAGACGATTTTCTCAAAACACTGCGCAAAGCAGCTGCTGGCGGGAGTGACAGCCAGGCTTCTCCACAGCTCAACACTGTGATGACCATGATATTTGGTGAAAGCTGGTTGACCACGGATTTGGGGACGCTACAAGATGACTGGAAAAATCTGGGTAAATCGGCTGACAGCAGTGATATAGGTACTGATGCTGCGCTGAAAGAAAAAGGTTTCTATTTCCTGCCTAACGAAAAAGGCAGCATTGTGTCAATGGGTAATTTTACTCAGAACGGCGGTACGTTGGATAACGGTATAGGTGACTTCGTTACCGATACCGGGCATTCGGAATCGGTGAATGTTGAAAAAGTCGGTGACCAGGATATTGCCCCAATAGGTGGCAGTACTGAAGTGTTGGTAAATCTCAAGGATATTGAAGAGTTCCGCGCGGGCATTTCGCCAATGTCCAGCATTGATGCCATGAGCAAGTTACCGGCACTCTTCCCGTATTCAGATGGCTGGAACAGTCGTAAAAGTACCGACCCTAAACTTAAGGATGGCCCGAGTAATGCTATTACGCCAGTTTATGAAACACGTGCAGGCATGGTGGATCAGAGCAAATACTACGGGTCTGATTATTTCTTCGAAGAAGTAGGCTACGCGCCTGAAACGCCGGTTTACGTTATTGGTGATAATTATTATATTTCTGAACTGATCCGCCGTGAAGTCAACGACTCTGTGGGCACCTATTTCGCCGTCCGCGATGGCGTTGAAGGTGTGGATATGGTTCAGATGCTGATGGATAACGCCAAATACGTGGTTACCCATGGGGTTAAGGTCAGCGATGCGGGAGCCGATCCGGAAACCAGTAAGGCAACCGGTACAGAAACCAGTACGATAACCGGCGCAACAAGCAGTGCAGCAAACAGTTCGGCATATGGTACGGAAACCAGTACGATAACCGGCGCAACAAGCAGCGCGGCAAACAGTGCGGCATATGGTACGGAAACCAGTACGATAACCGGCGCAACAAGCAGTGCGGCAAACAGTGCGGCATATGGTACGGAAACCAGTACGATAACCGGCGCAACAAGCAGTGCAGCAAACAGTGCGGCAAATGGTACGGAAACCAGTACGATAACCGGCGCAACAAGCAGTGCAGCAAACAGTGCGGCAAATGGTACGGAAACCAGTACGATAACCGGTGCAACAAACAGTGCGGCAAACGGTGCGGAAACCAGTACGGTAACCGGTACAGCCCCTCAAATGCAGGACCTTGGTCTGGTCGTCGGCGTCGCGCCAACCAGCGAGCAGCTTAAATTGTTGGATAAGGATATTGTTTGGTTTGTAAACCAGACGGTTGATGGTGAGCAAGTATTAGTGCCGTTTGTCTATCTGGCAAATACAACGCTTGATGATATGTCAAACAGCGCCAAAGAATCCTCGGGATCCGCAGTTATTCACGCAAAGGGCGATGTTAATATTGATGCCACTTCAGTGAATAACAGTAATGCGATTATTTCTGCGGGGAATGATGTAAACATAAAATCTGAAGGCGATATTAATAACAAAAGTAATGGTGCCAGCGGTGGTATTATTGCTAAAAATGACGTCAATTTGACCAGCACTGATGGTTCCATTAACAATGATGGCGCCTATATTAAAGCGGGCGATGATATCAATATGAAATCAACTGAAGGTGATATTACCTTCAATGATATGCATGAGATTTCTGCTGATTATACGAATGATATGGATATTAAGAACGCCATTAACTACCGGAAAACTGAAATTGAGACCACAACGGCGACCTCCGTTGCCGGTCAGGTTACGGCGGGTGGTAAGTTGAATATTGATTCTGCGAAAGACGTCATTATGAAAGGTGGCGAATACAGCGGGACTGATGGCAGCATTACCGCTGCTGGTGATGTGGATATGCAGGCAACGCAGGACTATTCGCATACTGAAGAGTCAGTTAAAGTCCGTGAATTCTCCATTACCGGGCAAGCGAATGCCATGGGGTATTCTGCTTCGGCTGAAAATAGTGGTCTTGATGGTAAGAGCAGTACCTCCTCATCGGGTGATTACGGCTATGACTACGGTTCGGATGCGACGGGTAATGGTTCGCACAGTCCAGGCAAGTCAGCGGTCGGGCCGATTGCTGAAAGTTTTATCGGCTATCGCTCTTCAACCGATACGTCCACTGAAGATACCAAAACCAACAAAAATGGCTCGTTTAATTTTAGTAACAATTTAAATGTTGATGCCAAAACAGTTGATATTGGTGGGGCTGATCTTAAAGCCGGCAATGAGCTAAATATTACTGCGGATGAGCTTAAGACCACGAAATATACCGATACAGACGAGAAAACCTTTAGCCATGAAAATCTGTCTATCGGCGCCACTACCAGTGTGTCCAGCGTATTCTCTGATATAGCGGATAAAGACGCAGGGATGATTGAGAACAAAGTTAACAATCCTGACGTTGGTTTTGATGGTCTGACCACCGCGGCTCAGACTGCTGGTGATATTACCAACTTAATCTTTAACGACTATGCATCGATTAATACCACGCTGGGTGTCGATTACAGCAAGTCTTCAGGTTCTTCGAAAACCACCAGCGAAAATATCACCCACATTGATGCCGGTAAGGTCAATATCAAAACCAAAGGGGATACTACCCTGGCGGGTACCGACATTAAGGCCGGTGAGGTTTCGATTGATGCCGGTGGTGATGTGAATATGCGGGCGGCTGAAAAAACGTCCAGCTCTAACGAAGATGGAATGTATGTCAGCGTTGGGGTTTCAGTCGGTGCTGCTGTGGACAAAGACTCTGCAGGTGCGGGGGTATCACTTGATGCATCAGGGGGAAATAACCACGAGAATAACGGGTCCAAGTCATACACCAATAGCACTATCACGGCCGATAACGTCTCGATCAAGAGTGGTAATGATACCAACCTGATCGGCGCGGATATCACGGCCAAGACTGCAGATATTACCACTGGCGGCGATCTCAACGTTGTCTCGGTTCAGGATACTGTCGACAATGATGCATCAAGCTGGCATGCCGGTATGTCTGTGGGTGTTGCAGCGACCACTGATGGTGGGGTTATCCCAACGTTCTCAGCAAATGGTGGTGGTGGGTCTGATTACCACGACAGCGCCACAACCGCTGAGCAGTCAGGTATTCATACCAGCGGTACGCTGAATGTTACCACCGGTGGTGATCTCAACATGACCGGCGGGCATCTGATTTCAGATGACCATACCGGTACGGTAGATACCGCAGGCAATATTAACGTTCAGGATCTGAAAGATACCACTGAACAAGATGGTGCCTACGGCGGCGGCGGCGGCGGTGTTACCAAGACCGGTGCCAGCGTCAATATGTATGCGCAAACGACGGATGAGATTCACTACAAGGAGGATCAACATTCGACTATTGATGTTGGCACCCTGGATAAAACCAAAGTTATCGGTGATCTCAATACCGATGGCAGCAAAACATCCACCGTAGTGCAGGATGAAAAAGAGTGGGGGAGTGATATCTCGGCGACCGTTAGTGTCCCTATGCCAAGTAAGAAGGGAAGTTATGATGTTGACCAGCCTGACGCGAAGAAACCTGCTGATGTTGAGCCAATTAGTCATAAACCGATTGATGCCGATGCAGTCGACCCAGTGAAACCGAAGCCGAAACCGGCCGATGCTGATGTTGAGCCAGTGAAGCCGAAACCGGCCGATGCTGATGTTGAACCAGTAAAACCGACGGTAGATCCGAAGGCAGAACCTGCAGACTCTACGGTAGAGCCGGTCGTCGATCCTAAGCAGCATGCAGACTCTGAAGATGTGCCTAAAGTAGAACCGGATTTTTCCACAGACCCAGTGAAACCGACGGTAGATCCGAAGGCTGAACCTGCAGATGCTAAGGTCGAGCCAGTAAAAGATCCGGATTCACATAAGTCAAACTCTGAAGATGTGCCTAAAGTAAACCCTGATTCTTCCGCAGACCTTGTGAATCCGAAGGTGGACCCTGCGCATCCAGATGCAACTGATGGCGGTAAAAAATGGCCTAAAGTTAAAACCCCGGAACGCGTGGTGTTAACCCCAGGTTCGGCTACCGGTAACACCAGTTGGGTTGAGCCACCGAAAGGCGGTACCGGTAAAAACGGAACGGCCTATGAAGGTGTACCAAGAAGCGGTTCGACGAAAGTAGTTGATACGGCGCCAAAAGCGTCAGCTAAGGAAACAACGCCTGAGGCTAAAAAGACCGATCCAAGCCAATATAATGGCAAAAAATGGGCAACCGTTGAGCCATCGAAAGGCATCATTCTTAGCCCGGGTTCCAGCACCAACAACGTTCCGTCAAATGCGACACCGCGTGATGGTAACACCAGTAATGGGGGAACCTATGAGGGGCAACCGATTCGTCAGCCAGTGAAACAACTGCCTGATGGTGCATCCAACTGGCAGCCGTTGTTGCCTGAACATACGATGGCTTCTGAGCATACTTATCAGGACACCGAATGGTCAGTCAGTAATACCAAAATCAACCAGCGTGGTGGTCCGGTAGCCTAACGGATAACACATAACGAGTTGAAATATAAAAGTGTGCTTCATCTGAAGCACACTTTTTTTTGTCTCTATTCTGGGAAAAAACAGGTGAAATGCATTGCCCGATCAGACAACGCATTAAGGACTAGCGAAGGGTATGAATGACCTGATTACTGCTTCCCCGCCAAATCAGCGAAGGATCTTTTAAATCTTGCATAAACTTGCCGTCAACCAACACGTTGATCAACGCAATCACTGCCTGCTGTTCTATCGTTAACTCATCAAGTTTATAACCCGTCCACATCCACACGTCTTTTCCTGGGCATTCAGCCTTAACGCGCAGTAATAGCTGGCGGATAACGGACAAATTTTGCGGATGCAGCGGATCGCCGCCGGACAACGTTAAGCCCTGGCGCGGGATCACCGTGTTTTGTAAATCGGCGATGATCTGGTCTTCATCTTGCTGCGTAAAAGGCTTGCCCGAATCCAGCCGCCAGGTGCTTTTGTTGTAGCACCCGCGGCATTCATGGACACAGCCAGAAACGAACAACACGCAGCGCGTTCCCGGCCCGTTGACCACATCAACAGAATAGTACTGGTGGAAGTTCAACATTTTACCCTAATTGACCATTACCCAAATGTTTCACGCGGCGCTTCACTTCTTCCTGCTTACCCGCATTGAACGGTCGCGCATCCGGGCTGCCGAGATAACCGCAAACACGGCGGGTGACCGAGACGCGAGACGGTTCGTGATTGCCGCATTTCGGACAGGCAAAGCCTTTACTGGTGCAGTCGAACTCGCCGGTAAAGCCGCATTCGTAGCATTCATCAATCGGCGTATTGGTACCGTAGTAAGGCACGCGGGTGTAGCTGTAATCCCACACGTCTTCCAGCGCTTTCAGGTTATGTTGCAGGTTCGGGTATTCGCCATAGCAGATGAAACCGCCGTTGCTCAGCGGCGGATAGGGTGCTTCGAAATCGAGTTTTTCATACGGGTTCACTTTCTTCTCAACGTCGAGATGGAAGCTGTTGGTGTAATAGCTCTTATCGGTCACGCCGGGGATCACCCCGAACTCGGCGGCATCCAGGCGGCAGAAGCGGTCGCACAGATTTTCACTTGGCGTACTGTAGAGGCTGAAACCGTAGCCGGTTTCCTCTTTCCACTGCTCGGTGGCGTCTTTCAGGCGGCCAACGATGGCTTCGGCTTTTTCACGCAGCAAGCTGGCGTCGAAGACGTGAGTCTGATTGCCAAACAGCGCATTAATGGTTTCATGTACGCCGATATACCCCAGCGAAATAGATGCGCGGCCGTTTTTGAAAATGCCGGAAATATCATCGTCCGCTTTCAGACGCACGCCGCAGGCCCCTTCCATATACAGAATCGGTGCGACGCGGGCTTTGATGCCTTCGAGGCGTGCAATACGGGTCATCAGGGCTTTTTTCGCCAGCAGCAGGCGCTCATCGAGCAGTGTCCAGAACGCGGCTTCATCCCGTTTGGCTTCCAGCGCAATGCGGGGGAGATTCAGGCTGATCACGCCGATGTTATTGCGGCCTTCGTGGATCATCTCGCCGTTTTCTTCATACACGCCGAGGAAGCTGCGGCAGCCCATTGGCGTTTTGAACGAACCGGTGACTTTCACTACCTGATCGTAATTGAGAATATCCGGGTACATACGTTTGCTGGCACATTCGAGCGCCAGCTGTTTGATGTCGTAGTTAGCATCGCTGGCTTTATGGTTCAGACCATCGCGGATAGCAAACACCAGTTTCGGGAACACGGCGGTTTTACGGTTTTTGCCGAGACCAGCAATACGGTTGCGCAGAATAGATTGCTGAATTAAACGTGATTCCCACGTGGTGCCGAGGCCGAAACCGAAGGTGACAAACGGCGTTTGGCCGTTGGCGGTGTGCAACGTATTGACCTCATACTCCAGCGACTGGAAGGCGTCATAGCACTCTTTTTCAGTGCGGCTGTGCGCGAACTTTTCGGCGTCCGCAATATTCCACTCCTGCGCCACCGCTTTATGTTTATTAAAACTTTCGGTCACAAAGGGGGCCAGCACTTCGTCGATGCGGTTAATGGTGGTGCCGCCGTAAATATGGCTGGCGACCTGCGCGATAATTTGTGCCGTTACCGCGGTTGCGGTGGAAATTGACTTAGGCGTGTCGATTTCCGCATTACCCATTTTAAAACCGTGAGTCAGCATGCCTTTTAAGTCGATCAGCATACAGTTGAACATCGGGAAAAATGGCGAGTAATCGAGGTCATGATAGTGAATTTCGCCGCGCTCATGTGCCAGCACCACATCACGCGGTAAAATATGCTGTTTGGCATAGTGCTTGGCGACAATCCCCGCCAGCAGATCGCGCTGAGTGGGAATGACTTTGCTGTCTTTATTGGCATTTTCGTTGAGCAGCGCCATATTGCTTTGCTCGACCAGACCACGGATCTCCTGATTCAGGCGGCCGCGTAATTCACGTTTTACGTCGCGGTCGTGGCGGTATTCAATATACGCACGCGCCAGTTTCTTGTGTGGCCCGGCCATCAACTGGTTTTCAACCGCATCCTGAATCTCATTGATATCAACACGCGCTTTGCCCTGTAATCCTGTCGTGACGACGTCGGCAACCTGTGCACAATATTCCGGGTTGTCGATACCGGCAGCAATCGCTGCGCGTTGCACCGCTTGCTTAATCAGGACTTGATCGAAAGGGACCTTGCACCCGTCCCGCTTGATGACAATTGGCTGCTGGTTCTGGTTTTTTGCGGGTTCGGATTTCAAGACGTCTGCCTTCACAATTTCACTCCTTTTATGCGTCACGCCCCGCCCCGTGCGGCCTGCGGCCTCATTCGGGGTTTTTGAGCTAAACGCTACATATTGGGTTTGGTGGGCTACTATACACACCATATATAGGTGCTGTGCCAGTTTCGTTGACCTGTAATCCGTGGTTTATTGACCTAAAACAAAGATTTTTGGCTTAAGTTTAGGGAATGAACAGAAGTGTAAAAATGGGCTTAAGGTGGCGCAGAACTTGCTTCAGTATGGGGTTGTTAGTGGGATCACATTATGATGAAACGCTTTTAAAAGACTGACAAATTTTCGCCGTTTAGACGGCTATCTGAGGGGAGGCGTTGCACTGGCGTCGGCGGGGTGGTCACACATTATCTGTGATGTTTAGTGTAAGTCGCCTTCACAAGAAGACGACTTTTTATCATACAAACTAAATCATCTCTGGGTCAAAGTATGAAGTAGGCTTCCTGGCTGATAATTTGCCCGTCGGCGTCCAGCTCCAGCAGGCTGCTGCCAATCAGGTTATCGATGCTAAAACGCAGCTGTCCGTCGGTGAGGCCGGCCGGTTTTCCGACCGTCCAGCACAGGGCGCGCACCTGCGCATGGCCTGCTGCCCCGGCGGTGACCACCTGCCAGCCCTCTTTTTCCACGCCGTTTTGGGTTTTGCTGTGCAGCTCAAGCCCCGGCAGATAGGTTACCGTGTGCAGATGGGCGACGGTACCGGCCTGCGAGCGGGTGCATTTTTGTACCCGCATACTGCCGCCGTCGTACAGATAGGTTTCCCCGTCGAAGGTTTGTGAGTCTCGTGTCACCACCGTGGCCTGCGCCAGCAGATTACGCGGGTTCCAGCTCAACAGTGTGCCGTTGTTTAAATCCAGCTGATTGCCCGCTGCGTCGTATCTGGCCTCGATTTGCTGCCGGGTCAGTGCGGTGTTTTGCGGGTTAAACACGCCGTGGTTAGCGCGGTCACTGAGGCTGATGTTGTGGGTATAGCTGGCCGCGCCGGTGTGGCTGAGTTGCAGCAGGTTGCTGGCGTTATCATAGCGGTAGCTGCGGGTGTAGTTGACGTACTGGGTGCGGTCGGTGGGGATGGGGGTTTGCCAGTTACTGTTCTGCGCGGCCTGCGGCTGGTTGGCCGAGGACTCATAGCCGGTCGCGCTAATCAGCTGATACAGCGCGTCATAGGCATAGGTATTTTCCGGGTCAATTTTCTGGTTGCGGTAGAAGCGGGTGGCTTCGGCATCGTTGTAGATGCTGAGAATATTGCCGACCGGGTCATAGTCATAGCGCAGGTCCTGCAATACGCCGCTGGCGCGGGAGGTTTTGCAGCCGAGCAGGCGCTGGGTCTGCGGCTCGTAGGTGTAGTCTGTCGCGCAGCCGTTGCCGTGCTCTTCGCGCAGCTTTTGTCCGGCGGCGCTGTAGCTGAGGGCTTTTATCACTGGCTGCTCGGTTTTGCCTTTGAGCGTCAGCCAGCTGGCCACCCGTTGCCCGGCGCGGTTGTACGCGAAGCGCTGCTGGTTGCCTTTGGCATCGGTCTGGGTAAGCGGTGCCCCGGTGCTGTCGGCGGTCGATTGAGTGATAAATATCGTGGCGCTGAGGGCTTTCTTCCAGACGTTTTCATCGCTTCCCGACCAGTTTGGCGGCAGCTCAGGATTAGCCAGTAACTGACGCTCCTGACTGAGTGCCGCCCCGCTGAGTGCCTGGCTGGTCAGGCGGGTGACGCCGGCGGTGTCGTAGTGGTGCAGCACCTGCCCTGCGAGGTTGAACTGCTTATCGGCGGCGGCATTGCCGGCGTAAACGAAGTGTTCCGCAAGCTGCTCCGCTTCGCCGGCGGGCTGTTCATACAGGGCCAGCGGGCGGCCGGGCAGGGCGATGGCCTCATACTCATATCGGCGGAGCGTTCCCCGGGCGTCGCTATGCCAGACGGGGCGACCTTCGGCATCGACGAGGGTTACCTGCCAGCCGGCGTCGACGCTGTCAGTGCGCAGCGCACTGCCCGCCAAATCATGCTGATAGCGGAAGTTTGGCGTGACGCTGGCGTCAGTCTGGCGAGCGGTAAACAGCCGGGGATCAATGCTGCTGGTGAGGTAACCGGCAGGGCTGAACTCGCTGCGGCTGATCAGCTCCACAATAGGGTCAGCCACCGCCGCGTGATTATAGGCAATATCGCGGACGGCAAGCCCGCGGTTGTCTAACACGCCCACCGAGGGCGTGTGTTGATAGAGTTGGGGAATGAAAGTTGTCATAGGAACTCTCCCTTATTCTGCTGCGGTATCGTTTTCATCTTCGCTGACCACAAACCACGGGTAATAGTGAATGTGGCGCTGGTAGCCCTTGGCGGTGATCACGGTATATTCTCTGTCGAGTGGATCGTAATAATGGCTGTCGGCGTACATCTCCAGTCTGGCGCTGTCATCGCTGACATAGCGCCAGTCATTGAGGAAGTAGGGCTGATAGCTGCGGATTAACAATCCTTTGTTGTCATATTCGCTACGCCCACTGACTACCCAGCGGTTATCGCTACTGGTTTCTGCCGGTACGCCGTTGGCGACCACCAGTGATCCGCTGCTGCTTCGTTGCCATGCCATGCCATTTTCGTGACGAACTGCCGTCTGCAATGCGCGGCCAAATCCATCGCTGAACAGGATTTGTTGACGCAGTTGCTGAGCCGGGTCGCTGTCATAACGGTCAGTGGTGATGGTCAGTCCATGCGGTGGCTGGCGTGATGCGCTATCGAGCAAGGTTTGCAAAGCGGCAGGAACGGTATGTGATTGCGCCCAGCGTTGATAACCCAGCGCGCACACCCGTTCATCTTCCGTGACAGCATGGGCTGCCAGCAGCGACTGCCAAAGCACTCCGTTGTCTTTCATTTGCGCGTTTAGCTGGCTGGCGGATATCACCTGCATCCAGCTATCCGGCACATACACCAGACACTGGGCCACGGGTATGCCTTTACCGAGTGCGAGAGCGGCGTCGATATTGGCAGGCTGGGTGAAAGGTTGGGTTTCTGGGGTGGCATAACCCGCTGTTTTTCCTGCTTCCGTTCCCCAGGAACGCACTGACGTCACCCGGCCCACCGCGTCCATTTGCGCAAAGTGCTGGTTGTCGTTCAGGTCGGTTAAGCGGGTGGGTGCCAGAAAACGGTAGTCATAACTGGCCTGAATCACAAAACCTGCGGCATCCACGATTTTGGTCATCACACAGAAATGCGTATCCCAGCTGAACTGTGTTTTACCGGTCAGTTCCGTGTTCCATTGAGCCTGGGGCTGCCAGAATTGTGTGGCGGTACCGTGATCGGTCAGGCCCTGACGCACGCACCAGACGGCAGTTTCCGTTCCCCGGTTAAACAGACGCGCCGAAGAGCGATATCCCGCAGACTGCAATTTGCTATTAAGTTCGGCTGCACTGAGTACGCCGTCATAAGCTGACAGCGAAACATCGTCCAACACGGCGCTGTCAGTAAAGGCCACCAGGGCCTGAGCCGTTGGCAGTACCTGCGAATTTTTTGCCGGGCCGTCGGTGTACCACACTTGTTGCTGACCACCGAAAATGCAGGGTTTACTGTTGGCAATGAGACTGTCCGCCGCCAGAAGCGACTCGAGTGACAGGCCTTTGGTGGGAACATTGCTGGCAGGATAAGTAAACAGGTTGCTGCGTTGTTGGTAGGGAAGCCCTAAATGCCAGTTTTCACCCTCAGTGAGGTGGTGCCAGCTGGCCTGTTGCTGAGTCAGACGCAGCAGCTGTTGTTGCTCGTCATAGCTGCTGGCAAACAAGGTTGCAGGCAGCGTGGCCGGATAAGGGCTGGCGGCCGGTTTAGTTCTGCGTGGATAATTTATGCTGACGCTATGGAGTACCGACCCAAACGCATCCTGCGCCAGCAACACGGTCTGGCTGCACTGCGGGTCTTGAGTGATGCGTTCATAGTGATAATCACGCGTTTCTAAACTGCTCGCGAAAACCACCGGGCAGGAAGCATCAGCACTCGGGATCAGGCGGACCTGATAACGAGATTCGCTGACGCTGTAGGGGATGGATTGCTGTGCGCTACCATCCAACCCATAGAGTTCAGTGCGCAGCAACTTCCCGCGCAGCGCCCGGTTTAACCAGTAACGTTCGTCGTCAGTAGCAGGCGTGAAAGCCACATCCTGAGCCTGGGTTGCATCGAAGTGTGTAAACCGGTGAATAAAATCTGGGAATGCCTGAGTATCGCTGCGCCAGAATTCAGCCGCCAGCAGGTCATCGACGTCGGCGAGGCCGGTGGCAAACCAACTGTGGACGGACGACGGCGGTGTAGTCTCCAGTGACGTATCGGTAGACAGCGTATCGCTGTCGATCTGCTCAAGTTTAGCGAACCCTCTGAACTCACGCTCTTTGCCGTCCCATACGCCGTGGAGATAGCGTGTTTCATGGGTGATTTCATTACCGGTGACCTCATCGAGCAACCTGCTTTTCCACAGTAAATGTAGTGGGAAAGGGAGATAACTGGCTTTTGGGGGGCTCGCCTGCGCTTTTTCATCCAGCCAGAACTGGGCTGAACTGCGGTAATGCAATTGATGATGTGCCCCCATATTGTTATTGGCCGCGTGTAGTAATCCCGGCTTGTCCGGCGTCAGCGGATAGCACCAGTGTTGGGGCTGACTATGCGGTACGGTCAGGATCAGGCTAAGCGTCCCCGTCCCCTGCACATCGGCAATCTGCAACAGGCAGGTGTCATCAAAATGCACTCCGGCTGGCAGCGGAAGTGTTACGGGGTCAGCAAAACCATTACCGCTTTGATTGCGATAAATCACCACCGCACTGTTTTGCAGATAAAGAATATCATCGGCCCCCGTGCCATCGATATCGGCCAAATAAACCCGACGAGGATTGAACGTCTCTCTCGGCTGAGTAAAACCAGCCAGTGTGAGAGGCTGGCCGAAGTTTCCATGTCCCAGATTAGGCCAGCAAGTGACCCCTGCCGCGCTGACGGTAACCCAATGTTGTTGGCCTGAACCGAGTATGTCGCTGAAAGCAATGAGTTGGCGTGCATCGCTGTCTTGCCCTGGAAGCGTGACTCCTGCTGGTTGCGCCACGATACTGGCGGGGGACCAGCCCCCCTGAGCATTGGCATACATTCGTACACTTTTCGGACCGATCAACACCAGATCAGACAAACCGTCACCGGTTAAATCGGCCAGTTGTGCCTGAGGGTGGTGATACTCAATCGGGAATGCATTGAGTGGGGTAAAAGCGCTCCAGCGTCGGTCCGGCTGGATGCGGTAACAGCCTTGCACACCAGCTTGTGTGCAGAGCCACTCCAGCCTGCCATCCCCATCAATATCCATTAGCGTGGCATTGTCACGCATGGTGGGGATAACCGGCAATCGGCTGGCCGCGGCGTAAGTTATGGCGTTGAGATCCCCCCCGGTCTGGCGCAATGGCTCGCGATACCACCAACTGTTGCTGTCTTGGTACAGGATGCCTGGCAGCCCTTCACCGTACAGGTCGACGAACTG
Source organism: Ewingella americana (assembly GCF_006438725.1). GTDB lineage: Bacteria > Pseudomonadota > Gammaproteobacteria > Enterobacterales > Enterobacteriaceae > Ewingella > Ewingella americana_A. Next base: position 138,020 of record NZ_RCZD01000006.1, on the reverse strand, counting down.
ATAAGGTTGCTGACCGTTAAATCCAGCCAGTACCGGCATCGTTTGCCAGTTACCTCCGGTTGCCAGCGCCATCGGCGCGTAATCGAACTCCAGCGGAGGGAGAGCCTGCACAGTGCCATTGGCTTCATAAGCGGACTGGCGCACTGCGACCAGCGTCGTCAGCGCCGCGTTTTGATCGTAGTCGAGGGTGGTCCGGCTGACTAAAAGTGGTTTTTCACCCACGGTATTTTCACCGGCCAATGCCTGCAGGCGGTGGAACATCAATATCTGGCGGCAAAGACGGCGGGTACGCAGTGCAAAGCCATAGTCATAACGAGAGAAGCTGTCTGCGCGCAAAGGCCATGCCGTTGAAACATCGAAAGAGGGGGCTTTAGACAGTGTGCTGTCGCGTTCCCCATAGTCGAATAGCAGAGTGAATAACCATGCGTTTTCAGCGGGCAGTGCGGCATCCAAAACAAACAGGCGGCTCTGGGGCAGGACGTTGCCGTAATAGACTTTAGAAAGGTAGCGTTGAGCTATAGCTGGCGCGTGCATGGATTTTTCACTGCTGTCGCATCCGGCGTCATCCTCTGCCTGATATTGATAATAGATATGTTCGCCTGTGGGTGAGACCGACTCTTCCAGCCACCATTCGGCGATATGCTCTGGAGCTGAAGGATCACTCGTTCGTGCCACGGCATTTTTGCCCAGACAGTGGATCTGCCCGTCCGGTGTAGACACTAACCAGAAAACTGACGCGGATGATGTCGCTGGTGTCCAGCACTCTATTTTCGTAAAGCTGTCTTCCACACGTGGCTGATACCGGGTGACGCTGTAAATCTGGCCCAGCGCAGCCCCCATCAATACGCTGGTTTTGCGGGTGTCCGGCGTGCCATTGGCATTGAGCGCTGGCAGCAAGATTTCACCATCCGGGCCAATGAAGGTATCCAGACCGTCGTACTTTGGCACGCCATGGGCTGTCCGCAGGCGGATACTCATCGCGGCGCATTGCCAGCCCAGACCAAAAGGTCCGTTACCTGCACCACTGCTGTAAGACAACGCTAACGAAGGTGCATAACCACGGCCAGTGGAGATCGGTAACGGCAGTGAAAGTGACGCCACACCGTCTGGGCCAGCATTGTTCAATGCTTCTCCCATGCCCTGAATCGCTCCGCCACCTTTGGGAAGTGACAGGCTGGCAGTGCGAACGCCCGTTGACGCAGATGTCGGTAAATTTTGCATAATATTGTCCCGTCTGGCTCCCCGAAGGGAGCCTGTGATTTTGATAAAAAGGATTAACGGTTAACGAATGGTGTAGCGAATATGCAGAATGATGTCGTTAAGACTCTGCAACAGCGCTTTCTGTTTCCCGGTGGCGTTCGGGAAGCTCAACACCAGCGTGCCGGTATCACTGATATCTATCCCCTCAAACGGCAGGAACTTACTGTCGTTGAAGTCCAGCTGGAACTGCCCGCTGTCGTTCATGCCGGTCGAAATCGCCACCGCCGTGCAGCCTTTTGGCAACTTACTGGTGCCGCCATAGGTCAGGGTGGCCTGGACATCCTGATAGGGGCCGACCAGCGCCGGGAGCGTGATACTGACCTGCTTGATGCGCCGCACGGTGCCGAGGTTCATGGCTACCGGGTAATCGTCCTTAATCTTCAGATCGGCCAGCGCAACGCAGGCCGACAGCGTACCGCTGGCCAGTTTGAGGACGTTGTTTTTCCCGTCACCGGCGCTGCCGTCCTTGCCTGCGGTGACCAGCGCGGACACTTTGTCGGCCAGCACGAAGCGCGTTGCCGTTGGCAGGCCGTTGTACTGGTCGGCCAGCGAGACGGTGCGGTTGATTTCCAGCGCGCGGTTATCCCACTGCAGCCAGGCGTGGTCCATTTGGGTCAGATTGAGCATCAGCGTTTCGCCGCACAGCAGGCCGGCGTAGGTCCCCTGCCAGGCGCCCGGTTTGATGAAGCTGGTCGCCGCATCATTGACTTCCCACTGGTAAGAACGCTCGGCCATCAGGCAGCGCGATACCGCCAGGTCGTAGAACTGGAAGAAAATGGCGGCGAGGCGGCCGCGCAGCCAGTTGTACAGCGCCTGGTTGCTGAACTTGCGCTGCAGGAACTCCAGCTGCGCCTGGATCTGCCCCTGCTGGGTTTCGAGATAGCCTTTTTGCATAACGGCGGCTTCGCGGCGCACCGCCAGGGACGCCTGCTGGGCTTCAAGCTGGCTGACTTCAGACTGGGCGTTATTGCGCTGGATATCCCACTCCTGACGGCGGCGGCGATAGGCTTCGGACTGCGATACTTTGTCGGCGTCAATCATCATGCCGGAGGTGGTGATCTGGATGCCGATGGCGGCGGCGTTGGCCAGTCCGCCCCAGCGTGCTCCGCCGATGGAGAAGCCGTAGATGTTCGGCACCATCTCCAGCGCAGCGGCGGCCATGTGCAGGGCGCTTGAGCTGGCGTTGATGGCGGAAGCGGTAGCGCGCAGGTCCATGGCACGTTTTTCACCGCTGCTGACATTTTCGTTAAACAAGCTGGTGTAACTGTTTAATCGCTGACGGGCACCGTTGAGCGACTGCGTGAGCACCACGCGTTCGGCGTCGAGTTCGCTGAGGGCTTTGTCCTGCATGCTGATGCTGGTGAGCATCAGTTCGCGGGCCTGATTCTGCAGCAACTGATTGAGAGCTTCGCCGTCCTGACGTTCGATAATGCCCTGCAGGGAGGCGCCAAACTGCATCAGTTGGGAGACCACGCCGCGGGCGCTGTCGAGCATCTGCGGGAAGCGGTGAACCGTCAGCACCGCCGTTGGCAAGGTGCTGCCGCCCTGCGAGGCCATGACCGCGGCGCTGAGCAGGGCTTTGGGGTCGGCCGGGGTGGCGTACAGCGGCAGGGAGAGCGGCTGACCGTCGATGGACAGATTGTGGCGCAGGTTAAACAGGCGCTGATTGAGGGTCTGCCAGTAGTCGGAGAGCTGGGCGTTCTGTTCGGGGAGGAACAGGTCGGTAAGCGCGGCCTGAGTCTGGGTTGACGCCAGGCTCAGGGTGGCATTGCCCCAGCTGCTGTCGAGCTCGACGTAGGGTTCAGTGCCGAGCAGATTGAGGGCCTGCATGTACCACATTTTGGCCTCGGCGAGGGTGTCACGCTCGAGCATGCGGAACTGGTGGTCGCCGCGCGCGATGAGCAGGTCGAGGGTGCGCATAAAGGTGGAGACTTTATAGTGCATCGGGTCGTGCTGGCAGATGGCGTCGGGGTCGGTGGTATCGAGCTGGTCGCTGTTCCAGCTGGTGTCTTCCTGCAACGGACGGACGTTCCAGTCGTAGTCAGCGGGCTGGCCGTTGACCAGATAACCGGCCGGATCCCAGATGTAGCTCAGCCAGCGGTTGCTTTCGTCGAAGCTTTGCTCCTGCAAAAGGCGCTGTGCGACCAGCATCGGGGTGTAATAGAACAGCTCCCAGAAGTAGAGGGCGTTGGCGCCGGTGAAGTCCATCGGCTCCTGATAGGTGTCTAAAACAGCGACGGAAGAGTAGCCTTTATATTTTTTAACATTAGTCACCGGGCCAGACTGACCTGTTCCAGAGGCATGGTCTGCATCATTAATTAACGTGGCCTGTTTGGTCGATGTATTATAAGTAAAGAAAGCCGGTTCCCATACGCCATTATAAAAATGTGCTGAATACTCTACAGCAACACGTACACCTTCACCGGCGTAAGAGTGATCTTCATAGGGAACAAACAGGATTAATTCAGTTTCCACCGGGCTCAGCGTGCCTTCATAATATAATTGCAGTGTGCTGCTTCCCTGGATATTACCAAGATATATTTTGAACCAGTCTTCGCTTCCGTGAACCTGCGCATTATAGGCTGGGAGCACTAAGCGGGTATAGAACCCCTCTCCTCGCATCGGCTCGGCAATATTCTGCGTATTCATGCTCAGAATAGAATCAATACCTTTATCGGCACGGCTGACCAGTTCATGGGCAAACAGGGTATTGAGACGGGTGCGGTAAATACCCATCTCGATATACTGCGCACCGGCATCGGTTTTATGCAGGGTGAGGATGTTGTTGCTGTCCTCGCTTTTACGGGTAACGGGAATGACGAAGGTTTCAGAGCCAACAAAGCGGTTGTCATCGGCTTTGGCGCTGAAGGTCACTTCCACATTCGCTTTATTATTGGTAAAGACCAGCCCTGAAATGTCAATTTCCAGCTCATTGAAAACGTAGGTCATGCCATTCAGACTGCCGGCAGGGAAAGTGCTGCAGTTTTTATCGGCGGTAAAGGTCTGCGTTTTGCTGCCGGCCTTAACGGTAATAGTGACTGCCGAGTTATTAATGGTGGTGCTGACGTCATGCCTGGCCGTTATGTCCATTTGTAGATTGGGGCAGTACAAATTACCATCGCTTCCTAGGGGGCCAATGAGTATGTTCTCCATTGTAGATAAACAAACTAAATCGTCACCTTGTAGGGTTTTTGAATTATATAATGACGTGATCTTATATGTGTTGAGGCTGTTGTATGCCAGCATTTCTTTTTCTTCAGAAAAACCACAGCAGGCATACCAGGGGTTAGAATAATCACCATTATAGATAAGTAAAGAGTCTAGTTTATTTGAGTGATATAATCCGAGTGGTGCCTGGTTCATGTCTATATCTTTATATGAAATATTTTTCTCAAAATCATAAACAACAAATTTATCTCCATAATTACCGAAGTGTTTAATTAGATGAGTTTGATAATCCCGCGCTGCGGAATAAGCATCGTAACAAACCCTCACACTAGGCTTAATAAATAACCTGATGCTGGAGTCTGAAAATACAGAACGGATAGCAGCAATATTTCCGCCATAGACTTTGCTGATTTCATAGCCACCGCCCGACCAACTGCTGTTGGTGACGACTGACGTGGGTACACTATAGCTATCAGAAAAACGATTATTCACGCTGCTCATCGCAGTGGTATCAAACTGGGTTTTGGCATTGTCCAGATAAAGATTAGTCTGGGTTTTATCCATATTGACGCCGGTCATATCGGCAAAAATAGAGATCCCGCTGGCCGTCTTCGTGTCCGCCGCCTTGGCGACTTTTGTATAAAACAGCACCACCAGTTTATCTTCGTCAGTACATTCTGAGCAGTACAGCCCGATGCCGTCACCGGTGGCGGATAAGGACGGGATCAGTGCGTCGGCGCTAAAGCTGAACGGCGCGGTCCAGGTGCCGTCATAACGGATATGGCTGAGCTTCAGATCGAAGTTGTAGGTGGTCGTTTTGATTTTACCGGTGCTGTCGAGGGTCGACTGCTCTTTGCGCTCCAGCCACAGGACGTACAGGCGGGACTTATAGTTTACCGGGCGGATCATCCCCTGCCACGGATTGACCGCGCACTCAATTTTCAGCCAGTCGCTCCAGGCGTTGGCCGGGAAGCTGCCGGCGGCAAACTGGTCGTGGTTGACGCGCCGCCAGTAGTAATCGGTGGGTTGGCTCTGGCTGGCGCCGATAAAGTAGGTGAAGCCGGTGTCAACGTTCACCTCATCGTGGTAGGCCGAGACGATGCTCAGGTTGGCCACCTGTTCGAAGTTGGTGAGGTAGGTTTTAAAGGCATCCTCGACGGTGTCGGTATTGAGCTGGCTCTGGTTAATCGACTGCAGCAGCTCGCCCATCATGTGGGTTTGCCCGATGCGCTGGGTCGGGTCGACGTAGTTCTCCGGGTAATAGAGCAACTGCGATTTACCGGCCCAGGTGCTGTAGCGTTTGTTGTAGACGTCCCAGTCGTCAAAGAATGTGCGGCTGGTGACGGCGGTGACCACGTCGACCTCAATGCGTTGCAGCACGCGGTTGACGTACAGCTGGATACCGGCAATCGCCTCGGCCAGCGGGGTGGTGAGAACGTCCGCCGAGACCTGGTTGTCGATGAGCAAATAGGTGAACAGCGCGTTGCGGTCGCGGATATTGAGCGAAGCGCTGATGACGTTTGCCAGCGAGTAACCGCAGGCGGCGTCGCTGAGCAGGGTGCCCTGCAGCGCGTGCAGTTGTGTGCTACGTTCGGCGTTCAGCCCGGCGACCAGCGCATTGGCGACGTCCTGCCACTGGGTGTAGGTGGTGGTGGTAGCATATTTCAACGCGTTGAGCGAGGTAAACGTGACCGGTGCGATACCGCAGGCGGTGGCGAGGGTGACCCACTGAAGTGCCAGGTCAATCGTCGACCAGCAGGTTAACGGTGTGGTGGTGACGGCGCCGGCCTGCACCAGGGCGAGGGCCTGGGTCAGGGTGTTCTTGTCGAGGTTCATGGCGTCGGCAAGTTTTTCGACCGTCAGTGCACCGGCAGTAAAAGCGGTGAGGGTGTCTGAGGCCTGGTCTGCCAGGCTGTTTATCCAGCCGTGGAAGCCGGTCAGCGCCTGTAACGTCGCCAGGGAGTGGCCGAGGGCGGTAGCCCCGGTGATCATCTTAGCCGGTTGAGTAACGGCCAGTGCCAGCTCGTTTTCGCTGAGCTGGGTGTTGCTGTAAATCACGGCGAGTTGTGCCAGCAGTTGACAGAAGGTGATCACTTTGGCGCTGGTGCTGTTCGTTTGCACTTCCGTCCAGAAGGTATCGACGGTGATGCCGGACGGTTTAACCTGGTCGCTCCAGCACAGCAACTGATAGGCGACGTTTTCGGAGGCCAGCTGTAAGGAGGCGGCAATGTAGGGCGCCATGGCGTGTTTAAGTGCGTCGCCACGGGTGGCTTTCTGGTCAGGCAGACCGGCCAGCAGGGTGGCGGTCAGGTTTTCGATTTCCGGGGTGAGGGTGGTGCTGTAGGTGTCGGTGACCATAATATACAGGTCATAGACGGTCCAGTGATTGGCAGCTAACCATTGGGTGGTTTTATATACCGCATCAATAATTTCAGCCAGCTTCTCGTCAGTAATCTGATACAACCTGGTTGCCCGGTAATTCAGTATGTCCAGAAGTAAATATAATTCGCTGACGGAAAAATGATGGGCGTCGGCTAATAACCTGGCGCGATAAAAATCTGAGATATTCCCGATATTACAAATAACAACGCCATCTTCTGCGTAGTCAACGATGTAATTGAGCGTCATCATCTCGTTGTCATCGGCGTTTAACCCCCGTTTTATGGACGAAACGCGCGGATCTTTAACGGCAGTGTTTACTCTGAAGTCAATATTCGTCGTGTCTGTGACCAGAGTCATTCCGCTGAGCGGTGGGTTATTAAATAACTGATCAAACTGACTCAGGGCATCCAGAATCGGTTGCTCGGAAATATTCACATTGGCTAATGTCAATGCCTGGCCTGCATCAACGGCATATTGCTGTAAATATAACTTCACCTGCGACAATCTTTTCAATACGACGGCATTCACAATCTGTGAGGCATCTGCGCTATTAATGACCCGCCAGATAACGGCCGGAGATAATCCGCTGGCTTTATACAGGCGGATGACTTTGTTGAGTTTCAGCAGGGATGCTTGTGTATTAATGTCAGATGCTGCTGTGACAGTAAACTGTACAGCGGTGTAATTGTAAATATTCCCAGTGGCTTCTTGCCGTTTTATCGCTATATTGAAAGATTTTTCCGAGACTGAAGTAGGGATGCTAACTTTATTAATGTAATGTTTATTCGCCAGAGGGGCGAAATTCTGATTATGATAATAAACCACTAACCCAGTTGGGTCGGATAATAACTTGAAATCAGGTTTTTCTATGGCATAGTCCTTCATGCTATAACTTATGTTATAGGTTTCTTTGCCTGTTGGATACAGGTCTAAATAATTAAGCTGGGTCGTATAGTTATCTTTGGGTGTTTGCATAATTGTGACAACGTCAACTTGACCTTCACTCATCACTGGTGCGACTAACTTATTACTGACATAACTGGCATTGCAGGTGTTAATAATCTCCGCCAGCTCATCCTGGGTAATATTGTAATAACGGCAAAGATAATCCACTGAGCGCAGGGTATTGATATCCAGCGTGCCGAAGTTTTTGGTGTACAAGGCAGCAGCGGTGGCGTCGGTGATCTCCTCCAGCAGAATATTATTCAACTCAGGGGAGATATTCAGGTTCAGGCCCTGCGCCACGTTAGTATCGAGTGAGGAAACCAACAGCGCCGACGGCGTCAGCGGGCTTAAATCCGGGTCGGCCAGCAGCAGCGACTGGCGGACGTTATCAAAGGCCTGATGATAAGGCGTGACGCCGGTGGAGCGGTCGGTAGAAAGCAGCTCCATCACCTGGGTCTCATTCTTGCCGGTTTTGGTTTTGATGCCGGTTAAGACAATCTCATTGGATAATGAGAGGGTGGAGACTTCCTGCGTCATATTGGCCTGGCTGAGCGTCAGGGACTGCAAATCCGGGCGTCGTTTATCTAAATGATAGTCCGATGAGGTGGCGTGCAGGTCTTTGGCCTGGGTGTAGAGCTCGGTCAGGTAGCTGGCGGGAGAGAACACCGACGCGACCGACCCCGACGGAGCATAGGCGCTGTCACGGCTAGCGAAAATATCCTGATAGCCAGAGGCATCGGACGGCGAAGCGCTCAGGAGCTGCGACGCGTCCGTGCTTTCAACCACGACGTTGCTGATTATCGGCTCAATGCCCAGATTCACTGCGCTTTGCAGTTGCGGGTTGGCGCGTGACGTGACTTTGGCGGCCAGCAGGACGTTGCTGCGCTGGTCCTGCTGCGCGGCCTCATACAGCTGTTTGGTTTCACTCCAGGAGAGCGTGTCGGTGGTTTTTTCGAGGAATTCTGCAAAAGACATGCGCGGAATAGGAGCCAGCGTCTTGATATCAGATTTTGTGGCGAGGGTTGCCAGTAATGATGCCGTTGTGTCATTCATGATAAATCCTTAGAAGAAGTCAGTCGTCAGCAACGCTGTTGGCGGGTAACGCTTTCAGACCAGGTTTCAATTTCAAGGTTGTTTCAATATCAGAAGCCTGAATAGCCCGGAGCTTGCTCCTGCCATCCTTATTTTCGGCAGGCAAAGGCAGGGCAACAAATCACATTAAAAAATTAATCTTGATGAGAAAAATGAGAGAGGGGTTTTGGTTTTTTTTATGCGGAGATAACATCTGAGGGGCGCTAATTAACGGCCTCAATGACTAAAATGAGAAAATTAAAAAGGCATCGTGAGATGCCTTTGGGGGAATATTGAGAATATGCCGAGCCGTTATATTATTTCCAGCCGGTAAAAACATTCAAAAGGGCGTAGAGAATGAGCCGCAGGGGCATCAGGATAGTTGCTAAATAACGGATCTGACAGGCCGGGCTCTGTATTTATCGTCTGCATTTTATTACTGAGATTGGCCATCACTGTCAGCTGCTGGTGTTGCCAGGTACGGCGATAACACCACACCTGCGGATTGGCTGGCGCCAGATCCTGATAATCACCGTGGGTCAGTACCGGTAAGGTTTTACGCAGACGAATCAAATGCTGGTAGGTATAGAACACCGAACCGGCATCGGCCAGCGCCTGTTCCGTGTTGATCTGCGGAAAGTTGGCGCAGGGTGCGATCCACGGCGTACCGGAGGTGAAACCGGCGTTCGGGGTCGCGTCCCACTGCATCGGCGTGCGGCTGTTGTCGCGGGATTTCGACGCCAGAATCTCCAGCAGCTCGGCGTCGCTGCGCCCGGCGGCTTTCAGCTCGGCGAACATATTCAGGCTTTCCACATCGCGGTACTGCTCAAGATGTTTGAAACCCGGATTGGTCATCCCCAGCTCTTCGCCCTGATAAATGTACGGCGTGCCCTGCATGCCGTGCAGCACCATCGCCAGCATTTTGGCCGCCGGAACGCGCAGTTCGCCGTCTTCACCAAAACGGGTGACGATGCGCGGCTGGTCGTGGTTACACCAGAACAGTGCGTTCCAGGCGTGGCCGTGCATTCCCTGCTGCCACTGGTTGAAGATCTGCTTGAGCTGCACGAAGTCCGGCGCGGCTTTGGTCCATTTGTCACCGTTTGGATAATCCACTTTCAGGTGATGAAAGTTAAAGGTCATGGAGATTTCGCTGCCGTCATTGGCGGCGTAGCGGCGGCAGTGTTCCAGCTGGGTCGAAGACATCTCACCGACTGTCATCAGCCCGAGCGGTGTAAACACATCGCGGCTGAACTCCTGCAAAAATTCATGGATCCGCGGCCCGTCAGTATAAAAACGGCGGCCATCGCCGCTGTCGTCGGAGGGGAAATCCTGCTGCTTGGAGACCAGATTCACCACGTCCAGACGCAGGCCATCGACGCCTTTTTCCGCCCAGAAGCGGCAGATCTCTTTCAGCGCTTCTCGCACCGGCGGGTGTTCCCAGTTGAGATCCGCCTGTTCGGTGGCAAACAGATGCAAATAGTACTGTCCGCTCTCTTCATGCCACTGCCAGGCGCCGCCGCCAAATTTTGAACGCCAGTTATTCGGCGGTCCGCCTGCGCTGTCGCCATCGCGCCAGATATAGAAATCGCGGTACGGACTGGCCGGATCCTGCGACTGCTTAAACCACTCATGATGGGTGGATGAGTGGTTGAACACCATATCCATCACGATGCGGATCCCACGCTGATGCGCCTGCGCCGTCAGATTTTCGAAATCGGCCAGGGTGCCGTAAGCCGGGTCGATGGCGCAGTAATCGGCCACATCGTAGCCGTTATCAATCTGCGGAGAGACGTACATCGGTGTTATCCAGATGGCGTCCACGCCGAGGGTTTGCAGGTAGTCCAGACGCTGGGTAATGCCGTTGATATCCCCTACACCGTTGCCGGTGGTGTCCTGAAAACTCTTCGGGTAAATCTGGTAAATCACGCCGTCTTTCCACCACGGCAATTCGCTGTTCATTGTCATATCCTTTTCTAAACTACCGCCAGCTCGCCTTTGCGCGCTTTGCGTTTATAAACCAGTACCGTCAGCACGATAGGGATGACCGTCGCGACCAGCATCGCCAGCGCAAACACGCCCCAGAACTGCGGTTTAATCGACAGAATACCCGGCAGCCCGCCGACGCCAATCCCGTTGGCGGTCACGCCGCTCAGGCCACAAATCAGTGAGGCCACGGCGGATCCGATCATCGCGCACAGCATCGGGAAACGGTATTTCAGGTTGATCCCGTACATGGCCGGTTCGGTCACGCCGAGGAAGGCGGAGATCGCCGCTGGCACTGACACTTCGCGTTCGTTATGTTTTTTAGAAGCAATGATGATGCCCACCACTGCCGCCGCCTGCGCGATGTTGGAGATAGCAATCAGCGGCCAGACCGGCGTGCCGCCGGTGCTTTGCACCATCTGCATATCAATGGCGAGCGTGGTCTGATGCACGCCGGTGATCACCAACGGCGCGTAGAGGAAGCCGAACAGGGCCGCGCCAATCGGTGCGAAGCTGCCGGTCATCACCGCTTTCACTGCGTAAGCCACGCCGTCACCAATCATGCGGCCGAACGGACCAATCAGGGTGTGGGCGAGGAACACTGCCACAATCAGCGACACCACTGGCACAATCACCAGATAGAGATAATTCGGAATGATTTTTTTCATACCGTTTTCAATCAATGCCAGTGCCATACCGGCCAGCATCGACGGAATCACCTGCGCCTGATAACCGACTTTCTCGATGGTAAACCAGCCGAAGTTCCACACTTCCGGGATCTGCTGACCGAGGTTGTAGGAGTTCATCAGTTGCGGGGAAACCAGCGTGATACCGAGCACGATACCGAGGATCTCCGTACCGCCCATTTTCTTCACCGTTGACCAGCACACTGCCACCGGCAGGAACATGAAGATCGCTTCGCCGAGGAGCCAGAGGAAGTCATACACCGTTTTCCACATTGGGTGCATCTGCGCCAGCGTCTGGCCGTCGCTCATTGGAATATCGCCGATGACGTTGCGGAAACCGAGAATCAAACCGCCGCTGATCAGCGCCGGTAACAGCGGGAAGAAGATCTCCGCGAAGTGCGAAATTCCGCGTTCAAACCAGCTCATATTCTGGCGGGCCGCCACTTTGGCCGCTTCCTTGCCGGTGTCGTCCTTGCCGCTGGTGGCGATCAGCGCTTTGTAGTAATCATCCACTTCCGGCCCAATCACCACCTGGAACTGACCGGCGTTGGTGAAGCAACCTTTGACCATCGGTAGCGCTTCAATGGCTTTCGGATCGGCTTTCGCCGGGTCATTCAGTACGAAGCGCAGTCGGGTAATGCAGTGCGTGACCGTCGCGATGTTGGCGCTGCCGCCGACCAGGGCGATCAGGCGGTCGACGTCCTGTTGCTTCACTTTGCTCATATGTATGCCTATATGCGTGTAGGTAAATGATAAAAATTGTTAACAGTAGGTTTCGCCAACAAGCATAGCCAAAGGGATGGGATAGTGTCCGGGAACGTTCCCGGTTTTAAGCGGTTGATCACAAAGTTTTTGCTTTAGTGCCGCTTCGCGGCTCAGTCCGCCAGTTGACCGGGGATGATAATTTGCTGCAAAGGTGCTGGCTGGCCGAGCTGTGTCAGCAACTGACGCGCCGCCGCTTCGCCGCCCGTGCCGTAGCCCAGTTCCACCGAAAAAGTTTTTGGGAAGAGGAATTTCAGCAGCGGGTGATTACCGATGCCGCACACCTGAATGCCGGTGATATTCTGCTGTTGCAGATATTTTTCTGCGCCGAGAGCAATGGTATCGGAGGCGCAGATCACGGCATCGGTGCCGGGGAGCAGCACCTGCGCAATCAGGTCAAAACCGCTCTGGTAGTTCAGTTCGCCCAGCGCCATGCGTGGCGTCAGCTGATGTTCGGCACAATACGCCTGATAGGCTTCGAAACGCAGTTGGCCGGTGGTGGTGTCGTGTGGGGAAACGCCGATGAAACCAATCTTCTGGTGTCCCTGCTGCATTAATTTGTTCATCAGCAATCTGACCGCACCGGCGTCGTCATAACAGACCGACGAAAACTGCGGCATCGCCCGCGCCATCATCACCAGTTTATTTTGCCAGCCGCTGAGCATGGCGGGTTCCAGCCCGGTAAAACCAAACAACACGACGCCGTCGATATTGCGCTGTTTGAGCACCTGCAAATGTTCTTCCACCCGCGCGGCACTGAACTGGCTTTCCATCACAATCGGATCATAACCTTGCTGATAGAACAGGGGCAGCATGGCGCGCACCGCCTGATTCTCTGACGGGGAATCCAGACGCGAGACAATGATCGCCACGATTTTATCGCTGAAACCGCGCATGGCGCGGGCCGATTTCGACGGACTGAAGTTGTGCTGTTCAATCACCGCCAGCACGCGCTCACGGGTCTGCGGGCTGACGTTGCCCTCATTGTTCAATACGCGCGACACGGTGGATTTCCCCACACCGCAGAGGCGGGCAATGTCATTAATAGTCAGGCGATTTTGCATGGTTGTTTTACAACAAATAAGTGATCAGGTTTATGTTTGGTTGCAGTTGATAAGCGTACACTGCGTGCGCTGAATATTCGCAGGATAGTTGAATATTCCCGTGCTGTTACCCGAAGGATTGTAATACTTGACGGGTATGATTTCCTAAACGTTCCTTACCGGAGGTGAAAACCTGATGGAACCCGACCCCAATTCTGTAGGTCCGTTGTGATCCGGTAAGCACCCGCCTTTTTGCTACTGCTTGCCGTGATATTAATGCTTTAAAAAGCAATAAAATGGTAAGCGGTGGCGCTCGATCCTTGTCTTGTTTCCCGCTGTGTAACAATCTTTGCCATGTCTGTGGTGTTAAACCGTGGACGCAACAAAGGGTCGAATCATGTTCAAAAATTTTACTCAACGGCTGCTTGATGCACTTAGCCGTAATTTGCCGCGCCGTCTGGTTCGTCGTGACCCGATGCTGGGTGACTCTATCCAGGAAAGCCTCAACGGCAGCAAAATGCCTGAAGTGCCTGCCAGTATTGCCGCGCACAGCATGCAGTGCGCCCGTGCCACGGAAGAGAGCCTGTATCTGCAATTTGGCAGCCATCCTGAAGGGCTGACCGGGCCGGAAGCTGAGGCCATCCGCGAGCGCGTCGGGCCAAACCAAACTGACGATCAGCAGCCTGCGCCATGGTGGCTGCACCTGTGGCACTGCTACCGTAACCCGTTCAACCTGCTGCTGACCGTGCTGGGCCTGGTCTCGTATGCCACCGACGACCTGACCGCTGCGCTGGTGATTGGCGCGATGGTGCTGATCTCTACCCTGATGCACTTTATTCAGGAGGCGCGCTCCAACCGCGCCGCCGATGCGCTGAAAGCCATGGTCAGCAACACCGCCACCGTCCTGCGCAGCGATGCGCACACCGGGCGCAGTGAAACCCTGGAACTGCCGATAAGCCAGCTGGTGCCGGGCGATCTGATTAAACTCTCCGCCGGTGACATGATCCCGGCCGACCTGCGCATTCTTTCCGCCAAAGACCTGTTTATCAGCCAGGCCGCCCTGACCGGCGAATCCCTGCCGGTCGAAAAACAGGCCAACAGCCGGATGCCGGTGGATTGCGATCCGCTGGAGCAGGATACCCTGTGCTTTATGGGCACCAACGTGGTCAGCGGCACGGCGATGGCGATTGTGATCGCCACCGGTGGCGAAACCTGGTTTGGTCAGCTGGCCGAGCGCGTCACGCAGGAAGAGACGCAGCCGAACGCTTTTCAGGCCGGTATCAGTAAAGTCAGCTGGTTGCTGATCCGCTTTATGATGGTGATGACGCCGATCGTTTTGCTGATCAACGGTTATACCAAAGGCGACTGGTGGGAAGCGGCGCTGTTTGCGCTCTCCGTGGCGGTCGGGCTGACGCCTGAAATGCTGCCGATGATCGTCACTTCCACGCTGGCGAAAGGCGCGGTGAAGCTGTCGAAACAGAAAGTGATCGTCAAACGTCTGGATGCGATTCAGAACTTTGGCGCCATGGACATCCTCTGTACCGACAAGACCGGCACCCTGACGCAGGATAAAATTGTCCTCGAACGTCATACCGATGTGCTCGGGGAAACCAGTGATGAAGTGCTGCATCTGGCGTGGCTCAACAGCCATTATCAGACCGGCCTGAAAAACCTGCTCGACGTGGCGGTGCTGGAATCCACCGAGATGACCAACGCCGGCAACTGGCTGAAAGTCGATGAGATCCCGTTCGACTTCGACCGCCGCCGCATGTCGGTGGTGGTTTCTGAAAATGCTGACAGCCACCGCCTGATTTGCAAAGGGGCGCTGGAGGAGATGTTGTCAATCTCCACGCTGGTGCAGCTCAACGGTGAGATTGTGCCGCTGACCGATGTGCTGCTGGCGCGGATCCGCCGTATTACCGATGACCTCAACCAGCAGGGGCTGCGGGTGGTGGCGGTGGCGCATAAAGTGATGCCGTCGCGCACGAAAGGCTATGGCGTAAATGACGAGTCCAGCCTGATTCTGGCCGGGTATATCGCCTTCCTTGACCCGCCGAAAGAGAGCACCGCACCGGCGCTGAAAGCGCTGAAAAACAAAGGCGTGACGGTCAAAATTCTTACCGGCGACAACCCGCTGGTGGCCCGCAAAGTCTGCAAAGACGTGGGTTTGCAGGTCGACCATATTTTGCTCGGCAGCGATATCGAAGCGATGGATGACGTCCGGCTGCTGGCCGCCGCCGAAACCACCACGGTATTTGCCAAACTGACGCCGATGCACAAAGAGCGCATCGTGCGCGTGCTGCGCGGTGAAGGGCATGTGGTCGGTTTTATGGGCGACGGCATCAATGATGCGCCGGCGCTGCGCGCGGCGGACATCGGGATTTCGGTAGATTCGGCGGTGGATATTGCCAAAGAAGCCGCCGACATTATTCTGCTGGAAAAGAGCCTGATGGTGCTCGAGCAGGGCGTGACCGAAGGGCGCAGAACTTTCGCCAACATGCTGAAATACATAAAAATGACCGCCAGCTCCAACTTCGGTAACGTGTTCAGCGTGCTGGTGGCCAGCGCCTTCCTGCCGTTCCTGCCAATGTTGCCGCTGCACCTGTTGATTCAGAACCTGATTTACGATGTCTCCCAGGTGGCGATCCCGTTTGATAACGTTGACGAAGAGCAGCTGGCCAAACCGCAGCGCTGGAACGCCGGTGATATCGGCCGCTTTATGGTGTTCTTCGGCCCGATCAGCTCCGTGTTCGATATTCTGACCTTCAGCCTGATGTGGTGGGTGTTCAAGGCCAATACGGTGGAGGCGCAGACGCTGTTCCAGTCCGGCTGGTTTATCGAAGGGCTGTTGTCGCAAACGCTGATTGTGCACATGATCCGCACCCGTAAAGTGCCGTTCATCCAGAGCCGCGCCTCCTGGCCGCTGTGCGTGATGACCCTGATGGTGATCATTACCGGCATCGGGCTTATCTTCTCACCGGCCGCCGGATTCCTGCAATTGCAGGCATTGCCGCTCAGCTACTTCCCATGGCTGATCGCCATTCTGGCCGGTTACATGGTGCTGACCCAGTGCGTCAAAGGCTGGTTCGTACGGCGCTACGGCTGGCAGTAACTGACAGGCTGTAAACAGTAATTGTTAAGAAAAGACGGTGATTGTTAACTCAGTCACCGTCTTTTTTTCATCAACGGCTATAGTTAATCCTTACGTTTCAGCGCCATACCCGTCATCCTTCAAGTCGCCGGTGCGTTGGCTGCATTCGCTCACCCGAATCACTTACTTCAGTAAGCTCATCGGGATTCGCTTATTTGCCGCCTTCCTGCGACTCGAATGATTTTGGGTATGGATTTGCTCATTTCCTCTGAGGGATCTTGCTCATGCCTTTGCCATTCCGTCGTTCCTTGTTTGCCTCGTCGTTACTCCTTGCTATCACCTCTTCGGCGTTTGCTGCCCCCGCAGGAAACCTGCCGCTGATGCCGTGGCCACAGCAGGTGGAGGTCGCGCCGGATGCTGGAAAATGGGAAGTGGATAATTCGCTCTCCATTGCCGTCAGCGGGGATGATGTAGGCCCGGCGGTCAGCCGCTGGCGTGACAGGATTGAGCAGCAGACCGGCTGGACTTTACAGCCGCAACCGGCTGAGGCGAAGCAGAGCAAAATCCAGATTGTGATTAAACAGAAAGTCGCTGCCCAGCCGATGCCGGACAGTGATGAAAGCTACCAATTGCAGGTCACGCCGCAGGGCGCAACCCTGACCGCCAATACCCGCTTTGGTGCGCTGCACGGCATGGAAACGCTGTTGCAGTTGCTGCAAAATGACGGCCAGAACACCTTCCTGCCGCTGGTGACCATTCACGACCAGCCGCGCTTTGCCTGGCGCGGCGTGCTGCTGGATTCCGCCCGTCACTTCCTGCCCATCAGCACCATCAAACGCCAGCTCGACGGCATGGCGGCGGCCAAGCTGAACGTTTTGCACTGGCATCTGACCGACGATCAGGGCTGGCGCTTTGCCTCGCAGCACTATCCGAAACTGCAACAGCTGGCCAGCGACGGCGAGTTTTATACCGTTGAGCAGATGAAAGAGGTGGTGGCGTATGCCACGTCGCTCGGTATCCGCGTGGTGCCGGAAATCGATATGCCGGGCCACGCCTCGGCGATTGCCGTGGCCTACCCGGAACTTATCAGCGCGCCGGGGCCGTATAAAATGGAGCGCGAGTGGGGCGTACATGAACCGACCCTCGACCCGTCCAATGACCAGGTTTATAAATTTGCCGACACGATTATCAGCGAGCTGACCGCTATCTTCCCGGACCCGTACCTGCACATCGGTGGCGACGAAGTGAAGGATACGCAGTGGGTGAATTCGAAAGCCATTCAGGCCTATATGCAGAAGAATAAGATTGCCGACAGCCATGCCTTGCAGGCCGCGTTCAATAAGCGCTTGCAGGTTATTTTGCACCAGCATCAGCGCAAAATGGTCGGCTGGGACGAGATTTTCCACCCGGATCTGCCGCACGATATTGTCATCCAGTCGTGGCAGGGGCCGGACTCGCTCGGCGCCAGTGCTCAGCAGGGATATCAGGGGATTTTGTCCACCGGCTTTTATCTCGATCAGCCGCAGAGTTCGGCCTATCACTACCGCAATGAAATTTTGCCGCAGCCGCTGGGCGTGGACCAAAACGTGGCTGATGGCGAGACAGCCCAAAGCTGGCAGTTCAGCATGCCGCGTCTGAAGGGCAAACCGGTGGACGGCAGCTTCACGCTGATTGACGGTAAACAGGGCTGGCGCGGGTTTATCGATTTCGGCGGGAAAACCCGTCGTGCGGTGCGCGATATTGTCTGGCAGGACGACGGCAAAGTCAGTTTTGCCGTAGATACCTGGATGGGCGATACGCGACCGGTGCTGACGCTGAGAGAGGGCAAATTTGACGGCTACTTCCTGATTGGTAATGCGCGCTATCCGGCGACCGGCAGCCAGCTCAGCGCGGTTCCCGTCGGAACGCCGCCGGTGGTGCCTGACGCGCAGGGGATGAAAAATATTCTCGGTGGCGAAGCGGCGCTGTGGCAGGAGAACATCACCTCGCAAATTCTGGATCTGCGGCTCTGGCCGCGCGGCTTTGTGGTGGCGGAGCGGTTGTGGTCCGCACAGGACGTGAAAGACACCGGCAATATGTATCAACGGCTGGCGAAAATCGACAGCTGGTCGGTGGTGTCTGTCGGTCTGCAACAGCACGCACAAACCGCCAGAATGATGACCCGTCTGGCGAACAGCACCGACATTACGCCGCTGCTGACGCTCTCCACCGCGCTGGAACCGGCGCAGTATTACACCCGTCAGCACATCAAATTCCAGGCCGGTCATTACACCCAGTTCGAACCGCTGAACCGGCTGGTGGACGCCTTACCGGCCGAGAGCAACGCGGTACGTGAACTGGATAACCACATCACGGCACTGCTTGTTAACCCGCAGGACGCCGACGCCGCAGCGGCTATCCGTTCGCAGCTGGACATCTGGCAGCGTAATACGCCATTAGTGCAGCCGCAACTGACGCATAACACTGTGCTCAAGCCTGTTCAGCCGGTGGCGGATCAGGTTGGAAAACTGTCTGAGCTGGGTCTGCAATGGCTGGATAACATGCAGAAGGGCGAAAGCATGACGGCGCAGCAACGCCAGCAGGCGCAGGCCCAACTGGATGCGTCGGCACAGGTTCAGGATGAGCTGGTGATCGCGGCGGTCTATCCGCTGGAAAGGTTGTTGCAGGGCGTGAAGAGTACGAAATAGCCGAGTACACCGGGCGGCAGAGACCGCCCGGTGATCGTTATCTGGCGCAAAAAATAACGGACGCCTTTCAGCGCCCGTTTTGGTATTGGATATTGCGAGCTATGCCCGATTATTTTTCTAATTTTGCGCGGTCAGCACGGCGATTTACCCAGACGTTGATCAGCAGCGTGCCCACCAAAATCGTGGCGATCACGCCGAGCGATATGCCGACCGGAATATGGAACACGTCAAGCAGCAGCATTTTGATACCGATGAAAATCAGGATCACCGCCAGACCGTATTTCAGCATCGAGAAACGTTCGGCTACGCCCGCCAGCAGGAAATACATCGCACGCAGGCCAAGGATGGCGAACAGGTTCGACGTCAGGACGATGAACGGGTCAGTGGTTACGGCAAAAATCGCCGGGATGCTGTCGACGGCGAAAATCACGTCACTCAGCTCAACCATAATCAGCACCAGCAGCAGCGGGGTAGCAAACAGCAGGCCGTTGCGGCGCACAAAGAACTTCTCACCCTGGAGTTCGTCGGTCATGCGCAGTTTGCTGCGCAACCAGCGGATCATCGGCTTTTCGCCAATCTCGCCGTCATCCTCTTTCGCCAGCGCCATTTTGATACCGGTAAACAGCAGGAAAGCGCCAAACACGTAGAGGATCCAGCTGAACTGACCCACCAGCCAGCTGCCCGCGAAGATCATGCCGGTACGCAGGACGATAGCGCCCAACACACCGTAGACCAGCACGCGGCGTTGCAAATTGGCCGGAACGGAGAAGTAGCTGAAGAGGATCAGCCAGACGAAGACGTTATCCACCGCCAGCGCTTTTTCCAGCAAATAGCCGGTGAGGAACATGGTGGCCTGAGCGTCAGCCACTTCACGGCCAAACTCGCCGTTGAGATACCACCAGAAGCCAAAGTTAAACAGCAGCGACAGGCCAATCCACACCAGCGACCACATCGCGGCACTTTTCATGGTCATCACCTGCGCGCCTTTGCGGCCCTGTAACAGCAGGTCGATGGCCAGCATGATCACCACGACAACGGCAAAACTGCCCCACAGCATCGGGTTTCCGACGGAATTCATCATTACGCAATCCTCAATAAAACATCAAAAAAAAACGGCCAGCGTCGGAAGACGTTAGCCGCTCTCTCTGAGCTATAAGCAAACCTCGCCTTCCGGCAAGGTCTCACTTACAACTCTGATGTTGATTCATCGCTGAATCTTTTATCAGGGTTGCCCGGTAACCGGGTGGCTGAGACAGCGCTGCGTGAGCGCGGGTCCAGACACCGTAATGACGATTATCCGACGAAGAAGTTACTCCCCATTGCGAGCGGAAAAATAATACAAAATGTGTCTCAAGTCAAACATTCAGAAACACTTTCGTGCATTAACCCGCCAGCGCCTGACGTTTGCCCAGTGCATCGACGAAAGAGAGCAGCAGGGCCTGGCTCAGCGGGGTATCGCTAAGCTGCTGTAATTTATTAGCGTAGTTCACCTTGTCGTCCTGCGCCTGGTCGCTCAGCCATTCCAGATAGGTTTTCATCACCGCACCGGAGAATTCCGGGTGGAACTGCGTACTGATGGCATTCGGGCCATAACGCAGGATCTGATGCGGGTCATGCAATGTTTTCGCCAGTACCGTCGCGGTGGCGGGCGGGGTGATGACCGTTTGCAGGTGGATCAGATTAGCGGTGAACTGCGCCGGAAGTCGCGACACCAGCGGGTCAAGATGTCCGGCGGGCGTCAGCGTCACATCATGGGTGCCAACTTCGATACCCTGCGGATGGAAATCCACTTCGCCACCCAGCGCATACGCCATGAGCTGGTGGCCGTAACAGGCACCAAACAGCGGCAGCTCATGCAACATCGCCAGACGTACCCAGTCTGCAGCATCTTCACTCCAGTCCAGGTGTTCGGTCACCATGCTGCGCGAACCGGTAATAATGGCACCACAGTAATACTCCGGCGGTCGCGGCCGCTCACCGGCCTGTAAATCAATAATTTGCACCTGCTGCGCGTCGATATCGCCCTGACGGATAAACATCTGCGGGAAGTTATCGTGTACGCGACGGATAGGTTCCGGCGCATGGCCGGTTTGCAAAATCAGCAAAGGTTTTGGACTGGCTGTACTCATCTTGAACTCCCGCTACAGGTGACTGGTATTTAAACGATGTGATCGGCAGGGAACACCACGCCGGTCTGACGGCGGATTTCTGTCAATAATTTGGCGGTGATGCGGGACACTTCCAGTCCAGGATGTCCGACGAACTTATTCTCCACCAACAACGCAAAGGTCTCGGCTTCATACAGCATGGTGTTGATGTGCTGAGGCTGGGTGAGATCAAGTTTCTGGCTGCCGCGTGGCGTCAGGCTGAGCGTCTGGCATTCGGAGATTTTTTCCATCTGCAATGTGCCTTCTTCGCCCTGAATTTCGCTTGGCAGCAGGGAGTCGGCGATTTTCGAATGGTTGATCACCACGTCAAAATCATCCGCATAGCGCAGCACGACCGTGCCCTGACCGTCCACGCCGCTCTTAAGCAACGTGGCGGACGCCGTGACCGACAGTGGCTCACCAAACAGCGATACGGTGCTGGCCAGACAGTAATAGCCGATATCCATAATTGAGCCGTTAGAGAACGCCGGATCAAAGGTATTCGGGTTTTCACCTGCCAGGTAACGCGGATAACGTGAGGAGTACTGGCAATAGTTGAAGATGGCTTTGCGCAGTTTACCAATGCGGTTCAGCGCGCCTTTCATATGCAGGAAGTTCGGCAGATAGGCGGTTTTGAACGCTTCGAACAGCACCACGTTATTTTGTGTGGCACAGGCGATCATGCTTTCGGCTTCGCGCAGGTTCGACGACAGCGGCTTTTCGCAAATCACATGCTTTTTATGGTTGAGGAACAGCAGGGTCTGCGGGCAGTGCAGGGAGTTCGGGCTGGCGATATACACCGCATCAATCTCGTCAGAAGCGGCCATCGCCTCGGGCGAGTCAAAATAGTGTTCGACCGGATACTCGTGACCGAAGGCTTTTGCACCGTCCAGCGTGCGCGAATAAATCGCCGTCAGTTTCATCTTGCCGCTCTCGTGCGCGGCGTCAATGAAACGCTGGGTGATCCAATTAGTTCCAATAATGCCAAAGCGAATCATAGTCATCCTAGTGGTTTATTATGGGTACAACTTACCGAATATCTCCAGATGTGTCAGATACATACGGGTGTCGAATTCTAACTGGTGGTAGTCGGGCGTCATATGACAACACAGGCTGTAAAAAGCTTTGTTGTGATCTTTTTCTTTCAGATGTGCCAGTTCATGCACCACGATCATTTTCAGGAAGGCTTCCGGCGCGCTTTTAAACACCGTTGCCACGCGGATCTCCGCCTTGGCTTTGAGCTTACCGCCCTGAATCCGCGAAATGGCCGTGTGCAGCCCGAGAGCGTGCTTCATCACGTGAATTTTGTTGTCGTAGGCCACTTTGCTCAGCGGCGATGAACTGCGCAAATACTGATTTTTCAGATCGAGCGTAAACTGGTACAGCGATTTGTCCGTGGTGAGTTCGTGCGGTTGCGGATAACGCGACAGCAGAACTTGCCCCAGCCGCTGCTGGTCGATCAACTGGTGAACCTGAGCTTGTAGAGACTCAGAGTAGCCTTGCAGATAGGTCAATTCAGGCATAACTGTTTGCTTTAGCTCTCATTGATCCAAAAAGGAGGGTCACAGGGTTAACGCAGATTTTTATCGAAAACCGGACGTTAATCCTTAATGACGGCAGATAAAGCCCTTTTTAACTGAAAAAACATTTTACTGATAGCCCAATTTAAGGGATAAACAGCGCAAATTGAATAATGAGGAGGGCCAATGAGCCAATTCGAACTCGAACTGGGTGAGCAGCGACTGCAACTGGAGCTGGAACGTTATCCGCAAGAAGAGGCTACAACGCAGCTTCAGGCATGGGAAGCTGCAGACGAATATCTGCTGCAAACCCTCACCACCGACGCGCTCGATGGCCGTCCTGTACTGATCTTCAACGACACCTTCGGCACGCTGGCCTGTGCACTGCAGCCGTACCAACCGACCAGCATCAGCGACTCCTTTATGAGCCAGCTGGCAACCCGCCACAACCTGCGCCTGAACGGTTTAGACGAAGAGAGCGTGGCACAGCAAAGCAGTCTGGTGCCGTTGCCGATCAACCCCGGTCTGGTGGTGATCAAAATTCCTAAAACGTTAGCTCTGCTGGAACAACAGCTATTGGCCCTGCGCGAAGTGGTGACACCGCAAACGCAGATCATCGCCGGTGCCAAAGCGCGTGACGTACACACGTCCACGTTACAATTGTTCGAGCAGATCCTCGGGCCGACCAAAACCACGCTGGCGTGGAAAAAAGCTCGCCTGATTCACTGTGAAGCGACATTACCCGCGCAGGAAGCCGAGCCGGTGACCACCGAATGGGCGTTGGATGACAGCGAGTTCCGCATCACCAACCACGCGAACGTCTTTTCACGGACCGGGCTGGATATTGGTGCTCGCTTCTTTATGCAGCATCTGCCGGAAGCTATCGAAGGGCGCATGGCGGATTTAGGCTGTGGTAACGGTGTGATCGGCATGACCGCCCTGGCGCTAAACCCGGATGCAGAAATGCTGTTTGTGGATGAGTCCTACATGGCGGTGGAGTCGAGTAAGGTCAACATTGAGAACAACCTGCCGCAAGATCTCAACCGCTGCCATTTTGAAGTGAACAATATGCTGGCCGGTGTTGAGCGAGAAACCCTGCACGCGGTGCTGTGTAACCCTCCGTTCCATCAGGGCACGGTGATGAGCGATGATACCGCCTGGCGTATGTTCTGTGACGCCAAACGCTGCCTGCAAACCGGTGGCGAACTGCGCATCGTCGGCAACCGTCATCTGGATTACTATCAGAAATTGCGTCGCCTGTTTGGTAACTGCACGACCATTGCCACTAACCAGAAGTTTGTGGTGTTGAGGGCAGTTAAGACCGCATCTCAACATTGATGATGTGTTCGGTAAGCAGGAAAAAGCCGCTCACGCGGCTTTTTTTTCGCCCTCAGATCGCCATCGCCAGCCTTGTTCCCTGATCGATAGCGCGTCTGGCATCCAGCTCCAGTGCGACATCCGCCCCGCCAATCAAATGCACGCTTTTCCCGGCTGCCAGCAGAGGTTCATGCAGCGCCCGCTGGGGTTCCTGCCCGGCGCAAATAATCACGTTATCCACTGCCAGACATTCGCTGACACCGTCGCGCGTGATGTGTAATCCGTCGTTATCAATACGTTCATAAGTCACGCCGCTGCACATGGTTACGCCGCGCTGTAACAGGCTGGCACGGTGGATCCAGCCGGTGGTTTTGCCGAGACCCGCACCGACTTTACTGCTCTTACGCTGCAACAGCACCACTTCACGCGCCGCAGGTTCGGCGTGCGGGCCCTCAGCGCTGAGGCCGCCGCGCTGAGTCAGGGTCTGATCGATTCCCCATTCATGACTGAAAGCCGCGCTGTCGAGGCTGGCCGACGGGCCGCTCTGCACCAGGTATTCTGCCGTATCAAAACCAATGCCGCCTGCGCCGATAATCGCCACGCGCTGGCCGACCGGTTTTTTGTCACGCAGTACGTCGAGATAGGTCAGCACGCTGGGGTGATCAATCCCTTCAATCTCCGGCAGGCGCGGTGAAATCCCGCAGGCGAGGATCACTTCATCATAACCGTCGAGCTGGCTGGCGCTGACTTTTTCCCCCAGGCGCAGGGTCACCTGTAAAATCGCCAGTTGACGCGAGTAATAGCGCAGCGTCTGGTAAAACTCCTCTTTGCCGGGGATCTGTTTGGCGATATTAAACTGGCCGCCAATTTCAGCATGAGCATCAAACAGCGTGACCTGATGACCGCGGCTGGCGGCGGTGGTCGCGAAAGCCAGGCCAGCAGGGCCTGCGCCGACCACCGCCAGCCGTTTAGCATAGGTCGCCGGGATAAGCGGCATTTCGGTTTCGCGGCAGGCGCGTGGATTGACTAAACACGACGTCAGTTCTCCGGCGAAAATCTGATCCAGACAGGCCTGATTACAGCCGATGCAGGTATTGATCTCATCGGCACGGCCCTCTGCCGCTTTCTGCACGAAGGCCGGGTCAGCGAGGAACGGGCGGGCCATCGACACCATATCGGCACAGCCGCTGGCCAGCAGATCTTCGGCCACTTGCGGGTCATTAATCCGGTTAGTGGTGATCAGCGGAATATGCACTTTGCCCATCAGTTTTCGCGTCACCCAACTGAACCCGGCACGCGGCACCATGGTGGCGATAGTCGGCACGCGGGCTTCATGCCAGCCGATACCGGTGTTGATGATGTTGGCACCGGCTTGTTCAATACGCTGGGCCAGCGTTTCGATTTCACTCCAGCTCGAACCTTCTTCCACCAGATCCAGCATCGACAGGCGATAAATAATAATAAAGTGTGGGCCACAGGCGGCACGTACGGCGCGTACCACCTCCAGCGCGAAACGCATGCGGTTATCGGCGCTGCCGCCCCATTGGTCGGTGCGCTGATTGGTGCGGGCAGCCAGAAACTGGTTTATGAGGTAGCCTTCGGAACCCATGATCTCCACGCCGTCGTAATTGGCCTGCTGGGCTAATTCGGCACAGCGGGCGAAATCGGCAAGGGTCGTTTCGACCTGTTCTCCCGTCAGCGCCAGCGGCGAAAAACGGTTGATCGGTGCTTGTAGGGCTGACGGAGCCACAGGATTGGGCTGATAGCTATAACGTCCGGCGTGCAGAATTTGCAGGGCGATCTTCCCGCCCGCCAGATGCACCGCGTCAGTCACTATTTTGTGATGTGCGGTTTGGTGCGGCTGATTAAGCACCGAACCGCCGTGGTATACCACGCCCTGTGGGTTTGGCGCGATGCCGCCCGTGACGATAAGCCCCACGCCTGCTGCGGCACGTTCGGCGTAAAATGCCGCCATCCGCTCAGCACCGTTCTCAAGTTCTTCCAGTCCGGTATGCATCGAACCCATTAGCACGCGATTTTTGAGCTGAGTAAAACCTAAATCCAGCGGTGCCAGCAGGTGGGGATAAAACGGCATGTCGCGTTTGCTCATAGGGCATGACTCTTAAGTGGTCGGATGAGATAAGGATCAATTTAGCCGTCGAACCGGAGATTGAAAAGCCCTGCGCTGATGATTGTGATAACGCTCATAAAAAATTAAAAAAGAGAGAAGGAACCGTTTGAACTGAAGCGTTAAGTATTAGCGCGCTTCTCTTGATCGAACATTCTGCTTTTGACTCATACTTTCATCACAGAATAAAAATTACCCTGCGGCCAGGCTATTTATTTTTCTGCTTTTTTTCCTATAAACACATTATTTAATCCCGTTAGGATTATTTTTAACGCACAAACTCGAATCGATTCAGTTCGGGTTAGAGCTGGACTAGGCTGGACCTGCTTCACCCAAAATCCTAATCTAACCTGGATATTAACTATGAATCTTATTGACCATACAGCATGCCGTCCATTTACCGAAGCCGGGCAATTATCTCAAATAGCTGCCTATTACGAAGAAGGTCGCAACGTCATGTGGATGATGCTGAAAGCCTTTCCCCGTCCTTGTTTTAATCAGCCCTTAATTGAAGACATCATGAACCTGACCTATGCGGCGAAAGCCTCAGGGCTACGATTTGATTTTTGGGTTACCGGTTCTTTGGTGCCTAATATTTATAACGTAGGGGGTGATCTGAGTTTTTTCGTTGACTCAATACTGAATAACAAGCGCGAGGCATTGCGTGCCTATGCTCGTGCCTGTATCGACTGTGTACATGCCGCTGCCCGAGGTTTTGATGTCGGTGCGGTCAGTTTATCGATGATTGAAGGGACGGCGCTGGGCGGCGGTTTCGAAGCCGCGCTGGCGCACCATTATGTGCTGGCGCAGAACACCGCCCGGATGGGGTTCCCGGAGATCGCGTTTAACCTTTTTCCCGGCATGGGCGGTTACTCGCTGGTATCACGCAAGTCGGGCATGCGGTTGGCGGAGGAGTTGATCTCCACCGGTGAGTCGCATACGGCGGAGTGGTTCGAAAGCCGCGGGCTGGTGGACGTGCTGTTCCAGCCGGGCGATGCATTTATCGCGACCCGCACTTTTATCGATACGTTACGGCCTAAGCTCAACGGGATCCGAGCGATGATCCGTGCGCGTCAGCGGGTATTGCAGCTTTCGCGCTCGGAGTTGATGGATATTACCGAGGATTGGGTGGATGCGGCCTTTACGCTGGAAGAAAAGGACGTCGCGTACATGGAACGGCTGGTGATGCTACAAAATCGCCATACTGCTTCCATGCGTAAAACCGGTTAGTCCGCCTATACTTGTCGTCCCGTTGATTAACCGTCAATTCTGACGTCTATTGCGTGACGGTGTCCAAACTCCCGGGTGAAGCAATTGCTTTCTGTACAAGCCAGTGCTCCAGTTCTTCTGCGGGCATTGGCTTGGCAAACAGAAAACCCTGTTTGCTGTCCACACCGATTTCGTCAATCAACTGCTCTTCTTCTCGCGTTTCTACGCCTTCCGCGATGACCGTTAATTGCAGGGTTCTCGCTACGGCCACTATCGCCCGCACCAGCGCCTGAGACACGGTATTATGATTAATGCCGCGCACAAAACTCTGGTCCAATTTGATGCAGTCGAGCGGGATCCGCGCCAGCTGTGACAATGAGGAATAGCCTGTGCCGAAGTCATCCAAATGCACTTCCGCGCCCAGTTTATGCAGCTGATTGATCATGGTTACCGCGGCTTTTTCATCCTCTACCAGACAACTTTCCGTCAACTCAAAATCGAGCAGGCAGTTTTTCATCCCGGACTTCTGCATGGCCTCAGTAAAGTCGGTGACCAGTGAAGAGTTATTTAATTGCCGCCCTGAAAGATTCACCGCAATGCGCAAATTCAGCCCCTTACGCTGCCACTCGGCGGCTTGCTGTGTCGCCGTTTCGATAACCCATTTGCCGAGGGGGGCTATCAGGCCTGACTCTTCCGCATACGGAATAAAGTCCTGCGGCTGAATGATGCCGCGCTCCGGTGAACGCCAGCGTAGCAGGGCTTCCACGCTCAGTACTTCCCCGTTGGCGGTTATTTTCGGCTGGTAATAGAGCATCAGTTGTTGCTCTTCCAGTGCCTTGCGCAGGTTTGTGTCCAGCCACATGTACTCAGCGACTTTCTTGTTCATCTCTGGCGAGAATACGCAGTGCGCGCTTTTGCCGGTCTCTTTCGCCACGTACATCGCGGTGTCAGCGTTGCGGATCAGGCTTTCGGAATCGGTACCGTGCTGCGGGCAAACGGCAATGCCGCTTGAGCAACCGGTGTAAACCTCGATCAGGCCAATACGGAATGGGGCTTTCAGACGGCCCAAAATCTGCTGACTGATGGCTTCCAGCGCCTCCACAGAGGTGTTGTGGCTGAGGATGATGAACTCGTCACCCCCAAGCCTTGCAAGCGTCTCCGTCTCTTTCAGGCAGCCCTGAATGGCGTGTGCCACCTCTTTGAGCAAACGGTCACCAAACATATGGCCATAGGCGTCGTTCACTTTTTTGAAGTTATCCAGATCAAGGTAAATCAGCCCGACCTGATGATCGCCGCGCTCTTCAAGCGCCGTCCGCAGCAACTCCTGCAAAGCATTGCGGTTTGCCAGGCCGGTGATCAGGTCGGTGTTGGCGAGAACCCGCAGTCGCTCCTGTGCCATACGTTCATCGGTGATATCGGAACCGGAACAGATCAGAAATTTTTGCTGTTTTCCGCTGCCGCTGTGGACAAATTTATTGCGAAACAGAAACAACCGCTGGCCTTTGACGGTGTTTATCCAGCGTTCAACCTCATAGGACTGCTCTTTTTGAAAGAAGCCGTTGATGTTCTGACGCGAGGCAATGCCTTCTTCCATCGACATAAAAAGGTCATAGGCGCTACGCCCGATAACATCCTCTTCGCGCAGACCCGTGTACTCTTCACTCAGGCGGTTGAAGCGGTGAACTTTGCCCTCCTGATCGATAATGACAATCACCGAGTTAGCCTCTGAAACCACTTGTTCGGCGAACGTCAGCCCGACTTCAAGGTCGTGCGCGACCGAAGCCGTGTCTTCAAAATCAGAGGCGGTGCCGGCCCAGACTTTATTCTCGACTTTCCGGCCGACCAAATAGAGACACAAAGGCGTGCCAAACAGGGATACGTCCAGCGTAAAGCAGGAGGTAATACCGGTCAGCTCACGGATGCGTGCCGCCTGATAGCCTGTCAAGGAGACGGCGACGTTGACTACACCTTTCTCAGCGGATAACTCAAGGGCATTACTGTCAGAACCCAGGCGCCAATAAGGGCGTGGTGTACCAAAATGGAGGTACAGAATGGAGTCATCTTGAGAGTCGGTCATTGGAAGCATCTCCGCATGTAAAGCCGCACACCGCACTGAGCCACGTGGCGAACGTGACTTGATGGCGGAGCATACTCTGGTCAGGTTCAGGGCTCGACATACCGGTTCTCCGCGCTGCAGAAAACCCCCGTAAAGACCTAAGGCATTGAAATTAAGGTTAGCAACTGTTCATTATATATCCAGCAGCCAGGCCGAAATCTGTTCAGATTAAGAAGGGGGGATCAAAGAACAACGACCCCCCCATCCCCGTCATATTTCGAGCTGCAGATGCGTTAGCCACGCTCTGCACCAAAAGTCGGCGCCGCCAGGCGACCCGAAATTGTTTGGGTGTCGAGATTATTTATTCCACTATTTTACTTCAGCAGGAAGCTGGTTTGCTTCAAGTCTTGCGAATCCAATCCAATGAATACATTGAATTTACCCGGTTCTGACGCCCATTTCAGCTTATCGTTGAAGAAACGTAGATCTTTTTCATTGACAGTAAAGGTCACCACTTTTTCTTCGCCAGGTGCCAGGTCGATTTTCTCAAAATTCTTGAGCTCTTTGACCGGACGGCTGATTGAAGCGGCCACGTCTTGCAGGTAGAGCTGAACGATGGTTGCCCCGCTGCGCTTACCGGTGTTTTTCACCGTCACCCTGGCGGTCAGTGGTGCGCTGGCGCTCATGGTGGTGGCTGAAAGCGATACGGCAGAGACGCTGAACTGGGTATAACTCAGGCCGTAACCAAAGGCGAACAGCGGGCCGTTGGTGATATCAAAATAGCGCGAGGTATATTTGTTGGGCTTTTGCGGATTAAACGGACGACCGGTGTTAAGCACGCTGTTGTAGAGCGGAATTTGCCCCACCGAGCGCGGGAAGGTCATCGGCAATTTGCCCGACGGGTTGTAATCACCAAACAGGACATCGGTAATCGCGTGGCCGCCTTCGGTGCCGCTGAACCAGGTTTCCAGCATCGCGTCAGCGATCTCGTTTTCCCATGTCAGGGTCAGCGGGCGGCCATTCATCAGCACAATCACCAACGGCTTGCCGGTGGCTTTCAGGGCTTTCAGCAGGTCACGCTGGCTTTGCGGAATATTGAGTTCGGTACGGCTGGAGGCCTCATGGGCCATGCCTTGTGCTTCACCGACGACAGCAACCACCACATCGGCTTTTTTGGCAGCTTTCACCGCTTCATCAATCATCTCCTGCGCCGGACGTGGATCGTTGATCACCTGTTTTTCGTACTGATTGAGGAAATCGACAATCGCCGGATCGTTGGTGATGTTGGCACCGCGGGCATACAGCAGCGTGGCTTTATCGCCGATGGCCTCTTTCATTCCCTGCAACACAGTAACGGCCTGATTGGCTTTACCGGCGGCTGACCAACTGCCCATCACGTCACGCTGGCTGTCTGCCAGTGCACCGACCAAGGCGATGGTGCCCTTTTTCTGCAACGGCAGGGTTTCATGTTCGTTTTTCAGCAGTACCAGTGAAGTGCGTGCCACTTCGCGGGCTTCTTTGCGATGTAAGCGACTTTCAGCGTTGGTGTCTGCCGGGTCACTGGAGACCGGCCCCAGATGGCGGTATGGGTCAGCGAACAGACCCATGTCCCATTTGGCATTCAGGACGTTACGGACTGCGCGGTCGACCTCTTTTTCCGTCACCATGCCGTCAGCCACCAGGCCTTTGAGGTATTTTCCATACATGTTGTCGGCCATGTCCATATCGACACCGGATTTGAGCGCCATGGCCGCTGCCTGACGATCATCCTGCGCGACGCCATGCAACACCAGACCCCCTATCGCACCGTGATCACTGACAGTCAGGCCTTTGAATTTCCACTGATCGCGTAACACTTCCTGCAATAGCCATGGGTTTGAGGTGGCGGGAATACCATTGACAGAGTTCAGGGCCACCATTACCCCACCAGCACCGGCATCCAGTGCAGCTTTGTAAGGGGGCATGTAGTCGTTGAACATGCGGGTCAGGCTCATGTCGACGGTGTTGTATTCACGCCCCCCCTCGACAGCACCATAGAGCGCGAAATGTTTGACGTTCGCCATTACCGCGTTGGGGGCGGATGGGTCATTACCCTGATAGGCGGAAACCATTTCGTGTGCGAGGCGTGAGGTCAGGTAGGTATCTTCGCCGAAACCTTCAGAAACACGGCCCCAGCGCGGATCGCGGGTGATGTCGACCATCGGTGAGAAGGTCATGTTGAGACCATCGGCTGCGGTTTCTTTCGCGGAAATACGTGCGCTGGTCGCCACGGCGTTCATGTCCCAGCTGGCTGCGAGGCCAAGGCTTATCGGGAAAATGGTGCGCTGACCGTGAACCACGTCATAGGCGTAAAACAGCGGAATTTTCAGGCGGCTGTACTGCACTTGATCTTGCATGCGGCGAATGTCGGGTTTAGTCACCGTATTGAACATACCGCCGACTTTATCGGCGCGAATATCTGCCATGATGGCTTCTTTCGGGTAGTCAGGACCGACGCTGACTAAATTGAGCTGGCCAATTTTTTCATCCAGCGTCATTTGTTTCATCAGATGTGAGACGAACGTTTCGCGCTCTTTCACCTGATTTTGTGGGATACCCGCTGTTTGCTCCGCAAACAACGAGGTGGAACCTGCCATTAACACTAATGCGCCAATCAGGTGGTGGGTATTCATCGAGTATCCTTCAGACAAAAATCGAACTGCTGTAGGGCGGAAATCAGCAGCAAGAAAGCAAACAAGGTAATGATCATACTAAGAAAACTATAGTGTGAATCTAATACGCCACTTCGACTATTAGCAATGAATACTTTTATAAGAAAATAGTTTCAGGAGAGCGAAGCGGCATACCTCGCAATTTACGCTGAATTGAGAGTCTCTGTACAAAACTCTTTAGATGTGGCGCGCAATTTCTGATATTTAGGAATTCATGCAACCGGTTGAATTAATAATAGAAGGGCATGTCGGTGGGGGTTTTGCTCATGGTGTCGAAAAAGACGTCTTTGGTGACAGCCCAGAAATGCGCGATGGCATCTGCGTTGAAGGTCATGCCCATCAGGCTCATAACGAAAAAGCAGGTTACCATCAGACCGGCACCGCTGAAAATAAAGGCCATTGAATTACGGCTGGACTGACGGCAAACAATATTTAGCTGGCTGGTGCAGAACATCAGAAAAGCGCTCAGTAATTCCCAGCGCATCATCATTAAACTGGCCGTTAAGGTACCCATCGAACGTATTCCTATGCAGATTTGTTGCCCGCATCCTGTAAACCCTAATGGCCATCGCGGCGTATTATCGGGAACAAAACGGGCGGCAGAAGATTTAAAAGTGTGACTTGGGTCACATTGTAGCGGGCATTATTTCGAAGCGCAAAATTTCATTGCGCAGAAATTCATCGGTAGCGGGGAGAGGGGATATTTATCAGGCATGAAACCGCCAAAGGCTGGCGGTTTCATTGATGGCGTCATCGGAGCAGATATTGACCCTCAGGCGCCGTAGCCCATGACCTGCAACAGGTGTTGCGCCTGTTGCACCGCATCCTGACGGTGCGTGACACCGAGTTTTTGGTACAAATTGCGGATGTGGGTCTTGATGGTGGTCGAGGCCACCGTCAGCTCACCGGCGATCTGGTCATTGCTGTAACCGGAGTAAATCAGCCCCAGTACCTGCCATTCACGCTGGGTCAGCGGGCTGGTGCGGATAAGCTCCGGCACCTGCGGATGCGTCAGCAATTTGTTCACGAAGCCTTCGTCAAAATGGGCGAATTTATGCCGGTGATGCTGGTTAATATCCCGCAGGATTTTCTGTGCCCGGCGCTGTTCCATCTCTGGCAGTAAGTTGAGCTGAATCAGCTGGCGCAACTGCTGGGCCATCATTTCGCCTTCCATCACAAAATGGCTGACAAACCCGGTACGGTTGGAAATCTCCAGAGCTTCAATAAGTACGCGCTGGGCTTCATTTTTACGGCCTGTATGCCAGTACAGCAGGTTGCTGAGGATCAGGTTACGGTTGAGATCGCTGACCAGTTTCAGCTGGCGGGCGTTGGTGTTGAGTTCATCAATCACCACTTCGGCTTCATCGAACTGCTCCAGCAGAATTTGCACCCGGGCGATATTGCGCCACTGGCCTTGCAGGAAGTGGTTGTCGGCCATGCCCGGTTTGGACGTCTGGTTCAGCCAGCTGCGCGCCGAGGTTTTATCGCCGACCATCTGCCAGTAAATCACCCGCGGTTTGTCGGCATTGGTCAGCCAGTCGGTGTGGTATTGACCATTTTGCAACAGCGTTTCGCAGCGCTGTAAATAACGGTGGGCATTATCGAGATGGCCCCGTGCCAGCGAACATTTGGCCAGCATGGCCAGACACTGCAACTGTTGCTGAGGCTGGAAGTTAGCCAAAACTTCCAGTCCATCCCGGGCGGCGCTTTCGGCGTCGTCGAGACGCGCCCAGGACCATAAAAGTTGTGAGCGCAGACGCAGCAAGAATTCATGCATTGGCAGCTGTTCGAGATGCTGTTCACGCACCAATTCAAACGCCTTGTCCTGCGTTTCATAAGCGGCTTGTAAAAAGCCCTGGGCAATCAAGATTTCACTCTGTTGCAACAGTGCCCACAGGGCGTAGTGGTAAGCTTCGTGACGACGTGCAATCTGCTCAGTTTGCTGCATCAGTGGCAGGGCGCGGCTTAAATCGCCCTTGCAGTGCTGAATTTCACCGGTGACGGAGGTGGCGACAATGCGGCTGTAATAGCTTGAAAAAGGCAGATAGCGCAGCGCCTGCGCCGCCAGCTTTTCGGCTTCATCCTGCTTGCCGTCATTGATAGCGACCTGTGCCCGCAACGCATCGAACTCGGCGCTGAGGGTTTTATCCATCTCGATGTGCTCACGCTGCATTTCGTTTTCGGCGCGTTCGAGCAACATTTCCACTTCACTGTACCGGTGCTGGCTTTGCGCCAGCCAGGCCTGCAGCAGCGCCAGTTTCGGATTCTGAATCAGCCGTTCATACGGTAGCGCATTCAGGCACTCTTCGAGCAGCGCCAGCTCGCTCTGATTAAACAGCGCCCAGGCGTGTTGCAGCAAGATATCGCGCAGTAAATTGGTGTCTTCGGCCCCCAGCGCATGGTGAATGGCTTCGGCCGGGAAACCGAGCGCCAGCCAGCCCTCGGCCGCCGAACGGTGAATCGCCGGTAACTCGCCCGCCAGTTCCCACTGGCAGCGCTGGCGCAGGAACGTGGCGAATAATGGGTGGAAGTTGAACCACTCGCCGCTGTCGTCCATGCGATGAATAAACAGCCCCTGACGCTCCAACTCCTCCAGCCGTTGCTGGCCGTTATCTTCGCCGGTCAGTTTGACGATCAGCGAATCATTCATTGAACGCAGCAGCGAGCAGCGCAGCAGAAAATCGCGGGTCGGCGCATCGACGCGGTCCAGCACTTCATCCACCAGATATTCGGACAGATGGCTGGCGTTCAGCCCGGCCAATTTTTTGGCCGACTGCTGCGCCGAGACGGTAGAGGCACTGGACTGGCGCGCCGAGAGCGCAATCAGCTGCAATGCCGTGGCCCATCCGGCGACGTCGTCGCACAGGCGGCCGCTGTCGGCTTGTTCAATGGGCTCGGCCAGGCGGCAGTCAAAAAATTGCTGCGCTTCAACATGGTTGAAGGCCAGCTGTGCGGCATTCAGCTCCAGCAGTTGATCCCGTACACGCAGGTTGGCGATGCCCAGTTGTGGCAGGGTACGCGACAGCACCATCAAGGTGACATTTTCCGGCTGGTGACGCAGGAAAAAGCGCATCCCTTCGTGGATGGCGTCATTGGAAATCAGATGATAATCGTCAATCACCAGCAGCAGCGGGCGGTGCCAGTCAGACAGTTCGACAAACAGCTGCGCGAACAGCGCCGACAGGCTGGCGTACTGATGCTTCTGACTGAGCGCTTCGCTTTTAACACAGTGCCCGCCGGTGGCCTGCTGAATAGCGGCCACCAGATAGCTGGCAAACCGTTCCGGCTGATTGTCGCTTTCGTCCAGTGAATACCAGCCGAGATCGCTTTTTCCTGCCGCCCAGTGGGCAACCAGCGTGGTTTTTCCGTAACCGGCAGGGCAGGCGACCAGCACCAGGCGGTAATTTTGCGCAGAGGCCAGTTTCGCTAACAGACGATCGCGCACTACGGTATTTTGCAGCCGCACCGGGCGGCTGAGTTTCGAAGGGATCAGCATAGTTATCCATTCTTATGACTGTAAACGAACGAAGGATGTATTTATTTTACAGCGCGTAATTAATATTATTCCTAAGGTCTGCCAATGCAGGAAGTATTGCAAGATTGTTACACTTTTACGTGCCGGTAAGTTGCACTCTGTCACAGTTTCAGCCGTTGTTTTTACACCTTTAAATCCCGTCTGTACTACGCCCTTTATCTCCTCCCTCTCTAATCCCCGGCGGGATGATGCCGCCCGGCAGGCTTACCTTCAGCATACCGTTATCGTCTGCAAAATTACCTGCTCAGAGAGGGCTTATGTCGCAACTCACCTTAGAAAAAATACAGTTTCAGGATGCCCTGACCCGCCAGTGGCAAGGCTTTGGCCTGCAAAGCGCACAGGATATGACGCCGCACCAATGGTGGCTGGCGGTTAGCGGTGCACTGTCTGAACAACTCGCCGCGCAGCCTGTCGCGGAAAAACAGAAACAGGATCAGCGTCACGTAAATTACATTTCGATGGAATTTTTAATCGGCCGCCTGACCGCCAACAACTTAATTAACCTCGGCTGGTACGATACGGTGCGTGATGTGCTGTCTGAGCAGGGCGCAGAACTGGCCGACGTGCTGGAGCAGGAGACCGACCCGGCGCTGGGCAACGGCGGTCTGGGGCGTCTGGCAGCCTGTTTCCTCGATTCAATGGCGACGGTCGGCCAGCCTGCAACCGGTTACGGTCTTAACTATCAGTACGGTTTGTTCCGTCAGTCCTTCAGCGAAGGTCAGCAGCAGGAAGCGCCGGATGACTGGCATCGCGAAAGCTATCCGTGGTTCAGCCACAACAGCCGCCTGGCGGTGGACGTCTCCTTCGGCGGCAAGCTGGTGAAAAACAGCGACGGTGCCGAACAGTGGCAACCGGCGTTCAGCCTGCGTGGCGAAGCCTGGGATCTGCCGGTGGTCGGTTATCGCAATGGTGTCACCCAGCCGCTGCGTCTGTGGCAGGCGACGGATATCCACCCGTTTGACCTGACGCTGTTCAACGACGGGCAGTTCCTGAAGGCCGAGCAGAAGGGCATTGATGCTGCCAGGCTCACCAAAGTGCTCTATCCGAATGACAACCATCAGGAAGGCAAACGCCTGCGCCTGATGCAGCAATATTTCCAGTGCGCCTGTTCGGTGCGCGATATTCTGCGCCGCCATCATTTCCTTGGCCGTAAGATTGAAGATCTGCCTGATTTTGAGGTGATCCAGCTTAACGATACCCACCCGACCATCGCCATTCCTGAGCTGCTGCGTATTCTGCTCGACGAACATCAGCTGGAATGGAACGCCGCCTGGGCTGTCGTCAGCAAAACCTTCGCCTACACCAACCACACGCTGATGCCGGAAGCGCTGGAGTGCTGGGATGAGAAACTGGTCCGCAGCCTGCTGCCGCGCCATTTTTCGCTGATCAAACAGATCAATGCCCGCTTTAAGAAGGTGGTGGAGAAACAGTGGCCGGGTGATAACGCGGTGTGGGAAAAGCTCTCTGTGCATCAGAACAAACAGGTGCGCATGGCTAATCTCTGCGTGGTCAGCGGGTTTGCGGTCAACGGTGTGGCCGCGTTGCACTCTGATTTGGTGGTGAAGGACTTGTTCCCCGAATATCACCAGCTGTGGCCGAATAAATTCCACAACGTCACCAACGGCATCACGCCGCGCCGCTGGCTGAAACAGTGTAATCCGGCGCTTTCGGCGCTGATCGATGAGAGCCTGAAAACCGAATGGGTCACCCATCTGGATGCGCTGGCGGGGCTGGAGAAATTCGCCGATGATGCCGCCTTCTGCGGGCGTTATCAGCAGATCAAATATGACAACAAAGTGCGCCTGGCCGCCTACGTTAAGCAGCGCATGGGTATTACGCTCAACCCGGAGGCGATTTTCGACGTACAGATTAAACGCCTGCACGAATACAAACGTCAGCATCTCAACCTGCTGCACATTGTGTCGCTCTACCGTAAGCTGCGCGATAACCCACAGATGGACATAGTGCCGCGCGTATTCCTGTTCGGGGCCAAAGCGGCACCGGGCTATTATCTGGCGAAAAATATTATTCATGCGATCAATAAGGTGGCAGAGAAGATCAATAACGATCCGATCGTCGCCGATCGCCTGAAAGTGGTGTTTATTCCTGATTACCGTGTTTCAGTCGCAGAGTTGATGATCCCGGCGGCGGACGTCTCCGAG
Source organism: Ewingella americana (assembly GCF_006438725.1). Taxonomy (GTDB): domain Bacteria; phylum Pseudomonadota; class Gammaproteobacteria; order Enterobacterales; family Enterobacteriaceae; genus Ewingella; species Ewingella americana_A. Next base: position 100,157 of record NZ_RCZD01000006.1, on the reverse strand, counting down.
CAGATCTCAACGGCGGGCACCGAAGCGTCCGGTACCGGCAACATGAAGCTGGCCCTGAATGGCGCGATCACTGTCGGCACGCTCGATGGGGCTAACGTTGAAATCGCCGAACAGGTTGGCGAAGAGAACATCTTTATCTTCGGTAACACTGTCGATCAGGTCAAAGCCCTCAAGGCGGGTGGTTATGACCCGCTAAAGTGGCGCAAAAAAGACCAACACCTCAACGCGGCGCTGAAAGATCTGGAAAGCGGCCTGTTCAGCGATGGCGACAAAAATGCTTTCAGCCTGATGCTCGACAGCCTGCTGACCGGCGGTGATCCGTATCTGGTGCTGGCTGACTTCGCCGAATATTGCCAGGCACAGCAGCAGGTGGACGCGTTGTACCGTGATAAGACGCAATGGACGCGACGTACCATTCTCAATACTGCCCGTGTCGGTATGTTCAGTTCAGACCGCTCGATCCGCGATTATCAGCAGCGGATCTGGCAGGCGAAGCGCTAAAGGAGCAGTAATGGAGAGCAAGCAACTCGAGCAGGCGGCGATCGAAGCAGGGATCGCCGCCGGCTACATCAACGCACATGGCAAGCAGCAGGCAATCGCTGCCGCCACCAAACGGGAACTGCTGGAGGCGATGGGCTGGAAGCCGGGCCAGCAACCGGTCAGCGATGCGCCGGTGCCGGTGGTGAAAGTGTTCGTCAAAGGCAGCCGTCTGGCGTTGCCGGTCGGCGGTGAAGGTGAATTCCAGTGGCAGTTAGCGCTGGAAGGGGGCGCGGTCCAGCAGGGGCGTACCAGCGCGAAAATGACGCTGGCGCTGCCCGGCAGAATTCCCACCGGCTATCACCAACTGACCCTCACTCAGGAGAGCCAGAGCTGGACGTGCCGCATTATTGTCGCCCCGAAACGCTGTTATGAACCCGATGCGCTGCTGGCGGGCAAAAAACTCTGGGGCGCCTGCGTGCAGCTTTATACCCTGCGCTCGGAAAATAACTGGGGTATCGGTGATTTCGGCGATCTGCGCCAGCTGGTCAATGAGATGGGCCAGCGCGGCGGGGCCTTTGTCGGCCTCAACCCGATTCATTCACTCTATCCGGGTAACCCGGTGGCGGCCAGCCCCTACAGCCCGTCATCGCGGCGCTGGCTGAACGTGATTTATATCGACGTCAGCGCGGTGGAAGATTTCCAACTGAGCGAAGAAGCTCAGCGCTGGTGGCATGAGCCGCAGACGCAGAAAACCCTGAAAGCCGTGCGCGACAGCGCCTGGGTGGATTACGCCCACGTGATGCCGTTAAAGCTGGCCGGATTACACCTGGCGCATCAGCGTTTTGTGACGCGCAGCGCCAGCGACCCGATGCAAAAGGCCTATCAAAAATTTGCCCGCGAAGGCGGCGAAAGCCTCTATCAGCAGGCGGCGTTTGATGCATTGTATGCCCATCTGGCCAGGCAGGGCGAAGCGCCTAATGGCTGGACGCACTGGCCGGAGAAATACCGCAGCGCGCAAAGTGCCGCGGTGAAAGCCTATTGTGAACAGTACGAAAGTGAAGTCGATTTTTACCTGTGGTTGCAGTGGCTGGCCGAATGGCAATTTGCCCGCTGTTACCACGACAGCCAGCAGGCTGACATGCCGATTGGCCTGTACCGCGATCTGGCGGTCGGCGTGGTGGAAGGCGGCGCGGAAACCTGGGGCGACCGTGATGTTTACTGTCTGAAAGCCTCGGTGGGCGCACCGCCGGATATCCTCGGCCCGCTCGGACAGAACTGGGATCTGCGCCCGATGGATCCGCACGTCATGGTGAAGCGCGCTTATCAGCCGTTTATCGATCTGCTGCGTTCCAATATGACCAGCTGTGGCGCATTGCGTATCGATCATGTGATGACGCTGCTGCGGCTGTGGTGGATCCCGCAGGGTGAAACGGCGGACAACGGCGCCTACGTGCAATATCCGGTGGACGATCTGCTGGCGATCCTCGCGCTGGAGAGCCAGCGTCACCGCTGCATGGTGATCGGTGAAGATCTGGGCACGGTGCCGGTGGAGATCGTCAGCAAGCTGCGTGAAGGCGGGGTTTACTCCTACAAGGTGTTGTATTTTGAGCGCGACACCGAGAACAACTTCCGCGCGCCGCAGTCCTACCCGGTACAGGCGATGGCGACCATCACCACCCATGACCTGCCGACGCTGCGCGGCTACTGGCAAAGCGACGATCTGGCACTGGGTAAAAAACTCGGTCTGTACCGTGACGAAGAGGTGCTGGAAGGACTTTACGCTGACCGCGCCCGCGCACGGCAGGGTCTGCTTGACGGTTTGCATCACTATGGTTGTGTGCCGAAAGCCACCGGCCACAAAGCCGATGCGATGGGCATGACGCCGACGCTCAACCGTGGCCTGCAACGTTATGTGGCCGACAGCGCCTGCGCCCTGTTGGGGCTTCAGCCCGAAGACTGGCTGGACATGCAGGAGCCGGTCAACATTCCCGGCACCAGCGACGAATACCCCAACTGGCGCCGTAAACTGACCCGCACGCTGGAAGAGATGTTTGCCGACGACGACGTCAATAAACTGATCAAGGATCTGGATAAACGGCGCAGGAAAGTGTCCGTGAGTTGATTGTTTTTGACGGGATAAAAGGGTTTCCGGCAGTGTGCGGAAACCCTTTTTTATGCCGCCACTAAGCGGTGAAGATGGCTGGTATCAACCGCCAGTTCGGCCTGCCACAGACTGTAATTATTCTGCAGGTTCATCCAGAATTTAGGGGAGCTACCCAGAACGGCGGCAAGCTTAATCGCCATCTCAGGAGAAATTGCCGCAGTACCAACGACGATGCGCTGAACTGTTGATGGAGCAACACCCAGCGCGCGGGCTAATTCACGGATCCCGACGTTTAATTCTTCGAGCATTTCTGCAATCAGTTCACCCGGATGCGGTGGGTTAAACATAGTCATCAGTGATAATCCTCGTAATCTACGATGTATGCGTTGCCGTCAATGAACTCAAACGTAACGCGCCAATTTCCAGTAATGGTCACGGACCATATTCCTCGCCTGTCGCCCTTTAGCGGGTGAAGCCGGTATCCGGGTAAATCCAGATCCTCAACAACGTCAGCGGCATCAAGAGAGGCCAGCCGCAGCCGAAGTTTTGAAGCAAGACGAGAATCGATTCCCTCGGCGCTTCCAGTTTCAAAAAACTTACGCAATCCTTTATGTTTGAAATCCTTAATCATTAACATCTTCTTTTAACTGTTGCGCCTTGAGAAACAGTATAGCTCGGTGTTTCTCAAGGCGCAACAGGCATAAAAAAACGGCCTTTTCAGGCCGCTCAAGACTTCAGACACAGAGGTATTTCCAGGAACCAAACAAACCACAACAAGGGCATTGCAGTAAATTCGAAATAAAGGGCAATCTAGCCTTTCACACCCCCGGCGGTTAAGCCGCCGACCAGCCAGCGCTGGGCCACCAGGAACACGGCGGTGATGGGTATTGCTGACAGAATCGCGGCGGCGGCGAAATCTCCCCACAGGTAGTTTTGCGGGTTGAGGTATTGCTGCATGCCGACCGCCAGGGTGTAGCTGTTGACGTCGCGCAGCAGCAGTGACGCCACCGGCACTTCGGTAATCGCGGCGATAAACGACAGAATAAACACCACCGCCAGAATTGGCACCGACAGCGGCAGCAGCACCAGCCTGAACGCCTGCCATGGCGTGGCGCCGTCGAGCGCGGCGGCTTCTTCCAGCGAGTTATCAATGGTTTCGAAATAGCCTTTGATGGTCCAGACGTGCAGCGCAATGCCGCCCATGTAGGCGAAAATCACTCCGCCGTGGGTGTTCAGACCGAGGAACGGCACGTACTGGCCGAGACGGTCAAACAGGGCATAGAGCGCCACCAGTGACAGTACTGCCGGGAACATCTGGAAAATCAGCATACTTTTCAGCAGGGTGCTTTTGCCGCGAAAACGCATACGGGCAAAGGCATAGGCGCAGGTGGTAGAGAGCGCTACGATGCCAATCGCGGTGATCACCGCAATTTTGATGGAGTTCCACAACCACAACATCACCGGGAACGGCGGCGGGGTGACGCTGCCGTCGGCGTTGGTTACCGCCATGCCGAGCGCCAGTTTCCAGTGATCCCACGACACCTGATCCGGAATAATGCTGCCGGTGGCGAAGTTACCCGGCCGCAGCGAGATGGCGAACACCATCAACAGCGGGAAGAGGATCAGCGCCACAAAACACAGCAACAGCAGATGTGTGACGAACAGCCTGAGTTTTTGCGACTTCGGTTTAACCATGGGCATGTCTGTTTCTCCTTAGTCGAATTTCATACGTGAAGCTTTCAGATTGATGATGGCGAGTGCGCCGACCAAAATGAAAATCAGCGTGGCGATGGCCGCCGCCAGCCCGAAGTCCTGCCCGCCGCCGCCTTCAAAGGCGATGCGGTAGGTGTAGCTGACCAGCAGATCGGTGTGGCCGGCTGGCGTGGTGGTGCCAAGCATATCCGGGCCGCCGTTGGTCAGCAGCTGGATCAGCACGAAGTTATTAAAGTTAAAAGCAAAACTGGCGATCATCAGCGGCGTCAGCGGCTTTATCAGCAGCGGCAGCGTGATGCGGAAGAAGTTCTGCATCGGCGTGGCGCCGTCCATCGCGGACGCTTCGTAGAGATCGTCCGGCACGGCTTTCAGCAGGCCCATGCACAGGATCATCATGTACGGATATCCGAGCCAGGTGTTGACGATGATGATCATGGTTTTGGCGGTCATCGGGTCGCTGAACCACGCCGGTTTGATGCCAAACAGGCTGCTGAGCATCAGGTTGATTTCGCCGAAACTCTGGTTGAATAACCCTTTGAAAATCAGAATCGAAATAAACGCCGGTACCGCGTAGGGCAGGATCAGCAGCACGCGGTAAACCGCTTTGCCTTTCAGCTCCTCCCACTGCACCACGCAGGCCAGCACCATGCCGACGGCCACGGTCAGCACCACGGTCAGCAGCGAGAAAATAATGGTCCAGACGAAGATCGACAGGAACGGCTTCTGGATGCCGTCGTCATGCAGTACGCGCAGGAAGTTGGCCCAGCCGATATTCACGGTATAACCGGGGCTGAGTTTTTCTGCCTGCCATTCGCCCTGAGCATTCACCGCCTGATAAAAACCGCTCTCCATGTTAGGGCGGTAAATCACGCCGGTCTGCACGTTGGTCAGCTGTTTGCCGTCATCGGCTTTTTTGTACAGCGGCTGGCTGCCGGAGAACTGGCGCAGAGAACTCATGCGTAGCATTTCGCCATCGGGCAGTTTGGCGGTCAGTTGCCCCAGCGCCTGACGGTTTTGGGTGATCACCCGCAGCCCGGCTTTGTCGCCCTGCGGCATCGCGTCTGGCGCGAGGGTCAGGGTTTGTGGCGTGGTGGCGTTGAACTCAAAGGGGGCGGAGACCAGTGTGTCACCGCTGTCCGGTATGCTCAGCGCCAGACGCCACTGAGTGGCTCCGGCAGGGTAAAGGCCAAAGGTGTAGGCTTTATCGGCCTGGAACTGGCGGTCCATCAGCACTGACTGCGCACGTTCGAAGGTCAGCTGGTTGGTGCTGCTGTAGTTGGTGAAGGCGATAAAAATGGTACACACCAGCGGGAACAGCACGAATAACGACATACCGGCGAGGCCGGGATAGACGTAGCGCCATGAATAAGCACGGCGGTTGGCGTAAATATACAGGCCGACGGAGGAGAGCAGCAGCGTCAGCATGGCAAACAAATATTCCCCCTGGGCATACATCAGTACGATCAGGTAACCGGTGATCAGGGCGAACAGGCCGACAATCAGCCATTTCAGGACATCGCTTATCTGCCGTTTTTTGCGAAGAGGCAGTCCGGTTTGAGCTGCTTGCATAGACTCGTCATCCTTCAGGTTGAAGCTGTGGCGTGAAGGCGGTAATGCGCTTCACGCCAGTTTTTACGTGTTATTTGGTGACGCGGGTTTCGGCTTCTTTCAGTGCTTGCTGCACGGTCTGACGGCCGTTAATGGCGTTGATAATGGCGCTGCGTTCGGCGTACCAGAAAGCACTCATCTGCGGGATATTTGGCATGATTTCACCCGTTTTGGAGTTCGCCATGGTGGCGGCGATGCGCGGATCTTTTTCCAGCTGTTCCTGATAAGACTTCAGTGCGACGGCACCCAACGGTTTGTCTTTATTGACAGCGGCCAGGCCTTCATTGGTCATCAGGTAGTTTTCGAGGAACTCTTTGGCGAGCTCCTTGTTCGGGCTGGCCGCGTTAATCCCCGCCGTCAGCACACCGACAAATGGCTTGGATGGCTTACCGTGGAAGGTAGGCAGCAGGGTGACGCCGTAGTTGATTTTGCTCTTATCGATATTCGACCACGCCCATGGGCCATCGATGGTCATCGCGGTCTGGCCTTTGTTGAAGGCCGCTTCGGCGATGGAGTAATCGGTGTCGGCGTTGATGTGCTTATTCTTCACCAGATCGATGATGAACTGCAGGCCAGCCTGTGAACCTGCGTTGTTGACGCCGGTGTCTTTGATGTTGTATTTGCCGTTCTCGTATTTGTACGCATAGCCGCCGTCAGCAGCGATGATCGGCCAGGTGAAGTAGGGTTCTTGCAGGTTCCACATGATGGCGCTTTTACCCTTGGCGCGCAGCTCTTTGTCCAGCGCTGGGATCTCTTCCCAGGTCTTCGGGGCTTCTTTGATAATGTCTTTGTTATAAATCAGTGACAGCGCTTCGACGGATACCGGATAGCCAATCAGCTTGCCGTTGTAGGTGACGGCGTCCCAGGTGAACGGGAAGAGTTTATCTTTGAACGCCTGATCCGGGCTGATTTCAGCCAGCAGGCCAGACTGTGCGTAGCCGCCAAAACGGTCATGCGCCCAGAAAATGATGTCCGGGCCGTCGCCGGTAGCCGCCACCTGCGGATATTTCTCTTCCAGTTTATCCGGGTGTTCTATTGAGACTTTAATGCCGGTGTCTTTTTCGAACTTTTTACCGACTTCCGCCAGGCCGTTGTAGCCCTTGTCACCGTTGATCCAGATAACCAGTTTGCCTTCTTCAATTTTGGCAAACGCGGAAGAGGACAACACCAGCGTGGCCAACGCCGAAACGGCCAGAGTGTGTTTGACCAATGTTTTTATATGAAGAGTCTTGATGCTGAGAGTCATAATCCAATCCTTTTAGGTCCGGTAGGGAGTCGGGTTCTTATTCGATGTTCGTGTTCTTAGAGGAAATAAGAAAAGCTTGCCGGACCAGTGTCGGCGATAAGGCCGTGCGGCTTCATCATCCCCCTCTCTACGCCCCCGGCTCTGGTTGTGTGATCCAGTTAACACTGCTGGGCTTTCTGTGGGGTATCACTCAAAAATATGGGTCGTATTTTGCCATTCAGATCACGAATTTGATCTTTGCTATGAACTTTCAGCCGGTTACGCAAAATGCTCATCCTCCTTCCTCCTCCCCCATGAAAAACTTTGTTACGGATGATTACCAAACCTGCCTGTTCCCTCACTCTTGCTGACATTCAGTTTCCTTGCTGACAAGGCACATCACCTCGTCGTTGCCTTGCCTCACAGGACATTTTTACCAGTCAGTTCAGGAGTCGGGTATGGCGGGCGTATCACTTCGTAATCTCTACAAAGCCTTTGGCGACACAGTGATCTCAAAAGACGTGAACATTGAGATTGAAGAGGGCGAGTTTGTGGTATTTGTCGGGCCATCCGGTTGCGGGAAATCCACCCTGTTACGCATGATTGCTGGTCTTGAAGACATTACCTCCGGCGAATTGCTGATTGGTGGACAGCGCATGAATGAAGTCCCGCCGGCTGAACGCGGCATCGGGATGGTGTTTCAGTCCTACGCCCTTTATCCCCACCTGTCGGTGGCGGAGAACATGTCTTTTGGCCTGAAACTGGCCGGCACTAAAAAAGCCGAAATTATCCAGCGGGTCAATCAGGTGGCCGAGATCCTGCAACTGGCGCACCTGCTGGACCGCCGCCCGAAAGCGCTCTCCGGCGGGCAGCGTCAGCGCGTGGCGATTGGCCGCACGCTGGTGGCAGAACCCAACGTATTTTTGCTCGATGAACCCCTTTCTAACCTCGATGCGGCGCTGCGTGTGCAGATGCGCATTGAGATCTCCCGTCTGCATAAGCGCCTGAAACGCACCATGATTTACGTCACTCATGACCAGGTCGAAGCCATGACCCTGGCCGACAAAATCGTGGTGCTGGATGCCGGTCGCGTGGCGCAAATCGGTAAGCCTCTCGCGCTTTACCACTACCCAGCCAACCGCTTTGTGGCCGGGTTTATCGGCTCACCAAAAATGAATTTCCTGCCGGTGAAAGTCACCGGTGCTGAACCCGAGCGTGTGCAAATCGAACTGCCTGACCGTCAGCGCATCTGGCTGCCGGTGGAAGGTCACGAGGTCACGGTCGGTTCAAACCTGTCTCTGGGGATCCGCCCTGAACACTTATTACCGAGCGATATCGCAGAAGTGACGCTGTCCGGTGTGGTGCAGGTGGTCGAACAGCTCGGCAACGAAACCCAGATTCATATCGAGATCCCGGCAATTCGTCAAAACCTGGTGTACCGCCAGAACGACGTGGTGCTGGTAGAAGAAGGTGCAACATTCGCTATTGGCTTGCCGCCACATCGCTGTCACTTGTTCCGCGAGGACGGGACTGCGTGCCGACGGCTACACCCAGAGCCGGGCGTTTAAAGCACGCATCCCCCTACAGGAGAACAATGATGATAACTCTGCGTAAATACTCTCTGCCGCTGGCTGTTGCGGCGGGTATTCTTTCTACACCGGCAATGGCAGTGGACTTCACCGGTTATGCGCGTTCCGGCATTGGCTGGACCGGCAGCGGCGGCGAGCAACAATGTTTCAAGGCAACGGGTGCTGACAGCAAATACCGTCTGGGTAACGAATGTGAAACCTATGCTGAGTTAAAGCTTGGACAGGAAGTATGGAAAGAAGGGGATAAGAGCTTCTACTTCGACACCAACGTGGCGTACTCCGTGTCACAACAGAACGACTGGGAGTCAACCGATCCGGCTTTCCGTGAAGCGAACGTTAAAGGTAAGAACCTGATCGAATGGCTGCCAGGCTCCACCATGTGGGCCGGTAAACGTTTCTACCAGCGTCATGACGTCCACATGATCGACTTCTACTACTGGGATATCTCCGGCCCAGGTGCGGGTCTGGAAGATGTTGATCTGGGCTTCGGTAAATTGTCCATCGCGGCAACGCGTAACACCGAAAGCGGCGGCTCTTACGGCTATATCGCCGACCAGCGTAACGAAATGCCGACCTCCAACGACGTCTTCGACGTGCGTCTTGCCGGTATGAATATCAACCCGGGCGGTGTGCTGGAGCTGGGTGTGGATTACGGCCGTGCCAATGCGCGCGACGGCTATTCACTCTCTGACGATGCCACCAAAGACGGCGCGATGCTGACGGCGGAACACACGCAAAGCATCTATAACGGCTATAACAAATTTGTCCTGCAATACGCCACTGACTCAATGACCGACCCGACCAGCGGTGCGGCAACGGGCCACTCAAACGGTGCCAGCATTAACAACAATGGTCACATGGTGCGTGTCATTGACCATGGTGCTATCGACTTCAACGACACCTGGAGCCTGATGTACGTGGCGATGTACCAGGACGTGGACCGTGACAACAACAACGGCACCACCTGGTACACCGTGGGTGTGCGCCCGATGTACAAATGGACGCCAATCATGAGCACCCTGCTGGAAGTCGGTTATGACAACGTGAAATCCCAGCGGACCAGCGATACCAACGGTCAGTACAAAGTGACGCTGGCGCAACAGTGGCAGGCGGGTAACAGTATCTGGTCACGTCCGGCCATTCGTGTCTTCGCGACGTATGCCAACTGGGATGAAAAATGGGGTTACGACACTGACAGCGGCGCAAACAACGGTCTGGCTATGAACGACACCAGCACCCGTACTTTCAGCCGCGGTAATGACAGTGAAGTAACCTTCGGCGCCCAAATGGAAATCTGGTGGTAACTTTTCCCGTCATCCTTCGCGCTGTGGGGGCGTTGGCTGCCCGTCCTCGCCCCGGTCACGTACTTATGTACGCTCCCGGGAACTTGGCCGGTTGCCGCCTTCCCACAACACGAAGGCTATAGGGAAAAGCCGAGTTCTATATTGGCTTTAAGATGTGCTGGCTGGCGGGATGTTTCGGCTGACCGCCAGCCTTCATGGTGATTCAAAAGGAAATAACGATGAAAAAAAATCTGCTGTCACTGTGTCTGTCGCTGAGCCTGATGGCTGCTGTCCCTGCCGGAGTGAATGCGGCGCAAAATGATGCGTCGATTGCACCGGTGATCTCGGCTCAGACTTTACATAATTTATCGTGGACGCCGCTGGTTCCGCCGGTGACGCAGGATGTCACGCTGAGTACGTCGGGCGTGCAAATTAATCAGGGCGATATTCAGGGCGCGGTAGGTGCATTTGCGCTGCCAGCGGACCGGGGATCGCTCGAAATCACCCTGACCAGCATCGCGACCGGTAAAACGGTGTATGCGCCGAATGTGCTGGTGCTGGACGAACAGATGCGTCCGGCGGCTTATTACCCGTCGAGCTACTTCCCGTATGAAAAACCAGGGATCGTCTCCAGCGACCGTCTGGAAGGTACCCTGAAACTGACGCCAGCGCTGGGTCAGAAACAAATTTACCTGCTGGTGTACACCACGAAGCAGGATCTGGCTGAAACCACCCAGATGACCAACCCGGCTAAAGCCTATGCCGCTGGTGTCGGTAACGCGGTGCCGGATATCCCGGACCCGGTAGCCCGCCACACGCCGTCTGGCATGCTGAGCATTAAAGTTCGCGCCGAGCAGAAGTCCGGCAACATCATGATTGGCCAGGCACTGAGCTTTAACAGCGCCGAAGATGCACCTGCCGCTGCACCGGTTGTCGTCGGTCAGTCACCGGCTGCGCGCGCCGCTGCTCCAGCTGCACCGGCTAAACCGGCCGAGCCGCTGCTGTCGGATTCTGAAACCTATTTTAACGACGCGATTAAGAAAGCCGTGAAAGCCGGTGATGTCGATAAAGCCTTAAAACTGCTGGATGAAGCCGAACGTCTGGGTTCGAAAACCGCCCGTAAGACCTTTATCGAAAGCGTTAAGCACTGATCGCTAAGCTCCCCCGGCAAGGGGGAACCGTTCTTTGATTTCGATACTGCTTATTATTTTATTCGCCCTTTATACTTAGGGGCGAATAAAACACATGAATTCGTGTTGTTTTGATATAAGCAATATTTATTAAAGACAAGGATCAGTTAACCCCCGGTGGAAAAATCTCCGCAAATATGGCTGTCTGACAGTCTCAGTTATACCCAAACGCACGTTAGCGTTGACCTCGCCAATTATCACCATGAATAGTCACTATCCTGCTGTACCGCCTGGCCACATCATGCCTATATTTAAGGATAAATCGAACGGGAATGGGCATTGTGCTGGCCGGAAAACCGCCGCTGCTGGGTTAAGTTTGGGAGCCATATCACGCAATGGCGCTGTTCAACATGGCAATAAAACGCTATCATTTAAAAATGAAACGGTGTTTTATTAATTGGAGCGAACATGAAAATTGCATTGATGATGGAAAACAGCCAGGCCGCTAAAAACGCATCGGTTCTGAAAGAGCTGAAAACCGTGGCGGATGAGAAATCTTACCCGGTTTACAATGTCGGCATGAGCGACGAGCAGGACCACCATCTGACCTACATTCACCTAGGCATCATGGCGAGCATTTTGCTCAACGCCAAAGCGGTGGATTTTGTGGTCACCGGCTGCGGTACCGGGCAGGGTGCGATGATGTCGCTGAATATTCATCCGGGTGTGATTTGCGGTTACTGCATCGACCCGGCCGATGCTTACCTGTTCGCCCAGATCAACAACGGCAATGCGTTGTCACTGCCGTTCGCTAAAGGCTACGGTTGGGGCGCCGAGCTGAATGTGCGCTTCATTTTTGAGAAAGCGTTCACCGGCGTGAAAGGCGAAGGCTATCCGGCGGATCGTAAAGAGCCGCAGGTGCGCAATGCCGGGATCCTCAATCAGGTTAAAGCTGCCGTGGTGAAAGAGAACTACCTCGACACCCTGCGCGCGATTGATCAGGAACTGGTGAAAACCGCCGTCAGCGGTCCGCGTTTCCAAAAATGCCTGTTTGAAAACGGCCAGAATAAAGAGATTGAAGACTTTGTCCGTACGCTTTTAGCCTAAACCTCCCGTGCCCCGCTCTCATGGCGGGGCGATGTCATAAAGCTGTCACACTGACTCATTACTCTCCTGATATTCCAAAAAAACATCAGGAGCACTCCTTTGCATAAGTCCCTTGTCGCATTACTGTTTTTAACCTTCACCTCCGCGGCGTTTACCGTGCAGGCTGCGGAAGAAGCCAAACCTTTTATCACCAGCAAAGAGGTTGATCTCAGTAAGTATCTGCCAGCGCCACCGGCGGATGATTCAGCCCAGACCAAAGCTGAACTGAAAGAGTTGCTGGCCATTCAGGCTAGCCGCACACCTGAGCAGGAAAAGGCCGCAATTGCTGATGCGCAGGAAGATGTCTGGCGCTTTGCCGATGTGATGGGCCCTGAGTTCACCGCTGATAAATTGCCAAAAGTGGCAGCGCTGTTTGCCCGCGTCGTGGTAACGGAAGACGTGGTGGATGACTCCGCCAAGAAGTTCTTTCACCGTCCGCGTCCGTACATGCTGGATGAGCAAATTCACCCATTGCTGAAAAAATCAACATCGGGCTCATGGCCGTCCGGTCACTCTACCGTGGGCTACCTGATGGCAACCGTTCTGGCTGACATGGTGCCGGAAAAACGCAACGAACTGTTCACTCGTGCTGCAGGCTACGCCGAGAATCGCTTAGTCGCTGGTTTCCACTACCGTTCTGACACCGTCATGAGCCGCACTGGCGCAGCACTCATCGCCCAGAAGATGGCCGAACAGCCGGAATTCCAGACAGAATTCGACGCTGCAAAAGCGGAGCTGCGCGGGCAGATGGGGTTGAAGTAGGGTTTAATTCAGGCTTAATAGAAAAGCTGCCGATAGGGGCAGCTTTTTTGTGGGTGAACGCTGGGTCCGGCAATATCGCTTGCTATGCAACATTCTGAGCGGCATTTCTCTGTTTAATAAACTCATCGACTGGCAGGATCCGGTCGATCTCTTCCTGAATACGGTTATCGTTCATAACTTCCCAGATCTCCACATTGGTTTGGAGATTCAGCCAAAATTCTTCAGTGGTATCAAAAGCTTTTGCGAGTCTGAACGCCATATCAGTGGTTAACTTACGATTGTTATTAACCAGCGCGCTGACAGTATTGCGGTGCACGCGCAGCATTTCTGCTAACTGGTTAATTTTCATGCCGGTAGGCTCGAGAAACTCATACAACAAAATGTCACCCACAGAGGTGGGTTTGCGTTGTGCCTGTACCATGCGGTGATCCTTACTTATTAATGAATATATTACCGACGACTTATCTGTGTTTTTTGTAAGCCTGTGAATCAAAGTACACATTGCAGGCTTTTCCATCACGCCAGATAAATATCAGCCGATATTGGTCATTCACTCTGATGGATGAATATTCATTCAGTGGTGGTGATAATTCTTCATAACGGTTTGACGGCGGCGAGCGTAAATCCCTGTAACTAGCGGTCGCATTAATGATGTCCAACTTCCTCGCCAGCACAGACATTAGATCAGCAGGCATTCTTCGGTGGCTTTTAGCCGTATGAAAAAAAACCTCCAACCATTGATCCCGGAAATGACTGATAGTCCTCATTTTTATCATTCACGTCACCGCTCTCCTTTTCGGCTAGTTTGCAAAAATATAAACTGATTTTTGCACCGCCATTAAGTGCAAAAAATAACATATGATGGTTTTTTATGCGGCATTGGAATACGTCTCGCAAAACGCATTTCGCTGACTTGGTTACTTATTCTGACTTCGGTATAGTGGCGTCGCTGCGGCAAAATCCGCAGCCGGGCGTGAGAACTCGTCGAATCTACTGGTGACAACACAACTTTGTGTGTCACTGCTTTTGCCTACCTGTTAGAAATACTTTCTATACTGTATTTGTAACTCTCAATGGTGGCTCAGGCGGGGCTGACTTCGGTCAGGCCGGTAGCCAGTAGAGCCGGTATTCTCACCCCCGTCTGGGCTACCACCCAAGAGCGTGAGAACTCCAGTGGTAGCTTTACACCTCATCTACTGGAATCTGCATTATGAAAAAAACATCCCACAGCCCGACCTTCCTGCCGTTTCTCACTGTTTTTTCTGTGACTAAAGGCGGTGCGCAATGAAAATCAAACCCGACTGGCACCCCGCAGACATCATCGCCGGATTACGTAAAAAGGGCACTACGCTCGCCGCACTCTCGCGTGAATCTGGCCTGGCTTCATCGACACTCGCCAACGCACTAAGCCGCCCCTGGCCGAAAGGGGAAAAGCTGATCGCCGACGCATTAAAAGTACCGCCCAAAGAGATCTGGCCGAGCCGGTATTATGATGCGGGAATGGATAAAGTGATTGAGCGGAAGATTCGGGGTTAGATTTTTAGCCGTCGTTACTGCGGCCCATTATCGCTATAAAACAAAAAAGCCACTCCGATAGAAGTGGCTTAATTATATGAATTTAAAGCTAAAATTGGGTGGCCCCTACTGGACTTGAACCAGTGACCAAGCGATGATGAGTATCAACTTATCTCTAATGAAATCATATAATTAATATAATAATCAATGGAATAACTTGCCAGTGATTGCCTTGGTTTGCCGTCATACACCGATTGAGTCGCCACTTTATCGCCATTTATTGGGTGCGTGCGCTATGGTATGACTGCCAACTCTGTGCCTGAACGGATCTTTACTCATCTTTGTGTGGGTGGACAAAATTGGTACTCTACTTCAGTAACAACGCCGAGAACGAACCTGAGCAATGAGCAAAAGAACCCGGAAATGACTAGCATTTCCAGGTTCTACACAATTATTGAATCAACCAACTATTCTCTAACTGAATCAGTGCTATTGACCAATTTTTTTAATTAAGATTTGTGTTTCACAATAAAAACTTCTCACTTAAGATATTAACTCTGCTTAGGAAATAGTCTACGAGTAAACGCATCTACTACACTTTCAGTTCTAATATAGTCTCGAATTTTTTCACGAGTACTTATTTCTGACTCAGATATTATCTTTTCGAGATGATTCGCTACTTCCTCAATGTGAGATGCAAATATATCATTATCATCCAAAATAACCAGGATAGCATCTTTAACTTTTTGCTGGCTTTTTGGTGGTGCATCTAGAATATTCGGTGTTTCCCAATGCTTTCTTACTAGAGCATATAAGGCATAGAAACGGTAAATAACTCGCGACCGGTCAACTTTTGCCGTGCGTACCAGATAGTCAAACTTATATAATGCAAGCGCAGCCATATGATAAAGTTCAACGTTGTGACCTTCCGAAAAAATTCGGCTTGAGAATTCTTTTCGTATACCCCTATGGTCTCGTGCGGCGCGATTTGGCTGGTAAAAGAACATAGCTGCGGCAACTTTCATCAAGTCGGAAGGGCGAAGAATACGCGTGCGTTCAATTAAAATCTCTCGATACTGGTTATCTCGCCTTTCAATATAAATTCTGGCATCACTGCTTTGTGAAGCGCAATATTCCTCTAAATCTTTCATGAAGGGACGCATCGCCCAGAACTGATCTTCCCTAACTTCGTTTTGGCGGTTTGTGCCAATGATTACGCTGGAAATAAATTCAGTATCGCTACAGCCAATTAATCTTAGTGGAACCGAAATACCGTCAGCTTTGCTTTTAATATATGCCAGTATATTAGTGGTTTGGCATCCATTTACAATTTGATAGTCTTCAAGAGTAAATATATCACCTTTACGGTCTATGCTTTTTGAAACGACTGTAATTCCATTGTTTTTGAAAACAAAGGAGGAGTCGTCCCCTAACTCTAGCTCAGAAATAATCGACTTGTTTATTTCTGAGTCAGGGTTAAAGTCTCTGACATTGTCGTAAAACAGTGCTCTATTTATATGTCTAATCCCCTCTTGGTCTGGTTCTCCAAGTGCTATTGCTAATATCTCTGATGCAGGAACATATCCTATATAAGCCTCATCAACTTTATCGTGGCTTGGCAAGGTTATTGCTTTTTGGAAGGTTAGTTTTGCCGATGATGAATTGGTAGCAGAGCGAAATCCATTTTGAATAACTTTGGCACCGATACATTCAATGTGAATATCGTTAAAGATATTTAATTCACTTAGGCGGGTTTTATTCATTTCAATCAATTGTTGAATGACACCAGAAACCTCACCGGAACCTGTTGTGCAATAGTAACACCTCAGCGATGGGCTTACTTTAGTCGCCGTAGCATAAATTTGATCTTTTACTTCGACAAGGCTCTCTAATTGCGGACCTTTTACTAAGGTTTGAGTAGTAAAAAAGTCATGTACCCCATCGAGAAATTTTGAGATGTCGCCATAGTCTAGGCTATCTGATGTCTTCGACTGAAAGAAATGAAACTCTGATGTGTGATTCTTCCCTGTTGATAGGATTTCTGCTGCCTCGTCCACATCAGTACAAAGTGCTCCTTGAATGGAAATGGCGACACCGTCAATACCAAACTCTGAACCTTTAAGATGGGCTTTGAATGGATCTATGTTCTCTCCAAGAACGCCATTTTCCAATGCAAATATTGACATCACCTCAAAGAGGCCAGATTCGTTCATATTTTCATTAGGGTTCATTTCTTTGAAAGTCTTAAGCTGTGCTTTAACAATTGGATTCATTGCCATTTAGTTACCTCATTTTTTTGTGTCCAGAAGTTTGTAGCCCTTTAACCTTTTTTTAACACGCATACACATTTTATTATGCGAACTTACATATTTAATTTCCAGGTGTTTTCGAGCCTTATCCTAATAGAGGTAAATCAAACATTTTGCTTAAGATCGATTCAAAATGTGAAATTTTTTCCATAGAATATTGTCACATCAGTTGGTACTTGTTAAAGGGTTAAGCCTCAAAGCTTCCTCTAAATGTTCTGGTGCAAAGTGAGCATAACGCATGGTCATTTTGATATCTGTGTGGCCCAGCACGCGCTGGAGAACTAAAATGTTCCCGCCGTTCATCATAAAGTGAGATGCGAAGGTGTGGCGCAGTACGTGCGTTAACTGACCTGCGGGTAACTCAATATCTGTACGTTCCAGCGCGGAACGGAACGCACCGTAGCAATTTCTGAATAGCCTGCCTTTTTTCACTTCCGGCAAAGAGTCATGAAGGCTTTCACTGATGGGAATGGTTCTGTTTTTCCGGCCTTTGGTCTTCGTGTAAGTGACTTTATATTTTGTGACCTGGCTTCTATTCAGTTCTTCTGCCTCGGACCAACGAGCGCCGGTTGATAGGCATAATTTAACAATGCAAACGAGGTCAGTATTATTTTCTCTGCCGCATTCATCCAACAACTGCCCGATCTGCTCTTTCGTCAGAAATGCCATTTCGCTTTCTTCTGTACGGAAAGGGCGCACATTCTTGATCGGGTTCTCGCCTTTCCATTCCCCCAGGCGACCAAGCTCATTAAAAACA
This sequence comes from Ewingella americana, assembly GCF_006438725.1. GTDB lineage: Bacteria > Pseudomonadota > Gammaproteobacteria > Enterobacterales > Enterobacteriaceae > Ewingella > Ewingella americana_A. The sequence goes on along the minus strand of NZ_RCZD01000006.1, from coordinate 82,536 downwards.
GCTCTAAAATAGGCCAGCTCAAGATTGATGGTTCGCGGTGCTACCTTCTTCACTCGGTTGGATCGGGCATAGTCCCCTGATAGGCGTTTTTCACGATAACGAGAGAACATCTGCGCATCAAACTCCCGTGCGAGCGGCTGACCTATGCTCTCATAGGCATGAGTCATTGCGGTCTGTCGCCTCTCGCCATCTTTTAAAGTAATGCCGTGCGCTGTGTACCAGGCTTTGACCCATTCCAGCAGAGTGCGGTTAGGCGGGTCAGCAGAAATTACATCGCCATTTCATCGCCACTGAAAAATGCCAACAAAAAAGCCACCTCGCGAGAAGTGGCTTAATGTACTGAATTTAAAGCTAAAATTTGGTGGCCCCTACTGGACTTGAACCAGTGACCAAGCGATTATGAGAATCGTGCTAGGTGACGAAAAAACAAGAACTTAACTATTTATCAACGGGTTGAAAAGCCAATAGTAGGCAATAGAGGGCAATATTCCTATTTTAGTGCGATACTTTTGCGACACTTCTAGCGAGGGCGACAGACTAGCCTCTCGATTCTTAAGCGATCAAAACCTGACTGATGCTTTGCGTAATTCATTAGAAGGAAGTTTACTCTAGAAATCCATATTTTCTCGCCTGATAGCTGATTGAGCAACATGCCGGTGGAGTATCTTCCCTCTAACCCCTCCCATATAGTTTGCCAATTGATAATCGGGCTATTTAACCATTTTTCGACAAATTTATGAGGTCTAATATATTTCATTATATCAATGTAAGCATATTTACCTTCACCAATATAACCAGAGGAAATTAATGATTTAAATCTGGACGGATCGTTTTCCAGAGCATCAAGTATTTCCCTTATATATGATGGGTAGTTTTTTTGGTGCGCCATTTTTTTTATATGATCTGTGAATTCAAACATCTTATTGGATATTTCTTTATATTCATTTTTAATCCAATAACCATAACCAAATGAAGATTCTCTGAATCTTGAAAATCTACTATCTGGATCATAAGCTCCAATTAAATTATTGAATAGTAATTTATTTAGATAATTTTGGAATTGGTCATAAATATCTTTGTAACTTCTTGGATCTACTTTTATTAATACCATTAGAAGTTTTAGATTGAATATGTGTAGAATTTTTCCATCTTCGACCACTGAGAGTGTTCGTAATTGTTCATCAATATCTTGTATTGCATCATTTACATCTTCAGGGATATATCTATCAAAGTTCATTAACTTAATCCAAGGCTCCACCTTTCCATTACTTAAGTGTTCATTTGCTTCAACGTCCTGAGATATTTCAACTTGGTCATAATAACCTTTAGCAAAACAGTTTATTATTGTCTCATCCCTTAGTATGTTACGGCTAAGGTCTAAAGTTAACCCATTTTTTTTATAAACATTATTTAGTTGAATAATCGCTGGTAATACCGTTTCGTTTTTTTCCTTGTTCAAGTAATATTTAATAGCAGTTTCAGACCTAAACGACATGTCATTTTCTTTCAATTTTCCATATCTATATCCGATTGACAATGCGGTGAAAAAGGTAAATATCTCACACATGGCGGGACTATTAGTTATATGTTCTTTTTTTATGCATTCAAATAAACGAAAAGCGTCTTTTATTGTATGTTTTAGAATTCTCATTGATCTGCAATCTGACGCAATGAATGTATTTAATATATGGTTTTGAATTTCTGATGGTATTTTTCCTTCATAATCTGCAGCAATGAAGTAATTAAATATTTCACTTGTATTTGGTTCTATCTTTAATGTTTGTCCAATTACTTTTTCTTTGGAATCGTCGAAAGTATCTTTTATCTTTTCATCATGAGCTATTGCAATAACATTGCAATCATGGTGCTCTACATACTTGTTAATAACGCCTAGTATTGCATCGATATGAACTGAGCAACGTTCAATGTCGTCAAAAATAATCACTCGGTCATTTTTTATTTCTTCCTTTATGATTGCAGTGGCAATTTTTCCAAAAAGTTTACCCAGACCGAAAGTCATTGAGTCTATACCCAAGGTCGAATCTTCTAGGCTACCGGCAGCACCTCTCGAAAATGCTTTAACCGGAGACATTTTATAAAAAACGGCAGCATAGATATCTTCAACGGTTGTAATGTCAAAAAGACTAATGTAATAGTACTCATCTTTATTTAAAGTATGTGTTATTTGATGAGTTTTACCTGATCCCCATTCTCCTGTAATAAGTACTGCAAATCCGGGGCTTTTTAGTTCTTTGTAATAGTTAATGTATGCCTTGAATTGAGTAATATTATCCATGTTAGCCTTTTGGGTTAGTTAAAGGATTAAAATTCAATACATCTTCCAAATGATCTGGTGCAAAGTGTGAGTAGCGCATTGTCATTTTAATATCCACATGGCCAAGAATACGTTGTAGCACCAGAATGTTGCCGCCGTTCATCATAAAATGGCTGGCAAAGGTGTGACGTAAAACATGTGATAACTGGCCATCAGGAAGTGTGATTTTTGTTCTACCTAATGCCGAGCGGAACGCATAATAACAAGGTTCAAAAAGCCTTCCCCCTTTCTTCTGGGGTAAGGATTCAGCCAGTTCATTACTAATAGGTACCGTTCTATTTTTTTTACCTTTAGTTTTAATGAAGGTAATTCGGTAATTAGAAACTTGTGATTTTGTCAGACTTTCTGCTTCGCTCCATCTTGCACCAGTTGAGAGACAAATTTTTACTATAGTTTCTAGATCTTTGGCGCTACTGTTTCTGCATTCTTCTAGAAGAGCGGTAATCTGTTCTTGAGTTAGATATGCCATTTCACTTTCCTCTGTGCGGAAAGCCCTAACATTCTCTAGTGGGTTTGGCTGCAACCATTCGCCAAGGCGTCTGAGTTCATTAAATGCTGCCCTGAAGTAAGCTAATTCTAAATTTATGGTTCGTGGCGTGACTTTCGAAATCCGTGTTGTTCTCGAAAATTCACCCGATAGTCGTTTAGCACGATAAGTTGCAAATAGCTGAGCGTTAAATTCTATTGCAAGGGGTTGCCCCATGCATTCAGCCGCCCATTCCATGGCATTAAGTCGCCTTTCACCGTCCTTCAAAGTAGTGCCGTGATTGTCATACCAAAGTTTGGCAATTTCTTTTAAGCGCCTGCTTTCTTTCTTTTCGCCATTCCACGGCTTGTTTTGTGCCTTATCTAAGGCATACCGTTCAAAGGCGAGAGCCTCACCTTTTGTACTAAATTTTTTGCGGACACGTTTACCCCGCTTGCCCGCGCTGCGGTTTTCGGCGTAAAAATCGGCTTCCCATTGACCAGTAGGGAGTTTTCTTACTGGCATCTCTATCGCTCCTTATTACTCAAAACCGACAATTCATTACTACTCTGCCAATAACATTCACATCTTCAAGATTGCAGTCAAAGGCCATGCCAACGCCGCTTACTCGTACGCGCTTAATTGGGATCCTTGTTAGGGTTCTGATGCTTATTTTTCCTTCAACTTCTACCAGCCAGTCGCCGTCGTAAACTTCCGAAAACTTACGGTCAATGATGTATTGGATAGAGTTGTCGATTATGCAAGCGGGATCGTGTGGCAAAGGGATGCCAGGCAGGAACATGACTTTATCGAATAGAAGATGCCCTGAATCATACAGCTGGCCATCAATAAGTTTCTGGCGAGTGAATTTCATGAGGTCCAACTCGTCATCATCAAATTTCTTACCCTGCCCAGTAATTAGCCACTCAAGCTCTACTCCCGTATCAGCCATGCATCTGATCACTATATCTGAGGGAAGGCCGCCGCGCTTATAGCGAGATGAAAGGCTGCTGGCCGCCATTTGTAGATGTTCAGCTAACTGCATTTTTTGAGTGAAGCCATAGGCTTCTATCACGCGATCCAGCACAGGAGTGCTGTCAGCATCAAAATTCACTGCAAAGTTTGCCATTTCTAGTCGCCAATAATGCGCATAAAGAGAATCTTGTGTTGACGATTCGCATTTTGCGCATTAACCTGTGTTTGTTATTTAGAATATTGCCCTGTATTGCCGACTATTTACGGTATTCGGCCCTAACTGGAGTTTGCCTTATGCGTCCTAATATTACAATCGTCATACCAGATCCCTACCTTCCATTAGCAGAGTACTGCCGCCGTACCGGTCTCAAGATTGAAACCGCGCGTAACCTCATTGAATACGGAAAGCTGCCTATTAAACCCAAAGGTTTACAGAAAAATGGCCTTATAGAAATCAATATGGCTGCCTTGACCGTTCAGGCCTTAAGCGAATGCGATATTGCGCTTTCTGCGTAGCAACTTGCCAAAATTCGAGGTAAGCAACAATGTTTGATTACCAAACCTCTATACATCCGCATTTAGATACAGCTTGCCGCCGTTTTTCACTGGCGCACAACCTGACCGAAGTCGCCGAGAAAGTCGGCATAACTGCACAGGTTCTACGAAACAAGCTGAATCCAATGCAACCGCACCGTTTAACACTGGTAGAGCTGATCGTCATTACCGATCACACCGATGATTCCACATTGTTGGATGGTTTGCTGGCACAGCTAAAATGCTTGCCCGCCGTTCCAATGAATGAAGCCAAGCCCGATAACTTATCTATGCACACACTGAGTGCCACGGCTGCAATCGGCGTTATCGCCGGTGAAGCCATATCCACTGCGCCTATGACGCAGACACGTAGAAACGCCATTTTAGACCGAGCCAATCAGGCGATCCGCGATCTGTCCTTGCTCGTTGTGTCCGTTGAATCGCGTTTTCATACCGCCCCAGCATTAACCAGCGCCATGGATGTATTAGGTGCGCTTGGTGTGATGCCGGGTCTGAACTGAGGTAATTCGATGCAAGTTTTCACACGACTTTTACAGAAGCAATCTCCGTCTATCCAACTGCCAAGCCATGGCCACGGTTGGTTAGAGTTGCCGAACGGTCAGCGCTGGCAGCCTGCGGCCAGCAAAGTGCAGTTTCTAAGTGACTGCCGTTCTCCAACAGTTAACACAAAGCGCCGCCCTTGGTGGTTCCGCTTGATGGGATTAAAGGGGTAAGCGTGGAAACACAAACACCTAAGTGGATAGCTGAGGCCCGCAAGATGATTTCCGGGTGTGATAGCCGGGTAAAGCATTACTGGAACAATGTCGATGAGGAAGACCGGCGTTACCTCTGCTTTCTGGCAGGGCTCAAACAACGCCATATCGAATGTGCCTGGGATGAGTTGACCGAAGCCGAAAAGGTTTCTTTGTGGGGCGCGGTGTTGAAGGTTCGGCGGTTGCAGAAAAGCACTAACTACTTCACCCCGGAGGATTTCAAAGGTGCAGGAGCTTGCAGAGTAGCCCGCCGAGAAGTTGAACAAGACACAAATAATTCAATGCACTGAGGCAAGTATGAAAATGATAATGGTAGAGAAAGAAGGGCTTAAGGAAGATTTCATAGCCTGGAATGTTGCGCCGAATTATGCCCGTATTTTCCTGGATAAGTGCCAGGAATTCGACGGTTTGATCGCGCTGTCACCGCAAATGTTTAATGATTCGATGCATCTTGATAATCCGCACCAGTGGTTTGCAGTGAGCTGCGCATTTTGGTGCCGTGTTTATCGTGAGGCCGAAACCAGTAAAGGCCAGCTTGAAGCCCTTGCGTCTATCCGCGCCACTTACTACCTGGCCAATTTTCTTGGCCAGGGTTCCATCACGGTATTGATCGCCCGTTGGTGGGATTGCGCCAAGCAGCTGCACGGCCTGCATTCGTTGAATGTGTCCCTCGTTGCCCGTCAAAGAATCGAAGTTAAGCACTTTCATTAAGTAACCAACTGCTAAGAATTCCCACGGCTTCCCCTTGGTGGCCGGGGTTTCTTGCCGCCAAAATTTGGAGTTTTGCCATGCAAATGAAACGTAATGACCGCAACCAATTCCCAGCCCTCTGGAGTGGTTTTGATGCTGCAAAGGCTGGATGTGAGCAAACCGCCATATTGATTAGAAGCGCCCGCGCTGAGGCAATGGCCGATGCTGCTGTGAAGTTTTCCGGCCACCTTGATCGCCTGGCCACACATGTGGCCAACGAAGGATTGAGCGCTGCCGAGATTGTGGAGCTTATGCGCCAGGAGTCTGAGCAGTTTTGTAATGTGAAATTTGAAAACTGCTAAATGGATATCATTACTTCGGATTTTAACGGCCAGCACCATGAGGCGCGTGCGAGACAGCAAGAGTTCTTTGGCCCCCGCGCCCCGAGTGACATTAGCCTGACCGAGCGCAAGTTATGGCACCTGAATGAAACCGATCACACCTGGCGTGCTAAATATCTGGCAGGGATGCCGGATTATTTGGCGCGTTATTTTGGCCAGCGTTATACAAAATTAATGGAGGCAGGCCCACAGGGCCGCCGCCGTGCTAATACGTTTTTACGCACTACGGTAGGTAAAAACGTATTGCCACGTCTGCAAAAGGTGCGTGCACAGTACACAACGGATTTCCAGGGTGCGGGCGGTGTACATATCCCGTTCCTGAAAGATTTAGAAAAACTCCCTACCTACGGCCGTGATGAAGTGCGCAACCTGGCGCACGTAGTTGCTGATTTTATGGCTGAATCCTTCAATGATTTCACTCGCACGGCTTTCCCGGAAGATTCCAAATCCCACGAAGAATTAGAATGGCGCACGACAGCTGCTTACCGTCATTTGGCTGAGTTGGTGAAGCAATTCAATATCACGCCGCCTTATTGGCAGTCCTTCAACGCGGGTAACAATTTCACCGTGCGAAATGCTGAGTCAGGTTTGCTACGCATGATGGCACCGGAATGGTGGCGCGGTAAGTTGAAACGAAGCCGTGATCTGTTGCGTGAACATATGGCGATTGCCGTTGGCCAGGTGCAAAAGGCGGCATCGGCTTACGTGAGTCGTTCAACAATGGGCGAATGGGTAGAACAAAAGAAACGTAACCGAGAGTTTTTTAAATCATGCGATTTGGAAAATCAGGAAACGGGGGAGCGTTTTTCCCTGGCTGACAGGGTGGACGGCAGCAACGCCAACCCGGCAAAACGCCGCTGTGAACTGATGGTGCGTATGCGCGGGTTTGAAGACCTGGCCACGGAAATGGGCATGGCGGGGGAGTTTTATACCATCACCGCGCCGTCCAGTTATCACGCCGTGCACAGCGGCGGCGGGTTCGTTTCTCAGTGGAATGCCGCCAGCCCACGCCAAACACAAAAATACCTTTGCGGCGTATGGGCCAAGGCCCGTGCGGCGTTTTCGCGTGCCGGTATCAGCGTGTTTGGTTTCCGCGTCGTCGAACCACACCATGACGGGACGCCGCACTGGCATATGCTGCTATTTATGCGGCCCTCTGATGTTGAACAGGTGCGCGATATTCTTTGCTATTACGCCCGCCTGGAGGATTCCGAGGAACTGCAATCAGCTAACGCGCTTAAGGCGCGTTTTCACGTTGAGCCAATCGATCCGGAGAAGGGCAGCGCAACGGGGTACATCGCAAAATACATTTCCAAAAACATCGACGGGTTCGCCCTGGACGGTGAGGCAGACGATGAAACGGGTGAGAACATGAAGGACATGGCCAAAGCGGTTTCAGCCTGGGCCAGCCGTTGGCGTATCCGTCAGTTTCAGCAGATTGGCGGTGCGCCGGTCACTGTCTGGCGGGAGCTGCGCCGGATGGGTGACTCAACTCTGGAAAACAAAACTATGGACGCTGTGCTGGCTGCCGCCGATGTGGGTTGCTGGGCATCTTACACTCAGGCCCAGGGCGGTGCTTTGGTGAAGCGCCGGGATCTGGTTGTGCGCCTGATGTATGAAATTACTGAGTGCGGGAATGAGTATGCCGAGGACGTGCAGCGCGTGCAGGGTATTTATTCCCCGCTCTTTGGCCGTAGTTCCGAAGTAGAAACACGCCTGGTTAAGTGGGCGATTGTTCCGAAGTTGGCAGCCAGCGAAGCGGCTGCTGCTTTTTCTGGCGGCCCCGCCGCCCCTTGGAGTTCTGTCAATAACTGTACTCAAGGTACGATCACCGAGTTGAAAAAGGGATTGGGTATTCAGCACCAGGATGGGGATCAGATGGCCAAAGCGCTGCTGAGAGGCAATATTGTGCGCCTGGATGATGAAACCGAGATGGTTTTGCGGGATGGAGAAGTAAGGCTCAGGCCAAGGCAGCTGTATTGCCGATCATGTGGTGACCTCTTAAAACCGGGGAGATCTTCTTTCGATATGGAAGGGTGTTGTCTTGCCTGTGAAGAGGGTGGAAAGCATAAAAACTGTGCATCTAAGCGGGATTTAGATAACGCATTCAGCATATTAGGAATATAGAATAAGTCGTTAATTTAAAAAAAGCATGCGCGTTGTGCTTTCATCAACGCTAACAATATTGTACTGTACATGCATACAGTAACGATTATGTAAGGGAGGGAGGATTCTGTGCGGGATTTTTTTTTTGAGGCCATTGCATTACAACGAATTGAACTGGTGACCCGGCTTGTGTCACTGGGGAAGTGTGAGGCCGGAGATAGGGAATTAGTCGTTGATTGGGTGGCGGAGTTGTCAGCCGACTTGGTGCGAAAGTTGGATGAGTTTGAAAAACAAAACCCCCAAAAAGGGGGCAAAGGATCAGGCGGTTTGTTGCAGTAGGGAAAGAAGAAGTTGTTTATCGTCACCTTTCAGAGAATCAACCAACCCTTTAAATAAGCTGCCTTGAGATTTTGCGCTAGGACTAATAGTGTGTGAGAAGGTCATATTTACCACAAAGGTATGACCGCACTCATAATTTGAACAGGCGCAATAAATATCCGAGATATCACGGTGTTTACGCGCCGTTTTTTTTATTACTGCGTTAGCCCCGCATTCACGGCACACTACTTTCATTACGCGCATGTTGATGGCTCCAGGGGAATAATAACCCGGATAGTTTAGCTTTTTTCGGCTCATTTTTCATCACCGCTTTCATCTTCAAACGCAAAATTCAAATATAAATGTTGTGGGATATCCGGTGCGTTATTAACCGCATTCATGATCATCCGTTGCAGGGGAATAACCTCATCCTTTCGGTAAGTGGTGCGGGACTTCTCAGGGTCGGGCAGGCCGCCTGTGTTTACCGGGATGATGCCCGCCAGGCCAGCGGGGAAGCGGTGCGCGTTCAATACGTCCTGAGCGCTGATGTTTTTCACGTTATTAAATTCATCATTCGCGCCAATATCGCCCACCGGAATAAACTGGATCGCTTTTTCGGCACCGCCTGGAATATTCACAAAGATGGTGGAGAAATTACCAATGCCCTTGGCGCTTTCCAACCTGTCGGCGATCTCGTCTTCTACTTCATCCGTCATGTTTGGGTCATTGGTATAAATAATGCCGCCTGTGTGCGCCCCGTTGTGATAATAGCGACGGCGGAAAATTGTCGCTTCGCTGTTTAATAATGCGGAGTGGATGCCGCTGATATAATCCGGCAGCCCATAAACTTGCTGCTGCGGGTCATACTGCTTCAAAAAAATAACATCTTCCGGTTCGTAAACTAACGGTTCACCGTCCTGCAGAACCACAAATTCCCCGGTTTTACGCAGTCGCAAATACAGCGAGGGCAGCGGGGCCAGGCCAATCACGTTACCAAACCAATCGCGCAGCTTGAGGATGGCCAGGTCACCGAAAGACAGATAATCAAACACGCCGCCGCGCAGCTGCTCATGCGTTAGCCCACCGCCCTGGTAATCTGCGGCCACCATGTTGTGGCGGGCGTAAATCACGCCACCGTGCTGGCTGTTTAGATTGCTGAGTTGCGCCAGGGCCAGGCGATCCATGGGTAGCGTGAAATGGTCGAATTCATTGTCGTACCAGATATCCCGGTAATTCGTGCCGGTGGTTAAAATCGGTTCCGGCTTACCCAGGGTGATGATGCTCATTTTCTTGCTGCTGGCGGCATCTTTCGGCTTCTGGTCTTTTTGCTGGCGTGATGGTTTGCGCTTGCTCATGCGGCTTTCTTCCCTAATTTCCATTTAGATTTACGTTTGTGCTCAAAGTTAATCGGCTCATTAATAACGGCGTGCGCAATAGCCCAAAAGGCATCCGCGTGGCCGGTTTCCACGGTGCGATCTGCTTTGAATGTCATGGCGTTGCCGCTGGCCGTGCTGGTGTGGCGGATGGCCAGAAATGACGCGGGGATCTCTTTGTTATCTTTATTCCATTGAAGGCGCTTGGCTCCGATAACATCAATCATCTTGAGGACCAGGCGCGTTTTGGTTTCCATGCCGTAGTGAATGGCCACCGCCTCACGCAGTGCAAAATGCTCAATCAGTTCAAACACGCCTCGCCCGATGCCAGTCACGTCAACGCCGATATACGTCATGTGGTATTGACCAAACAGCTTTTTAATCTGCGCCGCCTGGTAGTTGAAATTCATCCCTTTCCAGTGCAGAACGCGCAGCACGCGGAATACTTCTACGGCGTGGATCGGCGGGGCGACAATCACAAAAGTGGACGTGTCCCCCGAGCGGGCCGGGTCGAAGCCGCCCCAGACTTCCCGGCTACCGAACGGCCGTTCTAACGCCTCGTCATGGTCGTCCCAATCGTCAACGTCAACGCCGCACCGCTCCAGGTCGCTGAACTTGAAAACGCTGTCTTTGCTGTCCACGAACACACACATGTAAAGCATGTTGAACGTGTCGCGGTTGTAACGGTTTCGCAGCTTGTCGATGCTGGCCAGGTTGAAGCCACCACGGATCGCATCTTCCAGGGTAATGACGTAGCGCCATTGGCCATCTGGGCAGAGGCGGCCGCCGTCCTGCATTTCCTTGAAGTCAGGGAACTGAATGGCCGTCCTGTTTTTGTCTCCACGCTTCCACTCTTCACCTGTCCAAAACGGGTAAGCCTGGTGCGTTTTGGCGCTGGGTGTGGAAAAGTAAGTGGTGCGCCAATGGTCGTGCGTGGCCATGGCGCTGGCCACTTCGTTGAGCCTGGCGAAGTTCGGCACCCAAAAATATTCGTCGCAGTACAAATGCCCGCTGTAGGACTGCGCCGTGTTTTTGTTGGTAGACAGAAAACGCAGTTCTGCGCCATTGCTTAAGCGGATCGGATTGCCGGTCAATGTCACACCGAAATACTGCTCTGCAATATTCACGATGTACGAACGGAAGACCTCCGCCTGAGCCTTGGAAGCGGAGAGAAAGATTTGTGGATCACCGGTTAGCGCGGCATTCTCAAAGGCTTCAACCGCAAAATACCAGGTGGCTCCAATCTGGCGGCTTTTGAGAATGTTGCGGATCTGCTGCGTCAGATTTAGGCGTAGGTGTTTCTGATAGCCGAATAAATGTTCTTCTGCGAAAGCATCAAAATCATCCTTGGTCAGGCTGGAGATATCATTTTTCTTATACTTGCGTTTCTTCACCGGCTCTGCGCCGTTATCCTGCTCCTGGTGTTCTCCTTTACTGTCTGATTTTGCGGCGGCTAACTTCTCTTTATGCTTATTGGATTGCGCCCGCAGTTTTACGGCGTGAGAAATAAGGATGTCCATTTCCTTTATTTCTAATTCAGTTTTTCCATCGCGTCCGGCCAGCAATTGATAGCGGCGCTCAATAGCCTCCTCGGTGGATTCATGGCTAAGTAAATCGGCCCAATTCCATTTTGTTGCCCAATAGTAAATAATTCGCGCATTGGGCAGATTCAAGTCTCTGGCGATCTCTTTTGGTGTCGCACGCTTCAAATAAAGCGAACGCGCCACCCCGATTAATTCTTCTGCATAATATGCCATTTATTAATCCCTTAATTTTCATGGCTTCGGATAACGTCCATAACCGTAATTATGCGATGCCTAAATCTTTATTTCTTAACTTAATATCGGGTCTGATTCGGTTAATGGCTATATCCGATATTCACAGGGTGCGAGGGCGATAATAATTGGCGATACTGCAATCCACGGAAGAAAGGAGATAAATTCCGATATGTCAGGCTCTCAATTAATGACGAATTGGATCTGTATCGCTACCGAAGGGGAAACAGTTGATAAACGTTTTTTAACACGGGAAATGTTAATTGACGCAGCGGAAACCTATAACCCGGATTTATACACTGCATTGCTTTGGCCGGAACATGAGCGTTGGGCGGGTAACGCGGGTGAAGTCTTGGAAGTGGAAGCCGGTGAGGATGATGCGGGACTGGTAAAACTCTATGCCCGTTTATGTCCATCGACTGATTTAATTTATGCTAATCGCAATGGAAAGCTTTTGTTTTCGTCAGTGGAATTAACCCCTGATGGTAACTTTCGCGGCACAGGGCGGCATTATCTGGAGGGGTTGGGCGTAACAGATGAACCCGCAAGCGTTGGCACTACACGAATGCGATTTAATAAGCGGAAAGATAATTACTTCATCGGTAATAGTTCGCCGCTGGTGATTAACGAAATAAAGGAACTGGACATGGCAGGGAAAGTAAAAAATAAATCAACGTGGCGCAGTCTTTTCAGTATTGAAGACGAACAACCTGTAGTGGAAGACGTGCCGCAGGGCGATGATAAATTACAAGCGTTAGCCGAAGCGCTGGCGTCATTGGAATCACGCGTTGCTGCACTGGAAACCAAAACGGATGAAACGGACTCAACCGTAGATGATATTCAAAGCGATGTGGAAACCGTAAAAGGTGTGGTGGATACCGAAGAGTTTGCGCGTCTGCGTGACAACCTCCCGGCTATCGTTAAAAACTTTAGCAAGCAGGTGACACCGCTGCCGAAAAGTAACCCAAAAGGCACGAAGACGGAATTTAAATTCTTATAAGAATTTGACCAGGGAAATTATTAACCGCCGATGGCGATTAAGGACAATTAAGCAATGATTTTAAATGCAAAGGCGCGTGGCTTTTTAAAGCAATTCGCGGCGGGCCTGGCTGCGGCCAACGGTCTGGACGTGGGAGAAGTCTCTAATTACTTCTCATTGTCTGACCCGAAAGAAACCCAGCTGCGTGATGCACTGCTGGAAAGCTCTGAATTCCTGAATTGGATCACCGTCGCGGACGTTGATCAGCTGTCTGGTCAGGTGGTGAGCGTGGGCAGTTCTGGCCTGCATACCGGCCGTATTGCCGATGGCCGTTTCCGTCGCCAAGTGGGCGTTTCAGGTAACGATTACAAGCTGGTAGAAACGGACTCCTGCGCCGCACTGCGTTGGGATCTGCTGTCTATCTGGGCGAATGCCGGTTCAGAAGAGGAGTTCTTCCAGCGCGTCACCGCTTTCACCACTCAGGCTTTCGCACTGGACATGCTGCGTATCGGCTTCAACGGTAAATCCGTGGCGAAATCCACCGACTACGAAAAGAACCCGAACGGCGAAGATGTGAATATTGGCTGGCATGAAATCGTGCGTCTGTACGAAGACGGCAAGCAAATCATGACTGACCCGGTCACGCTGGATCAGAACGGTGATTACAAGTCATTGGACGCCATGGCGTCAGACCTGATTAACGCCAAAATTCCGCAGGAATACCGCAATGACCCGCGCATGGTCGTGCTGGTTGGGGCTGACCTGGTGGCCGCAGAGCAGTACCGTCTTTACCAGGCGGCTGACCGTCCAACGGAAAAAATCGCCGCGCAAATGCTGGAAAGCACCATTGCAGGCCGCCGCGCCATTATCCCGCCGTTTATGCCGGGCAAGCGCATGGTCGTGACCACGCTGAATAACTTGCATATTTATACCCAGCGCAACACCCGCCAGCGTAAAGCGGAATTTGTCGAAGACCGTAAGCAGTACGAAAACAAATACCTGCGCAATGAAGGTTACGCGGTTGAGTACCTGGAATTGTACGCGGCGATTGATGAAAGCGCGGTGACCATTGGCACAGTGGCCGAACCTGCCGAAAAAGTAGGGGAATAAGCATGATGTCACCCGCGCAACGCCATTCGGCCAGGTGTGCCGCACAGGCCAAATTGAAACAGCGCCAGGCGTTGGACAGTTCGGACAGTATGCACGTGATGGCCGCCGCGCTGGAAAAGGACGTGGAGGCGTTGCACGGGCTGACACTGGCGCAAAAGGTCGCCATCAAGCGTGATACCTATTTGCCGCGCTGGATGCCAACGGTTGAAAAGTATCTGGCGGAGGGGGTTATTCAACGTAATCCCGTTCTGGCCTGGTGCGTTATCTGGCTGTTTGACGTGGGCGATCTGGATGCCGCGCTGGATTTGGCGGATATCGCCATTGAGCAGGGGCAGGACACCCCGGCCGCGCTGAAAAGTAACTTTGTCACCTTCACGGCTGACACGGTGCTGGCCTGGGCGGAAAACATGGCCAGGGAGGGCCAGCCGATTGAGCCGTATTTCTCCCGCACGTTTACCAACGTGACGGAGAACTGGGAGCTGTATGAAGTGATCCGTGCCAAGTGGTTCAAATTCGCCGGTATGCGCCAGCTGTTTGACCCGCAGGGCGTACCGCGTGCCACCGCGACGGATGATGTGGAATTGCTAAAACAAGTGGATGGACTGCTGGCCCAGGCGCACAAGCTGCATAGCGGCTGCGGCGTTGGCACCATGCGAAATCAAATTGCGTCCCGTGTGCGGGCGCTTGAAAAAAATCAGGGAAAGTAATGAAAAAATTCATGTTCGAATTGGCCGCAAAAGTTGTGGTTTTGATCAGCGGTGAAGCTGGCCAGGTTAAAGCCCGTGCTGAATACGTCAACCACGCCAACGCCTATCTGATCCACTACAAAGCGGCCGATGGTCGCGCCGTCGATAGCTGGTTTGATGAAGACGAGATCCAGGATAGTGCGCATGGTTTTCACCACCGATATGGCGAACATGGCCATGAGCTGCCCGGTGTTCACAGTCATGCTTTGCCTGGTGCGCACACTCATTCGGTGTCGGGTTCTCATACCCACACTTTTTAAAGTCTACCGCAAGCCGGGGCGGGCGCGGGGAAGGTAATGCCCTTGGGTTATGTACCGTGGATCCCGTTATGCCCGCTTCTCTTTTCGGGGGGATTTTATGTTTAGCGGAACACCGATTGAATACGACGATGAGCCGTTAAAAAACGAGGATTTTTGGCCGGACTTGAACCTGCAAGAGTTTCAGGAACAGCGGAGTATTCCGGCCGATATCGACGCCGGGACAGTGGCCACGGCGCTGCTGACCGCAGCCGGTGAAGTGAATGACTTGCTGGTGTCAGTCAGGGACAAATACCAGGCCAAGGGAATTGGCCAGGCGAGTGAAGCGCCAGGCATAAGCATGATGGACGGGAATCTGTTATGCGCCCGCTATAAGCGTGCGGTGTATGCCCGCGCTAAGGCGGATTTGATGGGGGAGTTTGCCAGCATTGGACGCCGGGAAACGCACCCAGGGCAGGAAAGCGAGGAAACCCGTAACAGCCTGCTGTCAGAGGGTTCGATTGCTATCCGGGCCATTAAAGGAAAGCGCCGTGTGGGAGTACGCAAAATATGAGCCAGTTGGATGAGCTGACCGCTTTCATCACTGAGTACATGCCAAAACGTACCTTTCAGGGCGCAGGGTTTGCCAGTTTCATGGATGAAATGAAATTCATCCCGGCACAGCGGGATTTAGGGCTGGATCAGTATCGTCTGGCGGTTATCCGTTATGACGCGGCGCTAACCTGGGACAGGTTCCCATATCGATTGTATGACCCGCGCAACCTGGCCGCGTTGCTGCTGGTCTGGCTGGGTCAGGTTGATCGGTCACTGTTTGAAGAAATGGGCATTGATGATGAATTGCCGGATTTCGACATTGATGTGATCGATGAAGAAACGGCGGTGCTGGCCATTTCGGTGCCGATGGTTGAAGCGCTGAACATGGTCAAGGATGAAAAGGGAAATATCCCCATGGATGGGGCCATGTGGCGGCTGGCAGATCCCGAAATCTGGCTGGCTAGCGAGGCGCACGTTTACGGCGTGGATAGCCAGGGCGCACCGATTGGCGGCGAGACACCGTGATCCGGGGTGAACTGGATGCCGCCCAACTGAAAGCGTTGCGTAAGCAGCTGAACAGCCTGGCGCTACCGCAGAAAAAGCGTCAGCGGTTGTTATGGCGCTTAGCCAAGTACGGATTAATGCCAGCGGCCAAACGTAACGTGCGCAACCAGGCCGGGCCAGACGGGCAGAAATGGCAGGGACGCCAGACCAAGCGCAAAGGGAAGATGCTGCGCAATATGCCCAAACTGCTACACATCCGCGAAATGCCCGAAATCGACGGCGTGCGGGTGTACTTAAGCGGCGGCGGCTATCGCAATGGTAAGAAATCCATTGCGGCTGGCACGGTGGGTTATGCCCAGCAAAACGGCATGAGCGTGACGGTGAACCGCCGTCAGGTTGAGAAAAAAAGCCGGGTGGCGAGTTTACCGGCCACCACGCGCCAGGCTAAACGGCTGCGGGCGCTGGGGTACAAGGTCAAAAAGGGCAAGCGGTGGCGCAAGCCAGCGTTTAGAGAAATTCAGGAAAGCATGACGATGGCCAAAGCGGGCCTGTTAATCCGGGTGCTGTCTGGCAAGGCGGTGAAAACGTCGTGGTCGGTTGATGTGCCAGCGCGTCCCTTCCTGGGTATCTCGCAAGAGGATTTCAACAAAGCGTTAGCGCGTCAATTGCAGGGCATTGGCTACGGCGCAGGATAAGAGGGAACGGCATGACATGGCCAACGGTTGGCGTTAACCAGGTTAACCAGCTACAGGGTGAAACCAAAGAGATTGAGCGTGCAGTGTTGTACGTAGGAAGAGGAAAGACCAACGCGGGCAAAACGCTGCCGGTGAATACCCAGACTGATTTAGACGTGTTGCTGGGCGCTGATAGCGCGCTCAAGCGTGATGTTAACGCCGCCATGCTGAATGCTGGGCAGAACTGGAGCGGCTTTGTGCACGTCCTGGCCGAACCGGCCGAAGGTATTGAACCTGACTCATGGGTGGAGGCGGTCATGACTGCCCAGGCCGTGGCATCGGTGGAAGGTGTGGTGTTGTCGGATGATATCAGCGACAAAAAGCCGATCAACGAAGCCGCCAGTCTGCGTGCCAATCTGCTGGCTAAGTTGGGCCGCTGGTGCTGGTTTATCCTGGCGGTAGAAGGTCCGCAGGTTGCCGAAGAATGGGCGGATTATCTGGCGCGGTTAGCCACATTACAGGCGCAGATCGCCGCGCCGTCCGTGCAACTGGTGCCGCGTCTGTTTGGCAATGAGCCAGGCGTATTGGCGGGGCGCTTATGCAATCGGGCGGTGACCATTGCCGATAGTCCGGCGCGGGTACAAACCGGTGCTTTGCTGGATATGGGGCGTGATGATTTACCCGTTGATGGCAGTGGTGCGGTGCTGGACCTGGCCACGCTGCAAGCGTTGCAGGAAAAGCGCTTTAGCGTACCGATGTGGTACCCGGATTACGACGGTTTTTATTGGTCAGACGGCCGCACGCTGGACGCAGAAGGTGGGGATTATCAGGCCATTGAATACCTGCGCATTGTCGATAAAGCGGCACGGCGCGTGCGTCTCCAGGCGATTGCCAAGATTGCGGACCGTTCGCTGAACAGCACGCCGAGCAGTATCGCCGCGCACCAGGGATATTTTGCCAAGGTGCTACGTCAAATGGCGATCTCCACGCAGATTAACGGTGTGACGTTCCCCGGTGAAGTCATGACGCCGCAGGATGGGGACGTGACGATCACCTGGAAATCCGCCACGCAGGTGGAGATTTATATTGTGGTGCGCACCTATGAATGCCCGAAAGGCATCACGGTAAGCCTGTTACTGAACAGTGGCGCAGCAGGGAGCAAATAACAGATGAAACGTATTTCAGGGCAATCCACCGATGTGCGTATGGACGGCGATCTGATCCACATCGAAAAGGTGAGTTTAGACATTACCGATAACACGGCGGCCGCCCAAACCCAGGGCGTGCCTGATGGCCATGTATCGGGTGATGTGGCTGGAGAGGGGGAGATTGAAGTCACTACCAAGGTATTGGGGCAGTTGACCGCCATTGCACGCCGTGCCGGTTCATGGCGCGGTATTGAACCGGTCGATCTGATGTTCTACGCCAAGGCCGGAAACGAAGAATTAAAGATTGAGGCTTTCGGCTGCAAGCTGGTGTTGAGCAATATCCTGGACGCTGATCCGAAGGGTGGCGGCGTCATGACACACAAAATTAAGTACTTCATCACCGACCCGAACTTTGTACGGATCAACGGCGTGCCATATCTGGAAGATGAAGACACGCGCAACCTGATTGGATAAGGAATGGCAGGGATGCAAGAGCATGAAAAAAGCCTGTTAAGCCTCATTATCCTGGGCGCACTGATTGCCCTGGGTAAGGCGCTCAACAGTAGTGAACCCATTACGGCGAAGCTTTTTGTTGGCCGCATTATTTTGGGTTCGGCCACCTCAGTGGCGGCCGGTGCCGTCCTGATTTGGATCCCCGGCATTTCTCCGCTGGCCATCGCGGGCGTAGGTGCAGCGCTGGGGATTGCTGGCCACCAGGTTGTCGAGGTGTGGCTTAAACGCAGGGGAAGCAGTTTGTTACCGGGAAAGGGAAAACCAGAATGACACTGAACGAAAAACAGCAGCTGTTTACGCAGCTGATTGCCCAGCTTGTTGAGTGGGCAGGGGAACGCGGCTACCGGCTGACCTTTGGCGAAGCCTACCGCACACCGGAACAGGCGGCACTGAATGCCAAAAGCGGTAAGGGGATCAGCAACAGTTTACACACACAGCGCCTGGCGGTGGATTTTAACCTGTTTATCAGCGGCCAGTACCAGACAAAAACCGAGGCATATTTACCTTTAGGTGAATATTGGGAGTCGCTCGGCGGCACCTGGGGCGGGCGCTTTAAAACCCGTCCAGATGGCAATCATTTTAGCCTGGAACATAACGGGGTGAAGTGATGGCCAAGCAACTGGCCGTCATTGGCCTGGCCCTTCTGGCCGTGTTTACGGCGGGGTGGAAAGTCGGCGACTGGTATCGCGATAGTCTGGATTTGGTGATCAACCGCGCTGCTACGGTGGCCGGAGATAAGGCCCGGATTGAGAGCCAAGAGATAGGCCGCCAATCCGCCAGGGCGTTAGAAGATAAGTTGGAGGCGTTGAAACATGCGCAGCCTGTGGAAATCAGGACAGAATTGGTTAAACCGGTATTTACTAACGAGTGCGTGTCTGACGATTTTGTCAGGATGTACAACGCCGCTGCCGAAAGTGCCGAGCGAACCCTATCAAGAAAATCTGTTAACGAAATGCCCGGAACAATTACCGCGCCTTAACGGTGTATTAGGTAAAGACGTTGCCGAGGTGCTTTTAAAAATAACCCCACAATATGCGGAATGTGCCGCACGGCATAACCAATTAATTGACGAAATAAACCAGCGAAGGAAATTAAATCATGAGCAAAGTACACACCATTGAATTAACCGTAAACGGTCAGGCTTTAATTTTTGAGCCAAACACCACCGCCTATAACAAATTCATCAATGAAATGTCGATGGACAATAAGCTGGCCCCGGCAAATAACTATTTGCGCCGTATTGTTTCCGCAGACAGTAAAGTGGCACTGGATGAAGTGCTGGATATTCCCGGTTCGGCTCTGCAATTGGCGGCGGCGGTGAATGATAAATATGCGCCTAAATTGGATATCGAACTAAAAAACTAGAGGCGCGGGTTCGCGCCATCGAAAATAACGGTCTGGAGCAGTATCTTATTTTGCGCCGCCATTATTTACCGCATGAAAATGACGATACGGAAAATTTAGCCCGCGCCGTGTGGCTGGATAATCGTCATTGGGAGTTTCAACGCATTGCTATTGCAAATGGCATTGCCCTGGCATTTAAAGGCGACTGATGGCGGATTTAGATTTTACGCTGAGCTTGATCGACCGAATTACGCGCCCGCTTAAACAGGCGCAAACGTCGGTGACCGGCTTCGCGCAACACAGTCAGGACGCCTTTGGGAAAATTGCCGTGGGTGTGGGCGGGCTGTGGGGCGTGGGTATGTCGATTAAAGGGGCGCTTGGCCCTGCGATCGACATGTATGACACGATGCAGGAGGCGTCTGCGCGGGGCATTGGTGATGATGTGCTGGCCAAGGTATCCGCCGACGCTCTGAAATTCAGTATGCAATACGGTAAGTCGGCGGTGGAGTTCGTGCAGTCCACGGCGGATATTAACGCAGCCGTTTCCGGGCTGAGTAGCGAAGAACTGCCGAAAGTGGTCAGGGTGGCCAACACGGTGGCCGCCGCGCTTAAAGGCACATCGGGCGACGCGGCGGAATTCATGGGCCAAATGTTCAGCCAATTCAGCGCCGATGCCAATGCCATGGGCAAGGTGCAGTTTGCTGAGCAACTGGCCGGGAAAATGTCCTTCATGAAACAGCAGTTCGGCACGGACATGGGGGTCATTAAAGATTTAATGGAAGGCTCACGCGGCGTCGGCTCAAACTTTGGCGTTGGCATGGACGAGCAGCTGGCGGTGCTGGGCGAACTGCAACGTTCGCTTGGGACAGAAGCGAGTGGATCCTATGAAGGCTTCCTGAGCGGTGCGCAGGAGGGGGCCAAAAAGCTGGGCTTAAGCTTCCTGGATGCACAGGGTCACATGCTTTCAATGCCCGCCATGCTGGAAAAGTTGCAGGGAAAATACGGTAAAAGCATTGAGGGCAACCTTAAGGCCCAGGCGGAGTTAGATGCGGCGTTTGGTGACAGTTCGGCGGTGGTGAAGCAGCTTTATGGCAACGTGGACACCTTGCAACGCAATATCACCGTGCTGGGCGGAAGTGATGGCCTTAAACGCACGCAGGAAATGGCGCAGAAGATGGCGAAACCCTGGGATCGGTTGATGGCTGTTTTTGAGGCGATCAGAATTGCCATTGGGTTAACCCTGTTGCCGGTACTTTATCCCTTGTTGAACGGCCTGGCAGACGGCGGCCAGAAATTTGCCCGCTGGATGACCTTGTTCCCCAATATCGCCAAAGTGGTGGGATATGTTGCGTTGGCCATCTTAAGTCTGGCAGGGGCCGGTGCGCTGGCCAACCTGGTGATGGGCGTGGCCAAATTTATCATGATCGGCCTGAAAGGGATTTGGGCCGCTTTCACCCTGGTGATGAAGTTGGGAACGGCGGCGGTGTGGCTTTACAACGGCGCTATTCGTGCCTGGGCGGCGGGGATGGCCATTTTGCGCGGTGTGTTGCTGGCTATCCGTATAGCGGCTATGACGACTGGTGTCGCCTTTAACTTCCTGAGCTGGCCAATCCTGTTGATCATTGGCGCTATCGCATTACTGGCCGTGGGCCTGTACTTGCTCATTCAGCATTGGGATGCGGTCAAGGCGGCCATCATGCAAACCGACGCTTTCCAGGCACTGGCGGCTGCGGTGAATTGGGTGGCAGACGTGTTTATGACTGCCTGGAAGTGGATCGCCGATGGCTGGACGTGGTTGGTTGACAGTCTGGGCAGTTTGTCCCCGTTCGACGGCATGGCCGCCATGGCGGAAAGTATTGGCAACGTGTTTAGCGGGTTGTGGGAATGGCTTAAGAATTCCTTTGCCGGGACCTATAACTGGATCATCGATAAGTTAAATCTTATTCCAGGTATAAACATCGAAGCCAAACAAGTGGGCGATGTGCCTAAGCCGCTGCAAAATGAAATGTCTACTGGGGGGGCTACACGGGGAATTGATCGTGGCGGGTTGAGCAAAGAAATAAACAGCAACGCGAAAACCACCACTGATAACAGCAAGAGAATTAATACCGTTAATATTTACCCACAAAAGGGAATGACGCCGACTGACTTAATGGAATGGCAGGAGCTAGGAGCATGACGGATGCGTTATATATTGACCTGCTAATTACGGGGCGCAATTTTACTTTAAATACCGGTAATGAGCCGGAACTTTGTAATAATAAAATCAGCATTGGTCAGGATATTGTCCACGCCATTATTGAAAGTGGATTAACCACTCAGTTAGTGGCAGAAAGAAGCCCCACGTTACGCGCTGACGTCATCACGCAATTAATACTTTTAGTTGAAGAAGATGAACGCATTATTCCCGGTACTGTGAACATTACCGAGGAATCATTAAAGCGGCTTTGGGTTGACGCAGAAACTTATGCTTTTGGCAAAATCCCCGTAGGAGTGAATTATGAATAATAAACCGACGATTGATTTTGAAAAGGTGCTGAGTGATAGCGGGATGCCGACGACTAAGGACGAGATCCGCGACCAGTTCAACGCCATCGTAGACGCTGAAGGGATGATAACCAACACGTCAAAAATGTCGCCGTTCTGGAAGCTGGTCACGGCGATTGTAACAACGCCGGTACTTTGGATAAAAGATGTTCTGGTGAATACCGTGCTGGCCAATATGTTTTTGGCCACGGCGAGCGGCCAAATGCTGCGTCTGCTTGCCTGGGGTGTAAATCTGGAAGCTAAGCCCGCCAGCTTTGCCCGGGGGGCGATCCGCTTCATCAAAGAAGACGCCAAACATGTCGTCACCGTGCCAGCGGGAACAGTTATCCAGACCGAGCGCATTAACGGCGTGATTTACGCGGTCACGGTAGATGCTGACACCACGCTAGCGGCGGGACTGGCTAGCGAACTGATCCCCGTCACGGCAAGCCAGGCGGGCGGTGCGTTTAACCTTGCCCCTGGCTATTACCGTATTTTGCCGGTGGCGGTGACGGGTATCAGCCAGGCGGTAAACCAAGATGATTGGCTGCTGACGCCGGGTGCCGATGAGGAATCGGATGATGACTTGCGTGACCGTTGCCGCAATCAGTTCAACCTGGTTGGCAATTACCACACCGATGCCGTTTACCGCAGCATGATCGCCAGCATTGTGGGCCTGAGCGTTGAGCGTATTTTCTTTAAGCATGACGCGCCACGTGGCCCCGGAACGGCTAATGCTTATTTATTGCTGGATAGTGGCGTGATTTCCCAGCCTTTTATTGACGCAGTGAACGACCACATTAACACCCAGGGCCACCATGGCCACGGTGACGATATGCAGTGTATGGCGATGCCGGAAACCCGGCACGATCTGGCCGTTCAGCTGTTTGTCACCAACCCGGACAACATGACCGATGAGCAAAAAGCCGCGTTGGTTGGTAATGCCAGCGACCTGATCCGCGCTGCTTTTCGGGAAAATACGGACTATGACGTGAAACAGACCTGGCCCTATTCGCGGTTCTCTTTTTCTAATTTGGCCCGCGAAATCCACAAGACGTTTGCTGAGGTGGATTCCATCACCTTTTCTCTGGGCGATATCGTCAGTGAGCTGACGGTGCCGCGATTAAACTCACTGGCGGTGGAGATCAAGAGTGCCTGATTTCAAAGCGCGATTAAAAAATTTGGTGTTGCCTTCATGGATGAGTGAAGGCGAACCGGCCGCGCTACTGCGGGCAAGTCGCACGTTTTGGCAGGGCGTTTATGAGTGGGTGAGCTGGCCACTGCGCCAGTTTGATCCGCTGATGTGTGCGGAACCGCTGCTAAAGCTGTTGGCCTATGACCGCGATATAACCCGGTTTAACGGTGAGCCGCTAACCCTGTTTAGAAAGCGCGTGGCTTATGCCTTTATCAATGCCAGTGACGCCGGTTCAGCGGCGGGATTTATCGCCATCTTTGACCGGTTGGGGATTGGTTACGTTGAGTTGCTGGAGCGTCAGGAGGGTGTGGATTGGGACGTGATCATGGTGCGGGTGACAGACAGCCAGATCGCCGATAACAGCGATTTACTCTTAGAAATTATCCGTAAATATGGTCGGACCTGCCGCCGCTATCAATTTGAAGTCATCACAACCTCTGGGCTGAATATCCGGGCGGGGTGGAATCAGGGCGAATACGTGTGTTATCCGGCGACCCTTGGCACTCAATCAACCCCCGCCACGTTTGGCGCAACATTATCGTAAGGACGAGAAATGTCTCAGACCGTAATTACCGAAGCCTTTGAACAGTGGAAGACACAGCAGGCTACCGATAACCAGCCGGTGATCCTGGATGAATTTGTGCTGGCCAACGTGCCGGGGCTGGATCCGTCCAAAGGGATTGACCGCAAAGAAGGCTTGCCGCCAGCGGCACACATCGTTTATCGCCAGGCGGTCAGCAAAACCGGCGTGGTGAACGATAATTCCGTGGTGTACTCCGTGACCATTGGCGCGGATGTGGGCGACTTTGCTTTTAACTGGATTGGTCTGGTCAATAAAGCCAGCGGCACGCTGGCCATGATTGTGCATGCACCGCTGCAAAGCAAAGTGAAGAACACCAACGGCCAGCAGGGCAACGTGTTAACTCGCTCATTCCTGATGGAGTACAAAGGCGCGGTGAGCGAGACGTTAATCTCCACACCGGCCGAAAGCTGGCAGATTGATTTTACCGCCCGCCTGTCGGGCATGGATGAAGCCCTGCGACTGGCCAACGTGGACACCTACGGTCCCGGTGCCTTCTTTGACGATGGTTTTTTGGTTGCCAAGACAGGAAGCCAGCATTTTGTTACCCAGGGGCTGGGGTACATCGGCGGTCTGCGTGCGTCACTGGCGGCTAACGCCAATATTGCGCTAACGGCGATACCGACCAAAGTCTGGGCGGATGTGAGCTACAGCGGGACGCTAACCAGCGCTTACCAGACGCGCATTAAATTCACTATTGCCCCCGAACTTGCCCACTACACCAGCAATGGGGTAGCGCATTACGTGTTTGCACTGGCCAGCATCGACGAAGATGGCGTTATTACCGATCTGCGTCCCAAAGGGTCATTGGGTGAACAGCAGGGTAAGAGTGATTATTTGCGCAAAGATAAAAATTTGTCTGACGTCCATGACGTTCTTACCGCGCGTAAAAACTTGGCCCTGAAAGGCGCGGCGTTATTGGATGTGGGAACGACCCCCAACACAGTGGCGGCGGGGGATGACCCACGTTTTGACAGCTATCCGGTAGGTGCTCCCATTGCGTGGCCGTCTGACACCCTGCCCGCGACAACCGGTTACGCTTTAATGGTCGGCCAGACATTCGATACAACCGTTTATCCAAAACTTGCCATTGCTTATCCGAGTGGCGTGATCCCCGATATGCGCGGATGGACAATTAAAGGGAAACCCGCGTCAGGGCGTGCCGTGGGGTCATACGAACAAGATGCTATTAAGTCGCACACCCACGGGGGCGAGGTATACGGCACTGATCTGGGGTCACCCTATACCACCGGTTTTGATTACGGTGCAAAGGGCACGGATGGTTTTGATTACGGCAGCAAACTCACTACAGAGGGTGGTTATCACGAGCACAGCATGAAAGCGCGTGAATCGAATATTTCTCTTAACGGGGGCGGTTCTTCCCGTCGATTGCTGGATGTTAATCATGGGTATGCCAATGAGGCCCTAATCACCGGCGAAGGTCAGCATCAACATTGGGTTGGTATTGGCGCACACGGTCATAACGTTTACATCGGTGGGCATAGCCACCAAGTCCCGCTTGGGGCGCACACCCACGGCCTGGCGATTCATGCCGCAGGTAACCCAGAAAATACCGTTAAAAACATCGCACTAAACTATATTGTGAGGCTCGCATAATGTTCAAAGTATCCGCAGAAAATCAGATTGTGAAAGTATTCAACTTTGTTCCAACGACCAAGGAACTTATTGGCCCCTGTGACGCCTGGGTCGTGCCGCACACCGGTTTACCCGCCAACTGCACAACGGACAAACCTCCGGTGCTGAAAATCAATCAGGCCGCCGTTTATATCAATACCGGCTGGCAAATTGTTGAGGATTATCGCGGGGCCACGGTGTATGACATTAGCAACCGCGGTGCGAGTCGAGTCGATGCGTTAGGCCCTATCCCTGACGACAAAACCCGCATTGCGCCCGCGTCAGAATTTGACGAATGGAACGGTAAAAAGTGGGTGAAAGACAAAAGCGTCGAGAAAACCACACTGATTAACCAGGCAGCGCAGGATAAAAAAGACCGCATAGCCGTAGCGTCGGAACACATCAGCATTCTGACCTTTGCCAAAGACAGCGAACAGGCGACAGAAGACGAATTGCTCTTATTGACCGCGTGGCAAAACCACCGCTTACAACTGAGCCGCGTCGACGTGTCCAGTGCGCCGGATGTTATATGGCCCGGAGAACCGGCCGATGTGGCATAAAGCGATGTTAAGTATCCCCCAAAATATGGCGGCGCTGACGTGCTCGGTGCTGCCGGTGCATCCGTGGGTGTATGGCCTTGGTCAGGAAGCGGGTGAAGGCAGTTATTTAAGCCCGAAAAATGCCGCTGAGCATCTGGCCAGCAAGCTAGGTACTGATGACGATGAAATCAACGTGATTGTTTTTATGGTCTGTGCCACGTCTCAGGCGGATTTTATGAAGAACCTGGCGGCATTTTCGTCGGTTTTGCCGCTGCCGGTATTTTCTCAAGTTGCACGCCGGGCGCAGGAAGTGGCCCAGCTTGCCATCACAAAAATGCAGATCCCCGGCAAAGCGGTGAGCGGTTTGCCGCCAGCGGTTCCACTGTCCACCGCCACCAACCGCCTGGCCATGAATGCCCAGCGCATTGCCCAGGCCAAAGCTGAGGCGGCCACCGGGGCCAGCATTAGCGGCCTTGTGTCGGCAATGTCTGATTTCGCCACTGCCCGCCATGAAGCCCTGGCCGGTGTCACCCAGGCGTTGGCGGATTTGCAGGGAAAAAGCACTACCGCCTGGGTATTTACCGCCAAAGGGTCCCCGGCGTTTATCGCCAGTGAAATGCGCAAAAATATCCCGCAGCAGGATGCCATCTTTACGCTGGCCACGCTGTTTTCTGGCCCGGATTTATCGCTATTGGAGGGCATGATAAATGATGATCACCACGCTGGCGCTTAACGGCGAAGCCATTCCGCTGATGGACCTTAAAGTTACGGCAACAATGCAGTTTCAGGAAAAAGACCAGTCCGGGCAATCCTCGAGCACGGCCACCGCTGAGCAAGGAACGAAAGCCAAGGAATTGCGCATTTCCGGCATGGTGCCGTTTCGTGATGTGAAGGTGCTTAAGCGATTATTTGAACTGGCAGAAACCAAGGACGCCAGCGGCAAATTGCAAACCTACCGCGTGGCCAACCTGGCCGCCCAGGCGGTTAACTTCCGGGAAGGGACATTCAGCGGGAATATTGACGCACCACCGCAGGACGGAAAAATGGCCTGGCTGGTCACCTTCACGTTGCGCGAAAAGGGCAGCGTGGCCGAAAAGCGTGAAGCCCGCGCCGGGGGTAAAACG
The DNA here is from genome assembly GCF_006438725.1 of Ewingella americana. Classification (GTDB taxonomy): domain Bacteria; phylum Pseudomonadota; class Gammaproteobacteria; order Enterobacterales; family Enterobacteriaceae; genus Ewingella; species Ewingella americana_A. The sequence continues at coordinate 55,382 of NZ_RCZD01000006.1, read as the reverse complement.
GCGGCCACTAAGCAGGGCGGAAAGGCTGGCTCTAATGGCGGTGCGGCGGCTGACGATGACGAAAAACTCAGTTGGTTTGAAAGCAAGGTGCTCAAACCCGTTAATGATGCGCTGGGGCCAGCATGAAACCGGTCAAAAGATTATATCTGTCTAATACGGCCGCGCACCTGGTGGACGTCAATCTGGCACTGGAATTAAGCGCGTGCGGTCGGGGATTTATCACTGCGCAAACGGATGAAGATTTTACCGGCAAACTGGTGCGTCTTGATATTGGTTATCCCGATTTGGTGCTGCGCTGGTTCACCGGGTATGTGGAGCGTTCGCAGCCTTCTGAATCGGGCTACCAGCGGCTTTTTGTCCGGGAGCTGGTCGGCGTATTCGAACGCGCCTGGCCGTGTTCTTTCCAGCATCCAACTCTGCGCGACGTGGCCAAATGGCTGAGCGAAGAAAGCGGGCTGGAGTTTACCGTTCCTGCGTCGAGCTATGCCGACAAGCCGATCCCCCATTTCACTCACAGCGGCACCGGCTATCAACTTCTGGCCAGTCTTGGCCGTGCTTTCTCAATCAATGATTATATTTGGTATCAGCTGCCTGATGGCGGCGTGTTCGTGGGAAGTGCGGCGGATGCACTTTTTGCGGGTAAGTCGGTGGAGATCCCCAGCGAATTTAGCCAGGGAACGGCGGCGGGCAACACCATGACCGTGCCGGTTATCCAAACCCTGCGCCCTGGTGTAGACGTGAACAACCAGCGGTTAACCACCGTTCGGCTACATAACGATGATATGGCCATCACCTGGACGCCGCGTAATAAGGTCACCGGCCAGGCATTGCAGAAAACGCCTATTCAGCGCCAGGTTGAGGGGGCTTTTCCTGAGTTGGCCAGCGGTCTGCATCTGCCAAAGTTCGCCAGGGTAGAGGCACCCAGCGAGGACGTGAGCAACGGGAACATTGCTGATCCCTATCGCCCACGGTACGCGGTTGATTTGCAGCTGTTAGACGCAGACGGCAAACCGGCGAAGGATACCCCGATTTATCCGGCCGTGCCGTTGCCGTTGCCGATGGCGGGCAGTGAGTCCGGGATGTTCCAGTTTCCTCCTGTTGGCACGCTGGTAGAGGTGGGCTTTAATGAGGGGAGGCCAGATAAACCCTTTGTTCGCCAAACCATGGCGCAGGGCAACAGCTTACCCGCCGTCAAACCCGGAGAGCAGTTACAGCAGCAACGCGATGGGGTATCCCAGCGGGTGACGGTGGCAGGGGATTGGGAGCGCCAGACCGACCAGACGATCAGTGAGTCTTCCATGCGCCGGGTTATCCAGGCCGATGAGGAAACCCGCACGCTGGTAACCCGTGAAACCACCATTCAGGCCACGGATAAAACCATTGTTCTGGGCACGTATAAGCTTTTGGCCGGTGCAGTGCAGCAGGTTGCCCAGGGGGATTTTTGCCTGGCCACCCAGGCCAACTATGTGGCGAGCATCCAGGGCAATGCCACTACGGACGTGGGCGGGGATAATACGGTTAACGTTGTAGGTCAGTTGGTTGAGAAGGTCGGCCAATTACGCAGCAGTGTAGCGGCCGTGCGCCAGGAAGTGATTGCACCTGTGGTTTGGATTGGGAGCCAGAGTATTAACGTTTGTCAGTTGATGCTTGAAACCCTGGACGTGGTGAAGCAACTGGCTGAGCTAACCGCAGCCCATACGCATAGCAACACCGGAACGCCGCAGAATGCAGCGACTATTACCTCTACCGGCGCAAAAGCCACTGAGCTTAAGACGAAATACGATCCGATTATTGGATGATTTTTAAATGTGTATATTTTTCAGTATATTGCGTACCAACGCGGAATGTACGGACATGTTAGAATAGAGGCTATACTCTCCTGAGGTTTAGATAATGAATATTGAACATGCTAGTACAACATTATGTCTGGCCGAACGTCTAGATAATGATAAGCAAAAAAACGCTTTGCTCTCATGGTTAACCCTTATTGGAGATGATAGCGTTCCTAAGCCATTGACCATGGCAAAATTCAATATTGAATCTGATTTAGAGTTAGTGCGGCTGTTCGATGAAATGTGTAGTTTAGCGGAAGTAGTAGGCTCCTATAATAGTGATGGGAAGTTCATGATTAAGTCACTAACCGAGAGAGGAGAGCTAAGTTATACCCGCCTCATAAGTCTGAAATAATTTCTATGCCCGCCGTGTGCGGGCTTTTTATTGCCCGCAGATAACCCACCTCAATCGCACACAGCCCCGTGCAGCATTCGAGCTAACGCCATGAACTCTTTCAAAACGATCAAGCCAACCTGATTCGGCATGCGCAGCGACAGCCTCACGGAACAAAGCAAGACGTGACGGAAATTGCACTACACCGCACCCGCCTGCGGCTTTTGCGTCAGTTGTTTTTTTCAGTTTCAGTTTTCTACAAACCATAGCGCCAGGCCGCGCTGTGCCTGGGCTTTTGCATGCAACCCCAAACTGAAAAGATTGAAACGGATTTCAGTGAATTTCAGTTTTATGGCTCTCGAAAGGATCGTAGGAAAAACTCATTTCACTGAAATAAAAGGTTTTTATGTGTTTTTTGCCTGATTGATGGGGCGTTGAAAAGGTCAATGCTGTGAGCCAGTAAATTGCATAGAGACCAGACGTGGCGCGGTTTGTATTGATTATTATTAAACTGAAAAAGGCATTAATAGAGCAACTATTTCAAAAAATTAGATCACTAGTAAAACAAAAAGTGTTTCGCGCTACGAATTCTGCATGTAATCTGTTTGTTCCTGACGTTAGCTGGGTTTTCCGGCCTCTCTGTACTCGTCGTTATTCGACATGCCGATGGTCGCCTTACGATGCTGTGAGCTGCTCAACGCTGCCGCACGCCGCGCAGGGTTGTCGTAGGTTTCTGATGGCCTCTACGGGTCGTCGCGTTTTTAGTTTGGGCTATGCGCTTGCGCTAAGAAACGTCAGGATTGTATAGAGAGAACGATTTATGACTAAAACACATAAAATCGGCTTAGTTAAAGTGCTCGAGATTACTACTGTAATCTTAGCCTTTATCAACGAGTCGTGGACTTTCGTTGAAAAGGTGCTGAGCCTCTTTAACATAGTCCCTAACTACATTAATTTCGGCACTTATATCAATGGACAAATGGATACATAAGTTTGAAATTAAAGAAGGACGTTGGGTTTATGTACCAAGTGAAAAGACCCGGGAAATCGGGGGAAAGATACACTTTTACATCAAACATAAATGGAACTATCCTCTTTATATGTATCATTTAAGGAAGGGAGGGCATGTTGCAGCTGCAAATCGGCATATCAAGAAACAATATTTTTCTCTGATCGATATAAGTGATTTTTTCGGTTCTACCAGTCAAAGTCGGGTTACTAGAGAGCTAGGAAAGCTTATTCCTTATGCTAAAGCAAGGGAGATTGCTAAGTTATCGACAGTTAGAAGCCCTCCTTCTAATGGTCTTAAACACGTTATCCCTTATGGGTATCCGCAATCTCCTATATTAGCAACTTTATGTTTTCATCAATCATTTTGTGGGAAGTTAATAAATATTATTAGTAAGTCAGGTCAGATTTCGGTAAGCATTTACATGGATGATATTTTGCTTTCAAGTGATGATCTGAGCCAGCTAGAAATTGCTTTCAATTCTGTAAAAGCAGCGTTAGCAAAGTCAGGATATTGTATAAACGAACGAAAAACACAGTCCCCATCTACAATGGTCAAAGTTTTCAACTTAGAGCTTAGTCAGCAGTCACTTCGTGTATCCCCTAAAAGGATTGTCGAATTTCTACAAGCTTATATATCTAGCAAGAATGCAGCTGAGAGGAAGGGAATAGCATCATACGTCGGCAGCGTCAACAAATCGCAATCTACGATATTCAAGTAGGTTTCCCTATTCATGCTGGTGAGTCTTATTTGCAGAATTCACCTTAAATAAATCTCTCAAACCAATATTGCATGAATATATAAGCTTAGCTAGGAAATCCTTACGTGAAACTGACCGTTATAAAAAAAAGCCACTTAGTTAAAAGTGGCTTAATAATATTGAATATTAGGCAAAAATTTGTTGGTCCATACTGGCCTTGAGTCAGCGATCAAGTGCATCTTTTGATTTTTCATAGCGCCGTAAGGTGATCAAGCGGTAATAGGATTAAAATTCTTCTATAGGTAATGGTTTTTCATTGGATTGCGGGGGAGCTCCTGCTATTTTGTGTACAAGTCCAAAAAGGACTTCTTCCGCGCGATACCTTTCTTTAGACGAATCTTCTTTTACAAAAATTTTTTCATTATGCATACGCAGAATGGAGGCATCCTGGAGAGAATGCAAATCTACTCCGCGTACATGGAGTTCCAATAAGACTGCTTTTAATGCTAATTCAACCTGAAATTTAGTGGCCATGTCTACCTCAAAAATTGTGAATGGACATAATGTGATTATTAGTATAAAAAGTGGTCATATTTCACGTAACCCCTTGTTATAATTGGTCTGGTAGGGTTTTAACCCCGTCAGAAATTACTACATATTCTGAACAAGCTCGCACGATAATTTTGAGGTGATACAAGAGTTTGGTATGAGCCACAGAATGAAGTGGTAGATGGCTCTCTTTACTTAGGGTTAGCGGTGCACCAGTCGGCTGCCCTGTTCGTCAGTAAGGCTATTAGATTGCCACTGAACTAGCGCCCTGTTCATTTCCCTTGTTCTTGCATCTGTCTATTACCACTTTTTACGGCTACTAAGCCAACTACCAAATTTATTTTAGGCCGAACTAAAAATCTAAAGTGGTGTGCAAAAATTGGGTCAAAGTAACCTCCTTTTGCATTTCTGTCACAGACAGATACATCCTACTGAACGATTGAGACTGGGGCAATAGGTTGAAATGCAGGGAAGTTGTTGAAGTTATTAAAGATACGTCGCCATTCTGTCGCCAATTGTGGCGTTGGAGTGTTATAACTAGTTGTATAAGAAGTGTTTTTCTATAGAGAAGGAAAAAATCACGATCGTTAGGTTTTATCTTTTGTGTTGTGCTTAATCATTGCTCTAGAAAGTGATTCTAGTACAAACCAAAGACCCCAAAATATGCTAAGCAATAATGCCCACCAAAGAATATCAGTTGAATACGATTCCCATGAGTCTTTGATTACAGCCACTGCTTTAGGGGTTTCTTTCAGCTTGGTTTGCAAGGAGTTGCTGAAACTCTCAACAAAAATATAGATTAAGTATGTGAGAAGAGAAATTAATAGGAGGAATTTGAAATAGTTTGAAGATACGACATCTTGATAAAAAGATGCTTTGGTCACAGCGAACCCCATAGAAGCTATAAAGATTGTCACCAGAATTCCAATTGACGACTCCATTGTTCCTGCGTCCATATACCCCTGCTTTAATGTTCTTGATGTCGCGATGAAAAATAGTGCGACAATTTTGCGACACAATCAATGAGATGGAAAAAAGCCACCCTGCAAAAAGTGGCTTAATCTACTGAATTTAAAGCTAAAATTTGGTGGCCCCTACTGGACTTGAACCAGTGACCAAGCGATTATGAGTCGCGTGCTCTAACCAACTGAGCTAAGGGGCCGTGGGGCGGGATTATACGGTAAGTTCCGGTTACAGGTCTACAGGTGATCGGTTTGTATGCGCGTTTTGTGTGCGATTCTAGTCTGTTGTCATTGCTGCCTTTTTTTGCGATAACTGCGGTAAATACGTCACAGGGTTACATCATGATCACCGATATTATTGCTGACGATCTTACCGTGCTGTTTTGCGGGATCAATCCGGGTCTTTCTACTGCCCATCATGGCTACCATTTTGCTAATGCCAACAACCGTTTCTGGAAGGTGATCCACCAGGCCGGCTTTACCGACCGTTTGCTTAAGCCGGAAGAGGAGCAGCATCTGCTCGACACCGCGTGTGGCATCACGATGCTGGTCGAACGGCCAACGGTGGAAGCCACGGAACTGGTGCGCGATGAGTTACGTGAGGGCGGGGCGCTGCTGACAGCCAAGATCGAGCGTTACCAGCCACGTGCACTGGCGGTGCTGGGTAAGCAGGCGTTCAGTAAGGCGTTCGGCATCAGTAAAGTGAGCTGGGGCCGTCAGGCATTGAAAATTGGCCGTACGGAGGTCTGGGTATTACCAAACCCAAGCGGACTGAACCGCGCCACGCTGGATGAGTTGGTCGCGTCTTATCGTGAGATGTATGACGCGCTCAGCGCGTATTAATCAGCGAATGTATGCCAAAAAAAAAGCCCCGCGAAGGTTTTCACCATCGCGGGGCTTTTTGATGACGATTAATTAATTACGATTAGTCGTCGAGGAAGCTGCGCAGTACTTCAGAGCGGCTTGGGTGGCGCAGTTTGCGCAGTGCCTTCGCTTCGATCTGACGGATACGTTCGCGGGTAACGTCGAACTGTTTGCCCACTTCTTCCAGCGTGTGGTCGGTATTCATGTCGATACCGAAACGCATACGCAGTACTTTCGCTTCACGTGCCGTCAGACCGGCCAGAACGTCGTGCGTTGCAGAACGCAGGCTTTCTGACGTGGCAGAATCCAGCGGCAGCTCGAGGGTAGTATCCTCGATGAAATCACCCAGATGCGAATCTTCATCGTCGCCGATTGGCGTTTCCATGGAGATAGGCTCTTTAGCAATTTTCAGCACTTTGCGGATTTTGTCTTCCGGCATCAGCATGCGTTCAGCCAGCTCTTCCGGCGTTGGCTCGCGGCCCATCTCTTGCAGCATCTGGCGCGAAATACGGTTGAGTTTGTTGATGGTCTCAATCATATGCACCGGAATACGGATGGTACGCGCCTGGTCGGCGATGGAGCGGGTGATAGCCTGACGGATCCACCAGGTGGCATAAGTTGAGAACTTATAACCACGGCGGTATTCAAACTTATCAACGGCTTTCATCAGGCCGATGTTACCTTCCTGGATCAGGTCGAGGAACTGCAGGCCACGGTTGGTGTATTTCTTCGCGATAGAAATAACCAGACGTAAGTTTGCTTCAACCATCTCTTTCTTGGCGCGACGAGCCTTGGCTTCACCGATCGACATGCGACGGTTAATGTCTTTGACCTGCTCGATGGTCAGGCCGGTCTCTTCTTCGATCTGACGCAGTTTCATCAGGCCGCGTTGTACGTCTTCAGTGACTTCTTTCAGCTTCTCGGACCATGGTTTACCCATTGCCAGAGCCGCGTCGAACCAGGTTTGACTGGTCTCGTTACTGGAGAACAAAGTGACGAAGTTTTTCTTCGGCATTTTGCACTGTTCAACGCACAGCTTCATGATCAAACGTTCCTGAGTACGGACGCGATCCATCATGGAACGCATGCTGTTAACCAGGAAGTCGAACTGTTTTGGTACTAAACGGAACTGTTTAAATACGTCAGACAGTTTCAGAATTTCTTCTGCGGCGCTCTTATGGCTACGGCCGTTTTTCTTGATGACGGCACGGGTCGCTTCATGCTGTTCACGCAGATCGGTGAATTTCTGACGTGCCAGTTCCGGGTCGATGCTGTTGTCGTCTTCAGCGTCGTCGTCTTCATCTTCGTCGTCATCGTTATCGCTCTGCTCTTCTGTGGTCAGTTCAGAACCCACATGCGTTGCTGTTGGCGCGACCTCTTCTTCTGCATTCGGATCAACGAAACCGGTGATCAGATCAGACAGACGTGCTTCGCCCGCTTCAACGCGGTCATACTGCTCGAGCAGATAGGTAATAGCTTCCGGGTATTCGGCAACGGAACACTGGACCTGGTTGATACCATCTTCAATACGTTTGGCGATGTCGATTTCGCCTTCACGGGTCAGAAGTTCAACGGTACCCATTTCACGCATGTACATGCGAACCGGGTCAGTGGTACGTCCGATTTCAGATTCAACGCTGGACAGTACCTGCGCGGCAGCTTCGGCTGCATCTTCGTCGGTATCAGGGCGGTTTTCGGCCAGCATTAAGTCATCGGCGTCAGGCGCTTCTTCAAGAACCTGGATGCCCATGTCATTAATCATCTGGATGATGTCTTCGATCTGGTCGGAATCGACGATATCTTCCGGCAGATGGTCATTGACCTCAGCAAAGGTCAGATAGCCTTGCTCCTTACCACGGGTGACAAGTAGCTTAAGCTGTGACTGCGGGTTTTGCTCCATAAGACGGTATCCACACTTCAGAGTATTTGGGTTGGTGTTGGTCAGCGAAACCGCCAACAATAACGTTTACCCGTTAGGGTATAGGGGCGTTTACTTGTTGCCGCGGCCCACAAGAGCGGCATAGCGCGGGACGGTGTCCCACTTTTTATCGGCACTTAAGCCGTTTGTTCAGTTGCCCATGTGTTCAGGCTTAATTCTTTTTAGCTAAAACCTGATTCAGTGAACTGACCTCGGTACGTTCTTCCGGGCTGAGTCCATGCGTGCGGGCTTTAGCAATTAATATTTCGAGCCGTTGCTCTAAAATCGAGTCATACAGGCTGGCCAGCGTGGCGCGAAACTCTTCTTCGACCATATCCTCAACGATCATATGGTTCCATGTCGCCAGAGTTTCAAGCTGCTGGTAGAACTTATTGTCGCGGTACAATTCAAGCAACTGGCCCGTGGTTAGCCCCGGCTGGGCTAAGCAAGTGTTTACCAACTCAGTAAACAGATCCAGCCCTGGCTGCTTCGCTTGTTCCAATCCTTGCAGTGAGGGTATAAGTGTAGCCAGTTGTGGGTTTTGTACCAGTAACCCTATAAGTATACGCATGGTTGTGCGTTTTAGCTGGGGCGCCTGGTAGGTATTCCCGCTGTCGGCAAGCTTTGGCATCAGTTTTTCAAGCTGGTTGTCATCAAGAATGCCGAGCTTATTGCCTAACTGCTGCCGCAAGTACATCCGTAGCGTTTCTCCTGGTACCTGACGAATCAAAGGCAGGGCCAGCATGCTCAATTTAGTGCGCCCGTCGGGGCTGCTTAAATCAACCTGCGGCATCAGCGATTCAAACAGGAAGGTTGAGAGTGGCTGCGCCTGCTCCATCCGTTGTTCAAACGCGGCTCTACCTTCTTTGCGTACCAGCGTGTCAGGATCTTCGCCATCGGGTAAAAACATAAAGCGTAGCTGACGGCCATCGTTGAGATACGGCAGGGCCGTTTCCAGTGCGCGCCAGGCGGCTTCGCGCCCGGCTCTGTCGCCGTCATAGCAACACACCACGTTATCAGTGGCGCGGAACATCAACTGAATGTGGTCGGCAGTGGTCGACGTGCCCAGAGATGCAACGGCATAATCGATGCCAAATTGCGCCAGTGCGACGACGTCCATATACCCTTCGACAACCAATAATCGCAGAGGTGTCGGGTGTTTCAGTTGAGCTTCATACAGGCCATACAACTGGCGGCCTTTATGGAAAATCTCGGTTTCCGGCGAGTTCAGGTATTTCGGCGTACCCTCGCCTAAAACCCTGCCACCAAAGGCAATCACGCGGCCGCGTTTGTCGCGGATCGGGAACATCACCCGTTCGCGGAAACGATCATAGCTGCGTCCGTTGTCATTGGTGACCAACATACCGGCGTCAATTAATGAGGCTTTGTCATCGGCATTTTTGCCAAAACGCTTAAGCGCGTTGTCCCAGCCCGGCGGGGCGAAACCTATGGCAAAATGGGTAATAACGTCTTCACTTAAGCCACGCTGAGAAAGGTATTCTCTGGCAGGAGCACCGGCGGGTTGTTTAAGTGACTGTTGATAGAAGGCGGCAAGCGGCTCCATCAACTGGTAGAGGCTTTGACGCTGATGGCGCTCCATTTGGCTTGGACCTGTGCCTGCTTCGTACGGCACTTCCAGACCCTGCATTGTCGCGAGTTCCTCGATACTTTCAACAAACTCAAGTCTGTCGTAGTTCATCAGGAAGTCGACGGCATTGCCGTGCGCTCCACAGCCGAAACAATGATAAAATTGCTTATCGCTGTTTACGGTAAATGAGGGTGTTTTCTCATGGTGGAAAGGGCAACACGCGTGGTAATTCTTGCCTTGTTTCTTCAGCTTTACGCGAGCATCGATAAGATCCACGATGTCGACACGAGCCAGCAAGTCATTGATAAATACGCGCGGAATTCTCCCAGCCATAAGCCCCTTACTCACTAGCCTATAAACGAGAACAAGCCGCGCATTCCTTTCGGAAAGCACGGCATGCGTATGCAACTACTCATCGATTTGTGTGTTTCTGCGAAAGCAAAAACACACGGTGGGGTTACCCCCGAAGATTAATACAGACGAGTGCGGCGTGCGTTTTCGCGAGCCAGTTTCTTGGCGTGGCGTTTTACTGCAGATGCTTTGGCGCGTTTACGTTCGGTAGTCGGTTTTTCATAGAACTCACGACGACGAACTTCTGCCAGAACACCCGCTTTTTCGCAGGAACGCTTGAAGCGACGCAGAGCTACGTCGAACGGCTCGTTTTCACGTACTTTAATTACAGGCATGTGCCTCTCACCTCGATAAAATCGGTTTGTTTGCTGGTTTGTACCAGCACATTTCAAAATGGTGCGGAATTTTACTCCAACTTGCGCTTCGTTGTAAAGCATAACGGCAAATTGAAGCTGCGCCTTCCAACCCATTTATTCCAAAAGTGCGCTCGCTTTTGCGTCGGCCGGCGATTATATACCAATCAACTTAAATTGCTCGACATTAATTGGCGAAGGTGCAGGATTTACTTAGCAGAAGCAGCGCCGTGCGGGCGTTGTATGGTAAACTGCGCGCCGCAAGTTAGCGTGAAAACAAGATGGGAAAGGTGATGCGAGTACTGGGTATAGAAACGTCCTGCGATGAAACCGGAATTGCGATCTACGACAGCGAAGCCGGTTTGTTAGCCAACCAACTGTATAGTCAGGTAAAACTGCATGCTGATTACGGCGGTGTCGTGCCTGAGCTGGCATCGCGCGACCATGTGCGCAAAACCATTCCGTTGATCCAGGCGGCGCTGAAGGAAGCCGGGTTAACCGCGCAGGATATCGACGGCGTGGCCTATACCGCAGGCCCTGGTTTAGTGGGAGCGCTGCTGGTGGGGGCTACCATCGGACGCTCGTTAGCCTTCGCTTGGGGCGTTCCTGCGGTGCCAGTTCATCATATGGAAGGCCATCTGCTGGCACCCATGCTGGAAGACAATCCGCCTGATTTTCCTTTCGTTGCGCTGCTGGTCTCCGGTGGCCACACGCAGTTAATCAGTGTGACCGGCATCGGTCAGTATGAACTGCTGGGGGAATCCGTTGATGACGCCGCAGGCGAAGCCTTCGACAAGACCGCAAAATTGCTGGGCCTGGACTACCCCGGTGGCCCGATGCTGTCAAAAATGGCGCAGCAGGGCACGCCAGGGCGCTTTACGTTCCCGCGTCCGATGACTGACCGCCCCGGCCTTGATTTCAGCTTCTCCGGCCTGAAAACGTTCGCCGCCAATACCGTTCGCGCCAATGACAGCGACCCGCAAACCCATGCTGATATTGCCCGCGCTTTTGAAGATGCCGTGGTGGATACGCTGGCGATTAAATGCAAACGCGCACTCGATCACACCGGCTTCAAGCGTCTGGTGATGGCCGGCGGTGTCAGTGCGAACCGCACGCTGCGGGCTAAATTGGCGCAGATGATGCAAAAACGCGGTGGTGCTGTCTTTTATGCGCGGCCTGAATTTTGTACCGATAACGGCGCAATGATTGCTTATGCGGGGATGGTACGGTTGGGCAGCAGTCAGAATACAGATTTGAGTATCTCAGTACGGCCTCGCTGGCCGTTGGCCGAGCTTCCGCCGGTCTGAGACGGGGCTGCGACTGCGTTGCTGCGGCGGCTCAAAATGCTCACATACTGATGTATGCTGCGCTTCTTCACCTTATTGCGCCTTGCCTCGCTCCCGTTCAGACCGGCTTAGACGGAGTGAGTTGAGCCAAAAAAAACGACCCGATGAGGTCGTTTTTTTATTTCTCTTTTCTGGCGCTATTTTTCGCTTTCGGCTTTTTTGGCGGCTTCCAGCGCGGCCTTTTTGGCGGCGCGCTTCTCTTTCCACTTATCCCAGATCTTGGTTTCCTGTCGGCGCCATAAGCGCTGAATATTGTCATGATGACGCAACAGAATCAGGCAGGAGAGCATCGCGACGGGGAAGGTGAACTGTGGTTTGAACCACCAGACATAGAATGGCGCAATCAGCGCACTGACGATGGCGCCCAGCGATGAATAGCCGCTCAGAAGAACGGTCAGCAGCCACGTGCCGGTCATCAGACCGGTCAGGTCCCAGCCGATAGGCGCGATGGCACCAAACGCTGTGGCGACCCCTTTCCCGCCTTTAAAGCGGAAGAACACCGGATAGATGTGTCCGACGCAGGCCGCGATAGCAGTCAGGCCAAGATACATCGGTGGAATATTCAGGCGATACGCCAGCCAGACAGGCAACATGCCTTTCAGGACATCGAAAATCAGTACCGTTGCGGCCGCAGCACGACCGCCAATCCGTAAAACATTGGTTGCACCGGGATTGCCGGAACCTTGCCTTCGGGGATCGGGTAACCCTGCTACCCGGCAGACCAGAATTGCACTGGAAATCGAGCCGCAAAGGTAGGCGAAAATAATCATGCCAAGCGCGGTAGCACTCATAACGCAGTTCCGTCTAATAAGGATCGTGTTAATCGTAACATCTATGGATAATACGCATTTTCCGCCGGAAGTGGTATCCGGCTGACCCAAAAACAGAGAAACGCGTGATGGATATCGTATTTATTGAGCAACTGAATGTAATCACTACCATTGGCGCTTATGAGTGGGAACAAACCATCAAGCAGAGACTGGTATTCGATATCGAAATGGCCTGGGATAACCGCCAGGCTGCCGCCAGTGACGATGTGAATGACTGTTTGAGTTACGCCGATGTCAGCGAAGCGGTGATCAAGCATGTGTCATCGCAGAATTTCGCGCTGGTTGAACGCGTGGCTGAAGAAGTGGCTGCCCTGCTGTTGGCGCGTTTTAACTCGCCATGGGTGCGCATCAAATTGAGTAAGCCCGGCGCAGTGGCACAAGCTGCCAACGTCGGTGTGATGATTGAGCGTGGCGTGCGCAGTTAATGCGCCTTCTGAAAAATACAACGTAAAGTGTAAATTTCAGAAACTGATGACGCGAATGTTTGTCATAAGAATGCGTTATAAAGACAGAGTTTGCATTGGATGACGTTGTCTGGGCGGCACCTTGATGATGCCGCTTTTTATTGTCTGGCTTTTGTCCTGTTTTGTCATAAAACAGACTGTTTATATTTCTTAAGGGTTGGGACATTTAATGGTAATTGAAAGCCATTCTTTACTGGTTGCTGTCATTTTAGGTGTGGTCGAAGGGCTGACCGAGTTTCTACCGGTATCTTCCACGGGTCACATGATCATTGTGGGTAATTTGCTGGGTTTTACCGGTGATACCGCCAAATCCTTTGAAGTGATTATTCAGCTGGGTTCGATCATGGCCGTGGTGGTGATGTTCTGGCGCAGGTTGTTTGGCATGATCGGGCTGCATTTTGGTAAGCCACCGGCGCACGAAGGGACCGGCACCCGCCGGCTGAACCTTATCCATATTCTGCTCGGAATGTTGCCTGCAACCGTGCTGGGATTGCTGTTTCATTCGCAAATTAAGATGCTGTTTGAGCCGAAAAATGTCATGTACGCACTGGTTGTCGGGGGGATATGGCTGATTGCCGCCGAATGGCTGAAACCGAAAAAGCCCCGCGCTGAAGGTCTGGATGACATGACCTATTTTCAGGCCCTGATGATTGGCGTGTGTCAGTGTCTGGCGCTGTGGCCGGGGTTTTCCCGCTCGGGTGCGACTATCGGTGGGGGAATGCTACTGGGTGTCAGTCGTTTTGCCGCCTCAGAGTTCTCTTTCCTGCTGGCGGTGCCGATGATGCTAGGGGCGACTGTACTTGACCTCTATAAAAGCTACAGCTTCCTCTCTCTGGCCGATTTACCGATGTTCGCCACCGGTTTTGTGACGGCGTTTATCGTGGCACTCTTTGCTATCAAAGCGTTTCTGAGCGTGATTAAGCGCATCTCGTTTGTGCCATTTGCCATCTATCGTTTTGTCGTCGCAATAGCAGTGTACGTCGTATTTATTGCGTAATCCCCGTCATCCTTCGAGCTGCCTCTGCGTTGGCTGCCTTCATTCACCCCGGTCACTTACTTCCGTAAGCTCCCGGGGATTTATTCAGTTGCCGCCTTGATGCGGCTCGAATGATTTAGGGGAGCGCACTGAGATCAGTACATAACGTACTGTCTTACTGTTCAATATCCTGCGTTTTCTTCCATTCGCTAATTGCCTGGATACGGCGTTTTTTCAGTTCATCGCGGATAGCCGTTCCCTGCAAGCCAGACTCCACCACTTCTTTGATCGAGATAGTCTGCGCCACGGCGTAGGCTTCACGCAGATAATCGCCTTGCGGATACGGGTTGTGCTCAAAACCGGTGCGGCCACGGGCGTCTGCTTCGCTGGTCAAAATCATCTGCTCAAGACGCTGCGGCTTACGCCAGACGTCGATGGTGTCGAACAGTTTCAGAATCGTTTCCGGGCGAAGTTTATTGACTGTATGGATCAGATCATGGAATTCAGCAACCAGCTTGGCCAGTTCGCGAATGTGGGTTGGGACTTTTAGCCGCTGACACATATTCTCCACCAGTTTCACGCCCGCCGGGCCGTGGCCGTGATGATGGGGCCAGTATTCAGGTTTGGTCAGCCCTTTGCCAAGGTCATGACACAGCGCAGAGAAGCGGATATCCACGTCAGGCGTCAGTTCCGCAGCGACTTTCAGCGTCATTAACGTATGAATTCCTGTGTCGATTTCCGGGTGCCATTTCTCCGGCGCGGGGACGCCAAACAGCGCATCAAGTTCCGGGAACAGCACGTTTAGCGCACCGCAGTCACGCAGCACCTGAAAGAAAACCTGCGGGTCCTGCGTCTGCAACGCTTTCTCGGTTTCTTTCCAGACACGTTCTGGCGTCAACGCTGACAACTCACCACTTTCGGCCATCTGCTGCATTAACTTTTGCGTTTCCGGGGCGACGTGAAAACCGAGATGGGCAAAGCGTGCGGCGAAGCGGGCGACGCGCAAAACGCGCAGCGGATCTTCGCCAAAGGCGTCAGAGACATGGCGCAGTACTCGTTGCTCGATATCCCGCTGGCCGTGGTAAGGGTCAAACAGTTCCCCTTCGGCACTTTTGGCAATGGCGTTGAGGGTCAGGTCGCGGCGCATCAGATCCTGTTCGAGGGTGACGTCCGGCGCGGCATAGCAGGTAAAACCGTTGTAACCGGCGCCGGATTTACGCTCGGTTCGTGCCAGCGCGTATTCATCGCGGCTGACCGGATGCAGAAACACCGGGAAATCTTTGCCGACCTGCTGATAGCCCTGCGCCAGCATGTATTCAGGGGTTGCACCCACGACGACCCAGTCATGTTCGGTCACCGGCAGATTTAATAAACTGTCTCGGACTGCGCCGCCGACCAGGTAGATCTTCATGGTATGGCTCCCGGATAAGAAGAAAATCAAAGCAATATTGCCTGAAAGCGGCACGAAAAGGCCGTCAATCCGTTCATCATAGCAAAATGCGGGGGCGCAATCTGCGGCTAACAGCAACGCAAAAAGGCACCGGAGTGCCTTTTAAAATGCGTAGTGCCTGAAGCGATAGCGGTAGGGCTTAGCTCATCCAGCGGTCATTTTTCTTACGACGCGGGACCAGGTGCGGCAGGATAAGACCGAGCAGCAGACCGACACCCGCGACGCCACCACCGTACATAAACCATTGTAAAATAATGGTACGTTGCTTGTCGTCCAGTTGTACGTTGACCGCGCTGACTTTCTTCTGCGCGACAATCAGCTGGTTTTTCAAATCCTGATTTTCTTTCTTCAGACCATTGATAATACCGTCGCTTGAGGCCACTTTTTGCTGCATTTCAGCAGTACGTTGGTTCCAGCTTGAGTCGATATTGGTCAATTTGTCTGTCAGCGTTTTCACCTGCTGTTCCAGATCGGGAACACGGGTACGGATGCTGGGAACGTTGCTCAACTGGTCGAGGGGGATCCAGGCAGTTTTGCCTTTTGAATCAACAATCTCACCATATTTAGTGCTGTCATTGACGCTGCGCAGGGTGACCTGTTCACCGGCATTCAACGTCCCTACGATACGATATTGATTACCCGGACCGCTGTGGATATAGGTGATCAGATCGTCGGAAATGTAGCGCTTTTCATCAGCGTGAGCGCCCCAAGTGATGCTTAAACTAAGCAAAGCGAGACCAATTAGGCGTAATTTCTGCATTTTTTCATCGTTTCTGAGTGAATTTATGGAACGCGATGTGTGAACCGACGTCATGAGCGGTTGATACTAAGGGCAACAGTTTGACGACGCAATGCATAAACAGGAATGGGAACTATCTTACTATCCCTTGATATGCGGCTTGCATCCAGACCCTGTGATAGAATTCCTTTCTATCACTAACGCCTTTTGTCGGCTTTATACAGCCTTTTGACATCCAGAACCCGGTGTGAAATCACTATGACCGTAGAAATAGAATTAAAATTTATCGCCACTGCCGCTGCTATCGCCGAATTGCCCGAGCAACTGGCGCAATTTGACAGCCAACATGCGGCACCGCAAAAACTGACCAACATCTATTACGAAACTGCCGACAACTGGATGCGCAACCATGATATGGGTCTGCGTATTCGCGGTTTCGACGATCAATATGAAATGACCATCAAAACCGCCGGCAGCGTGGTGGGTGGCCTGCACCAGCGCCCTGAGTACAATGTTGAGCTGAAAAAACCAACGTTGAAACTGAGCGCTTTTCCAAAAGATATCTGGCCGGAAGGTTGCAAAGTCGCCGCATTGCAAAAAGCCTTACTGCCGCTGTTTAGCACCACCTTCACGCGTGAGAAGTGGGTGATCACTTACCAGCAAAGTGAGATAGAACTGGGCCTTGATCAGGGTGAAGTGGTGGCCGGTGAGCTTTCTGAGCCGCTGTCTGAAATTGAGCTGGAGCTGAAAAAAGGCAACACCGCTGATTTACTGGCGCTGGCGGCACTGATTGGGCAAAACGGCGGGTTACGTCAGGGTGGCCTGAGTAAAGCCGCACGCGGTTACCATCTGGCTAAAGGCAATCCGGCCCGTGAGCCGCGTCCTTTGCCGGTATTTAAGGCTGCGCCGAAGGCGACTGTTGAGCAGGCTATGGCGGATACGCTGGCGCTGGCGATGGATCACTGGCAGTACCATGAAGAACTGTGGGTACGCGGCGATAAAACCGTGCGTTTGACCGTACTGCAGGCCGTTGAAACCGTACGCCAGATTCTGGTCATCTTCGGCGGGCTTATTCCGCGTAAAGCCTCTACTGAACTGCGTGCGTTGCTGACCGATTTAGTGCCGCTGCTGGAGAAAAAGGGCGCAGATGCTGAAGCCGTTTGCTACAGCGCGGCCTATCTGCAATGTAAGTTGGCGCTCACATCTTGGTTAGCGACACAGGCGTGGAAACCCTTCATTGATGAGAAGGCCCAGAAGAAACTCGACGGTTCCTTCAAGCGTTTTGCTGACATCATGCTGGGCCGTACCGCCGCTGAACTCAAAGACGTATTCGGCCAGCCACTGGATGAAGACGCTTTCCGCGACCAGTTGGCCCGTTTGAAACGCCACATTATCTCCTTCCACATGTTAGCAGGCGCTTACCCAGAAGAGGATAGCTCGCCGTACATCAATGGTTGGCTGGAGCTGCAACAGGCTATCGTTCAGCAGCAACATGCCTGGGAAGATTCGGCCCGTCAGCACGCCGTCATGATGGATGCTTTCTGGCTCAACGGTAAAATTGCCAGATAAGTTGTCTGTCCCGCTTTTGGTTTATGGTTGAAGTTTAATTGAACAAGTAGCCTGAGTCTGACTCAGGCTTTTTTGCGAAAGGAACCCGATCTCATGTTGCCACACACTCCCACACTGCAAAGTCAGGCCGACAGCTTTATTTTACGCTGTCAGGAACATCCGCAAGCGTTGCCGGACATTGATGAAAAGGCGCTGGCCGTGGTTGCCACCAGTGATTTTATCAGTGAAAACTTACTGGCTTTCCCCGCGTGGTGGCATGAGATTGTGCAATATCCGCCGCAGGCCACGGAGTGGCAGCACTACGGCGACTGGCTGAGCGAGGCGCTGGCGGCAGTCAGCGATGAGGCCGGACTGATGAAGGCGTTGCGCCTGTTTCGCAAGCGTATTCTGACGCGCATTGCCTGGTCGCAGGCGTTAATGACCAGTGAGTGCGAAGAGACATTGCGTCAACTGAGCGAACTGGCTGAAACGCTGATCGTCAGCGCCCGTGAATGGTTATACGACGCCTGCTGCCGGGAGTTCGGTACGCCTGTCAACGCCGAGGGTGTGCCGCAAAAACTGCTGATCCTGGGCATGGGCAAATTGGGGGGCGGTGAGCTCAATTTCTCGTCCGATATCGATCTGATTTTCGCTTATCCTGAAAACGGCCAGACGCAGGGCGGACGCCGCCAGCTGGATAACGCGCAGTTCTTTACCCGTCTCGGCCAGCGGCTGATCAAAGCACTGGATCAGCCGACTATCGACGGCTTTGTCTATCGCGTGGACATGCGCCTGCGGCCATTCGGCGACAGCGGCCCGCTGGTGATGAGCTTCCCGGCGCTGGAGGATTATTACCAGGAGCAGGGGCGTGACTGGGAGCGTTACGCCATGGTCAAGGCGCGGCTGATGGGTGGCGCGGAGGACAGCAGCAGCCAGGAATTGCGCAAAATGCTGATGCCTTTTGTCTTCCGTCGCTATATCGACTTCAGCGTCATTCAGTCGCTGCGTAACATGAAAGGCATGATTGCCCGCGAAGTTCGCCGTCGTGGCCTGAAAGACAATATTAAGCTGGGTGCGGGCGGCATTCGTGAAATCGAATTTATCGCTCAGGTCTTTCAACTGATCCGCGGTGGCCGTGAGCCGTCGTTGCAGCAGCGCTCATTGCTGCCGACCTTACAGGCGGTGGACGAGCTGGGATTACTGCCGACAGTGCAGGTGCAGCAACTGCGCGCCAGCTACCTGTTCCTGCGCCGTCTGGAAAATCTGTTGCAGGCCATTGCCGACGAACAGACCCAGACGCTGCCCGCCGATGAACTTAATCAGGCGCGGCTGGCCTGGGGAATGCAGTTTGCCAACTGGCCCTCGCTGCTCGACGGTTTGCATAGCCATATGCAGGCAGTCCGCGCCGTATTTGACGATCTGATTGGTGATGACACGCCGGACGCGGGAGAAGATGCGCAGCATGCACAATTTAGCAGCTTGTGGATTGACGCGCTGGAAGTGACTGACATCGCGGATTTGGTGCCGCAAATGGCACCTGTTGCGCAGAGTGGTTTATTGCGTCAGATTGCTGAATTCCGCCGCGACGTGGACAAACGCACCATTGGGCCACGCGGCCGCGAACAGCTCGACTTACTGATGCCAAGCTTGCTAGCGCAAGTGTGCGCTTACAAAAATGCCGATATTACCCTGCAGCGCCTGACCTTATTGCTGCTCAATATTGTGACCCGTACTACTTATATCGAACTGCTGGTGGAGTATCCGGGCGCACTGAAACAGCTGGTCCGGCTGTGCGCCGCCTCGCCGATGG
Organism: Ewingella americana; assembly: GCF_006438725.1. Taxonomy (GTDB): domain Bacteria; phylum Pseudomonadota; class Gammaproteobacteria; order Enterobacterales; family Enterobacteriaceae; genus Ewingella; species Ewingella americana_A. Next base: position 35,759 of record NZ_RCZD01000006.1, on the reverse strand, counting down.
TGGCAAACCAGCTGGCGCGCCACCCGCTGTTGCTTGACGAACTGCTCGACTCCCGCACTCTTTATCAGCCGACCGTGCCTGACGCCTACCGCGATGAACTTCGTCAGTTTTTACTGCGGGTTCCTGCCGATGACGAAGAGCAGCAACTGGAGGCACTGCGCCAGTTTAAGCAGGCACAGCATCTGCGCATTGCCGCCGGTGACATTTCAGGCGCACTGCCGGTGATGAAGGTCAGCGACCATCTGACTTATCTGGCCGAAGCGATCCTCGAAGCGGTGATCCAGCAGGCGTGGGACCAGATGATCACCCGTTATGGTCAGCCCACTCATCTGCAACATCGCGAAGGGCGCGGTTTTGCGGTGGTCGGTTACGGCAAACTGGGCGGATGGGAGCTGGGCTACAGCTCAGATCTGGATCTGGTCTTCCTGCTCGACTGCGCGCCAGAAGTGATGACTGACGGCGAACGCAGCATCGACGGCCGCCAGTTCTATCTGCGCCTCGCCCAGCGGATCATGCACCTGTTCAGCACCCGCACCTCGTCCGGTATTTTGTACGAAGTGGACGCCCGTCTGCGTCCTTCCGGGGCGGCGGGGATGCTGGTCAGCACCATCGAGGCCTTTGCCGATTATCAGCAAAACGAAGCCTGGACCTGGGAGCATCAGGCGCTGGTGCGTGCCCGCGTGGTCTACGGCGACCCGCAACTGACCCGACAGTTCAACGCCACAAGGCGTGAGATTTTATGCCGCCAGCGTGACGCCGATGCGCTGCGCAAAGAAGTGCGCGAAATGCGCGAAAAAATGTATGCCCATCTGGGCAGTAAAAAGCGTGATTCCTTTGATCTGAAAGCCGATCCAGGCGGCATCACCGACATTGAATTCATTGCACAATATCTGGTTCTGCGCTTTGCCCACGATGAGCCCGGCCTGACGCGCTGGTCGGACAATGTGCGTATTTTCGAACTGATGGCGCAGTACGACATCATGCCGGAAGAGGAAGCGCTGCGGCTGAAACATGCGTATGTCACGCTTCGCGATGAAATACACCATCTGGCGTTACAAGAACACAGCGGCAAAGTGGCTGCCGACGCTTTTATTACGGAACGCAACCAAATCACCGCCAGCTGGAATGCCTGGCTCGGCTGATAGGATAAATCTCCGTTGTGACGGTTTTTTCGGGGAGGATAATGGCTTGTGATATTATCCCCGCACTATTTTTATGTCAGGTTTTACCTGTTTTGGAGTATGGGATGAAAGTGACTCTGCCTGATTTTCACCGTGCCGGTGTGCTGGTAGTGGGTGACGTAATGTTAGACCGCTACTGGTATGGCCCGACTAACCGTATTTCGCCGGAAGCGCCGGTGCCGGTGGTGAAAGTCAACACCATTGAGGAGCGCCCCGGTGGCGCGGCCAACGTGGCGATGAACATCGCGTCCCTCGGTGCCGGATCGCGCCTGATCGGCCTGACCGGTGTTGATGATGCGGCCCGTGCGCTGGCTCAGCGTCTGGATGAAGTAAAGGTTCAGTGTGATTTCGTGGCGATACCCACTCACCCGACCATCACCAAACTGCGCGTGCTGTCACGCAACCAGCAGTTGATCCGCCTCGACTTCGAAGAAGGTTTTGAAGGTGTTGATCTCCAGCCCATGCTGCAAAAAATTGAACAGGCCCTGCCGCAAAGCGGCGCGCTGGTGCTGTCTGACTACGCCAAAGGCGCGCTGACGGACGTTCAGCCGATGATTCAGCTGGCGAAAAAAGCCGGTGTCCCGGTGCTTATCGATCCAAAAGGTTCTGATTTTGAACGCTATCGCGGTGCCACGCTGCTGACGCCTAATCTGTCAGAATTTGAAGCGGTGGTCGGACATTGTAAAAACGAAGGCGAACTGGTCGAACGCGGCATGAAGCTGGTGGCGGATTTCGAACTCTCCGCGCTGCTGGTGACCCGTTCCGAACACGGTATGACGTTGCTGCAACCGGGCAAAGAGCCGCTGCATCTGCCTACGCAGGCGCAGGAAGTGTATGACGTCACCGGTGCCGGTGACACGGTGATCGGCGTATTGGCGGCCGCTCTGGCGGCGGGGAACTCCCTCGAAGAGTCCTGCTTCCTCGCTAATGCCGCTGCCGGTGTCGTTGTGGGTAAACTCGGCACCTCGACGGTTTCTCCGGTTGAACTGGAAAATGCGATCGGCGGGCGTTCTGACGTCGGGTTTGGCATTATGACCGAGACCGAACTCAAAGCGGCGGTGGCGATGGCCCGTCAGCGCGGCGAAAAAGTGGTGATGACCAACGGTATTTTCGACATTCTGCATGCCGGGCATGTCTCCTATCTGGCGAACGCACGTAAACTGGGTGACCGGTTGATCGTCGCGGTCAACAGCGATGCGTCCACCAAACGTCTGAAGGGCGAAACTCGCCCGGTCAATCAGTTGCAAAACCGCATGATTGTGCTGGGTGCATTGGGCGCAGTGGATTGGGTCGTCGCATTTGAAGAAGATACGCCGCAACGACTGATCGCCGGGATCCTTCCTGATCTGCTGGTCAAAGGCGGCGATTACAAACCTGAGCAAATCGCCGGTAGCGAGGAAGTCTGGGCAAACGGCGGCGAAGTGCGGGTGCTCAACTTCGAAGATGGCTTATCCACCACCAAGCTTATCAACCAGATCAAAGCGCAGGATTAATCACTGCGGCGGTGACTGACACTGAAACAGCGAAGGCCTGGCATTGTGCCGGGCCTTTATTTTATAGACCTTATTCCGGCAGAAGAGGCATTTGTGAGTGGATTAAAACAGGAGTTGGGGCTGGCACAGGGCATCGGGCTGCTCTCTACTTCATTGCTGGGGACGGGCGTTTTTGCGGTGCCCGCACTGGCCGCCCAACTGGCGCAATACGACAGCCTGTGGGCCTGGCCGGTGTTAATCCTGCTGGTCTTCCCAATAGCCATCGGCTTTGCGGCGTTAGGGCGGCATTTCCCCAGTGCGGGCGGCGCGGCGCATTTTGTCGGTACGGCGTTCGGGCCGCACATGGCGCGGGTCACCGGCTGGTTGTTTCTTTCGGTGATCCCGGTGGGGCTACCCGCAGCCTTACATATCGCAGCCGGATTCTGGCAGGCGGCCTTTGGCTGGAGCAGCACCAATCTGCTGCTGGTCCAACTGGGGACGCTGTTTGCTATCTGGTTTCTTGGCACCCGCAGCGCGGGTTCGAGCGCTAACATTCAGACGTTGATTGCCTTTCTGGTGGTCGGGCTGGTGGTGGCCATCTGGTGGAAGGGCGGGATCACGCTCAGCCAGATCCCGTTGCCGAAAGTGGCGGATGTGTCACCGTCTTCGATGTTTGATGCGCTGGCGGTGATGTTTTGGTGTTTTGTCGGGCTGGAGGCCTTCGCGCATCTGGCGACCGAATTTCGTCACCCTGAGCGTGATTTCCCGCGTGCCCTTTTGATTGGCATGCTGGTGGCGGGCGCCGTCTATTGGGGTTGTACCGTGGCGGTGCTGAAATTTCACGCCTGGGGAGAAGGGCGCGAGGCGGCGGCGTCGCTGCCCGGCATCGTGGTGCAGCTGTTTGGTCAGCATGCGCTGTGGGTGGCCTGCATCATCGGTTATCTGGCCTGTTTTGCCAGCGTGAATATCTACACGCAAAGTTTTGCCAGGCTGGTATGGTCGCAGGCGCAGTTGAAGCCGAAAAGCCGTCTGGCACAGCTCTCGGCGCAACGCGTGCCAGTCGCCGCATTGAACGCAGTCGTGGGCAGTTGCATATTGTTTACGCTATTGATTTACTGGCTGAATCTGCCGCTTGATGCGCTGATTGTCTATGCCAACGGCATCTTCATTCTGATCTATCTGCTGTGTATGTTGGCCGGCTGGCGGTTGCTGAAAGGGCGTTCGAGAGTGATGGCGCTGGTGGGCAGCCTGCTGTGCTGCCTGCTACTGGCAATGGTCGGCTGGAAGTCGTTGTATGCCTTGCTGATGCTCGCTGCGCTTTGGCGTTTGTTGCCCAAGCCACGATCGGTCGTACAGGCGCAATAGCTGCCGTATCGCCATTAAAAAAGGCCTGTGGAAACAGGCCTTTTACGTTCGAAAACCACCGGAAGGTGTTAAGCGGGATCCTGCGGTTTTTGCGCCGCGGTCAGTTTGGCTTCCAGGTCCGTCAGGCGCTGTTCCATCGCCACCAGCTTCTCGCGGGTACGCAGCAACACCTGGGTCTGAACATCAAACTCTTCACGATTGACCAGATCCATGCGGCTGAACTGCGCCTGCAAAACCTGACGGATTTTCTTCTCAGCATCCTCACCAAATTCGCGAATGCCTTTTGGCATAGATTCGTGAACCTGGCGGGCAATTTGTTCAATTTTCTTCGGGTCAATCATGTGGGTTACCTTGTTTCGAAGTAGGCGCTTATCCCTAGTGTAATCGCAGACGTGATTTCTATAAACCTTCCCGATGGCATTAATCGGTCATTCGACACATTGCCCCGACCTTTTAATGGCGTTATAGTTGACCTGCTTATTCTCAGGGCGGGGTGAAAGTCCCCACCGGCGGTAAACCACAGGCAGTACTGATGGAACTCATTTTCATCTTAAGTGGAAGCCCGCGAGCGCTCAACCCTTCGGGGTTAGAGGTCAGCAGATCCGGTGTAATTCCGGGGCCGACGGTTAAAGTCCGGATGGGAGAGAGTAACGATTCAAGCCGGGCAATATTTCTTTGCCTGCTGCGTTATTTTTTCACACTGTTGCACGGCACTATTGCGCCACAGTGATACTCCTCAAGACGCCCTGATTCTGGTAATCCATGTATTTTATATACAGTTTATGAGGTTATTTTTACCATGAATCAGACCCTACTTTCCGAATTTGGTACACCGCTTCAACGCGTTGAGCATGCACTTGATGCATTACGCAATGGCCGCGGTGTGATGGTACTGGATGACGAAGATCGTGAAAACGAAGGCGACTTAATCTTTGCCGCCGAAACCATGACGGTTGCACAAATGGCACTGACGATTCGCCACGGCAGCGGCATTGTTTGCCTCACCATGAACGAAGACAGCCGTAAAAGGCTCGAACTGCCGATGATGGTTGAGCACAACTCCAGCCAGTTCCAGACCCCTTTCACCGTGACTATCGAAGCGGCTGAAGGGGTGACCACTGGCGTGTCTGCAGCTGACCGTATCACCACCATTCGCACTGCGATTAAAGACGGCGCAAAACCTTCTGACCTTCACCGCCCGGGGCATATCTTCCCGCTGCGCGCGCAGGCAGGCGGCGTGCTGACCCGTGGCGGTCATACTGAAGCATCCATCGATCTGGTGACGCTGGCAGGCCTTAAACCTTTTGGCGTGTTGTGTGAACTGACCAATGATGACGGCAGCATGGCGCATGCGCCGGAAGCGATTGTGTTTGCCAAAAAACACGATATGCCGGTGCTGACCATCGAAGATCTGGTGGCCTACCGTCAGGCGCAGACGCAACAAGCCAGCTGAGTTTTTCCTTCCTGTTGAAAGGCCGCCTCGTGCGGCCTTTTTTACGTCTGCTGTATTCAAATTTATTGAATAACTTCATCATCGTTATCCGGCTGTGTATGGCTTCGAAAAAGAGTAACGTATTTTCATCGCGCAGGGTCTCCCGCCGGGAGCTCTGCCACTCTTTTCACTTTGCGGTAAGGAAAACGTTATGACTTCCCCTCGTATGCCCGCTCTGTTTTTAGGTCACGGCAGCCCGATGAACGTGCTTGAAGACAACACTTATACTCGTGCATGGCAGGCGCTGGGCGAAACCTTGCCACGGCCGAAAGCCATTGTGGCCGTGTCTGCTCACTGGTTTACCCGCCGCACGGCGGTAACGGCGATGGAAAACCCGCGTACCATCCATGATTTTGGTGGTTTCCCACAGGCGCTGTTCGACAAACGTTATCCGGCACCGGGTTCACCGGCGCTGGCAAAACAGCTGCAGGAATTGCTCAAACCCATCAACGTCACCGCTGATACCAGCGAGTGGGGTTTTGACCATGGGACCTGGGGCGTGCTTATCAAAATGTACCCGGAGGCGGATATTCCTGTCGTGCAGCTCAGCATTGACGGCACGCAGCCGGCAGAATATCACTATCAGATTGGCCGGAAACTGGCAGCCTTACGTGATGAAGGCGTGATGATAGTTGCCAGCGGCAACGTGGTGCACAACCTGCGGATGGTGAAATGGGAAGGTAATTCAGAGCCTTATCCGTGGGCGGCCTCGTTTAACCAGTACGTATTGGATAATCTTGACTGGAAAGGGCCTGCCAAAGACCATCCACTGGTCAATTTCATGCAGCACGACGGCGCAGCGCTCTCTAATCCGTCAGTCGAGCACTATCTGCCGCTGTTGTACGTGCTGGGCGCGTGGGATGGCGAAGAGGCGATCACCACGCCGACGGACGGAATTGTGATGAGTTCGCTGAGCATGTTATCGGTACAAATAGGTTAAGTTTTCAGGCAATAAAAAACGGAGAGCGAAGTGATTCGCTCTCCGTTTTTATTGGTCGATCCGAAAGATTAACCGACGATCACGTGCGGGTAGAAACGGGACAGATCCTGCGTGATCAGCGCTTTATCTTCGCGCAGGCCGATACCGCAGGGTTGATCGTTGACCAGCCAGCTGCCGATCAGCGTATAGCTGTCGCCGAATTTTGGCAGATGATGGAACTGCTGGACGATCATGCCTTCTTCGCCGTAAGGGCCATCCACGCTCACCACTTCCTGCCCTTTTTCGATGATGCGGATATTGGCACCCTCGCGGGAGAACAGCGGTTTGATCACGTAGTGATCCATTTCCGGGTGGGCGTCTTCGGCGAAATAGGCCGGCAGCAGATTCGGGTGGTCCGGGAACATTTGCCACAGCAGTGGCAGCAGCGCCTTATTCGACAAAATCGCTTTCCAGGCCGGTTCCAGCCAGCGTACGCCCGCATCTTCCAGCTTGGTGGAGAAGATCTCGCGGAACATGAATTCCCACGGGTAGAGCTTGAACAGGTTACTGATCACCTGATCCTGCGGATCGGTAAACTGACCGCGCTCGCCAAGACCGATCTCTTCAATAAACAGAAATTCGCTGGCCAGCTCGGCTTCCTGTGCGCAATCTTGCAAATATTGCACCGTGCCGCGATCCTCTTCGGTGTCTTCACAGCAGGCGAAGTGCAGCAATGAGAAGCCGTGCTGGTTTTTCAGCTCGCTGAAACGCTCGATCAACTTTTCCTGCATGCTGTTGAACTGATCGGCATCCTGCGGCAGTTTACCGGCGGCGATTTGATCTTCCAGCCACAACCATTGGAAAAAGGCCGCTTCATACAATGAGGTCGGCGTGTCGGCGTTGTTTTCCAGCAGTTTTGGCGGGTTAACGCCGTCGTAGGCCAGATCCAGACGGGAATAGAGCGAGGGCTGCTGAGTTCTCCATGAGCTGCGGACAAAATCCCAAACGTGTTTCGGGATCTGGAATTTCGCCATCAGCGCATCGTCACCGATGACCTTTTCCACCACTTTTAAACACATCTGATGGATGTCAGCGGTGGCGTCTTCAATCTCTTCAATCTGCGCCAGCGTGAACTGATAGTAGGCATCTTCACACCAGTACGGCTCGCCATACATGGTGTGAAAATTGAAGCCGAACTCGGTGGCTTTTTCGCGCCAGTTCGGACGCTCTGCAATCGCTAAACGTTTCATGTGTGTCTCTTAGCCACCCATACTGCGTCCAGCGCTGCGCGGCGCTGCGGTTGCGCTGCGTTGCATAGACGATTGTTTTGCTACGCTTTCACCAAAGCCACCACGGGTGATGGTGTTGGTGACAGGCGGCTTTGGTGCCATCGCCGTTTTCGGCACATTCATGGTACGTCCGCCTGCGGTCGCGGGTCCGTAGCTTTTACCGGTGGCATCCACGAATTTGCCATTAGCCGGGCTGGCGGCATTTTTTGAGGTGAACAGCGGTTGCTGGGCAAAGCCCGCGCCGCCACCCATCATGCGGCCCATCATGTAACCGGCCATCAGTGGCATCCAGAAACTGCCGCTTTGCTGAGGCTGAGCGGCCATGCCAGCCTGGGCTGGAGTCTGAGTACACTGACCTTCACCGAATTCAGCCACACACTCTTCACGGCTGGCGTATTTCGGCGCGGTTTTTTCCGCTTCTTTTTTGGCGGCGTCATATGCTGCTGCACATTGCGCGCTGTTAGATGGGTTGGCCTTTGAACAATCGTCCGCATTTTGGTACAGCGAGACGGTTTCATCGGTTTTTTCACAGGCAGAAAGCATAAACACGGCGCTAATGGCAAGAGCGACGGGGGTGATGCGGTAGCTACGCCAGGATTTCCGGAAGGTAGCCAGGTTGATGTTTTGTGTCCGTTTCATCGTATATATCCCATGTGTAGGGCTTTTTTGCCCTTTCCCAGTAGTGCGTAAGAATAGGGTAAAGACGGTTAATGTTAAAGCAGTCAGGGGTAATTGTTACGAGACTTTACGAAAGGCTGTGACGTGGGCAAAAAAAAGCAGCCCTTAGGCTGCTTAGGTCGAAAGCGGAGGAAGTTCGTCTCAAACCAGATTAATTCTGGAAAGGATTGTCGCTTTTCTTGGTGCTGCCTGCTGGGGTGCTGGTGGTCGCCGAAGTGCGTTTCACTACCGGAGAACTCACTTTCTCAGCCTGCACGCTCTTTTTGGCCGGAGCTGCATTCTGATTATTACCATAACCGTCTGCAGAAGCATCCTGCTGTGGATTTTCTGGGGCGACGGCGTCAGGCGTAGTTGGAATCGCTTTGCCTAACGTGCCGTTAAGCGCCATCAGATCACTTTCGTTCAGTGTACCCAACGCAGATTTAATATTTAACTGGTTAATCAGGTAGTTATAACGAGCGGCTGACAGCTGTTGCTTGGCATTATACAGCGTGGTGGTCGCATCCAATACGTCAACGATGGTACGGGTACCCACCTGATAGCCGGCTTCCATTGCGTCTAATGAACTTTGCGCAGAAACCACGGCTTGTTTATAAGCGTTGATGCTGCTGATAGACGCAGAAATGTTGTTAAAGGAAGAACGCACGGTCTGAACGACGGAACGGTGCGCGCTTTCCAACTGCTCGCTGGCGCCGACAAAGCTGTACTGCGCCTGCTTGACCTGAGAGGTCACCGAGCCGCCGCTGTACAGTGGCAGAGAGAAGCTGATGCCGATTTTATTCTGGCCTGCATCGGAGTCACGTGTACTGGATGATTCGCCAGTGTTCGAGCCGTTATACTTGGTGTTGCTCACGCCAGTGGATGCCGTCAGGTCTACCGTTGGCATGTGGCCGGTCTGGTAGTAACGGATCTGCTCACGGGCTAAATCTTGTGACAAGCGCGCAGAAAGCAAGCTCAGGTTGCGGCTTTCGGCTTCTTTCAACAGGCTGGCGACCGGCTGTGGGCGCTGGGTGTTGAAGCTGTCGATGTTCAGCGAAGAGAGTTGCGGGTAGTAAACCCCGGTGACCTGGCGCAAAGATTCCAGTGCGTTGTCGAGGTTATTACGGGCAGTCACTTCGTTAGCCAATACCGTGTCGTATTGCGAACGGGCGTTTTGTACGTCGGTAATGGCCACCAGACCCACGTTAAAACGCTGAGTCGTCTGGTCTAACTGACGGTAGATCGCCTGCTTCTGAGCTTCAGTGTAAGACAGGGAGTCAATCGCGCTTAACACGTTGAAATAGGCTGTCGCTGAATTCAGGATCAAGGATTGCTGAGCCGTCTGGAAAGTGACGTCCTGAATACCGGCTGTTTTTTCCTGCAAGGTCAGTGCGCGCCATTTCGACATATCAAAAATGGTCTGGGTCAATTGCAGGGACGCGCTGGTCACGTTGCTGTTAACACCATTCGCATCGCGGTAGCCGTTGGTATAATCGTAATCCGCACCCAAGCCGAGTTGCGGTAATAAAGGGCTGCGCGATTCGTTGATTTTTTCGAATGCAGCATCACGGTCGGCGGCAGATTTGCGCAGATCCGGGTTACTTTCCCTGGCTTGCTGGTAGACCTGCATCAGGTTTTCAGCCTGGCTCATCGCACTAAAGCCGCCCAGGCTTAGTCCGATTAGAAGGGGGAGCAGTTTCTTCATTTGCATTCCTTGTTGTGCAGCAATGTTGTTATGGTGACGCTGTCAAAATACCAATAGACGCGGATTCTATCAGAGACTGGCGGAAGGACTGAGTGGCTTTACGTGCCTTACCGCCCAAATTAGTTTCAATCTACCACAAACGTGCTTGATTATTATTAGCGCATTTTCATCAAATTGACCTCAAATGACGATAATCTGTCGGTGTGAGGAAATAAGGGAGAAGCGAGATGAGTTCATTAAAAGGTTCACCGGTTACTTTCGGCCAGAATGATGTAGAAATTATTGCACGTGAGACGCGATATAAAGGTTTTTTTTCAATTATCGCCTATCGTTTTCGTCATCGCTTGTTCAGCGGCGAAATGAGCGGAGAAGTGTTGCGGGAAGTTTTTGAACGCGGGCACGCCGCGGTGTTATTGCCGTATGACCCACAGCGCGATGAAGTGGTGCTGATCGAACAAATTCGCATTCCATCTATTGATTCCAGTGATACCCCATGGCTTCTGGAAATGGTCGCCGGTATTATTGAAGAGGGCGAAACGGTAGAAGACGTTGCCCGGCGCGAAGCACTGGAAGAAGCTAATATCGTTGTTGGGCGCTGTAAACCCGCGCTGAGCTATCTTGCCAGCCCTGGCGGCACCAGTGAGCGCCTGTCAATTATGGTAGGTGAAGTCGACGCAACAACGGCACAGGGAATTCACGGCCTGGCGGCTGAAAATGAGGACATCCGCGTGCATGTGGTGAGCCGTGAACAGGCTTACCGCTGGGTGGAGGACGGCGTAATTGATAATGCAGCGTCAGTGATTGCTTTGCAGTGGCTGGCTCTGCACCATGAATCCCTGAGAAAAGAGTGGTCCCACTGATGATTAAGCGCTATACCCCTGATTTCCCTGAAATGATGAGACTGTGCGAAACCAATTTCGCACAACTGCGCCGTTTAATGCCGCGTAATGATGAAGTCGGCGAAATGGCAACTTATCAGGTGAGTAGCGCAACCTACCGTCTGACCGTGATTGAGTCTACGCGTTATACCACCCTGGTTGAGATAAAACAGACCGCTCCGGCGGTCAGCTACTGGAGCCTGCCTTCATTGACCGTGCGTCTTTATCACGATGCGATGGTTGCCGAAGTGTGTGCAAGTCAGCAGATCTTTCGCTTCAAAGCACGCTATGATTATCCTAATAAAAAGTTGCATCAGCGTGATGAAAAGCATCAAATCAACCAGTTCCTTGCGGACTGGTTGCGTTATTGCCTTGCGCATGGAGCGATGGCCGTTCCGGTTTGTTAGACAGACTTCATAACAAAGGACACTACTTGGAAAGCCTGTTTAAACTGCCTTTGGTGAATGGCGCCAAAGTCAGAATTCTGCAAATTACAGATACTCATCTCTTTGCCGGTGAGAACGAAACGTTGTTGGGGGTGAACACCTTCCGCAGCTATCGCGCTGTGCTGGACGCTATAAAAGCACAGAACCGCGAGGTCGATATCATCGCAGCGACTGGCGATTTGGCTCAGGATCAATCCCTGGAGGCCTATCATCACTTTGCCCATGGCATTAATGAACTGCCTGCGCCTTGTGTCTGGCTGCCTGGTAATCATGATTTCCAGCCCGCCATGGTCGATGCGCTGCAAGCCGCCGGTATTCATCCGTCCAAGCAAGTGCTGCTCGGCGATCTCTGGCAGGTGCTGCTGCTCGATACGCAGGTGTTCGGCGTACCGCATGGTCATGTCAGTGAATATCAGCTCGAATGGATGGAACGCTGTCTGGATGCTTACCCTGACCGTTACACCCTGATTATGTTACATCACCATCCATTGCCTTCAGGTTGTACCTGGCTGGATCAGCACAGTTTGCGTAATGCGCACATGCTGGCCAACGTGCTGGCGCGCTATCCGAAGGTCAACACCTTGCTCTGCGGCCATATTCATCAGGAGCTGGATCTCGACTGGTACGGCAAGCGTCTGTATGCCACGCCATCGACCTGTGTACAGTTCAAACCGCACTGCACCAATTTCACCATCGATACGGCCGCCCCCGGCTGGCGCTATCTTGACCTCTGTCCTGATGGGCGGGTAGAAACGCAGGTATTCCGTCTGGACACGGATGAGTTCAGCCCGGACACGGATGCGGACGGTTACGAATGAGCTCCTTACTCTATCTTCACGGTTTCAATAGTTCGCCACAGTCGGCCAAGGCCACGCTGCTGAAACAGTGGCTGGCGGAAAAGCATCCGCACATTGACATGGTGGTGCCGCAATTGCCGCCTTTTCCGTCCGATGCGGCGGAGCAGCTCGAATCGCTGGTGATGCAAAAATCCGGGCAGAAACTGGGCATTGTCGGCTCCTCGCTGGGCGGTTATTACGCCACCTGGTTGTCTCAGTGCTTTATGGTGCCAGCGGTAGTGGTCAACCCTGCCGTGCGGCCTTTTGAGCTGCTGATCGACTACCTCGGGCAGAACGAGAACCCCTACACCGGGCAGCAATATGTGTTAGAGTCACGCCACGTTTACGATCTGAAAGTGATGCAGGTCGAACCGCTGGAGTCACCGGATTTACTGTGGTTACTTCAGCAAACGGGCGATGAAATCCTCGATTACCGTCAGGCCGTGGCGTATTACACCACTTGCCGACAGACGATTGAACCTGAGGGAAATCATACTTTTGTCGGCTTCGAACGCTATTTTTCGCCGATTATTGATTTCCTGGGTCTGGCATCGGACTGAATCGTCAGGGTGAGTTTCTCCCGGAGGACTTTCCGACCCGCAGACCCCGCAGCGCCCGCCCAACGAATGTTTCCCAACCTATGAGCCACGAATATTCAACGATGAGCCAATCAACTTATAACGCGGATTCCATAGAGGTCCTTAGCGGTCTTGAGCCGGTGCGTCGTCGCCCCGGTATGTACACCGACACCACACGACCAAACCACCTTGGTCAGGAAGTCATTGATAACAGCGTCGATGAGGCCTTAGCCGGTCACGCGAAACGTATTGAAGTGATCCTGCACGCCGACCAGTCACTGGAAGTCACCGATGACGGTCGCGGTATGCCGGTGGATATTCACCTGGAAGAGGGTGTCCCGGCAATAGAACTGATTTTTTGTCGCCTGCATGCGGGCGGTAAATTCTCCAACAAAAGTTACCAGTTCTCCGGCGGCCTGCACGGCGTGGGGATTTCCGTGGTCAACGCCCTGTCAACCCGGGTTGAAGTGGCGGTGAAACGCGGTGGCGAAGTGTATGAAATGGCGTTTGAGAACGGTGACAAGGTTGAGGATTTGCACGTTACCGGCACCTGCGGTAAACGCAATACCGGTACCAGTGTTCACTTCTGGCCAGACGTCAGCTTCTTTGACAGCCCGCGTTTCTCGGTCAGCCGCCTCAGCCATTTGCTGAAAGCCAAAGCGGTATTGTGCCCCGGCGTTGAAATCGTTTTCAAAGACAAGGTAAACAACACCGAGCAGCGTTGGTGCTATGAAGATGGCCTGACTGACTACCTGATGGAAGCGGTCAACGGTCTGATCACCTTGCCGGAAAAGGCCTTTGTCGGCACATTCGCCAGTGATACCGAAGCGGTAGACTGGGCTTTACTGTGGCTGCCAGAAGGCGGTGAATTGCTGACCGAAAGCTACGTCAACCTGATCCCGACCATGCAGGGCGGTACGCACGTCAACGGCCTGCGTCAGGGGCTGCTCGATGCCATGCGTGAGTTCTGTGAATTCCGCAATATTTTACCGCGCGGTGTGAAGCTCTCGGCGGAAGATATCTGGGAACGTTGTGCCTATGTGCTGTCGGTGAAAATGCAGGATCCGCAATTCGCCGGTCAGACCAAAGAGCGTCTCTCTTCACGCCAGTGCGCGGCCTTTGTGTCCGGCGTGGTGAAAGATGCTTTCAGCCTGTGGCTGAATCAGAACGTGCAGGCTGCGGAACAGCTGGCCGAACTGTGCATTTCCAGCGCGCAGCGTCGTCTGCGCGCCGCGAAGAAAGTGGTGCGTAAAAAGCTGACCAGCGGCCCTGCGCTGCCGGGTAAATTGGCCGACTGCACCTCGCAAGATCTGAACATGACCGAACTCTTCCTGGTGGAAGGGGACTCGGCAGGCGGATCCGCCAAACAGGCGCGCGATCGTGAATATCAGGCGATCATGCCGCTCAAGGGTAAGATCCTCAATACCTGGGAAGTCTCTTCGGATGAAGTGTTGGCCTCGCAGGAAGTGCACGACATTTCTGTGGCGATCGGTATCGATCCTGACAGCGAAGATTTGACCCAGCTGCGTTACGGTAAGGTTTGTATCCTTGCGGATGCGGACTCTGACGGCTTACACATCGCCACGCTGCTGTGCGCGCTGTTTGTCCGTCACTTCCGATCCTTGGTGCGCGGTGGACACGTTTATGTCGCCATGCCGCCGTTATACCGTATCGATCTGGGCAAAGAAGTATTTTATGCCCTGGATGAGCAGGAAAAAGAGGGCGTGCTGGATCAACTGAAACGCAAGAAGGGCAAACCTAACGTCCAGCGCTTCAAAGGTCTGGGTGAGATGAACCCATTACAGCTGCGCGAAACGACGCTGGATCCGAATACCCGTCGTCTGGTGCAGTTGACCATCGATGAAGAGAACATCGATCAGACCCTGCGCATGATGGACATGCTGCTGGCGAAGAAACGTTCTGAAGACCGCCGTAACTGGTTACAGGAAAAAGGCGATACCGCCGAACTGGACGTGTAAACCGGTTGGTTTCTGCCATAAAAAACGCCGGACGCTTTACCGCTCCGGCGTTTTTGTTTCTGTTTTATAAAATGTCAGATTTTAGGGGAAACGTTGCGAAGAAGCTCCCGGAGGGAGGCTTCACGCGACGGTCGCCCCGTGTATCTCAGTCTCACATCCCAAAAATCATGCTTTCTCAATAATATGAATCACCACATCGAGCACGTCGGCTTTGATGTTTTCGCGGTGCTTGTCCATATGCGCGGCCTGCTGATGCGCTTCAAGGTGCGCCAGGCTTTCCCAATCTTCCAGCATGAAGATGGAGTCTGGCACGGTTTTGCGCCATGGGATCTGACCGTTGAAATCAACGTAGGGCTCATAGCGGTGACAGCCTTTCTCTGCGAGAACGCTTGGCAACAGCGCGATGATTTTCTCCAGTACCGCGTCGCGGCGGCCCGGTTTTACTTTGATTTCGGCAATAACAGTGATCATAAAATCCTCTTGGTGCCTGTCAGAAAATGTTGATGCGAAGAGTAAACTTAAGCCTGACCAAATACATATTCAAGGTGCGCGCGGTAACGGGCAAAATCACCTTCGATATCTGGCTGCTTCATCACGTCGTTACACATGAAAGTAGGCAGGGTATCCAGGCCAATAAACTGGTTGGCTTTGTGTTGCGGCAGGTATACGCCGTCAACGCCAACGCCGTGGAAGAATTGCTCCTTATCTTCAAAAGCTTCCAGCGGGGCATTCCAGGTGACGGACAGCATATAGCTCTTGCCCTGCAACAGGCCGCCTGAACCATATTTATGTGCAGCGTCAGCACGGGTACGGCCATCACTGGCATACAGCTTGCCGTGACCTTCGGTGAAGACTTCGTCGATATATTTTTTCAGTGTCCACGGCATCCCCATCCACCAGCCTGGTTGCTGATAAATAATGGCGTCTGCCCAGAGATAACTTTCGATTTCGGTCTGAATGTCATAACCCTCTTCAAGCACTGTCACACGCACGTCGTGACCGGCGTCGCGCAGGAAGCTTGAGCCGACCTCAGTCAGACTGTTGTTCAGTGCGCCTTTTGAGTGGGCGAAGGTTTTACCGGCGTTAATAATCAGGATATTGCTCATGCTGAAGGGCCTCGTTGATAAACTGTTGTCTAACAGTTTACTCAAAACCGCTTTGCGGAAAAATGTGATATTGCGCACAAGACTATTGACTCAGATGCAATAAAGCGCCGTTCAATGACGCAGCAGGAACATTTTTGAGCCATTTTTTAACAGTTCATGACGGCGGGAGCGGGCAGGTGCACAGCAACTGTGACAGGAATAAGGCAGATGATGTACTATCGCGGGCATCATAGCCTCGCTACCCCTGCGAGTGTGAAGTTCCTGATTTTCCAAAAACGATAACGCCACGGGTCTGAGGATTAACCAATGAGCGAAATAACTCATGACGGTACAGAGCGTTTAGCGCTGCACACGTTTACTGAGAACGCCTATCTCAACTATTCCATGTATGTGATCATGGACCGCGCGCTGCCGTTTATCGGTGACGGCCTTAAACCGGTGCAACGCCGCATTATTTATGCGATGTCCGAGCTGGGCCTGAGTAACAACGCCAAATTCAAAAAATCTGCCCGTACCGTCGGTGATGTGCTGGGTAAATACCATCCGCACGGTGACAGCGCCTGTTATGAAGCCATGGTGCTGATGGCGCAACCGTTCTCTTACCGTTACCCGCTGGTGGACGGTCAGGGAAACTGGGGGGCGCCGGATGACCCGAAATCCTTCGCCGCTATGCGCTATACCGAATCGCGTCTGTCGAAATACGCTGACGTGTTGCTGCGCGAACTGGGCCAGGGCACGGTTAACTATGTGCCTAACTTTGACGGCACCATGCAGGAGCCCAAAACCCTGCCTGCGCGCCTGCCCAATATTTTGCTGAACGGCACCACCGGGATTGCCGTGGGGATGGCGACGGACATTCCGCCGCACAACATCCGCGAAGTGGCCAACGCCGCCATTGCCTTGCTGGAAAAACCGGGCAGTACGCTGGAAGATTTACTGGAATTCGTGCAGGGACCTGACTTCCCGACCGAAGCCGAAATCATTACCCCACGTAACGAAATCCGTAAAATTTACGAGTCTGGTAAAGGCTCGGTGCGTATGCGCGCCGTGTGGCACAAAGAAGACGGCAGCGCGGTGATCACCGCCTTGCCGCATCAGGTGTCCGGCGCCAAAGTGCTGGAGCAAATCGCCAGCCAGATGCGCAATAAAAAGCTGCCGATGGTGGAAGACTTGCGTGATGAATCCGATCACGAAAATCCTACCCGTCTGGTGGTGGTGCCGCGCTCCAATCGTGTCGATCTCGATCAGGTAATGAACCACCTGTTTGTGACCACCGATCTGGAACGCAGTTATCGCATCAACATGAACATGATCGGCCTGGATAACCGCCCGTCGGTGAAAGGGCTGGTGGAAATCCTGACTGAATGGCTGGCCTACCGTCGCGATACCGTGCGCCGCCGCCTTAACTTCCGTCTCGATAAGGTAATGAAACGACTGCATATCCTCGAAGGTTTACTGATTGCCTTCCTGAGTATTGACGAAGTCATTCATATCATTCGTACTGAAGATGAACCGAAACCGGTTTTGATGGCGCGCTTTGCACTGAGTGAAACGCAGGCCGAAGCCATCCTCGAGTTGAAATTGCGCCATTTGGCCAAACTCGAAGAGGTCAAAATCCGCGGCGAGCAGGCTGAATTGGCCAAAGAGCGTGATCAGCTTCAGGCACTGCTGGGGTCTGAACGCAAACTCAGTACCTTGATCCGCAAAGAAATTCAGGCCGACGTTGAAGCCTATGGCGACGATCGCCGTTCACCCATCACCGAGCGCGAAGAAGCCAAAGCCATGAGCGAGCACGACTTTGTGCCGTCTGAGCCGGTGACCATTGTGCTGTCTGAAATGGGCTGGGTGCGCAGTGCCAAAGGCCACGACATTGATGCCACGGGCCTGAGCTATAAAGCCGGTGACAGCTTCCGCGCTGCTGCCAAAGGCAAGAGCAATCAGCCGGTGGTCTTTATTGACTCCACCGGGCGCAGTTACGCGCTGGACCCGATGACGCTGCCTTCAGCGCGCGGGCAGGGCGAGCCACTGACGGGTAAACTGACGCCACCGCCGGGCGCGACAATTGAACAGGTGCTGATGGCAGCGGACGATCAAAAACTGTTGATGGCATCGGATGCCGGTTACGGTTTCGTCTGTACCTTCAACGATTTAGTGGCGCGTAACCGTGCCGGTAAAGCGATGATCACCTTGCCGGATAACGCTAAAGTGCTGCCGCCAATCGAACTGCACGGTGACGATGACATGTTGCTGTCAATCACTGCTGCAGGCCGCATGTTGCTGTTCCCCGTCGCCGATTTGCCACAACTGTCAAAAGGAAAGGGCAACAAAATTGTTTCCATTCCTTCGGCGCAGGCGGCATCCGGTGAAGACAAACTGGTCTGGCTGCTGGTGCTGGCACCACAGACGTCACTGACCTTGTACGTCGGCAAACGTAAGCTGACGCTGCGACCGGAAGAGCTACAGAAATTCCGCGCTGAACGTGGCCGCAAAGGAACGCTGTTGCCACGTGGCCTGCAACGTATCGATCGTGTTGAAGTTGACTCGCCGTTGCGTAAGTCTGGGGGCGACAGCGAAGAGTAACGCCATCAGGTAACCGGCCTGGCCGGATGATTCAGGGCACATTTGTGCCCTGAATGCTTTGTTAACGCGAGGCTGTTTCGACGTTGTAACAGAGCGCAAAAATTTTACAAATGTATAAACAAAACCGTTGTATAGCGCTGGCTGAGGCCTGAGAATAGCCCAGCGCGGAGGGAAGGTGGCTGCGAGGTTTCCTGCTGGCTCCGGCGGTATGCTTAAGAGGATGTTATGTTATTTATTTTGCGTCTGATCATCGTCGTTATTTATTCAATTCTGCTGTCCATTCTGGGCTGTGTGTATTGCCTGTTTAGTCCGCGAAATCCCAAACACGTGGCGACTTTCGGCCATATGTTCGGACGTCTGGCACCGGTTCTGGGTATTACCGTGGAAAAGCGTATTCCGCCTGAAGCGGCGCACTACGGCAACTGTATCTACATTGCCAACCATCAGAACAATTATGACATGGTGACCGTGTCCTCAATGGTTCAGCCAAGAACGGTGACCGTCGGCAAAAAAAGCCTGGCGTGGATCCCGTTCTTTGGCCAGCTCTACTGGCTGACCGGCAACCTGCTGATTGACCGTGATAACCGCACTAAAGCGCACGGCACCATCTCTCAGGTGGTCAATCACATCAATAAGAGAAATATCTCCATCTGGATGTTCCCGGAAGGTACGCGCAGCCGTGGCCGTGGTCTGATGCCGTTTAAAACCGGCGCATTCCATGCGGCGATTTCCGCAGGCGTGCCTATCGTGCCGATCTGCGTGTCCAATACCAATGACAAAATCAAACTCAACCGCTGGTCCAACGGGCTGGTGATCATTGAGATGCTGCCGCCGATTGATACTGCGCAGTACGGCAAAGAGCGGCTGCGTGAACTGTCTAATCATTGCCATCAGATTATGGCCGACAAGATTGCCGAGCTGGACGCCGAAGTTGCTGAGCGCGAAGCCGCAGCGAAAGGCAAAAAATAATCCTTATTTCCGCCTGCCGCCAATGATGGCCATGGGCAATTAACACAGCTTTGATTTTGTTTTCATGGAGAAAATATGTCACTCAGTCGTCGCTCGTTTCTGCAAGCATCCGGCCTGGCTTTGGTCGCGGGTGCATTGCCACTGAGGGCACAAGCGAGCGGATCGCAACCGGCATTACCTGTTCCACCCCTGATTGAATCCCGCCGTGGTCAGCCGCTATTTCTGACGATGCAGTCTGCTCACTGGGCGTTTTTGGGCGGTAACAAGGCCCCGGTATGGGGGTTCAACGGCATGTATCTCGGCCCAACGGTTCGGGTTTACAACGGCGATGACGTCAAACTGATTTACAGTAACCGCTTGTCTGAACCGGTCTCGATGACCGTCAGCGGCCTGCAGGTACCGGGTACGCTCGCCGGTGGCGGTGCTCGCATGATTTCTCCCGGTGTTGACTGGTCGCCAGTGCTGCCTATTCGTCAGCCTGCCGCGACCTGCTGGTACCACGCCAACACCCCAAACCGCATGGGACCTCATGTCTATAATGGGCTGGCAGGCATGTGGCTGGTCGAAGATGAAATCAGCAAAAACTTACCGCTACCCAACCACTACGGTGTGGATGACTTCCCGGTGATCATTCAGGATAAGCGCCTCGACAACTTCGGCGTGCCACAGTACGACACGCCGGCGTCCGGCGGTTTTTTTGGTGACACTATGTTGGTCAACGGCGTACAGGGGCCGTTTGTGGAGGTGTCACGTGGCTGGGTGCGCCTGCGTCTGCTCAATGCTTCCAACGCCCGCCGTTATCAACTGAGCCTCACTGACAACCGTGCTTTCCACGTGGTGGGCTCTGATCTGGGTTTCTTACCTGCGCCGGTCAGCGTTCAGCGGTTATCACTGGCGCCCGGCGAGCGTCGCGAAGTGCTGATTGACATGTCGCAGGGCGACGAAGTGTCGATCACCGCCGGTGAAGCCGCGAGCGTGATGGACCGCATCCGTGGCCTGTTCGAACCGTCCAGCATTCTGGTTTCTACCCTGGTGCTGACGCTAAAACCAACCGGCCTGTTGCCGCTGGTGACCGACAATCTGCCGATGCGTCTGCTGGCCGACCAAATCCTCAGCGGCAGCGTGGGCCGTACCCGGGAATTCCGTCTGGGCGACAGCCAGCCGGGCATTAATGGTGCTCTGTGGGACATTAATCGTATTGACGTTACCGCTCAGCAAGGCACGTGGGAGCGCTGGAATGTGCATGCTGACATGCCGCAGCCGTTCCATGTGCAGGGCGTCTCCTTCCTGGTGAAAAGCGTCAACGGTGCTGCACCGCTGGTGGAAGATGCCGGGTTCAAAGACACGGTGTGGGTCGATGGCGATGTCGAACTGCTGGTCTATTTCAACCAGCCCTCGTACGAGCATTTCCCGTTCCTCTACTACAGCGGTGCACTGGAGATGGCCGACCGTGGCACCACCGGCCAGATGATCATCACGCCGTCGATGTAACGTCGGTTAGCCCTCGATCGGCATAAAAAAACCCGCCAAGGCGGGTTTTTGCATTTACTGACGGCATCAAAACGTATCAGGATCCGGTCCTAAGCGCTTACCGGCATCCAGTTTAGCCACTTCTGCCAGCTCTTCCTTCTCCAGTTTGAAATCAAACACCTCGAAGTTTTCGCGGATGCGTTTTGGCGTCACGGATTTAGGAATAACGATCAGGCCGCTGTCCAGATGCCAGCGGATCACCACCTGCGCCGGGGTTTTGCCATACTTCTGCGCCAGCTTTTGGATCAGCGGCTGGTCGAAGACGCCATCGCCGCCCTGTGCCAGCGGGCTCCAGGCTTCGGTAGCAATGTTATGTGTGGCGTTCCAGGCATGCAGCTGACGCTGTTGCAGTAGCGGGTGCAGCTCAATCTGATTCACCACCGGGAAAATTCCGGTTTCATCTTTAAGTTTTTGCAGATGCGGAATATGGAAATTACACACGCCGACGCTTTTCGCCAGACCTTGCTCTTTCAGTTTCTGCAGTTGCTTCCAGGCGGCTACAAAATTGCCCTGATCGGCTTTCGGCCAGTGGATCAGGTAAAGATCAACATAGTCGAGGCGTAGTTTCTTCAGGCTGGTTTCCAGCGCGTCCTGCGCATGCAACTGATCGTCATTCCACAATTTAGTGGTGATAAACAACTCTTCACGTGGAACACTGATGGTGCTCAGTGCTTCGCCTACGCCTTCCTCATTTTCATAAATGGCGGCGGTATCGATGTGACGGTAACCGGTATCGATTGCCGTGGTAACGGCATTGCTGGCCTCTTCGTTGCTGGCCTTCCATACGCCGAGTCCTAACTGAGGCATCTTGTTGCCATCGTGAAGCTTGATGATGGGTTGCGTTGCCATGAGTCTCTCCTGTTTAACCGGTGATTTTAATCAGATGTAATCGGATGAAGGTTTCGCAAAACCTCACGTGCTTCCTCAAGCCTAGCAGCTAACAGCATTTATGCTGATTTATGCTACGCTCGACAATGATTACCACCCTAACAATATTCTTAAGCAGCAATGATGCTCATTCCTGCCTAAAATTTGCCTGTTTCTGCTTGGCACTGTAGGAAGTGGCGGTTTTATGACAGAATTAATGCTGAATCATTGATATGAGAGGAAGTGCAAGATGGAAAGTGTCGAGGGGCTTTGCGTCAACCTGGCGGCGCAGGTTGCGCGGTTGAGTGGGGATAAATTACTCAGCCAATCCATCGTGCCGCAGGTGTCATTGATGTACACCACGCGCCACCATCCACGTACGCCAGTGCTTTATAACCCTGGCCTGGTGATCCTGTTTCAGGGCAGCAAAATCGGCTATCTGGGTAAGCGCTCATTCTCCTATGACCCGAAAAACTATCTGATGCTTACCGTGCCGCTGCCGTTTGAGTGCGAAACCTTCGCCAGCGCCGAACAGCCGCTGGCTGGGATCCAGATCAGCATCAACACTGTGATGTTGCAGGATCTGCTGCTGGACATGGAAGAGGCGGGGTTTGCCGGGCAAAAAGATCAGTCCTCCGGCATCAGTTCGGGCGTGCTGGACGAAGACATCCTGTGCGCCGCGGAGCGTTTGCTCGACGTCATGGAAAAACCGTTGCGTGCTAAGGTGCTCGGGCCGCAGATCATCCGTGAGATCCTGTTTCTGGTGCTTACCAGCGACAACGGCGGCGCGTTGCAGGCGCTGGTCAACCGCCACACCCACTTTAGCCAGATCGCCAAAGCGCTGCGCCGCATCGAAAGCCAGTACGCTGACAATCTCAGCGTGGAATTGCTGGCCAGCGAAGTGAACATGAGTGTTTCGGCGTTTCATCATAATTTCAAAGCGGTCACCAGCACTTCGCCGCTGCAATACCTGAAAACTTACCGGTTGCATAAAGCGCGCATGATGATGTACGACGGGCTGAAAGCCAGTTCAGCGGCATTGCGGGTAGGCTATGAGAGTGCGTCGCAGTTCAGCCGTGAATTCAAGCGCTACTTCGGTGTGACGCCAAGTGATGAGATGGCGCGGGCACGTGAGGGCCACTCACTGACGCTGGCGGATACGTTAATCAGGTAATAGATACAAAAAACCCGCTATTCAGCGGGTTTGATTTTTATTTTACTGGCGCAGGCTGTGGAACGGCATTTCCGTTTCTTCCAGACCACCAGCAGCGTGCCTGCCAGCCCCATCACGAGCAGGAATACCGGCAGGATCATCAGCCCGGCCATCACCTGATCTTCATGGCGTTTGACGATCGGAATATGGCTGAGGGCGAAGCCCAATGAAATCACTACGCTGACCCACAACAGGGCGCTCAGCCAGTTAAACAGCTGGAAGCGGGCATTACTCAGCCCTGAAATACCGGCCATGGTCGGCAGCAACGTACGCACAAAGGCCAGAAAACGGCCAACCAGCAGCGCCATTAAACCGTGCTGAATAAACATCTGATGGGCGCGCTGATGGTAGTGCGCCGGAAGCTGTAACAGCCAGCCTTTCACCAACTTGGTATGGCCTAACCAGCGGCCCTGAATGTAGCTCAGCCAGCAGCCGAGGCTGGCGGCGATCACCAGAATGATCAGCGTCGGGATAAAACTCATCACCCCTTTGGCAATCAATGCGCCGGTGAGTAACAGCAGGCTGTCGCCCGGCAGGAAAGACGCGGGAAGCAGACCGTTTTCGAGGAACAAGGTGATAAACAACACGGCATACACCACCCAAAGAACTTTAGGGTCGGCGAGGACGCTGAAGTCATGCTGCCAAAGTGCATGAAGAATATCGGTAAGAACTGCCATAAACTGTCCTGTCAGGGTGCTGTGAAAAACTGTCGCTTGCTCATTGTAACCCAGATCCTTACGTTGAGGGATGATCTGGGCCCGGTGAACCAGGGCAGAAGTATTCAGTTTTGTTATAAGTACCTCATCGTCTATGCGACGAGGCTATATTTTATTCTGACGGATTATTTGCACTGTTCTGACGAAATATCGACACGTACTGCGCAAAACTGCGCAGTACGTCGCAATCATTACGGCTTCGCAGTGATTCTGCCGAACGCCAATTCAAGATCGGCGATCAGATCCTCGCAATGTTCCAGCCCGATATGTAACCGCACCAGTGTGCCGCTAAAGTCGACGGTTTCTGCCGGGCGGATCGCCTGAATCTCTTCCGGTTGGTTTGCCAGCACCAGCGACTCAAACCCGCCCCACGAATACGCCATGCTGAAATGTTCGAAGTGGTCGAGATAATCTGCCATCTGCGCGGAGGTCAGACGCTGCTTCAGCACGAAGGAGAAGAGGCCGCAACTGCCGGTAAAATCACGCTTCCAGAAGGCATGGCCTTTACTGCCAGGTAACGCCGGGTGATTAACCACCGCCACTTCCGGGCGCGTTTCCAGCCACTGCGCAACGCGGATGCTGCTCTCTTCATGCTGACGCAGGCGGATGCCCAGCGTGCGCAAACCACGGCTGGCGACGTACGCGGTGTCGGCATCCACCATCTGGCCCATCAAATAAGAGTGTTCGCGCAGTTGCTCCCAGCAACGTGCGTTGCTGACGGCGGTACCGATCATCGCGTCGGAGTGGCCGATGATGTACTTGGTTCCCGCCTGAATCGAAATATCGATGTCAAACTCCAGCGCTTTAAACAAAATGCCCGCCGCCCAGGTGTTGTCGATCATGATAACCACGTCAGGCGAAACCGCCCGCACTGCGCGTACCATCGCCGGAATGTCCGGCATCTCCATGGTGATGGAACCCGGCGCTTCAAGAAACACCACTTTGGTGTTGGGCTGCATCAGTGAACCGAGATTTTCGCCAATGGACGCCGGGAAATAGGTGGTGTTGACGCCGAGTTTGCGCAGCACTTTTTCGGCGAAATCCTGCGTGGGCTCATAGGCTGAACCCGCCACCAGAATGTGGTCACCGCAGGAGACAAACGACAAAATAGCATTACTGACCGCTGCTGCGCCGCATGGGTAAAGGGCGCAACCCGCGCCACCTTCCAGCTCAACCATCGCCTCCTGAAAAGAGAAATGGGTCAGTGTGCCGCGACGGCCATAAAACAGCTCGCCATTGGCGCGGTTTTGGGTGGCGTGTTTTTTCTCCGCGACGGTGTTGAACACCAGTGAAGACGCACGTTGAATCACGGCATTCACCGAACCGAGGGTGAATTTTTTATCACGTCCGGCGCTGACCAATGTGGTTTCTATATTTTTTGCAGAAAGATTTTTTTTTGCAGACATCGTGCCCGTTTCACCCCGTTAATGAATGTGCACCCGCGCCTTTCGGCACGGGCTTTTCTTTAACTTAACATGATGGTTCGGGGCGGGGCAGGTTTTGCTACCTGGATGAGAAAATTTCAGGCATTTATCCGGTATAGACGCCGAACAGTTTGGGCAGAGTGAGTGAAATCGCCGGAATATAGGTCACCAGCATTAGCACTGCGAACAGCACGCAATAGAACGGCAGCATGGCTTTCACCACTTTTTCAATGCTCTGTTTACTGACCGCGCTGGCGACAAACAGCACCGAACCGACGGGTGGGGTGATCAGCCCAATGCCCAGGTTGACCAGCATGATCATGCCGAAATGCACCGGATCAATACCGAGGGAAAGGGTCACTGGCAGCAGTACCGGGGTGAGGATCAAAATGATCGGCGCCATGTCCATCAGCGTGCCGATCAGCAGCAGCATGATGTTGATCAACATCAGGATCACGTACTTGTTGTCGGAGATCGAAGTGAAGAACTCGGTGATGCGCATCGGCAACTGCATGTAGGTCATTACCGCGCCAAAGCTGGCTGCGAAGCCGATCAGGATCATCACGATGCTGACGGTTTTCACCGTGCGGTACATCAATTTAGGCAGCTCCGACCATTTATAGTCCCGGTAGATAAACATGGTGACGAAGAATGACCACAGGCAGGCGATAGCGGCGGATTCGGTGGCGGTGAAGATGCCGCTGAGAATGCCACCCATGATGATCACCACCGTCATCAGCCCCCACAGGGTATCGACGAAGATTTTCAGCGCTTGTTTGAAGGGCACACGTTCGCCCTTCGGATAGCCGCGTTGATGAGCGAACACCACGCACATCACCATTAAGGTCAGGCTGAGCAGCAGGCCTGGCAGGATCCCGGCGATGAACAGCGCCGCAATAGACACCGTACCGCCGGTCGCCAGCGAGTAGATCACTGAGTTGTGGCTGGGTGGGGTCAGAATAGCCTGCACCGAGCCGCTGGCCGTCACCGCTGCCGCGAAATCACGCGGGTAACCTTTCTTCTCCATCTCCGGGATCATCACTGAACCGATTGACGCAGTATCCGCCACTGACGAGCCGGAGATCGCGCCAAAAAACGTTGAGGCCACGATGTTCACCAGCGACAGGCCACCGCGAATAAAGCCAACAAAGATATAGGCAAAACTCACCAATCGCCGGGCGATCCCCCCTTCGGCCATGATGGCTCCGGCCAGAATAAAGAACGGAATAGCCAGCAGTGAAAATTTGTTCACGCCGTTGGTCAGTTGGATCATCAGCGCTTCCAGCGGCAGATCGATCCACAAGGCGCCGGCCACGGCGCTCAGGCCAACGGCGTACGCCACCGGCACGCCGATAGCAAGCATCACTCCCAGCGTTAACAGTAAAATTAAGGCATCCATCACTTATGCTCCATAAAGGGGCCGTCAGGCGTCTGAATTACCCAGCTGGACCACCGGGCGGTGGGCCTGCGGGCCGGCAAGAATTTGCTCAAGGATAAACAGCACGGTTAGCGCCGAGCCCAGCGGCAGCGGCAGATAAGTCTGCCCGGCGGTCAGCAGCGGAAACTCCGCTACCGGCTGCTGCCACAGTTCGCGGCACAGTATCAGGCTGTACCAGAAGATAAACAGGCTGATGGCCAGCATCATCAGGTCAGAAAGCAATGCGGAGATTTTTTTCAGCAGCGGTGGCAGGCGATCGGTGACCATCGCCACGATGATGTGCGAACCGGCGCGATAGGCCACGGCAGCACCGGTAAAAGT
Source organism: Ewingella americana (assembly GCF_006438725.1). GTDB lineage: Bacteria > Pseudomonadota > Gammaproteobacteria > Enterobacterales > Enterobacteriaceae > Ewingella > Ewingella americana_A. Next base: position 8,798 of record NZ_RCZD01000006.1, on the reverse strand, counting down.
AAAGGTCACCATGCACAAGATGGCGACCGGTTCCGGCCAGGAGAGGGCGCTGTTCATGATGTAGCGGGCGAAGATCCCAACCGGGATCACGGCCACCATCAGCAGCAGGGCGATCCCCGCCAGCCACATGGCGAAGAGGTACAGCATGTCCATCAAACGTTGGTAACCATTCAGCATGAAACCCCCGAAAGTGCGTGAAACGTGAGGTAGCGTTGCAGGCTGCCTCACATCAGGTTATTGAACGTCGGCAATTTGTTGCATCAGGTCCTCGTGACCTTTACCGAATTCATCGCGCACTGGCTGGGTGGCTTTGAAATAGACCTCGCGGTCAATCTCATAAAATTTCACGCCGCCCGCTTTCATGGTGGCGAGCGATTTATCGTTATAGGTTTTCCACAGTTCGCGCTGCTCGTCCTGCGCTTCTTTCGCCAATTTCAGCATCCGTTGCTGATCGTCTTTCGACAGCTTGTCCCACTTCACTTTTGAATAGAGGAACAGTTCGGGAATGATGAAGTGACGGCTGTAGGTGTAGTTTTTCACCACCGGCAGATAGTTGTGGGCGACGAAGGTCGGCGGATTGTTTTCCGTGCCGTCGATGACCCCGGTTTGCATCCCGCTGAACACTTCACTGACCCCCATCGCCACCGGGTTGGCTCCCATGGCTTTGAGTGTCGCCAGCGCGATCGGGCTGCCCTGCACGCGGATTTTCATCCCTTGCAAGTCGTCAGGTTTGACCACCGGTTGTTTGGTGATCAGGTTGCGTGTACCACCATCCATCCAGCCGAGAAACACCAGACGGGATTTCGGGTCATTAGTGATCTTATCGCCGATCTCTTTGCCGATACTGCCGTCGAGTACCTTATGCATATGGTCTTCATCACGAAAGACGTAGGGCAGGGTGAAGACGTTGATCTCCGGCAGAATCGACGCCACCGGCGTCATGGACACACGGATAATGTCCAGCGCTCCGAGCTGAGCCTGCTCGATTTCCTGTTTTTCATCACCCAGCACGCCGCCGGGGAAGGTTTTTATCTCCAGCCTGCCGTCGGTTTGCTGTTTCAGTTTTTCACCCATGTGCTGCACAGCCACCACGTTGGGGTAACCCTGCGGGTGAACATCGGCGGCTTTGATCGTTTGCGCCAGCAGGCTGTAGCTGAAGAGAAGGGTCGCGGAACTCAGGCAAAGGCTGAAAAGTGCTTGCTGCATTTTCATCGGTTTGTCTCCAGGGTATTCAGTCAGTAAGGAAAATAAAACACGGGAAATGAATGACATGTAAGAAGGCTGCCGGTGTCCGGTCTTTGCCCACCCCAGCAACATACCCGATCAGGCTTGCTGGTTATTTGAGCGTTATCACAAACTGATAACAGTTATGAAATGATATTACTTAATATTTAAAACGATGTTTTAATTCCAAAATAACGTAGCAGTGGGTTGGCTGGCGTATGATTTTTTTCTAAAAATGTGATGTGTGTGCGGTTGAACGCATTTGAGGATAAACCCGAAAAAGCTTGTTGCGGGTCAATGACAGGGCGTCGCGCAGACGGGATAATGTAAATAATAATGAGAACCACTATCAATTCGAGCTTTTTGTTTGATATGATTTGGCGCTATTTACACATCCAATGTATTGATTCAGGCGGAGGCGACGCGTGAAAACGGCTCGCAATAAGATGAAAAAGATGGCGTCATTGATGATGCCATTAGTTTTGGTGGCAGGTCTCGTCGGTAACGCCTACGCAGCCCCTTCCTCACCGGCAGCTGATGCTGTAACGCAAACCGCCCAACCGGTATCCAGCCCCAACGAAACCCCAGCGGCCATCACGCCGGTCAGCGCCAATGCTGCCCCGGTTGAAGAGACGGCAGCGTTGCCGGTGATCCCTAAAGATCTCTCTGTTCTCGGGATGTACCATCACGCTGACGTGGTGGTGAAAACCGTGATGATTGGCCTGTTGCTGGCTTCTGTTGTCACCTGGACTTTGCTGTTCAGTAAAGGTGCTGAAGTGTGGGGGGGAAAACGTCGCCTGCGCCGTGAGTTCGCCGCGCTGGAAACCGTGCGCACGCTGGACGAAGCCGCCGAGCAGGCTGAAAGCTTTGACGTCAACAGCATCAGCAGCCAGATGCTGCGCGATGCACAAAATGAACTCGAGCTGTCCGCCGGATCTACCGATAACGGTGGCATCAAGGATCGTACCGGCTTCCGTTTGGAACGCCGCGTCAGTGCCGCCGGACGCCATATGGGCCGCGGTAACGGTATTCTCGCTACCATCGGTGCGATCTCCCCGTTCGTCGGTCTGTTCGGGACCGTCTGGGGCATCATGAACAGCTTCATCGGTATTGCTCAGACGCAAACCACTAACTTAGCTGTCGTCGCGCCGGGTATCGCTGAAGCGCTGCTGGCAACCGCAGTGGGCCTGGTGGCCGCCATCCCGGCAGTCGTCATTTACAATATCTTCGCCCGTACCATCGCCTCTTACCGCCACCAGGTGGGTGATGTGGCCGCACAGATTTTACTGTTGCAGGGCCGCGATCTGGACTTAGCTGCCAGCGCAGGCGAAACGCCGCGTCCGCAGGCAGACCGCCAGCTGCGCGTAGGGTAATAAACCATGGCCATACGTTTCAACGACGATCTCGACGAAAGCGGTGAAATGCATGACATCAACGTCACGCCTTTTATCGACGTGATGTTGGTGCTGCTGATCATCTTCATGGTGGCCGCGCCACTGGCGACCGTTGATGTGCGGGTAGATTTACCCGCCTCGACCGCCAAACCGCAGCCGCGACCGGAAAAACCGGTGTTTTTGACGGTGAAAGCCGACAAACAGCTTTATCTGGGCGACAGCGTTGTAAACCGCGATAACCTCACCGCGCAGCTTGATCAGCGCACGCAGGGCAACAAGCAGAGCACTATTTTCTTCCAGGCGGACAAGTCAGTCGATTATGAAACGCTGATGAGTGTGATGGATACCCTGCGCCGAGCCGGTTATCTGAAAGTCGGGTTGGTGGGGGCGGAGCAGACCGGCACCTCGACACAATAAGAGTATTTCTTTATCGAAATTCAATAAAAACGGCCCGTGATGAAAATCCGGGCCGTTTTTATGGGTGTCACGCTTCTCATCAACCGCGTGCGTGCGCGGCTGCTTTCTCAATCAGTTCATCTGAAGGGCGCTGGCCCGTATACAACACGAACTGTTCAACCGCCTGAATCGCTGCCACTTCGGCACCGGTGATCACTTGTTTGTTGTGCTCGCGGCCGTAGCGGATAAGCGGGGTTTCAACCGGCAGGGCGACCACGTCAAAAACGACAGAGGCGCGATCAATCACCGTCGGTTCGAAGGCCAGGGAATCGGCTTCCGGGCCGCCGGCCATGCCGATAGGGGTAACGTTCACCAGCATATCCACGGCTAAATCACCGATTTCACTTTTCCACTCATAGCCATATTCCGCCGCCAGTGCGCGGCCATTTTGCTCGTTACGGGCAATGATATAACCTTTCTTGAAACCGGCATCACGAATCGCCGCTACCACCGCTTTACCCATACCGCCGCTGCCGCGCAGGGCGAATACCGCATCGCGTGGGACCTTATATTGGTTCAGCAGGTTGGCTACGGCGATGTAATCGGTGTTGTAGGCGCGCAACACACCGTCGTCGTTCACGATGGTGTTGACCGACTGGATGGCGGTGGCGGAAGGGTCGAGTTCATCGAGGAACGGAATGCAGGCTTCTTTGAATGGCATCGATACCGCACAGCCACGAATACCCAACGCCCGCACGCCTTTGACGGCCGCTTCAATGTCTTTGGTGGTAAAGGCTTTGTAGACGAAATTCAGATCCAGTGCCTGATACAGATAGTTGTGAAAACGGGTGCCGAAGTTACCCGGACGCCCAGACAGTGACATACACAGTTGGGTGTCTTTGTTGATTTCGCGGCTCATGGTGCCTCCTTGAGAAGGTATGCGTTAATTTTAGATAGGACGTATTAACCAAACCTTAGCTGAAACGATCATGCTCCTGCCAGCCTTAATTGAGCTGTTATACTTAAAGGATCACACCTTCAGGAGGTGGACATGAATTTAGACCTTTTCGATCACCCTGATTTTCATCCGCACTGGCGCGAAGAGCTGGCCCCCGGCGCAGTGGTGCTGCGTGGCGGGGCGCTAAAAGACGACACCGCGCTGCTGGCTGAAATCAACCGCATTGCCGGTCTGGTGCCGTTTCAGTACCGCGCCACGCCGGGTGGCTATGCCATGTCGGTCGCCATGACCAACTGCGGCGATGTCGGCTGGGTAACGGACCGGCAGGGCTATCGCTATCAGGCCACCTCGCCTGAGAATCAACAGCCGTGGCCCGCGATGCCTGCGTTGTTTCGCTCGCTGGCGGTGGACGCCGCCGATCAGGCCGGTTTCCCTGATTTTCAGCCGGACGCGTGCCTCATCAACCGGTATCAGCCGGGAGCAAAAATGTCGCTGCATCAGGACAAAGACGAGCATGACTTCGCTGCGCCGATTGTCTCGGTTTCCCTTGGGCTGCCAGCGATATTTCAGTTTGGCGGCATGGAGCGTAGTGATAAAACCCAACGTGTCGCGCTGACCCACGGTGACATCGTGGTGTGGGGCGGCCCGTCTCGCCTGCGATATCATGGGATTTTGCCGCTCAAAGCGGGCGAACATCCGCTGACGGGGCAATATCGCTTCAATCTCACCTTTAGAACGGCGGGTAGTCAGGCCTGAACTGCGGTAAAGCGCACGACTTTAGGCGCGAACTGCATTAAACTGCGCGCTGCAAAAATTGACATGTTGAACGATTAATTAGGCGGTAATAGCGATGAACGGGACAATCACAACCTGGTTTGAAGATAAAGGTTTCGGTTTTATCAAAGATGAAAACGGCGATAACCGTTATTTCCACGTGATTAAAGTCGCCAACCCTGAGCTTATCAAGAAAGATGCCGTGGTGACTTTCGAGCCGACCACCAACAACAAAGGCCTGTCGGCGTTTGCAGTAAAAGTCGAACCAGAGAGCCGCTACATTTTCATTGCTGGTGAGCGCATCAAAATCACCAGCATCAAGTCTTTCCTGGCATACAGCGAGGAAGTGCCTGCGGAATCTCAGGTCAATAAAGAGAACGCCGTGCTGTCGGTGGGCCTGCTGATGAACCGCATCCGTCCGAAGGAAGAAGAAGAGAAGAAAGCGGAGACGCGCACGCTGAAAAAGCTGGCGGTCACCACCTTCCAGAACACCACCTTCATCTTCTCCGAAGACGAAATTGACGTCGATGACACCATGAAGATCCTTAAAGCGCTGTAACCTGCGCGTCCACCGGTGCGCATTGTGTCGCACCGGTTTCATTTTCTGCGGTGAATATTTCATGACGGAAATATTTAACTGATCTCATTTATAAAAATATAAACAGCATCACAAAGTAGAACGATATAAAAGGTGGTTTTTGTTCAGACCGATTAATCTACGTTGGCTCAATATTATTCATTAGTTAGCTGACAGAGGATGAGTCGATGCCCAACCCGTATTTAAACCATCGCGTAGAGATAGGAAGAGTTGATTTAGAACGTCGTGTAGAGTTAGGGAAAATTGCGTTGCAAAACGACAATAAAAATTCGGTGTATATTCCAGCAGTCTATTGCGTTAATTATGTTCTACAAAAAGGTCGCCTGGGATTAAGTCAGGCATCATTTGACAGCATTGTGAATAACATCCAAATGGTAAAGCAGGGCCAGCGTTCAGAAACCACGGCCTCTTTAGTCGAAACAATGTTTTTTGCCCGCGACGCGGTTAATTCCATGAGGAGAGGCAATTTTGGTATGGCGATGATCAATGCGGCAGGCTCCGCATTAAATCTGGTTGGCGGTACGCTCTATTCTGCTAATTATGATCGTATGCGCTTACCTGCGCATCAACGCCATTTTTATGACATGTTCGATTTCATTCACTGCTGATTGATTGTGTTCATCATATTAATACTCTGTTTCTTTCCATGAATTCGATATTCATCAGGCCTGTCTAATATAGGATTTTCTGATTGTTCCATTATTAATTATTGATCGTCTGAATATTTAAGCGAATATTCACTCTGCTGTATTTCTGCCGGTGCGACGTTTTCCCCTGACTGCGCCGCACCGGTCTGTTTCCTTCCTGATTAATACGTCACGGTGACCAGTACCGTATCGCTGTAGCTTCCGGCCGGCGGATTGGCCTGGCTGGCGTTAACCGTGGCGGTATAGCCAATCGATTGCGACGCGCCGGTACCGGTCATCGATGTGTCCGTTGTCGCTGTCCACACCGAGGCATCTCCCTTAAAGATCTGATATTGCAAATAGCTGGTCACGCTGTTCATGGTGGCGGACATCTGACGGAACTGCCCGCTGCTGGGGTTACTGCTGGTCAGGTTAACGCCGTAAGTTGCACCCAGAGTGCAGCGCACGCTCAGCGAGTTTGAGGTCACAGAGGCAAAGCCGCTCGGGAAGGCTGCCGAGCCAAAGCTGACATCCGGCGCGTTATCGATATAACAATAATTAGTCACCGTCAGGCTGACGGCAATCACGGTGGTCGCCGTTCCGTCGGTGTACACGCACAGCCCAAACGCACCGACGAAACAGATATGGTAGGTCCAGTTAAGCGTGATGTTATCGGTATAGAGCCCAGCCTTCAGGTTGGCCCCGGTCGCCGTTTTCAGATACAGCGGCATACTGCCGTCGCTGGCATTGAATAACCCCAGCAGGCCAAGCAGCGAGGTGCTGCTCCAGGTGGTGGTGGCGCCGACGTTAACCGGGGTGGCGCAGGCGCTGTCCTGGCAGATGATATAAGGCAGATATTGATTGTTGGTGGCATTAAACAACTGCGCCGTGGTGCCGGAGGCATTAGATGTCGAGGCCAGTTTCGCGGTGATGGTATTGGTGGCCGCCAACGCCAGCAGACTTCCGCTACAGGTAAAACCGCTGGTGGCAGTGACCAGTTGAGGGGTACTGGCGACGGTAAACGACGTGGGCGACCCAAAACTTCCCGCCCCGGAGGTACTGGCACAGGCTGCCTGAGCGCTCTGTGATCCGGCCCAAAACAGCAGCACCGCCATCAGCCCGCGTGACGCCATTCTTAACAGTTTCATTTTCTCTCTCCTGACGCCGCGTTCGGCTGGCAAACCAGCGGGCCTACCTGCTCAATGCTGTGATGATTGTTATTCAGGTCAAAACCAATCCGGCACACCGAATTGTCCTCCTGACGGATACTCAACCGGTTGTGTGGTTGCAGATTGGTGAAGTACACCAGCCCGTCGTAGCCCACCACGGTGGTTTGCTGACTGTTCTGTTCGGTGACCAGCGTGCCGAGTTTCAGCGGCTGGCCGTGGGTATCATGGAGTTTGATGCTGGCGGAAAGCACTTTTCTGACCGGGAACTCCACCACCACGCCACTGCCTTCGCGCACTGACACATTGTCGGACACCCGGTTGGCTACCACGTCGGCGGGCAGCGGCAGGGTATCGATATCCACTTTGGCCGGGTAATAGGAGCTGACGTTTGAGATCAGCAGATGGCCGTTCTTATCGGTTTTGCCGAGCTTCTGGTTTTCATACATCACGGGCACCCCGGCGTAGTTGCCGGTATCGACCACGATGAAAGCATCGTTGATCTTGTCCGACAGGAAAAAATCATTGGCCATAAACACCACCGAACCGCTGAGATCGGCCCAGTGGGTGTACTCGCCGGTCTGCCCGTATATCCCGCCCTGAATCGTGCTATAGCGCGATTTCCAGGTGGCATCGGCCTGCTGATACGGGTCGCTGCCGCCGGTATAGGCCAGATTCCAGCCCAGCCCGCCGTCGGTTGGCGTGGTTTTGCTGGCCCCAATCTGCTCCTGATAACTACCGGCGCTGTTACGCTGTGCGCCAGCGTTGACGCTGACGCCGCCGTCCAGCGGAATGATAAATTGCAGCTGTGCGCTGTAGCCGTTTTCGCTCAGTGTTTTATTCAGTGACAAAAACATGCTGCTCTGGCCCCACAACGAGCGGCTGTAGGAGAGATTCACCAGCCGGGTGTGGCTCTGGTCGTAGGCTTCGACATCGTAATAGCCGATGCCGACGGTGCCGTTCGACTGCCCAAACGGCGACGTACTGAAAGTCACCTGATCGGCCTGACGGCTGAGGCGGGTGTCGCTGGTGTAGGAGGTTAAATCCTGATAACCCGGCGTGCGCGACGAACGCAGCGCCGAGAGGCTGAAACGGGTGGAGTAGTAGGAATAGCCGACCGTGTACTGATTGCCGTTCTTTGCTTTGGTATCGCTGCCGGTCGCTGACTGAGTGCTGTTCTGACCCATGGTATCGGGAATACCCTGGGTTGAATTATTCGCAAAAACGTTGTTGCCATTGGTATCGAATTCGCCGCTGGTCACCGGCGCATGGTTGGCCTGACTCTGGCTGCCTGACAGGCTGAAGGTTCCCCAATGGCCGACGGCGATATCCGCGCCAATACCACCGAGCGCCAGCCCCTGCGTGATGAGGGATCCCCACAAATTACTCTTCTCACCAATGAGACACTGAGTCGTAGTTTTTTTGCCAGATATTGAAGGCGTTCAATATGTTGGCTGCTGTGATTAAATCGGATTCATGGCGCAGCACGTTTCTTGCTAATGTCTGGAATGAAAGGACCCTGCGAGTCTTTATTGTATTTGCCTGGTATGAATGATGTTTCCCTGTCAGTTCAATAAGATATCCAATGAACCATGTCATGACTGACGCTATCATTGACAGGAGGCACAGGACATTCAGCCGGGCTATTCCTGTACTCCCGCT
>NZ_RCZD01000005.1 GCF_006438725.1 Ewingella americana | reverse complement strand
TTCGTAATAATTCACTTAAATGAATTACTGCTTGGTCACTCTTTAAGACTTGATATTTTTTGCCACCGAAGTGGCTGATATCGTCTTGTGAGTGCCCACACAGATTGTCTGATAAATTGTTAAAGAGCAGTGAGTTACGCGCTTTCGCTTGGCAACTCGAGGTGGCGTATATTACGCTTTCCTCTTTCAGTGTCAACCGTTTATTTCATTCGGTTGCCGCTGTTTTTAATCTTTCCGACCCGGTTACTTCGTGATGTTGTTCACGTTGTTCCCTGTCGATGGAGCGGCATTATAGGGAGCTGGGCCGGAATGGCAAGCGAATAAATACAGTTTTATTTCGTTTGCCTGTTTTTTATTCACAAAGCCTTATTTAGCCGCGTTTTTGATGAAAGAAGGCAGCTCTGCAAGGCTTGCGAGCACGCCATCTGCCAGCGCCTCACCTTCTGTAGTAACCGGCTTACCGCTTTTCACCAATATCTTGTGCCCTACGCCAGCAGCTGCGGCTGCCTGCATGTCTTCGATTTTATCGCCTACCATATAAGAAGCGGCCATATCGATGTTCAACTCATCTTTTGCGGTAAGAAACATGCCGGGCATTGGTTTGCGACATTCACATACCTGAGTAAAAGCCTCTACCGTACCTTCAGGATGATGAGGGCAAAAATAGATACCATCCAGATCGACACCACGGTCGGCCAGTGACCAATCCATCCATTCCGTTAACCGGAGAAATTGTGCTTCGGTAAATTTACCGCGTGCAATACCTGACTGGTTGGTCACCAGTACTAAAGCAAAACCCATTTCCTTCAATTGCAGGCAGGCTTCTATTACACCTTCAATAAATTGGAAATCATCGATTTCATGGACATACCCATGATCAACATTAAGGGTACCGTCTCTATCTAAGAAAATTGCTGGAACAGTCTGTGCCACGTCTTGGCTCCTGATGGCGGGTTAATAGATGTAGTATCGCATGTTTTAAGGTGGAGTGAGAATGCTATCCCAGTTGACTTAGACGTCTAGACGCCTTAGCATCCACGACATACTTATGGCGTAAGCCACAGAGTCACTTTCATCAAGCTACGACCCAAAGATAGAATAAGAAGAATATGATTAAACTTTCTAACATCACCAAAGTGTTTCAGCAGGGTTCGCGTTCTATCGTCGCACTCTCTGACGTGAGCCTTCACGTCCCTGCTGGACAGATTTATGGCGTGATAGGAGCATCAGGTGCGGGTAAAAGCACGCTGATTCGTTGTGTCAATTTGCTGGAACGTCCGACTGAAGGACAGATTTTCGTGGACGGCCAGGATTTGATGGCATTTTCTGAAAAAGCACTGACGCGAGCACGCCGCCAGATTGGCATGATTTTCCAGCACTTTAACTTGCTCTCCTCCCGTACCGTGTTCGGCAATATTGCTTTGCCGTTGGAACTCGACAATCTCTCTTCAATTGAGATAAAAAAACGTGTAGCGGAATTATTGAAGCTCGTTGGTTTGGAAGATAAGCATGATGCCTATCCGGCTAATCTTTCCGGTGGCCAAAAACAACGTGTGGCGATCGCCCGCGCTTTAGCCAGTAATCCTAAGGTTTTGCTGTGTGATGAAGCGACCAGTGCGTTGGATCCGGCAACGACTCGTTCTATTCTTGAATTACTCAAAGACATTAACCGTCGCTTAGGGCTGACTATTTTATTGATCACCCATGAAATGGACGTTGTTAAACGCATTTGCGATCAGGTTGCGGTCATCAGTGATGGCAAATTGATTGAGAAAGATAAAGTCAGCGAAATGTTCTCGCATCCTAAAACGCCGCTGGCTCAACAGTTTATTCAGTCCACATTGCATTTGGATATTCCCGATGATTATGCGGAGCGCTTGGTCGCTGAACCGGCAAAAGACCGCGTTCCTTTATTACGCCTGGAGTTCACTGGCCAATCGGTGGATGCACCATTGCTATCTGAAGTGGTTCGCCGCTTCAACATTAATAACAATATTATCAGCGCGCAGATGGATTACGCCGGTGGTGTGAAATTTGGCATTATGCTGACGGAAATGCATGGCGAAGAAGCCAGTACGCAGGCAGCCATTCAGTTCCTGCATGAAAATCAAGTGAAAGTCGAGGTGCTCGGTTATGTCTGAGGCAATGATGTGGTTAATGGGCCGGGGCATCTGGGAAACCGTAGTAATGACGCTGACCTCCGGCTTTTTCGGCTTTGTGCTGGGTTTGCCGTTTGGTGTACTGCTCTACGTTACCCGCCCCGGTCAGATTGCAGAAAATAAAAAGGTATACCGCGTAATGTCAGCGGTAGTGAACATTTTCCGCTCGATTCCGTTCATCATTTTATTGGTGTGGATGATCCCATTCACCCGACTGATTGTCGGTACATCTATTGGTTTACAGGCGGCCATCGTTCCATTGACCGTAGGTGCAGCGCCGTTTATTGCCCGTATGGTTGAGAATGCGCTGTTAGAAATACCCAGTGGCTTAGTCGAAGCGGCTCGCGCTATGGGCGCAACACCGATGCAGATTATTCGAAAAGTATTACTGCCTGAGGCCTTACCCGGTCTGGTCAATGCCGCAACGATCACGTTGATCACTCTGGTCGGGTACTCCGCAATGGGTGGTGCAGTTGGCGCTGGCGGCCTGGGGCAGATCGGTTATCAATACGGTTATATCGGTTATGACGCCACGGCCATGAATACTGTATTAGTCTTATTAGTGTTTTTGGTTTATCTGATTCAATTCTTTGGAGACCGTATAGTCAAAGCGGTAACCCATAAGTAAGGCAACAACGGCTGTACCTAAACATTGCGAATAATTTATCTCCGCTTATAGAGGAAAGGATATGTCTACTAAATTTAAATCCATCGTGGTTGTCGGCGCGCTTCTGGGAACGCTGGCGTTGGTTGGCTGCGGTCCTAAAGAACAAGATCCAAATCATATTAAAGTGGGCGTGATCGTGGGTTCTGAACAGCAGGTTGCTGAAGTTGCTCAGAAAGTTGCCAAAGAAAAATATGGCCTGAATGTTGAGTTAGTCACTTTCAACGACTACGTTCTGCCGAATGAAGCGCTGAGCAAAGGCGATATCGACCTTAACGCCTTCCAGCATAAACCCTACCTTGATCAACAGATCAAAGATCGTGGATATAAATTGGTTGCAGTCGGCAACACTTTTGTCTACCCGATTGCGGGTTACTCCAAGAAAATCAAATCAACTGATGAGCTGAAAGAGGGCGATCAGGTCGCCTTACCGAACGACCCAACTAACCTGGGACGTTCTTTGCTGCTGTTGCAAAAACAAGGTTTGATCAAACTGAAAGATGGTGTTGGCCTGCTGCCGACTGTCCTCGATGTTACCGAAAACCCTAAAAATCTGAAACTAGTTGAACTGGAAGCACCACAACTGCCACGTTCGCTGGATGACAACAAAATTGCGTTAGCGGTGATCAACACCACCTACGCAAGCCAGATTGGTTTAACCCCTGAGAAAGACGGTATCTTCGTGGAAGACAAAGAGTCTCCTTATGTAAACCTGTTGGTTGCTCGCGAAAACAACAAAGATGCTGAGAACGTTAAGAAATTCGTTCAAGCCTATCAGTCAGACGAAGTGAATGCCGCTGCCAATAAAATCTTCAATGGCGGCGCGGTGAAAGGTTGGTAAGTTTTATTCCTCTGCCTATTACAGAGCTTAAAGAGAAAACTTTTCTAAATAACTTCTTTTAGAAAAAACTCTTTTAGAAAAAAATAACAAGGCGGGCCAATGCCCGCCTTGTTATTTTCCCAATACCTTGCTTCAATACCGCCACATTCTTTCCCCTAACATAGTAAAAAGCAGAGGATATACCATGCGTGCTTTACCTCTCTGTTTGTTCGCTCTCTTGCTAGCTGGATGTTCCGCGACTCATAAAACGCAGCCACCCACTCCTGAACAGCCAACTCCGGTAGAAATTAAACCTGTAAAACCAAAACCAGTCGCTGTTCGTCCGGCACCGGTTAAGCTGTACAAAGATGCTGAAGCTCTGGTAGGAACACCGTTCCGTGACCTGGGTGAAGTATCGGGTGAATCCTGTCAGGCAGACACACAAGACGCGCCACCAAGTCTGGCAACGGCCCGCAAAAGAATGTTGACGCGTGCGTCTTACATGAAAGCCAATGCCGTATTGTTACATCAGTGCCAGATCCTCAGTGGCGTTCCCGGCTGCCATCAACAGGCCGTTTGTCAGGGCTCAGCGCTGAACGTTACCTTCAAATGACCTCGTTTTCCTTCGCTCAAATAGGGACAATTCACTCTCCCTATAAAGAGAAGTTTGCTGTCCCCCGCCAGCCCGGCTTGATTGAAGATGGCGGGGGAGAACTGCATCTACACTCCCCTTACAATCAACCTGAAGCGGTGCGCGGCCTTGAAGAGTTCAGCCATATCTGGGTGATGTTCATTTTTCACCAGACCATGGACGGCGGCTGGCGCCCTACTGTGCGCCCTCCCCGTTTGGGCGGAAATACCCGGACTGGCGTATTCGCCACCCGTTCGACCTTCCGGCCAAATCCGCTGGGGATGTCATTGATTGAACTGAAGGACATTCGTTGCCAAGGCCAGAACGTCATACTGGAATTGGGTAGTCTCGATCTTGTCGATGGCACTCCGGTGGTAGATATAAAACCCTATCTGCCCTTTGCCGAGAGTCAACCCGAAGCCCGTGCAGGTTTTGCGCAATCAGCACCACCTGCCAATATGCCGGTGGAATTCACCCCGCAGGCCGAGCAGCAATTAGCGGCTAATTTGTCAACACACCCCAACTTGCGCCGTTTTATCACTCAGGTTTTAGGCCAGGATCCCCGCCCCGCCTATCGTAAAGGTGAAGAACTGGCACGGGATTACGCAGTAAATCTGTTGGAATTCAATGTCCGCTGGCGCGTTGTGGGCGAGCTAAACCAGGTCTTATCCCTCGACAAAAACTAATTTTCCATCCCTTCTCTTTTGACAGCCCTCAGTCGCTGGTAAACTAAGAAACTTTTCACGCTTTGGCTGCCCGATGGCAGCCCGATTGCAATTAGCAGTGCTAACGGAATCAACACAACATGCGTACAACTCAATATCTGCTCTCCACACTCAAAGAGACGCCAGCCGACGCCGAAGTGATCAGCCATCAGTTGATGCTGCGCGCCGGAATGATCCGCAAACTGGCTTCAGGCCTCTATACCTGGCTGCCGACCGGCCTGCGCGTACTTCGTAAAGTCGAAAACATCGTCCGCGAAGAAATGAACAACGCCTGCGCTATCGAAGTCTCCATGCCGGTAGTTCAGCCCGCCGACTTATGGCAGGAGAGCGGTCGCTGGGAGCAATATGGTCCGGAGTTGCTGCGCTTTGTTGATCGCAGCGATCGCGCCTTTGTACTAGGCCCGACGCATGAAGAAGTGATCACTGACCTGATCCGTGGCGAAATCAGCTCTTATAAGCAACTGCCGCTGAATTTCTTCCAGATCCAGACCAAATTCCGCGATGAAGTTCGTCCGCGCTTTGGCGTGATGCGTTCGCGCGAATTTATCATGAAAGATGCTTACTCTTTCCATACTACGCAGGAATCCTTGCAGGAAACTTACGACGTCATGTATGCGGCCTACAGCAAGATTTTCAGCCGTATGGGCCTGGATTTCCGCGCTGTTCACGCGGATACCGGCTCAATTGGCGGTAGCGCATCGCATGAATTCCAGGTTCTGGCCTCAAGCGGTGAAGATGACATCATCTTCTCTACCGAATCTGACTACGCGGCGAACATTGAATTGGCTGAAGCAGTAGCCCCTGCGGCACCACGCGCAGCAGCGACAGAAGAACTGCGCCAGATTGCAACGCCACATGCCAAAACCATCGCCGAACTGGTTGAGCAATTCCAGGTCCCGGTCGAGAAAACGGTTAAAACCTTGATGGTTCATGCCACAGAAGAGAGCGGCCACAAGTTGGTTGCGCTGCTGGTGCGTGGCGATCATGAATTGAACGAAGTGAAAGCCGAGAAGCTGCCACAGGTTGCCTCCCCGCTGACTTTTGCTACTGAAGCCGAGATCCGCGCCGTCGTTAACGCGGGTCCGGGTTCACTGGGTCCGGTTAATCTGCCGATGCCAATCGTAGCTGACCGCACCGTCGCGGCCATGAGTGATTTCAGCGCCGGTGCTAACATCGACGGACAGCATCATTTCGGCATCAACTGGGAACGCGATTTGCCGTTGCCACAGGTTGCCGATATTCGTAACGTCGTTGAAGGTGATATCAGCCCGGATGGTAAGGGTACATTGCTTATTAAACGCGGTATCGAAGTGGGTCATATCTTCCAACTGGGTACCAAATACTCGGAAGCGATGAATGCCACAGTGCAAGGCGAAGATGGGCGCAATCAGGTCATGACCATGGGTTGTTACGGCATCGGTGTGACCCGCGTCGTTGCTGCGGCGATTGAGCAGAATCACGATGACCGTGGCATCATCTGGCCAGACGCGATTGCACCTTTCCAGGTCGCGATCCTGCCAATGAATATGCACAAGTCATTCCGTGTCAAAGACGTAGCGGAAGAGCTCTATCAGGCTCTGCGCGCGAAAGGCATCGATGTGATCCTCGACGATCGTAAAGAGCGTCCTGGCGTGATGTTTGCAGATATGGAACTGATCGGTGTACCGCATCAGGTAGTTATCGGCGATCGTAATCTTGACGCGCAAGAGCTAGAATACAAAAATCGTCGTACCGGTGAAAAGCTGATGATCAAACAAAGCGATATTCTTGAGCATTTACTGAGCCAGATCCCACGCTAATCACGGGATAACCACCACTCCAGCTGACTAGTCCTGCTATAGGTTGACACATTTTCCTCAGTGTTCGAGTTAAATGTGTCAACGCTATTTAGGACAGGTCATAGCAATAAAAAAAGACGCGATATCGCGTCTTTTTTTATTGCTATGACCCGCACAACGACTAGATGTGCAGCTCGGTCAGCTTCTCTTTTGGCAGCGCCAAATCTTCGTTGTGATTGACCACCACATCATGATCGAGAATGTGCTGTGCAATTTCCTGAGCTTCTTTCAGGGAATGCATTTCGTAAGTTCCGCACTGGAACTCATTCAGCTCTGGAATTTTACGTTGGTCTGTCACTTTGAGAACATCGGCCATGGCCGCTTTCCATGAATCAGCCACCAATTTCTCGGTAGGTACACCGATCAGACTCATGTAGAACCCGGTACGACAACCCATTGGTGAAATATCAATGATTTCTACACCGTTCCCATTGAGATGGTTACGCATGAAACCAGCAAACAGGTGCTCCAGAGTGTGGATGCCGCGCTCAGGCATGACTTCAATATTCGGACGGCAAAAACGCAGGTCGAATACAGTGATGGTATCCCCGTGAGGGGTTTTCATGGTTTTTGCGACGCGAACAGCAGGTGCTGCCATACGGGTATGGTCTACGGTAAAGCTATCCAACAGTGGCATATCGTCACCCTCCTAAAGAAAAAATGTTTTTTTTATCGAACTCAGGAAACCTTTTCCCATAATGCGAGTCTGAATATATGAAAGACGCACATTCGTTATCATCATCCCTGTAAACAGAGATGTTATTTGGCCACATTAATTGTGGCCTTTTTCTTTTTAGCCGCCCGCAAGTGCGGCCAGATACTCTTCAAAGCTTAGCTTATCATTCGCCTCAAGGTCGCGTTGCCGTTGCCATGAAGCTTCACACTCTGCTGCAAGCTTTTCTGCGCTAAGAATTTCCAGCGGTTCTTGCAACAGTATCTGACGGTATTTTTCAGCAAGTTTTAAGCCGAGATTGCCTGAACCAGGCGCTTTCATCTCACGCAAGATACGTGCGGAATAGGTCAACTCAGGATCGTCAAATCCAGCAACCAGCTCGCAACAGACATCCTGATACTGTTGATTACCGTTCTGACTATCGAGCACTTCAGCAACGCGTCGCAGGTCAGCAAAGAGCGCCTTCCCAACCTGCTCAAGAGGCTTACGCTGGTCGTTACAACCGATACCAATCGTCTGGCCCGGCTTGCGCCCTTCCAAAATCACCCGATTCCAGTTCTTACGCGTACAAAGCAATTCGTCACTGTTCATCTCTGGCGCATCCGCCAAAGCACACCATATCAAAAACAGATCCAGGAAACGCGCCTGAGACGCATCCACACCAATTGGCGAGAAGGGATTCACATCCAGGGAGCGAACCTCAATGTACTCAATCCCACTACGCATTAGTGCATCGGAAGGCGTTTCACCTGAACGAGTGACACGCTTCGGACGAATTGGAGCATAAAGTTCGTTCTCAATCTGTAACACATTGGTGTTCAATTGCAGATATTTGCCATCTTTTTTAACGCCTATTGCAGCGTATTCTTCAGAAGGCGTGCCTATTGCCTGTTTAACACCTTTCACATAGGTTTCGAGGTCGTTAAAGGTAATACCCAAATTGCTTTGTGATTTATTGGTATAGCCTAAATCGCTCAGACGCAGCGACGTTGCGTACGGCAGATAACACAAGCCCGATTCTGTATGCTCAAAGGGTAATTCCGTTTCACGCCCGTTGAGGAAGGACGAACAAATTGCCGGAGATGCCCCAAACAGATAAGGGATCACCCAGCCAAAACGGTAATAGTTACGGATCAGTTTAAAATAGGCGGCAGAAATCTCATGCTTGCCGCTTTCGGCATCCGTGATACCAAGACGCGCCTGCCAGAACTCCAGCGGCAGTGAGAAATTGTAATGAATGCCAGAGATGATCTGCATTAAGGCGCCGTAGCGATTTTTCAAACCTTCGCGATAAAGCGTTTTTAAGCGCCCTATATTTGAGGAACCGTATTGCGCAAGTTCAATCTCCTGCTCTGCCCCGACAAAACAAGGCATACTCAGCGGCCACATTCTTTCATCACCCAGTTCGCGGGCAACATGGCGGTGGATATCACGCAGGAATGTCAGAAGATGGTCGATATCGCCATCTACAGGAGTGATAAACTCCAGAAGGGATTCTGCGAAGTCGGTCGTGATCCAATGATGCGTTAGCGCCGCACCTAAAGCTTCTGGATGCCCTGTTGCCGCGAGTGAACCATCTGCATTAACACGAAGCGTTTCGCGCTCTATGCCACGGCGAATACCTTTTACTGCCTGAGGGTGGGCTTCCAACCAGGAAAGCGCCTGAGATACATCCGGGATCAAATTGACCTCCCGCTATTTGAAGACATTAACTTGCAAGCATACTGAATCTGCATAGATGTAACCATCATGATAAGCGATACAAATCTAACTCCACCATGAGATCCCCTGTAACGTAATGACAGTTAAAACTGCATAACGTATCGTTTTCCCAATACAAAGGAAAAACACTATCGGGCCCCACGGCATGCGCAACCAGCCAGCCAACACACATAACACATCACCGACAACCGGCAACCAACTGAGCAATAGCGCAGCAGGGCCAAAACGATTTAACCAAACCAGGGCGATATTAAGACCGCGCTGCGGTTTCAGCTCCGGCAGTAACCGGCCAATGATGATATTGGTTATCCCACCTAAGGTATTGCCAAAAGATGCAGCGATAACTAATAAAAATGGCGACGCACTCCCAGCAGACAGTAGACCAACCAATAAAATCTCTGAATTTCCCGGTAGCAGCGTCGCACTGAGAAAGCTGCTGCCAAAGAGTGAGGCCAGCGCCAGCGTGCTACTCAAAGGGTGCGAACATCCACCACGGCCATATTGGCACGTTGTGCGGCCTGAATACCGAAATCAGCATCTTCAAATACCACACATTTCTCAGGCGGTACGCCAATAAGTTCAGCGCAAAGCAGAAAGGTGTCAGGGGCCGGTTTGTGATTCATCACATCATTGGCACCCACGATAGCGTCAAAGCAGTCACGTAAGCCTAAATGACGAAGCAAAGCATCGGCCATCCAGTGTTCGCTGCCAGTGCCTACAGCCATAGGGCGTCGGCCATGATAGAACTTCACCACATCAATAAGCGGAAGGGGTTGTACGGTATCCAACAGCATCTCTTGCACCGCCGCGGTTTTCTCCGCGGCAAGGTGGTGTGGATCCAAATCGACCTGGTTGTCATCAATAATAAATTTGGCAATACGCCACGTCGGGGAACCATTGAGAGCTACCATCGCCTCGAAATCAAAATGCATATTGTATTTGGACAACACCTGATGCCAAGCTTTGCGGTGGGTGGGTTCTGTATCCAATATGGTTCCATCCATATCAAAGATCAAACCCTGGTAGAGATCGTACATCTTGTACTCCTGCTCACAATAAAAACAGGAAACTACTTTAGCGTAAAGTCTGCTGAATGTCGCATTTTGTCAGGGAGCATAAGCGGGGGGCGAGCAATGAGATAAGTAGGATTTTAAAGGTGTAGGGAAGCTGGAAAGCAAAAAACCGCCGAAGCGGTTTCTTTAAATATGGTGCACCCAGGAAGATTCGAACTTCCGACCGCTCGGTTCGTAGCCGAGTACTCTATCCAGCTGAGCTATGGGTGCAAAGTTGTTTACTATAATTTGTTGTTCGATGCGGGATAAGCAAGGCAAAGAATGGTGCACCCAGGAAGATTCGAACTTCCGACCGCTCGGTTCGTAGCCGAGTACTCTATCCAGCTGAGCTATGGGTGCATTTTGATTCTTACTGCAGATTTTACCCAACCATTTTTCCCTACTGCATTAGCTTTCGCTTCTGCCCATCACGCTCATTTGATTGCAAATCAACATACGTTCTGGAAAGTATGGTGCACCCAGGAAGATTCGAACTTCCGACCGCTCGGTTCGTAGCCGAGTACTCTATCCAGCTGAGCTATGGGTGCATTTTAAATGGCGGTGAGGCGGGGATTCGAACCCCGGATGCAGCTTTTGACCGCATACTCCCTTAGCAGGGGAGCGCCTTCAGCCTCTCGGCCACCTCACCATACGCCTCTTGCGAGTTGCGCTGACTAACTTTGTTTAAGCTCATCGGCACTGCGTGGCGCACATATTACTTTCCCGCACTTATAAGTCAAACCCTTTTTTCCCAACAATCGCTTGTTTGGACAATTCACGCGCAACATGCGCAGTTTCACGGCAAAAAGCAGGGCCAGAGTGAGGAATAACACTATTTTTTCTAGAGATAGCGATTCACAGAGGAAGAGTAATTTATCGAAAAAAGTAGAAAAATGGGGGATGAAATCAGAAGGGAAAACCAAGAATCTGCAGAAAAAGGGGTCAGCGCCTCGCCGTTAACGAGACGCCTGGTAAATCAGTAACTCGTTTGTTGAGACTTCTCAGCCTGAATACGCTGATAAATCTCTTCACGATGCACAGAGACCTCTTTGGGCGCATTCACACCAATACGCACTTGGTTACCTTTAACACCTAAAACGGTAACAGTTACCTCATCGCCAATCATGAGGGTTTCACCAACTCGGCGAGTCAGAATAAGCATTCTTTGCTCCTTGAATAATTAAAAGAGTCGGGTCTCTCAGTTTCCCGGCCATTATCTATCAACCGCGGGTAAAACGTAAGCCATGACCCCCACATTAAGTGTAACGAGCCTGCGACATAAACCATGAATATTTTAAGCTTAGCTGAAAACAAGACTTTTGTGGCATTTCTGGCCTAACCTATCCCACCTGCGATAGTGAAAACGCCATACTGTACAATACATTATGGCGTTTCTTTGTGTAGTGATTTATTTCTTATTACAGCCTGGCGCTTACCCAAGCCTCTACACCAGCAAGAGCAGATGGAAGAGCCTGAACGTCACTACCCCCTGCCTGTGCCATATCAGGACGACCACCACCTTTACCGCCAACCTGCTGCGCGATAGAAGCAATTAACTCGCCTGCTTTGATGCGGTCTGTCAGATCTTTGGTCACACCAACGATCAAACTGACTTTATCATCAGCAACCGTCGCCAGAACAATAATCACCGAACCCAGCTGATTTTTAAGATCATCCACCATGGTGCGCAGCATTTTTGGCTCGACGTTATCCAACTGACTAACCAGCAATTTAGCGCCTTTCACTTCTTTGGTCTGGCTGGAAAGCGAAGCACTTTCCTGTGCAGCTTGCTGATCTTTAACTTGCTGAAGCTCTTTTTCCAGCAAACGGGAACGTTCGATCAGTGTACGGATTTTATCCGTAACACTGTTTACGTCACCTTTGACTAAATGCGCCACGTCCTGCAACAAATCACTCTGCTGATGCAGTGCAGCGATAGCATTTTCGCCAGTAATAGCTTCGATACGACGAATACCTGCAGCCGTGCCTGATTCGCTCTGAATACGGAAGAGCCCAATATCACCGGTACGGCTCGCATGAGTCCCCCCACAAAGCTCCGTCGAGAAGTCGCCCATCGACAATACGCGCACGCTGTCATCATACTTCTCGCCAAACAGCGCCATTGCGCCCTGCTCTTTTGCATCATCCAGTGCCATGATTTTGGTCTGAATTGGCAAATTGCGACGAATTTGCGCATTAACCAGATCTTCAACCTGACGAATTTCCTCAGGTTTCATCGCCTCAAAATGTGAAAAGTCGAAACGCAGATAATGGTCATTGACCAATGAGCCTTTCTGAGCGACATGCTTACCCAACACCTGTCGCAAAGCTGCATGCAGTAAATGCGTGGCAGAGTGGTTCAGGCGGATGCGTTCACGGCGAGCCACATCAACGTTAGCTTCAACTTCGTCACCGATGCTGAGCTTACCAGTAGTCAATGATCCCTGATGACCAATGGCCTTACCGTATTTCTGCGTATCAGAAACCGTAAAGACACCGGATGCCGTTTTCAGTTCACCTTTGTCGCCAACCTGCCCACCGGACTCACCATAGAATGGGGTGTCATCCAGAACCACAATAGCGTTGTCACCTGCGTTAATCGCTTCAACGGGTTGCCCATCGATAAACAATGCCACTACTTTTGAATGACGCTGCAAGTGCTCATAACCGGAGAACTGGGTAACGCCATCGACGCGTACCATACTGTTGTAGTCGGCACTAAAACCACTGGACTCACGCGCACGGCGGCGCTGAATTTCCATGGCTTTTTCAAATCCGGCTTCATCAACTTTAAGATTACGCTCGCGACACACGTCTGCGGTTAAATCCAGCGGGAAACCAAAGGTGTCATACAGACGGAAAGCAATTTCGCCATCGAGAGTGTCCCCTTTGAGCGAGGATAACTCTTCGTCCAGCAATGCCAAACCACGTTCCAGGGTGCGCGCAAACTGCTCTTCTTCTGTTTTAAGCAACTGCTCAACCATCGCCTGCTGCTGTTTCAGCTCTTCTGCTGCCGGGCCCATCACTTCAATCAAAGGCGCAACCAATTTGTAGAAGAAGGTGTCTTTCGCACCCAACATGTTGCCATGACGGATGGCACGACGAATGATACGGCGCAATACGTAGCCACGGTTTTCATTCGATGGGATCACACCATCAGAGATAAGGAATGCGCAGGAGCGAATATGGTCTGCGATAACCCGCAATGACTTGTTATTTAAGTCGGTCGCACCGGTGACCCGAGCCACAGCACCAATCAGTTTCTTAAATAAATCAATATCATAGTTTGAGTTCACATGCTGCATTACTGCAGTGATGCGTTCCAGGCCCATCCCGGTATCAACCGATGGCTTAGGCAGCGGGAGCATGGTGCCATCAGACTGGCGGTTGAACTGCATGAAGACAATATTCCAGATCTCGATATAACGATCGCCATCTTCTTCAGCTGAACCCGGAGGGCCGCCCCAAATATGGTCGCCATGATCGTAGAATATTTCAGTACAAGGTCCGCATGGGCCGGTATCACCCATTTGCCAGAAGTTATCTGAAGCGTAAGCACCGCCTTTATTGTCGCCGATGCGGATAATGCGTTCTTTAGGAACGCCAACTTCTTTTTCCCAAATAGCGAAAGCTTCGTCATCGGTTTCATACACCGTGACCCAAAGTTTATCTTTCGGCAGATTGAACCAGTGCTCACCGGTCAGTAATTCCCATGCATAGTTAATAGCATCATGCTTGAAGTAATCACCGAAGCTGAAGTTGCCCAGCATTTCAAAGAAGGTGTGGTGACGGGCGGTGTACCCGACGTTCTCCAGATCGTTATGCTTACCGCCTGCGCGGACACAACGCTGAGACGTGGTTGCGCGGGTGTAATCGCGCTTATCCAGACCCAGGAAAACGTCTTTAAATTGGTTCATCCCGGCATTGGTAAACAACAGTGTCGGATCGTTAGTTGGGACAAGCGAACTGCTTGAAACAATGTTGTGTCCCTTACTATGGAAGAAATCGAGAAACGCTTGTCGGATCTCAGCGGTGCTCTTGCTCATAAATGTCCCGGAATCTGGCTTGAATAACGGTTCGTGAGCAGGAAAGTGCCGTATTCAGCATCAAACTGTACATCCCACGAACAAAAAGTGTGGATAAGATAAATTTTCTTCGCAGGGAAGTAAAATCCCGTATGCAGTCAATCATCAAAATCGCGATAAATTGACTGAATTTCTTCATTGAAGAAGCCACGATAGAGCAAATAGCGCATCACTTTTGATTTTTCTTTCCAGTCTGTAGGCAACGGCTCATCAAATTTACGTACAGCAAGCTCGCGGGCTATTACACACCAGTCGACGTCACTGTTTTCTAAAGCAGTGGCAATAATCTCTTTATCTACCCCTTTCTGCTGTAGCTCCGAACGGATCCGCTGGGCGCCGTACCCTTTATGACTTCGGCCCGAAATATAGCGTTCGGCAAATTTAACATCATCCAGCCAATTGTGCTGGTAGCAATAATCGATGACCGACTGGACGTGTTCGGGGGAAATATCTTCGGGGAACTGACGCTGCGTTTTCTTCTGCTCCTCTTCCTCTTGCCACTCTTTGGAGAACGAAAGTGTAGATTTGCGTGCCGGGGGTTTAGAGGAGTGAGAAGGTTTAGCATAGGAAGGTTTACTGAAGGCGACGGGTGGGGTCAGTAGTTTACGTCTAAGTTCCATCTCGCCATGATCACGCAGAGATAACAACCGCATAGCACGGCTAATTAGCGCATTAACTTTTCCAGCGTCACTCTCTTTCGCAGGCGGGAAAAGCGAGGAATTGTCTTCTTGCCCTCCCTCCTGCAACAATTTTTCAAGATTTACCGCTTTGTCATCAGACATTTTGGTCACCTTATATTAGCAAAACGCCAGCCTGAATATCAGGCTGGCGTTTTGTAGACCGCAAAGGGATCCTGAACAACCGGTTCAGGTTCCCGACGGAATTAGAACTCTTCGCTGGTTTCTACGCTATCGCCCAGGTCTTCAACCGTAGCCGTAGCATTGATTTCACCCGTGCCGCCGTTCAGCAACATGTCACGCAGCTTCTTGTCTATCTCTGCGGCAATTTTCGGGTTTTCTTTCAGGAAGTTGCTGGAGTTCGCTTTGCCCTGACCGATTTTTTCACCGTTGTAGCTGTACCATGCACCGGCTTTTTCGATCAATTTGTGCTTAACGCCCAGATCGACCAGTTCACCATGGATATTGATACCTTCGCCATACAAAATCTGGAATTCAGCCTGCTTGAAAGGTGCAGCAATTTTGTTCTTCACCACTTTCACGCGCGTTTCGCTACCAATAACCACATCACCATCTTTGATGGCGCCAATGCGGCGGATATCAAGACGCACGGAAGCATAGAACTTCAGCGCATTACCGCCGGTCGTCGTTTCCGGGTTACCGAACATCACACCAATTTTCATACGGATCTGGTTGATGAAAATCAGCAGAGTATTGGCATTTTTCAGGTTACCAGCCAGCTTACGCATCGCCTGGCTCATCATACGTGCCGCGAGGCCCATATGAGAGTCACCAATTTCGCCTTCGATTTCAGCTTTTGGCGTTAGGGCAGCCACGGAGTCAACGATGATCACATCAACAGCACCAGAACGGGTCAATGCATCGCAGATTTCTAACGCTTGCTCACCGGTATCAGGCTGCGAACACAGCAAGTTATCGATATCAACGCCCAGTTTTTTAGCATAAATCGGGTCAAGGGCGTGTTCAGCATCGATAAATGCGCAAGTTTTACCTTCGCGTTGCGCTGAGGCAATAACCTGCAGCGTCAGCGTGGTTTTACCAGAGGATTCAGGTCCATAAATCTCAACGATACGGCCCATCGGCAAACCGCCGGCACCCAACGCAATATCCAAAGACAAAGAGCCGGTAGAGATCGTTTCAACATCCATGGAGCGATCTTCACCGAGACGCATGATGGAGCCTTTACCAAATTGTTTTTCAATCTGGCCCAGTGCTGCAGCTAACGCCTTTTGCTTATTCTCATCAATAGCCATTTTTGCTCCTTCGTCTGACGTTGAGTGAATGACCTCACTTACGTCACTGAATGTAATTTATGTACAGGTAATTGACGCTAATTATACTGTATGCTCATACAGTATCAAGCCTATTTTTCAAGAAACTCATTCAGCGCAGTTTGTAATGAAAAAACAGCAGCTTGCAAACGAACTGACTCACGATCGCCAGAAAATTGACGTTTTAACGCCATAATTCTGCCTTCGCTGTCTGCAAAACCAAACCACACGGTTCCCACCGGTTTAGCTTCTGTTCCACCATCAGGCCCGGCAATGCCACTTATTGACAGTGCCAGATTGGCGCCAGCGGCATGTAACGCACCTTGTGCCATCTCACGAACGCTCTCTTCGCTGACAGCACCGAACTCGTGCAGAGTGGCTTCAGCCACACCGAGTAGCTGATGTTTAGCGGCATTGCTGTAGGTCACAAAACCGCGATCAAACCAGGCTGAACTGCCGGCAATATCCGTAATGGCTTTTGCCACCCAGCCCCCGGTGCAGGACTCGGCACAGGTGATCCATAACCCCTTATCTTTTAATTTATTGCCCACCTGCTCGCTTAGCTGATGTAACTGATGTTCATTCATAACTGATCCTTGCGGGCGTTAATGATATGAACCGATGTTATCACTTATACCCTGCACAAATCAGCCCGAGCACCTTTTTTGCGAGATGTCTTCAAGAGAAAAATACATCAGCCTTTTGTAAAGCCAGCGAAAACAAAAAGGGCCACATACATGATGTGACCCTTCTTAAAGAGGTCTTATTTTACGTTGAAAACTCAGTTCCCCTGCCTTGCCTTACTGACTGCCTCACCCAGTTGCCACACGGCCATTGCATAATGCGTGCTGTGGTTATAACGGGTGATGGTGTAGAAATTCGGCAGACCGTACCAATACTGGAAATTCTGGCCCATATCCAGGCGCAGCAGGCTGGCTTCCTGATAATTGCCCAGCGAACCCAACGGGCTAAGGCCAGCGGCTTTCAAGGTAAACAACGGATACTTGGTTTTAAAACCGTTTTCAAGCAGCGGAGCCTGGCCGGTCGCAGGTATCGCCACTGGTGCCCCTTTCGTCCAACCATGGGCTTTAAAATAATTGGCAACGCTGCCAATGGCATCCACCGGATCCCATAAATTGGCATGCCCGTCACCGTTGAAGTCCACCGCATAGTCTTTATAAGAGGATGGCATAAATTGGCCGTAACCCATGGCACCGGCGAAAGAACCACGCAAACTTAGCGGATCATCTTGTTCCTGACGGCACATCAGCAGGAAAGTTTCCAACTCGCCCTGGAAATAGTCGGCACGGCGTGGATAAGCAAAGGAGAGCGTCGCCAGCGCATCAATGATGCGGGTCTTACCCATCACTCGGCCCCAACGGGTTTCCACCCCAATGATACCGACGATAATTTCCGGCGGCACGCCGTAAACTTGCTCTGCGCGTTGCAATGCCTCTTGGTATTGATTCCAGAAAGCCACGCCGTTTTGCACGTTATCTGGCGTGATGAACTTAGCGCGATAACGCAACCAAGCTCCATTTGGCCCTGACGGCGGCCCAGCCGTTGGCGCTTGTTGATCCATCAAGCGCAATACAAATTCCAAACGCTTGGTTTGAGCCAAAACATCGTGCAACTGCTGGCGGTCAAAACCGTGCTCGGTGACCATCTTGTCAACGAACTGGTTCATTCCTGCATCGTAGGCAAAATCACCATTTTGCAACTGGCCAGTGTGCTCGGGTTTTAGAAGAAAACCGCCACTCGTCGCGGCCGCTACAGTTGCGGTACTGTTTCCACCTGAGAAGGGATTGCGTGGCCCTTCAGGAGGAGGAGTCGGCTTGCTACTGCAGGCAGCAAGCAGGGTAATAACAGGAAGAATGGCAGCCAAATGACGCATCAGATATCCATATAGCCATGCAAGAAATAAGTGAAGGCTATGTTAAAGCATTGCCCTGCGTGAACAAACTGGAATATGGATTTGAATTACATTGCATCTTTGCGGCAATCCTCGAACTTTTACCTGTGACAGCCCGTTACTGGCTGGGCTAGTATAGCGGGGTGAAAGCACCATCTGGCATGGCCATTTTTTGATGATGTTATTACATTATCGCCTGTGTATTGCCCGCCCTTTCACGCGGGATTCAGTGAAACTGATGTGATACTCGAATGAGAAAAATGAAATCACACATTCTTAAAATTCAATGGATTAAAAGAACACATCTATGAGTAATAATGCCGCAACCGACGCCCACACCCCCATGATGCAGCAGTACCTGCGCCTGAAAGCCGAGAACCCTGAGATCCTGATGTTTTACCGCATGGGAGATTTCTATGAGCTGTTCTATGACGATGCAAAGCGCGCCTCGCAGTTGCTGGATATTTCCCTTACTAAACGCGGTGCTTCGGCCGGAGAACCTATTCCAATGGCGGGGGTGCCCTATCACGCCGTCGAAGGTTATTTAGCAAAATTAGTGCAACTTGGTGAGTCGGTCGCCATTTGCGAGCAAATTGGGGATCCGGCGCTCAGTAAAGGCCCGGTTGAGCGTAAAGTCGTGCGCATTGTTACGCCAGGCACGGTCAGCGATGAAGCCCTGCTCAATGAGCGCCATGACAACTTGCTGGCAGCCATTTGGCAGGATGGTCGTGGTTTTGGATATGCCACGCTGGATATCAGCTCAGGCCGTTTTCGCGTGGCGCAGCCAGAAGATCTGGAAACCATGGCGGCTGAAATACAGCGTACCAATCCGGCAGAACTGCTTTACCCGGAAAGTTTTGAAGCCATGCAGCTTATCTCTTCCCGCCGCGGCCTGCGCCGCCGGCCGATGTGGGAATTTGAACTGGAGACGGCTAAACAGCAGCTCAACCTGCAATTTGGCACCCGTGATCTAAGTGGTTTCGGCGTAGAGCAGGCACCGCAGGCACTACGCGCTGCGGGCTGCCTGCTGCAATATGTGAAAGATACGCAGCGCACCGCCCTGCCACACATCCGCGGCGTCACCATGGAGCGCTTGCAGGATGGCATCATTATGGACGCCGCCACCCGCCGTAATCTGGAATTGACACAAAACTTGTCGGGAGGCGTAGAAAATACGCTGGCGGCGATCCTCGATCACGCCGTAACACCGATGGGCAGCCGCATGCTCAAGCGCTGGATCCACATGCCAACGCGCGATGTAAAAGTGTTGAACCATCGTCAGTTGGCATTGGGATCATTGCAGGATCTGAGCGCTGAGTTGCAGCCGGTTTTGCGTCAGGTTGGTGATCTGGAACGTATCCTTGCCCGTCTGGCACTGCGCAGTGCGCGCCCACGCGACTTAGCCCGTATGCGCCACGCATTACAACAACTGCCGGAAATCCGCGCCTTGTTGCAACCGCTGGAACCAGACCATATCCAAACGCTGGTGAAAAACTGCGGTGAATTTAATGAACTGGTCGCCTTGCTGGAATACGCCGTGGTTGAATCCCCCCCGGTATTGGTGCGCGACGGCGGTGTGATAGCACCGGGCTATAACGCCGAACTGGATGAATGGCGTGCACTTGCGGATGGCGCGACCGATTACCTCGATCAGTTGGAGATCCGCGAACGCGAAAAGCTGGGGCTGGATACGCTTAAGGTTGGTTTTAACGGCGTGCACGGTTACTTCATTCAGGTTAGCCGCGGGCAGAGCCACTTAGTTCCTATTCACTATGTCCGCCGCCAGACACTGAAAAATGCTGAGCGCTATATCATTCCTGAACTTAAGGAATATGAAGACAAAGTACTCACGTCGAAAGGCAAGGCACTTTCCCTGGAAAAAGCGTTATACGAAGAGTTGTTTGATCTGCTGATGCCGCATCTTGATGCGCTGCAACAAAGCGCCAGCGCGCTGGCGGAGCTGGACGTGTTGAGTAATCTGGCAGAACGGGCTTATACGCTGAACTACGCCTGCCCGACGCTGAGCGATAAACCAGGGATTCACATTACCGGTGGCCGTCATCCGGTAGTAGAACAGGTGCTTAGCGAACCCTTTATCTCCAACCCGCTCGTCATGTCGCCACATCGCCGCATGTTGATCATTACCGGCCCGAACATGGGCGGTAAAAGTACCTATATGCGCCAGGCTGCGCTGATTGTACTGATGGCGCATATTGGTTGCTACGTACCTGCCGAGCAAGCAGTCATTGGCCCGGTAGACCGCATATTCACCCGCGTGGGTGCGGCGGATGATCTCGCGTCCGGGCGTTCGACATTTATGGTGGAAATGACCGAAACGGCCAATATTTTACACAACGCCACAGAAAACAGCCTGGTCCTGATGGATGAAATTGGCCGTGGCACATCAACTTATGACGGGCTGTCTCTGGCCTGGGCCTGTGCGGAAAGCCTGACCAACCGTATTAAAGCCATGACGCTGTTCGCCACCCACTATTTCGAGCTGACAACCCTGCCGGAAAAAATGGAAGGTGCGGTGAATGTCCACCTCGACGCCATCGAGCATGGGGATACCATTGCCTTTATGCACAGCGTTCAGGAGGGTGCGGCGAGTAAGAGCTATGGCCTGGCCGTTGCGGCACTGGCGGGGGTTCCGCGTGATGTTATCAAACGGGCGCGACAGAAACTGAAAGAGCTGGAAACCCTCTCCAACAGCGCAGCAGCCAGTAAAGTGGATGGTCCGCAACTGGCACTGCTGACAGAAGAGGTGTCACCAGCCGTAGAGGCGCTTGAAGCGCTTGATGTCGACTCGCTGTCACCGCGCCAGGCACTGGAGTGGATCTACCGTTTGAAGGATATGGTCTGACACGTACAGATTTATCCAAAATCATTGGCGTTACAGCAAGGCTGCAGTAGCCGTCAAGGATGAAGGATAAAAGGCATAAAAAAACGGTGGGTATAAACCCACCGTTTTTATTGGGTACAGACTGTCTGAGTCCTGCATCCGTTCAGTTTGTTACGTTGCTAAGCGGGCAATTTACTCGCGAAACAGGGCTTCAATACTCAGTCCCTGTGCCTGCAAAATCTCGCGCAGGCGGCGCAACCCTTCAACCTGAATCTGACGAACTCGTTCACGCGTCAAACCGATTTCACGGCCCACATCTTCCAGCGTTGCAGCTTCATAACCTAACAGGCCAAAGCGACGCGCCAGAACTTCACGTTGTTTTGCGTTCAACTCGAATAACCACTTAACGATACTCTGTTTCATATCGTCGTCTTGTGTGGTGTCTTCAGGGCCGTTTTCTTTTTCGTCGGCCAGAATGTCTAACAGCGCTTTTTCAGAGTCACCACCCAACGGGGTATCTACTGAAGTAATACGCTCATTCAGGCGCAACATACGGCTGACGTCATGTACCGGCTTGTCGAGTTGCTCAGCAATCTCTTCAGCGCTCGGCTCATGGTCCAGTTTATGCGCAAGTTCACGTGCAGTACGCAGGTAAACGTTCAACTCTTTAACGATGTGAATTGGTAAGCGGATAGTACGGGTTTGGTTCATAATCGCCCGTTCAATCGTCTGACGAATCCACCATGTAGCGTAAGTGGAAAAGCGGAAACCGCGTTCCGGGTCAAATTTTTCAACTGCGCGGATCAGACCCAGGTTACCTTCCTCGATCAAATCCAGCAGTGCCAGACCGCGATTACTGTAGCGGCGGGCAATTTTAACCACCAAACGCAGGTTACTTTCGATCATACGGCGGCGAGATGGAACATCTCCCCGCAGCGCACGGCGTGCAAAATAAACCTCTTCTTCTGCGGTTAGCAGAGGAGAGTAACCGATCTCACCAAGGTACAGTTGAGTTGCGTCCAGCACTCTTTGGCTTACAGCCTGTGACAACAACTCTTCTTCAGCATCAGCGTCAGTGGTGTCGTTATCAGCAGTCTCTTCGACTGTGTTTTTCTCGTCAAAGGCTTCAGCGCTGTTCTCATCGAAATCTACATCATCATGTAACTCGTTAACTTTCAGCGTATTCTGACTCATAAGCTGCTCCTACCCGTGGTCCCGAGGGCAGAATCAAGACTCTGCCCGAGTTATCGCTGCGGAAGATAACGCAGCGGGTTTACGGATTTCCCCTTGTAACGAATTTCAAAATGCAATCTAACTGAACTGGTTCCGGTGCTACCCATGGTTGCTATTTTCTGTCCCGCCTGCACTTCTTGTTGTTCCCGGACCAGCATTGAATCGTTATGAGCATAGGCGGACAGGTAATCATCATTGTGTTTGATGATGATTAGATTACCGTAACCGCGAAGAGCATTACCTGCATAAACGACACGCCCTGAAGCGGTAGCTAAGACAGGCTGTCCACGCGAACCAGCGATATCGATCCCCTTATTTCCCCCTTCGGAAGCTGAGAAATTATCGATAATCTTCCCGTCAGTCGGCCATTTCCAGGTGGAAATCGGACCGCCATTAGTCGTCGTGCTGGTGACAGGAGTACTGGCTACGGCAACAGGTGCTGGGGTGGTGACCACACCTGATGAAGGCAACATTTTACCTACATTCTGTTTACCCGAAGAATCAGAATACGTGGTAGTTGGTTGAGATGCAACCACCGTTCCCTGGATTAATCCTACAGAAGGCGCTTTCGGAACACCGCCATTCGTGGCATCGGTGGAAGCTAACATTCCCCCCGTGCTGGCGTTGGATGAGACGTTATTAATTTGTACGGTCTGGCCGACATTCAGATTATAAGGGGCAGCGATATTGTTACGCGCAGCAAGGTCTCTGAAGTCATTGCCGGTGATCCAGGCGATATAAAATAGCGTGTCACCACGCTTCACCTGATAAGTGCTTCCGCTGTAACTTCCTTTCGGAATTGCGTTATAACTGCGGTTATAAACGATGTGCCCCTCAGGGCTTGTCGTGGTCGTCACCGGTGCGGAATTCAGAGTATTCTGACCTCCGCCGCCGCCGTTGACGCTGCTAATTGGGGCCGAAGTCGAGGCATTATTGGTACATCCCACCATCCAGGCGCTGACAAATGTACACACCGCAATGCGGCTTAAGGTTTTCATTGGGCTTCCCGTGCTCATATTTCCCCCGTTACGGCAATCTCAGAATCTATCTATTCACCGCTCACACGCCGCCACATGCGGTCTGAATGCCAATTGACACAGTGAAAGCGGGTAACACATCCAGGCTAAGCTCTTGCCCACCCGATGGCGACAGTAAAAAAACTGTAGGGGATGCTATCAACATCGCCATTACAGCACCATATATCAGTTGTATTTAAATTTTAAGGGTTTAGTCCTGAACAACGCGGCCAGAAAAAGGATTCAGGCCAGTTCACCTTTTACTAAGGGGACAAATCGGACCGCTTCAATATTTTCGACAACAAATTCGCTGCCACGTCGCGTGATGCGCTGAAGTGTCTGATTCTGCTCACCAACCGGCAGGATCATAACCCCGCCCTCGTCCAGTTGCGAAAGCAAATCCTGAGGGATTTCGGGGGGGGCGGCCGTCACGATAATCGCATCAAAGGGGCCGCGTGACGGCCAGCCTTCCCAGCCGTCACCGTGCCGGGTCGAGACATTATGTAAATCGAGCTGTTTCAGGCGGCGCTTCGCTTGCCACTGCAGCCCCTTGATGCGTTCAACGGAAAAAACGTGCTCGACCAAATGCGCCAGAATCGCCGTCTGATAACCCGAGCCTGTACCAATTTCCAACACCCGCGAGGCAGGTGTAAGGCGCAGCAGTTCGGTCATTCTCGCCACAGTGTAAGGTTGCGAAATCGTCTGACCAGACCCGATGGGTAGTGCGGTATTTTCGTAGGCTTTGTGCTGAAAGGCTTCATCGACAAAACGCTCACGCGGCACGGTTTCGATGGCGTGCAGCAAATTTTCATCCTTAATACCCTGCTGGCGCAGCTGCTCCAGCAAGTTGTACATCGGTTTATTCACCATGCCTGTTGACCCCGGTTTTAGCTAACCACGCATTGACCACATCCTGAGCCGCATAAGCGGTTAAATCGACCTGAAGCGGCGTGACGGAGACATATCCTTGCGCGACAGCGGCAAAGTCTGTGTCGGGCGCGATATCAAACTTATCACCCGGTGGGCCAATCCAATACAAATCTTGCCCACGTGGGTCCTGCTGGCAAAACACCAGCTCGGCAGGATGACGGCTGCCGCAGCGAGTAACGCGAATACCTTTAATCTCAGAGAGCGGTAAATCAGGCACATTGATATTGAGGATTTTACCGGTGCGCATCGGCTCGGCGGCCAGAGCACGTAAAATCCGGCAGGTAATGATGGCCGCGGTATCGTAATATTG
Organism: Ewingella americana; assembly: GCF_006438725.1. GTDB lineage: Bacteria > Pseudomonadota > Gammaproteobacteria > Enterobacterales > Enterobacteriaceae > Ewingella > Ewingella americana_A. The sequence goes on along the minus strand of NZ_RCZD01000005.1, from coordinate 477,379 downwards.
ATGGCCGTCGAGGGAGACCGCGAGCGCCGGATACCCAAGATGTCGACCTTCCATCGCTGCCGCTACGGTACCGGAATAAATCACATCATCGCCAAGATTCGGCCCCGCATTGATACCCGATACGACGATATCAGGACGCGGCCTCATCAGCGAGTTTACCCCCAGATAAACGCAGTCTGTTGGCGTGCCGTTAATTACTGCGGTGTCGCCGTTGGGATAGGACTGAATACGCAAAGGACCATCCAGCGTAAGGGCATTAGAGGCGCCACTGCGATTGCGATCGGGGGCCACCAGTTTCACATCAGCAAACTGTCGCAGCGCGGCAGCCAGCGTCTGTATCCCCGGCGCAAGAACGCCGTCGTCGTTACTCAGTAATATCCGCACCCTTAATGTAACTTATTGATTTTTATAAGCGGAAGTTTGATATTCATATTTTTTTATCCGGTTATTTATCCTGTTCCAGTCTGACTGCTCAATTTTCTGGCGCATGGAGGAAGGGAATTGATAGTGTATTCTAGCGACATGGGCAGGATAGTGGTAGGCGAAAATGTCTGACTTTATTCAGGCTCTTTAATGAAGCTCCTCCATGATTCAGCGCAGCATGAAGTTATCTTTCATTAAGGTTGTAAGATAAATCTCAAATGGTAAAATCCGCTGAAATTTTTCAAGGTTGACACTGTGAAATCATTAACGGCACACAGACAGGCTGTGGCGTATGCATCTGTTGGCTTAGTTAACACCGCCATCACCGCAGTCGCTATATTCGCGCTTATGCACTTCGGCCTGGGACTCTATCTATCCAACGCCTGTGGGTACATTTTCGGTATAATTTTTAGCTTTGTTGCAAACTCTATTTTTACTTTTTCAAAATCTCTATCACTTTCCAGGCTGGCTAAATTTCTCATAGCGAGTTTGGCGTGTTGGATTATCAACATTTTCGCGATCAAGTTATTTTTGTTGGCATTCCCGTCGCAAATTTACATTTCTCAGTTAGTCGGCATGGGTGCATATACAGTGTCTGGGTTTTTTATAAACAAATTATGGGTAATGAAATGACTAGCAATCACCACAAGAAACGCCTATTAACCGATTGATTATTAATCACAAAAACATAAACTTTATGTAAAAAACACTTAAAAAATTGAGTTTGTAACTCATTGAGTTAACGAGAAGCAATGTGAGTTTTGCAGAACAACTTCCAACAACTTAAAAGCCACTCGCGCGAAGCATTTCAAGCCTATAATGGTGCTTTACCCTAATTGGTTATGGACAGAACAGAGCAGAGCAAAAACGAACTGAGATCTCGACTATATGATTTGATATTAACCCTTAACGGACTAAGTAAAATCATCTATCATTGCTACTGCTTGTAACACTATCTCAAATAAAGTTTTTGGTTAGGCAGTATAATCTTCTACAATCGGCTGTAATTTATGGGTGCGTTGGATAATATGGAACATAATGCAATTAACATAGCTGTTGTTATACCTTCATACAAAGTCAAAAAGCACATATTAAATGTTTTAAACAAAATAGGTCCTGAGGTTAAAAAAATCTATGTGATCGATGACTGCTGTCCTGATGGAAGCGGAGATTTTGTTAAAGAAAATTGCAGCGATGAACGAGTCGTCGTTATCAAACACGATACCAACCAAGGGGTCGGTGGGGCGGTAATGACCGGATATTCGGCCGCCCTAGAAGATGGGATAGACATTATTGTCAAGATTGATGGTGACGATCAAATGGACCCCTCTTTAATTCGGATATTTGTGGCACCAATTCTTGCTGGCGATGCTGATTACACAAAAGGTAATAGATTTTTTAACCTTGATAACATAAACGTAATGCCTAAAGTTAGGCTATTTGGGAATGCCGTTCTTTCCTTTATGACTAAATTATCATCTGGATATTGGGATCTATTCGACCCTACAAATGGGTATACAGCAATTCACGCTGATGTGATTAGGCATTTACCCATGAAGAAAATATCTAAAAGATATTTTTTTGAATCTGATATGCTTTTTAGACTTAACACGCTTAAGGCTGTAGTAGTCGACATACCAATGGATGCGAAATATGATGATGAAGAAAGCAATCTAAAAATAAAAGCAATCATTGGTGATTTTATTTTCAAACACTCTCGGAATTTTTTTAAACGCGTATTTTATAATTACTATCTGCGCGACATGTCACTAGCTTCTTTCGAGTTACCAATTGGTATTCTATTCCTAATGTTTGGTTTCATAACCGGAGTATTGGGCTGGATAAATGGTGTCCAATCAGGCATACCAGCGACACCTGGCACTGTCATGCTTTCAGGGTTGCCCATTATACTAGGACTGCAACTAATATTAGCATTTATAGGCCATGATATTAGTAACGTCCCAAGAAGAACATTCCATAACAGGTATAAATAATGTTTTATATTGTTGCATTCATATGCGTCCTTGGTATAGCTGTTGGACAGATTTTATTCAAATTAAGCGCTATAGAGCTACATAAGACTGGTAGTATCTTCGCACAAACTACATTGATTATGATGGTTAGTGCTTTTGCGCTTTATGGATTAACCACTCTGGCGTGGATATGGGTTCTTCAAAAAATAGATCTTGGAAAAGCATATCCATTAATGGCTTTTGCATTTGTTTTAGTCCCGATAGGAAGTTATTTAATTCTGGGTGAGAAATTCAATCAACAATATTTCATAGGCGTTGCTTTTATTATTGTTGGTATTATATTAGCAGTCAGGTCATAGGGAAACCTTGTAATTTCCTGACTAATTTATAAAAGATTTAAGGTTTAATGATGAAAAATACATTACCTAAAATAAAAACAAATACATTTTTTATTTTAATAATAATATTAGCTGTTGTTTTTTTAATTGCAAGAAACATGGGTTTGTACCCAACTGTGTTTGCTGATGAATATACTTACAGTAAGTTTTCAAGGCTTCTTCCTCTAGGAGATTCTACACTCCCAAACTATCTTTTTTTATCTATATATAGCGTTACAGATCTTTGTGGGGCGGGATTCCTGGAATGCGCACGATTGTTAAACGTACTTTTTTTTGTGCTGTCCTCGCCATTCATCTATCTTATTGGAAGAAATTTTACCGGACATAAGACATCGTTACTAATAGCCTTTCTATCGATGCTATCTCCAATAAACACCTACACGGCATATTTTATGCCAGAGTCATTGTACTACTTATCTTTTTGGGTATTAACATATTTAGTCTTGAGTCTCAAAAAAGAAAGTGATTTATCAAATTGGCTTTTTATGGGTTTCGTTTTTGGCCTCAGTGCATTAATCAAGCCTCACGCTTTACTTTTAGTCCCAGCACTCGTTGTATATTTTTTAATAATTCACATTCATGGCGGAAAAGAGAATAAGGATGCATCAAGTTATGTGAATTATCTCGGGTTGTTAGCAGCGGCTATTGCAACAAAAATAATAATTGGTTATGTTTTAGCTGGCAAACCCGGTATAACAATTTTTGGCTCTACATATACATCTATGGCTTCTGGGGCAGTTGACTCAGGACATTATATTAACCTAATTAAAATTGCCTTAAGTAATTTGCAAGGTCACTTACTTTCATTATTCATTTTATTTTCAGTACCAGTATGCCACTTAATATTCATGTCTCGGCATTTTTTTAAACATGAAGAAAATCAACAAAATGTAGTGAAAATTACACTTTACACTTCTTTGATTTTATCCTCACTTTTAATTGTAGTCACTTTTTTTACCGCATCTGTCTCTGGCTCAGGGCCTTATGAAACTATATCCAGATTGCACATGCGCTATTATAATTTTGCTTTCCCCCTTCTTATTCTTGTCGTTGCTTCACAATTAAATGAAAATGTGAACCCCACTACTAGAAAATGGCGAGCAATAATTGGATTGCCTATCCTCGCAGCATTAAGTTATGGGGTTTTTACAAAATTAGCACCCTACTCTCCAAACTTCATTGATAGCCCAGAACTTAGAGGATTTATTTATAGCACGCCTGCTTTTTATGTACTAAGCTTTATGTCTATAATTTCACTTATGTTATGGATATATTCAATTAGCATTGGTGCGAAATTTTTCTTGTATTTGTTTCTGCCTTTTTCAATATTAACTTCAACTTTCTTCATCAATTACGATGTAAGAGGTCGTATTAATACAAACGTATATGATAGTGCAGGGTTATTTACAAAACAATATTTCAAGAATATTGGTATGTCTGATGAAGATATTGTTTCAAAAGTTGCAATAATCGGCCAGGACTCTGCAGGTCTCTTTCGGACATTGTTCTACATTGATAACTCTAGAATATCGATGGATGACTCAAAATCGGCAATGATAGCAACCCCGGATGTTCCAAATTATGATCTATCGAGGCTCCCCCCGGAGAAAGAATGGGCATTGGTGATTGGTGATTATCCAAAATTCGAAAATGCAAGCGTCCAGCTACCCATGAATGGTTTCACACTGGTTAAGCCTGTACCTCCAATTTATTTTTCGAAAAATACTTGGCCGGGCGTGATTTCCAAAGCTTATGGATTATCTTCAGCGGAGAAATGGGGGGCGTGGTCTATCGGGAATGTTGTAAAATTTGAGTTTTCCGATCCCCTTCCGCTTAAATTTAATATTCGTCTTACTGCACATGCTTTCGGACCTAATGTCGGAAAGGAATTCGTTGCGATTGTTGGTGGAACTTCGAAAAAATTCAAACTAGGTGAAAATGATGAGGAAAAGGTAATAACATTCGATAATGCAATGAAAACTAATTCATTACAGATCGTTGTTCCTTTCCCCTCCTCACCTAAAATATTTTCTAAGGGTCTGAATGGGGACGTGAGAAATTTAGGTATTGGTTTAGTCCAGATGACCATAGTACCGCTTCAATAAGCCATAAACTGTATCCAGAGAAAGTAAGGCATGATGTTCTTATTTTTTCCTTAAAGAAGTCCCGATGATGGGACTTCTTGTTATTTAGCTATATTTTTACAAATTATCGTCTACTTATCCTGTGTCGGGGGTGTCAAAAACCTCTGAAGCATAACTGGTTGTTCATCAAAATAAATAGACCAGCGCTGATCTGAACTGTCAACAGTACCCTGATTGTGCCACGATTCGATCGGTTGCGGTCCGCCGAAATAAGAAATAATGACTGCTTCGGTCGTATCAGTAAACTGTACGTAGAGTAATGTCATGCAAACCTCTTATTTAGAATGTATAAGCCGAGCATGACACGTTATAACATGTCGTCACATTGGCCACATATAGAGTTAAATGCAATGTCTGCGCAGTAATGATCGGAATTATGATCCTGCTTCAGCGCCGATGCCCGTCGCCGTATACCCTGCAGTTGCAGAACCACCTGCTCCATTTGAGTCAGCGGTAATAGTTATGCTGCTATACACACCTCCGCTGGCATTGTTATTAGTCGTGTTGGGTGTAAGGAATGCGTCTTTCGCATTTTTGGGAATGCGGGCGCCCGCACTAAATGAAGATAATGGGTTAGTAATCCCCGACGCGGTCATATTGACTAATACTATTGGGGCAAAAGCTACTCTTCGACCATTCTGATAACCAATCTTAAACTGGTCACTCGCATTTATTCCCCACACAGAGAATAATGTTGATTTATCGGCGTGTGGCCCGTCAAACCTTTAAGTACTTTTTGAATTGAATGACGAGTACCACGCTCACGGAAAATGCTAATCTTTATTGAGTTGCGAAATATATCGTCTGACTGCCCCGCCGTTCTCCCGTAATTATTCCCAAAAAAGTCATATGCGATCATATCCAGCCATCCGTCCGTGACCGTGCCGATCCGCGTTTGTAATTGAGCATAGAGATACAGCGAATAGCACCAAGCAAGCGCCTGCGCGCAGGCCGATAGAATAGCGTCGCGAAAAATAGAATTGTCACCGAACCAACTCGGAGGGATGAGCGCTTTTAGACGCCCGAGGATGTCATTCTGGTCACCAGTTGCCATTTAGCTCACCGCGATGGTTCCAGCATGAATGACTTGCTGCCCTGAAGCTGCAGGGTCGGATGTGCCGCTATTGAGAGTAACCGATGACAGATTAGTCACCAGCGAACTGTCATCGTAGGCGACTGTCGCCAGTTGCGTATATGGAAATAACTGTCCGAGCGATAGGCTGGCAATATATGACTGCAATGTTGAGATGACGAGGGCGACACTCGCAGAGTGGCTTCCTGATGGGTCAGTTGTGATAACCATTACAACGTTTGCCGATACCCGAACCGGCGGGAATACTCCGAAGAAAATAGTGAACCCGCGTACTGCATCAATCGCTGTATAAGCTGAGGAGATGAATCCGCTAGACGGTTGACCCGCAACCGTCGTCTACTACCGCGTAGAAATAGCCAGGTTGAGCCGTTCCGTTGTAAGCAAAATTCTCAATCAGCGTGTACGTGACGCCAGTCTGCATACTTGAAAGCGCGTAGCCAATTACCGCCTTGGTTGCCTTAGATAGCGAGGCGATCCACAGAACGAAGCGAGCGCGGAAAGCATCATCATGCGACAACATGGGGCAGCAATCACTTATAGATAGGGCGTTTAGCGTGGAAAATGCCACAGCATGAGATCGGATGAATCACTGATATATTAATCAGTAATATCCGCATCACTATTTTCCTGGCGCATCAGTTCCCGTACCACGCTGGTCGCAAAGCTGCCGGCAGGAAGCCAGAATTTCAGCTCCAGTGTGACCTCATCCCAGCTTTTCCAGCTCATGTGTAAAGGCTGAAGCATCACCGCACGCCGTGCGGGTTCGACACGTTCGCGTTTAATTAGCGATAACAACTCAGTGCAATCCGTCAGACAGTCTTGCTCGAAAGCTTCTGCAGTATCGGTGGTACCCAGCGGGCCATCACCCGGCAGAGGCGCAGTGACCAACAGTTCATTACTATCGACACGCGGCTGAAGGGTGTCAAATTCCGCTTCCGTTGCCACGAACCAACTTCCCCGCCCGCTCAGTTGCAGAGCGTCGCCCAGCATAACCTGACGGTGAGTATTGTCGGCAACACGCCGGCTGGCAATAATATTAAACATCGCGCTACGGCTGGCAGAGAGGTAGAAACTGCGCTTTGACCGCTCGTTAACGCGAATGTCGTTATTTGCCCACTTGCGTGCCTGCACCAGATTGTTGCCACCGCGCCCGAAACGCTGCTCGCCAAAGTAATTCGGCACCCCTTGAAGAAGGATGTTTTGCAGTCGCGTTTCAATATCGGCGAGATCGCTTAGCTGACGTAACACCAGCGTAAAAGCATTGCCTTTCAGGGTGCCGATGCGCATTTTTTTAAGGTGACGGACAGCGCGAATCACTTCACAACCTTCGAGCGCAAACTGGCTGAGATCCGGGTCCTGTTTACCTGGCAGATGCAGACAAAACCACTGTTCAGTGACTGCGTGACGGTCTTTCAATCCGGCATAACTGACTGAACGCGGATGAATACCTGCAAAGCGTGCCAGCTGTTCAGCCACAAATTGGGTATTGCAGCCATTTTTACGAATCCGCACCAGCAGATGCTCACCCTCGCCGTCAGGCTCAAAGCCGAGATCCTCCTCGACGATAAAATCTTCCGGGTTGGCTTTGAGCTTGCCAGTTGACAGGGGCTCGCCGTACAACCAGGTGAGGCGGGACATATCCATCGAATTATTTTCCACTGCGTCAGTCCTTGATCAACAGGGCTACGGCCTCGCAGGCAATACCTTCGCCACGGCCGGTGAAACCCAGTTGTTCAGTTGTCGTGGCTTTTACGTTCACGTCATCCATATGACATTGCAGATCTTCAGCCAGGAATACCCGCATCTGAGGAATGTGCGGTGCCATTTTTGGGGCCTGCGCAATGATCGTGATATCCAGATTACCAAGCGTATACCCTTTGGCGCGAATACGGCGATAGGCTTCGCGCAGTAGTTCGCGACTGTCAGCGCCTTTAAACGCCGGATCAGTGTCCGGGAACAGTTTACCGATATCGCCCATCGCCGCCGCGCCCAGCAGGGCGTCAGTCACCGCGTGCAGGGCGACATCACCGTCAGAATGGGCCAGCAAACCTTGCGGGTAAGGAATACGCACGCCGCCGATCACCAATGGGCCTTCGCCGCCGAATTTATGCACGTCAAAACCGTGACCGATACGCATTATGCGCTCTCCTTTTGATACAACTGGGTTAAATAGAATTCTGCCAGCGCCAAATCTTCCGGCCTGGTGACTTTAATATTGTCTGAACGCCCGGCAATCAGCATCGGATGAAATCCGCAATACTCCATCGCAGAGGCTTCATCCGTCACTGTTGCACCTTCATCCAGCGCGCGGCGCAGACAGGTTTTCAGTAATTCGAGAGGAAAAAATTGCGGCGTGAGCGCGTGCCATAACTCTTCGCGATCGACAGTATGGGCAATGTTGCTGATGCCCGGTTGACTGCGTTTCATAGTGTCGCGCACCGGTGCAGCAAGAATCCCCCCCACATTGCTGAAAGCAGAAATTGCCAGCAGCCGATTTAAATCATCAATGTGCAGACAGGGACGGGCTGCATCATGCACCAATACCCAACCTTGAGATCCGGCTTGTTCGAGACCGGCCATTACCGACTCTGCACGCTGACTGCCCCCCGTTACCGCGTGAATACGGGGATCTAAAGCAATAGGTAACTGCGCAAATTGCACATCGTGCGGGCTAAGCGACACCACAATTTTTGTGACCTGCGGACTTTGCAGCAGCGCACGGATCGAATGTTCGATCAGTGTCATACCGCCAATGGAAAGGTACTGCTTAGGACATTCTGTCTGCATACGGCTGCCGATACCGGCAGCGGGCAAAACAGCAATAATTTCTGGGGGGGAACCTGCGAAGTGGCTCATAGCTATTGTTTTAGGTTGTTTTGCGAAGTACTGATACCCGCATTACGCTTTGACTGGTCAGGCACCAGGCGATAGAAAGTCTCACCGGGCTTAATCATGCCCAGTTCATTACGCGCGCGTTCTTCGATAGCTTCCTGACCACCGGTCAAATCATCGATTTCAGCAAAGAGTTGATCATTTCGTGACTTGAGTTTGCCGTTGTTGGCCTGCTGTACCTCAACGTCGTCATTCACACGAACATAATCGTGAATACCATTCTTACCTAGCCACAGCGAATACTGTAACCAGCCAAGCAAAACCAGTAATAGCAGCGTTAATTTGCCCATCCCCGCCCCCTAAAAAAGCCGCTCAATCATCCCACAACTTTCAGCCGGACTCCACACTGACAGGGAAATTGGCGGTGAGATTCAGAGTTAAGGCCGTAATTATGGGGAAGAATGACACAATGGTTTACATAGAGATAAGAAATTGCTGAGAAAATGGTCAGAAATTTACCAGCCTGACAGGAAAGAGAAGACCGTCCAGAACATCCCCATCACTGCAACACCGGAGGCCAACAGCGTTTGCCACCAGTTACCACTAAACAACATGCTGAAAGCGATGCCGATTAACACAGCGACAGGCATCAGAGCCAGGAAGAATGGCCAGGTATAGAGGAAAAAAAACAAGGTGTTAGAGCCGTAGACCAGAAAAGGAAGAGTAAATGCCAGCCAGTAAAAAACAAAGCCTGTACAGCCGCCAAACATCGAATACGAGGGATCTTCTGCATCAGAAACCGGATCATCCGACACCGCCACGGGGCGGTCTATCCAGATCCGACTGACTATTCTGTGAAGTAATGCCTGCATAGCGTGATCCCCGTTGTAACAGTGTAGACCGGCACGTTCTGGGACGTTTGGCCGGCAACATTCAGGGATTGATAATAGCGTGGTGACGCAGTACATCTAACAATTGCGCAACCAAATGTGTTACCAATTGTTCGCCATCAAGATGCACATCCGGGGCTTGCGGTGCCTGATATTCAGAGTCGATCCCGGTGAAATTTTTCAGTTCACCGGCACGCGCTTTCTTATACAGACCTTTAGGATCGCGCGCTTCGCAGATATCCAGCGGCGTATCCACAAAGACTTCGATAAACTGCCCGTCATCCAACAAATTACGTACTATGTCACGCTCGGCACGATGGGGTGAGATAAACGCTGTCAGCACCACCAGCCCGGCATCTACCATCAGTTTGGCGACTTCGCCGACCCGGCGGATATTTTCGCGGCGGTCGTCGTCGCTAAAACCCAGGTCCCGGCACAACCCGTGACGCACATTATCGCCGTCGAGCAAATAAGTACTAACGCCCAGCGCATACAGCGCCTGTTCCAGCGCCCCGGCAACGGTAGACTTGCCGGAACCTGAAAGTCCGGTAAACCACAGCACGGCCCCTTTGTGACCATGCTGCTGTTCGCGATCCTCACGCGTCAGGGCGTGCGGATGCCAGACGACGTTCTCGTCCTGTAAAGCCATGTTATTTCCCACCTAACAGATCGCGGGCGCCCCAGTGCGGGAAGTGACGACGGATCAGACCATTAAGCTCCAGTTCGAACGCACTGAAGGCCCCCGGCTCCTGATAAACACTCTCCAGCGCCTCACGCACCAACCCGGCACCGACGGTGACGTTGGTCAGCCGGTCGATAAAGATCATTCCACCGGTCACGGCATTACTTTGGTAGTTATCCAGCACCAGCGGCTCATCAAAGGTCAGCTCAACCAGGCCAATGCCATTGAGCGGCAAAGCCTCAACAATGCGCTGGGTCAGCGAGTTGATTTCCACTTGATACTCAATATTCTCTACACGGGCACGCGCTCTCTTACCGCCAATCTTGATGTCGTAGCTCTGCCCGACACTCAGCGGCTGCTCTGCCATCCAGACAATATCAACTTTGGCATTCTGTACCGCTTTGACCGTTTCAGCTGCGTCCACCAGCAGATCGCCGCGGCTGATATCGCGCTCATCAGCCAGCACCAGCGTGATCGCTTCGCCAGCCCAGGCTTCTTGCAAGTCACCGTCGAACGTCACAATGCGCGCGATAGTCGACTCAACGCCGGAAGGCAGGACTTTGATTTTTTGCCCGACACGTATCGACCCCGACGCCAGCGTACCGGCGTAACCACGGAAATCGAGGTTAGGACGATTAACGTACTGCACCGGGAAACGCATCGGTTGCTGTTCGCGGATATTAATCACGTTGACAGTTTCCAGCACATCAAGCAGCGTCGGGCCGGTATACCAGTCCATTTTATCGCTCGGACTTGCCACGTTGTCGCCTTCAAGGGCAGAGAGCGGGACAAACTTGATATCCAGGTCGGTCGGCAACTGCTGGGCGAAATCCAGATAATCGGCTTTAAACTGCTCAAATACGCTTTCGCTGTAATCCACCAGATCCATTTTGTTCACCGCAACCACCAGGTGGCGGATCCCTAACAGGGTAGCGATAAAGCTGTGGCGACGGGTTTGATCCAGAACCCCTTTACGGGCATCGATCAGCAAAATCGCCAGGTCACAAGTCGACGCACCGGTGGCCATATTGCGGGTGTACTGCTCATGTCCCGGCGTGTCGGCAATGATGAATTTACGCTTCTCGGTAGAAAAATAGCGGTACGCCACATCAATGGTAATGCCTTGCTCGCGCTCGGCTTGCAGGCCATCGACCAGCAAGGCCAGATCGAGTTTTTCGCCCTGTGTGCCGTGACGCTTGCTGTCACTGTGCAGCGAAGAGAGCTGATCTTCATAAATCTGACGGGTGTCATGCAGTAAGCGGCCGATCAAGGTACTTTTACCGTCATCGACGCTGCCGCAGGTCAGGAAACGCAACAGGCTTTTATGCTGCTGGGCATGCAGGTAGGCTTCTACGCCGCCCTGTTCTTCAATTTGTTGTGCAATAGCATTGTTCATTTTGGTCGCTCCTCAGAAATAGCCCTGACGTTTTTTCAGTTCCATCGAACCGGCCTGGTCACGGTCAATTGCCCGTCCCTGCCGTTCACTGGTGGTCGACACCAGCATCTCTTCGATGATCTCAGGAAGCGTCTGCGCTTCAGACTCCACCGCGCCGGTCAGAGGCCAGCAGCCAAGGGTACGGAAACGCACCATTTTCTGTTCAACCACTTCGCCCGGTTGCAGGTCAATGCGATCGTCATCCACCATCAGCAACATGCCGTCACGCTCCAGCACTGGACGCGGTGCGGCCAGATAGAGTGGAACGATCTCAATGTTTTCCAGATAGATGTACTGCCAGATATCGAGCTCAGTCCAGTTGGAGAGCGGGAAGACACGGATGCTTTCGCCTTTGTTAATCTGGCCGTTGTAGTTATGCCACAGCTCCGGGCGTTGGTTTTTAGGATCCCAACGGTGGAAACGGTCACGGAATGAGTAAATACGCTCTTTGGCACGCGATTTCTCTTCGTCACGACGTGCGCCACCAAAGGCGGCATCAAAACCGTATTTGTTCAGGGCCTGTTTCAGGCCTTCGGTTTTCATGATATCGGTATGCTTGGCACTGCCGTGTACGAATGGGTTAATGCCCATCGCCACGCCTTCCGGGTTTTTATGCACCAGCAATTCAAAACCATAATTTTTGGCCGTGCGGTCGCGGAATTCATACATCTCGCGAAATTTCCAGCCCGTATCCACATGCAACAATGGGAATGGCAGAGTACCCGGGAAGAAGGCCTTGCGCGCCAGATGCAACATCACCGACGAGTCTTTACCGATGGAATACATCATCACCGGATTGGCGAATTCAGCCGCAACTTCACGGATAATATGGATACTTTCCGCCTCCAGCTGCCGTAAATGTGTGAGTCGTTTTTCGTCCATAACAGATCCTTAAGCCAAATTCACGACAGTCGGGCGTTGCACGCCGTCAGTCTGTGGATGATGCCCAAACCAGGCAAGTTGAGAGTGAAGTGCCACGACTTCACCGATCACCAGCAGCGCCGGCGTCGGCGCCTGTTGAGCTAAATGTTCAAGACTATCCAAAGTACCCGTGAGCACCTGTTGGTCTGCACGAGTACCACGTCCGATAACAGCCACCGGCGTGGAAGCCGCACGACCATGGGCGATCAATTGCTGACTAATTTCAGCCGCCTTCAGCGTGCCCATGTAAATCGCTAATGTCTGTTTGCCCTTTGCGAGGGTTTCCCACTGCACGCCATTGTCTTCAGGACGGCAATGGCCGGTCACAAAGACCACGCTTTGCGCGTGATCACGGTGTGTCAGCGGAATGCCGGCATAAGCCGTCGCCCCCGCAGCTGCGGTCACACCCGGCACCACCTGGAAAGGAATTCCGGCGGCCACGACGGCCTGTAACTCTTCACCACCGCGACCAAAAATAAACGGATCGCCGCCCTTTAGCCGCACCACTTTCTTCCCCTGCAGTGCGAGTTCCACCAGTAAGCGGTTAATATCGTCCTGCGCCACAGAATGGCTGCCTGCCCGTTTTCCCACGCAAATTCTGTCTGCGTCGCGCCGTACCAGGTCCAGCACTTCATCACTGACCAGATAGTCATAAAGCACCACGTCCGCCTGCTGCATGACCTGCAAACCGCGTAAGGTGAGTAATCCTGCATCACCCGGCCCTGCGCCGACCAGCGTCACTTCTCCGCTTTGCGAGATAGATTCCGGGTTATCTAACTGTTGCTGCAATACTTGCTCGGCCTGTGGAATCTGTCCCGCAGTGACCAGCGAAGCAAAACGGCCATCGAATGCCTGTTCCCAGAAACGGCGGCGGGCCCTCATTGAGGTAAACCGCTGTTTCACGCTTTCGCGCCATCCCCCGGCAATTTCAGCCATTTTCCCAAGACTGGCGGGGAGTAAGGTTTCCAGTTTTTCACGCAACAGACGCGCCAGCACCGGAGCAGTGCCGCTGGAGGAGATCGCGACAACAATCGGTGAACGATCGACAATTGAGGGGAAGATAAATGAACACTTCGGCTGGTCATCCACCACGTTCACCAGCAACTGCCGCTGGTTGGCCTGCTCGAAGACTTCGGCATTGAGCCTTGCATCATCCGTAGCGGCAATCACCAGAAAAACGTCATCGAGCTGTTGAGGCTCAAAGCGCTCTGCTATCCAGCTGACCTGCAACGCCTGACGACGATGTTCGAGTTCAGGAGTGAGCGATTGCGCGACGATGCGGACTGCTGCGCCGGCACGCAGTAGGAGATCAATTTTGCGTGCTGCGACTTCACCGCCACCGACAACCAGCACGGGGCGTTGTCTGAGGTCGGCAAAAATGGGTAGATAGTCCACAACGGCCTTATTTATTCGCGAAGATAATTCACACGACTATACGTGGTGGGAATAATTGATCTGAAATGACGAAATGGAATGAATAGTTCCAGAATGGAATATAGGCCACAGAATTCTTCAGCAGGTTACGGATTTCAGCAACAAAAAGAGCCCTTTGAGATAACGGGAAATTGTCTATTTGGCCGCACAATCGCATACTATTGCCCAATTAAGACCGCCATACGCGGCCTGCTGTATGCTTGAAGGATGACGGATAACGTCTTCCGCTCTCACAGACCTCCTGATAAGGATTTTTCGGCTATGTTTTCCACTTTACGCATGAAGCTCGCGCTGCTGACGATCAGTATCAGCTGCGTGGGTTTTGCTCATGCGGCTAAACTTTCGAATGAACCCGCTCCCGGCGTTATCGCCGCGACACAAACCCGCCATATCGCGACCTATTTTCCAGGGCGGATGGCGGGCAGTCCCGGCGAACTTATCGCCGCAGATTACCTGAACCAATACTTCGAAAAACTGGGTTACCAGAGTGATTTACGCGGTTTCGATACCCGCTATCTCTACAGCAGCAAAGACGGCAAGCAGAGTTGGCACAACGTTCACGCTACATCGGTGATTGCCGCACGACCTGGCGTGGTGCCACAGCAGATTATCGTCATGGCGCATTTCGACACTTATCTGCCGCAAAGCGACGCGGATTCTGACCACAATCTCGGCGGCCTGACCTTACAGGGCGTGGACGATAACGCCTCAGGCGTCGGTGTGATGCTGGAACTGGCTGAACAACTCAGCAAAGTGAAGACACACTACAGTTTGCGCTTTGTGGCGCTGAGTGCAGAGGAAACCGGAGCGCAGGGAGCAGAAGATTATGTTCAGCGCATGTCGCCGCAAGAGAAGAAAAATACCTTGCTGGTGGTAAATCTCGATTCATTAATTGTCGGCGATAAGCTCTATTTCAAAAGCGGCAAAAACACCTCAGCCGCCGTCACCAAGCTAACCCGCGACCGTGCGATTAAACTGGCTCATCGTTACGGCATCGCCGCCGAAAGTTATGCAGGTAAAGATTGCTGTAGCGGGATGCAGGCGCTGGACAACGCACATATTCCCCTGCTGATGGTCAGCGCGACCGATTATTCGCTGGGTAAGAAAGATGGCTCGCAGCAACGCGCCATCAGCCCGCATTTCCCGGACGGAACATCACGTCATCAGGGGCAGTTGGATAACCTGCAATATCTGGATCGTGTCCTGCCAGGGCGCATCGATAAACGCGCGAAAGAGAGTGTGAAGATTTTACTGCCGCTGATTAAAGAACTGGCGAAGCCCGCTCAATAAAACGCCTCATTTCGCCGGGCCAATAGCCGTTATCGTTGTAGACAGTTTGGACACGGACAGCGCGGAGAACCCGGAGCGTACACGTAGTACGTGAGGAGTTCGGGCACTGCCCGTTGGTTTACAACGGTAAGAAAAATGGCAAATAAGATAGGCTATCACTCATGTAAGCCACACTCGCGTTTCAGACCAAAAAACCTTGTATCCTCTTCGCTCATGCCCTCTTCCCACTTTTTAGTGGTGTGAGTATCGCCGACGGACAGATAACCCTGATCCCACAGCGGGTGATAGCTCAGATCGTTGTCTTTCAGATACTGGAAAATCTGTCGGTTATCCCAGTCGATGATCGGCAAGATTTTAAACACGCCACGCTGCACCGCCAGCACCGGCAAATGGGCACGGCTACCAGACTGCTCACGGCGTAGCCCGGCGAACCAGGTTTTTGCACCGAGTGTTTCCAGCGCACGGTTCATCGGTTCGACTTTATTGATATCGTTGTAACGTTCGATCCCTTCTACGCCTTGTTCCCACAGTTTACCGTAGCGCGCTTCCTGCCATGCAGGCGAGTGCTCAGCACGGAACACCTGAAGGTTGAGGTTCAACTGTTCGGTAAGCTTATCGATAAACTGGTAGGTTTCCGGGAACAGATAACCGGTGTCGGTGAGGATCACCGGAATGTCGGCTTTCTGGCGGGTTACCAGATGCAAACAGACCGCCGCCTGAATGCCGAAACTGGATGAGAGCGCGAACTCCCCGGGCAAATTTTCCAGCGCCCACTGCACACGATCCTGCGCCGACAGTTTTTCCAACTGGCCGTTGGTTTCACCCAGCGCCAGCGCCTGCCCGGATTTCGGCATCTCATTCAGTTCAGCAAGAGTGAGCAAACTCATAAACTCTCCATCCTTCAGGTTGCAGTCGTACTGTTAGTCGTAAAAGTCACGGGCCGGGTCGAGTACCGGACGAATGATCCCCGCACGGATCACGTAGTCGCCGAAACCTTCATCGGTTTCGCGCTCTTTGGCCCAGCGCCCTACCAGTTCGTCGATGATCGCCAGAATCTCGGTATCGGAGATGTTCTCGCGATACATCCGCGGAATGCGCGTACCGGCACGGTTGCCGCCCAGATGCAGGTTGTAGCGGTTCATCGCTTTACCCACTAAGCCAATTTCGGCCAGCAGCGCACGGCCACAGCCGTTCGGGCAACCAGTAACACGTAAAACGATGTGCTCTTTACCGACGCCATGGCTATGCATGATGCCTTCCACTTTCGTCACAAACTCCGGCAGGAAGCGTTCGGCTTCGGCCATCGCCAGCGGACAAGTTGGGTAAGACACACAGGCCATCGAATTTTTGCGCTGTTCAGTGACGCTATCGTCGATCAGGCCATGGTTGCGGGCCAGCGTTTCGATCGCGTCTTTATCTTTCTCAGCCACACCGGCGACGATCAGATTCTGATTAGCAGTAAGCCTGAAATCACCTTTGTGGATCTTAGCGATTTCTGCCAAACCGGTTTTCAGTGGCTTGCCCGGGTAATCCAGAATGCGGCCATTTTCGATAAACAGCGTCAGGTGCCACTGGTGGTCGATGCCCTTCACCCAGCCGATGCGGTCGCCGCGGCCGGTAAATGCGTAAGGGCGCACATCAGCGAATTGAATCCCGGCACGTTTTTCTACTTCAGCTTTGAAAACCTCAACACCGACGCGTTCCAGCGTGTATTTGGTTTTGGCATTTTTACGGTTGGTACGGTTGCCCCAGTCGCGCTGAGTGGTCACCACCGCTTCGGCCACGGCCAGCGTGTTCTCCAGCGCAATGAAGCCCAGCTCACTCGCGGTACGGGCATACGTCGCTTTGTCACCGTGAGCGATAGACAACCCGCCGCCGACCAGCACGTTGAAGCCGATCAGTTTGCCGTTATCGGCGATTGCCACGAAGTTCAGATCGTTGGCGTGCAGATCGACATCATTTTGCGGTGGGATCACCACTGTCGTTTTGAATTTACGCGGCAGGTAAGTCGCGCCGAGGATCGGCTCTTCGTCGGTGGTTTCGACCTTTTCCTGATCCAGCCACACCTCGGCGTAAGCCCGGGTGCGCGGCAAAAGATGTTCGGAGAGCTTTTTCGCCCACGCATAGGCTTCCTGATGCAGCTCAGACTCCACCGGGTTCGACGTACACAAGACGTTACGGTTCACGTCGTTGGCGGTCGCCAGTGCGTCCAGCCCGAGTTTATTCAGTAACTGATGCACCGGTTTGACGTTCGGCTTGAGAATACCGTGGAACTGGAATGTCTGGCGGTTAGTAATACGAATACTGCCGTACAGGGTGCTCTCTTCGGCAAATTTGTCGATGCCCAGCCACTGCGCCGGGGTCATGACGCCACCAGGCAAACGGCAGCGCAGCATCATGGCATGGCGCGGCTCAAGCTTTTGTTCGGCACGTTCGGCGCGGATATCACGGTCATCCTGCTGATACATGCCGTGAAAACGGATCAACAGGAAGTTGTCACCGTTGAAGCCGCCGGTCAGGCCATCTTTTAAATCGTCGGTAATGGTCCCGCGCAAGAAATTACTTTCTTTCTTCAGACGCTCAGCATCGGCCAACGGGGCATCGACGACCAAAGGGCCTGGGCCGGGGTTCAGTTCACTCCACAATTTATTGCTCATAATTTCTCGCTCATAACTTTATACCCAAAATCATTCGAGTTGCAGGTAGGCGGCAACTGAAGGAATCCCGATGAGCTTACACAAGTAAGTGATTCGGGTGACTGAAGGAAGCCAACACCCCTGCAATTTGAAGGATGCAGGGTATTAGTAAACGTCACGCTGATAGCGGCGATCCTGACGCAACTCACTTAAAAATTCGTCGGCAGTTTCCAGATCCATCGAACCCTGTTCTGCAATGATTTCCAGCAGAGCCTGCTCAACATCTTTCGCCATACGGTTGGCATCGCCGCAGACATAAAGGTGTGCGCCTTCCTGCAACCATTGCCAGACTTCCGCGCCTTTTTCGCGCAGTTTGTCCTGCACGTAAACCTTTTCGGCTTGATCGCGTGACCAGGCCAGAGAGATATGGGTCAATAAGCCCTCTTTAACGTAGCGCTGCCACTCCACCTGATAGAGAAAATCATCCGTGAAGTGCGGGTTGCCGAAGAACAGCCAGTTTTTGCCACGGGCACCGTCATTTTCACGCTGTTGCATAAAGGCGCGGAATGGCGCGATGCCCGTACCAGGGCCAATCATAATCACTGGCGCCTCGGCGTTGGCAGGCAGGCGGAAATTGTCGTTGTGCTCGATAAACACCCGCACTTCGCCATCTTCCTCCAGACGGTCGGCCAGATAGCCGGATGCGCCGCCAGAACGGGCGCGCCCTTCAATTTCGTAGCGCACAGCCCCCACGGTGATATGTACTTCAGACTCGGTTTCGGCCTGAGACGACGCAATAGAATATAAGCGCGGCGTCAGCGGGCGCAGCAGGTCAATCAGTTGCTGCGCATCCAGCTCAGTCGGCGCCTGGCGCACCATGTCGACAAACGGCGTCGTTTGCGCGAACTGCTGAAGCCTCGGTTTATCTGCCAGCAACGCTGTCAGTGTCTCATCGCGGCACAGCGCGGCATATTTCTCGACGATCGGCGTGGTGTTTTGCGTCAGCTCGATGTGGTTTTGCAACGCCTCGCTCAGCGTCAGCGTTTTACCGTTCACCTCAACCGGCTCGTCGCCTTTCAGCCAGAGTAATTCAACCACTTCCTTCACCAACTGCGGGTCATTTTCAAACCAGATGCCCAGTGCATCGCCCGGCTGGTAACGCAGGCCGGAATCCCCCAGATCAATCTCGATATGGCGCACATCTTTGTCTGAATCACGGCCGGTAATTTTCTGGTTAACCGACAGCAACGCGGTCAGCGGCTGCTCTTTAGTATAGGGGCTGCTGTCGATTTGGTTGACTGCACCGGCAAGCGTTGCAGCAGGTTGCCCGGAGGTATCAGCAGGCACGCGCTGTTTAAGCACCTCCACAACGCGCTGGCGCCACGCGGCGGCTTGTTCATGATATTCAACGTCAGCATCTACGCGCTCAAGCAGGCGTTCTGCCCCCAACTCGCCCAGGCGGTTGTCAAAATCTTTACCCGCCTGACAGAAGAATTCGTATGAAGTATCACCTAGCGCAAATACCGCAAAGGCGGTGTCTTTCATCGATGGCGCTTTTTTCGATTGGAGGAATTTATGCAGCGCGACGGCTTCTTCCGCCTGCTCGCCCTCGCCCTGCGTGGAGGCGACAATCAGCAGTAATTTCTCCTGACCGATTTGCTTGAATTTGTAATCCCCGGCATTCACCAAATTAACATGCAGCTTTACCGCCACTAAGTCATCACGCAACTGCTCCGCCAGCCGGCGTGCATTGCCGGTCTGAGAGGCAGAGATCAGGGTAATCGATGCGGCGGCTACCGCAGGCACACTGGCCGCAATGGCGCCCGGCTGCTGGTTGACCATTCCCCAGAAGTACCCTGAGAGCCAGGCCAGCTGCGTGGGGGAATATTCACCAATCGTCGATTGGAGGCGGGTCAGTTGTTCCGCAGTAAGCGGAAGCAAAGAAGTTGGAGGAGCCTGAGTCGTCATCGCGGTACGAATTCCCTTATGCATAAGCCAGTTAGCAATCCGGCCTTTGGCGCTTATTTGCGCCTTTTGCGGTAAAACGAGCGCGCAAAAAGACCTTTATTGTTTGTAAGGTTAACGAGGCCGATGATAACAATTAAAGAAGTGATGGAAATAATAAATAACCAAAATGACTAAGTGGTTTTAGAGATAGAAATAACCAGAAAAAGTGGTCATTACGTTTTTTTATCTTACTGAAATGGTTATTAAAATATTGGCTATTCGATGGGGCATTAAAAACTGACTGTTATATAAAGAAAAACCCCGCCGCAGCGGGGTCAGATTTATTTTCAAAACGCATCAGGGGCGAAACTCGCCGTGCTGTTCGAACCAGGCAAACTGCCCTGCGGCAAACACCGACATTTTACTTCCGCTGTGGCCGACATCCGGCAGGTCCACAAAGTGCCAGTTAAACGGGGTGTTATTCTGCTCAGCACGCTGCTGGGAGGTGGTGAAGTAGCTTTCGGCCCGTTCAAGGCGGTTGCTGCCCTGCGCCATCGCCTGTTTTGAACGGCGCAATACGTGGTTTTCCGGGTCGTCATCCTCACTGCCTACGGCGATGAGCATCGGCTTTGCAAAGTAGCTGGCCAACTGTTCCTGACTGACAGCAACCGGTGATTCACGCAGCCCATAAGGCCAACGCTGATCGGTATCGGGTAATGTCCACCACCCTGCCGCTGCACACACCGCCGCTTTGACCTGCGGTTGCGGTAACAATGTCAGCATACGGTGAACAAACTGGCAGCCTGCGCTGTTGCCGAACAGATAATATTGCTGCTGGCTGGTAATGCCCTGTTTCTGCAACTGGCTGAACAGGGAATCCACCACCGAGAAGGCCCACTGTGAAGGCGGAAGTTTACGGTGGGTTTTGGCATCGACCAGATTACCCAGGTTGTAGCCTGCGGCACCGGGGAAATCCTGCTCACTAAAGCGCGGGACGATCACTCGCAAGTGGTATTGATCCGCCACGGTCATCCAGTCATTGCGGTACGTAGCCGCATTGCGATCCAGCCCCGTCATGACAATCACCACCGGGGTGCTGGCATCAGCACCAACAGGCTGGTAACTGAAGACCTCCAGACTCTTTTTCCCCTGCGACAGTGGAACACGAAAACTGCCGGATCCCGCTGGAAGTGTAATGGCCGAAGATTGCACAGCCGTCGCAGTTTTGCTCACTTTTATGTCAGGGCTGGCCGTCGCCGGTTCGGGCGTAGCGGGCACAGCAGGCGGCGCAAGGGTTTCCGCACCGACGCTCGCAGAGAAAAGCACTGAAATTATGACCAAACGCAGCACAGTAATCATTCATACACTCAACAGGTTAGTCAGACTTGGCCCACTTTAAGCCAGTGAAACATGCTGAGTAAAGCAGTGGTTGGTAACGCCTTGTACAGTTCCAAGCTTCTTAATATACCCAAAATCATTCGCGTCGCCTGGAGGCGGCAACTGAGTGGATCCCAGGGAGCTTAGAAAACTAAGTGACCTGGGTGAGTGAAGTCAGCCAACAACCCTGCGACGTGAAGGATGAAGGGTATTCATGGCGTGATGGGCTGATATCCGCTACTATGCCGCGTTTTTTGAGCAATGAGACAGCGCCATGACTACCACATTATTTAAAGATTTTCAGTTCGAAGCCGCCCACCATTTACCCCATGTGCCGGCAGGCCACAAATGCGGCCGCCTACATGGTCACTCTTTCACTGTGCGTATAGAAATTACCGGTGAAGTGGATCCGTATACCGGTTGGGTGATGGACTTCGCCGATCTGAAGGCTGCGTTCAATCCGACACTAGATCGTCTCGATCACTATAATCTGAACGACATTCCAGGATTAGAAAACCCGACCAGCGAAGTGCTGGCCGAATGGATATGGAATGAAATGAAGCCAAAACTGCCATTACTCAGTGCCGTACGCGTAAAAGAAACCTGCACAGCGGGTTGCGTTTATAAAGGTAACTAGAATCAAGATCTCCAAAATCATTCGCGCTAAATCGCAAAACTTGCTGCAAGCCGCGTAATGCGGCAAGCGAGTAGATCCCCAGGAGCTTACATAAGTAAGTGACTGGGGTGAATAAGCGCAGCCAACGCAGAGTTAGCGTGAAGGATGAAGGAGATCAGGCGATGTTTAGGTACTTATGGGTCTGCATTGATAACCGCCAATTTTTTGCAATGCAGGTCGCAATGCACAATTTGGTGGCTTCTTCTTTTTGGCTGATCGGCTGCAAAGCAATGATGCGCGACTTCTCATCGGTCAGCGTTGCCAGCAAAACTTCGAGTGCATCTATATCACGCTGACGTGCCACTGGATGTTTCACTTCATCAGCCCGTTTCAGCGCCTGCGGCAGAATGTCGTAGCCGCCACGCATGTTCACTTTCGGCGAAACCGTCACCCAGGTATTCACCGAGCAGCGCACTTCATGCGTTCCGCTGGTTTCGATCTGGCAGCTGAAACCGCTCAATTCCAATAAAGACGTCAACGGTTGCAGGTCATAAATGCAGGGCTCGCCGCCGGTGATCACCACATGGCGCGCGGTATATCCCTGCTGTTCAATAATTTGCAGCAGTTGTTCGGCAGTCGCATTGCCCCAGGCATCACTTTCTTCGGTTTTCACCAGAATGCGCTGCACGTCGACTTCCCGATCGGCAATTTTGTCCCAGGTATGTTTAGTATCACACCAGCTACAACCGACCGGGCAGCCTTGCAGGCGAACGAAAATAGCCGGCACGCCGGTAAAATAGCCTTCCCCTTGCAGGGTTTCGAACATTTCATTAATCGGGTACTGCATGGTTTTCTCAGTCATCTCTAAAAAACAGCACGTATTATCGCAGATAGCACGTGCTGCGCCAAACATAGGCCGATGCGAGTTTGTCAGCAAAGATTATCGATAGCGTCGGTGAAGCGCTGAGTTATCTGTTGCGGACGGGTAATTGCCCCGCCGACGACAACCGCATGCGCCCCCAGACTCAGACAACGTGCCGCCATTGCTGGCGTATCTACATTCCCCTCAGCAATCACGGGTATCGTGCAAAGCGCCAGCACCTGACGCAGAAAGGAAAAATCATCATGCCAAAGTTTGCAGCCCTGAGTTTCCCGGGTGTATCCGTGCAGCGTGGTGCCGATACAATCAAAGCCTAATCTCTGCGCATTTACTGCTTCTTCGGTGCAGGCAATGTCGGCCATCAGCAAAAGCGAAGGGTATTTCACGCGAATGGCCTCTATAAGTGCGTCAAGTTGCAGTGGGCCAGGACGTCGATGAAACGTGGCATCCAGGGCAATCATCTGCGGCCCCACCCGCATCAATGCGTCCACTTCCGTCAGCGTTGCAGTGATATACACTTCGCTGTCTGGATAATCACACTTAATGATCCCAATTACCGGTAAGGGTACGGCGGCGCGAATAGCTTGCACATCTGCGGCACTGTTGGCACGGATGCCGACGGCCCCACCCTGCATAGCGGCCAGCGCCATTCGACTCATGATAAAATCACTGTGCAGTGGTTCATCGTCCAGTGCCTGACAAGACACCACCAATTTTCCTTTTATGGTCGTTAACATCGACAGATTCATACTCCCAGCATCTCCTCAATTTCATTTTTAATGATCGTGACATGTGGCCCATAAATGACCTGGATCCCGTTCCCACGAATTAGCACAGCGCGTGCTCCGCTGGCTTTCAGCCTGGCTTCATCGACCAGTGAAGACTGTTGAACGCTGATGCGCAGTCTTGTTGCACAACAATCCAGTTCAACAATGTTAGATGCTCCGCCGAGCGCTTCAATCACCAGCCCGGCACGATCGGTGATCACACCGCTTTCCTGAACATCTACGCTGTCACGCCCCGGCGTTTTCAGATTGAAGCGTTTAATGAGGTAGCGGAAGGAGAAGTAATAGAGGCAAAACCAAGGCACACCGACCAGCGGCACATACATCCAGTGCGTTTTGCTTTCCCCCTGTAATACGCCAAACAGAATGAAATCGATAAAGCCGCCGGAAAAAGTCTGGCCAATAGTGATATGCAAAATATGGGCAATCATGAATGCCAGCCCGTCAAACACGGCATGCAGGACGTAGAGCATGGGGGCAACGAACAGGAAGGAGAATTCAATGGGCTCAGTGATCCCGGTTAAAAACGAGGTCAGTGCCGCGGAAAGCAACAAACCTGCCACGCGTTTTTTATTCTCAGGTTGCGCAGTGTGATACATCGCAAGACAAGCCCCCACCAGACCAAACATCATGGTGATAAAACGACCGGACATGAATCGTGACGTTCCAATATAAAACTGCTGGGTATTGGGGTCCGCCAGTTGCGCAAAAAAGATGCGCTGGGTGCCTTCGATAAGATGGCCGTTGACGACCTCACTACCGCCCAATGCAGTGGTCCAGAACGGCAGATAGAAGATATGGTGCAGGCCGAAGGGACCGAGCATGCGCAATACAAATCCGTAGATGAACGTCCCAAGATACCCGGTTGCATCCACCAGCCCACCCAGGCTGAAAATGACTTTCTGGAAATGCGGCCATATGAAGAACATGAGCGCACCTACTGCTATCGCCGCCACGGAGGTGACTATAGGCACAAACCTTGAACCACCAAAGAATCCGAGAAATTGTGGCAACTCAATTTTGTTATAGCGGCTATGCAGCCACCAGGTGACCAGGCCGATCACTACGCCACCGAACACACCGGTTTCGAGTGTCTGGATCCCAAGTGCCATACCTTGCCCTGATGCACTGAGATTCGCCGGGGCTAGCTGTCCTTTCAGGATCAAAATGGCATTAATAGTCGCGTTCATCACCAAATAACCCAACAACGCTGACAGTCCCGCAGTCCCTTTATCACTGCGGGCTAATCCAACCGCGACCCCAACAGCAAACAATACAGCAAGGTTGGCAAAAACGATCGAGCCCGCACTGGCCATGACCGTGAAGATAGCCTGTAATCCTTCAATATTTAAAAACGGATAAGCCTTTAACGTATTGGGGTTGGACAATGCACCACCAATACCCAACAGCAAACCCGCAGCAGGCAAAATTGCGATGGGCAACATAAATGACTTACCGAATTTTTGTGCCTTTTCAAACCATGCCCCACCACCTGAACCGTTGAAGATTGACATGAAATCACCTTTATTTTGCGCTGATGTGATAAATATTTTCATCACAATATGTAATTGTGGAGAAAATTACCACCAAATAAAGAAAGTTATCCATACGGAATTCTTCTGGCGTTAACTGCGTCACATCAGCAAACTAGAGTGGTCAATTATTTAAAGGAGAGTTGAGTGAGTCAGACTAAGGAAACCGGCACATTGCTCTTGCGTATGCGCCAGGGGCTAGAAAACTATAGCCCGACACTGTCTAAGCTCGGCAGCTTTGTGTTAGAACAGCCACAACGTGTGCTTTATCTGACCATTACCGAACTGGCACGTGAAAGTAATACCAGCGAAGCCAGTGTCACTCGCCTATGCCGCCAACTCGGATGTAAGGGATTTACCGAGTTCAAAATGGGGCTCGCCATGGAGACTCGTCAAAGCCATCCCCTTAAGTCTGGTGAAGGCGATGATGAAGTCCAAACGTTGATTGAAGACAGTGTGAATGCACTGCGCGATACCGGAAAACTGCTTGATCGTCAAATGCTGACTGACGTCGCCCTGCAAATTCACAATGCACGCTCAGTGCAAATTTATGGGGTAGCCGCCAGTGCTATCGTGGCAGATTATCTTGGCTACAAATTGCTGCGTCTCGGCAAAGCCTCACAATGTTTTTCTGATATGCATCGGGCCGCCATGAATGCGGTCAGTCTGGACAGGCAGGATATCGTCGTCGTGATTTCCAGTTCCGGCTCCACCAAGGATGTGCTTCATGCCATTGAACTGGCACAACGACAGGGAACAAAAATTATTGGTATCAGCAATACACTGCACAGCCCTCTTTCTGCACTAGCTGATGTGTTGCTGGTGGCAGCCAAACCGGAAGGGCCATTAACCGCAGGTTCACTGACATCAAAAGTGGGCGCTATGCTGCTGGTAGAATTGGTCATTAATCAGCTATTAACGCTTTCGCCTTCTTACGTTCAGGCCAGCCAAGACAGTGCCAGCGCGACACTCTCTCTGCTGCTTTAAGTTTTTTACGTTAGATTCATGCTAAACATCAGACATAAAAAAACCCGCCGAAGCGGGTTTTTTTGGAAGTATAAAAGCGCAGTAATTACTGACCTTTAACTTCTTTCAGACCGTTGAACGGAGCAGGTGTACCCTGTGCCGCCAGTGCTTCTTCGATACGAATCAGCTGGTTGTATTTAGCAACACGGTCAGAACGGCTCATAGAACCGGTTTTGATTTGGCCCGCTGCAGTACCTACTGCCAGGTCGGCAATCGTTGCATCTTCGGTTTCGCCTGAACGGTGAGAGATAACGGCAGTGTAGCCAGCATCTTTCGCCATTTTGATCGCAGCCAGGGTTTCGGTCAACGTACCGATCTGGTTGAATTTGATCAAGATGGAGTTAACGATACCTTTGTCGATACCTTCTTTCAGGATTTTGGTGTTGGTTACGAACAGATCGTCACCCACCAGCTGGATTTTGTCGCCCAGAACTTTAGTCTGGTAAGCAAAACCATCCCAATCAGATTCGTCCAGACCGTCTTCAATAGAAACGATTGGGTATTGTTTGGTCAGGTCTTCCAGGAAGTGAGTGAACTCTTCAGAAGTGAAAGCTTTGTTGCCTTCGCCGGCCAGAACGTATTTACCGTCTTTGTAGAATTCTGATGCTGCACAGTCCATCGCCAGAGTAATATCTTTACCCAGCTCGTAACCTGCTGCTTTTACCGCTTCAGCGATAACAGCCAGAGCTTCTGCGTTAGAACCCAGGTTTGGCGCGTAGCCGCCTTCGTCACCAACAGCAGTACCCATGCCTTTAGACTTCAGAACTTTAGCCAGGGTGTGGAACACTTCAGAACCCATGCGAACAGCTTCTTTCAGCGTTTTTGCGCCAACAGGCTGAATCATGAACTCTTGAATATCAACGTTGTTATCAGCGTGTTCGCCGCCGTTGATGATGTTCATCATAGGCAGTGGCATAGAATATTTGCCTGGGGTGCCGTTCAGTTCTGCGATATGAGCGTACAGTGGCAGACCTTTAGAAGCAGCAGCCGCTTTAGCAGCAGCCAGAGAAACGGCCAGAATCGCGTTAGCACCAAACTGAGATTTGTTCTCGGTACCATCAAGATCGATCATGATCTTGTCGATGTTTGCCTGGTCTTTCGCGTCTTTACCCATCACAGCCTGAGCAATCGGGCCATTTACTGCAGCAACAGCTTTCAGTACGCCTTTGCCCAGGAAACGAGATTTATCACCGTCACGCAGTTCCAGTGCTTCACGGGAACCGGTAGATGCGCCTGATGGTGCAGCTGCCAGGCCAACGAAACCGCCTTCCAGATGAACTTCAGCTTCTACGGTCGGGTTACCACGGGAGTCGATGATTTCGCGGCCGATAACTTTAACGATTTTAGACATTAAGATTTCCTCAGTACAAGTTAACTAAAGCTTCAGACAAGCAACAAGCCACCTTGGCGGCATGTTGCTTCTCCTATGTTTATTTTACCTGACGCTTCTGATACTCACCGGCAGCCTTCACAAAGCCTGCAAACAACGGATGACCATCACGCGGCGTTGACGTAAATTCCGGGTGGAACTGGCAAGCCACAAACCATGGATGGGTCGGCAACTCGATAATTTCCACCAGTTGCTTATCGCCAGAGCGTCCCGCAACGCGTAAACCTGCGGCTTCGATTTGTTTGAGCAGCATATTGTTTACTTCGTAACGATGACGATGACGTTCAACTATTGTCGGCTCGCCGTACATCTCGCGAACCAGGCTACCGTCGGTAAGATGACATTGTTGACCACCTACACGCATGGTGCCGCCTAAATCACTCTCTTCAGAACGGACTTCTACGTTCCCGTCCTCATCGCGCCATTCGGTGATCAGTGCCACAACCGGGAATTTACAGTCTGGCACAAATTCGGTCGAGTTGGCATTTTCCATGCCCGCTACATTGCGGGCAAACTCCATCAATGCCACTTGCATACCCAGACAAATGCCCAGATAAGGGATGTTGTTTTCACGCGCGTAACGAGCGGTGGCCACTTTGCCTTCCACACCACGGTAGCCGAAACCACCTGGGATAAGGATCGCGTCCAGCCCTTTAAGGACTTCTACACCACGCGTTTCAACATCCTGAGAATCGATAAGTTTAATGTTCACGGTCAGACGATTTTTCAGACCGCCGTGTTTGAGCGCTTCAATCACAGACTTGTAGGCGTCTGGCAGCTCAGTGTATTTGCCCACCATGCCGATAGTGACTTCGCCACCCGGATTGGCTTCTTCATACACAACCTGTTCCCATTCGCTGAGGTTCGCTTCAGGCGGGGTCAGGTTAAAACGTTTACAAATATAGTCGTCCAGACCCTGAGATTTCAATAGGGCCGGGATTTTATAAATGGAATCAACATCTTTAAGCGAGATAACGGCTTTTTCAGGCACGTTACAGAACAGGGCAATTTTGGCGCGTTCGTTGGCCGGTACAGCACGGTCTGAACGGCAAATCAGCACGTCTGGCTGGATACCAATCGACAGCAGCTCTTTTACTGAGTGCTGGGTTGGTTTGGTTTTGACTTCACCGGCCGCCGCCATGTAAGGCACCAGCGTCAGGTGCATATACAGCGTATGCTCACGACCCACGTCAACCGCCATCTGGCGAATCGCTTCCAGGAATGGCAAAGATTCGATATCACCGACCGTACCGCCAATTTCCACCAGTACAACATCGTGGCCTTCGCCGCCTTCGATGATGCGTTCTTTGATGTTATTGGTGATGTGCGGAATAACCTGAATGGTGGCGCCGAGATAGTCGCCGCGGCGCTCTTTGCGCAGCACGTCGGAGTATATGCGGCCCGTGGTGAAGTTGTTACGGCGGGTCATTTTGGTGCGGATAAAGCGCTCGTAGTGACCGAGGTCCAGATCCGTTTCAGCGCCATCTTCAGTGACGAAGACTTCGCCGTGTTGGGTCGGGCTCATAGTACCTGGATCCACGTTGATATACGGGTCCAGTTTCATCATAGTCACGTTGAGGCCACGGGCTTCGAGAATAGCCGCCAGGGAGGCTGCGGCAATGCCTTTACCCAGAGAGGATACGACCCCGCCGGTCACAAAAATATAATTAGTTGTCATGCTGAACCTGAGAGGTTAGGTTTAAAGATGATGGAGTAACCAAGACGGGAAAACAGTATACCGGAACCTTGTGTGCGCCACAAATAAACGTTTTGCTGCCCATCATCGTTTTCCTCAGCGTCAGTTCAGTAGAGTTAATCCTGCCAGCGTCATTCTTTCCGTCTTTCAAAACAACCAGTTAGCATCTAAAAAGTGCTGTGATACTCTCATCAATCAGTAAAACATCTTAGATTTCAATTTGTTGTACTTTAATGCTCTCAGATCAGGCTTTTACCTGCTTAATGACTCTGAGCTTAACCGTTTCAGCAAGCGCAGATCTTGTCGCCGATCAAAGTCAGAGCACAGGTTTATCCGCTTCGCGCAGTTTTACCTGCTGCCACGCGGCTTCCATCTGGTCTAACGTTGCCTCTTCCATGCCCAACCCCTGCTCACGGATGATGTCTTCCACCTGACGAAAACGGCGTTCAAACTTACGGTTCGCGGCCTGTAGCGCATCTTCAGCTTTGTGGCCGAGGTGACGTGACAAATTCACCGTAGCAAATAACAGATCGCCGATTTCCTCGCCGAGCTTTTCTTCATCGATCACCACCTGACGAGCTTCAAACATCACTTCGTCGATTTCTTCGTAGACCTTATCCAGCACTGGCCCGAGGGTGGTCCAGTCAAAACCAACGTTCGAGCAGCGTTTCTGAATTTTGTGCGCTTTCATCAGCGCAGGCAGTGCGGAAGGAATATCATCGAGTGCCGAATGCAGCGATTTATCCGCCCTTTCCAGCGCCTTGCGCGCTTCCCACTTGACCAACACCTCTTGGCTGCTGGCGTTTTTCGACCAGGCTTCCTCAGTACCGAAAATTTGCGGATGGCGACGTTCGAGTTTGTCAGAGATGGCGTTACAGATATCATCAAATTCAAACAGCCCCTGCTCGCTGCCCATCTGGGCGTAAAACACCACCTGGAACAGCAAGTCACCCAGCTCATCGCGCACATCGTCATAATCATTGCGTGCAATGGCGTCCAGCACTTCGTAGGTCTCTTCCAGCGTGTAAGGCGCGATGGTGGCAAAGGTTTGCTCTTTATCCCACGGACATCCGGCAACCGGGTCACGCAGGGTTTTCATGATAGTGAGCAAACGTTGCAGAGCTGATTCAGTCATGGATGGGTCCGTTTTAAATAAGTTTTTATAAGGCAAATATAAGAAAGGCCCGACTGGCGGGCCTTACAAACTGATGAAACTTAACTGCCATGCAGACGTTTGGCGTCAATCACATCTGGCAGTTGGTTAAGCTTGGCAATCACACGGCCCAGCACCTGCGGATTGTAAATCTCGATATCCATATCGATAGTCGCCAGTTGCTGTTTAGTGTCGCTGCGGCTGGCAACGCCCAGTACGTTAACCTTTTCGTTGGCCAGAATGGTGGTGATGTCACGCAGCAAGCCACTGCGATCGTTAGCCACCACACGAACCACCAGCGAATAACCGCTGGAGTAGCTTTCGCCCCATACAGCATCCACCACGCGTTCAGGCGCATTCAGACGCAAATCCTCAAGCTGGTCACAGTCAGCGCGGTGAATGGAGATCCCGCGCCCCTGAGTGATGTACCCGACAATCTCATCGCCCGGTATCGGCTGGCAGCAGCGCGCAATGTGGTGCATCAGATTACCCACCCCTTCAACCACCACGCGGCCATTGTCTTTACCGCTATTACGCGGCGGCGCGGGGGTGGTTTTCTGGGTTAGTTGACGCAGCGCTTCTTTGTCCAGCTCTTCTGCACTCGGTTTTTTCAACTGAGATTGCAGGAAGTTCACCATCTGATTGAGGCGGATGTCACCATTGCCAATCGCCGCCAACACTTCGTCGAGCGAGTTGACGTTGTAGCGCGGCAGCAGCAGCTTCTCAGCGTCTTTAAGGCTGATGTCCAAGCGGTCTAACTCGTCGTCGAGGATCTGCTTACCGGCAATAATATTTTTGTCGCGATCTTGTTTACGGAACCAGTTATGGATCTTCGAACGGCCGCGGCTGGTGGTAACGTAACCGAGATTCGGATTCAGCCAGTCACGGCTTGGATTGGGGTGCTTTTGGGTGATGACTTCAATCTGGTCACCCATGCGCAACTGATAAGTAAACGGCACGATGCGCCCGCCAATTTTCGCCCCAATGCAGCGATGTCCGACATCGCTATGAATATGGTAAGCGAAGTCGAGCGGCGTCGAGCCCATCGGCAAGTCGATAACATCGCCTTTCGGCGTAAACACGTAAACGCGATCGTCGAATACCTGACTGCGCACTTCATCGAGCATTTCGCCAGAGTCAGCCATCTCTTCCTGCCACGCGATAAGCTTACGCAGCCAGGCAATACGGCCTTCGTAACCGCCGCTGCGGCCCCCCACCACGGCAGTGCCTTCTTTGTACTTCCAATGCGCCGCGACGCCCAGTTCGGCATCTTCATGCATCTGGCGTGTACGGATCTGTACTTCCAGCGTTTTACCGCGTGGCCCCAAAACGACAGTGTGAATCGACTGATAACCGTTTGGTTTTGGGTTAGCGACGTAGTCGTCAAATTCATCCGGCAGATGGCGGAAATGGGTATGTACAATCCCGAGCGCTGCGTAACAATCCTGTAAACGCTCCACCACGATACGCACAGCGCGCACGTCGAACAGTTCGTCAAAGGAGAGGGATTTTTTCTGCATCTTTCGCCAGATGCTGTAGATGTGTTTGGGGCGGCCATAAACATCCACTTTAATGCCTTCTTCACCCATCGCATTTTTGACGGTGGAGACAAAATCGTCGATGTACTGCTCACGGTCGATACGACGCTCATGCAGCAGTTTAGCGATGTGCTTGTATTCGTCAGGGTGCAAATAGCGGAAACAGAAATCTTCCAGTTCCCACTTCAACTGACCGATACCGAGCCGGTTAGCCAGCGGTGCGTAGATATTGCTGCACTCTTTGGCTGCCAGCACGCGCTCTTCTTCAGGCGCATCTTTCACTTCACGCAGATGGGCAATTCGCTCGGCGAGTTTGAGGACTACGCAGCGGAAATCCTCCACCATGGCCAGCAACATACGGCGCACGTTGTCGACCTGCTCGGAGGCCATCGAATCATTTTGTGTGGCTTTCAGCTGGCGGATGGCGTCCATGTCGCGCACGCCATGGACCAGATCAGTGATGCCTTTGCCGAACTGTTGAGTGAGTGTCTCTTCGTCAACGATGCCAACATCAACCAACGGGAACAGCAGCGCGGCGCGCATGCTGTCGTTGTCCATACTGAGGGTCGAGAGGATCTCAACCATCTCCAGCCCGCGCCACAAAAGCAGCGAGGCATCAGGATGGCCCTGAGTCTGTTGTTCGCAGTAGCGCCAGGTTTCGGCTAAACGCTCACATGATTGCGTGCTGGAGAGGCCTAAACTGGTGATCCAGTCGTCGAGCGCAAACTCGCCTGCCGTGTTCAAATGTGCACTTCTTACCGCAACCATACCCTCTCCCTACGTTTCTGCTGCTAATCGGGCAGCAGACGGGTTGATAAACAAAGTCATCGACATGCGAAGGGCATTATCTTCGCCCATTCGCTCCCAGCGTGGCAACACCTTCTGATCCACTGCCGTTTACCGGGTCGTCACACGATGGCTCAGGGAGTAGAATCAAGCTAATATTGTCGATTGCCGCTGGTTCGTCAGCCACTGATTCTCCCACATTGGAACCACATGACCAAATATAGCCTCCGCGCACGGATGATGATCTTAATTTTGGCGCCAACATTAATGATTGGCCTGCTGCTCAGCACCTTTTTTGTGGTGCACCGTTACAACGAGCTGCAAAAGCAATTGATCGACGCCGGTTCCAGTATTATCGAGCCGCTGGCCGTGGCCAGTGAGTATGGAATGACCTTCGGGGAGCGCGATCCGGTTAGACAACTGATTAGCCGCCTGCACCGCAATCACTCTGAAATTGTCCGGGCAATCAGCGTTTTTGACAGTGACAACAAACTGTTTGCCACCTCAAACTCGCTGCGTGAAGGCGGGATATTACAGGTGCCTTCGCCCAGTAAAATCCCCAAAGAGCTGACTAAAAACCGCGTCGGCGACTCGCTTATCCTGCGCACGCCGATTTTAGCCGAGAGCCACACCACACCTGACGATGACGCCTCCGTCACCAATCCGCCGCGCAATCTTGGGTACATCGCGATTGAGTTGGATCTCAGCTCGGTGCGTTTGCAGCAGTATCAGGAAGCCTTTGTCTCCACCATGTTACTGTTGCTGTGTCTGGGGATCGCCACACTATTTGCCTACCGCCTGATGCGCGACGTGACCGGCCCGATACGTAACATGGTCAATACTGTAGACCGGATCCGCCGCGGCCAGCTCGACAGCCGCGTGGAAGGGAACATGCTTGGTGAACTGAGCATGTTGAAAAACGGCATCAACTCAATGGCAATGTCGCTGACGGCCTACCATGAAGAGGTGCAGCAGAATATCGATCAGGCCACCTCTGATTTGCGCGAAACGCTTGAACAGATGGAAATTCAGAACGTCGAACTGGATTTAGCCAAAAAACGTGCCCAGGAAGCCGCGCGTATCAAATCTGAGTTCCTCGCCAACATGTCCCACGAATTGCGCACCCCGCTTAACGGCGTGATTGGTTTTACCCGCCAAACGCTGAAAACGCCGCTGTCGCCAACGCAGGCTGATTACCTGCAAACCATTGAGCGCTCGGCCAATAACCTGCTAACTATCATCAACGACGTACTCGACTTCTCGAAACTGGAAGCCGGGAAGTTAGTGCTGGAGCACATTCCGTTCTCACTGCGTGAGATGCTCGACGAAGTGGTGATCCTGCTGGCGCATACCGCGCATGACAAAGGGCTGGAACTGACCCTTAACATCCACAACAATGTGCCGGAAAGCGTGCTGGGTGATCCAATGCGTTTGCAGCAAGTAGTGACTAATTTACTGGGAAATGCCATCAAGTTCACCGAAAATGGCAATATTGATATCAATGTGGAATTGCGATCGCAGAACAATTTGCAAGTCGAGCTGGAAGTACAAATTCATGACACCGGTATCGGGATTTCAGAACGTCAGCAGTCACAGCTTTTCCAGGCTTTCCGTCAGGCAGATGCCAGCATTTCACGCCGCCACGGCGGTACGGGTCTCGGGCTGGTGATCACCCAGCGGCTGGTCAAGGAGATGGGCGGCGATATCAGCTTCTACAGCCAGATCAACCGCGGCTCGACCTTTTGGTTCCACATCACCCTTGAACTGAATGACAACCGCCACATTACCCCGGTTTCGATGTCCTGCCTCGAAGGTAAGCGCATGGCGTACGTGGAATCCAACCCGGCTGCGGCCAAAGCTACCCTGGAAATTCTGCAATCTACGCCGCTGGACGTTGTGCACCGCACTACCATCCAGGCGCTGCCCGACGCCCATTACGACCTGATGCTGTGCAGCATTCCGGTTAAACTGGATCACCGGTTGTCGGATTACGATGTGCGCCTGCAAAAAGTACTGAGCATGGCGGATCGCCTGCTGCTGGCGTTACCGAGCGAATTCCAGGTCGATGCTGAAATACTGAAAACGCGTGGCGTGCAGGCCTGCCTGATTAAACCGATCTCCAGCCTGCGTTTACTGCCGATGTTGCTGGATGAGCGCCCGGTCAGCATCGTTCTCAATGCAACCGAGGCCCAGGCATCACGCCTGCCGCTGACGGCGATGGCGGTGGACGACAACCCGGCCAATCTGAAGTTGATCGGCACCCTGCTCGAAGAGCTGGTGGAAACTACCCTGCTGTGTCACAGCGGCGAAGAAGCCATCGACATGGCGCGCAACAACGATCTGGATATCATTCTGATGGATATTCAGATGCCGGAAATTGACGGTATCCGCGCCAGCGAAATCATTCATCAGTTGCCACGCCATGCCAAAACACCGATTGTCGCGGTCACCGCCCACTCACTGAGTGGTGAGCGGGAACAACTGCTGAAAGTCGGCATGGATGACTATCTGGCTAAGCCAATCGATGAAAGCATGCTTAAACGCGTACTGGCGCGTCACTATTCACACCATACCCCGCAGGAATCACCGTTAAATCAGGTGGCTGACCAACTGCCTGCCAGCACGCTGGACTGGCAATTGGCGCTTCATCAGTCAGCCAATAAAGAGTTGCTGGCCCGCGATCTGCTGCAAATGCTGGTGGATTTTCTGCCACAGGTCAGCGAACGAGTGAACGCAGTGGCACAGGGTGGGTCCGATCCTGACATTCTTTCCCTAATCCACAAACTGCACGGCAGTTGTAGCTACAGCGGTGTTCCGCGACTGAAACAACTCTGTTTTTACATTGAACAACAACTGCGTAAAAACGTCCTGGCGGATGAACTGGAACCCGAATGGTTTGAATTGCTCGATGAAATCGACAATGTCACCCGAGCGGCGCAATTGCACCTGAGAACCTAGATTTACACGGGTTAAGGTTTGCTTGAGATCTCACTTACGGAAAATAATTCCCCTCCGCATTAACAGTAACCGCATGAAACCATGCGGTATTTATTCTTCATATAAAAAACCTATGGTCGGAAGGTATTTACAACCCCCGATCACTTTGGTTTAACTCTATCTCATCAGTTGCGCAGTTTTCCGCCATCGCTTTTATGCCGGAAATATTTTTTTCGCGTCAGCTGATTTTTTTAAACTTAAAAATGAGAGCGCTCTCTTTTTATTTCTTTGACGCAAAACGTAGCCTGTCTTCCCGATGCCAAGACCACGTCGTTCGTTGACTATCACTGATTTGAGAAAGAGGGAAAACGCATGGATCTGGAAAACATGATTATGGAGTTACTGGTTCACGCAGGAAGCGCACGCAGCCACGCCATGATGGCGCTACAACAGGCCCGGCGCGGTGATTTTGCCGCCGCGGAACAGGCGATGGCACAATCACGTCAGGCTGTTTCACAGGCTCACGGCATGCAAACAGAACTGATTGGCATGGACGAAGGTTGCGGAAAAATCCCGGTGACACTCATCACCGTGCATGCGCAGGACCACCTGATGAATGCGATGGTAATACAAGATTTAGCCATTGATATGATTGAACTTTACCGGCGACTGCCGCCTGCTCAGGTTAAACCTGGCGCAGCGTTGCAGCGTCACCCTCTTTAAGCCCGACATTTTTCAGTCCAAACATTGACGTAACCAGCCACAAACAAAAATAGCCGTTAATAAAAACAGTGCGGAAATCATCCGCTCAGGGGGTGTGTAGTGTCTAAAACGAATGTCTTGCTCGAACGCTATGTTTTGCCTTTTGCCTTGAAAATCGCCTCGCAAAAGCACGTGCTATCGGTGCGCGACGGTATCATCCTCAATATGCCGTTTATGCTTATTGGCTCTTTCTTTCTGATTTTTGCCTACCTGCCGATCCCAAGCTACGCCAACATGATGGGCGAGGTGTTTGGCGCGGCGTGGCGCGAAAAACTGCTGTACCCGGTGAAAGCCACGTACGACATCATGGCGATCATCTCCAGCTTCGGTATCGCCTACCGGCTGGCGGAGAAATATAAATCACTGGATCCGCTGACCACCGGCGCGGTTTCATTGGTAGCCTTCATCCTGACCATTCCGCAAAACACGCTGTTCCAGCCGCTGAATGGGGCGACTGAGCAGATCGTCAAAGGCGTGTTGCCAATGAACTTCATCGGCAGTCAGGGCCTGTTTGTGGCGATTGTGATTGCCATCCTGTCGACCGAAATCTACCGGTTTGTCCACGACCGCAATTTCGTCATCAATATGCCTGCAGGCGTTCCCCCCGCAGTGGCAAAATCCTTTCTGGCGCTGATCCCAGGTTTCGCCGTGATGGCGGTGGTGCTGGCGCTACGTTTGGGCGTTGAAGCCACACCGTTTGGCAACATCAATAATATGATCGCCACCATTATCGGTATTCCGATGCACCACATTGGCGGTACCCTGCCGGGTATGATCTTCTCGGTGATTTTAATTGGTTTGCTGTGGATGGTCGGGCTGCACGGTGATGCCATCGTGCTGGTGTTTATTCAGCCCGTATGGCTGGCCAACATGTCGGAAAACCTGACGGCGTTTCAGGCCGGTCAGCCAGTACCGCACATTATCACCCAGCAATTCTATGATTTATGGATTGCTCCCGGCGGGACGGGTGCGCTACTCGGACTGGTGATCTTCATGCTGATCCGCGCCCGCAGTGCGCAGATGAAGCAACTGGGGAAAATCGCCGCACCGGGCTGTCTGTTTAACATTAGCGAGCCGATGGTCTTTGGTATTCCGCTGGTGATGAACCCGTACTTCGCCATCCCCTTTATCCTGACGCCGGTGGTGCTGGTGATCATCACCTACACCGCGATGGCAACCGGGCTGGTGACGCCGCCGGTGGGCATTGCCCTGCCGTTTACCACGCCGATCTTCATCAGTGGCTATCTGGCCACCGGCGGGCATATTTCCGGCACGGTGATTCAGGTGGTCAATCTGGCGATTTCGCTGGTGATTTACTATCCGTTCTTCCGCGCATGGGACCGCCTGAAATATAAAGAAGAGCATCAGGCCGCGCAGCAGGAAGCCGAGAAAGCCCTGGCGGCTGCGGGTCAGCTGACTACCCGTTAACGTTTTATGAGCAATAAAAAGCCCGGCCTTTGATCGTACATGAAGGTCCGGGCTTGTTTATCTGGCGTGCGTTAACCGGTCAGAACCAGGTGGTCACGGCACCGGTCACGTCCCACTGTTCGTTCACCCGCAGCAGTTGACGCCATTTATCGAAGGTCAGACACGGATGTGAAATATCAAATAGCAGCATATCGCCCACCTTAATATCCGCCTCTGGCGGCAGCGACATAAAGGCGTGCTGGTCCATCATTTTGACGATTTCCCACACCTTCGGCGCAGGCACCACGGTGGTATAACCTGCCGAACGGGTGGTCTCGGGGCGAAAATGCCCGGCCACAACCGGAAAGCCCGCGTCAGCACCCGCATCGCGTTTTCCCAGGCCGATGATTGCTCTGCCCGGCTCGGGTAAAGACTGCACATAGGCCCATACTTGCAACGCCGGTTGCAGACTGCTGTTCATTTCACGCGCAACCGGGTTATGCGCCTGAATGCGCTGATTGGCTTTTTCATACACCCCGGCGTCGTGTGTCAGGTAACAACCAGAACGCAGAATAACCTCGAGGGTAAAGCGTTGCGCTGCATCAAGATACTTGTCGCCACGGCTGAACTCCTCGGCCACCACGTCATACCACGCCGAGCCTGCCCCGGTCAGAATCACCGTCGGCTCAGCAAACAGGCCAGCCTGCGCCAGCGCTTCGGTGCGGCTCATGACCTGTTGCAGGAAGGCGCGAATCGGTGCTTCTTCGTCAATCACACCTTCATAAATCTCCACGCCCACCAGCTTGATCGACTGCGGCCAGCGCTGGATGGCATCCAACACCTGCTGTTCCTGCCCGGCATTGCGAACCCCGCTCCGTCCGCCCATCAGGCCATATTCCAGCAATACACGAAGCGTTTGCCCGCGCGCGGCGAAAAAATCACCCAGGGCGTCAACGTTGTCGGCGGAATCCACAATGCAGGTGAAATCAAACTCAGTATCGTGATCCAGCAGCCCGGCGATGATCGCCATATTGGCTTTGCCATTGAGCTGATTCGCCATAATGACCCGGCGCACACCGTGCTGGAACGCGGCGTTGACCTGCGGCGCAGTCGCCAGCGTAATACCCCAGGCACCGTAATCAAGCTGCAACTGATAAAGCTCCGGGCTCATGGTGGTTTTGCCGTGCGGTGCCAGTTTGAGATGATAGCGGCTGATAAACTCGCGCATCCACGACAGGTTATGTTCGATGCGCTCCTCAAGCAGTACGGCGACCGGCAGACTGACCTCTTCGCGCAGAATGTTCCAGCCCTGCTCGCCGATATCCGCCATGCAGGCTTCCCCGGGCAGCGCCCCAAGGCCTTTGGTCTGGGTGTTTACTGGTTGGGTGGAAAAGTCATACAGCGAGGATAAGTCATACAGTTCAGAAAAATCATAAGGCTCAGAGAAATCAGGCTCGGACATGGTGGCTCTCCATTTGGTGTAGTCGCACAATCAATACCCCAAACCTAGCGCAGCAGACCAGTACGGGTAAAGATGCAGAACACAAATAAAAAACCGGTACAGATTTTCATCAGATACCGGTTTTAGCCGCGCAAAAGGTTCTCCCTCTCGCCTACAATTTTTGCGCCAGCCGGATGGTCGCAGCGATGTTACGCGCCGTCTTGCGTAAATTCTCTGCCGCATTCTCCAGCGCTTCCTCCAGCGTACAGATGGTGTAAAGCACGCTGAAAACGGCGTCAAGCCCATGCTCAAACACCACGTCGACATCTTTGGTCAGGCTGCCGCCGATAGCAATCACCGGCTTATTGTAGCGTTTAGCCACCCGCGCTACACCGATGGGCACCTTACCATTGATGCTCTGGCTATCGATGCGCCCTTCGCCGGTGATCACCAGCGTCGCATCTTTCACCAGCGCGTCCAGCCCGAGCGCTTCGGTGACAATTTCAATTCCCTGGCGCAACTCTGCCCCACAAAATGCATGCAGTGCAGCCCCCATGCCACCCGCCGCGCCGCCGCCGGGGATGGTATCCACATCAATATGCAAATCACGACGGATCACCTTGGCGTAATGGCCGAGATAGCCGTCAAGCTGCTCGATCATTTCTGGCGTGGCACCTTTTTGCGGGCCGAAGACTGCTGAAGCCCCCTCTTTACCGGTCAGCGGATTAGTCACATCACAGGCCACTTCAAAACGGCACGCTTTGATACGGGGATCCAGCCCGCTGACGTCAATACTCGCCAGCTTCTCCAGTTCCCCGCCACCGTAGCCGATCTCCCGGCCCGCCTGAGTCAGCAGTTTTGCGCCGAGCGCTTGCACCATCCCGGATCCGCCGTCATTGGTGGCGCTGCCACCGATGCCAATAATGCAGTGCTTCACGCCGTAGTCCAGCGCGGCGCGGATCAATTCACCGGTACCGAAAGAGGTGGTTTTTAGCGGATTGCGTTTCGCACTGGGAACACTTTCCAGCCCGCTGGCTGCCGCCATTTCGATGAACGCGACTTTCTCATCCCCGGACAATCCGAAGAATGCCTCGAGGGGGTCGCCGAGGGGGCCAGTGACGTTCACCTTCACCACCCGGCCACCGGTTGCCGCAACCATGGCCTCAACGGTGCCTTCACCGCCGTCAGCGACGGGCAGTTTGACGTACTCTGCATCAGGGAATATTTCGCGGAAACCGCTTTCGATGGCCTTTGCCACGTCCAAAGCAGACAAACTTTCTTTGTATGAATCCGGTGCGATCACTATTTTCATAAATTGCACGCGCCGCTGTGGAAAAGCGTCCTGTTGGTTTATTCATTTAGCCAGACCGTAAAACGGCGCATTTTCTGCGCCATTATCCGTAATGACTACCGGGTCACTTCAACCTTCGCTAAGCTTTCATAATAGCGTGCAATTGCACTATGGTCAGACTGACCGTGCCCATCCGCTTTTAGCGCCTGCATCATCTCCATCACCAACGAGGTCAGCGGCAACTGCGCGCCCACGCTGTGAGAGGTGTCCAGTGCATTGGCTAAATCTTTAATATGTAAATCAATTCTGAAGCCCGGTTTGAAATTACGATCCATTACCATCGGTGCTTTGGCTTCTAATACAGTACTGCCCGCCAACCCGCCACGAATGGCCTGAAAAACCAGATTAGGATCAACGCCGGCCTTAGTGGCCAGCACCAAGGCTTCAGACATTGCGGCAATGTTCAGCGCTACAATCACCTGATTTGCCAGTTTGGTGACGTTACCCGCGCCAATGTCACCGGTATGTACCACCGAGCCGGCCATGGTTTTCATCAGCTCATAGCATTTTTCAAACACCGCCTTGTCGCCGCCCACCATCACAGACAGCGTCGCGTCAATGGCTTTGGGTTCGCCGCCGGAGACCGGCGCATCGAGCATGGCGACCTGTTTTTCCGCCAGTACCAGACTGATTTCACGGCTGGCCAGCGGCGCGATAGAACTCATATCAATCACAATCGAGCCCGCTCGTGCGCCTTCAATAATGCCGTTTTCGCCCAGTACCACCTGCTTCACCTGCGGCGAATTGGGCAGCATGGTAATGATAATGTCGCTCTGTTCCGCCACCGCTTTCGGTGTTTCGGCGCGGCTGGCCCCGGCGTCAACTAACTCTTGGGTCGCCTGTGGGTTGTTGTCCAACACAACCAGTTGGTAACCGGCTTTCAGCAGGTTTTTACTCATGGGTTTACCCATGATCCCTAAACCAATAAATCCAATTTTCATGCTGCTAACCTCTTTGGTTATTTGGTGAAACGATCGCACAGCGCCTGCGTTCCGGCGCGGTAAATACCTAAATCACTGCCGACGGCGACAAAGGTCGCACCCCATTCGAGATAACGGCGGGCATCAGCTTCAACCGGTGCCAGAATCCCGCTGGCTTTACCCTGCGCTTTGGCGCGGGCAAAAATGTGACGGATAGCCTCCTGCACCTGCGGATGCCCGGCCTGACCGAGATGTCCCAACGCAGCGGCCAGATCGCTCGGGCCAACAAAGAGGCCATCCACGCCATCAACGGCAGCAATGGCATCAAGGTTGTCGAGCCCGGCCTGGCTTTCTATCTGCACCATCACCGTAATGTTGTCGTTAATCTGGTTGAAATAATCCGGCACGGTGCCAAACATATTGCTGCGATGCGAGACCGATACACCACGGATCCCGGCAGGCGGATAG
Organism: Ewingella americana; assembly: GCF_006438725.1. Classification (GTDB taxonomy): domain Bacteria; phylum Pseudomonadota; class Gammaproteobacteria; order Enterobacterales; family Enterobacteriaceae; genus Ewingella; species Ewingella americana_A. The sequence goes on along the minus strand of NZ_RCZD01000005.1, from coordinate 435,216 downwards.
CGGGTGGCGGCGACGGCCAGTTCAGCCTGCTGTTGGGTTTCCACAAACGGGATCAGAAAGTTGTAGAAGCCAATATCCAGCAGGCGTTTAATCACGACGGGTTCATTACATGGCGGGCGGACTACCGGTGCACTTTTACTGCCCTTCAGCGCCATCAGTTGCGGTACAAAGGTGGTGATGTCATTGGGCGCGTGTTCACCATCGAGTAACACCCAGTCAAATCCGGCCACCCCCAGCACTTCGGTGGCATACGCGCTGCCCATGGCGGCCCAGCAGCCAATCAGGGTTTTGCCTTGCAATAAGTCCTGACGGAAACGGTTTGGAATCAGCTGATCACTCATAGTTACCTCGGTACCTCGGATGTATAAAGGGGACACACTTAACAGACGGCGGCGAACAGCACGCCCTGGTTAACGTCCACTGAGATGGTAAAGCAGTATAAAAATAAGCCCGCCAAATGGCATTGGGCAGAAGCCCAATATTCTGCGTGCAGAAAAAGGTTTTTCGTGGCGTTTACCCATCGCGATGAGAGAGGAATCACAAATCATGTGTGCCGAGATATCCGCGAAAAACAGACAGTGACAGGTGTCACAAAGGGTATGTCAGTTGCCCCAAGGAAGGTGGCATAAAGGCGCGAGAAACTGGTCATATGCCCGATGAACGCGCCCACGCGATCGCCTTAGAATAGACCGGTTAATGTGCAGCACTATTATTCCCTCAGCGGAGACAGTTATGTCACGTCCAAAAGAACAGGCCACTGAAGCGCTATTTATTAAAGTTCATGCCAGCGACAACGTCGCGATTATTGTGAATGACAACGGATTAACCGCCGGCACCCGTTTTGCCTGTGGCCTTGAATTAATCGAGCATATTCCGCAGGGCCACAAAGTGGCGCTGGAGCCTATCGCTAAAGGCGGCGACATCATCCGTTATGGCGAAGTCATTGGCTATGCCCTGCGCGATATCACCCGAGGGAGCTGGATCGACGAGTCTCTGGTGGCACTGCCGGTCGCACCGCCGCTCGACGCCTTGCCGCTGGCCACCCGCGTGCCCTCCCCGCTGCCGCCGCTGGAAGGCTATACCTTTGAAGGTTACCGCAACGCAGACGGCAGCGTTGGCACCAAGAATTTGCTGGCCATCACCACCAGCGTCCAGTGCGTGGCGGGCGTGGTTGATCACGTGGTTAAAATTATCGAACGCGACTTGCTGCCGCACTATCCGAACGTCGATGGCGTGGTCGGGCTGAATCATCTTTATGGCTGCGGCGTGGCGATCAACGCACCGGCAGCCGTGGTCCCCATCCGAACGATCCACAATCTGGCGCTCAATCCGAATTTCGGCGGTGAAGTGATGGTCGTTGGCCTCGGCTGTGAGAAGTTACAGCCCGAACGCCTGCTGGAAGGCACACCGGATGTTCAGCCAATTTCACTTGATGATGTGCACATTGTGCGCTTGCAGGATGAACAACACGTCGGCTTCCAGTCGATGGTCGACGACATTCTAAACGTCGCCCGCCATCACCTCGAACGGCTTAACCGCCGCCAGCGGGAAACCTGTCCGGCGTCGGATTTAGTGGTCGGCACCCAATGCGGCGGCAGCGACGCGTTCTCCGGTGTCACCGCTAACCCGGCCGTGGGTTATGCCTCCGATCTGCTGGTACGCTGCGGTGCTACAGTGATGTTTTCGGAAGTGACCGAAGTGCGCGATGCGATTCACCTGCTGACACCGCGTGCAGCCGATGAAAACGTCGGTAAGCGCCTGCTCGAAGAGATGGCGTGGTATGACAATTATCTGTCACTGGGGCAGACCGACCGCAGCGCCAATCCTTCGCCGGGCAATAAGAAAGGCGGCCTGGCCAACGTGGTAGAAAAAGCGCTGGGTTCGATCGCGAAATCTGGCACCAGCGCGATTGTCGAAGTGCTCTCCCCCGGCCAGCGCCCGACTAAAAAAGGGCTAATTTACGCCGCCACACCGGCCAGTGATTTTGTCTGCGGCACCCAGCAACTGGCCTCCGGTATTACGGTTCAGGTCTTCACCACCGGGCGCGGCACCCCTTATGGTCTGGTGGCCGTGCCGGTAATCAAAATGGCGACCCGCACCGCACTGGCGAATCGCTGGTTTGATTTGATGGACATCAACGCCGGCACCATTGCCACCGGAGATGCCACCATCGAGGATGTCGGCTGGGAGCTGTTCCACTTCATTCTGGACATCGCCAGCGGTCGCAAGAAAACCTGGTCAGATCAATGGGGGATCCATAATGCCCTGGCGGTGTTTAACCCGGCACCGGTCACTTAATCGGGCTGCCGCCCAAACTGGCTTTTAAATTCAACGTCAAGGCCTTGGGCTGCCGCCCAAACCTGCTTTAAAACCAAAACCGCGGGCTCGCCGCCCACACGGGCCCAAAGGAGGTTTAAACGAACCTCCTTTGGAATCCTGTGTTTTTTTAACTGCGCGCTATCGCTGGGACGAAGGACATATTTCGCAACTTCCGAGTGGGGCGCAAAATGTCACGGCTTCGCCGTCCCCGTATTTCGGGATTCGAGCCTAAGGTCTCGAACCTCTCATCCGGTGCCATTTTTGACTGCGCCTTGGCGGCTATATAAAGAAAAAGATAAAAGCAAAAAGACAAAACCGGTCAGGTTTTGAATTTAAAAAAGCCTGGGCCGCATTCAAAACGACGTCGAGTGAGCGGCGCAAAACCGCGAGTCTTTTTACGCGGGTTGAAGCCCGAAATGAGAGGACCGCGCAGCGGCGGAGTTTGCGGCTATAACTGCGGCCCCTGAAACACGGCCATTGTGACCAGCGCAGCTGGAGGAGCCACATAAAAAAACGCAGGAGTTACAAGAGGAGGTTCGTTTAAACCTCCTTTTGGGCCGGTTTGGGCGGCAGCCCAAGGTCTTGACTTTGCATTAAAAAAAGCGAGTTCGGAGCGCGATCCGAAGCTAGGTCGGTGTGAGCCGACGCCCACGGTTTTGACCTTAAAGTTGAAGTTGAAGTTGAAATTGAAATTGAAATTGAAATTGAAATTGAAAATTAAGTTTTACCCAGCTTTTCCAAAAGCCCAAAAGCGGTTAGCGAACAAGACACGGCTTCTTCGGATCAAACTTCCAGTCTGGCACCAGGAACTGCATGCCCATCGCGTCATCCCGCGCCCCCAGCCCCATGTTTTTATACAACTCGTGGGCTTTCATCACCTGATCCATATCGAGTTCCACACCAAGGCCCGGTCTTTCTGGCACTTTCACCATGCCGCCTTTAATCTGCAACGGTTCTTTGGTCAGACGCTGATTGCCCTCCTGCCAGATCCAGTGAGTGTCGATGGCGGTGATTTTGCCCGGAGCAGCGGCGGCAACATGGGTGAACATCGCCAGTGAAATGTCAAAGTGGTTATTAGAGTGTGAACCCCAGGTCAGGCCCCATTCATGGCACATCTGCGCAACGCGTACCGACCCCTGCATAGTCCAAAAATGCGGGTCCGCCAGCGGAATATCCACGGATTTCAGCTGGATAGTGTGCCCCATCTGCCGCCAGTCAGTGGCGATCATATTGGTGGCCGTTGGCATACCGGTGGCCTGACGGAATTCAGCCATCACTTCGCGGCCGGAAAAGCCCTGCTCTGCGCCACACGGATCTTCCGCATAGGCCAGTACGCCACGCAGCTGTTTACCTAAACCAATGGCCTCGTTGAGTGACCATGCGCCATTCGGGTCTAACGTAATGCGAGCCTGAGGGAAGCGTTTCGACAGCGCCGTCACGGCTTCGGCCTCTTCGCTGCCACGCAGCACACCGCCTTTCAGTTTGAAGTCATTAAAACCATATTTTTCATAAGAGGCTTCGGCCAGACGCACAATGCTGTCCGCATCCAGCGCCGTTTCGTGGCGCAGGCGGTACCAGTCGCAGCGCTCGCCGGACTGATTCTGGTACGGCAAATCCGTTTTATTACGATCGCCGATGTAGAACAGATAACCAAGCATTTCGACCGCGTCGCGCTGCTGGCCGTCACCGAGCAGGGAGGCAACGCTAACGTTAAGATACTGACCGAGCAGGTCCAGCATCGCCGCTTCAATGGCGGTCACCACGTGAATGGTGGTACGCAGATCAAAGGTTTGCAACCCGCGCCCGGCGGCGTCGCGGTCGGCAAACTGGCCGCGCACGGCGGTCATGACATTTTTGTATTCACCCAGCGTTTTACCCACCACCAGCGGTTGTGCGTCTTCAAGCGTCTGACGGATTTTCTCGCCGCCTGGCACTTCTCCGACGCCGGTGTTGCCGCTGTTATCGGTAAGAATCAGAATATTACGGGTGAAATAAGGCGCATGTGCGCCGCTGAGATTGAGCAGCATGCTGTCGTGACCGGCAACCGGGATCACCTGCATGGAGACAATTTTTGGAGTAGAAGACGTGGTCATAGTGTGTCCTTTTCAAAAGCCGTTGAAGAGTGGCATAGCATCAGCGCCCAAGCGCCGGGCGTTTGCGATCAAATGTCCAACCGGGGATCAGGTATTGCATGGCAGCGGCGTCATTGCGCGAGCCGCCGGGCAGTTTTTGATGTAATTCGTGTGCCTGACGGATCCTGTCCATGTCGACCTCGACACCCAGCCCAGGTTTTTCAGGCACTTTGATTTTGCCGTTAACGATCTGCAACGGCGCTTTGGTCAGGCGCTGATCGCCCTCCTGCCAGATCCAGTGGGTGTCGATCGCCGTCGGTTTACCCGGCGCGGCGGCAGCGACATGGGTAAACATCGCCAGTGAAATATCGAAATGGTTGTTGGAATGACAACCCCAGGTCAGGCCCCAGTCGTCGCAGAGTTGTGCAACGCGAACTGCGCCATGCATGGTCCAAAAATGAGGGTCGGCCAGCGGAATATCCACTGCCTGCAACATCACCGCGTGCTGCATTTCGCGCCAGTTGGTGGCGATCATATTGGTGGCGACAGGTAAACCGGTCGCGCGGCGAAACTCCGCCATCACTTCCCGGCCAGAAAAACCCTGCTCGGCACCGCACGGATCTTCCGCATAACTGAGGATCCCCTGCATGTTTTTACACAGATCAATCGCTTCATCCAGCAGCCAGGCCCCATTGGGATCGACCGTGATCCGCGCCTCGGGGAAGCGCTTAGCCAGTTCGCACACCGCCTCGATCTCTTTTTCGCCGGGCAATACGCCGCCCTTTAGTTTGAAATCCTTAAAACCGTAGCGATCCTGCGCCGCTTCGGCCAGCCGGACAACGGCGTCGCTGTTCATCGCGGCCTGATGGCGCAGGCGATACCAGTCGTGGCCGCGCTGTTGAGTACCGTCGAGATAAGGCAAATCGGTTTTCTGCCGGTCACCGATGTAAAACAGATAGCCGAGGACGGTCACTTCATCGCGCTGTTTACCCGGCCCGAGCAGTTCACATACCGGCACGCCGAGGAACTGGCCCAGCAGGTCAAGCAGCGCGGCTTCCAGCGCCGCCACGGCGTTAACCCGCAGCTCGAACGTCCAGGCACCTTTACCGAAAGAGTCGAAATCCGAGGACTGATTACCGGCATGAATCTGATGCACCAGCCGATTCATGCGCGCCACTTCCTGCCCTTTAACCTGGGGGATAGCCTCGCACAGCGTGTTGTAAATCACCTCACCACCCGGCGCTTCCCCAACGCCGGTATGCCCGGCGCTGTCTTTTAAAATCACGATATTACGGGTGAAATACGCGCCGTGCGCACCGCCGATATTCATCAGCATACTGTCATGACCGGCTACAGGGATCACCTGCATGTCGGTGATCACCGGAGAGTGTTGAGTACTCATCTTAATTTTCCTCCTGCTGCCTCAGGGCTGACGAAAGGGCGCAGCTGAATACGCTCGATTTTGCCCACAATAAACACATAGCTGACCACTGCCAGCAAAGCGTGGATGCCGACATAAATCAGCGCGCCGTTGAAAGAACCGGTAGAGCCGATGATGTAACCGATAGCGATTGGCGTGATGATGCCGGAAACGTTACCGAACATATTGAACAAACCACCGCTCAGGCCGCTGATCTCTTTTGGCGCGGTATCTGCCATCACCGCCCAGCCCAGTGCACCTAATCCTTTGCCGAAGAAAGCAAAGGCCATAATGCCGACCACCATCCATTCGGTGTCCACGTAGTTGCAGGCCACCATCGAAATGGAGAGCAGCATACCGACGACAATCGGCGCTTTACGGGCAAATGTCAGGTTGTCGGTTCTGCGCATCAGGTAATCAGAAATCACACCGCCGAGGACGCCGCCGAGGAAACCGCAGATCGCCGGAACCGATGCCACCATCCCAGCTTTGAGGATCGACATACCGCGCGCCTGCACCAGATACACCGGGAACCAGGTGATAAAGAAGTAAGTGATGGCGTTGATACAGTACTGACCGAGATACACGCCAATCATCATTCGTGATTTCAATAATTGCTTAACCTGGAAAAGCTTTTCACCTTTGACAGCTATTTTTTTGGCGCTTTTCTGATCCATGTTGATCAGCGCACCACCGGCTTCCATGTAGTCGAGTTCTGCCTGATTCACGCCCGGATGATCTTTCGGATCATGGATCACTTTTACCCAGACAAAGCTGAGGATGATCCCAAGTCCGCCCATAAAGAAGAACACGTGCGACCACCCGACAGCGTGCGTCAGCCAGCCCATGATGGGGGCGAAGATCACCGTCGCGAAGTACTGGGCAGAGTTGAAAATAGACACGGCGGTTCCGCGCTCTTGTGCCGGGAACCAGGCCGCAACGATACGGCTGTTGCCGGGGAACGACGGCGCTTCAGCCAGCCCGACCAAAAAGCGCAGGGCAAACAACGACGCCACAATGCCAAAACCGCTGAAAAGATCCACAAAGCCCTGTAGCAGCGTGAACAGCGACCAGATGAAGATGCTGTAGAAGTAGACTTTCTTCGAACCGAATTTATCCAGCAACCAGCCACCGGGAATTTGCCCAATGACGTAGGCCCACGAAAAGGCCGAGAAGATGTAACCCATACCGACGGAGTCGAGGCCGATATCTTTGGCCATCGCCGAACCGGCAATCGACAGCGTCGCGCGGTCGCCGTAGTTGAAGGAGGTGACAATAAATAACATCACCACTATCCAGTAGCGGGCGTTAGTTCTTTTTTGTGTCACGCTCGCCGCTGAGCTTAATGTATCCATGGTGTTCTCCAGAATAACTTGCCAGGCAAAATTCACTCCCCCCACAGAACATGTAGGGTTCAGGGGGAATGGGGGAAAAGCCTGATCGAGTATAAGAACAACCCCATGGCGACTCATTAGGCAAACCAACAAGCATAAATTCAGAATTGCAGTTTTCTTATGGCGGATGCCCAGAGCAATGCGAAACAGCTCACGAAATGCTCCAGGAGTGTGATCCCGGGGAGGTTTGTCTCAGCGCTCGTTGTCGAGTTGCAAGGCGATGTAGAGCAGCAGGCGGTCGTCAAAGTTACCCAGATCCAACCCGGTGAGTTCAGAGATACGGTTCAGGCGGTATTCAAGGGTGTTGCGGTGAATGTAGAGCGCTTTGGAGGTCGCTGTAGGTTGAACGTTATTGCTAAACCACGAGGAGAGCGTACGCCGCAGCAGGCCGTTGCTGTCCATCGATTTCAACCGTGCCAGCGGCCGCACCAGTTCATCGGCCTGCCAGCCGCCGCGCAGGCTGTCGAGCAGCACCGGCAGGACCAGATCCTGATAACAATAGCTGCGCTGTTCCGGCATCCGTTGTTTGCCGACGCTCATGGTCGTGCGCGCCGTGCGGTAGGAACGCGCGATGCTGCCAGGACCGGTGAAATAGTTGCCCAGTGAAATACGGATACGCAAACGGCCGGTTTCCGTCATGCGCGACAAGAGATGGTCGATACGCTGGCGGTGCGCTTCCGGGTCCCAGCGGTCGAAATTGTTCAGCGCCGGTTTCAGCACGACCATTTCCGTCAATGACACGATGGCGATCAGGTTATCGCGCTCCGGCGTGGTGAGCAGAGTTTGCAATTGCTGAAGCTCCGCCATTGCGCTGTCTACCCCCAACTGGCCGCTGTCCACCTCTACCACGGCCGCAATACGCGGTTTATTCAGATCAATGCCGAGGCGCTGCGCCCATTCGTTTAGCGCAGGTGAAAGCACATCCACGCGGATCAAATTCAGCACCAGCTCTTCACGCAGGCGGCTGTCCTGCGCCAGCATGTTCAGTAAACGCGCCTGTTCGAGCATCATTTCTGCCGTCATGCACACCAGTTCGCCATACTGACGCAACTGCGTAGGGTTGCCGGTCAGGCCGATCACACCGATGATCTCGCCATCAATACGCAGGGGCAAATTAATGCCGGGCCGTACGCCGTGCAGATGCCGGGCAACACCGTCATCAATATCAACAATCCGCATCTGCGATATCGCCAGCAATGCCCCTTCGTGCAATTCCCCAAGACGCTCCTCGTCACCGCTGCCGATGATTCGGCCACGAGCGTCCATGACATTCACATTACTATCAATAATTTGCATCGTGCGGGCTACGATTTTCTGCGCCAGCTTTGCATCGAGATGATATGCCGCCATGGACTGCTGCTCCTGCCGTGAGATCAATGATCAAACAGCATACTCAGCGGCTCTGCACCAAACATTATGCAAATGCCCAAAGCGTAAAAAAACCCGCCGGAGTTGCGGGTAGAGTCACAGTTTTGCTGTCGCAGTGTTGGCACCCACGAATAAAAAAGGCACGCCGAAGCGTGCCTTAGAGAATCGCGGTTAAACCGCAAAAATTACTGCGCTAACAGATAGATTGAGGTATCGCCACGTTGAATATCCAACGCCAGTACAGAAGGCTTGCTGTCGAGGATCTTACGCAGTTCGCCCAGATTAGCGACTTTCTGCTGGTTAACACCGAGGATCACGTCATCCTTTTTCAGGCCAACGCGTGCCGCAGCACTGCCCGGTTTCACCGCATCCACTTTCACGCCTTTCTGCGCGCCAGACTCTGCGTTGCTCAGCTCAGCCCCTTCGATACCGGTGTAGATATTGCCGGAATCGACTTTCGCCGTTTGTGTGCTCTGCTCAATGGTCACGTCAACATTGACCGGTGCGCCATCGCGCAGCAGGCCCAACGTGACTTTGGTGCCGATAGGCAGCGTGCCAATGTCAGCGCGGAAGGATGCGAAGCTGCTGATCGGTTTACCGTTCATGCTCAGGATCACGTCGCCCGCTTTAATACCGGCTTTTTCCGCCGCAGACTTCGGCATCACCTGGCTGATAAAGGCCCCGCGCTGTGCATCAACCTTCATGGCTTTCGCCAGTTCAGAGTTTAGCTCAGTCCCCATAATGCCCAGCTCACCGCGTTTCACCTGACCGAATTCGATCATCTGCTTGGACAGGTTTTGCACCATGTTGCTCGGGATCGCAAAACCGATACCGATGTTGCCGCCGTCCGGCGCGAGGATCGCGGTGTTCAGACCGATCAGCTCACCGTTGAGGTTCACCAGCGCACCACCAGAGTTACCCCGGTTAATCGCGGCATCAGTCTGGATAAAGTTTTCGTAGTTTTCGATATTCAGGCCACTACGTCCCAGCGCGGAAACGATACCGGACGTCGCGGTTTCTCCCAGACCATAAGGGTTACCGATAGCCACGGTGTAGTCACCAACGCGCAGTTGCTCGGAGTCTGCGATTTTAATCGCCGTCAGGTTTTTCGCGCCAATCAGCTGGATAACCGCGATATCTGAGCGTGGATCTTTACCGATCACTTTGGCTTCAAATTTACGGCCATCATTAAGCTGTACGGTAATTTTGGTGGCGTTATCCACCACGTGGTTATTGGTGACGACATAGGCTTTATCGGCATCGATGATCACGCCGGAACCCAGCGCACGGAAATCTTCTTTCTGTTGCTGAGGTGCCTGTTGTGCACCATCAGGACCCTGACCACCGCCCTGGCAAACAGGTGAACTCTGGAACGGCGAGCCGTCCTGGCACAGTGGCGAATTCTGGCCAAAGAATTGCTGGAACTGTTGGCCCATTCGCGGCGTTTTCACTTCTGCGCTGCCTTCAACATTCACACTGACCACAGAAGGCATCACTTTTTCCAGCATAGGCGCCAGACTAGGAACTTGAGTTGTGCTTGAAGACGCCGTTTCTGCGGCAAACGCCGATGAAACCGGGGCCACAGCCATACCAATACTTAACGCTAATGCGCTTAGGAATAGAGTAGATTTTTTCATCAGTCGTAATCTCTTTAATGAGTTTTTAAATTTATACGTGGCAACCGTAAGCGGTCACCTTGCTTGGTAGTCGTGGTACTGAGATATTATTAAAAACGTGAAGTTCATTTTGGTCGAAATCACAATGGTAAAAAATTATTGTGGTTATTTACAAAAGCTTAATTTTTAACCAGATGACCTCATGGCATTAATATTTGTTCCCTTTCAAATTATTCAAGGGAGATACCCTAAATAATCCGGGCTGCAGGGCGATGGCAACTCAATAAACCCCGTTAAGCATAGCTAACCTGATGATCAGAATGAATAATACTGCCAACAACGCGGCAGCTTGAAATATGACAGGGATATTATTCAGCAGCCATTAAACGGCGATACTCATCGTAAGCGTAAAGATCTGTCATGCCGCTGATATAATCCTGAATCATGCGTGCCCGGTAATAAAACTCACCGACCTGCTGCTGATTTTCAGGTTGCTGATTCAGCCTGGCGACGGCTTCGTTATAGGCCAGACGGTGTTTGGCGGATAACTTATGAAACAGCCGGGTTTCAATAGGATACTGGCGGTGAGTATCCTCGCTGACCAGTTGGCGGAATTCCTGCAAAGGCATATCCAATATCGGACTGTAAATATCCAATAGTCCGCTAATGACACGGTAGCCCTGTAATTCCAGCTCTTCGACTTCGTGATGATTAAAGACGTGTTTAAATGCCACGTTTTTATATATTTTCAACAACCTATTAGCCTGACTAACGTCTTCGAGTAACGCCTGATTAAAGCTTCCCTCAAATATTGCGGGCAGATTATCGATAAACCGAATAGCAGCGTGCGGCACCAGATGTTTTACCGTTTGCACCCGAAGTTCCATAAAGAAATAATCCACCGGGTTGCGGAAGGTTTTGGCTTTATTCATTTTATGATAGGCCATCCGCACCACCTTTTCGAACCAGTCGCCCTTAATTCCCTCGCCCCACTCGCGTTCGAGGTGGCCAAACAGTTGCTCCACGCTGAAAATATTCTTTTCTACGGCATCTTCCAGATCGGCGATGCAGTAAGAGATATCATCCGCGGCTTCCATAATGTAGGTCAGCGGGAAACGGCTGAACTCGCCCATATCCAGCTCTTCGCGCAACCGCTCGATGAACGGCTCTTCCGCCAGATAAAACCCCGGTTTTTTCATCAGGTAGTTGTGGTTTTCCGGCATCGACGCGGCCCAGTACGCCGGGCGGGTGTACTTTAAAATACAGGCGGTTTGCGAGAACGTCAGGTTGAGTTTGAGCAGGGTAAACACCAGCCGGATGGCCTGCGCATTGCCGTCAAAATTACATAAATCATGGCGGATTTTACTGCGAAACAGGTTCAGTTGATCTTCCCCTTCCAGCAGACGCAGGAAATTGAAGGTACAGCTGTCGGCACTTTGCGGCACCGCCCCGCAACTGGCGATATCCATCCGTTTCGCAAACCAGTTGTTGATTGCTGACTCGCCAAAATGACCAAACGGCGGATTGCCGATGTCATGCATCAGGCAGGCCATTTCCACCACGCTTTCGAAGGGATCGGTGAAGTTGCTTAGGCCGAGTGCATCGAGTTTTTCCTGCTTGCGTAAGCGGTGTAAAATCTCTTTGGCGATATGACGGCCTACCTGCTGAACCTCAAGAGAGTGCGTCAGACGGCTGCGCACTGCCGCGTTTTTCTCCAGCGGGAAAACCTGGGTTTTTTGCTGTAACCGGCGGATAGCAGCCGAGTTAATAATGCGCCCGCGGTCGCTTTCAAACTGGCGCACGACGTCATATTCATCACGCGCTTCAATCGGCGGACTGAAAGGACGCTGGAAATTGAATTTGTTCTTAAAATCGATCCCGGACATGTTCCCTACCCTTTTCAGCCACGCACGCGCCATTCTGGCGTCCCGCCAGCATCCCAACGCATTATCACTTGGTAATAGCCATGATAGACTATCGTGTATCGGACTTGTTATAAAACACCCAAATCCCTCCCTAATCTGCGAGTAATACTATGAAAGTTGGCATCATTGGCGCAATGGAGCAGGAAGTTACCTTGCTGCGCGATAAAATCATCAACCGCAAAACCATCGAACGCGCAGGCTGCGAAATCTATACCGGTCAGCTACATGGCATTGACGTGGCGCTGCTCAAATCAGGCATCGGTAAAGTCTCGGCGGCGATGGGCACCACGCTGCTGCTGGAATTGTGCAAACCCGACGTGGTGATTAACACCGGCTCCGCAGGCGGGCTGGCGAAAACCCTGAAAGTGGGGGATATCGTGGTCTCCGAAGAAGTGCGTTATCACGATGCTGACGTTACCGCATTCGGTTATGAGCCAGGCCAGATGGCAGGTTGCCCTGCGGCTTTCGCGGCAGACCCGACGCTTATCGAACTGGCTGAAACCTGTATTCGTCAGCTGAATCTGAATGCCGTTCGCGGCCTGGTGTGCAGCGGTGACGCCTTCATCAACGGTGCTGCCCCGTTGGCGCGTATCCGTGCGACCTTCCCGACCGTGGCTGCCGTAGAAATGGAAGCCGCCGCCATCGGCCACGTCTGTCACCTGTTTGAAACGCCTTTCGTGGTGGTTCGCGCCATTTCTGACGTGGCTGACAGCAAATCACACCTGAGCTTCGAAGAGTTCCTGGTGGTGGCCGCCGAGCAGTCAACGTTGATGATCGACGCCATGCTGCAATCCCTGGCGGACAACTACGACGCATGATCCCTCGTTTTTCCGGGTTATTGCTGTGCTTATGGCTGCCGTTGGCAGCCATTGCTCAACCAGCACAGCGGGTTATCAGCCTGGCCCCCAATCTTACCGAACTGGCGTATGCCGCAGGGCTTGGCGAGCACCTGGTGGGCGTCAGCGCCTATTCGGATTTCCCGCCACAGGCGAAGACACTAGAACAGGTTGCCAGTTGGCAAGGTGTGAATGTCGAACGCGTGCTGGCGCTGAAACCTGATTTAGTGCTGGCGTGGCGAGGGGGTAACCCGCAGCGTCCGCTGGATCAGATTGCCTCGCTGGGGATCCCGGTTTTGTATCTCGATCCGCAAAATATCGAGCAGGTGGCGCAAGCGCTGGAACAGCTGGCGGCTTACAGTCCCGTTCCACAAATGGCCGAACAGGCCGCGTCGCAAATCCGCCAGCAACGCGATCGTTTGAAAAAACAGTACGCCCGCCCTCATCCATTACCGGTGTTTATTCAGTTTGGTACGCAGCCCCTGTTTACCGCATCGTCAAAAACGCTGCAAAGTGAAATTGTCGCGCTCTGTGGTGCACAAAATATTTTCGCTGACAGCCGCGCGCCGTGGCCTCAGGTAAGCCGCGAGCAGGTTTTAGCCCGTCAGCCGCAGGCGATCGTGATAAGCGGTGGAAAACCGCAAACAGAGAGTGTGATCGCTTTCTGGCAACCGGCGTTAACCGTACCCGTTGTGGCAGTCGACGCCGACTGGTTCAGCCGTGCGGGACCGCGTATTTTGCTGGCCGCTGAACAGCTCTGTACACAGCTGCAAGCCCTGCCTTCGCCGTGATCGCCACCTTTCCCAATCTCAGCGCGGCCTGACACGCGCTGGCAGGTCCTTTCTGATTTGCTGCTTTATTGCACAAAATCAAATTTCAGTCTGCAGATTTTTGTTATCATGCCGTCCTGAAATCGCATCAGCGCACGACGCGTTTAAGAAGCGATTATTTTCTTATTATTCAAGAGCACGCTGGAAACAGAGGGCATCCCCCCTTTGGCAGAATGAGTCCCCCACAGGCAATAAGTTTGCATTTATTGAAATTGACTAAAGATGCCGTGGTGATCATCCGATAACTGTTTTGAGTTTTTAGCTTTTTTTGAATTTTAGTGACCACACCAGGAATTCCCCTATGAGACATCTTTTGCTCAGTGCGCTGATTGCCCTGAGTCCGCTCACTGCTTTTGCAGGAACGAGCAGCGGAGAAATCAACATCAGTCTGACCATCATGCCGACCTGCGCAGTCAGCGTGACCGGCAACCAACCTTCAGTCAGTTGCGCACAGCAAAGCTTCAGCCAGCCCCATATCAGCGAAAGCCGACTGCCAGCAGTTCCAGGCATTTCAGTGGGAACTAAACGGGTTACCGTAGAGTGGTAAAAACCAAAAAGAAAAAGCCCGTGTGCCAATAAAGGCAGACGGGCTTTTTTTGTGCTTGTGTCAGACGACAACTAAATGCTGAACGAGGATCCACAACCACAGGTGGTTTTTGCATTCGGGTTGGTCACGATAAAGCGCGAACCTTCCAGACCTTCGGTATAATCCACCGAACCGCCTACCAGATATTGCAGGCTCATCGGGTCAACCACCAGCGCAACGCCGGATTTTTCGATAGTCATGTCGCCGTCGTTGATCTTGTCATCGAAGGTGAAACCATACTGGAAGCCACTGCAACCGCCGCCGGTAATGTAAACACGCAGTTTCATGTCCGGGTTCTCTTCATCGGAGATCAGGACTTTGACTTTACGGGCAGCCGCGTCGGTAAATTGCAGCGGCAGTGCGCTGGTTTCTACGTCGGTCGGGTCACTCATTGTTGCTTCACTCATCTTTTTACTCCCAATCCGTTTTCTGTTCAGGCCGCCGCATTGACTGTCTGAATAATGACCTGATTATGTAGTACCTGAACCAATACTTCAATTATGAGCGGTTTTCGCGCCGTCGTCCTGCCTATTTATGCCCTCACCCCTCGGTTCATCTTTCGCTTTGACCGCATTCTCACGCTCCTGCCGCTGCAAGGTGCGAGTCAGGATCGCGGAATATAAGGGTTTTCCGCCGAGAAACTGCGCCAGCAGCGTGGCACCGAGGCAAGTAATGATCATCGGCAAAATCAGCTGATAGTTATCGGTCATCTCCAGTACCAGTACAATACCGGTCAGCGGCGCACGCACACTGGCAGCAAACAGCGCGCCCATTCCGGCAATTGCAAACGTGGCCGGTTCGATACCGTACTGCGGGAACATCGCCAGACTGGCGCTGCCAAAGGCGGTGCCGAGTAACGTGCCCAGCGCCAGCATCGGGGCGAAAATCCCGCCCGGTGCGCCGGAGGCAAAGCATAAAAGTGTGGTGATCACGCGGACGATAAAGATGAAAAGCAGCATGCCGAGAGTATATTTTCCGGCTGCCGCCAGCGGGATCAGCGCAAAACCGCCGCCGGCGGCTTCAGGCTGGATAAGCCCGAGAATACCGCACATGCCGCCAAGCAGACCGCCGATAATCAGCACCTTGCGTAAATTACCGCCGTGAATACGGGCGAACATATCCTGCGTACGGAAAATCAGCGCATTGAACCCGACGCCCACCACACCAAACACCATACCCAGCACCAAATAGAGCCACAGCGTGTTCAGCGGTGCACTGGCCAGTTTGCCCACTTCAACCACCGCTCCTTCGCCGTTAAAAATACGAAACACGATGCTCGACATAATGACGCCGATAAACACCGCTTTTATCGAAATCAGGCTGTAGCGAAACTGCAAACGCATCTCTTCAATGATAAACAGAATCCCGGCCAGCGGCGCATTAAACGCTGCGGAAAGCCCTGCGGCAGCGCCGGTCGCCAGCAACGAGTGGCGCGCCTCGGCACTGCGCAGGCGGAAAATATCCACCATCATTTTGCCCACGTTAGCCCCCATCTGCACTGTGGGGCCTTCACGCCCCAGCACCATGCCTGCGCCAAGCGTGCCCATGCCGCCAAAGAATTTAACCGGGATCACCCGCCACCAGCGCACCGGACGCAGCTCCTCCAGCGCCCCCTCAATTTCAGGAATACCAGACCCACTGGCCTCCGGCGCAAAACGATGGACCAGATAGTAACCAAACATCGCCAGCAGCGCGCACACGACAAACGTCGCGGGCCACAGCAAAATCACGTAGTCGCTAAAAAAACCTAACCCCGTGAGCCGCCAATGCTGCACACCGTTCACGGCTTTCTCAAACGCCACGCCAAGCAAGCCCGCCACGGTTCCGACGATAGCCGCCACGATTAAAATGGCGACCGGTGTTTTATCACGGCGCAAAAACTGGCGCAGAATTTCGCTACGTTTACGTGGACCACGCAACGCGGCAGATTCGATCGGGTCATCGTTCATCATTGGTTTTGTAAGAAAAAGAGTTTTGGGAAGAAGTGGCAATTTAATCATACAAATCCTGGTTTCGGAAAGCGTAATGCCCCGCCAGTCACGCGTAACGATTTCCTAACGCCGCCCACTTCTCTAGAATAGAGGGATTAACACACTCTCTTTTTGAGCAGCAAAAACCAGGAGCCGTATATGAGTAAGTCAGAAAGTCTGTTTTCGCAGGCGCAAGCGCTGATCCCAGGCGGGGTGAATTCGCCGGTACGCGCCTTCTCCGGCGTGGGCGGCGTCCCTTTATTCATTGAACGTGCCGATGGTGCTTTCTTGTTTGATGCCGACGGCAAAGCCTATATTGACTATGTCGGCTCATGGGGACCGATGGTGCTTGGCCATAACAATGCAGAGATCCGTAATGCCGTGATCGACGCAGCCCAGCGCGGCCTGAGCTTCGGTGCGCCGACCGAAATGGAAGTTAAAATGGCCGAGCTGGTCACCAACTTAGTGCCAAGTATGGATATGGTACGCATGGTGAACTCCGGCACTGAAGCCACGATGAGCGCCATTCGCCTGGCCCGTGGTTTCACCCATCGCGATAACATCATTAAATTCGAAGGCTGCTATCACGGCCATGCCGACTGCCTGCTGGTGAAAGCCGGTTCCGGCGCGCTGACCCTCGGCCAGCCAAATTCGCCGGGTGTTCCGGCAGATTTCGCCAAACACACACTTACCTGCACCTATAACGATCTAAATTCTGTGCGTGCCGCGTTCGAGCAATTCCCGGACGATATCGCCTGCATCATCGTTGAACCGGTCGCGGGCAACATGAACTGCGTGCCGCCATTACCTGAATTCCTGCCGGGCCTGCGTGCGCTGTGTGATGAGTTCGGCGCACTGTTGATCATCGACGAAGTGATGACCGGTTTCCGTGTAGCACTCGGTGGCGCGCAGGAGTATTACGATGTGATGCCTGATCTCACCTGTCTGGGCAAAATCATCGGCGGCGGTATGCCGGTGGGTGCCTTCGGCGGACGCCGCGACGTGATGGACGCACTGGCACCTACGGGTCCGGTGTATCAGGCAGGTACGCTGTCCGGTAACCCGATTGCCATGGCCGCCGGTATCGCCTGCCTGACACAGGTCGCACAACCCGGCGTGCATCAGACGCTGAACGAACTGACCACCCGTCTGGCTGATGGCCTGATGGACGCAGCCCGGAAAGAGAATATTCCGTTCGTGGTCAACCACGTCGGCGGCATGTTTGGCCTGTTCTTTACCGAGGCCGAAACCGTCACCTGCTATCAGGACGTCATGCAGTGTAATGTCGAGCGCTTCAAGAAATTCTTCCACCTGATGCTGGAAGAAGGTGTTTACCTGGCACCGTCCGCGTTCGAAGCCGGTTTCATGTCACTGGCGCACTCGCAGGAAGATATCCAGCGCACCATCAGTGCAGCACGTCGTTGTTTCGCGAAGCTTTGAGTTAACCGCAGCGTTAAAAATAAGAAAGGGGCCAATTTGGCCCCTTTTGCATGGTCAGAGACACATTACCGGCCCTGCTTCCTCAGTAAATAGATAAAGTACGGCGCACCGATAAAGGTGGCGAGCAGACCGGCCGGGATTTGATCCGGGAAGATCACCATACGCCCGCACCAGTCGGCAAAGACCATCAGCAGCCCGCCCAGAATACTGGCGACCATCCACTGCGGCATAGCGCGACGGAAACCCAGCATCCGCGCCATGTGCGGCGCCATCAGACCGACAAAACTCAGCGGGCCGACGGTCAGCGTCGCGGCAGCGGTCAGTACCGAAGCCAGCAGCAGCGTCGCCATGCGGGATGGAGTAAGCGCCATACCTACCGATTTTGCCGTCACACTGCCGAGCGGCAGAATAGTGATCCAGCGGCGGCAAAATGGCACTAACATCAGCAACACTACAGCGATCGCCGCCGTACGCCATGCCTGAGCCATAGTGACCGAATAGGTTGAGCCGGAAAGCCAGGTCAGCAGCCCCCCCATACGCGGATCACCACTGGCCAGCAGCAGCGACATCAGCGTGGTGAAGGCCGTACTCAACGCGATACCGGCCAATAACATGCGTTGGGCCGAAAAATTCCGCATCCCTGAAGCGGCCATAACCACCAGCAATGTGGCAGCCGCACCGACGCTGCCTGCGGGCAGCAGCCAGACAAAGGCATCGCCCGGTACAATAAACAACATCACAACGACACCGAAAGCCGACCCCGAACTGATGCCGAGCACTTCAGGGCTGGCCATCGCATTACCGGTCAGTTTTTGAATCAATACCCCCGCCGACGCCAGCATCACCCCCGCCGCCAGCGCGGCCAGCACGCGCGGCAGTCGCCACGGCAACAGGGCATCGAGCTGCGCCCCTGTTGACCCATTCCAGCCGTGCGAATCACGCCCTACCATCAGTGCCACAGCCATACCCACCAGCAGCAGCAATAGTCCCAGTGAGACCCAGCGAATCAGATGATGACGTTCATTGGGCACATGGTCGCCCTGATCCATCGGCGGTGGTATCAGGCTGTTACGCAGACGCGGCAGCAGCCATAACAGCAGCGGCGCACCGACCAGCGCCGTGGCGGCACCGGTTGAGATCTCCATCCATACCTGTGTCAGGTATTGCATGATCTGATCCGTCAGCCACAGCAGCAGTGCGCCAATCAGTGGTGCGAGCACCAGCCGCGATGGCAGGCGGCGTGCGCCGAGCATTTTTGCCAGCAAGGGGGCAAACAGGCCGATGAAACCGATGATGCCAACCGCATTAACCAGCTGCGCACTCATCAGAATTGCCAGTGTCAGCACGGTCAGCCGTGCCACATTCAGCCCCAGTCCTAAATTTTTCGCCACGCCGTCGTCGAGCCCCAGCAGGGTCATCGGCCGTTGCAGCATAAATGCCAGCAGCCAGACGATGATCACCCTGGGAAGCAGGAAACTGGCCACGCTCCAGTCCTGCTGATTGAGCGACCCGGTGCTCCACATATACAGGCTTTGCAGACTCTGGTAATTAAACAGGCCAAACAGAGCGTTAATCGCGCCGCAATACAAACCGAGCACCAGACCGGCGAGGATCAGCGTCACCGGCGACATACGCTTACCCCAGACGATGCCAAACACCAGCAGGCCAATAACCACGGCGCCAATCATTGCAGCGAATTGTTGGGTGATCTCCCCGCCCGGCAGCGCCCACAAGGTGGCGACGGTCAGCCCGAGCTGTGCACCGGCCGAGACGCCGAGCGTGGCGGGTTCAGCCAGCGGATTACGCAACACCTGTTGAAACAGCAGGCCAACCAGCCCCAGACCGGCTCCGGCCAGCAGCGCAACGGCCACGCGTGGAAGCTGGCTGTAATGGAACAGCATCTGACCGACGTCATTGATGTCGGGCTGCCACAGCGCCTCACGCCACAGCCCATAAGGCAGTTGCTGACGCAGGTTGTAAACGGTGAGCACCGCACTGACCAGCGTCAGCAGGGTTAACAGAATAAAGGTCTGGCTCAGTGAGCGACGGTTCATGGCGCGCTCCCCAGCTGTTCATTAAGAATGCGGCAAAAACGCATCGCACTGAAGGTGGAACCGTAGAACCATACGGCAGGCACCACGCTAAGTTGTTTTTCACGCACAAACGGCAGCGCCTGCCAGAGCGGCATGCGGGAAACGTTGGCAAAAATATCGGCATCGCCGTGGCTGAAACAGAGTGCGCGGGCGTTTTTGATCGACGCCAGCCGTTCTATGCCGACGGTCACGCTGCCCCAGAAACTGTCTTCGCCCTGCCAGGCATTGGTCAGCCCGAGGTCTTTCATCACTTCCTGAAACAGGCTGCCCTTGCCGAACACCAGCGCGTGGCGGGTATCGAGTAAAGAGAACAATAAAATCGGCTGCTGCGCGACGGGTTGCAGATTCTGCCGGATCTGGTTCAGCAGGTCGTGATAAGCCTGCACATGCAGTGCGGCGCGTTCCTGCAAACCGAGGTAATCGGCCAGCTTATACAGCGAACTGATGGCGCGTTTTAGCGGCTCTGCGCTGCCATCATTGGCCGTCATGCCCAACACCGGCGCAATCGGCGCCAGCTGGCTGACTTTCGGACCGTAACCTTCAGACACCAGCAACAGCGAGGGTTGAAGCTGTTGCAGCAGCTCCATGTTCGGTTCCATTCTCTGGCCCACGTCAATGACGCTGGCGGGGAGCTTGGGCTCATCCACCCACAAATTGTAATTGTGGATATCCGCCACCCCCATCGGCATCACGCCCAAGGCGATCAGCAGTTCAGCAGGCAACCATTCGAGGGCAATAATTTTTTGCAGATCGGGACGGGAAGCCGCGAACGAAGGCAATGAAGCCAGCAATGGCGAGAGCGCCAGCGCCTGTAACAGACGGCGACGCGTTAAACCGGGAGTCATTAAAATCTCAGACATATCAGTACACAAAGCTCACGGGGGCGCCACCGGCCGGGTGCGGGAGGATCCCCATCGGAATACCATAAATTTGCTCCAGAACCTCGCCGCGCATCATCTCCTGCGGCGTGCCCTGCGCAATTAATTCACCGCCGCGTAGCGCCATCAGATAATCGCAATAACGGGCGGCCATGTTCAGGTCATGCAGCACGGCGATCACCGTCAGCCCTTTCTCATGACTGAGCCGATGAATAAGCGCCAGCACATCAACCTGATGGGCGATGTCGAGCGCGGAAGTCGGTTCGTCGAGCAGCAAACAGCGGCTATCCTGCGCCACCATCATCGCCAGCCATGCGCGCTGGCGTTCGCCACCAGAGAGGCTGTCGACCAGACGATGCGCAAAAGGCTTCAGCCCCACCAGCGCGATCGCTTCTTCCACTTTCTCTTTATCCTGATGTTTAAAACGCCCCAGCGCGCCGTGCCACGGGTAACGCCCAATCGCCACCAACTCCTGCACCGTCATTCCTTCGGCGGCGGGTAATTGCTGCGGCAGATAGGCCACCTGACGGGCAAAGGTTTTGTTGTCCCACTGCGAAAGCGGCGTCTCATTAAGCAGAACTTGCCCTGAGGATGCCGGCTGATGACGGCCAAGCATTTTTAACAACGTCGACTTCCCGGAGCCATTATGCCCTATCAGACCGCACACTTTTCCCTGCGGAAAGGTCAACGAAAGCGGCGCCAGCAGCGTGCGTCCCGGCACGGTAAAACTGGCATTTTGCAGACGGAATACGCTTTCGGGCAGCGGTGAAGACAAGGACACGTTGTGATCAGCCATAAAATTTTCTTCGTTTACATCCGGGTTTGACGGTGAGTTCAATAGGAAATGGGCACGACCAGCGTGCCCGAATTGACAATGTTAACGACTGACGATCAGAAACGGAACGTCGCGGTGGCGACAATCTGACGATCGGAGCCCCAGTAACAGGCGTAATCGCGATAGCAGCTGGCGACATACTCGCGGTCCAGCAGGTTGTTGATATTCACCCCCACAGAAGAACCCGGCATGCCGAAGCGGCCCAGATCATATTTCACCGTCGCATCAACCAGCGTGTAAGCCGCGACGTTGAAGGTATCGTTAGTTTTGTCACCGGTGGTGTAGAAGCTGGAGCTGTCACCGACGTAACGCACGCCGGAGCCGACGGTCAGGCCGCTAAGCGCCGTTTCGTGGAAGGTGTAATCCGCCCACAGTGACGCCATATTGCGCGGCACTTCTGTCGGACGTTTGCCTTCGTAGCTGGTGTCATGCGTGTAGACCGCATTGGTATAGGTGTAAGACGCCGTGACGTTGATGTTGGCGTTAACCGCTGCCTTGGCTTCCAGCTCAACACCGCGCGAACGAATTTCACCCGACTGCACCTGGAAGAAGATGTTGTTCGGATCGACGGTCAGGTTGTTGGTTTTGGTCAGCTGATACACCGCAGCGGTAAGGCTGATCGGGCGATCGTTCGGAATGTACTTAACACCGGCTTCGTACTGTTTACCGATTGAAGGAACAAACGCTTGTCCACCGACGGTCGCACCGACGTTCGGCTCAAAGGATTCGCTGTAGCTGAAGTAAGGTGAAATCCCGTTATCGAACAGGTAGTTCAGACCACCACGCCAGGTGAACTTATCATTGTTCACTTCATCAGTAACATTGGTGCTGCGCGTCAGAACTGAGTTTTTCGAGAAGTCATAACGTCCACCCAGAGTCAGGATCCAGTGATCCCACTCTGCCTGATCCTGCGCATACAGGCCCGTCTGCTCCTGACGATCCAGAACCTGGTACGGGAAGTTCAGCGCCACACCGGCATTGCCGTATTGTGGATTCAGCATATTCAGCGAATTAGCCGTGCCGTAATAAGAATCTACGTCATTGCTCATACGCATGTAGTCCACACCGGTCAGTAACGTGTGGTCAACCGGGCCGGTGGCAAATTTAGCCTGCGCCTGCGTATCGACATCAAAGTTGTTCAGGCTCTCTTTTGACTGCACATAAGCGCGGCTCAGGACGCCGTTACCCGCATAACCCGTGCCGTAAACACCAGAAAAATCGGTATCCAGTTTGGTATAACGCAGGTTCTGGCGCACGGTCCAGGTATCGTTAAACTCATGATCGAAGCTGTAGCCGACCATTTTCAGATTACGGGACAGCTTATTGGACTGCTCGCCATCATTGAAATCAGTAGGGAGTTTATGCGAGTTACCGTTGGCATCAACGTAAGGCACAACGGTGCCTTCACGCGGCAGCCAGCCGTAGAAACCGGTGTTCGGATCGTTCTGGAAATTGCTCAGGAAGGTAAAGTTGGTTTTGTCATCCGGGCGCCAGCTGAATGAAGGTGCGATGGCATAACGCTGCTCTTTCGACATCACCTGCTGTGAATCCTGACTGCGCGCCACGCCGGTCAGACGGTAGGAATAAACACCCGCGTCGTCGATAGCATCACTGAAGTCAAAACCGGTCTGATAGAGGTTGTCTGACCCCATTTTGAACTGTATTTCTTTCAGCGGCTCAGTGGTCGGGCGCTTGCTGACCATCGTCACTACGCCGCCCGGGTTACTTTTGCCGTAGAGCACGGAAGACGGGCCACGCAGCACTTCCACACGTTCGAGGAAGTACGGATCCATCGACACTTCAGAGTAGTTGTCACCCTGCAGTTTGATACCGTCGAGATACTGGTTGGTATTCACCGAAGTGAAACCACGAATCGCGACAGCGTCATAAACGGAAGAACTGCCACGGCTGGCGTACACGCCGGGCGTATAACCCAGCGCTTCTTTCACCGTGGACGGCTGTTTCATGTCCATCTCTTCACGCGTCACCACGGAAATAGACTGCGGCGTCTTAACGATAGGCGTATCGGTTTTGGTGCCAGTGGCGCTGTGCTTGGCGGCGATAGTCGGTGCCGGGCCCCAGGCAGATTCTGGTGCCACATCAGCCGACGTCGAACCCGTTACAACGATAGTCTCGTCTTTTGCCGTGGATGCAGCATTAGCCTGAAAAGCATAAGAACCCAGTGCAGCGGCGATAGTTAACGCCAGTGTGCCACGCTGAAAAGTTCCCTTGGATGAAATCAGTGAAAGAGAGCGCTGAAGTGCCATTTATTATTCTCTGGAGATGTTTGAATGGGAATGTAAACGATAATTATTATTATAAACATCGCATAATATGCGCAACCCATAGCCTTCTGCAAGCCTATTAAGCCCGGACAGTCGGTGAGTGAATAAAAAATAGCCCTATGTGAAGTATGGGTAAAATCGATTGAAGATTGTTCGAAATGGGATGTGACGAGGTTGTGATGAATGCGGCTTCCCCAGCCCGTAAAGCGGAGGATTCGATATAAAAAGGGCGCGAAACTTGTCGCGCCCTTTGAGCCGGTCGTGGCACCAGTAAGAGAATTACTGGCCTGAACCGAACATATCTTTAATCCAGCCAGCGACGCCTTTGCCATCTTCTTGCTGCGGCGACTGTTGCTGCTGTTGTTGTTGTTGCTGTTGCTGCTGCTGCTGTTGTTGAACTGCTGCCTGCGACGCCTGACACAGGCTATCCGGCGCATCAGTCCACACAGGAATGCTGCGGGAACCGCCACCGTTACAAACGAAGTTTCCGCTGCCGTCGATGTTCATCAAGCTGATGCCTTCCGGCACCTGCAGGTTCAATGGCTGCGGCATTTCGTTCTCCAGATAGCGGCTGTAGAGCACCAGCGCACCGGTAGATCCCCAGAGTTTTGACGGTCCGTTGTTGTCACGCCCTACCCAGGTGATCGCCACCTGATTGCCATCAATGCCGGCGAACCAGCTGTCACGCAGTTCGTTCGAGGTCCCGGTTTTCGCCGCCAGATGCAGGTTAGGGAATTTGTTCGCCAGCGCGCGTGATGTCCCTTCGGACACCACCTGTTGCATGGCGTACATAGTCAAATACGACGCCTGGGCCGGGATCACCCGTTCTGCCTGCGGGAAGCTCTGATACAGCACCGTGCCATCTTCAGCGATCACCGAACGCACCGCAGACAGCGGTGCCTTGTTACCGCCGCTGGCGATAGTCTGGTACTCCTGCGCCACTTCCATCGGGGTCAGGGCAATCGCACCAAGCAACATGGATGGCAACTGATTCAGTGACTCTTTCGGCACGCCGAGGTTAATCAACTGTTTGGTGATGTTATCCAGCCCGACCGCCATACCGAGATTCACGGTAGGTACGTTCATCGAACGCGCCAGCGCATCGACCAGCAGCACCTGCCCACGGAACTGATGGTCATCATTTTTCGGTGACCATGTCTGGCCGTTGGCCAGTTTAATCGTCAGCGGCTGGTCAGCCAGCACGGTATTGAGGCGGTATTTGTCCGGCTGAGACAGCGCAGTCAGATAGGTTGCTGGTTTCGCCAGCGACCCCACCTGGCGACGTGCCTGCATAGCACGGTTGAAACCGGCGAACTGCGTATCCGCACCGCCGACCATCGCCCGCACTTCACCGGTATAACGGTCAACAATCACCATGGCGGTTTCGATGTCATTCAGGCCGCTTTTCTTACGCAGCAACGGAATGCCCTCTTCTACCGCTTTTTCAGCCGAATCCTGAGAAAGAGGATCGAGCGTGGTGAAAATTTTCACGCCGGACATGTCCTTCACTTTATCGCCGAGTTTGGCCTGCAACTCGTTACGCACCATCTGCATAAACGCAGGCTGCGGAGAAATCACCCCGCCCTTCGGCTGAACGCCGAGGGGGCGTGCGCTGAGCATGTCATACAGCTCCTGATCAATAACCTTCTGATTGACCAGTAAACGCAGCACTAAGTTACGGCGCTCCAGCGCCAGCGTCGGGTTACGCCATGGGTTATACAGCGACGCCCCTTTCACCATACCGACCAGCAGCGCCTGCTGATCCAGACTCAGTTCATTCACCGGACGGCCAAAGTAATAGAGGCTGGCCAGCGGGAAACCGCGGATTTGATCGGAACCGCTCTGACCGAGATACACTTCGTTCAGGTACAGTTCCAGAATGCGATCTTTGCTGTAGTTGGCGTCGACCAAAATCGCCATGTAGGCTTCACGCGCTTTACGGCTGAGGGAGCGCTCGTTGGTCAGAAACAGGTTTTTCACCAGTTGCTGCGTCAGCGTACTGCCGCCCTGCACCGCATGACCAGCACTCAGGTTAGCCAATACCGCACGGCCAATCGCCCAGAAGTTGATGCCGTCGTGCTCATAGAAGTGACGGTCTTCGGTCGCCAGCAGGGTGTCGACCAGCAAGTCTGGGAAACCGGCGCGCGGCACGAACAGACGCTGTTCACCGTTGGGTGACTGCAACATAGTGATCAACCGCGGGTCGAGGCGGAAAAGCCCGAAATCGCGGTTGTTATCCAGGTTTTTAATCTCATCGAGATGGTCATCGGCGAAGATCAGGCGTGCGTTGATCTGCCCTTCCTTACCTTCCGGGAAATCAAACGGACGACGCAGCAGATCGATGCTGTTGGCCGCCACGGTGAATTCACCTGGGCGAGTGATCCGCGTTACCTGACGGTATTGCGTCCCTTCCAGCAGGTTAACCATCTCTTTTTTGCTGTACGGCATGTCCGGCTCAAGGTTCACCTGACGGCCGAACACGGCCGCGGGTAACTGCCAGACTTTGCCGTCGATGCGGCCACGGATCTCGGTGTTGAGGTAGAAGCCGTAAATCCCCATCACAATGGCAAAAATGATAAACAGTTTGAACAGCAGCCAGAACCACCAGCGTTTCCGGCTGCGTGGTTTGCCACTGTTGTCTGACTTCGCGGCTTTACGCGGTGCAGCTTTACGGGTCATGCGCGACTCCCGGCGGTGATCTTGTTCTTCGTCGTCATCATCCGTTTCGTGATCATCTTCATACTCGTGGTCAATCTCTTCATCATCGTCATCCCGACGACTGCGAACGGGACGGGAGCGCGGAGGCTTGCGCCCTGCGGGTTTGCCTTTACGGCCAATCGGCTCGCGATCATCGCCAGACATGACAATTCTCCATAAAACCTGCTGTATTCATAAATTGCGGCCTACTCTCTGCCTCGGTTCGTATTCTGACCAGAAGAAATCTCTTAAAAGAGAGCCTTCTGATCATTGATATTTCTTGGTGCGCCGCGTGGGTAACGCGATGGCCGGATTGTCCGGCCACGGGTGCTTAGGATAGCGGCCTTTCATCTCTTTTTGTACGTCGCGATAAGTACCCTGCCAGAATGCGGCTAAATCGGCGGTGATCTGCAACGGACGTTGGGCTGGTGAGAGCAGTTCCAGCACCACGGCGACACGGCCTTCGGCCAGCATCGGGCTGCGCTCTTCGCCAAACATCTCCTGCATCCGCACCGAGAGTACCGGCGGCTGGTCAGCATGATAGCGGATTGGCAAACGGCTGCCAGTAGGAACGCAATAATGCGTGGGTAATGCGTTGTCCAGACGCTGACGTTGATTCCAGTCCAGCAAGCGTGAAAGAGCGTCGTGCAAATCAACCTGTTGCAGCGCTTTCAGGGAGCGCACTCCGCCGAGCGACGGCAATAGCCACTGCTCCAACCCGTCGAGCAGGTCCTGGTCATCCATTGCGGGCCAGCCCGCCTCCGGCAGCCATTTCGCCGCGCAGGTCAACCGTAGGCGCAACTGTTCCGCCGCGACCGACCAGCTCAACGCCTGTAAGCCCTGATTGCGGATCCAGTCGATCAGCGCCTGTTGTAATTCGCCATCATCGGGTTTGGCCAGCGGATGGGCTTTGAGCACCAGCCGTCCAACCTGCCAGCGCCGCCATGCGCGCAGCGTGCCTTTTTCTTCATCCCACTCGACGGCAGTTTGTTCTTTCACAATCTGCGGTAAACGCCCGGCCAGTTGGCTGGCGTCCAGCGTCACCGCCAATAAAATACGGGCATCCGGGCTGTTATTGCCCTGCAATAACTGTGGTGCCACCAGCCAGGCGGCGCGGGTTAAGGCGTCATCCTGCGGCAGGGAAGCACCGAGGCCGTTGGCCAGCAGATAGCGCCCGTCAGCGCCACGACGCTGGGCGATGCGGTCGCTGAAGGCTGAGGCCAGCAGCCATGGCGCGAGAAAGGCATCAACATGACCTTTCTTGCCGGACACGCGCTGAGCGAGCTGCGTGGCGCGACGCTGCCAGTTTCCCTGTGGCCTGCTAAGCCAGTAATCGATATCCGGTATGCCACCGCGCGGCGGCTCTTCCAGCATCGCGGCCAGCAATGCAGCGGTGGCCAGTGCATCAGCGCCCTGGGCATCGGCGGCAATCAGCATCGCGGCCAGGCGCGGGTCACAGCCAAGTTTCCCCATGCGCTGCCCCGCCGGGGTCAGTTTGCCCTGTTTATCCGTAGCGCCCAGCGAATAAAGCAGCGTTTTGGCCGCCGTCAGCGCCGGTGCAGGCGGCGCGTCCAGCCACGCGAGTTGCGCGGCATCCTGACAACCCCACTGCAATAACTCCAGCCAGAAGCTGCTTAAGTCGCTTTGCAGAATTTCGGCTTCGGCCTGCGCACTGGCGCGTTCTGCCTGCTCTTTGGCGAACAGATGCCAGCACAGGCCCGGTTCAAGACGCCCGGCACGACCTGCGCGCTGGGTCATCGACGCCTGACTAATACGCTGGGTGATAAGCCGGGTCAGTCCGCTGCGCGGGTCAAACTGCGCACTGCGCTCCAGACCGCTGTCCACCACCAAACGAATACCTTCGATGGTCAGGCTGGTTTCGGCAATATTGGTGGCCAGCACGATTTTCCGGCGGCCAGCGACGGCGGGTTGAATGGCTTTTTGTTGTTGTTCGAGCGTCAAAGCGCCGTACAGCGGGCAGAGATCGACATCATTGGCCACTTTGCCCGCCAGCAGGTTGTGTACGCGGGTGATCTCCCCGACGCCCGGCAGAAACAGCAGCATCGAGCCGTCATGCTCGCTCATCAGGCGGCTGACGATGCGTGCCACGCCGTCATCCAGCCGTTCATGGCTGGCGAGGGAAAGATAATGGCGTTCAACCGGGAAACTGCGGCCTTCGGAGATAATCACCGGCGCATCCGGCAGCAACGGCGCAAGGCGCACGTTGTCGAGCGTGGCTGACATGATCAGTAATTTGAGGTCATCGCGCAGGGCATTTTGCACATCAAGCAGCAGCGCCAGCGCCAGATCGGCCTGCAGACTACGCTCGTGGAATTCATCGAGGATCACCAGCGACACACCGGTAAGCTCCGGGTCAGCCTGCACCATGCGGGTCAAAATCCCCTCAGTCACCACTTCGAGCCGGGTGGCGGCGCTGGTTTTACTTTCCGCACGCATACGGTAGCCAACGGTTTGACCGGGCGTTTCACCCAACTGCTGCGCCAGCCGGAACGCCACGTTTTTCGCCGCCAGACGACGGGGCTCGAGCAGCAAAATTTTGCCGGGCAGATTGGCCTGTTGCAGTAATTGCAGCGGCAGCCAGGTGGATTTACCGGCCCCGGTCGGCGCCAGCAATAACACCTGCGGCGCCGTTCGCAACGCGGATAATAACGGTTCGAGTACGACACTGACCGGCAGAGGAGAAGACAATGAAAAACCCCGTATAATTTGATTTACAGCGCCAGCATTGTAGCATCTGGTCCTGCCTATACCGTCAGGGAACCCGAAATGTCTGCTCAACGCCGCCTTTTTTTTGCTTTATCACTGCCACCTAAATTGCAAAAACAGGTGATTCAGTGGCGTGCTGACCATTTCCCTGAGGATACAGGACGCCCCATCGCCGCCGCCAATTTGCACCTGACGCTGGCGTTTCTCGGCGAAGTCAGCGAGCAGAAAGAGACCGCCTTACGTAGCGTGGCGGGGAGAATTGATGCCAAAGGGTTTAGCCTGTGTATCGATGATGCCGGGCACTGGCCCGGTGCGGGTGTGGTCTGGCTCGGTACCCGCCGGGCGCCGCGCCCGCTGCTGCAACTGGCAGAGATCCTGCGCTCACACGCTGCGCGCAACGGCTGTTATCAAAGCGCCCTGCCGTTTCATCCCCATATTTCATTATTTCGCGCTGCGACGCGGCAGGTGGCCATTCCTCCCGCCACACCCCACTGGACGCTGGAAGCGCTGGAGTTCGGGCTGTATCAGTCAATTTATGAGCGTGGCCGCACCCGCTACTCTCTGTTGCAAAGCTGGCCACTGCCTGCGCCGCTTGCCTAATTTCAATCAGGAACTGTCATGCATTTCGATCCCCCGCTGCAAGCCGCGACGCTAATCAAACGTTACAAACGCTTTCTGGCCGATGTGATAACGCCAGATGGCCGGGAGTTGACGCTGCACTGCGCCAATACCGGTGCCATGACCGGCTGCGCCACGCCGGGGGATACCGTGTGGTATTCGGCCTCTGACAACCCCAAGCGCAAATACGCCCACAGTTGGGAACTGACAGAAACCCCGCAGGGGCACTGGATTTGCGTCAATACGTTACGGGCAAACCAATTAGTCAGAGAGGCGCTGGAAGCCGACGCAGTTCCAGAATTATCCTCTTACAGTAAGTTAACCGCTGAAGTTAAATACGGTACCGAAAATAGCCGCATTGACCTTATGTTACAGGCGGATAATCGTTCCGACTGCTATATTGAAGTGAAATCTGTCACCTTGCTGCAACAAGGATGCGGCTTCTTTCCCGACGCAGTTACGCTGCGGGGTCAGAAGCATTTACGCGAGCTGCAAGCGATGGCGGAACAGGGACAGCGAGCGGTGCTTTTTTTCGCTGTATTGCATTCAGGCATTGAAAGCGTGTCTCCGGCACACCATATTGATCCGCGTTACGCAGCATTACTGACGCAGGTACAACAAAGCGGTGTCGAAGTGATGTGTTACGGTGCAAAACTTTCTGCAGAGGGTATCCGCCTCTCAGAACGTTTACCTCTGGCTAACCGCCAGTTTGTCGGATAACCCCTGTTATTACAGCCATCGGCAGCTAGAGATAGCAGATATCTGCCATTATTCGAGTTGCAACAAGTCGGCAACCTGAACGGTGATGAAAGGTACGCGAATACGCTCTTCCTCACAGGTGTGTCAAGTACCTGTGATGATTAATTGCTTACGTCGCCCCCTTCTGGTATTTATAGCGGCCTGATTTTTTCCCCCTTTGGGGATCGAAATACTCAACATCGTTTGCATTGCACCAAGGCAGCTTCGGCTCCCGCAATTTGAAGGATGATGGGTATAGTGCGTTTTATGTAGGAGAAGCATCATGCAAGAAGGGCAACCCCGTAAGACATCGTCCTTGAGCATTCTCGCCATCGCTGGGGTAGAACCATACCAAGAGAAGCCAGGCGAAGAGTACATGAACGTCGCTCAGCTGACCCACTTCAAGAAGATTCTTGAAGCGTGGCGTAATCAGCTCAGGGATGAAGTTGACCGTACCGTTACGCATATGCAAGACGAAGCTGCAAACTTCCCGGATCCGGTAGACCGTGCCGCTCAGGAAGAAGAATTCAGCCTCGAACTGCGTAACCGCGATCGCGAACGTAAGCTGATAAAAAAGATTGAAAAAACACTGAAAAAAGTGGAAGACGAGGATTTCGGTTATTGCGATTCCTGTGGCGTTGAGATCGGCATCCGCCGTCTTGAAGCACGTCCTACCGCTGATTTATGCATTGACTGTAAGACATTGGCTGAAATCCGCGAAAAGCAGATGGCTGGTTAAGTCTCGGGTCCCACGCGGTGCGTCATGCACCGCGTTCCCTTTATAGAAGATGTTCTGCAACTATGTCTGATTCGCCTGCTTCCGCTCACGCTACGCGTTATGTTGGCCGTTTTGCCCCTTCGCCTTCCGGTGTTCTTCATTTTGGTTCCCTGATTGCCGCCCTCGGTAGCTATCTGCACGCCCGATCTTTGCAGGGCCGCTGGCTATTGCGCATTGATGATCTTGACCCCCCGCGTGAAATCCCTGGCTCCGCCGACAGCATTTTGGCGACACTGGAGCGTTTCGGCCTGCACTGGGATGGCGACGTCGTCTGGCAATCCAAACGTCATGATGCTTACCGCGCTGCGCTGGACAGCCTGCGCCAGAAGGGGCTGAGCTATTACTGCACCTGCACCCGCCAGCGAATAGCCCAGCTCGGTGGCACCTACGACGGCCACTGCCGCGATGCGGCACTCGGCGCTGACAATGCCGCGATCCGTTTGCATCAGACTCGCCCGGTCTATGCATTTGACGATGACTTTCAGGGACGGTTGCACGCTACGCCGGCGCTGGCCGAAGAGGATTTCATCGTGCGCCGTCGCGACGGTCTGTTCGCCTATAATCTGGCGGTGGTGGTCGATGATCACTATCAGGGCGTGAACCATATTGTGCGCGGGGCGGATTTAATCGAGCCGACCGTGCGCCAAATTTCGCTTTATCAGCATTTAGGTTACCCGCAGCCGGGTTATTTGCATTTACCGCTGGCGGTCAATGCGCAGGGCGATAAACTCTCCAAGCAGAACCACGCGCCCGCATTGCCAGAGGGTGATCCTCGCCCGGTCCTGTTGAAAGCGTTACAATTTTTAGGCCAAACCTTGCCGGAAAACTGGCAGGATATGCCGTTAGATTTATTATTATGTTGGGCGACAGAACATTGGGCACCGGCCCAGATGCCGCGTCAGGATGCGAAAGCTCCGGCAGATATGACTTCGGCATTCTCAAAGTAGCCAGTGTGAGCTATGATTAGCCGCTGTTTTTGCGTCGCGTCATTTTTATCAGTCACTATCGAGGTGTCCCATTTTTACCCGAGTAGCCAATTTTTGCCGTAAGGTGCTAGTTCGTGAAGATAAAGTCATTCGTGAAGAAACCACGGTGCCTGAGCAGGCCCCTCTTCGTGAAGAGAACACCCGTCGCGATACAACCCCCGTGGCTGAAGGCAACGTGAAAACGACCCAGGCCCCACGCCGCGAACGCAGCGGCAGCCGTGATAACCGTGGCCGTCGGGATGAAAACTCTCACCGGGGTGACCGCCGCAACAACACCTCTTCGCCGGGGGCTGGTCCGCGCCACAGCGCTAACAATGCCAACCGACGCACGGCCAGTGTGTCACCACGTGGTGAACATCAGCCCATTATTGAGCGTTATGTCACTGAGCATCCGTCCAAACCGCGTGCCTCCTTCGACTACGCCGGTGAGACGCGAGCCATCACCATTATTCCGCGTGACGAGCACAATATTTCTCGCCGTGATATCAGCGAAAACGCCCTGAAAGTTCTCTACCGTCTGAACAAGTCTGGCTATGAAGCCTACCTGGTCGGCGGCGGTGTACGTGATTTGCTGCTGGAAAAGAAACCGAAAGATTTCGACATCACCACCAACGCCACGCCGGATCAGGTACGTAAACTGTTCCGCAACTGCCGTCTGGTTGGCCGTCGTTTCCGCCTGGCGCACGTGATGTTCGGGCCGGAAATCATCGAAGTGGCCACTTTCCGCGGTCATCACGAGCAACTGGAAGAAGAGCCAGAAGACAAGAACTCCTCCCAGCAGGCGGTAAACGGCATGCTGCTGCGCGACAACATTTTCGGCAGCATCGAAGATGACGCCCAGCGCCGCGACTTCACCATCAATAGCCTTTATTACGGCGTGGCCGATTTCACCGTGCGTGATTACACCGGCGGCTTGCGTGATCTGGAAAACGGCATTATCCGTCTGATTGGCGACCCGGAAACCCGCTATCGCGAAGATCCGGTGCGGATGCTGCGCGCTGTGCGTTTTGCTGCAAAACTGGACATGAAAATCAGCCCGGAAACCGCTGAGCCGATCCCGCGTCTGGCGACCCTGTTACAGGAGATCCCGCCAGCCCGTCTGTTTGAAGAGTCGCTGAAATTATTGCAGTCCGGTTATGGTCATCAGACCTACCTGAAACTGTGTGAATACCAGCTGTTCCAGCCGCTGTTCCCACTGATTGCCAGCCAGTTCACCGAACAGGCTGACAGCCCGATGGAACGCATTCTGATTCAGGTGCTGAAAAACACTGATTTCCGTCTGCAAAACGATCAGCGCGTCAATCCGGCATTCCTGTTCGCTGCGATGCTGTGGTATCCGGTGATTGAACATGCACAGAAGCTGGCACAGGAAGGCGGTCTGACCTATTACGACGCGTTCTCGCTGGCCATGAACGATGTGCTCGACGAACAGTGCCGCTCACTGGCCATTCCGAAACGAATTACCACGCTGGTGCGTGATATCTGGGCGCTGCAACTGCGTCTGTCGCGTCGTCAGGGCAAACGTGCGCACAAACTGATGGAGCATCCTAAGTTCCGCGCGGCATTCGACTTACTGGCGCTGCGTGCCGAAGTAGAACAGCATCGCGAACTGCAAAGTCTCACCGAATGGTGGAGCGAGTTCCAGGAAGCCACTCCGGCGTCACAGAAAAATATGTTGGGTACGCTGGGCGACGACGTCGCACCACGCCGCGCCCGCACACGTCGTCCGCGCAAACGGGCACCACGTAAGGAAAGCGGTCAATGATCCGGGTCTACATTGCGCTCGGCAGTAATCTTGCCAAGCCTGTAGACCAGGTCAACTGTGCGCTGGAAGCTCTGGCGCACATGCCCCGCACCACACTGGTGGTCTGTTCCTCGTTTTATCGCAGTAAACCTCTCGGCCCGCAAAATCAGCCTGATTTTCTCAACGCCGTGGTTGCCCTCGATACCCAATTGCCCGCAGAACAGCTGCTCGACTGCACCCAGGCCATTGAGCAGAACCAGGGCCGTGTGCGTAAAGCCGAACGCTGGGGTCCGCGCACGCTGGATTTAGACATGCTGTTGTACGGCGACCAGGTGATCAACACTGAACGTTTGATCGTTCCGCATTACGACATGAAAAACCGCGAGTTCATGCTTTACCCGCTGGCAGAGATTGCCCCGGCGCTGGTATTCCCCGATGGCGAACCTCTGCAAGAGCTGCTGAATCGCATTCCCCGCAATGGCCTGGAACGCTGGTGATCCTGCTTTAGTGTTGGCGAACCTGTACCTGTAATCCTCCCTCTGCCCGGTTGCGGTAGACCACACTCAGCCCGTGCAGTTGGGCGATGCGTTTAACAATCGACACGCCAAGACCGCTGCCGGTCTGCTCCTGACCCGGCGGGCGATAAAACCGTTCCCCCAGCCTTGCCAGGTGTTCATCCGAAATCCCCGGCCCCTGATCGTCGACATCAATACCCTGCTCACTCAACCGGACAGTCACCTTAGAGCCCACCGGTGAATAGCGCACGGCGTTATCCACCAGGTTACGTAGCATCAACGACAGTAACAGCGACTGCCCCTGAATCGGTGCCGGATCGCCGGTCTGCTCAAAACGTAAGACGATACCTTTAGCATGCGCCGCCGCATCCTGTGCGCCCACAACTTGTGCAATCAGCCCCGCCCAGTCGACCGGTTCTAATTCATCCAGTCCGCTGAAAGACTCAAGCCGCGAGAGCGTCAGCAGTTGGTCAACCAATCGGGTGGCGCGGTCGATACTGATGGTCAGGTTTTCCAGCGCGTGTTCGCGCATGTTGGTGTCATCCCCCGACAGTTGCACCACTTCGGTTTGCACCCGCAGCGCCGCCAGCGGGCTGCGCAATTCATGCGCGGCATCCGAGGTAAAACGCCGTTCGCGAACCAGCATGTCGCCGGTGCGGGTGAACAGTGAGTTGAGAGATTCCACCAGCGGCAGCACCTCGCAAGGCACCCGGTCAGTGGAGAGTGGGGAAGCATCATCCGGCGCACGCCGGTGAAGATCGTCCGCCACGCGCCGCAGAGGGCGCAGTTCCAGGCCGATCATGATCATCATCGCCAACAGTAATATCGGCAGACAGGCCAGCCACGGCAGCAGTTGCCCTGAGACCAGATTCCATGCCATATCCTCGCGGTAATCGTACTCCTGACCGACCGCCACCCGAAAACGCCCGTCAGCGGTGGTCAGCCACAGCAACCGCCACTGGTCGTCATCGTTATCGATTTCGCTGTCCGTAAAGCCCTGCGTATTCTTGTCGAAGCGGATTTTTTTACCGTTTTCGCCGTCGTTAAGCAGCATCTTGCCTTGCAGATCAAAGATGGCAAACGTCAGGGCGTCATCATCGGTGTGGCCACGCTCGCCTTTATGCATCAGCGTTTTGGTTTCAGGCAATCTGACTTCATGATTTTGCAACAACATATCGCCCACGCCGGTCGCCGCCAGCCGTTTGGCAAACAGCATTTGCTGGGTATCAAACACTTCGTTGATGTTATGGCGGGTCTGATGCCAGGCCACGAGCGAAGCCACCAGCCAGGTGACCAGTGCCAGCAGGCCAAACAGCAGGATCAATCGCAGGCGTAAGCTCAGATCCTTAAAATGCCGCTTCACGTCCTTTCCCCCGTCGCGCTGTCGGCAGAATTGTCCGTTGCCTCAGCCACGGCGTCACCTAGGGTGTAACCCACGCCGTGAACTGTGCGAATAAATCCGTTGCCCAGTTTTTTACGCAGATGATGAATGTGCACTTCGACGGCATTGCTGCTGACTTCGTCGTCCCAGTTATAGAGTTTTTCCTGGATCAGCGGACGCGGCAATACGCGGCCTTTGTTGTTGAGGAACAGCTCCAGCACCGTGATTTCACGCGGGGTCAGCACCACCGGCTCACCATTCATGGTGACGCTGCGCAGTGCCGGGTCAAACTCCAGAATACCGTGGATAATTTTCGGCGTGACGTGCCCATGACGACGCCGAATCAACGCCTGCAGGCGGGCCGCCACTTCCACCAGCGCAAACGGTTTACACAGATAATCATCCGCACCGGCCTGTAATCCGCCCACCCGCTGTTCAAGCGCATCGCGCGCGGTGAGGATCAGCACCGGGGTATCTTTCCCAGCCTGCCGCCACTCTTTTAGCAGCTGCATACCGTCCATTCCCGGCAGACTGAGGTCGAGGATCACTGCATCATAAGGCGCACTGTCGAGCGCCGCTTTGCCGATCAATCCGTCGGTAAACCAGTCGAGCGTAAACCCCAGTTTCCCCAGGCCAGCCCGGATACCGTCGCCGATCATTTTGTCATCTTCTATCAGCAGAATGCGCAAATTCCCTCTCCTGTCGTGGGTGATGCTGTACATCGCATTATACGCCATGCTTATTATGGGATTCTTAAGATGTTCATTCCAAAGACAGGAACTTCGCTACCTGCTTATCGGGTCATACAGTAGAATGTTGGCAAAATATTCACCGTATGAATTGTTCACAGGAAGATCCCATGAAAGCTACCACCCTGAGTCAGTTACGCCAGTGGAAACAAGATAATCATAAGTTCGCGACCATCACCGCCTACGATGCCAGCTTTGCCCAGCTGTTCGCTGAACAGGGGATACCGGTCATGCTGATCGGCGATTCTCTCGGCATGGTCGTGCAGGGAAATGACTCCACCCTGCCGGTGACCCTCGAGGAAATCACCTACCATACGCGCTGCGTACGCCGTGGTGCGCCGCTGGCGCTGCTGCTGGCTGACCTCCCCTTCATGAGTTACGCCACACCGGAGCAGGCCTTTGCCAGTGCCGGCGTAGTCATGCGTGCGGGTGCCAACATGGTCAAACTGGAAGGGGGGAGCTGGCTGTGCGACACGGTGAAAATGCTCACCGAGCGTGCCGTACCGGTGTGCGGACATCTGGGCCTGACGCCGCAATCGGTGAATGTCTTTGGCGGTTATAAAGTGCAGGGCCGCGATGAAGTGGCCGCCAATCTGCTAGTGAAAGATGCGCTGGCATTGGAAGAGGCCGGAGCGCAGGCGCTGGTGTTGGAATGTGTGCCCGTTGATTTAGCCAAACGCGTGACCGACGAACTGTCGATTCCGGTGATTGGCATCGGCGCGGGCAATGTGACCGACGGCCAGATTTTGGTGATGCATGACGCCTTCGGCATTACCGGCGGCCATACACCGAAATTTGCCAAAGACTTCCTCCGTGAAGCGGGCGATATGCGCAGCGCCGTACGTCTTTATGTTGAACAGGTTGCCCAAGGCATTTATCCGGGCGAAGAACACAGCTTTAAATAAGAAGGGTTAGCCAAGTGCTTATTATTGAAAACGTTCCGCTGCTGCGCCGTGAAATTCGCTTTTACCGCCAGAACAATAAACGCATTGCGCTGGTACCAACCATGGGCAATTTGCACGAAGGCCACATGACGCTGGTAGACGAAGCTAAAGCCCGTGGCGACGTGGTGGTGGTGACTATTTTTGTTAACCCGATGCAGTTTGAACGCCCTGACGATCTCGAGCGTTACCCGCGTACCCTGCAGGAAGATTGCGAGAAGCTGAACAAGCGCGGCGTGGATCTGGTGTTCGCGCCCTCGCCTGCCGATATTTATCCGAAAGGGCTGGCGACGCAGACGCAGGTCGATGTACCGGTGATCTCCACCATTCTGGAAGGGGCCAGCCGTCCGGGCCATTTTCGTGGCGTCTCCACCATCGTCAGCAAACTGTTCAATCTGGTACAGCCCGACGTGGCCTGTTTCGGCCAGAAAGATTTCCAGCAACTGGCGCTGATCCGCACCATGGCAGAAGACATGGGTTATGACCTCGAGATTGTCGGCGTGCCGACGGTGCGGGCGAAAGACGGCCTGGCGCTGAGTTCACGCAACGGTTATCTGACCAGTGAAGAGCGTAAAACAGCCCCGCAGCTGGCAAAAATCATGAACCAGTTGGCGTTGCGCCTGAGCCAGGGAGAACGTCATACCGAAGAGATGTTGGAAGAGACCGCGCAGCAGCTGCGCCAGGTGGGCTTCACGCCGGATGAACTGTTTATCCGCGACGCCAAAACCTTGCAGGACCTGACCGTTGACAGCACCTCGGCGGTGATCCTGATGGCAGCATGGCTTGGCAAAGCACGCCTGATTGATAACCAACAGGTTGATCTGACGCAGTAGACAGCGCCTGACAGATCGGCAACTATGTGGGTCGCCAGACACATGAGATTTTTAGTATGTCAGCCTGGCAGGTTCTCAGACTTTTTACGTCAGTAAGGGCAGAAGAAATGGTACGTACTATGTTACAAGGCAAACTGCACCGGGTGCATGTGACTCAGGCAGATTTGCATTATGAAGGCTCCTGCGCCATCGATCAGGATTTCCTCGACGCCTCAGGCATTTTAGAATACGAAGCTATTGATATTTATAACGTTGACAACGGTCAGCGTTTTTCCACCTACGCCATCGCGGCCGAACGCGGTTCGCGTATTATTTCGGTCAACGGTGCAGCAGCCCGCTGCGCGTGCGTGGGCGACCTGTTGATCATCTGCTCTTATGTGCAGATGTCAGACGTTGAAGCCCGCAAGCACCAGCCGAAAGTGGCCTATTTCGACGGCGAAAATCAATTGAAGCGTACGGCCAAAGCCGTGCCGGTTCAGGTGGCCTAACCGTCATTTAAGACATAAAAAACGGGGCATAGATTTGCCCCGTTTTTATTACTCAAATTTGAATCCACAAAATCATGCGTGCTGCATCACTAAACCTGCTGCAAGCAGGGTTAGAACGCAGGCAGCCAACGCCGAGGCAGCGCGAGGGATGACGGGGATTAGCTTCGTAAGCCGCGCCCGCGCTCGATCAAATACCACGCCAACAGATAGAATACCGCGATAAACCCGACCAGCACGGACATGGTAAACACCAGCGACACGTCAGAAATCCCCAGAAAACCGTAGCGGAAACCACTGATCATGTAGACGATCGGGTTCAACTTGGAGACT
This sequence comes from Ewingella americana, assembly GCF_006438725.1. GTDB lineage: Bacteria > Pseudomonadota > Gammaproteobacteria > Enterobacterales > Enterobacteriaceae > Ewingella > Ewingella americana_A. The sequence goes on along the minus strand of NZ_RCZD01000005.1, from coordinate 395,824 downwards.
GCCTGCCAGATGGGTGGCAACAGCGACAGTGAGTAGAACACCCCGCCCAGATAGGTCAGCGGTGTCAGCACGAAGGTCGGGATCAGGCTGATATCATCAAACGTCGTCGCGAATACCGCATTCAGCAGGCCGCCCAGAGAGAACAGGATCGCAGTGAGCAGCAGTGTGAGTGCTATCACCCACCAGGAGTGGATCACCAGCGGCACGAAGAAGAGTGAAATCGCCGTAACCAGAATACCCACACAGACCCCGCGCGCCACGCCGCCCCCGACATACCCGGCGATAACCACGTGCGTCGGCACCGGCGCCACCAGCAACTCTTCAATATTGCGCTGGAACTTGGCGCTGAAAAACGATGACGCCACGTTGGCGTAGGAGTTAGTGATCACCGCCATCATGATAAGGCCCGGCACGATAAACTGCATGTAAGTAAAGCCGTGCATGCTGCCGATCTGCGAGCCAATCATGTTACCGAAGATGATGAAGTAGAGCGTCATGGTGATGACTGGCGGAACCAGCGTCTGGATCCAGATGCGTCCAAACCGGTTAATCTCTTTCAGCCAGATACTTTTGAGTGCCACCCAATACAGTTGCGACATTATTTCTTTTCCTCGCTGCCGTTCACCAGCGTGACAAACAGCTCTTCCAGACGGTTCGCTTTGTTACGCATACTCAACACCTGCACGCCCTGCTTGCTCAGTTGGCTGAACAGAGAGTTCAGCCCCTGTTCACGCATCACTTCCACTTCCAGCGTGGAGGTATCGGTCAGGTGATTACGATATCCCTCCAACTGCGGCAGTGCGCTTTTCGGTGCTAAATCAAGAATAAAGGTTTCGGATTTCAGCTTGGAGAGCAGCGCTTTCATACTGGTGTTTTCCACCAGCAGGCCACCCTGAATGATGCCGATATTGCGGCACAGCATTTCCGCTTCTTCCAGATAGTGCGTCGTCAGGATGATGGTGGTGCCCTGCACGTTTAGCTCTTTGAGGAAGCCCCACATGGAGCGGCGCAGTTCGATATCCACGCCGGCGGTAGGTTCATCAAGGATCAGCAGTTTTGGCTCGTGCATCAGCGCACGGGCGATCATCAGACGACGTTTCATCCCACCGGACAACATGCGTGAACGTTCGTTGCGCTTGCCCCAAAGATCCAACTGCGTGAGGTATTTCTCGGCCCGCTGCAACGCCAGCGGGCGTGGAACGCCGTAATATCCGGCCTGATTGACCACCACCTGCATCACGGTTTCAAACGGGTTGAAGTTGAACTCCTGCGGCACCAGCCCGAGCTGGCGCTTGGCGTTAACAATGTCCTTATCAATGTCGTAACCAAATACCTGCACCCTGCCGGCTGTCTTATTCACCAGTGAGCTGATGATGCCAATGGTAGTGGATTTCCCGGCGCCATTTGGCCCGAGCAGGGCGTAAAAGTCACCCGCTTCCACTTTCAGATCGATACCGCGCAAAGCCTGCACGCCACCGGCGTAAGTTTTGGTTAACTTCTCCAGTTCTAATGCATATGTCATAAGTGGAGCTTACCTTGTGTAGAGAACCTTGTTATAAATTCTGCCGTTAAGATTTGATCATCATTAGAGATGCTGAATCGGTTTTAAAAAACGATATGTTGCCCTATATTAACCCATCGTTGTTATTCGGTTACAGGCTATTAACTTCCATGAACGACATTGAAACACTTAAAAGTAATAACGCCCTTTGGTCGAAAACCATGGTGGAAGAAGACCCAGGCTTCTTCGAACGTCTCTCAGAATCGCAAAAACCACGCTTCCTGTGGATTGGTTGTTCCGACAGTCGCGTTCCCGCCGAACAACTGACCGGGCTTGAGCCTGGCGAACTGTTTGTACACCGTAACGTCGCTAACCTGGTGATTCACACCGACCTCAACTGCCTATCGGTTGTGCAATACGCCATCGACGTGCTGGAAGTCGAGCACGTGATCATCTGCGGGCACTACGGCTGTGGCGGCGTACAGTCGGCGGTTGAAAACCCGGAACTTGGGTTGATTAACAACTGGCTGCTGCACATTCGTGATATCTGGTACAAACACAGCTCGCTGCTGGGCGAACTGTCTCCTGACCAGCGTCTGAATAAGTTGTGTGAACTGAACGTCGTTGAGCAGATTTACAACCTTGGCCACTCCACGGTAATGCAAACAGCATGGAAGCGCGGACAGAAAGTCTCGCTGCACGGCTGGGTTTACGGCATTCAGGACGGGCGTCTGCGCGACCTCGAAGTGACCTCCACCAGCCGCGAAACGCTGGAACAGCGTTACCGCCAGGGTGTCTCAGCACTGCTGCACGGCAACCCGCAGTAACTGTACAAAAGATTAAAAAGCAAAAGGCACATTATGTGCCTTTTTTTGTGCCTTTTTTTCAAGCCCCCACAGTGACTTGCAATAAAATCAGTGGGTTAACCACCACTACCAGCCACTATAACCAGACCTAAACGACTAGGGCGTGGACACTATGTGGACGTTAAGGGTATCAGGCTACGCAACGATCATTCCATGTATCGCGGTAGATAATATTTCCATCCGTGTACTTCCAAGTGATCGCCTCATAACGTAATTCGAGGGTTTCTAGATGAGTGCTGCTGAGTCCATTGGGGGACAGGTACGGTGAAATCGTAGTAATTTTGACGTTTTCCAACATGATATTGAAGTATTCAGATTCGATGCCTGACTCCAGAATGCGGTACATCTTGATCGTTGCTTTTTTCAGGGTACGGCCTTCACATACGGCGCGATACAAAACGGGCGTTGTCTGGTCAAACTCTTTCACTATAACGATAGGGCGGTGAATTCGCGTTCCGGTGAGTTTGCCCCAATTTGCATCAACCGGAATGGTTACGCCGTGGGAAAATGATTTTAATTCGATGGAGCCTAAACGCATTGGCATCAAACAACTGCCGACAATCGGTGAACCGTTTTCATCTTCAAGCCATAAATGTGCTGGGGTAGACATATAATTTCCTTATAAGTGAGATTTACACAGTGACAATTGTTTGGTGTTCACCATTTCATGTAACGGCTAAATAAAACCACCATTAATATGGCGAATACACCTATAGGCCAAATAGGGCCATCAGGGAAGAAATGCACTAGGCCGATTGCGAATAGCAGTGTAAGCAATCCGGGGCCGTACATCGAAAATAAGAATTTCAATTGCCAGCGTAAGAATTTTTTAAGAAATTTCATCATGATTATCGAATCATTCTTGTAATGATATTTACTACATCCGAATCTGATGCCCATTGTGCCTCGAGTGCACCAGCACGTTCAAATAACGGCTCTATCAAGAAATACATCATTTCTAATTCTTGCACGTATAGAGCGGCATAATAGGCGGGATACCTCAAACTGAGACGTTGGGCGTTATCTGCTGCTTTCTGGACGACGCCATAAGTCGTCACTATCCCGACAACCGTGCCAGCCGTGCGGCCTGTGAGGATGCTTATTTCCATGCTTAGGTTCAGTCCAACGCTAACGGAGGCGGCGGCTGCTAAAGAAAACCCAGCACCAGTTAGAGAACTTGCGGCAATATGGATATTCACTGCCATTAGCATTTTTTTGATAATTTCTAATTGCTCTGAGGTTTTGTATTTAAATATTTCTTCAAAATAAATTTTAAGCATGTCGTAGACAACGCCGCCATTTTCAAGAAGATAAGTAACGCCCTTAGTAAATCGTATATCTTCATTCTTTTGTTTCTTGCAGACGTCCTGATATTCATCGGTAAAACATGATGTGTAATATGTCAGGCGGGTAGCGCCCGCACCTAATGTTTGAATTTGATTTGCCACCTGTCCTCTGACTGAGGCTAAAGCGTGGTCGAGTTTTAATGCAAGGATTTTATTGGACTGCAAATAACTTATGACTTCATTCCTCTGGTACATAACCGCTCCTGGTTAACTTCCATTTAGTCCGTGCGGCAAGTGTAAATGTTCAATATTGGTGAGTAAATGTGCATTTGTGTTGCATGGATTTGCATTTTTCCAAAAAATTATTAATCACCGTGCCGCGCCTGTACTGGGGCGGCTCTCAGTGGGTCAGGCAACTGCATTAAAAGCGACACATAAAGCGGGCAGGCGTGGCGGGGATAGCATTGTGCGCAAAGGGTGTTTGCAGGGTTTTATTCCTGCGCCTGAGCACGCTGTGGTGAGGTTCTCGATTCTTCGCGCGATGTTGATGCAAGCTGGCGCTTTCGCCGCGGGTGGTGCGCGCTGAGCAGGTCGTCGCGTGTCGCGTTCTTGATGTTAAAGAAATCATCTTTGGTTGCCACTTCGCTGAGCGGGATAATTTTAATCGCGTCGGGTTTGCCGTTCGGTGCGTGATAAAAAATGTTCCTGAAATTCCCGTCACCTTTCGATTTACTCATCATGTCGCGCAGTGCCGAAATATCCTCTTTGTTCTGCGCGGGGTCGGTCACGTACATCACATAGCCTGCGTGTGCGCCGTTCTCGAAATACTTGCGGCGGTACAGCGTCGCGGACTCATTGAGCCATACGCTGTTTAAGGCGCTGAGATATTCGGGCTGGCCGTAAAGCTCCTGATTAATATCGGGCTCCTGCAAATGAAAGATGGTATCTGCTGCGAAAGAATGGGGTGAGACGTAATTCTCTACGAACCAGTAAAACCCCGCCTCTACGCCGCGACGGGTATATTTGGCTGGTGAGGTTTCCAGTCTCAGTAACTGGCCAGTGCGGCTCTGCCGCTGCTCCATAAACCCGTTGCCAAAGATAATATAATCCAGTGCATACCCGCTCAAGCCGTTACCTGAGTGAGAACTGAGTGAGAACACAAAAGAGCGTTATAACCAGTGCCAGAATATAAACTGCGGGCATACGTTCAAGACAATGGAGTCATTCGACGGCTCAATCATGAAGCCGGGCCATATCGTCGCGGTCATGCCTCACCCGACCTCGCACGGTCAGCAAACTTTCCTGATGTAAGGGCACAAAAAAAGCCTCGTTATTCGAGGCTTTTTGCTATGATTTTTCTCAACGTGGTCAATGCGTGGACATCGATAGAAATCCTTTTATTTCAGTTGGTTAAAATGATTTCCCAGGCACATAATGTGCCTTTTTTTGTGCCTTTTTTCAGGCGATCCACTCAGTAATACCGAGGGTGTAGCCGGTTACTGACTACTCGTCGAGCATCACGACTTTGCCAACGTATGGCAGATGACGGTAGCGCTGGGCATAGTCGATGCCGTAGCCGACGACGAATTCGTCGGGGATGGCAAAACCGACGTATTCGACTTTCACGTCAACTTCACGGCGCTGGGGCTTGTCGAGCAGCGTACAGATGGCCAGTGATTTCGGGCCGCGCAGTTGCAGCAGTTCACGCACTTTGCTCAGGGTATTGCCGGAGTCGATGATGTCTTCAACGATCAAGACATCTTTGCCGCGGATATCCTCGTCGAGGTCTTTGAGGATTTTGACATCACGGGTGGTGGACATGCCGTTGCCGTAGCTGGATGCGGTCATGAAATCCACTTCGTGGGATACGTCAATGGTACGACACAGGTCAGCCATAAACATGAACGAACCGCGCAGCAGCCCGACCAGCACCATTTCGCTGCCGCTGTCACGGTAGTGTTCGGTGATTTCACGGCCTAATTCAGCGATGCGGGTTTTGACTTCCTGCTCGGAAATCATGACGTCTACTCTGTGTTTCATATATAGCCTAACCACCTGAAATTTGAGATATTTATCGCCATCAAACCGAATGATGGCGACCTTGAAGCGGAAAGGATTATAACAAAGAACCCGGTGATGGGTAACGCTGACGCGTCAACCAATCCCAGCCTGATGTAAATCATGCAGATTGAGTGCGCCAACCAGTACGCCGTCGCTGTTCACAACCGGCGCAGCGCTGATGTTTTGCTGATGCAGGGCTTCCAGTGCTTCACCGGCGCGCCACTGTGCGGGCAACAGAAAACCAGGCCGGGTAATGGCATCAGTCAGGGGTTCATCCAAACGATGCCCTTTGACCAGCCAGCGGCGCAGGTCACCGTCGGTAAAAACGCCCACTACGTGTTGGGCGGTGTCACACACAGCAATCAGCCCGAGGCCAGTGCGGCTCAGCTCCAGCATCGCATTCATGACATTATCGTCACAGCCGATCACCGGCAGACGGTCACCGGTTCGCATCAGATGATGTACGCGGTTGAGCAGGCGCGCGCCCAGACTGCCGCCGGGATGTGAGCGGGCAAAATCTTCCGCACCGAATCCCCGGTGACGCATCAGCGCCATCGCCAGTGCATCGCCCATCATCAGCGTATTGACCGCGCTTGAGGTCGGGGCCAGCCCCATCGGGCAGGCTTCACGCTCAACGCTGACGTCAATCACGGCGTCGGCCGCATGCGCCAGCGGGGAATCTTTGCCGCCAGTAATGGCGATCAGTTTGGTGTTATTTTCGGCCAGTAGCGGCAGCAGCATCTCCAGCTCTTTGGCGCGGCCTGAGTAAGAGATAAAAATCAGCACGTCCTGGCTGCCAATCATGCCTAAGTCGCCGTGCAGCGCCTCGGCGGGATGGACAAAAAAAGCTGGTGTGCCGGTACTGGCCAGCGACGCAGCAATTTTTTTGCCGATGTGCCCGGATTTCCCCATCCCGGACACTACCGCTTTACCGGTGCAGTTGAGCAACAACTGGCAGGCGTGGACGAAGTGCTCATCCAACCGTGTCAGCAGCCGCTGCGCTTCTTCAATTTCGATTTCCAGTGTTTCGCGTGCGAAGTCCAGCAGCGATTTATTCATCTTCCTCTCCCACAAGAATGATACGAATACCGTGTTTTTCGATTGCCTCACGGTACTGTTCGCTGATGCCGCTGTCAGTGATCAGGGTATCGACACGGGAAAGGTCACACACAATATTGGGGCTTTTACGGCCAAATTTTGAGGAGTCAACCATCAGAATAATGCGTTCTGCGGCTTTGCACATGGCCTGGCTGACACCGTGGGCCTCATTAAACGTTGTTACGCCGCCGTTGAGATCCACGCCATCGGCGCCGATAAACAGCTTGTCGAAGTTAAATTGGTTGAAGGCACCTTCGGCCAGGCTGCCGTGAAACGAGGAGGATTTTTTGCGGTAAGTACCGCCAGGCATCAGGATAGTCTGGTCGTTATCCAGTTCCACCAGTGCATTGATGATGTGCAAGCTGTTGGTCATCACCGTAATGTTATTAAACTGGCCGAGGAAAGGCACCATCTGCATGACCGTACTGCCCGCATCAAAAATCAGGGAGTCACCGTCCTGAATTTCTTTAATCGCGGCGCGCGCAATACGTAATTTTTTGCCGGTATTGATGTGGGTTTTACGGTCGATGGGCTGATCGCCCTCTTCCCGGCTCAACACCACGCCGCCGTAGGTTCGGATCACTGCGCCCTCGTCCTCCAGCAGAGTGAGATCTTTGCGAATGGTGGTGCCGGTGGTAGCAAAATGCGCCGCCAGGTCATCCACTGCCGTTTTACCAAATTGTTGCAAATGTTCCAGTATCGCCGCCTGACGTTGTTTAGGTTTCATCACGATTTCCACTCAAATTTTCAGATAAATTTCATTCGCCACCATTCTTTTTGAAAGATAATAGCTTTTAAAATGAAAATATCATGATTTCGGTTTAATCGCTAATGATAGTGCAGTTTGAACATTCGGATCTTTCGGGAAGATCACACCTGTCATCAATTGTTGACGGCTCATACCGTTAAGCATGAAAAGAGGCTGGGGACTGGCGAAGATCGTCAGGCCACGCAGTAAAAATCCGCCGCACACGTTCTCGTCTTTATCAAACGCCAGCGCCAGCACAACCCGGGGTTTGAAGCGTCCGGCTGAGCGACCGACGCCGACAGTGCCCTGCTGGCATAACCGGTCAAATGCCCGGTTAAAGCGTTGTAATTGCCACCAGCCCAGTGCGATCTGCGCCAGCCAGGCCAGCACCGCGCAGAAGATTAATGCCGAAGCAGACGTCATGGTGTTCTCCTTAAAAAGGGAAAACCGCCCCCTGACAACAGGGGCGGTTTGGCATCAGAACATCACCTGACCACCGGTGATATTGATCGACTGACCGGTGCAGTAAGAGGCTTTATCGCTGGCGTAAAACAGCAACATGTCGAGCACATCCTGATAGTCACAGCCGCGTTTAAGCGGCACTTTGTCGATGTAATACTGTTCGACCTGATCGGCATCGATCCCCAGTTTATTGGCGTACTGCGGCAATAATGATTGGAACATCGGCGATTTCAGCAAATTTCCCAGCATCAGTGAATGCACGGTAATACCGTATTCTGCCAGATCCAGTGCCATCGACTGTGTCAGACCTACACCGCCGAACTTGGCCGCGCTGTAACCTGCATTGTGTTTACTGCCCACTTTGCCGGATTTCGAGTTGATTTGAATGATACGCCCAGGGATCCGGTCACGGATCATCAAGCGTGAAAACTCACGAGCGCACAGGAAATACCCCACCAGATTCACCTGCAATGAGAGATCGAAATCATTGAGCGCAAAATCGGTGATCGGCGAAGCCTTCGCCATTCCCGCACTGTAGACCAGTAAATCCACCTGACCGAATGTGTGATCAACCGCTTTTGCCAGTTGCTCGACGCTGCTTTCACTGGTGGCATCCACCGCAAAACCAAACGCCCGATCGGCCCCAAATTGTTGATTGATCTGTGCAGCAACCAGCGCCGCATTCTTCTCATTGAGATCCGCAACAGCAACCCGATAGCCGGATTCAGCCAGCCCCTGACAGAGAAATGCGCCCAGCGTCTGACCACCGCCGATCACGACTGCAACCTGTTCCATAATTAACTCCTGATCCTAATATTAATCGATGAATTTCAATATGCTACCGAGAGGAATGTCCTCGGGGGTCATGCCTTTCACATGCACGCTGCCGGGGAATTCAGCCTGATCTCTGCCGTCAAAACGCAACGTGATATGGCCCAGCTCACGTAAATTCTGCATCGCCACGTCTCCAACGGCGGTGACCGGATAGCGGACACCCGCCAGGTCCATATACGCACCGCTGTGCAGTTCGCCTTGGGTCTGACCGTGCTGATGGATGAAGCAATAATCCTGAATATCCTGCGGCGCACCTTCCCGGAAGGTGATCAGCATCTGGTCGGAAAGGGCTTCCCGGGCAAAGTCACCGATATGCGTGATCGTGGTTTGGTAAATGGTTTGCATGGTGACTCCTTATTGATAGATGAAGGCTGAAGCCGCCCAGGCGATAAGCACCGTCGGCGCCCCCGTCAGGAAGCGGCCGACCAATACCGACGGTACGCCCACCCGCACGGTGTCCTGTTTGGACTCCGCCAGGGATAATCCAACCGGAATAAAATCACACGCTGCCTGTGCATTAATGGCAAACAGGGCAGGCAAGGCCAGATGCGGCGGAATATTTCCCAGCCCAATCTGTACGCCCACCAGCACGCCAATGACCTGCGCAATCACCGCGCCAGGGCCGAGGAAAGGTGAGAGCAGCGGGAAGGAACAGATCAGTGCCAGCATCACCAGTCCAACCGGGCTTTTCGCCAGCGGCGTCAGGCCGTGGGCCACCAGATCGCCCAACCCGGAAGCCATGATGATGCCGATAAGCGCTGCCACAAATGCCATAAACGGCAGAATGGTTTTGAGCACCGTATCGATGGTGTCGCGCCCAGCCTGGAACAGCACCGCCACGCCGGACCCCATACCCATACCGACTTTTGCCAACAGCCCGTCACTTTGTTCGGTGATTTTTTTGCTGGTGTCATATTCACGCCCGGCGCTGGGTTGTGCGGCCTTCGCGGCAGCCGGAACCGGCTCAGAACTTGCCGCGGTATCGATGACAATATCGTGCTCACGCACCCCGGAAACATAAATGTCTTCGGTAATATATTGCGCCAGTGGACCGGATTTGCCGGTCGAATGGATATTGACCGTCGGGATCCTGCGCTTCGGATAGATGCCGCAGCGCAAGGTTCCGCCGCAGTCGATGACCATCACACCGATCTCTTCGGCAGGCGGCTCACCTTCTTTGAAACCATCCACGGTTTCCCAGCCGGTCAGCGCAGCCAGTTTGTCGACGATCGCCGGACGGGTACCCGCCGTGATGTACACCACTTTTTTGCCGGGCACGGCCTGAATCAATAAAGGACCGCCCCAACCGCCTTCACCCCGGTTAATTCGAATAATAACGCTCATTTTCTGCTCCGCGTTTAAAGTTGAACCTGACGGTCAAGCTGGATACCCATCTTGCGTTCGAAGATGCGTGTTGTGAGATCGGTTACCCAGCCCCGGAAGAAATTAGTCACCATACCGACCAGGAAATAACTGACCGCCAACGGCCCCAGAGGTAATCCGAGCGTGGTCAGGCCGCTGGCAACGCCGAGGTAGACGAACAGTTCGCCAGGGTTGATGTGCGGGAATAATCCGTTCATGGAGTGGCAGCTGTAGGAGCTGGCAGCGTAATAGCTGGGCTTGTAGATCTCCGGCATGAAACGCCCGAGGCTCAATGTCATCGGGTTGCAGAACACAAAAGTGCCAATCACCGGCAACAGCAGGTAACGCGACACCGGATTCCCGGCACAGCGTTGTGCCAGACGTTCGATTCTTTTCTGGCCGACAAATACGATCAACGCATTCATCACCACCAGCAAACTGATTAAGAGAGGTAAAATGCCAGTGACCATACTGACAAAGACCTCCCCCCCTTTCTGAAACAGGCCGATAAACCACTCGGCACCGTGTGTGATAATCTCGATCATCTCGCTCTCCTGTAGGATATGTGGGTCTATGCTTTCATTTTTATCTCACCACACATAAAATATAATCATTATGAATATATAATTATCTTGTATTGATCACACTTTGAAAGATTTACCTTTCAAAGTGAAATATAGATAAGCGAATGATAAGACGTGCTCAGAAGAGAGGGAGAGGATCAGGGCGACAGAAGGCGGCCAGAGGAGTGTCTCTGGCCTGAGTGTGCAGAAGGATATTTAGGAAAGAAGTTTGAGAAAGTGCATCACGCAGAAACCGTAAAACCAAGCATCATCCCGGTGTCTTCGTGTTCCAGCAGATGGCAGTGCGCCATGTAAGCCTGCTGTTTGTCAGCCAGATGATTGAACCGCACCAGCACCACGCTGCGCGCGCCTTCAACGCGGACGATATCCTTCCAGCCAGTACGATGAGCAGCGACCGGCTGCCCATTTTCGGAAAGAATACGAAACTGGGTGCCGTGGATATGGAAAGGATGCAGCATCATGTCGCCCTCTCCTGAAAGAGTCCATTTCTCGTACTGGCCCCGTTTGACGTCAAAAGCAGGCGCATTCATATCGTAAGCTTTACCGTTAATTTTATTGCCGTTCATGAAATCAAATTTACCAGCGCTTTTCGACATATCCATTCCGGCCATGCCGCCATGAGCGTCGTGGGACATCCCCGGCATTGACGCCATGTCATTGCCTTTCCCTGCATCGCCGTGGTCCATACTCATTCCCGCCATCGCCTGATGACCATAGCGTTCCATCAGGGCTGCCATCCCCTGCTGGTCGAGCTGGGGATCCATCGAAAGTTGCAGCCAGCGGGCCGGCAGGCCATCGGCAGAAACCAACGCAGGCATTGTCACCAAGGTGTCAGGGATCGACTGCGCGCCCAGCGTCAGCGTCGGCTGAATACGCAGCACCGGCAGCGGCTGGTCAAAGGGTGCCAGCGTCATACCCATCTGTTTAACCGGCAGCGTGACGATATCAAAAGGCGTATTGCCCTGACACTCCACCAGCACTTCGAAGCGTTCGCCCATCAGCATCGGCAGTTCGCTGACTTTTACCGGCTCAGCCAGGAAACCGCCGTCGCTGGCGATCACGTACAACGGGCGACCGTCACTGGTGGCGATATTAAGCGAACGCGCATTACAGCCGTTCAGCAGGCGCAAACGCACCCAGCCACGTGAGACGCCGTGTTGCGGGTAAACCGCACCGTTGGTCAGCATATGGTTACCGAACCAGCCGATGGCGGCAGTCATGACGTCCATCTGGTAGTCAATTTGCCCGGCATCGTTCAGACGTTTATCCTGAAAGATCAACGGAATATCATCCACACCCCAGCGGGAAGGCAGTTGCAGTTTATTGCTTTCGTCATCCTCAATCAGCACCAGTCCGGCCAACCCCATCGCGACCTGATAACCGCTGGTCTGATGCGGATGCGGGTGGAACCAGCACGTCGAGGCGGGCTGGTCGAGCTGAAACTGCACAGTGCGGCTGGCACCGGGTGCAATCACCCCCTGCGGGCCGCCGTCGATATCACCGGGAATTTCCAACCCGTGCCAGTGTACGGTGCTGGCGACATCAAGATGGTTGTTAATGGTGACCTTAACCGGTTCGCCGCGCTTAATGCGCAGCGCCGGGCCAAGCAAATCGCCGTTAACACCCCAGGTTTCGGTCTTCACGCCGGGTAAAAACTGACTCTGCCCGCGCTGTAAATTAAGGGTGTAGTTGCCCTTGTAATCGGCCTTGAGGATCGCGGGAACCGGTAGCACCGGGCGGTCGGCGGCAAATGCCAGGCGGCTCCAGCCGGGCAACGTGGTGGCTGCGCCCATCAGGGTGGTCCATTTGATAAAGTCACGACGATGCATGTTCAGATCCTTTTGGCGGTGTGCGGGCAGTATAAGAACATCAGCCTAAACCTTCCACCAAGGGTAAGGTCAAGCCGCAGGGCAGATAAAAGAAATTTAGTGTGACTCAGGGCAAATATGTTAACGTCCTTTCATTCTATTAGAGTCTCCTTTTCCTATTAAAAGAACAATTCGATGAAAAGAACCACGCTGACTTTGCTGTTGCTGACCCTCCTTGGCTTCTCCTCTGCAAGCCAGGCATTGAGTGAATCTGAAGCCGAAGATTTAGCGGACTTAACCGCGGTTTTCGTTTATCTGAAAAATAACTGCGGCTATGACCAGTTACCTAACGCGCAAATCAAGCGCGCCATCGTGTTCTTTGCACAACAGAACCGCTGGGATTTGGCTAATTACAACAGTTTCAATATGCAGGCCATGGGCGAAGACAGTTACCGTGATTTAAGCGGTATCGCTGTGGCAACGCCAACCAAGTGTAAATCACTGGCGCGCGACTCCCTGAGCTTGTTGGCCTACTCGAACTGATCGCACTATCCCGGCGGATATTAATCGCTTCTTACGCCGGGCCTTTTCTCATCCCTCTTTCTACCCTCAGCTACACTTAATACCATTCTTTTTAAACAACGTCCTCTGAGCGAAATTCAACCGTGCATAGGCTGGCAATGTTGGCTATTATGACGCCCCCATTTTTCAAGGCTGTGAATACTCAGGAGAAGACCGCAACATGTCCCATGACTCATCACAAAAGCTGTCACCCAAAGAAATGTGGTTTGAGACTCTGCACGCCAATTTTGGCCAGTATTTCAGTGTCGAAAAAGAGTTGTACCGTGATAAAACCACGCATCAGGATCTGGTGATTTTCGAAAACGCCGCACTCGGTCGCGTGATGGCGCTCGACGGCGTGGTGCAAACCACCGAGCGTGATGAATTTATTTATCACGAGATGCTGACCCACGTGCCGCTGCTGGCTCACGGTAACGCCAAAAAAGTGCTGATTATCGGCGGCGGCGACGGCGGAATGCTGCGTGAAGTGTGTCGTCATAAAGGCGTGGAGTCGGTGACGATGGTGGAAATTGATGCCGGTGTGGTGGCGTTTTGTCGCCAGTATCTGCCCAATCACAGCGCCGGATCTTATGACGATGCCCGTTTCAATCTGGTGATCGACGACGGCGTGAACTTCGTCAACCAAACCGCTGAAACCTATGACGTGATCATCTCCGACTGCACCGATCCTATCGGTCCTGGCGAGAGCCTGTTTACGTCGGCGTTTTATGAAGGTTGTGCGCGCTGTCTGAAACCAGGCGGGATTTTTGTGGCGCAAAATGGCGTCTGTTTCCTGCAACAAGATGAAGCCGTCAACAGCCACCACAAACTGAGCCACTATTTCAGTGATGTCAGTTTTTATCAGGCCGCGATCCCGACCTATTACGGCGGCATCATGACTTTTGCCTGGGCAACCAACACCCCGGACTATCGCCAGATTGACAGCAAAACCTTGCAGGCACGTTTCGACGCCGCAGGCATTATTTGCCGCTATTACAATCCGGCGATTCATCACGGCAGCTTTGCCCTGCCACAATATTTACTGAATGCGCTGTCAGCAGCGCGCTGATATGGCTTCCATAAGGGGGTGAACTAAATTGCAAAAGCTGAAACTGCATGGCTTCAATAACCTGACCAAAAGCCTGAGTTTTTGTATCTACGATATCTGTTATGCCAAGACGGCTGACGATCGTGATGGCTATATCGCCTACATTGACAAAGAGTATAACGCCAACCGTTTGACGGAAATTCTCACCGAAACCTGCTCGATCATCGGCGCGAATGTCCTTAACGTGGCACGACAGGATTACGAACCACAGGGTGCCAGCGTCACGATTTTAGTGAGCGAAGAGCCGGTCGATCCGCGTGATGTGGATACCACTGAGCATCCGGGTCCGTTATCAAATTCGGTGGTGGCCCACCTCGATAAGAGTCATATCTGCGTTCACACCTACCCGGAAAGTCACCCGGAAGGTGGCCTCTGTACTTTCCGTGCCGATATCGAAGTTTCCACCTGTGGCGTGATTTCACCGTTGAAAGCATTGAACTATCTCATTCACCAGCTGGAATCGGACATTGTCACCATTGATTATCGCGTGCGCGGCTTCACCCGTGACGTCAATGGTGTGAAGCACTACATCGATCACTCCATCAATTCGATTCAGAATTTTATGTCTCAGGATATGAAAGCGCTGTACGACATGATGGATGTGAATGTGTATCAGGAAAATATTTTCCATACCAAAATGATGCTTAAAGAGTTCGATCTCAAACATTACCTGTTTAATGCCAAACCGGATGAACTGAGTGCGGCAGAACATAAAGAGATCACGGACTTACTCTACAAAGAGATGCAGGAAATTTATTACGGCCGCAATTTGCCGTCGATGTGATATTCAGGTAAGACCGCGAACAATATGAAAAGCCAGACGCAAGAGTATCTGGCTTTTTAATTTGACTTAATATCCAGAGTGACAGGCAACAACCCTTGTAGAAGTTTGCTCTTCTACCAGAAAAAGTGGCTAAAGGCTTATTTCATAAAACCTTAAGTCAAATTGATCATAAATTGATCTGTGCAATAACTTAAATTATCAGCATATAACAAAGACACTAACTCAAATCATGATCGTTAATCACCTTTAATTTAACTTATAACCTTTGGCTTGATCTTATTTACCCCAAAAATGAATAGAGCCTGTTTTAGCTGCCTTATCCTGCGTTAGCATCCTGCCGCTGTTTTTAAAATCACCACTCCTGATTATCTGCACACAGAAATATACAATGACAATGCATAAATTAAAGATCGCATCCAGTCTGCTGGTCGCGAGTTCTTTATTGGCTTCCGGGGTTTCCTGGGCCGGGGAAAATTTGTTTAGCAATAACAATGACGGAACACGCCACTATGTCAGTTATGGGGCGGAATATTATAAATGGGATGAAACTGTCGATAATATCGACGGTAAATATGTTGCCGAACATGGTCCCCGCCTGCGGGTAAACGTTGGTACCAATAATTATCTTGATGCGCAAAGCGGCTTATTAACTGCGTGGGACATGAGCCTGATGTTTGGCATCGTCAATTACAAAGGCAGCACCCTTGACGATAAAGCCAACGTGGCAGATGGCTCGCTGAAAGGCAAAACCTACTACACCGGGTTTAGCACAGACATCACGCGTGGCTACCGCTACCGCGCTTCGGAAAGCCTCTCAATCGACGCCAAAGGCAGCGCAGGGGGTCAGGTCTGGTTGCGTCATATCCGCTCCGACGATGTCTATATCGCTTCAGAAAATCGGAGTCAGCAGTACACCGCGCTGGAAGTGTCATTACAGCCCTATGCCAAAGCGGCGCTGGGTGCCAACTGGCAGATGACAACTGATTCCAGGCTAAGTCTCGAAGGCGGTGCGTTTTACCCTATCGCCACCTGGACGCACAGCAATCAGGGCGGCGTCTGGCTGCAACCAAAATCGCGCCTGTCACCTTTCACCAGCCTGACCTGGAACATCGACAAAGATCTGTTTGTGAAAGCCTCCTATGTTCACCAGAAATATGGCAAGTCAGATGAGAAACGGGGTCAGTTGAACGGGCGTGACGTCGGTTATTACCAGCCCGCCACCACCACTTCAACGCTGGGTCTGGAGTTCGGGTTCTATTTCTAATGCGTCCTCATAAGGAGATTGTTCCGGTGTAATTCATGGGAACAATCGCTTATCTTAGTTTTATGCTTCCCTGATACAGACCCAACCGATGGATCGTTTCGCTACGCTGTTTGGTGTTATTGCCATTTTACTGTGGAGCCTGAGCATCGCGCTCACCCGCACTCTGGCTGAATCTCTGGGGCCGTTTGGCGCTGCCGCCTCTATTTATACCGTCAGCGGCATTATGGTGTGGATGGCCAGCGGCCGGCCGACGCTGCGCGGGCAGTCTCCGGCCTATCTGATTTTATGCGGTTTGCTGTTTGTGTTTTATATGGTGGCGTTTTCGCTGGCCATTGGTTTGGCGCATAGCCGCCAGCAAACCCTGGAGCTGGGACTGATCAACTATCTATGGCCGAGCCTGACACTGCTGTTTGCGGTGCCGCTGTTGAAATTAAAAGTGCGCTGGTGGATGTGGCCTGGAGCGGCACTGGCATTTGCGGGCGTGCTGTGGGCGATAAGCGGAGGGCACGGGCTGGATATTCAACAACTCATCCGCAATGTGCGCGGCAATCCGGTGGCTTATACGTTGGCCTTTGGTGCGGCGGTGGCGTGGGCGCTCTATTCCAATCTGGTGCGCCTGTGGAGCAAAGGCAAAGGCGTTCTGCCGCTGTTTCTGCTGGCAACCGGTGCAGTGCTGTGGGCGCTGTATTTCATGTACTCATCAACCCGCATCAGCCTGACCTGGCCTGCCATCACCGAGCTGCTGGCAATGGGTGCGATAACAGCAATCTCATATCAGTGCTGGGATATTGCGATGAAGAAAGGCAATGCCACACTGGTGGCTGCGCTGTCGTACTTCACGCCGCTGTCAGCGATTTTTATCGCCGGTTTGTGGTTGCATACCCTGCCGGGCGCCAGTTTCTGGCCAGGCGTGGGCATGGTGGTTGCCGGTTCGCTGCTGTGCTGGACGGCCTCACGCGGCAAATAAAGGGTTATTTATAGGTGGTCACGAACGTACGATATTTCTCGAGGACTTGCAGAAAGTCCTCCACGCCGCAGAAAGCCAGGCTCTCTTCGTCGTAGTAGCTCATTCCGTCTTCCATTTCATCGCCTTCGAAGCCCAGTTGATTGGCGCGGATCATCACTTCGTCATCGCCGAGCAGCAGGGTGTATTCATGACCAACCAGTTCCCACTGGCGCTCGCTGCCTTTGACATCCGCTATCGCTGCTTCGACCTTGTCGAGCACGCTGAAATCGCCCTTCACTTCCTCGTTAATCCAATGTCCAACCACTTCATGGCCCATTGAAAAACGCACTTTGACCTCACCGGTAATGTCACGCAAGAAGTCGTAGTCCATGGTGTCGTCCTCAGGAAAGGGTCCCCAAAAGGGAAATAAAAAAGGAGGCCGAAGCCTCCTTTCCAACAATGCCGCAAATATAACGATTTACACTGCGGTTTGGAAGATCACGCCGTCAGCTTTGTCGGTGTATTCGCTCAGCTTGTCGAAGTTCAGGTAGCGGTAAGTATCCACTGCCGTTTTGTCGACCTGTTCCATATAGCCCAGATACTCTGCTGGCGTCGGTAAACGGCCCAACAGAGACGCTATGGCAGCCAGCTCTGCGGAGGCCAGGTAGACGTTAGCGCCATTCCCCAGACGATTCGGGAAGTTACGGGTTGAGGTGGAAACCACCGTCGCGCCGTCAGCAACACGCGCCTGGTTACCCATGCACAGTGAACAGCCCGGAATTTCAACCCGCGCACCGCTCTTACCAAAGATGCTGTAGTAGCCCTCTTCGGTCAGCTGGGCAGCATCCATTTTGGTCGGTGGTGCGACCCACAGGCGGGTTGGCAACGCGCCTTTATGGCTGTCGAGCAACTTACCGGCCGCACGGAAGTGACCAATGTTGGTCATGCAGGAACCGATAAAGACTTCATCGATTTTGCTGTTCTGCACGTCAGAGAGCAGGCGCGCATCATCCGGATCGTTCGGCGCACAAAGGATCGGCTCTTTGATATCAGCCAGATCGATTTCGATCACGGCCGCGTACTCGGCGTCAGCGTCGGCTTCGAGCAGGCTTGGATTCGCCAGCCACTCTTCCATGCCTTTGATGCGGCGCTCAATGGTACGGCGATCGCCGTAGCCTTCAGAGATCATCCACTTCAGCAACACGATGTTGGAGCTCAGGTACTCTTTGATCGGTGCCTGATCCAGTTTGATGGTGCAACCTGCCGCTGAACGTTCTGCGGACGCATCCGCCAGTTCAAACGCCTGTTCCACTTTCAGTTCCGGCAGACCTTCGATTTCCAGAATACGGCCAGAGAAGAGGTTTTTCTTACCCTTCTTCTCAACGGTCAGATGACCTTCTTTAATCGCGTAATAAGGAATGGCATGAACCAGGTCACGCAGGGTGATCCCCGGCTGCATTTTGCCTTTGAAACGCACCAGTACGGACTCTGGCATATCAAGAGGCATCACGCCGGTCGCTGCCGCAAAGGCCACCAGACCAGAACCCGCCGGGAATGAAATGCCGATTGGGAAACGAGTATGCGAGTCACCGCCGGTACCGACGGTGTCAGGCAGCAGCATACGGTTCAGCCACGAGTGGATAATACCGTCGCCAGGGCGCAGTGACACACCACCGCGGTTCATGATGAAGTCCGGCAGCGTATGGTGAGTGGTCACGTCAACCGGCTTAGGATAGGCCGCCGTGTGACAGAATGATTGCATCACCAGGTCAGCCGAGAAGCCCAGACAGGCCAGATCTTTCAGCTCATCACGGGTCATCGGGCCGGTGGTGTCCTGAGAACCCACAGATGCCATCTTCGGTTCGCAATATTCGCCAGGGCGAATACCGGCAACACCACAGGCACGGCCAACCATTTTCTGTGCCAGCGAGAAACCTTTATTGCTGGCAGCAACCGGCTTAGCAATGCGGAATACGTCGCTCAGAGGCAGTTTCAGCGATTCACGGGCTTTGGTGGTTAAACCACGGCCAATGATCAGCGGAATACGGCCACCGGCGCGGACTTCATCAAGAAGTACGTCGGTTTTCAGCTCGAAAGTGGTCACTACAGCACCGGTCTCGTGGTTACGCACTTCGCCAAGGTACGGGAAGATGTCGATCACATCGCCCATATTGAGGTCAGAAACGTCCACTTCGATTGGCAGCGCGCCGGCATCTTCCATGGTGTTGAAGAAGATTGGTGCAATTTTGCTGCCCAGTACCACACCACCAGCGCGCTTGTTCGGCACGTGTGGAATGTCGTCGCCCATGAACCACAGCACCGAGTTGGTGGCGGATTTACGCGAAGACCCAGTACCGACCACGTCACCGACATACGCCAGCGGGAAGCCTTTTTTATTCAGTTCATCGATCTGCTTGATAGGACCCACAGTCCCCGGCGCATCAGGCACGATGCCTTCGCGTTCGTTTTTCAGCATCGCCAGCGCATGCAGAGGAATATCTGGACGGGACCAGGCATCCTGAGCCGGAGACAAATCATCGGTGTTCGTTTCGCCGGTCACCTTGAACACGGTCACCGTGATTTTTTCGGCCAGTGGTGAGCGTGACAGATACCATTCGGCATCGGCCCAGGACTGTAGAATTTTTTTCGCGTGTTGGTTACCTGCGTGCGCTTTCTCTTCCACATCGTAGAAGTTGTCAAACATCAGCAGAGTATGGGACAGCGCTTTGGCAGCGATAGGGGCCAGTGTCTCATCATCCAGCGCGTCGATCAGCGGATGAATATTGTATCCGCCCTGCATGGTGCCCAGCAGTTCGACAGCTTTTTCACGGGTAACCAACGGGGAAGTTGTTTCGCCTTTGACGACAGCAGCCAGGAACCCGGCTTTAACATAGGCGGCTTCATCAACGCCTGGCGGTACACGATTAATCAGCAGGTCTAGCAGCGTGTCTTCTTCGCCTTTTGGCGGATTCTTCAGGGACTCAACCAGCGCGGCCATCTGTGCAGCATCAAGTGGCTTGGGGACGATGCCCTCAGCAGCACGCTCGGCTACGTGCTTACGGTATTCTTCTAGCACGACTTTCTCCTCGCTCTCATTGTCATTTATTATGCCTGGCTTCCATCATCAGACTGGCGTCATGCCTGTAGGGACAGGGGCGTTCAAACGGTCTGATGAGGCGGGTCACTGCGGGTATGCTTGTTTCTTTGCCCGCTTTATCAGGTAAAGCGGGCACGTCCTGAACCTAAGCACAGTGGCCCTTTGCGGCCTGGGCAGCATAGCAGGATTTCACCTGCTTGTTAATTCGTTCACATAAAAGCAACATTAAATCTTTGCTGAATCGTTGAGTACAGACGGATCGACTGCACGCAGCGATATCGTTCATTAGATCAGCATAATAGACATACTCAGGCAAGGGATTAAACTGCTGGAGAGCAACCTTAAAAAATCCAAACTCAGACCTGCCTCGCATAAAATAGCTAAGAAAATTAATCCAAATGACTCACGGCAATAATTGGGTTATATCTCGTTAAACATCACGTCAAAGCAAAACAATAATAGTTTCATGCATGCAGTGAATATAATAAATGTAATTATAGATATATTTAATATACAGACCCAGGAATAATTTAAATAATCACATCAAAATTCAACGTTGTGCTCGTGATTACGATAAATAATCACGAAAAAATGACAATATTATAAAAAGGAATAAACATGCCTGACGACATAGCCCTTCTTCCCCCAGTAAATATACCTAGCATTCAGTACGGTATAATTCCAGAGCAAGTATCTCTTCATAGAAATATCATGGAAGTCCCACGAGAAATCATATTCACTGAAGAGCCATGTACTCATTCATCACCACATGTAAATATTACATCTATTTCCAAACACGGCACAGGTAAAGTACAGGAAAGAATAGTGAGTTCTTTTTCTGGACATTATCATCTAAGGCCTTTTAATGTCAGTATAGATACTCAAGATTTCCATCACCATGGTGCTTCAAATAAAGCCATTAAGAATGATGCTTTGAAATCTGGTTACATGTCTATGGAAAAAGACGGGAATCATAATCATGTCATTAAATTTTCTCTACCGGCTCAAATTGGAAACTTCCGCACTGAGCTATCGCATTCTAACCATGTGAATATGTTTGTTGATTCCTCTTATAGTTTCAAAATGAAAGTGGGACAAGCAGCCTACGATGTGATTTTTTTCCAGGTGCGAGAGCCAGGAGGATTGATGAAAACTCAGGGACGTGATCGCCCACCATTATCCCTTCATCTGATCGATGAAAAAATAATAAGAGTTATTGTTAATTCTATACATGGCACCGAACTAAATCGCGATATTAATTTACTAGCATGCCCTAAAGCATGGAATCTCTTTCAGATAAAAATGACCTGGGACAGAGATAAGCCTTTTATTGAGTTATTGATTAATGGGAACAGTATATTTTCGACAACATGCCCATTTGGATCACCGACATCTCAGCGGCATTATTCGAAATTTGGTGTTTATATTCCCAATCAGAAGAATGTTCCGGGGACAAAACCTACATCGATATTTTTTGATAATGTTCGTGAGGTTCATCGTAAACGAAGGAGGACTCAGTAGCTGCGCCTAATATACATAGGTCTGGCCTAGCAGAAATTCCTAGCAGGGCAGGAAAATGCCAACCAAACGGCGTTGACCATTGTCAACGCCGGGGCTACTTGAAGAATGACAGGATATTATTTCTTCTTAGCTTTCGGGTTCGGCAGGTCAGTAATGCTGCCTTCGTAGATTTCTGCTGCCAGACCCACGGACTCGTGCAGAGTCGGGTGAGCATGGATGGTCAGCGCGATATCTTCTGCATCACAACCCATTTCAATCGCCAGACCAATCTCGCCCAACAGCTCGCCGCCGTTAGTACCGACAATCGCACCACCGATAACACGGTGAGTTTCTTTGTCGAAGATCAGTTTGGTCATGCCGTCTGCACAGTCGGAAGCGATAGCACGGCCTGAAGCTGCCCACGGGAAGGTGGCAGTTTCGTAGCTGATGCCTTTTTCTTTGGCTTCTTTCTCAGTCAGACCCACCCAGGCAACTTCTGGCTCAGTGTAGGCAATCGATGGAATGACTTTCGGGTCGAAGTAGTGCTTCTTACCGGAGATCACTTCAGCCGCCACGTGGCCTTCATGCACACCTTTGTGTGCCAGCATTGGCTGACCGACGATGTCGCCGATGGCAAAGATGTTTGGCACATTGGTACGCATTTGTTTGTCGACGTGGATGAAACCACGGTCGTCAACTTCAACGCCTGCAGCGCCTGCTTCCAGCAATTTACCGTTAGGAACACGGCCGATCGCCACCAGCACCGCGTCGTAACGCTGTGGTTCAGCGGGCGCTTTCTTGCCTTCCATGGTCACGTAGATGCCGTCTTCTTTGGCTTCAACAGCAGTGACTTTGGTTTCCAGCATCAGATTGAATTGCTTGCTGATTTTTTTGGTAAAGACTTTAACAACGTCTTTGTCAGCAGCAGGAATGACCTGGTCAAACATTTCCACGACGTCGATTTTAGAACCGAGCGCATGGTAAACGGTGGCCATTTCCAGACCGATGATACCGCCGCCCATAACCAGCAGACGCTCAGGAACGCTTTTCAGCTCCAGGGCATCGGTTGAGTCCCAAACGCGTGGGTCATCATGTGGAATGAATGGCAGTTTGATTGGACGGGAACCCGCCGCAATGATGGCATTGTCGAAAGTGATGGTCGTTGGACCATTTTCGCCTTCAACAACCAGAGTATTCGCGCCAGTAAATTTGCCCTGACCGGTGACAACTTTAACTTTACGGCCTTTCGCCATACCGGCCAGACCACCGGTCAGCTGGTTGATGACTTTTTCTTTCCAGAGACGCACTTTGTCGATGTCTGTTTTCGGCTGACCGAAAACAATACCGTGCTCTTCCAGCGCTTTCGCTTCTGAGATGACTTTCGCCACGTGCAGCAGGGCTTTGGAAGGGATACAGCCGACATTCAGGCAAACGCCACCGAGGGTGGAATAACGTTCAACCAGAATGGTTTCAAGACCTAAATCAGCGCAACGAAAAGCAGCAGAGTAACCTGCAGGGCCTGCCCCAAGTACCACGACCTGAGTTTTAATTTCAGTACTCATCATGACCTCTTAATTTATTTCCGGCGGGTCTGACGTCATTTTTGTGTCGTAACGCCCATCATCCACCGGGTCGTTCTATCCGCCCGCAGTTTACAAAATTGTTAACAACTTTGAAACAACAAACGGCAAACGATTTGTATTGGCACCTGACAATCTCAAACAGCAGAATGAGATTACCAGAAAAAAGCCGACCGTTTGGCCGGCTTTTTGGCTTACATCACCAGACGGCGAATGTCGGACAGTACGTTGTTGATGATGGTGATAAAGCGCGCACCATCGGCACCGTCGATAACGCGGTGGTCGAAGGAGAGCGACATTGGCATCATCAGACGCGGTACGAACTCTTTACCGTTCCAGACTGGCTCCATGGAAGACTTGGAGACACCCAGGATAGCCACTTCCGGCGCGTTAACGATTGGCGCGAAGTGAGTCGTTCCGATACCGCCAAGGCTGGAGATAGTGAAGCAACCGCCCTGCATTTCGCCAGCCGTCAATTTACCGTCACGTGCTTTCTTGGAGATCGCCATCAGTTCACGGGACAGCTCAGCGATGCCTTTCTTGTTCACGTCTTTGAAGACCGGAACAACCAGACCGTTAGGCGTATCCACTGCCACACCGATATTGATGTATTTTTTCAGCGTCAGTTTCTGACCATCTTCGGACAGAGAACTGTTCAAACGTGGCATCTGCTCAAGCGCAGCCGCGACCGCTTTCATGATGAACACCACAGGGGTGAACTTCACGTCCAGCTTGCGTTTAGCGGCTTCATCGTTCTGTTGTTTACGGAACGCTTCCAGCTCGGTGATATCGGTTTTGTCGAAGTGCGTAACATGCGGGATCATGACCCAGTTACGGCTCAGGTTAGCACCAGAGATTTTCTGGATGCGGCCCAGCTCCACTTCTTCGATTTCACCAAACTTGCTGAAGTCCACTTTGGGCCAAGGCAGCATGCCCGGAATACCGCCGCCAGTGGCAGCAGCCGGAGCAGTTTCAGCGCGTTTGACCGCGTCTTTCACGTAAGTCTGAACGTCTTCGCGCAGGATACGGCCTTTACGGCCAGTCCCTTTGACTTTCGCCAGGTTGACGCCGAATTCACGGGCCAGACGACGGATAACCGGCGTGGCATGAACGTAAGCATCGTTCTCAGCGAAGTCGCCTTTACCTGCGGCTGGAGCAGCAGCAGGTGCAGCCGCTTTCTGTTCCTGTTTGGCAGGTGCAGCAGCGTCTTCTTTCTTAGCGGCCGGAGCTGGAGCTGCGCCTTCCACTTCGAAGACCATGATCAGGGAGCCGGTGCTGACTTTGTCGCCCGCAGCAATTTTGATCTCTTTCACGGTACCCGCGAACGGAGCCGGAACTTCCATTGACGCTTTGTCGCCTTCAACGGTGATCAGGGATTGCTCAGCGGTGACTTTGTCGCCCACTTTGACCATGATTTCAGTGACTTCAACTTCGTCGCCGCCGATATCAGGCACGTTGACTTCTTTGCTGCCGGAGGCCGCTGGAGCCGCCGGAGCGGCTTCTGCTTTAGCTTCTTCTTTCGCCGGAGCAGCAGCGCCAGAGCCTGCTACTTCGAAGACCATGATCAGAGAACCGGTGCTGACTTTGTCACCCGCAGCGATTTTGATCTCTTTCACAGTACCGGCGAACGGTGCAGGGACTTCCATGGAGGCTTTGTCGCCTTCCACGGTGATCAGAGACTGCTCAGCGGTGACAGTGTCGCCGACTTTGACCATGATCTCGGTGACTTCAACTTCGTCGCCGCCGATATCTGGTACGTTGACTTCTTTGCTTTCGCTCGAAGCCGGTGCGGCAGCAGGCGCTTTCTCTTCTGCTTTTGCTTCCTGTTTCGCAGGTGCTGCATCTGCAGCACCATCAGCGGCTTCAAAAATCATGATCAGTTTGCCGGTTTCGATGGTATCGCCCACCGCCACTTTGATCTCTTTTACAACGCCTGCCTGTGGAGAAGGCACTTCCATAGAAGCTTTATCGCCTTCAACGGTGATCAGCGATTGTTCAACTTCAACCTTATCGCCCACCTTCACCATAATTTCGGTGACTTCCACTGCATCTGCACCGATGTCCGGTACGTTAATTTCAATAGCCATCTGTCTCTACCTCTTATGCCAGACGCGGG
Organism: Ewingella americana; assembly: GCF_006438725.1. Lineage (GTDB taxonomy): Bacteria > Pseudomonadota > Gammaproteobacteria > Enterobacterales > Enterobacteriaceae > Ewingella > Ewingella americana_A. The sequence continues at coordinate 370,258 of NZ_RCZD01000005.1, read as the reverse complement.
TTAACTTTGTCAGCATCGATGCCGAACTTGGTAATGGCTTCAGCCACAACCTTCACATCGATCTCGCCACGTTTGGCCAGTTCGCCCAGTGCCGCAACCACAACATAGGAAGCGTCGATTTCGAAGTGGTGACGCAGGTTTTCGCGGCTGTCAGAACGGCCGAAACCGTCGGTACCCAGTACGCGGAAATCGCTGGCAGGAACGAAGTTACGAATCTGTTCTGCGAACAGCTTCATGTAGTCGGTTGAAGCTACAACCGGTGCATCGTTCATCACCTGAGCCACGTACGGTACGCGTGGAGTTTCAGTCGGGTGCAGCATGTTCCAGCGCTCGCAGTCCTGACCATCACGGGCCAGTTCGGTGAACGAGGTGACGCTGTAGACGTCAGAACCTACGCCGTAGTCTTTGGACAGGATCTGAGCGGCGTCACGTACGTGACGCAGAATTGAACCGGAGCTCATCAACTGCACTTTACCTTTGCTACCTTCCACGGTTTCTAACTTGTAGATACCTTTACGGATGCCCTCTTCCGCGCCTTCTGGCATGGCTGGCATATGGTAGTTTTCGTTCAGCGTGGTGATGTAGTAATAGATGTTTTCCTGCGCGTCACCGTACATACGCACCAGACCGTCATGCATGATGACTGCCACTTCGTAGGCATACGCCGGATCATAAGAAATACAGTTCGGGATAGTCAGCGACTGAATGTGGCTGTGACCATCTTCGTGCTGCAAACCTTCGCCGTTAAGCGTTGTACGACCCGAAGTGCCACCGACCAGGAAGCCACGCGCCTGTTGGTCACCCGCTGCCCAGCACAGGTCGCCGATACGCTGGAAACCAAACATGGAGTAGTAGATGTAGAACGGGATCATTGGCAGATCGTTGGTGCTGTAAGACGTCGCTGCGGCCAGCCATGAAGACGCGGCGCCCAGTTCGTTGATCCCTTCCTGCAGGATCTGACCTTTCTCGTCTTCTTTATAGTAAGCAACCTGCTCACGGTCCTGCGGGGTGTACTGCTGACCGTTCGGGCTGTAAATACCAATCTGACGGAACAGACCTTCCATACCGAAAGTACGCGCTTCATCGGCGATGATCGGCACCAGACGGTCTTTGATGGAGTCGTTTTTCAGCATCACGTTCAGGGCACGGACGAAAGCGATAGTGGTAGAGATCTCTTTCTTCTGCTCTTCCAGCAGTTGTGAGAAATCTTCCAGTTTCGGCATTTCCAGCTTCTGGGTGAATTTCGGCAGGCGGGTCGGCAGGTAGCCTTTCAGCGCAGCGCGACGCTCATGCAGATATTTGTACTCTGCAGAGTCTTTTTCCAGCGTGATGTACGGCAGTTTTTCCAGACTTTCATCGGTAACCGGTACGCTGAAACGATCACGGATATAGCGCACGCCATCCATGTTCATTTTCTTCACCTGGTGGGCAATGTTCTTGCCTTCAGCCGCTTCGCCCATGCCATAACCTTTGATGGTATGCGCCAGGATAACGGTCGGCTGACCTTTGGTGTTCTGTGCTTTGTTCAGTGCAGCGAAGACTTTCTTCGGATCGTGACCACCACGGTTCAGCGCCCAGATCTGGTCGTCGGTCATGTCTTTGACCAGCTCAGCGGTTTCCGGGTAACGGCCAAAGAAGTGTTCGCGAACGTATTTACCGTCGCGGGACTTGAAGGTCTGGTAGTCGCCGTCCACGGTTTCGTTCATCAGTTGGATCAGTTTGCCGCTGGTGTCTTTACGCAGCAGTTCATCCCAACGGTTGCCCCAAATCACTTTAATTACGTTCCAGCCAGCGCCTGCAAAGATGCCTTCCAGTTCGTTGATGATTTTGCCATTACCGGTAACCGGGCCATCAAGGCGCTGCAGGTTACAGTTAATGATGAAGCACAGGTTGTCCAACTTCTCACGGGTGGCGATAGTGATCGCACCTTTAGATTCCGGCTCATCCATCTCACCGTCGCCCAGGAACGCATAAACGCGCTGTGCGGTAGTGTCTTTCAGACCACGGTGATCAAGGTATTTCAGGAACTTAGCCTGATAGATCGCACCGATTGGACCCAGCCCCATAGACACGGTCGGGAACTGCCAGAATTCAGGCATCAGTTTAGGGTGCGGATAAGAAGAGAGACCTTTACCGTGAACTTCCTGACGGAAATTGTTCATCTGGTCTTCGGTCAGGCGGCCTTCAAGGAAAGCACGCGCGTACACGCCCGGAGAGATGTGGCCCTGGAAATACACCAGATCGCCGCCGTCTTTGTCGTTGCGCGCACGGAAGAAGTGGTTGAAACACACTTCGTAAATAGCGGCTGAAGACTGGAAGGAGGACATGTGGCCACCGAGATCCAGGTCTTTCTTGGATGCGCGCAGAACGGTCATGATCGCGTTCCAACGGATAGCAGTACGAATGTTGCGTTCCAGCTCCAGGTTACCCGGATACTCAGGTTCGTCTTCAACAGCGATGGTATTGATATAATTACGGCTGGCAGCGCCAGCTGCGACACTCACGCCGCCTTTACGTGCTTCACTCAGAACCTGATCAATCAGGAACTGCGCACGCTCAACACCCTCTTCACGGATGACCGATTCGATCGCTTGTAGCCAGTCGCGAGTTTCGATCGGATCCACGTCATTATTTACACGTTCTGACATGGTGCTTTTCCTTATCTGTATCTAATACGTTGGTTTATCTGGAGCCTGTCTTCCTGCGTTCTGATGCAGGGTCTTCATGCTATGCAAAACGCACGAAGACAGGCCCGTCAGTTTAGTTGCCGCCGTTCTCAAAATAAGAACATTAACGTTAGCCCTGGTGGACTAATTTTCTTCTTTGCGTTGCTGGAGACGACGTAATGACCGGTCGCGACGACTGCGCTCCCGGCTGACATCCAGCATGACTTCTTCGATAAACGCCAGGTGACGGTGTGATGCTTCACGCGCTTTTTCTGGTTCGCGTGCCACAATCGCCTCGAAAATCCCGGCGCGATGCTTGCTCACCACCGCCAGCATTTCCCGGCGTGCATAGAGCAATTCAAAATTCTGTCGGACGTTTTTCTCCAGCATCGGTCCCATACAGCGGAGCAAGTGCAGCAGCACGACATTATGTGCAGCTTCTGTTACAGCCACCTGATACTGCATAACGGCGTCGGCTTCAGCGTCCAGATCTCCGCTCTCTTGTGCGACCTGAATCAGCAGGTGGCAATCGCGGATACGTTGTAAATCATCGTCTGTTCCCCTGAGCGCGGCATAATAGGCACCAATGCCCTCAAGAGCGTGACGTGTTTCAAGGAGATCAAATTGTGATTCAGGATGGTCGGCGAGTAATTCTGCCAGCGGATCACTCACGCTTTGCCAGAGATTGCTCTGCACAAATGTGCCACCACCCTGGCGGCGAAGGAGCAGGCCTTTGCCTTCAAGACTTTGGATTGCTTCTCTCAAAGAGGGACGCGAAACATCGAACTGTTTTGCCAGTTCACGCTCAGGAGGTAATTTCTCGCCCGGACGTAAGGTCCCTTCAAGGATCAGGAACTCCAGTTGCTGCTCGATCACATCTGATAACTTAGGCTGTCGAATTTTGCTGTAAGCCATGTGAACTGTTCTCTGCGAGTAGCGTACCTGTGAGTGCGCGGAGTAAATTGGTAATACCAATTTAAAAAACGTGGCCGTAAAGTAACAAAGTATTCACCTTGTGTCCATATGGGCCCCCAGGAATAGAGCAAGTCCCGCACATTTTAACAAATATTTATCATTCAAAATTTTTGCAACGACCGACCTCACCTTTTTTAGATCTCAGACAATTTATCGCTTCTTTTGCTTATTCGTTATTCAGTTAGCGTATAAAGCAGGTGCAAACTCGCCCGCATAGCACTATTCTTTCGACAGCGGTAGTTCATGCGGGTTTTTTATCGGCTTGTCGCCGTAAATAAATAGATACAATAACTGTAACTATCGCATTACAACTTATTTAAGTTGCAGATTTGTATGGGTTTACCCAAACGACAGAGGGTCAGTGAATGAGTGATCAACAACATGGCGATGAACTGAAGCGCGGACTTAAAAACCGCCACATTCAGTTGATTGCATTAGGTGGGGCTGTCGGAACAGGCCTGTTTCTGGGCAGTGCCTCCGTTATTCAGTCCGCAGGACCGGGGATTATTCTCGGCTACGCGATTGCTGGATTTATCGCATTTTTGATTATGCGCCAGCTCGGTGAAATGGTCGTTGCAGAGCCAGTTGCCGGTTCTTTCAGCCATTTTGCCTATAAATACTGGGGTGGGTTTGCCGGTTTTGCCTCTGGCTGGAACTATTGGGTGTTGTACGTCTTAGTCGCGATGGCAGAACTGACCGCTGTCGGTAAATATATTCAATTCTGGTATCCAGAAATCCCGACCTGGGCTTCCGCTGCCGTTTTCTTTGTACTGATTAACGCCATCAACCTCACCAACGTCAAAGTCTTTGGCGAAATGGAGTTCTGGTTTGCGATCATCAAAGTTGTCGCGGTTGTGGCGATGATTCTGTTCGGCGGCTGGCTGCTGTTCAGTGATACCGCAGGCCCGCAGGCAACAGTACGCAACCTGTGGGAGCAAGGCGGATTCCTGCCGCATGGCATGACCGGACTGGTGATGATGATGGCGATCATCATGTTCTCATTCGGTGGTCTGGAACTGGTCGGTATTACTGCCGCTGAAGCGGATAACCCGGAAGTCAGTATTCCTAAAGCCACCAATCAGGTTATCTACCGGATCCTGATTTTCTATGTGGGTTCGCTGGCCGTTCTGCTTTCGCTGATGCCATGGACCCGCGTCGGGCCGGACACCAGCCCGTTTGTGCTAATTTTCCATGAATTGGGTGATGCGCTGGTCGCAAATGCGCTCAATGTGGTGATCCTGACGGCGGCCCTGTCGGTCTATAACAGCTGCGTTTACTGTAATAGCCGCATGCTGTTTGGCCTTGCCCAACAAGGAAATGCGCCAAAGTCGTTGATGAAAGTCGATAAGCGTGGCGTTCCGGTGGCCTCTATTCTGGTTTCTGCTGCCACCACGGCACTCTGCGTACTGATTAACTACCTGATGCCAGGCGAAGCCTTTGGCCTGCTGATGGCGCTGGTGGTTTCAGCACTGGTTATCAACTGGGCAATGATTAGCCTTGCGCACATTAAATTCCGTCAGGCTATGCGTCGTGAAGGGGTGGAAACCAAGTTCAAAGCGCTACTGTATCCGGTGGGCAACTACATCTGCCTGCTCTTTATGGCGGGTATTCTGGTGATTATGGCTATCACACCGGGCATGGCGATCTCCGTATGGTTGATCCCTGTTTGGCTGGTGATCCTCGGCATCGGTTACTGGATTAAAAATCAGCAAAGCGGGAAATCTGTTAACGCCTGAGTATGAGGCGTAATTGAAAACTCACAGCGCTCCGACTCGCCGGGGCGCTATGTTATCTGCGTCACACTTTCCCCTGCACGACTAAAACGTCCATCTTCATGACTCTTACTTCCTGACCCTTCAACCATTCCTAAGCCAAACTCTTTGCTATCAAACAGTTTTTTAACAACTGTCCTTTTTAACCAATAGCCGGAGAGAACATCCATGAAGGAAGGCGCACTGTCATTCAAAGAAAAAGTGGCGTACGGCATGGGAGACGCAGGATGCAATATGATTGGCGGCGCCGTCATGCTGTTCCTCAACTATTTTTATACCGACGTTTTCGGTCTGGCACCGGCTCTCGTCGGTGTTTTGTTACTCTCCGTACGGGTAATTGATGCCGTAACTGACCCCATCATGGGGGCCATTGCTGACCGAACCACCACCCGATGGGGTCGTTTTCGCCCCTATCTGTTGTGGGTCTGCGTGCCCTACACCCTGTTCAGCGTGCTGATGTTTACTACGCCGGAATGGAGCTACAACAGCAAAGTTATCTATGCGTTTGTCTCCTATTTCCTGATGTCATTGACCTACACGGCAATTAACATTCCCTACTGTTCACTGGGAGGCGTGATAACGTCTGACCCCCACGAACGCGTGGCCTGCCAGTCTTATCGGTTCTTTATGGTAGGTATTGCAACGCTCATTCTTTCCTCGACATTACTGCCGATGGCAGACTGGTTCGGCGGCGCTGATAAGGCCAAGGGCTATCAGATGTCGATGGGTGTTATGGCTATCATTGCGCTCTTTATGTTCCTGTTCTGTTTCAGCTTCGTGAAAGAACGTATTCAACCCGCCGTGCCCTCCAAAAATGCATTGAAATCTGACCTGAAAGACGTATGGAAAAATGACCAGTGGGTGCGCATCCTGCTGCTGACTTTCTGCAACGTTTGTCCCGGCTTTATCCGCATGGCGGCCACCATGTATTACGTTACCTGGGTGATGGAGAAATCGACCTCATTTGCCAGTCTGTTTATCAGCCTCGGCGTGGTCGGCATGATGATTGGCAGCGCACTGGCTAAGCCCCTGACCGATAAATACTGCAAACTGAAAGTGTTCTTCTGGACCAATATCGTGCTGACCATTTTCTCCGTGGGCTTCTACTTCCTCAATCCACACATGACCTCGCTGATTCTGGTGGCCTATTTCGTTCTCAACATTCTGCACCAGCTCCCTTCCCCGCTGCACTGGTCGCTGATGGCGGATGTGGATGATTACGGCGAGTGGAAAACCGGTAAACGCATTACCGGCATCAGTTTCTCGGGTAACTTGTTCTTCCTGAAATGTGGACTGGCGGTAGCTGGTGCGATGGTGGGCTTCCTGCTTTCTGGTTATGGCTACGATGCCAGCGCCGCGCGCCAGAGCGATCACGCCATTAACGGCATTATGCTGCTGTTCACCGTGATACCTGGTATCGGGTATTTGATCACCGCAGGCGTGGTACGGTTGCTGAAGCTAGACCGTAAAACCATGCAAAAGATTCAGGCCGATTTGGAAATCCGCCGCCGCAACTACCGTGAACTGAATGAATATCATGACGCTAAAAATGCTGACAGCGCCGCACCGTTGCCACTGAACAGCAAGGAGTTAAAACATGAGTAACACCGGTTATCCGAATCCTTTGATTGAACAAAGAGCCGATCCACATATCTGGCTGCACAGCGACGGTTACTACTATTTTATCGCCTCAGTACCGGAATATGACCGGCTGGAAATACGCAGAGCATCGACATTGATCGGGCTGGCCCATGCTGAAGCTCAGGTGGTGTGGCAGAAACCTGAAACCGGCCCGATGAGCGCATTAATTTGGGCGCCGGAGCTGCATTTCATCAACGGGAAGTGGTACATCTACTTTGCGGCGGCACCGTCACAGGAGATTGTGGATGGACTTTTCCAGCACCGGATGTTCGTGATCGAATGCGCAGGGGCAGATCCCCTAAAGGGTAAATGGGTTGAGAAAGGTCGAATTAACACCCAATTTGACAGCTTCTCTTTAGACGCCACCCACTTTACGCATCAGGGGAAAAGCTACTACTTGTGGGCACAGAAAGATCCGGCTATTCGGGGTAACTCCAACCTGTATCTGGCTGAAATGGAAAACCCGTGGACGTTGAAATCTGCGCCCGTGATGCTCAGCAAACCCGAGCTTGAGTGGGAGATACAGGGCTTTTGGGTCAATGAAGGGCCCGCTGTTATCACGCATGGCGACAAAATTTTCATCAGCTACTCAGCCAGCGCCACGGATGAGAATTACTGTATTGGCCTGCTGTGGGCTGACCTTAACCGCGACATCACCGATCCTGCCCAATGGCATAAATCACCAATCCCACTGTTTACCACGCAAGCAGATAACCGCCAGTTTGGCCCGGGTCACAATAGTTTCACCCGCGATGAAAACGGACAGGATGTGCTGGTCTATCACGCCAGAAACTATACCGAGATTGAAGGCGATCCGCTGTATGACCCAAACCGGCACACCCGCATAAAAACCATCGAATGGGATAAAAACGGCATGCCGGTATTTGGCGAACCGCCAGCAGATAACCAGCCGCTGACCAAACAGCAACATAAAGCATAAAAAAAGCCCGGACGTGAAAACACGCCGGGCTTTTTCTTTGGCTTATCGCTTATCGCTTATCAGATTAGCGTGCCATAAATCGTCAGCACCGCGACCACCACCAGAATAATCATGGTGACTTTACGCGCCAGCGCAACGGCAGCACGCGGAGTTTGAACCGGGTCAGTATGCGGATCCCGTGCCAGCGAAAACTGTGCCAGACGGGTCAAAACATGATACTGGGAAGTGTGAATATCGCCCAGAGAAGCAAACCAGGCCGGAAGGGCTTTCTCACCGTGACCGAACAGCGCATAGGCAACGCCCGCGAGACGCACCGGGATCCAGTCGAGAATATGCAATAGAGCATCAACGCCGGACTGCGAACGCTTAAGCGGCGTCATATGCCGGGCCAACCAGGTTTGATAACCGCGCAGTGCCGCATAACCGCCTAACGCGACGGGGCCGTAGGGACCAAATACCACAAACCAAAATAAGGGGGCCAGATAATAGCGGAAGTTAACCCACAGAAGGGCATTTTGGAGTTCACGCAGGCGGGCTTCTTCCGTGCACTCTACCGGTAAACCATGAATCAGAGCCAACTCTTCCGCCATTTGCGCACAGGCATCGGTGTCTCCCTGACGGGCAGATTTGAGATACGCGCGGTAGTGTTTACGCTTGATCCCCGCGCCGATGCAAAACAGGCAGATCACCACCCACAAAAACAGTGAAGGCACGCCAAAAAATAGCCCTTTAACGGCATGTAGCACGACCCAGAGCAGCAGCATCCAGACGACAGCGATCGCCAGCGTTTTGGTCAGCGTGGCGTTGCGTCCACGGCGGAATATTCCTTCAAAACGGTGATCTAACTGCCAGTGCTCACCTAACTTAAATAAGCGTTCCCACGCCAGCACCAGCAACAAGGTAAATAACGTCATCAGTAATTACTCTCTCTTTTGCCCGACACGGAGTTTAAACGGTGCATCCATTACTGGACAGTCTACGTTAATCTCCGGCGCTGCCGTTAACCTGATGTTGCTTTAATAAAGACAAATAATGCTGCCAGTCAAACTCAGGCCCTGGATCAGTTTTACGCCCTGGGGCGATGTCACTGTGCCCGGTGATAGCATCAAAACCAATAGAATAGTGCTTAGTTAACAAGTCACTGACAACAGCCAGGCTCGAATATTGCGCCTCAGTGAAAGGGACAAAGTCCGTACCCTCAAGCTCAATACCGATAGAGAAGTCATTACAGCGTTCCCTGCTGTGCCAAACGGATACTCCGGCATGCCAGGCCCGTTTATCAAACGGGACATACTGCACGATTTCGCCGTCACGCCGGATCAGGCAGTGTGCTGCCACGCGCAACGGGTGGATACCCGCGAAGTACGGATCATCGTCGGGATCCAACGTACCGGTAAAGAGTTGATCGATATACGGGCCACCGAACTGACCGGGCGGCAAACTGATATTGTGGATAACCAACAGCGAGGGGATTTCATCTTCAGGACGGTGGTCACAATGAGGTGAAACCACCCGCCGGGCTTCGGTAAGCCAGCCGTTTTCTAACTGCATCAAAGACCTCAATGATGTGCTGTGGTGGTACTTATTACAGCAACAGGGTAGCATGTTTTTTTCTCTCCCTTATCCGCCATTTCGGAGTATTTGTATGACGACACGCAGCTATAGCCCTGAAAGTCGCCGCGCTCTGTTACTCGAACGTATTCAAAATGATATCCCTGTATCAGTGACTCAGGCTCTCGGTGAAGACCTCGGTGGCGAGGCCAGTGCAGACAACGATCTCACTGCGCAGCTTTTACCTGAAGACACACTGGCGAAAGCGACGATCATCACCCGCGAAGCGGGTATTTTCTGCGGCCAACAATGGCTGGACGAAGTCTTCCACCAACTGGGGGACGATAAGGTCACCATTACCTGGAAGGTAAAAGACGGCGATACGCTTGTTGAAAACCAGCCACTCTGTGAATTGTCAGGTCCGGCACGTCTGCTTCTGACCGGCGAGCGAACTGCACTTAATTTTGTGCAAACGCTGTCTGGCGTGGCAACCGAAGTTAACCACTACGTGAAGCTGCTGGAAGGTACCCAAACCCGCCTGTTGGATACCCGCAAAACCTTGCCCGGCCTCAGAACCGCGTTGAAATATGCCGTGCTCTGTGGCGGCGGCAGCAATCACCGCCTGGGGCTGGCCGACGCATTTCTGATTAAAGAAAATCACATCATCGCCTGCGGTTCGATCAAAGCCGCGGTGGTACGTGCCCAGCAAATCCATGCGGATGTTCCTGTGGAAGTCGAGGTTGAAACCCTCAACGAACTGCAACAGGCATTGGATGCCGGGGCAGATATCGTGATGTTGGATAACTTCACCATCCCCATGATGCAAGAAGGCGTTGCACTGACCGCAGGCAAAGCCTTGCTGGAAGTCTCGGGTAATGTCACCGAACAGACCCTACGCAAATTCGCAGAAACCGGCGTTGATTACATCTCCGTTGGTGCACTGACCAAGCATATTCGCGCCATGGACTTATCAATGCGATTCCACTGATTTTTAGCCTCTTTCCAGCCCTCTGCTGTTGCTTCAGGGGGCTTCGTTATCTATTTACCCCCGATGATCTCCTGGCTAATAACCCTCTCATACCTCCCCCTTCCGTCACCAGATTCTTTGGCCACTGTTTTTTAGGCCTGCGGGATACGCCGCACATTTACCCACGAATTACACCTTTGCATTCTTATTTTCCGAGACGTGCTGGAGACCGCTTCTCTGGTGATGGCGCAAGGTTTCTGAAGCAGATAATTTGCTGACGGAAAGCCTCTCTTAGCCAAAACCAAGGATCGGAAAATGAACGCGAATAATCAGCAATGCAACGTTAAACAGGGCGGATTTACCCTGATCGAGTTGATGGTGGTCATTGCCATCATCGCCATCCTCAGTGCCATTGGCATTCCCGCCTATCAAAGCTATATCCAAAAAGCCGCTTTAACTGACATGCTGCAAACCATGGTGCCTTACAAAACCGGGGTCGAACTTTGTGTGATTGATCAGGGTGCGCTGACTTCGTGTAATGCCGCCAGCCAGGGTATCCCTGCCGCAGCTACCACGCGCTATGTCAGCCAGGTTCAGGTCGCAGCGGGCGTTATAACCCTGACCGGACAGCAGGCGTTGAATGGCCTGAGCGTCATGATGACGCCGACGGTTGATACTACATCAGGCGGGATTATCTGGAGCAGAGGCTGCACCAGTGCCAAAGATACCGGCATGAAAGAAGCCTGTGAAAGCGTATTCCGCTTTGAAGGCACAGGAGCAACCAAATGAGCGACTCCTTCCTGGATTCTTCAGTTTTTCATCATGCTGAAAGACACACATCTGATGCAACGCTGAATGCACTGTGTCAGCGCTATAAAGCCATTGTGCTGCATCAGGACGACGTGCATTTACACGTCGCATGCCATGAGGCAGAAGGTGACACGGAAGCGCTCACCAAAGCGTTACAGTTCGCCTGCGGCCTAAAGGTGCAGATCGAGCGCTGGCCGCACGCCCGCTTCGAACAGGCACTGGAAAAACCGACCCACTCTTCAGTGGCGGTGACTCCCGAGAGCAAACCGAACCCAGTGAAAATCGCAGAAGCGAATGAACTGGAGGATACCAGCGACGCACCGGTGGTTAACTTCCTTAACCAGACTCTGCGCATGGCAATATTACGTCGGGCTTCGGATGTCCATTTTGAACCGGGCGAAAATAGCTTGCGTATTCGACTGCGTATTGATGGCGTTTTGCAGGAGATCCCTGGCCCTGAGTTCTCGATGGCCGCCAGTTTGTGTGCCCGGCTTAAAATCATGGGTCAGTTGAATGTAGCCGAACGCCGCCTGCCTCAGGATGGGCAATTACTGATCACTTTTCAAAATCTTCGCTACTCCATGCGCATCGCTTCTTTACCGGTTCTGCATGGTGAGAAAATTGTGCTTCGGATCCTGCATATGACCCAACAGGCGTTGGGCATGAGCCAATTGGGGTTTACGCAAGAAGATCTCAGTCATTATGTGAATGCACTAAAAAGCCCACAGGGATTGATCCTCGTCACCGGTCCAACCGGCAGTGGCAAAACAGTGACGCTCTACAGCGGGCTGCGCCACCTGAATGCGGTACAGCGTAATATTTGCAGCGTTGAAGATCCGGTCGAGATCCCCGTGGTTGGAATTAACCAAACGCAAGTGAACACCAAAACCGACCTGAGCTTTGCCAGAGTACTAAGAGCACTACTGAGGCAGGACCCGGATGTCATTATGGTGGGCGAGATACGCGACAAGGAAACCGCGGAAATTGCTATCAAAGCAGCGCAGACCGGCCATCTGGTGTTATCAACGCTGCACACTAATTCAACCTGTGAGACGCTTAGTCGTCTTGCACAGATGGGCATTGAGGGCTACCACATTGCTGCCAGCTTGCGTTTAGTCATCGCTCAGCGCTTAGTGCGAAAACTCTGCACCCACTGTCGAAAACCCCACTCCGCGTGTGTTGAAAACGATGAGAGTACAAAAACAACCCCGACGCCCTTGTGGCGGCCCGTTGGCTGTAATCACTGCTTCTCCGGCTATTATGGTCGGACTGGAATTTATGAAATCCTGACCATTACGCCACGTTTGCAGCAGGCACTGGTGGCAGGTGCAGGTGTTGCTGAACTCAATAAAATCGCCCATGAACAGGGTCATAAAACTTTGCTGGAAGCAGGGATTGTATTGGTGGAACAAGGTATTACGTCACTTGAAGAACTCTATCGGGTGGCAGGTGAAGGCTTTGAAGCATGAACTCACTTCTCCCCTCCCAACATCGCCTCTTTCTTTACCGATGGCAGGCTATTGACGCACTCGGGCAGTTACAGGCAGGAGAACGGCTGGCTGCTGATGTTGCCGATGTTCATCAACAACTTTTTGCCCTCTCCCTCCAACCAGTTACCGTCAATAAACGGCTACGTCTGAGGGCAACTTACTGGAAAAGTGTTGACCGTATTGCTCTGATACGACAATTAGCAACACTGTTGCAGGCAGGACTTCCTTTGGTCAATGGCCTGATGCTGCTAGCTGGCGAACATTCCAAAGCGCCCTGGCGCTGCATTTTGCAAGATATCGCCACCGGGGTAAAACAGGGGAAACCGCTATCAGTAATGTTAACCGTGCTCCCTGACGTGTTTCCACTGATTTACCGGCATATTATTTCAGTTGGAGAATTAACAGGGCAGTTAGATCGCTGCTGCATGCAACTGGCGATCCAACAAGAACAACAGTCCGAATTACGCGCAAAGGTGAAAAAAGCCCTGCGTTATCCGCTAATAGTGTGTTGCATTGCAACGATCGTTACTGTCCTGATGCTGACGATGGTGTTACCTGAGTTTGCAAAAATATATGCATCCTTCGATGCTAGCTTGCCTTGGTTTACTCAGCTATTGATGACAGTTTCGGGGGCGTTGATCCGTTACGGTCCGGCATGCACCTTAGCAATTGCAGCTTTCATGGTCGCCTATCTTCGAATTTATCATCCACAATCAAAGTGGCGCTGGCGTGAACAAAGACTTCTGTTACGCATGCCATTAATAAAAAGCTTGATTGCGGACAGTTGTCTGAGCCAGATATTCCAAACTCTCGCCATGACTCAGCAAGCTGGAATGACATTGATCACCGGACTGGAAGCTGCGGCAACGTCGTCGTCGAATCTACTTTTTCAGCGCGCAGTTATGGAGGTTAAAGAACAGATTGCGCTGGGTGTCCCACTTTATAGCGCGATCGGGCAAATCCCCCTATTTCCTTCGCTTTGCCAACAGTTGATACGTATCGGTGAAGAGTCGGGATCACTGGATGATATTTTATTGAAACTGGCGCATTGGCATAATCAACAGGCTCATCAACTGGCGGAGACGATGTCACAATCTATCGAACCGATGCTGATGGTAGTGATGGGAATTCTGGTGGGGGGACTCGTTATCGCCATGTATTTACCCATATTCCAGCTGGGGGCGGTTATGGGATAAGTGCTTTGGCAGAAAAATCATGCGGTGGTTTACTACCGCCGCCGCATGAAAGTAATTTAGAGGCGGTGATTAGTTGGAACCGAAAAGTCGGTTTTCCTGCTCGGCAACACGAATAAATGTTGTGCGTTTGGTCAGCTCTTTCAAACGTTCCGCACCGACATAGGTACAAGCGGAGCGTAACCCACCAAGGATATCGCGCACGGTATTTTCTACCGGGCCGCGCAGTGGCAACTTAACCGTTTTACCTTCGGCTGCACGGTATTCAGCAACGCCGCCGACGTGGCGCTTCATTGCTGATTCAGAGCTCATTCCGTAGAACAACATGAATTTCTCACCGCCTTCTTCAACGACTGTACCCTCACACTCATCGTGCGCAGCCAGCATACCGCCCAGCATCACGAAATCTGCGCCGCCACCAAAGGCCTTTGCCACGTCACCCGGCACTGCACAGCCACCATCGCTGACGATCTGTCCACCTAACCCATGAGCTGCGTCAGCGCATTCGATGACTGCTGATAGTTGCGGATAACCCACGCCAGTTTTAACGCGTGTGGTACAAACTGAACCCGGACCAATACCGACTTTGACAATATCGGCACCTGAAAGAATCAGTTCTTCGACCATTTCGCCCGTCACTACATTGCCAGCGCAGATGACTTTGTCAGGGCAAGCTTCACGGACGCGTTTCAGAAACGACACAAAGTGTTCCGAATATCCATTAGCAACATCAAGACACACAAATTTTAGCAGCGGCGAAAGAGCCAGGATTTGCTTCATTTTGACAAAATCAGCTTCGGAAGTGCCTGTCGATACCATCACATGACGCAGAACAGACTCGGTGGAAGCATCAACAAACGCCGTCCATTGCTCAACGCTGTAGTGTTTGTGAACCGCAGTCAGCACATCGAATGAAGCTAGCGCTTCAGCCATGCGAAAAGTACCGACAGTATCCATGTTTGCCGCAATGATGGGTGTACCGGACCATTTGAAACCGGAGTGTTTGAAGGTAAAGGTGCGCTCCAGCTCAACTTCGGAACGGCTTTTGAGGGTCGAACGTTTTGGTCTAATCAAAACGTCTTTAAAACCTAATTTCAAATCTTCTTCAATGCGCATGAGGTCATGTCCTGGGTTTGGCGAGAGTGAGGTAGTTCGTACCGACGTATCGCTGAGGTGTTAAACGGGGTTGTTTGGCACCCTTCCAGTGGTTTTATCATACGCATGAAAACCATAACGGCAAGACTGCTTTCATAACTTTAATCGCACCCCATCCGTCTGCACCGTTTGAAGCATTTCAGGCCAAAAGCGCGATGAGCACGGCTTGCACTTACTCATAATCTCTTTATCATTTACCTCAACTGTTATTATTGAGCACGCCAATGAGTTATGTCGTTGCATTGACCGGTGGTATCGGCAGTGGCAAGAGTACCGTGGCAGAAAGTTTTGCCCGCCATGGTGTCAGCATTGTTGACGCTGATGTAATTGCACGCCAGGTCGTTGAACCCGGCCAACCTGCACTTCATGATTTGGCGGTTCGATTGGGTCAACAGATTCTTCTGCCTGATGGCTCGCTAAATCGTGCCCTTTTGCGAGAGATTATCTTTAGCGACCCCACGGCTAAACAGTGGGTTAATCAACTTTTGCATCCGTTAATCCATGCAAAAACCCGGCAATTCATTGCCGCGGCTACAACACCTTACGTACTGTGGGTTGTGCCGTTGTTGATCGAAAATGGGTTACAGAAACAGGCTAATCGTGTGTTAGTGGTGGATGTTGATGAACAAACGCAGCTTGCCAGAACCATGCTGCGTGACGGCGTGGATCGCCAGCAGGCAGAACGAATTCTCTGCGCTCAGGTAAGCCGCCAACAGCGCTTAGCCTGCGCAGATGACATTATTGATAACAACGGTGGTGCCGAGACGATCGAACCGCGTGTTGCTTCATTACATAGCCGTTATCTGGAATTAGCGGCTTCAGCGACCCGACAGGATATTGACAAGAATGAGTGATGTAGTAACTACCGTTCTCTTTGAACATCCTTTGAATGAAAAAATGCGCACCTGGCTGAGGATCGAGTTTTTGTTGCAGCAAATGCATACAAATACTCAGATCACTTCAATTTCTTCTGCCCTGATTTTCTTTCGTACGGCATCTGACCTATTAGATGTACTTGAACGCGGCGAAGTACGGACAGATTTGCTGAAAGAGCTCGAGCGTCAGCAGCAGAAACTCTCTCAATGGGAAGATGTGCCCGGTGTTGATGCCTCACGTATCGATTCACTGCGAGGCGATCTAAAACAGACAGCCGCCGTGTTGATGAAAGCCCCGCGTATCGGTCAGGCTTTGCGGGAAGATCGTCTAATGGCTCTGGTACGCCAGCGTTTGAGTATCCCCGGTGGCTGTTGCAGTTTTGATCTGCCTACTTTGCATATATGGCTGCATCTATCACAAACACAGCGTGACAACGATGTGCAAGGCTGGCTGGTCACATTGGACCCGTTGCATCATGCACTGACATTGGTACTGGGTTTGATCCGGCAATCAGGCGTATTCCGTAATCAGATTAGCCTGAATGGATTTTTTCAGGAAAATGCCGGAGGCGCAGACTTGCTAAGAATGCGTATCACACTGGAAAATCAACTTTATCCGCAAGTATCTGGTCATAAAACCCGTTATGCCATCCGCTTTTTACCGCTAGACAGTGAGCGCGGTCAGGTGCCAGCCAGACTGACTTTTGAACTAGCCTGTTGTTAGGAGTAACAATGGATCCCGAAATTATTGTTGTAAAATGTCCAACCTGCGGCAAATCAGTAGTCTGGGGTGCCCAGAGTCCTTATCGTCCTTTTTGCTGTAAACGCTGCCAGTTGATTGATCTTGGCGAATGGGCAGACGAAGAGAAACGGATCCCAAGTAAAGGGGAGATCAACGATTTGGATGACTGGAGTGAAGAAGACCTCCGTTAATGACCAGTCAAACACCAGAAATAAAAAAGGGCCTGAGGCCCTTTTTTATTGATATCGATAATGAGCGAATCACGTTAAATTTCGCCACTGATTAACGCTTGCACTATCGATTCATTAGCCGGTGGAAACTCCGCCGGGTTTAGCGCTGACTGAGCTAACCAACGCATAGGCTGCCCCTCTTTACCGTAAGGTTCCCCTTGCCATTTCTCGACCAGATGGAAATGCAGAGTGATCACCCGATCCGGGAAAATGTGCTCAAGGCTTTTAATCAGCACCGGTTGCTCGGCCACAATCCCCGTTTCCTCTTGCAGTTCACGGACTACCGCTTCGTAAGGTGTTTCACCTACTTCAACTTTACCGCCCGGAAACTCCCAAAAACCCGCCATATGCGATGAAACATCACGCTGCGTGATAAAGATTTCATTTTGCGAATTACGAATAATACCCACCGAAATAGTGATTTTTTTCAGCGTCATTATATCTATCCTTACAACATAACTGATTTGGAAAAAACAAAGGGCGGTGATTAGCCGCCCTTCAATTTCATACACAGAACAAAGCTGCAGCTTACTTCTGCAGGCGGCCGTGGCACTGCTTGTATTTCTTACCCGAGCCACACGGACAAGGGTCATTGCGCCCTACTTTGCGATCACCTTGTGAACCGGAGGCCAGACGCTCTGCTTCTTCAACTTCCAGGGAAGTCTGGTTCTGATGGCTGAGTTGCTGCTGACGAGCCAAACGTTCAGCTTCTTCACGGCGCTGCTCTTCCATTACCTCCACGTCTTCAGGCATACGCACCTGAACCTTGCTCAGTACACTAACCACTTCATATTTAAGTGATTCCAGCATAGAAGCAAACATGGCGAAAGACTCACGTTTGTACTCTTGCTTTGGATCTTTCTGCGCATAACCACGTAAGTGAATACCCTGACGCAGGTAATCCATAGCCGCAAGATGCTCTTTCCACAATGAATCCAGCGTTTGCAACATCACACCTTTTTCAAAGTTACGCATCATTTCAATGCCAACCACTTCTTCTTTACGGGCATAGGAATCCAAAGCATTTTGCAGGATACGCTCGCGCAGAGTTTCTTCATGCAGTTCTGGTTCTTTGTCCAGCCACTCGGCAATCGGCATCTCCAGTTCAAAGTCATTTTTCAGACGCTGTTCCAGCCCTGCCACATCCCACATTTCTTCCAGGGACTGCGGCTGAATATAGCTGTCGATAGTGGTTTTGAACACATCTTCACGGATACTGCGAATGGTTTCACTCACGTCAGACACGTCGAGCAACTCATTACGCTGGCTATAAATAGCCCGACGCTGATCGCTCGCAACATCATCATATTCAAGCAATTGCTTACGAATATCAAAGTTACGGCTTTCCACTTTACGCTGCGCGTTGGCAATCGCTTTGGTGACCCAAGGATGCTCAATCGCTTCACCAGGTTTCATGCCCAGTTTACGCATCATGCCAGTCACGCGGTCTGATGCGAAGATACGCATCAGGGCATCTTCCATTGACAAGTAGAAGCGTGAAGAACCTGCATCACCCTGACGACCGGCACGACCACGAAGCTGGTTATCAATACGGCGAGATTCATGACGCTCAGTACCAATGATGTGCAAACCACCCGATGCCAGAACGGCGTCGTGGCGAATCTGCCAGGCAGCTTTAATCTCAGCTTTTTGTTCGTCGGTCACTTCTTCGCCCAGGTTTTCAATCTCAACCTGCCAGCTACCGCCCAACACGATATCGGTACCACGACCGGCCATGTTGGTAGCAATGGTCACCGCACTTGGCTGACCTGCCTGGGAAACGATTTCGGCTTCTTTGGCGTGGAACTTGGCGTTCAGTACGCTGTGCGCAATACCGGCTTTATCGAGTTCACGCGAAACAACTTCAGATTTTTCTATCGAAATAGTACCAACCAGCACCGGTTGACCGTTAGCTGTACGCTCGCGGATATCTTCAATGATAGCGCCGATTTTTTCCATTTCAGTCATGTAGACCAGATCGGGTAAATCTTTACGCACCATGGGGCGGTTAGTTGGAACAACGATGGTATCGAGTTTGTAAATGGAACTGAATTCGAACGCTTCGGTATCGGCGGTACCTGTCATACCGGCCAATTTTTCGTACAGACGGAAGTAGTTCTGGAAGGTGATAGATGCCAGCGTCTGGTTTTCGTTTTGAATATCAACGCCTTCTTTGGCTTCAACGGCCTGATGCAGACCATCTGACCAGCGACGCCCCTGCATGGTACGGCCAGTGTGCTCATCGACAATAATGACTTCACCATCTTTTACGATGTAGTCAACGTCAAGGGTGAACAGTACGTGAGCACGCAATGCAGCGGTAACATGGTGCATAAGCATAATGTTTGACGGGGAATACAGGGATTCGCCATCGTCCATAATGCCCGCTTCCATCAGCAGCTCTTCGATCAATACCAGACCACGTTCGGTCAGATGAACCTGACGCGCTTTTTCATCCACCGAGAAGTGACCTTCACCCTGGAAGGTTTCCGTATCTTCTTTTTCCTGGCGAATCAGCTGTGGGATCAGTTTGTTAACGCGTACATACATCTCGGAGCTATCTTCAGCCGGACCAGAAATGATCAGCGGTGTACGTGCTTCATCGATCAGGATGGAGTCAACTTCATCGACCAATGCGTAGTTCAATTTACGTTGTACGCGCTCTTCCGGGCTGAACGCCATGTTGTCACGCAGGTAGTCAAAACCGTATTCGTTGTTGGTACCGTAAGTGATGTCAGCGGCATAGGCGGCACGCTTGGCAGGCGCTGGCATGTTCGGCAAGTTGATACCAATGCTCAACCCGAGGAATTCAAACAGGCCGCGGTTGTTTTCGGCATCACGCTGGGCCAGATAATCGTTCACGGTCACAACGTGCACACCCTTTCCGCTCAGGGCGTTGAGATAAGCTGGCAGGGTCGCGGTCAGGGTTTTACCTTCACCGGTACGCATTTCTGCGATGCAACGTTCGTTGAGCACCATACCGCCAAGCAGCTGCACGTCAAAGTGGCGCATCCCAAACACACGCTTACTCGACTCACGGACAACAGCAAAGGCTTCCGGGATCAGGTTCTCAAGAATCTCGCCTTTTGCCAAACGCGCGCGGAATTCATCCGTCTTCGCTCTTAACTGATCATCAGTCAGTTGCTGGATTTCAGGTTCCAAACGGTTGATGAGATCGACCACTTTGCGCATGCGGCGCAGGGTACGATCGTTACGGCTACCAAAAACTTTGGTCAATAATTTAATTAACATAGTGCTTAATGTCTCTTTGAGACCACGTGAAGCGGCCACTGTTTTGTTGATTTATTGATAGAACCACAAGGTAAAAATCTGTGAAATCAGAGGGGGTTAACTCAAAGACAATGGACCGGCACGAATGCCTTGCACCTGAGCCAGCCATAGACCGGGTTGATGCTGATGGGTAGAAAGGATCTGCGGTTGTTGCGTCTGACGGATAATAACTGGGGGTTTTGACTCATGCGTCAATAATGCGTTGAGGGTCACCAGCAATGCCAGTTGCTGCACGTGAAGCGGTTCGGCTTCCTCAATGATAATCTCAGGAGCTGCGGTATACACTGCCTGCGGGGCCAGGGCAAAAGAAAGGTGGCGAATTACGGTGCGAAGCGCATGCTGTTGCCAGTAATCGACCCCAAAAGCAGGCCGGCGATGTGCCTGGAGCAGAGCGAGATTCGTCAGCCCTGTACTCCCGATGCTTAGCCGGTTTAAACTTGAAGACGTATTCGGTACTGCTGCCAGTTCCGTTTGCGTCAGGTTTGTGGACACGCCGAGGCTTGCCGCGACCATCCCCAACAGGAGATGCGGCCAAAAATACCTTCTGCCAAATTGTCGCCAACGATTTAGAATACCAATCACAAGTTTACAATCCGCCGGAGCCGGTCATGCGCGATAGTCGCCCACAATTATTAGATGTCCTGTTCGACGATGCCTCTTCAGCGGACAAAAGCCCGCTGCGACTGGTTCAGCAACGTGCTGCGGCATTGTTAAAACTTAACCGCGCCGTGAAGGGCTTGTTACCTGCGCCCATGAAACCATGGTGCCGCGTCGGTAATTATCGACAAGGTGTTTTAGTGCTGGAGATAGCAAACGCCAGTTGGATGATGCGGCTACGCTATGAACAACCCGCACTCCTCTCTGCACTTCGAGCGCAAATTCTACCATCATTGTCATCAATCGACATCAGGATTAATCCTTCCCTGATGGTGAAAGTGGAAAATGCGTCGCAGTTTAAGGATCAGACAAGCACCACAGCGTGCGGTGAGAAACCGTTCAGGCAGCTGAGTGCAGAAAGTGCGCAGGAATTAATGTTATTAGCGAGCCGAAGCCCAGAGAAACTTAGAAAGGCATTAGAACGACTGGCTGGGTTGGCCGGAGAGAGTGCCAAACCAACCAGTCGTAATAAATAATGATATCAATACCGATTATGCCAATACTGTGGAAGGGGCTTTGAATGCCAAAGGCATTTCAGCTTCATCCTGGAAGGTAACTAATTCCCAGGCTTCCTGCTTAGCCAGCACCGCTTGCAGTAACTTGTTGTTCAATGCATGACCAGATTTGAATGCGGTAAACGCACCAATGATGTTATGCCCACACATGAACAGATCGCCGATAGCATCCAGCATTTTGTGACGAACGAATTCATCTTCAAAACGCAGGCCATCTTCGTTAAGCACGCGGTAATCATCCACAACAATTGCACAATCAAAGCTGCCACCCAGGCACAAACCACGTGACTGCAGATACTCGATATCACGCATAAAACCGAAAGTACGTGCGCGGCTGATTTGGCGAACAAATGCTTCTGCGGAGAAATTCATCTTGTAACGCTGAGAACTGGCATCGATCGCCGGGTGATTGAAGTCGATAGTGAAATCCAGAGAGAAACCATTGAATGGCGTAAACTCGGCCCACTTATCACCGTCTTCAACACGAACCGTTTGCTTGATGCGCAAGAATTTCTTGGCGCAATTCAGTTCTTCAATCCCTGCATCCATCAACAGATAGACGAAAGGCGCTGCGCTACCGTCCATAATCGGCACTTCTGGCGCATCAACTTCGATAACGATGTTATCGATGCCTAAACCGGCCAGGGCCGCATTAAGGTGCTCTACCGTAGAAATACGCACGTCATGCTCATTGACCAGGCAAGTACAGAGCATGGTATCACGCACGGATTTTGCATCTGCCGGGAAATCGACCGGTGGATTCAAGTCAGTGCGACGATAGATGACCCCGGTATTGGCCGGTGCAGGACGCAGAGTCAGAGTGACTTTCTTGCCGGTATGTAAACCGACACCCGTCGCCTGAACGATACGTTTTAATGTACGTTGTTTGATCATCGTTTTTATCTCGCAATGTTATCCATCTATCCTACCAACCTCTTAATACTACATTAAGGTTGGTGGGACAGTTTAGCACAAAGAGCGGAGACCCTACAATTCGGACTAGTCTGCCTGCTTACGCAGGAAGGCTGGGATGTCCAGATAGTCGGGCTCTTTGTTTGATTGCGTGTTCGGATCATTAACCACCTTCGCTGCGGGTTTAGTTTCCTGCGGCAGAGGCGACAACCCGTGCTGCTGATAACGATGATCCATCACTGGCTGGCTGGCTGGCTTGTTAGTCACCAAAGTGATCTCTGGACGTTTATCCATGCCAATGCCTGTTGCCACCACGGTGACACGCAGTTCGTCATTCATTTCCGGATCAAGCGACGTACCGATAACCACGGTAGCGTTGTCAGAAGCAAAGGCACGAATAGTGTTACCCACGGTTTCAAACTCATCCAAACGTAAGTCGAAACCGGCGGTGATGTTGACCAGCACGCCACGGGCACCGGACAAATCGATGTCTTCCAACAGTGGGCTGGAAATGGCCATTTCTGCCGCTTCTTCCGCACGGTCTTCACCACATGCCACACCGGAACCCATCATGGCATAACCCATTTCGGACATTACGGTACGCACATCAGCAAAGTCGACGTTCATCAGACCAGGGCGGGTGATCAGTTCTGCAATCCCCTGCACTGCGCCTTTGAGGACGTCATTGGCCGCACCGAAGGCGTCCAACAGAGAAATGCCACGACCCAACACTTTCAACAACTTGTCGTTAGGAATGGTGATCAAGGAGTCAACGTGTTTGGACAGCTCAGCGATACCCTGCTCCGCGAAAGCCATACGTTTTTTGCCTTCAAAATTGAAAGGCTTAGTCACGACAGCAACGGTCAGAATACCCAATTCTTTTGCTACTTCAGCAACCACTGGCGCTGCACCGGTACCGGTACCGCCGCCCATGCCTGCAGCGATAAAGACCATGTCCGCGCCTTCGAGAGCGGCACGCAGCGCTTCACGGTCTTCTTCAGCAGAATTGCGACCGACTTCAGGGTTTGCACCAGCACCCAGTCCCTTGGTAATACCGCTACCAATCTGGATAGTCTGGCCTACTGCTGTTTTACGCAACGCCTGTGCGTCGGTGTTAACAGCGAAGAATTCAACACCTTCGATGCGCTCACGCACCATGTGCTCGACGGCATTGCCACCGCCACCGCCGACGCCGATGACTTTAATCACCGCGTCGTTGGTCAGTTCCATAGGTTCAAACATAGTTTCTCTCCGTTTTGTGCCTGTCGCTTCGGGATCATAATAAGTGACAACATGATCCCGTTGTTAAAACATTAAAACTCTTTTCTCAACCAGCTGCTGATTCGTTTGAACCAGTTGCCCACTGAGGCGCGTTTTTCCACTTCTGACTCACCACTGAGGTGAGACTCTTTTCCATAGTGCAGCAGCCCTACAGCAGTTGAGTAGTAAGGTTCCTGCGCATAATCTGTCAGCCCGGTGATGTTCAGCGGTTGTCCGATACGCACCTGGGTATGGAATACCCGCTGCGCACAGGCTGCCAGACCATCAATTTGTGCTGCGCCGCCCGTCAATACTATTCCGGCGGCCAGATGATGTTTTACGCCTTGCTGACGTAACTGCTCCTGCAATTGCAAAATCTCATCATTGACTAAATTCAGCAATTCTGTGTAGCGCGGCTCGATAACTTCGGCCAGAGTCTGACGTTGCAGACTGCGCGGTGGTCGCCCACCCACGCTTGGCACTTCGACGTTTTCGTCTTTACCCACCATCGCGCCCAACGCACAACCGTGTCGTACTTTAATCGCTTCGGCGTCAGTCGGCGGTGTACCAAATGCGTAGGCGATATCACTGGTCACAACGTTACCCGCATAAGGTATAACTTTAGTATGACGCAGCGCTCCGCCGGTATAAACAGCGATATCCATGGTTCCACCGCCAATATCGACGACACAGACACCCAATTCACGTTCATCTTCAGTCAAAACCGCGTAACTGGCTGCCAGACCTGCAAAAATAAGCTGGTCAACTTTCAAACCACAGCGTTCAACGGCTTTAACGATGTTCTTCGCCATATCATTGTGGCAGGTGATCAAATGGACCTTAGCCTGCATACGCACGCCGGAAAGTCCGACTGGATTTTTGATCCCTTCCTGATAATCGATGGCATATTCCTGCGGAATCACGTGTAACACACGGTGCTCATCACGAACGCGAACCGATTTAGCGGTATGCACTACGTTCTCTACATCTTCCTGTGTTACTTCCTCTTCTGAAATAGGAACCATCCCTATTTCATTCTGACAACTGATATGTTTACCAGACAAAGCAAGGTAAACAGAGGAAATTTGGCAATCTGCCATTAATTCTGCCTGATCAATGGCGCGCTGTACGCATTTCACCACTGATTCAAGGTCATTCACGCCGCCTTTATCCATGCCGCGCGATGGGCAACTTCCCACGCCAATAATATTGACCATGCCATCGGGCAGAACTTCCCCTACCAATGCGGCGACCTTCGCCGTACCGATCTCCAGCCCAACTACCAGTTTTCTGTCCGTCGACTTGATCATTGTTGTTTAGCCTGTGCCTGATTCTGTTGCTGATTACTGTTTTGCTGATCGATAAACTCTGGGGCCCAGCCTACTGACGCACCGGTGTCGTAACGTAAATCGACATAACTGATGCGTTTTTTATCGGTGTCGGCCTGTTGCTGGAACTTCGGATAAAGTTCGATAAAACGTTGCAAACGCCCCATTCGATCGTCTCTTCCCAATTCCAGGCGGATATCGCTATCCAGAGTGACTTGCCAAGAGTGACGCGCACTCATTGCCACAGCTTTCAACGAGAACTTAGCGGCAGAAAGCGTCTGGCTCATCGTTTGAAAGCCTTGCAAAACATCTTGTTCGCTGCCTTCCGGACCATAAAGCAACGGCATCTTCTGTTTGACTACTCGTTCGGCAGGTATGCTGAATGATTTGCCGTCAGCATCGACCATGTGCAAATCATTCCAATGTGCGACCGGCACATACTCCACCAAATGGATCTTCAACTCGTTCGGCCATTGCTTACGTACGCTGACCTGTTTTATCCAGGGTAAACGCTCAATCTGCTGCTGAATGACGTTTACATCCTGCGTCATGAACGTACCCGGCGAACCTAAAGCCAGAATAGCCTGACGAATATCATCGTTAGTGGTGTAATGACGTTCTCCTGTCACCACCAGTTGGGACAACGGCAATCGGTTTGCGTCCTGCATCCAGCCAATTACTGCCCATACACTCCATAAAATGGTTCCCAGCACCATCAGCAGGAAAATGACACCCGCCAATTGGCTGCCATTGCTGCGACGACCATTTTTCTCCGTCGTCTCGCGCTCTCGTGCATTCAGGGCCGCTTGAGACATATCAGTCGGCCAGCTCCAGAATACGGGCGACCAGCTGCGGGAAACTTAACCCGAACTGTTTTGCCGCCATCGGCACCAGACTGTGGCTGGTCATGCCCGGCGAGGTATTCGCCTCGAGCAGATTGAAGCCACCGTCACGGTCTTGCATCACATCAATCCGGCCCCAGCCGCTGCAATCCAGCGCACGATAAGCCTGCAGTACCAACTCTGCGAGCGTGTTTTCCTGTTCAACGGTTAAACCGCTCGGGCAAAAATATTGTGTTTCATCAGAAAAATACTTTGCCTGATAGTCATAAAAAGACCCGACAGGCTGAATGCGGATTGAAGGCAACACCTGATCCCCCAACACCGCTACGGCATACTCTGGGCCACTCAACCATTGTTCAATCAGTACATTATCGTCATGAACGAAGCCTTCCTGTAATGCAGGAAGCAAGGCTTCAGGCGTGGTGACTTTGCTCATACCAACGCTGGAGCCTTCACGGCTTGGTTTAACGATAAGCGGCAGACCCAGAGCTGAAATCTTCTCGGCCAAAGCGCCCTGCCCTACTTCACCAAGCTGTTTTTTATTCACTAAAACGAAAGGTGCAATCGGTAATCCCAGCGCCTGCCACACCAATTTGGTACGAAATTTGTCCATCGCCAGTGCCGAAGCCATTACGCCGCTGCCGGTATAAGGCAGGCCCAGGTGTTCCAACGTGCCCTGCAAGGTGCCGTCTTCGCCACCGCGGCCATGTAACGCAATAAAGACCTTGTCGAAACCTTCGTCTTTAAGGCGGGTGACCGCGAAGGTTTTGGTATCAACTGCATGGGCGTCAATACCTGACTCTCTCAGGCCTGCCAGCACGGCAGCGCCAGAATTCAATGACACATCACGCTCTGCGGAAGTACCGCCAAATAACACTGCAACTTTCTCAGACATGATGTTCTTCACCTTTCTTCACCGGCTGTAATTTCTGATCAGCCAATTTTCGGGCAACTTTGCCGATGTTGCCGGCGCCCTGAACCATAACCAGATCTCCACCCTCAAGGATCTGCGCCAGGCTTTCCGGCACGGTATCCATGTCCGAGACCAAAATAGGGTCCAGCTTACCGCGGGCACGAATAGTGCGGCACAGGGAACGACTGTCAGCTCCCGGGATTGGCGTTTCGCCAGCGGGATAGACATCTAACATGATCAGCACATCAACTTGTGAAAGCACGTTGGCAAAATCATCGTATAAATCACGGGTGCGGGTGTAACGGTGTGGCTGGAAAATCATCACCAAACGTTTGTCCGGCCAGCCAGCACGTGCTGCTTTAATGGTTGCATCCACTTCTGTCGGATGATGACCGTAGTCATCCACCAGCATAGCGCTACCGCTTTTCGCGTTAACGTTCTCAAGCGAATATTCGCCGAGGAAATCAAACCGCCGTCCGGTTCCCTGAAAGCCTGCCAGCGCACGTAAAATCGCATCATCTTCAATGCCTGCATCCGTCGCTACAGCGACAGCTGCTGCGGCGTTCAGGGCGTTGTGGCGGCCCGGTGCATTAAGCGTGACGCTTATCAGTGGTTTGTCCTGACGGCGAATGGTGAAATGCCCCTGCGCGCCATCCTGACGGTAACTTTCTATAAACACATCGGCATCTTCACTGAAGCCATAAGTGGTGATATGGCGACCGACACGCGGCAACAGTTCGCGAATCACCGGATCATCGATACACATTACTGCACGGCCATAAAATGGCAGGTTGTGCAGAAAGTTGATGAAGGTCTGTTTCAGGATCTCGAAGTCGCCCTGATAGGTATCCATGTGATCCGCTTCGATGTTGGTCACAATCGCCACCATCGGTTGCAGATGCAGGAAAGACGCATCGCTTTCATCTGCTTCAGCAATCAGGAAGCGGCTCGACCCCAGCCGCGCATGTGTGCCAGCAGCTTTCACCAAACCGCCGTTCACGAAGGTCGGATCCAGACCGGCCTCAGCATAAATACTGGTCACCATCGCTGTGGTCGTGGTTTTACCGTGCGTACCTGCCACGGCGATGCCATGACGAAAACGCATCAGTTCGGCCAGCATTTCGGCACGACGGATAACCGGGATACGGGCTTCGCGCGCTGCAACGATCTCCGGGTTATCGGCAGCAATTGCCGTCGACACCACCACCACGCTGGCATCCAGCACATTCTCCGGGCGGTGATTGAAATAAATCTGCGCGCCCAGCGCGGTCAGTTGTTGCGTAACGGCATTCGGTGCCAGGTCGGAGCCACTAATCTGATAGCCTTCATTTGCCAACACTTCGGCGATACCACCCATGCCGGCACCACCGATGCCAACAAAGTGAATGTGCCGGACGCGATGCATCTCGGGCACGAAGGTACGCAGTTTCGCCAATTGTTGTGTATTCACGTTTTTATTCACTATTTTCAGTTACTGATTAATCCGATGCTTACGGCTCAGGCCGTGATAGTTCGGCCCGTTCATATTTATTTTTTACTGGCTGCAACGACTTCAGCAGCCACACGCTCGGTGGCGTCTGGGATGGCCACCGCACGCGCTGCATGTGCCATCTCAAGCAGATGAGTTCGGTCCCAGCCCGCCATGGCATCGGCAACGGCGGCGGCACTGAAATTCACCTGTTCAATAATTTTTGCGGCACCGGCTTTTTCCAGCGGCAACGCGTTCCAGTACTGTTGTCTGTCTTTATGCTGGAAAGGCACAAAGATCGCAGGCAATCCGGCGGCGGCAATTTCACTGACCGTCAAAGCACCTGAACGGCAAACCACCACGTCGGCCCAGGCATACGCCTCTGCCATATCATCGATAAACTCGGTGACTCTATGCTGTGTCTGATCGCCCTTGGCATAGGCTTGATTCACTGACTCCAGCGCACCTTTACCGACCTGATGCCAGAGGGTAATTTTGTCGCCCATCAGCGCGGCCAACTCAGGCATGCTCTGATTGAGTACTCGCGCCCCCTGACTGCCACCGATCACTAACACACGAATCGGCCCCTGTCGGCCAGCAAAGCGCACTTCTGGCAGCGGCAACGCTAATACGTCGGTACGGACCGGATTCCCCACCACTTGCGCATTGGGAAAAGCACCAGGGAAAGCCTGTAATACGGTTTTGGCAATGCGTGACAGCCAGCGGTTAGTCAGCCCGGCAATACCATTTTGCTCGTGCAGCACCACAGGAATACCGCATGACCACGCTGCCAGCCCGCCCGGGCCGGAAACATAACCGCCCATCCCCAGCACCACATCCGGCTGGAAACGACGCATGATGGTTTTCGCCTGACGCCACGCATGATAGATGCGAAGCGGTGCGGTGAGTTGCGCTTTCAGACCTTTTCCACGCAGACCGGATATCTGAATGAAGTCAATCTCAATGCCGTTCTTAGGCACCAGATCCGCTTCCATTCTGTCTGCTGTGCCTAACCAACGCACTTCCCAGCCTTGCGCCATCAAATGATGTGCAACAGCCAAACCGGGGAACACGTGCCCGCCGGTGCCGCCAGCCATCACCATTAAACGCTTGGTCTCGCCACTCATCGGGCACTCCTTACAAACGCCTGGGCTTTTGCCAGACGCGTTTCGAAATCAACTCGCAGCAACAGCACAATGGCTGTCGACATAATAATCAGGCTCGAACCGCCGTAACTTATCAGCGGCAGCGTCAGACCTTTAGTCGGTAACATCCCCGCAGCAGCGCCGACGTTGACCAGTGCCTGGAAACTAAACCACACACCAATCGAGCAGGCCAAAAAGCCGGAAAAGCGCTGATCAAGCTCCAGCGCACGTCGGCCGATGGACATAGCACGAAAAGCGACGAAGAATACCATTAACAGGGCGAGTACCACACCGAAATACCCCAATTCTTCGCCTAAAATAGAGAAGATAAAGTCAGTGTGTGCCTCGGGCAAATACTCGAGCTTTTGCACCGAGTTACCCAGGCCCTGGCCCCAAAACTCACCGCGCCCAAATGCCATCAGGGACTGGGTTAATTGATAGCCACTGCCGAAGGGATCCGCCCACGGATTCCAGAACGATGTCACGCGACGCATACGGTAAGGCTCCGCCACGATAAGCAGGACCACCGCGAAAGCACCGGAGCCGATAATCGCCAGAAACTGCCACATTTTTGCACCCGCCAGAAACAGCATGGCGAGTGTGGTGATAAACAGCACCACCACCGTACCGAGGTCAGGCTGTGCCAACAGCAGAACCGCCAGAATCACCATCACGCCCATCGGTTTACAGAAGCCCCAGAAGTTGCTGCGAACTTCTTCAACCTTACGCACCAGATAACTGGCCAAATAACAAAACAGCGACAGCTTGGAAAACTCGGCCGGCTGAATACGCAGCGGCCCGAAGGAGATCCAGCGGGATGCACCGTTAACCGAGCTCCCCACCACCAGCACCACCAGCAACATCACGATGGAGATCAGCAGCAGAATATTGCTGTAACGCTGCCAGACGATCATTGGCACCCGCAGCGTCACCAGTGACATACCAAAAGCCAGCCCGAGATAAATCGCATCACGTTTGGCAAACAGGAAAGGGTCATCTGCCAGACGCTGCCCGATTGGCATAGAGGCGGACGTCACCATCACAAACCCGATAATTGCCAGCCCAAAGGTCAGCCACAACAACGTTCGGTCGTAGAGCACCAGCGTGACGGCGTCGTTATCTTTAACGCCCATCACCCAATCGTTGAATTTGCCAATCAGGCCCAGTCCGGGAATGCGCATCAGCCAAGCTCCTTAGCCAAGGCTGCAAAAACGTCGCCACGTTGCTCAAAACTGCGGAATTGGTCGAGACTGGCACAGGCCGGAGACAACAGCACCAAATCGCCTGCAGTGATGCGGCCGCTGATATCACGCATGGCTTGTTCCATCGTTTCAAAGGTCGATGAAACTTCAGGACGCAGTTCTGCCAACTCGCCACCGTCACGACCAAAACAGTAAATCCGAATGTTGTCACCTTGTAGGTAACGCGCCAGCGGAGAGAAATCGGCAGATTTCCCATCACCGCCCAGTAACAAATGCAGCGTTCCGTCAACCTGAATGCCGTTGAGTGCGGCTTCGGTGCTGCCTACATTGGTGGCTTTGGAATCGTTAATCCAGCGTACGCCATTGTGCTGCCACGCCGTCTGATAGCGGTGTGCCAGACCGGTAAAATGAGTGAGTGCTTGCAAACTTGATGACTGAGGAATACCGACAGCATCGGCCAGCGCCAGTGCAGCCAACGCGTTGGTGTAATTGTGGCGGCCCGTTAATGGCATCTCTTTGGTATTCAGGACCTTCTCGCCGCGCACGCGCAGCCAGATATCGTTTTGCTGGCGGGTCAGGTGGTAATCGCCCACGTCTACGCCGAAGCTGACGCAGCGCTTATCTGCTCCGCGTACAGGCATCGTGAGAGCATCATCCGCATTGACTACGCACAGTTTGGCGTTCTCATAGACTTTCAGTTTGGCCGCACGGTACTGCTGCAAGCCGAACGGATAGCGATCCATATGATCTTCGGTCACGTTCAAAATAGTGGCAGCGGCTGCGTGCAGACTGTGTGTTGTTTCAAGCTGGAAGCTGGACAACTCCAGGACAAACAGCTGGTACTCTTGATCAAGCATGGTCAGAACCGGCAAACCAATGTTGCCACCGACGCCAACTTTCCAGCCTGCAGCTTTTGCCATCTCGCCGACCAGTGTGGTGACGGTACTTTTACCGTTTGAGCCAGTGATCGCTACGATCGGTGTCTGCACTTCGCGGCAAAACAATTCGATATCACCCACGACTTCCACACCGGCTTCGGCAGCTGCGCTCAATGCCGGCGTCGCCAGCGCCATTCCCGGACTGGCAACGATCAAATCAGCATCCAGCAGCCACTCTTCGTTCAATGAACCAAGATGACGCTCAATGCTGTCCGCCAGTTTGTCCAGACCCGGCGGGCTGACGCGGGTATCAATAACGCGCGGCGTTACGCCACGCGCCATAAAGAAATCAACACAGGAAAGCCCGGTCAGGCCCAACCCGATAATGACGACTTTTTTACCCAGATAGTCAGCCATAATTACCGCACCTTCAGCGTCGCCAGGCCAATCAGCACCAGCATCAGCGAAATGATCCAGAAGCGCACGATGACACGCGGTTCCGGCCAACCTTTAAGCTCGTAGTGGTGATGAATAGGCGCCATACGGAAAATGCGCTGACCACGTAACTTAAAGGACCCAACCTGCAAGATGACCGACAGCGTTTCAACCACGAACACGCCACCCATAATCACCAGTAAGAATTCCTGTCGTAGCAAGACGGCGATAGTGCCAAGCGCGCCCCCCAGTGCCAGTGAGCCAACATCACCCATAAACACCTGAGCCGGATAGGTGTTAAACCACAGGAAACCCAGACCTGCACCGACTATCGCCGTACAGACAATCACTAATTCACCGGCATGCCGCAGATAAGGGATATGCAGGTAGTTGGCAAAGTTCATGTTCCCCGTCGCCCAGGCCACCAGCGCAAAACCACCAGCGACGAAGACGGTGGGCATAATCGCCAAACCATCCAGACCATCGGTGAGGTTTACGGCATTACTGGTGCCGACAATCACGAAATAGCTCAGCAGGATGTAGAGCAATCCCAGCTGCGGCATGATGTCTTTGAAGAACGGCACGACCAGCTCAGTGGCCGGAGTATCTTTGCCAATGGCGTACATAACAAAGGCCGCCGCCAGCGCAATCACCGACTGCCAGAAGTATTTCCAGCGGGCGATCAGGCCCTTGGTGTCCTTGCGTACCACTTTGCGGTAGTCATCGACAAAACCGACGATGCCATAGCCGATCAGAACAAACAGAACGCACCAGACATAAGGGTTAGAAGGATAAGCCCACATCAATACCGAGATGGTGATTGACGTGAGGATCATCAGACCGCCCATGGTTGGCGTGCCGCGTTTACTGAAATGTGATTCCGGGCCGTCGTTACGCACAACCTGACCAAAAGACATTTTCTGCAGACGCGCAATCATGCGCGGCCCCATCCATAAAGAGATGAACAGAGCCGTCAGCAGACTGACGATGGCGCGAAACGTCAAATAGGAAAAGACGTTGAAGCCCGAATAATATTTGACCAAATGTTCGGCCAGCCAAACTAACATGTTGAATTCTCCTGTAATGCCCGTACTACCTGCTCCATGGCGGCACTACGTGAACCTTTAATTAAAACGGTAATGACCGCATGTTCAGACAGTAAGCTCGTTAAACGGGCCGTCAGGGCTGCCTTATCCTGAAGATGTTCGCCACAGCCACTGGCGTCACTGATGACGCGGCTGGCATGACCAATACTAAACACTTTATCGATCCCGGCTTCACGGATGGCTTCTCCCACCTGACGGTGACAATTTTCAGTTTCAGCACCGAGTTCAGCCATGTCGCCCACCGCCATCACGCGGTAGCCTGGCATCTCGGCCAGCGTCTGCGCAGCGGCGGTCATTGAACCGACGTTAGCGTTATAGCTGTCATCAAGCAGGGTTTTACCCTCACTCAATACGACTGGGAACAGACGTCCCGGTACGGCTTGCAGGGTGGCTAGACCTTCACGTACAGCCTCCAGACTGGCGCCGACTGACAATGCCAGTGCAGCAGCGGCAAGCGCGTTAGCAATATTGTGACGCCCCGGCAATGGCAGGGAAACAGCCAAAGAGCCTTGCGGTGAGTGCAGGGTGAATGCGGTGTTTAGTGGGCTGAATTGAATGTCTGTTGCGTAGAAATCAACGCCATCAGCGGCATCCGGCGAGAAACGCCAGACGGTTTTATTGTTCAGGTGACGCTGCCAGTGCGGCCAGTCGTTGCTGTCGGCATTGAGGATAGCCACGCCTTCGGCTGGCAAGCCTTCGAAAATTTCGCCTTTGGCCTGCGCCACACCCGCCAGCGAGCCAAAGCCCTCAAGGTGGGCAGCGGAGAGATTATTGACCAGCGCCGTTTCTGGCCTGGCCAGATCGGCGGTGTAGGCAATTTCGCCCAGATGATTAGCACCCATTTCGATCACCGCAAAGTCATGCTCTGCAGTCAGTCGCAACAGGGTTAGCGGCACGCCGATATCATTATTGAAATTGCCAGCGGTATACAGCACATTGCCACACTGACGCAAAATCGCGGCAGTCATCTCTTTCACCGAGGTTTTGCCGGATGAGCCAGTCAGACCCACAACGCGGGCCGGCACCTGCTGGCGCACCCACGCACCCAGTTGGCCCAGTGCAATGCGGGTATCGGCAACCACGAGTTGCGGCAGCTCCACCCGTAAGCGCTTACTTACCAACAAGGCTCCGGCTCCCGCAGCAATGGCATCAGCAGCAAAGTCATGAGCATCGAATTTTTCGCCTTTCAGGGCGATAAACAGCCCACCAGCTTCAATTTTTCGGGTGTCAGTCGTTACGCTAGCAATCTGCGTATCGCTACCAATAAGTTCGGCGTTAAGCACGTGGGTAAGAGTCTGAAGGGAGACGCGGATCATGCGACTACCCCCAGCAAACGGGCGGCAGTTACGCGGTCGGAGTAATCCAGGCGTTGGTTACCTACCAGTTGATAATCTTCATGACCTTTACCGGCAATCAGTACCACATCATTTTCCGACGCTTGCATGATGGCGCTGGTCACCGCTTCAGCACGACCGTGGATTTCCAGCGCACGTCCTGCATCCAGCAGGCCGGCCAGAATATCGGCCACAATCGCACCAGGCTCTTCGCTGCGAGGATTGTCATCGGTCACGATCACGCGATCGGCGTATTGTTCGGCAATGCCACCCATCAGTGGGCGCTTACCTTTGTCACGGTCACCACCGCAACCAAACACGCACCACAGCTGGCCTTTGCAGTGCAGACGTGCTGCCGCAAGGGCTTTCTCGAGGGCATCCGGCGTGTGGGCGTAATCGACCACCACGGTCGGCTTGCCGGGCGCATTGAAGACTTCCATACGACCGCAAACCGGCTGTAGTTGTGAACCTGCTGCAAGCAGCTGCGCCAGCGGGTAATCCAGTGACAATAACGTTGCCAGTGCCACTAACAGATTACTCACGTTGAAAGCGCCCATCAGACGGCTTTCCAGTTGGCCTTCGCCCCAGCTGGAGTCGATGTTTACGCTGGCGCCGTTATCGTGATAATCCACGCCACGTGCCACCAGCCAGCGGCCTTTCCAGTTGGCCGGGATCTTATCTTCCATGCTGACAGCGACAGCATCCGGCAATGTTGCCAGCCAACGCAATCCTACTTCGTCATCAGCATTAATAATTTTTTGCCCCACCTGATGCGTAGCGAAAAGCTGCCATTTGGCTGCTTCGTAACTTTGCATATCACCGTGGTAGTCGAGGTGATCACGGCTCAGGTTGGTAAATGCGGCCGCTGCAAAGGGTAGTGCTGCCACGCGGTGTTGAACCAGCCCGTGCGAAGAGACTTCCATCGCCGCAAAGGTTGCGCCCTGTTGTACCAGTTCGGCCAATATGTGCTGTACCTGTACGGCAGAACCGGTGGTGTTTTCGGCGGGGACCACACGATCG
This sequence comes from Ewingella americana, assembly GCF_006438725.1. Lineage (GTDB taxonomy): Bacteria > Pseudomonadota > Gammaproteobacteria > Enterobacterales > Enterobacteriaceae > Ewingella > Ewingella americana_A. The sequence continues at coordinate 334,945 of NZ_RCZD01000005.1, read as the reverse complement.
AGCAAACCATTGCCCACCGTCCCCATTACCGCACCGGTATCACCCAGCAGCTGCGCCCATTGCGCGAGTAGCTGAGTGGTGGTGGTTTTGCCGTTGGTTCCGGTCACACCCACCAAACGTAATGCCTTGCCTGGCTCAGCGTAGAAACGCCCGGCCAGCTCAGACAACAGTACGTTCAGATGATTGAGATAGATAACCGGCACACCATGCATCTGGCATACTGCACCATGCTCTTTTTCTCCCTGAGCCTCGGCCACCACAGCAGCCACACCTTGTGCAATGGCCTGTGGAATAAAACGACGTCCGTCGTTGGTATGGCCTGAAATCGCGACGAACAGATCTCCGGCAGCCGCAACGCGGCTGTCTAAAATCAACTCTCTCAGCGCTACATCCGGGGCATCACTCACCCAGGGCGCCAGTAGGTCGCGCAAATTACGATCTGCCACCTGAAGCCTCTTTTTGATTGTCAACTATTGCGTCATTTTCACTGGCAGTTAGCGCATCAGGTTCAATGTTCATGGTGCGCAGTACGCCCCCCATGATGGCACCGAAGACTGGCGCTGAAATGGCACCACCGTAATATTTACCACCCTGGGGATCGTTGATGACCACCACAAGCGCAAAGCGTGGGTTGCTGGCAGGTGCTACGCCAGCGGTATAAGCGATATAGCGGTTAACGTATTTGCCGTCCGGACCGACTTTCTTCGCCGTACCGGTTTTAATCGCAATACGATAACCCTTGATAGCGGCTTTCACGCCACCTCCGCCCGGTAATGCCACGCTTTCCATCATGTGAACCACGGTACGTACCAGCGGTTCAGGGAAGATGCGTTCACCGGAAACAGGGGGATCAACTTTAGTGATCGACAGTGGCCGATAAATACCCAGGCTGCCGATCGTTGCATAGACACGCGCTAACTGAAGTGGAGTCACCATTAGCCCGTAGCCGAAAGAGAAGGTGGCCCTCTCTATGTCAGACCACCGTTGTTTTTTAGGGTATAAGCCACTGCTTTCTCCAACCAGCCCCAAATTGGTCGGTTTTCCCAATCCGAATCGCGAGTAAGTATCTACCAGCTCTGCGGACGGCATCGCTAACGCCATTTTTGATACACCGACGTTACTCGACTTCTGTAAGACACCCGTCACTGAAAGCTCAGGATATCGGGCCACGTCTTTAATTTCGTGACCATTAACGTAGTACGGCAGGGTGTTAAGAACGCTGTTTTCTTTCACCACACCGTTTTTTAGTGCCGTCATGACCACCATTGGCTTGACGGTGGAACCCGGCTCGAAGATGTCCGTAATGGCGCGGTTACGCATGGCTTCTTTTGGCGTATCCGGCAAATTATTCGGATTGTAGGAAGGGCTGTTGGCCATCGCCAGTACTTCGCCAGTCTGTACATCGACCAGAACCGCAGTGCCTGACTCAGCTTTGTTGAACGCCACGGCGTTGTTCAGTTCGCGATAAACCAATGCCTGTAAACGTTCGTCGATGCTTAGTGCAAGATTGTGCGCAGCCTGACTGTCTACCGACGAGATATCTTCGATAACGCGCCCGAAGCGGTCTTTACGGATGGTACGTTCGCCCGGTTTTCCGGTCAGCCAACGATCAAAGCTTTTTTCCACACCTTCGATACCCTGACCGTCAATATTGGTTACACCGATAACATGCGCAGTCACCTGCCCTGCCGGATAATAACGGCGCGATTCTTGACGCAGTGAGATACCGGGAAGTTTCAGTTTGTGGATATACTCGCCAATCGATGGATTAACCTGCCGCGCCAGATAGACAAAGCGTCCTTTCGGATTGGCATTGATGCGGGCAGAAAGTTGATCAAGAGGAGTATTTAAAGCATCGGACAAGGCTTTCCAGCGGGTATCTACCGTGATACCACCGCGATCGTTAATTTCTTTCGGATCGGCCCAGATCGCATTGACCGGTACGCTCACGGCCAAAGGGCGTCCAGCACGGTCGGTGATCATGCCACGCGAAGTTTCAATGGTTTGCACTCGCAATGAACGGAGATCGCCCTCTTTAACCAGACGATCCGGGTTGATAACTTGCAGATAAGCGACCCGCAGCATCAACCCCACCAGAGCGAGAAGAATACAACCGCACAGCAACGCAAAACGCCAGCTGATAAAGCTGGCTTGATCTTCAGGACGTTTTAACTTCGTTTTGCGTGCTGCTTTCATCAGTTGCTAATCTTCTCCATGAGCATTTTAAGGTTGAACCACAATATTTTCTTGCGATGGATCAACATGTTGCATCTGCAATTTCTCCGTTGCGATGCGTTCTACACGGCTGTGATCGCCGAGAGCATTCTCTTCCAGGATTAAGTTGCGCCACTCAATATCCAGCGCGTCCCGTTCCAGTACCAGTTGCTCTCTTTGGGCCGTCAATAAGCGCGTCTTGTGAGACGTTGTCACAACAAAAATGGCGCTTACCAATACGGCAATCAGCAAAATCATGGGTAACTTGCCATTACGCAAAATGTCGCTGGTGATGACACCAACCAGCCCATGTCTCTCATTACCAATCACAATGCCGTTCTCTCGGCAAACCGTAAGACCGAGCTGCGGGCACGTGGATTTTCAGACACTTCAGCATCAGAAGGCTTCATTTTCCCGACCGGCTTCAGGGAACGGCCACCCAGTTCAGCAATCTGCGCTTCGGTCATCGGGATCCCAGCGGGAACCTGTGCGCCTCGACTGTGCTGGCGGATAAAGCGTTTCACGATGCGATCTTCCAACGAATGGAAACTGATCACCGACAGACGCCCGTCGGTTGCCAGGATCTCCAGTGCGCCATCCAGCGCGCGTTCGATCTCTTCCAGTTCGCTGTTGATGTAAATACGGATCGCCTGGAAGCTACGGGTCGCCGGATGCTTATGTTTCTCGCGAAACGGCGACGCATGGGTGATCAGGTCAGCCAACTCTTTAGTACGGGTCATCGGTTGTTCGCGGTTACGCTCAACGATGGCGCGCGCTATACGTTTGGCAAAACGCTCTTCGCCAAAAGTTTTCAACACCCAGGCAATATCTTCTTCTTCGGCTTTCATCAGCCATTCAGCAGCAGAGTAGCCGCGCGTCGGGTCCATACGCATATCCAGCGGCCCATCACGCATAAACGAAAAGCCGCGTTCGGCATCGTCCAATTGCGGCGAAGAGACGCCAAGATCCAGCAACACGCCGTCAATCTTGCCTTCCAGGCCACGATCTTTAACGTATTGCGCCAAATCAGAGAAAGGACCATGGACAATGGAAAAGCGGGGATCGTTTATCGCTTCTGCGGCTTTAATGGCCTGAGGGTCGCGATCAATAGCAAGCAGGCGTCCATCCGGCCCAAGCTGGGACAGAATCAAACGCGAATGGCCACCACGGCCAAAAGTTCCATCGATGTAAATTCCATCCTGGCGAATGTTCAGGCCATTCACGGCCTCATCCAGCAAAACGGATGTGTGCTTATAATTTTCAACCATGCTTATAGTGACAAGTCCTGTAATCGGTCAGAAAGCGGTTCCTGAGACGATTGTTCAGCGTCAATGTCTTCCTTAACTTGTTGATACCAGGTCTGTTCATCCCACAGTTCGAACTTATTGAACTGTCCAACCAGCATCACTTCTTTGGCTAGCCCGGCGTGCTGACGCAATGTGGTTGCGATGAGCAGACGCCCGGCGTTATCCATCTGACATTCACTTGCATGTCCCAACAGCAGGCGCTGAATACGGCGCTCGACAGGGTTCATACTCGACAGACGGGACAATTTTTGTTCGATAACTTCCCATTCGGGCAGGGTGTATAAGAGGAGGCATGGGTGATGGAGGTCTATGGTGCAAACCATTTGACCTTGCGATTCTTCGCTCAGCAAATCCCGGTATCGGGTGGGTACGGCAAGTCGCCCTTTGCTGTCGAGGTTAACCATCGTCGCGCCACGAAACATGACCGTTCTACCCCTCTATAACCATGATCACCACTTTCCTCCACAAATTCCCACTTAAAAGAGTTTACGGATGGTTTTAAAACCTTGTCAAGCCAGAGCGGAGGCGGTTTGGCAATATTTACTGAGCGTCAGGAAGACGCGTCGCAATGAGGTAGGTTTTTTTTGTCGAGGAATAGAAAATAACATCATGATTAGTTGAGGAAATTTCGTAGAAAAAATAATGATGATTAAAAATAAATCAAATTGAACATTATTTAGCTATTTGTATTCTTCTGCTATCGATCTCTCATTTCTTAACCTGTTTAACGTCTGAAAGAAATTTTGGCCTCTTTTTAAACGCTGACTGCTAAAACGACATCACTCATGTTGCCAGGCCGCATACTGCAAGCCTTCTTCTACATTTTCATTGGATGAAAAGGCCTTAAAAAGCCTCGTCAAAATGACGGCGTGAATTCTACAGCACTTTTAAAGCCGGTATTAACGTATTTTAAAATTGATTTAACGGTTTATATCAGAGAAATAACGCAGGAAAACATTTGCTAATAATTCAGGCATTAAGATATTTCCCAAAATATCCCTTAAGAAAGTATGGGTTATTTTTTCGGCGCGTTTTACTAATTAACAGGCTGGATTCAGAAAGAGTAAAAAAGACGGGCTTGGTGTCAAGAAAGCCCGTCATGCCGTTTACCGGGTTTACTTGCGACTCAACCGTCCGCGGCGGAACAGATTACGGCGAATACGGGTCAGCCCCGCTTTCGGTTTCTTCGGTTCATCAAGGCAGCCCAATACCAGTTCCAATACCCGTTCAGCCACATCGCGATGGCGTTGCGCGACAGCCAGAACGGGACAGTCGAGGAAATCGAGGAGTTCATTGTCACCAAAGGTGGCGATCACTAAATCGATCGGCAGACGTCCCTGCTGCTTAAGCGCCACATCCATCACGCCCTGCAACAACTGAAATGAGGTGGTATAAAGCGCCTGCGGCATCGGATGGGTTTTCAGCCATTCAGCAAAGGCAATCCCGGCAGATTCGCGGTCATAGGCATTAGCATAAAGATACTGTGGCTCGCGTGCGTCGTCGGCCCAGGCCTGACGGAAACCCTGTTCGCGCAGGAAACTGACGGAGAGCTCCGGTAACGCGCCCAGATAAAGAACCGATTCAGCCGGGAACGAACGCAACTCCTGCGCCAGCATCAGCGCATCTTCTTGATCAGCACCCACTACGCTGATGAAATGTTCAGGATCAAGGGCGCGGTCCAGTGCAATGATCGGGAAATTATCATTCACCCAGCGCTGATAAAAAGGGTGCTCAGGCGGCAATGACGTGGAAATAATGATCGCATCAACCTGACGCTGCAACAGATGCTCGACGCAGCGCATTTCATTGTCTGGCTGGTCTTCCGAGCAGGCAATCAGCAATTGATACCCCCGCTGGCGGGCCTGACGCTCAAGATAATTGGCGATTTTGGTGTAGCTGGTATTTTCAAGATCAGGGATGACCAGCCCGATAGAACGGGTTCTGCCCGCGCGCAAACCTGCCGCCACGGCATTCGGGTGGTAGTTATGTTCCTTCACGACAGCCATGACTTTATCAACTGTCTTATCGCTGACACGATACTGCTTCGCTTTGCCGTTAATCACATAACTGGCAGTCGTCCGCGAAACGCCCGCTAACCTCGCGATTTCATCCAGTTTCACCGAGAAAACCCCTTTGATTGCTCATAAAATGAAATGCAGCCGCTCTGAAGTGTTCAGCCGCACAGGCTGAAAGAGACGTTTCTGCTCTCTTTTATCCGCTCTAATAAGGCGCAAAAACGCGCCTGAGTAGCGGTATGATTAAGATAAGTGTTGTTATCTAACCGCAGAAGACCCTGCTGAGCAAGGTGTTTTACCGAATCGTTTCACCCGAAACATTCATGTCGATATTCTATCCGATCAACCTTGAGAAAAAACAAAAGCCCAACCTGAAGTTGGGCTTTTGACGGGCCATGGATGCCTCTCGCCAATCAAATCCCTGTGGCGACAGCATTGTGTTTTTAACGCATCACTTTATCGCCACGCGAAACACCGACGACGCCGGAACGGGCTACTTCGACAATTTCAGCCACATCACGCACGGTCGCCAGGAAAGCATCCAGTTTGTCGCTGGTCCCCGCCAGTTGCACAGTGTAAAGCGTTGCCGTGACATCAACGATTTGACCGCGGAAAATCTCGGTGGATCTTTTCACCTCTTCGCGGCCATAACCAGAAGCCTGAAGCTTAACCAGCATGATTTCACGCTCAACGTGAGCGCCTTGCACCAGCTCGTTGACGCGTAACACGTCCACCAGTTTGTGCAGCTGCTTTTCGATCTGCTCAAGCACCTTAGCGTCACCCACTGTTTGAATGGTCATGCGTGACAGGGTTGGGTCATCGGTCGGGGCCACGGTGAGGCTTTCAATGTTGTAGCCGCGTTGCGAGAACAGACCAACCACACGGGACAGCGCGCCCGATTCGTTCTCCAGCAATACTGATAAAATCCGGCGCATGATCAGGTCCTCTCCGTTTTGCTTAACCACATTTCGTCCATCGCACCGCCTCGGATATGCATAGGGTAAACGTGTTCTGTTTCATCTACGCTGATATCCACAAATACCAGACGGTTTTTCTGTTCCAGCGCGAGCGCCAGTTTGCTTTCCAGTTCATCCGGGGTGCGAATGGCAATCCCCACGTGCCCGTAAGCTTCCGCCAGTTTCACGAAATCAGGCAGTGACTGCATGTATGACTGGGAATGACGGCCAGAATAAATCATATCCTGCCACTGCTTCACCATACCGAGGTAACCGTTATTCAGGTTGACCACGATCACCGGCAAATCATATTGCAGTGCGGTAGAAAGCTCCTGAATGTTCATCTGGATGCTGCCGTCACCGGTGACGCAAATGACCGTTTCATCCGGCAAACCCAGTTTCACACCGAGCGCCGCCGGTAAACCAAAGCCCATGGTGCCGAGACCACCGGAGTTTATCCAGCGACGTGGTTTATCAAATTGGTAGTACAGCGCCGCAAACATCTGGTGCTGCCCGACATCAGAGGTAACATAGGCATCCCCTTTGGTCAGGCGATGCAGCGTCTCAATGACCGCCTGAGGCTTAATGGTGCCGCTGTTCTTGTCATAGCTGAGACAATGTTTACTGCGCCACTGTTCGATACTTTGCCACCAGTCACGCAGCGCGTCGTATTCCTGCTTCTCATCACTGTGTGCCAGCAGCTCGAGCATCTGCTCCAGGGTCTGTTTGGCATCGCCAACAATCGGAATATCTGCACTGACCGTTTTGGAGATCGACGTCGGGTCGATATCGATATGCATGATCGTGGCATTTGGGCAGTACTTGGCCAGATTGTTAGTAGTACGGTCGTCAAAACGCACCCCCACGCCGAAAATCAAATCGGCGTTGTGCATGGTCATGTTGGCTTCATAGGTACCATGCATGCCTAGCATACCGATGCTCTGACGATGGGTTCCAGGGAAAGCGCCCAGTCCCATGAGGGAGGTGGTGACCGGCAAATTAAGTTTTTCTGCCAGCTGTAAAAGCTCTGCATGACATTCTGAATTGATCGCTCCGCCGCCCACGTACAGCACCGGTTTTTTCGCCGCCAGCAGGGTTTGCAGGGCGCGTTTAATCTGCCCCCGGTGCCCCTGAACGGTCGGATTATAGGAGCGCAAGCTGACGTGGTCCGGGTAGGCATACGGGAATTTTATCTGCGGATTCACCACGTCTTTTGGCAGGTCAACCACGACCGGACCAGGACGGCCGGTGGAAGCCAGATAGAACGCTTTCTTAAGTACTGTAGGAATGTCTTCTGCGCGCTTGACCAGGAAGCTGTGTTTGACCACCGGGCGGGAGATCCCCACCATGTCACATTCCTGGAAGGCATCGTAGCCAATAAGTGAACTGTGTACCTGACCAGACAGCACCACCAGCGGAATGGAATCCATATAGGCCGTAGCGATACCGGTAATGGCATTGGTTGCGCCGGGACCGGAAGTCACCAACACCACGCCTACGTCGCCAGTGGCACGGGCATAACCATCAGCCATATGAACAGCACCCTGCTCATGTCTCACCAGCACGTGATCAATCCCGCCGACCGTATGCAGGGCATCATAGATATCCAGCACCGCTCCGCCGGGATAACCGAATACGTGTTTAACCCCCTGGTCGATTAACGATCGCACGACCATCTCGGCTCCTGACAACATCTCCATGGTTTTGCCTCCAGGCTTTTTGCTTCTAATAGGATGACTTATTTTTAATAAGTGAATTGCCCGGGTAAGTAAGCAACTCAAAGGAGTGATGGAAATCATTTCCACTCATTCCAGGTAAGAGGGCTAAGCCCTGTTGTTCTTATCGGATTACGCGAACTTAACTCAGTACCTTAACGTCTGAATTTAGGTCAGGCAAACGGCAAAATGCCGGAATAACCGCAGGGTTATTGTGTCGCACTGCTATGTCCGGTTCTCTCCAGACAAAACACTACTCAACTGAAGCTACTACTCAGGAATATCAGGAAGGGAGAACAAATTACAGCATTAAATTATGACGGCATTGTGTAGCAATCCAGGGCGGGTTTTAGGCTGGAAGGGATGAGAAAAATCCTCCATATGGCGAAAAACCCGACCCAATGCAGTGTATCGGGTCAATACTGTGACCTTAATCACAATAGAAAGTGTCGACCTCTTTTTTATATCTCTGCAGGATAATTTTGCGCCGCAGCTTCAGTGTTGGCGTCAACTCGCCAGCTTCCATGGTAAACGGCGACGTCAGCAAAGCGAATTTTTTCACCTGCTCATAGCTTGCCAACTCATGCTGGATTTCGCGCACACGATAAGTAAACAGCGATAGGATCTGCTCATTCTTCAGCAGGCTTTCGCGGTTAAGGTAATCAATATGGTGCATCTGGGCATATTCAATCAGCGCATTAAAATCCGGCACAATAAGTGCGGAAACAAAATGCTTAGCGTCGGCAATCACCGCCGCCTGTTCAATATAGCGGTCCTGAACCAACGTTCCTTCTATGCGCTGTGGCGCGATATATTTACCGCCCGACGTTTTCATCAAATCTTTTAAACGCTCGGTGACAAACAGATTACCTTGCTCATCGCACTTTCCTGCGTCGCCGGTTTTGAACCAACCATCGGCTGTAAAACTGTCAGCAGTCTCTTGCGGCTTATTGAAATAACCGCGAAACAGCGTCGGTCCGCGCACCTGAATTTCGTTTTCCTCACCAATACGCACTTCAATCAGGGGTAGCGCTGTCCCGACCGAACCAAACTGGAAATTTTCCTCTTCCCAACAGGTCACGGTCGCACAGGTTTCCGTCAGACCGTAGCCGTATTTGATCTTCAGACCAATGGATTCGAAGAACAAGATCACATTATCGTCGAGGCTGGCGCCTGCCGCAGGCAGAAAACGCAGATTACCGCCCAATACACTGCGCAGTTTGCCCAGCACCAGTTTATCCGCCAGCGCATACTGGCGTTTCTGCCACCATGAAGGGGTAGCACCTTGCCTTTCAGACAGAAATTTCTCGCGCCCACAAGCCATCGCCCAATGGAACAGCTTCTTTTTGATATAACCGGAGTGCGCGACTTTCTGATTAATGGCGCTGAAGACCTTTTCATAAAAACGTGGCACCGCACACATCACGGTCGGTTTGATCGCTTGCAACGCGTCGCGCACCGCATCGGTATCCCGCAGGTAAACGTTCTGTGCCCCGCAATGCATGACGAAAAAACTCCATGCACGTTCAAAAACATGCGCCAGTGGCAGGAAGCACAATGAAACATCGCGCTCTGACAGCGCCAGTCGCTGTTCATGTTGCTGGAGTTGTGTGCCAATACTGCGGTAATCGAGCATCACCCCTTTGGGTTCACCAGTCGTGCCCGAGGTGTAAATCAGGGTAAACAGATCCTCCAAATTGCGCTCAGCGATACGGGCCTGCAACATCTCATCCAGCAAGATATCTGGCACGCTCAGCGCATGGACGTGGCGGGCCATCGCGACGCCGCGCAGATCGATATCGGCATCAAGTACCAGGATATGCTGCAACTGCGGGCAGAGTTCACGCAGTTGCAGGGCGGCATCAAACTGTGCCTGGCCGAGGATAAACAACGTGCGGATCCCGGCATCATTTAAGACATAAGCCGACTGCGCAGCCGTATTGGTGGCATAAATGGGTACGGTGATGGCACGCAACTGCAAAATGGCCATATCCGCCAGCGTCCACGCCATACCATTACTGCCGCAAATGGCGACACGCTCTTGTGTCTCAACGCCCAACTGCAATAACAAGCGGGACAGGTGATCGACTTTTTTACCGGCTTCAAGCCAGGTAAGTGTGGTTTCACGTTCCAAAGACCATTCACGAAAAGCAGTATGGTCAGGCAGTGAAGACCGTTGCTGTCTGAAACGAGCAACAAGATGATAATCAGTTAAAGTCGTGTTCATAACCTGCGGCCTGAGGGGGGAAAGAAGAACAGCCAGCCGCAATAAACCCGAGGATTTATTTGCATTTGCTCACCATGATTAACAATTTGCGTAGTCTACCGAGTCTGGTACGGCAGGCAAATCAAATTATGGTTCAGAAATCGGAGGGAAACGAGAAAAGGAAAAAAAGGCGGAGTATCAATCAAGGACATAGATCCTGCGCGAAAGACGCAAAAATTGAAAGATTTCGCGCAGGATAAAAAACCACTTAAGACATTGGTGTGGGAGATAATCCCCTTTCTGGTATTACTTGCACCGAATCACTTCGCAAGTATCAAGCAGTGACTTCATCCACATATTGCCTTTGTCTTTGCAGGAAGATTCATGCCAGGTCAAATAACATGGCAACTGATTATTCATCCAGGAAATGGGCACGACCGTCAGGTTTAATATCCCGGCGTGCGCCTGCGCCAACCAGCGTGGAACCAGCGTGGAACCAGCGCCACCATATGTGTTCTCGAAACAATATTCATTACACTGTTTAAATCGGTACCCTGAAACGCAATTAATGGACGAACGGAGGGAGATTCATAATAAGGAAGGCTGAATGAGTAATGGCGATCTAACATCACAACAGCATGTTGTTCATTAAGATATGTCTCATCAGACATATGTGGACTGACTCGGGGATGGTTTTGTGCTGCCACTAATACCAGTTCATCAGTAAATAGTTCTTGATTGCAAAAATCAGTCCCCTCAAAGCGACGATAACCAATCACAAATTCAATATTCTGATAACGTAACTGATTTTCAATGCTGTCTGAAATTTGCGTTTGAAACTTAACGCTGACAGAAGATGATGTCGCTTCCAGCGAATTAATAATATCGGCAGTGAGAAGAATATCCAGAGGACTGCATATTGCAATATTAAACTGGCGCTGGCTAACGCGCGGGTCAAAACCTGCTCCCGGCAATTCATTCATTACGGTTTGCAGTGCCTGACGGATGGGCCCAAACAACTGTCTGGCGCGTGTTGTTGGCTGAATGCCCCGTCCACTGCGCACAAACAAATCATCGTTAAACATGATTTTCAAACGCGATACCGCGTTGCTCACGGCCGGTTGAGACATTCCCAGCATTTGCGAGGCACGGGTAATATTCTGTAATTGCATAACGGCGTCAAAGACGGTCAGTAAATTAAGATCGACATTACGTAAATGCCCGGCCGAAGCCGTTATTTCAGCCTGAATATCAGCTAATTTTTCAGTCATTATTATCTCCGATAGGAAAATATTTCGTTATTTATAATTAAAGATCAATCATCATATATTTAGATACATCGGGATAACACTCACACTGGCGTTAACACACCACTTCAAACATATTTTACTCAGCATATTCCCGCCAGAAAATGAGGTGACCAGGTCAACAGTGATATATGTAATGTATCAATTAATTTAATTTTCACTCTCAAACGGATGATATAGAACTACAAAATATTACCCTAAACAATATATGGAAATTGAATAATTAATTAAGCATTGGTAACTACACTATAATACGATGAATTCATTGGAATATTTGCTCGTCAACTTGAAAAATAGTCCTAAAACAGACAGTTCATCCTTTTTTTTCTTGTCTAGCTTCTAAGCATTTGATTGCTTCAAATGAACGCCGCCACGCAGCATATTGTAGCAAATGAGATTCACTCTCATACTCATGCGATCTACCTCCTTTGTCGCCACAATGGTTGACATGCGCGGCGCATTCACGTATCAATTTAAGCAACGGTTTAAATAAACCCTGATTTAATCATCCAAATTCAAGAGAAGCTGAAACCATGTTCATGATCACTCGTCTATCAGGCCTACTACTTAACGCAGAAAATTTGCGCGGTAAGCCAGTGGCCGAAAATCAGAACTGATTTCCTCTTCCACAGACACTAAACCCGCGCCGATGCGCGGGTTTTTTTTTACCTCCACGGCGTGAAAGTAAAGCAGACAAGGAACCTACCCATGAGCCAACAAGTCATTATTTTCGATACTACGCTGCGTGATGGTGAACAGGCATTACAGGCCAGCCTGAGTGTCAAAGAAAAACTGCAAATTGCGATAGCGCTGGAAAGAATGGGCGTTGACGTCATGGAAGTCGGCTTCCCTGTCTCCTCTCCGGGGGATTTCGAATCCGTACAGACCATTGCCCGCCAGATTAAAAACAGCCGGGTTTGCGGTCTGGCACGTTGCGTAGACGGCGATATTGATGCCGCAGCAGAAGCTTTGCGCGTTGCCGAAGCTTTCCGTATCCACGTCTTCCTGGCCACATCTACCCTGCACATTGAGTCCAAACTGAAGCGCTCGTTTGATCAGGTGCTGGATATGGCGATCCACTCAGTGAAACGCGCCCGCAATTATACCGATGATGTTGAGTTCTCTTGCGAAGATGCTGGCCGTACCCCGCTGGATAACCTGTGCCGCGTAGTGGAAGCCGCAATTAAAGCAGGCGCGACGACGATTAACATTCCTGACACCGTCGGCTACACCACCCCGACGCAGTTCGGGGGCATCATCACCAACTTGTACGAACGCGTACCAAACATTGATAAAGCGATTATCTCCGTTCACTGCCACGACGACTTGGGTATGGCCGTGGGTAACTCCATCGCGGCAATTCAGGCCGGTGCCCGTCAGGTTGAAGGCACGCTGAACGGCATTGGTGAGCGCGCAGGGAATACCGCGTTGGAAGAGGTGATCATGGCGATCCGCACCCGTTCTGAATACATGAACGTGCACACCAACATCAATCACAAAGAGATCTACCGCACCAGCCAGATTGTCAGCCAAATCACCAACATGCCGATCCCAGGCAACAAAGCGATTGTCGGTTCTAACGCTTTCGCTCACTCCTCCGGTATTCATCAGGACGGCGTGCTGAAAAATCGCGAAAACTACGAAATCATGACCCCGGAATCCATCGGCCTGAACCAGATTCAGTTGAACCTGACTTCCCGCTCCGGCCGCGCTGCCGTGAAGCACCGTATGGAAGAGATGGGCTACAAAGAATCCGACTATAATATGGATCACCTGTACACCGCATTTTTGAAACTGGCCGACAAAAAAGGTCAGGTGTTTGACTACGATTTAGAAGCGCTGGTGTTCATTAATAAGCAACAGGAAGAGCCAGAGTTTTACCGTCTGGACAACTTCAGCGTGCAGTCCGGCTCCAGCATTACGGCCACCGCATCAGTTAATCTGGCCAGCGGCGATGAAGTAAAAACCGAAGCCGCGACCGGCAACGGTCCGGTTGACGCGGTCTATCAGGCCATCAACCGCATCACCGGTTATCAAATTGAGCTGGTCAAATATCAGCTGACCGCCAAAGGCCATGGCCGCGATGCATTAGGCCAGGTGGACATCGTTGTCTCCTTTAATGGTCGTCGCTTTCACGGCGTTGGTCTGGCAACAGACATTGTTGAATCCTCCGCCAAAGCGATGGTCCACGTATTAAACAGTATCTGGCGCAGCAAGCAGGTAGAAATCGAAAAACAGCGCCTGCAAACCGAAAAACAAAACAATCAGGAAACGGTGTGAACATGAGCAAGACCCATCATATTGCCGTCTTACCCGGCGACGGCATCGGCCCGGAAGTCATGCAGCAGGCATATAAAGTGTTGGACGCTGTGCGTCAGCGTTTTGGCCTGAAAATCTCTACCAGCGAATACGATGTGGGTGGCGCAGCCATCGACAAACACGGCAGTCCGTTGCCGCCGGCTACCGTTGCCGGTTGTGAACAAGCGGACGCGATCCTGTTTGGCTCCGTCGGTGGCCCTAAATGGGAACATCTGCCACCCAACGATCAACCAGAGCGCGGCGCATTACTGCCACTGCGTAAACACTTTAAGCTGTTCAGCAACCTGCGCCCTGCCCGCCTGTACCCGGGCCTGGAAGAGTTCTGCCCGCTGCGTGCCGACATCGCAGCTAAAGGCTTCGATATTCTGTGCGTACGCGAACTGACCGGTGGCATCTACTTCGGCCAGCCGAAAGGGCGTGAAGGCCAGGGCATGCATGAAAAAGCCTTCGATACCGAAGTCTATTACCGCTTTGAGATCGAACGCATTGCGCGCATTGCCTTTGAGTCTGCGCGTAAACGCCGCAGCAAAGTGACATCGATTGATAAAGCCAACGTGCTGCAAACGTCCATCATGTGGCGCGAAGTGGTTAACGAAATTGCTAAAGATTACCCGGATGTGAGCCTGAGCCACATGTACATCGACAACGCTACCATGCAGTTGATCAAAGACCCGTCACAGTTCGACGTACTGCTTTGCTCCAACTTGTTCGGCGATATCCTGTCTGACGAATGCGCGATGATCACCGGCTCCATGGGCATGCTGCCATCAGCCAGCATGAATGAGCAGGCGTTTGGCCTGTTCGAGCCGGCGGGCGGTTCTGCACCGGACATCGCAGGTAAAAACATCGCCAATCCGATTGCGCAAATTCTCTCAACGGCTCTGTTGTTACGTTATAGCCTTGGGGCTGACGAAGCAGCAAACGCTATCGAACACGCAGTGAATAAAGCATTAGAGGCGGGTCACCGCACGGGTGATTTGGCGAACAGTAACAACGCAATTGGCACCAGCGAGATGGGCGATGTTATTGCCCGCTTCGTGGCCGAAGGGGCATAACATGGCGAAGACCTTATATCAGAAATTGTTTGATGCGCATGTGGTGTACGAGGCGCAAAACGAAACACCGCTGCTGTACATCGACCGCCATCTGGTCCACGAAGTGACATCTCCGCAGGCGTTTGACGGCTTGCGCGCGATGGGCCGCAAAGTGCGCCAACCCGGCAAAACCTTCGCCACTATGGACCACAACGTCTCGACGCAAACCAAAGACATCAATGCCAGCGGCGAAATGGCCCGTATTCAGATGCAGGAACTGATCAAGAACTGTGCAGAATTCGGAGTGCAGTTGTATGACCTGAACCACCCTTTCCAGGGCATCGTTCACGTGATCGGTCCTGAGCAGGGTATGACCTTGCCAGGCATGACCATCGTTTGCGGTGACTCGCATACCGCGACGCACGGCGCCTTCGGCTCACTGGCGTTCGGTATCGGCACATCAGAAGTGGAACATGTTCTGGCGACGCAAACCCTGAAACAGGGCCGCGCCAAAACCATGAAAATTGAAGTCACCGGCGATGCACCTGCTGGCATCACGGCGAAAGATATCGTACTGGCAATCATCGGTAAAACCGGCAGTGCTGGCGGTACCGGCCACGTAGTGGAATTCTGTGGTAAAGCGATTGAAGCGCTCTCCATGGAAGGTCGAATGACCTTGTGCAACATGGCCATCGAAATGGGCGCCAAAGCCGGTCTGGTGGCAGCCGATGAAACCACCTTTGCTTACCTGAAGGGCCGCCAGTTTGCGCCGAAAGGTCAGGACTGGGACGCCGCTGTCGCTTACTGGAAAACCCTGAAAACCGACAGCGATGCGAAATTTGACGCAACCGTCACCCTGAATGCGGCAGATATCGCGCCGCAAATCACCTGGGGAACCAACCCAGGCCAGGTGATGGCCGTGAATCAGGTGATCCCTAATCCATCATCGTTCAGCGATCCGGTTGAACGCGCGTCAGCAGAAAAAGCGCTGGCCTATATGGATTTGCAGCCGGGCATCAAACTGACCGACGTGGCCATAGACAAAGTATTTATCGGTTCATGCACCAACTCACGTATTGAGGACTTACGCGCTGCGGCTGCGGTAGCCAAAGGCCGTAAAGTGGCTAATGGCGTGCAGGCGATTGTGGTTCCGGGTTCAGGCCCAGTCAAAGCACAGGCGGAAGAAGAAGGCCTGGATAAGATCTTTATTGAAGCCGGATTTGAATGGCGTCTGCCGGGCTGCTCAATGTGCCTGGCGATGAACAATGACCGCCTGGAACCTGGCGAGCGCTGTGCGTCCACCAGCAACCGTAATTTCGAAGGCCGTCAGGGTCGCGGCGGCCGCACCCATCTGGTCAGCCCGGCAATGGCGGCGGCGGCGGCGGTGACCGGCCGTTTCGCTGACATTCGTGAACTGAACTAAGGAGAACACCATGGCTAAATTTACCCAACACATTGGTCTGGTGGTTCCGCTGGATGCGGCTAACGTCGATACCGACGCCATTATTCCGAAGCAGTTTTTGCAGAAAGTCACCCGCACCGGTTTTGGTCAGCATCTGTTTAACGACTGGCGGTTTCTCGACGATGCCGGGCAGAAACCTAACCCCGATTTCGTGCTGAACAAGCCACGTTATAAAGGTGCAAGCATTCTGTTGGCGCGTGAAAACTTCGGCTGCGGTTCATCGCGTGAACATGCGCCGTGGGCGTTGACCGACTACGGTTTTCACGCGGTCATTGCGCCGAGTTTCGCTGACATCTTCTACGGCAATTCGTTTAATAACCAACTGCTGCCTATCACGTTGAGTGATGCGCAGATTGATGAGTTATTCAATCTGGTCGAAGCCAATGAAGGTATTACCTTCGTGGTGGATCTGGAAAATCAGACCGTGCAAGCGGGCGATAAAAGCTACCCGTTTGAGATAGACAGCTTCCGCCGTCACTGCATGATTAACGGTCTGGACAGCATTGGCCTGACTTTGCAGCACGAAGCCAACATCTCCACCTACGAGAGCAAACAGCCCGCGTTTATGAACTGATTCTGGGATACGAAGCATAAAAAACCCTCGTAAATCGCGGGTTTTTTATGTGTTCAAAACTCAGACATCTTTTACTTTCCACATCAGCGCAAACGCCACCAGCGCCAGCCCTGTTGCGACCCAATAAACCTGATAATGGCCGAAATTTTCCACGATAGCCCCCTGCAATAACCCGGCGAAAATCACCCCGGTTGAGATGCTGTTGGTGAATAACGTCGTCGCCGAACCTGCTCGTCCCGGCATCAGATCCTGAAAATAGAGCATACCGATACCGGCAATAATTCCGATAAAAATCGCATTGAACAATTGCAGGATCATCAGCGCAGTTTTGAACTGGAAGGCAACCAGACCAGCATAGAAAATCACCCCACTGGCGACGGCATACAGCATCAGTTTGCGTTTCCCCAGCCGTTTGACCAGATAACCAGCGAGTAACATGGCAGGAATTTCTATCCCTGCCGCCGCCCCCATCAGCAGCCCGGCCAGCCCTTCTGACAGCCCAAGGTCATTGGTGATATACAACGGCATGTCGATCACATACATGATGTTGCAAGTCCACATCAGCAAAGAAGCCAGAAAGAGCAACCGCACGTCCCGGTTACGCCATGCGCTGACCGGCACGACCACATTATCGACCGGCTGCCCGGCGCGGGGTACTGAGGGCAGGAAAAACCAAATCATCGCAATACTGGCAACAAAGACACCCGCCGCGCACAGATACATCAGAGTAAAGCCGTAATTCAGCGCCAGCATGAACGACAGCGGCGGCCCAAGCACCCAGGCCAGTGAGAGCATCGCGCGCATCATTGAGCTGAACATCACCACTTCACTGGAGGAACGGTCTGCGTGTTCACGCGCCAGTGCAAACAACTGTGGCATGGAAGCATTGGCAATAGCCGCTAACAGTACGCCCACGGTGATCAGCACCAGATAGTCG
This sequence comes from Ewingella americana, assembly GCF_006438725.1. GTDB lineage: Bacteria > Pseudomonadota > Gammaproteobacteria > Enterobacterales > Enterobacteriaceae > Ewingella > Ewingella americana_A. The sequence continues at coordinate 316,899 of NZ_RCZD01000005.1, read as the reverse complement.
CGGCTAAAAGCAAACACCAGACTATTGCCTAAGGCCATCGTGCAGCACACCAGCAGCAACTTGCGCCGGTCGCCTTTATTATCAGACCGGTTCGCCAGCAGGAAGCTGATCGCAATCCCCGCGATGGCATTCACCGTATAAAACAGGCCAACCCACATCGGCCGCACTTTGACTTCATTGGTCAGAAACAGGCTCAGTGTGGGTGCCTGCAGCGCACCTGCAATTCCGCACAGTAGGGAAACCAATAAGAAAGTGACGTAAACTGAATTGACGCGACGTTTAAGCATGACCCATCCCTGATAAACCGAAGGCGAATAAATAACACCGCCCAGTGTAGACACCTTTGCAGTGAATGCCGAAAAAATATGCGCACTGAGTGTACCTGAGTCTGTCAGGTCTAAAGTGTCACTGTGGTGCACATTGGAATGCGGCTCGAAAAATACAATAAAAAAACCAGTGAGTTACCCCACTGGCTGGTGACATTACACCATTACTCAGAAAATCTTCATCGCCGGCCCTGGTCATTAACCCCACAGGGGCGGACTTCATAAATGCTGGCGGTACTGCTCATCGCTCATCTCATCGAGATCCCACTGCATCAGCCGTGACAGGATATCGAGACGATATTCCTGAGGCACCCATGACAACCATTCAGCTTGCGTTTTCATCGCTCTCTTTTGAGCAATAGCCAGAAAATAGCGTTGATAAAAACTGCGGTTTAAAACGCGTTTCATGATGGCCTCCCGTTCTGCATCACTGCTTTGTTGCTCAACAGTATCGGAGTAATATGAGGAAAGATAAATTGATGAAACTTAGGAAAGGAGTTCCTCTTTTATGCCATCACCTCGTCTGCAACAACAGTTCATCCGGCTGTGGCAAAGCTGTCATGGCGAAGCCACCGACACCACGCTTGAGGTGCTTTCCGGGGTGATGAATTGCTCCCGCCGTCATATGCGCTCCCTGCTGTCCACCATGCAAGACCAGGGGTGGTTGCACTGGCAGGCCCAGGTTGGCCGGGGGAAACGCTCAACGCTGACATTCCTCTATACTGGGCTGGCGCTCCAGCAACAGCGCGCCGAAGAGTTTCTTGAGCAGGATCAAATCGAACAACTGGTACAGCTGGTTGGTGATAAAACACAGGTGCGTCAGATGCTGCTGTCGCAGCTGGGACGCAGTTTCCGTCAGGGTAAACATCTCTTGCGCGTGCTGTACTATCGCCCACTCTTTAATTTGTTGCCCGGCACTATGCTACGTCGTTCGGAAACCCATATCGCCCGGCAAATCTTCAGCGGCCTGACACTTATAAATGAGGAAAAAGGGGAAGTCGAAGGCGATTTAGCCCATCACTGGCAGCAAGTCACACCGCTGCACTGGCGGTTTTATCTGCGTCCGGCCATTCATTTCCACCACGGTCGTGAACTGGAGATGGCCGATATCATCACAACGTTTACCCGTCTGAAACAATCCCACCGGCTGTTTAGTCATCTCGCTTCGGTCACGTCACCGACATCCAACGTGATTGACATTCACCTGCTCACGTCCGATCGCTGGCTGCCATGGCTCTTGGGAAACATTCACGCCATGATCCTGCCACGGGAATGGGAATCTCTGCCTGACTTTGCCCGACATCCGGTGGGTACAGGCCCTTATGCTGTGGTTCGGAATCAAAAAACGCAGCTGCGCATCCGCGCCTTTGACGACTATTTCGGTTTCCGTGCGCTGATCGACGAAGTGACAATCTGGGTGTTGCCGGAGTTGACCGAAGATCTGGTCCATTCCGGCGTCCAGCTACAGGCGGATGAATCCGGTAAAAGCGAGCTGGAAAGTCGTCTTGAGGAAGGTTGCTATTTTCTGCTGTTCGATCAGCGTTCGCCCGTCGGTCAACATGATGAAACTCGCCAGTGGCTGTGTGATTTACTGAGTCCGATTGCCTTACTCAACGCCGCAGAACCGATTTATCAGCGCTACTGGTCGCCGGCGTATGGCCTGTTACCGCGCTGGCATCATAAAAATCCGCAACCGGGTCCGCCAAAACCGGAAGGTCTGACGCACATTACGCTGACGTTTTACAGTGAGCATTCGGAGCATCAGGCTATCTGCAATGCCCTGCGTCCACTGCTGCTCGCAGAAGGTATTGAGTTGATTATTCAGGTGGTCGAATACGCCGTCTGGCACCGGGGGGACGCGCAAAGTGACCTGTGGCTGGGCAGCGCAAACTTCACTCTGCCGTTAGAGTTCTCCCTGTTCGCCACCTTCCTCGAGCTGCCCCTGGCGACACACTGTTTCCGTCACAATATGGACGACGACGCAGCATTATGGCATGCCGGTGAATTCTCCATGGCTGAATGGAGCCAGAAGCAGATCGCCAACCACCAGATCCATCCGCTGTTTCACCACTGGCTGGTTCTGCAAGGCCAGCGCAGTATGCGCGGCGTGCGTATGAATACTCTGGGCTGGTTCGACTTCAAATCCGCCTGGTTCGCACCGCCCGACAGTTAATCGCCCTTTCACCCGGCGCACTTAACCTCTAGAATGACAACCGTTCTCAACGGGGTGCCTGAAGTCCATGTTTTGTGGACTCGATCTTTAAACGCCGCGAGCGAGTGTTCAGCGGGAGAAGTCCAGCGCGCAGTAAGCGGAGCGTACATTCAGTACGTGAGCATTACGAGCACTGCACGACGCCCGATCAACACCCGCGCAGCAAGTTTAAAAAGGCTGAGAGTAGACCCGTCGAACCTGATCCGGTTGATACCGGCGGAGGGATTTGAGACTGCACCATGCTCACTCAAAATCCTTTGCCCCCTTTATTTTTTTGGAGTGCAAAGTTGAAGAAATTACTGCCCTGCTTGCTATTGCTGACCTCCCCGGCCTTTGCGGCCAAACCCGTCCTGACTGTCTATACCTATGACTCTTTCGCGGCTGACTGGGGCCCCGGCCCGGCTATCAAAAAAGCCTTTGAAACTGACTGCGGCTGTGAACTGAAATATGTCGCCCTTGAGGACGGCGTGTCACTGCTCAACCGCTTGCGGATGGAAGGTAAAAACAGTAAAGCCGATGTGGTGGTCGGGCTGGATAACAACCTGCTGCTGGCCGCCGAACAAACCGGTTTGTTCGCCAAGGCCCCCACCATTGACGCCAGGCTCGATATCCCCGGTGGCTGGAAGAACGACACTTTCGTGCCTTACGACTACGGCTATTTTGCCTTTGTGTATGACAAAAATAAGCTAAAAAACCCGCCGAAAAGCCTGGATGAACTGGTTAACAGCTCGCAAAACTGGAAAGTGATCTACGAAGATCCACGCACCAGCACGCCGGGCCTGGGCCTGCTGCTGTGGATGCAAAAAGTCTACGGTGACAAAGCCCCTGAAGCCTGGGCGAAACTGGCGAAGAAAACCGTCACGGTGTCCAAAGGCTGGAGTGAAGCCTATGGCCTGTTCCTGAAAGGGGAAAGTGACCTGGTGCTGAGCTACACCACCTCTCCGGCTTACCACATTATCGAAGAGAAGAAAGATAACTACGCAGCGGCCAATTTCAGCGAAGGTCACTATATGCAGGTTGAAGTTGCGGGCCAGCTGTCTGCCAGCAAACAACCTGCGCTGGCGACGAAGTTCATTAAGTTCGTCACCAGCGCTGGTTTCCAGCAGACGATCCCAACCGGCAACTGGATGTATCCGGTAGTGAAACAAGATCTGCCTGCTGCTTTTGGCCAACTGACGGTTCCGGCGGTTTCGCTGCAATACAGCGCCAAAGATGTCGCCGATCACCGCAGTGAATGGATCCGGGCATGGCAAACCGCCGTCAGCCGCTAATCCCTGACGGGTTGTGGCCGGGCATAGTCGCCGCGCTGTGTATTCTCGCGGTGGCCGTGCTGGCGCTCGGTTCACTGTGGCGCCACGCGCCGCAGCTGAGCGGGCCGTCACTGTGGCAAGATGCTTATCTGTGGCACGTGATCCGCTTTACCTTCTGGCAGGCGTTGTTGTCGGCGTTGTTCTCGGTGCTGCCTGCGATCCTGCTGGCCCGGGCGCTGTTTCGCCGGCGCTTTCCGGGGAGGCGGATCTTACTGCGCCTGTGCGCCATGACGCTCGTGCTGCCGGTACTGGTTGCGGTGTTTGGTATTCTCAGCGTGTATGGCCGTCAGGGCTGGCTGGCCCAGCTGTGCGGCTGGTTCGGCGTTAATTACACGTTCTCCCCTTATGGGCTGAAAGGCATTTTACTCGCGCACATCTTCTTTAATATGCCGCTGGCCGCGCGCCTGTTGTTGCAGTCGTTGGAAAATATCGCCACCGAGCAGCGACAGCTAGCCGCTCAGCTCGGCATGAATGCCTGGCAGCAGTTCCGTTTTGTCGAGTGGCCCGCATTGCAACGCCAGATCCTGCCCGCAGCGGCACTGATTTTTATGCTGTGCTTCGCCAGTTTTGCCACCGTGCTGTCGCTGGGCGGCGGGCCACAGGCCACCACCATTGAGCTGGCGATTTATCAGGCACTAAGTTATGACTATGATTTGACACGCGCCGCCACGTTAGCGCTGATTCAGCTGATCTGTTGCCTGGGATTGGTCATGCTCAGCCAGCAGTTAAGCCGGGCAATGCCGGTGGGACATACTCATGCTCAGCGTTGGCGTAACCCAGATGACTCGCGACTTCGGCTGGCGGGTGATGCGTTACTGATTGTGCTCGCCCTGTTACTTATCCTGCCCCCTTTGCTGGCGGTAGTCGCCGACGGAGCCAACCGCGCCGTATTCAGCGTGTTGCAGCAGCCCGCGTTATGGCAGGCGCTGTGGACGTCAGTCAGGATCGCCGCAGGCAGCGGCCTGCTGTGTGTGATCCTGACCATGATGTTGCTGTGGAGCAGCCGCGAGTTACGCCTGCGTCAGCACAACGGCTGGGCGCAGGCCATGGATCTCAGCGGGATGTTGATCCTCGCTATGCCGGGCATTGTGCTGGCCACCGGCTTCTTTTTACTGCTCAGTGATACCTTCGGTTTGCCGCAGTCACCCTGGGCACTGGTGATGTTAACCAACGCACTGATGGCGGTCCCTTACGCTTTGAAAGTGCTGGATAACCCGATGCGTGACGTGGCGGAACGCTACAATCCGCTGTGTCTTTCGCTGGATATGCACGGCTGGCAGCGGTTGCGTTGGGTCGAACTGAGCGCCCTGAAGCGTCCGCTGACACAGGCGCTGGCCTTTGCCTGTGTGCTGTCACTGGGTGATTTCGGCGTGATTGCCCTGTTCGGCAATGAGAATTTCCGCACCCTGCCTTTTTATCTTTATCAGCAGATCGGCTCCTACCGCAGTCAGGACGGCGCCGTGACCGCGCTGCTATTACTGCTGCTGTGTTTCCTGCTGTTTACTCTGATCGAACGTTTACCGGGCCGCCATGCTGACGCTAAATAAACTGACTTATCTCTACGAACATCTGCCGATGCGCTTTGATTTACAGATTGAAGCGGGTGAACGTGTGGCAATCCTCGGGCCGAGCGGTGCTGGGAAGAGCACGCTGCTGAGTCTGGTGGCCGGTTTTCTGGCACCGACCAGCGGCAGGATCACATTGAACGGCGAAGATCACAGCCATACACCTCCGGCAAAACGTCCGGTATCGATGCTGTTTCAGGAGAACAATCTGTTCTCACACCTGACGGTGCGCCAGAACATGGGACTGGGACTGCATCCGGGGCTGAAACTGACGTCAGCGCAGCAGCAGGCATTGCAGGATATCGCCCGTCAGGTCGGGCTGGAGGCGTGCTTAGACCGATTGCCGTCGCAGCTTTCAGGCGGGCAGCGTCAGCGGGTCGCACTGGCGCGCTGTCTGTTGCGCAGCCAGCCGATTTTACTGCTCGACGAGCCTTTCTCCGCGCTGGATCCTGCGCTGCGCAGTGAAATGCTGAACCTGCTGGACAAGATCTGCCGGGAGCGAAACCTGACGCTGCTCATGGTTTCACATAATCTGGATGACGCGGCACGGGTCGCGGATCGGACGTTGCTGATTGTCGACGGACGCCTCTATTACGACGGTCCGACGCAGGCATTAGTTGAGGGCAGTGCCGCCGAAGCCAAAGTCTTGGGCATTGCGCTGCGCTAAAGCCGTGTTATCTGACCATGACTTCCCACAACAGATGCCCGTAAACCGGCATCAGCGACTGCTTACTCAGCATCAAAAAACTGACCACGGTAGCCGCGACGCTGAGAATACAGACCCAGCGCAAACGCGGTAATGGCAGCCAGCGCGACATCGCATCATCGCTGTTTTTCGCCGACCGGATCCAGCGCCAGACCAGCCAGGCGCTCAGCCACAACAGGCTGATGGAACCCAGCAGTAGCCATTTGAAGACAGTACTGTTGTGCCCCGCCGGAATATCAATCGCCACGCCCGCCAGAATTCCCGGTAAAAAATAGACCGGCGGCCAGAAGATACAACCCACAATATTGGGTGGCGCAAACTTATAAGGCGGTAAGTTCAGCATACCGGCCACCAGCGGTACCAGCGGCCGCGTCGGGCCGATGAAGCGCCCGAGGATCACCGTCGCAAAGCTGTGTCGATCCAGGGCATGGCCGGTTTTATCGAGCAATGTCTGATAGCGTTGCAGGAATTTCCAACTGTGCAGCGGACCTTTAAATTTCCGCCCGATAAAGTACGACACCCAGTCGCCACAGAAGCAACCCAGCCCCGCAGCCAGCCAGGCTTCATACAAACCCACTTGCCCGCTACCAATCAGCGTACCCAGCGTGGCCATCATGACGGTGCCGGGCAATATCATCCCGACCAGCGCCAGTGATTCAAAAAACGCCACCACGGCGACGATGATCAGTGCGATTCCCACCGATTGTGCGACAAGATGTTGTAAATAAGCTTCCATAAAATCCCAGAGTGATATCCCCGTCATACTGCAACTCGAATCATTTAGGGGATAGGCTTCGTGCATCGTTTATTACGATAAGTCAGTCAAGCGGCTGAATTGTCAGTGCACGGCCAAAGTGAGTCAACCGCCTAATTGTATGCATATTTGCCGCAATAGGGGGCAAAAGCACCGCTGATGGACAAAGACTGTATAAATAACCATACTCTATCCCATCAGTATTCTTCTTTTAACCTGGTTCAATGAGGCGCTTATCAATACGAGTCCCACCCACACATCCGCCGCTAATGCTCCCCGACAGGGTTTTTTATTAACCCGGCACTGGCGCGATACGCCGCGCGGCACGGAAGTGGAACTGTGGCTGGCGACCGACGACGGCCCGCAGAAGGTGCGGCTGCCGCCTCAGGAATCCGTGGCGTTCTTGCCAGCAGCCCAGCGCGCGCTGGCAGAACGGGCACTGGCCGGGGAGAAAGGCTTTAGCTTGCGGGAATTACCGTTGCAGGATTTCCACTCCCGCCCGGTGCTGGGCCTTTATTGCCCGCAGCATCGCCAGTTGATGCGTATGGAAAAACTGCTGAAAGAGGCTGGCGTGACGGTTTACGAAGCGGATATCCGCCCGCCGGAGCGCTTCCTGATGGAGCGTTATATCACCGCACCCGTCTGGTTCAGCGGTACGCCGGGGGCAGACAATTTGCTGCTCAATACCCGCATGAAACCGGCCGAAGGCTACCGCCCTCCGCTGAAGTTGTGCTCGCTGGATATCGAAACCAGCGGCAACGGCGAACTTTATTGCATCGGTCTCGAAGGCTGCGGCCAGCGCCACGTTTATATGCTCGGACCGCCCAATGGTGACCCTGATACCCCGCGCGATTTTATTCTCGAATACGTCGACAGCCGCCCGATGCTGATTCAAAAACTCAATCAGTGGCTGGCCGACTTCGACCCCGATGCCATCATCGGCTGGAACGTCGTGCAGTTTGATCTGCGCGTACTGCAAAAACATGCTGAACGCTACAACATTCCGTTACGTTTCGGGCGCGGCGGCGGTGAACTGGAGTGGCGCGAACACGGCTTTAAGCAGGGGCATTTTTTCGCCGCTGCCGCCGGGCGTCTGATCATCGACGGTATTGAAGCACTGAAAACCGCCTTCTGGAACTTCCCGTCATTCAGTCTGGAAAACGTCTCGCAAACGTTGTTAGGTGAAGGCAAAGCCAGCGACAGCCCTTATCAGCGGCTTGAGGAGATTGAGCAGCGTTTTCGCGAAAACAAGCCCGCGCTGGCCCACTACAACCTGAAAGACTGTGAGCTGGTGACGCGGATCTTTGCCAAAACCGAACTGATGCCCTTCCTGCTGGAACGCGCCTCGGTGACGGGCCTGGCCGTCGATCGCAGCGGCGGCTCAGTGGCTGCATTCACCCATCTCTATTTACCGCGCATGCACCGCGTCGGGTACGTCGCGCCCAATCTGGGCGAACGCCCGGAAGAGATGAGCCCCGGCGGTTTTGTGATGGATTCGCGCCCCGGTTTGTACGATTCGGTTCTGGTGCTGGATTACAAAAGTCTTTACCCGTCGATCATCCGTACCTTTTTAATTGATCCGGTCGGTTTGGTGGCTGGGCTGCAACAGCCTGACGACGCGCATTCGGTGCCAGGATATCGTGAAGCACGGTTCTCGCGACTGAAACACTGCCTGCCGGAGATCGTCCGGCAAATCTGGCTGGGGCGGGAAAATGCCAAGCGGCAGAAAAACAAACCGCTGTCACAGGCGCTGAAAATTATCATGAATGCCTTTTATGGCGTACTGGGTTCCAGCGGCTGCCGGTTTTTCGACCCACGACTGGCGTCATCCATTACGCTGCGCGGCCATGACATTATGCGCCAGACCCGCGAACTGATTGAGGCCGAAGGTTATCAGGTGATCTACGGCGACACCGACTCTACCTTCGTCTGGCTGAACCGGGCGCATACCGAAGAGGAAGCCAGCGCCATTGGCCGTAAGCTGGTTGAACGGGTCAACACATGGTGGAAGGCACATCTTCAGCAAGAGTACGGACTGGAAAGTGCGCTGGAGCTGGAGTTTGAAACCCATTTCAAACGCTTCCTGATGCCCACCATTCGCGGCTCAGAACAGGGCAGCAAAAAGCGTTACGCCGGGTTGGTTAACGGTGCAGACGGTGAACATATTATTTATAAGGGTCTGGAAACCGTACGTACCGACTGGACGCCGCTGGCGCAGGTATTTCAACAGGCGCTGTATCAGCGGGTATTCCATCAGCAGCCTTATCAGGATTATGTTCGGGATTACGTGGCGAAAACGCTGGCCGGTGAATTCGACAGCCAACTGGTCTATCGCAAACGCCTGCGCCGCAAACTGAGTGACTACGAACGCAATGTCCCACCGCATGTCCGCGCAGCACGCCTGGCAGATGAATATAACCTGGCGCAGGGGCGCGCCCAGCAGTATCAGAGTGGTGGCTGGATAAGCTACGTGATGACCACCTCCGGGCCTGAGCCGCTGGAGAATTTGCACTCACCTATCGATTACGATCACTACATTGAACGTCAGCTTGAACCGGTCGCCGACGGTATTCTGCCCTTCCTTCACGACGACTTTGCTACACTGATTAATGGCCAGATGGGATTATTTTAAGTAAAAGATGGGCCTGCTCTCGTGATTCACAGGTGACGAATCGTTTACCTTCCATTACCATAGCGCCCTTTCCCAATTCTGATTCATCCTCACACAGAAAATCACTCCGCGCCTCCGGGCGAGGAAAGAAAACTATTGCCCAAGCGTTAGTAGAGGCATAGCAAGCATTGCGCAGTCGCCGTCGCAGTTGCCATATATAGAGCAAACAACACAGAGAGAGATTATGCCGTTTACATTGGGTCAACGCTGGATAAGCGATACGGAAAGCGAATTAGGTCTAGGCACTATCGTCGCGATTGATACGCGTATGGTGACCCTGCTTTTCCCCGCCACCGGTGAAAACCGCCTGTATGCCCGTCATGATTCCCCGATCACCCGCGTGATGTTCAATACCGGTGATACCATCAGTTGCCACGAAGGCTGGCAATTGCTGGTTGCAGAAGTCATTGAGGATAAAGGGTTGTTGACCTATGTGGGCACCCGCACGGACACCGAAGAAACCGGTGTGTCGATGCGTGAAGTGCTGCTCGACAGCAAACTGACGTTCAGCAAACCGCAGGACCGCCTTTTCGCTGGTCAGATTGACCGCATGGACCGTTTTGCCCTGCGTTTTCGCGCCCGTAAATATCAGCGCGAACAGTTCCGTCTGGAGTTCGGCGGCCTGCGCGGCATGCGCGCCAGCCTGATCCCCCACCAGTTACATATCGCTTATGAAGTCGGTCAGCGTCATGCGCCACGCGTTTTACTGGCTGATGAAGTCGGTCTGGGTAAAACCATCGAAGCCGGGATGATCATCCATCAGCAACTGCTTTCTGGCCGCGCCGAACGCGTGCTGATCGTGGTGCCTGAAACGCTGCAACACCAATGGCTGGTCGAAATGCTGCGCCGCTTCAACCTGCGTTTCTCCCTGTTTGATGACGACCGCTACGCAGAATCGCTGCATGACGCCACCAACCCGTTTGAAACTGAGCAGTTGGTTATCTGCTCTCTGGACTTTGTGCGCCGCAATAAGTCCCGACTGGAACAGCTGGTTGATGCTGAGTGGGACATGCTGGTGGTCGATGAAGCTCACCATCTGGTGTGGAGCGAAGAAGCACCAAGCCGTGAATATCAGGTGATCGAGCAACTCTCCCAGCAGATCCCAAGCGTACTGTTATTGACCGCGACGCCGGAGCAACTGGGCCAGCAAAGCCACTTCGCCCGTCTGCGTTTGCTCGACCCGGACCGTTTCCACGATTATGAAGAATTTATTCACGAACAGCAGCAGTATCAGCCGGTGGCCGATGCCGTCACATTGTTGCTCAATAAAGAGCCACTGACGCAGGAGGCGCTGACGCTGCTCGGTGAAAGCGTCGGCAATGCGGATACGGAAACCCTGCTGAAAGCGGCTAACAACGGCGACGAAGCCGCGGCTAAACAGCTGGTTGCCATGCTAATGGACCGCCACGGCACCAGCCGCGTGCTGTTCCGTAATACCCGTAACGGTGTGAAAGGTTTCCCCGATCGTCATTTGCATGCAGTAAAACTGCCGCTGCCGACCCAGTATCAAACGGCCATCAAAGTCTCCGGCATTATGAGCGCGAAGAAAACCATGGAAGCCCGCGCTTACGACATGCTTTACCCGGAGCAGATTTATCAGGAGTTTGAAGGCGACAACGCCACCTGGTGGAACTTCGACCCACGCGTCGAATGGCTGCTCGGTTACCTGACCAACAACCGCGATGAGAAAGTGCTGGTGATTTGCGCCAAAGCGGCCACTGCGCTGCAACTGGAGCAGGTTCTGCGCGAGCGTGAAGCTATCCGCGCCGCCGTATTCCACGAAGGCTTATCCATTATTGAGCGTGACCGTGCGGCGGCCTATTTTGCCTCGCAGGAAGATGGCGCTCAGGTGCTGCTGTGTTCTGAAATCGGCTCTGAAGGCCGTAACTTCCAGTTCGCCAGCAAGATGGTGATGTTCGACCTGCCGTTCAACCCTGATCTGCTCGAGCAGCGCATCGGGCGTCTGGACCGCATCGGCCAACTCAATAATATCGACATCATGGTGCCTTACCTTGAGCAGACCGCGCAGGCGGTGCTGGTTCGCTGGTTCAACGAAGGGCTGGACGCTTTCGAACATACCTGCCCGACCGGACGTACGATTTATGACAGCGCTTACGAGCAACTGATTGCCTTCCTCGCCACGCCAAACGAGCAGGAAGGTCTGGATGAGTTCATCATGGAGTGCCGCAGCAAACATGATGCGCTGAAGCTGGAACTGGAAAACGGCCGTGACCGCCTGCTGGAGATGCACTCCAACGGTGGCGAAGCGGCTCAACGGCTGGCGAAAGAGATCGGCGAGCAGGATAACGACGTTAATCTGGTGAATTTCGCGCTGAACCTGTTCGATATCGTCGGCATTAATCAGGAAGATCGCAGCGATAACCTGATCGTCCTGACACCGTCCGATCACATGCTGGTGCCTGATTTCCCTGGCCTGCCGGAAGATGGCTGCACCGTGACGTTCAACCGTGAACAGGCGCTGTCGCGTGAAGATACTCAGTTCATCAGTTGGGAACACCCGATTGTGCGCAATGGTCTGGATCTGATCCTCTCCGGCGATACCGGCAGCTGTGCGGTTTCCATTCTGAAAAATAAAGCGTTGCCGGCCGGCACGCTGCTGGCGGAGCTGATCTATGTGGTCGAGTGTCAGGCACCTAAGCATCTGCAGCTGACCCGCTTCCTGCCACCGACCCCGGTGCGCATGCTGATAGACAGCAAAGGCACCAATCTGGCGGCACAGGTAGAGTTTGAAAGCTTCAACCGCCAGCTCAATGCCATCAACCGCCATAACTCCAGCAAGCTGGTGAATGCGGTACAGGCTGACGTTCATACCATGCTGCAACGTGCTGAGCCGCAGATTGCCGATGAGGCGCGCGTGCTGATTGAAGCGGCGAAAGTGGACGCCGATGTTCAGCTCAGCCAAGAGCTGGCACGTCTGAAAGCGCTGAAAGAGGTCAACCCAAATATTCGTGATGATGAACTGGAAGCGATAGAATCAAACCGTATACAGGTTCTGGCTAATCTGAATGAAGCAAGTTGGCGTCTGGACGCTATTCGTCTGGTCGTCGTCAGCCATCAGTAATGTCAGCACAGAGGCAGGTTTCCCCTGCCTCTCTTTTCTCACTTTGATGACAACAGACTCGTGAAATCCGCTATGAGCGAAAACCAGCCCGCACCTTATCAACCGTCCAATACCCGCCCTCTGGAAGATTATCATCCGCCAACCGATCCCTGGTTGCAGGTGTTGTTTCAGGATGAACACATCATGGTGGTCAATAAGCCCAGCGGATTGTTGTCGGTGCCGGGTAAAGCGGCGGAACATCAGGACAGCCTGATGACACGGATTCAGCGCGATTATCCCGATGCAGAATCCGTGCATCGTCTGGATATGTCCACCAGCGGCGTGATGGTTGCTGCACTGACGAAAGAAGCCGAGCGTGAGCTTAAGCGCCAGTTCCGCGAGCGTGAAACCAAGAAGGTCTATATCGCACGGGTCTGGGGGCATATGGCGGAGGATTACGGCATCATCGATCTGCCGCTGATTTGCGACTACCCCAACCGCCCTAAACAGAAGGTGTGTCACGAGACGGGCAAAAAAGCGCTGACGCAATATGAAGTGATGTCATGGGACGACGACGGCACCACGCGGATCAGACTGCGGCCGATCACCGGGCGTTCCCATCAGTTGCGTGTGCATCTGCTGGCACTCGGCCACCCGATTCTGGGCGATAAATTTTATGCCCCGCACGACGCGCTGGTGATGGTTCCGCGTTTGCAACTGCATGCGCAGGAGCTGTCGTTCTATCATCCGATCACCGATGAACCGCTAGTGTTCAACTGCGAGCCAGACTTTTAAAGTCAGTTGCGAAAAATAATAGAACGAAATAAGGCGCTGAATTCAGCGCCTTTGGTTTTTTTAGACGAGGCGAAAAGGCTACTTGAAGCCTTTTTCTTTCTTAATTAAGTCATACGCTGCCTGAATCGACTGCGCTTTTTCCTTCGCCATTTCCATCATTTCCGGCGGCAAACCCTTCGCCACCAGTTTGTCCGGATGGTGCTCACTCATCAGCTTGCGGTAGGCGCGTTTGATCGTCGTACCCTCATCGGACGGGCTGACGCCCAGCACTTTACAAGCATCCGCCAGCGTCGGGCCTTGCGCCGCCTGACGGTAACCGCCTTGCGAATAGTGCCCTTGCTGACCGCCACCAAATTGCTGACCGCCCTCCATCATGCTAAGGAACTGGTCAAACTGCTGGCGTGAAATCCCCAACTCTTCGGCAATGACATACAGCACCTGACGTTCATTGGGATGCAATGAACCATCGGCAAAAGCCGCCTGGATCTGAATTTCCAGAAAAGTTCGGATTAAATCAAAACGCCCGAAGCAAACACCGCGTAATTCACGCATTTTATCGCGCAGCGGATAGCTTGACTCTTTGCCGACCTGGAAAGCACGCTGAGCCGCATTACGGTTTTCACCATGCAATTGCATGCGGTCCATATACAGGCTGGCAATCTGAATGTCGGCTTCGGTCACTCTCCCTTTCGATTTTGTTAAATGCCCCATCACCTCAAAGGTGGTGCGGAAAAAAAGTGTTTGTCTTGTCTGCTGATCGGCAAAATAACCGCGGCTCTTGACCGAGCGCGCTTTGTCGAACATATGCCCAACCAACAGCCCTATTACGATTCCCCAGAACCCCACACCAGACATTAAGCCCAGCATAAGACCGAGCAGCTTTCCCCAATACTGCATATACTCCTCAATTCACCATGGCGTCGTCGAAAAATTGCTTTATCATAACCGGCATTTACCGTTGTGCCTAACGGCGACAATAATTACCGGTTGGATTTAACACTAGCGCAACGATGACGAGTGATATAGTCTCTGACCGTTTGCCGGCATGATGCCTCTGATGACGGAACACCATTTTACGTATGAAAAACAGACGTCTGAAAACTCGCTTCCCCACGCTGCTGGCCACCACGATCTGGACGGCCCTATACAGCCATGGGGCTTTCGCCGATCTCGCTGCGCAATGTATGCTTGGCGTTCCAACCTATGATAAACCGCTGGTTACCGGCGACCCGAATAAACTTCCCGTTCATATTCAAGCTGACCAGGCCACCGGGAACTACCCGGACAATGCCCTGTTTAGCGGAAAAGTTAACGTCGAGCAGGGTAATGCTACCCTTGATGCCGACCAGGTTCAGCTGAATCAGATCGCGAACCCTGGACAGGCCACACCGACTCGCACCGTGACGGCGACCGGTAACGTTAAATACAATGACAATCAAGTCAAGCTCAACGGCCCGAAAGGTTTCTCGAACCTGACAACCAAAGATACCGACGTGGAAAACGGCGATTATCAGATGGTCGGCCGTCAGGGGCGTGGCGTTGCAGATAAAATGAAGCAGCGTGATAGCAACCGTTACACCATTCTTGATAACGGGACATTTACCTCCTGCTTGCCCGGTGATAACAGTTGGAGCGTAGTTGGCTCGCAGATCATCGAAGACCGCCAGGAAGAAGTGGCTGAGATCTGGAATGCCCGTTTCCACATCGGGCCGGTGCCAGTGTTTTACAGCCCGTATATGCAGTTGCCTATTGGGAATAAGCGTCGCTCCGGCTTCCTGATCCCGAACGCCAACTACAGCAGCAACAATGGCTTTGGTGTCACTGTCCCCTATTACTGGAACATTGCGCCTAACTACGACGCCACCATCACGCCGAATTACATGAGTAACCGTGGTCTGCAACTGCAGAATGAATTCCGTTACCTGACCGTTGCCGGTGCCGGTATGATGGAGTTCGACTACCTCGGTGACGATAAGAAAATCGATGATGAATACGTTAAGAGTGAAGGCCGCACCAGCGATCAAACCAAGCGCTGGATGTACTATTGGGCCCACTCAGGCGTGGTGGATCAAGTTTGGCGCTTTAACGTCGACTACACTAAGGTCAGTGACCCCTATTACTTCACCGATTTTGACTCCAAATATGGCTCGACCACCGATGGCTATGCGGCGCAGAAATTCAGCGTCGGCTATGCCAATGAAAACTGGGATGCGACCTTAGCCAGCAAGCAATTCCAAATATTCAGTGGCTATGACACCGGTAACGTTTACCGTGCCATGCCGCAATTCGACGTCAATTATTATAAAAATGATCTCGGCCCGTTTGACCTTCATATCTACAGCCAGGCTGTGAAGTTTACCAACGTCAATCCGGATCAGCCTGATGCAGTACGGTTACACTTAGAGCCAACCCTGAGCCTGCCATTAAGCAACAGCCTGGGTAGTCTGAATAATGAAGTCAAATTGATGACGACCCATTATCAGCAGGATATTCCTGATGCTTACTTCGTTGCCAATCCAGACTCCAAACTGAAAAATACGGTTAACCGTACGATGCCAGAGTTCAAAAGCGACGGTAAAATGGTGTTTGAACGCACCATGGACTGGGATCAAGGTTTCACGCAAACCCTCGAACCTCGGGCACAATACCTTTACATCCCTTACCGTGATCAGAGTTCAATCAATACCTATGACTCGACGTTATTACAGTCTGACTATACTGGCCTGTTCCGCGATAAGAGCTACAGCGGCCTGGACCGCATCGCTTCTGCCAATCAGGTAGCCAGTGGTTTGACGACGCGTATTTATGATGATGGCCTGGTTGAGCGCTTCAATGCCTCTCTTGGCCAGATTTATTACTTTACGCCTCCACGTACTGGCGATCAGAACAGTGCGCTGGATAAAAGTGACGACACCGGTAGCCTGGTATGGGCCGGTGATTCCTACTATAAAATCAATGATTTCTGGGGTGTCCGCGGTGGCGCACAGTATGACACTCGCCTTGACGCCCTGGCGCTTGGTGATGCTGTACTGGAATACCGCGGTGATTCAGAAAAAATGGTGCAGTTGAGCTACCGTTATGCCAGCCCGGAGTATATTCAGGCTACGCTGCCTCAGGTGACTAACCCTGGCTATCAGAATGGGATTTCGCAGGTCGGTGGGATTGCCAGCTGGCCGATCGCTGACCGTTGGGCGATTGTCGGAGCCTATTATTACGACATCAAAGCGCAGCAATCGGCCGATCAGTTACTGGGTCTGCAATACAATACTTGCTGTTGGGCGGTTAACTTGGGGTACGAGCGTAAAATCACGACTTACGACTTAACCAAATCCGAAAGCAAGTATGACAACAAGATTTCATTCAACATTGAACTTCGTGGCCTGAGCGGTAATCATAGCCTCGGGACCAATGAAATGTTGGCCAGCGGCATACTGCCTTATCAACGTGCTTTCTAAACCAGACGATATGTTGAACTCAGTGAACTTGCATCCGCAATTGCGGATTAAACAAATGGAAAAAGTATGAAGAACTGGAGAACCCTTCTCCTCGGCGTAACGCTTTGTGCCAGCACCGCGTTTGCAGCTCCACAAGAGGTTGATAAAGTGGCCGCCGTGGTCGATAACGGCGTGGTCCTGGAAAGTGATGTCACAAGTCTGATGCAGTCGGTTAAACAGCAGGCAAAAGAGGCCAATCAGCAATTGCCTGACGACGCCACGCTGCGCCATCAGATCCTCGATCGTTTGATCATGGATAACATCCAGTTGCAGATGGCCAATAAAATGGGCATCAAACTGACTGATGAAGATGTTGATAAAGCCATTGCCGGCATTGCAGCACAAAACAAACTGACCGTTGATCAAATGCGCAGTCGTCTGGCCTATGACGGTCTGAACTACAGCACTTACCGTGCCCAGATCCGCAAAGAGATGATGATCAGCGAAGTCCGTAACAGTGAAGTTCGTCGACGTGTGACGGTGTTGCCACAAGAAGTGGATGCACTGGCGAAGCAGGTTGGCGCGCAAAACGGTGGCAGCGCTGAGTTTAACCTCAGCCATATCCTGCTTCCTTTGCCGGAAAACCCGACACAGGACCAGGTGGATACCACTGAAGCACTGGCGAAAAAAGTGATGGGAGAACTCAATAATGGTGCTGACTTCGGCAAAATGGCCATCACCTACTCTGCTGACTCCCAGGCGCTGAAAGGCGGCAACATGGGTTGGGGTAAACTGCAGGAGCTGCCGTCGCTGTTTGCTCAGGCACTAAGCACTGCGCAGAAAGGCCAGATTATTGGTCCTATTCGCTCCGGTGTAGGCTTCCATATTCTGAAAGTGAACGATATCCGTGGCGACAACAAAACCGTCTCAGTGACAGAAATTCATGCACGCCACATCCTGCTGAAACCTTCCGTGGTGATGACGGACGATCAGGCGAGAGCTAAACTTGAGCAAGTTGCTGCTGATATCCGCAGTGGTAAAGCTAATTTTGCTGATGAAGCGAAACAGCTTTCTCAGGATCCCGGTTCTGCCAATCAGGGCGGCGATTTAGGTTGGGCGTCTCCTGACATGTATGATCCTGCGTTCCGTGAAGCGCTGATCAACCTGAAGAAAGGCCAGCTCAGTGCACCCGTACATTCTTCCTTCGGCTGGCACTTGATTGAAGTGCTCGACACCCGTCAGGTTGATAAAACTGATGCTGCCCAGAAAGAACGTGCGTACCGGATGCTGTTCAACCGCAAATTCTCTGAAGAAGCTCAGACCTGGATGCAGGAACAGCGTGCCAATGCGTACGTGAAAATTATGGACGGTAATGGGAAATAATACTTCCGTGACGAAATCTGTGGTCATCACCCCCGGCGAGCCAGCCGGGGTTGGGCCGGATCTGGTACTTGCTCTGGCTCAGCAGGCGTGGCCTGTTGAGCTGGTAGTGTGTGCAGATCCGGCTTTATTGCTTGAGCGGGCCGCTGTTTTGGGTCTGAAAATTCAGCTTCGCGACTACCAGCCAGGCGTCCCACCTCAGCCTCAGGCTGCCGGTACCCTGACCGTGTTGCCCGTCACCACCGCCGAGCCAGTCACACCCGGCCAGTTGAACATGGCAAACAGCGCCTACGTAGTGCAAACGTTGGCCCGTGCCTGTGACGGTGCTATCCAAGGCGAGTTTGCAGCCCTCGTGACCGGCCCGGTACAGAAAAGTATTATCAATGACGCGGGCATTCCGTTTATTGGGCATACCGAATTCTTTGCCGATCGCAGCCACTGCGATCGCGTAGTGATGATGCTGGCCACCGAAGAGTTACGCGTTGCATTGGCGACCACGCATCTGCCACTCTCCGCCGTGCCTGCCGCGATAACCCGTCAAAGCCTGCACGAAGTGATCACTATTTTACATCATGATCTCCAGACCAAATTTGGCATCCGTGATCCGCAAATCTACGTGTGTGGTCTTAATCCGCACGCCGGTGAAGGCGGCCACATGGGGCATGAAGAGATCGACACCATCATTCCTGCACTGGAAGCGCTGCGTCAGCAAGGCATCAGCCTCATCGGCCCGTTGCCTGCGGATACGCTTTTCCAGCCTAAATATCTGCAACACGCTGACGCCGTATTATCGATGTATCACGATCAGGGCCTTCCGGTGCTAAAATATCAGGGATTCGGTCGCGCAGTGAATATCACTCTCGGCCTGCCCTTTATTCGGACCTCCGTTGATCACGGCACCGCCCTTGAACTTGCTGCTACCGGCACCGCCGATGCAGGCAGTTTCAAGACAGCAATAAATCTCGCCATTCGCATGGCAAACACCAGTAATGATAAATAACTACAATGAATAATCGTGTACACCAAGGCCACTTTGCCCGTAAACGTTTTGGGCAAAACTTTTTAACCGATCAGTTTGTTATCGACAGCATTGTATCGGCCATTCATCCTATGCCGGGTCAGGCGGTCGTCGAGATCGGTCCCGGTCTGGCAGCATTGACGGAGCCGGTTGCTTCACGCCTCGACAGCATGACAGTTATCGAGATTGACCGTGATTTAGCAGCGCGTCTGGAAAATAATCCCAAGATGCAGGGTAAACTGCGGGTTATCCAGTCCGATGCCATGAAGGTTGATTTCGGTGAGCTTTCCAAAGAGCTTGGACAGCCGCTGCGCGTGTTCGGTAATTTGCCGTATAACATCTCCACCCCGTTAATGTTCCATCTTTTTCTTTATACCAATGCCATTAGTGACATGCATTTCATGTTGCAAAAGGAAGTGGTTAACCGTCTGGTTGCCGGGCCGAACAGCAAGGCATTTGGCCGTTTAAGCATTATGGCGCAGTATTACTGCAACATTATTCCGGTACTTGAAGTGCCACCGGAATCCTTTACACCAGCGCCAAAAGTTGACTCAGCCGTGGTGCGATTGATCCCACATGCGACCATTCCATACCCGGTAGATGACATCAGAATTTTGAGCCGTCTGACCACCGATGCCTTTAACAAGCGTCGTAAAACGGTGCGCAATAGTCTTGGCCACTTGTTCACACCAGAGCAAATGACCGAACTCGGCCTTGATTTGCAAATGCGCGCAGAAAACATTTCTGTTGAGCAATACTGCAAACTGGCTAACTGGTTATCGACCCGGCCGAAAGCGTCTGAACCGAAGCCGGAATAATAATTTCATAGACCCAAACCTTTCGAGTTGCCATTTTATCGAAGGGTGAAGGGGATAGGGAGTAACGCCATGCTTGATTCACCTCGCGTCAGTGTTCAGGTGCAAAGTGTCTACATAGAGTCACAGTCGATACCTGATGAAGAGCGTTTTGTCTTCGCTTACACGATTACCATACGCAATGTGGGGCGTTTCAATGTGCAGTTGCTCCGCCGTTACTGGCTGATAACCAACAGTAATGGACGTCAGACTGAAGTTCAGGGTGAAGGTGTGGTGGGTCAACAACCCCTCATTCTGCCCGGTAGTGAATTTCACTATACCAGCGGTGCTGTTCTTGAAACGCCGCTGGGTACAATGGAAGGTCATTACGAAATGGTCGCAGAGAACGGTGAACCGTTCCGCGTGCCTATCCCTGTTTTTCGCCTCGCGATCCCAACGCTGATTAATTAATCCTCATGTCGACATATCTTATTGGTGACGTTCATGGCTGTATCGATGAACTTAAAGCGCTATTGGCGCAGGCAGACTTTGATCCGCAGCATGACTGTTTATGGCTGACGGGCGATCTCGTCGCGCGAGGCCCCAGCTCACTTGAAGTGCTGCGTTTTGTCAGCAGTTTAGGGGATTCCGTGCGCATGGTGCTCGGTAATCATGACCTGCATCTGTTGGCCATCTATGCAGGGATCAGCTTCAACAAACCGAAAGATCGTCTTAATCCGCTGCTCGCAGCTGAAGATGCCGACGAGCTCATCAACTGGTTGCGACGCCAGCCGGTGTTACAGGTTGACGAAGAGCTTAAGCTGGTGATGGCCCACGCGGGTATCACGCCGCAGTGGGATTTGGAAACAGCACAAATATGCGCACGTGAAGTGGAAGCGGTATTAAGCAGCGATACCTACCCACTTTTCCTCGATGCCATGTATGGCGACATGCCGAATAACTGGTCGCCAGAACTGAGCGGCCTGGCACGGTTGCGTTTCAGTACCAATGCCCTCACGCGTATGCGCTACTGCTTCCCGAGCGGTCAGCTCGATATGATCTGCAAAGACACGCCAGATAACGCACCGCGACCGCTTAAACCGTGGTTTGATATTGAAAGCCCAATCCTCCAGGCAGGCTACAGCATTGCTTTCGGTCATTGGGCATCGCTCGAAGGCAAAGGTACGCCAGAAGGTGTCTACGCGCTGGATACCGGCTGTTGCTGGGGTGGCGTTATGACCATGGTGCGTTGGGAAGACAAGGCCTGGTTTACTCAGCCTTCCAGCCGAAACAGTGAGAAAGAGCCGGCTCAGGCACCCAAGGCGTCCTGAAGTATTCTGCGTTCTCTGGACATGCAAAAGGCACCTGAAAAGGTGCCTTTTGATTGGACCAGGCTGCGGAATTAATCCCGGTTGCGATCCAAAATTTCAAAGCAATAACCGTGAGAGTTCTGCGCATCGGCATCGTGGAATTCGCTGAACGTGCTTTCCCATTGATCAGGTTCGTAATCCGGGAATTGCGTGTCCCCTTCCACTTCGGCATCAATGTGTGTCAGATATAAACGGTCGGCACGATCCAGGAACTGTTCATACACGCGGCCACCGCCCATCACCATGACTTCCTCAACGTCGCCCGCAGCAGCAATCGCCGCGTCAACGGAGCTTACCCAGGTCACGCCATCGTGGGTACCTGGATTTGAACTGATGACGATATTTAAACGGCCAGGTAAAGGACGGCCAATAGAGTCGAACGTTTTGCGTCCCATGATGACCGGTTTGTTCAGCGTATTGCGCTTAAACCAAGCCAGGTCAGCCGGTAAATGCCAAGGCATGGCGTTTTCCATGCCAATAACGCGATCCGTCGCCAGTGCGGCGATCAGGCTGATAATCATTGTGAGGCCCTGTATTAATGTAGAGTTTACCCTCGATAATTCGAGTTGCAGGAAGGCTGTAAACGAAGGCCAAACCGGTCAGGAACCGATTCAAACAACGTTTGTGCAACGTGAAATATGACGGATAAATTGTGACCCGAAAAAGTGCTGACACTATACGGAAAGCCCCTCAAGCCGTCGATAGGGATAGTCACACTGTGCACAGATATAAGACGGCTCTCATCAATGCGTGATTTATCCTCATGAAAACTTCGAGGATGACCGGAAAGCCATCCCAGAACAGGGGAATATTCCCCATAATACGATATATTAAACTGTTGCCTATGCGTGTTTTCTGACCCTGTACAGTGCGGCTTACACCCCGGGGCGTTTACGGTACAGCCACAGCCCAGGCAGTGATAAACCAATCGAAAGCGCACCGACGATAAAGCTGGCCTTCAGGAAATTGGTAATGACGCTGGACATCAGCACCTCGGTGTAACCAAGATGCGAAATTTCCACCACCGAAATCATCGCAGTATAGGCTGAGATGCCGGGAAACATCGGGATCACGGCAGCGACAGTAAAGACTTTGGGGTGCGCCAGCAGCCAGCGCGACCAGTGGATACCAATCACGCCCACCAGTATAGCCGCCAGTAGCGAAGCCCATTCAACATTGAAACCTGTTTGCATCATCAGCATACGGGAACCATGCCCCAGCGCTCCCAGCAGTGCACAATAGCGCAGCGCACGTGGCGGAACGTTAAATACCATGGCAAAGCCCAACGCCGGCACCGCTGCCAGCAACATATCCTGAACCAACGCCCACAACAGACTCATTTCCATCCCTGTAGTCCCCACAACGACATCGCCATCACCACGCCGATACAGGTCGCCAGCGTCAATAAGCTGGCCATAGTCCAGCGCGCCAACCCGGTATTCACGTGGCCTTTGAACATATCAGCCACGGCATTAATCAATGGGAAACCAGGGACCAGCAGTAAAACGCTGGCAGCCATCGCCACGCTGGAGGCATGGCTGAACATATTCAGCTTGAGCAATAAACCAGAAATGGAAGTGGCGACAAATGCAGTACAGCAGAAGTTGAGCAGCGGGTGTGTCTGGCGAATGGTCAGAGTCTGGCGCACCGCCATCGCCACGCCACTGGCTAACAGTGTGACAAGACAAGCGTCCCAACCGCCGCCGTTGAGTCTACAAAAACAGGCACAGGAAAGCGCCACCATCAGAATCATCAACCAGCGCGGGTAACGTAGCGGCTTGATGTTTCTCAGCCGCTTGGCGACCAGAGAGCTTTCAAGCAAGCGGTGTTCGGCCATAATCACGATATGCTGTACCTCGGTCACCACATGCATATTGATACCGCGATCGGTATTTTTGCGCGTCGATGTCAGGCAATGGCCCGCACTGATCGTACTTAGCACCACGGCGTTGGCGGAAATCGAACTTTCGACATTGTCCATGCCAAGCGCTATACCCAACCGAGCCGACAGTTGCTCAACCAGCATACTTTCTGCGCCGTGCTGCAACAGCATCAGTGCACATTCAATGCACAGGCGGGTTATTTCCCGCTGATAACTCACGGTCGGGCTTTCAATGACAGATGCTTGCATAACGTAGTGCGCCTCGTTGAACCCTGCAAAAAAAACCGGCAAGTGTGATACGCGTCGACAGGATTGGCGTATGATGCCGCCTTATTTCGTTCTGAACATTGACGACGGTTACTTTCATGCTTGAAACCTCCCTGTTTATTGCCAGCATCGCTTTCCTTGGCATGCTTTCACCCGGCCCGGACTTCTTCCTGGTGATCAAAAATGCGGCGCGCTACCCACGTATGGCGGCGCTGACCACCTCGCTGGGTGTGATTTGCGGCGTGATCACCCACATGTCTTACTGTGTCGCAGGTCTTGCCGTGGTGATCACCACCACGCCCTGGTTATTTGGCCTGCTGAAATATGTCGGCGCGGCTTACCTGATTTGGATAGGGATTCAGGCTCTGTTTTCCCGTACCAACAGCAAGATGAATCTCGACGGACTGGAGCAAAAGCAGGTCAAACTGCGAACCGCCTTTGCACAGGGTTATTTATGTAACCTGCTGAATCCAAAAGCGACCCTGTTCTTTTTGGCGATGTTCACGCAGGTCCTACAGGTTAACTCCAGTCTGGGTGAAAAACTGTGGTACGCGTCGATCATTGTAGGTCTGTCCGTAATTTGGTGGCCGCTGTTGGCGCTGCTGATCCAAAGTGCGCCCGTACGCCGCGGGTTGGCTAAGGCACAGAAAATCATCGACAAACTGCTGGGTGGCGTGCTGATCGGTTTAGGCATTAAAGTGGCACTGAGCTGATCTCCGGCCATTTTCCCCAGCGATAAAAAACGGGCGGTGCTTTCGCTGCCGCCCGGATATCTCTTCCTGTATTTACTGCGTTTTATCCTTTAGCTTCAATGACTTCCTTCTCCGGCGCCTTGCCGTCAATACTGCCGCGCCAACCCTGCTGCTGCCCGGAGGCCAGACGCTCCTGATCCTGCTCAATGGCTGCACTGAGCATATCTTTTGCTCGTTGCATACTGGCAATACGGAATTCGGTATCTTCATAATTTTCCAGCGTCGCCTCGAGCATTTTCATATTATAGCGACGGAACAAATCAGCCTTCTCGCGCGCCTCGTAGGCATCCAGCCCCAGCAGCTCCAGCGTTTCGCGCCCAACGCGCAGTGAGCCTTCGAACAGCTCGCGCTCTGGCGCGTCCACACCCAACTGACGAAGTTGATACCAGTGATCAACATCACGGGCTCGGGCGATAATTTTCAGGTTAGGGAAGTGTTCTTTCGCCAGCGCCGTCAGTTGCAGGTTGGCCTCAACGTCATCGATGGCATTGATCAGCACTTTGGCATTCGCTGCCCCGGCCGATTCGAGAAGATCAACGCGCGTGGCATCACCATAAAAGACTTTAGTGCCGAATTTTCGCAGCGTTTCGATGTGGTCAGGGTCGTGGTCCAATACCACGGTGTGCACATTATTGGCCAGTAACAAGCGCCCGGCTATCTGACCAAAACGGCCAAATCCCGCGATAATGACCTGCGCGTTTTCCTCGTCAATGGTGTCCTGTGGCCGGTCATCTTTCGGTGCATTACGTTCAAGACGTGCCGCCAGCACCAGCAGCAATGGGGTGACAGCCATCGACAGCGCCACCGCCAGCGTCAGCGCTTTCGCCCATTCGCCGGGTAATACCCCGGCCATTTGCGCGGCGCTGAAAATCACGAAGGCAAATTCACTGCCCTGCCCGATTAAGATAGCGAACAGCCCGCGCTGTTTTTTTGGTACGCCGAGCCACGGCGCAACCAGCCAGAGCAGCGCCGCCTTTAGCGCCATAAAACCGGCCAGCAATGTGGCAATCAGCAACGGTTGATGAATCAGCGTGCCAAAGTCGATAGACATGCCCACGCCGATAAAGAACAGACCGAGCAGCAAGCCTTTGAACGGCTGAATATCGCTCTCCAGCGCATGGCGGTATTCGGAACTCGCCAACATCACACCCGCCAGAAATGCCCCCATCGCCATCGACAGACCGGCCATTTCGAGCAAAATGCCAAAGCCAAACACCAGAAACAGTGCCACGGCACTGAACACTTCGCGCATGCCGGAACGCGCCACGAAGTGCAGCAGAGGACGCGTAACATAACGACCCAGTAGCACGACCACGGTCAGCGCCCCGAGCACTTTCGCTGCCGAAAGACCAAAGCTCGCGAGTGTTGTGGCCTCACCGGTACTGGCCAGCAGGGGGATCATCGCCACTAAGGGGATCGCGGCGATATCCTGAAACAGCAACACGGCAAACGCGCTGCGACCAATAGGTGATGGCGTCAAGCTGCGTTCGCTCATGGCCTGCATGGCGATGGCCGTTGAAGAGAGCCCCAGCGTCAGTCCAATCAACAGCGCAATTTTCCAGTCGAGGCCGAGCAGATAGCAAAACAAACTGAGTACCAGCCCGCACCCTACCATCTGCATACTGCCGCCACCAAAGACTGAGGCACGTAGCGTCCAGAGTCGTTTAGGATCCAGTTCCAGGCCGATGATAAACAACATCAGCACCACGCCGATTTCCGCAAAAGCCAGAATCGATTCGGCATCCGATACCAACTTCAGCCCCCACGGACCAATAATGCATCCGGCGATCAAATAGCCAAGCACCGAACCCAAACCGAGACGCACGGCGATCGGCACAAACAGCGCGGCGGAGCCAAGGTAAATCAGCCCCTCAATCATCAGATTATGGTTGTCCATAGTTGACCTCAGGTGCGCAGCCCTCTTTCAAACGCAGGCAAGCGGACAACCGCCTGCGATACTCTTCACCAGCCGCTTTCAGCGCGACTTCATCGCAGATGAAAGTGTTATGCACCGCAAAATAGGGCTGCCACTGCATGCCGCAATAGACTGCCGTCGCCTGCAAAGGCTGCGCCAGTACGTCAAAGCTCGGATGATCACCCAGTTCAAAATGATGCTCGTTACCGCCGGTGGTAACGGCCCACAGGCAGTGTTTCCCCTTCAGCGCGTTGCCTTCATGGCCGTATGCCCAACCGTGCTCCAGCACTTTGTCTATCCATAATTTCAGCAGCGGCGGCAGGCCGTACCACTGAATCGGATGCTGGAACACCACCAGATCGGCCCGTTCAACGGCCTTCTGTTCAGCGCTGATATCAATATTGAAATCAGGGTAGAGGTCATACAACGAGCGGACTTCAATGCCGGGTAAATCCTGGACAGCCAACAGCAGTCCCTGATTAGCCCGCGAATGGCGCGGATAGGGGTGGGCATAAATGATGAGAATCATGCAGGTCTCTTATTTTATTTTATTTACTTCAGCATACGCAATTTTCTGCTTTCAGGTAAAAAGCTGGACGTATAAAAAGAAAAAGGCGCAGCTTGCGCCACGCCTTTGTCACTATTTCAGCGGTCAATTATGCCATCAGCCTTTGATTTTGGCGTGCATCTCTTGTACCGACGTGACTTGCTCTGTCGGGTCAGAAGAGAGCGCCATCGCGGTGGCAAAGCCGCCGTTCAGCGTGGTGTCATAATGTACTTTGTACTGCAGGGCGCTGCGGCGGATCAGTTTGGAATCCTCAATCGCCTGACGTCCGGCAGTGGTATTGACGATATAAACGTATTCACCGTTTTTGATGCGGTCCTGAATGTGCGGACGGCCTTCATGCACCTTGTTCACCAGGCGCGGATTTATCCCCGCTTCACCCAGCACCACCGCGGTACCGTGAGTCGCGTCCAGCTCGAAACCGCGTTTAAGCAGCTTGGCGGCCAGATCCACTACGCGGGCTTTGTCGCCGTCACGTACCGATAACAGCGCACGACCGGCTTTCTTCATGCCAGAGTTGCTCCCCAGCTGTGCTTTGGCAAAGGCTTCGGCGAAGGTGCGACCGACCCCCATCACTTCCCCGGTAGAGCGCATTTCTGGCCCTAAGATTGGGTCAACGCCAGGGAATTTGTTGAACGGCAGTACCACTTCTTTCACCGAGTAATACGGTGGGATCACCTCTTTGGTCATCCCCTGCTGCGCCAGTGTCTGACCCACCATGACGCGAGCCGCCACTTTCGCAAGCGGTACGCCCGTGGCTTTAGAGACAAACGGCACGGTACGTGCGGCACGCGGGTTAACTTCAATCAGGTAGACTTCGTTGTTCTTGACCGCAAACTGCACGTTCATCAGACCACGAACGCAAAGTTCAAACGCCAGTTTCTCAACCTGCTGGCGCATGACGTCCTGGATTTCCTTGCTCAGCGTGTAGCACGGCAGGGAACAGGCGGAGTCACCGGAGTGAACGCCCGCTTGCTCAATGTGTTCCATGATGCCGCCAATCAGTACGCGCTCGCCATCACAGATGGCGTCAACGTCCACTTCTACCGCATCATCAAGGAAGCGGTCGAGCAGCACGGGTGCATCGTTGGAGACGCTAACGGCATTCTGGAAGTAACGGCGCAGGTCGATTTCGTCATACACGATTTCCATCGCGCGGCCACCCAGTACATAAGACGGGCGCACCACCAGCGGATAACCCAGACCTGCAGCTTTCTCAACGGCTTGTTCAATGGTTGAAACCGTGGCATTCGCCGGTTGTTTCAGCCCCAGACGGTGAACCGCCTGCTGGAAACGTTCGCGGTCTTCGGCGCGGTCAATGGCGTCCGGGCTGGTACCGATAATCGGCACACCGGCAGCTTCCAGTTCGCGGGCCAGTTTCAATGGCGTCTGGCCACCGTACTGGACGATCACGCCTTTCGGCTGCTCGATACGCACGATCTCCAGCACGTCTTCCAGCGTGACAGATTCGAAGTACAGGCGGTCGGAGGTATCGTAGTCCGTTGAAACCGTCTCAGGGTTACAGTTAACCATGATGGTTTCGTAACCGTCTTCACGCAGCGCCAGTGAAGCATGTACGCAGCAGTAGTCGAACTCAATGCCCTGACCGATACGGTTAGGACCGCCGCCCAGCACCATGATTTTTGGCTTGTCATTGGTCGGATTGGATTCGCACTCTTCTTCATACGTCGAGTACATGTAAGCGGTATCAGTTGAGAATTCCGCCGCGCAGGTATCCACACGTTTGTAGACCGGATGCAGATTGTATTTCTGACGCAGCTTGCGCACTTCGCCTTCAGAAACACCCACCAGGGTTGCCAGACGCAGGTCAGCAAAGCCTTTGCGTTTAAGCATACGCAGGTATTCCGGCGTCAGGATGTTGAAGCCACCTTCAGCGACTTCGTTTTCCAGTTTCACCAGCTCTTCAATCTGCACCAGGAACCAGCGGTCCACGTTGGTCAGGTTGAAGATGCCGTCAACGGACAACCCGGCGCGGAAGGCGTCGGCGATGTACCAGATACGCTCAGCACCTGCTTCTTTCAGCTCGCGACGGATTTTGGTCAGCGCTTCCGGGTCATCGAGGCTGACTTTCGGGTCAAATCCGCTGACACCCACTTCCAGACCGCGCAACGCTTTTTGCAGGGATTCCTGCTGCGTACGGCCAATCGCCATGACTTCGCCGACAGATTTCATCTGCGTGGTCAGACGGTCATTGGCACCGGCAAATTTTTCGAAGTTGAAGCGAGGGATTTTAGTCACGACGTAGTCGATGGACGGTTCGAACGAGGCCGGAGTTTTGCCGCCGGTGATGTCGTTCATCAGCTCATCGAGGGTGTAACCGACGGCCAGCTTAGCCGCCACTTTAGCAATCGGGAAACCGGTCGCTTTCGAGGCCAGCGCAGAGGAGCGTGATACGCGCGGGTTCATTTCGATAACAATCAGGCGGCCGTTTTTCGGGTTGACCGAGAACTGCACGTTGGAGCCACCGGTTTCTACGCCGATCTCACGCAGTACCGCCATCGAGGCGTTACGCATGATTTGATATTCTTTGTCGGTCAGGGTCTGCGCCGGGGCGACGGTGATGGAGTCACCGGTATGAATGCCCATCGCGTCGAAGTTTTCAATCGAGCAGACAATGATGCAGTTGTCGTTTTTATCACGCACCACTTCCATCTCGTACTCTTTCCAGCCAATCAGCGACTCATCAATCAGCAGCTCTTTGGTTGGCGAAAGATCCAGACCACGTTCGCAAATCTCTTCAAACTCTTCACGGTTGTACGCGATACCACCACCGGTGCCGCCCATAGTGAATGATGGGCGGATAATGCACGGGAAGCCTACATCAGCGGCAACCGCCAGCGCTTCTTCCATATTGTGAGCAATGCCTGAGCGCGCGGTATCGAGGCCGATTTTTTTCATCGCCACGTCGAAACGGCGGCGGTCTTCGGCTTTATCAATAGCGTCTGCGGTGGCACCAATCATGGTGACGCCGAATTCAGCCAGTACGCCTTTACGCTCCAGCTCAAGGGCACAGTTCAGCGCAGTCTGGCCGCCCATGGTCGGCAGCACGGCGTCGGGGCGCTCTTTTTCGATGATCTTGCGCACAACTTCCCAGGTGATGGGTTCGATGTAAGTCGCATCGGCCATGTCCGGGTCAGTCATGATGGTGGCAGGATTGGAGTTAACCAGAATGACGCGGTAGCCCTCTTCACGCAGGGCTTTACAGGCCTGGGCCCCCGAATAGTCAAACTCACAGGCCTGACCGATAACAATCGGGCCGGCGCCAAGGATCAGGATGCTTTTTATGTCTGTACGTTTTGGCATTTTTTATTCGCTCCTGTTATTTGGCGTTATTTGTACGAAAAGCTTCAATCAGTTCGATGAAGTGATCAAACAGTGGCGCGGCGTCGTGCGGCCCTGGGCTGGCTTCAGGGTGGCCCTGGAAGCTGAATGCCGCTTTATCGGTGCGATGAATCCCCTGAACCGTATGGTCGAACAGTGATTTGTGCGTTACGCGCAAATGGGTCGGCAGGTTTTCTTCATCAACCGCGAAACCGTGGTTCTGCGCGGTGATCATCACCACGTTATTATCGAGATCTTTCACCGGATGGTTGCCGCCGTGATGGCCGAGCTTCATCTTCAAGGTCTTAGCACCGCTGGCCAATGCCAGTAACTGATGGCCAAGACAGATGCCAAACACCGGGATATCCGTTTCGAGGAAGGCTTTGATGGCGTCGATGGCATAATCACACGGCTCCGGGTCGCCCGGTCCGTTGGAGAGGAAAATACCGTCTGGATTCAACTTCAGGACGTCTTCTGCCGGAGTCTGTGCCGGTACTACCGTCAGGCGGCAGCCGCGGTCCACCAGCATGCGCAGGATGTTGCGCTTAGCGCCGTAATCGTAGGCCACCACGTGGAATGGCAACTCTTCTTCTTTTTTCGCTTCCGGTAGCTCGCCTTCAAGTGTCCAACTGCCTTGCTGCCAGCTGTACGCTTCCTGCGTAGTGACTTCTTTTGCCAAATCCATGCCTTTCAGACCCGGGAAGGCTTTAGCCTTCTCCAGTGCCAGAGCGGCATCAACGGAATCACCGGCAATAATGCAGCCGTTTTGCGCGCCTTTCTCACGCAGTACGCGGGTCAGTTTGCGGGTATCGATATCAGCGATAGCAACAATGTTGTGGCGTTTGAGGTAATCCGAGAGGTTTTCTGTACTGCGGTAGTTGCTGGCAATAAGAGGTAAATCGCGGATAACCAGGCCCTGAGCGTGTACTGCGGAGGATTCTTCATCAGCAGCGTTAGTGCCGACATTGCCGATATGGGGATAAGTAAGGGTGACGATCTGGCGGGAATAGGAGGGATCAGTAAGAATTTCTTGATAGCCGGTCATCGACGTATTGAAGACCACTTCCCCCACTGCCGTACCCTCTGCCCCGATGGCCCGACCGTGGAATTGGGTTCCGTCTTCCAGAACCAATAGCGCTGACTTTATCAAAGCATCCTCCAGGAATAAACAATCATATTATTTGCATATTAATTCAGATTAACCGCTCTAAATCAATGCAAAAATCATCCCCGAAGACAATTTTCGGCAAATTGGGCGCATTCTAATGATGGCCGTCCGGTTTGTCTACCAAAAGCACCATTATTTATCTCTATTTTGCTGAACTCAGTGAAAACAGGGGGCCACTGCCACGAAAGAGCAGACTATCTTCCCATGGTAAACGTTTGCGATGGCTTTTGTCTGATAAATGCAGAAAAATTCGAAATGTTAATCGAGGAGAACCAGGCTGCGGCTATTTTTTCGCCGTCACGGTCATAAAAATCGAGGAAATAAGGCATAAAAAACAGTTTTATTCATAAAAACAACTGAAGTGGATATAAAAACAAAAAAAAGAAAAGGACAATCAAGGAATTGCCCTTTTATCAAAACATTATGACCAAAACAACCACATCACGATGGTATAGAAAATTTATAAATCATCCAATCCAAGCACATCTTTCATGTCATAAAGACCTTTTTTCTGCAAGGAGAGCCAAACGGAAGCTTTTACTGCGCCATTTGCGAAAGTCATCCTGCTGGAAGCCTTGTGGGTAATCTCAACCCGCTCACCAATATCGGCAAACATCACAGTATGCTCACCGACGATGTCGCCAGCCCTGATCGTGGCAAAACCAATGGATTTCGGATCACGCTCACCGGTATAGCCTTCGCGGGCATAAACCGCACACTCTTTTAGATCACGCCCCAGTGCACCGGCGATCGCCTCCCCCATTGCCAGAGCAGTGCCCGACGGTGCATCCACCTTATGGCGATGGTGAGCTTCAACAATTTCGATATCCGTATAGTCGCCCATCACTTTGGCGGCCTTTTCCAGCAGTTTAAGCACCACATTGACACCCACACTGAAATTTGCGGCGAAAACCACCGGAATCACCTCTGCTGCGTGTGCAATTGCAGCTTTACCTGCATCATCAAAGCCCGTAGTGCCAATAACGATACCTTTTTGATATTTCTTGCAAAACTCGAGGTACGCCAGTGTGCCTTCAGGACGGGTAAAATCGATAAGAATATCGAAATCGTCCACCACGTCATCCAGGCTATCGCTGACCTTCACATTTAACCGGCCCACACCTGCAAGTTCACCCGCATCAGTGCCAACCAGGGAAGAACCTTTGCGCTGAAGCGCCGCACCAAGTACCACACCCTTGGCCTGTGAAACAGCCTGAATCAGCTGTCGGCCCATCCGGCCACCCGCGCCCGCAATAGCTATGCGGATATCAGCGTTACTCATATTC
Source organism: Ewingella americana (assembly GCF_006438725.1). GTDB lineage: Bacteria > Pseudomonadota > Gammaproteobacteria > Enterobacterales > Enterobacteriaceae > Ewingella > Ewingella americana_A. The sequence goes on along the minus strand of NZ_RCZD01000005.1, from coordinate 284,326 downwards.
ACTCTCTTAATAAATGTGTTCTGCCGTGTAGCAGAATCAGGTTAACGACCCCTCAGCAACGGAGCCAGCAAAATTGCCGCATAATTAGAAAATTATGATACAGGTTGGTTAATATCAGTAAAATCCATCGCCTTTCAGGTTACTTATTCAGCATATTTATGTTAATGGCAAACGAACCGAAGGGATATGGCGCGCCTTTCGCCAAGGAAACTGCTCGCAGGGAATATCGCATAATCATGCAAAAAGCCCATAAAATGCCTTAATCAGGACCGGTCTGCATGTGCGCGGGGTTTCCACCATTAAATAGTACGTGGTTTTCTACCGTCGTTACACCCGCCTCTCACTGGTGATCCTGACGCTATTAGCCGGTAAAGTCGGTTTATATGCTCTTGCCGCGATCTTTATCAATTCACACGCATTATTAATGCGAAAATAATATTGATTAAACTAATAAATATGTTAATAAATAGTTCGCTAATTTTAACCTGCGAAAGTTAAAATTTAGCGACCTCACCGCGAAAGCAGGGGGCGCGTCTGACACCCTTACCATGATGTAAGGGAATAATAAGAAATCCGGCCGGAACGGACTGTTACAAAATCCTTTTAAGTTTTGAGCGACGTTTTGGCACTGGGAGTTTACATGAAATCCACATTGAACAGACTCACACAAGGGGCTGCTGCTAGCCTGATTCTCGGTTGTACGGTATTTGCCGCGCATGCCGAAATCACATTGATTAAACAAGATCCCAAACCTGATGATTTACTCAGCCGCCTGAATTTCCAGGTTGGCGGCAGTATTCGTCCGCAATGGAATATGGAAACCGGCGGGAAAGATAAAGGTTCCTATAAAAATAACGGCTTCGACGGCGGTTCCCGTTTTCGTTTCTCCTCTGATTACTATCTGTTTGATGATATCAGTTGGATTAACTACTACGAATTAGGTGTGAACTTCCCGGCCCTGTTTGACTGGAATGATCACTACGCAAACAATGCGCGTAACACCACTCGCCGCATGCTTTATACCGGCTTCAAAAGTAAAACCTACGGCCAACTGACATTCGGCCAGCAAAACAGCGTCTACTATGATGTTGTGGGTGCCAAAACAGATATCTGGGACTACGACATGCGGGCCCAGGCGCCAAGCAATGGGGTAAACGGTGACTACGACGGTTCATATCGTTCACGTAAGCAGCTGAAATATAAAAACAGCTTCGGCAATACCGATATCTACGCTTCCTACCTGTTTGCTGATAACGATTTACTCACCGGTGACGGCCTGCGCTATAAGCGTAAAGACGGTGGTTCTGTTGGTGTGGATTATCACATCACCAAAGAGCTGACATGGGGTACTGCGTATAACTACACTGACGCAGAAATGAAAAACCCGAGTCGGCATAGTTCCACTGATTATGACCAAAGCATCGTAGGTACGGCGTTAAGCTGGAAACCCGGTAACTGGACAGCATCTCTTGGTGGCGGTTATTACCATAACTTCCTGACGACTAAGCTGAAAACTGATAACGATTACTTCGCCGGTGATGCTTATGGCCTGGAATATTTCCTGGGCTACACCATCCCAGTCAATCAGTTCGCAGTAAAAACCGTCCAACCTTATTTCATGGGTGACCGTCTGAGCTACGTGACAGGCCGCAATTATCAAATCATCGATAATGGCCTCGGCATCTCGTTGCAGATGAATTACGGCTTCCGTGTGGATTACGAACATGTCTTCACGTCTACCACTGACGACCGTGGTGATATGAACCTGATCCGTCTGAGATACGATTTCTAAACCTGCTGTATTCAAGGCCGTTTTCTGGTGATTACCTTTCCAGGTTATTGACAGAAGACGGCCTTTTTTTAGCATCATTTTTACATCTATTCCCCTATCCTCTCCGACCAAAGCCAGACTAGACTGACTATCAGAAACCGATTCAGCGTTAACCGTTTGCAGGAGAGCCACGCATGTCCGCATTTTTACATTCCGCGATCACCCCCATCGGCGAGTATCGGGCAGATTTAGGCGAAACACCGGTCTGGTGCCAGCGCACGCAATCGCTGCTGTGGGTGGATATTGTTAACCTGATGCTATTGCGCTACTGGCCATCGCAGCAAAAAACCGAGACACGAAAACTCCCGGCCCTGACCAGCGCGGTGCTGCTTACCGCATCGCTGAATCGCTTTTTGCTGGTCTCCCAGGACGGGCTGCACCTTTACGATTACGCCTTTAGCAAAACCGAAAAGTTGTGTGACTATGCGGGGGCAGAAGGTACGCGGCCCAATGAAGCCGCGATCGCACCTGACGGCTCATTGTGGTTTGGGACAATGGACTTGAAAGAACAACAGCAGATTGGTGCCTGGTACCGCTACGAAAAAGGCGATGAAAAACCGGTGCTCATGATGGACAACGTCGGTATCACCAATACACTGGCATGGCACGAAGGCAAAGTCTGGTTCGCCGACAGCATGAAAAAACGTTTTTATTCGGCCAATGCGCGGCGCATCAATCCGCTGAAGATCTCCTGCTTCTCGTCTGGCGATAAAACCCCGGACGGTTCAGCCGTCTCTCAGGACGGGACACTCCTCACAGCCTGCTGGGGCGGGAATTGTTTGTTACGCCAGCGGATAAATCAGGGCGAATTACTCACGTTGGATACGCTGCCCATGCCGGTGACTCAGCCCAGTTGCTGCACGTTCGGCGGCCCCGATATGACTGAGCTATTTATCACCTCGGCCCGCACCGGCCTCACCTCGCCGGGAGAACTGGACGGTGCGCTGTTGCACGTGCAAACGTCCGCCGTCGGCACGCCACAAAATCTGTTTCGCCTCAGCTAACGGGCAATAAAAAAAGCGGCCAGTATGCGCTGACCGCTTTTTACGATGTGGCTTTCAATGCGGGATATTGTTAATCAATCTGTTTGACGTCAACCCGCAGTTCTTTCGGCACTTCAAACACGATATTTTCTTCGCGCCCTTCCATATTAATCACATCCGCACAACCCAGCGTTTTCAGCTTGTTGATCACATCCTGCACCAGAATATCCGGGGCAGAAGCGCCAGCGGTGAGGCCGATGCGTTTTGCATCTTTCAGCCAAATTTCCTGTATATCTGCCGCAGAGTCAATGAGATAGGAAGGCACGCCGACACGTTGTGCCAGTTCAGCCAAGCGGTTGGAGTTTGAGGAGTTTTTCGAGCCCACGACCAGCACTACATCCGCATCATCGGCCAGATTACGTACGGCCTCCTGACGGTTGGTCGTTGCATAGCAAATGTCATCTTTACGCGGGCCGATGATTTTCGGGAAGCGATCGCGCAGTGCGTCGATCACCTCAGAAGTATCATCCACGGACAGCGTCGTTTGTGTCATGAAGCACAGATTTTTTTCGTCCTTCACCTGCAACTTATAGACATCCGCAGGCGACTCCACCAGGTACATCCCACCTTGCGGGTTGCTGTACTGGCCCATCGTCCCTTCGACTTCAGGATGCCCGGCATGACCAATCAGAATCGCTTCGGTGCCTTTACGGCTGGCGCGCGCCACCTCCATATGCACTTTGGTGACCAACGGACAGGTAGCGTCGAATAACATCGTCAATGAGCGCGCTTTGGCCTCTGCACGCACTGCCTGGGAAACGCCGTGAGCAGAAAAAATCAGGATCGAACCATCAGGAACTTCTTCGATCTGCTCAATGAAAATCGCACCGCGCTGACGCAGACTATCAACCACGTAGCGGTTGTGCACCACTTCGTGACGCACATAAATAGGAGCACCATAAAGCTCCAACGCCCGTTCGACAATGCTGATCGCGCGATCGACACCGGCACAGAACCCACGTGGATTAGCCAGCAATATTTGCATGCTTCTCCTCCCGTTGCGGATCGATCTCCAGTACTTCGATATCGAAATCGATATGCTGGCCCGCCAGCGGATGGTTGAAATCAACGGTGATGGAATCTTCAGTCACATCACGGACTACACCGGGCATTTCGCTGCCGTCACGGGTAGTAAATAACATGATGGTACCGGCATCGGGGATGCCGGTTTCCTGAAAATCGCGGCGTGAGAAATATTGCACTAAGTCCGGGCTTTTAGAACCGAAAGCTGATTCAGGAGCCAGGGTAAAGGCGTGCTTATCGCCAATCTTCAGACCCAGCAGCTCGTTTTCCAGTGCATCAGACAGACTGCCATCGCCAAGACGGAACAGCGCAGGCTTGCCGTTAGCCAGAGTAGACTCAGCCGTTGAGCCATCTTCCAGCTTCAACGTGAAGTGCACGAGTACCGCGCTGTCGTGTTTCACCTGTTCAGACATGGTTTATCCTTTGCTTTTTGCCGTTGCATTTGGTTTAGCTAAGAAGCCTTCCAGTACCACCAACGCCGCACCGATACAGATAAAGCTGTCGGCCAGATTGAATGTCGCAAAATGCCAGCTGTCGACGTAGAAGTCGATAAAGTCGACGACAAAACCGTGGTAAGTCCGGTCAAACAGATTGCCCAACGCCCCGCCGATAATCATGGCGTAGGCGATATTATTGATCTTCTGCTTAGCATTACCGCGGTACATCAACACGATCAAAGCAATCACGATAACCAGCGCTATCACGGCAAAAAACCAGCGCTGCCAACCGCCTTTGTCCGCCAGAAAACTGAACGCTGCGCCATGGTTCTGGGCATAAGCCAGATTTAAATGCGGAATCAACGGCATGGATTCGCCCAGCTGGAAGTGGCCCATGATCAGGAACTTACTGCCGAGATCTAAAATGACAACCACAACCGCCAGCCAAAGCCAGCGGAGTCCGGTGGAACAGAGAGGTTTAGTCATTATGCAAACTCACGCTCTTCGCCGTCGCCAGCAATGTTAGTCACACAACGGCCACAAATTTCGCTGTGTTCCGCGTTCTGGCCAACGTCAGTGGTGTAATGCCAGCAGCGCGGACATTTATCACCTTCGGCTTTTTCCAGACCAATTTTCAAACCTTTAAACAGTTCGCTGGCCTGGGCGCTGCCATCAGCTTCAGCCAACGACGCGACACGTGCGCCCGAGGTCAGCAGCACAAAGCGCAGTTCGTTACCCAGAGAGCGCAGGTCTGTCGCCAGTGCATCGTCAGCAAACAGCGTGACTGCTGCTTCCAGTGAACCACCGAGGCGTTTATCAGCACGAGCTTGTTCAATCACTTTATTCACTTCGCCACGCACTTTCAGCAGTTCATCCCAGAAAACATCGTTCATCGATTCGTCAGCCGCCAGGCCAAACAGGCCGTCGTACCACTCTTCGGTGAAGACAAACTTCTCGCGGGAACCCGGCAGGAAGGCCCAGATTTCGTCTGCGGTGAACGACATGATCGGAGCCATCCAGCGTACCAGCGCTTCACAAATATGATAAAGCGCGGTCTGGCAGCTACGGCGGGCGACGCTGTCGCTTTTCGCGGTGTACTGGCGGTCTTTAATGATATCGAGATAGAACGAGCCCATTTCAACCGAACAGAACTGCATCAGGCGCTGTACTACACCGTGGAAATCATAACGTTCGTAAGCGGCAATGATCTCTTCCTGCGCGGCCTGTGCACGGCCAACGGCCCAGCGATCCAGTACCACCATCTCTTCCGGTTTAACACCGTGTTGCAACGGGTCAAAGCCATTAAGGTTCGACAGCAAGAAGCGTGCGGTGTTACGGATACGGCGGTAAGAGTCAGCAGCGCGTTTGAGGATTTCGTCGGACACGGCAATTTCGCCCGTGTAGTCCGTCGAAGCCACCCACAGACGCAGAATGTCGCCACCCAGCTTGTTCATCACGTCCTGCGGAGCGATGGTATTACCGATGGATTTGGACATTTTGCGGCCCTGACCATCGACGGTGAAGCCGTGAGTCAGTACCTGTTTGTAGGGTGCTTTGCCTTTCATCGCCGTAGAAATCATCAGAGATGACATGAACCATCCGCGATGCTGATCAGAACCTTCCAGATACAGATCCGCTTCGTTGCCGTTAAATTCAGGGCGAACACCGACAACCGAGGCACTGGTTGAACCTGAGTCAAACCAGACGTCCAGCGTATCAGGCACTTTCACGTAATCCGCAGCGTCAGCGCCCAGAATGTCAGCAGGATTTAAGTCCCACCACGCCTGAATGCCGTCAACCTCAACACGTTTTGCAACCTCTTCCATCAGTTCAAGCGTACGCGGATGCAACTGCTCGGTATCTTTATGAACGAACAGAGACATTGGCACGCCCCAGGTACGCTGACGGGAAATACACCAGTCAGGACGGTTCGCAACCATGTTTTCGATACGTGCCTGACCCCATTCAGGGATCCATTGCACGCCTTTGATCTCTTCGAGTGATTTCGTACGCAGACCTTTCTGATCCATGCTGATGAACCACTGTGGCGTCGCACGGAAGATGATCGGTGTTTTGTGACGCCAGCAGCACGGATAACTATGGTTGAGCTTTTCAACGTGCAGCAAAGCCCCTTTTTCACGCAGCAACTCAACGATCAAATCATTCGCTTTAAAGACGAATTTGCCGTCCAGCGTCGGGTAAGTACCTGGCAGATAGCACCCGTTCGGGCCGACCGGGTTAGCCACTTCCAGACCGTATTTCTGGCCGATAACAAAGTCATCAGGACCGTGGCCTGGCGCGGTATGTACAGCACCGGTACCGGCATCGAGAGTCACGTGATCGCCAAGAATGGCTGGTACGTCGATATCGAGGAACGGATGTTTGAAACGCAACAGCTCGAGATCCGCACCTTTGCATTCGCCGAGCACGGTCCACTCTGTGATACCGGCGCGTTTCATCACGCTTTCGACCAGATCGGTGGCGAGGATCAGGCACTGGCCCTCTACCTGTACCAGCTGGTAAGCGAATTCGGCGTTAAGGGAGATCGCGCGGTTGGCTGGCATGGTCCACGGTGTGGTGGTCCAGATAACCAGAGAAACCGGGCCGGTGAACGAGTTGGTACCAAACTTCGCCGCGACTGCCGCAGGATCTACCGCGTGGAAAGCGACGTCGATAGATGGCGACGTTTTATCATAATATTCAACTTCGGCTTCAGCCAATGACGAGCCGCAATCGGTACACCAGTGCACAGGCTTAGCACCTTTGTGCAGGTGGCCGTTGCCGATGATGTTGCCAAGCGCGCGGATGATGTTGGCTTCAGTTTTGAAGTCCATGGTCAGGTACGGGTGATCCCAGTCGCCCAACACGCCCAGACGGATGAAGTCCTGCTTCTGGCCTTCAACCTGCTCAGCGGCATATTTACGGCAAGCAGTGCGGAATTCCGCTGGCGTGACTTTCTCGCCGGGCTTACCGATCAGTTGCTCAACTTTCAATTCAATGGGCAGGCCATGACAGTCCCAGCCAGGGATGTACGGCGAGTCAAAACCCGCCATGCCCTTGGACTTAACAATAATGTCTTTGAGAATTTTGTTAACTGAGTGACCAATATGAATGCTGCCGTTCGCATACGGAGGGCCGTCATGCAAAATAAAGGATTTTTTGCCCTTTTTGGCGGCACGAATAATCCCGTACAGATCCTGTTCATACCAGTTCTTCAGCATGTCAGGTTCACGCTTGGCCAAATCGCCACGCATCGGGAACCCTGTTTCCGGCAAGTTCAGGGTGTTCTTATAGTCACTCATTAGATTCTCGGTTCCGTTTTTTTGGCTGAATGCCAGGCTCGTGGTTTATACCCCATTGCCTGTCATAAATAATTAGCGCGATGAAGGTAGCCCAAAGAATTCACGGGCTGTCACTTCATCGCTCGCAATTTGTTGCTTTAACGCATCAAGCGAGACAAAACGCTGTTCATTGCGCAATTTAGCGCGCAGCACCACGTCAATGTGGTGCCCATATAAATCCATCGTCGTGTCGAGCAAGTGTACTTCTAACTGTTTGCGCACACCGCCAACGGTCGGACGTATGCCAATGTTGGCAATGCCAGGCAGAGGCTCTGGGCCTAAACCTAACACGTCCACGGCATAGACGCCTCTGACGGGTGACACCAAGCGCTTCAGCGGCACGTTGGCCGTCGGGAAGCCGATGGTGCGGCCGAGCTTATCACCGTGCACCACACGCCCAGAAATACTGAACGGATGCCCAAGCAGATGCGCTGCCAGCGCCAGGTCATCATCGCGTAAGGCATCGCGAATCGCCGTACTGCTGATGCGGTTATCACCTTCGCGAAAGGTTTGGGTGCTGATGACTTCAAACCCATATTCCGCCCCGGCTTTTTGCAACAACGGGAAATCGCCCAGGCGGCCTGCGCCAAAACGAAAATCATCGCCGACGGTCAGAAACTTCACGCCCAGCTTTTCAACCAATAATTGCGAGACAAACACCTGCGCAATATTGGCGGCAAAACGGGGGTCGAAACGGATGCAGAGCAGATAGTCAACGCCGCATTCCGCCAGATATTTGGCTTTATCCCGTAAACTGGTCAGCCGGGCGGGAGCTTTATCACCGGCGAACAGTTCCAAAGGTTGTGGTTCAAAAATCATCACCATAACCGGTACGCCCAGTCTCAGCCCTTCCAGCTTCAGCTGTTCAATCAATGCCTGATGACCGCGGTGAACGCCGTCAAAATTGCCAATAGTAAGAACACAACCATGATGGCGTGTCCGAATATTGTGTATCCCGCGAATTAGCTCCATAGCTGGCTCAAATCCATAGCTGACGCATAACGGTGGAAATCGGCGGATTATACCTTGTACAGCCTCCAAGGTTAACCAGCGATTCATAGGATCGCCGTATTCTCTTTACCATTTGGTAGATATAGCGGCACAAATGAGCGCGCGCCGAGGAAAATCTTTCAATGTATGCAGGGAAAGCGTGACTTTTCGCAGAAACAAAGCGTTAATGCCCCCCGTTGGCTGAATTACCACTCCCCTGTCGAATTTTCTTGCGAAAGACTGTATTCCAAGGTGGGAAGCTGTTAAAATCCTGCGCCATCACAACGTAACAAGCGTCGATTGAAGTTCGAACTCTGTTTGAATATAGAAACGGCGCTTATTTGCACAAATCCGTTGACAAAAGAAGACCGAAAAGGCATATTCCTCGGCCTTTGAATTGTTCATCAATAGAAAAATATTTGGGAGTTGGCCTTGGCTAATATCAAATCAGCTAAGAAACGCGCCGTACAGTCAGAAAAACGTCGTAAGCATAACGCGAGCCGTCGTTCTATGATGCGTACCTTTATCAAGAAGGTATACACGGCTATTGCAGCAGGCGATAAAGCTGCTGCACAAAATGCATTTAACGAAATGCAACCAATTGTGGACCGTCAGTCTTGTAAAGGTCTGATCCACAAGAATAAAGCAGCGCGTCATAAGTCAAACCTTACGGCGGCAATCAGCGCAATGCAATAATCGCATTTCGTTGTCTGCTTGATAAAAAAACCGGCAATCTGCCGGTTTTTTTATATCTAAAATTTGAGCCCCGTTCGGGTTTCAGACATCGAACAACGCCGAGAAATCCGTGTGGCAAACGCGTTGTACCGATGGATGTTGGATCATTCTTTCGGCAAAAATTACGTAATATTCCTCCATCAGTCCGTCCACTCGCCCGACTTCCACAATCCCTTCGTCCGAAAATACTTCAGCTGAGTAAACTGAAGGCGCAACAAAAATGGCGTTGTGATTTCTCGCGAAAGCGGTCATCAGCGCGGCATCATCAAACTCACCCAAAATCTGGACTTGCAGGCCCTGACTGCTAAACCAGTTGAGAAGTTTTCGCCCTAACATGGAGCGTCTGCCTGGGATCAGCAATGGCCGCGTCTCAAGACAAGCAGGAAAAACGCCATCAAGTGCGGGTTCGCGGCAATAGAAACTGATCGGGCTTTCCCCCAATTTCACAGAGAACAGCCCTTCCTGTTGAGTAGAATCCACCGGACAATCTGACAAAATCATATCCAGCTTATGCTGGCTGAGTTGTTCGAGCAGCATTTCGTGGGTGGATTCAAAACAGCGCAGATGGATAGTTTCATTGTCTGCCACTGCGGCATCGAGTACGCGGCTGACCAACCTTTTGGATAGTGCATCCGCGACGCCAACATCAAATAACAGGTTGGACTCCTTACGGTAGTTCACGATGTCCAGCATCTCCTGGCTCATCGTGAACATCTTGTCGGCATAGCGAAATACCAGTTGCCCCAGTTCAGAGGGAACCAGACCGCGCCCCTGCCGTTTAAAAAGCTTCCCCCCCAGCCTGTCTTCCAGCGATTTTATCTGTCCGGTGATGGTTTGCGGCGTCAGAAACAACGCCTCCGCCGCGCCAACCACCGAACCGGTTTTACAAACCTGCCAGAAATAGTACAGATGGTTAAAATTGATATGTGACATACCCGCCCCTCCCTGTTGCCCTCGCTTCACATATGACAGCGCGCCCTGTTTTTACTCACCCTGACTGCGCACTTTGTTCGGTAATAATTTGCTCAACAAAACATAACCGATAACCGCTGACAAAGTAGAACCCAGCAAAATACCAATTTTGGCATAGGTCATCAGTTCAGGGTCCGCCTTCGCGAATGCCAGAGAACCGATGAAAATAGACATTGTGAAGCCGATACCGCACAACACTGACACTGCGGCTATCTGCTTGAAGTTAATACCCTGTGGCAAACGGGCAATGCCCATTTTGACGGCAATACCGCTGAAAAGCATAATGCCAATTGGCTTACCCAGGAGCAGACCTGCTGCAATCCCCATCGGTAACAGAGAGAAAACGCCCTCTCCTGATACACCCTGCAGCGAGACACCCGCATTAGCAAAAGCAAACAAAGGCAGAATCAGCCAGGCCACATAAGGATGGATACCATGCTCAAGCCTGCGCGCTGGCGAAACTTTTTGTTTTGTATTTAACGGAATGAAGAACCCTAGAATCACACCTGCCAGCGTGGCATGAATACCTGACTTCAGTACACAGACCCACAGCACCATCCCCACCAGCAGATAAGGCGTTAACTTGCCCACGCCGCGCCAGTTCAGCCAGCCCAGAACAGCGATAGATAATGCCGCCAGACCCAGTGCCATTATGGAGACATCATGGCTGTAGAACAGCGCGATGATCACAATTGCGCCCAAATCGTCGATGATCGCCAGCGCCAACAGGAACACTTTGAGGCCCGTCGGTACGCGAGAGCCGAGCAACGCCATAACGCCGAGAGCAAATGCAATGTCAGTCGCCGCAGGGATTGCCCATCCCTGACGTGCGACTTCATCAGCGCCGTTAAAGAGCAGGTAAATCAACGCCGGGGCGACCATACCCCCTACAGCAGCTATCGCAGGGAACAGTGCCTGCTCGCGGTTAGCCAGGGCACCTTCACGTAGCTCGCGTTTAACCTCCAGACCGATCATCAGGAAGAATATGGCCATCAGTCCATCGTTAATCCACAACAGTAAGGGTTTATCGATGAGCAATTCTGAAATACGCAGCGTGACCGGTATGTCTAAAAATGCGTGGTACAGCGCCTGCATTGGCGTATTCGCCATGACCAGTGCCACCAAAGCCGCGACGATCAGTACGATGCCACCCGCGGCCTCCATACGTAAAAACTGACGGATAATATTCGACACACTGATTCTCCTGTTAAACGAGTGAGCAGACCGTAGCCCGCACTGATGACGATATGATACACAGCATTACGATTCGGAAAAAATCGATTATTACTGCTTTATAGATCGATATTCCCGAGTTATTACAGTGTAATCATTCGAGGTCAGAGGGTTATGCACCCTGCGAAAACAAAAAATCCCCGTCGCTCATCTGCCGACGGGGATTTAAGAGATGTTAGCTCCTGCCTGAGGCAGTATGCCAATTAGCGGGTCAAATCATCGAAAAACTTTTTAACGCCATCTAAGAAACTTTTAGAACGCGGGCTGTTTTTCTCACCTGACGCTCCGCCAAAACTCTCTTCTAAATCACGCAGCAGCTGCTTCTGTTTTTCGTTGAGGCTGACCGGAGTCTCGACCACAACACGGCAAAGCAGGTCACCCTGAGCACCACCGCGAACGGATTTAACACCGCGCGCGCGCATGCGGAACAACTTGCCAGTCTGCGTTTCCGCTGGCACTTTCAGTTTGACGCGACCATCAAGCGTTGGCACTTCAATTTCGCCACCGAGCGCGGCCATCGCAAAGTTGATTGGCACTTCGCAGTACAGGTTATTGCCTTCACGCTCAAAGATTTTGTGCGCTTTGACCTGAACCTGGACGTACAAATCGCCCGCTGGTGCGCCATGTTCACCGGCTTCACCTTCACCTTCAAGACGAATACGGTCGCCAGTATCAACGCCGGCTGGGATCTTCACTGACAGCGTTTTAGAACGTTCTACGCGGCCATGACCGTGACATTTGTTGCACGGATCTTTGATGACTTTCCCGCGTCCCTGACAAGTCGGACACGCCTGTTGCACCGTGAAGAAGCCCTGACGCATCTGTACCTGGCCTGCACCGTGACAGGTCGAACAGGTGACCGGCGAGCTGCCGGCTTTCGCACCGCTGCCGTGGCAAACATCACACTCGGCAAGCGTTGGAATGCGGATCTCTTTGGTGACACCACGAACAGCCTCTTCCAGAGTCAGATCCATATTGTAGCGCAGATCGGAACCCCGGCTGGCGCGCTGACGGCGGCCACCACCGAAGATGTCGCCAAAGACGTCACCAAAGATGTCGCTGAAATCTGCACCGCCGCCACCGCCGTAACCACCACCCATTCCGCCTTGTTCAAAAGCAGCATGACCGTACTGGTCGTAAGCAGCGCGTTTCTGCGCATCCGTCAGAATTTCGTAGGCTTCTTTGATTTCTTTAAATTTGGTTTCGGAATCTTTATCGCCCTGATTGCGGTCAGGGTGATGTTTCATTGCGAGGCGCTTATACGCCTTTTTAATTTCTCGCTCATCGGCTGTTTTTGAAACACCCAATAGCTCGTAATAATCTTGCTTAGCCATGCTTTTTCCTGCCCTCAACATGCGTGCACGGGCGCAGAGTTTCCTCGACGCCCGTGCTGGTTTTCAATAAAAGATCTCTTTATAAGAACTCTTACTGTGCCCGCTTAAGGGCTTATTTCTTGTCTTTAACTTCTTCGAATTCAGCATCAACAACGTCGTCATCTTTCTTCGCGCTGTTGTCGCCGCCTTCAGCCTGGCCTTGCTGCTGAGCCATCTCAGCTAACTTACCGGACACCTGAACCAGGGCCTGAAGTTTCGCTTCGATCTCTGCTTTATCTTCGCCTTTAATCACTGCTTCCAGTGCTTTCAGAGCGTCGTCGATAGCAGTTTTGTCTTCAGCAGGCAGTTTATCGCCAGCTTCTTCTAACTGTTTACGCGTGCTGTGGACCAGATGATCCGCCTGGTTACGCGTCTGAACCAGCTCTTCGAACTTACGGTCAGACTCAGCGTTGGCTTCTGCATCATTGACCATTTTCTGGATTTCTTCTTCAGTCAAACCAGAAGAAGCCTTAATGGTAATTTTCTGCTCGCGACCGGTGTTCTTGTCTTTGGCAGAAACATGCAAGATACCATCGGCATCCAGGTCGAAGGTGACTTCGATCTGCGCCATACCGCGTGGGGCTGCCTGAATACCGTCCAGGTTGAACTGACCCAGCGATTTGTTATCCACACAACGTTTACGCTCACCCTGCACAACATGGATGGTTACCGCAGACTGGTTGTCTTCAGCGGTAGAGAACACCTGGCTGTGCTTAGTCGGGATAGTGGTGTTCTTGGTGATCAGCGGAGTCATCACGCCGCCCATGGTTTCGATACCCAGGGACAGTGGAGTCACATCCAACAACAGAACGTCTTTAACATCACCAGACAACACGCCGCCCTGAACCGCAGCACCGATAGCGACTGCTTCATCCGGGTTCACGTCTTTACGTGGTTCTTTACCAAAGAATTCAGCCACTTTCTTCTGAACCATTGGCATACGGGTCTGACCACCGACCAGGATCACGTCCTGAATATCGGAAACAGACAGGCCTGCATCTTTCAGAGCCACTTTCAGCGGATCAATACAACGGTTAACCAAATCTTCAACCAGTGACTCAAGTTTCGCGCGAGTCACTTTGATGTTCATGTGTTTTGGACCTGTCGCATCAGCCGTGATGTACGGCAGGTTGACGTCAGTCTGCTGAGCAGAAGAGAGTTCGATTTTCGCTTTCTCTGCGGCTTCTTTCAGACGTTGCATCGCCAACGGGTCATTACGCAGATCCATACCCTGGTCTTTTTTGAACTCTTCCACCAGGTAGTTGATCAAACGGCTGTCGAAGTCTTCACCACCCAAATGGGTATCACCATTGGTTGCCAGAACTTCAAAGGTTTTTTCGCCATCAACTTCGTCAATTTCGATAATAGAGATATCGAAAGTACCACCACCCAGGTCGTATACCGCGATGGTGCGGTTGCCGATTTCACGATCCAGACCGTAGGCCAGAGCCGCTGCAGTCGGTTCGTTGATAATACGTTTTACTTCCAGACCTGCGATACGGCCGGCGTCTTTGGTTGCCTGACGCTGTGCATCGTTGAAGTATGCAGGTACGGTGATAACCGCTTCAGTTACTGGTTCGCCCAGATAATCTTCAGCCGTTTTCTTCATTTTCTTCAACACTTCAGCAGAGATCTGCGGAGGTGCAATTTTCTGGCCCTTCACGTCGATCCACGCATCGCCGTTGTCAGCACCCACGATCTGGTAAGGCATGATGCCTTTGTCACGCTGCACTTCTTCGTCCTGGAAGCGACGGCCAATCAGGCGCTTGATCGCAAACAGGGTGTTCTGTGGGTTGGTTACAGCCTGACGTTTAGCCGGAGAACCAACCAGAATTTCGCCATCAGCTGCATAGGCAATGATGGAAGGAGTGGTGCGGTCGCCTTCGGCGTTTTCCAGCACACGTGCAGTAGTACCATCCATAATAGCCACACAAGAGTTGGTGGTACCCAGGTCAATCCCAATAATTCTACCCATTTCAAACGTCTCCACTAAAAATTCATATTTGGTCAGGTTGCTACTGTATATGCGGACGATTCTTTTGATTTCAACTGTCCGATATCGCTGTTTTACCGGCGGTAACAACTGCGGTTGAGAATAAGATGGGGCCATGCGGGCCAGCATCAAGGGGTTCAATGAAAAAAAATCTTCAACTGTGGTTACGCCAGATCATTGTTTACTCGGCTGCACCTCCTTATGATGCCGCGCGCTTCTGACGATATGTGGACTTTTTAGCCCGTTCGCAAGCGGTTATAGCCCTGTTATTTATTCATAAAATTTATAGTTCAGAGGACATATGCACAGCAAAACGATGGCTAATCCCGGCCCTTTGGGTCTGATGGGTTTTGGCATGACCACTATCTTGTTGAATTTACACAATGCAGGCTTCTTCCCGCTGATGTCCGTGATTGTCAGTATGGGGATTTTCTACGGTGGCCTGGTTCAAATCCTGGCCGGCGTGATGGAATTTAAAAAAGGCAATACGTTTGGCACCACGGCATTTACATCTTACGGCGCATTCTGGCTGAGCCTGGTCGGTATTTTGGTGCTGCCACGCATGGGCCTTGCTGATGCCAGCAGTGAAAGTTTCCTCGGCGCTTACCTGGGCCTGTGGGGCATTTTCACCCTATTCATGTTTTTCGGCACACTCAAGGCAAACCGCGGATTACAGGTCGTTTTTGGCAGCCTGACCATTTTGTTCGCACTTTTGTGTTTCGGAAACATGACCGGCAATACTGCCGTTCTGCATTTCGCCGGCTTTGAAGGTATTTTCTGCGGCGCCAGTGCCATCTACCTGGCCATGGCGGAAGTGTTGAACGAGCAGTATGGCCGTACTGTATTACCGATTGGCGTGATCAAAAGCGTATAACGCTTTGCTTTACGTCATGCAGAAAAAAGCCCCGGTCATTATATGGCCGGGGCTTTTTTATCGAGTGCGATCACGGCCTGGGGGTGACACGGGCGGCAAACTCGGGTTTTGCTTTGGTTTCACTGTTCAAATCACGGCTGAGATAAATACCGGTCAACAAACCAATCACTGACAGCGCCAGAACATAATAAGCCGGAGCCATCGGCGTAATACGCATGATCAGGGTAACGAAGACCGGCGTCAGACCACCAAATATGGCGTACGCGACGTTGTAAGAGAAAGAGATTCCGGTGAAGCGCACTTCTGCCGGGAAAGCCCTGACCAATACATAAGGGACAGCGCCCACAACGCCCACGCTGAAACCGGCCAGCGTATACATCAGCATCAGTTTGGAAGGGGCAGCGGCTACGACGTGGTAGAACGACCACGTACAAACGCCAAGGAACAGGCTGCCAATAATAAACGTCTTGCTGGCACCTAGCCGGTCAACAATCCAACCCGCTGCCACGCAGCCAAAAGTCAGCGCGATCGTGGCCAGGCAGTTGGCCTGCAATGCCTGAGCCGCCGGGATCCCCAGCTGTTTTTGCAGATAGGTCGGCGTCATCAAAATCACCACCACAATACCGGCCGACAGCAGCCAGGTCATGATCATGGAGACGACGATCTCTTTCTTATGATTCACCACCACTGACTTCAGCGGCATCTCTTCAGCCAGCGCTTTGTGCGCTTTCATCTCGAGGAAGATCGGCGTTTCCTGCAACCAGCGGCGCAAATACATTGCGAACAGGCCAAAAATGCCGCCGAGGAAGAACGGAATACGCCAGCCGTAATCTCTCATTACCACCGGAGAAAGCGTGCTGTTGAGCAGTGTGGCGACCAGGGATCCGAGCAGAATACCGGCCGTCAGCCCTGCCGTCAGGGTACCGCAGGCGAAACCGATGCGGTTACGCGGCACATGCTCAGCCACGAACACCCAGGCACCAGGCACTTCGCCGCCAATCGCCGCACCTTGCAAAACGCGCATCAACAGCAGCAACAATGGCGCGGCAATGCCAATGGAAGCATAAGTTGGCAACATCCCCATCGCCAGCGTTGGCAGAGCCATGAGTAAAATACTCAGGCTGAACATGCGCTTACGACCCACCAGGTCACCAAAATGCGCCATGATGATGCCGCCCAATGGACGCGCCAGATAGCCAGCAGCGAAAATACCGAAGGTTTGTACCTGCCGCAGCCAGTCAGGCATATCTGCCGGGAAGAACAGATCACCGATGACCGCAGCAAAAAAGACAAAAATAATGAAGTCGTAGAATTCGAGGGCGCCGCCTAAGGCCGCGAGGGATAAGGTTTTGAAATCCTGCCGGTTCAGCCGGCGATTATTAGTATGTTCCATAAGATACCGTGTAGCACCAGAGTAGAGGTAAAAAGGGTTTTGCCGCTTCTTGTAAAGTAATTATTACTATAGCGGCAAATAATTTTCACACCACAACGGCTGAATCTTATGTCAGAAATAACCTAACTTTAGTTTTTTGTATCGCGACGAGCGCTCTTAGGGCGAAAAGCTGCTACTACCTCGTCACGGGTCTCGACATAGGGGCCATCGAGCAACTGGATGCAATAAGGCACACTGGCAAAAATACCGGACACAATCACCTTACCGTCTGCATCCTTCAGACCTTCAAGGGTTTCCTGAATGGATTTCGGTTGGCCCGGCAGGTTCAAAATCAGCGCCTGCTTACGGATCACGCCCACCTGGCGGGATAAAATGGCGGTCGGTACAAAATGCAGGCTGATTTGGCGCATCTGTTCGCCAAAGCCTGGCATCTCGCGATCGGCCACCGCCAGCGTGGCATCCGGTGTAACATCGCGCCGCGCCGGGCCAGTTCCCCCCGTCGTCAGCACCAGATGGCAGCCGCTCTCATCCACCAGCTCACAAATAGCCTGCTCGATTAGCGGTTGTTCGTCGGGGATCAGTTTTCTATCCAGCGTAAAAGGGGTGATGAGCGCTTTTTCAAGCCAGGCTTCCAGTGCGGGGATCCCTTTATCCTGATAGATTCCGTTAGATGCGCGGTCAGATACTGATACCAGACCAATTCGTAGTTTATCCATGCCCTTTCTCCACAACGTTCTTCACCGCGCTTTTTAACGGTAAATAAGCGACAGGCGCAGCCACAATGCTGCGCAATAAACGTTAAGTATATCGATAAGCACCGCACGAATTTCATCTCAGGATGAAATTTTCTGAATCGCAAGCATAAAAAAAGGCGGCCATGGCCGCCTTCCTGAATTCTGAGTCGCTGTTATTACAGCAGATCAGAGATCATTTTTTCCAGTTTACCCTGGTCGATAGCAAACTTACGGATACCATCCGCCAGTTTGTCGATAGCCATTGGATCCTGGTTGTGGTCCCAGTAGAACTGAGATTCAGTCAGTGGCTCTGGACGGGCTTTAGTTTCGCCGGTGTAAGAGAGTTTACGCTCCAGCGGGCCTTCGCTTTCTGCCAGCTCTTTGAGCAATGCAGGCGCGATGGTCAGACGGTCACAACCGGCCAGTTCGATGATTTCACCGATGTTACGGAAGCTTGCGCCCATCACTACAGTTTCATAGCCATGTTGCTTGTAGTATTCGTAAATTTCAGTCACGGATACAACGCCTGGATCTTCATGTGGTGCGAACTCTTTTTTGTCGCCATTGGCTTTGTACCAGTCGAGAATACGGCCAACGAAGGGAGAGATCAGGTATGCACCGGCTTCGGCACAAGCACGTGCCTGCGCGAAGGAGAACAGCAACGTCAGGTTACAGTTGATGCCGGCTTTTTCCAGTTTCTCCGCAGCGCGGATACCCTGCCAGGTAGAGGCCAGTTTAATCAGGATACGGTCGTTGCTGATACCGGCA
The DNA here is from genome assembly GCF_006438725.1 of Ewingella americana. GTDB lineage: Bacteria > Pseudomonadota > Gammaproteobacteria > Enterobacterales > Enterobacteriaceae > Ewingella > Ewingella americana_A. The sequence goes on along the minus strand of NZ_RCZD01000005.1, from coordinate 265,586 downwards.
TCATTGTAGAGTTTGATCAGGCGTTGCGCTTTCGCGATGCTGGCTTCGGTGTCATAGGACAGACGCGCGTCAACTTCGGTAGAAATACGGCCAGGGACCAGCTTGAGGATTTCAAGACCAATGTTAACCGCCAGTTTGTCTGCAGCATCAATGATCTGTTGATCACGATCGTTGCTCTGGTCTTTTGCCCAGGCAATGGCTTCGTCGATCAGTTTACGGTATTCAGGAATTTGTGCTGCGTTAAGAATCAGAGACGGGTTAGTCGTGGCATCTTGAGGCTGATACAGCTTCATTGCTGCGATATCCCCGGTATCTGCAACAACTTTGGTCAGTTGGCGTAGGGAGGTCAGTTTATCGGTCATTTGGCATATCTCATCGTTTGTACATTATCGTTGAGGCATTTTCATGCCTTGCCTTTGCCTGATGATAACATGCAAAAAGCCAGGCGCAAGGCAGATATGGCGCCGTGATCATCGCAATTAAAAAAGAGTTTATACTCAATAGAGTGTGAATTTTTCAGCCAAAATGACAGTGTCGCGGAAGCGTTAAAAACGCTATGTTATCCGGCTCAACCTTCAGGCCGACTGAAACACCCTCCCAACTGTGCCGGGCTTCGCTTTCAAAAGATTGACCACCAGAGGCATCGAATGACCGAAATGCTGGATTTTTTCGACAATATCCTTTGGGGATCGATCCTGATCTACCTGCTGCTCGGCACCGGCATTTATCTCAGCCTGCGCACCCGCTTTATTCAGTTTCGGCAGTTCGGCCATATTTTTTCCATCAGCCTGTTAAAAACGTCCCCCGATCCCCGTGGTATTTCTACTTTTCAGGCGCTGTGCATCAGTCTGGCCGCCCGTATCGGCACAGGGAATTTGTCTGGCGTCGCGCTGGCACTGACCGCAGGCGGGCCGGGCGCCATTTTCTGGATGTGGCTGATTGCCCTGATTGGCATGGTCACGTCCCTGTTCGAAAATACCCTGGCCCAGGTGTATAAAAGCCGTGACATAAACGGACGCTTTCGCGGCGGGCCGGCCGACTACATGGCCAGAGGGCTTGGAATGCGCTGGATGGGGGTGTTTTTCTCCCTTTTACTGGTGCTGACCTTTGGTCTAATTTTCAACGCACTGCAAGCAAATGCTATTGCTCAGGCTGCTACATTGGCCTTCAATGCTGATCCTCTTTATATCGTCACCGGGCTGCTGGCGCTCACGGCAACCATCATTTTTGGTGGCCTAAAAAGCTTTTCGCGCCTTTCACAGTGGGTGGTGCCATTGATGGTTATGGCTTACCTGATCCTCGCAGTCTGGGTGATCTTGCATAACATTGAACGCTTGCCGCAGGTGTTTGTGCTGGTGTTTAAAAGCGCTTTCGGTTTGCAGGAAGTGGCGTCTGGGGCCATCGGCTACGGTGTCATGCAGGCGCTCACTCAAGGTGTGCAGCGCGGGCTGTTCTCGAATGAAGCAGGAATGGGGTCATCCCCCAACGCCGCCGCGCTCGCCGCCCCGGTCCCTTCCCATCCTGCTGCTGTGGGGTTTTCACAAATGCTCGGCGTATTCATTGATACCATTGTCATTTGCAGCGCTACTGCACTCATCATTCTCACCTCAGGCCTGCTTGATGCCCCCGGCCAGAAACTGGAAGGCATTGCACTGTTGCAAGGGGCAATTTCTGCCGCCACCGGCAGCGTTGGACATTTGTTGGTCGCCGCTTTTGTGTTTATTTTTGCGTTCTCGTCTATCACAGCCAATTACGTCTATGCCGAAAACAACCTGATGTTCCTGCACAGCGGTGATCGGGCAAAGCTGTTTGTTTTCCGCCTGTTGGTGCTTGGTATGGTGGCTTTCGGATGCCTGGCTGAGCTGCCACTGGTGTGGAAAATGGCTGATATCGCCATGGCATTGATGACCATTACCAATCTGACCGCCCTGCTGCTGCTGTCTGGCCTCGCCCTAAAGGTGATTAAAGACTATGAACGGCAGCGGGAAATGGGGAAAATACCGGTGTTTAATCCTGAGCATTTCCCTGAAATCCGCCAACAGCTTGAGCCCGGCGTATGGGGCAAAAAAACCTACCCGTCAGAAAGTTAAGTTTTACCTATCGCTGAAATTTCCGTCCAGAACGCTTCACCGCGACTTTTTCAGCCGGTTTTACGTCATTTATTTGTTACAGTAACCACCATACTTAATGCTTAATTTAAACCGACAGCCGACCAAACGGATGCGACTATGCTGACCATTATTTCCCCTGCAAAAACCCTGGATTACGACAGTCCGCTGGCAACCCAACGCTTCACCCAGCCCGAGTTACTGGATAAATCCAGCCAGTTAATTCACATTGCCCGCCAACTGACTCCGGCGCAAATCTCCAGCCTGATGGGCATCAGCGACAAACTCGCCCTGCTCAATGCCGGGCGTTTCAATGACTGGCAGCCGGATTTTTCCCCAGACAACGCCCGTCAGGCAATTCTGGCCTTCAAGGGAGATGTGTATACCGGTTTACAGGCCGAAGATTTCAGCGAGGAGGATTTCGACTTCGCGCAACATCACCTGCGCATGTTGTCTGGTCTGTACGGGTTACTGCGGCCGCTTGATTTGATGATGCCTTACCGGCTGGAAATGGGGATCCGCCTGCCCAATACCGAAGGCACTAATCTGTATGCCTTCTGGGGAGACCTGCTCACTGAGAAGCTTAACGCGCTGCTTAAAGGTCAAGGCGATAAGGTGCTGATCAATCTGGCTTCTGACGAATATTTCAAAGCGGTGAAACCAGCAAAACTTGACGGCGAAATCATCAAGCCGGTGTTCCTCGACCAAAAGAACGGCAACTATAAAGTCATCAGTTTTTATGCCAAAAAAGCGCGCGGCCTAATGAGTCGTTTCATTATCAAAGAGCGCCTGACCAAGGCCCGCCAGTTGCAGGATTTTACCCTCGACGGCTATGCGTATGACGCATCCCGTTCACAGGGCAACGAACTGGTGTTTACCCGCGCCGAGCAGTAACCCAGGGTTTGACCACAAAAAAAGCCCTCGACGGATGCGAGGGCTTTTTCATTTCTGCGTAATCTACAGGCAGACTTATTTTGGCAAGGCCATCAGGAAAGCGCGCATGGCGCTGAAATCAGCAGGCAGGTTGTGCGACAGCAAAGGCAAGTCGGCGCGATCAGCCAGCTCTTTCGGCAGGTCAAGTTCCTGACCGAGGATCGCTTCGACGCTTTCTTTGAACTTCGCCGGATGTGCCGTGCCGATGAACAAACCAAATTCACCCGGTTTCAACTGGTCACGCAGCACACGGTAGGCGATCGCCGCATGAGGTTCGGAGATATAACCCAGATCAGCCAGTTCGCGTATCGCATCTTCAGTGGTGTCATCGCTCACGGCGCCGAAGCCCAGATCTTTCAACTGCCAGGTTTTACGGCGATACAACTCTTCCACGCGCGGCCAGTTATTCGGCTGGCTGACGTCCATGGCGTTGGAGAGCGTCGCGACAGTCTTCTTCGGATCCCACTCACCATCGTGCAAATAACGTGGCACCGTATCGTTGGCGTTGGTTGCAGCGATAAAGCGCTTCACCGGCAGGCCGAGGGATTTCGCCAGCAAACCGGCGGTCAGGTCCCCAAAGTTACCGCTGGGTACCGAGATCACTAACTGGTTGCGCGCTTCCTGCGGCAGCTGCGCCACCGCTTCGAAGTAGTAGCAAATTTGTGCCAGCAGACGGCTGATATTAATGGAGTTTGCCGAGTTCAGCTTCAGCTCATGCTTCAGTTCTTCATCGTCAAACGCCTGCTTCACCAGCGCCTGGCACTGATCGAAGTCACCGTCGATGGCAATCGTATGGATGTTGTCACCCAGCGTGCAGAATAATTTTTCCTGCAACGGGCTGATTTTGCCGCGCGGGTAGAGGATCACCACGCGCACATTTTTCATGCCATGGAAGGCATGCGCCACGGCGGCACCGGTATCACCGGAGGTCGCGGTAAGAATAGTGACCGGCTGGTCGCCTGACACCTGAGTCAGAACCTGTGCCATAAAGCGGCCGCCAAAGTCCTTAAAAGCCAGAGTCGGGCCGTGGAAGAGTTCGAGGCAGGAGATATCCTCCTCAACTTTTACGACAGGTGCCGGGAACGCAAAGGCGTTTTTCACCCGTTGATACAGCTGGTCTTCAGGAATTTCGTCGCCGATAAACGCAGAGAGAATACGGCTGCTGCGGGTAACAAAATCCTGCTCCAGCAAACCATCAATGTCACTCAGTGCAAATTCAGGCAATTCGAGCGGAAAGAACAGACCCTGCTGCTTACCCAGCCCCTGCTTAACAGCCTGAGCAAAGCTGACCTGCTCGTTATGATCCTTCAGGTTGTACAGTTTCATCATTTATCCCAATAGTCTCGCGCCTGCGGTATCCAGGCGACAAATATGAACAAAGCCTTCATCATTTTGCAGATAGTGATTCTGCAACCAATCGGCCATACGTGTGGCCGTGGCGCTGTCGTTACACACAGCAAACAGCGTCGGGCCAGAGCCGGAAATACCACAGGCTAGCGCACCAATTTCTTCGGCGGCGCTGCGGGCTTGCGCAAAGCCTGGTAACAGGCGGGTACGGTAGGGCTCGGCGATGACATCTTTCATCAGTTTAGCGGCCAGCGCGGGTTGCTGCGTATGGCAGGCGTGAATGAAGCCTGCCAGGTAACGTCCGTGGCTGATGCAATCCTGACGGCGATACTGTGCGGGCAAAATAGCGCGCGCTTCCGCAGTGGAGACTTTGATACCCGGATACGCCATCACCCACAGCCAGTCGTCGAAGCTCGGCACGTTCTGGCTGATAATATCCAGCTCTTCCAACATCAGTTGAATGCCACCGAGATAACAGGGTGCGACATTGTCAAAATGTACGCTGCCGGAAATACGCCCTTCCAGCTCACCCATCAGGCTGAGCATGGTATTTTCATCCAGCGGCTTACCGCAGAATTCATTCATCGCCATCAGACCGGCGACCACCGAACAAGCACTCGACCCCAGCCCGGAGCCAATCGGCATATTTTTTTCCAGCGTCATGGCGACCGGGACTTCTTTGCCGATCTCCTGACAAAAACGCTGCCAGCACTGATAAACAATGTTGTCTTCCATGCGAGCCGGAAGCTTGGAGACAAAACGCCCTTCACTTTTCAGGCTGAACTCTGTCGCCGCTTCAACGCTGACACAATCGCCCAGCAACGAGCCGTCCACCGGCGAAACTGCCGCACCCAGAACGTCAAAGCCTACGCTGACGTTACCAATTGAGGCCGGGGCATACACCTTAACCATATTAAACTCCTAACTTCCATGACAGCGTGCGCAAAAGATCGGCAAAAACGCCGGCGGCGGTTACATCATTACCTGCGCCATAGCCGCGTAATACTAAAGGCAGGGGCTGGTAATAACGACTGTAAAATGCCAGCGCATTTTCACCATTTTTCACTTTATACAGTGGATCATTGCCGTCAACGGCGTCGATTTTCACCGTACAACGTCCTTCTTCGATAGCGCCAACGTAACGTAATACTTTACCCTGCGCCGTGGCATCGGCCACACGCTGGCTGAAATCCGCATCCACCAGAGGTAAACGGGCGACGAAATCATTCACGCTGCCCTCTGAATTGAAGGATACCGGCAGAACCGACTCCACTTCAATATCCGACAGCTCAAGTTTGTACCCTGCTTCTCGGGCGAGAATCAACAGCTTACGCGCCACGTCCATACCGGAGAGATCATCGCGCGGGTCCGGTTCGGTATAACCCATCTCACGCGCCTGCAGGGTGGCTTGCGACAACGACATCCCTTCATCCAGCTTGCCGAAAATGTATGACAGCGAACCGGAAAGGATACCCGAGAAACGCACTAACTCGTCACCGGCATTGAGCAGGTTTTGCAGGTTTTCGATCACCGGCAAACCTGCACCGACGTTGGTGTCATAGAGGAATTTACGACGTGACCCTTCAGCCGCTTTACGCAACTGATAGTAATAATTCATGGAGGAAGTATTGGCTTTCTTGTTTGGCGTCACGACGTGGAAGCCGTCTGCCAGGAAGTCTGCGTATTGATCTGCCACTTCCTGACTCGAAGTACAGTCGACAATCACTGGATTCAGCAGGTGATACTCCTTCACCAGACGGATCAGGCGCCCCAGATTAAACGGCTCTTTGGCTGCACCCAGTTCGTCACGCCAGTTTTCCAGTGAAATACCGTGCACATTGGTCAGCATCGCGCGGGAGTTGGCAATACCGCAGATACGCAGATCGATATGTTTACCTTTCAGCCACGCCTGTTGACGGCGAACCTGTTCGATCAGTGCCCCGCCCACGCCACCGATACCAATCAGGAACACTTCGATGACCTGATCGGTATTGAACAGCATCTGATGGCTAACGCGCACGCCGGTCGTGGCATCTTCGTTGTTGACCACCGCAGAGATAGAGCGTTCGGAAGAACCCTGCGCAATCGCCACGATGTTGATATTGGCGCGGGCCAGCGCAGAGAAGAACTTGGCAGAGATACCACGCAGTGTGCGCATACCGTCGCCGACCACCGAAATGACGGCCAGTTTTTCCATCACGTCCAGCGGCTCCAGCAGAACGTCTTTCAGCTCCAGATAAAACTCCTCTTCCAGCGCCTTACGTGCGCGCGCCAGTTCGCCCTGCGGAACGCAGAAACTGATGCTGTACTCTGAAGAGGATTGGGTGATTAACACCACCGAAATACCGGAGCGGGACATCACTGCAAACACGCGGGCAGCCATGCCGATCATGCCCTTCATGCCGGGACCTGAGACGTTAATCATCGCCATGTTGTTGAGGTTGGTGATGCCTTTAACCGGCGTATTGTCGTCAAGGCTTTCACTGCCAATCAACGTGCCAGGGGCCTGCGGATTAGTGGTGTTTTTGATAAGGCAAGGGATCTGGAACTGAGCGATAGGCAAGATGGTGCGAGGGTGCAGCACTTTGGCACCGAAATACGACAGCTCCATCGCTTCCTGATACGACATCGATTTCAGCAGGCGGGCATCGGGTACGGTGCGCGGGTCGCAGGTATAAACGCCATCAACATCAGTCCAGATTTCACAGCAGTCAGCACGCAGGCAGGCAGCCAGTACGGCAGCGGAATAGTCGGAGCCATTGCGGCCCAGCACCACCAGCTCGCCTTTATCATTGCCCGCAGTAAAACCGGCCATCAGAATAATGTTATCAGCCGGAATGGCGCTGGCGGAGATACGCAGGGTGGATTCGTTGATATCCACGGTGGATTCCAGGTAATGGCCCTGTGCCAGCAGCTTCTCGACCGGGTTGATCACGCTGACACCAAATCCTTTGGCCACAAACACCGCTTCCATAATGGCGATGGAGAGTTTTTCGCCACGGCAGATGATCGACGCATTCACGCTGTCCGGACACTGGCCTAACAGATTGATGCCGTGCAGTAATTGTTTGAGCTGGGCGAACTCCTGTGCAACGAAGGTTTTCACCTTCGGCAAATCAAAGCCCGGCTGCGCCTCGGCCAGGCCGGTTATCAGTTCGGAGAAAATGCGCTCCGCGTCACTCATGATCGGCTGGATTTCCTGACCGGCAATCGTGCGTTCGATCATCGCGACCAGATGGTTGGTAATTTTGGCTGGCGCGGATAACACCGTGGCAACCTGTCCCTGACGTGCATTGCTTTCCATGATATCCGCGACGCGCAAGAAGCGCTCCGCGTTTGCTACTGAGGTGCCGCCAAATTTCAACACTCGCATTTCTGATACTCTCCTAAAGCTCATTTCATCAATGACAATTCGGTAAAAAAAAGTCGGTAAAAAAAAAGCCCGCACTGGTTAGGTGCGGGCTTTTTTCTGTTTTTCCTGTACGCGTCAGCCCGCCCCGTTACCTGTGGTTTCGGTGGTGGTAATAATTGTTGTGTTCAGGCTGAGGATTCGCATTTTTTCTTCTGTCTGTTGTTGTGTTTTTTACGCTGTCTGACCCTATTAGCTAAAGCATCAGGCAGGACAAGTCAATTTTTTTCTGTTTTTGAGCCGATACGCGACCTTCAGCCTAAACAGATTATTCTCTCCAAAAAAGACGAAATTCAGTGAAAAAATCAGAGTAAACGCACCATCACCAATTTTATAACCACTTGCCCGGTCGAATACCTCACATCACTTCGCCAGTTTTTTTTCGATGTCATGCAGCAATGTATGCAGCATAGCAGCATCGCGCTGCTGTAAAAGTCCCAGCCGCTGATGTAACCAGTCGCTCAATTTTTGGTCGTCAGCCGCCTCTACGTCAACCAGCAACCGGTCAATTCGTGAGCGCAGCGCGGTCAATTGCCCCGCTTGCGCCTCCACCGGTAATTCGGCAGTGACCTGATTGAGCGACGCGAGTTGGTAACAGAACACCATCACCGCCTGCCCAAGATTGAGGGAGGGGTAATCCGCCATCATCGGCACGCCGGTGAGAACATCCGCCAGCGCCAGCTCTTCATTGGTCAGCCCGGAATCTTCACGCCCAAATACCAGCGCCGCGTTGTTCACCCACTGGCGTTTTTCTTCCAACTGCCCCAGCAGTTCTACCGGCGTGCAGTAGTAGTGAAAGCGTGCGCGGCTGCGGGCGGTGGTGGCGACGGTGAAATCAATATCGGCCAGCGCCTCTTCCAGCGTCGTGAAGTGCAGCGCGTTATGCAGGATCTCGTTGGAAGCGTGTGCCACCCATCCGGCTTCAGGCTGTAAATGTGCCTGACTCCCCACAATACGCAGCGACGCAAACCCCATGGTTTTCATTGCCCGTGCAGCTGCCCCCACATTTTCGGGCCGCGCCGGTGAAACCAAAATAATATGAAGTTGCATAAGTTCCTCTGGAAATACGTCTGACCATTATCTTTTGCTGATTTTAAATGACGTTTCTCATTTACCAAAGCGCGGGGTCAAAAACGGCAAATAATTCACATTAACTTAACAGTTACTGGAATGGATTAGAGTAGTTTATAGAAAAAACGGCATTAACTGGTATAAATACGATGAAACTTATTCAGACACCTTATACAAACAATTAAACCTTATTAATCATATTGATATTAAGGATGCTTTAATCTAATTCTATTTATTAGAAAGCAACTTATTCTAACCTGCTGAATCGTGTTCAAAAACGGTGAAATGTGACTTAACCGTGCATTCTTATAAGTGTTTTTCACCAAACTGTTACCGTGCTACAATTGAATTTGATATATGTCAACAAAGCGTAGTTTTGTTGGGTGGTAATATCGGCACTCGCTGTTATATTGCTGTTAATAGGGTTAGTATAAGCGCCGATTCGATGCCCCCTTTTGGAAGACAAAAAGTGGACTTCCTCACCGAGCTGGCGACGACGTTGGCGTTGAAAGAAAGCGCATCAGTAACGCATTTACGTACTTTAGTCATGTAACGAGTGAGATGGCCTTTTGGCTGTCAAAATTCATCGGGATAACAAGGACTTCTGTACTCCTATTTTCAATTTGTTGGCAATCTTAGGTAGCAATCATGCAGACTCCTCACATTCTGATCGTCGAAGACGAGTTAGTGACACGTAATACGTTAAAAAGCATTTTCGAAGCCGAAGGCTACATGGTCCATGAAGCCAATGATGGCGCAGAAATGCACCACATCTTGTCTGAAAACGATATTAACCTGGTCATTATGGACATCAACTTGCCAGGCAAAAATGGCCTGCTGCTGGCACGCGAATTACGCGAACAGGCCAGCGTAGCCCTGATGTTCCTGACGGGTCGCGATAACGAAGTCGACAAAATTCTGGGCCTGGAAATTGGCGCTGACGATTACATCACCAAACCGTTCAACCCGCGTGAATTGACTATCCGTGCACGTAACCTGTTGTCCCGCACCATGAATTTGAGCTCCATCGGCGAAGAACGCCGTCTGGTTGAAAGCTATAAATTCAATGGTTGGGAACTGGACATCAACAGCCGTTCGCTGGTCAGCCCACAAGGTGAGCAGTACAAATTACCGCGCAGTGAATTCCGCGCCATGCTGCACTTCTGTGAAAACCCGGGCAAGATCCAAACCCGTGGTGATTTACTGAAGAAAATGACCGGCCGCGAGCTCAAGCCACATGACCGCACTGTGGACGTGACCATCCGCCGTATCCGTAAGCATTTTGAAGCGACACCTGATACCCCAGAAATCATCGCGACGATTCATGGCGAAGGCTACCGTTTCTGCGGTGACTTAGAAGACTAAGCAGCAGGTTGCCAACCTTATCTGCACTGATGAATAAAAACTAAAAGGCCAGCATCTGCTGGCCTTTGCTTTTTGGGGTGTAACCGGGAACCGCCACCAGGCGAATTAACGTGCGCCCCAGGGAATGATTGGCACCGCGCTCAGGGCATTCTTCGGTGAACCATCCACCACTTTATCTGAGTAGCTCAGATAAATTAGCGCATTACGTTTATCGTCATAGAAACGCACAACCTGTAATTTCTTGAAGACTAACGAGGTCCGTTTCTGAAAAACGACAGTTCCTTTGTCTTTCCCTTGCTTAATCTTGTCACTGAGCTCGATAGGTCCCACCTGCTGACAGGAGATGGCGGCATCTGACGTATCTTCGGCCAGACCCAGCCCGCCTTTTATTCCACCGGTTTTAGCCCGGCTGATATAACAGGTTACATTTTTAATATCAGGGTCATCAAAAGCTTCTACCACAATTTTATGATCAGGTCCGAAGAGTTTAAACACGGTATCGACCGAGCCAACCTGTTCTGCATGAGCAGAATTAGCACAAACAAAAAACAGTCCAAGTACAAAAATACAACATTTTTTCATCAAGTTACTCCACGTCAGTTGACTGACGTTGACGGAAATAAAAACAGCGCTAAGAAAGCCCATGCTCACAATTTAGAAATGAAATCTTCAGTAACATCAGTGAATAGCACATATAGCCAAAAAATTCTTAAGAAGTCTTACGCGAAAAAAGTTGCTATCATGCCGCGTCAACATTCTGTGCATTTATCTTAGTTCAACGAGGACGATCTATGGATCAAGCAGGAATCATTCGTGATCTTCTCAGCTGGTTAGAAACACACTTAGACCAGCCGTTATCACTCGACAACGTCGCAGCTAAAGCCGGTTATTCTAAATGGCACCTGCAACGGATGTTTAAAGATGTCACGAGTAACGCGATTGGTGCTTATATCCGTGCTCGCCGACTGTCAAAAGCTGCGGTCGCTTTGCGACTGACCAGCCGCCCAATTTTAGATATCGCTCTGCAATATCGTTTTGATTCTCAGCAAACGTTTACCCGTGCCTTCAAAAAGCAATTCGCACAAACTCCAGCACTGTATCGCCGCTCTGAAGATTGGCACTCCTTCGGGATCTGCCCACCTATTCGTCTCGGTGCCTTCATTCTGCCACAGCCTGAGTTTATGTCGCTTCCTGAACAGCATCTGATTGGTGTAACACAAAGCTACTCATGCACCCTGGAACAGATTTCGACTTACCGTAACGAAATGCGCCTGCACTTCTGGCGTCAGTATATTGGCGAAGCAAAAACGCTGCCGCCGGTGTTGTACGGTTTGCACCACTCCCGCCCAAGTCAGGAAAAAGACGACGAGCAGGAAGTGCTGTACACGACGGCTATCGAGCCAAACCATCTACCCGAGAACGTGGAAGGTCAGCCGATTGTCGTGCAGGAAGGGGAATACGCCATGTTCCACTACAAAGGTGCGCCGGAGCTGCTGCAGGAATTTATTCTGACGCTTTACGGAACCTGCCTGCCAACACTCAAAATGACGCGCAGAAAGGGGCAAGATATCGAACGATTCTACACCAAGAACGAGGTGCCAAGCGCGACACCACCGACTGAAGTAGAGTGTGACTATCTTATCCCTATCCGTCGCTAATCCATCGACATAAAGCTGCTGTGATTAACGCTGCAGCTCATCGAGTGCGGGCTGATCAAGATGTGAAATATCGCCCGCTGTTTCCACTATCCAACCCGATGCCAACCACGCACTTTCCTGATGATCTACCCGCGAGATAGAACAGTTACGTAGACGCAGGCGACGCTCAGCATAAGGCGCCAGCCCGAGGATGGTACTGATCAAGCATCCCAGCGCAATACCGTGACTGACCAACAAAGGTTTGCTGCCTGCGGGCAAGTCAAGACAACTGTCCAGCGCTGAACGCATACGCAGGGCCAGCTCGGTCATGCTTTCCCCCTGAGGAATGCGTCCGTTTGGCGTGCCGTCGACCATCTGTTTACGCCAGACTTCTTCCTCCGCGCTCAGGTTGTCCAGATCGCGCTCTTCAAGCACGCCCATATGCAGCTCGCGCAACCGGGGTTCAACCCTCATCTCACAGCCACAAACGTCGGCGATGATTTGTGCGGTCGCACGGGTGCGGCCAAGATCGCTGGCAATCACATGCGTGATACCTTCATGACGGACGCGCTGCGCGACCTGCTGTGCCTGAAAAACGCCTTTTGGCGTCAGCGGGCTGTCAGACTGGCCCTGAATCTTACGTGCTGCGTTCCATTCGGTTTCGCCATGACGGACGAGATATACCTGTAACATGAGTGTTTTCCGTTATACTGCGTGAAATTTGCTAAAGGATGCTAAAACTCTATGTACCACGTTGTCGCTGCAACCACTAACCCGGCAAAGATCAAAGCTATTGCAATGGCTTTTGAGGACATTTTTGGCGCTGATGCATTCCGTATCGAAGGCGTTGACGTCGACAGTGGCGTTCCTAACCAACCCATCGGCAGCAGCGAGACACGAACTGGCGCAAGACACCGGGTTATCGGTGCACGACAGGTTCGCCCCGAAGCAGACTTCTGGGTCGGCGTAGAGGCCGGTATCGAAGACAACATGACATTCGCATGGATGGTGATTGAAAACATGCACCAGCGCGGCGAATCACGTTCTGCCAGCCTGATGCTGCCTGAAATTATATTACAAGAGATCAATCAAGGCAGTGAATTGGGTGATGAAATGGATAAATTGACCGGAATTAATGACGTGAAACGCAAAGGTGGGGCCATCGGGATATTTACTGCCGGTAAACTCAGCCGTACCAGCGTCTATCATCAGGCTCTGATTTTGGCGCTAGCACCCTTCCATAACGCCATCTACCAGGCTCGCTCACAAACTCACTGACCGCTGAAATCAGTCACGTTCTCCGTGTCCTGGCGAACCGACTGGCTCATGCGAATCCAAAAGTTGCGTACCCAGCCAGGCCTTCAATTCGGCAGGGGCGCTCTTCAATCCATTGGACCCACGGGTGATCGTCGCGATCCCTGCCCCCAACTGGTTTTTCAGCTCACGCTGGCTGAGCTCACCACGCATCAACTCCTGAATGATCCTCACCCTTGTCCCTAATGCAGCCCGCTCGTCAGGTGTGAGCAGCAGTTGCAACAGGTCCTGATGCAGATTTTCTGCAAAAGCTTGCTGTAGCAGCGCCATAAAGCACTGCCAGTCCTCATTGCCTTGTTGGGAAAGAGCGGGGTCGGTTAACAATGTTTGGGTCATGTCATGGCTGCCATACTATTAAACTAGTACAGCAGCATAGCATAGGTGCCAATAATCAGTAACGCCTCTGCCATTCGGCATCCGTCAGCACTTTGGCAGGTTGGTGTAAAAAGTAGCGATAAAATGCATCATACGCCAACACATTTTTAACATATCGACGTGTTTCAGAGAAAGGGATACTTTCGACGAATGCCACGGCATCGATACGCCCGCCGCTATTACCCAGCCAGGTATTCACCCGCGATGGGCCGGCATTGTAGGCAGCGCTGGAAAGAATACGGTTGCGGCCAAACTGCTGATAAACATATTCCAGATAGTTCGTGCCAATGGTGATATTCATTTGCGGATCCAGCAACTGCGCGGGATTACTGTATCCGGCAATACCGAACATCTGCACCGTATGCTGCGCAGTGGCAGGCATCACCTGCATCAGACCGGCGGCACCGACGGGTGAACGCGCCTCGGGGTTCCAGGCACTTTCCTGACGAGCAATGGCCATCGCATAGCTTTGCGTGATGCCTTTGTCGTTGGTGGCCTGACGGAACTCCGGTGTCCACGCCAGCGGGAAACGCTCTTCCAGATAATCCCACAGCTTACCGGCGATAGTGGCCTGCACGCTGAGATCGGCCCATTTCTGATTAAAGGCATAACGCGCCAATGCAGTCTGCTGCTCAGGGCTGCGGCTTAGCACCAGATAGGTCCACTCGGTGCGGGCCAAATTGTCCATGTGCCAGTACATCAACTCACGCACACGGGCTATCTCTGGGAGTTTCGCCATGCTGGCATCCGGCTTGGTCGCAACGGAAACCTGCATCGGATAGGCGACCCCCAGTTTCTGCGCGGCGGCCATAGGGTAGAATCCACGGCCCTGCATCAGCTTACGTAAAATCGTTTCGCCCTGACTGCGCTTGCCCTGATCGATAAGCACCGAGGCTTCCCAGTAACGCCATTCATCTTCCTGCTGTGCGTCAGCCGATAGCCGGTCCATCCACTGGCTCAGCCCCTTTTGATCGCCTGCGGCAAGTGCCATGCGGATACGACGCTCCACCAGCGAGGTAGAGTGGCTGCGCAGGATCACGTTGTCACGCCAGCTCGCCTGTTCCGGCGTGGCATCACTGCCCATCAGGCGCCAGGCCACGGTCTCTTCCAGCTCCAGTTTGTCGCTGTCACTCATTTTCTGTAAGCGGACGAGGACCGGCAACATCGAACGGGCATTATCCAGGTCATCACGCACGATACGGGTAAAGGCAATGCTGACGGCATTTCGGGTGAAGTCCGTCGGCCCAACGGTGCGGGCGAAACTTTCAATGGTATTCGGGTTGTTTTGCAGATCAAGCAGCGCATCGCGCATGGTCTGGTAATCAGGCGGCAGCTGTTTGGCCAGGAAACTCACCAAATTGGTGTTGCCCTCTTTCATCGCCAGACCGATACGCTGCAGGGTGGTCAACGCGGTTTGATTACCCGCCTGCTGCCAAACGGTAAACAGCTTGTCGCAGGTGCCCGGTAACGATTTACCCGTCAGCCAGATATCCTTTGCAGCATTCAGCGCGGTTTTCTGGTCGCCCGTCACCCATTTGGCATAATAGTAGTTACAGCGCGCTGCCACCGGTTTTGGCACTTGCGGACTGAAAGAAAGCAGACCGGTCCAGTCCTGGCGGGTGGCAAGTTCATTAACAAATCGTGAAGGCAACGAACGCGCCGGAGGCAGCGTCGGGTGGGATTTCACGAAGTCATTGATCTGCTTAGGTGTCGCCACACTCAGATTTTGCGTCAGTTGACGGTATTCGAGATAGGGATAAAGCGGGTAGTCCTCAAGGGTTGGCATCAATTGATTAACCACATCCATTTGGTTACTGTCCCAGGCCTGCTTGATTTGCATATAACGCTGACGCTGTCCGTCTAAGGAATCAGCTTTTACCGCACCGGAAACGGTTATCAACAACATGCCTGCTGCCAGAAAATGCCATTTGTCCACCTTGACCATACTTACCTTTATCCTCGCTGGTTGTATTGCTTACTGCCAGATGCTGCGCCGTATGTTGGGGCTACACAGACTATCCGCTATGCATAGACATCTTCTACGCTAATCGATTCATGTTTAAAATTGAAGCCAACGACTGACGGCATCACAAACTTTACACAGTGTGGTGCAATGTGCAGTCAGATACCAGATGACGCACGCCTTAAAGTTGTCACCCTCAGAGGCCTGTGGTACTGAGACTTCTTACAATTTGTTTCAGATAACGTCCATTTTGTCCCAATAGGTTCATTACGGTTTACATCCCCTTCTTTGCACTCTATATCTTTGCCCAAGGCATTTCCCGCAACCACGCGTCTGCACGCAGCATTTTTACCGACGTGGCCTGCACATTTTTAGCGGGATCCCGCCTCATCGCACCAAGCTTTTTCATATAACGAGGCTTTTCCTCTACGCATTTTCACTTCATGGATGACCGAAATAAGTCGGGGAGATAACAAAGCCCATAAAAATAGGTAGATAAAAATGTCATCGCTCATTGTGGATAAGTGTCACTACACGCAGCTGGCATTGCAGAGTCTCTTGCAAATTAACGGACTAAAGAAGAAAGATATTCTTTCACTTACGGAAATCAACGAACTGCAAGCATCCTGCAATGGCCTTTCTCCCGACATCATCTTCATCAATGAAGACAGTTTCACCTATGATCCCACCATCGGTGAAGTGTTACGGGACGTGATCAACAAGCATCCTCAGACACTTTTTTTCATTTTTATTTCCAAAGAAAACCTGAACTATCAAAACTATATTCCGATCCGCAACAACATTATTATTCTGACAAAATCTATCCGCACCCAGTTGGTTTACCGCCTGATTGAACATAATCGGCAGGTGAAAGTCGCCAGTACGAACGCCGAGGTTTTAGATCTCACACCGGTAAGCCTCAGCCGAACCGAGGCTGATATTCTGAAAATGTGGATGTCAGGCCATAACACCCTGCATATTTCCCAGCACCTGAATATCAAAGAGAAGACCGTGTCCTCGCACAAGGGCAATATCAAACGCAAAGTGAAAACGCAGAATAAACAGGCCATCTACCACGTCGTAAAACTGGCCGATGCCCTGACGTCCGGTATGTTTGTCGGCCGCGTGCGCCCCTTTCGCAAAGCAATAACGTCCCCACTTCCCGCCATGGCGCGGGTATAACAGCGATTTCAGAGTGCGATCACAGTCAGTCAATCACCAGATACTTGGCATCCTGTGAGGTTGAAGGTTGGGAACCGGGGCGAAACAGGCTAAACTTCGCAATCGGAACACTTCTCAGTCATGCCGTTTTCAGGCGGGGCTGACTTTAATCCGCCGCAGCGCCTGTCCTTTGCAGCAAGCGTGCGGCTCGCATAGAAAGAGGCTCAAAACAACGTGGCTCAATACGTATACTCAATGCATCGCCTCGGCAAAGTGGTTCCGCCGAAGCGTCATATTCTAAAAAATATCTCTCTCAGTTTCTTCCCTGGTGCCAAAATCGGCGTGCTGGGTTTGAACGGTTCAGGTAAATCTACGCTGTTGCGCATCATGGCCGGTGTCGATACCGATATCGAAGGTGAAGCACGTGCGCAGCCAGATCTGAAAATCGGTTATCTGCCGCAGGAACCGCAGCTGAACATGGAACACACCGTGCGTGAGTCCGTGGAAGAAGCGGTATCCGAAGTCGTTGGCGCGTTAAAACGTCTCGATGAGGTTTATACGCTGTACGCTGATCCAGAAGCAGATTTCGATAAACTGGCTGCCGAACAGGGCAAGCTGGAAGAGATCATTCAGGCACATGACGGTCATAACCTGAACAACCAGCTGGAACGCGCCGCTGATGCGCTGCGCCTGGCTGACTGGGATGCAAAAGTCGCTACCCTGTCCGGTGGTGAACGCCGCCGCGTTGCGCTTTGCCGCCTGCTGCTGGAAAAACCAGACATGCTGCTGCTCGACGAACCGACCAACCACCTGGATGCAGAATCCGTGGCGTGGCTGGAACGTTTCCTGCACGATTTCGAAGGTACCGTTGTGGCGATCACCCATGACCGTTACTTCCTCGATAATGTCGCCGGTTGGATCCTCGAACTTGACCGCGGCGAAGGGATCCCGTGGGAAGGTAACTATTCCAGCTGGCTGGAACAGAAAGATGAACGTCTGGCACAGGAAGCCTCTTCCGAAGCAGCCCGTCGTAAATCTATCGAGAAAGAGCTGGAGTGGGTTCGTCAGGGCGCGAAAGGCCGTCAGTCTAAAGGCAAGGCCCGTCTGGCTCGCTTCGAAGAACTGAACAGCACTGAATACCAAAAACGTAACGAAACCAACGAACTGTTTATTCCACCTGGCCCACGCCTGGGGGATAAAGTCGTTGAAGTGAAGAACCTGAGCAAGTCTTACGGTGACCGCGTTCTGATCGACGATCTCTCCTTCACCGTGCCGAAAGGCGC
This sequence comes from Ewingella americana, assembly GCF_006438725.1. Lineage (GTDB taxonomy): Bacteria > Pseudomonadota > Gammaproteobacteria > Enterobacterales > Enterobacteriaceae > Ewingella > Ewingella americana_A. Next base: position 247,620 of record NZ_RCZD01000005.1, on the reverse strand, counting down.
GATTGTCGGCATTATCGGGCCGAACGGCGCGGGTAAATCCACGCTGTTCCGTATGATGTCGGGCCAGGAAGCGCCAAATAGTGGCACCATCGAACTGGGAGACACCGTCAAACTGGCGTCGGTTGATCAGTTCCGTGATTCCATGGACAACAGCAAAACCGTCTGGGAAGAAGTGTCCGGTGGTCAGGACATCATGCGCATCGGCACCACCGAAATGCCAAGCCGTGCCTACGTCGGCCGCTTCAACTTCAAAGGGGTTGATCAGGGTAAACGCGTTGGTGAGCTGTCCGGTGGTGAGCGTGGTCGTCTGCATCTGGCCAAACTACTGCAGGTTGGCGGTAACATGTTGCTGCTCGATGAACCAACCAACGACCTCGACATCGAAACTCTGCGCGCACTGGAAAACGCCTTGCTGGAGTTCCCAGGCTGCGCCATGGTCATCTCCCATGACCGTTGGTTCCTTGACCGTATAGCCACCCACATCCTCGATTATCAGGATGAAGGTAAAGTTGAATTCTTCGAAGGTAACTTCACCGAATACGAAGAGTACAAAAAGCGGACTTTAGGTGCCGAAGCGTTAGAGCCGAAGCGCATCAAGTACAAGAAGTTGATCAAGTAATCATCTTCCTGAAATAGTGAGGCCCGGAAACGGGCCTTTTTATTTTATGGTTATTTTTACCCTAAAAAATAAAATGTTAGCCCGCAGTCCCTCCTCTTCCATCCATAGAAAAACCCAATTCTTACAGCATAAAATCAATAGAGCAGGCCTGCGCATCAGGGCTAGACTGTCTGTATACCCAATGGAGGATTTCTAATGTCTATTAAAGCCATCGCAGTGAACCCAAAAGACCCGGCACATTTCATTGCCATCGAATTACCGCAGCCCGTTGCCAAAGAATGTGATCTGCTGGTTGAAGTGAAAGCCGTATCAATCAATCCGGTCGATACCAAAGTGCATAAAGGCGTGCAGAAAAGCGGTCTGGATGCACCGAAAGTACTGGGTTGGGATGCCAGCGGCATCGTCAAAGCCGTCGGCAGCGCGGTGAAAAATTTCAAGGTGGGTGATGAAGTCTGGTACGCCGGTGACATTACCCGCTCCGGCAGCAACGCCACTGAGCAGTTGATCGACTCACGCATCGTTTCGATTAAACCGAAAACATTGGACTGGGCACAGTCTGCCGCGATGCCGCTGACCGCACTGACCGCCTGGGAAGCACTGTTCGAACACCTGAATATTCAGCACGCATCAGCCGACAAAACCCTGCTGATCATCGGCGGTGCCGGCGGTGTTGGCTCACTGGCGATCCCGTTTGCTTCGCTGCGCAGCAAAGTGAAAGTCATCGCCACAGCCTCACGCCCGAAATCGGCGCAGTGGTGTCTGGATCGCGGTGCGGATCTGACCGTGAACTATAAAGATCTGAAAGGTGAGCTGGCGAAGCATGACATCAAACAGGTCGATTTCATTCTTTGCCTGAACGATACCGACGGCCATTGGGCGGCGATCAGCGATCTGATTGCGCCGATGGGTCACATCTGTACTATCGTCGAAAATGAAAAACCACTGGATATGAATACGCTGAAGCTGAAAAGTGCCGCGCTGCACTGGGAGCTGATGTACACCCGCAGCATGTTCAATACACCGGACATCGCCGAGCAGGGTGAGATCCTCAAACAGGTGGCCGCGCTGGTTGATGAAGGCAAAGTGCACACTACCCTGAGCGAAACCCTGCACGGCCTGAGCGTCGAAAGCATCGAAGCCGCTCATGCCAAAGTGCTTGATGGCCATATGCAGGGCAAAGTAGTTGTCGCGTTCTAAATAAAGAAAAACCCCGTAACAGAAGTTACGGGGTTCGCTTTTCTACCTGCCGATAATGGGAAATCAAGGCTGCTCGTCAATCGCCTGCCAGCTGTCATCGGGGTCGAAACTGTCGATTTTTCGCGCCTGCGCATCCGTGTCGTCGCCCATATCCTTCTGATAGACAACGCCTTTCTGATTGATCATAAAGCTGGTGATCCCGGTGTGTCCGTAGGAAACCGGCCAGGCGATCAGCGCAAAACCTTTGGTCATCAGGCCGTTATCAACATAGTTAAGAGCGCCGCCTTCTGCATTTTTTCCCTGCTGCATCAGGATCCTGAAGTGGTAGCCGTGATACTCAGAACCGGGCTGCTCGTTACCAAACGCAGGACCAAGCGGGCTGGGTACTTCGCCCTGCTTAACCGGCCAATACAGACCATCACGCTGCCCGTCGCTGCTGATCAACTTTTGCGCATAATGCGACGTACCCTCTGCGGTTTGCCAATATTGCTGCTGCGCATCGGTATAGGCCGTCACCGCCTGAATCGCCGATAATTCATTTCTGCCGATAGCTCGGGTTTCAATTTCCGCCGCGCCCTTTTGCATATCAAATGACCAGCCATCGTTGCTTTTAACCATCGGGATCGGCAGTTGCCAGTTATCAGCGCCCACGTTCAGATGGGCAATATCCCCCTGCAGTACCAAATTGTGTGACACTTTCCAGTCGCGCATGAAGCGCGTCACGGCATCGGGGTCGACGTCTTTCTCCGGCAGATAAACCTGCCAGTCATCGCCGAGCAATTTTTGCAACGCCGCGTCATCATGTGCGTCTACGGCTTTCACCAGCGCCTGAGCCGCCAGATCGGGACTGCTGAAATACAGCTGTGCGAAAGCACTCAGAGGCAGCGCCAGCAACCCCGCCGAGATCAGAATATGGGTCAATTTATTCATTACTTTTCCTCTTCGCACTAGCGACGGTGCAGATGCACGGGCTCTGCGTTGGCAGGGCGTGAGCGCATAACATCATGCATTTGCTGACGGCTTTGATTGCCGCGCGCCTGTTGCTGCTGCCACGACGGCGAACGGCTGGAGTTACCGCTAAATACCGAACTGTGTGACAGGTTCATGTTGTTACCCGGATGCGAGTTTTGCATCTGCTGATGGTTACGGTACTGAGCTGGCATCTGGCGGCTGGAACCGGAGTTCACCTGCGCGCGGTTGGCCAGATTATTATTAGATGAAGGCACTGAGCGTGGCGCAGTTGTTGCTGTCCGCCCTTCATGGCTGTTCATCACTGACGCTGCCTGCTGGCGACGCTGCTCACGGGTCTGGCCGGTCGTCGCGGCGTCAAAACCACGATAATTGCTCCGCTGGGCCACCCGGTTCAACGCCTGATTCTGCGTAGCGCCACTCAAGTGAGCCACCGGGTTTGGCACGCCCGTATTGTAAGCGGGATTATGCTGCCAGTTGAAGCTGTTCGGTAGGTCGGAATGATTCGCCATACTGCTATTGCCGGAAATATGATCATTGTTACCGGTGATACGGTTGTAGTTATTCACATTCACGTTAACGAAATTACCCGGCTGACCGCCATGATGGCCGTCGTCGTGGTGCCCATCATCGTGATGATGGTCGTCATCCCAGTCAATATTACCAAAGATAGCGTAGGTTGCCGCCACGCCGACCCCAAAACCGATGCCGGACACGACGCCGTTAACAAACTGCTCGCCCGGCGGTGGTGGCAAATAGACCGGCGGATAGGCCGGTGTCGGCCAGGTGCCATACACCACATTCGGGTTATAGCTCGGCACGTACACCACCTGCGGATCGGCAGATTCAATAATGATGGTTTGCGGCGCGGCGTTCACCACCGTCGTATTGCCAGTTGCAGCAGGCTTAACGGTAACTTTTTGCTGCGGTGTACTTTTCAGTGCCCCGCTCTTTTGGGCAATCTGGCGGAATTTCTGCACGCTATCCATCAGGTCAGCCGGTTGCGCCAAAAACAAATTGCCAAGATTTTGCACCCACACCGGATCCTCCCCCATCAAAGCCAGCAACTGCGGGAAAGCGACCAGCGATTTCACGCTAGGATCCCAAGGCTCACTGGCTGCGGCTTTGACCGCTGCATCTCCCTGCAACTGCGGATGATCCCGCGACCACTGTTCGGCCTGAATGACGTTTGTCGGATAGGTTGAAGCCATCAGCACCTGCGACAGCAAGGTATCGGGATAGAGCGCCACAGGGGCGACCCATTGATCGATTTGTGCCTGCGTATACGCGGCCGGTGCAGGTGCCGCCGCCGTGGCTGGCACGGCTACGGCAGCAACCGGTGCTGCGCTGACCGGTACTGGCTGCGTGCTCACTTGCACAGGCACGACTTCTGCCTGCGAATTGACAGGAAACCAGCCTTTAATAAACAGCACACTGGCCAGCACAAACGCCCCCACACCACAGGCCAGTGCCGTACCCCAGAACTTGAACGATGAATTCATTCTGCTCACCTTATAAAGCCCGCCCCAGCAGGCATTTCGGGTAAGTATAATCCGCGAAATAACACTCAACCGGGACACTCTATTTTTATTTTCAGGCAGGGCTTTACGCATTAAATGCGTAATAAAATCAGGCTGAAATATAATTTTTTTAACTCATTGAAGCAGATGAGTTAATTTTTAAAAAATGTCATATGCCACATTAATTAATGTTTAATTAAAATGAGGATTAGGTTTCATACGCAGAATAAATAAATGAAGCATTTTATATTCATCACACTAATTTATATCAGCGATTCAAATAAAAATGCCCCGACGTCTCAGCCTGGGGCATCAGGTATGATTCTGAAGAGGCTGGCACTGCCGCGGGCTTCACTCTAGCGGATCGCGGACGCGGGTTGTGTCAGCGGCTAGCATAGTTTGCACCAGCTCGACACATTCGAGGAAACGCTGATCGTAGTCCGAGGATTCGACGTGAATATAATTGACGCCATTTTGCTTTAGCATGTCGATCAACAGATTCTGGAATGACATGCGGTCCGTGGTGCTACCCAGGCTGCGTAAACCGTCGGCCACCCAGGGGGTGTTATTTTCCAGCAGGATCACCAGATCAAAGCGGTATTCATCCATCAGCGCCTGTACAAATGGATGCTCGCGGCCTTCGTATTTCTGGCAAAACGCTTGTGTGGTCAGAAAGTCGGTATCGATAAAGGCGACTTTATTGGCATATTTAACCGCAAAATCAATGTACTGCGCCTGACCCAGCGCGATTTTATCGTAGTCGGAATATTGCAGCGCCATTTCATCACCGCCCAGATGCGAGAAGACATAATCGCGTCCATATTCCCAGGCACTGGTCGTATTGAAAATATTGGCTAATTTATTGACCAGCGTGGATTTTCCGCTCGACTCCCCCCCCAGCACCGCCACTGTGCGCACAAAAAACGGCTTCACTTCGGTCGGAATATAGTCCCAGTAGCGGAAGGGATCCTGACGGATCTGCGACCCGCTGATTTTCATAAATGATCGCTTAGGGTCGATGAGTACAGTATCAATGCCCAGATGCTCGCGATACTGCGGGGCATCATTCTCTTCACTGGAGTAAATAGTATTCGGATGAATCCCCTTCTTCTCCATAAAGTCGGTGATGCCACGGCTCCAGACATCCCAGCCGTGCGGGTACGGCTCCATTCCTTCTTCATTGAACGAATGAATATGAATATTTTTCTGATATTTAAAGGTTTGTAGCAGCCAGCGCAGCCGGTCACTGACCGTCGGCTGTTGTGACATCGAACTGTTTTCAAACAGGGTGCGGTCGCGGGGCTCGTCATAGCCCATGACAATATGCAATTCATCCACCTGACTGCAGGCGCGCTGAATCAAATAGATGTGGCCGGTGTGCAGCGGGTAAAACTTACCAAACACCACGCCAATTTTTTTCTCCCGGCGCGGGAATTCCAGATCGAGGAAACGGTGTAAGGCTTCCAGCTTCTGTGCGCTCGGGCTTTTGATTTTGGCATTCAACAATTGGCTCAAATAGCCTTTGGTCATGCCGCTGGCCTGAGCCACCTGCTGTAATGTACATCCCTGTTGTTTAATGGCCGTTTTTAGATAATCGAACTGAGACATACCTTGTCCTCTCCCTCAGGTGTTTAGTTTGCTAAACAAAAAATAGCACAGCTTAGGGGCAGAGGAACATCTTGACGTTGTTACAGATCGTCGAGGAGGGCCAGCGCATCCGCCAACTTCTTGACCCCGAAGACCTGCATCCCGACAGGCAGTTTTTTCGGCACATTGGCGTGAGGGACAATGGCGCGCTTGAAGCCGTGCTTGGACGCTTCAGCAATCCGCTCCTGGCCGCTCGGCACCGGGCGAATTTCCCCCGCCAACCCGACTTCGCCAAACACCACCAAATCATGCGGTAGCGGACGGTCGCGCAGGCTCGACACCAGCGACAACAACAGGGCTAAGTCGGCGCTGGTTTCAGTCACTTTCACGCCACCGACTACGTTGACGAACACATCCTGGTCGGCCATTTGCAAACCACCGTGACGGTGCAGCACCGCCAGGAGAATCGCCAGCCGATTCTGTTCCAGGCCCACGGCCACACGACGCGGGTTGCCCATCATCGAGTGATCCACCAGCGCCTGAATTTCGACCAGCAGCGGTCGCGTGCCTTCCCACAACACCATCACCGAGCTGCCCGAGGTGATCTCATCACCCCGGCTGAGGAAAATAGCGGAAGGGTTGCTGACTTCGCGCAGCCCCTGCTCAGTCATGGCAAAAACGCCCAACTCGTTGACCGCGCCGAAGCGGTTTTTATGGCTGCGCAAGGTGCGAAAGCGGGAGTCGGCATCGCCGTCGAGCATCACCGAGCAGTCGATACAGTGCTCAAGCACTTTCGGCCCGGCCAGCGAACCATCTTTGGTCACGTGGCCGACCATGACAATTGCCACGCCGCGCGTTTTGGCGAAGCGCGTCAGATAAGCGGCAGTTTCACGCACCTGCGCCACCGTGCCGGGCGAGGACTGGATGTCCGACATGTGCATGACCTGAATGGAGTCGATCACCATCAGTTTCGGCTTTTCCTGATCGGCAATCAGGCAGATCTGTTCGATGCTGGTTTCAGACAACATATTCATGTTGGCCGTCGGCAAGCCCAGACGGTGTGCACGCATCGCCACCTGTTGCAGAGACTCTTCGCCGGTGACGTAGAGGGTTTTCATGCTTTCGCCGAGGCTGCATAAAATCTGCAACAGCAGCGTACTTTTACCCGCACCAGGGTTACCGCCGATCAAAATCGCACTGCCCGGTACCACGCCGCCACCAAGTACGCGGTCAAATTCTTTGAAACCGGTGCTAAAGCGCGGCATCTCATCGAGACTGATATCCGACAGTTTCTGCACCCGGCTGACGCCAGTGTCACCGGCATAACCCGTCAGACGTTCGTTGCGGGCCACGGTCGGCGACGCCGACAAACGGATTTCGGTAATGGAGTTCCAGGCCTGACAGGCACTGCATTGCCCCTGCCAACGCGGATAATCTGCGCCGCATTCATTACACACAAATGCCCGTTTTGCTGCTTTTGCCACAACGTACCTCTTGGTTTAATTCGGGAAACCTACGCCACACTGCCACTGAGAATGCACAGCACGCCAATTAAGTCAGCGTGGCGAATACACACTTCGGCCTGTTCGTAGACTTTAGGTTTCGCGTGATAAGCGATACCCATTCCAGCCACCGCCATCATTTTCAAATCATTAGCACCGTCACCAATCGCCACGGTCTGCTCTTTGGCGATGCCCAGTTTGTCTGCCAGCTTCAGCAAGGTATCGGCTTTGTATTGTGCATCAACAATCGGCCCAATGACCCGCCCCGTCAGTTTGCCGTCGCGGACTTCCAGCTCATTGGCCACTACGTCAATCAGGTTCAACTGGTCGCGCAGGTATTCGGCATAATAAGTGAAACCACCGGAGGCGATGGCCACGTTCCAACCCAGTTCCTGCAAACGCTGCACCATGCGGGTCAGACCCGGCATCAGCGGCAAGGTTTCACGCACTTGCTGCAAAATGCTGGCATCGGCATTTTTTAAGGTGGCTACCCGCTGGCGCAAGCTGGCAGCGAAATCCAACTCGCCGCGCATCGCTCGCTCGGTGACTTCCGCCACCTGCTCACCCACGCCCGCCAGTTTGGCAATTTCATCAATGCATTCGATCTCAATCGCGGTAGAATCCATGTCCATCACCAGCAGACCCGGCGTGCGCATATGCGGAACTTTTCCTAACTGCGTCACGTCCAGTCCGAAGGATTCAGCCAGCACTTCCACATCGGCGGTCAGCGCTCCGGCCAGACGGATGACCTGATAGTCATCAACGGTCCAGGCACTGACAATCACCAGTGCACGGCCTAAGCGGCGCTGGAAGTGTGTAATGCTCGTTTTGTCGAGTTTCCTGCCATACAGCAACCAGCCAGTATGCCCGGCACGGTAGTCCAGCGGCATGACTTCGTCACCGCTAAGAGAAAGGGGAAGTCCCGGCCATTGGTGGATCTCCGCGGGAAGATCGCAATAGGTCAGACTGTTTGACATGATGACTCCTGTCGGGCGATGGGGGCTAAAGAAAAGCAAAGACGTCACTCTATACCCAAAAAAATTCGTGTTGCATGAAGGCAGTCAACGCCGAGGCAGCTTGAAGGATGAAGGGTATAAATGACGCATCAAGCTACCCTATCGTGAACGCTTCTGGCAACATTAAAGTCGTCGAAAATCTTAAGGAAATGGAATGGCAAAGGCCAAACTGAAATTTCGCCTGCACCGCACAGTTATCGTACTGATTTGCCTGGCTTTATTGGTTGTGCTTATGCAAGGCGCTTCCTATTTTAGCCTCGGCCATCAGCTTGCACGATCCCAGCAGGTGGAACAACTCGCCCAAACACTGGCGAAACAGGTGGCCTTTACGCTGGCTCCACTGATGAACAGCGACAATGATGGCGCTGATATCGGACAGATTTCCACTATTTTGAATCAACTCACCGATAACAGCCGTATTCTTGACGCCAGCGTTTATGAGATGGACGGCTCACTGGTGGCCCATGCAGGTGAAAAGGTCGCGGTGCGTGACCGGCTGGCGCTCGACGGCAAACGTGCAGGGAGTTATTTCAATCACCAGATTGTACAACCGATTGAAGATAAAGACGGCCCGAGCGGTTTCCTGCGCCTGACGCTGGATACGCACGTGCTGGCCACGGAATCCAAACAGGTGGATAACACCACCAATCTGTTACGACTGATGATGCTGGCCGCGCTTGGCGTCGGTATTATTCTCGCCCGCACGCTGTTGCAGGGCCGCCGTAGCCGCTGGCAGCAGTCCCCCTTCCTGCTGACCGCCAGCAAACCGTTAAAAGAAGATGACGAGCCGGAAGAAGAGGAAGTCGATGAGTTCGGCCCGCCGCCCACGCTCAATATCACCGAACCTGATGCTGAAGTCGCCCCGGCCAAGCCCGCCACCGAAGCGCAAACTAAAGAAGCAGCCCAGGCAGCCTACCGCAGTCTGAAGCGCAGCCGCGAAAGAAGGGATTAAGCCAGACGCTGGATATCGGCGGTAAGTCCTTCCACCTGCGCCAGCATCTGGCTGGCAAGCCGCCTGACCGCATCGTCGCTGGCCACGTTCTGCCAAAACAGCACTGCCCAGCCCTGAGCTTTTTGCCACTGAGCTTTTGAAATGTCCGTATCGAGGCTTAACGGGGCGGGGGTACGGCGCATATTGCCGCTGCTGCCCGGCGCGAAAGCCATCGGCAACATATCGTAGACGGGGGAAAGCTGAAGCGGGGTTTTACGCGGATCGACCGACGGATCAATAAATGACAGATTCCCCTGATGCATATCGCTGTTGGCAATCAGTTTTCCGAAAGCATACAGTTCGCCGATGCGTTCAAGCGTCGCCAACGTGATCAGGCGTCCGGCAAACAGGTTTTTCGCCGCCTGCTGCCAGGTTGACGCGGCTCCCGTAAACTCCGCAGCGACAGCTTCCAGCGAGACGACGCCCCTTCGCCCCCAGATTCCGACTCTGTCGAAGCGTTCGACCTGCAAAAACAGACCTTCGTCACCGTGCGCAATAATCGTCGCACACGCGGCATCCACTCCCTGCGCATTCAGTACATTCAGCGCGTGCGCTTCCGCCCGTAACAAATCTGCCCAGCGGCGGCTATTTTCATTGGACTGCGTTGCAGAAAATTTCACCAAAACATGAGAAGGCGCACGCTCCTGATGCTCAACGTAAATGCTGAATTTAGGCTGTTCTCCCCCGGCTGAAGAACCAATCTGCTCGCCTTCAAGACTCCGTTCGGCAAAGTGCTGATAGACCGTCAGTTTATCCGCCCAAGCAACGGGCTGAAGCGCGGGCTTTGTAAACCAGCGCTGGTAAGAAACCTCACCCAACACGGCATTTCCCACGGTTTCATCGCCCGTTTGTGACAGGGCAATCAAGGTGTGAGTTTCGGTCCAGTCGCGGATATCCGCCGGCAGCCCCAACGCCACGCTGACATCACGTCCCCGCAGACGTCCAAGAAATCCCTGCGGGCGCATATCACTGAGATACCAGGGTATGCCATCAAACAGACTCCACTGCCCGTCACTGCTCTCGACCACGCAACTCTCCCCCGGCCAGACGGGATACAACGTCCCCTCACGTGCCGCGTTCCCTTGCGGGTCAATTCGGTACAGTGCAAAACCAGAGTGTGAGGCAACAGGCCGCAGCAGCGCATAGCGCGTTGCACGCCCTTTGCCCATTTTCAGCAGGCCCGGCGTTTCGGCCATACGTCGCGAGAGTGTTGGCTGACTGATCATCAGCGTTATTGCCAGTTCGGCGCCGCTGGCGTGGCCCTGACGTAAAATATCGGTAACATCAGTCATGATGGAATAGATTCATGAATAGAGTAATGAATAGATTCATAGCATGTGAAAAGCCCGAATTACCATCATTTATACGCAAAGGAAGGATGGTTATGAATAGAAATACTTACAGGAATGAATTAAAAAAGGGTGCCACATGGGCACCCTTTTTACGTTCATCTGGAAAGAAAAGATCTTACTCTTTGTCGCCCAGCAGAACGGATTCCAGTGCGATCTCAACCATGTCGTTGAAGGTCGTCTGGCGTTCTTCCGCAGTGGTTTGTTCGTGGGTACGGATGTGGTCGGAAACCGTACAGATGGTCAGCGCTTTCGCACCGAACTCTGCTGCTACACCGTAGATACCGGCCGCTTCCATTTCCACGCCCAGAATGCCGTACTTTTCCATTACGTCGAACATTTGCGGGTCCGGCGAGTAGAACAGGTCAGCAGAGAAGAGGTTACCTACGCGGGCATGGATGCCTTTCGCTTTAGCGGCATCAGAGGCGTTACGCACCATGTCGTAATCGGCAATGGCCGCGTAGTCGTGGTCTTTGAAACGCATACGGTTCACTTTGGAATCCGTACAGGCGCCCATACCGATCACGATATCACGCAGTTTGATGTCAGCACGCACAGCACCACAAGAGCCCACGCGGATGATCTTTTTCACGCCGAATTCGGTAATAAGCTCTTTGGCATAGATTGAGCAGGAAGGGATGCCCATACCGTGGCCCATCACAGAGATTCTGCGGCCTTTGTAAGTACCGGTGAAGCCCAACATGCCACGCACGTCGTTGACCTGTTTAACATCTTTCAGGAACGTTTCAGCGATGTGTTTAGCGCGCAGCGGGTCGCCCGGCATCAGAACTACGTCAGCGAAGTCGCCCATTGCCGCATTAATGTGTGGAGTTGCCATCATTATCGTCCTTTAAATTCTTATTAAAAATCACTGAAATTAAACCCAATGGATTTCGAGTTGTAGCCAGGCGGCAAGCGCGTGAATCCCCAGGAGCTTAGACCACTAAGTGACTGGGGTGAAGGCGTGAAGCCAACAACGCTACAACTTGAAAGACGCAGGGTTTAGAGCATTGACTTGCCGTAGTCCATTGGCGACAGATCGAAATACTTCGCGACGGTCTGACCGATATCCGCGAAAGTCTCGCGGTGACCCAGCGAACCTGGTTTGACTTTCGGGCCGTAGATTAACACCGGGATGTACTCACGGGTGTGATCTGTGCCACGCCAGGTTGGGTCGCAACCGTGGTCAGCGGTGAAGATGATGATGTCATCGTCTTTCACCAGTTCCAGCAGCTCAGGCAGTCGGCGGTCGAACAGCTCCAGCGCAGCGGCATAACCCGGCACGTCACGGCGGTGGCCGTAAGAGGAGTCGAAATCAACGAAGTTGGTGAAGACAATGGTTTTGTCGCCCGCTTCTTTCATCTCTTTGATGGTCGCGTCAAACAGAGCGTCCAGACCGGTGGCTTTCACTTTCTTAGTGATACCGACCTGCGCATAGATATCTGCGATTTTACCGACTGAAACCACGTGGCCGTTTTTCTCATCAACCAGTTTTTTCAGGATAGTCGGGGCCGGTGGCTCGACCGCTAAGTCGTGACGGTTACCGGTACGTTCGAAGTGACCGGCTTTGTCGCCGATGAACGGACGGGCAATCACGCGGCCGATGTTGTAGCCGCCTTTGGTCAGCTCTTCACGGGCGATTTCGCACAGTTCATACAGACGGTCCAGCCCGAAGGTCTCTTCGTGGCAGGCGATCTGGAAGACGGAGTCAGCAGAGGTGTAGAAAATCGGTTTGCCGGTTTTCATGTGCTCTTCGCCAAGCTCATCCAAAACAACAGTACCGGAAGAGTGACAGTTACCGAGGTAACCCGGCAGATTGCCGCGTTCAACCAGGATGTCGAGCAGCTCCTGCGGGAAGCTATTCTTTTCATCGCTGAAGTAGCCCCAGTCAAACAGCACAGGCACACCGGCAATTTCCCAGTGGCCTGACGGGGTGTCTTTACCGGAAGAGAGTTCGCTGGCATAAGCATACGCACCGGTGATTTCAGCATCACCGTCCATGCCGTCAGGAATTTTACCGGTCGATTCTTCAGCCGCTTTTGCCAGGCCCAGACGGGTCAGGTTCGGCAGATTCAGCGGGCCTTTGCGTCCCTTGTCAGCTTCGCCACGGGCGCAGGCAGCAGCAATATGTCCCAGTGTGTCAGAACCTGTATCACCGAATTTTTCAGCATCTTCACTGGCACCAATACCAAATGAGTCCAATACCATGATAAACGTACGTTTCATCTTGCACTCCTACGCTTGGTTATTCGTTGCGTGCGTCGGTTCAGGCCGACACACTGATCATATTGATTTGGGGGCATCATGAATATTTTTCAACCCCCTTTTCATGTCATTAATTAATACGACGGTAGACCACCGGCGTGCTTTCCGGCGCAGTGTCACTGAGGACAACGGCGGTGCGCACCTCTTCGGCGGCCTGTTGCCAGGCTTCTTCGCTGTTGGCATGAATCATCGCCAGCGGCTGTTGGGTATCGACTTTCTGGCCGAGCTGCGCCATGTGCGTCAGACCTACGCTGTAGTCGATAGCATCACTGGCGCGACGACGGCCACCACCCAATGACACCACCACCATACCGAGCGCACGAGTGTCCATTGCGCTGACGATGCCGGCTTTCTCGGAGTAAACCGGTTTGCTCAGCGTCGCCTGTGGCAGATAGCTGTCGTAGCGTTCGATAAAGTCGGTCGGGCCTTTTTGCGCGGCAATCATGCGGCCAAAAATTTCTGCCGCTTTGCCGTTATCCAACACTGCCTGCAATTTACTGCGGGCGTCAGCGTCGTCTTTAGCTAAACCACCTGACAGCAGCATTTCTACACACAGCGCCATCGTGACTTCAAGCAGACGCGGGTTACGGTATGCACCCGTCAGGAAGCGCACCGCTTCGCGCACTTCAACGGCGTTACCGGCGCTGGAGGCCAGCACCTGATTCATGTCAGTCAGCAGCGCGGTGGTTTTGCAGCCTGCGCCGTTAGCGACATCAACAATGGCCTGCGCCAAATCCTGCGACAGCTGGTAAGTGGGCATAAATGCGCCGGAGCCGACTTTCACATCCATGACCAGTGCGTCCAGGCCTTCGGCCAGTTTCTTGGCGAGGATCGAGGCGGTGATCAGCGGAATGGAGTCAACGGTCGCGGTAATGTCACGCGTCGCATAGAAGCGTTTATCCGCCGGTGCCAGCGAGCTGGTCTGGCCGATAATGGCCACGCCGACGTCCTGAATAATGCTGCGGAAACGGTTGTCATCCGGGAAGATATCAAAACCCGGGATGGCTTCCAGTTTGTCCAACGTACCACCGGTATGGCCGAGGCCACGCCCGGAGATCATCGGCACATAACCACCACAGGCGGCCACCATCGGGCCAAGCATCAGCGAGGTCACGTCACCGACACCGCCGGTGGAGTGTTTATCCACAATCGGGCCGTTGAGATTCAGGCTTTTCCAGTTAAGGACAGTACCGGAATCACGCATTGCCATGGTCAGCGCCACGCGCTCTTTCATGTTCATATCATTGAAATAGATGGTCATTGCCAATGCGGCAATCTGACCTTCGGAGACCTGGCTATCACGAATACCATTGATGAAAAAGCGAATTTCTTCTTCGCTTAAAGGGTGTCCGTCACGTTTTTTACGAATGATTTCTTGGGCGAGAAACACGGAGTGCTCCTTTATGACTAGGCATGTAGAGGTAGTTACCAGAGGTTCGACAATAAGGGTTCAATAAAATGAACCCTTAGGCTTTTACCGTTAGTAGCTGCTGGTCGATTTTTGGTCAGCGTGGCCGAGCGTGGTCAGCAGGCTGGCCAACAGGCTTGAGGCACCGAAACGGAAATGGCGCGCATCGGCCCATTCGCGGCCCAGCAGGCGGTCAGCCAGTGCCAGATATTGTGCAGCGTCTTCAGCGGTTTTTACGCCACCGGCAGGTTTGAAGCCAACGTCTTTGCCCACACCCATTTCAGCGATCACGCTCATCATCAGCTCTGCACTGTGCAGCGTGGCGTTTTCAGGCACTTTACCGGTGGAGGTTTTGATGAAGTCAGCGCCAGCTTTGATAGCAATTTCGGACGCTTTACGGATCAGCGAATCCTGCTTCAGCTCACCGGTTTCGATGATCACTTTCAGCAAAACGTTGGCGGCGGCGCAGGCTTCTTTGCACTGTTTGACCAGTTCAAAACCGACCTGCTCGTTACCGGCGATCAACGCACGATAAGGGAAAACGACGTCCACTTCATCTGCGCCATACGCGATGGCAGCACGGGTTTCGGCTACGGCGATGTCAATGTCATCGTTGCCGTGAGGGAAGTTAGTGACGGTAGCGATACGGATGTCCGGCGTGCCCTGTTCGCGCAGTGCTTTACGGGCAGCAGGAATGAAACGCGGATAAATACAAACGGCAGCGGTGTTGCCAGCCGGGCTTTTAGCCTGATGACACAGCGCGATCACTTTCGCGTCAGTATCGTCTTCATTGAGGGTGGTTAAGTCCATCAGGCTCAGCGCACGTTGTGCTGCGGCGGTTAAATCGGTCATAAAACTCTCCAACAATTTTCAATTCCAGCGACCAGCCAGAACTGAGCATACAGTCATGAATTTGCGGTGCGCCCAGGGCGTCAGCAGAATTCTGCACGGTTGGCGAGCGGACTTGGTTCCTTGAAGATAGCGTGCGGAAAATAGGGTGAATCATTTCCGCTGGCAACTGAGATCCTTCTCACCGCGCTTGGATTGGCATCAGCCAATTCGTTGTGACTATTTGAACACGTCACTTCAGGTTGTTGTGTGCAGTATTTCACACAAAATGAAAACCCATTGCAACGTTACTTGGTGAAATGAGACCAAGGTCACACAACACCGGCTCTATGCTCAGAATTTGGCCTGAATAAAGAGTGTATACCCCTTTCGTGACAACAGAAGTCGGGCCACTCACTCTGTGACTACCGACCGGTAATCACGAAAGGAATGTTATAATAATAACATTCACAAGGGAAGTGATTGCGCCAAACAAACTTGATACAGGAGTATTTGAGGACTAAAAGATAAGATAAATGTTATTTAAATAACATAATGAATTTTCAGGATGTAGGAAGACAGTTGAAACTATCAGGCAGGCAGAGAAAAAATGCGACGGGTGTTTTCGAGCAGCGCCGTGGCGATCTGCTCCGGCGTTTCGCTGCGCAGCTCGCACAGCACATCAAACACGGCTGCAGCCCGCTCGGGTCGATTAGGCTGCCCCTGAAACCCCTGTAAAGGCATATCTGGTGCATCGGTTTCCAGCAGCAGGGAAGAGAGAGGAAGTTGCGCCATGACATTACGGGTTTTCTGCGCCCGCTCGTAGCTGATGGTTCCGCCGACGCCGATAGCAAATCCCAGTTTCACAAACGCCTGCGCCTGCGACAGGCTGCCCGCAAAGCCGTGAACGACGCCGGTGGCCGGAAGCTGAGTCTGACGTAGCATCGCCGCAAGCTGATCGTGACTGCGGCGTGAATGCAGGATCACCGGCAGGTTTTCACGCTTCGCCAGCGCGAATTGCGCTCTGAGCAGCCGTTGTTGCCGTTCAAACTGCGGCTGATCGATGTACAGATCCAGACCGATCTCCCCGACCGCCACCATTTTGGTATCACGGCTGGATAGCCAAGAATCGAGCAACTCAAGATCGGCATCGTTATGTTGAGAGACATAGATCGGATGCAGCCCAAGCGCAGCAAAAACTTGCGGATGGTTTTTTGCCAGCGTCACCACGCCCTGAAAACGATCGGCGGTGACGGCCGGGACGATCAACTGACGCACACCCGCGGCCTGCGCATTTTGCAGGCTCTCGGTTTCAGCACCGATAAACGGCGGGAAATCGAAATGGCAGTGTGTGTCAATCAGGTGAAAACTCACCGATTCTCACCTTCGTTATAGCTGCTCTCATCGTTGTGCGGCATCTCGTTGTGAGCGACGTGTTGAGCGTCATCATGAAATGCACTGGCCGCCGGGCGCACCATGCCACCGTCGGCCACCAGATCGGTGAGCACGGCAGGATCAAGAATGATCTGCTCGACAGTGCTGGCAACTGCCGCAATCGGAATGACGTTATCGGGATTCTCCTGCGGCACCACCACGCGTTTCGGCCGTGTTTTGCGCGGCGTGATAAAGGGCATCGCGTGCTCGTTCTCGCGCGGAATAAACCAGTGCGAAGCGGCCGACAGGAAGTAACGAGCGCAGCGGCGGCCAAGGTGATAATCCTGATTCAGCGCCGGTAAGCGACTGCCTAACGCATGGCTGGCGAGTGGCTTCGGCGGGAAAATCTCAAAGATGCGCAGATCGCCTGGCGGATTTTCGATGAACTGCTGAATGCGGTGATAGCTGCTTTCATGATGCTGCATCATGCGTACCAGTTGTTGCAGGCTACTTTCGCTCAGCCACTGTTCCATACGCTTCATCCACTGCGGCGTGTAGAACATTGCCGAGGGGACAGTGCGGATCACCACAATGGTATCCGCGCCACGCCGGTACGCCTCTTCAACCGGAATCGCGTCGCTGATGCCGCCGTCCTGATAACTGATGCCGTCAAGATCGACACCCATACGGTAAAAACCGGGGATGGCGCTGGAGGCTTTGATCACCGGCAGCCAATTTTCGCGAGTGGGGGAAAAATAGTTGGCGGTGTAGTCGTCGCTGCGACAGGCGCACATCAGAAACTCGCGGCCATCGATCAACAACTTTTCAGCTGAGTCCATGGCCAGCGGCATGTTCCTGGAAGTTTCATCCACCAGCCAGTCGAGATCGATCAGGTGCCCGCCACGCACAAAGCGCAGAGGGTTAAAAAAGTGAGGGCTGGTGGTGTAACGGGTGATCACGCGACGCGCGTATCCCGGCTGGCCGCAAACAAACGCAGAGAGGTTTTGTGCACCGGCAGAGGTGCCGATAAACAGGTCGAACGGATTGAAGCCCGCACGCTGAAATTCGTCCAGCACGCCAGCGGTGAAAATCCCGCGTTGACCTCCACCTTCACACACCAGCGCAATCTTGCCTGGTTGGTAAGGTTTGTACGCCAGCGGTTCAATATTGCCCAGCGTGACAGGTATTCTGTATCCCAACGCCTTCCCCTCAGTAGACAGGCCGCAAAATCTATGGGCCTCACCTCAGAGCATACCTTGTCTTTTTCAGTTCTGTAATTTTCTAATAAAATACCGGAGATTAAATCGTTACTTTCTGTTAACCAGGTTTGGCCCAACAGGGTACGATACAATCTCCGGCAGGAGTCTACTCAGTGCTTATTCTTTCCGTCGGAATGTCAGAGTCGTTTACGTCCGGTAAACAGGCTGATCAGGAACAGAATGATACCCACTACGAAGACGATTTTTGCAGCCCAGGCAGCTGTACCAGCCAGACCACCAAAACCCAGTGCCGCCGCGATTAACGCGATGATTAGAAATATAATGCCCCAACGAAACATAAGCTTCTCCTTTACCCTATTTAACTTTTGCCCAATTCACATGGTGTACCCAATATCCCGGGCCTCACTCAGTTTTAAACCTTTCTATTTTGGCTTTTTAAAACCCGATGTGGCCGGATAATAAAAATGCTTACCTTTTAAAGATAGCTGCAAAAATGAAAGTGTCAGAAAAACCGGTCATTTTCTTAAGCCGGAAGGCCCCATGTGTTCTGTTTTATAGTGTGTTGATGCTGACTTCATAAGAGCAGGTTGCCCGCCTCGTGACAGGCAACCTTTACTCACGACGTTGTGACCACTCAACGATGCGTTACTGCGCACCTGAGAGCTTATGGTGCAATTTTCAGGTCGTTTTTGACGCTTTTCACACCATCAACGGTTTTAGCAACGCTCTCTGCGCGGTCAGACTGAGCCTGATCTTTTACAGAACCGGACAGCTGAACTACGCCATCGGTAGTTTCAACTTTCACCATACGTGAAGGGACAATATCGTCAGCCAGCAGTTTCGCTTTCACCGAGGTGGTGGTGGCAGTATCACCGGCATAACCTTTCACAGACTGGTCTTTGCTATCTTTGGTATGCAGTTTATCGCTGACGGATTTCACACCCTCAACTTTAGTCGCCAAAGCCACAGCCTGTTCAGCTTCTGACTGGGAACCCACAAAACCGCTCAGCGTTACAACGCCGTTATCCGTTTTTACCGAGATATCGTTGCTTTTGATCGCTTTATCGTCGACCAGGGCACTTTTCACTTTTGCTGTGATGGCGCTATCGCCCATGTAGTTATCAACTTTCTTCATGGAACTATCGATTTTTGCACCTGCGCTATCAGTTGTGGTTGCAGCGAATGCACTACCGCTCATCAGTGCGGTACCCAGAACAACAGCCATCATGGAATAGGCAAATTTAGAGTTTTTCATCGATTTTTTTCCTTTCAGTTTATAAGCCCTAATTGCGGGCTCTGTACGTCACATTCTTGGTGACGCCTTCTAGCCAAATGTATTGCTGAGCATTTCCGTTCTGCATAGCAGAGTACTTCGTTTTATGCTGACTTTTAATCGCCTTTCGATATAACACTCTGCATCGTGACTTCAAACCAGTGCTTTAAGCCACTATTTGCTGACACACATTCAATATAGTCAAGAATGGGCAAAACAGTAGGAAGATCGTTGTTAACAGGCCCGAATGCAGATAAGTCTTAGGGTTTGGCGGAAAAACAGACGATTTTTTGGGCAGGACGCGGGGAAAATGAACAGCGGAAATGGGCGGAGAAATCAAAACATCCGTCACAATGCATAAAAAAAGACGGCGCAAGGGCCGTCTTCAACGTTAAAAATCGACGATAACGCGCATTAATGCTCGCGGGTTTTACGGAATTTCACTTCAGGATAACGCTCAGACGCCAAATTCAGGTTCACCATCGTCGGCGCGATGTAGGCTAAATTATCGCCGCCATCCAGCGCCAGGTTGGTTTCGTTTTTACGTTTGAATTCTTCGAATTTCTTCACGTCGTCGCACTCAACCCAACGGGCGGTCGTCACGTTGACCGATTCATAAATCGCTTCGACGTTATATTCACTTTTCAGACGCGCCACCACCACTTCAAACTGCAGTACACCGACGGCACCCACGATCAAATCGTTATTGGAGATGGGACGGAATACCTGAACCGCGCCCTCTTCAGAAAGCTGAACCAGCCCTTTAAGCAGCTGTTTCTGTTTCAGTGGGTCACGCAAGCGGATACGACGGAACATTTCCGGGGCGAAGTTCGGAATACCGGTGAACTTCATGTTTTCACCCTGCGTGAAGGTATCGCCAATCTGAATGGTGCCGTGGTTATGCAAACCAATAATGTCGCCTGGGAAAGCTTCTTCTACATGAGAACGATCGCCGGCCATAAAGGTCAGGGCATCAGAAATCACCACGTCTTTACCGGTACGCACCTGACGCAGCTTCATGCCTTTTTCATACCGGCCGGAAACCACACGCATGAACGCCACGCGGTCGCGGTGTTTCGGATCCATATTGGCCTGAATTTTGAAGATGAAACCGGTGAATTTCTCATCGTCGGCTTTGACTTCACGCAGATCGGTTTTACGCGGCATCGGCGCTGGCGCCCACTCCATTAAGCCGTCCAGCATGTGATCCACGCCGAAGTTGCCGAGAGCGGTACCAAAGAAGACCGGGGTTAAGTCGCCGCTGATAAACGCATCGTGATCAAACTCGTGCGAAGCACCCTGCACCAGTTCCAGCTCTTCGCGCAGTTGCTTAGCCAGATCTTCGCCGACGGCGATATCGAGATCGGGGTTACTTAACCCTTTAACAATGCGGACTTCCTGAATAATGCTGCCTTTACCGGTCTGATACAGATACGTTTCATCCTTATAAAGGTGGTAAACGCCTTTGAACAACTTACCGCAACCGATAGGCCAGGTGATTGGCGAGCACGCAATTTTCAGCTCCCGTTCCACTTCATCCATCACTTCCATGGGGTCTCGGATGTCACGGTCGAGTTTGTTCATAAACGTCAGGATCGGCGTATCGCGCAGACGGGTGACTTCCATCAGCTTACGGGTCCGGTCTTCAACGCCTTTCGCGGCGTCGATCACCATCAGACAGCAGTCCACGGCGGTCAATGTGCGGTAAGTATCTTCGGAGAAATCTTCGTGCCCAGGGGTATCGAGCAGATTGACCAGGCACTTTTTATACGGGAATTGCATCACCGAGGTGGTGATAGAAATACCACGTTGTTTTTCCATTTCCATCCAGTCGGATTTGGCGTGATGGCTTGAGCCACGGCCTTTAACCGTCCCGGCGGTCTGAATCGCGTTGCCGAATAACAACACTTTTTCAGTAATGGTGGTTTTACCCGCATCGGGGTGAGAGATAATGGCAAAGGTACGACGCTTAGCCACTTCGAGGGCGAATTCACTTGGAGACATGTTTTTCACGTTTCTTCGGTTGGCCGCCCTGCATCATTGTTCATCACGTCAGAGGACGTCAGGCAAAGCGGTATAAAAGTTATAGCCGGCTATTTTCACTGATTTAGCCGGGATGGGCAATCAATGGTTTTAAGCCGGGCCAGAGGTTTCTTAGCCCAGTATCAGCGCCATCATAATGGCGTCTTCTCGGCCTTGTGCGGAAGGGTAGTAATTGCGGCGGACTGAGACTTCATTGAAGCCGAGGCTTTCATAAAGCGCGATGGCCGTGCTGTTCGAGGCGCGAACTTCGAGCCAAAGCGTCACAACATCGCGTTGTTCGAGTTGCCGGATAACCTCTTCGAGCAGCGTACGCCCCAACCCCTGGCGCTGAAAGGCCGGATCGATGGCGATATTAAACAGTGTCGCTTCGTCGAGAACAATTTGAGTGATGGCGAAACCGGCCATCTCGTCGCTCTGCATCATTTTCAGGTTGAGATAGCGCTCCCCCTGATTGCTGGCGAATGTTTTCTCCGTCCACGGAAAAGCATGGCTGGCGTTTTCAATCTGAAAAGCGCGGGTTAAATCAGCGGGCGTCAGGATAGAAATGCTGTTCATTTTCACAAATCTGCTGCCAGAGCGCGCGTTTGGCCCCGGCGTTTTGATAAAGCTCGGACAGCGCCGGGCTGGATAACTGCGTGCCTTCGACCCTTAACGGTTCGTTGATGCCCAGTCGCCAAGTGTTGCAGTGAGTGCCTTCAGGCAGCATCGCGACCTGTTCGGGCGTCAGGTGGTAAACTTGTTGCGCCGCCAGTGCCAGCGCGCGCAGCACATCGGCGAACAGAGGGTCATCGCCAGCAGGCGGTACGTCGGCGACAATCAGCAGCCTTGTGTCGTCAGGCAGGCTGACGGCCACTTCACCTTGTAAAACAGCCGGTTTGCGCAGCGTCCACTGCGTAATCCCCATCTGTTGTAACAGCCAGTCTCGTCTTGATGCCATGCCCATTCCTGTCTGTTGGCGACCCGTTACTCTGAAGATTTGCGCCCGTTAATTCACGATAATGCCGCGCTATGCTAGCAAACCCATCGAACGTGCGCCAATAAACCTCTATAATGCCGGACTATATTCCTGAGGAGCCACAACCTGATGTCTGCATTAACCCCGGCAAGTGAAGTAATACTGCGCCACAGTGATGAATTTACAGGGCGCCGCGTGCTGTTTGCCGGTGACTTGCAAGATGATTTACCCGCTAATTTCGCTGAAGAGACCGGTGCCGAAGAGGTCCGCGTTCACACCAACCAATATCACCACGGGCAAATGCTCGGTGGCGCACTGCAAGACAACGTGCAGTTCAGCCTGCTGGCTGACGCTGAATTTATCGCGCCAACCGACCTGCTGATCTACTACTGGCCGAAGAGCAAGCAAGAAGCCAAATTCCAACTGTTTAATCTGCTATCGCAATTGCCAGTCGGCATTGATGTTTTTGTGGTCGGTGAAAACCGTTGCGGCGTCCGTAGCGTTGACACCGTGCTGGAAGAGATTTGCGCAGTGAACAAAATCGACAGTGCGCGCCGCTGCGGTTTGTATCACGGCCGTCTGGAAAAACAACCTGAGTTTAACGCCGAAGAGTGGTGGGATACTTACATGGTTGAAGAAGTGACCATCAAAACGCTGCCAGGCGTATTCAGCCGCGAAGGGCTCGACAGCGGCAGTTTGCTGCTGATCAACAGTTTCGACCAGCCGGTAAAAGGTAAAGTACTGGATATCGCCTGCGGTTCCGGCGTTCTGGCCGCCGTGCTTGCCACCTATTCACCAAAAATGAAAATCACGCTGAGCGACGTCAGCGCCGCTGCCATCGAAGCCAGCCGTGCCACGCTTGCTGCGAATGAGCTGCAGGGCGAAGTGATCGCCAGCAACGTCTATTCCGACATCGCCGGGCGGTATGACATGATCATCTCCAACCCGCCGTTCCACGAAGGGTTGCAAACCAGCCTGCACGCCGCAGAACAGCTGATCCGCGGCGCGGCCAAGCACCTGAATGTCGGTGGCCATCTGCGCATTGTGGCTAACTCATTCCTGCCGTATGCCGCCCTGCTGGACGCCACTTTTGGCAGCCACGAAGTGCTGGCGCAGAATGCCCGCTTCAAGGTGTATCAGGCAACGTTAGGCCGCACACCGCGCGACAGTAAAAAGAAAAAACGTTAACAGGGGGCATACCCTTCCCGTGCCGCAGCCTTCATCCGCTGCGGCCATGGATAGAGCAATTCGCACGCGTAATTGAAGCGAATTGCTCTATCCATGGCGAATATGCTGCTTTTTGCGCCAAACGTCCGTAATGGGGGAAATAAGTATTGACGCCCGTGAGGAAATCTCTAGAATTCGGCCCGTAGTTGTATGACTCGCAGAGTAAATTCAAATGAATTCTTTGCTGAGAATGCGATGGTGGCGGAATTGGTAGACGCGCTAGCTTCAGGTGTTAGTGTCCTTTGGATGTGAGGGTTCGAGTCCCTCCCTTCGCACCAATACAACTACGAATAGATTTATATTGCACGGCACGGTGAGCGATGGTGGCGGAATTGGTAGACGCGCTAGCTTCAGGTGTTAGTGTCCTTTGGATGTGAGGGTTCGAGTCCCTCCCTTCGCACCAATCCGGTGATATAAATCAAGCAGTAACGATAAAGAAGAAATCATCTGTGCGATGGTGGCGGAATTGGTAGACGCGCTAGCTTCAGGTGTTAGTGTCCTTTGGATGTGAGGGTTCGAGTCCCTCCCTTCGCACCACATGATTCTCTTCGATTATCTTCCTCAGCAATATTCCTCTGCCTTTCAGGCACACAAATACCCTAAAGCAAAATGTTATCTCATTGGCAGGTAAATCCGCGTATTACAGCACCGTTATAGCAAATTGAAATTGAGTGACAATGCCGCCAGCCCACCGGCCACGGCAACAAAGGACGGCAGCAACACGTAATGCCTCAGCGTTTTGTGCAACAACATCACCAGCGTCGCCAGCATGGCTATCACCACCAGCGTGCGCAGATGTTCGAGGGAAATGTTCGCCAGCGCCAAAAATGGCAGCAGTACGCAAGGCAATAACACACCCCACCCGCTGGTCAGCCTTTTGCCCAGAAACCAGCACACCCCCCACATTCCACATGCCGTTACCATCGCTGCGATCATGATTTTGTGCCAAAATTGATAATGAGAACTAATATCATATAGCAATCTTTCTCATCACGCATCTTTTTAGCTGCCAGCTCCCCATTGAAGTGACACCCAGAGCCAAAAGTGGTAGTTTTACCATCAACTGTTTTTAATTAATTTCAATAAAAATAATCACATAACAGGATTATTAGCAGTCTTTCCATATTATCACCTCTCGCACCTGCTTGAATAAGCGAAGTACGATTGAATTCGGGTACAACATCCTTATCTATTCCGAAGACCACCCGCTAATAGAGTGAATTTTTAATGATATTTCATTCCTATAATGATTTGCTTAAAAGCAAACATCGCCTTTCGATGTTGCTATTCTTTTTTCTAAATAGTGCTTCTGCGCTATTCGCCATATTGAATCCGGCGTTAAAAACGTTGAAAACCACATTCCCTCTGGCCATGATCGGCATCTTTTGTGCACTGGGATTAATATTCACTTACTTCAACAGCAAAAATGGCCCCTTCCGTTTAAATATCTGTTCAATAATTGTGGGTGCCTTGTGGGCCTGGCATATTTCCTTACGCTTTGACCAAATTGGTCATACGGATAACAGTTTTTTGTTAGTCAGCTTACTCAGTGTTTTCTTCATCAGTGCTATCGCTTTATCGGATAATTTTCTGGCATTTTGCCTTCATGCAGCACCATCTTCTATTGCAGTCATTTTTTTAGATGATTTCAATCACACGAGTAAAATCCTGTTTACTATCGCCCTGCCGCTGATTGGTCTGTCCATGCACCATTTTATGCTCAAACGCAGTGACGCCTTTACCCGCCGGATGGTGGCCAATTTATATAGCGAAAGAGAGAAATTCAGCGATCTCAGTATGATCGATCCACTGACCGGGCTTTATAACCGGCGGGGCCTGCAAAATAAGCTGGAGACGCTGTTGAGCCAGCCTGATGACAGCCATTACGTAATGCTGCTGGATATCGACCACTTCAAAGCTTACAACGATAATTATGGTCACAGCATGGGTGATCAGGCGCTGGTCAGGGTTTCAGCTGCGATCCGTGACGCCGTCCGCTCACGGGATATCGTCGTTCGATACGGCGGAGAAGAGTTCCTGGTGGTGATGTCCAACGTTAATCAGGAGCATGCTATGCGCATGGCGGAGCGTATTCAGGACGAAGTATTAGGGTTGAATATCTCTCATCATTTCAATGTACACGTTTCAACCAACGTAACCGTCAGTGCCGGACTCGCTGCATTAATTAACGGGGATTTCGCCGAAGCCCTGAGTGCTGCCGACAAATCACTTTATCTGGCGAAAAACAGTGGGCGTAACAAAATCTTCTATGCCTGGGAACAGGCCGCCGTGAAACAGGAAAAAATCGAGTTGTACAATCCATTGCAGCGTAATAAAAATCAGTAACACAATTTAATATATAAGCCAGCCAGGCTTATTTTTTGCTAATGTATTATATATTATTATTTGACCATTCAAACAGTTGCGCTGCATAAGCATGCAGTCCTCATTTTATTTTCATGGATCAAATGTTATAAATTCAACACCATATTGCACCTGAAATGTTACCGCTGGCGATGATTTATTCCTTATTCCACAGGAGGTGGAATATATTCGAAGTTTTAATGTTTATCCTTTCATATTCCTATTCTGTGAACTTCCTCACCACCACCTTCTGATCAATGCCAATGGCCTATATGCGGTGGCACTCAGTTGAAGGTGACACCCTACCGCTGTTCCTACACTACGCTCGATGACCGTTTTGTGTGCTGTTACCTACACGACACGCCCTCGACGGCCCTCAACGATAACCTATTAAAAATCATTTCTTTTGATTCAAGCGCCCGACTACATAAAGGTTAATTGTATGAGCAGCTCTATCATTCTTGGCATCATCTGGCACTTAGTTGGTGCTGCCAGTGCCGCCTGTTTTTATGCACCACTGAAAAAAGTCAAAAAATGGTCATGGGAAACCATGTGGTCACTGGCCGGTTTGTTCTCGTGGGTCATCTTACCCTGGACGGTGAGCTACATTTTACTGCCTGATTTCTGGGCTTATTACGGCTCATTCAGCCTCTACACGCTAATGCCCGTCTTTCTGTTTGGTGCGATGTGGGGCATAGGCAATATCAACTATGGCCTGACCATGCGCTATCTTGGGATGTCGCTCGGTATCGGGATAGCCATTGGTATCACCCTGATTATTGGCACATTGATGACGCCAGTGCTGCAAGGCAAAGCCGCCCTATTGATCGGTACACCCGGCGGGAGAATGACGTTACTGGGGGTTCTGGTGGCGGTCATCGGCGTTGCCGTGGTCAGCTATGCCGGTTACCTGAAAGAGAAATCGCTGGGGATCAAAGCTGAAGAATTTAACCTGAAAAAAGGCCTGATCCTGGCTGCACTGTGCGGAATTTTCTCCGCAGGCATGTCCTTTGCAATGAGTGCCGCGACACCAATGCACGAAGCCGCCGCGCATTTAGGTCTGAACCCGTTGTACGTAGCCCTGCCAAGTTACGTGGTGATTATGGGAGGCGGTGCGATCGTCAACCTCGGTTTCTGCTTTATTCGTCTGGCCTCACGCCGCGAGATTTCCATCAAAGCGGACTTCTCCGTCGCCAAACCTTTACTGCTCACTAATGCACTGTTCGCCATCCTGGGCGGCGTGATGTGGTATCTACAATTCTTCTTCTACGCATGGGGCCACGCCAGTATTCCCCCAGAATATGACTACATGAGCTGGATGTTGCACATGAGTTTCTACGTCTTGTGTGGTGGCATCGTAGGCTTGCTGCTGAAAGAGTGGCTGGGTGTCGGCAAAAAACCGGTCGCCATTCTGACGTTGGGCTGCCTGATCATCATTCTTGCCGCCAATATCGTCGGCATGGGCATGGCGTCCTGACACCCCGTGGAGCGGCTTTTAAGATTGCGTACCACTGACTGTTGCAGTCATCTAACAGAGGGTTGGAACGGATGTACTTCTATGGAGACTACCGGCGAACCGCTGTCGGTAGTCTCGCGGAGAGACACCGCAGGCACGGTTGAATACCACCGAGAAGTAGTTACTGTCATCAAAACCACATTCGGCGGCCACTTCACCAATCGTCTGGTGGCCGTAACGCAGTAAACTCATGGCGCGACACAGGCGCAACTGACGCAAATAGTGCGTCACACTCATGCCGGTATGCTGCTTAAACAGCGCCCGTAACCCACGTGAACTGACACCGTGCTGTGCGCAAAAACTGTCGAGATGAAAAGGATCGGTGATACTGGCTCGCAGCGCCATCAGCAGTAAATCGAGCTGATGCGCATCCGGCAGCACGCCACTGTTCGGCGGATGACGGTAGCGCAATAACAACAGCGCCAGCTGCATCAGCAAGGCTTCACTCAGTTGCACCGACAGTGATTCAGACTTCATGCACTCCGTCGCCAGTTCATCCACTTTTTCCCGCAGCGCCGTCATTCCCAGAGAACTCAACCGCCAGTAGCGCTGCTCCTGGCTGACACCGTCACCCGGCAACAGTTGCGCCCAGTCGGCGGATAAGCCAAACCGTTCGCGGCAATAAAGAATATTATCCAACGCCAATGCATTCACCGACTCATAACTGTGGCGATCATTGGCATTGATATAAAACAGATCCCCGCAGGTAATAGGGTACGGGACATCATTCCAGATATGCAGACCGTTCCCGCGCCACACCACCACCAGTTCATCGAACTCGTGATCATGGCTCGGAAAATTGGCCTGAGGGTGGCGCTCGGCCACCATTACCGAGTTTTTATTGGTCAGAAAAAAATCATTTTTCATTAGTTTCAGCGGCATAGTGGCTATCCCAAACCCGTTCACACCAGGGGAATATAAGCATGTCAGCCAATTTACGCCCGCACCAAACCTCAAAAAGTAGCGGCAGCTAACGTAATTGATTACGCATCAACTTGGGTGACACCAGGAACTCACGACGAAATTGTGTCGAGAAATGATTGCTATCGCTGAAACCGCAGGCGTAGGCAATATCAGTAATACTTTGGTCATTGTGATGCAAACGGCGGCGTGCTTCAAGCAAACGCAGCCGGTTGAGATAGCGCTGCGGTGTCATACCCGTATGCTGTTTTACCTGGCGATGCAGCGTGCGTAGCGCCAGAGAGAAACGGTCTGCGGCTTCCATCCAGTTCACCTCCTCACTGTAATGCCCCTGCAGCCAGGCTAAAAGCTGGTTAACCTTATTTTCAGAGGCATCCCGCAATTGTGGTTGAAAACAGTCCTGATAAAGCAGGATAAGCAAATGCAGGAACTGACTTTCGGTGGCGGCTATCTGCTCCGCACCAACCCCAGCACTCTGATGCTCCAGCACGGCAACGCATTGCAACGCCTGCTGCATGGTGCCAGGGCTAAGCTGCCAGTGAATTTGCTGCTGGTAATGGTGTTCCTGCGGCAGGAACCGCCCGACGTCATGCAGAAAACGAAAAGCCTGAGGGGATCGAAATAACACGTTGGTCAGGCGCAGGTTGTCCACGCTCTCAAACAGATGGTGATCGCTGGCGCGCACAAAGCAGACTGTGCCGGTCGTCAATGTATAAGGGTTGTCATTAAAGATATGCACGCCAGATCCGCTTTCCACCAGCATGATTTCATGGAAATCGTGGTAATGCTCAGGAAAAGCAGCCTGGGGCGTGCGGCGCTCCACGGTCACGGTTAGCTCAGGAGCAGCAAAGTAATTCTCACCAATCAGTAACGTCATTGATCACCTCCATTGCAAAACGGGGGAAAAAGGCTCAGGAAAATCACCCTATCCTGCAAGGTCAGCGATAACCTTGAAACGAAGGCAGATAAAGCGCATTCCACAGTCATTTTTTAAAGATTCGACGCCTCATGAACGGAACTGCGGCAAAGATCACATCCTCCTGTTCTGCGCTTTCTCTCTCTATTACGTAAAGGGATCCGTCGCCTTCGCCACGTTTTGTGATCTGCCTCGCATCTACCTTTTTCATGCTGCCAGCCCGCCATAACCGGTGGCATTCAACGGAAGGTGGCAGTAAAACGCCTCCCCTACACTGCGGTCATACCTGATAAGGAATGGCCGTTATGACACTCCACCATATTGCCGCAATCGACCTTGGCGCCTCGAGTGGTCGCGTAATGCTCGCGACATTCAATACAGAGCTGGCAGGAACGTCCCCGCGTCTTCATCTAAAAGAAATTCACCGTTTTCCCAACCACCTTAAAACGGTTGACGGGCAGGACACCTGGGATCTTGACGCACTGGAACAGCACATTGTCACCGGGCTGAACCGTCTGGATGCCTCGGGCATCCAGCTTGACAGTATCGGCGTGGATACCTGGGGCGTCGATTTTGTTCTGATCGACAAACAGGGGCAACGCGTCGGCCTGCCCGTCGCTTACCGCGATAAACGCACTGATGGCGTCATGGTCAGCACCAGTCACGCACTGGGCCGCGAATCGATTTACCGCACCACCGGTATTCAGTTCCTGCCTTTCAACACCCTTTATCAGTTGAAAGCGCTCACAACCCAACGGCCCGAGATTATCGATCAAGTCGACCATTTACTGCTGATGCCGGACTACATTCATTACCGCTTAACCGGCGCGCTGAACTGGGAACACACCAACGCCAGCACCACGCAGATGGTCAATCTGCGCACCGGCGACTGGGATGAAAAGCTGCTGAAGTATGCTGGCGTGCCGCGCCGCTGGCTGGGAAAACCCTCACAACCGGGTAAAACCCTGGGCAACTGGGCTACGCCGCGGGGGCACCAGGTACCGGTGGTCAGCGTCGCCACCCATGACACCGCCAGCGCCGTTGTCGCCGCGCCGATGACCGGCAAATATTCGGCCTATCTCAGCTCCGGCACCTGGTCCCTGATGGGCATCGAAAGCCCAACCGCCTTCACCCACGCCAGCGCCCTGCACGCTAACTTCACCAATGAGGGAGGCATTAACGGCAGCGTCCGCGTGCTGAAAAACATCATGGGAATGTGGCTGTTGCAGCGCATGTCTTCAGAACTGAACGTCAACGATTTACCCGCGCTGATCGCCGCCGCCGCCGCCCTGCCGCCGTTTGTCAGCCTGATTAATCCCAACGAAGAACGCTTTATCAATCCATCGTCGATGGTGGACGCCATACGCGAAGCCTGCCGAGAACACGGGGAACCGATACCGGACAGCCCGGCTGAACTGGCGCGCTGCATCTTCGACAGTCTGGCGATGCTCTACCGCCAGACCGCGCAGCAACTGGCCGAATTACAGGGCGCGCCACTGGACGCGATCCATATCGTCGGTGGTGGCAGCCAAAATACTTTTCTTAATCAGCTCTGTGCCGACACCTGCCAGACGCCGGTCACCGCCGGGCCGGTTGAAGCCTCAACCCTCGGCAACATCGGCTGCCAGTTGATGGCGCTGAACCTGGTTAAAGACGTCACGCTTTACCGGCAAATCCTCGCTGCCAATTTTCGACAGCAACGTTATATGCCGCAACCCCAACCCGAACTTGCTATCCACTGGCGTCGTTTTCAGGCGCTGAGCCACATCAATGAGGAGCTAGCAGTATGACTTCATCAACTTCATCTATCGAAAGCGCATGGACACTCGCCAAAGAGCGCTTTTCCCAACTCGGTATCGATGCCGAGGCCGCCATGAAGAAACTCGACACGCTGCCGGTGTCCATTCACTGTTGGCAGGGCGATGACGTGGCCGGTTTTGAAAACCCGGAAGGCTCACTGACCGGCGGCATCCAGGCCACCGGTAACTACCCCGGCAAGGCCAAAAATGCGCAGCAACTCCGTGCCGATCTGGAGCAGGCCATTTCACTGATCCCCGGCCCTAACCGCCTCAACCTGCACGCCATGTATCTGGAATCTGACACGCCAGTGGCGCGCAACGAAATTGAACCTAAACACTTCAGCCAATGGGTTGAATGGGCGAAGAAAAATAAACTGGGGCTGGACTTCAACCCCTCCTGTTTCTCCCATCCCCTGAGCGCCGATGGCTTTACGTTGTCGAGCGCCAACCCTGAGATCCGCCAATTCTGGATCGAACACTGTCAGGCCAGCCGCCGCGTTTCCGCCTCGTTCGGTAAAGCGCTGAACACACCTTCAGTGATGAATATCTGGATCCCCGACGGTATGAAAGACCTCACCGTTGACCGGTTAGCGCCGCGCCAGCGTCTGATGAGTGCGCTCGATGAGGTGATTTCAGAGAAGCTCGACGCCAAACATCATATCGATGCCGTCGAAAGCAAACTGTTTGGCATCGGGTCTGAAAGCTACACCGTCGGTTCTAACGAGTTTTACCTCGGTTATGCCGCCAGCCGCCAGACCGCACTCTGTCTGGATGCAGGGCACTTCCATCCGACGGAAGTGATCTCAGACAAAATCTCCAGCGCCATGCTGTTTGTGCCACGTCTGCTGCTGCACGTCAGCCGTCCGGTGCGCTGGGACAGCGACCACGTCGTACTGCTTGACGACGAAACCCAGGCCATTGCCAACGAAATTGTGCGCCACAACCTGTTTGACCGCGTGCATATCGGCCTCGACTTCTTCGACGCTTCCATCAACCGCATTGCGGCGTGGGTCATCGGTACCCGTAACATGAAAAAAGCCCTGCTGCGCGCCCTGCTTGAACCGACCGACATGCTGAAAACACTGGAGATCGACGGTGACTACACCGCGCGCCTGGCGTTGCTGGAAGAGCAAAAATGCCTGCCATGGCAAGCCGTGTGGGACATCTATTGCCTGCGCCACGATGTCCCAGTCGGTGGCCAGTGGCTGGAAAACGTCCGCCATTACGAAAAAACCGAACTCGCGAAACGCTAAACACTCCTTTTTACAGGTAAGAAACGATGAAAACTTTACTCAATTCCTGGTTTGTACAGGGCATGATCAAAGCCACCACCGATATGTGGCTGAAGGGCTGGGACGAGCGCAACGGCGGCAATGTCAGCCTGCGCCTGCTACCGGAAGATGTCGCGCCCTATCAGACTGATTTTTATAGCGACCCGCGTACCGTTGCGCTCACCCAACCGGCACCGGAACTGGCAAATCAGTATTTTATTGTCACCGGCTCCGGCAAGTTTTTCCGCAATGTGCAACTGGCTCCGGCCGAATCGCTGGTGGTATTGCAGCTGAATAGCCAGGGGACTGCCTACAACATTCTTTGGGGCCTGACCGCCGGTGGCCTGCCAACGTCAGAACTGGCCGCGCATCTGCAATCACACACCGTACGCATCAACGTCACCCAGGGGCGCGACCGGGTGATCATGCACTGTCACGCCACCAACCTGATTGCGCTGACCTATGTGATGGAGCTGGATAACGCAAAATTCACCCGGGAAATCTGGGAATGCAGCACCGAATGTCTGGTGGTCTTCCCTGATGGGATCGGCATTGTGCCGTGGATGGTTCCGGGGACCGACGGCATCGGCGCGGCGACGGCCGACCAGATGCAACACCACAGCCTGGTGCTGTGGGCGTTTCACGGCATCTTTGGCAGCGGCCCCTCTCTGGATGATGCTTTTGGCCTGATCGACACCGCCGAGAAATCCGCCGAAATTCTGGTGAAAGTGATATCGATGGGCGGCAAGAAACAGACTATTTCTACCGAAGAGCTGATCGCCCTGGCGAAACGCTTTGAAGTCACCCCGTTTGCGGCGGCGCTGAAAGCGTAAATTGACCAGACTCAGAGAGGGAATTTTATGAGCTTTATGTTGGCATTACCCAAAATCAGCCTGCACGGAAAAGGCGCGATTGAAGACATGGTGGCCATGTTGGTACCGAAAGCACCCGGCAAAGCGCTGATTATCACGGATGGACAACTGATTGAACTCGGCCTGCTCGACGGACTGTTTGCGGCACTGAAAAGTGCCGCCCTGCCTTACGCGCTCTTCAGCGGCGTAACGCCAAATCCAACCTCGGAAGTGGTGGACGAAGGCTTCCGTTTGTATCAGCAGCATCATTGTGACTATCTGATTGCCTTCGGCGGCGGCAGCCCGATTGATACCGCTAAAGGCGTCAGGATCCTGACCGCCAATCCCGGTCCGGTGACAGCGTACTCCGGCGTCGGCAAGGTAAAAAATCCCGGTGTGTTCTTAGTGGCCATTAACACCACCGCCGGCACTGCCGCTGAGCTGACCAGCAACGCGGTGATCATCGACAGCCAGCGCCACGTAAAAGAAGTGATCATTGACGCCAATCTGATCCCAGATATCGCAGTCGATGATCCGGCAATCATGGTGGCGATCCCCGCCAGCGTGACGGCGGCAACCGGCATGGATGCCCTGACCCACGCCATCGAAGCTTATGTGTCGGTCGGCGCACATCCGCTCACTGACCCGACTGCGCTGGCGGCCATCAGCACCATCACCGAATGGCTGCCGCTGGCGGTGGCAAACGGCAACAACCTTGAAGCACGTGAGAAAATGGCGCAGGGCCAGTATCTGGCCGGCATGGCGTTCAACAGCGCCGGACTGGGTTTGGTTCACGCGCTGGCTCATCAGCCGGGTGCCACGCACAACCTGCCCCATGGCGTCTGCAATGCGATCCTGCTGCCGGTGGTGGAGGAATTTAACCGTTCCGCCTGCCCGCAGCGATTCGCTGATATCGCCCGCGCCATGGGGGTAAAAACTCACGCTATGAACCAAGAACAGGCCAGTCTTGCCGCACTGGATGCGATCCGTGTCTTGTCGGAACAGGTGAGGATCCCGTCCGGTTTCGCCGAGCTGGGTATCAAAAAAGGAGACATCGAAGACTGGCTGGATAAAGCCCTCGCCGATCCTTGTGCCTCCTGCAATCCACGCCCGGCCAGCCGCGAACAGGTGCGCGAGCTGTATCTGAGCGCAATGTGAATCTTTAACGCCCTCCCCTGTGAAGGTGGGGGCGTTAAAACAGGAGAAACCCATGATCCGCAAGGCCTTTGTTATGCAGGTAAACCCCGATGCCCATGCTGAGTACCAGCAACGGCATTCGCCCATCTGGCCTGAGCTGGCCGCAACGTTGAAAGCGCATGGCGCACATCACTACAGTATTTTTCTCGACGAAAAGCGTCATCTGCTGTTTGGCGTGGTGGAGATTGAATCAGAAGCGCGCTGGGATGCGGTAGCGAAGACGGAAATCTGCCA
Organism: Ewingella americana; assembly: GCF_006438725.1. Taxonomy (GTDB): domain Bacteria; phylum Pseudomonadota; class Gammaproteobacteria; order Enterobacterales; family Enterobacteriaceae; genus Ewingella; species Ewingella americana_A. Next base: position 213,208 of record NZ_RCZD01000005.1, on the reverse strand, counting down.
GAAGTGGTGGAAACATATGGCTGACGTGATGCCAGCCAATGTCGATAACAGCCCGGTCAGTGATTCACTTAAACCGGTTTTTTACCTCGAGTGACCGGTTTCTTTTTCGCCGCTGGCTGAGTAACAGCAGGTGTGCCGGTAAAACGGGTGGCCGCCGGGCGGCTGCTGAATTTCGGCCGACCGGAGAGAGTACCCCGCCCGCGATCCATCGCACTCTCGGCCGGGATCAGACAGTCTGCCCGGCTACCAATCAGATGCTTCAGCCCCAGCGTATTTAGCCCTTCGCGGATCACCGGCCAGTTGGCTTCATCATGATAGCGCAGCAGCGCTTTGTGCAGACGGCGCTGACGATCGCCTTTCGGCACCACCACATCTTCGCTTTTATAATCCACTTTATTGAGCGGATTTTTGCCGCTGTAATACATCGTAGTGGCGCTGGCGAGCGGGGATGGATAGAAGTTTTGCACCTGATCCAGCCGGAAGCGGTTCTCCTTGAGCCACAGTGCCAGATTGACCATATCCTCGTCGCGCGTCCCTGGGTGCGCTGAAATAAAGTACGGGATCAGATACTGCTTTTTCCCCGCCAGCTTCGAATAGTGATCAAATAATTTCTTGAAGCGATCATAGCTGCCCATGCCGGGTTTCATCATTTTTGACAGCGGGCCAGCCTCGGTATGCTCCGGGGCGATCTTCAGATATCCGCCGACATGATGCTCAGCCAGCTCTTTGATATACAGAGGATCCTGTACTGCCAGATCGTAACGCACCCCGGAGGCGATCAGGATCTTCTTGATGCCTTTGAGCGCCCGTGTGCGTCGGTACAGTTTGATGGTCGGCGCATGGTTAGTGTCCATGTGGCTACAGATTTCCGGGTAAACACAGGAAGCCCGGCGGCAGGTTTGTTCAGCGCGTGGCGACTGGCAGCGCAGCATATACATGTTGGCCGTCGGTCCGCCGAGATCGGAGATCACCCCGGTAAAGCCTGGCACACGGTCGCGGATCTCTTCAATCTCTTTAACAATCGACGCTTCCGAACGGCTCTGAATAATGCGCCCTTCATGTTCGGTGATAGAACAGAACGAGCAACCGCCGTAACAACCCCGCATGATGTTGACCGAAAAACGGATCATCTCATAGGCCGGAATACGCGCCTTGCCATAAGACGGATGCGGTACGCGCTGAAAAGGCAGGGCGAACACCGAATCCATTTCATCCGTCGCCAGCGGGATCGCCGGCGGGTTGATCCACACATAACGATCGCCATGCTTTTGCATCAGCGCCCGCGCACAGCCAGGATTGGTTTCATGATGCAGAATGCGCGACGCATGGGCGTACATCACTTTGTCGTTTTTGACTTTCTCAAACGACGGCAGCAGCACGTAGGTTTTCTCCCATGGTTTGGGTTTTGGCGCACGAACAGTGATGGGCTGCGGGCCGTCGGGTTCAGGCAAAGCGCCCTCTGAACAGGGTAAATCCTCGCCATAGGGGTTCATGATAGGTTCGATGCGGCCAGGCTTATCGAGACGGGTGGAGTCCACGCCGGTCCAGCCGGTCAGCGCCAGTTTGCGCATGATAGCGGTATTGCGCACATCGACGATCTCAGTGATCTTCTCACCCGCCGCCAGCCGGTGCGTCACTTCCACCAGCGGACGCTCGCCGTTACCGTAAATCAGCATGTCGGCTTTGGAATCCACCAGCACTGAACGACGTACGGTGTCTGACCAGTAATCATAATGTGCGATGCGCCGCAGACTGGCTTCGATGCCGCCCAGCACAACCGGCACGTCGCTGTACGCTTCTTTACAGCGCTGGGAATAGGCCACCGTCGCACGGTCTGGCCGTTTACCTTCTGCGTTGTCTGGCGTGTAGGCATCGTCATGGCGGAGTTTTCTGTCCGCCGTGTAGCGGTTGATCATCGAATCCATATTGCCGGCGGTGACACCAAAGAACAGGTTTGGCTTGCCGAGTTTCATGAAGTCTTTTTTGCTTGTCCAGTCGGGCTGGGCGATGATCCCGACGCGATAGCCCTGCGCCTCCAGCATCCGCCCTACGATCGCCATACCGAAACTCGGATGATCAACATAAGCATCGCCAGTCACCACGATCACATCACAGCTGTCCCAGCCAAGTTGATCCATCTCCTCGCGTGACATTGGCAAAAAAGGTGCCGTGCCAAAGCATTCGGCCCAATAAAGTGGGTAAGCAAACAGGTGACGATCGGGCTGGATCAGGCTGACAGACATGAGATCTCTTCATCGGCGACAAATAGTGGCCGCAAATTATACGGGGCCCCTATGGCGCATGCTGGTGAGAGTGGCCTGAACTTGCTCCAGATCAATTTTTGGTCCAATCCATAAAAAACGGCCTGCCGGGAGACCGGGCAGGCCGTTTGTATTTAACTGAATATCTTATTTGGCTAATGCTTCAAACACTTTTTCAACCGCGACAGCACCGGGATCTTTCACCCCTTTCAGGCTGTTGCTGCTCAAATAAGACGAGCGGCCCGCATTGGCTTTCTTCATGCTGGCCGTGTCTTTAGCGCCTTTTGCGGCAGCTTTAGCCGCCGCTTTCAGATCGCCTTTTTTGCCCAGTGCTTCCAGTGCCGGTTGCAGGGCATCGATCATCGTGCGGTCACCGAGATCAGCACCACCGTAATGCTTCATGCGCTCCAGACCAAACAGCAATGCATCGGCGACGGGTTTGCCCTCCACCACTTTCTGACCAGCAGCGGTGAAGAAAATCGACATCAGCACGCCGCTGGAACCGCCCATCACCGTCGCCAGACGATCGCCGACCACGGTAAATAAGGCAGAAAGATCATTGAGCGGCAGTTTCTTGTCTTTATTTTGCGCCTGAATATCGCGTGCACCGGAGGCAAAGGTCGAACCGGTATCGCCGTCGCCCACTTTGGCATCCAGCTTATTCAGTTCATCTTCCAGCGCCGATAACGTCTGGGTGACGGTATCAATAATTTTACCGACCCCTGCATTGACCGATGCCTTCACTTTCACCTTTTGGGTGATTTTTTTGGCTTTTTGCGTCGGCAATTTTTCCAGTTTAACCAGCGGCTGCCAGCCGGAGGCTTCAACTTGCGCCAGCAGCGCTTTTTCGATGTCATCCGTCAGGGCGATCGCTGACAGCGAGAAACCTTTCATATCCAGCGCGCTGACCAGCGCCGCAGGGCCAATCAGATAACGGATGGATTTCCCTAACGCCGAATGCACCAGTTCTTTGGTCAGTTGATTCATTTCCAGCGGGGAGACGCCGCCAAGATTGTTGATGAGCAATGCCAGCTTGTCGCTTTTCTTAAACTGTTTCTGGAGTTTTTCCACCAGCGTGGTGATCACTTTCTCACTGTTCTGGGTTTTGAGTTTTGACACACCCGGCTCGCCGTGAATACCTAAGCCCAGTTCAACATGCCCGGCCGGAATACGGCTCTCTTCATCGTCCTCACTGCTGTCGCCCGGCAAGCTACAACTGGCCATGGCCACGCCGATACTCGACGTCGCATCAATGGCTTTCTGCGCCGCCGCGGTCACCGCTTTAAGCGATTTACCCTGCTCGGCCGCGTAACCGGCAATTTTATGCACCAGCACCGTTCCGGCAATACCGCGCGGCTGCTTGTTGTCCGGCAGGGAGATGTCGTCCGACACCATCACCAGATCGACGTTAAAGCCGAGGTTTTTGGCTTTTTCTGCTGCAAGGCCGAAGTTCAGGCGGTCGCCGGTGTAATTTTTGACGATCAGCAAGCAACCGGCTTCACCGGTCACCGCCACGATGGCATTGAGCACCGCGTCCACACTTGGCGAGGCAAACACATCACCGCATACGGCGGCAGTCAACATGCCTTTGCCGACGAAACCCACGTGCGCCGGTTCATGGCCTGAGCCGCCACCGGAAATCAGCGCGACCTTTTTCTTATCCCAGTCACTGCGCACCACCACGCGGATAGCGGGATCGACGTCCAGCTTGGCCAGGTTTTTGTAGGGGGAGGTGAGAATTGCGCCTTCAATCACGTCGTTAATCAGATTTTTACGGTCATTCATGAAAAATTTAGACATGCCGATTCGTCCCTTTAACTGTTTTTAGGTGTTGTCGATTGCACATAACATCAGATTCAACATAGCACAGAGACAGCGGAGTTTCGGGTGTAAGAAAGGCGGTTTCCCGCCTTTTAAGAAAGAGATGATGAAAGCAGAATTAATTACACGCGAGAACCTTGATAGCCAATCCTCCGCGTGACGTTTCGCGGTATTTGGCGTTCATATCTTTGCCGGTCTCGTACATAGTTTCGATGACCTTATCGAGACAAACACGTGCTTCGCTGGTGCGGCGCAGCGCCATGCGCGAAGCATTGACGGCTTTCACCGCTGAAATCGCGTTACGTTCGATACACGGGACCTGCACCTGGCCGGCCAGCGGATCGCAGGTCAGACCGAGGTGATGTTCCATGGCAATTTCTGCCGCCATAAAGACCTGGACGGTGCTGCCACCGAGCAGTTCGGTTAAACCTGCCGCGGCCATCGAACAGGCCACACCAACCTCTCCCTGACAACCCACTTCTGCGCCAGAAATAGAGGCATTCATTTTAAACAGTACGCCGACGGCACCCGCTGCCAGGAAGAAACGGCTGTAGGAGTCTGGGCTGACCGGGCGGATAAACTGGTCATAATAGGTCAGCACTGCCGGGATGATGCCGCATGCACCATTGGTCGGTGCCGTGACTACGCGGCCACCGGCGGCGTTTTCTTCATTGACTGCCATGGCGTACATATTGATCCAGTCAACCACACCCATCGGGTCGACGTTATTTTTGTCCTGCGTGACCAAAATCCGGCGCAGTGCGGCGGCGCGGCGGTTGATTTTCATCGGCCCCGGCAGCAAACCTTCGGTGTGAATACCCCGGGTAATGCCTTCGCTCATCACGCTCCAGATCGCCGCAAAGTGCTCGGCAATCTCGGCACGTGAATGCCCGGCCAGCTCATTTTGTAGCATCACACCAGACAGCGACAGACCCGTGTCATTGCAGTGCTGTTGTAAATCTTTGGCTGAATGGAACGGGAACGGCATGGTAATACTGCTCTCTTCTTGCACGCCAAACCGGCTGGCTTCTACGATAAAACCGCCGCCAATAGAGTAATAAGTTTGGCTGTAGAGCAGGTTTTCACCGTTAAATGCGCTCACCGTCATGCCGTTTTCATGCAATGGCAGATTGTCGCTGTGGAAGTTCATCGACCCATTGAGCGGGAAATCCACCTCACGAGCGCCATTGGCCAGCATCAGTCGCCCGCTGCTTTCCACGGCACGGATAAAACCGGGGATGGCGTCAATATCAACGGAGTCCGGTAAATTACCCGCCAGCCCCATGATAATGGCAAGATCGGTATGGTGCCCTTTGCCGGTCAATGACAAAGAGCCGTAAATATCTACAACGACGCGGGTAGTATTATTTATATGGCCGAGGGAGATAAGTTCATCGCTGAATATTTTCCCGGCTTTCATTGGGCCGACAGTATGAGAACTGGAAGGGCCAATACCAATTTTGAAAATATCGAAGATGCTGATCACGATTGACTCCATGACTGTAAGTGTCAATAAAAGGCCGGGCGAAGAAGATGCCGGAGAATAAAAAGATAAGAATAAAGAAAGGAAGTGTAATAATGAGCAGGATTTACCCTGCTCATTAAATAATATTACTTAGTGTTTTAGCCCATCAGCGTATAAACAATCGCTGACATGGCAATCAGACCCATAATAACGATAAAGACATTACTAATATGGCCGCTGTATTTTTTCATCGCCGGTACTTTGCGAATAGCATACATTGGCATCAGGAATAACAGCATCGCAATGATCGGCCCGCCGATATTTTCAATCATACCCAAAATACTTGGATTTAATGTCGCCACCAGCCAGGTCGTTAATAACATGAAAATAGCGGTGTAGCGGTTCAGCGTGGGCAGTGCAATACTTTTTCCTTTGCTGCGCAGTGACTTAATTACCATACCGTTGAAACCTTCACGCGCACCAAGATAATGGCCGAGGAAAGATTTGGTGATAGCAATAAAGGCAATAAATGGCGCGACATAGGCAATCATTGGGTTGGAGAAGTGATTCGCCAGATAAGACAGAATAGAAATGTTCTGGGCTTTGGCTTCCATCAAGTTTTCAGGAGAGAGGCTCAGCACGCAACTGAAGACGAAGAACATCACGGTTAATACCATCATGATGTGGCTGTACGCCAGAATGCGCGAACATTTTTTCTCAGCGTCTTCGCCGTACTCTTTACGCTTGGCAACCGCAAACGAGGAGATAATAGGTGAGTGGTTAAAGGAGAACACCATCACCGGGATCACCAGCCACAGGGTCATCAGCAAGCCGCTACCTACACCGTTACCGGAAAGAGAAACGTTCTGGAACACAGACATATTCCAGTTTGGGATCAGGTATAAGGCCAGCGCCATCAATACCGCCACAAACGGGAAGACCAGAATGCTCATCGCTTTTACGATCAGGTCCTGACCGAAATGCACGATACCCATCAGACCAAGAATCAACACCAGCGACAGTAAAGCGCGCGGCGGAGCGGTCCAGTGCATCTGGTGAGTAATAAAGCTTTCTACCGTGTTGGTAATAGCAACGCTATACACCAGCAGAATAGGATAAATAGCAAAGAAATAAAGCAGGGTGATGAGCTTACCGGCTGAAATACCAAAATGTTCTTCAACGACTTCGGTAATGTCTTCACCGGCATTTTTACCGGATAATACAAAACGCGTCAGTCCACGGTGAGCAAAGAATGTCATTGGGAAAGCCAGAACGGTCATTATAAGCAGTGGAATTAAACCACCGATACCGGCGTTAATAGGCAGGAAAAGTACACCTGCGCCAATTGCTGTACCATACAGACCCAGCATCCACATGGTGTCTGTTTTACGCCAACTGGTTGCTGAACTCCGAACCTGCGTATCAATATGTGTGTTGTCCATAATCCCTCGGTGTAGAAAAATAAACTGCTATTTTAAATCGGTTTTTACGACGCCGTTTTCAGCCAGATGTTATGCCACTCACGCGTTCTTAAAAAACCGATCAAACGAATAAAACATATCATTAATGCCGGGATGATACCTACCGGCAGCATAAAAATCTGCCATTTCGGGTAGGATTGAGATCAAAGTCACGATTAATAATCATTGCTCGATAATTACGCTTTAAAATGCTGCGTTATTAACATTAATGCCCATTAGGAACAGCCATTCGTGATCATTCAGTAACAATTTATATTTGTAGCCATCGACATATTTGCGAGAATTATTTATACCGAGTGTCTGGAAAATGACCGAAGTGTCGATAATTCATACTGACCTTTCCCGAAGGCTATTTTTTCGACACCTGATAGTACCCTTTTGTGATTATTCACCCTGATCTAAATTACCTCCGGGTATCCCCCCGGCCAGGTAGCGCTGTGGCTCACCATTAACCCAAATGAACAGGGCAGAATGCTCTCAAACTGCCCGACGAGTTGCACGTTGCCCACGGCGGTAGCGGATCATCCGCGTGAGTGACTGTTCACTAATCAACCACAAGAGAGTCGGCACTCATTTTTCATTAACCGGAGAAAGGGAAATGTTGCTAAAGTTGTCAGTAATCAGAAAATTCTTATTTTTCGATCTCTTGGCTTTTAGCGCGGTATGAAAAGCACTCCTGTTTCTGTTAAGCAAGTAAGAGCCAGCATATGGGAATAACCCGACACGGTTTCCATCACACAGGCCCTCTCCGCCCTGGCCGCTTCAGGCGAGCATTACGCGCTGTTATGGCCGTGAGTTTTATCGGCCTTATTTTCCCCGCCGCTTTATGGGCACAACCTTCTGCGTTAGCGCTCAATGAGCCGTTGCCGGGACAGCAGCAGCAGGTCGCCAATACTGTGATGGGCATACTCAGTTATTCCCGCTGGCCGGCCACGACCAAACCCGATGCCATCAGATTATGTGTTATCGCGCCCGTGAAATTTGCTAATGGTCTGGTCGCGGGAAATAACAATCTGACGGGGAAGAGGCTGACGGTGCAATATCTCTCGCCCGAAAGCCCGGCCTTATTAACCGACTGCGATGCACTCTATTCCGGCCCAACTTCGGCGGATCAACAACATTCCCTGCATAACCGGCTGGCAGGCCATCCGGTATTAACCATCAGCGAAAAAGATGATGACTGCGCGCTACTGAATGCGTTTTGTCTGGATGTCGGACCCGCTCATGTTGGCTTCAAACTGAATCTGGACACTCTGGCCCGCAGCGGCGTCAGAGTGCATCCCAATGTTTTGCAGCTCGCCAGGGAAAAGGAGTAAATCATGGATCAACGCCCCTCTATTTCTGCCGATGATAATCCCGGCACCCGCCCGTCGCTCAGCCGGGAGCTGAACCGCATTCATATGATGGTGGTCCTGCTCGGGATGGGTCTGGCCGGCTTTCTGCTGACCGTACTGGCGCTGATCGCTCTGCGCTCGCAGGCTAACTTCAATCTGCACCTCACCGCGCGCGCCATCGGTTACACCAGCGAAGCTGCGGTGGTGTTCAATGACAAACCGGCAGCGCGCGACACTCTCGAACTTATCGCCACCAACGAAGACTTTTACCAGGCCAAAATTCTTACTGTCGACGGCAAAGTGCTGGCCGAGTGGCAGCGCCCGCAAACCGGAACCTGGGACAAACTCGGGCAATTAGTCGGTCATCTGGCCTTTCCAATGCCAATCACGCTGCCGATCCTGCATGCTAACCAGCAGATCGGCACGGTGTGGCTGGCGGGTGACGGTGCCAGCCTGATTGGTTTCCTGCTGAAAGTGATTATCGGCCTGCTGGCCAGCCTGCTGCTGACGGCGGTGGTGGCGTTCACACTCTCACGGCGCATGGTGAAGCGGATTGTCGGCTCACTGCAAAACATCACGGACGTGACCCACGCCGTAAGCGCCAACCGCACCTTTAATCTGCGGGCACCTTCCGCGCCGATTGCCGAGTTGCATACCCTGAGTTGTGACTTCAACAGTCTGCTGACTGAGATGGAGACCTGGCAAAATCACCTGAAAATTGAGAATGACTCCCTGGCGCACAAGGCGCAGCACGACAGCCTGACCGGCTTGCGTAACCGCGCATTTTTCATCGATACGCTTAATCAGTGTTACAACCCGCTGCGCCCGCAGACTTCTCTGGCGTTGCTGTTTATTGACGTCGATAACTTCAAAGAGATCAACGACAGCCTTGGCCATGCGGCAGGAGATAAAGTGCTCATTGACATCGGTGTACGTCTGGGAATGCATTTGCAGGAAAATGCCCTGCTGGCCCGGCTCGGGGGCGATGAATTTGCGGTGCTATTGCAGTTGCAAGACGCGGCCTTGCCGGAGAGCAGCGTAGAAGAGAAAGCCATTAGCGTGGCGCAAAACATCGTCAAAGGGATGCAGGAACCGCTCACCTTGCGCGATGGCAAAACACTGCTGGTTTCACTGAGCATCGGCATTGCACTGACCCCTGCCCAGGCGGCGAATCCTAAAGAACTGCTGGAACGTGCCGATGAAGCCATGTACCGCTCGAAAAAATTCACTGGCAGCTGCTGGCATCTCGCCGATCACGCGCCGTTAACCGCCGTAGCGGACCCCCACTGAACATCATGCAAAGAGGCTGATACTTTGAAAATAAACGATTATGTTAAGACGTTGTTCACCCCGTTTTTACTGCTTTTTTGTCTGTTGATGCTGTCCGCCTGCCAGTCAAAACCGCAGGGCTTAACCGCTGAACAAATCGCGGTATTAAAACAGCAGGGTTTTAGCCTGACCAGCGAAGGCTGGGAGCTGGGGCTGAATGCCAAAGTGTTGTTTGGTAACAATCAGGATACGTTATCGCCACAGAGCCAGAAAACGCTGGAAACGCTGTCCCGCGAGCTGATCCGCGTCGGGCTGGTGAAGGTTAATCTCGACGGATATACCGATGATTATGGCGACGACAAGTACAACGAGGATTTATCCCTGCGCCGCGCCAATACCGTCGCCACGGCATTTTCCAACGCCGGTATGCCGCGCGCCAATATTCATACCCGAGGTATGGGTAAACGTAACCCGGTCGCCAGCAACAAAACGCAGGTTGGCCGCGCCGAGAACCGCCGCGTAACCGTGATTATTGTGGTGTAATTCAGCCAGGGCTTTTACAACAACTTCAACAGATGCATCGCCGCTTTGCCGTTGTCATTGCGCCGCCACGCCAGCGCGACCTGGGTGGTGAGCGGCGGGCCGGCGAGCGGCAGGCAGGTGACATTTTCATCATCGATTTTCCCCAATGACGCAGGCACCACCGCGTAACCAAAACCGGTCGCCACCATGCTGATGGCCGACGTCACCTGCGGCGATTGCTGACCGAGCTTCGGCGTAAAACCGGCGTCATTACAGGCCGCGATCACTGAGTCATACAGACTGGGGGCCACGTCTCTCGGGAAAGTGATCAGCGTTTCCTCTTTCAGATCGCCCAGCGCGATATCGTCCTTCTGTGCCAGCGGATGCGTACTCGGCAGCGCCACCACCATCTGCTCAAAATCAATCACCCGGCAGGCAAAATCCTTACTGCGTTCACACGGCAGACGGATAAACGCCACGTCAATAGCCCCATCCGCCAGCGCGGTCATCAGCGCCGACATTTCCTTCTCCTGCGGTAATAACTCCATGCCCGGATAGCTGTCCCGAAAGCGGTGCAGCAGCGCAAATACCTGCGGATTAAAAGCGGTCGAACTGGCAAACCCAATGCGCAACGTTCCACTCACACCCCGCGCCACGCTGCGGGCACGTTCCAGCGCGGCGTCAGTCAGTTTCAGGATATGCACTGCGTCGTCGTACAGCGTTTTTCCCGCCTCGGTCAGTTCAATACTGCGCGTTAAACGCCGCAACAGCGGTGCGCCGATTTCATGCTCCAGCCGCTGTATTTGCTGGCTTAGCGGAGGTTGAGAGATACCCAGTTGTTCGGCGGCGCGGGTGAAGTTCCCGGCGGCGGCCACCGCCACAAAATAACGCAGATGACGAAGTTCCATATCAAAAACGTCTCAAAGTGAACACCCCGTCATATTGGAACTCCCTGCTAAATAGAGTCAACCTTTAGTTAACAACGCTAACCATTTTCTCACGGAGCGACAACATGACTTTCCACAACCTTCACCGCCATGACGCCCACAGCGACTGCTCCTGTGTGGCCGATATCACCCGCAGCGCAATGCAGCTTCAAAACGATCATCCTGAACGCATCATTTACCAGTCATCGATGATGAGCGCCCTGCTGAGCGGCGTGTACGAGGGCAACACCACCATGGCCGACCTGCTCGAACACGGCGACTTTGGCCTCGGTACGTTCAACCATCTCGACGGTGAACTGATCGCTTTCAACAGCAACATCTTCCAGCTGCGTGGCGATGGTACTGCACGCCGCGCCCGGCCCGAACAAAGAACCCCGTTTGCCGTGATGACATTCTTTAACCCAACTAATGAATATCACCTCGATAAACCGCACAGCCGCGATGACATTCATAAAATCATCGATGGCGTGATAGCCAGCAAAAATACCTTCTGCGCCCTGCGCATTGACGGCGTATTCAGTTGCGTGCAGACACGCACGGTACCGGAACAGCACCGCCCGTATAAGCCGATGCTGGAAGCCATTGAAGCGCAGCCGACCTTCCATATTGAACACTGCGAAGGCGTGCTGATTGGTTTTCTGACCCCTGAATATATGCAGGGCATCAACGTCGCCGGGTATCACGAGCACTTTATCAACCGCGAGCGCAGCAGCGGCGGCCACGTGCTGGACTACCGGTTGGAGAGCGGCGTACTGACCTTCGGCACCGTTGACAAACTACTGATTGATTTCCCGACCGACCGCGACTTTAAACAGGCTGATCTCAGCCCCGAGAACCTGGATGACGCCATCCGTTCTGTTGAAAGTTAACCGCCACTGAGCCAACGAAGGAGTGTGAACCATGAAAAATTCAGACAGCAGAAATACGTGGAACTGTGGCGCGGACCTGGTCGTCGCCCAGCTTGAACAACAGGGCGTGAAACACGTCTTTGGCATCCCCGGCGCGAAGATTGACCGGGTATTCGACTCACTGGTCGATTCGTCCATCATCACCATTCCGGTACGCCACGAAGCGAACGCCGCCTTTATGGCCGGTGCGGTGGGCCGCCTGACCGGCAAAGCGGGCGTGGCGCTGGTCACTTCAGGCCCCGGTTGCTCTAACCTGATCACCGGCGTGGCGACTGCCACCTCAGAAGGTGACCCGCTGGTCGCCATCGGCGGTGCGGTAAAACGCGCCGACCACGTTAAGCAGGTGCACCAGACCATGGACACCGTGGCGATGTTCCGCCCGGTCACCAAGTTTGCAGCCGAAGTGACCTCGTCGTCTGCGCTGTCTGAAGTGCTGGCCAACGGTTTTCGCGCCGCTGAGTTTGGCCGCCCCGGCGCGTCATTCATCAGCCTGCCGATGGATATCATCAACGAACCGGCACAGGGCCGTTTACTCAGCTCACAGCCGCCAACACTCGGCAGCGCGCCACAGGACGCCATCCGTCAGGTTGCGGCCTGCCTGCGAAAAGCCAAAAATCCGGTGCTGCTGCTCGGCCTGATGGCCAGCCAGCCACGCAACGCCGCAGCTATCCGTCGGTTACTCAACAAAAGCGATCTGCCAGTGACCAGTACTTATCAGGCGGCAGGCGTTATCGATCAGGCGCACTTCCATCGCTTTGCGGGCCGCGTCGGCCTGTTCAACAATCAGGCTGGTGACCGCCTGCTGCGCAATGCCGACTTAGTGATCACCGTCGGTTACAGCCCGGTGGAGTATGAACCCGCGCAGTGGAGCAACGGCCACGCCGAGCTGGTGCACATCGACGTGGTACCCGCCGAGACCGACAGCGATTACTCGCCTGATGTGGAACTGGTGGGTGACATCGCCGATACGCTGGACCTGCTGACCGAACAGGTACATCAATATTTTGATCTCAGCCCGGCGACGCTTTCGATCCTCGACGATCGCCGCCAGCAGCGCGAACTGCTGGCGCAAAAAGGCCGCAGTCTGAGCCAGTTTGCTATTCACCCGCTGCGCCTGGTGCGCGCCATGCAGGACATCGTCAACAGCGACGTGACGCTGTGCGTGGACATGGGGAGTTTTCACATCTGGATCGCCCGCTATCTTTACAGCTTCCGTGCGCGTCAGGTGCTGATCTCCAACGGCCAACAGACCATGGGCGTCGCACTGCCGTGGGCGATTGGCGCCGCGCTGGTTGAACCCGGCCGCAAAGTGGTGTCCGTCTCCGGCGACGGCGGCTTTATGCAGTCCAGCATGGAGCTGGAAACCGCGGTACGCCTGGGCGTCAACCTGCTGCACATCATCTGGGTGGATGACTGCTACAACATGGTGGCGATTCAGGAACAGAAGAAATACCAGCGCACCTCCGGCGTTAAATTCGGCCCGATAGACTTCAAAGCCTACGCCGAATCCTTCGGTGCCAAAGGCTTCGCCGTCACCTCATCCGAGACCCTCGAAAGCACCCTGCGCGCCGCCATGGACGTACAAGGCCCGGCAGTGGTCGCGGTCCCGGTCGATTACAGCGATAACGTGTTATTGATGGGGCAGTTGAATATGGGGGAGATGTTTTAGGGTTGGGGAATAATTAGATTGTTGGGAGGGCGCGAGGATTGCGCCCTTAATTATTTAGCATCGTTAACGCTTTTTCACGCGCTTCAATGGTATGCAGGCCGGTAACATTCGTGGACCCGCAAAACAAGCACTCCGTCGCATACTTTGGCTTTTGCAATTTTAGCTGGATCATCAGTTTCTGACACCCACTAATCCGTGTCCTCTGCTGCCACCGTGCCTTCACCAATTTATTACATCCCTGACAGATATAAAGGCTCATAAAATTAGATGGTACATCGCTATTAAGAAGCACAATAAAATGGCGAAGTTGATTTTCGATATACGTAAGTTTGTTTGCTTTTGTTAGAAGGGTATTGCCGTAATAGGGATCATCACTTCCCAGCATATCGAGATCATCACAAAGATCGGACCAGATAGTAAATATGCCGTAATCGTAGTTGGTCGAGGGATAGACCTCAGCGAGAAGGTCTATATTCTCTTCAAGCGCCAACTCACCTGCCAACATTTGGTGACATATATACAGCCCATAGTTTTTGATCGCAGAAAAATATTCTGGTTCAATTTCACCTAAATCATGAACTGCACGTTCGAAGTAACCTTCAACCTCATAAAATTCTTGAACTTTATCCAAACCCAGACTGGCTAGGATCAAGACATTCTCCGAGGAATTCCCCGCAATCAGCAGTTGCTCAGCCCAATCTATACAGGCTTGGTGATAAGGTTTGCTGAGGGCTTTCAAGCCCCAGATATGGTCAAGCGTCATGGAAGATCCTTTTCTCTAAAAGTAGTACAACATTTCTACAAAAATGAACCCATAAAATCTACTTGAACCAATAGTCTAAGATCAATAGCTTTAGGGATATCAATCAACGATAGAGAGATCGAGCGATGCGAAGACTTTCAATGAGTAACAAACGGCCGCGAGGAGTTCCTCGCCGCTTGCGATGGTTGTCAGAATGGAGCAAAAACTTTGGCAGCCAATATTTCACAGATATCCCACCAGATGAAAAATATTGGAACTGGAAAATCCCCGTCCTTGCAAACATGGTTCAAGGAAAACATGCCGCCCGCCAGACAAAGGCCCAATGTGCACAATATTTGATTGATGCTTGCCAGCGTCTGATTGAATCAAAACCACAGACAGATAATTTTATTCGCGTAACTTGCGCCATTATACAGCCCGATATGTTTACCAGTGAAATATGTCTTTATCTGGATGAAGACTACTTTAATAGCCACACTCTGGCACACCACAAACATATTCAACACCCGGATATTATCCAAGGGCGCAGCCTTGCTCAGCAATGGGGATTAACGCTACCAGACGGCATGACTGAACGCGGCATTATCACGGATTATCGCGATGAAAAAGAGCCAGAAAATAATTATTACAGTGAGTGTTGGTATTTTGGCGAGCTATAACACCCCTGCTAGGGTGTTTTCTTGCTAGCAGCAATCATGATTTTTAACTCATCAATCGAGAGTGTCCGATCTTTTCTGCGGTGAATGACGCCATGACAATTTGCACATACAGGAACGAGATCAGTCTTAGGATTAACGGCTTTAGATTCGCCAAATTCCGATACTGGAACGACATGATGTATGTGGATGAAGTCTTTGGCGTATTCACCGTAGAACTCCCCAAAGTTAAAGCCGCAGGCAAAACACGTGGTGCCATGAAATGCTTTTGCCTGTTTTTTTAATACAAGGTTACGTTCGTAGACGGTGACAAACTTGGAAGTCTTTTTGCCTTCCTGATAGGAAACCAGAGACTCTTCATCGGCTTCATTTTCAATGAGAGTGTCTGTGGTTTTAATATCGCCGATTATATGACGCGATTCGGTTAGCGCAGCAGCGACTAAAATATCGGCGAAAACGTCTACCGATATAGGACGAACACTTGAGCGCCAATAATTCGATTTCTTACTATCAGGAATTTCTTCATAATAATCATCATCTCTTTTGGCTATGACAGCCTGATCGAACTTTTGGAAATCAGTTAAGGTGGCATAAAGATGACCGGCTTCATCCGGCTCGATATCCCCTATGCGTCCTATCCCAAAGTAATGAGGCGAGTCGGATAATCGCTGAAGAGAGAATTGTTTATTCTTCGGATCGAGCCGCCCTTTATAATAGACGAAACGCATCCCCCGGCTTAGCCATTTTCTATACATCTTAGGAAAATGATATCGCTCACCGGTTTCATCATCCCACTTCGAAACATCATTCTCTGCAAGAACAACGCACATCTCTTCGTCCATCATCTACCGATACCTATTACTTAAATCAATAAGTTGGAAGTATAAGGCGATGAAAAAAGCGTACAACTGCTGGATGCAGTTTTTGGGAAGTTAGATCGTTTAAAAGGTGGGACTGACTTACTTCAGCGCAGAGAAGTGAAACAGTCTGAGCTGGTCATACCTGCAGACCCCAATGCACTTAACAGCACGGGCTGTATGCAAAGTGCCAACCAAAGTCAGCGTATCTACTTTTCATTACTGATAGCCGAATGCCAACGGCTGGAATGGTACGGGTTAGCTGACGAGCTGCAGAGCCTTACAACCCTCTTTTATGAGGAACCCTGGCATCTGGTACAGTTCGCTATCGCCTACTTTTACGGATTGCTTGCGAATGACTCAGAACGTTTGGCCCAGCAGGTACAGCTAAATCATGAGAACCGGCTTCAGTATCCTGAGCAGAAACATCAGCGGCTGTTATTACTGGATACCTATTTCAGGAAAATGCCAAAACTGTACGACCTAGTCGACGAATACGTGTTCTTTGCATTTTACAATATGTGGCCTCATACCCCCTGCTAAGCGATCACTCCCACCAAGCAGCAACTTTCAATAACGCCACGTGCGTAACACTCTTCCTTCAGTAAACACCCAACGGCGTCAGGCCAATGTATTAAGGTACCTTTATGCAATTTAAGAAAATTAAGCGTGCTATTACGGATGACGGCAATTGGGTCAACTACGAATACGTTGAAGTGAGAACCTGCCACCGTTGTCATAGCGGCCTGTACAGTAGGGAAATGGAAGATAGCGATACCCTAAACGTGCCACCAGACTTGACCTATAAGTTAAAACCAGCAACATGATGAAGTAAAAATAATCATCTATTCAAATAAGTAGCCCTATTAAAATTACGTAATGGCTTAAATTAGATTCCGGGCTTGTAAGCAAACTCTTAATAAACAATATGAAAATTCTGAAAATAAAACCAATATTTACATTTTAAAACATTTTGTTTTTATCGCAAACATCCTCCAAACTCGCCTACAGCCTTCTGCAGCAGGGACTTTAAAGAATCACCCGTAGCTTAAACTACGGTAATCATCATTTATTCCGTCTTATACCGTAACCTTCCCTTACAAATAACCTTTCCGTGAAAATGGTCCTTCAAGAATAGGCTCCCTGATTCAGGAATTCCTTTATTAATTTCACATACATTTCACGGATGAATCTTTCACATGACGTCTATTGATGGACTGCTTCAGGACACTTGGTTATTTGTACTGCGCCTTAAAAATGGAGGTGTATTACCCGATGACCGCGAGTTGCACCAGCAAGGTGTTGCTCTGGTGGAATACACCCAGAAGGCGCTCGCAGAACAGGGATTCAATTCGGAAAGTTGTGCTCAGGTAACCTGGGTGCAGTGCGCGCTGCTTGATGAGTCCGTGCTGTATCGCCCTAATAATCCCACACCCAATTCGGTCTGGCGTGCTGACCCTTTGCAGGTCCATTTTTTTCACTCAATGGATGCGGGTGACCAATTCTTTGAGCGCGTGTGGCAACTGCTCCGCCAGCCCGCTCCGGATATTGCTCTCCTAACGTGTTTTCACCGCGCGCTGACGTTCGGCTTTATGGGGAAATACATCAGGGATGCCAATAATCCCGAACGCGAGTCTTTAGTGACTGAACTATCAAATATGCTCCCGCACGACACCACTCCCCTGTCTGCACCTATCACCGCTTCCCAGAATGTCTCGCTACGTCATCCATGGCTGCGCTCTGCCTGGTTCATCGGTGCTTTGGGGCTGCTTGCCGTCGTTGGCCTTTCACTTGGGTTGCATGCCTATCTTCAGTCTTTGTTAAATCAGTGGTTTCCGGGATAAGTACGCGTTTTCTTTGCAGGATAATTGTTCAGGAAGAATAAATTATGAGTATTCAGGATTACGCTATCGCCGGCGAGAAAATGGGCGTTCACAACCACTACCAGCTGAAAGTCTCAGAGCTGGAAAAGCAGCGCCCCGATGTCATGCTTTCAGTGCTCAAATTCTCAGGCCAGGAAGCCATTAGCCAGCCCTGGAAATATACCATTGAGGTGACCAGCCCAACGGCGGATATTCCGGCTGAATTCCTGATCAACACCAGTGCGCTATTTCTCTTCTACCCCGATGGCCAGCCCTGGCAGACCGTAAAACCTCGCGTATTGCGTGGGGTGGTGACGGCTTTTCAGCAGTGCGGCAGCTCAGCCGATGAAACTCGCTACGTGGTGACGCTGGAGCCCCGCCTTGCGCTGTTAAATAACAGCCTGACCTACGCGGTATCCGCACTCCATCGAATAATAAGATTCGACTTGAGGACCGCAGAGGCTACGAACACATCAAGATTTCGACGGAATATGGCGGAAAGTCGCAGATCTCTTTAGGCCAAATTGTCGATGCCAAGCGTAATAAACGCGGCGAAGGTTTTGAAGTTCGTACTGATAGCTTCGGTACCGTCCGTGCCGGTAAAGGGCTATTTCTCAGCGCCGATGCGCAGCAGACCGCAGCAGGTAATGTGTTGGATATGTCCCCTGCCATCAGCCTGATCAAAGGTGCGGTCAGTCAGATGGGAGACTGGCAGACTATCACCCAGTCGCACCATAACCTTCAGCCTGACGTCAGCCCTCTCAAAACGTTTGCAGCCGGTGCCGACCAGCTTAAAAGCCCCGCGATGTTACTCAGTGCACCCAAAGGTATCACCGCCGTCAGCCCGGAAACCATATTGCTGAAAAGTGGCACCAGCCTGCATCTGCAAAGCACCGGTGAAACCCAGTTAGCGAGCGGCCAACGCCTGGCCATCAATGCAAGCCAAGCCATTTCTCTCCTCTCTCAGCAGGAAGGCGTGCGTGTGGTCTCCGGCAAAGGACCGCTGACGGTCGAGTCCCACGGCGACACCATGGGGCTGACTGCGTTGAAAGACGTCACCGTGCAGTCGGTGCAGGGCATGCTGCAACTGACCGCCAAAAACGGCATCACGCTAGCCTGTGGCGGTGCCTATATTCGCCTGTCTCCCGGCGGTGAAATCGAGATCCACGGTCCGAGCAAAATGAGCCTGAAAGGTACCCATGCGTGGGAAGCACCGGCCAGTCAGGATTTCCCGCTGCCGGAGCTGCCACAGTCGGTGTGTAAAGACTGCCTAAAGAAAGCGCAGGAAGAAGCGATGGGCTTTGTACCACGCGGATAAAGGAGAAGTGCGATGAAGGATCAACACGAACAATGGCTTACGCAGGCTGAAAATCTTTGTCTCCGCGCCGGACAAGATCATATCGACGTCTTGGTCGACCAGGCCGGCTGGCCTTCACCTTTGCTCGAGGCTTTACGCCATCTGGATCCACCGGTCAGTTGGCACTCGCTATTTGAAGGGACGCCAGAAGAAGCCCTGGCAGAACAGGCTCCGCTACTGATGCGGCTCCATTGGCCCATCTGGCAGCACAAAGCCTGGCTATCTGAATTGATGCTGCATTTTCAGGGCACGCCGCGTCTGCTGTTGGCGATCACTCCGTTGCCGTTTGAGCAACTTACCCAACATCTGCACACGTTGGCTGACGTCCAGTGGGGCGAGCAGACGGGTATTTTACGTTTTTACGATACCCGCATTTTCCCCCTGCTGTTCTCACATGTTCTGACGCCAGAACAGCAAACGGCATTTTCACATCTGGCATTGCTATGGGGCTGGAAGGATCGCGATCAGAAAATTGTCTGGAAAGCGGGCACCTATGCACCGGGAAATATGCTGCCTGAGAAACCAGAACCGCTATCGGTCGAAGATGCCCAGATTGAATTGCTGGGCTGTATTACCGATGCGCAAAACCTAATGCCACAGTTTGAACGCGGGAGCTTGGCCAGAGAACAGCATTTTAGCCGTTGTTTTGATGTGGCGCTGGATGCAAGCCGGAATGGGTATTTGGGCGAACTGGCAAATTACCCTGCCGTTAAGCGAATTACAGAATATACGGAATTGATTCAATGAAAAAACTGATATTGATCGCCCTTGTCTGTTCCTCTCTGACAGGATGTTTTTCTCTGGGGGAACATATCGATAATAGAGGATGTCCTGAAGATTATTACCAGGGAACTCAAAAAGCGGCGGAGCTGGGCATGTGGGTATATCTCCCGTGGCTTGATGTCCCTTTTTCAGCCGTGATGGATACCGTTTTATTACCTGTCGATGCTATTTGCCATCTCTAAGGAAAGACAAATGAAGAAAGCTATTCGATGTATTCAGGGAATAATGTTGCTGCTGACGTTGGCGGCTTCAGGTTGTACTCAAGCTAGTGATGATGGATTTAATGCGGGGAACTTACGAGGGTACAATCATGTTGCAGACCAAACCGTTAACTCGTTTTCGGTTAACGGTTATGGTGCAACTATGACGGGGAATACCTGCTGCGTAATGATTCCGGAAAAATGGTATCCAGGTTTAAAAGCACATGTGGAATGGGAAGTTGATCCAAATCCAAATGAGAAGATTAAAAGAAAAACAAAAGGATACGGATTCGATGAGGCCGCATTAGCAAAACATGAAGCCAATTATCGTCACTACAGTGCAGACGTTGACATTATTCAATACGATCGTACTTGCGGTTTGACCGTCCATTTTTTAACTTGCCAGAAGGTAAAAATCACAGCCGCTTGCTCAGGCTACGGCACAACAGATTATCCGGTTAAAGAACCTTTAGATATGAAGGAGCCGGCCTCATGTCCGAAGTGAATCTCCGCACTCAACCCTTATTTCGCTTACGTCTGATTATCACTGCTGATTATTCAAAGTCAGCAACGATAACCCGGCTATCAGTGCCGAATTCACGTATCAGGGAGACACAATGAATAAATTCATTAGATATGTTCAGGGAATGATGTTGCTGCTGACGTTAGCCGCTTCGGGATGTACTCAGGCTGGAGAAAATGAATCCAGCGGTGGGAATATGAGGGGATATAATGGCTTCTTCACTCCATTTATCAAGAGACGAAAGCCCGTCATTCAGGCGTAAATGACTGTATTTGAAACCACCTTCCATGTCGCGCTTATCAGCAAATGAGCGATTGCTATACTCAGAGTTATAGCCCGTCAATGTCAGGTTACCCAGCGAATGACGCCATGTTTCCCATAACGGACAAATGGTTCTACAAGCTCATCCAGGACGGCGAATTTCCTAAGCCCATTAAGCTGGGCCGCAGTTCCCGCTGGCTGCAAAGCGAAGTCGAAGCCTGGTTACAGCAACGCATTCAGCAATCCCGCCCGTAATCCTCCCCCATTACGACATATCTCTCAATGACATCAGGCCAATATAGCCTAAAGGTGCATCTATGCAATTTAAGAAAATCGAAGTGGCTATCACCGAGGACGGTACATCGGTAGCCGCAGAAATACAGCCCGTGAGAGCAACGTATCATTGTTGTCTCAATCCTCTGTATCTTCGCACCACTCACACCGAAGGCCGTTATTTTGAGCATGACATCGAACTTAGTGATGTAAAAAAACTGGAAAGTTGTCCCTATTTAATCCCTGCGTCGCAACCTGCCATACCAAAACCACCGACGGCATGGGAGATTGCCGTTCAGGAAGCGTCTCAGAAATGGAGTTCAGACCGGAGCTCTCTCAAGCCGCAGCGTTATCTGTGCGTAATGTGCAATCATGAATACGAGGGGCGGAGAATGTGCCCTCTGTGCGAGCATGATCTTTACAGCACGGAAGTCGCGAACAGGAGTACGGAAACCTTGTCGCTCAGGTTCGCTCAGTAAATCGGAACACCCTGGTCTAAAACTTGTCCAAAGTGTAATAATTACCTTACCCAGTAATAATGGGCACGCGACTAAGTGAGCAAGCTCTCAACCAGAGAGCAACGCCTTCGCCTGTTCTGAGTGCCTTGAAAGGGTCTTCATCTTTTCGCGTAACCAGCCCCCCAGCCCTTTCAGTTGTGGATTCACTTTCAATTGGTGTTAAACAAGTCACTTCTTTTTGCAAGGCTGAGACAATACCTGAACAGGCTTTCCCTATCCTATCTTTAGCCGTTCTGACGCGACCCAAGAAGCATCTGCAACGCATAAATATAGCTCTTCAAAACTGGTATAGCTGCTGGTGCCTTACCTGTTGGTAATAGTGAAAAAGTTTGTCCGCAATGTGAAGACTGGATCGATGCGATTAGTGCGCAGTTCTTACCAAATGAGCTCAGACCTGCAACTTGCAGACCTATATATCAATACCGATTATTTAAATGTGGGAGATTTGAACAATCATGACTAATGCGGTAAAACACTGATTGAGAAAGAAACAAAAAGGAGAGGTCAATGGAAAGGAAGCAACAGTCCAAGGTCTGCGTACATCTTCTTGAAAAAGATAAGCCTTATTACTTTACGCCAGAACAGCAAAAACCCACTACAGACTCCTTTTTTCAGTATGCGTTGAAACTGTCCTGGGATAATCACAATTACATTGCAACCTGCTGCTGTGATCCGGCCCAGGAACTTAAGCTATATGTAAGAAGCAACAAAGGTTCCGGTCCATTTACTCTCTGTCGTAACCCAAACACTGGCCCCAGGCACAAACCGTCTTGCTCTTACCACTCGCGTCTAAATACAGATGGTGGTGCAAAAGCATATTCCTCATCGGCTGTCATGGAAGAGGAGGACGGGACCTTGCGTATCGGACTGGATTTTTCGTTACGCGTATCGGCGGCTGACTCTGGATGCGCAACTCCTGCTGTAATGCATCCTCCAAGGGAAAAAAAACAAGTGAAGCGCCTTGGGAAGATGAAGATGCTAGGTCTACTTCATTTGCTTTGGGAGAACACGGGATTAAATGAATGGGCCCCATGGCTTGAAGGCAAAAGAAGGCTTACAACAGTCATGACCCGGTTGCAAAAAGAAGCCAGTAGCATTAAACAAGGCCGCACAGTTCTGGCAGATGTTCTATTGCTACAAGGGAACGAGCATACCAATAAGAAGGCTGTAAGTTACGCCTGCGCGAACAGTCGTCGTCTGATTGTCATCTCAGAACTTAATGAATGGTCTCCACCTCTGATTGCTAGCAATAATCTCCCTTTTGTTGGGACCACGAAGACCAGTCCCCCTGCCGGGATGCCATATCTAACCATCGATAACTCACGTTGGGAAAGTTCCTTAGCCAGATTTCCACGTGATGTAGCATGGTGGCAGCGCGGAGGTAAAATTATCGCAATTGCCGTTACAGACGTGCCAGAAGAGAGAAAATCTACCAAGTCTAACCGAGTATATTTTTCCGCATGTGTTCGTCAGGTTGTCTTAATGATGGTGAGTGAACGATGGATCCCACTCGATTCATCTTACGAAGGGATTATTGAAGAAAAGGTGGCTAAGGAACGACGCCAGTTTACCAAACCATTGATCTATGATTCAGCGGAAGATCAGTACCATCCCGATTTCCTACTAACGGATGTCAACGGTTCAGACTACGTTCCGCTCGAAGTATGGGGGCGTGATACTGAAGATTATTTACAGCACAGGGCAGTGAAAGAAGAATGGTATCAGCAGGAATTTGACGACGCCTGGTGGTCATGGGACGCTGTAAGGGATCCGAGAAGCGAAGAAATACCGCCCTTCCCACAGCGAAAGGAATACTACGAATCCAGATACCCTATCGAGAAAGTGCCTTAGGGAACTATGCAAGCTGCTGATGTTGTTCTACCCGCTCCATGGATTAACTCAATGCAGTTAGAACGCATCATCTTAGTCAAAGAAAAGCAATTTCACAGTAAAGGAAACTCACGATGGATCTTGTGGATAGTGTCGAAGCAGGCAAGCTTACGATCAGTGAATTGATTGATACCCTGGCGAAAAATAAAAATTACGCAGCTTCCAAGTGGGATCAGCGATATCGCGAATTTACGGCCTTGCTACAGCAGACCTCGACTTTTGCTGGGCCTGATACGGATGATTTGGTCAAACGGCTTTGGTATGAACGTGGCAACGGCATTGCCAGTATTCGTCAGGGTGTTCCGTCTTTAGCGGAATATCAGCAGAGCCTTCCATTGCTTAGAGAACTAACCGAGCGTATTCGTCAGCAACCGGATGAAGCAACCTACCAATACGTAGGCAGTGCTCTGCAGAAGGCCAAAGAAACCGGGCTACTGAAGCGTATGTATTGGAGCTTGAGAAATCGTGTATTTGCCGCATTTTCACCTGAAACCTGCACCAGTACTGTCGATGAGAATGCGTTTACTAAAGCGGCAGATTTTCTGAATAAGAAATTCCACCTCGGTTTGGAACTGACCGGAAATTGGTTACAGAAAAACCATGAATTGAAGCAAGCCATACACGTCCAATCTCCCAATGCAGATCCTTATTACGTGAATATGGCTGTTTGGCATCTCTATGAATTGCTCCGCGAACGCGATAATGAACAAAAACTATCCAGCACCACATCAACGACCAGCAGTGAGCTCCCCGAAATTAAGACCCTCCTACATTCACCAATAAACGTTATTTACTTTGGTCCACCTGGTACTGGCAAGACCTTCACGTTGCAGCAAAAAATGAAAGAGTACACCTCTCATTCTGTACCAGCCGATCGTGATGCCTGGCTGGATTCTCGCCTTGAATCGTTGAACTGGATGCAGGTTATAACGCTGGTGCTGCTCGATCTAGGTAAACGGGCTAAAGTTCGCCAAATGACGGAACACCAGTGGTTCCAACGCAAGGCGCTTTTGAATGGTCGAAGTAGCAACTTTTCGCAAACTACCTGGGCGACGTTGCAATCCTTCACCATACCGGGATCAACTACCGTTGCTTACAAAGGTCGCCGTGAACCTGCGATCTTCGACAAAACTGCCGATAGTGAATGGTTCCTGGTTGAATCCCAGTTAGAGCAAGTGGATGAGCTGCTTTCTCTATATGCTGAGTTAAAACACGGTCCTAAATCTGCCGAAGCCATCCAGCGATTTGCGGTGGTTACTTTCCACCAATCTTACGGCTATGAAGAATTTATTGAAGGTATACGCGCTCGCTCTGACGAAAGTGGCAATATCTCTTACCCTATTGAGCCGGGTATATTTATGCGCCTGTGTCAGCGTGCCAATGCCGATCCAGCACATCGCCACGCCATTTTCATTGATGAGATCAATCGCGGCAACATATCCAAGATCTTTGGTGAACTGATCTCGCTCATCGAAGTAGATAAGCGTGCGGGTATGTCCAATGCAATGAGCCTGCAACTGTCTTATAGCGGTGAACAATTTAGCGTTCCTGCCAATGTGGACATCATCGGAGCCATGAATACCGCGGACCGCTCTTTAGCATTAATGGATACGGCTTTGCGTCGTCGCTTTGACTTTGTCGAGATGATGCCTGATTTATCTTTGCTGAGTGGAATCAAGGTAAAGGGCATAGAACTCGAGTCGTTGTTAGAGAAACTCAATAGCCGCATCGAAGCACTTTACGATCGAGAACATACGCTAGGGCATGCGTTCTTTATGCCGGTAAAAAATGCAATCGATGCCGGTGATGAAGAGGCTGCATTTAAACAACTGAAGATCGCATTCCAGAAAAAGATCATTCCGCTTTTACAGGAATACTTTTTCGATGACTGGAACAAGATCAGGCTGGTGCTGGCTGACAACCAAAAGCAAGATGACAGCCTGCAATTCGTAATTGAGAAAACCGACGATCTGGATACGCTTTTTGGTAACAACCATGGTTTAAGACGTCATGATCAACAATCGACAGCTTACGAGCTCGAAGCATTTGATCAAGAGATCTGGAGTATGCCGCTGGCTTACCGTTCTATTTATCAGCCGCAGCAGACCACTCCTGATGAGCAGGCTGTAAACCATGGGTGAAGTTATCTCAGTTTTTGAATATGACCTGCTGGGGAGTGGAAAAGCGGCTTCAGTTGGCGCAAAGCTGGTGCCTCAACAGGTCTTTAATTATTTGGAAGCACTTAGCCTAGCAAGTATTCAAGGAAGCCAGTTTCTCAAACTCACCTCTCGCTCAGGCTTCAAATTACTTCAGGTGCAAAACTACACGGGGATACTTTCTACACCTCATGGTTTCCAGCTTGAGATACTACCCAAGGTTGGTAAAAACCTCACAGCTGTGAGTGCACGTGAAATATTGCTGACGATGCTAAGCCACCTGCCAGGGTTTCGACATATTCAAACCCAGCAGGCATCTATCCAGGCTCAGCGCATGCCTTTGCTCGAGATTTTTATCAGCCAGTTTTTGCAAAGCGTCAGCCAGTTGCTTAAACAAGGTTTACGATCCGACTATGTAAGCGAGCAAGGTAATCTGCCTTTTATGAAGGGCAAGCTGATACTTTCTGCACAGTTGCGGCATAACGCGGTGAATCGTCATAAGTTTTGTGTCGATTATGATGACTACATGCCTGATTGTGCAGCCAATCGGCTCTTACACTCCGCGCTAGATAAGATTCTTAGTCTAAAGCTGTCATCAGAGAATCAACGCTGGCTTTACGAATTGCACTTTGCCTTTGACAGTATTCCACTTAGTCGGGATATTGAGAGTGATATAAGCAGCTTGCGCCTCGAACGTGGTATGGCTCATTACAACGAGCCAATGGCCTGGGTGCAATTAATCCTGAGAGGAATGAGCCCGAGTGCCTTGCAGGGAAACACCACCGCAATATCACTCTTGTTCCCAATGGAAGCAGTATTTGAATCCTTTGTTGCACAAACCCTCCCCCACGAGCTTCCTTCTCACCTTAAAGTTCAGCCACAGGTTTCCACTTATTCCCTTGTTAAGCATGGACTTCACGATTGCTTTAAGCTTCGCCCAGACTTGTTGATTCAATCACGCCAACCAGTTCAAACCCAGATGGTGATGGATACAAAATGGAAGCTGGTAAATAGCAGCCAGCAAAAAAAATCACTCTATGGGCTGGCACAATCCGACTTCTATCAAATGTTTGCCTACGGCCAAAAATACCTTGGTGGAACAGGCGAGATGTATCTGATTTACCCTGCGCAAGATGACTTTAGCCAGCCGATACAGCAGCACTTTGCTTTCTCGGACGCCTTAAGATTGTGGGTTGTGCCATACCAAATAATGGCAAAGCGTGGGGAGAGGATGATGTGGCCGAGTGACGTGTCCTGTACAATGAGACCCAACCCAGATCGGATGGCTGCTTCAGTATCCTATAGTGGAGGCATGAGATGACCCATGAATACCAGCGACAAAGCCTGGAACAACTAATTACTCAGCAAACAGCAGCCCCCAGAAGCGCTGCCGTTGTATTTAATGAGAACCAAACTCTCTGGCAAACACTTGGCTTTAGCCAGTCTCAAGTTTCGCTATGGCTTGCCTCATTGCCTCAAAGTAATCATCTAAAAGGGTCCACAACGGCAACGTACCAGGTTACACCTGATGTTGCGGCACATTTAGTATCATTGTTACAACAAGCTGGTGGGCGCATGCCCCTGGCACAAGTACTGAAAAAGCTCCCTGCTGGTATTACGACCAGTGAACAGCAGATACGCAAACTGGCGCAGAAACACGCGCAGATAGAGATTAAAGGCCCCTTGCTGGTATTGATAAATTAGCCGGCACTTGTAGTAACCATTGGCTGTATTAAAGGAATTTAGAAAACATCATGGCAAAAGAAGCAAAAGCAAAAAAACAAGACCCGCAACAGCAGCTAGAAGTACTGTTCAATAAACTGGTCAAACAGCATACCGAGTTTACTCAACCATTGGTTGAGCTATCCGAACACGAATTCGCCAAAGCAGGACTCCTTCAAGGCTTGGTCGAGGGCAACTTAACGCCACCTGTAATGATAGTTGCGCTGGAGGAAGGCCATTGGGAATACGCGGCCGATACCGCAAAGTTTGATGATTTAGCCTATCAGTTCTTAAGTGATATTGAAGGTGACTGGCCGGTATTTGCCGTAGTGGACGATGGCATTAACCAACGCATTTTAGCCTTGTTTGGTGCAGATGGCTCCGACGGTACCCATGGTGTCGATACCCTGCCAAGTCTGGAAGAATTGCGTAGTTTTGACCGCATGGAACGCGACCAAACCTTCCGCTGGTCGATGCGTGTCTATACCCGCTTAATGCAGCGTTTTGATGCGTTTCATGAAAATGTTTATCGAGTCACCAAAGACAAGGTAAATGACAAGAACGACATCATTGAAGAAGTGGCCAAACTACTGTTTTTAGAAACTTTCCGCGTGCATCACGATGAAGACCTTACCTTTAAAGACGATGCGGGTAATACCCTGCGTTTTCGTGACGTCTATAATTGGCAATATGTGGCCAAACACGGTGATAAAGCCGTTGAGCAAATCAAAGCCGCCTTTGAGGAATTTAAAAGCCACGAAGACTACGTTGTGATTTCGGATGATGGCTCACGTAATGCCATCTTTGGTAAAGAGACCCACTTGCGTCTGTCGGTAGCAAAAAACTATCTAGACTTGCTAGAAGCCATACAAAACTTGGGGTCGGTCAAAACCAATGATGGCAGAACTGCTAAAGAATACGGCACCCTGGCTGATGTCTCAGGGGATTTACTTGGCAGAGTGTTTGATGTCTTCCTGCGCGCTAACTTTGAATCCAAAGGTGGCCTTGGTGTTTATTTAACACCGAACCCAGTAAAACAGGCCATGCTAGAAATTGCTATGCACGACATCGACGATGACGATGAGATGCGATCGCGTTTAGCCAATGGCGATTTTCGTTTCTGCGACCCAACCTGTGGCTCCTTTGGCTTTGGTTCGGTGGCACTGAGCCAGATTGATAAATGGATCGACTTTAAACTGGTGCTGGCCGACGATAAAAAAAAGGCATTAAAGCAGCAACTGCGTAAAAGTGCTTTTACCGGTGCCGATGCTGCACCACGTATGGTCATGCTGGCTCGCGTTAATATGGCATTGCAAGGCGCCCCCAAAGCACAGATTTTCTATACCGATAACTCGCTCACCACTAACGCTCTGAAACCCAATAGCTTTGACCTCATTTGCACCAACCCGCCGTTCGGTACGCCTAAATTTGATAAAGGCAAAAATGGTCAAAACTCAAAAGCTAATTACGAAGCCAATATGGAGCAAGTGCTCGGTGGTTTTCGCCCAGCTGAAAAAGTCGTCGATAGCTACAACGCTTGGTACGACCACGTAAAAATGAAGTGGCAGGATACCGGTGATTTAGAGCTGGATAACAACGGTGAGCCTAAATGGGCGGGTTATCGTACTGATTTGCGCAAAACTGGCGGTACAGATAAAAAGCCGTTTTACAGCCTGCAGCCAACAACCGGGGGACTGGCGCTGGGCAGTAAACCCGACAGCAAAGGCAATTGGCAACCAGTGGGTGCCACCATCGACCCAGCTGTACTGTTTATCGACCGCTGCCTGCAACTGCTCAAACCCGGTGGCCGACTGATGATCGTGCTGCCTGATGGCATTTTATGTAACTCCGGCGACCGTTACGTCCGCGAGTACATTATGGGTAGAAAAGACGAAAAAACCGGCGAGTTTGTTGGCGGTAAAGCCATAGTCAAAGCGGTGATTTCTCTGCCAAGCGACTGCTTTAAGCTCTCCGGCACAGGCGCCAAAACCTCGATTTTGTATTTACAAAAACGCCATGCTAACCCCAACCAGCCAGAGCAATTTTTGCCCGAACCACAAACCGATGTATTTATGGCGGTGGCGGAAACATTGGGTTATGTGGTGAAAAACAACATAGAAGACTATAACGCCGGTGTTACCAACGATCTGGATAAGATTGTTTCTGCTTATAAGCGGGGTGAGTGATGGTAACTATTTTTAAAAGAACACCCGCACAATTGTCTGAAAGACGGATTGATCCTTGGCACTATCAACCGCAATTTGAAAGACAAATTAATAAGATAAAAGACAACCTAGGTGCTTTAACTCTGGAAGTAGTAATTGATTCAAAGCGCGGGGTGGCTAGTGGCGCAACGCCTTTAGGCGCTAATTATTTAGAAAAAGGCCGTGTTAAGTTCTACCGCACCTCTGAAGTTGAAGAAATGTTCTTGCAAGCTGAAAAGGCTGTTTTTATTACCGATGAGGATGATGAAAAATTAAAGCGTAGCCGATTAGTGGATGGTGACATTTTACTTACGATTACTGGTGCAAAATTTGGTAAGTCGGCTGTTGTGTCAGCTAAGCATCTACCGGCCAACATTAGTCAGCACTCAGTCAGATTCAAGTCTGACCCCAAAAAAGTTGACGCACACTTCTTGGTGGCATACTTAAATAGCAAAACCGGACAAGTTGCAATCTGGCGGGAGGCATATGGTGCAACTCGTCCCGCAATTGACTTTCCAAGTGTCCGTTCGCTAGCGGTTCCTAAAGTTTCACCTCTAGCCCAAAAATACATCGGGGATAAAGTTCGTCAAGCCGAGCAACTGCGCACTTGGGCAAAGCGGCTATACCGCATCCCAGCTTTTATCGATGCATTTATCCAAGGTGCGTTACCTTTGTCGCTAACCGACTCGCTCTTTCCTTTAATAAAAAATAGTAACAATGATGCTATTAAGGAACTAACCAAGTTTTTAGCGTTAAATATTGAAGACGCTCAAATGAAACAGAACTTCCAAGACTTCATTGAGAAGAACAAAATGGGTTCTGTTGATATTGAGCGAGAGTTTTTTCACATTAACACTGTTTCAACCTTAGCTATCGAAGATTTCTTATCTGCGCAGACATACCGACCAGCAATTACAGATGCTTTTGATCAGATTACTTCTAAAAAGTTCTCTACTTTGCAATCAATCAGTTTAGAACCTATCCGACAGGGAGCAACACCTAAGTTCTCAGCTATTGGAAACAAATGTATAAAATCAAAGCAAACAAGAGATTTATTTTTAGATGAAACTGGCTACGAAATAGTTGACCCAAACGATGAGCAAAATAAACGTATCGTTCGGTTAAAAAGAAACGATATTTTGGTCACTAGGCAAGGTGCCGGTACGGTTGGGCGAGCGTCAATCTTTCTGGATGATGAAGAAACCTACATAACTGATTCATTATTCTTGGTTCGCATTGACCCGGCTAAAGCCAACCCAGCATTTGTTGCTGGTTTTTTGAGATCTTATACAGGTCAACGACTCATAGAAAAAGGAGTTTATGGTTCCACTGGCCAGCTGAATCTATCAAGTACAGCGCTACGAAATATACCTATCTTAGACGTCCCATTAGAGTTTCAGAACTTCTTAGGCGAAACTCTATGTACTGCTGACACATTGTTTAAATTATCGACCAGATTAACTCAGTCAGCCAAAACCCTGGTCGAAGCCCTAATCGAAGGCCAACTGACCGAGCAACAATTAATCCAGGCCCAACAAGCCCTGGAAGATGGCGACAACAGCTTAGACCAGGCGATTTTAAGCAAACTAAGTGCTGAGGGTTATGCCATTGAAGGCGCCACACCGCTATTTAGCGATGTGGATGAGTTATACAGCTTGCTGGAAGATGCGGAACAAGCTGAGGCTGAAGAGTAAAGATGGCGGTGAGCAGCATGGACAACAGTACAACCAGACAAAATAACGACATGTTAAAATGCGAAGCGACACTAAACCTCTGCCAGCAGCTTTGGCAACAAGGTGGTTTGATCGCCAACAAAGCAGCGTTGTTATTGGCGGCTGTGCCTGCCCTTAGGCCGCTGTTACAACCAATAATACAGCCGAAAGAGAACGACGCTGAAGCTGATATCCTTAGCGCCTATAGCCTCACCGCGCCATTACTTGATGCTTTTAATGATTTAAGCCAGTCAGGTGAATGGCAATTAGCGTTGTTAGGCTTAAACCCAGACGTTCGCCAACATTGGCTAAATTTAGCTGCCGCCCGCTGCCAGGAAGCAGGCACGATGAATGATACAATGGTATTGGTTAAACTCATTCAGCAACTGGGCAATGCCAGTGAATGGGTCTTAGCCCAGTTGGAAAACTCAGACTCCTCACCACAAATCATTGCAGGCCCATTGGCGCAAACCGAACGCGATTTACTCGGCCATAGCCTAAACGACAACGCTGCCATTCCCGCTTTATGTCGTATTTTGCGCACCTGTCATACCTTATTTACCGTAAGCGAACAAAATGGACCACTTGCGCCTATCCAGGCGGTTGATATCACCGCAACACAACTGGCAAATAACTGGTGTAGCGGGCGTTTGTTAGCATTCCCTAATACCTTACTTAATGAACATGACCTGAAACCCAATGCCGATTGGTTATTGGTGTCCCGCTCAGGTCATGACAAAGTGCCGCTTACCGAGCTCTTCGCCCGGCAGCCCTGGTTATTTTTACTCAGCCTGATTATCTTTGTGCAAGATGCCTGGTCTGCCGAGCAGCGTGGCGGTTTGTTGCTCACCTTACCTGCCGGGCAAAATGCCTTTGCACCCGGTCAAATAAATACAGCGGTACAGGGCATTGAGGGTGATGAAGTTAGCCTGGGCAGTCTGGCGGAGTTTGTAGTGCAGCTCCTGAACGAGCTCAATATCGCCCTCTACCCGGCGCTTGATGTAAACACAGAAAGCATCAACCGCATAAACCGCGTCCTAAGCTCATTCATTGCCGAATTACTGGCAAAAAAAATCTGGCAATTTACCGAAGCCGGTCGTGGTGAATCCGGTCACTACCGAATTAACACAAGCTTCAGCGATGCCTGTTACAGCCTGCCGTTAGCACCGCTATTTGGCTACAAAAGCCAAACTTTACAACGGGCCATTAAGCAACTGGCGCAAAACTGCTATGCCAATAAAAAACGCGCCGCCAATAGAACAAACCTTCAAGGATCTTCGTTATGAGTTTTGAATTAAACGAACAGATGGTTGATAGCCTTGCAAAACAACATCGCTGGGCGGCGACGGGCGTATCAGATTACCCACCTCGCGACCCGTTAGTGGGCCAGAGCCGATTTTTCAAACGCTTTCAAACCTTTTTGCATACGGTGGATCACGACGATGATCGCTTTGCCCATGTGTTTGCCGTCGAGGCCGAATGGGGCCGGGGGAAATCACGTTTGGGCCATGAATTGGTCGCGCAAATTAATGACTGTTCCAGGGGCTGGTTTGTTCGCGATGAACAAGGCCAACTACACGATAAGCAGCTGTTTAATCACGAAGCACAAGATAAATACCTGGCGCTCTATATTCGCTACTCGCAAGTGGCATCAGATTATCAAAACTCGGATAACTGGTTTGCTTTTGGTTTATACCAGGCGCTATTACCACTGGCCACCCAAACCTTTGATGGATCGATTCAAAGTGAAATTGCCAAACAAGCATATGAACGCTTAATGCCATTTGGCTTTAAATCTGAACTGTTAGCAGATGCCTTACAGCTGAACGCCAACCACAGTGAAGAAGCTCTCTATACCGACCAAACTCTGGTAGTAAGTTTGGTGCAAGCTGCCTACCAGGTATTAAAGAGCTTTGGCGTGCAGTATATGTTGGTGGTGCTGGACGAGCTGGAAACCGTGGCAGAAGCCGCCACCTTCGGCCTGGAAGATGAACAAGACAAGCGCCTCGATGGCCAGGCCATTCGCCTGATTGGTAAAGCGATCAAAGAAGAAGACCCGCGCCGTAAACTTCCATGGCTGCGCTATGTGGCACTGTGTTCACCACTGCTTGGCCAGCAATTGCGCGAAATTCAATCGGTCGCACGCCGCTTTGAGTTAGTGGAACTTGAGCACAATGCCTTTGCCGATGTATCAGACTATGTGGCAAGCCTCTTAAAAGACGGCAAGCTGGGTTTTAATTACCCGGCTGGTTTAGTGGAAGCTGCTTACGCCATGAGTGGTGCCAACTTCGGTTGGTTTAACGTGGTCATGGCTAATGTGGATGCGGTGCTGAGTCAATACCAACAAGCAGGCCGCAGTATCAAGGATGTGGGCGATTTATTTGAAGCTGTGCTGGCAGGTTCTGGCCGCGTGGCCAGGCATGTGCTGGATAAAGGCGCGATAGAAGGCATTCAAACCCGCGACCAGGCACTATTGACCGAATGTCGTAGTTTGCTCTACGGCCAATTACCCGTGCGCTTAACTGAAGTGAGCCATGCCACTGAATTGCTGGCGCTGAAAAACGAAGATCTGGAACCCATAGCCGCTCATTACCGCAAACTGAGCATTGATCGCCTACAGTGCCGACAAGCCCTGGAGCAAGCCAAATTCCGCCGCGATAAAGATGAATGGTACTACCCTGCAGTAGATCAAGCGCTGAGCTTAGATACTTTGCTGGATAACCTGCGTACTTTTTCGATTAAAGAACAAGCCGCAAGCGGCGATAAAGGCGCGGTATTACTGCCACTGTCAAAAGGTGAGTTTAAATACTTACTCAGCTTGCTGTATGACCACCCAGCGATTGAATTTGCTGCCGATGCCTTATGGCACAAATTAGTGGGCGAAACTACCGAGCTGGACGCCAGCGAAGCAACCCATATTGGCCCCAGTGTGGCGATGTTACTGCGCCTGGATTTGCGCTATCGCAGTGCCCAGCAAAACTCGCTGATTTTTAAAGATCCTGCCATGGGCGATGGTCATGAACAGGCTATGAGTGAACTTAGCAAACAAAGTAGCCAGAAGCCGCTCATCAAGGCATTAGCCCGTGTAACGGGCTTTGTGAGATTGCTGGATAACAACTGGCGCTATGATGAAAACTTGCTGAGTAATAAAACGGGCAGCGACAATGCGCCCCTGGCCATTTTAACCGAGCCCCGTGGCCGCCAGGGTGGTTTACTTACCCTGGATGGATTTAAGCTTCACCCAGAAGGTAAAGCCTTGTTTGCCTGGGTCAGTAACCTAATTGAGCTGAACAGTCTTCACACCTTTGCGGCAAACCACAGCCACCAAAATGGTCGCACGCCGGTATTAGCATTAACCGCTTCTGCACATCTCATGGAGCAATACAGCCGACTGGATGAAAGAAATGAATTGCGTGATGCGATACTGCTGCATTATGTCAACCCAAGCGAAGCAGACCAGTTAGAGCGTATTGGCTTAAGTTTGGCAGCATGCCAGTTGCACGGTGTGAATTTAACTGCCGACAGCTTTACTGCAAAATTCAAAAACAAGCTGCATGCCCTGACTACCTTTTCCACGGATGCAATTCACAAGTGGCGCCAGCGTTTGCAGCAGCGCGGTTTAATTGCCTGGCCGTTAAAGGTAGATGGTAAGTTATCACCGAATGACCGCGACCTGTTGTTTAAAGGCTGGTATCAGTTGGCCATTGCTCACCCTGAGTTAAACGGCATTCTCGATTTACAGCAGCAACACGGCGTGCCAGTGAATGAGCTGAGCAGCTTGTTGGATAAACTTAAAGTGCCGGGCAGCTATATTGCCAAAGGCTACACGGCCGATGAACATGCCGGGCTATTTACTGAACTTAATAATGTGCAGCGAAGCCAGGCGCAGATCGCATTATTTTTAGCCCGTATTGCTCACCCTAATAAAAAGCACAAGTGGCAATTCGAAGGCTTTAAGCAGCAGTTTTATTTCGCCTATGTGGCTGAAACGAGCATTACCGCCAAAGGCGTGTTTAATGACTGGATGTGGTGGTGTGGAGAGCTGAACCTACTCACTTTAACCAATCCAACAGAAAAACAGGCAATTTGGGAGCACTACCCGCGCTCCCGCTTAGAAAATGCCATTAGCGAATCACAAAACTGGTTCAGCGGTAACGATATGGGCAGCTACGCAGCCAATGTGGAAGTCATGAGCCGCGTGTATGGTTATGCACGCATTAATGAAATGTTCGCGCCACTGGGTACAAATAAGCTGGGTTTTGTCACCGTGGAAGCTAAAGAGCAGCTGGAAAAAGCACAATCACTATTTAACGTGCTCAAACAGCAAGAAGAACAACTGGCTGATATTGCCGAGGCCAACGACACGCAAGTACTGGCAGGGCTTATCCACAAGCGTGCTGAAGTGCTGGAGCTAGTAGCAAAGGTTAAACCGCTTAATAGTTCCAAGCCCATGCTAAAAGATGCCCATATTCTTAGCTTAGAAGACAAAACGACCTCGCTTTATCAACGGATTGAACAGGCCTGTTTATTTGCCGAATTTGTTGAGCGCAGCGCTGAGCGTATCAACAACCGACTCGCTGATTTAATCATAGATGTTGAAACAGAGTGTGCCCCACTAACGAATTTCCCGAAACGTCTGTACACCAACACGCTGCGCACCATAGGTCATATTTTAGACGGCGCGTTAAAAGAAGATACCAGCAGTGCCACTGGCCAAAAAGAGCAGCAAGCAGACAGCGATACCTTACTGCATTACCTGCGTAAACTCGATTTAGGTAAAGCACAAGACAAGCTTTCAGCCTTAGCGCAAGAAGTGGGTTTAAACCTGCACAGTGATCAACAGCTGCCGATAGCGGAGATCCAGGGACATATTTTGTCTAGCTACCGCAACTGCAAAGAACGATTTGGGAAGCTGGTTAATAACCTCGCAGAGCAAAACCAACGCGCCCAACAGTTGCAACAATGGCTTAGTAGCGCCACGGCTGAGTATAAGTACGCTGATGACATTGCAGAGCTACCAAAACTGATAATGAAGTTACAGCTCATTGAAGACGCTATTGCCGATCTCCCCAGCGATGCAGAGAGTAAGCGCCAAAGTATGCAAAACAGTTTGCGCAATGGGCAGTTTTCATCGTTACGGGATTTACCAGAAGAGCTTTTAAAATCGGCACGCGGTCAAATTACACCGATTCAAGGCCAGCTACTTAAAATTGAAGAGCGTCTAAACCAAGTAAGACGCAGCTCCATCGAGCAGGTAAACGGCTGGCTGCCGTTATTAAAACCGCTATTGGCTTCTCAAAAGCAAGCGGAACCAGCAGCGTTGACTCTTGGAGATGTGAGCAATTTGGGTGTCAGTGAACTTCAATTGGTGTGTGAAAGCACCCAGGCCAAATGGCAGAGTCAAGGTGAGCAAATATTAAAAGATACAGGCTTAACACTGGCGGATTGGCAACCGATTTATCAGGCTTTGAGCCAAAACCAAGAACCCGCGTTAACACCTGAGCAACAGAAAGGACTTGTAGACAAAGGCATTGTAAAAATGCGCCTTACCTTTGCTACTGGTTTATAGAGGTGACGCGATGAATCTTTATTTATCTGCGGCACTGGCCAGTAACCGTAAAGGCCGATTTTTGCATACTGTTGCGGATGCGGCACCGTTAACGACGGATTGGATTAGCTCACCTCCAGCCAGCGGTTTGTTATTAGTGCAAGCAGAAGAGTTGACTGACACTGATACTTTACAGTGCCTGTATCACTGGGCTATGCAGGCAGGCTGTGCCGCTTTGGTAATAAACCCGAAAGCTGAACAATTTACCTTATTAGCGCAATTACCCTCTCCGCTGGATTGGCAATTAGTACCAGCGACTTTGAGGATGCAGGAACCGGGGCTAAGCGCTTTGCTAACCAGTGAAACAGATCAGGCTATTGCTGGCTTTACTGGCAGTGCAGATCGCCACCAACACCAGGCCGGCGATGTGGTGCATACCCGCTATATACGAAAACACAGCAACAGTGGGCTATTAGCCTTTACCACTTTACCTTTGTGGTCGCTAAATTTACTCGATCATAGTGAGATCTTGGTGAGCTGGTTGAATTGGTTTATGGACCACGCAGGCATTGCAAAGCAAATCACCGAACCTAAAGCACCATCAACTGATTACACACTCAATAAGCACGATCTGGTTGTATTGCTACTGTTCTACGCCGGAAGTTCCATGAGCTTACAAGCGCTGTCTGAGCATAATGCGGTTAAACTGATGTTTGATGTCAACAGCCTTAATATTGTCAAGCGGGGTGAGATGTTGCGGCAGCATGGTTTTATCGACGAAGCGGGCATAACCGCCACCGGTAAAACATGCCTGCAAGCCTCGCAATATTGGGCTTATGCTCCATTACTTAGCGAGCAGTTACATACAGGAGCGCTATAAGCATGAATGAGAACAAAACGATGAATTTAGCGCAGTCTCTCGCCATCGATAGCCAGCTTCGCTTACCGGGAAGTGCGGGACGCTTGCTTAAACAGGTCCGTGATATTGAGCAAGTGGCACCGCTGTTCCGTGATGCTGGCTTAGTGAAAGCGGTCCCGAAGCCCACGGTCGTTAATTTACGCGTAGCCGGTATTGCGACTAAATCGTGCTTAGACAAAGTATTGGGTGGTTTTATTTATGCCAGTGCAGCAGTGCGTACAGATTTACTCATAGATGATAATAAAGTCAGCACGGTGGGTAGCGACTCGGTATCAGAACTGGACGATATTGATTTTGAAGCACAGCGTAAACGACTTGATTTAATTGAAATTCGCCAAGCGTATCTATTAGCTGAAAAAAAACTGTTAATCCATGAGCCTGGCGATTTGATTTTACTGGATACGCCGTTGTTTTTAGCGCGGGATATGGCACCACTGGAGCGCAATGTCCGCCATAAACAAGAGTACGAAAAAACCAGGCAAGTGATAGAAGCTTTTTGGCAAAACCATCGCTCTAAACTTTTCCCATGGAATCAAAATGGTGTAGTGCTTGCGAGCATTTTGGCTGAGCGCTTTAGTGCAATTGTAAGTATCGCCAAACAAGATTTACGTACCGAACAAGGCCGCAAACAAATTTTAGCATCTGATGGGTTTTCTAAGGAGCTGATGCAAAATCTGGCAGGCCTGGATGAAAGTTTGGTGGGCGTGGGGGATTTGCGATTTATCAATGGCATTTTAGGCAACTATTCGCGCACCATCGCATTTCGTTTGTCTGAACAAGAAAACCGCATTGAACCCAACATTGAAGCTAAGCAAGGGTTAATTGGTTTTCACTTCCGTAGTGCCCGAGTCGGGCAGATAAAAATGGTTCAGTTAGCGGGTGACGAACCAGAATGGAAAAGTGCTGATCTCGATTTAGTTGCATCTCGCCTGATGGTGCTGGATATGCAAAACAAAGGTAATGCAATGCCGCTCCCGCAATTACTTGGCTATCAACAGCTTGGTATTTTACCGAAATTTGCTACGTTTTATCGCCAGGGTTTACACCAGGCACTGAAGAATAATGATATTGAGGCAGGATGGTTGGCAGGCTTGGATGAGGGATTGAATAATGGCTTATAAAGTTTTAGGTAAATTGGTCGGTAACACCGGTGATGCCAGCCAGTTAACTATGGTTGTGCAAGACTCGTTTTCAGTACGCCGTGGTGAGTTTGTACGTATTATGCATCAGGAACGCAAAGATGAGGGGCAAGTCGCCGTACTAGGGCGTGTGACTAAAATCAGCCGTACCAATATGCTGTATAACGCCGGCTTTGGCGATGGTGTGACTGAGCTCGAACTTTTGCCGGGTGCGAATGTAACCGGTGAGAATATGTTTGCTCAGGTCGAGCTGGTTGGTTACCGCGATCCTGTTACTCGTCAAATCAAAATTCCACGTCGCCCACTTAACCCAGGTACCGCTGTTGAAACCGTCGATTTTCAGTTTTTGAGTGATTTTTACGAATTTAATGAACACTCCAGTTTGCACCTGGGTAACTTAGTAGGCTACGACAAAGGCGAGAATACAGTTCCGGTTTTTATTGACGTGAACAAGTTGGTCACTGAGCATTTGGCTGTTCTGGCGATGACGGGTTCAGGTAAGTCTTATACTGTGGGCCGCATTATAGAACGTTTAGTCGCGGTTAATAACGGCACTGTGGTGGTATTTGACCCACATGGTGAATACGGTAAAGCCCTCGCTGGTGGTAATCTGCAATTCTCAAGCTTCTTAGATGCCACTGACGATAAGCGAGATCAAGAAGCACTACCACTGATTAAACAGACCTTTGAAAAGCTTCAAGCTGTCGGTGCGGGTATTCAAGTTTACTCACCGCAACACGAGTCTTTTAAACATAAATACGCCAGCAAGAACACACCATTAGCGCTTCAGTTCGACCATTTTGAAATGGACGATATTGCTGAAATATTACCTGGCTTGACGGAACCGCAGCAACGAGTACTCGATGTTGCAATTCGTTATTGGCGATCTGCTGATAAGACAGAGCCACGAGATATTAACCGCCTGCGCTTCTTATTAGGTGATGGCATTGAAGAGTTAAAAGAGTGGGACGACCTTTCTGAAGCTGAGGCGAAGGCGTTATCGGGCCGTAGTGCCGCCGTCGCCTCGATGAAGCTTTCACGCGTGCTTAATGAAGCCAAAAGTTTTTACAGTGCAACGATGGCTGAGCCAACTGATATTTACAAAATGGTGGGGCGCCCGAGCAATCAACAAGGGCGTTTAGTCGTTGTGGACTTACAAGGTTTGAGTGATACCGCCAAGCAAGTCGTTTGTGCACTGTTATCTAGTGAAATATTAAAAGCAGCATCTAGCAAAACGGACCCGCTGCGCCCATGCTTTATCATTTACGAAGAAGGCCATAATTTTGCCCCGGCCGGTGGTAATGCGGTAAGTCACCGCATTATTAAAAAGATTGCCGGTGAAGGTCGTAAATTTGGTGTTGGATTTGGTATTGTGAGCCAGCGTCCATCGAAATTAGATTCAGATGTGACCTCTCAATGCAATACGCTAATTACGATGCGCTTAAAGAACCCAGACGATCAACGATTTATAGCTAAAGCATCAGATATGGTGAGCAAAGCTGACCTAGAGGAACTTCCAAGTTTATCAACCGGTGAGGCTTTGGTGTGTGGTCGATCAATCCCCGCACCACTGCTTGTTAAAGTTGGTAGTAAGGCATTAATTCACGGTGGTGAATCACCGGAGGTATTGCGTGTTTGGGGCTCTTTCAATGGCTAAGGTGCCTATGCCTGAAGTTGCTTGGGTAAATGAGACGTTTCCACTTTTAGCAAGCGGTAAGCTAGTGGACCAAGATGTATTGGTCCACAGCTTAGGCTGTAGTGTTTGGAATACATTCGGGCATGAACAGTCATTTATGGCGGTGGTGGAATGCCCGGCTCCAGGCACATTTGGCGCTGATATTCGCTCAGACTCGAGCTGGTTTCGTAAATCTTCTGCATCGCCTATGTGTTTAATCGAATTTGAACGCTTTGATGGTTCAGCGAAGGGACAGCAAAAGCTAGAAGAAAAATTAAAAAACTTACTGGAAGCAGCACAGCGCTGGAATCATTCCCCTAAAACCCTAGCCCTCAGTGCCTGGAGCCAAGGCTTAGTAGGTGCACCTGATACCCAAAAACTGAAAGACATTTGCCGCATGGGTTTTACTTCGTCCACTGGTACCCAAGTAAGCGCCGCTCCTGATGTTGAGGTGGTGTTTAGTCGCTTTTTATTTATCAAAAACCTGAGCATGATTGCTTTGGACAGAATTCACTATGAGGTGTTGATGTGAATATAAAATCAGCACATTTTTTGCCAGGGACGAATAAACGCCTTGGTGACAAATACCTGTTACTTGAATGCCTTGGTGATGGCAGTCATGGCTGGGTATGGCGGTCGGAGCGCCTGCAAGATGGAAAAATTGTCGCAGTAAAAATTCCTAAAGATATTACTCGGGAAGACCGCCAGCTTGCCGAAGGTAAAGAACTTTTAGACGTCGAGCCGCACGAGAATATTGTGCAAATTTTTGATATGGGCCGTATAGATAATGAATGGTTCTATATTGAAATGGAGTATTTCCCCAGCCAAACCCTGGCGCAAAAGCTCGATGACAGGCAGCGTAATTTTGGCCAGACCTATGAACGGTTGTTCAAAATATATCGTCAAGTGCTCTGTGCTGTGCATTATTTGGCCAAACTCCCGGTGCCAATATCCCATGGAGATATTAAGCCGCATAACATTTTGGTTGGTGAACGTGATCTGGTGAAGTTAACGGACTTTGGTAGCTCAGCTTTACCAGAAGAAATTTACGTTCGTACCCGAGAAAATGGCGGGACTGTGTTGTACTCAGCCCCAGAGTTCTCCAACGTCGATAGCCGTAGAGGCAGTCTAGAAGAGCTACTGTTGGGCGACATCTATAGTTTAGGTGTATTGCTTTACCAGCTGCTGACAGGAAAGCTTCCCCATGATACGCCAGCACAAGTTCAGCGCCACGCACCTTTCAAGCTTCCGACAGAGATTAATAGCTCTATTCATACCGACCTGGAGCAAGTGGTTCTTACCTGCTTACAAAAACGAGCAGAGGCTCGCTTTTCAACTATTTCCGACTTAATTCATGCATTTGATGCAGCTACCACTAAGCAACTAAAAGTTGGTGCTATTGCTCCCGTTTTTCAGACTAAACCTGATCAAGACTGGTCAAGTGCGGTACTTGAAGCAATGTCCGATCAGTCTTACCAAAAGGCTGCTCAGTTAGCGTCACAGGAGTATAGCCGCAGTAAAGATCTGCAGGCTTTACATCAGCAACTTATTGCCTTGTACCGTGCCAACCGCTTATTCGACTTTGAAAAAGTTGTAGAAGATAATAAAGCGATCTTGCTCGAGGGTAAATTGACTCAACCAGCGGATTTATTCGAGCTGATAGTTAAGACAAATCTACAGTTGCGCAATATCAGTCAAGCAAAATGCTGGTTGTTGCAACGAAAGCAAGCTGAAGTAGAAAACGCGGCGACCATGTATTTAGAATCTTCTATCCTTGGCCTTGAAGCGAAATATCCTGAAGCAAGAGCACTATTGGAGAAAGTAAACCAAACAACTCCAATGAAGTTCCATGTGTTAAGCCAACTCGTTTTAGTTTGCGAGCAAATGCGTGATTACTCTGGTGCTGCGGCTTATTTGAAAGCGGCATTGCGAGTAGCACCGTTGGATACCAACATGAAAGAGAAAAAAGAACTGTATGCAAAGCTTGGGGTTATTTGATGGATAAAATTACCACTGTGCTTACACTGTCATCTGAGTGTTCTGTAGATGAATCAGGCTAAATATAAATAATATACTGAATAGTTCATGTAAGCATGAATACTTTGCAGCAGTCTCCATATGGATTTCAGATTGTATTTACAATCATTAAATGAGGAGAAAGTAACTTTATCGCGAAGATGGTAAACCTATTTTTAATTGATAAAAAATAGAACACCAAATAAAATCTCTCCTCCGCGATTTAAGCGCGGAGGAGAATACCATAGAGTCATAAATTTATATATGTATTATTAATTAAACAGCATCCTTATAATTTCCATCCTGCTGTAAACAAAGAAGATAAGCCTTGAATTTTATCTGGAAGTTTACCATAGCAAATCATCCCAAGATAAGAGGCTGCACGAGTTGCTCCAACATAAAGATAACGATCAAATAAATCATTTTTTTGCTCTGCAAGCTGATCTACACCGACAAAAAACACAGCTTCAAATTCTAGACCTTTGATATGTTGTATATCGAAAACACGAACATCTGCACCTTGACCAAGAGCTTTTCCTTCTTCGCAGGCCACGGCCCTTAAATTAACGGGTTCGAGATATTTAGTTAGACGTTCCGCCATAGACTTAACATTGTAAGTATCCCAGCTTTAGTTCCAGGCACTTTTTGAGATTTCCGGTTTCTCAGCCATCAGCCGGTATTCTTCCGGCGTCAGGTTATTCAGGGATTCATGAGGCCGCTCACTGTTATATTCATTCAGCCAGCGCTCCGTTATTTCCCGTGCTTCATTCAGTGTTCTGAACAGATAAAAATCCAGTATTTCGGTCCGGTACGTTCGGTTAAACCGTTCGATAAATGCGTTTTGCGTCGGTTTGCCTGGCTTGATAAATTCCAGCATCACGCCATGCTCTTCGGCCCATTGCGCCAGAGCNTGTAAGTATCCCAGCTTTAGTTCCAGGCACTTTTTGAGATTTCCGGTTTCTCAGCCATCAGCCGGTATTCTTCCGGCGTCAGGTTATTCAGGGATTCATGAGGCCGCTCACTGTTATATTCATTCAGCCAGCGCTCCGTTATTTCCCGTGCTTCATTCAGTGTTCTGAACAGATAAAAATCCAGTATTTCGGTCCGGTACGTTCGGTTAAACCGTTCGATAAATGCGTTTTGCGTCGGTTTGCCTGGCTTGATAAATTCCAGCATCACGCCATGCTCTTCGGCCCATTGCGCCAGAGCCAGTGATATCAGTTCCGGTCCGTTATCCATCCGCATCTTCAGCGGATATCCACGGTTTGCTACTATTCTGTCCAGCACCCGCACGACCCGCTGCGCCGGGATATTCAGGTCAATTTCGATAGCCAGAGCTTCACGGTTAAAATCATCGACAACATTGAAAGTCCGAAAACGTCGGCCACATGTTAGCGCGTCGTGCATAAAATCAATCGACCAACTTTGGTTCAGTGCTTCCGGCGTTGCCAGCTGTGCCGGATTGCGCACCGGCAGGCGTTGTTTACCCTTACGACGAAAATTGAGTTTTAGCAGACAGTAAATCCGGTGTACACGCTTGTGGTTCCAGACGTGGCCCTGCCTGCGAAGCACCTGAAAAAGCTTCTTAAATCCGTAGCGGGGATAGCGTTCAGCCGCCTCGGTCAGCCTCTGGATCACCGCTTCATCACGCCGTGTATTCGGTTGATAACGAAACACCGT
The DNA here is from genome assembly GCF_006438725.1 of Ewingella americana. GTDB lineage: Bacteria > Pseudomonadota > Gammaproteobacteria > Enterobacterales > Enterobacteriaceae > Ewingella > Ewingella americana_A. The sequence goes on along the minus strand of NZ_RCZD01000005.1, from coordinate 168,817 downwards.
CCTGCTCAGCGATAACGTCCTGCATGCCTGGCGTATGCTCATCGTAAACTGCGTGGTCAGATAACTAACGAGCTCACGCTTTATCGCTGGTTTTAAAGCTTTTTTTCGATGACGTCTTTCAGCGCCCGGCATTCCAGACTCAGATCGGCAAACATCTGCTTCAGACGACGATTCTCGTCTTCAAGATCTTTGATTTTTTTGATATCAGCGGCTTCCATCCCGCCATATTTCGCCTTCCAGTTGTAGTAGCTGGCTTCGGAAATAGCGGCCTCGCGGCACACATCTTTGACGGTCCTGCCAGCTTCGACTGATTTCAGTACGGCGATGATCTGGTGCTCGGTGAAACGGATTTTACGCATAGCGATCTCCTCGGGGACATAATTAGTATGTCGGAAGATCTCTAAAAGTGAATGGGCCGTTTTGGTGGGATACTTACANTCAGATCGGCAAACATCTGCTTCAGACGACGATTCTCGTCTTCAAGATCTTTGATTTTTTTGATATCAGCGGCTTCCATCCCGCCATATTTCGCCTTCCAGTTGTAGTAGCTGGCTTCGGAAATAGCGGCCTCGCGGCACACATCTTTGACGGTCCTGCCAGCTTCGACTGATTTCAGTACGGCGATGATCTGGTGCTCGGTGAAACGGATTTTACGCATAGCGATCTCCTCGGGGACATAATTAGTATGTCGGAAGATCTCTAAAAGTGAATGGGCCGTTTTGGTGGGATACTTACAATGGCTCATCTGCCGTTCTACCGCATCCTTTGACCAAATCCCTGACTCAATCAATGAACTACATGCCATGGTTCTGAAACCATGACCACAGACTTCAACTTTCGTGTCATAGCCCATCACCCGGAGTGCATTGTTCACCGTATTTTCACTCATCGGTTTGCGAGGATCATGATCGCCAACGAAAATTAAATCGCGATTACCATTTAACCGTTTTATTTTCTCAAGGACTGTAAGGGCCTGCCGAGATAAGGGTACCAGATGTGGCGTATGCATCTTTGACCCACGGTGAGAGTGCTTAACGCCTTCTAATGGTTCGCGGTCTGCCGGTATCGTCCACATTGATGTCTCGAAGTCTATCTCTGACCAACGGGCGAAACGCAGTTCACTTGAACGGATAAATACCAGCAACGTCATCTCTATAGCCAAACGAGTGAGCGGTCTGCCGGTGTAGGTGTCGATACGGTGAAGTAGTTCAGGAGTACGGCTAAGTTCTAAGGCGGGCCGATGTTGCCGTTTTGCTGTAGCGACGGCTCCAGCCATTTCCTGCGCAGGATTGTAGTCGGTCAAACCGCTTTGTACGGCATAGCGCATAATTGCTGTCGTACGCTGTTGTAGGCGCGAAGCCACCTCAAGACGTCCAGACTTCTCTACCGCTTTGATAGGTGCCAGCAAATCGCGGGTTTTAAGTTCGGCAATATTGCATTTACCGATAGAGGGGAAGAGGTTGTCCTCGAGGGTTTTCAAAACACGATTGCTGTGATCCTTTGACCACTTCTTATTCGTGGCATGCCATTCAAGCGCAACTTCTTTGAATGTTCGAGTTTCAGCCAGCTCGATCTTATCTGTTTTCTTTTTATCACTAGGATCGATGCCGTTCGCTAACTGCTTACGAGCTTCATCACGTCGCGCCCTGGCATCAGCAAGCGTTACTTCTGGGTATATACCCAACGCCAGCATCTTCTCCTTACCATCAAAGCGATAACGTAAGCGCCAGTACTTTGAACCGTTAGGATGAACCAGCAACACCATGCCGTCGCCATCTGTGAGCTTATACGCTTTAGCTTCAGGCTTGGCTGTACGAACCTTCACATCACTCAGAGCCATGTTGAATATCCTTTCAAAGGTTCTGTGTGGGTACAAACATTATCGAAGCGAGATATACCCACAATTGTACCCACATCAGTAAGTTGACGTAGATTGAATCAGGTTGACTTATGTTGACTGAAAAAGCGAGGGAAGCCTTGCGGGGACTGGATTTTAGGCATAAAAAAAGACCTCAGTTGAGGTCTATTTACATACTGTTGGTGCCGAAGGCCGGAATCGAACCGGCACGCCTTGCGGCGGTTGATTTTGAGTCAACTGCGTCTACCGATTTCGCCACTTCGGCACAGAAAGTAGTATGCGGAAAACGTGGGCATTATACCCAGCCCAGCTGATTTAACACCTTAAATATATCGGCCTTTTTGAACTTGCGAATCGCGTAACTAGAAGATTAAAAAATCATTCTTAAAGACTGATTGTAGGATGATTTTGTAGGAGGAGCTAGTATCGTTTATAAATCTTTCAACTATTTCCCTCAGGATCCCATAAAAAAATATGTGATTAAAAATCAAATAGTTATGTTTTTATTTAAAAATAGCCTATCTAAAGCATTGTAAAGCCTAAGTCCAGAAAATATCGTTTCGCTTATCAATAGCAAGAATTGAGAAATCTGATGACTTTAATAGACAGCAACAATGAGAAGTATCGCGGAAAAAACAAGCTTTCAGAAGAGCTACCAATAGAACTCGACAGACTTTTAGCACACCTAGATGAGACTCATGCAGTTGATATGCTAGTGACTGATGATCTGCATAACCATCCAGTATCAATGGTGCACATTTCATCTGGCGATTCAGAACCGGCGACTACAATAGTGAAGCCATTTTCTGTTCTTGCAGCGAATGCTGAAAAATTAGCACAGACTAGCAATAATGCTGATTTAATAACAAAGCTTCAAAAACTCTTGCAGAAAAAAAAAGAATATTTGTCTCTACGAAATGAAGCGGTTGAACTATCGATTGCACTGAACCTGACTCAACATATTGCACCTCGATTTAGAGCGCTCCCCCCTTCAGTTAAAACTACTTTGGACGATATACCAAACCAGATGAGCATAGATCGACAACTTATCGATTTACACTGGGCTTGGATGATTGGGCACCGTAAGAAAGTGAAGTCTGAAATTTATGATGACTTATTCATGAACGAAGAATTTGATTGGTCGTTAGCGGAGAAATTTGCACTCGAAAAATGGACAGGCGATGTAAAAATCGCTGCATTGTTGCTAAACCGGAACCTGCAATGGGGGCTAGCCCAGTATCAATCCAAATCTCATCGCGATACATGGAAGAAATTGCAGCAAGGAGCATTCAAAGATGGTAAATGCCATGTATTGGGCATAGATCAAGTAACAGAAAGACTTGAATGCTCCGTAACCAAACAAAAACATCTGGCAATGCATATTCCCCACTGGGTTAATGTTTGGCTTGCTTCCCGTATATCCGAACATTCAGACATGGGATTAGCCCAAATAATAAAATTAATGACCGGAGAGATATCTGAAGAGAAACAACTCAAGAAATCCTTATCCTCTGTATTAAGGCGACTAGATTCGTATAAGCGCCGGTAGATTTTGAGAGTAGCCCCCTCCGAATGGCAGTTTGGTGAGCTATTGGGAGGGGTTATTCCCCTGCATTTAACCCCGCTATTTCGCCCTAAAACCCAATTATATAAAGAGCTTAACCATTAATTAGGTAACGCCTAGCTTTGTAGCGTTTTAACTGTCTTAGCTTTAGTATCCGGTCGCGACATCGTCGCGACTGGCTGCTGCCGCAGCCTTCATTAATATATTAACTAATTTCTGAGATACTCGGGAAGAAGATCACTCGAAAATATAAATATACGAGAAAGTCACGGTTATGGGTTCATTCTTTGAAATCACATGAAAGTCAGTTTTTCGTTGAATTGACTGAGAAAAATAGTTTTTTTTGATACGTAACGCCTATGTAACGCAACCGTATTTTACTATTTATACCTGCCCTCCTGAAGGAAAGGAAGTCCTAGGGCAGGCAACAAATCCTTTAGGTATGCTGATCATCAATCCAGCCCTCCGCGTTTTAATCCTTATACCTGCACTACTTCCTGAGTTTGTCCCATCGCACAGCAGTAACAATTCCCCAATTGCCGCTGTGGTTGGGCCTACGCCATCTTGCTGTCTTCATGTTACGTAGGTATTCAAGAGCCTCTGAAAATGTGCCAAAACGCTTCTGAGCGGTTTTTTCTCCCACTCCAAATGAACCATCGCGGGTGCTTGCTAGACCGGGATGAAAGCTTGTGCCATCAGCCGCATAGGGAACCAGTAATTCCGGATCGCTATCTTCAGATAAATTAGACACCAATAATTGCCATGGCTCGACATTCAGAGCGCCAGCCAGCACCTCAATCGCATCCAGAGACGCGTTAGAGCCGCCACGCTCAATGCGGCTCATATAGCTACGCGCAAACCCACACCGATCGGCAAAGGCTTCCTGGCTCATTCCGGTGGCTATGCGCAACTCTTTTACCCGCTCGCCAAACTGTATTCTTAAGGTCTTTTTCATGCACTGAATGTGCAATTTTGATCACTGTAAGGCCACGCTCCAAATTAGACATTTTGAATCTACCATCTCCAATTGTGAGCACATTCACCCTCATAAGAAGCCTGGATAACTACAATTAACAAGATTCAAAATAAACACCAATAGTGACAAATAGAATCAAGAACGTATGATGGTCGTCACTGGTTGTGTGTCTCCAGCACTCACTACAAGAAGTGATGTTGTTTGGCAAATGAGGGAATCATGGCGGGATCAGACTTTTTATTACCTATGGCAACGGGGGCCGCGCTTAGCTGGGCCTGTTACAACATAGTCACTCACGTTGCATCAAAATGGCAGATTAGCAGCCTGCGAGCAATTTCATGGGGTGTTCTGGGAACTCTTTCATTAGTGCTGGGAGTGAGTGCATTTTCCTCTGTTAGCGCAGATCCCCCGTCAGAGATACAAAATGCCTTGTGCTCAATTAGCGACCCAGAATGCTATGCAAAAGCACATCATAACCCCGTTAAAAAGTGCAAGCACGTAATGGATGAGAAAACAACGTTTCGCCATGTATGGCTGGATAGCGAAGCGCAACCGGTTTTCAGCACCTACCTCTGGCATGACGAGAACAAACGAACTATTCAAATGTTCGGACAACAAGCTAAGGCGATTAATAGTCTTGGAATGCAAACACCTCTTCAATATTTTTGCGTTTTCAACGCCAACACCGGAGAAGTCATTGCGGCTTCGTTTGAGTAATTACTCGTAATCAAACTGCTTCATACATATATGAAGCAGCTTTAGTAATCATAATTATCTGACTGAGGATCTGTCACCGACAATATTCCGGATTCAGTGATTCCTTTTTTCATAGCATTATAAATTGTCATGAAACTAGGAATTTTCATTAATTTCTTACCATGAATACGCTGTGAATCACAGTATGCAACAAGTTCCTTCCTACTTGCAGAAAATGGCAATGAATGCATTCTCGGCATAGAGTGATTTGCAAGTTGACGTGATCTTTTTTGGACTGCCTTATAAATTTCGTTAACCAACCATCCATCCATTGATTTCATTTGCTCAACGTTGTTAATGATTGGATAAAAACTCATGATACCTTTGAAATAAATTCTACTACTACGGCCACTCAAATAAGAGCGGATCATTTCTTCGTTAAGATCACCATAGAGATACCTTCGAATTTCACATATAGCACTTAGCAGCGCTTCATCCTTATCATTTCCAGGTATTTTCACTGCTTTAAGAGGACTTGAATTCAATGGTTGAATTAAGTGTTTATAGAGGATGAAAGATATTTGTCTCTTTATCTTTATTAAAGACGCTTGTTTTATAGATACATTATCAACTGAAATAGAATAACCTAAGAATTCAATATGAGACTTTCTGCTTGCTATTTCTGATGGCATTTTTTCATTACATAATAAACTTATACCATCTGACTTATCTTCGTTGATAGCTACACCAGCTTCAATAGAAAAATCCGATACGATATCAAAGGCTTTACTTATCTTAGAATAATCTTTAGACCAAATTATTGTATCATCAGCATAACGCGCGAATTGTAAACCTTCTTTTTCAAGTTGCTTATCTAATTTCCAACATGTTAAGTTTGCTAAGAATAAAGAAATTGAAGTCCCTTGTGGAATGCCCTTATCTCTCCCGCATAAGAAAGCTTTTATTACATTCCTTTCCTCATTACTTATCAAGAAACCATTTTGTTCAAACTGAGCATACAGAAACTCATGAGAAATAGTGTCAAAGAACTTACGAAAATCAAATTCAGCAACAAAAATCCTAGAAGAGTGTAATAATTCAACCGATATATCTTGAATTGCAAAATGGACGTTTCTGTCATTCCTGTAAGCATAGGAAAAAGAACTAAACCTATGTTTATTTTTCTTCAACAGTCTGTGATAAAAAAGTGTAGAAACTGCCGCATCAGGAATTTGATAAATTGAAACCTCTCGACTTCCTCCTGATTTCTTAGGAATGCTTGCTAATTCAGGAGATTGCGGAGCATATGTGCCATCCTTTATTTTCTTGGTAATAGAATGGGCAATACTTTTTGCATGTTTATTTACATAAAAAGGATTGTATTTTTTATCAACTAGCCAGTGATCAGGTCTTTTTACTAGTAATAAATTTGGCGATGTAGTTCTTTCTTTCTTCCGATTGTTTTCAATAGCTATCGAATTATGGTAAGCGTGATGTCGCATTGAGAGTTTGGTTGCTTCATCACGAATACTATTAAGTAAGCTCTTTTCAAGATCCATTTTGATCAAACACCTTCATATGAATGATTCTTTCACGGGCTAACCTATGTAAAAGTGAGTCGCTACATGACCTCATAGATAAGCTTTATCTCTTTGAGTTACAAACATGCCAAGCTTCGGCAAGTATAAGAGGCGCCCGCTCTCCCCCTTGGGGAATAAAGGGATTCCACCCCAACTGACAGTTATTGTCAATAGCCCAGAAGGTTCTTTTACTATAAGTTTAAATTTGTGATCGTAGCCCTTGAAACGCCGTATTCGCGCGCTAAGGCACTGACACTGACCCCACGGTTCCTTTTCTCAATAATCACTCTACGGGATTCTGGCGCGATTTTGGAAGGTCTACCCAGCTTCTTGCCTTCGGCTTTTGCTCGTGACAATCCCGCCTGAGTGCGTTCAATTAGTAGGTCACGCTCCATCTCCGCAACTGCTGCCAGCATCGACAATAGAAGTTTACCCGCAGCAGAGGTGAGATCAGTTGTGCCAAGCTGGTGGACAATCACCTTGATATTACGCCCTGCCAGTGCCCTGACCGTCTGGAGAACGTCAATCGCATCACGCCCAAGGCGATCCAGCTTCGCTACAACCAGTGTTTCGCCTTCGCGGATTTTACCCAACAATTCAGAGAATGCTTTGCGCTGCATCGCCGGAACCTTGCCGCTAATCACATCAGTAAACCAGTAGTCGATCTTCCATCCAGCTTGCCAGAGTTCCAGCCTCTGGTTTTCGGTATCCTGCTGCGTTGTAGAAACACGTCCATAGCCAAAAGTCGCCATCGTTATCTCCTCATCCGGCCCCTGCCAGAAAACGGTGATGAAAATAGGATGGCCTGCCAGAAAAGCCAAGGCTAATTTTCCAACAATGTGAAAACGTGTGATTGGAAGGTGCCGGAAAACGGTCGTTTTTTGGCACGGATTAAGCGTTTGCAGTAACAAAATTTATAAATATCACTGCACCGCTAACTTCATAGTGGTATAGCTATTGAGCACGTCCCCCCTTTCATGCAGATGGAGGCTTTGCATGTCGATACTTCAAGAAATACAAAATTGGTCTACAAGACTGCCAGCTTGGCAACAACATGCTGTAAATCGAATTTATGAGTCTAGGCAATTAGACGAAAAAGATTTAGAAGAAGTATATGCACTTTTAAAATCCCATTACGGCATACCTAACCCTATTAAAATACAAGCACTAACATTTACTGAGGATCAAATCGCCACTATAGAGAATGTTTCATCATTAATTCAGATAAAGTCTATTAGAAATTTAAAAAATATAAATGCCTTAGCAGAGAACGAAGAGCTACCTATATCACCAACCGGATTAACAATAATATATGGGGAAAATGGCGCGGGTAAATCAGGTTATTCTCGCCTCCTTAAGAAGGTATGTAGAGCAAGAGATCAACGCGAACAATTACTCCCAAACGCAAACTTACCGCCTGAAAAAACTGGGCCAGCTGAAGCAGAATTTGAAGTCATAAAAGATGGGAATGAATTATCTCTACACTGGCTAGATGGTGAAATCCCCCCAGTGGAACTATCGAATATATCAACTTTTGATTCATTATGTGCTAAAGCTTATATTGATAACCAAGGAGATTTCGCTTATATACCTTATGGACTAGATATTCTCACTGAACTGGTCAGTGTTTGCGGAAAATTAAGAGCTAAGATAGACAGTGAGATAAAATCTAACACCCCAAATCTTGACGTTTTCAGTGAACTATCCAAAACAAGAACCAAAACTGGTTCTCTGCTATCCAATCTTTCTCACCAAACATCAGCGTTAGAAGTGGAACAACTTGCTTTACTTACAGACCAAGATAATGAAAGACTTAATACGCTAACAAAAACATTGGCAGAGTCAGATCCTAAACAAAAAGCTCAGATTTTTAGACAAAAAGCCTTACGTTATAAAGGATTAATAAAAGTAATTACGGAATCATCATCAATCATATCTTCGGAAAATGAAATAAATTTAAAAACGCTCATTGAAAAATACAAGTCGGCGAAGAGCGTAGCAGATATCGCAGCGAAGGAATTTAAAGAAACTCCCCGCCAGTTAATTGGAACAGGGAACGAAACATGGAAGATACTTTTTGACTCTGCTAGAGAGTTCTCGAAAGAATGCTATCCATCAAAGTCATTTCCAAACTTTGAACCCACAGATAAATGTCCATTGTGCCAAAATGAACTTGGTGAACATGGCGCTGAGCGACTAATTTCATTCGAAAAATTCATACAGCAAGCCGCAGAAAAATTAACTATTGCGACAAGAACCAATGCTACAAATGCATTCAAGATAATAGAAAAAACCGACTTAAAATTAAATATTGATGAAGCTTTAAAGAATGAGTTATCAGACTACTCTCCACTACTATTAGAAGCATGCTCTGCATTTGATAAAGCTCTTAAAAAACGTCAAGAAAATATTATTTCTGCTGCAAGTGGGAAAATGAACTGGGAGGATATCAGTGCACTGCCTGAATCACCAAATACCGTATTAAGTGAGGCAACCGTCAAACTTGAGGCTGACGCTAAGGCTTTAGAAGCAAATTTCAATGCTGACGCTAAGCAGGCGATGATAAATGAACAAAACGAATTATTGGCACGTTCAAAATTAACTACTTTAAAAGACCTAGTCTTGGATTTTATTGCAAAACTAGAACTGTGTAATAAATTAGGCCAATGCTCCTCTAACTGCGTAACAACAGCTATATCAAGAAAATCAACAGATTTAGCTAGAACAATTGCCACGCCAGAAGTTATTACATTACTTAACAGAGAGTTAGCATCATTAAACGTTCATGAACTGCGTGTAACCATGCAAAATTCCTCCCCAGGAGGAAGAAATCAATTTAAACTAATTTTAGAACAATCTAATGGTGCAAGGCCATCGGATATTCTCAGCGAAGGAGAACAAAGAGCAATAGCTATAGCTTCTTTCCTAACAGAAGTAAATTTATCAAACACAATGTCGGGGGTGATTTTTGATGACCCAGTATCATCCTTAGATCATCGCCGCAGATGGCATGTTGCAAAACGACTCGTCGAAGAGTCTAAAAAAAGACAAGTAATTATATTTACGCATGACATTTATTTCTTATGTATTCTTCAACAAGAATCCCAAGAACTTAATGCAGAAAATCTAACACAATGCATCAGAAAAACACCTCAAGGGTTTGGTGTTCACACCGACAGACTGCCTTTCGATGCGTTAAGCACTTCAAAAAGAGTAAAAACTCTTAGGGGAATGCATAATGAAATTTCCCGCTCACATAAAAATGGAGATGAGGAATCAACCAAAAAACTAACACAAGATGCCTATTATCATTTAAGAATGGCATGGGAGAGGAGTGTTGAGGAAATTCTATTTCAGGGCGTAGTTAATAGATTTTCTGAGGGTATATCAACACAGAAATTAAGATATGTTGTTGTTGAAGATGAAGACTTTCATCTCGTAGATTCAAATATGACAAGGTGTTCAAAATTCGCACATGACGGAGCTGCTATAGCTATGGTTCCTATTCCTCATCCCGATGAAGTTATTAAAGATATTGAAATATTAGAAACATGGAGAGTTTCCATAGAAAGCAGAAAAAAAGCTATAGAAACAAGAAGGGCGTAGATATTGTGCCCCTGATTTTAGGGGCATTTACTTCAAGGCATAGATAATCTAGCTATTTCTTTTAATTTTTAGCGCATCACTAACTGCAGCCAATCCATCCAAAATATTAAAATTAGCGATCTCTGGCAATACAAAATCCAGTTTTTCAATGACCGCTACCATATGCACAGGTTTAAGATCTTTGCTATATCGCACCTGCGTTTCCGTCTCGCCACGCACATGCCCCACCAGTTGTGCACGTAGCTCTGGGCTTACTCCTTTCTCTTTAAGTAAAGTGGATACAGAATGACGGAATGAGTGGAACGACTTGGTTCTGTTGCGCTCTAATTTCAATCTACGCGCCAGCAGTGATTCATTGAACCATGCAGAAACAGGCCTACCATATCCTTTTGTTTTATGTGGCTTAAGTTCTGGAAATAACCGGATGTATCCAGCACTTCTCAAAGCTTTAACATATTCGATGAAACCTAAGTCAATTAACTTTGAATGAATAGGGATCTTGCGGCGAGCATTAACGTTCTTCAGTTTCTTGCCGCTTTCATCATCACTGACGAGATTAATATAAAATACATCATCTTCTTCAAGAATATCCAATAGCAGTAGCTGCGATAGCTCGTTAACTCTGGCGCCCGTGAGTAAACCTAACAAGGGTGCCCAATAGTGGAAAGGACGATAATGGTGAAAGCGCCCTTGTGCGTTACGTTCACTCGTGCCAGCGAAAAACCACGGTAAAGAAAAGATAGCCCAAATCTCATGCCCCTCGAAGATATCAGTATGGTCTTGTTCCCTCTGCTCCTTATCATGCCGTGGGAAAAAACTATCGCACGGTGATTTTAATAGCTTGCCATCACCAACAGCCCACTTGATCGCGCCAAATACGCCATTCAGATACTTTCTAACCGCTTCATCTGACATCAACTTATCACCACTCTCTGCAACCTTAATGATGAGTTCATCAAGCGTCTCAATGCCGTGTTTTGTTTTCATCAGATTCCGATTTGCGGGTATCACACGTAACTTACCTTCATAAGATCGGAGAAAATCACGATCAAAGTTTTCTAGCTTAATGTTTCCCATTACCTCAACCATAAGACCGAAATAATAGCTAATATCACCAATAGCAGCTTCAGAGATCTTTCCCTTACGTCGATACTGTAAATATTCCTCACAAAGCCATGACAGCGTTTTTGAGTAATACTTGCGGTTCACATACTCATTAGCGATTGCAGCAATGGGAGTTGTGATAGGGGCTGGAGCTAGGCGATGAATACTTACTGCTGATGGGATGCTCTTAGTCAACAAATCAAGCCGTAGGCTTTCAGCTTGAACTTTGTTAAGCATTAGGTTTTGAGGTGTGATCACCATATCAGGTAGATCAAATAACCAGCCGCTCTTGCGATTATGCCCAGCCACCCTGAATGCTCTTTCTTCCTCAGAAAAACCTTCGCTCATCAGACGTTGCAATGTTTGAAGCGGGGACAATGGCTGTAAATAACCTACTGCGCGGTTTTTTTTACCTAAATCGAACAAACGTTTGAGGGCGAAATCACTGATCACATGCCCTTCTACCATATCACTGACATTCTCAACATAGACACCCATCTGGCCGGACGCTAACCAGAAAACAGGTAAATTACCTTTTATTGCTACCTGAATGAGCTGAATTACCGGTAACTCAGTTACCTCCGCAAACTTGTTAAATGAGATCATACCCTCACCACTTGGTAGCGAAGCGCTTTCGCTCAAAGAGCGATGATCAAATTCTGCATACTCAAGTAAGGTCTGATACCAAGCCGCTAACAAGTGCGCTGACCTTTTCTTTGCTTCGTGAAGCTGATTGGTGCCTGTTGAAGTGTGAATCTCACACTGACCAGCATATCGACGAAAACGTTGAGGAACGGTAATGCGCACGACATAAATGCCGCTGCTTCGACGATAGAGGTTTTTACGCTGGGACATCGCTCGTATACCCTTTTGTAGGAGGGTTACGCGATATTGAAGTTCAAAAACAAAAAAATCCTTACAAAATAAGGATTTAATTGATTTTGGTGCCGAAGGCCGGAATCGAACCGGCACGCCTTGCGGCGGTTGATTTTGAGTCAACTGCGTCTACCGATTTCGCCACTTCGGCACAGAAAGTAGTATGCGGAAAACGTGGGCATTATACCCAGCACAGCGAGTCACGCAATAGTTATCCTTGTATGTCAGGTTCAAGTGCCGAAAAAAACGGCATCACGCTGCAATTTCGACAGTTTTCCTCACATATTTTTCTGCATCAGCACACTTTTTCCCATGCCGTTTTGGAAAGTTCGCATTAGTATAGCCGTCACCCCTGAATACTTTGCCTTGTTGATGGATACCGGTTTGTTGAAAAAATTCTCCCTTTCGCTTCTGGCGATGGCTTTTGCCAGCGCGCCACTGTTGAGCCACGCGCAGAATGCGCGTCTGGCATCGCAAGTCGTTGATGATTACGCCGAGCACATTTTCTATGGCAGCGGTGCTATGGGTATGGCGCTGGTGGTGGTCGATAATCAGCAGCAGGTATTTCGTAGTTTTGGTGAAACCCGACCCGGTTCGGATATCCGCCCGCGTGAAGACTCCGTGATCCGCATCGCTTCGCTGACCAAGCTGATGACCAGTGAAGTGCTGGTGAAACTGTCGCAGCAGGGTACGGTCAGAATCAACGATCCGCTGCGCAAATACTCCGGCGGCAATGTGGTGCCCTCTTACAGCGGCACTTCCCCCGTGACTCTGCTGAATCTGGCAACGCACACCAGCGGCCTGCCGCGTGAACAGCCGGGCGGCGCAGCCAATCGCCCGGTGTTTACCTGGCCGACCAAAAGCGACCGCTGGAGCTGGCTGCGGGTGGCCAAACTGACCACGCCGCCGGGTGCCAAAGCGGCCTATTCAAATCTGGCGTTTGATCTGCTGTCTGATGCGCTCTCTAACGCTGCACGTAAGCCTTATACCCAGTTGCTGAGTGAGCAGATCACCCAACCGCTCGGCATGATTGATACCACGCTGACCCCGAATGCCAGCCAGTGTGCGCGGCTGATGAGCGGATTGCGCCCAAGCCCTTGCCTGAACACCACGGCAGCGGCGGGCAGCGGCGGGATCTACTCCACCCCGGCGGATATGGGCCGTTGGATGCGTCAGTTCCTGCCTTCCGCCCTCGGTAAGCGCAGTGCAACCGCAGAAATGGCGCAGAAGATGTATTACCAGCGCACGGATCTGGTCTCGCTGAAAGGGATGGACGTGCCGGGTATGGCGGATTCTCTCGGGATGGGCTGGGTAACGATGGCGCCTACGCCACTGTTGCCACGCATTATTCAGAAAACCGGTGGTGGCGGTGGTTTTATCACGTATGTGGCGATGGTGCCGCAGCGCGGTATCGGCGTATTCATCGTGGTGACCCGCAGCGAGCTGACCAAGTTCAAGAACATGAGTGACGGCGTGAACGAACTGGTCGCGGAACTGGTGCGTAATAACGAGATTTAGCCTCACAAAAACGGCAATAAAAAAGGGCGCTCAACGGCGCCCTTCCTATTAGGTGTTTGTCTTGTCAGCGTTTTTTCAGCAGCAGGAAGATACTGATCACCAGGAACAGCGCACTCGGTAACAGTGCACCGAGCACCGGCGGTATGCTATACACCAGGCTGAGTGGACCGAAAATCTGGTCCAGGACGTAGAACAGGAAACCAAAGCAGATCCCCGTCACTACGCGCACGCCCATTGGCACGCTGCGCAAAGGCCCGAAAATAAACGACAGGGCCATCAGCATCATCACCGCAACCGACAGTGGCGAGAAGATTTTTCCCCACATGTTCAGTTGGTAACGCTTGGACTCCTGCCCGCTCTGTTTGAGGTATTTCACGTAGCTGCGCAGACCGCTTATCGACAGTGCATCCGGGTCCAGCGCCACGACGCCCAGTTTGTCCGGCGTCAGGTTGGTTTTCCACTCGCCGGTCAACGTCTGAGAACCGGTGATTTGCTTAGGATCGGTCAGGATAGATTCATCCACCTGCGACAATTTCCAGACACCATTGTCGAAAGCTGCCGACGAGGCATAACGCACAGATTGCAGTTTGTTGTCGTCATCGAAATGGTAGATATTGACGCCGGTGATCTCGTTGTCACCTGCCACCCGTTCGATGTAAATAAAATCTTTACCGTCTTTGGCCCACAGGCCGTTCTGCGTGGACAGCAGTGAACCGCCGTACATCTGTTGGGCACGGTAATTTCGCGCCATCTGCTCGCCTTGCGGTGCAACCCACTCACCAATCGCCATGGTCAGTAAAACCAGCGGGATCGCGGTCTTCATAACGGAAGAGGCGATTTGCATACGGGTAAAACCTGACGCCTGCATCACCACCAGCTCGCTGCGGGTAGCCAGCGTTCCGAGACCGAGCAAAGCACCTAACAGGGCCGCCATCGGGAAGAAGATCTCTACATCTTTTGGCACGCTGAGCAGGGTGTAAACCCCGGCCCCTGCGGCTGAATATCCACCCTGGCCGACTTTACGCAACTGGTCGACAAACTTGATGATGCCCGACAGCGACACCAACATGAATAAGGTCATCATGATGGTGTTGAAAATGGTGCGGCCGATATACCGGTCTAATACTCCAAACATCAGGCAGCTCCTCTCAAACGCGCCCGGATTTTACGTACCGGTAGCGTATCCCACATATTGAGTACCATCGCCAGCGCGAAATAGGCCAGGTTGGTGACCCACATCCAAATCAACGGATCCAGTTTCCCTTTCGCACCGTTTGATCGCAGGGAGCTTTGCAGCAGGAAGAAGATTAAGTACAGCAAAATGGCCGGTAACATGCTGAGAACGCGGCCCTGACGCGGGTTAACCACGCTGAGCGGTACGACCAGCAAAGCCATAATAAAGACGGAGGCGACCAAGGTCAGACGCCAGTGGAACTCAGAACGGGCATCCGGTTCATTGGATTTCCACAACTGATGCATCGACATCTGGTCGGAGTCACTTTCATTCACCGCGACGGTCTGATGGCCAATCACCGCCAGATAGTTGGTAAAATCAGTAATACGGAAGTCACGCAACAAGGCGGTGCCTTCGTAGCGGGTGCCCTGGTCGAGAGTCACCATCTGGGAACCATCAGGGCGTTGCTCCATATGACCTTTATCGGCAATCACCACCGAAGGTCGCTGATTGCCGTTTGGCCGCAGCTGCGCCAGGAACACGTTATGGAATTCTTTGCCTTGCACGCTACCCACAAACAGCACCGCATTACCGTTTTGTGCCTGCTGGAACTGGCCTTCAACCATGGCCGCCATGCTTGGGTTGGCCTTGGCTTCCGCCAGCACTTCATCCTGATGTTTTGAAGACCAGGGGCTGACCCAGAATGCATTGATACCGGCAAAAACAGCGGTGATCACCGCCAGACTGAGAGCAGCAAGGATTAGTGAGCGTTTACCGAGTCCACAAGCATGCATGACAGTAATTTCACTGTCGGTGTAAAGCTTGCCTAACGTCATCAGTAAGCCGAGGAACAGACTCAATGGCAGGATGAGCTGCGCCATTTCTGGCACGCCTAAGCCCAGCAGAGAAAGGACTAAATTTGTTGGGATATCGCCATCAACCGCCGCGCCCAGCACCCTGACCAACTTCTGACAAAAGAAGATTAATAGCAGGATAAAGAGAATTGCGATTTGGCTCTTGAAGGTTTCCCTAACCAGATATCTAATGATGATCACGCTTAATACGCCTGTGAAAACTTGTCTTTTTGCAGGAAAATCGATAGTTTCATCGCTAATCCGTCATTTATTCTCATCATATGGCAACCTTCACACTAAAATAGTATTAAAACACCGAGAATTGGGGTGTCCTATAGGAAGATACTTATAGCCGCCAAAATAAAAACTAACGCCGTTCAGGTTAACACAGGTCGTTAACACAATGACGGGAGATGTCACCGGCGATTCATTCTAGCCGCAGCCCCCGCCGTTGTCTTTAAGATTCAGGAGAGTGCATGGAGTTCAGCGTAAAAAGTGGTAGCCCGGAAAAACAGCGCAGTGCCTGTATTGTAGTCGGCGTTTTTGAACCTCGCCGCCTGTCACCGATTGCCGAACAACTCGACAAAATCAGTGATGGTTACATCAGCGCCCTGCTCCGCCGTGGTGAACTTGAAGGCAAAGTGGGCCAAACCCTGTTGCTGCACCACGTTCCGAATATTCTTTCCGAACGCATCCTTCTTATCGGGTGCGGGAAAGAACGTGAACTCGATGAGCGCCAGTACAAACAGGTGATTCAGAAAACCATTAATACCCTGAACGACACCGGTTCAATGGAAGCCGTTTGCTTCCTGACCGAGTTGCACGTTAAAGGGCGTAACACCTACTGGAAAGTACGTCAGGCTGTCGAAACCTCAAAAGAGTCGCTTTATACCTTCGATCAGTTGAAGAGCAATAAAGTCGAACCACGCCGTCCGCTGCGTAAAATGGTGTTCAACGTGCCAACGCGCCGCGAACTGACCAGCGGTGAACGTGCTATTCAGCACGGTCTGGCGGTGTCTGCCGGTATTAAAGCGGCGAAAGATCTTGGCAATATGCCGCCAAACATCTGTAACGCGGCCTATCTGGCCTCGCAGGCCCGTCAACTGGCGGATGCCTACAGCACCAACATCACCACCCGCGTCATCGGCGAACAGCAGATGAAAGAGCTGGGCATGAACGCCTATCTGGCGGTCGGTCAGGGTTCAAAGAACGAATCATTGATGTCAGTGATGGAATATAAAGGTAATCCTAACCCGGACGCTAAGCCTATCGTGCTCGTCGGCAAAGGTTTAACCTTCGATTCCGGCGGTATTTCCATTAAGCCTGCGGCTGATATGGACGAAATGAAGTACGACATGTGCGGTGCAGCCGCAGTGTATGGCGCGATGCGCGTCGTCGCCGAGCTGAACCTGCCGCTCAACGTCATCGGCGTGCTGGCGGGCTGTGAAAACATGCCTGGCGGCCAGGCGTTCCGTCCGGGCGACATTCTGACCACCATGTCCGGCCAGACCGTTGAAGTGCTCAATACCGATGCCGAAGGCCGTCTGGTGCTGTGTGATGCCCTGACCTACGTCGAGCGTTTTGACCCTGAGCTGGTGATTGACGTCGCCACGCTGACCGGTGCCTGCGTGATTGCCCTCGGCCATCACATCACCGGTTTGCTGTCGAACCACAATCCGCTGGCCCACGAACTGATCGGCGCATCCGAGCAGTCCGGTGACCGCGCATGGCGTCTGCCGCTGGCTGATGAATATCAGGAACAGCTGGATTCCAACTTTGCGGATATGGCGAACATCGGTGGCCGTCCGGGTGGTGCTATCACCGCCGGCTGCTTCCTGTCGCGCTTTACCCGCAAATACAGCTGGGCACATCTGGACATCGCTGGTACGGCATGGCGTTCAGGAAAAAACAAAGGCGCAACCGGTCGCCCGGTCGCTCTTCTGGCGCAGTTCCTGCTCAACCGCGCAGGTCTCGACGGCGACGATTAAGCCATTTTACTTGCCATTTTGAGCCAGGGCAGTGCTCGTCACCGTCACGTACTACGGTTCCTGTGCGCTGTCCGTGCCCAAACTGGCTGCGACAATTGGCCTAATCTACAATCTGTAACACTCAGGGCCGGTTAACTCCGGCCTGTTTCATTCTGGATAAATGCACTGGATAACTGATGAAACAAGCCACCTTTTTCCTTATCGATGCGCCCGACCCGGACGGAACCCTGACTTCTCACGAAGCGCTGGCCTGCCAGATTGCCGCCGAGCGTTGTCGTGCAGGGAAACGCGTGTTGCTGGCCTGTGAAGATCAGCAGCAGGCAGAGCGTCTGGACGAAGCCTTGTGGCAGCGTGACCCCAGTCAGTTCGTCCCGCACAATTTAGCAGGCGAAGGGCCGAAGTTCGGCGCGCCGGTTGAGCTGTGCTGGCCTGGCAAACGTGGCAATGCGCCGCGTGATTTGCTGATCAATCTGCTGCCTCAGTTTGCAGATTTTGCTACTGCTTTCCATGAAGTGGTAGACTTCGTCCCTTACGAAGATTCCCTTAAACAGCTGGCGCGCGATCGCTACAAAGCTTATCGCAGCGTCGGTTTTACGTTGACCACGGCCACGCCGCCGTCTGTCACTACATCGACCGACTAAAAAACGAAAGCGAAATGGATAAGACATATAACCCGCAAGACATCGAGCAACCGCTTTACGAGCACTGGGAAGAACAGGGCTACTTCAAGCCCCATGGTGATACCAGTAAAGAAAGCTTTGCCATCATGATCCCGCCGCCGAACGTCACCGGTAGCTTGCATATGGGTCACGCTTTCCAGCAAACCATCATGGACGCCATGATCCGCTATCAGCGCATGCAGGGTAAAAATACCCTGTGGCAGGCGGGGACCGACCACGCCGGTATCGCCACGCAGATGGTGGTTGAGCGCAAAATGGCCGCCGAAGAAGGCAAAACCCGTCACGACTATGGCCGCGACGCGTTTATCGAAAAAATTTGGGAATGGAAAGCAGAATCCGGCGGCACTATCACCCGCCAGATGCGCCGCCTCGGCGACTCTGTGGACTGGGAGCGCGAGCGCTTCACCATGGATGAAGGCCTGTCCAACGCCGTGCGTGAAGTGTTTGTACGCCTGTACAAAGAAGATCTGATTTACCGTGGCAAACGCCTGGTGAACTGGGATCCAAAACTGCGCACCGCGATCTCCGACCTTGAAGTGGAAAATCGCGAGTCCAAAGGATTCATGTGGCACCTGCGTTATCCGCTGGCTGACGGCGCGAAAACCGCCGAAGGCAAAGATTATCTGGTGGTCGCCACCACCCGCCCTGAAACCGTACTCGGTGATACCGGCGTAGCGGTTAACCCGGAAGATCCGCGTTACAAAGATTTGATCGGCAAAGAGATTATCCTGCCGCTGGTTGGCCGCCGCATTCCGATTCTCGGCGACGAACACGCCGACATGGAAAAAGGCACCGGCTGCGTGAAGATCACGCCAGCGCACGACTTTAACGACTATGAAGTCGGTAAACGTCACGGCCTGCCGATGATCAACATTCTGACTTTCGATGGCGATATCCGCCAGACCGCCGAGATTTTCGACACCAACGGCGAAGAGAGCGACACACGCAGCAACGATATTCCTGAGCAGTTCCGTGGGCTTGAGCGCTTTGCGGCGCGTAAAGCCGTGGTGGCCGCTTTCGACGAAATGGGCCTGCTGGAAGAGATCAAACCTCACGACCTGACCGTGCCTTACGGCGACCGTGGCGGCGTGGTTATCGAACCGATGCTGACCGACCAGTGGTACGTGCGCACTGCCCCGCTGGCGAAAGTCGCGGTGGAAGCCGTGGAAACGGGCGAGATTCAGTTCGTCCCGAAACAGTACGAAAACATGTACTTCAGCTGGATGCGCGACATTCAGGACTGGTGTATTTCCCGTCAGCTGTGGTGGGGACATCGCATTCCGGCGTGGTATGACGCCGAAGGCAACGTGTTCGTCGGCCGTGACGAAGCGGAAGTGCGCAGCGAACACAACCTGGGCGCAGACGTGGTGCTGACGCAGGACGAAGACGTGCTCGACACCTGGTTCTCCTCCGGCCTGTGGACCTTCTCCACGCTGGGCTGGCCAGAGCAGACGCCTGATCTCAAAGCCTTCCACCCTTCAAGTGTGGTGGTCAGCGGCTTCGACATCATCTTCTTCTGGATCGCACGCATGATCATGATGACCATGCACTTCGTGAAAGACGAAAACGGTAAACCGCAGGTTCCGTTCAACACCGTTTACATGACCGGTCTTATCCGCGACGACGAAGGGCAGAAGATGTCTAAGTCGAAAGGTAACGTCATCGATCCACTGGATATGATCGACGGTATCTCGCTGGAAGATCTGCTGGAAAAACGTACCGGCAACATGATGCAGCCGCAGCTGGCAGAGAAAATCCGCAAGCGCACCGAGAAGCAATTCCCGAACGGCATCGAACCGCACGGCACCGACGCCCTGCGCTTTACGCTGGCCGCGCTGGCCTCAACCGGTCGCGACATCAACTGGGATATGAAGCGTCTTGAAGGCTACCGCAACTTCTGTAACAAGCTGTGGAACGCCAGCCGCTTCGTACTGATGAACACCGAAGATCAGGATTGTGGCCTGAACGGCGGCGAACTTGAGCTGTCACTGGCTGACCGCTGGATCCTCGCGGAATATAACCGCACAGTGAAAGCTTACCGCGACGCGATGGACACCTACCGCTTCGATCTGGCTGCCAGCATTCTGTATGAATTCACCTGGAACCAGTTCTGCGACTGGTATCTGGAACTGACTAAACCGGTCATGACCGGCGGCAGCGAAGCACAACTGCGCGGCACCCGTCATACGCTGGTAGAAGTGCTGGAAGGTCTGTTGCGTCTTGCGCACCCGATCATCCCGTTCATCACAGAAACCATCTGGCAGCGCGTGAAAACCCTGAAAGGCATTACCGCTGAAACGATCATGCTGCAACCTTTCCCGGAATTTGACGCGGCGAAAGCCGATGAACTGGCACTGGCCGATCTCGAGTGGATTAAGCAGGCGATCATTGCCATCCGTAACGTACGCGCCGAGATGAACCTGTCACCGGGCAAACCGCTGGAACTGCTGCTGCGTGGCGCAAGCGCAGAAGCACAGCGTCGTGTGGAACAGAACCTGAACTTTATCTCCTCGCTGGCCCGTCTGGAGTCCATCACCATTCTGCCTGCGGGCGACAAAGGCCCGGTCTCTGTCACCAAACTGGTGGAAGGTGCTGAGCTGCTGATCCCAATGGCCGGTCTGATTGATAAAGACGCTGAACTGGCGCGTCTGGACAAAGAGATGGCGAAACTGGACGGTGAGATTGCGTCTATCGAAGGCAAGCTGTCTAACGAAGGTTTTGTGGCGCGTGCGCCGCAAGCCGTTGTCGCTAAAGAGCGCGACCGTCTGGCAGCCTGTGGCGAAGCCAAAATCAAGATTGCAGAACAGAAAGCCACCATCGCTGCGCTGTAAGGTTTGGTGAAAAGAAAGTCGTAAAGAAAAGGCCGCGAAAGCGGCCTTTTTTATTGCGCCGCCGCTTCGATATGTTCGATGCGCGACTGCATGGCCGGGTGCGTACTTAACCAGTCAGGCAAACCGCTGCCCTGCTCATCTTTTGACTCCGCCGCTAACAGCCGGAACATCCCGGCCATCTGCGTCAGTGAACGTCCCTGACGTTTCATTTCGATAATCGCCCAGTCATCGGCCTCCTGCTCCATCCCGCGCGAGAACTGCAACTCGTTAGCCAGAGAAGCCGTCTGTAACAACGTATCGCCTACACCGCTGACGTCGCCGGTCATCCACAACAGGCTGAGCGACACCAGCGAGGAGCGCACCAGCATACGCATCGGGTGACGGTAAACGTGATGGGCCATCTCATGCAGCATCACCGCCGCCAGCGCGTCATCGCTGGGGCTGAGTGCCACCAGCTTGTCGCTGAGCACCAGCGTGCCGTCGGTCAGCATAAAAGCGTTGGCGACATCAGGAATGTTCATCAGCCTGAGGGTAACCGGCGTACGGCCCTCACGCAGCAGATCAGGCAATACTTGCTGGAACAAGACGTCGACTTGCTTTTGTCGCGCCACGGGCAGCGCCGTCGGTTTAAAATCGCTGGCCTGTAGTAGCGTCATAGTATGACGCCCCACGCTTTGCTCGACGGAGGTCGGTATGCGCAGCGCAATGGCGTTACTGGCCCACGGCAGCAAACCGTAGACGTAGAACACAATCAGCAGACAGGTCGCCAGCAGGGTGGCCATCACGCCGCGTTTGTGGCTCTCCATGCGGTAAACCAGACCGGGTTTGCGCCGCTGCTGATACCAGTGGCGGAAAGCCGGGTCGTCGGCTGGCACGAAACGGCCGCCGTCGGGAAAAAGGAGAAACAGGGGAATGGTACCGAGCGCATCGGATACCGAGATCTCAGACAAGGTGAACGTCTGCGTGACGTCCTGCGCGGACAGCGTCAGGCGTTGTTCATCGCCTAAAAAGAGACGGGCAGCCTCGCGAGCTGCCCGTCCGGGAGGCTGATAAAAGCCTTCAAGCGTCATGCATTAGATCCCGACACCAAGATCAAACGCCTGCGCCACTTCTTCCGCCACTGCCGTATTGGCGGTGTCATGGTGCGCCTGCACGTTCAGCAGGGAAAGGTCACCCTCAACCGCCGTGCAATTAGCGATATAACGCGCATAACGCACATGCGCCACCGGCGTCGCCAGACCCAGCGAGAAGATCACAATCAGCGTGTTGGTGAACAGCAGACCGAGATACGACAGGGTTTTCATCGATGAATGCAGCTGCACGTGGCCGTCAATTTTAGTCTGGTTAAAGACGTAATTACGGATCGCCACCACCTGATAACTGGCTACCACCAATGCACCCACGAAGATAATGACCATCGACATAAAGAATCTAAAGAAATAACTCATCATAATGGCGTTGGTAGTATCAGTGGAGATATCCCCCATCATAGCAATCTGATAAAGGGTCACGATAAATGAGCCCATCAGCCAGAACGCTGCAATCAGGAAAGGTACAAACAGCAATAGACCGAGCAGACTGAATTTAATAAAGGCTTTTTTCTTTAATGACGCCTGGAATGGCGCATTGCCGAAGAACATATTATTCACGTACAAATCGTGCTGCATGGCGCTGATAATACCTTGCACAGCAGCAACACCTAATATCAGACCCACAACGACAATCAGCGCGGACAGCAACATCGCAGTAATACTGCCGGTCTGCACGACGGCCATAATGATGATGGCAACCGGCAAATAGAGCGCCAGTATCAGCAAAATCGGGCACAGATACATAGTCCAGTAGGCGCGCCCCACTTTGCAGTGATAGTTAAAACGCACGCCACGGTAGCTGGTCATGATGGCGTTATAGCGCCAGCTGCGGATAATGACCCACGGCAACAGTGCCAGAAACGCCAGTACAAAGACCAGTGCCAATTGCGGCATGAGAGCCACCAGAATATAAAACACGATGATTCCGGCCACGACCAGCAAACGCCCTTTCAATATTTGCATTGGCTTCGCGTGATAATCGAAACGATCGCCATTAATCTCAGTATTTCCCAGGAAATAACGACGTCGTCTCACCGTCGCCCATGCGGAGTAAATACCTAATGTGATAATGGTCAGTAAGGCATTGACTAACCAAATCGCGAAATATTCCCCACCCCTGCCATGAAAACGAACCGCATGGTATGACTCGTTAAGTTGTTTATTATCAGACATTTTTATCTTTCGTCCTGAAAGCAATAAGAAACCCTCTCTCTTCAAAAAAAGAGAGGATAAGTACCCAGTGGAACGTTGAAGATTTAATCATGCACGTATACATTCAGGCAATGAATTATTTACAATTCAGATGAAAAAGATTCTCATTACAAGGCTAAAAACGAGGGGATGTGCGGGGAGCGTTGCATCTGCGCGCCTTTAGATGGTATTAAGTCGGACTGAACCTTGTTAAGCCTATAAAAAAACGAGTGAGCAATATGTCTACCGCAACGCCCCTGAGACTGCTGGTGCGCCCTATCCGGGCAGAAGATAATGCCGCCATTGCTAACGTCATCCGCCATGTGTCCGCTGAGTTCGGCCTGACGGCTGATAAAGGCTATACGGTAGCTGACCCGAATCTCGACCATCTCTACGAGACTTACAGCCAGCCACGCTCTGCCTACTGGGTGGTAGAACTCGATGGGCAAATTGCAGGCGGCGGCGGCGTGGCACCCTTAAGCGGCGCAGAAGCGGATTTGTGCGAATTACAGAAGATGTATTTTCTTCCTTCATTACGCGGCCAGGGTTTGGCCAAAAAACTGGCTTTGCAAGCGATGGAGTTCGCCCGCACGCAGGCTTTTTCACGCTGTTATTTAGAAACTACGGCCAGCCTGACGCAGGCGGTCGCTTTGTATGAGCGTTTAGGCTTTGCCCATATTGATAGCGCACTCGGTAGCACCGGTCATACTGATTGCGAAGTCACCATGCTGAAACACCTATAATGATTAACACAGTTAATGAAAGGTTCAGGCATCAGCATGTTCACTTATAAAGAAATTTCGACGCTGAATGAATTAGAGTTGATGGTCTACAACACCATCATTAAAAATACGGATAAGGTCATGTACATGACGATCCGTGAACTCGCTGATGTCGCCGGTGTTTCCACCACGACCGTATTGCGTTTTTGCAAAAAAATGCATTGTGAGGGTTATTCGGAATTCAGAATTCGTTTTAAATTACATCTGGAACATGACGAGAAACCTCCGGTCTCATTTGGCATCAGTGAGATCATCAGCTATTTTAAAAGCATTAATAACAGTGAATTCGATGAACTGTTAGATCTGGCTGCCACGCAAATAGCCGCAACGCGTCGTATTATATTCGTCGGCATTGGCACCTCCGGAGCATTGGGAAAATACAGCGCACGGTTTTTCTCTAATATTGGCAAGTTCAGCACTTATATCGATGACCCTTATTATCCAATTAACAGCGATATGTATCAGGATGCCATTGCCATTATTCTTTCAGTTTCTGGTGAAACCGAAGAAATTATCCGCATTGCCAGCCAGTTTAGCCTGCAAAACTGCAAAATCATCAGTCTGACCAACAGCGAAAACTCGACACTGGCACGCATGGCGGACCTTAACATCTCCTACCACATGCCGCCTATCTTGCTGGAAGGCCACTATAATATTACGACGCAGATCCCCGTTTTGTATATTATCGAAACCATCGGCAAAAAACTTCCAACGCTAATTACATCCGGCATTGTTCCCCGCCCTAAATAAAACAGGGCGTTTTACACATGTGACATCTACCAAATAATGTGTTTTGTTATATCGTGACTTCATTTCTCCTTTTGCTACACTCCCGCCCGAAGCCTAAAAAATATTAATAATAATCTTACCTCTATATAAAAATCATACCCGCGCAATTAAAGCTGCAGCTTCAAACACGAAGGGTATCAGGAGAATTATAATGGCGATTGATTACGCTCAGACTGCTCAGGATATTTTGAAATACATCGGCGGCGATAATAACGTGATTAGCGTCACACATTGTGCAACCCGATTACGTTTTATTTTAAAAGATAATAGTGCTGTCGAAAAAGAAGAGTTAAAACGCGTCAAAGGTGTGATCACGGTGATTGAAGCCGGCGGCCAGATGCAGGTGGTGATAGGGAATCACGTCAGCGATGCTTATAAGCAAGTGCTGAAAATCATTACCCTTGATGAAAACGCGCCGGTCGCCGCACCCAAAGTCGGTATCGTCAGTCGCCTGATGGATATCATCTCCAGCATATTCGCCCCCTTCCTCTATCCGCTGGCCGCCTGCGGGATTTTACAGGGCATCATCTCTTTCCTCGCCGCTATCGGTTGGATGGATGCCGCCAGCGGTACTTACCGTATTCTGAACTTCGTTTCATGGACCGGCTTCACCTTCCTGCCGGTACTGGTCGCGTTCACCGCCGCCAAAAAATTCAACGTTAACCCGTTTTCAGCGGTGATCAGTGCCTGCGCGCTGATAAGCCCTGACTACATGAATATGCTGACGGCCAATAAGATTGCCACCGTCAACTCGGCCGACCCTGCGATGCAGCAATTGATGCACGAAGCACTGAGCAACCCGCAGATCGCGCATATTCTCAATAACATCGCTGGCATTCCGCTTTCGTCGCCGACGCTGGATTTCTTTGGCATTCCAGTGCAATACCTGAGTTATACCGCGTCGGTCATTCCGATCATTTTGATGGTCTGGGCGATGTCCTACATTGAACGCTTCTTCGAACGTATTCTGCCAGGTGTGGTGCGCAATCTGTTCACCCCAATGTTCTGTATCGCCATCATGGTGCCACTCACACTGCTGGTATTCGGCCCGGTCGGTAACCTGATTGGTGGTGCTATCGGCGGCGTTTACAACACCCTCTACAATCTCAGCCCGGTCGTCGCAGGCTTTGTGGTCGGTGCATTCTGGCAACCACTGGTTACGCTCGGCGTGCACTGGGGCATTACGCCGGTTACCGTCGGCAACTACGCCACGCTGGGTTATGACACCTTCACCGGCCTGCAGGCTTCAGCGGTCTTCGCCATGACCGGCACCATGTTCGGCGTTTACCTGAAAACCCGTAACCGCGACATGAAAGGTATCTCGCTGTCTGCGGGCATCACCGGCCTGTTTGGAATAACAGAACCCGCCATTTATGGTGTGGCGCTGCGGTTGAAAAAACCGTTCCTGTGCAGCTGCGCGGCGGGGGGGATTGGCGGTGCCATTGCCGGTTCATTCCATGCTGTCTCCTGGAGCTACTGCCTGCCGGGCATTGCGGTTCTGCCGGTGTTCTTCAAAGAGGGTCATATGACCCAGTTCCTCGGCTTCCTGCTGTCGATAACCGTCGCGTTCGTGCTTGGCGCGGTGTTCACCTATCTGGTGGGCTTCAACGATGAAGTGGAAGCTGCACCGAAAGCCAGCGCAAAAGCCGCCGCCCCATCAACACCCCAGGCACAACTGAACCAGGCTTGATGAATATTTTGTACATTGGGTGGAAGTTTTCCACCCAAAATTAGGGAGATTGAGTGATGAATAATAGTCAGCAGTTACCGAAGGATTTCTTATGGGGCGGCGCGGTCGCTGCACACCAGGTTGAAGGCGGCTGGAATAAAGGCGGCAAAGGCGTGAGCATCGCCGATGTGCTGTCAGGCGGTTCGCACGGCGTGGACCGTGTGATGACCGATGGCGTGCAGGAGGGTTACCGTTATCCGAACCATGAAGCGGTAGATTTCTATTCGCACTACAAGGAAGACATCGCGCTGTTTGCCGAGATGGGTTTCAAATGTTTCCGCACCTCGATCGCCTGGACGCGCATCTTCCCCAAAGGGGATGAATCGCAACCCAACGAAGCCGGTCTGCAATTTTACGACGACATGTTCGACGAACTGCTGAAATACGGCATCGAACCGGTGATCACCCTGTCACACTTCGAGATGCCGTGGCATTTGGTGACAGAGTACGGCGGCTGGAAAAACCGCAAAGTGGTCGATTTCTTTGTGAAGTTCAGCGAAGTGGTGCTCGAACGTTATAAGAGCAAAGTGAAGTACTGGATGACCTTCAACGAGATCAACAACCAGCGCAACTGGAACTATCCGCTGTTCGGTTACTGCTGCTCTGGCGTGGTATTTACCGAGCAGGAAAACCCGGAAGAGACCATGTATCAGGTGTTGCACCACCAGTTTGTGGCCAGCGCCAAAGTCGTCAAACTCGGTCACACCATTAATCCTGACTTCCAGATAGGTTGCATGATCGCCATGGTGCCGCTCTATCCGTTCTCCTGCCACCCGGATGACGTAATGTACTCGGTTGAGTCAATGCGCGAACGCTATCTGTTCGGCGATGTGCATATGCGCGGTTACTACCCGTCGTACATTCTCAAAGAGTGGGAACGCCGCGGTTTCAATATCAAAATGGAAGCGGGCGATCTCAATGCCCTGCGCGAAGGCTGTGCTGACTACATGGGCCTGAGCTACTACATGAGCAATGCGGTCTCTGCCCATAATCCAGGCGACGACAACGGGCTGTCAGGTTTTGCGGGCAGTGTACCGAACCCGCACGTTAAGGCTTCCGATTGGGGCTGGCAGATTGATCCGGTGGGCCTGCGTTATTCACTCAGCGTACTGTACGAGCGTTATCAGAAACCATTATTTATCGTTGAAAACGGCTTCGGCGCCATCGATAAAGCCGGGCCTGATGGCATGATCCACGATGACTATCGCATCGCCTATCTCAAAGCCCACATCGAACAGATGAAGAAAGCGGTGTTTGAAGACGGCGTAGATCTGATGGGTTACACCCCGTGGGGCTGTATTGACTGTGTGTCATTCACCACTGGCGAATACAGCAAACGCTACGGCTTTATTCACGTGGATAAAAATGATGATGGCACCGGCACCATGGCGCGGTCACGTAAGCAGAGTTTTGAGTGGTATAAAAAAGTGATTGGCAGTAACGGGGAAGATATCTAAGTAAATATTGGCTGGGCTATTTTACTTGCCATTTTGCCCCCGGGCAGTGCTCAGAATCCTCACGTACTGACTGTACGCTGCGGTTCCTCCGCGCTGGCCGGGCGCAAACTGGCTGCGACAATAACGCCCTGAAGAACAGTCTAAAAGGCGTTATCCCAAAGATTAATGACGTTTGCCGTCATCATCTGCGTCGATGACATCGCCTTCTTCTTCATCGCCTTCTTCGCCGTCTTCATCTTCGTCGTCACCTTCGAAGTAAGTCCCCCAGCCGTCGTAGTTGACGCCCTGAGCTTCGGCCAGGTTCATCAGTTGCTCAACCTGTACGTCGATTTGTTCGGCATTCAGCGCAATTTCGCTGATCACGTCGCAGCACATCACGGTAGTGCCATCTTCAACTTCCAACTCTTCCGCGTCGGTCACTTCATAACCCAATTTGAAAGCTTCAACCGCCGCTTTCTCCAGAACGTCGAAATTCTCTGAAGATAAGTGGTGCTCGATAGTGTAAAGCGCGTCAGGATCGCTGCCATCTTCCAGCAGTTCTTCGATGATTAAGCGGGTTTCTTCACGTTGTTCTTCCAGCAATTCACGATTTGCCATGCCTCTGTCCTCAATCAATGTGACGTATCTGGGCGCTATTTTCACACAGCGAAGGGCCAGCCTCCACTATAAACGACAAAGTTTTTATTTCGGGGTTGTAATTGCATATTCATACATATAAATTGAATTTATATTCATCATAAAATGTATTCTGAAATGCAAAAACATTGGAGAGAAACACCATGAGTCTTTTGAGTAAACGTCATTTTCTCAGGTTACTGGATTTTACCCCGTCGGACATTTCATCCCTTCTCCAGCTCTCCGCTGAGCTAAAAGCCGCAAAGAAAAACGGCACTGAGAAAGCCCACCTGCAAGGGAAAAACATCGCGCTCATCTTCGAAAAAGACTCTACCCGTACCCGATGCTCTTTCGAAGTTGCCGCTTATGATCAAGGTGCCAGGGTCACTTACCTTGGCCCAAGCGGTAGCCAGATCGGCCATAAAGAATCGATGAAAGACACCGCACGCGTGCTGGGGCGGATGTACGACGCTATTCAATATCGCGGTTTTGGTCAGGACAAGGTCGAGATGCTGGCAGAATTCTCCGGCGTGCCGGTCTGGAACGGCCTGACCAACGAATTCCACCCAACACAGCTGCTGGCCGACCTGCTGACGATGCAAGAGCAGCTACCTGGCCAGCCGCTTGAGGGCATGAAACTCGCCTATCTGGGCGATGCGCGTAACAATATGGGGAATTCGCTGCTGGAGGCTGCGGCGCTGTGCGGCCTGGATTTACGTCTCGTGGCACCGACAGCCTGCTGGCCGGATGCCGAACTGGTTGCCACCTGCCAACATCTGGCTCAGGAGAATGGCGGCAATATCCTGCTGACTGAAGATATTACGACCGGCGTGAAAGAGGCTGACTTCCTCTACACCGACGTCTGGGTGTCGATGGGCGAGCCGAAAGAGACCTGGAAAGAGCGTATCAGCTTACTGCGTGCTTACCAGGTGAACAGTGCGATGCTGGCCCTGACGGGTAATCCACAGGTGAAATTCCTGCACTGCCTGCCCGCTTTCCATGACGACCAGACCACGCTCGGCAAAAAAATGGCCGAAGAGTATGGTCTGCATGGCGGTATGGAAGTGACCGATGAAGTGTTCGAATCCCCGCACAGCGTGGTGTTTGATCAGGCAGAAAACCGCCTGCACACCATTAAAGCCGTGATGGTCGCCACACTTGGCTCTCTCTGATCTCCCCTGACCCGACGCCCTGCTTTAACCGCGCGTCGGGTCATTTTTTTCGGTAATAATCCTCACTCGTTTTACATAACATTGCAGTTTTTCACGTCATATCCCCGCCAAAATGCCACTTTTTCAACTAACCTTTTTAGAAAGCACTTCTTCTTTTGCCGCCTTCAGGCAGAGAAGTAAGAAAAAGGGCCCGCTTATGAAATCAGTGAATTTGGAATACGTTCTAAGGCTGGAAAGTTTATTGAGCCGGATTTATCCCAAGGAACACATTGCTGACCTGCTGAAAAAAATTCTCCACCTGGCAGAGAAATGGAATTACGGTAAACACCGCACCACCGAGTGGGTGGATGGCACCAATATCTATCTCATCACCTACGGCGATAATATTACGCAAGGTGAACAGCCACCACTCAAGACGCTTAATCACTTCGCGGACAAGTACTTACGCGAAGTGATCAGCGACATTCACATTCTGCCGATGTACCCCTACAGCTCAGATGACGGCTTCAGCGTCATCGATTACCGCCGCATTGACGAACACCTGGGCGGCTGGTCCGATATTCATCAACTCTCGTCTCACTTCAATCTGATGTTCGACTGCGTCATCAACCACATCTCGCGCTCCAGCGACTGGATGAAAGGCTATTTGCACGACGAGCCTTACTACAAAGATTACTTTATCGACGCCAACCCGGCGCTGGACTACAGCCGCGTGGTACGTCCGCGTGCCTCACCGCTGCTGACGCCCTTTATCAAAGCCAATGGCACCGAGTTGTATCTGTGGACCACCTTCAGCGAAGACCAGGTGGACATCAACTTCAAGAATCCGCAGGTATTGCTGGAGAGCATCGACCTGCTGTTGCAGTACGCGGCCAGCGGCGGGCAGTCAATTCGCCTCGATGCGATTGGCTATATCTGGAAGGAAGCGGGCACCCGCTGCATCCACCTGCCTCAGGCACACAACATCATCAAAGTGTGGCGCGCCATTCTCGACGAAGTGATCCCCGGCACGCGGTTGATCACCGAAACCAACGTGCCGCATCATGAAAATATCAGCTATTTTGGTGAAGGCGATGAAGCGCATATGGTGTACCAGTTCCCGCTGCCGCCGCTCACGCTACATGCCTTTTTGCGTCAGGACACCACCACGCTGACTCAGTGGGCACAAAGTCTGAACGCCGAAGCGCGTTACCCAAAAACCACCTATTTCAATTTTCTGGCCAGCCATGACGGCATCGGGTTACGCCCGACCGAAACCTTCCTCGACGACGATGAACGCAAATACATGGCGCAGGAAACGCTGCGCAAAGAGGGCCGCGTCTCCTACAAAGACAACGGCGACGGCACGCATTCGCCCTATGAGCTGAATATTAACTACCTCAGCGCACTGACCGAGCAGGAAGATGACGTCGAACTGAAGGCGCGTAAATTCCTCGCCGCGCAGGCGCTGTTGCTGTCATTTGTTGGCGTGCCCGCAATTTATATCCACAGCCTGCTGGGCAGCGAAAACGATCTCGACGGCATGCACCAGTCAGGGATTAACCGCCGCATCAACCGTAAGAAACTGAAGCTGGACGAACTGGAGGCCGAGCTGGAAAAATCCGACAGCTTACGCGCCCGTGTCTTTAGCGGATTGAGTGATTTAGTTAAGCACCGCCGTGCGCACCCGGCGTTTTCTCCACAGGCCGGTCAGCGGGTATTTGATTTAGGGAAATCACTGTTTGCGATGGAGCGTTATGACCCGCAGACCGAAGACCGAGTGACTTGCGTCTTCAATATCAGCGGCCAGTCTCAGGTGGTGAAACTGGCCGTTGAGGGCAAAGATTTGATTGGCGGCGAAGCGTTTACCGGCCAGATGCGTCTGCAACCGTGGCAGGTGATATGGGTTAAACACAAGCTCAAAGCCCCGGAACGCCTCGGCCGCTTACGCCGCTGGCGGATGAAAATCTTTAAGCGTTAACTAACATTTTCACTACCGCTTTGCGCACGTTGGCCGGTTCGCCCACGGCACATAGGGGTTTATGCACTTCGCCGGGATAGAACACCACAAAGTCACCGGCGTGCATGACGATGGTTTTTTCCTGCTCACCGGCGGGTAAAAACGCGATGTCTTTGTCGGCCAGCCAGTCGGTATCCACTTTACCGGCAGGCAGATTACTGAACGTCATGCCTTCGGTGCCATTAAGGACAATCTGAATATCCAAATAACGGGCGTGAAACTCTGCCCGCCGCACGGATTGCGGCTCGGTAGAATCATTGGAGATCAGCACAAAAGCCTCGTTACCACGAATATCGTGTTTGCCGAGCGGCGTTTCAGCCGTGATGTGTTGTTTCACATACTCGATGGCGTCGCGCAGTTCCGCAGGCAGATAAGGCAGCAGATGCAGTTGATGAATATTTCCAGTTAACATGGTTTTCCCTTCGCTGAAGTAAAATGAAATCGCGTTTCAATGTTATCGCATGATAATGCACCCGGAGAAACCATCACTTGATCCAGTTAACAGTTTTTGTCTCAGTGCTGGCCGGAAGCCAATCGATTGCCTGTGTGTGATTTTTCCACTTGATGTCGTCAATCACGGGCGTATAATGCGCGACAATTTGCCGGGAGAACCCATGAACAATCGACAGGTTTGCTGTGTTCAAAAACAGTCACAAAACACTGTGCCAGAAGGCAGTCCGCTGCCGTTGTTCTTCCGTTGCATTGCCGATCTGATGAAAGCCCCTTTTTAAAGGGGCTTTTTTTTGTCCAAAATTTGAGAATCGATAGCCCAAGCAGACAAGTAGAGGAAGTGACAATGGCCAATCCGCTGTACCAAAAACACATTATCTCAATCAACGATCTCAGCCGTGAAGAGCTGGAGCTGGTGCTCGACACCGCCGCCAGTCTGAAAGCCAATCCGCAACCTGAACTGTTGAAACATAAAGTGATCGCCAGCTGTTTCTTTGAGGCCTCTACCCGCACACGCCTGTCGTTTGAAAGCTCGATGCACCGCCTTGGCGCGTCTGTGGTAGGTTTCGCCGATGGTTCGAACACCTCGCTTGGCAAGAAAGGGGAAACACTGGCGGACACCATCTCGGTGATTAGCACTTACGTTGATGCCATTGTCATGCGCCACCCGCAGGAGGGCGCAGCGCGTCTGGCGACTGAGTTCTCTGGTGGCATTCCGGTACTGAACGCCGGTGATGGTGCCAACCAGCACCCGACGCAAACCCTGCTCGACCTGTTCACCATCCGTGAAACCCAGGGCCGCCTCGATAACATCAACATTGCCATGGTCGGTGACCTGAAATATGGCCGCACGGTCCACTCACTGGCGCAGGCACTGGCGAAATTCAAAGGCAACCGTTTCTACTTTATCGCCCCCGACGCACTGGCCATGCCGGGCTATATCCTCTCCCTGCTGGAAGAGAAAGGCATTGAATACAGCCTGCATGAAAGCATCGACGACGTGGTGCCCGAGCTGGATATTCTCTACATGACCCGCGTGCAAAAAGAGCGTCTGGATCCGTCCGAATACGCCAACGTCAAAGCGCAATTTGTTCTGCGCGCCGCCGACCTGGCCGGTGCCCAGCCGCACCTGAAAGTGCTGCATCCGTTGCCGCGTATTGACGAAATCACCACCGACGTCGATAAAACCCCTTATGCCTGGTACTTCCAGCAAGCTGGAAACGGGATTTTTGCCCGTCAGGCCCTGCTGGCACTGGTTTTGAATGCCGATACCGCCCACTAAACTTGAGGAGAAAACAGAATGACTCACGACAATAAACTTCAGGTTGAAGCCATCAAATGCGGCACGGTGATTGACCATATTCCGGCACAAATCGGCTTCAAATTGCTGTCGCTGTTTAAGTTGACCGAAACCGATCAACGCATCACCATCGGCCTGAATCTGCCGTCCAACGAGCTTGGCCGCAAAGATCTGATCAAAATCGAGAACACGTTCCTGACCGAGCAACAGGTGAACCAGCTGGCTGTCTATGCACCAAACGCCACGGTCAACCGCATTGACAATTATGAAGTGGTGAAGAAGTTGATGCCGACGCTGCCTGACCATATCGAAGGCGTATTGCGCTGCCCGAACAGCAATTGCATCAGCCGCTCGGAGCCGGTGGCATCAAGTTTTACGGTGAAAAAGCGTCAGGGGAACGTGCATCTGCAATGCAAATATTGTGAAAAAGAGTTCGAGCACCAGGTGGTGATGAATAACGACTGAGTATCACCGTCATACTTCAAGTTGCAGGTGCGTTAGCGACGCTCTATCACCCGAATTATTTAGGGTATACTGGATGCCAGCTTTAAAATCCATCAACTCAAATCAGGAGACAACATGTCCCGCGAAATCAGTACTGAAAATGCACCAGCAGCCATCGGTCCTTACGTTCAGGGTGTGGATCTTGGCAGCATGATCATCACCTCCGGGCAGATCCCGGTGGATCCAAAAACCGGTACCGTGCCCGACGATATCGCCGCTCAGGCACGTCAGTCGCTGGAAAACGTCAAAGCGATTGTTGAAGCCGCGAATCTGAAAGTGTCCGACATCGTAAAAACCACCGTGTTCGTCAAAGACCTTAACGATTTCGCCACCGTTAACGCCACCTACGAAGCCTTCTTCTCCGAGCACAACGCGCCGTTCCCGGCACGTTCATGCGTTGAAGTCGCTCGTCTGCCAAAAGACGTGAAAATCGAAATCGAAGCCATCGCTGTACGTCGTTAATTCCAACACAGCGCAGTGATCAGGTCAGCCCTCCGGCTGGCCTTTTTTATGCCCTTTCGCCTGTGCTGGTGATTGCTTCATCAGCGACCATACTCAAAAAACACCGTCTCTTTTTGCCCTCAATTCAGGCAGCCCGTGGCTATCGCGCACCGAAATAGCGCGTAAATGCTGATTTTCAGACGCTTTTCTGCGGTTTATGCACGCTGGCACACTTTGTGCGTGTTCCTTTTGTCACATAAAAAAATTCTCTGAAAAAATGCAACGGCCCGACCTGTCATTGAGGTGAATATGATCAACATCGACCTTTCCGATTCACCCTTTTTTGATGAAATGTTAATGGCTGAAGGGCAACATCGCAGCCATTATGAGGCTTACTGGCAGTGGTTACAGAAGGCCGATCAACAAGCCGTTCAGCGCAAGAAAGAAGAAGCGGCGCTGCTGTTTCACCGGGTGGGGATCACCTTTAATGTGTATGGCGAAGATGACGGGGCCGAGCGGCTCATTCCGTTCGACAGCGTGCCGCGTATTATTCCCGCTAACGAGTGGAAAATGCTGGATCTGGGGATCCGTCAGCGCGTACAGGCACTGAATGCTTTTCTGCATGATATTTACCACGATCAAAACATCCTGAAGGCCGGTATTGTGCCCGCCGAACAGGTATTGGCGAATGATCAATATCAGCCGTGTATGCAGGGCATCGACCTGCACCGCGATACCTACGCGCACATTGCCGGAACTGACATGGTGCGCGGTGGCGATGGCGAATACTACGTTCTGGAAGACAACCTGCGCACGCCGTCCGGTGTGTCGTATATGATGGAAAACCGTAAAATGATGATGCGGTTGTACCCTGAATTGTTCGCCGAACAGCGCATTGCGCCGGTTTCCCGCTACCCTTCCCACCTGTTACAAACTCTGCGCGAAAGCACACCGGTCAATGATCCGACCGTCGTCGTACTCACCCCCGGACGCTTTAACAGCGCCTATTTCGAGCACAGTTTCCTCGCCCAGCAAATGGGCGTCGAACTGGTAGAAAGCGTTGATCTGTACGTCAAAGACGGTGCGGTCTTTATGCGCACGACGTCCGGTCCGTGCAAAATCGATG
Source organism: Ewingella americana (assembly GCF_006438725.1). GTDB lineage: Bacteria > Pseudomonadota > Gammaproteobacteria > Enterobacterales > Enterobacteriaceae > Ewingella > Ewingella americana_A. The sequence goes on along the minus strand of NZ_RCZD01000005.1, from coordinate 132,866 downwards.
TGATTTATCGCCGGCTTGATGATGCTTTCCTTGATCCGCTGGCGTTTCGCGCAGACTCCATGCTCGGCGTGCCGGGTCTGCTGTCGGTCTACCGTGCTGGCGGCGTGGTGCTGGCCAATGCCATTGGCACCGGCGTGGCCGATGACAAATCCATTTACCCTTACGTGCCAGATATGATCCGTTTTTATCTCTCCGAAGAACCGATCCTCAACAATGTGCCAACCTGGCAATGTCGTGACAAAAAAGCGCTGTCTTTTGTACTGGCGAATCTGGAAAAAATGGTGGTGAAAGAGGTCCACGGCGCGGGCGGCTACGGCATGTTGATTGGCCCGACGGCCAGTCTTGCGGAGATCGCCCGTTTTCGCGATCTGCTCAGGGCGCGCCCTGAAAATTATATCGCTCAGGAGACGCTGGCCCTCTCCACCTGCCCGACGTTCGTCGATAACGGTCTGGCACCGCGCCACATCGATCTACGACCTTTCGCGCTGACCGGCGCAGAGATCCGCCTGGTGCCCGGCGGTTTGACGCGCGTGGCGCTTGAAGAGGGGTCACTGGTGGTTAACTCATCACAAGGCGGTGGAACCAAAGACACCTGGGTGTTAGAGGATGAACCGGCAGAGAAAAACAGTGCGGAGGACGACGTATGCTAAGCAGAACCGCCAGTGAATTGTACTGGATGGCACGTTATCTGGAACGCGCCGAAAATATCGCCCGCCTGCTCGACGTCACGAACAAACTGTCGATGATGTCGATCCGCGATCACGCCCAACGGAATGACGATCAAAATGATTTGATGGTTCCGCTGACGCTGACCGGCACGCAGACGCTGTTCAGCGAGCATTACCCTCAGCTCACCATGAGCAATCTGCTCAACTTTTTTGCCCTGGATAATATCAACCACAGCAGCATTTTCAGTTGCCTGCAGATGGCGTGGAATAATGCCCACGCAGTGCGCGGCAGTTTGTCGTCTGAGGTGTGGGAGAGCATTAACGCCTCGTGGATTGAGATGAAATTGATCCGCCGTCAGGGCGTGGCGTCGTTGGGTGCTGACGCCTTTTTCGACTGGGTGAAAGAGCGTTCACACCTGTTTCGCGGCGCGATGTTTGGCACGTTACTGCGCAGCGACGCGCTGAATTTCATTCGTCTCGGCACCATGCTTGAACGGGCTGACAGCACCGCACGATTGCTCGATGTCACCCACCAGCTGCTCAATGCCGATGAAGACCCGGTGCGCGAATACTACCGGATGGACACTCTGCTGCGGGCAGTCAGTGCGCGCGAGGCGTTCCATACACTGTACAAACAGCAGATTAGCCGCGAGACGATCGCTGAACTGTTGATCCTGCGGGGTGAATTACCGCGCTCCCTGCTGGCCTGCGTAGAGATCATGGCCGAACAGCTCGAACTGATTGGCGGCACTTCCGGCAATTTGCCGCGCCGCCGGGTGCACACACTGCATGCTGAACTGCGCTTCACCACGCTGGATGAAATCATGGCAGAGGGACTGACGGAATGGCTGACACAGTTCCTCGGTAAAACCAGCGCCATTGCAGAGAGCATTCATCAAACTTATCTGGAGGCACAATAATGAAACTGAATGTCAGTCATCAGACGCATTACACCTATGCGCAACAGGTCAAACGCAGCACGCAATATCTGCGCCTGACTCCGCAGGATTCAAGCCATCAGAAAATTTTGTCTTGGGATCTCACCCTGCCCGAATACGCCACCCGCACGCTGGATGCCTACGGAAATGTACTCCATGTCCTGACGTTGGATCAGCCTCATCAGGCGATCACCATCGAAGCCAATGGCGTGGTGGAAATAGAAGACAATGTGGAAGACGATCATTGCGGGCATCTGTCGCCGCTGGTTTTTCTGCGCACCAGCCCGCTGACCCACGCGGACGGCGCGATCCGTGACTTCGCCGGCCGCTATTACCGCCCACAGGCTCAGCATGAGAGTCTGTGTACGTTAATGGGTGAACTGCTGCTAAAAATGCCCTACAGCCCCGGCACCACCACGGTAAAAGATAGCGCGTCGCAGGCCTTTTCCGCGCAACAGGGTGTCTGTCAGGATCACACCCATGTTTTTCTGGCCTGTTGCCGCAGTCTGGGCATTCCGGCCCGCTACGTCAGCGGTTATCTCTACAGCGAAGATTCGGCGCACGTCGCCATGCATGCGTGGGCCGAAGCCTGGCTTGACGACCGCTGGCAGAGCTTTGATGTGACCAACAATACCTGCCAGCCCAATCAGCATTTGAAACTGGCTATCGGTATCGACTATCTTGATGCATGCCCGGTTCGCGGTATCCGCTTAGGCGGAGGGTGTGAAGATATGCACACCGTCGCGGCGGTTCACATGCTCGATATTCCTCAATGAACCTGACTTTCTGAAAAGGTAGAGATTGCTATGACTTACTGTGTGGCCATGCGCTTGTCCTCTGGCCTGGTTTTTGTCTCGGACTCGCGCACCAACGCCGGAGTGGACCACATTTCCACCTTCCGCAAACTGCATGTTTTTCATCAGAGTGATGAACGGATGCTGGTGATTCAGAGTGCCGGAAATCTGGCGACCACACAGAGCATCATCAGTCTGCTGCACCGCCGCTGCCTGGATCCTGAGCGCGAGAATCTCCTGAATGCGACCTCGATGTATGACGCCGCCAGCCTGTTGGGAGAAACGGTACGCGAGGTGATAGCCCGCGACAGCGGCGCCAATCAGGGTGGCATGACTGATTTCAGCTGCAATTTACTGCTCGGCGGTCAGATTCAGGGGGATGGATTGCGGCTGTTCCATATTTATCCGCAGGGGAATTTTATCGAAGCAACGCATGACACCCCCTACTTTCAGATCGGTGAAAGCAAGTACGGCAAACCCATTATTGACCGCGTGCTGAACTACAACACCGCGCTGGAACAGGCGATGCAGTGCGCATTGATTTCAATGGATTCCACCCTGCGCAGCAATCTTTCAGTAGGTTTACCGCTGGATGTGATGATCTACCCGGCAGACAGCTACAGTAGCGCGCAGCAGCACCGTATTACTGAAGGGCACCCCTATTTCGATATGATCAGTAAGGGCTGGGGCGAAGGCCTGCTGAGTATTTTCGGCCAATTACCGCCGCTGAAACTGGATTAGCCATCCGTTGCGATCAGCGTTTTTTCCCCACCGCCGTCTCCACTGCAAAAGGATCAATGCCCTGGCGTTGCAGATGGCGGAAACGCAGGATGTTGTAGCCGTTCATCAGCAGGAAGCTGCCTTCGATCAGCGAACCGCCGATCGATCCGAGCCAGACATTGTGAATGACCCAGCAACAGGTAGAACACCACATGATGCATCGGGTTTTCAGCCCACTGGTACGAAACAGTGCCCAGGTGCTGACTACCGTGCCTGCGACGGGCAACAACTCCATCAGGTGTTTGGCTTTACCGATGCCGAAAATCAGCGTCAGGGCGATAAAAATCACCATCACCCACTGATTGCGTGTTTTCAGGGAAATCAGGGTACGGACAGCGTTGAGCAAGGCGCTCATTCCGGCCGGATTAGCCCCCATTAACAGAAAGTGCACGCCGATAATGGCGCTGTATGCAGAGAGTTGTTGTTTAAAACGGCGGTCATTGCGGTTGAAGAACATGGTAATGCCGACAAAGAATGCCAGCACGCCAACGCCCTGCGCAAACCAGATGTAGTGCGCGTTCCAGAAGTCACTCATGTAAGAAAACAGTCATCATTGACATCTTATCCATAGCCAGCCAGGAGAAAATTCACGGCGCCTCATCCACTGAAACGCCGCTTCATCCTGACGCTAAAAAACCGTCACTACAATGTGACACCGCTTTTGAAAATCGCCAACTCGCGGAAATCATTCAGTTCGTTCTTCGACAGTTTGCCGTCGGCAATGCCAACGATCAGATCGACAAATTCACTGAGCAAGTCATCCATCGGGACACCGTGAATGAGTTTTCCCGCATCGAAGTCAATCCAGTGCGGTTTTTTCGCCGCCAGCTCGCTGTTGGTCGCCAGTTTCACCGTTGGCACAAAACCGCCGTAAGGTGTACCGCGCCCGGTACTAAACAGAACCATATGACAACCGGCACCCGCCAGCGCACTGGTGGCAACGGCGTCATTACCCGGCGCACTCAGCAGATTAAGACCATGACGGGACAGGCGCTCGCCATACTTAAGGACGTCCACCACCGGACTTTGACCGGCCTTCTGGGTACAACCGAGCGATTTTTCTTCCAGCGTGGTGATACCACCCGCTTTGTTACCCGGTGAAGGGTTCTCGTAAATCGGCTGATTATGCTCGATGAAATACTGTTTGAAGTCGTTCACCATGTGGACGGTTTTGTCGAAGGTCGCCTCGTCGCGGCAGCGGCTCATCAGAATACGTTCGGCACCAAACATTTCCGGCACTTCCGTCAGTACCGAGGTACCGCCGTTGGCGATCACGTAGTCGGAAAAACGCCCGAGCAACGGGTTGGCGGTAATGCCGGACAAGCCATCAGACCCGCCGCATTCCAGACCAAATTTCAGCTCGCTGAGTTTACCCGGCACGCGCTGATCATAGCGCATGACAGCATAAAGTTCGCGCAGACGTTCCAGCCCGGCTTCCACTTCATCATCAAATTTTTGCAGGGTCATGAAGCGCACGCGCTCGTCATCCACCTCGCCCAGCGTGTCGCGGAACACATCCACCTGATTGTTTTCACAACCCAGACCAATCACCAGCACCGCGCCGGCGTTGGGATGGCGCACCATATTTTGCAACATGGTACGGGTATTGATGTGGTCATCACCCAGCTGCGAGCAACCAAACGGATGCGTGAACAGATAGACGCCGTCGGTACCGGCGGCCTGATTGGTTTCTTTCAGAAAGCGTTGTTGAATCTGCTTAGCAATCCCGTTGACGCAGCCGACCGTCGGGATCAGCCACAGCTCGTTACGGATACCCACCAGACCGTTTTTACGGCGATACACCTGCACGTCGCGATCGGCCATTTGCGGGGGCAGTTCGACGAACTCTGGTTGATATTGATACTGGTCCAGATCGCTGAGGTTGGTTTTGGCATTCTGCGAATGAATATACTCACCGGCGGCAATATCCATCAACGCATGGCCAATAGGCAGGCCATATTTAATGATGTTCTGCCCGGCAGCGATGGGTTTTATCGCAAACTTATGCCCACGCACCACCGCCTGAAGCAAGGTCACGCCTGCTTCGGTTGGCTCACCGGATTCAAGATCCTGCAAGGCCACGGCGACATTATCAGCGGGGTGAATCTGTATGATGCTATGCATAATCAACCTCTTAACTGTAATCCGCGAGTGCATCACGCATGCCACGGTCCTGAATTGCCTGCAACTGTTCGGTCACTTTTTCATGCAGGCCCGGCACGGTATTCAGATTAAGGCCCCAGCGCTGCTCGTCCGCAAGAACCGTTTCAACCAGTTCACTGAGACGAAGCTCACCACGGCGAACGCCACCCCACAATGAAGAAAACAGGCTCAGCCACTGCTCATCATCCTGGAGTGGGAAGGTTTCACCGTGACGTTCACCACGGTAAAACGCCAGTAACGCGGCCAGCGCAAACGTCAGACGTGGTGGCAACAGGCCATTCTTCTGCTGGCTGGCCAGTAGCTGCGGCAGAATACGGGTACGGAATTTGGTCATGCCGTTAAGGGCAATCGACAGCAACTGATGTTGAATAAACGGGTTGCGGAAACGGCTCAGCACCGCCTGTGCAAACGAGGTCAGCTCGGCCTGTGGCAAGTCCAGTACCGGTGAAATCTCTTCGGCAATCGCCAGTTCGACAAAACGACTGATTTGCGGGTCATTCATCGCTTCGCCAACGGTGTTCAGCCCGGCGAGAAACGCCACCGGCACCAGTGCGGTATGCGCACCGTTAAGAATCGCCACTTTGCGTTCTTTGTAAGGTTTGATGTCATCGACCAGCAAGATATTCAGCGGCAGTTTGTCCAGACGCAACTCCTGCGCCAGGCTTTTCGGCCCCTGGATAACAAACAGGTAGAAGTGTTCGGCGCTGTCGAAGAAACTGTCCTGATAACCCAGTTCGGCCTGCAGGCTGTCGACTTCACTGCGCGGGTAGCCGGTCACAATACGGTCAACCAGGGTTGAACAGAAGGTGTTATGGCCAAGCAACCATTGATTGAAAGCCGCAGGTAAGGCCCATTCGGTGGCGTAGCGCTGCACCAGTTCCAGCAATTTCTCACCGTTATAGTCGATCAACTCACAAGGCAGCAGCACCCAACCTTTGTCCGTTGCACCGGCAAAATGCGTGAAGCGTTCAAACAGCAAACGGGTAAGTTTAGCCGGGAAGCTGGCCGGTGGCGCATCGTCAAAACGGTCGCCCTCCACGTAGCTGATGCCAGCTTCGGTGGTGTTGGAGAAGACAAAACGGATGTCCGGGTTACGCGCCAGCGCCAGATAGTCATCGAACTGATGGTAAATATTGATTTCGCGGTTAACCGAGCGAATAACCCGTGTGTCACGCACACGTTCACCCTGTTCATTCAGGCCGCTAATGATCGTGGTGTAAAGACCGTCCTGCTCATTCAGCGAAGGCGGGAAATCACTGTTGATCGGGCGCACAATCACGATACCGGCATTCAGATCGGTATGTTCGTTCAGCAGATCAATCTGCCAGTCAACAAAGGCACGCAGGAAATTACCTTCACCAAACTGAATAATTTTTTCTGGGAAATGACGCCCAGGGAAATCACGACGGTTTAACCTTTGCATCTCACACTCACCTTAAATTTACGCAAACGCCGGTATTTGAGGGCAGTTAGCGCCCCATCACCGTCGTGTTCAGAAGAAATGATGAATCGGAATAAGAATTTTTAGGCCCCGCCGGGCACGGCATCCCCCACCCGGCGGGTTTTACTCAATTTAATTCAATGGCGAAATACGCTTTCGCATTATCGAAACAGATGTTTTTAACCATATTGCCCAGCAGCACCATGTCGTGTGGTGCTTCGCCATCTTCCACCCAGCGGCCAATCATCTGGCACAGGATTCGACGGAAATATTCATGGCGCGTATAGGACAGGAAACTACGGCTATCGGTCAGCATGCCCACGAAGCGGCTCAGTAAACCCAGATTGGCGAGCTGCGTCATCTGACGCTGCATGCCATCTTTCTGATCGTTGAACCACCAGCCGGAACCAAACTGCATCTTGCCGGGCATCCCTTCACCCTGGAAATTACCGACCATGGTGCCGATCACTTCGTTATCACGTGGATTCAGGCAGTACAGAATCGTTTTCGGTAAGCCACCGGCCAAACCCTGTGCACCCAGTAATTTCGACAACGGTTCTGCCAGCGGCTGATCGTTGATGGAGTCAAAGCCCACATCTGCGCCAATCAGCTGGAACATGCGGGTGTTGTTATTACGCAGCGCGCCAATGTGATACTGCTGTACCCATTCACGACGTTGATATTCTGAAGCCAGATAGAGCAGCACGCCGGTTTTGAACTGGGCGATTTCATCTTTACCTGGCATCGCGCCGCTCAGGCGACGGGCCAAAATACCGTCCAGCGTTGCGTCATCAGCTTCGCCATACACCACGACGTCCAGCGCATGGTCGGACACTTTACAGCCATGCGCCGCGAAGTGATCCAGACGTTTTTTCAGTGCGTCGCGCAGATCGCTGAAGCGGGTGATCGAGACATCGGCGGCAGCTTCCAGTTTCTTCATGTAATCAGGGAAGCTGTCGGCTTCAATGTTGAAGGCTTTATCCGGGCGCCAGCTGGGCAGCACTTTGACGTCAAAACTGGTGTCCTGTGCCACGGCTTTGTGGTGTTCCAGGGAGTCGACCGGGTCGTCGGTAGTGCCGACCAATTTCACGTTCATCTGTTTCATGATGCCGCGCGCACTGAAGCTCCTCTGCGCCAGCAGTTCGTTGCCGCGTTCCCAGATTTCCGACGCCGTGGTCGGTGACAGCAGTTTGCCAGTAATGCCAAACGGACGGCGAAGTTCGAGGTGAGTCCAGATATAGAGCGGGTTGCCGATGGTATGCGGAACGGTAGCAGCCCAGGCGTCAAATTTTTCACGGTCGCTCGCATCGCCGGTACACATGCGTTCAGGCACGCCGTTGGTGCGCATCGCACGCCATTTGTAGTGATCACCTTTCAGCCAGATGTCATACAAGTTCTTAAACTGGTGATCCTGCGCGATTTGTTCCGGCGGCAGGTGACAGTGGTAGTCAAAAATCGGCTGATCTTTCGCGTAGTCGTGGTACAGGCGACGCGCGACTTCGGTGTCGAGCAGGAAATCTTCAGTTAAAAACTGCGCCATCTTAGGTTCCTCACCTTCAATTCAATTCTGAGTTATCTCTCAATGGTGCGAAGTTATCACACCAATTATGGTCATCGTCCAGCACTATTTAATCCCATGAATAGGGTCAATACTGTTACCCGGATCACACTAAAATATTCATCATCTTGAATTTAATGATAATTATAGATTTATTGCGATATCTACTATTATCCACACAATCTAAGTGTGGTTTTGTGATGTCATTCAAATTTTAAATCTGTATGACAAGTTATCTTTAGCTCGCCCGAACAAGAACGTCTGTGAAGACCTGCCACATCACCGACGTTTTTGTCCGGGACATGGGGATAACAAAAACAGGGTAGTCAAATAACGTACTCATCAGCAGCACGAAGAAGAAGCCCCGCCCCGAGCGGCGGCGCTCAATGTGCTGCGGCCGCAAATATGCAGCCAATACCGGATTATTTACTGGGAGAGAGTTAAATGGGTAAGATCAAAGGGTTACGCTGGTACATGATCGGGCTGGTCACAGTCGGTACTGTATTAGGCTATTTAACACGTAACGCCATAGCCGCTGCAGCACCAACGCTGATGAGCCAACTCAACATCAGCACACAGCAATATTCCTACATTATCGCCGCCTATTCCGCCTGCTATACACTTATGCAGCCGGTTGCCGGTTACGTCCTTGACGTGATGGGGACCAAAGTCGGTTACGCCATGTTTGCCATCATGTGGGCCATCTTCTGTATGGCGACCGCGCTGGCAAGCAGCTGGGGTGGCCTTGCCATTGCCCGTGGTGCTGTCGGTATGGCAGAAGCCGCGATGATCCCTGCAGGCCTGAAAGCCACCAGCGAATGGTTCCCGGCAAAGGAACGTTCTATTGCCGTAGGCTACTTTAACGTCGGTTCTTCTATCGGCGGGATGATTGCGCCACCGCTGGTAGTCTGGTGCATCATTATGCACAGCTGGCAACTCGCCTTCATCATTACCGGGGCCCTGAGTATGATCTGGGCTATCTGCTGGTTAGTGTTCTATAAACATCCAAAAGATCAGAAAAAACTTAGCGCACCAGAACGCGAATATATTCTCGGCGGTCAGGAAGCTCAACACCAGACCACCAATGCTAAAAAGATGTCAGCCTGGGAAATCCTGCGTAACCGCCAGTTCTGGGGTATCGCACTGCCACGTTTCCTGGCCGAACCCGCCTGGGGGACGTTCAATGCATGGATCCCGTTGTTTATGTTTAAAGCCTACGGTTTTGACCTTAAACACATTGCCATGTTCGCCTGGATGCCAATGCTGTTCGCTGACTTAGGCTGCATCGTCGGTGGGTATCTGCCGCCGCTGTTCCAGAAATATTTCAAAGTTAACCTGATTGTATCGCGTAAATTGGTCGTCACCATGGGGGCAGTATTGATGATTGGCCCCGGGATGATTGGTCTGTTTGCCAGCCCTTATGCTGCGATTGCTTTGTTGTGCGTCGGCGGATTTGCGCACCAGTCACTTTCCGGCGCGTTGATCACCCTCTCTTCAGATGTATTTGGCCGTAATGAAGTCGCGACGGCCAACGGACTGACGGGGATGGCGGCATGGACGGCCAGTACGATGTTTGCCCTGGTGGTCGGTGCTCTGGCCGATACATTGGGCTTCAGCCCACTGTTTGCTGCACTTTCGGTGTTCGATCTGATCGGGGCTGTGGTCATCTGGACCGTCCTGCAGAATCGGTCAGCGGTGGAACCTGTCGCTCAGCCTCTGCAAGCCGCAAAAGCCTGATAACTCGGTTTTAGCCCGGAAAACAGCCCGGGCTTTTTCGTTTTTATTACCCTCATGCTTATTTCTGGCAAGTGTTCGACGGTGCAACCGTTCTGCGTTCCCCGTATACTGGTATAACAAGTTTTACCCTGGCAGGCGATGTGCCCGGATGATTGACCAACGTCATTCAACGACCCTTTTATCGCTTCCGTATATATTAATGAAGAGTAAAGCCATGGAACCCACTGAAACCAGACGTCTTTATCAGCAACTGGCAGCCACGCTCAAGGAGAGAATTGAGAGCGGCGTTTACCCCGTCGGTGAAAAATTACCGGCCGAACGCTTGATTTCAGAGGAGATGAACGTCAGCCGCACCGTGGTGCGAGAAGCGATCATCATGCTGGAAGTGGAAGGTTATGTTGAAGTGCGCAAAGGTTCCGGCATACATGTGATGTCCAACCAGCAAAAACATCTGGTCGTGACAGACAACGGTTTGGAATTTGGTGCCGCCGGTCCATTCGAGCTGTTACAAGCGCGTCAACTGATTGAAAGTAATATTGCTGAATTTGCCGCCACGCAGGTGACCAAACAGGACATCATGCGTTTGATGGAAATTCAGGAACAAGCTCGTCTGGAAGACCGCTTCCGCGATTCTGAGTGGGATCTGAAATTCCACATTCAGGTAGCGCAATCGACACAAAATAGCGCCATGGCAAGCATCGTCGAAAAGATGTGGAGTCAGCGGCGGCAGAATCCTTACTGGCGTAAATTGCACGAGCATATCGACGCGAAGTCGATCGAAAGCTGGTGCGAAGATCATGACCAGATCCTCAAGGCGTTGATCCGCCGCGATCCGAACGCGGCCAAACTGGCGATGTGGCAACATCTGGAAAATACCAAGCAGATGCTGTTCCGTGCCACCAGCGATGATTTCGAATTCAACGTTGACCGCTATCTCTATTCCGAAAATCCGGTTGTCCACCTTGATGCTCCTGCGCAGCATCTCTCTTCCGCGATGAACAACAAGTAATTCCCCGGTTTGCAGCAGGCTGTTTGCACGGCCTGCTGATCCACGCTAATCATTCCGCCCTTTCTGGATTTAATCCGCCTCCTGCAGTGAACGTTTCTAAATAAAAGTTTTCTGAAATAAATGATTCTGAGGAAAACACTTTCGCGATTCCTGTCAGTCACTGTCGAGTTGTGTCAGTGAGTGTAAAAGCGCGCCCTGCCGGGCGTACCACGCTTATATCATTCGGTTTTAACAGGTATATTTACCTGTCTCAACATGGGTGGTTTTGTTACAATTAAGCGACTTTTCTTACCCTAAGCGCCATGGAAAGGCGTCCTATCGGCCTGGTTATTTCGCGTTGAGCTGCACTGCTCCGCATTGATTCAGGTGGGTTAACTGAAAATTATGGAGTTTCGCTAAAGTACATGGAAATCATTAGTTCGCTCATTGATGCCCTCTGGCAACAAGATTACGAAACACTGGCCAACCCTTCGATGGTCTGGACACTGTACATCGTTCTGTTTCTGATCATTTTTCTGGAAAATGGCCTGCTTCCCGCGGCTTTTCTTCCCGGTGACAGCCTGTTGATTCTGGTGGGCGTGCTGATCGCAAAAGATGCGATGAACTTCCCGCTGACCATTTTCCTGCTGACCACCGCCGCCAGCCTCGGCTGCTGGTTAAGTTACATTCAGGGAAAATGGCTGGGAAATACCCGAATAGTACAGGGCTGGCTGGCCCATCTCCCGGTGCAATATCACGAACGTGCGCACAATCTCTTCCACAAGCATGGTCTGTCTGCGCTGCTGGTAGGCCGTTTTCTGGCGTTTGTTCGCACCTTGCTGCCGACCATCGCGGGTTTGTCCGGGCTGAACAATGCCCGTTTCCAGTTCTTCAACTGGATAAGCGGTTTGTTGTGGGTGCTGATTCTGACGACACTCGGCTACTTCATCGGTAAGACGCCGCTGTTCCTGAAATACGAAGATCAGTTGATGAACTGCCTGATGCTGTTACCGCTGGTGCTGCTGGTCGGCGGTTTAGGGGGCTCGTTGCTGTTGCTCTGGCGTAAGAAGCAAGCTGACCGTCTGAAGAAAGGCAATAAAGCGCCATGAAAAATCTGCGATTTAAACGCCCGATACTGTGGCCAGTGACGTTAATCACGCTGCTGCTGATTGCCGCTGCCATGGGGTTTGCCTTCTCGCGGATGCCACAAAATACCAATGCGCTGCAGATTCGCCCGGCCCGTGCGGGTCTAACCCTGCCGGACGGCTTCTTCGTTTACCAAAGCCTCAATGAGCGCGGTATCCGCATCAAAAGTATTACTCCCGTGGACGACGGGCTGATTGTGCAACTGGACTCTGGCGAGCAGCGTATGCTTGCTGAGCGGGCCTTGCAGGATATCCTGCCGATGGGTTTTTCAATCAAACTTTGCGAGCCGACCCAATCCCCATCATGGGTGAAAAAACTCAGCGGCAATCCGCTCAAAGTGGGCTAACCACGCCACGCTTTCAGATTCCTCCTTTGAGCACATCTATTTTTAGCTGTTATAATTTCTTCTGAAATATTCAACAATTATATGCGTCACGCAAGGCGCTTTATGGAAGAAACGCCCCTCGCGTTTCACATTGACTAAGGAAGACACCCTCATGACATTGCGTTTATCCACACTTATCGCGTTACCCGTTCTCATATTATCCAGCGCCGCATTGGCTGCCCCACAACCAGAAAGTTGTGTGACCAAACAGCAGGAAATCCAAACTCAGCTTGATTATGCTCATCAGCATAATAATAAAAGTCAGATCAACGGATTACAGAAAGCCCTTAGCGAAAGCAAAGCGCATTGTACTGATGCAGGCCTGAAAGCTGAGAATGCACGCCACGTCACCGAAAAACAGCAGAAAGTGAAGGAACGTGAGCATGAGCTGAAAGAAGCTCAGGCAACGGGTGATAATAAGAAGATCGCCAACAAACAGAAAAAACTGGATGAAGCCCAGTCTGAATTACGAGAAGCACAGGGCAAGTAAACCCTCTGTGTCAGGACAGATTTTTACCGGTACATAGCGGATTTTTGTCGGGTTTTTTACCCCTTACTGAGTCGTTATCCACGTGATCGTAGTTGCGCTCAGCCAGATATCCGCTATGTTAAAAGTTCGCATCAGTTAACGTATGGAGTGACTTACACATGGCTAATAACACCACATCAGAACATCTGCGCGCAGAACTTAAATCCCTGGCAGATACGCTGGAAGAAGTACTTCAGACTTCTACTGACAAACCAAAAGCTGAACTCGAGAAGCTGCGCAGCAAAGCAGAAAGCCTGCTGAAGGATACCCGTTCACGCCTGAGTGATACCGGCGACAAACTCGCCCATCATTCGAAAGAGATCGCGGGCCGGGCTGACGACTATGTTCACGATAAACCCTGGACTGGCGTTGGTATTGGTGCCGCCGTCGGCGTAGTGATTGGCGTTCTGTTAGCTCGCCGATAATCATGGCTGAACATTTAAAAACGCCGCCACAAGGACCGGGCAAAGGGATCCTCGACACCGCTCAACGCATCGTCACCGTTCTGGTGGGGATTGTTGAAACGCGTGTCAGGTTGGCAGTCATTGAGCTGGAAGAGGAAAAGGCCAATATTTTCCAACTCCTGCTCATGGCTGGCATCACCCTTATTTTCACTGCGTTCGGTTTGATGAGTTTGTTGGTTGTGCTGTTCTGGGCAATCGACCCGGCTTACCGACTGATGGCAATGGGAACCGCCACCGGAGTGCTGTTATTTCTGGCAGTGGTTCTGGGGGTGTGGACGCTGTCTAAGGCGAAACGTTCAACCTTATTGAGCATGACGCGCAAACAGCTGGATATTGATCGCACATTGCTGGAAAAGGATGACGAATGAGTACACCTGACCGCGTTATCGAAAAGGTAAAACTGCTGCATAAGATCGACCGTCAACGCGCCGAACTGGCCGGGGGGCGTCTTGAGTGGCTTGAAGCCACAGCAAAAGTGGATCGCGGCTGGGTGAAGTTTATTGATCTGCGCAAGTATCTGGTGCTGGGTTCCAGCGTGCTGGCGATTTACGGCATTCGTCATCCGAGCAGCGTTGTTCGTTGGTCACGTCGTGCGCTTGGTATCTGGGGTACGGCACAGCTGTTTCGCCGTAATTTTATGAAGCCATAACACCCACAAGCCACTGAATACAAAGCCAGAAAATCGCGTTCTCCCGTTGTGAAAGCGTCGATAAAAAGGGGCCAGATTGATACCTTCAGTCTGGCCCCTCTCTTTTTTACACGCTCAGGTTTCGATGCGTTACACGCTACCCATTCAATTTATTTGATGTTAATAGACAGTTTTACTTGCTAACAACATCACAACTTTCGACTTACTATCTCGCCATCAACCTGACGCGGTCACGTAAGGAAATAATACCCGAACGTACCGTTAATATTTTCGCCCATTTGGGCGACACTTTCCCGGAGTCGAAGATGAACAAGGTAAATAACACCGTCCTGCTGATCGCACGTATTTTAATGCCAATTCTTTTTATCGTTGCAGGCTGGGGCAAAATTAATGGCTACACCGCCACTGCCGGTTATATGACATCAATGGGCGTGCCTAGCTTCTTCCTGCCACTGACCATCTTGCTGGAATTCGGCGGCGGTCTGGCCATTCTGTTCGGCTTCCTGACTCGTACTACTGCGATCATCACTGCCGTGTTCACTATCCTGACTGCGCTTATCTTCCATACTGATTTCGCCGTGGCTATAAACCAGATGATGTTCATGAAAAACCTGTCTATCGCAGGGGGTTTCCTGGCCTTGTTCGTGGCTGGTCCGGGCGCATTCAGCATCGACCGTTTGATCAAGAAAAACTGGTAATCTCCCACACCAGGGATGTACCGCTATACTGAATAAGATTGTGGGCGATGTGATTATTCACTTCGCCCTTTTTTATTTCTTAAAGAACAGCCTATTTAAGGGTAAAGAGTATGGGACAACTTGTTGAGGGTATTTGGCAGGACATCTGGTACGACACCAAGTCTACCGGCGGGCACTTTAAACGCTCAGAGTCACAGTTTCGCAACTGGGTGACACCCGATGGCAAACCCGGTCCGCATGGCAAGGGGGGATTCGCCGCAGAGAAAGACCGTTATCATCTGTATGTTTCGCTGGCCTGCCCGTGGGCGCACCGTACGCTGGTCATGCGCGCACTAAAAGGGCTGGAGAAAATGATCCCCGTGTCGGTCGTTCATCCACTGATGTTGGAAAACGGTTGGACCTTTGGCACCGATTTCCCTGCTGCCACGGGTGACGATTTGTATCATCTGAACTATGCCTATGAGATTTATCTGCGGGCACAGCACGATTATACAGGCCGCGTGACAGTGCCTATTTTGTGGGACAAACAGCAGCAGACCATTGTCAGCAATGAGTCAGCCGACATCATCCGCATGTTCAACAGCGCGTTTGATGCCCAGGGCGCACTCGCCGGCGATTATTACCCGCAGCCACAGCGCGCAGTGATTGATGAAATCAACGAGTGGGTCTATCCGCAAATTAACAATGGCGTCTACAAAGCCGGTTTTGCCACCAGCCAGGAAGCCTATGATGAAGCGGTGAATGGCGTGTTTTCCGCACTGGATAAGGCCGAGGACATTCTGGCGAAACAGCGTTATTTGACAGGTACCAGACTTACCGAAGCCGACTTGCGCTTGTGGACTACGCTGGTGAGATTTGACCCGGTGTATGTCACGCATTTCAAGTGTGACCGCCACCGTATCAGCGATTACCCGAACCTGTATGGTTTCCTGCGTGATATTTACCAGATGCCAGGCATTGCTGAAACCGTGGATTTCGCGCATATCCGCAACCACTACTATCGCAGCCACGCGACCATTAACCCCTATGGGATTATCTCAGCCGGACCGGTACAGGATTTAGATTCCCCACACAACCGCGAAACAAGGTTTTGATTCTCACCTTCCCCTTTCACAAGGGGAAGGCCGGGACAGGGGATAGTTTTTAAGGATCACTTCACTTCACGCGTGGCCAGTAATTTAACGATTTCGCGCAGGAACCAGGCTTTCGCTTCGCCCATGCTGTCGCGACGCCACGCCATGATAATGTCTGATTCATGATTGTACTCCGCACTCACCACGCGCAGACGGCCTTCGGCAATATCCTGCTCTACCATCGGATACGGCATGGTCGCGACGCCTAATCCTGCCAGCAGCGCTTTACGTTTTTCTTCAAGCGTGCTGACGGTGAGACGTTGTTGCTTGTCGAGAAGCTGTACAGTAAGCACTGGGCGTTCGCGGGCAGTATCCGCCACGGCGATGCCCCGATATTTTACCCGGCTGACGTCAGATAACGGTTCGGCTTCCAGATGAATGGGGTGATCTGGTGCGGCGACGTATACGCTGACCAGCTTATAGAGCTTACGGCTGTTTATTTCAGACGATGAGCGGAAGTGCATATCCGGCGCGATGACGATATCCGCACGGCCCTGTTCCAGACGTTCCCATGCGCCCGCCAGCACTTCGGTGATCAGCGACACCTGCGTATTGGCTTTCAACGCCAGTTTTTCGATCAGCGGAAATAGCTGCGTGGCCGGTGCCAGCGCTTCACAGACGATGGTGATCTGGGTTTCCCAACCACGCGCCAGCGCTTCGGCATCCACGGTAAGTTTGTCAGCGGCTTCGAGCAGCACACGGCCGCGCTCCAGCAACATACGCCCGACGTTGGTGAATTTTGTCCGATGACCTGAGCGGTCAAACAGCACCACGTCCAGTTCTTCCTCCAGCTTCTGCATGGTGTAGCTCAAGGCAGAAGGCACGCGGCCCAGCTCATCTGCCGCTGCGGCAAAACTGCCACGACGGTCAATGGCATCCATAACCCGTAATGCTTCAAGCGTTAGTGCGCGATCCTTAGCCATGCGGTTCTCTGTCAGGAAATTTGAATATGCCGACCAGATTAACTGGCTAACAATCGTGCGTCCAGACGCTTACCATTTATCTATCGATTTTTTCACTGAGCCAGACCGCCATGATTAAGAGCAGAACAGCAGAAGAGTGCGGCACAGCTGACTTTGGTTGGCTGAAGGCGCGCTATACTTTTTCATTCGGACACTACTTTGATCCGAAACTTATGGGCTACGCCTCACTGCGCGTACTCAATCAGGAAGTACTGGCGCCCGGTGCCAGCTTTCAACCGCGCACCTACCCGCGCGTCGACATTTTGAATTTGGTGTTGCAGGGTGAAGCCGAATATCGCGACAGCGAAGGCAACAGCGTTCGCGTAGCGGCCGGTGAGGCGGCGCTGCTCTCTACACAAGCCAGTGTCAGCTACAGTGAACTGAACCTCAGCGCGACGCTGCCGCTGACCCGTATGCAGCTGTGGCTCGACGCCTGTCCGCAACATGAGAACCCCTTGATCCAGCAAATCAAGGTTGGCAGCGTGCGACATCTCTTGCTGGCATCGCCGGACGGAGAAAGTGGCAGCCTGCAATTACGTCAGCAGGTATGGATCCACCATCTGGATTTACCGGCTGGTGAACAAATCACCCTGCCGATCCGCGGGCCACGGGCTTATTTGCAATCTATTCATGGCCAGGTGAGCGCCCTCGGGGCGGAAAGTCAGGAGATGCAGAGACTGGTGTGCGGAGACGGGGCTTTCATCCACCTTGAACCCCAGGTGACCATTACGGCCAGTACACCACTGCGGGCATTGCTGATTGATTTGCCGGTCTGAAAATAGCCGGTACAGAAAAGACAAAAACCCGCGCAGATTGCTCTGCGCGGGTTTTCTTTTATAGAGGGAGTTGACCGTTAAGCCGGGTTCTGTCGTGGACAATCATTCCTCTAGGCCAGCAATCGCTCACTGGCTCAAGCAGCCTACCCGGGTTCAGTACGGGCCGTACCATGTGAACCCCTATTTGGCCTTGCTCCGGGTGGAGTTTACCATGCCACGAACTGTTGCCAGCCGCGCGGTGCGCTCTTACCGCACCCTTTCACCCTTACCTGATCCCACTTACGTGGGCCATCGGCGGTTTGCTCTCTGTTGCACTTGTCGTAAGCTCGCGCTTCCCAGGCGTTACCTGGCACCCTGCCCTATGGAGCCCGGACTTTCCTCCCCTCCATCTGTCTCCCCCGAAAGGGACGGCAACGAAGCGGCGATTGCCTGGTCAACTCCGCGGCGGATAATAGGGCATTACACCCTACTTGTCACCCTCTTGCTGGTCGAGTGCGTATTTATACAACGCATTCTTCTTCACATTATGGATTTCCGCGGCCAGTGCGGCGGCTTTTTTCAGCGGTAACTCTTTTTGCAGCATGGCTAATGTACGCAGCGCTTCGGCAGGCAGTGCTTCGGTGTCGACTTTATGACCTTCAACAATTAACACCATTTCACCACGTTTGCGGGTTTCATCCTCCAGCACCCAGGCCAGTAATGCGCCCACGGCGTCACCCCGAATATTTTCCCAGGTTTTGGTCAGTTCACGCGCCAGCACAACGTAACGATTTGGCCCCCAAACTTCGACCATATCCTGCAAACTGTCGAGCAGGCGATGGGTCGATTCGTAGAAAATCAGCGTACGCGGCTCTTCGATCAGCGCCTGCAGGGTGTCTTTTCGCGATTTAGTTTTGGCGGGCAGAAAACCTTCGTAGCAGAAGCGATCCGACGGCAAACCGGCGGCAGACAAGGCCGTGATGGCCGCGCAAGCACCTGGCAGCGGTACCACACGAATACCGGCTTCACGACAGCGACGGACCAGATGGTAGCCGGGGTCATTGATCAGCGGCGTTCCTGCATCCGATACCAGCGCAATGCTTTGACCTTCCTGGAGTTTCGACAGTAAATGCTCTGCTTTTTGCTGTTCGTTATGGTCATGTAACGGGTACATTTTGGCGCTGATGCCAAAGTGGTGCAGCAGTAATCCGGTATGGCGGGTATCCTCCGCCGCAATCAAATCGACGCTGTTCAGCACGGCCAACGCACGTTGGGTAATGTCCCCTAAATTGCCGATCGGAGTCGGTACGATGTAGAGCGTTGATGCAGAAATATCTGCTTGATCGTGTTGATTCATTGTTTCATCCGGATTGCCGATTTAATATTGAGCATCTTGAAAAAAACATCACTGGAAACTGAATGCCTTCCTCAACTACTTTTCGTACCCGCACGGGACGTTTAATCCCTGCCGTTATCGTGGCGATGCTTCTCGCCAGTTGTTCGAGCCAGGCTCCGCAGACGCCGACTGAAACCGTTCAGGCCAAGGCGACTGGCAGCTCAGACTATTATCTGCAACAGGCACAGCAAAACGGTGATGATACCAAGGCTGACTGGCAATTACTTGCAGTTCGTGCCTTGTTGCGCGAAGGCAAAGCGCCACAGGCTGCTGATCAATTAGCACAATTGCCACAAAAACTGAGCGCAGCACAGGCTCAGGAACAGCAACTGGTCAGCGCTGAAGTTCAGGTTGCCCAGCAGAATTATCCGGCGGCGGCAACAACGCTCAGCAAGCTTGATCCGGCCAATTTAAATGATGCACAGAAAGCCCGTTTCTATCAGGCGCAAATCGACGCCAGCCAAGGCCACACCAGCCTGGGCCTGCTGCGCGCTTATATTGCTCAGGAACCTCTGCTGCAAGGCAAACCGCATCAGGACAATATCGACGCGACCTGGAGTGCGCTGACGCAAATGACGCCGCAGGATGTCAGCAGTATCACCATCAATGCCAATGAAAATACGTTGCAAGGCTGGTTGGATCTGCTCAGCGTCTGGCTGAGTAATAAGCAAGATCCCGATCTGCTGAAAGCCGGTATCAAAGACTGGCAGCGCCGTTATCCGGTTAACCCGGCAGCAACAACCTTGCCGACCCAGTTGAACAGCGTGCTCAGCTTCCAGCCCTCTTCTACCGAAAAAATCGCCCTGTTCCTGCCGATGAGCGGCGCAGCGCAGGTTTACGGGAATGCGATTCAGCAAGGCTTCAATGCCGCCATAAACGGCTTACCAAGCCAGCCAGCGCCACAGCAGGCCCCGGCGGATCCTAACGCCGCCGTGCCACAAACCGATCCAAATGCGGCCGTCAGCCCGTCGGCGGCCGAGACCACGGCAGCCAACCCGCAACCCGCAACGTCTGCGGCGCCGGCCATCAGTGCAGCCCCGGTAAATCCGCGTGCGCAGGTGAAAGTTTATGACACCAGCACTCAGCCACTGGCCGTACTGCTGGCTCAGGCACAGCAAGATGGTGCAAGCATCGTGGTGGGCCCGCTGTTAAAAGATAAAGTGACAGAACTGGGCTCTACTCAGACGTCATTGAACGTTCTGGCGCTAAATCAGCCAGAAACTGAGAAAAACAGTCCGAATATCTGTTACTTTGCGCTCTCGCCGGAAGACGAAGCGCAGGATGCGGCACGCCATATGTGGGCGCAGCATCGTCAGATGCCACTGCTGTTGGTACCTCGTGGCAGCTTCGGTGACCGTATCGCGCAGGCCTTTGCCACTGAATGGCAAAAACAGGGCGGCCAGACTGTACTGAAGCAGGATCTGGGCTCCTATTCTGAACTGAAATCGACGATTCGCAGCGGTATTCGCCTGACCGGTACACCGGTGTTGAGCACATCTAAAGCGGCAGCTCCGGCCCAGCAGGGTGTGACCATCGGCGGGATCACCATCCCGGCTCCACCAAGCGATGATCAAATCACTCAGGCCACCAGCGGCGGCATTTCCGGGAATGTGGATTCGGTGTATATCGTCGCGACACAAGATGAGCTGACCCTCATCAAGCCGATGATCGACCTGGCCGTCAGTGGCCGTAATAAGCCGGCGGTTTATGCCAGCTCACGCAGCTATCAGGCCGGTGCAGGCCCGGATTATCGTCTGGAAATGGAAGGCGTGCAGTTCAGCGATATCCCTCTGCTGGCGGGTAACAATCCGGCGTTAATGCAGCAGGCAGCCAGCCAGTTCAAAAACGACTATTCGCTGGTGCGTCTCTACGCCATGGGTATCGATGCATGGGATCTGGCCAATCATTTCTCCCAGATGCGTCAAATCCCTGGCTTCCAGGTTTCCGGTACCACCGGTCAACTGAGCGCCAACGAGAACTGCGTGATCCACCGCAAACTGCCATGGCTGCAATACCGCCAGGGCGCGCTGGTGCCGGTTTCTTCGTAAAACGGTTTTAGCTTACCCAAGGCATTTCATACTGCAGGGTAGTGGTACAAGGATGTACTGATGTTTAAAAAATTGCAGACCACCCGCGAGCGTGGCGCAGACTATGAAGTCTTCGCCCGTCGCTATCTCGAAAATGCGGGGTTAATTTTCGTCGCCGCCAACGTGGCGTGCCGGCTGGGTGAAATTGACCTGATCATGCGCGATCAACATACCTGGGTGTTTGTTGAAGTTCGCTACCGTCGTAACGCCTTGTTTGGGGGTGCGGCGGCCAGCGTAACGCATCAAAAACAGAAGCGGTTATTACAGGCCGCCTCTTTCTGGCTTGCAGGAAGAAATGCAAGCTTTGACACATCATCTTGCCGTTTTGATGTTTTAGCCATCACAGGCAGCCAGATAGAATGGCTGACGGATGCTTTCAATGCGGATTGAGATTGTTTTGAGACTGACGGCCTGCCCGACCGCGCAGCCGACATTTTACTGACTGGACTAAATCACGTGCTGGATAGAATCAAAGCCTGCTTTACTGAAAGTATTCAAACCCAGATTGCTGCGGCAGAAGCGCTGCCTGATGCGATTTCCCGCGCCGCGATGACACTGGTGCAATCGCTGCTGAACGGCAACAAAATCCTGTGCTGCGGTAACGGTACCTCAGCAGCCAATGCCCAGCATTTTTCAGCCAGTCTGATTAACCGTTTTGAGACCGAACGCCCAAGCCTGCCTGCTATCTCCCTGTGTGCGGATAACATTGTGCTGACGGCCATTGCTAATGACCGCCTGCACGAAGAGATTTATGCCAAGCAGGTGCGCGCACTGGGCCAGGCCGGTGACGTTTTACTGGCTATTTCCACCCGGGGTAACAGCCGTGATATCGTCAAAGCGGTGGAAGCCGCCGTGACCCGCGATATGACTATCGTTGCTCTTACGGGGTATGACGGCGGTGAACTGGCTGGTTTGCTGGGCCCTCACGATGTTGAGATCCGAATTCCGTCCCACCGCAGCGCACGTATTCAGGAAATGCACATGCTCACCGTCAACTGTCTCTGTGACCTGATTGATAACACGCTGTTCCCTCACCAGGACGATTAAGGAGTTCCAATGAAGGCAAGTCCTCTTTTTGCACTATTGTTAAGCGCCCTGCTGTTACAGGGGTGCGTGGCCGCCGCTGTTGTTGGCGTCGCCGGTGTCGCGACCAAAACCACCACCGATCCGCGTTCCGTGGGCACGCAGGTGGATGACGGTACGCTGGAAGCGCGGGTAAGCAACGCGATCAGCAAAGACAAACAACTTAAGGACGAAGCCCGTATTGTGGCCACCGCTTATCAGGGCAAAGTTCTGTTAACCGGCCAGGCCCCAACACCAGATATGGCCGCCCGCGCTAAACAGATCACCATGGGGGTCGAGGGAGCGAACGAAGTGTATAACGAGATCCGCACCGGTAAACCGGTCAGCATGGGTACCGCTTCTATGGATACCTGGATCACCACCAAAGTGCGTTCGCAGATCCTGACCAGCGACTCAGTGAAATCTTCCAACGTGAAAGTCACCACCGAAAACGGTGAAGTGTTCCTGCTCGGTCTGGTCACTCAGGAAGAAGGCAAGTCAGCGGCGAGCATTGCCGCCGGCGTCAGCGGCGTGAAACATGTCACCACGGCGTTTACTTACGTGAAGTGACAGGTATTGCAGAAAGTGAGTAAAAAGGGCTCAGCATCGCATGCTGGGCCCTTTTTTATACTCACAGGCAGGAAGAACTAACGCAGTTTGTGCTCGCTGAGGAAACTGTCACCGCCAAGCTGGCTCATCTGGCGCAGGATCCACTGCTGGCGACGCAGCACATAAGCCGAAGGGGCATTCACTTTAAACAGGTGCGGGTTGGGAAGTACCGCCGCCAGCAGTGCGGCCTGAGAGGCTGTCAGCTTGCTCGCCGGTTTATGAAAGAAGTGCTGCGCGGCTTCTTCCACACCGAAAATACCGTCCCCAAATTCCACAATGTTCAGGTACACCGTCAGAATACGGCGCTTACTCCACACCGTTTCAATGCCGACGGTTAGCCCCGCTTCCAGCCCTTTGCGCAGCCAACTGCGGCCATCCCACAGGAACAGATTTTTGGCGGTTTGCTGAGAAAGTGTCGAAGCGCCGCGAATTCGACCCTCATCTTTGTCACTTTTTTCCAGCACAGACTGAATGGCGTCAACATCAAAACCCCAATGTTCGGGGAATTTTTGATCTTCCGCGGCCATGACTGCTAGCGCCATCGGCGAGGATATTTCACTCATTGGTACCCAGTCAGAATGGGAAACATAGCCGAAATCGCCGGTCAACCAGGCTGAAATTTGCCGCTCAACCATCACGGCGGAGAAAGGCACCGGCAAAAAGGAAAACAGGAAAATTCCCGCGACCCATAAGCCAACGAACAGTATTAGAAGGCGCTTGAGCCACCTTATTGGTGCCGTGAAGAGGGCTATACCTGACGATTTACTCATTCAATCCATTCCGTAACACATCTGACCAGCTTATCAATCCCCAGAGCCGCTTCACCTTCGGATTGTTCCGACAGCAGGCCCGGAGTGCTAACAATCTTCATTTCCAGATTGATGACAATATCATCAGCCGGACACAGAACCGGTTCGGCCCCAATCGCATCAAGGAGTTCCGCGCGATCAATATCAGTGCCTAGCGTGACCCGCACTTCGGCTCCCGCCAGTTTTGGTGCCAATATTGCGGCCTGACTGATGAACCCCAATGATTTACTCTGCTTATGTATTTCCTGCATTAATGTGAACAGTTCCTCATCGATTGTGTAATCGCTTCCATCTGTCTCAAGGGTAGTTAAACGACGAATTAGACCAAAGCCACCAGGGAAAATGAGCCCACTCAGGTTCTCAGGAATCGATTCCTTAAGTGAAATAATTTCACTTAAGGATAAAAGTGAGGATTCTGTTGCCGTAACAAAATCTTCTTTTTCTTTTTTATAAAAAAATTCCTTTATTACATCAAGTTGTATATCACAAGCAGTGATGCACAGGCTTTTTACACCCTGTTTTTTAAGGGCAGAAAGGACTAAAAAGGCCTCCTGAAACCCTGTTCTACCGGAAAAATCATCACAGCAGAGCACAACGCCAACAGGCTTCATTTGTATTCTCCAAAATTTCCTGCGATAAAGGCTTGAAGTTTTGTATAGACAAAGACTAATCTACATCACAGTTTTTAATGAATCTTGTAACAGTTAAGCTTATATTTGTTATGTTGATTCCTACAGAATGTATTAGACTTTACGGCAGAATTACCAAAACTTGCGAAACCAAAACCCTTAAAACTATCGCGGGTTAACGATTTCCCTGGTGTTGGCGCAGTATTCGCGCACCCCGGCTTCGGCTGGGGTTATTTTTTTCCAGCGTTTGCCGTCCATTCACGTAACGTTTTAATATCGTTACGCCACTCCAGCTTCAACTCATCAATCCATTCCTGAACATTGTCCCACCACGCAGGTAGCGTTGGTGTCTGAATTTGTTGCGCCAGTTGTTGCAAATGCTTCAATCCTACCGAACCCGCCGCCCCTTTGATCTTATGACCCTCTTCAGCAATACCCACCTGATCGCGGGCGATCAGGTTTGAATCAAGCACGGCAAGGTAGTCTGGCATCATTTTTTCAAACATATCGGCGCTCTGGTAAATCAGGCCCGGCCCGACCAGTTCGATGTATTGCTCCAGCATGGCGGTATCCAGCAATGATTCTTGCGTCTGGGTGGTCACAGAAGGCTCCTCAGTAGAAACAGAGTCTGGCTGATGATCCCAAAATTGCTGGATCATGGCGGTCAGCGCAGAGACGGACAGCGGTTTGCTGAGCACATCATCCATGCCAGCGTCGAGATACTCTTTCTTATCTTTCAGCACGTTGGCGGTGAGTGCCACCAGCGGCGGCAGGTGGCGCCCGGCGTAGTCCTGACGTAATTTGCGGGCAATATCCAGACCGGTCATGTCCGGCAACTGAATATCGAGCAGCACCAGGTCAAACTCATCCGGGTCAAACATCGCTAGCGCGTCATGGCCATTCATGGCCACTTCCACGCTGTTACCCAGCTTTTCCAACACTGAGCGCGCGACGATCACGTTAAGTTCGATATCTTCCACCAGCAGCACATTCAGCGCCGGTAGTGGCAGGTCGTCCTCTTCTTCCGTCCCGCTGACGGGTTCATCCAGCGTCGGTGCGCTGACCGTCAGGGTGAAGCACGATCCTTTGCCCTGTTCGCTGCACACGGTGATGTCACCCCCCATACTCTGCGCCAGCCGTTTGGACACAGCCAGACCGATACCGGTACCGGTCGCCGGTTTGCCACCGTTCTGATCTTTCACCTGGTAATACATGGCGAAGATTTTGTCCTGCTCATCCTGCGGGATACCCATGCCCGAATCCTGTACCTCAAAGCGCAGCAGCTCGCCGCCGTCATGATGCACACGCACTACGATTTCACCGTCGTGGGTGAATTTCACCGCGTTACCGATCAAATTCCATAAAATCTGCCGCAGGCGGGTACCGTCAGTAATGATGTTATGCGGCAGCGGTAAATCCGGCTGCATGACAAACTTCAGCCCTTTTGGTTGCACCAGTAAGCCGGAGAGATTTTCCAGATCGGAGAGAAAACCGGTGAAATCAACCGACTGGTTGTCGAGCTGCACTTTGCGGCGCTCAAGTTTATCCATCTCAATAATGTCGTTAAAAATATTGCCCAGTGTGATCGCGCTGACGTGAATGGTTTTCAGGTAATTATGCTGCTCAGCGTTCAGGTGGGTGTCGAGCAAAATGCGGCTGAGGCCGACGATGCCGTTAAGCGGTGTACGCAGCTCATGGCTGATCGTTGAGATAAAGGTAGTCTTCTCTCTGCTGGCGTTTTCCAGTGCGTCCTGGTAGCGCTTACGTTCCGTAATATCGCGTCCGAAGCCCATCAACCCGTGCCGTTTACCAATGCGGTCATAAAACGGCACTTTGCGCAGTTCAAAACAGGCTTTGCGCCCATCGGGATACACCAGCCACTGCTCATACGTCAGCGAAACATTGTGGCGGAATACTTTCTCATCGGTCTCCACCACTTTTTCGGCGATATCCGGGCTATAGACGTCATTGGGCGTCAATCCAACCAGTTGCTTCTCGCTCTTGCCGGTCAGCAGTTCCATCGCGCGGTTACAGCCAGAAAATTCTTTGTCTTCATTGCGGTAGTAAACCAAATCCGGCGAGGCATCAAGGAAAGAGCGCAACAGGGCTGATTGTTGACTCAATTCAATCTGTGCCTGTTCGCGGTGATGCATTTCCAGTTTAAGCTTATCCACCACGGCCAGGCGCGCTTCTTCGGCTTTCACACGGTCGGCTATTTCCTGGTTCAACTGGGTAATATTGTCTTGCATCTGCTGGTTCAGCTCGAGGTCGCGATGGCGCATCTCTTCAAGCTTATCGACCAGCCGTGACAAACGCTGGCGCGACTCTTCAAGCTGCTCCACCACCACCGACAGGAAATAGACTGCCCAGGGGGTTATCAGCAAACCGAAGAAAATCGAGCGCACCACGTCGATGCTGTCGACCTGACCGCGCAGCAACATGGTGACGGCCATCTGGACAATCATCGCCAGCACCACCAGCGCAGAGGCCAGCAGCAGAGAAAAACGCACCAATCCTAACTTGACCATCAGATCAACGTAATACTGGGCTAATACCCGGATTTGCTTCATAACGATTCCCTAAAGACGAAGACGTTCAAATGATACCGCATTTACCCGCGCATATAAGCCCGAGATCAGTCTGCGGGTCGCGTGGCGTCTCAAGACGGTTATAGACTACTGGCCTGCACCGTTGAGGGGCTTACCGTGGTGCATCAGGACATCATGGCGCGCAGATATTGACTAACCACCAACGTGATATTATCAATATAGCCCGGCTATAATTAGCCAGGTCCCCACTCATTTCAGGCTTTACGCCCATCCCCGAAAAAAGAGCCTTTAATCTCCAGCCTCCTTTAAAGAATAACTATTCACTATTACTGCAAATAAAGTCATTCGCCGTGGTATGAATAATTCTTATTATCGCGGCCCTTTTAGTACATTATTACCGGCTGGTTAAAAATAGTCACAAAGCACACCTGCTGACGATTTTGCAGTATAAAACACTGCTATTGTCACCACTTCCAGCAGGGTGCACAGTTGACGGCCCTTAAGGACAGTGAGACAGCTCACACTTCGGGGTACAAACCTTAATGAAGTCAGGGGTTAAAAAATGGCAATAAATCATTAAAAATCATGCTACTACCATCAATTATAGGCTTTTTGTTATCACTTAAATCCGTATTTGACCTGCCTGTGCTTTCTCGCTAAGTTGGAAGTCCGCTGGAAGCAATCTCGACGGGTGTACCACTCGTCATATTTATGCAGTAATTGAAGACTCCCTCATAAAAACAAGTCAACCACCACTTGTGAGAACCGTCACGAGGGGCCTTTGACCGGGAAACTCAGGCATTCAACGCACCGCAAGAGTGCGCGAAAATGTGAGCCTTCCCCGTCTAAAAGCCCCCTCGCAACAGGTGTGAGAGTCTCGCAGAGCCTGGGGAGGTTCACGAATATGTTGTACGATAAATCCCTTGAGAGGGACAACTGTGGTTTCGGCCTGATCGCCCACATAGAAGGCGAACCTAGCCATAAGGTCGTGCGTACAGCCATTCACGCACTGGCCCGTATGCAACACCGTGGTGCTATTCTTGCTGATGGCAAGACTGGTGACGGTTGTGGCCTGCTGTTACAAAAACCCGATCGCTTCTTCCGCATGGTTGCCGAAGAGCGTGGCTGGCGTCTGGCTAAAAATTACGCCGTTGGCATGATATTCCTCAGCAAAGATGAAGAAGAAGCTGCCGCGAGCCGCCGCATTGTTGAGGAAGAGCTGCAAAACGAAACGCTGTCCGTGGTCGGCTGGCGCGATGTGCCGACGAACCCTGATGTTCTCGGTGAAATTGCCCTCTCCTCCCTGCCCCGCATCGAGCAAATTTTTGTTAACGCGCCTGCCGGTTGGCGTCCGCGTGATATGGAACGCCGCCTCTATATGGCGCGTCGCCGTATTGAAAAACGCATTGCCGATAAAGATTTTTACGTCTGTAGCTTCTCCAACGTGGTCACGATCTATAAAGGCTTGTGTATGCCAGCCGATCTGCCGCGTTTCTATTTAGACCTGGCAGACCTGCGTCTTGAATCGGCCATTTGCCTGTTCCACCAGCGCTTCTCAACCAACACCGTACCGCGCTGGCCGCTGGCTCAACCGTTCCGCTATCTGGCACATAACGGTGAAATCAATACCATTGCCGGTAACCGTCAGTGGGCGCGCGCGCGTGGTTATAAATTCAAAACGCCATTGATCCCCGATCTGCAAGACGCAGCACCTTTTGTCAATGAAACCGGTTCAGACTCCAGCTCGCTGGATAACATGCTGGAACTGTTCCTGAGCGGCGGTATGGACCTGCTGCGCGCCATGCGTTTACTGGTGCCGCCAGCCTGGCAACAGAACCCGGACATGGACGACGATCTGCGCGCCTTCTTCGACTTTAACTCCATGCACATGGAACCCTGGGATGGCCCGGCCGGTATCGTGATGTCAGATGGCCGCTACGCCGCCTGTAACCTCGATCGTAACGGCCTGCGCCCGGCGCGCTATGTCATCACGAAAGACAAGCTGATCACCTGCGCGTCAGAAGTCGGTATCTGGGATTACCAGCCGGATGAAGTGGTCGAGAAAGGCCGCGTCGGCCCCGGCGAATTGATGGTTATCGACACCCGCAGCGGTAAAATTCACCACTCGGCAGAGACCGATAACGACCTGAAAGGCCGTCATCCTTATAAAGAGTGGATGGAGAAGAACGTTCAGCGTCTGGTGCCGTTCGAAGATCTCCCTGACGATCAGGTCGGCAGCCGTGAGCTCGATGACACTCAGCTCGAAACCTTCCAGAAGCAGTTTGGTTACAGCAGCGAAGAGCTGGACCAGATCCTGCGAGTTCTGGGTGAAAACGGTCAGGAAGCGGTCGGTTCTATGGGCGACGATACCCCATTCGCCGTGCTCTCCAGCCGCCCGCGCATTATCTATGACTATTTCCGTCAGCAGTTTGCGCAGGTTACCAACCCGCCTATCGACCCGTTGCGTGAAGCACACGTGATGTCTCTGGCGACCAGCATTGGTCGCGAGATGAACGTGTTCTGCGAAGCCGAAGGTCAGGCACACCGCCTGAGCTTTAAATCGCCAATCCTGCTGTGGTCTGACTTTAAACAGCTGACCCAGCTTGACAGCAAATACTATCGTGCTGACACCCTGGATCTGACTTACGATCCGGCCGAACAGGACATGGAAGCGTTCGTTGCCAAACTGTGCGACGAAGGCGAACAAAAAGTCCGCGATGGTGCTGTATTGCTGGTGCTTTCTGACCGCAACATCGCGCCAAACCGTTTGCCGCTGCCTGCGCCAATGGCGGTCGGTGCGCTGCAACGCCGTCTGGTTGAAAAGAACCTGCGCTGCGACGCCAATATTATTGTCGAAACCGCCAGCGCCCGTGACCCACACCACTTCGCCGTGCTGCTCGGGTTCGGTGCAACTGCCGTTTACCCGTATCTGGCTTACGAAACGCTGGCCAAGCTGGTCGACACGCAGGTTATCGACAAAAAATACCGTGAAGTGATGCTGAATTACCGTAACGGCATCAACAAAGGTCTGTACAAAATCATGTCCAAAATGGGCATTTCGACCGTGGCCTCTTACCGTTGTTCACAGCTGTTTGAAGCGGTGGGTCTGCATAAAGAACTGTGCAATACCTGCTTCCAGGGTGTGGTCAGCCGGATCGGGGGCGCAAGCTACAATGATTTCGAACAGGATCTGCAAAACCTCTCCAAACGTGCCTGGCTCAAACGCAAGACATTGGATCAGGGCGGCCTGCTGAAATACGTCTACGGGGGCGAGTATCACGCTTATAACCCGGACGTGGTGAACACGCTGCAAGCTGCGGTCAAAAGCGGCGAATACAGTGATTACCAGCAATATGCCAAGTTGGTGAACGAACGTCCGGTTGCGGCATTGCGCGATCTGCTGCAGATCACCCCGAAAGGTCAGCCGATCCCGGTTGATCAAGTTGAACCTGCCGAAGGCCTGTTCACCCGCTTCGATACGGCGGCGATGTCTATCGGTGCACTCAGCCCTGAAGCCCATGAATCACTGGCTGAAGCGATGAACAGCATCGGCGGGCGCTCCAACTCCGGCGAAGGCGGCGAAGATCCGGCGCGTTATGGCACCAATAAAGTGTCGCGCATTAAGCAGGTAGCCTCCGGCCGTTTCGGCGTAACCCCGGCTTATCTGGTCAATGCTGACGTTATACAGATCAAA
Source organism: Ewingella americana (assembly GCF_006438725.1). Lineage (GTDB taxonomy): Bacteria > Pseudomonadota > Gammaproteobacteria > Enterobacterales > Enterobacteriaceae > Ewingella > Ewingella americana_A. Next base: position 102,243 of record NZ_RCZD01000005.1, on the reverse strand, counting down.
GTGGCACAAGGGGCAAAACCAGGCGAAGGCGGTCAGTTGCCGGGCGATAAAGTGACGCCATACATCGCGAAACTGCGTTACTCCGTGCCTGGCGTGACATTGATTTCCCCACCACCGCATCATGATATTTATTCCATCGAAGATCTGGCGCAGCTGATTTTTGACCTGAAACAGGTCAATCCGAAAGCCATGATCTCGGTGAAACTGGTTTCTGAGCCTGGCGTTGGCACCATTGCCACTGGCGTGGCAAAAGCTTATGCCGATTTGATCACTATCGCCGGTTACGACGGCGGCACCGGCGCCAGCCCGCTCTCTTCCGTCAAATATGCCGGTTGTCCGTGGGAACTGGGTCTGGTCGAAACACAACAAGCGTTGGTCGCTAACGGCCTGCGTCATAAAATTCGTCTGCAAGTCGATGGCGGCCTGAAAACCGGTACTGATATCATCAAGGCGGCGATTTTAGGGGCGGAAAGTTTCGGTTTTGGTACCGGCCCAATGGTCGCGCTGGGATGTAAATACCTGCGTATTTGCCACCTGAACAACTGCGCTACCGGCGTAGCAACTCAAGATGAAAAACTTCGCCGCAACCATTATCACGGCCTGCCTGAACGTGTGACCAACTACTTCAAGTTCATCGCACAGGAAACCCGTGAAATCATGGCCGAGCTGGGTGTGAGCCAACTGGTTGATCTGATTGGCCGTACTGACCTGTTGCTGGAACTCGATGGCTTCACCGCCAAGCAAAACAAACTGGATCTGTCTGCGCTGCTGGCTACCGCCACGCCGCATCCGGGTAAAGCAGTGTATTGCACCGAGAACAACCCACCGTTCGACAAAGGTCAGTTGAATAAAGAGATTCTGGATCAGGCCGCACCACATATTGAATCGAAACAGAGCAAATCGTTCTTCTTCGATATCCGTAACACAGACCGCTCTGTAGGCGCCCTGTTGTCTGGTGCTATTGCTGAAAAGCATGGCGATCAGGGCATGGCCGCTGATCCGGTCCGCATCAACTTCAACGGGACTGCAGGCCAGAGTTTCGGGGTCTGGAACGCCGGTGGTGTAGACCTGATGCTGACCGGCGACGCCAACGACTACGTAGGTAAAGGCATGGCCGGTGGCCGCATTGCGATTCGCCCGCCAATCGGTTCAGCGTTCCGCAGTCATGAAGCCAGCATCATCGGCAACACCTGTCTGTATGGTGCCACCGGCGGCAAGCTGTTCGCAGCAGGTCGCGCTGGCGAGCGTTTCGCGGTGCGTAACTCCGGTGCTATCACCGTGGTAGAAGGCATCGGCGACAACGGTTGTGAATACATGACCGGGGGTATCGTCTGCGTGCTGGGTCGGACCGGCGTTAACTTCGGTGCAGGTATGACCGGGGGCTTCGCCTACGTTCTCGACGAAGACGGCGAATTCCGCAAACGTGTTAACCCGGAACTGGTTGAAGTGCTTGGCGTTGAAGAGCTGGCCATTCATGAGGAACATCTGCGTGGTTTGATCACCGAACACGTACAGTTGACCGCCTCGACCCGTGGTGAAGAAATTTTGGCGAACTGGCCGGAATGGGCACCGAAGTTTGCCCTGGTAAAACCGAAGTCCAGTGATGTCAAAGCATTGTTGGGTCACCGTAGTCGTTCCGCAGCTGAGCTGCGGGTACAAGCGCAGTAAGAGGTCAAGATGAGTCAAAACGTTTATCAATTTATCGACTTACAGCGCGTTGATCCGCCGAAGAAGCCGCTTAAGATCCGTAAAATTGAGTTTATTGAAATTTACGAGCCGTTCTCAGCCACGCAGGCGGCATCACAGGCAGATCGCTGTATCTCCTGCGGTAATCCGTATTGCGAATGGAAATGTCCGGTCCATAACTACATCCCGAATTGGCTGAAACTGGCTAACGAAGGCCGGATTATGGAAGCGGCCGATCTTGCGCATCAGACCAACAGTTTGCCGGAAGTCTGCGGCCGCGTTTGCCCACAAGATCGCCTGTGTGAAGGCTCGTGCACGCTGAATGATGAGTTCGGCGCGGTGACTATCGGTAACATTGAACGCTACATTAACGATAAAGCCATCGAGATGGGCTGGCGTCCTGATATGTCCCACGTACAGCCTACAGGCAAGCGTGTGGCGATCATTGGCGCAGGCCCGGCAGGTCTGGCCTGTGCCGACGTGCTGACCCGTAACGGTGTCAAAGCGGTGGTTTATGACCGTCATCCAGAGATCGGTGGTTTACTGACCTTTGGTATTCCGGCCTTCAAGCTGGAAAAATCGGTCATGACCAAGCGTCGCGAGATCTTCAGCGACATGGGGATCGAATTCCAGCTCAATACTGAAGTGGGTAAAGACATCACCATCGACGCATTGCTGGCGGAATACGACGCGGTGTTCCTCGGCGTGGGCACTTATCAGTCCATGCGTGGCGGCCTGGAGAATGAAGATGCGCCGGGCGTTTACGATGCTCTGCCGTTCCTGATTGCCAATACTAAACAGCTGATGGGCTACCAAGACAGCCCGGAAGAGCCTTACACCACGATGGAGAAAAAACGCGTCGTGGTGCTCGGTGGTGGTGATACTGCGATGGACTGTGTTCGTACCTCGATCCGTCAGGGGGCAACGCACGTCACTTGTGCCTATCGTCGCGATGAAGAAAACATGCCGGGTTCACGCCGTGAAGTGAAGAATGCCCGTGAAGAAGGGGTGGAATTCAAATTCAATCTGCAGCCGCTGAGCATCGAGCTGAACAGCTCTGGCCGTGTGAGTGGCATCCGAATGGCCCGTACCGAACTGGGCGCGCCGGATGCACAGGGACGCCGTCGGGCTGAAATCGTTGCCGGTTCCGAGCACGTGATGGAAGCCGATGCCGTGGTGATGGCGTTTGGTTTCCGCCCGCACAAGATGGAGTGGCTGGCTGCCCACGACGTGGAGCTGGATACTCAGGGCCGCATCGTGGCACCGGAAGGCAGCGATAACGCTTTCCAGACCAGCAACCCGAAAATCTTCGCCGGTGGCGATGCAGTGCGCGGTTCAGATCTGGTGGTTACTGCTATCGCCGAGGGCCGCAAAGCCGCAGAAGGCATCATGGGCTACCTTGAAGTCTAATCGGCACGTGATATGAAAAAGGCCGCGCAAGCGGCCTTTTTCATTACTCATTTATATATAATTTAAATAATAAATAATAATACATACAAAAAAACTTGGGTTATATTTTTGCATGTATAAATATAAAATCACATCTATATCTTTAATATCAAATACTCCATAATTCCATCCAATTTTTAAACAGGGATGAATAAAATGGCGCGAAGTGTATTTATACTTAACTTTATTTTAGGTGGTGGTGGTGATCATGCACTTGGAAATAAAATAAAAGATCTGGTTATTAACATGGGTGCCAATGGCATGCTCATGACTTGCCAGGGCAACGTGAGGTGTTTGAAGGTTATAGGGAAAGTTAAATTCGGCCAAAAACCCATAGACTATGCGAACCCAATTTTAATTGTAGCACCTTATAGCCTTATCTCCTCTGAAGACTTGCCATCTATCATTCGTCAGTTTAATAACGTATATGAATTCACATCAGACACGATCATTATGATTGATGAAATGGATAGTTCTCGTGATATAAATGACTATGATATAAATTATAAAACAGCAATTTTACCTTTAAAATTTAAGTCGATTGTCATGCATTCCCTTGGATTTTTACAAAAATCTATCGGATACTTTCCCATGCCTGATAGTGAAGTGATCAGAATAACCCAGAACTCAAAGACAGAAATAATAAAGTGTCTGGATAGCTATAACTTATCCCTGCCCTATAGTTGCGATTTGTACCTCGCTTATCTGAGTTCCTCGAGCGTGATAACCAGTGCTTATACTTTTATTATCAATACATTGATTGAAGATCGTGACAGGAAGAATAATTCCGTCTATCTATTGGTGGTACGAGAGGATAATCAAATCCCCGCTTTCATTAATAGATTAAAATATTTACTTCCTGATAAAAAGTACATCAATTTATTTTCCAGGTGCGATTTTTCCACACTTCATGATAGTGAGCATCTTAATATCCGTGGCTCAACCTCTGGAAAAGGGGAAAAAACAATTCATATCTGCATGACAAAAAGCATGCCTATCAATATGTTTAAAAACTTTACCCACCGTTGCCACAAAGGGATGATGTCTGGTGATCAAAGCTTGTCAGATTATATATCATTAAAACACCACCTTCCCTACTACGATAAACAACCGTGGAAAGACCCACTGGCTAAAGGTTTATTTGAGCAAGCAAAAAAACAAGGAGGACCTACATTATTAGAGAAAATAGAATCATTAATCGTAGGCCGGAATGGACAGGATACGGAGGTTATGGCCAGAATATTAGACCCAGGATATGTGCAAACTCAGAGCCAAAAAAATGACCTTAAAGAGTTTAATCATACAGTCTATTCAAAGCAGGCCGATCAAAAAATCAAAGAAATACTGCTTAAATATCTATAATGAGACAATAAAAAACCCCGCACCGGAGTGCAGGGTTTATATCGTTTTAGCCGTGAAAGAACATTACTTCACGACGCGCAACGATGGTCGTCCACCACGAGGCGGAGTGGGAGGTTCATCATTCGGGCCTTCTTCAGCGACATCAGGCAGATCACCATCAATGACCGACATCGTCGGTGCTGATATGGGATCTTTGTTGTCGTCGTCGTTATGCCCTTCAAATGCCCCTTCTGACTCATAGGCAGCTTCAGGTTCGAACATCGTTCCGGCACCATTCTCACGGGCATAAATGGCCAGTACCGCAGCGATAGGCACAAAAACGTTACGCGGAACGCCACCAAAACGGGCGTTAAAGCGAACGTCGTCGTTGCCCAGTTCGAGATTACCGACTGCACGCGGCGCAACGTTCAGAACTATCTGACCATCACGGGCGAATTCCATCGGCACCATTACGCCAGGCATTGTCACATCAACGACCAGATGCGGCGTTAACTGGTTATCGAGCAACCATTCATAAAACGCACGCAGCAGGTACGGACGGCGCGGAGACATGTCGGTCATCTCCATGCCTTAACCTCGGGTGTGCAAACGCATTTCGCGCTCGGGTTCGGTCAGAGAAGCCAGGAAAGCATCACGTTCGAACACGCGGGTCATGTAGCCTTTCAGCTCTTTAGAACCGGTACCCGACAACTCAATGCCCAACTCAGGCAAACGCCACAACAGCGGCGCCAGGTAGCAGTCAACCAAACTGAACTCTTCACTTTTGAAGTAAGGCATGTAGGAGAAGATTGGCGCAATCGCCAGCAGCTCTTCACGAAGTTGCTTACGCGCAGCGTCAGCTTCCTGAGCAGAACCCTGCTCAATTTGACGCAGCAGTGAGTACCAGTCGTTTTCGATGCGGTGCATCATCAGACGGCTTTCACCACGGGCAACCGGATAAACCGGCATGAGTGGAGGATGCGGGAAACGCTCATCAAGGTATTCCATGATGATACGTGACTCAAACAGCGTCAGCTCGCGATCGACCAGCGTTGGAACGGTGCGATACGGGTTGAGGTCAATAAGATCCTGTGGCAGGTGATCCATCTCAACCTGCTCAATCTCAACACTGACACCTTTTTCCGCCAGTACGATACGTACTTGATGGCTAAATATGTCGGTCGAGCCAGAAAACAGCGTCATTACCGAACGTTTGTTGGCAGCGACAGCCATGAAAACCTCCAAGTTTATCTAGAATAAAACAGCGAATAATCGCCAGCCTGCAGTTATGTTCCGTGGTTTCATAGACAAGCATCGGCAAGGCGAACCTAGCCAGGAAGCGCGGCAACGTCAACTGCTCGGCGAATAGGCACAAAAGTGTGTGATAGTGTACCAGATTTTACGCGTGCTGTGGTGGGTGGTAAGACGATTTGATGGTGAATTGTGTATCAGGCGATCATTTAGCCCTGGGATAGCTTAAGAGCAGGCATAAAAAAACCCGGTGTAGCACCGGGTTTTTGACGTTGATTTTCGTGCCGAAGCACTGCGCTGCATAAGCAGCAGCAAATTAACGCTTGGAGAACTGAGGACGACGACGTGCTTTACGCAGGCCGACTTTCTTACGTTCAACTTTACGAGCATCACGAGTAACGAAACCTGCTTTACGCAGTTCGCCACGCAGACTTTCGTCATATTCCATCAGTGCACGAGTAATCCCGTGACGGATAGCACCAGCTTGACCGGAGATACCACCACCTTTAACAGTGATGTACAGGTCAAATTTAGAAACCATGTCGACCAGTTCCAGAGGTTGACGAACTACCATGCGGGCAGTTTCACGACCAAAGTACTGTTCCAGGCTACGCTGGTTAATTACGATGTTACCACTGCCCGGCTTGATAAAAACGCGAGCGGCGGAGCTTTTGCGGCGACCAGTGCCGTAGTATTGATTTTCAGCCATTGCCTATAATCCCGATTAAATGTCAAGAACTTGCGGTTGCTGTGCCGCATGAGTGTGCTCGTTACCCGCGTAAACTTTAAGTTTACGGTACATTGCACGACCCAGCGGGCCCTTCGGCAGCATGCCTTTAACCGCGAGCTCGATGACACGCTCTGGACGGCGAGCAATCATCTCTTCAAAGGTCGCTTGTTTGATACCACCGATGTGGCCAGTGTGATGGTAATAAATCTTGTCATTACGCTTGTTGCCGGTTACAGCAACTTTTTCTGCGTTCAGAACGATGATGTAATCACCAGTATCAACGTGCGGAGTGTATTCCGCTTTATGCTTGCCACGCAGACGGCTAGCCAGTTCAGTGGCCAGGCGACCTAAGGTCTTACCCGTTGCGTCAACTACGAACCAGTCACGTTGTACGGTTTCCGGCTTAGCTGTAAAAGTTTTCATTAAAAGCTTACCCAATTAAAGTTACACGTTGGCGAACTCCCAAACGCTTACTTGTTTATAAAATAAGTATTGGAGGTTCACACGACCATCAGTCCAGCAAACCTACCCCTTCGAATAGCCATTGCCGGCACTATGAAGTTTCGGGAAAAAAACTTCGTTGTAACGTGGGGTCGCAGGATTATAGAGAAGTCATCCGCAAAGATCGAACCCTTTTTGACTAAAATGCAGATTTCGCTTCATTCAGTTTCATCTTCAGATGATAAATCGCCTGGCGGCTTTCACCGCAGCGCAGATCGAGGGTCACGGCAGATGCGGCAGCCTGAGATACTCCTCACTTTGCATCTCCTGCAGGCGCGACAAACAGCGCTGATACTCAAACTTCAGTCGCTCACCCTGATAAATTTCATACATCGACTTTTCGGCGGAAATCACCAGTTTCACGTGGCGTTCGTAAAATTCATCCACCAGCGCCAGGAAACGGCGTGCGGCGTTTTCATCCTTCAGCCCCATCACCGGCACATTATGTAGTATGACGCTGTGGTAAATCTTCGACAGCGCAATGTAGTCCAGCTGGCTGCGGGCCTCTTCACATAAAGTATGGAATTCGACCGCCAAAACGCCATCACCGGAAGCAATAGCCTGCAAAGGGCGATGGTTCACCTGCAGTAGCGGTCTGGCCTCGCCTTCGTGCCCGGCCAGTTTGTCGAACATGTGTTGCATGCCGGCGGCCGTTTCATGCCGCAAAGGCGTCAACCACAGATTAGCCTGCGTGAGCGTACGCAAGCGGTAATCGATGCCCGCATCAACGTTCATCACGTCGCAATACGCTTTGATCAAATCGATAGCGGGTAGGAAGCGCGCACGTTGCAACCCGTTACGGTAGAGATTGTCAGGTGGAATATTCGAAGTGGCAATCAGTGTAATACCGCGCGCAAACAGCGCCTGCAACAGCGTTGCCAGTAGCATGGCATCTGTGATGTCAGAGACAAAAAACTCGTCGAAACAGAGCACATCCGTTTCTGCTTTGAAACTGTCCGCGATAATTTCCAGCGGATCTTCCTGCCCCTGCAACTCAGTAAGTTGCTGATGTACGCGCAACATGAACCGATGGAAATGCAGCCGCAGTTTGCGCTCGCCAGGCAGCGTCTGGAAAAAAAGGTCCATCAGCCATGTTTTGCCCCGACCCACGCCGCCCCACATATACAATCCCTGCACGGGACGCTGTGGGGTTTTGGCGTTACTTTTACCGAACAGGCGGCCTAAGAGACCGGCTGGAGGGGCGATTTTCACGGCAGGTATGGTATTTAGTGCATGGTAGATGGCCTCAAGCCGGGTTACGGCCTGCAGCTGAATCTCATCTGCCTGGAACTCTCCGGCTTCTAATGCACTCTTATATAACGTCAGTGGTGTTGTTTCTTGCATGTTAATCAACGTCCCTGAGAAAATATTTTTCAGTCTTTCGCGGCGGTTATCTGCAAATTTACGCACTGTTCGCCGCTTTTAACGCCTGTCTGTGTAGGAATAAACCGCATTGCTGTGGTGAATGTCAGCTCAGGATTCCACTCAGACGAGGTTAGCGGTTATAGTGGACCTATAAAGGTCGAAAACGTATGTGGCATTAACGTTAAAACCATTACGTGAAAAAGTTAAGTCATAAAAGTTACGTGAAAAAGCCCTGCGGAACAACGAAGTCAAAATAGGAGTCATTATGACCTGGGAGTATGCACTCATTGGATTAGTGGTCGGTATCGCCGTTGGTGCGGTAGGGATGCGCTTTGGAAATCGTAAATTACGCGATCAGCAAGTGATGCAAAACGAGCTGGCCAGAAGCAAAGCAGAACTGGACGAGTATCGTCAGGAGCTGACGGGGCACTTTGCCCGTAGTGCTGAGCTACTGGACAATATGGCGACCGACTACCGCCAGCTCTATCAACATATGGCAAAAAGCTCCAACAATCTGCTGCCTGATATGCCAGCACAGGATAACCCGTTCAATTACCGTTTGACCGGTTCTGAGGCTGACAACGATCAGGCACCGGTAGAAATGCCACGCGACTATTCAGATGGCGCGTCGGGCCTGCTGCGTGGCGAACGCAGGAGTCGTAAATAAACGATGGGAATTGCCCGTGATGATGCTCATTGTCACGGGTCAGCTTACGGCGCACCGGTTCAGGTGACGCCGCTCCTCCTAAGCAACGACGCTTCCCAAATTCCCAACATAGACTATTGTTCATAGTCCATAACAGACAGCGAGAGTGTTATCCTGATGAATAAAAAGTCTTTTTTGCTCAGCGTATTAGCTATTAGTCTTGGATTAACCTTCGCTTCTGTTCCTGCGGCGAATGCAGGTATTCCTCTCGCCGTTGAAGGGCAGCCGCTGCCGAGCCTGGCACCTATGCTGGAGAAGGTGCTACCCGCCGTGGTCAGTGTGCAAGTTTCCGGTACACAACCCGCAAGCAACGATGTGCCACCTGAATTCAAATTCTTCTTCGGTCCTCAGGCCCCTTCTGAAGATCAGGGCGGCCAGGCCTTTGAGGGGCTGGGTTCCGGCGTGATCATCGATGCCGCCAAAGGCTATGTGCTGACTAACAATCACGTGGTCAATAATGCCGATAAAATTACAGTACAGATTAACGATGGCCGCGAGTACAGCGCCAAACTGATTGGTAAAGATGACCAGTCGGATATCGCCTTAATCCAAATCATTGATGGCAAAAACCTAAAACAAATTGCGATGGCAGATTCCGATACCCTGCGGGTGGGAGACTTCGCCGTTGCGGTGGGTAACCCGTTCGGCCTCGGCCAAACGGCAACCTCTGGCATCATCTCGGCACTGGGTCGCAGCGGCCTAAACCTTGAAGGGCTGGAAAACTTTATCCAGACTGACGCTTCGATTAACCGCGGTAATTCTGGCGGTGCGCTGTTGAACCTGAAAGGTGAACTGATTGGCATCAACACTGCGATCCTCTCGTCTCAGGGCGGCAGCATCGGGATTGGCTTCGCCATTCCGGTGAATATGGCGAAAAACCTCAGTGAACAGTTAATCAAGTTTGGCGAAGTTAAGCGCGGCCTGCTCGGTATTCGCGGCACAGAAATGACGCCAGAGTTGGCCAAAGCCTTCAAACTCGACAACCAGCGCGGGGCGTTTGTTAACGAAGTTCTGCCCGATTCAGCAGCCTCGAAAGCTGGCATCAAGTCAGGTGATATTCTGACCACGCTGCAAGACAAGCCGTTGAGCAGTTTCGCTGAGCTACGGGCTAAGGTGGGCACTGCCGGTCCCGGTGTAACCATGAAGATTGGTTTATTACGCGAAGGCAAACCGATGATTGTAAATGTCACGCTGGATAAAAGCCCGACGGTTGAGACCACTATCGACAAGCTTAATCCGGCACTGTTGGGTATCACCCTGAGCGATCTTGACCCGAAAACCGCCAAAGGTGTCCGTGTTGATGATGTGAAAAAAGACTCCCCTGCCGATCAGATTGGCTTGCAGAAAGATGATGTGATCGTCGGCGTCAACCGCGAGCCGGTCGATAATCTGGCGGCATTCCGTAAAATCCTTGAAACCAAACCTGACCTGATCGCCCTGAGCGTTCAGCGTAAAGGTCAAAATATCTATCTGTTAATGCCGTAAACCTCTGAAAATCGGACGTAGCCCGTGCTGCGTCCGATCAACTCATGCTATCCTTCTGGCATATTCCAACCACCATTTCAGACACCCATGCTTGTAAAGTTATTGCGATCCGCCGTTATTGGACTGATTGTCGCCGGTATTTTACTGGCCGCAATACCTATGCTGCGCAAAAATATTGCCCAACCATTGTTCGAACATAACTTCAGCGAAAACAGTGAACAGCCCGTCAGCTTTAACGAAGGCGTGCGTCATGCCGCCCCGGCAGTAGTGAACGTCTACAACCGGAATATGGGCGCCAATTCGCAGAGTGAATTACAAATACGCACGCTAGGTTCCGGCGTGATCATGAACGACAAAGGCTACATCCTTACCAACAAGCACGTGATCAACAATGCCGACCAGGTGATTGTCGCGCTGCAGGACGGAAGGGTATTTGAAGCGCTTTTAGTCGGTTCAGACACCCTGACCGATCTGGCCGTGTTGAAAATCGACTCCGGCAACTTGCCCGTCATCCCAATTAACGCCAAACGCGTCCCCCGCGTCGGCGATCTGGTGATGGCGATTGGTAATCCATATAACCTCGGCCAGACGGTGACCCAGGGCATTATCAGCGCCACCGGCCGCATCGGCCTGAGCCCCTCGGGTCGTCAGAACTTCCTGCAAACCGACGCCTCAATCAATCAGGGCAACTCCGGTGGTGCGCTGGTAAACAGCCTCGGCGAACTGGTGGGCATCAACACCCTCTCCTTTGACCAAAGTAACGATGGCGCTACGCCGGAAGGCATCGGCTTTGCGATACCCACCGCCCTCGCCACGAAAGTGATGGGAAAATTAATCCGTGACGGGCGGGTGATCCGCGGTTATATCGGCATTGGTGGACGCGAAGTCTCACCGCTGCACGGCCCGAATACTGGCCTGGACAGAATGCAGGGCATAATTGTTAATGAAGTGACACCCAATGGCCCGGCCGCCAATGCAGGTATCGTCGTCACCGATGTGATTGTCAGCGTCAATGGCAAACCGGCGGTGTCTGCCATTGAGACAATGGATCAGGTGGCAGAAATCCGACCAGGTACCGTGATTCCAGTTGAGATCATGCGTAACGGAAAAAAACTCGCGCTACAGGTCACCATTCAGGAATACCCATCGCACTGACCGTTTAGGTGGGGTACAAACGTAAAAAAGCCGGAAAGGTTACCCCTTCCGGCTTTTTGCATTCTGATACCCTGCTTAAAGGGCGATCACTCGCCTTTGAAGCGCTCGATTTTAGCACCCAGCTGACGCAGTTTATCTTCGATGCGCTCATAGCCACGATCGATGTGATAAATGCGGTCTACGATGGTCACACCTTCAGCGATACAACCGGCCAGAACCAGGCTGGCAGAGGCGCGTAAATCGGTCGCCATGACTTGCGCGCCGGAAAGCTTCTCAACACCATGGCAAATCAGAGTACTGCCTTCAATCTCGGCGTGAGCGCCCATACGGATAAGTTCAGGGATGTGCATGAAGCGGTTTTCGAAGATGGTCTCGGTGATAACACCTGTGCCTTCTGCCACCAGATTCAGCAAGCTGAACTGTGCCTGCATGTCGGTCGGGAAACCAGGATGCGGCGCGGTACGGAAGGTGACGGCTTTCGCACGTTTTCCATGCATATCGAGGCTGATCCAGTCTTCGCCAACTTCAATATCCGCACCCGCTTCGCGCAGTTTTGCCAGCACGGCATCCAGCGTATCCGGGCGGGTGTCACGGCAGATAACTTTACCACCGGAGATGGCCGCGGCTACCAGGAAAGTCCCGGTTTCGATGCGGTCAGGCACCACACGATAGACACCACCACCAAGACGTTTTACACCTTCGATGGTGATTCTATCGGTGCCTGCGCCGGTGATTTTCGCACCCAGCGTATTGAGGAAACCGGCGGTATCGGTGATTTCCGGCTCACGCGCGGCATTCTCAATGATCGTGGTACCTTCAGCCAGGGTAGCGGCACACATGATGGTAACCGTCGCGCCAACGCTGACCTTATCCATCACAATATGTGCGCCCTGCAAACGTCCATCGACGGAAGCTTTCACGTAACCTTCTTCCAGCACGATTTTCGCGCCCAACTGCTCAAGGCCAGAAATGTGCAGGTCAACCGGACGTGCGCCGATAGCACAACCGCCCGGCAGTGAAACTTGTCCCTGACCAAAGCGTGCAACTAACGGACCCAGCGCCCAAATGGAAGCACGCATGGTTTTCACTAAATCGTAAGGTGCGCAAAATTCATTAACGTCGCTGGCATCGACAAAGACGGAACCATTACGTTCAACTTTAGTTCCCAACTGGCCCAGTAATTTAAGGGTGGTATCAATATCTTTCAGATGCGGAACGTTCTGAAGCTCAACCGGCTCTTCAGCGAGCAGCGCAGCAAACAAAATTGGAAGTGCGGCGTTCTTTGCACCCGAGATAGACACTTCGCCACTCAGACGAGTGCCACCCTGTACACGAAATTTATCCATTATGACGGCTCTCTTAATTTCAAATACTTAATTCAAAAACGTGTTGCTGACGGAGGGGACCGACAGCCTTAAAAACCATTCAGTTTGCGGTCACGCTGCCACTCTTCAGGGGTATAAGCCTTGATTGAGAGTGCATGAATGCGATTATCTGCGATGTATTCCATCAAAGGGGCATACACGGTTTGTTGTTTTTTCACCCGGCTCATGCCGTCGAATAATGCGCCCACTACGATAGCCTGAAAGTGACTGCCGTCACCTGTGACGTGAGCTTCATCCAATGCCAATGTATTCATCAGCACGTCTTTAATTTCGTTAGTGTCCATAGGAATCGATTCTTCTGAAGAGATCATAACAGCCGAACATCTTATAGGGATCCGGGCAACTCTTAAACCACGAAAAAGCCCCTGTGCGTGAGTTTTGCACAGGGGCTTGTGTGTCTTGCATCGGCTATCGCAGAAACGCTCGCTAACTTACGGTTACTGCTGCCTTATTTAGTGAACCACTTTTTGTGCTCTCAATTAACCGGAATAATTTCCTGCAAATTGTAGAGTGCGATAAGAGTGCTCAGACGATCGGTAATGCCGGAGAGGGCCAGTGTCACGCCTTCCTGCTCAGCCTGCGCGCGCAGGTGCACCAACATCGCCAGACCGGCGGAGTCAACGCGCTGCAGACCGGCGACGTCAAGCGTCTTCACCTGATTCATCAGCGTGCGGCGCTGATTCCACAGCGGCAGCAACGTTTCGCGATCCAGATCACCGCGCAAAATCAGGCGCGGCGGCTGATGCTCCCAGCTCAATGCGCCTTTCATCATTTTTTATCCAGAGTGATGGGCTGTGCTGCAGCTTGTTTCAGACGCTCAGTCAGACCATCGATGCCTTTCTGACGCAGAATGTCTGCCCATTCATTTTGCTTGGTGGAGATCATGCTGACGCCTTCGGCGATCATGTCATAAGCCTGCCATTCACCGGTTTTGGTGTTTTTACGCCATTGGAAATCAAGGCGAACTGGCGGGCGGCCGTTCGGATCAACGATGGTGACACGGATAGCAATGATGTCCTGACCAGCATATGGCTGCTCGGGTTGCACGTTATAAGTCTGGTTGTTATACAACGCCAGTGCCTGACCATAAGCCTGTTGCAGGTAGTCACCGAAAGCACTGAAGTACGCTTCGCGCTGCGCAGGTGTCGCATCTTTGTAGTAACGGCCCAGCACCAGCGCGCCAGCGTATTTGATCTGCACAAACGGCAGCAGCTCTTCACGCACGATCACACGCAAGTAGTTGGGATCCTGCTTGATTTTCGGCTGCTCGGTTTTCAGACGGGTAAAAGTGTTCTTCGCCGCTTCATTCATCAGGCTGTATGGATTGGTCTTGTCTACCGCGGCATGCGCCAGCGGGGCCATGACCACCAGCAGGGTGGCTAAAATGATACGTTTAAACATGCATTATTCCTCTCGTAAACGGTACTCGTAAAAAGTGCTTAATGACTGGCTGCGGCAGGCTGTGGAGCGGCCACTGCATCGGGTGCCGCTTGAGCATCACCCGCATTAGCGTCGGTTTTATCTTTATCACCGCCACTCTTGTACAGGAACTGACCGATCAGATCTTCCAGCACCAGCGCTGATTTGGTGTCCTGAATCGAGCCGCCATCTTTAAGGATAGTCGTTCCCATATCCGGGTCTTCAAAACCGATATTCAGTGCCAGGAATTGCTCACCCAACAAGCCGGACGTGCGGATAGCCAGCGTACTGGTGCTTGGGATCTGGTTATATTTCTTCTCAATATCCATTTCCACTTTCGGCGAGTAATTCTTGTCCAATGTAATGGCACTCACGCGCCCTACCACCACACCACCGACTTTAACCGGGGAACCGGCTTTCAGGCCGCCGATGTTGTCGAAGGTGGCAGAAATACGGTAAGTCGGTTCAGAACCGATCGAACGGATATCCGCCACTTTAAGGCAGAGAAATAACACGGCACACAAGGCGATGATTAAAAATGCACCAACCCAGATCTCACTTTTCTTCGTTTGCATTGATTAATTCCCAAACATCAGTGCTGTAAGCACAAAATCTAATCCCAGCACCGCCAGAGACGAATGCACCACAGTACGGGTCGTTGCCCGGCTGATCCCTTCAGAAGTCGGGATAGCGTCATAACCGTTGAACAGAGCAATCCAGGTCACGGTGATGGCAAAAACTATGCTTTTTATCAGACAGTTAAGTAAATCATGACGCCACTCTACCGCATTTTGCATGGCTGACCAGAAGAATCCGCTGTCGATTCCTTTCCAGTCCACCCCCACCAGCGATCCGCCCCAGATACCCACAGCGACAAAGATCGCAGTCAGCAACGGCATGGAAATCAGCCCGGCCCAGAAACGGGGAGCGACGACGCGACGCAGTGGGTCAATGGCCATCATCTCCAGACTGGAGATCTGCTCAGTGGCTTTCATCAACCCAATTTCAGCGGTCAATGCAGAACCGGCGCGCCCCGCGAACAGTAATGCGGTCACCACCGGCCCCAGTTCACGCAGCAAGGAGAGAGCCACCATCATGCCGAGGCTGGCTTCTGCACTGTACGTCGTCAAAACGATGTACCCCTGCAAGCCAAGCACCATGCCGATGAACAAACCTGAAACCAGAATGATCAACAGCGACAGCACACCGACACTGTAAAGTTGCTTGAGCAACAACGGCCACTGTTTGGCAAACTGCGGCTTGCCGACCAGTGCCCGGAATAACATCAGTCCGGCGCGGCCAAACGAGGTACATGTTTGAATACCGCGGCGGCCTGTAGAGGCTAATGCCTTAATTAACATTGATATACAACTCCATCATCCAAGCAGCTCGGTTTTGTAATCGCCGGCCGGGAAACGGAAAGGTACCGGCCCATCGGCGATACCGTCGAGAAACTGGCGAACGCGGGGATCAGGATTATTTTGCAGCGCCTCAGGCGTTCCTTCAGCAATAACATGCTGGGCCGCCACGATATAAGCATAATCAGCGATGCTCAGAACTTCAGGCACATCATGCGACACCACAATACAGGTGACGCCCAGAGCATGATTAAGCTCATCAATCAGCTTCACCAGAACACCCATCGTGATCGGGTCCTGACCCACGAAAGGCTCATCAAACATAATCAGTTCAGGATCGAGTGCAATAGCACGGGCCAGCGCCACACGACGGGCCATGCCGCCTGACAGTTCTGCGGGCATCAACTCACCGGCACCACGCAGGCCAACCGCTTCGAGTTTCATCGTCACGGTGCTGCGCAGCAGCTCTTCTGGCAACTTGCTGTGTTCACGCAGCGGAAAGGCGACATTCTCGAACACATTCAGATCGGTAAACAATGCACCAGACTGAAACAACATGCTCATTTTCTTGCGCGACTCGTACAGCTTGCTCCGTGACAGCGCGGGAATATTTTCCCCGTCAAACCAGATTTCACCGCTGTCCGGCGCGAGCTGACCACCGATAAGACGCAACAAGGTCGTTTTGCCGATCCCTGACGGCCCCATGATAGCGGTGACTTTGCCGCGAGGCACCGTCATATTTATCTCTTCGAAAATGGGACGATCGCCGCGCGTGAAGCTCATGCCTTTGATCTCAACCAAATTCGATTGGTTCTGACTCATTCAGTTTATCCCTTCGGATTGTTTCAGCTTACGTTACCCCTGATTTTAGGGGCACCAGCGAGTAACTCTGGTATTTTTACAAAAACTTACCGCGATTACGTCACCAAAATTGCCATTGATTTACTTTTCTGCCCCAGGCGGTCAAAATCAGTGAACTACAGTATTAAAAGAAACGCAGGATTCGTCTAACATACAGCAGATTTGACTGGCTGTTTTAAGACACAATGCAGCCCTTGATCTTTTTTGATTACGCTTTGGTCGGCTGTTCAGGCAACGAACCTCGCATTATACCTAATTAAAGGATTTTTCATGCTTCTCGCTATCGTACTCATGGTTGTCGGCTTATTGCTCTTAGTTTATGCCGCCGATCGATTAGTGTACGGAGCAGCCGTTCTTGCCCGCTCAATGGGCATTCCCCCGCTTATTATCGGCATGACCGTCGTGGGGGTCGGTATTTCTCTCCCGGAGCTGGTGGTATCGACCACTGCCGCCATCAATGATCAGATGGATTTGGCTGTCGGCAACGCCATTGGTTCAAATATCATTAATATTCTTCTGATTTTGGGCGGCGCGGCCCTGATTCATCCACTTTCCGTGGGTTCTGATATCCTGCGGCGAGAACTCCCTTTATTGTTATTGGTCACCGTATTATGTGGTTTTCTGCTCAGAGACGGTGAACTCAGTCGCCTTGACGGCGTTTTATTGCTGACCAGCGCCGCGATTTTCGTCATATGGATGATTAAGATTGCCAGGGCAGCAGAAAAACAGGGGCTGGATACGCTGACCTACGAACAGATGGCGGAGCTTCCGCAGGACAGCAGTAGTACCGTCGCTTTTCTGTGGCTGGCGCTGGCATTCATTATTATGCCGCTGGCGTCGAGTATGATCGTCGATAACACCACGGTCATCGCCCGCTACTTTGGCGTCAGTGAATTGATTATCGGTTTAACCGTTGTGGCCATCGGTACCAGCTTGCCGGAACTGGCGACCTTTATTGCGGGTTCAGCCAAAGGTGAAGATGATATTGCACTGGGCAATATTATCGGTGCCAACATTTTTAATACCTGCCTGGTACTGGGGTTACCCGCACTGGTCGCCCCTGGGTCGTTCAGCCCGGAAGCGTTTCACCGCGACTACTGGGTCATGCTTGCCGTGAGCGTCGTGCTGACCGGACTGTGCCTGATGCGTAAACACCGTATAGGCCACCTTGCCGGTGCCTTATTATTATGTGGATTTATCGCTTATCTGGCGCTGCTGTACTTTGTACCCGGCAGCGTCGAATTTTAAAACCCATCAGGAAGATGATCATGGGAAATTTCGAGCCAGAAGGAAGATTTGATTTCCAGTCCGCCGGAAAAGCCGTACTAAAAACCGAACGTGAAGGGCTGGACCAACTCGACCAGTACATTAACGACGACTTTACCCGCGCATGTGAAAAGATGTTCGCTTGCGTCGGTAAAATAGTGGTGATGGGCATGGGGAAATCGGGTCATGTCGGTCGCAAAATGGCGGCTACCTTTGCCAGCACCGGCACTCCGGCGTTCTTCGTTCATCCGGGCGAAGCCAGTCATGGCGATTTGGGTATGGTCTCCAAACAGGACATCGTGATCCTCATCTCCAACTCCGGTGAATCGCATGAGATATTGGCACTGATCCCGGTGCTGAAAAGGCTGGCGATCACCATGATTTGCCTGACCGCCAATCCGGAAAGCTCGATGGGGAAAGCGGCCGACGTGCATGTTTGCGTCCGCGTTCCTCAGGAAGCCTGCCCGCTCGGGCTGGCCCCCACCACCAGTACGACCGCCGCGATGGTCATGGGTGACGCGATGGCCGTGGCACTTTTGCAGGCACGTGGTTTTACTGCCGAAGATTTTGCCATGTCGCACCCTGGCGGAGCACTGGGTCGCAAGCTTCTGCTGCGGGTCAGCGATATCATGCACAGCGGTGCCGAAATCCCACACGTCAGCCGCGACGCGTCACTGCGCGATGCATTGCTGGAGATCACCCGCAAAAACATGGGGATGACGGTTATCTGCAATGATCTGATGAAGATCGAAGGCATCTTTACCGACGGTGATTTGCGCCGCATCTTCGACATGGGTGTCAATATCAACGAAGCGTCCATTGCTGATGTTATGACCACTGGCGGAATTCGCGTCCGTCCGACACTGCTGGCCGTTGATGCCCTGAATCTGATGCAGGATCGCCACATCACCTGCGTCATGGTTGCCGATGGCGACCAATTATTGGGCGTGGTACATATGCACGACATGCTGCGCGCTGGCGTAGTTTAATTGAGGAATGTCCTGAATGAGTAATAGCGCAGCCACGGTGGATACCTGCTATGGTCCGGTCAGTGCAGAAGTACTGGAACGGGCAAAGGCCATCCGCCTGCTGATTTGTGACGTTGACGGCGTCATGTCTGATGGCCTGATTTACATGGGAAATCAGGGCGAAGAGCTGAAAAGCTTCAACGTCCGCGATGGTTACGGCATTCGCTGTTTGCTGACCTCTGATATCGAAGTGGCCATCATTACCGGCAGAAACGCAAAATTGCTGGAAGACCGTGCGAATACGCTGGGCATCCGCCATCTGTATCAGGGGCAATCGGATAAGCTTTTGGCCTTCCGCGAACTGTTAGATACACTGTCTTTAAACGCCAGTCAGGTCGCCTACATCGGTGATGACCTGATTGACTGGCCAGTCATGGCCGAAGTTGGCCTGTCAGTTGCTGTGCAGGATGCGCATCCGATACTGCTACCCAAAGCGCATTATGTGACGCACATCCCCGGCGGACGCGGCGCAGTACGCGAACTATGTGACCTGATTCTGCTGGCGCAGGGCAAGCTGGAGGACGCCAAGGGGCTGTCGATATGAACAAAACAAAGCTTTGGGTAACGCTCGCACTGGCCCTGGTGGCGCTGGCACTGATTGGCTGGTCTCTCTCTGACTCCGACAACACGGCACCGTCAGCGACCAACAACCAGGACCCAACCTATCAGAGCCAGCACACGGTCACAGTAGTGTATAACCCTCTTGGCGGCCTGAATTACAAGCTAGTTTCCGAGGAAGTCAAATATTACACTACCGACCAACTGACCTGGTTTACCAAGCCCGTGATGACCATGTACGACAAAGACAAAATTCCTGTCTGGACCGTACGCTCGGATCGCGCCAAGATGACCAATGACAAAATGCTCTATTTGTACGGGCACGTTCAGGTGGACAGCCTGACGCCGGATACGTCGCAGTTACAACGCATCATAACGGACAATGCTTCAGTTAACCTGGTCACACAGGACGTGGCTTCGGATGACGAAGTGACGCTTTACGGCACAGGCTTTACATCTAACGGCATGAAAATGCGTGGAAATCTGCGTAACAAAACCGCAGAGCTGATCGAAAAGGTAAATACCACTTATGAAATCCCAAGCAAAAAATAGAATCCGTAATTTCCTGATCACCAGCTCTCTGCTTGCCGTCAGCATTCCGGCGTTTGCTCTGAAAGATGACACCACCAAGCCGATCACCATCACCTCGGTCAATCAGGCGCTGGACGTCAACACCAATACCGCGACCTTCACCGGTAACGTGATTGTGAACCAGGGTACGATTCAGGTAAAAGCCGATAAAGTCGTGGTTATCCGACCAAAAGGCGAGTCAGGTAAAGAAGTGGTCGAGGGTTACGGTAATCCGGTAACGTTCTACCAAATGCAGGACAACGGCAAACCTATCAACGGCCACGCCTTGAAAGTGCGTTATGAAGTGGCAACTGACTTAGTCACCCTGACCGGCAACGCTTACCTTCAACAGCAAGACAGTAATGTGAAAGGCGACCGAATTACCTATCTGGTGCAAAAACAGCAGATGGAAGCCTTCAGCGACAATAAAGGCGGCCGTGTGACCACCGTTCTGGTCCCTGCCCAATTGCAGGACAAAAACGCGCCGGCCGCTGTCCCCGCGCCCCAGACGAAAAAGAGTAAGTGATAATTTATGGCAACGTTAATCGCAGAAAATCTGGCTAAGGCTTACAAAGGCCGTAAAGTGGTTGAAGATGTCAGCCTGGCCGTCAACTCTGGCGAAATTGTCGGGTTGTTGGGTCCCAACGGTGCGGGTAAAACCACCACCTTTTATATGGTCGTGGGTATCGTTCAGCGCGATGCAGGCCGCATTATCGTTGACGACGAAGACATCAGTCTGTTGCCGCTGCACACACGTGCGCGTCGTGGCATTGGCTATCTGCCGCAGGAAGCCTCGATCTTCCGCCGCCTCAGCGTGTTCAATAACCTGATGGCCGTGCTTGAGATCCGCGAAGATCTGAATAAAGAGCAACGTAACGACCGCGCTAACGAACTGATGGAAGAGTTCCATATCTCCCATCTGCGCGACAGCCTCGGGCAATCGCTGTCCGGTGGTGAACGCCGCCGCGTGGAGATCGCTCGTGCGCTGGCCGCCAACCCGAAATTCATTCTTCTGGATGAACCTTTTGCCGGTGTTGACCCGATTTCAGTTATCGATATCAAAAAGATCATTGAGCATCTGCGAGACAGCGGCCTCGGCGTACTGATCACCGACCACAACGTGCGTGAAACGCTCGATGTGTGTGAACGCGCTTATATCGTCAGTCAGGGAAAACTCATCGCCCACGGCACACCGACTGAGATTCTGGCAGATGAACAAGTGAAACGTGTTTATCTCGGTGAAGAGTTCCGTCTGTAAATCACGCACTATACCCAAAATCATTCGAGTTGCAGGAAGGCGGCAAACGAACGCATCCCGATGAGCGGACATTAGTCAGTGATTCGGGTAAGAGAGAGCAGCCAACGCATCTGCAGCTTGAAGGATGACGGGTACATCAGTTCAGGACGTAAAGCCAAGTATGAAGCAAGGTTTGCAGCTCAGATTCAGCCAGCAATTGGCCATGACCCCTCAGTTACAGCAGGCTATCCGTCTGTTGCAACTGTCGACGCTTGAACTCCAGCAGGAGATCCAACTGGCGCTGGAAAGCAATCCGCTGTTAGAGCAAACCGACCTGCATGAAGAGATCGACGCCGTAGAAACCCCGGACAGCGAAGCTCTCGATACGCGCGAAGCCCTCGAGCAAAAAGATATGCCCGAAGAGCTACCGCTGGACGCCACCTGGGACGAAATTTACACCGCCGGAACGCCGTCCGGTACCGGCAACGATTACAGCGACGACGAGCTACCTATCTACCAGGGTGAAACCACCCAGACCCTTCAGGATTACCTGATGTGGCAGGTAGAATTAACGCCCTTTACTGATACCGATGCCGCGATAGCCACCTCGATTGTCGATGCCGTTGATGACACCGGTTACCTCACCGTGTCGCTGGAAGATATTTTGGAAAGCATGGGCGACGATGACGTCACCATGGAAGAAGTGGAAGCCGTACTCAAACGCGTTCAGCGCTTTGACCCGGTGGGCGTGGCGGCAAAAGACCTGCGCGATTGCCTGCTGATCCAACTCTCTCAATATGTGCCTGAAACGGCTTTCCTGGTCGAAGCCAAGCTGATTGTCAGCCAACATCTGGATCTGCTGGCTAACCATGATTTCCGCGCACTGATGCGATCAACCCGGCTAAAAGAAGATACACTCAAAGGAGCGATGCAGTTGATCCAATCCTTGGATCCGCGCCCTGGGCAGTCGATCAACACTGGTGAATCTGAATATGTGATCCCGGACGTGCTGGTGCGTAAAGTGTCAGGTCTCTGGACGGTGGAGCTCAACTCCGACAGCATCCCGCGTTTGAAGATTAACCAGCAATATGCCGCGATGGGCAGTTCGGCACGTAGCGACAGCGACGGCCAGTTTATTCGCAGCAATTTGCAGGAAGCAAAATGGCTGATCAAGAGTCTGGAAAGCCGTAATGAAACCCTGCTCAAAGTGACCCGTTGCATCGTCGAACAGCAGCAGGCTTTCTTTGATTCAGGCGAAGAATTTATGAAACCGATGGTGCTGGCTGATATCGCCAGCGCGGTCGAAATGCACGAATCGACCATTTCACGCGTGACCACGCAGAAGTTCCTGCACAGTCCGCGTGGCATTTTCGAGCTGAAATATTTCTTTTCCAGCCATGTTAGTACTGACAGCGGCGGCGAGGCATCGTCGACCGCTATCCGGGCGCTGGTGAGGAAATTGATCGCGGCGGAAAACCCCGTCAAACCGTTAAGCGACAGCAAGTTAGCTACCCTGCTTTCCGATCAGGGGATCATGGTGGCCCGTCGTACAGTCGCCAAATACCGAGAGTCTTTGTCCATCCCGCCCTCAAACCAACGTAAACAGTTAGTTTGACCTCAACTGAGAAGGAAGACATTATGCAGCTCAACATTACCGGACATCACGTCGAAATCACGGACGCCATGAGAGAATTTGTTTCGTCGAAGTTTGCTAAACTTGAGCAATACTTCGATCGAATTAATCAGGTATACGTGGTGCTAAGCGTTGAAAAAGTGCAGAGAGTGGCTGAAGCCACACTGCATGTGAATGGAGGCGAGTTGCACGCCACCTCGGAACATCAGGATATGTATGCGGCCATCGACGGCCTGGTTGATAAACTGGCCCGCCAGCTCAATAAGCATAAAGATAAACTGAAACAGCACTGACACTCACGTAG
The DNA here is from genome assembly GCF_006438725.1 of Ewingella americana. Classification (GTDB taxonomy): domain Bacteria; phylum Pseudomonadota; class Gammaproteobacteria; order Enterobacterales; family Enterobacteriaceae; genus Ewingella; species Ewingella americana_A. The sequence goes on along the minus strand of NZ_RCZD01000005.1, from coordinate 78,955 downwards.
CCTCGCGCTACGGACCTTGAGAGCATCGGCTCGTGGCCTTCGGGAAACGAGCCGAACTGTCATTAGGGTGAAAGAGCGCTAAAGTGAAGAAGACATGATCAACGATACAGCTATGCAGTTAACGTCAGTCCTTAATGCCGAATGCACCAAAAGCGGCGTTCACTGCGCCAGTAAAAAACGCGCGCTGGAAATCATCAGCGAACTTGCCGCCAAGCAGCTTAATCTGCCGCCACAGGTCGTTTTTGACGCGATCCTCACCCGCGAAAGAATGGGCAGCACCGGCATTGGTGCGGGGATTGCCATTCCACACGGAAAACTGGAAGAAGACACGCTGCGCGCTGTCGGGGTATTCATTCAACTGGACCAACCCATCGCCTTCGATGCCATCGACAATCAGCCAGTCGACCTGCTGTTTGCCTTACTGGTGCCTGCCGATCAATGCAAAACCCACTTACACACCCTGTCTTTAGTTGCTAAAAAACTGGCTGACAAAACGGTGTGCCGTCGTTTGCGCAGTGCGCAAAGCGACGAAGAATTGTTCCATATCATGACTGAAAGCGAAGAATAACGAGAGACCGACCAATACTGTTCAGCCGGTGGTTTTCACCGGCACGATTTTGCCAATGATGGTTCCCGGATAGTTTCTTACCGGGCAAGTGAATTCTGAACATGAATGCAGGGGAGTGACAACATGGTGCTGATGATTGTCAGCGGCCGTTCCGGTTCCGGGAAGTCGGTTGCCTTGCGGGCACTGGAAGACATGGGTTTTTACTGTGTGGACAACTTGCCGGTGGTCTTACTGCCTCAGCTTGCCCAAACCCTTGCCGAACGCAACATATCTGCAGCGGTCAGTATCGACGTGCGCAATATGCCGGAAAACCCGGAAATTTTCGAACACGCTATGGCCCAGCTACCGGCGAGCTTTTCGCCTCAATTGCTGTTTCTTGATGCCGATCGCAATACGCTGATCCGTCGTTACAGCGACACCCGTCGCCTGCATCCTCTTTCCAGTAAAAATCTCTCGCTCGAAAGCGCTATCGATGAAGAAGCTGACTTGCTGGAACCTTTGCGTTCAGCGGCGGATCTGATCATCGACACCTCAGAAATGTCAGTGCATGAACTGGCTGAAATGCTGCGTACCCGCCTGCTGGGTAAACGTGAGCGCGAGCTGACTATCGTATTCGAGTCGTTCGGCTATAAACACGGTATCCCGATTGATGCCGATTACGTCTTTGATGTACGTTTCCTGCCGAACCCGCACTGGGATCCCAAACTGCGTCCGATGACCGGCCTGGACAAACCCGTCGCGGCGTTCCTTGACCGCCACACCGAAGTGCACAATTTCATTTACCAGACCCGCAGCTATCTCGAACAGTGGCTGCCGATGCTGGAAACCAATAACCGCAGTTATCTGACCGTCGCCATCGGTTGTACCGGCGGTAAACACCGCTCGGTGTACATTGCTGAACAATTGGCCGACTACTTCCGTTCCCGCGGGAAGAACGTGCAATCCCGCCATCGCACGCTGGAAAAACGCAAATCATGACGGTAAAGCAAACGGTAGAAATCAAAAATCGGCTGGGCATGCATGCGCGCCCGGCCATGAAATTGTTTGAGCTGGTACAGAGCTTTGAGTCAGAAGTGATGCTGCGCAACGACGCAGGCATTGAAGCAGAAGCCAGCAGCGTGATCGCGCTGCTGATGCTCGATTCCCCGAAAGGTCAGAAAATCGAAATCGAAGCCAGCGGCCCAGATGAAGCCGAGGCGCTAACTGCGGTAGTGAATTTGATCAATTCCGGTTTCGACGAAGACTGATCTTAATGCACTCACTGAAAATATCCCCTAAATCATTCAAGTTGCATCAAGGCGGCAACTGAGTGAATCCCCGTGAGCTTACACCAGTAAGTGACCGGGGTGAGTGAAGGCAGCCAACGCAGAGGCAGCTTGAAGGATGACGGGGATGGTTAGATTCTGCTGAGGCAATCGATCGCAATGGCCTTGAAACTCGCGAAGTTCTCACTGCTCAGCAAACGGCTCATTGACCGCTCTCGCACAAACGTCACGAACAAATCGTAAATCGCCATCGCCTCTTCGTAATCCACTTTACTGATCGCCAGCAGGAAAATCACGTGCGCCGTTTCACCTTCGCCCCACGCGATACCCTGTGGGGAAAGCAGCGTGATCACCACCGTTTTCTTCGCCAGCAACCCGAGCGAATGCGGCAGTGCGATGCCCTCACCCAGCATGGTGGAGACAATCTCCTCGCGCTCTACCACCGACGGATAAAACTCGGCATCAACGTAGCCCTCCTCCTCCAGTTGGGTACAGACTTTGTGAAATAACTGCGCCTGCGTCATCGGTTCCCTGATGATCATGAAGTGTTTTTCGTCGAAGAATTTCTCCAGCATGTAGGGGCGCGTGCGATCGACTAACACCAGTTTTCCCAACTGCTCCATTTGGTATTCCGTCGGGAAAGGCGACAGCACAACCACCTGCTTATTTTTTTCACTGAGGCGCGCATTAGAGATAATGAAATCTTCGTCGATGTGTTCGAGTTTTTCGTAATCACGCAACGACACTACCTGCGTCACTACCAACTGCGGATATTTACGGCTAATTTGTGCCTGAATCATACGAATCGTCGAGTTGCCGGTATCGCACACCAACATGACCTGCGGATGGCGCTGGTAACCGATATTATAATGACGTTCCAGCCCCACACCGATGTGCAACACCAGAAAACCTATTTCGTTTTCGCTGAGCGAGTACGGGGTATATTTCCCCCAGCTGGAGACGGCCGCCAGTGTCACGTCATAGGCCATCGGGTAGTGCTGTTTGATATTACTCAGCAGCGGATTGGGAATGTTGATCTGGTATTTCACCCGGGTGATCATGGTTTTGATATGCGTCAGCAGATCGGCACGCAGCTGCTTATCACCCTGTAAATCATAGTTATAGTGCGCATTAATGTACGAGAGAATGTAATCCACCAGGGATTCATCGTCGTCGGCATTAATGTCGGTCGGCAAAATATTCTGTACCCGCCGCGCCGCAATATTGACCCGTAAATAGGCCTCTTCCGCCGCCGGGATCTCTTTACCCACCAGAGACTTCAGCTCAGCCGCCAGGCGAACTGATACCTGCCGCACCGCCGGATCCCCCTCTTCTGCATCAAAATCCGTCAGCGGATAACCACCGGCAATGCGCTTGATCGCCACCGCGCAGTAAAGGATCAGGTACTGTTCGCCTTCGTCCGTCAACTGGATCGATGACTGGGCCAGCAACTGATGCATAAAATCAGTCAGTGGCGCCAGCGCTTCACGCTCCAGACTTTCAGTTTTCAACAGTGGATTGGTCTGCTCTTCGCCATCGAGCTGGAACAATAAATCCGTCAGGCAGGCGCGAATGGCCAGCTCAGCGCCGAACAGCTTCATGCCGTAACGCGGCTTGGTTTCAATGCTCAGGTGATAGCGTGCCAGATGCTCTCTGACCTCAGCCATATCATTTTGCAGGGTTCCCCGGCTGACAAACCATTCATCGGCCAGGTCTTCCAGCTTGAGTGAAAAAGCTGAGGTCAAAAAACGGATTAGCAGATAACTGACCCGCTCTGGGGCGGTACGCGGCGTCGGGCTGATACGACGGTTAGCCCCCTGTTGCAGGACGGAAAACAGCGTTGCATCGTCAATTTTTAGCTGATACCCGCTGCCACGGTTGTGCACGAACGACGCGCCGTACTGCTCCATGATTTCGTTCAGCGCCGTGATATCAGCCCGCACCGTGCGCGTCGAGACGTCCAGGCGCTTTGCCAGCTCGTCCTGCGGCAATGTCTCAGCCTGAAGCGCATCAAATAAATGGGCCAGTCGTTGATAGGGAAATCTCACCATTGCTCTCTCATTTTATTTCCACTTTTCCCCTCCCCTGAAACCGGGTGTGGTTTAAGGAGAAGGGAATGGGGTACTCATACTTTATCGATCAGGGAACAATGACCATCTGCGACGGGCTGCCAACAGCCGTGTAATCATCCACGAAGGTCAATTTACCGCTCCCCGCGGAAATCTTGAATCTGGTGATGTTATCGCTTCGTTGATTCATCGCGTAAATGTATTTTCCATCCGGCGAGAAGTTGATCGTCCGTGGGTAGTCGCCACGGGTCCAGGTCTCTTCGCCAAAGGTCATCGCGCCCTCGCCGGTCACGTTGATCTGCGCAATGCTGTTGTGCAGACGGTTAGCGACATACAGATGTTTGCCGTCTTTGCTCAGCACGATGCCTGCGGCAAAGTTGGTGCCTTTAAAGTTAGCCGGTAACGACGACAGCACATGCAGTTGGGTCAGCGTGCCCCTGGCGCTGTCAAAGCGATAGCTGGTCAGCGTCGAGGCCTCTTCGTTGATCAGGAACACCACTTTACCGTTCGGATGGAACACGAAATGACGTGGACCGGCACCCGGTGAAGATGCGCTAATGAACGGCGGCTGGTTGGCGGTCAGCTTGCCGTCATCCAGCGTCCACTGGTAAATACGGTCCAGACCAAGATCGGTGGAGAAGGCAAATTTGCCACTCGGATCGGTGGCAATCATGTGGGCGTGCGGGCCGTTGTGATCACTGACAGCAAAACTGCCTTCGGCGGCGGCCTCAGGTTTAGCGGCTCCGGCCGGACCGGAATCCTGCTGATGATCGCTGGCTTCGCCCAACATCCCACTGGCATCCACCGGGAAAGTCGCCACCACGCCGCTGATGTAATTCGCCACCAGCAGGTGGTCGCCCTTCGGCGTCAGCGACAGATAAACCGGGCCTGCGCCCTGCGAATCTACCTGATTAATCAACGTCAGGCTGCCGTCCTGCGGATTGATTTTATAGGCCGCAATCGCGCCATTTTTGCCGCCGTTGTAGTGATCGATTTCACTGCCGATAAACAGCGTTTTGCCGTCGTGGCTGGCGACCATCTGGGCCTGGTTTGGCAACTGGCTGGCCAGCACGCGATCGGTCAGCGCACCGGTTTTACTGTCAACTTTAAAACGGTAAACACCTTCACCATTCGGATTATAAGTGCCGACATACGCGTAATGAGAAGTTTGCGTCATGGTTTTTTCTGCTGCGTAAAGCGGTGCGGCGGACATCGCCAGCATCGCGGATGTTAAACCTGAAATCAGTAACCAGTTTCTCATACATTTCCTCAATTTAAAGGGATTGCCAGACAAACGCGGGAGTCCTGCGCCGCCCGTAACAGGGACGGACGCAGGGTGTTTAACAGCGCAGACAGCTCACAGCGCGGAAGGGAATGTTGCTTCTCTCAGCCAATCAGCTTTTTAACGCTGGCCAGCAGGGTTCTGACATCGTCAGGGCGGGTGTTGCCGCTGGCGCTGTCAATAATAGAGCTATAGATATGGGGGATGATTTTACTGACGCCCGCTTCCAGCGCGATTTCCATAATCGGCTCGAAGTTTTCCAGATCGATTCCGCCGGTCGGTTCCAGCCAGAAATCATGCTCCGCACAGGCGCGGGCCACGGCGGCGAATTCATCGCGGGTTTTGAGGCCGCCCATCGGGAAATATTTGACCGAGCTGCCGCCCATATCTTTGAGCAACGCAATAGCGGTTTCCACCGGCACAATGGCGTCAGCGGCGGTGGAACTCAGCGGCCCGGTATTGATTTTCACCCAGCCGATTTTGCCAGTGGGTGAAATCAGGCCGTTGACCACGCTGTCGTTCTGGCCAAGCAACGCACGGCTGGTGCCCACGCCGGTAAAGACCTGATTCACATGCTGCGGTTGAACCTGCTGAGAAATCTGGCTGACCATCAGCGACTGGCGCGGGTCACCGGCCCCCAGGCCGACGGACAACGCGTTTTCAATCAGCGCGGCGTACTCTTTCATGTCCGCCACGGCGCTCGGCACATCGGCGTAATTTTTTGACAATACGCCGACCAGTACGTGGCCTTCAGCGGCCTCGTAAATATCGCGGGCATTGTCTTTGGAACCGGCCAGCACATTCAGGCACACGCGGTCACGGTAGAAATTCGGGGTCAGCTTCATGCTTTTTCTCCGCTGAAAAGTTGTTTAAAACGCGCGGCGACAATGGCGAGCTGCGGCGGCGTCACGCTGCGCACGTCGACTTCAATCTTGCCTTCGTTGGCACGATAGCCGCGGAAGTAGATGGCGATATCGCCATTTTTCATCGCATCAACAATGGCTTTGGTTTTCCAGCCCAAAACGGCTTCGTCGAAAGTGATTTCTGTGCGCGCAATATCGCGCCCGGCGCTGTCCCACACCACGCGGCCAGTGACGCCGTTGATTTGATTCAGGCTCTCAATGAATGGTGTCATTTTGTCGACCATCTCCTGACCGGTGGTTTTCGGCAAAGTCATGTAGCTTTCAATCGCCTGCGTCAGGCCGAGAATCCCCTCTTTACCGACTTTCATGGCACGGCCAATGCCGCCTGACTGCAATTTCACCCATTCGACATACTGCTGTTTACCGACCACCAGGCCGCTGGTCGGCCCTTCGATGGCTTTCGCGCCGCTGTAGATCACCAGATCTGCGCCCATGTGGTAATAACAAGTCAGGTCCTCCTCGGCGGCGGCATCGACAATCAGCGGCACGTTGTGTTCACGCGCCACGGCGGCAGCCTCTTCGACAGACAGAATGCTTTTCTGCACCGAGTGGTGCGATTTGATGTACAGAATGGCGGCCGTGCGTGGCGTAATGCAGGCGGCAAGCTGTGCTGGCGAACATTCGTTGGCATACCCGGCTTCAACCACTTTTCCGCCGCCCAGCATCACCATGGTGCCTACCGGCGCGCCAAAGTTAACGTTGTGGCCTTTTGGCAGCACGATGTCGTGAGGCACTTCCAGCGGCGCGGCGTGCAGGTTTTCCAGCAACCAGGCGTTATCTTTGACAATCACGGCGGCGATCGACTGCGCCATGCCAGAGGACGCGCAGGAGACCACCACCGCATTCTCCACGCCCAGCAATTTCGCAATATAAGCACCGGTTTTGTTGACCACCTCTTTCATCTCGAAGAAGTGATTCAGGCCGGTATTAACGACATCGGCTACTTCAGGGCGCGGGGTTGAAACCCCCAAAATGGTCATGCGGCCGGAGGCGTTAATCACCTGCTTAAGACCGTATTTTTCGTAGAGAGACTGCTCAGCGTTCGAAGACATGATTTGATTTTCCTTCATCAGTGAATAAGGTAACGCCCGCTACCACGGCGGCCAGTGGCACCAGGAGCTGCTCACCGGTGACTGACTGACCTTCAGAGTCGAGGAACACCTTCGGCGCATGTTGGATTTCAAACAGCGTCAGATCGGCGTCAGCACCAACCTCAAGGCGTCCTTTAGACGGCAGGCGGAGCGCGTCGGCGACGTTACAGGTGACGCATTCGATCACCTGTTCAAGCGAAAGGCCGACGGTAAAGAATTTGGACATCACGGTCGCCAGACTATGGACCGGCCCGGTGGCGCGGTTGCGGCAATAGATGTCAGAACTGATGGTGTGCGGCACGATGCCCTGTGCGATTGCCAGTCTGGCCACTTCAAAGCTGAAGCTGGCGCTGCCGTGGCCGACGTCGAGTAAAACGCCACGGCTGAGCGCGCGTTTGACTGAGTCACGCAGTACGCCTTCCGGCGACAAAATGCGGTTCGGTTTACCGTTGTAGCAGTGGGTGATGATGTCGCCCGAAGTCAGTAAATCGGTAATTTCATCCAGATCCGGCGGATTATTGCCAATGTGTACCATCAGCGGCAGATCGTTATTTTCCTGCTGGATCTCTTTGGCACGCACCAGCGGTTTAATGCCGTTTTTACCCACCACACTGCTGCTCATCCGCGCTTTGATGCCGATGATGAAATCAGGGTTACGGGCGATGGCGTCGCGCACGCTGGCTTTGTCGATCTGCTCCATATCGGCCAGTTCGTTTTGCGTAACGATGCCGGTGCGGGCGATATTCAAAAAGGCCAGGACGTTGGTTTTGGCCTCGCGGGTCAATTGGTAGAAATCATCGACATCGTTGGCACCGGTGCTGCCCGCATCCACCACGGTGGTGACGCCGCTCGCGACGCCGATAAGATCGGGCTCGTCGTGATAAATCGGCGATTTGATGTAGCAGTGAACGTGGGAGTCAATCCACCCGGCGCTGGCGTAAACCTTACCGTGCAGGTCGAGAATTTGTGTGGCGGTTGTACCGCTGTCGAGCTGGCCGGTGGCGGCAATTTTACCGTCGCGGATGGCAATATCGGTCAGGCTGCCGTCGGGGCATTTCGCCTGGCGGATGATCAGATCATACATACGTTTTTCTCCGTACTCTTTTCTCAGTGGCACCAGACGCCAGAAAGCGTTCCTGACGTCTGATTTAACTGCTTATTGACTGCTGTTCTTACAGGGCTACCGGGTAAATCGCACCGAGGATCATGGCACCCAGAATGGCACCGCCGGTGATCGGTTTCTGCCAGAGATAGAACCCCAGCGCACCGAGCAGCGAACCCAAACCGATTGGAATGGAGGCCGCCATTGCAGACAGGATAATCAATGGACCGAGGAAGCGGCCTGAGGCGTTACCGGCCCCCATCATCACGTCTGCACCATAGGTGGAATTACTCTGGTTGATGGTAAATTTACGCGCCAGAATAATGATGTAACCCACTGCCAGTCCCAGAATCAGACCGGTCACCAGTGATGCCGCAAAGTTCGCCACCGGGAAGATGATCCCGGCACCCAGCAGCATAGCGGGAACGCCAAGGCCAATGCCGGTCTGGATTGCGCCACCGATGTCGAGAATACCGACCAGTGAACCTTCGATAATACGGGCAAACAGGAAGCTGGCACCGAAGGCGGCGACCGCGCCGTAGACGCCGGTATCCATGCCTGCACGCAGCATCGCGACAAACGCCACTTCGTTAAAAGCACCGATGCCATACAGGTAATACATGTGTGTCCCGGCAAACACCCCGGAGGAGAGTAATCCAACAAAAATCGGGAACGACCACTCGGCGTACCAGAAATTACTTTTGGCTTGTTCTTCCATTGTCATAAGCTCCAGTTCTATTTATTCGCGAAGTTACTTGCCGCTGAGAGAGTTGTGAATGCCGTTCAGCCATGTTGGGACGTCCAGCATGAAAGATTGCAGCAGTTTCACATCGAAGCCGCGGAAGAACCCGCTGAGCACGAACAGCGCGATAATGGCCGCCATCATCACTTTAGTGACGTGGTTCCAGCCGCCCTCTTCGACGCCCTTACCGATCAGGATACCCAGTACCAGACCCGGTACAGCGTTACCCATGATCATCTGCGCCAGACCGCCAAAAATAGTGGCCCAGAAACCGGAGCGACGTCCTGCGTCAATCGCCGCCAGCCAGAAAATCACGGGCATGACAGTGTTAACCAACAGGTTGGCAGCCGGTACCAACACTTTCACCGCAGTCACTTGCAGCGATGCGGGGACAGCGGAGGCGGTGGTATTGAGGAAAGCGACGACAATCATGCCGATAACAGCACCGGCAATGGCCATCTTGCGTGGGTCATGCAGGGTTTGTGCAACGTTACGGTTTTTAAACATTAACGCAGCGGCGGCCCAGTGAGGAATGATGCGGTGGTCTACGTCTTGTGTGAACGAGCCTGCTGCGACGGAAGACGCCCAGGCGTTGAAGAAGAAGCCCAGACCAAACGAGAAATGCGAAGCCGGATCGCCTTCACAGGAATTTAATTCCCCAAGAGTACGAAAAGCCCCCATCCCTTGCACGTTCGGTGCGTGGAACATACGTGCAGCACCTGCACCAACGCCCACACCCACCAATCCGCCGATAATAAGCGACTTAAATAAAATAATTAAAAACATCAGTTATCCTTGTCATTATATAGCTAACATTTTTATACCCTTCATACTTCAAGCTGCAGATGCGTTGGCTGCTCTCACTCACCCGAATCACTTACCTGAGTAAGCTCATCGGGGTTCGCTCGTTTGCCGCCTTCCTACAGCTCGAATTATTTTGGGTATAGAGCCATTAATCAGGAAAATATACTTGAGACTGTTGTCTCTTATTTTGTGACAAAAACGACCTGGTCAGTATTTATTGCCGTCAAATTGACGGTAATGTCTAACGCCACGTAATAACTTTTTCTTTCCCTGGCCAGAAAAAAGAACAGGAATTTTTCCCTTTTTACCGTTTCTTCCGCCGTAATTACCTTGACGTCCTGCGGTTCGATGCGCAGCAAGATATTTTGCGTCGACTTAAGAACAGTTCGCTGAACCTGACTGAGTGCAGAAGAAAAGGCAGCAGCTTTACTTTCGCCTTTCCCTTCAACCCGCACCGTGGTGGTTAATTGTTGTTTCATTACGGTTGGCCGAATTTCTTGATATAGGCTTCAACCAATCTTTGACCTAGCTCTTCTTTATCCATAAATCCGAAACCTAATACATTGCAGCCTTCATTAATGGCGGTGACGCCTTCATCCACAGAGCGCATACCGTATTTGGCTTTATATCCATATTTTGTTTGCGCGGTAATTGCGCCCGCGCCGCCACTGCCACAGAAGGAGATGCCAAAGGTGGCATTTTCTGCTTTCATCACGTCGCCTAGTTTCATGTCAGCTGCAACGCCCGGTACCACAACGGCACGGCCGCCTGCAGCTTCAACACCGGCTGCAACTTTCTGGCCTTTACCTAAACGGTCGCCGATAACAACAGTAATTTGTCCCATGATTTAATCTCCTGATAAATAATTATGAATTGTTGTCTTTCGCGACTTCGAAATGCACCGAGAGTAAATAGGCCTCCTCAATCGGTAAATTTCCGAACAGGTCAACCACCTGTTCTGCCATTCGCATAGAATCAGCCGATATTTCGTCAAACAGCTCTTTTTCCACGTCAGGTAATGCCTCGCCGGTAATTGAACGTAATACCATCGCCTTAACATGAGAGGTCAACATCTGCTGCTGGACATCATTGGTATAGATATTTTCAGCATTTAACATCGTCTGAATATCTTTCAACACTTTCTCGGTGGTTGCTGGTGCATCTTCCAGACTAATTTGTCTCGTCGTATTCACAGATGCGATTGCATTATTCACTCGCGATTACCTCTCTCCTTGTCGTGCAATACCTAATTTCGTCTGTCTTTACCCTAACCGTAAGAGGATTTCCTGTGTAGCCGGTTTTTTTCCAGTTCGAACTGGAAATGTCATGACCTAAGCAGATCACATTCTCAAAACTGAGATTAATCTGGGGATACCGCTGCCGCGATAGCATCCGCTCAGGGTATTTGACTGGTAATAGGAATTTTCACAGCATTGAATGAATAGAGTGAGGCTTCCCTTTTCGGCTATCTCCGCCTAGTATCAATGTATAGAAGACAAAACACTGACACCCCTGCGCAAATGCGCGGGGGTGTTGCTTTTTGAAAACCGGCAACACTGCCAATCCCTACGCCATCCATGCGGCTGACGAGACAAAAGGAAATAGGAAAAATGCTATGAGCAAACCGACCCTGACCATCAATGAGCTTGATGCAGAACGTTTAGATAATCTCCTGGCGCAGGCGGCTTACGCCAACAACCCAGTTGCAGAGGCATTGAACGAGGAACTGGATCGCGCTGAAATCCTGCCGCCGCAGGACATGCCTGCCGACGTCGTGACGATGAACAGTAAGGTGCGCTTCACGCAGGGCAAAGAAGGCGAAGAACATATCCGCACGCTGGTCTATCCGGCGGCGCTGAAAGACACCGACGAGCAATTATCGGTGATGGCACCGCTCGGTGCTGCACTGCTTGGCCTGCGCGTTGGCAGCAGCATCACCTGGACGATGCCCAACGGCAAAGAGAGCCGGATTGATGTGCTGGAATTGCTATACCAGCCAGAGGCAAGCGGCGAGTTACGCCGTTAACAAAATTGATAAGGGCTCAGCATGCTGAGCCCTTACGATTAAAACTATCAAAAATCGTTACTTAAACTTCTTATGGTTCTCGTTACGCGTCGCTTTAAACCCTTCGGCTTCCTTCTTCGCTTCATCCAGTTTGCCCGCTTTTACCAGTTCTGACGCTTTATCAATCTGGCCGATTAGGGTGTCGAGGCCTTTGTGATAGTCCTGCATTTGCGGGCTATTGGCGTCCTGACCTTTCAGTTTCGGCGGCGTGGCTTTTTTGGCATCCTGAGCGGCAGCTTTCATACCGGACAGACCTGCGGTGAAATCATTGGCATTGTCTGCTTTCAAGACCTTGCTGTAATTATCGGAAATGGTGTTCATGTCCGCTTCTAAATCTGCCGCCAGTGCGACCGTGCTGCTGCCTAACATTGCTACCACTGCTAACGCCATCAGATGTTTACGCATATTTATTCTCGCTTGTTTTAAGTCTTATTGGATAAAACGACATTACTTGTAAGGCTTACTAAAAATAGGCTGAGAGAGGAGAAAGTGGCATTACTTTTTTGTAAAGAATTGACGCAGCGACCGGGCAGCCGCTGCGAGGAAGAAAGTGAAAGGCGTTATTCGCCAGCGATTTTCATTTGTGACAACAGCACCGAGCCGCACTGAATGTTGCTGCGGGTTTCGATATCACTACCGATGCTCACCATATTGCGCCACATGTCTTTCAGGTTACCGGCGATGGTTATTTCGCTGACCGGATACTGAATCTCGCCGTTTTCGACCCAGAAACCCGCCGCGCCGCGCGAATAGTCACCGGTGACACCACTGACGCCCTGGCCCATCAACTCCGTCACCACCAGACCTTTGTCCATCTTGCGCAGCATCGCGGCGAAGTCATCGCCCTGACCGGCAATGCGCCAGTTATGGATGCCGCCCGCGTGCCCCGTGGTTTGCAAGCCGAGCTTACGTGCGGAATAACAGGTCATCAGCCAGTTCTGCAACACGCCATCTTTAATGATATCGCGGCGCTCGGTGCGCACCCCTTCGCTGTCGAACGGCGTTGACGCCAGCCCCTGCAACAGATGCGGGTGCTCTTCGATAGTCAGCCATTCCGGCAGAATCTGTTTGCCCAGACTGTCGAGCAGGAAAGAGGATTTGCGGTAAATGCTGCCACCGCTGATCGCACCGACCAAATGACCAAACAGGCCGGTCGCCACTTCAGCGGCGAACAGTACCGGGGCATGCCGGGTGGTCAATTTGCGTGGAGAAAGACGGGACAGCGTACGGCGGGCGCACTCGGCACCGACCCACTCAGGATTGGCCAAATCACTCATACTGCGGGCAATGGTGTAAGCATAATCGCGTTCCATATCGCCGTTATGTTCAGCAATCACCGAGGCAGAAATGGAGTGGCGGGTCGAGCAGTAGCTTTGCAGCATACCGTGGCTGTTGCCGAACACGCGGATACCGTAGTGGCTGTTGAAACTGCCACCTTCGCTGTTGGTGATACGCTTATCTGCCGCCAGGGCTGCCTGCTCTGCGCGCGCGGCCAATTCGATACCGCGATCGGCGTCGAGCTCGGTCGGGTGGAACAAGTCAAGATCCGGCGCTTCGAACGCCAGCATGTCACGATCGGCGACACCGGCAAAGGGATCCGGCGAGGTAAAGCGGGCGATATCCAGCGCGGCCTGCACCGTGCGTGAAATCGCATCGGCGCTGAGATCGGTAGACGACGCGCTGCCTTTACGGTTCTGATGATAGACCGTGATACCGAGTGCACCATCACTGTTGAATTCGACGTTTTCTACGTCGCCAAAACGGGTGCTGATGCCAATACCGGTGGTTTTACTGACCGCCACTTCAGCCGCATCTGAACCTGCTTTCGCCAATTCCAGAGCCTGAGCTACGGCCTGTTCCAGTGTCTTACGCTGTTCTGCAACTTGATTGACTACGTTCATCAGCCTGCCATCACTTATGATAATAAAGGGGTGTTGTTGCCATTGAGTCTAACAGAGAGTCAGGTGAATTTCGCACTCAGACCGGCCAGATACGGCTTAATCTGCAACAGAACGTGGAGGTATTAAACATAACCATGCATAATGCCGCCATGCAATAAAGCACAATCAAGCTGACAGGAATATCCCAACGGCTATTCCCGGGAAAGAGAAAGCGCCCCATGACAAAGAAAATTGACGACTGGTCCGATGACGTTCCTGAAAATGAGAACGAAGAAGATGATGAGATCATCTGGGTCAGTAAAAGTGAAATTAAGCGCGACGCCGAAGTTCTGAAAGATCTGGGCCAGGAGATGGTCGATCTGGGCAAGAACTCGCTCGATAAACTGCCGCTCGACGAAGACCTGCGCGCCGCAATCGATTTGGCGCAGAAGATCAAAAAAGAGGGCCGCCGTCGTCAGATGCAACTGATTGGTAAAATGCTGCGCTCGCGCGACGTTGAGCCGATCACCACAGCACTCGACAAGCTGAAAAACCGCCACAACCAGCAGGTTTCCCTGTTCCACAAACTGGAAGTGCTGCGTGACCGTTTAGTAGAAGAAGGCGATGACGCCGTTCCTGCCGTGCTCGATCTCTACCCGAATGCCGATCGCCAGCAACTGCGCGCGCTGATCCGCAATGCCCAAAAAGAGAAGGCGACCAATAAGCCGCCTAAATCTTATCGTCAGATTTTCCAATATCTGCGCGAACTGGCCGAAGCCAAAGAGATGTAATTGACTCATCTGGGTGCATGAAACCGAGCCACCGCACGACGTTGCGGTGGTTTTTTTTTCAGCTCACTCACGCCTGATGTTTCTGCGCCGTGGGTTTTTCCAACACATTGAAACGCAACCCGCCGTCCAGCTCTTCCTCTGCCTCTTCGAACAGCAAAATCAGCGCACCAAAACGCCGTCTACGGCCAGCAGACAGATTGGTAAAATCAATTTCAACCGGCAATTTTATTCCACCGGTCACTTCATCCCAGAGCGCATCCAGATTGGCACCGAAGCTTTCACTCAGCGCAAACTGACGCGCAAACTCGCCATAAAACGTGGCTAAATCCGGGATGTGATTAAAATCGAAGACCATTTTACTCATCGAATTCACTCCACCCGAACAAATTGTCTGTAGTGATCGCGGCTGACATAAATCAGGCCATCACTGGCGAAAAGTACTCTGTCTGCGCCCCGGCGGCCGCAGCGGTAATTGATATCAGCCTCGCGCCACACCCGTTTGTCGGCACTGGGCAAACGCCCTTCCCGGTTAGAAAAACGGTCACCGCCAATGGCTTTGCCCGGCAGCACTTGACACAAATTCCCGGCGCGGGCATCCCATCCCGCGGCCCGCGCCTGTTTCTTGGTCACGTAGTAATCAGGCAGACGATGATTCTGCCGCAGGTAACCCACCACGGTTTGTTCAGCGGTCAGCGCCACCAGTGTAGCGTCAGATTGTTGCGCTAACGCGACAGCCGGGAACGCCCCAGCCAGCAGCTCTAAACACAATATTAGCCAGAGGCTGCGCCAGCATCGCCATGTCATTCGATTCATCATCATCCTGTCAGTTTGTCGTTCGCCGGGATTTTACAAGTTACCCAGGTGAAGCGTCTTCACCTGCAGATACTCTTCCAGCCCCAGTACCGACCCTTCACGGCCTAAGCCGGACTCTTTCACCCCCCCAAATGGCGCGACTTCCGTCGACAGCGCACATTCGTTGATGCCAATCATGCCGCTTTCAATGGCCTCTGCCACGCGGAACACGCGCTGCAGATTCTGGGTATAGAAATAGGCCGCCAAACCAAACGGCGTGGCGTTAGCGCGCTGGATCACTTCCTCTTCGGTTTTAAAGCGGAAACAGGCCGCCAGTGGGCCAAAGGTCTCTTCCTCAGCGACTTTCATGTCGTCCGTCGCATCGGCAATCACTGTCGGCTGGAAGAAGTTACCGCCGAGCTGATGACGCTGTCCGCCTTCCACCAGACGCCCGCCTTTCTCGAGTGCGTCTTTCACGTGATCCTCGACTTTCTCCAGCCCTTTACTGTCAATCAGCGGGCCAACCACCACGCCTTCATCCATCCCGTTACCAACTTTCAACTTGCGGACTTCTTCGGCAAGCCGCGTGACGAAGCGATCATAGACGCCGTCCTGCACATAGATCCGGTTGATACAGACGCAGACCTGACCGCTGTTGCGGAATTTACAGGTAACGGCACCTTTCACGGCGGCCTCCAGATCGGCATCATCAAACACAATGTAAGGTGCGTTGCCGCCCAATTCCATCGACACTTTCTTCATGGTGTCGGCACTGTTACGGACCAGTGTTTTACCCACTTCGGTTGAGCCGGTGAACGAAATCTTACGTACCGCAGAGCTTGCCATGATCGCATCGCTGATGGCGTGCGTGTCACCGGCAACGCCGTTAATCACGCCATCCGGCACACCCGCCAGACGCGCCAACTCGAGCAGCGCAAAAGCAGAAAGCGGTGTGTTATTGGCCGGTTTAATCAGCCCGGTACAGCCGGCGGCCAGCGCCGGGCCTAATTTGCGGGTCAGCATCGCCAGCGGGAAGTTCCACGGCGTGATAGCCGCAACCACGCCGATGGGTTCACGGGTAGCAAAGATGCGGGAACCGTCTTTTACGGGCGGAATGATCTCACCGTTGGCGCGCTTGGCCTCTTCGCTGAACCATTGCAGGAAGCTGGCGGCATAGTCGACTTCACCCAGCGCTTCCTTCAGCGGTTTGCCCTGTTCCGCCACCATCAGTTCACCGAGGAACTGCTTGTTCTCGATCATCAGCTCATACCAGCGGTGCAAGATTTCCGAACGCGCTTTCGCGGTGGTTTTACGCCACGCCGGGAACGCGTCGCTGGCGGCCTTAATCGCCGCGTCAGTTTCTGCTCTACCGGCTTTCGCCACTTTCGCCACCACGTCGCCGGTCGCCGGGTTCAGCACGTCAAAGGTTTCCTGGGTTTCCTGCCATTTCCCGCCCGCAAAAAAGCCTGTTTTAAATAATTTATGGGAAGAGAGTTTCTGTTGATTGGCTGACATAGGGATCGGGTCTCCTGCAAATAACCGCCGTCTGAAAACAACGACGTAAGAATGTAAGTTTGGATATTCAATCCATTAAGTATAGCGGCTAATACTGGCAGTGATGATGGCACCGCACAGCATGCTTATGATGACAGACACAAAAAAGCCGGCGCTGTTGAAGGCACCGGCGGGTGTGGTGAAGCCGCGACTATCAGGCTAAAAAGGCGTGCTGGTACTTGTGCAGCATTTCGGCCAACCGTTTCACCGGCTCGGTAACTTTCAACGGCGCGTCGTATTCCACCAGTTTTTGCTGATACTCATTCAGTTCCGACAGCAGCCGCTGGTAGTAGTAAGTACGCTTGCCTTCGCGCGAGGTGACCACGTGGTCGGCCGTGTTACGGATTTTTTTGTGAAATGCCGACAGCTCCTCGCTGGCGGGAACTTCCGCCATTTTCATCCGCTGATGGGCGATGATCAACATCAGCGCCAGCCGGTACTTACCAATGTCGTTCGGGAACATGACTAACAGTTGGTTGAGCTGATGATAAAGCGCCGGAAGATGATTTTCGCGGCGGCGATAGGCCTTGGTCGTCAGCGCCGACACCGCGCTGCTCATAAAGCGGTTAAGCAGCGTGCGTCCGGTTTTTTCACGGGACTTATCGCGGATAAGCAACAGTACGACCAGCGCAATCATCGTCCCAATCGCCTGCCCGGTCGCATTATCCAGAAACGCCGCAACGTTGAATTTCATCGGGTTACTCAGCACCAGAACGTTAATGGTCCCGGCCAGTAACCCCAGCATCCCCAAACGGCGTTTCTGCACTTCGATACCAATAAAGAACGTCAGCAAGCCGAGGCATAGACAGAGCAGGAACAAACTTTGCTGAGTCGCGGGCATGATCAGCATGAAGTAGATAGAACCCACCGGGATCGCCAGCAGCATCCCGACCACAAAATCGATCGCCATGGCTTTGGGGTTGGGAGTGCGCATCGCCAGCGACGTCACCACCGCGATGATCACCACGCAGCCGCTGCCGGAGGTCCAGCCGGTCCACAGCCATAACAGGCAACCGGAGGCGGTGGCAACAAAAGTACGCAGGCCGTTAATCATGGCGTGATGGCGTTCGGCTGAGGCCGGTTTTACGACCACTTCGCTGTTAAGAACGTTGCTTTCCACGCTACTGATACTGCTGTTGGTATGAATACCTTTAACCAGCATGAGCGCCCGCGTCCCCGCGCCGATCCAGCTGCTGACAGTCAGCAGAATGTCGTCGCCGCGCGTTGAGGAGATCGCCTGACGCAGCTGTTTCATGCGCTGATGGACCTCAGACGGCGTGACCGCCGGTTCGGCAAATAACGCTTTCACCTCCGGCGTAATGCGGTCCGGTGAGGTTTGCAGGATCAGATAGGTTTCGCATGCCTGAGTGATCATGCTGAGCGACGTGCTGTGCAGGGCTTTCAGTCGCTGATTACAGCGCTGCCAACGCGAGGATTCCATCATCAGACTGCTGCGCATACCGTTTAGCGCCGTGGTGCTCTTAATCAGGTTGCTCCATGATTTATCGATATCTTCCTTTTCCCCCTGATTAACACAAATACGCATCAACGCGAACTGGTCGAGCAGCAACTGGCTAACCGCCCGGTCAATGTCGGTTTTTATCGACCGTGGAGAAAACAGCAGATCGGCGACGATGGCGCAGCAAATACCCAGCACAATTTCGCTGCAACGCTCAACGGCAAACTGCGGTGTTTGCAGCGGTGAAGCCGCAGAGGTAACGACGATAATCAGCGCGGTATAGCCTGCCAGACCGAGCGCATAGGAGTTTTCAACCCGAACCAGCGAAGACCACCAGGTACAGACACCAGCCCAGATACAGCATAAAAGCAGCATCACGACCGGGGCACGAGCCGTGGAAATAACAATCACCACCGCAGCGATACACCCCAAAAACGTGCCGATAACGCGCAGAAAACCACGATGGCGGATAGCCCCCGCAAAAGGCTCGCCACCGGCGGCCATTGCCGGACCGGATGCCACAATGGCGGCAGTCATGGCTGACCAGCGCGGTGTCTCCAACTGCAGATAGAAGCCGAGAACCAGCGCACCGAGGATCGCAAACGTTAGCTTGAAAGCAAATCTGACGCGCGGAATGAATTGGCTGTTCATCGTCTCTTCTTAGCCGAATTCGCGCAGACGGTGCAGCAATTTGGCAAACGGTGACTGAGTCTCACGTTGTCTGTCCTGATCACCGGTGATCACCACTGTGGCGGTGGTCCCCGCCGGGTATGGATGCTGTTGGTCAGCGTCATCAAGAACAATTTTTACCGGAACACGCTGCGCCAGACGCACCCATTCGAGGTTACTGTCAATGGTGGCCAGACCGTTGGTGGCCGCTGAAGAAGAACTGTTGGTCACCGCGGCGGCCACACTGTCTACCGTGCCGTGCATGATGCGGTTGCTGCCGAGCGGCGTGATTTCAGCGCGGTCACCCTTTTTCAGGCCCGACAGTTTGGTTTCTTCCAGATAGGCCAGAATATAGAAGGTGTTCTTTTTCACCAGGGCAACGGCGGTCGAACCGCGATTGATATAGTTGCCGGGGTGCACGTTGAGGTTGGTGACCCAGCCGTCAGCAGGGGCCGTCACCACGGTTCGCTGCAGATCCAGCACCGCCAGATCGCGCGCAGCCTGAGACTTCGCCAGCTGATGCAGTACGGTTTGCAGCACGTTAGTGGACTGATCAATCTCTTCCTGTGACATGGCCTGCACGCCCAGTTTCACACGGCGTCCCGCTTCACGTTTTTTCTCCGCAGCCAGTGCCTGGAAGTAAGCAACGTCAGCATTGGCTTCATCCAGCGCCTGCTGGTAACGCGGCTGGTCAATTTTAAACAGTATCTGGCCCTTTTTAACCAGTTGGTTATCCACGACCGGCACATCGGTGACCAGCCCGGTGACGTCGGGCGCGATGGAGACCACGTCAGCGGTGAATTTGGCGTCGCGGGTCCATGGCGATTCGGTATAGAACGCCCATGCCTGGAAAACAGCGATGGCAGCAAGAACAACAAGGAGTAACGTTATTGCGTAACGTATTATTCTTATAGAAAAGTTTTTCACGACACCCTCAGATGAAGAAGCAGGAAATCAGGTAGAACAGACAGCAATACAGTGCTGTGTTAAATAACGCCGGATGCCAGACAAAATCATAAATCCCGGTGGGTTGTAACAGACGTCGCAGCAGGAAAAAGATCACCAGCGCCAGCAGGATTTCAAAAAAAACCGGCGGAAATGACAATCCGAAAATCACCATAACCGGAAGCAAACTCATTCATAATTCCTTAATGTAGCGTAGCGGGGAATCGCCCCTCGTCACGTCCGCGCATTATTCGTTATTTTAGACAATACCGTCTCATTCTGAGAGCCAGAATTGGGTAAAAGAGACCATGGATTTGCCAGGGAAGTGTGCGAAGGTAAGCAGCGATACCGCCAGTCAATGCCGAAACTGGGGTTTGTCACCCAGAACGGTATATTAGCGTGCTTATTATCAAGTTATCAACATTCTGTGATCACAATCACTTTTAAGCCAGAGTTAACAATGGACCGATTAAAACGCATGTCGATTTACGCTCAGGTAGTGGAAAGCGGCTCTTTTACCGCTGCCGCACGTCGCCTCGATATGAGCGTCTCTGCCATTAGCCAGACCGTATCAAAGTTAGAAAATGACTTACAAGTCAAGCTGTTAAATAGAAGCACCCGCAGTCTGGGTTTGACTGAAGCGGGTAAGATTTATTATCAGGGCTGTATGAAGATGCTGCAGGATGTACGCGAAGTGCATGAGCAATTATATGCCTTCAACAACACGCCCACCGGCACATTACGCATCGGCAGCTCATCAACAATGGCACAAAACGTATTAGCCGCGATGACCGCCGAAATGCTGGTGGAGTATCCGGGGCTGAAAGTTAACCTGGTCACCGGCATTCCGGCACCGGATCTGATCGCCGATGGCCTCGACGTGGTGATCCGTGTCGGCGCGCTTCAGGACTCCAGTTTGTTCTCCACACGGCTCGGCTCGATGCCGATGGTGGTCTGCGCGGCACGCAGCTATCTGAGCCAGCACGGCACGCCGGAGAAACCCGCCGATATGGTCAACTTCTCGTGGCTGGAATACAGTGTCCGCCCCGACAGCGATTTTGAGTTGATTGCGCCCGAAGGCATTACCACGCGCATTTCGCCGCAGGGACGTTTCGTCACCAACGATTCACAAACCATGATCCGCTGGCTGAAGGCGGGCGTGGGCATCGCCTATGTACCGCTGATGTGGATCATCGATGAAATTAACGCCGGTGACGTGGAGATTCTGTTCAGCAACTATCAGTCAGACCCGCGCCCTGTCTACGCGCTGTATACCGAAAAAGATAAAATGCCGCTGAAAGTGCAGGTGTGTATTAACTATCTGACCGGGTACTTCAAACAGGTTGGGAAGGTGTACCAGGGTTATCGGCAGGGAAAGGCAGGACCGAACGCATCGAAATAAAAACGGGAACCCTGAGGTTCCCGTTAATCTGCTGAAGAAGCCGGAATTACGCGCTGCCACCCACGGTAATGTTGTCCAGCTTCAGCGTCGGTTGGCCGACACCGACCGGCAGGCTCTGGCCCTCTTTTCCACAGACACCGACGCCTTTGTCGAGCGCCAGATCATTACCGACCATGGAGATCTGCTGCATGGCTTCAATACCTGAACCAATCAGCGTCGCGCCTTTCACCGGTTTGGTGATACGGCCATTTTCAATCAAATAGGCTTCAGTGGTGGAGAAGACGAACTTGCCAGAGGTGATATCCACCTGGCCGCCACCAAAGTTTGGCGCGTACAGACCGTATTCCACGCTGCTGATGATCTCTTCCGGCGTGGACTTACCCGCCAGCATGTAAGTATTGGTCATGCGTGGCATCGGCAGATGCGCGTAAGACTCACGACGGCCGTTACCGGTTGGCAGCACGCCCATCAGGCGCGCGTTCAGCTTGTCCTGCATATAGCCTTTCAGCACGCCGTTTTCGATCAGCACGTTGTACTGGCCCGGCACGCCTTCGTCATCAATGGCAAGCGATCCACGACGCCCTGGCATAGTGCCATCATCCACCACGGTGCAGAGTTCAGAAGCCACTAACTGGCCCATCTGACCGCTGAACATCGAGGTGCCGCGACGGTTAAAGTCCCCTTCAAGACCATGACCCACCGCTTCGTGCAACAGCACGCCCGGCCAGCCCGCGCCCAGCACGACGGGCATTCCGCCCGCTGGCGCTGCGACGGCGTTCAGGTTTAGTAATGCCATGCGAACCGCATCACGCGCGTAAGCTTCGGCACGTACTTCGCCGTCAACGCTTTCGAGGAAGTAGTCGTAACCGCAACGCCCACCGCCACCGCTGGAGCCACGTTCGCGGCGGCCATCATCTTCCACCAGCACGCTGACAGACAACCGCACCAGCGGGCGAATATCCGCCGCCAGTGTGCCGTCAGTGGCGGCTACCAATACGCTTTCATACACGCCGGTGATGCTGGCGCTGACTTCCTGCACCCGCTTGTCGGCGGCGCGCGCAACGCGGTCAACACGATGCAGTAATTCAATTTTGGCTTCACGCGACAAGCTTTGCAGCGGGTCGAGGATCGGATAGAGGGACTGATAAGCAATTTCGCCCAAGGTGTGGACTTTGCCATTGCCCTGTTCACGCACAATGCTGCGCGCCGCAGCGGCACTTTGGTTCAGGGCATTCAGGGTGATTTGATCCGCATAAGCAAAACCGGTTTTCTCACCGCTGACGGCACGCACGCCCACGCCCTGATCGATATTGTAAGAACCCTCTTTGATGATGCTGTCTTCAATCACCCAGGCTTCGTGGAAACTGGATTGAAAAAAGAGATCTGCATAGTCGAGACGGCGTTCAGCCAGTTGACCTAATACGGAAAACAGGTCTTGATGACTCAGATTATTAGCGGTTAGCAACCGCTCACTGACTAATGCCAGACTCATAGATTCTTCACTCTCTTTGGGATGAATTGATCCGGCCGGAAGAATTTTCATTCACGGCCAGGCAATGCCATCGTAACACGGGTTTTGATCAGCCTAACACAGCTCTGTCATGGATTCCTGCTGCGCTCAGGGCGCAGCAGGTGCGTTAGGTTACTTTGCAGGTCTTGGCTGGCGCAGAACCTCATTAATTTTTGGTTCTGCGATGGTGCCATCGATGTGATAGCGGATCAGCGAGATTTTATTCCACAGCGGTGCCAGAACTTTACTGGCCGCAAATACCGCCGCCCCGACAATCGGGTTGATAACGAACGCCGTTGCCACACCGACGGTCGCAGAGATTTCCGGGGCAATCACAGCCTCCATGTCCAGACGCTGGTTCACCAGGTCCATACTGCCTGTGATGGCGATATCGGCTGCAAGACCGTCAACCAGCAGGTCATCGGTATGGACGACGCCATCTTTAATCCACGCCGTAGATTTGATGGAGTCGAAATAGAACCCTTTGCCGAAGGTATCGCTGAAATCCAGCTGGAGTTTACGTATCAGGGCGTCAAAGCTGACCAGACGCAATAGTTGCCCGGCACGGCCGCCGCCGAGATTCACTATTTCGCCTTTGCCAAGATCGGTTTTCATCGTGCCGTTCAACGTTTTCAGATCCGGCTTCCACGGGATGGATTTCCAGTGCAGGTCAAAATCGAGAGTAAACGGAGCACCGCGCAATGGTGTCGTCACCCCGAAGAAAGAGGTGGCGGCTTCCACATCTTTCCCCGTCAGTTTACCTTTCAGCCCGGTACTTTCACCCGTGCCGTTCTGTTTCCAGTCACCCTGCACATCAAGCCGCGCCACGCCGGTATCGATAAGGCCATTGCTCAGCGTCAGTTGATCCCCACTCGGCGTCAGATCAGCATTGACCCGGCGGAAACTCTGCCCGAGGAACCAGCAGGCTTCACAGCGAATCTGCAACGCTGGCCAGTTTGAGAAGGAAATTTTGCCATCAGCAAACGGATTTTGCGACGCTTTGCCGCCACTCGCTGCATCGGCCGCGGTCCACTGCGGGTTAAAATAGAAATACTGTAAATCGGCTTTCCAGGGGCCGCGCTCACTCATCATCAGCGTCCCGTCGATCTCTTTGCCTTTCGCCATCACACTCATACCACTGTCGGTCTGCGTGGAGCGTAACAACAAGTCATTCCATACCTGTCCACCCAGCGTCAACTGAGGGGTGGTCAGCGTGATCTCATGCGGGAAACTGAACGCCGTCATGCTCTCCTTGCTGGAGCCTTTGCTGTTACTGCCAGTCTTGCTGGCCGGGGGGCTGTCTGCCAACAGCAAGGACATCCAGCTTCCACCATCGAGCGCTGGCAGATGCAGTGTCAGGCTGCTGGTTTCCGGCAACGCCGGGGTTTTCGGTGTATCCATCTGCCAGGACGCACGATCCAGTTTTAACTGTTTGCCCAGTAGCCAGCGGCTGTTAAAACGGTCTTTACCGCCCAGTACCCCGGTGAGATCGAAGCTTTTCAGGTCACCTTTGACGTTCACATTGAACGGCAGACTGTGACCCGGTTTTTTATCCAGCGGGCTGGGTAAGTCACTGCTCACACTCTTCAGGTCGGTATTGATTGCTACGCTGTAATTTGGCTCGCCTTTGTGCGGTAAAGAGACATCGACCGTGCCTTTCCATGGAGCACTACCACTGATTTTGCTGGCGGCAGCGGCAGGCATACCGGTGATTTTCGCCAGTTGCCAGTCGCCATCTAGCCCGACATTAATGGTGTAGTCATCCTTCAGTTCGTGGGTGCTGAACTGCACATTGAGTGGCTGACCGAACCAGTTGCCGGTGAGCTGAGTGCTTTGCAAGTTGCCGTTGTCATAACTGAACTGGCCGCTAAGGTGTTCAATGGTGCTGTTCAGCGGTTTGATAAACAGGCTGTTATTGTTGAGGCTGACGCCGCCCGATGCGCGAGTCATTTCACCATTGAGCGGAATATCCAAATGTAAGGGACCACTGACATCACCGCTGATCTGCAAGTCTGCCAAGGCAGCCCCCAGAGAATCTTTCAGCGGGGTATCCATAAAGTAGGCCCCAATGTCTTTGCCCGTCCCTTTGATCTCCGAATCAATGAACAGTTTTTCTTTAAGATAGTCAGGGATATTGGCGACGATGTTGTTGCCATCCACATTACCCAGTTTGGTATTGGCCGCTTTCATGAACAGACCGTCATTGAGAAAGTCGAGATCAATATCCAGATTAGTCAGCGCCGGCCATTCTGGCTGGAACTGGAAGGTCGAATGACGCAACGGCACCCAAACCTGGAACTGGCCTTGGTTATTTTTGAACGGAAAATCCTGTGGATTACCGTTAAAGGTGAGCGTCGCGTTATCCACCTGCCCGCCCTGAATCGCACCGGAGAGGTAATCCACCAGATGTTTGCCCATCAGGGTTTCAGGGAAGTAGCGCCAGGCCTGCCCGGCATCGTACAGGCGAATGCCCGCCAGAATGTTCAGCCATGGCTGGCCGTTGGCCGGACTGTCATAGTGGAAGTCGCCATGTGCCCACAGCGCATTAGCTTTCACGTCCACACCTTTGGCCCACAAACCCCATCCGTCTTTGTCATTGCTCCAGTCGAACGTCCCTTGTGCGGAGCTAACCTCGAGCGGCGCACGGAACATTTCGCCATACGGCAGTGTGCTGTCTTGCAAATTTACAGTCAGTTGGCCACGCTGGACGCTGCCTTTCAGTGCTCCGCTGAAATGATTGATGCCCGGCAGCAATTCCCAGCGCTGCCAGGTGACATCGTGCCATCTGGCATCAAAACGGGTGTGGTCGGGCTGTTTGAGCGGAATATCGAGAGCCAGCGCATCGATCGTCCCTTTGGGTTGCAGATCCTGCCAGCGTTCAAGCAGCTCCGGCGTAAGGAATGAAAAGGTCGGAATGATCGGTCCAAGGCGCTCAAGCTGAAGTTGCGTGCCGCGCAGGCGTAACTCATCCCCCGGTGACTGCCCGAGGAACCCGCTGTTTTCTGGCAGATACAATGCGCTCAGGCTGCCTTTTGGCCACGCCTGCCCGTCAGTTTTCAGATTAAGTTGCTGGGCATCCACCTGCCAGCCATTACCCTGCCGGCTGCCGTGCAGCGTCAGATTTTCCACATCCAGCCGGTGCCCTTGGCCACCGCTTGTCCAGGTCGCTGCGCCATTTTTCACCCAGACATCACCGGCATAGATATCGCCATTGCGCACCGTCAGCCAGGCCGCAAGGCTGAAATCAGCACTTTCCAGCCCGGTGTTGCTGCGTAACCAGCGGCTAAACCAGGGTTTCATGTCGATATCATCGGCCTGAAGGTAGATCTTGCCGTCGTTGAGCAGGCCATTATTGTCGTTGAGATCCATACGTAACTGCACGACGCCGTGCTGGCCGGTAAAGCTCGACAGACTCACCAGACCTTCGGCACGGTGACGGTCATGACTGTTAAGCCAGGTCATCTGGGGAACAGATATTTCGGCGCGCGAACCCGACGGTGTCAGGAAAGAGATGTGGCTATTGCGCAGATCGAAATGGTCGACCTGTTTGAGGAAAATATCACTGATGCGGTTGGCTTCGAATCCCTTGGTATCTTTAGCACTGCCGCCAAGCGTGGCGTTAGTATCTAAATCAAGGTTATAGAATGTCAGATCGCGGAACTGCCAGCGCATATGCAGCAATGACTGCCACACATCGAGCGCCAGCGTGACACGTTCCACTTTTACCGACGAGTCTGGCAGCGTTACGCTGAGCTTTTTCAGCTCCAGCGTCGGCCCGAAAGTTTGCCAGTTACCACTGATTTGGTCGAGGGTAATGGGTACACCAGTGATCGACTGCACCTTGTCAACCAACTGCTCCTGGAAGCGATGGAGTTGAGGTAAGGCCAGACGCAAACCACTGATCACCAGCGCCACAATGACGACAATTGTTGCGCACGTGGTTAACAATATTCCGGGCAATCGCCTCACACACCTCTCCTTGTCTTCCATTCTGCGCGGTGCTTCACCGGCTCAGACTGCAATGGAAATTACTCCCGCCACTGCCTCATGCCAGACCCATGAAGCCGCTACGGATTTACATCATGACGACGTCAAATTGTTCCTGGTTATACAACGGCTCAACCTGAACTTTGACCTGTTTACCGACAAAGATTTCCACTTCAGCCAGCGCATGCGACTCTTCACTTTTCAGCGCTTCGCCGACGGCAGCAGAGGCATAAACCAGGAAACGGTCTGAATCATAGGCGTGATGAACCCGCACAATTTCACGCAGGATTTCATAGCAGACGGTTTCAACCGTTTTCACCGTGCCACGGCCGTGACAGGTCGGGCAATCACTGCACAACACATGCTCGACACTTTCGCGGGTGCGTTTACGCGTCATTTCGACCAGACCCAGCGCCGAGAAACCGTGGATACCGGTTTTTACGCGGTCTTTCGACAGCGCTTGTTCAAGTGAATGCAGTACGCGGCGGCGGTGGTCTTCATTAGACATATCAATGAAGTCGATGATGATAATGCCGCCGAGGTTGCGCAAACGCAGTTGGCGTGCAATGGCCTGAGTGGCTTCGGTGTTGGTATTGAAGATGGTCTCTTCGAGGTTGCGATGACCGACAAACGCACCGGTATTGATGTCCACGGTGGTCATGGCTTCGGTCTGATCAATAATCAGGTAACCGCCTGACTTGAGTTCGACTTTACGCTCCAGTGCTCTCTGGATTTCGTTCTCAACGTCAAACAGGTCAAAAATAGGCTGCTTACCGCTGTAGTGTTCGAGCTTGGCGGTCATTTCAGGAATGTATTCGCTGGTGAATTCCACCAGTAACTCATAGGTCAGACGCGAATCGACGCGGATCCGGTCCAGCGCCTCACCGGCAAAATCACGCAGTACGCGATGTGCCAGCGCCAGTTCACCATACAGTTTATATTTGGTTTTATTGCGGCGTTTGCGCTCCATCACTTTGGTCCACAAACGCTTGAGGAAGGCGGCATCTTGTTTAAGTTCTTCTTCGCCAACCCCTTCAGCGGCGGTGCGGATAATATAGCCACCGTGCTCATCACAATATTCCGACACGACCTTTTTCAGGCGATCGCGTTCGGCTTCACTTTCAATACGCTGAGAAACACCCACGTGTGACGCACCCGGCATAAAGACCAGATAACGCGAGGGCAACGTGATGTCTGTGGTCAGACGCGCTCCCTTGGTGCCGAGCGGGTCTTTCACCACCTGCACCATCAGGTCCTGGCCTTGATGCACCAGCTCTGCGATGTCACGCACGTTGAAGTTTTTCTGCTCATCACGAGCCACACACTCGGTGTGCGGCATGATGTCCGATGCGTGTAAAAAAGCGGCTTTTTCTAAGCCAATATCTACAAAGGCCGCCTGCATGCCCGGAAG
Source organism: Ewingella americana (assembly GCF_006438725.1). Classification (GTDB taxonomy): domain Bacteria; phylum Pseudomonadota; class Gammaproteobacteria; order Enterobacterales; family Enterobacteriaceae; genus Ewingella; species Ewingella americana_A. The sequence continues at coordinate 50,644 of NZ_RCZD01000005.1, read as the reverse complement.
AACCCGGCTCACGCGCCCTTTGTAAATATTGCCTGCTATACCGCGCTTGGCTTCACGCTCAATGTGGATCTCTTGCAAAATACCACCGTCAATGTAAGCCACGCGGGTTTCCGACGGGGTGACATTGACCAGTAATTCAGCTGTCATGCTTTCTCCTAAGCTCGCGTAATGCAACAAAGTCACCGTACAGCTCCTGAGTCTCCACCAGAGGAAGCCCCATGACTGCGTAGTAACTGCCGCGAATTTCACGGACGAAACAACCGCCCTTTCCCTGAATACCGTATGCGCCCGCTTTATCCATGGGCTCTCCGCTCAGAATATAGTGCTGAATATCCTCCGCGGATAGTGAACGGAAGGTGACATCAGTCACAACCAGCGTACTGCGATATGTATTTCGGTCAGCAAGCGCCACAGCGGTCATCACCTGATGCTGACGACCCGAAAGCGCGGCAAGCATTTGAGCCGCATGCGTTTCATCGCGCGGCTTCTCCAGCACGTTACCATCGAGGACCACAATTGTGTCCGCACCGAGCACCGGAAGATCCTGCGGGGCAACGTTCACCCCGGCCAGCGCTTTATCACAGGCGAGCCGAACCACATAGTCGGCCGGTGCTTCATCCGGCTGTTGTTCTTCCGTCACATCGGTAACCAGACGCTCAAATGCGTATTCAAGAACAGCAAGTAATTCACGACGGCGTGGAGAACCGGAAGCCAGATAAAGTGCGGTCATTATTTCCTCATTGAACAGCGAACTGACGGCGAATTTTACGCATCAGCAGGAACAGCCATGGCCACAGAATACCGTCCACCACACTATTCCAGAAAACCTCAGGGCGGAACGAGACGTTAACCACCAAAAACTCGGCCCAGAAAACCATCACATCCACGGCCAGCGATAGCAGCATGACAATCAATGCCTGCTGCCAAAGTGCCATATTGCGAAACAGCTGGAATTTGAACGCCACCAAATAGGCCGTCATTGCCAGCGCCAGGGCGCGAACACCCAGCGTGGAACCGAGGACCAAATCCATCACGAACCCAACGATAAAACCGGAACCTACGTTAACCCGATGCGGCAGTGCCATGACCCAGTAAATCAGGATCAGCATCAACCACGATGGCCGGAACATGTAAATTTCATCGGGCCACGGCATGACCTGCAATAACATGGCTATCAAAAAGGATAGCCAAATTATCCAGCGTCCGTGGCTCCGGTAGCGATTCATTGCGTGCCCCGGGTGGCAGGTTTTGGCGATGCCGGAGTGGTAACTGTCCCTGTTGCCGGTTGTGGAACCGGCGCCGGAGGGCCCATGTCACCCGGAGGTGGCAGGACCTGTGGCATCATTTGCATCAGACGCTCATTGGCAACACGGTGGACTTCTTCAGGAGGCAGCGGTTTATCCCCGTTGCGATCCGAACCCCACAGCAGTAACAAATAGCGCAAGCGCTGCAGACCCGCAGTAGGCCGCGCCTGAATCACCGTGTATGCACGCTGATTATCGACTTTCACCGAGGAGACCACGGCAACCGGATATCCTTCAGGGAAGCGTCCGCCCAGGCCGGAGGTCACCAGTACGTCACCTACGCGAATATCCGTATTGCTTGGTAAATGTTCCAGCTGGAGATCGTCGGTACAACCGCTCCCGGCGGCAATGACGCGGATGTCATTACGTAATACCTGAATCGGCAAGGCATGCGAGGCGTCGCAAATCAGTAATACGCGGCTGGTCAGAGCACCGACGGCAACCACTTGCCCAACCACACCTTTGTCACTGATCACTGGCTGGCCGACATAGACGCCGTTTTTGCTGCCCTGATCGATAACGACCTGGTCGCTATACGGGTCATTGCTGGTCGACAGTACCTGCGCCACCATTTTGTGCTCGTCCTGACGCAATGGTGAACCCAGCAGTTCACGTAGCCGGGCATTTTCCTGTTTGAATTGACCAAGCAGCAGCAGATCGCTGTTTTTAAGGAGCAATTCCTGACGCAATGCGCGGTTTTCGAGTTCAAGGGACTGGCGGGTCGCGAACGTCGTGGAGACCTGATCCAGGAATTCACGCGGCGCATTCGACAAAAAATAGAAAGGGCTGACGGCAGTGTCCATATAAGTACGGATCTTAACGAACGTACCTATTTTACTGTCGGCAAAAATCAGGACAATGGCCGTAAGAATAGCCAAAAAAAGTCGCAGCTGCAGGGATGGCCCCCTGCTAAAAATCGGCTTCATAAAATATGCGAGTTCCTCGGCAACAAAAGGTTTCAGCCAATCGAAGTGAAAGACAACCCTGACAGGAAAAGCAGCAAGCGAATGGGATCGTGCACGCTCTGCCCGAATAATTGCTCATTCGGGCAGTTTAGCGCTCGACTCCAATTTGACACTGCATACTTTAACGCAGCAGGTTTCACCAGACAGACAGCCACCTTTGCGGGCAAGACTATTTTTCGCTAAAAGAGCCTTCGCTAAAAAGAGTCTTTGCGAAAGCGAACTTCGCTGAAACTCTAAACACTTCGCTCAGATTACTCTTCGCTGAATAAGTCGCCGCCGTGCATGTCGATCATTTCCAACGCTTTACCACCACCGCGCGCAACGCAGGTCAGTGGATCTTCTGCAACAATCACCGGAATACCGGTTTCTTCCATCAGCAGACGATCGAGGTTACGCAGTAATGCGCCCCCCCCGGTCAGAACCATGCCTCGCTCGGAGATGTCTGAAGCGAGTTCTGGTGGACACTGTTCAAGAGCAACCATCACCGCGCTAACGATTCCGGTCAGAGGCTCCTGAAGTGCTTCCAGAATTTCGTTGGAATTCAGGGTAAAGCCGCGCGGAACGCCTTCAGCCAGGTTACGGCCACGCACTTCGATCTCGCGGACTTCATCACCTGGGTAAGCAGAACCGATACCGTGTTTGATACGTTCGGCCGTTGCTTCACCGATCAGTGAGCCATAGTTACGGCGCACATAATTGATGATGGCTTCATCGAAGCGGTCACCGCCGATACGAACAGAAGAAGAGTAGACAACACCGTTAAGCGAGATGACGGCCACTTCTGTGGTGCCACCACCGATATCAACAACCATAGAACCTGTTGCTTCGGAAACAGGTAAACCTGCACCGATCGCCGCAGCCATTGGCTCTTCAATCAGGAACACTTCACGGGCACCCGCACCTTGTGCAGATTCACGGATGGCACGACGTTCTACTTGCGTAGCGCCGACCGGCACACAAACCAACACGCGCGGACTCGGGCGCATGAAGCTGTTGCTGTGAACTTGCTTGATGAAGTGCTGCAGCATTTTTTCGGTCACGAAGAAGTCGGCAATAACGCCATCTTTCATCGGGCGAATGGCCGCAATGTTGCCGGGAGTACGACCCAACATCTGTTTAGCATCATGGCCGACAGCCGCAACACTTTTAGGTGAACCAGCACGATCCTGACGAATAGCCACAACTGAGGGCTCATTCAGCACGATGCCTTGTCCTTTTACATAGATGAGGGTATTGGCGGTACCCAGGTCGATGGACAAGTCGTTGGAAAACATGCCACGAAATTTCTTAAACATAACGAAAGGATAATCCTGCTAGCTGGGGGCGGAAAATAAAATCCGCCTACTTTACCAACCACGCGAAGCAGCGACAAGGCGCAAAAACATCCTGCTTCGGTGAAATTGTCCACGATGTCGGCCGCTTAACCTGCAATTACTCTGACTGCAAAAAAATACCGCATTCAATTTCCGAATCCCAGATTCAGATACTCTGATTGCAGATTTTTTGCAGGAATAAACATAAGCACCAACACCGCACATGAATTCTTGCACTTACACCGGGATCCCCTGCTAAAGCAAGCTGCTTAAGTCATAACACAGGCTTTCTGTAACAAGAACCGGTTAAAGGCTGGGCCATTCTACGTTAAATATTCCCATTACGGTCAGTTTAAACATCACCGTTGTGTGAATATTTTTTGCTGACGGGATCGACGGCTTGCGGGACGGCAAAAAAATCACCTTGGCCACCGTGAATGCCCTTTTCAACCAGCATTGCCCACTCTTCTTTGGTGCGGACACCCGAGGCAAATACTCTTGCTTGTGTTCCCTCACACGCGCTGATCAGACTTTGCACAAACAGTTGATTTTCAATCCTCTTATCAATATCGCGCACCAACCCAGGGTGGAGTTTGACCCGTTCTACTGGGAACGTTTTGAGATAAGAAGTACTGACCACGGTCAATCCGGCCTGAGAAACGGCCAGACGGCACCCCATTCCCTGCAACAAACGTACCGCAGGGCGCAGGCGGTCAGTATGTTGACAGAGATCGGCCTCTGCAAGTTCAATCAAAATCCGATGACGCTGTGCTTTTTGACACTGCATCAGCGTATCACGCAACCAGCGGATAAAAGAGCGCTGCAATAATGAATCAACCGTCAGGTGAAATGCCAACGTTTCGTCCGGCCAGCGGCTCAGTAACGGAATAATCTGAGAAAGCATCCGCCGATCATAACTTTGAGACATGCCAAACTGCACCACCAGCGGAATAAACTCCGCCGCAAGCAGTTCGTGTTCGCCATCAAATACGCGCCGCTGCACTTCACGGTGGTCCAGTTTGCGCGCCGTCGTGAAGGCCGGTTTCTGGTACAGGCGAGGCCCGCCGCGTGCCAAGGTGTTTTCCAGCAAGGTGCGCCACTTCACACTGCCGCGCCCTTTTTCAGGCACTTTTCTGTCGTAGATCAGCCAGCTGTTACTGCCCTGGAACGCCGCATTGCGGGTTGCCTGCTCGGCATAATCCATGACTTCTTCTGGCCGCTGACCAAAACGGTAGGCACTGATACCCATATAAAGCAGCGCATCGCGATCGATATTATTTGACGTTGGCAGTGCGCCGAGCGCATTGACGAGCTGCGCTGCCATCACTTCAGCCTCTTTCAGGGTGCGGTGAGGGAGCAACACGGCGAAATCACTGTGGAAATAGCGGGCCAGCAGGGCATCAGAATAACGCATGACAAAAGTAGAGAGCAGATTGACCATCGCCGAGCGTAACTCGTCAACGTGTCGCTGGCCGTGTGTGTCACGCAGCGTGTCGAAGTCCGGCAGGCGCAGCAGCATGACAATACCGTGAGCCCCCCCCTCTTCCAACTGCGTCGCCAACTGATTATCAAAAAAGAGCCGGTTGCTCAGCCCGGTCTGGGAATCCTGCTGGGCGAACGCGCGGATCAGGGTATCTACGCGGCTACGCTGTTCTCGGGCTTCGCTGAGATCGGCCAGCAGGAGATCAATCGCGCTGCTGGCAAAAGGCGGCCACTCGTTGATATCGCCCCGCGTCAGGTTCTCACGCTCACCGCGCAAAATTCGTGAAGCGCGGTCTTCCAGCTTTTCCAGCCCGGCGGTTTCAGCACGCAGCCAGCGAAAACTGAGCAATACCGCGATGATCATCAACACAATGGCCATGCTGATGGTAAAAGTAGAGCGCAGCGAACGGGTATAGGTCCCGATAGGATCCACATAGACCACGCGCATCGACATCGATGGATGTTGCATCAGAGGGAGGGTCATGGTGACGTAATCGGGATAACTGCTTTCCCAGGCGCTGTGCAGATCGGGAGTCTCGCGGTAAGAAAACACCGTGCTTTGGTGCTCAAGAATAGTGACTTCGGAGATATCGAGCATACGCATCGCCATTGGCATCCAGCGTTCCGGTTGCTGAGGGGATTGCGAAAGAAGAGATTGATCGTAGGTGGTTGCCAGTGCGCGTAAATGTTGTTCGGTATTTTGCTTGTTTAAATAGACAAAACTGAAAGTCACACCCAGCAACATCAACAACATTGCCAGTGCAACCAACATGGAAATCAGCGCCGCCAGTCTGTTAGTAAATCGCATCCCTGTGCCTTACCCGTTACTGTGGAAATGAATGAGACAATCCCCGGCAAAAGCCTTTCATCACAGACCGCCATTAAAACGCCGCCACTATAAAACAGAAGCACCGCAATGCCGGTAAGGTTTTATGCGAATTTGTGAATAAGGTTCTGCTCACCTGCACCATAGTTGTCTCACGTCAGCCCATGAGGTGTAAGTTGGGTTATATTCATAGCATAGCAACTGAATTATCAATCAATTCAGAATTCTTATGGAGATCGGTAATGCGAGCACTTTTGTTAGAGCAAAACGACGGTAAAACCCTGTCTTCCATCGGCCAGATTAGCGCCGAACAGCTGCCAGAAGGTAACGTTGTCATTGATGTTGACTGGTCCAGTCTGAATTATAAAGACGCGATGGCGATCACCGGGACGGGTAAAATTATCCGTCATTTTCCGATGGTTCCGGGGATAGATTTCGCCGGGCGCATCAGCAGCAGTCAGGACAAACGCTACAGTGTGGGCCAACAGGTGGTGCTTACCGGTTGGGGCGTGGGTGAAACCCATTGGGGCGGTCTGGCAGAACAGGCTCGCGTCAAAGGCGACTGGCTGGTTCCGCTACCTGAAGGACTCGACGCCCGCCATGCGATGATTATCGGCACGGCCGGTCTTACCGCCATGCTCTGCGTAATGGCGTTGGAAGAAGGCGGCGTGCTGCAAGACAGCGGCGATGTCATTGTCAGCGGTGCCAGTGGCGGCGTGGGCAGCACAGCGGTTACTCTGCTGGCGACACTGGGCTACAACGTCGTCGCCATCAGCGGACGCGCCAGTAATACCGACTACCTGACCAAACTCGGCGCCAAACGGGTGTTGACCCGTGAGGAGTTCAATAAAGAGGGGCGCGCCCTGGATAAACAGCTATGGGCCGGTGCTATCGATACCGTAGGTGACCAAACGCTGGCGACGCTGCTGTCGCAAACGGTGTATGGCGGTACCGTTGCGGCCTGCGGCCTGGCAGGGGGTTATCAGCTACCGACGACGGTGATGCCGTTTATTCTGCGCAACGTGCGTCTGCAGGGCGTTGACTCCGTGATGTGTCCGCTGCACCGGCGTATGGAGGCGTGGGAACGCCTGGCGCAAACCTTACCGGCTGCGTTCTATCAGAATGCAGCCACGGAAATCAGCCTGGAGCAAGTGCCTGAAACCGCTGCCGGAATCATGGCGAATACGGTCACTGGCCGGACACTGGTAAAAGTACGGGTGTAATACCCTTATTTAATACAGCGGGCATTCGTGCCCGCGAAATTGCCTAAGCATTTGTAAGGAATTTCAAATTTCCCTCCTGCCCTCTCGCTAAATCGACGTTTACCCATCATTCTTTAGTCATATCCATCAATAACTATAATGATCAAATAATACCGGAGCGGGTATGAGCAAACATCGCAAGCTGACTGAGGCGGACGTCACGCCAGAAAGTATTTTCCACGACCGCCGCAAAGTGCTGCAGGCATTAGGGATTAGCGCGGCTACGCTGGCATTGCCACAAAGTGCGAAAGCCGATGTGCTCTCATGGTTCAAAGGTCATGACCGCCCAAAAGCCCCGGCGGGCAAACCTCTCGACTTCACCAAACCAGCGGCTTATCAGAATGATTTGGCGCTGACGCCGGAAGATAAAGTCACTGGTTATAATAACTTTTACGAATTTGGGTTGGATAAAGCCGATCCGGCAGCCAATGCCGGCCAGTTGGTGACGACGCCGTGGAAAATTGTCATTGATGGCGAAGTCGGAAAACCGATCACCCTCGATATGGATGACATCATGAAGCGCTTCCCGCTCGAGCAACGTATTTACCGCATGCGCTGCGTGGAAGCCTGGTCGATGGTGGTTCCATGGATTGGCTTCCAGCTAAGCAACATTATTAAATTGGCTGAACCTAACAGCAACGCGCGGTTTGTGGCCTTTAAAACGCTGTATGACCCGGAGCATATGCCGGGCCAGAAAGACCGCTTCATCGGTGGCGGGCTGGATTATCCCTACGTTGAGGGTCTGCGATTGGATGAAGCGATGAACCCGCTGACCATGCTGACCGTTGGTGTCTACGGCAAAGCGCTGCCACCGCAAAATGGTGCGCCTATTCGCCTGACCGTACCGTGGAAATACGGTTTCAAGGGGATAAAATCTATCGTGAATATCAGTCTGACCAAAGATCAGCCGCCAACCACCTGGAACCAGATCGCCACCAACGAATACGGTTTTTATGCCAATGTGAACCCGCAAGTCGACCACCCGCGCTGGTCGCAGGCCACGGAACGCTTTATCGGCTCCGGCGGCATTCTTGACGTAAAACGCCAGCCGACGCTGCTGTTTAATGGCTACGGCGAGCAGGTTGCCTCGATGTACCGCGGACTGGATCTGCGCACTAATTATTAATTGTCGGGGTAAACAGATGAGGGAAGCGCAATGCGGCGTTTGAGTCTGACACAGATCACATGGCTGAAAGTCGTCATCTATATGGCGGCTTTTTTGCCGTTTCTGTGGCTATTACTGTCCGTCAATCAGGGCTGGTTCAGCGCCGATCCGGCTAAAGATATCCAGCATTTTACTGGCCGAATGACGCTGAAACTGCTTTTGGCAACCCTGCTTATCGCGCCGGTGGCGCGTTATGGCAAACAGCCATTGTTGATCCGCGTGCGCCGTCTGGTGGGTTTATGGTGTTTTGCCTGGGGAACTCTGCATCTTCTGAGTTACGCCTTCCTTGAGCTCGGCATTAACAATCTGGGGCTGCTTGGCAGTGAGCTGATTTCACGGCCTTATCTGACGCTCGGTATCATCAGTTGGATTATCCTGCTGGCGCTGTCCTGTACTTCAACTCTGTGGTCACAGCGCAAACTGGGCGGCAAGTGGCAAACGTTGCACAACTTTATCTATGTTGTCGCCATCCTGGCACCTATTCACTATCTGTGGTCAGTCAAAATCTTGTCGCCACAACCCATCATCTATGCCGTAATTGCAGCGATATTGTTGGCATTTCGCTATAAAAAATTCCGTCAGTGGCTGCGGTGATGTGCGGAACTTTTCTGTGTCCTACCCCTCAAATTCCCATAGTGAAAACCCTCAGCTTCAGTCTGAGGGTTGATTATCTTCGCTGATAAGACCAGTATTTAGCTGCGAATTGCCACGATATCATTATAATGCCCGACCTCGTGCTAAACAGCCGGGTGGATTTGCCGCGAAAAAGGTGACAAATCGGTGACATCAGGGTATTTTCTACAATCTTTGTCTAATTGCCGGAGATAGGCTCACAATGGCGGATAAGTTTGACATTTTGCTACTCAACGGTCCTAACCTGAACTTGTTAGGGACGCGTGAGCCTGAAACCTACGGAAGCACCACGCTCAACGATATTGTTAAAGGTTTAGAACAGCAGGCCGCAGCGGCGAATATTGCGCTGAGCCATCTGCAATCGAACGCAGAGCATCTCCTGATTGATAGAATCCATCAGGCGCGCGGAAATACCGATTTTATCTTGATTAACCCCGCAGCCTTTACCCATACCAGCGTGGCGTTACGCGATGCGTTGCTGGCAGTGCAGATCCCGTTTATCGAGATCCATCTGTCGAACGTACACGCCCGTGAAGCCTTCCGGCACCACTCCTATCTTTCCGATATCGCAGTGGGCGTTATCTGTGGACTTGGCGCAGATGGCTACCATTTTGCTTTACAGGCAGCGGTTAACCGCTTGTCTAAAACCCATTAATTTCTACGCAAAAAGAGTACGGAATCACACCCATGGATATTCGTAAAATCAAAAAACTGATCGAACTGGTTGAAGAATCAGGCATTTCTGAACTGGAAATTTCTGAAGGCGAAGAATCAGTGCGCATCAGCCGTGCAGCACCTGCACCGGCTTATCCTATGATGCAACAAGCTTACGCCATGCCAATGCAACAACAGCCGGGTCTGGCTGCTGCCGCACCGGCGGCGGCTCCTGTTGAAGCGGCTCCGGCGGCGATCAGCGGACACATCCTCCGTTCACCGATGGTGGGGACTTTCTACCGTACACCAAGCCCGGACGCGAAAGCCTTCGTGGAAGTCGGCCAGAAAGTTAACGCAGGTGACACCCTGTGCATCGTTGAAGCAATGAAAATGATGAACCAAATTGAAGCAGACAAATCTGGCGTGGTTAAAGCCATTCTGGTGGAAAACGGCCAGCCGGTTGAATTCGACGAGCCGCTGGTCGTCATCGAATAACGAGGCGTACCATGGTAGATAAAATTGTTATAGCGAACCGCGGCGAGATCGCGTTACGTATCTTGCGTGCCTGTAAAGAACTGGGCATCAAAACCGTAGCCGTCCACTCCACTGCTGACCGCGATCTGAAGCACGTCCTGCTGGCAGACGAAACCGTCTGTATTGGCCCTGCGCCTTCAGTAAAAAGCTATCTGAACATCCCGGCTATTATCTCTGCGGCTGAAATCACTGGCGCGGTGGCTATCCACCCTGGCTACGGTTTCTTGTCCGAGAATGCCGACTTCGCTGAACAAGTTGAACGTTCTGGCTTCATCTTTATCGGCCCGAAAGCAGAAACCATTCGCCTGATGGGCGACAAAGTTTCGGCTATCAGTGCGATGAAAAAAGCAGGCGTCCCCTGTGTGCCGGGTTCTGACGGCCCACTGGGCGACGACATGGACCAAAACCGTGCCCATGCAAAACGCATTGGCTATCCGGTGATCATCAAAGCCTCTGGTGGCGGCGGTGGTCGTGGTATGCGTGTTGTACGTGCCGACAAAGATCTGGAACAGTCCATCACCATGACCCGTGCGGAAGCTAAAGCGGCTTTCAACAACGACATGGTTTACATGGAAAAGTACCTGGAAAACCCACGCCATATCGAAATTCAGATTTTGGCCGACGGTCAGGGCAACGCCATTTATCTGGCAGAGCGTGACTGCTCCATGCAGCGTCGTCACCAGAAAGTGGTTGAAGAAGCACCTGCGCCGGGCATCACCGCAGAAATGCGTCGCTATATCGGCGAACGTTGCTCTAAAGCCTGTGTGGACATCAATTACCGCGGTGCGGGGACCTTCGAGTTCTTGTACGAAAACGGCGAGTTCTATTTCATCGAAATGAACACCCGTATTCAGGTAGAGCATCCGGTTACCGAAATGATCACCGGCGTTGACCTGATCAAAGAGCAGCTGCGTATTGCTGCCGGTCAGCCGCTGTCAATCAAACAGGATGAAGTACGCATTCAGGGCCATGCGGTCGAATGTCGTATCAATGCTGAAGACCCGAATACCTTCCTGCCAAGCCCTGGCAAAATCACCCGTTTCCACGCTCCTGGTGGTTTTGGCGTGCGCTGGGAATCGCACATTTACGCTGGCTACACTGTGCCGCCGTACTACGATTCCATGATCGGCAAGCTGATCACTTACGGTGAAAACCGTGATGTGGCGATTGCCCGCATGAAGAACGCACTGGCTGAATTGATCATCGATGGCATCAAAACCAACATTGATCTGCAAATGCGTATCATGACCGACGAAAACTTCCAGCACGGTGGCACCAACATCCACTATCTGGAAAAGAAACTCGGATTGCAGGAAACTTAAGAACGTATCCTTGTGTACTTTCTTACTAAGGCCGGATATTCCGGCCTTTTTTCGTTTGGGACTTTTGATGATGAAGACTCAGAAAATAGATAAGCGCTTTCTACAAGCCAACCGGGAAGCCCGCTGGGCGTTCGGTTTAACGCTGGCCTACCTGCTGGCATGGTGTCTGGCAGCCTATATACCGGACGACAAACAGGGCATTACCGGCCTTCCACACTGGTTTGAGATGGCTTGTCTGCTGGTTCCGTTGATATTTATTCTTTTGAGCTGGCTGATGGTTCGCGTGATTTACCGCGACATTCCGCTGGAGGACCCTCATGCAGACTGAAGTCTTATTGCCGCTGGTGGCCTACTTGCTGTTGGTCTTTGGGCTGTCGGTCTATGCCTATACCCGCCGACAGGAAGGCAGCTTCCTCACCGAGTATTTTCTCGGTAACCGCTCGATGGGCGGTTTCGTTCTGGCGATGACCCTTACCGCCACGTACATCAGCGCCAGTTCTTTTATCGGCGGTCCCGGTGCGGCGTACAAATTTGGTCTCGGCTGGGTCTTGCTGGCGATGATTCAGCTGCCCGCCGTCTGGCTTTCGCTCGGCGTACTCGGCAAGAAATTCGCGATTCTGGCGCGGCGCTATAACGCGGTCACCCTTAACGACATGCTGTATGCGCGGTATAAAAGCCGTCTGCTGGTGTGGCTCGCGAGTTTCAGCCTGCTGGTCGCCTTCCTCGGCGCCATGACCGTACAGTTCATCGGTGGTGCGCGATTGTTGGAAACTGCCGCCGGTATTCCCTACGACACTGGCCTGCTGATCTTCGGCATCAGTATTGCACTGTACACCTCGTTTGGTGGCTTCCGAGCCAGCGTACTTAACGACGCTATGCAAGGACTGGTGATGCTACTCGGCACAATCTTGCTGCTCGTCGCCGTGATTCATGCTGCGGGCGGCCTGCACAGTGCGGTGGATAAACTGCAGCAGATTGATCCGAAACTGGTGTCTGTGACGGGCGCCGGGGACGTGCTTTCTCTGCCGTTTATGGCGTCGTTCTGGGTGCTGGTGTGTTTTGGCGTGATTGGTCTGCCGCACACCGCCGTGCGCTGTATCTCCTACAAAGACAGCAAAGCGGTTCACCGGGGCATTGTGCTCGGTACCATCGTGGTCGCCATCTTGATGTTTGGTATGCATCTGGCCGGTGCGCTGGGCCGGGCTATTTTGCCGGATCTGAAAATTCCTGATCAGGTTATCCCGACGCTGATGATCACCGTTTTGCCACCGTACGCCGCAGGGATTTTCCTTGCTGCGCCGATGGCGGCGATTATGTCGACCATCAACGCCCAGCTGTTGCAGTCATCTGCGACTATCGTTAAAGACTTGTATCTGGGCGTTCGTCCGGAACAGATCACCAATGAGAAGCGCCTGAAGCGTTTTTCCAGCTGGGCGACCTTCGTGCTTGGCCTGCTGGTATTGCTGGCCGCGTGGCGTCCGCCAGAGATGATTATCTGGCTTAATCTGCTGGCCTTCGGCGGGCTGGAAGCGGTGTTCTTGTGGCCGCTGGTTCTTGGACTTTATTGGGAACGTGCTAACGCGGCAGGAGCGCTCAGCTCAATGATTGTTGGTGCGGTTTGTTATACCCTGCTTGCCAGTTTTGACCTGCATCTCGCCGGTCTGCACCCGATTGTACCGTCGCTGTTACTCAGCCTGATGGCTTTTTACATCGGCAATAAGTTTGGCGACCGCCATACTGAATCCGCGCTGCAGCCGTCCTGACGGGCGGCTCCATTTTTACCGCATGCTTAGAAGAGAATTGCTATGCCTTGGATCCAACTAAAAATTAACACCACGGGTAACGACGCGGAAACGCTCAGCGACGCGCTTATCGACAGTGGTGCCGTGTCAGTGACCTTCCTCGACACCCATGACAACCCGGTGTTTGAACCGCTGCCGGGGGAAACTCTGCTGTGGGGCGACACCGACGCCATCGGCCTGTATGACGCGGAAACGGATATGGCCGCCGTGGTCGCCATGCTGGAAAACGAACCGCTGCTGGGCAAAGGTTTTGCACATAAAATCGAGCAACTGGAAGACAAAGACTGGGAGCGTGAGTGGATGGATAACTTCCACCCAATGCGTTTCGGCCAGCGCCTGTGGATCTGCCCGAGCTGGCGAGACGTGCCGGACCCAACCGCCGTGAACGTAATGCTCGACCCCGGTCTGGCGTTCGGAACAGGAACTCATCCAACCACGGCCATGTGCCTCGAGTGGCTGGATGGGTTAGACCTGCAAGGCAAAACTATCATCGACTTCGGTTGTGGCTCTGGCATTTTGGCGATTGCCGCCCTGAAACTGGGTGCAGCACAGGCTATCGGCATTGATATCGACCCGCAGGCCATTCAGGCCAGCCGCGATAACGCGCAGCGTAACGGTGTCTCAGAGCGTCTGTCGCTCTATCTGCCCGAAGACCAGCCGGACACTCTTTCTGCCGATGTCGTGGTGGCTAACATCCTTGCTGGCCCATTGCGTGAACTGGCACCGCTTATCAGCATATTGCCGGTTGCCGGTGGTCATCTCGGATTGTCGGGTATCCTTGCCAGCCAGGCCCAGGGAGTGGTTGATGCCTATCAGGCGCTGTTTGAGCTTGATCCGATTGCCGAAAAAGAAGAGTGGTGCCGCATTACCGGTGTTAAAAAAGGCTAATGCTTTCCGTCCGTTTTGCAACGTGTAGCAGAACGGGCGGTTCCCTCATTTCCCAATACCCCCCCTCGCGACTTCCCGCTATAATCTGCCGCGGCCAAAAAGGCCATATTTAAAACAGGGTTATTATTCTCCATTGGCATTGAAAGGGATATTTCATGAAAGCGAAATTATTGGCGGTCGTTCTGGCGGCATTCTGTTCTCAGGCGATGGCACAAGACGCCGCACACTGGTCTTATGAAGGTGAAGCCGCACCGCAAAACTGGTCGAAACTCAATCCCGAGTTTATGTTGTGCGAAAAGGGTAAAAACCAGTCACCGGTGGATATTCATGGCGCGCTGCAAACACATTCTCAACCACTGAACATCGACTACAAACTGGCTCCAGAGAGCGTCATCAACAACGGTCACAGCATTCAGGTTGATGTGAAAGAAGGTGATGTCCTGACCCTGGATGGCGAGAGATTCGTTCTGCAACAGTTCCATTTCCATGCGCCAAGCGAAAATACCATTAATGGTAAATCCTTCCCGCTGGAAGCCCACTTTGTGCATATGGATGCGGCCGGTGAAATCGCAGTCGTCGCGGTAATGTTCGACATCGGTAAATCAAACTCCGCGCTTGAGAAAATCTGGCAGCGTATTCCTGCGCAAATCGGCCAGAAAGCCCCACTGACGGAAAAAGTGGATCTGAACAACTTGCTGCCAAAAAACCTCACCCACTACCGCTTCAGCGGTTCTCTGACCACCCCACCTTGTACCGAAGGTGTGCGTTGGTTAGTGGTGCAACAGCCGATGACCGTGACCGTTCAGCAACTGAACGCGTTCACCTCGGTTATGCACCATGCTAATAACCGCCCAGTGCAAAAACTCGACGGCCGTGTGATTGTCAGCGAATAAACTGATGCGACGCAGTGGCGCTTTACCTTTACGGTGACGCGCCGTTTTTCTGCCTGCTGGTGCTGCACACAGGGTGTTATTGATTATTACCCCGGATGACTCACTTTTTAACCAAATCAAGATCTACATCACAGAAAATTTGCGGTTATTGCTACTTTAAACAACAATTTTAACCTTAGATTCAACTGGCTTACCCTGTATATACAGCGAGTTTTAAGGAATTTTCACAAGCGCACAATTTAACCAACCACACCTAACTTAATGTTTTTTATAAATAAAAATACCCTATCGACAAATAACACCTTTCAGAGAAGTGTTTTGCAGGAGTATTGGTCAAAGTTTGGCCTTTCATCTCACTCCAAAAATGCGTAATATACGCGCCCTTGCGGACATCAGTATGGTCATTCTAAGTCTATGCGCATCGGACACCACCAGCTTACAAATTGCCTGATTGCGGCCCCAATGGCCGGTATAACAGACCGACCGTTTCGTGCCTTATGTCATGCGATGGGAGCTGGAATGGCAGTCTCCGAAATGCTCTCTTCCAATCCGGAAGTGTGGCGGACGGACAAGTCGCGATTGCGTATGGTACATAACGATGAACCGGGTATCAGAGCCGTGCAAATTGCCGGTTGCGATCCCGAAGATATGGCGGCTGCCGCCCGAATTAATGTGGCGAGCGGTGCGCAAATCATTGACATCAATATGGGTTGCCCGGCCAAGAAAGTGAACCGCAAACTGGCAGGATCTGCCTTGTTGCAGTATCCGGATCTGGTCAAACAGATTCTCTCTGCCGTTGTGAATGCGGTAGATGTGCCAGTCACGTTGAAAATTCGTACTGGTTGGGCACCGGAACACCGTAACTGTGTACAAATTGCCCAATTGGCTGAAGACTGTGGAATTCAGGCCCTGACAATTCATGGCCGAACCCGTGCCTGCCTCTTCAATGGAGAGGCGGAATACGACAGTATTCGGACAGTTAAGCAGAGTGTTTCCATTCCGATTATCGCGAATGGCGACATAACTGACCCGCATAAAGCCAGGGCAGTACTCGACTACACCGGAGCTGATGCTCTGATGATTGGACGTGCTGCTCAGGGGAGACCCTGGATCTTCCGGGAAATCCAGCATTATCTGGACACAGGGGAGCTGTTACCACCGCCACCAATTGGGGAGGTTCAGCACTTGTTGTTAGGGCACATACGGGAATTGCACGACTTTTATGGTCAAGGCAAGGGATTCCGTATCGCCCGTAAGCACGTTTCCTGGTATCTCCAGGAGCATGCCCCGAATGACCAGTTTCGGCGCTCCTTCAACGCCATAGAGGATGCCAGCGAACAGCTGGAGGCGTTGGAAGCATATTTCGAAAATCTTGCGTAACAAAAAAGAGCTGACAGAACTATGTTCGAACAACGCGTGAATTCTGACGTACTGACCGTTTCTACCGTTAATTCTCAGGATCAGGTAACCCAAAAACCCCTGCGTGACTCGGTAAAACAAGCACTTAAGGGCTATTTTGCTCAGTTAAATGGTCAGGACGTGAATGACCTGTATGAGTTGGTATTGGCTGAAGTTGAACAGCCACTGTTAGACATGGTGATGCAGTATACCCGTGGCAACCAGACTCGTGCGGCCCTGATGATGGGTATCAACCGCGGTACGCTGCGTAAGAAACTGAAAAAATACGGCATGAACTGATACTAGTCAGTAGTCTGTTGATAAAAGGCGCTTTTCCGCAAGGGGAGCGCCTTTTTTGTGATGATTTTTTAGGGTGAAAGTGTCGAATCAGAGAGCGTGAGGAACGAAATTGCGCAAAACTTAACCCAGATCAAGTTGAATGAGAATAATTACACCATTGATCTGGTGGATACGTCGTAATTTAATAGGACAAAAAGACACCTCTGAGGACACGACCATGTTACAGAAAATTATCACTCGCTTTAACGCGTCTTTAAGTAAACCGGATCTGGCTAACCTGCTGTTACGTCTGACTTTCGGTCTACTAATATTCCATGGCTGGCATAAACTTCACGGAGGTATTGGCGGCATACAGTCTATGCTCGAAGCTCACGGCATTCCGGGGTTTGTGGGTTATGGGGTACTGGTGGGTGAATTCATCGCCCCTATCATGATCATCCTTGGCATCTTTACCCGCCCGGCGGCACTGGTGGCGGCCGTGACGATGCTGGTTGCCTGGCTGTTGGTGGGTATCTCGCATACCTTCGAGCTTTCGCAGACCGGTGCCTGGGCGATTGAAGATATTGTCTATTACTTCATGGTGGCGGTGGTTATCGCACTGCTGGGTTGTGGCCGTTATTCGGTGATGAAAAATCCACTGTACCGCTAATGTTATCAATCTCGTGAAAATGCGCCTTAGCCGGGCGCATTTCTTTTTTGGTTTTTACCTATGCGATTAAGCGCTGTGCAAAAATTTGCTGTAATCCATTATTCCTGAAGACATTTTAAAAGTGTGCAAAATTAGACATCAAATAGTGGGGTTCTCGGACTATCCCCCACTCTGGATTCACATATGGCCGTGATATACTTTAGGGCAAGAGTCGTTCTCGTCCCGCTCATCGTCTACGGAAAGTCTATTAGCAACGCGATCCGGCCTTTTAATGTAAAGATTGCGTCAAGTTCGGTGCCGTTTCAAACATTGCCCCACTTATGTTGTCCCAATCTTTGCTACACAACCCGTATCGCTGTTGAGCTTTCTCTATCCGCGGTACCTCAGATTCTTCAATACCGATGATTGAGCTTATATGACATCTCCATCCCGCTTTCGTGCCTCATTTCTGCACCCCCGTTACTGGCTGACCTGGTTCGGCCTGGGCATTCTGTATCTTCTGGTGCAACTGCCTTACCCCGTGCTTTATCGCCTCGGTAACTGGCTTGGCCGCACTTCCATGCGCTTTCTGAAACGCCGCGTGTCTATTACCCGCCGCAACCTCGAACTGTGCTTTCCTCATCTCGACAAAGTCCAGATTGAACAGCGGATCGTCAGCAATTTTGAATCCCTGGGGATGGGTTTGCTGGAAACCGGCATGGCCTGGTTCTGGTCAGATGCACGGGTAAAACGCTGGTTTGATGTCAGTGGGCTTCACAACCTGAAGAAGGCGCAGCAAGACAACAAAGGTGTACTGGTGATTGGTGTGCACTTTATGTCACTGGAGCTGGGTGGCCGCGCAATGGGTCTCTGCCAGCCAATGATGGCGATGTATCGCCCGCACAACAACAAAGCCATGGAATTCGTACAAACCTGGGGCCGTATGCGCTCGAATAAAGCCATGCTGGATCGCAAAGACCTGCGCGGTATGGTACATGCGCTGAAAAAAGGCGAAGCGGTATGGTTTGCACCGGATCAGGATTATGGTCCGCGTGGTAGCGTGTTTGCCCCACTGTTTGCCGTTGATCAGGCCGCCACCACCAGCGGCACTTACATGCTGGCGCGTCTGGCAAAACCGGCACTGGTCACCGTCGTGTTGATCCGTAAAGAAAAAGCGAAAGGCTATGATCTGGTGATCCAGCCCGCCCTGAAAGATTATCCTATCGACGACGAAATGGCGGCGGCGGCCTACATGAACCGCGTCGTGGAAAAAGAGATTATGCGTGCGCCGGACCAGTATCTCTGGCTACATCGCCGCTTCAAAACGCGCCCGGAAGGGGCCCCGTCGCTCTACCTGTAAGCGATTGATGATTCAAAAAGCCTGACGAAAACGTCGGGCTTTTTTTATGTCCGCTATTGAGCAGTACCTCATCATCAAAATCCTTCATGGTCCGATAAAAATTATTCTCACGACGCCAGCTTAACTTTTCTATAACATCTCCTTTTACCTGCCCAGGAGAGAAGTGATGAGTAAGCAAATCCGTCTGGCGTTGGTCGGGGACCACAACCCCGCTATTCTTGCCCACCAGGCTATACCCCTCGCAATAAACCTTGCTGCACAACAGCTTGACCTTGATATTGATACACTCTGGCTCGCCACTGAATCCCTTGACGAAAACCTGCCCTTAGACGGTTTCGACGCCTTTTGGTGCGTACCCGGCAGCCCTTATGTCTCGGCTGAAGGTGCGTTACGCGCCATCCGCTTTGCCCGTGAAAATAACAAACCTTTCCTCGGCACCTGCGGCGGATTCCAACACGCTATCATCGAATATGCCCGTAACGTGATGGACTGGCAGGACGCAGGCCATGGCGAAACCGATACCGAAGGCCGCCTGGTGATTGCGCCGCTGGCCTGTGAAATGGTGGAGAAGAAGGCAGGGATCCGACTGGTTGCCGGCAGCATTCCTGCACGCGCCTATGGCACTTTGGATGTTGAAGAAGGCTATCACTGCCGATATGGCATCAACCCTGAGTTTCAGGATGCGCTGGAAGCACAACCGTTGAGGATGGTTGGTCACGATCAGGCCGGCGAGATCCGCGTGGTCGAACTGCCCGGCCATCCGTTCTTTGTGGCCACGCTGTTCCAGCCGGAACGTGCGGCGCTGAAAGGCCAGCTTCCCCCGCTGGTTGCAGCACTGATTCAGGCCGCAAGAAAACCATAAAGAAAACGACATACACTCTCAGACCGCCTGGTCTGGGAGTTTTTAGACCTGCCCGCAATTAACCATCACTTAACTATGCAACAACATTCATTTCACATCATCAACGCTGAGATCCAGTTCCAAATAGTGAAATAAGCCGCACCACTTTGTTGCATCCGTATTGACCGCGCACCGGATTGGGGCAATAAATTCAATAACGCGCATCAATGTTACTGTGCAATCCCCCCTCGGTACTTGATTGATGGACGTTTTGAATGTTGGCACTCCCCTTGCAATGACTCGTGCAGAGGGCAATGCCCCCATAAACAGACAGGGTGCTTCGCGCACTCACACAATAATAATTTTCGGTTTTGTCTCACAGGACGATTTATGAAAAAAATACTGCTCTCAACACTGATTGCCGCAGCAAGCTTTGCCACTTTGGCTGGTCAGGCACATGCAGGCACAACGCTGGATGCCGTGAAGAAGAAAGGATTTGTCCAATGTGGGATCAGCGATGGTTTGCCTGGTTTCTCTTACGCTGACTCAAAAGGTAAGTTTACCGGTATCGACGTTGATGTTTGCCGTGCTATCGCCGCAGCCGTTTTTGGCAATGCAGAAAAAGTAAAATACACCCCGCTGACCGCGAAAGAGCGTTTCACCGCGCTGCAATCGGGCGAAGTAGACATCCTGTCACGTAACACCACCTGGACCTCCTCGCGTGACGCAGGCATGGGTATGATCTTCGCTGGCGTGAACTACTACGACGGGATCGGCTTCCTGACTCACCAGAAAGCGGGCTTGAAAAGTGCTAAAGAGCTCGACGGCGCAACCGTTTGCATTCAGGCAGGTACAGATACCGAACTGAACGTTGCCGACTACTTCAAAGCCAATAAAATGACCTATACCCCAGTCACTTTCGACCGTTCAGATGAAAGCGCCAAAGCGCTGGACTCAGGCCGTTGTGACACGCTGGCTTCTGACCAGTCTCAGCTTTATGCACTGCGTATTAAACTCGGCAAGCCTGATGATTTCATCGTACTGCCGGAAGTTATCTCCAAAGAACCTCTTGGCCCGGTGGTTCGCCGTGGTGATGAAGACTGGCTGGAAGTGGTGCGCTGGTCACTGTACGCCATGCTGAATGCCGAAGAGATGGGTGTGACCTCTAAAAACGTTGAGCAGATGGCCGCTAACCCGACCACACCTGACATGAGCAACCTGCTGGGTAAAACCGGTAAATATGGCGAAGATCTGAAGCTGCCAAACGACTGGGTAGTGAAAATCGTCAAACAAGTGGGTAACTACGGCGAGAGCTTTGACCGCAACGTCGGCGCAGGTAGTGAGCTGAAAATCAAACGCGGCCAGAACGCCCTCTGGAATCAGGGTGGGATTCAATACGCTCCACCGGTACGTTAAATATTCTTTGTTCTTGAAGCTGTGGCGGTGTTGGCAGCGCTCTGGCCCCCGAATCACTGACCTGTGTCAGCTCATCGGGATGCCCTCCCTTGCCGCCTTGCCACAACTCCAATAACTTCGAATATTCATAGTATTGACGTGTTTTAAGAAAGAAGACGCCAGCCGTTCCCTGGCGTCTTCTTTTCTCAGGTTTACCGTATATCGAGGTTCACCCTTATGTCGCAACGCCCAGCCGAAAAAAAAACATTCTCGCTAACCAATCCGGCGGTCCGTGCCTGGCTTTACCAAATTTTCGCGGTGGTGTTGCTGGTGGCTTGTCTCGGCTACCTCCTGCACAACACCATTACCAATCTGACAACACGAGGCATCACCTCGGGCTTTGATTTCCTCAGCAGAGGTGCCGGTTTCGGCATCATTCAGCACCTTATTGACTATCAGGAGGGGGATACTTACGCGCGCGTTTTTGTCATTGGCCTGCTCAACACTTTATTAGTGTCAGCGCTGTGTATCGTGTTCGCCTCGATTCTCGGTTTCATCATCGGCCTGGGGCGGCTGTCTGATAACTGGCTGATCCGCAAAGTCTCCACTGTCTATATCGAAATTTTCCGCAACATCCCGCCTCTGTTGCAGATTTTCTTCTGGTACTTCGCCGTACTGCGTAACCTGCCCGGTCCACGCCAAAGCCTTGAGGCATTCGGCGTCGCGTTCGTCAGCAACCGTGGGCTTTATCTGCCGTCGCCTGAACTGGCGCCGGGCAGTCTGGCCACGTTTATCGCTCTTCTTTTAGCCGTGTTCGGCATTATCGCTTTGCAGCGCTACAACCATTTTAGGCAGATTCACACCGGTCGGGTCTGGCGTATCTGGCCCTGGGCGATTGTCTTGCTGATCGTGTTCCCTGCATTGGCACATTTGTTCTTCGGCCCGGCACTGCACTGGGATATCCCCGCGCTGCACGGTTTCAACTTCCGTGGCGGCATGGTGCTTATTCCTGAACTGGCCTCGCTGACGCTGGCGCTGTCGGTGTATACCTCAACATTTATTGCCGAAGTGATCCGCTCCGGCATTCAGTCGGTTTCCCATGGCCAGCACGAAGCGGCCCGCTCGCTCGGCCTGCCCAATCCGGTCACGCTGCGGCAGGTGATTTTGCCGCAGGCGATGCGGGTGATCATTCCACCGCTGACCAGTCAGTATCTCAACATCGTTAAAAACTCCTCGCTGGCAGCGGCTATCGGCTACCCAGATATGGTGTCGCTGTTTGCCGGTACGGTGCTCAATCAGACCGGTCAGGCGATTGAAACCATTGCCATCACGATGTCGGTCTATCTGATCATCAGTCTGGTGATTTCGTTCTTAATGAACATCTACAACCGGCGTATTGCGCTGGTCGAACGTTAAGGGAAACGAATGACGATGAGCACACTTCCCCATCCTCTGCGGGTTGCCAAACCCGGTACACCCGTCGGTACCGCCGTACTGTGGGCGCGTAAAAATCTGTTCTCCAGCTGGTTTAACAGCCTGCTGACTCTCTTCTGTTTGTGGTTGCTGTGGATAGTGATCCCTCCTTTGTTCAACTGGGTGATTTTCCAGGCCAACTGGGTGGGAACCACCCGCGCTGACTGCACCAAACAGGGTGCGTGCTGGGTGTTTGTTCATGCCCGCTTCGGCCAGTTTATGTATGGGTTGTATCCGTTTGAGGAGCGCTGGCGCATCAACCTGACGCTTATCGTCGGGCTGCTCACACTGATCCCGATGTTTGTACGCGCCATGCCGCGCCGTGGGCGATATATCACCGCCTGGATAGTCCTGTTCCCCATTTTCACCTGGTTCATGCTGTACGGCGGTTTCTTCGGCCTGCCGGTGGTGGAAACCCGCCAGTGGGGCGGGCTGACGCTGACGCTGATTATCGCCGCCGTAGGGATCGCTGGCGCACTACCTCTGGGGATTTTGCTGGCACTGGCGCGACGTTCACGGTTGCCGATTGTGCGCATACTGTCCGTCATTTTTATCGAGTTCTGGCGTGGTGTACCGCTGATCACTGTGCTGTTTATGTCCTCGGTGATGCTGCCGTTGTTTATGCACGAAGGCACCAACATCGACAAACTGGTGCGTGCGCTGGTAGGCGTGGTGTTGTTCCAGTCAGCGTATGTGGCGGAAGTGGTGCGTGGCGGTTTGCAGGCACTGCCGAAAGGCCAGACTGAGGCCGCAGAATCGCTGGCGCTGGGTTATTGGAGAACGCAGGGGCTGGTCATTCTGCCGCAGGCATTAAAGATGGTGATACCGGGTCTGGTCAATACCATCATCGCGCTGTTCAAGGACACCAGCCTGGTGATCATCATCGGTCTGTTTGATCTCTTCAGCAGCGTCCAACAAGCCACCGTCGATCCGGCGTGGCTCGGCATGTCGACCGAAGGTTACGTCTTCGCCGCCGCCGTTTACTGGATTTTCTGTTTCAGCATGTCGCGTTATAGCCAACATTTGGAAAGACGCTTTCACACCGGACGTTCCGCACACTGAGGTAAACCATGAGCGACCATCAAGTCACTGAACCTAAAAAAATGATGATCACGCTGCAAGACGTGAACAAGTGGTACGGACAGTTCCACGTGTTGAAAAACATCAATCTGAACGTGAAGTCGGGTGAGCGCATTGTATTGTGCGGCCCTTCAGGTTCGGGCAAATCAACCACCATCCGCTGCATCAACCATCTGGAAGAGCATCAGCAGGGGCTTATCGTGGTAGACGGCACCGAGCTCAATGACGATTTACGCAACATCGAACGGGTGCGCACCGAAGTGGGCATGGTGTTCCAGCACTTCAATCTGTTCCCGCATCTGACGGTATTACAGAACTGCACGCTGGCGCCATGCTGGGTGCGTAAGATGCCGAAGAAGGAAGCCGAAGAACTGGCGATGCACTACCTGAAACGGGTACGTATCGCCGAGCATGCTCACAAGTTTCCTGGTCAACTCTCAGGCGGCCAGCAGCAGCGCGTGGCGATCGCCCGCTCACTGTGTATGAAGCCGAAAATCATGCTGTTCGACGAACCAACATCCGCGCTGGACCCGGAGATGGTGAAAGAGGTGCTCGATACCATGATTGGCCTGGCAGAAGAGGGCATGACCATGCTGTGTGTTACCCACGAAATGGGGTTTGCGCGGACGGTGGCAGACCGGGTGATCTTTATGGATCGCGGGGAGATCGTGGAGGAGGCGCCTCCGTTGGAGTTCTTTGCCAATCCGAAGTCTGCCCGGACGCGGGAATTCCTTTCACAGGTTATTCATTAACGCGCTAATGTTGTGGGCTGCGGCCCACATCGGTAAACCTTGGGCTGCCGCCCAAACCTGCTTTTAAATCTTTAAATTCAAGGTCAAGATCGTGGGCTCGCCGCCCACACTGGCCCAAGGGAGGCGTAAACGCGCCTCCCTTGGAACCCTGCGTTTTTTAACTGCGCGCTATCGCTGAATCGGGATGGACGTGTTTCAGGTACCGCCGTGATAGCCGCAAAATGCCGCCGCTTAGGCGGTTCCTTCGCTGCGGGTTCCAACCCGCGAAAAAATACTCGCGGTTTTTCACCTCTTGCTCAGCGCCATTTTTGAATGCGGCCTCGACATTTTAAAAGATAAACACAGTCTGGATTTTGAATTTAGCAAAGCTTCGGCCGCGTTCAAAACGACGTCGAGGGAGAGGCGCAAAACCGCGCGGGGGTTTGCGCGGGTTGGAGCCCGAACTGAGAGAACCGCGGAGCGGCGGAGTTTGCGGCTGTCGCTGATATACCTGAAACACGGCCATTGTGACCTGCGCAGCTGCTGTTTTTAAAAAGCTCGGATTCCAAAGGCCCGAGCGACTGCGGGCCTTTGGTCGGTGTGGGCCGACGCCCACGACCTTGAATTTGAATTTGAATTTGAATTTGAATTTAAAGATTTAAAAGCGGGTTTGGGTAGCAACCCAAAGTCTTAGCGCTGGTGGTCGCCTACCACATCAAAACACTGATTAAGGGCGCCACCACCACCGTGATCACCCCCGCCAGCATCATCACCAGACTGGAAACCACCCCTTCTTCTGCGCCGATTTCATAGGCTTTCGCCGTGCCCGCGCCATGAGAGGCGGCACCTAAGCCTGCCCCTTTTGCCAGCCCGCTTTTTACCGCCAGCCGCAGGAATAAAATATCGCCGACCGCCATGCCAAATACGCCGGTGATCACCACAAACAGCGCGACCAAATCCGGCTGGCCGCCCAACTGTTTGGCGGCGGCCAGCGCGAAAGGCGTGGTGATGGAGCGCACCGCCAGACTGCGCTGGATCTCTTCCGGCAACGTCAACAAACGCGCCAGCCAGACAGAGCTGAAAACTGCCACAATAATGGCGGTCACCACGCCTGCCGACAATGATAGCCAGTGGCGGCGGATGATCGCCATATTCTCGTAGACCGGCACAGCAAACGCGATAGTCGACGGGCCCAGCAGCCACAGCAACCAGTGGGTTTCACCGATGTAATCCTGATAGGAAACATGCGTCACCACCAGCAATACCACCAGCACCACCGGCGTCAGGACCAGCGGCATAAACAGCAGTGTGCGCCGCTGGCGATAGAGTTTTTTATTGGCGAAATAGAGACCGAGCGTCACCAGAAAACAGGCAATGCTGATGATGATGTCAGTCATGACGCGCTCTCCTCGCGGCAAGCTTCTGCTCGAGGCGATAAACCCGGTCAACCACCAGCGATGTCGCCCCGAGTGTCAGCATCGTGCTGATACCAATCACCAGAAAGATCTTCCAGCCTTCGACCATCAGCAACTGCGCATAATTCACTACCGCCACCACGGCAGGTACGAAGAACAACAGCATTTCCGCCAGCAGCCAGCGTGAACCGGCTTTTACCCATTTCAGCGGCAACACGCGGAACATAATCAGTAACAACAGCATCAACATGCCGACGATATTGGCCGGCAGGGGTAAATGCAGCAACGTGACCAGACGGTCCGCTATCAGGAACAAAATGGCATACAGCACCACCTGAATGGGTACCTGACAGCGATTCAACAGGGACGGCGCTCGTGTGCGCAACGCCAACAACATGGGGAACGACCTCGAAGGACGAAAAAAGAACTGGCTGAATTATACGTTGGCAGGAAACCTGTGAAGAAATGAATTAAAATCATCCAAATGATTCCAAAATGGAATAGTTAATAATGGATGTCCGCACGTTACGTTATTTCGTCGAAGTGGTCCGCCAGCAGAGCTTTACCCGCGCGGCCGAAAAGCTGTTCGTCACTCAGCCGACCATCAGCAAAATGCTGCGTCATTTAGAAGAAGAGCTGGAATGTACACTGATCGTCCGGGAAGGGCGTCGCCTGCGCCTGACCGACAGCGGACAGGCGGTGTATCAGCGTGGCCTGAATATTCTGGAAGAGTTCCGCCAACTCGAGGTCGAACTGGAGGATATCAACACCGTCAAACGCGGGCGGCTGCGTTTGGGGATCCCGCCGATGGTCGGTACACAGATGGCACCGTTGATCGGCGAATTCCGCCAAAAATATCCAGGCATTGAGCTGATCATCTCAGAGTTTGGCGGCCTGACAGTCCAGCAGGCGGTGATCTCTGGCGAACTGGATTTGGCGCTGACCGCCCTGCCCGCCGACGCGGTTCCTTCAATTACGTCGCTGCCGCTCTTCAGTCACCCGCTGTGTGTGGTCGTGCCGCGCAGCGAGAAATGGCTTAACCGCACCCGAGTGCCGATTACCGAGCTGGCTGATGAAAGCATTCTGATTTATAACGAAGACTTTGCGCTGTACCGCATGCTGATGGAAGCCTTCAGCAGCCACGGGTTTACCCCTAAAATCGCTGCCCGCAGCGGCCAGTGGGACTTCCTCGCCGCCATGGTGCAGACCGGCATGGGCATCGCCATTTTGCCGGAACCTATCTGCCAGCGGCTGGATAAAAACAGTCTGATGTGGATACCGCTGGATCCCGCTATGCCGTGGCAGTTGGGGCTTATCTGGCATCAGGGAAGTTACTTGTCGCACAGTGCGCAGGCGTGGATTGCGCTTTGCCGGGCGTATTGGCAGCAGGAAGGAGAGGAAGGCGCGCACGCCGGATGACGTGCGCGCTGTAGTAGAAAAAGAAGTCGGTTGGAGACGATCACACTTCTTTTTCTACCAGCAACGCTTCGAGCAGGTCGAGATCATGCAGCAGTTTTTGCAGGGTTTCGTTACTGATTTTCTGCGTCGCACGCAGATGATACAGCTCGCCGCGCTCGGCCCGCAGCGCCGTCAGACGAAAGCGCCGTTCGAGGTTTTCCAGCTTCAGCGCGGTTTCCATGTCATCTTTATTGGCCGTTCGTCGCCGCAGCGTCCCTATTACCCGCGAGCTGATCTCCTTGAGCGTCTGCTCGTCGATGTTCTCTTCGGCATCCGCCGCCAGGCGTTCTTCCATTTTATGCAGGCTTTCGATCGCCACTTCGGCGGCAATCGACTTCGCCATGCGCTCCTCTTCCCGGTAGACCGAACCGTCGGCAAGCACCACACCTTTGAGCAGGAATGGCAAGGCAATCACCCCTGCAATCAGTGAGAACAGGATCACCCCGGTGGCCAGAAACACCAACTGGTAACGCGACGGGAAAGCGGTGCCATCCGTGAGGAACAGTGGAATAGAGAGCACACCGGCCAGGGTTATCGCTCCGCGCACTCCGGCAAAAGAGGCTATCCACAATTCACGCGTACTGTAACTGCCAAACAGCAACGGTTTCTTTTTCAGAAAACGGTTACTGATATTTTTCATCACCCACAGCCAGACAAAGCGCAGCAGCAGCAGCGCAAAGTAGATGATGCCGACGTCAGCAAACAGGTGCCAGGTGACGATAGAGGGATCATGGGTGGCCTGGTCGAGGGAGTTCTCCAAAATACCCGGCAGTTGCAAGCCCAGCATGATGAACACCATGCCGTTGAACACAAATTCGAGCATCGCCCAGACGCTGTTGGCTCGCAGGCGCATTGCCAGCGGCGCGTTACGGATAATGCCAGACTGGCTGATGGTCATACCGGCGGCCACGGCGGCCAAAATACCCGACACGCCGATGTGTTCGGCAATCAGGTAGGAGGCAAACGGCAACAGCAGCAGGAAAACGATTTGCGTCGCCGGGTCATCCCCGCTCCAGCGGCTCATAATGCGCAGCGATTTACTGTACAACCAGGTCACCGCCACACCGGCCATCAGGCCGCCAATCGCTACTTTGAGAAACTCGACCGACGCGCCGCCGACGGTGAAAATCATGGTGCCCATGGCTACCGCGATAGCAAATTTCAGCGACACCAGACCAGACGCGTCATTCATCAGCGCCTCGCCCTCCAGCACGCCCATGATCGATTTCGGAATACGTCCTTTGCCGACAATCCCGCCGAGCGCCACGGCATCGGTCGGAGAAAGCACCGCCGCCAGCGCAAAAGCCGCCACCAGAGGAATACCCGGCACCATCAGGTAAATCAGGTAACCGATGCCCACGACGGTCAGCAACACCAGGACCAGCGCCAGCCCGAGAATTTCGCGCCCGTGGTGCAAAAACTCACGCGTCGGGGTTTTCCAGCCATCGGCGAACAGCAGCGGGGGAATGAACAGCACTAAAAACAGCTCAGGGTCGAAATCCACGTGCAGACCAAAGTTGGGCCAGGCCAGCAATGCCCCGACCAAGATTTGCATCAAAGGGAGGGGAACTTGAAACGGCAACATCCTGGTCACGACACCGGAAAGTGACACCACCAGGATCAGAATCAGAATGGTAAAGAAGATTTCCATGCTTTCCTTGGACTCTTATTTTTATGATTTCAATCAGACGGGGTCTGACACATACAGGGGAATAGTAGATCAAAAAAGACGTCTTTTTAAATCAGAGCGTGCTTAAACCCGCTTTTAAACGTCCAAACCGTGGGCTAGCCGCCCACACGGGCCCAAAGGAGGTTTAAACGAACCTCCTTTGGAATCCTGCGTTTTTTAACTGCGCGCTTGGCTGGGACGAAGGACATGTCTCGTAACTTCCGAGTGAGGCGCAAAATGTCACGGCTTCGCCGTCCCCGTATTTCGGGTTCGAGCCATAGGTCTCGAACCTCTCATCCGGTGCCATTTTTGACTGCGCCTTAGTGGCTATATAAATCAAAAGATAAAA
This sequence comes from Ewingella americana, assembly GCF_006438725.1. Classification (GTDB taxonomy): domain Bacteria; phylum Pseudomonadota; class Gammaproteobacteria; order Enterobacterales; family Enterobacteriaceae; genus Ewingella; species Ewingella americana_A. Next base: position 21,504 of record NZ_RCZD01000005.1, on the reverse strand, counting down.
GACTAAAGACAACGCCTGGCTCTGTTTTGTCTTTTAAAAAAGTCCGGGCCGCATTCAAAAATGGCGCTGAACGAGAGGTGGAAAACCGCGTGTCTTTATTACGCGGGTTGGAACCCGAAGTGAAGGAACCGCAACGCGGCGGCATTTTGCGGCTATAACAGCGGCACCTGAAACACGGCCATTGTGACCAGCGCAGCTGCCGGTGTTCCATGAAAAAGCCCACGACTTTGACCTTGAATTAAAAAAGCGAGTTCGGATCGCAACCCGAAACTCGCCCGGTGTGGGCCGACGCCCACGACTTGGAATTTGATTTTAAAAAGGCGTTACATTTTTTCGCCCAAAAAAATCTTAAATGGCCCATCCACCGGCGTAGAACGCCACTAACGCCACCGCGATGATCACGGTGCCGACGTTCAGCTTGCGCCATTCGCCGGAGAAGATACGGCCGATGACCAGTGCGCTGAAGCCCAACATAATACCGGTCACGATATTACAGGTAAGCACGATGAAAACAGCGCACAACAGGCCGGACATCGCGTCGACGAAGTCATCAAAGTCCAGTTTGGTAACGTTACTCAGCATCAGCAGGCCGACATACATCAGCGCCGGTGCCGTGGCGTAAGCCGGAACCAGATAAGAGAGCGGAGACAGGAACAGCATCAGCAGGAACAACACGCCGACCACCGTCGCCGTCAGGCCAGTTTTACCGCCCGCCGCCGTACCCGCCGCAGATTCGATATACACCGCTGCCGGTGCTGCACCAACCAGACCCGCTAACATGCTGCTGATAGAGTCAGAAGTCAGCGCTTTACCACCGCTGATGATCTGCCCATCTTTATCCAGCAAGTTAGCCTGTCCCGCTACGGCGCGAATGGTGCCTGTGGCATCAAATACTGCCGTCATCACCAGTGCCAGCACGCTTGGCAGCACGGCCATTTTCAGCGCACCCATAATGTCGAGATTAAACAGCACTGAGCGCCCATTGGCATCAGACAGGGACGGCATCGCGAACAGACCCTGATATTTCACCGCCGGATCAAACATCAGGCCGATGATAGATATCACGATGATCACCAGCAAAATGCCGCCGGGAACGCGTAGTTTTTCCAGGCCAAAAATCACCGCCAGCCCCAGCAGCGTCATGATCACCGGGAAAGAGGTGAACGCACCGAGCGTGACCGGTAAACCGTCAAGAGGGTTTTTGATCACCAGGCCGACACCGTTAGCGGCAATCAGCAGCAAGAACAAGCCAATACCAATGCCGGTGCCATGCGCAACGCCCATCGGTAAATTGCGTAATATCCACGAACGGATGCCCGTGACAGAAATGATGGTAAACAGCACCCCCATCAGGAAGACCGCACCCAGCGCCACGGGCACGCTGATGTGCTGACCCAGCACCAGACTAAACGCAGTAAACGCCGTCAGGGAGATAGCACAACCGATAGCCAGTGGCAGGTTAGCCCACAGACCCATTAATAGTGAACCGAAACCCGCCACCAGACAGGTGGCGACAAAAACAGCACTTGGTGAGAAACCGGCTTTACCCAACATGCCTGGGACAACAATTACGGAATACACCATGGCAAGAAACGTCGTGAGACCGGCAATGACCTCCTGACGGACATTGCTGCCGCGGGCAGAAATTTTGAAAAAAGCATCAAGCGAACCGGTTGGCGCAACAGCACCGCCCGTTTTGCTGTGTGAACTAGACATGTGCAACCCTCTGAAGTGTCTTGCTGAAAAGCCTGCGTGGTCATTACGAAACCGTTTCGTCACGTTCGCTTCCCTACCCGGTGAAATGCGTGCCGACAAACAGGCAGGATCGACGCGCAAAACCAAGGCAAACGTTTAACTCTCATCGCGTAAGGCGGAAATAAAAACCACGGGTACTGCAAAGCAAACGATTATCCAGCCATTAACCCCCTCTTTTCAACTCCCGTTCACGACAAATTGGTCTTATTTGTGCATTTAAAAAGCATATCGCCCAGGAATTTGCGCAAACCCGTTCTTTTTGGCGTTTTGCAAGATACGTAAATGACGTACAGATTTATTTCGTCCGAAATTCAGGCAATACGGGCAAACGAAAAAAACGGTATGCAGAGGAGGATTTAAGATAAATCGTACGGTTCTCCCCCCGGTAAAATAAACACGGGAGGGGTTATCTCCGGCTCACTCATAATAATAGAGCAACACCGTAAAACAGATAATAGGTTTCACTTATGCTTTACCGGAAGTGTATAAAACCGAATAAATGTTCCGGCAAAACATAATATATTTGCTCAACCCGCTCTGAATCAATTAATTAACTGCCTATATGGTACACACCGCCCTGCTCCAGCGCTTTCTGATAGGCCGGACGGGCTTGTATCGTGGTTAACCATGTGCGCAGATGCGGATATCTCTCCAGCCCGCCGCGCGACACCATCGCTTCAATCGGAAAACTCATCTGAACATCTGCGGCGCTGAAGTCACGGCCCGCAAACCAGCGGTGGTCAGTCAGGTGTGTTTCGAGATAAGCACCGTGGGTGGCCAGTTGTTTATCCAGATATTTATCCTGCACGCCTTTGCCGATAGCCCCCGCAATGGGGCGAATCAGCCATGGCATGGGCGGCTTGCCGAGACGGCCAAAAATCAGCTTCATCACCAGAATTGGCATCAGTGATCCTTCGGCATAGTGCATCCAGTAACGAAACTGCTGCCGGGCGAAGTGATCGGTTGGCTTAAGATTCCCTTGTGCGTCGTAGGTTTCCTGCAAATATTCGATAATCGCGCCGGACTCGGCCAAGGTGAGATCGTTATCAACCAAAACCGGGGATTTCCCCAGTGGATGCACTTTTTTGAGTGAATCGGGCGCCAGCATGGTTTTTTCATCGCGTTGATATCTTTGGATTTGATAAGGGACTTCCAGTTCCTCCAGCATCCAGAGAATTCTCTGCGAACGTGAATTATTTAAATGGTGTACCGTTATCATGTATTTACTCCCAATTGATTAGCTTGTTTAATACTTAACTATAGCCTATGACATCACGGTCATAATTCCAGTCGACCAAAAACCCTATAATTAATAAGCCTAATAACCTGAGCCTGCACATTTTTATATTTTTCATCACACCCTTATCCTTAAGTGAATTTAATATAAAACCGCTATTTCGTTAGCGTTTATTAATTTTTAATGCCATGATCGCCGCGCTCAAATAGCCGTTTAAATAACCACTTTATTGTGTGGAGTCTTTGCATGCTTTCCAGTAATTATAACGATGTGCTCATCCTTTTTTCCTTCATCGTTGCCATGCTCGCTTCTTATACTGCTCTCGACATGGCAGGACGGGTAGCGACCACGCAGGGAAAAGCATCTCGTTTATGGCTGGCAGGCGGCGCACTGTCGATGGGAATTGGCATCTGGTCGATGCACTTCATCGGCATGCTGGCCTTCAGCCTTCCTGTCTCAATGGGTTACGACCCACTGATCACCCTGCTTTCCATGATAATCGCTATCATCTCATCAACCTTTGCCCTGTGGTTGGTCTGCCAGGAACGCTTGCCCACACGAAGTCTGCTGCTCGGAGCGCTGCTGATGGGCGGCGGGATTGCGGCAATGCATTACACTGGCATGGCGGCGATGCGCATGATGCCCGCTATCAGTTACAACACAGGCTGGGTGACACTGTCGGTGGTGGTCGCCGTGGTGGCCTCCGGCGCGGCGCTGTGGATGGCGTTTCACCTGCGCCAACAGTCGCCGAACGTCAAAATGCTGCGCGTCGGCGCGGCGGTGCTGATGGGCGCGGCCATTGTCGGCATGCACTATACCGGCATGGCGGCCGCCAATTTTCCGCACAATACCCACAGCATGGCAGCCTATTCGGGGGTCAATAACAACTGGCTTGCCCTGCTGGTGATTGTCGTCACGCTGGCGGTTCTGGCCATCACGTTAATCATTTCTGTGCTCGATGCCCGGTTGCAGGCGCGCACCTCGGTGCTGGCCTCCTCGCTTGCGCAAGCTAACCGTGAACTGACGCAACTGGCGCTGCACGACAACCTGACTAAATTGCCTAACCGCCTACTGCTGGAAGATCGCCTGAGCCAGGCTTTACAGAAAGCCGCACGCAATGAGTCGCCCTTCGCCCTGCTGTTTCTCGATCTCGACGGTTTCAAGGCGGTAAACGATGCTTTCGGCCACCACGTGGGTGACCTGCTTTTAGTGGCCGTGACCGAAAGGATACTGGCAGAGGTGCGCGCCGCAGATACCCTGGCGCGCCTCGGCGGCGATGAATTCGTGTTGCTGGTGGAAATTGCAGAGCCCAATGATGCCGCGACGCTGGCCGACAAACTGGTACATCTGATCGCCAGACCTTTCTATGTCTCACGCTATGAATTACTGGTTTCCGTCAGCATCGGAATTGCAGTCTATCCGGGCGACGGCCACGATGAGCGCGAACTGATGCTCAACGCCGATGCGGCGATGTACCACACCAAAAATTCAGGCCGCAGCGGGCATAGCTTCTTCCAGCCGTCGATGAATGCTAATGCGCAAGAACAGCTGCAATTGTTGAATGATTTGCGCATGGCAATTGAACACGATGAATTACGCCTGCAATACCAGCCCAAATTTATTGCCCCGCATGGCCCGGTGACAGGCTTCGAAGCGCTGTTGCGCTGGGAGCGTCATGGCATCATGCTCAGCCCGGACACCTTCCTGCCGATGGCGGAGAAGACCGGTTTGATTATTCCTATCGGCGAATGGGTGATTAACGAAGCCTGCCGCCAGTTGCGTCAGTGGCATCTGTCCGGTCACAGCAGCTGGACAGTGGCGGTGAATCTGTCGGCCTTACAGTTTGAACAGGCCAATTTGGTCGAGATGGTGATCGCCACCATCGAGCGGCATCAAATCCCGCCGCAGATGCTGACGCTGGAAGTGACCGAAACCACCGCGATGCGTGACCCGGACACCAGTGTGGCGATTCTCGAACAACTGACGAACTATGGCGTTAAGGCTTCAATCGATGACTTCGGCACCGGTTATTCCAGCCTGCTGTATCTCAAACGACTGCCTGCCAGTGAGCTGAAAATTGACGGTGCATTCATCAATGACCTGATTGCCGGCAGCGAAGATGCCAGCATTGTGCAGGCCATCATCGCACTCGGCCAGACGCTGAACCTGAAAGTTGTGGCCGAAGGCGTGGAAACGACCCAGCAGCAGGAGTTCCTCACCAAGCTCGGTTGTGACACCTTGCAGGGTTATCTGCTGGGCCGCCCGATGACGCCACAGCAGATTGCACAACGCCCGGATACAGAGTGGGAAGCGAAAGAGGGGTGAGAGGCGGGTCGCGGGTCGTTTTACATTCTGAGTCAGCACCGTGGAACCACCCAAACCTTGCCATTGCCTCTCTGATTTACCGTGGCTGCAAATCCCACAGCGGCCTGACGGCGGTCATCAATCCTGGCGTGCCCGCTGCTACGGACAAATGTCGGATATTTTCCGAACCAAAGCTGACCACGGTTTCCAGCCCCGCTTCCTGACATAACACCGCGCCACCGGCGATATCCCACAGCGTGGTGCGGCGTTGCAGGTGGCCGTCGGTAATGCCTTTCGCGGCGAAGACCATGCCAATGGTGGTGCAGCGATAGCATTGCACCGACCAGTCGGCGGCCCGCAGCCCCTGATAAAACTGTGCGGCTTCATCGAGTTTGTCATCCGAGCTGTCACCCAGCGAGACAATCTGCACATCGCCAAAGCGGTCATCGCGCACGAAAGGCTGGCCGTTGCGGAAAATGCCTTTACCACTCTCGGCAGCAAACTGCTCGTTGAGTACCGGCAGTGCGACTACGCCAATCACCGGTTTTTTATGTTCTACCAGCCCGAGGGAAACGCCCCACAGCGGCGAACCGCGCAGAAAATTGGACGTGCCGTCGATGGGGTCAATAACCCAGCAGGGTGCATCCGTTAAGTCACCCCCCAGTTCCTCACCAATGATGGCGTCATGCGGAAAATATTCCGCCAGTTGCGCACGGATAAACGTCTCGACGGCGACATCGGCCTGCGATACAAAGTCCTGCACCTTTTTGCTGCTGACCTGGATTTCATCACGACGATTAAAATAATCCAGCGCCAGTTCGGCCGCATGTGCGGCAATCTGGCTGGCCTTCGCCAGACGCACGGACATATCGTTATTGATCATCAATTTTTCCTGTTTTAAAAAAGCGTCAAAGCAGTCTGCCACGCCATGATGTAATTGAAATGACAACTCATCAGAGACTTGCCAAAACAGTCTAAAAAGCTCTATATCTGTTGCTTGATTATTTGTTAAATGCCTGCCCTTTCAGCCCCGGAGAATGCCATGCCTGACGCCGCCCATCTGTTACCTTTTATGCTGATTGCTTTTGGACTGGTGCTGACGCCCGGTCCCAATATGATTTATCTCATCTCCCGTTCACTGTGTCAGGGGCCAAAAGCCGGGCTGATTTCTCTTGGCGGCGTTGTGTTGGGTTTTCTGTTTTATATGGTATTTGCAGCGCTGGGTATTACGGCGTTACTCATGGCTGTTCCTTTTGCCTATGACACACTGCGCGTATGCGGTGCGGCATACTTGCTGTATATGGCGTGGCAAGCCATCAAACCGGGCGGAAGATCGCCTTTTCAGGTCAAAGACTTACCGCATGACAGCCCGAAGAAATTATTCACCATGGGCCTGGTCACCAACCTGCTGAATCCAAAAACTGCCGTACTTTATCTGTCACTGTTACCGCAATTTATCGTGCCTGAACAGGGCCATGTGTTGGCGCAATCTTTAGTGCTGGGCAGTACTCAAATTCTGATCAGTATGAGCATTAATGCACTGATTGCGATTTGCGCCGGTTATATCGCCGTCTTTCTGGCGGGCCGCCCGCTGTGGTTGCTGGTTCAGCGCTGGCTGATGGCGACGGTACTCAGCGGTTTGGCGGTGCGTATGTTGGTTGAAGCACGTAAGTAACCTGCCGTTTCTGAAACCGGTTGGGTTTTAGTCATTTGATGATAAAGCGCATCGTTATATAATCCTTTACACAACGAATCAGAGGATTACTACCGTGCGCGTTTTACCTTCCGTTTTTCTGCTCGGCCTTGCGCTGAGTTTTGCTCCCCTTTCATCATGGGCTTCGCGCCAGGTTACCGACCAACTCGGACGGCAGGTGACCCTTCCCGATAACGTCGATCGCGTGGTGGTGTTGCAGCATCAAACCCTGAATCTTCTGGTACAACTGGATGCCACTAAAGATATCGTCGGTGTCCTGAATAACTGGCAGCAACAGTTAGGCAGCGGTTATGTGCGTCTGGCGCCTGCGCTGGAGAAAACACCGGTGGTCGGCGATCTGACGACCGTCAATCTCGAAAGCGTCGTCGCGCTGCATCCGCAGGTGGTGTTTGTCACCAACTATGCGCCGCAGGAGATGATCGACCAGATCAGCCAGACCGGCATCGCAGTAGTGGCGATCTCACTGCGTGACGATCCGAAAGGTGAAGAACACAAAATGAACCCGGCGCTGCCCGATGAAGATCAGGCCTATACCGACGGGCTGAAGAATGGAATTCGGTTGATCGGCGAAGTGGTAAACCGTCAGAAACAGGCCCAGGAATTGATCGACTATACTTTTTCTCAGCGCCAGTTAACCGGCGAGCGGCTGAAAGCCCTTCAGGCAGACCAGCGCATTCGCACCTATATGGCCAATCCTGAACTGACCACTTACGGCTCCGGCAAATATACCGGGCTGATGATGGCCCATGCAGGCGCGATGAATGTGGCCGCGGCCACGGTGAAAGGCTACAAACAGGTGTCACTGGAACAGGTTATCGCCTGGAACCCACAGGTGATCTTCGTACAGGATCGTTACCCTGAAGTAGTGGACCAGATTAGCCAGGATCCGAAGTGGCAGGTGATCGACGCCGTAAAACATCACCGCGTTTATCTGATGCCTGAATACGCCAAAGCCTGGGGCTATCCGATGCCGGAAGCGCTGGCCATTGGTGAATTATGGATGGCGAAGAAGCTTTACCCGCAGAAGTTCGCTGACATCGACATGCAAACACAGGCTGACGCCTATTATGAACGCTTCTACCGGACCGACTTCAAGCCCGCCACAGAAGCGCCGCACGCGGGGAAATAACCTCATTCCCGGCGTCGTGATCTTTTCTTGAGACCAATATGATAAGGAGACCTGATGACAAAATCGATAAAAGTGCTGGCCGCAGGTAGCCTGCGCCGGGCGTGGGCGCCACTGTGTGAGGCTTTTCAGGCAGAAAGTGGCACGAATGTCGTGACAGAGTTCGGCCCTGCCGGGCTGCTTCGCGAGCGCATCGAACAGGGCGAAAAAGTGGACCTGTTTGCTTCGGCCAATACGGCGCATCCGCTGGCGCTGCAACAGCACGGCAAAGCCCTGCACGTCGAGACCATGTGCGGCAACAGCCTGTGTGTCACGGCACGCAAAGGGCCCGAACTGGAAAAGCTGAACTGGTTGAGCGTACTGCTCGACCCGCGCTTTCGGCTGGCGACGTCAACGCCGCTCAGTGATCCTTCCGGTGATTATACCTGGCAGATGTTCGAGCTGATTGAACGGCGTCATCCCGATGCCGGGGCCATTTTACGCAATAAAGCGCTGCGTCTGGTGGGGGGTGAAAAATCGGCAAAAGTGCCGGAGGGGAAACTGGCGGCAGAATGGTTGATTTGCACCGGGCAAGCCGATGTATTTATCGGCTATACCAGTTACGCCGCCCTGCTGCGGGAAAATGATACGCTGGAGGTGTTCAACATACCGGCAGATTACAACGTGCGCGCGAATTATGCGCTCGCGACCTGCACAGAAAAAGCCACACCGCTGGCGGCATTTATTCTTTCTGAAACCGGCCAGCATATTTTGCAGAATGCCGGTTTTTGTGGCCGCGATTCGGTGATGCGCGACTAGCCCTATGTTGAACAGCCGAGGGGGTTTAGACGCAAATCAGTCGTTGAAATCACGTTCCTTCAGCGCACGCTGACGGTCGTAATATTCATCTTCTGCGGCGATGATTTCATCCAGCAGCGAATCCACATCCGCTTTCGTGGTGTCTTCTGCAAACTGGCCGGTCAGGACACTTTCCGGCGTCAGTTTGCCATCTTCATAAAGCGCCCAAATCTCTTTGGCAAAACGCGTTTCCAGCAACTCTGGGGCGAACTGGCTGTAGTAGCCGCGCATGTTGTTCACGTCGCGTTCAAACATCGACTCAGCGTGGTTGTTGGCAGACGCATCCACCGCTTGCGGCAAGTCGATGATCACCGGCCCGCTGGCGTCCATGAGTACGTTGAACTCTGACAGGTCCCCGTGCACGATACCGGCGCACAGCATGCGCACAATATTGCGGATCATCGTGTCGTGGTCGGCAAGCGCCTCTTCTGGCGTTAGCATGACATCACTCAAGCGCGGCGCGACCAGCCCTTCGGCATCGGTGATCAGTTCCATCAGCAATACCCCATCAAGGCAAATGTAAGGCTGTGGGACACGCACCCCGGCGTTGGCGAGGCGAAACAGAGCATCCACCTCGGCAGTCTGCCAGGTCTCTTCCTGCTGCTTTTTACCGAACTTTGAGCCCTTCTGCATAGCACGGGCGCTGCGGCTGTTACGGACTTTACGCCCTTCCTGATATTGCACCGCCTGCTTAAAACTGCGCTGGCTGGCTTCTTTATAAACCTTGGCGCAACGGATCTCTCCACCGCATAACACGGTGTAAACGTCGGCTTCTTTGCCGCTTTTCAGTCGACGGACCACATCGTCTATCAGGCCGTCATCCACCAGAGGTTGGATTCTATTTGGGATTTTCATGCAGCCTTGTACCTTATTTACGCGCGCGAGGGAATCACCAGCTTAATATTCCCTTCAGGGACACCGATGAAGACTCCTGATTTCATCCCGTTATCGGCATCCTTTACGCTCACTATAACACTCCGCGCGCTCTCATTTTTTGGTGCGCACCTATTTATGCTTCAGTTTATCTTAATGCAGAAGCAGTGCCTACTTCCTGCGCAAAGTGTGCATGAACCAGCCACACCTGAAACGGGCCTTTGCAACCAGCGTAACAAAAACCACGACAGTCAGACAAAACCGATTTTGTCTGTGAGCTTCACGCCAGCGGAAAACAGCACGGAAAATCATAAAAATTATTCCTGAGCCTGCTAATTTGTGAAAAGCCCCACCTGACAGTGCTTCACTATAATTAATTAATACTCTTTATTACCAGATGTAATAAAGCAAAGCAGAATATATCCACATTCTCATTCTGTAATAACTCCCGTTATTTACGACTCCTTTTCGTTTACCTTACGTTTATTTATCACCTGACTTGGTATACATGCGGTTTACAGTCGCGGTGATACTGTGCGGTTACTTTCACGATATAGGTAATCGTTATGCCAAACATTTTAATTACCGGCGCATCAGGTTTTGTCGGTGGCGCTGTGGTTGAACATATTCTCCGCCAGCAATCTATGGATGATGTTCAATTACTCTTATTAGTCAGGGCAGACGATAAACAGGCAGGGCTTGGCCGAATCATTAATAATTTGAAGAAATTTGAGTTAAGTGAAAAATTACTTTCTTTGATCACCGAAGATTCAATTTTAATCGGGGATCTCGGTGAACCAGAAAACTTTATTAATGACCCGCGTCTCGACAGCGTCACTCACGTGATTAACTGCGCGGCCATCGCATCCTTCGGTAATAATCCGGTGCTGTGGAAAGTGAACGTTGATGGTTCACTGGTCTTTGCCAAACGTATGGCGCAGGTGAAAAGCCTGCAACGCTTTGTACACGTCGGCACCGCAATGGCCTCAATGCCGGATAAAGGCAGCGTGTTCTACGAAGATATGCCTGATAACGAGCACAATGAAGACCTGGTGCAATACACTGCATCCAAGCGCGCTATTGAAGTACTGATCCGTCAGGAATGCCCGCAGATGCCATTTGTGGTGGCACGCCCTTCTATCATCGTCGGTCATACACAATTCGGTTGCCGTCCATCCAGCAGTATTTTCTGGGTGTTCCTGATGGCAATAAAATTGAAGAAATTCACCTGTACGCTGGATGACAATGTTGACGTCATTCCTGTGGATTATTGCGCGATGGTGCTGGTGAACTTATGTCTTAAAAAAGATATCGAGCATGATTTCTATCATATTTCGTCGGGAGAAGCGATGTGTACGCCATTCCATGAAATTGATACTTTCGTCGCGAAAGCCAACAATGTTGATACGATTATCGGTGAATATAAACAGATCAGTTATCAGGATTTTACCGGCATCAGAAAGCAGTTCAAAGATATTCTGGGGCCATGTAATGATAAGATTATCTTACGTGCCATTAAATTATACGGCGGGTTTGCCGAATTAAATGTCAAATTTGATAACCAGCGTTTAATGGATATGGGTATGCCTAAACCGGCCCCCTTCAGAAGTTATATTGATAAATGCGTCACCAGCACACGTGGCCAGTCCATTTCTGAATTGATGATGGTCGATTTTAAATAATCTCGTCACCGTGAAAGCGTGATATTAGACAGTAAAACGGCGCAGAATTGATCATTCTGCGCCGTTTTTATTTGCGTTCAGGCAATGCCGTTACGACCAAACAGGCGAAAACCTTCCCGCTGATTCAGTCTTTCATAGTAAGCCGCGACCGCAGGCAACGCCGGGCGTGACATCGGCGTCATCAACCAGCGGTTGACCGCCAGCCCGATAGGGACGTCGGCCAGCGTAAAATTATTCCCAAGCATGTAGTCGCCGCTGCGCTGTAACTGCTCTTCAATCATCTGCACATGACGGTTCCAGTCACTGACACCAGCATCAATCAGTGTCTGATCGGTATGCTGCGGACTGTTGCGCGCCAGCGCAGGGAACGCATAACGCCAAGAGTTATTCAGTTCCCCGGCCTGCCAATCCATCCATTGCTCGGTAAGGGCGCGGTTTTGCGGATCGGTCGATAACAGATCGCTGCGTCCTTCTTTTGCTACCAGATAACGGCAAATGACGTTGGACTCCCACAAGACAAAATCACCGTCGAGAAGCACCGGCACCATTGCATTGGGATTGAGCGCCTTGAATTGCGGTGTCTCTGTTGGCTGAAATCCTGCACCGAAATCTTCGCGTTCGAAATCCAGCCCGAGCTCATGGCAGGTCCACAACACTTTGCGCACGTTTATCGACGACGCCTTTCCCAATATTTTCAGCACAAGCCCTCCTCACTAAAAGAAAAACTTCCGGTATGACTTCCGATCAGTTATGACTTCCGATATTAAAAGCGCGGTCCGCTGCGTTTGAAAATACGCGTCACGGCACCGTGATATAACGCGTCACTTTGTGCAACAAAGCCACATTTTTCGGCCAGGCGAATAGATGCCAGATGCTCCGGCGCAATAATGCAGCACAGCTGGCGATCCAGATGAGCATCCGCCCATTCCAGCACCCGACGCGCGGCTTCAAACGCATACCCTTTCCCGTGAAAAGCAGGGGAAATCACCCAGCCCATTTCGGCCAGCCCGGCAAGCGAGGGGGACATATCCCGCTGATAATCTGCCAGGCCAATTTCGCCAACGAAGGTGCCATCTTTAAGAGAAACAGCCCAATAACCGAACCCCATCATCTGCCAGTGGCCCGGATAGCGTAACAGGCGGCTCCAGCTGGTTTCGCGTGAAGACGGCGTGCCGCCAATATATTTCACCACGTCAGGATCGGCCCATTGCGTGGCAATAGCCTCGAAATCGTCCACGCGGTGAGCACGTAAAATAAGGCGTTCGGTTTCTAAAACGGGGGCAGAGGTATACATGGTTCAGGCTCATTAACGATCAATGAATCATAAGCTAGCACTGAATAAAGACAGGGGGAATGAGGTTTTGCGTGCGGGTTATTTTTGCCGTAGCGCCGTCGGCGTCATACCGCGCATGGCTTTAAAACGGTTACTGAAATGACTGGTGGAGCTGAAACCGCATTCAAGGCCGATGGCGGTGATATCCAGCGCGCTGTTGCGCAGCAGATTTTCGGCCTGGATCAGCCGTGCATTCATCACGTATTGATGGGGAGCCAGTCCCATACTCTGTTTGAACATGCGGGCAAAATGGAACTCACTCAGCCCCGCAATAGCGGCCAGTTCGGCCAACAACAGCGATTGAGACAAGTTGACGTGAATATACTCTTTGACCCGATTAAGCACCGTCGGAGAGAGGCCGCCGCGCACCGTCGGCAGCGACCATTGCAGATGCGTATAATTTTTTACCAGATGCGCCATCAGTAACGTGGTTGCGCTACTGAGCATCAGATGATTGCTGTTTTCCTGCCACTGGCTGCTCAGTAAAAACTGGCGATAAAGCAGCGTTATCTGCGGATCTTCAGCGAACGTGCGCTCTTCCAGCTGGATGCTGGCCGGGCTGCGCTCCCAGGTCTGTTCTACCAGATGCCGCAGATGCTGATCGCTGCAATACAGATGCACGAAAGAGAGATCATCGCGCACATCCCAGCTCGACATGCTGTTTTTGGGCATGATGCAGAAACGGTCCGGCCCGCCGCCGTTGCGCCAGCCCGCGCGCGTCTTGTGGTAGGTTTCGTAGCCGTCAGCGACATACAGACTCAGAGTATGGTGATCAGGATTTTCCTGCGTCACGCAGTCATTTTTATTCGACCAGGCCGCGAGCTGAATGCCAGAGCCCAGCTCCACGCTGTCATGCAGCACAGCGTTGTGCTTCCTGAGCGTTTCGAAAGCCTGATATCCCTTGGTCATATCGCGTACCGTCTGAGTGAATAAAGAGCGCCAGTGTACCGTTTGAGTGGGCCTTACAGCCAGATGTTGCTGCCCGGCGGGGCAAAAAAAAGCGCAAGAATATGCAACCGGCAGCAAGGGGCTGAAAGCAGCGAGCGAGGATTTTAGGGATACTTCTACCCAACCCGTTGTTTTCTATTACTGAGTAATGCCATGAACGCGCTGTTATATATTTCTGTGATCCTGATTTGGGGCACCACCTGGTTTGCCATCTACCTGCAACAAGGTGATGTGCCTGTTCCGGTGTCCATTTTCTACCGCTTCCTGCTGGCGGCGATCATTATGCTGGTTGCGCTGCTGGCAACACGCCGCCTGCGCCGCTTGCCGCTGCGCGATCACCTGTTCTGTATCGCGCAGGGCTGTTGTGTATTCGGCTTCAACTTCTACTGTTTTTACCACGCGGCGTCGTACATCAGCAGCGGGCTGGAGTCGGTAATTTTTTCGATGTCGGTGCTGTTCAACGCCATCAACGGCATGTTGTTCTTCCGCCAGAAACTCAGCCCAACGTTTATTCCTGCCGCGCTGCTTGGCATGGCGGGTATTGTCACACTGTTCTGGCATGATTTAACGGCTGCACACATCGCCCCGGAATTACTCAAAGGCATTGGCCTGAGTCTGCTCGGCACTTACGGCTTCTCGCTCGGCAATATGATCAGCACCCGCCACAAACAGCGCAGCCTGGATGTTTTCTCCACCAACACCTACGCGATGTTTTACGGCACGGCGGTGATGGGAGTACTGAGCCTGGCTCAGGGCGCGTCATTCGCCATCGACCTGACGCCGCAATACCTCGGCTCGCTGGTTTATCTGTCGGTATTCGGCTCCGTGCTGGCATTCGGAATTTACTTCAGCCTGGTCGGGCGTATCGGTGCCAGTCAGGCCGCCTACAGCACACTGCTGTTCCCGCTGGTTGCCCTGACCGTCTCGACGTTTGGTGAAGGCTACCAGTGGCATACCAACGCCGTCATCGGCCTGGGGATGATCCTGCTGGGCAATCTGGTGATGTTTGCCAGACCTGGGTGGCTGGGGATTTTTCACAAAACAGAAAAAGTGCTGAACTGAGTCAGAATGTGAGGGCCGGAAAATTCAGCTAGACTTTAACGCCTGAATTGTTCATACCTGACAGGGCGTGCGGCGCAACCAAGACCCGCACGCCGTTGCATTCATTAAGCACTCTTTTAAGGATGAACCATGCCATTAGTTCGCGTTGATATGATTGAAGGCAAACCCAGCACCTTCCGTAAAGCCATCGGTGACGTGATTTATAACGCGTTAAGAAGCCACCTTAATGTGCCGGAAAATGACCGTTTTATTATTTTCGCCGAACATACCCCCGAAGAGATGATGATCTCTCCCGACTACCTCGGGATTGAGCGCACACAGAACTGCATTATCGTCCAGTTGACCCTCAACAGTGGCCGCACGCTGGAGATGAAGAAAGCCTTTTATCACGCGGTGGCCTATGGTCTTCACGAGCAAACCGGGATGCGTCTCGAAGATGTGTTTATCAGTCTGGTTGAAGTCCCGAAAGAGAACTGGTCATTCGGCAACGGCGAAGCGCAGTACGCCTGAGGGTAAAGCCTGAATGAACCGTGCACGAGAATTGCCTCATCGGGATGGACCCGAGTACCCCGATCTCTCGCTGCCCCATACTCAGACAAAGGTGCATATGACCTCATCGACGGTTTTATTACATATTGGCAGCGAACAGACCAAGGTGACGGTGCGCAAAGAAAACGGCGACGTGACGCAGCTGCTGTTAACGCTAGGTTCCCAACTGACCTCGCTGGGGTATTTCCGTCACACGCCGCCAACGCCGGAGGAAATGGAAACGGCCATTATGGTGGTCGAAGATGAGATCATGCGCGTCCGTCATGATATTCCCGCGGGTGCCAGACTGGTGAGCAACGACAACGATATCCGCGCTATTGCACGCTTGGCTGGCGTTGCAGAAAATGAATCCATGCCACTGTCAGTCGATGCCGTCGAGCGCACATTTGACCGCCTGGCCCTGGTGATCAACGGCCACCCCGCCCGCTTCGAAGGCATCCCCGACGGCAATGACTTCGCCGCGACGCTGCTGATTTTACGCGAGTTTATGCATCATTTACAGTTTGCGCAGATTGTGGTGAAAGGGACAAAATTTGTGTTCTAAAAGCCCGCACAGGGGCTTTTAGACATCGTCTTTCAGCGCTATTCAAGCGGCCCGCCCAGAATAGTGTCGCACATGCCGGAAAGAATACGTTCGCCGGTCTCCTGTTTCAGATCCTCGTACCATTGCCCGGTGACTGCCATGTCTTTGCCATGGGTGACGTCGCAGCGTTTACGCGCTTTCAGCACTAAATCCTTCACGCGGTCTGCCCGCTTTTCCTGATACCGTAGCAACGCATCTTCAATGCCCAGAGAATTGGTTTGCAGCATATTCGCCAGCACGACCGCATCTTCCATCGCCGCGCAGCCGCCCTGCCCAATGTCCGGCGTGGTGCTGTGACCGGAATCGCCCAGCAGCGCAATTCGGCCTTTGACCAGTTGCATAAAGGGGTCGATGTCGTGGATTTCCACGCGGTTGGTGGTTTCCGGGTTGATCAGGCCGATCAGTTTCTGCACCGGTGCCGCCCAACCCGCAAAATAGCGCTGTAAATCCTCGCGTACCGTGGCGCGGTCTTGCAGCAAACCTTTCGGCAGCGGCACGTCGAAAAAGAAATAGAATCGGTTGCCACTTACCGGCATCAGGGAAACGCGTTTACCCTCACCGACGAAGGTGGTCCACTGATCGGCAGGGGCGATACTTTCGTCGATGTCGACCAGCCCGTTCCAGTTCACATAACCGGCATAGCGGCGCTCGGGAGCGAAGCCCAAAACGTGCTGGCGAATAATGGAGTGCGTACCGTCGGCTGCGATCAGCAAATCACCGGTCGCGGAGGTGCCATCGTCAAACCAGGCGGTCACGCTGTCAGCGGACTCTTCGACATGCGTCACCCGCTTGCCAAACTGCACGCTATCGCGACCATAGGTATCGAGCAGCATCGACTGAAGTTCAGCGCGTGCCACCGGATACGGCTGTTCACCGACGCTCTGAATCAGTGGATCCATACTAAAACGCGTCATGGTCTGGCCGTGCTGATACTCTTTGTACGCCATGTAGCGCATCTGTCCACCAAGCTCACGCAACGCGTCTTTCATGCCGAGATAATTCAGGCATTTCACGCCGTTTGGCCAGATGGAAATCGCCGCCCCCACCGGTTTGATCTCTTTTACTGCCTCGTATACCGCAGTCTCGATACCAAAACGCTTCAGCGCAATCGCCGCACATGTACCGCCAATACCGCCACCAATCACGATCGCTTTCATGTATTTCTCCTTGAAGCCTCACAAGGAAAAAGCAATTTCTGTACCACAACGGGGAATTACCGCCAAAGCCTTGTATACAATCTTAAGGTAAATTGGCGTTACGCCAGAACGGAAAACATTGCGCTAAAACAAGGCGTGAATTCGGCGCAATGAACCAGTCTGGTGCGCAGATGTAGCGATGGGTGTTTGGGGCTGTGAGGACGGTTTGAGATGCTGAAAACGTTAAACGCTGCATAACACAAAGCCCCTTTCGGGGCTTTGTGTTTGTTCTAACATTGATGCCCGAAGGCCAACCCATCAGAACGGGATATCGTCGTCGAAATCCATTGGGGGTTCATTGCTTTGCGCTGGCGCGTTGTTCTGCTGTGGGGCAGGACGCGATTGTTGACCGCCGCTGAACTGGTTGCTGCCGCCTTGTGGCTGCTGAGGTTGACCCCAACCGCCCTGACCGCCCTGACCGCTCTGAGAATCATGACCGCCTGAAGCCTGGCCACCCGTTGCTGGTGCGCCGCCGCCGGCACGGCCGCCGAGCATCTGCATGGTGCCGCCCACGTTAACCACCACTTCGGTGGTGTATTTTTCAACGCCAGCCTGATCGGTCCATTTACGGGTCTGCAATGCGCCTTCGATGTAAACCTGAGAGCCTTTACGCAGGTATTCACCAGCCACTTCAGCCAGTTTGCCGAACAGCACTACACGGTGCCATTCCGTTTTTTCTTTCTGTTCGCCGGTGGCTTTGTCACGCCAGCTTTCAGAGGTTGCCAGAGTAATGTTGGCAACGGCACCGCCGTTAGGCATGTAGCGGACTTCCGGGTCTTGACCCAAATTCCCTACAAGAATGACTTTGTTTACGCCTCTGCTGGCCATGTGGACTCTCCGATGAGTTAAATTCTATACAGTATAAACGAGGAATTTTAGCACGCGATGATTCCGTATCATACCTGCAATACGGAATCAGAAAATGTTTAGCAACCCGACACCCGTTACATCGAGTACTGGATATACATTCAGGTTTTGAGGTGGCATAGACTGTGATTTGTGTCATAATTGCGCGTTACGTTCTTCTCTGTGCCCGATTCGCTGACCGCAGCAATACCAGATTTATAGACGGTCACCGGCATGGTGAGCTATCAAGTTAATCCGGGAATGATGAATGGATAAGATCGAAGTTCGGGGCGCACGCACCCATAATCTCAAGAATATCAACCTGATTATCCCGCGCGACAAACTGATTGTTGTCACCGGCTTATCGGGCTCAGGCAAATCTTCACTGGCGTTTGATACTCTGTATGCAGAAGGCCAGCGCCGCTACGTTGAGTCGCTGTCTGCCTATGCCCGCCAATTTTTATCTTTAATGGAAAAACCGGACGTCGACCATATCGAAGGTCTCTCTCCGGCTATTTCTATTGAGCAGAAATCGACGTCGCACAACCCGCGTTCCACCGTCGGTACCATTACTGAGATCCACGACTACCTGCGCCTGCTGTTTGCCCGCGTGGGTGAGCCACGCTGCCCTGATCACAATGTGCCGTTGTCGGCGCAGACCGTCAGCCAGATGGTGGACAACGTTCTGGCGCAGCCCGAAGGCCAACGCCTGATGCTGCTGGCGACCATTATCAAAGATCGCAAAGGCGAGCACACCAAAACGCTGGAAAATCTGGCGGCGCAGGGCTACATCCGGGCACGTATCGATGGCGAAGTCTGCGACCTTTCTGATCCTCCAAAGTTGGAGCTACAGAAAAAGCACACCATCGAAGTGGTGGTTGACCGCTTTAAAGTGCGCGAAGACATCGCGCAGCGTCTGGCAGAATCTTTCGAAACTGCGCTGGAGCTCTCCGGTGGTACCGCCGTAGTCGCCGACATGGATGACCCGAAAGCCGCCGAAATGTTGTTCTCCGCCAACTTCGCCTGTCCGATTTGCGGCTACAGCATGAGTGAGCTTGAACCGCGCATGTTCTCGTTCAACAACCCGGCCGGTGCCTGCCCGACCTGTGACGGTCTGGGCGTGCAACAGTTCTTCGACCCGGAACGCGTGGTGCAAAACCCTGAGCTGTCGCTGGCCGGTGGCGCCATCCGTGGCTGGGATCGCCGTAATTTTTACTATTTCCAGATGCTGCGCTCATTGGGTGAGCACTATAAATTTGATGTGGAAGCGCCGTACAACGATCTGAGCAACGATGTGAAATACGCCATCCTGCAAGGTTCCGGCAAGGACACCATCGAGTTTAAATACATTAACGATCGCGGTGACACCTCGATTCGCCGTCATCCGTTTGAAGGCGTTTTGCACAACATGGAGCGCCGTTATAAAGAGACGGAATCAAGCGCCGTACGTGAAGAGCTGTCGAAGTACATCAGCAACCGCTCCTGCTCTTCCTGTAAAGGCACACGCCTGCGCGAAGAAGCCCGCAACGTGTTTGTTGAAGAGACCACGCTGCCGGAGATTTCCGATTACAGTATCGGCCACGCGCTGGACTTCTTCCGCAATATGAAGCTGACCGGTCAGCGTGCGCAGATCGCCGAAAAAGTGATGAAAGAGATCGGCGACCGCCTGAAATTCCTGGTTAACGTCGGCCTGAATTACCTGTCGCTGTCACGGTCGGCGGAAACGCTTTCTGGCGGCGAAGCCCAGCGTATCCGCCTGGCGAGCCAAATTGGTGCCGGGCTGGTGGGCGTGATGTACGTGCTGGACGAACCGTCTATCGGCCTGCATCAGCGTGATAACGAACGTCTGCTGGAGACCCTGATCCACCTGCGTGATCTGGGTAACACGGTAATTGTGGTTGAGCATGACGAAGACGCCATCCGCGCTGCCGATCACGTGATTGATATCGGGCCAGGTGCCGGTGTACACGGCGGTCATGTCGTCGCTGAAGGGACCGTTGATCAGATCATGGCAGTACCGGAGTCGCTGACCGGGCAGTTCCTCAGTGGCAAACGTGAAATCGCTCTGCCGGAACATCGCGTACCGGCTGACCCGACGAAAGTACTGAAGCTTTCCGGCGCCAAGGGCAATAACCTGAAAGATGTCACGCTAACGCTGCCGGTCGGCCTGTTTACCTGTATTACCGGCGTGTCCGGCTCGGGTAAATCCACGCTGATTAACGACACCCTGTTCCCGCTGGCACAGCGCGAGTTGAACGGTGCGACGCTGGCCGAAGCTGCGCCTTATCGCGAAATCGACGGTCTGGCGCATTTCGATAAAGTCATCGATATCGACCAAAGCCCGATTGGCCGTACGCCGCGTTCCAACCCGGCGACCTACACCGGTATTTTCACGCCGGTGCGCGAACTGTTTGCCGGTGTGCCGGAATCGCGTGCGCGCGGCTACAACCCTGGGCGTTTCAGCTTTAACGTCAAAGGCGGGCGCTGCGAGGCCTGTCAGGGCGATGGCGTGATCAAAGTCGAGATGCACTTCCTGCCGGATATCTACGTACCGTGCGACCAGTGCCGTGGCAAACGCTATAACCGCGAAACGCTGGAGATTAAATACAAGGGCAAGAGTATTCACGAAGTGCTGGAAATGACCATTGAAGAGGCCCGTGATTTCTTCGACGCCGTTCCTGCACTGGCGCGTAAGCTGCAAACCCTGATGGACGTCGGCCTGACCTACATCTGTCTCGGCCAGTCAGCCACCACGCTATCGGGTGGTGAAGCCCAGCGTGTGAAACTGGCGCGTGAGCTGTCCAAGCGCGGTACTGGCCAGACGCTGTATATCCTCGATGAACCGACGACCGGCCTGCACTTTGCCGATATTCAGCAACTGCTGGCGGTCCTGCATCAGTTACGCGATCAGGGCAATACCATCGTGGTGATTGAGCATAATCTGGACGTGATTAAAACCGCAGACTGGATTGTCGATCTGGGGCCGGAAGGCGGCAGCGGCGGTGGCGAAATCCTGGTGGCCGGTACGCCGGAAACCGTGGCTGAATGCAAAGAGTCGCACACCGCACGCTTCCTGAAACCGCTGCTTGAACACCATAAGCAGAAGGCGAAGAAGTCGGCGTAATGCTTTGGTTTCGCCCATAAAAAACGCCACCTTCGGGTTAATGCCGATCGTTTAAGAGTACTTGAACGATCCTGCCAGTAAGAGACAATCCGGGAACAGCCTTCTGTTCCCGGATTTTTTATGTCTGAAGATGACATGGATTTTGTTGTTGATGCTTTCTCCTCTGAGATCGATGCCTTTTCACGTTCACTTGACCCTCTCTGGATCCACCAGGCCCTGACTGCCTGCCAGAAGGCCAGTATTCGCAGGCGTCGTCTGCCTGCTGAGCAGGCTGTATGGCTCATCCTGATGATGGGGTTGTTGCGTGATTTATCCATCAAAGATGTCTGCCATCA
>NZ_RCZD01000004.1 GCF_006438725.1 Ewingella americana | reverse complement strand
GCTCTGGCGCAATGGGCCGAAGAGCATGGCGTGATGCTGGAATTTATCAAGCCAGGCAAACCGACGCAAAACGCATTTATCGAACGGTTTAACCGAACGTACCGGACCGAAATACTGGATTTTTATCTGTTCAGAACACTGAATGAAGCACGGGAAATAACGGAGCGCTGGCTGAATGAATATAACAGTGAGCGGCCTCATGAATCCCTGAATAACCTGACGCCGGAAGAATACCGGCTGATGGCTGAGAAACCGGAAATCTCAAAAAGTGCCTGGAACTAAAGCTGGGATACTTACAGGTCGGCGGGCTGGTTCTGGAAAGCCAATAATTGCAACAGCTTTGCCGACTCTGGTGACTTTGTAGGGCTGACCAAACGCATCAATGGTGGTGATAACGGACTGGCTGATCGTCAGGCCCGTCAGGTTGTTGCCAAAAAAGCCCTGGGAGTCTGAGAGGCAAATTGTGGAAACATCATTGATCGCTGCTGTGCTGAAGGCTTACTGGAAATCGGCTGTTGCCATCTTGCTGTCCGCCGCGCTGGTCTGGTGGATTGAAGGGCTTCTCTGGGACGCCGACGTGTCAAAGCTGAAAGTAACCCACACCGCAGAGCTGAAGAAAATCAGTGATCAGGCCGTGATTGACCTGACCAACCAGAAGAAACGCACCGAAGCGGCACAAACCGCGCTGGCTGCGCTGGATGCCAATCACACAAAGGAATTAGCCGATGAGCAGTCCAAAAATGATCGGTTGCGCGCTGATGTCGCTGCTGGTACTCGCCGGGTGCGGATCGCAGCAGCAAACCTTGCCACCAGTCAGCTCATCAGGAACAGCATTGCCAGCACCGGCGGCGTGGGCGATGTAGCACAAATCGAACTCTCTGGCGCTGGTGAACGGGCTGTTCTCGATCTCCGAGCCAGCGCCATCAAAGACGACAAAGTGATCCAATACCTTCAGGGGTATGCCTCTGAAGCCCAGAAGCGTTGCAAAATTAACTGACAGGAAAAGACCATGACAGTAAAAGCGAAATTCCGCTGCCATTTCATTCAGAAGGCAGATGATGATTCAAGCCGCACCATCCATATGAGCGCCGTCACTTCCGGCAGCCATGAAAATGAAGCCTGGTCTAAGCTCACGCCGGGCGGCCAGATTCAGATGCATATTTTAAACCCTGACGCATTCAACCAGTTCGAGCAGGGCAAAGAATACTATGTCGAAATCCAGCCAGCGGGCTGAGTAGGCATTACAGCAGGCATTCACTGAGTGTCTGTGATAATGCTTTATTAGAATATATCTTGGGCGTAATCTGACAATTCCATTTTGAAAAGGAGATTCTGATGTTGAATGATTACCATCTTAAAGACGATCGTAACCAGCGATTACTTGCAGTTCAAGCTGCACTTGAAATAGCTAAAGCAAGTGTTGCTGCGCCTTCGAGCTCAACTAATGCTCATAAAGTTAAATATGATTTGGAAAATGTGACCGAACAAATCAAAGGTCTCGCTGACCAAATTCAAGAGCTTCTGAAATAAATAATGCAAACTCTTAAACCGCCTACGGGCGGTTTTTTTATGTCTGCAAAAGGGGAGTCGAATGCGCTTAACCGTTCTGGATGATGACCCGGGTATAAGAATTAATCCGGGGCAGTTTTACAAAGTTTATCTAGATGGCGAAGAGCTCAAGAGGTGTTTCACTGACAGTGAGTGTTTCAGCACACCCCAAAATCACCATCTTTATGGTAAAGATTTACTGAGTCAGCCGGTATGCGGATCGCCTGTTTTTCTGCATCATCTACACGCGCGGACAACAGCGTTTCCCCCTCGTCACTTAGCACTATCATTTGTGGGCCGCCGGTCTTCGATTGCACAATATCGTCTGGCTTAAACATACTCTTTCTCCTCTATTATCAACCTTCATTAATACTCAGCCCACTCTGTTTTGCCACTCGCTTTCAGGGGATTCTCACTCCAAACTTTTGCTCATCAACTATACTCATTAGCTATGTTTAACGAAACGGAGGAGTAATATGACCATTCATAAATACGGGCATGCACATTGGGAAGGTGATATTAAGCAGGGCAAAGGCTACATCTCCACCGAGAGCGGTGCACTCAAAGACCAACCTTATGGGTTTAATACCCGCTTCGAAGGCAAGCCGGGGAGTAACCCGGAAGAGTTGATTGGCGCCGCGCATTCTGCCTGTTTCTCAATGGCCCTTTCGTTAATGCTCGGCAATGAGGGGTTTGTCCCTGAGAGTATTGATACGAAAGCTGTCGTTTCACTCGATAAGGTCGATGGTGGATTTGCTATCACCAAAGTGGCGCTGGACAGTAAGGTCAAATTGCCTGGCATTGAGAAAGACACTTTCGATAAAATCATTAAGCAGGCGAAAGAAGGGTGCCCTGTATCCAAACTGCTGAAGGTTGATATCACGCTGACTTATGAGCTTGAGAACTGAGTTTTAGCATCCAGATCAGTACTGCTGAACATTGATTAAGCTATTAAGTGCCAAAATAAAGCCGGGCAGTTTTCACTGACCGGCTTTTTTATGTTAACCGCACTCTGTGCTGAAATTAGTTAATTTCAGGATGCTGCGCGATCAGGTTCTTTCTCTTCGTTTCCAGATCGGCGATCTGCGCATCAATATCTTCTATCTTGTGTTCGATATTATCATGATGCTCCTGCAGGATCTCTTTCGCTTCAGCGCGGTCAGAAGCTGCGGGTGTTGCGCCTTTCAACGGTTTGTTAGCAGTTTCTTTCATAAACACACCGGTAACCAGACCAATCACAGATACCACCATCAGGTAGTAGGCTGGCATGTAAAGGTTGTGGGTAGATTCAACCAGCCAGGCAGCGAAGGTTGGTGTAATACCTGCCACCATGATGGAGATGTTAAAGGCAATAGCCAGGGCACTATAACGGATGTTGGTGGGGAACATGGCTGGCAACGTAGATGCCATCACACCGGTAAAGCAGTTAAGCAGCACCGCCAGAATTAATAATCCGCAAAAAATCAGGCCAATAACGCCGCTGTTAATCAGAATAAAGCTCGGGATTGCCAGAACGAACAGACCAATACTCCCGGCGATGATAAACGGTTTACGGCCAATTTTATCACTCAACATCCCCATGAATGGCTGCACGAACAGCATACCGACCATGATGGCAATAATAATCAATACTCCGTGGTCTTCAGAGTAATGCAGGCTGTGCGACAGGTAGCTCGGCATATACGTCAGCAGCATGTAGTAAGTGACGTTTGTTGCAATGACGATACCCACGCAGACGATCAGGCTCTTCCACTGTTTTGTCAGGATCTCGCGGAAAGAGACTTTCGGCGGTTCAGCAATGTTGTTACGCAAATCACTGTCGATTTTGTCCACGTGCTGCTGGAAAGTCGGGGTCTCTTCCAGTGCATGACGGAGATAAATACCGATCAAGCCCAGCGGTGCAGCGACGAAGAACGGAATACGCCAGCCCCAGTCGAGGAAGTTTTGTTCTCCGACGATGCTGGAGATCAGGATAACCACGCCGGCACCTAAGACGAACCCTGCGATGGAGCCGAAATCAAGCCAGCTGCTAAGGAATCCACGTTTTCTGTCAGGTGAGTATTCGGCGACAAAAATAGCGGCACCGGTATATTCCCCACCGACAGAAAAGCCCTGGGCGAGTTTTGCTAGTAATAAGAGTATTGGTGCCCAAATACCTATCGTGGCGTAGCCGGGGATTAACCCGATACAGAAGGTACTGATCGACATAATGATGATGGTGACGGAGAGGACTTTTTGCCGTCCGAACTTATCGCCTAATGCACCAAAGAACAGGCCACCCAACGGTCTGACCAGGAATGGAACGGAGAAGGTTGCCAAAGCGGCGATCATCTGAAGACCGGGATCTGCACCCGGGAAAAAGACCTGACCTAGTGCAAATGCAACGAAGCCATACACACCAAAGTCGAACCATTCCATGGCGTTGCCCAAGGCGGCGGCGGTGATGGCTTTCTTGAGTTTGGTGTCGTCGATGATGGTAATGTCGTTGATTTGCATAGGCTTAATGCGTTTTTTTCTTAATCTCATTTTTTACGTCCTTTGTTCAAATAACTCCACGGTGTAAAGCGTGAGATATTTATCAGATAAAGTATTTTTTAGAAATTTCAAATCATTATAGGACGGTTTTAAGAATAGGTGCAAAGCAGGACTATTTACTGAACAATAGCGGAATAAATGAAAAAAGAGCAGGAAAGGCCCCGCTCTTTTATGTGCGCTGTTTTTGCGAACCGATATAATGTAAGACGAACCAGAAGGGAAACATCAAACAGGGAAGAGGTTAAAACAGCCCCGAGGGGCGTTTTTAGGGTTAGATTTCACCCGATGTATCAGTGTTGCTCAGTGCCCTGATTGACAAAGGCAAATGGTAGTTTGGCTGGCTGGTAAAAAATGCCTGCAAAGCTACGCGCTTCTTACGGTCTATCGAGATTTCTTCCATGGTTTTACGGAAGATACTGTAGCGGCCACAAGAGGTGCAGGTTACGGTGACAATTTTCGCCGACATGTTAACCGACGTCTTATTAGTGCTTTGGCACAACGGGCACTCATCACGAGTGTTTACAACGGTGGAACTCATAAAACCTCCGGTTTTATTCCGAGCGGCCCATAGTATAGCGCGAAAAGGCGTCAATCACTTAGCGGTAATTTTTTTATTAGTGGATTTTAAGCGCAACAAGGTGTAGGCAGTTTCTAAAAGAGGGTCAGGAACCGCGACCTGACGGCTTTCTGGCTTTTCGTTAACGCGCAAAAAAAAATTCACTGTCTGATGTATTTGCGGCAGGTTGTACTCTTCATTACTTCTTCTGAGTTACGTTACACTCAATCTATTCTCTGAATGACTGGATCTCTTCAACTCCTATGTCCCCGATTATCTATCAACGAATTGAAGGTGCCGATTACCGCCACATCTACGTGGTTGGCGATCTGCATGGTTGTCTTTCCATGCTGGAGGAGCAACTTGAACGTGTGCGTTTTGATGCAGCCAGTGATCTGTTGATATCGGTGGGCGATCTTGCCGATCGTGGCCCTGACTGTATCGGCTGTCTGGCGTTGATCGAGGAGCCATGGTTTGTCTGCGTGCGCGGTAATCACGAACAAATGGCGATTGATGCACTGAATGAAACTAACATCGAACGCTGGTTACGTAATGGCGGGGAATGGTTTTATGCGCTGGAGGGCGAAAGGGAAGAAGAGGCCCGTCGGTTGATCAACAAGGCGGACCAGTTGCCGCATGTGATTGAAATCAGCACCCTCAAAGGCGTCGTTGTGGTGGCTCATGCTGATTACACCTCAGACCTCTATGAATTTGGTAAACCCCTGGATGGTTACCAGGTGATCTGGAACCGTGAGCGGATCAATTACGCTCTGGCAGGGCGTTATAGTGACATCAGTGGTGCACAGGCATTTTATTTCGGGCATACGCCCGTCGAGCATCCGCAGGTTTTTGCCAATCAGCATTACATTGATACTGGCGCGGTGTTTGGCGGTTATCTCACTGTCCAGCAAATTCAATAAATACGGCGTCTTACGGCCTGAAGGCTTGGAATTCGGCCAGCGAAGGATAAGAGCGACGTATGCCTTTGTGAGTGACACTGCAGGCGGCATATAAAGAGGCGTGCTCCAGCGCATTCATCACATCGCCGTCTTTGGCGTAGTAATGGGCGAAGCAGCCAATGAAAGCATCCCCGGCGCCACGGGTATCCACTTCTTGTACTTTATATGCTGCAACATGGCGCGTTTTGCCGTGGCTCATCCACAAGCAGCCGCGCTCACCCAGGGTGATGATCACATTGTTCAGCCCCCGCTGCAGTAAACATCTGGTTGCCTCTTCCATCTGGATAAAAGATCCTACCGGCAAGCCTGTAAGCGCTTCCAATTCAGTCTGGTTGGCAATCAGAAAATCACCGCGGCAGGCGAGGGCTGCGTCCCGCGTAGTGCTTGAGGGCGCAGGGGTGAGTATCACGGTGATGCCGCATCGTTCTGCAGATTCTATCGTGGCGCAGAGGCTGTCTGACGGGCTGTCCAGTTGCAGCAGAAGTAATTTACAGCGGATCAGGTCATCATCATTTTCAGGCAGGCGAGTACTGACCCTCTGTGGGCTTCCCAGTTGTGCGACAACCCTTGCCTGATGACATTCCCGGCTGCCCTTGCTGATGGGGCTGTTTGTCATCGTAGTAATACAGGGCGCATTTATACTGTGATGGATAAAGGTCGCTTTCTTTGATTCCTGTGCTGTCATGCCCATGTTCTCTCCCGTCGGCGCATTATTGCTCTATTATTTTGTTATCACAGTAACATTACAACCGTAGAATGTTTTAAATGTGACATTTATCTCAATAGAAAGGGCCGTTCTGGCCTCAGCAACCCCCACTGATTGAGTAAGTTGCCATAATAAAATGTTATAATTATAACAATTTCTGTGGCATATCGGTTTGCCGGCCCCCACAATGCACAGGTATAGTGGCCGATAGCCTTTTGGATACTGATAAAGACATCATTATGGAAAATAAGCGCGAAGATAGGATCCAGCGTCTGTTATTGGCGTTGAAAAAATCCGACAAAATTCATTTAAAAGAAGCTGCGCTGTTGCTCGATGTGTCTGAAATGACCATTCGCCGCGATTTGAACGCCGCACCCTCGCCGGTGATCCTGCTCGGTGGGTACATTGTTATTGACCCAAAGAACAGTCCGGCGACGCACTATTATGTTAGTGAACAGAAAATGCGTCAGGTCGAAGAGAAACGGCGCCTGGCAAGAATCGCTGCCAGTCTGGTGGAAGATGAAGATACGGTGTTTTTCGATTGCGGTACCACCACGCCGTACATTATTGAAAGCATCCCCGAAGCGCGGATTTTCACTGCCGTCTGCTATTCTCTCAATACTTTTTTGGCACTGCAGGAGAAGCCTCACTGCGAGGTGATTTTATGCGGCGGGGCCTTTAAATCGAGCAACAGCATTTTCACGCCGATTGGACGCAGCAATGAGCTTGATTATATTCGGCCGAATAAAGCCTTTATCTCAGCTGCCGGCGTGAGCATTCAGTACGGAGTGAGCTGTTTTAATTTCGATGAGTTGCTGATGAAGCATCAGGCGATGGAAAGGACCGAGCAGAACATCCTGGTGGTTGACAGCAGCAAATTCGAACAGGTGCGACCCGCTGCGATCGCACCTCTTGCCCGCTTTAACACGCTGGTGACTGACGCCATGCCAGCCCCGGCATATGTCGATTTCTGTCACCAGTCGGATATCAACCTGCTAACCTGATAAGGGTCAGCGGATGGTGGGTATCTTTTCCACATGCTGGTAAAAGACCACTTCCCAGACGCCATTTTCTGAGCCGTCATTGAGATAGTGTTCAAAGCAAGCTTTGCCATCCGGCCGGTAACCGCTGTTGGCAATATACTGGGCGTAAAAATCAGTCCAGGCCTTAGCAAAATTTCCGTCGGCAATAGTGGTGTGGTAGACCGCGTAAGTACCGCCTGGCAACGTTTGCAACGCCAGCCCTTCGGCGTCATCAAGAATAAAATTATCTGCCACGCAAACAGAAGTGTCAGCGCGCAGTTTCTCTCCCGGAGTGATATTCGGGTTGTCGTGGTACAGCGTCAACCACTCAAGATGCTTCTGATGATGACGTTCAGACCAGGCCATCAAATGGCGGAAGCCTTCCTTAATGGTGTTTTCATAAGGGCCGACTACCCGGTAACTCACGAGCTTTTTTGCCGGCCTCTCAACGATCATAAATGCCATGATGTTCTCCTTATGCTTGGTATCAGCGAAGAGGGTCCTTTTGCAGCAAATGAAAAAAGGTTGAGCTATAACAGTTTCAACCTCAACTGCGGTCAACTGCTCTACGTGCTATAACAGTGACCATGATAAAATCTTGTTATCAGATTGAGTATAGTCGCACCTGTCGTGAGGGTTTGAGATGGACGTAATCAAAAATATATTAAATAGTGAAATTGATCGGATTAATCGTCTTGAAGGCCGTGACGGTAAACCGCGCATCAACAGTGAGTTTTTTGTTAACCATCCATGGCTGTGCCTCGCTATGTTGGCGGGTTACATTCTGGTGGCGATTGTCATGTATGTATCGCCCTATATGGGGGTGTGGTGGTTCGTCGGTTTCACCGCTTTTCTGCTGTTTATGTCAGCCATGTTGCTGCTGGAAATCAAGCCCACTTATCGTTATGAAGACATTGGCGTGCTTGATCTGCGCGTCTGCTATAACGGGGAATGGTACTTCAGTCGCGAAATTTCTGATGAGGCGGTGGCGCAGTTATTGAGTGCGAAAGAGGTCAGTCCGCGGGTTAAAAACCGTATCGAAGCGATTGTCCGCAACAAAGGCGCAATTGATTTCTATGACGTTTACGATCTTGCACGGCAAGACCAGCTATTGAACCGCACGCTAGACAGTGTGCAGATTGCTCACTGATCCTCCGTTTGACTTTCTTTCCAGCAATGACGTTACTGCTGCGCTTCTGATAAACTGACACTGAAATATTCGGCTGGTGAATTTAATCATGCGACCGGAAGAAATATCAGCTCAGAACGGGAGCCGCAGTGGAACGTATCAAACTCACTATTCACCATCTATATAAACTTCCTTCTGACTCAACGCTAGCCTCTGCCTGTGAAAAACAGGATGCAACAGCCACTGCGCATATTTACGCAGGTGATACCTTACTGCTGACTGAAACCATGCAAGGTCAGGCGAATCATTTTTAGCGTTTTATTCCGTTTGAAAATCTGCACGAACTTTGCCCAGAGGGAGAGGCGTTGCGGGTTGAATGGGAGTGCGATGGCCACGCTGAAATGTCGGTCTCGCGTGTCGAAATGTGCCCTTGCTGTGGTTCTGAGGCGCAGCACGGGTGAGTTATAGCGCGATGACAGCTAGAATAAGCAGAGATCGACAATTAAGGGGCGAATGATGACGTTTATCAACAATGAGTTTGAATACCGTAACTGGATCATGGAAGAAATTTTTCAGGTCAGTGCGGTGGGCGAAACCAGTGAATTCGTCGATCAAGACGTTGACGATTTTATCTTTGATGCGCGGCCGCTTTCCTATCCTTGCGTCGCTGTGATGATCCAGACACCGGGTCAACCGGGTGTTTGTGAACCGCGATTTGTCTACAAAGAGCAGGTTTTCGAGTGGGCACATCAGATGGGATTTGGTTTCGACAACTGATTCACTCTGGTTTCAACCCTGAGCTTTTGGCTCAGGGTCTTAGCCGATCCTGAATCACACGTTTTTACGCTCTATCTTCTCTTCTCCCCAGAACAGATGGTCTTGCTGAGTTTTGGAAAATGCTAACGGGAGCACTTCATCATTGCCTTCCTCCCAGATCTGTTGCGCCAGCACTTCATCATTCCCGGCCAGTTCAAAAATAGCTTCTGCAATTTCATGCGACGTTTCACGTGTGTCAGCCCAAGCCTGTATGTTTGACGTTGTCATCTCATTCTCCTTTTATTCAACTATTCAGAGTATTGCTCTCTTTAACTATGGTCACCGACCGTAGGTAGCGCAAATCTGAGTGGCGTGAAAGTGTGCAAGATGGTGTTTCTTTTGCCCGAAGCCACTACATGTAGTGACAAAATGTGCCCGTCGGAAGATTAAAAAGAGCAGCAGGCAGAGCACTGGTTTATAATGCTGACAGCGTTTGATAATTTAAGGTGAAGAAAATGAGTGACGATATTTTTGATTTTGATATAGATGCTGCACTGGAAAAAGCGGAAGAAAAAGCTGCCGAGAAAGCCTCTGCCGTGCCTGACGTGGTTCAGGATGAAAGTGACTGCGAAGGTTGCAAAATCTAATTCGTCTTAAAGTCCATAACAAAGCGCTTTACGCTTTGAAAAAAAGAAACCGCTCCGGCGGTTTTTTTAATGTTTGCAATTTAAGCAACTACAGCAAATTGTCCTTTGTTGTTAACACGTTGGCCCCTCCGGCAATGTATGTCTATTTTGACGCATGTGTAAGGAGAGCGTGAGGCCTGAGTAAATGGGATAAATTCCTATAGAACAGTAAGATAGCCGGAGGTACCTTTGCATCACCTGATAAGCAGGTCGTGAGGTATCGTATGAAAAAATTAATTTTAGTTCTCGCTGTCATGCTGAGTTTGCCAGCCGTTGCTCAGGCGGATGTCGAGATAGGGGTCAACGTCCCCGGCCTGTCACTGCATGTCGGTGATCGCGATCCACGTGGGTATTATTGGGATGGTGGTGGCTGGCGTGAACCGGGCTGGTGGGATCACCATTACCGTGATGAGGGCCGGGGGCATTGGGTTTATTACGAACCGGAACCACCTCCTCCACGTTACTGGCATCATGACCACTATTGGCGTGAAGGCCCCCCTCCGCCGCACTGGCATGAAGGACCCCCTCCCGGATGGCGCGAGGGTCCCCCTCCGGGCCGCTGGTAACACGGTGATAAACAGATTTGGCGTGCTAAAAAAGTAAAAAAGAATTTGAGAACAGGGTTGGCGGTGACAATGCTCAGGCATCCTCAACGTCTATTTTGTTCTTCTTCAGTCCTTCTTATATCTCTATTTTCAGTGTTTAATTATTTATTTTTTATATTAATAAATGTCATCACATTCATAAAAAATATTGATTGAATGACAGTACGTCACCTTTTTCGGTTTCCTCCCGTCTATATAACTTTAAGATAAAGTGCTGCTTGATTATTCCTTCGCACATTGTTAATTTTATGTTGCTTGAATCAGCAACGGATGGCTCGATTTTATTTTCACGTCGTGGCCCTGAACGAAATTATTCGTCAGATATTCAGGGGAGCGGCAGTGACAACAGTAAATCCCTGAGAACCATCTATGTATATGATTAAAAATGATTTTGAGTACCGTGAGTGGATGATGAAAACCTACTTTATGATCGACGGTATTCAGGGCGACAGCCTGTTGACTGAAGAGGAGTTGGACGATTTTCTGTTTGAGAGTCGACCCGCCGCTTATCCTTGCCTTGCGATGGTATTACCCTCTACTACTCGTCCGCTGGATAATGATATTTCCTTTATTTATCCGGAACAAGTCGGGCTCTGGGCAAAAGAGATGGGCGTTCTTAAATGCTAATGCGTATTATTCCGTTGTAATGAATAATTTGTAAACAATCTTCATTTTCCCTGCTGCAACATAATAATTAAAGCGCCTGTCGGGGCGCTTTTCTATTTTCCGCTTGGTTTCAATTGCGTCTTACTTCACATCCAGTTTACTGATTTCAGCTGTCAACGGGGCTTTGCAGTGTAAAAGTGCTTTGCACAGTTGAGCTTCATTGGCTTTTAAAGGCGCGGTGCTGACCAGTACAGAAACGGGTGCAATAGCCGGGTAGGGCATTGGGGGTAATCGCCATCGTGGATATCTTTTCGACCGTTTCTGCATTTTCCGTTGCAATGCCGGTCTGGCAAACAATAGCTACCTTCACCGGCAGTAAGTCAATGTCACTGCGCACGAATGACCGGGTCGAGGGTACCACCCAACAATGCCCGGATCTCTTGATCGGTTTTCAGTGCTATCAGAGGCCGCCTGGCAAAAGTGCTATAAAAGCGAAAAGGCGGCCAGGAATCACTCCATGGCCGCCTTTTTTAATTTTTTATGGGTAAATGCCGAACGACTGACTACGTATGCTGATTCTGCGGTGGGTTAGGGCCGCGGGTCTGCTTCAATTGAGCCTGCTGCGGTTTACCCGAGAACAGGAAACGCAGGACAGGGATACGTTTGTGGATCTCGTACAATATGAAAGCAATCCCGAACACAAACACCAGCCCGACCAGGAAACCCACCCAGTCGTTATTAATCCGCGGGGTGATAAATGCGCCGTAGATCAGGGTCAGCGGATGGTGCACCAGGTAGATGAACAGGGATGAGTTCACCAGATAAGTTATCCACGGAGACTGGAAATTCAACACATAGTGGCTGAAGGAGAACACCACATTCACCATCAGAATACCCAGCAGCGAGGTGATGATCGCGTCGAGTTCCATCGAGTAAAGCTGTGGCGTGTTGATGTGCTGATTGATCATGTACGCGAGGAACAGGAACAAACTGGTAACGCCAGCCCATGCTGAGGGTTTGATGAAAAGTTCTTTTAGCCAGGCAAATTTGAAAGCAAATGCACCTACCACAAAAAATGGTAGATAGAACAGTGTCTGCATAATGATGAAATTGAATGCACCATTAGATAACAGTTCTGGCGCAAAAATAGAAATTGCCCGGTTAACAGTGGCATAAATCAAGCCAATAAATAAAAATATAATTGAGAGTTTTCCTAACGTATTAGTCTTATTCTTAATTAAGTTAATGCGATTATTCTTAATTTCTTTAATGAATTTAAATAAGTAAAAACAAATACTGGTCAGGATCACCAGGGTCAATAAGAACCATAAATGCGAAACCATTTCCCAAACGGTGATATTGATTTTCTGGTAAAGATCTAGGCTATCCCAGTTGGAAAACTTGTCCGTAAATTTCATCAGGAAGTAGAGCTGCGGCAGCGTGATCAGCGGGAAGGCCGCAGCCAGCGGGATTGCGACGCGCTCAAGGCGTACCTTCAACCACTTCTGCGCATCATACCGCTCGTACAGCATATAAGAGAAGTAGCCGGATATTACGAAGAACACCTGCATACGGAAAGCATGGATTATATCATTGAATATGGTTAAACCATGGGAGGGTACAGCACTGTTTACCGCCCAGACATGGCTGGAGTAAATCAATGATATATGGAATGGAATGCCGAGCAGCATCAAATAGGCTCGGATAGAGTCCAAGAAGAACTCACGCTGATTACTTTGTGGTTTCATAACGTATCCATTTAATGACGCTTATCCTGATTTTAGTGCCTAAATTGCGAACAGGGTAATAATGTGTGGTAACGAAAAGTGTTCACTCTTTACGTTAGCTTAATTCATCTGTGGAGAACCTACTATGTTATAGGACAAGTTTCCATAGCCGGAGTTTCAACGAATTGATATCCTTGTACGGTTGTGTGCTTAAACGGTTCATCAAAGGGATGAACCATCAATCTCTCATGTTGTCGGAAACCTGACCGTTCCTTTAAAATAGAATGATGAGTTTAGCGCACGTAAAGGAGGGAATGTGCCGGGTAAAAATTTTTCCAAAGGGCCACGTATGACTAAAGTCCGTTTGCTAAGTGCCGCAGTGTTGATGTCTTTGATCTCTTCATCTGCCTGGGCTTTTTCTATTGATGATGTTGCCAAACAAGCCAAAGCGTTAGCCGATAAAGGCTATGAAGCACCGAAAAGTAACCTTCCATCACAGCTTCGCGATTTGAAATTCGCGGACTACCAACAAATTCAATTCAATCATGATAAAGCGTATTGGAAAAACCTGAACACGCCTTTCAAGCTTGAGTTCTATCATCAGGGCATGTACTTCGATACCCCGGTGAAAATCAACGAAGTGTCAGCCAACGCCGTCAAAGAAATCAAGTACAGCCCGGATTATTTCAATTTTGGCAATGTGAAACACGATGCTGACACGGTCAAAAACCTTGGCTTCGCCGGTTTCAAAGTTCTTTATCCTATTAATAAAGCCGATAAAGATGATGAAATTATGAGCGTGCTGGGCGCCAGCTACTTCCGCGTGATTGGTAAGGGCCAGGTTTATGGTCTGTCCGCCCGTGGTTTGGCCATCGACACCGCACTGGCGTCAGGGGAAGAGTTCCCGCGTTTTCGCGAGTTCTGGATTGAACGTCCGAACCCGGATGAAAAACACCTGGTCATTTACGCACTGCTTGACTCCCCGCGTGCGACGGGCGCTTATCGTCTGGACGTCTACCCGGGCAAAGAAGCCACCGTTGACGTACAGTCTAAAGTCTATCTGCGTGACAAGGTCGGCAAATTGGGCGTAGCGCCATTGACCAGTATGTACTTGTTTGGGGCAAACCAGCCTTCTCCGGTGATGAACTACCGCCCGGCGCTGCATGACTCAAACGGTCTTTCCATTCAGGCCGGCAACGGTGAGTGGATCTGGCGTCCGCTGAATAATCCGAAACATCTGGCCGTCAGTCAGTTCACGATGGAAAACCCGAAAGGTTTCGGTCTGCTGCAACGCGGTCGTGAGTTCTCCAATTTTGAAGATCTCGACGACCGTTATGACCTGCGTCCAAGTGGCTGGGTCGAAACCAAAGGTGAGTGGGGCAAAGGCAAAATTGAGCTGGTGGAAATTCCTACCGCCGATGAAACCAACGACAACATCGTCGCTTTCTGGACGCCTGATCAGTTGCCTGACGTCGGCAAGCCCCTTGATCTGAATTACCGCCTACACTTCAGCCGTGATGAAGAAAAACTGCATTCGCCTGATCTGGCGTGGGTACAGCGCACGATGCGCTCCACCGGTGATGTGAAACAGTCGAATCTGACCCGCGAAGTTGATGGCAGTGTGGCATTCCTGGTTGATTTTGTTGGTCCGAATCTGAAAGCCCTGAAAAGTGATACTCCGGTAGCATCTCAGGTCAGTATCGGCGACAACGGTGAACTGGTTGAAAACACTGTCCGCTATAATCCAGTAACTAAAGGCTGGCGTCTGACGCTGCGCCTGAAAGTGAAAGATCCTAAGAAGCCGATCGAAATGCGTGCTTCCCTGGTGAATGGCGAAAAAACACTGAGTGAAACCTGGAGCTATCAGCTGCCTGCAAATGAATAAGTCAACGCATTCTACCCAAGATTACGTGAAGGCTTTGCCGCTTCCTGAAGAACAGAAAGCGGCCCTCACTCAGCAGCTTCCTTCTGCTGAAGACGAGGCCTTTGCTACCGTGCACCGCCGGTTGGGCGGTGCGTCAACGCAAAGCATCGATATCTCTGATATCGATGCGCCACTGGTTTCTGTCCAGGCCCGCGTGGCCGCCAGTTGGCCTGATGCAATGGAGAACGGTACCTTGTCCGATGTGGACAATGAAGGCCGTACCATCGTCAGCGCCATGCCGCCGGTTAAGCGTTCCAGCATGTTTCCTGATGTCTGGCGCACTAATCCGGTAGGTCGTTTCTGGGACTCCATGATGGGGCGCGGCACCGTCGCGCGTCGGTATACCTCGTCTGATATGCCGGAGTCAGAGAAAAGATGGCGTCATGCCGGTTCGGTGCGTCGTTACACCCTGCTGATTCTGATGTTGGTGCAAACGGCGATTGCCACCTGGTATATGAAAACCATCCTGCCTTATCAGGGATGGGCGCTGATCGATCCTGCCGATATGCTCAATCAGGATTGGTTACAATCAGTGCTGCAACTGCTGCCGTATGTCTTACAGACCGGCATACTGGTGCTGTTTGCCATCTTGTTCTGTTGGGTTTCTGCCGGGTTCTGGACGGCACTGATGGGCTTTTTACAACTGCTCATCGGGCGGGATAAATACAGCATCACGGCCTCAACTACCGGCCTTGAACCGCTGAATCCGAAAAACCGAACAGCGCTTATCATGCCAATTTGTAATGAAGATGTGGAACGCGTGTTCGCGGGTCTGCGGGCGACTTACGAATCGGTAAAGGCTACCGGTGATCTTGACCAGTTCGACATTTATGTCCTGAGCGACAGCTATGATCCAGACATCTGCGTAGCAGAACAAAAAGCCTGGATGGAAGTTTGCCGTGATGTGGAAGGGCATGGGCGTATTTTCTACCGCCGCCGCCGCCGCCGTGTGAAACGTAAAAGTGGCAACATTGATGACTGGTGCCGTCGCTGGGGTGGGGAATACGCCTATATGGTGATTCTGGATGCCGACAGCGTCATGAGCGGTGAATGTCTCACTGGCCTCTCACGTCTGATGGATGCCAACCCGAACGCTGGTATTATTCAGTCTGCGCCAAAAGCGTCAGGCATGGATACGCTGTATGCGCGTTGTCAGCAGTTTGCTACCCGCGTCTACGGTCCGCTGTTTACCGCCGGTCTGCACTTCTGGCAATTGGGTGAATCACACTACTGGGGCCATAACGCCATCATTCGTGTGAAACCGTTCATTGAACACTGCGCGCTTGCACCACTGCCGGGTGAAGGTTCATTCGCAGGTTCCATTATGTCCCATGACTTCGTGGAAGCCGCGTTGATGCGCCGTGCCGGTTGGGGTGTCTGGATTGCTTATGACCTGCCGGGTAGTTATGAAGAGTTACCGCCGAACCTGTTGGATGAGCTGAAACGCGACCGCCGCTGGTGTCATGGTAACCTGATGAACTTCCGTCTGTTCCTGGTCAAAGGGATGCACCCGGTTCACCGTGCAGTATTCCTGACCGGTGTGATGTCCTACTTGTCTGCGCCGTTATGGTTTATGTTCCTGGCCTTATCCACAGCATTGCAGGTGGTCCACACCCTGATGGAGCCGCAGTACTTCCTGCAACCCCGTCAGTTGTTCCCGGTCTGGCCACAGTGGCGCCCTGAACTGGCCATTGCACTGTTTTCCACCACGTTAGTGTTGCTCTTCCTGCCTAAACTTCTCAGCATCGTGCTGATTTGGGCGAAGGGCGCAAAAGAGTTCGGTGGCGGGATCCGGCTGTTCATGTCGATGTTGCTGGAGATGCTGTTCTCCGTCTTGCTGGCTCCGGTTCGTATGTTGTTCCACACCGTGTTCGTGGTCAGTGCTTTCCTGGGTTGGGAAGTGGTCTGGAACTCACCGCAGCGTGACGATAATGACACGCCGTGGAGCGAAGCCTTCAAACGGCATGGTTCGCAACTGCTGTTAGGTGCCGTGTGGGCAGGCGGAATGGCATGGTTGGACTTGCGCTTCCTGTGGTGGTTGGCGCCTATTGTCTTCTCGCTGATCCTTTCGCCAATCGTTTCTGTACTTTCGAGCCGTGCGACGCTGGGGATTAAGAGCAAGAAAGCCAAGCTGTTCCTGATCCCGGAAGAGTACAACCCGCCACGTGAACTGGTAGCGACCGAGGAATATCTCAAGCTTAACCGTGAACGCAAACTGCTGAACGGCTTCATGCATGCCGTATTTGACCCAAGCTTCAACGCACTGGCTACGGGTATGGCGACGTCCCGTCACCTGTTGCGTCCTGGCGTAGAAAATGGCCGTCAACAACGTCTTGAGCAGGCTTTCAAAACCGGCCCTAAGGCGTTGGGCAAAGCAGACCGTTTGATCTTGCTGAGCGACCCGGTGCTGATGGCTCGTCTGCACTCCGCCGTGTGGACGCAGCCGGACCAACGTGCCTGGAGCGAGTATTACAGCGAATTACCACGTAACGCTCAGGCATTCCCTGAAACGCAAACGTTGGAAATGAAGCCTGCCTGAAACGGGTAAGCCGAATTTACGCTGAAGAAATAATGGGCAGTATGCTGATGCATGCTGCCCTTTTTATCGGCTTTAACAGGTAAGTGACGTGATGAAACGTTTGGTCTTACGCAGTGCGGTAATGGCAATTGCGGCAGTAGCATTAAGCGGCTGTGGCAGCATAATCAGCCGTACCGTGCCCGGTCAGGGGCACGGTAATCAATACTATCCGGGCGTACAATGGGATGTTCGTGAGGGGGCGTGGCGTTATGTCACCGTGATCGATGTGCCACTTTCGATGATTGTCGACACCTTCATGCTGCCGATTGACGCACGCCACGGCCCTTACGAATGATGCAGAGAACCTGAAGATTTAGTCTATATCGCGGCCGGGATAGTCGTCTTCGTCATCCCATTCACTGGCAGCAGCTTCGCCTTCTTCAGTGTCCAGTGGCGGTTCATGCTGATACTCACCTTCGTCCCATTCATACAGCGTGCTCTCTTCCAGCCACTCTTCTTCCAACTCGCGCTTATCATAGTCGTCATCAAAAATGGCTTGTGCTGCCGCACCGCTACGGAAGGTCAGACTTTCAATCGACTCCCCTTCTTTAGACAAAAATTCCGCCTGCCACATGATGTCGCCATCCTGCAGAATGTATTTTTGTAGGTTAAATTGCTCCGGGACCGGCGTTTCGTCACTGTCTGTTGTTTCCTGCGCGGACTCAAGAAATTCTTCGCGGGCGGCATCAACGGCTTCTTCCAGGGTTGCATACATACTCATCTTTTTCTCCTGAGTGGCTTTCACGGGGGTTCCGACTAATATTTGATGAAATCGTTAGTAATTAATGGCTAACACGATACAGTAAAAAAGTCGGCTGATTTTTTCTCTGATTCACTAATTGTTGACGCTATGTCCCAGGATGCAAGTTTTCGATGCCCAATAGCGCATAAATTGATTAGTTTTAGCGATTTTCATCGCTGAATACTCACCGGGAAACCCTATGATTCCACGCGAATGTATTTTACGTATCGCTCGCCCAACCGATAACCTGCAACGCATAGCGCAGATGTATTGCGATGGGCTGGGTTTCGAACTGCTGGGGGATTTCGAAGATCATCTGGGGTTTGATGGGATAATGGTCGGGCATCCACAGCATCACTACCATCTGGAATTTACCCATCATCGGGGAATTCCTGTGGGCAGGGCGCCCACGCAGGATAACTTGTTAGTATTTTATATGCCCGATTCGCAGGGGTGGCAAAAACAGTGCGAGCAGATGCGAACTGCCGGTTTCATTGAGGTTGCCTCATACAATCCTTATTGGGATAACACCGGCAAAACATTCGAAGATACCGACGGTTATCGCGTAGTGCTTGCACAACGAGAATGGCGTATCTGATAAGCGTTATTCGATCATCGCCTGGCGCGGACGGCGTTGCAGGCACCAATAGGAGTAGGCGGCATTAAACAGGACCACTAATGCAGTAACAAAAAATACTGTGCGAAATCCGTAACTTGCCGACACCGCAGCACCCAGCAGTGGGCCTGTGACATTTCCCACATCGCGGAACGACTGGTTATAGCTAAAGACCCTGCCTGCGACCTGATTGGTGCAGTTATAGATGAGCAGGGTTTGCACTGCTGGCAAT
Source organism: Ewingella americana (assembly GCF_006438725.1). Taxonomy (GTDB): domain Bacteria; phylum Pseudomonadota; class Gammaproteobacteria; order Enterobacterales; family Enterobacteriaceae; genus Ewingella; species Ewingella americana_A. The sequence continues at coordinate 387,371 of NZ_RCZD01000004.1, read as the reverse complement.
AAAGCACCATCGGCGGCACCGAGCATAAAGCGTAGGATCCCTAACTGCAGCGGATTCTGTACAAAGGCCATCGGTATGAGTAGCAGTACCGAGATGCCCAGCATCGCCACCAGAATTCTTTCCGGGCCAATCCGGTCCCCTAGTTTCCCAAGTCTTGGCGCACTCATCAGCGCGGCCACCCCAGGCACTGAAGCGATCATCCCGCTGATAAACGCCAGATTTTGCGTATTGCCTGCCAGTTCGCGAACAAAGAGTGTCAGGATTGGCGCAATCGACCCTGTCGCCACCTGAATGATCATGGTGGTAACAAACAGACACAGCACCAGTTTAGGGTTCTTTAGCGAAGCGAAAACCTGTTTACGGTTCAGCATGTCCTTTTTATTCACTGGGACAAATTGCTCACGAATGCAGTAGAGGGTCATTAGGAAACACAAAAACAGCACGCAGGCGGTGATGAAAAACACCGGCCGCAATCCGTAAGTATCGGCCAGTAATCCCCCGACCAGCGGACCAATCAGCGCACCGCTGACTGCCCCCGTAGAGAGAGTACCTAAAGCCCAGCCACTTTTATTGCGCGGAATTTGGGTTGCAATCAGTGCATTGGCATTCGGCACAAAGCCGCCGAGCAACCCCAGAAGGGCGCGTAAAACCAGGAACTGCCAGATATTTTGTGCAAACCCCATCAGGGCCATCACGATAGCCATGCCAAGCGCTGAGCGCAGTAGCATTATTTTTCGCCCCTTGCGGTCAGCCAGCCCACCCCAGAAGGGAGATGCAATGGCCGAAAACAGGAATGTGATACTGAAAACCAGGCCGGACCACATATTCAGGGATTCGTGACCGGTAACGCCGAGGGTTTCAATATACAGCGGCAGGAAAGGCATGATCAGGCTAAACGCAGCGCCGGTGAGAAAACAACCGATCCAGGCGACGAAAAGATTACGCTTCCAATTTATTGGGGCAGGTGCTGTTTCTGATGCAGGTTCCGAAGTCATAAAATACCGATGAGAGAGGTCCATTAACTCTGCGCAGCCGATGAAAGGCGTGCAGAGGCGGTTAACTATCGTTTAGCTGGATAATTATGCGCCTAATAATCAGTCACATCAATAATGTTACGGAAAAGTTAACGCAAAAAGTAAAATACAGGTTCATAAATTTTAGGGAGAGGAGACAGATCAAAGAAGGTAATGAAAGGCGGGATAAAATCGTGAAGAAAAGTAACGAGGGTGGGAAACAACTCAGATTTCGGGCCGCAGGAGTGCCGGCCCGAAATCTGAACAGGGGGGTTATTCGGTCGCCTGATACAACGAAGGTTCGCCCTCTGGCCGGGTTTTGAAGCGGCGGTGCAGCCACATGTATTGCTCAGGCGCGAGCCTGATCTCGCTTTCCACCACTTTGTTCATATAAGCGGCCGCGGCGACTTCATCATCCAGTGGGAAATTCTCCACCGCCGGGTGGAGCAGTAACTCATAACCTTTACCCCCTTCCAGACGACGTGGGGTAAACGGAATGATCGCAGGTTTACCCATGCGCGCCAGAAGATAAGTTCCTGTGGTGGTCGCAGCTTTGTCTACGGCGAAGAAAGGCACAAATACACTGCTGCGTGGACCATAGTCGTGATCCGGTGCGTACCAGATAATATCGCCCTGTTTCAGGCTGCGGATCATGCCTTTAAGATCTTTGCGGTCGATCATGGCCTTGTTAGAACGCATACGGCCTTTGGTCTGGATCCAGTCCATCAACTTATTATCATGGGGGCGATAAACGCCGACACCTGGATTATGGATGCCAAAAATGCGTGCACCCAACTCCAGTGTCAGGAAATGCACGCCAATTAACAACACGCCCTGCTGGTTGTCACGGGCTTTCTGAACATGTTCCAGTCCACTGACTTTAAACCAGCGTTCTATACGGCGATCAGGCCAGAACCAGGCCATACCGGTTTCAAATAGCCCCATGCCGACAGATTCGAAATTCTTCAGCACCATATGATCGCGCTGTTCACGGCTCATGTCCGGGAAACAGAGCTCAAGATTGCGCTGTGCAATATGAAAGCGGCGTTTTAAAAAACGCATTGAGAAGCGGCCAAGGCCTGTGCCCAGGCGGTAAATGACCGGATAAGGCAAAAGCACCAGTAAGTAAAGCAGCCCTAACCCCATCCAGGTTAGCCAGTAACGCGGATGTAATAGTGAAGATGTAAAGGTCGGTACCTGAGTCATAAAATCTCTGCGTCAGTGTCGAAGTAAGAAAATATAAGCTCTGTCTTGTGCAGTAGCCCGCAACGGAAAAACGTCACAGCCTGACCAATCTGTCCACTGTGATTTATTTCCTGAAGCACAATGATACATTGTGGCACTTTTTTGGTTTCAGGTGAAAGCGGACGGCATTAATAGCTAATTTATTCACATCTGTGCATGAAAAATCAGGTATGTGGATTTTTTATGAGACGATTCACTGAATATTCCGTTATTTCAATTGATTAAATATCGGCAGACAGTGGCATTTTGTCAATTCTACCGGCAATTTTATTGGTATTTTCAATGTTTATTGTGGTTGTCATATGAAAAATCAATAGATAAGCAACTTAAAAAATGGGCAACATGGCGTTGCCCATTTGACAGCGAATGACCGTTATTCGGAAAGGAATAACCCTTTAACGTTATGGGGTTCGCTACGCCAGTATTGTTTAGGTGCGCTGATTTTTGCGCCCAGTTTCGCTGCCGCATGCCATGGCCAACGTGGGTTATAAAGAATACCGCGCGCCAGGGCAATCATGTCAGCCTGACCTGTGTTGATGATGGCCTCCGCCTGTTCAGGTTCGGTGATGAGGCCTACCGCGATCACCGGCATCTTCACTTCTTGTTTAATTCTTTCCGCGAAGGGTACCTGGTAGTTAGGGCCAACACTGATTTTTTGCTGCGGACTTAATCCGCCGCTGGAAACATGAATGTAGTCACAGCCCAATTTATCCAACTCTTTGGCCAGGGTGACTGACTGTTCAAGATCCCAACCGCCGTCGACCCAGTCGGTTGCTGAAATACGTACGCCAATCGGTTTGTTCGCCGGAAAGACTGCGCGGAGTTCCTGAAAGATTTCCAGCAGCAGGCGCATGCGGTTTTCTAGTGAACCGCCGTACTGATCATTGCGCTGATTAGCAAGAGGTGACAGGAACTGGTGAAGTAAATAGCCATGCGCGCCGTGCAGCTCAAGCAGATCAAAGCCCAGACGATCTGCTCGCTTGGCAGAGTCCACATAGGCTTTCTTCAGTTGGGCAATTCGTTCTAACGTCATAGCTTGTGGTGCGGTGTCTGTTTCTGCAAACGGCAAGGCGGACGAAGAAATTGTCTGCCACCCCGCCTGTTCAGGCGTGAGCTGTTTGCCGCCTTCCCATGGCACTTGGCAAGAAGCTTTGCGGCCTGCGTGCCCGAGTTGCAGGCCAAGCGGAATGCGGCTGTTGTCGCGAATTGACGTCACCAGGCTTTTCATGGCCGCTTCAGTTTCATCATCCCACAGACCTAAATCCCGTGGCGTTATGCCACCGATGGCTTCGACGGCGGTCGCTTCAAGGATCAGTAATCCCGCACCGGAAAAAGAGAGTTGCCCCAGATGTGCATGGTGCCACGAGGTCGCTTTACCGTGGTCCGAAGAATATTGGCACATTGGCGCGACGATAATGCGGTTAGCCAAGGTCAAATTACCCAGTGAGATTGGTTCGAAAAGCTTGCTCATAGTTCCCTCATTGCCGTTGATGAATGCATGATTGTGAATGAAATAATTAATGCTCACCTACTTTAAGGTATCGTATTTCTGCCACTTTGCGTGTACTGGTTGCCCATTTTTGCCGCGTTTTTGCGGTAAAACGCTGCAACGGAAGATGTCGCAGTTGTTGCTTTAATGTATAATATTGCCGCTTGAAAAGTTGCTTCTGATTAAACGCATGCAACAACACCATCGTTAAAGATGTCCATTAATATAGCCTCCATGAAAGACAGGAACGTACACCATGCCAGTGTTACATAACCGAATTTCTAACGAGGAACTGAAGGCGCGCATGCTGGCCGAAACCGAGCCGCGGACCACAGTTTCTTTCTATAAATATTTCCATATCGACGATCCGAAAGCTTTCCGCGATGTGCTCTATGTCTGCCTGACCAAACTAAACGTGTTTGGCCGTATTTATGTGGCGAAAGAGGGGATCAATGCACAAGTGAGCGTCCCGGAAAGCCAGTTCGCGGCGTTTAAAACAGCGCTTTTTGCCAGTCACCCGGCACTCGATCAGGTTCGCCTGAACATCGCGCTGGAAGATGATGGGAAGTCCTTCTGGGTGTTGCGCCTCAAAGTGCGTGAACGCATTGTTGCCGATGGCATTGACGACGAGAGTTTTGACCCATCAAACGTGGGGCAATACCTGAAAGCCGAGCAGGTTAATGCCATGATCGACGATCCTGATGCTGTTTTCGTCGACATGCGGAATCACTACGAATACGAAGTCGGGCATTTTGATCAGGCGCTTGAAGTACCGTCGGATACTTTCCGCGATCAGTTGCCGATGGCCGTCGATATGCTCGAGGAAGATAAAGACAAAAAAATCGTCATGTATTGCACCGGTGGAATTCGCTGTGAAAAAGCCAGCGCCTACATGCTGCACAAAGGCTTTAAAAATGTATATCACGTGGAAGGCGGTATCATTGAATATGCCCGCCGGGCTAAAGAGCAGGGTTTACCAGTAAAATTCAAAGGGAAAAACTTTGTTTTTGATGAGCGCATGGGGGAGCGGATTTCTGAAGATGTGATTGCGCATTGCCATCAGTGCGGCGAACCCTGCGATGATCATACCAACTGCAAAAATGATGGCTGTCATCTGCTGTTTATTCAGTGCCCAACCTGCGCTGCCAAGTTTGGTGGCTGTTGCAGTGATATTTGTCAGACCGAGCTGAAGTTACCGCGCGAAGAACAACGGGCGTTGCGTGCCGGGCGTGAAAACGGTATCAAGATTTTTAATAAGTCCAAGGGGCTATTGCATAGCACTATGCATATTCCGGTGCCGGAAAAAGAGTAATTGTTTTAGCTCTATAGTATTGATGAATCAGGGCTCATGAGATTGAGCCCTTTTTTATCGCTGCTTAATACCCCGTGAGGATCACTTTTCCCGCACGCCTTCAACCGAAATAATCAGTTCGACGTCCTGAGAGGCGGGGCCGAGGTCGGTAGTGATACCGTAATCTTTCAGCTTAATATTTCCCGCCGCTTCAAAACCGGCACGGTATCCACCCCATGGATCTTTTCCCTGGCCGAGCAATTTAGTCTGCAATGTCAGCGGTTTTGTTATGCCGTTCAGTGTAAAGTCGCCGGTCACCGACAGTGCATCGCCCTCTTGTTTCACGGAAGTTGAGATAAAGGTGGCCTGCGGATGCTTGGTCACATTAAGGAACTCTGCGCTGCGCAGGTGCTTGTCACGTTCTGCATGATTGGTAAACACGCTGGTGGTGTTGATGGTGACATTGACTTTATCGGCTGATGGGGTTTTTTCATCAAATGTAAAACCGCCATCGAAATCGTTAAAGCTGCCATACAACCAGCTGTAACCCAAATGCTTGATGCGGAATTCGATAAAGGCGTGCTGACCTTCTTTATCTATTTTATAATTTGCGGCAGTTGCACTGCCAACCGTCAGTAATAAAGAAGCCAGAGTCAGGCCCAGAGTGGTTTTTTTTAACATAGTGAACAACCTCCATTTATCTAACAAGTTAATTGGGACTACGCCCTAACATGCGCACAAGCGTGCTGTCCCGGTCCATAAAGTGATGTTTCAATGCAGCCAGGGCGTGTAACGCAGAAATAATGACCACTCCCCAGGCCAACCATAGGTGAACAGTACCGGCGATATCAGCCTGTTGCGGCAATCCAAATAAAAAGGCAGGGATTTCAAACCAACCGAAAACAGAAACCGGCTGACCTTCTGCGGTAGAAATTAAATACCCGCTGATCAAGATGCTGAACAGGCCAACGAATAACAACAAATGAGCCAGCCAGGCACCCAAACGTGTTGTTTTGCTATAGTTTTCAAGCGGACGGGGTGGGGGGGAAATAAAGCGCCAAAACAAGCGGAATATCATCAATGCAAAGACCAGGATGCCAATGCTTTTGTGCAATTCGGGTGCACGGTGATACCAGGAGTCGTAATAGCCCAACCCGACCATCCACAGACCAAGAACAAACAAACCATAGACGGTCAGAGCGACCACCCAATGAATTAGTACCGATATATGTCCGAACCGGACCGGTGAGTTTCTCCACAACATCCAATTTCCTTATAAGTACATTACACCGTCAAATTAGAAAATAAACATCCAGAAACATTTTGGCAATATATTATTCATTATTAAATGCATTAATTTAACTTGTTCATTATTTTTGATGGTAACGGGCTAGAGTTATTCAGTGATATCGAGAGACTCACCATGATACTCAAGTCTCATTATTTAGACTCGGTTGTGACTGCATTTGTCAGCTTTTGTCATCAACGGTAAGGCTTTTACAATGGTCAGTTTTATTGACTAAAAATAGAATTATATATTTTGAATTATATTCATGCATTCTGCCGGTACTATAATAGATGCATGACAATATGCCAGAGATCCCAATATTGAACAGAGTACAACTTCATATGCACTTAATGTTATGGATTATCCAAAGGTCATATACCTTATTTGATGCCGTTAATAACCGACAGTGAAGATAATGTTATCCGCGTAAACCGGTGATTAATTTCACTCTCCAAAGGGTTTACATAATATAATGGGCATTATGTTTATTCCTCCACCTCAGTATGTTACTGCTTGTTTTATCAGTCCGATTGCTAAGCGCCACGTTTGGAGTACCGATGGTGTGACATGAAATTTTGTCTATTGGGGGAAGGGTAAGTGATGCGAAAATAGCAGCATAAGCTGATGCAATAAAAACCAAAAGCCACATTGGGTGGCCTTTGGTTTTTCGTCGGGTAAGAAACATGATGATATTATTTATACAGCGTCAGAATTTCTTCTTTTGCCTGACGGCTTAGCGGGGCTCGTGATATTGGATCAATTGGCCAGAATAGATATCTAATAAAGTTGTAAATGAAGCAAAACTCTAGCCGGTTTCTTACTTTTATTTTCTGCGCCAGATGGCGTTTGTGTACATAGACAGTGCGACTGCTTATCTCCAGTTTTCGAGCTATGCGATAATTGGGCATTTCTGACATCCAATAATTCATCACCAAAATTTCTTGGTCACTGAAAATCGAACGACTGATGCAGGGTGTTTTGGTAGATAAGTAAAGGTCAGGATGCAAAATGATGTTTTTTAATAAGTGAGTTAAAAGCTGTTTATTTAATATGTAGATATCTCTCGTCACCGAAATAGGCGTTTCTGCGACTGGATATTGAGCATCCACATAGCAATACATCTTAATATTTTTTACACGTTCGATGAACTCTCTCAATTCACAAGAAAATTCTGAGTGATAGCAATATTGGGTCGTATTTAAAAGAATAATATCGGGTTGAATGTCCAGGATTTCCTGCATCGCCTGAGAAATGCTTTCGCAATCCGTAATATGAATGCTTTCATTTTTCATCAGCAAAGAATATATACCAAGACGGGTAAAACCACAGGATTCTATGACTAATAAGTTCATATTACTTCCTTGTCAATGCGCATGTTTGCGCGGCCGCTATCACTCCTGTGATAACTGCTGAAAGGATAAATTTTTCCCTGTAAGGATGTCAATTCGAAAAAACATGGGTATTGATCAACCCCCGAAATTCATCAGAAAGAAGTGTTTTAACGTAATAATGAATTAAGTATTACTTCATTACCCCAGCCAGAGCGGCCGGGAGTATTAAAAACTGAGGATTTATCAGGAAAAGCGTGAAAGAGAGAAGGGTTTTAGGTTGAAGGAGCTTGTCGTGTTTTGTCCAAACTCAGAAACAATTTCCCCAAGAACGCTGGCAAATTTAAAGCCGTGGCCGCTAAGACCTGTGATCACTAGCGTGTTGTTGCGCCCAGGCAAGGTGTCGATGATGAAATCTTCATCTGCTGTAACATCATAGGTGCAGGCTGCACCGTGCAAACAGACGCCGACACCTGGCAAATGGTGACGCAGGAAATTAAACACTTCACTACCATCTGCGGCTACGGCGCCAAAAGGTTTACGCTGTTTCTGCGAGTCGATCGGTTGACCACCGTTATGCTTACCTAGTTTTAGCCCATCTTTGACCGAAGGGAAACCATAAAACTGGTCGCCTTGCAGTGTTTCAAAGGTAAAAGCGGGGAAGTGGTTCTCTTCACTGTAGCGGCCATCGGCATGGTGCCAGGCAAAAACCTTACGCACTGGGTTAACCGGTAGTTCCGGCAGTAATTTTTTGACCCAGGTTCCTGCTGTTAACGCTATTTTAGCTGCACGATATGTTCCTTCATGAGTCGTCACTATCGCTCCCTGAACATCGTAATCGATTGATTCGACCGGGCACTTAAACAGCTGCGCGCAACCAGCTTCACGCGCAAGACGAATATATGCAGCTATGGCAATTTCACTTTGCAGATAGCCAGAATCAGGCTCATAAACCCCACAGTAATCATCTGAAATGCTGATAAGCGGCCATTTTGCGCGTATCTCACCGGCATTCATGGTGACGGTGTTCAGGGCATACTCCACTGAGCTGTTTTTCACATTAGTGATGAACTCGGAACCTTCCGGGCCAATATTGATCACACCGCTGCGGTGGAAAATTTTTTCGCCACTGGTTTGGGCCAGTTCATCCCACAGTTGTTGCGCCCTGAGTACCATCGGGACATAGCGCGCCCCTTCGCCATAAGCATGACGTATAATGCGTGTTTCCCCATGATGGCTGCCTTCTGTATGTGGCGGCATGGCGCTGTCAATCATCAGTACCTTCAGCCCGGCGCGTGTCGCGTAATAGCCAGCGGCTGAACCGACTGAACCACTGCCGATCACAATGAGGTCATACTCCATTTGTTTAGGTTCCTAAGATGGGTTTTAACAATTTGGTGACGTTCATGATAGAGAGTTTCGCGGGTCAAAGGCAAGGTGCGTACTGTTTTTGACGAATACCTAAAGGCAGAGTAACTAGGTTTAGAGGCCACAAATGAGAAAAGCACTCTGACGTGAGTCGAGAGTGCTTTTAGAGTGAAACGTCTAATGAAGCGGAATTAATGTTTACGATGATCAATATATTCATACTCGTTGGATTCAATCTTTTCTATACCGGCTTCAAGAATGTTTATCAATTGCCTTGCAACATCTGTGGTTAACCACAAAGTTCTGTCTACCTGCGCATCTTCTGTCGGTTGGTCTTTAGAAGACAGGTAATGAAGACGTATCATCATGGCATCGTAAGAGTCCACAGTACTGATATCCCAACCTACAAGCGGGTGTGTCTGAATAACTTCATCATTTCTGTCCATATAGACCCCTTAATGTGTAGTGACTAACGTGAGTGACTAGCGAGGATCAAGGCGGCTCATTATTTTGTGAGCTTTTTGAGTATAAACATTTAAAAGCGTTTATGGCGAGCAATCGTGTATTTAAGCGCAAATAAAGTGTGAGGAAAAATGATGAAAGGCGGTCGTTATTGACTTAACAAAAATTTATGGCAGTAAAGTGAATGAATATTGAGCAGGAAGAAGTCAAAAAAGCCGGACAGCGACGCCCGGCGAAAAAAGCATTGGCTCAAAGAGCCTGGTTTCCTCAACCTGATTATTATTAATCTCGTTAACGCATTAAGCATAGCTAGCGGCGTGTACTAACTGGCTTAATGTGGATCAGTCAGTAGTGAACCATTCATCAGCGCTTTCCCACGTTTCCTGCAAAATTTCTTCAATACGATCGCGGTCTGTTTTGGGCGCACCCATTACAGAAAGATGGTTCGAGCCTGCGTAACGTACCTGAATTTTATTATCGGTATCGGAAAACTGCTGGTTGATACGTTTACTTAATTCACCAGACAATGCTTCGATAGCGCCGGCTGGCAGAGGTTTGGTTTTATCTATAGTGACTTCAACACGCATAATACCTCCCGAATAAATTGAACTGTATATTTATACAGTTAATTTTTCAGGTAAGCAAGCAGAGTCTTAGTGGCATTGGTAAAGTAGCAGAGAGCAGAATATTACGTTCTGCTCCCAGGCACCTTTAGCAGGAGGTCACGGTCCAGTTCAGCGTTTGTCCAGCCAAAAAGGGCACCACGGATTCATTGCCGAGGGCTATTTCTTCCGGTTGAACCACAGTTGTGCGGGTCACTTCGATAAAATCGTCGTTAAGCGGCAGACCGTAGAACCGCGGGCCATTAAAAGAGCAAAAAGCTTCGAAATGCTGTAAGGCACTCATCTCTTCAAACACAGTGGCGTATGACGGTATAGCGAGTGGTGCATTGAAACACCCTGCGCAGCCACAGCTGGACTCTTTACGGCCTTTAGTGTGGGGGGCGGAGTCAGTACCAAGGAAGAATCGGTCCGAGCCGCTGGCAATCACTTCACGCAGTGCCTGTTGGTGGACGTTGCGCTTGAGGATAGGTAAACAGAACAGGTGAGGGCGCACGCCACCGACTAACATATGATTACGGTTGAACATCAAATGTTGCGGGGTAATGGTAGCACCAAGATACTGATTGCCCGCCTGGACATATTGCACGGCTTCTTTGGTGGTGATGTGTTCAAATACTATTTTCAGCTCAGGGAAGTGAAGACGGATAGGGTCCATGACCTCATCAATAAAGCGCGCTTCGCGGTCGAAAATATCCACATCACTGTGTGTCACTTCGCCGTGGATCAACAGCGGCATGCCGATGCTTTGCATGCGTTCTAAGATGGGGTGTATCGCTTTAATGTCTGATACGCCATGCTGCGAATTAGTCGTCGCATTCGCCGGATAAAGCTTTGCCGCAGTGAAAACACCTTCGCGGTAACCGCGTGCGACTTCTTCAGGATCAAGTGAATCTGTCAGATAGCAGGTCATCAGCGGGGTAAAACGGTGGCCGGCAGGGACGGCGGCAAGAATGCGATTGCGGTAAGCAATCGCGGCTTCTACGCTGATCACGGGGGGCGTCAGGTTAGGCATAACAATAGCCCGGCCAAAAACTTCACTGGTGAATGGCAGAACGGTGCTTAGCATATCGTCGTCACGAAGGTGAATGTGCCAGTCATCAGGGCGGCGAATTTTCAAAACTTGCGGTGTTGCAGTCATCAGGTAGAACTCCGGCATTGAGAGACAAGACAATGGGATCAGGTGCAGTAATGGGAGCATTAACGGCGGAGAACAAGGATAAGTGCAAATGTGTTCCGTTGCATCTGTTTAATAAAGTTAGCGTTGAAATTAATACGGCTAGAGGTTCATAGTATAGGCAGGACGTTGTTAACAATCGCTTTCATCTACATTATTTATACCACAGGAGAAGATTATGGAAATCAGAGTCGTTGCCACTGTTATCGTTAAACCTGAGTTTTTGAGTGAGGTAACAGATGCATTGCACGAAGTGATTGAGCCAAGTCGTCAGGAAGTGGGTTGCCTGCAATATGAATTACACCGTGATATTGACCATTCTGACACTTTTGTTTTCTACGAGCGCTGGGCATCGAAAGAGGCATTGTCTCAACACAACGATACTGAACACTTTGTGAATTTTGCCCGCCGGTTGGAAGGTAAGCTGGTACGTTTGGATATCAAACGTCTTAAAACCATGGCTTGATGCTAAAAAGCATATGCTGACAACTGATAAAAAAAACCCGCCGAAGCGGGTTTTTTTTTAAAGACGTGATGCAACATTACTCAGTTGGCATAGTCGGCTTGGTTGCTGGCGCAGTTGCCGTGCTAACGGCAGCATGGCCACCGGCTGAACCTTTACCTTCAAAGTCAAACTCAGGGCGGACCCAGTCGCTTTGACGAGTAGGTTCCTGCACATAGACCGGGGCCGGGGCTTTGGTCATCGGAGAGGTTGCATGATGCTTGAAGCGAGGAGCAAGCTCAACGGGTGCAGCAGCGATAGTTACTGGTGCCGGTTTAGCGGCAGGAACAACTACGTTAATTGGAGCTTCTGTAGCCACAGCGACCGGTTCAACAACAATCGGTTGCAATGCTTCAGGCTTCACTTCGACTACTGGAGTTGTTTCAACCGGTTCTTCGGTTACGGCTTCAACCAGTACAGGTTCATCGGCAACAGGCTGTGCAGCCGTTACTTCAGGTTGTACCTGCTGCTGTTCAACTGGTGCGCTAACCACGTCAGAATCGACAGATGCTAACTCGACAGCTTTAGTTTCAGTGGTCGGTGCCACTTCTACTTCAGCATGTACGTTTTGCACGGCAACGTCAGCCGCTTCTGCGACTGCAGGCGTATTTTCCTGGGCAATGTCGACCTGGTTTATCAGAACTTCAGCGCTATCAGCAGCCGTTTCCTGAAGATCTGTTGCCTGTGCTACCGGGTAGCTGATCCACACTTTGCCTGATGCCATTTCTGGAGAGACAAAGGCACCTGCCAGCGGCATTGGTGACTGCGACGGGTAACGTTCATCACGATAACGGCGACGACGCTGACCGCTGACACGCAAATGACGAGGTGAGCGGCGTGAGCGGCGTGGCATGCCACCTTCGCGACCGTTGTCACCTTGATTGTCATCATTATCATTGCTGGTAGCACGTTCGACCTCTGGTGCTGCCGGGGCAATTTCCTGAGCCTGAGGAGCAACGGAGGTTGGCATGATGCCGGTGATCAACTGCTGTGCAGCGGCTTCTGCTTCGTGGTCAACTTCAGACTCGAAGCGGATTTTTTGAGACAGAGAGCGACGTTGACGACGCTGTGTCGGTTGGCGATCTTCCTGTTCAATTTCTTCAATAGCCGGAGCAGGTGCGACAGTGACAGCCACTTCCTGAGCAACGACTTCTTGAACTTTCTCTTCCTGCGGACCTTTACGTTTATCATCGGAACGACGACGAGAGCGATCACCGCGTTCACGGCGCGGTTGCTGCTGCTCATCACGGGAAGTGATGGTATCGACTTCTTGTTCCGTAACGACTTCAGAAACAGCTACCGGTTCCTGATTGCGACGATTACGACGCTGATCTTCGCGTGGCTCGCGGCTGTTTTCGCGTGTTTCACGACTTTCACCGCGGTTGTCACGATTGTTTTCACGACCTTCGCTGCGGTTATCGCGGTTGCCACGATCGCTGCGCTCTCCGCGTTCACCGTTACGTTCACGGCGGCCACCGCCCTGACGACGTTGATTACGGCGTTCACCGTTACGGCGATTTTCGCTTTCAGTGGTTTCAGCTTCAACTTTCGGTGTTTCTACCGGTTTGACTTCAGATTGAGGTTCTGAAGCAAATAGGCCTTTCAAACCACTGAGGAGGCGACTGACGAAACCAGATTTCTCGGCAACTGGAGCATTAATAGTTGCGGCACGGGCTTGTTCCGGTTGTTCAACGGCATCCGGTTGTTCGAAAGAAGACGGCGGCGCTTCGCCTTGCAGTGCAAAGGCAGCGAGAGCGGGTTGCTCAGGACGCTTACGCTCATTAGGCACTTCTTCTGAAGGTTGCAGCATTTCTGCTTCATGATGCTGAGGCAGTAAATAGCTTAATATCGAAGATTCTTCACCTTTGCGTACACGCAGAACCGAGTAATGCGGTGTTTGCATTTGATCGTTAGGAACGATAATTGCCCGCACGCCACCCAGACGTTTTTCAATGGCGTTGACAGAGTCACGTTTTTCGTTCAGCAGGTACGAAGCAATAGGCACCGGAACGATAGCGTGGACTTCCTTAGTGTTCTCTTTCAGCGCTTCTTCTTCGATCAACCGCAGAATTGACAGTGACAGGGATTCATTATCACGAATAGTCCCAGTACCAGCACAACGCGGACAGATGTGATGCGTCGACTCACCCAATGAAGGGCTGAGGCGTTGACGAGACATTTCAAGCAAACCAAAGCGTGAGATGCGGCCAATCTGAATACGTGCACGGTCCTGACGAACAGCATCACGCAGACGGTTTTCCACTTCACGCTGATGGCGCACAGGCGTCATATCAATGAAGTCGATAACAATCAGGCCGCCGAGGTCACGAAGACGCAACTGACGTGCGATTTCGTCAGACGCTTCCAGGTTGGTGTTAAAGGCCGTTTCTTCGATATCGCCGCCGCGGGTTGCGCGTGCGGAGTTGATATCTATGGCGGTTAGCGCTTCGGTGCTGTCGATGACAATCGAACCACCAGAAGGAAGGCGTACTTCGCGCTGGAAAGCGGATTCAATCTGCGATTCAATCTGATAATGGCTGAACAGCGGGATCTCACCAATGTATGGTTTGATTTTGCTGCTGAAATCAGGCCGACCCAAAGCAGCGATGTGTTCTTTCGCAAGCTCCAGGACTTTCGGGTTATCAATCAGGATCTCGCCGATATCAGGGCGCAGATAATCACGGAATGCACGGACAATGACGTTGCTTTCCTGATGGATCAGAAAAGGGGCAGGGCGACCTTCAGCGGCTTTCTTAATGGCGTCCCAATGTTTCAGACGGAAAGTCAGATCCCACTGCAGTGCTTCGGCGGATTTACCAACACCCGCAGTGCGCACGATGAGGCCCATACCATCTGGCAATTCCAGAGAGGACAGAGCTTCTTTCAGTTCAGTTCGGTCATCGCCTTCAATACGGCGGGAAATACCCCCAGCGCGCGGATTATTCGGCATTAACACTAAATAGCTGCCGGCCAGACTGATAAATGTCGTCAGCGCTGCACCTTTGTTACCACGTTCTTCTTTATCAACCTGAACAATAACTTCCTGGCCTTCACGCAAAACATCTTTGATGTTAGGGCGACCATGCGAGGAATAGTTGCTAGGGAAGTATTCGCGGGAAATTTCTTTGAGGGGGAGAAAACCGTGTCGTTCCGCGCCATAGTCAACGAATGCCGCTTCAAGGCTAGGTTCTATGCGGGTGATTTTCCCTTTGTAAATATTAGCTTTTTTCTGCTCATGGCCCGGACTTTCAATATCCAAATCATACAGACGCTGTCCATCTACAAGGGCAACGCGCAACTCTTCTTGCTGAGTCGCGTTAATCAACATTCTTTTCATCTTAACTTACTCGTTATTTTTCCATTATTGACAGAGTTGCGGGCAAAATAACCTCATGACCGGGTAAACCGTTGGCCCCGAGTCTTCTCGCAAAGTCGTCAACCTCACGGTTGTCGCTTGCATAGGGGCGCATTATTTCGGTAAGTCTGCTTTTGCCGTTTGAAGAACACCAGCGTTATGAAAGCAGTACTTTTATTAGGGGAATAGCCTCTGAATTTAGGTTAACAGATCTGATTCCATTTGCCGGCCAAGCTGCAACCCGCAGCCCGCTAATTGCTTGATTTCACATTACGTCTTACGCCATTGCTGCGTTTTTGTGTGATCAGGCAAATCTATAATTCCTGCGTTTTCCCTAACTTAAGAGAAACAACGCAGAAAGTAACTTCATTATTCCATTGCATGCACCGTGATAGCAAGGTGACTTTACCGCTTGCAGTAAAGATTCTTATACTTATGCGAGATGTGCCGCATTGATAATCCACCCCACTATATACAGTCGTTCAGGTTTTCCTTGTCGGTTACTGGTAAGCTACAAGTTAAGCACATAAAAAAACTGTGGCGCGGAACGTGCCGGATATTTAGAATCGCGAGCCATGAAAACTGAGAATCCATCTGTACAACTAATCCCCATTTCTGAAGACGAAGCCGGGCAACGCATTGATAACTTCCTGCTCAAAACCCTTAAAGGCGTGCCAAAAAGCATGATTTATCGCATTGTGCGAAAGGGTGAAGTTCGCGTTAACAAAAAGCGTATCAAGCCAGAATATAAATTATTGGCGGGGGATGTTGTGCGTGTTCCTCCGGTGCGTGTAGCCGAACGTGATGAAATTCCTGTCTCCGCTAAACTCGATAAAGTTGCGGCGCTGACGGATTGTATTTTATACGAAGATGATCATTTACTGATCCTGAATAAACCTTCCGGCACTGCGGTACACGGTGGAAGTGGCCTGAGTTTTGGCGTGATTGAAGGGCTACGTGCTCTTCGTCCTGAGGCCCGTTTCCTGGAACTTGTGCATCGTCTGGACCGTGATACTTCCGGCGTATTGCTTGTGGCCAAAAAGCGTTCGGCATTACGTTCTTTGCATGAGCAACTGCGTATGAAAGGCATGCAGAAAGATTACCTGGCGCTAGTGCGTGGTGAGTGGCAATCGCATTGCAAAGTCGTCCAGGCCCCTTTGCTGAAAAACATTCTGCAAAGCGGTGAGCGTATTGTTCGTGTGAATGCCGAGGGTAAACCCTCTGAAACACGCTTCAAAATTGAAGAACGTTATGAATTTGCGACGTTAATTAAAGCTAGCCCGGTCACAGGAAGAACGCATCAGATTCGTGTCCATGCGCAATATGCGGGACATCCAATCGCTTTTGATGACCGCTATGGCGATCGCGAATTTGACGGGCAACTCGCGGGCACGGGGCTGAATCGTCTGTTCCTGCATGCTGCGGCTTTACGCTTTGAACATCCAGGTACAGGTGAGACTATGCGTATTGAAGCGCCGCTGGACCTGAAACTACGTAATTGCCTGAAGAAGCTCCGACTGAAACCGGCGAAGTCCTGAGTCTGCAAAACACGCAATGCAATAATGAATGAAGCGCTGAAAGGCGCTTTATTCATTATTAACGTATCACTTAGCTCAGCAGAGGATTAATTCCCTTGGCCCGTAAGCAATCCAGCAAGGCAATAATCGGTAAGCCAATTAAGGTATTTGGGTCTCTGCCGTTGAGACGTTCAAAGAGGCTGATGCCCAGACCTTCACATTTAAAGCTTCCTGCACAGTCGTAGGGCTGCTCTGTCTGTAAATAGCCCCGAATTTCCGCCCCCGTCAGGTGACGGAAAGTCACGTCAAACGTTTCGCAAAGTGTCTGTGTCTCTCCGGTATCACTGTCAACCAGCGATAAGCCGGTATAAAAAGTGACGGTCTGTCCGCTGGCAGCTTGTAATTGTATCAATGCGTTATCAAAAGTATGAGGCTTGCCGGTTATTTGCCCGTTAATCGCGCAAACCTGATCCGAGCCAATAATGTAATGGCCTGGATGTGAAAGAACTAATGCGCGTGCTTTCGCTTCTGCCAGTCTTTGTACCAGCTCCGCCGGTAATTCACCGGGGAGTGGTGATTCGTCAATATCTGGCGCTGCACAAGCGAAACTCAGCATTGTTTTTTCCAGCAGCGCCCTGCGGTAGGGGGATGTGGAGGCCAGCAACAGCTTTTTAGGCGGGAGATTCATAATTTTTTCCACAAAGCATAGCGTTATTGAATCGCTCATTTTAAACTGTCTGCCGCTGTGGAAGCGAATATTGGTGAAAGGTGCGGTTTTAAGGCCTTTTTCTTTGACTCTACGTCGTTACAAAGTTAATATGCGCGCCCTATGCAAAAAGTAAAATTACCCTTGGCCGTTGATGCGGTTCGTACAGCCCAAAAGCGTTTAGATTACTCCGGTGTCTATGTGCCTGAACAGGTAACACGGTTAGCAGCATCAGTGGTTAGTGTTGATTCTGATGTCCAAACCTCGTTGTCGTTTGATATCGACAATCTGCGTCTGGCGGTCATTAATGGCCAGTCTGACGTTACCGTAACTCTGGAATGTCAGAGATGTGGTAAGACGTTTGAACACCAGGTTCACGCAACGTATTGTTTTAGTCCTGTCCGCAATGATGAGCAGGCTGAGGCATTACCGGAAGCGTACGAGCCGATTGAAGTCGATGAGTTTGGCGAAGTTGATCTGCTGGCGATGATTGAAGATGAAATCATTCTTTCATTACCTGTCGTTCCGGTACATGAATCTGAACACTGTGAAGTGTCCGACGCGGACATGGTGTTTGGTAAACTGCCTGCAGAGGTGGAGAAACCAAATCCATTTGCCGTATTAGCGAGTTTAAAGAAAAGTACTTAAGGAGTAAGGTCCATGGCCGTACAACAAAATAAACCAACCCGTTCTAAACGTGGCATGCGTCGCTCTCACGATGCTCTGACCACCTCCACTCTGTCTGTGGACAAAACTTCTGGTGAAACTCACCTGCGTCACCATATCACTGCCGACGGTTTCTACCGCGGTCGCAAGGTAATCGGCTAAGATTTGCTTGCTACTTATTTGCGTGATCAATCATGGTGATAAGTACTAGCAAGGCGATTCCTTGACTCGTCTAACCCTTGCGTTAGATGTAATGGGCGGGGACTTCGGTCCTTCCGTCACAGTGCCTGCTTCATTGCAGGCACTGACCTCTAATTCTGAACTCAATCTTCTTCTGGTCGGTGATCCCGACGCAATCACGCCATTTCTCGTAAAAGCCGATGCTTCCCAAATGGAAAGAATTCGGATTATTCCTGCTGAATCAGTTATAGCCAGTGACGCTCGTGCATCTCAAGCTATTCGTGCCAGTAAGGGCAGTTCAATGCGTGTGGCGTTGGAACTTATCAAAAGTGGAGACGCTGAGGCCTGTGTCAGCGCCGGTAATACCGGTGCGTTGATGGGTTTGGCGAAAATGATAGTAAAACCTCTCGAAGGTATAGAGCGCCCGGCGTTGATGACGGTTTTACCGAATCAACAGCGCAGTAAAACGGTGGTGCTTGATCTGGGGGCGAACGTTGAGTGTGACAGCACAATGCTGGTCCAATTTGCCGTGATGGGCTCGGTAATGGCTGAAGAGGTCATCGGTATTTCGAACCCACGCGTAGCCTTACTGAACATTGGTGAGGAAGAGTCAAAAGGGTTGGATAACATCCGGGGTGCGGCGGTTATTCTAAAAAATACACCCGCAATCAACTATATCGGTTATCTTGAAGGCAATGACCTGTTAACCGGTAAGACTGATGTCATGGTGTGTGACGGTTTCGTTGGTAATGTCACCCTTAAAACCATGGAAGGTGTAATAAGGATGTTTTTGTCACTGTTAAAATCCTCTGGGGAGGGTGGCAAGAAGGCCTGGTGGCTGAAATGGTTAGGTCGTATTTTGCAGAAGAAGTTAGCAAAGCGCTTCGGCCATCTGAATCCAGACCAGTATAATGGCGCATGTTTGTTAGGATTACGGGGCATCGTTATTAAAAGCCACGGCGGGGCAAACCAGCGCGCGTTTGCCGTTGCTATCGAACAGGCTGTGCAGGCGGTGCAGCGGCAAGTTCCTACCAGGATAGCCGCGCGCCTTAAGGCTGTATTACCCAAGAGTGACTGATCGTACATGTATACAAAAATTCTCGGTACGGGGAGCTATTTGCCCGTGCAAGTTCGGACTAATGCCGACTTAGAAAAAATGGTGGATACCTCCGACGAGTGGATCGTCACCCGCACAGGTATTCGTGAACGTCGTATCGCTGCGCCAGATGAGACTGTGGCCACTATGGGCCTGCATGCAGCTGAAAAAGCGCTTGAAATGGCCGGCGTCAGCGCAAGCGATGTGGGTTTAATCATTGTTGCAACGACCTCATCTTCCCACGCGTTCCCTAGTTCTGCCTGTCAATTGCAGAATATGCTGGGTATCAAAGATTGTGCCGCCTTTGATCTGGCTGCCGCTTGTGCCGGTTTTACCTATGCGCTAAGCGTGGCCGATCAATACATTAAAAACGGCGCAGTGAAACATGCGCTGGTGATCGGTTCCGATGTGTTGTCGCGTAAACTCGATCCTCAAGATCGTGGCACCGTGATTTTGTTTGGCGATGGCGCAGGTGCTGTATTGCTGGGCGCATCCGAAGAGCCTGGCATTATTTCTACGCACATGCACGCAGACGGCCATTATGGCAATTTGCTGACGTTACCGTATCCAAGTCAGTCTGAGCCGGAAAAACCCGCTTACGTGACAATGGCTGGTAACGAAGTCTTCAAAGTGGCCGTGACTGAACTGGCTCACATTGTCGATGAAACTCTGACAGCAAATAACCTCGACCGCTCCGAACTCGACTGGCTGGTTCCGCATCAGGCGAACCTGCGGATCATCAGTGCTACGGCTAAAAAGCTGGGTATGGGGATGGATAAAGTTGTTATTACGCTGGATCGTCATGGCAATACGTCTGCGGCATCTGTGCCTGCAGCTTTTGATGAAGCAGTCCGTGATGGACGAATCCAACGCGGGCAATTGGTATTGCTTGAAGCATTTGGCGGTGGCTTTACCTGGGGCTCGGCGCTGATACGTTTTTGATTTAACAGGATAATGAAAATGACAAAAATAGCAGTTGTTTTTCCTGGCCAGGGCTCACAGGCTCTGGGAATGCTGGCTGACTTAGCCGCAACCTACCCGATTGTCGAAGAAACTTTTGCTGAGGCTTCTTCTGCACTAGGTTATGATTTATGGCAGTTGGTACAACAGGGGCCGGCTGAAGAGTTGAACAAAACTTGGCAGACTCAGCCTGCTTTGCTGGCTGCTTCCGTGGCTATCTGGCGGGTCTGGCAGCAACAGAAAGGCACTGACCCGGTATTTATGGCAGGACATAGCCTGGGTGAATATTCTGCTTTGGTGTGTGCTGGCGTGCTGGATTTCAAACAGGCCATTTCGCTGGTTGAATTACGTGGCAAACTGATGCAGGAAGCTGTGCCCGAGGGTACTGGCGCAATGTCGGCAATTATCGGCCTCGATAACGATGCTATTGCTAAAGCGTGCGAAGAGTCCGCGCAAGGACAGGTTGTCTCTCCGGTGAACTTTAATTCGCCGGGACAGGTTGTGATTGCGGGGAACAAAGAAGCTGTTGAACGTGCTGGTGCTGCTTGTAAAGCCGCTGGTGCAAAACGTGCGTTGCCGCTGCCTGTCAGCGTGCCTTCTCACTGTGCTTTGATGAAGCCGGCTGCTGACAAAATGGCCGTAGCACTCGAAAATGTGACTTTCAGTGCGCCTCAATATCCGGTCGTGAATAACGTGGATGTCAAGGTAGAAACATCTCCGCAAGCTATTCGCAGCGCACTGGTTCGCCAACTCTACAATCCCGTCCGCTGGACTGAGTCAGTAGAATTCATGGCGGCGCAGGGCGTTGAGCACTTAGTCGAGGTTGGCCCGGGTAAGGTATTGACCGGCCTGACCAAACGTATTGTTGACACCCTGACTGCGGCGGCAGTGAACGACTCTGTCAGCCTGTCAGCGGCGATTGGACAATAAAAAGGGGTAGGTATGAGCTTCGAAGGTAAAATTGCCCTGGTCACCGGCGCAAGCCGTGGTATTGGCCGTGCTATCGCAGAAAAATTAGTGGCCGGTGGTGCAACAGTGATTGGCACCGCGACCAGCGAGAAAGGCGCTGAAGCAATCAGTGAGTATTTAGGCGAAAAGGGTAAAGGGATTGCCCTCAATGTGGTTGATTCTGCATCGATTGAGCAGGTATTGGCTACGATTCGAGCTGAATTTGGCGAAATTGACATTTTAGTTAATAATGCCGGCATCACACGTGATAACCTTCTCATGCGTATGAAGGATGACGAGTGGCAGGATATTCTGGATACGAATTTGACTTCTGTGTTTCGGCTGTCAAAAGCAGTAATGCGGGCTATGATGAAAAAGCGGTTTGGCCGGATCATTACTATTGGTTCTGTTGTTGGAACTATGGGTAACGCAGGGCAGGCGAACTACGCGGCGGCTAAAGCTGGCTTGATTGGTTTTAGCAAGTCTTTGGCGCGTGAAATTGCTTCACGCGGCATTACTGTCAACGTCGTTGCTCCCGGCTTTATTGAGACGGACATGACAAGGGCGTTGACAGATGATCAACGCGCAGGCATTTTGTCATCAGTTCCAGCCAACCGGTTGGGTGATGCAAAAGAGATTGCCAGCGCAGTTGCTTTTTTAGCCTCTGACGAGGCCAGCTACATCACTGGCGAAACATTACATGTCAATGGTGGCATGTACATGATTTAAAAATTACGAAACTATTTGCGTTATTTGCGGTAAAAACCGCAAAATAGAGCAAATTCGTGGTTTGACCAGCCGGGATTTAGTTGCATCTTTTCCAACATTTTATACACTACGAAAACCATCGCGAAAGCGAGTTTTGATAGGAAATTTAAGAGTATGAGCACTATCGAAGAACGCGTTAAGAAAATCATTGTTGAACAGCTGGGTGTTAAACAGGAAGAAGTAGTTAATGCTGCGTCTTTCGTAGACGACCTTGGCGCTGATTCTCTCGACACCGTTGAGCTGGTTATGGCTCTGGAAGAAGAGTTTGATACCGAGATCCCTGACGAAGAAGCTGAAAAGATCACTACTGTTCAGGCAGCTATTGATTTTATCAACGCTAGCCAGCAGTAAGCTAATTTGCTTTTAGTTTAGATAGTTAGGCGGTCACTCGACCGCCTAAGTTTTTTTTGTCCCACCGTATCACTTTTCTCCCTCCCTGGAGGACACACGTGTCTAAGCGTCGAGTTGTAGTGACTGGACTTGGCATGCTGTCTCCTGTCGGCAATACTGTAGAGTCCACATGGAGCGCTCTTCTTGCCGGTCAGAGTGGCATTAGCCTAATCGATCATTTTGATACTAGTGCCTATGCAACGCGTTTTGCTGGCTTAGTAAAAGATTTTAATTGTGAAGATTACATCTCGCGTAAAGATGCGCGCAAGATGGATTACTTCATTCAATACGGTATTTCCGCCGGTATTCAGGCCATGCAGGACTCCGGGCTTGAAGTCACTGCCGAGAACGCCCCGCGCTTTGGTGCAGCCATTGGTTCAGGTATCGGCGGCCTTGGTCTGATTGAAGAAAACCATACCTCACTGGTTAACGGCGGACCACGCAAGATCAGCCCATTTTTTGTTCCCTCCACTATCGTCAATATGATTGCCGGTCATCTGAGCATCATGTTTGGTTTACGTGGACCGAGCATTTCTATTGCCACAGCCTGTACTTCAGGTGTTCATAATATTGGTCATGCGGCTCGCATCATCGCTTATGATGATGCCGATGTTATGCTGGCCGGTGGTGCTGAGAAGGCCAGTACCCCTCTGGGGGTTGGTGGCTTTGGCGCAGCACGTGCATTGTCTACCCGCAATGATAACCCTCAGGCCGCGAGCCGCCCGTGGGATAAAGATCGAGATGGTTTCGTGCTGGGCGACGGCGCAGGTATCATGGTGCTGGAAGAGTATGAGCACGCGAAAAAACGCGGTGCTAAAATTTATGCTGAAATTGTCGGTTTTGGTATGAGCAGTGATGCTTTCCATATGACGTCACCTCCTGAAGACGGCGCAGGTGCAGCGCTGGCGATGGAAAATGCTCTGCGTGATGCGGGGATTTCGGCGGCCAAAATTGGTTATATCAATGCACATGGCACCTCGACGGCGGCCGGCGACAAAGCAGAAACTCAGGCCGTTAAATCGGTATTTGGTGCAGATGCGCACCGTGTACTGGTTAGCTCGACGAAGTCTATGACCGGTCATCTGCTGGGCGCAGCGGGTGCAGTGGAGTCAATCTTTACCTTGCTCGCGCTTCGCGATCAGGCTGTACCACCCACCATCAATCTTGATAACCCTGACGAGGGTTGTGATCTGGATTTCGTCGCGCACGAAGCCCGTCAGGTCAAAAATATGGAATACACGTTGTGTAACTCGTTTGGCTTCGGTGGCACCAATGGATCACTGGTGTTCCGTAAAATCTAACGAACCATTACACGGTGTTTTTCCATCCCAGAAAGGCCCGTTTGCGGGCCTTTCTGCTGTCTGACATTCCCATCGTAAATCAGGAATGGTCTACTTGATGGGCAAGCAAAAATGCTTCAGGCTCTTCAGTCAGTCAGGCCATACAGCGGGATACAGGGGGAGTGAATATGTGGATTAACGGTATCTCAGCCAGTTTGCTGTCAGCCAGTGACCGCGCGGCACAATTCGGTGACGGAAGTTTTACCACAGCACGTGTTACTGCAGGAAAAATTCAGTTTGCTGAAGCGCATATTGAAAGGCTAAAAGCTGCCTCGCAGCGGTTGATGATTGAAGGTGCAGACTGGACGGCACTGGAAGAGGAAATGGCCCACGCTGCAAGCATGCGCGAGGAAGGGGTGGTTAAAGCCATTATCAGCCGGGGAGAGGGCGGTCGCGGGTACAGTTCGCAGGGTTGTGGTTCGCCCACTCGTATTGTTTCCGTTTCTGACTATCCGGGGCACTACCATCAGTGGCGGCGGCTGGGTGTAAAACTCGCGCTAAGCCCGGTGGCGTTGGGCCAGAATACGTTGCTCGCCGGAATCAAACACCTTAACCGGTTAGAGCAGGTCATGATCCGTTTGCATCTTGACCAGACGGATGCCCATGAGGCGCTGGTGGTTGATACCTCAGGGATGCTGGTGGAATGTTGTGCCGCGAATATATTCTGGCGTAAAGGTGACCAGATTTTCACCCCGGATCTTTCCGCCTCAGGTGTTGCGGGAATTATGCGCAGCCAAATCATTTCTTTACTTGAACAATCGGAAATTTATACCATTTCTGTTGTCAAACAACCACCTGACGTCTTGCATGATGCGGATGAGGTGATTATTTGCAACGCGCTGATGCCCATCCTGCCGGTCCGACAGGCTCAAGACTGGCACTTTACGTCGTCGCAGTTGTACGATTTTTTACACCAGGTTTGTTAAAACCGCGCGTTAAAAGTGAATGTTTATGAAGAATAAAAAACTCAAGATCTCCGCCCTAATCCTGTTGCTTATACTCGGTATGGTGTTTTTTGCTTATAACAAAGTAGAGCGTTTTGCCGATCGTCCCATCAATGTAAGTCAGGAAACGATCTTTACGCTACCCGCTGGCACGGGGCGGGTGGTGCTGGAAACGCTGCTGGTCAAACACAAACTGATGCAGGAAAATCCTTATTTCTCTTGGCTGCTACGCATTGAACCTCAGCTCAGCGAGTTCAAAGCAGGGACTTATCGCTTTGAAAAAGGGATGACAGTACGCCAGATGCTCGAACTGCTTAAAAGCGGTAAAGAAGCCCAGTTCAGCGTGCGCTTGGTGGAAGGTTTTAAACTGAGTGACTGGATGAAATTGTTGCAAAACTCAGGTTATCTGAAGCATGAGCTTACCGGGAAAAGTGGCGAAGAGATCGCAACCGCCATCGGCATGAAAGATGCCACCAATGCGGAAGGCTGGTTGTATCCTGATACCTATCTTTATACAGCCGGTATGACGGACCTGTCCCTGCTCAAACGCGCGCATCAGCGCATGGTAAAAACTGTCGATACGCTCTGGAACGAACGTGACACGTCTCTGCCTTATAAATCGCCGACCGAAATGCTGACCATGGCGTCAATAATCGAAAAGGAAACGGCGGTGAAAGACGAGCGCCCGGAAGTGGCCTCAGTATTCATTAACCGTTTACGCATTGGTATGCGTCTGCAAACGGACCCCACTGTGATCTATGGAATGGGTGAAAGCTACAACGGTAATATCACCCGTAAAGATCTGGAAACACCGACGCCGTATAACACCTACGTGATTCCAGGTCTGCCGCCATCGCCAATTGCTATGCCGAGTGAGGCATCGATCGTTGCGGCTGCGCACCCGGCTAAAACGCCTTATCTTTATTTTGTGGCAGATGGCAAAGGCGGGCATACTTTTACCACTAACCTCGAAAATCACAATAAAGCGGTGCGTGTGTATCGCGAGGCATTGAAAAATAAGAATGAAAAGTAAGTTTATCGTTATTGAAGGTCTGGAAGGGGCCGGTAAAACCACGGCACGCGATGTCGTCGTCAACCAACTGCGCAACCTCGGTGTTGAGGATATCGTGTTTACCCGCGAACCGGGCGGTACCCCATTGGCCGAAAAACTCCGGGATCTCTTCAAACGTGGCGTGGAAGACGATAAACCTACGGTCAAAGCAGAAGTGCTGATGCTTTATGCCGCAAGGGTTCAACTGGTAGAGACAGTGATCCTTCCTGCACTGGCACGCGGTGCCTGGGTGGTGGGGGATCGTCATGATCTCTCCTCTCAGGCCTATCAGGGCGGTGGGCGTGGTATTGACGCCGAACTGATGCGCTCGCTGCGCGACACCGTTCTCGGTGATTTCCGCCCGGATCTGACGCTGTATCTCGATTTACCTCCTGAGATTGGTCTGCAACGCGCCAGCGTACGCGGTGAACTGGATCGCATCGAAAAAGAGGCGCTGCCGTTCTTTGAGCGCACCCGCGAACGCTATCTCAGCCTGGCGGCTGAAGACAGCCGCATTAAAACCATTGATGCATCTCAAACACTGGAGCAGGTCAGTGCTTCAATAGAAAAGACTCTGTCTCAGTGGTTTAAAGCCCAGCAGCAGGAAGGTAATCAGCAATGACCTGGTATCCCTGGCTTAGTGCTCCCTACCGGCAGCTCGTCGGCCAATATCAGTCTGGCCGTGGGCACCATGCCATGCTGATGCATGCCGCCAATGGCATGGGCGATGCTGCGCTGGTGTATGGTCTGAGCCGCTGGTTATTGTGTCAGCATCAGGATGGCGAGAAAAGTTGTGGAAAATGCCACAGTTGCCAACTGATGATTGCCGGTAATCACCCTGACTGGCACGTGCTGATGCCGGAAAAGGGCAAAAACTCGCTGGGTGTTGATCCCGTGCGTCAACTGATTGAAACACTCTATAACTACTCTCAGCAGGGTGGGGCAAAAGTGGTATGGGTGCCTGAAGCTGAATTGCTGACGGAGGCTGCCGCTAACGCCTTATTGAAAACGCTGGAAGAGCCGCCAGCAAAAACTTACTTTCTGATTGGTTGCCGGGAAACTTCCGGTTTACTCGCTACACTGCGCAGCCGTTGTTTCTACTGGCATCTGCCTACGCCTGATGAAGTTCCGACCACGCAGTGGATTGGGCGGCAGCTCAACGCTGACCCTGTTGCGATTAAAACAGCTTTACGGCTGAGCAACGGCACGCCGTTAGCTGCGCTGGCCTTGTTACAACCTGAGCGCTGGAAACAGCGAATGGCGCTGTGTCAGCAGTTGACGACCAGTTGCCAGCAGCGAGATATGCTGTCGTTGATGATTCAGTTGAACCATGACGATGTGGCTGATCGCCTGCAATGGCTCTGTTCTTTATTGCTGGATGCCATCAAATGGCAGCAAAATGCCGGGCAGTTTATTATTAATCACGATCAGCAGCCGTTAATCGCACAAATTGCCGGGTTGCAGGCCAATGATGCACTGCAAAAAAGTGTTCAGGCCTGGATGCATTGCCGCCAGCAATTGCTGACGATCATTGGTGTGAACCGTGAACTAATACTGACTGAGCAACTCCTCGAATGGGATATGTCCCTGAGTGAGTTCCGTTCTGATTCTTCCCTAAGCGGTACGCGGGTTTCACCGGCGTAGCGGCCTGCACAACCATCGTAAAGAGTTAAATATTATGTTTTTAGTCGACTCCCACTGTCATCTGGACAGCCTGGATTACAACGAGCTACATAGCGGCGTGGATGCGGTGCTGGAAAAAGCCCGCGAACGTGATGTGAAATTTATGCTGGCTGTCGCCACTACCCTGCCAGGTTACACAGCCATGACTCAACTCATTGGCGAGCGTCCTGATGTGGCATTTTCCTGCGGCGTACACCCTTTAAATATCGAAGAGGGCTATGATTTCGAGGAGCTGCGGCGTCTGGCTGCGGACCTCAACGTGGTCGCATTGGGTGAAACCGGGCTGGATTACTTTTATCAGAAAGAAGATCACCAGCTTACACTTCAGCAGGACTCTTTCCGTCACCATATCCGTGTTGGCCGCGAACTGAATAAGCCGGTGATTGTTCATACCCGTGATGCACGTCAGGATACGCTGGATATTTTACGCGATGAACAGGCGGGCGAATGCGGTGGTGTTCTGCACTGCTTTACCGAAGATTTATCTACTGCCAAATTCCTGCTCGACCTCGGTTTTTACATTTCGTTTTCGGGCATCGTCACCTTCCGCAATGCTGAGCAGTTGCGTGACGTCGCGCGCTATGTGCCGCTGGATCGCTTATTGGTCGAGACGGATTCACCTTATCTGGCGCCGGTCCCGTATCGCGGGAAAGAAAATCAGCCTGCTTACGTTCGTGATATCGCTGAATACCTCGCTGTGCTCAAAGGCGTGAGTATTGAGCAACTGGCGCAGGCAACCACTGCAAACTTTTCTCGCCTGTTCCACCTCGATACTTCCTCCCTGATCTGACCTTGAGCCCAGTCATATTGACTGGAATTATTTTACAACTCGTAATTAATCGCCTGAACGGGTAATGTGCACACCCGTTTCGGGCTGTTTGATGAGCATGATTCGGATTTTCTTTAGAAAAAACGCCGTTTTTTACTGAGTCTACGCCGTTTTTTCGGCAAAACGTGACTGCCATCAAACATTAACAAAGGGAATTATTTTACCCTGCGTAAAAATTCAAAAGGGGTGCTCAGACACTCTGAACGCCAAGGGTTTTCATAACCTTGCAACTCGGCAGTTCGCAGCGTAAATAAGCGAGCGCCGTGAGAAGTATCAAAAAACATCATTACTCAGGAGCACACTCAATTATGTTTAAGAACGCGTTTGCAAACCTTCAGAAGGTCGGTAAATCGCTGATGTTGCCAGTTTCCGTACTACCAATTGCAGGTATTCTGCTTGGTGTCGGTTCTGCAAACTTCAGTTGGCTGCCACTGATCGTTTCCCACGTCATGGCGGAAGCGGGTGGTTCAGTTTTCGCTAACATGCCGCTGATTTTTGCCATTGGCGTGGCACTTGGTTTCACCAACAACGACGGTGTATCTGCACTGGCGGCGGTGGTGGCTTACGGCATCATGGTCAAAACCATGGCAGTCATCGCCCCGTTGATCCTGCATTTACCGGCCGAAGAGATTGTCGCCAAACACCTTGCTGATACAGGTGTTCTGGGCGGCATTATTGCCGGTTCGATTGCAGCCTATATGTTTAACCGCTTCTACCGTATTAAGTTGCCAGAATATCTGGGCTTCTTCGCCGGTAAACGCTTCGTACCGATCATCTCTGGTATGGCTGCGATCGTGATGGGTGTGGTTCTGTCCTTCATCTGGCCGCCAATTGGCAGTGCAATCCAAACCTTCTCTCAGTGGGCTGCCTATCAGAACCCAGTGGTTGCCTTCGGTATTTACGGCGTAGTTGAACGTGCACTGGTACCGTTTGGTCTGCACCATATCTGGAACGTTCCATTCCAGATGCAAATCGGTGAGTATGTGAACTCCGCCGGTCAGGTGTTCCACGGTGATATCCCGCGTTACATGGCTGGCGACCCAACTGCCGGTAAATTGTCTGGTGGCTTCCTGTTCAAAATGTACGGTCTGCCTGCTGCAGCTGTTGCTATCTGGCACTCAGCGAAACCTGAAAACCGTGCAAAAGTCGGCGGCATCATGATCTCCGCTGCGTTGACTGCGTTCCTGACTGGTATCACCGAGCCAATCGAATTCTCCTTCATGTTCGTAGCCCCGATACTGTATGTGATCCACGCTATTCTGGCCGGCCTGGCGTTCCCAATCTGTATTCTGTTGGGTATGCGCGATGGCACGAGCTTCTCACACGGTTTGATCGACTTTATCGTGTTGAGCGGTAATAGCAGCCGTATCTGGTTGTTCCCAGTAGTTGGTATGATTTACGCCGTGGTTTACTACAGCATCTTCCGTTTCCTGATTGTGAAACTGAACCTGAAAACACCAGGGCGTGAAGACACTGCCAGCGAAACCACGATTCAGGGCGGTACAGAAATGTCTGCTTCTCTGGTTCAGGCGTTCGGTGGTAAAGACAACATCACTAACCTTGATGCCTGTATCACTCGTCTGCGTGTAAGTGTTGCAGATGTGTCTAAAGTGGATCAGGCTGGCCTGAAAAAATTGGGCGCAGCAGGCGTTGTCGTTGCAGGTTCTGGTGTTCAGGCAATCTTTGGTACCAAGTCTGATAACCTGAAAACCGATATGGACGAGTACATGCGTAACCACTGATCCTGAGATCAGCTCTTACCTTGTTCACTAAGGAGGCTTCGGCCTCCTTTTTCTATGGCTGGAATTCTGTACGGGAGGTTTTTCGTGCTGGCTGGCGGTTTCTGCGCCATTTGCGCCTTAAAAATCGTAATCAGGTTGAAAGGAATAGAAATTGTCACTCATACTGGCGTACACCGCTTTTGACTTTGAAAGGACAGCCAAGATGGCCGAAGAGACGATTTTCAGCAAAATTATCCGCCGTGAAATTCCTGCCGATGTAGTGTATCAGGATGAGCTTGTCACCGCGTTCCGGGATATTTCTCCTCAGGCACCTAGTCATATTCTGATCATCCCGAATATCCTCATTCCAACCATGAACGACGTTACCGTTGAGCATGAAGCAGCGCTGGGCCGCATGATGACCGTCGCCGCCAAAATCGCTGAGCAGGAAGGTATCGCCGAAAGCGGCTATCGCCTGATTGTTAACTGCAATCGTGATGGAGGCCAGGAGGTTTATCATATCCATATGCATTTGGTCGGTGGCCGTGCGCTGGGTCCGCTGCTTTCGCGCCAGTAATGCTTTCTCGTTGATAAGGAAAGACCATGCGATTTTTGATGGCATTGTTACCCGTTATGGCCTTGATGGGCTGTAGCAGTAATCCGCATATTGCGCTGAACAGTGAGCAAACTGTCATCATGGAATCGCCGGTGCTGACGGCGGGCATTATCCCCGGCGCGCCGTCTATTTCTGAAGTGGATGGTCGCAAACAAGCCGTTAGCGTGCTCAGCAACAGCCAACCGCACGCCGTGACGCTGCATTACCGTTTTTACTGGTATGACAAACAGGGGCTGGATCTCCTGCCGATAGCCGAAGCGCGTACCGTCACCGTGCCAGCCAACACGGAAATCAACATATCCTCCCTGAATGGCAATCTCGATGCGTACAGTGTGCGTGTTTATCTTTACCTCTAATTTTCCTGTACGGAGAAGGTTGATGAAAAAGTATTTCCTCATGGTGGCGATGGCTGCCCTGATCCTCGGTGGTTGTACACTGCCAACCAAACAGCAGCCGGCAGAGCCTCAGCAGCCGACTGCACCCGTCATTGTTGAGCCGGGAACGCCGGAAACCTCGGGGCAGCCGCCGGTTGAAACTGTTCCGCAGCCTCCGAAAGTGCAGACCATCAACTGGAGCGCAAGCGTTCAGCCCATGGTGGCTAAAATGTTACAGGCCGATGGTGTGCAGGCGGGCAGCGTTCTGTTGCTCGACAGCGTGAAAAACAGTACCAATGGCTCACTGCCAGTAAGCAAAGCCACCGCTGCACTGCATGACGCACTGGCAACTAACAACAAATTCCAGGTTGTCCCTGATTCTCAACTCGCGACGGCCAAGCAGTCATTGGGCTTGTCGGTTGACGACAGCTTAGGATCTCGCAGCAAAGCTATTGGCCTGGCACGCTACGTCAATGCCCAGTACGTGCTTTACAGCACAGTCACTGGCGAGGTCAAAGCACCGATGCTGAAAATGCAGTTGATGACCGTGCCGAGCGGTGAAATTGTTTGGTCCGGTAACGGTGCCGTTCAACATTAAGGCCGTACTCGAACAATTTCTTGCGCAAAAACTTCCGGCGGCATATTCCGCCGGTTGTCTTTTAAGCCCGGTGGCAGGGCTGACGGGTGAAAGCTGGAAAATAGAGACGCCAACGCAGTCATGGTTAGCAAGAATTCAGTCAGCAGAAAAAGCCCGGCTTGGCGTGCAAAGGCGGCGGGAAAAGGCTGTTTTACAACATCTTGCCGGGTTGGGTATTGCACCAGAGATCACACTGTTTTCTCCTCAGTGGCTGGTGGTGGAGTGGCTGGAAGGGAACACCTGCGACGCCACATCTGCCACTGACATGGTGTTTCAACTGCGCCTCAGCCAGTTGCTGGCCCGGTTACACCGCCTTGCACCGTGCGGCCACCGATTATTGCTACGTCAGCAGTTAGCCCGTTACTGGCAACAGATTGACCGCAGGCGTTTGACGCCGAAGTGGCTGCGCCTGCAACAGCATATGATGCGCGCACAGATGCCCACCCCCTTAAAACTGGCGGTACTCCATATGGATGTACACCCTGGAAATCTGGTCTGTGATGGGCAAACTTTACGGCTGATTGACTGGGAATATGCTGCTGATGGCGATATCGCCCTTGAATTAGCAGCACTTTTTCGCAGCAATGACTGGACTGCAGAGCAGCAGCGGAGTTTCCTGTCTACGTATGCGGTCGCTGGTGGTTACCGGGATACGGCACGGCTGGTACGCCAAATTCGCCGCTGGACGATGTGGGTCGATTATCTCATGCTGATGTGGTACGAAGTCCGCTGGCATCAGACTGGCGACAATGCGTATTCAGACGGTGCGCAACCGCTGCGTGAGCGACTTTTCGCCAGCGGACGCACCGGTGATAAAACAAAATAAATTATGGAGGGCACAGACGTGGGTCCAGTAATGCTAGACGTTGCCAGCTACGAGCTGGATGCCGAAGAACGAGAGATTTTGCAACATCCTCTGGTTGGCGGTTTGATCTTATTTACCCGTAACTACCATGATGTCGCTCAGTTGCATGAATTGATCCGCCAGATCCGTGAAGTTTCCCGTGAACGTCTGGTTCTGGCCGTCGATCAGGAAGGTGGGCGCGTACAGCGTTTTCGTGAAGGCTTTACCCGTGTTCCGGCGGCGCAGTCTTTTGCCGCACTCAATGAAATTCACGAAGGCCAGCGTCTGGCAAAAGAAGCGGGCTGGCTGATGGCCTCCGAAATGATTGCCATGGATATCGACATCAGCTTTGCGCCGGTCCTCGACATCGGTCATGTCAGCGCCGCCATCGGTGAGCGTTCCTTCCATGCCGAACCGGCAAAGGCCCTTGACATGGCAGAACAGTTTATTTTGGGTATGCATGGTGCAGGTATGAAAACCACCGGCAAACATTTCCCAGGTCACGGTGCCGTGACTGCGGATTCTCATAAAGAAACGCCGCGTGACGACCGCCCTTTGGAGGTTATCCGCGAACATGATATGGCGATTTTCCGCCAGTTAAATGACAAAAAATTACTGGATGCGGTGATGCCCGCGCATGTTATCTATACTCAGGCAGACTCGCGTCCCGCCAGCGGTTCAACCTATTGGCTGCAAAAAATCCTGCGTCAGGAACTCGGCTTTAAGGGCGTGATTTTCTCTGATGATTTATCGATGGAAGGCGCGGCAATCATGGGCAGTTATGCCGAACGTGGTCAGGCATCGCTGGATGCTGGTTGCGATATGATTTTAGTCTGTAACAACCGCTCAGGGGCGGTCAGCGTGCTGGATAACCTGTCTCCGGTCAAAGCAGACAATGTTGCCAGGTTGTACCATCGAGGCAAATATACGGGTAAAGATGCGCGCAGGGACTTGCTCAATTCAAGCCGCTGGCAACTTGCCCACCGGGAATTAACCGAACTGGATGCCCGCTGGCAGGACCACAAACAGTCAGCGTACTAAATGGCAACCTAATGTCATTAACCTTGATGTTCTCAATGCGCAATCAGGATGAGGAAAACGATGATTATATATTTGCATGGCTTTGACTCAACCAGCCCCGGCAACCATGAAAAGGTGCTGCAGCTGCAATTTATTGATCCCGATGTCCGCTTTATCAGTTACAGCACGCTCCATCCGCGTCATGACATGCAGCATCTGCTGAAGGAAGTCCATAAGGCAATCCAGCAATCCGGGGATGACAGAGTACTGATTTGCGGCGTGGGTCTGGGAGGTTTCTGGGCCGAGCGCATTGGGTATCTGTGTGGGATCCGTCAGGTCATGTTCAACCCTAACCTCGTGCCGCAGGATAACATGACCGGTAAAATCGACCGTCCTGAGGAATATCTTGATATCGCCACTAAGTGCATCAGTGATTTCCGCGAGAAAAACCGCGATCGCTGCCTGGTAATTCTGTCACGTGAAGACGGTGTGATCGACAGCCAGAAAACGGCAGATGTGCTGCACCATTTCTACCAAATCGTGTGGGATGACAAGCAGAGCCACAAATTCAAAGATATCTCGACGCATCTACAACGGATCAAAGCCTTTAAAAATCTCGCCTGATCGTTCGGTGAGGGAACAAACGGTCACAGGCAAGTATCTGTGGCCGTTTTTTTTTGGCAAATCATGCCCGCTGCATTTCTCATTCATAATGAAGTTTTTCTGTGATTCCCTCCTAACCCCCTGATTCAAAAAGGTCAAAAACCGTGCCATTCCGCTAAGTGATTTCCACTGAATGGATTTAAATTGATGTATGTCAATTTTGGTATGACCAAATCACCACGCATGTTATTCTCGGGGCAGATACCGATTTAACTTAAGCCAACCCTATGTATTCTAAGGATAATAATTTTACTCTTAGATAACAATTGGTTCACATTTGAGGGGGTCATGTTGACTACATCCATGAAGAAAATCGTGATTATCGGCGGTGGTGCCGGTGGTCTGGAGCTTGCTACCAGCCTGGGTCATAAACTTGGTCGCAAAAAGAAAGCCGAAATCGTGCTGGTGGACCGTAACCACAGCCATTTATGGAAGCCGCTGTTACATGAGGTGGCCACCGGCAGCCTGGACGACGGTGTGGACGCGCTGAGCTATCTGGCACACGCCCGTAACCACGGCTTTAACTTCCAGATCGGCTCGCTGGTTGATATTAACCGCGAGACACAAACCATTCAGCTGGCTGAAATCATCGATGAAAAAAACGGTGAGGTCCTGGTCCCCGCACGTGATATCACCTACGACACATTGGTGATGGCGCTGGGGAGTGCGTCAAATGACTTTGGTACACCCGGCGTGAAAGATCACTGTATCTTCCTCGACAACCCACATCAGGCCCACCGTTTCCATAACGAAATGCTCAATCTGTTCCTGAAGTTTTCCGCCAGCGCGGACAAGCAGAAGAAAGTGAACATTGCGATTGTCGGCGGCGGCGCGACCGGCGTTGAGCTGTCGGCTGAGCTGCATAATGCCGTTAAACAGCTGCACAGTTATGGTTTCGAGGGTTTGGACAGCCAGGCGCTGAATGTCACGCTGGTGGAAGCCGGTGAACGTATTCTTCCTGCTTTGCCACCGCGTATTTCCGCTGCGGCACATCAGGAACTGACCAAACTGGGCGTGCGAGTGTTGACCAAAACCATGGTTACCAGCGCCGAGAAAAAGGGTCTGAACACCAAAGATGGTGAGTTTATTGAAGCCGACCTGATGGTGTGGGCGGCGGGCATTAAAGCGCCTGACTTCATGAAAGAGATTGCCGGTCTGGAAACTAACCGTATCAACCAGTTGGTGGTGGAGCCGACGCTGCAAACCACACTTGATCCTAACATCTTTGCGATTGGCGACTGCGCCTCCTGCCCACAAAAAAGCGGGGGATTTGTCCCTCCACGTGCTCAGTCCGCACACCAGATGGCGTCACGCTGTTTCGACAATATTATGGCGCAGCGCAAGGGCCAGAGTCTGAAAGAGTACGTCTATAAAGATCACGGCTCATTGGTCTCTCTGTCGCGCTTCAGTACGGTTGGCAGTCTGATGGGTAACCTGATGAAAGGCTCAATGATGGTGGAAGGGCGTATTGCACGTATCGTGTATGTCTCGCTTTACCGCATGCACCAGATTGCGCTGCACGGCTACACCAAAACCGGGCTGATGATGCTGGTAGGGGGAATTAACAAAGTAATTCGTCCCCGTTTAAAACTGCACTAAGCTATTTTTTAGCCAGCTAGGCTGAATCGATTCATTTCAAAAGCCTGTAATAACAGGCTTTTGAACTTTTTCCGCTATCCTGATCACATTCAGCATAAGATTTCATATAAACAATTTCGTTCGCTAAGAATCCTCCTAAACCCTCGTTTCGCCAGTCACAGATGCTCTTTTCGTCCTTGAGTCTTATTGCCGGAATGTAAAACTTTGTGCAGACTTTACGTTGTTTACAGACGGCGATTCACGCACGCCGATCCCTCAAAAACCGGCTATGCCGATTGAGGTCCTGTTACCCGACACGGTATCTCACTCTTTAGACAGATGGGAGGTCCGGTACGAAGGGGTCACAGAATGCGTGGTAACATTTTCAGGAGGATGTCCTGTGAACAAATCAATGTTAGCTGGCGTCGGTATCGGTGTTGCTGCCGCGCTCGGCATCGCAGCAGTCGCAAGTATGAATGTCTTTTCTTCAGGTCCGCAGTATGCGCAGGTACTCAGCGCAACGCCGATTAAAGAAACGGTCAAAACGCCTCGCCAGGAGTGCCGTAACGTCACTGTTACTCACAGACGCCCGGTGCAGGATGAGCATCAGATTGCCGGTTCCGTGCTGGGTGCCGTTGCAGGTGGTGTGTTGGGGCATCAGTTTGGTAACGGTCGTGGTCGCGATGTTGCGACCGTAGCCGGTGCGCTGGGTGGCGGCTATGCCGGTAACCGTGTACAGAGCAGTATGCAGGAAGGTGATACCTACACCACGCAGCAACAGCGTTGCAGTACGGTGTATGATAAGTCAGAAAAAAATCTGGGTTATGACGTGACTTACAAAATCGGCGATCAGCAGGGTAAAGTGCGCATGGATCATGATCCGGGCACTCAAATTCCTCTGGATAAAGGTGGCCAGTTACAGCTGACTCGTACCTAATCTGAAGCCGTTTCACAAAAAAGCCTGAGGTTTCGACCTCAGGCTTTTTTGTGCGTAATGACTGGGTGCGTTAGGTCAGGTTTTCTGCGAAGGCTGCCAGTAAATCGTCCACGAATTTTAGGCGTTTCGGCCGGTCAGTCAGGTCAATCATAAACTTCAGCTTAGTCGGTCCGTCGAGACGGTAAATCTGAGGCTGTTTCTGCAACAGACCAATCAGATAGCCTGGATTCACACGATTTTTCTCGCTGAATTCGACAAAACCACCGCGTTCATTACCTTCGATACGCTTGATGCCCAACGCTTTGGCTTTCAGACGCAGCACCGCAATAAGTAGCAGATTCCGTGCACCGTCCGGCAATGTGCCGAAACGGTCAATCAGCTCCACGCGCAGCTCATCGAGTTCGCTCTCGCTGCCTGAACTGGCAATGCGTTTATACAGGGACAGACGCGTGTTGACGTCAGGAATATACTCCTCCGGCAACAGGGCTGGCATGCGCATTTCAACGTCTGTCTGGCTGGTGGTCAAATCTTCCAGCGACGGTTCACGCCCCTCTTTAAGTGCTTCGACCGCGTTTTCTAATAGCTCCATATACAGCGTAAAACCGATACTGGTCATCTGGCCGCTTTGGCCTTCACCAAGCAGTTCGCCCGCACCACGAATCTCAAGGTCATGCGTCGCGAGCGCAAACCCTGCACCTAAATCTTCCAGCGACGCGATGGCTTCCAGGCGCTTTAAGGCATCTTTTGACATCGCTTTTGGCGGCGGTGTTAACAGGTAGGCATAAGCCTGATGATGCGAGCGCCCGACGCGGCCTCGCAGTTGATGCAACTGTGCCAGGCCGAGATGATCTGCGCGCTCAATAATGATGGTGTTGGCACTCGGAATATCGATGCCGGTTTCGATAATGGTGGTACATACCAGTACATTGAAACGCTGGTGGTGGAAGTCGTTCATGACCCGTTCGAGATCGCGTTCACGCATCTGACCGTGGCCGATGGCAATGCGTGCCTCCGGTACCAGTTCAGCCAGTTTGTCGGCAGCTTTGTCGATGTTTTCTACGTCGTTAAACAGGTAGTAGACCTGGCCGCCGCGCAAAACTTCACGCAAGATGGCTTCGCGGATAACCAGACTGTCGTATTCACGTACGAAGGTTTTGACCGCCAGACGGCGTGCCGGTGGCGTGGCAATGATCGATAAATCACGCATCCCGCTCATCGCCATGTTTAGCGTGCGCGGAATGGGGGTCGCGGTCAGGGTCAGAATATCCACATCGGCCCGCATTGCTTTGATACGCTCTTTGTGGCGCACGCCGAAGCGGTGCTCTTCATCGACAATCAGCAGGCCGAGATCCTTCCAGTGCAAATTACTTTGCAGCAATTTATGGGTACCGATGATGATATCCACCTTGCCGTCGATCGCCTGTTCCAGTACCACATTCTGTTCTTTGGCACTGCGAAAACGCGACATCATTTCGATGCGCACTGGCCAATTGGCGAAACGGTCACGGAAGTTGTCGAAGTGCTGTTGTGCCAGCAGCGTGGTTGGCACCAGTACGGCAACCTGTTTATTGTTCGAGACAGCAAGAAATGCTGCGCGCATCGCCACTTCGGTTTTACCAAAGCCCACGTCGCCACATACCAGACGGTCCATCGCCAGTGGCTGAGTCATATCGGTCAATACGGCGTTAATCGCCTGAGCCTGGTCTGGTGTGGTTTCAAATGGGAAGGTCTGACAGAACAATTGGTACTGCTGCTTGTCATGTTTGAAGGCGAAACCTTTTTTGGCTTCGCGCTGGGCATAGATATCCAGCAACTCGGCCGCGACGTCGCGAACCTTTTCGGCCGCTTTCTGCCGGGCCTTGGACCAGGCTTCACCGCCTAACTTGTGCAGCGGCGCGCTTTCATCAGCGCCTCCGGCATAGCGGCTGATGAGGTGCAGCGAAGAAACCGGTACGTAAAGTTTGTCTTCACCCGCATAGGTGAGGATCAGGTATTCGGCTTTGATGCCGCCGGTTTCCAGCGTAGTCAGACCGAGATAACGTCCGACACCGTGCTCCATATGTACCACCGGCTGGCCGGTGCGCAATTCCGCCAGATTGCGGATCAGCGTGTCGGTATTAATGGCGCGGCGGCTGTCCTGACGACGGCGTGCAACGCGCTCACCGAGCAGATCGCTTTCACAAACCAGCGCCAACTGTTTGTCACTGTCGAGGAAACCGCGCTCGCAGGCGCCGATCATGATGTAACGGCCTGTCGTTTGAGCTTCTTCAATACGGGTGATAAGCGTCGGATTAAGCTTAATCCGCGCCAACAGGTCCTGCAGGGTTTCGCGACGCCCCTCGCTTTCTACCGAGAACACCAGGCTGCCCGCGAAGGATTCGTTAAAGCGGCGCAGGTTATCCATCGGCGCTTTATTTTGCGGCTGCACGGAGAGGTCCGGCAACGCCTGATAACTGAGGTTTGTATTGGCGGTTTTGTTCGGCAGTACGTCAGTCTTCAACTGAATGCGCGGCCACTCTTTCAACTCGCTAAACAGTGAATCCACCCGTAGCCACAGGGTTTCAGGTTCCAGCAGCGGGCGCATTGGGTCTACGCGGCGGCTCTCATAGCGCTGAGTCGCGTCAAGCCAGAAACGGTCGGCGGCGCTTTCCAGATCGCCGGTATTGAGCAGCAGGGTATTTTTCGGCAAATAGCTAAATAACGTGGTCAGCGGCTGGCTGAAAAACAGCGGTTGCCAGTATTCGATCCCGGCTGGGAACGTGCCTTTACTCACCTGCTGATAAACATGTTCGGCGTCGCGGCGCACTTCGAACTTTTCACGCCACTGGCTGCGAAACAGTTCGATGGCGGTTTTGTCGGTCGGGAATTCGTGTGCAGGCAGAAGGTTAATCTGTGCGACTTCACTCAGCGTGCGCTGGGTATCGACGTCAAACACCCGCAGGCTGTCGATTTCATCGTCGAAAAAGTCGATGCGGTACGGCTCGTCGCTGCCCATCGGATAGAGGTCCAGCAGGGCGCCACGCGTGGCAAACTCACCGTGTTCCATCACCTGATCAACACTGCGGTAACCCGCTTGCTCCAGTTGGGCACGCAGTTTGTCACGCGATAGCAACTGGCCTTTTTTCATGACCAGCGCGTGGCCGTGCAGGAATTCGTGAGGACAAACCCGCTGCATCAGCGTGTTAACCGGCAAAATAATGATGCCGCGCTCGAGCATTGGCAATTGGTAAAGGCTTGAGAGGCGGGAAGAGATGATCTCCTGATGTGGCGAAAAACTGTCGTATGGCAGCGTTTCCCAGTCAGAAATGTTGATCACTTTCAGGTCGGTAAATTGCTGAATTTCATCGCGCAGGCGCAGGGCATTTTGCATGTCAGGTGCGATGAGCATCACCGGACCGGCGTGACGTTCGCTGATTGCGGCACATTCCAATGCGCATGCAGAACCCGTGAGCTGCCCCAGTGCGCGGGTATCGCCGGGACGTTCAGGCAAAGAATAACGATGATCTTGAGGCATAGGCTATTTTGTTATCTCGTTGTCGGCGGCCATCTGGACCTGATTTGCAGAGCGTATCTTGCGATGCTGTGCTTATCGGGGTCAACCCGATTATCCAATAATAAAATCTATAAAAGACAATAAAGCCGGGGGGTTAATACCGTTAGTGGTTCCATAAAGCGGGACTAGCCTTTATTATCCTTGATCACTTTAGTCTGCGCCATGCACTTAACACGGCCAAGCACGTAAAACGGATGTCATGTATCAACCTGTCGCGTTATTTATAGGCCTGCGCTACATGCGCGGGCGTGCTTCAGACCGCTTTGGGCGGTTTGTCTCCTGGCTTTCTACCATCGGTATTACCCTCGGGGTGATGGCGCTGGTGACGGTGTTATCGGTCATGAACGGTTTTGAGAAGGATCTGGAGGGTAACATTCTGGGTCTGATGCCTCAGGCGTTGGTGACCACGGCACAGGGGTCGCTGGATCCCCAAAAAATCACTCATGGCGATGTCGCTGCGCTGAGGGGCGTAACCCGCGCCGTGCCACTGACCACCGGCGACGTGGTGCTGCAAAGCCCCGGCAGTGTGGCCGTCGGCGTGATGCTGGGCGTGAATCCTGATGAGAAAGACCCGCTCTCCAATTATATGGTGGCGGTGAATCAACAGGTGCTGCAACCGGGTCAGTACAACGTCATTCTCGGCGACCAACTGGCACAACAGCTGAAAGTCAAACGCGGCGACCAGTTGCGTCTGATGGTCACCAGCGTCAGCCAGTTCACCCCAATGGGCCGCATTCCCAGCCAGCGCCTGTTCACCGTTGCCGGAACCTTTGCCGCCAACAGTGAAGTGGACGGCTACCAGATGCTGGTTAATCAGCAGGATGCATCCCGCCTGATGCTCTACCCGAAAGGGTATGTCACCGGTTGGCGTCTGTTCCTCGACAAGCCGCTGGATGTTGATAGCCTCAGCGCGCAAACCCTGCCGAAAGGCACCGAGTGGAAAGACTGGCGCGAACGTCGCGGTGAGTTATTCCAGGCGGTGCGCATGGAAAAAAACATGATGGGTCTGCTGCTGAGCCTGATCGTTGCCGTGGCGGCTTTTAACATCATTACTTCCCTCGGCCTGCTGGTAATGGAGAAGCAGGGCGAAGTGGCGATTCTGCAAACGCAGGGACTGACCCGCCGTCAGATCATGGCGGTGTTTATGGTGCAGGGGGCGAGTGCTGGGATCATCGGCGCGCTGCTCGGTGCTGTGCTCGGCGTGGTACTGGCTACCCAGTTGAATAACATCATGCCTGCGATTGGCCTGATGCTCGATGGCGCTTCACTACCCGTGGACATCGAAACCCCACAAGTGCTGATTATCGCGCTGATCGCCATGGCGATCGCTTTATTATCTACGCTTTACCCTTCGTGGCGCGCAGCTGCCGCCCAACCTGCAGAGGCTTTACGTTATGAGTAACATTTTATCATCGCAGGGCGACCTATTATTGCAGTGCGAAAACCTCTGTAAGACTTACACGGAAGGTAAAATGCACACCGACGTGCTGCGCGATGTCTCTTTTGCTATCCAGCCGGGCGAAATGATGGCGATTGTCGGCAGCTCTGGTTCAGGTAAAAGCACTCTTTTGCATCTGCTGGGTGGCCTTGATTCCCCGACGTCCGGCAAAGTCGTGTTTAAAGGCACTTCGCTCAATACGATGTCTTCCGCAGCTAAGGCCGAATTGCGTAATCGCGAACTGGGCTTTATCTACCAGTTCCACCATTTACTGCCAGATTTTACCGCGATGGAAAACGTCGGCATGCCGCTGTTAATTGGTAAAGGCAAAGCTGCTGACGTGGAAGAAAAATCCATGGCGATGCTGGCGGCAGTTGGCCTGCAACACCGTAGCAAACACCGCCCGTCTGAACTCTCTGGCGGCGAGCGTCAGCGTGTGGCCATTGCCCGTGCACTGGTGAACAACCCGTCGCTGGTACTGGCTGATGAACCGACCGGTAACCTGGACCAAAAAAACGCAGACAGCATTTTCGACCTGCTGGGGGAATTGAATGTGCGTCAGGGCACGGCCTTTTTGGTCGTCACCCATGACCTGCAACTGGCCAAGCGCATGAACCGTCAGTTGGAGATGCGTGACGGGAAGTTGCAACAGGATTCGACCCTGCTGGGAGCTAAGTGATGTCAGCTATCCCATTTTCTCTTTTAATCGGCCTGCGCTTTAGCCGTGGCCGCCGCCGCAGCGGTATGGTGTCGCTGATTTCGATCATTTCGACGCTCGGCATCGCGTTGGGCGTGGCGGTGCTGATTGTTGGCCTCAGTGCCATGAACGGTTTTGAGCGGGAATTGAAAGAACGCGTGCTTGCCGTGGTACCACACGGCGAAATACGCCCGGTCAATCAGCCATTTGACGGCTGGCAGGGCGTGCAGGAACGCATTGAAAAAGTGCCAGGCATCGCTGCTGCGGCACCTTATGTTGAATTTAACGGTCTGATTGAACACGGCGCCAAGCTGCGCGCGATCAAACTCAAAGGGGTTGACCCCCAGCAGGAATCCCGCGTCAGCGCAGCACCGAGTTTTGTCCTGGGTAATGCCTGGCAGAGTTTTAAAGCGGGCGAACAGCAGGTCATTCTGGGTAAAGGCGTCGCCGATGCCATTGGCGTAAAACAGGATGACTGGGTTAGGGTGATGATCCCGAACAGCGACCCGGAAATGAAGCTGCTCCAGCCTAAACGCATCCGTCTGCACGTCACCGGAATCTTGCAGTTAAGCGGTCAGCTCGACCACAGTTTAGCCATGGTACCGCTGGCAGATGCCCAGCAGTATCAGGACATGGGCAGCAGCGTCACCGGCATTGATATCAAAGTGAATGATGTTTTTGCTGCGCAGAAACTGGTGCGTGATGCCGGTGAAGTGACGCAGGCCTATGTTTATATCAGCAGCTGGATCGGCACCTATGGTTACATGTACCGTGATATCCAAATGGTGCGTGCCATCATGTATATGGCCATGGTGCTGGTAATCGGCGTGGCCTGTTTTAATATCGTCTCGACGCTGGTGATGGCCGTAAAAGATAAAAGCAGTGATATTGCGATTCTGCGTACACTCGGCGCCAAAGACGGGCTTATTCGTGCGGTATTCATCTGGTATGGTTTGTTAGCCGGGCTGGTGGGCAGTCTCTGCGGCGTGGTGGTGGGTGTGATTGCGTCATATCAACTGACCAATATTATCAATGCGCTGCAAAAAATTACCGGACATCAATTCCTGTCGGGCGATATTTATTTTATCGACTTTTTACCGTCGGAACTTCACTGGCTGGACGTTGCGGGCGTGCTGTTTACCGCGCTGGTACTTAGCCTTGTTGCCAGTTGGTATCCGGCGCGGCGCGCCAGCCGCATTGATCCGGCACGCGTACTCAGTGGCGGCCAGTAGAAACTTTTAACAGACTTGTAAAAGCAGGAGCACTTATGCGCACACGCCATCGTCTGTGTCGGTTTCGCAAAAATAAGCGCATACGACACCAACGTTTTCGCTCAAGTATTTTCCATCGTGACAATATGGCTGCAGCGTCATTGAAACGGCCGTTTGTCGTGGTCCTGACCGGTGCAGGGATTTCTGCGGAGTCGGGCATCCGCACCTTCCGCGCGGCGGACGGGTTATGGGAAGAACATAACGTCGAGGACGTTGCTACCCCGGAAGGCTATCGCCGTGACCCTGAACGGGTGCAGGCATTTTATAATGCGCGCCGTCAGCAGTTACAACAGCCTGAGATCCAACCGAACGCAGCGCACAAGGCGCTGGCAATGCTGGAAGATGCGCTGGGCGATAACTTTTTGCTCGTGACGCAGAACATCGACAATCTGCATGAGCGTGCGGGCAACAAGCGCGTCATGCACATGCATGGTGAACTGCTTAAAGTGCGTTGTACCGCGTCTGGGCACGTATTCGACTGGCCGCGCGATCTTAGCGTGAATGATAAGTGCCACTGCTGCCAGTTCCCCGCGCCCCTGCGTCCGCATATTGTCTGGTTTGGTGAGATGCCCATTGGCATGGATGAAATCTATCAGGCACTGGCGAAAGCAGATTTCTTCATTTCTATCGGCACTTCGGGCCATGTTTATCCGGCTGCGGGTTTTGTCCATGAAGCGCGTCTGGGGGGCGCTTTTACGATTGAGCTGAATCTCGAGCCGAGTCAGGTCGAAAGTGAATTTGACGAGAAAAAGTACGGCCTTGCCAGTGAGGTCGTCCCCGAGTTTGTTCACGCTTTTTTGACCAAAGAAGATAATGCCTGGCACTAGCCGGGCTTTTTCCCTCTTTTCCCTCGTTTTTTCCCTCTATTTCGCGAAATTCAGTAAAAATTGCGCCGGTGCAGAACACTTCCTCCACTAAACTTGGGGAAAAATGACCTGACGCAATATTTGCGGTATTCATGCTGCGCATAATAAAAGTCAACTGCCAGAGGATACCTAAATATGGATAAGTTGCTCGATCGTTTCTTCCACTACGTTTCATTTGATACCCAATCGAAAGCCAATGTCAGGCATACGCCCAGTACT
This sequence comes from Ewingella americana, assembly GCF_006438725.1. GTDB lineage: Bacteria > Pseudomonadota > Gammaproteobacteria > Enterobacterales > Enterobacteriaceae > Ewingella > Ewingella americana_A. Next base: position 342,721 of record NZ_RCZD01000004.1, on the reverse strand, counting down.
GAAGGGCAAATGAAGCTGGCACGTGAATTACGTAACGAGATGATTGAACTGGGGTTCGACCAGGTTACGCTCAACGACAAAGGTTGCGTCATGGGCACGTTGCCTGGCAATGTCGCCTGGCAGGTTCCGACCATTGGTTTCATTTCCCATTTGGATACTGCACCGGACTTTACTGCGAAACACGTCAATCCGCAGATCGTCGAGAATTATCGTGGCGGTGATATTGCGCTCGGCAACGGCGACGAAGTGCTATCACCCGTGATGTTTCCGGTGCTGCACCAACTGCTCGGCCAGACCTTGATCACCACTGACGGCAAAACGCTGCTAGGTGCAGATGACAAAGCCGGGATCGCCGCCATTATCACCGCGATGGTGAGGCTCAAAAATAGCCACCAGCCACACGGCCCGCTGCGGGTGGCGTTCACGCCAGATGAAGAGATCGGCAAAGGGGCACAATCTTTTGATATTCCAGCATTTGGCGCTGAGTGGGCCTATACCGTAGATGGCGGTGGCGTAGGTGAGCTGGAGTTTGAAAACTTCAATGCGGCGTCAGCCACCATAAAAATTGTGGGTAATAATGTGCATCCTGGCAGTGCCAAAGGTGTAATGGTCAATGCGTTGTCGCTGGCTGCCCGTTTCCACAATGAATTACCGGTCGTTGAAACTCCCGAAAATACTGAAAATTATGAAGGCTTTTACCATCTGACGTCAATGAAAGGCACGGTTGAGCGCGCGGAGATGCATTATATCATCCGGGATTTTGACAAAATCAATTTCGAAGCCCGCAAACAAAAAATCATTGATGTCGCCCACGTGGTCGGTAAAGGGCTACACCGAGATTGTTATATTGAGGTGACGCTTGATGATCATTATTACAATATGCATGACAAAGTGACGCAGCATCCGCACATTATTGAAATTGCAAAACAAGCGATGCTGGCGTGCGATATTGAACCGGTGATGAAACCGATCCGTGGTGGTACGGATGGCGCACAGCTCTCATTCCGTGGTCTACCTTGTCCGAATATTTTTACCGGCGGATATAACTTCCACGGTAAGCATGAGTTCATTACGCTCGAGGGGATGGAAAAAGCTGTGGAGGTGATCATGCGCATTGCTGAGCTCACCGCCAATAGAGCGCGTGGTTGAGCCTTGACCCATTACCGGTAATGGGTCATTACCGGTAATGCCTTTCTAATTTTTTCTGCAAGTTTTTATTCTTTCTCCTTTTATTCAAAAATAATATATTCCAATTTTATTTATTTACTCTAATTATACTTATTAAGTAAATGGTATATTGATTTGACAAGATGCCTTATTTTATTGAATATGACGATCTTATTTCGTCATTATCTATGGTTTTTATGGCGAGGTTATAAAATGGAATGTTTTATTAAATGGAGTAATTATGTTCACTACGCTTCAACAGATACAAGATTTTATCGCGGCTAAATCGTGGGATTGTTACTTTAAAAATGAGATCAATGCATGGGTGTTTGTCTGGTATCCTGAGGATGGACATCTGGGGCATGCCGCCATGTTGATAGGCGATCTATCGATAGAAAGTCCTTATGTCAGTTGGTGGCCTAAAAATACAAGGGAGGGAATATCGGAATTTTTCCGCAAGAGCCCTTCACTTAGACAATCGACTTTAAATCCAGAAACGCAAAATTATGAATTTGAAACAAGCAGCTATGATATGGACTGTTTTTCTGAGGAAAATAGTCCGCATGTGATTTATGGCCTGCGGGGATTAGATGTCCGTGAAATGCAGATGGCCTGGCATAATATAGTGAGTCGGTAAAATTAATCATTCTCTCCACTCTCTAAAAATTGTGCATCAATTGTCAGTCGCGTGCTTAAAGCCGGTTTAACCCGTTCACCATTAAGACATCGTGTACTTGGGATGTTTTATGGTAGCCAATATATTTGGACGCCTAAACGGATCGCTGTTATTTGTAATTTGTTACGGGATAATAATGCGGCCTGGAAAATAGTTGTGCCTGAGCGTAATAGTAAAAAATCATTATTTAAAACCCTGATAAGATTACGCTAGGTATCTCATTAGATTACAACCGTAATTTTCTTAATTAAGCATTGTATTTTACATCTCATGGAGAATTTAATTTGTCTTTTTTAGAACAGACTCAAGGTATTAGAGATTTTATTAGGCGAAAAGTGACCTCAAGTGATGTTGATCAGGTTATTTATTTGGTATGCCAATAGTCATGATATGGGGCATGCCTCAATGTTTATTGGTGATATATCGAAACAAAGTTCCTGCGTAAGTTGGTGGCCGCAATATCACGGACATGTAAGCTATTTCGTAAAATATCCAGCGGGAGTATCTAATGGCTATGAAGCTGACTGTTCTTTAGAAAAGAGAGTGCCAGACGTAGTGTATGGATTGAAAGGATTGGATGATTACGCAATGAGAATTGCCTGGCGGGATATTTGTATTAAAGAAAATGCATCATTTACATTAATGTCAAAAAATTGCTCAAGTATTGTTAGGAGAATACTGAAGGCTGGCTTAGTACACTCTCCTCTTAGGCATAAAGTGTTTGGCGTGATGGACGGTGGTTTTTATACGTGTACCCCGAAACGGGTCGCTGTGGTTTGTAATAACTTGCGTGATAACAATATGGCGGTAAAAATAAAAATGCATGCTAAATTAGACCATTCCAGTATTTTTGACGTTATATTTCGGTTGCGCTGAAGATAAGGCTTTGTGGCGAATTTTTATGGTTATATTTTGGGATTTTTTATTTTGTTAGGTTTAAAAGACTTGGTCGAACTGAAAGAGTTTGCGAAACTCAGATCTTCATATTATGAATTCACCAGCGAAATTAATGTATGGGTATTAATCTGGTATTCAAAAGGTATTCGAATGGGGCATGCATCAATGTTTATAGGCCACCTCGATAATGAAAGCAACTACGTCAGTTGGCGGCCCAACATTGCTGGGGGGAGAGTCTTGTTACACAAGTATCAGGCTGCAGTAGCAAACAATTATGAAATTGATTATGGTATAGAGAGGCGTGGACCCGATGTACTTTATGGCGTAAAAAGTCTAAATAGTTCGGCGATGAGAAAAACATGGCGGGAGATTTGCCATAAAAAAGATCATCCCTCGTTTCATGCTATTTCAAAGAACGGCGCATGTATTGTTAACAGGATATTAAAAACAGGGTTGGCAAATTCCCACTTGAGAGATAAAAAATTTGGATTCATGGTGGATCGTTTCTCTATTTCTACCCCAAAGCAGATTGCAGCGGTATGTAATACACTTCGCGATAATAATATGGCGCTTAAAATCAGGATAGAATAAAAGTACACACTTTTATTTTCAAACGTAATTACGCTTGAGCTAAATGAAAAGGGCATTAAAATGCCCTTTTTTATGAAATGAATTTAATCGTTGAAATACCAGTAGCCGTTGTTAATCAGCGCAGAGAGCAGGGCGAGGAAGGACGGATCCTCCAGCGCCGCGCCCAGCATCTCACGGGTCACCGTAAAATGGCGAGTTATGGCATCGGCTGCAGCCATCTGTTCAGTGACCATCGCTTCACCGTTGACGTAGCATACGTCACCAATGCGCACGACACGCAGACCGCTGAGGCGTTGCAGTGTTTCACCTGACTCCAGTAGCTCATAAATCTCACCCGCCTGATACGGCGGCTCCGGCGGTGCCAGATCCAGCTCATGGCGTGACTGGGAAATAAATTCACCAAACCAGCTGTCAAAATGTTCTGGGTTACCCACTAACTCCAAAATCATGTTTTGCAGGCTGTCAATTTCTTCGGGCAACACCAGCGCCGGGTGTTCGCGTTCAACCAGTTCAGGGTCTCCATAACGTTTACTGCCCAATTCGCGGGACAGGACGTAATCGGCATAACCACTGATCATCTCGCGGGCATTGGGTGCACGGAAGCCGACCGAGTAGTTGAGCGAGTTTTCCAGCGAATAGCCTTCATGCGGGAAACCCGGTGGAATATAGATGATATCGCCCGGTTCCAGTTCTTCGTCAATGATGGCATCGAAGGGCTGGACTTGCAGTAAATCGGGATGCGGGCAGTGCTGTTTCATTGGGACTTTTTCACCCACCCGCCAGCGACGGCGGCCAGTTCCCTGAATGATAAATACGTCGTACTGATCAAAATGCGGGCCAACGCCGCCGCCTGGTACTGAATAGGAAATCATCAGGTCATCCATGCGCCAGTCAGGAATATGGCGGAAAGGGTGCATCAGGCGAGCAGAGGGTTCATGCCAGTGATCCACGGCCTGAACCAGAATCGACCAGTTGTTTTCACCCAGATGATCATAACTTTCAAATGGACCGTGACTGACCTGCCAGCGGCCATCCTCATGACTGACCAGACGGCTGTCTACTTCGCTTTCCATTGCCAGACCAGCCAGCTCATCAGGGGAGAGAGGGTCAACGAAATTTTTGAAGCCACGCTTAAGCACGACAGGGCGCTTTTGCCAGTAACGTTGTAAGAAGTCTGTCCAGTCCAAATCGAGTTGATAATCCATAAGTTTGTACCCTTCATATTTCAAATTGCAGCGGTGTTGGCTTCGCTCGCTCATCCCAGTCATTGAAGTGGCTAAGCGTGCGGGCGTTTACCCGGTTGCCGCCATGTTGCGCCTTCAATATATCGTGCATATTCGAAGGGCATGAAAGAGATGTCTGGAAAGGATTATAACGGAAGGAGCGGCGGCTGCATTGGGCAATCACCAGCAAATTTCATTTACTGAGAGCGATGTAGATTGCAGCGGCGCGATGTTGACTTAATCGAGGTCGGCGTCGTGTTGTTGGCCAAAGCACACACGCATGCTGGCGCCGCCTAGCGGGCTGTCACCGATGATGATTTCGCCGTCATACTGCTCAATAATTTCACTGGCGAGCGAGAGTCCTAAACCCTGGCCGGGGCGCAATGTATCGGCCCGCTGTCCACGCTGGAAAATTACGGTGCGTTTGCTTTCAGGAATGCCGGGACCGTCATCCTCAATCAGTATCACCAGCTGATTTTCGGCATATACGGCGCTGATCTCCACAAACTCCAGGCAATATTTACAGGCGTTGTCGATGACGTTACCCATCACTTCTATAAAGTCATTTTTCTCGCCGATAAAGGTAATTTCAGGCGAAATATCTAGCGTCAGCACCACACCTTTACGCTGATACACTTTGTTCAACGCAGAGCATAAGCTGTCGAGCAGCGGTGGGACAGAGTGTACTTCGCGGATCAAAAGAGTGTGCTCTGAACGCAGCGTCGCACGGTGTAGGTAGTAGCCGATCTGTTGAGATATACGGCTAATCTGCTCAAGCATCACCGGTTCAGCTTGTTCGATAGTCATCTGCTTGCTGTTGCGCAGCGAACGCAGCGTTGACTGCAACACAGCCAGTGGCGTTTTCAGGCTATGAGTGAGGTCAGCAAGTGTTGTACGGTAGCGGTCATAGCGCTCACGCTCACCGTACAGCAAAGTATTGAGGTTACGCACCAGGCCTTTTAGCTCACGCGGTGGGTTTTCGTCCAGAGCTTCGCGTTCGTGGGTTTCGAGTTCGGCCACCTGTCTGATCAGGGCTTTAATCGGCCGCAGACTCCAGTAAGCTGCCAGCCACAGCAGCGGTACCACCAGCAATAGGTTTGCCAGCAGCACATAGCTGAACCATTCCCAAACCAGGTCCGAGCGCTGCAACTCCTGAGGTATCGTGTCAACCACCACAATATTCAATGCAGGGAGGCGGCTGGTTGCCGCATAAGTATTGACAGCAATCGAGTGGGTCAGCGCGCTGGCATCGGTGTCATCATAATCTTTCAGTTTATCCTGCGCCTGCGGGTTATTTCCGACCACTTCGCTGCTGACCTGAGTGTCGGTATCCATCTCATAGAAGCCGGGTTTATTCATCCACGACTTATCGATGTGTGCTTCAAGCTGCGGCAGACGGCGCTCGGCCCACAGCAGATCGCCTTTATTGTTATAAATGAACACCAGCGTGGGGGAATTGAGATCCAGATCGGGGGGAACGTTGATAGTCAGCTTATTGTCGCGCCATTGGGCGAGGCTGAAGAATAAATTACTTTCCCCGCGCAGCAGGCTGTACGCCGTTTTATTAAAGCTCACCATATAGCCGACCACCGCCACTAGTCCGTAAGCCAGTGACAGTGCGAGCACCACCATCGCCGTCGCTAACATAAAGCGTGAACGCAGCGAAAAAGGTTTGAGATGACGAAGTTTAATCAATTGAATGTCAGCCAGCGTTACGAACGAATGTCAAAGCGATAACCCTGACCACGCACGGTGGTGATGACATCAGTCGGATATTCGGCCTGGAATTTTTTGCGCAGCCTGCCCATTAGTACATCCACGGTGTGGCTCTCGCGCAGTTCGGCGTCAGGGTAGAGTTGTAGCATCAACGAGTCTTTACTGACCACTTTGCCCGCATTACGGATCAATGTTTCGATAATGGTGTATTCGAAAGCGGTGAGTTTCACCGGCTGGTCATTTACGGTCAGCTCGCGGCGCGACAGATCAATCTGGAATGGGGCCATGGTGATGACCTGAGAAGCCAGGCCGCTGTTACGGCGCATCAGCGCCTGCATGCGTGCGATGACTTCTTCCAGATGAAAAGGTTTAGTGACGTAATCATCAGCACCTGCTTCCAGCACGGCAACTTTGTCTTGCCAGCTTTCACGTGCGGTCAGTACCAGAATCGGCAGATTGGCCTGATGGCTGCGCCAGCGTTGGATCAAACTCAAGCCATCTTCACCCGGTAGTCCGAGGTCAACAATGGCGATATCCGGCGCATGTTCCTGCAAAAAGTAGTCAGCTTCTTTCGCATCTTCTGCTGCATCGACCTGATGCCCCATTTCACGCATTTGTACCGAAAGGTGATGGCGTAACAGCGCATTGTCTTCAACAACCAGAATTCGCATAGCAACTCCTTTTTGATGCAGGGCTGAACCCTGGCCAGTTTTTATAATAATCTCGGCACAACTGTAGCTGATTCAGGATGATTATCTTCAACGTCGGATAAACATGTTGGAAGGCAAGTTAAACAGAAGGTAAACCGAGTATAAACGGCTATAGGTCTCTATGAAAGAAAATGCCAAAAGAGATGTCTGAGGGATTTAAATCAAACCTGGTTGGCATGCAAAAGGATTCAAGAGGGGCATTCTCTACCAGCGCTGGTCGCTTTATAAATAGGGGAGATAACGGTTTTTTACCGCCTGTTTAAAGATAAAGGCGACCCGAAGGTCGCCTTATTGGCACAATCTGAAAACTTACTTCAGTTCATCAACCATTTTAGCTGCGCGGCCAATGTAGTTGCCCGGTGTCATGGCTTTGAGACGGACTTTCTCGTCTTCCGGCAATGGCAGGCTGTCGATGAATGTCTGCATGCCGGCTTCGTCAACGCGTTTTCCGCGGGTCAGTTCTTTCAGCTTTTCATAAGGCTTCTCGATACCATAACGGCGCATCACGGTCTGGATTGGCTCGGCCAGTACTTCCCAGTTGTGATCGAGCTCGAAGGCGAGATTCGCTTCATTGACTTCCAGCTTGCTGATGCCTTTCATGGTCGCCTGATAGGCGATCAACGCATAGCCGAGACCGACGCCGAGGTTACGCAGCACTGTGGAGTCCGTCAGGTCACGCTGCCAGCGGGAAACTGGCAGTTTGCTGGCCAGATGCTGTAACACGGCGTTAGATAAACCGAGATTGCCTTCGGAGTTTTCAAAGTCGATCGGATTGACTTTGTGCGGCATGGTGGAAGAACCGATTTCACCAGCGATGGTGCGCTGTTTGAAGTGGTTCAGGGCGACGTAGCCCCAGATGTCGCGGTCGAAGTCGATCAGAATGGTGTTGAAACGCGCCACGCAGTCGAACAGTTCCGCAATGTAGTCATGCGGTTCGATCTGTGTGGTGTACGGGTTCCAGGTGATGCCGAGTGAAGTCACAAACTCTTCGCTGAATTTGTGCCAGTCAACCTCAGGGTAAGCCACGATGTGGGCGTTGTAGTTACCGACTGCACCGTTGATTTTCCCAAGGATTTCCACCTGTTGCAGCTGTTTGTACTGGCGGTCCATGCGGTAGGCCACGTTAGCAAACTCTTTACCAATGGTAGATGGCGTAGCGGGCTGACCGTGGGTACGCGACAACAGCGGAATGTCCCGGAACTGATGGGCCAGACTTTTGAGGGAGTCGATGATCTTCAGCCAGTACGGCGCAACCACTTCCTGACGCGCGGTTTGCAGCATCAAGGCGTGAGACAGGTTGTTAATATCTTCTGACGTACAGGCGAAGTGAATAAATTCGGATACTGCGTGCAGGGCAGGGACAGCGGCCACTTTTTCTTTCAGAAAATACTCAACCGCTTTAACGTCATGGTTGGTGGTTTTCTCAATGTCTTTAATACGCTGAGCATCTTTTTCGTCGAAATTCGCCACTAACTGGTCAAGGTAAGCGTTTGCGTCGGCTTCAAAAGCAGGGACTTCTTTGATGTCTGCGCAGGCTGCCAGTTTTTGCAGCCAACGTACTTCAACCTGTACACGGAATTTCAGCAGTCCAAATTCGCTGAAAATAGTGCGCAGCGCGCTGACTTTATCACCGTAGCGACCATCAACGGGGGAAACGGCGGTCAGTGAGGATAATTCCATCGGTAGCAACTCCTGGGATCTTATTAACAATGAGCTAAAATATTTTTCGCCTGTTCAAACAAGCGATTGCGGGAAAACATGAGCTGTAAGCGTCCGCCGCCTACCTGCTGCCATAAAACCGCTGAGCGGATACCTGCCAGCAGCACGGCCCGGACTTTGGCCTGAACCTGAGCGTTTTGCAAAATCGTGGGCGATCCGGTGACCTGAATACGTGGGCCGACCGGGCTGACAATATCAACATAAATGGCGGCCAGTGAACTGAGCATCGTTTCTGATTCCAGTTCAAAGTGCGCCAACTGGCGGTCAAGCTGGTCAAGGCGTTCGCCGAGCTTGCTCATCGCCGCTTTATTGGCGTTGAGCTTGCGCTCCAGCACCATCAGGCTCAATGCGTAGCGCGTTAATTCAGCACCAGGCCCCTGGCGGTTAGCATTCAGAACACCCAGTAGCGTTTCCAGCCCCATTTTCAGGTTGGCTTCATTATTGCCGTAAACCGCCAGCGTAGACGCCGGATTCATCTCCAGCAGGCTGCGTAACGACACTGACATTTCTTCCTGTGCGCAATGACCATCGTGGGCCAGTTGTTGAACAAGGCGTGCTGATTGGCACATTCCGGCCAGTGCCAGCGTAATGTCATAATAATTTTTAGCCACGTTTACTCCTGTAAGCGTTGTTCGCCCGGCAACCGGCTTCAGTTAAGAAGAAATGGCCAGCAGGGCGAATCTGAGGCGACAGATCATGCCACAAAATACACACTAAACACAGTTCGGAATCAGTGCAGATTTGCGAGGTCGATCTGGATAAAATAAATCGGGACGCCGTGAGCGTCCCGTATCAAGATGGTCAGCTTTACAGCGGATGACGCTGTTCGATAATGCCGCCACCGAGGCAGAGTTCACCGATGTAAAACACCGCTGACTGGCCGGGTGTCACTGCGGCGACCGGTGCGTCGAAATGCACGTCAATGCGGTCTTCGCCCAACGGTGTGACGGTGCAGGGGATGTCCTGCTGGCGATAGCGGGTTTTCACCATGCATTTGAAAGGTTCGGTAACGGGTTTACGGTCCACCCAGTGTAGCTGCTGGGCGATCAGACCCACCGACATCAGGCGTGGGTGTTCGGCGCCCTGTGCCACGTAGAGAATGTTATTCGTCACGTCTTTTTCCACTACGTACCATGGATCTTCGCCGCCATCTTTCTGACCGCCAATCCCCAGCCCTTTGCGCTGACCGAGTGTGTGGTACATCAGCCCCTGATGCTGGCCCATGTCCTGACCATCAACGCTTTTAATCGGGCCCGGCTGAGCAGGCAGGTAACGGCCAAGGAAGTCTTTGAATTTGCGCTCGCCGATAAAACAGATACCGGTGGAGTCTTTCTTTTTAGCGGTGACCAAATCCAGCGCTTCGGCAATGCGGCGTACTTCCGGTTTTTCCAGTTCACCCACCGGGAACAGGCTTTGGGCGATTTGATCACTCCCAAGCGTATAGAGGAAGTAGCTCTGATCTTTGTTGCCGTCAGTACCGCGCAGCAAATGGCTGATGCCGTTAAAGTCTTTGCGGCGCACGTAGTGTCCGGTTGCAATGTAGTCCGCGCCTAAATCTTCAGCTGCAAACTCCAGAAAGGCTTTGAATTTAATCTCTTTGTTGCACAGGATATCTGGGTTGGGTGTACGCCCCGCTTTGTACTCTTCGAGGAATAATTCGAACACGTTGTCCCAATATTCCGCCGCAAAGTTCACGGTGTGCAGTTTCATGCCCAGTTTGTCGCACACGGCCTGCGCATCGGCAAGATCGGTGGCGGCGGTGCAGTACTCTTCATTGTCGTCCTCTTCCCAATTTTTCATGAAGAGGCCCTCCACCTGATAGCCTTGCTGTTGCAGCAAATAGGCCGAAACGGAGGAGTCGACGCCGCCGGACATCCCGACGATCACTTTTTTCTGGCTGTTGTCAGACATAATAGTCCCGAAAAACATGAATAAATTGCCCGGTAATGCGGATGTTTTTTTGGCAAATGTCCCACGAGGATGAAGGCCGCGCGCAACAAAACACCACAGAAACCCGGACTACGTAAAAAAGAAAGCGCGCAATTTTATCACGTCGGGCCGGTTGCCGCATCGCTGATTCACAGGGTAGCAACAACCGGTAAGAAAGGTTATTCCGGCAAATTAAAATTGGCCAGCAGGTCCAGTGGATAACGCGCAGTGAGTTGATAACAACGGATGCTTTCCGCCACCAGAGGTGAACGCAACTGCGTCGAGCCGATAATTTCTTCGGCACTGGCCCAGATGCAGCGGTCTATTTCACTGTCCTGCGGCTCAGTCGACGGTTGTAGGTCAAGATCTATCACAAACGCGAAGCGCAGAAAGGGCGTGCCGTCTGGTGCCTGCCATTGATGCAATTTAAGGAAAGATTGCGGCTCAGCATGAATGCCTGTCTCTTCGTACAGTTCGCGCTTAGCGGCGCTGAACAAGGTTTCATTGGCTTCAAGATGACCGGCGGGCTGATTCCAGGTCACTTTGCCATTGACAGTTTCTTCGACAATCAAAAATTGCCCCTGCGACTGCACAACGCAGGCGACGGTAACATGCGGTTTAAACATCTGAGATCTCCTTCCATTGACCGGGTTGTAAATCACCGAGGGTAAATTCACCCATACTAAAGCGGATAAGACGCAAGGTCGGAAAACCCACGTGGGCGGTCATACGACGAACCTGCCGGTTACGGCCTTCATATAATGTTATTTTCAGCCAGGCGGTGGGAATGGTTTTTCGTTCGCGTATCGGCGGATTTCGAGGCCACAGCCACTGCGGTTCTTCTACAACCTCGACGCCTGCCGGTAGGGTTTTTCCATCGTTCAGCGCAACGCCGTCGCGTAATGCGCTGACGGAAGCGACATCCGGCACTCCCTCTACCTGCACAAAATAGACTTTGCCAGTGTGTTTGCCCGGTTGAGTCAGCGCCGCCTGCAGTTTGCCATCGTTGGTCAGTACCAGTAAACCTTCACTGTCGCGATCGAGGCGGCCTGCGGCGTATATGCCTGTTAATGAGATGTAGTCTTTGAGCGTGGCACGGCCTGCTTCGTCGGTAAACTGCGGCAGGACATCAAACGGCTTATTGAAAAGCAGCAGTTTACGCAGGCCATGTTGTGGCGGGTGTGTCCGCTCAGGCCGCTTGCTGAAACGGTTAACGTGGTGATTTTTAACAGAGATCGGTTTCATAGGCATTGAAGTCAGGGAGAATTAGCGCATTATACGTGAAAACGGTTTCAGATTGGCGCGCGGACATTATTCAAGTAATATCGATCCGCATCTTACAAATTTTTAACAAAAATGCGCTCGAAGGAGAGGTTAATGGAAAGCAAAGTAGTGGTTCCGGCAGAAGGTAAAAAGATTACAGTTGATGCCCAGGGTAAACTGATCGTTCCTAATAATCCTATTATCCCGTTCATCGAAGGCGACGGTATTGGCGTTGACGTTACCCCTGCCATGATCAAAGTGGTAGATGCAGCCGTTAAAAAAGCCTATAAGGGCGAACGTAAAATTTCCTGGATGGAAATTTACACTGGTGAGAAATCGGTAGAACTGTACGGTCAAGATGTATGGTTGCCAGAAGAGACGCTGGACCTGATCCGCGATTACCGCGTTGCCATCAAAGGCCCACTGACCACACCCGTCGGTGGTGGTATCCGTTCCCTGAACGTTGCCCTGCGCCAACAGCTTGATCTCTATATCTGCCTGCGCCCGGTACGTTATTACACCGGTACACCTAGCCCGGTAAAACGCCCGGAAGACACCGACATGGTGATTTTCCGTGAGAACTCCGAAGATATCTACGCAGGTATTGAATGGAAAGCCGGTTCTGCTGAAGCCGACAAAGTGATCAAATTCCTGCAAGAAGAAATGGGCGTGAAGAAAATCCGTTTCCCACAGGAATGCGGCATCGGTATCAAGCCTTGCTCTGAAGAAGGCACCAAACGTCTGGTTCGTGCTGCCATCGAATACACCATTACTAACGATCGTGATTCCCTGACTTTGGTTCACAAAGGCAACATCATGAAGTTCACCGAAGGTGCATTCAAAGATTGGGGTTACCAGCTGGCTCGTGAAGAGTTTGGTGGTGAGCTTATCGACGGCGGCCCATGGGTAAAAATCAAGAACCCGAACAACGGCAAAGATATCATCATTAAAGACGTGATTGCTGATGCCTTCCTGCAACAGATTCTGTTGCGTCCGGCTGAATATGACGTCATTGCCTGTATGAACCTGAATGGTGACTACATTTCTGACGCCCTGGCGGCGCAGGTTGGCGGCATCGGTATCGCACCGGGCGCTAACATCGGTTCTGATTGCGCACTGTTTGAAGCAACTCACGGCACGGCACCAAAATATGCAGGCCAGGATAAAGTGAACCCAGGTTCAATTATTCTTTCTGCAGAAATGATGTTGCGTCATATGGAATGGTTCGAAGCGGCAGACCTGATCGTTAAAGGCATGCAAGGCGCGATTGCTAAGAAAACCGTGACCTATGATTTCGAACGTCAAATGGAAGGCGCTAAACTGCTGAAATGTTCAGAGTTTGGTGACGCGATGATCGCAAATATGTAATTGCGGCATTGTTAAAATGAACATCGGGGGCAGTGCGCCCCCTTTATTTTTCAACCCTTCTAAATTTCTTCTGCAAAACCCTTCTGCAAAACCGATTGAAAATCATACCAATTAAATTGCCAAAACAACCCAGTCTTTGCCCCGATCATCGTTATACCTATCAGTCATCATCTGACTTTTGTGTCCTAATAACTTCTGAGTATCTATGCCTTGTGTCCGGTAAAGACGTTCCGATATTTTATGTTTTTAAACGTTCAATGATGCGGAACTGAAGTATTTGTGCGCATCACCGTGGATTAGCAAATCAAATTCAACAATTAGGCTGCCAATTGGCAGCTTTTTTTATATTTGCCTCCAGTCGGCCGGCTTTACGCCCAATAAAAAAATGGGTCCTTCCCCGGACTTTTTTAACTCACGGGCATTGCGCGCCGCGTTCTGCGCCTAGCTATAAAATTTTGAAATTTAGGTAACAGGTAACAACTGAGGTAACAAATGAACCAGTCAGATTTTGCCAAACTTCACGACGTCAGCCGCAAGACGGTAACAACGTGGAAGGCCCGTGGTTGGCTGGTTCTTGATGGTGACGACATCGATGTTGAAGCATCAAATGCCAACATTGCTCGCTACCGAAAAACTGTTACACGCGCCGAGAAAAAAAACGATAAAAGTGCAACAGGTAACAAACAGGGTAACAAAGTAGGTAACAAGTCCAAGGGTAACAACTTAGATAACAAATCTGCGAGTGACCCCGAAGATTCACCGACGAAAATTGTTGAACGCATGGTCGCAGAACGCGACGCCAAAATGACACTTGACGGGGCCAGAACGTTGAAATAAAACTTTCTGGCGCTATTAACTCAGCTCGAGTACGAGATCAAATCAGGCCAGGTGCTGCCATACAAAGATATGATCTCTGCCGTTGGACAAGAATATTCCCGCATGCGTACCCGTCTTATTGCGATTGCTCCCGAACATGGCCCCCGTCTGCGGGTACGGTGACCGCTCAAACGCTATTGTGATCGCCTCCGGGCATAAAGGCAGCCGAAAGACCGGCCTTAATCCGGGTGAAACTATCCTATACAACCTGTGGGGGATGCACATGAAGCTGAGCGAAACGGGGATAGAAATTGATGCTAATGGCCAGCCGGCGAAAGTCATCAACTCGACGAAGGTGACCATCGTTGCCTCAGAAGAAATCTATGCCGACACGCCGGTGCTAAAATGCACGGGTGATATTATTGATAACGCAGGCAGTAACACCACTACCCTGAAAAATTTGCGCGATACCTACAACGGGCACAATCATGTTGTGGAAAATGTGCAGAGCGGCAGTTCATCACCGACCAGTGAGAAACCGGGGGAGCAGGTTTAATGACAGACATAACAACGCTCTGGAACGCGGAACAATCCGTCGGTGATTAGGTTGAGGCGTCAGGCGACCTGCAGGAGGGCAACGATCTCGACACCGCCATCCTGATCAGCCTCTTTACCGATTGGCTGGCGCGGGCAGACGATGAATATGACGGAGAGGACCGGCGCGGGTGGTGGGGTGATATTGAACAGGAATACCCGATTGGTTCCAGGCTTTGGCTTCTTCGCCGCCAAAAGCTCACTGTGGCCACGGCTAATAAGGCAGAAAGTTATGCCTCGGAGGCCCTGAAGTGGCTCATCGATGACGGCATAGTTGCGGGGATTACCCCAGTCACCCAGATAGTGTATGACATCACGATCTCTGTTTTTAGAGAGGCTCGCGTAGGGATGTCTGTTTGTGGTGATGCGTTAAATGGAGAGAATTGGCCCTTTACCCGGCTGGTCACCGCACCGAAAACGACGATCACTTATGCTCAGGCCGGGATGTCTTATTGCGGAGACCCTCTACGGTCTTGGGGTAATAAGCGCCTGGAATGCAGGCTCACTGGTCTGGCTCCCTCACACACCATCGTGAAGTTTGGTTATTCCTCTTAATTGATTTTTTATTCAACTTTAAGCGCCTTTACTGGCGAGGATTTTTTATGCAAAAAATTGGAAGTATTACGTCCACAGCGGATGCCAACGGCGAATGGACAAATGGCAATGTTGCTGCAGGAACGCTGCCGACAATATTAGATGCCGCCTGGTTTAATACGGTCCAGCGTGAATTAGCCGATGTCGTTACTGCTGGTGGTTTATCCTTAGATTCAAGCAATGATGCTCAAGTTTTGGCAGCGTTGAAATTGCTTATCTGACCAATGAGCGGGATGCTTGTGAAAATATCTGTGGAATTGGTTCTTTTTGATTAGAATTGGAAATATATAAATGGGTTAAATCCGTGTTCTACTATGGAGATGCAAGATAGGAAATAAACAATCAGGCTGTAGGCGCCAATAACTACTGGGTGTTTGAACAAAGTATCTCTGAATTTATAAAAAACTCTGTCTTTCAGTAGGCAAATGGTAAGCGAAAGTATTAGTATAAATATGACCTTCGGGTCTGCTAAACCTAAATTAGCCTCCGTCCATATCTGAACATTATCACCAATATTAAACATCGCTCTAAAAAATGTTTTAGTTTCTGCGAGGTCGACGCTACGGAACGGCACCCAAAGTAATGTTGTCAAAACCAGTAATGGAATGCTGCCAAGTTTTAATTTTTCCAACTTAATTATCCCCATTCGTTCAAGGATAATTAATAACCCATGGCCTACACCCCAGATGAGAAATGTATAAGCGGCACCATGCCATAAGCCACATACAACGAATACCACAAATAGATTTCGGTAGGTTTTCAACTCAGTACTTCTATTGCCGCCGAGAGGGATATATACATAATCGCGCAACCACCGCGATAGAGTCATATGCCAGCGCTTCCAGAACTCAGTTATAGTATTGGCGGCATACGGTCGGTTAAAGTTGCGAGGGAATCGAAATCCGACCATTCTAGCCATACCGATCGCCATATCTGTATACCCTGAAAAGTCAAAGTATATTTGGAAAGAGTAACATATTGAGCTAAGCCACGCTGAGTATGTCGTAATAATGGCAATCGGATTATGCGTTGCATCGACTACGACGCCGAGCGGATCGGCTATCAGTGTTTTTTTTGCAAGACCTATAGAGAAAATCACCATGCCCCAAAAAACATCACTTTTAATTAGTCGTCGATGTTTTACATCAAGTTGTTGCTTTATCTCTGAGTATCTTACTAAAGGACCAGCAATTAAATGAGGAAAAAGAGAAATGTAGACAGCGAATTTTTTCAGGTCTTTTTCTGGTGTTATTTTTTTATGATAAACATCAGTTATGTATGAAATGAAATGGAAAACATAAAATGAAATCCCAAGAGGAAGCACCAAGTGCAGATCTTTGATTTTGGTAATATAATTAAAACCAAACAAATCATTTATAATACTAGCAAAGAAAATAAGATATTTAAAAAAAACAAGTGGAGCAATGTTTGCAATTATTGTAAACAACAATACATATTTTTCCAGGGAGTCTCCTCCATCTTTGTATATAGCGCCTATTTTCAATGCAGCCAACCAATTTATTAAAAGAAGAACACCGGCAACCGCTACTAAAGAACCCACTCCAAGCAAGTAAAATAAAATGCTTGCAAGCAAAATAAACCCATTGCGCATAATTATGGGCAGTAAAAAGTAAATTGCAAGAAATAATGGAAAGAAAATAAATAAGAATGCCGGTGATGAGAAAACCATTTTTTAAATTCCTTTCCTATATTGACTCTTGAAATATAACCAGTGCCCGGGCTGAATGTCCAAAATTTGAACAATGAGATACTTACATCTTCCCTCTATTAACTTTGGAACATCTGACAACGGACGATTTCTATCCAACTTAGTAAACTTGCTAAAGAAATCAGTCACGCCAACATCTAACATTCCATCGCTAAAGCTATTTCCAAACATGCATGTTTCCGGGAGTAACCCATTTCCCTGCACAGCATCAGTTTCGAACTCAAGACCTGTCTGAGCAACATTCAATCGACTTATTTTATGAATTGGGAGCCACGTTTTCTTAACATCCGGCTCCATCACATGCTCATCGGCTATAAGGCGCGATGAAAATCTCGCATCAGATCCAAGGAACGGAATATATTCAATTTCGAGCTTATGATTCCAAACCAAAGGAGATTTCTCTTTAGTCGCAATGCGATTTACTAGATCGCGAGATATATAGTATGCAGATACATTCGTCCAATGAAAGTCTTGCGTATAAAACGTACTATATTCACCTGGGACAGACTTGATCAATTGGTCAACGTCAATAATATTCAGTCTCGAGTCTGCTTTCAGGGCGTTGTAGAAATGCATAAAATTACTGTTTTGCGGAACGTGAGGGGCAAAAAATGGAAGCCGATCTTTAACAAAGTATTCTTTTTGCATGGGAGTAATGAAATATGTTGTAACTCCCTGCTTTTTAAGGTCTTCAGTAAAGGAAGCCATGCCATTTATAATGGCACTCCTGCTTTCTGAGGAAGCCATTTCCCTTTCAGTGGCTGGCAACTCATTATCAAGGAGGTTTCTCCCATAGATATAGTTGTCAGAACCATAATAGACGCGGGTTGATGACCCGAAAAGCCTATAATCCAATTCATTCTTGGATCTGATGAAAAAATCTCTAAGCCCCATGTGATCGTTAAACCATTTTTCAAAGTGGCCATAATTTTTATCAATCGCATACCAAGAGCCATCCCACTGTGTAGGAAATGGGGTCAAGATACGCATTTCCTGCACTTGCTCTACTTTGGATGAATACCAGTCACTAAGTGATTTAATCGCTGGGAATGCATTTGTTAGGGGGCCAAAAAGTGCTGGTGACTGAAGTATCGCTAAGACAATAGGCAGAAAACTTACAGAAAACATAATCCATACAAAGATCATATGAGGTCTTGATCTGTGGTTAGAATCAGGCAGCGTCCCATACTTATTCTTGGTCATTTAACGTATCGTTCCTTGTTATCAAATAGCATCATTGTGCTCGTCTTAATTAGCGCAGTAATTCTTGATAAAACTCTTTTACGGCTATTGATATGGATATCATGATAGTCAGCTATGTTAGCCAAGCCAACAGATGCATACACCACAGCCTGTCTGTGTGCCGTTAATGATTTCACAGTGTCAACCCTGAAAAATTTCAGCGGATCTTACCATTTGAGGTTCATCTTACAACCTTTCAGATCACAGAGAATCGAGATAGTCGGCATACCACTGCATCATCTCTGCGCGTTCCGGCAACTACTGCGCGTGATTATAGATGCCTCGTATTTTATCTTTCGATACGTGTGCGAGTTGCCTTTCTATATAGTCAGCTGGGAATTTTTAGGATGGTGCATCATCTGATGCCGGTGTCCTGCGTGATCCAGCGTACACGATGCGGGTAAAAGTATAAACGAATCTATGGGGCATGCATGGAGCATAGATATTTCACACATGTGCATTGTCGTGAACAGAAGCCGGAAAGTGACTCGTCTAATTTACTGAAAAATCACGCATGCGCAAGAGTATACGTATTGAGCCTTCTTCACCTTACTAAATTGCAGCATACACAATATGCTTAGAGGGATTTTCCTTATTTTGCTCAAATCCTTTCAAAACGATTTCACGGCCATCATCCAGTTTTAAAATCTGATTTCCTTCCAGCTCACCAAAATACAACAGGTGTACAGCACCCGGAACAATATCGATTTTGACCTCACTCAAAAGGTCACCATTGACGTCGTAAAGATGAGTTTTTTTGTCATATACGAGCGGAGGCATTTTTTATCCTTTTAGAATGAATCAGGATAGGATAAACGCCAAAATTCTTTCTGCAAAACTAAATTTATTCTAAGTAAAATCAAATATTTACAAACACCAGCTTTTGCATATAAAGAGATAAGGTAAGTAGGCTATTCGCATTATAAATCAATGTATTACCTTATTTGTATCGCTCTGATGTTGCGTCATATGGAATGGTTCGAAGCGGCAGACCTGATCGTTAAAGGCATGCAAGGCGCGATTGCTAAGAAAACCGTGACCTATGATTTCGAACGTCAAATGGAAGGCGCTAAACTGCTGAAATGTTCAGAGTTTGGTGACGCGATGATCGCAAATATGTAATTCGGATTTGCGGATTCACCCAAACGGGAGCTAAGAAAGCTCCCGTTTTTTATTGCTCAACCGTCTTGGGGAATTCACAACATGGACAGCTAGTTAAGGTTGTCATTACCTAATTTAACCACTGCTAAACTATCTTTTATGTAAATAGAGTAGTCTTTATTTGAAACAACCGGAGCTATGTTCTCTTTTACAATGTTTTCAATATTTTGTTTATTGCCCTGTTCGTCACCATAACCATGTGACATTTGTGGTATTCCTTTATTAATGAGTTGAAATGAGGCAAGGAATTCAGTAGCAGGACTAAGGAAATAGCCAATTAGTGGCTTGTTTTCTATTAGCAACTTTGTCCGCTCATTAATATTTACTTGACCCACAGTTCCAATTGATTTTATATTTTTATAGTTAAGGATATCTCTTGCTACCATGCTAAAAACAAAATCCTCGTAATCACGTTGAGATTTTAGAGCGCTACTAAGTTGAGCGCTGAAAGCAAAGGTTGTAATTATAGGGATCAATGCTAAATATCTAAATTTAGGGCAGAGTTCAACGATTAAAATTGCGATGATCACAAACAGTACTGAGAAGGATATCAGTGTTCTTGGCAACACAGGAGCCTCCTGCAGGAAGATAGTTGGTCCCAATAGAGAAAACGAAAAAATAAAAACTGACGCTATGGTGAACGTAATAAATATCAATAACTTTTTTTTGCTGTGGAAAAATTTAGTCATTGAAAATGAAAGCGCGATCAATATAGGTATTGCAAAATAAATATATACAGGACCATGGAAGTAAGATGAAACAAGTTCATAGAGATTTTTTATAGAATTGGATAAGCGTTTTAAACCTTCAGAGTTAGGAGATATTAGCTCTGCACGCGAGTTGTTTTTAGTGGAAAAAAATAGCATATAACAAATGTAAAAAAATATAAACTCTGCAGCTTTTCTTATGACGAGTTTTATTGAATCGTATGTGGATGAATTATTTCTAATCCCCAGGATCATAATGTCTGCTGCAAGTAACCCGATAAATATGTTTGCACATGGCTGATATAGTGTTAAAGCAGTAATGCCTGATATTATTTTTATCGTTCTCTCACGAATTATGCTTTTATCTCTATAAGTATACGCTAAAACGGCTAAGTAGAAGGCAATAGCCATTCCTAAAGAATCATATCTGTAGGCGATATTTTGCAATATGTAGGGATTGAAGACTAAAAGGGCGGCAACGAAAATTGTGTGTGGAACGTCCATTCTATTTAAATGCTTGCTGAGCAATAAAGATGAAGCACCTAAAAATACGCAAGATGCAAGCATGGTATATGGGAATAGGTCAAGATTATAGTGACCGCTGGCAGAGAGGATTCTCATTAGAATATCTGCCATGGGCCTACCTAAACCACGCCACCCATATTGTCCAGTGATGGCTCTGTCCAAATCATCTCTGTAAAATACCCCCGCGTTGATAAGAGGATATATGAATAGCAGAGCTACCCCCGAGTAGAACGCTAAGGTCTTCTGGTCATTTTTACAAATCATTTAAAATCTCATCTCATCTTTTTATTATGTAACGAGGCCTATGCTTGGTCTCAATATAAATTCTACCGATATACTCTCCCAGCACACCGATTCCGATTAGTTGCACTCCACCCAAAAAGAGTATCGATACTAAAATAGAAGGGTAGCCATGCACAGGGTTGCCAAATGCCAAAGTATCTACGATCATCCAGGTGCCGTATAAGAAGGACATCGCCGCTACGCATAGCCCGATGTATGTCCAAATACGAAGAGGGAGGGTAGAGAATGATGTGATCCCTTCAATGGCTAGATTCCATAGTTTCCAGCCATTGAACTTTGTTTTTCCTGCTATGCGTTCTGCACGGGTATACTCAATAATATCAGTCCGGCCGCCTACCCATGAAAGCACACCTTTCATAAATAGGTTCCGCTCTTGAATGAGTTTAATATTTTCGACCATCTCTCGTGACATCAGGCGAAAATCGCCTACGTTCCCTTCTATTTTTGGGTCACTTATTTTATTGTGAATTTTGTAGAACCATTCTGCTGATTTGCGTTTTAGGTGTCCATCGCAGCTTCGATCAATTCGTTTAGCGAGTACTGTATCCGCTCCCGCTTGCCACTTTTCTATAAGCAGAGGGATAACCTCAATAGGGTCTTGCAGATCTACGTCAATGGGAATTACTGCATTTCCGCTCGCATGCTCAAGTCCAGCAAACAATGCAGATTCTTTGCCGAAATTACGTGTAAAGGAAAGAGCAACCACAAGAGGATCCACTACGGAAAGAGCACGAATAATCGACTCTGTGGCATCTTTACTGCCATCATTGATAAAAACTATTTCAACCTCATAACCTGTGAATCCGTGAAATTCGCGCACTGATTTATAAAAAATTGGTATAGCATCCTCCTCATTGAGTAGGGGAACTACCAGGGAAATTCTCACGCTTTATGACTCCGAAAAACGATGAATTTAGAATAAAAGAACCCGCAAACTAAGCTGATTACTGAAAAGACGATAAGGGTGAATATTGGCTGGATACGGTATGAGTCTGACGCCCATCCTACTGCGTAACTCAGCATGCCCATGAATCCAACGTAAAGCAGGTAACGCAAGGTCGTGGTTTGTGCTTTGAACGTTAATCGTGCATTGGCAAAAAAAGAGAATGAAACTGCGAGCGAGAATGCCGCAAAGTTGCACAAAGCTTGGCTGGTTACACCTATAAATATAAGTACAAAGAATGTGACCCAGTGGATAAGTGTGTTGACTACCCCGACCGATGCATAACGTAAAAAAGTATTCAATCGAAAAATTCGCAAAATTGAGTTTGTAGCATTTTGCCATTGCATGATGCCGATGACAAAACTATATGAGAATTTTCCTGAAGATGGGGGGAATAACTGACCTTGAGTTATGGATCATGGCTGAAAACCAGACGGCCGCCGAAACCAGGTTTCTTGAGAATTTCGTGATGGTTTCAATACCTGTGGCGTAGAGGCCAAAGCCAGGGCTGTCGCCTCGAAATGGCAGACGTTTTTTTGCCCATCTTCTTGTGCAGAAGAGCCGACGGTGGTAAACATTAGCCACTTTTTTCTCCGGGGCCATTACCTTGTCACGTTCATCTTTTTTCAGCGTCTTTTTTCGTCTCGATCTACGTCGCCTGATCCTGATTCTGGCCGTGACCAGTGCTTTTGTGACCCTGGCGAACAGTTTCTATGCCAGTTACAGTGTGCAGCGGCAGTTGCTTATCGACAATACGCTGGAAGCTAATCGGGTTTATGCCACTAAACTTGCATCCAGCACTGAGCTTTTTATCCTTAGCATGCAAAAACAGCTGTCCTACAGCAGCCGTATTGCAGCGGCTAAGTTTGACGATACTGCCGCCCTGCAGGCAGAAACTGCACGTCTGAAATACCAGAGTGACAGTTTTAACTCGGTGGGGATCACCGATGCGCAGGGTTTTATCCGCGCCACATCTCCTGACAGCCTGCAATTAATGGGACGCAAGCTGAGCACCCCCGGTGCCCTCGAAGCCCTGAAACTGCGCCGACCGTTGATCAGCAAGCCCTATATTTCGGCCGCCAATAATCTGGTAATCAATATTTCCACCCCGATCATTACCGCTGAGGGCCTTTACCGCGGATATATTGGCGGCACTATTTACTTACGCCAAAAAAGCATACTTAACGAATTGCTGGGGGAGCACTATTACCGCGATGGTTCCTACATTGTGGTACTTGATCGCAACCGGCGGATCCTCTACCACCATGACCCTGCGCGCATCGGTGAAGTGCTGGCGCCTAAACCGATTACATACGCTGTCAGAAATGTGTCAAATGGCAGCATGACGATGGTCAATACTGTGGGTGAGCCCGTATTGGCGGGCTATGCGGTGGTGCCTTCAACCGGGTGGGCTATCATTACGATCAGGCCGACAGACTCGACCCTTAAACCGTTGCAGGGGCTGATGTTTAAGGTGCTGCGTCACTTAACGCCGCTGGCGTTATTAACGCTGTTGTGCGTCTGGATCCTGTCGCGTTTGATTGCGCGACCGCTCCGTCAGTTGGCAAGCAGTGCCAATAACATGGACAAACCGGACATCTCTAATAGCATCCGTTTGATACCCGATTGGTATTTTGAGGCGACGCAGCTCAAGCGTGCATTGCTGGTTGGCATCAGTTTGCTGCAAAAAAAAATCGGCAAGCTGAAGTTTGAAGTACAAACCGATCCGATGACCGGATTGTTCAATCGACGCGGGCTGGCGAGCGCACTGGAGTATATTCAGCAAATGAAGCTGAATTTTTCAGTGATTGCATTGGATATCGACCATTTCAAAAAGATCAACGATACCCATGGTCATGATGTAGGTGATGAGGTGATCAAGCAACTGGCCCAGCAAATTCGTGCAGGTTCGCGAGAGAGCGATATCCTGTGCCGTAACGGTGGGGAAGAGTTTCTGATGGTATTGCCAGGTACGTCACTTGAAGTGGCAACGTTAATTGCTGAACGTTTGCGCCAAAGTGTCGAAGAGATGCAGATACCACAGGCCAGTAAGATCACCATCTCTTTGGGTGTTGCTGCGGGGGGCCATGGTAAGAATCAGGTCGAGCGGGTACTGAAAAAAGCGGATGAAGCGCTGTATCGTGCTAAGCAGGAAGGGCGAAACCGGGTAGTCTCGCCGTCTTAAACTGAGTGATTAAGTGAGTAAAACGTGGTGCCATGCAGTGAATATGCGACTATTTTCCCGCCGCTTTAGCCTGCTCGGCCTTGGCTTTTGCCGCCATATGATGGCCCACGGCGCAACCGGCCATGGCCCCGAGAACGGCATGATGCTCAAGATGTCCTGCAACTCCGCCAACGACAGCCCCTTTAATGCAACCGGCCGCATGAGCCAATGAGCTTGCTGAAAGCATCAGTGCTAAAGCCAGAGTTGTAACCGTATTTCTTGCCATAAATCTCATCTCACTCTTCATCATGTTAATCCAGTAAACCTGATGGTGAAAATGTCACAGCACGGGACGTTATGCCATTCATCTATCTGTAACCAGGTACTGCGGTTGTTACGCAAAATTTTCGATATAGCGTGGTAAACCAGAAGGCATCTGCGTTCGCTTGCCAGTAAAAATAATTATCACAGTTACAACTCGATTCATTAGCACAGGGAGTTGATGATCTGTTGAATATTGGTTTAATGAATATATTGATGGAGCGCTATCAGCCGGATGTTTACCTCCGGGGGTAAACGGCCACAAAGCACTTTTTCTGTTTCTGCTAAACTTATTAACAAACCTTGTGGTATGCATGGAGCACTCATTCGCTGCCAGTATTAAATGAGGTCATATCCACCAGAACAGAAGGATGCCGCTATGTCTGATCATGACCTTTTGCAGTCTCTGGTAGCGCGTATTGATGCGCTTGAACAACGCGAAAAACAGCTGACCTACGCGTCGAACGCTTATCAGGCAATCCTGACAACTTTACTTGGGAATCTTGATAAAAATACGCGTGATAAGGTGATCACGATGGTCGATCAGGCCCATAATATTGCCTACGCCCGCGCCAACCTGGAACAAAAAGGTAATATCCTGGGGGCGGATGATATTACCCAAAGAATATTTCTGTTTGCTCAGGGAAGGGCGGCTCAGTCTAAATAAGATGGGTGAGTGACGTTGAGGTAACGCTTTTTACTGCGAACCTTCTAATTAATAAATCAGTTTACCGACAATTATCCTCTGGCTACGTGTGTAGCCGGAGGATGAGTGGGTGCATATTCGAGGTGGTCATGCAAAATTTCGTTCTTTTTTATAAAACAATTAGGGCCACAATGATCGAGGCATTACCCCGCCCCGTTGAGTTCGATACGCTGGGGATCATCAACCGGGCGCTGGCTCAGGGGGAACTTGGGGAGGAGGTCATCGGGTGGGCTATCGATAAAGAAGCGAATGCCGATGCGCCAAGCAGCATTTTTGTTACGGCCGCGAATTACGACTACTTTTTTATCGATCACGAAGGAGAAAGAGTCGGAGAACCGTGGCTGGATGCACGGGAACTGATTGCAGACTTTGAAGCCACACTGCACTGGATGGTGATCAACAGCCACGTGTATGGCGATAAAGGCAGTTATGTGGTGCTCGAAAAGTGTCTGCGCACAGTGTCGCCCGAGATTGTGCTTTCAGCCTGACCTGATGCGGGTGATCAGTTACGCATGCGGTTAGTTTTCAACATATTAATCGCAGCACCCAGCAGGACGCGGCGTTTTACCTCTCCGGCTTCGCCCAGTTGGTGGCTAAGATACCCGACCAGTGCCTCCGCGTTAAAGGGTTTACCGTGATGATGCAGTTGAATGACGGCATCACCAATAATGCGCGAGACTTCATCCCATAGTGGTTGGATCTCACTTTCCGAGAATTTCATCTTACCTCCCGTTGTGTGATTTATACCCAATTTAGCATCTGGACACGGCGTGGCAAGTCTCGTGGAGCAGGGATTTTTAGCATGTGAAGAAAACAGGGGGCCGATGGCAGGGTGCGAATACGGCTTCCCGGTGGCTGAAGCCTGCCAGAAAGCCGTATGAAAACAGGTGTTACCGATTATTTAATAACGTTTTTAATGCTTAATAACGTATAAATCTTTGGCGTAGATATATCCCAGCGGGCTGAGATTGTCATAGCCACCCACATAAGGTTTGACCAGTTTGGCACTTACATACTGGTACAGCGGGATCACCGGTACCTGAGTACTCAAAATATTTTCAGCCTCTTGATAATACTGACCGACTTGCGCTTTGTCGGTTGCATTTAAAGCGTTATCCAGCGCTTTGTCATAAGCGGGATCACTAAACTTCGATGAGTTCTCGCTGTCACCCGTGCGCAGTGTATTGAGGAACGTTGATGGCTCGTTGTAATCGGCAATCCAGGCATAACGTATAGCGTCATAGTTTCCCTGACGCTTGGTATCCAGCATGGTTTTCCACTCCTGATTCTGCAGTGTGGCGTCAACGCCCAGATTTTTCTTCCACATGGATGTCGCTGCGATAGCGATGCGCTGATGTGATTCTGAGGTGTTATACAGCAGATTAAATTTCAGGGGCTTATCAGGGCCATAACCGGCCTCACTGAGCAGTTTTTTCGCTTCAGCGACACGCTGTTCCTGAGTCATTTGCTGATATTTACTTTTCTTAAAATCAAAACCACCGGTGTTATCCGGGACGATATTCCATGCCGGCTTTTGCCCCTGGCCCAACACTTTGCCAGCAATAATGTCTTTATCTAAGGCAAGGTTGAGGGCTAAACGGACGCGGGCATCGTTAAATGGCGGTTTGGACGTATTCAGTGAGTAGTAATAAACACCCAGTTTAGGGCCGACGTGAACCTGACCACCCAACTGTTTTTTCAGTGAGGAAAATTGTATTTCTGGAACCGTTGATGTGATGTCAATTTCGCCGGCTTTATAGCGGTTTACGTCTGCGGTGCCGGAAACAATCGGTAAATACGTGACTTTATTGATGACGGTGTGTTCGTTGTCCCAATAATTAGGGTTGCGCACGGCAACAACGCGTTCGTTGACTGTCCAGCTATCAAGTTTAAAAGGACCGCTGCTGACTAAATTGCCCGGCTGAGTCCATTTATCACCGTATTTTGTAATGGCGGCCTCATTGAGCGGGAAGAGGGTCGGGTGGGCCAGCATACCGAGGAAATAAGAAATAGGTTGATCCAGCGTGACCTCAACCGTGTGTTCATCCAGCGCTTTCACGCCCAACGTATCCGGTTTCTTCTTGCCGTTGACGATATCAACGGCATTAAGCATGTGCATACTGCCGGGATAGGTCGCGTACGGTGAACCGATAGTCGGGTCGACCAAGCGACGCCAGCTGAAGACCACGTCTTGAGCGGTAATGGGTGAGCCGTCAGACCATTTGATATCCGGGCGTAAATGGAACGTCCAGACCTTGTTATCTTTATTCTCCCAGCTTGTGGCTAAAGAGGGATGAGGATTGCCCTGGTCATCAATGATCACAAGACCGGTGAACAGATCGCCGAGAATATTGAATTCCACATCGCTGGAGACTTTGTGGGAGTCAAGGGAAGCCGGTTCGCTGCCGTTGTTACGCACTATTTCCTGTTTTGCTGCCAGTTCAACGCCTGCAGGTACCTGTGCGGCAAACGCGGGAAAGTAAGTAAGGAAAGCACCGGAAAGAAAGAGAGCCAGAGGGATTTTCTTGAAAACCGCTTTACGTCTTTGCATCGTCATTGCCATTTCCTGCCCTGTCAATATAGTTAAATATCAATGAGTAACAGGGTAGTGATACCTTTGGTCGTCATGTTTGGCAATACTTTAGTTACATTTATGTTAAGCAAGGGCCAAGAACAGCATAAAATAGGGGATCTTGGCCTCAGAAGTCGGCATTTTCCTGAGCCGGTGACCAGTAACCATCAATGAAATCTTCAATGGGGTAACATGCCGCGTGGCGTAAACCTTCCTGGCGCATAGCCACCATACATTGTTGCTTGGTATCAAAAGCATCGATGGCTAAATCTTCGCAGCCGCCACCGAGATAACAAATGGTTAATACAAGTGCGAACATAGTTTCCCCTTTTCGCTCCACTCTATTAAGCATAGAAGATTTGCTGTTATAACCACAGCCGGGCCTGTCCGTTTGGCTGATATTTGAGCAGCCTTGGCGGCAACCTTTGAGATAACGAACAGGGCGGGGTAAAAAGAGTACGCGACATGTTATTCTGACGGCCGCAATTTTATGATGAGTGGAATAGAGAAAGGAGCCCGCATGTCTGAGCTATTAACGAAAGAGCAGGAATTTGAATCCGATCTGGTGGCGTGTCAGTTAGTGATTAAGCAGATTCTGGATGTGATCGATGTGATTGCGCCGACGGAAGTGCGTGACAAAATGTCGCATCAGCTGAAAAGTATTGATTTCTCACGCCACCCGGCAGGGTCAGATCCTGTGACTAAACGCGCTATCGAGAAAGCCATCTCTCTTATTGATCTGAAATTTACCAAGCACGACAGTTAATCGCGGTATGGTGGAATAGTAAAGAAGGATGCCCGCAATAGCAGGCATCCTGAGCATTATTTTTTATCTACGACTTCATCGACCTGTTTGAAAATAGGACATTTAGCCACGCCGATAATCCCGCTGTCAGTATGCAAATACTGGGAATCGACGATGCCCCTCGCTGTCAAATATTGACACTTAAGCCCCAAGCCTGCGGCATTTTCACTGCTGCCTACCGTCACGCCATAACCTGAAAACAGAAAAACGGCGTAAATAATCGCCAGTACTATGATGGCTTTGATTGCACTCATCAGCAGTATTCCTCTTATTGTATTTCCTGAGGGCCTCAGGATGTTGAGAAGTATAGATGTAATGGATATTTCATCGCTATCCCTCACTGAAAAATACAGGTAATTCTTAGCTGCTTCAGAATGCATAAAAATGACCCTTTACAGGACCATTCAGTGTAAATCTCTGTGCTATTGCTCAGGAATGAGAAGCGGTGGAATGTCCCTGATTCCATTGAAGGGCCGTGTCAGACATTTCTACGACATGTCGTTAAGGAATCCGTGCTCAGGGAGAATATGCAGAATACTTTGTTATAATTTTGTTTAAGTTCCATGGCGTAGGATTAATCAATTATTATCTACGTGTCGGGTGCAGACTTTGAGCCTCAATAAACGCGCTTTAAACCGTAAGCAAGGTGCCGTCAAACTGAAAAGGCCAGTCTTCAATATCAGGAAAATCTTGATGTTCGTGGTTTTTCTGTTTGTCTGCGTCGCGTTGTATCTTCTTGCGCTGAATAGCTATTGTGACCAGGGTGGAAATTTTGATCTGGGTGTCTGTTCGATCACCTCTTTTATCCCCTGGTAGCATTGTGGGCGGAGGTCCTGGAGCCGGAAGCGCTGTTTTTTTGCGAATGTCTTCCCTGACCGAGTTGGAGTGGTAAGATATCCGTTCGGAAAAATTAAGCAGTAGGGTAGTCAATGTTTGATCTCGCAATGGGCCAATCCAGCCTGGCCTCATTGGTGCTGTGTGTACTTTTTGTTTTACTGTTTTTACTGCTGTGGTTTGTTGTCAATCGGGCCAGCGTCCGCGCCAACCAACAAATTCAGCTTTTGCAGGAAATTGCTGATCATCAGCGCCAACAAACTGAGTTGTTGAAAATTTTAGCCGGGCAGGTTGAGGGGCAGGCACCCGTGGAATTGATGGATGATGATTCTGCACTCAGTCTGCGTGGGTTTATTCCAGAAAGATAATCCTTCGTTTTTGATGAGAGCCCGCCCAATCCCGGCGGGCTTTTCTTTATCTGTACTTTACTGTCACTTCACCGGTCATAAAACTGTCTTAATTTTGTCGTAGCCTCATTGCAACGCAGCAATTTCATATGATGGAAAGACTCATGATTAAATGGTCCGAAGAGAACGACAGTGAAGTGAACCACGGTATTGCCCTGCTGACCGGCGAAGAACCTGAGAAGTGGTATCCCTACGGCGGCGTCAAAGGCAAAGATTATTGTAATAACCCCACCGATGCATGGCCGATCATCTGCGCCAACAAAATCAGCCTTAATGCGACCGAAACACCGGATAAAACCTCCTGGTCAGCACAGATCGTCAGTGAGCAGGGACTCTGGAATGCTCACAGCAACAGACCGCTGCGCGCAGCGATGATCTGCTTCCTGCTAAGTAAAACTTGCGCATAAAGAAAACCGCAGAGATACTCAATCTGTAACAAAGTTGCAAAGAAGTGATTCGAATAAGCGTCGCATAAAGCGATGCGTATCAAGTGATTAATGTTTCCTCATTTTGACAATTGTGTCTAAGGCGGAGTCCATTATGAAGCGCATCATTAAAGGTGATAAAACTCTCTCCCATCTGGTGGTTGCCCATGCAGCCATTGACAGTCACGAAAAAGCTTAT
This sequence comes from Ewingella americana, assembly GCF_006438725.1. Taxonomy (GTDB): domain Bacteria; phylum Pseudomonadota; class Gammaproteobacteria; order Enterobacterales; family Enterobacteriaceae; genus Ewingella; species Ewingella americana_A. The sequence goes on along the minus strand of NZ_RCZD01000004.1, from coordinate 312,415 downwards.
GGCACACGACGCCAGGGCTGGCCCTCGACTTACCTGATCAAATATAAAAATGCTCGAGTGGCGGTAGAAGTTGTTACCCGCCGACAATCCTACGTTGCTACCCTTATGATCGGAGCCAGAAATCTCACCAAACTTTGTGCCGAGGCGGCCTGAGGAAAGCCTTAACGCTGTGTATGCAGTAAGACTTTGTACAACTGTTTTCCATTAATACCCAACCGCGCTGAAACTTACCTTTCAGCGCGGTTTTTATTTAACGGTCTGACTCATGCATTGGCCCTGAATACCGTGAACCGCAGAGTTTTTTTGCGGTGAAATGGCCTTTTGAGCACTGAAACCAAAAGCAAAGCGATGTCAAAAGTAACAATGGTCGCCATAACGATGCTCAGCATTAATGCGCTGAGCAGTACGCCAGCCATCAGCATAAAGACCTGCGGCACCCGAGTGCGGCGAAGACGTGATTTGAACCAGAGTGCCCAGTATTGACGCTGCGTGTTAAATCCGTTGTTAACACGTTCGATGAAAAGGCTTGAACGGCTTGAATTGTGCTGAGTCATGTTGCCTCCTTGAGTTACTTATCACCATAACAACATTGTCTTCTTAAGATTTACTTAAGGCGGGAAGAAGGCGGGAAGGTTGGCCTGTCGGGTTCATGCTGGCCACATTTACATGCACTTTGTGATAAGCATTGTTTGTGGATTTTATGTTATTTAAAGGTTTGGCCTGTGATCGGAACAGGCAACAACCCGCGCAGTTGTGATTTATTGTCCCGAAACCGCAGGAGTGTTATGACCGTCAAGAATCGCTATTACGATGCTACAAGGGCGCACCATACGCCGGAAGGATTCACCAATCCTGAACCCCATGATCGCAAGGATGGCGACTTTAAACGGTGGCAACGCGAGCGTAAAACGCAGCAATTGCCAAAACCACCCAAGATGGGCTATCAGCAGTTTATTGCGCAGTGGTGGCAAAAAGCGGATTTCAACGGGACAGAAGACCGGCTGTGGTTTCTCGGCCACGCGTGCTTACTGCTCCGGGTTGCTGGGAAAACTGTACTGACCGACCCCGCACTTTCTGACCGGGCATCGCCATTGCGGTTTTACGGCCCGAAAAGAAAGACTCCGGTAGCGGCCAGCGTCGCAGACTTGCCGCAAATTGATTATGTCCTGTTGTCGCATAATCACTATGATCATCTGGATAAGTCGACCATCAAAAAGCTGCTGAAGCGATTTCCGCAGCTGATTTTTATCGTACCTTTGGGGATGAAGCGCTGGATAGAACGTCAGGGGGCACACTATGTTGAAGAACTTGACTGGTGGCAGCAGCACAGCATGTGGGGGCTGACTTTCCATGCCGTTCCTGCGCGCCACTGGAGTATGCGGACACCCTGGGATCGTAATCGCTCTTTGTGGTGTGGTTGGGTGGTGAGCAGCGCGGCACTGCGTTTTTATTTCTCCGGCGACAGTGGTTATAGCAATCAGTTTAAAGAGATCGGTCACCGGTTGGGTCCCTTCGATCTTGCTGCCATCCCTATTGGCGCTTATGCACCAAGATGGTTCATGAGTGCACAGCATATGGATCCCCAGCAGGCCGTGACGGTGTTTTCCGAGCTAAAATGCCGTAAAGCCGTACCCATTCATTGGGGTGTATTTGAATTGGCCGATGAATCCCTGGATGCGCCTTTACTGGAATTAGCCCAGGCGACGCTGGGGAGAAAGGATATAGGGCCGCATTTTTCACCGCTGAAAATAGGCCAGAGTATATTACCGGACTGAAATGATGTTTGAAGCAGCAGGGAATAAAGGCAGCTCTTTATTGCCTGCTGCATTTTTAATTCGCACAGAAGATCCTATCTTGCATGAGGCCAGGATCACCAGAGGCGGGAAGTCTACTGCGCATAACAAGTTGAGCGTTGAAGGCTTTTTTCTCCATCAATAAATAAAATCGTGAAGTACGTCACGGTTAAATTATTACTTAACATGGTGAATTATATTTATGTCGAAGCGCAGGAGATAGAGAGAGTGATAATACCTGCCACAACAATGTAATCTTCGGAAAATTATTATTTCATCATATTGTCAAAAATTGATGTTGACCGCTATTTCCCTTTTCTCATCAGGACATTTACTTTAGGTTTGTCATTTTTTTGCATTCGGAATTTTTTAACAAAAATAACAGCACCTCTGCACGGTCACGGTGCAGTTTATTCGCTTATCATGAATCTATTGCACCGCAGGCTGAGGGTACGCCTCTTTTGGCTAATGCATAACCCGTCAGTAATGTGACGCCTGCAGCGATCTCAGTACGGTTTAAAAATGAACAGACTGTTTCTCGCCTGTCTGACACTTTTCTGCCATACAAGGCAGGCAACATAGGGTTGAATGTCATCTGACCAATCTGAAGTGGGTGGGACATCGGGTGTATTCCACGCGCAAAGGGTCCGGTTTACCTCAGCCCTCTGGGGAATAACGTAAAAGATAAAAATTCAAATAAATGTGTTTTTCACGCTTATCGTACGGCATTAAATGATCAATAATCAGGGCGGGTCGTTATTGCTTTGAGTGACAGGCTGATTGAACTGTTAAGCAGAAAAAAGCATGTCTATCAACATATTTCAGCTTAGCAGGAGAGTCACCGCCGCTAAGCAACTCAAATATGTGCGACACATCCATCACTGATTAAAAATGGCTTGCCATCGAATTCAGAGTATGTGATAACGCATCTGGGTAAAACGAGGTACGGTTCTGTATATGTGTGGCATTTTCAGTAAAGAAGACCTGAGTAAAAACGTTATCGTTGAATACCGCTTCTCTGCCGATTTATATCTTAGTGCCTCAAGCAGTAACGACTCTAGTTTGTCTATGTAACGCTTTCGGGCGGTTAAAAACAATCCAAAGGAAATACTCAAGATGGCAAAGATCAAAGGTCAAGTTAAGTGGTTCAACGAATCTAAAGGTTTCGGTTTCATTACTCCTGCTGACGGCAGCAAAGACGTGTTCGTACACTTCTCTGCAATCCAGGGTAACGGCTTCAAAACTCTGGCTGAAGGCCAGAACGTAGAGTTCGAAATCCAGGACGGCCAGAAAGGCCCTTCAGCCGTGAACGTAATGGCTATCTAAGCAGCCTAGCGCTGTAAAAACCCGCCATGTGCGGGTTTTTTTGTCTCTGTCACTTTGGAATGATGATGATACCTGACTGCTGGTTTCTGCCACTGATACCTGGATGTGCAGGGTTTTCAGCCCGCTGGTGGCTATTGCGGCGAAAGCTGGTGTATTTATAACTCTCGCTACCGGATGTGTCAGAAACCGTGCTGCAAATCGTACAGCTACCGGCGTGGTCTACCGATCCAAAGCCAAGTTGATACAGTTTAGCTTCAGCAATGGCTGCAAGGTTCAGATACCGTGGCGAAGGGACCATCAGCGCAGGAGGCAGATCCAGTTCTGTCAGGAACTCATCGACCAACGCCTGACTGACTTCATAACAGCAAGGGTGCGCCGAAGGACCCACTGACGCCACCCAGTTAGCGGTTGAACCGTCCTGATTGATGCGCTCAGCCATTTTCTCAATGATGCCGGCCTTCAGCCCTCGCCAGCCTGCATGAATCACACCAACGCGCTTCCCATCCTTTCTGCAGAAGATCACCGGCAGGCAATCTGCACTGAAAACAGTCAGTAAGATGCCGGGTAACGCGGTATAAAAACCATCGGCCTCTCCACTCTCCTGAGCCGGTTCGACCACGTCAACGATGCGCACACCGTGGACCTGCTTCTTATTGGGGCGTGTCGCTTCAAAGGGTTGCAGTACGTCAGGCAGCAAGGCACTTTTATTGCCAAAACCGTAGTAGGTCCCGGGGATTTGGCTCAGTAAGGCCGAAATATCAGTCATATGAAATCACTTCAAAAGGTAAAGCCACGAGCGCTTAGTGTAGCTGGCTTTTTCGCAATTATGCCAGCAGTTGCAACTGACAGGTGCCTTCTTTAGACTTGACGACATTATGCAGTTTGGCGCCCTGACACATCTTTGGATCCTTCATGAGTTATCAATGCCCGCTTTGCCATCAACCACTTACACTCACTGAAAAACAGTGGCGATGCCCGCAGAATCATCAGTTTGACCATGCGAAAGAAGGGTATGTCAATTTGATGCCCGTACAGCATAAGCGTTCAAAGCAACCCGGAGACAGCCCTGAGATGATGGTGTCACGGCGTCGCTTTTTGGATGGCGGACATTATCAGCCGTTGCGCGATCGCACTGCACAATTGCTTGATGAAGTGCTTCCCGCTGATGCTGAAACATTGTTGGATATCGGCTGTGGCGAAGGGTACTACACTACCGAAGTGGCAAGCAGACTCATGCAACACAGGGCTATCACCGTCTTTGGGCTGGACGTTGCGAAAGTGGCTGTACGTAATGCTGCGAAACGTTATCACAACGTGCAGTTTTGTGTGGCTTCCAGCCATCGTCTGCCGTTTGCTGATCAATCTCTCGATGCTGTGTTACGAATTTATGCGCCCTGTAAGGCGGAAGAATTATATCGCGCAGTCAAGCCGGGCGGTCTGGTGTTGACCGTAGCTCCCGGGCCGAGGCACTTATATCAGCTTAAGGCCTGTCTTTATTCAGAGGTGCAACTACACGCAGAAATGGATGAACAGCTGGCAGGATTTGAGCGGATACGCTCGGAGACATTGGCATATCCTATGACACTCAGCGGCACTGAAGCCTTTGATTTGTTGCAGATGACGCCGTTTGCGTGGCGTGCAACACAAGAGATGGGGACGGCATTAAAAAATGAAAGGGTATTTGCCTGCGAAACGGATTTCGTCATCAGATTGCATCAGCGTAATTCTGATGACGCACCAGCAGGAATCTCAGCCGATATAGCCTAAATGTTCCAGCAGGATATTAAAGCCGATACCAATCAGTACCACCCCTCCAAGTACCTCAGCCCATTTACCTAACAGTGGGCCAATAAACCGTCCGAGCATAATTCCGAGGGTGGCCATGATCATGGTCGCCATGCCAATAGCTAAAGCAGTATGAATAATATTGACCTGCAGGAAGGCCAGGCCGACGCCAATCGCCATGGCATCAAGACTGGTACCTACGGCGGTGACCACCAGTATCCAGAAGCCGTGACTGCGTTGACTGGTGCTCTCTTCTTCAGGTTTATCTTTCAGGCCTTCGACAATCATGCGTGCGCCGAGGATAAACAGCAGGGTGAATGCCACCCAGTGATCCCACGCCATAATATATTTGCTGGCGACCAGGCCAATGCCCCAACCGATCAGCGGAGTAATGGCTTCGATCACACCAAAGATGAGACCGGTGCGCAAGGCTTCACGAAAGCGTGGACGATGAAGAGAGGCTCCTTTGCCGATTGACGCCGCGAAAGCGTCCATTGACATGCCAAAAGCCAGAATAAGCGTTGCGGATAAATTCACGAGAGTAACCCCGGCCGGGTATTTCCATATACACGTAACCCACCCCCAACCTTACGACGGAGCTACGCGTCTATGGTCTCGCCAACCTTTCAGGCTGCCCGCACCACGTTTTATTGTTAAAACGAGTATGTTGATACGGGCGTTTTCACATACTTTGCGCAGGGCAAATTGATGTAAAAACCGGCTACTCCCCAAATGACGGCGCAACCTTAACATAATATTTAAATTGAGAACAACAACAAATAAAATAAGGTTTAGGTTTTTTCAGGCTAATGATTTTCATTAAGTACACACATTAATTACATTGATTAAATAATAAACTCACAAACTGTGGACTTAATGATGAATATATATTTGTGGCCAAAGGATATGAATTAAATATAAGGCTATCAAATATAGCCCATTGCATACTTGTTGTAACTCACTGATTTTCAATCATTAAATTATAAATATTCTGTAAGTCATCCATGTTATTTACCCGGATTAATAATTTTCTCTGTTCCAGATCAATCACTAAAACGCCATCTTCTGAAAGATTCATCGCTTTGATACGGTCATAAGTAATGAAAGCATTGGCATAGAAAAAGCCTGTTGTTTTAAACAACAGTTTTGGCCAGCGGATAAATGAAATATAGAAAGCGATCAGCGCCAGGGCGATTAATAAATAGTTGGTTACCGCGGTTCCCTGCGCATTGATGTTGTTGTAGAGCAAAATCGCCAGCAGACCAATGAAGATTATGCAGTCCAGTTTGTTGCGACGGCGTAAATTCACCTTCAGGCGGGTGACTCCTTTGTTCATTCCCATCAGGAATTCATCGTAGACGGCATACGCCAGCAGCAGAAGAGAGAAAAGGGCGAGGACGATATCAGTGACGGACATGAAACTTCTCCAGCGGACTTACCGGGTGTGTAACCGGCGGGACAACATGATAGCCCAATCAACGGGCATAAAAAAACCGGGGGAGAGTGTCCCCCGGTTTTGTCTGCGATTAAAGACCTAGCAGGCCAATCCAGTAACCAAAGATACCAATGGCGAAGAAGCCAATGATGATCCACAGGGCATTAACTTTACGACGCAACAACCACATACAACCGAAGGTCAGCAACAGCGGGACCAGGCCCGGCATTAACTGATCGAGGATAGTTTGTACCGTTGTTACCGTCGTATGACCGGTCTGGTCGGTTATCCTCGATACCACTAATGGAATATTGACGTGCGTCCATTTGTTAACCAAGGCTCCCATGACAAAGAGGCCGAGAATTGACGCCCCCTCAGTCAGTTTTTGCAGGAAACCGCCGCCCATATCGTTAACGATATTGACACCTTTGGTGTAGCCGTAGGCTACACCGTAATAGCGGGTCAGCAGGCGTACCAGGTTAAACAGGATGAAGAACAGCAAAGGTCCGAGCAGGCTACCGCTCATCGCGATACCAGCACCGAGGGCTGCGAACACCGGGCGAACAGTACCCCAGAAGATCGGGTCACCGACACCGGCCAGTGGGCCCATCAGGCCGACTTTCAAGCCGTTGATTGCCGCATCATCAATCGGCGCACCATTGGCACGTTGTTCTTCCATCGCCAACGTCACGCCAAGCACAGGGGCTGCAACGTAAGGATGGGTGTTAAAGAACTCCAGATGGCGTTTGATCGCCGCTTTACGTGCGTCGTTATTTTCAGGATAGAGACGACGAATCGCCGGTACCATGCAATAACAGAAACCCAGTGCCTGCATACGTTCGAAGTTCCATGAACCCTGGAACAGATTCGAGCGCAAGAACACACCACGAATATCACCCGGTGTCAGTTTTTTTTCTGGGGTTTGGCTAACTGCAGTTTGATCAACCATTTCTTTCACCCTTAATCCAATTCGTTATCGAGATCGTTAACACCCTGTGCTGGTCCCGCTGCATGTGCAGACTTGTTGTATTTAGGACTCAACTGGATGTACAGCACTGCCATAACCACACCAATCACACCCAAGGCAACCAGGTTGAAGTTAGTGAAAGCAGCGGTAACGAAACCGAGGTAGAAGAACGGCATCAGATAGCCAGCGCGCATCATGTTGATGACCATCGCGTAACCGACAACGACAATCATGCCGCCTGCGATGTTCAGACCATTGGTGACGACTGCAGGAATGGAAGACAGCATGACCTGAACAACTTCGGTACCGACAGAAACAGCCACGATCACGGCAGGAATAGCGATACGCATGGCCTGCAGGATCAGCGCCGAAACGTGGATCCAGGACAGCGTACTTAAGTTGCCGCGCTCTGCCGCACTGTCAGCCGCATGTTGGAAGGCCACGGTGATAGTACGAACGATGATGGTAAGAACCTGGCCAGCGGCCGCCAGAGGGATAGCCAGGGCAATACCCGCACCGACCGACTGACCACCTGCGATAACCAGAATGGTTGAGATAATGGAGGCGAGGGCGGCATCAGGGGCCACGGCGGCACCGATGTTCATCCAACCCAGAGCAATCATTTCCAACGTACCACCGATAATGATCCCGGTTTTCATATCGCCGAGAATAATACCGATCAATGTACAAGCCACCAGCGGACGGTGGAACTGGAACTCATCCAGGATGGAGTCCATCCCGGAAATACATGCAACAATAAATATCAGCACAATCTGTAGTGTGGTGATCTCCATTGCACTTCTCCTATAACCAAAAAAACGCTGAGTAAAATAAGCTCATCAAAAACAGACAACGTTGAGGAAATCTGTCGCTTTAATTCGCTGAGTTTATTAATTCATCTTGTTAATGAGATCCATCATCTTCAGGCGGCTGTCGGAAGAGACCTTACGCACCTCAAGCTCAATACCTTTAGCATTCAATTTCTTGAAAGCTTCGATATCTTTTTCATCGACGGATACGGCGTTATTAACCTGAGTCTTACCCTGACGGAATGCCATACCACCGATATTCACCGAGGTGATTTTCACCCCACCTTCCACCACGCGCAGGACGTCGGTTGGGTTGGTGAATAACAGCATGACGCGATCGCCGGAATATTTTGGGTTGTCATACACGCGAATAGCTTTAGCAACATCAACAACGTGGGCAGTCACGCCCGGAGGAGCAACCTGAGTCAACAATGTTTTGCGCACGTGGTCAGCAGCGACTTCGTCACTGATAACAATAATGCGGTTAACATTGGTTTCTTTGGTCCAGCGCGTCGCAACCTGACCATGAATCAAGCGGTCATCGATACGGGCCAGGCCGATTTTCATATGATCGTTAGGACCAGTAGGTTTGGCAGGAGCAGCAACTTTTGGGGCTGAAGCAGCAGGATGAGCCACAGGCGTTTCCGTTGCTGGTTCAGGTGTTTTCAGGGCTTTGACACCGAGACGGCCGGTCTCAACGGCGATGGCGACCAGTTCCGCAAAGGAAGGATTGTCGTCACGCGCCATAAAGGTTTCTGCCAGCATTGGGATGTTAACCCCGGTGACGACTTCATAGTTTTCTTTATCGACAACGATACGGCTGGCGGCATTAAACGGGCTGCCTCCCCAGGTATCAACCAGAAAAAGAACGCCGCTGCTGGTATCAAGCCCACCCAGCTTTGCCGTGTATTTCTCAATCAATGTTTCGGCATTTTCGCCGGGAACGAAATCGATAAAGGCAACGTTGTCCTGTTCACCTAAGATCATTTCCGCCGTTTTCAGCAACTGTTCCGCTGCTGACCCATGCGTGCCGATGATAATAGCAATACTCACTCGCTACCTCCTCTGTTAACCCTGTGAAGGGTTATGCACATAAGTGATGGTGCTGATGTCATTCACCGCTTTTTATTCCTTCAGCGAATGTTTGCTGTCCTTGCGCAATGTTCATTGAGTGTCTGACTCAGAACGTCCTTGCGTTTAAGGCATTACTTTCTGATAAACAATAAAAAGTATGTACTGCAAAACCTCAACAGGTTGTGCGACCCGATTTATTTTAGTGTGTGAAAAAATAAATTTTGTGACTTCTGTCTGCTATTGAAATACCTGAAGTGAATGTGTTGGTGCATTGCATATAAAAACAGCATAGGTGTTACAAAACGATGCTGCCGGTAAAAAAACATTCTTTTCCACATTAATGATTCCTGATAGAGTTGTTTTCCACACTATTGAACAGGAGTATCGGGCCTCAGCCCTCCCTATGGACTGTCACCGACGTCACTTATCCTCTATTTTTTCACCTCTTTTTTCCGGCAACTTCACCTTTTCAGGTCGGGTTATCGTCGCATTGAAAGCGTTTCCACTGATCCCCACTGATCACAACCCACAGACTTTGTCTGGCGGGAACGTATTGCGTCTTTGTTCTCACACTGCTCATAACGGGGCCTGATATGGAATTTTTAATGGACCCATCGATTTGGGTCGGTTTGCTGACACTTGTGGTGCTCGAGATTGTTCTGGGCATCGACAATCTGGTGTTTATTGCCATCCTTGCCGATAAACTGCCGCCTAAACAGCGCGATAAAGCCCGCATTATCGGTTTATCGCTGGCGCTGATCATGCGCCTCGGTTTGTTGTCGCTTATTTCATGGATGGTCAAACTCACTACGCCGTTGTTCAGCGTTGCGCAATTCAGTTTCTCAGGACGTGATTTGATTTTGCTGCTGGGCGGAATCTTCCTGCTGTTCAAAGCCACCACCGAACTGCATGAGCGGCTGGAGGGGCATGAAAGCCACGGCAACAACAATCGCGGTTACGCCAGTTTCTGGTCGGTGGTGGCACAAATCGTGGTGCTGGATGCGGTGTTCTCCCTTGACGCGGTGATCACCGCCGTCGGTATGGTGAACAATCTGGCAGTCATGATGACCGCCGTGGTGATCGCCATGGGCGTGATGCTGCTGGCGTCCAAATCGCTGACGCGCTTTGTGAACAATCACCCGACAGTGGTCGTGCTCTGTTTAAGCTTCCTGTTGATGATCGGTCTGAGTCTGATTGCCGAAGGTTTTGGCTTCCATATTCCGAAAGGTTACCTGTACGCCGCAATCGGCTTCTCAATTCTGATTGAGTTGTTTAACCAGATTGCCCGCCGGAACTTCCTGAAGAGCCAGTCGAACCGGCCAATGCGTGAGCGTACCGCTGAGGCCATTCAGCGCCTGATGGGGGGAAAGCGTCAGAATCAGGATGAAGATCATGCCGAGGCGCCGTCTCAACGTGCGTCTGAGACCTTTGCGGAGGAAGAGCGTCATATGATAAGCGGCGTTTTGACACTGGCATCACGTTCGCTGCGGAGCATCATGACGCCTCGTACCGAAATTTCGTGGGTCGACTGCGAGCGCTCACCGGCGGAGATCCGTATGCAGCTTCTCGATACGCCGCACAGCCTGTTCCCAATATGCCGTCACTCACTTGATGATGTCATTGGCGTCGTTCGCGCCAAAGACCTGCTGGTGGCGTTGGAAAATGGTGAAAACATCGTGGCGTTCGCGGAGAAAACTCCACCGATTGTCGTACCAGAAACCATGGATGTCATTAACCTGCTGGCCGTACTGCGGCGGGCAAAAGGGCGCCTGGTGGTCGTGAGTAACGAATTCGGTGTGATTCAGGGGTTGGTCACGCCGCTGGATGTTCTGGAGGCGATTGCCGGTGAGTTCCCGGATGAAGACGAAACCCCTGATGTGATAGTCGATGGTGATGGTTGGATTGCCAAAGGCGGCACCGATTTGCACTTGCTGCAACAGCTGCTTGATACCACCGACCTGGTCAGCCCAACGGCGGATTACGCCTCACTGGCGGGCTTCCTGCTGTCGCAGTCAGGGCAAATGCCAGTGGCAGGGGAAATTATTACCATGCCGCCGCTGACCTTTGAGATCCTTGACGTCTCGGAGTACCGCATCGACCGGGTTCGTATCACAAAAGCCAACGCAGACGAGTGGCGTGAAGGCGAGTAAGCCTGGGGACATAGGTCTCTTATGAATGCCAACGGCGACTTCGGTCGCCGTTTTTTATCTGTCTGACATGGCTATATTGTAGGGGCGAACGCGCTCAGACCCTCTTTTTCATACCGGTCAAGCCATAGCGGGAAAATATCGATCGGCATCGGGCGGGCAAAATAATAGCCCTGCAGTGAATCCACCTTGCGCTTACGCAGATACTCGGCCTGCTCGCGGGTTTCTACGCCTTCAGCGATAAGTTTCAGTTTTAGGCGCTGAGCGAGAGTGATAATGCTATCGGTGACCGTGGCGTTGATGGCGTCGGTACCGATGGATGCCGTGAACGCGCGGTCAATTTTTAGTACATCAGGATTGAGCGTTTTCAGGTAGCTGAGCGAACTGTGGCCGGTGCCGAAATCGTCGATAGCCAGCATAATGCCCATTTCTTTGAGCACACTGATTTGCTCGGCGCGAAGCTCCTGCAAACGGGTGCGTTCAGTCAGTTCGAGCATCAAGGAAAGTTGAGGGTCTGCACATAACCATAATCGGCGAATATCATCGACGATCACCATATCGCTGAAATGCTGAGCAGCCACATTGATGCTGACGTAGAAATCCGGCCGTGCCGGAAACAGTGCAAGATTGTCACTCACCTGTTTGATCAGATAACGGGTCAGGGGAATGATCAGGTCATGCTGCTCGGCCAGCGGTATGAATACATCGGGTGATACCCACTCCTGGCGGCGATTTTTCCAGCGCATTAGCGTCTCAACCCCAACGCAACGGCCATCAGTACTATTAATGATCGGCTGACAATAGACCTGAAATTCACGGTGAGAAATGGCATGGCTGATAGGGTACGCCAGGCTGATGCGGCTACCTGAAAGCAGGTATATGGCAAAGGCGGTCAGCAGACTGATAAGCAGTGACAGCGGCAGATGGTTAGGCAATGCGTGCCAGGCCAGCGTGGAGGCATCATCGCCATAAATGGAAACGGAGAAGTCGTAATGACTTGAGTGTGCCGAGAGTGTCGGTGTCTGCTTCAGCGCGTCGCGATGGATGATCTGGGTATTATCGTACTCCAGACTTTTATTCATCACATTTAGCACAATGCTGCTGGCATAGGGGAGTTGGGGTTCAAGCAGGAAATTAGCCAGCACGCTGATGTTATACACAAAAAGCAGGCCGTTGCGGTTATTGGCACCTTCAGGGCGCCACAGCACCAGCGTGGGGATAGAATCGGGAGCCAGCATTGACGCACGCAACTGGAGATGACTTTTGCCCAGCGCCAGCAGGGGGAAGAGTTGGTTGAAATCATAATTCACGGGGCCGACGAGACTGGAGCAGACAATCTTTCCGTCCTGAACCAGAGAAATACCGCGCAATGTCTGTAACCGCGCCACCACCTGCTGCAGCACCGGTAGTTGCGACAAACACTGTTGGCCAGGTTGAATGAGGCTATCGAAGGCCACGAGATTGGCCGGTTGCAGCAACAGCTCCAATTTATTAATGGTATGCCAGGCTACCCGCTGCTGTGTCTGCTCAATCACCCGTGTCTGTTCGTAAATGCGGAAGCCAAGCGTCAAAATTAACGTCAGAAGCCCCATCGCTGTAGCCAGTGCCAGGCGATAGTAGCGATATTTCGCAAGCGCAATCTGGTTGAAAGGCATCGTGATAATCCTTGTGTTCCGATGTTTTTCGCAAATGTGACGTTGTCACTTAAAGTCGCTCTTACTCATACTCTTTTATTCTGCTGGTTATAGCGGCTAATTGGTTTTATTGGGGAGTCACAACCAGAAAAGATAAGGTAACAGCGTTTCGCAAAGCGTTCAGAATGCCGTAGCCCGGAGGTTGAATGCAAGCATATGAAAAGAGTTATCCAGATAATACAGAGGGTTTTTGTTAATAGAGGCGATTTTATCGTTTGTACCACTATGCGAAAGATTTCCTGCGGCAGCATCCCGGTTCTCAACGCCGAAACAGGATGCTGGTAACAGGCTATAGGTGCGACTGATTAATCACATTGTACTTTGATAGCCAAACCGCCCCGTGATGTTTCACGGTATTTAGCGTTCATGTCCTTGCCGGTTTCATACATAGTCTCTATCACTTTATCGAGCGAAACGCGTGGTTCACTGGTACGGCGCAGCGCCATACGTGCAGAGTTAATTGCCTTAACCGACGCAATCGCATTGCGTTCGATGCAAGGAACTTGCACTTGGCCGGCAACCGGATCGCAGGTCAGCCCCAGATTATGTTCCATGCCGATTTCAGCTGCGATGCACACCTGAACCGGGCTGCCGCCCAATAATTCGGCTAAACCCGCAGCCGCCATCGAACAGGCAACGCCCACTTCACCCTGACAACCCACTTCGGCACCCGATATAGACGCATTCATTTTATACAAAATGCCTATGGCACCGCAGGTCAGGAAATAGCGCAGATAAATATCCGGGCTGACCGATTCAACGAACTGGTTATAGTAGGCGAGCACGGCAGGGACTATCCCGCAGGCACCGTTAGTCGGTGCAGTCACCACCCGTCCACCTGCAGCATTCTCTTCATTCACTGCCAGTGCGAACATATTTACCCAATCAATCACGTTCATTGGGTCTTGGGACAACTTGTCATTGGACACCAGCATACGGCGCAACGCTGAGGCACGACGCGGCACGCGCAGCGGTCCAGGCAGCACGCCTTCGGTGTTCAGGCCACGATCAATACAGGCCTGCATGGTGTGCCAGATCGTTTCGAAATACTGTTCGATCTCTTGTTTACTGTGCTGGGCCAGCTCGTTTTTCATCATCAGGCCCGAGAGCGACAGCCCGTTCTCTTTACATTTTGCCAGCATTTCACTGGCCGAATTAAAGGCGTAAGGCACGCTGACTTCATTGAGAACCGGTTGACCGAAATGCTCATCGTCAACAATAAAACCGCCGCCGAGGGAATAATAGGTTTTGCTATACAGCAGCTTATCGCCAGAAAACGCGTGGATTTGCATCGCGTTTTCATGCTTAGGCAGATTCTCACCGCGAAACACCATGCCGGTATCGCGTGGGAAATCCACCTCGTGATGTGTTTCACCTAACGGTAAACGCTGGCGTTGCTCGACATCGCGGATAAAGTGCGGAATGGCGTCAATGTCCACGGTATCCGGTTTATTGCCCGCCAGGCCGAGAATGATGGCGATATCGGTGTGGTGGCCTTTCCCGGTGAGTGAGAGTGAACCGTAGACATCCACAGCAACACGCGTCACATCAGGCATCATGCCCATTTCGAGCAGGTCATCAGCGAACTGTTTGCCCGCTTTCATTGGGCCGAGAGTATGGGAACTGGAAGGGCCAATCCCGACCTTGAACATGTCGAAAACGCTAATCACGTCGAATACTCCTATTTTGGGAGATGGCACTGAAATGAGCGCCATGCCCGGATAAATTTACTGTGTAACACTTAATTGATAGTGGATTATCGCAGTTTTATGCCTGACTTAACATACAGTCTAAAAGGGCTTGTGACGGAAAGTTGCTTTTTTCGCATGAAATAAATTAATTTGATGCAAAATTGTGACTTATTTGTGATTTTTTGGGCGGGCGCTGAGAGTTCAGGCCTGAATCTGTTCGGCCAACTGGCGGATAATGGCGGCAGTCAGCCCCCAGACAAACTGCTGCTGATACCACGAAAGGTAAATGCGGTGATGTTTTCCGGCGCGGTGAATATCGAGGGGATGGTAACGGGCAAGGTTAAAGGCCTCTTCAAGCGGAATTTCAAACAGCTCAGCGACTTCGTCCTCGCAGGGATGCAAAGGTACATCTACAGGCAGTAAACCGACCACCGGCGTAACCTGAAAACCGCTGCTGCTGTCAAACGGTGCCAGTGTACCTAACACATAGACGTCAGCCGGCGGGATCGCCACCTCTTCCTGTGCTTCCCGCAGTGCAGTCACGATCAACGAAGCATCCGATGCGTCGGCAGCCCCCCCGGGGAACGCCACCTGACCGGCGTGGTTGCGCAGAAAATCTGCACGTCGCGTCAACAGCAGCGTCGGTTGTTCACGACAGATGATTGGAATCAGCACTGCGGCCTGGCGACGTCCGCGCAGCGCAGGCGACGGTGATATCGGTAACTGCAACTGAAAGCGGCGGATGAATTCCATAACTGCCGGTGAGTAACGTGCAGAAGCCAGCGGCTCTTCAGGCATGCTCACGGCAGCGATTCCCCTAATTGTGGCAAAATGCGTGCGACCTTATCGAACGTTTCCTGATATTCGGCCTGCTCCAGGCTGTCGGCCACAATGCCGCCGCCGGCCCAACAGTAAATATGTCCGCCTTCGGTCAGCAAGGTGCGGATGGTGATATTGCTGTCCATCGTGCCGCAGCAACTGATGTAGGCGATGCTGCCACAATAGGCATTACGGCGGTGGGGTTCGAGTTGTTCGATGATTTGCATGGCACGCACTTTCGGCGCACCGGTGATTGACCCTCCCGGAAAGCAGGCACGCAATAACGTGCTGGCGTGGCACTCTGGCGGTAACTGTGCCGTAATTGTGCTGACCAGGTGATGCACCGCCGGGAAGGGTTCGACCACGAACAGTTCAGGCACGCGCACGCTGCCGGGCGTTGCCACACGGCCGATATCATTGCGCAATAGATCGACAATCATCAGGTTTTCCGCGCGATCTTTCTCTGATGTGGCAAGGCGTAAGGCCTGCTGTGCATCGGCCTGGTCATCAGCCAGCCGTGGCAACGTGCCTTTAATTGGGCGGGTTTGTACCTGCTGTTTTTCCAGCCACAGAAAACGCTCGGGCGAAAGGCTCAGCACGGCGTTTTCCGACAGGCGGATAAACGCTGAGAAGGGGGCACGATTAGCCGCATTGAGTGTTAAAAAAGCCTGCCATTCATCACCCGAATAACGGCTGGTAAACCGCTGCGCCAGATTGATCTGGTAGCAGTCGCCGCTGTGTAGGTAGTCCTGAATCTGGCGGAATTTCACGCCGTACTCTTCGCGGCTCATATTGGCCTGCCAGCCGCCATGCAGATGAAACGGTTCCGGTTCTACCTGTGCAGCATGATGTTCCAGCCACGCCAGACGGGTTTGCACATCCCCGTGGCATACCAGCGTTAGCCGTTGCAAGTGGTGATCGGCGATCAACGCCCAGTCGTAAATTCCTACTGCCATGTCCGGCAAATCAATATCCTGGCAGGCCGTGGTGGGCAGCGTTTCTACCCGCCGACCAAGGTCGTAACCAAACAGACCGAGTGCACCCCCTAAAAAAGGCAGATCGGCATGAGATTCCGCCTGCAGCCCGCACTGCGCCAACTGCTGCTCCAGCAGGACGAAAGGGTCGGCTGCGCTGAGCTCACTCCCCTGATGTGTCGCAACTTCTGTCTGGTCGCCCCGTGTTGTCAGCCGGATGAGCGGATCGGCGACCATAATATCGAACCGGTTATGCGCATGTTGCGCCGAACCCGAATGCAGCAGCATCGCCCAGGGCTGTGAAGAGAGGGGGGCAAAGCGCGTGAGCAGGGCATCGGGTTGGTAATGTAACGAATAAGATGTAACGGACTGGGCAGGTTGCATGGACGGTTTCACGGTTTCTGACACGTTTCGGGGACAGGCTGTGATCCTAACATAGATTTCTGCACCATAGGCCAGCGGAAGAAGAAGGCGTATACTCTCTGGTCAATCACGGTGGTTGCGCTCAGACAGCGCCACTTCCCATCGAATTAATACCGACACCCAGAAACAGGACACTCCCATGCTTGCAGGTATGCCTTCACTTTCACACAGCGAACAGGAACAGGCCGCCGACCGTATCCGCGAAATGATGGCTGGCGGAATGAGCAGTGGCGAAGCCATTGCCACGGTAGCAGAGGAAATTCGCGATAAGCATAAAGGCGATCGCGTTACCGTTATTTTCGACGACGAAGACGAGTAAGTCCCCGTTTATTCCTCGTTAACACATAATAAAAAACCGGGTCCTTTGCAGGCCCGGTTTTTTTGACATCAACGTGAGGTGATAATTAGCCTTTTACAATAACCGCCGCTGCCGCCAGTTTTGCGTTTTCTACCGCCTGCTCAACGCTGTCACCAATCGATAACGCCACGCCCAAACGACGTTTACCACTGATTTCCGGCTTACCAAATAAGCGCACCTGATTTGAACCCACCAGCGCCTGCTCCAGGCCACTAAATGTCACATTGTTGCTGGTCAGTTCTGGCAGGATAACGGCGGATGCTGACGGGCCAAACTGACGGATCTGCCCGACTGGCAGACCAAGGAACGCGCGGACGTGCAACGCGAATTCAGACAGATCCTGCGAAATCAGCGTCACCATCCCGGTGTCATGCGGGCGAGGCGAAACTTCACTGAATACCACATCATTACCGCAAATAAACAGCTCGACGCCAAACAGCCCTTTGCCGCCCAACGCGGTCACTACGCTTTCGGCAATCTCTTTGGCGCGCTGCAAAGCCAACTCGCTCATCTGCTGTGGTTGCCAGGACTCACGGTAGTCACCATCTTCCTGACGGTGGCCGATTGGCGCACAAAAATGAATACCGTCTACTGCGCTGATGGTCAGCAGCGTGATTTCAAAATCGAACTTCACCAGCCCTTCAACAATCACGCGTCCGCCACCAGCACGGCCGCCTTGTTGGGCGTATTCCCAGGCCTGTAACAGGGTTTCTTCGCTGCGGATCAGGCTCTGGCCTTTGCCGGAAGAACTCATCACCGGTTTAACAATGCATGGATAACCTATTTCATCGATAGCTGTCCGGAACGAGGCTTCGTCGTCAGCAAATTTGTAGGTAGACGTCGGCAGTTGCAGCGTTTCAGCGGCCAGACGACGAATGCCTTCGCGATTCATGGTCAGGCGGGCGGCTTCAGCACAGGGCACCACGTTGTGGCCCTGTTTTTCCAGCTCTACCAGCATGCTGGTGGCGATGGCTTCGATTTCAGGCACGATAAAATCAGGGCGCTCAGTTTCGATAACCTGTTTCAGTGCATCTCCGTCGAGCATGTTGATCACATGGCTGCGGTGAGCGACTTGCATCGCTGGCGCATCGGCATAGCGGTCCACGGCGATCACTTCCAGACCAAGACGCTGGCATTCGATAGCCACTTCTTTACCCAGTTCGCCGGAACCCAATAACATCACGCGAGTTGCGCCAGAGCGCAGTGCAGTACCCATGGTTAACATAGCTTCGTACCCAGATCTGTGGTGGTTGAGAATAGGTGCTGACGCAGTGTCACTGGCCCGTGAAGTGTTCCAGGCGTGACCCGGTCGGGCGCAGTATAGCCGAAAATAGTGACGACGAAAACGATTGCGCACCTTCAGGTCCGAGATGCTGGCAACGCTTTATGGGGGTTATTTTGCCCAGGGTACTTGGTGGATAAGGCAGTGAAGCTGCGTCTCTGTTATCATTTATCCCAAACCATGGCGTCATGTTTTCTGCCGCTGCCCCGAATTTTCTGCCTTATATAAAGAGTTATCGCCTTGAGCACGCATTCATTTTCCGTCCTGACTTTGCCCGCTGAGCAACTTTCTAACCTGATTGAACTGGGTTATGCCGAAATGACGCCGATTCAGGCCGCGTCTTTGCCAGCCATTCTGCAAGGGCAGGATGTCCGCGCGAAAGCCAAAACGGGCAGTGGCAAAACCGCTGCCTTTGGTATCGGTCTGCTGGACAAAATTATCGTCAGTCAGTTTGTTACCCAGGCACTGGTTCTCTGCCCAACGCGCGAATTGGCCGATCAGGTCAGCAAAGAGCTTCGCCGTTTGGCGCGTTTCACCCAGAATATCAAAATCCTCACCTTGTGTGGCGGCCAGGCTATCGGGCCTCAGCTTGAATCTCTGGTGCATCCGGCGCATATCATCGTTGGCACGCCGGGCCGTATTCAGGAGCACCTGCGTAAAGGCACGCTCAAGCTTGATCAGTTAAAAGTGTTGGTGCTGGACGAAGCGGACCGCATGCTTGACATGGGTTTCAGTGAAGATATTGAAGATGTTGTGAGCTACGCACCGCAGGACCGCCAGACATTGTTGTTCTCTGCGACTTATCCAAGCGGTATTGAACGCATCAGCAACAAATTTCAGCGCCAGCCGCTGAACGTGGAGATTGAAGGCGAAGATGACATTGCCGATATCAAGCAGGTGTTTATCGAAACCGACCGTCATCAGCGTCTGTCACTTTTAACGGCCGTGCTGTATCAGCATCAGCCAGCCTCCTGCGTGGTGTTCTGCAATACCAAACGTGACTGCCAGGAAGTGTACGAAGCGCTGGCAGGCAAAGGCATCAGTGCGCTGGCACTGAATGGCGACCTCGAACAGCGTGACCGTGACCGCGTGCTGGTGCGTTTCTCCAACGGCAGTTGTCGCGTACTGGTCGCGACTGACGTTGCCGCGCGCGGGCTGGACATCAAACAGTTGGGGCTGGTGATTAACTACGAGCTGTCTTTTGACCCAGAAGTGCATGTTCACCGCGTAGGCCGTACCGGTCGTGCGGGCACCAGCGGTCTGGCGGTCAGCCTGGTCACGCCACAGGAGATGGTACGCGTGCATGCGCTGGAAGATTACACCCACCAAACCGTGGTCTGGCAGCCTGCGACGCAGGTATTGTCTGCCTCGCCAGTGGCGCTGGATCCCGAAATGGCCACCCTGTGTATTGACGGTGGCCGCAAAGCCAAAATCCGTCCGGGCGATATTTTGGGCGCGCTGACCGGGGAAGCCGGGCTGACGGCGGCAGAAGTCGGGAAAATCGACATGTTCCCCATTCATGCCTACGTTGCCATCCGCCAAAAGAGCGCCAAAAAAGCGCTACAACGTTTGCTGGAAGGTAAAATTAAGGGCAAAGGCTGTAAGGCAATTATTTTACGCTAGTACGTTGTTTCATACCGCCTTCATGTTAACGTTGTGTTATGTCCTTGTCTGGGATTATTATGTTCTTGTTAACGATGACCACATACGGAATAAGGATATTAATCCGTGCAGTGGTCAGCAGGGACTGAAAATAACGCTCAGGAGGCGGTACATGAAAAAAGTAATGATTAGTGCATTAGTGGCAGTGGCCGGGTTGAGCAGTGTGGTGCATGTTGCGCAGGCGGCGGAACCTGAAAACCGTACCGCGACAATCGCGCCGTGCGGCAATGCCAGTAAAGATGAACTTGCGGCGCTGGTTAAACGCGATTTCCTGCAAAACCGTATTACTCGTTGGGATGCAGATAAAAAGATCCTCGGAACGTCAACGCCAGTCGTGTGGATCACACCCGACAGCATTACCGGTGACAATGCCAAATGGATCGTTCCGGTTAAAGTGCGTGGCGATCACACCGACAAAACCTACCCGGTTACGCTTAATTGCCAACTGGGCGAAATTACCTACGGCAACCCGCAATAATTTCCTTAAGCGTCGTCATGGCCTTGCCTGTCGGCGCTTTTTTCATGTTCAACCCACGCTTCCCTGCGCCCTTACCGCTTGGTTTCCCTGTATAAACCTGTCACTCTGATTGCACAATCAAGAACATTGAGAGAAGGCGAGATGATGACACCTCCGAAGGCTGAAAAACGCCCCAAAACGCTGACCATTCATGGCGAAAATCGCATCGATGACTATTACTGGCTGCGCGACGATGACCGCACCGATGCCGATGTGCTGAACTATCTCACTGCCGAAAATGCTTTTACTGAGCAGGCTTTACAGCCACATCAGGCACTGCGCGAAACCCTGTATGAAGAGATGGTGGCACGCATCGCCCAGCAGGACCACTCAGTGCCTTACGTGAAACACGGTTTCCGTTACCAGACCCGCTATGAGCCGGGCAACGAATATGCCATTTACCTGCGTCAGCCTGCCGCCGAAAGTGAAGCATGGCAAACGTTAATTGACGGTAATGAGCGAGCCAGTGACAGCGAGTTTTATACGCTCGGCGGGCTGGATATCAGCCCGGATAACCAGCGCATGGCGGTGGCAGAAGATTTTCTTTCACGCCGTCAGTATGACATTCGTATCAAAAACCTGTCGGACGACAGCTGGGCTGATGATGTGTTGAAAAACACCTCCGGTGGCAGCGAGTGGGGCAATGACTCACAAACCCTGTACTACGTACGTAAACATAAGAAAACGTTGCTGCCGTATCAGGTTTATCGCCATACCGTTGGCACCAATCCTAAAACCGACCAATTAGTGTACGAAGAGAAAGATGACACTTTTTATGTTGGGCTGGATAAAACGACCTCAGAAAAATACATCCTGATTCATCTCGACAGCACCACCACCTCAGAAGTTTTGTTACTGGACGCGAGCGATCCCCAGGCAAAACCACAGATGTTCCTCACACGTCGTAAAGATCACGAATATGCGCTGGACCATTATCAGGGGGATTTTTATATTCGCTCCAACCGGGACATCAGTAGCAGCAAGGATGGCAAAAATTTCGGTCTGTATAAAAGTGCAGACAACATTGAGGCACAGTGGCAAACGCTGATTGCACCGCGAGAAGCGGTAATGCTTGAAGGCTTCAGCCTGTTCCGCGACTGGCTGGTGGTGGAGGAGCGTGAGCAGGGGCTGACCCATCTGCGCCAGATTCACTGGCAAAGTGGTGACGAGAAATCGCTGGCCTTTGATGACCCGACCTATGTCACCTGGCTGGCATATAACCCGGAGCCTGACACCGCGCTGTTGCGTTACGGTTATTCATCGATGACTACGCCAAGTTCTTTGTTCGAACTGAATCTGGATACCGGAGAACGCACACTGCTTAAACAGCAGGAAGTGAAGCGTTTTGATGCGGCGAACTACCGAAGTGAACGTGTGTGGGTTACTGCGCGCGATGGCGTAGAAGTGCCGGTTTCGCTGGTTTACCGTCACGACCTGTTCAGCGCTAACAGCAATCCGCTGATGGTTTACGCTTACGGCTCCTATGGCAGTAGTATGGATCCCGCTTTCAGCGGCAGCCGTCTTAGCCTGCTCGACCGCGGTTTTGTCTTTGCGCTGGCGCATATCCGCGGCGGTGCGGAACTGGGTCAGCAGTGGTATGAAGACGGCAAGTTGCTCAACAAAATGAACACCTTCCATGACTTCATCGACGTGACCAAAGCGCTGGTGGAGAAGGGTTATGGCGATGCCGATCAAGTGTATGCCATGGGCGGCAGCGCCGGAGGCTTACTGATGGGGGTGGTGATTAACCAGGCACCGGAGCTTTACCGCGGCATTGTTGCGCAGGTGCCGTTTGTTGACGTTGTGACCACGATGCTTGATGAGTCCATTCCGCTAACAACCGGAGAGTATGATGAGTGGGGTAATCCAAACGATAAAGCCTTCTACGATTATATTCTGCAATACAGTCCGTATGATCAGGTGAAAGCGCAGGATTATCCGCATATGCTGGTGACGACCGGCCTGCATGATTCTCAGGTGCAATATTGGGAACCTGCCAAGTGGGTAGCTAAATTGCGGGACGTGAAAACGGACGACCATCAGCTGCTGATGTATACCGATATGGACTCGGGGCACGGGGGTAAGTCAGGACGCTTCAAAGCGTATGAAGATATCGCACTTGAATATGCCTTTGTGCTGGCGTTGGCTGATAAAAAATAATGAGTGCGATACTGGCAGCCTTCACCTTACGGTGAGGGCTGCCTTGTTTTCTACATTCTATTGGGACAAGTAGTGCCCGATGCTAAAACGCATATCCCCGTTTAAATCCTTGATCGATTTCAACATCCAGCGCAGATAATCCGGATCCTGTTCGGCGATATCTTCAATTTTTTGCCCGCGATATTTGCCAAATTTTAGCGTCCGCAACAAGACTGGCCGGTTACTGATCTCCACCATCTGTTCGGCGGTCCAGCCTGAATCCGCCATAATCCTTTGCAGCAGTGCCGCCGTGACATAACAATCATAGAGTGCACGGTGCGGATACAAGCCGTCAGGCACCGTAACGTCAAGATTCAGCGCATAACGCAAATATTGATTGCTGTAGCGGATATTGGGATAAAGCGTCCGTGCCAGTTTCACCGTACAAATCCATTCGCCATGCATTTCCGGCAGTACGCCGCGATCGAACGCGGCGTTGTGGGCAACGTAATACGGGCTGCCGTGATATTTACCGATGGCCGCGGCGATGCGCGGTTTGCCTTCTACCATCTCTTCTGTAATGTGATGGATAGCCATTGCATCGATGCTGATAGGGCGGTCGGGGCTGATGAGGTCGCTCATCGGCTGGACAATTTCGCCGTTAATCACATCGACCGTCGCGATTTCTACAATGCCGCCATCAAGGCCGCAGGTTTCCGTATCAATAACCCGGAACGTCATACCTGATTTCTCCTCTGTGCTGACATTATGCCGTCAGCGTTAAGCGCTGTACTTCACCCAGCCAGCCGGCGTCACTTTTTCGGGCAATGGCTAAGGCGTCATCGCTGGTCGATGCGACCACAATGAGCCGTCCGGCCTCATCCCAAATCGCGCTCTGACCGGCGGGTTCCCAGCCACCGGTGGGCGCACAGTGATTGGCTAACATCACGACCATGCGATGTTTTTCAGCATAACGCTGCAACATGGCACTTTCCAGCGGATAGCTTTTTTTCGAGATAAGCACACCGGCGGCATACAATGTCGCACCGCAGTCGGCGGCGTGCTGCGGATGAGAATCAGACAGAATGTCTGCACAGATTGCCAAACCAATCTGATGCTGCTGTACCTGCAACAGTGGGCCTCCCTGACCTGCGGTAAAGATAGCTGCTTCCGTGCCATGTAAATGCTGTTTGGTATAGGAGTACAGCGTGCCGTCAGGCGCGAAAACAATTGCCCCGATATATAACGCGTCAGCATCGCTGGAGCGTAGCGGTGCGCCACACACCAATGTCATTTGGTGTTTGATTGCACTTTCGCGAAGACCGGCTAAACGTGGGTCCTGAAGCGTTATGGCCAGTTGATCCGCCAGTTGAGGCTCGTAACCTGTGAGCGACAGTTCAGGAAACAGCAAAAAATCGACGTTGTGCAATGCGGCTTGTTCAGCTGTTTGTAGATGGCGCTGAATATTATTTTCAATATCACCGGCGGCACAGCGTAATTGGGCGGCCGCAATAATCATGTCATTCATGGCTGTTTCCTTAGTGTGTAAATCGTCGGATTTGCTATTGACCCGGCCACAAAACTGAACAAAAAAACCCGCCATAAGCGGGTTGGTCTCAATACGAAGCACACAGCCTAACAACCAAACGTTACGCGGTTGCTTTTTTGGCTTTCTTTTCTGCCTTCTTCTCGGCTGGAGTTTTCAGCGGCTTCTTCTTCGCATTCTTTTTGCTATCCATCCCTTTACTCATGATCGCCTCTCTAAAACCAGTGGATTGGGTTGCTCACCTATTTACCGCTAATTTCCACAAACATGCAAGAGATGCCGGAGAAGTTTCGTTCAACAGACTGTTTCTGCGCAAATTATTCTCCAGCGGGTCTTTTGACGGCGATTTTTTCAACGATAGGCAGCATTCCTTTTTGTCGTCTTGTGTAATTACTGCGCGACTGATCGAAAAAATGCGCTTTTTTATTGTTAACAACATGTTGTTGATTGACCGGCCCTACGCTATGCGTTGTTATGGTCACTAGCGCACGCGTGAGTGAGTACTCTGGAAAAATAAAAACAGGAAACGTCATGGCGAAATTGAAAGGGTTATATCCGCCGAAAGAGGCGTATGCCAGCGGGATGTTGGACACCGGCGACGGTCATCAAATTTATTGGGAACGCAGTGGAAATCCACAGGGAAAACCGGCAGTTTTCATTCATGGCGGGCCAGGTGGTGGTTGTTCAGCAGTACACCGTCAGCTATTTGATCCTAATGACTATGACGTTATGTTATTTGATCAGCGCGGCTGCGGGCGTTCCAAACCTCACGCCAGTCTGGATAACAACACCACCTGGCATCTGGTGGACGACATCGAACGTTTACGCCAGATGGTGGGAGCCGAAAAGTGGCTGGTATTTGGCGGTTCCTGGGGGGCCACCCTGGCGTTGGCTTATGCGCAAACGCACCCTGAACACGTTAGCGAGATGGTATTACGCGGCATTTTCACGCTCCGAAAACAGGAGCTGGACTGGTACTATCAGGAAGGTGCATCGCGTTTCTTTCCAGAAAAATGGCAGCGTATGATGTCGATTCTTTCTCTTGAAGAACGAAAGGATGTCATCGCCGCTTACCGTAAGCGACTCACTTCACCCGACCGAGCAGTTCAACTTCAGGCGGCAAAAATATGGAGCCTGTGGGAAGGGGAGACCGTTACGCTATTACCGACTGATGATGCCGCTTCTTTCGGTGAGGATGAATTTGCCCTGGCTTTTGCACGTATCGAAAATCACTATTTTACGCACATGGGCTTTATGGACAGCGACGACCAGTTGCTGCAAAACGTAACGCGCATTCGGCATATTCCCGCAGTGATTGTCCATGGGCGCTACGATATGGCTTGTCAGGTACAAAATGCCTGGGATCTTGCACAAGCCTGGCCGGAAGCCGAGTTGCATATCATTGAAGGCGCGGGCCATTCGTTCGATGAACCGGGGATCCTTGATCAGCTAATTCGCGCCAATCAGCAGTTTGCCACTGGTAAAAAATAATCATGCCCGTCTGACGGCGAACTGCCGCTATTTTTGCTTTGGTTCATAAGGCAGGCGGGAAAATTTATGGGACAGCGCGCGGTAGTGCGCCACACGCTCACGGAAATAAGCGCGCAGAGGTTCGGGCTGTTCGCGCTCCGCCATTTCAGCCACCACAGGCATGTTATAGCGTTCTTTAAACGCCACGGCTGAAGCAGCCAGATCGACGTTAATCTTATCCATCTCTTCTTTCGTCAGTTCTGCCAGGTTACTGCTCATTGTTCTTTCCTAAAGTCACTGTTTCGTGCGCATTGTACCCGAGCCAGCTCGCGGGGTGAATGCTGGCGTCAGACTTTACCCTTCTACATGCTGCCGGCAGCAACATCCCGATAAACCATATGGAATGAGAAGTCTTTTATTCTGGTAATGATAATTATTCCAAGAAAATATTTGTCATATAAAGCCGGTAAGTGACGAAAATAAATAGCGCAAAGAATAAGAATGATTCTTTTTAATGTTTTAATGCCTTTGAATAGTTCTCAATAAGATTTGATGTTTTTATTTAAGTGCAATTAAAACAGTGGGTTATTATCTGATGTTATTTAAGTGGATATAATTGTGACGCAGCTGTTTTTATTTTGTTTGATGATCGGCATAATGCATAAAATAATGAATTCATCCTGCAATTACGCCAATTTTCTGGAGCTATAATGCTTAAAAAAGAAATGATCGATCAGCTTAACGAACAGCTGAACCTTGAATTTTATTCTGCCAATTTATATCTGCAAATGAGCGCATGGTGCAGTGATAAAGGTTTTGAAGGTGCCGCTGCGTTTCTGATGAAGCACTCCCAGGAAGAGATGGGACATATGCACCGTCTGTTTAAATATGTCAGCGACACAGGTGCGCTGCCGCTGCTGGGCGCCATTGCTGCGCCGCCCGTTGAGTTTGAATCCTTATCTGACCTGTTCCAGCAGACTTACGAACATGAACAACACATCACCAACAAGATCAATGAACTTGCCGATCTGGCGATGACGCTGAAAGATTACTCCTCCTTCAACTTCCTGCAGTGGTATGTAGCAGAACAACATGAAGAAGAGACTCTGTTTAAATCCGTCCTCGATAAACTGGGCCTGGTCAGCAATACTGGCAATGGACTGTTCTTCGTGGATAAAGATCTCAAAACCATGGCAGCTCAGATGCCGGTTGCCTGATAGCCCGTATGACGAATAACACCGCAGACCGTGTTCGCGAATGCGTGCACATTGGGCTGCGGTTTTTCTTTGTGCCAAACGTGCCAAATGCGATGTCCATTCAGATATTGCCCTCCGACCGCTTAAATTTGACAGACTCACAAGGCTACTTTGCGCTAAAGTTGCGGCGATAAAATCCCTCAACCAGAAAGCTAAGGAAAAATTGTGTCTCAACAATCCTCTTCTCTCTGCCGTATTATGGCAACTTCCGCTGTACTCGTTGCCGGGCTGATGTCTCAACAGGCCTTCGCTCATGCACATTTAAAAACTGAGACGCCAACTGCTGATACCTCCATCAAAACGGCTCCAACTGAACTCTCCCTGGGTTTCAGTGAAGGGATCGAGCCTAATTTCAGCAAAGTCACCCTTAGCGGGCCTAATAAAAGCCAGGTCGCAACCGGTGCGCTGGTGCTCGCCGCCAACGACAATACGCAGGCCATCGTGCCACTGAACACTCCACTTAGTGCGGGTAAATACACTGTGTCCTGGAAAGTCGTTTCAGTTGATGGTCACAAAACGGAAGGGCAGTACAGTTTCACTGTGCAGTAAACGATGACTTTGGCCACTCTATTCGTCCTGTGCCGGTTCATTCATTTTGCTTCGCTGATGCAGGTTTTTGGCATCAGTGTCATGGTGACATTGCTTGCCCCCAAAGGTTTCGCGGCAGGATTACTTCACCAGAACCAGCGATTAATGACGCTTTCCGCCGGTCTGGCGGCGCTGACCTCCATCGGCATGTTGGCGATACAGGCCAGTTTGATGGGCAACGGCTGGCAAGACGGCCTGAACCTGAATGTGTGGCTGCTGGTTCTGACTACCACCTTTGGCGAGGTCTGGCGCTGGCACCTGCTAATGACGGCAATATTGCTACTGGTTTGCCTGATGGATTGGCTGCCCGGGCGCTCGAGGATAATACTTTTATCCAGCGCTGCACTTCTGTTAAGCCTGGCACTTATCGGCCATGCAGCGATGCATGAAGGTCTGCTCGGCATTGTCCAGCGAAGTAATCATGCTGTGCATTTGCTCAGCGCCGCTTATTGGTTTGGCAGTCTGGTACCGCTGTTGTGGTGTCTGCACAACACTGAGCAGCAGGCTATGCGTCCTTATGCGATCACTACGCTGATTCGATTTTCCACCTGTGGGCACATTGCCGTAGGTTTAGTGATCATCACCGGTACACTTAATAGTGCCATCATTTTACAGCACTGGCCGACTGACTTGTCGTCTCTTTATCAGTTGCTGCTATGGGGAAAAATTGTGCTGGTGGGGGGCATGGTGGGCGTTGCGATTTACAACCGTTATAGGTTGGTCCCGCTGATGGTGGTCAACCCACGACTGGCACACCAACGCCTGATTGCAACAACCTGGCTTGAAGTCGGTTTGTCATTGGCAGTCTTGCTGCTGGTGAGTTGGTTTGCCACGCTGGCACCGCGCTAAGCAATCGTCAAATTTGTATCCGTAAATCTTGAAAAATAAGGAATAGTCATGAGGAAATCACTCCTTGTCTGCTTGTTGATGGCAATCTCCGCCAGCAGCTTCGCTGCACCAGAGCTGGCGACGGTTACCCGCTTGCAATATGGCAAAGACTGGGCATTTACCCGTGAAGAAGTCATGTTGCAATGTCGGGCGGGTAGCGCGCTGTACGTCATTAATGACAGTACGTTGGCCCAGTATCCGCTCAATGATATCGCGAGAGCACAGGTTAAAGCCCATCAGGTTCAGGCCGTTCCGCTAGAGACAATCCTACTCGATGACCCGAAAAAACCAGGGCAGAAGATGAGCCTCGCACCTTTTATCGCTAAAGCCAAAACGCTCTGCTGAGAGGTAATCAACATCTTACTCTTCATTGTTAATCCAATGTTTTGAGATTGTTGTCACAAAGTGATATTAATTTAGCGTTATTATTATCACTTGGTTACTAATTGGCTGGAAAATAACCAACACTCAACTACGCTTTAAGTTGTACGGCTTAACCGCCTGCATTAATGCCAACTTTTAGCGCACGGCTCTCTCCCAAGAGCCATTTCCCTAGACCGAATATAGGAATCGTATTCGGTCTTTTTTTTACCCATTTTTAAAATCAGCAACTTACCTTAAAAACAATCACTTAAGCTCACCTCAGTTGTATAGGGTTCTATTGATTATGACCTTCTGCCGGTACTTTGCCGCCAATGAAATGAATCAGTGGATTCAGATGAATCGCATCTTCCAACTGAAGTTACAATGATCTAACTATCTTTATAAATTTAAAGAGGTAAGAGATAAAATCTTACGGTGATAAGGCCAGTGCTCATGCGATACATTATCGGTATCCTCATTCTATTTGTTGTTTTAATTTACACCGCTCCGTGGATCAGTCGTTTTTTACCTCCTCAATACGATCCATTTGCACCTTTGTCGGTCAGTGATCCACCTAATTTCATGACCAGGTACAAATTGCGTCGTTTGGATAACAATCCAGAGGCGTGTATGGCGGTATTAGAAAAAACCAGGGAGGCGGGCGCTATCTCGTATGCTGTTGTCGAAAATAGGCGCGGTACTTGTCCGCTATATTCGCCGGTCTACGTGCAGCGATTTGGCACGGTTTCATTGAGTTCTGGTTTTCTGGCCAGTTGCAGGCTGGCATTGAGCAGTGCGATGTTTGTTTCACAGGTTGTAAAGCCTCAGGCGCAAGTGCAGCTTGGCTCTGCACTCACCCGTATTGACCACCTTGGCAGTTACGCGTGCCGTAATGTGTACAACCGTGCTGAAGGACGGCTGAGCGAACACGCGACGGCAGAAGCACTGGATATCGCCGGTTTTCATTTAGGCAATGGTACGAATGTGACCGTACTCAAAGGTTGGAGACAAGAGGGCGGAAGCGGGAATTTTATCCGCCTTATCTTTAACGAAAGTTGCCAGTATTTTGGAAACTCCATTGGCCCGGATTACAACGCGGCACATGCTAACCATTTTCATTTTGGGATGCGCTGGTTTGGTTTTTGTCGTTAGTTAAGGGTTTTACTACAGACAGTTAGAAATAGCGTCAGGCTGTCACACCAGCTTATGGCCTTTTAAAAGCACTGTCAGATAGGCTTATCAACCAGATATCGCTCAACCAAACGGGTCCAGAATGCAGCCCCGAACAGCAGACTTTCATCATTAAAGTTGTAAGCGGGATTATGCAGTGTCGCACTATCACCGTTACCTAATCGCAAGAAGCAGCCGGGTTTTTGTTGCAGGAAATAGGCAAAATCTTCGCTACCAGAAATAGCGGGTAAATTCTCGATAACGTTTTGCTCCCCCACGAGCTCCTTTGCGATTTCTTGTGCAAACTCGGTCTCCTTTTGGTGATTCACTAAAACCGGATAGCCGGGGACATATTCAATGTCGGCGCGTGCACCGTAGCCTGTGGCATGGTGTTCCACCAGTGTTCGGATACGTTCTTCAAGAATTTTACGAACGTCCGCATCAAACGACCGAACGCTGATTTCCAGCCGTGCAGTCTCTGGGATAACATTGGCTGCATGGCCTGAATGCAGAGAACCCACAGTCACTACAGCCGTTTCGTTTGGATCGATATTACGTGAGACTAACGTTTGTAGTGCGATCACGATACTGCTGGCAACCAGAATGGGGTCTACGGTCATATGTGGGCGAGCTGCATGACCGCCTTTACCGTAGACGGTGATATTCACGGTGTCACAGGCCGCCATAAAAGGGCCCGACTTGAACATCATTTTACCGACAGGATAACCAGGGTGATTGTGCAAACCATACACCGCATCGCAGGGGAAGCGTTCGAACAGCCCTTCTTCAAGCATCCTCTCTGCGCCGCTGTTGAAACCACTTTCCTCGGCAGGCTGGAAAATAAGGTTAACCGTGCCTGAAAAGTGTTGGCTGCGGGACAGTTGTTCTGCAGCCCCTAATAACATTGCTGTATGACCATCATGGCCACAGGCATGCATCTTGCCGGTGTTTTTACTGGTGTATGGCACTCCCGTTTGCTCGGTGATGGGTAGCGCATCCATATCCGCACGTATGCCGATACTGCGTGTTCCTGAGCCACGCTTCATTGCCCCGATGACTCCATGACCACCGATGCCTGTGGTCACCTCGTAGCCCAATTCGCGCAATCTGCTGGCGACTAAAGCAGCCGTTTCAGTTTCTTCGTTAGAAAGCTCAGGATATTGGTGCAGGTGTTGGCGAAACTCCCGCAAGTTGGTTTCGAGATCGGCCACGTCAGCGATGGTGCAAAATTTTTTATTATTCATGGCAATGTTCTGTCTGCTCCGAAAAGAAATACCCGGTTTCATTGCCGAGTAGTGGCGTGATTTGTTAGACAGAATGCAATGGGGAAAAGCTTATGGCAACAGGGAAAAACGTAGCTTTGATACGTTTTATTTATGTCTGGAATGTTCAATTCAATACCGTTATGCAACTGATGAAACAGGTTAATGTTTTCTCCGAGACTTCTCGCAAGCCAAGATATTTCCCATGGACGTACCTGACCGGGTTTTCTAGTATTTGAAGGCGTGCAGTGCATCTTCGGAACGGTGTTTTTGCAGTGAGCGTTGACAGCTAAAGAATGCCTGATATCTGTGAGATGTCGGCTTTTCAACACCAAAAAAGCAGTGATGCTAAAAATATTTATAATACCGTTGAATTTTTACGCAAAAATGCCGTTATAAAGTGTATTCATTGGTTGCAGGGTAATAAATTAGCTGCTTTTTTTCTCACAAGCTGACACCCTGTAAGCAGTAGCGCGCTGGTGTCATTGAACTTGATTATTATCGGAATTTTACCGTTTAACGTGTCTTCAGCGGATATCATCAGGGTTTGTGCGCTAAACTTTCTCATTATCTTGCCATTAAGGGAATCGGATGATTTGCTCCGACACATTCAAACATCTCAGAAATTTTAGCGCCTTAGCGTTAGTTCTGAATGCGACGTTTAGCTTGCCGGTTCACGCAGACGAAGCGTGGTTACGGGCATGCAGCAGTTCTAAAACCGCTGAAAACTGTCAATTGCCCTTTCAGCAAGGTCTGGCGCCGGTTTTAATGGGATCAATCCGTGATGCTCAAGGGCTTTGGGGTTATGTTGATCCTACTGGACATATGGTAATTGAGCCCATTTTCCGTGAAGTTCGCGGATTTTCCAATGACTTGGCCGTTGCGCGTAAAGACGATCGCTTTGGTTTTATCGATAAAAAAGGCCACTGGGCTATTGAACCTCGTTTTACCCGGGCGACAGATTTTAATGCTCAAGGCACCGCTTTAGTTGTGGCTGACGACCGCTTGGCTTTGATTGACCGTAAAGGCGCGGTTATTAAAACGTTACCTTTTTCAGCGTCTCTAACCAGCGAGGGTTTTGTCAGAGGCCAGTCTTTAGCCAGCGTTCGGGCTCAGGTATCACCTGCATTATGGAATGCTGTAACCAGTAAGTCGCTGGCACTTCCCGATGACGTAATGGCGTTGGGAAATCCTCAGTCAGGGCTTATTCCGGCGCAAAAACGCGACGCAGCAGACAGTGGCTATTGGGGGTATCTCGACGAGAATGGCGAATGGGCCATTGATCCCATGATTTTAAAAACCCGCAGTGCCCCTTTGCTCAATGGCGACACGGTTGCGGTTAAAGGAAAAACTGGGTGGAGCTTCTTCGACAGGCAAGGTGTTTCTCTCAGCAAAGACCAATATAAAACGGTTTATGTACTTAAGTCGGGAAGTTGGCTGGTAACAGATGCCAATAATGCTCAGCAATTACTGAATAATAAGCTCGAAAAAGTGCAGGATGTCTCCATTGATCAGTCTGGGGAGTTCGTTATATGGGGCGACTGGCTGGTAACGAAAGGTGCTAAAGGTGTTAACCTTATTGGACCGCAAAACCAATTCATCAATGTTAAAGCCAATAAACCTCAGCTCTTGCAGCAAGGCAGTCGACTTTGGGTAATGCAAACTGACGGAAAGTCAGCACAGATCATTCAAATATACGATACCAACGGGGTTGGGTTATTGGCTGATACTACATTGGCTGCTTTGCGTGATTACCAGGTTCAACCCTTGGCTGCCAATGAATTACGTGAAAAAGCTGATTTTCCCTTTACAGAAGATAGTGATGCCTCCCACCGCCTGCCTTGGGCACTGCTGAAATCAGATGACAATAAAAAGCCTGCTGCCATCCTGACTTCTCAAGGAGAAGTCTTCTCCGATCCACAATGGTCAGCATTTGACAGTGGCGTTCATCAGGCTCCGTTAGTCGTTCGTACCGAGAACAACAAAATGGGCGCAATTGATGCCAGTGGTAAATGGGTTATTCAGCCTATTTTTACCCAAATCACCCCATTTGAGGGGGATTACAGTTGGGCGACCACGGATGAAAAAGCTGACAGCAGGCATGTGATTGACCGTGCTGGTAACATTATTGATGTGCCTGCCAAAATACTTCAAACAAGCCAGCGTATGAATGCTGGGATATTGCTGACGGCGCAAGGCGAGGGCAAAGATCGCCGCTGGGGGCTGTGGGACATCAACAGTAAAAGTATCCTGGCGGCACCTCAATTTACTGAAATTGAAGATTTCTATGAAGGTTATGCCGTTGCAAGGGCAGATGGTGGGTGGGGTGTTATCGCTATGAGCGGCAAATGGGCGATTTCCCCCTATACGGAACTTAGCAGCAAACCCCAATATATTGGCGATGGCATGTTCATCATGGCTGACAATGATAGGCCGGGTGAGCGTGACAGTGCAGCCAATCATTTCAGCATTTTCAATGCGCAGAATGGACAAACGGTGGCAACTGATTTGCTCAGTAAGCCGGTCAATGTCGGAAAGGATCACTGGCTGATTCAACCTGCTGAAGGTGGCGTGGCTTTGATCGACAACGACGGCCGTGCCGTAGTGAGTAGATCTATTGTTCCATCTTCAACAGATATTGATGGTGACTGGGTGTTACTTGGCTTTGAGCCACGCTTTGGTGCCATTGATAGCCAGGGCGAGTGGAAAATACAGCCGCTTTATTCCGCAGCCTTGAACTTTGTACAACCTCTTAACTGGGCCAGTGCCGTCAGTGATAACCGTGTAGTTTTGATTGACTCATCAGGTGGCGCGCCTCTCGACGGGTTTGAATCCGCAGAACCATTACCGTCTATGGCACGTCTGGTACTCAATGATCCAACAACGGGTGAAACGGTACTATTCGACAGTTCTGGCGATGAAATACAGCGTTATGCCGGCCTGGATAGCCTTCAAATTGATAACGCCAGTGAAGGTACCGTGCCACTGCATGATACTAAGGGCCTGTATGGATTTATTGATTCTAGCGGTAAAAAAATCATTGGTCCTTATTTCGAAAAAGTGGGCCCGATCAAAGATGGTTTGGCGAAAGCCGTTAAGCAATCCACTTACGGTTCCAATTACGGCTTTATCAATTTAGGTGGGCGTTTCACCATGGTCCCTGCCTTCGAGTGGGCGAGCGATTTCAGTGAGAAACGTGCATGGGTTGGCATGAAAGGTCAGACTCAGTTGCTCAATACCAACGGTGGAGTGGTAGCTCAGTTGCAGATACGTTGTAACCAGCGGCTAATCACTGACAGCAAAGGACATCAATTCTGGCCTTCCAAACCTGTGACTTGTACCAACGGAGGCGCGCAATGACCCGGTCGAAGTCTCCAGTGTCGTTATATCGGGCTATAGGGTTTGCTGTTCGCTCAGGCAGTATGATGGCGTTATTGGCCATTACACATCCTGCTATTGCCGGGCAAACTCAGGACTGTTTTGCCCCTTTGCCAATGCAGAAATCTGACAAACAACTCTTGCTGGCATTACCGCGGATGCAGAATAACTGTATCCGCGATGTGCACGAAGGCCGAGCAGCGGTGTTATTGCCTGATGCCAGCCGTTCTGTCGATGATGTGGCATCGGAAAAAGGACTGAGCGGGCATCGCTGGGGGTTTCTTGATGTACAGGGTCAACTGGTTATCAAACCAACCTTCGACAATGTCGGTGACTACCACTTCGGTGTGGCGGCGGCAAAACAAAACGGTAAGTGGGGTTACATCGACCCTACAGGCAATTGGCTGATACAACCGGTTTATGATGAGGTCCAGAACTTTACGCAGTCAGGTTTTGCTGTTGTCACGTCAAATGGCAAAGTACAACTTATTGATCGCAAAGGTGCTCAGGTTGGTGAGGCGTTGGATGAGTTAGTGGATACCGCGTTGTTAAGCGATGGTGAGCCTGCGCGTTTAAGACTGGATTATAAAACGGTTCTGCTTTCACCCGACGGTGCGCGTCACGTTGCCAATGACAAAATGGAAATACTTCAACCTTTCGCCAGCGGCAGGTTATTTATTGCGCGTGATGCGGATAAAGGTTATGGCATTGCAGACCAAAATCTGGTCTGGCGTGTTGCTCCGCAATTTAAAGATATTCAGTTAGATGAGCATAATCATCAACTGGCGTTAGCATCAAACAATGATGGGCTCACGATTATTCGTGCTGACGGTTCCCTTGACACGCAAAAATATCAATCAGTAAAAGCAGTCACTCCAGAATTCTGGCTGGCTAAAAATTCAGATACGGTAAAATTACTCGATAACGACAGTACTGTTGTTGCATCATTTGATGCCGAAACGGCTGGCTCATTAAATTATCAGGGTAATTATGTTCTTGATAACCAGTCAAAAGAGTCCGTTTCTGTCTATGTCCCTGGGCGCAAACAACCCCTGCTGTTACCTTCGGGTAGCCAGCCGCTGAAGCAAGACTCTGGACGCTTCCTGGTGACAATCAAAGGCGAACAGCAAAAAGTAAATGCCATCGTTTCACCTTCCGGGGGAATGATCGGTGGGGCACAGACAGTCGGGTGGCTTTCTCAGGTGTCCGATGCTGAGGTTATCAACGGGCGTTTATGGTTGCGCAATTCTCAGGGTGTGACTGTCAATATTGTCGATGAGAACGGCAAGGCGCTGCTTACTCAGAAAAGTATGGCAACACTTGATGGATACCGTCTCGAACCGGTTAAAAATGGTGCTGAGAGTCCTTCAGTATCGTTGCCAGTTGCCTTAGTTCGCCCGATAGATTCAACGTCTAAATCAGGGGCGGGTTTTGTCCGCGCTGATGGCTCTCTTCAACTGGACAGTAAGTGGCAGGATATTCAGCCTGCAGCAGCAGGCGAAGCGTCTGACGCATTGGGTAGTAATCACTACATCGTAAAAACTGCCCAAGGTACCGGCGTGGTTGATGACCAAGGTAAGATCCTCATTCCACTGACCGAAGACAATATCTCACCCTTTGAGGCTGGTTATGCGCTTGATTACCTGAACGGTAAGCTCACCGCAATTGATGCCAGTGGGAAGCATTATAACTTGCCCGATGTCTTTGAACTTGAATCTCTGGGCAATGGTTGGTTCCGGTATCGTGAAACTGCGGCTGAAGGGGCATTGTGGGGGATCTATGACGCAGTGACTCAAAAAGTCATCTCACAACCCGTGTACCAGTCGATTGGGCACTATTCCAACAGTCAGGCTGATGTGCAACTGCCGAATAATTTATGGGGCATTGTTGACCTGACCGGCAAAACTCTGGTTGAAGCTAAATATGCTGAAGTTAAGCGCATCAACGGTGCCCTTTGGCTACTGACCGATCCAACCGTTGCAGAGACGTCAGCGTCTTCAGTATTAGCGGAAGTTGTGGGAACGGATGCGAAGCAGCGTATTGCTCCGACAGAGGGGTTAAATGTAACTCAATTCAGCGATGGCCGGATTTTAGCCACTTCTGCAGGCGGTCAATCCTGGTTGCTGGATGCTCAGGGCAATATCCAACTGCACGAGCAACAGACCAAAATCAGTGCCGTTGGAGATTGGATAAAACTCTCACGCCAGCCGCAGGAAGGTTATTTATCCACACAGGGCAGTTGGCAAATCGCGCCAGTTAATGCGGCACAAAGCTCTGCATTTGTTAAGGGCCGGGCCTTACGGACGACGGCACAGGGCACTGAGTTGATTGACAATACGGGGGCGCGTGTTGCTGCTATGCCGGCAGGAAAATGGTATTTGCCACTCGCCAGTGAAATGTCGGTATCTTATGATCCGCAGGACGATGTTGCCACCACCCGCTATGTCGATGCAACGGGTAAACTGGTGCTATCTGTCCCGGGTAAAGGCAGCCAAATGGTGAACGGGCGTGCAGTTTTGACCCGTGATGACACCTCTAAAGTGTGGATTGATGCGCAGGGTAATGTCGTGCCGGATATTAGCTATTCTGATCTGGGATTGTTGTCAGACGGACTGACGTTTGCTGAAGTAGATAACCGCTATGGCTTCATCAATGCACAGGGAAGTTTTGTTATTCCACCGGTATTTAATGCCGTTTCTCCGTTTGACAGCAATGTCAGCGTCGTTTCAACTGACAAGACTTCAATGATGATCGATATCACTGGCAAGCCATTGGCGCGTGTTGATAACGAGTGCGGTATTCAGGTGTTGTATGGGGTGGGAAGTAAACGTCAGTGGCCGCAAAATATGCCGGCACAATGTACGCCTCATGATGCAGTTAGCGAATAACACGAACCCTATTAATTAAAAGGATAAATTATGATCCCTCAAATCCCACAAAAGTACAGAGCCGCAGAGCGTTGGTCTTTTGGAGACAACGAGGCGCAAGCTGATGAAGTCGCTAAACGTGTCATTGATGGCATTAAAACGGCGACCTGCGCGAATCTTGATGACGAAGGCGAACCCGAACCCGGCGAAATTTTTGTGATTGTGGATGGCCGTAATAATCCGGTATGTGCAGTAAAACTTACTGAAGTTAAACAAGTCCCGTTTGATTTGGTCACAGAACAACACGCATGGGAAGAAGGTGAAGGTGACAGAACTTTGGCATCTTGGCGTACAGAGCATCAACGCTTCTTTGAGGAGTACGAGATGTTTTCCCCTAATATGCCCCTGCTGCTGATGAAGTTTGTTCTACTCGAAACCTTCTGATCTACACAGTATCTGCTGCATGGCGAACAAACCTTGTTCGCCATGTGTGCTCACTCCAGTCTCATAATCCATTCATCTTTCTGACTGTCATACTTTTCTTTGTAAAGGACTGAGTGGCGCCCATCAAGAATAGCCGGGACGCTGGTGTGATCGTCCCAGGCATCAAGTTGCATACACAAATCAGGGTCAGATTTACAAGGGATGTATACCTTGTCACCCCCTTTGGCTTCGGGAGTAGACAGCTCAGCGTCATCGATTTCATAACTACCTATTCGAATCACGGATTTACCCATAAGAGTCACCTTAATGTGTGAAAGTCAGAATACATTGGAGGAGGTATGACCAGTTTGGGTCATCTACTGAGAATAGACGACAGCACTGAAAGTGCCATAAGAATTTTCTCCTCATAGCACGTTGCTGATTTTCAGGTTAGTAAGGGCAGGGCCAGGCAATACCTACAGCTGATTGTGACGGGCGGAGACGGGCATGGCATTAATCTGATTGCGGCCATGATTCTTAGACAAATACAGCGCTTCATCGGCAGCACTGACAATATCTGACTGGTCGGCAAGCTCTGGGTCGAACGCAGGTGAATAGGTTGCAATGCCCTGGCTGATGGTGACCCGGTTAAATTCGCTGAAACTATGCTTGATACCCAAACTTTCGATGGATTCCATAATTTGGCGCGCGACTATCCAGGCACCTTTCTGGTCGGTATCAGGCAGGATCGCGGCGAATTCCTCACCACCAAAACGCGTGACGATATCGGTATTACGCTTGAGTGACTTGCGCAGCGTTCTGGCAACAAGACGAAGGCAGGCATCCCCGGACAGGTGGCCATAATGGTCGTTGAAGTGTTTAAAGTAGTCGATATCAATCATGACGATAGAAAGCGGTGAGCGGTTACGCTTGGCACGCATGTACTCATGGCTAAGGACTTTTTTGAATTCACGGCGGTTAGGCAATTTTGTTAGCGAGTCGGTACGGGCCTGAATCTCAAGACGGCGGTTAGCTTTAACCAGTTTGAGTTCCAGCAGTTTGCGCTCATGCACATCTTCCGCTGTACCATACCAGCGTTGAATTGAGCCATCAGGCGCATAACTGGCCGCAGCACGAATGCGCATCCAGTTCCAGCCCCGGTCGACGTGGCAAAAACGTACTTCAATATCCAGCGGCGCACCGGTTTTCAAGCACTGCTCCCAAGTCTGCACGGCACCGCGGCGGTCCTCGGTATGCATACTCTGGATCCATTTATCTGCCAGAATATCCTGACGTGTCATGCCGGTTATGCGTTGAAAGCGTGAACTGACGTCATTAAGCATGCCTTTCGCATCCGCAGTCCACGGAATTTGTGGATTCAGCTCAACCATATTGCGGTAGTGCTCCTGACTTTCACGCAATGCGCGTTCCATGCGTTTCAGACTGGTGATATCCGTCATGGCAACTGACAGCCCGGTGAGCTGATTTTGAGTATCAAAAGCCGTTTTAATGCGTACGAAGAAGATTTGGTTATTGCCCGGCAGTGAGAACTCTTTGTCGGGTGTGACTTCGTTACGCTGTGCCAACTCTAGCGCATTGGTTAGCAGGGGAGAGAGGCCGGGCAGGAATGCGCTGACTTTGCGGCCTATCGCTTCATAAGGCTGCAAACCAATAATACTGGCCATGGCGTCATTCACAGTGACGTAACGCATTTGCAGGTCAATAAAACATAATCCGACCGGTGCGTTGGAGTAGATAGCTTCTAACTGGAAAAGACGTTGCCCGGGGGCCTGATCGAGGTTGGTCAGGTTGCGGTCAATGCCACGGTAGCCCCGAAATTCGCCATCGGGGCCAAACAGTGGAATACCGCTGGTTTCCAGAATAACTTCGCTTCCATCTGCGCGGACGTTGCGATTAAGCAGTCCGCCAAACGGTACCCGACGCTCTGCAATAGCCGCAAACTGAGCGCTTACGCGTTCAGCTTCACCTGCGGGCATGAAATCGAAAGGTGTTTTACCCAGAACCTGCTCAGGGGGGACACCGAGGAATTCGATGCATTTATTGGATGAAAAGACATAGCGGCCCTCCACGTCAACTTCCCAAATCCAGTCAGAGTTGTTGTCGATGATATCGCGAAGGCTAGCCATTTCTCGAAGAAGGTTACCCTCCGTTGATAGGTACTGAATTTCATCCGACATGATACTTCTCCGACTGGCAGGGCTTTTACTCAACAGCAGGCTATATGCTTCATATCTGGAAATAATAATTTCCCAGCATCGCATTCATGAACGCAATAATACATGCCTGCTTAGGATTATTCCTACTAATAATTCAAATTAGGTGGCTGGCATATATAAGGAAATATGATGATTTAGCAGCATAAAATGTTATTACTGTGATCAGCGTTGGGTAATCGAACAGGAAAGTCAGACCGTGAATATTTATCGGGAAATATTCACGGTGGTGATCAGATGTTTTGTTGTTGGTCGCAGTACGTTCAATCAGTGGTCAGATTCTGCGGGCGTATAGCCCCATCCCTGACCAGTTCACGCGGCAAACTGTTTTTTATTCTGCTGCCTATTCGCTTAGCTAAACCCAGCGGTTGCTGTTGCCAGACGACGGTGCACTCATCGGTATCCGGGGTTTGTGGTGGATAAATATCGACCCCGCGAAACCAGGCCTGTGCCAGCTCGTCATCAATAGGAAAATGGTTGCTACTGGACGTTGCAGCCAGGGCGATAACCGCTTCGTGCTGCCAGCGGAAACCTTTGGAAAAACGCTCAGCCAGCCTCATTCCGATACGAGAGAAACGGACTTTACCAAATAAAGGCTCAAGGACTGCAGGGAACAGCCACAGCTCTTTGTCCCGCTGCCACAGCGTCATGGTTTTCTCCGGCCAGACAATACCTGATGCCTTGGCCGCGAGAATGACGTCGGCACTGTCTTTGCGCGATAAAGGTGAAAAAGGGAATCGGCCGACTTTGTACCCAGGGGCTGGCAGGCGGTCTATCGGGGCTGTTTTACGCAGTCTGGCCACAAAAAAACCTTCACTGTCATACACCTGTGGGAAGACATGCAAATAGCCTTCGGTGGTTAGTGTTTTTTCTGCGCCTGCAAATAAACCTTCCAGTGATTCGACTTCTGCGGCATCAGGGTACTCATCCAGCAACCATTGGCAAATCTGCTGATTCTCCTGTGCGTTCAGCGTGCAGGTTGAGTAGACCAGTACGCCACCGGGCTTGAGCGCATGAAAAGCACTGTTGATCAGTTCGCGCTGCGTCGCTGCTATCTCGACGACGCTTGCTTCAGACCAGTTACTCATTGCATCCGGGTCTTTACGGACCACGCCCTCGCCGGAGCAGGGAGCATCAAGCAGAATGGCATCGAAGGTTTCCGGCAATGCTGCGCCAAAAACGCGGCCATCAAAATGGGTTAACGCGGTGTTGGTAACGCCGCAGCGGCTGATGTTGGCATGCAGCACCTTAACGCGGCTGGCGGAATATTCATTCGCCACAATACCGCCCTGATTTTTCATTAATGCGGCGATTTGAGTGGTTTTCGAGCCAGGGGCTGCCGCGACGTCCATCACCAGTTGTGGCTCGGTCTGATGCGCGAACAGCGCGGTGACCGGCAACATAGAACTGGCTTCCTGAATGTAAAACAGACCGGCGAGGTGGGCGAGGGCATTGCCCAGGCGGGTTTCATCATCATCGT
The DNA here is from genome assembly GCF_006438725.1 of Ewingella americana. Taxonomy (GTDB): domain Bacteria; phylum Pseudomonadota; class Gammaproteobacteria; order Enterobacterales; family Enterobacteriaceae; genus Ewingella; species Ewingella americana_A. The sequence continues at coordinate 270,595 of NZ_RCZD01000004.1, read as the reverse complement.
GACGACGGATCCAGAAACCTTCCGCACACCAGGGAATCGGCGTTAATTCCCAATGATAGGACGCTGCCAGCGTTATAAAATCGGCCACGCTGATTTTTAGTGTGTTGACGCGCAGGCTGGGGCGCAGCGGGCGGTTACACGCGGCAATAAATTCATCCATGCTCAGTTCTGCAGGCATGATTTCACGGGTGGCATTGAGAAATGCGGGAGGAAGTTTAGCGGTATGTGTTGACGCTTGGGCATGTTTGGACAAAGTCGGGGATCTCGTCGATGGTGAACGGATAATAAAATTGACGCGAGTTTAGCATGATCCTGACGGCATATGCCGCGTGCAGAGAGGCTCAGACAAAAAGCACAAGGTCGATAGCAATAAAAAGGCCACCCGAAGGTGGCCTCAGTGAGACGCGCTGGCACTCAGTTTTTCGGGATCGCCGTTCCCCATTTCTGCCAGTCTTTTGGCTCTTCAGGGTTAAGCAGGAAGTGTCGCCCTGCAGCCGCTGTCGGCGCAACCGGCGTCGTTGGCGGCGTGGCAAAGGCAATGCCGCCACGAATAAATTGCTGGAAGGTGCCACTTTTAAACACCCCACCCGTTAGGCCGAATTGCAAGTTATAGCCGGACGCCGACCAGAACACGCTATTGTCACGAACCAAATATTGATACTTCTTGCTGATTCGCAAGGTGACATTGACGCGGTCCGCCATGGCGCCGAGGTAGAAGCCTGTTACTGTACCGACTTCAATTCCACGGAACAGCACCGGCGTACCAATTTGTAATGACCCCACTTCAGCGGCATCGACCACAATACCCAGACCATCGGTATACCGGGAGTCTGTGATGGTCGATTCCTGTAAATCGAAGGTCCGTGAGGCCGGGCCTTTACCTGCTTCAACGTTGATATAAGGCTGTAACAAGGTATCGAGGTTACTGACGCCACCTGCTGAAATTTCCGGTGAGACAATCGAGAAACGTGTCCCTACACGGGCAAACGTATCGACGTATTCGGGATACAGTACGGCTTTGGCTGATACCTGATTGAGTTTCGATTCAAGTTTCAGTGATTCCACCTGACCGATAGTGATGCCGAGGTAGCGAATTGGCATACCCGGCGAGAGTTTACTGGCATCATAGGTGTTAAGGGTTATCTGGCTGCCTACGGCACGCGCTGAGGTTTCAGAGTCATACAACACCCGTTTTACGCCTTTACTCAGCGATACCCCTTCGAAGTTATCAAAGCTGATCGCACCTTTCAACGCACGGTCAAGCGGGGAGGCCTGAACTGTCAGCCCGCTGCCGTTAAGCTGGACCTTCGCGCCCCCTTCGGCCCAAAAGATGCTTTTATCAGTCAGAAGTTTGCGGTATTCGGGGCGGATATAAACGTCAATATCGAATTCGTTGGCTTTTGGCGTGACGTTAACAATCTGACCAACCTGGAATTTACGATACAACACTACCGAACCGGTTTGAACATCGGGCAGACTCTTGGCGGTGAGGGTCAGAGTGGCACCGGGTTGTTCCCCCTGGATGCCTTCTGCAGCCTTTTCAGCATTACTGAAGAGCGGATATTTCTGCATTGGTGCTCCTTTGCTGCCCGGCAAAATGCGCACGCCGCCGTCGATCCACTCCTGAGCACTGGCGCCCAGTACTTCCATGCCGTCAATGCCTAACTTGACGTCAACCCGGCTGTTTACCACGAATTTGCTGTCTTTGTGCAACAGATCTTTGTATTCGGGCTTGATGGCAACGTTAAACAGAATACCTTCGTCGGTCAGTTTACGGTCTAAGATCTGACCGATCACAATGCCGTGCAATAACACGGGTTGCCCTGCATCAATACCGTAAGTTTGTGGGGCTATCAGTTGTACCTTGAGTACGCCAGGGTCTTGCAGCAGTCGTTGATTACTGTCGAGGACCACGAAGTGTTTTTGCGGCTGACCTTCACCGGGGATTAGCTCCAACGTATTGCCGGTCAGCAACTGGCTGAGTTTGGCATTGTTGAGGCTGATCTTCGGACTGTTCATTTCTATGCGGGTTCCGCTGCGCATCATGTCGAGTACTGACGGATCAACGGTCAGTTTGCCGGTGACTTTATTGTCAGGCTGTAACGTGACTTTAGTCAGCATGCCAACCTGCAAGCCCTGATATATAAGCGGTGTGCGGCCCTCATTCAGGCCATCACCGTTTGGCAAATCGAGGTCAATCTCAACACCGCGCTGGCTTTGCGCCAGATCAGGGTAAAGCTCGTAGGACTGTTCCTGCTTGGCAATATTACCGTCAGTTGGCGAATCCAGCGCAATGGCGCCGTTGACCAGAGCTGCCAGGCTCTCCATTTCCACTTTGGCACCACTCAGGCTGAAATCACCTTTGAAGCCAGAGACGTTCCAGAAGCGGCTGCTGTCTTTTACCAGGTGTGCAAACCGACGATCAATCAGCACATCAATTGTGACGCCGTCATTTCCAGCTTCTATATCGTAGTCATAGACTTTACCGACCGGAATTTTACGATAATAAACCAGCGAGCCGGTGCTGAGTGACCCGAGATCACGGGCATGCAGATGAATCATGAGTTCGCCGGTATTAAGGCGGTATTTGGGTTGTGTATCGAGCGCAACGAAATGATCTTTCTCTTTACCGGTGCCCGGCATCATGCCGATGTAGTTCCCGCCAACCAGTGCGTCAAGGCCGGATACCCCCGCGAGTGACGCTTTGGGTGTCACCAGCCAGAACTGAGTGCCATCACGCAGTGAGTCAGCGAGATCACTCTTAATGCTCACCTTGACCATGATAGTGCGCAAGTCTTTGCTAAGACTTATCGACTCAACGGTACCCACTTCCACACCCTGATAACGGACAGGCGTACGTCCGGCGACGATGCCTGCCGCTGACTGGAAATCAATCGTAACCGTGGTACCACGCTCCTGATAATTGCTGTAGATAAGCCAACCGGCAATCAGTAAAGCAATAAACGGCAGTAACCAGAATGGCGAGATCCGGCGTCTATTTTTAACCCGCGCTTCAGTCGGTGTATTCGGCGTTTCCTGTTGCATGTGCATCCCAAATCAAGCGGCTATCCAGCCATTCTACGGCAAGTATTGTGAGGATCACGGCAGTCCCAAAGAAGAAGCCCGCCGGTCCCATCGTAAATGACAATAACTGGTCACGGTTGACCAGTGACATCATCAGGGAAATAACAAACAGATCCAACATCGACCAGCGACCAATCCACGTCACCAGCCGCAGTAAGCGTATCCGCGTTTTCAATCCCTGAATCGCTTTGAAATGAATGCTTAACAAGAGGGTCAGCATAACGATGACTTTGGTAAAAGGCACCAAGACGCTGGCAATAAAAACAATGGCGGCTATCGGCACATTACCGGAGGTTGCCAGTGATACCACGCCTGAGAAAATAGTATCTTCCATTCTTTGCCCGTTGGCGTAAATGATAGATATAGGCATCAGGTTAGCCGGGATCAGGAGCACCATAGCGGCAATCAGTGCCGCCCAGGTCTTTTGCAGGCTATGTTTGTAACGTGCGGTCATCGGGACATGGCAACGTGGGCAGCGACCTTGCTCATCAGCATGACCTGTGAATTTACACGACAGGCACAGTTTAAGTGAGGCAGGCATCCCCTTTGGGCGTGGTTGTGGGTAAAATTCTTCCCATAACTGTTCGATATTGAGATTAATCAACGTCAGGGTGACCAGAACTGTCATCATCAGGTAGGCCGCCAGCGCGATACCCACGTCGATATCCGCGTACTCTTTGACTTTAATACTGGCAACAGCCATGCCAACCAGGTAGATGTCGAGCATCACCCAGTCTTTCAGACGGTCCAGCATCAACAGCACGGGCTTGAGATTCATTCCCCAGCGGCTGCCAAAATGCAGATAGAGAATCGAACAGGCCAGCGTCAGTGGTGCACCGATGGTACAAAACGCCACCATGCTGGCAGTCAGAGGCGAGCCTTGGCTGGACATCTGCCAGATCCCCTCAAACAGGCTGGCATCAATGCGAGTGCCCAGCAGACGAATGCTGATCAGCGGTTCGGTATAGGCAAAAGGCATCAGTAAAAGGATACTGATGGCAATGATAATCAGACGCGGTAGAGAACAAACGCGGCCTTTTTCAACTTTTGCATTGCAGCGCGGGCAATGCGCAGTTTGTGTTTTTTTAAGATCGGGAATAGAAAACAGGTAATCGCACTCACTACAGCGTTGGTAGCGTGGTTGCGGTAACGGTCCTGACATTGCGAGTATTTTCATAGGGCCTGAGCGTAAATTTGCCTGCTGTAACAATTGTTCACCCATCTGAAATGCAGAACAGGAGAGTGATGCTAAGATCTGTCAGGTTTTTCCGACAAAATAACGTATTATGCGGTCGGCAAACAGTCATTGTAGGTCAGTCTTTTTGAAGTCACATAGGATTAACCTTGTTCAGACAAGCATTTAATGCTTATTTTATAGAGGTTAAGCACAGTATAACGGCTGCCTGCTCCTGGGTTATTATTGGTTATTACATGAATAAAGATGAATTCTACGCGGAATTAAAACGCGATCTGAGCGCATTGCTCGCCGGAGAGAACAATTTTATTGCCACTCTGTCGAACACCAGCGCCTTGCTTTTTGAACGTCTTGAAGGGGTTAACTGGGTGGGTTTCTATCTGATGGATGGCAGCTCACTGGTATTGGGACCGTTTCAGGGCAAAATCGCCTGCGTGCGTATTCCCGTTGGGAAAGGCGTTTGCGGCACGGCTGTGGCTGAAAACCGCGTACAGCGCGTTGGTGATGTGCATGCCTTCCCTGGCCATATTGCATGTGACGCATCCAGCAATGCAGAAATTGTGTTGCCGGTGACCGTTAACGGCACAGTGATCGGTGTTCTGGACATTGACAGCACGGTTTATCAACGCTTCGATGAAGCGGATGAACAGGGGCTGACAGAGTTGGTCGCCGGGCTTTGCCAACATCTGCAAAACAGCGATGCGGCAAAATATGTCAATCTGATCGTAAGTTGATCTACGGATAACGTGGCATTTAATGATGACGTCATTATAATGACGCCTGTTCATGCCTGCGCCGGTTGGCAAACCCGTTGTAATCAGGAAATTTCATGGAAAATCAACCTAAGTTGAACAGTAGTAAAGAAGTCATCGCCTTTTTGGCTGAGCGTTTTCCGCTCTGTTTTAGCGCCGAAGGCGAAGCACGCCCTTTAAAGATCGGTATCTTTGCGGATTTGGTCGAACGCGTGCAAGGTGAAGAGAATCTGAGCAAAACTCAGTTACGCTCTGCTCTGCGCCTTTATACCTCAAGCTGGCGTTATTTGTACGGCGTTAAAGTTGGCGCACAGCGCGTTGACCTTGACGGCAATGCCTGTGGCGAGTTGGAAGAGCAGCACGTCGAACACGCACGTAAGCAATTAGAAGAAGCGAAAGCCCGCGTTCAAGCACAACGTGCCGAACAACAGGCAAAACGTCGTGAAGCCGGTGAAGCCGAACCACGTCGTCCACGTCCGGCTGCTAAGAAACCTGCACCGCGTCGTGAAAATGCGCCTGCAGCTGTGGCTGGTCAGGAAAATCGCAAACCACGTACACCTCGCCCACCGCGTGAGGAAAAACGTGAACCGCGTCAGGTGCCAGTAACAGATATCTCAAAACTGCAAATTGGCCAGGAAATCAAAGTCAGAGCAGGACAGAGTGCGATGGATGCTACCGTTTTGGAAATTGCCAAAGACGGTGTCCGAGTGCAGCTCTCTACGGGTCTGGCGATGATCGTGCGCGCAGAACACTTGCAGTTCTGATACGGAGGCCAACTCAGGCATGAACAAATTTGTCAGATTAAGCGTTATTGCAGGTCTGTTGTTGTCAGGAGCCAGTCTGGTTAACACCAGTTATGCTAACGATAGTGCACCGGTGACTATCGATCAGCTCAAGCAACTGACACAAGAACCTCAGGACGCCACGGTGAGCGAGCGTGTTACGGCACGCTTTACCCGTTCGCATTATCGTCAGTTTGACCTTAATGCAGATTTCTCCGGGAAAATCTTCGACCGTTATCTCAACATGCTCGATTATGGCCATAACGTATTGATGGCATCCGATGTGGCACAGTTTGCATCCAAGCGTAATACCTTGGGTGAAGAACTGAAGTCAGGTCAACTGACCACGCCGTATGCCTTATTCAATTTGGCGCAGCAACGTCGCTTTGAACGCTATAACTATGCGTTACAAGTGCTGGCTCGCCCGATGAATTTCACCGGCACCGACACAATTAATCTTGACCGCGCTAAATCTCCCTGGCCGAAAGACCGGGCAGAACTGGACAGTTTATGGGATGCCAAAGTCAAATATGATGAGCTAAACCTCAAACTGACCGGTAAGAACGATCAGGAAATTCGAGATGTGCTGACCAAACGCTATCGCTTTGCGATGAAACGTTTGACGCAAAGTAACAGCGAAGACGTTTTTCAATTGGTGATGAATGCCTTTGCGCATGAAATCGACCCGCACACAAACTATTTGTCCCCGCGCAGTACTGAACAGTTTAATACTGAAATGAGCCTGTCTCTGGAAGGTATTGGTGCAGTATTGCAGGGCGACGACGATTACACCGTGATCAACTCAATGGTAGCAGGCGGCCCGGCGGCCAAAAGCAAAGCGATTGCAGTCGGTGACCGAATTGTCGGCGTAGGGCAGGTAGCGACCAGTAAAGGTGTGGTTGATGTGATCGGCTGGCGTCTTGATGACGTTGTCGCTCTGATCAAAGGCGCGAAGGGCAGCAAAGTACGTCTCGAAATTCTGCCAGCAGGTAAAGGCACCAAAACACGTACCGTTATTCTGACCCGCGAGAAAATCCGTTTGGAAGATCGCGCGGTGAAAATGACCATCAAGAAAGTTGGCAATGAGAAAGTTGCTGTGATGGACATCCCGGGCTTTTACGTTGGTCTTACGGACGACGTTAAAGTGCAATTGCAGAAAATGGCCAAGCAAGATGTCAGCAGTCTGGTTATCGATCTGCGTACTAACGGCGGCGGTGCATTAACCGAGGCTGTATCACTTTCAGGTCTGTTTATTCCTAGCGGCCCGGTCGTGCAAGTACGTGATAACAATGGGCGTATCCGCCAGGACAGCGATACCGATGGCGTCGTCTACTATAAAGGCCCGCTGGTTGTCTTAGTTGATCGTTTTAGCGCTTCTGCGTCAGAAATTTTCGCCGCAGCTATGCAGGATTACGGCCGTGCGCTGATTGTCGGTGAACCGACCTTCGGTAAAGGCACAGTCCAGCAATATCGCTCTCTGAACCGTATTTACGATCAGATGTTGCGCCCTGAGTGGCCAGCGTTGGGGTCAGTACAATACACGATTCAGAAGTTCTATCGCATTAACGGCGGCAGCACTCAGCGTAAGGGCGTAACGCCTGAAATTCTGATGCCTACCGGTATTGAAGCGATTGAGACGGGTGAGAAATTTGAAGATAACGCCTTGCCATGGGACAGCGTTAACGCTGCGACCTACACCAAGACCGGTGATCTGAAACCTTTCGAACCTGAGCTGCTGAAGGATCACGAAGCGCGTATCGCTAAAGACCCGGAATTCCAGTACATCCAGCAAGATATTACACGCTACAAAGCGTTGAAAGAAAAACGCGATATTGTTTCTCTGAATTACGCTCAGCGTGATAAAGAAGACAAGCAGGATGATGCTACACGTCTGACTCGCCTAAATGAGCGTTTCGCTCGTGAGGGTAAGAAGCCGCTGAAATCTCTCGAAGATTTACCGAAAGATTATGTTGCTCCAGACCCGTATCTGGATGAAGCCGACAACATTGCTGTTGATCTGGCTCGTTTACTGAAAACCCAGGGCGATCAGGCACCGGCGGCCAGCAAATAAGCTGACGTTGTCTGAAAAATCAGTCTTTATGAAAGCGCACTCCGGTGCGCTTTTTTATTGCCTGAGGATCTGCAGGGGACGGATACCCTCGTATTGCAGGAAAATACGGCAAGAATATGAAATCAAACGCTGCGATTTGTAAAGTATTGTGAATTTAACGGCTTATACTTCTCAGGCTCTTGAATCTGCAACATTAGCCCATAGGATCTAAGTCGGCCGGATAGTTTTTGTGGCCTTCACCTTGCACAATGATGAAACAACAATGAGGAAGTGAAAATTTTATGATGCGTATAGGGTTGTTCCTGATAACTAACCTGGCGGTCATGCTGATCTTTGGTCTGGTACTGAGCCTCACGGGTATTCAGTCAAGCAGCGTACAAGGGCTGATGATCATGGCTGGCCTGTTCGGTTTCGGTGGCTCCTTCGTATCCTTACTGATGTCCAAATGGATGGCGCTGCGTTCAGTCGGTGGTGAAGTCATCGAACAACCACGTAACGAAACGGAGCGTTGGCTGCTTGAGACGGTTCGCCGTCAGTCACAACAGGCGGGCATTGCCATGCCGCAAGTGGCGATTTACCACGCACCTGACATCAATGCCTTTGCAACTGGCGCACGGCGTGATGCTTCGTTGGTAGCGGTGAGTACTGGCCTGCTACAAAGCATGAGTCAGGATGAAGCTGAGGCGGTTATCGCCCATGAAATCAGCCATGTTGCGAATGGTGATATGGTGACGATGACGTTGATCCAGGGCATCGTGAACACCTTTGTTATCTTTATTTCTCGCCTGATCGCTCAGGTTGCGTCAGGGTTTCTTTCTGGCAACCGTGACGGCGAAGAAAGCAATGGCGGTAACCCAATGATTTACTTCGCTGTAGCGACCGTGCTGGAGCTGGTGTTCGGTATTCTGGCCAGTATCATTACCATGTGGTTCTCACGTCATCGTGAGTTCTACGCAGATGCTGGATCAGCCAAGCTGGTAGGTCGCGAGAAAATGATTGCCGCCTTGCAACGGTTGAAAACCAGCCACGAACCGCAGGAAGCCGGCAGCATGATGGCGTTCTGTATTAACGGTAAGTCGAAGTCATTTAGCGAGTTGTTTATGTCGCACCCGCCGCTGGATAAACGCATTGAAGCGTTACGCAGCGGGCAATATCTGAAGTAACAAGAAATAACCCACAGAAATGGAAAACCCGGCAGCGATGCCGGGTTTTTTTATGGGCAAAAATTAGCAGTGCGGTATTCCGTTACGACTTGCCTGCGGCCTCTTTCTGGCTTGATGTTTGCTGGGTCATGCGCATGAAACTTACTATCGCGCCGCTGCCTGCCAGCGTTCCTGCCAGAACTAACGATGCATGCGTGCCGTGCTCAGGGAAAAGATTGAACATCAGTGCAACCATAGCCGCGCCGGTGGTCTGGCCGAGGAGTCGCGCCGTACCGAGCAGTCCACTGGCGCCACCACTGCGGTTTCGTGGTGCGGCGGTGATGATGGTGTGGTTATTCGGTGACTGGAATAGCCCGAAGCCTGCACCGCATAGCAACATGCGCCAGATGATATTCAGATTCGACGGGTCGTGAGGTAACAGCGAAAGCGAATAGAGACCAAACGAGAACACAATCAGTCCAATTCCGCCAAGCATACCGGGATGATAGCGCTCAACCAGGCGGCCAGCGATCGGTGCCATCACCATGGTGGTCAGAGGCCATGGTGTCAACAGTAAGCCGGTTGAAACGGAGTCGAGTCCCAGCGTGTTTTGCAGGAAGAAGGGCAGTGAGACGAAGGCCAGCATCTGCGCGCTGAAGGAGCACAGCGACGTACCCAGAGACATCGCAAAAATAGGAATGCGCAGCAGGTCTACCGGTAATAGCGGGAAAGGACGTGACAACTGGCGGCGCACAAAGAACCAGCCAATGGTCAATAACGCCACCACCTCACCCAAAATCAACAGACGGTTTTGGCCTTGTGCAAACCCGCTGATGGCGGTGATGAGCAGCCCAAAGGTGAGGGCGTTCATGATGCTGCTGGTGAAATCGAATTTCTGTCCCTGACTTTTGGTGCTGTTGCCCGGAAGGTACTTCAAGCCGAGGGCCAGCGCTGCCAGCCCGATAGGCAGGTTAATGGCAAACAGCCATTGCCATGACGCAAAGGAGAGTATGCCGGCAGCTACCGTCGGGCCAGCGGCAGATGAGACCGCCACGATCAGCGCATTAATGCCCATTCCCCGCCCGAGAAAACGCTGAGGATAGATGATGCGTATCAGCGCGGTATTGACGCTCATGATCGCTGCCGCGCCAAACCCCTGTAAGATACGAGCAATAGTCAGGGTAGTCAGTGAGTCCGACAGCGCACAAAACAGCGACGTAATACTGAATACCAACAGGCCAGTCTGGTAGATACGCCGATAACCAAAAATGTCGCCGAGCGAAGCCAGTGAGAGCAAGGATATGGTGATAGCCAACTGATAGGCGTTGACCACCCAGATTGATGATGCAGGACTGGCATTCAGATCCCTGGCGATGGTGGGCAATGCGACATTAGCGATCGCACCATCCAGCACCGAAACGGTAATGCCGAGAGCGATAGCAAGGATCGCACCATAGCGCTGCGGAACGGGAAGTCCGTCATTGGGCGTGAGAGTCATGAATGAGTGTCGGCATTAAGATAATCAGAAGTGGGGATATTATCACGTGAGTGATTAAAAGGTGACAACCGTGATTATTGAGAATGATTTTAATATTGTAAGAAAAATTATGAATACCTGTGGCACAGCGCAGCAATTCTGGCTGGTGATTGCGTATCCTGATTGCTTGCCAGTATAATGAAAACCGTGTTCTATTTTTTTTGAAACAAAACTTAAGCGAGCAGGTAAGAGAGACTATGGCTATCGCAGATCTTGATAAACAACCGGATTCCGTCTCCTCAGTACTGAAGGTCTTTGGCATTTTACAGGCCCTCGGTGAAGAGCGCGAGATAGGAATTACTGAGCTTTCACAGCGCGTAATGATGTCAAAAAGCACGGTTTACCGTTTCCTTCAGACGATGAAATCATTAGGTTATGTGGCGCAGGAAGGCGAGTCGGAAAAATACTCACTGACGCTGAAATTATTCGAACTTGGGGCGAAAGCCTTGCAGAATGTTGATCTTATCCGCAGCGCGGATATTCAGATGCGCGAATTATCGCGCCTGACCCGCGAGACAATCCATTTGGGTGCGCTGGATGAAGATGGCATCGTTTATATTCACAAAATTGATTCTATGTATAACCTGCGTATGCATTCACGCATTGGACGGCGTAATCCGTTGCACAGTACGGCAATCGGCAAAGTGTTGATGGCCTGGGGCGATCGCAGTGAAGTGGATGGACTGTTGGCGGGAATGGAATTTACCCGCAGTACCGATAACACTATTCTGAGTGCCAAGGCGTTGCGTGCCGCGCTTGAGATTGTGCGTGAGCAGGGATTCGGCGAAGACATCGAAGAACAAGAGCAAGGCTTGCGATGCATCGCCGTACCGGTATTTGATCGCTTCGGCGTGGTAACTGCGGGGCTGAGTATTTCATTCCCAACCATCCGCTTCTCCGAAGAGCGTAAAAGTGAATATGTCAGCATGCTGCACACTGCCGCACGCAATATTTCACAGCAGCTTGGTTATCACGATTATCCGTTCTGATTTTTTGCCGGATGAGCAGTCAAAAAAAACCGAAGCCTGCGCTTCGGTTTTTTTATCACTCAGTTAACTGACGGAATAGGCGATTAACGATGCGCCAGTTCCGCATTCTCATCAGCATCCATGACTGATTTATCGGTCTGTTTCAGTAATTGGCTGGTGATGGTCCCTGCGGTCATTGAACCACTGACGTTGAGTGCGGTTCGGCCCATATCGATAAGCGGTTCAACCGAGATAAGCAAGGCAACCAGCGTCACGGGTAAGCCCATCGCAGGCAGAACAATCAGCGCAGCGAAGGTTGCACCACCACCCACACCAGCAACACCGGCAGAGCTAAGGGTCACAATCCCGACCAGCGTGGCTATCCACATTGGGTCAAATGGATTAATCCCCACCGTTGGTGCAACCATCACTGCCAGCATCGTCGGGTATAAACCCGCGCAACCGTTCTGGCCGATAGTCGCACCAAAAGAAGCCGAGAAGCTGGCGATGGATTCAGGAATGCCCAGACGACGGGTCTGTGCTTCCACACTCAATGGAATGGTTGCCGCGCTCGACCGACTGGTGAAGGCGAAGGTCAGCACCGGCCAGACTTTACGGAAGAACTTAGCCGGATTCACGCCGGTGAATGACAGTAACAGTGCATGTACCACAAACATGATCGCCAGGCCGAGGTAAGAAGCGACCACGAAACTACCGAGTTTGACGATATCTTGCACGTTGGAACCCGCGACGACTTTCGTCATCAATGCGAGCACGCCGTAAGGGGTCAGTTTCATGACCAGACGAACCAGTTTCATTACCCAGGCCTGCAGGGTATCGATGAACACCAGAACGCGTGGGCCTTTTTCCTGATCGTCTTTGACCAATTGCAGGGCTGCAACACCAACAAAGGCGGCGAAGATCACCACACTGATGATTGACGTCGGGCTAGCACCGGTCAAATCAGCAAACGGGTTCTTAGGAATAAAGGAAAGAATCAGCTGTGGCATCGTCAGGTCGGCGACTTTACCAACGTAAGTGCTCTGCAGCGCAGACAGACGCGCGGTTTCCTGAGCGCCTTGTACCAGGCCGTCCGCGGTCAGGCCAAACAGGCCCGTCACGAACACACCGACCAATGCGGCGATGAGCGTGGTGAACAGTAGGGTGCCGATAGTTAGGAAACTGATTTTACCCAGTGAAGACGCGTTATGTAACTTTGCAACGGCACTCAGTATGGAGACGAAAACCAGTGGCATAACAATCATCTGCAGCAGTTGCACATAGCCGTTACCGACAATGTTAAACCAGCTGATTGAGGCTTTAAGAACCGGATCATCGGAGCCATAAATCAGTTGTAATGCCAGACCAAACACCACACCAATTACCAGACCCACTAATACTTTTTTTGCCAGACTCCATTGCTTATGGCGGGTTTGCGCCAATAGCAGAAGGAGGGCAACGAAGACCACTACGTTAATCACGAGCGGAAGATTCATACCCAGATCTCCAAATTTTCATTATATCGTTATGAATTGCTTACGGGTGTTCTCAGCGAGGAGTGCACCATCACGCAGCATTGGGCGACAGAATATCAGGTCAGTGCAGTCATCAATTATATTCAAAAAGAATTTCTTATAACGTTTAATCGTATTTTGTATGCAAAAAATACGAAGTGATGGATTTTTAACCAGAGTTACGTGATCAGGTTCAAAATTTTGCTGAAAGACTCAGGTTTTATTGCACCAATAATGGGCGTCCAGTTTGGCCAGAACAGGGTGAAACCGACCAATAGCAAACATAACGTCCGCTCAAGCTGATTGCCTTTTTGGCTGTTGATCAGCGGTAATCGGAAACGCCAGCGGCAAGGCCACAGTAATGGAACACCGGCAGGTGTCAGCATATCCGCCAGGATATGGCTGAGATAACCAATGATCATGGCATGCAGGGCATCAACAGGGATCATCCAGTCGTGGGGAAAGTGGGTGCGGAATAAGAATATACTGGCAATCACCGCCAGCAAACTGTGGGTAAAGCCCCGGTGACCAAAAATGCGGGCAATAGGATGCGAAATCCACTTCAGGCGTTGGCCTATCAGGGATTTTGGGTGATCGATGTCGGGCAGCAGCGAAGTCAGCAGAGACGCCGGGATAATATGCCACCAATCACCATGAGCCAGCTCCGGTGAGAGCTGTGCTTTTTTGGCGAACACCGCACAGGCAATGGAAAATATGAGATGGCCTTCCGCCGTCATGAAGCTTCCGAACTGAATGACTGTTATTTTATCCAGTATATGTGAAAGTGTCACAATCAGGGAAGTGTTACGCTGTAACGAATTGTCAACAGGTTGATAAAAAAGCAAAAAGGCGCAAATTTTGCGCCTTTCAATCACATTTCGGCAACCTATCGTGCCAGCCAGCCGCCGTCTACTGCAATAGTATAACCGTTGATGTAGTCAGAGGCTTTGGAGGACAGGAACACAACCGGCCCCATGACATCTTCGGGTATGCCCCAGCGCCCGGCAGGAATACGTTCGAGGATCTCTTTACTACGATCTTCGTCCGCACGCAGCTGCTCGGTGTTGTTGGTTGCCATATAGCCTGGTGCGATGGCATTCACATTAATGTTGTGTTTTGCCCACTCGTTCGCCATCAAACGCGTAATACCCATCACTGCGCTTTTTGACGCCGTATAGGAAGGCACGCGGATCCCGCCCTGGTAGGAAAGCATGGAGGCGATATTTATAATTTTGCCACCATGTCCCTGTTTTATGAACTGTCGCGCCACGGCCTGCGACATGAAAAACAGCGTTTTACTGTTTACGTTCATCACATCATCCCAGTTTTTCTCGCTAAACTCGATAGCATCTTCGCGGCGGATTATTCCGGCATTGTTGACCAGAATATCAATATGGCCGAATTCACTTACTGCGGTGTCAATAAGCTCAGGGATGCCTGCAATCGTGCTGAGATCGGCGCGTAAATCAAGAAAACGGCGACCCAGAGCGGTCACTTTTTGTGCTGTCTCATCGGGTGCGCTGACATTGACACCAACGATGTCGCAACCAGCCTGAGCCAGCCCAAGCGCCATTCCCTGGCCAAGACCCGTATTACAGCCGGTTACCAGAGCTACTTTTCCTGCTAAATCAAATGTATTGAGTATCATGTTTTCTCTCACTTATACAACGGCGCTCCCGCCGTAAAGGGATGCTCCGCCGGTATTGGGCAGAGCTGGCTGTTTAGCGCAGTTCGCTGACTTTGACGTGGTCCATATCATCAAATACCTGATTTTCTCCCACCATGCCCCAGATGAAGGTATAGCGTTTGGTGCCAACGCCTGCATGAATTGACCAGCTTGGAGAAATAACCGCCTGTTCGTTATGAACCAACAGATGGCGCGTCTCCTGTGGTTGTCCCATCATGTGAAAGACTGCAGTTTCATCGTCCATATCGAAGTAAAAGTAGACTTCCATACGGCGTTCGTGGGTATGACACGGCATGGTGTTCCACAAGCTTCCCTGTTCAAGTTTGGTCAGGCCCATGGTCAGTTGGCAGGTTTCAAGCACGTCAGGAACAATGAATTTATTGATGGTGCGGCGGTTACTGGTTGCCGCGTCGCCAATGGTCTGCGGGGATGCTTCTGCTAAGGTGATTTTTTTATTCGCAAAGGTCGTGTGTGCTGGCGCACTGTTGTAATAAAACTTGGCAGGCCTGGACGAATCAAGGCTGCTGAACTCAACCTGCCTGGCCCCTTTGCCAACATACAATGCCTCTTCGTGCCCTATTTCATAGGTTATATCATCGACGACAATCAGCCCCGGCCCGCCGATATTGATCACGCCGAGCTCGCGACGTTCAAGGAAATAGCTCACGCCGAGTTGCTTGCCCACTTCATTACCCACGGAAACCTTAATATCGACAGGCATAACACCGCCGACGATGATGCGGTCGATATGGCTGTAGGTCATGGTGTAGTTATTCTTTTCGAAGATTTTCTCGATCAGAAATTCGCGGCGTAATTCTGCGGTATCGAGCTGTTTGGCATGATCGCTGTGGATGCTTTGACGGACTTGCATGTCTGTGCCTCTCGTGCGTGGTCAGTGTTACGAATGGAGGAATCACCGAACCGGATTGCAGCGTGTGTGGCAGTGACATCACCGCAAGGTTCCTGTTGCCCGGCTCATCCTTGTTGCAAGCAGCATAGAAGCATTGGGATGCTAATTCAATAAAAATGAAATGATGTTTTATTTATTTTATGAGGGAGTTCAAGATTTCAGACATTAAACCGTGGCAATGCTGCTGCGATCATTAGAATGCCTTGAAGAAGCGCTGCTTATCGCGGCGCAATAAGGTAATTTTGCCATCGTCTGTGACGGAGATCTGTGATGAAAACTTTCTTTATTTTTGATGAAACCCCCTGGGAAGTGCTGGGAAATGGAATTAAGCGCAAGATCATGACCTGGAGTGATGAGCTGATGATGGTGGCCGTGCATTTTGATCGGGGAGCGATTGGGGTTGCTCACCAGCATGATATTCATGATCAGATCGCTTATGTTGCCGCAGGCAGTTTTGAAGTGGAAATTGACGGTGTAAAAAGAGTGCTTAAGACGGGAGATGCCTATCGGGCGGTAAAACATGAGATGCATGGTGTAGTGGCACTTGAGCAGGACAGTGTGCTGATTGATACATTTTCACCTAAGCGCGCTGATTTTCTTTAACGTGAGTCCGGCTTAAAAACGACGGGCACACCCTGCGGTGCGCCCTGTGTCATTAGCGGATATGTACCGCCTTTAACTGTTCAAGCGAAGACAACTTGACGTCAGCCAGCGCCCAGCGTGCATCAGCACTGAATTCATGAGCTGGAACAACCACTGAGCGCATACGTGCGGCCTTAGTGGCGATCATCCCGTTGAAAGAGTCTTCCAGCGTCACACAGTTCAGGGGATCAACCTGCAACTGAGAGGCTGCCTGTAAATAGACCTCAGGGTGCGGTTTGCTGTACGGCAGATTTTCGGCTGATGCCCGTATCTGGAAATAGGCGGTGAGGTTGAACATCTCCAGCACCTTATCCAGCATATGCAGAGGTGATGCGGAAGCCAGACCAATTTTCAACCCTTGCTCACGGCACAATTCCAGCGCGTGTGTGACACCTGGCAGGAGAGGGCGCGTCTGTTCCACCAGTTCAATGGCGCGGGCGATAATTTGCTGTGTGACTTCAGTTTGAGTCGGCCCCTGCCAAGGCATGGCCTGATACCACATTCTGACCACCTGATCGATACGCAGGCCTAAGGTGTCCGGCAATAAATGTCGTTGTGACAGATCTAGCCCTAAATCGGCAAAAACGTCCAATTCTGCCTGCGTCCATAAAGGTTCGGAATCGATCAGCAGGCCATCCATATCAAAAATTGCTGCAGTAACGGGGCGTGTATATGCCATTAGTTTTCACTCCTTAGTAAGGGAAAGTCACTTTAGCATTCGTTCCGGCGCGGATGAAATAGTGAAAAGAACCGCGCCGGCCCCCCATTTTCCCTGACTTTTGCGCTAAGCCATTAAAACACTGGGCGGTGTCGATAATCTGTAGGTAAACTTAGGCGATAACTGAGACGTCCTTACAAGGGGAATTCATGACGTATCAACAAGCCGGACGTGTTGCTGTGTTAAAACGGATTATGGGGTGGGTTGTGTTCATTCCCGCATTATTGTCCACGGGGATTTCACTACTGAACTTTGTTTATGAGCACAGTAAGGCCCAGCAGGGGATCAACGCCGTGATGCTGGATTTTGTGCATGTTATGGTCGATATGGTGCGTTTCAACACCTCTTTCCTGAACATGTTCTGGTACAACTCACCGGTGCCGGTTTTGGGGCAAGGCATTACTTCCGCGAATATTATGTTCTTCATCATTTACTGGCTGATTTTCATCGGGCTGGCGTTACAGGCGTCTGGCGCAAGAATGTCACGTCAGGTGATACATATTCGTGAAGGCGTTCAGGATCAGTTGATTCTGGAACAAGCGAAGGGAAATGAAGGACGGACGAAACAACAAATTGAAGAGCGCATTATATTGCCGCGCCATACTATTTTTGTTCAGTTCTTCCCACTGTATATCCTGCCAATTATTCTGGCGGTCGTTGCCTATTTTATTCTGAAACTGTTAGGTTTATTCGGCTGATGTAGGCTGCAATAAGAGACTCTTTCTCATTACAATCCAGCATGCCTGAGACGGAAATTGACTCAGGCTTTTTTTTGTCTGTTCATAAATCGTCGCTGCGTAGCAAGCGCTCAACGGCACGTTGCGCCACAACCAAATGTTGCCCGCCGAAAAGATTACTTCGGTTGAGTAAATAATATAACTGGTACACCGGCTGACGCAGGGCAAAATCTTCAGGAAGAGGTGTCCGGCTATGATAACCATCATAAATATTAGCCGGGACTTTAGGATATAACGGCAACATAGCCAGATCGCATTCGCGATCTCCCCAGTAACAGGCTGGGTCGAAAATCACCGGGCCGCTGGGCGCTAAACCACAATTATGTGGCCACAAATCGCCGTGTAACAGGGACGGGCGGGGCTGATGGTTATGCAAACGAGCCTCGACCATGGCGGTGATATCGTCAATATTGCCAAAGATCATGTTTTTTTCCGCCGCGAGCTGTAACTGCCAGCCGATGCGTTGTTCGGCGAAAAAAGTCGCCCAGCGGCGCTGCCAGGTATTGGGCTGCGGCAATGTTGCCAGTTCGTTATCAAAATCGAGGCCGAATTGCAGCTGCTCGCTCCACTGGTGAAGGTCAGATAACTGTTGTCCGAGAAGGTAAGCACTGTCGGCATCTAGCGGTTCAAGCGGCAAATATTCCAGCAGCAGGAAACTGTAGTCGCGATCGCTGCCGACACCATAAACCTCTGGTACGCGCACGGTTTGGCTGTGGGCAAGCAGTGAGAGCTGATCTGCCTCAGCAGAAAAGATCGGTAACATTTCACGTGAATTGCATTTTACAAACACGTCGCGGTCCCCGTAGCTCAGTCGCCAGGCGGGGTGAATTTCTCCCCCCGGCAGCTCCACACGCTCGCGGATTTCAGCATTGCCAAGATGTTCACTTAACAGACGATTAACGGCTTGCCACATGGAATCACCCCTTCGGACTGGCCTGATAATTCATTAAGTTAGCGTTTTTACCGCTTAAAAAACCCGATCCGGCGCACAGCTAAATCAGGTCGTGAGGTAAATATATATCGATTCGCTCGCAAAACGTCGTGTGTTGGGATCAATGAAAAACCAAAAAATAGGAATAAATGAAATGAATGGTCAAATATAACCAGATTTATCTTATCGACTAACTTCTAACACCTTTGTTTAACAGAACATTATTGATCATAGACTAAAAAATATATTCAGGTGTGCGAAGAAGATGTATATGCTGGCTTCCGTCAACGTCGCGAGAGGCATAACGTGAAACCAAAAATTCTTTATTTGATGGCCGCGCTTTTATTAGCAGGTTGCGCTAAAGAAACGCCGGTACAACGGACTCACTTTCTGAATCCACCGGCCGCTACCCCGGACACGTCCATGATGCATCAGGGACCTTACGGAAGCGTTATCCACCAGGCCGCTAATACCTATGGTGTTGATGAAACACTGGTAAAAGCGATTATTCAGGTTGAGTCAGGGTTTAATCCCACTGTCGTGAGCAAATCTAATGCCGTGGGTTTGATGCAATTGAAAGCGTCAACCGCAGGGCGTGATGCCTATCGAATGAAAGGACGTTACGGTCAACCCAGTACGCATGAATTGAAAGATCCGGCGGTTAATATTGATTTAGGCACCGCGTATCTGAGTATGTTGCAACAGCAGTTGGCGGGTATCAGCGATCCCCAGACCCGACGATATGCCACCACCGTTGCCTATGTGAACGGTGCCGGCGCCTTGCTGAGAACCTTCTCCAGCGACAAAACCTATGCTGTGGCGAAGATTAATCAGATGACGCCGGAACAATTTTATCAGCACGTACAGCAGAAACATCCTGCACCGCAAGCGCCTCGCTACTTGTGGAAAGTGAACAACGCTTATCTGGCGATGCGATAAGCCTTGTTCATTCTGTCCATCAGCGTACCTCTCAGGTCGCTGATGGATAGTGCGAAATAATTTCCAGAATTCCGTTAATACCAAACTGCACGCCCATACAGACCAGTAAGAATCCCATCAAACGTGAAATTGCTTCAATCCCGCTTTTCCCGACCAGACGCATAATGGCGCCTGAGCTGCGCAGGCAAACCCAAAGAATCAGGCCAATAATGAGAAAGATTAAAACCGGTGCGACAGCGATAACCCATGCAGGATAATCCACGCCATCTTTAATAGCCGAGGCGCTGCTGATGATCATTGCAATGGTACCGGGGCCTGCCGTACTTGGCATGGCGAGGGGAACGAAGGCGATATTCGGTGAGTCCTGTTTTTTCATCTCCTCGGTTTTGTTCTCAACCATGGTTTTCTCTTCAGCATGGGGCTGAGGGAAAAGCATGCGGAAACCGATAAAGGCGACGATCAGCCCCCCGGCAATGCGCAGCCCGGGAATAGAAATACCGAAGGTATTCATCACCACCTGGCCTGCGTAATAGGTCACCATCATGATAACGAACACATAGACCGAAGCCATCAATGACTGATGGTTGCGCTCTTGTTCGGTCATATTGCCTGATAACCCCAGTAATAATGCGACCGTGGTCAGCGGATTCGCCAGTGGCAGCAAGATCACCAATCCTAAGCCGATGGCTTTAAACAGCAGGCCGATTTCGGTCATAAATTATCATCCATCTGATTACGTCCTTTTAACGTTAGTGTGCTGGCATGAATTACACGAAAAATATCACCATTAAGCAACTCAGGTTGCTGGAAAAGCGCACTTTACGGATGTTACACTGACTGGCGTTTTTTACGTCGCATCCTGAAGTCATGAAATCAGGGCTTCACGGGTGCATATATTCGGCAAAGTAGAGCTGAATAGCGTAACTAATCGAATGAATTCACACTCAAATATTTTTCTATATGTGCTCTGTCGTGTGGGGCACCACTGTAGATAAGGAATTAAAATGCCTGTTATTACCCTTCCTGATGGAAGCCAGCGCTCGTTTGATGCGGCTGTTTCACCTCTTGATGTTGCCCTTGATATTGGTCCTGGTCTGGCGAAAGCCTGTATCGCAGGCCGTGTGAATGGCGAACTGGTCGATGCGACAGATTTGATCACCGAAGACGCACAGTTAGCGATCATCACCACCAAAGACGAAGCCGGTTTGGAAATCTTGCGTCACTCTTGTGCGCACCTGTTAGGCCACGCGATTAAGCAGTTATGGCCAAACACTAAAATGGCTATCGGTCCGGTTATCGACAATGGTTTTTATTACGATGTCGATTTAGATCGCACGCTGACTCAGGAAGACATTGATCTGCTTGAAAAGCGTATGCATGAACTGGCTGAAAAAAATTACGACGTTATTAAAAAGAAAGTCAGCTGGCAGGAAGCGCGCGATACGTTTGAAAATCGTGGCGAGCAGTACAAAGTGGCGATTCTGGATGAAAACATCAGCCATGATGACCAGCCTGGCTTGTATCACCACGAAGAGTACGTGGATATGTGCCGTGGTCCCCACGTTCCCAATATGCGTTTCTGCCATCATTTTAAATTGCAGAAAACTTCCGGGGCTTACTGGCGTGGCGACAGCAAAAATAAAATGCTGCAACGTATCTACGGCACTGCTTGGGCTGAGAAGAAACAACTGAACTCTTACCTGCAACGTTTGGAAGAAGCCGGCAAACGCGATCACCGTAAAATCGGTAAGCAGTTGGATCTCTACCACATGCAGGAAGAAGCGCCAGGCATGGTTTTCTGGCACAACGATGGCTGGACTATATTCCGTGAGCTGGAAGCCTTCGTGCGCATGAAACTGAAGTCATATGACTATCAGGAAGTGAAAGGTCCCTTCATGATGGACCGCGTACTGTGGGAGAAAACCGGTCACTGGGATAACTACAAAGAGGCAATGTTCACAACTTCTTCTGAAAACCGTGAGTATTGCATCAAGCCGATGAACTGCCCAGGTCACGTACAGATTTTCAATCAAGGCTTGAAGTCTTACCGTGACTTGCCATTACGCATGGCTGAGTTTGGTAGCTGTCACCGTAATGAGCCTTCTGGTGCATTACATGGCCTGATGCGCGTACGTGGCTTCACTCAGGACGATGCTCACATCTTCTGTACCGAAGAGCAGGTACGTGACGAAGTTAACAGTTGTATCCGCTTGGTATACGACATGTACAGCACCTTTGGTTTTGAAAAGATTGTGGTTAAGTTATCAACCCGTCCTGAAAAACGCATTGGTACTGACGAAATGTGGACCCGGGCCGAGGATGACCTCGCGGCAGCATTGACCGAAAACAAGATTGAATTCGAATATCAGCCGGGTGAAGGGGCGTTTTATGGCCCCAAAATTGAATTCACCTTGCATGATTGTTTGGATCGTGCGTGGCAGTGTGGTACCGTGCAACTCGACTTTTCATTACCCGGCCGCCTGAACGCCTCTTATATTGGCGAAAGCAATGATCGTCAGGTACCGGTAATGATTCACCGTGCAATTCTGGGTTCAATGGAACGCTTCATCGGTATTCTTACCGAAGAATATGCGGGCTTCTTCCCAACATGGATTGCTCCGGTTCAGGTAGTCGTAATGAATATTACTGACGTACAAGCTACCTATGTCGAAGAATTAACTAAAAAACTGCAAGAAGCAGGCATTCGCGTTAAAGCCGACTTGAGAAATGAGAAGATTGGCTTTAAAATCCGCGAACACACGCTACGTCGTGTTCCTTATATGTTGGTTTGTGGCGATAAAGAGGTCGAAGCGGGCAAAGTTGCCGTTCGTACCCGCCGCGGAAAAGACTTAGGAAGCATGGCCGTTAGCGAAGTCGTTGACAAACTGCTCGCGGAGATCCGCAGCAGAAGTCTTCATCAACTGGAGGAATAAAGTATTAAAGGCGGAAAACGAGTTCAACCGGCGCGTCCTAATCGCATTAACAAAGAGATTCGCGCGCAAGAAGTTCGCCTCACCGGCGTCGATGGCGAGCAGATTGGTATTGTCAGTCTGAATGAAGCTCTTGAAAAAGCTGAGGAAGCGGGCGTCGATTTAGTAGAAATCAGTCCGAATGCCGAGCCGCCAGTTTGTCGAATCATGGATTACGGCAAATTCCTCTACGAGAAGAGTAAGTCGACTAAAGAGCAGAAGAAGAAACAAAAAGTTATTCAGGTTAAGGAAATCAAATTCCGACCTGGTACCGATGATGGCGACTATCAGGTCAAACTACGCAACCTGATTCGCTTTCTGGAAGATGGCGATAAAGCCAAAATCACCCTGCGTTTCCGTGGGCGTGAAATGGCGCACCAGCAGATCGGTATGGAAGTGCTTAACCGCGTCCGTAAAGACCTGTGTGAAGATTCTGAATTGGCCGTTGTCGAATCCTTCCCTACGAAGATCGAAGGCCGTCAGATGATCATGGTGCTCGCACCTAAGAAGAAACAGTAAGGCTTCCAAGTAACTTTCCCCGCGCAGTGCTTGCGCTGCGCGGGGAAAATTCGCCTTTCTGATTCATGTTAATAACAATGCGAAGTGGAATGTAAAATGCCAAAGATCAAAACAGTACGCGGCGCCGCTAAACGCTTCAAAAAAACCGGTAGTGGTGGTTTTAAGCGTAAGCACGCAAACCTGCGTCATATTCTGACCAAAAAAGCGACTAAGCGTAAACGTCACTTGCGTCCTAAAGGCATGGTATCCAAGAACGATTTGGGCCTTGTCACCGCATGTCTGCCGTACGCATAAATACTTTTTTTTAATCAAGAATAATACTCAGGAGAGCATATGGCTCGCGTAAAACGTGGTGTGATTGCACGTGCACGTCACAAGAAAATTTTAAAGCAGGCGAAAGGTTACTACGGTGCCCGTTCGCGCGTATATCGTGTTGCATTCCAGGCTGTTATCAAAGCTGGTCAATACGCTTACCGTGACCGTCGTCAAAAGAAACGTCAGTTCCGTCAGCTGTGGATCGCGCGTATCAACGCAGCAGCTCGTCAGAACGACATGTCTTACAGCAAATTCATTAACGGCTTGAAAAAAGCTTCTATTGAAATTGACCGTAAGATTTTGGCTGATATCGCCGTTTTCGATAAGTTCGCGTTCAGCGCACTGGTCGAAAAAGCGAAAGCAGCACTGGCGTAAGTCAGCTAAAAAAGAGGGAGCTTGCTCCCTCTTTTTTGTTTATAATCAATCGGATTAATGGTTTAATTCCATCCTGATGATCACGTCGCATGTTTTGCGTCAAACCAACAAGGTACCTGCAAGCATGAATGCTGCTATTTTCCGTTTCTTTTTTTACTTTAGCGCCTGATTCAGGAAGGCTTTCGCGCGTAAGAGAAGAAACGAAAAGTAGCGCCTAAGCCTCCCTCGTGGAGGCTTTTTTGTATCTGTTCTTTATTCACTAAGGTTCAGGGCCAAAATCGCGCCCCTGATTAATAACAGTTATTTCACATCCGGCCATGCAGGCCAGAAGAAGAGGAAAGCAATGCCACATCTCGCAGAACTGGTTGCCCACGCCAAGGCCGCCGTAGAGAGTGCTCAGGATATTGCCACGCTGGATAACGTGCGTGTCGAGTATCTTGGTAAGAAAGGCCACCTGACACTCCAGATGACAACTCTCCGCGAACTGCCAGCGGAAGAGCGCCCGGCAGCGGGTGCCGTGATCAATGAAGCGAAAACGCAGGTTCAGGATGCTTTGAATGCGCGTAAAAATGCGCTGGAGTCCGCAGTACTGAATGCCCGACTGGCTGAAGAGACTATCGACGTTTCTCTGCCTGGCCGTCGCATCGAAAACGGCGGTTTGCATCCAGTGACCCGTACTATCGACCGCATTGAAACTTTCTTTGGTGAGTTGGGCTTTACCGTGGAAACAGGGCCTGAAATTGAAGATGACTACCATAACTTCGATGCGTTGAATATTCCGAGCCACCACCCGGCCCGTGCGGACCACGATACCTTCTGGTTCGACGCCACCCGTTTGTTGCGTACACAGACCTCTGGTGTACAGATTCGTACCATGAAAGGGCAGCAGCCGCCTATTCGTATTATCGCGCCTGGCCGCGTTTACCGTAACGATTACGACCAGACACACACACCGATGTTCCATCAGATGGAAGGCCTGATTGTTGATAAAGACATCAGCTTCACCAATCTGAAAGGCACGTTGCATGACTTCCTGAATAACTTCTTTGAAGCCGATTTGCAGATCCGTTTCCGTCCTTCCTATTTCCCGTTTACTGAACCTTCCGCTGAAGTGGACGTAATGGGCAAAAATGGCAAATGGCTGGAAGTCTTGGGCTGCGGCATGGTGCATCCGAATGTACTGCGCAATGTTGGCATTGATCCTGAAATCTACTCTGGTTTCGCCTTCGGTATGGGAATGGAGCGTCTTACCATGTTGCGCTACGGCGTGACAGACTTGCGTGCATTCTTCGAAAACGATTTGCGTTTCCTCAAACAGTTTAAGTAAGGCGGAAATATCACATGAAATTCAGTGAACTCTGGTTGCGCGAATGGGTAAACCCAGCCATCAGCAGCGAAGCATTATCTGACCAAATTACCATGGCCGGTCTGGAAGTTGACGGCATAGAGCCAGTTGCTGGTGCTTTTCACGGCGTTGTGGTCGGTGAAGTTGTCGAGTGCGGTCAGCATCCTAATGCCGATAAACTGCGTGTCACCAAGGTGAACGTGGGTGGCGAACGTTTGCTCGATATCGTCTGCGGTGCGCCAAACTGCCGTCAGGGTCTGAAAGTCGCGGTAGCCACCGTGGGCGCCGTGCTGCCGGGTGATTTTAAAATCAAAGCAGCAAAACTGCGTGGCGAGCCTTCTGAAGGGATGCTGTGCTCGTTTTCTGAGCTGGGGATTTCCGAAGACCACGATGGCATCATCGAATTACCGGTTGATGCACCGGTCGGTACCGACATTCGTGAATTCCTCAAGCTTGACGACAGCACCATTGAGATCAGCGTGACGCCAAACCGCGCCGACTGTCTGGGTATCATCGGTGTAGCCCGCGATGTGGCGGTATTTTATCAGTTGCCGTTAACTGAACCTGACATGTCGCCAGTCGCGGCCACCATCAACGATGTCCTGCCCATTGATGTACAGGCCACCGAGGATTGCCCACGTTATCTGGGTCGTGTCGTTAAAGGTATCAATGTCAAAGCGGCCACTCCGCTGTGGATGCGTGAGAAACTGCGTCGCTGCGGTATCCGTTCAATTGATCCGGTTGTCGATATCACTAACTTCGTGCTGCTTGAACTTGGCCAGCCGATGCACGCATTTGACCTGAATCGCATTCAGGGCGGTATCGTGGTGCGTATGGCGCAGAAAGACGAAGCGCTGACGCTGCTTGATGGCACCAAAACTAAGCTCAATGACGACACGTTAGTTATTGCGGATCACGAAAAAACGCTGGCAATGGCCGGTATTTTTGGTGGTGAACACTCGGGCGTTAATGAAGAGACGCAGGACGTACTGCTGGAGTGTGCTTTCTTCAATCCATTGTCCATCACTGGCCGTGCACGCCGCCAGGGCCTGCATACCGATGCATCACACCGCTATGAGCGTGGCGTCGACCCTGCATTACAACATAAAGCCATGGAGCGCGCTTCGGCGCTGCTATTGGATATTTGTGGAGGGGCAGCGGGTCCGATCATTGACGTCACCTCGGAAAAAGATTTGCCAAAAGCCGCGATCATTCAGCTGCGTCGTGAAAAACTGGATCGCCTGATCGGCCATCATGTTGGTGATGCACAGGTGACTGACATTCTGTCACGCCTGGGCTGTCAGGTTGAAAAACAGGGTGATAGTTGGACGGCTGTTGCACCAAGCTGGCGTTTCGATATGCAAATCGAAGAGGATTTGGTTGAAGAAGTCGCGCGTGTGTATGGCTACAACAACATCCCGGATGTACCGGTTAAAGCCAATCTGGAAATGACCAAGCATCGCGAAGCGAATTTGTCATTAAAACGTGTTAAAAATCTGCTGGTTGACCGTGGTTTCCAGGAAGCGATTACTTACAGCTTCGTCGATCCAAAAATTCAAAGTTTGCTGCATCCTGGCGAAGAAGCACTGATTTTACCAAGTCCAATCTCGGTTGAAATGTCTGCCATGCGCCTTTCGCTATGGACGGGTTTGTTGACCTCCGCAGTTTACAACCAAAACCGTCAACAAAGCCGGGTACGTATTTTTGAAAGTGGTCTGCGCTTTGTACCTGATATCCAAGCGAATCTGGGTATCCGTCAGGACGTCATGCTGTCTGCTGTGATCACCGGCAATAAAAATGAAGAGCATTGGGATCTGGCGCGCCAGACAGTTGACTACTACGATTTGAAAGGCGATCTTGAGGCGATTCTTGAACTTACTGGCAAATTAAATGATGTCCAGTTCAAAGCTGAAGCGAATCCTGCGCTGCATCCTGGGCAGAGTGCAGCAATTTATTTACGCGGCGAACGTATTGGTTTCATTGGTGTAGTCCATCCTGAGCTGGAACGTAAGCTTGACCTAAACGGTCGCACAGTGGTGTTTGAATTGTTGTGGAATAACCTCGCAGACCGCGTGCTGCCTGATGCGAAAGCCATTTCGCGCTTCCCGGCAAACCGTCGTGACATCGCTGTTGTGGTTGCTGAAAACGTCCCCGCAGACGATATTTTGGCGGAGTGTAAGAAAGTTGGCGCAAATCAGGTAGTTGGCGTAAACTTATTTGACGTGTATCGTGGGAAGGGCGTGGCAGAGGGTTATAAAAGCCTGGCTATCAGTCTGGTATTGCAGGATACCGCTCGTACACTGGAAGAAGAAGAGATCGCCGCTACCGTTGCAAAATGCGTAGAGGCTCTAAAGCAGCGATTCCAAGCATCCTTGAGGGATTGAACCTATGGCGCTTACTAAAGCTGAAATGTCAGAACACCTGTTTGAAAAGCTCGGGCTTAGCAAACGGGATGCCAAAGACCTGGTCGAACTATTCTTCGAAGAAGTGCGTCGCGCTTTGGAGAATGGCGAACAAGTTAAATTGTCTGGCTTTGGCAATTTCGATCTGCGTGACAAAAACCAACGTCCGGGACGTAACCCGAAAACCGGCGAAGATATTCCGATCACGGCGCGCCGTGTGGTGACTTTCCGTCCGGGGCAGAAGTTGAAAAGCCGGGTTGAGAATGCCACTCCTAAAGAATAAGTGAGTTGAACAAAAAGGTCGCGCAAGCGGCCTTTTTTTTAGGTTTCTCCGCAAATGCACCTTTCAAGTCGCGCTAGATATTACAAATATAAAGTAATCGCACTTAAAACGAAAATATAGTGTTAAGAAGGTTTTGTATTCAGGAATAGTCTGATAGATTAAATTGAGTCGCGGTGGGGTGATTTATTATGAATGGATGCAATCATTGCGTTATAAATAAAAGTAAGGGACCGAAGCCCCTTATTATATCTTTGACCAAGAAAATAATGGTTTTTACTGATGCCAGTCAGTGATAACCATGAGAGCCAGTCATTAACAGATTAAC
Organism: Ewingella americana; assembly: GCF_006438725.1. Classification (GTDB taxonomy): domain Bacteria; phylum Pseudomonadota; class Gammaproteobacteria; order Enterobacterales; family Enterobacteriaceae; genus Ewingella; species Ewingella americana_A. Next base: position 242,453 of record NZ_RCZD01000004.1, on the reverse strand, counting down.
TATCAATGCCAGTAGTGCGGATGTCCACCGTCATGATGACCGCCGCCATGGCCGTAAGGGCCGGGGAAGATGCAACCACTGAGGCTGACGATAACCAGAGCGACACTAAAGAAAGCTAAGATGCGACGCATAAATATATCCTTCATTTGAATAAACACATTCAGTATAAATAGAATGGTGTCAGGCTGTTGTCAGGCTTACGTTAAGATATGTTAAGAGCATTATAAGATTTGAATGGTTTCCACTCTTTACCCTGCTGTTATATTTCTGCGGGGATACATTTGTATTGTTATTGTAAGCCGCAAGAAAGTTAACCGAAAAGCTCCTTTTCTCTCATAGTCAGCCTTATTTCTGCTTGTTATAAATTCCCTCAAGAACAGGTTAATAAAATTAATAAGGTAAATACTGTGAAAAAATCTCTTTTACTGCTTTGTTGTGTACTGGCATTGCCTGTCGTCGCACAGGCAGGCGTGACCGTTGACGTCAATGTCCCCGGCGTTTCTGTTCACCTCGGAGATCAGGATCAGCGCGGATACTATTGGGATGGTTACGACTGGCGTCCACCACAGTGGTGGCGCGGCCATCAGGGAAATCACGTGGGCGAGCGTAATGATCGTGGCATGTACTGGCGCGGCGACCGCTGGCAGCCCTCCCCGCCGCCGAGACCCCCGCACAACCGCGGGCATGAGCAGCCTCATCAGAACAGTCACCGTGATGATCAGCACCATGATAATAATGGCCATCAGGGTGGGAATAATAAGCATCAGGGCGGGAACAATGATCATCAAGGGAACGGGCAACCCATCCCTCCAGATGGCCAACGTCACTAACTTTACTCTTATTTCTCAGGCTGGCGCGAAAGCGCTGGCCTTTTTTTTATTCATTTTTTAAGAGATATCAGGCAAAAAACTGCTTAATATCGGTAAGATACTGATCCTCTTACTCCCCGTATTCGCTGATTTGCCGCCATGCAAACGCGTCAGGATGCCTATTCTCATGCCGGATCTGATGAAAGATATCCCCACGTTCACCGCTCTCGAACAGCAGCAAAAGCGCCGCGACCGCCGTTTATTGTGCCTGTTTGGCGGCGTGCTGATCGTGGTTTTTCTGTTTAGTTTGTGCGCCGGTGAAAACTGGTTATGGCCGGACGCCTGGTTCGGCCAGCAGGGCCAACTTTTTGTCTGGCAACTGCGTCTGCCGCGAGCCCTTGCCGTCGTGCTGGTGGGAGCCGGACTGGCCGTCTCCGGCGCAGTGATGCAATCTCTGTTTGAGAACCCGCTGGCAGAACCCGGCCTGCTGGGCGTAGCTAATGGGGCGGGGGTAGCGCTGGTATTGTGTGTCATGCTGGGAAATGGCCTGCTGCCTGTCTGGTTGATGAGCCTTTCAGCCGTGGCCGGCGCACTGATCATCACCTTCTTTTTACTGCATTTTGCCCGACAGCGTTTGCTGACTAACGCCCGTTTGCTTCTGGTGGGTGTTGCGATTGGTATTGTCTGCAGCGCAGTCATGACCTGGTCGGTTTACTTCAGTACTAACCTGGATTTGCGCCAGCTAATGTACTGGATGATGGGCGGTTTCGGTGGCGTTGACTGGCGTCAAAGCTGGCTGGGGTTATTGTTAATTCCTGCGGTCGTCTGGATGATTTTTCAGGGTAAAACGCTGAATCTTCTCTCGCTGGGCATCGGACAGGCGCAGCAGCTTGGTGTGTCTATCGCCGTATGGCGAAATCTTCTGGTACTGGCGGTCGGGTGGGTCGTAGGCCTGAGCGTGGCGATAGCCGGCGTGATCGGTTTTGTCGGGCTGATTATTCCTCATATTTTGCGGCTCTGTGGGATTACCGACCAGCGTCATTTATTGCCTGCCTGCGCCCTTGTTGGGGGGGCTGTGCTACTGCTGGCTGACGTTCTTGCGCGTATCGCACTCTACTCTGCGGAACTGCCGATAGGCGTGGTGACGGCAACCCTGGGGGCACCCCTTTTCATCTGGCTGCTGGTCAAAGCCGCCTGAATCAGACAGGATTAGTGCACGATATGCGCGAGACGGACTATCTTTACTGTGCTTCAGTTTACCTTTCAGCCTTAATGACATTGGCAAATAACCGCAGGATATAAAAGATGAGCAATGCAATTTTTGATCTTCCCCTGAAAAAAATTAACGGTGAGGCAACGACTCTGGGTGCCTACCAAGGCTCAGTACTGCTGGTGGTCAACGTCGCATCACAATGCGGACTGACTAAGCAGTATGAAGGTTTGGAAAACATCTATCAGGCTTGGCACGAGCAGGGCTTTGAGGTATTAGGCTTTCCATGCAATGAGTTCGGTGCTCAGGAGCCGGGCACCGAAGAAGAAATTCAACATTTCTGCACCACCCATTTTGGTGTCAAATTCCCAATGTTCAGCAAAATCGACGTTAATGGTGAAAACCGACATCCGCTGTACAAAGCCCTGATAGCTGCTTGTCCGCAGGCCATCAAACCCGAAGGCAGCGAGTTCTACCAGCGTCTTGCCAGTAAAGGGCGCGAGCCGTTGCACCCGGAGAATATTCTTTGGAACTTTGAAAAATTCCTTATCGGCCGAGATGGCACCGTGATTCAGCGTTTTGCGCCTGATATGACGCCAGAAGATCCTCTGCTGTTGGATGCCATCAAACAGGCACTGGCAAAATAACGACACATTGCTGCGCAGGGATAGCCCATGTTGGAATGTCATAAAGTGAGTGTGCCTGGGAGAGTGCAGGCATTTACAACCCACGTAAGCACCGGTAGCCGTGTTCATATTATTGGCCCTAACGGTGCTGGGAAAACCAGCCTGTTGGCCCGTATTGCCGGAATGCTGGACGGGGAGGGGCATATCAACCTCGCCGGACAGGCGCTTGAAGGGATAACGGGCGTGCAGCGTGCCAGGCTGCGCGGCTATCTTTGCCAACAATCGCTCCCCGTATCGATGATGCCGGTGTTTCAGTATCTTTCACTGCACCAGCCTGCGGGGGTTGACACCGCGTTACTCGAACAAACAATCGCGATGCTGACATCGGCATTGCACTTGCAGGATAAGCTCTGCCGGCCAGTGACACGGTTATCGGGTGGGGAATGGCAACGCGTGCGTCTGGTTGCCGTACTTTTGCAAGTCTGGCCGACACTCAATCCTCAGGGGACGCTGCTGTTACTGGACGAGCCAATGAACAGCCTCGATGTAGCCCAACAGCAAGCTCTTGACGGGCTTATCACCCAATTTTGTGCCAGTGGGCGTACGGCAATCATCAGCGATCACGATCTTAATCACACGTTGCACCACGCCCATCAAGTATGGTTAATGGCGAAAGGGCAGGTTATAGCTGCCGGAAAACGTGAAGATGTTATGCAGGTAAACTGTTTGACCCGCGTGTTTGGCGTTAATTTCCAGATGCATAATGTGGCGGGAAGACAGTGGCTGATGACGACTCTGTCGGAAAAGTGACATGAGAATATTCTTTAATAGTGTGTTGTAATAATTGATGACACGCTTGTTTACAATCTAATTATCCATGTGAAAATAGATTGCGCGCTAACAATAAATTCGAGTTCGTTGAAGTATTGTTAATAGAGTATTTAATATAATCATAATCAGAAATTATCCATCCCTATGATATTTATGGGGATTTGTTTTTCAATCACCGACATCATCACATATCTTTCTATTTTTCATCAAGTTAACTTGACGAGCCTTAAGGTTTAATTAAGCTTAAACTGGCACTGTGCCTGAAATATTGAAGTCTGGCGTTTAATCATTGTTCATTAAACTCGTACTAAAGTTTGATTCGAGTAAATTACCTCTAGCAGGATTGTGCCATGGAAAATTTTTTGCCTTTCTCCCGTCCATCCATGGGCGAGGAAGAGATTGAGGCGGTGAGTCATGTACTGCGCTCGGGCTGGATCACCACAGGTCCGCAGACGCATCAACTTGAACAGGATTTTGCTGCGACCTTCGGATGTAAACACGCCATTGCCGTCAGTTCGGCAACTGGCGGTATGCACGTCACCCTGATGGCGCTGGGCATCGGCCCCGGCGATGAAGTTATCACCCCTTCTCAGACCTGGGTTTCCACCATTAACATGATCGTTCTGCTGGGTGCAGAGCCGGTAATGATTGATGTTGACCCGGATACCCTGATGATTAGCGTTGACGATGTCGCTGCCGCCATCACACCAAAAACCAAAGCGATTATCCCGGTACATTATGCGGGTGCACCTTTGGATCTCGACCCGCTGTACGCGCTGGCTGAAAAACATGGCATTGCCATTGTTGAAGATGCCGCCCATGCCGCAGGCACCCGTTACCGCGATCGCTGGATTGGTGCGCAGGGGACGGCAGTATTCTCCTTCCACGCAATTAAAAACATGACCTGTGCCGAAGGTGGTCTGGTGGCGACCGATGACGACGAACTGGCAGCAAAAGTCCGGGCGTTGAAGTTCCACGGTCTGGCGGTTGATGCATTTGACCGCGAAGTGCAGGGGCGTAAGCCACAGGCTGAAGTGATTGAACCGGGTTTCAAATACAACCTTTCTGATATTCATGCAGCGATTGCCGTAGTTCAATTGCGTCGGCTGCCTGAAATCAATGCGCGTCGCACCGAATTGGCAAATTTGTATCTGCAAAAGCTCCAGGATTCGCCGTTCCTGCCAATGAAGGTGCCGGAATATCCGCACCTGCATGCGTGGCATCTGTTTATGATCCGTGTGGATGAAGCGCGTTGTGGTATCAGCCGTGATGTCCTGATGGAGCGCCTCAAAGCCCTCGGCATTGGCACCGGGTTACATTTCCGTGCAGCGCATACCCAAAAATATTACCGCGATCGTTATCCCACTCTCAGCCTGCCACACAGCGAATGGAACACCGACCGTTTGTGCAGTTTACCGCTGTTCCCTGATATGCAGGACAGCGATGTAGACCGCGTTGTCGCGGCCTTATTTTCCCTCGTGGAGGCCCACTAGTGGTACAATTTGAACCTATTCGTAAAGTCTCGATCGTCATCCCGGTCTATAACGAGGAAGAGAGCCTGCCGGCACTGCTTTCCCGTACGCAGGCCGCGTGTGGTCAATTGACTCAAAAATACGAGATCATTTTAATCGACGATGGCAGCAGTGACCGTTCCGCAGAGATGTTAACTCACGCTGCTGAGCAACCGGAAAACTGCATAATTGCTGTGCTACTTAACCGTAACTACGGTCAGCATTCAGCGATTATGGCCGGTTTCAGCCATGTATCGGGCGACCTGGTGATCACCCTTGACGCCGACTTACAAAACCCGCCGGAAGAGATCCCGCGTCTGGTGGCGAAAGCTGAAGAGGGCTATGACGTCGTTGGCACCGTTCGCGCTAACCGCCGTGACTCATGGTTCCGTAAGTCTGCATCTAAAATGATCAACATGATGATCCAGCGTGCGACAGGCAAATCCATGGGGGATTACGGCTGTATGCTGCGCGCCTATCGCCGCCACATCATCGAAGCCATGCTGCATTGCCATGAACGCAGCACGTTTATTCCTATTTTGGCGAATACTTTTGCGCGCAAAACCGCAGAGATTCCGGTGCAGCATTCGGAACGCGAATTTGGCGACTCAAAGTACAGCCTGATGAAACTTATTAACCTGATGTACGATCTGATCACCTGCCTGACAACTACACCGCTGCGTTTGCTCAGTGTGGTGGGTAGTCTCATTGCCCTGTTTGGTTTCGTACTCGCGGTATTTTTGATTTTGATGCGTTTAATCAACGGGCCTGCATGGGCCGCAGATGGGGTCTTCACCCTGTTTGCCCTGCTATTTATGTTTATCGGTGCGCAGTTTGTGGGCATGGGATTACTCGGTGAGTACATCGGGCGAATCTATAACGATGTTCGTGCACGTCCCCGCTATTTTGTTCAAAAAGTCGTTGGAATGCGTTCTGACGAAAACAGCCAGGAAGAAGAGTGATGAAAGCGATTGTATTTGCGTACCATGATATTGGTTGCGTTGGGCTACAGGCCTTAGTTGACGCAGGTTATGACGTACAAGCGGTATTTACTCATACCGATTCGCCAGACGAAAACAACTTTTTCGCCTCCGTTGCCCGCTTGGGTGCCGGTTTAAATCTGCCGGTTTATGCGCCTGAGGATGTGAATCATCCGCTGTGGGTTGACCGTATCCGTGAATTGCAGCCGGATGTTATTTTCTCCTTCTACTATCGCAACATGATCAGCGATGACGTGTTGTCTCTGGCGCCAAAAGGCGGCTTCAATCTGCACGGTTCATTATTGCCACGCTACCGCGGTCGGGCGCCAGTTAACTGGGCGCTGTTGAAAGGCGAAAGTGAAACGGGTGTGACTCTGCATAAAATGGTTAGCCGTCCCGATGCGGGCGACATTGTTGCACAACGCGCCGTGCCAATCAGCGCTGATGACATTGCGCTGACCCTGCATGCTAAAGTTCGCGATGCTGCGCAGGTTCTGCTGGCCGACGTATTGCCTAAAATGAAGCAGGGTCAGATCACCCTGACACCACAAGATGAATCTCAGGCCAGCTATTTTGGTCGCCGTACTGCGGCTGATGGTGAAATTCACTGGCACAAATCGGCAACCGAAATTAATAACCTGGTCCGTGCTGTGACCGAACCTTATCCGGGGGCATTCACCTACCTCGGCCAGCGTAAAATGACCATCTGGCGTTCACGTCCGCTGGTGATTGCTCATGACAAACAACCGGGAACCGTGTTGTCGAGCGACCCGCTGGTCGTTGCTTGTGCTGAAGGTGCACTGGAAATTCAGGCGGGTCAGAGTGAGTCAGGCCTTTATGTACAGGGTTCGCGCCTGTCACTGGAACTGGGGATCATGCCTGATGTAAAACTCAGCTCATTACCGACGTCCGCGATGAAACGCCGTACCCGCGTGTTGATCCTCGGTGTGAACGGCTTTATCGGTAACCACCTGAGTGAACGTCTGCTGCGCGAAGATAACTATGAAATCTTCGGTCTGGATATCAGCTCTGATGCCATTTCCCGTTTCATGGATAACCCGCATTTCCACTTTGTCGAAGGCGACATCAGCATTCACTCCGAATGGATCGAGTATCACATCAAGAAATGTGACGTGATCCTGCCGCTGGTGGCGATTGCCACGCCAATCGAATATACCCGCAACCCACTGCGCGTGTTCGAGCTGGATTTCGAAGAAAACCTGAAAATTGTCCGTGATTGCGTGAAATACAAAAAACGCATCATCTTCCCGTCCACCTCTGAAGTGTACGGCATGTGCGACGACAAAGAGTTCGATGAAGATACTTCACGTCTGATTGTTGGCCCGATCAACAAACAGCGCTGGATCTACTCCGTCTCCAAACAACTGCTCGACCGCGTGATCTGGGCGTATGGCGTCAAAGAAGGCTTACGCTTCACCTTGTTCCGTCCATTCAACTGGATGGGGCCGCGTCTGGATAACCTTGACGCAGCACGTATCGGCAGTTCACGCGCCATTACCCAGTTGATCCTGAATCTGGTAGAAGGTTCTCCGATCAAACTGGTGGACGGGGGTGAGCAAAAACGCTGCTTCACCGACATCAACGACGGTATCGAAGCCCTGTTCCGCATCATCGAGAACAAAGAAAACCGCTGTGACGGCCAGATCGTGAACATCGGTAACCCGACTAACGAAGCCAGCATCCGTGAATTGGCCGAAATGCTGTTGCGCAGCTTTGAAGCGCACCCATTACGCGATCAGTTCCCGCCATTTGCCGGTTTCAAATCTGTGGAAAGCAGCAGCTACTACGGTAAAGGCTATCAGGATGTTGAGCACCGCACGCCTAGCATCAAAAATGCTAAACGTCTGCTGAACTGGACGCCTGAAGTTTCGATGGATAAAACCGTCGACAAAACTCTCGACTTCTTCCTGCGTTCGGTTAATCCAGACAACAATCAGGCATAACGGAATTTGTGGATGAAAAAAGTCGGTCTACGAATTGATGTCGACACCTGGAGCGGCACCCGAAAGGGTGTCCCTCAGTTACTGCGTGTTCTGGAAAAACATCACATCACTGCCAGCTTTTTCTTCAGCGTAGGTCCGGACAACATGGGGCGTCATTTATGGCGCCTTTTGCGTCCGCGCTTCCTGTGGAAAATGCTGCGCTCTAACGCGGCGTCACTGTACGGTCTGGATATTCTGCTGGCCGGTACGGCGTGGCCGGGTAAAAAAATCTATCGTGATTTCGCACCACTGATGAAAGAGGCGGCTGAGCGTGGTCATGAGGTCGGCTTGCACGCCTGGGATCATCAGGGCTGGCAGGCGAAAGTGGCGAAATGGTCTAAGCCTGAACTGGAAAAACAGATTCGTCTCGGTCTGGAAGCACTGCAAAACAGCATCGGCAAAGCGGTGGATTGCTCTGCGGTGGCCGGTTGGCGCGCTGACCAGCGGGTGATTGACGTCAAACAGACCTTTGGTTTTCGCTACAACAGCGACTGCAGGGGCAAGCGGCCATTCTTACCGCTGCTGGAAAACGGCGAAACAGGCACGGTACAAATCCCTGTGACCCTGCCGACCTACGATGAAGTCATTGGCAATGAAGTGACCACGGCGACGTTTAATGACTTTATCCTGCAGGCCATCGAGCATGACAACGGCGTGCCGGTCTATACCATTCATGCCGAAGTAGAAGGTATGTCGCTGGCCGACATGTTTGACGATTTACTGACCCGCGCAGCTCAACAGGGCATTCAGTTCTGTGCACTGGGTGAACTATTGCCTGACGATCTGTCCAGTTTACCGGTCGGTCGTGTCGTTCGTTCCTCCTTCCCCGGACGGGAAGGGTGGTTAGGTTGCCAGCAAGAAGGTTTTTCCTGATGTTGAAAGCGTACAAAGGTGTGTGGAGCACCGTACTCCTCCTGTTCTTTGCCCTGGTTTATCTGGTCCCACTGAATACCCGCCTGCTATGGCAGCCTGATGAAACCCGCTATGCGGAAATCAGCCGCGAAATGCTGCAACGGGGTGACTGGGTGGTGCCGCATCTGCTGGGTCTGCGCTATTTTGAAAAACCGGTGGCGGGCTACTGGTTTAATAACCTCAGCCAGATGATCTTCGGTGACACTAACTTTGCCGTGCGTTTCGGTTCAGTATTCTGCACGTTGCTTAGTACGATAATGGTGTTCTGGCTGGCGATGCTGATGTGGCGTAACCGCCAGACGGCCTGTGTTGCCGCACTGATTTATCTTTCTTTCCTGCTGGTTTTCACTATCGGAACCTACAGCGTTCTTGATCCGATGATCACGCTGTGGATGACGGCTGCAATGGTCGCCAGTTATTACTGTCTGCGGGTCACCAGTACCCGGCATAAAGCACTGAGCTGGATAGCGCTCGGCCTGGCTTGTGGTATGGGCTTTATGACCAAAGGCTTTCTGGCGCTGGCCGTCCCGGTGATCGCCGTGCTGCCGATTATCTGGCGCGAGAAAAGGTTCAAAACCCTGTTTGGTTGGGGGCCGCTGGCCATCCTCAGTGCTGTTTTGCTGAGCCTGCCCTGGGTATTGGCGATTGCGCACCGCGAGCCGGACTTCTGGAATTACTTCTTTTGGGTCGAACATATTCAGCGCTTCGCTGAACAGAATGCCCAGCACAAAGCGCCGTTCTGGTACTACATTCCGGTGGTCTTCCTTGGTGCATTGCCGTGGATGGGATTACTGCCGGGCGCGGTGGCGGGTGGATGGACCAAACGCGTGATGCGTCCTGAACTGTTTTTCCTGCTTAGTTGGGCGGTGATGCCGTTGATTTTCTTCAGCATCGCTAAAGGGAAATTGCCGACGTACATCCTTCCGTGCTTTGCACCACTGGCCTTGCTGATGGCGGATTATCTGGACCAGATACGACTGTCCGGTCGTCTTAAAGCCCTCAGGGCCAATGGTATTATCAACATTGTCTTTGGTGTACTGGCGGTGATCGCGCTGGTCGTCATTTCCGGACGCTTACCGCTGCATATCAAGCCCGTTTACACCGCCGCAGAGTTCCCGAAAGTCGTCATTGCCATCTTGTGCTTCGCGGTTTGGGCACTGGCGGGGGCACTCAGTCTGACCTCATTGCGTAATCGCTGGTATTGGGCGGCCGCCTGTCCGCTGGTATTGGCTTTGTTGGTGGGTCAGGTTATTCCGCAAAAGGTGATCGATTCCAAACAGCCGCAGGCATTTATTGATGCCAATATCGCGTTGTTAAAAGAGAGCAAGTACGTTTTGGCTGATAACGTTGGCATAGCAACCGGGCTCGCCTGGACACTCAAACGCAGCGATATCTTGATGTACGATGAAAAAGGGGAGGTGCAATATGGCCTGAGTTATCCTGATGCACAACATCGCTATATTGATGCTCAGCGCTTCCCTGTATGGCTACAAAATGCACGTCAGCAAGGTATGGTTGCGGTTGCTGTGAAGCAGGAGAGCATCGATGCTGATAACTCCAAACTTCCTGTACCGGATAAAATTGTTGAAATGGATCGCTTAGCCCTGTTGTTCTACAACAAACTGCCATGACCGGTTATCTGTTGGTATTAGTGGTCAGCATGCTGACCTGTGCGGGGCAGCTTTGTCAAAAGCAAGCCTCGCAAGTTGAGAAAGGCAATGTCACACGGGTTCTACGTTGGTTGGCGGTGGCGATATGTCTGCTCGGGTTTGCCATGCTGTTGTGGCTGCACGTGCTGCAACAGCTGCCGCTGAGCATAGCGTATCCGATGCTCAGCCTTAACTTTGTGTTGATCACCCTCAGCGCGCGCTGGATTTTCAAAGAACAGGTAGACCGACGCCACTGGATAGGGGTCGGTTTTATCATGCTGGGGATAGCGCTGATGAGTATTAACGCATGAAAACCACCGAAATAATGAAAGGCTACGCGTGGGGAAGTGCCAGTTTATTGTTGGTGACCCTCGCGCAACTGCTGATGAAGTGGGGAATGGTACAAATCCCGCTATTTTCACTGTCTGATATTCAATTACCCTGGATACTCAACCACTTGCCGGCGTTATTATCGGTAGCTTGTGGTATCACCGGTTATGTCTTGTCGATGGTTTGCTGGTACTTCACGCTGCGCATATTGCCGTTGCATCGGGCGTATACGCTGCTGAGTCTCAGCTATGCTCTGGTCTATCTGGCCGCGGTTTCGCTCCCCTGGTTCAATGAAGATATCCATCTGCTGAAAACCTGTGGAGGATTACTGGTGCTGTTTGGCGTCTGGCTAATCCACAGTAAACCGAGCCAGGAGGCTCACTAAAAGCGATAAATTCCAACAAATTTGCGTTTTTCGATTGGATGACGGATAAAATAGCGTTAGATTCTTTTTATCCTCTAATAACCAGATCTTAGAGCATAGTGGCGTGTCTTAGCCGATTTTGGCTTGATCCTTTCACTATGACCGTCATCCAGAAGGAAAGGCCGCCATGCGTTGGAAGACCGGAACACTATATTCCCTGCTGATAGCCGCCGCGCTGGTACTCAATGGGTGTAGCAGCCATGCACCGCCGCCGAGTGGTAAATTCTCCGATTCCATCGCCGTCGTTGCACAATTAAATGATCAACTCAGTCAGTGGCATGGTGCGCCATATCGCTATGGCGGTTTACAGCCAAGCGGCGTTGATTGCTCCGGTTTTGTATTTCGCACTTACCGTGACCGTTTTGGCGTCATCTTGCCACGCACCACCGCCGCTCAAACCAAAATTGGCAATAAAGTATCCCGCGACGAACTGCTTCCGGGCGATCTGGTCTTTTTCAAAACCGGCAGCGGTGAAAACGGCCTGCACGTGGGCATTTACGACACCGGCGATCAGTTTATCCATGCTTCCACCAGTCAGGGCGTCACGCGTTCCTCGCTCGATAACGTCTATTGGCGCAAAGTTTATTGGCAGGCACGTAGAATTTAGCCTGGCATAATTCCCCATTGCCTCCGCGTATTTAGCTCGCTTTTAACCTGCTATCATCACGTCAGACCTCTTTCAGGATGAAACGTGATGAAACCTCTCAGATTACTGCTTTCCGACTCCTTCGACCCCTGGTTTAACCTTGCGGTGGAAGAGTGTATCTTCCGCCAGATGACCACCCAGCGCGTATTATTCCTGTGGCGCAATGCTGAAACCGTGGTTATTGGGCAAGCGCAGAACCCGTGGAAAGAGTGCAATACCCGTCGCATGGAGCAGGATGGTATCCGCCTTGCCAGACGCAGCAGCGGCGGCGGGGCGGTATTTCATGATTTGGGTAATACCTGCTTTACCTTTATGGCGGGCAAGCCGGAATATGATAAAAGCGTCTCAACGGCCATTATTCTTAATGCGCTGACATCGTTGGGTATCAACGCCAGTGCCTCGGGGCGTAATGATTTGGTGGCGAATACTGTCGATGGCGAACGTAAAATTTCCGGTTCTGCCTATAAAGAAACGCAGGATCGTGGCTTCCATCACGGTACTTTATTGCTCAATGCTGACCTCAGCCGGCTGGCAGACTATCTAAATCCTGATCCGAAAAAATTACAAGCCAAGGGCATCACCTCTGTGCGTTCGCGCGTAGCTAATCTCGGTGAACTCATTCCTGGTATTGATCATCCACAAATATGCGATGCGATCATCACATCCTTCTTTGATTGGTATGGCTTACGGGTTGAGCCAGAAATCATCTCCCCTGACGTATTCCCCGATTTACCTGGTTTTGCTGAACAATTCACCAAACAAAGCAGTTGGGAGTGGAATTTCGGTAAAGCGCCAGCATTCAGCCATTTACTGAATGAGCGTTTTGTCTGGGGCGGCGTGGATATTCACTTTGATATTTTAAAAGGCCGGATCAGTCGCACGCAGCTTTTTACCGACAGTCTCAACCCTTCGCCATTGAATGCGCTGGCAGCACAACTGGTGGATACGTTATATCGGCCTTCTGAAATAGCGACGGTATGCCTGAATATAATTGCGCAGTATCCGCAGCAGCGCGCTGAACTCAGTGAGTTACGAGATTGGCTGGTCAGTTGCGTGCAATAAGAAAAATCGAGTTCCAGCAACTGCTGTTGTGAACGACATTTGCAGCGTGTTTTTTTTCATGAAACGCGCAAGAATTTACTCAGTTGCACGAAGGTGCGGCTAACGATAAGATTGAAAGATAACACCCGATTTCCCCTTTTATGCCCCTGAAAAGAGAGAGCAACAAAGGAGGGGGAGGTATTCTGAAAATATTGATTTCGCTTCTTTTTAGGAAATCTGTGCAGCATGCTTAACCCCAGATAGGCACTTTTTTGGTATCAGTAACAGGATTGCATTGGGTATGCCTCGGCACCCGGTTACCGTCCTAATTTTTATTGATACACATCAGAGTTATTAATCATTGCGTAGCGCCGTTGATGTTTTGGAAAAAAATGAAAATACAATTCGATACGGCTTTTAACAGCAACTACCTTTGCCAACCTATATATTCCGGTAAAGGGAAATTATTAGCGGTTGAATTAATATGCCGCTTTGCAAGCATTGACAGCAAACTAATTATGCCGACAGAGCTGGTTTTGAATTTATTAGACACTCAGCAATTATCCCACTTTCTAGCCGAACAATCGGCCTGGGCTCAGGAGCATGCCGTTTGGTTTGAGGCAAACCAAGTCATCCTCAATATTTCTATCGAGGAAAAACTCGCCAAGATTATTATTGAAAATATCGACATACGTGATGAGCTCAAAGCTTGTTCTTTTATTCATCTCAGTCTCAGTGAATCCTTTCCGCAACTTTCGCAAGGAAAGCGTAACTCCCAATTAATGGCCTTGAAAAGTCATTTCACTCTATGGCTAGACGGTTTTGGCTCCGGCAATGTTAATATGGTACCGGTATTTGATCATATTTTCAGCGGGGTGAAGCTTGACCGTGGCCTTTTCTGGGAACTTTATCAGGGAGAAAATTTCACTATTGTGCTGCCGTCATTGATAAGAAACATTAACCGATTCTGCCACAATATCGTGATTGATGGTCTGGACAATACAGAACATTTCGATGCCCTGAATAAGAGTGAAGTGCAGGGCATGAAAGGGCAGCTATGGCCGGGTGTTGAACCGTCCCAACTGGATGCTTTGCTACGCAGGCCTCCCCAATATCACTGAGTTCCCCGTCATACGCTGGTTCAGCCCACAGGGTTCCAGGGAAAATGCTCTGGCTGTGCAGTTTTCATGGGAGATTAAGCCCCCGACGATAATCTCCCTGTTTTTCCTCCGTGTTAATCCATGCCCTGCGGTTCTACACTGAAAGAAAGGGGGATTTATGCCACAATTTGAACATCACTACGCCGACCAGCTCGGTGGTTTCTACACCGCGCTCAAGCCCACTCCACTCAAAGGCGCGAAGCTGCTTTACCACAGCGAGCCGTTGGCGCAGGAGCTGGGCCTGGATGCGAGCCTGTTTGATGCCGCATACCGTGAATACTGGTGCGGCGAAGCCTTTTTCCCCGGAATGCAACCTCTTGCGCAGGTCTACAGCGGCCACCAATTTGGTGTCTGGGCCGGGCAACTGGGGGATGGGCGAGGGATTTTACTCGGTGAGCAAGTGCTGCCTAACGGTCAACGTTATGACTGGCATCTTAAAGGGGCCGGGCTCACACCTTATTCGCGTATGGGCGATGGCCGTGCAGTGCTGCGTTCTGTAGTGCGTGAATTCCTCGCGTCAGAAGCGCTGCATCATTTATCAATACCCACCACCCGCGCACTGACTATTGTCACCAGCGATGAGCCGGTATTTCGCGAACAGCCTGAGCGCGGCGCAATGCTGATGCGGGTGGCAGAAAGTCATATCCGTTTTGGCCACTTCGAGCATTTTTTTTACCGTAAGCAGCCGGAGCAGGTAAAACAGCTGGCTGATTACGTTATTGCCCATCACTGGCCACATTTATTGGAAAGTGAAACCTCTCCTGCCCGACGCTATGCCCTGTGGCTGCAGGATGTCGTTGAACGAACCGCCCGCCTGATCGCCCAGTGGCAAAGTGTCGGTTTTGCGCACGGCGTGATGAATACCGATAATATGTCGATCCTCGGCCTGACTATCGACTTCGGCCCTTACGGTTTTCTCGACGACTACCAACCCGGCTATATTTGTAATCATTCTGATCACCAAGGGCGTTACAGCTTTGAAAACCAGCCGGCCGTTGCCTACTGGAACCTGCATCGTTTGGTACAGACACTCTCCGGTCTGGTGGGGGCGGAGCAGTTGCAGGCTGCGGTTGATGCTTACGAACCGGCGCTGATGGCGGCGTATGGCAAACTGATGCGCGGTAAACTTGGCTTCTTCACCGAAGATAAACAGGATAATGATTTGCTGACCGGCTTGCTGAGCTTGATGGCTAAAGAAGGCCGTGATCACACCCGTACCTTCCGTCTGCTTAGTGAGGTTGAACAACAGAATCCGGCTTCGCCTCTGCGGGACGAATTCATAGATCGTGCTGCCTTTGACCACTGGTATCAGCAATATCGCCAGCGTTTGCAGCATGACGGTCAGGATGATGTCACCCGACAACAAGCGATGAAGCTTTCCAACCCGCGCATTATTTTGCGCAACTATCTTGCTCAGCAGGCCATTGAACGCGCAGAGCAAGATGACATCAGCGTACTCACCCAGTTACATCAGGCGTTACGTGATCCCTACAGTGACGCGCCTCAATATGATGCCATGGCTGCGCTACCACCTGATTGGGGTAAACATCTGGAAGTGTCCTGCTCAAGCTGACACTGCACCACTACTGCCGCAGGAACACCTGCGGCACGGCATGTTCGGGGTGTCGGTTTACACCTAAGTCGGCCTGATACCAACGCGCCAAAATCTCCGCTGTCAGCACGTTATCCGGGTTGCCGGACGCCACCACTTTTCCTTCATGCAGCAGCACAATCTTGTCGGCATACAGTGCGGCCAGATTTAGGTCATGCAGTACACAACAGACTGACAGCGGACTTTCACGAGTAAGATGTCGAAGCAGGCGCAGCGTATGCTGCTGATGATAGAGATCCAGCGCAGACGTGGGCTCATCAAGGAACAGCCAACGCGGCGACGGTTGCGGCTGCCACAGCTGATTCAGCACCCGGGCCAGTTGTACCCGCTGCTGCTCACCGCCAGAAAGTTGGCGATAGTCGCGGTCGGCCAGAGTGAGGCAGTCGGTTTGTGCCATTACCTGTTGCAGCGCCTCGGCGTTATACGTTTTACCATGGGGTGCGCGGCCAAGGGTAATGATCTGGCGCACACTGAAACCGAAAGCCAGCTCGCTGCTTTGTCTCATCACTGCGCGGGTGCGGGCCAACTCCTGCGGTGGCCAGTCACTGAGCGCCTTCCCCAGTAATTCACATCGTCCCTGATCGGGTTGCAAATAACCTGTTAGCAGGCGTAGCAGAGTGGATTTTCCTGCGCCGTTCGGGCCAATTAGCGCGACCACTTCGCCGCTGTTTAGTTTGAGGGAAACATCGTCAATCAGACGGCGATGGCCGACAGAAAACTGTAGGCCTTCCGCCAGCAATGCGGAACAAGAGGGGGTCATCGGCGGGTTCCCGGACGTAAAATCAACCATAGAAAATAAGGCCCACCCAGCAGGCTGGTCAGCAGCCCAACCGGCATTTCGGCGGGTGCCACCAGCGTTCTTGAAAGCGTATCGGCCAGAAGCAATAAACCAGCACCCCCCAATGCTGAACCGGGCAGTAACCAGCGGTGATCTGCCCCGACGCGCATACGCAGCAGATGCGGAATAACCAGCCCGATAAATCCGATAACACCCGTCACGGCTACCGCCACGCCTACCAGCAGCGCGCTCAGCAGCAATAATTGCAGCTGAGTCCGGCGGACATTAACGCCGAGATAGTGGGCGTCTTCATCACCCAGCTGTAACAGGTTCAGGCGGCGGGATAAGAGGAATGTTGCAACGCTGGCGGGTAAAATCAATGTTGTCGCCACTAGCAGTGTTGACCACTGTGCCTGCCCTAAACTTCCCATGCTCCATAATGAAAACTGGCGTAACTGCTGATCGTCGCTGACGTAACTCAGTACCCCGACCGCTGCGCCACAAAGCGCATTAATGGCAATCCCTGCCAGTAACAGGCGAGATAAATTGCCGTGACCAAAGCGGCTCAAGGTGAATACGATCAGGGAAATGACCAGGCTACCGGCAAAAGCTGCAAACATATGCCCATAAAGGGCGAGCCACGGCGGGAGCGAAAGTGGCATGACAATCATCAGTGCGACAAATAGCGCGGCTCCGCTGCTAATTCCGAGCAGGCCTGGGTCAGCCAGCGGGTTGCGAAACAGTCCCTGCATGACCGCACCTGAACAGGCGAGGGCACAGCCTACTACGATGGCGAGCAGTACCCGCGGCAGGCGAATAGTCAGCCAGATTTGCCACATGCCGTCATCAAGCGGGCGACTTATCAGCGTGCGAAAAGGTAGCGACATGGCCCCAGAATTAACGGCAATGATCGCCAGAACTAACAATATGACCGTCAGCCCGATAAGTACGCTAACCGGTGCATGCAACCGCCTGGGCGCGAAGGTGGCCAGCGAGCGCATTATTTAACCTGTTCCGCAGCCTGGCGCAGAGTGGCCAGCACGGTGGGTGTCTCAAGGCCAAAGCCTAATAAAGACATGTCATCAAGTACCAGTACACGATGATTTCTACCCGCGGGAGTCAGGGCCAACCCCGGCAGTTTCCATACCTGATCCAATCCGCCCAGCGTGCGAACACCATCAGTGGTTATTAACAATAAATCCGGTGCGCTGGCGATAATACCTTCCTGCGATAACGGCCGGTAGCGCGTGAATCCTTGCATGGCATTTTGCGCGCCTGCTGCCGTTATCATCGCGTCCGCCGCCGTGTTCTGCCCTGCGGCCAGTGCAGTAGTGCCGCCGTGATTCATCACAAACAAGACTTTGACCGGTAAAAGTCCCTTTTTCACGGCCGCCAGTTGTTGACGATAGGTGGCAATCAGTTTTTCGCCTTCTTGCTGCCGGTTGAGGGCGTCTGCGATCACTTCAATCTTTAGCGGCACGGTATCGAGCGAAGCATTGCCCGGTACTCGCACCACTTTTACCCCGTTTTGTGCCACTTGCTGCAAAATCAGCGAAGGTTCGGCCAGTTCGCTGGTCAGTACCAACGTCGGTTTCATGGCCAAAATACCTTCGGCATTCAGCTGGCGCATATAGCCTACGTCCGGCAATTTTTCGACCTTCTCAGGATGTGTGCTGGTACTGTCACGGGCCACCACCTCATCACCGGAACCCAGCGCATAGACGATTTCAGTCACATCGCCGCCAATACTGATAACACGTTCTGCTGCGTGCGACAGCGGTGTCAAATAACCAACCAGCACGAACAACACTGCATTTATGCGATGATTCATGCGGCAATTTCCTCGTTACGCAGAGCAGAAATTTGCTCACGCCACAGGCGTTGTTCTGGCTGACCTTCAGTACGTTGGCCAAAGAGCTGGGCTATTTGCGTACCATCAGAGGCGAACAATTCCAGGCTGGTAACGAACCCGTCTTTAGTCGGTTTACGCGTGACCCAACTTTCTGCAATCGCGCTCTCGATCAGGTGCAGAGTAAAACGAGAATTAAAGATATTGATCCATTCTCCCTGTGGTCGGAGGTTTTCGATTTTACCGGTGAAAATTTGCACACAGCCCGGATTACCAACAAAAATCATGATTTCATTATGCTGAACGTTTGCCGCGGCCAAAATTTGTGCCAGCGAAGCGTTATCCACGCGATACGCCAGATCATTGCCGACGGCGCGAAATGCCTGCTGACGGCTGAGATTGTGGCGTCGTAGCAACGGGAAGAACTGATGGACATCAGTCATCGCACGCCATTCGGCATCGATGTCAGTTATCTCTGACCGGGCAGTCTCTGATGTTGTTTGCGTCGGAGTAATATCCAACGGGGGGTTAGTTTCACTGCGATATTGATCAACCAGCGTTTGCCATGCCGCCAGATCGGTTTCATCGGTAGCATAGACTTTGTGCACCGCATTGCCTGCAGCATCGAAGAACTGAATACTATGACGATCGCCATTCGGATGGTTTTCGGTCATGCAGAAAATATGCAGCCAGTGCTGCAAGAATAACCGAAGGTCCAGCGCCCTGGGGTTAAGGATAAGCCCCGCATGGCCGTTCAGGTGCTGGTTTTCATAACGCCCCTGTTGTTCATGCACCGCATAGGCATTGCGTGTTATGGACTTTACGCCTCCCACGTTTTCCAGCGCCGTCAGCAAGGTGCGAGCATCCACATCCAGACGACGAGTGTCATGGGAAACCCGTAAATGGGTCAGCTCAGCTTCAGTGATGTTGAAGACCTCAGCCAGATCACGTGCATATTTTTCAGGGTGGGATTGTTTCGCTTGCAGATAATTTTCATAGCTTACTGAACTCATTGCGCTGTCCTCGTGGATATTACATGACTAACGTCCGGCGTGGCGTCCGGGCGATGAAGAGGGTGGCGTTAACTCGTTACCACTGGCATCTGAAGGCGTGATGTATTCAGATTGGTCATTTAACGCCATAAATGTTAATGGTAATTAATATCATTGTGATAATCATTATCAAATTATTGCCATGGCACATCAAGTGGAATTTGACGCTAAATCGTCAGTAATTCGATGTTTAACCACAATTTTTTTCGGGAGAAAGTCAAAACCATGAGGGAAATCAGCAGCTGTGCGGTATGTGAAAAAGTGCGTTAACAGATTTACTGCATGAAAAAAGGGGCAACATGATGTTGCCCCTTTGGGTGGATAAGATATGACCTGGAATGTATTCAGAAACGGCTATCAGTCGCTTCAGCTAACTTCGCCAGCAATGTCTCAGTATCAGCCCAGCTCAGGCAGGGGTCTGTAATGGACTTACCGTAGGTCAGCGATTTTCCGGCAACAATCGGCTGAGCGCCTTCTTCCAGGAAACTTTCAGCCATGATTCCAGCAATGGCGGTAGAGCCACTGCGGATTTGCTGGCAAATATCTTCTCCCACCTGAAGTTGCAGGCGGTGCTGCTTTTGACAGTTGCCGTGGCTGAAGTCAACAACCAGACGCTGTGGCAGATTGAATTCAGACAGATTACGACAGGCTTCCTGTAAATCATCAGCATGGTAATTGGGTTTTTTACCGCCACGCATGATCACGTGACCATAAGGGTTGCCCGCAGTGCGGTAGATGGTCATCTGACCGGTTTTATCCGGTGAAAGGAACATATGGCTGGCACGTGCGGCGCGGATCGCGTCAATGGCGATGCGGGTATTGCCATCAGTACCATTTTTGAAACCAACCGGACACGACAGGGCCGAGGCCATCTCGCGGTGGATCTGACTTTCGGTGGTACGCGCACCAATCGCACCCCAGCTAATCAGGTCAGCGATATACTGGCCGATCACCATATCCAGGAATTCGGTGGCGGTTGGCATCCCCAGCTCGTTAATAGCGAGCAATACTTTACGCGCCAGTTCGATGCCATAGTTAACGCGATACGAACCGTTAAGCTCTGGATCAGAAATTAACCCTTTCCAGCCCACGACGGTGCGCGGTTTTTCAAAATAGGTACGCATCACGATTTCAAGGCGATCCTGATAACGTTCACGCAGAACGTTCAGTTTCGTGGCGTAATCTATTGCCGCTTCGATATCATGGATGGAGCAGGGCCCTACAACGACCAGAAGACGCGAGTCTTCACCGCTGATAATCTTCTCAATTCGCTTACGTGACGCTGTCACGTTTTGTGCAACCGACGGGGAAACTGGTAGTTTTTCTGCCAGCGCCTGAGGTGTGATCAGGCTATCGATGCGCGTCGTACGCAGTTCATCTGTCTGTGACATGTGATTCTCTAAATTTTTGTCTTCGCTACGGCAGGAATACCGGGAAGTGATGGCGATCACAATAACGCAAAATTAGATGTTTTCAACCACAGACGTCGGGTTATGCAATCTGGGTCAGTAAAAGCTGTCAAAACATACGTCGGCTCATACCAAAACTGTCCATGATTTTTGCTGAGATCTCTTCCACGGAATAGTTTGTACTGTTGAGATAGCGAATTTGATTCTTACGAAATAACGCCTCGACTTCAGACACTTCCATCCGGCATTGGCGCATCGACGCGTAGCGGCTGTTTTCCACTCTTTCCTGGCGTATCGCCGATAACCGCTCCGGGTCAATCGTTAAGCCAAACAGCTTATGCATATGCGGCTTAAGTGCCGGGGGAAGTTGAATGTTATCCATGTCATCGGCGGTAAAGGGGTAGTTCGCCGCACGAATACCAAATTGTAACGCCAGATAGAGACTTGTAGGTGTTTTGCCGCAGCGCGATACGCCGAGC
Source organism: Ewingella americana (assembly GCF_006438725.1). GTDB lineage: Bacteria > Pseudomonadota > Gammaproteobacteria > Enterobacterales > Enterobacteriaceae > Ewingella > Ewingella americana_A. The sequence continues at coordinate 221,142 of NZ_RCZD01000004.1, read as the reverse complement.
AAAATCACCTGCGCCTGATCGAGATTGCGCAACGAGATACCGTCATCGTGTGCCAGCGTGTAGTCAATGGCCGCGATGCGTGCATCGTATTTACTGATATTACTCGCGGTTAATCCGTGAGTACGGTTGGCAACCGGCGTCGGATCTACGCCCAGCTCATTCTGCAGAGGGGCCACCAAAGCTTGAACGATGTCCTGACAGAAGCCTTCACTGCTGACAATGATGTCCCGAACTTCCCGCGATATAATCGAGTAAAATACTAACGGGCGCGCCCCGGTCTTCTCATAGATTTCATTGATTTGCAGGCAAACAGCTTTTGCTCGCCCCTCATTTTCGACAAAAGGCAGCGAAAACGTGGTGGCATTCACCGGAAACTGCGACAGCACGGCATGGCCCAACACTTCTGCCGTGATGGCGGTACCGTCTGAAATGTAAAATACGCATCTATCCATATCAAACTCCTGAATTTCATTAATACTGCTGACCTACACGGTCAGCATTTTCATTTAACTTTTCTGTCAGATAAACAGTAATAGCCGTATTGCAGATAAATAAAAAGCATAAAAATTTTATTGCGCAAACTCTGCGAGATATTGCGCAAATTCCCTGAGAAAAATGAAATGACATTTTATTTATTCAGAGACTTCTCGCATCATTTTGATTTGTTTCAGCACATGTTCAGCTGTACTGGTAATGTACCTACATAAAGCGTTATGTAGGGTGTCTCTACATGATTTGTAAACAATTACTGATATTTTGGGCTACAGGTAAGAATGGAAAGGTTAGAATTTTCTTAAACAGAAATAGTTTAATTAGCTGGATCGATTCACCTATCCAAGAGTGAGGGATCATTATGCTAGGCTAAAATAACTGACCCACTCAGTAAAAAGCCAAATTACTTACCTCAACTATTAGCCTGCTTGATTAATAAAGTAGTCTACTGAAATTAATAAAGGATTGTTTCATGGCCAATCTCGAACCCGATTTACGCAATGTTATCTGGTACAACCAGCTAGGTATGAACGACGTTGACAAGGTCGGGGGTAAGAATGCCTCCCTGGGAGAAATGATAACTAATCTGTCCGATCTCGGTGTTTCCGTGCCGAACGGCTTTGCTACTACCTCTCAGGCATTTAACGATTTTCTCGATCAAAGCGGTGTAAACACACGAATTCATGATTTGCTCGACACCGTTGATGTTGATGACATTAATCAACTGACAAAAGCGGGTACGCAAATTCGTCAGTGGATTGTGGAAACACCTTTCCAACCCGCGCTGGAAAAGGACATCCGCGAAGCCTATCAGCAGATCTCTGATGGCGAGAGAGAGGCCTCTTTTGCCGTGCGGTCCTCGGCAACGGCAGAAGACATGCCGGATGCCTCATTTGCCGGGCAGCAGGAAACGTTCCTGAACGTGCAGGGTTTTGATGCCGTGCTGACAGCGGTTAAGCACGTCTATGCTTCCCTGTTCAATGATCGCGCCATCTCTTATCGCGTACATCAGGGGTACGACCATCGCGGAGTCGCTTTGTCTGCGGGTGTTCAGCGTATGGTGCGTTCCGACTTAGCCGCCGCCGGGGTGATGTTCACCATTGATACTGAATCCGGTTTTGATCAGGTAGTCTTCATCACTTCCGCTTATGGACTGGGCGAAATGGTGGTACAGGGCGCTGTCAACCCAGACGAATTCTATGTGCATAAACCGACATTGGCGAAAAACAGACCGGCCATTGTGCGGCGCACCATGGGCTCGAAAAAAATTCGTATGGTCTATGCAGACAGTCAGGAGCACGGCAAACAAGTACAAATCGAAGATGTTCCCGCTGAACTCAGCGAACGCTTCTCACTGACTGACGACGAAATTCAGGCGCTGGCTCGTCAGGCATTGCTGATTGAAAAACATTATGGCCGACCGATGGACATCGAGTGGGCCAAAGATGGGCATAACGATAAATTATACATCGTACAGGCGCGCCCGGAGACCGTACGTTCTAACGGCCAGGTTATGGAGCGCTACCAGTTAAATGGCAGCAGTAAAGTGCTGGTGGAGGGGCGGGCTATAGGCCATCGCATCGGTGCCGGGCCAGTCAAAATTATTCACGACATCAGTGAAATGCATCGCGTTAAGGCCGGTGACGTTTTAGTTACCGATATGACCGACCCTGACTGGGAACCGATCATGAAAAGGGCCTCGGCCATTGTCACTAACCGTGGCGGACGTACCTGCCATGCGGCGATTATTGCCCGTGAGCTGGGCATTCCTGCTGTCGTGGGTTGTGGTGATGCCACTGAGAAATTGAAAGAAAACCAGAAGGTCACAGTCTCCTGCTCTGAGGGCGACACGGGTTATGTCTATCAGGACGAATTGGATTTTAGTGTGCAAAGCTCCGAGGTCAATGAGCTGCCAGAACTGCCACTGAAAATCATGATGAACATTGGTAACCCGGACCGGGCTTTTGATTTTGCCTGCCTGCCAAATGAAGGCGTTGGGTTAGCCCGCCTTGAATTCATCATCAACCGTATGATTGGCGTTCATCCGAAAGCCTTGCTCGAGTTTGACAAGCAGGAACCGGCCTTGCAGGAAGAGATCAGCAAGCTAATTCAGGGGTACGATAGCCCGCGAGAATACTATGTGGCGCGGTTGACCGAAGGCATCGCTACCCTCGGTGCCGCGTTCTGGCCCAAACGGGTCATTGTGCGGTTGTCAGATTTTAAATCGAATGAGTACGCCAATCTTGTCGGCGGTGAGAAGTACGAACCGCATGAAGAGAACCCGATGCTGGGCTTCCGTGGTGCGGGTCGTTACGTTTCAGACAATTTCCGTGATTGTTTCGCACTCGAGTGTGAAGCCATGAAACGGGTGCGCAATGATATGGATCTGACCAACGTTGAAGTGATGATCCCCTTCGTGCGCACGGTGGCGCAAGCTGAGGCTGTCGTGGCCGAGTTGGCCCGTCAGGGCCTCAAGCGCGGTGAGAACGGACTCAAAGTGATCATGATGTGCGAGATCCCGTCCAATGCATTGCAGGCTGAGCAGTTCCTCGACCATTTTGACGGTTTCTCCATTGGCTCAAATGACATGACTCAGCTGACGCTTGGCCTGGACCGCGATTCTGGCGTGGTATCTGAGCTGTTCGATGAACGTAATGAGTCGGTAAAAATATTGCTGTCGATGGCTATCAAAGCGGCCAAAAAACAGGGCAAATATGTAGGCATTTGCGGTCAGGGGCCTTCTGACCATCAGGATTTCGCACAATGGTTGATGGACGAGGGTATCGACAGTTTATCTCTCAATCCTGACACCGTCGTACAGACCTGGTTGGCTCTGGGTGAGAAAGTGTCGTAACACAAGACTTACGCAACAATCATCAAAGCCGTGGTTTATGAACCACGGCTTTTTTATGTTGTGTATAGCACAACGCGTCCGTGGATGGCTTAAAGGGAATTTGGGAAATTTAAGCAGGTGACTGGATGGCGGTTTTAGTGGCAGAAAGTCAAATGCAGGACAAAAAAAAGCCCATCATAGGAGATAGGCAAAGACTACACACAGCAATTTTGTTTATGCAGACTCAGGGGAAAGCTTGCATATAAATCATGGGGTTGAAATCCGAACTGTTAACAATACTAGGGTTATGCAGCGTTTTCGTCTGTAAGATTTGTCTTAATAGCAACTATTTCTATAGCTAACTAATTAATGACGTTTATAGAAAGAGTAAAACAGCGAGACAGAAGGGAAATGCAGAGGGGCAGTGTGAAAAATGCAAATTACGCTGCCTGTATCATCAGGAACCAGAGTTCGCGACTCAGGCAGCGAAAGAGCGTAGGGCTAGAGGTTATTCCTCAAGGGATTTTACCACGCTATGAATACTATGTTCAGGCTCAGGCGCCTCATTGACCCACAGCGAGATCAGACGATACGACACCGCCAGAACCACCGGACCAATAAACAGGCCGATCATCCCAAAGGCAAACAAACCGCCGATAACCCCGGAAAGAATCAACAACATTGGCAAATCTGCACCCATGCGGATGAGTACCGGGCGCAACACGCTATCGAGCGAGCCAACCACGCAACTCCACACCAGCAATACCGTGGCCCAGGTATTGTCACCGGTCCAGTAGAGCCAGAGGATGGCGGGTATCAGTACCAGCAGCGGTCCGATTTGCGCAACGCAGCAAACAAACATCAACACCGTCAGAACCGTGGCGTAGGGAATACCGGCAATCGCTAAACCGATACCGCCGAGGACTGACTGCACAATCGCGGTCACAACCACACCCAGCGCGACGGCGCGAATTGCTTGACCCGCCAGAATAACCGCCGCGTCGCCGCGCTCTGCGGCCAGTCGAATGGCGAAGTGACGGATACCCATACCCACTTGTTCACCCCGGCTGTAGAGCAGGGCGCTGAATAACAGCATCAGCGAACAGTGAACGATAAAGCGTCCCAGATGACCGGCTTGCGTCAGGAACCATGCCGCGGTTTGCCCGACATAAGGCTGCACTTTAGTCATTAGTACATTGCCGCCGCCGTTAATAAGTGAGTGCCAGCCGCTGTACAACTTATTGCCCACGAGAGGAATAGCGCGGAGCCAATTGAAATCAGGCATGTGCAAACTGGACGGGTTACTCGCCAGTTGGACCAACGGTGTGCCGTTTTCAATCGCGCTGGTCACCAGCAACGCAATAGGCAGAACAAATAACAGAATCAGTAACAATGTCATGACGATCACCGCCAGGAAACGTTTACCCCAGAGCAATCTTTGCAGTTTAATCATTAAAGGCCATGTTGCAATAACCACCATTCCCGCCCAGGCAAAGCCTAAAATAAAAGGCTGGACGATCCAAATGCTGGCCACCGTCATCAGGGCAATAAATAAAACCCCAAACATAATTTGAGGTAAATCATAACGTTTAATCGGGAGATTCATTCTTCGTTCTCATAGTAAAAACAGGGCAATTTGCCTGAATAGCGCTTTCAATTACTGCAGACTGTCACGTTGATAAGCATGGTGCATTACGCCGCTTTTGGACAGCATGCTGCATTTTTTGTTCTCTGCATGTGCGGCTTTTTCACCGGAGGATGCTGCCTTGCGGCTAACTGGCCACACTCAGACGAAGCGCTGGAAAACGAAGTATGTTAGTTTTTATATTGGGTAAAGAACAGGGCCCGGCAAACAACAACAAAGACAGAGTCAAAATAAATGATCCCACAGATTTCACAGGCGCCTGGCATCATTCAGCTGGTGCTCGATTTTTTGGAAGCGTTAAAGAAAGACGGATTTACGGGTGACGTCACGACAACCTATGCCGACCGGCTTACTATGGCGACGGATAACAGTGTGTATCAGCTCTTGCCTGATGCGGTATTGTTTCCGAAAGCCACATCGGACGTTGCTTTGCTGGCGCGGCTTGCCGGACAGGAACGTTTCCGAACGCTGGTCTTCACGCCACGCGGCGGGGGTACGGGTACTAACGGACAGTCACTGAATCGCGGAATTGTGGTGGATATGTCCCGACATATGAACCGTATTCTGGACGTTAACGTCGAACAAGGATGGGTAAAAGTTGAAGCGGGCGTGATTAAAGACCAGCTCAATGATTATCTGCGACCGCTCGGTTATTTCTTCTCTCCTGAACTCTCCACCAGCAACCGGGCGACGCTCGGTGGCATGATCAATACCGATGCCTCGGGTCAGGGATCGCTGGTCTACGGTAAAACCTCCGACCATGTGCTGGGGTTGCGCGCCATTGTTATTGGCGGCGATATGCTCGACACCACAGCTATACCGACGGAGCTGGCGGATAAACTGGGTGAAGAAGACTCAGTCATTGGCCGCATTTACCGTACCGTACTCGACAGCTGCCGTGACAATCGCGCGCTGGTGATCGAAAAATTCCCTAAACTTAACCGCTTCCTCACCGGTTATGATTTGCGCCACGTACTGAGCGATGATCTGCAAACCTTTAACCTGACCCGCATTCTCACCGGTTCAGAGGGCTCATTGGCTTTTATCACCGAAGCCCGGCTCAATATCACGCCAATTCCCAAAGTGCGACGTCTGGTCAATATTAAGTACGATTCATTCAACTCTGCCCTGCGCAATGCGCCGTTTATGGTTGAAGCGAAAGCGTTGTCGGTGGAAACGGTTGACTCGAAAGTGCTGAATCTGGCCCGTGAAGATATCGTCTGGCATACCGTGCGTGACTACATTACTGATATTCCGGGCAAGGATATGCAGGGTCTGAATATCGTTGAGTTTGCTGGAGATGATGGCGAACTGATTGAACGCCAACTGGAAGCGTTGTGTGAACGCCTGGATGGCCTGATCAGCGACAGTGAAGGTGGCGTCATCGGTTATCAAATATGTGCCGATCTGCCGGGTATTGAGCGCATTTATAATATGCGTAAAAAAGCCGTAGGCCTGCTCGGCAATGCAAAAGGGCAGGCCAAGCCTTTGCCTTTTGCTGAAGATACCTGTGTGCCGCCTGAATCGCTGGCTGACTATATTGTAGAATTCCGCGCATTGCTCGACAGCCACCATCTCAGTTATGGCATGTTCGGCCATGTTGATGCCGGGGTGCTGCACGTGCGCCCCGCGCTGGATATGTGTGATCCGCAGCAGGAAGTTTTACTCAAACAAATTTCTGACCAGGTGGTGGCGCTGACCGCCAAATATGGCGGCCTTTTGTGGGGCGAACATGGTAAAGGTTTTCGTGCTGAATACAGCCCGGCTTTCTTTGGTGAAACGCTGTTCACAGAACTTCGCCGCATTAAGGCGGTGTTTGACCCGGACAACCGGCTAAATCCCGGCAAGATTTGTGCGCCGCTTGATTGCGATGAACCGATGATGAAGGTGGACGCTGAAAAGCGCGGCACACTGGACCGCCGCATTCCGCTGGAAGTGCGACAGTCATTTCGTGGCGCGATGGAGTGTAATGGGAACGGCCTTTGCTTTAACTTTGATGTGAAAAGTCCGATGTGTCCGTCGATGAAAATCACCGGCAGCCGCATTCATTCGCCAAAAGGCCGTGCCGGTCTGGTGCGGGAATGGCTACGTTTACTCTCCGAGCAAGGGGTCGACCCGCTTGCCCTGGAAAATGCGTTGCCGCAGAAAAAAATGAGTTTCCGCGTATTGATCGACCGTACGCGCAATACCTGGTATGCCAATAAGGGCGAGTACGACTTCTCCCATGAAGTGAAAGAGGCGATGTCTGGTTGTCTGGCGTGTAAAGCTTGTTCGACGCAGTGCCCGATTAAAATTGATGTGCCCGGTTTCCGCTCGCGCTTCTTGCAGCTTTATCACACCCGATATCTGCGTCCGGCGCGTGACTATCTGGTCGCCGGGGTTGAAAGCTATACGCCGCTGATGGCGAAGGCGCCGAAGGTATTCAACTTTTTCTTTAGCCAGCCTTGGGTCAGAGAGATGAGCCGCAAAAGTATCGGCATGGTAGACCTGCCATTGCTTTCATCACCGACGCTGCGTCAGCAACTGCTAGGCCATAGCGCAATCAAGATGACGCTAGAGCAGCTGGAAAAAATCAGTCCTGCACAGCGCAGCAATTATGTACTGATTGTGCAAGATCCTTTCACAAGCTATTACGATGCTCAGGTCGTGGCTGATTTCGTTCGGTTGGTGGAGAAACTGGGGCTGAAACCCGTGCTGCTGCCATTTTCCCCTAATGGAAAAGCGCAGCATATTAAAGGGTTCTTGCAACGCTTTGCCAAAACAGCGAAAAAGACTTCAGTTTTCCTCAACCGCGTTGCCCAGCTTGGGATGCCGCTGGTGGGGGTTGATCCTGCGCTGGTGCTTTGTTATCGCGACGAATACAAAGAAATTTTGGGTGAAACACGCGGTTCGTTTGAAGTTCAACTGGTGCATGAATGGCTGGATAAATTGCTGAATGCACTCCCTGAACAGCAACAAAGTGGCGAGTCTTGGTATTTGTTCGGCCATTGCACCGAAAGCACGGCATTGCCGGGCAGCAGTAAGCAATGGAGCGATATTTTCGCCCGCTACGGAGCCAAACTCGAAAACATCAGCGTTGGTTGCTGCGGCATGGCGGGAACTTACGGCCATGAGAGCAACAATATCCAAAACTCGCTGGGCATTTATGAACTGTCATGGCATCAGTCCTTGCAGCGTCTGCCGCGTCAGCGCTGTCTGGCAACCGGCTACTCATGCCGCAGTCAGGTAAAACGTATTGAAGGTAATGGCCTGCGCCATCCCTTACAGGCATTACTCGAGTTGATCCCTTAAAGGTTGCAGGAGCAGAACATGGCATTATGGAAAAGAGAGACCACCCTTGATGCGCTCAATCATCACAGCCAGGGCTGTATGGTCGGGCATGTTGGGATTGAGTTCACCTTGTTGGGTGACGACCACCTTGAAGCAACTATGCCCGTTGACTCGCGGACCACGCAGCCTTTTGGCCTGTTACACGGCGGCGCGTCGGTGGTGTTGGCGGAGTCGATGGGCTCAATGGCCGGGTATCTGTGTACACGGGGCGAACAACAGGTCGTCGGCGTGGAAATTAACGCGAATCATCTTCGCGCCGCGACTCAAGGATACGTAAAGGGGATTTGCCGTCCTTTGCACGTAGGCCGACGCAATCAGGTCTGGCAGATTGAGATCTTCGATGAGCACGACAAGCTGTGCTGTATTTCGCGGCTAACCACGATGGTGATTGATATTTAAACCTGTTATTAGCTTCAGATCAGGATCTCAATGGGCAGAGCGGAGGCATTTTCGATGCTTCCGCTTTTTTATTTGCCCAATGGGTTGAGGCTAATTTGTTGAAATTAAGTTAAAGCTGGAAAGGCACGCGCTTAACGAAGTCAGTCTGGAAGGCCGTTGCTTTGTCCCAGATGCCCATCATGGCATAATAGTGACAGATGAGTTTGAGCGTATGGCGTGCGAAGTGGTAACTCTGCACACGGAAAAGCTCGCTGCGGTGTGGCGTGTTGATCTCAACAATAAGGCGGTTATGGAGTTTGCACAGGGCGTGCAGGTAACTGTGATCATCGCCGTTTTGCAGGCAGAGATTGGCCATGTCGAGACAATGTGTATTGAAGCGTTTTAGCTGGCTGATGTCGGCGTCTTCACGGCACAGCGCGGCTTCCGTTAGATAAAAGTCTACCGTGGCATCGCGGACACTAAATTTGTATTCGTCGATTTTATTTTGTAGCCACGCATTAACAGATTGAGCCATTCGCTTCAGTCCGATTTTTTGAATGATAACCATTATCAATTTGAAAATGCATCATATTGATAAATGAGCGGCGGATCAATCACGACACTGACTTTATTTTCGGCAGGCTTAATCAGCTAAATAGCCCTTAATTTAGTGTGGAAATAGCGTTAAAAAAGGCATTTCCTGACTATAAATGAACGAATTCATAAATAGGTATTTCCGATGAATGTTTTATAATAGTTATCAGGAACACTATTTATTCTGCGGTCTCCGTGGGTAATTAACTTTTTTTAACAAAAAATTGACAACTTATTCAATGTGTTGATGGCTGCGGTGTCGAAGACCCGCCAGCGGCCAGCCTGAGAAAGCGCAGGCGTTGAGTGACTCTCCTCACGCGAAATCGCTATACCCTCTTAAAACAAGAGGTTGAAGTGATAGATGTTATCACTAGAATAGGCACATTAGGTCTTGTCTATGACCCTGAAACGATGAGGTAGGACAGATGCAAACTGAAACTGTCGGTACATTTTCTTTAGATGAGAATGTTTGGCAAGGTGTCACGTTAACTGACTCTGCGGCAAAGCAGGTCAAAACGTTGATCACTCAGGATCCTGAGGTGAGAGGGCTACAGCTCTCTGTGAAGCAGTCCGGCTGTGCCGGTTTTGCCTATGTGCTGGACCTGACCAAGCAACCAGCCAGCGATGATCTGGTGTTTGAGCATGATGGTGCGAAGTTATTTATTCCGTTGAAAGCCATGCCTTTCATCGATGGTACTGAGGTGGATTTTGTCCGTGAAGGGCTGAATCAAATATTTAAATTCAATAATCCTAAAGCTCAGCATGCCTGCGGGTGTGGCGAAAGCTTTGGTGTCTAACATTATTGTAAACGAAGCGATGTAACCAATATGTCACGAAGCAACGTAGAAATTCCAGACGATGTGCAGTCTTGGGTCGGCGAGGAGACGAAATACAAGGAAGGGTTCTTCACCCAGCTGGCAACCGATGAATTAGCATCTGGCATCAATGAAGATGTGGTGCGTGCCATTTCCGCGAAGCGCAATGAGCCTGAGTGGATGCTGGAGTTCCGTCTGCAGGCTTACCATGCTTGGCTGAAAATGGAAGAGCCACATTGGTTAAAAGCGTACTACACGCCGCTCGACTATCAGGATTACAGCTACTATTCCGCACCTTCTTGCGGCAGCTGTGATGACACCTGTGGCTCACAGCCGGGTGCAACGCAAGAGTCGCCAGCTAACGCTCATGGTATTCCTGCGCTCGACGGTAAGAACTACCTGACCAGCGAAGTGGAAAAAGCCTTTGAGCAGTTGGGTGTTCCAGTACGTGAAGGCAAAGAAGTGGCAGTCGATGCCATTTTCGACTCGGTGTCTGTTTCCACCACGTACCGTGAGAAGTTGGCTGAGTCGGGTGTTATTTTCTGCTCCTTCGGTGAAGCTATTCATGAATACCCGGATCTGGTACGCAAGTATCTCGGCACCGTTGTGCCTGCTCAGGATAATTTCTTTGCGGCGCTGAACGCAGCTGTCGCCTCTGACGGCACCTTCGTTTACGTGCCTAAAGGCGTGCGCTGCCCGATGGAACTGTCGACCTATTTCCGTATCAATGCGGCGAAAACCGGCCAGTTCGAACGTACTATTCTGATTGCTGACGAAGGCAGTTATGTCAGCTACATCGAAGGCTGCTCGGCCCCGGTGCGCGACACCTACCAACTGCATGCCGCAGTGGTTGAAGTCATTTTGCATAAAGATGCTGAAGTGAAATATTCCACCGTGCAGAACTGGTTCTCCGGCAGCAAAGACAGTACCGGCGGGATCCTGAACTTCGTGACCAAACGTGCACTTTGTGAAGGTGCGGGTTCGAAAATGTCCTGGACGCAGTCTGAAACCGGTTCTGCGATCACCTGGAAATACCCAAGTGTGATCCTCAAAGGGGATAACTCGATCGGTGAATTCTTCTCCGTGGCGCTGACCAGCGGTAAACAGCAGGCGGACACCGGTACGAAAATGATCCACATTGGTAAAAACACCAAGTCGACCATCATTTCCAAAGGTATTTCTGCAGGACATAGTCAGAACAGTTATCGCGGCCTGGTGAAAATCCTGCCGTCTGCGGAAAACGCCCGCAACTTTACCCAGTGTGACTCAATGCTTATCGGCCCGGACAGCGCGGCGCATACTTTCCCGTATGTGGAAGTGCGGAACAACACTGCCCAGTTGGAGCATGAAGCCACTACGTCGAAAATCGGCGACGATCAGCTGTTCTACTGCTTGCAGCGCGGGATAAGCGAAGATGATGCCATCTCGATGATTGTTAACGGTTTCTGTAAAGATGTCTTTTCCGAGCTGCCGCTGGAGTTCGCTGTTGAAGCACAAAAACTTCTGGCCATCAGCCTTGAGCACAGCGTCGGATAATTTTTTCAAAAACATCTGACGCCTTTTCTTGTGCGCCCACCCGTTTCTTTCCCGTAAGAAAGCCGGGCGTAAGCAAGAGTCTTGAAGAACAGACACAGTAAGAACCACAGAATTATGAGCGCGCAGGCGCAAACTCAAGGATACGTATGTTAAGCATCAAGAATTTAAAGGTCCGTGTCGAAGAAAAGGAAATTCTTAAAGGGCTTGATCTGGAGATCAAGCCTGGGGAAGTGCACGCCATTATGGGCCCGAACGGCTCGGGTAAAAGTACGCTTTCCGCGACGCTGGCTGGACGCGAGGACTACGAAGTTACCGAAGGTACCGTGGAGTTCAACGGTAAAGATTTACTGGATCTCGCTCCGGAAGACCGGGCAGGCGAGGGCGTATTCATGGCCTTCCAGTATCCGGTGGAAATCCCTGGCGTTACCAACCATTTCTTCCTGCAAACTGCGGTAAATGCGGTGCGTAAATACCGTGGTCAGGCACCGATGGATCGTTTTGACTTCGCTGATTTCATCGAAGAAAAAATCGCTATGCTCAAAATGCCGGCCGATTTGCTGACCCGTTCTGTCAACGTCGGCTTCTCCGGTGGTGAGAAAAAGCGTAACGATATTCTGCAAATGGCGGCCCTTGAGCCTAATCTGTGCATCCTTGATGAAACCGACTCAGGTCTGGACATTGATGCGCTGAAAATCGTTTCCGATGGCGTGAATTCCTTACGTGACGGCAAACGTTCATTCATTATCGTGACCCACTACCAGCGTATCCTCGACTACATCAAGCCTGACTACGTGCACGTTTTGTGGCAGGGCCGCATTGTTAAATCCGGCGATTTCACCTTGGTTAAACAGTTAGAGGAGCAAGGTTATGGCTGGCTTACAGACCAAGAGTAACGTACCTGCGGCGGGCAGTTCGCACGCCATGCAGCAACTGTACCGCCTGTTCGAAAGCGCAGGCGGCGAGCAGTCAGCCCATGCGCATGCCCACTGGCAGCAGGTTCTGCGTATCGGTTTCCCGAATGCCAAACTGGAAAACTGGAAATACACGCCGGTCTCCTCTTTGCTCGGTAATCAATTCTTTGCACCACAGCCGCATGCACTGTCCATTGACCAACTGAACGCTGTCGCGCTGCCGGTTGAGGCTTATCGCCTGGTATTTGTGGATGGTCGCTACGACGCTGATCTCAGCGACAGTCAGACGGGCGCATTTGAAATTGAGAATCTCAGCCCTTCAGTGCAGCAAACCCTGCCAGAACCGATTGAGTCCGAAATTTTCCTGCACCTGACCGAAAGTCTGGCGCAAGACGGTTTGTCCATCCGCTTACCGGCGGGTAAACAGGCTGAGAAACCACTTTATTTGCTGCACATCAGCCGTGGCCGCGAGCAGGCGCGTGAAATCAATACCGTTCACCATCGCTACCATCTGAACATTGAAAGCGGCGCGAATGCAGAAGTGATTGAGCATTACGTCACGCTCGGTGATAAAGGGCATTTTACCGGCGCACGCCTGACGGTAAATGTGGGCGATAACGCTGATTTTACCCACTACAAACTGGCCTTCGAAAGCCAGGCGAGCTTCCATTTTTCGCATAATGATTTGGTGATTGGCCGCGATGCACGTGTTGCCAGCCACAGTTTTCTACTGGGCGCGGGCCTGACCCGTAATAACACCAGTGCGCAGCTTAACGGCGAAAACAGTAACCTGAATATTAATAGTCTGGTGCTGCCGGTTGATGCAGAAATTGCGGATACCCGCACCTACCTTGAGCACAATAAGGGTTACTGCAACAGCAACCAGCTGCATAAAGTGATCGTGCGTGACCGTGCCAAAGCCGTGTTTAACGGCATGATTAAAGTGGCTAAACACGCATTGAAAACTGACGGTAAGATGACCAATAACAACCTGTTGTTAAGCAAGCAGGCTGAAGTGGACACCAAGCCGCAGCTGGAAATCTATGCTGATGACGTGAAATGTAGTCACGGTGCAACGGTTGGCCGTATTGATGACGAACAACTTTTCTACCTGCGCGCACGTGGCATCAGCGGTCAGGATGCACAGCACATGATTATTTTTGCTTTTGCGGCTGAGCTGACTGAAGCGATTAAAAATGAAACCCTGCGCGATGTAGTCATTGCCCGTATTGCTGGCCGACTAAATCGAGGTGAGTAATGAGTTTTCCTCTGGAAAGAGTTCGTAGCGATTTCCCACTGCTGAGCCGTGAAGTAAACGGCCAGCCGCTGGCCTACCTTGACAGCGCGGCCAGCGCACAGAAGCCCCGCCAGGTCATTGCGCGTGAGCTTGAGTTTTATGAGCATGGTTATGCTGCGGTTCACCGCGGCATCCATACTTTGAGCGCAGAAGCCACCGAGCAGATGGAAAATGTCCGCACGCAAGCCGCGCAATTTATCAATGCTTCCTCTGTCGAAGAGATCGTGTTTGTTAAGGGCTCGACCGAAGCCATCAATCTGGTCGCTAATACATTTGGGCGAACTGCACTTCACGCGGGTGATCGCATCATCATCACCGAAATGGAGCACCATGCGAACATCGTTCCCTGGCAGATGCTGGCGAAAGAGCGTGATTTGCATATCGACGTCTGGCATTTGACGCCAAACGGTGAATTGGATCTCTCAGAGCTGGAAACGCTGATCACGCCACGTACCAAGCTGCTGGCGTTGACGCATGTTTCCAACGTACTCGGTACAGTCAATCCGCTCGAAAAAATCATACCTCAGGCGAAAGCCGCAGGGCTGACGGTGCTGGTGGATGGCGCGCAGGCCGTGATGCACTACAGTGTGGATGTTCAGGCGCTGGACTGTGATTTTTACGTCTGGTCCGGGCACAAGCTCTACGGGCCATCGGGTATTGGTATTCTGTACGGTAAAAAAGCCTTACTGGACCAGATGCCGCCCTGGGAAGGCGGCGGCTCGATGATCAAACACGTGAGCCTGACCGAAGGTACCACTTTTGCCGCGCCGCCATGGCGTTTCGAAGCGGGTACGCCGAACACCGCCGGTATCATGGGTCTTGGCGCGGCGATGAGTTATGTCACCGACCTTGGGATCCCACAGATCCATGATTATGAGCAGGCGCTGATGAGTTATGCGCTCGAAGCCATGGCTCAGGTTCCTGACATCGTGATCTACGGTCCGGCCATGCGTTCCGGCGTCATTGCTTTTAATCTCGGCAAGCATCATGCCTATGATGTGGGCAGTTTCCTCGACCAATATGGTATCGCAATCCGTACCGGCCACCACTGTGCCATGCCGCTGATGTCATTCTACGGTGTACCAGCCATGTGCCGCGCGTCGCTGGCGATGTACAATACCCGTGAAGAAGTCGACCGTCTGGTCGCAGGGCTGCAACGTATTCACCGGCTGTTGGGTTAACCGATACGCCATTATCAGGACCTGTTTTTATGGCTTTGCCAGATAAAGATAAATTAGTGAAAAATTTTTCCCGGTGCCCGAACTGGGAAGAAAAATACCTTTACGTGATCGAATTGGGTGGGCAGCTGGCGCCGCTTACCGATGCATTCCGCCAGGACAAATACCTGATCTCAGGTTGTCAAAGCCAGGTATGGATTGTCATGCAGGCCGGTGAGAACGGACAGTTGAGTTTTGACGGTGACAGCGATGCTGCGATTGTGAAAGGTTTGCTGGCGATTGTTTTCAGTCTCTATCAGGGGTTGACGCCTCAGGATGTGGTGGCGTTGGACGTCCGTCCGTTCTTCACTCAACTGGAACTGAGCCAACATCTGACCCCATCCCGTTCGCAGGGGCTGGAAGCGATGATCCGCGCAATTCGCGCCAATGCTCAGAAGCTGAGCTAAATCCGCGTAAATCTCTCCGTTGCTCATTAGGAATGTTCTGCTAATGAGCAATGCAATTTCTCCTCTTTCTCCCACCTGTTTGCTGTTTACTCCTGATTTTTCAACTTACTATCTTCACGTATTTTACTGGCAATTCAGTCAGGTAACTTTCTGATTTTCTGTGGTTTGATTGCCACAAAATTCTGTGCTGCTAGTATTAACAGACACGATTATTGTCTTTCCTCAGATTGTCTGAGGGCAGGCCGAAAAAGGACTGAGTATGAGACGTACATTACCCCTTCTGGCGATGTTAGTTGGCACTATGATGGCAACGCACTCCATGACCGCAAGTGCAGCAGAATATCCACTCCCGCCGGATAACAGCCGTCTGATTGGTGAGAACACCACGTACGTCGTTCCTAATGATGGATTGCCACTGGAAGCCGTAGCGGCGAAATACCAGATTGGTTTGATTGGTATGCTGGAAGCAAATCCCGGGACCGATCCTTATCTGCCTAAACCTGGCACAGTGCTGACCATCCCTTCGCAAATGCTGCTGCCGGATACCAAGCGTGAAGGTATTGTGGTGAACCTGGCGGAACTGCGTCTCTATTACTATCCGAAAGGTGAGAATAAGGTGATTGTTCTGCCGATAGGTATTGGTCAGCTAGGGCGAAACACCCCGGAAATGGTCACCTCAGTCAGCCAGAAAATCCCCAACCCGACCTGGACCCCAACAGCCAACATCCGTAAAGCGTATTTGAAAGATGGCGTTAAGCTGCCAGGAATGGTGCCGGCCGGCCCTGAGAACCCAATGGGGCTGTTCGCGATGCGCCTCTCTGCGGGTACCGGGCAATATCTGATTCACGGTACCAATGCCAATTTTGGTATCGGTATGCGCGTAAGTTCGGGCTGTATTCGCCTGCGCCCGGATGATATTGAAGCCTTGTTCAACATGGTGCCAAAGGGGACGCGTGTTCAGATCGTCAATCAGCCGATTAAATTTGACGTTGAGCCTGATGGGAAACGCTATATCGAAGTGCACCAGCCGCTGTCCCACACCGAGAAAGACGACCCGCAGACTAAGCCTATTGCACTCTCGGCGGCAGCGAAGAAGTTCGTCAAGAGCAAAGAGACGGATGATGATGTTGTAAAACAGGCTATCGAGCGCCGTTCAGGTATGCCAGTTGTGGTCAGCAAAGGTGTCGAAGCGACAGATGCACCGCCAGCGGTGGCCGTGCCACAGACGGCCTCAGTCTTGACCGCGAAACCTTATGAAACGGTGAATAATCAGTAAGGGCGCTCAGCGGGCGACAGCAGGGTTTAACAATGAGGAGCGGCTACCGCTCCTTTTTTACGTTTGTGCATCAGAGACAGCGGTATAGGCTGCTGTATGCCGAAGGACGTCGGGAGGTGTAAATAAAGGAGGCTGGGGACAAATCGGAGGCAAAAAAAATGGCGCACTGAGTGCGCCATTTAGCTATAGAAGTAATATTACTTCTTGTAAGCGTGTGCTTGGTTGTCAAGACGTTGGTTAGCGCGTGCTGCGTCGTCTTTAGCTGCCTGAACGTCAGAACGAATTGCGTTCACGTCGTTGCTCAGTTGGTCAACTTTAGTGTTCAGAGTAGAAACGTCTGAAGACAGTTGGTCGATTTTAGCATTGCTTGAACAACCAGCCAGCATAGTTGAAGCCAGGATCACAGCGCCCAGTACCAGTTTAGTGCGATTCATTATAAAACCCTCTAGATTAAGTTAATCTCCATGTAGCGTTACAAGTATTACACAAACCTTTTTCTAATGAGAATAAATTTTTGCTCGCAATCGCTTTATTTTGATCGTTCGCTCAAAGAAGCATCTTTTTTTGCGAAAAAGTTAAAAAATGCTTCGAAAACAGCTGGATTCCATGAGACTTGTCCCATTTATTTGTTAGCAATTCTGCTTGTTATTTCGAAATTTTTCAAAACGCGACCATAAAAAACGCCGCATAGCGCGGCGTTTTGTCTTTAAACGATGTCACGTTTTAATTAAACAACGTGTACCGATGCAGTATTAGTCGTGCCGCTTTGTACCAGAGCACCAGAAACCATCACCACAACGTCGCCTTTTTGGGCTAAACCACTCTCCAGAGCAGCTTCTTTACCAATGCGGTAGAAGTCGTCGGTAGACGCGATTTCTTTGACCAACTGAGTGATCACGCCTTTAGTCAGGATCAACTGACGCGCGGTCACTTCGTTGGTGGTCAGAGCCAGAATGGTGGCATGTGGGAAGTATTTACGTACGGCTTTGGCTGATTTACCACCGCTGGTCGCAACCACAATCAGTGGAGCATCCAGTTTCTCAGCAGTTTCTACAGCACCGCGACACACAGCTTCAGTGATGCGCAGTTTACGGTTGTCATTCTGGCCATCGATACGGCTTTGCATAACACGGTCAGTACGCGCACAGATGGTGGCCATGATGGTCACCGCTTCCAGCGGATATTTACCTTTAGCACTTTCGCCTGACAGCATGACGGCGTCAGTACCATCGATGATGGCGTTAGCAACGTCACCAGCTTCAGCACGGGTAGGGCGTGGGTTTTTGATCATGGAATCGAGCATTTGGGTCGCAGTAATCACGACTTTACGTGCACGGTTACATTTCTCGATCATCATCTTCTGCGCGAAGATCACTTCTTCAACCGGGATCTCAACGCCTAAGTCACCACGGGCAACCATGATGCCGTCAGAAGCTTCGAGGATTTCATCGAAGTTATTCAGGCCTTCCTGGTTCTCAATTTTAGAGATGATCTGAATATGTTCGCCGCCGTGTGCTTTCAGATGCTCACGGATTTCCAGTACGTCAGAACGTTTACGGATGAAGGACGCCGCAACGAAGTCAACGCCTTGTTCACAACCGAAGATCAGGTCACGTTTATCTTTTTCAGCCAGTGCTGGCAGAGCGATAGACACGCCAGGCAGGTTAACGCCTTTGTTTTCGCCGAGGTCACCGTTGTTCAGAACTTTACAGGTAACTTCAGTTTCTGAAACTTCGATAACTTCCATCCCAATCAGGCCGTCATCAACCAGAATGGTGTTGCCAATTTTCAGATCGGCAGCGAAGCCAGCATAGGTCACAGCAACACGTTGAGTGTTACCAATAACTGACTGGTCGGTGGTGAAAGTATAATTTTGCCCAGCAACGAGAGAAGCGTCTACGCCGCCTTCCAGTTTCATGGTGCGAATTTCAGGGCCTTTGGTGTCCAGCAGGATGCCTGCTTTATGACCGGTTTTAGCCATGACATTACGGATATTCTTGATGCGCTGGCCGTGTTCTTCGTAATCGCCGTGAGAGAAGTTCAAACGCATTACGTTCATGCCTGCATCAAGCAGTTTGGTCAGCATTTCTTCGGATTCAGTTTTCGGTCCGATGGTACAAACAATTTTGGTCTTTTTCATGACGATTTTATCTACAAGTTGTGATGGATTGGAAATGAGTTCGACTGACAGCGCTGCTGCCCGCGAGGAATTTGGTTGCTTCTGGATTGTTACAAATCACTATTAAGCGTAGGCGACTGGAGAATAAATGGTGTGTAAAGTTCAGCCAAGACGTGGCGATCTGTCCGATGGTTAATCGTTTCGGGTGAGGTAATGCTTTTATAAGGCGATATCGACAGATCAAGGGGCTGAGACCATTCAATCGAAGAGACGATGCGTATTATAAGGGCTAAGCGGCGGGAAACAAAATAAAAAACATGATGCTGCGCAAGCTTATGGCATCTGCCTGGTGTTCGTTGCGCAAATGACCAAAATGGGCAGTCACGACGTAAGCGATGTTAAAGAGGGTAGATGAATATCTAAACAACAGGCGTTGAGCACTGAAAATGGACAGAGTACGAAGAAGTTTGAAATCAGGGGCGTTTGGTGTGGAAAAATGTAGGAGTGTTGGTCTGTTTCATCTGGTGCGTCCGAATGGACTCGAACCATCGACCCCCACCATGTCAAGGTGGTGCTCTAACCAACTGAGCTACGGACGCACATCGGATGAAATGTACTCGGTAAATCGGGTGCAGAAGCTTGGTGCGTCCGAATGGACTCGAACCATCGACCCCCACCATGTCAAGGTGGTGCTCTAACCAACTGAGCTACGGACGCATCTTTTTCTGCCTGCCAGTGCGGCAGCGGGGACGAATATTAGCGACCTACCCGATGGCTGGCAAGGGAAAATAAACATTTCGTCATTAAATTGTGACTGAGTGGTGCGTGAATGTTCACTGCGTTGATTTTTTGAACATTAATGCTTGAGTCGTCCGCCGCCAGATAAAGAGTTCTGACGGCGAATAGCGAGATTAACGGCCTGCGTTATCCAAAATCGTGAACGAAGGTTGTTTCTGGATCCACCGTATACGCAGAGTCACCATCGCTGCTGCAAAGGTCAGACCAAGAATAAAGCCCCACCAGAAACCGCTTGGGCCCATCGCCGGCACAATATAATCGGTTAGCCCCAATGTATAACCTACCGGTAAACCCAGGACCCAATAAGCCACAAACGTAATATAGAAGATGGAACGCGTATCTTTATATCCACGTAATACCCCGGTGCCAACCACTTGTATGGCGTCGGAAATTTGGTAAACCGCGGCCAGTAACATCAGGCTTGAAGCCAGCGTGATAACTTCAGGGCTGTCATTATATAACCCTGCAATTTGCGCGCGGAATGTAACGGAGAGCGATGCACTGATGCAGGCGATAACGATACCGGTAAAAATACTGGTATACGCTGCAACTTTGGCGCCTTCGATTGACGACTCACCAAGGCGTGAACCAACACGAATGGTGCTTGCCATTCCTAATGACAATGGGATCACAAACATTATCGAACCGAGGCTTAAGGCTATCTGATGACTGGCAACCGCCACAATGCCTAAAGGCGAAACCAAGAGCGCAACGATTGCAAACAGTGTGACTTCGAAAAACAGCGCCAGACCGATAGGTAGACCTAAACTGGTCAAGCGTTTTAACGTCACCCAGTCGGGTTTGGCAAATCGGGTGGGTGCAATGATGTCTTTCATAAAGTAAGCACGTTTCACATAGAAACGCATCATCAGGAACATTACCCAATAGACTGTGCCAGTGGCGACCCCGCACCCTACGCCTCCCAGCGCAGGTGCGCCAAACTTGCCGTAGATGAAGATATAGTTAACCGGAATGTTCACCAGCAGGCCGATAAAGCCAAACACCATACCCGGTTTGGTTTTAGACAAGCCCTCACACTGGACACGTAAAACCTGGAAGAACAGATAGCCGGGAGCACCCCACATGATGGCATGCAGATATCCGATCGCTTTGGCTTTAAGCAGCGGGTCAATATTGTGCATCAGCCCGATAATTTGGTCGCAGTGATACAGCACGACAATAATAATGACTGAAACGCCGGAAGCCAGCCAGAAACCCTGCTGGATTTGATGGGCGATTTTGTCACGCCGGCCAGCGCCGTTAAGCTGCGCCACCGTGGGGGTCAGAGCCAACAAAAGTCCGTGCCCAAACAAGATGGCTGGTAACCAAATTGAGGTTCCAACGGCTACAGCCGCCATGTCTGTGGCACTGACGCTGCCTGCCATAATCGTATCGACCACGCCCATTGAAGTTTGCGCAATTTGAGCAAGGATAACGGGGATCGCGAGAGCTAATAACACACGCGCTTCTGTAAGGTACTTCTGCACGCACACACCTTTTTTGTTTTGAATAAAAAACGCCACGCAAAGCGTGACGCTAAAATAGCGGAAAATAACCCGAAGATTGTACATCGTCAGACGTTATAAGCAATCAAAGCTGTTAACGACGAGTTACATATTGGCTTGTTTTCAGTTGTTGATATTTTGCCCTCATTGATTTGGCTTTCTATCAAATCTGCGGCAAACTGGCAGGCAGAAACGCAATGTATTGCCGATGATTTAACTGCATAAAAATTAATGAGGCTTGGCCTATGTTTACCGGTATTGTTCAGGGCACAGGAACGTTAGTGTCCATTGATGAGAAACCTAATTTTCGTACCCACGTTGTGCAGATGCCAGCGCACATGCTTGATAACCTGGCGCTCGGCGCCTCGGTGGCGCACAACGGATGCTGTCTGACAGTCACCGAGGTGAACGGTGATTTAGTCAGTTTCGATCTGGTGAAAGAGACCCTTCGTCTGACCAATCTGGGCGATTTACTGCCCGGTTCCCAGGTGAATTTGGAGCGTGCCGCCCGTTTCGATGACGAAATTGGCGGCCATTTAATGTCAGGCCATATCATCTGTACGGCGGAAGTGGCGAAAATTCTCACCTCCGAGAATAACCGTCAGATCTGGTTCCGTATGCCGCATGAAGATTTAATGAAATATGTATTACATAAAGGTTTCATTGGAATCGACGGAATTAGCCTGACGGTCGGTGAAGTAACAAAAACCCGTTTCTGTGTGCATTTAATTCCTGAAACGTTACAGCGCACAACACTAGGTGCTAAACGTTTAGGTGATAAAATTAATATTGAAATTGACCCGCAGACGCAGGCCATTGTCGATACGGTCGAGCGCGTATTAGCCAGCCGTGAAGCGGTTATAGCCACAGCGCAAGCGATGGTTGAGCAGCAAGGCACTCACCAAAAATAGAAGACAAAAAGCCGGGCAGGTGACTGTCCGGCTTTTTTAATGGTGGGGGCCTGGAAGGATTAACGCGGTACGCGAATTCCCCCTTCAACACCCTGCGGACTCAGCAGAACCTGCCACAGTTGAATATCACGTGCCCGGAAAGCGCCGGCACAGGCATTCAAATAGTAAGTAAACATACGTTCGAAACGATCGGAGTACTTATCCGCCAGCGACGGCCATGCCTGCAAGAATCGCTCCAGCCAGGCCATCAGGGTGCGGTCGTAGTCTGCCCCAATGTTATGCCAGTCTTCCATGACAAACAGTAACTCTGTGGTTTGCGCTATCTGCTTAATGGAAGGTAAACAGCCATTCGGGAAAATGTATTTATCAATCCAGGGATCGACACTCAGGTCAGATTTATTCGAGCCAATAGTGTGCAGGAGGAATAATCCATCCGGTTTGATATTGCGTTTAACCACATCAAAGTAAGTCTGATAGTTCTTCGGACCCACATGTTCGAACATCCCAACCGAGACAATACGGTCGAACTGGTCATTCAGATCGCGATAATCTTTGAGCAAAATGGTCACGTCGAGATCTTTACAGCGTTCCTGTGCCATTTTCTGCTGTTCAGCTGAAATCGTCACACCGACGACGCTCACGCCGTAATATTTCGCGGCATACTCTGACAGGCCCCCCCAGCCGCAACCGATATCCAGCAAACGCAGACCGGGTTTTAATTGCAGCTTATCGCAAATCATTTTTAATTTTGCTTCCTGAGCCTGCTCGAGCGTGGTGGCCTCTTTCCAGTAACCGCAGGAATATTGCATATAAGGGTCAAGCATCAGACTGAACAGATCATTGCCTAAGTCATAATGCTCTTTGCCCACAATCCAGGCGCGCTTTTTGGATTGTAGATTGGTCAGCCGTGCGGCGGCAATGCGGAGTGTGTCTTTAAAATGTCGCGGGAGCTTGCTTTCGAGACCGGCATTGAGAACGCGCTGGAAGAAAATATCCAGTCGTTCACATTCCCACCAGCCGTCCATGTAACTTTCACCGAGGCCCAGGGAGCCTTCCTGCAAAACACGTTTAAAGAAATCAGGGTTTTTTACTTTGATGTCGAAAGGGCGGCTACCGTTGATCTGGACATCGGCCATTCCCAACATTTCAGTGACGATGCGATACCACTGATTGTCCTGAATACTTACATCTTCTATACACGATGAACTCATAGCTTCTCCATCACTTTCTCTTCTGACTTATTAACCTGCTGGGAAAAGCCAAGGCAATTTATGCAGGTCATTATGAGAACAGACGGTTAATCCGCCTTGTCTGATATGCGACTATGAACAGAGGAAATTAGAAGAACACCCGTAACCGAAGTGGTATGGGGTGAAAAAATCCTTTTTATAAAACGTGACGCAGTGCCCGCGCCAGAAAGTTAGTTGTAATAAATACTTTGTATAAATGTTATTTTACAAGGTTAGGTTGAGTATAAACTCGCCGGCGGTCATTCTCAATAACAAATCACACGCGGCGAGTATATTCATTAAGTGACTGTCACTTAAGGTAATTATGACATTCAGTTAGCAAGTATTGCGGCGCCTTATGCCATTTCCTCTTTTCTCGCGACTTTTATTTCATCAGCCTGTTTTGTACTCTTTTTCACCATCACAAAACCCAGCGCGACCAGTGCCAGCGTTCCCAACATCACCGTGACAGTTGCCAGTAACGGCTGGGCAATAAATGCGGAGACCAGCAGGCTGGCGAAAAAGCACAAACCTAATTGTAGTGTATTTTGCAACGCAGCGGCCTTCCCTGTATTGGCAGGAAATGGCATTAGTGCATTGGCGACCACAATTGGGTAGCAGGCACCGTTCACCAACGCCATTAAACAGAACGGGATCAGCAAAGTGCTCAGTGTGGCATCGGTCAGCGTAGCGACCAAATAAAGTGCCACGACGCTCAGCGCATAACCGGCCAGTAACCAAGGCAGGATGCGGTTACCGTCGATTTTACTGATCAATACGCGACAGCCAAACCCTCCCACCAGGAAAGCGATGGTCTGCGGGACATAGCTCAGGCCGATAACACCCGGTGTATAACCCATGTCACTGAGAATAAAAGGTGAACCGGTCAGCCAAGCGAAGAATCCGGCGGAGCAGGCAGCATAAATCAGCACATTTCCACTAAACACCGGGGAGGTCAGCAATTTGAAAAAGCCAATTTTGTCGGCTTTCAGGTTGTCGGAGGATTTTTTGCTTTCCTGAATACGGAAAGAGAACACCAATAGCATGACGCCAACCATCAGCAGCAAGGCAAAAATAGCTTCCCAATCGAAGTGATTCAGTACCCACGCACCCAACAGCGGAGCGAGAGCGGGGGATAACGCCACCAGCGGCATGATAGTGGCAAATGTGCGCTTGGCGACGTCAGCCGGGTAGCGATCGACCACCAGGGCCTGCCAGCTGACAGCTGCCGCACAGACGCCGATGGCCTGCACAAAGCGCAGCCCCAGCAGCAAATAAATGTTCTGCACCCATAACATGCCCAGACAACCAAGTACGAAAAGTGTCAGACCAGCGATAAGCACTGGCCTGCGCCCGAGTTTGTCTGACAGCGGTCCCCACAGCAGCTGGCCAATGGCAAAACCACCGAGGAAGATACTCAAACTGGCGCTGATTAGGCCTGGCGTGGTCGACAGGCTGGTTTGCATGGTACTGAAAGCAGGGAGGTACATATCGGTGGCTAAAAAGCCGAGCATACTCAACCCGGCGAGGTAGAGCATAAATCCAAAGGAGGGTTTCATGATTTTCTCTTTTTACTGGCGATGTTAGTTATATGAAAAATGAATCTACAGCGGCATAACGTGCAGAAAGTGTCAGGTGCGAAGTGTAAGGGGTTGGCTAACCGCTTGTGAAACGCTAATATTTGCGCTCTTATATCAAAATAATTGAAAGCAAAAAAAGGCCGGCAATTATGTGGTCAGAATATTCGTTGGAAGTAGTCGATGCCGTTGCCCGCACGGGGAGTTTCAGCGCAGCAGCACAGGAGTTGCACCGCGTGCCTTCAGCGATCAGTTATACCGTTCGCCAACTGGAGCAATGGCTGGCGGTTCCGTTGTTCGAAAGACGTCATCGCGATGTTGAACTGACACCAGCGGGCAAAGTTTTCGTGGAAGAGGCCCGTCTGCTTATCAAAAAAATGATGGCGACGCGGCGTCAGTGTCAGCAGGTGGCGAACGGCTGGCGTGGGCAGTTGAATGTGGCGGTGGACCGTATTGTAAAACCGGATCGGGCGCGTCGGTTGATCACCGACTTCTACCGCGCCTTTCCCGATACCGAGCTTATCATCCATTCAGAAGTGTTTAACGGTGTCTGGGACGCGTTGGTGGATGGCCGGGCTGACGTTGCCATTGGTGCCACCCGCGCTGTGCCGACCGGTGGGCGTTTCAGTTTTCGGGACATGGGGTTTATGGACTGGCACTGTGTCGTCAGTCCGGATCATCCCCTGGCAGCGCTGACCGCTCCCTTGGTTGATGAACAGCTGCGGGCTTACCCGGCGCTGTGCCTGGAAGATACATCGCGAAACCTGCCTAAACGGGACACCTGGACGCTGAATAATCAGCGGCGTCTGGTGGTTCCCGACTGGACCTGTGCGATCGACTGCCTGTGCGAAGGCCTGTGCGTGGGCATGATGCCGGTACATCTGGTTGAAACGTGGATAGCGCAACAAAAGCTGCACATATTGACACTGGCGGCGGCTTTTCCCGAAAGTGCCTGCTGCCTGACCTGGGATCAAAGCAATCAGTCTCCGGCGCTGGCATGGCTTCTGGATTATCTGGGGGATACGCCAACGCTGAACCATGAGTGGTTACGCAATTAAAAACGCCTGCTCGCAGGCAGGCGTTACAGGTCACAACAACGGCAAGTATCTGAATTAACGACGATAGTCGCGGTAAGGACCATCGGCCACCGAACGGCGCTCAATCAGTTTCGGGTGGACTTCAATAGTCTGCGACACTTCACGCTTACTGATGATGCGATCCAGCAGCATAGTAAAGGCCATCTCGCCCAGGCGCTCTTTGGGTTGGTGGATAGTGGTCAGTGCCGGAGAGAAATAGCGGGCGTTGCGCACATTATCATAACCGATCACGGAAATATCCTGAGGCACCCGCAGGCCCATCTCATCGGCAGCACAAATAGCACCCATGGCCATCACGTCACCGCCGCAGAATACTGCCGTCGGACGCTGCTTCTGCATCAGAATTTTGTGCATCGCCTGATAGCCGGACTCAGGCTCAAAATCGCCCTGAACTACCCACTCTTCGCGTAGTGGAATATTGGCCTCGGTCAGTGCTTTCACAAAGCCCTGGAAGCGGCCCCCCCCGGTATTACGCGCCAACTGACCAGGGATAACGCCGATATCGCGATGACCCCGTTCAATGAGGTAGCGCCCGGCCATATAACCGCCTTCAAAGGCATTATCGATGATGCTGTCGGTAAAGTTTTTGCGCGCTTCGCCCCAGTCCATTACGACCATCGGAATTGAACGATACTCCTCGAGCATGTCGAGCAGAGCATCGGGATACTCTGCGCACATCACCAACAAGCCATCCACACGCTTTTGCGCCAGCATTGCCAGATAAGCCTGTTGCTTATCGAGGTTGTTGTGTGAGTTACACAAGATCAGTGTGTAGCCTTTGGCATAACAACTGTTCTCAACGGCTTCGATCACTTCGGCAAAGTAGGGCGCTTCGCTGGAGGTCGCCAGTAAACCGATGGATTTTGTGTTGTTGACCTTAAGGCTACGTGCCACCGCGCTGGGTGAATAGTGCAGCTCTTTAATCGCGGTCTGCACGGCGGCTTTAGTTTCTTCGGCGACGAAACGTGTTTTATTGATGACGTGCGACACGGTTGTGGTGGAAACGCCAGCCCGTTTTGCGACATCTTTTATCGTTGCCATGAAAAGAATGACTCCTGTCCGACGTGCGTCAGCACGTTAGCATTATGTTAATCGTTTGCCTGCGTGGATTTGACTGCTGAAAAATGGATGAGCAGTGAAATCTTTGGTGAGTTTTTCAGAGAAGGACAACCGTCTGAAAGAACATCGGAATAAATCGACCCGCACGCAGCGTGGTAACCGCGAATTTTCTCTTATATCCGGGGAAAGGGGAAGTAAAAAGTCTTTGTAACTTGGCGAATGATCGCGAGATTTTAAAACAAAACTGTGAGAAAATGCGTTGGCACACAAACTGTATGGCTTATAAATAGGCCACATTTGATCCAGAAGGGGTTTTAATGGACAGCAATTTGAAAATGTCGCTTATCACGACGGTCTGCGCACTGGCTGTGATCCTGGCGTTCAGTTTTACCGCCATCATGAACTGAATGTGCTTTTCACCTTCGTGAATCGGGGGGGATAAGAGGCCAAAAAAAGGGCGATACCTATAACAGGAATCGCCCTTTTCAATTTTACGGATGCCCAACTTTCGCAGAAAATAGTGCTTATAAGCGGCAGACTGTTTCATAAACGTTTCGTTAAATGCTATTCATCGCTGATTAGCGGTACCGCTGACTTAACGAATCGTTTTAGGCGTCATAACCCGACGCGCGCCAACATAGTGATCTTGCCAGTAATCTTCGCCCAGTGAGGTGATTTTGATCTCTTCACCTGTGCGAGGAGACTGAATAAATTTACCGTTGCCAACATATACCCCGACATGATCTGCTGCACCACGCTTGTTGATTCTGAAGAAGACTAAATCACCGCTCTCCAGTTCACCGCGTTTTACCGGTGCCGCGTCACGAAGGTGGTACATCTCGTTGGCAGTACGTGGCATTTTTATGCGAATCAAATCTTTGTATGCGTAATAGACTAACCCGCTGCAATCAAATCCGGTGTTAGGTGAGGTTCCACCCCAGCGATAAGGCTTGCCGACTTGGTGCATCAGCTTGGTCATCGCCGTTTGCTGTGCATGTTGATAACGTTTTTTATGCGCGGCGCTTAACGTGATCGGTTTACTGTCTTTCGCGAGTAAATCTTTGGTTTTTCGATGGCGACCGTACGCTTTTTTACTCTGTTTACTGGTCTCATTTTTCGCTATCGTTCGGCTTTCTTTCTTCGCTGTCACATGACTCTTGGTCGTTTTAGCGCTTTTCTTTTCAGAGGGCCCATGACGAACGAGTTTGGTGGTGGCGATTTTTTTCGTTTCTTTAACTTTTGCTTTCTGTTCTTTTACCGGCTCTGATTTAGACTTTTTGCTGGTTCGGGCAACGGCTTTGCGCTTTCGTCGGTCATCAGGTTTTGCCTGACTGACGTGGCTTTTCCGCTGTTCGGCAGCAACGTTAGTGTGTGGCGAAGCATGCGCCAGATTCAGAAACAGCTGGGTAAAGAACAGCACAGTAAGCGTAAACAATAAACGCATGGCGTCGTTACCAATATTGGCCCAAAGTTAAACATCAGAGATGTCAGAGTATTGCCCAAAAGAACCAGACAAAACAGCACGAATTGCTTCGATTCTAGATCATATTGTGAGAAAAAGTTAATAGCTTTTTAAACGAAGAAAAAGTATGCACATCTCGGTCTAAAAATAGACACATTTCATAGGGTTAAAAACCCGTGATGACCAGAAGGTGTCTTTACACAGCAGTTAAACTCGTCGGTCAAAAATGTTATTCTGAATGAATGTTTATTATTGAGAGCCGCCAGACACTTTGGCAAAAAGTATTTGTCCGATCAGAAGACGATATGTGGGTTTTTGAAAGACCTCACAAAAAATGGCGTTTTTATCCGATGGCCGCCATCGTTACAATAGATGATAAGCGATAAAGGGGGCATATTTGTACACAGCCCTCTGCGCATAATGAGTGATGACCGTGACAGCCAGTATTTGGCTTGAGGAAGCAAGAAATGACCACAACGACAATTGAAAAAATTCAGAAGCAGGTTTCCGAAAACCCAATCCTTCTGTATATGAAAGGTTCTCCAAAACTGCCAAGCTGCGGTTTTTCCGCTCAGGCTGTTCAGGCACTCTCTGCCTGTGGCGAGCGTTTTGCCTACGTTGATATCTTGCAGAACCCGGATATCCGCGCAGAAATGCCTAAGTACGCCAACTGGCCAACCTTCCCGCAATTATGGGTTGATGGCGAGCTGGTCGGCGGTTGTGACATCGTGATTGAGATGTACCAGCGTGGTGAGTTGCAGACGCTGATTAAAGAAACCGCTGAGAAATACAAATCTTCCGAAGAGCCGCAGCCAGAGTAATCCCTGCGTTGTAGGCTTTTACCTAAGCCGCTGCACTCCGTTGATAAATGAAAAGAGCGACTCAAACGAGCCGCTCTTTTTTTATAGTGATTTTTGTATTTAGCGCTGAAAGATGGCGGGCAGTTACTCTTCGCTCTCTGTCTGCTGATTGGCTTCATCGTCAGCGTTTAACGGCAGTGGCCAGCCGCCAAGACGTTTCCAGCGGTTCACCAGTTCACAGAATAATTCCGCGGTTTGCTCGGTATCATAAAGTGCAGAGTGCGCCTGGCTGCTGTCGAATGCCATGCCCGCGCTGATACAAGCTTTTGCCAGTACCGTCTGCCCGAGCACCAGTCCGCTCAGTGCCGCCGTATCAAAGGTAGCAAAAGGGTGGAACGGGTTGCGTTTCAATCCGGCGCGTTCTGCGGCCGCCATCAAAAAGCTGTGATCGAAATTAGCATTGTGAGCAACGATGATCGCCCGGTTGCAGTTCTGTTCTTTCATGCCTTTGCGGATGGCTTTGAAAATAGCGTGCAGGGCGTCGTACTCACTCACTGCGCCACGCAGTGGGTTAGTCGGGTCTATACCGGTAAACGCCAAGGCTTCCGGCACCAGAATCGAGCCTTCGAAAGGCTCCACGTGGAAATGCAACGTTTCGTCGGTTTCCAGCCAGCCATCTTCATCCATTTTCAGAGTGATGGCGGCAATTTCCAGCAGCGCGTCAGTCTTAGCATTAAATCCTGCGGTTTCTACATCGATAACCACAGGGTAAAAACCACGAAAACGGCCTCTCAGGGCGTTAATGTCACTATTCTCGGCCATCAGTTTCTTATCTCATCGAATTCAGCGCGCATTATGGCAAACTTTTAGTGCCGTTGCAGAGGAAAGGGCAATAAAAAAGGGCGCCCTTGCGCCCTTAATGTCAGAAATCACTGACGGGAAAATTAATTTCCCAAACCCTGACCCGCATGTTTGGATTCAATCAGTTCGATTTTATAACCGTCAGGATCTTCCACAAACGCGATGATAGTCGACCCCCCTTTAACCGGGCCAGCTTCGCGGGTGACGTTGCCACCGGCTGTACGGATGTCGTCACAGGTTTGCGCGACATTATCAACACCGAGTGCGATATGGCCGTAAGCATTGCCCAAATCGTAACTGTTCACGTCCCAGTTATAGGTCAGTTCGATCACAGCACCTTCGCTTTCATCGGTATAACCCACGAACGCCAGCGAGTACTTGTATTCCGTATTTTCGCTGGTGCGCAGCAGACGCATACCGAGAACATCAGTGTAGAAATTGATTGAGCGTTGCAGGTCGCCGACGCGGAGCATGGTATGAAGTAAGCGCATAATGTCCTCTGATTGCAGGGGTAAGTAATGAATAACAGACTAACTGATTGTCACGGGACTGGCAAAAAAACGCGGCAGCCGGAGAGCACGGCTGCCGCGTTATCAGGGTTGGAGAGCTACCCTGTTACCCGATAAGGGCAATCTTACAGCGTTGGATAATCGGTGTAGCCTTGTGCGCCGCCGCCATAGAAGAAGTCAGCTTTTGGCTCGTTCAGGGAAGCATGATTTTTCAGACGTTCTACCAGGTCCGGGTTGGCGATATAGCTGCGGCCAAAGGCAACGGCATCGATGTACCCTTTTGCGAGCAGCTCTTCGGCTTTCTCGGCGGTATAGGCACCCGCACCGACAATCACCCCCTGATAGTGGGCACGAATGGCTGCGCGGAATGCGTCTGTATAAGGCTTGCCGCCGGCCCAGTCTGGCTCGGAGATATGCAGGTAAGCCAGTTTGCGTTTGTTCAGTTCATCGAGCAAATACAGCGCGGCTTGCTCCTGATCTTCGCCGTTGTCCAGACCGTTGAACGGGCCCAGCGGAGAGATACGGATACCCACGCGCTCTGCGCCGATTTCAGCGATGGACGCATCAACCACTTCCAGCGTCAAACGGGTACGGTTTTCGATGCTGCCGCCGTAGGCGTCGGTGCGCACGTTAGATGCCGGAGACATAAACTGGTGCAGCAGATAGCCGTGCGCTGCGTGGATTTCGATATAGTCGAAATTCGCTTCACGGGAGTTCACCGCAGCCTGGCGAAAATCATTGATAATGCCCGGAATTTCACTCAGTTCCAGAGCGCGTGGGGTAGGGCAGTCAACGCGTACGGCGTTTCCTTGCTCATCACGCAGGCTGGTACGGGTATTCGGATTGATGGCCGACGAAGAGACGGGCGTCTGATTGCCCGGCTGCACGCTGTTGTGTGAAATACGGCCGGTATGCCACAGCTGTACCGCGATGTGACCTTCTTTCTGATGGACACCTGCAACGATTTTTTTCCATGCAGCCGTTTGCTCAGGCGTATGTAACCCCGGTGCGCCGGCATAGCCTTTGGCCTGAAAAGAGACCTGGGTCGCTTCGGTGATGATCAGACCTGAACTGTGGCGTTGTGCATAGTATTCGCCCATCAGAGGGGTAGGAATATCACCCGGTTCGATGCTACGCAGACGGGTAAGGGGTGCCATAAATACGCGATTCGGTAAGGTTTTATTACCGACAACAATCGGGGTGAAAAGCTTGGTCATCTTCTAAAACTCCTGGTTAATAGACTGGTCGGTCTGGTTGTGATGAAAATTTTTAACCAAACGAACGCGGTCCTGATAGGGTTTGGATTAGCAAATTTTGGATTACCACGTAGAGCGCGATTAACTCATACGCTACGCTCTGAATGCTCTTCAGCGCGCCTTGTCTGGCGGTTGCAGCAACATTTCAACACTTTCCAGTGCAGCAGCCAGCGGCGTCACTGAACGTTTGATTTTCGCCAGCAGGGAAGCCCCCAACCACAGCGAATATAGGGTCGCTGCTGCGACGGCCGGTGAGACCGGGACAGTCAGCGAGCCTTCAGCGATACCTTTCTCGATGGCATCCTGCAGGCGCATGATCACCCGCGTAGAACCCTGCTCAAGCACATGTCGCATCGGTTCAGAAAGGTCACTGACCTCAGCAGACAGTTTGACCGACAGGCAAGCGTTATGGCATTCACTACCACAGAAATTAGCAATATTCTGAGCGTAATAGCTCAGGATATGGTGCCGTTGGTCGCCCTGAGTCTGACCAAAAATCTGTTGTAAATGTGCATCATAGTGGTCGAAGTAACGCTGAATCATCGCTTCCCCGAAGGCTTCTTTCGAGCGGAAATGGTGATAGAACGACCCCTTCGGCACTTCTGCCGTTTTCAGGAGTTCTGTCAGGCCCATGCCGGTAAAACCTAGGCGCAGGCTCAGTTCTGCCCCGGTGGCAAGCAGATGTTCGCGTGTATCGCAATGTGGGTGACCTTGTTTGTTCATGGGACTGAGAATAATAGACCGATCAGTCTAGGTCAAGAGCGCAATGTGAAAATCGCATTTTATGGCACGGTGTTTGTTGTGATGAATAGAACGAAATGTTGCACAATATGAAAACAGACTTGCACGACGGCGCCAAAGCGTCTTCAATAAGTATTCGTTAATTGATGCGGAGTGGTCGTGGCTCAACAGCTCGAGTTTTTTGACATTCCCAGCCCGTGTCGCGGTATCTGTCAGGCAGATAGTCGCGGCTTTTGCCGTGGTTGCCTGCGTAGCCGCGAAGAGCGCTTTGGTTGGATAACAATGACTGATCCTGAAAAGCGCCAGGTTCTGCGTTTGTGCCATCAGCGTTTGCTGCGACTGCAACGCGCAGCCAAAAAACCTGATGATCCTCTGCCTGAACAACCCTCTCTTTTTTAACCCACAAACGCTCCTGCAACGCGCGGAGATCAATACAGAAAGTGCCTGACTTCTGTATGCTATCTGCGGTTTACCCCCTCTTATAATGACGAAATCGAGGTATTAACATGGATCCCCGTACCCCACTGTCCGCGCAAGGCCCCGAATTTTCACGCATGATTTGCGGCTATTGGCGCCTGATGGAATGGAACATGACACCGCAGCAGTTGCTGGGTTTTATCGAGCAACACGTTGAACTGGGCATCACCACTGCCGACCACGCGGATATTTACGGCGGCTATGCCTGTGAAGCGGCATTCGGTGAGGCCATGCGCCTGAAGCCTGCCCTGCGTGAAAAGATGCAGCTAGTGAGTAAATGCGGGATTGCGACGACCGCCAATCCTGACAACAAAATTGGCCATTACATTACTGATAGCCAGTACATCATTGCACGGGCTGAAAAATCGCTGAGTAATTTGCATACTGACCGCCTGGATCTGCTGTTAATTCATCGCCCGGACCCGCTGATGGACGCCGACGATGTGGCTGAGGCGTTCACCTCGTTGCACAAAAGCGGCAAAGTGAAGCATTTTGGCGTCTCCAATTTCACACCAGCACAGTTCAGCCTGTTACAGTCGCGCCTGCCGTTTACTCTGGTGACGAATCAGCTGGAAATCTCCCCAGTGCACCAACCCGCCATCCTCGATGGGTCACTGGATCTCTGCCAGCAGTTGCGAATCAAGCCGATGGCCTGGTCATGCCTCGGCGGCGGTAGTCTGTTTAGCGATGCCAAATTTCAGCCACTGCGTGACGAGTTGCAAAAAGTGGCAGAAGAAATAGGTGCAGAAAGTATTGAGCAGGTGGTGTACGCGTGGGTAATGCGACTGCCGTCGCAGCCACTGCCGATCATAGGTTCCGGCAAGATTGAACGCGTGAAATCAGCGTGGAAATCACTGTCGCTGGAGCTGACTCGTCAGCAGTGGTTCCGTATTCGTAAGGCGGCCCTGGGTTACGACGTGCCATAAATTCTGCGTCCTTGACCTCGCCCAGAGACGCCTACTTTTGGTGCAGCAGCGTTGGCAGTTTCACTGCACGCCAATGACGTTGGGCTGATAGTCCCTCACTCTTTTTTAATCAGGCAGGCTCCGCCGGGCTGCCTGTGGCGATTTCTTCAATAGAAATTGCCTGCTTCAACTGCGACAACGAACAGTACAAACGCCAGATCACACCGGCCAGATCACGGCCAGACTCATCATGATGATGCGCCAGCGAATTACTAATCCGCATTAACTCAATCAGACTTGAGTCCAGCACCGCGTGGCTGACACCGCGCTCCGTCATAATGCCTTTCAGGCAGTGAATACAGACATCGCGTACGGCACTGAGCGGATCTGAACGGGTCTCCCACTCGCGTAATTGCCAGACAATATGGCTGCAATTGAGCAACACCACCCCCCAGCGTAGCAGCCAGGTGCGGGAGACCTGGTCCTTACTTTGATTGAGCTGATTAATTCTGTGATAGATGAGTGACTCGAATTGAAGATGGCTGAGTTGCGGTTTGCGGCTAAGTTGGTCGATAAAATCACGGCGCAGTGCGCGGATAATCCGCCTGCTTTTTCGTTTGTCGGAACTTGGTCGTAACACCTGAAAGGCTACCCCTGCCAGCATCACGCCAACAACCCGGCCGATCCCGTCATTGATAAATGCGCCGTAGTCATAGCTCGGTGGGTTGGTGATAGCCAGAAAAGAGCCGCTAAACACAATGAGTTGCCCCCACAAACCGGCGAAGCGTTTGTACTGGAGTTTCATCATCTGCATGGTGACCAGAATGGGCAGCAAAAAAACGCAAAACACCCAGAAATCATTCAACTGAATCATCAGGCCGAACTTGAGAATAAAGCAGCCAACAAACAGCAATAGCAGGGATTTAACCAACAAGGTAATGCTGTTGATAGGCGACGCCGTTGAGGAGTAGAGCACACAACTGACCGCAGTCAGCGCCACGGCGGATGTCCCCGAACTCCACTGGGTACTCATCCAGAACCAACAGGCGACGACGATACATAAAAAGGTACGAATGCCGTTATAGGCCGCTTCGTAGGTATCTGTGTGTTCAGTAAGGCGATTGACGCGCGGAGGCTGCAGAAACTCAACCTGCGCCGCGTTAGTATTTTCGACGCGTTGCAGCCAGCGCTCGTTGCGCAGATACAACCAGCAAAAATCCCGTAATCGTTTCCAGAATGCCTGAAATCGGAAGTCCGAGGTGTCATGCGGTTTGATCTGACTGAGAATTTTAGCAATTTCATATTTATTGCTTTCTGGGTTTTTAAGTTCATCCAGTAATAAATCCAGTACCTCGTAAAGGTGTTCGGGCGGGTGCGGCCAGTTCAGCAGCATGCGTCGTAGACTGGAAATGTAGCTGGTCATGCGCAATTGTTGATGGAGTAAATAGTTCAGCAGGTTATTTTGCCTGCGCAGGCGGTAGTGGCTCCACACGGCCTGAATGCGCAGCAGATTCATGGTGAGGATCTGGCCGATCACCCCTTCGTGTGAGGTGCGGATCTGCTCGGTGATATCCGGCCGCCATAAGAGTCTGGCGTGGTCCAGTAACTGTACATGCATTTTGCGCAGCGAAGTGAGCAGCGCATCGCCGTCGGAGGTGCTGGGCAAGACCATCATCATAAAGCCCCCGCACAGAATTCCGGTGATCACCTCACAAACGCGTGCCTGGGCGATATCAAAAATCTTGCCGGTATCGGTGACGTTTACGGTCGAAAAGGCGATGATCGCAGCGGTATAACCTGCTAATGCGAAGGCATAGGAAACGTTGTTCTGATAGTGGTTGGAAACGTAAGTGCAAAGCCCCAGCCACGCGGCGATGGAAAAGGTGAACAGCCACGGATCATTCAGGCAATGACCCGCAATCAGCACCGAGGCCAGCGCACCAATCAAACTGCCGATCACCCGGCCGATACTTTTACTTATCACACCGCCCACAGTCGGAAAACTCACCACCGCAGCTGACGTCAGCGCCCAGTAGGGGTCATCGAGCTGCAAGACAAAGGCAATATAGAGCGACAGACACATGGCAATCGAGTTGCGTAATGCGTAACGCCACTGCCCGCCGGTGGCTTTTCCCCACGGGGTGTTTTTCCATTCAAGCCAGGAGTGATTCACGGCGTCGGCCTTCAGTAATGCACAGCAATCGTGGCGGTAGTGCCTGCGACCAGCACCACACCATCAGGAACATTGACCAGCTTAATTCTGACCGGTACGCGCTGGGCAAGCCTGACCCAGGGGACGTTGGGTTTGACATTCATTAATAAATCGTCGGAAGCATCCACGCTTTGGTCATATATTGCACGACCGATACTTTCGACCTGGCCCTGCAACGGAATATTACCGTTGTACAACGTAATATCGGCCTGACTGCCCTCTTTAATATGGCGTAATTTGGTCTCTTCAAAATAACCCAATACATAAAACGAATGTGTATCCACCAGTCCGACAATCGGCGTACCGGCTGTGGCGTAGTTGCCCTTACGGGTTTGCAGATTAGTAATATAGCCGTCGGTGGGGGCGTTTATTTTGGTCTTGCTCAGATTCCACTGCGCCTGCTCCAGCGAAGCCTGGGCGGCCTGATATTGTGCTTTCATAGCCTTGGCCGAGATATTGGATTCATCCAGTGATTCTGCAGAGATAATATTGGCCGCCAGACCACGGCGACGCTGCGCTTCGTGATTGGCTTTATCCAGATCAGCCGCTGCTTTGGCAAGGGCGGCCTGGGCATTATCCAGGGCTATCTGGTAAGGCACCGAATCAAGAACGAACAGCAGCGTGCCGCTTTTCACGAACTGATTATCGTGAACATTGATATCAATAATTCGGCCTGATACTTCCGGGGTAATGTCGACTATTTCAGCGCGAACCTTACCGTCGCGGGTCCATGGCGACTGCATATAATAATTCCACATCCACCAGCCAGCACATAATGCGACAGCAAAAACTAACACCGTTGAGAAATATTTCAGCGTTTTAAATTTCATGTTCTTACTCATTGACCAAAAGTAGCAGGGCACCGCAAATAGAGATGACGAAAATAGATAAATCCATCAATGTCGGATGCCACACCTCACCGGAATAAATCCACTCGCGTAAAAGGTGATGTATCAGAACCCAAAAAAGCAACCCAAGCAGAACCGCTTTGAAAATCGGTGGGAAATAAAGCGAGGCACCCAGCACTAAATCCGTCAGCGGGGAGCCTGAATGTAACATTTGCGCATCCACAATATTAATCTCTGCGGGTGATTGTGTTATAAACGAGGTCAATGCAGGGAGGCACAGGCCGGTCCCGACTGACGGTGATAAGATCCAGTATATATAGAAATGCAATTACACGATTAAAATTCCGAAAACTAGGCTAAACTCTGGGGAGTTATCTTAGCATGCTAATTATAAGGAGGGGATAATTGGAATCGAACCTGGGATCAGATTTAGCACGATTAGTTCGTGCCTGGCGCGCGCTGATCGACGAACGCTTAAAACCGCTCGAATTGACGCAAACGCATTGGGTAACTTTACACAATATCAATATGTTACCGCCGGAACAGTCACAAATTCAATTGGCTAAGGCTATCGGTATTGAGCAACCTTCTTTGGTCAGAACCTTAGATCAGCTCGAAGAGAAAAAGCTCATTACCCGCCAGACCTGTGCAAGCGATCGCCGTGCGAAACGCATCAAACTTACCGAGGAGGCGGCCCCGATTATTCATGCGATGGAGTCAGTGATTGATTCAACGCGTAAAGAGATCCTGACCGGTATGTCTCACTCAGATATTGAGCAATTATCCGGCATGCTGGCAAGATTGGAAAAAAATATCGCTGGCTTGCAAAGCAAATCATAAAAATCGGTGATGCACGCTGTGGTCTGCCCGGCATTTCAGCTCTTTTTTGATACTTTGATTCATATACCACGCAGCACGCAGTGTTCTTAATCGTGCTAACATTTCATGATGCTTTGACGATCATTGAAATGATAAAAAGCCGGAAGCTTTCGCTCCCGGCTTTTTGCATTGGCTGGATACTGATGATCAGAATCAGGCGCTTGGGGACACCGTAACGGTGCTGCCGCTGGTCGCCATGCTGACACGCTGGCCAACGCTGAATTTAGTTGTCCCCGTTTTCTGCACAACCTGAACGGTGGTGCCATCGTCGCGACGAATTTGCAACTCGACGGCATTAGAACGGTTCAGTGTGCTCTGCACGCCCTGACCGGCTACGCCACCCAGTACGGCGCCGCCGGCCGTTGCCAGGCTGCGACCGGTGCCTGCGCCCACGGTGTTACCGAGGAAGCCACCCAGTACCGCACCGCCCAGTGCACCGATAATGTTGCTTTCATCGCCGCCCTGAATCTGCACCGCACGGGTAGAAAGTATGGTGCCATAGGAGACCTGCTGGATCTGCTTGGCCTGAGAAGCGGAATAGACATCGCCTGATGCTGTGTTGTCATTCACACAACCAGCAAGAGTAACACCCGCAAGGGCGACGGCCAGAAAACGCTTGATCATAAATTGCTCCTGTTTAAATTCACGCTGCTACAGCCTGATGTCGCATAAAGCGGCAGCCGCGTAGGTCTAACGTTCCACGATTCAACATCCTGTCGAGGGTGTCGAGTAACTTAAAACTCTGACGCACTATGCCATTTGCAAAGCTCATTTTCTCATGACGCAGAGAGTACATGAAGTCTCTTCAACTAATAGTAAACGGTGGTTTATGTTTTAGACAGCTTTGTGTGACATCACCCGCACAGAATTTCTACCGTTAAGGGTAGCTAATTTTTAAACATTGATGGGGTGAAAGCAGCATTGAAGTAACAAAAAACAAACGTACCAATCACATAGCTCAATAAAAACAGCGTTACTCGTAGCACTACCAGATGAATTCTGCTTTATTTGACCCTATAGCACTATTGCCCGTTTTTTGTGGAGAGTTTAAGGATGTCATCTATGAAGTCAGGACGCTATATCGGTGTGATGTCAGGAACAAGCCTCGACGGGGTTGACGTCGTGCTGGCTGCCATTGACGAACGCATGGTTGCCCAGCAGGCCAGCTATTCACATCCGATACCCATCGAGTTAAAAAATGCCATTCTGGGGATGTGTCAGGGGCAACAGGTCACGCTGGCGCAGGTGGGTGAACTTGATACCCGTCTGGGAATTTTATTTGGCGAGGCGGTGGTGGCGTTACTGGACAACGCTGGGATCAGCTCGGACGAAGTGACCGCCATTGGTTGTCACGGGCAGACCGTCTGGCATCAGCCGAAAGGCGACGCGACCTTCTCCATGCAACTGGGCGATAACAACCGAATTGCAGCGATCACGGGTATCACCACTGTGGGGGATTTTCGCCGTCGAGATATGGCTTACGGTGGGCAGGGCGCACCGCTCGTCCCCGCATTTCATCAGGCACTGCTGGCTGATCCCTCCGAGCGCAGAATGATCCTCAACATCGGTGGGATCGCCAACTTATCTCTGTTACTGCCGGGCCAGCCCATCCGTGGTTATGACACCGGCCCAGGCAATATGTTGATGGACGCCTGGATCTGGCGTCACCGCGCATTGTCTTACGATAAAAATGCCGCGTGGGCGAGTGAGGGGCGGGTTAATCTGACGCTGCTTCAGCAGATGCTTTCTGACCCCTATTTTGCCGAGCCAGCACCGAAAAGTACGGGGCGAGAATACTTCAATATTGCGTGGCTGGAAAAACAACTGACCCGGGTGCACGCACTGGCACCGGAAGATGTTCAGGCTACGCTGGCCGAACTGACCGCAGTGAGCATCGCCGAACAGGTACAGCTGGCGGGTGGCAGTGACCGCCTGATGGTTTGCGGCGGCGGTGCCCGCAATCCGCTGGTCATGGCGCGGCTCTCGGCGATGTTACCGGGTACGGAAGTTTCCACTACTGACACCTTTGGTATCAGTGGGGATGACATGGAAGCATTGGCGTTTGCCTGGCTGGCATTTCGCACCTTGTCAGGGAAATCCGGCAACCTGCCGTCTGTCACCGGTGCCAGCCGTGAAACGGTGCTAGGCGCGATTTATCCCAGCAGCCGATGATACTCTCGGCTTAATCCCAATGTGTTATGCCGCCGGGCGTGGTACTAAAAGGATCAAGCCGAAATCATAAGGAGTAACGGGATGAAAAAAGCGATCTTCGCTTTGACAGGTTTAACGCTGGCGGGATGCAGCCAGTTCCACCATCAGCCACCTGCACCCACTGAGCCGTTGCATTACCAGTGCGGCACCACGCCACTGACGGTCACACTGGATAAGCCCGCGCAGCAGGTTGATTTCCTGCTCGATGGCAAACAGCTGAAGCTGAAACAGGTGGAAGCCGCGTCAGGGACCAAATACAGCGATGGCCACTATACCTTTTGGTCGAAAGGCCCGGCTGCGTTCGTGCAGCGTGGTGACGCCGTCATCCTTAACGACTGTGTGCAGAAATAATCCTCCCGACCCTCCCCCCTCTATTAACGCCCGAATCGGCGTGTCAGGAAGATTGAGATCCTGACGCGTCAGGCGCAGAATACCGACACCTCACACTCTCGCGTACTGAACTCATATGGCTGATAATAATGAATTTGATGTAGCAGACTCTCGGCGTGAATATACCCGTGGTGGTTTGCGTCGTGCTGATTTACCCGCTGAACCTCTGCCGCTATTCGAGCATTGGCTGAAACAGGCCTGTGAAGCCAAACTCGCCGACCCGACCGCCATGGTGGTCGCCACGGTCGATGAGCACGGACAGCCATTTCAGCGCATCGTGTTGCTCAAGCATTACGACCAAAAGGGGCTGGTTTTTTATACCAATCTTGGCAGCCGCAAAGCACAACAGTTGGCGAATAACAACCGCGTCAGCCTGTTGTTTCCTTGGCATATGCTGGACCGTCAGGTCATTGTGCACGGTAAAGCCGAGCGTCTCTCTACCTTCGAAGTGATGAAGTATTTCGCCAGCCGTCCCAAAGACAGCCAGATCGGCGCATGGGTGTCACAGCAATCAACCCGCATTTCTGCGCGCGGCGTACTGGAGAGCAAATTCCTCGAACTGAAACAGAAATTCAGCCAGGGCGAAGTGCCATTGCCGAGTTTCTGGGGTGGTTTTCGCGTCAGCATCGAGTCGATGGAGTTCTGGCAGGGCGGTGAACATCGTCTGCACGATCGCTTCATTTATCAGCATGACGGATCAGAACGCGAAACTGGCTGGAAAATAGACCGCCTGGCGCCCTGAAGCACGAAAAATCACGCGATTTCCTAGCGCTCGGACGATGAGCGCTTTATTCTATGTCGTTCCCCGTAATGGTGAGAGAAAAGGCACATGCGCGGCATGATGCCAGACATGAATCTGCACAGATTCAGTAAATAATAAATGGAGTCTTTAATGGCGAGCAGCAACCTGATTAAACAACTGCAAGAGCGGGGCCTCATTGCCCAGGTGACGGATGAACAAGCGTTAGCAGAGCGACTGGCGCAAGGGCCAATTGCACTCTATTGCGGTTTCGATCCTACCGCAGACAGCTTGCATTTGGGTCATCTGGTGCCTTTGCTTTGCCTAAAGCGCTTCCAACTGGACGGTCATAAACCCGTTGCGTTGGTAGGCGGTGCCACCGGTTTGATTGGCGACCCGAGTTTTAAAGCCACTGAGCGTAAGCTGAACACCAATGAAACCGTGAACGAGTGGGTGGAAAAAATCCGTCATCAGGTTTCTCCGTTCCTCGATTTCAACTGTGGTGAAAACAGCGCGATCACGGCCAACAACTACGACTGGTTCGGCGGCATGAACGTGCTGACCTTCCTGCGTGATATCGGCAAGCATTTCTCCGTTAACCAGATGATTAACAAAGAAGCGGTGAAACAGCGCCTGAACCGTGATGACAGCGGCATCTCCTTCACTGAATTCTCTTACAACTTGTTGCAGGGTTACGACTTCTCTTCCCTGTATGACCTGCATAACGTTGAGCTGCAAATCGGCGGTTCCGACCAGTGGGGCAACATCACGTCAGGTATCGATTTGACCCGTCGCCTGCACCAGAAACAAGTGTTTGGCCTGACCGTTCCGCTTATCACCAAATCTGACGGCACAAAATTCGGTAAAACCGAAGGTGGCGCGATCTGGTTGGATCCGAAGAAAACCAGTCCGTATAAATTTTACCAGTTCTGGATCAACACGGCAGATGCCGATGTTTACCGCTTCCTGAAGTTCTTCACCTTCATGAGCATTGAAGAGATCAATGCGCTGGAAGAAGAAGACAAAATCAGTGGTAAAGCGCCACGCGCGCAGTACGTGCTGGCTGAAGACGTCACGGGTATGGTTCACGGTGCAGAAGGTCTGGCTGCGGCAAAACGCATCACGCAGAGCCTGTTCTCCGGTTCACTGAGTGAAATGACGGAGGTTGATTTCGGTCAGCTGGCGCAAGATGGTCTGGATCTGTTCGAAGTACCGCGTGATACGGATCTGCAACAGGCCCTGGTGATTGCCGGTATGGCACCGTCAAAAGGTCAGGCGCGCACCATGATTTCCTCTAACGCCGTGTCTGTTAACGGTGAAAAACATACTGACACTGAGTACAGCTTCACTGACAGTGACCGCCTGTTTGGGCGTTACACTTTGCTGCGCCGCGGTAAAAAGAACTACACCCTGCTGCTCTGGGCATAACCTTTACGGTCGGCATCATGAGGGGCTTAACGGCCCCTCGTTTTTGTCTTGTGATTTCAGCCATTCCGCCATCTCCCCGATGACGTGCTATCGGAAACTCCTCATGAAAAACATTCTTTCTATCCAGTCACACACCGTTTTTGGTCACGCCGGTAACAGTGCGGCAGAATTTCCTATGCGTCGTATGGGCGCAAACGTATGGCCGCTCAATACGGTGCAGTTTTCCAACCATACGCAATACGGTCACTGGACGGGCTGTGTGATGCCAGCGACGCATCTGACAGAAATTGCACAAGGCATTGCTGATATTGACCGTCTGAAAGAGTGCGACGCAGTACTGAGTGGGTATATCGGTTCGCCGGAGCAGGGGCAGAGCATTCTGGATATCGTGCGCAAAGTGAAAACTGCCAATCCTGATGCCTGGTATTTTTGCGATCCGGTAATGGGGCACCCGGAGAAGGGTTGCATTGTTGCGCCGGGCGTGGCGGAGTTCCACTGCACTCAGGCTTTAATCAACTGCGATATTATTGCGCCCAACCTGCTGGAGCTAGAATTGCTCAGTGGACATGCGGTCGCTAATGTTGAAGATGCCGTTGCTACAGCGCGCGAGCTGATCAGTAAGGGGCCGAAAATTGTGCTGGTGAAACACTTAAGCCGCGCCGGTTATCACAGCGATCGCTTTGAAATGTTATTGGTCACCGCGGAGGAAGCCTGGCACATCGACCGTCCGCTGGTGGATTTCGGTGTGCGTCAGCCGGTCGGCGTGGGCGATTTAACCAGTGGCTTGTTGCTGGTCAATTTGCTCAAAGGCGAAGCGCTGGATAAAGCCCTGGAACACGTCACCGCAGCAGTCTACGAAGTGATGCTAACGACGCATGCGATGGGCGAGTATGAGCTGCAAATCGTGGCGGCACAGGACCAAATGGTAAAACCGGCGCATCACTTCCCTGCAGTGAAAATATAACGATATTCATCTGCCAATAAGAACGCCCCGGGCTGCATTAGCCGGGGCGTTTTTTATTGTGGCAAGAGCAATAAAAACTATTTCAGGCCTTCAGCTACCAACGCGGCATCGACGGCCGGGCGCGCGGCTACGCGATCAAGATAGCTATTCAGGTCAGTCAGTGCGCTCAGATCAAATTTCAGCGCTTTCGCCCAGCCCATCACGGTGAACAGATAAGCATCGGCCACGCTAAAGCGCGCCCCCAGCAGGTACTGATGCCCTTTCAGAGATTCGTTTACATAGATAAATTTCTTCGCCATCGCTTCACGGGTCAGCGTTTTAAACTCTTCCGGCGTTTTCGGATTGAACAGCGGGCTGAAGCCTTTGTGTAATTCGGTGGCGATGTAGTTCAGCCATTCCAGCGCGTGATAACGCGCCAGCGTACCCACTTCCGGCAATAAATGGCGGTCTGGTTTCTGGTCAGCCAGGTATTGCACGATAGCCACGCCTTCGGTCAGGATGCTGCCGTCGCTCAGTTCCAGCGTCGGGATTTGACCTTTAGGGTTAACGGCAAAAAAATCGTCGCCGTTTTCTGTTTTCTTGGTCGCCAGATCGACTTTGACGATGCTGAAATCCAGACCGGCTTCACGCAGAATAATATGCGGGGAAAGGGAACAGGCACCGGCTTTATAATAAAGTTTCATACAGACTCCGTAAGTTTGAACAGTTGTCACGCAAACCTTTGCAGCCGCCACGTCTAAACCACGAGGCCGCACAGGGATAGAGGTCTGTCACTATCCTAGGGCCACCGGTGAAAAATGTCAGTGACTAAATCGCGTTGTTGATGCGAATGCTCAGATAATAACAGGCCATGGATTTTCGCCCGACAGCCTGCGATCTTTACTTGGAAATTAGCGGGTATGAAGATTTAAATGATCACGAATCGCGCGTTCAACGTTTTCAGGCGCGGGCAGCATGGGGGCACGCAGCTCATTATGCAGCAGCCCATCCAGTGAGAGCGCGTATTTGATGGCTGCCGGGTTCGGTGCGCTGAACATCAGGCGCATCATCGGCAGCAGGGTGAAGAAGGTCTGGCGGGCGCCCGCCAGGTCGGAGGCATTGACCTGCTTGATCAACTGCACAAACTGTTCGGGAAACAGAT
The DNA here is from genome assembly GCF_006438725.1 of Ewingella americana. Classification (GTDB taxonomy): domain Bacteria; phylum Pseudomonadota; class Gammaproteobacteria; order Enterobacterales; family Enterobacteriaceae; genus Ewingella; species Ewingella americana_A. The sequence goes on along the minus strand of NZ_RCZD01000004.1, from coordinate 176,293 downwards.
GCGCCGACGCCGCAATAGCACCGGTGCCGCCGTGGCACAGCGTGGAGAATATCTGGCTATCTTCACCACAAAGGACATCCAGCTGGCCGTCGGCGATGAGTGACAGCGTAAGCTCAAGGCTGCCACCGCAATCTTTAATCGCAGCGATCTTCGGGTGAACAGCCAACTGACGCAGGGTTTCCAGCTCCAGGTGAATACCGGTGCGGTATGGCACGTTGTACAGAATAATCGGCACGGTGGAGTGGTCGGCCAGCTCGGTAAACCAGGCGGCCAGCGCGGCCTGCGAAGGGCGGATATAGTAAGGCGCAGGCAGCAGGATCCCGGCCACATGACGCTGTAAAATTGCGTCCTGCATGGCGCGTACCGTTGGCAGATGTGTGCCGGAAAGCCCCATCACCACCTGGTGTCCTGGAACGATCGCCAAAACGGCATCGAGGACCTGCAATTGCTCATCCTTCGTCAGCATTGGCGCTTCGCCCGTTGTGCCACACACCACGACTCCGTCAATGCCCTGTTTCAGCAAGCGGGTACAAAGTGCCTGTAAGGCAGGGAAATCAATTTCACCCTGATGAAAAGGTGTGACGAGCGGTACCCAGATACCTGAAAACGATGACATGATTAAAACTTCCTTCGACGGCAGAGTGAATGCCAGCGATCATGTCAGTAAAGCGGGGGATGATGCCAATTGAAAGAATTCATAGCGGGATTTGAGTTATTTATCGGGCTTATATCAGCCCGCAGTATTCATCTTTAACTCATCGCTCAGCAGGGTGCGTAGCACTTCCACTGGCACCGGTCGTGAGAATAAATACCCCTGCAAATGTGAACAACCTGCTGAAATTAAGAAGGTTTTTTGCAGCTGATTTTCAACACCCTCCGCGATGACATTGAGCTTCATTTTATTTCCGAGCTGCGACACGGCGGAAACGATGGCGGCGGTATCATTCACTTCTGTGACGTATTGCACAAAAGAACGGTCGATTTTGACGCTGTCAACGGAAATATCTTTCAGCAAACTGAGGCTGGAATAGCCGGTGCCGAAATCATCCAGTGAAATTTTCACCCCGGCTTTTCGCAAACGGACCAGGTGAGTGAGGCTGGTGGAATTGGCATTCATGACCGATGTTTCGGTCAACTCCAGCTCAAGGCGCGTGGCGGGGAAGCCTTCTTCAATCAACAGTGTCAGGATCCGGTCGGCAAAATTGGCTTCTCCGAGCTGCACCGCCGAAACGTTAATTGCCAGATTGAGATTTTTAAAGCAGTTAATGTGGCGGCAGGCCTGGCGCAAAATAATTTCACCCAACTGAATAACCAACCCCGTCTCTTCAGCCAGTGCAATAAATTGCACCGGTGACACCGCGCCCAGCACCCCATGATTCCAGCGTGCCAACGCCTCTACGCACACCACTTTCTCATCGACGCTGCGCAGAATCGGCTGGTAAACACAGCTGAGATCACCCTCTTTTGACAGCGATTCAGCCAGCGCTTTGACCATAATGCGTTTGCTGACGCTGCTGGCGTCGAGCAATTCTGAATAAAAAGAGAACATATTTTTGCCGCGCTGTTTTGCTTCAAGCAATGCGGTATTGCCACGGCGCAAGATTTCACCACCAGTAATGTTTTCAGCGCCGAACATCACAATGCCGAAGGAAAGCGTGACCATCGGGTTGGCGCGGGTCAGGCTAAAGGGTTGCCGCATCATCACCATAATTTCCAGCGCCAAATTATTGGCCTGTTCCTGCGTCGGGCAGTTGCGCAGAATAATGGCAAATTCATCGCCGCCGATACGCGCTACCGTGCCACTATTGCCGGTTTCATTACGCAGGCGCTGACCGAATTCGCATAAAATGGCATCCCCGGCCTGATAGCCGTAAGTATCATTGATATAGTTGAATTCGTTCAAATTGAGCAGAAAAAGGGCATAGGGCTCGGGGCGGTACATGCGTTGTGCAGCGATTTGGTTAAGGTCTTCATTGAGCGCAGTGCGGTTGGGTAAACCGGTCAACACATCATGGCGGGCAAGGTAGCGGATTTGCGCTTCTGAACTGCGCAGCAGAGAAATATCCATAATCGACGTTAGAACAAAATGGCGATGTTCCAGTGTCAGACGTGTTTTGCGTACCAGTACGTTGCGGATTTTACCATTGGCGTCGGTGAGTATTTCCTCATTGACGTTTTTCTCTCCGGTGGTCAACACTTCTATATCGCGTTCGCGCTGGCGGGCGGCTTGAATATCTTCAGTAAAGAAAGAGATATTTTTGCCAATAAGATCTTCCCGTGGACGGCCAAACAAATCACAGGCTTTTTGATTAAGAAAAACCAATTTTCGCTCATCATCTTTCAGTACCGTCGCCTCAGTGAGCGCATCGAGAACCGCCTGGCATATCGCAATTTCAGTAAGCATGAGTTAACAATCCTGAGCAGAAAATGAGTCTATCAGGGCGAAGGGGTAGCCCGACGCAAATAAAGAGAGCCTGGAAAAGTTGCAGAATATTCTAATTATTACTCACATTGTGCTGAGAAGATTACAGTAGTTTTTAAATTTTGAAATTCAATCACTTATCATGCACTAAGTCAGGTAAGCGATATTTTATGCGGAGGAATATCAATCAGTTGATTCGAAAAGATTTTTGGCTGGGTTGACGGGGAGCCAAACCTTTAAAATTATCAGGGCACTTTATCATTAGGATTGTATTTTTCATTCCACTCCCGGCGGTACTTCCGCGATTGATTCCGTCCTTTGATCCACAAAAAAGTACAAACGATGCAAACCCCGGCGGAAAAAACGATATTGCGCATGTCCTGATCATAGAAAATAACCAAAATGCAATCGAGGGCAGCGATAAACGCAAACCATTTATACATATGTGACTGCCGCCGTGTTTCGGCATTCAGGCGTTTTAGTTGCCGCCCTTCATCCAGGACTTTTTTATTATTCATGACTGACATCCTGTTATTTTGCGCAGGGAAGCGTTAAGTAAAGCGTAGCAAAAGTGGAGTGTCACCGGAATAACGCTCATCCAATTCAATCTAATTATTGCATTAATGTGCCACAACATCTGCCGGTTCAATGCGTTGATTAACGTCCCTGATTTGTTCGCGCAACCATTCCAGGGCCGGATCGCTGTCCGCATTCACTGGCCAGACGATGGAGTTCGGAAACACTTCCAGCTGTAACGGCACGGGACACAATACCAGTCCGAAGAGTTTTCCGTAGCGGCGCGCAATACGGCTCGGTAGCGTCACCAGCACCGGTGAGTGCTGGGCGAAGGAGAGCAGTGCCAGGAAGTTTGGCGCGGAGAACACGGCGTTGAGTGAGGCGCCTGCACGGTTAAACGCATTCTCGACACACCCCATCAGGCTGCCTGTAAACGACATCAGGGCGTGAGGTTGAGTGAGATAATCCTGCTGGCCTATCGGCGAGGTAAAGGGCATAAGCGCGGGATTAAAACAACAGGCTAACTGCTCTTCGAACAGGATTTCGCTTCGCTGCCATTGCGCCTGTTCGCCAAAACACCCGATGGCCAGATCGATGTCACCGCTATTGAGCAGAGCATGCAAATTCTGCCGCTCGGCGTGGCGTGCGACCAGGCGCACGCCCGGCGCAACGACCCGCAAATGTGCCATCAGTTCCGGCAGCAGATGCACTTCCAGCTCGCTGGAGAACCCCAGCCGGAAGGTTCGTTGCTCAGTGAGCGGCGAAAATTGTTCGCTGAAGGCCAATGCATCTTCGGCTTTTTGCAGTACTGCTCTCACCCGACTCGCCAGGCTGCGCGCACGCGACGTCGGTTTCATCGTCTGCCCGACCCGCACAAACAGCTCATCATCAAACAGCATACGCAGCGTTTTCAGTGAGTGGCTCATGGCCGGTTGTTGGATCTTCAAGCGCGCGGCGGCTCGGGTGACGTTCAGTTCCTCCATCATCGCGTCAAAAGCAATCAGCAAATTGAGGTCAAAATTTCGTAAATTGAAATGATCAATAGTTGTCATGCTTCGCATCGATTTGAGTAATGATTAAGAGATTTATACGATGCTTTCACCCGCCAGACAAGTGAAGGTATGCAATGAAACGCGAAAATAAGGTTTTTTACGTCGGTTCTCTCAAAATCACCCGTATTGATGAAATGACGCTCAGAGGTGCCCACCCCGCCGTATTATTAGGTGAAAACTGGCAGCCAGCGGCATTGGAAAAACACCGCGAATGGCTGATCCCCGAAAATCTGGATGCTGACGATCAGACGCTGGTGCAGAGCACGCACTGCTGGCTGGTGCAGTCACCCGAATTCACTCTGCTGGTGGATACTGCGTCAGGCAATGACAAAGAGCGCCCAGACAAACCGGTATTTCACCACTTGCAGACGGATTTTCTGGCGAAACTGGCCGCAGCAGGCGTCAGCCCGCAAGAGGTCGATTACGTCTTACTGACCCATCTTCATGTTGATCATGTGGGCTGGAATACCCGGTTAGTTGACGGACAGTGGGTGCCGACATTCCCGAAGGCCACCTACCTGATGTCTGCTACTGAGGCCGAGCATTTCACCTCTCCGGCCCGTGACAATGATGCCGCGATCCCTGGTATCGATATCTTTAACGACAGCGTATTGCCAGTGATCAAGGCCGGACAGGCGCGCTTCGTCCCACGCGGTGGCGGCGAAGTGCTCGACGGCGTGCATTTCATTCCCACGCCCGGTCACAGCCTTGATCACATGTCCATCAGCATTCAGTCGCAGGGCGAGGAGGCCTTTTTCGCGGGCGATATTCTGCATCACCCGTTGCAGGTGTACTACCCGGAGCTCAACTCGATGTACTGCGAATTTGCAGGCTCTGCCCGTGCGTCGCGCCTGTGGAGTCTGCAATATGCCGCAGAACGTCAGGCTGTCTGGTTTAGCACCCATTTTGCTGCCAGCTCGGCCGGACGGATCACCCGTGACGCTGACGCTTTCCACTGGCAGTTCCTGTGATGACATCAAACAAGGTCAATGCCATGAATAGCAAATCTGAATCTGTTTTCAATACTGACAATATCGTCACCGAATCGATCATGATTGACAGCGACACGCCGGGCATTCGCCTGCACCTGCGGCGAAAGTATTTGCGCTCGCAGGCCGCGTTTAATGCCGACAACACGCTGGTGATGATCCACGGTGCGACCTATTCCTCGGGCAGTTTGTATGACGTGCGTCTCGACGGCCTTTCGTTTATGGATGCGCTGGCGTTGCGTGGCCTTAACGTCTACGCGGTGGATGTCCGTGGTTATGGGCATTCGACCCGTCCAGCAGAAATGGACGTGCCGCCGGAGGATAATCCACCGTTGTATGGCACCGAAACCGGCGTGCGTGATTTGGCCCAGGCCGTGGAGTGGGTTCGCGATTCGCTTGATTTACCGCGTGTCCAGATATTCGGTATGTCATGGGGCGGCAGCGTGGCAGGTGCTTATACCAGCCGCAACAATGACAAGGTAAACCGGTTGGTGGTACTGGCACCTCAATGGCTGAATGACCAGGGTGCACGGCTAGATGAAGGCGGTAAACTCGGGGCCTACCGTCGGGTCGCTGTGGGCGAGAGCAAAATGCGCTGGGTGAGCGCCGCACCAGCGGACAAGCAGGAAGAACTCATTCCGGCAGGGTGGTTTGAAGCCTGGGCGGCGGCTTCGCTGGCAGAAGATCCGCAAAGCGATCGCTACCAGCCTGCGGCCATGAGGGCTGTGAACGGCACGGTTCAGGATGTGCGCGATTTCTGGAGCGTAAACCGCCCGTTTTATCGGCCACAAGAGATAACCCGGCCGGTGTTGCTGGTGCATGGTGAATGGGATGCTGATGTCCCGTTGCGTCTGATGACGGCATATTTCACCTCGTTTACTGCTTCTCCCGAACGGCGCTGGGTGGAAATAGGGGAGGCCACGCACATGATGCTGATGGAGAAGAATCGTTTGCAGGTTTTCCGTGCGGTGGCAGATTTCTATCTGCCCTGAATAATAGGGGTAAATCTGATACCGCAGTAAAATTGAACGTCGGCCAAGGTTGACGTTTTTTTATTCTATTGATTTGTCACAACAGGGTAGATTATCTTTTAGGAATATTCTTACTGCATGGTGCGGAAATGAGCGATTCCTCTTCACGGAAAATTGTTGATTCAGCCAATATCTACCAGGATTTTGAAACTCGTTTTTATGAATGGGAAGATGGCATGTCCAGCGCAGGCTTTAAGCTGGAACTTCCAGACAATAATCGCGATGGATTTGACTGGGGCGTGACGGGCTATAATTTTGGTCGCGTGATCGGGGGTGTGCTCACCGTCAGCGAACATGACATTAACCGACAGTACGGCAACTTATTTTCCATGCCCGATCATATCGTTATCTTTATCGTCATTATCGGCGGTATGGATGTGCAATGTTTCGGCCGCCGCTTCCAGATGACGCAGGGCGATATTCTGATACAGGATATGTCTCAGCCTATTCAAATTCGGGTCTATCCGGGGGATTTAAAACCCCGCCTTTGCACCTATCAGTACATTATTATGCCCAAGCACAGCCTGCATTTTAATGTCGATATTGCCTCGTTACACGGTAAGCACATTCTTGCCTCTTCGCCAGTGAATATCATTTTGCGCAATCACTTTGCCACCATGGTGCAAGTGTTTGACCAGATGACCGAGCAGGAAGTGCTGAGTACCGGCGAAGGTGCTGCTTCGGTATTTTTGCAAACGCTGCATCTGGTGGCGGGGAAAAAAGTGGAGCATCCCTTCGAGCAAAGCGCGCGTCTGGAGCGTATCTGTCTGCATATCGAAAAGCACATTGCCTCGCCGATTAGCGTCGATGCCATGTGCAAGTCGTTTGCCATTTCCCGCTCGGGACTCTATCGGTTGTTTGAACCGCTGGGCGGTATTGCACAGTTTGTCCGCAACCGTCGGTTATTGTTGGCAAAGCGTTTACTGCGTTCGTCGTCTATGTCGGATCACAGTCTGGCCGCCATCGCACGCCAGTGCGGGTTGGAACTCAGCGCATTACGGCGCTATTTCAACGAAGTCTATGGTGCAACGCCGAAAGAAATGCGGGAAAGATTTCGTCAGGCAGAGAAGCTGGAGGGGCAGGCTGATGCTACTCATGTTAACTGGGTAAGCTCATTATGAAAGTGAAAATGTAATCTGAATGTTGATTCTTTACGCGAAATTTGATCTGTCAGTATTCTGATTTTTGTTCCTGAGCACGCTATTTCCAGAGGCTTTATCTCTAAAAGCAGTAGACTTGCCAAAACGCCCCCGATTTCAATTGAGAACGCACTATGGTAGTTCCGCAACTGTCTATTGATGAATCGGCACGTCTGAGATTACTGGCAACTCTGGGCATTATTGACATGCCCAGAGTTGAGGAGATCGATCGCATCACCCGCCTGGCTGCCCGTTATTTTCAAGTCAAGGGGGTGCTGGTTTCGCTGATTGATGCGGACAAACAGTGGTTTCTTTCATTTGTCGGTATCGACTTTAACCAGGCTCCGCGCGACACCTCTTTTTGTGGCCATACGATTTTACAGCCAGAACCTACGATTGTGATGGATGCCCGGCTGGATCTGCGATTTCACGACAACCCGCTGGTCACCGGGGCACCCCACATCGTGTTCTATGCGGGCTGCCCGCTACTTTCACAAGATGGCGTCGCGCTGGGCACTTTTTGTCTGGTGGACGATAAAATCCGGCACTGGAGCGATGAAGACCGGCAAACGCTGTGCGATCTGACGGCGCTGGTCCAAAGTTTTATCTTCAGCCTGGAAAATTTGCAGTATAAAGCCCAGTTGGAATATGAAGCCAATCATGATGCATTGACCGGATTACCCAATCGCCGTGCTTTCCAGCAGTCACTCGATTATCTGGTCGGTCAGCAAGAAAGTGCTGACCGGGATATGGCGCTACTGTTTCTGGATATCGATAATTTCAAAGCCTACAACGACACTTATGGCCATGAATTTGGTGATCTGGTGCTCAAATTTTTTGGTCATGTGCTGCGGGATAATGTCCGTACGCAGGATATTGTTGCGCGCCTGGCCGGGGATGAGTTCACTATCCTGCTGCATCAGCTCGAGCACAGTGAAAGTGACGTCAGCCGTATTTGCAATGGCTTGCTGGCAGCGTTGGGAAGTATCGAGAAAGTGGCGGGTATACCGGTCGCGCTGTCGGCCAGTATTGGTGTTTGCTTCGGACGTGCCAGGCAGCACTTGATTCCCGATACGCTAATGGCTCGTGCCGATGCCGCTATGTACCGCGCCAAACAAGCCGGGAAAGGGCGCTATGTCCTTGGTTAGCCAAGTATTTTCGCAATAAAACAGCAAGCCAGAGCAAAAAAAAACGCCCCCTTGCGGAGGCGTTCGTCAACCATCGTGAAATCTGTTCTGTTCTGTTCTGTTCTGTTCTGTTCTGTATTTATTTAGCCGCGGCCAGTTCGTGCGCTTTGTCGTCATCAGCACGATCGAGCGTCATACGATGCAGTTTAGAGGCAGTCAGCAGCATCAGCAGCGCGATAACACCTGTCGCAATACCAATCTGCATGAACACATGGCTGTAAATCGCCAGAGAAGCGTGGCTGTCCTGGATATCAGCAGGGACGGCGGTCAGGTTGGCAACATAACCGGCAATGATTGCCGCCGCAGCCGTGGTCAGGAACCATGCGCCCATGATAAAGCCCATCAGACGCTGTGGAACCAACTGTGCCACCATCGCCAGACCCAGACCAGAGATCATCAACTCACCGATACTTTGCAGTGCATAGCTCAGCACCAGCCAGTTTACGGAAACAATACCCTGCTCATTGGCTAAGCTTGCGCCCCATGGCAACACCAGGAACGCACCTGAACAGAGCACCATACCAATCGCGAATTTATGCGGCATCGGTAACCCGTTACCCACTTTAGTGTAAATCGCTGCCAGAATCGGGCTGGCTACCATGATCCAGAACGGGTTAAGCGCCTGGAACTGCTCTGGCTGGAATCTGATGCCCAGCAGATCGTGGTTCACGTTATGGATAGCAAAGAAGTTCAGTGATGTCGGCATCTGGCTGTACAGCACGAAGAACACTACCGCTTCCAGCATCAGCAGGAAGGCGACAATCATCTTACGGCGGGCAATACCCTGCATCGCAAAGGTTTCTTTCGCAAAAACAATAATGATACCAATAGACACCACGGCCAGTACCAGACGAGCAATAGTCTGGTTGTGCAGTAACCAGCTTGAAATGCACACCAGCGCAACAACTCCCACCAGTACCATCAGCAATTTCTTGAATTGCAGCGGTTTGAAGTCTGGTTTCGAGCCCTGACGTTTCACCCATTTGCGGCAGAACATGAAGTTCAGCAAGGTGATCAGCATGCCGACCACGCTAAGAGAGAACGCGACGCTCCAGCCATAGGTGGCAGCCAACCAAGGGGTTGCCAGCATAGAGAAGAAGGAACCAATGTTCACTGACATGTAATACATGGTGAATGCGCCATCAAGACGCGGGTCATCTTTTTCGTAGCAGGTTGAAAGCAATGAGGATGGATTTGCTTTAAACAGACCACTACCGACAGCGATGGTCGCCATACCGAGGTAGACCCAGAAAATGTCGTGGCCGGAGTAGGCAACGAATGAGTAGCCCAGAGCCAGAACAATGGCACCCAGTACGATCACGCGTTTTGAGCCGAGGACTTTATCGCCCAACCAGCCGCCGATGGCAACGAAACCATAAACCAGTGCGCTGAACGACGAGAACAGGGTAATGGAATCCGCTTCACTCAGGCCAAGCATCTTGACCAGGTAAACCGCCATGATCCCCTGCAGGCCGTAGTAACCAAAACGTTCCCATAACTCGATGGAGAAGATCAGGTAGAACGCTTTAGGTTGTTTGAAAGCATTCAGGCTGACGCTTTCATCCTTTGATGTGTTTTTGTTTGCTGTTGACACTAGTACCTCTGTTTATCACTCCCTGTCCTGAACGACAGGAGACGCAAAAGTGGCGCGAATTAAGCACCCTTTGCATTGTTATAAGATGGGATGACGGCGGGTAATGTTCCCTATCTTCGTAAGCGAGGCAAGGAGTTTGACATATTCCGTTACATATATCCGTTCCAGCCTGATGAAACTATGTTCGAAATGTTATGCAGAATTAAAAATTATGTTTTCGCTATTCAGCAAATGAATCTATCGTATGAATAATAAACTGGTGGCGTTGTCGTGGATTATCAGGATTTTTAGTTTGAGAGTAGTGAATATGTTTGATATTGAATGAATAAACGGAGCATAAACGTTGCGTGATTATTCTGTTGCAGAATTTCCCGCATGACAGAATGTGTTCGAAAAGGCCTAACAGGCAGAGTGGTGATCCTAATGTGATCAACTTCACTTTTTAACACTAAATTTCAGTTAGAAAATAAGATTAGTACGACTTCTGATGATTAACCGTCTTCAGCCGTCAGGTAAGTCAGCTATCAGCAGGGCAAACCGTACTGATAGCGAGCAGGGGGATAGGATGATGATTAACGCGCCGTGGCGTCGCCTAACGTTTGAATCAGGCGGTTTGACCAAGCAAAAAGCGCACTGGTTAGCAGAATGTCCAACGATTGGGCTGCGCTGTAACCGGCATCAGAGAGGGCATGAAGTTCATCGGCGTTGAAACGTTCCGGTGTTTGCGTCAGCGCTGTCGTCACCTGCAATAAAACGTATTCTGGAGTGACCTTGTCCTCGTTATAAGCGTCAGTGGAGCGGTGGGCCGTGCGACGTTCCACGGCATTGCTCTCGCTGAACAGCCACTCAATTTTCCCCTCATCACCACCCGCTTCCAGATAGAAGCGTCCGTGGATAGCCGCGCAGTACACGCATCCGTTAAGTCGCGAAGTGGCTACCGCTGCCAGCTCACGCCAGGTGGCTTTCTTTTGCGCTCTGGCCTGCATCACGTGGTTAAAGACGGCGGAGAACTCGCTAAGACAGGGAGCATCCTGTACCAGTAAGCGGTAGAACGATGATGAACGGGCCTCCGGCGCGATGAGGTCCAGCACATCGAGCTGCTGTTTGCTGGCGCAAGTGAGATCCACCTCAGGTAAACGTGCCTGCCACTGGCGCGATGTGAGGGAAAAACCGTGCTGAACGCAGGACTCAGGGGCCGGGAAACCGGGTAATACCGCCGCGATGCGCCCACGTAACGCACCCAGTACCGCCAGAACACGCGCCTGATAGCTGACAAAACCAATCAGTTGAGTAAACGTCACAATATCCTGCGTACTTAGACCAATGTCAGCCAACTGTTTTAACATCTGTGGGGTAATAAGGGTGGGGTGCGTGGCCAGCAGGCGGGAAAACTGAGTGATGTGGGTCTGTCGAATGTTGCTTTCACGGGAGGCGTCAGGGCTGGAAAGCGGGGCGAGGCGGGCAGCGTAATGGCTACAAAGCGGTTGTACACCGGTAACCTGCGCTACCGTCAGGGCGCTGCTCAGACGGTCATAAATCGATAACGTTGCCGTACGGGATAATGCCACCTTTTCAGGGAAAAGGGCGTCATAACAGGCACGAGATGCATGCAGAAGGCCACTATGTTCCCCAAACAGCTGGCGTAATGTCGGGTCCAGTTGAGTATCAAGCCCAAGCAAAAAACGATCATCAACCTGTGCCGCGTGCGGGGCGGGCGGCAGGTGACCCTGCTGGCTGGATTGTGTTTCGTGATACCAGCCGTTATGAACGGCGCGGCGCTGTTGTTCCATGATTGGGTCCTTTGCATCAGGCAAAATTTCAGACCCTATCCTTGCCGATACGCGCTGCCAGATAAAATAATGTTAAGCGATAAATAATAGCTAAATAGAATAGAAAACCTAAAAATCGCGGCAGAAAACGATAGCACTGGCCCGGAACTGCATCGCTGGCAATAAAACGGCAGCCAGAAAGCGCTACCGCCATGAAGATGTTGGTGGAAAATGACCGAGGGCCTGCGTTTGAGGGGGGTTATTTACCGTCGCGACGCCAGGCGTCAGCAGTGAGGGCTTCACCGAAATGACTCGATATCAAACGCTTGGTTAAATCATGCAGCGGGGCTGCCAGCACTTCTGTCGTGCTGCCACGTTCCACCACTTCCCCTGCATGCATGACGATCACCTGATCGCTAATATGCTTCATCATGCCAAGATGCTGAGTCACATAGATGTATGAAATACCCTGTTTTTCCTGCAACTCCAACATCATGTTGATGATTTGCGATCGCATAGACATATCCAGCGAGGCCAGTGCTTCATCGGCGATGATCACTTTCGGTTGCAGGATCAAGGCCCGGGCCAGCGCGACGCGTTGTTTCTGCCCGGAAGCCAGCATATGCGGGTAGTAATAGGCGTGATCAGGCAGCATACCGACCAACCGCAACGTCTGGTTAATGCGCTGTTCGCGCTGGGGTCCGTCCAGTTCACTATTGAGGCGCAGAGGCGCTTCCAGCAGTTGCCCGATACGCTGACGCGGGTTAAGCGAGGTACTGGGGTCCTGAAAAATCATACGGATTTGTTGACTGCGAAAGCGATAATCGCCGTAGGTCAGCGGATGGTCATCAATCAAGATCTCGCCGTCTGTCGGTTCAATCATTCCTGATAGCATCTTGGCGAGCGTGGATTTCCCCGACCCATTTTCGCCGATAATCGCCAGTGTCTGGCGTTCACGCAGAGTGAAGCTGACCGGTTTGACAGCATCAAGATCCATCTTGCGAAACAGGCCGGTGCGATAGCGGAAAGTTTTGCTGAGATTGCGCACTTCGAGCAGGGTTTCAGCCATTATTGCTCCTCCATGTTCAGTGGGAAATGACAGGCGAAGGCATGGGTTTTGACCAGACGCAGACGCGGCGTTTCAATACATTTTTTCTGCGCGTAAGGGCAGCGAGGCCCGAGCCGGCAGCCGATCGGCAGATGCTCCAAAGAAGGGATGGCTCCCGGCAGGGTATTGAGCCGGCTTTTATGCGGCAAAGAGCGGCCAAAGTCCGGCATAGCGCGGATCAGTGCTTGAGTATAAGGGTGATGAGGTGTAGCCAGGAGGTCTTCGCATGTCGCGCTTTCTACGGTTTGACCGCAATACAACACATTAACGCGATTGGCCCACTTGCTCATCATTTGCAGGTCATGGCTAATCAGTAAAATGGTGGTGTTATTGTTCTGATTGAGGCGCGACAACAGGCGAAAAATTTGAGCCTGCGTAGTCGGTTCCATGGCGTTGGTTGGCTCATCCGCAATTAATAGACGCGGCTGGTTGGCCAGGGCGATGGCAATCATGACTTTCTGACATTCGCCTTCGGTCAGCTCATAAGGAAAACTGGCCATAATGTCTTTATGATCTTTAATTCCGACACGGTGCAACAATTCGATCGCCCGGCGTCTGCGCCAGTGAAAACGCTGATACCAACGGCCTTTATAGGTCCAGCCGGGGATAGCCTGCATCAGCTGTTTACCGATATTTTCTGAGGGATCCAGACAAGATTGCGGCTCCTGGAAGATCATCGAAATATTCTGGCCAATCAGCTTTCGGCGTTCGCGTGGCGTGAGATGCAACAGGTCGATGTCGTCGAACCGCATCCGGTCGGCGGTGACGCGCCAGTTGTCTTTGGTCACACCGCAAATGGCCTTGGCAATCAGACTCTTTCCTGAACCAGACTCCCCCACCAGACCGCGTATTTCGCCTGCGTTCAACGTCATGCTGACGCGATCCACGGCTTTTACCGGGCCGTCGGCCGTCATAAATTCAATGGTCAGATTGCGGATATCGAGTAACGGCATTATTCCACCCCCGCATTGATTGCCCGACGCATCCCGTCACCCAGCAGGTTAATCAGTAAGACGCTGACCAGAATGGCCGCACCAGGCAGCATCACTGACCAGGGCGCGACATAAACCAGCTCCAGCGAGTCGCCAAGCATGGCACCCCATTCCGGTGACGGCAACTGTGCACCTAAATCGAGAAAGCCTAACGCGGCGATGTCCAAGACAGCCATCGACAGGGCGCGGGTGAATTCAGTCACCAGGACGGCCACAATATTCGGTAATACCGCATAGCGCAGGATCTGCCAGGTCGAGGCTCCGTCCAGACGGACGGCGATAACATACTCTTTTTCCAATTCATCATGCACCGCGCTGTAAATGGTGCGTGCAATCCGCGGTAAAAGTGCCAGCCAGACGGCAAGCATGGCGTGTTCCAGCTTTGGCCCAAGGAAGGCGACGACAATAATCGCCAGCAGCAGCGAGGGAATGGAAAGCAGCGTATCGAGAATATGGTTGAGAATGGCAGACTTTAGGCCACGGGTTATTCCTGCCAGTACACCAATAATCACGCCGAATAATGCCGCCGCCAGTGTGATAACAATGGCTCCGCCAATGGTTGGTGCCGCACCGGTGAGAATACGGCTGAGTAAATCCCTGCCGAGATCGTCGGTACCGAGGAAAAATGCCACGTTACCATTGCGCGACCACGAAGGTGGCAGCAACTGGGAACCGAGGAACTGTTGGTCCAACGCATAGGGTGCCAGCAGGTGTCCAAAGATGCATAAAAACAGTAGCCCGAGGAGGCCATAGAAGCCAATCATCGACAACGTGTCGCGATAGAAAATGTCCCACATCTGGCGGAACGGGCTTGGCATCTGTTTTTCGCGGTATACGTTATCGTAGGGCATCTGTTTTCACTTGAATTCTTTGTTTGTTGGTATGTTCTGATTTAATTTGTATAATCATATCATTGCCTTAGGTACATAGCTTGCTTCAAGATGATTTATTGTTATTTAGCTTGTGTACCTTCAATTTGTGATTTTTGTGTACACTCATGTGTATATGGAAGGAGTGTACACATTGCTTACAGATACCAAACTCAGAAAGTCACTTGGAAAGCGCCGAGACAAAGTAGAGGTAATCTCTGATGCACAGGGACTGAACGTCAGGCTTTCAGTGTCCGGTGGTATAACATTTTTCTATCGCTACCGTTGGGAAGATAAACCAGTGCAGTTAAGCATAGGTGATTATCCTTCTATAACACTGTCGCAAGCAAGGGAACGTAGGCAGCAATTTCGCGCATGGCTCACAGAGGGTTACGATCCCCGCCGCCAGGTTAAGTTGGAGAAACAACAAAAAACGGAAGCTCTTACAGTGGAGGAAGCCTTTACCTATTGGGAAACGTATTACTGCAAACCTGAAGGGATAGTCAAAATAAAGGTAAATCGCCAAAATTTTGACAACCATGTCAAACCTGTTCTTGGAAACATGATAGTCAATCAGACAACAAAATTGCACTGGCTCAGTTTGTTCGATCAGATGGGAAGGCGTGTAGTGACAGGAAACGTTCTCGGTTTAATGCAGCGAGCATTCAGATTCTGCTCAAATCGCGATGTTATAGATTTTAATCCGATTGAATCGTTGAAAAGATCAGACGTTGGTTTGACTGCTGCGATGAAAGACCGAAAGCTTTCAGATGATGAGATCCGGGTCCTTTGGAATGCTTTAGATGGGATGCCCCCATCCCAGCAGCTTGTAATCCGTTTTCTGTTATTGACCGGCTGTCGGAGTACAGAAATACGCACTGCTAAATGGGAGTGGTTCGATTACAAAGAGAAAACTTGGACGGTTCCAGCCAGTGAATATAAGACTGGTAGAACGGTTCGTCGGGCACTTCCCGACAGTGTTATTTTTTTGCTAGAAGAGCATCAGAAATGGTCAATGACAAACCATGTTCTGACTCCCCCTCATTTTAAAAATCGTGAAGACAAACCGCCTTCACAGCCGCGTGTAGCTGCCTACTCGGCGCAAGTGATCAGTAAAACGGGGATGAAGAATTGGTCTCTTCATGACTTGAGGAGAACGGTTGCGACACGCCTTTCAGAACTCGGCGCACCGCCCCACGTTATCGAGAAGCTACTCGGCCACCAGATGGGGGGCGTTATGGCTCGCTATAACCTTCACGACTATCTGGCAGATCAGCACCAGTGGCTGACTGTGTGGCTTGAACATCTTGAGAAGGTTGTTGGCCGGCCACTGACACCGCGTTAACTTCTTCCTCCCACTGCAGCAAGTCGGTTTTTCTCCAGCGCTTCGGACTGCCAGCAATTTTTGGCGGCGGAAAGGGGCGCTTAAAACTGGCTGGCATTCTTGCGGGTGTGCTCCAGAAGTAAAGAGTGCTGCGTGAAATTTTATAACGAGCTAAAACATCACTGGTCAGCATGATTTCATCAGTGGCTGCATTACTGGCGTTTACGTTATTCATCTCACACAGCTCCTATTGGTTTCTGGCCCATACGATTACTCCACTTTGGTTAATTTTCTGCTGCACACAGAATCACTAATTATTCAGTTTTCTGGCCCGGCCGTAATAATTTCCAGCCCGCCACCAGGGAATTTTTGCTGCTGGTGGCATTGAGGAAGCAAACTCAACTGGCACAAACCACAGGTGCACCATTCTTTTCACGTAAGCCCTACCGACTAAAGCAGAACGCTGCGCCTTAGTCATGATTAGTCATTCCAACAAGAGATTTCTTCATCGATACATTCATCTATTTCATCTACAGAAAGTGCTCGAGCATCTATACGTGAGACCGGACATCGTATTGAGGTAGCCGACAAGTTCGATATTTCTCATGGATGCTCTCCCTGCAGTAATTTCGCGTTTCTCATTATGGTGGAGTAAGGCCGATCCAATACTGCGGCAATGCGCTTAAGCGACAGGCGCCCCAGTGATTGCTTGATGAATGCCTTATCGTCTTCTGAAAGTTGGCACTGGCCATGCCCGCCGCGATTATTTCGACGCTTAGGGCCGGTTGTCCGTTTATAAATATCAGCAGCGCGATGTGCAGCCGGAGCACTTAATTGGATAAAAGCCACAGCCATGAGCTCTGATAATTCGGCATGTCGCCCGTCGAGTATGAATTCCCTCCACTTCTCCCAGTGCTGAACGACGGCCCGCCATTCTCGGGAATATATGGACATTCTCTTCAGCTCAGTAGCCAACAGAGGAAAGTCTTTCAGCATGCTGTAGCAGTTGGAGAATTCACGCGCATTGGTGGGGTGAACATTAGGGAACGGGCAAGTTAATATCCCCTGGCTCAGCACCCACGACATAAACATTGCTGCTGAATAGCTGTTAGTTCTCAGTGTCGATTTCATGGCTGTATTCCTAAATAAGTGATTGCCATAACCACGCCGATAACAAAGAAATATGCGATATCAAGTTTCATGAAATAGCCCTTTCCAGATTTCGGCGTGAGTGAATCCCTTGCCAGTTGTGGCAATTAAATTTCAGTAATAACGTTTCACTAAATGCCCCGGCGAGTCAGGGCATTTAAGGCTGCACTGACCCGACCATCACCGAATGCTTGCCGCAGCAGAAAGAGCACTGCCTTTGACCACCTTGCGCCACGTTGCCCGTTACGTCGGTTCTTCGGCCTCATAACTACCGGTACTGGAGTAACTTGAGTGTTGGCCACATATCCGGTGCAATGCTCTTACTTGTTGTGTGCCAGGCTTCCACTGGCTCCCATCTATTTTTTTAAGTCACTCAAATATCGTCTGGACTTTGCCGGTCTTTCCCGGCTGCCACAGCTCTACGCTAGGGAGGCTGGCACCACGTCGTGATTTAGTTTATCGACCTCATCCGGTTTCATTTGGTCTATCCGTTTGTTCCGGCTGTCAGCCGTCTATGGCTGTTTCCACTCCGGTTGCGATTGCTCACAACGGTTCGTGCTGGGTTGTGACTCCAGGGCGCTACCCCTGCTTACTTCTGGCCGCTTGGTTTTGGTATTGGCGTTATGGTGGACGCCCAGCCGATTTCCAGTCTTCCTCCCGCCTGCGGTGCAGTACGCTCGTACACATCACACCGGGAAGAACACTGGTCCAACTGTGCTTTCAGAGGTTAACCCGGTTAGGTGGCCATCACCCCAGTGTTCTTGCCGTTGTGTGCCTGGCTAACTTTTCCACCTCAGGCGGCGGTGGTATCTTGGTGTTTTCACACAACCAAGAAGGTCTTTCGAATGTCTAAACTCGATAACCACGAAATTGAACTACCTGCATGCCCCGAGTGCGGCGCTAAGACGAAGAAGAAAATCGCTTGGCTCAAGACTAATAAACACTTCACCTGCCGCTGTGGGTCCCGAATCAACGTGGACAGTAGCAAGATGACTGCCCAGATCAGGAAGATTGAGGACCAGTTGAAGAAGCTGTTTAAATAGAGCTTTATCAATGGTGATCATCCCTTCGGTTGGCGCGTTGAATTCGTCATGCGCCAATTCTTCCTGCTGTAAAACCTCAATCGTGGCCAGAGGTGACAGCTCAGCAATCCGATCTTCAGTGAATTTCAAACGCTCAAGAAGTTCACGTTTGGCTTCGTTCTGAACCTGCAATTCACGCACCGCAGATATTTTTCCGCGCATCCAGCCGAGCAACTCTTCATTACTCAGATCGCCTGCAATAATTTTCGGTTCTTGCTTATCCATTCTGATACCTCATTGAGCTACAGTGTTCTTGCCGTTGTTTGCAAACGATGGAATAAATCTAAATTAACTTAGATTATAAATCAACACTAAAAACTAAATATATTTAGTTTTTAGTTGGAGACAGGGACTTTCGAGGAAATTAGAGGGAACGAATTAGCGGCGTCTAAATTTTCGGTGTTCGACCATTACTCCAATGATGGAAATTGTTTCTTGATCTGAGTATTTTGTCGGAAAGTCATCATTAAGCGGAACAAGTGCAAAAATTTCATGGCCTTGCGGATCAACTCCCCGTGCACGATATTTTTTAAAAGTGGCTTCATGCTCACCGTTTTTCGCAACAACATAATCGCCGGGAAGTGGGCCAATTTCAGGATCGACAATGATTAAATCACCTTCAGTAAAGTCGGGCTCCATTGATTTACCCTTAATTTTGAGTGCAAAGGAGCGTGGTGATAATCCGATGTCAGTAAGGATATAGTCAACATTCCCTTCAAGGTCATGTGCATCCGACTCCGATGTCCATATACCCGCTTGTACATAGCTGATGATGGGAATCTGGCGTGTGCCAAATGAGGCGGGAATTATGTTCGATTCTTCTTCTTTCCCGTAAAGAATGAAGGATTCAGACACACCAAAGAATGCTGCTAAATTGCTAAGCGATTTCCCACCAGGCTCGTTTAGGTCTCTCTCCCAATAGCCAATGGTTACATCACTGACACCAAGTGCTTTCGCAACCTGGACCTGCGTCAATTTTCTATCTTTTCGCAGATTTTTTATCCGCTGCCCTTGGGTAAGCATTTCTCATCCTCTAAATGAACCTAAGTTATTTTAGTTTTTATTGATATAAATAAAATTAAATAATATTATCTAAATTAACTTAGATATCGGGAGGTGTTATGACGACGAATGACCTTGAAAACTACTTTGGCGAACCGAGCAAGGTTGCTGAGTTTTTTGGGATTTCCCCAGAGGCGTTCTACTTGTGGCGAAAGCGCCCAGGCCAATTGATCCCTAAAGGACGAGCCGCTGAAGCTGCATATAGAACCAACGGTAAATTGAAATATGACCCCGCACTATACGAAAAGACTATCACCTCTGGCGCACACCCATAACTACCCAAGGATAAGAGAAATGGTAGACGTGAAATCAGTAGTAAAAGCGATGTGTAAGGCATTCCCCGGCGGGCGTTCAGCGATGGCTGGTGGATTGGGAATGACCGAAACGCAATTCAACAACAACCTGTATGAAAAGAATGGCTGTCGTTTTTTTGAAGTTTCTGAGTTGGAAGCAATGGAGGACCTGAGCGGTACAACGTACATGGCTGAATATTTCGCCCAACGTCGCGGTGGCCTGTTTGTTGATATCCCGCAACTCGAAGAACTCGACCAGGTAGAACTGTTCAGTAAGAGCATGCGCACAGCGGCGCATCGTGGCCATGTTGACATGATTATTCAGGCGTCGCTGGAAGATGGTGTGATTGATACGGCAGAGGCAGAAGAGATCATGAAGTTTCATCAACGCCATTTAGCAGCGCGTGATGCAGAGGTTCGGGCAGTAATTGCTTTGTTTGGTAAGAAGTCAAAAGCCGGAAAGGTTGACGCCCAGACTGTGCAGGTCCGGGCGTCGGGTGCATTAACTAAACGTGTGGAGTAATCAACGCATGAACAGTTTACTCATAAAGGCTGGCGTTCCGCAAATACGCTGTTTAGCAACTGGCGGTACCACAGGCTCTTTGTCGTATGAAGTGATGATAGGTGGCTGCTGGTCGGCCTGCAACTACCAGTTCGCCGCGTGGTGGGTAGGTTATTTGCTCGAGCATAGTCGGAAGGTAAGTGCATGTCTGAATAAATCGAACCGCTGGACAGGCGTTACAAAGATTGGCGGGGCATTGTGGTCCACGTCGTGGGATATGACAGACCCGGAGACCGCGTTATCTATATGCGCGAAAGGTATGAACACGAATGCGCGTACCCCGTTAAGCGATTCAAAGATAAGTTCACGAGGCTGTTATGAGCGTTAAGTTATCCGCATACGTCTGGGATGGTTGCGCTGCTGCCGGTTTGAAAATATCGGCGGTGGCCATAATGGCGCGCCTTGCTGATTTCAGTTCCGACGAAGGTTTTTGCTGGCCATCAATAACAACCATTGCCCGCCAGCTGGGTGCCGGCGAAAGTACTGTGCGCACTACGCTGGGTAAACTTGAGGCTGACGGCTGGATCACCAGCACCCAACGGCGGAAGGGGAACCGCAATACATCGAACATGTATCAGCTGAATATTGCGAAGCTTCGTGCTGCTGCTCACCCGTCAGATTCTGACACATCAAAATCTGACGCATCAAATTCTGACCGGTCAAAATCCGACGCATCAAAATCTGCAAAAAATACTGGTTTTCACCCGCCAGAATCTGGGGGGGATCCGTTAGTAAATTCAAAACAAGATCCATCAGATAATAAAACCCTTTGTCAGCCTGCTGCGCAGACCGACGGCGAGGTTGAAATTACTGATCAGGCTAAACAGGTTCTGAACTACCTGAACCAAATCACTGGCTCACGCTATCAGGTCAGCAAATCCTCGCTAGACAACATCCGCGCCAGACTGCGCGACGGTTTCACGGTTGAAGAGCAGCAACTGACCGTTGATTACATGCATGCCAAGTGGGGCGGCGATCTGGAAATGGCTGAATACCTTCGTCCGTCTACGCTGTTCCAGCCTTCGAAATTCCCTGGCTATCTGGAAGGTGCTAACGCTTGGAGTCGTGCTGGCCGTCCAGCCCGCAAAAATGGGAAGTGGGATCGCGGCGGTGATGTGCCCGTAGATACCGCAGAGCGCGACATGGCTTACCGTCGGTTCATCAGCGGTATTGCGGGAACCAAAGCGCCGAGCGAACTGGAAAAGCAGGTTTGTACAGAAGCCAGCAAGGCCAACGTTCGTGGCATGCGCAGTGACTTCGCCATCACCACGTGGAACCGGGTTTGGAAAGACTGCGCGCAGCGCCAGCAGCAGGGGACAACAGCATGAATGAATTCGCCAGTAACACCCTAGTCGAGCACAAAGACCGCTGGCAGACGCCGGTTGATGTTTTCACCGCCCTAGATCTGGAGTTTGGTTTTTATCTGGATGCCGCTGCCGACCACCAGAACGCGCTTTGTGCCCGGTACCTCACCGAAGCCGATGATGCTCTTACCGCTGAGTGGGAGAGCTACGGTGCTATCTGGTGTAACCCGCCATACAGTGCGATCACCCCATGGGTTGAGCAGGCAGCGGCGCAGTGTCGCATCCAAAATCAGCCGGTTGTGATGCTGCTTCCGGCCGACACCTCAACTGGCTGGTTCTCGCTGGCGCTGACGACCGCAGACGAAATTCGCTTTATCACTGATGGCCGCCTGTCCTTCATCAATGCCGGTACCGGAAAGCCGGGTAAGAACGGCAACAGCAAGGGCAGCATGCTGGTCATCTGGCGGCCATTCATTAAACCGCGCGGCCAGTTCACCACAGTTTCGCGTGATGACCTGATCAGCACCGGCGCCGGCTATTTGCAGGAGGTGGCAGCGTGAACGAACAACAAAACCTCTGGCTTTCCTCCTACCGCGGTTACCTGCAAGCCGCTTCTCCACTGGGTGAACTATCTCCCAGTGACTACACGGAAGCGAAGGAATTCGCTGATAGCCTCCTTAAAAGCCTCATCGATTTAAACGATGATCTTTTGTGTCAGAAAAAGGAAAACGCTGCGTGAGAGCATTATTGACACCATACCCACAGAACGCGGCCGGTGTTGCCATCTTTACGCCTGGTGCTGACCTCATGGGGCTGTTTGGCCACAAGCGGCTGTTGATCAGTACAGTGCCTGATGAGCTGGCAGACCTACCAAACGGTAAGGTTGCTGCCGTCTCTCAGTCGTTAGTTGATGATCAGCGGCTGCAGCCTTTTTTCTCGAACGAAAGGGTGATCAATGCCGCTGGTGGAATGTCGGCTCTGAAGGAGTGGCTTCAGCGCATTAAAACCTGCCAGTGGGAACTTGGCGACGACAGTTTCCATGACAAGAACCTCGATACTCTGGATTACGGTACAAGCGCGGTGCGCCTGTGTTGGCATCATGAAAGTAAGTTCAGAGAGCATATTCTTGATGAGCTTGACCGCCTGGCGAACCAAAACCGCGCTGAGTGGATAGTTAGCGTGGCCATGCGTGTATTTCGTCTACCGAAAGGCCACCAGCTGAGTTTTTATGAACTGTGCTGGTGGGCGTTTCTTTACGGCGTTCTCGATTTAATGCCTGACGCTGCAGCCCGCCATGCGTTGCGCTGGCGCCCCGCAGAGGCAATTAAGTCCGTTGGCCGTGAATCGGACATAGTACCCGAGGAGCCGCCGGTGAAAGTGCTGACAGAACGCGCTGAAACAGTTAAGGCTGTGCTGTATATAGCCGTTGATCCGGAGACGCCTGAGTCCTTTATGCTTCGCCCTAAACGCCGCCGCTGGGTAAATCCAAATTATACGCAGTGGGTTAAGCGCCAGCCATGCTGCGGCTGCGGGAACCAGGCAGACGACCCGCACCACATCACCGGCTACGGGCTGGGTGGTATGGCCACAAAGTCGCATGACATGTTCGTGATCCCGCTGTGCAGGCGGTGCCACGACGCATTACACGCGAATACGTCAGCTTGGGAAGAAGAGAATGGCAGCCAGGCAGTTCTGGCACTGAAGGCAATAGATAGCGCGCTGGCGATGGGTGTTATCGCTACAGGCAGAGCAAAATAAGTGTGGAGAGAATAATGCGTGATATTCATGAGACTTTAGAACTTTGGGGTGCTTGGGCTGCCAGTGATAATAGCGGGATAGACTTCTCGCCGATAGCTGCCGGATTCAAGGGGCTACTTCCTCAAACATCTAGATCTCGGCAACAGTGCTGTGATGATGAAGGAATCATGATTGATGGCTGCGTGGCACGTCTAAAAAAATATAGGATTGAAGAGTATGAATTAGTTATTCTGCACTATGTATTTAATATGTCGCTAAGGGCGATAGCGAAAAGAAGAAAATGCTCAGATGGCACAATAAGAAAAGAGATGCAAACCGCGACAGGATTTATTGAAGGGGTTCTTTCAATGGTAAATAAATTACAGGAATTTATTTAGTAAAATCAGGGTGCCTACATATACTGGCACCCAAGCTAAATAAATTAAGAAATCCAGAACTCTGCGACAAAACTTCACGTTTCTTTTTAATCCATATTTCGCTTCTTTCAGTTTATTTTTAAGGTCTGATGTGTCATCGTGCATTCCATGTTCAATGGAAGAAAATACTATATCCTTAGCGTGATCAACTCTATTTAGTTGTTTCTTCTGTGAGAAAATGATAAGTGAAATTATAATGCTCGTGAAAATTAACCCGAAAAGAGTAATGTAAATTTCTACTTTGCCATTTAGCTGATAAATTGCTATGGAACCAATAAGGGATATAGGAATTGCCAGGGCTTTATTGGCTATCTCAGTTGTTATTTTGGATATCTTATCAGCATATTCAATCTCGGTTTCTGCAATTTCCTTTCTTGCTTTTTGAAACGAAAATGCAGACATGTATACAGCTAAGTTATTGCTATATAATTGGCAAATTAAACCCCAGTTTTTGACCACGTCACAAAATTTAATTTCTGAGGAATTAATGTATTCAATCAGTGTATTCCGGAAGGTGTTTATTTTTTCATCATAATGAAGGTCACTGCTAGGTTTTATCGCTACTAAAGAATTAATTAAAGAAATATCTATCCTGTCATAATTTAATAATTCTTCCGAAAATATTGTTTCAATGACTGCAGAGGACGATTTTGACTCGGAGTGGAGAATGAAAACCAATCGATATGAGTCTGAATTCCCATTATTTTTCATGTCGTGGAAATGTGACAATTTTGATAGGGACTTGATGAGTCCGCATATGGCTTCAATTTTATTAACAGGCTCAGGTTTAGTTTGTTCATCGGGGAAGTAATCCAAGTCGATTAAGTAATATTGATCTGGAACTTTACCGCGCATTAACGTATTGACTTTAATGAATTCCTTGGCGGATAGATAAAAGCGTTTAGCACTGGATTGACTTACCAAAAAGGTAAACTCTAATAATTGGCCTTCTTCTGGGAGTTCATCAATGGTTTCTATTTCATTATCATCAACTTCCAGCTCGGTAAATTTACCGTAAGAGAAATTCCCTGATAAAATAACTTTAATTAACTCTTGAGACTGGAGCGTATAATCTATAGATGCAGAAAAGCTTTCCCCATCATAGTCAGGGAAAGCTGATAATCTATACAAGTCAACAACAGTTTTTAAGCTATTCACTATCTTCCTCAGTGTCAACTATTTTATTTTTTTCTTTAAGAGCCAACCTTATTTTTGTTTTTGCCTCTTCAGGTAGCTTGTTAAAGCTAAGGTTTCCTGTTTCATCATTATAGTATATTCTTGCATCAGCATTATCTCCAAGCAATTCTTTATCGAAATTGAAACTAAATAAAGGTGTTTTATAGGCAACCTTCCTGAGTTTATCAAGCGAACCCTTGTTTACAACGAAGTCTGTAGGTATACCTACTGCTTCACTATTAAGATGACTCATCATCCCTTTTAATAGTTCATCCCTTTTATCTTCATCGAGTAGAGACATTTGTTCAAAAGCAATTGCTTCTACATCCGTCAGACTTGCAGGTACATTAGCATCATGTTGCCTTTCAAGGTATTTTATTATCTTATTTCTAAATTCATCAGCCTGAGGGAGCAGTTCTGGGTTTTTTCTAAAAAATTTTCTAATTTCATTTGGCAATTTACGAGTTGCCCCTGCTGAAGCCATTCCTTTATTACACCCAAGGGCCGCGATAAAGTATGCTGATGCAGACTGCCCATTTGTTTTGCTTATAAAGCTTAAGTAATTTAATTCTTCGCGTTTAGCTTCGTCAGCTTCAAGATATTCATGGTACCGATAAAAATTAATACGAGCTGCTTGATTTATATAGTTTAACTCTAAATGCATCATTTCTTCTGGATTCAAATTTTCACTTATAGTGACACCATTTTTCTTCTTAATCATAGTGACTAAAAGGTAGCGAAAGCCTTGATGCTTATAGTCAGTAAACACCACATATCCGCCGGAAGACCATATCTGGTTCCTTGCCTCCTCGTACATTTGTTTCATGACCTCTTTTGTAAGTTCAATGAAGGCAACTGTATTGGAGTTTGGTGCTGAATGATACGCAGTGAAAAGGTCTGGGACAGGCCCCCTTTTGGTAGGGTCGGTCTTAAACGCTCCATGATGGGCTAAGTTACCACGGGAACCATACAATTCGACTACGCCATCGACTAATTGTTGAACGATTGGATTTAATTTGTCTAGTTCAGAATCTCGAAGATTATAGCGTTTTGAGTGATTGAAATCTTTTTGTGCTTCCTTGATTAACTCATGAACGATAACGTGCTCTATGGAAATATTGCTCATATTATGTTCGATCCATGTTATAAAAAGCTGTGTATCTAAAAGAGTAATAAAATATTAACGCGTACGCAAAAGTTGTTGTAATCTGTTAAGAGTGGTCACGTAGTCACAAAGCTTAGACAATCTCAGAACCTCGCTCCGGCGGGTTTTTTTCGCTTCTGGTTATGCATAGCAAAAGCAGCCTGCGAACATTACTCTTTTTCGCCGCTAAATTTTGCTGCAAGAACCCCGCCAATAACAGTAAGCACAATCGGCAGCGCGTGGTCTTTTACCTCGCTTAGAACTTCACCTGTCTTAGTTGCCATTGCCTTGGTACAAGCCGGACAGAATTCATTGTCATACAGATCACTACCTAAGGCATAGTCATCACACCCTGGGCTGCGGCATACATAAAGAACGGCATGGCACTTAGGGCATGAGCATTTGTCTCTTCTCAAGTTATTTTTTTCTTCAATGATGGGCATTATTGTTTTACGACATTCAGGACATTTTCCCTCGTGCTTTACTTGATTAGTCACTTTTGATAACCCTTGCTTTACAGTGGTGAATGAATTATCGGATAAGTTGCGAAATACTTTAAGCAAAATTTATCTTTCTGTAGTGCATTACTCATGATTTTATTAGCCTCGGCACTCGCCGGGGCTTTGTCGTTTCTGGAGGATTGGAAAATGCACCAGTAAACGGGTAGACCGCAGGCGTCAGCCAATGCAGCAGTAATGATGCTGCCCCGAGTCGTGTAATGGCGAGCAGGATTAGCTATCCGTTGTGAGGGTTAATAAGGGAATTAGCTCCGGTAGAGCAGTGCGACAGCCAGACGCGCACCGGTTATCAGCGGCATGATGCGACAGCAACTCAAGGGCATGAGCGCGGCCACTGTGAGAGTGTGGCAATTAGGTTTGCGTATTTTCTATAAGTGCAAGATTAATATAGTAATGTAAAGTTCAGACATCAGGGTTGTGAGAGTCAATTTAGAAGAGTAGCATTTCTCTTCTTCGCTCTGCGCACCGCCAGATGAGCCAGATGATGCAAGCACAGCGAGATTTTATATACCGCCGCTAGCTCAGTTGGTTAGAGCCAATAACCTTTATGTTGTAGGAGCGAGGTTCGAGGCCTCGGTGGCGGGCCAATGCGGTCATCGTATAATGGCTATTACCTCAGCCTTCCAAGCTGATGATACGGGTTCGATCCCCGCTGACCGCTCCAAATAATGCTTTTCAGTTTTCGAAAATGGGATAACCAAGGAGTAACTGAAGGGTACATTCGTCTGAGGGCTGGGTAAAACAAAGATATTTTTTATCGATCCCAACCTTCACATTCTCAGCTCTCAGTCGAATGTTAAACAAAACCCGCCTAGTGCGGTTTTTTGCGTTTTCAGATGGTGCACATCATGTGACAGTAAAACGGCACAACGTTCTGTCAACTCTGCGATAACTCTGACTGGTTCTTTCATCTAAAAATCTGCTAATTTATTGACTGTGACCAAGTTTAGTAAATTGCGTTTCAGTGGGGACTACGTTGAAAAAATTAATTTCAATTTCCTTTATGTTAATCATTTCAGGATGTTCCAACATTTCTAATGTGGGGATGAGTGTTGCCCCCACTCGCGCTTTTCCTAGTTTAAATCAATGTGAAAGCAAAGAAGAACAGAGAGCTATTGTTACTGGCAATAAGCCTGATTGGGGGTCTGATTCTGGACAGGTAATTGATTATCAGACTTGTGGCAAAAGAAAGTGATAATTAGCCTGTATAAAGTCCTGGGTAGTGCATGACCATATTGAAAAAACTAGGAATTACCCACAAAAAACATAAAGCCTCGCACATCGCGGGGCTTTATGTTTTTGCGGTGAGAGAACAGAGAGGATTAAAAATCCTGCCATGATCGGTTTGGGTAAAGCCTGGGCCGTGAAGTGTGAGATCGGCGCACACCACCATAATAATGACGCATTGACTAAAGAGATAAAACAATTTGCCCTCAATGGAGTACACAACAAAAACAGGAGGGCTTATGTCTGATCCGGCCACGGGTACAGCCATGAAAATGAAGCCTGGTCCAAGTTCACACGAGGCGGACAGATTCAGATGCATATTTCAAACCCTGAAGCATTCAACCAGTTCGAGCAGGGCAAGGAATACTACTTTGAAATTCAGCCTGCGGGCTGAGTAGGCATCATTCACTGAGTGCCTGTGATAAGGTCATCAGTGGCTAGGGTAGCTCCCGAAAAGCGGCATCGTCACCACCTGCCACTGATACTTTGACGAGTGACTAAGACGAGGTTGCAATGGGCGACGTAACAATAATACAGACACTACAATATCAGGCGCTTCAGCGCGCTATCGGCGAGATGAATGCAGCTCTTGAAGCAATACGAATAGAAGAGGATGGTGAATACTCGCCGCTTGCTGAAGTCATTCAGGATTGCATAACAAAGCTCAACGACAATATGTGAGGTTGTTATTGAGAGTTTTTACGACAGGACAAATATTGGCTTTGGAGTGTAGGGCCAATATCACGGAAGATGAGAGAGTCAGATTTGGCAGAGAAATAGAACTGGCAGTGCTTCGCGAGATAGAGTCTCGGAAGGAAAAAGAACCAGAAGGTCGCTTAGGCGGCCTTTTTATGCCCTCAATTCGGTTGTGAGGACAGC
Source organism: Ewingella americana (assembly GCF_006438725.1). Lineage (GTDB taxonomy): Bacteria > Pseudomonadota > Gammaproteobacteria > Enterobacterales > Enterobacteriaceae > Ewingella > Ewingella americana_A. The sequence goes on along the minus strand of NZ_RCZD01000004.1, from coordinate 147,731 downwards.
AACAGCGATAAGGGCTTATCAATGTCCAAGGAGGTATCGGTGATCACCGTGCGTCTCTCGCTGATGGCTACCTGTCTTTTGGGTGGGGGGGTTGATAAGCGGAACTGCTTCTCATTGCTTAGTTCGCATACTATGCGTCTTTGTGTTTTATGCGTCATGGAATATCATGCTTACTCGTTATCATGGAGGAAGTATGAAGTATCTAATCCCCTTACTGATATTGGCTGCATCTCCCGCATTCGGACAAATCACTAGCCCAGATAAAGCCAGTCAAGATATGTGCAATACTGAATGGCAAATAAGTGATAAGGCAGGCTCGACGGAAGATGACATATCGAGAATTGTCAAAAATGCCATGAAGAATTTTAAGTCGATGGGTTATTCATACTCTGATTTTGGAATCGATGAGAATGACTATGAGAAAGTATCCATCCAAGGTGCAGACGGTTTCAGGAAAATGATTAAAGGGATGAAAACCTATACATATGCTGATGGCAAAGACATGTTTAAGGAAAGAATGATGTCAGTCTGCCTTAAGAACGTGATGGCAAGGCTCCAAAAAGATAAAGGTATGTAATATATAAAAAATCATTTAAGGCTGCCATTAGGCGGCCTTTTTAATCCCAAAGAAAAGCCCCGGCATCTGCCAGGGCTTAATTGTTTGTGGAATGGGCGGCGAACATGATGCTGTTAACATCTTGCACGCCATTCGCCCGTTAGTTGGTCACGAGCGAACCGAGGCCCATTGCTGATGTGCACACAGCAAATGGAGCCTATCAAAAAGGGCGTCTCTGATCTATGAAAAACACTGTGAATTTAAACAGTATAAATTTAATTTGTGCTGACTCACTCCAATACATCAAAACCTTACCTGATGACTGCATTGACCTGATAGCAACGGATCCCCCGTATTTCAGGGTTAAGTCATGTAAGTGGGATAATCAGTGGCCAGACGAATCAGTGTACCTTGCCTGGCTCGATGAGATGTTTGCGGAGTTCTGGCGAGTACTGAAACCCTCTGGCAGCCTGTATGTATTTTGCGGGTCACGGTTGGCAGCTGATACCGAGCTGCTTATGCGTGAGCGCTTCAAAATTCTCAATCACATCATCTGGGCCAAACCTTCCGGGCCTTGGAACAGACAGCACAAAGAGGACTTGAGGGCATATTTCCCGGCCACTGAACGGATCCTCTTCGCTGAGCACTACAGCGGACCGTATAGAGGTAAAACATCAAGTTATTCCTCGAAGCGCCAGGAACAGCGCAAGAATACCCTCAAGCCGCTGGTGGAATATTTCAGCAATGCACGTAAAGCGTTGGGGATCACGTCGAAAGACATTCACCAGGCAACCGGAAAGAAGATGGCGTCGCACTGGTTCAGTGAAAGCCAGTGGCAATTGCCCAGTGGGGGAGACTATTTAGCGCTTCAGGGATTATTTAATCGGGTAGCGCGGGAAAAACATGCCCGGCAAGAGCTGGACCTTCCTCACCACCAGTTGGTTGAGGAATATCATTCGCTATCTCGGCAGTATGCGGAGCTGGTGGATGAACATAAGCGATTGCGCCGGCCATTCACCGTGTCATCAGCAGTACCGTTTACTGACGTATGGACTTATAAGTCGGTCCCGTATTATGCCGGTAAACATCCGTGCGAAAAGCCAGCGGGGATGATGAGAGATATCATCAACGCCAGCAGCCGACCGGGCGATGTAGTTGCTGATTTTTTCATGGGATCTGGTTCCACGATAAAAGAAGCAATCAAGCTGGGCCGTTTCGCGCTGGGCGTGGAACTCGAAGAGGAACGTTATAATCAGACGTTGGAAGAAATATTCTCGAAAAATTGAGAGCTATTGAGTTCTATCTTTTTTTTGCTAATATGTGGCCAAAAAAACCTCACCTCTGCATCGAACAGTAGATGAGGCAGCCAATCTTCGGCCAACACCAGGGAAAATAAAACCATACATCTTTTGTGGGTAATATTTAAGCATTTTTTAAGTTAAATTAAGGGCTGCCTGTGGGCGGCCTTTTTTTATGCCCTCAATTCGTGGAAGGCAGCAACAGCGATAAGGTTTCTTCGTTTCAACGTCCGATGATTGCATCACCCTGGTACCAGGGACCGCAACTCATTACTTGTCCGTTTGATATTGAACAACTGTGGTAACTACCATCTCGCATAATGGCGGCTGATCCCTGATACCATCCTCTACAGCTGGTTACTTGCCCATTACTTATAGTGCATTCGTGATAAGAGCCATCAGCTTGTAGCACGGGTTCAGAGCCTGACTGAGCCCAGCCGGCACAGCTCATTACAGATCCGTTAGCCACTCTGCAATTTTCATAGGCAGCCGCGCTTGAGAAGCTGGCTAATATTAGTGCCACAAAGATAATTTTCTTCATTTGATATCCATATATTGATTATTAACGTCAATATAAATGACTTCTGTAAGGCTGCCAAATTGGCGGCCTTTTCTCGTTTTGGCGGCCAGTCAATCAGCTAACCATTCATTTTTTCGCAAACGGATTGCCTGAGAAAATGACTGATAGGGGCGGGGTTTATCTAAACCCGAATTATTCAACAAAGCCATCTGATGTATGAAAAAAGCCTCACTTACGATCCAGACTGTAAGTGAGGCTGCCAACAGTAGGCCAACATCACGAGCTAAGCTAGCTCGAAAAGTTTAAAAATTAAAATATTTTTTAAGTGAAATTAAGTTCATTCCATGCTGGTAGCAATTGACACAGCGCAAATACACTTCTTTTTTGAAAAAAAACGAATATTAAACGAACCTACCAATGTGTGGGTTTGATGCTTCTGGAGTCGGTATGGAATTAAAAAATAGGCTGGCATCCATCTCAGCAGATACCAGCTTGATAGAAGAGAAGCTAGAGCGCTTACTTGAAGTGTTTCCCGATCATATCTCTGACGAGCTTTTCGGCATGGCCACTGGCTTGCTTAACAAGATCGTTCTTATGAATAGTCCTATTGCAGTGATTGCAAGTAGTCCCTTCAATATCCTGTACCTTTGATTTCGACACTGCTGCGTACGACCAAGTCATGATCGCAGCCAGGGCATTTAAAGTTGACATTGCTCATCAATAATTCCTCATATCTGCTGTGGTTACTTTTGGCGATTTAACGATATCAGATACAGGAATAAGCGGACAGACGCTGACTCTAATAGCTGATTCCCTGCTATCCTTTTGGATAAAAGGAGGGGCTATGACGTTGCTACGTAATGAATATGAATACAGAACTTGGATGGAGAGAGAATTTTTTGGTATTGCCGATGATTCTTTATCTGTCTTTGAACCAGATGAGCTGGAAAGAGAGCTATTACATCAGATGCCTGAGCAGTTCCCCTGCATTGCATTAATCGTGAAGGGGCCAAGTCCATATGAGCCTGAGGCAGTAAAATTTATTTCTCGCTCCCAAGTAGAGGAGTGGGCAAAAGCGATGGGCATGATCAATTAGTAGTCCATCACAATCATTATAAGGCTGCCTTCGGGTGGCCTTTTTCGTTTTGGCGGCCAGTCAATCAGCTAACCATTCACCTTTCCGCAAACTGACTTCGCCGCTAAATTTCTCACGACTACGCACCCAACCGGACGACCGGAGGGGGAGACTATGCGAATGGACAAATTAACCACCGGCATTGCTTACGGTGCAGCGGGTGGCAACGCCGGCTTCTGGCTTTATAGCCTGCTGAATTCATTTAACCCTGAACAATGGACGGCCATTGGTGTGTTGGGCGGTCTGTTCTTCGCATTTTTAACTTGCATTATAAATGTCGGTTTCAAGATATGGGATCGGAAGAACAACATGATCCGCCGCGATGAGGACTAACCATGGCAAATCTGAAGACGAAACTCAGTGCTGCAATGCTGGCTCTAATTGCAACCGGTGCTTCAGCTCCGGTGATGATGGCTCAGTTTCAGAAAGAGAAAGAGGGAACCAGCCTGATTGCTTATCAGGATCAGGGTGGCAAATGGACAATCTGCGGCGGCGTCACCAGCGTGAACGGAAAACCCGTTTTTAAAGGTATGCGTCTCACTCAAACACAATGTGCTGGCATCGATAAAGCTGAGCAGGCCAAGGCGCTGGCGTGGGTGAATAAAAATGTTCACGTTCCACTGACTGAGCCGCAAAAGGTCGGGATCGCGTCATTCTGCCCATGGAATATCGGCCCGGCGAAATGTTTTACATCCACGTTCTACCGGAAGCTGAACGCTGGCGACTTATTGGGTGCGTGTGCGGAAATAAAGCGTTGGGTACATGACGGCGGTAAAGACTGCAATATCAGGTCAAATAATTGTTACGGCCAGGTGGAGCGACGGGATCAGGAAAGTGAGCTGACATGCTGGGGGCTTGATGGTCAATAAAACCGCTGCCGTGCTCACTGTGCTGATATCGGCGCTAATCGGCGCCCTGATGTGGGCTGCGTTTCACTACTACGGCAAGACGATAAGCCAGCAAAAAGAAATTTCAGTCGCTACTGCCCTTGCCGATACGCGCCTAATGACAATCAACTCGATGGCGGAACAGCAACAGGCCGTCGCAGATATTGATGCAAAATACATTCAGGAGTTATCTGATGCGCAAAAAAACATTGGCGATTTGCGTGTCGCTGTTGATTCCGGTACTAAGCAGCTGCACGTCAACGCCACGTGTAACCCCAAGCGAGTGTCCAAAACCGGCACCACCGCCATCGTGGATGATGCAGCCACCGCCAGACTTACTGACGCCGCTCAATCAAATTATTTCACCCTCAGAGAGCGAATCGAAACTGCAACAAAGCAAATAGCAGGATTGCAGGCATACATTCTGGCTCTGCAGAAACAGGCGAAAAACTTAGAGGCCAGACAGAGGTGATCAGGTTATTAATTAAAGGTTTTAGTCATTTGGTGGTATGAAGAAGTTTTTTCTGTAAATAGTGAAATGCTCATCACCTTTTTTGATTTTTGCTCCTTTGTCACACCACTGCGTTGCCAGAGTAAAAAATTCGTCAGTAGTGATATCAAAAGCCAGTTCTACTTGGATTTTCTCTCCAGTCGAAAGAGCTTCCTGGGCTTCTTTAAAGCTTGCTGCTTTTACTTTACTCATGGGGAATTCCTCATCGTATGAAGGTAAAAAGCAACTAAATTTAGCGCGGTTTAAATTCTGAGATCAAGAGATTGTTTATAGACAGAAACCAAGTGTTCAACGGTAGGAAACGTTTCAAGTGTCAGAAGGCTAAAATATGACGACTTTAAAAACCATCTTCGCATGGTTGATAAGCATTTTTTACACACCACTCCCAGTAACAGACCAAGCGGCTAAACCCCTAACCACCCCAGAGGTTAATATCATGTCAGAACCGTTAATAGATGGCACAGTAGCCCAACCCGCAGTAGCAGTGACACAGTCAGCACCGACACCTATTGAGGAAATTAAAGCAGGTGTGGCTGATTTCGAAGCTGCATTGACCTTTGTTGAAAGCGGCGTTGCTCAGTTGGGCGAAGCAGCAAAAGACGAACTGAAAGAGCTGGCTAAGAAATATCTCTAAGCTATTACCAGAGCCACCAATAATAAGGTGGCTCAAAATATCAGTGATTAATGCTTCTTGATGTAATGGTTGCCGGTACTTGGATTGTGGTACTTGCCTCCTTTATGTGATGAACCATGGCTCGGGTAGTAATGACCACCTTTTGCAAATGTCATTGAAGACATTGGAAGTGACAGCGCTAAAGCGAGTAAAGCAAAGATTATCTTTTTCATTTTTTCCCTAATTGCTGTGTGTAATATCGAGATCAATCCTATGCCTGAGATTGGTGAAAACAAGCACATTGAAGAAATTTCAAGTGGTGACCCGTGGCAGACATCAAAGCTCTCTCTGCAGAACTCCAGTCGTTAAAGAAACAAATTCCTTTTGCCACTGCACAGGCGTTGACCAGTGTGGCCAGGCAGATAGCAGCGGCAGAGAAAACAGCTTTCCAGCGCAAGCTTGAGAATCCGACACCCTTCACGGTTAACTCTGTTGGCTTTGTTGGATCGCGACGGGACAACCTGACAGCGAAAGTTTATGTTCGTGACATTGCAGCCGGATATCTGGAACCGTTCGAGTTTGGCGGTGTGCACAAACTCAACGGCCAGGCTCTGCTTAATCCGAAAGATATCAAGCTCAACAAGTACGGCAACCTGACTCGCAATAAGCTATCTCAACTCAAAGCAAAGCCTGATGTGTTCATTGGCGACATTGATGGCATTAATGGCGTGTGGCAGCGAGTAAAGAAAAAGAAGGGCAAGAAAGGGAAGAAACGCCAGAAACGGTCAGCTAATGGTACACACCGCGTCCGAGAGAAGGCCCCTATGCCAAAACTGCTGATTCGGTTCGGTGATGCACTGCCAGTTAAACCCACGCTCGGATATATGGATAGAGCCGAGAAGATGGCAGCAGCGCTTATGCCGGGAGCGCTGAGCAAGGCCATCAATGAGGCATTGAAGACAGCAAAATAATCAAATGAGGCTCCGATTTTTCTATCGGAGCCAGGTGAAGTTTTAGTTTATTTGTTCAAACTTGGAATAGTTACAGCTTGAGCATATATAAACATCTCTTTGCACGCCGAGGTTGCCAAACGCTGGATCAGCTTCGGTTCGTTCTAATGCAAAAGTCATTTTTCCACACTTCGGGCATTTGCCTCCTGCAGTGGTGTTTATTGCAGCCTCAAGTGCTGCGACTCTAAGTTTCAACGCTTCAACTTCATTGGGAACTGACTGCAGCTTTCCCCACAACGGTATTTTCTCAAGAAGAGTATTTAACTCGGAGAGTATTCCCATGACTGACCTCATTAATAAAACACTGGTTACATCAACCGGAATTACTTTATGTAAGCCGGATATTTATTCCCTGGACATATTGACTGATGAAAGGGGGAATAAAACATTATGCCTGCTGCATATGGGCAGCAACCTTGTGCAATTCGATGTTAATGATGATGTGCGAAAGAAGTTGGTGGAACTGCTTTCTACTCCTATCGATTGGGAAGAGCTTCTCGATCAGCGCGCGCGTGAAGTCGAAGCGCTGAACAAAACCTGGCTTCAACGCTCAGGCAGGGAAGAAGAGGGGCTACCAATTGATAATGACTCTCAATAAAAAATGGGTCCTTCCCCGGTCCTTTCTATTGCACGGGCATTGCGCGCCGCACAGTTTCACCAGCTATAAATTTTTCATTTTGTGTCCCATGTCCCACGTGCATATTTATGCACTAACTTTTGCCAGCCCTTACGCCACGTGGCTTTGTTGATATTTTTACGTGGGACATTTGCATGGGACATTGGGTGGGACACAAAAATAATGTCCCACTGTCCCATCGAGGTAAATGTCCCATGACAACGATGACGCAAATTGAATATGCGAAGCACGCCGGTGTCGATCGCAAGACGATAGGCCGGTGGGTTAAAGCTGGTAAGTATGTCGTGCTCGAGGGGAATCTCATTGATGTTGAAGCCAGTGACAAAGCCCTGGCAACTCTGCGTGATGGAAAGGATCCGCGCACTCAGAACGCGGCGAAAAAGAAAATTACCAAGCCTGGCACTGAAGCAAAAGACGACTCAACCACTGCACAGGCGGTAAAAGAAATCATGCTGGCGACCGGTGCAGAGATGTCGCGGGAAGAGGCCAGCAGGGTAAAAGAAAACTATCTGGCACTTTTAACAAAGCTCGAGTTCGAGAAAGAGGATGGTCAACTGGTCGAGCTCTCTGTTGCTGAAGCTGTGTTATTCGCGGCGTTCCGCCAGCAGCGCGACGCCTGGATGAACTGGCCGTCAAGGGTGGCTCCCCTGATGGCGGCTGACCTGGATGTCCCAGCCGACAGAATGACCGAGGTGTTAATCGAACATGTCCATAAACACATCTCCGGACTCGGCGAACCTGAATTTAACACAGACGAAACGTGACAGACTTTTAAACAGTATCAGGAAGGGCTGGATGCCACCGCCGCGTATCAGCGTGCCGGATTGGGCAGATCGTTATCGTAAGCTCGCGAAAGAAGCGGGCAGCACCTCCGGTAACTGGGAAACCGAAACCGTAGAAATAGCCCGCGGCCCGATGCTGGCCGCAACAGAGTCAGGCGTTCATATCATTACGGTGATGTGCTGCACTCAGCTGATGAAGACGGCATTGCTTGAAAACCTGTTCGGTTATTTTGCGCATCTCGATCCGTGCCCGATGTTGCTCCTGCAGCCAAAAGAAGACGCGGCGGAGCAGTTTTCAAAAGAGCGTATAACGCCGCTGGTGCGTGTAACCCCAGTGCTGCGTGACCTGATCGGCGGCAATAAACAGAAGAATTCGAAAGAAACGCTGCTCTATAAATCCTTTACCGGCGGCTTTCTGGCGCTGGCTGGCGCGGGTAGTCCTGATAACCTTGCGCGTCGCCCGATCCGCGTGCTGTTGGCCGATGAGGTGGATAAATACCCCATTACCCGCGAAGGCGATCCGATAACGCTAGCCGAAGAACGCACCGCGACCTTCGGGCTGAACTGGCTATCTGTTCGCGCTTGCTCACCGACGGTGGAAGACGAAAGCCGGATCGCGGCAAGCTATGAAGATTCCGACCAGCGCCGCGCATCGGTGGCTTGTCCTCACTGTGGTCACCGCCAGTTTCAAGATTTTTTTAAGCACATTCATTGGCCATCAGAAGGTGATAAACACCATACCAAACAGGCTATGATCCACTGCGAAAGCTGTGGTACAGGATGGTCTGAGGGTGACAGGCTGCGGTCATTAAAAACAATTCAGTGGCATCAGACAAAACCTTTCGAGTGCTGTGGCGCCCGACACGTTCCGCTCAATCTCTACGATCAGGCATGGCATGCCGATGATGTTACCGCCGTTAGTAAAGTTTGGCAGTGGTCATCCTCTGTGCGTCATGCCGTTCACCGGGTTGTATGTCCTGAGTGCGGAAAGTTAGGCGTCGATAACATTCACGCGGGATTTCAGGCGTCGAAATTATTCAGTCCGTGGCAAAAAGACAAGCCGTCAGATATCGCAGAAAAGTATCTCAAAGCCAAAGGAGATCCCGATAAAGAGCTGGCCTGGTGGAATACCCAGATGGGTCTACCTCACCGACCTAATTATGGCAAACGCCTTCCCGTTGATGTGCTGCTTGCGCGGCGCGAAGTATTCAGCGCTGAGGTGCCAGATGGCGTGGCCGTTCTGACAGCGGGTATCGATACCCAGAATGACAGGCTCGAGGTCGAGGTGGTGGGGTGGGGCAAAGACGAGGAAAGCTGGTCTGTCGCTTTCGACGTGATCGAGGGTGACCTTGAAACGGCTGAACCCTGGCTGAGGCTGGACGCCTACCTTAAACAGGTATGGCGCCGCGCTGACGGTCGGGGTTTTACCATCATGGCCGCCTGCCATGACTCCGGCGGTAACCATACGCAAAAAGTGTATGAGTTTTCTCAGGAAAGACTGGGGCGAAGGATTTGGGCGATCAAAGGCGAATCTGCCACGGGGGGTAAGCGTTCACCCATCTGGCCGAATAAGCGTCCGACGTCGAAAACCCGCGCAAAATTCCGTCCGATCATTCTTGGCGTCAACTCTGCAAAAGATTCCATTCGCTCCCGATTACACATAGAGCAGCCCGGTCCCGGTTACATGCACTTTTCTACCGATCGGGATATGGGGTATTTCACGCAGCTCACAGCGGAACGGTTAGTCATGAAAGAAGCCGCCGGACAGCGCTACAGCGTGTGGGAGTTGCCGCCGGGCAAAGCCAACGAAGCCTTGGACTGCCGAGTTTACGCGTACGCCGCCCTATGCGGCTTGTTCCATGCAGGCCTTAAATTAAATGCCAAAGCGATAGCTTTGGAAAATAACCCTGACACGTTATTGCCTCCGGCGCCGGAGCCTGAAGAAAAACAGGACCTTCGTTTACCCGGCGTCATTATTACCGAACCTGAAAAACCTCAGCGCAAACCACTGTACAAACGCCTGGCTAATTAAAAAGGAATCCTATGTTCGATCCCAACTCCAGTTTATTGGCTGGTGCGCTGACCCGTGACCAGTTGACGGCGGCATTAACAGCGGCCCAGCAGGCCTATCTAGAGCTGTCGTCCGGCGCCAAAGGGGTTTCTTTCTCGTACGCGCAGGGCGACGGTACCCGGTCGGTGAGCTATCAGCAAACCAATATCAGCCAGCTCACCGCGCTTATTCAACTTCTGCAGGCCCAACTGGGCATCGTGCCGCGTCCGCGCAGGACGTTAAGGTTCAGGTGGTGATGAAAACTGGAGAAGTCAGGATCCTTGGGCCTAATGGCCGACCATTACCTCCTTCAAACCGCCGCGCATCGATGCTGAATGGCTCAGGCAGCGTGCCTTATGATGCCGCGGATTCCTTCAGCGATTCTATGGCTAACTGGCAACCTGCACTCTGGTCGCCGGATAACGAAGTTAACATCTACCGTGACCGCATTGTTTCTCGCGTTCGCGACATGGCACGTAATGACGGATGGGCCTCCGGCAGCGTCACGCGAATTCTTGATAACGCCGTCGGCGCAAACTTCCGCCCGATTGCCAAAGTCGATTATCGCGCGCTGGCCATGCAAACCGGCATTAAAGCCTTTGATGCCAAATGGGCGGATGAATATGGGCGAGCGGTTGAGGCCGCCTGGCGCACTTGGGCAAAAGACCCTAACTGTTATTGCGACGTTGAAAGAAAAAAAACGGTGTCCCAGATGCTGCGTCTGGCGTTTCGCCACAAGTTAGTGGATGGGGATGCGTTGGCAGTCCTGCAATACCGAACCGACCGGCTAGGGCATGGTCGCGCGCGATATGCCACAACGGTGCAAATTGTTGATCCAGATCGCCTGAGCAACCCCCAGCAGGTTTTTGACATGCTGAACATTCGCGGTGGGGTGGAAATTGATGAGGACGGTGTGCCGGTGGCGTATCACATACGAAAAGCCCACATGGGAGACTGGTGGAGCGCTGAAAAAACCATGACATGGGAACGTATTAAGCGCGAAACAGCATGGGGGCGACCAATAGTTGTTCATGATTTTGACAGTGAAAGAGCAGGTCAGCACCGCGGCACCAGCGTTTTCACGCCTATCGTTCAGCGTCTGAAAATGCTGATCAAATATGACGAGGTAGAACTTCAGGCATCCATCCTGAATGCCATATTTGGGGCATACATCACTTCGCCATACGACCCAAGACTGTTCGAAGACGGACTCAAAACGGATGACGTTCTCGAATATCAGGATATGCGTACCGATTTTCATAAAGACAACCGTATTTCGCTGCAAAGCGGTGCACGTATGCCTATTTTGGCTCCTGGTGAAGAGGTTGCCACCGTTAATGCCGCTCGGCCAACCAGCAATTTTGCAGCGTTCGAAAGCGCAGCATTACGCAACGTGGCCGCTGCACTGGGTATTTCCACCCAACAGCTGACGCAGGACTGGTCTGATGTGAACTACAGCTCAGCCCGCTCCGCGATGCTGGAAGCCTGGAAAACGCTAACACGCCGTCGTGACGATTTTGCCAGTGGTTTTGCCCAGCCTATCTTCAGCAGCTTTATCGAAGAACTCCACGATCTCGGTGAGGTACCTCTCCCTGCTGGCGCGCCAGAATTTTTGGCAGCGAAAGCGGCCTATTGCCGTGCGCAGTGGATGGGACCCGGTCGCGGCTGGGTTGATCCCGTTGCTGAGAAAAAAGGCGCAATCCTCGGCATGGACTCCGGCATGTCTACGCTGGAAATGGAGGTGTCAGAGAACGTCGGCGAAGACTGGGAAGAGCTTCTCGATCAGCGGGCGCGTGAAGTCGAAGCGTTTAAAGAGCGCGGTTTGCCGGTGCCTTCATGGGCGCAGGCTGACACCTTTGCCCCTCAAACAATTAAAGACCCGGAGGCACAGTGAATTTACCCCATCTAGCGCAGCGTCTGTTTAACACCCCGCTGGCGCTGCATCCCCGTAAAGCTGAAGTCGTCATGGCCGCGCTGACTGACCGTTTCGGCCTGACGCGCATTCAGTCAATGTCTGACTGGGAGGATGACGATGACAGCGCATTTACCCGAAAGGCCCGTGATACGGGCTATGACGTGGTAGAGGGTGTCGCGGTGATCCCGATTCAGGGCACGCTGGTGCAGAAGTTGGGCACGCTGCGACCCTACAGCGGCATGACCGGGTATGACGGCATACGCGCCTGTTTCCTTCAGGCGCTGAACGACAGTGAAGTCAAAGCCATTTGCCTTGATATCGATTCACCAGGCGGCGAAGTGGCCGGGTGTTTTGATCTGGTCGACGTCATTTATGCTTCACGCGGCAGTAAACCCATCTGGGCAATCTTGTCGGAAAGCGCTTACTCAGCGGCCTACGCGCTGGCCAGTGCTGCAGACAAAATTATTGTTCCGCGCACCGGCGGCGTCGGCTCAGTGGGGGTCATCGTGATGCACGTTGACTGGTCACAGAAGATTAAAAGTGATGGTCTGCAGGTCACCATCATCACCTACGGCGACCGCAAAGCTGAGTCCAATCCGTATGAGCCATTAAGCGACACGGCGCGCAAAGCCATTCAGTCAGACATTGATGAGATGGGTCGCCTGTTCGTGAGTACCGTCTCCCGCAATCGCGGGATAGCAGAAAGAACCGTCCGTGATACCGAAGCCGCCTGTTTCCTGGGCGCCGACGGTGTGCAACTGGGACTGGCCGATCAGGTGTCCTCACCGGATGCGGCATTCCGCGATTTATTACAATTGGTTGGAGAATAACAATGTCAGTGAAAACAAAGAAAATTCGAGGTTTTGCGCACCTGTTTGGTTTTGCCGCTAACGCGTCAGAAGAGGATGAAGACGAGAAAGAAAAATCCAAAAAGGCAAAAGCGCGTCGGGCTGAAGAAGAGGAAAAAGATAAAGAGGACAAAAAGGACGATTCTGAGGAAGACGACGATAAGAATAAGTCCAAAAAGTCCAAGCGCGCCAAGGGGGGAGATAATTCTGACGGCAATGATGATGAAGACGATGACGACGACGCGGATGCTGACGAAGGCGACGACGATGACGGCGATGATGAAGACGAAGATCGTGATGTCAAAAAGGGCCGCCGCGCTGAGCGTAACCGCGTTTCGCGCATCCTTGGCAGCAAATATGCCGCGGGCAAAGGGCCACTGGCCGTTTCTCTGGCTATCACCACGGGCATGAGCTCGGCCGCCGCTATCCGCGTGCTGGCAAGCTCTGGCCCGATGCAGGCGCCGCAGCAGTCTCGTCGTTTATCTCTGGACGAACGCATGTCCAAAGTGGAAAACCATCAGTTGGGCAATGACGATACGGGCCCGTCGGGGAATGCAAACTCAGTGGTCTCCCGTGCGGCCGCTCTCTACAACCAGGCTAAGGGTAAAAAATAATGACTGTAAATTCAGTGGGGCAAAATGCCTGGGTTCCGGGCGTGCAGCATGACACCTTCATTCCGGATCAGTTGTTGTCCGGCCCTCTGCAGGTGGTATCCGATACGGTGACCATCCTGACCGGCTCTGCGGCAACCTATAAGCGCGGCACCGTGTTGGGTGTGATCACTGCCTCTGGGAAATACACCCTGAGCGTGGCGACAGCAACCGACGGCAGCCAGGTTCCGCAAGCCATTCTGGCCGATGATGTGAATGCCACCGTGGCGGACACGTTAGCGGGCGTATATCTCATGGCAGAAATCAATCAGAACCGCATTACCTTCGATCCGAGCTGGACGCTGGTCACGCTCAAACCCGCGCTTCGGCCATTCGGTATTTTCCTGCGCGACAGCGTTCAGGCACCTGCCAGCTAAACACCCGTTTTAATTTAATCGCCTTCTTCGCATGCCCTTCACCGGGCAGGGCGTTGTGCGTCTTTTATTTATCCCGGCCAGCAGGTCGGGACACAGAGAGAACAAGCCATGTCTCAATCTATTTACGATACCGTGTCGCTGGTTGGGTTGGTGCCCAATCTGATGACGTCCCAAAATTTTATCCTCGACCGATTTTTCCCGAACATCGTGACCAGTGACGATGAGTATGTGGCGATTGACGTAGACGTCGGTCTTCGCCGCATGGCCCCGTTCTGCTCACCGCTGGTCGAAGGTAAGCTGGTGGAAAGTCGTCGCTACCAGACCGACAAGTTCAAACCTGCCTACATCAAAGACAAGCGTGCTCCTGACCTGCGTAAACCGATCCGCCGCCAGATTGGCGAGCGCATCGGGGGCGAATACACCGCCGCAGAGCGTGAAATGTTGAACATCCAGTTCGAGATGAGCGACCAAATCGACATCCACAACCGCCGCATGGAGTGGATGGGGTGCAGTGCGATTGCAACAGGCACCGTCACCATCAAAGGTGAAGGCTACCCGACGACCGTAGTCGATTTTGGCCGTGACCCATCGTTGACTATTGCACTGAGTGGTTCAGATAAGTGGCCGACCAGCGTTGCGGCTGGTGCAACCAACACCCAGCCATCGGATGACATTGAAGAATGGCAGACGCGGATCTTGCAAAAATCTGGCGCGCAGGCGATGGATATCATCTTCACCAGCAAGGCATGGCGTGCGTTCAAGCTGGATACGTCACTAAAAGGCGTCATTATCCTGCCGGCGCAGAACCCATCCGGTAACATCATCAATCCTGGTGCACAGATCGCGAAGGGCGCCGTCTGTAAGGGCTATTGGGGGCAGTACACACTCTGGCTTTACAACGACTGGTTCATCGATCCGGATACCGGCATCGAAACGCCAATGTTTGCCGACGGTTCAGTGATCATGTCAGGCTCTGATCTGATGGGGACCCGCGCGTTTGGCGCCATCATAGATCCTGCCTTTAACTATGGCCCGATGGCCTATGCGCCAAAAAGTTGGCTCCAACAGGACCCCGCCCAGCGCTTCCTGATGATGCAGTCTTCCCCGATCGTTATCCCAAGCCGGGTTAACGCGGCTCTCTGTGCGATGGTGGTGTGATCATGGCAAAAGATAAAACAGCAGACGCGGCCACAGAGGCCGCTGAAATGGTCACCGTTGTGGTGCTAAAAGGGAAAAGCCTTCGTCATGACGGGGATAACTATGCGCAGAATACGCGTGTGGAATTATCTGCGAGTGACGTTAAACGACTTATTGCTCTCGGCTTTGTGAAAACGCTGGACGCGGTGAAACAGGAGATGGAAGAAACGAGCGGTCAGGAAGTCTCCATCATAAAATCTGATGGTCAATCGACTATCACATCCGACGAACCCAATGTCGTTAAAACTGAGAGCGGGGAAGCCTGATAATGGGGGTCAACTGGGATCAGCATCTGCTCAAGCCTTTGCACAGCGTATTTGGTGACCCGGTTGATTTCCGGCCCGCGGGTGGTGCGGCCTATACCATCAGCGGGATCTTCGACCGCGCCTATACGCAGGAAGTTGAGCCTCTTGATGACGGTAGCACGGTAAACACAACGTCCCCCGTCCTTGGTGTACTGGACAGTCAGTTCAGAGTTCCACCGAAGAAAGGGGATCGGGTATTCATCGGTACTGTTGGCGGCGAGCCGGTGAACACTTTGTTTACCATCGCCGATATTCAGCCAGACAGCCACGGTGGCTCAAAGCTCATTCTCAACAAGGTGAAGGTATGAATGCAGCAGCATTGCGACAACTCGTCATCACTGCGCTGACTGGGAAAACGGATGCCGGAGAAGGTGTCTACTCTCCGCGTGACTGGCCTACCTCCGAGGATATGTATCCGGCCATTCTCGTACAAACGCCTTTCGACTTAAAAAATTCACTGGGTCGAAATGTTCCGCAATTCACTACCGTCACGACTGTCCGGGTCACTGGGCGCCTTCAGGAACTCGATGAGGCAGATCAGGACAATGGAGCTGTAAAAGCCCAGGACTCACTGGAGCAACTGAGGGAGCAGATCGAGAGGGCGCTCATCAACAGCTATGACCTTACCCGCCAGATCCAGCAGTTTTTACAGATCCGCTCTACGGTGGATATCAGCGCTGCCGGTGAAGGCCATACTGCCCAGCTTCTGATGGAATTGGATATCGAGTATTACCAGGGGCCCGAAGAGTTTTACCCCATCGAAACAACCCCGCTTGAGGGGGTAGACATCACCATTATAGAGCCTGACGGCACGCCAGAAGTTGGCGTCACCATAGACCTGCCTCAATAACATTCTGGAGTATCCCATGTTTGTAAAACCCACAACCGGGCGCACTGTGCGTGACCCGGTTAAAGGCACCCTATTGCCCGAAGAAGGGGCAGAAGTGCCGGAAAGTACGTTCTGGAATCGTCGTTTGCGCGACGGTGATGTCGTAAAGGCAAAACCTGCGTCCACTGAAAAAGTGACAGATTTATCCACTGGCAGCGATAAAACTATCTCTGCAACCGATACGGGGAGTACCCGCTAATGGATTTCCAACATATCCCTTCCAATGTCCGCACGCCGCTTTTCTTTGCCGAGTTTGACAACTCCCTGGCCAATACAGCGACCGCGACACAGCGCACACTGATCATCGGTCAGGCGCTGACAATGGCTGGCGCGGTGCTTAACATCCCGGTTATTGAATCCTCCGCGTCAAATACAGCAGGGATTTATGGTGCGGGTTCAATGCTCCACAACCAGATGGTTGCGTATCTTGCGAACGACGGCGCAGGGGAAATCTATTTGCTTCCGCTGGCTGACGGTGTCGCCCAGACGGCAGCGGCAGGAACCGTGACCTTAACAGCCGCGCCAACAGAAACCGGCGTGATTTCATTGTACATCGCCGGTCAGCGGGTGCAGGCCACGGTGTTGAGTACGGATTCAGTGACTTCGATGGCGGCGGCGTTGGCGGCGGCTATTGCGGCGAAAACCGCATTACCGGTGACGGCAACGACTGCACTCGGCGTTGTGACGCTGACTGCCAAAAACAAGGGGGCTCACGGCAACGGGCTTGATCTGCGCCTGAATTATCAGGGTAGCGCGGGTGGAGAAAGTACGCCTGCCGGGCTGGGCATTACGCTCACCGCCATGGCCGGCGGCGCGGGCGCACCGGATATGACCACTGCGCTGGCAAATCTGGGCGATCGTACCTTTGATTTCATCGTGACGCCTTATACGGATACGACGTCTCTCGACGCGCTAAAAGACCTGCTTTCAGACAGCACCGGCCGCTGGAGCTACGCGCAGCAGCTATATGGCCACGGCTTCGGCGCGACATCAGGCACGTACGGTCAACTGACCACCGTCGGGGAAGCCCGTAATGATCAGCATGCTACGCTGCTGGGCGTCTATGATTCGCCGACCCCGGCGTATGTCTGGTCTGCTGCGGTGACCGGTGCGGTAGCGGGCAGCTTGCGTAACGATCCGGGCAGACCTCTGCAAACGCTGACTATCAGCGGCGTGCTGGCACCGCCTTTGGCGTCACGCTTCGAACTGACAGAACGTAACAACCTGCTTTACAGCGGGATTTCGACGTTTACCGTTGCCGATGACAATACGGTGCAGGTTGAAAACCTGATCACCACGTATCAGACCAACAAATACGGTGACGCAGACGACAGCTATCTGCAGGTCGAAACGCTGTTCCTGCTGATGTTCGTGACGCGATTTATCAGAACGCAGGTCACGTCGAAATTTGCCCGCATGAAGCTGGCGGCCGACGGCACACGTTTTGCGCCGGGCTCGGCTATCGTGACGCCGAACATTATCCGCGCCGAGCTTATCGCCCAGTACACCCAGTTGGAATACAACGGCTATGTGCAGGATTCCAAAGCTTTCGCTGCCGGTCTGGTGGTAACCAAAAATACCTCAAATCCGAACCGAGTTGACGTGTTGTGGGACGGTGTCCTGATCAACCAGCTGCGCGTATTCGCTCTCCTCAACCAGTTCCGTCTGCAAGCTGCGGCGTAAGGGATCATCATGGCAGATACATCTAACCGCCTGGCAGGAACGGCGTTTGTTACGACTAACGGCGTCTCGATCATGGTCGCCGGCCAGTTCAAATATAGTCCCTCCAAGCTCAAGCGTGAAACGCTGACCGGCATGGACTATGTGCACGGCTATAAAGAGAAACCCTCTGCGCCGTTTATCTCCTGTCAGGTGCGCGACAGCGGCGGTACTACCGTTGCGGACTTCACAAATATGACAAATGTGACGATTGTGGCTGAGCTGGCTAACGGAAAGACCATCATAGGTAGTGCCATGTGGACGGTTGAGTCGCAGGAAGTCGACAGCGAAGATGCAGTCTTTGACGTGCGCTGGGAAGGTTTTGACGTGACGGAGAGCTGATCGTGGAAGAACAGGAAAAAAACATCATCATTCCATTGGGAAAACCGCTGGCTGATGCCAGCGGTAAACTGGTCTGGGAAAATATTGCGCTTCATGAACCGGCGTTAATCGAGGTGAATCAGTTCCTTGCTTCGCAAAAATCCGGCGGGGCGCTCACAGCAATGGGGCATCTTATTTCGTTGCTGACGGGCATTCCCCCGCTGGTGATAAAGCGTTTACCGTTCACGACGTTCAGGCAATGTGAGGTTTTCCTTCTTACCTTTTTAAATTACACCCCCGAAACACTCGAACCAGATACAACACCTGAAAACAGTACAGTCATTGTGCTATCCAAATTGCTCGAAGACAGTAAGAGTCAGCAAAGTTGGAGTGGTATTGACCTGTTTGAACCCACGCTGGAACAGGTTGATCAGTTTTATAAAGCGCAGACGGCGAAGGGGGGGCTGACCGCGATGTCTGCGCTGGTCTCCGAACTTTCCGGTATTGCGCCAGAAGTGATTAATCGCCTTCCCTTCACTGATTACAAGCGCTGTGAGGGCTATCTGCTGGGTTTTTTAAACTACTCCCCCGCGATGGAAGGTGGCGGGAGCGCATAGCTGATGTGACTTATTACTACGGCTGGGGGCCGAGGGATGGATGGGCAATGACCTGGTCTGAACTTAACTGGTGGCTTGTACAGGCAACTCGCCTAAATAAGTTAAAGGAACATAATTAATGGCTAATGCATTTGATTTCCAGTTGAAGGCAGACGATCAGGTATCGCAGTCAATTCAAAACATTGATGACGCCGTTCAAAAACTTATACCTCAGCTTAATGATGCGCAAAAAGTAGTACAACTTGGTGGACGCCGATCAGCAGAAGGGCTTGATGAAATCAGTGGCCGCTTGAACAAGTTGGCCAAAAATGCCCGAGATGGCGTCCAGTTCGTTGGTGATCTGGTACCGCCGTTGAAAATGGTGGGGGGGCTGACTCTCGGTCTGGGCGGTTTAGCAACTGTGATTAATGGGGTTAAATCGTCCATAAAGGAATATGCAGATTCAGGATACAAGATTGATTCCACTGCAAAAAACATCAGCACCACAACGCGAGCCTACCAAGAGCTGACGGGCGCCATGATTGAAAACGGTGCGACTCGGGATTCTGCTGATAGTGCTGTGACCGGGCTTTATCAGCGCGCCAATGATGCGCTCAACGGTCGGGATGACCCTTTCAATGCTTTGCTGGCGCAAATGGGCATCAAAATTAGCAAAACCAAGGAAGGGATGGCTGATGTTGTGAAACTGATGGATGACTTGAACAAGGCCATGCTGAAACAGTCCCCCGCCCGGCAGGCCGTGATCGCACAAGTCGGTCAGTTTTCTCCTGAACTGCTGAATTTCTTGCGACAAAGCACTGACCAGATCCAGCGCCTTAAAGACCAGGCGCAGCGCGACGGGTTGATATTTTCCGACCAGGATATACAAAATGCCCTCGAATTTCGCAACTCCATTAATCAAGTTTCAGCTGCTATGGATGGTCTGCAGATGAAATCTCAGGCATGGCTTGGTCAGCGCGGCGAGTACGGAGATATGGTAAAAAATAATCTGGATTACAGCAAAAAACATGCAAACGATACCCCCGATTCGTTTTATCACGGTGATAAGGATAACGATATCCTTGCTCATGCAAGGCGAGATAAATCCTTCAAGGATTCACTCTCTTTTACTGAAGGTCTGTATTTAGCCACTGGCTATCCTGACAAAGATTTTAAACAGAAATTGAATGCCCGGTATGGCGCGCAGTGGGAGGGGCAGCGACTCCAACAAGATTTGAAAGATATTTCTGTAAATCCGCCAGTCAGCGCTGAACAAACTGGTGCGAAGGGTCCGTTATTCTCACAATTAGAATCAAAATATAAGTTGCCACGTGGAACCCTCAACAACGTTTATCAAGCGGAGTCTTCTGGCGGGAAGCATCTGTTTTCACCGGCTGGCGCTGAGGGACCCTTTCAATTTATGCCGACGACCGGGCAGCAATATGGACTTAATAATCGCGCTGATCGGATGGATACGGGCAAGTCAGCTGAAGCCGCTGCACACTATTTATCTGACCTTTTAGCCCAGTTCGGCGGGGATATGAAAAAGGCAGTAGCGGCGTATAACTGGGGACCCAGTCGAGTCAGTAACATGGGGCTTGAGTATGCGCCAAAAGAAACCCGCGACTATTTGGACCGGGTTATGCCTGGGCTTCCTGATTTTTACGACACTTCGACCGGGAGTAATTCCCCAGGAGAGGAAGACGCACTTCCGGGGAATGATTTAAATACCCACACCGATACGAATATTAATGCGACGACACACACCGCCGGAGGAACGTCCGGGGGGGGAATAGATGTAAAACAAGTTGCAGATGTTTTGTCTAAGGTCTTAAAAGACAATAAAAGTGAGATTGAATTGACGTTGATTAATGAGCGAACCGGGGAGCGGAAAAAAGTCTCCGGCGCTGGCGGCAAAGTCACCACAGCAATGTCTATGCCTTGAAATATCAACCTGACCCGCTTCGGCGGGTTTTTCATTTATGGGGGATAGGATGCCACTGATACAAGATGCGCTGTCATCACTGCTGGGTTTTTCCGGTGACACATGGAAATGGCAGGATCATATTCACCCGGCCTCATTTAGGGGCGTTCCCTTTGCGGTCGTTGACGGTGATGGTAGCTTTGGCCGCCGGCAGGCCGTTCATGAATACCCATACCGCGATACGGTGTGGGTGGAGGATATGGGACGCTCTACCCGCCGCCTGACGCTGTCCGGTTTTATCATTCAAAGCAGCCTGGTCTACAGTGCGCCGGACGTAATGACCCAGCGCGATAATCTGATCGCTGCATGTGAAACGCTGGGTGCCGGTACGCTGGTCCACCCCACGCTGGGAGAGCTGACGGTCAGCATCCCGGAAGATGGACTCAAGCTGCACGAAAGCAAAGACGCCGAGCGTGTTTTTGAGTTTACGCTGACCGTTATCGAGTCCGGCCTGCGGGTTTTCGCCGTGACCAGCTCAGTATCCGCTGTATCCACAGTGAAAACTTCTTGGCTGGCGCTGGCGGCTAAATCGGCGGCCACGTTTATTGCCGAGGTTAATTCTGATATTAGAACGGTCACCCAGGCGATAAAAACGCTCAAAAGCACAGTGTCATTCTGGACAGGCATGGTAACCCGGGTCGCAAATGAAGCGACCAACCTCAGCAATACGCTGAAATCAACGTTCGGCAGCACCCGGTATGGACGTTACAACACCGGCACCGTGGGCGGCAGCGCGTCGGGCGCAACCACTGCCACCTCATCAGATGCAGATACCGCAAACTATCAACTTTTGGTTTCACAAAAAATGGCTTCCTCCGTTGAAGACAGGGCGCAAACGCAGTCCTCAACGGCCAGCCTGCTGGCATCAACCAGCGTCGCATCCTATGCCAGTGGTGCGCAGGATGTGATTAACACGCTGCTGGCCAGTGAAGCTAAAGGTCTGGAGCTGATCCGCATGCTTGAAACGCTTTCGGGGTTTTCTGATGCAACATATCGGCCCAACTCCAGCGACAGCGGCATCACCTTATCCGTTCAGATTTACCTGACCACGCTTTCTGCGGGTGCAATGGCCTATGCCGCATCGCTCTATGAGCCAGTGAGTTATGACGATGCCGCTGATTTACTTCAGAGGGTGGTGGCGGTGATTGATGCCGTTTCTCTGGCGGCGGCCGATCAAGGCTATGACGACGTGTTCAGTGAGTTATCTGATCTCAAAACAAATGTGAAAACGACATTACAGGCAAAGGGTGCGCTCCTGGCTATCGTTGAAACCGTTTCATTTAGCCAGCCCTTGCCTGCTCTGAACCTGGCGAATCGCCTGTATCAGGACGGTAGCCGGGCAGAAGCATTGGCAAAGATGGCTGACCCTATCCATCCGGCCTTTATGCCCCTCACTTTTAGGGCGCTCACCTCATGAATGATGAAATGACGTTAACCATCGGCGGGAAAATACTGTCAGGGTGGGACTCCGTTCGGGTTACGCGCAGCATTGAACGTCTACCGAGCGATTTTGATCTGTCACTGATGGATGAATTTCCCGGAAGCGATGATAAGCAATTAGTGAAAGAAGGGGATCCCTGCGTGGTCAAGTTAGGGGGGGATACCGTTATCACTGGCTATATTGACCGCTGGGCGCCGATGATCTCCGCAACAAGGCACGAGGTCAGGGCAAAAGGTCGTAGCAAGTGCCAGGACCTGGTTGATTGCTCAGCGAAATGGAATAACAACGTGATCACCGGGGCGACGCCGCTGCAAATTGCTCAGCGCCTCGCCTCACCCTACGGCATTACTGTTTCAAGTGACGTGAGCGGTATGGGGAATGTGCCGCAGTTCACGCTCAACTGGGGGGAAAGTTCACAGGAAATTATCGACAGAATCACACGCTGGGCCGCATTGCTTTACTACGACTTGCCCGACGGCAGTCTTTTTCTGACCCGTGTCGGTACAAAAAAAGCGGCCAGTGGCGCAGCGCAGGGCGTCAATATTGAAGCGGCAGCCTACGAGGCATCGATGGATGAACGGTTTTCCGAGTACACCGGTGTATCAATGACGGTCAACCCGCTGATGGACGACAGCGGGTACGGTGCGGTAACGAAAGCCACCGCGAATGACCCTGACGTCGCAAAAATGCGGTACCGAAATCGCATTATCATCGTCGAAAGCACGATGAACACCACTGAACTGGCACAACAGGCGATTGACTGGGAAATGAACCGTCGTTACGGACGCTCTAAAGCCCTGCAGGTCACGGTGGACAACTGGCGCGACAGTGCCGGGAAATTGTGGGAACCCAATACCCTGATCCCCGTAAACATTCCGAAGATGGGGATTAGCGATGTGCTGTGGCTTCTGGCTGAAGTTACTTTCATTAAGGATGAGCGCGGTACCGTCGCGCAGATGGTCCTGATGCCGCCGGCGGCTTTCTCCGTGCAGCCTTATCGCTTCTACAACGTGATCCAGGAGTTGAATCGATGACAGCAATCAGCACGCTCTACCGCAGGGCCATGATGATGTTAGGGATTGGCCGGGCGACGCTCACCAACGACGGTGGTGGTATTCAACAAATCCAGTATGAGACTCCACTCGAGGTCAAAAACAATACCCCGCGGCTGATGGAATTTGGCTTTTCATCCTCGCTTCCCGAAGGGGCGGACGTACTCATCGCCTACCTGTCGGGTGACCGCTCAAATGCCGTGGTGATCGCCTCCGGGCATAAAAGCAGCCGAAAGACCGGCCTTAATCCGGGTGAAACTATTCTGTACAACCTGTGGGGGATGCATTTTAAGCTGATGGAAACAGGGATTGAGGTAGATGCCAGTGGGCAGCCGGTCACGGTGATCAACTCTACGAAGGTGACCATCGTCGCCTCAGAAGAAATCTATGCTGACACGCCGCTGCTGAAATGCACGGGCGATATTATTGATAACGCAGGCAGTAACACCACTACCCTGAAAAATTTGCGCGATACCTACAACGGGCACAATCATGTTGTGAAAAATGTGCAGAGCGGCAGTTCATCACCGACCAGTGAGAAACCGGGGGAGCAGGTTTAATGACGGACATAACAACGCTCTGGAACGCGGAACAATCCGTCGGAGATTGGGTTGAGGCGTCAGGTGATCTACAGGAGGGCAACGATCTCGACACCGCCATCCTGATCAGCCTCTTTACCGATCGGCTGGCGCGGGCAGACGATGAATATGACGGAGAGGACCGGCGCGGGTGGTGGGGTGATATTGAACAGGAATACCCGATTGGTTCCAGGCTTTGGCTTCTTCGCCGCCAAAAGCTCACGGTGGCCACGGCTAATAAGGCAGAAAGTTATGCCTCGGAGGCCCTGAAGTGGCTCATTGATGACGGCATAGTGGCGGGTATTACCCCGGTCACCCAGATAGTATATCCGAACCGCCTCAACCTTTTTATCACCTACCAAAAACCGGGACAGGACGCGGTATCAAAGCGTTATTTCTGGGTCTGGGAGTCCTAACGATGCCATACAACCGACCGACGCTAAGCGAACTGCGCGCGCGGAATATCGCCGCCATTGAGTCAGAACTAAAAGGGGTGGGGACTCCGCTACGATTTTCAAACCTCAATATTCTTGGAAGTGCCGATGCCGGTTTGGCCTATCTGCATTACGGTTATCTTGACTGGATAGCAAAACAGTCTGTGCCCTGGAGTGCTACAGACGAGAATTTGGCAGGTTGGGCGGCGCTGAAAAGCGTAACGCAAAAAGCCGCAAACGCAGGAACCAACAACGGGACTATTTTCACGGGAATTTCAGGAAAAACTGTTCCGGCTGGCACCGTTTTGAACCGTGGAGATGGTTATCAGTATACGGTCAGCACCGACGTTGCGATCACTTCAGCAGGCAGCGGTACCGGATCTATCACGGCCGTATTACCTGACCCAAATGACGACCCTACCGGCGGCGGAGCGGCGGGGAATACGCCAGCGGGAACACAACTGACGCTGGATACCAGTATTTCTGGTATCGACTCCACTGTTATCATCGGAACCTCGATCACGAATGGTGCGGATATTGAAAGTGAAGACGCATTTCGGACGCGGATGCTTTTGGCTTACCAGAATACGCCGCAGGGCGGAAATGATGAGGACTATGAGTCCTGGGCGCTTGCCGTTTCCGGCGTGACGAGGGCCTGGACAGTCCGTCGCCTCATGGGGGCGGGTTCAGTGGGTGTGTACATCATGATCGATGGTAATGACACATCAAATCACGGATTTCCAGTGGGAGCCGATGGAATATCTAGGCTTGATAACTGGTCAGCCGCGAAGGCCACCGGAGATCAGGGAAGGGTGGCTGATGCTATTTATCCGCAGCAGCCCGTGACGTCTCTGGTGTGCGTGTGCTCTCCGATACAGAGAGTCATTAATTTTACCATCAACGGTATTTCATCCGTAGGCAGCTCTGTCACCGCGGCGATTGCAGCTGCAATTGACGGCGTGCTATTTGAGTCGGGGAACCCTCAGGGTGCCACGATATTGCTTTCTGATTTGCTGATCGCCATCAGTAACGTCAGCGGCACAAGCGGTTTTATCCTGACGTCACCTTCAGTGAACATAACCACTGCGACGGGCGAACTTCCGGTAAGGGGTACGGTGACTTACACATGAGCCGGTTCAGCACTGAGGATTATACGGCTGCACTGCAGAACCTGATGCCGACAGGTTTGGTCTGGCCCCGCAAAGCTGACAGTGTGCAGGCTGCGGTATTCCGCGCACTGGCGCAGTCCTATCAGCAAAGTGATGACGCGGCGGCGGCGCTTCTTGTGGGTGCTTTTCCAGCTACTGCCACAATTATGCTCACTGACTGGGAGAAAACCCTGGGGCTGCCAGATGACTGTGCGATCGGGGAGAATGACAGCATTGCTCTCAGGCAAAAGGCAGTGATTGCCCGGCTATTTAGCACTGGGGGGCAGTCATCGGCATACTTTATCGGTGTGGCCAAAGCATTGGGGTATGACATCACGATCTCTGTTTTTAGAGAGGCTCGCGCCGGGATGTCTGTTTGCGGTGATGCGTTAAACGGAGAGAACTGGCCCTTTACCTGGCTGGTCACTGCACCGAAAACGACGATCACTTATGCTCAGGCCGGGATGTCTTATTGCGGAGACCCTCTACGGTCTTGGGGTAATAAACGCCTGGAATGCAGGCTCACTGCTCTGGCGCCGTCCCACACCATCGTGAAGTTTGGCTATTCCTCTTAATTAATTTTTTATTCAACTTTAAGCGCCTTCACTGGCGAGGATTCTTTATGCAAAAAATTGGAAGTATTACGTCCACAGCGGATGCCAACGGCGAATGGACAAATGGCAATGTGGCTGCGGGAACGCCGCCGACAATATTAGATGCCGCCTGGTTTAATACGGTCCAGCGTGAATTAGCCAATGTCGTTACTGCTGGTGGTTTATCCTTAGATTCAAGCAATGATGTTCAAGTTTTGGCAGCGTTGAAATTGCTTATCAAAGGGGGTGTGACCGGCGTAGTGGGTGAGGCGCGTAACGCGAAAATGTCTGTAACAGCGGCATCGGCCACGGCGACATTTACAGCAGATGAGCTGATTGTTGGCACTGCTCTGGGTGGATTGCAGTACCGCATTGGTAGCTTCAGCAAGACGATTAACCTTGCGACAACCGGTGCAGGCGGCATGGACACCGGTAGCGCACCGGTATCAGGCTTCGTCGCGCTGTATGCAATCTATAACCCATCAACAAATACGAGCGCTTTACTCGCTGTTAATGCCACGGCTGCTGTCGTACCAGAAGTATATGGCGGCGCGAATATGCCAGCAGGATATACGGCGTCAGCATTAGTCTCTGTGTGGCAGACGAATGCAAGTAGCCAGTTTAAGATTGGTTCCCAGTACGGACGACGTGTATTTTTCCCTGCTACTAGTGTTCTCAGCACAACCGGTTCAGGTTCAGCTAACCCATTTACCCCATTTACTATCTCTGCAGCTGCGCCTCGGAACGCGAAAGACGTCAACCTAACAGCAACTATAGGCACCAATACTTCATCAGCGGCAGTATACAGCAGTGTAAATATTGCTGCTGATAGTGGCGGGGCTGGTAGCGGGACCGTCACTGTTTCAGGAGCATCCGGTGGAAATATTGCCTCGTCGGTGACGATGATTATTCCAATAATCACACCGCAAACTCTATATCAAACACTCTTCGCTTCTGCTGGGACAACCACTTATAACGTGGTTGTTTCTTTCTATACATTCTAAATAAGAGGCTCACATGACATTACTGTACGTTCAATTTACTGATGATACAGAAGAGATGATTATCTCTTATTTTGGAAGCCCAAATGACCCAGAAGTATGGCCCAATCAAGGCACTGTTGAGCAATCGGATCCGCGCTGGTCTGTATATTTCAACGAGCAACCAATAATACTTCAGAGGCTTTTACCACCTCCAACAGACCCAGAGGTTGCTGCATAACTTTCTTTCCTTGCTGATCAGCAGCCTGACTCCTCCTCACGTATTTATCCTTTGCGCCAAAAACAGTCCCATGATTATACTGTATGCATAACCAGTTATCATGAGATGCATTATGAATGTCTTTTATCCTATCCCCGAACCAACAATGCTACTCATTCCGTTTTTTCAGGATAAAGTTCAAGCTGGATTTCCTTCTCCCGCTCAGGATTATATCGAAAAAGGCATTGATTTAAATGAGCTTTGCGTCCATCACCCAGCAGCCACTTATTTTGTAATGGCAACCGGTATGTCTATGGTCGATGCGGGAATTTATGAAGGTTCAATGTTGGTGGTTGACCGGAGCCTGCAGGCAAAACACGGAGATATCATTATCGCAGCACTGGCAGGTGAATACACCGTCAAGCGCCTGTGCACGCACCCGGTTTTCCAACTCGAACCAATGAATCCTGATTTCCCTCCAATTATCTTGCATGACGGCGGCGAGGACTTAGAAGTTTTTGGCGTCGTGACATTCAGTATTAACGGGTTTCAGTGATGTTTGCCTTGGCAGATGTGAACAGCTTCTATGCCAGTTGTGAGACTGTGTTCAGGCCGGATTTGAAAGGGCGACCAGTAGTAGTTTTAAGCAACAATGATGGCTGTGTAATAGCCAGGAATGCCGAAGCAAAATTACTGGGCGTTCCGATGGGTGCTCCATATTTCAAAATGCGGGCTCAGTTTGAACGGCAAAATATAGTTACCTTCAGCAGCAACTATGCCCTGTATGCGGATATGTCTAACCGGGTAATGACTGTTTTAGAAAAAATGTCACCTGGTGTCGAAATATATTCGATTGACGAGGCATTCATTGATTTACAAGGAGTTAGGAACTGTAAAAGCTTGGAGGGATTTGGTCGAGAGATGAGATCGAAAGTTTTACAGTGGACGGGGCTGACAGTCGGGGTGGGTATTGGACCGACGAAAACGCTGGCTAAGCTAGCCAATCATGCCGCCAAAAAATGGACAAAAACAGAGGGGGTCGTTGACCTTTCTCTATTAGCCAGACAGAGAAAATTGATGACCCTCGTTAATGTTAGCGATGTCTGGGGTGTTGGCCGGCGCATATCAAAAAAACTCAGTGATATGGGCATTAAAACTGCACTACAACTTGCTGATGCCCCGAAAACACTCATTAGAAAGCATTTCAGTGTAGTCCTGGAACGTACCGTTCGGGAATTGTGTGGTGAACCATGTCTCGAACTAGAGGAATTTGCACCAACGAAACAGCAGATCATCTGCTCACGTTCATTCGGTGACAGGGTGAGTGAGTATGAATTGATGCGTGAAGCTATTTGTAGCCATGCTGCACGAGCCGCAGAGAAGTTGCGCGGTGAACATCAATTCTGCCGTCACATTTCAGCATTCGTTAAAACCAGCCCGTTTGCCGAAAATGAAATCTATTATGGCCAAACCGCTGGAACGAGAATTCAGACTCCGACACAAGACAGCCGCGATATTGTTGCCGTAGCGACAGAGTGCCTTGATGCGATCTGGCAGGATGGCCACCGGTTTCAAAAGTGCGGCGTAATGCTTGGTGATTTTTATAGCCAGGGCGTTGCACAACTCGGGTTGTTTGACGAATACAAACCGCGCTCTAACAGTGAGCAACTGATGGCCGTCCTCGATGGTATTAACCACAGCGGAAAAGGGCGGGTATGGTTTGCTGGCCAGGGAATACAAAAGAGCTGGGAGATGAAACGCCAGATGCTTTCACCCGCTTATACAACGCGATTTGCAGATCTGATGAAAGTTATACTCTGAGAAAAGTGGATGCGCATCCTAAAACTCCATTAAAAGATTTAATTTCATCGGCCTAGAGAAAGGGGTGTGTCCCGGTGTATGAGTAGTTATGGCGGAGGGGAAGATAGTCAGTGTCGAAATTATCATTACTCACATCGAGAGGAAGCAGTAACAAGTGAGCGACGATGAATACAAGCGGGCGTCGCATCAGGTTGTCGATTTACTGATACGTAGCTCTTTTAAAAAAAAACCCGCGTTAACGGCGGGCTATCAGTAGGTATGGCTATCTATGCTGTTCTTGTGTCAGCTGATTTGAGCATAGTTTCAGGTCGTGGGAATTTCCACAGTCCGGGCAAAAAAATGCCCGCAGGGGAGCGTGGAGTGCCCCCGAGCCTGTAGACAAATCTGGCCAGCAATTTTTAAAAGACTCTAGTTTACAGTTTAAAAGAACTAACGTCGGTTAAAAGATTGCCAGCCTGTTGACTAAGAGAATTAGCCGCTGCTGCCATCTGCTCTACCATCGTCGCATTTTGCTGTAAATTAGTTTCCATCTGGTTAACCGCAATATTGACTTGATCAATACCATAACTTTGTTCAGTAGATGAATTATTGACCTGATTAATAAGCTGTGTAGTTTCATTCACCACAAGCAGGGCTTCATCCATTCGCGTTGTAACATTCGCTGCGTATACCACACCCTTACCCACATCCTTAATGGATCCCTCAATCAGGCTGCGTATATCACGGGCGGCAATGGAGGAACGCTGTGATAATGAGCGTACCTCTCCGGCTACAACCGCAAATCCTTTTCCCTGTTCCCCTGCGCGAGCTGCTTCTACTGCCGCATTGAGTGCGAGAATATTAGTCTGGAAAGCGATCCCGTCAATGATTGAGGTGATTTCGGAAATTTTATTAGATGAAACAGCAATATCGTTGATCGAATCCTTTAAAGCGCTAAGCTCGTGGTTACTTTCAATGACTATTGACTGAACCTTTCCTATAAAGTTATTGGCTTCTCTTGCGTTTTCCATATTGTGTTTTACGGTTGCGGACAACTCATTCATACTTGCAGCCGTCTGCTCCAGAGAAGAAGCCTGTGACTCAGTGCGTGATGAAAGATCATCGTTACTACGGGAAATTTCATTAGACGCTGTATCTACTTCTTTGCTGGCACCCTTGACACCGGATAGCACATCCTTAAATTTCTCTAAGAGACTGTTAAAACTGGTAGCTGTTGCTCCAAGTTCATCATTTTTTTCCAAACTAACACGGAGTGTCAGATCCAGGCTCTCACTGATATTCTTCATACTGTTCTGTAAATGTTGAAGCCCTTTTTTGAGGTAATTAAGAATGGAATAAGAGAAAAATCCAGTGAGCAGGACTGCAACAGCAATGATGCTACCCAGGATCCAGATACTCTTCCGGTATTGCTTATGATTCACCTCTTCAAACGTAGTCACAATTTGATTATTATAAGCTAACAAATTCTTGATGCTTGCGCTCAGAGCCACTGAGGCTGCAGCTGTCGCACCTCCGTCTGATACCATATCTCTGGCTGCATCAATCCCGCTGCTTTTATAAACTTCCACCATGTTGTCAACATTTTTCTTATAATCATAAAAGTTGTCAATGGTCTGTTTTATTAACTGAGAATCTTTTTCATCTGATACCAAATGTGTTCTGTAATAAAACAGGGCTTCCTGAGTTTGGTTTAAATAATTCCTGGCGCTAATCATATGATTTTCATAAACATCTTTTTTGGTTATGAGTAGTGCCATAAATATTTGCCGTCTTGCTTCCTCACGATAACGTAAAATATCAGCTATTTTACTTATACTTGGCAGGGCGTTAGTTGCAACATAATCAAACCGCTCCTGAGCTTTCCCTATGGAATTTATACTTATTAATCCTACTGTTAGAAGAGAAATAAGTGTGAATGCAAATATAAGTGACAGCTTTTTCAAGATAGTCATGGGGTGATTTCGAACTCAGAATGGGATGTACTTATAGTATCGGCCTTTTAACCATTATCTTTATGTGTGTAAATAAATAAATAAATTTTCCTAATCATTCCTCATGAAGTGCAGAGTGTTTTATCAGAGGAAAATAAATGTCCCTGCTGGAGTGCCCCCGAGCCTGTGACAAATCTGACCTATATTTTGAGTATAGGGGAGTCTCTGGGCACACCACGTTTTACCCCTGAATTTAAGGAAGAAGCTGTAGCTGTCCGCCAGATTACTAGGCGGGTCATTATGAAGGCATTACTAACATCGGGGTGTACTAATCAACGGGGAGCAGGTCACAGTTGTGTGTGCCCAGTAATGCCGACAATGACCGTCACTGGACCGGATTTTTCATCAAGAGAAAGAACCTGCCACGGTGCGGACAGGTTAAGGATATGGGCATAGAGGGATTTTTCGTCCATGAAATTGCTCAAGGTTGATTAGATACTCAGAAGATTTACACATTCTTCTGGCACCCAACCAGACTCTCCTGAGTGTTTGAGCGCCCAGTACCAGCCATTAAGAGACTTGATAACAGTAATTTTCTCGTTGAAGCTGACTGATAATTCATGGGCCGTATAGTCTGCAAGACAGATGACTTCATTAGAGCTGAGTGGAGAAAATATTTGTTGGGGAGCCCATCCAGCTTTCCCTGAGGGGAGTGTTACCCATATCCATCCCGGATATACAAGGTCACAATGGCTGATAACGGCAGTATCATTCTTCGTTATCGAAATGGGGTCAGGAAAAGCAGAATTGTAATTTCTGATGACAACAGCAACATTATTCAAGTGGCATCTCCCATTGTTCGGTGAACAACCAAAATCCTACAACAGCCACCACAACAGGGGAAGACCCTTAAACATACAGTGTATCTACATAAGGAATTGGTCAAAGATTTCTGAAAGACACACAAACACATTGTGTACATGTTTGTGTGCTTCATTTGGATTTATGAAGAATTTATTTTTTTAACTTGCTGTATTTATATGAATAAATAAAATTTATAGATGGTTTATCGTAGGGCATACCATTCCTTATGTTTCAGCGGATTCATCAGTGCGCCGAGAATATCTGACACTACGTTAACCACAATCACCAAGGTACCGACGACCATCACACCCGCGGAAATTGCCGCATAATCCTGCTGGCGAATAGCGTTAATCATCCAGCGGCCTACGCCGGGCCAGTTAAAGACCATTTCGGTGATCATCGCCAGTGTCAGCATGGTGGAGAATTGCAGGCCCAGTTTGGGAATAATAGGAGGGAGAGCGTTACGCAGTACGTGACGGCGAATAATGGCCAGTCGGGATAATCCGCGCGTCGCCGCCGCTTTTACGTAATTTTGCGCCAGAACATCATCTGTACTGATGCGCATCAGGCGGATCACTTCCGTCGTTGGCGCGACCGCCAGGGCAGCAATCGGTAAAATCATATGGCGTATGGCACTGGCGATCATTTCATGACGATAGGGCGAGTTTGATAACCAGGCATCTATCAGCGTCAGGCCGGTAACGGTTTTTAGCTGATAGAGCAGGTCTAGCCGCCCGGATACCGGCAGCCAGCCGAGTTGCAGCGAGAAGAACAGCATGAGCAGCAGTGCCAGCCAGAACACTGGAATCGAAAAGCCTATCAGCGCCAGCGTACTGATGGCCACGTCGGGCCATTTCCCTCGCATCACGCCTGCGGTGATCCCAAGTGGTATCCCCACCAGTAACGCCAGAGTAAATGCCAGAACGCAAAGTTCCATGGTGGCAGGGAAAACAGCTTTTAGCTGGATGCTGATGTTTTCCCCGTTGATGCTGGATACGCCAAAATCAAATTGGCACAGACTATCAAAATAGAAACGGTAGGCGTCCCACAGTGATGCGCCGTGTAAAGGGGCATTCGGCGTAAAGTAGCTCAGGCTGAAGGCCACCATACTGAGAAGGAATAGGGTGATCAGCAACAGTAACAGACGCCGCAAAATGAAGATGATCATGGCGCTGTCCTCGTTTCAGTGTCGCGGAATACCCCGGCGAAAGATGAGTTGCCAAATGGGCTGAGTACCAATCCTTTGATGTCATAACGGTAGGCTTGCAGGCGCAGGGAAGACGCCAGCGGCAGAACCGGCAACTGCTGTTCAAGAATTTTTTGTGCCTGCTGATAATATTCAATGCG
Source organism: Ewingella americana (assembly GCF_006438725.1). Lineage (GTDB taxonomy): Bacteria > Pseudomonadota > Gammaproteobacteria > Enterobacterales > Enterobacteriaceae > Ewingella > Ewingella americana_A. The sequence goes on along the minus strand of NZ_RCZD01000004.1, from coordinate 114,522 downwards.
CTGGGAAAGTTGCTGCGAGAGCAGCCCCTGGCGCAGTAACTGATCAAATTCTGGGTTACACCAGTGAGCATAGTTGGTCTGCGAGCGGATTGCCGCACAGCTCAGCATTGGGCGGAAGAAGCTGTCAGGATCATTACTGTCTGTCGCCCAACCAACCAGTGTCAGGTCATGGTTCATCTCCATCAGGCGGGCTTCCTGGAAACGACCTTCAACCGGAACTATCACCACTTTAATCCCTACCTGTGCCAGATCTGCCTGCAACAATTCAGCGGTTTTCAGCGGGCTTGGGTTATATGACTGGGACACAGTAGGTACCCACAGATGCAAGGTCAGTTTTTCCTGCCCGAGATCTTTAAGGATTTGCCGGGCTTTATCCGGGTCATATTCGGTGACTGTGGCATTACTGTCATAGGCCCAGGAGGCGCGCGGTAAAATAGACGCAGCAGTTTCGGCGGTGCCGTAGTAGATCGATTGCATCAGCCGTTGGTTGTTAATCGACAGCGCAATTGCCTGGCGAATTCGCGGATCATTGAGCGGCGCTCTGTTGGTATTAAAAGCCAGATAAGCGACGTTCATACCGGGGCGCAGTGTCAGGCGTAAACGCGGGTCATCACGCAAGATAGAAAGCTGGCTGGCTGCGGGATAGGCGAGAACGTCACATTCACCGGTCAACAGTTTTGATATACGACCCGTACCGCCGACGCCCATATCAATCACCACCTGCGACATGCGTGGGACGCCTTTCCAGTAATCCCCGTTACGCGCAAGACGTACATACTGGCCGGTGCGGTATTCGCTCAACTGGAAAGGACCGGTGCCGACCGGCTTGCGGTCAATCTGCTCCTCGTTGCCGCTTTTTTGCAGGTTATCCGCATATTCTGCCGATAAAACGGGTGCGTAGTGGGTCGCCAGATGCCATAAGAAAGAGGCGTCGGGATTACTGAGACGAAACTCCACCGTGTAATCATCCAGCTTTTTCACGCTCTTTACTGTGCTGGCAAACTGCAGGCTATCGAAATAGGGGTAATCGTCGCCGTTGACGCTGTGATAGTGATTTTGCGGATCGATAATACGCTGAGTACTGAATACCACGTCGTCAGCGTTCATCATACGGGTCGGTTTGAACCAGGCGGTGCTTTGGAAGGGCACATCCTTGCGCAGATGAAAACGGTAGGTTGCGCCATCGTCCAGTACTTCCCAACTTTGCGCCAGCTCGGGGATCAGCCGGTAAGTGTAGGGGTCAACATCAAGCAGCCGGTCATACAGTTGAGCGGCGAGGGTGTCGATAATCAGTCCACTGCTGGCTTTCTGCGGGTTGAATGTATTGATCATCCCGTTGACGCAATAGACAAACCCGCTTTGGCGGATGTCACTGTTTGGCGTGGTGACAGATGAACTGGCGGTCAGCGGTTTGGTTGGCACTGGTGTGGGTACGGCAATGGCCGCATTAGCCAGACCACTCAGCAACAGCATCCACAAAGATAAACGACGCATAAAGGCTTCAATGTTAAGTAGCAATGGCTTAAGTGTACCGTACTCTGCCAGCCTCCCCAATCCATTGCGCAAAACTCCGTCCTGTCTGTCGAGACTTCACGCACTTTTCTGCAAGCACATGCAATAAAGGGCTTGAAATTGACAGGTAATCGTAATGTTATAACAATTAATCCGCATGTACTCTGTGTATATCCGTCTGCCTGAGATCAACATGCCTTTATTACCCGTGACTGTGCTGTCCGGTTTTCTCGGCGCCGGTAAAACTACCGTGCTCAGTCACCTTCCTGTGCGTTGACCTGAATGCCATGCTTCTTCAACATTCCCCGTAACTGATGGTAGGTCAGTGCCAGTAAATCTGCGGCTTTCCGTTGGTTAAACCGCGCCTGCCGCAACGCCTGGTCAATTAGTTGTTTTTCCTGTTCGTTCATCCACAATTTTAGATCCAGTGGTAAATCTGGCAAGGCCGCGGGACTTTCCGCGTTCAGCGAGGTTTCCTGCATCGGTGAGGATTTCGCAAACGGGTTAAGAATAATGTCGTCGAGTTGAAACTCGCTGGTGCCGTGACGATACATGGAGCGCTCAACCACATTTTTCAGTTCGCGCACATTTCCCGGCCAGCGGTAGTGCAGCAACGTGTCGCGGGCGCGGGCAGTGAAACCGGGAAACAGTGGCAGCGAGAGTTCGCGGCACATCTGGATGGCGAAATGTTCGGCCAGCAGCATGATGTCTTGCTGGCGTTCGCGCAGGGGCGGTAACTGGACAACATCAAACGCCAGCCGGTCGAGCAGGTCGGCGCGGAATTTTCCCGCAGCGGCCAGTGCGGGCAAGTCGTCATTGGTGGCGCATACCAGTCGCACATCAACCTGCAATGGCTGGCTGCCACCTACGCGCTCCAGGTGGCCGTATTCAATGACCCGCAATAGTTTTTCCTGTACCAGCATCGGCGCGGTGGCCAGTTCATCCAGAAATAACGTGCCACCATCCGCGCGCTCAAAGCGACCCAGATGGCGTTTCTGCGCGCCGGTAAAAGCCCCTGCTTCGTGGCCGAACAACTCTGAGTCGAGCAGGTTTTCATTTAACGCGGCGCAGTTGAGCGAGATAAACGGCCCTTGCCATCGCGGTGAAAGATAATGCAGACGGTGTGCAATCAGCTCCTTGCCGCTGCCGCGTTCACCGGTGACCAGTACCGGTTTATTCAGCTTTGCCAGGCGGGAGACTTGCTCCAGCACTTCTATAAAGGCGTTGGCTTCGCCGAGGAGGTTGTCTGTTTTGTCGTTCATGGCGAATCCTTATGATGAAAAACACCAACTCTTAGTGAATTTAATCATACGTCAAATTAATGCCTAAGGGCCAAAGATAAAAATTCATTATATTTCATAAGGATAATAAACTTTAAAAGTTGGCACGGGATTTGATATAGATTTACTGCACAGTTAGCCGTCTGGCTGACTTTTTTCACCGGTAACATTGACTGGTGGCTAACAGAACCAAAGAGGAATTTCGATTATGGGTATTTTTTCTCGTTTCGCTGACATCGTGAACGCCAACATCAATACGCTGTTGGATAAAGCCGAAGATCCGCAGAAACTGGTGCGCCTGATGATTCAGGAAATGGAAGACACGCTGGTCGAAGTACGTTCGACTTCAGCCCGTGCGCTGGCCGAAAAGAAACAACTCAGCCGCCGCATTGAGCAGGGCGAAGCCCAGCAGGCTGAATGGCAGGACAAAGCCGAGCTGGCACTGCGCAAAGATAAAGATGATTTGGCCCGCGCGGCGCTTATAGAAAAACAGAAGCTGGCTGATTTGGTTGCCACACTGAAAAACGAAGTGGTGACGGTTGAAGAAACGCTGGACCGGATGAAGTCTGAAATCGTTGAACTGGAAAACAAACTGACTGAAACCCGCGCCCGTCAGCAGGCTTTGACTCTGCGTCATCAGGCTGCGTCGTCATCCCGTGATGTGCGTCGTCAGCTCGACAGCGGTAAAATTGATGAAGCGATGGCGCGTTTCGAGCAATTCGAACGCCGTATCGATCACATGGAAGCTGAAGCAGAAACCGTCAGCATCGGCAAAAAGAAGTCGCTGGATCAGCAGTTTGCTGAGCTGAAAGCCGATGATGAAATCAGTGCACAGATCGCGGCATTGAAAGCCAAGATGCAGGGCAATCAGGACGTATAAGCAACATTGTTGTCATGACAGGATTTACCCAAAATAATTCGAGTTGCAGGGAGGCGTGAAACCAACGCCCCTGTAACTTGATATACAACAGGCAAACATCGAGAAATCGTTCAAGGAGATGTAATGAGCTTCCTGTTTCTGGCCATTCCGCTGACCATCTTTGTGTTATTTGTTGCGCCGATATGGCTTTGGCTTCACTACAGCAACCGTTCACAGAATGGCAATCAGTTAACCCAGCATGAGATGCAAAATCTTACGCAGTTAACCCAAGATGCGCACCGTATGCGCGAACGAATTCAGGCGCTCGAAGAGATTCTGGACGCTGAGCACCCAACCTGGAGGCAGTCATAATGGCGACAGAATTATCTCAACGAAAGCTGTACCGGGTACCCGAAGAGGGCATGATCAAAGGCGTACTGGCGGGGCTGGCTCACTACCTTGGCGTTCCGGTCAAGCTGCTGCGGATCATGGCGGTGCTGTCGATTTTCTTCGGCCTGTTTATGTTTACCTTTATTGCTTATGTGATCCTCAGTTATGTGCTGGATCCCGTACCTGCTCATGAATTTGACGATGAAAACGCGCCATCGCCACGTAATCTGCTGGATGAAGCGGACCGCGAGCTAAAGGCCAGCGAGCAGCGTTTGCGGCAGGTTGAGCGCTATGTCACCTCCGAAACCTTCGGGGTGCGTAGCCGTTTTCGCCAGCTATAAGTCACCGATGTAAAACGTTGCCACGACGGCTAATTCATTTCGCTGGCAACGCTTTTCCTCCCCCTCCCGCTAAAGGAATCAACTTATTATGCGTACCCTGATCGCCTCGCTGCCGGGTAAAAGCAGTCTGCTGAAGAAAATTTTCAGCTTTATTATCACGGTCGCGTTGACCTTCGGGCCTGCCGGTCTGGCTGCCCGTGTGCTGGGTGTGGCAGGAAAAGGTCCTCTGCGTTACGTTTTGGCACTATTATTAGAACCATTATTCAAACGTATTTTGACCGCGCTGTTTGGGCGCTACGCCAGGGAGAGCAATGAAAAGACTACAAAACGAGTTTAGTTCACTGGTCAATCGCGGCATGGACCGGCACCTGCGTCTGGCAGTGACCGGTCTTAGCCGCAGCGGCAAAACCGCTTTCATCACTGCCTTCGTCAATCAACTGCTTCATCTGCACAGCGGCGCACGTTTACCCCTTTTCTCCGCCGCCCGCGAAGAGCGCTTGCTCGGCGTGAAGCGCATTCCGCAACGCGATCTCGGCGTTTCGCGATTTACCTATGACGAAGGCATGGCACAGCTGCACGGCACACCGCCAAACTGGCCAACGCCGACGCGTGGCGTGAGTGAAATCCGCCTGGCGCTGCGTTACCGCTCCAATGATTCTTTGCTGCGCCACTTCAGGGATACCTCGACGCTGTATCTGGAAATTGTCGACTATCCCGGTGAATGGCTGCTCGACTTGCCGATGCTGGAGCAAAATTACCTTGAATGGTCGCGGCAAATGGCCGGCCTGTTGCAGGGCGAGCGGGCGGAGTGGGCAAAGCCCTGGCTGACGCTGTGTGAGCAGTGTGACCCATTGGCTCCGGCTGACGAAAATCAGCTGGCCGCCATCGCACAGGCCTATACCGACTATCTGACCCGCTGTAAAAAGGAAGGATTGCACTTTATTCAGCCGGGCCGCTTTGTCTTGCCGGGTGATTTAGCCGGTGCGCCTGCGTTGCAGTTCTTCCCATGGCCTGAGAGGCAGCAATACAGCGATGCACAACTGGCGCAGGCCGATAAACATAGCAATTTGGGTATGCTGCGCACGCGTTTTGATTATTACTGCCAGTCAATCGTGAAAGGTTTCTATAAAGAGCACTTTGTCCGTTTCGACCGGCAAATTGTCCTGGTGGATTGCCTGCAACCGCTCAACAGCGGCCCGCACGCGTTCAATGATATGCGGCTGGCGTTGACGCAGCTGATGCAAAGTTTCCACTACGGTAAACGCACGTTGTTCCGCCGGCTGTTTAATCCATGCATCGACAAACTGATGTTTGCGGCCACCAAGGCGGACCACATCACCGGCGATCAACATGCCAATCTGGTGTCGCTGCTGCAGCAATTGGTGCAGGAAGCCTGGCAGAACGCCGCCTTTGAAGGCATCAGTATGGATTGCGCGGGGCTGGCATCGGTACAGGCCACTGAAACGGGGATCGTGGAGTATCAGGGCCAGCCGCTGCCAGCGCTGAAAGGTCACCGTCTGAGTGATGGCGCGCCGCTGACGGTGTTTCCCGGTGAAGTGCCTGCACGCCTGCCGGGGGCTGCTTTCTGGCAGCAACAGGGTTTTCATTTCGACGAATTTCGTCCGCGTGAAATGAGCGTGGATGCACCGTTACCGCATATCCGTCTGGACGCGGTGATGGAGTTTTTACTGGGAGATAAAATGCGATGAGCGAGCCAATCAAACCGCGTATCGATTTCGAACAGGAACTGAAAGAGCCTGAGCAGCCGGTGCTGCGTGCCGGTCAGACATTTGATGGTGCACTGGCCGAACGTTTTTTACCGGTGAATTCAACCGAAGCGGAAATTGAACAACAAGATGGTGAAGCCGAAGCCGTCATTAACCGCGCGCTGAAGCCGCGTCGCAGCCTGTGGGGCAAAATGGTCCGGCTGGGGCTGGCCGTCTTTGGCATCAGTGTGGTGGCGCAAGGCGTGCAGTGGATACACAGCGCGTGGGTTCAGCAGGATTGGATAGCGCTTGGCGGTTGTATCGCCGGTGGCCTGATTGTCGTGGCGGGAGTCGGTTCGGTTCTGACCGAATGGCGACGCCTGTATCGTTTGCGCCAGCGTGCCGACGAGCGTGATACGGCGCGTGACCTGCTGCACAGCCACGGTCTGGGACAGGGACGGGTCTTTTGCGAGAAGCTGGCCGCACAGGCCGGGTTGGACCAAAGCCACCCGGCGTTGCAGCGCTGGCAGGCTTCACTGCATGAAACACAAAACGATCGTGAAGTGGTGGAGCTTTACGCCCGACTGGTACAGCCGGTGCTGGACGCACAGGCGCGCCGTGAAATCAGCCATTCGGCCGCTGAGTCGGCGCTGATGATCGCAGTTAGCCCGCTGGCACTGGTGGATATGGCCTTTATTGCCTGGCGAAATCTGCGTCTGGTGAACCGCATTGCCGTGCTTTATGGCATTGAACTGGGTTACTTCAGCCGTCTGCGTCTGTTCCGTCTGGTGTTGCTCAATATTGCTTTTGCGGGCGCTTCTGAGCTGGTGAGGGAAGTGGGCATGGACTGGATGTCTCAGGATCTGGCCGCGCGTCTTTCTGCACGCGCAGCGCAGGGGATTGGCGCGGGTTTACTCACGGCGCGGCTGGGAATAAAAACCATGGAATTGTGCCGTCCGTTGCCGTGGCTGGAGGGGGATAAACCAAAGCTGGGCGATTTTCGACGTGAACTGATTGGCAAGCTGAAAGCCAGTTTGGTGAAGACCGATAAGCGAAATGCCGGCGTTTAAGCAACTCTGTGGCGATAAGACAAAAAAGAAGGCGCTCACCGAAGTGAGCGCCAGCATGAACCCAATTGTAAACTCAGGGTGAGATACAAGGTTTTTGGTACTTCAGGTTAAAACTAGGTGGTGAGGTAATTTTGTGCATCAGCCAGACCTTTGGAAATTTGGTCATAGGCTTTATTCACGGCATTACCGGTATCACTCACTGCATCCTGACCGAAGCTAGACAGGCGATCAGCGACTTTATTCACGTCTTCAGACCAACCAGCACCATTAACCATTTCAATGTCACGTTCTGTTAATTGTTTCATCTTGGGTCATCCTCTTGTCAGTTGAACAGCGATCCCGTACTCCTGGGACCTTATGAAGGCATCGGGTCAATCTGTTTTGCGTGATGCCCTCAAGAGACTTAAGCCTAGATCAGACTGACGGCGAGGTGACTAGGAATAATCTCCTTAAGTTAAATAAATTTATAACCCGCTGTTTTACAGGTGCTATTAAGCTGTTTCAGAGTAATCGCCATTGTCAGTGTCCTTGGGGCTGACTATCTTCTCATGATGACTATTCTGAGGAGCTGCCCGTATGTTCATGGAGATTGACCGCCATGCTCTTTCGTAAAGAGGTTAATGAGCATCAACAAAGCCACTGGGCGGGAAAGGCATTGCTGTTGGCGGGCTGGCCAATGTGGATCCTGATTTCACTGACCGTACTCTTTATGGTGGCCTTGCTGACTTTTCTGATTTCCGCCAATTACACGCGGCGCATTAACGTCAGCGGAGAAGTCATCACCCAACCGCACAGTATCAACCTCTTCAGCCCCGAACAGGGGGTGATCACCGGGCTGTTTGTCGCTACGGATAAGCTGGTCAAAAAGGGCCAGCCGCTGTATCAGATTGACGTCAGCCGTGTCACGCAGGCCGGGAATGTCAGCACCACTACGCTGGCTGCGATCAAAAAGCAGCGTGAGCACATCGATACCATCATTTCGCAGTTGCAGAACAATAAACGCGCCACGCTGGAGAATTTACAGCAGCAGTTGGAGCAGTACGAGAAAGCGCATCAGGTGTCACAGAGCATGGTGGATTCAGCGCAGGAAGGGCTGAATGCGATGAAAAAAAGTATGCAAAATTACGGCGCTTATCAGAAGAAAGGGCTGATTAATACCGACCAGTTGAACAATCAGCGCTATCTTTTCTATCAACAGCAAACCTCTTTCCAGGGCCTCAACACCCAGTCGATTCAGGAGTCCCTGCAGATAACCAATCTGCGCAGCGAGCTGGTGACCAAAGCCGCTGATTTTGATAATCAGATTTCACAATATGGCTATCAGCGAAACGATCTGGAGCGTCAGTTGGCGCAGGCCGATGCCAAAGGTTCACTGCTGATCACCGCGCCGACCGACGGCAAAATCTCTTCTCTGAGCGTAACGCCGGGCCAGATGGTCAATGCAGGAGACAGCCTGGCGCAGTTGGTGCCTGCCAAAAACTCCCCCTTCTTCTTAGTTGCCTGGCTTCCCAACGAAAGCCTGCCTTATGTCAAACCGGGTGAGCATATCAATATCCGTTATGAGGCCTACCCTTTTGAAAAGTATGGGCAGTTCCCCGGAAAAGTAGACTCAATTTCGTCAGCGCCAGTGTCGGAGCAGGAGCTGAATTCCTATTCCAGCGCACCGCGTGATGCCAATGGAAAGGTCAGCGGCCCTTATTACAAAGTGATGGTGTCGTTGGAAAAAAACCAACTCAACTGGCATGGCGAGGCACTGACGTTATCCAGTGGGATGAAGGTGGAATCGACCCTGTTCCTGGAAAAACGTCCACTCTATCAATGGATGTTGTCACCGTATTACAGCATGAAGAAAAGCGTGGTGGGGCCAATTAATGAATCTCGATAACGTACGCGAGCTGGCGGACCGCCTGCATTTCGGCTTTCGCCATAAAGTCCCACAAATCATTCAGACCGAAGCGGCTGAGTGCGGTTTAGCCTGTCTGGCCATGATCTGCGGGTATCACGGTAAGCATGTGGATTTGCAGAGTTTGCGCCAGCGTTATGGTATTTCATCCCGTGGAGCGACGTTGCGCACGCTGATGGATATCGGTAATGCCAACGAGCTTAAATCCCGTGCGCTGAAGCTGGACATTGATGAGCTAAACGCGCTGAAAACCCCCTGTATTTTGCACTGGGACCTCAACCATTTCGTGGTGTTGGTGGCCGTTAAACAGGGCAAAGTGATCATTCATGATCCGGCCTTTGGCCGTCGCTCACTGGGTCTTCGCGAAGTTTCTGAGCATTTCACCGGGGTTGCGCTGGAACTGTGGCCGGACAGTGGTTTTACCTGTGAAAAACCACGGGTGCGGCTGAATCTGCGCAACCTGATGGGCAACGTCAGTGGCCTGATACCTGCGCTGACCAAAATTTTCTGTCTGTCGCTGATGATCGAGTCGGTCAACTTGCTGTTGCCGGTCGGTATGCAGTTGGTGATGGACCATGTTATCCCGGCCAAAGATCCCGATCTGCTGACGCTCATCTGCCTCGGTTTGTTGTTCTTCATTCTCTTTCGCACCGGCGTCAGTATGCTGCGCGCCTGGACGTCGCTGGTAATGAGTACGCTTATCGACGTGCAGTGGAAAGCGCGGTTGTTTGATCATCTGCTCAAATTACCTCTCGACTACTTCGAGAAGCGTAAGCTGGGGGATATTCAGTCGCGCTTTACCTCCCTCGATACCCTGCGCACCACGCTGACCACTAACGTGGTCAACAGTATTATCGACGGAATAATGTCCATTGGCCTGATCGTGATGATGGTGCTGTACGGCGGCTGGCTGATTTGGGTGATCCTGGGTTTTACGGCGGTGTGTGTTATTTTTCGCCTCTCCACCTATAACGCTTACCGGCAGGTATCCGAAGAGCAGATTGTAAAGGGCGCGCGCGCGGGTTCTCATTTTATGGAGACGCTGTATGGCATTAGCACGCTTAAAGCCTTGGGGCTGTCGAAAGCACGGGCCAATTTCTGGCTGAATATGAATATTGATAACGCCAATGCCACGGTACGCAAGACGAAGTTCGAGATGATGTTTACCGGAGGCAACACGCTGATCGCGACTCTCGATCAAGTGGCGTTGTTGTGGCTGGGTGCGACGCAGGTGATTGATGGCCATATGACGTTGGGGATGTTCGTGGCGTTCAATACTTATCGCGGGCAGTTTTCCGAGCGCGCAGCCAACCTGCTCAATATGGTGCTGCAACTGCGCATGCTGTCGCTACATCGGGACCGCATCGCTGATATTGCACTGACTGACACCGAACAGAGCTTGCCGGAACGGGCGTTGTTACGTCCCGGTGAAGCCGCGTCGCTGGACGTGCGTGATCTGGTTTTCCAGTATGACAGCGTGTCAGCGCCACTGATTAACGGCCTCAATTTGTCCGTGGCTGCCGGTGAGAGCGTGGCGATTGTCGGGCCGTCAGGGCAGGGTAAAACCACGCTGATGAAAATCATGACGGGTTTGCTCTCGCCAACCAGCGGACGGATTTTGTTCAACAGCATGGATATCACCACCGCCGGGTTGAATAACTATCGCAGTTGCATTGCCTGCGTGTTGCAGGATGACACGCTGTTTGCTGGTTCTATCGCGGAAAATATTGCCAGTTTCGACGAACAGAAAGATGAGGCACGCATTATCGATTGCGCGACGCGCTGCAATATTCATGATGATATTGAGAAGATGCCGATGGGTTATGAAACGCTAATCAGTGAACTGGGCGGCAGCTTGTCCGGCGGCCAGAAGCAGCGGTTACTCATCGCCCGTGCGCTGTATCGCCGTCCGGCCATTTTGTTCCTCGACGAAGCGACCAGCCATTTGGATCTTGATAATGAAGCCAGAATCAATCAGGCCATCAGCGAGCTGGATATTACGCGAATATTTATCGCTCACCGGCCATCGACCATAGAGTCAGCGGACAGGGTGATAAAATTAGGCTAGTAGATATGAGTATTTTTGAGGGTTTTGTTTTTGGAAGGTAAGGCTGACGTATTTGAGATGGTGGTGGGGGAAGGATGACTCGGCCTTTGGCCTCGCCCTGCGGGTCGTTGCTGCGCAACGCTGTCTCGCTTCGCTCGGCTCAAACCTTCGAGTCGAAGGTTCTCTATCCTTCCCAGCGTGCATTTGTATGTTTGATTTGTGTTTTATTGGAAGGTAAGGCTGACGTATTTGAGATGGTGGTGGGGGAAGGATGACTCGGCCTTTGGCCTCGCCCTGCGGGTCGTTGCTGCGCAACGTTGTCTCGCTTCGCTCGGCTCAAACCTTCGAGTCGAAGGTTCTCTATCCTTCCCAGCGTGCATTTGTATGTTTGATTTGTGTTTTATTGGAAGGTAAAGCTGACGTATTTGAGATGGTGGTGGGGGAAGGATGACTCGGCCTTTGGCCTCGCCCTGCGGGTCGTTGCTGCGCAACGTTGTCTCGCTTCGCTCGGCTCAAACCTTCGAGTCGAAGGTTCTCTATCCTTCCCAGCGTGTATTTGTATGTTTGATTTGTGTTTTATTGGAAGGTAAGGCTGACGTATTTGAGATGGTGGTGGGGGAAGGATTCGAACCTTCGAAGTCGATGACGGCAGATTTACAGTCTGCTCCCTTTGGCCGCTCGGGAACCCCACCACGAAATTCGTGGATTTCGAATTGTGTACTACATACTGCATTGACTTCGTTCACGGCATCGGCTGTTGCGGTGAACGGGGCGCATAATACCAAATGAAACGAGCCTGTAAAGTGCTGAAACTGATAATAATGTTCATTTGATGTTTTTTTGCCCGTGGCGGTGCTTCTCTGTACAAAAACACCGCCGGGCAGCGGATCACAAAATAACGGTGCGATTTCCGTAAACGAAGACGCGCTGGGCCAGAACGCGGTAAAGCGCGCGGCTAAGAACGTTTTTCTCCACATCACGGCCTGCACGCATCATGTCTTCTGCGGTATAGGTGTGATCGACGTTAATGACGTCCTGCATGATGATCGGGCCTTCATCCAGACTGTCATTCACATAGTGCGCCGTTGCGCCGATTATTTTTACACCGCGTTCGTAGGCCTGATGATAAGGACGTGCGCCGATAAATGCCGGAAGGAACGAGTGATGAATGTTGATCACCTGATGAGGATAGTGCTGCACAAAACCCGGGGTCAGTACGCGCATGTATTTCGCTAACACCACATAGTCGGGCTGATACAGGTCGATTTGTTCAATCATGGCGCTGTCATGCTGTTCGCGTGTCAGGCCTTCATGGCTGACCAGATGGAACGGAATATCAAAGCGTTCGACCAGGGTCTGCAAGGTGTCGTGATTGCCGATGACTGCCGCAATTTCCACATCCAAACCGCCGTAGGTGGCTTTCATCAGCAAATCACCCAGGCAGTGCGCTTCTTTCGTCACCAGAATGACAATGCGGCGGCGGCCAGTGCTGTGCAGTTCACGCACGGAGCCTTTTGGTAACGCACTGTCGAGATCGGCGAGGAGAGTGTTGTCGTTGAAAATGCCTTCAAGTTCGGTGCGCATAAAAAAACGCCCGGTGCGGTGGTCAACGAATTCGTTGTTCTGCACGATGTTCAGTTCGTGCTTGTAGCAAATATTGGTGATCTTAGCGATCAGGCCTTTTGCATCCGGGCAGATGGTGCGTAAAACCTTAGTTTGTACATTTTGTTGCGGCATGGCGGTGAGGATCCTGTCCTGGACGTCGTGATTCTGGATGTCGTAATGATAATGCAGCAGATCGGCTGGGCAGCGTTAGCGACCGCAACATTTCTTATATTTTTTGCCGGAACCGCACGGGCAGGTGTCGTTTCTGCCGGGCTGCGGTTTGACTCCGTCGATATAATACCAGCGTTCATTCACACGAAGAAAGCGCGAACGTTCATGAACCAGATGCACCGCGTCGGTACCTTGCTCCTGAAAGCGTGCGGCAAATTCGACAAAACCTTCGTCAATGTTTGGGACTTCTTGCCGGGTGATCACGTTCAGGCCCAGCCAGTGCGTGTTGGCAAAGCCTTCTTCAAGACTTTCACGCCAGCGTGCGGGCTGGCAATCGGGATGCCAGGTTTCAATCAGGTAATCGGCATTTTTCATCACGTAAGCACTGTAGCGCGAACGCATCAGGGCTGACGGAGTTGGTGCAGAAAGTGCGTTTAACAGAAAAGGTTGGCAACACTTTTCAAACGCTGCACCGCTACCACAGGGGCAAGGATGTGACAAAGTAACTCCTGGATGGGCAAGAACTGCGCAGGGTGCGCTATTGAATGCATGATGGCGTTATGTTACCTAACAACCTTGCCGGGTGACAACGCACTTGCACGGTCAATCAAAACCCAACGGTCGGGAGTCACCAAAAATGGAAGCAAATACGGGCACGGGCAGGCAATTTAAGATCGGGCTGGCGCTTGGCGCGGGTGCTGCTAAAGGCTGGGCTCACATTGGTGTGATCAACGCACTGAAAGAGATGGGCATTCAGATTGATGTGGTTGCTGGCTGTTCAGTTGGCGCACTGGTCGGGGCGGCACACGTCAGCGGGCGTCTGCCTGCGATGGAAGGCTGGGTACGATCGTTCAGTTACTGGGATGTGCTGCGCCTGATGGATTTTTCATGGCGTCGCGGAGGATTACTGCGCGGGGAGCGAGTGTTTAATGCCGTTGCTCAGTTGATTCGGGTGAATGACTTCGAGCAGTGCCATTGTAAGTTTGGTACCGTGGCGACCAATCTCAGTACTGGGCGGGAATTATGGCTGACGAAAGGGGATTTACATCAGGCCATTCGCGCCTCATGCAGTATGCCTGGCCTGCTGGCGCCCGTGTGGCACAACGGTTACTGGCTGGTGGATGGCGCGGTCGTCAATCCGGTGCCGGTATCACTGACGCGCGCGCTTGGTGCCGATATCGTCATCGCCGTGGACCTGCAGCATGATGCTCACCTGATGCATCAGGACCTGCTTTCAGCCCCCGTTACGCTGGATAGCCTGCATAATGAAAAAGCGTTGGGATGGCGGGACAAAATTCGTCAACGCCTCTCGCGGCCAACGGCGCGGCGCCCGGATGTCAGTCCGACCGCCATGGAAATCATGTCTACATCGATCCAGGTTCTGGAAAATCGTCTGAAGCGAAACCGTATGGCCGGGGATCCGCCGGATGTCGTGATACAACCTTTTTGCCCGCAAATTTCCATGCTGGATTTTCACCGCGCAGAAGAAGCCATTGAAGCTGGAAGAGTGGCCGTCGAGAAACAAAGAGAGCAATTACTCCCTTTGATAAAAAACAAACATTTCTGAGTCAGTTAAAAAGGCATTGAAGGAATCTGACAATTCTGTCAGGCAAAATCAGCCTTTATGAGCCACTATTAAGAGAAGAATAACTGGGAGACCCCGATGGATAAGCCACTTACAAGCAAGCATATTCTGATCGTCGAAGACGAAGCCGTTTTCCGGTCGGTGCTAGCTGGGTACGTGAGTTCATTGGGTGCAACCTTCACCGAAGCCGTTAATGGTCTGGAAGCATTAGCGCTGGTGGAAGATTATCCGCCAGACCTGATTTTATGCGATCTGGCCATGCCTGAAATGGGCGGCATCGAGTTCGTTGAGAACTTACGCCTTCAGGGAATCAAAACGCCCGTATTGGTTATCTCGGCGACTGATAAAATGACCGATGTGGCAACCATGCTGCGGTTGGGCGTTGAGGATGTTCTGCTCAAACCTATCACTGATCTCCAGCGCCTGCGCGATGCGCTGCTGGCGAGTTTGTTCCCTAAATTGTTCACTTCTCAGGCATTGCAAAAAAGCGACCTTATGCAGGATTGGGAAGCACTCTGTCGCAACCCCCGCGAGGCCTCCAGACTGCTACAAGAGTTGCAGCCGCCGGTACAGCAGACGCTGGCCCATTGCCGGATAAATTATCGGCAACTGACGATGGCTGAAAATGCCGGGCTGGTGTTGGATATCGCCGCGCTCTCTTCCAAGGATCTCGGTTTCTACTGCCTGGATGTGACCCGTGCTAAAGAGAGCGGCGTATTGGCCGCGTTATTACTTCGTGCGATTTTCAACGCGTTGCTGCGCGATCACCTGAGTGACCAGCATCAGCGTTTACCACAGATGTCGACGCTGCTTAAACAAGTCAATCAGCTGTTCAAACAGGCTCGTCTGGAAGGACAGTTTCCGCTGTTGCTGGGTTATTACAACGCGGAACAGAAAAATTTGATTTTGGTTAGTGCCGGTTTGCATGCCAATGTGAATACCGGCACTAACCAAATTCAGTTGAGCAACGGTGTACCGCTGGGTACAACGGGTTCCACTTTCTCTAACCAGATAAGTCAGCGTTGCGAGGCTTTTCAGTGCCAGGTATGGGGTGCCGGAGGACGGTTACGTCTGATGCTTTCCAGCGACAACACACTTTTTTAAATCAATATTCAACCATTTAGCTGATTGCTGCTTTTTATTTCAATTAACACTCCGTGATTGAACTTTTCTGTTTTTATCCATTCTGACCTTTTACGTTTGATACAAACTATGTCATTGAAGGCGCGCCTCTGAGCGAAACTGTTATACTGCGCCACAGGAATTATAATGGGCGTTTTATATCCCTTCTTAAAAATCACATGTTAGGAATTCTCTGATGAAAGTAACGGTTTTTGGAATCGGTTATGTTGGGCTGGTGCAGGCTGCGGTATTAGCGGAAGTGGGACACGAAGTATTGTGTATTGATGTCGACGCTAAGAAAGTCGAAAACCTGAAAAATGGTCAAATCCCTATTTTTGAACCGGGTCTGGCCCCGTTAGTCAAAGAAAACTATGAATCTGGCCGTTTGCGTTTTAGCACCAATGCCCAGGATGGGGTGGCGCATGCTGAGATTCAGTTTATCGCTGTCGGAACCCCCCCGGACGAAGACGGCTCAGCTGATCTCCAGTACGTCACTGCCGTGGCGCGTACCATCGCGCAGTATATGACTGAACCTAAAGTTGTCATTGATAAGTCAACTGTCCCCGTCGGGACAGCGGATAAAGTCCGTGAAGTTATGACCGAAGCCCTCAAACAGCGTGGCTGCGATATTAGCTTTAATGTCATCTCTAACCCTGAGTTTCTAAAAGAAGGTGCTGCGGTCGCAGACTGTATGCGTCCAGAACGCATTGTTATTGGTACAGATAACCCGAATGCTATCGATCCGGTCCGTGAATTATACGAACCTTTCAACCGTAACCACGATCGCATGATCCTGATGGACATCCGCAGCGCTGAATTAACTAAATATGCAGCTAACTGCATGCTGGCGACCAAAATCAGCTTTATGAATGAAATGGCCAATCTGGCTGAGTTACTGGGGGCGGATATTGAAAAAGTGCGTCAGGGCATAGGTTCTGATTCCCGTATTGGCTATCACTTTATTTACCCTGGCTGCGGTTATGGCGGTTCCTGTTTCCCAAAAGATGTTCAGGCGCTTATTCGTACGGCGGAGCAAATTGGTTACCAACCGAAACTGTTACAAGCTGTTGAACAGGTTAATTATCAGCAGAAGTATAAATTGCCGGAGTTTATTCATCGCCACTTCGGGCAAAATCTGCAAGGGAAGACATTCGCTTTATGGGGGCTTTCATTTAAACCGAATACCGATGACATGCGTGAAGCATCGAGCCGCGTGTTAATGGAGCAGTTGTGGGCTGCGGGTGCAAAAATTAAAGCCTATGACCCTGAAGCGATGAATGAAGCCCAGCGTATTTACGGGTATCGGGATGATTTGGAATTAATGGGTACAAAAGAAGCGGCGCTACATGGTGCCGACGCGTTGATTATTTGTACCGAATGGCAAAATTTCCGCGCACCTGACTTTGACGTGATCAAAGCAACGCTGAAAAATCCGGTTATTTTTGATGGACGCAATTTGTTTGACCCAGAGCGTTTGATTAAACGTGGTTTTACTTACTATGCCATCGGCCGTGGCGCATCTGTTAATCCAGTTCTGTAAGGGGAGCTCATGAAGTTTTTAGTCACAGGAGCCGCTGGCTTTATTGGATGCTTTGTAGCGAAACAGCTGCTTGATGCGGGTCATCAGGTGACGGGCATTGATAATCTCAATGATTATTATGACGTCAACCTTAAATTGACACGCTTGACGTTGCTGGAAAATAAACCGGGATTTACGTTTATCAAATTGGATCTTGCCGATCGCAGCGGTATGGCAGAACTCTTTACTTCGCAGCAGTTTGACCGGGTAATTCATTTAGCGGCACAGGCAGGGGTTCGTTATTCTCTCGAAAACCCTTTAGCCTATGCGGATTCGAACCTGATTGGATTTGTGAACATTCTGGAAGGTTGTCGCCATAATAAAGTGGGGCATCTTCTTTATGCATCCTCGAGTTCCGTTTATGGTCTGAACAAAAAACAGCCTTTCTCTGCAGAGGACTCGGTTGACCATCCTATTTCTTTGTATGCTGCCACTAAAAAAGCCAACGAGCTGATGGCCCACAGCTATTCACATCTTTATGGACTACCCACTACCGGATTGCGCTTCTTTACTGTCTACGGGCCTCTGGGACGCCCTGATATGGCGTTGTTTAAGTTTACCAAGGCTATTCTTGCCGGTAACAGCATTGATGTTTATAACCACGGTGAAATGCGCCGTGATTTTACCTACATTGATGATATTGCCGAAGCCGTGGTGCGTTTACAGGACGTCGTTCCGGTTGCCAATAAAGACTGGACCGTAGAGCAAGGCTCGCCCGCCAGTAGCTCGGCACCCTATGTGGTATACAATATCGGCAATAGCGATCCCATTAGTCTGATGACCTATATTCAGGCGCTGGAAAAGGCGTTGGGCGTGGAAGCGCGTAAAAACATGCTACCGATACAGCCTGGTGATGTACTCGATACCAGCGCGGATACGGAGCCGCTCTTTAAAGCTATAGGCTTCAGGCCTGAAACGCCGGTAGAGCAAGGAGTACAGAACTTCGTTAATTGGTATCGTGATTTCTACCAGCAGTAAATAGGGCGAGTTTACAAGAATCAGGGTTGCTTCGGCAGCCCTTTTTTATTCGCACTATTTATCCTAATAGATTGGCATTTCGTGCCCGACAGATAGCTGATGGATAATTCAACAACTGATAATAGAAACTCATCAATATGCGGTAAAGGGTGCCTTAGGGTCGGCTTTAGAACGAAAAAAAACCCACCGGATAAGGGTGGGCTTTGTCAGACGTATTAAGCTGAAGCAGTAATAAATTATTACAGCAGGAAATCATCCAGCTTTTTACCCTGTTCTTCGATGGCTTTCTTGATCACTGCTGGAGTACGACCCTGGCCAGTCCAGGTTTTGTTTTCGCCGTTCTCATCAATGTATTTGTATTTAGCAGGACGTGCAGCACGTTTTGCTTTACCGGTTGCTTTAGTTGCAGCCATAGTTTGCAGCAATTCGTTAGGATCAATGCCATCAGCAATCAGCATTTCACGGTATTGTTGCAGTTTACGAGTGCGTTCTTCGATCTCAACAGCAGCCTGAGAATCTTCTTCACGGCGTTCGTTAACTACAACTTCTAATTTCTCAAGCATCTCTTCCAGAGTTTCCAGAGTACATTCTCTTGCTTGTGCGCGCAGAGTACGGATGTTGTTCAGAATCTTTAATGCTTCGCTCATTATACTAGTCTCGAATTATATTGGTGGGGGGCGTTGAGCTAATAATAGATTGCTCTTTAGCGTTCTGCAATAGCCAATTTGTTTTGTTGACGGGATTTTACCATTTATAACCGTAATTGTATTGCCTGATAAAAATATAATCGCCTTAAACAGCCCTATTTATCTGGTGTCTATAACCTAAATTTCAATATGTGTACTCTCTTTTTTTTGTGAACTTCCTCCGGGAATTTTATAAGTCAGATGCGTAGTGTAACGAAATTATAAGGCTTCAAGTGTCATCAATGGGGTGCCAAAAATGTAAGGATATCGCTAGTATCCGCTTACCTATAAGTGCCATTAGGGTCGGGTATTGGGCGACTGCGGTGGATTGGCCGGCATATCGATTAAGCGCCAGTGAATAAGCGACCTCCATTTTTTCTGTTTATTTAGTGTCAGATTCACCCGCCTTAGTAAGCGAACAGAGTAGAAAAATTAATATACTTTAAACTTATTCCTAATATTCGATTGTAAATAACTGTGACGTTTACCTGGGTAGGAAATGGTTGTTTTTGCCTGATTTTGTAGCACGCACACAACCCAATGTTAGTGTGCCGTGAGCTTATGATACAATTGATAACACAGCATTTAACCCCTCAATATACCTTTGGAGTTGCCGTTTTATGGCTCAACTTTATTTCTACTATTCAGCGATGAACGCCGGAAAATCGACTTCTTTGCTACAGTCTTCATATAACTATCAAGAGCGAGGAATGCGCACTTTGGTATTAACCGCTGAATTTGACCATCGTTTTGGTGTGGGTAAAGTCAGTTCGCGAATTGGCCTTTCTTCGCAGGCACAACTGTATAATAAGGACAGCGAACTCTTCACTATGATTGCGCAGGAGCACCGTGAACAGACGGTACATTGTGTGCTCATAGATGAAAGCCAGTTCCTCACTAAGGCGCAGGTGGCACAACTGACGGACGTTGTCGATGAATTGGATGTCCCGGTGCTGTGTTATGGGTTACGTACTGACTTTCGAGGGGAGTTATTTGAAGGCAGCGAATATTTACTGGCCTGGGCTGACAAATTGGTTGAGCTTAAAACTATCTGTCATTGTGGGCGTAAAGCTAATCGGGTGTTACGGCTGGATGAACAGGGTGAACCGTTGCATGATGGCGCGCAGGTGGTGATAGGTGGCAATGAGAGCTACGTCTCTGTCTGCCGTAAGCATTTCAAAGAGGCGATGTCAGCGTCCGGTAGCGATGCCCCTGAATCGGCGTGAAAGACCAACGCGAGTGGACCGCAGAATTGAATCACAAACCACGACCAATAAAAAACCCGCCGAAGCGGGTTTTTTGTTTTAGCCAGTTAGCTAATTATTTCTTGGCAGACTTTTTTTCCACTTTTACAGCGGGAGCAGTCTCAACCACATCCGTTTCTTCTTCACTGAATTTACGACCGTAGAAAGTATCCAGCAGAATCTGTTTCAATTCAGCAATCAGCGGGTAACGCGGGTTAGCACCGGTACACTGGTCATCGAACGCATCTTCAGACAGTTTGTCCACTTTCGCCAGGAAGTCAGCTTCCTGAACACCAGCTTCACGAATTGAAGCCGGGATGCCCAGTTCTGCTTTGATTTCATCCAACCAGGTCAACAGTTTTTCAATTTTCTGTGCAGTACGGTCACCAGGTGCGCTCAGACCTAAGTGGTCAGCGACTTCTGCATAACGACGACGCGCTTGTGGGCGGTCATACTGACTGAAAGCAGTCTGTTTGGTTGGGTTGTCATTCGCGTTGTAACGAATAACGTTGGAAATCAACATGGCGTTAGCTAAGCCGTGTGGGATATGGAACTCTGAACCCAATTTATGGGCCATAGAGTGACAAACACCCAGGAAGGCGTTGGCAAAAGCGATACCCGCGATGGTTGCCGCATTGTGAACACGTTCACGAGCAACCGGGTTTTTCGCGCCATCTTTATAACTTGCTGGCAGGAATTCTTTCAGCAGTTTAAGCGCCTGCAGAGCCTGGCCATCTGAATATTCGTTAGCTAACACTGAAACATAAGCTTCAAGTGCGTGAGTGACGGCATCCAAACCACCAAAAGCACAAAGTGATTTAGGCATGTTCATCACCAGGTTGGCATCGACAATTGCCATATCCGGGGTTAACGCATAGTCAGCCAGTGGATATTTTTGACCTGTTGCATCATCAGTCACAACCGCAAATGGTGTAACTTCTGAACCAGTACCGGAAGTGGTGGTAACCGCGATCATTTTCGCTTTTACGCCCATTTTCGGGAATTTGTAGATACGTTTACGGATATCCATAAAGCGCAACGCCAAATCTTCGAACTGTGTGTTTGGATGTTCGTACAGAACCCACATGATTTTTGCGGCGTCCATCGGTGAACCACCACCCAGCGCGATGATAACGTCTGGTTTGAAGGAGTTCATCTGTTCAGCACCTTTACGCACGATGCTCAGTGTTGGGTCCGCTTCCACTTCGAAGAACACTTCAGTTTCGATCCCGTGGCCTTTCAGCACGCTGGTGATCTGGTCAGCATAACCGGCATTGAACAGGAAACGGTCAGTTACGATGAAGGCACGTTTAGCACCGTCAGTCGCGACTTCTTCCAGAGCGATAGGCAATGAGCCACGACGGAAGTAGATTGATTTCGGAAGTTTATGCCACAACATGTTTTCTGCTCGCTTCGCTACAGTTTTCTTGTTGATCAAATGTTTAGGACCGACGTTTTCAGAGATGGAGTTACCACCCCATGAACCGCAACCTAAAGTCAATGATGGAGCAAGTTTGAAGTTGTAGAGGTCGCCGATACCACCCTGAGACGCTGGAGTGTTAATCAGAATACGTGCGGTTTTCATTTTGTCGCCAAAATAGTTCACACGTTCTGGTTGGTTGTCCTGGTCGGTATACAAGCAAGAGGTGTGGCCGATACCACCCATTTCTACCAATTTCTCTGCTTTTTCTACCGCGTCTTCAAAGTTCTTAGCACGGTACATTGCGAGGGTAGGGGACAGTTTTTCATGAGCGAAAGGTTCAGACTCATCAACATTCTTCACTTCACCAATCAATACTTTAGTGTGTGATGGAACCTTGATCCCTGCCATTTCAGCAATTTTAGCGGCTGGCTGGCCAACGATAGCTGCATTCAGGCCACCGTTTTTCAGGATGATATCCTGAACAGCTTTTAGCTCTTTGCCTTGCAGCATGTAGCCGCCGTGTGAAGAGAAACGTTCACGAACAGCGTCATACACAGAATCAACAACGATAATTGACTGTTCTGAAGCACAGATCACGCCGTTATCGAAGGTTTTGGACATAAGGATAGAAGCAACAACGCGCTTGATGTCGGCTGTTTCATCCACAACGACTGGAGTGTTACCTGCACCTACACCGATGGCGGGTTTACCAGAGCTGTATGCTGCTTTAACCATACCTGGACCACCGGTTGCCAGAATCAGGTTCACATCTGGGTGGTGCATCAGTTGGTTAGACAGTTCTACACTTGGTTCGTCGATCCAGCCGATAATATCTTTCGGCGCACCTGCTGCAATCGCTGCTTGCAGAACAATGTCTGCCGCTTTGTTGGTGGCGTTTTTAGCACGTGGGTGTGGAGAGAAGATAATACCGTTACGGGTTTTCAAGCTAATCAACGCTTTGAAAATCGCGGTAGAAGTCGGGTTAGTCGTCGGGACGATGCCGCAAATGATGCCGATAGGTTCAGCGATAGTGATGGTACCGAAGGTGTCATCCTGAGAGAGGATACCGCAGGTTTTTTCGTCTTTGTAGGCGTTATAGATGTATTCGGAAGCGAAGTGGTTTTTAATCACTTTATCTTCAACGATACCCATACCGGACTCTTCAACGGCCAATTTCGCAAGCAGGATACGAGCATCTGCGGCAGCCAGAGCGGCAGCGCTGAAGATTTTATCTACTTGTTCTTGGGTGAAGTTAGCATATTCGCGCTGGGCTTTTTTGACTCGTGCTACGAGTGCGTTCAATTCAGCGACATTTGTTACAGCCATAATGCTCTCCTGATAAAGTTAAACTCTTTTAGTAAATAATCCGCCAGAAACTAGTATAGCTGTGCTACCACACACTGTGAGAAACAAATTATTACCATTGTTCTCAGTATGTTGTCTCTGTCTCTTTATTTGCTGAAACAGCTTTCAATGGAAAAGAACATCCTGTAAGTAGATAAATTGTTAAAAAATCCTGTGAATATAGTTTTGTCCTCTTTGCCCTACTCACTGACCATGCGCAAAGCTTACCTACTAATGGCTAGATGATTTTTGATCTGGATCACAAAAGACCGTGGCTGACTCCTTTCAGCTTTAGGTTGGTGAGAGTAATTCTCATTGTGACTAATGTGCTTCACAATCATAACGGAATTAGTACGATGTAAGTTGATAATTTTTAACATTAGTGTTTAACACTGCTTTTTATTGTATATCTGGTGATAAATACTGAGAAACGGCGTGGCGTAAAAATGGCAATTCCAGTACATTAGCGCCCAATCTTGACCATCCTTTACTGGCATATTGTGCGGAGTTCTGCGTGAGCCAATCACTGTTAGATTTTTCAGGCTATATCAAATTTTTCGTGGGACTTTTTGCCCTGGTCAACCCGGTAGGTATTTTGCCGGTGTTTATCAGCATGACCAGCTATCAGGCGGCGGCAGGCAGAAACAAAACCAACATGACGGCCAACCTTTCGGTTGCCATTATATTGTGGACTGCCCTGTTTCTGGGTGATGCTATCTTGCATATTTTTGGCATCTCCATCGATTCGTTCCGTATCGCTGGCGGTATTCTGGTCGTGAGCATTGCCATGTCGATGATCAGCGGCAAACTGGGTGAGGACAAACAGAATAAGCAAGAGAAGTCAGAAACCGCAATTCGCGAAAATGTCGGCGTGGTGCCACTTGCTCTTCCTCTAATGGCCGGGCCGGGTGCGATCAGTTCGACCATTGTATGGAGTTCGCGTTTTAGTGGCTGGCAAAATTTGCTGGGTTTGACGGTCGCGATTGCCTTCTTTGCCTTCTGCTGCTGGCTACTGTTCCGTGCTGCGCCACTCCTGGTGCGTCTGCTGGGTCAAACCGGAATCAATGTCATCACTCGTATTATGGGGCTTCTGTTAATGTCGCTGGGTATTGAGTTCATCGTGACCGGTATTAAAGCTATTTTCCCCGGTCTACTTTAACGTCTTTCTTCCTCCTCTTCTCGGGCTCGCACTTATCATTTAGGAAATGGGGGAATACCACGTGGCGAGAATTATTAACGCCACTAATAATCGAACGCATTAATATAGTGCAACTAATGTTTTATTAGTGACCACTTGCACTTAAATGTGGCGCAAACTCACTTCCTGAACCTATTTATAACTCAAACTGTTATTTCCCCCGGTTTACCGCAGCAAATATTCCCTTTATTGACACTTTTACTGCCCGTTTCGATGTTAAATTAATCACATCATTCTGTAGGGCTTGTGCAGGATGTATCGAGATGTTATTAGTGTTTACCTCGCTACAAATAGCTGTTTATTCTTAAAAGGCACTGAATGTTGACTTATTATGTTAGCGGATTTTTTGGACAGTAGAGTCCAAGGCATAACAGCTTTTTTGTGCATTTTTTCTTTAATAAACATAATGTTAACTCGATTTTTTCTGATGTTGTCAAAAATGGTTCAAATCGTTTGATAACAGAGAAAGGAGAAATGCTTAACATTTTAGCAAAATTTATTGGCGCAGTTAGCAGGCTTCTGATAATTTTCGGGACGTCTTCACAAATGGAAAGTTGTTTCGGTTTAATACTGAAGTGAGATCGGATCTCGCTAAGAGAATAAGCACTTTCATTTGTTTTTGGAGCGTATCGTGGTCGAACCTGTGCATGTAAAGACAATCATACATTCTTTATGTTTCAGCATCTCCCAACGGGTGTGTTTGGCACCTTTCATGCATAACGTTGCGGCGGCCAGCAATCCTGCGAATCAGTTTTCACTGTCTCTATTTTCTCAAGCTACTCAATTATGCGACGAGCACAGTGCTATCTGAATCTGGAAAGTTAAGACAAATAAAGCATTAGCCTGCTGTGTTCTAAAAAGGTATTACGTCCTCTGTTGCAACATTTTGGACACGGCAAGTGAAGGGAGGAGGTCTTCCTTAAAATGATCTCTGAAATTGAAAGGCGATTAACAGTCTCAAATTTCATCAGTTAGCAGAAGGTAGTAGGGGATAGCCAGCTTCCTCGCTTGGCTAAATCATCTGGTTTTTCTCCAGGGCAATTCGTTCCTGCCCGTGATCAACCAAAAACCCAGCAAGGGTTTATCTTGCTCCATAGTGCGCAAGTTCATAATAAAAACTGGAGTTGAATGACAATGACCAACATCACAAAAAAAACGATCCTCGCCGCCTGCATCATGGCTGCAATGGGTGTAGCTACTGCAGGCAGTGCATTCGCTGCTGACGTTCCCGCCGGTGTAAAACTGGCTGATAAACAAGAACTGGTACGTAATAACGGCTCTGAAGTCCAGTCGTTAGATCCACATAAAGTGGAAGGTGTTCCAGAATCCAACGTGATCCGTGACCTGCTTGAAGGTCTGGTAAATACATCGAATGCCGATGGCCACGTGATCCCTGGCGTTGCTGAAACCTGGGAAAATAAAGACTTTAAAGTCTGGACTTTCCACCTGCGTAAAGACGCTAAATGGTCAAATGGTGACCCCGTTACCGCCGAAGATTTCGTTTACAGCTGGCAGCGCCTGGCTGATCCTAAAACTGCCTCTCCTTATGAAAGCTACCTGCAATATGGTCACATCGTGAATATCGATGACATCATTTCTGGTAAAAAAAGTCCTGATACGTTAGGTGTGAAAGCCATCGATGACCATACTCTGGAAGTCACCCTGAGCGAACCCGTACCTTACTTCGTTAAAATGCTGTCCCACACAGCCATGAAGCCGGTCAACAAAAAAATCGTTGAGAAATTTGGCGACAAGTGGACCCAACCAGAGAACTACGTCAGCAACGGCGCTTACAAGCTGAAAGCCTGGACCGTCAACGAAAAAATCGTTCTGGAACGTAACCCTGAGTACTGGGATAACGCCAAAACTGTGATCAATCAGGTCACTTACCTGCCAATCTCTTCAGAAGTGACAGACGTTAACCGCTACCGCAGCGGTGAAATCGACATGACCTATAACAACATGCCGATCGAACTGTTCCAAAAACTAAAGAAAGATATCCCAACAGAAGTTCATGTTGACCCGTATCTGTGTACTTATTACTACGAAATCAATAACCAGAAAGCCCCGTTCACTGATGAGCGCGTTCGTACCGCACTGAAACTGGGTCTGGATCGCGATATTATCGTTGATAAAGTTAAAGCGCAGGGTGACCTGCCAGCTTACGGTTACACCCCACCTTATACTGATGGCGCTAAACTGACGCCACCGGCCTGGTTCAAAGAAACTCAAGATCAACGTAACGCACAAGCGAAGAAATTGCTGGCTGAAGCCGGTTATACCGATGCTAAACCGTTAACTTTCAGCCTGCTTTACAACACGTCAGATCTGCATAAGAAACTGGCTATTGCTGCTGCAGCGATCTGGAAGAAAAATCTGGGCGTGAACGTTAAACTGGAAAACCAGGAGTGGAAAACTTTCCTGGATAGCCGTCATCAGGGCAACTTCGACGTTGCACGTGCTGGCTGGTGTTCCGACTACAACGAACCTTCTTCATTCCTCAATACCATGCTCTCTAACAGCAGCAACAACACCGCTCACTATAAGAGCGCTGACTTTGACAAAGCGATTGCTGATACGCTGAATGCGAAGACTGATGACGAGCGCGCAGCGCTTTATCAGAAAGCTGAAACCCAGCTTGATAAAGATTCTGCCATCGTGCCTGTCTATTACTACGTGAATGCCCGTCTGGTGAAACCTTACGTCGGCGGCTACACCGGTAAAGATCCACAGGACAACGTCTACGTTAAAGATCTGTACATTATCAAACATTAATCGCCGAAAGAGCAGGGCATCCCCGAGCTGTCCTGCTGGTTGTTTGATCAAGGTAACGTTCTTGGTACTGACTTAGTCAGTGCTAAAGCAAAGAGCCACCGCCCCGGTAATATCGTTGTGATTACCGGGGCGATCAAGCCAAAACTATCAAGCTGTAGTGCAGGCTTAGAAACAGGTACGGGCAATGTTAAAGTTTATTTTACGCCGCTGTCTGGAAGCGATTCCGACGCTATTCATCCTGATCACCATCTCGTTTTTTATGATGCGTCTCGCGCCGGGAAGCCCATTTACGGGTGAGCGTAATCTTCCGCCAGAAGTTATGGCAAACATTGAGGCCAAATATCACCTCAATGACCCCATCTATAAACAGTACTTCAATTATTTAGGACAACTGGCAACAGGCGATTTCGGCCCGTCGTTCAAATATAAGGACTACACCGTTAATAATCTGGTTGCGGCCTCGTTCCCGGTTTCTGCGAAACTCGGACTGGCGGCATTCATTATGGCGATTGTCTTTGGTGTGACTGCCGGTGTTATCGCCGCGCTTAATCAGAACACCAAATGGGACTACACGGTAATGGGGGTAGCCATGACCGGTGTCGTTATCCCGAGCTTCGTGGTGGCGCCGCTTCTGGTGCTCATATTCTCCATTACGCTGAAATGGTTACCGGGCGGCGGTTGGAACGGCGGTGGGGTGAAGTATATGATCCTGCCGATGGTGGCCCTGTCACTGGCTTATATTGCCAGTATCGCGCGTATCACCCGCGGTTCGATGATTGAGATCCTGCACTCTAACTTTATCCGCACTGCGCGCGCGAAAGGTTTACCGCTGCACCGCATCATTTTGCGCCACGCGCTGAAACCTGCTCTGCTGCCGGTACTCTCCTATATGGGACCTGCATTTGTCGGCATTATTACCGGCTCAATGGTTATCGAAAGCATCTTCGGATTGCCGGGTATTGGCCAGCTGTTTGTTAACGGGGCGTTGAACCGTGACTACTCTCTGGTACTGAGCCTGACGATTCTGGTAGGCGCGCTGACCATTCTGTTCAACGCGATCGTCGATGTGCTTTACGCCGTGATCGATCCGAAAATCCGTTATTAATGCTGGAGCTTGTCAATGATGCTAAGTAAGAAAAAAAGCGACGCTCTGGAAGACTTCAGCGAAAAGCTGGAAGTTGAAGGCCGCAGTTTATGGCAGGATGCACGTCGCCGCTTTATGGGTAACCGCGCTGCTGTTACCAGTTTAGTCGTCCTCGCGTTCATCGCCCTGTTCGTGACTTTCGCGCCAATACTGTCGCAATTTGCCTATGCGGACACCGACTGGAACATGATGTCGGCCGCACCTGATTTTGCCTCCCATCACTACTTCGGTACCGACTCCTCTGGACGTGATCTGCTGGTGCGTGTTGCTATTGGTGGTCGTATCTCTCTGATGGTCGGCGTCGCTGCGGCGTTTGTGGCGGTGATCCTCGGTACCTTGTACGGGTCTCTGTCCGGTTATCTGGGCGGAAAGATCGATTCCGCGATGATGCGTTTACTCGAGATCCTCAATTCTTTCCCGTTCATGTTCTTTGTTATCCTGCTGGTCACCTTCTTCGGGCAGAATATTTTGCTGATTTTTGTGGCGATTGGCATGGTGTCCTGGTTGGACATGGCGCGTATCGTTCGCGGCCAGACCCTTAGCCTGAAACGTAAAGAGTTTATTGAAGCGGCCTTAGTGAGTGGGGTCTCAACACGTAATATCGTGTTGCGTCATATTGTGCCAAACGTGCTCGGTGTGGTGGTGGTATACGCTTCCCTGTTGGTACCCAGCATGATCCTGTTTGAATCCTTCCTCAGCTTCCTCGGGCTGGGTACGCAAGAGCCGTTAAGCAGTTGGGGCGCGTTATTAAGTGACGGCGCCAACTCAATGGAAGTTTCACCGTGGTTACTGCTGTTCCCAGCAGGCTTCCTGGTTGTGACTCTGTTTTGTTTCAACTTTATCGGCGATGGCTTGCGTGATGCCCTCGACCCGAAAGATCGTTAAGGAGTGCGACCATGAGCACCATTGAACATTCCACTTTTGCTGCCCCTGCGGCTGTTGACGGCCAGATACCACCAATCCTGCTTGACGTTAAAGATCTGCGCGTGACTTTTGAAACGCCGGACGGTGATGTTACCGCCGTTAATGATCTCAACTTTGACCTGCGCGCGGGTGAAACACTGGGTATCGTCGGTGAGTCCGGCTCCGGTAAATCGCAAACCGCCTTTGCCCTGATGGGGCTGCTGGCCAGCAATGGCCGCATTGGGGGCTCAGCTAAATTCAACGGACGTGAAATTCTTAACCTGCCGCCAAAACAGCTGAACAAACTGCGTGCCGAGCAGATTTCGATGATTTTCCAGGACCCAATGACCTCGCTTAACCCTTACATGCGTGTGGGCGAGCAGTTGATGGAAGTACTGATGCTGCATAAGCACATGAGTAAAAGAGAGGCTTTTGACGAGTCCGTGCGGATGCTGGACGCGGTAAAAATGCCAGAAGCACGTAAACGTATGAAGATGTTTCCGCACGAATTCTCAGGCGGCATGCGTCAGCGTGTGATGATTGCGATGGCATTGCTGTGCCGCCCTAAATTACTGATTGCTGATGAACCGACCACCGCGCTGGACGTCACCGTGCAGGCGCAGATCATGACGTTGCTCAATGAGCTGAAAGCGGAATTTAACACCGCCATCATTATGATCACGCACGACCTTGGGGTTGTAGCCGGAATTTGTGACAAAGTACTGGTGATGTATGCCGGACGTACCATGGAATACGGTCAGGCCCGCGATGTGTTTTATGACCCGTGCCATCCCTATTCTATTGGCCTGCTCAATGCCGTTCCCCGCCTGGATGCCGAAGGCGGCATGATGACCACCATTGCAGGTAACCCGCCAAACTTGCTGCGTTTACCGAAAGGCTGTCCTTTCCAGCCACGCTGCCAGTACGCGATGGAAATCTGTAATACCGCGCCTCCGCTGGAGCGCTTCGGTGAAGGTCGTTTACGTGCCTGCTTTAAGCCGGTCGAGGAGTTGGTATGACAGATCATACAGTTATGCATAGCCCGTCCATGAATGAGGCGCCACCGAACAAAAAAGTACTGCTCGAAGTCGCCGATTTGAAAGTTCACTTTGACATCAAAGATGGCAAGCAGTGGTTCTGGCAGCCATCAAAAACGCTCAAAGCCGTCGACGGCGTGACGCTGCGTCTTTATGAAGGCGAAACGCTGGGGGTTGTGGGGGAGTCCGGTTGCGGTAAATCGACCTTTGCTCGTGCCATCATTGGGCTGGTGAAAGCGACCGAAGGGAAAGTGGCCTGGCTGGGCAAAGACTTGCTGAACATGTCTGATGCCGAATGGCGCCATACCCGCAGCGATATTCAGATGATTTTCCAGGATCCACTGGCCTCGCTTAATCCGCGAATGACCATCGGTGAGATCATTGCCGAACCGCTGAAAACTTATAACCCGAAAATGTCGAAGTTGCAGGTGAAGGAGAAAGTGAAAGCGATGATGCTCAAGGTGGGCCTGTTGCCAAACCTGATCAACCGCTATCCGCATGAATTCTCCGGTGGCCAGTGCCAGCGTATCGGTATTGCGCGTGCCCTGATCCTCGAGCCAAAACTGATTATCTGTGACGAGCCTGTTTCCGCGCTCGACGTATCGATTCAGGCACAGGTCGTTAACCTGTTACAGCAATTGCAGCGCGAAATGGGACTGTCATTGATCTTTATTGCCCACGATCTGGCGGTGGTAAAACACATATCCGATCGCGTGCTGGTGATGTATCTGGGCCATGCGGTAGAGCTCGGCACCTATGACGAGGTTTATCACAATCCTCAACATCCTTATACCCGCGCGCTGATGTCAGCGGTGCCTGTACCGGACCCGGACAAAGAACGTAATAAGGTGATTCAGTTGCTGGAAGGGGACTTGCCTTCGCCAATCAATCCGCCTTCAGGCTGCGTGTTCCGTACCCGCTGCCCGATTGCCGGGCCGGAATGTGCGATCACGCGTCCATTGCTGGAAGGCAGCTTCCGCCACGCGGTTTCCTGCCTGAAAGTGGATCCGCTCTGATTCACTAACATCAGTTTGGAAGTATAAAAAAACCTGCCAATGGCAGGTTTTTTCTTTAGAAGGCTGAAATTATTCTTTCCAGAGGATATGACACAGCTTGTTATCTTTTTCACGACACATCAGCACACGGGCGAAAATATCGTTGATAGGCTGGTCTTCGGCATCTGCCAGACCAATCACTACTTCGGCGAAAAAGTCCGGGTTAAGGTCATAATCTACGTGCTCTACCCAATCTTCGGCCGGGTCATACAGTTCCGCACCGCCGCGTTCTTCGAACTGAAGGTTGAAGATCAGGATATCAGCAGGATCGAGGTTGTCGCCCGCCAGTTCCAGAAAGATGTCGTAGGCTTGTTCAAGGGTTTCGTCTTCGGTCAGGCGATTATTCAGATCCATAACGTTCTCATCAGTAAAAGTGGTGTATTGCTGGGCTTATTAAAACATTCCCGCCGCTGCTTTTACAGCAGTGGGCTGAAAAAGTAGAACAACCGTTCGATGATCCGGTGCCAGAATGGCCGTTTCAGCCAGGCTTCAACGTCCAGTAAGTGGGAGCGGGCGATATAATCTTCTTGTACCTGAGCCAGCTCATTACCAAAGCCTGCATCATCGATAACCAGGGTGATTTCAAAATTCAACCACAGACTGCGCATGTCCAGATTCACCGTACCCACCAGGCTTAGCTGCCCATCCACTAAAATACTCTTGGTGTGCAGCAGGCCATCTTCAAACTGGTAAATTTTAACCCCCGCCTCTAACAGCTCATTGAAGAAAGCGCGGCTGGCCCAGCCGACCATCATAGAGTCATTTTTCATTGGCATAACGATACTGACATCCACGCCGCGTTGCGCTGCGGTACAGATAGCGTGCAGCAGGTCATCGCTCGGTACGAAGTAAGGCGTGGTCATCACCAGCTGTTCTCGGGCGGAATAGGCGGCGGTGAGCAGCGCCTGATGGATCATATCCTCCGGGAAACCCGGACCCGATGCGATCACCTGAATGGTGTGGCCACTTTCTTGCTCAAACGGCATCTGGTTGACGTCAGGTTCAGGTGGCAGAATACGTTTGCCAGTTTCGATTTCCCAGTCACATGAATAGACGATCCCCATGGTCGTTGCCACCGGTCCTTCCATTCGCGCCATCAAGTCAATCCACTGGCCCACGCCCGCATCCTGTTTAAAGAAACGCGGATCGACCATGTTCATGCTGCCGGTATAGGCCACATAGTTATCGATTAAAATAATTTTACGGTGCTGGCGTAAATCCATCCGGCGCAGGAAAACACGGAAAAGATTCACCTTCAGCGCTTCGACCACTTCAATACCGGCATTACGCATCATTGCAGGATAAGGGCTGCGGAAGAAGGCGACGCTGCCGGCTGAGTCAAGCATCAGGCGGCAGTGAATTCCGCGACGTGACGCCGCCATTAGCGATTCCGCCACCTGATCGACCAGGCCACCGGATTGCCAGATGTAAAACACCATCTCGATATTATTTCGCGCCAGGCCAATATCCCGCATGATGGCGTGCAGCGTGTCATCGCTGGTGGTCAGCAGCTGAAGCTGATTGCCTTTGACGCCCGCAATGCCCTGACGTCGTTCACACAGCTGGAAAAGAGAGCTGGCGATTTCGCTGTTTTCTGTCGCAAAGATCCGGTGACAGCCTTTGAGGTCATTCAGCCAGCGCGCCGTTGAGGGCCACATGGCCTTGGCGCGTTCTGCCCGGCGTTTACCAAGGTGCAACTCACCAAAAGAGAGATAGGCGATAATGCCCACCAGCGGAATGATATAAATAATCAGCAACCATGCCATGGCAGAAGGTACCGCGCGTCGCTTCATTAAAATGCGCAGCGTCACACCGGCGATCAGTAACCAGTAGCCGAAAATCAAAAGCCAGCTAATTACCGCATAAAAAGTTGTCATAAGGGCGAAGAGTCCTGTTCGCAAGCCATGAGGATGGAGGTATGCAGTGTCAGTGAAAAGGGGAATGTTATAAAGAATTTACACCCTTCAATCAATCAGCTACCTCTGAAAACGGATCTGGTCATAAAAACCTTCACCAGATTGTCATCAAGGGTAGCTGATAACTGACAGATTAGGGTGAAACAAGGCTTGGATCACAACATCATCGGCCTATAATGTGCCCGCCGCCTGTGTAGAAGAAACACAGCAACGTCGTTAACGGGAACAGTTTGCATGAAACGCAGCAGAAATGAAGTCGGGCGCTGGCGCATGTTACGCCAGTCTCAGCGCCGCAGAAGCCGCTGGCTGGAAGGTCAGTCCAGACGTTATCGTCATATCTACCGTATCCGGCAGATCCACCATCAGCAACATCAGCGTCTTTCGCTTTACGCAGTGGCGTACGAATGGAGTTCTTGATCAACCTTTAGGTTGGAAAAGTGCACCACATTTAGGGCAAACCAGCGTTGAGTTTTTGCGAACTTTTGAACTAATCTGTTCGGTAACTGCTTTGCATTCCGGGCAAGTCACTTTGGTTTTTTGGCTGGAAAGAAACTTCAATCCGTCGAAGAATGACATAAGAGCGTACCTCTGGGGTAGGGTGACGCATTCTACCATAGAAGCTCTGGGTTGATTGTGATTGCTTTAACAGTCGCAACCTGTTCTGAATGCACCTCGCAACAGGGTCGCTCTTGGGCGGCCCTGTTGCGTTGAGGCAACGTTTCACTGCTTTTGTGTCGGTATTGGTGCTTAGAAAACGCGTTTGAACGGTTTTACGCTGACGCTTTTATAGACCCCAGCTTCCACATACGGGTCAGCATCGGCCCAGATTTTTGCTTCTTCCAGCGTCTCAAACTCCATAATCAGCACAGAACCACTCATACCGGCATCGCCTGGGTCGGCGCTGTCGATAGCCGGCGTTGGGCCACCAATCAAAACGCGGCCCTGTTCATGCATCTCTTGCAAACGTTCGATGTGTGCCGGGCGTGCAACGCGGCGTTTTTCCAGCGAGTCAGCCACATCTTCTGAGTAAATTACATAAAGCATGGATCACCTTTATTATCATAAGGTTTATCAGGGAATAGCGCTAAGCGGCCCGTCGTTGGACCGTATGAGTCACCATATCGAAACCTGAGGCGTGAAGAAAGTGCTTTGCGCTAGATCAATGAGAGTCTTATTTGAGAATAGTTGTCATCTCGGAGTTGAATATGATTGCTATTTGCATTTAAACTTGCGGCTTCACGGGGAAAATGAATCATTATGCCGCTAAAAAAGTTTGGATTTATTCGTATTACTTTGCCGTTTATTATCGCCGTCGGCATTCATGTCGCGGTCATTGGCGCTTTACTGTATGTGACGATGACGGAAACCATTAAACTGCCAAAGCAGGAACAGCGGGTAATGAGTGTGACGATGGTGAATCCGGCGGATTTCGCACCACCGCCGAAGCCTCAGGTTGCACCAGAACCGGAACCCGAGCCGGAAGTGAAGCCAGAACCGCCGCCGCCGCCAGAAGCGGTGCCGCTCCCTGAGCCTAAACCGAAGCCGAAAACTGCGAAAAAGCCGGTTGAAAAACCGAAGCCGAAGGCTAAGCCGGTTGAGAAACCGGTTGAGAGAGCAGAAAAGCCCAAATTGACAGATGACGCTTCGCTGTTTAACAACAACAAGCCTGATATCAAACCTGCGGCCAAACCTTCTGTACCCGCCACCGCGGGCGCGAGTAGCGGACCAAGGCCGCTTGATCGTTCTAAGCCGCAATATCCGGCCAGAGCCTTTGCGCTGCGTCTGGAAGGGCGTGTGCGGGTGCAGTTTGATGTCGACAGCGAAGGGCACGTCGATAACGTGCGTATCTTGTCTGCTGAGCCGCGCAATATGTTTGAGCGTGAAGTTAAACAGGCAATGCGGAAGTGGCGCTATGAACCGAAGGCGGCGAACGATTTGGTCGTCAATCTGGTGTTCAAAATCAATGGCGGTACGTCGGTGGAATAGCGCCGAAATGCGGTCTCGTTGAGCAAAAACTAAAAAGGTCGCCACAGTGGCGACCTTTTTAGTGAGTACCGGTCAACTGAGCGGCAAGCTGGCAATCAGTCTTGTGACATGCCGTCAGAGTCGACGCTGAAGTTGCTTCTGCCATCGGGCAGGGTGCGTGATTTGCCTTCCCCGTCCACCGCAACATAGGTAAATACGGCTTCAGTCGCTCTGTAACGTTGCCCAATCGGCTCGGAAGAGACTTTCTTCACCCAGACTTCCACATTAATGGTGATAGAGCTGTTGCCGGTACGGATACAGCGTGCATAGCAGCACACCACATCGCCAACGGCGACAGGTTTGAGGAACGTCATTCCATCGACCCGCACCGTGACTACGCGACCTTTGGCAATTTCCTTAGCCTGAATCGCGCCGCCCATATCCATCTGGGACATCAGCCATCCGCCAAAAATATCGCCATTGGCATTGGTATCTGCAGGCATCGCCAGCGTGCGCAATACCATTTCACCATTAGGTAAGCTCTGTTTTTCATTCATGTCGGTTTGCTTCACACAGTTCAATGATCTTTAAAAATTAAGGCCTTTCAGTGAAAGGCCCATGCAGGAGAATGCTTATTTTTTTTCTTCATCCGGCATATGCCGGTAAATGTAAACACCACTCAGCAGGGTAAACACCAGCGTGAGGACGGTCAGGCCGAACACTTTGAAATTAACCCAGACTTCCTGCGGTAGCCAGAAAGCGACATAAATATTTGCCAGCCCACAAACCAGAAAGAAAATTGCCCAGCTCAGGTTGAGGTTATTCCATACGTGATCAGGCAGCGTCAGCTCTTTACCCAGCATACGCTGGATCAGCGGTTTCTTCAGAACCAGCTGGCTCACCAGCAGGGCCCCGGAGAACAGCACGTAAATCACGGTCACTTTCCATTTAATGAATTCATCATTATGGAAAACCAGCGTCAGGGTGCCGAAAATGGCCACCATGGCGAAAGTGATCAGCGTCATCTTTTCGACTTTACGGTATTTAATCCAGGTGAAAATCAGCGCAAGTGCCGTCGCGGCAATCAGCGCGCCGGAGGCGACAAAAATGTCGTACATCTTATAAAAAACGAAAAATACGACAAGGGGCAGAAAATCGAGGAGCTGCTTCATACTTCATTCCATGTTTATTGTATGGTTTGACTATACCGGAATCATTTCACAGACAAAAGAAAAGGGCGCCAGAGCACCCTTTCAAAGACTGTTCGTGATATTCAGACGCGCAGTTTGGAGTAGAGACGGAACAGGTAAATCAGCAGCAGGGCTGAAATCAGATTGCTCAGCGTACTCAATACCACGGTTGCGGCCATGGCAGGTAAAAAGGACAGGTGGCTTACCGCCAGCAGAACTAACATTTTGGCAGCCAGCCAGAACATGATCGCCGGGAAAACCAGGCGGGCATTGGCAAAGGCCAGTTTACTGCTGACTTTAATCGACTTAAAAACGCCCATTTTTTCAGTGCAACTGATGACCGGAGACAGTGACACTGCCACGGCAATCAGTACACCAGGAACGATAAACAGCGTCAGTCCCAACTGCACCATCAAAGTACAAATCAGCATCAGCCCAAGCAGACGAGGCAGAACCGGTGCGGAGGCTCCAATCGAGCGTAGTGCACTGGTGTTGATGCCGTTAGACACCATTTGAATCAGCGTCAGCATCCCACCAACCAGCAAAACATTGCCGACCAGCGCAGAGAAGGTTGCTGCACCTGACACTTTGAGCAGCACCATTTGCTGTTCAGGTGACATATTTTGAATAAGTTCCTGCAAGCTCATGCCTGTGGTGCCAGACAGGTCATCACCGGTTGCGCTGAGCAGGCTCAGTTGGTCGCTACCAGGAATGAAGAGTTGATTCAAAATGACGGTAATAAATGCAGTTAACAACGCCAGCAGCAAGATGCTGGTCAGCTGGTTACGCATAAAGTTGAAACTGTCACGGTATAACGCGCTGGCCGTGATAGGCATGAACGCTCCTTGGCAAAATAATCAAAATACAATCAGGCGGGGATTGTACCCTGTAATGTTGCACGGTGGCACCCCGGCAATGATATCTGACTGATTTCTTATCGTTCGGCCTGATTAACCGCCGTGAATATTGACAGCGGGATCTTCAGGTCCAGGGGGAGCAGGCCATATTGCGCTCGTGCGCGGTCACAGGCCTCATTGCTTACGCCGTTCAACCCTGACTGATCGAACTCATGGCAAGGCGTTGGGCGGTTAAGGTAAATGGAGCAGGAAACGGACTGGCCAATCTCGCCTTCCAGTGCAATACACCGCGGTGCTTTGTTGTTGGTGCCCTGCATGCAACTAAGGAAAGGCGTGACCTGTTCGGTTAAAGACTGAGGAACAACCCCGCCCGCGTCGTCTGATTCAGCCCAATAAAATGAAACCCGAAAATAGGCGCAGCACGCGCCACAGGAAATGCAGGGATTAACAATTTCGCTCATCCTGGGAAGTCACCCTCTCCTTTACTGCACCAAACCAAACATTGATCCTGCACGCTACGCGCAGCACGTGATTAAGCAATCACTATTTGTGCACTTTGCGAACCGAGATGAAACGGCTGTTTTTGATGCAGATCAATTCCTTCCTTTTTAATACTTTAGAGCAGTTTGCTGAAGATGCATTTTCTTAAAAAATCATTTAAAGATGTGATCCCGCACGGATCAAGACCTACCCAAGAGTAGGTATATTCATGCAGGTTATAAATCCACATAAAGGAAAGGGATAATGAAAGCAGCGTATTGGGCATTACTTGCAGCGGCAGCATTGCCGACCATCGCCAGTGCTAATCAGGCAGGGGATATTATTTTTCGCGTAGGGACTGCGACGGTGCGGCCAACGGCAGGGTCGGATAACGTTTTGGGGTTGGGATCATTTAATATTGATAACAATACACAGATGGGGTTGACGCTGGGGTATATGTTTACCGACAACATCGGTATGGAATTACTGGGCGCAACGCCATTCAAACATAAAGTCGGGCTGAACAGCACCGGCACCATTGCAGAAGTAAAACAGTTGCCGCCTTCTCTGATGGCGCAATACTACTTCGGCGATCGTCAGGATAAACTGCGTCCGTATGTCGGTCTCGGGATTAACTACACCACCTTCTTTGACGCTAATTTCAACCAAACCGGACGCGATGCCGGGCTGTCTGATTTGAGCCTCAAAGACTCCTGGGGCGTGGCAACCCAGGCCGGTCTTGATTACAACCTCAATGATAACTGGCTGCTGAACATGTCGGTCTGGTGGATGGACATCGACACGGATGTGAAATTCAAAGCCGGTGGCGAAGAGCAAACCATCAGCACGCGTATCGACCCGTGGGTATTTATGTTTGCTGTTGGCTACCGCTTCTAAATGCGTTTCAAGGCTATCAATCAGGCAAAAAAAAGAGGCGCTATTAGCGCCTCTCCACTTTTCGACGTTACAACAACGTCTTATTTAAGACGCATATCGTTCTCGATGGATTTCACGCCAGCCACGCCACGGGTGACTTCAACTGCACGGTTTGCATCGGCCGTTGAGGTGACAAAACCGCTCAGTTGTACGCGACCTTTAAAGGTTTCGACACTGATCTCACGGGACGCGATAGTTTTATCAGCCAGCAAAGCAGACTTCACTTTGGTGGTCACTACGGTGTCATCAATATAACCGCCCGTGCCTTCTGATTTTTTGGTTGGCGCACAAGCCGCTACCGCCATGACGACAACAGCTGCCATGCAAAATGCCGACAATGTCTTGAATAGCTTCATAAATAACTCTCCATGCCAGGTTTGAAACTCGCCATCTAATAATAAGTAACGCGCATTTCCCGCGCGGCAGCCATAAACATAAAATGGATCCTGCGGGTAGGATAAGTGTGGTGTATGGAGGAAGGATATACAAATGGGAAACGGTAAAAAAAAATTAACTCACCCAAATAAACAACGCCTTATCTGCATCAGCAAGTAAGGCGTTATGAAGGGCTGCAGAATCAGGCGCGGGTGGCGGCTTTCATCTCACTGACGAAGCGTGAAAGCTGTGCCAGTATTTCTGACGGCTGATGCAGATTATTCTCGATAATCTGTACGGTCGCCGAACCGGAAATGGCACCTGCCGCACCGGCTGCCAGCGTCTCTTTCACCTGCGAAGGTTCCGAAATACCGAAACCTTGCAACGGTGGCGCCGCATTATATTCACGCAACTTATTAACCAGATGCGTCAGCGGCGTCAGTGCGCGTTTTTCCGTCCCGGTCACCCCGGCACGTGACAACAGATAGGTATAACCACGGCCATGGGAGGAAATTTCCCGCAATAACTCATCGCTGGCATTGGGCGGGCAAATGAAGATCGGCGCGATACCGTGACGCATGGCCGCGGCGCGGAACGGCGCGGACTCTTCATAAGGCACGTCAGCCACCAGCACGGAATCTACCCCCACTTCGGCGCAACGCTGATAGAAGGCGTCAATACCGTTATGGAACACCAGATTGGCATACATCAGCAGGCCAATTGGAATGTCCGGGTGCTTCTCACGAATGCGTGCCAGCATGTTGAAGCACTGTGTCGGCGAGACACCGGCCGCGAACGCACGCAGGTTGGCGCTCTGAATGGTCGGGCCATCGGCCAGCGGGTCAGAGAAAGGAATACCCAGCTCCAGTGCATCGGCACCGGCTTCAATCAGGGTGTCAATAATAGACAGAGACAGCTCAACACCCGGATCGCCCAATGTGACGAAAGGAACGAATGCGCCTTCTTTTTTGCTCGCCAGACGCGTGAATAATTGCTGATAACGTTCCATTAAATTTCTCCCCGGGCAGTCAGGATGTCATGTACGGTGAAAATGTCTTTGTCGCCGCGACCGGAAAGGTTGACCACCAGAATTTGCTCTTTCTCCGGCGTCTCCTTGATCAGTTTCAGCGCATAGGCCAGTGCGTGCGAGGATTCCAGCGCAGGAATAATCCCTTCATGACGGGACAACTCTTTAAAAGCTTCCAGTGCTTCGTCATCGGTTATCGACACATATTCCGCACGGCCAATACTGTTGAGATAGGCGTGCTGCGGGCCGACGGACGGGAAATCCAGACCGGCAGAGATAGAGTAAGACTCTTCAATCTGGCCTTCCGAGGTTTGCATCATCGGCGATTTCATGCCGAAATAAATGCCCACGTGGCCGTGTTTCAGCGGTGCGCCGTGCTGACCGGTTTCAATCCCCAAACCACCCGGTTCAACGCCGATCAGTTTCACGCTGCTGTCGTCGATAAAGTCAGCGAACATGCCGATGGCGTTGGAGCCGCCGCCGACGCAGGCGATCACCGCATCAGGCAGGCAACCTTCGCGCTCCTGCATTTGTACTTTGGTCTCTTCGCCAATCATGCGTTGGAATTCACGCACGATAGTCGGGTACGGATGCGGACCTGCGGCGGTGCCGAGCATATAATGCGCGGTTTCATAGCTGCCGGACCAGTCGCGCAGCGCTTCATTACAGGCATCTTTCAGCGTGGAAGAACCGCTGTGTACCGGGATCACTTCTGCACCCATCAAACGCATACGGAACACGTTGGGCGACTGGCGCTCAATGTCTTTGGCACCCATATAAATGCGGCACTTCAGGCCGAGCAGGGCACAGGCGAGAGCCGATGCCACGCCGTGCTGACCGGCACCAGTTTCAGCAATGATTTCAGTTTTACCCATGCGTTTCGCCAGTAATGCCTGACCTAACACCTGGTTAGTTTTGTGCGCGCCGCCGTGCAACAGATCTTCACGCTTGAGGTACAACTTCGTTTTGGTACCTGCGGTCAGATTTCTGCACAGTGTCAGCGCGGTCGGACGGCCCGCGTAGTTTTTCAGTAAATCGATAAATTCAGCCTGGAACTCAGGGTCGCGCTGCGCGCTGACAAAGGCTTCTTCCAGTTGCACCAGTGCAGGCATCAGAATTTGCGGAACGTACTGGCCGCCAAATTCACCAAAGTAGGGATTAAGTAAAGTCATGTGATTCCATCCTGTCTGTCAATTTTTGCGTCATTGCGGGGATCAATAAGCCCGCAACGTCTGGAATACGGCCGTAATTTTATCGGCATCTTTAATGCCCGGTTCACGTTCAACGCCGGAGTTAAAATCCAGCCCTGCGCAACCAAGCTGTGCGGCATCGACGCTGTTATCAGCCCCCAGGCCACCGGCAAGCAATACATTGCTCAAATCCTGCCCGGCCAGTTTGCTCCAGTCGAAACGCTGGCCGGTTCCGCCTTTGCCGTTATCGAGCACGTAGCGATCAACCTGATTGAGGTTGCGGGCGGGCATGACCTCTTTAACGCTCAGGGCTTTCCAGATCTGGCACTGTTCTGGCAGCAGCGGACGCAGGGTGTCGATATAAGCCTGATCTTCGTCGCCATGCAGTTGAACGGCGCAGAGCTGCAAAGTTTGGGCGATTTCGGCGACGCGGGTGGGCGTCTCATCGCGGAATACGCCGACGTATTTCAGCGGCGCACCGGCCTGAACCTGGCGGGCGGTTTCCACGCTGATATACCGTGGTGAAGACCCGACAAAAATCAGCCCGCCGTAAATTGCCCCAGCCTGCTGGGCAACAGAGGCATCCTGCGGACGAGTCAGTCCGCAGACTTTATTATCGCCAAGCGTGACGCGGCGTACCGCGCTGGTCAGGTTCTCTTCTGACATCAGTGCGCTGCCAATCAAAAAACCGTTGGCGAAACGGCTCAGTTCGCGGATCTGGCCGTACGTATTGATGCCAGACTCGCTGATCACCGTCACGCCGTGCGGCACGCGCGGGGCGAGTTGG
This sequence comes from Ewingella americana, assembly GCF_006438725.1. Lineage (GTDB taxonomy): Bacteria > Pseudomonadota > Gammaproteobacteria > Enterobacterales > Enterobacteriaceae > Ewingella > Ewingella americana_A. The sequence goes on along the minus strand of NZ_RCZD01000004.1, from coordinate 72,842 downwards.
CGGGTGCGGTCTAAGTCGATAGACAAATCGCGCAAATCGCGGTTATTAATGCCGACCACTTTGGCTTTCAACTCGACGGCGCGTTCCAACTCCTGTTCATTACTGGCTTCGGTCAGCACACCCATGTTCAGGCTGTGAGCGACGGCGGCCAACTGAACATATTGTTCATCATTAAGCACCGACAGCATCAGCAAAATGGCATCGGCCTGATAAAAACGGGCCAGGTGGATCTGGTACGGATCGATAATAAAATCTTTGCACAGCACCGGCTGTGTGACGGTATTGCTCACCAGCGGCAGAAAATCAAAACTGCCCTGGAAGTATTTTTCGTCGGTTAAAACGGAAATGGCAGAGGCGTAATCTTTATAGACGCTGGCGATTTCCACCGGGTCGAAGTTATCGCGAATAGTGCCTTTAGACGGTGACGCTTTTTTGCATTCAAGAATGAAGACAGTTTTTGTCCCTTTCAGGGCGTCGTAGAAGTTGCGCTGGCTGGGTTTGATATCGTTTTGAAAACTGGCCAGGGGTTGCTGTTCTTTACGTGCCGCGACCCAAACTGCTTTATCGCGGACAATTTTGTGGAGCACGGTTTCCTGCTGCATCACTTATCCTCTTGCTGCCAATGCTGTAACACGCTGGTAAGCAGCGCCGCTGCGTATTACGTCCAAAGCTTGTTGTGCATTTTGTTTTAAATTTTCCTGACCGAAAAGGCGCAATAACATCGCCACATTGGCGGCCACTGCGGCTTCATGGGCCGGATCTCCTTTACCTTGTAATAAGCGTGCCAGAATGTCACGGTTTTCTTCCGGCTCTCCGCCGAGCAACGCTTCGATAGGATAGTTATCCAGTCCGAAGTCCTGTGGCGTCAATTCATACGTAGAAATTTCACCCTTTTTCAGCTCCGCTATCTGGGTCGGCGCGTGGATCGCTACTTCGTCCATGCCACCGCCGTGAACCACGGCGGCGCGTTCATAACCCAGGGTGCGCAGCGTTTCGGCAATCGGTTTGACCAGATCCGGGCTGTAAACCCCAATCAGTGCCAGCGGCGGGCGTGCGGGGTTAATCAGTGGGCCGAGCACGTTGAACAGGGTGCGGGTTTTCAGCGCTTTACGTACCGGCATCGCGTGGCGAAAACCGGTGTGATACTGCGGCGCGAACAGAAAACAGACGCCTAAATCGTCCAGCGCCGCGCGGGACTCTTGCGCTGGCATATCCAGGCGGATGCCAAACGCGGCCAGTAAATCTGATGAACCTGACCGGCTCGACACGCTGCGGTTGCCATGCTTGGCCACGTGCACACCGCAGGCCGCGGCGACAAAGGCACTGGCGGTGGAAATATTGATGCTGTTGGTGCCGTCACCGCCGGTGCCGACGATATCGGCAAAAGCGTAATCCGGGCGCGGGAAAGGTTGTGCGTGGGCCAGCAGCGCCTGTGCTGCACCGGCGATCTCCGCCGGCTGCTCTCCGCGCACCTTCATGCTGATCAGCGCCGCCGCCAACTGGGCCGGTTCAAGTTCGCCATTCACGATGGCGGTAAATAACTGCTGGCTCTCTTCCTGCGTCATGGCCTGAGCGCGATACAGGTTTTCGAGGATGCCGGAAATCGTTTGAATTTGCATAGTCAGCTCCTCGCCTTATGCCAAAGCCCAGGCCAGCGTCTGCTCTAACAGACGTGCGCCCTGAGACGTTAAAATGGATTCTGGATGGAACTGGAAACCGCAAACGCGATCTTTATCGTGGCGTACGGCCATCACCATCTCGCCATAGCGGGCGTTAACCGTCAGCCCGTCAGGGATCTGGCTACCGACCAGCGAGTGGTAACGCGCCACCGGCAGCGGGTTATTCATCCCGGCGAACATGCCTTCATTATCATGCGTAATAGAGGAGGCCTTGCCATGCAGGATCTCACCGGCCTGTCCGACATACCCGCCGTAGGTTTCAACAATCGCCTGATGGCCCAGACAAATGCCGATGATAGGTAACTGGCCGCGCAGGCGTTTCAGCAGTTCCGGCATACAGCCCGCTTCGGATGGCGTGCCCGGACCGGGGGAGAGCATCAGCACCGGTTTTTCCAGCTGGCTGAGTTTTTCGAGGATCACGTCGGCCGGGATCTGGTTACGGTAAATCACCACGTTGTGACCGCTGGAGCGCAGTTGGTCGACCAGGTTGTAGGTGAACGAATCCACGTTATCAATCAGTAAAATATCGGCCATCTTAAAACACCTCTTTGGCATTGTGGGCAGTGGCGATGGCACGCAGCACGGCACGGGCTTTATTGCGGGTTTCGTCAGCTTCGGCCTGTGGAACGGAGTCCAGTACCACGCCGCCGCCAGCCTGAACGGTCGCAATACCGTCTTCGACATAGGCGGAACGAATAACGATGCAGGTATCCAGATCACCCTGTGCGGTGAAGTAACCCACCGCACCACCGTAGCTGCCGCGACGGCTTTTCTCGGAACCGGCAATCAGCTGCATGGCGCGCACTTTCGGTGCGCCGGTCAGCGTGCCCATATTCATCACCGCCTGATAGGCGTGCAGCACGTCCAGATCCGCACGCAGCGTTCCGACCACGCGGGACACCAGATGCATCACGAACGAGTAACGGTCAACTTTGGTCAGGTCAGCGACATAGCGGCTGCCGGGTTCACAAATGCGCGCCAGATCGTTACGCGCCAGGTCAACCAGCATCAGATGCTCGGCCAGCTCTTTGTGGTCGGTACGCATTTCCAGTTCGATGCGGCTGTCGAGATCGCGGTCAAGCGTTCCGTCAGCGCGGCGGCCACGTGGGCGGGTACCGGCGATCGGGTAGATCTCAATCTGGCGGTTGGTGGCGTCATATTTCAGCGCGCTTTCCGGCGATGCGCCGAACAGGGTGAAATCGTTGTCCTGCATGAAGAACATGTACGGGCTTGGGTTGTTATTTTTCAGCGTTTCGTAAGCCGCCAGCGGAGCAGGGCAAGGCAGGGAGAAACGGCGCGAAGGCACCACCTGGAAAATCTCACCGGCGCGGATGCCTTCTTTCATCTGTTCAACCACGGCACCGAACTCTTCGTCACTCTGGTTGACGCTGAGCTTCATGTCGGTCACGTCCTGATGCGGAATGGCGTGCGGTGGCAATTGCAACTGATGCTGAAGCTGTTCGAGGCGCGCCTGCAGACGTCGTTTCTCCTCGCCGTCTGGCGTGAACAGGCTGGCTTGTAAACGGCTGCTGCGGTTCTGGTGATCGAGAACCAGAAGGGTTTCGCAAAGGTAGAAGCAGAAATCCGGGCAACGTTGGTCGGCGCGCAGTTGCGGTAAATCTTCAAACCCGGCGACTAAATCGTAGGCAAACAGACCGCCCAGCAGCATGGCTTCGCGCTCTTCCTCCGGTGTTTCCACCAGATCCAGAATGCTGCGCAGCGCATCAAATACGGAACGTGACCGCAGGCGGGCATCCTCTTCCTGCATCTGGTCGATGGCCGGGAAAGTCAGCTCGCGGCCGTTAGGGCGCACGTCGTTTTGTACATCGCCTGGCAGTGCGGCATCCATCAGCGGCAGCAGCGATGCGCCGTTGGTGGTGAGCGCCTGAACGGAAACTTTATTGCCAAGCGCGGTAATACGCAGCGCACTGTCGATAACCAACAGGCTTTTCAGATTCTGTTTGCTGGTAATTTCCGCGGACTCCAGCAACAACGTTGCCGGGCGTGCGCCGCAAAGCTGGTGGAAGATGGCCGTCGGGTCACCACGGTAACTTCCCTGTGCGGTCAGCAATTCTAAACGAGGTCTTTGAGTAGTCATGGTGCTTCCTGAATTTTTTCTACCAAATGGATGAGAAGACGGCCACAAAAAAGCCCGCAATCAGCGGGCTTCGGGTATCTGCATGTCTGTTAACAGCTATGCGTGATCACACCGCCCGCGAAGGGAAGTGGCGCCACCAGCTGAGTACAGAAATCATTGAAATGTTCATCATCAGATACCCTTTGTCGTTACATTAATGGTTATCACGCTGTTCCGTGAATTTGCGTACTAGTAAACTAGTTCGCGAGGCGATAGTCAACCCTCTTTTATATCTTTCTTAATGATACGGCAGATTAAAGCACCTGCGATTTTCCATTAAGCCAGTGACATACATCTGCCGTCAGGTCAGATAGAGGTAACCTGCATGGGGTTAACGAGTTATGATAAACGCCGCTTTCAGCAACAGGTTTAATCACGATTACTTTATGACTTCAATCGCCACCGATATTCCAGAACTCAGTTCCGCCTTTACCCTCTATGATTTGCACAGCCACACGACGGCCTCTGACGGATATTTATCGCCTGAAGCGCTGGTCGCCCGTGCAGTAGCAATGCGGGTGGGGGTGTTGGCCATTACTGACCATGACACGACTGACGGACTGGCTCGTGCGGCGCAGGCTATTGTCGAACAGGCTCTCCCTCTGCAACTGATCAGCGGCGTTGAAATCTCGACGCTGTGGGAAAATCACGAAATACATATCGTGGGGTTAAGGATCGATCCTGCCCACCCGGCGATGCAGGCCTTACTGGCCTCGCAAGCAGCATTACGCGTGGAACGCGCGCAGGAGATCGGTCGCAGACTGGAAAAGGCTCAGGTACCCGGAGCCTGGGAAGGCGCCTTACGTCTGGCGCAGGGCGGTGCTGTGACCCGTGCGCACTTTGCGCGTTATCTGGTGGAGATCGGGAAATGTGCCGGTATCGCGCAGGTGTTCAAAAAGTACCTCGCCAAGGGCAAGACCGGCTACGTGCCGCCTCACTGGTGTACAATAGAACAGGCCGTTGAGGCCATTCATCAGTCCGGCGGACAGGCGGTTATTGCCCATCCGGGACGTTATGGCCTGTCAACGAAATGGTTAAAGCGTCTATTCGCTTATTTCGCCGAACAGGGCGGAGACGCCATGGAAGTGGCCCAGTGTCAGCAGGCACCGAATGAACGCAGCCAACTCGCCGCCTTCGCAAGAGACTATAATTTACTGGCATCGCAGGGATCTGATTTTCATCAACCCTGCTCCTGGATAGAACTGGGACGCAAACTGTGGCTTCCCGCCGGGGTAGAACCGGTGTGGAAAGCGTGGGCGGAACCCACACGCATTGCCCCCATTACAGAATGAGTTAAGAAGGGAATTATGAGTCAATTTTTCTATATTCACCCCGAGAACCCGCAGCCGCGTCTGATCAATCAGTCCGTAGATATTTTGCGTAAAGGTGCTGTGATTGTGTACCCGACGGATTCCGGTTACGCGCTGGGCTGCCGTCTGGAAGATAAAAATGCCATGGAGCGCATTTGCCGCATTCGTCAGTTGGATGGCAATCACAACTTCACGCTGGTGTGTCGCGATCTGTCTGAGCTTTCGACTTATGCTTACGTCGATAACACGGCGTTTCGTCTGATCAAAAACAACACGCCGGGCAATTACACCTTCATTCTGAAAGCGACCAAAGAAGTACCGCGTCGCCTGATGAGTGAAAAACGTAAAACCATCGGCCTGCGTGTGCCCTCCAACCCGATTGCGCTGGCGCTGCTCGATGTGCTCGGCGAACCGCTGATGTCCACCACGCTGATGCTGCCTGGTAATGATTTTGCCGAATCTGACCCCGATGACATTAAAGATCATTTGGGCAAACTGGTGGATTTGATCATTCACGGCGGCACGATAGGCCAGCAACCGACCACTGTGGTGGATTTGACCGAATCCACGCCAGAAGTGGTGCGTGAAGGCGCGGGTGACCCAACGCCGTTCCTATAAAGCGTGTGAATTTTAATCAATTCGCGCATGTGCAGATAGATACAAAAATATCGAAGTTGTGTATAATGGCGGGCTGACTTTTTGTAAGTCATTGTATTAATAAGTAATGCTGTTCTTGCGACGTGATTTACCGCCTATATTGCATAGGACTTCCGCAACAGCCGCTGACTTATTTATTGATATTCCATACTAATTCTGGCGGGCAGATGATGGGTCACATCGTCTGTCGGCTCTCCCCGACGCCTGTGAAGGCGACAAATGAGGCTGCTCAATGAGCGAGAAGTATAATTCCCAGAAGCATACAAGCGACAGATCCAAACCGGGCCGGTCGGCCACTGACAAACCTAAAAGCGGTAGAAACTCTGGCGCAGCTAAAGGCCGCCCTGAGCCAACGCGTGCTGAAAAACGCGGCGAAAAACCTCAGGCTGATAAAGCGCGTACCGATAAGTCTCGTACGGATAAGTCACGTACCGACAAATCACGTACCGACAAATCGCGTACTGATAAGGCTCGTCCTGACGCTGCACGCGGTGATTCCAGGATTGAAAAATCCCGTATAGAAAAACCACGCAGTGGCAAAGCCCGTCCTGAAGGTGCGCGTCCTGAGCGTAACGAGAGAGCCCGTCCTGACAGCGCCCGCAGCGATAAACCGCGTGGCGATAAATCCCACAGCGCCAAGCCGAAAGCCGTGTCTGTGGTGCTGAACGATGATATCGATGCGCCGGAAGACGACGAGCCAAAATACGAAAAACCAAAGAACGCCCTCGACAGCACCGAAGGTCAGAGCGAAAAGCTGCAAAAAATTCTGGCCCGCGCCGGTCATGGCTCCCGTCGTGAAGTGGAAGCCATGTTGCAGGCTGGCCGTATCAGCGTTGACGGTAAGATTGCTGCGCTCGGTGACCGTATAGAAATGGTTGCCGGGACGAAAATTCGTCTCGACGGGCACGTCCTGTCGATCATCGAATCGCAGGACACTGTCTGCCGCGTGCTGGCGTACTACAAGCCGGAAGGCGAGTTGTGTACCCGCAGTGACCCGGAAGGCCGTCCGACCGTATTCGACCGTCTGCCAAAAATGCGCGGTTCGCGTTGGGTTGCTGTAGGTCGTCTTGACGTCAACACTTCAGGTCTGCTGTTGTTCACCACCGACGGTGAACTGGCCAACCGTCTGATGCATCCAAGCCGTGAAGTTGAGCGCGAATATGCTGTACGCGTATTCGGTCAAATTGATGACGAAAAAATCAAACAACTGAGCCGTGGTGTGCAGCTGGAAGACGGCCCTGCCGCTTTCCGCAGCATCAAGTATCAGGGCGGTGAAGGTCTGAACCAGTGGTATAACGTCACGCTAACCGAAGGCCGTAACCGTGAAGTGCGCCGGTTGTGGGAAGCGGTAGGTGTGCAGGTTAGCCGCCTGATCCGCGTTCGTTACGGTGATTTGACCCTGCCTAAAGGCTTGCCTCGCGGTGGTTATAAAGAGCTGGATCTGCCGGAAACCAACTACCTGCGTACACTGGTGGAAATGCCAGAAGAAACCGTCAGCAAACTGCCGGTTGAGCGTGATCGTCGTCGCGTGAAGGCCAACCAGATCCGCCGCGCAGTGAAGCGTCACACTCAGGTTGCGCCGGTACGCCGTAGCGGTACGCCGTCTAAGCGCAACGGATAACCTGACCAGTGAAGTGCTGTTCTGATCAACCGCAGTCTGTGACTGCGGTTTTTTTTACACTGAATTCTGTTCCTGACCAGGTCATGTCACTCAACACGGCCGAAGAGAGTAAAGTCAATGATCCTGATAACCGGCGGTGCCCGTAGCGGTAAAAGCTGTCTGGCCGAGCAACGGGCGCTCAGTAATGGCGGCCCGGTGATGTATATCGCCACCTCACTGGCCATTGACGACGAAATGCGTGAGCGCATCACATTGCACCAGCAGCAGCGCCCCGCGGAATGGGTGACGGTAGAAGCCTGGCAGGATCTTGCACAGGTGGTGGCCGGGGCAGGTGAAACCTTTACCACCATCATCATCGAATGTATCACCACGCTGGTCACTAATCTGATGTTCGACGTTATGCCTGGTTTAGATGCCACCGTGATGGACATCGGTGTTACCGAGCAGCACGTCAATCGACACATCAGCGCACTGATTGCGGCCAGTCAGTGCAGTCAGGCAGAGGTGGTCATTGTCACCAACGAACTCGGCATGGGCATCGTGCCGGATAACCTGCTGGCCCGGCAGTTTCGTGATATTGCCGGTCGGGTAAATCAGCAACTGGCGGCGGCAGCCAGCGAGGTTTTTCTGGTGGTTTCCGGTATCCCTATCCAAATTAAATCCACATGAAAAGAGGCGACAGTCAGGGATGAAATCACTGCGTTTATTCCTTGCAACACTCCAGTTCCTGACGCGCATTCCGGTGCCGCAACGCTGGTGTGACAACGTCACGTTGGGCGATTATCCGCGAGGCATTATCTTCTTCCCGCTGGCTGGCGTGGTTATTGGTGGGCTCTGCGCGCTGCTCTACAGCCTGCTCCTCAGCCATCTCGGGCCGCTGTTAACCGCGGTGGCGGTAGTCCTCACTCACATTATGCTCACCGGGGCACTGCACCTCGACGGGCTGGCCGACAGCTGCGACGGGCTATTTTCGGTACGCAGCCGTGAACGTATGCTTGAAATCATGCGCGACAGCCGCATCGGCACCAACGGCGCGCTGGCACTGATTGTGGCGATTGTGCTGCGCTGTGCGCTGGTGTATCAGCTCAGCCTGACTACGTTGCCTGCCGTTGCCATCCTCATTATGGTACCTGTCGTGGGGCGTGGCCTGATGTCAGTCTGTATGCATCGCCAGTGCTATGCCCGTGAGAGCGGTATGGGCAATATTTTCATCGGTAAAATTACTGAAGGGCGCTTTTACGCCACGCTTGCTATCACCGCAGGCATATTGCTACTGCTTGACGGTTCAGCCGCCATGCCGGCTTTGCTGATCACACTGCTGTTTGCTTTCGGTTTCCGACGCTGGGTTGCAAAACGGATTGGCGGGCAGACCGGCGATACGCTCGGCGCAGGTTGCGAACTTTTTGAACTTATCTTCTTCGTAGTGCTTTTATGGAAGTGATGCTGATGGAAACGACATGAGGTTATATTTGGTCCGACACGGTCAAACAGAGGCGAATGTGAATGGCGTGTTTTGTGGCAGCAGCGACGTAGCGCTGACGGCGCTCGGCGTCAGCCAGGCCCAGCATGTGGCCCGGCAGCTTGCTTCAGTTGCGCTCGATGCCATTATTCATACCAATCTGGTGCGTAGCCGCGTCACCGCAGAAATCATCGCGCACGGGCGTGACACGGAACTGCAACAACAGCCGCTGTTGCAGGAAATGGGTTTTGGCGACTGGGAGCTGCGCCATCACACCGAATTGCAGGCCTCCCAGGCCGAGGGCTATGATTTATGGTGTCAGGACTGGCAGGTGGCGCAGGTGCCGCAAGGGGAATCTTTTACCGCCTTTACGCAGCGTATCCGTCTGGCGATGCGCCAGCTCTACCTGATGCCACCGGAAAGCCGGCTGGCGATCGTTGCCCACCAGGGGTCATTAAGCCTGATGTTGGCGATGATGTTTAAACTGGCCCCCGCCGATATGTGGCGCTTTCCCTTCAAACAGGGCTGCGTCTGCGAAATTGAACTGACCAACGGCTCCTGTGTTATTCAGCGGCTAAATGACAGCGGTATTCTCTGAGTTACCCTTTCACAAGGAAACATGATGGCAACGCTCGCCCAGATTATCAGGCAAATTCCCGTTCCCGATGCCAGGGCCGCTGCGCGCGCCGCTATGCGCATTGACGGGCTGGTCAAACCCATCGGCAGCCTTGGGCGGCTGGAGCAACTGGCTATCCAGCTAGCGGCCATCGTGGGTGAACGCCCTCTGGCATTTCCCAGCAAAGAGGTGATGGTGATGGCCGCTGACCACGGCGTCTGGCAGGAGGGTGTGACGCCATCACCACAAATTATCACCGCGATTCAGGCGGTGAACATTATTCAGGGCAAGTCCGGTGTATCCGTGCTGGCCCGCAGCGCCGGTGCGCAGGTCACGCTGATTGACTGCGGCGTGATGGGCGGTGAAATACCCGGTGCCATCAGCCACAAAATGGGCCAGGGCAGCGGCAATATTGCCACCGGCCCGGCAATGAGCCGCCAGCAGGCCGAGTCGTTAATGATCTGGTGTGCAGAGCGGGTGATCGCTAAAGCAGAAAGCGGGCTGTCACTGCTGGCCGTTGGTGAATTAGGCATGGCAAATACCACGCCCGCGGCAGCGATGATCGCCGTGCTGGCGGGTTCGTCGCCAGAGCAGATCGTAGGGCTGGGTGCAAATCTGCCGGTTGAGCGCCTGGCGCATAAAGTGGCGGTGGTGACGCGGGCGATAGCCGTCAACCAGCCGGACGCCAACGATGCGCTGGACGTGATGGCTAAAGTCGGTGGATTTGAATTGGTGGCGATGGCCGGGGCCATGATTGGCGCGGCGGCGGCGGGAATTCCGGTGGTGCTGGATGGCTTTCTATCCTACGCGTCGGCGCTGGCGGCGTGCCAGTTGGCCCCGGAGATAAAACCCTACCTGATCCCGTCACATCTTTCGGCTGAACAGGGTGCACAAATCGCACTGCGTGCCCTCGGATTAGTGCCTTACTTTGACCTGAATTTACGGCTTGGCGAAGGCAGCGGGGCCGCGCTGGCCCTGCCGTTAATTGATGCCGCCTGCGCCATCCACAATCAAATGGCGACGCTGGCGGAGTGTCAGATAGAACTCTGATGGTGTGTGGCGCAGTCGGCTGTTACCAGTCAATTCCCTGCTGCGCCATAATACCTGCGTCAAACGCATGTTTTACCGGGCGCAGCTCGCTTACTGTGTCAGCCATTTCCAGCAGATCGCGGTGGCAGCCGCGTCCGGTAATGATCACTGTCTGATGGGCAGGGCGTGCTTTCAGCGCGTCGATCACTTCCTGCAAGTCGAGATAACCAAAACTGACCATATACGTCAGCTCATCCAGTACCACCAGATCCAGCGAGGTATCGGCCAGCATGCGTTTACCATGCTGCCATACGCCCTGACAAGCCGCGGTATCGGTCTCTTTGTTCTGGGTTTCCCAGGTAAACCCGGTGGCCATCACCTGAAATTCCACGCCATGCGGTTCCAGCAGATTTTTTTCACCATTCGGCCATTCGCCTTTGATGAACTGAATAACACCTGCGCGCTGACCGTGGCCGACGGCGCGGGTCACGGTGCCGAATGCTGCCGTGGTTTTGCCTTTACCGTTACCTGTAAAAACAATCAAGATGCCACGGCGTTCCTGCGCGGCTTCAATGCGGGCATCCACCTGCTCTTTAAGCCGCTGCTGACGCTGTTTATGCCGATCATTACGGATATTTTCATCGCTCATTTTACGTCTCTTATTCTGCAGGCCCGGCCTTGCGGCCTGGTTGGGCATCAAAACTGGTGCCGGTTTTACGCCGGCTGTCATCACCCATTAAATACAGATACAGCGGCATGATATCTGCCGGGGTTTTGAGCTTATTACTGTTTTCATCAGGAAACGCAGATGCCCGCATACTGGTGCGTGTTCCCCCAGGATTGATGCAGTTCACCCGTAAGTGGGACTGTTTATACTCGTCGGCCAGTACCTGCATCATGCCTTCAGTGGCGAATTTGGATACCGCATAGGCCCCCCAGCCGCTGCGGCCTTCGCGACCGACACTTGAGGTAGTAAAGACCAGCGAAGAGCTGGGGGATTTCAGCAGCAATGGCAGCAATGCCTGTGTGAGCATAAAGGTCGCGTTGACGTTGACCTGCATCACATTGTTCCAATCTTCGAGTTTGATGTCCGCCATGGGCGTTATCTCAGTCAACAAGCCGGCGTTATGCAACACACCGTCCAGATGCGGCACCCATTGTGCAATTTGTTCTGCCACACGCTGGCAATCCTGCTGGCTGGCAGTGAGCAAATCCAGTGTATAAATCTGTGCAGGGTGATAACCACGCTGGGCGATTTCTTGCTGAACCTGTGCCAGTTTGTTTTCCGTGCGCCCCAGTAAAATAAGCTGTGCGCCGAAGCGTGCGTAAGTCAGCGCGGCTTCACGACCAATGCCGTCGCCAGCGCCAGTGACCAGAATAATACGGTGGTTGAGAAGGTCTGATTTTGGATGATAGTGCACAGGATGTCCTCTTGCCTGATTCGGGATGTGACGCACAATAGTGTCTTACATCGTGGCAAAGCGCCGCTGGCGGGAGCAATTGAAATGAAAACAGCTGGCTCTACCGCCGGAGGGCACTTTGTCTAAAAATAGGTCATCACGCGGATGAATACTCGGGTTATATGCCTGAAATGCACATCTGTTTCAACGATTAACCTGTATTCTGTAGATTCTTTTGTAACAAAAATGGAACAACACTGCACCCCTTTTTGCCTGCCGTCAGGACCGGCCCAGAGAAACGTGCCATCCATCCTGCTGCTGAAACACATTCGAACAAGACGACCCGACGGCGATTGTCTAGAATAAGCAGCATCTTATTACCACAGTGTAAAAGGCGGTATGTGTGGATTTATTATCTCTTTATGGTCTGTTTCTGGCCAAGGTTGTCACCGTGGTTATCGCCATTGGGGCGTTAGTGGTGCTGGTGGTTGGCCTGAGGCAGCGTAAGTCGCAGGGCAAAGGTGAACTTCATCTGGTAGACCTGGGTGAGCAGTACCGTGAAATGCAGCGTGAAATGCGCACCGCACGGCTCAACCCAAGCGAACAAAAACTGAGTAACAAAGCCTTTAAAAAGCAGGAAAAGGCCGAAGCGAAACAGAAAAAATCGCAGGCTAAAATCGGCGTAGCCAAAAGCAAGCCCTGCCTGTATGTGCTGGATTTCAAAGGCAGTATGGATGCCCATGAAGTCACGTCTCTGCGCGAAGAGATCTCTGCGGTGCTGGCCGTTGCGACACCAGAGGATGAGGTTTTACTGCGTCTGGAAAGCCCTGGTGGCGTGGTTCACGGTTACGGCCTGGCATCTTCCCAACTGGCGCGCCTGCGTCAGGGCGGAGTCCGTCTGACCGTCGCGGTAGACAAAGTCGCCGCCAGCGGTGGTTACATGATGGCCTGCGTGGCTGATAGGATCGTGGCGGCACCGTTCGCCATCATCGGTTCTATTGGCGTTGTGGCGCAGATCCCTAACTTCAGCCGTTTACTGAAAAAGAATGACATTGATGTTGAGCTGCATACCGCCGGTGAGTTTAAGCGCACCTTGACATTGTTCGGGGAAAATACCGAAGAAGGTCGCGAAAAATTCCGTGAAGACTTAAACGAAACACACGTGCTGTTCAAAGAATTTGTGCATCAGCATCGTCCTTCGCTGGATATCGACAGCGTCGCCACCGGCGAACACTGGTTTGGTACGCAGGCGCGTGAGAAAGGGCTGATTGATGCCATCGGCACCAGCGACGATTTACTGATTGCCGAAATGAAAAACCACGAAGTGATCGCGGTGCGTTATAGCCGCCGTAAACGCATGATGGACCGGTTTACCGGCAGCGCAGCAGAAAGCGCGGATCGCCTGTTCCTGCGCTGGCTGCAGCGGAGTCAAAAACCGCTACTCTGAGCCTGCTCTATAAATGAAAAAAGGGACGTTTGTCCTGAGGGCTCCCCATAAATAAAGACAGGCATAGAAGGTTGTGATCTACTTAGTGTTCCACCAAAAAGTAAGGTCTCCTCTCTATGCCTGCTTCTCAAGTTTGCCACAGATTCTTTTGGTTTCCCGCCTGACTCACCGTCTTCCGTTTTGTGTCATTGCAGTTGACTGGAGTGGTTATCTCGGCTTTCATTCGCCCTGAAAAATGGCAGAATGCCAGGCGAGGAAGCCTTAGTTTTCCAGATGGTATTTTTCTGAAAACAGATGGGCCAAATGTTTGAACATATTAAAGACAGCGGTGGTTTTCAGCGTTGGTAATCCATTCTCATCGAGAAAAAAGTCCCCACCAAAAACCAACACATTTCCTTTCTGTTCAACACCGGTGGCGACCATTCCGTGAAGATAATCGCCATGCTCGCGAATGACTTTATTCGCTTCGACCAGTAAAGCTTCCCGGCTAATTGCCGATGTATTTCCGTGCATGTTATTTACTCCCCACTATAATTGCTGCGTTATTGTAGTCCGGTCGTGGATAAAACCGCAAATCCGCTAAGGTTATGCAAAATCATAATTGTGTGTATTTTGTACATATTGGCGAAAAGCACATTAACGTGCTAATTAAGTTGCGTGGCAATTTTTATCAGGTAGAGTGTGGGATTTTGTGGCTTTGGGTGGAATGTTTTGTTTACGCTTGGTCACTTTTCATCATCCTGAAATGAATTATGCTGTGTCAGTTGTCCATCTAAACTTCCGTAAAATCAGTAAATTGTGCCTCTGGAAGTCAGTTTGAGTGACGTTTTAAAAAAAAGTGTTGACCTCCTGACTCACTGCCGCAATATAAAAAAAGACGTTACATTGTGCCGCGGCATAACAAGTTAAAATCTTCTTCAGCAGAAGAATAAATTAGGTAAAAGGTAATTATGGGCAAAGCTCTCGTAATAGTTGAGTCCCCGGCAAAAGCCAAAACGATTAATAAGTATTTAGGAAATGACTATGTGGTTAAGTCCAGCGTCGGTCATATCCGTGATTTACCAACCAGTGGTTCCGCCGCTAAAAAAACCGCCAGCTCAACCGAAGAAAAGCCAAAGAAAAAAGTAAAAAAGGATGAGAAAACTGCGCTGGTTAACCGTATGGGCGTTGACCCTTACCACGGTTGGGAAGCGCAATACGAAATACTCCCTGGTAAAGAAAAAGTTGTTGCTGAGTTAAAAGCGTTAGCTGAAAAAGCCGACCACATCTACCTCGCAACCGACCTTGACCGCGAAGGAGAGGCGATAGCCTGGCATTTGCGGGAAGTGATTGGTGGTGATGAAAAACGCTTTAGCCGCGTGGTGTTTAACGAAATCACCAAGAACGCGATTCAGAACGCGTTTAAACAGCCTGGCGAACTGAATATCGATCGCGTGAATGCTCAGCAGGCGCGTCGCTTTATGGACCGCGTGGTGGGTTATATGGTTTCCCCGCTGCTGTGGAAGAAAATTGCACGCGGTCTTTCCGCTGGCCGCGTTCAATCCGTGGCAGTGCGCCTGGTGGTTGAGCGCGAAAAAGAGATCAAAGCGTTTGTCCCAGAAGAGTACTGGGAGCTGCATGCAGATTTGCTGGCGAACAAAGATATCTCGCTGCAAATGGAAGTCACCCATCATCTCGAAAAACCGTTCAAACCGGTTAATAAAGAACAAACCCATGCGGCCGTTTCGTTGCTTGAGAAAGCGCGTTACACCGTGGTGGATCGCGAAGATAAACCGACCAGCAGCAAACCGGGTGCACCATTTATTACGTCCACGTTGCAACAGGCCGCCAGTACGCGTCTCGGCTTCGGCGTGAAGAAAACCATGATGATGGCTCAGCGTCTGTATGAAGCCGGTCATATCACCTACATGCGTACCGACTCCACCAACCTGAGTCAGGATGCAGTGGAGATGGTGCGCGGTTATATCGGTGAAAACTTTGGTGATAAATACCTGCCAAAGGCGCCGTTGCAATACAGCAACAAAGAGAATTCTCAGGAAGCGCACGAAGCGATTCGTCCTTCTGATGTGGCCGTGGTTTCCGAGCAACTCAAAGACATGGAAGCCGATGCGCAGCGTCTGTATCAGCTGATCTGGCGTCAGTTTGTTGCCTGCCAGATGACACCGGCGCAGTACGATTCCACCACGTTGACCGTGAAAGCCGCCGACTACTCGCTGCGTGCTAAAGGCCGTACCTTACGTTTTGACGGCTGGACCAAAGTCATGCCTGCGCTGCGTAAAGGCGATGAAGATCGCGTGCTGCCGGTGATTGAAGTCGGTACAGAACTGAACCTGCAACAGTTGCTGCCTACTCAGCACTTCACCAAGCCGCCTGCGCGTTTCAGCGAAGCGTCACTGGTAAAAGAGCTGGAAAAACGGGGCATTGGCCGTCCGTCTACCTATGCGTCGATCATTTCGACCATTCAAGACCGTGGCTATGTGCGCGTTGAAAACCGTCGTTTCTACGCAGAAAAAATGGGCGAGATCGTCACCGACCGTCTGGAAGATAATTTCCGCGAACTAATGAACTACGATTTTACCGCTCGTATGGAAGATGGCCTCGACCAGGTTGCTAACAACAAGGCGGAATGGAAAGGCGTGCTGGATGAGTTCTTCACCCAGTTCAGCCATCAACTGGAAATTGCCGAGAAAGATCCTGAAGAGGGCGGTATGCGTCCGAATCAGATGGTACTGACCAGCATTGAGTGTCCGACCTGTGGCCGTCCGATGGGTATCCGTACCGCGAGTACCGGTGTGTTCCTCGGTTGTTCTGGTTATGCATTGCCGCCGAAAGAGCGCTGCAAAACCACCATTAACCTGATCGCCGATGCGGAAATTCTGAACATCCTGGAAGGCGACGAAGCCGAAACCAACGCATTGCGTGCCAAGCGCCGCTGCGTGAAATGCGGTACGGCGATGGACAGCTACCTGATCGATAACCAGCGTAAATTGCACGTCTGTGGTAACAACCCTGAGTGTGATGGCTACGAAATCGAGCAGGGTGAATTCCGCATCAAAGGCTATGACGGCCCGATCGTTGAGTGCGAAAAATGTGGTTCTGAAATGCACCTGAAAATGGGCCGTTTCGGGAAGTACATGGGTTGTACCAACGAAGAATGTAAGAATACCCGCAAGATTTTACGCAACGGCGATGTGGCACCACCGAAAGAAGATCCGGTGCCGTTACCTGAATTGCAGTGTGAAAAATCTGACGCGTACTTTGTTCTGCGCGATGGCGCGGCTGGCGTCTTCCTGGCGGCGAATACGTTCCCTAAATCGCGAGAAACCCGCGCGCCGTTAGTGGCCGAGTTGGCCCGCTTTAAAGACCGTTTGCCGGAAAAACTCAGCTACTTGGCTGATGCCCCGGCCGCCGATCCTGAAGGCAACAAGTCGATGGTCCGCTTTAGTCGCAAGACCAAGCAGCAGTACGTCTCTTCTGAGAAAGACGGCAAAGCCACCGGCTGGTCAGCGTTCTTTGTTGACGGAAAATGGGTCGAAGGCAAAAAGTAATCAGGCTGTTTTAGGCAGGCTGTTAGGTGTAAAAAACCAGCTCCATGAGCTGGTTTTTTTGTATCGATAAGATCTATTATCCCATGCTTTGCACGCCATTCTATGCTCTACACCCTTTTGGGTGTTTTATTCACCAGGTCTGTAGACGCTCAAGCGACTATACAACGTGTCAATAATTGATATAATTGTTATATAAAATCTCTTTTTATGCTTAAAAATTATTAATAGCCTCACCTGTGAAGTATTACGGGCAGGGTGCTATGTTGCATAGCGGAGAAAAAACAATCTATTTCCAGACCTCTCAGCCGCAGGGCGAACAGGAATGGCTGGCAGGGTTTGAAAACTAGGATGGTATGAGATATGAAATTGCAGCAACTGCGCTATATCGTAGAGGTGGTTAATCATAATCTGAACGTCTCCTCGACGGCAGAAGGCCTGTACACTTCGCAGCCTGGGATCAGTAAGCAAGTGCGTATGCTGGAAGATGAGCTGGGCATCCAGATTTTTGCCCGCAGCGGTAAACATCTGACCCAGGTGACTCCCGCCGGGCAGGAAATTATCCGTATCGCCCGCGAAGTGCTGTCAAAAGTGGATGCCATCAAAGCGGTTGCCGGTGAACATACTTATCCCGACAAAGGCTCGCTGTATGTGGCGACCACCCATACCCAGGCGCGTTATGCCCTGCCAAACGTCATTAAAGGCTTCATAGAGCGTTATCCACGGGTATCCCTGCACATGCATCAGGGTTCACCGACGCAAATCGCTGAGGCGGTTTCAAAAGGCAATGCGGACTTCGCCATCGCGACCGAAGCCCTGCACCTCTATGATGATCTGATCATGCTGCCTTGCTATCACTGGAACCGTGCTGTGGTGGTCCAGCCGGATCACCCGCTGGCGGGTAAAGACAAAGTCACCATTGAAGAGCTGGCGGCTTACCCGATTGTGACCTACACCTTCGGCTTCACTGGCCGCTCAGAGCTGGATACCGCCTTTAACCGCGCTGGTCTGACGCCTCATATCGTCTTTACCGCGACTGATGCCGATGTGATCAAAACCTATGTTCGCCTTGGTTTGGGTGTCGGGGTGATTGCCAGTATGGCAGTGGACCCGATACAAGATCCGGATCTGGTCACCGTCGACGCCCGCGATATCTTCACCTACAGCACCACCAAGATTGGTTTCCGCCGCAGCACATTCCTGCGCAGCTACATGTATGACTTCATCCAGCGTTTCGCACCGCATCTGACCCGCGATGTAGTGGATACCGCGATTGCTTTGCGCTCAAACGAAGATATCGAAGCGATGTTCAAGGACATCAAGCTGCCGGTGAAATGATGTAACGGTAAAAATAACCGCATCCGGTTCTGCCTACAGTGAAATCCCGAGCGCCCATCATGGCGGTTGGGATTTTTTTTTGCCGGTCTGTTACCCGCTTTTAACGGGGCGGCGCAATAGCATGAACACTTCGTGTTGTTATCAAAATGTTAATCACATTTTGTGTTATGTTTAAGAGTGGACTTATACCCTGTCAGGTTATTGCACGTGACCTGTATGGGGGTTCAACCCATTGAAATATAAGTAGTCTGAAAGATAAGCGTGATAATAAGGAGTAGCTATGTCGTCCGATCTTCGAAAGAATAGTCAGGATAAGCTGGCAGCCCTCGATAAGGAATATCACTACTACAGCCTGCCGAAAGCGGCACAAAAGCTGGGTGACATTCAACGCCTGCCTAAATCCCTCAAAGTCCTGCTCGAAAATTTGTTGCGTAATATCGATGGTGACACTGTCACTGAAGATGATTTGCGTGCGCTGGTCGAGTGGCAAAAAACCGGCCATGCCGATCGCGAAATTGCCTACCGCCCGGCCCGTGTTCTGATGCAGGATTTCACCGGCGTTCCGGCCGTTGTCGACCTTGCCGCCATGCGCCAGGCCGTGAAGCGTCTGGGCGGTAATGTCGAACAGGTTAATCCGCTGACGCCCGTTGATTTGGTGATCGACCACTCGGTCACCGTGGATGAATACGGTGATGACAAAGCCTTTGACGAAAACGTCCGGCTGGAAATGGAGCGCAACCACGAACGCTATATTTTCCTGCGCTGGGGGCAAAAAGCCTTTAACCGTTTCCGCGTAGTGCCGCCGGGCACCGGCATCTGCCATCAAGTCAACCTTGAATACCTGGGGCAGACGGTATGGCATGAAGAGATTGACGGCAAAACCGTGGCCTATCCCGATACCTTAGTCGGTACTGACTCCCATACCACCATGATCAACGGCCTCGGCATTCTGGGCTGGGGCGTGGGCGGTATCGAAGCCGAAGCCGCTATGCTGGGGCAGCCCGTATCAATGCTGATCCCGGATGTGGTCGGTTTCAAACTGACCGGAAAACTCGGCGAAGGTATTACCGCCACGGATCTGGTGCTGACCGTCACCCAAATGCTGCGTAAACATGGCGTGGTGGGTAAATTCGTCGAATTCTACGGTGACGGCCTGGCGGATTTACCGCTGGCTGACCGCGCGACTATCGCCAACATGTCACCGGAATTTGGTGCAACCTGCGGCTTTTTCCCGGTCGATGAAGTGACGCTGAGCTATATGAAACTCAGTGGCCGCAGCGATGAACAGATCGCGCTGGTTGAAGCCTATAGCCGGGCACAGGGTTTGTGGCGTGAAGAGGGTGACGAGCCGGTGTTTACCAGCTCGCTGGAACTGAATATGGCGTTGGTGGAATCCAGTCTGGCCGGACCCAAACGCCCGCAGGACCGGGTGGCGCTGCCGAATGTACCCCAGGCCTTTAATGCTGCCACCGAGCTGGAAATTGGCAATGCCAATGGGAAACAGACCCAGTTTGAAAGCTTTACGCTCAATGGTCAGCATCATCAACTGACCACCGGCGCGGTGGTCATCGCCGCGATCACCTCCTGTACCAACACCTCCAACCCGAGCGTGCTGATGGCGGCCGGTTTACTGGCGAAGAACGCCGTAGAAAAAGGGCTGACCAGTCAACCCTGGGTGAAGACCTCGCTGGCGCCGGGCTCGAAAGTGGTGACCGAGTATCTCAATGCCGCCGGGCTGATGCCCTATCTCGAAAAACTGGGTTTTAATCTGGTGGGCTATGGCTGTACTACCTGTATCGGTAACTCAGGCCCGCTGGCTGACCCCATCGAAGCGGCGATAAAAGAGGGTGACCTCACCGTGGGTGCGGTGCTGTCGGGTAACCGTAACTTCGAAGGGCGTATTCATCCACTGATCAAAACCAACTGGCTGGCCTCGCCGCCGCTGGTGGTGGCCTATGCGTTGGCAGGTAATATGAAAGTGAACCTGACCAAGGATCCGCTAGGTGAAGATCAGCACGGAAAACCGGTCTTTCTAAAAGATATCTGGCCGTCGTCAAACGACATTGCCAAAGCCGTGGAACAGGTGAAAACAGACATGTTCCACCGGGAGTATGCCGAAGTCTTCAACGGCGACGCCAACTGGCAGGCCATCAAGGTCGACGGCACGCCGACCTATACCTGGCAGGAGGATTCCACCTACATTCGTCATCCGCCATTTTTTAGCAACATGAAAGCTGAACCTGACGCGATTGAGGATATCCACGATGCGCGGATCCTGGCGATCCTGGCCGACTCCGTGACCACTGACCACATCTCTCCGGCGGGTAATATCAAAGCGGACAGCCCCGCCGGTCGCTACCTGACGCAGCATGGCGTGGAGCCGAAGGCGTTTAACTCTTATGGTTCACGTCGTGGTAATCATGAAGTGATGATGCGCGGAACCTTCGCCAACATCCGTATTCGCAACGAAATGGTGCCGGGCGTGGAAGGCGGCTTTACCCGCCATATCCCGTCGCAGGAACAGCTGGCCATCTATGACGCCGCCATGCGCTATCAGCATGAGAGCGTGCCGACGGCGGTGATTGCCGGTAAAGAGTACGGCTCAGGTTCCAGTCGTGACTGGGCGGCGAAAGGCCCCCGTCTGCTGGGCGTTAGGGTGGTTATTGCCGAGTCTTTCGAACGTATCCACCGTTCAAACCTGATTGGCATGGGGATCTTACCGCTGGAATTCCCTCAGGGTGTGACACGCAAAACGCTCAAACTGACGGGTGACGAAACCATTAGCGTCAGCGGCATGCAGACGTTGAAACCGGGCCAAATTGTGCCGGTGTACATCACTTTTGCCGATGGGCATACCGAGGTCGTCAATGCGCGCTGCCGAATTGATACCGGCAATGAGCTGACGTACTTTGAAAACGGGGGGATCTTGCATTATGTGATCCGCAAAATGCTGTGATCTTGCGTTAACCGCGCAGAGGCTAAGCATAAAAAAGGCACCGGTAAGGTGCCTTTCGTCTTTATCGGGAAGCTTACTGGTCGAGCATATGGCCCATCTTGGCAGCCTTGGTTGCCAGATAGCGCTCATTTTTCGGGTTCTTGCCGACGATCAGCGGAACGCGTTCGACGATGTTAATCCCGGCTTCGCTCAGGATCTCCACCTTCTTCGGATTATTGGTCAGCAACCGTACGGCGGGCACACCCAGCAACTTAAACATATCGGCACACAGCGTGAAGTCGCGCTCATCAGCGGCGAAACCGAGCTGATGGTTGGCTTCAACCGTGTCGTAACCTTTATCCTGCAGGGCATAGGCGCGAATTTTATTCAGTAGCCCGATATTACGGCCTTCCTGACGGTGGTACATCAAAATACCACGGCCTTCTTCAGCAATGTGATTGAGGGCCGCTTCCAGTTGAAAACCGCAATCGCAACGCAGGCTGAATAATGCATCACCCGTCAAACACTCGGAATGCACGCGCGAAAGGACCGGTGTCTCACCCGTGATATCACCGAAAACCAATGCCAGATGATCATGACCTGTTGCAAGTTCTTCAAAACCCACCATCAGGAAATCACCCCATGGTGTGGGCAGTTTGGCTTCTGCCACTCGTTTCAGCTGCATTTTATGCTCCAAATACTCTTCATCATTCACGTTGTTGCTGCGTTAGTGACACGTCGGCATGGCTTGAGTGACGTTGAGTATAGTGTTTATTAACGTTCAGTATTTTATTCGTTGCTGCGCATCCTACTTTCCGATGCACCGCTTGACCAGCAGAAATCCACAAGGATAAGTGTTTGCAACAATCCGGAGAACATTCTGCCACAAATCAGTCTGCGCTTAAGCGGAAATATTTGAACGATTACGTCATAACTTATGAATTATCCTTTCGGCCTGAAACACCAGTAATTTCGGGTGGTTAACCGTTCCTTAAACGAGGTTCGGTTAGTGGATGTGAAGCACTGACAAGATTGCTACACTGTGGTTCTTTGACTTTTTTTGAGGGCGTCCATGTATCTCATTGTCAGGCGTGTCATTGTCGGCACACTCATTTTACTCGTGATGCCCGCTGCTGTGTGGGCCAGTGGCTGGTTGTGGGGCCCTGGTCTGAGTCCGTTGATTTTACGCCCGCTGTTTTGGATCACTGAAACGGTCAGCGAGCCCTGGGGTATTCTTACCACGTTACTTTTATGTGGCTGGTTCCTGTGGTGTCTGCGCTTTCGACTCAAAGAAGCCGCCGTCCTGGTGGTCATCTTGGTGGCGGCCATTGTGGTCGGCCAGTACGTAAAAGATGTCATTAAAAGCCAGGTAAAAGAACCAAGACCCTACGTGGCGTGGCTTGGGACCTCACATGAAATGGATGTGCTCCAGTTTTATGCCATGAAGGGCAAAGAGCGCGCTAACGAAGTCAAAACCTTGTTGGGCGATGACGCAGCGCTTCCACACTGGCTGAAGAAAAGCTGGCAAAGCGACACCGGCTACGCGTTCCCGTCGGGTCACACTATGTTTGCCGCGACCTGGGCGCTGTTGGCGCTGGCTATTCTTTGGCCACGACGTCATTACAAAACGGTGATCTTGATGATGAGCTGGGCCGTTATTGTGATGGGCAGTCGGCTTATGCTGGGTATGCACTGGCCGCGCGATTTAATGGCGTCGGTCGGAATAAGCGCCATACTGGTGATGCTCGCCTGCTGGCTGACCGAACGTTTCGTTGGTACGTTAACGCCCCCACCGGCAGAACAGCAAGAAATTGCCCAGCGTGAGGCTGACGGGATAAAATAATAGATCGAGGGGGCCGGTTGCCGCCGTGTACGTAGCCGGGCACCCGTTTAAATCCTGATAATCGTCCCCATATCTTTAAGATAGTCTGTTCATTCAGACTCCCGGTGATGAACAGAGACCAGCATGATGATCTCTTTGTCGGAAGGTTATCCGATGTGCGCTTTATCCGTGGCGGGCAATTCCATGCTTTGTGTGGAAATGCTAACTTATAAGGTCAGGACGTAAGTTTGGGCATAATTCATCCGGTACATCCGGCATTACAGGAATGAATGTGAAATATTTGCTGATTTTTTTGCTCGTGCTGGTCGTCGTGGTGATCTCCATCACCCTCGGCGCTCATAACGATCAGGTAGTAACGTTTAATTATTTGCTGGCGCAGGGCGATTACCGTGTTTCCACGCTGCTTGCTGTGCTGTTCGCTACCGGCTTTGTACTGGGGTGGGTCATTTGTGGTTTGTTCTATTTGCGTGTCCGCCTGTCGCTTGGACGTGCCCAGCGTAAAATTAAGCGTCTGGAACAACAGATCGCACCCGTACCGGTGGTCACTCCCCCCGTTGCGCCTTCCGCTGTCAGCAAGGAATAAGCCTTTATGTTAGAGCTGCTGTTTCTGTTGTTGCCCGTTGCGGCCGCCTATGGCTGGTACATGGGGCGCAGAAGTTCTCAGCAGGATAAACAGGAAAACGCCAACCGCCTGTCACGTGAATACGTGACGGGCGTTAACTTTTTGCTGTCCAACCAACAGGATAAAGCCGTCGATCTGTTCCTTGAAATGCTTAAAGAGGACAGCAGTACCGTCGAGGCTCACCTGACGCTGGGCAACCTGTTCCGTTCCCGTGGTGAAGTTGATCGTGCCATCCGTATCCATCAGTCATTGATGGAGAGTGCCTCGCTGACGTTCGAGCAGCGTCTGCTGGCTGTTCAGCAACTGGGCCGTGACTACATGGCCGCCGGGTTATATGACCGCGCTGAAGACATGTTCAACCAACTGGTGAAAGAGCAGGATTACCAGCTGTTCGCACTGGAACAACTGCTGGTCATCCATCAGGCGACCAGCGACTGGCAAAATGCGATTGATGTTGCCGAACGCCTGGTTAAACTCGGCAAAGACAACCGTCGCAAAGAGATTGCCCATTTCTGGTGTGAACTGGCATTGCAGGCGATGGCCACCGATGACCTGGACAAAGCGACCGGTTTACTGAAAAAAGCCGCGTCGGCAGACAAACTCTGCGCCCGCGTGTCGATCATGCAGGGCCGAATTCTGATGGCTCAGAATGACTATTCCAAAGCCGCTGACGCACTTAAACGCGTGCTTGAGCAGGACAAAGAAATTGTCAGCGAAACCCTGCCGATGCTGCAGGAGTGCTACCAGCATATCAATGAGCAACAGCCGTGGGCTGATTTCCTCAAACGTTGCGTGGATGAAAATACCGGTGCCAGCGCTGAGCTGATGCTGGCGGAAATCATCCACCAGGAAGAGGGGCGTGAAGTCGCGCAGCTGTATATGAACCGCCAACTGCAGCGCCACCCGACCATGCGCGTATTTCACCACCTGATGGACTATCATCTGGTGGATGCGGAAGAAGGGCGTGCGAAAGAGAGTTTGATGCTGTTGCGCGACATGGTCGGTGAGCAAATTCGCACCAAACCGCGCTATCGTTGTCACAAATGTGGCTTTACTGCGCACTCACTTTACTGGCATTGCCCATCCTGTCGGGCATGGGCGACGGTCAAGCCTATCCGCGGCCTGGACGGCCAATAAAAATCCTCGTCGTTCTTTGAATTGTTCTGTATTGGCTGCCTTTGCTCACCCCAGTCACTGACTTAATGTCAGCGCCTGGGGATCTCGCTCTTACCCGCCTTGATACACTCCCAATAACGTAGAGAATTTCAGGGCCACGTTAAACTGCCTTTCAACGACTCAAATGATTTAGAGAAAATGACTAAGACGTTCTGGTCGAAATAAAGTCAAATTCAAAGTATTACTTCTTTTTGCTGATGGTTTTGCGCACAGAAACGAGCAGGGTACGCAGTTTCTTGAGCTCTTTTTGCGTCAGCGCCGGTTCGGCATTTTCGCTGGTGTGCTGGTTGTCGATATCATGTTCGCTGGCTTTGGCGCTTTTCTTCTCTTTATGACTAAAACTCTCCTCCAGACGTGCGCAGACTTCAACGCTCAGGGAATGTTCTGCCTCAGCGGCGGCGGCGCGGATTTGTTCTTTTAATTCCACAGGGATTTTGATGGTCAGGGTGGATATCTCGCTCATTTTGCTCTATTTCCTTCAGCCGAAAACCCCACGCTATGCCACACGTGTGACGCCGTCTAGGGGGTAATAAAAAATTCACGAAAATGTAACATTCAATGTGGCTGGGATTTGTGGTGGATGAAAGGTAAAATGCGGGCGGCAGAAAATGCCGGACGGTAATATTCCCTGATCACTGACAAAAGGCTGACGACATGAAGTCTGAAAATAACATCTATAACAATGAGTTGAATTCATCACCGATTGTTGTCGCACTCGACTACGCCGATAAGTCCGCTGCCCTGGCTTTTGCCGACCGCATCGATCCGCGTGACTGCCGTCTAAAAGTCGGCAAAGAGATGTTTACTCACTTTGGCCCGCAAATTGTCAAAGATCTGCAAGTGCGTGGTTTTGACGTGTTTCTGGATCTGAAATTCCATGATATTCCCAATACCACGGCGCATGCCGTGGCAGCGGCAGCGGAACTGGGCGTATGGATGGTCAACGTCCACGCCAGCGGCGGGGCACGCATGATGACAGCGGCCAAAGACGCGCTGGTCTCTTTCGGTAGCGATGCCCCTCTGCTGATTGCCGTCACCGTACTGACCAGCATGGAAGGCAGTGATCTGGCGGATTTAGGCATTCAGCTCTCTCCGGCCGATTATGCCGAGCGTCTGGCGCGCCTGACCCGTGACTGCGGCCTTGATGGCGTGGTCTGCTCTGCGCAGGAAGCGACCCGTTTCAAAACAGCGTTGGGGCAAGCGTTTAAGCTGGTGACCCCAGGTATTCGCCCCGCAGGCAGTCAGGCCGACGATCAACGCCGCGTGATGACACCTCAAGAAGCGCTGGCCGCCGGGGTGGACTACATGGTGATTGGCCGCCCGATCACCCAGTCAGCCGATCCGGCGCAAACCCTGCGTGATATTCGCGCCTCCCTGCGTTAAGACAAACCCACATGAAAAACGACAGCAACAGCCGGCTGGTGTACTCCACCGATTCCGGCAGAATTGAAGAACCCAAAACCAAAGCAGAACGCCCGAAAGGGGATGGCATTGTGCGCATTCAGCGTCAGACCAGTGGCCGAAAAGGCAAGGGTGTTTGCCTGATCTCCGGGCTGAGTCTGGATGATACGGCACTGGATAAACTGGCCGCCGAGCTTAAAAAGAAATGTGGCTGTGGCGGTGCGGTCAAAGAGGGCGTGATTGAAATTCAGGGCGACAAGCGGGATTTGCTGAAACAACTTTTAGAAGAGAAAGGCCATAAAGTTAAGCTTGCGGGCGGCTGATACCGGGCGCAGTGCAAATAATATTGAGTATGGCCTTTGATAAAAATGCTGCTTCCTCATCGAAACAGCATTTTTTAATAACCGGTTTGTCGTCTCAGAGGATGACAAATAAAAGAAGACCTGAAAGTCGTACAAATAAACTGTTTTTTAGTTTTTAACCTTTATTCAATTTCATACTTATTCAGTCATTATTTACTGACCTGGTGACCGACAATCCCACCGACTGCTGCACCACCCAAAGTCCCCAACGTACTGCCGTCAGTCAGAACTGCACCACCCAAAGCACCTGCACCCGCACCAATCGCGGTGTTACGGTCGCGTTTAGACCAATTGCCACATGCGCTGACAGACATCGCCAGAGTCAGAACCAGTGCAACACTGGCGATACGTTTAGTTGTACAACTTGATAATGTCATCATGGTAACTCTCCTTAATAATGATCAACTGTCAGACTCGTTCAATAAGTATAGGTGATGACCGTTAATTCACATTTTCCCCCGGGCGCAACGTTCACCCAGTGAGTTAAAAATAATGAAATCTGCACTCATTCACTAGGTGAATAGTCTGAATTCACCTTTACGGCCCCGCCTAAAGGCACAATAACCTCATCCGGGACGTCCTCTCCCCAGTCGCAGACCGCGCCAGCCTGCAAACTTGCGGTTGCAGCAGAACCTTACGCACTCTTTAGCCATTTGCCCCATACCTGCCAGCCAGTTCCGACCAGAGAATAAAGGAAACTTCGGCCATTAAGGGATATCCGATGCTCAAGCAACTTAAAGAACAGGTTCTGCATGCCAATCTGGCGCTGCCCAAACACCATCTGGTGACCTTTACCTGGGGGAATGTCAGCGCCGTTGACCGCCAGCAGGGGCTGATGGTGATTAAACCGTCGGGCGTGGAATATGAAAATATGCAGCCTGATGACATGGTCGTGGTCGAACTGGAGACAGGAAAAGTGGTGGAGGGCAGCAAAAAGCCGTCATCAGATACCGACACCCACCGCGTGCTGTATCTCAATTTCCCTGACGCGGGCGGCATTGTGCATACCCACTCGCGACACGCCACTATCTGGGCGCAGGCGGGCAAAGACATTCCAGCCTGGGGGACGACCCACGCCGATTACTTCTACGGCAACATTCCCTGCACGCGCAAAATGACCGAGGCGGAGATCGCCGGGCGTTATGAGTGGGAAACAGGGGAAGTGATTGTCAAAACCTTCGCAGAACGTCTGCTTTCCCCCCGCGACCTGCCCGCCGTCTTGGTGCACTCGCATGGTCCGTTTGCCTGGGGAAAAGATGCAGAGACGGCAGTGCATAACGCGGTGGTGCTGGAAGAGGTGGCTTACATGGGGATATTCTCCCTCCAATTGACGCCTAATCTTAGCGACATGCAGCCACAACTGCTGGACAAACACTTCCTGCGTAAGCACGGAAAAAATGCCTATTACGGCCAGTAAACGTCTATCGTTGAAGAGGACTACTGGCTGACCGCGTTCACTTTCACCCCAGCACTGACCAGTTGATGGCGGAACGCTTCCTTCAACTGGTCGTCGGTGATCACGCGCGACACCGCACTGATTGGCCCCAGCGGATTACCGGTGATCTGGCCGAATTTTGTAGAGTCGGTCAGCACGATATTTTCGACCCCCTTCGCCAGTACCGCATTAACAATATCAGCACGAAGCATATCGCGGCCGGTGAAACCGGTCTCTGGCGTAAACCCGTCGATACCAATAAACGCCTTGCTGAAATTGACCTGTTGCAAACACAGGCGGGTTAGCGGGCCGACCAGCGTCTGGCTGGCTTTTTGGTACATTCCGCCCAGCAGAATCACTTCACAAGGCATACTTTTCAACAGTGTGGCGACATAACTGCTGACGGTGACCACCGTAAGATTCTTTTTGTCGCTAAGATACTGGGCCAGTAACGCCACGCTGCTGCCACTTTCGAAAAACACCGTCTCCCCGTCATGAATCAATGATGCAGCAAACTTCGCCAGCTTCTGCTTACGGCCGAAGTTAGACATCATGCGCTGATCAACATCGTCGGTGTTCACCGCCACCGCAAAGCCATGCACCCGACGCAAGTAGTTGCGCTGCTCCAGTTGGGTGAGGTCGTGACGGATGGTGACTTCTGACACCTGACACACCTGTGCCAGCTCATTCACACTGATGCGCTGCTTGTCGTTGACCCATTGCAAAATGATCTGCTGTCTGTCGTTCATGGTTATCCGAAATACCAGGCAACCCGAAGATTGCCTGTGTTTTTTTAAAAAGTTAGAGCGAGTGCTCGGTGCGGGCGATGATATCATCCTGCGCTTCCGGCGATAAGGCCGTAAAGAAGGCAGAGTAGCCAGCGACACGTACCACCAGGTCACGGTAATTCTGCGGCATCTCTTTGGCTTGCAATAATGTTTCGCGGGAAACGATATTGTACTGCACGTGCCAGCCGCGATGCTCCTCAAAGAAAGTGCGTAACATCAGCATCAATGTCTGGCGGTCATGCGGGTTTTCCAGCGAAGCCGGGTTGAGCTTCTGATTGAGCAGCACGCCGCCCAGAATGGCCGCCGTTGGCAGTTTACCCAGCGAGTTAAAGACTGCTGTCGGGCCGAGGTGATCGGTACCTGAAGCCGGGCTCGCGCCTTCTGCCAGCGGGGTGTAAGCCTTGCGTCCATCCGGTGTGGCGGTGGTGGCGGCCCCAAAAGGCACATTGGCGGAAATAGAAGAGGTCCCGGCGTAATACGTCCCGCCAATCGGGCCGCGTCCAAAGCGGGTATTATGGTAGTTCGACAGCTCGTCGATATAACACTGATACGCACGCACCAGCAGTTCATCCACCTCGTCGCTGTCATTGCCGTACTTGTCCGCGCCGTTGATCAAACGCTGGCGCAGACGTTCACCGTCCAGCCCCGCAAAGTCAGAGGCCAGCGCATTGGCCAGCTCTTGCTGACCGATTAGCCTCTGCTCAAACACCAATTTTTGCACTGCGGCCAGGCTGTTGCCCAGATTGGCGATGCCGACTTGCAAGCCGGATACCCAGTCATATTTTGCGCCACCTTGCTTGATGCTTTTCCCGCGCTCAATGCAGTCATCTACCAGCGCGGAGCATAAAATATCTGGCGCATTCTCTTCCAGCACCGTATCAACCACGCATTCAATCTCAATAGATTTCTGCGTGTAGTAACGGATTTGCTGGTCCCACTGCGCAAAGACCTGTTCGAAATCGTTGAAGTTACCCTGTGACAGTCCGCATTGCTGCGGCAGGAAGCGGTTGCCACTTTTGGCATCGGTTCCCTGTTCCAATGCCGCCAGCATCACGCGGGCAAAGTTAATGAAGCTCATGCCGGTGCAACGGTAGCCCCATTTACCGCCGACGGCAGTTTCGATGCAGCCAATAGCGGCGTAGTCATGGGCATCCTGCGGTTCCACGCCCAGTTTGATGAATTCGGGTATCACGATCTCATCGTTATTGAATGCGGGCATGCCGAAGCCGCAGCGGATCACCTGCACGCAGGCATCGAGGAAGTCGCTGCTCATGGCGGCATGATAGCGCACGCTGAGATTGGGCTGGGTGGAGCGTAATTGCCCACAGGATTCCAGCACCGCATAGGAGAGCGGATTCACTGCATCAGACGCCACGCCGTTAAGCAGATTTTGCCCGCCGATGGTCACATTCTGATACAACGGGCTGCCCGCCGAGGCTTTCGAGTGGGTGCCTGAGCGGATCTTATTCACCTCGAGCAATTTCAGCCAGCAGCTTTGCAGCAGTTCTATGGCCTGAACGCGTTCCAGCCTGTGCTCCAGCTCCACGTCGCGGCGGTAGAACGGATACAGATACTGATCCATGCGGCCAAATGACACCGAATGGCCATTGGATTCAATCTGCAAAATCAGCTGGATGAAATAGCACAGCTGCAACGCCTGCCAGAAGTTTTTTGGCGGCTGGTGGGCGATCACCTCACAGTTAGCCGCCATGGCCAGCAACTCGTCGCGGCGTGTTTCCCGGCTCTCGCTGGCCGCCATTTCGCTGGCCAGTGTGGCAAAACGCAGAATATGGTCGCTGACAGCGGCCAACGTGATATCAATGGCTTTCAGCAACTGTTCTTTGTGCAGATCTTCCCAGTCGGTCAGTTGAATGCGACGGCGGCGTTCATCAACTTTATGGCGCAAACCGTCCAGTCCACTTTCCAGCAGCAGCGGGAAATTCACTGCCAGATGGGCATCGCCAGAGGTCATATTGCCTTCGGCTTTGACGATGCCGCTGTCGAGCAGCGCTTTCTGTTCATCGGTAAACATACCGTAGCAGCGGTCCTGCACCGTCTGGCCGCGCCACCATGGGCAGATCTCATGCAGGATCTTTTTGTTGGCTTCACTCACCGCAAAACCCGCGCCCGGCCTGTCACCGAGTGCATCGATTTCGCTCTCTATCCAGCCAACGGTATATTCAGGAAAGATCGGTGCAGCGCGGACTTCACTGGCCTGATTGCCGATAATCAGCTCGTCGTGTTTGATCCAGATAGTGCGTTTGCTCAGGTGCCCGGCCAGTGCCAACGCGCGGCGCACCGGCAGAGGCTTGTCCGCGTGTTGTTGATAAATCTGCGTGTAGTGCTGCGCACGTTCGGTACAAACCGGTGGTTTGACGATGTGGATCAGGGCCTCTTTGTGCGCCTTGATGCGGTCGGAAAGGGTATTCAGATTCAGCTGGGTCATTATTTTTATCCTCTTAGCAGGGCAGTCAGTCCCTTTTCGGCGGCGTAGTCTTGGGCGAACGTCAGCAAATCGGGGTCATTCAATGGCTGGCGCGGCGCCAGATAGGGTTGATCAAGCAGGGCATATTTATTGATGCCGAGTGTGTGATAAGGCAAAAAATGGATCGCTTCGCAGACGGTTTCATCCGCGGCAAAATCAACGATCTGGCGGATAGACGCCCGGTCGGCATTAAAATCAGGGATCAGCGGTACGCGGACGATCATCTTTTGCCCTGCGGCGGCCAGACGGCGGAAATTATCCAGCACCCGTTTTGCCGAGCCGCCGGTCAGGCGTTTGAACGGTTCGTCATCGACATGTTTTAAATCTGCCAGCAGCAGGTCCAGCACGGACAGCGAAGGTTCGATGTATTTCCACGGCACGTGCAGACAACTCTCCACTGCAGTGTGCAACCCTTCATGACGGCAACGTTGCAGGAGTGTCATGGTGAGATGTGGCTGCATAAAAGGTTCGCCGCCGGAGAGCGTGACGCCGCCGCCGGTGCGCAGATAAAAAGGCTTGTCACGCAGGATCTGTTTCATTAACGCCTCGATCTCCACGGCCTGGCCGCACAGGCTCAGCGCCCCGGCGGGGCAAACCTGCGCCAGTGTCTGTTTATCGGCGGCGGTGAATTGCTGACGCGCAATAATCAACTGATTGTCCTGCTGTGATATTGCCTGCGGGAAAGCGGCAACACAGTGGTTACACCCCGTACTGCACAGGCGTGGGTCAAACAAAATATCCTGCTCGCTGGAACGGCTTTCCGGGTTCTGACACCAGGTACAACTGAGCGGGCAACCCTTCAGAAACACCACCGTGCGCACGCCGGGGCCATCGTGAGTCGAATAGCGTTGGAGATTAAAGATCATGCACCGCTCCTGACGTTAAAAAGCTTATTAATTTTCTTTTGTAATTAAACAACTTTCATTCGAAAGTAATTTTGATGACGATCAACTAAAACGCGGCTTAAAAGGGTAGAATCACCGTTACTTTGCATTCGCTCACAGGTTTCAAGGAGAGAGTTATGGAGTTGTATCTCGACACCGCTGACGTCAGCGCAGTAAAACGCTTGTCACGTATCCTGCCGTTGCAGGGCGTGACCACCAATCCAAGTATCGTGGCTAAAGAGCGCAAATCGTTGTGGGAAGTGCTGCCCGCGCTGCGTGATGCTCTTGGAGGGACAGGGAAACTTTTTGCACAGGTGATTGCGGCGGATGCCGAACAGATGGTGGCCGAAGCGGTCCTGCTGACTCAGCGCGTACCGGGTCTGGTCGTCAAAATACCGGCCACCTCAGAAGGTCTGGCGGCGATCAAAAAACTCAAACTGATGAATATTCCGACCCTCGGGACCGCCGTTTACGGTGCCGGTCAGGGGTTGCTCTCAGCGCTGGCGGGGGCAGAATATGTGGCACCTTACGTTAACCGTTTGGACGCGCAGGGCGGAGATGGCATTGCGATGGTGACTGAACTGCAAACGCTGCTGCGTCTGCATGCACCCGGGGCCAAAGTACTGGCCGCCAGTTTTCGCACCCCGCGTCAGGCGGTCGATTGCCTGCTGGCCGGGTGTCAGGCCATCACCTTACCGGTGGATGTGGCAGAACAGTTCCTGGGCACACCGGCCGTCAACGCCGCCATCGCCCAGTTTGATCAGGACTGGCAACAGGCCTTCGGAACCCGCTCGCTGAATTAACGTCCACACGCTCTTTCTGTTTGTCGAACCCGCACCGGCCTTGCCGTTGCGGGTTTTTTTACGACTTCAATCTCATCGTTCTGCTTCAAATCTGCCAGGTTTCGCATCGAAATGTGATCACCATCCGTGATTAAAAATTGACGCGCCATGCAAATGAAACTCATGATCTATAAAAAAGAAACGTCGTTTCATTTTTATGTGTTGGATCACTTTCATGCACTTAACAAATGGATACCTTAGCGTCTATTGAATTTGTTTATGAGAGAACGCCAGCCGCTACGCCAATCCGGACCGGCACTTCACGCACTCCTTTTTCATTAAAACCACAGCCTGGGCTTTTGGCCGCAGGGCTATGAATGAACGTCATCATCAGGTGGAAACCACATGCATATCAAACGTGCGATAGAAAAGATCCCAGGCGGGATGATGTTAGTGCCGTTATTTCTTGGGGCGATTTGCCACACCTTTGCCCCGGATGCCGGAAAGTATTTCGGCTCTTTCACCAATGGGCTGATTTCCGGCACCGTACCTATTCTGGCCGTGTGGTTCTTCTGCATGGGGGCTTCGATTAAACTCAGCGCCACCGGGACGGTACTGCGTAAATCCGGCACGCTGGTGGTGACAAAAATTGCCGTGGCGTGGGTAGTCGCTGCGCTGGCGTCACACTTTATTCCCGAGAACGGTGTTGAATTCGGCTTCTTTGCGGGGCTGTCAACGCTGGCGTTGGTGGCGTCGATGGACATGACCAACGGCGGTCTGTATGCCTCCATCATGCAGCAA
This sequence comes from Ewingella americana, assembly GCF_006438725.1. Taxonomy (GTDB): domain Bacteria; phylum Pseudomonadota; class Gammaproteobacteria; order Enterobacterales; family Enterobacteriaceae; genus Ewingella; species Ewingella americana_A. The sequence goes on along the minus strand of NZ_RCZD01000004.1, from coordinate 39,090 downwards.
TACGGCAGCAAGGAAGAGGCCGGTGCATTCGTGCTGATGTCTCTGGAATCCGGCCCACTGATGACCATGATTATTCTTGGCACCGCCGGTATTGCTTCGTTCGAACCGCATGTGTTCGTCGGCGCGGTTCTGCCATTCCTGGTGGGGTTCGGGCTTGGTAATCTCGACCCGGAACTGCGCGAATTCTTCGGCAAAGCTGTACAGACGCTGATTCCGTTCTTTGCCTTTGCGCTCGGTAACACCATCAATCTGGCGGTCATTGCGCAGACCGGTTTGCTCGGTGTCGCACTTGGCGTGGCGGTGATCATCGTGACCGGTATTCCGCTGATGCTGGCCGATAAATTCATCGGTGGCGGTGATGGAACCGCCGGAATAGCGGCGTCCAGTTCTGCGGGTGCCGCTGTCGCGACGCCAGTACTCATTGCCGAAATGGTGCCACAGTTCAAAGCCGCCGCCCCGGCTGCCACCGCGCTGGTTGCGACATCGGTGATTGTCACCTCAATACTGGTGCCGATTATTACCGCGATGTGGTCGCGGAGGGCCCGCAATGAAGCGATTAAGGGGAAGGTGGCGATGGACGGCCAAATGGCGCGGATCAAATAGTCGCCAGGCTACAGGCAGCCAGCTAGCCTTTTTAAATTCAAATTCAAATTCAACTTCAACTTCAACTTCAACTTCAACTTCAACTTCAACTTCAAGGTCGTGGGCGCCGGCCCACACCGGGGTAAGGGGATTTAAACGAATCCCCTTACCAATCCCGCGTTTTATTCACTCCGTTGCTGCGCAAGTTGGGACGGACGTGTTTCAGGTAGCAAAGTGATCGCCGTAAAATGTCATCGCTCCGCGATTCCCGGCTGCGGGTTTGAGCCAACGGTAAAGACGTTGTCTCGCCACCGACTTGCCGGTGACATTTTGAACACGGCCGAAGCTTCTTTAAATTCAAAACCTAAAATTCAAAACCGAATTCAAAAACCTGCTCTGTTTTGTCTTTTAAAAAAGTCCGGGCCGCGTTCAAAACGACGTCGAGGGAGAGGCGGAAAACCGCGTGGGGTTTACGCGGGTTGAAGCCCGAACTGAGAGGACCGCACAGCGGCGGAGTTTGCGGCTATAACAGCGGCACCTGAAACACGACCATTGTGACCAGCGCAGCTGCCGGTGCTTCATGAAAAAGCCCGGGAGTCCAGAGGGCGGCGGCGACTGGCCGTCTTCTGGGCGGGGGTGGGCAGCAGGCCCACGACCTTGAATTTGAATTTGAATTTAAAAAGCGAGAGCGGGTCGCAACCCGCCCACCCTCAACAAGGACATTTCCCCATTTTCCCCCCTTCACTCGGAAATCTCGCCTCAAGGCACCTTCGGTGAAAGTCCCGCTCGGTGAGCGGGGTGCCGTGCGGGTGGCGGATGCGAAAGTGGGCGACGTAGTTGCGGTAATCCTGCACGCCAACCATGAGACGGAAACTTTGTGCCGTACGCCGCGCAATAAGTTTTAACCACTGTGAAAAATTCTGTGGCCTGGGCTCGACCACAAACAGCGGCTGACAGCGGGTAATAACCAGTGCGCCGGGGCGAAGCGGGGTAAATATCAAACGGTTGTCAGACATGGCGGGCCTCCCGGCGCTGGACGATCGCTGATTCATGCACCGTCGGTGTGGTGGAATTGAGCGCACGGCGGATAACAAAGAACGATGACACCAGCATGGTCACGGCCACCAGCATGAAGAAGGCACACAGCGCGGCGTTGATCTGATTATTCAGCACGATGGTGTGCATATCTGCCAGCGTTTTGGCCGGTTTGATGATTTCACCACTGTCGATCCCGGCAGAGAATTTCTTCGCCTGTGCCAGAAAACCAATCGACGGTTTCTCGTGGAAAATTTTCTGCCAGCCCGCGGTCATTGAGGTAATAAACAGCCAAATGGTCGGTAAAATCGTCACCCACGCATAACGCTGTTTCTTCATTTTGAACAACACCACGGTACCCAGAATCAACGCCATTGAGGCCAGCATTTGGTTGCCGATACCAAACAGCGGCCACAGGGTATTGATGCCGCCGAGCGGATCAACCACCCCCTGATAGACAAAGAAGCCCCAACCTGCCACGGCAACGGTGGTTCCGGCAATCGTGCCGACCCAGGAGCGGTTATTCGCGAGTGAGGGCACCGCGACACCCACCAGATCCTGCACCATAAAGCGGCAGGCGCGGGTCCCGGCATCGACGGCGGTCAGGATAAACAGGGCTTCAAACAAAATGGCGAAGTGATACCAGAAGGCCATCATGGCGCGGCTGTTAAACACCTCGGTAATGATGTGCGCCATGCCGACCGCGAAGGTCGGAGCGCCACCGGCACGCGACAGAATCGAATGTTCGCCGACGTCTTTGGCGATCATCGACAATGTTTCAGGTGTAACCACGAAGCCCCAGGTGTTAATCACCTGCGACGCACTTTCTACCGTGGTGCCAATCAGCGCCGCCGGTGAATTCATGGCGAAATAGACGCCGGGGTCGATAACCGAAGCACAAATCATCGCCATGATCGCCACGAAAGACTCCATCAGCATCGCGCCATAACCGATGAAACGAATATGACTCTCACGCTCAATCAGTTTCGGCGTGGTGCCGCTGGAAACCAGCGCATGGAAGCCTGAAATAGAGCCACAGGCGATGGTAATAAACAGGAACGGGAACAGGCCACCGGAGAACACCGGCCCGCTGCCGTCGATAAACTGAGTGACCGCTGGCATTTTCATTTCGGGCATCGCAAACACAATGCCGACGGCCAGACCGGCAATCACCCCGATTTTCAAAAACGTTGAAAGATAATCACGCGGTGCCAGCAGCAGCCAGACCGGTAACACGGAGGCAATAAAGCCGTAAATCACCAGTACCCAGGTGAGCGTAGTACCGTGCAGGGTGAAAATCGGTCCCCAGAACGGGTCAGCGGCCACGTTGCCGCCGTAAATGATCGCCAGCATCATCAATACAAACCCGATCACCGACACTTCGGCAATTTTCCCCGGGCGCAGAAAACGCATGTAGATGCCCATAAACAGGGCGATCGGAATCGTCGCTGCAATAGTGAACAGGCCCCACGGGCTGTCGGCCAGTGCTTTTACGACCACCAGCGCCAGCGCGGACAGAATAATGATCATCACGCCGAGTGCGCCGAGCATGGTGACCACCCCGGCGAAGTTGCCCAACTCTTGCTTAGCCATTTCACCGAGCGAGCGGCCGTCGCGGCGGGTCGAGATAAACAGGATCAGGAAATCCTGTACGGCACCCGCCAGCATCACACCGACTAAAATCCAGATTGTTCCCGGCAGAAAACCCATCTGCGCCGCCAGAATTGGCCCAACCAGCGGACCGGCACCGGCAATCGCAGCAAAGTGGTGACCAAACAGCACCCATTTGTTGGTCGGCACATAGTCTAGCCCGTCGTTGTGGCGCTCGGCGGGTGTCATGCGCCGGTCGTCCAGTTCGAAGACTTTCTCCGCAATAAAGCGGCTATAGAAACGGTAAGCGATGCTATAACAGGCGAGAGCCGCTACCACCAGCCAAACTGCATTAATGTGCTCGCCACGGCTCAGGGCCAACATGCCAAAGGCAAAAGCGCCGACTAACGCCACAATCAGCCAGGTAATTCTGGACTTGACGTTTTTCATGATTAACGACTCCTTGAGGAAAGGGCCTGCGACTGGGCAACAGGGAATATAGTTTTAATGTTAAATTACCGTTTAAAAATAGTGTGTTCGCCGCAGTTAGCGATAAGAGAACGATGGAATTGTGACGGGGCTGACGCTTTGGTTGGGGAGGCAACACGGTGGTACAGGGAAAGGGAGACGGTGAACGTTGAATCATAAAAAAACCGGCCATATCAGGGCCGGTTCGGAAGGTTAACTGTGTATGCGATGATCAAGCCAGTTCGGTCATCTCGTCCGGCATGGTCTGGCGTTTACCGTTCCACAGCTTAATCCAGCGCAGGACTGAGGCAATCATGATAACCCCCCCAAGCACCACCATAATGATGGAAATGGTGCCGTTGAACAGGTTGAAACCTTTGGCTGCCGGGTTGTAATAGACATGTGCGACCATCCAGTATGCGGCGTAGTTCACCGTCACGTACAGATAAGATAGCGGGATCAGGCAGGTCAACACATAGCGGCGTTTTTCCGCCAGGCGCAGAATGATGGTCGCGCCAATCATCAGGCCAATCGAGGCCATCAGCTGATTTGACACCCCAAACAGCGCCCAGACCGAGTTGATGTCACCCGAGTTCAACAGATATCCCCACAGCACACAGGCCACCACGCTACATGCCACCGCGCCAGGCCACCAGTCGGTGCGTTTGAGTGGAGACCAGATGTCGCCAAGAAAATCCTGCAACAGATAGCGTGCCACGCGGGTACCGGAGTCTACGGCGGTCAGAATAAACACCGCTTCGAACATCACCACAAACTGGAAGAAGTAGGAGGAGAGGTGGCCGAACCACGGAATGCGGGTAAAGATATCCGCCATGCCGACGGCCAGCGTGACGGCGCCACCGGTACGCCCGGTGAGATCCAGACCAATTGCCGCACTGAGCTGTGGCAGATTTACCACATTCATGCCGAGAGTGGCAAACACGTCCGGGGCTGAGTTGATAGCAAAATAGTCAGCCGGATGCAGCGACGTTGCGGCGATCAGCGCCATCACGCCCACCACGCATTCGGCCAGCATGGCACCGAAACCGACCGGCAGAATGTCGCTCCATTTATCGATCTGTTTTGGCGTGGTGCCGGAACCGATAAAGGCGTGGAAACCGGAGATCGCCCCGCAGGCAATGGTAATCGAAATAAAGGGCCAGACCGGTCCGGCCAGCACCGGGCCACCGCCGTGGATAAACTGGGTCATGGCAGGGAACTGGATGACCGGGTTAATAAACACCACGCCGATAATCAGGCCGCCGAAGACGCCGATTTTCATAAAGCTGGAGAGATAACCACGCGGGGTCAGCAGCATCCAGACCGGCAGTGCGGTGGCGAAGAAGGCATAAATCGGCAGTACCAGACTGACGGTTGACGCGCGCAGGCTCAGCCATTCACCAAACGTGGAAGCCTGAATGTAGGGGCCTAAAATCACGCAGGCCATTATGGCGATAATGCCCACCCAGGTCGCGCCTTTCATATTGCCGGTGACGCGTTCCCATAAACCGACGCAAATCGCCACCGGAATGGTCATGAACACCGCAAAGGTCCCCCACGGGTTACGCTCCAGCGCATGAACGACCACCATCGACAAACCGGCCATCGTAATGGTGATGATAAACAGCATCGCCAGCCCGGTACACCAACCCGCCACCGGACCGAGTTCCAACTTGGCCACTTCCGACAGCGACTTGCCGCGGTGTTTCATTGAGGCGAACAGCACCACGGTATCGTGGACCGCACCGCCAACCACGCAGCCGATTAACAGCCACAGCAAGCTCGGCAGGTAGCCGTACTGCGCCGCGAGAACCGGGCCGACCAGCGGACCGGCGGCGGCGATGGCGGCGAAATGACTGCCGAAATTGACCCATTTCTTGGTGGGCACGTAGTCTTTGCCATCTTCTAAAAGATGCGACGGGGTAACCTGAGTGTCATCGGCGCGCAATACTTTACGGACGAAAAATACGCCATAAAAACGGTAACAGATGGTCAGAATACACAGCGTTGCAATCACAAACGTCAGTGCGTGTTGCATACCTTTTTCTCCAGAGGGTGAGGTTTCGGTTGCAGACTAAACCTCGTTTCTGAAGGTAAACAGCACAACATCAGTGAGCGGTTGCCGGACAGGCTGAGCGGTAAAAAAGTCGGGTTGAGCGGTGAGGTGATCCTGCGGTCAGTGATTTATTCCCAGTTGCTCCTTCAGGGTTTTCAGATAACGGCGGCTAACCGGAATGGTTTTCCCGTTGGTCAGATGTAACTCGGTCTGGCCATTATCGTCAAAACGGATCTCGCGCAGATGGGCCATATTGACCAGATACTGCCGGTGACAACGTAACAACAATGTGCGGGCTTCCAGCGTGCGCAGGGTTAAATCCGTCACGCCCTCCAGCCCGTCATGGCGCACGGCGCTGATACCGCCAACGCCGGAACTGACATATAAAATCTCTTCAATCGGCAGCAGGTAAATCCGGCTATGACCGCTACAGGGGATATATTTCAGCAAGCATTCGCTCTCTTTCAGGGCGGAGAGCGACTGCGGGGGACGGTCATGATGCAGGCGTTGCAGCGTTTTATTCAGCCGCTGCGCTTCAACCGGTTTGAGCAGATAATCAAAGGCATGTTCTTCAAAGGCGCGCACCGCATACTCGTCAAAGGCGGTGAGAAACACGATATAAGGCATCGCCTGCGGATCAATCATACCGACCATCTCCAGCCCGCTGATACGCGGCATCTGAATGTCCAGAAACACCACATCGGGGCGTTGACGGTGAATGGCGCCAATGGCATCGATGGCGTTAGCGCATTCGCCAATAACGGCTATCTGCGGGTCCGTCTGCAGCAGTCCGCGCAGGTTCTCCCGCGCCAGCGGTTCATCGTCAACAATCAGTACGGTCAACATGGCTTTCCCCTTCCAGCGGTAACAGCAAAATAATGCGGGTAAACATATCCGGTTCGCACTCGACGCGCAGCCCGAACGCCTCGCCATAACGCAGGCGCAGGCGCTTATCGACCAGCGTCATACCCAGGCCGGATTTATCGTTATTTTCTACATACAGCCCGGCGTTGTCTTCCACCGTAAACTGCCAGTGATTCACCCCGACGGATGCCTGCAGGTGGATCACCCCCTCGCTCAGCAGATGCGAGGTACCATGCTTGATGGCATTTTCGACGATGGGTTGCAGTGAGAAGGCCGGTAACCGTAGCGCCAGCAGGTTTTCTGGCAGATCAAAGGTGATCTGCAGGCGATCGCTGAACCGCGCTTTCTCAATTTGCAGATAAGCATTTACGTGCTCGATTTCATCGGCCAGTGTTACCTGGTCGCCGGGGCGTTTAAGATTTTTGCGAAAGAAAGTGGAGAGATACTGCACCAATTGGCAGGCCTGTTCGCCATCGCGGCGGATCACCGCAACCAGCGTATTAAGCGCATTAAATAGAAAATGGGGGTTTACCTGCGCATGCAACAGTTTGATTTCTGACTGGGTGAGCAGCTGTTTGTGGCGCTCATACTGACCGGCCAGAATCTGGGCCGACAACAAACTGGCGATCCCTTCGCCCAACGTGCGGTTAATCGAGCTGAAGAGACGGTTCTTGGCTTCATACAACTTGATGGTGCCAACTACCGCATGGTTCTCACCGCGCAGTGGGATCACCAGCGTTGAGCCAAGCTTACACTGCGGGTGCAGTGAACAGCGGTAGGGCATTTCATTGCCGTCGGCATACACCACTTCGCCCTGCTCAATGGCCCGGCGCGAATGTTCGGAAGCGATCGGCGTGCCCGGCAGATGGTGATCATCACCGGTGCCGATAAACGCCAACAATTTATCGCAGTCGGTGATGGCGACGGCGCCGATATCCAGCTCTTGATAAATCACCTGCGCCACCTTCATGCTGTTTTCCTGATTAAACCCCTGACGCAGCAGACCTTCGGTACAGGCAGCAATTTTCAGCGCGCGGGCTGAAAAAGCGGTGGTGTATTTTTCAAACATGGCCCGCCGGTCAAGCAGAATGCGCATAAACATGGCTGCCCCCACGCTGTTGGTGACAATCATCGGCAGGGCGATGCTTTTCACCAGCGCCAGGGCTTCATCAAAGGGTTTAGCAACCAGCAGGATCACGCCCATCTGCATGATCTCCACCCCGAGCGTCACTCCGGCGGCGGTCAGTGGATTGAACAGCCGGTCAATGCGCCCACGTCGCAGCATCACCCGGTGCATCAGCCCACCGACCAGTCCGCCAAGAATGGTGGAAAGCATGCAGCTAAGCGCGGTCATCCCTCCGAGAGAATAGCGGTGCAGGCCACCGGTCAGCCCAACCAGCACGCCCACCACCGGACCGCCGAGCAGGCCGCCGAGTACGGCACCAATGGCGCGGGTATTGGCGATAGAGTCCTGAATGTGCAGCCCGAAATAGGTGCCCATGATGCAGAAAATCGAAAAAATCACGTAGCACAAGAGCTTGTGCGGCAGGCGCACCGTAACCTGCATCAGTGGAATAAACAGCGGTGTTTTACTCAGCAGGTAGGCGATAACCAGATACACGCACATCTGTTGCAGCAGCAGTAACACTAAGTTGAATTCGTACATCCTGTGGCATACCCCGAAACGAAACGGCACGCACTATAAAGGAGAATGGCATTACAGACTTTGAGGAGACTCACTCATTGGAGATAGCAGAGGGGGAAATAGGAACAAAAAAACCGGCCAGCAGGGCTGACCGGTTTATAAAGGGCGTTTAACGATTATTCAGCGTCAGCAGGGGCTGCCTGACCTGGTTTATGTTCGTGCATTTTCCCCATTTTCTCTGCACGTTTCTGGTAGTTCTCATTGAACTGTTTTTTCTGCTCTGGCGTCAGCAGGTTGTACATTTTGTTCTCAGCGCGGGCACGGTCAAGCATGTGCTGGGACTGCGCCTGAGTGATCGTGTCGATTTGCGATTTCACTTTCGCTTCATCGAAGCTGTCAGCGGCAACCAGACCATGCATGGTGTCCATCTGGGCTTTCATTGCGGCGCGGTCAGGGCGCGGGCCGCTGTCTTTCATGATCTCTTTCATCTGAGTTTTTTGCTGCTCAGTCAGGTTCAGATCAGCGAACGGATTCATACGATGCGGGCCTTTATGCTGCATCATTTTGCCCTGGGTCGCTGCGGCAGGTGCGTCGGTTGCCGGCGTAGTCTCAGCAGCGAAAGCGAAAGAAGCAGAGCTAAGAGCCAGAGTTGAAGCCACAATCATTGCGGTAAATTTACGCATAATTAAATTCCTTATAGGGGTTTCAGGCACGTCGCCCGTTTGTGTTGACGAAGGAAAGTCTAACCCTATGAATGAATAGTAATGCGGGGAAGTTGTAAAAGAGTGAAAGGTGACATGTCGTTTTTAAGACAATCGTGGAGAAAACGTTTAGAAAGCGTAAGCTTGCAAACACAAACCTCGCAATGGTTCAGATTTTTCCTAGGCATTCCGGTACTGAGAAACATTATCACGCTTAATGTTTGACCTCAAAACATCCTCAATGAATACCTTGTACAAGTTAGGATCGGTTTAAGGGGCGTTGAAGTCAGAGATATGACTATAATAGTTAGCATTTGATTAACATCATCTATAACAGTGAGTCACACTATGGCGCTTACCCGTTACGAAAACCTCGCGCAAACGCTGCGCCGTCAGATTGACACCCAAGTCTGGCTGCCCGGCGATAAGCTGCCGTCGCTGCGGGTGAGCTGTAAACAGTCGGGGCTGAGTCTGATGACTGTTTTACAGGCTTACCAGTTACTGGAAAGCCAGGGGCTGATTGTCGCCCGGCCGCAGTCTGGTTATTACGTCGCACCCCGTAAGATGCGGGTAGTGAGCCGCAAGGTCGACCAGACGCTGCATGCCGCCGAGCAGGTGGATGTGAATGACGCGATTTTCGATATTCTCAAAGCCGGGCAGGATGCCTCCATTGTTCCGCTCGGCTCAGCGTTTCCTGACCCAACTCTTTTCCCCCAACCCCGTCTGGCGCGATCGCTTGCCAGCGCCGTACGCCGCATGTCACCGCACAGCGCCATGGCAAACCTGCCGCCCGGCAACGAAGAGCTACGACGCAATATTGCCCAGCGCTACGCGCAAAACGGTATGGAAGTCGCCCCTGATGAAATCGTGATCACGTCAGGTGCAATGGAGTCACTTGGCCTGAGCTTACAGGCGGTTACCGAACCGGGTGACTGGGTAGCGATTGAGTCTCCCGCCTTTTATGGTGTTTTACAGGCCATTGAGCGGCGCAAGCTGAAAGCGGTGGCGATCCCAACCGATGTGCGCACCGGCATTGACCTCGACGCCCTGGAACAGGCGCTGGACACCTATCCGATAAAAGCCTGCTGGCTGATGTCCAACTTCCAGAACCCACTTGGCTGTACGCTTTCGCCGGAGAAAAAGTTGCGGCTGGTCTCGATTCTACAATCTCATGGCGTGACGGTGATTGAAGATGACGTGTATGGCGAACTCTATTTCGGCGGCGAGAGACCGATGCCGCTCAAGGCGTCGGAGAACCGTAGTCAGATTTTGCACTGTTCTTCATTCTCTAAATGCCTGGCTCCAGGTTTTCGCGTTGGCTGGGTCGCTGCGGGGGCTTTTGCCGGACGAATCCAGCGTTTACAGTTGATGAGCACATTGTCAGCCAGCGTTCCGGTGCAGCTGGCGCTGGCCGATTACATGCAGCAGGGCGGTTATGACACGCATTTGCGCCGCCTGCGCCGCCTGCTGGAGCAGCGCCAGATGGCGATGTTCAACGCGATTACCCAGGCGTTCCCCGCCAGCGTGTCGGTCAGCCAACCTGAGGGCGGTTACTTCCTGTGGCTGGATCTGGGCGAAAAGGTGGATGCCGCCAGAGTCTACCAGCGTGCCCTGGCTCAGGGTGTCAGCATTGCGCCGGGCACCATGTTTGCCGTCGATGACCGCTACCGGCACTGCATCCGCATCAATACCTCCTTTGAATGGGGGCCCCCGGTTGCACGGGCGATTCAGATATTAGCCACGCTGGTGGCGGATGAACTGAAATCTTAACGCTCGCTTTCCCGCAACGATTTACCCACATTGCCCCCCGGATGAACCGCCAGTAGCGTCTGTTTGTCAAAACCGTTGCGCAGCATGATGCAGCCGCAGATGGCGTCGAATACCGCCAGTACCAGCACAATTGAGGTGGTCGCCAGCATATTCAGCGGATCAATTTCACGCTGAATATGGGTTTTCAGCACCAGCGTGGAGGCGCGGGCGATAGCCGAGTCGAGGTTCTCAGTGACGCTGATGAGCGTCACGCCTTTGTGTGTCAGCGTCGGCAGCAGGCGTGCCAGCTCTTCGGAGTTGCCACCACGGGAAATCATGATCATCACGTCGTCTGCCCGCAGGAAACCTAAGTCTCCGTGCGCGGCGTCGGTGGCATTGAGAAAAATTGCCGGCTGCTCAACGCAGGCCAGCATGTGCGCCACTTTACGTGCTGCGATCCCCGAGGTGCCGACCCCGGTCACCGCAATCTTGCCTTTGCATGTCGCCAGAGTGTCCAGCACCTGTTGCCAGATTTTCTGGTCGATATTCTTTTGCAATGCCAGCAACTCCTGGCTGTAGGTTTGCCATCCGGCGCAGGCCTGCTGCCATTCGGTAATTTCGTGGTTCCCGGACATCAATGCTCCTCCTGCATCAGACGGCGGTATTTCATGTGGTCGTGATACAGCTCATGAAACACTTTATATTTGCGGTCGTAATACTCTTTGATTTTGTTGGTCTGCGGCGTCACGGTCTTGCCGATGCGGCTCATGGCGGCCATGGCTTCCGGCAATGAGTCATAGGCCCCGGCGGCCACCGTGCCCATCATGGCGCTGCCGAGTAGCATCGCTTCGCTCTCTTCCGGCAGCAGCATGGCGCAACCGGTGGCGTTGGAGTGTTCCTGCACAAACACCGGGTTTTTGGTGCCACCGCCGCTGGCCATCATGGTGTCGATGCAATAACCGCTTTGATTCATGGTTTCAATAATGTGCCGCGTGCCGAGCGCCAGCGCCTGAATGGTGGCCAGATAGTGCAGCGCCATGTCTTCTGGCGTGCGAGACAGTTTCAGGCCGGTCAGCGTACCGGTCAGTGTCGGGTTGGCGCGCGGTGAACGGTTGCCATGAAAATAGGGCAGCATATGAATGTCTTTGGTCAGGAACGCGATATTTTCCGGCTCCCCAGCCATCTTGCGCAAAATATTGTTCAGCACTTCATAAATGGTCTTGCCGCTGTCTTTACCCTGTTTCAGCAAGTCCTGATAACAAGGGTGTGATTGAATCACGTGGTCGATCAGTGCTCCGGTGGTGGACTGGCCGCCTTCGTTTAGCCAGTAATCCGGCAGAATCGCCGAAAAATAGGGGCCCCAGATGCCGCCGATATACCGAGCGCTGCGCGACATCGCCATATGTGCGGTGGACGTGCCGCCAATCAGCGCGATGCGGTGATCGAAATCGGCGGTTTCCCCAGATGCACCGCTGGCACCCAAAATACCGAGGCTGCCCGCGTGGGCATCGATGATCGACACGCTGACCGCCGTGCCCGCCATCAGCCCCATTTCGGCGGCGGCGCGCTGCGTCAGGCCGTGCCCCAGCGGCTGACCCATGGTTTTCACTTCGCTGCCAATTTTAGCCGCGTTGTTTTCCAGCAGATCTTCCAGCCCGATTTGTTTGAAGTAGCTGGAGTCCCAGCGGTCTTCGTGACCGACGTAGGTCCACTTGCACACCGTCGAGCATAGGGAGCGGGTGGCGTCCTGCGTGGCGCGCCAGGTGAGGAAGTCCGGCAGGTCAAACAGATGACCGACGTTGTTCCATGTCGTCGGCATATGCTGCTTCAGCCACAGCAGTTTCGGTGTCTGCATTTCCGGTGAAATAATCCCGCCGACGAACTCCAGCACGCGGTGGCCGGTAGCATTGATACGTTCGGCCTGTGTAATGGCGCGGTGATCCATCCACACAATTATATTTTGTTCGCTGCGCCCTGATGGGCTGACCGTCAGCGGTTTGCCCTCCTTGTCGAGCACCACCAGTGAACAGGTGGCGTCAAAACCGAGGCCTTTTACCTGAATCGGATTGATGTCAGCCTGATTCATCGCGTCTTTTACCGCATTGCACACCGCCTGCCAGATCTCATCTGAGGATTGCTCGACAAAATCTGCCTTTGGGCGGAAGAGCGTGATATCACGGCTGGCCTGACCGACCATACGTCCGGTCATGTCAAAGACACCCGCACGGGCGCTGCCGGTTCCTACATCTACTCCAATAAAATAACTCGCCATGTTCTTTCCCTTCGGTAAAAAGCTGTTCGCTTAAGATTGTCGATTTTGTAAGGCGATAAACAGGATCAGGACGCCGCCCCAAAGTGCCATGGTTAAATAACTGCTGACGCCCATCAGGTTCAGGCCACTTTCCAGCATCTGTAAGACGATAAGGGCGAGTACCAGGCCCAGTACGCGGCCAAAACCACCGTCCGGGTTAATGCCACCCAGTACCGAGGCCAGAATGGTGACCAGCAGGTAGGAGTCGCCATAACCGGCCTTGGACGAGTTGAATTTCGACATCATCAGCAGCGCGGCCCCCCAGCCCAGCAGGGCGGAAAGCACATACACCGCGATGGTGACCTTGTGAGTATTCACGCCGCTAAAACGTGTGGCCTGTTCGTTGGATCCCATCAGGTACAAACTGCGGCCCAGCGTGGTGTGTTCGAGTAATACCCACAGCAAAAGCGCCACCAGTAAAAACAGCAGCAGTGCCACCGGAATACCCAGCAGGCTGCCGTTACTGAGGTATTGAATGGCCACCGGGAAGCCGGAGATCACCGCGCCGCTGGTCAGCAGGATATTCAGCCCAGCGATCAGCGTCATGGTGCCGAGCGTGGCGAGAATCGGGGAGACGCCAATGTAAGCAATCAGCGCGCCGTTCAGGGTACCAATCGCCAGAGCAACCGCCAGTCCGGCCAGCATGGCCAGCACGAAATAGCCCGGCTGGTCAGGGTGCGCCACCAGGATAGCGGCCATCACCAGCGAACAGGCGTTAGCTCCGGCGATCACTGACAGGTTGATACCGCCAGTCAGCATAGTGATACCCATTCCCAGCGCCAGCATGCCTAAAATGGGCAGTTGTGATGAGATGGACTGGAAGTTACCGAGGCTGAAGAACTGCTCACCCAGCGTGAATGAGAACAGCAGGGCCACGGCCAGGATGATCAGTAACTGCAAGCGGATGATGCGGTCACCGGGGAGAAATCGCGTTAAGGTTGTCATGTCACATTCCCTTCGCCAGTTTGCGTTTTTCGTTCCACGCGGTGCTGCTGATGCTGACCAGAATGATCACGCCGCTAAACACCTGATGCCAGTAAGAAGAGATACTCAGCAGGGTCAGGCCGTTTTGCAAAAATGCCAGCAGCATGACGCCGAGTACCGTGCCGGTCAGCGACCCGCGCCCTCCGGTCATGCTGGTACCGCCCAACACCACCGCCGCCAGTACGGTCAGCTCATAGCCAAGCAGCGAATTGGGGGCAACCGACTGAGTGATTTGTGCCTGTACCACGGCAGCAATCCCGGCCAGCAGCCCCATAAATCCGTAGACGTAGAAGTGCAACCGTAGAATATTCAGGCCCAGACGTGATGCTGCGTCGCGGTTGCTGCCCATGGCGTAAATCTGGCGGCCAATGCGGGTGCGATTCATCAATACTCCGGTGGCAACGATCACGCCAATCAGGCTGAGTAGCGGTAATGTCAGGCCGTAGTCATAGCCGTCGGCGGCAGTGAAATGGAACCAACTGATGCCGTTCATAAACCAGTCTGGGAAACCGTATAGCCAGGTGCCGTTGGTCAGATAGACCAGCAGGCCGTAGAACAGATTCAGCGTGGCGATGGTGATAATGATCGCCGGGACCCGCAGCCAGTAGACCAGAAATCCATTGACCAGTCCGAGCAGCAGGCCAACGCCCATTGCCATGCCGAAGGCCACCGGGAAGCTGCCCCCGTGGTGAATGATGTAGCTTGCCATCACGTATTGCGCAATTGACGTCACGGCCGGGAAGGAGATGTCGATGCCTCCGGCAATCAGCACCACAAACAAACCGCAGGCCAGAATACCGAGAATGGCATAGCTGGTGGCGACGTCGGTGAGGTTGCCGAGTGTCAGAAACTCGTTGGTGGAGAGACTCAGACCTATCGCCAATATCAGCACCAGCAAACCCAGCCAGAATTCATGCTGCGCAAAGGCGTTACTTAGTTGTTTTTTACCCATTGATCACCTCCGCAATTTGCGTTTCGCTGCACTGATGAGGCGCAAATTCAGCAATTAACTGGCCTTTACGCATCACCAGAACGCGGTGACTGTTGTAATAGGCTTCGGGAATTTCATCGCAAATCATCAGGACCGCCATGCCGGATTCGGCCAGATCCCGCGCAATGCGGTAGATTCCCTCTTTATTGGCGATATCCACGCCGACCGTCGGTGAGTCGAGGATCAAAATATGCGGATTTGTCGCCACCCACTTGGCGATCGCAATACGCTGCGCATTACCGCCCGACAGGGTTTTCACCGGCAGCCCGCTGTCCGAGACTTTAATATTCAGGTCGCGGATCAAATCTTTGACGACCGAAGCCGCCTTGCGGTGATCCATCAGCCCGCTGCGGGTTTGCAGCTTGTTGAAAATCGACACCAGCGTGTTGTCATAAATGGACTGCTCCATGATTAAACCCTGCGTCAGGCGGTCTTCCGACACGTAGGCAATACCGTGGCGGATAGCATCCCGGTTGCTGCGCAATTTGACCTTCTTGCCGTTCACTTTGATATCGCCACTGTCCGGCTGGCTCATGCCAAACAGGCTCATGCACAGTTCGGTACGCCCGGAACCAAGCAGGCCGATGATCGAGGTGATTTCGCCCTGACGCAGCGACAGGGAAATATCCTCATACTGGCCTGTTCGGCTCAGATGGCTGACTTCCAGCAGCGGCGTGGCCTCTGCCGGGGCGCGTTGCGGCAAATGGCTGTAGCTGAAGCGCTGGCCGGTCATCAGAAACGCCAGCTCGTTGCTGTCGAGATCGCTGGCCGGATAGGTGCCGACCAATTTGCCGTCGCGCATCACGCTGATGCGATCGGCCACTTCCATCACTTCGTCCAGGCGGTGGCTGACAAACACCACACATATTCCGGCGGCTTTGAGTTCATTCACCACCCGCAGCAGGCCATTCACCTCGGTGCGGGTCAGTGATGCTGTCGGTTCGTCCATGATAACCAGACTCGCGTCAGCAGCGATTGCCCGGCATATTGCCACCAACTGACGGTCAGCGATCGACAACTTTTCGACTTTACGATCGGGATCCAGAGACACCCCAACCCGTTGCATGGCAGCCAATGCTTTTTTGCGCATTGCCTCGCGATGTACCCAAAAATCACCGCCCGGAAGGTAGCGGTGAATAGCAATATTTTCGGCAACCGATAAATTAGGAAATAACGACAGATCCTGGTAAATCACCTGAATGCCGTAATAAGAGGAGAGCTGCGGGGTCAGCGAATGGAATAATTTGCCATCAAGGGTGATCGCTGCGCCTTTCTCCGGCTGATAAACCCCTGAAATCACTTTAATAATGGTGCTTTTTCCGCAACCATTTTGACCCGCAAGGCAGTGTACTTCGCCTCTATTTAAGGTCAGGGTGACATTATCCAGCGCCAGTACGCCGGGAAATTTTTTACTGATACGCTCAAGGCTAATAAAAGCCTGAGGCGCAATCGAGGGCGTGAGCGACGTGGAGTCTGATGAAGTATTCATCACATTATCCTTACAGCATGGATTGTTTATTTTATTTATTATGATGTTGAATAGAAAAGCAGATACGGCACAGCGAATAATGCCGTATCTGTTCCTATTTGCCTGGTGAGGGCGCTGGGAATAAAAATATTCCCGGTAAAACAAATTTCGTATCCCCAAACTCATTCATTCAGGATGAAGGGGATATTAGAAACCGAGTGACTTGGCATTGTCTTTCGTCACTTCGAGGATCTTATTAAAACGAATAACGTGCTTATCCATATCGACGTCGGCTTTACCCAAGCCGTCGATGCTCAGATCTTTGGTGACGGGTTTGCCCTGTAGCATCTGGTCGGCCACGCTGACCAGTGCGAAACCGGCATCTTTCGGATCCCACAGCAGCACTTTCTTAATGTCGCCGCGCATCAGGTAAGGGGCAGCCTGAGCAGGCATCGCGATACCCACGACGGCAATTTTATCTTTGGCGCGTTTTTGCTGCACAGCCTGACCTGCACCGATTGGGCCTAATGAACCAAAACCGATGATCCCTTTCATATCAGGATAGGTTTTCATTAAATCCAGGGTGGTGGAGTAAGACTTATCAATATTTTCAGCCACCGGCAGACGCGACGTCACTTCATGCATATCCGGGTATTTTTCTTTCTGATATTTAATCGCCGCATCTGCCCAGGCATTGTGTAAAGGCACGGTCAGCGAGCCGACATAAATCGCGTAGCCACCTTTACTGCCCATATCTTTGGCTAACTCATCCATGTTGGCTTCGGCATATTTCTGGCTATCAATGGTTTCAATATCCCACTGACCAATTTGCTGGTCTGGTGATTCATGGGTTAATACCACGATACCGGCATCACGGGCTTTTTTAAGCACCGGTTCTAATACCTTGGCGTCGTTGGGCACCACAATAATGGCATCCACTTTTTTGGCGATTAAATCTTCGATGACTTTCACCTGCGCTGCCGGGTCTGGCGTCGCGGCGCCCACCTGATACGCGTTAACGTGAAGTTTCTGCGCAGCATCTTTTACGCCGACTTCCATGCGGGTGAACCAGGGAATGCCGGTGACTTTGGCCACCAGAGCGATATTGTAAGATTTTTCGGCGAAGCTGGGTGTAGAGACCAACATGCATGCAGAAACCACACATGCACTGACTAATGCGAGGTTAAATTTCATGGCTGTACCTTTCTTATGATCTTTTGTGTAGGGAGGTGGTTATTTTTTCCACGTACTGAGAGTAACAAAGGGCAAATGTCCTGCACGCAGAAAAGTGAACGAATTGTGATCAAAGCCCGCTGATGTGAAATTATATGAGTTTAAATGTTAATTAATGGTTAATTTAATTATGAGGCTGGGCGGAAGTGCGCAGAGGAGAGGGTTTCTATGTTAAATAAAATGAGAAAATGCATCAAATATTTATCAATTAATTAACAATTCAATGCAGCGAACCCGTTGCTGACGAGGTAAGCAGCCAGCCGGGCAAAACAGAATGCACAGACTGTGAGAATAGTCACGTATTGCCCAGCCACGGGGCAGATATTTTGCCCGCAACCGCCCATGACATCCCCATCATGGTGCGCCACTCTCCCTGAAATGGTGCATTCCCCCGCGCCGCTTCTCACCCCAACATGCCGCCGGTCACACTCCTGAGCGAAATATTTAAAAATTCATGCCTGCATACTCAGTCGAATGGCTTTCATGCTGCGAAAGGGAATTATTTTTATTATTCAGTTTTTATGCATTTTATGTGAATAACGGCCGCTTTTAAGTGGTTGTTTTTTCTTACTCAAGCCAATTTTATGCATTTTTTCCCTTTGCTGGCACGAAGACTGCAATCTATTATCAAGCCAAGAGAGTTAATTTTTTAACTTAAAAGTAACAATTTCGTAGCAGTCCGACCCCCTTTGACTCTGAGGTAGATATGCAACAACAACAAAACGTCAGCCGCCAAAACTTTGATGACTGGATGGTGCCGGTGTATGCACCTGCTGCCTTTATCCCGGTGCGCGGCGACGGCTCCTGGTTGTGGGACCAGGAGGGCAAAGACTATATCGATTTCGCCGGAGGCATTGCGGTCAATGCGTTGGGCCATGCCCACCCGGAAATCAAAAAAACGCTGGTGGAGCAGGCAGAAAAGGTTTGGCACCTGGGCAATGGCTACACCAACGAACCGGTATTGCGTCTGGCAAAACAACTGATTGATGCCACCTTTGCCGACAAAGTGTTCTTCTGTAACTCGGGGGCGGAAGCCAACGAAGCGGCACTGAAACTGGCGCGTCTGTACGGCCGCAAACAGGGTGGGAATAAGAGCGAGATCATCGCGTTCAAAAACGCTTTCCATGGCCGCACGCTGTTTACTGTCACGGCGGGCGGACAGCCAAAATATTCCGAAGATTTCGCACCACTGCCGCAGGACATTACCCATCTGCCGTTTAATGATCTGGCCGCTGTCGCCAGCCAGATTTCTGAGCGCACCTGCGCTGTCATCGTCGAGCCGATTCAGGGCGAGGGTGGCGTACTGCCCGCGGATGCCCACTTCCTGCAAGGGTTACGCGAGCTATGCGACAAACATCAGGCGCTGCTGATTTTCGACGAAGTACAGACCGGCGTTGGCCGCACGGGTGAGCTCTATGCTTACCAGAGCTACGGCGTGGTGCCAGATATTCTGACCAGTGCCAAGGCGCTGGGCGGCGGTTTCCCGATTGGCGCGATGCTGACGCTCGACCGCTACGCCGTATTGTTCCAGCCTGGCACCCACGGCACCACCTACGGCGGCAACCCGTTGGCAACGGCGGTGGCGGGCAAAGTGTTGTCGCTTATCAATACCCCGGAAGTGCTGAGCGGCGTGCAGAAACGCCATCAATGGTTTATCGATGGCCTGAAACGGATTAACGACCAGTATCACGTGTTTTCTGAAGTGCGCGGTGCCGGGCTGTTGCTGGGGGCGGTCATGAGTGAACCTTATGCCGGTCAGGCCAAACAGCTCAACACCCTGGCGGCGGAAGAAGGGCTGATTGCGCTGATCGCCGGTCCCGATGTGTTGCGCTTTGCGCCGTCACTGATCATTCCGGGTACGGATGTTGAAGAAGGTCTGAACCGCCTCGAGCGGGCAGTAAAACGCCTCTGCGCGTAAGATCCCACCCAGTTAACGAGGTAAAAACCATGATGTTGATACGTCCTGTGCGGCCCGGCGACCTCGCCGATATCCTGCAGT
Source organism: Ewingella americana (assembly GCF_006438725.1). Lineage (GTDB taxonomy): Bacteria > Pseudomonadota > Gammaproteobacteria > Enterobacterales > Enterobacteriaceae > Ewingella > Ewingella americana_A. The sequence continues at coordinate 19,414 of NZ_RCZD01000004.1, read as the reverse complement.
TGTCAGGCAAAACCGGCATCGGTTTAACCTCTTTGCCCAAAGATGAGGCGCACCTGCGCACGCGCATTGAGCGCTCGGTTGCCACCTGGGAAGGACGGCTGGAGAAGGCCGATCAGGGCTATCTGTTTGTGCTTGAGGACACCGATCTCAGGCAAGTGGTGGGTGTCAGCGCCATTGAAGTCGCGGTAGGGCTGAGCGAGCCCTGGTACAACTTCCGTCTCGGCACGCTGGTGCATGCGTCGAAAAGCCTCAACATTTATAAGCCGGTGCCGACGCTGTTTCTCAGCAACGACCACACCGGCTATACCGAACTCTGCACGCTGTTTCTCGACCCCGATCACCGTCTGGGCAAGAACGGTCAGCTATTGTCGAAAGTCCGCTTTCTGTTTATGGCGGCGTTCCGGGAGCACTTCTCACGCAAAGTGATTGCCGAAATGCGCGGTATTTCTGATGACAGCGGCCATTCGCCATTTTGGGACAGCGTAGGGCGGCACTTTTTCGGCATGGAATTCGCCGAAGCCGACCGCCTGACCGGCGTGGGGCAAAAATCCTTTATTGCCGAACTGATGCCGAAACACCCTCTTTATACCGATTTACTCAGCCCCGAAGCGCGTGAAGTGATAGGTCAGGTGCATCCGCAAACCGCACCCGCGCGCGCCGTACTGGAAGGTGAAGGGCTGCGTTATGCTGGTTACGTGGATATTTTCGACGCCGGCCCGACGCTGGAAGGCGAAATTGATGAGCTGCGGGCGGTGAAAAACAGCCGCCTGCTGACGGTTAAAATCAGCGAGCAGATCTTTGATGAAGATGCACCGCTCTACCTGGTCGCTAATGAACATTATCAGGATTTCCGCGCGGCACTGGTGCCCGGCGGTCATTCACTGAGCAAACTGACGATTGATGCTGCCACAGCCCAAACGCTTGGCGTCACGGCGGGGGGGAAAATCCGCGCTGTGGCGCTGTTTCCCTTTCAAGCCTGCGCCTGCGCATCACCCTTAATCGATGAACACACCGATTCAAGCACAGAGGAAAGCCTCGCATGATGCATCCCGCACTGTTTATTCAAGGCCAATGGCGTAGCGGACAAGGCACGTTGCTGGAGAAAACCAATCCGGCGGATAACGCCGCGCTGTGGTCTGCGCTGTGTGCCAGCCCGCAAGATGTGGAAGCGGCCTGCGCCGCCGCCCGTGAGGCTTTTCCGGCCTGGGCACGCAAAACGCTGGCCGAACGCGCTGCGGTGATTGGCCGTTTCGCCGAATTATTGACCGAACATAAAAGCCGCCTGGCGGAAATCATCAGCCTTGAAACCAGCAAACCGCACTGGGAAACGCTGACCGAAATTCAGGCCATGATTGGCAAAGTGGCGATTTCACTTGAAGCCAATCAGGCGCGTACCGGTGAAAAACACACGCCGATGCCCGATGGCGAAGCAGTGCTGCGCCACCGTCCGCACGGCGTGCTGGCGGTGTTCGGCCCGTATAACTTCCCCGGACACCTGCCCAACGGTCACATCGTACCTGCGCTGCTGGCGGGTAACACCATCGTCTTCAAGCCGAGCGAACTGACACCAAAAACGGCGGAAGAGACCGTGAAATTGTGGCAACAGGCCGGGCTGCCTGACGGCGTGCTTAATCTGGTGCAGGGTGGCCGTTCGACCGGTGAAGCGCTGGCTGCGTCATTGCAAATCGATGGTCTGCTGTTTACCGGCAGCGCAGATACGGGTTATCAGCTGCATCGTCAGTTAGCCGGGCAGCCGGAGAAAATTCTGGCGCTGGAAATGGGCGGTAATAACGCGTTGATCGTCGAGCCGGTTGAAGATATCGACGCAGCGGTCAACCTGACCATTCAGTCTGCGTTTATCTCCGCCGGGCAGCGCTGCACCTGTGCGCGCCGCCTGCTGGTCAGGCAGGGCGCGGCGGGCGATGTGTTTATTCAACGACTGGTGGAGGTGACCGCGTCACTTTTGGTTGGGCGCTGGAATGACCAGCCGCAGCCGTTTATCGGCGGAGTGATTTCCGATGCCGCTGCCCGCCAATTGCTGAAAGCGCAGGATAACTTACTCGCGCTCGGCGGTAAGTCGTTGTTGATGCTCACCCGGCCGGACCCGCACAGCACCTTGCTGAAACCGGGCATTATCGACCTGACAGGCGTGGCTGGCGTGCCGGATGAAGAGTATTTCGGCCCGCTGCTCAGTGTGATCCGCTATACCGATTTCGACCAGGCGGTTGCCATGGCTAACCAGACCCGTTTCGGGCTGGCGACCGGGCTGATTTCCAACAAACGTGCGCAGTTTGATCAATTGCTGATTGAAGCCCGCGCCGGGATTGTGAACTGGAACAAACCGCTGACGGGCGCGTCGAGCAATGCGCCGTTTGGCGGCATCGGCGCTTCCGGCAACCATCGCCCGAGCGCCTATTACGCCGCAGATTACTGCGCCTGGCCGATGGCATCGCTGGAAAGCGACAAACTGGAACTCCCCGTGACGTTGTCACCTGGAATTGATTTCAGCAGCGTCTGAAGACCATCAGCAATGCAAAAAGGAGAGACGCATGTCTGGATGTGAAGCAAATTTCGACGGGCTGGTCGGGCCGACGCACCATTACGCGGGGCTGTCGTTCGGCAATGAGGCATCGACGCGCAATCAGCACGCCGTGGCCAACCCAAAACTGGCGGCCAAACAGGGTTTGCAGAAGATGAAATCTTTGGCCGATCTCGGTTTCGCACAGGGCATTTTGCCCCCGCACGAGAGGCCGCATTTAGCCACGCTGCGCCAGATGGGCTTTGGCGGCAGCGACCGCGACGTGCTGGCGCAGGCGCAGGCCTATTCGCCGCGTCTGCTGTCGTCGCTCAGTTCCGCGTCATCCATGTGGGTGGCCAATGCCGCGACGGTTTCCCCGTCGGCGGACAGCGCCGACGGACGCACGCATTTCACCGTTGCCAACCTGAACAATAAATTTCATCGCGCCATCGAAGCAGAGACTACCTCGGCCATTTTGCGTGCAACGTTTAAGCATGACGGCCATTTTGCTCACCACGGTGCCTTGCCGCAGGTGGCGGCGATGGGGGACGAGGGTGCCGCCAACCACAACCGGCTGTGCGGAGATTATGACCAACCGGGGGTCCAGGTGTTTGTCTATGGCCGTCACGGACTGGTGACCGGCGACAATGAACCGGTACGCTATCCGGCGCGTCAGACCCGTTTAGCCAGCGACGCGGTGGCGAGGCTGCATCAGCTCAGTCCTGCGCGCACGGTGTTTGTTCAGCAAAACCCTGAGGCCATTGATCGCGGCGTGTTTCATAACGACGTGATTTCCGTCAGTAACCGTAACGTGCTGTTCCACCATCAGCAGGCTTTTCTCAATTCTGACCAGGCACTGGACGAGATCCGCCGCAAAATGGCGGCGCTGGAGCTGGATTTCCAGCCTGTCGCCGTGCCGCAGTCCCGGATATCGATTGACGATGCGGTCGCCACCTACCTGTTTAACAGCCAGTTGCTGAGCAAAAACGACGGCAAGATGATGATCGTAGTGCCGGAAGAGTCCCGCCAGCATACCGGCGTGTGGGATTATCTTTGCGAGTTGCAAGAGAGCGGCGGTCCGATTGATCAAATCGAAGTATTTGATCTGCGGGAAAGTATGCGTAACGGTGGCGGGCCTGCCTGTCTGCGGCTGCGGGTGGCGCTCAACCGCGCTGAACTGGCGGCAGTTAATGACGGTTCGCTGATGAACGATGCGCTGTTTGCCCGTCTCAATCAGTGGGTGGATGCGCATTACCGCGACCGGATGCAGGCCGACGACCTGGCTGATCCGCAGTTACTGACCGACGTGCGCTACGCGCTGGATGAGCTGACGCAGATCCTCGGTCTGGGTGCCATTTACCCGTTCCAGCGCTAAATGATCACGGAGTATCTATGTTTGATTTCCTGACCCAAACCCTGAGCGGTGAACCGCCTGCGGCGACGACCGGTCAGACGGCAACGCTTGACTGGATATGGCGGGCCGAGGGGATTCTGGAGCTTTCGCCACATCAACCCTGCAACAGTGCGGTGGTGATTTCGGCTGGCATCCATGGCAATGAAACGGCGCCTATCGAGCTGCTTAATCAGCTGGTGTCTGAACTGCTGCGCGGTGAACGTGCGCTGAAGGTGCGGCTGTTGGTATTGCTGGGCAATCCGCCATCGATGCAGGCGAATAAACGCTTTGTCGATGCTGACATGAACCGCATGTTCGGCGGCCGCCATGCACGCTATGTTCCGGGCGGTGAAACCCGCCGTGCGCACCAGCTCGAACAGGCGATGGCGCTGTTTTACCGTACCTCATCTGCTGCCGGAGCCATCCGGCGTTTTCATTATGATCTGCACACCGCCATCCGTGGCTCACTGCATGTGCGTTTCGGCCTGTTACCGTTGCAGACCCGGCCCCACGGCGCAGAGATGCTCCACTGGCTGGACGCCGCCGGGCTTGACGCGTTGGTCTTTCACCGTTCGCCCGGCGGCACCTTTACTCATTTCAGCAGCGAAGTGTTCTGCGCCGACAGTTGTACGCTGGAGCTCGGTAAAGCCTTGCCGTTTGGCAGCAACGATCACCAGCAGTTCACGGGCATCCGGTTGGCGCTGGAAGCCTTAGTCAGCGAAAAGCCTCTGCCAGAACGGCAGGCCGACGCACCGCTAAAACGTTACCGCGTCACGCAGGATATCCTCCGTTCGCAGGAGGATTTTCAATTACATATTCCGGGTGATGCCCTGAATTTCTCCCCTTTCCCCAAGGGGTTTGTGATAGCGGAGGAAACCGGTAAGGTTTTTCGGGTTGAAGCGCCGGAAGAATATGTGTTGTTCCCGAATGCGTCGGTGGCGCTGGGGCTGAGGGCTGGCCTGATGTTAGAGTTGGAGCGCTTTTGATAAAGCGGGGAAAATCTTTTTAAATTCAAAACCTTGGGCCTGCTGCCCAAACCCGCCCAAAAGGAGGCGTAAACGCGCCTCCTCTTGGAACTCCTGCGTTTTTTCTCTGAGACACCGACAGCTTCGCCGCTGGCAGGGCACGTGTTTCAGCCACTTCCGTTCACGGCGCAAAATGTCACGGCTACGCCGTCCCCGTATTTCGGGATTCGAGCCTCAGGTCTCGAACCTCTCATCCGGTGCCATTTTTGACTGCGCCTTAGCGGCTATGTAGGTCAAAAGATAAAAAACAGAATAAAAGACAATAAACTTGTCTGGTTTTGAATTTAAAAAAGTATAGGCCGCATTCAAAAATGGCGCTGAACGAGAGGTGAAAAACCGCGAGTCTTTTTTCGCGGGTTGTAACCCGAAGTGAAGGTACCGCCTAAGCGGCGACATTTTGCGGCTATAACAGCGGCACCTGAAACACGGCCATTGTGACCAGCGCAGCTGCGGTTTTTAAAAAGCTCGGAGTCCAGAGGGCCGAGCGACTGCGGCCCTCTGGTCGGTGTGGGCCGACGCCCACGACCTTGACCTTGAATTTTAAAAAGCGAATTCGGATCGCAACCCGAAGCCAACACGGTGTGGGCCGACGCCCACGACTTTGAAGTTGAATTTGAATTTAAAGATTTAAAGATTTAAAGATTTAAAGATTTAAAGATTCAAAAGCAGGTTTGGGCTGCTGCCCAAGAGGTTGATAGCGGCAAAATCGCCCACCAACGACTACGCTTCTCTTTAATGATCCCTTTGTCATCATAAGGACAAATATGTTCACTCATCGGTTAGTTTTTCCCGCCAGCGTGTTGCGTGGCCGCGGGGCGGTAAAGCATCTGGGGGCCGTGTGCGGGCGTCTGGGGCAGCGGGCGTTACTGGTGGGTGGGATACGTGGGATTGAAAGCGTGGAAGCGCGGGTGGCTGACCAGATGGAACAGCAGATGGTCAGTTATCTGGGGCATGAAGTCTTCAACGGCGAGTGCTGTCAGGAGGAGATTGCCCGGCTGGCTGAGGTTTTCCGCGTTCAGGGCGTTGAGGTGATTGTCGCCACTGGCGGTGGTAAGGCGCTGGATACCGCCAAGGCGGCGGGGGTGGCCTGTAATCTGCCGGTGGTGACACTGCCGAGTATCGCCGGGACCTGTTCGGCGGTGACGTCGCTGTCGTTTCGCTATCATCAGGACGGGCAGTTCCGCGATATGTTTCCGCTCACCTATGGCCCGGCGGCAGCGGTGATCGATGCTGATATTTTGGCACAGGCGCCGCTGAACTGGCTCTCGGCAGGGATCGGCGATACGCTGGCGAAATGGTATGAGTACCGCGCCATCAGCGACATGAACGCGCTGTCAGGCTTGTCGGGCGTGGCGCGCACCAACAGCGAGCTGTGCTTTACGCTGATAGAGCACTTTGCCGCCGACGCCTGTCTGGCGGTGGAACAAGGTAAAGCCAATGCGGCGCTGGAGCAGGTGCTCGACGCCATTTTCCTTTATGCCGGGCTGACGTCGATCATGAGCAACGGCGCGCATACCGGGGCGGCGCACGCCCTGTATGAGGGGTTCACCGCGTGCAGCAAAACCCGCCACTTCCCACACGGGCTGCTGGTGGGTTATGGCAACTTATGCTTGCTGGCGCTGGAAAATCGCAGTGACGAAGAGCTGCACAGTGCGCTGGCGTTGGCGCGGGCCAGTGCGATCCCAACACAGCTGGACCATCTGGCCGAAGGCATTACCGAGCAGGATCTGGCCGATATTATTGACCGCAGCCTGAGTGCGCCGGATATGGCCAATATGCCGTTTGAAGTGGATTTCGCCGCCATGCAGGCGGCGATTGAACGAGTCAATAGTTTAAGCCAGACCCTTATCTGAGGCGTTTACTTGCGCCGTTTGGCGGCCACCACGTCATGCGTACGCTGCAAGGCTTCGCGGGCAGCGGGCAGGCGCTGGGTCACGCCAATAAACAGACAGTCGATGATCAGCAATTGGCTGGTGCGGCTGGCCATCGCGGCGGCGCGAAAACCCAGTTCCCGGCCGCTGGTCAGTAACACACAGTCGGCTTTGCGGCCAAGTGTGGAGCGGGCACCGGCGGTGATCGCCAGCGTAAAAGCCCCGGCGTTTTTGGCTTGTTGCAGGGCGTCGACCGCCTCGCTGGTCTCGCCGGAGTGCGAAATGGCCAGCGCCACGTCCATCGAGGTCAGCAGACAGGCGCTGACCAGACTTTCATCCCCGCTGCCGTAAGTCTGGCAGGCGATACCAATGCGCCTGAGCTTCTGGCAGAAATCCTGTGCTACCAGCGCAGAAGCCCCGACACCATACACATCAATGCGCCGCGCATGGCTGAGGGCATTGATCGCCTGTTCCAGCCCGTCGCTGTCAATCAACTCCGCCGTTGCCATCGCACCTTCCACTTCAAACGCCAGCAGTTTGCGCAAAATCTGCTGCGGGCTGTCCTGATCGGTAATGTCGGCCACCAGCGGCGAGGGCGGCTGCGTCTCGTCACGGGAGAGTTCGGCAGCCAGCGCCAGACGCAGCGCCGGGTAGCCCTCAAACCCCAGACGGCGGCTGGCACGTACCACCGTGGCGGTGCTGGTCGCTGCCTGTTTCGCTAGTTCAGTGACACTGATATGCGCAATGCGCTGCGGATCTTCGGCGATAAGGCTCACCACCCGCTGCTCTGCCTGTGAAAAGCTGCCTTGTAGTGCGCGCAGCCGGGCTTCCAGCCCCAGTGCGCCAGAAAAAGTATTCATATTATTTTTCCAGCTCACGCAGGTGATCATCTTTACGCAGCGTCATCAGGGCAAACAGGCTGACGATACAGGTGCCGACCACGTAATAGGCCGGGATATCCAGATTGCCGGTCTCTTTAATCAGGCCGGTGATGATAAGCCCCGCGCAGCCGGAGAAAACGGCATTCGACAGCGAGTAGGAGAGGCCAAGGCCGGTATAACGCACGCGGGTGGGGAACATCTCCGCCAGCATCGCCGGGCCGGGGCCGGCAATCATGCCGATAGCCGCACCGGCAATCAGCACCGCGATGCCTTTGGCTACCAGGCTGCTTTGGGTGTCCTGCAACAGGTGCAGCAGCGGGAAGGTGAGGAGTATCACCGCCAGTACCGCCATGATCATCACTTTCTTACGGCCAATTTTATCGCTGAGGATCCCCGCTGGCAGGATAGCCAGCGCAAAGCCGATATTCGCCAGCACGGTCGCCACCAGCGCTTGCAGGAAAGTGGCGTGCAGGGAGGTTTGCAGGTACGAAGGCATCACCACCAGGAAGGTATAGCCGCCTGCGGACCAGCCCATCATGCGGCCAATGCCCAGCGCGATGGCTTTGAGCGTGGCGACAGCAGAGGCTTTCTCGGCGGCGGTTTTCTTGCTTTTGGCCGGTACTCGCTGGTTAGCCTGGAAGCTTGGGGTTTCATCGAGTTTCAGCCGCAGCCAGAGAGCAACAAAGCCCATCGGCAGCGCCAGCAGGAAGGGAATACGCCAGCCCCACTCTTTCATCTGCGCATCGGGCAGGGTTTGAACCAGCAGCGCCACCAGACCGACGCCGGTCAGCAGGCCAAGGGCGACGGTGAAGGACTGCCATGCGCCGTACAGGCCGCGTTTACCCTTCGGGGCAAATTCGGTCATCAGCGAGACTGCACCACCAAATTCCCCACCTGCGAACAGCCCCTGGAACATGCGCAATAGCGTCAATAACAGCGGAGCCGCCACGCCAATTTGTGCGTAGGTCGGTAACAGACCGATCAGCGCGGTGGCGAGGGTCATCAGCAGCACTACGGCAATCAGCGTCGGTTTACGGCCAATGCGGTCGCCAATGCGGCCAAAGATAATGGCGCCAATCGGGCGGCAGAAGAAGGCCAGTGCGAAAGAGGCGTAAGTGAGGATAAGCCCTGTCATGCCGCTCTGGCCTTCGAGGGTAAAGAAGTTACCGGCGATAAGCGTGGCCAGATAGCCGTAAACGCCGAATTCATACCATTCGATAAAGTTACCGACCGAACCGGCCACCAGTGCGCGGCGTGACTGCCCGGCGCTGATAATTGGCGGTAAGGTGTTTTGGTTGAGTGTTGCTGTATTCCCTGAGCTGGTCATTCGTTACCTCAAATAGAAGTGAAGATCGTTTTTTTTATAGTGTGAAAGGCGCGATGAAAAAAAGTTGTAAACAATTTTCTAAATTTATGCTGATTTAATGTCAATGATTTTCATGTTTTGAACAAAATAAAAGCGAAAGATGTGGAGCAGGCAACGTTTTGCGGGGGAAAGGGGCAGGGACAGGCAAAAAAACAGGCTGCTCCTTTTCGGGGGCAGCCTGTTTTTCAAGGAAGTGGGGAAGGCGCTAATTCAGAGGGTATGAATATCGATACCATCGCCGATTTGACTGCTCTGATAATAGTTACGCGGGACTTCCACCTGATACTGTTGGTTGTCGCAGGCAACTTCCAGGATGTAGCGCTCATTTTCGAAGGAGTCGATTGGGATGAAGCCGAAAAAGCCTTCTGCCACGCTGAAAGTGCGTGAAGAGGGAATGGCGTAACGGTGAACAATCCTTGCTCTAAGCGGCTGCTGCTGGCCGGTTAACGTGTTCCATACGCGGTTAACAGGTTGCGACAGTGTGGCGAGCACATCTGAGGCCAGCGATTTGATAGTCATAGGGTGAATACCTCGTTGGTCTATCCCCGTCATCCTTCAAGCTGCCTCTGCGTTGGCTGCCTTCATTCACCCCGGTTACTTACTTATGTAAGCTCCAGGGGATTCATGGCGTTGCCGCCTTGATGCAGCTCGAATGTTTTAGGGGCTTATAACCTAATTCTTATAATTTCCTTTGGCTAAGATCCAATCTTTTTTTCACCTAAGCTTAGTGCTTTCTTCATTTTTTTTGGTTAAGTGTCGGAGATTTCAGCGCTTATTTCAGGCCGGGCTTTTTCTTTTTTTGCCCGATTTGCGTTCTGCTAGCAATAACGGGCAGGAAGGGCACATCACATGGTCGGCCAGATCATAGCGCAGGCAGCACTGACGGCGGAATTGCGGGCTGTTTTCATCCTGCGGATCTTCCGGGCGCAGGGGTTGATGCAGCGGGTTTTTGCCGCCGTAATGCAGTTCGCGGGCGTCGAGCAGTGCCATACCGTCGGAGATATTGGCATTGACCCGTTCTGCCTGCTTAATTCCCCAGGCGACGCGCACGCCTGCGTTACTCCAGTAAATCCCCGGTTTCAGCCCGGAGAGATCCGCCAGAGCCTGACATACCGGGCGAAGATGCTGTTCGATCATCGAATCAAAACGCGCCATCGGCTGCGTTGAGTGCAGCGCTTCGCCGGGGCCGCTGAGGTAAATCTGGTTCGGTAGCCCCTCTTCTTGCAACGAGAGATAGACGTCCTGTGCGGCGATGGGCAGCTGCCAGCCCTGACTGAGGGAGACGATCACCCAGCCCGGCAGCAGGTTGGCGAAGTACCACTGTGACCACATCGAAATACGCGCACGGCGTTTTTCCGTATGACATGCATCTTCCGCATACATCGACAGATAGCGTTCAAGCACGCTGTTGCAGCCCTCGGCGGTGGTCAGCAGGGACATTGGCAGCGCGTGAGTCACCAAGGGTGTCAGCGGTTTAAAACTGTCAGCGACCCAGCTTATCGGGGTATCGCGGAAACGGTTGAGGATCGTCTGCATCATCGTTTTATGAAAAGATTCTATAAATCACGCTAATGAAAACAGGGTAACCAAAAATAAAATGAAATAGAAATGATTTCTATTTGTATTGGCATTAAGGCGCTTTTCCCGCCTGCATTTGCGACAGAGCGCAGCATGCCACGCCCTGCGTAACCCAATGAAAAGTTAATAAGCCGAAAAGCGGGGTGAATCAAGCGTTTATCACCCCATTAAACCGACCTTTTTCGTGGTCTACTGTGCACACTGAAGTGATAAGTCTACGGGTGCAAACCCCGTCAACCGTGATTCAGACGGTTGCGGGCGACCAAAATAATAGCCCTGGAACAATGTACAGCCTTCTTCTTTCAGACGACGGAACTGCTCATCCGTCTCTACACCTTCGGCAGTGGTCTGAATATCGAGGCTGCGGCTCATGCCGGTGATCGCCCGGATAATCGCCAGTGCTTCGCGGCTGTCGTGCATGTCGCTGATAAAGGATTTGTCGATTTTGATTTTGTCGAACGGAAAAGATCGCAGGTAACTCAGCGACGAGTAACCGGTGCCAAAATCATCCAAAGCGATGCGCACGCCCAGTGCTTTGAGTTTTTCCAGCGTCGTCACGTTGCTGTGGTTGTTGTCGAGCAACACCGATTCCGTGATCTCGACCTCCAGCCGGTGCGGTGCCAGCCCAGATTCCGTCAGGGCGGATTCAATAACGGAAAGCAGTGCGCTGTTTTTGAACTGTACCGGGGAGAGATTAACCGCAATGGTCTGTTCTCCAACCCAACTGGCCGCTTCATGGCAGGCTTCGTGCAGCGCAAACGCGCCGATGCTGTGAATCAGCCCGGTTTCTTCTGCAATGTGAATGAAGTCCAGCGGCATGATCAGCCCATTAACCGGGTGATTCCAACGCATAAGTGCTTCATAACCAATGATTTCATTATGAGCACTGTCGGTGATCGGCTGATAATAGAGACGCAGTTGTTTGCCCGTGATGGCGTCGCGTAAATCCAGTTCGATATCGCGGCGTTTGCGGGCTGCCTCGTCCATTTCCACCCGGAACACTTCATAGCGGTTGCGGCCATTACGTTTGGCTTCATACAGTGCCATATCCGCGCAGCGCATAAGATGCTCCGGCGTATCTTCACTGCCTGTGGCCATCGAAATACCCACGCTCAGCCCGACGGTCAGCGAATGACCTTCAATGTTAATCGGCGGTTTGACGGCTTCAATTAATCGCTGGGCAATCTGGTGCGCCTTTTCAAGATACGGCAGATTTGGCAGAACAATGGCAAATTCATCGCCACCGACGCGCGCCAGCGTATCTTCCTCACGCAATACAAAACGCAAACGTTTGGCAATGCCGCGTAGCAGTTCGTCACCAATTTGATGACCGAGGGCATCATTCACACTCTTGAAGTTATCCAGATCCAGGCATAGCGTGGCCGTCAACCGGTTGGAGAGTTTCGACAGCTTTAACGCTTCATGCAGACGCTGGCTGAACAGCACGCGGTTTGGCAGGCTGGTCAGGTTGTCATGATGCGCCATGTGATGGATGCGGGCATGAGCGGCATGCTGGTCGGTCACGTCATCAGCAATCATCAACACGTAACTGGTTTGTGAGTCGCTGCCGCTGATCATCGACGCCGTCGTTTGCAAAATACGTTCGCCAATCGGCGTAATCAGCTGCTGCTCACTTTTATGCAGGCCCTCAGCGCGCAGACATTCGTCGGACTGCTTGTTCAGATAATCACTGATCCCCTGATTCAGACAGTCCTGCGGGCGTTTACCGAGCATCCGCTCGCGAGGCATTCCCAGCAATAACTCTGCCTGCCGGTTAACCAGCAGAATCTCACGCGAGACGGCATTTTCGACAATCACCGAGGAAGGAATATTGGCGATCACGGTGTCGAGAAATTGCGACAGGGCGGTCATGCGCTCATTGTTCGCTTCTGCCAGATCTTTGGCTGCCAACAGTTGCTGCTCGTATTGGCGGCGTTCGGTGACATCGCGGGTCACTTTGGCAAAACCTATCAACACGCCCGCTTCGCGTATCGCTTCGATGATCACGTGCGCCCAGAACTGTGTGCCGTCCTTACGCTGGCGCCAACCCTCGGATTCGTAACGCCCGACGTTGCGGGCGGTTTCCAAACCATGCGCAGGCCACCCCTTTTTTTGATCGTCTGGTGTATAGAAACAAGAAAAATGTTTGCCCACGATTTCGTCACTCAGGTAGCCTTTCGCGCGTTGCGCTCCGGCATTCCAATTGGCGATTATCCCTTCTGGTGTGAGCATATAAATGGCGTAATCTTCCACGCTTTGAACCAGCAGCCGATACATTAGATCAGAATCTTCGTTCATTTTATTTGCCTGATAGCGGACCGCCACTGTTCAGGATCCTCCCAAACAAGAGTCCGACTGTGATTTACGTCTGTCCCGACGTATTTTTGCTGTGTTGTGTGACCTGACGTTAGCATAAGAAAATTCTTAGCACGTCTGGTATTGGCAGTAATGTGTTCATATTTAGGCTGTTACAGAAAAAAAATCGAACTTAAGCAAAATTTCCTTTGCATTGTCGGTGTGTCAGAAAGTGGGTATCGGCAAAATTTCCTAAAACTTTAGCGAGCGGGTAAAAATTTTTTCATGGTGCTTGCGGCACGAATAGGGGGCAGTGATATATTCGGGATGCACAACATCCTCTCCTCGCTGTTTGATCAATAAAGTGCATATCAAATGCATAGAAAAGTGGGGAAGATTTACTTAATAAAAGGAATTAATCATGAAGAGTTCTACCTCTCTGGCGTCATTTTTAGAATCGTTACACCAACGTGATGCCCACCAGCCAGAATATCTACAGGCAGTGCGCGAAGTCTTTACCTCGCTCTGGCCCTTTCTGGAACAACACCCTCAATACCGTGAACAAAGTCTGCTGGAGCGTTTCGTCGAGCCGGAGCGGGTGATTCAGTTCCGCGTCGCCTGGACTGACGATCGCAATCAGGTGCAGGTTAACCGTGCGTGGCGCGTCCAGTTTAACTCCGCCATTGGTCCTTATAAGGGAGGGATGCGTTTCCACCCGTCGGTTAATTTGTCGATCCTGAAATTCCTCGGTTTTGAACAAACCTTAAAAAATGCCCTGACCACATTGCCCATGGGGGGCGGGAAAGGCGGGTCTGATTTCAATCCGAAAGGCAAAAGCCAGTATGAAGTGATGCGTTTCTGTCAGGCATTGATGACCGAGCTGTATCGTCATCTTGGCCCGGATACGGACGTACCTGCGGGGGATATCGGCGTCGGGGGGCGCGAAGTGGCCTTTATGTCCGGCATGATGAAAAAACTGTCGAACAACACCGCCTGTGTGTTTACCGGCAAAGGGCTGTCGTTTGGCGGCAGCCTGATCCGTCCGGAAGCAACCGGTTATGGCCTGGTCTATTTCACCGACGCTATGTTGCAACGCCATGGTCTGGGTTTTGAAGGCCGCCGGGTGTCTGTTTCTGGTGCGGGCAACGTCGCGCAATACACCATCGAGAAAGCCATGGAACTTGGCGCCCGGGTGGTAACTGCGTCAGATTCTGGCGGTACGGTGGTGGACGAAGCCGGTTTCACGCCTGAAAAACTGGCGCATCTGGCGGAGATCAAAAACCAGCGTTACGGCAGCATTGCCGACTATGCCAGCGAACGCGGCCTGATTTATCTGGCAGGCGAGCAGCCGTGGGGCGTGCCGGTGGATATCGCGCTGCCGTGCGCGACGCAAAATGAGCTGGATATCAATGCAGCCCGTGTGCTTATCGGCAATGGCGTGAAAGCGGTTGCCGAAGGTGCCAACATGCCGACGACCATTCAGGCTACCGATGCCTTCCTTGATGCCGGTGTGCTGTTCGCACCGGGTAAAGCGGCCAACGCCGGTGGCGTGGCTACGTCAGGGCTTGAGATGGCGCAGAATGCCGCACGTCTTAGCTGGAAGGCAGAAAAAGTCGACGTTCGCCTGCACCACATTATGCTGGATATTCATGAGTCCTGCGTGCAGCACGGTGGCGAAGGCAAGCAGACTCATTATGTTCACGGTGCGAACATCGCCGGGTTTGTTAAAGTGGCTGATGCCATGCTGGCGCAAGGTATTTTATAGAACCCCCGAGTCGGCGCCTCTGGGCGACGCGAATGATGTAGGGGATTGGGTTTGCAAAAATCCGCGTTAATTCGCGGATTTTTATTGAACACTATTCTGTCGGTTTAAAATAAGGTCCGGGGCTTACCGAATCTCTGATAATAAGTTCTGATAAGAACAGATTCTCATGGGATAAATATCCACCATCCAGCATGGAGATTAAGCGGTTAATCACCTCGTTGATCATATCGCTGACGGGATCTTTCACACTGGATAAGCCCGGTTTAAGAAAGGGGGCAGTAGGAATATTATCAAAGCCAATAACGGAAACCGCTTCGGGCACAGAGATCCCTGCCTCGCTTAACGATTTCATGGCGCCGATCGCCATCTCGTCATTGCTTGCCAGCACGGCGCTAAACGGCGTTTTCGCGGCACACAAGGCTGTGATAGCGGCAGCCCCACTGGTTGGTGTCCATTTACCCTGTGCAATCAGTGCTTCGCGCACCGGGATGTTAAATCGCGTTAACGCCTCTTTATACCCTGAAAGACGTTCAATGGCGGTCGGTGAGTCCATTGACCCGGTAATAAACGCAATATCCCGATGGCCCTGTTCAAGCAGATATTTCGTTGCGTTAAAACTCGACCCTTTGTGGTCGCAGCAAATACAGTGGCTTTGATGTTTCCGCAGCTTTCTGTTCACCACCATAATAGGTTGCTTATACTGGTCGATAATAAGGTCCATGGCATCCACCGTTAAAAAACGGGGATAAATAATAATGGCATCGCACCGCAAATCGAGCAGGAACTGGATGGCTGCCTGTTCTTCGGCGGCGCTGTGTTTACCATCAACCAGAATAAGCTGACGGCCTTTGGCTTCCAGTTTTTTTGCCGCCTGAGACAGCAATTCATTAAAATAATTACCGTTGTACAACGTATTCGTTACCACCAGACCAATGCATTCTGATTTGCTGGTGGCGAGATTACGCGCCAGAAGATTGGGCCGGTAGCCGGACTCTTCGATGGCTTTATAAACCCCGGCTTTGGTCGCTTCGCTCACGTACCCTTTACCTGACAACACGCGTGAAACAGTGGCTTTAGAGACGCCTGCTTTGGTCGCCACTTCTTTCATTGTAGACATCGGGTCTTCCTGCATCCTTGAACATAGTGGCCATTCTACACACTGCGCATCGGGTTCGGCATTCAGGCCGCCAATAATTTGACCCAGGGTTGGCGGTGATGGCGATCGTGATCACATAACAAAAATTCTACAGCATCATCTCTTGAAGTCTTCCTCTCATCTGAACATTCTTATGTGGAACCGGTTACCTATTGATTCGAATGTCAGGAAAATCGGGGACCTGCATCTTACCTGTTATTCATAAGTTTATGAATTTAATAAAATAAACGCGTTTCATCACCAGAGAGTCGTCACTTATGTCTAAGAATTTTGCGGAAGTATCACGGTTGATTGTTGACGCCATTGGCGGCGTCAGTAACGTCGCGTCAGTGACGCACTGCATGACGCGTTTACGCTTTGTTCTCAACGACGAATCCCTCGTTGATGCCGCACGGCTGAAAGCCATCACCGGCGTGATGGGCGTGGTGCGCAATGAACAACAGTGTCAGGTGATCATCGGCAATAACGTCTCTCATGCGTATGCCGAGGTGCTGAAACTGCTGCCGGAAGGGGCGGCTGGCGCAAGCGCAGGCCCAGCCAAACAGAAAATCACCTTAAAACGCATCGGTGCCGGCATTCTCGACGCGCTGATTGGTACCATGTCGCCGTTGATCCCGGCGATCATTGGTGGCTCGATGGTCAAACTGCTGGCGATGATCCTCGACATGACGGGCGTGTTCGGCAAGGGGGCATCGACACTGGTGATTCTTAACACCATCGGCGACGGCGCGTTCTTCTTCCTGCCGGTGATGGTTGCGGCATCGGCGGCGGTGAAGTTTAAAACCAACATGTCGCTGGCGATTGCGATTGCCGGGATCCTTGTCCATCCGGCGTTTATCGACCTGATGGCAAAAGCCGCACAGGGGCAGAAAGTTGAATTCATCGGCATTTCGGTGACGGCGGTGAAATATACCTACACCGTGATCCCGGCGCTGTGCATGACCTGGTTGCTGTCGTACATCGAAAAATGGGTTGACCGTATTACACCCGTGGTCACCAAAAACTTCCTCAAACCCATGCTGATCATGCTGATCGCCGCTCCCATCGCCATCATGTTGATTGGTCCGCTGGGGATCTGGATCGGCACCGGGATTTCTGCCGTGGTTTATACCGTTCACCGCTATCTCGGATGGCTGTCCGTGGCCATCATGGGGGCGGCGTGGCCGCTGCTGGTGATGACCGGTATGCACCGCGTGTTTACGCCGACCATCATTCAGACCATCGCCGAAACCGGCAAAGAGGGCATGGTGATGCCGTCTGAGATTGGTGCGAATCTGTCGCTCGGCGGTTCCTCGCTGGCCGTTGCGTGGCGCACCAAAAACCCTGAACTGCGCCAGACTGCGTTGGCGGCCGCCGCTTCGGCCATTATCGCCGGGATTTCAGAACCGGCTTTATACGGCGTCGCGCTGCGGCTCAAACGCCCGCTGATTGCCTGCTTAATCAGCGGATTTATCTGCGGTGGGGTGGCCGGTTTAGGCGGCCTTGCCAGCCACTCGATGGCCTCTCCGGGGCTGTTCACCAGCGTCCAATTCTTTGACCCGTCTAATCCGATGAGCATCGTCTGGGTGTTCGGCGTGATGATCCTGGCGATTGTGATTTCCTTTTTCACGACGCTGCTGCTTGGTTTCGAAGACATTCCGGTCGAGACACCGCAGGCCAAAGAGCACAAGGCGACTGACGCCACGGCTTCCACACCCTTTGCTGTTTCGCAAAGCGCTGTAAAAACACAGTAAAGAACATATTGAAGAGGATTTTCTTATGGCAGCATCATCATTTCCTGACGGTTTCTTATGGGGCGGGGCGATTGCCGCCAACCAGGCCGAAGGTGCCAGTTTTACAGGCGGAAAAGGCCTGACCACGGTCGATATGATCCCGCGCGGTGCGCACCGTCTGGCGGTAAAAACCGGTCAGGAGAAGCGTTTCACGCTGAAAGACGATGAGTTCTACCCAAGCCATCAGGCGATTGATTTTTACCATCGCTATAAAGAGGACATTGCTCTGATGGCGGAAATGGGTTTTACCGTGTTCAGAACGTCGATTGCCTGGAGCCGTCTCTACCCGAACGGCGATGAGCTGACACCCAATGCAGAAGGCATTGCGTTTTACCGCGACGTGTTTGCCGAATGCAAAAAGTACGGCATTGAACCCCTGGTGACACTGTGCCACTTCGACGTGCCAATGCACCTGGTGGTTGAATACGGTTCATGGCGCAACCGCAAAATGGTCGAGTTTTTCGCCCGCTATGCCCGAACCTGTTTCGACGCTTTTGATGGTCTGGTGAAGTACTGGCTGACCTTTAATGAGATCAACATCCTGCTGCACAGCCCGTTTTCCGGTGCCGGTTTAGTGTTTGAGGACGGGGAGGATCAGGAACAGGTCAAATACCAGGCGGCGCATCACGAACTGGTGGCCAGCGCGTTGGCCACCAAAATTGCCCACGACGTGAACCCGGAAAATCAGGTCGGCTGTATGTTAGCGGGCGGCAATTTCTATCCGCGAACCTGTAAACCGGAAGATGTCTGGGCCGCCCTGCAAAAAGACCGTGAGAACCTGTTCTTTATTGATGTGCAGGCCCGCGGTGCCTATCCGTCTTACACCCGACGGGTGTTTGCCGAGAAGGGGATCACCATCGAAAAAGCCTCTGGCGACGATGAGATCCTCAAAAACACCGTCGATTTTGTCTCATTCAGTTACTACGCTTCCCGTTGCGCTTCGGCGGACATGAACGACAACAACAGCAGCGCTGCCAACATTGTCAAATCGCTGAAAAACCCGCATATCGAGGCCAGCGAATGGGGCTGGGGTATCGACCCGCTGGGCCTGCGCATCACCATGAATATGATGTATGACCGTTACCAGAAACCGTTATTCCTGGTGGAAAATGGCCTCGGCGCGAAAGATGAGATCAACGCGCAGGGCGACATCGTTGATGATTACCGCATCAGCTATTTGCGCGAACATATTTTAGCGATGGGCGAAGCCATTACCGACGGCATTCCGGTGATCGGTTACACCTCATGGGGCTGCATCGATCTGGTCTCCGCCTCGACTGGCGAGATGAGCAAACGCTACGGTTTTATCTACGTTGACCGCGACGACAGCGGCAATGGCACGCTGGAAAGAAAGAGAAAGAAATCCTTTTACTGGTACCAGAAAGTGATTGCCAGTAACGGAGCCGATTTGGAATAAAAAAACCATCCCGGCATTGAGCCGGGATGTTTACCTCTTCGCTGCGCCTGCATAACCTCCCTCACGTTCCCCCCCAATAATGAGGGATCCCCACAAATTACTCTTCTCACCAATGAGACACTGAGTCGTAGTTTTTTTGCCAGATATTGAAGGCGTTCAATATGTTGGCTGCTGTGATTAAATCGGATTCATGGCGCAGCACGTTTCTTGCTAATGTCTGGAATGAAAGGACCCTGCGAGTCTTTATTGTATTTGCCTGGTATGAATGATGTTTCCCTGTCAGTTCAATAAGATATCCAATGAACCATGTCATGACTGACGCTATCATTGACAGGAGGCACAGGACATTCAGCCGGGCTATTCCTGTACTCCCGCTG
>NZ_RCZD01000039.1 GCF_006438725.1 Ewingella americana | reverse complement strand
TTCTCTGACCGTGCTGCGCCAGCTCGAATTCCCGATGGCCGTCCCGTACATTCTTGCGGGCCTTCGCACTTCGCTCGTTCTGGCGGTCGGCACGGCAACGCTGTGCTTCCTGGTCAGTGCCGGCGGTCTGGGCATTCTGATCGATACCGGATACAAGCTCCGCGACAACGTCACCCTCGTGGTCGGTGCCGTACTGGCGGTGTCGCTGGCCCTACTGATCGACTGGCTCGGCGCGCTCGCCGAAACTTATCTCGGGCCCAAGGGATTACGATGACCAAGACTTCGATCACCAGAACGCGGGGCTGGAAACTCGCCGTTGCCACGCTCGGCCTCACACTTGTCGCTTCCTGTGGCTTGGAATCCGGTGGCGCACTGCCTCTGGCGGTCGGCCCCGGCAGCATCGAGCCCGTTCCCGAGCTCGAGGGCGTGAAGATGACCGTCGGCTCCAAGGACTTCACCGAGCAGATCGTGCTCGGATACATCATCGAATTCGCGATGTCCGCTGCAGGCGCGGATGTTCGCGATCTCACGAACATCCAGGGCTCCAACAGCACCCGAGACGCACAGTTGAACGGGCAGATCGATCTTGCGTACGAATACACCGG
>NZ_RCZD01000038.1 GCF_006438725.1 Ewingella americana | reverse complement strand
ATCTATTGTCGGGAGTGTGACGGAATCCGACGCCCACAAAGACTCGGCTGAATCGACGACGGCTGATCGCCCGAGAAAACGCCCATTGTGGCGTGAGATTCTGATCCTCGTTGTCGTCGCACTTGTGCTGAGTGTTGTCATTCAGAACTTCGTCGGACGCATATTTCTGATCCCGTCGGAGTCCATGGAACCGACGCTTCACGGATGCACCGGCTGCACGGGAGACAAGATCCTCGTCGAGCGGATCAGCTATCGATTCGGGGATCCGCAACCTGGGGATGTGGTCGTGTTCAAGGGACCCGAATCCTGGAACGACGAGTATCAATCCATTCGATCCGACAATTCGGTGGTTCGCGCGTTTCAGGGACTCGGATCCATCGCCGGCTTGGTCCCGCCGGACGAAAACGACCTCGTGAAACGGGTAGTCGCGGTTGGAGGCCAAACCGTACAGTGCCTGTCCGAGGACGAAGGGCTCAGAGTGAACGGCAAACCGCTGGCGGAGCCGTATATCGACGATCGCATCCCCGGCAACGGCATCCCCTGCCAAGGAAAGTATTTCGGTCCGGTCACCGTTCCCGACGGGAACCTGTGGGTAATGGGTGACA
>NZ_RCZD01000037.1 GCF_006438725.1 Ewingella americana | reverse complement strand
CAGCTCGCTCCGGATTTTGTTCCGGTGGACTGGCCGACGCGAGAACGACGAACACCAGCAGTGCTGTCAGCAGGATCTCGATTATCATGGCGGCACCGATGCCGTAACCGTCCGAAACCACGTTGCCGAGAAGATTCTTCTCGGCCGAAGGACTGTGTGCACCCCAACCGTTTGCGCCCAGTCCGTCAGCAGCACGGTTGTACGCCGGAAGACTGTTCGCAACCGTGTAGATCACGACGCCGGCTACCAAACCGCCGATCACCTGCGCGACAACGTAAATCGCCGCATTGACGGCCGAGATGCGCCCGATCACGAATTGGCCGAGAGTCACCGCCGGGTTGACGTGGCAACCGGAAATCGGTCCGATCGCGTACACGAGGAACAGCAGGGTCAACCCGAATGCGAGGGCCACTCCGAGATTGCCGACTTTCGCCCCTGCGAATACGGCAGTTCCGACCGCGGAGAACACGAGCACAAAAGTCCCCACCGCTTCGGCCACATACTTCTTCGCATCCGAGATCGGTTCGACCTCAGTCAATTCCTGTGCAGTTGGAGACATATTCCCACCTTCTTCTCATCGAACGGTAGTAATGCTCACGCGACTAGA
>NZ_RCZD01000036.1 GCF_006438725.1 Ewingella americana | reverse complement strand
CAGCACGAACGCGTTGATCTCGGGCCACCACGCATCGATCGCCTTGGCCAGGGTGAGCAGCTCGGGGATATTCAAGTCGAAGCACCAGGTCAGAAACCGGTGCAACCGGTGGCGAGTCAGGTGCGGGTCCCCACCGACCCGCACCGTCGAAGCAGCGTCCGCAGTTCTTCTTTCGCGATGTGTGCAGATGAGATCTGACCGATCGCATCTTCGTCGACGATCGCGTTCCACATCTTGACGAAGTTCTCGTCCGACAGGCGTTCCCGGCCGGTGAGCAATCGGCGACGGTTCGCCCACTCGGGGTCGACCTTGCCGCTGCGGCGGTCCTTGAGTTCCCAGGTGACCCGCCGGCGAACGTTGGTCAGCGCCAGGTTCGCGAGCTGTGCCAGATGGAAATGGTCGACCACCAGCGTGGCGTTCGGCAACAACCCCTCCGTGCGGACCGCGGCCGCGTAGACCGCAGCGGGGTCGATGGCCACGTACTCGATTGCTTCCCGGAACTCGGGTGTACGGGCGGTGAGCCAGGCGATCACCGCCGCGGTGGTGCGCCCCGCCTTCTGCCCGAGGAGTCCCTGAATTCCGGACAGGTCGACGAACGCGGTGTCCCACGGATCGACCCGCAAC
>NZ_RCZD01000035.1 GCF_006438725.1 Ewingella americana | reverse complement strand
CGGCGAGTTGCTCACTCCAGTAGTGCAATTGACGGCTGATGACAGATTCCGGATCGTCTTCCGATCCGAGGACCTGATGCTGCCACAACGTGAAGTCCGCGTACTGCACTTCGAGTGGTGCCCACGTGGGCTCGGTCCCGGCCGTACGCGCCAGATAGGCCGCCATCACGTCACGTGCGAGCGGCGCCATCGACGAACCGTCGGCGCAGATGTGGTGGACGACGACAAACAGAATGTGAACGGGTTCGTCGGCGTCGAGTCGGAAGAGTGCCACGCGCAGCGGCAAGTCGACTGACACGTCGAAGCCGGTGGTGGCGAGTCGTTGCATGCGCTCTGCGAGTTCGTGCTCCCCCAATGTCATTTCACGGACTGGTGGTATTGCCTCGTCGGCGGTGAGCACATTCTGAATCGGATCGCCGCCGACTGCGGGAAACACCGTCCGCAGGGTTTCGTGCCGCTCGACGACGTCGGCGATCGCCTGTTGCATGGCGGTGACGTCGAGGTCACCGGTAAGGCGAACAGCCAGTGGGATGTTGTACGCAGCTGAGCGTGTGTCGAATTGGTTCAGGAACCACATGCGCTTCTGCGCCAACGAGAGCGGGACGTTGCCGTCGCGCTCCATGGGAGTGAGC
>NZ_RCZD01000034.1 GCF_006438725.1 Ewingella americana | reverse complement strand
GGAAGCGCTCGTGTTTCCGGCGGCGTACAGACCGTCGACAGCGCTGCCGTCGGCGCGAAGAACGCGACCGTTGACGTCGGTGACCAATCCGCCCTTGGTGCCGAGGTCACTGAGGACGATGCGAGCTGCGTAGAACGGACCGTTCTCGATGGCCGTCAGTGCTGCATTCGCGCCGCCGTTGGGCGGGCAGAAGAATGCGTCGTACGGGTCCTCTCCGCGATGGAACTCTTCGTCGACGCCCAGTTTTGCTGCATCGTTGAACTTTTCGACGGTGCTGCGCAGAGCGTCGGCCGGTAGTCCGGTCTCGGCGGCGAGCTCTTCGAGAGTGTCGGCGCCCACCCAGGTTCCGGCTTCGAGGTGCTTGGCGGGCGCCGTGTTCGGGATGCAGATCGCGGGCAGTCCGCCACCCTCGCGCGAGTCGAAGATCATGAACGACGGCACGGCAGAACCGTTGTCGTCGTGAGCGTCCATGGCCCGCCCGAATTGGTCGTACGGAAGCGACTCGTTGAGGTAGCGCTCGCCCGCGTTGTCGACGACAAGTCCGCCGCGAACGCCGACCATGAAGGCTGCGCTGCCGTCGGGCTGCTCGACGCCGGGGCAGAACCATGCCTGATCGAGCAATGCGGTTGCGCCACCGACAGCGATACCGGCAGAGATC
>NZ_RCZD01000033.1 GCF_006438725.1 Ewingella americana | reverse complement strand
CCATGTACGTCTCGAGCGGCCAGTCGTTCACGACGCACGTCGCGAGCATCGCGGAGTGCTTGCCCGAGCAGGTCATGTAGATCGGGCTGGGAAGCTCGCCCGCGGCGATCAGTTCGGCTCGGGCAAGTTCGTTGCCCGGGAGGTCCGACGGGCACTGCAGCTGGTCGACGCCGAGCTGGTACCGAGCGAGAAGAGCCGCGACCAACTCGATGTGATCAGCCTCGCCCGCGTGTGAGGACGACGCGACGGCCAACTCTTCCGGGCCGGTGGGTGCAAAGCCGTTACGAAGCGCAGCGACGGCTTGCAACGGCTTGTTCGCCGAGCGCGGGTAGATGGGCGTGTGGATTTCCCCGAGTCCGACAACGACCTCTCCGTCGGCGCCGAGAATGACGGCCGATCCGCGATGCACGCATTCGCGGAATCCGGAGCGGACCACTTCCACCAATTCGATACTCACGAGTGCACCTGCGCTTCTGCTTGTTCGATGAACCTCTGGACGCGCGCGGCGACGTTCGGTGCAAGATCGGTGTGTTCCGCGAGCAGCCGTCGAAGCCGCTCAGGGTCCGTTCCGGCGAAGATCTCTCGAACAGTCACTCCGTGATCCGGTACGTGGACTCGGGTGACCGAGTCGCCCGCGGCGATCGTGCCGGTCCGGTTGACG
>NZ_RCZD01000032.1 GCF_006438725.1 Ewingella americana | reverse complement strand
ATACGCACACCGAAGCTCAAATCACTGGTCTGACAGCGAAACTCAACACGAAGGCCGATGTAGACGGCAACGGTTTCCTAGTCCAGTCCCAGATCCCGGCCGTTGCAATCCGAGAGTTCCTTGGGTCAGTCGCAACACAGGCCGCGATGCTCGCGCTTGTGGGGCAGAAGGGCGACTGGTGCTCAAGGTCTGATCGAGGTTCTGATTTTCAGATCATCGGCAACGATCCGACACAGCTCGCGAGTTGGCGCGAGAACACCTATCCCGCGTCACCAGTTTCGTCGGTCAACGGACGCCAGGGTGCTGTCACTACGCAGGCTGTCGACATCACCGACTCCACGACAGTCGGCCGAGATGTTCTCAAGGCCGCCGATGCAGCAGCTGGGCGGACCGCAATCGGCGCGGCCTCGTCAACGGATGCTCGCCTTTCCGATACTCGTACACCGACAGTGGGGACTGTGCCGTACGACATCACGTTTGTGGCGCAATCCGGAAACCGGGCAACCGGGCTCGGGGATGTTCCCGCGGGAATCAAGCTGCGGCGCGCAGTCACGTTCTCCGAAGTGCTGTTCCATTGTGATACTGCAGATGCTTCAGGGAACCTCGTGGTTGAGGTACGTAAGAATGGTTCGGCGGTGTCGGGTACTTCGACCACGATTGCTGCGGCAAATCAGGTTGCGGGTGGCACGTC
>NZ_RCZD01000031.1 GCF_006438725.1 Ewingella americana | reverse complement strand
TGATGGCAGACATCTTTGATGGATAAATCACGCAACAACCCCATCATCAGGATGAGCCATACAGCCTGCTCAGCAGGCAGACGACGCCTGCGAATACTGGCCTTCTGGCAGGCAGTCAGGGCCTGGTGGATCCAGAGAGGGTCAAGTGAACGTGAAAAGGCATCGATCTCAGAGGAGAAAGCATCAACAACAAAATCCATGTCATCTTCAGACATAAAAAATCCGGGAACAGAAGGCTGTTCCCGGATTGTCTCTTACTGGCAGGATCGTTCAAGTACTCTTAAACGATCGGCATTAATCAACTGGATGGCCTTTTATGTAAAACATGTTGTTCATGCGCTCAATAATCAAACAGTGATAGGCATTAATTCTGCTTTAATTTATCTCTGCTCTATTTTAAGCGCTGAAAAGCAAGAAACCCCAGTCTTTCGACTGAGGTTTCTCACTTATTTGATGCCTGGCAGTTCCCTACTCTCGCATGGGGAGACCCCACACTACCATCGGCGCTACGGCGTTTCACTTCTGAGTTCGGCATGGGGTCAGGTGGGACCACCGCGCTAGTGCCGCCAGGCAAATTCTGTTTCATCCATACCGCACAACTTCATGATCGCTCACTCCATTACGCCATACGAACCAATCTCGGAACATCGCTGAAAATCAAACTTCATAGTCTCTCAGACTAAAAACACCTTTGGTGTTGTAAGGTTAAGCCT
>NZ_RCZD01000030.1 GCF_006438725.1 Ewingella americana | reverse complement strand
ACCAGTGCAGTGCGGTTGTCGACACGATCGCCTGAACCGGCGAAGTCACCGAAGCCGGCCAATCGGCTCCTGCCAGGTCTGCGTCGACCAGCTCCAGCCGGTCACCGAAACGAGCCGACGACTGACGGGCGACTTCCAGCAACATCGGGTCGTAATCGATCCCCACAACGCTGGCGTGCTCGAACTTCTCGAGGATCCGGGCGCTCAGTGAACCCGGCCCGCAGGCCAGGTCGACGACCGTGAACGGACTGTGCGCGTACTGCAATTCGAGAACGCCGAGAATCACGTCGAAGCGCTTCTCGCGATCCGCGATGTATGCCGCCTGCTGCTCGTCCCACTGCCGCACCAGTTCACTGATTTCCGCGGACATCTAGACCACACCCAACTGGCGCAGCCCGTCGGAGAGCTGCTCGATGCCACCGACATTGCGGATCGAGGGATCCATCGTCGTGCCTTCGAGGATGATGTAACGCTTGTTCTTCACTGCGGTGAGCTTGCTGGCGACCGGGTCCGATTCGAGGAACGCGATCTTGTCTGCGGCACTGTCGCCGTCTCCGCCGCGGTCGAGATCAGCGAGCACCAGCACGGTCGGGTCTCGATCGAGCACACTCTCCCAACCGATTTCGGGCCAGTACTGCTTGTTGTCGTTGAAGGCGTTCTTCGCACCCACCGCGTCGGTCATGATTCCCGGTGCGCCGCAACATCCGGCAAAGTACGGAGTCTTCGTGGCTGCGT
>NZ_RCZD01000003.1 GCF_006438725.1 Ewingella americana | reverse complement strand
TGAATAGACCCTAGTTTCCTAGACTGTTCCGTGCCTCATGAACCAGGCACTTTCATAAACTGCAGGGGGTTGATCCTCACAGGCACTGTGGCGGCGTTTAGCATTATAAAACATCTCGACATAATCGAAGATATCCGCCTTCGCTTCTTCCCTATTTTTATAGATCCGTTTCTTTATGCGTTCCCGTTTTAGCAACTGGAAAAAGCTTTCTGCCACTGCGTTGTCATGGCAATTACCCCGACGACTCATGCTGCTTTTTAAATTGTGAGCTGTCATAAAATGCTGACATCTTTCGCTCGTATATTGAGAGCCCTGATCTGAATGGATTAATACTTCTGCCGTTGGTTTACGTCGCCATACCGCCATCAATAATGCATCCATTACTAACTCAGCGGTCATTCGTCCGCCCATGCTCCAGCCGATAACCCTGCGTGAGAAGAGATCAAGAACAACAGCCAGATACAGCCAACCCTCATGCGTCCTTATATAAGTCATGTCACTCACCCAATGCGTATTTGGGGTTGGGACAACGAACTGGCGTTCAAGGTAATTTGGACTGGCAAAAGAAGGCTTTCCGCCACCGTAATAGCGTCGTTTTCGGTATCCAGTCTGAGATGCTAGTTCAGCGAGCCTCATCAGGCGCGCGATCCTGTTACGTCCGACGCATTCACCCAGATCTTTCATATCGAGCCAGATTTTTCGATAGCCGTAAACCGTACCGCTTTCAAGCCACAGTTGTTTAATCAAGCCTGTTTGCCGTTCATCTTGCCGGGTACGCAAAGATTTAGGCTGCTTTAGCCACTGGTAATAACCGCTGTGATGGAGGCCAAGAACCAGGCATAACCGGCGTACAGCATAAAAGGACGACATTTTTTTAATGAAGGCGTACTTCAGCCTGACGTTCTTGCAAAGTACGCGGCGGCCTTTTTTAAGATATCCCGCTCTTCAGTTACTCGCTTAAGTTCTTGCCTGAGGCGCTTTACTTCATGCTGAAGTGCATCGTCCTGCTTACGCTGCGGCTCGGGCTTCTGGTAGCGCTTAACCCAGGCGTAAAGACTATTAGTGGATACACCAAGTCGAGAGGAGACCTCAGATACAGGGTACCCCTGCTCAGTGATCTGTTTTACGGCTTCAATTTTGAATTCTTCAGTGAACGTTTTGACTGACATAAACACTCCTTCATTAGGCCTCCATTATGAGGCAAAAAAGTGTCTACGAAACCCGGGTCTATTCANTCCCGCTCTTCAGTTACTCGCTTAAGTTCTTGCCTGAGGCGCTTTACTTCATGCTGAAGTGCATCGTCCTGCTTACGCTGCGGCTCGGGCTTCTGGTAGCGCTTAACCCAGGCGTAAAGACTATTAGTGGATACACCAAGTCGAGAGGAGACCTCAGATACAGGGTACCCCTGCTCAGTGATCTGTTTTACGGCTTCAATTTTGAATTCTTCAGTGAACGTTTTGACTGACATAAACACTCCTTCATTAGGCCTCCATTATGAGGCAAAAAAGTGTCTACGAAACCCGGGTCTATTCAGTATGGCAACTCCATATCTGGAAATTCATGGTAAAGAATATCATTTCATTGTCAATGAAAGAGGTACCGAAATAGCGCGTAAAGTGACTCTCAGTGATGATGAGATTCTTTATTGGTTTGTTGAGTGTGGTGTGGTTGGTTTGGCTACAAAGTATGCAGCCATGAACAGCTCACCTGAAAAGGAATTCAGGGATGTTTATTTCCGAAAACAATATAGTTTAATGCTTTCCATCAAACCTGAATGGGCGACAAGGAAGCACAAAGAATTTACAGAAATTCTTAGTGCTTAGATTCACAAATGTCATTAATTTTTCCGAGTCGCCTATATTGGTAATCTGATTCGCATATCACTACATAGCCCACTTCAAAGCATGTAACATCCGTTTGGCACGTTGCGGACAAAGGCGTTCGCTAAGGGTCAGCTCTGAGCGAACAGCAGACATTAACGCCGCGCTTTGGGGAAAATTTGTCCGACAGCAGCACTTTGTTAAATGCTTGATATCAGTAGCTTGAGACCAAACCCATTAAACTTATGATTTGGCCAGTGCTCTACAATCAATGTGATTGTTTTATCCTCAACTCTCTCAGAATGTGAATTACAACCTGAAATAGCACTTTTCATCTCTTCAGATAAAGGCAGGCTCAAGCTTGACATACTCAAAGCTTCTGCAACAGCCTCTAACTTTTCACATGCCTGATGGGTTCTGGAAGCATCATTCACGTTCACTTTAAGCTTCAGTATTTTTGCAACGTCTTCAGAACCTTCAACATAATAAGCGATATTGTCCGGGATAATACCATCGCTAAATTCTCCCATAGGGGATGATGCAAACCATTCTTCTTCGAAAGTTCTGTTGTAAAATCCAGTACTCAACCCTTCATTTACGAGAAATTCTTTAGCTTTATAAGGGCTCCAACCTTGCTCTTTTGGCACTTCCTTTGGGTTTTTCTCAGAATATCTCACTTTCAATATATACTTAAAGGTATCAATTAGATCCGAGTATGATTCTATGTTTGTTTTGGCGACTTGAAATGACCATCGCTCTAGCAGGCTGAGCCGAACATTAAAAAATATAAATGCAAAGAGTACAGCCGCATATCTATGGAAGCGACTCTTTATTGAAAGCCTAAGACGAACAAATACCTGCTCATATGTTGAATAAACCAACATAAAGAAAACGAATGGTAAGTAAAAAAGAGTCAGCAATGGAGGAATAAAGAAGTCGTATGCAGTTTTTTCTTTCCCAAACTCATCGAAATCGGTCATTAACATGTACAAAGTGTACATAATTAAGACTACCCCAAATAAAGTTAGGCAATATTCTAGAATAACCTTAACCTGATGATATTTTTTGTCGGTTTCAGCAATGGCAAGCATAGCTCCCAATAATGCTAAAACAGGGAATAGCAGAACCTCGACCCAAAGAGAGAAAGTATATACACCAACGACAAATTGAAGAATCGCTAGTAGTTTCAAGTTATCTAAGACTGAGTGCTTAAAAAAAAGTTTATCTTTTCTAATTTCTTCAAGCTTAAATAGAGACATGAAACCAACAGAAATGCACCAAAAAACAGTATTTTTTAGCTGTTCAAAATTCCATAGTTCCAATGCAGAAAGCCAGTAAATGACAATTGCCATGTAAGCAACCATCAAACAAAACACACGCATTATTTGTCTAACAAATAACGCCGCTAGGACGCCTTTGAAGGCATTTCTAACTGCCGCCATTTTTGATGAAGAAAAAATGTAAACCGAAATTGCTAGAAGCCATAACGCAATTGCAATCTCTCTATTATTTAGAATATCCACGAGCATCCTTGGGCATTTGACGCCTAATTTAGGGGCCGGAGCTGCGTAACAGCAAAGGCAAAGCCCACTTGTGGGCGACTACAATTACTGGCTATGAGTTTTTTTTGAAATAGGAATTCTTATTTTTCTAAAACTCATACCGCACAATTTCTCCAGTTTTTATTTATGGTGAGAAACGATATAAATATCGTAACCACTAAGTTGGGAACTCCAGCTATCATCACTATCTTCCCAGTGGTTGTTGTACTCAGTAGCTCATGGTGAGTTTTGCATAATCTAACATATTCATTCGCATCAAAACTACACTTTGAACTGCTCCCGTAGATTGACACAGAGCACAATGTTAACAACTTCCACTTCTGGCACAAAGCTGCCTACGACCAGGGGCAACTATGAGCGAAAAGGGGACGTTACTCATATCGCTATATGTTAACAGGCAGGGGCCAGGTCAAAAAAACAGCCATATAAATATTTACTCATCAATTATGGTATTGTCATTTGCTAATCCCAAGTCGTCCACTTTGGTATTTGCATATTCGTCAAAAATATTTTTATATTCACAATCTTTTACTTGATGAAAATTCTCACTCCATTGAACTGATAACCCAATCAGTAGATGACTAAACACTACACCACCCAAGCCAGCAAGTATAATCGCTGCAGCTTGCATCCATGTTACAGATGAAGCATCCATTTCAATTGCTAATTGAAATATAATTAGCAAAAATGACAAATATACCAAACTAGCAAAAGTAGAGTTTGTATTTTTTAATTGACTTCCTAATCGGATCTTGAAGTCATGTTTGATTATTGAAATATGACAGGGGTTAGAATAAATAAGTCTTCCGTCAAGTTTACTAAAGTAGCCTACAGATTTGTTATGCTTCGCCATAATTTCAATTAATGCCTCATGATAAATCGGGTCTTTAACACCTGTGATATGAGCATTAATGTCATTTTTTACAATTTTTAATTGAGGATGATTCTCAACATCTTCTTTACTTAGCTTTGACAACTCAAAAATATCCTTTACCCTTAGTTCTTTATTTTTAATAAAGTGATGATGTCAATGCTGCAACACCAGCAACTATCGCTACAGATGAAAAAGCCATGTCCACACCTTAGTATTGATTAGTTGACCATTTAACTCTATTTTGTCAATTAGTCAGGAAACATTATCAACCAACTTTTTTGACTTTTGGATGTTAGGATTTGTGTTTTATTGATGATTGCTTTTAAGTCCACATCTCGAATTTTCATTATGAATGGCAATTCGAAAATCTAGTTATAAATACCATATATGAATCCGTAAGAAATTGCTCCTATCAGCGACAGCGATTGGTATTTTCATCTATACGGTGATACATGAGAGAACGCATAGACACAAACTCGCTAACCTAATAGGTTATCACTCAATTCCTTAACGCAATACAGCGCAACAATGTCCATTTCTGCCTGAACATAGAATCCCGTCGACAAACTACCATTCAGTCTCACCTCCTCAAACCATCGGTCGCAGTACTCGTGAGCATCAGCACCGATTTTACGCTGCTTTGAATCCGGTCAACGATGGCCGCTCTTGGTCCGGCTCGCCATGCATTACTACTATAGAATTCTTCCTGTGAAGATTTTAGATGCTCAAGATCATCGTAAGCGCGGATCAAGTAGTAAGAATCCTCATCGTGTTGGGAATTTCCAAAAGAAACGACATCCATTCCTGCCTCACGATGGAGAGGTACACTTTGCTCAACCATAATTTTATGAAAATCACGCCCTGTCCCTGGCTTCAGGGTGTATTGCAATAGCTCAACTGTTTTCATCATCCTAATTCCTTTATCGAACATCCAAACTCCCAGCTCCCTACCCCAATAACGCTTCCGCGCAGGCCTCGTCAGTGACCAGTCCGTTAATCCATTGACCGGTCAGGGCAGCGCGGACAGCAACGTGCTTGTCGCTTCCGCCCGCCAGCGCGATCACCGGTTTACCTTCCTGCGGGTGCAGACCGACGCTGGTCAGGCGGGCATTGAGTTCGCTATCGATCTGCTGACCCTCGGATCCCATGAAGTGGCCGAGGATCTCCGCCACTGCGTTCTTCGCCATCAGCTGCTCTACGTCTTCGGCGCTGATAAAGCCGTCTTTATGCAGTTGACAACCAGGCTCGATGGTGCCAATACCGATAAAGGTAACATCCGCCTGACTGGCCTTTTCGCTGACCGTGCGGTAAATGCGGTGGCTGCACCACATCGCGCGGTCTTCCTCACCGTCGGCAAACAGCGGCGCAGGCAGAATGAAATAGCGCCCCTGCGTTTTTTCTGCCATCAGCAGCGGAACATCGTAACGGGTACAGGAGCCGTCGGAGGCAATCGCGCCAATCAGCGACACACTGCTGTGCTGCGGCCGCTCGATGTCGGCCAGTTCATCAATTGCCGCTTTCAGGCTGCGTCCCGACCCGACACCAATAATCATCGGCTGCTCATTGCGGATAAACTGCGTCATCACCTCAGCTCCGGCGACGGCGATGGCATGACTGATGCCAGAGCTGTCCATTCCCTGCCCCGGCACCACCTGACACACGATCAGTCCGTAGCGTTTTTTCAGCTGCGCCGCCAGTTCCATACAGCGCCCGACCGAGTGCGAAATATGCACACTCACCAGCCCGTTATCGATGGCGCTGGCCACCAGCCGCTGCGCCACCTGCCGCGAAACGCCCAGCGCGTCGGCGATATCATGCTGCGTCTGCCCCGCCACAAAATACATCCACGCCGCGCGCGCCGCCTGATCCAATTTTTTATCGTTCTTACTCATGCACATATCCCGACCGACTGATTTCAATGACGCTATTTTAGCGCCATTTGCACGCAGCCGTGATCGCAAACTCCCACCATGATACAAAATTGTGAGCTAAAGCCCAATTGACGGGCAAATGTTCTATTAAGCTAATTACAACTGAGCAAAAGCCCAATTAACGAGCTTAAGCCCAAAATTCACCTTTAGCGGAGAACATCATGAACGCGACAACTTCCCCAACCCCTTCAATCTGGCTGCACATCGGCAGCGGCTCTTTCCACCGCGCTCACCAGGCCTGGTATCTGCACCGCCTGCTGGCAGAAGGCGATAACCGCTGGTCGATTGCGCTCGGCAATATTCGCGAAGACGGCGTGCCGCTGCTGAATGCGTTGCAGGCGCAGGACGGTAAATACGTGCTGGAAACCGTGACGCCGCAGGGCAAGCGTGAATACGAAACCATCACGTCGATTCAGAAAATCATCCCGTGGGATAACGAACTGGCGGCACTGGTAGCACAAGGGGCGGATGCACACACCAAAGTGATCTCCTTTACTGTCACCGAAGGCGGTTATTACCTCGATAACCAGTTCAACCTTGACCGGCTGAACGCTGACGTGCAGGCCGATATCAACGGTGGATGCCGCACCATTTATGGCGCTGTCGGCCATATTCTGGCACGCCGGATAGCGCGTAACGGCGGCGATGTCACCCTGCTCAACTGCGATAACCTGCGCCACAACGGCGACCGTTTCCATCGCGGCCTGTTGCAGTTCCTGGCCCTGCGCCAGCAACAGGCGGTGATTGACTGGGTGGCACAACACGCCCGCTTCCCGAACACCATGGTAGATCGCATCACCCCGCGCCCTTCTCCTGACGTCGCGCTGCGCGTTGAACAGGCCACCGGCTTTAAAGACCGCGCGCCGGTGATGGGCGAAGCCTTTATTCAGTGGGTGATTGAGGATGAGTTTATCGCCGGACGCCCGGCGCTGGAGAACGTCGGCGTGGAGATGGTTGAGTCGGTGCTGCCCTACGAAGAGGCTAAAATCCGCATTCTGAACGCCAGCCACAGCTGCATTGCCTGGGCAGGCACGCTGCTCGGTCAACGTTACATTGATGAAAGTACCCGCACTCGCTCCCTCTGCAAGATGGCTTACGATTACGTGACCGAAGATGTTATTCCATCACTGATGCCAAGCCCGCTGAACCTGGAGAACTATCGCGACCTGGTGCTTGACCGCTTCAGTAACCCGCATATTCAGGACACCAATCAGCGCGTTGCCGCCGATGGCTTCTCCAAAATCCCCGGCTTTATTACGCCGACATTGCAGGAGTGCTATCAACGCGGCCAGATCCCACGCGCCACCGCCATGCTACCGGCGCTGTTCTTTGTTTATATGCAGCAATGGCACCAGAATCTTCTGCCGTACGAGTATCAGGACGGCATTCTCGACCCCGCTGCCGTGCATGCCATGTTCAACAGTGCTGACCCGGTCGCCCAATTTTCCGGGGATGAAAAACTGTTTGCATCACTGGCTGGCAAAGCAGAATTCACTGACCTGATGCGCCAGTCGGTAGAACGGGTGAATCAGTGGCTGGCTGACGCGAAACGCGCATAAGGGGAAAGCTATGTATCTCGGACTGGATTTAGGCACCTCAGAAATTAAAGCCGTGGTGATCGACGAACAGGGAAAGCTGCTGGCAAGCGCGGGTGAGCCGCTCGACGTCAGCCGCCCGCACCCGCACTGGGTGGAACAGAACCCGGCCGACTGGTGGCAGGCCACTCACCTTGCTATCTCGCGTCTGCGAAATAAATTGCCACAGCAGTGGCAGGAGATCCGCGCCATTGGCCTCTCCGGCCAGATGCACGGCGCAGTGCTGCTCAGTCGTGAAGGCAAAGTACTGCGCCCGGCCATTTTATGGAATGACACCCGCAGCGCGGCCGAGTGCGAACAATTGACCCAAAGCGCACCGGAGCTGCATCAGGTAGCCGGTAATCTGGCCATGCCCGGTTTTACTGCGCCCAAGCTGCTGTGGGTGGCCCGCCATGAACCGGCTATTTTTGAGCAAACCGCCACCGTGCTGCTGCCAAAAGATTATCTGCGCTGGATGATGAGCGGCGAAAAAGTCTCTGACATGTCAGACGCCGCCGGAACCTTATGGCTCGACGTCGCCAAACGCGACTGGTCAGACTCCCTGCTGGCCGCCTGCGGGCTAAACCGCGACCATATGCCACGACTGGCAGAAGGCAGCGAGGTCAGCGCTACCCTGAAAAATGATATCGCCCGCGCATGGGGGCTGCGTGACAACGTGGTGATTGCCGGAGGAGGAGGCGACAACGCCGCCAGCGCCGTCGGCATTGGCGCGGTAAATCCGGGCGATGCCTTTATTTCACTCGGCACTTCCGGCGTGCTGTTTGCGGTCAACGATCGCTTCCGGCCTAATCCGCAGTCGGCGGTACATGCGTTCTGCCATGCATTACCGGGCCGCTGGCATCAGATGAGCGTGATGCTCACCGCCGCCAGTGCGCTGCGCTGGTATTGCAATCTGATAGGCACCAACGAAACCACGCTGCTGGCGGAAATCGCACAGCTCAGCCCGGCGCAACAGCGGCAGGCGCCGCTGTTCCTGCCCTACTTGTCCGGCGAACGTACACCGCATAACGATCCGAATGCTACCGGCGCGTTTCACGGCATGACGCACAGCTCTGACCGCGCCGCACTCGGCTACGCAGTACTCGAAGGCGTGGCATTTGGCATGGCCGACGGGCTGGAAGTGATGCAACAGGCGGGCACCCGCCTGCAACAATGTTCACTGGTCGGCGGCGGCGCGCGCAGCGACCGCTGGGCGCAGCTGATGAGTGATGCCCTGAATTTACCGGTAGTGACCCACAGCGGCGGCGAAGCCGGTGGCGCACTCGGTGCCGCCCGCCTCGGCTGGCTGGCCGCGGGCGGAAACTTCGCCGAGGTGTGCCGTAAACCGGCCATTGAGCGCCAGTTCCTGCCTGACGTCGAAACCCGCGGCATGCTGGGTGAGCGCCTGGCCACCTACCGGCAACTTTATCAACAACAGGTCGCTTTGCGATCCGCATAACCAAAACCGAGGGCGCTTAAGCGCCCCATCGCTGTCCCTACATACCACCAGCTGCGGGCCCGTCCGCAGAGGAGTCCAACATGCACGAGATACAAAAACCGCGCACCCACTGGTTCGGTTTGCCGATGAACCTGTTCTGGGGTTACATCGCCATCGCTATTTTCATGAGCGGTGACGGCTTCGAAATGGCATTCCTCTCCAAACACATTATCGATATGGGCTTCACGCCCTCTCAATCCGCCGTGGTGTTTACGGTTTACGGGCTGGCAGCGGCGCTGGCGGCCTGGAGTTCCGGCGTCGTCGCGGAGATCATTACGCCGCAAAAAGCCATGCGCATCGGCTTTATCCTGTGGGTAGTGATGCATGTGCTGTTTATGTTGTTTGGTCTGGGGATGAAAAACTACCCGCTGATGTTGCTGTTCTACGGCGTGCGCGGGCTGGCTTACCCGCTGTTTATCTACTCATTTGTGATGCTGGTGGTGCAAACCGTACCGAAGCAGAATCTCTCTTCCGCCATGGGCTGGTTCTGGGCCATGTACTCGATTGGTATCGGCTGTATCGGCAGTTATTTACCCAGCTTCACTATCCCGTTTATGGGCGAAACCGGCACGTTGTGGCTCGCCATTGCCTGGGTGGTGGTCGGCGGCATAATGGCGATGACCTTGTTGCGCAATGTCGGCAAGCCGGGCAGTAAAGCCAACCTCAGTCCGAAGGAAAAACTGAATGAACTGAGCCGGGCGGTGACGATCTTATTCACCAACCGCAATATTTTGCTCTCCTGCCTGATCCGCATCATCAATACCCTTTCGCTGTTTGGATTTGCGGTGATCATGCCGATCCTGTTCGTCGGCCGTCTGGGCTTTAGCATGTCTGAGTGGCTGCAAATCTGGGCGGTATTCTTCTTCGTCACCATTTTCACCAACATTATGTGGGGAATTCTGGGTGAGAAAATTGGCTGGCTGCGGCAGGTGCGCTGGTTCGGCTGTATCGGTTGCGCCATCTCCAGCCTGACGTTCTACTATCTGCCGGTCTGGTTTGGGCACAACTTCGGGATGGCGCTGATCCCAGCCGTGATGCTCGGTATCACCGTGGCGGCGTTTGTGCCGATGACCGCCGTCTTCCCGGTGCTGGAACCTAACCATAAAGGTGCGGCGATTTCGATTTACAACCTGTCTGCCGGCCTGAGCAATTTCGTCGCCCCGGCTATCGCCTCCATCGTATTGCCGTTCTTCGATATCGTCGGTGTGGTCTGGGTTTACACCGCGCTCTATCTGGTCGCCGCCGTGCTGACGGTGGTGGTAAAAGTTGAGCAACCCGGGCATCCGGCAAAAACTAAACCCGCGCCCTTACCCGCCGCCTCTGCCGTGCGGACATAAAAAAACCGGGCCAAATGGCCCGGCTAGAAACTCAACACGTTATCAACCCCAAAATCATTCAAGTTGCAGGAAGGCGGCTTGAAGGATGCAGGGGATCAGATGCCCTGCTCTGCAATATCCATCGCAAAGTAGGTCAGGATGATATCGGCGCCCGCACGCTTAATCGCGCCGAGGCTTTCCCGCACTACGGCGCGCTCGTCAATGGCTCCGGCCTGCGCGGCAAATTTGATCATCGCGTATTCACCGCTGACCTGATATGCCGCCAGTGGAAGACGGGAGGCTTCGCGGATATCGCGGATCACGTCGAGGTACGCACCAGCCGGTTTCACCATCAGCGCATCAGCGCCTTCCTGCTCATCCATCAGTGACTCGCGCACCGCTTCGCGGCGGTTCATCGGGTTCATCTGGTACTGTTTGCGGTTGCCTTTCAGCACGCTGCCGCCCGCTTCACGGAATGGTCCGTACAGCGAAGAGGCGAATTTGGTGGAGTACGCCATGATCGAGGTGTCGATGAAACCGGCGGCGTCCAGCGCGCTGCGGATGGCCTGCACCTGACCGTCCTGTGCGGCAGAGGGCGCGATGAAATCAGCACCAGCAGCGGCGGCCACCACGGCCTGTTTACCGAGGTTTTTCAGCGTGGCGTCATTGTCTACGCCGTGGTCATGCAGTACACCGCAGTGACCGTGCGAGGTGTATTCGCAAAAACAGGTGTCGGACATGACGATCATTTCCGGCACGGTGTCTTTGCAGATCCGCGCCATACGGGCCACCAGACCGTTTTCGTTCCAGGTGTCGCTGCCGGTGGCGTCCATATGTTTGGAGATGCCGAAGGTCATCACCGAGCGGATACCGGCGCGGGCATAGCGCTCAATTTCAAACGCCAGACGGGATTCAGGAATACGCATCACACCAGGCATGGCTTCAATCGGCACGTATTCAGATGTCTCTTCTTCGACAAAAATCGGCAGTACCAGGTCGTTCACGCTGAATTCAGTTTCCTGAAAAAGGGCGCGCAGTGAGTCGGACTGTCTCAGGCGGCGAAGGCGTGAGCTGGGGAACTGATTAGACATGAAAACTCCTAAGAAATTAACCTGTTGCGTATAGAAAGTGTTCGCATACCAAGTCAGACGGCAAGATGGAGTTCCTGGCGTCGAAAAGCGAGGGATCTATTTTATAACAATGCGTATAAAAATGATGAACTTTACGTGAGGGGATGTTGCAGAAATTCATGTTAAGCAACAGGCGTTATTGTCGCAGCCAGTTTGGACGCGGACAGCGCGCAAGAGCCGGAGCGTACACGAAGTACGTGAGGACTCTGAGCACTGCCCGCGTTCAAAATGGCAAGTAAAATAGCCTGTCGCTAGATCTGTACAAAATGGCCCGCTGAGACTTCATCGTACTGCCGTAGTGGCGGCACATAGCTGTTATCCCGCACCGGGCTTTTCAGCTCGTCGACCTGCATGTGGCGCTTAAGGGCGCGTCTGGCTGGGTCTGGCACCGGGACGGAGGCCATCAGTTTGCGGGTATAAGCATGCTGCGGATTATCGAAAATCGCGGCGCGCGGGCCGATTTCCACAATCTCCCCGAGGTACATAACCGCCACACGATGGCTGACGCGTTCGACCACTGCCATGTCGTGGGAAATAAAGAGGTAAGAGAGGTTCATGCTCTCCTGCAAGTCGAGCAGCAGGTTCACCACCTGCGCTTTCACCGACACGTCGAGTGCCGACACCGATTCATCCGCCACAATCACTTTCGGATCCAGCGTCAGGGCGCGGGCAATGCAGATGCGCTGGCGCTGACCGCCGGAAAACTCATGTGGGAAGCGACGCATCATGTCCGGCGACAGCCCGACTTTATGCAGCAGTGCGGCGGCTTTCTCTTTGGCATCGCTGCGGTTATGCAGTTTGTGTTGCAGCATCGGCTCAATCAGCGCGTCACCAATGCGCATACGCGGGTTCAGGCTGGCGAACGGATCCTGAAAAATCATCTGGATACGCTGGCGCATTTGCAGGATTTCGCGCTTATTGATGTTCATGACGTCGAAGCCGTCGAAGTCGATAGCCCCGCAGTGCGGCGTCATCAGCCGCGTCACGGCGCGACCGGTGGTGGATTTTCCACATCCCGACTCCCCTACTAACGACAGCGTTTCACCCTGCAACAGATCAAAACTGATGTTTTCCACGGCGTGCACGGCCCCGACCTGACGGCTCAGTAAACCGCCGTAAACCGGAAAACGGGCGCTGAGATTTTTCACCGACAGCACCGGCGGCAGGCCAGTGTCCGGCGTATTGGCGACTTCCAGCGGTTGTGTCACTGCGCCGGTTTGCAGGTCAATTTGCGGGAAGCGCAGCGGCCAGGTGCGGCCCTGCATCGAGCCAAGTTTCGGCACCGCCGCCAGCAACGCGCGGGTATACGGGTGTTTCGGGCGGTGGAACAGTTCGGCGGTTTCGCCACTTTCGACACATTCGCCGCGATACATCACCAGCGTGCGGTCCGCGATCTCTGCCACCACGCCCATATCATGGGTGATGAACAGCACCGCCATGCCCTCTTCTTCCTGCAAGGTTTTGATCAGATCGAGAATTTGCCCCTGAATGGTGACGTCGAGCGCAGTGGTTGGCTCATCAGCAATCAGCAGTTTAGGTTTGAGCGCCAGCGCCATGGCAATCATTACGCGCTGGCGCATACCGCCGGAGAACTGGTGCGGATACTCATCAAAACGCGCCGCGGCGTTGGGAATACGCACCTTTTCCAGCAGCCGCAGGGTCTCTGCCCGCGCCGCTTTTGAAGACATGCCACGATGGCGTTTCAGGCTTTCGGCAATCTGTCGCCCGATGCTGAACGTCGGGTTCAGCGAGGTCATCGGTTCCTGAAAAATCATCGCCATTTCATTGCCGCGAATATCGCGCATCGCCTTATCGGAGAGCGTTAACAGGCTGCGCTGATTAAGGCGGACCGAGCCTTCAATTTTGCTGGAATTGGCCTTCAGCAGACGCATGACCGACAGCGAGGTGACACTTTTGCCGGAGCCGGACTCACCGACAATCGCCAGTGTTTCGCCCGGATAGACTTCAAACGAGAGATCCCGCACCACGGGCAGCCAGTCGTCGTCACCACGAAATGAGGTGGTGAGATTTTTCACTTCCAGTACCGGCAGGCGCGGCGTGGCGGCAGGTTCGGTCATGATTGTAGTCATGCGGTTTCTCCGGCAAGGTCAGGTCGGTAAATTAACGGCTACGGGCGGAAAGCACCGGCTGCGGCGTAAAGCTGAACGCTTTATCAAACGGGAAGGTGTCGCGCACTTTGCGCTTGCGCGGCAGGCGTTCGACAAACTGATCCACCACGCCGTTGGAGAGCGCCATCAGGTTTGGCCGGGCAATCGGTGCCAGTTCCGGTGACAGATAACCGGACTTCACTACCACCATCTGGGCAGCATGCGGATCCAGCCCCAGCGCGGTGAAATCGCTGATGTTGTGATAAGGCCTGCGCCGCGCCGACACCACCACGTCGATGCCGCCGGTGCGCAATACCGCCTGACGATCGGCTGGAGTGAGCGCATCGAGCAGCAATACCACTTCAAATTCACCTTTCACCTGCGGGCTGGAATGATCGAGCGAGGCGCCGATCGTCAGGGTTAGGGTTGAGCCTACACCGGCGTTGAACGCCGCTTCGGTGGCCGGTAAATCGGTGATACCCGCGACAATCACTCCTTCGGCATATTGCGCGATAAGCTCAGCCAACACATCAGCGCGGTCACCCACGCCGCCACCGGTCGGGTTATCGCCGGAATCAGCCAGCACCACCGGCTGCGTCGGGCTGGCAATCGCCCTGGCAACGCAGGCTTTGACGGTGTCGGTTTCACAGCCGAAGACGAAATCTTCGCGGGCATCCCAGTAGGCCTGCGCCAGCTGTTTCGCTTCACGCTCCAGTACGGCCTGGTCGGTGCCGGTCATGATCACCGCTGCGGTAGCGCGTGGTTCATCGGCCCAGACGTAACCGACCATCAGTGAGCTGTCCCACACGCCGTCGATTTCATCCATTTCAGGCAAGCGCGCATACAGACTTTTCGCCGGTTCATCTTCGGTACTGGTGCGTTCACCCGGTAATACCACCGGCACCGGCACCCACAGCAGCGTCGGTTTCACACCGGTTTGCAGCGTTTTGACCAGCATGGCGACCGAGCGGCGCATGGTCTCTTCGGTATCAATGTGCGGCGCGGTGCGGTACGTGGAGAACATATCGATGGCATCAATAATTTTCTGCGAAACGTTGCCGTGCAGGTCATAGCTGACGCTGATCGGGCAGTCCGGCCCGACGACTTCGCGGGCAGCGGCGATCCAGTCGCCTTCGGCATCTTCCATCCCTTCGACATACATCGCGCCGTGCATCGGCAGATAGAGGCCGTCGAAGGGTTTTTGTGCTTCCAGGCCAGCGATCAGTTCGCCTTTGAATTTCTCATAGGTCGCGCGCGAAACCGGCCCGCCGGCGATAGCACGGGCGTGGATGGTCGGCAAAAAGGTCGCAGGATAATCCTGTAAAAATCTGAAATAGGGAGCGGCCAGCAGCGCGGCATCGCGCGTGACGCGGAAGTCTTTTTCTTCGTTAAGAACCGGATTGTAAGTACTGCATTCGATATGGATACCGCCGACGGCTATACGCATGATGTTGTTACCTTACAGTGGAGTTCAGGCCGACCAGAAAACGATGCGCAGCAATGCTCGCCGCAGCGCGTGCCCACGTATCGTCGTTGAGTGAAAATGTCCGTACCGGCGTCAGACCGGCGACACCAGGCAGAACGTTGGCATCGATAGATTGCTGTACCACGGTGCCGAACAGCCCGGAAAATGCCCCTTCCTGATGGGCTATCAGGATCATTTCCGGGTCATTGATTTGAATCAGATGCGATACCGCCAGCCCCAGCGCCGTCCCCGCGTGATGCAGGATACGCACCGCCTGATTATTGCCCTTTGATGCCAGCGCCTCGATCTGCGCCATGGTGCTGACATTCAGCCCCTCCGCTTTCGCCGCCTGCATCACGGCATTGAGCGAGGCGATGGTGTCGAGGCAACCGCGTTTTCCGCAGCGGCACGGCGTACCGTTCAGTTCGATGGTGCTGTGGGCAATTTCCCCGGCACCGCCGTGTGCGCCCCGGTATAAGTGCCCGGCGATAAAGTGCGCGCTGCCAATCCCCGCGCCGTGGCTGACCAACGTGAAACTGTTAAGTTCACGGGCGTGGCCGAAGCGTTTTTCGCTGACCGCCAGCGCTTTGGCATCGTTCTCAATGGCAACGTCCATGCCGGTGGTCTGGCTTATCAGGTTGGCAAGCGGGACATCGCGCCAGCCAAGCAGCGCCGACTGGACGCAGGTTGACTGATGCTCATCGATAAACCCGGAGAGTGTGACGCCCAGCCCGAGCAGCTTTTCGGCGGCGTCAGCATGATGTTCGAGCAGCGCAGGCAGCGCAGAGGCGATCTCATCCGCCAGTTGCTGCGGTACGTTACTGAGCGGGAAGGACACCCGCGAGAGGATCTCGCCATGCAGGTTGATCAGCACCATGTGCGCCGGATCTTGTAACAGCGATACCCCGGCGAAATACGCGCCGTCAGGTTGTACCAGCAGGCGTACCGATGGCCGTCCCTGCCCTGTGCCGGGAACGCTTTCGGCTTCGAACAAAAAACCCGCGTCGATCATTTCACGCACGACGCCGCTGACAGCGGCTTTACTCATACCGGAAAGCTGTACCAGGTCAGTCCGGCTAAGGCCATCTGACGCGGCAATCGCACCCAAAATCCGTCGTTGTAAGGGAGTTAACATATTCGTTTTCCGGTTCTCAAATTTCACTCAGCTGCATTGACATTAAACATTAAAAATGGATATATCAACGTCTATTAGTTCATATTTTGAACCAAACAAGCTTACATAAGTTTTTCATATGAACTAATTGTACCGTCTGCGGGCACACTATTTTCAGTCGTTTAAAAAGGGAATTGTGACGGTTTCTGAGCAGTTTTTTTCTCACTCACACTTTTAGCACTGGCAGAGGAAATACGATGAACAGTTTCAGTAAAATCAGCTACCCGGGGCGGTTAACTCTTCTGAGTACGGCACTGCTTGCCGCACTCTCCTCCCCGCTTTACGCGGCTACCCTGACGGTGATGCAAAACGAAGCGCCGCGCAGCATGGATCCTGGCAACCAGACCGCAACTTTTACCGGCACCGTGCTGGATCCGATGTACGAAGGGCTACTGAAGATGTCGCCGGAACTGAAACCAGCACCGGCGCTGGCCACCTCCTGGAGCAGCGACGAAAGCGGTCTGAAGTGGACCTTCAAACTGCGTGAGGGAGTAACTTTCCATGACGGCACACCGTTCAACGCCGATGCCGTGGTCGCCAACTTTGCCCGCCACCTGGATGCCAAACGCGGGCTGGCCGCCAGTGGCCGTCTGCGCACTTTCCTTGACAGCGTGACCAAAGTGGATGATTCCACCGTCCTGTTCACGTTGA
The DNA here is from genome assembly GCF_006438725.1 of Ewingella americana. GTDB lineage: Bacteria > Pseudomonadota > Gammaproteobacteria > Enterobacterales > Enterobacteriaceae > Ewingella > Ewingella americana_A. The sequence goes on along the minus strand of NZ_RCZD01000003.1, from coordinate 448,732 downwards.
AAAAACCGTATCCTGCATTCCTTAATTTGCTGACCACCGGCGCATCTTTGATGGTCAGCCCGACGGCTGACAAAACCGGTACGCTTGACAGCAAAGCGGTCGGTACCGGTCCTTACAAAATGGTGCAGTACAAAACCGGTGAGTTCGTGCTGGAAGAGAAATATCCGGGCTACTGGGGCAATAAAACCGCAGGGCCGGATGATATAAAATGGACCTGGAGCGCCGAGCCGTCGGTGATGAACATGGCCTTGCAGGCCGGTGAAGCCGACGTGATTAACCCGGTGCCGCCGCAGTTTGCCAAACAGCTGAAAAATAATCCTAAGTTCGAGCTGCATGAAAGCCCGGGCTCCGCCGTATTCTGGGTGGCGCTGAATACCGATCTCAAACCGCTTAATGATGTGCGCGTGCGTCAGGCGCTGAACTTCGCCACCGACCGCGCCGGTCTGGTGCGCGCCATCATGTCGGGCTTCGCCATTCCGGCCAACTCGCCGCTGGCACCGGTGACTGCGGGTTATGACAAAACCCTCGACCCGTATCCGCTCAATATTGAGAAAGCCAAAGCCCTGCTAAAAGAAGCCGGTGTGCCAGACGGCTTTACCATGTCGATTGCCTTACAGGGTCAGGACGCACGTATTGGTCAGGTGCTGCAAAGCATGTGGGCGAAAATTGGCGTGAAGCTGGACGTACGTCAGATGGAGAGCGGCGTATGGTCTAAAGCGGCCTTTGCCGATCAGGCAGGTAAAAAAGCCGATAACACCGGTGCCGTGCTGGCGTCGTGGTCTTCCGGCGTGAACGGTGCGGACTTGCAACTCCGCCCACTCTATTACAGCAAAAGTTTCGCACCGGGCGGCGCCAATCTGGGTTTCTTCAATGACCCTAAATTCGATGAAATGTTAGATAAAGCCGCGTCAACCCAGGATGAAAATGCGCGTAACGCCATTTATGTCGAGGCGCAGAAAGAGATCAACCAGCAGGCCCCGCAGGTGTTGCTGTATTACCAGAATGATCTGTACGCCACGGGCAAAGACGTTTCCGGCGTGACCATGATCCCGGGCGGACAGATTGTCGTAAAAGACGCACATAAGGGTTGATATGAAAGCTTATCTGGCAAAAAAACTCATCGCCTTTCCGGTCATTTTGATCGGCGTGTCGATGTTGATTTTTGGGTCGATCCGCGCGCTGCCGGGCGATCCGGCACGTCTGATGGCCGGGCCGGAAGCCACGCAGGAAGCGGTGGACAATATGCGCGTTCGCCTTGGACTGGACCAGCCCATCGTGACGCAGTACGTGCATTTTGCCACCGACGTGTTACACGGCAATCTCGGGCTGTCTCTGCAATCACAGCAGCCAGTGACGCAGGAGATCGGCGAACGTCTGCCGTTCACCCTGGCGCTGGCGGTGCTGGCCTATTTTCTGGCGGTGGCGATTGGCGTACCCGCCGGGATGATTGGCGCGGTCTACCGCAATCGCTGGCCAGATTACGGCGTGATGCTGCTGGCGATTGCCGGGGCATCCGTCGCCAACTTCTGGCTGGGGCTGATGGCGATGAACTATTTCTCGGTGTCGCTCGGCTGGCTGCCGCTGCTCGGCGCGACGTCGTGGAAAAGCTACATTTTGCCGTCGGTCACGCTGGCGGTATTGCCGATGGCGGTCATGGCGCGCATGACCCGATCGAGCATGCTTGACGTGCTGTCGGAGGATTACATCCGTACCGCACGCGCCAAAGGGTTGTCCGCCGTGACCATTTATTGCAGCCATGCGTTCCGTAATGCGCTGATCCCGATTGTCACCATTGTGGCGCTCAATTTCGGCAGCCTGATTGGCGGCGCAGTAGTCACTGAGTCAGTGTTCAACTGGCCGGGCATCGGGCGGCTGCTGGTCGATTCCGTGCGCTACCGCGATTACCCGGTGATTCAGGGTGTCGCGCTGGTGGCCGTCTGCGGCGTGGTGGTGATGAACCTGCTCGGAGAGCTGCTGATCGCCTTCCTGAATCCAAAAATAAGGTTCGACTAATGTCTGCCATCATCACACACCAGCCCCGCCGCAAGCCGCGCACCCTGCGTTTCTTCCGCTGGTTATGGCGTCATCCGGCAGTCACGCTCGGCGGCCTGATCGTCAGCGCGATTGTTCTGATGGGTATCTTCGCCCCGCTGCTGACCCGCCATGACCCTTATGCGCAGGATCTGATCGATACGCTACTGGCGCCGTCGGCTGACCATCTGTTCGGTACTGACGATTATGGCCGCGACATTTTTGCCCGGGTGATTTATGGCGCACGGATTTCGATGGTCGAGGTGGTGCTGAGTGTCGGGCTGGCGATGATTGTCGGTATTCCGCTCGGCGTGATTGCCGGGATGGCCGGTCGCTACGTGGATATGATCATCATGTGGTTTATGGACATGCTGTTCGCCTTTCCGGGCATCGTGCTGGCCATCCTCGTGGTGAGTATTCTCGGTGGCGGGCTGATCAATCTGCTGATCGCCATTTCGCTGTTTGCCATTCCGGTTTACGCCCGTCTGAGCCGCAACCTGACGCTGGGGCTAAAACAGATGGAATATGTCGAAGCCGCGCAGGCGCTGGGCCTGTCGAACTACCGGATCATCGTGCATTACATTCTGCGCAACGCCGTCGGGCCAATTATTGTGCAGTCCACCCTGACCGCCGGTACGGTGATCCTCGCCGCTGCCAGCCTCTCTTTTCTGGGATTAGGCGTGCAGCCCCCGATGCCGGAATGGGGTACCATGATGAGCGATGGTCGAAACTTTCTCGGCATAAATATTTACCTTTCGCTGTTCCCTGGTCTGGCCATTATGCTGACCGTGCTCGGATTCAACGTTCTGGGCGATGGATTACGCGATTTACTGGACACCCGCTCATGAGCAGTCAACCTTTCACCGCCGCGTCAGTTGATGCGGCGGTTTTTTGTGCCGATATCGGCGGTTCTTTTATTAGGTTTGGCGTTTCCCACCGTGCGGGTGAGGTGGAAGAGTTTGGCAAAGTGCCTATGCCTACCGCCTCATGGCGTCAATTTGTCGCCGCGATTGAGGGCCTGCTCACCGAATTTGGTACAGGGTTCCCCGCTGATACGCCGCTGGCGCTTTCCACCGCCGGTCTGGTCTCCCCGCAAACTGGCGAACTGCTGGCCACCAATATTCCGGCCTTTACCGGCCGCGCTCTGGCGGCAGACCTGAGCCGCGAACTCCATCGCCCGGTCACCGCTGCCAACGATGCCGACTGCTTTGCACTGGCCGAAGCCTACGCTGGAAACGCACAAAATCAGCCCATTGTCGCCGGAATTATTCTCGGTACCGGCGTCGGTGGTGGTCTGGTGATCAACGGCCAGTTGGTGCGCGGCCACGGGGGCGTGACCGGCGAATGGGGCCACGGCGCCATTACCCGCACCGAGCTAACGCTGGACGGAAAAACCTATTCTATTCCCCGCCTGACCTGCAATTGCGGTCAGATCGGCTGTCTTGATACCCTGGGCGGCGCACGCGGCATCGAGCGTTTGCATCAGCATCTCAATCATCCTCTTACCGCCCAAACCGGCACCAGCCAGCAAATTGTCGACGGCTGGCAAGAGGGTCAGCCGGACTCAACGCTGACCATTAACGCCTGGCTGCACCTGGTAGCCGAACCGCTGGCGTTGCTGGTCAATATCCTTGGCCCCTCAAAAATAGTCGTAGGCGGTGGCCTCGCAAATGCCACGGCGCTGATTGCCGCACTGGATTCGCAGGTACGTACCGGGACGTTGCATCAGTATGCTGAACCGTTGGTGATCACCGGGAAGTTTGCCGGGAACGGAGGGAATGGTGGGATGATAGGAGCAAGTGTTTTGGGCCGTTTGGCCGTTTAAACGTACGGTCGGGACGCTTTAAATTCAAATTCAACGTCAAGGTCGTGGGCTTCCCCGCCCACACGGCCCATCACTCCCCTCTTAGACTTTTTCGCTCTCGCTTATAGCGTTAAATCTGTTGCTTAAATCACATAATATGTTAAAACTCTGCCATGTACTTTTAGACGGCTAAACGTCTAAGCACCTACAACTTTATTTGAAAAGGCTAACTCCCAGCGTGAGCTCTTCCCTCCTTGAGATGCGCAATATCTCGATTTCATTTGCCGGATTCCCTGCTCTGCGTCAGGTAGATTTCACCCTGGAAGGCGGTTCGGTGCATGCGCTGGTCGGTGCCAATGGGGCGGGGAAATCCACGCTGATGGCGGTGCTGTCGGGGACCCATGACCATTACAGCGGGCAGATAATCATCGACGGTCAGCCGGTGACGGTAAAATTACCGCATCAGGCGCGAGCGCTCGGTATTCATCTGGTCCAGCAGGAAGTGGACGTCGCGCTGGTGCCGACGCTCAACGTGGCCGAAAACATTATGCTGGACAGCCTGTCTGAACCGGGCCACCTGCATAATTGGGCGGAGATCTACCGTCATGCGCAATTGCTTACCACCCAGCTCGGGCTGAAAATTAATCTGCGTGCCCGGATCGAAAGCTGCACGCTGGCCGAAAAACAGCTGATTTTGCTGGCCCGCGCGCTGTCGCACAAATGCCGTTTCTTAATCCTCGATGAACCCACCGCCCCGCTCGATCAGGCAGAAAGCGAGCGGTTATTTGCGTTGGTCCGCAAGCTGAAAGCCGCCGGAATGGGGGTGGTGTTTATTTCGCACCGCATTCATGAATTGCGCGATATCTGTGACCGCATGACCGTACTGCGCGATGGCCGTTTGGTCAGCGATGACGCAATGGAGGGCCTGACTAACGAACACATTATCGAGAAGATGCTGGGGCATCAGCTCGACGATATTTACCCGCCGCGCCGCCCGCCGCACAGCCCTGAAACCCTGCTGCGGATTCAGGGGATGCACGACAAAGACAAACTGCGCGATATTTCCCTCAGCCTGCACCGTGGGGAGATTCTCGGCATTGCAGGGCTGGCCGGTGCCGGAAAAACCGAACTGTGCAAGGCGCTGTTTGGTGCCACACCAAGCCAGGTGGAGCACGGCGAACTGAACGGTAAACCGTGGAAACCGAAAGAGCCGTACCTGTCGGTCGAGCTTGGGCTGGCGCTGGTGCCGGAAGAACGGCGCAAAGAGGGCATTTTCATCGACGATGATATTCCGATGAACCTCAGCGTCACCGCCGATGACAGTTTCTCCCGTTTTTCCGTTTTCAATTCGCGCCAGGCGTTGGTCTGGGCGAAAGACATTATTGGCCGTTTAGGTATTCGGGCTTCCGGGCCGCTGCAAAAACTGGCCCGCCTGTCCGGCGGCAACCAGCAAAAAGTGGCGATCGGGAAATGGCTGCGCAGCGAGAGTCAGGTGTTGATCTTTGACGAACCGACCAAAGGCGTAGACATCAAAGCCAAAACGGATGTTTTCAGGCTGATAGACGGCCTGGCGCAACAGGGAAAAGGCATCATTTATGCCTCCGGTGAGTTCGCCGAACTGGTCGGTTTATGTGACCGCATTCTGGTGTTGTGGGATGGCCGTATCGTGGCGGAACTCAATGCCGCAGACGTCGACGAAGAGACTTTATTAATGTATTCCACCGGAGGAACCCCTGCGTGAACAAAGCCGTGGTGAGTAAAGAAAACGTACCCGTAGCTAATCAGCCGTGGCGTCATCAGCTGTTCGAATTCCTCTATAAATGGGGCATGTTGCTGACCGTTGTGCTGCTGATCGCCGGTTTCGGCATCGCGTCTGATAACTTCCTTGAACCATCAAACATCATTAATATTCTGCGTTCGATTGCCATCGTCACGGTGATCGCCATCGGTGTGTCGATTTCACTGTCGGTCGGTGGTTTTGATTTGTCCGTGGGGTCGACGGCATCGCTGGCCAATGCGCTGGTGATTTCGATGTTTGTCTGGCACGGTTTTGGCACCACTGAAGCCATTCTGATCACGCTGGCGCTCTGTACGCTGGTCGGACTATTTAACGCGTTTCTGATCGTGATCCTGAAAATTCCTGACATGCTGGCCACACTCGCCAGTCTGTTTGTGATTCAGGGCGCGGCGATGACTTACAGTTACGGCGGATCCATCACCGAAAATATGGTGCTGCCGAGTGGCGATATGGCCGAAGGCGCGGTACCTGCGGCGTTCAGTCTGCTGGGTCAGGTGCCAGTGATTGTGATCGTGATGGCGGTGGTGACCGTTGTGGTGCAGCTGTTTATGTCGCTGACCAAACATGGCCGCCGCATGTACGCTATTGGCGGTAATCCACTGGCGGCACGTCTGGCCGGGATCCGCACCGCACGCTATCGTGTCACGGCCTACATTATCTCGTCACTGCTGGCCGGTTCCGGCGGCATTTTACTGGCATCACGCATTGGTTCATCACAGGTAAATGCCGGTGGGGGTTACCTGATGGACGCCGTCGCGGCGGCTTACATCGGTTTCTCACTGGCCGGTTCCGGTAAACCTAACGCGCTTGGCACCCTGATTGGCGCGGTGATTTTAGGCGTGCTGTCGAACGGTCTGGTCATGCTGTCAGTGCCCTACTACGCGATGGATATCATCAAGGGCTTAGTCCTCGCCGTTGCACTGGCGCTGACCTATATTCAGAAACGGTGATCAGGTCAGGTCCCACGCTTCAAACTGGTGTTTGATGGCTTTAATGGAAGAAAGCCGGACTTTGGGCAGCGTCAGTCGTTCAAACATTCCGGCATAGTCCTGCCTTTTATGGGGCGTAACAATGGCAATATGGCGGATCATATTCCACCGGATCCGCTCCGTTGCTCCCTCCAGCCCTCCATGCCTCTGCCCTTCAAACAGCGTTCGGTTGAAATAACGCATCAGGCTAAACGCCGTCGAAATATCCAATAAGATCAGACCCGTTGCATGGGAAAGCCGTTGCGGCAAACACTTCGTATATATTTTGATTTTAAAAAGCCCAACTGGCGCATTCAAAAATCTTGCGGGACGGAGCGGGTTCAAGACCTGTGGCTTGAACACCGAGTGAAGGTACCGCGCAGTAAAAAAACGAGGGGAGCGTCGAGGGGAAAAGCACTTTCCCCTCGACTCGGTTTCATTGCAAAAGTCCCTGTAATCATCGTGCTTGTGAAACCGAAACTTTCACCGTATTCGATTTGAAACCGTATTTGGCACGGTCTGGCTTAACCCATCAGAAACTGTAATCCACTGCCATAAAGTACCGGCGTCCATCTTCGTTGTAGCTGTAGCTGTCGCGGTTAAGATCTTTATCGAGCAGGTTTAACACTCCGGCGCGGATTTTCACGGCTTTGTTCACTTTGTACGAACCGCCGGTGTTCCAGATGGTGTAGCCGCCGGGGGTGGCATCGTCGTTGGCGACAGTACGGGCCTGGCCTTTCAGGTTGGCGGAAACATACAAACCCCAGTCCTCCTGCGGTTTCCAGTCCAGCGTGGCGTTGGCGGTGTGGAACGGCAGCGCGGTAAGCGGTTTGTTGCCGCCGTTGCTGAGGTCACGCCCATCGTTGTAGGTGTAGTTGAGTTTCAAACCCACTTCGTCGCTAAACGGGATAGTCAGTTCGGTTTCCAGCCCGCGGATACGCGCCTTATTGACGTTGAAGTAGTTGAATATCGGGTTACCGGCGGAGTCAAAACCGACAAAGTTGTCGTAGCTGGCAGCCTGCGAACGGTTTGACGTGCGGTTGACGCTGATCATGTCATCGACATCATTCTGGAATATCGTGGCGCTGGCGGTAACATCTTCCAGCAGCCCCTCTTCACCCGCGTAGTACAGGCCCAGTTCGACGTTCTCGCTGGTTTCGGCTTTCAGATCTGGATTACCGATGATCTGGCAGCTACCGCGGCAGGATGCACTCTGCCAGTCAGGGCTGAGCTGGAGCAGGGATGGCGCTTTAAACGCACTCGCCCAGCCCCCTTTCACGGTCACGGTATCCGTGGCGTTGTAAACCAGATAAGCACGCGGCGACCAGTTAACGCCGTAGTTTTCGTGGTCATCCATACGCACGCCGCCGGTCAGCGCCAGGCTTTCAAAAATCCGCCATTCGTCTTCCACAAACAGCGCGTACTGGTTGGCCTGTGTGCTGCCGGTGCTGGCGAGATTGACACTGTCTTCCAGTTTATCGTTACGGTATTCGCCGCCGAAAGTAAACAGCTGGTTGTATTCGCCAAGCGGCACCACGATTTTACCGTCGAGGGAGTTGTTTTTGGAGGTGATGGTGTCGGCGTTTTTGTTCTCGATATTTTCACCATAGAAACGCAGCTCGGTGTTGGCCCAGCCCCAGCGGCCATTATGTCCAACGGAGTAATTTTCGCGCTCAATGCGGTTTTTATCCAGGCTGTCGGAGTCGCGGTCCTGGCGGTCTATCCCGTAGCCGAAAGTCATGTCCTGCTCGTCGGTTGGCGTCAGGGCAAATTCGACGTTGGTGTTGCGTGAGGTATAACCTTCGATGCGTGGCTGACTGGTCGCTCCGCTGGAGGCATCCGCCTGATCTTTTTCACGTTTGCCCAGTGCACCATAGACTTTCACGCCGAGCAGGTCGTCGATCAGTGGACCGCTGGTAAAGAAGTTGCCGTTGTAGCTGTCGCCACGGTCGCGGTGTTCCTGCACGGTAGTGTCCGCACTCAGGGTGCCGTGCCAGGCAGTGCCGATTTTTTTGGTGATGATGTTGACTACCCCGCCCAGCGCGTCCGAGCCATAAAGAGAGGACATCGGCCCGCGCACCACTTCAATGCGTTCGATAGATTCAGCGGGGATCCAGCTCAGGTCAAAATCGTTATGGCGGAAGACCGCATTGCGCGAGTTAACGCGTTTGCCATCGACCAGAATCAGGGTATAGCCACTGCTCAAACCACGGATACTGACGCCCTGACGGTTGTCGCCTTCGTTGGTGAGCTGCACACCGGGGACATCTTTCAGCACGTCTTTGAGGTTTTGCACCGGCTTTCTGTCCAGATCCTCGCGGGTGATCACGCTAATACTCGCAGGCGCATCCTTGAGGTTTTGTTCAACGGAAGAGGCGGTCACGACGATCTGATCCTCCCTCTCTTTCGTATCCGTTGTCTCTTCTGCAAAGACCGGGAATGCGGCAGTGAACAGCTGTGCGATAAGCCCGGCCTTGAGTGCCGGTGTCAATGTAAGCTTAACCATGTACTTCTCTCCATGAGATAAAAACAACCCCGCTCATGCGGCGGTCGTAAGCAAAAATTCCGTCAAAACCGTAAATTTTGCGCGATAGAATCCCGCCGGGTTTGTCGGATTGGTTTTTTTAGTTTCAGGCTCACAAGTTGGAATGTCGGGCCGCTACATTGGCGGCCTGACTTATTCAGGTAAACGTTTTCGGTTCAGATAAAGCGGCGGCGTTAAATCGAGGGTGCGCTGACTAATCCGTCAATCAAGATTTGCGGCGTACCCTGCGAGCAGCGTTCAATACGTCCACGCACGCCATAAACGCGTGCCAGACTTTCCGGAGTGATCACCTCTTCCGGTTCCCCGTCGGCAATCAGATTACCGTCTTTGAGCATCAGTACGCGGTCACCGTGGCGCAGCGCGATGTTGATATCATGCACCACCACCACGGTGACGATATTGCGTTTTTGCGTCTCTTTGCGCACCAAATCCATCACGTGGAACTGGTAGTTTAAATCCAGCGCTGACAAGGGTTCGTCGAGCAGCAACAACGACGGCTGACGGATCAGCGACTGCGCCAGACCCACCAGCTGTTTTTGTCCGCCGGAGAGCTGATCAAGATAACTCAGCGCCAGATGTTCAATACCCAGTTGTTGCAGCAACGTCATCACCTGTTCGGTGGTTTCGGCCTGTTTGCTATTACTGCCGGAGGCGCGCTGGGCCACGATAATGGATTCCAGCACGTGCAGATGCACGCCCGCAGGCAGCGACTGCGGCAGGTAAACCACCTGTTCAGCGCGGCGGGCAAACGGCATCGGCATCAGGTCATGACCATCGAGGAGCAACTGCCCTTCGGCACGGTTCAGCCCGGCCAGTGCACGTAGCAACGTCGATTTTCCGCTGCCATTCGGGCCCAGTAACACGGTGATTTTTCCGCGCGGCAACATCGGTACATTGAGATGGCGGATCACCGGGCGCTTGGGGTATCCGGCGTTAAAGTCCCGGAGTTGCAAGCCCTGCGTTGCCGCATTCAGGTTTGTTCTGGCTTTGAATTGCAGTACAGCAGACATCAGACATTCCCCCGATGGCGCAAAATAATACTCAGGAAGAACGGCACGCCGACCAGCGAGGTCACGATACCCACAGGAATAATGACGCCCGGTACCAGATTTTTTGAGGCCACAGACGCCATCGACAGCACCAGCGCACCAATCAGCGCACTGGCTGGCAGATAGAAACGGTGATCCTCACCAAACATCAGGCGGGCGATGTGCGGCGCAACCAGACCGATGAAACCAATCGGCCCGACAAAGGCCACCGCCAGCGCGGAGAGAATACTGATGCGCAACAAGGTGCCAAGGCGTAAACGGCGCACATCGATACCAAAACTGATGGCGCGATCTTCGCCCAGACGCAACGCCGTCAGCTTCCATGCACTCATCATCGACCAAGGTAACAGCACGAAGAAGGCCAGCAGCATCACGCCAAGTTTGACCCATGACGCACGCGCCAGACTGCCCATGGTCCAGAACACCAGCCCCTGCAAAGTATCTTCGGTGGCGATAAACTGCATCAGCGAAACCAGTGCGTTAAAGGTAAAGACCAGCGCAATACCAAACAGCACCACGCCGGAACTGGCGACACGCGTCCAGCGCGTAATGCCGTCCAGCATCAGCGCGGCGAGTAAGGCAAAGATAAAAGCGTTAGCGGAGATAAACCATTGATCCGGCACGCCCGGAATACCTATGCCGAGTACAATCGCCAGCGCGGCGCCAAAGGCCGCCGCCGAAGAGACGCCAAGGGTAAACGGCGAAGCCAGCGGGTTATTAAGGATGGTTTGCATCTCAGCCCCGGCCAGGCCAAGCGACATGCCGACGGCAATCGCCATCAGCGCATACGGCAGACGGATATCCCAGACAATCACGCGGGTACCGGCATCGGCCGACGCTGCATCAAACAGCGTTTGCCACAGCGTACCGAGCGACAACCCCGACGGCCCCATGATGAAGTCGATGATCAGTGAGGCGATAATCGCCATCACCAGTACCAACATCAGCAACAGACGGCGGCGGACAATGCGTTGGTATTGGCCCATCACGCTGTTGTCAGCCTGCGGGCTGGCCATCAGTAAGGGATCGGGGGTTGCGCTCATGTGTCTGACATCTCATTGATTGATAATACAAAAACCGCAGTATTTACGTCGCTGCGTGTTTTCCGGTTATTCGGCCAGGGTCCAGTAGATGCCTACTCGCGGCCCGTTTCCACCGCATTCAGAGGAGACCCCTTTACGCTGCATCAGCGGCGTGAGACTGACCTGCGCCTGCTTTTCGCGGTTCAACAGGTTGCCCAGCAATTCTTCGATGCCCAGCAGGGTATGTTACGAATTCCTCGCGGCTTTTCTCCGCATAATCATCTTCTTGCAATGCCGTTACCTCTCCCTGAAGAGGGCATAACAATAATGGAAACGAGAATAATTATCAATGCGATATGCGAAGACTATTAAGAGTACAGGATGTCGTGGCGGGAGCGAATCGGTGTGAGGTTACAACGCGTTAAGGTGTATTACCAAAAAATTCATCAAGAAAGCGGAGGGTTAGCTCCGCTTGTTCAGATAGGTTCAATAGCAGATTGCGGTTACATCCACAATCTCATCACCGGCCAGCCCACCAGCAGCAGCATGGAAATATAGAGCACGCCCATGATGCCGCCGAGCCGCCAGTAATCTTTCGATTTGACGTATCCGCAGCCATAAATAATCACGCCCGGTCCGGTCGCGTATGGCGTCAGCACGCCCATAATACCGATGGATAACACCAGCAGCATGGAGAGTTCGGCCATCGGCAAGCCCGGTAACCCCATAGCCACAGCCAGAATGACCGGCATCATGGTGGCGGTATGCGCCGACAGGCTGGCAAACAGATAGTGGGAGAAATAGAACACCAGTACCAATGCCACCACCGTCGTGTTCGGTGAGAAACTGCTGAGATGATGACTCATGGTGTCAGCAAACCAGGCGATGAAGCCCGAGCGGGTCAGCCCGCTGGCCATCACTACCAACGTCGCGAGGTTCACCAGTGTATTCCATGCACTGGAGTATTTGGTGACATCTTTCCACGCCACAACATGCAGGATCAGCATCAATGACACGGCCAGCAGACCGACAGCCGTGGCATCAATATAGTCGTTGCCGAACACCCATAAGCACAGGCTAAACAGCACCAAGACAATTAGCGTCAGCTCTTTTCTGGTCAGCGCGCCCATCTCTTTCAGCGCCCCGACTGCCCAGACTGACACTTCGTTGCTTCTGGTCACACCCGGTTTGTACAGGACATACGACAGCCACGGTGCCACCACCAGCAAAATCAACCCCACCGGCAGGAAAGCCAGGAACCATTGCATCCAGCCAATGTGTACGCCGGCAATTTTACTGACAAACTCGACGCCCAGAATGTTAGGCGCAGCGCCGGTAATAAACATAGAAGAGCTGAGGCTGGTACTGATCACCATCATCCACATCAGATAACCACCGATGCGGCGGGAGGACGGGTCATTAGGATAGGATTCAAACAGGGCAGGCAGGTTTTTCACCACCGGGAAAACCGTGCCGCCGGTGCGGGCGGTATTTGACGGTGTGAACGGTGCCAATAGAATATCGATAATCACGATGGCATAGCCCAGTGTCAGGGTACGCTTACCCATGAACTTAACCATAATCAACGCGATGCGCCGACCAAGGCCGGTAGCTTCATAGCCCAGCGCAAAGATGAATGCCCCAAATACCAGCCATACGGTGGTACTGGAAAAACCGGCCAGACCCCATTTCAACGCCTGTTTCCCGGCTTCGAAATGCGGATCGGCCAATTCTTTGGCATCAAACAGCACCCAGTTAGAACCAATGACGCACGCCGTCATGGCGATAAAACTGATCGCCGTCGCCGGGATAGGTTCGAGGATCATGCCCACAATCATGGCGACAAAAATGGCGAAATAACGCCACGCCTGCGGCGGCATACCGTCCGGTACGGGGATGCAAAGTAAGACGGCCAGCACCACCAGCGGCAATAGCGCTTTTCCGATGAAATCCTTCGATATGACCATAACTGGTCTCCTGTAAAAACGGGTTAAGGTGATAAATATCACCCGGATTTGTTATATGTTTATTCCGGGAACTGCGCCAAAAACCAGGTGACAATCAACAGATCGGCGCTGCCTCCGGGGCTGAGATTACGGGCAATACATTGTTCATCGAATACCTCTACTGACGACGTGGCTTCCTGGCGGTGAGAGTCATTGAGTACTTCACTGGCGCGGCGTTGTAACCACGTCAGCCCTGCCAGCCCCCCGCGAGAAACCACATTGGTGTCCGCATTCACGCTCATCAGCAACAGCAACGTCTGGCTCAGTGCCTGCTCCTGTCCTGCGCCCTGCGCTGTCAGGCGCCGGTACAGCGGCAGGCTGTGTGCTATCACCGTCGCAAAACCTGACTGCGCCTCGCCGCGTGCGCCCGTCAACCCGTACAGATGAAACAACCGCTGTCCGGCAGTTTGAGGTAACGAGGTTTTGGCGCATGACAGCTCGTTCTCCACCATCTGCTGGCAGAAAAAGGCCACCTGCTGACAGAGAGAAACAGCATTAATAACCTGACCAAGACGGTGCAAACGCCCCAGCGCACAGCACAGCAACCCCATGGAAAACACAGTGCCCTTATGGGTATTCACACCGCCGGTAGCCGTAAACATGGCATTTTCACACCCCATGCCCAGTGGGCGCAGACGGCGTAATATGTCGCCCTCCGGCTGCTGACAACTCCCCTCGCCTTCCGCTATAAAACGCATAAACCACGGGGCAATGGCGTCTGCGCTGCGGTAGAAGTGCTGCAGCGTCATGTCCTGGTGAGCGCCGCTGTTGGCGCGATCCACCAGTCCGGGTTTTGGCGTCAAATTGACCTCATTCAATAACGCCTGATACGCCAGCACGGCCCATTCTGCCGGGCCGCACGCGGCCTGAAGCGGCGGTTTATTTTCCGGCTGCGGCATCAAATAACCTTTGCATATGGCCAAGCAATTGCGCCGTGCTGTGCTTTTGCTCGCGGCCGCACTGGTTGGCGGGTTGCGCGCAGAGCAGACAATGGCGCGCAGGCAGGCCGAAATCGCGGCGCGAGAGAATTGCTCCGCTGGCGTCTAACACGTCGATATCCCACAGGCGGCCCAGCGGCTGGTTATCTTCCAGCGCCAGCGTGGCCTGTTTGACCTCTTGCGCGGGAACGTCGAGGGCGATCAACCCTTCGCTGCCAGTGTCTTGTGGCAGACAGCGCCACGCCAGCCATGGCCACCCACGCTGCTGACTGAGTGTTTCCAACGCCTGCCAGGCGAGGCAAAACAGTTCCCTGCTGAGCGTGGTGTCCTTGACCGCGCCCGGCATCACCATCGTCAGGGAAATTAAGGTGCAATGATGGCGCGCCAACCATGCCCGCTGCCGGGTCTGACGAGATTCACGGCTAGTAAGAAGCTCCGGCAAACTGACGGCGCGGTTGGCGGCCAATAACGGGGAGATAGCGTGCACGGCTACTCCTCAATCTGATGAACGACATCGATAACCGAGCCGTCGCGATAACGTACTACGGCCACTACGCGGTCGGTAAAGGCCAGGGGGGTAGGCTCACCGCTAAGCAGGCGCGCCCGCTCATAGAGCCATTCAATGGTGACGGTGTGGACTCCGGCCAATTGCAAACTCTTGGTCAGATCCGGGCGCGAAGGGTTAACGGCGATACCGTGATCGGTAACCAGAATGTCGATACTTGACCCCGGCGTGACACAGGTGGTGACCTGCTCAACCAGTGTCGGAATACGCCCGCGGACCAGAGGTGCCACGATAATGGCCAAACGCGCTGCCGCCGCAGTATCGCAATGGCCGCCAGATGCACCACGCAGCACGCCATCAGAACCGGTCAATACGTTGACGTTAAACCCGGTGTCGATTTCCAACGCGCTGAGAACCACGACGTCCAGCTGTTCCACTGACGCCCCTTTCGACCCCAAGTTAGCGTACTGATTGGCGCTGATTTCATAGTGACCGGGATTACGCGCCAGCGATTCTGCGGCCTGCCGGTCAAAGCTTTGTACGTCGAGCAGGCGTTCGATCAGCCCTTTTTCATGCAAATCGACAATCGACGCGGTGATACCACCGAGGGCGAAGCCGGCGGTGATCCCCTGACGGCGCATGCTGTTTTCCAGAAAACGCGTCACGGCCAGCGACGCTCCACCGGTACCGGTTTGCAGAGAAAAACCCTGCTTAAAATAGCCGGAGGCGACAATGACGTCAGCGGCGCGGCGAGCGATCAGTAATTCACGCGGATTGGTGGTCATACGGGTGGCGTCAGCACCGATCTTCTCGGCATCACCGACTCTTTCCACCTGCACAATCAGGTCAACGCGGTCCTGTGCGATGCTGGCAACGTGCGGGTAAGGCAACACCTGTTCGGTCAGCAAGACCACCTGACGCGCGTACTGTGCGTCCACCTGCGCATAGCCCAGCGAACCGCAGCGCGCTTTACCGCTGTGGCCGTTGGCATTGCCGAAAATGTCACAGGCAGGAACACCCAAAAAGGCCACGTCAATGCTCAGCTCACCGCTTTCGATCAGATTAACGCGCCCGCCGTGGGAGTGAATTTGTACCGGCGGTAATTCAGGCAGCGCGCCATGCGAGAGGGCTTCCGCCAACGGGCCGCGCAGGCCTGAGGTGTAAATGGCGCTGATCACACCGTGACGAATATGTTCAATGAGTGGCCCATGGCATTCACTCAGTGAGCTGGATGCCAGTGTAAGATTTTTAAAACCCATGACGGCCAGGGTGTCGACCACCTGATTGAGCGTCAGATCACCGCCACGGAAGGCATGGTGAAATGAAATGGTCATGCCGTCCTGCAATCCGCTGCGGCGGATGGCGTTTTCCAGCGACGAACACAGTTTGTGATCACGCGGTTTGGCCGCCTGAAGGTTGGCTTTGGAAACCGGCGCGAACGGGCTGAACGCCTCCGCTGAGGTTTCGTTGAACTGGCTTAAGCGCTGTTGCCTTTGCATGTCATTCCCCATCTTATTCATCCCGCAGGCCGGACAATGCCGCCCGTTGTAATACCAGACGCGCCCGCTCAATAACCGGGCTATCGACCATCTTTCCGTTAAGCGACACCACACCGCGCCCTTCGGCTTCGGCAGCAGCAGCAGCGTCAACCACCGCTTGCGCGTGGTCTCTTTCGGCCAGCGTTGGCGCATAGAGGTTGTGCAGCAGTTCAATCTGACGCGGGTTGATCAGCGATTTGCCGTCAAAACCTAGCTGTTTGATATGGGTCGCTTCGTTGAGAAAACCCGCGTCGTTGTTGGCTTGCGAATAGACCGTATCGAAAGCCTGAATGCCGACAGCGCGCGCAGCTTGTAAAATGGAGCAGCGGGCGAACAGCAGTTCGGTTCCTTCAGGGGAGCGTTCGGTGCGCAGATCGCGGACGTAATCTTCTGCGCCGAGGGCAATGCCAATCAGCCTGGGTGATGCGCTGGCAATGCTGACCGCCTGAGTAATACCGCGAGCAGATTCAATCGCTGCCAGCATGCCGGTGCTACCCACCGGGCGACCGCACTGCGCTTCGATACGTGCGATTTCGGTTTCCATGTCGGTAACGTCCTGCGCGGTATCGGTTTTCGGCAGGCGCACAATGTCAGCGCCGCCACGCACCACCGCCTCAAGATCGGCGAGGCCATAGACGGAATCCAGGGCGTTAACCCGCACGATGGTTTCGGTTTCGCGGTAAAGCGGATGTTGCAGCGCATGGTAAACCAGACGGCGGGCAGCATCCTTTTCACGCAGGATCACCGAGTCCTCGAGATCGAACATCACGGCATCAGCCTGATAAATAAAGGCATTACTCACCATCGCCGCATTAGCACCGGGCACAAATAACATGCTGCGACGCATCCTGAGCTTGCGTTGTGTCAGTGTCGGCATCAGCGGGTCTCCCATTGGTTAGGATTTTGGTCACTGGCGCGGATCAGCGCCGTCTCCAGACGGGCGCGCAGCACGCAGTCGAGCGCGCCTTTGTCATCGACCACCAACGTGACGGTTTCAATCTGTAGATCTTTCAGGACTTCGCGAATACGCAGGCGGATAAGATGGCCGAACTGCTTCTCCACGGTGCTACTCAGTTGTACGTCGATATGGCTGGAATTTGGCGCAACGCGCACCATGACATCACTGGACTCCAGCGTGCCGGCAAGGGTTTCACGGATAATGTTCATTGTTCACCTGTCTGGTTGGCGGTCGCCATGGCCCGCTCTGCGGATTTCCCGGCGCGCGCAGCAAGAAGCTGTTCGAGGTAGTGGCAGGTTGCAGGGGGGACCAACTGGCGGATGGTGCTGATGTCGGATTGCGCCAGTAATTTGCGCACCCACGAAGCAGAAATAGCGGTTTTTTCCCACACGAGGCGCGGGATCTCTACCAGCGCCACCGGCGGGCTGGTCAGTGTTTCAGTCTCAAGCCAGTAGCGCATGTCCTGGTTATATTTCGCGGTCACCTCGCAAAAAGGTTCGGTACCGACAAATCGGTGGGTAATGCCCAGCGCAGGTGCCAGATACTGACGGAATATTTTGAGGTCAATTTCGGTATAACAGTCATCCGCCACGCCCTGATCCTTGATGAAATAACAGGGGAATGTTGCACGGGAGATCATATATTCAGAACCGGCATGCAGGGTGACATGTTCAATTTCTGCAATGCCTTCGCGGACTAATTGATAACGGTCCTCATAGGAGAAGCGGGAATTATTCTCTTTGACCAGAAAGACGTGTAACCAGTCACACTGTTTGGCCGCCTGACGAACTAAATATTGATGTCCACGCGTGAAAGGATTGGCATTCATGACAATGCAGCCAATACGTTTTCCAGGCTGATAAAGCTGGTGTAATTCATTCGCGTAACGGCTTAAGCGACAGCCGCTGTTTTCCATCAACACCACAATGCCCGGCACGCTGGCAATCGGATAAAAACCACAGCGCTGAAATAATGTCTGATTTTGTGTTTTGGTGTAGATAAACAAATGACTGTGATGACGCTCATAGGCCAGATTTACCAACTCCGTCGCCAGCGCCAGCGCCAGCCCTTCTCCGCGCACGCTTTCACTGATGGCCACGCACTTGATGATGTTGCCCGCAATGCCGCCGCAGGCCAGTAACTGTTCATCACGGCGCAGGGTAATAAACACTTCAACCGTGGTATCGATATTTAAGTCATTGGCTCGCAAAAATCCTGTAATTTCGGCTATACCGGCATGATTGTTACGCGTTATTTGACTGAATACTCCGTCCATGAATCACCTGATGATATTTTCATGCAACAAATTAGAAACAATATTTATTATAAATCCCAACCGCGAATTATTAATTCAATCAATACGTTCTTCGCTTAGGATAAAGATAAATGACATCGATTTGAGTAATGCTGCATGTTAAACAAAAAAATCAGGGATTATTTGACCTATTTCACATTTAGTTCAATCGGGTAAATATATTTATTTACCGAACTCAGTGTGGTGTTTATGGAGTTAATTAGTTGGCGGCATCAGTGGAGTTTATGGCGTTAATTAATTAGTGGCATCAGTGGAGTTTATGGAGTTAATTAATATTTTCACGCACAAATAAAAAAGCAGAGCCGAAGCTCTGCTTTTTTAAGATATTTACCGACAAGCGTTATTGATCACAATGTTTCGGGAATTCCATTTCACTATATTTGACCACTTTAGTTTTACGCGTCCATTTGTAACCGAACCAGATGATCAAGAACAGTGGCAACCCGATGTAGGTCGCCGCCACCCCGTACCAGTCAATGGTATCTTTCAGGAATGCCTGATAGTTCTGGCCAAGCGTAATGGTCAGGCAGAGCACAAAAGCAAAAATCGGACCAAACGGGAAGAAGCCAGACAGATAAGGCAATGCTTTCAGGTCGCGGCCCTGAGAGACATAACCCCGGCGGAAACGGTAGTGGCTGATAGCAATCCCCAACCAGGCGATGAAGCCGGTCATACCGGAAGTATTAAGTAGCCACAGGTAGACGGTCTGGTTGCCAAAGGTGGAGCTGAGGAAGCACAGCGCGGCGACCACCGTGGTGGCATACAACGCATTACGCGGCACACCGCCTTTCGACAATTTGGCAAAAATGCGCGGAGCTTTGCCTTCAGAGGCCAGGGTGTACAACATGCGGGTCGAGGCATACATGCCCGAGTTACCGGCAGACAATACCGCCGTCAGAATAACGGCATTCATCACTGCCGCCGCTGATAACAGGCCGGCATTACGGAACACCAGCGTAAACGGGCTGACGGAGATATCGCCAACTTCGTTACGCAGCAGATTCGGGTCGGTATAAGGAATGATCAGGCTGATCACCAAAATCGCCAGAATATAGAACAGCAGAATACGCCAGAACACCTGACGCACAGCGCGCGGAATATTTTTGGCCGGGTTTTCAGACTCACCGGCAGCCACACCAATCAATTCGGTACCCTGAAATGAGAAACCGACGATCATCGCCACGCCCACCATGGATGCAAACCCCCCCGCAAATGGCGCGTCACCAATGGTCCAGTTATGTAAGCCTGCGGTTTCACCACCGCGCATGATGCCGGTGATCATCAGCACGCCAACGGCGATGAAGATAATAACGGTCACAACTTTAATCAGTGAGAACCAGTATTCGGCCTCACCGAAACCACGCACTGAAATGTAGTTGAGCAGGAAGATCAGGCTCATGAACAGGGCACTCCAGATCCACCCTGGGGTGTCCGGGAACCAGTAGTTCATCACCAATTGTGCCGCCACCAGATCCACGGCGATGGTCACCGCCCAGTTGTACCAATAGTTCCAGCCCAGTGCGAAACCAAAGCCTTCTTCAACGTATTTGGAACCGTAAGTGGAGAAGGAACCAGAAACCGGCATAAATGCCGCTAATTCGCCGAGGCTGGTCATCAGGAAGTAAACCATGATGCCAATTAAAGCATACGAGAGCAGCGCCCCGCCTGGCCCGGCTTGTGAAACCGTAGCACCGGAAGCCACGAAGAGCCCGGTGCCAATTGAACCGCCAATGGCGATCATAGTTAAGTGGCGGGCTTTCAGCTCGCGGCGCAGTCCGGACGGTGCCGGCTGTGAAGTTTTAGTCGATGGTTCAGCCATTTTTGCCCTGTTTCCGCTGTCATATGGAATTTTACGCGCGGATTGTAACAAAACGAGCCGGTGTGAATAGCATGAACCCCCTGTTATAAGACACCTTCATGATAGGCTTCGGATCATTAGCAAAAGACGTTTATACCGGTTCCCGGCAGTAGGTTAAAAACCTTGATAACGCATTAGAAATATGTTTTTGACGATGATGAATCAGGTAAAGTTTTCGAGCCAATGGGGCAACCGGCAGGCGGATTTCCACCAACACTCCGCTGCTGAGTTGCTCGGCGATCACCCGGCGTGACAGGCAACTGATGCCGATTCCGTGACGCACGGCGTGTTTAATCGCCTCAGAGTTACCCAGTTCCATGACCAGATTGAAATCCGGCATCTGGGGCAGCAGCAGGTGGTCGAGCACTTCACGCGTACCGGACCCGCGCTCGCGCAGGATCCACGGGGCCTGCGCCAGCGCTTCCAGCGTCACCGTTTTCCCGGCCAGCGGACTGCCCGGTGCGCAGAACACCACCAGTTGGTCGTCAAGCCAGGGCTGCGTGATGAGTTCCGGCACACTGCACGGACCTTCGATAAGCCCAAGATCTACGCGAAATTCCGCCACGGCATTAATCACGTCATTGGTATTGCCGACGTTGAGTTCCAGGGGTGTGGCGGGAAAATCCAGCCGGTAGGCGGCAATCATACCCGGCAGCATGTAGTTACCAATGGTGCTGCTGGCGCCGATACGCAGCGAACCGTTATCTTTGCTGAACAGCCGCTCGATTTCGCCCGCCTGTTCAAGCAGCGCCAGGGCTTTGGGATACAAAAGACGCCCATGCTCATTGATCACCAGCCGCTTTCCTACACGGTCAAATAACTGTACGCCGAGTTGCCCTTCGACATCCGCCAGCGCCGCACTGACCGCAGATTGCGACAGTGACAGCACGATTGACGCTTGGGTCGTTGACCCGCTTTTCAGCACTTCAGCGAAGACTTCAAGTTGTCGCAATGTAATGTGCATAATTATTGTCCGTCACACGCGCCAGGTCGCCCGTGTTTTGTGTTGCCCAGCGTTGACCACAACCGCACACTGCCCGATCGCGCCATCCCTTTCATTTGCGTTAAGTATAGCCCAACGGTCAGACCGCCCACGCTGCACCCGCCACCCCATTCTATACCTCTTTTACCGATAGGTTATAAAGTTATAATCAATTTCATTTTTATATAAGGCGGCGTTAGGCTTGTCGGTAATGAAACCTCAGAGAGGGCAAGCAGCATGAATACCATTACAGCGAAAAAAAACCATTCACGCTTTTTTCAGCCCGTCGGGTTAGAGCGGGTGCTGCCGGGTTTGGTGCTTACCGGCGCAGTGACTGCCGTTTCCATCTGGCTGAGTCACTTCCCGCAGCTGAGCCAACTTGGCCTCAGTGCACTGACGCTGGCGATAGTCATAGGCATGGTGCTTGGCAACACACTCTATCCGGCGGTTCGCCCGCAGTGTCATGACGGCGTAAACCTCGCCAAACAGCGCCTGCTTCGGCTCGGCATTATCCTTTACGGTCTGCGTCTGACTTTCGCGCAAATCGCCGATGTCGGCGCAACCGGTATTCTGATTGATGCCCTGACGCTTTGTTCAACTTTTGCACTCGCCTGCTGGCTGGGCAAAAAAGTCTTCGGGCTGGACAGCGACACCGCGATGCTGATTGGCGCAGGCAGCAGCATTTGTGGCGCGGCCGCCGTGATGGCAACCGAACCGGTGCTCAACGCCAAAGCAGAGAAAGTGACGGTTGCCGTCGCTACGGTGGTGATCTTCGGCACCACTGCCATCTTCCTTTACCCATGGTTATGGCAGATGAATCTGCACTATCACTGGGTGAATTTCAGCGCTGCCCAGTTCGGTATTTATACCGGCTCAACGGTACATGAAGTGGCGCAGGTCGTGGCCGCTGGTCAGGGGGTCAGCCCGGATGCAGAGAATGCGGCGGTGATCGCCAAGATGATCCGCGTGATGATGCTGGCACCGTTCCTGCTGTTGTTATCAGGGTGGAAAAGCCGGGGGAATGTGCCGCAAACTCAACAGGCTGGCCGACTGCACAACATCACTATTCCGTGGTTTGCCCTGCTGTTTATTGTCGTGGCTGCGTTCAACTCGCTGGATATCCTGCCACACAGTTGGATCCCACCGCTCATCACCCTGGACACGGTATTGCTGGCCATGGCGATGGCTGCGCTGGGCCTGACCACACACATTAGCGCCCTGCGTCAGGCCGGTATCAAACCCATCCTGCTGGCAGCGGTACTGTTCATCTGGCTGATTGTGGGTGGCGCGGGAATTAACGATCTGGTGCAGCGTTTATTTAGCTAAGGCTGCTGTGCCCGTGACATTTAACACATCTGTGCTGCACGCCAGGCGTCAAGGCGCTATCATCCGGGGATCAAGGGTGAACAGCAGAGGAGTGAACATGAAATTTATTGGAGCACATGTCAGCGCAGCGGGTGGGGTCGATCAGGCCGTAATTCGCGCACATGAACTGGAAGCAACAGCGTTCGCGCTGTTTACCAAGAATCAGCGCCAATGGAAAGCTGCGCCTCTGCCAGAGGATGTGATAGAAAAATTCAAAATAGCCTGTGAAAAATACGGCTACGGCAGTCATCAAATCCTGCCGCATGACAGCTATCTGATTAACCTCGGCCATCCGGTGGCTGAAGCGCTGGAAAAATCCCGCGAGGCGTTTCTTGATGAGCTTCAGCGCTGCGAACAGCTCGGCCTGTCGCTGCTGAACTTCCATCCGGGCAGCCATCTGATGCAAATTGATGAAGATAAATGTCTGGAGAAGATTTCGGAGTCGCTGAATATCGCACTCAGCCAGACAGAAGGTGTCACCGCGGTGATCGAAAATACCGCCGGTCAGGGCAGCAATTTGGGGTTCCGTTTTGAGCATCTGGCAAAAATTATTGACGGCGTGGAAGACAAAAGTCGCGTTGGCGTTTGCATTGATACCTGTCACGCTTTCGCCGCCGGATATGATCTGCGCAGCGAAGAGAGCTGCATCGAAACCTTCCGGGAATTCGAAAAGGTGGTGGGCTTTAACTACCTGCGCGGAATGCATCTCAACGATGCCAAAAGTGAATTCAACAGCCGCGTTGACCGTCATCATAGTCTGGGTGAAGGCAATATCGGTAAGACGGTGTTCAGCTGGATGATGCGTGACTCACGCTTCGATGGCATCCCGATGATCCTCGAAACCGTCGATCCAGACATCTGGAAAGATGAAATTGCCTGGCTGAAGGCGCAGCAAAAAGCACCAGATGAGGCGGCGGCGTAATCGCACTTTTAGACGTGCTGCTGCTGTGTAATAAAAAAGGCGCGACATTCACATGTCGCGCCTTTTTACTGGTATTGCCGGCTATTACTGAGTAACAACCTTCGCAGCCACTGTTGCGTCTGAACGTTTCAGAATCGCATAAGCGCCACCTGCCAGTACGGTACCCGCAATGATAGAGACCAGATAACCCAGAACCGGGGTGATCGCACCAGGGATCAACAGAACGAACAGACCACCGTGCGGCGCCATCAGTTGTGCATGGAATGCCATGGACAGTGCACCGGTCACCGCGCCACCGACGATACAGCAAGGCAGAACGCGCATCGGGTCACGAGCTGCGAACGGAATAGCACCTTCGGAGATAAAGCACAGGCCCAGAACCAGCGCCGCCTTGCCCCCTTCACGTTCACTCTGCTCGAACTTATGACGCGCCAACAGCGTTGACAGCCCCATCGCCAGCGGTGGCACCATACCAGCAGCCATGATGGCAGCCATTGGTGCGTAGACGGAAGAACTCAGCAATGCCACGCCGAACGCGTAAGCTGCTTTGTTCACCGGGCCACCCATATCGGTACACATCATCGCACCGAGGATTGCACCAAGCAGCACCGCATTCGCAGTACCCAAAGATTGCAACCAGGCAGTCAGACCCGCCATGATTTTCGCCACCGGCGTACCGACCACGTAAATCATCACCAAACCGGTGATCAGACTCGCAACGAGAGGAATGATCAGGATAGGTTTCAGCGCTTCCATACTTTGAGGTAATTTCAGCTTACCGCTGATGGCTTTCGCCACATAACCTGCCAGGAAACCAGCAATGATACCGCCAAGGAAACCGGCACCGGTGCTGACAGCCAACATACCGCCGATAAGACCAGGCGTCAGGCCAGGACGGTCAGCGATGGAGAAGGCAATGAAGCCCGCCAGTACTGGCACCATCAGCGCGAAGGCTGAAGCACCACCGATTTGCATCAGCGCAGCAGCCAGCGTGCCTTTCACTTCAAAGGCTTTAATACCGAACACGAAGGAGAGCGCGATACACAAACCACCCGCAACGACCATTGGCAGCATGTAAGACACGCCGGTCAACAGGTGACGATATGGGCCTGTACCGCCCGCTTCTTTCTTCTTGGTGCCTGATGCCGTACCGGCTTTCGGCTCGAAGATTTCAGCTTCAACCAGCGCTTTGTCCAGTTCCTGCTTGGTTTTTTTCAGTGCCAGACCGGTAGAGGTGCGATACATCGGCTTACCAGCAAACTTCGCCAGGTCCACTTCGATATCCGCTGCCACTATGACCAGATCGGCCTGTGCGACTTCTTCTGGCGTAATAGCGTTACCAGCCCCTACAGAACCGCGGGTTTCCACCTTCACCCACCAGCCGCGTTTTTTCGCTTCGGTTTCGATGGCTTCTGCTGCCATAAAGGTATGCGCCACACCGGTCGGGCATGCGGTGATCGCCACGATGCGTTTCGGGCCACTGGCAACCGGGGCAGAAACTGCACCTGCCGGGGCCACATAGGCTGTCGCTTCAGCACCCGCGCGTTGCAGGAAGGCTTCCGGTTCACGGATAGCCAGTGCAACATCCCCAATGAACAATTTTTTACCGGCAAGTGCATTTTCAGTCGGTATATTTTCGCCCGCTACAATCACCAGTTCCGCTTCAGCGGCGTTTTCTACTACGGTATGTCCAGCGTTCGCCGCAGCAGCAGCGAGCATTTTTTTCGCCAGTTGGCTACGAGCCTGTCCCAACGAACTGTCTATCATCAGCAGCGTTTTCATTCTGCCTCCTGCGGTCAGTTAAAAGGTTTCAAATCGACACGGGCCATCATCGCCGCGAGTTGCGGACGATCGGTGACACCGACATTGCTCTGGCTGACAGCCAAAGCAGCCACAGCGGTGGCCAGTCGTAAGGTGTGCTCGCTTGATTCACGCATCAGCAGGCCATAAATCAGCCCACCGACCATCGAGTCGCCAGCACCAACGGTGCTGACCACTTCGCAAGCGGGAGGTTTGGCAATCCATGCGCCTGACGCGTTAACCCAGAGTGCACCTTCGGCACCAAGAGAAATCACAACGTGAGCGATACCCTGATCGCGTAGTGCATGCGCCGCTTCAACTACATCACTTAATTGCGGTAATTTACGGCCAGCCCAGATTTCAAGCTCGCGGCGGTTAGGTTTGACTAACCACGGTGCAGCTTTCAGACCCGCCACCAGCGCTTCCCGGCTGCTGTCGAAAATAATACACGGGCACTGACTGCGCAGACGGATCATCCAGTCGGTAAAAGCGTCAGGGTCAACGCCCGCTGGCAGGCTGCCACAGACGGCAACCATGTCGAACTGACCAAGCCAAGAGAGTGAGTCAGTGACAAAACGTTCCCAATCCTGCGGCGTGACGTTAAAACCGGAGAAGTTGAAATCGCTAACTTCACCATCTTTTTCGGTCAGTTTGACGTTGATACGGGTACGGCCTGAAACCACCTGAAAACGGTTGGCGATACCCAGATCACTGAACAGATGTTGGAAACCGTCTTGATTGTCTTTACCCAGGAAGCCACCGACGGTCACGTCAATGCCTAAATCTTTCAGCACCTTAGCAACGTTGATGCCTTTGCCTGCGGCATGCAGACCGGCAGTTTGTACCAGGTTCACTTCGCCGCGTTCGATTTCCGGGCAAAAACCGACCAAGTCATAGGCTGGGTTTAAGGTAATAGTGGCAACTCTGCGGCTCATACACCCTCCCCAAGACCGGCGGCAATGGCTTCACCGATAGTTTTCAAGGCGATTTCAGCTTCTTCACCGGTGGCGGTAAAGCGCAGGCGATGGCCTTTCTTCACACCCAGAGCGACAACTTTCATCAGACTGCGTCCGTTGGCAGGTTTACCGCTGCCATCAAGATTGGTGACAGTGATCTCGCTGTTGAACTGCTTAATCACGTTCACCAGCGCCGTACCCGGACGTGCATGCAGGCCGTGCTCGTTACGGATAACGAATTCGGCTGACAACACGTTGTTCCCTTCAGTTACGTCGCTGGTTAGCAGCGCCAGTACGCCGACGGCATCCGCGGTCAGCAGACGTTCAGCTTTCTGCGCGATCAGCAGGTCACTTAAGTAGTTCAGCACGTTCAGCGGCTCGTCATCGACCACGGCAATGGTCAACAACGCGGCAACCGATTCCCCGTCGTGTTCGAAAGGTGTGGCAGCACGGCTAAACGTGGCAGCGCTTTTCAGGTTGCCTTCAGTGCTGTCGCTGAGCCAGATACCCTGCCCCAGGTTAAGCGGCTTACGGCTGATAACATCGCTGACAAACGCAGTATCTACCGCGCCAATCTGTTGCAAACGACCGGCGTTCAATGCCTGTAAGGTCATCAGGTTATCGGCGGCCACATCAACAGTGATCAGTTGGGTATCAAAAATGAATTCGGCGGCGTTTTTTTCGCCCATCAGCAGGCTGCGCAACTCTTCGGCAGAGCCCGTTTTTGCCATGCGTTCTGACACGCTGTCGTCACTCAGGACGTGCGTCAGCTGACGTAATAAACCGAGGTGTTCATCGGAACGTGCAGCAATGCCGATAACGACATAGGCGGTTTGGTCTTCGCCCCACTCAATCCCCTGCGGGAATTGGAAAACTTGCACGCCGGTATCTAATACCAGATCGCGGGTATCGGTGGTGCCATGTGGAATAGCGATGCCGTTACCGAGGTAAGTGGATGTCTGCAACTCGCGTTGCAGCATGCCTTCTACGTAACCTTCGCTGACACGGCCTGCCTGAGTCAATGCGGCGGCGACCTGACGAATGGCCTCCTGCTTATTGCTGGCAGCCGCACCGAGATGGATATCTTGCTGTGACAACTGGAACATAATTTTCCTCTCCTACTGAATTTGAATCGTTTCAGCTTTACTGGGAAAAAGGAGCGTCGTTCGATCTATCGAGACGCTTATCGGACAACGCTGAAACGTTTCAGGCAGTTTTATT
The DNA here is from genome assembly GCF_006438725.1 of Ewingella americana. Taxonomy (GTDB): domain Bacteria; phylum Pseudomonadota; class Gammaproteobacteria; order Enterobacterales; family Enterobacteriaceae; genus Ewingella; species Ewingella americana_A. The sequence goes on along the minus strand of NZ_RCZD01000003.1, from coordinate 421,151 downwards.
CCCGGCGATGTTTAAATCAAGCATTCCCTGATTTGGCGTGACGATTTTATGATGTTACGCACAGTTTGCCTTTGCGAAACATAACCCAGAGCCTTTTTTACCCCATAAAGCTGAACCTAAGCTGACGCGAAAATTATTACCGTGAATAGGCCAATTTCACCCGCGTCGTAGAGTCGAGTCTTGGCCATTTTTTAACACAATGTGCGATTTCATTAATGAGTATGGCAAATAGGCACCGTATTGACCTTTTACTGACTAAAACGGGTTTTCGTTTTTTTTAAACAAGCGTAATATTTGCGCAAATTTTTCCCCTTTCCTTACCGGTTCAACTGTAAAACATGTCGACATCCACCACTTCCGCGCGCCGTTTACCTGACGTCACTTCTACTGCGTTTCTGATCATTGCCTTTCTTTCCGGCATTGCCGGTGCGCTGCAAACACCGACGCTAAGTCTCTTCCTGACCTCAGAGGTACATGTAAGCCCCTTTATGGTGGGGATCTTCTTTACGGGCAGTGCGGTGATCGGCATTTTCGTCAGCCAATTACTGGCCAGTTGGTCGGATAAACGCGGTGACCGTAAAACCCTGATTCTGTATTGCTGTCTGCTCGGCGCTATGGCCTGCGTGCTGTTTGCCTTCAACCGCAATTACTTCATTCTGCTATTTATTGGCGTGCTGCTCTCCAGCTTCGGTTCCACCGCCAACCCACAGCTTTTCGCGCTGGCACGTGAGCACGCAGAAAAAACCGGCCGTGAAGCCGTCATGTTTAGCTCTATTTTGCGTGCACAAGTATCGCTGGCCTGGGTGGTCGGCCCACCACTGGCCTTCGCGATGTCCATGGGTTTTGGCTTCCCGTTCATGTATATCGCGGCAACGCTGGCTTTCCTGCTGTGTGGGCTGATGGTGTGGATGTTCCTGCCGTCCATGCCTAAAGCGATGATCAAAACCACCGCCACGCTGGAAGCGCCCCGCCGTAACCGCCGCGATACCCTGCTGCTGTTTATCGCCTGCACACTGATGTGGGCAGCCAACAGTATTTATTTGATCAACATGCCGCTGTATGTGGTGAGCGAATTGCATCTGCCAGAGAAACTGGCCGGTGTACTGATGGGCAGCGCGGCCGGTCTTGAGATCCCCACCATGCTGATCGCCGGTTATCTGGCAAGACAGTTGGGGAAACGTTTCCTGATGCGTGTAGCGGTGATGGCCGGTGTGGCGTTTTACGGTTGTTTACTGTTTACCACCGGGCCGATCGCGCTGATAGCGTTACAACTGCTGAACGCGATTTTCATCGGCATTCTGGCGGGGATCGGCATGCTCTACTTCCAGGATTTAATGCCTGGTCAGGCGGGAGCCGCCACCACACTGTTCACCAACACAACACGTGCAGGCTGGATTTTAGCCGGTTCTTCGGCTGGTCTGGTGGCGCAATTCTGGAGTTATCATGCGGTGTTTTACGCGGCGTTCGCGATGGTGGTCGGGTCAGTATTTTGTATCTGGCGGGTAAAAAACGTGGATGCATAACTGGCGGAACCGCAAAGCTTGCCGGTTTAAGGCGCGGTGTCAATTTCAAGTTGCGTCAGGTAAATCAGGGCATCGTCGCGGTGGCTGTGACACATCTCGCGGCTGGCCTGTAAACTGCCGCAAACTTTCGGGCGCAACGGGGATGTAAAGATGTTGCACAGGAAGTCATCCGCGAGGTGAATACAGCGAGTGTTTGCCGGCTTGCCGTTAGGCATGCCAGGGATGGGGCTGGAAATAGATGGCGCAATACAGCAGGCCCCACAATGGGTACGACAGTCCATCAGCGCCTCCGACAGGCTTTTAGTGAGGCGCGACAATAACAGAATGCCCCGAAGCGTCACCAGTGAAATATTCCCTCATTGAAACTTATTGGCTACGCTTACTTTTAATGAGCGCAACGCAAAACAGTATTGCGTTAACAAACAGCGCGGCAGCGGGCTTTCCATCACTCTTTTTGTGCGAGACGCTTGCCTGAAATCTGCGTCGCGAGTAACGTGTCGCAAAATATTTTCTCTTCTTTGTGGACAGGTATTTATATGGCACGTGCTAACGAAATTAAACGCGGTTTTGTCGTTAACTATGACGGTAAACTGCTGCTGGTAAAAGACATCGATGTTCAAAGCCCGAGCGCACGCGGTGCCAGCACCCTGTATAAAATGCGCTTTGCTGATGTGCGTACTGGCGGGAAAGTTGAAGAGCGTTTTAAAGGCGACGACATCCTCGATACCGTCACCCTGACCCGCCGCCGGGTGAACTTCTCCTACGTCGACGGTGATGAATATATCTTTATGGATGACGAAGATTTTACGCCGTTCACCTTCAATAAGGCGCAAATCGAAGAAGAACTGCTGTTCATTCCTGAGGAAGGTCTGCAGGGCATGCAAGTGTTGACGCTCGATAGCCAACTTCTGGCACTGGAAATGCCGCAGACGGTCGATCTGGAAATTGTAGAAACAGCGCCAGGTATTAAAGGGGCATCCGCCAGTGCACGTAACAAACCCGCGGTAATGAGCACCGGCCTGAGCATTCAGGTACCGGAATACCTGAGCCAAGGCGACAAAATTCGCATTCATATTGCAGAACGCCGTTATATGGGCCGTGCTGACTAAGTCAGATTCCCATCACTGATTTTGACTAAGAGCGCTCTGGCGCTCTTTTTTATCGCCTTTATTGACGTGAAAACTTACCCAAAACGCCATCTCTTTCGATCTGTCTCACAAAAGTGACGCGAATCTGGACTAACCAATTTTCATTTCTGTCATATGACTTTACACTCTAAAGCCTGTTTTATGACTGAAATGCCGCCAGCAAGACCGCTTGCCGCACAACGCTTAATACAAACTCATTTTTGGCCTGACCAATTATCACTGTTCTCTATCCTGAGTCATTCGAGTCGCAGTCAACGTACCAGCAACTGGAAGTAACACGGGTATAACGTTATGGAGTTGTGTATGAAAACTATCGTCACAGAATCACTGCCTGCCGGTGTGCAATTACCGAAGTACGATCGCAGTCTGTTGAAAACCCGCATTGTGCATCTTGGCTTCGGGGCTTTTCACCGGGCGCATCAAGCGTTACTGACCGACCGTGTGCTCAATCAACAAGGCGGAGACTGGGGGTTTTGTGAAATCAGCCTGTTCGGTGACCCTTCTTTGATTCAGTCCCTGCAACGGCAGGATCACCTCTTCACCGTGCTGGAAAAAGGGGCAGAAGGAAACCAGGCCATCGTGGTGGGTTCCGTACATGAGTCCATGCATGGCAGTGTTGACGGTCTGCAAGCGATTATCGAAAAAATGGCCGAACCTCAGGTGGCCATTGTGTCACTGACGGTCACTGAAAAGGGCTATTGCATTGAGCCTGGCAGCGGCGAACTGGACCTGAACCATCCGCAAATCCAACAGGACTTAACCGGTGAGCATGCCCCGTCTACGGCACCGGGGGTTCTGGTTGAGGCACTACGGATACGCCATCAGCGCGGCCTGCCGGGCTTTACCGTTCTGTCTTGCGACAACATCCCGGAAAACGGCCACGTGGTGAAAAAAGCGATTCTGGGTATGGCCACTGCCCGTTCTGTCGAACTCGCTGAATGGATCAGCAGCAACGTGACCTTCCCGAGCACCATGGTTGATCGTATTGTCCCGGCTGCCACTGAAGATACCTTGCAGGAGATCACTACCGCACTGGGAGGCGTTGCTGACCCTTGTGGCATCGCCTGTGAACCGTTCATTCAGTGGGTGGTGGAAGACAATTTTGTCGCCGGGCGTCCTGCCTGGGAGGACGTCGGTGCTCAGCTAGTGGCCGACGTACTCCCTTTCGAACAGATGAAGTTGCGCATGCTCAACGGCAGTCATTCGTTTCTGGCGTATCTCGGCTATCTGGCAGGTTATCAGTACATCAATGAATGCATGGAAGATAGCCATTACAAGCAGGCAGCACATCGCCTGATGTTAGAGGAGCAGGCACCGACGCTGAGCGTTAAGGGCGTAGATTTGCAAGCCTATGCCGATAGCCTCATCGCCCGATATTGTAATACGGCGCTCAAACACCGCACCTGGCAAATTGCCATGGACGGCACGATGAAACTGCCGCAGCGTATGCTCGACTCAGTGCGCTGGCATCTTGCCAACGGGGGGCCCTTTGCGTGTCTGGCGCTGGGTGTGGCAGGATGGATACGTTACGTCGGGGGTGTCGATGATGCTGGCGCAGCAATTGACATCAAAGATCCGATGGCCAAACAACTGGCAGAAATTGTCGCATCTACGCAAGACGGCGAAGCGAGAGTCAACGCCCTGCTGGCGTTAACCTCAGTATTTGGTGAGCAGTTGCCGCAAAACGTGAAAGCCGTGAATGCCATTCAGCAGGCCTATGCCAGCCTGCAGGCAAACGGTGCTAAACAGAGCGTCGCCTTGTTGGTCAGTTAAGAGAGACTTGTATTGTGTCTCTTCTGAAGGCTGCCACCGGCAGCCTTTATTTGTTCAAAACCGCAGGTATGGATTCAAACAGAAAACCGTCGAATGCCGGGTCTTCGGCATCGGAGACTTCCAGCAGCATGATTTTCACGTTTTCCAAATGCTGCCACATCGCTTGTTTGGCCGCTTTTGGGTCACGCCTCAATATGGCCTGCAAAATTTTCTGATGGTCCAGCAGCCACTGCTGGCCATGGTCGCTCTTGCCAACGTGCTGCTGAATACCTTGCCACATCGCGCTGCCTTTACGGATTTGCCACAAATCCACCACCATATTCGCCAGCACACTATTTTGCGAAGCCTGTGCCAGTAAAGTGTGGAATAACTCGTCGGCAGTTTCATCCACTTCTCCACGCTCAATAAACCCGCGTTCCTGATCGATGGCATCGCGCATTTTGAGAATATCATTTTTGGTGGCCTGCATTGCCGCAAAGGCCGCCACTTCACTTTCTAACAGTTGTCTGGCCTGCAAAAGTTCGAACGGTCCATATCCGGTGTCGCCGCGAAATATATTGGCCTCAGGCTGACGTGGAAGCACATAGACGCCTGAACCTTTGCGCACTTCAACTCTCTTCTCCAGTTCCAGCATGATTAACGCTTCACGCACCACGCTGCGGCTGACCGAAAAGGTTTCAGCAATGTCCCTCTCTGGCGGTAGCCGGTCGCCGACCAGGTAATCACCTGCTTCTATTGCGCTGCGTAATTTTCCGCCGATCTCCTGATAAAGTCGCATTACATCGTCCTGAAAATAAGGAATTGGTCAGGCAAATAAAGCGCGGAACACCATCGCTTAATGCCGGAAAAACGAGGCTAAAGTATATCACGCGCTGAAGGTGTGTCGCGTTCAGGGGCTGGAAAGTGTCGGTGGGGTCAACATTGGATAGGCCAAAAACAACAACGTGTCAGACCATTTATGGCGCAGAGAAACAGCCCTGCGCCATTGATTAGCAAGATAACTTATTTACGCGGCTCAGTTATACGCCACGGTCATAACGGCCAGATGAGGATTGTTGTTGATATACTGTGTCGTCACGCGCCCCAGGGACTTGGGTAAAGAAAAATTTGGCAGATTACCGGTCGCTAAAGTTCGAGTCTGAATGATATCTTTTCCATCACGAAAACAACGGGTTGTGACATTGTTTTGAGTTGTATTTAAGCTGCACGCGTCTTCTACTATGGCACCGTAGAAATGGATAGTACCCGATGAAGGGTTTACTGCCGCCTGCGTCATCCCTGAGGTACAAAATCCAAAAAACAGGAGCATCGCTAATCTGTTCATGGTTACCTCGTTACCGTTGTTTACTCATCATTAACATTAGAATAACTTCACAAAAAGGGACGGAAATTTCTTATCACGAAAGTAAGAGGGTCCTGAGTAATAACAACACAACGTGCGGTTGATACTTTCTCATCGGCGCAGAAGTGGATTTCCTTGAGCGTAAACGGCATCTTATTGATCTTCTTTTTCGACTAAAAAAGTCGAAAAACAAAAAATAACAACATTTTCAATACGATACGAAGCGTGCTATAAAAAGGGAGTTTTCGATGACCAAAACCAATCTCATTACCGGTTTTCTTGGCAGTGGCAAAACCACGACCATTCGCCATTTACTGGCGCAAAAACCAGATGGCGAAAAGTGGGCCGTTCTGGTTAATGAATTCGGCGAAGTGGGTATTGATGGTGCGCTTCTGGCAGACAGCGGTGCTGTGCTCAAAGAGATCCCCGGCGGCTGCATGTGTTGCGTAAACGGACTGCCGATGCAGGTCGGACTGAATATGTTATTACAGCAGACCCGCCCCGATCGTCTGCTGATCGAACCGACCGGCCTTGGTCATCCGAAGCAAATCCTTTCTTTACTGACCTCTGAGATTTACAACAACTGGTTGACGCTCAATGCGTCGCTGTGCTTGCTTGACGCCCGTAATCTCAGCGATCAGCGCACCGTGGAGAATGAAAACTTCCGCGATCAGCTGGCAGCTGCTGACGTGATCGTGGCCAACAAAACCGACGCCTATTCAGATCAAGACCATCAGGCGCTGACTGTCTGGCAAAGCCAGTGGGCCGCGAATCGCGAGGTGGTGATCGCCTCGCATGGCGCTATCGACATAAACCTGCTGGATCGACCGCGCCTTAATCAGGCTCCATTACCGGACGGTACGCACCACCATGCCCATGCCTCACCACGCGGGCTGGCAGCGCTGAGCCTGCCAGGTAATCAGCGCTGGCGCAGGGCGCTGAATCAGGCTGACGGTTATTCAAGCTGTGGCTGGATTTTCGATGGGGAAACGGTATTCGATACCGTGGCGTTGCTCGACTGGGTACGTCTGATGCCGGTAGAACGCGTGAAAGGCGTGATGCGCATTAAAGAAGGCACGCTGCTGGTAAACAGACAAGGGCAGGACTTGAAGATTGAGACACGACCCGTCGCTCCGCTGGACAGCCGGATTGAGCTTATTACACGCGATGAGGCCCAATGGAACGCACTGCAATCTTCTTTGTTGAAGATTCGTTTAGGTTAGACAACTTAACGTATCGCCTTTCTAAAATACTTAACATTCGCTAAAAACAGGTTTTTACTTATGTGGCGCCGCAACCTCCCCACTATCCTGCTGTGCAATGCCCTCGGCATTGCGCTTTTTCTATCGTATTACCTGCCCATCCATCACGGCTTTTGGTTGCCGATAGATACTTCTATTTTCTTCTATTTCAATCGACACCTGGCGACCAGCGACACCTTTCTGCACCTGGTCGCCATCACCAATAACCGTGCTTTCGACGGTATTTCACTGCTGGTGATGGGGCTGCTCTATTTATCATTTTATATAAAGCGCGATACCGCAGAACGCCGCCGCATGATTATCATTGGTGTGGTAATGCTGCTAACCGCAGTGGTACTTAACCAGTTGGGACATCTGTTGCCCATCAGCCATAAAAGCCCATCGCTAAGCTTTCCGGGCGTCAACCGCGTGAGTCAGCTAACGGGTATTGCGACCAAAGATGCTTCTGGCGACAGTTTCCCCGGTGATCACGGAATGATGCTGATGGTATTTTGCTGCTTCATGCTGCGTTATCTGGGCAAAGGGGCGTTTGCGATGGCGATGTTGATCACCATCACCTTCTCATTGCCACGGGTGATGATTGGCGCGCACTGGTTTACCGATATTGCGGTAGGTTCAATGTCCGTGGTTCTGGCAGGGGCCAGTTGGTGGTTAATGACACCCGCAAGTGATGCGCTCGTGAACTGGCTGGATCATAAACTCCCTAAATTACGCCGGGGTTAATCTTTTTTTACGGCCATGATTATTTTTTGCAATCATAGCGAATTATTATGGTCCGTAATGTTTTCTGTGCAGTACCGAGCATATTTTAAAGATATTTTATGGCAAAGCATTTGCGGATTTATGTCTGGCAGGCCGCTTGTGAGGCGGTTTAGCTCTAAAGCCGTACAAATATCAATCATCATTTATTACATTAATGCTAACATCACTTTACATCACAATTTCATATAAAAAATCCCATAAAACCTCTCGCAATCCCCTATTCATTACGGTAATCTCCAATGCGTTTGCACAGAAATGTGGCATAAACGGCTTGATTCGAGGAAAATTGTGCGCTAACGCACGTTTCCCTGACCAGGCGTTTGCCGCCTCTGATTGCAGCAGGTAGTCTCGCTTCGTTTGGCAATTTATAACGATTTAATCGTTAAGGACATCAAGGGATAACAATAATAATGGTCAAGTCTCAACCGTTTCTGAGATATATCACGCGGATAATTCCCGCGATTGGCGCGGCAATTATTCTCTCCGCGTGTAGTGGTATACATTCTTCGAACACAGAAAGCGCGCAAACTGATATGCGTGCAGTAAATGACAAAGATGGTCTTCTACTGCAAGCCTCTCAGGATGAATTCGAAGCAATGGTTCGTAGCGTCAACGTAAAATCCAAAATTATGGATCAGTATGCTGACTGGAAAGGCGTTCGTTATCGGTTAGGTGGTGACAGCAAGCGTGGTATCGATTGCTCAGCCTTCGTTCAGGTAACATTCCGCGAACAATTTGGTATGGATTTACCTCGTTCGACTTATGAACAGGAAGAAAAGGGCAAGAAAATCCAGCGCACTAAACTGCGTGCAGGCGATCTGGTTCTGTTCCGTGCAGGCTCAACAGGCCGTCACGTCGGTATTTATTTAGGTAACGATCAGTTTGTTCATGCCTCCACCAGCAACGGTGTGATGATTTCAAACCTGAAAGAGACTTATTGGAATGCGCGTTTCCGTGAAGCAAGACGTGTTTTAGCGAGCGGTGAACACAGCTAAATAAAGCACTCACTCTTGTTGTCCTAAGCCAAGCGAATAAAAAAACGTCATCCCCGGATGGCGTTTTTTTTGCCTATGAGCCCACTTCCTTTTTGAAAACTCACTAAAGTTTAATTAATGACTGCTATTCATCGCCTTACGTTATACTTTTATTTCCGCAACATCATGAGTGAAGGTTGATAAAATGGGGTTGAAATCGGCTCTCACCCACACTGTTTTACCCAGACGCAATTATCTGATTAAAAGTATTGTTGCTGCCACTCTGCTTTTTTTTGTTTTCAGCGCCGCTACCCTGTACGTCATTGCTTTAAAGAATGAGCAACAGCAACAACTGATTGGCGCGCGAACTGTCCAGTTCAGCACCACATATTTGCAAAACCTGACCGATACCATGAAGCGTCTGGGTCATATGCCGGACAAAAGCTGTGATATGGCCAGCGATCAACTGAGCCGGGATGCCGCGCTGACGCTGGGCGTGCGTGAATTTCTGCTGGTGCGCGAAGGTATGGTGTATTGCTCATCGGCCACCGGCGAGATGACACTGACTGTCGAAGATATTTTCTCCAGAATTGACTGGCATAAACCCCTCGATATTCAGCTGGAACAAGGCACCCGTTTTGTCCCCAATCGGCCCGTGATTGCTATCTGGTATCGCGATCCCGACAGCGCAGGCAACGGCGTCCTCGCCACCATTGAGCTGACGCTCTCACCTTATCTACTCTTTACCCAGAATGATGAAGGCTATCACGGCTTTGCTCTGATCATTGGCGACAGCGCCCTGACGTCGATCAGCACCACACTTATTCCGATAAAAAATCTGCCTGACTCTCACTATTCTGAAATAAAAGTCGGGGACTATCCGTTCACCTTGCGTCTGTATGCCCCGCAAATTACCGGTGAAAATATTCGCTTCACCCTGCTGGCTGCAATACTCTTGAGCCTGATGGTCGGCGCACTGATCTATTTCACTCTGGTGAGCCGCCACAACCCGGAACGGGAAATTATCCTCGGTTTAAGAGACGGCCAGTTCTTTGTCGAGTACCAGCCGGTGATGGAAACTCAAACGCTGAAAGTTGCCGGTCTGGAAGCTCTGATGCGCTGGCAGCATCCCGTTGAAGGACGAATTCCGCCTGATATCTTCATCAGCTACGCGGAGTCACAGGGCATGATTGTGCCCCTGACGCAGCGCATGATGCAGTTAGCTGCGGCCGATGCGCACCGTCTTAAGCAGGTGATGCCGTTCAAGGCCAAATTCGGCATCAATATCTCTCCACATCATATGAACAAAGTCAGCTTCCGCGATGATGTGATGAATTTCCTTTCTGCCATGCCCGAAGACCACTTCCAGATTGTGTTTGAAATTACCGAGCGCGGCATGATTGATAACGAAAATGCCCTGCGGGAATTCAACTGGCTGCGCCATCAGGGTATTGAAATCGCGATAGATGACTTTGGTACTGGGCACAGTGCGCTGATTTATCTGGAGAAATTCACGCTGGATTATCTGAAAATCGACCGTGGATTCGTGATGTCTATCGACCAGAACACGTTAATCGCCCCGGTACTGGATACCGTGCTGAAGCTGACGGAAGAGCTAAAACTGAAAACCGTGGCCGAAGGCGTCGAGACGGTGCAGCAGGCTGAATACCTGCGTAATCACGGCGTCACACTGTTGCAGGGATATTTGTACAGTAAGCCGCTGTCGGTTGAAGAACTGATGCACTTTACGCTGGAGACCAACGGCGGCGACGTGCTGCCGGAAGAGTAGCCCCCGCAGCACAGGCTACATGTGTGCCATTTTCCTCACAGGCGCTATTTGTCGTAGACTCAGTTTCAGAGTGTGGTACAACAGCCAAAATCTGGGAAAAAGCGCTATTGGTAACCGTTTCAATCACTTTACCTACGCGTCCATCATCATATACCGGCAGAATTCTACGCAGCCAGCAAGGCAATGCCGCGAAGCCCTGTCGTTTTAGCAGGAGTTATCTCCAGGATGTTTTCGCGACTCTTCACCGCAGCCTTATTGACCCTGCTGAGCCTGTGCGCTCAGGCTGAGACCATTCAAGACAGCTACGCTTTTGCGATTTTGGGTGAGCCAAAATACGTCTCCAATTTCAGCAATTTTGATTACGTTAATCCTGCGGCCCCGAAAGGCGGCACCATCCGCCTCGCCACCATCGGCACTTACGATAATTTCAACCGTTATGCCTCGCGCGGCAACGCCGCCGCGCGCACCGATACGCTGTATGACAGCCTGTTCACCACATCGAGCGATGAAATTGGCAGCTATTATCCCCTCATTGCCGATTCCGCCCGCTATGACAGCAATTTCCGCTGGGTGGAAGTGGACATCAATCCGCACGCCCGTTTTCATGACGGTAGTCCGATCATCGCCAACGATGTCGCCTTCACCTTCAAAAAATTCATGACCGAAGGTGTGCCGCAATTTCGCGTGGTGTACAAAGGCGCCGAAGTGAAAGCAATCTCCCGTCTGACGGTAAGAATAGTGCTGCCGCGCCCCGATAAAGACATGATGCTTGGCCTGCTGGGGCTGCCCATCCTGCCGCAAGTATTCTGGGAAAAACATAAATTCAACGAACCCCTGTCGGTTCCGCCATTAAGCAGCGGCCCTTACCGCATTAGTGACTACAAACTGGGGCAATACATTACGTACTCCCGCGTGCCCGATTACTGGGCGGCCAATCTGCCGGTCAACCGAGGACGCTATAACTTCAACACCATCCGCTACGACTACTATCTGGATGATAATGTCGCTTTGGAAGCTTTCAAGTCCGGCGCGTTCGATTTTCGTCTGGAATCCTCGCCGAAGAAATGGACGGCGCAGTATCAGGGCACCAACTTCAGCAAGAATTACATCGTCAAACAGGACGAGGAGAACCAGGCGGCACAAGACACCCGCTGGTTGGCCTTCAACATTCAACGACCACAGTTCAGCGACCGCCGTGTACGCGAAGCCATTACGCTGGCTTTTGACTTCGACTGGATGAATAAAGCGCTCTATTACAGCGCCTACCAGCGTGCTGACAGCTATTTTCAGAACACCGACTATATGGCGAAGAATTACCCCGACGCAGCGGAGCTGGCGTGGCTGGCGCCACTGAAAGGCAAAGTTCCTGACGAAGTGTTCAATACGCTCTACCAACCGCCGCGTTCTGACGGCAGTGGCAATGACCGCGCCAACCTGCTCAAAGCCACTGCTTTGCTGCAACAGGCGGGGTGGGTGGTGAAAAATCAGCAGTTGGTCAGTCAGAACACCGGTAAGCCTTTTACCTTTGAACTGCTGTTGCCCAGCGGGGGCAATTCCCAATATGTCCTCCCCTTCCAACACAATTTACAGCGCCTGGGCATCACCATGGAGATTCGTGAAGTCGATAGCTCACAGTTTGTCCGCCGTATGCGTCAGCGGGACTACGACATGCTGCCGACGGTCTATCCCGCGACGTCTTATCCCAGCTCCGACTTGCAGACCGTCTGGAATAGCAAATATATTGACTCCAGCTACAACAAACCCGGTGTGAAAGATCCCGCCGTTGACCAGTTGACTGAACAAATCGCGGCCCATCAGGGAGAGCCGGACCAACTGCTGGCGCTGGGCCATGCGCTGGACCGCGTACTGACATGGAACATGTATATGATCCCGATGTGGTACAGCAACCATGAGCGTTATGCCTACTGGGACAAATTCTCCATGCCTGCTATCCGCCCGGCCAACGGTCTGGAACTGGATACCTGGTGGTTTGACATGAACCGGGCGGCGCGTCTGCCGGCCGAGCGTCGCTAAGGAGTTTGCCGTGACCCGCTATTTATTGCGACGTCTGCTGCTGGTGATCCCAACCCTCTGGGCTATCATCACCATCAACTTTTTTATCGTACAGATCGCGCCAGGCGGCCCGGTCGATCAGGCGATTGCCGCCATTGAGATGGGCCAGAGCAGCGGCTTACCCGGTAGCGGTGGTGGCGGTGGCATCGGCAAAGCCATGCCCGGCGTCGCCCAAGTGGGTGACAGTCAGTATCGCGGTGCACGTGGGCTGGACCCGGAGGTCATTGCAGACATTACCCACCGCTTTGGCTTCGACAAACCACTGCATGAACGCTATTTCGACATGCTGTGGAGTTATGTGCGTTTTGATTTCGGCGATAGCCTGTTTCGGGGCGCGTCGGTTATGCAGCTGGTTAAAAGCAGCCTGCCGGTCTCTATCAGCCTCGGCCTGTGGAGTACGCTGATTATCTATCTGGTATCGATCCCGCTCGGCATTCGTAAAGCGGTCAACAACGGCAGCGCATTCGACAACTGGAGCAGTACACTCATTGTCATCGGTTACGCGGTGCCTTCTTTTCTGTTCGCCATCTTGCTCATCGTACTGTTTACCGGCGGCAGTTATCTTGACTGGTTCCCGCTGCGCGGCCTGACATCGGCCAATTTCGACCAGTTGCCCTGGTATGGGAAAATCACCGATTACCTGTGGCACATTACGCTGCCGGTGCTGGCCACGGTGATTGGCGGGTTCGCTACCCTGACCATGCTGACCAAGAACTCCTTTATGGATGAAGTCAGAAAGCAGTATGTGGTGACCGCGCGGGCCAAAGGATTGAGCGAAAAAAAGATCCTCTACCGCCACGTTTTCCGCAACGCCATGCTGCTGGTGATCGCCGGTTTTCCGGCCACCTTTATCAGTATGTTCTTCACCGGTTCACTGCTGATCGAAGTGATGTTTTCCCTGCACGGGCTGGGGCTGCTGGGCTATGACGCCATAGTCCAGCGCGACTTCCCGGTGATGTTTGGCACCTTGTATATTTTCACCCTGATTGGTTTGCTGCTCAATATCATCAGCGATATCACTTACACACTGGTAGACCCGCGCATCGACTTTGAGGGCCGCCAATAATGACAATATCCCCCCTGAACCAGGCCCGCTGGGCACGTTTTCGCGCCAACTCACGCGGCTTCTGGGCGCTGTGGGTTTTCCTGCTGCTGTTCATCCTGTCGCTGTTATCCAATGTGGTCGCCAACGAAAAGCCGCTGCTGGTGAGCTATCAGGGCCATATTTATGCGCCATTCATGTTCAACTACAGCGAAGTCACCTTTGGGGGCGAACTGGAAACCCCGGCGGACTATCAGGACCCTTTCGTTGTGGGGCAGATAACGGCGCACGGTTGGGCGGTGTGGGCCCCCATCCGACACAGCTTTAATTCGATAAACTTCAATACCCAACAACCCTTCCCTGCTCCGCCATCCATGCAAAACTGGCTCGGCACTGACAGCAGCGGCCACGACGTGCTGGCTCAGCTACTTTATGGTCTGCGCATTTCGCTGTTTTTTGGCATTCTGCTGACGCTGTTCTCCTCGATAATTGGCGTGATAGCGGGCGCTATTCAGGGGTATTACGGCGGGCGGATAGACTTGGTAGGCCAACGGCTGATTGAGGTGTGGTCGGGAATGCCAACGCTGTTTCTTATCATCATGCTCTCGAGCGTGGTGCAGCCCAATTTCTGGTGGCTGCTGCTGATCAGCGTGCTCTCCGGCTGGATGATTCTGGTCGGCGTGGTGCGGGCCGAATTCCTGCGCACCCGTAATTTTGATTATATCCGCGCCGCGCAGGCGATGGGCGTCAGCGACCGCATGATCATGCTGCGCCATATGCTGCCGAACGCCATGGTCGCTACCCTGACCTACCTGCCCTTTATCCTCGGCGGTTCAATCACCACGCTCGCATCACTGGATTTTCTGGGCTTTGGCCTGCCAATCGGTTCGCCATCACTCGGCAGCCTGCTGATGGAAGGAAAAAACAACCTGCAAGCGCCCTGGCTGGGTATCAGTACATTTGTGTTATTGGCCTCCCTGCTTTCGTTACTGATTTTTATCGGCGAAGCGGTGCGCGATGCGTTTGACCCGGCCTCACCGCCCCAGACCGTTTTCAGGAAGGTACGCTGATATGGCACATTCTCCGCTGTTGAGTATTCAGAATTTGAGCGTGGCCTTTCATCAGGGCAATGGGTTTCATCAGGTGGTCAGCGACGTTTCGCTAAACATTGACGCGGGTGAAACCTTGGCCCTGGTGGGCGAATCTGGTTCGGGTAAGAGCGTGACTGCGCTGTCGGTGTTGCGCTTATTGCCTGCGGTCAGTTATCCGCAGGGTGAGATCCTGTTTGCCGGGCAGTCACTGCTCAACGCTGGCGAAAATACGCTGCGTGGCATTCGTGGCAACCAGATTTCGATGATCTTTCAGGAACCCATGGTGTCACTTAACCCGCTGCACACCATTGAAAAGCAACTGGCGGAAGTGCTGTCACTGCATCGGGGAATGCGCCGCGAGGCTGCACGAGGTGAAATCATCAGCTGTCTCGACCGGGTGGGGATCCGCAATGCAAAATCCCGACTGGGTGATTTCCCACATCAGCTTTCCGGTGGCGAACGTCAGCGTGTCATGATTGCCATGGCGGTGATGACGCAGCCCAAACTGCTGATTGCCGATGAGCCCACCACCGCGCTGGATGTGTCGGTTCAGGCGCAAATCCTCCGTCTGCTCGACGAACTAAAACAAGAGATGGGCATGGCGATGCTGTTCATCACCCATAATCTGAAAATCGTGCGTCAGTTGGCCGACAATGTGGCGGTGATGCAACAGGGTCGCGTCGTGGAGCAGCAACCGCGTGCCATGCTGTTCAGCCAGCCTCAGCACGCCTACACGCAGCAATTATTGCAGGCTGAACCTCAGGGCCGACCGCGGCCTCTGACACCGCAACAGCCGGTGCTACTGGAAGTCAAAAACCTGAGCGTGGGTTTCACTCAAAAACGGGGTCTGCTACGCCGTACGGTCAGCGTAAAGCAGGCCGTCAGCCAGCTCAGTTTCAGCCTGCGTCGGGGAGAAAGTCTCGGGGTGGTCGGCGAATCGGGTTCAGGAAAAAGTACCACCGGTCTGGCGCTGTTACGTTTGTTGAATTCTCAGGGCGAAATCCTGTTCGACGGCCAGCCACTGCACCGCTTTAACCGCCGCCAGATGCTGCCTTTTCGCCGCCGAATTCAAGTGGTATTTCAGGATCCCTTCTCGGCGCTTAATCCGCGTTTCGACGTCATGCAGATCATCGCCGAAGGATTGCTGGTGCATCAGAAACTCAGTGAGGCACAGCGCGAACAGCGGGTGATTGAGGTGATGCAGGAAGTGGGTCTGGATCCCGACACGCGCCACCGCTATCCGGGCGAGTTTTCCGGTGGCCAGCGCCAGCGCATTGCCATTGCCCGCGCACTGATCCTGCAACCCGAACTACTGATCCTGGATGAACCCACCTCGTCGCTGGATAAATCCGTACAGGCACAGATTTTAGCGATACTCAGCGAATTGCAGCAACGCCTCGGTTTGTCCTATCTGTTTATCAGCCACGACTTACAGGTAGTACGCACGTTGTGTCATCAGTTAATTGTGTTACGCGATGGGAAAGTGGTGGAACAAGGCGAATGTGAGGCAATTTTCAGCGCACCCGCGCATGCCTATACGCAGGAGTTACTGTCACTCTCGGCATTAACAACCTGAAGGGGAAAGCGAAGCGTCAGAAGGGGTAGAGCGCTGAAACGGTTTCAGCAATAGCCGCACCGGTATTTTTCAGGCGACACAGGGTGGCGCTTTCGTCGTCACGTTTTACAAACAGGCAAGGCTGGCCGTCACATTCAACCACCGCGCTTTCAACCTGAATTTCTTGCAGGCACTCGGTAAGGCGGTGCATCACCTGCCAGGCAACATCTCCTTCATGACTCAATAATTTGAGCCCAATCAGGTTGCTGCCCTCTTCGCCGCCTGGCAGCGGAATCGGTTCAACTTTGATACCGGCAAAACCCGATAACCATCGGTAACTTTGCGGCAAACGATGTACTACCGAAAGTTGGATATTATTCACGCGAATCCCCAGATGATGATTTATGACAACAAATCATTCACACAAAAACTACATATACACCCAGTTATAGACGATTAACACTGAATATGCCTGTGCGATGTCAAAAATACTTAACATATTTGCAACTTAGTCACAGGAAGCACAGAGTCAATCGCTGATTTTATGTCCAACTCATCATCATTCTGCGAGCCAGATCTCATTTTGGGCTATTTGTAACCTTTTTTGTCTTATATCTCAACCAATTTAATCCATTAACGCTACTTTTAAAGTCTTTTTTATTTACAAATAAAAAACAAACAATGCACGACACGAAAACCAAATAATAGAATAACGCATTAGTTTTCATGTAATTAAAAAACCATTACCCCATCCTCCACCCCATTGGTTTAAGATCATATCGGCATAAAACAACCCCGTGGGTTATCTTTATTTGTTGCAGAACCAAGGGTATAATTGTGACGGGATGTTAAATAATTCGCACGATTTGTTTGCTTAGTTTCTTACATTTAGGCTTATCATCCGCACCGTTTTCATGGTTTACCCTTTTACCCGGGCCGCTTTGGCTTACACCCCAACACCAGCGAGAGATGAGATGGACAATAATCCTTCCCTTATTCATAGCATCACACCCAGCAATGGGACCGGTTTCAGTCGCCGTGACATGCTTAAGGGCCTCACGTCAGCGATGGTCGCCACCACTCTGCTCGGCTTCCCGTTCCTGTCACAGGCTGAAAAAGAGACCGCGACCACTTCACCGGTTATTTTCGGCCAGTTCTACCTGGTTTCTCAAGCCGTGACTGAACATAAGAACCTCAGTGAAGGCGCATCAGCACAAATTTTCAATGCTTTCTTTCGCAGTCAGTCCGACTTCGCGGTACAGGTCAGCAAACTCCATGCGCTGGTTAACAATGACCAGTCGGCCAGTCAATTACAGACACTGGCGAAGCAAAAAGGTTTAGGCGAGTTACTGACCAGTATCGTCACGGCGTGGTATACCGGCACAGTTGGCCATGGTATCGATTCCATTCTGGTCTCTTATAAAGATGCCCTGATGTATCGCCCGGTGAGCGACGGCTTGATTGTGCCGACCTACTGTGGCAACGGCCCCTTATGGTTTACCGCCGCCCCTCCTGCGGCCGCGATGCCTGAATCGATGAATGCCGACCGTTTTGGCCCGGCGACACCCAAGACTGATGTGAGCAAAGCCTGATGAAAAAACCAGAATTTATGGCGAACGGTGATGCGTCCGCTGATGTGATTGTTGTCGGTTCCGGCGTGGTGGGCGGCATGATCGCCGATCAACTGGTCAGCCAGGGATTTTCAGTCCTGGTGCTGGAAGCCGGTCTGCGCATCGAACGTGCGCAGGCGGTGGAAAACTGGCGCAATATGCCGTTTGAAAACCGTGCGGGCTCGGATTATCAGGGTTTATACCCGCAGTCTGAAAACGCCCCCGCGCCGCTCTACTTCCCCGAAAATAATTACGTACATTTGACCGGTCCGAGTGCCAGCAGCTTCAAACAAGGCTATCTGCGTACCGTCGGTGGTACGACCTGGCACTGGGCGGCCTCCTGCTGGCGCCATGTTCCTAACGATTTCAAAATGAAGACGTTGTACGGCGTGGGCCGCGACTGGCCTATCTCCTACGACGAACTCGAACCTTATTATTGCCGTGCAGAAGAAGAGATTGGCGTTGCCGGTCCAAATGACCCCGCGCTGCAATCCCCGGTTGAACGCAGCAAGCCTTATCCGATGGAACAGGTGCCTTATGGTTATGGCGATACCCGTTTCGCCGAAGTGGTAAACCCGCACGGCTACCGCTCGGTGCCTATTCCGCAGGGCCGCAGTACCCGTCCGTGGAACGGTCGCCCGACCTGCTGCGGTAATAACAACTGCCAGCCAATTTGCCCGATTGGTGCCATGTATAACGGTATTGCCCACGTCGAACGCGCCGAGAATAAAGGTGCCGTGGTGCTGGCCGAAGCCGTGGTGTACAAAATCGACACCGACGCGGATAACAACGTCACCGCCGTTCACTGGCTGGACAACAAAAAGCAGTCACACAAAGCCACCGGCAAAGTGTTTGCGCTGGCCTGTAACGGTATCGAAACCCCGCGTCTGCTGCTGATGGCCGCTAACGATAAAAACCCGAACGGCATTGCCAACTCGTCCGATCACGTTGGCCGTAACATGATGGATCACTCCGGTTTTCACTGTACCTTTATCGCGCAGGAACCGTTGTGGATTGGCCGTGGTCCGGCGCAGAGCAGCTGTCTGGTCGGCCCACGCGATGGCGAATTCCGCAAAGAGTATTCCGCCAACAAAATGATCCTCAACAACATCAACCGTGTGATTCCGGCCACCTCGAAAGCCCTGCAGATGGGCCTGGTGGGTAAAGAACTGGATGAAGAGATCCGCCGCCGCACCATTTATGGTGTGGACTTGTCCATCAGCCTCGAACCGCTGCCGGATCCGGAAAATCGTCTGACGCTGAGCGCCACCCGTAAAGATCCACATGGTCTGCCCTGCCCTGACATTCATTACGACGTAGGGGATTATGTGCGAAAGGGTGCTGAAGCGGCGCACAAACAACTGGAGCACATCGGCCAGCTGTTTATGGCGGACGAATTCAACATCACCACCAGCCTCAACGCCAACAACCATATTATGGGCGGCACCATTATGGGCAGCGATCCGAAGGATTCCGTGGTGAACGGCAACTGCCGCACCCATGACCACGCTAATTTGTGGTTGCCAGGCGGCGGTGCGATCCCCTCTTCCAGCGTGGTGAACAGTACGCTGACCATGGCCGCGCTGGGCCTGAAAGCCGCAGACGATATGGCGAAGCAACTGGCAGGTGACGCATGAGAAATTTGATGTTTAAAGGCCTTACCGCCGCGTTGCTGGGTTTGCTGCTGAGTAGCGCCGCGCTGGCCGCCGACGATCAGGCTGAACTGGCACGTCAGGGCAAATTGGTTGCCACCGCCGCTGACTGTCAGGCCTGTCATACCAACCCGGAAGGCGGTAAGCCGTTTGCGGGCGGTTACGCGATTCACTCGCCGATGGGCACGATCTTCACCACCAACATCACGCCGTCAAAAGCTTTCGGTATCGGTAATTACACCGAAGCGCAGTTCGCGCGCGCAGTTCGCCAGGGTGTTCGCCCGGACGGAAAAAATCTCTATCCGGCGATGCCATACACCTCGTACAGCCATATGAGTGACGAAGACATCAAAGCGATGTACGTCTATTTCCAGCAGGGCGTGCAACCGGTGGAAACACCGACCGAAGAGACCGCCCTGCCGTTCCCGTTCAATATGCGTATTGCGATGGCGGGCTGGAACATGATGTATCTCGACAGCACACCGTTTAAACCGGATGCCAGTAAAAGTGCCGAATGGAACCGTGGGGCCTATCTGGTCAACGGCGCCGGTCACTGTGACACCTGCCATACGCCGCGTAACCTGATGATGGGGTCGGTGACAGACAAACCGCTGGCGGGCGGGATGGTCGGCCCGTGGTATGCGCCAAATATCAGTTCGGACCCGGTGAGCGGTATCGGCAACTGGTCGCAGGCGCAACTGGTGGAATATCTGAAAACCGGCCGTACTGCCGGTAAAAATCAGGCCGCCGGTGGCATGGCAGAAGCGGTGCAAAACAGCCTGCAATACATGCCGGATGAGGATCTGAATGCTATCGCTTTCTACCTGAAAAACAGTACGCCGGTACGTGACCCGGCAGACAAGCAGGCCGCCGATACCTTCGGCAAGCCGGTGAATGTCGAAGAGGGTTTACGCGGCGCGCACCCGGCCAACGCCAATAACACGCTGACCAGCGGTGCGGCCTTGTTCAGCGGCTACTGCGCCAGTTGCCACCAGCCGGATGGCTCGGGCAGCAAAAATCAGGCCTACCCGTCGCTCTATAACAACACCGCGACCGGCATGGGCAATGCGTCTAACCTGATCTCCGCCATTCTCTACGGCGTAGACCGCCAGGTCGGCAATGAGCATGTACTGATGCCGAAATTTGGTGAAGGTTCCTACGTCGGTCAGCTTGATGACCAGCAGATTGCCGATATCTCCAATTATGTGCTGAAGAATTACGGCAATGCGGCAATTCAGGTCAATGCCCATGACGTTGCGGTGCTGCGTGCCGGTGGCCCGGTAACGCTGCTGGCTAAACTGCAACCTTATATGGTGCCGGCGATGGTGGCGGGTGTGGTGATTCTGCTGCTGTTAATATTCTGGCTGGGAAGAAAGCGTAAGCTGACAAAATAACGGAAAGCCGCTGGCCTTCTGGCGGGTACCTATTCTTGGCGGGATTGCAGGCGGGCTGATTTACCGCTGCTTGCTGGAAAGAAAAACGACTGCGCATCCGACGCTGTAGATTTAACCTGGCTCATAAAAAAGCGCCCGACTATTCAGGGCGCTTTACTTTAGTAGGTAACGTTACTCCAGATATTGAGTGACTGAGCCGCTGAAGGGTACTTCCAGACCGTCAACACTTATTGTCTGACTAAAATCAAATGTCACATCGTCAGTACCCGCAGGGATAGAAGACCAGGTAATTTGGCCATTTTCATAAATACCGTCGTTACTGATCGTCGTGGGGGTAACCAGAGAACCATCAATGCTTTTTACCGGATTATCAATAGTCAGAGTCCCGGTGTTAGCCACAGGGTTAATCTGTATATCCTGTTTATCAATCTCCAGGAATGTCAGAGAGGTCATACGGGATAATACTGACATATCGCTGAGACCATTTTCAGACAAATTAAGTTGCTCAACCTGTGTTAATCCACCAAAATTAGAGATGTCAGTCATTCTTGCACCCTGGAGGTAGATGTTTTTCAAGTTTTTTAAACCCTCAATCCCCGGGCAACTCCTAATATTATTAGTACTCAAATTAAGACTCACCAATGGTTCCATCTCTGCAATAAAGTCACCGTCACTCAAACTATTATTATTGAGATCAAGATCCGTCATGTTGACCAGACTTTTCAGCGGAGCGCCGGTTGTGATGTGGTTGCCACCTGCAGCCAGACGGGTAAGTTGTGTCAGGTTAGCTAAGGGTGCCAACGACGTCAGCTGATTATATTCAACATTCAAATAAGTCACATTAACCAGATATTCAGCGCCAGTGATATCCGCAACCCCCATTTCAGCACAGCTAAGTTGGCCCTCTAAACTTGCTAGTTCAGTATCAGTGATCGGTGCATCAGGGAGATGGTGTAAATAGTCATTAAGGCAAGTCCGGAACTTGGTGTCCGGCACATTTACAATTTCAGTTGCAAGGCTGTAACATGAGTACAGTGAACTGCTGAGCGCAAAAATAACAGCAGGTAATACTTTGCATTTAAAAATCATCTTTTAACTCTCCAATTAAATTATATTATTTGACATCTAACAGAGTGTTCTCTATTAGATTTTCAAACTAACATAATAAAAAATCAGAGTAGTTATATTGAAGACGTGTCACTCCTCAAACAAAAGCAATCAAATAATTAATGAAGCAACTGAACTTCATTAATTACATGAATATTTCATTAGCTGAAAATAATCTGATATAAACACTCTCCGTTAATTAATAGATTATCCCCGCCCGACCAACGGCATAGCGGTGGCCATAATCGTCATGGTCAATATATTGGCGTCGAGCGGCAAACCGGCCATATAGGCCACGGCTTCACCAATACGTTCCACCGGGATCACCGGCTCTTCGGCAATTTCACCATTGGCCTGCATTCTGCCTGCCAGCGCCTTATTACCCATGTCGGTGGCCGCATTGCCAATATCAATCTGCCCACAGGCGATATTAAATGCGCGGCCATCCAGCGACGTCGATTTTGTCAGGCCGGTAATGGCGTGTTTGCTGGCGGTATAAGGCGCCGAGTTTGGACGCGGCGACTGGGCCGATATCGAGCCATTGTTGATAATGCGCCCGCCCATCGGGATTTGCTGTTTCATCAAACCGACCGCCGCGCGGGTGCACAGAAACACACCGGTCAGATTGGTATTGATCACCGCCAGCCAGTCCTCCACCGCCAGTTGCTCAATGGGCACATCTTTTACGTTGGTTCCGGCGTTGTTAAACAGCAGATCCAGCCGCCCGAAGGTCGTTTTAATCTCAGCAAACAAAGCCTCTACCGACGGCGGACTGGTCACATCCAACTGATGCGCCACCGCCTGCCCGGCAGGAAACTGCGACACAGCCAGCTCAAGTTTAGCCAGATTGCGTCCGGTGATAATCACCGTGAAGCCGCCTGCCGCCAGCGCCTGCGCCGCACTCAACCCAATGCCGCTACCGCCGCCGGTGATTAATGCAATTTTCTTCATATCTATTCCTGTTCCAGGGAATACCCTAAATCATCCGAGCTGTATCAAGGCGGCAACTGAGTGAAGCCCCAGGAGCTTACATAAGTAAGTCACTGGGGTAAATGAAGGCAGCCAACGCAGAGACAGCTTGAAGGATGACGGGTATTATACTGCCGCCAGCATGCCGCCATCGATAAACAGCAGATGACCATTGACGAAATCCGACGCTTTGGATGACAGATACACTGCGCCGCCAATCAGCTCTTCCGGGTTGCCCCAGCGCGCGGCTGGCGTGCGTTTGCATAACCAGTCAGAGAACTCTTTGTTATCCACCAGCGCCTGGGTCATGTCGGTTTTGAAGTAGCCCGGCGCGATGCCGTTTACCTGAATATTGTAGCGCGCCAGTTCAACGCACATGCCGCGGGTGAGCATTTTTACCGCCCCTTTAGACGCGGCATAAGGCGTGATGGTGTCGCGGCCCAGTTCACTTTGCATCGAACCGATGTTGATGATTTTACCCTTCTCACGTTTGACCATATAGCGGGCCACCGCTTGTGAAACCAGAAAAACGGATTTCTGGTTGACCGCAATAATGTCATCCCAGTCTTTTTCCGGGAATTCAGTAAACTTATGACGGCGCTGAATACCGGCATTGTTGACCAGCACGTCAATCGCACCAATCTCCTTTTCGATATGGTCGATGGCCTGATTCACTGCCCGGCTGTCGGTCACATCGAACGAGACCGGGTGCACAATAAAGCCTTCAGCGCGCAGTGTTTCCGCTGCGCGGGCGGTGGTGTCTGCCGAGGTTCCGTTGACAATAATTTCAGCGCCGTGCTGCGCCAGGCCCTTTGCCAGCAGGAAACCCAGTCCGCGCGTGGAGCCGGTAACCAGAATTTTTTTGTTATCGAGGGAGAAAAGGTTTGTCATGATCGATGTCCATATAAAAAAGTTACTTCACACTTAAGCGGTTTATGGGCGGCCAAACTGTGATGCAGATCACTCTGCTTCGTGTTAACAAACTCTGTTACCACAAGCGTGATCCCTATCATTTTGCTAACATGTTGTTGCCTTTTTTGCTGCATAATCAGGCTTATTGTTTCCGACTACTTTTCTTCACACAGGACTCCTCGGATGAGAAACCAGCGCGTCACACTGCAAGATATCGCGTTACTCGCCGACGTGACAAAAATGACTGTCAGCCGTTTTCTGCGTACCCCCGAAAAGGTCTCGCCGGAAACCCGCGAGCGCATTGCCAAAGTCATGGAAGAAGTGGGGTATCCGTTGGAAGACGCCGAGCGGCCACAGAAAACGCCGCGTATTGGTATTCTGGTCCCCTCTTTTAACAACCAGATTTTCTCAGATTTGTTGGCGGGCATTGAGTCTGTGACGTCGCAGCAAGGCTTTCAGACGCTGGTGGTAAATTACGAGTACAGCAAAGAGCGCGAAGAAGAACACATCATCAATCTGCTGACCTACCAGCTGGCAGGTCTGATCCTCACGGACTCCGTACATACGCTCAAAGCCGACAAGTATCTGAATGCCGCCGCGATCCCGGTGGCGCAGGTGATGGATCTTGATGACACTCACGGTCGTATTGCCGTCGGTTTCGACAACTTTCAGGCCGGGTATGATATGGCCGCCACCCTGCTCGCCAGCGGTAAGCAACACGTGGTCTATTTCGGATCGATGTCGGATGCCCGCGACAAGAAACGCTATCAGGGATACAGCCAGGCCATGCAGGAACGCCAGCTTGAACCTATGCATATTACGCCGAATAAAGTCTCATCCGTTTCCATCGGTGCCGGGATGTTGGCGCTGGCCCGCCAGCTCTACCCGCAGGTTAATGCCGTGTTATGCACTAATGATGATATTGCAGTTGGGGTGTTACAGGAGTGTCTGAAATCTGGCATCAAAGTGCCGCAAGAGATGGCGATTTCCGGTTTCCACGGTCTGGACATTGGCCTGGCCACCACGCCATTATTGGCCAGCGTTATCACGCCTCGCTTTGAAATGGGCAAAGTCGCCGCTGAGATTATCCTGAAAAAAATCAAAAACCTGCCAACGATCGAGCGGGTCGATCTGCACTACCGGATCTCTATGGGCGGCACGATATAATCTGTATTGCCCCTGGCGACACCAATGACCCGACATCTGCAGATTGTGGTTAACGATCACGTTACCAGTAACACTCTTTTTTAACATGATCCAACGTGATGCCGGTCACGAAATAGTTTCCTGAAAATGCTTTTATTAGAACATCGATTCTGAGAAGCAAACTTTGGCAGGTAACGACAATGACCCAACAACAAAAATCACGCGTATTAATTCTGGCTCCGGTCATGGATAGCCTGACCGAAAAACTGGAACAACAGTTTTCCGTGGATAAATATTTTGACCAGCAGGATAAACAGGCATTTTTAGCCGCCCACGGAAAAGGCATTCTCGGCTTAGTGACGCGCGGCGATGTCGGTGTTGATAATAGTATTCTGGAATGCTTACCCGATTTAAAGGTTATTTCTGTTTTTGGCGTCGGCACCGATGCCATTGATCTCGCCTACACGGCTAAAAATAATATTCAGGTTGAAATAACCAGCGGCGTATTAACCGATGACGTCGCCGATATGGCGATGGCATTACTGCTGGCAACATCGCGTAATGTTTGTCAGGCCGATAAGTTTGTTCGCGAAGGCAAATGGCTGGAAGGCGGTTTTCCGCTGTCGAGTAAAATCAGCGGTAAACGTCTGGGAATATTTGGCATGGGCCAGATTGGTCAGGCGATTGCCCGTCGCGCCAGCGGCTTTGATATGTCCATCAGCTACGCCAGCAATAACGAAAAACCCGAACTGCCTTACCGTTTCTTCCCGGACATTAAACATCTTGCCGCACAGGTCGATGTGCTGGTGATCGCCGTTTCCGGCGGGCCGCAATCTGCGGGCGTGATTAATAAATCCATATTTGACGCAATGCCTGACAACAGCCTGGTCATCAATATATCTCGTGGCAGCGTGATCAATCAGCAGGATTTAATTACGGCATTACAGAATAAAAATATCGGCGGCGCAGGGCTGGATGTTTTTGCCGATGAGCCCCGCGTTCCTCATGAATTAATCAGCATGGATAATGTGGTTTTACAGCCGCACGTGGGCAGCGCTACGCATGAAACACGCCAGGCCATGAGTGAAAAAGTATTGGCGAATTTACATAAACGCCTCGATGAAAAGTCATCCTCAAAATTTTCAGTCCTTTAATCCACTTATTTTAATCAAGATAATATAGATGCTTTATCAGTAATTATTTTACTGGCAAAGGTTCCCTGTATATACCCAAAATAATTCGAGTTGCAGGAAGGCGGCAAATGAGGGAATCCCGATGAGCTTACTCAGGTAAGTGATTCGGGTGACTGAGCGCGGCCAACGCACCTGCAACTTGAAGTATGAAGGGGATAGCCGAGGTGTTAACGATGGATAACAGAATCCCCAAAGCCCGCTGGTTACGCGTTATTACGCCGATATTAATTGCCTGTATTATCTCGTTTATGGACCGGGTTAATATCAGTTTCGCCATGCCGGGTGGCATGGACGCTGAATTGGGTATTACCTCATCAATGGCCGGGTTGGCAGCCGGTATCTTCTTTATCGGCTATCTGTTTTTGCAGGTGCCTGGCGGCAGTCTGGCGGTACACGGCAGTGGGCGTAAATTCATCGCCTGGTCATTGGTGGCATGGGCGATTATTTCGGTTCTCACCGGCCTGGTGACTAACCAATATCAGCTGTTATTCCTGCGCTTTGCGCTGGGGGTTGCCGAAGGCGGAATGCTGCCGATCGTGCTGACCATGGTCAGTAACTGGTTCCCGGACAAAGAACGTGGCCGTGCCAATGCCTACGTACTGATGTTTGCCCCACTGGGAGGAATGATCACCGCCCCGCTTTCCGGCGTGATTTTGGATGTCCTCGACTGGCGCTGGCTGTTCATCATCGAAGGCCTGCTGTCCGTGGTGGTCATGGTGTTCTGGTGGTTCACCATCAGCGACCGCCCGGAAGAAGCCAAATGGTTATCAGAGCGTGAACGCACCTACCTAGTGACCGAATTGAATCGCGAGCGTGAGGCACTGAAAGCGCTGGCACCCGTACAAAATGCCCCGCTGAAAGAGGTGTTCCGCAACAGCTCAATCAGAAAACTGATCATCATAAACTTCTTCTATCAGACCGGGATTTACGGCTACACCCTGTGGTTGCCAACTATCCTGAAAAATCTCACCGGCGGCGACATGAGTTCAGTCGGTATGCTGGCCATCATCCCTTACGTCGGGACGATGATGGGCATACTCGCGATGTCCGTGCTGTCAGACAAAACCGGTAAGCGCCGCCTGTTCATTGTATTGCCGCTGTGCGGGTTCGCCGCCTGTCTGGCTGCGTCCGTGAGCGTCAGCCATAATATTATGGCGTCCTACGGTTTTCTGGTCGGTGCCGGTTTCTTCCTGCAAGCGGCGACCAGCGCCTTCTGGACCATTCCGAGTAAAGTCACCACGCCGGAAGTCGCCGGCAGCGCCCGTGGCGTGATCAACGGTTTGGGAAATTTGGGTGGCTTCTGTGGCCCGTATCTGGTCGGGGTGCTGGTTAATTTCTACGGTCAGAGCATGGCGATTTATGCGCTGGTTGCCTCCCTGTTGATTGCCGCGCTGGTCACCACGCTGTTGCCGAAAGAGTGCGATATGGCATTGATACCGGGCGCTAAAGCCAAAGCCATGGCCGATGAATATGCCAGGGCACGGGCAATGCGTAAGGCAGAAGGGATTAAAGCGCAAATTGCCAGCTGAACAATAAATGATATGACTCAGAGCGTAATGCTTGTAAATGATAATAATTTCACAGGTAAGTATTATTATTGATGAAATAAATCCAAATTTTGAGATTTAAAATTAGACGAAGTTGAAGTTTGTACTAACATTTAAGCGTAAGTCTTGACGAAGTTAACTTTGCACTCTGGAGATAATTATGGCCTTAACACTTACTTCAACGAATCCCAATATAGATAAACCATTAAAAGATATTGCTAAAGACAATATTACCACCCCTGCTGAATTTATGATTATACGTGATACCGCTGACAAGGTATTACTGGATTTAGCAAACCCGGCCACGCTGGAAGTCGTTAAAAGTCTTCAAAAAGAAATGGATGACGTTGTAGAGTCAATGCAGAAAGTTGCACTGGTAGCAAGGAAAAATAAATTAACACCGGAAGAAAGACAGGCTCTAATGTTCGGCGTGGAAGCACAAGTTGCTTATCTTATTTTAGGTTATAAGTCGAGTATTGAGAGATTGAATACCTTTAACCATAAATAATTATATTTATTAATAAAATGCTGGCTAAGATAATTAAATTTAGCCAGCATAGTTTATTGACAGCCAATTACTGAGCTTTGATGGCCTGTGGCCGGCTGGCATACAGATACAGCAGCATTGCCGACACGACGCAGAACACCATACTGATGACCATCGGCCAGGCGCTGTGCGACGGAACCAGCGCCAGCAGCGCGGTGATCAGCGCCCCGGTGCCAAAGCGTAGCGTACCCGCCAGTGATGCGGCGGTTCCTGCCATGTGCGGGAAATCATCCATGATCACCGCCATCGCGTTAGACGTCACCATCGCGATGACCCCCACGTAACCGGCAACCCCCACCACCAACATCCAGAATGGCAGCCCTAAAACGCACACCGCCAACAGCCAGAAGCCCATGATGAACTGCACAATCAAGCCGAAACGGAACATTTTCTCGGCCCCCAGACGCCGCACGTTGCGGCTGTTGATCAGCGTCAGGATCACCAACGCAACAATGTTCAACGCGAAGTAAAAACCGAAGTTCTGCGGCGATACACCATTAAGTTCGATATAGACGAACGGACCGGCGCTGAGGAAGGAGAACATGCCGGCGAATGAGAAACCACTCGCCAACATGTAACTGAGCACGCGCTTATGGCGAAACAGCGACGCAAAGTTGCCCAGGCTGGTGCGCAGACGAAATTTCTGCCGCCGCTCTTTTGGCAGAGTCTCTTTGATATACACCGCCACCAGGATCGCGGCGATCAGGGCGGCTATCGCCATCGCCCAGAAGATCGCGTGCCAACTGAAGGCGACCATCAGCATACCGCCAAGCATCGGGGCCAACAGCGGTGCCACGGTCATCACCAGCACCACAAAAGACATCATCCGGGAGAATTCGTCTTTGGTGAACATATCGCGCATCAGGGCGTTAATCACCACGCTCGCGGCGGCGGCTGACAGACCGTGCAGGAAACGCATGTGAACCAGCTGTTCCACCGACTGCGCCAGGGCGCAGGCACCGGCGGCAATGGCAAACACCAGCACGCCCCAGAAGATCACCGGTTTACGCCCGAGGCTGTCGGCCATCGGCCCGTAAAACAGCTGCCCGATAGCAAAGCCCAGCGTGTAGGCGCTGAGGGTCATCTGCACGCTGCCCGCAGGCACGCCAAATTCCTTCGCGATCACGGGCATACTCGGCAGATACATATCGATAGCCAGTGGCATCAGCATCGATATCAATCCCAGGATAAAAATCAAACCTATGTGGGATACCCGGTTCTCTTGCACGTTCACCAACTCCTTTCTTCATGCCCTGAATAACTAGCGGTGGACTTCAACGCTGGCAATCTCTTCTTCGGTCAGGCGACGGTATTCACCGGGCGCCAAATCATCGTCCATCACAATCCCGCCAATGCGCTCACGGTGCAGCGCCACGACGCGGTTGCCGACGGCGGCAAACATGCGTTTCACCTGATGATAGCGACCTTCACTGATAGTCAGACGCACCACACACTCTTCGAGCTGCTCGAGCACGGCCGGTTTCGTCAGGGAATCTTCGTTATGTAACTGGACGCCCGCAGTGAACTGCTCGGCAGTGTCTGCCGCCAGCGGTTGCTCCAGTGTCACCAGATAGGTTTTTTCGCAATGATGTTTTGGCGACGTAATACGGTGTGACCACTGGCCGTCATCGGTCATCAGCACCAGACCGGTGGTATCGATATCCAGACGCCCAGCCGCATGCAGCTTGTACGCCACCGGCTCTTCGAGGAAATAGAGTACCGTCGGGTGATCGGGATCGTCCGTCGAGCAGACGTAACCCTGGGGTTTATTGAGCATGAAGTAGCGCGGGCCACCGATTTGCTCCAGCACGTTGCCGTCAAACTCCACACGGTGCTGCGGTTCCAGTTTCAGCGAACCGGTTTTGATAATTTCACCGTCAACGGTGACGCGTTTATTACGGAGTTCGCGCAATGCTATTGCACGGCTGACTCCCAGTTGCTGGGCTAAAAATTTATCGAGACGCATTGAATCTGCCTAACCTTTGATGGCGATCTGAGAGATCGCATTCCTGATAAAAAACAACACCCCGCCGTTACACGTGGGTAACTGACAGGGTTGAGGATTATTCGGTTCTGTAAGTGCAAAGAGTTAATAATTGCGAAGTGCCATTAATACTCAGCGGGGGCAGATGGACTGCCAGTGTGAACAGGCAGTATAACCTCAAAACCCCCCGTTTTGCGACGCAGATCGATAAAAGTTAACAAGGGTTGATGATCGCCATCAACGACAATTTTTGGCATACTGAACCCCTGTATTTATTACCAGTGAAGTTTGCCAGTGACCACTTTCACCCTACGCCCTTATCAGCAAGATGCCGTTGACGCCACGCTGCGCCATTTTCGCCAGCATGATCAACCGGCGGTGATCGTCCTGCCGACCGGCGCAGGCAAAAGCCTGGTGATCGCTGAACTCGCACGGGTTGCTCGGGGGCGCGTGCTGGTGCTGGCGCACGTCAAAGAGCTGGTAGCGCAGAATCACAGCAAATATCTGTCTTACGGGCTGGACGCCGATATTTTTGCCGCCGGGCTGAATATCAAACAAAGCAGCGGCAAAGTGGTGTTTGGCAGCGTTCAGTCAGTTGCCCCCAATCTTGACGCCTTTGGTGGAGAGTTTTCCCTGCTGATCATCGACGAATGCCACCGAATTTCCGACGATGAAAACAGCCAGTATCAGCAAATCATCCATCACCTTCGCGCAGCCAATCCGCGTCTTCGTCTGCTCGGCCTGACCGCCACCCCTTACCGGCTGGGCAAAGGCTGGATTTATCAGTATCACCATCAGGGTATGATCCGTGGCGACGCCGACAGCCTGTTCCGCGACTGTATTTATGAACTTCCGCTGCGCTATATGATCAAGAACGGCTTCCTGGTGCCACCGGAACGGCTCGATATGCCGGTGGTCAGCTACGATTTCAGCCGCTTGCAAGCTAACAGCAATGGCCTGTTCAGTGAGGCTGACCTCAATGACGAATTGCGTCAGCAAAAGCGCATTACTCCACACATCATCAGCCAAATCGTTGAGTTTGCCGCAGACCGCAAAGGCGTGATGATTTTTGCCTCCACCGTGGAGCACGCCGGTGAGATCTTCGGCCTGCTGCCTAAAGGTCAGGCGGCGCTGATCAGCGCACAGACACCGGCCCTTGAACGCGATCGGCTGATCGGTGAATTCAAACAGCAGCAACTGCGTTTTCTGGTCAATGTGTCAGTGCTGACCACCGGCTTTGACGCGCCGCATGTGGATCTGATCGCCATTCTACGCCCGACTGAATCGGTCAGTTTATATCAGCAGATCGTCGGGCGCGGGCTGCGCCTGTCACCGGGAAAAACCGACTGTCTGATCCTCGATTACGCCGGAAACCCGCACGATATTTTCACGCCTGAAGTCGGCAGCCGCAAACCCGCCGGTGACAATAAACCGGTGCAGGTGTTTTGCCCGGCCTGCGGTTTCGCCAACATTTTCTGGGGAAAGACCACCGAAGATGGCACGGTGATTGAACATTTTGGCCGCCGCTGTCAGGGCGTGCTGGAAGATGATGACGGTGAGCGCGAGCAGTGCGACTATCGCTTTCGCTTCAAAAGCTGCCCGCACTGTGGCGCGGAGAATGATATCGCCGCACGGCGCTGTCAGCAGTGTCAGGAGATCCTGGTCGACCCGGACGATATGCTTAAAGCCGCCCTGCGTCTGAAAGATGCGCTGGTGCTACGCTGCGGAGGGATGAATCTGGAACATGGTCGTGATGAAAAAGGCGAATGGCTAAAAATCACCTATTACGACGAAGACGGTGCCGACGTCTCCGAACGCTTTCGCCTGAGCACGCCCGCCCAGCGCATGGCATTTCTACACAATTTCCTGCGACCGCACCAGCGTGCGCCGGGCGTGGTACTGGAATGGCAAACGGCGGCCGATGTTGTGGCGCAACAGGTTTTACTGCGGCATCCCGACTTTGTCGTCGCACGCATGAAAGGTCAGTTCTGGCAGATTCGGGAGAAGGTGTTTGATTATCAGGGGCGCTATCGCCGTGCCAATGAGTTACGTGGGTAAACCTTAACTAACAACCAAAGCGGTTTTAATCGACAACTTTGGTTGTTTTTCGTTGTTGCTGCGCCCTGACTCCGGTATCATACCGCCCGCTTTCGCCATGTGCGAAGCGGTATTACTCAACTCGTCACTCGGTCGCAGGTGGCGGGGCACATAACAAACAGTTCTTATTTTATTAGAGAAATAAACAATGTTTACTATCAATGTTGAAGTACGTCCACAGGACGAGCAGGGCAAGGGTGCGAGCCGCCGCCTGCGTTTAGAGAACAAATTCCCAGCTATCGTTTACGGTGGCTCAGCTGAACCAGTTTCTATCAAACTGGACCATGATTCTGTTAAGAACATGGAAATTAAAGCGGAGTTCTACTCTGAAGCCATCATTTTGGTTATCGACGGTAAAGAAACCAAAGTTAAAGTTCAGGCAGTACAGCGTCACCCGTTCAAGCCTAAACTGGCTCACATCGACTTCGTTCGCGTTTAATCGCTGACTGAGTAGAGACGCATCGGGACGCCGTGCGAGAACAAATAAAAACGCCGCCATAGCAATATAGGCGGCGTTTTTATTGGTGGAATCTAGGTTTTATTTATTACCCGCTTTCCGTTGTAACTGATCACGCAGATTGGGTGGCGTACCTTTGATGGTCAGCGTGTCGGTCGCCGGGTCCCAGAAAATGCGCTCCCCCATCAGCATCGCATCAAAGTTAATGCTCAGACCGCCACCACTGCCAGCGAATTTGGTCAGTTGACGCAGAGTGCTGCGATCTGCCGGGAAGCTCTCTTCCAACTGATAGCCCTGCTCCTGAGTAAACTCTTTGAATTTTTTGTCATTCCACGGTGGCAGTTCTTCAGATAATTCATCTAAAGCGATCTCTTCGCCCGCCTGCAACTGCTCGTTGCAATAGGTGTAAACCTGCTGACGGTAATTCTGACGTTCGTTCTTGTCGAGCTGCGCCTCGGTACAGAAATCGTCAACCGCCTGCAACAAGCCACGGTTTTGCGCTTTAGTGTCCAGGCCTTCAGCAGCCCCCAGGAAATCCATAAAGAAGTCGGAAACTTTGCGCCCTACCCGACCTTTGAGGAAGGTTAGATAACGGGTAGATTCAGGGTTGGTTTCCCACTCAGTTAAATCAATGCGTGCCACGATGTCAGCATGGTTGATATCAAGGTAATGAATGCTGCTAACGTCCAACTGTTCGTTGACGCGCATACTGCTGCGGCTGCTCAGCACGGCGATCAGCAAATACTCCGCCGCCAGAAAACGGTAATGACAAAACAGCACCACGCCGCCTTCAGCAAACGGATACTTTGATAATTCGTCGCGCAAGCGCCCGGTAGCAGCACGGCTGAAATTGAGGAAATTCTCTTCCCCCTTGCGACACTGACGTAACGCCACAGACAATTCGCTGTCCTGATTGAATAACCCATACGCTTTACTCTTGGCACTATAAACGCGATGCAATTCAGCCATCATCTCTTCGACCGCCGCATTCGGGGTCAACAGGGTATCGCGCAGCATAACGTCCAACGTCTGCTCGTCACGCTTGTTCAACTGGTGCAGAGCAATCTGCTCGATATCCAGACTCATGGGTTTCTCCTAAAAATAGAATGCTGTAGAAATATCTTAAAAGGGGCGGTTTTATGGAATGATTTTTCGCCTGCGGCGCGTATTCAAACACCGAATACTGTGCGCTTGCAACCGCAAAGCCGTGTGTGCTGACACACGTACAAATACATCCCATCAATATCTCAACGTCCTACACGTTATAAAAATGCAGAAACTGATGCCACGATACGTTAAGATATTGCACTTTGTCAGGCTTTGAGCACATTAATCCATGCCACAATCATCTCGTTACAGTGACGAACACATTGAACAGATTCTTTCAGAACTGGCCAATGTACTGGAAAAACACCGTACCCCAACCGACCTGTCTTTGATGGTGTTGGGTAACATGGTGACCAATTTAATCAATACCAGCGTCGCACCTGCGCAGCGAAAAGCCATTGCAGGCTCTTTTGCCGGCGCACTGCAAGCGTCGATAAGAGAAGATAAAGCCCATTAATCCAACATTTGCCCAAAACCTCTTATGGTGACGAATCGTCAGCGCTTTAGCGAAAAAGTATCCCAGATGATCAGCTGGGGGCACTGGTTCGCCCTGTTTAATATTCTGCTCAGTCTTGGACTCGGCAGCCGCTACCTCTTTGTCTCCGACTGGCCCTCCTCCCTTCTGGGGCGTATTTATTCGCTGGTCAGTTGGCTTGGGCATTTTAGTTTTATCGGTTTTTCCACCTACCTGCTGATCATCTTCCCACTGACCTTTGTGGTGATGTCACAGCGCCTGCTGCGGTTCCTGTCGGCGATTTTAGCCACGGCCGGGCTGACATTATTACTGGTGGATACCGAGGTGTTTACCCGCTTCCACCTGCACATCAACCCGGTGGTATGGGAGTTGGTGGTCAATCCAGGGCAAGGCGAACTGGCCCGCGACTGGCAACTGATGTTTATCTGCGTGCCGGTTATTTTCCTGGTAGAAATGTTATTCGGCACCTGGGCGTGGCAAAAACTGCGCAGCCTAAACCGCCGTAATTTCGCCAAGCCACTGGTGGCGCTGTTTATTACGACCTTTTTTGTATCACACCTGATGTACATCTGGGCCGATGCCAATTTCTATCGCCCGATCACCATGCAGCGATCTAACCTGCCATTATCCTATCCGATGACCGCCCGAAAATTCCTTGAGAAACATGGTCTGCTGGATGCTCAAGCCTACGAGCAACGTCTCATTGAGCAAGGTAATCCGGAAGCGCTGTCAGTGGAGTATCCGCTGAGCGATATCAATTTCCGTGATAAGGGCAGTGACTATAATTTATTGATGATCGTGGTTGATGGCCTTCACGCCGCCTCCACGGTTAAAGACATGCCTGCGCTGACCGACTTCGCAAGGCAGAATGTCAGTTTCAACCAGCATTACAGTTCAGGCAACCGTGCTGATACCGGTCTCTTCGGCCTGTTCTACGGCATTTCGCCAACCTATATGGACGGTATTATTTCGGCGCGTAAATCCTCCGTACTGATGACATCGCTGGCGAAGCAGGGCTACGAATTTGGTCTCTTCTCCTCCGACGGATTTAACAGCCCGCTTTACCGTCAGTCATTACTGACCGACTTCTCCTTACCGGCCCCCACCAATCAGCCTGACTCGCTGACCACCCAGCAGTGGCAACAGTGGTTGAATACGCGCAGCAACCGTCCATGGTTCTCCTACATCAGCCTAAACGGGGTTTCAACCACACTGCGCGCGGGGAATGATGCAGTACCAACGGGTAAAGTTTTCATCCAGCGTTATCAGCAAGGTGCGCAGGAAGTTGATCAGCAAATTGCAGGGATTTTGCAGGAGCTGAAAGCGCATGACGTATTGGATAAAACGGTGGTGGTGATCACCGCCGCACACGGCGTTGAACTGAACGAAAATGGCACCTGGGGTTCTGGTAATTCGATGAACCGTGACCAGATGCAGGTCCCCCTGGTGATCCACTGGCCGGGCGCACCGGCACAGTCCATTAATAAACTGACCGATCATGAAGACGTGATGACCACCCTGATGCAACGCCTGCTGCATGTGACCACCTCGTCTGCCGACTACTCGCAGGGCGAAGATCTGTTTGCGGCCAAACGCCGTCATAACTGGATCTCAACCACGGATAACGGCACGCTGATCATCACCACCCCAACCCAAACATTACAGCTGGAAAGGGATGGTGATTATCGCGTTTACAATCTTGAAGGCAAACGCATCAAAGATCAGAAACCGGAACTGGGTCTGCTGTTACAGGTTCTGACCGATGAAAAGCGCTTTATTGCTGATTAAGCTTCACTCACAGCAAAGGCGTTATCGTTGCAGCCCGTTTGGATACGCACAGCGCGGATTCAAACGGGCAAATCAGGTCGCCTTTTAGCGGGCCGCCCACCAGAGGCGGGCTTTCATTCCCCAATAAGACGTCCAGCCCGTCGTAGTGCTCACTACCCTGCCCTTATCAATAATCACAAACGTTGGCGTGACGCCGATATCCCATCGGGCGGAAATATCGCCACGCGGATCATTCACCACCGGCATCTCAATATTTTTCGCCTGCAGATAACGTTGCAGCTGGCTGCCGTCACCTGAACGTAACGCCACGGACAAGACGTTTTCACCGTTTGCAGCCAGCTTGCCGACATCCGGCGTGGTGAGTTTGCACACGCCGCACCAGGTCGCCCAGAAGTAAACCAGCAGTGGCTGCTGCTGGCTTTTCTCGTTGAGGGTGACAGTCTGACCATCCAGCGTTTGCAAAGACTGATGGCCGAAATCTGCGGGCGCCTGTGGTGCACGCAGGAAATCCATGCCAAACAGCACCACCATCACCAGCAAGGCACCGATACCCAGCTCTTTGGCCCAACGTTTAGCTTTTGCCATTTTGCACCTTTGCCAGCTGCGCTTTAACCAACTTATTGAGATCCTCATACGAGATAGCCCCCGCCACCAACTGGTCGCCAATAATGGTGGCCGGCGTCCCCTGAATGCCCAGCACTTCGGCGATTTCCACATTGGTTTTCAGTTGCAGATAGCTTTCAGGCGTCACTTTCACCGGTGCCAGACCGACTTTGGCGATTGCGGCATCGATACTCTCTTCATCCTGCGGCCCCTTTTTGGCCATCAGCCGCTGATGCAACGCCATGAATTTATCCGGCTGCTGCGCCCAGATGGTTAACGCTGCGCGGCCTGCACTGATGGAACTGGTGCCACGAAATGGCAGAAGCTTAATGACAACGGCAACCTCAGGATTCTCTTTCACCAGCCGCTCCAGCAACGGATCAAACTGTTTGCAGTACGGGCAGTTGTAATCGGTAAACGATACCAGCGTCAACCGGGCATCTTTGGCGCCAAAACGCGGCGTGGCCGGGTCGCTGAACAGGATCTGTTCCGGCGTCTGTTTTGGCCCGGATGCCGGTGACTGCGCCAGTGAAAGCGGTGATATCACCATCATTAAAATCAGCATTAAGGTTTTCATTATTTATCTCCGTGGGCATTTTTCAGCCCCTGTAAAACGGCGTCACGGGTCAGCAGCGGCGATAAGATTTCGCCAGCGGGCATGCCCGGTCCATAAATTTGGTTGAACGGAACAGCAACGCTGCCGCGCTTTTGCAGGAATTCATTGATAGGTTTGGACGGCCGGCTCCAGTCACCGCGCAGGGCCACCACCTGTTTGTCGCTCAATGCCTGTTGCACATCATCGCGTAGCAATACGTTGAATTTATTGGCCTTACAGGTCACGCACCAGTCAGCGGTGACATCAACAAACACCACTTTATGGTCGGCGAGGGCCTGTTTAATCGCCTGTTCGGTGAGCGGCTGCCAGTTCACGGCGTCCTGCAGGGGTTTGCTACCCCCGCTGAAAGAGAACGCGGCGACTAACATCAATAGACCGCCCAGCAATAGCCCGAAGCAGAGCGCCACCGCTGTATTGCGCTTGCCGTAGCGCCGCAGTGAAGCCGCCACCAACGCCAATAACATCACGCCGGCGATAATCATCACCGCTTGCATACTCAGATGATTTTGCATCAGGCTCAGTAACCACAGGCAGGCCGCCAGCATCAGTACGCCCAGCAGCAGGCGCAGGCGCAGCATCCAGCGCCCCGGACGCGGCAGACGCAGCGCCAGCCCTGGCCAGGTGGCAATCAGCAGCCACGGCAGGCTCATGCCAATCCCCAGCATCAGGAACAGCCCCCACAACACTGGCAGTGACGCTGCCAGTGCGAAAGCCACGGCGGTACCGAGGAAAGGCGCAGAACAGGGTGTCGCCAGCAAAGTGGCAAAGGCCCCTTCGGCAAAGTTGCCCGCCAGCCCGCTACGTTTTTGCGTGGCGAGACGGGTGGTCATGCGCGAAGGCAGATTGATTTCAAACAATCCCAGCAGATTGGCGGTGAACAACGCCGTAACCAGCACCATCAGTCCGATAAACCACGGGCTCTGGAACTGAATACCCCAACCGAGGGTTTGATGGGTGTAACGCAACACAGTCATCAGCAGCGCGAGCGCCAGAAACGAGGTGATAATGCCCGCCGATGAGGCCAGGAATTGTACCCGTACGCTTTTCCTGTCGCGCTGTTTCACCTGCAAGATGCTGCCCAGCTTCATGCCCAACACCGGCAGAACGCAGGGCATCAGGTTGAGGATAAAACCACCCGCCAGCGCCATCAGCGCTATTTGCCAGAGTGCGACGCCGCTGCCTTCTGATGCCGCCAGTTGGCCAATCGGCAGGTTGAGCTGCTGCGCAATCCCCCGGTCAGCCAGTACCAGGCTCACCTGTTTTCCGCTGATATCCCCTGGCGCATCGCCCCATTCATCCGTTACGGGTATCGTCGCCGACAGCTGTGCGCCATCAATTTTTATCTCCGGTTTGCCAAAGGCACTGCCTTCCAGCGAATCAATAAACAGCGCAGGATCCTGCCACCCCTGCTCGCGGCTGGCAGAAATAAGCAAACTGCCCTGCCGGTAAGCGGCCGAAGCGCTTTCAGTCAGTCCCTGCTCAATAGGCACCTGCCCCATAGCCGCAGCGAACTGGCCTGAAAACTCGGCGAAATCACCCGACTGATTCAGATCAAGAGTGAAGGGATAATCAGTAAGAATGCAGACGTTGCTGCAAGTGGGCAGCGTCAGCGTACCGGACAATGTCGCCGGTGATTTCCCCTTAATCACCATCGGGAAAGTAACGTCATCGTGATAGCCCTGTGTGGTCAACCCGGCGACGTCAAAACGTGACGGTGTGGGCCAGAACCATTGTGCTGACGTGGCACTCTGCTGCCATTCGATCACCGGCGCAACCCCGCCTTCGCCAGGTGAACGCCAGTAAGTTTTCCAGCCTTTTTCCAGGCTGACTGAGAGCAGAACCCGGGTTTCATCGCCTGACGGTTCGGCCTGAAAACGCACTTTGGCGTGGGTATTGTGTGGGCTTTGCAGCCAGCCGGAATCCGCCGCGTGTACCACGGGCAGCCACAGCAGCAGGCAGGCTATCGCCGCCCTGAAAGCATTACGCATAATTTTCTCCAAAAATAAAAATGTCACATCCGAATCAACAACGGAGGCGCGTTTTTATTCCCGGAAAACACAGAGCCGCAAATGTACCCGCAGGCGTGGGACAGGAACGGCATCAGGGAGAAGTATGCGGATAGCGGCCAGATTGCCTGCTGACAAAAAGCTCAGCAGCAGGCCAAGGGCCAGCAGCGCAAATTCAAGAATAACGGGGGGAGCTGTCAGCAGCGATTTGCTGCTTAACTCACAGGGAGTGGGGATCACGGCGGCTTGTGATGTGTTGTCAGTGACCACCGGGGACGCCAGTGGCGTCACCGTATTTTGTTGCAGGGAGGCAGACAACGCGTTCAGCCCGGCAATACGCTGCGTCATACATGTCAGTATGACCAGACTTGCCAGGCAGAAAAAAATCAGTGCGGAACGCCGTTGTTTATTCTTCATTACTCCCTTATAGCCTTCATCATGAAGTGCCGCGGCTATTCTAACTTCCAACAAAACATTCACAATAGCTATGTATGGCGTATTACATGAATTTACGCTGAGAAACGTGAATGGCATTCCAGTGCAGGACATAAAAACGGTTGAATCACATTGGATTATTACTGTATATTTAGCCAGCTAATTTTAACGACAGATGTGCCGCAGCGGCTAATGTCGCGGGTAACGTGAAGGATGAAGGTAATGCTGGTTGAACTGGTTTATGACAAACGCAATGTGGCCGGGATCCCCGACGCCAGCGACAAAATTAAGGCTGAGCTGACCAAACGCGTCCACCGCCTGTTTCCTGATGCCGAAGTCAAAGTAAAACCCATGCAGGCAAACGGCCTCAATACCTCTGGCGCCAGTAAACAGGAGCGCTCTCATCTTAACCAGATGCTGGAAGAGATGTTCGAGGAAGCCGATGAGTGGTTGTCGGTAGAGTAACGGTTACTTACAAAGCGCAACTGAATTAAACATAACCCGGCAATGGCTTATTATAAGATGAGCCTGATACAAAATTCATTATCAATCAGAATGATGAATCCCGGGTTTGTGCTGGTTTATTAAGCGTTTTGCACCCTCGGGCTGTTCATTCTTTGGCAACATCAGCGTTAACGACTTTGCGAAACAACCATGTCCTCGAAAAAAGCCAATGCACAACCCCATTTTTATTCCAAACGCTTTGCCCTGATCTGTCTTGGCATCGTCTGTTGCATGGTTTTTTTGCTGGCCCGCGTAGGCTATTTGCAACTGCTCAACCGCCCGATGCTCGAACGTCAGGCGGATCAACGTTCATTGCGCTCCACGGTGATCCCGGCCGATCGCGGCACCATTGCTGACCGTAACGGCCACCCGCTGGCGCTCAGCGTCGCGTCAAAAGATATCATCGCCGACCCTTTCCGCGTTCTGCAACTGCACAGCGACCTGAACAGCCCAAAATGGCAATATCTCGCTTCGGCGCTGAATATGCCGCTGTCGCAATTACAGCAAATCATCACCAGCGATCCGCAACGCCGTTTTGTCTACCTTGGGCGTAAAGTCGAACAGGGCATCGCCAATGATATCGCGGAGTTGCATCTGGGGGGGATCAGCAGCCAGCACGACGACAGCCGTTACTATCCGATGAGCGAAGCCGCAGCCAATCTGGTCGGTATCGTCGGTACCGATAACGAAGGGCTGAACGGCATAGAGAAAGGGTTCAATACTCTGCTGGAAGGCAAACCGGGCATGCGGGAATACCGTCAGGATGGGCACGGTAATGTGATCGGTATCCTGAAAGAAGTGCCGCCGCAACAGCCACCAACGGTGAATCTGAGCATCGACAGTTATATGCAGTACGTGATGTATTCACGCCTGCGTGCTGGCGTCATGCTCAACCAGGCAGATTCAGGTGCGGCCGTGCTGGTTGACGTAAATACCGGCGAGATCCTCGGCATGGCCTCCTATCCATCCTACAACCCAAATAACTACGTCGGTGTGCAGCCAAAAGACATGCGCAACGTGGCGATCAGTGACAGCTTCGAGCCAGGCTCGACGGTCAAGCCGCTGGTAGTGATGGCCGGTCTGGCACGCCGGATGATCCGCCCTGACTCGGTGCTCGATACGCATCCGTACAGCGTCAACGGGCACCTGATTAAAGACGTTGGCCACTGGTCTGCGTTAACCATTACCGGCGTGTTGCAAAAATCCAGTGACATCGCGGTGTCGCACATTGCTTTGGCGATGCCTGCGCAGGTGCTGGTGCAGCTGTATCAGTCTTTTGGACTCGGCAAACCTACCGATCTCGGGATCGGCGGCGAAAGCAGCGGTTATTTCCCGTTGCACCGTGAGCGCTGGGCCGACATCGAACGCGCCACCTTTTCTTTCGGCTACGGTTTGCGCGTAACACCGCTGCAAATTGCCCGTGAATACGCCACCATCGGCGCACTGGGCATCTACCGCCCGCTGTCGATCACCAAAGTCACGCCACCGGTGCTCGGGACCCGCGTGATGTCTCAGGACGTGGTGCAGACCGTAGTGCATATGATGGAGAGTGATGCCCTGCCCGGCGGTTCGGGCCTCAGTGCCGCCGTTCCCGGCTACCGTCTGGCGATCAAAACCGGTACGGCAGAAAAAATGGGGGCCAGCGGCAAATATGACGGTGGTTATATCAACTACACGGCAGGTGTCGCACCGGCCAGTAATCCGCGCATTGCGTTAGTGGTGATGGTCAACAATCCGCAAGCGGGCAAACACTTCGGTGGCTCGGTTGCCGGGCCGATATTCGGCCAGATTATGGCTCAGGTACTCAATCATATGAATATTGCCCCGGATGCGCTGGTGCCAGAAGCACCACCGGATACCATCATTAAAAACGGGCAGAAGACGAATCTGGTCAGGCGCAGTGCGGCGGCAGAGTAATTTTTTTGCCGTCAGACTGGATTTCTCTCCCCAATCTGATTAACTACCGCTTGTTTCGCCCACCGTGGTGTTAGTTTGGGAATGAGAGAGCTTCGGCTCCCGGACAGGTATAATGAAACGCCTTTTGATCGTATTTATCATTTTTATTGTCGTGTGTACGGCCGTTGTTGCATTGAACATGCAAGGTACCGGTCCCTGGTAACGGGACGTTGAGACTTTCCAGAGAGAACTGATTTTGCCTACAGGTAAACGATTCATCCTGATCATTATCGCTATTCTTATCGCAATAGTGATCATCGACGATGTTATCGCCCGGTTCATCCACTGGATCTTGCTGCGCTAAACGCTGGCCCGTACGACACTGTTATGGTAACAACCGTCATCGGGCCGCTTAATTCTTAGCCGCTGCACGGCTTATCCCTGAATTTATAAGGGTTTTCTGCCAGAACGTCTGCTTTGCTATCCTCTCCCATCCTGCGTCATCGCGATGAAGTTGTGTATAATAGCCTTATTGAACATCAACACAGACTGGTTATGGCTCAGGACATTCATCTCACTATCGTCTGCGCACTCAGCAAATGGATTGAAGGCCATCTTGGGCGCGTCATCCACCTTGAAGAATTAGCCGAGTATTCAGGCTATTCGCTTTGGCACATGCAAAAATTGTTCAAAGAGTCGACCGGCATCTCTCTGGGCAAGTATATCCGTGAGCGTCGTCTGGCCAGCGCGGTGTATCAGCTGAGCAGCAGTGACACCTCGATTTTTGATATCGCCATGGATTTCGGCTTCGGCTCGCAGTCGCATTTCACCTATATGTTCCGCAAACGTTTTAACATCACGCCGTATGAATTCCGTCAAAATCCCGATATCAAACTGGAAGTCGCACCACCCCTGCATCTCATTCACCAAAAATCGGCGTAAAGACCTATTCCAGACGCATACTGATGTGCGGAATACCGTCTTCGTCATAAATATCGGTGTAAGCCACGAAACCTAAACTGCCATAAAATTTCTGCAAATGTGCCTGGGCGGAAAGAATAACCTGCGCCTCAGGCCAGTGTTTTTTGCAGGAGGCGAGCGCCCTTTCCATCAGTTGGTAACCCAGTTTCAACCCCCGTGCCGCAGGGGCGATGATCACCCGACCAATCGCCACTTCACCGTCCAGATCGAGGATGCGCAGATAGGCCACTGGCACGCCGTTTTGCCAGCCAATCACGTGGCGGTTCTCGCCGATGAGGTCCCGGCCATCGAGGTCCTGATAAACACAGTTCTGTTCGACCACAAACACTTCACTGCGCAGGGCCAGAATGGCGTAAAGCTGGGCGGCGCTAAGCTTGCTGTGGTGTGAGTCCTGCCAG
Organism: Ewingella americana; assembly: GCF_006438725.1. Classification (GTDB taxonomy): domain Bacteria; phylum Pseudomonadota; class Gammaproteobacteria; order Enterobacterales; family Enterobacteriaceae; genus Ewingella; species Ewingella americana_A. The sequence goes on along the minus strand of NZ_RCZD01000003.1, from coordinate 377,393 downwards.
ACGATGTCGTTTTTTGTATCGGTCATAAGTTTTCCTGTCTGTGTCCAACTGGTCGCCAAACGGCGGCAAAAAAAAAGAGATAACCCGAAGATTATCTCTTTTTATCATGCCCTGATTATATTAAGGGGAAAATATTCACGTAGAAAATATATCTATAACCAAGTAATTGGAGTTGCAGCAAGGCGACAAGCGAGGCAATCCCGATGCGCTGACTCAAGTAAGTGATTCGGGTTACCGAACGCAGCCAACGCCGCTGCGGCTTCAAGAACGAAGGTGATTCCTTACGGGCGCATCACCCGCTACAAAATACTCCGTAGTACTTTTCGGCAGTGGTGCACGGCCACGGATCTTATCGGCAATTTTCTCGGCGATCATGATGGTGGTCGCGTTCAGGTTACCGGTAATGATTTGCGGCATGATCGAGGCGTCTATGACGCGCAGGCCCTGCATGCCGTGTACACGACCCTGCCCGTCGACGACCGCCATCTCATCGCTGCCCATTTTGCATGAACAAGACGGGTGGAAAGCGGTTTCGCCGTGCTCGCGGATAAAGGCATCCAGCTGTTCATCAGTCTGCACCTCTGCGCCGGGGCTGATTTCACGCCCGCGATACGGGTCCAGCGCCGGTTGCGCCATGATTTCACGGGTGATACGGATAGCATCGCGGAACTCATGCCAGTCCTGCTCGCTGGACATATAGTTAAACAGGATGCTCGGATGCTGGCGCGGATCTTTCGATTTCACCTGCACACGGCCACGGCTGGGGGAACGCATCGAGCCCACGTGGGCCTGGAACCCGTGCTCATTCACCGCATTGCTGCCGTTGTAATTAATTGCCACCGGCAGGAAGTGATACTGAATATTCGGCCACGCAAACTCTTCGCGGCTGCGGATAAATCCGCCCGCTTCGAACTGGTTACTGGCACCGACGCCGGTGCCGTTGAACAGCCATTCGGCACCAATTTTCGGCTGATTAAACCACTTCAACGCCGGATAGAGCGACACCGGCTGGGTGCAACTGTACTGAAGATACATCTCCAGGTGGTCCTGCAGGTTTTCACCGACCCCCGGCAGGTCATGCACGACGGGAATATCCAGACCATTCAACAGCTCCGCCGGACCGACGCCGGAGCGTTGCAAAATCTGCGGCGAGGCAATCGCGCCGCTGCACAGCAACACTTCGCGTTTGGCATGGGCGGTTTTAGCGTTGTATTCGTCGCCTTTAAAATAGCTGACGCCGACGGCGCGTTTCCCTTCGAACAGGATTTTGTCAGTCAGCGCGTGCGTCACAATGGTCAGATTGGCGCGCGGTTTAGCCTGATCCAGATAACCACGGGCAGTGCTGGCGCGGCGTCCTTTCGGCGTCACCGTGCGATCCATCGGGCCGAAGCCTTCCTGCTGATAGCCGTTAAGGTCATCGGTGCGCGGATATCCGGCCTGTACGCCCGCTTCCACCATTGCGTGGAACAGCGGATTGTTGCCGTTCTTTGGCGTGGCAACGCTCACCGGCCCATCACCACCGTGGAAATCATTCGGGCCGATGTCGCGGGTTTCCGCTTTACGGAAATACGGCAGGCAGTCGAGATAGCTCCAGTCTTCCAGACCCGGCGCGGTGGCCCAGTTGTCGAAGTCCAGCGCATTACCACGGATGTAGCACATGCCGTTGATCAGTGACGAGCCGCCCAGCCCTTTGCCGCGCCCGCATTCCATGCGGCGGTTATTCATGTACGGTTCCGGGTCGGTTTCATACGCCCAGTTATAGCGTTTTCCCTGCAACGGGAAGGCCAGCGCCGCAGGCATCTGGGTGCGGAAATCCATCCGGTAGTCGGGCCCACCGGCCTCGAGCAGCAGTACGCTGACGTCGCTGTCTTCGGTTAAGCGGGTGGCTAATACGTTGCCGGCAGAACCGGCACCAATAATGATGTAATCGTAATCCATTGATTTCTCCTATGCGGAAGGCGGATTAAAAGACCGAACTGAATTCGCCCAGCTCAACCTGCACGGATTTCACTTGTGTGTAATGCTCGAGGGTGCTGATGCCGTTCTCGCGGCCGACGCCGGAGTGCTTATAGCCCCCGACCGGCATGGCGGCGTCAGATTCGCCCCAGGTGTTGATCCAGCAAATGCCGGCTTCCATCTGATGGATCACGCGGTGCGCAGTGTTCAGGTCCTGCGTCACCAGCCCGGCGGCCAGACCGTATTCGGTATTGTTGGCGCGGCGCACCACTTCATCTTCGCTCTCATAAGTCAGAATGCTCATCACCGGCCCGAAGATCTCTTCGCGCACGATGGTCATGTCATCGCGGCAGTCGGTGAAAACCGTCGGCGCGACATAAGCGCCTTTGGCATAGTCACCAACAATAATACGGTCGCCACCGGCCAGCAGACGGGCACCTTCACTCTTGCCGCTTTCGATATAGCGCAGCACGGATTCCATATGTCCGAAGCTCACCAGCGGGCCGAAGTTGACGTTCTCGTCGGTCGGATCACCCAAACGGATGCGCTGAACACGTTCAAGGATTTTGGCCTCGAACCCGGCCTGAAGCGCTTTTGGCACAAAGACGCGGGTGCCGTTGGTGCAGACCTGGCCGGAGCTGTAGAAGTTGGCCATCATGGCGATGTCAGCGGCTTTATCCAGATTGGCGTCCGGGAAGATAATCAGCGGGGATTTACCGCCGAGCTCCATGGTGACCTCTTTCAGGGTCGAGGCTGAGGCGCTGGCCATCACTTTCTTGCCGGTGGTGACACCGCCGGTGAAGGAGATTTTAGCGATGTGCGGATGGTCAGTCAGTGCCTGCCCGACACTGGCGCCGCTACCGGTCACTACGCTGAACACGCCATCCGGCACGCCCGCGTCGGTGTAAATCTCGGCCAGTTTCAGCGCAGTCAGCGAGGTGACTTCACTCGGTTTGAAAATCATGGCGTTACCCGCCGCCAGCGCAGGCGCGGATTTCCACAGGGCTATCTGAATCGGGTAGTTCCATGCACCGATACCGGCGACGACGCCGAGCGGCTCACGGCGGGTGTAAACAAACGCAGAGTCGCGCAGCGGGATTTGCTGGCCTTCGAGAGCCGGAATCAGCCCCGCGTAATACTCCAGTACGTCCGCGCCGGTGACAATGTCTACCGCCGTTGTTTCAGACAGGGGCTTGCCGGTGTCGGCCGTTTCTATGGCGGCCAGTTCGTCGTTGCGTTCACGCAGAATATCCACCGCGCGGCGCAAAATGCGCGAGCGCTGCATAGCGGTCATTGCCGCCCAGACCTTCTGGCCCTGACGCGCAGCGCTGACGGCTAAATCCACGTCTTCGGCGGTGGCGTTTGGCAGTGTGGCAATCACTTCGCCATTGGCCGGGTTGATGGCATCAAACGTCTCGTTGCCGGTGCTTTCCTGATAACGTCCATCGATATACAGTTTTTGGGTGCCATAGCGTGACATGATGCTGTTCTCCTCGGTCGGTGCGGTCTGAATTCAGGCAGTCGGGCGGGTCTGCGAAATTTGTGACTCAATAAAGCGATACGTTATCTGTAACGCTTCATCACGGTTGAAGGCTTTGCCGCTGAGCGCCGCCCGTAACCACAGGCCATCAATCAGCCCGGCCATCCCTTTGGCGGCCAAACGCGCCGCCTCTTTAGGCAGAAATCGCCTGAACTCAGAACATAAATTTGAATAGAGTCGGCGGCTGTTCACCTGTTGCAGGCGATGCAACTGCGGGTGATGCATGCTGCTGGCCCAGAAAGCCAGCCAGGTTTTCATCGCCGCGCTGTTGGTCTGGCTGTCGTCGAAATTGGCTTCGGCGATGGCATGCAGCCGCGCCGTCGGGGCGTTGTCGTCAAGCCGTGACAGCCGTTCCTGAACCCCCTCCCCCAGATGACTGAGCAGATAACGCATGGTGGCCTCCAGCAATCCATTCTTGTCACGAAAGTAATGACTGATGATGCCGTTGGAGACGCCAGCGCGGCGGGCAATTTGAGAAATGGAGGCTTCATGCATCCCCACTTCGTTGACTGCCGCCAGTGTTGCCTCAATCAATTGCTGCCGTCTGATGGGCTGCATTCCTACTTTGGGCATGGGTCCGACTCCTGAAAAATAGGTCTTCCGAATACCATTTTTTAACCATGATTTCGGGCGTTCTTAACCTTGTTGCTGACTCTATTTAACTTTTTTTTGATTGAACGTTCAATCAAAAATGCATATATTTTATTACCAATACGTTAGTGATTTGTATCAAAAATGCATTGGTATTTGCTCTAATTCATTGAAAATAAGTTAATAATTCAAATAACAGGGGATACGATGGCTGCTGTCGATAAGACTGACAAACTGTCCGATAAACCACGTGACGAACTCAACAAGGTGGTGTTTTTCACTTCCGCAGGGTTAATTCTGGCGTTCACGCTGATGTCTATTTTCTACACTGAACTGTCGGGGAAATGGCTCAGCCACTCGCTGAATTGGGTCTCCGCGACTTTTGGCTGGTATTACATGCTGGCTGCTACGCTGTACATCGTGTTTGTAGTGTTCATTGCCTGCTCGCGCTTCGGCTCGATCAAACTCGGCCCTGAACAATCCAAACCCGAATTCAGCATGATGAGTTGGGCTGCTATGTTGTTCGCCGCCGGGATTGGCATCGATTTGATGTTCTTCTCCGTCGCCGAACCGGTAACGCAATATATGTTGCCGCCGGAAGGCCAGGGCCAGACGCTGGAAGCCGCCCGCCAGGCCATGACCTGGACGCTGTTCCACTACGGGTTAACCGGCTGGGCGATGTACGCCCTGATGGGCATCGCGCTGGCTTACTTCAGCTACCGTTATAATCTGCCGCTGACCATCCGCTCAGCGCTCTACCCGATTTTCGGCAAACGCATTTATGGCCCAATCGGCCACACGGTGGATATTGCCGCCGTGGTTGGGACCATTTTTGGTATCGCCACCACGCTCGGTATCGGTGTGGTGCAGCTCAATTACGGCCTGAAGGTGCTGTTCCAAATCCCGGAAAACCTGACGGTACAGGCGTCGCTGATTTTGCTCTCGGTGGTGATGGCGACGATCTCCGTCACTTCCGGCGTCAATAAAGGCATCCGTATTCTGTCAGAGCTGAACGTGCTGCTGGCGCTGGGGTTGATCCTGTTTCTGCTGTTCTTCGGCAATACCGAGTTCCTGCTCAATGCGCTGGTGCTGAACATTGGCGATTACATCAACCGCTTTATGGGCATGACGCTCAACACCTTTGCCTTTGACCGTCCGACTGAATGGATGAACAGCTGGACCCTGTTCTTCTGGGCCTGGTGGGTGGCATGGTCACCGTTTGTCGGCCTGTTCCTGGCGCGTATTTCACGCGGGCGCACCATCCGTCAGTTCGTGCTGGGGACGCTGATCATTCCCTTCGTCTTCACCCTGCTGTGGCTGTCGATCTTCGGTAACAGCGCGCTGTATCAGATCATTCACGGCAATCTCGACTTCGCCAACGAAGTGATTGCCCACCCTGAACGCGGTGTCTACAGCCTGCTGGCGCAGTATCCGGGCTTTACGCTGAGTGCCTCGGTCGCCACCATCACCGGCCTGCTGTTTTATGTCACCTCGGCAGATTCCGGCTCGCTGGTGCTGGGTAACTTCACCTCGAAACTGGCGGATATCAACAACGATGCGCCGAACTGGCTGCGGATTTTCTGGTCGGTCACTATCGGGGTTCTGACACTCGGTATGCTGATGACCGACGGGGTCTCTGCGCTGCAAAACGCCACGGTGATCATGGGGTTACCGTTCAGCTTCGTGATTTTCTTCATCATGGCAGGATTGTATAAATCGCTGCGTCTTGAGGATTATCGCCGCGCCAGTACGTTGCAGTCGCTGGCACCGATGCCAGCCGCAGGCGGTGACGCGGTGCTGAACTGGAAACAGCGTCTGTCGCGGGTGATGAACTACCCAGGCACCACGCACACCCAGCGCATGATGGATCAGGTGTGTCGCCCGGCGATGCTCGACGTAGCAGAAGAGCTGAAACTGCGCGGCGCCAAAGTGGAGTTCAACGAGCACGAGCCGGTGGAAGACGAGAAACTCAATCACCTCGAACTGATTGTGGCGTTGGGTGAAGAGCAGAACTTTGTCTATCAGATCTGGCCGGTGCGTTACGCGGTGCCGGGCTTTACCTACCGCGCGCGCTCGGGGAAATCACATTATTACCGTCTGGAAACCTTCCTGCTGGAAGGCACCCAGGGTAATGATTTGATGGACTTCACCAAGCATCAGGTGATCAACGACATTCTCGATCAGTACGAGCGCCACCTGAACTTCCTGCACCTTAACCGCGAAGCACCGGGCAATACGCTGACGTTTCCTGAGCAGACTATCTCGTCTTAAACCGCCCAGTCATAACCATAAAAAACCCGCGCAAGCGGGTTTTTTATAGCCTAATCGTCACGTCACGCTCCCTGAGTTAGCGCAAGAACGATAAGACTTTATCAACCAGCAGCTCCGGCTGCTCCTCCGCAATGTAATGCCCGCAGGGTAATGCCTCGCCTGCCACCTGTTCAGCCACCTTCGCCCATTCATCCAGTGGCTTAAAACATTTGCCGACAGTGCCCTGTTCCCCCCACAGGATCAACAGCGGACAACGCACTTTGCGACCCGCATCCAGATCAATTTGGTCATGTTGCAGGTCAATGGTGGCAGAGGCCCGATAGTCCTCGCAAATCCCACGCGCCGTGCCATCAAGTTGCAGACAACGCAGATAATCGGCGTAGGCTTCTTCGCTGAAAGGCTGCATACCGGCGCTGCGACTGCCCATTACGCTGCGTAAGTACAAATCAGCATCGGCACGGATTAAGGCTTCAGGTAGCGGTGCGGGGCGAATGAGGAAGAACCAGTGCCAATAAGCACGAGCGAAGGCTTCATTGGTTTGCTGATACATGGCGAGTGTCGGCGCGATGTCCATCAGTACCATCCTTTTGACGGCCTGCGGGTGGTCAAGCGCCAGACGGTGGGCAACGCGGGCGCCACGGTCGTGGGCGATCACGCTAAATTGGTTAAAGCCCAGGGCCTGCATTAGCTCGACCTGATCCTGCGCCATTTCGCGTTTGCTGTAGCGCAGATGTTCTGCATCCGGCTCGGGTTTGCCGCTGTCGCCGTAACCGCGTAAATCGGCCAATACGACGGTGAATTGCGTGGTGAGACCGGGAGCGACTTTATGCCAGATGGCCTGAGTTTGTGGGTGTCCGTGCAATAGCAGCAAAGGTTCGCCCTGACCGGCGATGCGGTAGGCAATGTCGGTGCCGTTAACGGCGATCCGACCTTGGGTAAAATGTTCAAACATGGGTTTCTCCTTTTTAATCCATCTTAGCCTTTCGCATGTTGGCAACAAGGACGCAAATGGAGATCGGCCATTCACAGATCGTGTTTTACAGCACCACACTCTGGCCATTGCCCGAGACCCGCTAAGTTGCGACGCTGGGTTATCCACGTCGTTTCTCAGGCTTTCCGTGCATTAGGGTAGAAAAATGAAACCAAGAACGCTATATGAAAAGCATATCGCCAGTCACAGCGTGCAAACGCTGGATGACAAAGGCCACGTGCTGCTTTACATCGACCGTCAGGTTATTAACGAATACACCAGCCCGCAGGCATTTAGCGGTTTGCGCGACGCCGGGCGACGCGTGTGGCGACCTGAAACCGCCCTCGCCGTGGTTGACCACGTCAACCCAACTGCGCCGCTGCGCACCCGCCAAATGCCGGATGCTGGCGGAGCCCGACAGGTCTCATATTTAACCGAAAACTGCGAAGAATTTGGCATTGAGCTGTTTGATATTTTAGATAAACGCCAGGGTATTGAGCACGTCGTCGCCCCGGAGCAGGGCTTTATTCTGCCGGGGATGGTTATCGCCGCCGGAGACAGCCACACCACCACCTACGGGGCGTTAGGCGCTTTCGGTTTCGGCATCGGCACGTCTGAAATTGAACATCTGTTAGCGACCCAGACACTGATCTATAAAAAATTAAAAACCCTGCGCGTCACCGTGAATGGCAGGCTTGCCAATGGCATTACGGCCAAAGATGTGGTGATGGCGCTGGTAGCGAAAATCGGTGCAGCGGGCGCCACGGGCTATGCCATTGAGTTCTGTGGTGAAGGCATCGATATGCTGAGCGTTGAGGGCCGAATGACCGTATGCAACATGGCCGTCGAAGCCGGTGCCCGCGGTGCGTTTATGGCACCCGATGACAAAGTCTTTGAGTATCTGCAAGACAAACCACGCGCACCACAGGGCCAGCAATGGCTGGACGCCGTCGCGGTATGGAGAGAACTGCGCAGTGATCAGGACGCCGTTTTCGACCGTGAAGTCGAACTCAGCGCGCAAGAGATCGCACCGATGGTCAGTTGGGGAACCAGCCCGGATCAGGCTCTGGCTATCAACGGCCAGGTACCGGATCCGGCGGCAGAGCCCGATGCTTCCCGCCGCAAAGATTTACAGCGAGCACTGAATTACATGGGCCTGCATGCCGGTCAGCGGCTTAACAGCATCAACATCAGCCATGCGTTTATCGGCTCATGCACCAATGCGCGTATCGAGGATTTGCGCGCCGCGGCTGAGGTCGTTCGGGGCAAGCGCGTTGCCTCTCATGTGCGGGCGATGATCGTCCCCGGCTCCAGCCAGGTGCGCGCACAGGCCGAAGAAGAAGGGTTGGCAGCGATATTTATGCAGGCCGGTTTCGAGTGGCGCCAGTCAGGCTGCTCAATGTGTCTGGCAATGAACGATGACGTGCTGTCACCCGGTGACCGGTGTGCGTCAAGCACCAACCGTAACTTCGAGGGCCGTCAGGGTGCCGGTGCCCGCACCCATCTGATGAGTCCGGCCATGGTTGCCGCCGCCGCCATTCACGGTCATCTGACCGATGTCCGCGAAATGTGAGGAGAGAACAATGCAAGCTTTCAACGTATTAACCGCCGTTGCCGCCCCGCTGCCTGCCGCCAATGTGGATACCGACGTGATCATGCCGAAGCAATTTCTCAAAGGTATCGACCGCAACGGGCTGGACCAGGGGGTATTTTTCGACCTGCGCTTTATTGCCGACGGCTCGCCAGACCCGACTTTTATTCTGAATCAGCCTGAGTGGCAGTCAGCCAAATTCCTGCTGGTAGGGCCGAACTTTGGCTGCGGCTCCAGCCGTGAACATGCAGTGTGGGGGTTAAAACAGCTGGGTATCCGGGCACTGATTGGCACTACGTTTGCAGGGATTTTCTTTGATAACTGCCAGCGAAACGGCGTACTGACGGTGCAGTTGGATCCCACTCAGTGGTCGCAAATCGCCGAACAGGTGACGCTGGCGCAAAGTAATGAAATCACCGTTGATTTACCGCAGCAGAAGATTAGCCTGCAAAACGGCAAACAGATTGATTTTACTATTGATGAGTTAAGTAAGCTGTCACTGCTTAACGGGCTGGACGCTATCGGTAATACGCTGCGCTATCGCGACGATATTCTCCGGTTCCAGCAAACGCATTTGCAAAACAACCCCTGGTTGGCGTGAAGTCATAACGGGAGAGGTGCAGAGCAGGATATGAGCGCCGTATTCACTGCGGCGCTAGCTAAATAGCTGACTAAACCGTTGGTGTAAAAACTCGACGCACACCCGCAGTTTGGCCGATTCAGCCAGACGCATGGGGTAGACCGCCCACACACTGGCCGGTTGGGAGTAAGCAGGTAACACCTGAACCAACTCACCGCTGTCGATATAGGGCTGAACGTCCCACTGAGAACGCAAAATGATCCCGTGGTGTTTCAACGCCCATTGCAAAACCACTTCGCCGCTATTGGATGACAAGGCTCCTTTCACCCGAATGCGCTGCTCCTCGCCCCCTGCCGTCAGTGACCAAAGGCCAAACGGATTGTCGCGCTCTTTGAGTACCAGACATTGATGCCGGGACAAATCCTCCAGCGCCTCAGGCAGGCCATGAGCCTTGAGGTAGCCGGGCGACGCGCAAAGAATACGCTGATGCCGGGCCAGTTTTTTTCCGATATGTTGCTCAGGAATGTCGTCACCCACCAAAATTTCCAGATCAACGCCTTCTGCCACCAAATCAATCACCCGGTCATACAGATCGAGACGCAGATTGAGCAGTGGATAGCGCCCGGCCAGTTCGGCCACCGCTGGCGCGACATGGCAGCGCCCAAAGCCGAACGAGCTGCAAATGTGCATGTTGCCACGCGGCTCGGTGCGGGAGTCGGACAGGTCGCCGATAAACTGATCGAAGTTATCCAGAATTTGCAGCGCCCAGCGCTGCGCACGCTCCCCTTCCTCGGTCAGGCGAATACCGCGCGTTGAGCGGTGCAGCAGGCGAGCATTGAGCGCTTCTTCAAGAATCTGCATGCGCTTACTCACATAGGCCGGAGACTGGCCGAGCTCCATCGCCGCCGCGGCAAAACTCTGTTTATTCACCACCGCCAGAAAGACCCGCAGGTCCTCCGCCAGCGGCAGCCGGTCACGATCGCCCGTCATACTGAGAGCCCGTAAGCATGAGTATTATGTTGTTCGGCGCTATGCACATCCCAACTTTTCACCCCGGCATTGGCCAGCTTTTCCTCGGCTTCCTGAAGATCTTCACTGTCAATTTCCAGCGTCTCCTGAGTACTGCCTTCATGCGGGGTCAGCGCCAGTTCCACCATGATCGGGAAATGGTCGGAGCCCATCGCTGGCAGGCGTTGCAGATCAATCAGGGTGAACTCTTTACTGTGAAAAACGTGATCCAGCGGCCAGCGCAGGAAAGGGAAACTGGCGTGGAAGGTGTTGAACATGCCGCGCCCACGACGAGGATCGAGCAGGCCGCTGATCTTCATAAACAGCCGCGTGGTGCGCGACCAGGCCACGTCGTTCAGATCACCGGTGACGATAGTCGGATAGGTCGCGCGCGCGGCGGTGTGGCCGACGGCCACCAGCTCGCCATCGCGGTTGGTGGATTCATCATCTTCGGTCGGGCTTGGCGGCATAGGATGCAGGCAGTGCAGGACCACATGATCACCGGAAGTCAGTTCGACGCGAAAGTGCATCGACGGGATGCCATCGGCCACCAGAAACTGGGTTTTTCCGTTAAAGATCGGCAAACGCGAGTAGACGTGCATGCCATACAGATTGTCGAGCGGACATTTCAGGCTGTGCGGGTAGTCTGCCTCAATCGAGGCCATTTGGTCCTCCCACCACTGGTCGGTTTCCAGCAGCACCAGAATATCCGGGCGGTGTTCTTTCACGATCTCCAGCAGCCGGGCCGATTTACGGTTGGTCATCAGCACGTTGCAGTTAATGATTTTCAGCCGTGGATGGCCGTTGGGAAGGATTTTTTTGACCTGCACCCGATACAGGCGCGTATAAGGCAAAATCCACCACGCCTGATACAGCATACAGGCCAACGACAACAGCACGATAAGCGTTGCCAGCGGCCCACCAAGCGGCAAAACCCACAGCTCAGTCAGCAGAAAAAGCAGTGACAGCGTCGCCATTTGCAGCCGGGGAAAATCCCACACCCGTACCCACCAGCGCTGGTTTTTCGACAGCGGCAACAGGGTCAACAGCGTCATAATAACCGTCAGCACGCTGACAATAATTCGAAGTGTATGCATTAAATCAGGACTCACTCAGGGTATCGGCGTGACGCCAGTGCAGTTGCGGAGAAAGATAACACTGGTTCTGTGCCGGTTGTTGCTCGTTAATCAGGCCGGTGACAATGTCAAAACAGTGGATCGCCAGTTCGCGGCAATCCTGCGCCACGGTATCAATTTTTACCGAGAGAGAGTCATATAAATAGTGATCATCGAAACTGCACAGATGGATATCACTTTCCAGTAACTTGTGCTGGCTCATATAGCGCAACACCCCTTCCATTAACCCGCAGGACGCCACGTAAAGCGCTTTCGGCGGCCGCCCGAGTCGTGCGCAGAGATTGGCAAACATTTCGTAGCCAGAGCTGGGATGATAATTACCGTACAGGATCCATTCCGGTTTGAGATTCACGCCGGCGCGCTCCAGCCCGAGCTGATAGCCAGCCAGACGGTCGCGGGTGGGGGAAATACGCGGCTGGCCCCCCAGGAAGTAGAACTCTTCTTGTTGATGCTTTGCCACTTTCTCAACCAGCGCAGCCGACGATTCGATGGCTTCGCAGACCACCAGCGGCAGCGCAGTGTCACTCATATGCCGGTCAAACAGCACCACCGGCAATTGCTGGCTGATTTTCAGATATTCGGCATCATTGAGCATGCTGGAGGCCACAATCAAACCATCAACCTGACGCTGAATCAGGTTATTCACCACCATCATTTCCTGACTGGTATTTTCATCTGTGCAAGCGATCAGCAACTGCATACCGTTTTCACGGCACAGGTTTTCAAGTTCGTTGGAGCAGGCCGCAAAGCCATAGTTCGTCATCTCAGGCACCACCAGCCCCAGCGTATAACTGCGCGTCACGTTGAGCGAACGGGCGTGAATACTGGGTTGATAATGGTGCTCAGCCGCCACCGCGAGAACCCGGTCGCGGGTGGCATCAGAGATACGAAATTTTTTGCTGTGCCCGTTAAGCACCTGGCTGGCTGTCGATTTCGACACGCCAGCCAGTTCAGCAATGCCGCTGATAGTGATGCGTTTGCTTTTTTTCACTGCGCCATATTCTATTGTCTGCAAAGAATTTTATTCTATCACGCAATCCGACAACGGCCAGTGGCGCAGCGCAATCGGCTGTTTTCCGCTGAAGGTTAATGGTATTGGCAACACAGGGAAATAGCGCGAGGACATCACCGCTTCACCGCCGTTGATGAAAATCTCGACACTGGAACTGTCGCACAGGGCGGTCAACTGGCGTAACGCGCCGCGCCAGACGCGCTGTTCTGGCTCACCGCTGCGGCGGTTTTGGCGCGTCAGACGCAGCCATTCACCGTCCCACGTGAGGACGAGATCCCCCCCGAAATCAGCGACGAACGGCCGATCGGTTTCGACCTCAACTTCGGCGCGCGTGACATCCCATACCGGTGCATCCTGCGCAATACCTTGCCATTGCTGCACTTCGCCACGAAGTTGTTGCAGCTCGCGCGCCGGGCGCTGAATAACCTTGCCGGATTCGAGCGTCAACTCCCGTGGGCAGGTCATGGTGTGGATCCAGCCCTGCGCTACCGTTGGCTGATAAAATTCGTCACCATCGGGGATGCCCATCCAGCCTATTAACAGGCGACGACCATCGGCGCTCTGCGTGGTTTGCGGTGCATAAAACTCAAAGCCCAGATCCAGCTCATGGAAATCACCGTGCACAAACTGCCCCTGGTCGTAATCCAGTTGTCCGACGAAATAACCGGACTGGAAGGTATTCAGATAGCGGTCAGCTTCCGCAGGCAAACCCTGTGGACAACAGATCAGCACGTCGCTGCCGGACAAACTGAACAGATCAGGGCATTCCCACATGTAGCCGAATTCGCCCAGGCCGTTCAGGCCGGATCCGGCAATTTCTCCCTGTGATTGCCATGTCAGTAAATCGGCGGATCGCAGCAATAGTACTTTGCCTTGCAGGCTGAGATCCTGCGCGCCCAGCACCATGTGCCAGTGACCACCGTGCTGCCACACTTTCGGGTCACGTACGTGGCCGGTGTAACCTGCGGGTAAATCCAGCACTGGCCCGATTTTATCAAACTCGCCGTCCGCGTTTTCGCGCGCCAGACACTGAAACGCCGTGCGGCTGCCGTCGGCGTATTTCACGTTGCCGGTATAGATCAGCGTCAGTTGGCCGTTATCCACCACCGCCGAACCGGAATAGCAACCGTGTGACTCATAGGCTTCCACCGGTGCCAGCGCCAGCGGCTCATGCCGCCAGTGCAGTAAATCCACCGAACTCCAGTGCCCCCAGAATTTGGCCCCATGCGCGCAGGCCAGCGGATTCCATTGATAGAACAGATGAAAACGACCGTTATGCTGAATAAATCCGTTCGGGTCATTGAGTAACCCCACCGGCGGCGCCAGATGCCAGCCGGGACGGTGAGGATCGGCGGCGGCTTTTACCTGCCCCGCCACCACGCTGCGCAGCGCCTGCTTCAGTAAACTCGCTTCCGTCATTATTCACTCTCCGTTTTGTATTTCAGCAGTAAGGAAAGTACGAAGGCAGTGCCGAAAGCAATCACTAAACCGATCAGATAGCTGAGCATGGAACTGGCCTGTACAATCGCCAGCCCCGGAATACCGGTCAGCCCGACGGCGGTCATGTTGACGTGCATCGCCACCACCCATGCGCCACCGAGTGCACCACCGGCCAGTGCAGCCAGGAAAGGTTTCATAAAGCGCAGGTTGATACCAAAAATCGCCGCCTCGGTAATGCCCAGCATAGCCGAGAAGGCGGAAGGCACGGCAATGGCTTTAATTTTTGCATCGCGGGTTTTGAAGTACACCGCCAGGCAGGCACCGCCCTGCGCGACGTTGGCCATCGACCAGATCGGCAGCAAGAAATTCACACCGATGCTCGGGTTACCCAGCAGCCCGGCTTCAATCGCGTGAAAACTGTGGTGAATACCGGTAATGACAATAACCGAGTACAACCCACCAAAGACCAGCCCCGCCACCCAGCCCGCATGGGTGATCAACGTGCTGAGAATAAACGAGATGCCATCGCCCAACGCACGACCGGCCGGGCCGATGATCAGGAAGGCAATAAAGCCGGAAATAATCACTGTCAGGAACGGCGTCAGAATGAGGTCCAGCGCGTCAGGAATGACTCTGCGCAGGCGTTTTTCGAGGAAACTCATAAACCAGACCGCCAGCAGCACCGGGAATACCGTGCCCTGGTAGCCGATCATCGCGATATCCAGACCAAAGAAATTCATGGTGTGGAAACCGCTGGCGACGCCCCAGGCGTTGGTCAAGGCAGGGTGAGTCAGAATACCGCCTAAGGTAGCGCCGAGGTACGGATTACCGCCAAACTCGCGCGCGGCGGTGAAACCGATCAGGATCGGCAGAATGATAAACGCCGCTGAACTGAACATGTCGAGCATGATAAAAATCGCGCTCTCCGGGTTTGCCCAGCCGTAAGTTTTCACCATACCCAGCAGGCCCATCAGCAGGCCGGACGCCACAATGGCCGGAATGATCGGCACGAAGATATTCGACAGCACGCGCGCCATACGCTGGAACGGATTGAGTTTTTGCGCCGCAATATTTGCCGCTTCCGATTTACTGGACTCGCTGATGCCCGCCACTTTAATGAATTCGGCATGGACTTTGTTCACCAACCCGGTGCCGAAGATAACCTGAATCTGCCCGGCATTGCTGAAACAACCTTTTACGCCTTCGACTTTTTCGATGGCGCTTTTGTTCACCAGGCTGTCATCCACCAGGACCAGACGCAGGCGCGTTGCGCAGTGCGCAGCGCTGGCAATGTTCTCTTTTCCACCCAATAACGGGAGTAGTTCGCTGGCAATTGCGTTGATATTCATAACGTTCCTTTTATTACCCTAAACGACAACGCCTGATGAGTTCAGGCGTGTCATGGTGATACAAATTCTGCGGATTAGAACCAGGTTTCCATCTGGATACCGAAGTTCCACTGTCCGCCGGAGGTAAAGCCATCGGTACCGAATGAATCGCTGGAAGAGTAGCTGTCCAGTTGATGACTCCAGTCCATGTAGCTCGCGAAGAAGCGAATTTCAGGGCGGCTCAGCATGTCACTGATATCACCGACTTTGAACGTCGGTGCAAACGTCAGCTTGTAGAATCCGCCCTTCACTTTGTTATTATTTTGGTAACCCTGCGGATCGAGATCCATGTACTGGTAGCTGCCTTCATAGGCCAGTTCAAAGTTCTCGGTAATTTGCTGAATCAGCCGGGTGTTAAAGGTCACCCACTGATAATCATCTCCCGAGACATACCGGTCTTTACTCTGCTGGGCCAGCACGGCGGGGGCAATACTCCAGTTTTTGCTCAGTGGCGTAATACCGTAAGTGGCCAAACGTACCGTGTTGGCATCCTCGGTCAGGTGACCATCAGACCCCAGCGCTTTCACTTCCGCCCCTAAACCGTGACCATACAGCAGCGCGGTTTTAGATGTCCCTTCGCGCAGGCCGTAGAAGCTGTCGCCGTGGTACGCCAGCATGGTGTGAAAGCCCGTGTCGGCTGAATTACTGATGCCCTGCGTGCCGGTATTTTCACGATCCTCATTGTTCTTAGCGCGCAGTCCGCTGACCATCCACTGGAACGGGCCGGCAAAGTTATTGGCTGTGAAAATGTAGTTCTCAATGCGCGTGTCATTGTTGTTGTTACTGTTGCTGTCGTCGAGGTCGTCAAAGTTACGCCCATACAATGAGAAGTTACTCTTCAGAGTGTCGCCCCACTTCACGTCATAGATACCGCCACCGGTTCCGGCGAGGAAAATCACGTCGGAGTCCAGCCAGTGAATATCGAAGTTGTCACGGTCGAAGCGCTTACCGGCCCACAGGGTGGAGTCTTTCACCGGCCCACTGAACGTCGGTAATGAACCCAGTTCGACAAACGCCTGGCGAATATTCAGATCGCTGCTCGCGCCGGTCCAGTCGTTATAGCTGCGCTGCCCATCGGCCAGCATCACTTTATAGCGGGAGGTAGCACCGCTGGCCATGGTCTGTTTGTGTTCCAGATTCAGCTCAACGTAAGTGTTATTTTCATTCCCCAGACGCCCGACAGCCCCGCCAGTCTGCCCGGCAGGTGTCACGTAAGGGCCGCTTTCCGTCGAGGTAGCGGAATCATTCATGATCACGCCGGAACGGGCGTAACCGGTAAATTTAAACCCGTTGTTATCGGTATCGCTCTTTTTCGTGCTGGCTAACGTTTCGGTACGTTTAGCCACATCGGCGGTTTGTTGTTGAGTGACTTCAGCCGTCTTCGCCACCTGGCGGGTCTGCTGTTCATTACTGGCGGTGCGGGTTTCCAGCTTTTTAACCTGTTGTTCTGCATCCGTGGCACGGGCCTCGGCCTTGGCAGCCCGGCTTTCGGCCATTTGCAGACGTTTTTCCAGCGCATTAAACCGCGCTTCGATGGCGTTGGTAGAGAGATCGGCACCCTGGGCGGCACTTGAGAGAATAAGTCCTATAGCAACAGCAAGATAGCGTCGTTTCATCATCATTTTTATGTCTCTGAAGAGATTTCATTATTATGGGAAAACGTCAGTTTGCTAAACTGCTAAACTGGTTTTCCTGCACACAATAATCACTTCCGAGTTATTCAGGCAACGAAGTTCGCTGCTCTTATGCTGTAAATGTGATCTTGCTGGCAAATCGTCACTTAATCCTAATAGTTCATTTGTGCTTGATTAGCTAAACCGGTTCTTCTATTTTATCGACAAACGTCTTATCAGGCGTTTACTAAAGGGAATGAAGATGAAAAATCGGGTTTGGGTGTTGGGCGATGCCGTCGTGGATTTAATCCCGGAGGCCGGTGACCGTTTATTGAAGTGCCCAGGTGGCGCACCCGCTAACGTGGCGGTGGGGATCAGCCGTCTGGGAGGTGACAGCGCGTTTATCGGCCGGGTCGGTGATGACCCTTTCGGCCATTTTCTATACCAGACGCTGCGTAATGAAGCGGTCAATGTCGACTTTATGCATCAGGATCCGCACCACCGCACGTCGACGGTCGTTGTGGAAAATGATGCCGACGGCGAACGATCTTTCACGTTTATGGTACGTCCAAGTGCCGATCTTTTCCTGCAACCAACCGATCTTCCCGTTTTCGAAAAGGGCCAGTTTTTACACCTGTGCTCCATTTCGCTGTCGGCTGAACCGTCCCGCGCGTCGGCCCTTTTGGCGATGGCCAGGATGAAAACGGCCGGCGGTAGGGTAAGTTTTGATCCGAATATTCGTCATGACTTGTGGCCGGATGAAGCGCAGTTGCGTCAATATCTGCATCAGGCGCTGTCGATGGCTGACGTGATAAAAGTCTCTGAAGACGAGCTGGAATATTTGACCGGTAAAGCCCTGCAATCGGAAGGGATCATCCATTTGTGTCAGCGCTATAACCCAGAGTTGTTGCTGGTGACACAGGGCAAAGAGGGGGTGTTGGTTTATCAGAAAAACGATGCTTCACTCACACACTATGCCGCCCCGACGGTGAAAGCGGTCGATACTACGGGGGCGGGTGACGCCTTTATGGCCGGTTTATTGGCGGGTCTGGCCGGGCGGGGGGACGACCCTTCATCAGCGAGCTGGCAGGCGATTATTCACCAGGCCATGTGCTGTGGTGCGCTGGCAACAACGGAAAAAGGGGCCATGACCGCCCTGCCGGATACTCATGCGTTGGCAGCCTTTAGCCGTCAGGCCTTCCTATAAAACAGTGCCGCCGCTTCATTGGTAAACGACAAAACGGCGGCCTGATGTTTACTTTACCTGGCGAGGTTACTGACTTGCCGGCACGTGGCACCAATTGCGCTGCTCAACAATACCGCCATTCGGCGAGGTGTAGCCGATGCAGCCCAGAATCGAATCAAACAGCTTTTCGTGGAACACCGGTTTTTTCTCAGCCGCCATTTTTTGCAGTTGCTGGAAACCGGCACGGTTCTGATCATCTGACAGGAATTTGTCAGACGCCCATACCATGATCGGCACTGCGCGCTGTTCAGGCGGGGCATGGTCTCGCGGCGTACCGTGGAAATGCATACTTTTGGAAATCGACTCGCCGTGATCTGAGGCATAAAACACGATGGCATTTTTGTCGCGCAGTTGGTTAAACACCTGCTCGAGGAAGTAATCGGTATACAGCAGCGAGTTATCGTAGGCGTTGATCATCTCCTCGGTCGAACAGGAGTCATCAATGCCCATGCACTCCGGTTGATACTTTGCAAATGCACGCGGGTAGCGGTCAGAGTAGAGATAGTGCGAGCCTTTGGTGTGCAAAATGATCAGGTGCTTGCCCTGGGAATGGTTGTCCATCGAGTCTTTCATCTCATCCACCAGCAACATGTCATCCACCGGTTTGCCCGCGTTACGCTTTTCTGAGGCAATATTTTCGCGCAGTGAATAGTCATCGGCGCGGGTTTTGTTATAGAACCACGCCTCGCTCTGCATGGAATACAGCTCAGAACTCCAGCCGTTACTCTTCATCACGGAGAACACGTTAGCTTCTTTCAGCGTGCGCTGAGGCGCCTCAGACGCCCCGCCTTCGCGCACAAACATGCAGCGCAGCGAGAGTTTGGTGGCGGTGTCACAGGAGTAACCCTGCAATGCGGCGAGATTCTTCTCTTTGCTCAGGTACGGCGTGTTATCGCGGTCGTAGCCATAAACGCCCATGTGGTCACGACGGGCACTCTCCCCAATCACAAAGACGACGTAGAGATCTTTAACATCTTTGGGTGGGGTATAGGTGAAATGCTTGGCCGGATCGAACAGGTTTTTGGTGTCTTCCGCTTTACTGTAAGAGCTGTAGGCGAACAGCCCCAGCGCCGAGAGCCAATTAGAAGGTGAATAGGTTCCTGCCACCACGCCGCCGTAGCTGGCCATCATGCGGTTATTCACCAGGTCATGCCGGTCTTGCATTTTCCCCATCAGTTGCAGCGGGACATAACACAGCAGGCCCGCAGACAACAACAGCACAGCTTTCTTCAGCAGACCTTTTAGTGAGCTCTCTTTCAGCGCCGCGCCGGGCATTTTACTGCCCCACAACAACAACAGCGGCAGCAAACTGAACAGTACCGTCCAGCCCACAAAGTGCGTGCCAATCGACTCTTTTGACAGATCAATGGAGTCGGACGCCAGCGCCGCCGCCAGAATGCCGTAGCCGATATCGACGTTGAACAAAATCATGTAATAACTGGCCGCCGCTGACGAGATAACAATCAGGCTGAGCAGCAGGCGGAAAACCGTTTTACCGGTGAAGGAGACCAGCAGTGTCAGGAAATAGACCAGCGCGAACGATGCCAGCATTTCTACCGCGATTGACAGCAGATTGTCGTAATGCAGCTGGCCAAAGCGACGGAAGAAAATCGGAAGGTTAAGCAGAATCCCCAGGTAAAGCGCAATAAACAGAGAAATTCTCTGTTGAGAAAGTAAACGTAATTTATGCATCAATGAGTGAAGCTCTTTTTGGAAAGTCTGGGTGCGTTGTGCTGCCCGCGCGTGTCGATGTGTCAAAAAACCATGCGCCAGAGTACACGTCGATAACTTCATCTGACCAGTAACTGATGCATTTGGTTCGGCTTCAATCATGTCAGTTAATGAAATAATGTAACTGAGCTGGCAAAACCTTTATATTTCAAGAATCTAAAAATGCGGTTTTCTTACATTTTTTTGACATTCATTGCGTAATCATTGAGAAAAGGCGGGGATTTTCTCCTCATGAAGAGAGGGGAAATACAATGTAAAACGCGTCTGCCCATGTGGCAGACTCAGCACCGTGACGCTTCCCTGATGCAGCGCCATAATGGCCTGCACAATAGACAGGCCCAGCCCGTTGGAGCTGCCGCCTTCGCTGCGCGAGGCATCGGCGCGGTAAAAACGGTCAAACAGTTTCTCACGCTTGTTGTCAGGTATCGGTGCACCGGTGCTGGTGACGTGGATGCGCGTCCCCTGCCCGCCTTGTTCTGCCTGAACACAAATCTGTGTATTTTCATCACCATAATGAATGGCATTCGCCACCAGATTGCTCAACGCGCGCTGGAAGAGGATGGCATCGGCGTACAGCATGCCTTCCCCTTCGCACACCAGCTGCATTCCGCGCTCCTCAGCCAGCCCTTCGAAATAATCCGCCACGCGGGTGGTTTCCACCGCCAGCGCCAGCGGGGTGATATTAAGCACCGAGCGGGCGTTGGACGCGCGGGCCAGAAACAAAATATTCTCGATCATGCGCGAGATCCGCTCCAGCTCCTCCATATTGTTAGCCAGCAGGGTTTCGTACTCTTCGGTGCTACGTGGCTGGTACAGCGCCACCTGACAGTGGCCCATTAATGCCCCGACCGGTGTACGGATCTCATGGGCCAGATCGGCAGAAAATTGCGTCAGGCGTTCGTAGCCTTCGGCCAGCCGGTCGAGCATGGCGTTAAAGGAGAGGATCAACTGCTGCAACTCCTGTGGTGCATTCTCAGAACTCAGGCGCGTCGAGAGGCTGGTTGGGTGAATTCCGGCCGCTTCCTGCGCCATTTTACGCAGCGGCCGCAAGCCCCGGCTGATCACGCCAAAACCCAGCACAGCGATCAGCAGATAGGCGAAGACCACCGCGCCGATGATTTCCAGGCGGAAAGCCGCCAGCATCTGCGCCTCACCGGTCATGAAATGGGCGGCGGAAATATCCACCGTACGGCCATCCTGCATACGCACCGCGGCCGAGGTAAAGCGCACCGGCGTACCGTCGGGTGCAGAAAGAGGGTGAACGGTGTCGAGCGTTAATTCGCGCCCATCGGCTATGGGTGTGACATCCGGCAAAGGCAGTCGCGACGGGTTAACGTTGATGATCGGCGGCTGGTTTTCCAGCCGGAATTGCAGAATATCCCGCTCATTGCCGAGCATATTCTCGAACAGCTCAGGGCTGCGGCTCAGCTGCGACAGCGGGAAATCATTCGCCAGCAGATGTCTGAAATACTGTACCCGCCCGGTCACCTGGTAATCGGCGCGACGGATGAGCTCTTTTTCCATCGAATAGTAGAGATAAAAACCCACCGTACTGACCACCAGGGCGGCGATTAGCGCAAACAAGAGCGTGGCACGCAGGGTCAAAGACATGGCGCGTTTTGGCATGTTGGCGGTGGCGGAAATACTCATGCGCGCACTTCGCAAACGTAGCCGATGCCGCGTACGGTGTGGATCAGTTTGACCTCAAACGCCCGGTCGATTTTGGCACGCAGGCGTTTTACCGCCACATCCACCACGTTGGTGTCGCTGTCAAAATTCATATCCCACACCTGTGAAGCAATCATGGTTCGCGACAACACTTCGCCTTCACGGCGCATCAGTAAATGCAGCAGCATAAATTCTTTATTGGTCAGTGCGATCACCTGATCCTGGCGCGTCACACGACGGCGCAGAACGTCCAGATGCAGATCCGCCAGCGAGTAAGTATCTGCCTCGCGGGCCATCGGGCGGCGCAGCAACGTGCGGATACGCAGCACCAGTTCGGTGAACGAAAACGGTTTGATCAGATAATCATCAGCGCCGAGCTCCAGCCCGTGAATGCGATCCTGCACTTCGTCCCGCGCAGTGAGAAACAGCACCGGCACGTCACTTTTTTTGCGCAGGACTTCCATCACCTGCCAGCCATCGAGACCGGGCAGCATCACGTCGAGGATCACCGCGTCATAGCCCTCCTCCAATGCCAGGAACAGGCCATCTGCGCCATTACGCGCCAGATCCACACGATAGCCTGCCTCGCCCAACCCCTTTTTCAGGTAGTCGCCGGTGCTGATGTCATCTTCAATAACCAGGATCCGCATTCAGGCAACTCATCATTTAGTGATTCAATAGCAGAAGTTTATCAGCTTCCCGGTTCATGTTTGATGACAATTTTGTCATCAAATTGTCATCTCCGGGTTCGGGTTTATCGTCCATTCTTGATCTACACAAACCGCGTGGTGGAAACGCCACCGCCTTGATCGACCTGCAAAATATGGAGAGTTAACATGACGAAATCAACGCGCCTTGCTGGCCTACTGTTGAGTTCCCTGCTGATGTGCAGCGGGGCATTCGCCGCTGACAACGTGATCAAACCTACCCGCGGAACCATTGATTCAGTTAATGATTCATCGATTCAGGTGACCACCCGTCAGGGTGAGAAGTTAGACGTCAAACTGACTGACCAGACCAAAGTGAACAGCGTTTCCAAAGGCCAGATTTCTGACATTAAAGCCGACAGTTTTATCGGTACCGCTGCCGTTCCGCAGGCCGATGGCACGCTGAAAGCGCTGGAAGTTCACGTCTTTGCCCCAAGCCTGCGCGGCAGCGGCGAAGGCTTCAACCCGTTTGAATCCGCCGATGGAAAAATCAATACCATGACCAACGGCACCGTCGGCAAGCTGGTTAACAGCAATGGCCGCACCCTGACCGTGAAATACCATGACGCGGAGAAAACCGTGGTCGTGCCTGACGATGTGCCGGTGGTTCTGCTGGCACCGGGCGATCGCAGCCTGCTGAAACCTGGCGTGAAAATCGTGCTGTTTGCGACCAAAGATGACAAAGGCCAGCTGTCCGCCCGCGGCATTGCTGCCGGTAAAGAGGGTGTCGCGCCACCGATGTAACCCGATAGCGTCGGCAGCCTGTGTCTGAACATTGCTGACGAACAACGGTACAAGCAGTAAAGCAACACGGCGCGGACCTCCCTCTTTCGCGCCGTGTTGCTTTCTCGAATGTCTATGTGTTTGACCTCGCAGGAGAGACCTCGTGAGCCATCAACCCTCAGTGAACGTCACGCCCCGTAAAGCGCTGCGCAAACGAAAAATCCATCCCTGGCCGGTTCGCCTGTGCCACTGGATCAACCTGCTCGCCATGATTGGCATGGTGATGAGCGGCTGGGGCATTTATAACGCCGATCCCCTGTTCAGCTTTCTCACCTTCCCGCAGAGCAGCACGGTCGGCGGCTGGCTGGGCGGGAATATCGCCTGGCATCTGGCGGTGATGTGGTTGCTGGCGGGCAATGCGCTGATCTACCTGACATGGGGCTTATTCAGCGGCCATTTCAGACGCGATTTTTTCCCGTTTACCCCCCAATCCATCTGGCACGATGTGGTGCAGGCGCTGACGTTTAAGCTGCCGCACAAGCTCGGGGAATATAACGCCGTGCAAAAAGTGATGTATGTCGGCGTGCTGTTACTGGGTGCGCTGCTGGTGCTTTCAGGGCTGTCTATCTGGAAACCGGTGCAGTTCAGCGGTCTGGTCTGGCTGTTCGGTGGTTTTGACATCGCCCGCTATGTCCATTTTTTTGCCATGAGCGGCGTGCTGCTGTTTGTGGTGATTCACGTCGTGATGGTGCTGCTGGTGCCGAAGACCTTGGTTGCCATGATCACCGGCGGTAAAAAGCAGAGCATAAAGGAGAGCGCTGATGAGTGAGAAATCCAACCGGCCAAAAATCATCGTCGAGCCGGATCAGCGCAAACAGCTGGTAAATATTCAGCGGCGACTGCTGCTGCGCTCCGGTCTGACGCTGGGCGCGGTGTCGATGCTGACCGGTTGCAATTTACAAGACGGCGACGAGGTCGACAAAGTGCTGTGGGCCATGTCGCGCTGGAATGACCGGGTGCAGGGCTGGCTGTTTGGTGGGCAAAAGCTGGCGCAAACTTACCGGGTGGACCAGATCACCACACCGTTTCGTTTCAACGCCTTTTACCCCGAGTACAACGTGCCGGAAATTGATATTCCGAACTATCGGCTGGAAGTGTCCGGGCTGGTGCAAAAGAAAGCGCCCTGGACGCTGGAACAGTTACAACTTTTGCCGCAGGAGAGCCAGATCACCCGGCTGATTTGTATCGAAGGCTGGAGCGCTATTGGGCAATGGCGCGGCGTACCGCTTAAAACCTTCCTCCAGCATGTCGGCGCGGACCTGACGGCCAAATATGTCGGGTTCAAATGCGATGACCGTTATTATTCCAGCATTGATATGGCGACCGCGCTGCATCCACAGACCATTCTGGCGCTGGATTTCGGCGGAAAACCGCTGCCCCCAGACTTCGGCTACCCCCTGCGTTTACGCATGCCGACTAAACTCGGCTTCAAAAATGCCAAACACATCGGCGCGATATTCGTCACCAACGAGTACCCCGGCGGTTATTGGGAAGATCAGGGATATAACTGGTATAGCGGGATCTGATGCCGCTTTTTATCCGAAAACAGGCCAGATCGCTGAATCGCAGCCATAAAAAAACCGCCCCAAAAGGCGGTTTTATTCTCGAAGATGTGCAGCGGCAACGCGCTACAGTTTTCGAATAATTAGAAGCGGTAACCCACGCCTGCGATCCAGGTGCCAACGTCAACGCTACGAATGCGAGACTGCTCGTAAGAGAAGTCCAGAGCAACGTTTTCGATTGGGTTGAACTGCATACCTGCGCCGTAAGAGAAGCCGTAATCGCTGGTATCAGATTTGTCACGCAGAACGGTAGAGCTGGTATCAGTGCTGCCCTGAGTTTTGCCGTAACCCACACCCACTACACCGTAGATGGAAGCCCAGTCGTTCAGACGGTAAGCTGGACCCGCAGTGATGCCGTAGTACTGTGATTTGCCGTAACCGTTGTCAGCTGAAGAGTCGTCTTTCTCAATGTAAGTGAAAGAACCGATCACGCCGAGTGGATTGCTGTCTTGCTCGAAACGATATTTCAGGTTGAAGCCGTTTGCTTTGTTAGCAACGCCTTGCATATCACCTTGTGCGTAACCTGCGGTTACCGTGCTGGTGTCAGCAAATGCGCTTGATGCGCCCAGTGCTACTACGCAAGCTAATGCGGAAAGACATGCAATTTTTTTCATAACAACCACCTCAAATGGGAAACAAAAGTAACCTTCACCAGCAAAATATAACAAAAAGCAGCGTGAAACTCTGCCTGATATAAGGTGTCCAAAGCGTTATATGGTGTAACAGAAAGTTTCCATAGTCATTTAACCGGTTGATTTTAAATTATTTTATAGGCCTCAAAGTATAAGTTAAACTTATTGAACTTTTTTGGTTTAGCAGAAAATTCTTAAATTTTTGGGCACTTTTTGACCTCAAAACCGCTATTTTTTGCGATCGTGATCTCTAAAAAAATCTTTTTTATGGATTTTTCCTCCCTGCTTTTCACTCTACACTGAGTCATCGCGTAAACATTGTTTTTACATTTCACCTGCAAAACAAGAATTCCCCGGACCGGGATCACATTTAAGGCGCAAAGGATGACCAAGTCAGACAAAAATTCATCAACAGGCGATTCGTCTATAGACAACCGCACTGTTGATACACCGTATTCCGACACGCCAGCGCTGCCCGCATTAGCGAAAACGGCGTCCCCGTTTATTGCGGTACTGTTGTTACTGATTGCCATGCTTTCGCTACAGGGCGGCGCATCGCTGGCAAAGACCTTATTTCCGCTAGTCGGCCCACAAGGCGTGACGGCGCTGCGTCTGGGGATTGGCTCCCTGTTGCTGCTGGCGTGGTTCAGACCCTGGCGGATGAAAATTCGCGGCGGTAATTTTCGTGCATTACTGATTTATGGCCTGGCACTCGGCAGCATGAACTACAGCTTCTATCTGGCTATTCAAACTATTCCCCTGGGCGTTGGCGTGGCCCTCGAGTTTACCGGTCCGCTGGCGGTGGCCATGTTCTCCTCCCGCCGTCCGGTGGATTTCGTCTGGGTGATCCTCGCGGTAGTCGGCCTGTGGTTCCTGCTACCTCTCGGGCATGACACCGACAGCATCGACCCTAAAGGTGCCTGTCTGGCGCTGTTTGCGGGAGCCTGCTGGGCTATCTATATTCTGGCAGGTCAACGTGCAGGGAGCAGTTACGGGCCCGGCACAGCGGCAATAGGCTCGCTGATTGGCGCAATGATTTTTTTCCCGATTGGCGCGTTTCAGGCACACACCTCGATCTTCACCCTGTCGATCCTGCCACTGGGTTTGCTGATCGCCCTGCTGACCTCGGCGGTGCCCTACTCTCTTGAAATGATCGCCATGACCCGCTTACCGGCAAAAACCTTCGGCACGCTGATGAGTATGGAGCCTGCCATGGCGGCCATGTCGGGCATTATCTTCCTCGGCGAATACCTTAACGGGTTGCAGTGGCTGGCACTGGCGGCGATCATCGCGGCATCGGCGGGTTCCACCCTGACGATTCAGCGAAAAACCAAACTCGATACCGTGGAAGTGGCAGGTAATAATCCTTCCGGCAAGTGAGCCCTGCGTTTCTGCAGAAAACCACGCCTCTGCGCGTGGTTTTTTATTATATAAATGAGTCAGTTAAAAATATCTTCCTATTAATTCGAAAATATCTGCGCTTTCCTGCATCCAAAACCCCTCCTGATTCGTATGTATTGATGTGAGGCAAGACCTTACCCATTCAATCCAAAAGGATCACATCATGAAAACGCTTATCCGTACCGCAATCTGTGCTTCGATTCTGTTCAGCAGCGCGTCAATGGCCGCAATGATGTCCGACACCACTATGGTCGGTGGTGCAGCAATGTATCCGTCCAGGAATATTGTTGAAAACGCAGTGAACTCTAAAGACCACACGACCCTGGTTGCCGCTGTGAAAGCCGCAGGTCTGGTCGACACCCTGCAAAGCAAAGGGCCGTTTACCGTCTTCGCCCCCACTGACGCTGCTTTCGGCAAGCTGCCAGCAGGTACTGTGGCTAATCTGGTAAAACCGGAAAACAAAGCCACGCTGACCAGCATCCTGACTTACCACGTGGTGGCCGGGAAATATGAGATGAAAGATCTGGAAAAACTGATCAAACAGGGTGGCGGTAAAGCCGAACTGAAAACCGTTAACGGCCAGGCGCTGTGGCTGATTGGCAATGGTCCGCACAATATCCAGCTTAAAGATGCCAAAGGCGATGTGGCGAATATCAGCACTTATGATGTGCAACAGAAAAATGGCGTGATCGACGTGATCGACACCGTGCTGATGCCTAAATAAAACCGTCTATACTGGGTGCAGTGCTGCCCTTGTTGGCACTGCACACTTTAGGTTCGGGGCTGGCGAATGCATGACAACTCAATAACGAAAATAACGTCGGATCCGGCCACGGATCCCTTGCGTGACCTGATGCATGCCATGGCTGGCGGTGATCGTCAGGCATTTGAAAAACTGTACCGCCTGACGTCACCGCGCCTGTTTGCCGTTGCGCTGCGCATGTTGCGCCGTCATGCCTGGGCAGAAGAAGTGTTGCATGACAGCTTTATCACCGCCTGGAACCGGGCCACTTCTTACAATCCGTCGCTCAGTTCCCCGATGACCTGGCTGACGCACATCGTGCGTAACTGCTCCATTGACTGGATGCGCGGCAGTGACAACCAGTTGGCGGAACTCGACGACAACATGCAGGAGAGCCTCTGCGCTGATAACGACGAGCCTGTGCGGCAACTGCAACAAGACGGAGATGCCAAAGTTCTGGCCGACTGTCTGGCGCATTTACCGGCGGAACAGCGGCAAAGTCTGGTGCTGGCGTACTATCAGGGGCTGTCGCATGGCGAAGTCTCAGACCATTTACAACAACCTCTCGGCACGATCAAAAGTTGGATCCGTCGCGCCCTGGAGCACTTAAAGAGCTGCGTGGGCCTATGAAAAACAGACGGGAATATCATGCCGCTCTGTCAGCGGAATATGCGCTGGGGACCTTACGCGGCGCTGCCAAACGGCAGTTCGAGCAACAAATGCAGACAGACCCGGCGTTACAGGCTGAGGTAGCCCGCTGGCAGGAAGCTTTTACTCAGCTCGATAACCAGCTCACTCCGGTAACACCGCCCGCGTCGGTGTGGAAAAGAATTCAGTTGCAGCTCGGCCCGGTGCCTGAGCGCCAGTCCGCTATTCCAGCAGTGAAAACGCCATGGCGCGGTTATCTCGGTTGGGCGCTGGCCGCAGGATTCGCCGCCCTCCTGCTGGTACCGCGTCTGCTGGTTCAGCCGTCGGCCATCACGCCAGTGACAATTTTAGCCAATAACAGTGCCGATGCCGGACAGTGGGTGGTCAGCGTGGACAAACGCGCCAACAGCCTGATGCTGACGCCGCTGCATACACGTGAAATAGCCAAAGACCGCAGCCTTGAGCTGTGGACCATTCCGGCGGGCGGCAAGCCGCGCTCGCTTGGGCTAATAAGTGATGCTTCGCCAACGGAGCTGTCACTGGCAGCCAGAATGCCTGACCCAGGTTCAACGCTGGCAATCAGCCTTGAACCCCATGGCGGCTCCCCAACCGGCCAGCCGACCGGGGCTATCTTGTACAGTGGCGCGATGACGTTATAACAGAGAGACATTTACCTTGTGCAAACTCGCCAGCCGCACGAACTCAGTCTAGGATTATGGACATTGATTGCTGCATGCTGCGTGCAGTGATTTGTCTCAGATACCGTTGTAAGGACATGCCATGAAAGACTGGAATCCGGATCTTTATCGTCAGTTCGAAGCAGAACGCACCCGTCCTGCGGCAGAGTTATTGGCTCGCGTGCTGCACCCCAATGCGAAATTCATCAGCGATCTGGGCTGTGGCCCCGGTAACAGTACTGAGTTACTGCACCACGCCTACTCCGAGGCACTGCTTACCGGCCTGGATACGTCGCAGGCGATGTTGGAACAGGCCCGCGACCGCCTGCCCTCCTGCCGCTTCGAACTGGCAGATATCCGCGAGTGGCGGCCACAGCAGCAACAGGACATCCTCTTCGGCAACGCCTCGCTACAATGGGTGACGGGACATGAACAACTGTTGCCTCACCTGATGCAACAGTTGGCACCCGAGGGTATTCTCGCAATACAGATGCCGGATAATCTTGACCAGCCTTCACATCAGCTGATGCAGAAGGTGGCGGACAGCGGCCCCTGGAGAGCGCAGATTGCCAGCGTCGATAATTCGCGCAAACAGCTGCTGACCACGGAGCACTATTATGATCTGCTGGCCGCTCAGGGCGCGATGGTGGATATCTGGCGCACCACCTATTACCACGTGATGCCGTCTGCCAAAGCCATTGTTGACTGGCTGAGCGCCACCGGTTTACGGCCATTTTTAGCGCCGCTGGATGACCTGCAGCAGGATGCTTTCCTGGCTCAGTACCAGCATGAGTTAGAACAGGTTTACCTCCCGCGCGCCGACCGCAGCGTGCTGCTGGCATTCCCGCGCCTGTTTATCATCGCTCGCAAAAGTGCGCGCCACTGAGCCAACCTGCAATGAATTAAACCGACGCGGATATAAATCTTAAGATACCCACAGAAACATTATGAATTATTATCGTCATGGTGTTTCTTTGTCACCTGCTGTTACTTCCCGCCACAAACATCTGCTTATCGAATTCATAAACAGCAGCCCGTAAATTAAGAGCACTCTCATTCATCACTGTAACAATAATACTATGAGAGTGTGAATGATAAATACACTCAATTAACACTCACATAGTGCGCGCATAAAATATTCTTAAATTTCAAAAATATAAATATGGAATTATGCGAAAGGGTTGAAATTCACTCCTTTCAGGCTTATTGTATTAACAAGCCAATTAAATAACGCAATGACCAGCGAGATAAATATCACAACCTTGTTTCTCTAAAGCGCACAAATAACCTTCAACGTCACTTTATAGCTATTAGGTTTTAACTATCTCATCGATAGCCTGGAATTTACGGCAGACTGGGAAAATGTTGCTATACTTATTTCCAGTCTGGTTTATTTAAACACAGGGTTGTGCAACGCACATTACTCACTGAAGAGGATATCCTTATGAGCACCGCTAAACTGGTAAAAACGAAATCTTCTGAACTTATCTATACTCGCAATGACGTAGAAGAAAGCGTCAAGCTCGATACCATCAAAGTTCTCAATCGCCTTGTCGCGCAGTTCATTGATCTGTCGCTGATCACCAAACAAGCCCACTGGAACATGCGTGGGGCAAACTTTATCGGCGTACATGAAATGCTGGATGGCTTCCGTACGGCCATTACCGATCACCAGGATACTCTGGCAGAACGTGTTGTGCAGTTAGGGGGTGTAGCGCTGGGTACCGTGCAGGTCGTGAATGACCAGACCCCGCTGAAAAGCTACCCGACTAACATCCATACCGTCCAGGAACACCTGAAAGCCCTGGCTGAACGCTATGCGGTGACCGCCAACGAAACCCGTAAAGCCATCACCAAGGTTGAAGATGAAGATACCGCAGATATCCTGACTGCTGCCTCACGCGATCTGGATAAGTTCCTGTGGTTCATTGAGTCAAATATTGAATAATTGAGATAGCGTTGTGCGGGGTAAATTTCCTCCGCACAGCCTCTGCATTATTTTGCCGTCATACGGCAGTTACACGGGTTGGCGACGTTCGTTGCCAACCCGTTTTATATGGGTCGCAGTCAATCATCCATTCCTCACAACCCCATACAGGAGGACTTATGGCTAGCGGATGGGCGCAAGATGGCGCCGTTCAGGATCAGATAGACTCCACCGTTGAAGACGCGGTGCAACGAGCGCGGCAGGCATTAGGGCACGGCGAAAGCGCCGAATTTTGTCACGAATGCGCAGAGCCCATTCCCGAGGCCCGGCGTGCAGCGCTTCCGGGTGTGCAATATTGTATTACCTGCCAGAGCGCGCTGGATAAAAAACAGCAAAGCAGCGCCGGGTATAACCGCCGTGGAAGCAAAGACAGCCAGTTGCGCTGACACGTCGATAACCTTCATCAGTTGCACCAAAATGGTTCACCCCTTTCTATTTCCGCGACATATACAGGGTTTATTCCTGTCGGCTTGCTTCACTTTTGAGCGTATGTTTCAGGGATTACATGTAAAAGTTAGAGTGAGATAGCAATAACGCAGCGTGATTGTTAATTAACGATTGTTTAAAAGACGACATTTGGTTAATGATGAAGCGCTGCACCATCACGAGTCATGTCAATTTGTAACTTCGCACTAAAATGGTGCGCAAGGCGCTGTTTTTCCAGCTTGAACGGTTCAGCACAAATATAACTTATTGAATCTTAAGATTCTTAATTAATGGCATGCTTATTGCATAGAATCGACTGTTACACCATGCAGATCCTAATTATGTACAAAGGAAATTAACTGATGAAGTCACTGTTGAAAGTTTCCCTGGCCGCATTGACGCTGGCCTTTGCCGTTAGCTCCCATGCAGCAGAAAAAAAATTAATCGTAGCTACCGACACTGCGTTTGTACCGTTTGAATTTAAACAAGGCGACAAATACGTTGGTTTTGATATCGACTTATGGGACGCCGTTGCTAAAGAGATGAAAGTCTCTTACGAACTGAAACCAATGGACTTCGGCGGCATCATCCCTGCCCTGCAAACCCATAACATTGACCTGGCACTGGCGGGTATCACCATTACCCCTGAGCGCAAAAAGGCCATCGACTTCTCTGACGGCTACTACAACAGCGGCCTGATGATCATGGTTAAAAAAGATGACAACGCCATTAAAAGCGTAGCCGACCTGCAAGGCAAAACCGTGGCAGTGAAAAGCGGCACCAGCTCCGTGGATTACATGAAAGCCAATGTAAAAACCAAAGATCTGCGTCAGTTCCCGAACATCGACAGCGCCTATATGGAACTTGGCACGGGCCGCGCTGATGCGGTAATGCACGACACGCCAAACATCCTGTACTTCATCAAAACTGCCGGTAACGGTCAGTTCAAAGCGGTTGGCGAGTCTCTGGCTGGCCAGCAATACGGTATTGCCTTCCCGCAAGGCAGCGACCTGCGTGAGAAAGCCAACGCTGCGCTGAAAACCATCAAAGAAAACGGTACTTACGCGAAGATCTATAAAAAATGGTTTGATACTGAGCCTAAGTAAGTCCCTTTGTTTCTGGCGTTGCAGCCTGGCTGCAACGCCTTTTCTATTATATTGAACTGACGCCAGTTGTTGCCTGTTGACCCGGCAGGCGTCAGTGATTTGCTTTATCAGGAGAGAATGCATGCAGTTTGACTGGAGCGTTATTTGGCCCGCTCTGCCTATCCTGCTCGAAGGTGCCAAGATGACCCTGTGGATTTCGATCCTCGGTCTGGTTGGCGGCCTGATTATCGGTGTGATTGCGGGTTTTGCCCGCGCATTTGGCGGCTGGTTCAGCAGCCATATCGCACTGGTCTTTATTGAGCTTATTCGCGGTACGCCGATTGTCGTGCAGGTGATGTTTATTTACTTCGCCCTACCTATGATGGTTCCCGGCCTGCGTATTGATCCGTTCTCCGCAGCGGTGGTGACGATCATCATCAACTCCGGTGCCTATATTGCAGAAATTACCCGTGGTGCCGTCTTGTCGATTCATAACGGTTTTCGCGAAGCCGGTCTGGCACTGGGTCTGTCGCGCCGTGACACCCTGCGTTACATCATTGCGCCGTTGGCACTGCGCCGTATGCTGCCGCCGCTGGGTAACCAGTGGATCGTCAGCATCAAGGACACCTCGCTGTTTATCGTTATTGGCGTGGCAGAACTGACCCGTCAGGGCCAGGAGATCATCGCCGGTAACTTCCGCGCCATGGAAATATGGAGTGCGGTTGCCATTATTTATCTGATTATCACGCTGGCACTGAGCTTTGTTCTGCGCCGCCTCGAACGCAGACTGAAAATTATATGATTGAATTCAAGAACGTCTCAAAACACTTTGGCAAAACCCAGGTGCTCCACGACATCGATCTGCAGATTTCTCAGGGTGAAGTGGTGGTGATCATCGGGCCATCGGGCTCGGGTAAATCTACGCTGCTGCGCTGCATCAACAAACTGGAGGAGATCACCTCCGGCGAACTGATCGTTGATGGTCTGAAAGTGAATGACCCGAAAGTAGATGAACGCCTGATCCGCCAGGAAGCAGGCATGGTGTTCCAGCAGTTCTATCTGTTCCCGCACATGACGGCGCTGGAAAACGTGGCCTTCGGCCCGATCCGTGTACGTGGTGCGAAGAAAGAAGAAGCCCATAAACAGGCAAAAGAGCTGCTGGCGAAAGTCGGCCTGTCAGAACGTGCCCATCACTATCCGTCAGAGCTTTCTGGTGGCCAGCAGCAGCGCGTGGCGATTGCCCGTGCGCTGGCGGTTAAACCAAAACTGATGCTGTTTGATGAGCCCACCTCAGCGCTGGACCCGGAACTGCGTCATGAAGTGCTCACCGTGATGAAGCAGCTGGCTGACGAAGGCATGACGATGGTTATCGTGACCCATGAAGTCGGTTTTGCCGAGAAAGTGGCCTCACGTCTGATCTTCATCGACAAAGGCCGCATCGCCGAAGATGGCCCGCCAGCCGAACTGATTGCTAACCCGCCAAGCGACCGCCTGCGCGAGTTCCTGCAACACGTTTCCTGAGCCGCCACACCGGTTGTGAACATCAGTGATAAACAGACGGACATCTGCGGATGTCCGTTTTTTTGGCCCCTTTTTTCCCATTTCCGTCATAAATTCCCTACACTGTCGCTACAAAGTTTGAGAACGACCGATTAACTGCCGCTCTAAAAGTGAGGAAAAATGCCGAATAACGACTGGAATGCGTTATTACCACGACACAGAAAACCGGTATTACTTGTCTTGCCCTTTCTGATTTTAATCCTGATGCTAAGCCTGTTCAGCACCACGTCCCACGCCGCGACGCCTGCGGCCTCCTCTTCCAGCGATGCCGATAAACAGCAGGCTTCCTACAGCGCGCTGGCTGATATTTTGCAGGACGATAAATCCCGCGCCGAACTGATTGCCCATCTGCGTGAAGCCGCGAAACCAGCGACCAGCAGTGCGCAAAAGCCCGCCCCTGATGCGCCGGAAGAAAAATCCGAACAGCTGTCGCTTATCGACAACCTGGTGGACTCCAGCCAGGGCTACGTGTCGCTGGTGATGCAGAAGGTGCAAAAGCTTAAACGCACCATTGATTCCGGCCCGCAGCGGGCATTCAACGCCGAACGCTTCTTCCACGCGCTGACCTATTTCCTGCTGACCGTGCTGGCCACTTTCGCGCTGTTCCATCTGGTGCGTCTGCTGGTCAGTCCTTTGTATAAGCGCCTTGGCCGCTGGGGACATAATGCCCGCCTGAAGGAGGCCCACTGGTATCAGCTTCCGGCCAGTATTTTCAGCGCCTTTATTATCGACATTGGCATTCTGTTGCTGACCGTCGCGGCCGGAAATCTGTTTACCCAATATGTGAACGGTGGTAGCGCGCTGATTGCCCGCCAGCAGGCATTGTTCCTCAGCGCATTTGCGGTCATCGAGTTTTTCAAAGCCGTACTACGGCTGATCTTCGCGCCCAATTTCGATTACCTGCGCCCCTTCCCGCTCAGCGACCAGACCGCACGTTACTGGAACACCCGGCTGGCGTGGGTCAGCGGGCTGATTGGTTACGGGCTGATGGTGGCGGTGCCGATTGTTGCGACGCAGATCAATTACCAGACCGCAGCGATTGTGAATTTCGTGGTGATGCTGGCGCTGACGCTCTACGCCAGCTGGCTTATTCTGCATAACCGCAAGAAAATCCATCACGAGTTCAACCTGTTAGCCGAACGCTCAATGGCATTTTTCAGCATTATTCTGCGCGCACTGGGGCATGTCTGGCATATTCTGGCGGTCAGCTATTTTGTGGTGCTGTTCTTCCTGTCGCAGTTTGATTTCGCAGGAAGCCTGACCTTTATGATGGCCGCTACGCTGAAAAGTCTGGTGGTGATCGGTCTCGGTGCGGTGATCTCCGGTCTGCTGTCGCGCTGGATTTTAAAGCGCATCACCCTGCCCGATGACATCAACCGCCGTTACCCGCTGCTGCAAAAACGAATTAATTCTTATATTCCCGGTGGACTGAAAATCCTGCGCGTTCTGGTGGTACTGGCCGTCACGCTGTCGCTGCTGGATGCCTGGCAGATTTTCAATCTGAACAAATGGTTTATGACTGAAACCGGCTCTCAGGTGGTCGGCGGGCTGACGCACATTCTATTTATTCTGTTCTTCGCCATCGTCTCCTGGACACTGCTCGCCAGTATTATCGAGCATCGTCTGGCGCTGGAGTTGAGCAACGGTAGCCGCCCGAGCGCCCGTGAACGCACTTTGCTGACGCTGTTTCGCAACGTGCTGGCGATCGTCATTTGTACCATCACCATTATGATCATGCTCTCGCAGGTCGGACTGAATATCGCCCCGCTGCTGGCCGGTGCCGGTGCGCTCGGTTTAGCCATCAGTTTTGGTGCGCAGACGCTGGTCAAAGACGTTATCACCGGCGTGTTTATTCAGTTCGAAAACGGCATGAATACCGGCGAATATGTCACGGTGATGGGCATCAGCGGTACGGTGGAACGCATGACCATCCGCTCGATTGGCCTGCGCGACATTTACGGTGTTTATCACATCGTCCCCTACTCTTCGATCACCACGCTGTCGAACTACGAGCGTGAATTCGGCGTTTACCGCGCCAGTTACAGCGTCAGCCGCGAGGAGGATGTTGATCAGGTGAATACGGTTCTGGCACAAGCGGTCGACGCGCTGAAAGAGGATGAAGCTATCAAAGGCTCCCTGCTCGGCGAGCCGATTTATCAGGGTGTCGTGGCCCTCGGCGATCAGTCGTTTACCGTCCGCGTGCTGATCCGCACCAAGCCGCTGGAACAGTGGAACGTGCAGTACGCACTGGATCGTCTGGTGAAGATCCACTTCCAGAAGGCGGGCATCGCGATGCCGAAGCAAGCAATGAGGGTCTACACCGAAGCAGAGGACCGTGGGGCTTTGAAAAGCCCGGGGGAAACTTTTTAATTTCAAATTAAATTTTAAATTAAAATTCAAATTCAAATTCAAATTCAAATTCAACTTCAAGGTCGTGGGCGTCGGCCCACACCGACCAAGGGAGCCGCGCGCGGCTCCCTTGGAACCCTGCGCTATAAACAACAGCAGCTTCGCTGGTCACAATGGCCGTGTTTCAGGTGCCGCAGTTATAGCCGCAAACTCCGCCGCTGCGCGGTCCTCTCATTGCGGGTTACAACCCGCGCAAACCCCCGCGCGGTTTTCCACCTCTTATTCGACGTCGTTTTGAACGCGGCCCAGGCATTTTTAAAGACAAACACCATGCAGATTTTGATTTTGAATTTGAATTTGAATTTGAATTTAAAGAAGCTTCGGCCGCGTTCAAAAATGTCACCGGCAAGTCGGTGGCGAGACAACGTCTTTACCGTTGGCTCAAACCCGCAGCCGGGAATCGCGGAGCGATGACATTTTGCGGCTATAACAGAGGTACCTGAAACACGTCCATCCCGATTCAGCGATAGCGCGCAGTTTAAGAGCCGGGGATTCTGAAGGGGTGTGGCGATAGACACCCCTTCAGGCCAGTTTGGGTGGCAACCCAAGGTTTTGACTTTGAATTTAAAAGCAGGTTTGGGCGGCAAGCCCAAGGTCTTCAGTTTGGGTGGCAACCCAAGGTTTTGACCTTGAATTTGAATCGGAATTTAAAAGCAGGCTTGGGCGGCAGCCCAAGGTCTTCGGTTTGGGTGGCAACCCAAGGTTTTGACTTTGAATTTAAAAGCAGGTTTGGGCGGCAAGCCCATAATTTGGAAGCGGCCCGAAAGCCGCCCCCTTTCATCACTCCTTGATATCGGCCTGATAGAAAATATGCTTCCCGAACGGGTCAATCTCGTAGCCGGTCACTTCTTTGCGTACTGGCTCGAAGATGGTTGAGTGCGCGATAAACACCGCCGGTGCCTGGTCGTGCATCACCTGCTGAGCTTCTTCGTACAACGCCACACGTTTGCCGTGATCGGTGGTTTCTTTGGCTTCGGTGATTAACTTGTCAAACGGTGGGTAACACCACTTGGCCGAGTTAGAACCGCCTTTGGCCGCGTTACAGGTAAACAGCGGACCGAAGAAGTTATCCGGGTCACCGTTGGCAGTGGTCCAACCCATCAGGGCCGCCATGTGCTCGCCGTTACGCACGCGGGTCTGATACTCACCCCACTCGTAGCTGATGATGTGCGCTTTCACGCCAATCTTCGCCCAGTCGGACTGAATCATCTCTGCCATACGACGGGCATTCGGGTTATACGGACGCTGAACAGGCATTGCCCACAGATCAATATCAAAACCGTTCGGCATTCCGGCTTCAGCCAGCAGGGCTTTGGCTTTTTCCGGTGAATACTCGTAATCCGTCACTTTATCGTTGTAGCTCCAGACACCGGTTGGCAATAGCGTTTTCGCCGCCGTGCCGGTACCGCGGAATACCGCGTCGATAATTTCAGGTTTGTTGATTGCCATGCTCAGCGCCTGACGCACTTTGACGTTATCCAGCGGTGGCTTCTGAGTATTAAACGACAGGAAACCGGTATTCAGGCCAGACTTGCTCATCAGATTGATGTCTTTATTGGCGCGCATCCGGTCGAGATCGGCCGGGTTCGGGAAGGGCATCACCTGACACTCGTTCTTCTCCAGCTTGGCAAGACGCATTGAGGCATCCGGGGTAATGGAGTACACCAAACGGTCGATTTTCGATTTGCCCTGCCAATAGTCCGGGAACGCTTTGAACAGCAGACGGGTGTCTTTCTGATACTGCACCAGTTCGAACGGACCGGTGCCGATCGGGTTCATGTCGACTTTCTCTGGCGTACCGGCTTTGAGCATCTGATCGGCATATTCTGCCGAGAGGATAGAGGCGAAATACCAGGCCAGATCGGCGACAAACGGTGCTTCCGGGCGGGTCAGATTAAAGCGTACGGTGTGATCATCCACTTTGTCGATAGTGCCGATCAAATCGCCCATTTTCAGGCTGTCAAAGTTGAGATACGTGCCGCCCGACACTTTATGGTACGGATTACTTTCGTCTTTCTGGCGCATAAAGGAGAAAATTACGTCGTCAGCGTTGAAGTCACGGGTTGGCGTGAACAGTTTGCTGCTTTGGAATTTCACCCCTTGGCGCAGATGGAAAGTGTAGGTCTTACCATCCGGGCTGACGTCCCAGCTTTCGGCCAGGCTTGGCACCAGTTCGGTGGTGCCGGTTTTGAAGTCCACCAGACGGTTGTAAATCGGGGCTGCGCTGGCGTCCACAGAGGTGCCAGAGGTATAAAGCTGTGGGTTGAATTGTTCCGGTGAACCTTCAGAACAGTACACCAGCGTCTTCGCGGAAACGCCGCTTACCATCGCCAGTGCCATTAATCCGGTGCTTAGTTTTAATATTTTCTGTTTCATCGTTTTCCCTGTCAGAAGTGATTAAACGCTTTAATGATCCTGCTACTGAATCGTGGTACAAAAGTAAAAACAGATTAACATTCGTGCAACGCTTTGTAATACTCTGTTATATATGAAAGTCTTATATGTGCGCAAACTTAGGGGTCAAGATGTCGACAACACTCGCAAAACAGCTTTCCGACCGTTTCTTTCGCTACCTTGCCGTCACCACGCAAAGTGATGCCCACGCCACCACGCTGCCAAGCACGCCGGGGCAACACACACTGGCGAAACTGCTGGCTGATGAACTGAAAACGCTGGGCCTGCAAAACATTCAGATTGATGAGCACGCCACCGTCACTGCCGTGAAGCCGGGTACCAAATTGGGCGGTCCGCGCATTGGTTTTATCACCCATATTGATACCGTTGACGTTGGTCTGAGCCCGGATATTCATCCGCAGACGCTGACCTTTACGGGTGACGATGTTTGTCTGAACAAAGAGAAAGACATCTGGCTGCGTCCGTCCGAGCGCCCGGAGATTTTGCCTTACAAAGGCGAAGAGATTATTTTCAGCGACGGCACCAGCGTGCTCGGTGCTGATAACAAAGCGGCCGTGACGGTAGTGATGACGTTGCTGGAAAATCTGCGTGACGACCAACAGTACGGCGATATCGTGGTGGCCTTTGTGCCAGATGAAGAGATCGGCCTGCGCGGCGCCAAGGCGCTGGACCTCAAACGCTTTGACGTTGATTTCGCCTATACCATCGACTGCTGCGAACTGGGCGAAGTGGTGTATGAGAACTTTAATGCGGCAGCAGCGGAAATCACCTTCACCGGCGTGACCGCGCACCCGATGTCGGCCAAAGGCGTGTTAGTTAACCCCATGCTGATGGCGCATGATTTTATGAGCGCATTTGACCGTGCTGAAACGCCGGAAAATACCGAAGGACGCGAAGGCTATGTCTGGTTCAACGGCATGAATGCCAGCCAGCAAGGTGCCAAGCTGCACGCCTCAATCCGTGATTTCGACAGCGCCAGCTTCGCCGCACGCAAACAGAAAATCGAAGACGTTGCCAAACAGATCGCCGCCAAATATCCAACCGCAAAAGTGTCGGTGGAGATCAGTGACACCTACAGCAATATCAGCAGCGCGATTGGCGAAGATAAACGCGCCATCGAGCTCATTTTTGCCGGGTTGAAAGAGATTGGCGTCGAGCCGAAAGTGATCCCGATGCGCGGAGGGACTGATGGCGCCGCGCTCTCGGCCAAAGGTCTGCTGACGCCAAACTACTTTACCGGCGCGCATAACTTCCACTCAAAGTATGAGTTCCTGCCGGTCAGCTCGTTTGTGAAATCCTACGAACTGACCGTTCAGCTCTGCCTGCTGGCCGCGAAAGGCTGATTTCCCGGGATAAAAAAACCGCCTGCATGGGCGGTTTTTTTTAATACCTGACTGATTTCTTCTTTCTTACTTCAGCGCACCCGACAGGAATTGCTGTAAACGCGCGGATTTCGGGCTGCCAAACACATCAGCCGGGTTGCCCTGCTCTTCAATCACGCCCTGATGCAGGAAAATAACGTGGCTGGAAACATGGCGGGCAAATTCCATTTCGTGCGTCACCACCACCATGGTTTTGCCCTCTTCCGCCAGTTTCTGCATGATACGCAATACTTCGCCTACCAGCTCAGGGTCCAGCGCGGAGGTCGGTTCGTCAAACAGTAACACTTCAGGCTCCATCGCCAGCGCACGGGCAATAGAAACGCGCTGCTGCTGTCCGCCAGAGAGATTCACCGGATATTTTCCCTGCGCTCGTGCGTCGATGCCGACTTTATCGAGATACTTCACCGCACGTTCGCGCGCTTCCGCCTTGCTTAACCCCAACACCTGCACCGGCGCTTCCATGACGTTTTCTAGTACCGTCATATGGCTCCACAAATTGAAATGCTGGAACACCATGGTCAGCTTGGTACGCAGCAGTTGCAGTTGCTTTTTATCGAAGACTTTCAACTGACCGTCGGTGTCGCGCACCATACGGATATCCTGATTATTGACGCTGATCGACCCTTCGCTTGGTTTCTCAAGGAAGTTAATGCAACGCAGGAAGGTACTTTTCCCCGAGCCGGATGACCCAATAATGCTGATCACATCACCGGCATTGGCGGACAAAGACACGCCTTTCAGGACTTCATGGTCACCATAGCGTTTGTGCAGGTCGAGAACCGCTAATTTGTTGTCTGGCATAATGTTATCCCGCAAAAAGTTATGTCCATAAAAATAAGGCTTATTAATGAGTTTGAGGCTTCACGTGCGCCAGCCAGCGTTTTTCCGCCTTGCGGAACAGACCGATCAGGACAAAGGAAACACAAAGATAAATCACCGCTGCAATGCCGAACGCGTAAAACGGCTGATAGGTGGCCGAGTTGATGTCGCGGGCGATTTTCAGTACGTCCGGCACGGTGGCGGTAAACGCCAGCGCGGTAGAGTGCAGCATCAGGATCACTTCGTTGCTGTAAGCGGGTAAGGCCGTGCGCAGCGCCGACGGTAAAATAATGCAGGTATAGAGTTTAAAACGTGAGAAGCCGTAGGCATTCGCCGCTTCAATTTCACCGTGCGGCACCGCGCGTATCGCACCGGCAAAGATCTCGGTGGTGTAAGCGCAGGTGTTCAGCGTCAGTGCCAGAATCGTACAATTCAGACCACTGCGGAAAAAGGCGTTGAGAAAATCAGTGCCACGGATGATCTCCAGACTGTACATGCCGGAGTAAAATACCAGCAGCTGCACATAGAGCGGCGTACCGCGAAACACATAGGTATAAAGCCAGATAGGCAGACGGACGAATGGGTTTGACGACACGCGCCCTACTGCCATCGGTATCGCCAGCAACCCTCCCATGACCACGGAGCTGATTAACAGCCACAGCGTGACGGCCAGGCCGGTAAAACGGTAGCCATCGCTGTAGAGCAGCGACATGCCGTATTGTTGCAGGATATCAATCATAGCTCAGCCCTCTTCACGCCCAGCGAATAACGGCGTTCGAGCCATAACAGCACTCCATTGGAAACCGTGGTAAACACCAGATAAATCACACCGGCTACGATGGCGAAGTAAAACGGCTGATAGGTGCCTTTACCGGCCAGCACGGTGGCTTTCACCACATCATTGAGACCCAGCAGTGACACCAGCGCAGTCGCTTTGAGGATCACCTGCCAGTTGTTGCCGATGCCGGGTAAGGCAAAGCGCATCATGGCCGGGAACAGAATGCGGCGGAAGATTTGTGCGCCGCTGAAGCCAAACGCCGTCGCCGCTTCGATTTGACCGCGGGGAACCGCCATAAAAGCGCCACGGAACGTCTCGGTGAAGTACGCACCGTAGATAAAACCGAGCGTAATAATACCGGCACTGAGCGGATCAATATCAATCTGCGCCATGCCCAGCGATTCGGTCACGCTGTTGAGAAAAATCTGTAAACCGTAGAAAATCAACAACATAAGAACCAAATCAGGCACACCACGGATAAGCGTAGTGTAGCAACCGAAAAACGCAGAAATCAGACGGTTTTTGGAAAGTTTGCCACCTGCCCCGATTAAACCAATGACTACAGCCAGCAGAACGGAAGAAATTGCCAGTTCCAGCGTGACCAATGTGCCCTGAATAATGACCTGGGAATACCCATATAACATGCTCTGTTCCTGTCTTTGACCAACGTCGTGTCACCTGCCGCAGGTGTTTTTTATAAAAAGAGTGTGTACGGAAGTGACCTGATGCGGCCCACCTGGCTCAGGCAGGCCGCAGACGTCATGGCACTATCGATTAGCCGCCGTAAACGTCAAAGCTGAAGTATTTCTTCGCCAGTTTGGCGTAAGTGCCGTCTTTGCGCATATCGGCAAAGGCTTTGTTCAGTGCGGCTTTCAGATCACCGTCATCTTTACGCAGGCCCATACCGGTACCCACG
This sequence comes from Ewingella americana, assembly GCF_006438725.1. Taxonomy (GTDB): domain Bacteria; phylum Pseudomonadota; class Gammaproteobacteria; order Enterobacterales; family Enterobacteriaceae; genus Ewingella; species Ewingella americana_A. Next base: position 334,723 of record NZ_RCZD01000003.1, on the reverse strand, counting down.
CCAAAGTATTTGTCATCTTTAACCGACGGGCCAGCAAACACGTAGTCTTTACCCGGAGCCTGTTTCAGGAAGCCTTCGCTGCCTGCCACTTCGTCCTGGAATGCAACATCAAGGCGGCCAGACGCCAGGTCTGCATAGATGAGATCCTGGTTCTGGTAAGCCACTACGTTGATACCTTTAGGCTGCCACATAGCGTTGGCATAGGCTTCCTGAGTTGACCCTTGCAGAACACCGACGTTTTTGCCTTTCAGCGCGTCCAGCGTAGGGACGATTTTGGTGCCTTTCGGAGCGATCAAACGAGCATTAGCTGCATAAAGTTTGTCAGTAAAATCAATTTCCTGCTGACGTTTTTCGGTAATAGAAAGAGATGAAATGATGGCATCGATTTTCTTGGCTTTCAGCGACGGGATCAGCGCATCAAAATCACTTTCGACAAAAGTACATTTGATTGCAGCACGCTTGCACATTTCGTTCGCCAGATCGATATCAAAACCGACCAGTTTGCCGCTGGAGTCTTTCGATTCAAATGGGGCGTAAGTCGGGTCGGTTCCGATCTTAATGGCTTTAGGGGCGGCGGCAAAAGCGCTGCTGACACTGGCTAAAACCAAAACTAGCGGAAGAACCTTGAACAACTTTTTCATACATTACCCTCAGTCATTAATCGTCTGTTGTGGTTGATCGTTTCAGTTGTGTTTGAACGTCTTTTTATTATTGGTAAAGCCGGTCGAGCTGTCGGGAAATTGTATTCCCCTCTCATTCACCATGCAGTTTTCATGCCGATTTTGATCCGGTCGGGGTAAGCGACCACCGTCGCCCGATACGATTAAAATAACAGCAACATAACTCTGGAAATCAGCGGGATGTCTAGCGTACAGGAATAGAGTGCAACAGGAGTGCACCAAAATGAAACAACCAATGTTTGATTTTGGTGCGATGTTATCAATTTGTGTAAAAGATGGGCTTAAATGGTGAAGAAGGTCTAGCGACTGCCCTGCCATCGAACAAAAAGGTCTTCCGGCAGTTCAATATCAAACTGGTCAATAACCCGGTTTACGGTTTGATTGATAATGTCGTCAACGCAGGTCGGGCGATGATAAAACGCCGGTACTGGCGGCATGATCACCGCGCCAAGTTCAGCGGCCTGGGTCATCAGGCGCAAATGCCCGAGGTGCAGTGGTGTTTCACGCACGCACAGCACCAGACGGCGGCTCTCTTTGAGCACCACGTCGGCGGCTCGGGTCAGCAGACCGTCGGTATAGCTGTTGACGATGCCGGAGAGGGTTTTAATCGAGCAGGGTAATATCACCATTCCCGCCGTTTTAAAGGAACCGGAGGAGATGTTGGCGGCGATATCACGGGAATCATGCACCACGTCAGCCAGTTGCTGAACATCACGCAGTGTCAGGTCAGTTTCCAGTGTCAGGGTCTGGCGGGCAGCGTTACTCATCACCAGATGGGTTTCGATATCAGCAATGCTTTGCAAAACCTCAAGTAACCGGACGCCATAAATTGCGCCACTTGCGCCGGAAATGCCGACAATAAGTCGTTTCATGAAAACTGCCTCTGAAAAGTTGCACCAAAACGGCGCTTTGACAGACAAAAAGTCATTTTGATGACTTTGCCGCAATGCCCGGCGATAAGCAAGCCCGCTCGCCACCGGTGACAGGAGCAAATTCAGGGCATAAAAAAGGCGCGTCCGCCGGTCAGTCAACCGAACAAGACGCGCCGCAAAAGGCGTGGTGAAAAATCAGCCTTCGTTATGCATTTCCAGATTCTCGGCTTCCTGCTGGCCGCGTAACGCCTGAGCGTCATCGTTGCGCAGAGATTCGAGATACTCGAGGTAATTTTGGTCAACGTCTTTGGTGACATAGACGCCATCGAATACTGAACATTCGAAATGTTCGATATCCGTGTTGTCTTCTTTCACCGCAGCGATCAGATCACTGAGGTCCTGGAAGATCAATGCATCTGCACCGATCATCTGTCTGATTTCGTTGACTTCGCGGCCATGCGCAATCAGCTCATTGGCGCTCGGCATGTCGATGCCGTAAACGTTCGGGAAGCGAATTTCCGGTGCCGCAGACGCCAGATAAACGCGTCTCGCGCCCGCTTCACGCGCCATCTCAACAATTTGCTGAGAGGTCGTACCACGCACGATGGAGTCATCCACCAGCAGGACGTTTTTATCACGGAACTCCGCACGGTTGGCATTCAGCTTGCGGCGTACCGACTTACGGCGTTCCACCTGACCCGGCATGATAAAGGTACGGCCCACGTAGCGGTTCTTGACGAAGCCCTGACGATAAGGCTTGTCGAGAATACGGGCAATTTCCAGCGCGATATCACACGAGGTTTCAGGGATCGGAATGACCACGTCGATGTCCAGATCTTCCCACTCGCGGGCGATTTTCGCGCCCAGTTTCTGCCCCATGCGCACGCGGGCGCTATAGACGGAAATTTTGTCGATGAAGGAGTCAGGACGCGCGAAATAAACGTACTCGAACAGGCACGGATTGTATTGAGGATTTTCAGCACACAGGCGGGTGAACAGTTGGCCTTTTTCGGTGATGTACACCGCTTCACCCGGCGCGACGTCACGCAGGAACTCAAAGCCCAGGGTGTCCAGTGCCACGCTTTCTGAGGCCACCATATACTCGTAACGGCCGTCTTCCAGCGTGCGTTTGCCGATAACCAGCGGGCGGATGCCGTGCGGATCACGAAACGCCAGCATACCGTGACCGATGATCATCGCCACACAGGCATAAGCGCCGCGGATTTTCAGGTTCATGGCAGCGACGGCGGCGAACACGTTGTCAGCTTCCAGCGGGTAGTGCTGGAAACGGTCAAGTTCACTGGCCAGAATATTGAGCAGAATTTCGGAATCTGAAGTGGTGTTCACATGGCGGCGCTGGCCTTCGAACAAGTTACTTCTCAATTCGTGGGCGTTGGTCAGGTTACCGTTATGGGCAAGGGTAATGCCGAACGGAGAGTTGACGTAAAACGGTTGAGCTTCGGAAGCGCTGGAACTGCCAGCCGTAGGGTAACGAACATGGCCAATACCCATGTTGCCCTGCAAACGTTGCATATGGCGTGCTTCGAATACATCTCTCACCAGGCCATTGGCTTTCCGTAAACGGAAATTGTTATTGGCATCAATGGTGACGATGCCCGCGGCATCCTGCCCACGGTGTTGTAACACCGTTAACGCGTCATAAATCGACTGGTTTACCGGCGTGAAACCGGCGATACCGACAATACCGCACATGTTGTCTTTTCCTCATCAACGCTGCCAAAAACTAGAGATGTTTTGGCAAGAAACTCGACGTGCTCTGCAGGTAGTCAAAGAACCACCTGATGATGTAACTGAACTGTGGGATCAACTGAGACTGTTTCCAGTCCTCACTTTGTGAAAAGCCGGTAAAGGTATCCAGGAAGAACAGCATCGCGGAGACAATCAGTACGCCGCGCAGTGCGCCGAAGCACACCCCCAGCACCCTGTCTGTACCGGACAATCCGGTTCGCTCAACCAGAGAGCTAATCACGTAGTTGACAATGGCACCTACGATCAACGTCGCGATGAACAAGATGCCAATTGCGATCCCGTTTCGAACTAACTCATCTTCGAAACGCGTGAAATAGATAGCGAGGTACGGGTAATAATGGCTGGCAACGAAGAAGGCACAAGCCCAGGTTACCAGTGATAAGGCCTCGCGGACAAAACCCCGGATCAGGCTGACTAAAGCCGAAAACCCAATAACCGCAATAATGACGTAATCAATCCAGACCATTAACTATTCCAGTGTGTAAACCAGTAAAGACGGCCCAAACATCCATTTCGCGGCGAATTCTAACAGAAAAAGAAAACGTTTGCGTAGCGGAAATCTGCCAGCCGAACAAATTAATAATCGCGATGAAAAAAACCTCAATCACCGCAGAAACCTATAAGATCCTGAGTAAAAGATCTTATAGAAAAAGGGCACAAAACGCGTGCCCTTTTCAATCATTTAACAGCAATAAGTTCAGACCAAGCCCAAGCCATGGGCGTTGAAGCAAGAAGGTCTGGGTTTAGTGCCCGGCGCTGTATGCGCGTATTTGCCCACTCAGCCCGCTGATCTGATTCATTTGAGGCAGTGCCGACTCCAGCTTCTGTTTCGACGCATCAGGACCGACGAAGACGCGGGTAATTTGCCCCTGCACCGGCGTACCTGGAACGGTATAGGCACGGAAACCCGATAAACGCAGGCTGGCGACAATCTCGTTGGCTTTGGACGCATTTTTCAGCGCACCCAACTGCACGACATATGATTGCCCCGTTGGCGCTTTTTCTTCCGGCTGTGGTTTGTTCTCTATTTTCGGTGGCTCAACGGCTTTCGGTTGTTCCGTCACTTTAGGCTGTTCAACCGGTTTAGGCTGAACAGCTTTCGGTTTTTCTACCGGTTTGGCTTCAACCATTGGCTTTGGTTCAATCACTTTAGGTTTGGTCGGGGATGGGGCCGGGCGAGCAGGCTGAACCTGCTTTTTCGGCTCAGGCCGGGTCGTCACAGGCGCAACCGGCGTTACCGGTTGTACTTCGGCGTCATCCGGTAACTCCTGACCGGTGTTTGCCGGTTGGGACGTCGTATTGCCCTGACCCTGTACCGCATCCTGTGCCCCTTCCGGTGGCTGGGCTGGCAACGACTGCGACACCGGCGGTATCACGTCCTGCTCCTGCGCATCGCCTGGTTTAGGGACTAACGGAATCGAAGCAAATTCATCTTCATAATGCTTTTTCTTCCCGTCGAGCAAACCCGGCAAAATGATCACGCCAAGCGCGACCAGAATGATGGTCCCGACCAGACGATTTTGAAACTTACTAGCCACTGGTTTTCCCCGCGTCTAAAGCAGCCATCACGTGCGCTACGGTATGAAATGATCCGCAGACAATCACAATATCCTGACTATCAGCATCCTGCATCGCCTGTTGCCAGGCACTAACGACGTCCGTGAACTGATGCGCTTGCGTCAGATGCACGGCCAATTCTTCTACGCTGGCACCGCGCGGGCCTTCCAGCGGTGCGCAATACCATTGATCAATTTGCGGTGCCAGACAGGCCAGCGTTCCGGCGATATCTTTGTCATGCAACATACCCACGACGGCCCGTACTTTGCCACCGTGGCGCGGCAGTTGGGCCAGACGCCCTGCCAGATAACCGGCGGCATGGGGGTTATGCGCGACATCCAGAATAAGTCTTGGCGACTCGCTCACAGTCTGGAAACGGCCCGGCAATTGGGCCTGTTGCAAACCACTGCGAATGGCCGTCTCGGGAATATTCAGCGCGCAGTAGTGTAACGCGGCCAGCGCCGTGGCGGCATTGGGCAGCGGGACGTTGGGCACCGGTAAATCATCCAGCACCTCCCCATCCTGCGCTTCCCAGCGCCAGCGGTCGCCCACAACGCGGTAATTCCAGCGTTCACCCAAGCGGTATAAATCAGCACCTTTTTCAGCGGCCACATCGGCAATCGACTGCGGCATATCTGGCTCGCCGACAATGGCGGGTTTATTGCCACGGAACACCCCGGCTTTCTCACGCCCGATACTTTCACGGTCAGAGCCGAGCCAGTCGGTGTGGTCGAGCGCAATGCTGGTCACCACGGCGACATTGGCATCGACAATATTGGTGGCATCAAGCCGCCCGCCGAGGCCGACTTCTAGGATCACCACGTCGAGTTTGGCATCCTTAAACAAGCGCAAAGCCGACAGTGTGCCGTACTCGAAATAGGTCAGGGAGATATCTCCGCGTCCGGCTTCAAGCGTAGCAAAAGATCGACAATGTGCTTCCTCCGACAGTTCTTCCCCCTGAATACGTACCCGCTCGGTGTAACGCACCAGATGCGGCGAACTGTAGACCCCGACGCGTAACCCGGCAGCGATAAGAATCGCTTCCAGCGTGCGGCAGGTGGTGCCTTTGCCGTTAGTACCGGCGACAGTGAAGACGAAGGGTGCGGGTTGCAACAGATCCAGTTTGCTGGCGACGGCTTTGACGCGATCTAGCCCTAGCTCTATTGCCTGAGAATGGAGGTGTTCGAGATAATAAAGCCACGCGGCCAAAGGCGACGTGGCTTGAGGAATAATTTGATTCTGCATGAGTCTCGTCCAACCTGTATTAGGTTCACTCAGACACGACATTACCCAAGCTCGACAGCAGGCAATGCCCCTTTGTCAGATGCGACAAACAGAATAAAAGCACGGCCTGCTGGCGGGAATGCGTGGAATGCCCACGCGTTCCGTTATGACTGACCGGCTTTTACCCTGGTCAATCAGGCATCCTGATGGTTATCAGCAGCATTACCGCTGATGGTCGCCTGAACTTCTGCCACTTTAGGCTCAGGTTGACCGGTCAGTTTGGCTAAAACGCTACCTAACTTTGGACGTAAATCAGGACGACGGACAATCATGTCGATCGCGCCCTTTTCAATCAGGAATTCACTGCGCTGGAAGCCCGGCGGCAGTTTTTCACGCACCGTTTGTTCGATAACGCGAGGACCGGCAAAACCGATCAGCGCTTTCGGTTCGGCGACGTTGATGTCACCCAGCATAGCCAGACTGGCGGAAACACCGCCCATAGTCGGGTCAGTCATGACGGAAATATAAGGCAGACCGCGTTCCTGCAATTTTGCCAGCGCCGCACTGGTTTTCGCCATTTGCATCAGCGACATCAGTGCTTCTTGCATACGTGCGCCACCACTGGCTGAGAAACAGACCAACGGGCAGTTATCTTCCATCGCCTGCTCAACGGCACGGACAAAACGCGCCCCAACTACAGAAGCCATTGAACCGCCCATGAAGGCGAATTCAAATGCCGCAACCACGATTGGCATGCCGTACAGCGTGCCTTTCATGACCACCATCGCGTCTTTCTCGTCGGTTTCTTTTTGTGCTGCAACCAGACGGTCTTTGTATTTTTTGGAGTCTTTAAACTTCAGAATATCTTTAGGCTCAAGCTCGCTGCCTAACTCAACCTCGCTGCCTTCATCCATAAAGGTGAAGAGGCGCATCCGCGCAGAGATGCGCATGTGATGGTCGCACTTCGGGCAAACCATGAGATTGCGTTCAAGCTCGGCGCGGTAAAGTACCTGCCCGCAGCTATCACATTTAGTCCAGACGCCCTCAGGAATACTTGCCTTACGGGTTTGCGAGACGTTGCTCTTATTAAGAATTCGTTCAATCCAGCTCATCGATGACCTTTCTGTTTGAACCCGGCCGAAGCCAGTCCGCTGTTCATGCTGTAACAAGTCCCCTGAAACCTACCCAAAACGTCCGACCACCCTGATGCCAGATGGCAAAACAGACGCGGCACGGAAGGGTTGCTCGCAGGAACAGACCATAAATGTCGCTCATTAAACCATAACGGCCCGACGCTGTGGATAAAAAACTGGTCGAAGCCTTTGGTTTAATGCCTCTAATTTTAACGCTTTCGCACTATCAAACGTCCTGCATTGCTGACCTTTGCCTAGCCTTGCTGACGCTTTTCCTTCGCCGCTGCACGCTTGTGCCGCCAAATTTCTATCACGCCCGGCAAAATAGAAAGGACGATGATCGCCACAATCAACAATTTCAGATTGTTCTGCACAATCGGCACATTGCCAAAAAGATAGCCAGCATAGGTAAATAACAGCACCCAAACCAGCGCACCAATCACGTTATACGCAGCAAAGTGGCGATATGACATATGCCCCATACCGGCGACAAAAGGCGCAAACGTGCGAACAATCGGCACGAAGCGCGCAAGAATAATCGTTTTGCCGCCATGTTTCTCATAAAACTTGTGCGTTTGATCCAAATAACTACGCCGGAAAATCCTGGAATTCGGGTTCCTGAATAAACGTTCGCCAAACAAGCGGCCAATGGTGTAGTTCAGCGCGTCACCCACAATAGCCGCAACAGCCATCAGAGACACCATCAAATGCACATTCAGATCATTACCCGGCAGTGCGGCCAGCGCACCGGCGACAAACAGCAGGGAATCCCCCGGTAGGAACGGCGTAACCACCAGTCCTGTTTCACAAAACAAGATCAGGAACAGGATGCCGTAAACCCAGGCCCCGTACTGTGCTACCAACTCTGCCAGATGCACATCGATATGGAGAATGAAATCAATAACAAAGTGGATAAAGTCCATCTAGTTAATCGCCTTTTTAAGCGCCCAAATGCGCCAGGTTAAACAATGTGTTACAACAAAATCAGTCCGCTAAAAACAGCGGCCCCATGTTCAATTTTGGCAACCCAAACTTCTCCGGGTAATCCACTGAGACCAGATACAGCCCTTCCGCCTTGGCCGTCGCCGCCGCCAGATTACGGTCTTTGGCCGCCAGCAGCTCAGCCATCCAGTTTTCTGGCTGTGCGCCTGCGCCAATTTCAATCAGGCTGCCCACAATGTTGCGCACCATATGATGAACAAACGCATTGGCTTTCACATCCACCACCACATAATTACCGTGGCGGCTAACGTTAAGGTGAATCATGTAGCGCCACGGCGTGCGGGACTGGCACTGTGAGGCGCGAAACGAGGTGAAATCGTTCTCACCCAGCAGTGCCTGACCGGCACGCTGCATTTTTTCAACGTCCAGTGGCAAATGCACATGGGTGATACCTGTCTGCAAAATGGCGGAGCGGAAACGGTTGTTGTAAATAATGTAGCGGTAGCGGCGCGCAGTGGCGCTGAAACGGGCGTGGAAATCGTCCGCCACTTCGCTCATCCAGCGTACCGAGATATTTTTTGGCAAATGGGTATTCACCCCCATCGTCCATGCGGCTTCTTTACGCAACACCGGGGTGTCAAAATGCACCACCTGGCCAGTCGCGCTGACGCCGGTATCTGTACGCCCTGCACAAAGCACAGTGATAGGCGTATCGGCCACACGGCTAAGTGCTTTTTCCAGACAGGCCTGAACGCTTGACGCGTCGGGCTGACGCTGCCAGCCAAAATAGGCGCTGCCATCATATTCAATCCCTAACGCAATACGCCCGGCAACAGAAGTCGCCGGCGGCGTCTGCCGTTCAGGGGTAAACTCTTCAGACATCAGTACCAATACTCCCCAATCAGTTTCTCAGCAGTTTCCACTGCCATCAGTGCACCACCAAAACGAACGTTATCCGCCACTGACCAGAACTGCAGTATTTCAGGAATACCGTAATCATTGCGCAGACAGCCGATACTCAGGTTGGCATTGCCGGAAGCATCGCTGACCTGCGTCGGGAAATCATCCTCTTCGCTGAGGTTGATATCGTCGATACGTTCAAGTTCAGTACGCGCTTCTTCTGCGGATAACGGGCGCAGACCTTCCATATGCACCACCTGCGCGTGGCCGTAAAATACCGGCGACTGCACGCAGCTGACTGAGATCGGCAGGCCGTCGTTTTGCAGCACTTTACGCACCTGATCTACCAGACGGCGCTCCTGACGCACGCTGCCCTCCTCATCATTGAGCAGAGGTAACAGATTAAACGCCAACTGCTTACTAAAGAGTCCGCCCTCTTCTGCCGGAATGCCGTTAAGCAGACGGGCGCTTTGCCCAGCCAGGTCATCCACGGCCACTTTACCCAGCGCGGAAACAGACAACAGCGAAGTGACGTGAAGACGCGCTAAACCGGCCTGTTCCGTCAGCGGTTTAATCGCTGTCAATAATTGGCTGGTCAGGCTGTCAGCCACCGCCACGATATTACGGTTGCGATAATGAGCCAGGGAGTCCGGGTTTACGCCAGGGACCACCAGCGGAATGTCATGTTCCATGGCAAACAGACCGCTGCTGTCAATAACCAGGCAGCCCTGATTGGCCGCTTCGTCAGCAAACTGCGCGGAGGCTTCTGCGCCAGCGACGAAAAACGCTAACTGCACCTGCGACCAGTCAAATTCGGCGGCATTTTGCACGCGCAGACTTTTGCCGTTGTAACGGATAGTCTGACCGGCGCTGCGTTCGCTCGCCAGGGGGAAGAGTTCACCAACCGGGAACTGACGTTCAGCCAGCAGATCCAGTAACGCATCACCTACTGCGCCCGTGGCGCCGAGCAGCGCGATATTCCAGCCATCAGACATGTTGGTATTCTCCAAAAATGAGTCGTACAAAATACAAAGGGGCGGCAATTACCGCCCTCCAGCAAAAGAGTCGTGGAGCCACTTTAAGCATAAAAACTTAAGGTCGGGTTAAGGCCTCAGCCCTGAACCGCAGCGAACCCCAGCTTGTTGAGTAACTCGGCGGTGGCCGTATTATCACAAATCACCCGCAGTGATGACCACTCGCGCCGTTCTTCATAGAACTTACGCAGCTTGTCAAATTCACCCGGCTGACCGGCAACACGACGCAGTGGCGCATCATCGCGGCGCACATCATACACTAAGTGAATAAGTCTCAGCAGTCTGGCTTCATTCAGTTCCCCAGAGAAACTGACAACCGGAAACTCCGGCGCAGGCAGCAAGGTTTCCAGCGGCACTTTTTGCGGTTCACCAATAAACTGGCTGAATGCCTCGAACACCTGCGTGGTGCCACGCGCTTTCCCCTCAAGGCTGTAACCGGCGATATGCGCAGTGCCAATGGCGACTTTTTCCAACAGGGCCAGCGACAGTTCAGGTTCAGGCTCCCACACATCAAGAACGGCGGTCAGCTTTTTCGGCCCATTCAGGGCATCGAGCAGTGCGGCGTTATCCACCACTTCACCACGGCAGGCATTAATTAAAATGCGGTCCGCAGGCAGACGCGCCAGCAAACCGGCATCCACCAGATGATGCGTGGCATAAGGCCCGGACATATTCAACGGCGTGTGAAACGTCAGCACATCGGCTTCAGCCACCAGTTGTTCCAGCGGGGAAAAATCGCCTTCATCGCCACGATCTGCACGCGGAGGGTCACACAACAACGTGCGCACACCCAGCGCCCGCAGACGGTCGTTGAGGCGTGAGCCAACGTTACCTACGCCGATAATACCCACGGTTTTATCCCGCAGTTGGAAACCATCGCGCTGGGCAATGATCAGCAACGCCGAGAAAACGTATTCCACCACGGCAATGGCGTTACAGCCCGGTGCCGCAGAGAACCCGATCCCCTGCTGCTGTAACCAGGCGTCATCCACGTGATCGGTACCCGCCGTGGCTGTACCGACAAATTTCACTGACTTACCGACCAGCAAACTCTCGTTCACTTTGGTGACGGAACGCACCATCAGTGCGTCGGCATCATTGAGCGCATCTTGCGGAATCGGGCGGCCAGGAACGGCCTGAACGTTGCCCAGTCGGCTGAATAGCTCGACGGCATACGGCATATTTTCATCAACCAGGATTTTCACGGGTATCTCCGGCAGGCTGTGCCAAGGAAAAAACAGAAAATAAAGAGGACCTCGATTTTGCCACGAATGGCGACAGATCCCAATGCCGAAGCACCAGGCTTACCTTTCATTACGGAAACGTTGGGGCGTGGTCCCGGAAATTTGCTGGAACATGGCAATAAATGCCGACGACGAGCTGTAACCCACTTCCAGTGCCACATCATGAACCATTTTTCCCTGCTCAAGTAACGAGATGGAATGCAAAAAACGCAGCCGTTGCCGCCATTCAGCAAACCCCATGCCCAAATCCTGCTGGCAGCGGCGTGACAAGGTACGCTCAGTGGTATAAACCCGCGCAGCCCATTGTGCAAGCGACGTGTTATCTGCCGGATTCTTCTCCAGCGCGGCTAATACCGGCGCCAGCAGTCTACATTGTGACGTCGGCAAATAGGTCTCCTGCCGCGGTGCCTGGCTAATCTGATCCAGCAAAACCCGCGCCATGCGCATGTCAGTTTCTGTGGCCGGTTCAATAAGGTTTCGGGCAAAGCAGTCGTCGGCGATGGCATTAAAAATCGGTGTTAAAGTCAACAGACAAGGGCTCGAGGGCAGGCCAACATCCAGTTCGCGCGAAATATCGATTGCGCAGAAGCGGGTGGTTTTACGGTTATAACTGGAATGTTCTGCGCCCGCAGGCAGCCAGACCGCAAACTCACGCGGGACCAGATAGCGCTGTCCCTCGATGTTCATTGCCATCACCCCTGATTTCACGCAGATGATCTGGCTCCAGGGATGAGAATGCAGAACGTATTCCGAATTAGCGAGTACCGTCTCACCACGAAAAAGCAGCGTCGAAGGTTGTTTCTCAGAAAGCGACGGGTAAAAACGATGTTGAGACATCACTGACCTATAATCTAGGGTGGGCAATCGAACGACATGTTGTCTGAAATGCGCAGATCCTTGTCTGGTTATCGTTATATATAACAAACAAGACAACAGTACACTAGCTCAACGATTTAATCATGGACGCCCCGAACCTATACTTATGAATGCTCTCTTCCCTCTGCTGGCAGTACTGATCTGGTCGTTGAATGCGGTCGTCAGTAAAGCATCTGCCACCGCCATCGACCCGGCAGCAATCTCCTTCTACCGCTGGTTGCTGGCACTGGTGACACTGACACCTTTCGTCTTGCCCGGCGTCCTGCGCAATCTTAAAGCGATTAAACAGTATTGGTGGAAGCTGCTGATCCTCGGCCTGCTCGGCATGGTGCTGTATCAGAGCCTGGCGTACTACGCGGCCCACAGCGTCAGCGCGCTGTTTATGGGCATACTCAATTCACTGATCCCGCTGCTAACCGTATTGATAAGCCTGGTGCTGCTCAGCGTGATGCCGACTGTAGGGATTGTGCTCGGCGGAATGTTGTCGCTGGCAGGGCTAGTCTGGCTGGTGAGTGCGGGCGACCCGGCGCAGCTGTTGCAGCATGGTATTGGCCGGGGTGAGTTGATGATGTTCGCAGCTTCGGCCTCTTACGCACTTTATGGCGTGCTGACCAAACGCTGGGCCATTCCTTTACCGAACTGGCAATCCCTCTACGTTCAGATTCTGTTTGGCGTGCTCTTGCTGCTGCCAAACTTCCTGCTGGCGGGCAATGTTGAGTTGAATGCGCACAATATTCCGCTGGTGCTTTTCGCCGGGATCCCTGCGTCCATCATTGCGCCTTTCCTGTGGATTCAAGGAGTTATTCGCCTCGGTGCCAATAAAACCTCTATTTTCATGAATCTTTCGCCGATTTTTACCGCCATCATCGCCGTGCTTTTCCTGCACGAACAGCTGCACAGTTATCACCTGATTGGCGGCGGCATCACGCTTATCGGGGTGATCCTCGCCCAGCGTTTACGTCGCCCGCTGTTCGCAGAAAAAGCGCAAGTCACGAAATAAGACTCGCCGGTTTATCTCCCTTTTTGCTGCCTGCAACCCTGCGGGCAGCATGATATTTGTTGCTTTCACGTGCCACCTGACAAATTCTAAAAAAAATATGCATAAGAATAAGTTGTACGGCGGAGTATTCGCGGTGTCGATTGCTTAAATTTGCAGGTATGATGTGGCGCTTCTGCGCTTTGCGCCGTTTTAACTAGCAGCGAAGGACTGGTGATATGCAACCTTTGAGTGGTCCAGGTACGCCGATTGGCGACAACAGGGCACAGCCGAATGGCCAGACAGTCCCCGCAGGGCCGGGTGAAAACCAGCCGTTAACGCCAGCACAGCGCACGACTCTGGAAAAACTCATCGTCAAATTAATGGCGCTGACACCGATGAAGTCCGCCGAGATTTGGGCCGGGCTGCGCCACGAACTGGCTTTGCCACACGACGCCGAACTGACCGCCGGGATTTTTTCCCGCGCCGAAACGGTTTTGCAAGGCAAACTGTCCCAGGCTCAGGACAGCCACTCCACGCGCCAACTACTGCAACAACTGACCGAGCTGCTGCCACAGGGCAATAATCGTCAGGCAGTCAGCGACTTCATTCGCCAAAACTTTGGTCATACCGTATTAAGTCAGCTCAGCCATGAACAGTTGCAGCAGGTGTTCCTGCTGGTACAAACCCGCGAGATGGCCATTCCTCAGCCGCAACAAACACCTATTACCGATCGCGCTTTGCTGCCAGCCGAGCATAATAACCTGCAACAGCTGGTGACTAAACTCAGCGCAGCCACGGGTGAAGCACCGGCAAAACTGTGGCAGGAGCTGTTTAATCTGGTCGGTGTAAAAGTGGGTGAGCCAATTCCTGCACGCCATTTTCAGCTGTTAAGCCAGTTTATGCAGGTGAAGGCCGCGCTCAGCCAGCCGACCGCCACGCCTACGCTGACCACGTTGCTTAGCGTGCTCAAACAACCAGCCACTGCGCAGGAAGTTCATCAGCTTAGCGAGTATGTGGAATCTCGCTTCAACGCCACGCCGGTTACACCGCTGAATATCGCTCAGCTTAACGATCTGGTCGGTGTGTTGTTCAGCCAGCGGGTTGATCGTACGCCGCGCCCTGAAAAAATGGATGACGACTTCACCACCGTCTCACGCACCGAACCGCAGCCGATCATGAACCCGTTTGTCGCTATGCTGCCACCTTCGATGCAATCTTTGGGCGGCAAGCCTTTAGCGTTCATCGCCTTCATCGTCGTCGTCATACTGTTGTGGTTACTGTTCTGATCCTTTGATCATTCAACAGCCACAGTCGTCAAGGCTAAGACCGGCAGGATAAGCGCCGGTCTCTTCCCCTTCAGCCAGCAGATGCTGGTCGCGAACCCAAAAATCCAGCCCGGAGCCGATGGTCATTACGGCCCGCTCGCCACAGGTCTTACCGCTGCTGGCGATATCACGACTCGACGCCGCGACTGTCGCCACGATGGCTACCCGCCCCCCAGACTTCAACCGGTGCCCGCGATGGCTGGCTGCCGGGCTTTTCGGCGCTGGCACCCAGCGAGATCGCCACGGTAGCCGACAGACTGGCGCGCATAAAACCATGACACAGCACGCTGACTGCTGCATGTTTTAAATAAGCTTCAGCAACGCCCAACCCGCCAGACCGCTCAGGGCTAAAAACGGGAAGGCGTAATAGTGGAAGGTAAGCCAAATCTTGCGATCGTTAGCCATACGCAAGGCAATCAAATTGGCGAGGGAACCTATCGCTAAACCAAAGCCTCCGGCATTGACGGAATACGCCAGCAGCGCGTTAGCCGGAACATAGTTGATCATTAAAATAGTGGCGGGAACGTTGCTGATGACCTGAGACAACGCAATCCCCAGCGCATAAACCCCCATTGAGGACAGTTGCCCTATTTGATCTACCGCGCCTTGGATCGGCCCTAACCCGACGATCAGCCGAACATCGATAAACATGGCGATGAACACCACAATCAGTGGCCAGTCGATACGTAATAACACCTGGCGGCCCAGTAGCAAAAAACAGAGCAATACGGCGAGCAGGCCATAGACCGCCACGCCAGCATCAACACAGCCAATAAAAATGACGTACATCGCCAGACAGCTGAACAGCAATCTTTTTTGGTACGGATAGCCTTGATTATTCTTTAGACGTTTGAGTGTCGTCGCCGGAAAACTTAGCCAGGTCACGACCAATAATGCCAATAGGCTCACCAGGGCCAGCGGTGCCATCTGCGCGATAAATGCTAGAAATGACAGCCCGGATTTGTTCCACAATAGGATGTTTTGCGGATTGCCGATGGGCGTAAGTAACGAACCCGCGTTAACGGCCAATGCCTCGAAAATGATCAAGCGGGTTACCGGCAGCGTGGAGAGTTTTTTTAGCGTAATAGTCAGGGGTATGACGATAAAAAGCGCCACGTCATTGGTCATAAATGTAGACAACAGCGCTGCCGCGCAAACCAGAAATAGCGCCAGATAACGTTCATTGCTGATGGTATTGATCATCTTGCGGCCAACAAAATCGAAATAACCGCTGACCTCAACACCTTTGGTCAGCATCAGCAGGCCAATTAACGTCACAATAGTTGACCAGTCTACAAACTGCGGAAACTGCACAATTTTTTCTGGCTGAAACAGGCTCAACACCACGCCAAGTAACAGTAAAATGTGTAAAAAACGGTCGCGCGCAAAAGGCTTAATCAGCGTTTGGGTAACAGTGGTGAGCATAGTGATTTCTACCGTGAAGGGCCGGTTATCTGATGCGCTGACCTTACCGGAAGCACCTGCGGCGTACCAGCGCAAAAGTAAGTTCCTCCGCGACGCCTCGCAAAAAAACGGGGCCTGTTCAAGGCCCCGCATTTGGCTTGCGAGACAACTCGCAATTCTCTTTTTTTCTGCCTTTTTCCGCTTGCCTGGAAAAGACAGTTGAGTAGACTCGCCGCTATTCTTTCAGTACCCAGATATGGTACTGACCGTCTTTGAACTCTGCGCCTTCAAGTTCTTTTTCGAAGCCTGGGAATTGTTCACCCCACTGCGCAATGCTGTGAATATAGCTGAGCCACGGGTCGTTTTTTGCACCAAAACTTTCTCCCGGCATGACAATAGGGATGCCCGGTGGATAAGGGATAACGCCAACGGCAGAAACACGCCCGGCCAGTTTGTCCAGCGTGAGCTGTTCGCAGCGCCCGGCCATATGGTCCTGGAATGCCGCACGCGGCAACTTGACCGGCGTAGGTATCTTGCCGAACGCATCGGACTGGAGTTTGTCCATCTGGCTGGTTTTCATGTAGGTGAACATTTCATCGCACAGATCTTTCAGCCCCATACCCGCATAGCGAGCGGTATTGGAGGAAGAGAGATTCGGCAGACACAGTGTCAGTGGGCTGTTGTCATCATAGTGCTGTTTGAACTCCAGCAGCACATTGATAAGTGTGCCCCACTTGCCCTTAGTGACGCCAACGGAGAACAAGCACAACACCATGAAATCCGTGGTGCGTGACGGGACAATGCCGTGCTGCGACAGGAAAGCGGTGACCATCGCTGCCGGAATACCGTTTTCCAACATACTGCCATCATCACCCATACCGGGTGACAAAATACCGGCTTTGATTGGGTCGAGCATGCACCAGTCGTCGTCAAGTTGGTCAAAACCGTGCCAGCTTTCACCCGGCTTCAGTACCCAGCAATTCGGGTCAGTCGTCAGCTGCTTTTTGGAGGCATTAATGAACGGGATCTTTTTACCGGTTTTCACATCGACTACGTCCGGCGCATTCCATGGTGAGAAGAACCATTCACCCTGAGCTGCGAAAGTCGCGTGGACTTTTGCCAGTGCCAGACGGAAATCCACCGCTTCGTTGATCACTTCCTGCGTCAGCGACTCGCCCTGCTTGCCATCCATCATGGCGGCACCGACTTCGTTGGCCGCAATAATGGCATACAGTGGAGAGGTGGTCGCCTGCAGCATGTAAGACTCATTGAAGCGCGAATGCTCGACCGGTTTTTTACCGTTACGAATATGGATATAGGAGGCCTGTGACAGCGCAGCTAATAATTTATGGGTGGAATGCGTGGCGAAAACGGTCGGGCCCTCCGGGTCGTGATCGGCCGGGTTACCGCGCATAGCATAACGATCGCGGTAGAACGGGTTGAAGCGCGCATACGCATACCAGGCTTCGTCAAAGTGAATCTGATCAACGCTTTTTGCCAGCAGATCCTGCGCCTGTTTGGCGTTGTAACACATACCGTCGTAGGTACAGTTGGTCACCACGGCATAAACCGGTTTAGGGTCTGTCGCGAGAGCTTTGAGCGGATGTTCATCAATTTTTTGCTGAATAGATTCCGGCATGAACTGGGATTTAGGGATAGGCCCGATGATGCCAAACCGGTTGCGGGTAGGAATGAAAAATACCGGCACGCCGCCGGTCATCACCAGCCCCTGCTCAATCGATTTATGGCAGTTACGGTCACATAACGCAAACTGACCGTCGCCAATCACCGCTGCCATAATTGCGCGGTTGGAACCGGAGGTGCCATTCAGCACTGAATAACTTTGGTGTGAGCCGAACACACGAGCGGCGTAGGTTTCAGACTCTTTAATCGGTCCGCTGTGATCCAGTAGAGATCCCAGCGCACCACGCTCTATGCCAGTATCGGTACGGAACAGGTTTTCACCAAAGAAATCAAGAAACTCGCGCCCCACTGCGGTTTTGGTGAACGCAACGCCCCCCTGATGACCAGGAGCTGCCCACGAATATTCTGGAGAATACTTGGTGTAATTAAACAGTGCTTTGGTAAACGGTGGCAGCAGTTGGTCATAATATTTGTCGATCAACGCCACAGAACGGGCGGCGATAAATTCGGCGGTATCTTCGTGCATCCAGACAAACTCGTTGACCATTTTCATGGTGTCGAGCGTCAGCGTATCGATACAGGAGTGCTCAGCCATCAGCAGCACCGGAACCCCTTTGTTGCGACGGCGGATCTCTTGCAATAAAGCAAACGCCTGGCTGTGCGACACCTCATCGTTGCCACCGGAGGTCCAGTCGACAAAGACGCAGCAAATAGACGCATCCGAGGTGATGGTAGCCACACCGTCTTCAAAGGTTACTGCCGGGATAACAGCCAGATTATTGTCTTCCAGCGCTTCGATAAGCTCACGAACGGCGCGGCCGTTGGCGGTGTTAATGCCCATAATATTGCTATCAACCACCAACACTTTACGTTTTTTATGGCGACTTAAATCAATCATTAACCTTTCCTTTTCGTCTTGAATTTCGTTACAAGCCGGGGTGAACACCGGGGCCCGTCATCCACGAATGACGGGCCCACTCTGTGTTTTCGGCCAAAACCTGTTAGTCCAGCTCAAGCGGTTTACCCAGTGGGTACGGGTTTTTATGACGGCGGTTATAGTTGAAGCTGTACATGGCAGTAATCACCATCAGCGCGATGAATGACCACATCACTTCTTCGGCGCCGGAGCCCACCACGGCCCATACGCAATAGACAAAAGCAATAAGCGTGATGAAGCTATACATGCCTGAGCGGTTACCCAGATGACCATGCCCAACCAACATCAGAGCGGCGCAGGTATAGAGATAAGGCACCAGGGTGAAAATAACCGAGACGGAGGAGACCAGCGCGAACTGCTCCGTGGCGTCGGGGGAAATGGTGGAAATCTGGAAGATAGTCATCAGAATACCGAGAACGATCAGCCCTTTGACCGGCACCCCCTCCTTGTTGACCTTGGCAAAAATAGGCGGGAATAACCCGTCGTCAGCGGCGGCTTTTGCCGTCTGGCTGGCGAGTAACGTCCAACCGCCTAATGAGCCAAGACAACCGGCCGCAGCGCAGAAGGTGACTATCGCACCCGCGGTATCACCCATTGCCATGCGGGCGGCGTCCCCAAACGGAGAGGTTGAAAGCCGCAACGCCGCATTGGGGATCATCCCCATGATAGCGGTGGTAGAAAGAACGTAACAAACAGCAGCGATCAGTACACCACCGATGGTGGCAATCGGGACGTTGCGCTTAGGGTTCTTCACTACGGCCGCCGCTACCGACGCACTCTCTACACCGATGAACGACCACAGCGTCACACTCAGGGTGCTTTGAATCGCGCCAAAGGTACTTTTCCCGCTGACGTTCCAGGCATCCATGTAGGTATCGCTTTTGAACCAGAACCAGCCAAAAATAGCGATCGCCAGAATTGGGATCAGCGCCAGCACAGTGGCAACAGCCTGAACGCGCGTGATCATCTTCGCGCCGACAATATTCAGAATGACAAAAAGCCACAGCACAGCAACGCAGGTAAACGTCAGTACCAAGGGTTCTTTTAAAATTGGGAAAAAATAACTGAGATAGCCGACACCGATAACCACCATGGCGATATTACCGACCCAGCAGGCCAGCCAGTACAGCAGGTTGGTTTGGTAACCGAGATAAGGTCCAAATGCCCTGCGCGCATACGCATACGATCCGCCCGCGCTGTCATCCAGGGAGGACATTTTTGCGTAAACCATCGACAGCGCTAATGCGCCGATAATAGTCACCAGCCAGCCATAAATAGCAACGCCACCGGTCGACGCCAGGTTGGCAGGTAAAAGAAATACCCCCGACCCCATTATATTCCCGGACACCATGAGGGTGACCGGAATTAACCCTACTTTTTTATCATCTGATTCAATAGCCATGTACTAACCCCTACAAAAAGTAATGTATTAATTTTCAAAGGAAATATTGAATAAAACAAAGAAAGATTTCGGACTGTTCTGGTGCTTGGATAAGCCTAGTAGAATTTTCTGAAAGACGGAATAAATAGCGAGATAATTTAAATAAATGGCGAATCATAAAAAATATAATCAGTCTATTTATCAGTATGATAAGAGGATCTCAGACAGTGCTATTCAGCGGAATGACCATCAGATTAAGCAGCGTAATTTTGTTTGCGCTGCTTAATCTAACGTTAAAGAGATAATAATTAGCAGAGTGAAGAAGATGCAGGTAATACGGGTTTATTTCGTCTCCAGCGCACAATATCAATCAGCAGGAAAATCATCAGGCTGATGCCCATTACTGGCAGCGAAAACGCGAGCCCCAATGCTATCAATGCCACCGGACATTGGAGGCTAAAAGGGACTAATTTCCACGTCTGCCACAATGTGTTCGCCGGATTTATGCCGTCGTGATTCACGGTTCTGCGCAGCCACCACAACCGATATCCCCAGGCGATCATCAGACACAGCCCGAGCCCAAACACTGCCAGAATCACCTGATTCCACAGGCCAAACAAGATCCCCATGTGAGCATCGACGCCCCAGCGGGTGAGCTTGGCGAGCAGCGGAAAATCGGCAAAACGGACGTGATCGACGATCTGCAAAGACACAGGATCCACCGAAACGGCATCGACCTGTGTTGGCCAACTGCGATCCACTTCAGTGACTGTCCAGGCTTTATCAGCCTTATAGGCGGGGCGGATTTCAATCTTATTCGCCTGAATACCTGACTCTCTCGCCGCCTGCACCACTGCATCGAAAGTATGCGTCGTCAGCGTCAGCACTCTTGGTGTTGCTGGCATTGAATGGGAAGAGGTCTCCATATCAGGCATATCAGGCATCGTGGCATGATGTTCGGCGTGCTCGCCCGCGGGTGTCGGCACAAGTTCAGGATCTAAATTCGTCTTCACCGCCGGTGTCAGCCACCCCATATTGGCACGCAACAGACTGATATTATCGCCAGCCCATTGCGACCATGTCAGGCCCGTTGCGGAGAAAAACAGTAGCCCGGCCATCAGCAACAGCCCAAGGGTGCTATGCCAGTAACGACTACGCTGCTGTTTTTCAACTTTTGCACTCAGTTTACGTGGTGCACGGGCTTTGCGCCGACCAGTCAGCCAGAGCATCATGCCGCCAAGCGCCGCCACCCAGAGCCATGACGCCGCCAGTTCACTGTAAATACGCCCCGGGTCACCTAACAGCAAGCCACGGTGTAAATCATCCAGCCAGGTGCGGAAGGGCAAAATACCGCTGGTGCCGTAAACCGTTATATCTCCTTTCACCGCCAGCGTGAGAGGGTCGACAAATATCGCACGGCTTTTGGAAGCGCCTAACTGAGGATTGGAGAACATCACCCGCGTGGTGTCACCTTCTGTGGGTGCGGGTCGGACAGCATAAATGGGCTGGTCATTGCCTGTCACTTTTACCGCAGCATCAATCTGGCGGGACAACGGCTGTGCTTCGCCTTTTGACGTAGTGAACAGCGCATCCGCGTACAGATAATTTTCAAACTGCGGGGTGAGGACATACAACGTACCGGTCAGTGCGGCGATGAAGATAAACGGGCCGACAAACAGGCCAATATAAAAATGGAGGCGCTTAAGCAACGCGATAGATGCGACTTTTACTGTCATTTTGTGTGCAGCAGCAGGCTGGCTCATCAATCAAATTTCCTGAATTTTCCAATAGCAGATGCATAACGGCCACGCCGGTTAAGCGCCGTTATGACGATGTTTTAAAGTGAGGAAAATAAAAAGATCAAAAAACAGGTGGCGCGCGGGGTTGGGCATCCGTGAAAAACAGCGAAGGTATAAAGCGTTTTATTAAAGACAATGGGGGCGCACGGCCGGAGAAGTCCAGCGACCACAGCATCGGCATGG
This sequence comes from Ewingella americana, assembly GCF_006438725.1. Lineage (GTDB taxonomy): Bacteria > Pseudomonadota > Gammaproteobacteria > Enterobacterales > Enterobacteriaceae > Ewingella > Ewingella americana_A. Next base: position 312,839 of record NZ_RCZD01000003.1, on the reverse strand, counting down.
TCTGTAAATCCAGCATCGGTAGATGCACCAACAACACACAATAATCACAGGCGGCATCGATCATGCCACCCGTTATGATGCTGTTGGCGATGTCATGAACTGTGGATTTACACGTTTGCTGCTGACAATGCGCCATTGAAGCATCATGGTCAGACATTTCCATGCCAGCCATGTCCCCGTTTGGCATGTCCATATCGGACATCACCATACCGGGCATCATCTTATGATGTGCACCCTCCCCCACCAGAGATTTAGAAACCACTGGTGCAATAAACAACATCAAAATCGCCGCTATCCCAAGCCATGCAGGGAAACGAAGATGCCGATGATTGATTTGTCGCAGTGAGAACATCATGTCAACAAAATGGGAATGAAAAGTGGCTAAATTGTACCTGAATCGTTGAAATATGACAGAAACTACAAATCACAAATATAAAAAACCCGCCAAAAGCGGGTTTTTTTTCACACTGAGCGACGCGAATTACTTGTCGTTTTTCAGCTTACGCATGACCAGCGTGGCGTTGGTGCCACCGAAGCCGAAGCTGTTGGACATCACGGTCGTCAGCTCGCGCTGTGTCGGTTTGGTGATGATATCCATCCCTTCTGCTTTCTCATCGAGATTTTCGATGTTGATACTGGGTGCGATAAAGCCGTATTCGGCCATCAGCAGGGTGTAAATCGCTTCCTGCACACCGGCGGCACCCAGAGAGTGGCCGGTCATTGCTTTGGTAGAAGACAGGGCTGGTGTTTTGTCGCCAAACACTTCACGGATGGCACCCAGCTCTTTCACGTCACCTACCGGGGTAGAAGTCCCGTGGACGTTAACGTAATCGATCGGTGTATCCACGCCGTTCATGGCCATTCTCATACAGCGGACTGCACCTTCACCGGATGGAGCCACCATGTCAGCACCGTCAGACGTTGCACCGTAGCCCACGATTTCAGCGTAGATATGCGCACCACGAGCCAGAGCGTGTTCCAGCTCTTCAACCACAACCATACCGCCACCGCCAGCGATGACGAAACCGTCACGTTGCTGATCATAAGTACGGGATGCTTTTTCAGGCGTTTCATTGTAACGGGTAGACAGTGCGCCCATAGCATCAAATTCACAGGCCATTTCCCAGCACAGCTCTTCGCCGCCGCCAGCAAATACGACATCCTGCTTGCCCAGTTGGATCATTTCTACCGCGTTACCGATGCAGTGAGCAGAGGTCGCGCAGGCAGAACTGATGGAATAGTTAACACCACGAATTTTGAACGGGGTTGCCAGACAGGCAGACACGCCAGACGCCATTGCTTTGGTCACCATGTAAGGGCCAACGCCTTTCAGACCTTTGGCACGCATGCCGTCTGAACCAGCAACCTGGTTACGCGGAGAGCCGCCACCGGAACCGGCAATCAGGCCGGTACGGTCGTTGGAAACCATCTCTGGAGTCAGACCGGAGTCTTCAATCGCCTGTTGCATAGAGAGATAAGCGTAGATGGAAGCATCGCTCATGAAACGCACAATCTTGCGGTCGATAAGCCCTGTAGTGTCTAACTTCACATCACCCCAGACGTGACTACGCATTCCGGCATCTTTCAGCTCTTGCGAGAAGGTGATCCCTGAGCGACCTTCCTGCAGAGAGGTCAGAACTTCCTGCTTATTGTTACCGATGCTCGAGATAATACCCAGGCCAGTAATGACTGCACGTTTCATTTAATACCTCTTGTACTATTAACTAACTATTCGGGATTTCGTCACGCACTCTAGCGTACAGTTGTACGCCGAACAAGTCCGATCAGCAATTCCTTGTGTAAATCGCAGTAAATTTGCGCGAGGTCAAACACGCCGTTAAACTTCGGCATCGCCTTGAACTGAGAGAGTTTCACGTGAGCCATTCCCCTATCCAGCCCGCAGAATTGAGTTGGAACGAACAGGGTACACCTGTTTCCCGACATTTTGATGACGTCTACTTTTCCAATCAAAACGGCTTGCTGGAAACACGCCATGTTTTCCTCAATGGCAACGGTTTTCCCGAGCGCTTTACCGAACATCCTCGCCCCGTATGTGTGGTTGCAGAAACAGGATTTGGCACCGGTTTAAACTTTCTAACCCTGTGGCAAGCCTTCGATGCCTTCCGCCAGCAGACGCCTGACGCGCCCCTGAAACGCCTGCATTTCATCAGCTTCGAAAAATTTCCGCTGTCATCCGTTGACCTGACCGCAGCCCTCGCGCGCTGGCCGGAACTGGCCGGGTATGCAGCTCAACTGACCGATCAGTGGCCGCTGCCGTTTTCCGGCTGTCATCGTCTGCTGCTTGACGGCGGACGGGTGACGCTCGACCTGTGGTTTGGTGATGTGACTACCCTGCTTCCGGCCTGTGACAGCAATATGAATCAGCAGATTGACGCCTGGTTTTTGGACGGCTTTGCTCCCTCGAAAAACCCGGATATGTGGACGGCCGACGTATTTTCCAATATGGCCCGGCTATCGCGAGCCACTGGCACACTGGCGACCTTCACGGTGGCGGGCTTTGTCCGTCGCGGTTTGCTGGACGCAGGTTTTGACGTCAGGAAAGTGAAAGGGTTCGGTGAGAAAAAACACATGCTCAGCGGTGTGATGAATAATCCGCAGGATGTGCCACATCCTGCGCCCTGGTACCGGCGCCCCGCAGCTGAAAAAACCACAGACATCGGCATTATTGGCGGTGGTGTCGCGAGTGCTGTATTAGCGCTGGCGCTGTTACGGCGGAATTATGTCGTCACACTTTATTGTGCCGACGAGCAGCCGGCCAGAGGTGCCTCGGGCAATCGCCAGGGTGCCGTGTATCCACTGCTTAATGGCCGCAATGACGTACTCGAACGCTTCTTTGCCCATGCATTCACCTTCGCCCGTCGCCAGTATCAGGCGATTGCCGCTCAGGGGGTGCCGTTTGATCATCAATGGTGCGGTGTCAGCCAGCTTGCCTATGATGAAAAAAGTCAGGGGAAAATCGATAAGATCCTGGAAGGTGACTGGCCGTCGGCGTTGGCAACCGGGCTGTCTCAGCAAGCGCTGACGGCGGCGGTTGGCCTGGAGTGTGGTAACGGCGGGATACAATATCCGCTCGGCGGGTGGCTGTGTCCGGCGCAACTGACCGCCGAATTGATTTCTCTGGCAGAAAAACAGGGATTAACCGTGCACTTTAATGAGCGGGTCAAATCATTGCAGTGGCTCGAAACAGAGCGCTGGCAGATGGATTTTACTGACGGAAAAACGGCCCAACATGACAGCGTGGTTCTGGCAAACGGTGCGGATATCACCGATTTCACGCAAAGCGCGATGTTACCGGTTTACGCTGTCAGCGGTCAGGTTTCGCATATTCCCACCACACCAACCCTGCAAAAACTCAAACAGGTGTTGTGCTACGATGGTTATATGACGCCTGAAAATCCACTCAATCAGCATCACTGTATCGGCGCCAGTTATCACCGCGCAGATAAGTGCACGGAATATCGCGAAGACGACCAGCAGCAAAACCGCCAGCGGCTGATTGACTGCCTGCCCGCCGTGGAGTGGCCAAAAGAAGTGGATGTCAGTGCAGGTGAAGCCCGTAACGGCGTGCGCTGCGCTACCCGAGATCATCTGCCAATGGTGGGTGCCGTGGCAAATTATGCTGCCATGCTGGCCGAGTATAAAAAGCTGGATATCGCCGTGAAACGCAATCAGCCGGTCGCCGATGCCCCCTGTCATCGCAATCTTTTCCTGCTTGGCGCATTGGGTTCACGCGGGCTGAGCTCTGCCCCGCTGGCCGCCGAAGTGCTGGCGGCGCAGATTGCAGGAGAACCTATGCCTGCCGACAGCGAGACGCTGGCAGCCCTTAACCCGAACCGCATGTGGATCCGTAAACTGATTAAAGGCAAACCGGTGATTCAGGAAGAAATCTGAAATGACAAAGGGCCGCAAGGCCCTTTGTTTTCAAGAATAGAATAATGTTTTCAAAAGAAAGTCATGCGGCTATTTTTCTTCCGGCAGTGAAGCCTGATACAGCGTCTCCCACATACCCAGAACCAGAACCTGGTCGCGTGGTGAAAGTTCACCGGCCTGAATCGCTTTATCCAAACCTTGCTGGACCAGGGCTTTCAGACCTTCGGCGCTGTGCTCGCCCTGCTCTTCAGCATCGGCTACCGCCACGGTCAAATGGCCTCGCAGATAGCCACTGGCAAACAACTCGTCGTCGCTGGCGCTTTCAACCATGTCGTCGATCAGCGTCAAAATCCGCGTTTCAAATTCTGCGATCATCAATCATCCTCTACTCTTCGATATTCTGAAATTCATTCAAGCGGCTGGAGTGCAGGGAAATCCTCAACCGTCAGTGGAGCGGTATTGTAAAACGATTGTAACGCTTTTATAAAGCGTGCCGGACGTGGCGGGATACCTTCGTGCAACATTTTTAACACTTCTTCACGGACTTTGTTCTGGAAACCCACTCGATCCGGCTCGCAGTCGCCGCTCAGATTGTCACAGCTGACGTTAAAGTTGAACCCCGCAGCGGCGCAAAACAGCCACTCATAGGACTGAGGTTTAATTTCAACTTTTTCGAATTCGCTTTGCGTCTGTGCATCACGCCCATCCGGGCAATACCAGTAACCGAAATCGACCAGCTTGTGCCGTTCAGCACCTGCCACACACCAGTGTGAAATCTCATGCATACCGCTGGCGTAATAGCCGTGAGCGAACACGATGCGATTGAAGTTTTCCTGCTCATCGGCCGGCAAATAAATAGGTTCATCGTCGCCTTTCACCAGGCGCACGTTGAATTCCTCAAAGAAACAGGAATCAAAAATCTCGATCAATTGATGATAATTATGTGTTGCGGTCGAATCTGACATAGTGGCAGTGAAACTCAGTAAGTAAATTCAGGGGCGACAATATAAACCTGTTTTAACAATGGCTTTTATGACTTTAGGCAAGTCAGAGACTGATAATATTTACCAGATCAATCACCCCAAATAATTGGCGTTGCAGCAAGGCGGCAAGAGAGTGGATCCCGATGAGCTGACATAAGTCAGTGATTCGGGGCCGCGGCAGCGTCAAGTATGCAGGATGATCCAGTGGTGGATTTCAGCGCCATGGTTATCATAGATAAGCTTACAGCTCATGACGACCGAGACAATCACCACCATCGGGCGGATCATTTTCTGCCCTTTGCTGAGTACCATGCGGGCACCCATTCTCGCGCCGAGAAACTGCCCTGCCATCATCACGAAACCCAGTCCCCACACGACTTTCCCACCGAGCATAAAGAACAACAAACCGCCAAAGTTGGAGGTGAAATTCAGCACCTTAGCGTGCGCGGTGGCTTTCGCCAGATTAAATCCGCAAAGCGTCACAAAACCCAGCGCATAGAAGGAACCGGCCCCAGGGCCGAAAAAACCATCGTAAAAGCCGACACAACCGCCGCCCACCAGCGCATAAGGTAAGGCCGACAGACGGCGCTGACGGTCATTTTCACCCAGTTTTGGTGTGAGCAGAAAGTAAAGCCCGATACATATGATCAACAGTGGTAACACTTGTCGCAGCATGTCAGCCTGCAAGCGCTGGATTAAAATTGCCCCCAGCACCGCACCGACGAATGTACAGCCAATATTTAGCTTTTGATCATTAAGATCCACCACCCCACGGCGTACAAAATAGAGACTGGCTGAAAAAGAGCCGCCCACGGCTGAAAGCTTGTTGGTGGCGATGGCTTGTGCCGGAGAGACCCCGGCCGCCAGCAGCGCAGGCAGGCTGATAAGACCGCCGCCACCTGCGATAGAGTCAATAAATCCTGCCAGTACAGCCACTAAAAACAGAACGCCTACAACCCAAGGGGCAACAATCAACCAATCCATTTTTCTTTCAGTCTCGCTATACGTGGCGAAGCGTTATTGGCGCGTTATTAAAGAACGTGCTTATCCAGCAGTGCCTGACAGGTTTTCGGTAACGGTGGTGGCTCTTTTTTCACTGACGTTCCGCTACCCGGTTTAGGCGGCAGGAACCAGCTTTGCAGCTCAGCACCGCAGCCATCGCCCGGCGGAGGTGGAGCCTGATCCAGACATTCAAGACTGCCCGCCGGACAGCGCAGACGCACATGCATGTGCGCGCGGTGACCAAACCACGGGCGGACTTTGTGCAACCACTCACGGTCACTGCCTGCATCAGCACAAAGCTGTTGTTTGATAGCTGCATTGACGAAAATACGCGTGACGTCGCTGTCCTGTGCGGCAAGCTTGATCAGCGTTTCGATACGTGGTTGCCATTGGCGTTGATTGACCGTCTTACCGTCGGTATTCACCAGATCAATGGGCTGAGGTTTGAGCAACATCTGCTCGCTCCAACGCTGACGCGGCAGTTGCAGCCAGATATCCACATCCAGACCAGACTGGTGGCTGGCATGACCGCTGCTGAAACGCCCACCGGCTGGCATCGCCATATCGCCAATCAGCATCGTGCCGAGGCCTTTATCATTGGCCTGCAGACCCAGACGCTTGATAAAAGCCAGCAGATCGGGCTGACCGAAGTAGCGCCGCTGATCGGTACGCATCACCTGATAGTCCGGTGAGTTAAGCGGTAACGGATGTGACCCGATCTGGCAGCCGTTGGCAAAGCCGCCAATCGCCTGCGGTGAACCGGGAATCGGTTGAGTGATTTTCTGCCACGGCGTCACGGCCATGGCAGGCGCACAAAGTACCAGCGCCAGTAAACCAGCACAGGTATTTTTGAGCACGTTGACAGTTATCAGTGCAGATTTCATCGGGGATTTACCAGCGTGGAACATCTGAGTGCACATCACCGTTTTGCGCACGCTGACGCAATAAATGATCCATCAGAACAATCGCCATCATCGCTTCAGCAATAGGGACGGCGCGGATACCCACGCAAGGGTCATGGCGACCTTTGGTGATCATTTCCACCTGCTCGCCTTCGCGATTGATGGTACGTCCTGGCACAGTAATGCTCGACGTCGGTTTCAGCGCAAGGTGAGCAATCACCGGCTGACCGCTGCTGATACCACCGAGAATGCCACCCGCATGGTTACTTTCGAAGCCCTGAGGAGTGATTTCATCGCGGTTTTCGCTGCCACGCTTGTTAACCACGGCAAAGCCGTCGCCAATCTCCACGCCTTTCACCGCATTGATGCTCATCAGCGCATGGGCGATGTCGGCATCCAGACGGTCGAAGACCGGTTCGCCCAAACCCGTTGGAACGTTTTCAGCAATCACTGTGATTTTAGCCCCCACAGAGTCACCGGCTTTTTTCAACTCACGCATCAGTTCATCGAGCGCTTCCAGCTTGGATTCATCCGGGCAGAAGAACGGGTTGGTTTCCACCAGGTCCCAGTCTTTCAGCTCGCAGCTGACATCGCCAATCTGAGCCAGATAGCCGCGCACTTTCACACCAAACTTCTGCGCCAGATATTTCTTAGCCACCGCACCGGCCGCCACACGCATGGCCGTTTCACGGGCGGAAGAACGACCGCCGCCGCGATAGTCACGCACGCCATATTTCTGCTCATAGGTGTAATCAGCATGACCCGGACGGAACACGTCTTTGATCGCGCTGTAATCCTGAGAACGCTGATCGGTATTCTGAATTATCAGACCGATACTGGTGCCGGTAGTCACCCCTTCAAAGACGCCAGAGAGGATTTTCACCTCATCGGCTTCGCGACGCTGCGTGGTGTAGCGCGACGTGCCCGGGCGGCGTCTGTCGAGATCATGTTGTAAATCAGCTTCGGTCAGCGGAATGCCCGGCGGCACGCCGTCAATGATACAACCCAGGGCTACGCCATGGGATTCGCCAAAGGTAGTGACGCGGAAAAACTGCCCAATACTGTTCCCTGCCATCACGGCTCCTTACATGTTGAATTAATGGTTAAGTGATGTCCTGATCAGTCACGGAACATTTTAAAGTGCTCTGCACAATCAAGCAGTTGCTGTTTAGTCAGCATGAATACGCCGTCACCGCCGTTTTCAAATTCCAGCCAGGTGAACGGAATATCAGGATATTGATCCATCAGATGTACCATGCTGTTACCTACTTCACAAATCAGCACGCCGTTATCGGTCAGGTAGTCAGGGGCGCAAGACAGAATTCGGCGCGTCAGTTTCAGGCCGTCACTGCCGGAAGCCAGACCCAGTTCGGGTTCGTGGCGATACTCCTGCGGCAAATCTGACATGTCATCTTCATCAACATACGGTGGGTTGGTCACAATCAGGTCGTACTGTAACGGTGGCAGTTCACGGAACAGATCGGAGCGGATTGGCGTAACCCAATGTTCAATGCCATGCGCTTCGATGTTTTGTTCAGCAACCGCCAGGGCGTCAGCGGAGATATCCACCGCGTCGACTTCAGTTTCCGGGTAGGCATAAGCACAGGCGATAGCAATACAGCCGCTACCGGTACACATATCGAGAATGTGCTGTGGTTTGTCGTGCAGAATGCCGGAGAAGCGGTTGTTGATAAGCTCTGCAATTGGCGAACGAGGGACCAGCACGCGCTCATCAACATAGAACTCCATGCCGCAAAACCAGGCTTTGTTGGTCAAATAGGCGACCGGAACACGCTCATTGACGCGGCGGATCACACGTTCAACAATACGATGGCGCTCGCTGGAGGTCAGGCGAGCAGAGTGCATGTCTTCGGGGATATCCAGCGGTAAAAACACGCTTGGCAATACCAGTTGTACGGCTTCATCCCACGGGTTGTCTGTCCCATGGCCGTAATACACATTCGCAGCGTTCAGGCGGCTGACGGTCCAGCGAATCATATCCTGGATGGTGTGAAGCTCACCGACGGCTTCATCAACGAATATTTTGTCCAATTTTCTCTCCTGACGGCACGCAGTCATTTAACAAGCGCTTAACCATGGGTTTACAGTGCATCGTTTGGCGCATAGTTTGCCATGAAGCCCGCCACAAATCAGCAGCTATAGGCCGTTCTTGCGAGATGTCCTGGAGAATTTAAGTCCGAGTTTCCTTTATACCAAGTGACATGCGCAGGTACACTGTTGAAATGACCTAAGAATGATGACGAATCCATGAAGAAAAAACATGCGCTTAGCCCGGAGGAAAAGACCCTCTTTCGCGAAGCCGTGCCTGGCACAAAACGCCTGCAAAATGACACCATTACCCACCGGCCACTGCGTAAAAAGGTGACGGCAATATCCCCCAAAAAGCTGCTTCAGGAGCAGGTGGACGCCAGTTATTATTTTTCTGATGAATTTCAGCCGATGCTGCAGGAAGAGGGGCCTGTTCGCCATCTCAGGCCTGACGTCAGCCATTTTGAATTGAAGAAACTGCGTCGTGGTGATTATTCGCCGGAGTTGTTTCTCGATTTACACGGCCTGACCCAACGGGAAGCCAAACAGGAACTGGGGGCGCTCATTGCCGCCTGCCGCCGCGAACATGTGCACTGCGCCTGCGTAATGCACGGGCATGGCAAACATATTCTTAAACAACAAACACCGCTTTGGTTGGCACAGCACCCCGATGTGCTGGCTTTTCATCAGGCCCCCAAAGTGCTGGGCGGAACCGCCGCGCTGCTGGTGTTAATTGAGCTGGATGACAAACTACAATAACCCCAAACAACAGACAGCAAAAAGGCACAGCGAGCTGTGCCTTTCCTTTTGGGCGACCGGTCCGTCATTCAATCATGTAAGCCGGAAACCTGTTTACCATCAGACCTTAGCCATCACCTGACAAGGGCTGAACTGCCAGTCAAACGTGCCTTTACCTGTTTGTGCATCAAACTCAACGCTAGCCATGGCAGAGGTCGCAAACATCGGCGGGCAGACTCCCGGGCATAATTCTGCCACCAGGTAGCCAACCAGCGGCAAGTGCGACACCACCATCACGGTAGTGATACCTTCCAGCGCCAGCGCCTGAAGTTCCTGTGCAACCGCAGCAGGATCCCCCCCCGGCGTCAGTTCTTTCAGAACTTCACTCTCAGCCGGTAAGGTCAGCGTCTGACGTAATTTCTCCAGCGTTTGCTGCGCACGTAAATACGGGCTGACCAGAACACGCTGAATATTGACCTGACGAGCATTTAGCCACGCCGCCATATGTACTGTTTCGTCACATCCGCATTCGGTCAGTGGTCTTGCCGAATCGCTGGCTGCTTCAAGAGCAGCCTCGCCGTGACGCATAATTACAACTTGCATATTGCACCGCTTTTGTTAACAAAAATAGCGCTATACAGAAACGCCTCGCGTGCTGTATCACCCTCTGCCCTATGCTTTCCTGGAAAAGCTTGCAGGGCAACCGCATGTACTACAGCCACCTAACGCGCCGTCTCTTTAATGGCGGGCGGGCATTTTGCCTGAAAGTTCTCGTAAAGAAAACGCTGTTTTTTACATCAACCGATACCGCTTGTAAACCACTTTGCTTAATTATTAAGCAGAATGATTATTTTTCAAACGCTTGCCATTGTACGCCAGGCGTCTGTCGCGGTAATAAAACACATTCAGCATCGATGCATTATGCTGAAAAGCATTTTATGTTCCAGCCTCCCGCGAAAAAGCCCCTCACACCGTGATACGGGTCACAGGATGATGAGCTTTTATGCCCAGTGTGATGATTAATCGTAAAAACGCTGACCTTCCTGCGCGCGTCTGACCAGCCCGGCACAGGGCGCAAAATGCTCGCCATAGTGCTGTTGCAGGCCCTGCAAGGTTTTCACTACCTCGGCAGCCCCCAACTGGTCGATGTATCGGAAAGGCCCGCCGAGGAAGGGTGGGAAACCAATCCCAAACACTGCGCCGATGTCGCCATCGCGTGCATTGCGCAGCACATTTTCATCCAGGCAGCGAACGGCTTCGTTGAGCATGATCATCACACAGCGTCGGGCGATATGTTCTCCCTCTTGCTGCTGTTTTGGTGTCACGTTGAGTAAGCGATAAATCGCCGGGTCGGCCTGCTTTTTCTTCGCCTGCCGGCCTTGCTGCGCATACAGGTAGAATCCTTTGCCATTTTTGCGTCCTTTGCGGTCGTCCTTCAATATCGCATCCAGTGCCGGAGGCGCGGCGAAACGCGGCCCGAGAGCATCAACCAGCACAGGAATGATTTTAGTGCCGACGTCGATCCCCACTTCATCCAGCAACTGTAGTGGCCCCACCGGGAAGCCAAAATTCACCAATGCGTTGTCGATATGTGCAATCGGTTCACCTTCGAGTAAACAGCGCGTTGCTTCGTTAATGTATGGCGCAAGAATACGGTTTACATAGAACCCGGCACTGTCACCCACCACAATCGCCGTTTTTCCCTGTTTTTTAGCCAGTGCCACAGTCGTGGAGATCGTCTGTTCGCTGGTTCCAGCATGGGGGATCACCTCGACCAACGGCATCTTATCGACCGGGCTGAAAAAGTGCAGCCCGATCACTTGCTCAGGTCTGGTTGCGTTGGCAGCAATAGCGTGAATAGGCAGAGAAGAGGTATTTGACGCAAAAATAGTCTGCGGCGAGGCATAATGTTCAATCTCGGCCACCATCTGCTGTTTCAGTGATAAATCCTCAAAGACAGCCTCAATCACCAAATCCACACGCTCGAAACCACTGTAGTCGGTCGTGCCGGAGATCAGCATCATCTGCCGCTGCTGCTCGGTGCGCGTTAGCCTCCCTGCGCGTACCCGTTTTTCAAGCAGGTCCCAGCTGTACTTCAGCGCGTGGCGGATGCCTTCATGATTAATGTCTTTTATCCGCACCGCCAGACCGGCACGGGTGGCAGTAACGTTAGCGATTCCCCCGCCCATCAGGCCGCCGCCCAGAATACCAATGCGCTTCAACGACAGCGGTTCAGCCCCGGCACCGCGCTCTTTTTTCAGGGCGGTGGAGGCGAAAAACAGCCCCCGCAGTGCCGCCGATTGTGGCGTTATGACCAGTTCGCCAAACGCCTGCGCTTCAGCCTGATACCCACTGGCGCGTCCATGGTCCAAACCGTTTCTCACGACGTCGATAATTTTTTCGGTAGCCGGATAGTTACCCTGTGTTTTTGCACGGATCTGCTTACGCACAAAGTGGAACAGTAGCGCTTTTCCGAGAGGCCCACCGACCAGACGCGCCTGCCACGGCAAGGGCGCGCGGGCCTTTCGCCCCTGCGCGACACGTTCAAGGGCCGTTTGCAGCAGGATGGCCTGCGGAACAGCGTCGTCGACCAGGCCCATTCTCTGCGCCTGTTTGGCGCGAATACTGCGGCCCGTGAGCATCATGTCCAGGGCTTTCGGCGCACCAATCAGACGCGGCAGCCGCTGTGTGCCACCAGAACCGGGCAGCAAACCGAGTTGTACTTCCGGTAAGCCGAGCTGCGTTTTATCATCCAGAGAACAGATGCGCGCATGGCAGGCCAATGCCAGTTCCAGCCCGCCTCCCAGGCATGCGCCGTGAATAGCGGCCACCACGGGAACGGACATTGCCGAAATATGGGACATGACCGACTGGCCTTTCTTCGCCAGGCTGCTCGCCTCTTCTGCCGTTTTGCAACCGGCAATCATAGTGATATCAGCACCGGCAATAAAAGAGTCCGGTTTGCCGGAAATAAGCACCAGCCCTTTCAGTTGTGGGTATTGTTGGGCTTTTTGCAAAACGGCACAGATTTGCTCAACGAATTCAGCTTTTAAGGTGTTTACCTTTTCACCGGGAACGTCGATGGTAATGATGCCGACATGCTGGTCGGTAAACGCCAGCGTAAAGGCTGAAGCGGGTGCTGTTTCAACGCCAATCATCTCGTCATTCATTCTGCTGCCTCCAGGATCATGGCTGCGCCCAATCCACCCGCCGCACAGGCGGTGGTTAACCCGAACCGCCCGCCACGCCGGCGAAGTTCATGCAATGTCTGCGTTATCATGCGTGCGCCCGTGGCGGCAAAGGGGTGTCCGTAAGCCAGCGAACCGCCCAGCACATTGAACTTATCCCAGTCGATTTCACCGATGGCTTGCGCACGCCCGAGTTTTTCACGGGCAAAAGTATCACTGGCAAACATTTTGATGTTAGCCAGTGTTTGAGCAGCGAAAGCCTCGTGCATATCAATTAAGTCCAGATCGTCAAGCGTAAGCCCCGCCCGATCAAGAGCCAGCGGTGTGGCATACGCAGGGCCGAGCAACATATCTTCCCAAACATCGATGGCGGCAAAAGCAAAGCTTTTCAGGTAACCGAGAGGTCTGAGGCCCAATTCCCGCGCACGGGATTCACTCATCATCAACACGGCGGCAGCCCCGTCGGTCAGCGGCGTACTGGTGGCTGCTGTCACTGTGCCGTGGCGACGGTCAAAAGCCGGACGCAGCTTGGCATACTGGGACAGTTCGGAGTTCATACGGACGTTATTGTCTTTTTGCAGCACGTCGCGGTATGGCGGAACCTGAGCCGTCATCACCTGCGCATTAAGGTAGCCGTTTTCCCAGGCCTGCGCGGCCAGGGAGTGTGACCGGTGTGCCAGTTCATCCTGTTGCAGGCGGGTAATGCCGTGGGATTTCGCCATCTGTTCAGCAGTGTCCCCCATTCGCAACCCGGTTGAGTATTCCGCCACCGCAGGGGGTACCGGTAACAGATCCCGAAATTTGAGTTTACTAAACAGCGCCAGACGTTGTGACAGCGTGCGGGCTTTGTTGACGTCCACCAGCACGCGGGCCAGACGTTTACTGACGCCAATCGGCAATACCGATGAGGAGTCCGCCCCCCCGGCAATGCCTATGCTGATGGTGCCGCTGATAATACTTTCCGCTACATTTGCCACCGCCTGAAAGCTGGTCGCGCAGGCACGTGACACGCTGTAGGCGTCGGTCGAGACACTCATGCCGGTCCCCAGCACAATTTCGCGGGCGATGTTTGGCGCTTCCGGCATCTGCACCACCTGTCCAAATACCAGTTGGTCGATGATTTTCGGGTCGATACCGCTTTTAGCCAACAGCTCGCTCACTACCATCTTGCCTAAATCCACCGCGGGAATGCCGTGATAGGCCGTCGCTTGTTTGGCGAAAGGTGTACGCAATCCGTCTACGATCGCAATGCGATCGCCTTCGCGTGTCACCAGCGGGATAACCTTGTTCATAGTGGCTCCGGATTAAGAGGTCTGACCTGATAGTTTAGTTTTAACCATATGTTTACATTTGGCAAAGCCTAACGTGACGAAGTGAGAGCAACAGCAAAAAAAAACCGCGACCTGTAAGGGCCACGGTTTCTTATCAATTCAATATTCTGTTATCCAGAAAAGATGAATTACCTTAATGCTAACTGAAATATCATGGTCTCAGCCTGGCAGGAGAACGTGAAGTCAATGTTCAGCTCGACACCCCCCTCAACTTTCTCCATACGGCTTTCAATCACACAAGGTTCTGATTCCACGCTGCGGGCTTTTTCGGTCAGGCTGTTCAACATCGCATTGGCCTGCGCTTCAGTTGCAAATACGTGGCTGTAAGAGGCTGTGCAATCGGTGTTATCCATGATGGTACCGACATCTACGCAGCAGCAGGCTGCGGTCTCTTCAGCGCCGCATTTATTAATGGAATGCAATGGCTTGGTGGATTTCGAAGATAAAGTTACGTCAGACATTATGTTCTCCCGGCACTGACCATCGCGATCGCAGGTCGGCCATTTTTGTCATTAAAAGGGGGTTATTTCAGCCTTTATTTTACGCCCGCAGCGGCCTGTCGCCTAGCACTTACTTTTTGTGTGACATTTAAGTGATTAAAATCACAGAAATAATAATGAGAAGTTAAATTCATCTCGAACATCCACCTGAAACGTTATTTAGTTCACCTCAAACTGTTTGTTTTTTGTTAAGCGGATCTAATTTTCAACATCAAATCTGAAATATATAAGAAACATCATTGCAACATACGCACAGGTCGGACCTATACTTCGCTCACTGGTCTGATTTGTCAGACTGAGAACGAACCCTACAATCCTGCGCTCATTGTTACTCCATGTAACATTGTTTGATAAAAAACATAAAATTGAGGTTTTGGTCATGAACCAGAAAAACCTGTTAAAAAGATCAGCTCTGGCAGCTGCAGTGGCAATTGTTTCATCAAATGTGTATGCGGCCGGTTTTCAGTTAAATGAATACACCGCAGCCGGTCTTGGTCGTTCGTTTTCAGGTGAAGGGGCCATTGCTGATAGCGCAGCATCCGGCAGCCGTAACCCAGCTACCATGACCATGTTCTCCCGTCCGTCTTTCTCCATCGGCGCAGTCTACGTTGACCCGAACGTCAATATTACCGGCCGTTCTCCTGTAACAGGAAACAGCACTGATGCGGATAACATCGCGCCGAATCAGTGGATCCCAAACATTCACTTTATTATGCCGTTGAACGACCAGTGGGCTGTAGGTGCTTCTGCCACCTCCAACTACGGGCTGGCAACTCAGTTTAACGACAACTACGCCGCCGGTCCTCTGGGAGGTGAAACCGATCTGACGACGGTCAACACTAACTTGAGCGCCGCCTATCGTATTAACCAGCACTTCAGTCTGGGTCTGGGTTTTGACGCCGTGTATGCCAAGGCCAAAATTACCCGTACTGCCGGTGAGTTAGGTCCGATCACTTCCCGTGGGTTGATCACGCCAAGTACCGAAGTCGCTGACCTGCAAGGTCACGAATGGGGCTACGGCTGGAACGCCGGCATCTTGTATGAAGTGGATGACAATAACCGTTACGGCTTTACCTACCGTTCGAAAGTGAATATCGACTTCAACGGCGACTATAAAAACGGCATTCCTGCGCGATTAGGCGGTACCGGTGGAAGTACCGTTCCGGGTGCACTGACCCTGAACTTGCCGGAAGTGTGGGAGATCTCGGGTTATAACAAAGTGGCCCCTAAATGGGCAATTCACTACAGCATGGCGTATACCAGTTGGAGCGAATTCCAGGAGCTGAAAGCCACCGGCAACAACGGCCAGACACTGTTTGAAAAACATGAAGGTTATCAGGACGCCTACCGCATCGCGTTGGGTACCACCTATTACTATGATGATAACTGGACCTTCCGTACCGGTATTGCCTTCGATGACAGCCCAGTGCCAGCCGACAACCGCACCATTTCCATTCCCGATCAGGACCGTTTCTGGATAAGCGCAGGGACCACTTACGCATTTAACAAAGATGCTTCCGTGGATTTGGGCGTGTCTTACATGCATGGCCAGACGGTGAATATCAGTGAGAAGGTCGCCAATGGTGTGCCGAACTATGAGTTCCAGGCCAAAGGGACCGCGATGCTGTACGGCGCGAACTTTAACTATACCTTCTGATACCTGCCGTACGTCGAGTGACAGAGACAAAAAAAGCGCCGCAAGGCGCTTTTTTATTGATCAGGTAAAATGGACGGAACCGATCAGTTCGCGGAATCGATACTGTCTAAATCACCCTGAATCACCGCCGCATTCGGGTTGTTCTGCGGCGTCAGTTTACCGCCACTCGCCAGGAAGTCATGACGCTGGAAGTAAGCTTCACGCATCATCAGGTAAGGGTCGGAAGAATTTCGCAGAATTTGATCGGAATCGAGCAATTCAGCACGGGTTTCCACGCCTTCAAGCACAAATTTACCGGCCGACATCCAGAATGTCAGGTAGCTGAGCATCGGGTAGAGGTAATCCACCGTGTCGCCACCTTCATCACGCAGTGTGAAACTGCCATAAGCCGGAAGCTGAACGTAAGGACCATAGCCAACGCCATAATGCGCGAGCGTTGTACCAAAACCGCGTTTCTCTTCTTTCGCCAGTTTTGGGTTGGCCATTGACGCTACGTCAATCAGACCGCCCATACCCAGTAAGGTATTGAGGAAGAAACGGTTGAAGTGGATCATTGCCCGGTACGGGTCACCTTGTGCAAAGGCATTGACCATGCTGGCCGGTTCGTCGAGGTTATCGAAGAAGTTGGTCATCCCGTTACGCGCAGGCACCGGCACATAGTTTTTCCAGGCTACAGCCACCGGACGCAGTACATACGGGTCCATAATGTTGTAGTTGAAATTGAACATGGTACGGTTGAAGCCTTCAAGCGGATCGGAACGTCCCTGCGGTTCGCTGTCCGATGACGCACCGGCGCAGCCCACCAGCACGACTGTCGCAAACGCCAGCCCAGTCAGGCGTAAGTTCATGGTTATCTCCCTATTTTTCTTCGGTTCCGCTTTCAGGGAACCTGCTGATTAATCTCAATGCTGACCTGTCCATTGCCGGAAAAATCAGTCAGCGAACTGTCACCGTACCAGTCGCCTTTCGATGGCGTGGCCAGACCGTTTGGTGAAATTCGAACGCGTACTTTTAACTGATGCAGTGAAGAAAGCAATCTTTGCGGCATCATGGCGTTGCTGTCATCCATGGTCATGGCCAACGGGAACCGGCTCAGTGGCAACTTTTTCACCGCGACCGGAACCGGGTTGCTGCCATCGGTCACCGATATAAACACAGTACCTTGTTGGGGAAGCTGTTTGGCCACTTCCACAGACAGAGTAACATTGATGCCGAGACTGACATTCCCCTGCCCGGACTTTACCCTGGCCTGTTCAATACTGGCGCGAACCATATCGCCACGCTTATCACCGGGGGGCAAAATTTTCAGCATCAACTGCCACGCGCCGATGGCCTGCGGATAATGACCCTGCTCAAATTCATTGTAGGCCAGCAGGCTCAATACGCGTAAATTAGCCTGATTCTGCTCCAGCATACTGCGTAAGAGTTTACTGCCGCTAATATTATCTTGCGGATCTGCAGAGCGGGTTAATACTTCGGCATAACCGAGCTTAATCTCCGCATCACTCGGAGAAAGCTGATAGGCGTGGGCGAAGGCCTGCGTCGCGGTACTGGCATTATTGAGTGCCATTCCGACACGCCCCAGCAGCATCCAGTCTTTGGCATTCGACGGGTCTTTTTGCAAATCAGTGCGCAACCCTAAGCCTAAATCCTGCACGTCCATGATGGTCAGCGGTGGCGAATTCTCATCGGCAATGCGGTGGCGCAGATCCGGCATCCGCGCCATAATTTGATTCCATGCACTCACCTGCCCCAGACCGCCGACATAGAAATAGAAGCCCAGCGTCACCAATACCAGCAATAGCGTACCCGGCACCAGCGTCCAGCGGCCAATTGGCTGCCCGACACGAGTGGCCTGTTCAGGAATATCGCTCAGCAGGTTCTCCTGCAATTCACGGATATGCTGCGGCCGCTCATCGACGACACCCTGATCTTCGTCCTGCTCAAGTTCGCTCAGGCGATGTTGGTAAAAGGCTTTGTTCAGCGCATCGCGCGACGTGTGCTCAGCGCGGTCGCCACGCAACACCGGCACGACAAACAGTGCAACAGCAATCATCAACATCACTACAATGATCAGCCAAAAAATACTCATGATGCTTTCCCGTCACTGTCTTTCATCTTTATATCATTCAATAAGTGCGCCAGGCGCTGTTGTTCTGTTAATGAAAGTTCGCAAGGAGGTAGCGCCTTTTCGGCGGTAACATTCACCCGGTTTTTCGCGCTGACCAGCCCCCCCTGCCGCCGCGCCCGCATCACGATGACCGTCACACCCATCAGTACAAACAGCAGCGGACCGAGCCACAGAATAAGGGTCGATGGTGTAACCGGCGGTTCATAAGTCACAAAGTTGCCATAGCGCGCCACCATATATTGCACGATTTGCTCACGGCTCTGGCCTTCGTTTAGCAACTGATAAACCTTGGTGCGCATGTCAGCGGCAATAATAGAGTCCGATGCCGCAATGCTGGTGTTCTGGCATTTTGGGCAGCGCAGTTGTTCGGTTATCTGCCGGTACTGCTGTTCCTGCGCATCCGACTTGAACTGATAGGTATCGATGGCCGCGAACGCGCCAAAACTCAGGCACAGGCCGAGCAGCAGAGCCGCGAGCGATGAGCCCATTTTCATGCATCACCGCCATATTGTTTGTACAGCGGCATCACTTCCTGCTGCCATACTTTCTCATTCATATCCCCTGCATGGCGATAGCGGATAATGCCCTGCCCGTCGATCAGGAAAGTTTCCGGCGCGCCGTAGACCCCAAGATCCAACCCCAGCATCCCGTCGCCGTCATACAGACTCAGCGCATAAGGGTTGCCCAGCGTGTTGAGCCAGTTCACTGCCTTCTGGCGATCGTCTTTGTAATTGAGGCCGACCACGCGGATACCTTTGGCCGCCAGTGTATTCAGATATTCATGTTCGGCACGGCAGGTCGGGCACCAGGTCGCCCAGACGTTGAGCAGAATAGGCTTGCCGTCGCGCAGCACCGACTGGTCATAGGTTTTACCCGGTTGCGACAGCGATTCCAGTTTAAACACCGGCACCGGTTTGCCGATCAGCGCCGATTCGAGCAGCGTCGGATCATCGCCATTAGCATTACGGGTCAGTTGCACCAGAAAGGCCGCAGCCAGCGCCAGAAACAGCACAAACGGAACGAACAGGAGTTTGCGGTTCATGCTTCTTCACTCTCCGTTTTGCCCTGACGTTTGAGTTTTTTACTCATGCGGTAACGCGGATCGAGAATACAGAAGATGCCACCGACTGCCATGAGCAGGCCGCCGAGCCAGATCCAGCGCACGAAAGGTTTGTAGTACAGACGCACCGCCCATGAGCCGTCATCCATCTCTTCACCCAGTGCGGCGTAGAGATCACGCGCCAGATTGCCGTCGATAGCGGCTTCGGTCATCATGGTATGCGCCACGCTGTAATAACGTTTTTCAGCATGCAGCGTGGTGACCAGCTTACCGTGGCGGGTGACGTCAATATTGGCTTCGCCGCCGGAATAGTTCGAACCCTGAATGTCGCGCATATCACGGAAAACAAAGTGGTAATCATGGATATCCACGCTATCGCCGGCTTTCATGCGTACGTCACGCTCGACGCTGTAATTTTGGCTGAAGGCGATACCAATCACCGTCACCGCTACGCCAAGATGGCCGAGCACCATGCCCCAGTGGCTACGCGACAGATGCGTCAGACCGCGCCAGAAGGTATGGCGGTGGGTAGCGCGTTCGTGCAGCTCCATCAGCGTCAGTACAATCACCCACACTGACATCAGCAGGCCGACCACCGTCATGCCGATGATTTTATCCTGCAACAGCCACGGCAGCAGAATCGACAGCAACAACGTCACCACCAGCGCCACGCCCAACCGGCGCCACAGTTTGCTTGGCTCATCACGACGCCAGCGCACCAACGGGCCGATGCCCAGCAGCAGCGCCAGCGGCGCCATCAGCCAGGTAAACATGGTATTAAAGAAAGGTTCGCCGATGGAAATACTGCCCATGCCGAGCTGTTTGTGGATCAGCGGCAGCAGCGTACCGAGCAACACCACCAGCATGGCGGCAATCAGCAACACGTTGTTGCCGAGCAGATAACTTTCGCGCGAATGCAGCTCATGGCGGCTTGGTGCACGCACCGAGTTACCTTTGATGGCGTACAGCAGCAGCGATCCGCCGATGACAATCACCAGGTAGGCGAGGATAAACATACCGCGCGCCGGGTCAGAGGCGAATGAGTGCACCGACACCAGCACGCCGGAACGCACCAGGAAAGTCCCGAGCAGGCACAGCGAGAAACAGGTGATCGCCAGCAGGACCGTCCAGGCTTTGAAGGTGCCGCGTTTTTCGGTCACCGCCAGCGAGTGGATCAGCGCCGTACCGGCCAGCCACGGCATAAACGAGGCGTTCTCTACCGGATCCCAGAACCACCAGCCGCCCCAGCCCAATTCGTAATAAGCCCAGGCCGAACCCAGCACGATGCCGATGGTCAGGAAGACCCAGGCAGCCTGTGTCCACGGACGCGACCAGCGCGCCCAGGCGGTATCGAGCCGCCCGGCCATCAGCGAGGCAATCGCAAACGCGAAGGCGACCGAGAATCCGACGTAACCCATATAGAGCAGCGGCGGATGGAAAATCAGCCCGATATCCTGCAACACCGGATTCAGGTCACTGCCGTCCACCGGGAAGCCCGGCAAGGTGCGGATAAACGGGTTAGACGTCAGCAAGATAAACACCAGGAACCCGGCGGTGATCATGCCCATCACCGCCAGCACGCGGGCCACCGCATCCTGCGGCATACTGCGGCTAAACAGCGCCACGGCTAACGTCCAGCAACTCAGCAACAGCACCCATAAAAGCAGCGAGCCCTCATGCGCCCCCCAGGTAGCCGCCATGCGGTAATAGACCGGCAGGAGCGTGTTGGAGTTGTTGGCGACATAAGCCACGGTAAAGTCATTCACGACAAAGGCGTGAACCAGAATAATGAAAGCCAGCATGATGGTGGCAAACATGCCGTAAGAGAGCGGACGAGCCATCGCCATCATGCGGTTATCCTGCCGCGCCGCACCCCATTGCGGGTAAATACTCAGCAGTATTGCCAGACCTAAAGCCAGACAGAGTGAAAAAGTTCCCAGTTCCGGCATCATGAGCGGTCGCTTCCTTTGGAATTGCCAACGTAGTTCGACGCTGGCCCTTTGTGATTATCTTTCATCGCCGCTTCCACTTCCGGCGGCACGTACTTCTCATCGTGCTTAGCCAGAACCTGTTTGGCATCGACCACGTTGTTAGCCTGCATTACGCCCTGCGCAACCACGCCCTGCCCTTCACGGAACAAGTCCGGCAAGATGCCGTTATAAGTGACCGCAATCGCGCCGCGGGCATCATAAATTTTGAAACTGACCTGCAAATTTGTCGGGTCACGCTTTACAGAACCGGGCATCACCATGCCGCCAATGCGCAGGCGCTGGCCGACGAACGGCATCTCGTGGTTTTCCCCTTTGCCCTGCAGGATCTCACCTGGCGTGTAGAACAGATCGATGTTCGAGCGCAGCGCGTACATCACCAGCGAAATACTCAGCCCCAGCCCAACCAGCACCGCAAGGGCCAGCGAGAGGCGTTTTTTACGACGTGGATTCACAGTAACGTCTCCCCGGACGGGTCCGGTTTCACCGACACAGCGCTTTTTTCACCCGCTGCGCCCTGGCGTTTTTTAGCCTCAATATTGGACTGCACAATGCGTTTTTCACGTGCCTGACGACGGCGAACATCGGCCAAAATATATCTGCGTTGTAAGGCGGTGTGGACCACCAGCGCGGTGAGGGAAATCAGCGTCGCGGCGACAGAAAGCCAGACATAGAACGCGTAACCGCCCATGTTGAAAAAGGCCTGCCAGCTGGAAAATGCGGCGTTCATCAGCGTCGCTCCTTGTTAACCAGTGAAGCCACCCAGGGACGCAGGCGTTCCTGATACAAGATCAGGTTGCGCAGACGCATCAGCGTCAGGGTAATAAAGAAGAACAGATAGCCGAAGATAGCCCAGCGCAGAGGGTAGCGCATACTCGGGTCGATGGACTGCTGCATGTTAGTAGAACCCTGATGCAGGGTGTTCCACCACTCCACCGAATAGTGAATGATGGGAATATTGACCACGCCGACCAGCACCAGAATACTCGCCGCACGCCCCGCAAGACGGCGATCTTCGAAAGCGTTATAGAGCGCAATGGCACCGAGATACAGAAACAGCAGCACCAGTTCGGAGGTCAGCCGCGCGTCCCATACCCACCAGGTGCCCCACATCGGTTTACCCCAGGCGGAACCGGTCACCAACGCAATGAAAGTGAACACCGCACCCACCGGTGCCATCGCCGCCAGCGCCAGATCCGACATTTTCATCTGCCAGACCAGGCCGATGAAAGCAGCAATCGCCATCGCGCTGTAAATCCCCATCGACCAGATGGCCGCCGGGACGTGAATGTACATGATGCGGTAGCTGTTGCCTTGTTGGTAATCCGGCGGCGCGTAGCCAAAACCCCAGACCCAGCCGATCAGCAGACAGGCCACACCCAGAATGGCAAGCCACGGGATAAAGCGGCCGCAGACGTGATAAAGCCGTTCGGGCCGCGCAAGTTGATGTAACCATTTCCACATTGTTATCGTTGCTCACTCTAAATTTGCACTGTGTGGTATGCCATGAAACCTCAGTGGGCTCTTGTGCGGTCTGATGTGACACCATCCGCACTTATGGGCATCGCTCTATTGTTCCCTATAGGGAAGTGTGATGTTAGTCAAAGGTTGCGATTTTTCTGCCGTTTTGTAACGACCGGTAAATATATTAGTGAACAGTCACCCGCAGAGCCGCTGCCGTGGCAAAGGGCGTTAACGTCGCGCTCGCCACCAGCATCGCGCCGAGAATGGCCAGATAGCCGCCAATCGGCATGCCCATTGAGGCGGCATCTATCGCACCGGTGGCAAAAATCAGCACCGGAATATACAACGGCAAGACCAGCAGGCTAAGTAACACGCCGCCCTTACGCAGGCCGACCGTCAGCGCCACACCCACCGCGCCGATAAAACTCAGGGTCGGCGTGCCGAGTAATAATGTCAGCGCCACCGCTTTCCAGGTAACAAAATCCAGCGAAAGCAGCAACGCAATCACCGGCGAGAGGATCAGCAACGGCAAACCGGTCACCACCCAGTGAGCACATACTTTCCCCAGCACCGTGAGTGACAGCGGCGAAGGCAGCAACAGAAGCTGCTCAAGCGTACCGTCCAGATAGTCATCACGAAAGAGTCTTTCCAGCGAAAGCAGTGAAGCCAGCAGTGCGGCAACCCACACAATGCCGGGCGCAATGCGCGCCAGCAACTGCGGTTCAGGCCCCAGCCCCAACGGAAACAACGTAATCACAATAATGAAAAACCACAGCGGATTGATGATCTCCGCACTATTACGAAAGGCGATTTTCAGCTCGCGACGCAGGATGTTAATCAACATAGGGTTCACTTGTCAGACGCAGTTGACGCACGGTGCGGTTAACACCCTGTAAATCCTGGTGCGTGGTCAGCAGCACCATACCGCCGCCGCTAACATGCTGTTCAAACAGCGCAATCAGCGTCGCGACACCCTGCTTGTCAATGGCGGTGAGCGGCTCGTCGAGGATCCACAGCGGTGCGCGGGTCAGCCACAGACGCGCCAGTGCCACGCGGCGCTGCTGCCCGGCTGATATCTGCGCCACGGTCACCTCTTCATAACCCAGCAGACCCACGTTCTCCAGCGCCTGATAAATAGCATCAGCATCTTGTTTACCCTCAACGGACTGATAAAACGCCAGATTTTCATAGGCAGTCAGGACGGTTTTGATACCCGGCTGATGCCCCAGAAACAGTAACTTTTGGTGAAAAACGTCGCGCTGACGGCGGGTATTTTCGCCCTGCCAGCGAACTTCACCGGCATCCGGCGATGACAACCCGGCCAGGATCCGCAGCAGGCTGGTTTTACCCGCACCATTTTGACCTTCAATTTGCACCATTTCACCGGGTTCGAGGGTGAAACTTAAGCCACTAAACAGGGTCCGCTCATCGCGCACACAACTCAGATTAAGGGCTTCGAACATGGGCGCATCCTGTAAATTTCACAAGTGCGCATCATATCATAAGCATCCTACGGGTCGCAGCCTGGGCTTCCCTCGGCCCGACACAACGCTTTTCTCTCTTCTATGCTTAAACAGCAACTTTTACAGCGCGCTTTGCAACACCACAGAGAGAACGGTTTATGAACCAGAAAAATAACCACAAAGAGACTGGCGTGGACGTCGACAGTGAAGAACATTCGCAAGGCACTGAGATTGAAGTCGATGAGGAGAATCTGCCTTCACGCGCCGCAGCGGTACATGAGCAAATCCGTATGGAGGGTGAGAAGGAGCTGGAGCGCGACGGGCTGGCCCTGATGTGGTCGGCGATTGCTGCGGGGCTGTCGATCAGCGCATCGTTGATGGTCAAAGGTATTCTGCATGCCCGCCTGCCCGATTCGCCCGAGCGTTTCTTTATTGAGAACATCGGCTATACCGCAGGCTTTATCATCGTGATCATGGCCCGCCAGCAACTGTTTACGGAAAACACCGTAACCGCCGTCTTGCCTGTGATGCATAAACCGACGCTGAAAAACGTCGCCATCCTGCTGCGTTTGTGGGGCGTGGTACTGGCGGGTAACCTGATTGGCTGCGCCTGCGCGGCGCTGGCGTTTCATCTGGTGCCGTTCTTTGATGCCGATACCGACGCCGCCTTTCGCACCCTCAGCCTAAAAATCATGGAGAAAACACCCACCGCCATGTTTGTCAGTGGCATTATTTCCGGCTGGCTGATAGCCACCATGGTCTGGATGCTCCCTTCGGCGGGCACGGCAAAAATCTGGGTGATCATGCTGATGACCTATCTGGTCGCCATCGCCGACCTGACGCACATCGTGGTCGGTTCGGTAGAGATTCTGTATCTGGTGTTCACGGGGGTTATCCCCTGGTACGAATTCCTCTGGCCGTTCGCACTGCCGACACTGGCCGGGAATATCTTCGGCGGCACATTTATCTTCGCACTGATAAGCCACGCGCAGATCCGCAACGACATGAGTAATCAGAACAAGGCTAAGAACAGACCGAACACGAAGAAGCAGCCGCAAAGCGATGACAAAGGCGCGTAACTGGCGACGAAATAACCAAACGACCGGCTAACGTCTTATTATTGTGACAAAAACAGGTATACTACGCGGGCGGTTCCAACACCGCCCGTGTCTCCTTAGTTAAACGGATATAACAAGCCCCTCCTAAGGGCTAGTTACAGGTTCGATTCCTGTAGGGGACACCATTATTACTTCCAAAGACAGCTAAAAACGTCCGTAACCCCCTTAATTTCAATGAATTAAACCTATCTCATAGTCTGAGGACGTCCCATAAAATCCAGTAGAAGCTGGCTCTTTTGTGTATAACTCAGGTTCGAAGTAGAGAGCTATACACATACCGCTTAGTGATATCCAAATAAAACGCGCCAAACCAGGCGAAAAGCCTTACATACTCAGTGATGGCTATGGCTTTCTTTGCTTATCGAAACCTCTGGTGTAAAGGGCTGGCGATTCAGATATCGCTTTGCAGGTAAGCCTAAAATGATTTCTTTTGGTGTCTATGGCCCAGTGACGTTGGCAGAGGCACGCGCCAAACGTGAAGAAGCCAAATCACAGTTGGCCAAGAGCATAAATCCGATGACGGGTGTAAGAACTATTGAACTACGTGCGGCAAAGTGGGAAGAGTTTGATTTAGATAATGCACTGTGGCTGATACCTGCCGAGCGTATGAAGATGAAACGCCCTCACCTGGTTCCGTTATCAACTCAGGCAGTGGAGATCTTGCGCCAATTAGAAATGCTGACAGGAAGATACCAACTCGTTTTCCCTGGCCGGAATAACGCCAGTAAGCCGATGAGTGAAGGGAGTATTAATAAGGTGCTCAAGCTGATTGGATATCATGGTAAAGCTACAGGGCACGGGTTTAGGCATACTATGAGCACGATTCTTCATGAGCAAGGTTTCGATAGTGCATGGATTGAGATGCAGCTTGCGCATGTTGATAAGAACTCGATTAGAGGGACTTATAATCATGCGCAGTATCTAGAAGGACGAAGAGAAATGTTGGAATGGTATTCCAATGAAATATTGTGGTGAATGGTATCACCACAATATTTCATTAGTTAACCACAGCATCTTCTTCCGCGGCTAAAGTGTCTTTAGCAATGCTATCATAATAAAACTTAGTTAACTGAGATGTTAAAAAATCGTCCATTAAAACTTTTATGAATAAATCTTTAGACACCTTCGTATCTAAAGAAATCATTGTCTCATCTTCATTAAAACGGATGCGATCTTTGAGAGTTGGATAAGTTTTACAGAACTGAATGATATTCAAATTATCAATTCCGGCTTTAATTACTGGTGAAGCCTTGGCTACTCTTGTCAGCTTCCTAGCATATTTAACATCAGCAATCAACTCCTCCATAACATCCATATTAGCTACAATATTCATATCACTGATAGCCTGCATCCCCTGAGTCGCTTCCCTTTTTATTACTTCATGAAAACCAAACATCTTTTCCACTAACCTCAGATCAACGACAAAGACATTTTCATTGACTTTTATTATTTGAAAATTACCACTAACTCTGAAGAAATCCTCTTTTATTTCCTTAAGTCTTGTATCTGACTTCACAAGAAAGAAGCTATCCTGTGAGAAAATATTTACAGGAGCCATTGTTTTATATAAAATTATCTGCCTCCCAATATTACCTATGCAGATAAGTAAAACTCTTATATCTTCTAATTTATGAACATTAAAATCAAACTCCTGTTCATCTGGTTGGCCTAAACTTCGATTCAAACAGTTTAATTCTTCAGGTATTTCGATATCATAGTGATAAAGCACTATTGCCTCTTTCATCAGCGGATGAAAGAGGCAATAGTGTTAATTCTTCGTTATCGATAACATCTTTCTGTATTACATCTAAAAAAAGAGATTTAAGTCCAGATTGAGCTGGAGCCTCGATATCCATCCTTAGGGGAGTAGGATTTCCTTTGGTTATTGCATAAACAATTACAGCAATTGAATCCTTATTTTCTACGTAATACCGGAGATCCACATCCAGCTGTTCTTTAGTTAAAATCTGTGCAGTCATAAAAACCCCTTAATTACCAGAATAATAAACCCTATCATCAAGCTTGATATAACTCACCATCTGTTTCTCCTCTAATTTTCGCCTTGTTATAATTACCACCCCCTCTTTTACTTTATCTTCGGATAACTTAACGTTAACCTTATAAATATTGAAACCTAATAATGCCAGTGAAGGATTAGCATAGAAAAGATCAGTTTTTATATATATTATACCCATGATAATCAATAATGCCCCCAACACAAAAACATACCTTTCTTTTTCAAAGTCAAATGTAATTAATGGTATTATGTAGGTTGCCAAAAATGTTAAATGTTCGTAATTTATTTTCTCTATTTTCATGATTTCAAAAGGTAATTCAACTGACCTTCTTGTGTCTTTTTTGAATCTTGAATAAGCGAAGCGGCAATATAGCAATAATAATATGCATATAGCAGGAACGATATTTGTTTTTAATAATTCCCACGAGCCAATATATTCACAAGTTGATGAAAAACACATCGGAACTTTACATGTAATAAATATAAAAAAACCAAATAGAATAGCAAGAGACAATATATATAAATCTATTTTTCTTCTTGTTTGCTCTCTATGTTTTTTATTATCAGCGTCCAATTAAACCTCCTTTACTAGATTCGATATCACAATCCCTTTTCTTACAATACATCCAGCATAGTAAAATACAAGTTTTCTAGAAACCAGCAAAGTGTATGAGAACGGTCATTTTACTCATCAGTTTGTTCAGAAACATAACGGTTCAAATAACAAAAATTGCACTACACCGCACCCGCCTGCGGCTTTTGCATCAGTTAATTTGTTCAGTTTCATTTTTCTACAAACCAATACGCCAGGCCACGCCGTTCCTGGGGTTCTGTAACGAATACCAAACTGAAAAGTGTGAAAAGGATTTCAGTCTTTTTCAGTTTCGCCTCTCCGGCAATCTTGCAAAACTAGGTGTAATCCCTTGTTTAAATTGAGTGTAATTATTTTTCGTGGAAAATGCCGTGATAAAAGTGCAGTGGCGGGATATACCATAAAATCTGAAAACCTTTGCGCCACAGGGCTTGCGGCGGCAAGGGCTTAAAACTTTCACTGAAAAAACCTGACACGATAAATGGGCCATTGCCCTGCGCGGCCCCAAATCAACGACGAGTGATAATGACGCCTTTTATCTCCCCGTTTTGCCGTTCCGTCTCCCTGGCTTCTTTGGCCGATCTGGTTAGAAATACGGCGGCGGCTTCTCGTTGGTCTGGATGAATGCTATCAGCGATGTCTTTAACCATGCGCCCATGTGTCATTAGGCTTGGACTTGGACTTGGACTTGGACTTGGACTTGGACTTGGACTTGGACTTGGACTTGGACTTGGACTTGGACTTGGACTTGGACTTGGACTTGGACTTGGACTTGGACTTGGAAGCCATAACCTTATAATTAAACAATAAAATCAAAGAAATATAAAATTATAACCATTCCTGTAAGCCACCAATAACGCTCCTTTTCGTCTCCCAGCCAACAAAACTCACTTACTCATTTTCCTGTGGACGGTGGTGAACGTATTCGATTACCAGCCCACCTGGTAATTTTGCGTTGAAACATGCGCCGGTGGGGACGTCGACCGGGCCAAAGAAAATCTCCGCACCCGACGCCGAAAGCCGCTCGAAGTAGGGGTAGATGTCATCCACCAGCAGCGTGCCCACGGTGGAACGGAAAGGGAGTAGATCTGCGTCTGAGCCTTCAAGGATCAGGAATGGCCCTACGGCGGCGAGTACCAGCCGATGTTCAGGGAAATCAAACCGCATATCGGCCTTTACGCCATGCAGATTCTCATAAAAGGCGATGGTTTTGTCGATCTCCCCCTCGCCCACAAATAGGCGGATGAAAACGCGTGGCTGCGCCAGTGTGGATGAATCCGGGGCGACTCGCCAGAACCCTGCCTGGGTAAGTTTATCCGTCATTATCTGTCCTCCGGTCACGATGAATACCTTAGATTAGCCCGCTGCCGCAGGAGTGATTAAGACTGATTTCTCATTACTTATCCCAGACGCGGATCGCCGGGCCAACTGCCTGCCCCCATAGAATATCGACAGGTTGATAGAACAGCTTCAACCTTAAAACCGAATTACATCGGTTTAAAATAATTCACCCTCCTTATTATTCACATTAATAGAGAATAAATAAAACCTTATAGGGCATTGAAATTTAGCCAAATTATCTCGGGTATTATTTTCTGATTTTCACCGGCATCAGGTCATATCCTATAAATATAATCACCTCCTGTTAAAAATCGCCTGCTACAAATTAAACCGGTAAGTACTATTTTTTTGTGTGGAATTTGCAATTACGCTTTCCTGGTCTATATTTCACTACATGCATGCATACCCGATTAATAATCAGATTAATAAGTTAACTCAATGGAGAGAGAATAATGAAATTAAAATTATTAGTTATCAGCATAGTGGGTGCAATGGCCTTTGCCACAGCGAGTTATGCTGCGGATAGCACCAAAACTGCCAATACAAAGCCGGTTAATTCCTGGACCTGCGAAGACTTCCTGGCCTTAGATGATAGCTTCCAGCCTACTGCCATCAGCTTTGCTGAGGGATTAAATTCACATGGAAAACCTGAAGCTGCCGTACTGAATGTAGAAGGTATACAAAAAGTTACCCCTCTGGTAATTGAAGCCTGTAAACAGGCTCCGAAAGAATCATTTAAAGATAAAGTTAAATCTGAATGGCTGAAAATTAAGAAAGATGTGTAATTAAAGGACATGAGGCAGGATTAATAAGCGTTAATACCTGCCTCATGTCACCAAGGTCTTGTATTAAAAATAACGCTATTAAATATAACGCGCCTGTTTTCCTAATATTCTTTATCTGGTTTTTTACGTTCCACAATAAATGTGGATCAAGACCAAGCCGGCTCCTTTGCACATTTGGCACTCTCTGAAATTTAGGTTAAGGTTCGGGGATTGTGAACAACGAGGGAAAGTGCGTGTTTTACAGGATAGCGGAAATTGTCGTTTTTTTGATGATCTTACTCTGGGTGGCACTGCTGTTTAACGTGGGTGGAATGTCGGTGATGCTGAGTAAGTTCCTGATGCATCTCGAGTCGCTCAGGTAGCTCAATATTTAACTCCACAACCTGCGAGCCGGCGGCCCTGAGTCAGGCCGCCCTTCCCCATATTATCCTTCACAGAATGCCGAGCCGATGCAGCGCAGGAACATCTCACCGTAGTGGGCTCGCACAACACCCAATTAACTAAAATTCACTGACTGTTTTTTTCTGCTGGCATGGGCGGGGTTACATTGCTGTTTGCTGCCGGGGAGATAAAACTTTCCATCGGAAGAGGGTTTGGTGCCGCCGGGGCAGCCGTTCATACCTGGCTTACCATCGTGCCCGGAGCGCCCGTCTCCGCCATTTTGATTACCCGATGAAAACAGGTTATATCCTCCCTTGCCACCTTGTCCTCCCGCACCGCCGTCTCCGGCGAGAACCGTAGAGGAAAAACACAATAAAAACAGCGATAAGCCAATGATTTTATTTAACATATCCCTATCCTTTCAACGTAATGTATGAGTCACTACCGCAGGGGAATAATAGCTGACAGCAGGTTACAGTGTTTACAGGGTAGCGGAAATTTCGTCATATTTGGTGATTGACTCCGTGTGGCGCGCCGTTTTTAACCCGGGCTATCTGCCGTTAAAAGTGAGTGACGCCGGAGAGGTCAGCCGTCCTTTGCCGGTAAGAAATGAGTTAAAAGCCGGTTAAATATTCGCTTTTTTTAACGCTTTTACTTACCATTCCTTACAAATACCGCCCCCCGACTGCCAGCCCGGTGAACGTTTTTATTACCGGAGATACATTCGTGCCGCGCAGTGACTCCGATCCTTAATGACAGGAAAAGGTTCAAATAATGGATTTATTACGGTTTTTGCTTCGCCTGCCCTTTACCCTGATCAAAGGGCTATGCTGGGTTGTGTGCAAATTTTTCTGGTTGATCGGACGAATTTTCCGCCCGGTGGTAGGCAATATTGAATGGCGTGCGCCAGGCTGGGCAGTAAAAAGCGTCCGGGGCGTGAAAAGTGGTTTTGGCCGTTTGGAACACGGCGTGGAACGCCATCCAAAATCAGTCGGCGCTGCGGTGCTGTTATTGGTACTGCTGGCCGTGGGGGGATTTTACGGTTATCACGTCTGGCTCAACCGCCCGCAACCGATTGAACCGGCGCCACTGGTCTATCAGGAAACCACGCTGCGGGTTTCCGGGCCGCAGCTGATTAACTACAACACTAACAGCCGCCTGCCGCAGGAAATTGCCCTGAACTTCAGAAATTCAGTGGCGCCGATCACTCTGGTGGGTAAAAACGTCGATCAGGGCATCAGCCTCTCACCGGCCGTTGATGGCCAGTGGCAGTGGCGCAATGCCTCCACGCTGGTGTTTACCCCAAAAGCGCCGCTGCCGATGGGCGCGACCTACAAAATCAAACTCGATCCGGCCAAACTGCTGGCCCCGCAGAGCAAAATCACCCAGACCGATTATGACGTCAGCGTGCCCTCTTTTGATTATCAGTTGAGTCAGGCTGAGTACTATCAGGACCCGCAGGATGCTAAAAAACGCAGCGCGATTTTCCGCGTGCAATTTAATGCACCGGTGGACGTCGCCAGTTTTGAAAAACAGATTTCGTTGGGGCTGATTGAAGGCAAAGAAGCGCCGGAGAAAAAGCTCAATTACTCGCTGGTCTATGACGAGAAAAAACTTAACGCCTGGGTACATTCCGAAGCCATTCAGGCGCTGGATCACGGCGGTTCGGTGCATCTGGCGATTGGCGAAGGTGTGAAATCTACTGCCCCGTCGCAGCCAACGGCCGCGAAGAAAAACAACTGGGTGGCGGTGCCAACGCTCTACAGCCTGACGGTGAAAGACATCAGTGCCACGGTCGTTGACGCCAGCGACAATAAAGGTGAGCGCGCCCTGATGGTCTCCCTGAGCGACGCGGTCAAAGATAAAGAGATCGGCAGCGCGGTGAAAGCCTGGCTGCTGCCACAAAAGAATCCGAAAAACAGCGACAATAATGACGATGACCAGAACGCCATCTATCCGTGGGATATGTCAGAAGTCGACACCGGCATTATCAAGCAGTCCACGCC
Organism: Ewingella americana; assembly: GCF_006438725.1. Lineage (GTDB taxonomy): Bacteria > Pseudomonadota > Gammaproteobacteria > Enterobacterales > Enterobacteriaceae > Ewingella > Ewingella americana_A. The sequence continues at coordinate 280,252 of NZ_RCZD01000003.1, read as the reverse complement.
GGTAAAACTGACGCTCAACGATGCCGAGCAGGAATACCAGCCACAGTTCAGCTTCAAGTTTGATGCGCCCGCCAACCGCTACATGCTGATTGAAGTGACCAATTCAATGACCTCGTTTGGCGGCTACAAAATGCCGGAGAAACGTTATCAGTTGATCACCGTGCCGGACTACCCGACGTCCCTGAGCTTTATGTCGCAGGGTTCGCTGCTGTCGATGAACGGAGAGAAACAAATCAGCGTGGCGGCGCGTAACGTGCCGGGCCTGAAACTGGACATCAAACGGGTGATCCCAAGTCAGTTGCAGCACATCGTGTCGTTCAAAAGCAGCGACTACTCCTCGGCGCAGTTTAACCGTCTGGGTGACGAATATTTCACCGAGCACTTCGAATACACCAGCGCGGTGAACAATGAGAAACCGGGTGAAGTCAGCTATCAGGGCATCGATTTGTCTCGCTACCTGTCGGATAACCCGAACGCCCGCCGTGGCGTGTTCCTGCTGACCCTGACCCCATGGGATCCGGCTAAGAAAGAGGCCAAAACCGACGCCGCCGCGCAGGACGATCAATACAGCAGTGAAAGTGGCGATGATGAAAGCGAGGCCAGCGTCGGCGACTCACGTTTCGTGGTCATCACCGATCTGGGCATCATCAGTAAGCGTTCGCAGGACAAAACCCGCGATGTATTCGTGCAATCCGTGCATTCCGGTCTGCCGGTCGCCGGTGCCCAAGTGTCAGTCATCGGTAAAAACGGCGTGGCGCTGCTTTCTCAGGCTACCGATGCCGATGGCCATGCGCGTTTCCCGGCGCTCGATGTGTATAAAAACGAACGCCAGCCGGTGATGTTCCTGGTGGAAAAAGAGGGCGACGTCTCCTTCCTGCCGACGGGTGAATACAATGACCGGGGTCTGGATCTGTCGCGCTTTGATATCAGCGGCGAAGAAACCCCTTCCGACCCGCGCACTCTGAACAGTTATCTGTTCTCCGACCGTGGCGTTTACCGCCCCGGCGACACCTTTAATATTGGCCTCATCACCCGCACAGCCGTTTGGGGCAACAGCCTGGCGGGCGTGCCGGTGCGTGCGGAAATCCATGACCCACGCGATACCCTGATGAGTACTCAACCGTTGACCCTCAACGCCAGCGGCTTTAACGAACTGAGTTACACCACCAGCGAAAGTTCACCCACCGGCGAGTGGAACGTCTATCTGTACCTTATCGGCAAAGATAAAGACGCCTCTACCCTGCTTGGCCACGTGGCGGTGAATGTTAAAGAGTTCGAACCCGATCAGCTGAAAGTCAAACTCAATCTGACGCCAGACCGCAAGCAAGGCTGGGTTAAACCTTCCGAGCTGAAGGCCAATATCGACGTACAGAACCTGTTTGGTACACCAGCGCAGGAGCGCCGCGTAACGTCCAAACTGACGCTGCGCCCGATGTACCCGAGCTTCGATCAGTTCCCGGATTACCTGTTCTACGAGAACCGCACCAACAACGACGGCTTTGAAACCGAGTTGCAGGATCAGACCACCGACGTCAATGGTCAGGCGGCGATCCCGCTGGATCTGAAGTCCTATGCTGACGCCACTTATCAATTGCAACTGCTGTCAGAAGCCTTTACCGCAGGCAGCGGCCGTTCTGTCGCCGCCACCGCCCGCGTGCTGGTGTCGCCGTATGATTATCTGGTCGGGGTCAAAGCCGACGGTGATTTGGGTTACATCAATAAAGGGGCGGAACGTCATCTCAGCCTGATTGCAATCAACCCGTCACTGGAGAAAATTGCCCTGCCCGACCTCACGCTGTCACTTATCGAACAGAAATACATTTCGGTACTGACCAAACAGGACTCCGGCGTTTATAAATACCAGTCGAAAATGCGTGAAGTGCCGATCTCCGACCAGCCGCTGTCGATTGCCGCCGCCGGTCAAGACCTGCTGCTGGAAACCCGCCAGCCGGGTGATTACGTATTGGTGATAAAAACCGCGCAGGGCCAGGTGCTGAACCGCGTCTCCTACAGCGTGGCGGGCAACGCCAACCTCAGTCGTTCACTCGACCGCAATGCCGAACTGAAACTCAAACTGAATCAGGGTGAATACCAGCCGGGCGAAGAGATCGAAATCTCGATCAACGCGCCCTATACCGGCAGTGGCCTGATTACCATTGAGAAAGACAAAGTCTACAGTTGGCAGTGGTTCAAAACCGACACCACCAGTTCAGTACAGAAGATCCGCGTGCCGGCCAATATGGAAGGCAACGGGTACCTCAACGTCCAGTTCGTGCGTGACGTTAATTCCGACGAGATCTTCATGAGCCCGCTGAGCTACGGCGTGATGCCGTTTAAAATCAGCACCAGTGCGCGCAAAGCCGGGCTGCAACTGACCACGCCGGAGGTGATTAAACCGGGGCAGGTGCTGCCAATTACCGTAAATACCGATTCGCCACAAAACGTGGTGGTGTTTGCCGTGGATGAAGGCATTTTGCAGGTGGCGCGCTATAAGTTGAAAGATCCGCTGGAGTACTTCTTCCGCAAGCGTGAACTGAACGTGCAAAGCGCGCAGATCCTGGATCTGATTTTGCCGGAATTTAGCAAACTGATGTCACTGACCTCAGCGCCGGGCGGTGACGCCGGTGAAGGACTGGATCTGCATCTCAACCCGTTCAAACGCAAACACGACAAACCGGTCGCATTCTGGTCAGGTATTCAGTTGGTCAACGGCCACGCGCAGTTTAACTATCCGGTACCGGACTACTTCAACGGTAAAATCCGCGTGATGGCGATTTCCGTCACACCGGACAAAATCGGTACCGCACAAACCGGCACCACGGTGCGCGACAACTTCATCATGACGCCGAACGTGCCGTCGATGGTGGCACCAGGCGACGAGTTTGATGTCAGCGTCGGCGTGAGCAACAACCTTGAAGGCCTGGGTGAGCAGCCGGCAGACATCAGCGTAAATCTGACTCCGCCGCCGCAGCTCGAGGTGGTCGGCAATGCCAAACAGTCGTTACAGCTTGCCGCCAAGCGCGAAGGCAACCTGACTTTCCGCCTGCGAGCCAAAGCCGAACTGGGTGATGCGCCACTGGTGTTTGACGCCACTTACGCGGACAAGCGCAGCCGCCGCACCATCAGCACGTCGGTGCGACCGGCCATGCCGTTCCGCACCCAGTCGATAATGGGCCGTATGAGCGGTAAAGAGCAGACTGTCGATCATCTGCGCACTATGTTTGATGCCTATGCCAAACGCGATGCCCGCGTGTCGAACTCGCCGCTGGTGTTGACCAGCGGACTGGCACAGTATCTGGAAGATTATCCGTACTACTGCTCTGAGCAGATTGTCAGCCGCTCTATTCCGCTGATCCTGCAAAGTAAGTACCCGGAGATGAAAGGTAAACAGACCCAGATGGCGGTCAACACGCAGCTCAATACGATGCTGCGCACCCTACGCTCACGGCAAAATGACAATGGCGCGATTGGCCTATGGCAGTCCTCACCGGTCGCCGATCCGTTCATCACGCCGTACGTCGTGCAATATATGCTGCTGGCAAAATCTGCCGGTTACACCCTGCCGGCCGGTATGCTGGAAGATGCCAACGCGGCGCTGCGGGAGCTGGCCGCCAGTCACTATGACGACCTGTATCACCTGCGTCTGCGCGCCTTTGCGGTTTATCTGCTGACGTTACAGGGTGAAGTGACCACCAACTCGCTGGCATCCGTACAGGACAGCCTGCAAAAAGGGTACGCCACCCGTTGGCAGACCGACCTCAGCGCACTCTACCTGGCCTCCTCTTACCGGTTGCTGAAGATGGATGATGAAGCCAACAAACTGTTGCAACCCAGCTGGAATGAACTGAGCAAGGCCTACAACACCGCATGGTGGTCGCAGAACTACTTCGATCCGCTGGTGCAGGACGCCACCCGTCTGTACCTCATCACCCGTCATTTCCCGGAGAAAGCGAAGTCCATCCCGCCACAGGTACTGGAGAACATCGTGCGTTCGCTCAAAGAAGAGCGCTACACCACTTACTCTTCAGCCATGAGCATTCTGGCGCTGGACAGCTATTCCAGCCAGATTGCCCAGCAGACCAACGCCGGGGAACTGAGTATCACGGCCATCAGCCAAGACAAAGCCATACAGCCGGACGTGATTTCTACCCTGCAGGGTCTGTTTGCGCAGGGCAGTTTCAGCGCCGATACGCAGGCGGTTCAGTTCAGCAACCCCAACGATGCGCCGGCCTGGTATGTAGTCACGCAGTCGGGTTATGACGTACAGGCACCGCAGAAAGCCATTTCGCGTGGTCTGGAAATCACCCGCGACTACACGGATGATCAGGGCAAACCGGTGACCCAGGTGACGCTGGGTGAGAAGATCAACGTGCATCTGAAAATCCGCGCCAATGCCAAAGAAGGGCTGAATAATCTGGCGATTGTTGATTTGCTGCCGGGAGGTTTCGAGGTCGTGCAGCAGGCCGCGCCTGAGCCGGAAAGTGAAAGTGCTGACAGCGAAGCGCCGGCCGATAACGTCTGGCGTTCGCCAATCGCCGCAAACGGTTCAACCTGGCAGCCAGACTACAGCGATGTGCGTGACGATCGGGTGATCATCTACGGCAGCGCCAGCACCGAGGTGCAGGAGTTTGTCTATCAGATCAAATCCACCAATACCGGCAGCTTCGTGATCCCGCCAGCCTTCGGTGAAGCGATGTACGACCGTGAGATCCAGGCGTTGTCTGTCGGTACGGGCAACATTGTGGTGGTTCCGGCTGACGCTAAAAAATAGCTCATGCTGAACGCCTCTTCGCTAAAACGTCTCTTACAAAACGGCCTGATGGCCGTTTTTTTGCTGGCTTTGGTGGTCATCGGCTTTCGCCTGTGGCCGCACCCGCCGCTGTCTCAGGGACTGCCGTTTTCCAGCACTTATTACGATCGCAATGGGGTTTTGCTGCGCATAACGCTGGCTAATGACGAACGTTACCGGACCTGGACGCCCCTTGAGCAGATTTCTCCACGGGTGGTCAACGGCATTCAACTGCATGAAGACAGCTGGTTTTATTATCATCCGGGCTTTAATCCGGTAAGCCTGCTGCGCGGTTTCTGGCGCAGCTATATTCGCGGTGCCAAGTTGCAGGGTGGCTCGACGCTGACCATGCAGCTGGCGCGTATGCACTGGCATCTCAATACCCGCACGCCGTCGGGCAAGCTGTGGCAGATTGTCCGCGCCGTGCAGCTCGAACTGAGCTATTCCAAACACGATATTCTCGAGGCCTATCTCAACTACACCCCGTATGGCCGCAACATTGAGAGCATCGGCGCGGCCAGCCTGATCTATTTCGGCAAAGCGCCGCAGGATCTGACCCTGCCGGAAGCACTGACGCTGGCGGTATTGCCGCAGTCGCCCAGCTTTCGGATAGATACCCGCACCGGCGTGCTCGGCAGCGCGCTCAATACCGCGCGTAACCGGCTGTTTGCCCGCTGGCAACAGCGTTACCCGACCGACAGCAGCCAGATCGCGCTGTTTAAGCTGCCGCTAAGCCTGCGCCAGCCGGAGCAGATGCCCTACATTGCGCCACATTTTATCGAGCAGATCCGCCAGGACCACCCGCCCCTACAGCGCACCGATAACCGCGTCGATACCGAACTGGATGCCGGTCTGCAACGGCTGGTGGAGAAACAGATCGATGCTTTTATCACCCGTAACGCCAGCCGTGGCATTCACAATGCGGCAGCACTGCTGGTGGATACGCGGGATATGGGGGTGCGGGCGCTGGTTGGTTCTGCTGATTATTACAACCGTGACATTCAGGGTCAGGTGAACGGTACGCGCGCCAAACGCTCGCCCGGTTCGACTCTCAAACCCTTTATTTATGCGTTGGGGCTGGAACAGGGCGTGCTGCACCCGATGACCATTCTCAAAGACGTCCCCTCAACCTTCGGGGCCTACGCGCCGGAGAACTTCGACCGGCGTTTTCTTGGCCCGGTGACCGCTACCGATGCGCTGAACTTCAGCCGCAATATTCCCGCCGTTTATGTGGCATCGCGACTGCGCGAGCCGACGCTGTATCAGTTTATGCGCCTGTCTGGCGTCGCCAATATGGCCAGTGAAAACCATTACGGCCTGTCGCTGGTGCTCGGCGGCGGCGAAGTCACCGTGCAGGAGCTGGCAAAACTGTACGCCCTGCTGGCGAACCGTGGGGAACTTAAACCACTGCGGCTGCAAAAAAGCGACCCGTCCCCTGCGCCGGTACGCCTGCTCAGCGAAGAAGCCAGCTTTATCACCCTCGACATGCTGCGTCAGCATCGACGCCCCGGCGATACGCTGGCACAAAGGCCGACGGCCCTGCCGGTGTACTGGAAAACCGGCACGTCATGGGGGTTTCGTGATGCCTGGACCGCCGGGATTTTTGGCCCTTACGTACTGGTCGTCTGGGAGGGGAACTTCGACAGTAAAGGCAATGGTGCGTTTGTCGGTGCCGATGCCGCCGCGCCGTTGTTCTTCAATATCATCGACAGCGTACAGGCTAACTACCCGACGCTGAGTGAGCCGAAACACCCATGGCCGAAACAACTAAAACGGATCGATATTTGCCTCGCCAGCGGTGACCTCCCAACCCCTTGGTGTCAGCAGATCGGCAAAACCTGGTTTATTCCAGGTAAATCGCCCATCAAGGTGGATACCATTTACCGTCCGGTAGTGATGGACACCCAGACAGGCAACGCGGCCTGCCCACCTTATGCCGCAGGCGAAACCCGCACCGAGGTGTTCGAGTTTTGGCCTTCTGATCTTGCCAACGTTTTCGCTCAGGCCGGGTTACCAAAACGCTCGCCGCCAGGCGCAGGACGCTGTAAAAATGACGGCCCGGCAGTCAGCGGTAACCCGCCGCGTATCACCTCACCGCTGCGCAACACCACATATACACTGCGTCAGTCACAGCAGGGTCGCGACAGTATTGTGTTCAACGCCACTACCGATGCCGACAGCAAAACCCTGTACTGGTTTGTTGATGATATTTATCTCGGCAGCAGCGCCAGCAAAGCGGCGATCCAATGGCAGCCTGAAAATAATGGACAATATAAAATCAGGGCCGTTGACGACCACGGGCGCGGGGATTCACGGGTGATAAAAATTGAGATTGTGAACTAGGGTCGGTCAGAAAAGGACCCAGGCCTGGCACAAAGGGATCGCTAAGGTGAAAGAAAAAATAACACCACGGTTAAAATGAAGGCCCGGCTTTATCTATGGATAGGAAAAATGGGATAACACAAACGAATAGAAGCCTCTCCACGCCTTCATGATATTAATAATCAGAAACGATAAAAAAACCGCCATTCAAACCATTGACAGAACAGCCTTGCAAACTATCGCTGAGCGGTGAACCGTCATAATATCCCCATGCGTCGAGATATTCTGATGCGCTCTACTACCCCGACACTAAACGCTATTTTTCAATGACAGCCACTTATATGGAATAACGCTCACGCTGACACTTCTTAATGGGAAATGACAGCTCAAACGGCGTTGTTACTCCCGACGACAAGAAAAAAATTTAACATTGACATCAATCACCTGCATGCAACTTTCTGCTACATCTATCCTTTAAACACTTTCTCCCTATTATTAATTAAACAATAAATCATTTTTCCTTTATATTATAATAATTGTACGGAATTTGTTAAAAGTATCGAACCATTAAGGAAGTGCCACAGATGGAACTACGCTTTACCCAAGAGCCTATCCCGGAGCTGACCTTCACCGGCAGCGCCTTAGCCCGCAACGGCTTTACGGCGGGCATGAGGGTCGCCCTGCAACACAAACACCCTATTTTGTATATCGTGGTGGTTAACGATAACACCACATGGGATACCTACTGCGAAACCAGCCAACACAACCCTATGCTGGGTGCTGACTGGGTAGATGACGATGGGCAATTGGTGATTGGCGGCGACTGGCTGACAAACCTTGGTATCACTCAGGCGGATCATGTTGATGCCGCCATCGCACCGGGGATCATCATTATCCGGCGGCGGGCGGACGGGATTTTAAAAGTGTAGACATAATAAACCCGGCCCTGGCCGGGGTTACTGCTGACTGTTTTCCATAGTAATAAATACAAATAGGTTTCAATCGCCACGGATAAACTAACCACTGCCGCAGGGTTAAAAAATACGCTGCTTAATCTTGAGATAGATTTTGAGGAGGCTTTTCATCTTGCTCCTCCTCTATAAGTCCGTGGATTTTAAAATCCGTAATAAGCCAGCTCCCAGATAAATATTCTTATACCTTAAGAACATAATAAAAGACGACAACAGACCAAATAAGACTATTGGTATGTAACTCAGATCACAGTATTGTCAGAAAAATAAAAATTTTAATATCCTTATCACTTCCATGCGATAAACCTTACTTTTTGTGAGTCATTTCACAACTATTATACATTTTTCATATATTATCCCCCGTGCATATCATTAAATAAAGGTGGGATATTATAAACTTACGTTTATTTTTCGAGGAAAATCCCGCCCTTTTTATTATCTATGACTGAGATATATGTTTGCACGTCTTCAACATTCAAAAAAGAGAGGGGAAATATGTCGACTTATTATTTCTTACCAACAAGAAATATTTTTGGGGAAGGCAGCGTACAAGAAGCTGGCGAGCTGGCAAAGACATTAAAAGCTGAAAAGGTATTGATTGTTACAGATAAATTTCTTGGTCAAAGTGGTATGGCTGATCAGGTTGCTGAAATTTTCAAAAAGGCTGGAATTGACACACATATTTTCTGCGGTGCAGAACCTAACCCAACGGATAGAAATGTTGCTGACGGTATTCAGGCATATCTTCAAAATAATTGTAATGCCATAGTTTCCCTTGGCGGTGGATCATCACACGACTGTGCCAAAGGCATTGGCCTTATTGCCTCTAATGGTGGCAATATTAAGGATTTTGAAGGCGTGGATAAATCCATTAATGACATGATCCCATTAATGGCGATTAACACTACAGCAGGCACGGCATCTGAGATCACCCGTTTCTGTATTATTACAGATACTGAACGTAAAGTTAAGATGGCTATTATTGACTGGCGCGTCACACCACAAATTTCGATTAATGATCCTGATTTAATGGTTGGCATGCCGCCTTCATTAACTGCGGCAACAGGCATGGATGCGCTGACTCATGCCATCGAAGCTTATGTATCAACCATGGCAAATCCGCTCACTGATGCCGCGGCATTAAAAGCAATTAAGATGATAACTCAATATTTACCTAAGGCTGTTGCCAATGGTGAATATATGAAAGCCAGAAGCAATATGGCTTACGCACAATATCTGGCCGGTATTGCATTTAATAATGCCTCTTTAGGCTATGTGCATGCGATGGCCCACCAACTGGGCGGATTCTATAATTTACCGCACGGTGTATGCAATGCAATCCTGCTGCCTTACGTTCAATCATTTAACTTAATGAGTAATCTTAATCGCTTCAAGGATATTGCTGAAGCCATGGGCGAAAATATAACCGGCCTTTCAACTGATGAGGCTGCGATTAAAGCAATCAATGCCATCCAAAGGTTAAGTAAACAAGTTGGTATTCCCCGCGACCTGAAAAGTCTGGGTGTTAAACCCGAGGACTTTGCTGTTATGGCAGAAAATGCTAAAAAGGATGTTTGTCAACTTACCAACCCCCGTAAGGCAACTCAAGAACAAGTCATTGAGTTGTTCAGAAAGGCTTATGAAGGTGAGTCCGCTATATAGTTCCCCTGGTCTGAAACCCGATAATGCGAGAGCATACTCTGGCACCGCTCACCGTTAAGTCCAGTATTATCATGACGAAAAATGCCTCTACTTCTGTAAAGGCATTGAACTGTTCCCTAAGTTAAACACTGCACTCACTGAGTAATGCCATTTTTGTAATTGTCAAAATCCCGATTACGCAAGCTTGCCGAAAACGCCAGGGTAATCAGGTCGTTCAGCGTTGAGCACCGCCTATAACCATTAAACCCACGGGTCCAGAACCCACGGTGAGTATTACGGCTGAGAACGGGTGTTTGGTTATCATGGCGAGGTTGGCGGCTGAGGCTCTAAAGTAAAATCCCGGCGACTTGGCCGGGATTGTTATTCATCAGCAAGATACTATTATTGGACTCACTGAAGACAGAACATCAATAACATCCTCACCTGTAACGATGAGATAATGGGCGATAGAGCCGCCTTCATGAATATTGCCACTTTGCTCATTAAACCATGTTAAATAATGAGATCCTTCGACTGTGTAAATCCCTTTCAACATCTGGCCATTCAGTTCATCTTGTATTTTTAACAAGTCACCTTCATCAGTGACACGAAAAGAATGTATCCAGTCAAATACAACACGAATTTTGTTAGTTTTATCTGCATGACTTGAGGTTAAAACTAACTCAAGAGTTCCAGAAAAATATCTAAAATCGGCTAATTTGTCATGCTGTAAGCTATGTTTTTCGCAAACAATATTCACTAATTTTTCAGTCATATATCATCACTCATCATATCTAAATTTAATCATATTCTTACCTGACTGGGTTTCTAATGTTGGCCTGCCCTTGGCCCAAAATCAGTTGGCCGGGCTTTTGACTTTGCATGGATGGGATGATTTTGAAGTACCAGGCTAAACAGATCACTGAGCGCGGTTAAGACAGGCGGCAACCTGTCTTAACCGCTAACCACAACAACTAGTTAGGAGTAGTTATTATGGCTGAGCAACATCATAAGTCAGAACCCGCCACACCCCAAGCACGCCAGACTATTGTGGGTTACCGCCCTAATCACGGACAGCCCGATCCGTATCCGCAGAGCACCCTCAAGCGCCGCTGGCTCGGACAGCTCAGTTTTACCACGGGGCAGAAGCTTGAGGTGATCACACAACCGGGACAGCTGATCACCCGGCTGGCGGCTGAAGCGTAATTCACTGACGTATAACGTAAAATCCCGCTGAAAAAGGCGGGATTAATTTAACAGATATTAGTTTCAGTTTTAACTATCAGGGAGAAGAACTCATTAAAATCAAAGTTCCAGCGTCCTCCATTGGGGCAGGTAAAAAACTCTATACGAAGTCCATCCCCTGGCTCATTTGATATCTCTGCAACTTGGTCAGTACCAAAGTAGATCTCATAAACGACATTTTCTCTGTCGGGTAGACTTGCGATTTGTGCAGTTAGTTTATTCATGATTTTGGTGGTTCCAAGAAACCTATCAGTTTGCCTTGCGCATCATAACGTAATCCACGCCCACTCGATGAGATAACATCAGTTAGTGTCGCGGCCGCTGACGATGTTCAGGTGGTTACAGTCATGGGAAGCGGGCCGTAGAAGGATATAGCCCAACGGCGGCAGGCCGAACCCCAGCCCGCAGATGACGAGTGGCTGGAACAGTTGGGGTTTACCACCGGTCAGCCGAGCGGATAATAGGTGTCTGGTTATCACGTCGGAGCTGAACGTCTGAGGCAATAAAGTAAGATCCCGGAGACTGGGTCGGGATTTTTATTTATTGTCCGAAGTTTTTCCAAGCAATAGCATGTTTATTCGATTCACTTCCTAGGTACTGCTCGATATCTCTCCATAACTCATCATTGCTATCTGATGCAGCCACTAGAGATTCCACTAAACCAGTCGCTACGGCGGTGGCTAATTCATCTTCATTTGAAAGCATGCCATCTTCAATATGTTGGAATAGTAACGTTTTCTCATCATCGCTAAGCGCATCAAGCTGCTTTACAAGTGCCTTACCTATAGTGGTAAATAGTAGGATCAGCGGTGCCTGTTCAGGCAACCAATATTCTACACATCGATTAACCGCATTTTTTATATGCTCTGATCGCTGAGTAAATACGCCTACATAATCATTTATTAAATTTGTCATTACTTACCCTTAAGAGCATTGTGCATGTTTTTCAGAACGTTTACCTTTCGCTGCCTGGATCGCGTTCGGATCTTTCAGCGCTTTTTCTTCCGCTATCTTGCCCTGCGCCCTGGCAATGTTAAAGAACAGTTGCGGCTTTCTCCAAGCCAGCCGTTACACCGTCGGTTACCGCCCCAACGGCGGCAGGCCCAACCCCAGCCCACAGCTGACGATTAAAGGTAAGTGGCTGGAACAGCTGGGATTTACCACCGGCCAGCCGGTGAGTATTACGGCTGAGAACGGGTGTTTGGTGATCAGAGCTGAGGTGAGCGGCTGAGGCTATAAGGTAAAATCCCGGCATTCAGCCGGGATTTTTCAGCATTTCAATTTGCAAAAAAAATCATCAATATCAAAAAAATACCGCCAGTGTTCATTCTGAGTAAATAAGGAAATTTCATGCTCACTTCCTAATTTCCCAATATAAATCTCAGGAAAATCAACCCCACGGCAAGCAAACCTAAGACAATGGGATGCTCGATAATCAAACATTGCATCAATAAGATCATCGTCATCTACGTTCACACTCTCGTAAAAACAATGTGTTTTTTTTGCTAAAGAATCTTGAGTTAAATTATCTACTGGGAAGTCAGATTTTCGTATTGCATCCTCATTTTCTATAAACCATTCAGTAAATGCTGGCAAATCAACTCGCCCAGTAAACAAAGGACGCAGATCTCCATTGCAATCTATTGATATTTCAACAAATTGTGGCTCTTGTAGTGACGCAGATTCAAGCAAAATGATATTCAGCTTATTCATTACTATTTACCTTTAATCATTTTATTATATTCAGCTTTGCTAATATCACCTCTAGCAAGGAACTCACGTAATACTTTAGGTGGTGCTTCTGTCCCTGGCACCGGATAACCATGCCATCCACCAACATTATCTGGTTGGAATTCATAAATTTTACCATCGCTAACTCCATATTTTTGCTTACCGCCTTGAATGGAGTTATTTAATACCTCTTGGGCCTTCGAATCACTTAAATCCTTTGGGGTTCCCCAGCCTCCAGCGGCATATTTGGGGCTAGAAACATATTTACTATTCTCTGATGTATAAGCCAAGTCATCCGGGTTCTGCTCTGCAATCGGTGTACTGGTGCTACTCCCGCCAGTGCTGACCGACCCATCAGTATTACCGGTATTGCTCGCGCCCTGCCCACCACTCTGATCCGGCGTAACCAGCGATGTTCCCTTATTCTGGTCTGGGATCGGGTTTTCAAGCTTACCACCGGTTGGATCTTTCTCTCCCGTTGGGAACACAGTGATCAGGCCTTGATTTCCCTTCCATTCCTCATAAGCTTCACGCTCGCTCGGGGAAAGATTGTCGATCAAGTTCTGATCGCCTGACATCGCAGCCAACATAACGTTGGTTTTCTGCGCCCCAGAGAGATCTTCCATCGCCGATGTGGCAACACCAACACCGATAAGAGCACCAAGCCCAAGATCTATAACCGCTTTGCTACAAACGGCTATCTCGGCACAAGCAGCTGCACCGGTACGCAAGATTGCAAGGTTATTGTTTTCCGCCGCCGTTTTACCCGCCTGCGCTCCCGCAACTGCATCCGCCGAGCTGTCTCCCGTCAACCCGCCCGCAAGGCCCGCCGCCAGCGTCGACAGCGAGGAGATGGTCTGTCGCTGCTCTTCGGTTAAATCTTCACGTTTGATATTAGGATAAAGCTGCTGAGCGATAAATTCACCCATTGCAGCACCGGACGCACCCGCTAATGCGCTGTTGCCGTTACCGCCCCAACGGCGGCAGGCCCAACCCCAGCCCGCAACTGACGATTAAAGGTAAGTGGCTGGAACAGCTGGGCTTTACCACCGGCCAGCCGGTGAGTATTACGGCTGAGAACGGCTGTCTGATTATTCGCGCCGCAAAGGACCAGTAAGGGAGCGCCAACAGATGGAACTGACGTTTATCAAAGAGTCGATCCCGGAACTGACCTTCACCGGTAACACCTTAGCCCGCAACGGCTTTACGCCGGGAACAAGGTTCGTCCTGCAACACAAGCCCCCTGTTTTGTATGTCACCGTGGTCAACGATAACGCCACATGGGAAGGACTCTGTGAAGCCAGCCAGCATAACCCAACACTGTGCGCTGACTGGGTCCGTGACGATGGCCACCTGGTTATTGGCGGCGACTGGCTGACGGATATTGGCATTACCGAGGCCGGACATGTGGATGCCGCCACCACGCCGGGGATCATCATTATCCAGCGACGGAGGGACGGGATTTTAAGGGTGTAGAAGCAGGAACCCCGGCGAAGGCCGGGGTTCTTTTGTTTATCAGATTAATTAGCTTTTAGAGAATGACATCGCAACTTTGTACTCATCACAGGTAAAGCCCTCTTCAGCCGGATTATGTGGTGTTCTGTCAGTTGACCAATACCTTAGCGAAGGTTCTTCTTTTTCGATGGACTGACGAACATCAGCGGTTAAGTTGCCAGACATATGAACAACCTGATCTACTTTAGACCAGCCATTAGAGACTTCCTTAACCATGTAACCAGCTTCTGTCGCGATGGTTACTGCGTGGCTTATATGTGGGGATTTGAACATTTCATTTTCCTAAATCAATCTTATCTATTAATTTCAGATTGTTATTGTAATCTTTGATAAAGAACTGTGTTCCTCCGCCAGGCCCTAACAAGGGGTTTTTCCACACGATACCCGACGGAATGGTTATAGGATTGGTCACTTCATACACGCCCATTTGCGGCCGATAACCGAACTCAGGGTGAGGTGAAACCTGCAAACTTTGAAACAGTGACTCCCGGCCAAAATTAGCATTTAGCAACGTTTGCTCTGTCGTATAATACGCAGACTGCCCAGGTATGCCCCCGTAGACTTTACTGCCTGCTGGTAAGGTTGTCATACTCCATTCATCTGCGGCGTACCCCCACTGCAATTGATCAGATTTTGCAGAATGAATCGCAAAATTAGACGACCCACGAGCTTTCTCGCTTAGAGCGATATTATCTTTTACATAATCGGCCAATGAGCCAGTCGACTTCGCTGCTTGTTCCGTTACAGCGCCGCTTTTCCCAGCAAACGGTATTTTACTTGACGGCACCACTATTCCCGTCAGGATACCCGCCACATTCTCCAGCGCTCGTTGATCTCCCTGCGCTGCTTTTACTGCCGTGGCTTTGATACCTTCCCATGCATCACCATTCATTATGGCATTCAACATACCTGCGGCAACGGCGTCTTTCTTCGCTAAATCGCTTGTCGCCGTATCACAGTAACTATCCCTTGTGGCACAACTGACTAAGGCCATCGCCGCATCAAGGACCAGATCACCACCGGCCATACCCAGATCGCCGGTATCACCAACAAAGTTCACCAGGCCATTGGTGAGCTGAGATGCCAGATTTTCACCCATAGCCTCACGAATTAGTGCTTTGGTGGCTTCTTTACTTTCTTTAACCGACTCCCGGGCCTTATCTCCCGCCAAAGAGTTATTCTCAACCGTCGTCTTCCCTGCCTGCGCACCCGCTACAGCATCCGCCGAGCTGTCTCCCGTCAATCCGCCTGCAAGTCCGGCCGCTAACGTACTTAACGCGCTGATGGTCTGTTTCTGCTCTTCTGACAGCTCGCTGACTGGCTTACCGTACATATCCTTCGCAATACCCGCCATCACTTCGGCGGTCACGGCACCTGCGGCACCCGCGATGGCGCTGTTACCTTGTACACTCGCTAATACTGCGTTAACCACCGCATGGGCCATCAGACGCTCAGGACCGTCTTCCGTCGTTTTGGCAATAATGTTCGCCAGATACGGCGCACTACCGCCCGCGATAGCCTTCGCCAAGTCACCGCCCGCCAGCCCCTGTATCGCCGCCGTCGCTGCCTGCGCGGCCATCTGGAACTTGCCGCCGGTGCCGTAACCGGAGTCGGTGAAGGCTTTGTCGTAGGCGGTCTGATAAACCTGGTCGTTGATGTTCTTATCCGTGATTGGTTTGCCCGGGTTGGCTTTTTCCCATGCGGTTTTCGCCGCCGCACGGTCCGCGTCCGTCACGTTCTGCATCTTCTCGTTCGCCGCGTTGGTCGCCTCGATTTTCCCCTGCGTGCGGCCGATATCCATCACCTGCGCACCAATCTCCCCTATCTTCTGCGCTTCCTGCAACCTCTGTTGCTCCCGCTCTTTGTCAAAGATCGGCGATAGCGTCTGGTTGGCGTGCTCGACGTCGCGGCTCAGATCTACCACGTCCTGTTTCTGGTTGTCTTTATCGCGGATGATAATACTGCCGTCTGACACCGCTGATTTCGTGGTTGAGCTGTCGCTGCCGTTGCCGTTCACCCCGACCAACAGCGTGTTGGCCATGTTGCCCACGAACTGCCCGCCGATATTGCCACCGGTGCTGATGCCCACGCTCTGGTGCTCGACGCTATAGTCGGCCTTGTTCTCAATGTCACTAAAGCCCAGCGTGCCGGTGTCGAGGCGGTTTTTATCCGCCGTGGCGGTCGAACCTATCACCGCGCCGTTCAGCTGAGTATGTTCGCCTACGGTGATGTCAAAGCCGCCCTTGCCTGCAAATACGCCGGTTTGTTCAATCACCGAGTCGTAGGTGCTGTGCATTTTGTCCTGACTCAGGTTCACTGAGGCACTACCCGAACCGAACCCGACGCTGGCGCCTCCGCTAATATTCTGTTGTTTCGAATCATAGTTGTCGCTGTCCTGCTCGCTGGCCAACGTCAGGTTACGGCCGACGTCCATCGTCACTTTGTCACCGCTCACCTGTGCGCCGGTTAAGGTGGTGTCGCGCCCGCTGACGATGTTCAGATTGTTACCCGCGTTGACCGTGGTCTCGGTATGCGTAACCCCGTTGCCGCTTTCCGAGCCTTTGCCTTTGTTGCCGCTGACGTTAATCGTCAGGCCCTTTTTACCCTGCCCGAAGTTCAGGCCCACGCCCACCGAGCTGCCGTGGCTTTCGTTGCTGCCGTCCAGCACCGAGGTGTTGACGCCCGACCACAGATTCACGTCGCGGTTAGCTATCAGCCCGATGTCCTTGCCCGCCTGCAGCTGGCTGCCCTGCACGTTGATGTCCGTGTCGGTGGCGTGAATGTTCAGGTTGTTGCCCGCCGTCAGCGTGCTGCCCTGGCTCTGGTTCGAGGTCTGTTTTTGCTCGGATTTCGACGACTGGCTGCCGTAGGACAGGTTCAGCCCAAACAGGCTCTCCGCGTCTTGGCCTTCCGCCTGACCGAGCTGGTAACCCTGATACGCCTGCACGCCGCCGAGGGCCGACTTCATGCCGTCCAGCGCCGCCAGACGCCCGCTGCTCGCCGTGCTGGCGTCGTTGGCGCTCGATACCGCCGTACTTATCGCACTGCCTACCGCGCCCGACAGCGCCAGCGTCAGCCCGCTCTGTTTTTGTTCCACGGTATGGGTCTGCACGCTCTGGTTGTCTGCCGCCAGAATATTGACTTCTTTGGCCGTCAGGTTGATGTCTTTTCCTGCCAGCACGTCCGAGCCTTTTACCGTCAGGGTATTGCCCGCATTCAGCGTCACGTTGCCCTGTGTGCTGCCCACCGTGCTGCCCGCGCTGGTCAGAGATTTGCCGTCGTCGGTGGTTTTCAGGCTGTTGCTGCCGTAGCTGACCCCGATACCGCCAGTACCCGACAGCCCGGTCTTTTTCTCCTGATACTGATGCGTCTCCTGCCGTGACTGATCGGCGGCGGTGAGGCTAAGGTCATTCCCTGCCGCCAGGCTGACGTTATTCGTCCCCGCCACGCTGCTGCCGCTTACGGACAGATTATGCCCGGCCTGCATCGTCACGCTGTCACCGCTGATGTTACTGCCCAGCGCGCGCTGGTTTTGCACCTCGTCGTGCGTCTCCACCGTCTTGCCGGACAACATGCCCTTGCTGGTCTGCTTGCTGTGTTCGGTCAGATGATAAGCCGAGTCGCCGCTGGTCAGGTTGATGTCATTGCCCGCCACCGCCGTCAGCGCGTCTTTCGCCGTCACCGACGCCGCCCTGGCGTTCAGGTCATGCCCCGCGCTCAGCGCCACGCTGCCGCCGCCGTTGATCTGCGACCCGACATCTTCCTGCTGCGTCAGATGACGATAATTGTTTTTGTCCCAGTCACCGTTCTCGGTGTGAGTGGTGCTCAGGGTGTTCAGGTTCAGATCGTTGCCGGCAATGATCTGCGTCTGGCTGTCAGTGCCGATATTGCTGACCTGGGTTGCCGTCAGGTTGATGTTATTCAGCGCCTGCAGGCCAAGGGTGCCGCCCTCGTTTTGCACATAAATCCCCGCCGGGCGGTCAAGATAACGGTTGTCATCGCTGCCGCGCAGGGTACTGCTGCTGTTGATATCGCGCCCGGCGATCGCCACCAGGCTGTCGCCGCCCTGCAACGTTCCGCCAAGGTTATTGATATCAATACGCGCATTGAGGCTGACGCGGTTACCGCCAATAAAGCCGCTGTTGGTCAGGGTGTCGGCGCTGATCTGAGTGACTTCACGGCCCAGGATCGCACCGCTGTTGGTCAGATCATGGGTTGTTTTCAGCGCGACATTGTTGCCCGCCAGTAAGGCGCCGCTGCCCTCGAGATCGCCCTGTTTCACCCGCGCATAGACCTGCGGCACCAGCACGCTTTGCACTGAGCCGTCAGGCAGCGTGACGTCCTGTTTGACCAGCCACACCATATCGCTGGTCAGCAGTGCCATCTGGGCCGGCGTCAGCGCCACGCCCAGCGTCAGGGTATAGTTTTTGCCGAAGGCGATCCCTGCATCCATCAGCGCTTTGTACTGATCGGTATCGTTGTCATAACCGGCCAGATAACGCTGCCCGGTCAGACTAACGACCTGCTCGCGGATCAGACGCTGCTCGTAATAGCCGTCGCCGAGCCGCTTGAGCACGCTGTCCGAACTCTGGGTGAAGGCGTTTTGCATATAGTCGCTGCCGAGCCACTGCTTTTGGTTGGTGAAGCGCGGGTCGGTCTCGACCAGATAGTGACTGGTGAAATCCGGGTGCAGCTGGAACAGGCTGTTGTCCGGCAGACGGGTGTTCGGGCTGCTGATACGGATCACGGTGTCAGCCGCGCTGGCCGATGAAACCACCTCAAAAATCTGCCCGGCGGGCGGCGTGATGGGGCGCTGCGCCGTGTTGCTGTCAATCGCACCCGCATTGCCCGCCTGCTGGCTGAGTGTCGACGTGTCACGCCTCCCGACCACCGCACCACTGCCGTCAATCTGGGTATTCCCCTGATAGACCATCGCTTGCAGGTCAAGGGTCTGCACTACCGGTGTTGGCTGGTAATTACTGGTATCTTTACCCTGTGAGGTTTTCTTGCCCCCAAGACCGCCGCCGGATTTTTTGGCATACCAGCGCGTCTGTTTACCGACATCAACAGTGACTTTGCTGCCTTTCGTCGCTTCGTTGTGCACTTCCCCTGGTTCACCGCCCAGCGTGCCACCGGCCATGATACGGCTGTCATCATTGTTGAGTTGGTTACTGTTAATAATGAGGTTGCCACCGGCGATAATTTGCCCCGGATCGCTCTCTTTGATTTGCGTCTCGGTGATGGTGCGCTGGTAGTTATATTCGTAGAAATTATTGTTGACGCTGCCGTCCGGCATTTTGGCGTCGTGCACACCATATTTATTTTTGGACGACGTATCGACGTCGGCCCAGTCATAGCGGGTGGTGGCGCCTTTTAGTACCGCTTCGTGATGCTGTGACTGCTCGGTGACGACGTCTTGTGTGACCAGGTGGTCATTGACGTTATTAATTTGCGAAATGTTAAGAGCCATACCGCCCGTCGACTCCAGCGTTGCACTGTGATTGTTCAACACCGCGGCTTGCCCGGTTGCCACCCACTGGCCGGTTAACTGACCGCCCACCGCCACGTCACCGGCGCTGAATATCAGCCCATGGTCGAGGTTATTGAGGGTCTGCGCGCCGATGTCCAGCCGGTCACGGGCCGCGATAGTCGCTGCAGTGCCGTTTTCAGCAAGGTTATTCAACGTCCCGGTTTGTAACGCAATGTGGTCGCCATAAATGCGCCCGCTGCCAATATTGTTCAGCGTCGCGGACTGAATATGCGTCAGGCTGCCGTCAAGCAGGCCACGGTTGGTCAGGTCGCTGTCAATCAACAGATGATTCTGCCCGGCGCTGATCTCCCCGTTTTGGTTGTTGATAAGGCTGGCCGCGTGCAGGTTCAGCACGCCACCGGCTTTAATCAGCTGGCTGTTCTCCAGCCCCTGGCTGACGTTAAGGTTCATATTGCCATTGGCAATCACCTCGCCCTGATTAAAGAAAGCCTGTTGCAGAGTCAGCGTCATCCCATCCTGCGAGAGCACGCTGCCGTCACCGCTGAGCGATGAGGCCATTAGTTGCAGATTTTTACCCGCGATCAGCGTGCCGCCGGTATTGCTGAAGACCAGCGAGTTTCCACCTTGCACATTCAGTACATCACCGGAAGAGAGCAGCCCCTGTGTATTGTTCAACGACTGGCCGGTCGTGATATCCAGCAGATCGTTGGCGCGTAATGCCCCACCGGCGTTGTCGAGCAAGTCACTGTTCAGACTGACCGACTGCCCCTCCAGCCCCATGTTATCCGCTTTGGTATCACGATTGATTATCTGCCCGGCATTAACCCCCACCGTTGAGCCGCTGCGGATCAAACCTGTGGTGTTATCCACCAGGCCATTGAACGCATTGATCACAGCATGACCCGCCGCCTGTAACTGACCGCCACGGTTGTTCAAACTGGCGATATCCAGTTGCGCATCACCGGCGGCTGCAATATTACCCTGCGCGTTATTGAGGTTCTGCCCGTGAGTATTGAGCCGTAAATCGCCGGCACTCAGCACCTGCCCGGCCTGATTGAGCAATGCGCCAGTCAGCAGCGTCAGCGTTTTTCCTGCACTTACCGTACCCGTGGTGTTGTCGAAGATCTGGTTTCGGGTATCGACAGTCAGATTTTGCCCGGCCTGCACTAAACCCTGTTGATTGGTGATCTGCGCGCCAGTCAGGCTCAATCCACCTTCACAGGCCAGCGTGCCGTTAACATTGTTAAAGGTCGAGGTAGTGAGCGTCGCATCGCCACCTGCACCGATGAAGCCCTGCTGGTTGTTCAGCACGTCGTTCACATGCACATCCAGTGAGCCGTTGTTCTGTGAACTGACCTGACCCAGCTGATTATTCAGGCTGGCAGCATCCACACGGATACTGCCACCCGCGGCCAGAACCCCTTGCTGGTTATTGATGTCATCAAAAACGTCAAGCGTCATCAGGTCACTGCCCGTTTGCAGAATTTTCCCATCACGGTTGGATAAGCGGTTCGCATGCAGGGTGATTTGCTGCGCTGACATCACACCAGCGTCGAGCAAAGTCTCGCCACTATTGGCGATCAAATGGCCAGCGGAGAGAATTTGGCCTTTTTCACCTTGCAGACTGTCGGCAGTCAGCGTCAGATTGCCCTGCGCGGCATGGATGATTTTGCCGCCCTGATTGTTGATGCGCGCTGCACTGATAGAGAGATCTTTGCCGTTACTGGCGATGCTACCGCCCTGGTTATTGAGCGTGCCCTGTGGGTTGAGTTGCAGTGCCTCGCCACCCAGTTGCTCAAGCGCCCCCTGCTGGTTAGACAGGTCGTGCACGTTAATAATCAGTTGGTTAGCCGACAGCTTGCCGCCATCATTGTTGAGCCATTGACGGCTGTTAGCCGTCAGTTGCTGCTGCGCTTCTACCTGCGCGCCGCTGCCGGTCAGTAAATCCCCTTGGCCAGCATCCAACACCATGTTCTGTGCACCGGTCTGGCTGTGGCTGATATTCATACCCTGACTGCGAGCGATGATATCGCCCGAGGCCAGGTTCTGCCCCTGCGCACGCAGTTGCCCGGAAGCATTGAGGGTTAAGTTACCGTTGCCGCCCAGTTTGCCGTCCTGCTGAACGCCGGCCGCCAGTACGCTGCCCTGCTCGCTGTTCAGCGTGGCGCTTTGAGTCTGCAGATGATGGCGCGAGGTGATCGAGCCGCTGTTGTGTAAGTCACCGGCGGTCGTCAGGCTGGCATTGCCTTCAGCCAACATCTCCCCGCTGTTATTGATGGCAGCATTCGAGGTCAGCGCCATGTCCCCTTTACTGCTGATTTTGCCGCTGTTTTCAAGATGGCCATCGGCGGTCACGACCAGCGACCCGGCCTGTGCGCCGATACTACCGGCGTTATGCACGCCAACGCCGTCTTCAGTGCCAATCAGACGTATTTTATTGGCATACATACCACCGAGTTGGGACACGTCCAGCGCCAGCTGGGGCCGGGTGGATCCGTCGGATGATTTTTTGTCTATTTGCTGATGACCGGCATCAACATGGTTACGTCCGGTGGTGATGTTTAAATCCTGGGCATCAATCTCTGCGTTGATCTTCACCGAGCGCGCAATGATGTCGGTGTAATCCTGCTTAAGGCTGTTCATGCCTGCGCCCTGAATCACAATCTCGCCGCGGTCGACGTCGAAACCGGTGAGCTGGCCGTTATTCATCTGCACCTGACCGGTCGTCAGAGTGGCGCGGTTGGCATTGATGAAACCGCAACCGTTGCAGGAGATCCCGGAAGGGTTGGCGATCACCACCTGCGCCTTTTGCCCGGCCACTTCGATATGTCCATTGAGCTGGCTCGGGTCACGGGAGTTGACTTCGTTAATAATGATCCGGGCTTCGCCTTTCGCCAGCCACGGATTGCCCTGCACCATGCCGCCCAGGCTGGTCGAGGTATTGCTATGCGAGTTATTGAGGATCGCGCCTTTTTGGTCAACATCGAACTGGCTATAGCTGTTGCGGGAAACACCTGCATCGCTCGGGGTCTGAATATTCACCTGCGGCGTGCCGTTGGCACTGACCATCACGTTAGGCTGCTGGCCTTTTGCAGCCTGAGCGTCTGCGACGATATCCGCCTGCGCGCTGTTGATCACGGTGACCGAACCGAATACCGCCAGCAACGCGCATGACAGTGGGCTAAGGCGACAACTGCGCAGCGCGGTTTTTTGGCCCGGACGCACACGGCGGCCGCTTTCGCGCCCGGAGCGGGCAATCTCAGCGACAACCATCAACAGGCCGCGGGCTTGATTAAAAATAATGCGATACAAGTGCTTATTCATGGGCGAGTGTCCTTACTCTAGTACTGCCAGTTGAGATTAAAGCCCAGCGATACCGGGTCTGTACTGAAGCCGTCTGGTTTGGAGAAGGGCACCGAAGCAAACAGATCATAGCCAACACTGAACGCCCGGCCACGCAGGCCTATCGCGCCTCCCGCCAGATGTGTGCCCACCAAATATTGCGTGCCATTGCCGCCGACTTCACCGTAATCAACGCCGAGATAAAGCTCTTGTGCCGGGACCGGCGTGACCCAGGCAATATCATTGCGCACGAACCAGCCTCTATCCGCATTGAGCGTCCTTTCACCGTCAAAGCCGCGCACCGTCCAGCGGTTACCGATAGCAAACTGGTCCTGTGGGGTCAGCGGCGTGTTACTGAACTGGCGCAGATACTGAACGTTGTAGTGGAATTTTTGCCTGGCCAGCGCAAAGGGCACGTCGAGCTGGGCCGAGATTTGCACGATTTTGCTCAGCGCGGTGGCATCCCCGAAGTTCTCTTCAGGCGCTGGCATCGCACCAAACCAGCGGGTGCCGCGCTGATAGCTGACTCCAGCATCCAGCGTGGCTTGTGAAATATAGTGACGATGTTGTAAACCAATGCGCCATGCCGAGGTGCGGCGGCGCTGTACTTCAACTTCAGTATCATCAATATAGTTTTTCGATTCCCGAGCCAGCACGTCATAGGTCAGTGTGGTTTTCTGACTGCCGTTGCGGTGCAGAACGCGACTTAATTGGAAATCAAGATTGTTGCTTTTGCCACTGTAACGGTAATCGCTGTTCAGCCCGGCGATCGTCTGGTGGTAGTCATAGCTGTTGGCGGTCATCCCCAACATCCAGTAGCCAAAAGGCACGGAATAGTGTCCGGTAATGTTATCGGATCCCTTACCGTTTTCATTTTCCAGACTGCTGCTGCCGGAAATATAGAACAGGTCGCTGAGGGAGAACGGATTGTCCAGCGACAGCGTCAGGCCGCCCTGATAGCGACCGGTGCTGCGGGTGCCGGAGTCGTCAAGTGACGCCGCAATACGCCACATCCGCTGCTGCTGCCAGCTCAGTGCAATATCACTTTCCCCTGGTTGTTGACCGGGCAGAATTTCCATATTGGCCTGTACGCTCGGCAGGCGTTGCAGGTTCTCAAGCCCCTGTTCGATGTCACGCAGGTCGAGCAACTGGCCTTCGTGTGCCGGAAAGCTGCTGTACAACGTGACGTAATGGCCACTATCCGGGGTCAATTTGACGTGCCGAATGGTGCCGGGAACCAGTACTAACTTCAGCTCGCCGCTATTCAGATCCTGTGCAGGTGCCAGAACACGGGTAGTAATGTAACCATGATCCACCAGCCGGTTCTGTAAGGTGCTCATCAGCAGATTAATACCTTTGCCGCCCAGACAATGGCCCACCGCCTGATTGCTGATAGGTTGCAAAGACAGCCAGTGAGGCAGCGCATCCGTGCCGCTCAGCGTGACCTGCGAAATCGTAAAACACGGGGTTTCCTGCGGGAACGCGAGATGGCCAAAACTGTTGGAAGGGGGGGAAAGACGCACATCCGGCGCATCCGGTGCCAACCGCTGCTCTAAGGCGCGCTGCTGTTCTTGCTGATGGATAAACTGCTGAGAGCCCACCGATAAACCTTTAACCCGATCATTGACGGGTGGCGCTACTGGCTGCTCTGCCCCGGTTGGAACCCGAAAAGGAGAGGGACCGCTCACCGTAGCGGCATGGCTTGCGCCTGCCGTCAGGCTGAACGCAATAACCAACGTCCGACAGGCTGCATTAATGGAAAACCGGTGCACGCAATATCCTTATTAGCATCTTTTGGGAAAGTTAAGCTCTGTTAATCGCCGCATTATGCCGATGTAAGGAACGTTTACAATACATTTCCCTTTCTTTACGATTCGTCATTATCTTGATGTGAAGCAACACGCCAACACACCATAAAAATATCCTTATAGATTAATCTATTAACCACGACAGTTAGGATACATCAGGGATTTATAGCGGAGGTATAATTCAAATAACAATAAAACCGTAGCGGTATTTTTATTAATACATTCACATTCCGAATGTGTCATACCCGGTTAATTGATAACTTAAAGGCGTGTATCAATCCTATTATTGGACATGGCAGAAGAAATATTTCACCCTTCCCTGCTACTGACGAAACCACATCACCTAGCTGTTATCCGGTACGATCAGTTGCTTCGCCATCAGTAATCCCTTGCCGTCTGTGAGAGTGACGGTGATTTGCGTCCAGTCGCCTTTTTGCATTGAGAAACGCATCTGGCCAAGAGGCAGGGGCTGGTTGGCCGGAAGTGTGACGTTGCGCTGCTGGCGGCTGGTACTTTGGCCCTGTGCGGCGCGGTGGGAAACGGCGATTGAGATCTGGCATGAGCAGCTATCGGCCAACGTCGCCATCGGCGTCACCACATAGGTGTCAGCATCGGCCTGGGTGTCGAACCACAACTGATTCGATAACACAGCGGCAATCAGTAAAACGTGCATCGGCCAGCCTCCTGAATCCTGAAAAGACAAAACAGGGCTTGTGCCCTGTTTTGTTGAATGCTGCTTACACAGAAACGGTCAGATTAATGCTGGGAAGCATAAGCCTGGTTGTTGCTGCCGTACTGCTGAATGTTTGCCAGGCTGCCGTCTGCACTTTGGCTTGCCTGAGCATAGTTAGCCGTACCGTTCTGGCTGACCAGCACGATGCTCTTGTCTGCGCTTTGTGACACATTGGAGGTGTTGTAATCACCAAACTGGCTGACTTTCACCAAACTTTTATCACCGGTCTGATTGGTGCCAGCGGTGTTTTTAAAGCCATGCTGATCGATAGAGGTCAGAGACTTAGAAACACCCGTTTGGGTGGCATTCGCCAGGTTAGAAGTACCTGCCTGATAAATCTGAATTTCCGCGTTCCAGTCGGTAGTCTGGAATACCGGCGTCGTAGACGGCGGTGTTGATGGACCTGAGCCGCCGCCGCCATAACCTGCGAATGCACTGCCACTGACGACTAAAGCGGAGACTGCCACAATTTTCCAAAGATTCATGATGCTACCCCATTGGTTTAATTTCGGATGAACTTCAGTTGAGACGGAATATTTAACGCTGTGTCACTCTAATCGCCATTCCTGACGAATTTTGCACGACACCGGCGGACCGGTCCGTACCACTCTGGCTAATTTGCGTCACACTCCGACTACCTCGCTGGAGAATAACCGCAGTATTGCCAAAATCTTTCTGATCAATAGACGCCGAACTGCTGTTACCCAGTTGCTCAATAACAGCGGTATTGTCGCTGCCACTTTGGGTCACGTCGGAACTATTGCCATTTCCACGCTGATTAACATAGGCAGTATTATCATTGCTATATTGCGTGACATTACTTCTGTTACCATTACCGACCTGACGGGTGACAGCCAGATTGTTGTTTCCCCGCTGGAGAATAATGCTTGAATTACCGGAGACAGACTGTCCGCCTGCCGCTAACTGTTCAAAAGAGCTGCTGTATATATCACTGACACCTATGCCCACTTCACTGTGGGCAAAATCGTTGGGCTGCGCCACAGTAATAAAAGGTATCGATAGCAACGCAACGGCAAAGAATATCGTTTTCATAATACGATCCTGATTTATATTCACTTAACCTTAGTGCAGCGGATAAAGCGATAAATCTTTCCGAGATGCTCAGACAATTTCTGTTTGACGAGTTGAGTATGGTTATTCGTGAAAATAAAAAACTCACCTGTAAGTCGTATTTTATTTGCCGCCTCACCATAAAGTATGAGTTTTCCTCTTATCCATTCTCTCACCCCGGAGCCACGCGGCATCTGAGAGAAGGATATGGCATTTATCCTAAAATAGAGTTACCACGCTTTTTTATTCATCACACAAATCGATAAATTCTTATTAAGACAAAAACGAAAAAATAGCATCCGACAGATTTTTTTTAGCAGGTCGATGCCTCTTTCGGGTGAGATTGTGCGCTGAATCACCCGTTTGTACGGGCTAAATTCCGGCTAAACACCGCTGAATTCGCGTCTTTCCTTAGAAAGGAGGAGACAAAACTGGCTTTTTGTTTGGGATAAAATAGACGAAAGATGCACCTTGTTACTGATATCAGCGGATTCATCTGTCCGCAGGGCAGCAGAATTCACTGTGTTTACAACGGTCTTTGTAAGGAAAGCGTTAAGAGTTCAGTTAAGAAAATTTGATGGATTTTTAGCCTGGTAGTTAACAATCGTTAAGAAAAGTTTACACATTTTGATTTACATTTAGAAACACAAATAGACCTTGCTTTAGAATATCCAATGGCTAGATTGAAGCTGTACCAGCAAAGGTTATCTAAAATTATTTACCTTACCTGTGCAGTAGCAATTTAACTTTTTAGCTATCTTTAGTCTATTTTTGGTTAAACAGAGCAGCTGTTGCACAAGCTACATTCAGCAGTAGTGATGCATCCTATTTTGTGCCTTCAATTATAAGGTGCCAATGGGCTGCGGCAAAATCAGGGTGGAGTTTCATTATGAATAATGGGGCAAATATAAATAATAATCTTTTATTATTAGTAACCAGACCGTCACTGCAGGCCAGTGCGTTATTACAACAACTTAAACACCAGTTGTGTGTTAATACTAAACTGCATAATATCAATAAGTCTCTGGATAATATTCCGCTCGACGAAACGCCGTTAACTCAGGCGCTTATTTTGTTCGATATGATGGAGGCTGACCGAAGGCAGATTGTACTATGGCAATCTGTCCTCAGCCGCTTTCATGAAAATATCAAATTGTTATTATTCAACACACCCAATGACTACCATTTCAGAGAGATAGAGACCTGGCCACGGATCAGCGCCGTCTTTTATATCTCGACGGATGAGAACAAGCTGGTCGAAGGTATTAATAGTGTTATCCATGGTGAATGCTATTTCACTCAGGGGTTTGCCAGCTATCTGATCAGTCAGTCGGGGCAATATCGCTATTTGAATTACGAAGAGTCTGGTCTTACCCACCGCGAAAAGGAAATCCTTAATAAATTGCGGGTCGGTGCCTCCAATACGGAGATCGCCCGGTTGCTGTTTATCAGCGAAAACACCGTCAAAACGCATCTCTATAACCTGTTCAGGAAGATCTCCGTTAAAAACCGGACTCAGGCCGTTTCCTGGGCCAACGATAATCTGAAGTGCTGACATGAAAAAAGCCACCTTGTGTCTGCTTTTTTGTCTGTCGCTCGCGCTGAGTTCCACCGTGAGTGCGGCTGAACTCAAAGATCCGGGGCTGATCACTGACCGCACGGTGACGGCGGTCGGTCATGATTTCTATCGAGGATTTACCGATCGCTGGGAAAAAACCTACCCGGAGACCATCACCATCAGTGAAAGACCGAGTGCGCGCTGGGGCAGTTGGATCAGTATCAAAATCGGGCAGGACACCCTGTATCAAACACTGCTGTTTCCCAACCGTCGCAACTTTAACAAAGAGATCGATACAGCGGTCGCCAGTGTGCTTGATGCACTGTCTCGCCGCCAGATTGATAAAGCCCTGCTAAGCACCGGCGATCTTACCGGCGATGAATTTTAGGAGCACACCGTGAAAACTTACGTATCCCTTTTGTCGTTGCTACTGGTCTCCCCGCTCTCCTGGGGAGGAAATATGGTCTTCCAGTTCGTCAACCCGAACTTTGGCGGAAACCCAAACAATGGCGCGTTTTTACTCAACGAGGCCAATGCACAGAACTCGTATAAAGATCCCAACGGCTACAACTTTGACTCCTCGACACCGTCAGCGCTGGACAATTTCACCTCCGCCTTACAGTCACAACTGCTGGGCAATCTGATGGGCAATATCAGTCAGGGCAAACCGGGGCGGATGGTGACGCAGGACTTTATTGTTGACGTACAAAACACCGATGGCCAGTTGGTAATGAACGTTACCGACCGTAAAACCGGCAAAGTTTCCACCATTCAGGTTCAGGGTATTTCTGGCGCCAACTGAACCTGACAGGCGGCATAGCACCC
The DNA here is from genome assembly GCF_006438725.1 of Ewingella americana. Lineage (GTDB taxonomy): Bacteria > Pseudomonadota > Gammaproteobacteria > Enterobacterales > Enterobacteriaceae > Ewingella > Ewingella americana_A. Next base: position 251,210 of record NZ_RCZD01000003.1, on the reverse strand, counting down.
CAAAAATCGACTCACTACAAAGATCGGGAAGGCCACTTATGCGCAGCATTTTTTTACTTCTTGCTACCCTCACCCTGACTGGGTGTTTGACTGCACCACCGAATCAGGCAGCGAAACCCACGCTGTTACCTCGTGCTCAGAGTTATCAGGATCTGACCAATCTGCCACCGGCACGGGGCAAGATTTTTGTCTCGGTTTACAACATTCAGGATGAAACCGGCCAGTTCAAGCCTTATCCGGCCAGTAACTTCTCGACGGCAGTGCCGCAAAGCGCCACGGCGATGCTGGTGTCCGCACTCAAGGATTCAAAATGGTTTATTCCTCTGGAACGCCAGGGGCTACAGAACCTGCTCAATGAACGCAAAATCATCCGTGCGGCGCAGGAGAATGGCAGCGTAGCGGTGAACAATGCGCGGCCACTTTCGTCACTGGTGGCGGCGAATATTCTGATCGAAGGCTCAATCATTGGTTACGAAAGTAATGTGAAATCGGGTGGGGTGGGCGCGCGCTATTTTGGCATCGGGGCCAGCACGCAGTACCAGTTAGATCAGATAGCCGTGAATCTGCGCGCCGTCGACGTCAATACCGGGGAAGTTCTGTCGTCTGTGAATACCAGCAAAACTATTTTGTCGTATGAAGTTCAGGCCGGGGTATTCCGTTTTGTGGATTACCAACGATTACTGGAAGGTGAATTGGGCTATACCACCAATGAGCCGGTGATGCTCTGTTTGATGTCGGCCATTGAAACCGGCGTGATTTATCTGGTGAATGACGGCATTAGCCGTAATCTGTGGCAGCTGCAAAATCCAAAAGATGCCTCAGCACCGGTACTGGAAAAGTATAAGAACCTGATTGTCCCTGTCGCTTCGTAACATGACAGTTGGCGAGGGGAACCGGTCGGTTGAGGCCTGTTTCCCTCCTTTTTTACCCCCCTCCCCCCTCTTCGGCTTTCGGTGGCTGCTGATAATTTTTCACCCGTTTTTTGTCCTCAAGATTGAAATCCGGGTCCAGGTAAGTGCTCAGCCGTTTAATCAGCAAATCCTCAAATTCAAACACCGAACAGAAGTGATGGCTGCCAGTTTGCGGCGCAGGCCAGCGTTCGCCGGTTTGCATCACACCGCGCATCTGTCCTTCCAGCACCAGGGTTTCGCCATCACTGATAAAGCGGAATTTATCCTGAATGTGCTGAATCATGTCGATCTCCAGCGCGAAGCGTTTGCCCAGCTCACCCAGTGATGATTTCCCCTTCGCAGTACCGAATTTTGGGAAAAATACTTCTGTGTCTTCGGTAAACAGATCCAGCAAGGTTGCATCCGCCTGATCCAGCTTGGCGTAGAACTGCCGGATCACCTCAATGCGGCTTTTCTTCAGCGTGTCCTGTGTCATTTTTCCCCCTTTTACATCCAATGGATGAAGTCTAAGACCCCCTCACTAAGCCTAGTGACTTGCGCTGAATTTGCCTGTTTCGAGGATCAAATAAGAAAACTCTCAGCAACACAATGGATTAGCGCTGCCCGCTTAGTCACTCTGACGTTGCCCTGCCACGCCATTTTTTTCGGCCGTGTTTGTTACTCAATGTTAACCACGGCCGGTTTCGCGGCTCCGATGGTCTACAGTGAATGATGTAGGAAAGACATACACTACGTTGTTCATTGAATGAGCCGGACCCGTTTTTTGCCGGTCCCGCAGACAAGAAGGAACTGCTTATGTTTGATAAAGCGAAAGATAAAGTTGAAGAAATGGTAGGTAAAGGTCAGGAAGAGTTTGGCCGTGCCACACAGGATCGTGATTTGCAGGCTGAAGGCGTGGTACGCAAAAATCTTTCCCAGGCATCCTACGCGGTGAACGATGCCGTCGATACCGTGAAGCGTCAGACCTCTGACAACCCGGTCCCGGCCCTGCTGATTGCCGCCGGTGTCGGCTTCCTGCTGGCCAAACTGGTCGGTCGCAGATAGTTTCTGCCCGCAATGCCTGAGATGTTCAGGTTATGAAATAGAAAAAACCGGCGAAAGCCGGGTTTTTTGTTGGTGTGGGGAAAACGGTTAATCAGGCTTTCGGCGCCAGCAAACCGTCGGCGCGGAACATCGCTTTGATGCCGCGAACGGCCTGACGGATACGGTCCTGGTTTTCGATCAGGGCGAAGCGCACGTGGGTGTCACCGTAGTCGCCGAAACCGATGCCCGGAGAGACGCACACTTTGGCATCGGCCAGCAGGCGTTTGGCAAATTCGAGTGAGCCTAAATCGGCGTAAGCCGGGGGGATTTTAGCCCAGACGTACATTGACGCTTTTGGGTTGTCTACCATCCAGCCCGCTTCGTGCAGACCGCGCACCAGCACGTTACGGCGCTGACGATACTGTTCGGCAATGTCTTTTACGCACTGCTGATCCCCTTCCAGCGCCGCGATGGCCGCCACCTGCAACGGCGTAAATGTGCCGTAGTCGTGATAGCTTTTGATACGTGCCAGCGCGTTAACCAATTCCGGGTTACCGACCATAAAGCCGATACGCCAGCCCGCCATATTGTAACTTTTCGACAGGGTAAAGAATTCCACGGCAATGTCTTTCGCGCCAGGCACCTGCATGATCGATGGCGCTTTCCAGCCATCGTAAACGATATCGGCATAAGCCAGGTCATGGATAACCAGCACGTCGTACTGTTTGGCCAGCGCCACGACCCGCTCGAAGAAGTCCAGCTCAACGCACTGGGCGGTCGGGTTGGACGGGAAGCCGAGGATCATCATTTTAGGACGCGGAATGGTTTCGCGGATCGCGCGTTCCAGTTCAGCAAAGAAGTCAACGCCTTCGGTCAGTGGCACCGAACGCACCTGTGCACCGGCAATCACCGCACCGTAAATATGAATCGGGTAACTTGGATTGGGCACCAGTACGGTGTCGCCATGGTCGAGCGTGGCCAGCATCAGATGCGCCAGCCCCTCTTTAGAACCAATGGTGACGATGGCTTCGCTTTCCGGGTCAATGTCTACCTGATAGCGATCGGCATACCAGCGGGAGATCGCCCGGCGCAAGCGCGGAATACCGCGTGAGGTGGAATAGCCGTGAGTGTCTTCACGCTGAGCAACCTGCACCAGTTTTTCAACAATGTGCGGCGGCGTCGGGCCGTCCGGGTTCCCCATACTGAAATCGATAATATCTTCGCCGCGACGTCGCGCAGCCATTTTCAATTCAGCGGTAATGTTAAAAACATACGGGGGAAGACGATCGATACGTGAAAAACGACGCGGTGAACGGGAGTCAGCCATAAATTCCTCGAGGATACGTGAGCGCCCGGACCGTCCGAGCGACGCTGACCGCTAATGCGGTCCTCAATGAACATATCTCAGGCGGAAAAAACTGTCGAGTGTTTGCGCAACCTATTTTTAACCTCGCGGATCGCTCGCCAACACACCCAGCAGCCAGTCGTTATGCCAGGTATCACCGATACGGTAACTTTCACGCAAATTCCCTTCCAGACGAAAACCGCATTTCTCCAGCACCCGGCGCGATCCGTGGTTACCTTCCAGCACGTTGGCCTGCAAACGGTGGAACCCGCACAGGTCGAAAGCAAAATTCAGCACGGCACGCAGTGACTCCACGGCGTAGCCTTTGCCCTGATGTTCTGGCGAGATGATAAAGCCCACTTCGCCCTGCTGATAGGGCCGCCAGTCGGGGAAGAACCCTGTCAGGCCAACCGCCTGACCCGTATCACGCTCGCGGATAGTCAGGCACAGCCAGAAATCGGCATAGCGGTCCCAGTAACCGAGCCGTTGCTCAAAACGGCTGCGGATTTGTGCGGGCGTGTCGAGAGCGCCAATAAAACGCATCACATCGGCGTCCTGATACAGCTGTTGAAACAGCCACCAGTCTTCATTTTCAATCGGCTGCATGTGCAGGCGTTCCGTCGTTAACGCTATAGGGGTCAGTGTTTTCATGAGTTATCCTGCACAACATCGTTGAGAAAATAATAGCCTATTCAGCCCACACTCATGGGGCTTCCACCCTATAATAATCGGGATTGTACCCATGAATTATGGTTTTGCCCCTGCAAAATCCCTACAATAATAATCATCCTAAATTACCGCGAATGAAGCGTCTTATCATTACGCGTTGTAACGCCACAACCCAGAGAGCCTGCCGTGCCGCAAGTGTTTGAGATGTTACTGGCGGTCTTTGACCGTGCAGCCCTGATGTTGATCTGCCTGTTCTTCCTGACCCGTACCCGCCTGTTCCGCAAGCTGTTACAGAAAGAGAGCCATAATCACACGCCACTGGAACTGGCTGCGGTGACGACCATTTTCTCGCTGTTTGCGATTTTTGGCACGCTGTCAGGCATTAATGTTGAAGGCTCACTGATTAACGTGCGCACCATCGCCATTATCTCTGGCGGTATTCTGTTTGGACCGTGGGTCGGTATTATCACCGGCGTGATTTCTGGCACCCACCGCTTCTTGATCGACATTCATGGCCCAACGTCCCTTCCCTGCCTGATCACCAGTATTACCGCCGGTATTCTGTCAGGTTATATCAACCTTAAGGTGAAGAAAGCCCACCGCTGGAAAGTCGGGATTGCCGCCGGGATGCTGTGTGAAGCGCTGACGATGGTACTGATCCTGCTGATGGCGAAACCTTTTTCACTGGGGCTGGATATTGTGATGAATATCGCCGCGCCGCTGATCCTCGGGGCCAGTTCGATCGGGCTTATCGTGCTGCTGGTGCAAAGCGTGGAAGATGAGAAAGAGGTGATCGCCGCGCGTCAGGCAAGGCTGGCGCTGGATATTGCCAATAAAACCTTGCCTTATTTTCGCAATATCAATGCCGAATCTCTGGCGACCATTTGCGGCATTATCCGTGAAGATATCAACGCCGACGCGGTCGCCATCACTGACACAAAAAACATTCTGGCGTATGTCGGCGTCGGCGCCGAGCAGTACAATATTGGCCATGAAACCCTCAGCGACATCACGAAATTGACGCTGGAAAAGGGCAAAATCACCATCAAGAATAACGATGAGATGCACCGCACACCGCAGATCCACTCGCTGATCATCATTCCGCTGTGGGAAAAAGGGGTGGTGACCGGCTCACTGAAAATCTACTACTGCCACGCCCACCGCATTACCTATTCGCTGAAAGTCATGGCCGTCGGGCTGTCGCAAATTATCTCCACGCAAATGGAAGTATCACGGGCCGAGCAGTTGCGCGAAATGGCCAATAAAGCCGAGATGCGTGCGCTGCAAAGCAAAATCAATCCGCATTTTCTGTTTAATGCGCTGAACGCCATTTCATCGTCGATCCGCGTTCGCCCCGATACCGCCCGCCAGTTGATCATCAATCTGTCGCGCTATCTGCGCTATAACCTCGAGCTGAATGACGAGCTTATCGACCTGCGCAAAGAGTTGCATCAGGTGCAGGATTACATCGCCATCGAACAGGCGCGTTTTGGCAGCAAACTGACGGTAATTTATGATATCGATGACGACATTTCGGTACGGATCCCAAGTTTGCTGATCCAGCCGTTAGTGGAAAACGCCATTGTTCACGGCATTCAGCCGTGCAGCGGCAAAGGCGTGGTGGTGATCGCCGTCAAACACAGCGGCGGGAATATTAAGGTGTCGGTCAAAGACACCGGCCACGGTATTAATCAGGAAACGATTGAGCGCGTCGCGGCCAATGAAATGCCGGGCAATAAAATCGGCCTGCTGAATGTGCATCACCGCGTTTCATTACTTTACGGCCAGGGTTTGCAGATCCGTCGCCTGGAACCCGGCACCGAGATTTCATTTTTGATCACCCGGGATAAAAGCGCATGAAAGCCATCATTGTTGAGGATGAAGTCCTCGCTCAGGAGGAGCTGACTTATCTGATTAAAGCTCACAGCAGCATCAATATTGCAGCCACTTTTGATGATGGTCTGGACGTGCTGAAGTATCTGCAAACGCATGAAGTGGATGCGATTTTTCTCGACATCAGCATCCCGTCGCTCGATGGCGTATTGCTGGCGCAAAACATCAGTAAATTCGCCCATAAGCCTTATATCGTGTTTATTACCGCTTATAAGGAGCATGCCGCCGAAGCCTTCGAAATCGAAGCATTTGACTACATTCTCAAGCCGTATCACGAGTCACGTATCGTCACCATGCTGCAAAAACTCGAGTTGCATTTTAAGCGCGATAAACAGGAGCAGACCCAGACCACGCCGAGCAGTAACCGGGTCAGCCACAGCATTAACCTGATCAAAGATGAGCGGATCATCGTCACCGACATTAACGATATTTATTACGCCGCCGCGCAGGAAAAAGTCACCCAGGTATTTACGCGCCGGGAAGAGTTCACCATGCCGATGAACATCAGCGAACTGTGCAACCGCCTGCCGGAGGAGCATTTTTTCCGTTGTCACCGATCGTACTGCGTGAATTTATCAAAGATCCGCGAAATTGTGCCGTGGTTTAACAACACCTACATTTTGCGCCTGAGCGATTTGGATTTCGAAGTGCCAGTGAGCAGAAGCAAGGTGAAGGAATTCAGAAGATTAATGCGGTTTTAGTGAAGTAAAAGCGGCTCTTCGAAAAAGAAGAACCGCATGGCATACCCAAAGTCATTGGAGCTGCAGCTAACGCCGCTGTGGCTTCAAGGGCGCAGGTTATGCCCCATTGACTGACGCAGATAGGCTCCGGCGCCTAACAAACCGGGTTGGTCATGGATAATGAGATAAACCGGGATATCGACCAAATAGTCTTTGAAGCGCCCTTTGTCCTCGAAGGCCGCACGGAAACCGGAGGCTTTGAAGAATTCGAGGAAGCGCGGCACGATTCCACCCGCGATATAAACCCCGCCAAAAGTGCCCATGGTCAGCGCCAGATTGCCGCCAAACCGTCCCATGATCACGCAAAAAAGCGACAGTGCGCGGCGACAATCCACATCATCTTCGCCCAGAGCCCGTTCTGTTACGTCCTTCGGTGCCAGATTTTCCGGCACGCGGTTATCTGATTTTACAATGGCGCGGTACAGATTCACCAACCCCGGCCCGGAGAGAATACGTTCGGCAGAGACGTGGCCCATATCCGTGCGCAACTGTTCAAGGATCATGTCCTCCTCTTCGCTGTTCGGTGCAAAGTCCACGTGACCGCCCTCGCCAGGCAAGCTCAGCCAGCGTTTATCGGCGTGAATCAGATGCGCAACGCCAAGCCCGGTACCTGCGCCGTAAATCACCGCCGGTTTGCCGTCGAGTGGTTTTTTACCCCCAAACTGCAATAAGTCTTTGTCCTGCAACATCGGAATGGTCATCGATACCGCAGTAAAATCATTGATAACTTCGAGATGATCCAGTTTCAGACCCGCTTTCATTTCCGCGATGGAAAATGCCCAGGTATGGTTGGTCATGGCCACCCAGTCGCCGGTTATCGGGCAGGCAATCGCGATACAGGCGTGTTTCACATCCTGATGCTGCTGCTCCAGATACACACGGACCACCTCTTCGAGACTGTCGTAGTCCAGACCAGAAAAGGTCTTCGCCGCCGAGATTTCACCGCTGTCGAGCGCGCACAAAGCCAGCCGACAGTTAGTGCCGCCGACGTCACCCACCAGGGAGTATTGGTTCATTTTATTCTCCGAAAAAGTAGATTCTTGATCCTGCGTAATTTGGGGCTGAGCAAAACCGATAAAAGCCGTTATTATCAATCGTTGAGACGGGTCAAAAGCCGCCCGCAGAATAAGAGAAGATGACATAATTGTGAGGGCAAAATAGCGGTAATTGCCATAGGCTGCAACGCCGATTTAAGCCAACGCACATTTATGCGTAGTCTCTTTTAAAATATTATCACTGTCGGCCAGACTCTTAGCCGTCATGGCGATCACTACGCCAGTGCCGAAGCCCTGGGCAAGTGCGTTACTTTACTGAAAGGAAATGTTGCATGTTGCATCCCCGTGCGAAAATCATGCTGGCGTTTGCCCTGCCAGCCATGGTCATCGGCGCGCTTTCCAGCCTGATACTGGTGGCGGTTATGCTGTTGGCTGGCGCGTTACAAACCTTGCTCTGGCAACACATCCCCTCCACCCTGCATATTAATACTCAGTCCGCGAGCTGGACGCTGTTTATGCTTACGCTGACAGGTTTGGGCGTCGGTGCATTGATTAAGTATATGCCGGGCCACGCCGGACCGGATCCTGCCAGTGAATCTTTGGTTGGTGCGCCAGTGCCGCTGAATGCTTTACCGGGACTGGCGCTGGCGCTGATGCTGGGGCTGGCGGGCGGTGTCAGCCTCGGGCCGGAATATCCTATTACCGTGATTAACATCGCGCTGGCTGCCGCAGCAGGCAGACGCTTGTTGCCTCAGGTTCCGACCACAGATTGGGTGATCCTGGCAGCGTCTGGCACGATTGGCGCACTGTTTGGTACACCGGTAGCCGCAGCGCTGATCTTCTCCCAAACGCTGGGCGGAGATAAAGACGTTCCTTTGTGGGATCGCCTGTTTGCCCCCCTGGTCGCGGCCGGTACTGGCGCGGTGACCACCGACCAGTTCTTCGTGCCTGATTTCTCACTCAACATTGCCCCTTACAACACCACTGAATTAGTGGATCTGTTCAGCGGCTCCGTCGTGGTGCTGATTGCGATTGCACTCGGCATGATTGGCGTGTGGATATTCCCTCATCTGCACCGGATGTTTAACGGCATCCGCAACCCCATGCTGAAATTGAGTATTGGCGGGTTTGTGCTGGGTCTGCTGGCGCTGATTGGCGGGGAGATCACCCTGTTCAAAGGGCTGGATGAGATGAAACAGCTGGCGGGGTCCAATCAGATGTTTGGCATCAGTTCGATGCTGGCGATAACGCTGACCAAACTCGCCGCCCTCGTGGTCGCGGCAGCCTGTGGTTTTCGTGGGGGTCGCATCTTTCCGGCCGTGTTTGTTGGGGTGTCGCTCGGCCTGATGTTGCATCAATACGCGCCGAACGTGCCTGCGGCAGTGACCGTTTCCTGCGCCGTGATGGGCATGGTGCTGGTGGTGACCCGCGATGGCTGGCTAAGCCTGTTTATGGCCGCGGCCGTGGTGCCAGGCCTGAAGTTATTGCCGCTGCTGTGCATCGTGATGCTACCCGCCTGGCTGTTACTCGCGGGTAGGCCGCTGATGCTGGTCAGTAAATATCTGCCTGCCCGCCGTAATCAGGGCGGGTCAGAATCAGATCTGAAGAAGTAAAACGTCAGGAGGCGGCAAGCGCGTATTCTGCCGCCGCCAGCGCATGAATAGCCGTGGTGTCGAACACCGGCACCGCCGCATCTGCTGCTCCCACCAGCAAGGTGATCTCAGTACAGCCCAAAATGATCCCCTCAACGCCCTGCAGCTCCAGTTTGCCGATGATCCTGCGGTACTCTTCGCGGGACGCCTCGCAGATTTTCCCCAGACATAGCTCCTCATAGATGATGCGGTGCACAATATCGCGATCGGCCTCATCCGGCGTTACCACTTCGATCTGATGCTTATCCTGCAAACGCCCGCGATAAAAATCCTGCTCCATCGTGAATTTAGTGCCCAATAATCCAATGCGTGCAAGGCCCTGCTGCTTAATTTTAGCCGCCGTGGCATCGGCAATGTGCAGCAAAGGTAAACCGCCAATGCGTTCGATATCGTCGGCTACTTTATGCATGGTGTTGGTACAAACCACGATGACTTCAGCACCCGCGCGAGCCAGTGCGTGTGCTGCTTCTCCCAGAATTTTTCCAGCCTGCTGCCAGTCACCTTTAGCCTGCAACTGCTCGATGTCATAGAAATCGACACTATGCAAAAACAGCCTGGCAGAGTGTAATCCGCCAAGCTGTTGCTTGATGTGTTCGTTGATGGTGCGGTAATAGGGCACGGTGGATTCCCAACTCATGCCGCCGATCAGACCTAACGTTTTCATCTGTTGAACCTTAAGGTTGTTCTTATCCATAAATGAATAAGAACATAACTGAGGCGCAGCCGGCTGACAATTCAGGCTTGAAGATCAATGCTTGGCTGAACAGCGTTTTGCCGTTTTCTCGCGCTTAGCATTGTTGCGGTTCACCACGCGCTGACGCAGGGTATCGTAGAGCCAGTTGTAGGCGATGGTGTACGGCAGGAAGAACAGGAAGAAACCGATCTCCAGCATAAACGCGTTCAGCAGTGAAATTCCGAGCCAGCCCGCAGCAATCGGTAAACCGATCAGAATGAACCCGCTTTCAAACCCCAGCGCATGACACACCCGAACTTTCATCGTGCGGGTAACACGGCTCACCGGCCACAGGCGGTCAAAAACCGAGTTATAAATGATGTTCCATACCATCGCGGTAGTGGAAAGCAGAATGGCCAGCGTACCCATTTCGAAAATGGATTTGTTTAACAGCCATGCGGCGGCCGGGGCGGAAATCAGCACCGCCAGTGCCTCAAAACCGATGGCGTGAAAAATGCGTTCACCCAATGTTTTTTTAGAGGTGTTTTTTGAATTGATTGACATAAAGACCTGCCATTTTCCGTTGTTGTTATGGTGGAAATTTAAGAAGTGACATCCGTCACAGGCCGTTATTATCATCGTTAAATAAGATGGATAAAAGATAGTTAATATCGATAAAATAGATGGATTGATTTCTGACAAAGAGAGGCAGCGATGCGTTATTCCCCCGAAGCCTTAGTGGCGTTTGTCGAAGCAGCAGACACCGGCTCTTTTTCCGCTGCCGCGCGCAAATTACGTAAAAGTCAGTCAACCGTCAGTACGGCGATTGCCCATCTTGAGGTCGATTTAGGCCTGACATTATTTGACCGTAGCAGCCGCCAGCCCGTGCTGACCCCGCAGGGGAAACGGGTACTGAATCATGTTCAGGCCATTCTGGCCGCCAGCGAGCGCCTCGATGAGCTGGCTATTCGTCTTTCCACACAAATCGAAACGCAGCTGACGTTTGTGTTGTCTGATACCTATCAGCCGACACACCATGAAAATTTGCTTAAACGTTTTGAGCAGCGCTACCCGGATATCGAGTTTGAGTGTCTTATCGCCGAGGATCAGGATGTCATCGATCTGTTGCAGGCCGGGCGGGCACATATTGGGATGTTGGAAGTTCAGGACGCGTACCCACCGGATATTGGCGTCGCTCGTCTGCCTGAACAAACGGATATGGATATCTTCGTCAGTCGCGAGCACCCGCTGGCGCAGCTGTCAAATATTCAGCCGGAACAGCTGCACACCTTCCGCCAGCTTATTTTGCAACCCTACCGGCGCACTGAAAACCGGACGCCGGGGCAAACCTGGTCTGCACCGAGTTATCTGATGTTGCTGGAGATGGCCGAGCAGGGATTTGGCTGGTCGATTCTGCCGCACTGGCTGGTGCGCCAATTTGGGCATAATAAGCTGGTAACATTACCGATGCGTGGCTGGCCGAAACTGATTTCAGTCGATGCTGTCTGGAGTAAAAACAACCAGCCGGGACCCGCGGGAAGCTGGTTCATCGACCAGTTGATTGATCCACTGCTGGCTGATAAACCCTGACGTGTGACACTGCGCTACAGCCCTGAATTGCGCTTCGCAATAGACTTGGTCACCGCCCCAAGCAGTTCAGGAATATCCATTTTAGGCAGCACCACTTCCACCCACGCCATCTGCGGTTTGTCGCGGATTTCCGCCAGCACCGCACTCAGTTGATGGCGATCTTCCACCCGTACGCTCAGCACATTTTTACCGCCAAAGGCTGCCGGAAACAGCGTCCAGTTCCATTGGGCGATATCATTATAACGCTGGGTTTCACCGTGGATCGCCCTTTCCACCGTGTAGCCATCATTGTTAATCACAAAAATAGTGGTTTTCAGACCGTAGCGGATTGCCGCTCCCAGCCCCTGCAAGGTCAGTTGGGCTGAACCGTCGCCGATAATCAAGATCACACGCCGCTCGGGTTCGGCTGTTTGCGCGCCGAACGCCGCCGGTAAGGTAAAACCAATCGATCCCCAGAGTGGCTGAACGATAAAGTCACAATCTTCGGGTAAATTCAGCGCCGCCGCGCCAAAACTGGCCGTTCCCTGCTCCACCACCAGAATGTCACCGGGTTGTAAAAATTCCTGAATGTGCTGCCAGAACACCTGCTGGTCGAGCGCAACGTGGTCCGTTACCGGCAGCGGTGTGCGGGTGAAGTGCGGTATTTCCCACTGCACACAAAGCTCCGCCGTCAATTGATGAAGTGCCTGCACGGCTTCATGCATCGGCAGCTGATGGAAAAACTGTTGGCCGATACGGGCGCTGAACGGGTCAATATCGATACACTTTCCCTCCGGTAATTGTTGGGTGAAGCCTGCGGTGATGGTGTCGGTGAAGCGAACGCCCACGTTAATCAGCACGTCAGCCTGTTCGATAGCGTTTTTAACAACAGGACAGCTGGCGGCTCCTGAGTAGGTACCCGCAAAATGGGGACGTTGCTCATTGAACAGCCCTTTGCCCATTAACAACGTGGCGTGAGGCAGTGGTACCTCGTCCATCCAGCGGGACAGCGCAGCCTTTACGCCAAAACGGTCGGCAAGAAAATCGCCCAGTAACGCCACACGGTGCGCACCGTGCATCAGTTCGCGGGTAGCCTGAACAAACGCGGTCAGAGAATCCTGGGAGAATGCCGCTGCGGGCGGCTTTTGTGGTGCCGCGCGGCTGGCCACTGGCAGCGCCGCGACGTCACTCGGCAGCAGTAAATAGCCCGGTCGCGAATGGTAGAGCGCCTGCGTGATAACACGGTCGATCTCCTCCAGCGCATTCTCCGGCGTCAGCAATCCCTGCGCCACACTGACCGGCTGCGACATTTTCGCGAAATGGCTGAAGTTACCGTCACCCAGTGAGTGGTGCAGCAATTCACCTTTGCGCTGTGAGGAGAGCGCTGGCGCACCGACGATGTGAATCACCGGCAGATACTCGGCGTAGCTTCCAGCCAGGCCATTCAACGCGCTGAGTTCGCCCACACCGAACGTCGTCAGCAGCGCAGCCGCCCCTTTGCGCCGTGCATAACCATCAGCGCCATAAGCGGCATTTAATTCATTGGTACACCCCACCCAGGCAATTTTTGGGTGACTGATCACGTGGTCAAGAAATTGCAGATTGTAGTCACCGGGCACACCGAATAACTCCGTCACGCCACGGTAAGCCAAACGGTCGAGAAGATAGTCACCTACTGTGTAAGCTGTACTCATCATGATCCCCTGCAATTTTTGATTTATATAGTCGATCACACTATCAAAGTATTAACGCAGTAGGTGAATTAGGACATTTATTAGAAAAATAAACCCTGGAAAGGCTGGATTACATCCTTGCCCCGTCATGGCGCATGCCTTCAGGCTTATCAGTTACGGTAATAGACCGGTGTAACCATCCCTTTAGGTCATGAAAAGGATGTCTTTAAACGGCTGTTTTATGAGGGGGCTGTGATCGAGATATCTGGAAAAAACAGTGAAAACGCATACACTAAAACATCTTTTTACCCTGTTCTCTACCAGCACGCCGTGCTGATTAAAATAATAAGGACTCTTATGGTTTACCAGGCCAGCCCTACCCGTTACGACAAAATGGAATACCGCCGCTGTGGTCACAGTGGTCTCAAACTGCCTGCCGTGTCTCTCGGCCTGTGGCACAATTTTGGTGACAATGCGCACTTTGATAATGGCCGCAATTTGATTCGCCATGCATTCGATCACGGCATTACCCATTTCGATTTGGCCAATAACTATGGCCCACCTCCGGGTTCGGCAGAAGAACATTTTGGCCGCATTTTGCAGGAAGATTTACTGCCTTACCGCGATGAACTGATCATCTCTTCGAAAGCCGGTTACACCATGTGGGACGGCCCTTACGGCGACTGGGGTTCGAAGAAGTATCTGGTCGCCAGCCTCAACCAAAGCCTGAAACGCATGGGGCTGGACTACGTCGATATCTTCTACCATCACCGTCCAGACCCGGACACGCCGCTGGAAGAGACCATGGCCGCGCTGGATCTGATGGTACGCCAGGGCAAGGCGCTGTATGTCGGCCTGTCAAACTACCCGGCAGACCGCGCAAAACAGGCGTTTGAGATCCTGCAAAATCTCGGCACCCCATGCCTGATCCACCAACCCAAATACTCGATGTTTGAACGCTGGGTTGAAGCGGATTTACTCGATGCGTTGACGCAAAATGGCGTGGGGTCGATAGCCTTCTCCCCGCTGGCTGGTGGTGTGCTGACCGACCGTTATCTGGCAGGTATTCCTGAAGATTCCCGCGCAGCCAGCGGCAGTAAATTCCTGACCAGCGACCAGCTGACCGATGAAAAACTCGGCAAAGTTCGCCAGTTGGATGCGATTGCCCAGGCGCGCGGACAGAAGCTGTCACAGATGGCGCTGGCGTGGGTGCTGCGCGGCGATCGCGTGACATCCGTGCTCATTGGCGCCAGCAAAACCAGCCAGATCGATGACGCTGTCGGCATGGTCGCAAACCGGCATTTCAGCGAAAAAGAGCTGGCGGAAATCAACGCGATTTTGGTGTAAACGATTACCCTAAAACCTGCAGGAAGTGCGGATAGTTTGTAAAAATATGTGTAAGTATTTCGTTAAGCTGCGTAAAAAATCCAAAACAGGATTGCAGGCAATAGAATAGATGTTGCCTTCGCCTTATAACTGTTACCAGAAATTATAAGGAATCAGGAGGCAACATGTTAAAGCCTTTCATTATTGGAACATTATTGTTTGCTCTGCTCCCTGCCGCAGCACCTGCTGTACAGGCCAGCAGTTTTAGCCTCAATACGCCGGGCCTTTCTATCAATATCGGTGACCGCGACCGTCGTGGTTACTACTGGGATGGTTATGACTGGCGTGATGCCGGTTGGTGGAACAACCACCGTGGCCGCAATTACGGTGAGCGTAGCCATCGCGGTTACTACTGGGATGGCGGACGCTGGCGCGATCGCGGCTGGTGGGATGGCCGCTCCCGTCACCGCCCGCCACCACGCTACTATGGCCGCCCGTACGATGACCATGGTCATCGCGGACACAGAGACGATCGGGGGCGCGGCCCGGATCGCGGACACGGCGGACGTGATGGTCACGACGGTCATGGCGATCACCGCCGTTAAGCCAAAGAGTTAAGACATAAAAAACGGGGCAGCGTGAGCTGTCCCGTTTTTTATTTGCCTCAGACGGCCAGCAGACTACTTGATGAGCATTCCGACCAGTAGATAAAGGTTCAGGCTGACCACAATCAATACGATAAATCGCCCTGCCCACTGCACAGTTTTTGTGTTCACCATCTCGCCCATCAGTTCACGATTTCCGGTAAAAGCCAGCAGTGGCAATAATGCCAGTGCGATCCCAAAACTCAGCAGCACCTGGCTCATGACCAAAATACGCGTGGCGTCCAGCCCCATCAGAATCACGATAAAAGAAGGCATCATGGTCACAACGCGGCGCACCCATATCGGAATGTAGAACTTCACAAAGCCCTGCATCACTACCTGACCAGCCAGCGTTCCTACGACAGTAGATGACAACCCGGCAGCCACCAGGCTCAAGCCAAAAGTGGTAGCAGCAGCATTACCAAGTAAAGGTTGCAACGTGAGGTAGGCCTGGTCGAGCTCACTGATACCGCTGTGGCCGCTGAAGTGGAACGCAGCAGCGGCGGTGGCCATCATCGCAAGATTAACGAAACCGGCGATGGTCATGGCAATACCGACATCAAGCTTGGTGGCGGAGTAGCGCTGCTCTTTCGACGCTTTCCCTCCCCGTTGGGTCAGCGATGAGTGCAGATAAATCACGTGCGGCATGATGGTCGCCCCCAGAACACCCGCGGCAAGGTAGACCGCATCGCTTGATGGCAGGCTGGGGATCAGCATCCCTTTTCCTAATGCCGCCATACTGGGCTGTGAGAAGAACAGTTCAACGATATACGCCGCCGCGACAAATAGCAGTAAACCGGCGATCACCAGTTCCAACGGTTTTTGCCCACGTTTTTGTAGCGCGAGAATAATGAAAGTGGCAATCCCGGTAAGGACTGCGCCCTGTAACAGCGAGACGCCTAACAGGAGTTTGAAGCCTATCGCCGCACCGATGAACTCAGCCAGATCGGTCGCCATGGCGATGATTTCAGCCTGAACCCAATAGGCCCAGACGGCGGGACGTGGAAAGCGGTCGCGGATGTGTTCGGCGAGGTTTTTGCTGGTTGCAATGCCCAATTTGGCAGAAAGCAGCTGGATTAACATCGCCATGATGTTCGCCCAGACCACCACCCACAACAACTGGTAGCCATAAGAGGCACCGGCCTGAATGTTAGTGGCGAAGTTACCCGGATCGATATATCCGATGGCAGCAATAAAAGCCGGTCCCATCAATGAGAGCTTTATCTTGCGGGATGCGCGGCCGGAAGACTCCGCACGGCTGTTGTGCATATCAGTAACCTTACTTTTGTTGCGCTGACGGCAATCATATCTAGTTGATAATGATTATCAAGTGCATTTGGATTGATCTCAGTGATTTCTCTAATAGGCAGGAGGCGCAACTGTCATGCTGCAAAAGAGGTCAACCCGGCTATCCAGCGGCGCACTTTATGGAAACAGACATTTCCAAAAAACAGACAATTAGCCAGATTCAGAACGCACTACGGCAGATAATAAAGCTAGCACAACATTTCCACTTATGCTTATTTTTCTTAACATCTTGATCTTTTGTGTCATGCGCTCAGAAATGTTGCAATTGATGTCTGTAATTTCTATATTTGCAAGCCACTTCACGTTTTAAATGTACGCGTTACATAGAATGACCGTCGAAATATAGCCTGCCTCAAATTTGGAGCACCCATGTCCCGAATACTGCACTTTGTATTAGCGTTGGCCGTTGTCGCTTTACTTGCGTTACTGGTGAGCCGTGATCGTAAAAATATCCGTTTGCGCTTCATCGTTCAGCTGTTGGTCATCGAAGTTCTGTTAGCCTATTTCTTCCTAAACTCCTCTGTGGGATTAGGTTTTGTGAAAGGCTTCTCGGACTTGTTTGAAAAATTATTAGGATTCGCCGCAGAAGGGACCGGCTTCGTATTTGGAGGCATGAGCGATAAAGGATTAGCGTTCTTCTTCCTGAAAGTGTTGTGCCCAATCGTGTTTATTTCTGCACTGATTGGTATTTTGCAGCACATTCGCATTCTGCCGATTGTTATCCGTGCCATCGGTACGGTGCTGTCAAAAATAAATGGTATGGGGAAACTGGAATCCTTCAACGCCATCAGTTCACTGATCCTTGGCCAGTCAGAAAACTTTATCGCGTATAAAGATATTCTGGGCAAAATGTCAGAAAAACGTATGTACACCATGGCAGCGACGGCAATGTCGACAGTTTCTATGTCGATTGTCGGTGCTTACATGACCATGCTTGAGCCACGCTTTGTGGTTGCCGCTCTGGTCCTCAACATGTTCAGTACCTTTATCGTACTGTCACTGATCAACCCATATAAAGTTGATTCAGAAGAAGATTTGCAGATCGGCAATACCCATCAGGGTCAGAGTTTCTTTGAAATGCTGGGTGAATACATCCTGGCGGGCTTCAAAGTGGCTATCATCGTTGCAGCCATGTTGATTGGTTTCATCGCGCTGATTTCCTGCCTGAATGCGTTGTTCAACGTTATATTCGGTATCAGCTTCCAGGGCGTGCTGGGTTATGTCTTCTATCCATTTGCATGGATGATGGGCGTACCAAGCCACGAAGCGCTGCAAGTGGGCAGTATTATGGCCACCAAACTGGTATCCAACGAATTCGTTGCGATGCTGGACTTGCAAAAAGTGGCGGCAGATTTGTCACCACGCGGCGTGGGTATCCTGTCGGTGTTCCTGGTCTCTTTCGCCAACTTCTCGTCGATTGGTATCGTTGCAGGGGCTATCAAGGGCCTGAACGAACATCAGGGCAACGTGGTTTCACGCTTCGGCCTGAAACTGCTGTACGGCTCAACGTTGGTGAGCGTACTGTCTGCTTCTATCGCGGGTCTGGTTCTGGCGTAAGTGGCAATAAACGTGAAGTAGTAAGGTTTTGAGAGAAAGGCGCTTCGGCGCCTTTTTTTATGTCTGCAATTTGGCGCAGCAATGAGTGCATCAGGCAGAAGGTAGAAGGTAGAAGGTAGAAGGTAGAAGGTAGAAGGTAGAAGGTAGAAGGTAGAAGGTAGAAGGTAGAAGGGTAACCGCCAGAAAGCAAAAAACCGGCCAGAGGCCGGTTTTTTTAATTTTGGTGGAGATAAGCGGGATCGAACCGCTGACCTCTTGCATGCCATGCAAGCGCTCTCCCAGCTGAGCTATACCCCCACACGAGGTAGTTCACATTTTACTTCTTTCTGTTTCCTCTGGAAGGAAACAACCAACTTGTCCTGGGAAGGAAGTTGGTGGAGATAAGCGGGATCGAACCGCTGACCTCTTGCATGCCATGCAAGCGCTCTCCCAGCTGAGCTATACCCCCAATTCAAACCAGTTAAAAACCGGTGAACGGGGCGCATAATATGAAACCCCGCCTACCCTGTCAACGGCTAAATCTGTTTATGCGGCCAAGCGATGAAAAAGCCGCCAACCCGGCCACAGCATTGAGGAATTTCTCCCGCCATACGGTAAATGTGTAGTGGGAAACGTCGTATTTTAATCTTCCGATCAGCGGCCTTTTTGCCAGCCTGATGATCTCATTACGCATTTTATTAACATGTGTGACTTAATGATTAATGAAATGTTAGCAAGCTATGAAGATCGGCTTGTTTTCGGATAATTCTGCGTCTAGACTGCCCGCGCAATAATCATATCCATCCACTTTAGAGCCATCCCATGTCCTTGTATTCACCTAAAGAAATCGCATCAATCGCTGTAACGGCCGGAGTTAATAAAAGCCGTGCAACTATATTGAATTTGTTAATTTTAGGATTCCTGGCGGGCGCTTTCATCGCCACCGGTTTCCTGCTGGATTTGCACGTGATAGGGACATTGCCTGCATCCTGGGGTTCGTTCAGTAATTTACTGGGCGCAGCGGTCTTCCCGGTAGGGATCATTTTGACGGTATTAGCAGGGGGAGAACTGCTGACCGGAAATATGATGACCTTACCTATTGCCTGGTTTGCACGTCAGATAAGCCTGTTGTCCGTGCTGCGTAACTGGTTCTGGGTCACGCTGGCTAATCTGATTGGCAGCCTGGCCGTCGCCTATTTCTTCGGCCACGTTCTCGGCCTGACCGAGGGCGCATTCCTGGCTAAAACGGTGGCAACCGCCACCGCGAAGATCAATGCTGACTTCACTCAGGCATTCATTTCCGGTATCGGCTGCAACTGGCTGGTGTGTCTGGCTATCTGGCTGGCCTTCGCCAGTAAAGAGATGGGTGGGAAAGTGATCGGTATGTGGTTCCCGGTGATGGCGTTTGTAGCTATTGGCTTCCAGCACGTGGTAGCGAATATGTTCATCATTCCTGCCGCGATTTTCGCTGGTGCGCTGAGCTGGTCACAGTACTTCCCTAACTTCGTGGCCGTATTCCTCGGTAACGCAGTTGGCGGTGCAGGCTTTGTCGGTCTGATGTACTTCCTGGCTTACCGCCCGACGGTGGCGGCACCGGTCAGCGAATAGCGTTAATAGCTTGAATTTCAGGTAATAAAAAGCCAGCGCGGGAAACCGGCTGGCTTTTTTATCGCTTACGTGAAGAACGACTATTGCTGCTGCGTTTCGCGCTCAGCAATAAAAGCTAACGCCATATCGATGCGGGCAAGTACACGGCTCTGACCGATCGCATGAACGGTAACATCCACACCCGGAGACTGACCCGCGCCGGTCACTGCAACGCGCAGTGGCATACCGACTTTACCCATCCCGACTTCCAGCTCATCCGCCGTGCCCTGAATGGCATGGTGAATGTTCTCAGCCGTCCAGTCAGTGATAGCAGCCAGTTTTGTACGAACAGCTTCCAGCGGCTGACGTGCCACCGGACGCAGGTGTTTCTTCGCCGCATCGGCATCAAACTCAGTGAAATCTTCGTAGAAGTAACGGCAGGACTCGGCCATTTCTTTCAGCGTTTTGCAGCGCTCGCCAAGCAACGTCACGATTTCAAACAGCTGCGGCCCGTTGCGGGTTTCGATACCCTGTTGCTCAACGTGCCACAGCAGGTGCGTGGCGACGTAATGTGGATCCATCGAATTGATGTAGTGATGGTTCAGCCATTGCAGTTTTTCAGTGTTGAACGCACTGGCAGACTTGCTGACGTTCTCCAGTGAGAACAGGGCTTTCATTTCGTCGCGGCTGAAAATTTCCTGGTCGCCATGGGACCAGCCCAGACGCACCAGATAGTTCAGCAACGCTTCCGGCAGATAGCCATCGTCGCGATATTGCATTACGCCGACCGCACCGTGACGTTTGGACAGTTTTTTACCGTCATCACCCAGAATCATTGAAACGTGAGCATAAACCGGCACGGGTGCACCCAGCGCTTTCAGGATGTTGATCTGGCGCGGGGTGTTGTTGATATGGTCTTCGCCACGAATAACGTGAGTAATTTCCATATCCCAGTCATCGACCACGACGCAAAAATTATAAGTAGGAGAACCGTCAGTGCGGCGGATGATCAGATCATCCAGCTCATCGTTGCTGAATTCGATCGGACCACGGATTTGGTCATCAAAGATAACGGAACCTTCCTGCGGGTTACGAAAACGCACGACGCATGGTTCATCAGCAGCGTGATGTTCGTGGCTGTCGCGGCAGTGGCCGTCATAACGAGGCTTGTCATTATTGGCCATTTGTTGTTCGCGCAGTGCTTCCAGACGCTCTTTAGAGCAGTAGCATTTATACGCAGTACCATTTTCCAGCATCTGATCGATCACACCATTATAACGATCAAAGCGTTTGGTCTGGAAATACGGGCCTTCGTCCCAATCCAGATTCAACCAGTTCATGCCGTCCATAATCGCGTCGATAGCCGCCTGCGTGGAGCGTTCGAGATCGGTGTCTTCAATACGCAACACAAACTCACCGCCAAGATTACGGGCGAAGAGCCAGGAGTACAGCGCGGTACGGGCGCCACCGACGTGCAGATAGCCGGTTGGGCTTGGGGCAAAACGGGTTTTGATTTTCATCTGGAATGCAGCCTTAATAGTGCAACGCAGAAAACGTTGCTATCAATTAACAAAAAGTGGCTGACATTCTACCACTCTGCCCTGAATCCTCAACGCCGATAGGGAGCTGGCAATGGGTATTCATTCGATGAATGCGTAAAGAATCAACTACGCGGGCGAGAAATCGGTCAGCTTGTCTAATTTTGCGTCGAACAGTGTTTTTTGTTTTTAAAAATCGTTGACGTAAGTTTAAGTATCCCTATAATGCGACTCCATCACGACGGGGCGATTAGCTCAGTTGGTAGAGCATCTCCTTTACACGGAGGGGGTCGGCGGTTCGAACCCGTCATCGCCCACCACTCTTTTTAGAGTGAACGCGTTGTGATAAGTAAGAAGAAATGAGAATTGGGCGATTAGCTCAGTTGGTAGAGCATCTCCTTTACACGGAGGGGGTCGGCGGTTCGAACCCGTCATCGCCCACCAATTCTCAGTAAATTTCTCTTACGTTGTGGAGTACCCAGAAGTGGGCGATTAGCTCAGTTGGTAGAGCATCTCCTTTACACGGAGGGGGTCGGCGGTTCGAACCCGTCATCGCCCACCACTTCTGCGGGCCGTTAGCTCAGTTGGTAGAGCAGTTGACTTTTAATCAATTGGTCGCTGGTTCGAATCCAGCACGGCCCACCAATTCAGAAAAAAGCGCCTTTTGGCGCTTTTTTCGCATGTGAAATCCGAAGTAAATCCGTGATGGAGGCGAACCAGCAGCTGGTTCGAGCCGAGCGAAGCGAGACGACAACGCGCCAGCGTTGCCCGCAGGGTGAGGCCGAAGGCCGAATCAATCCAGCGCGGCCCACCACTCTTTGTTAATAAAGAATAGAGAAAAGCGCCTTTGGGCGCTTTTTTCGTATGTGAAATCCGAAGTAAATCCGTGATGGAGGCGAACCAGCTGCTGGTTCGAGCAGAGCGAAGCGAGACGACAACGCGCCAGCGTTGCCCGCAGGGTGAGGCCGAAGGCCGAATCAATCCAGCACGGCGCACCACTCTTTGTTAATAAAGAATAGAGAAAAGCGCCTTTGGGCGTTTCTGCGTTTCTGCGTTTCTGCGTTTCAGAGCCTAACGCCCCTACGCCAGCTTAAACATCGGCACGACTTTATTATGCAACGCCGGGTTATCGCTCTCATCTTTCAGATTCACGCCCGACAGCTGCCGCTGAAACGCCTGCTCGAGCAGCCATGCCAGTTTGAAGGCCGCCTGCGGGTGATCCAGACCTTCCGGGCGCACGTTCGAAATGCAATTGCGTTCTGACTCCATCCTTTTAGTGTGCGGCCCCCAGGTCATGTAGATACCCAAACTGTCGGGAGATGACAGCCCCGGCCGCTCGCCAATCAGCATGGCGACCGCTTTCGCCTGCATCACTTCGGCAATATCGTCTCCCAGCGCAACGCGCGACTGATGCGCCAGCACCACCGGCCCCAACGTTAACCCAAGGAGTTGCAAATACGGCAACAACGCGGTGATCAGCGGAATGGCCTGGCGGTGTACCGCTTTCGAAGAGAGCCCGTCAGCCACCACTAACACCAGATCGGCAGGTTTGCTGGCGTGATGAGTCAATATTTCGCGGCTCCCGATACTGAGTTTTCTGCCCAAGTCCGGGCGACATAAATAAGTCGCGCGATCCGGTGCGGCGCTAGCGACCGTCAGGGTGCTCAGCCCCAGTTCATGCAGCGGGGTTTCCAAATCCACGCTGGCAAAAGGCAGATGCACCGCATCTCTGGCCTGCGCATGGGCCAGACCAAACTGC
Source organism: Ewingella americana (assembly GCF_006438725.1). Lineage (GTDB taxonomy): Bacteria > Pseudomonadota > Gammaproteobacteria > Enterobacterales > Enterobacteriaceae > Ewingella > Ewingella americana_A. Next base: position 228,369 of record NZ_RCZD01000003.1, on the reverse strand, counting down.
AACAACGCTTCAGTAGGCAAGCTGGAGCCGGTGCGTCCTAACGCAATACGTGCAGCAGTGAACTGGCGTAGCGTCTCCCAGGGGTTGGGATGAACCAGCGGCGCAAGCCCTTTTTTGCTCTCTTCTGTCATATCACCGACCTCAGTTGCAACAACGGGTGAGACGCGCGGGTATCCAGCAGTTGTCCCTGCGGGTCGAGAATATTCATTTTCTCCAGCCACAGGGCAAATTCCGGCGCATGTTTTAGCCCAAGAAGTTCGCGGATATAAAGCGCATCGTGGAACGACGTGCTTTGGTAGTTGAGCATGATGTCATCAGCGCCCGGCACCCCCATCAGGAACGTCAGTCCGGCCGTCCCCAGCAGGGTGAGCAACGTGTCCATATCATCCTGATCGGCTTCAGCGTGATTGGTGTAACAGACATCGCAGCCCAGCGGTAAGCCCAGCAGTTTGCCGCAAAAGTGATCTTCCAGCCCGGCACGGATAATCTGTTTGCCGTCATAGAGATATTCCGGCCCGATAAATCCCACCACGGTATTGATGAGTAACGGGGAGAAGCGCCGGGCAATCGCGTAAGCGCGCGCTTCACAGGTCTGCTGGTCTACGCCGAAATGCGCATTGGCCGACAGACAACTGCCCTGCCCGGTTTCGAAATACATCACATTGTCACCGAGGGTGCCGCGTTTAAGGCTCAGCGCCGCCTGCTGTGCTTCTTCCAGCAGCGCCAGATTGATGCCAAAACCGCTGTTGGCCGCTTCCGTTCCCGCTATTGACTGAAAGACCAAATCAACCGGCGCACCGCGTTCCACCAGCTTGATGGTATTCGTGACATGAGTCAGCACGCAGGACTGGGTAGGGATCTCGAAACGCGAGATGATGTCATCCAGCATGTAGTTAAGATTTTCCAGCAGCGGCAGGCTGTCGCTGGCTGGGTTAATGCCAATCACCGCGTCGCCAGAACCGTACAGCAAACCGTCGAGCATGCTGGCCGCAATACCCTGCAAGTTATCGGTCGGGTGATTGGGTTGCAGACGCACGCTCATGTGCCCAGGCAGCCCGATGGTGTTACGAAAACGGGTGGTTACCCGGCATTTTTTCGCCACCAAAATCAGATCCTGATTGCGCATCAGCTTACTGACAGCAGCGGCCATTTCGGGGGTGATGCCTGGCGCGACGCGTGCCAGCATCACGCTGTCGGTTTTTTCACTCAATAACCAGTCGCGAAAATCCCCGACGGTGAGATGGGAAATCAAGGAAAAGGCCTGCGCGTCGTGGCTGTCGATAATCAGACGAGTAACTTCATCGCTTTCATAGGGAATGAGCAACTGTTGCAGAAAAGTTTTCAGCGGCAATTCGGCCAGCGCCATCTTGGCGGCCATGCGCTGTTCAGCGCTGTCGGCTGCCACTTCTGCCAGATAGTCGCCGGAACGCGCCGGTGACGCTTTCGCCATCAAATCCTTCAAATCACGAAACTGATAGCTGCGGTGGCTCAACGTCGTTTGATACATAACGCTCCTCAGGCTGGCGGGTTCTGAATGTCAAAAGCAGCGAATAAAAAGTAGTCAGACAGAGGCAATAATAATCACGTTAGCCGCGCAGAGTACAGGGCCGTGCAAAGGGTTCCCGCAGAGTCTCTGATTTGTCATCCGGCTGATCTACACTGTGGGCATCACTCCGTGGGGAACAACAGATGAACGAACAGCAACGACAACATACGATTATTGGCTGGATTGAAGCAGACCCGATGCGCATGCTGGCGCTGAGAACTGCGCAGGAGCTGGCGTTGAACGACTGGTGTCTGGCGGCTGGGTTTGTGCGCAATCTGGTGTGGGATCGTCTACACGGTTTAGCTGACGCCACACCACTTAACGATATCGACGTGGTCTATTTTGATCCGCAGAATGTCTCTGTCGACATTGAGAAACGTCTTGAGCAACGCCTTAATGCCGCAGCACCTTTACCCTGGTCGGTAAAAAATCAGGCCAGGATGCATATCCTACACAGCCACGCGCCTTACGCGTCCAGCAGTGACGCCATGAGTTACTGGGTGGAAACTGAAACGGTGATTGGCGCAACACTTGACCATGAAGGCAAGGTGCAACTGGTTACACCGCTTGGCACCGCTGAACTGTTTGCTTTTAGCATCACGGCCAACCCACGCCACGGCAGTCCACAAGTGATGCTAGGCAGAGCCGAAAGCAAAGGCTGGTTAAGCCGCTGGCCCCGTCTGCAACTTAAAATGTAAGGATTTAGCAAAGGCGATAAAGATCTCCATTCACCAGCCGATACCTGTTGTGCACAATCACGTGCAAGGCAGGTGAATCCATAAGTGAGGCAGCAATGAGTACTATCAACGTAACCACGAGTAGTAGTAGCTCAGCGAGTACAGCGTCATCCGGCGGCAGCCAAATTGCTCAGTTAAACAAACAGATCCAGAAACTGACGCAACAGATAAAAAATTTGAGCCAGAGCGGCGACAGTTCTGATGCGGTTCAAAAACAGGTTCAATCAATTCAGACGCAGATCCAGTTACTGCAGGCGCAAATCCAGCAGATTCAGCAACAACAGGCACAAAAAGCAGAGCAGAAAGCCGAACAGGCTCAGGTAGCTTCCAAAACTGACGAAGACAAAAGCGTCAAAAAATCGTCCTCTGCCAATAAAATTGATATTTACGTCTGATCCTTTTTCAGACTGAACGCGCTTTAAAGCAATCCTGACAGGCTGCGTTTTTCAGTGAGAAACGTAGCCTGTTGTTTCACGACCTGCCAAATTGCCTGCGCCGCCGGTGACAGTGAGCGGTTTTTACGCCGTACCAGCATCAGCGCGCGGTTGATTTCAGGCGTGAGACGTCTCACCACCAGCTTACTGCCTTGTGGTAAAGGCAGTGCCAGCGCCGGGATAACACTAATACCAATCCCCGCCTCCACCATCGGAAACAACGTGGCCGGATGACCGATTTCCTGCACAATCTCTGCCGCCACCCCCTGCTGCGCCAACGCGTTGTCGATCAGCATCCGGCTGCCTGAAGCATAATCCTGTAGTACTAACGGGCAGCCGCTTAGCTGGATCCAGTTCACCGATGCCTGTCTGGCGAAGGCATGCTCTTCACGGCACAACAGCAGAAAAGGCTCATGCAAAATGGTCTCGCACGCCAGGTCAGCACTGACGCCAGGGTCAATCACAATGCCAAAATCCACTTCGCCATTACGCACACTGTTGAGCACCAACCGCTGAGCCTGATCGCGCAGCAAGATGCGGATTTCAGGATATTCCTGCTCTCCACTGGCGATACACTGCGGCATCAACTGGGCGGAAATGGTTTGGCTGGAAGCGATACGCACGCGGCCATTGTGCTGAGTACCGAAACTTCGCGTGTCGAGAAGCATAGCGTGCAGCTCATCGAGTAGCGGTTCCACGCGGTTAGCCAGGCGCTGCCCGGCATCCGTGAGGACGACTTCGCGCGTGGTGCGGTCAAGTAACCGCACGCCCATCTCGCTCTCCAGCTCCTTCATGCTGTGACTGATGGCCGACTGGCTCAGCCCGATGGCGTCCCCTGCCCGGCTAAAACTCTGATAGCGGGCCACAGTCACAAAGACGCGAAGTTGTTTGAGGGAATAATTCATGAATAAATTTCATCAATGCATTAAATAAATCAATTTTTTAATTCTATACCAACCGTCCAGAATAGCTGCATTGGTTTACGTCGATCCTTACCTTTGCTGAGAACTCCTATGCGATTTATGCCCGACCGTTTTACCCTGACGCTGATTGCCACCGTGCTGTTAGCGACATTCTTCCCCGCCAGCGGCGTCTTCGTCGCCTTCTTCAATAACCTGACCATTATCGCTATTGGCCTGCTGTTTTTCATGCACGGTGCCAAGCTGTCGCGGGAAGCGATTTTCGCCGGCAGTAACAACTGGCGGCTGCATTTATGGGTGATGTTCAGCACCTTTATCCTGTTCCCAGCGCTGGGATTGCTGTTCCAGTGGTGGCACCCGGTAGACGTCAGCCCGCAAATTTACAGCGGATTTGTTTACCTGTGCATTTTGCCAGCCACCGTGCAGTCGGCGATTGCCTTTACCTCACTGGCTGGCGGTAACGTCGCAGCGGCGGTGTGTAGCGCGTCAGCATCGAGCCTGCTGGGCATTTTTGTCTCGCCGTTGCTGGTCGGCCTGCTGATGCATGTACAGGGTTCTACCGGTGACAGCCTGCAGCAAATCTGGCATATCCTGTTGCAGTTGCTGGTACCGTTTGTGGCCGGGCATCTGCTTCGTCCGCTGATTGGTGGCTTTGTTGAGCGCCACCGTAAGATGATCGGCAAGACCGATCAGACATCAATTTTACTGGTGGTCTATTCAGCGTTCAGCGAAGCCGTGACGCAGGGGATATGGCATCAGGTAGGGTTGGGTTCGCTACTGTTTATCCTGGCCTTCAGCCTGGTGCTGCTGACGTTTATTCTGGTGATCAATACGTATATGGCCCGCTGGATGGGGTTCAGCAAGCCCGATGAGATCACCATTGTGTTCTGCGGTTCCAAAAAGAGCCTGGCCAACGGTATCCCGATGGCCAACATTCTGTTCCCGGTCAGCGCCATCGGCATGATGGTTCTGCCACTGATGATTTTCCATCAGGTGCAGCTAATGACCTGTGCGGTGCTGGCAAAACGTTATAAGAGTAAGCAGGAGGCGAAAGCCGCTGAGCTGCAAAATCGGGCACAGGCGAAGGCCAACTGATTTCCGGCAAATGGCAGACAGAGAAAAGGCGCTGAAATCAGCGCCTTTTCTCTACCATTCAGGACAAGTCACTCGTCAGTGCCTGAAAGCCCAGGACCACTGCGCCGCAGCGGGTTAATCAGGCTTTGTAAGCCTTCGCTTTTAATCGCCAACGTCAGTTGCATCAGTTCGCCTAATTTTCCTTGTGGGAATTCGTCTTTACGGGCGAACCACAGCAGATACTCTTCGGGCAAATCAATCAACACCCGCCCGGCATATTTGCCGAACGGCATTTTCATATTGGCGATCTCAATCAGATCTTCTTTTTCCATGGTATTTACTCACCCAGCAGACGGATCATTTCCGCTTCATCAATCACTTCAATCCCCAGCTCCTGAGCCTTAACCAGCTTAGAGCCGGCCGCTTCACCGGCGATCACCAGATCGGTCTTTTTCGATACACTGCCAGACACTTTCGCTCCCAGCGCCGTCAGACGATCTTTGGCTTCGTCACGGGACAGCACCGTCAGTGAGCCGGTCAGTACCACGGTTTTACCGGCGAATGGACTGTCGATTTCTTCAGGAACGATCACCTGAACCTCAGGCCAGTGAATGTTGATCTCCGGGCTAAGCAGCTCATCAATCACCTGTTGGTTATGCGCTTCGGACAAGAAGTTCACCACGTGTTTGGCGACCACGTCACCCACCTCAGGTACGGATTTCAATGACTCAACATCGGCTGCGCGCAACGCGTCAATCGATCCGTAATGCGCGGCCAGATTGGCTGCCGTGGCTTCCCCCACTTCACGGATCCCGAGCGCATAGAGGAAGCGGGCCAGCGTGGTTTGCTTGGCTTTTTCCAACGCTGAAACGACATTCTGTGCAGATTTAGGCCCCATACGATCCAGTCCGGTGAGTTTGCCGGCGGTCAGGCGGAACAGGTCCGCCGGATTTTTGACGTACTCTTTTTCCACCAGCTGGTCGATAATTTTATCGCCCATGCCGTCCACGTCCAGCGCGCGACGGGAGACGAAATGTTTGAGCGCTTCTTTGCGCTGCGCACCGCAAATCAGGCCACCGGTGCAGCGGGCTACCGCTTCGCCTTCCACGCGTTCGACGTCAGAATTACACACCGGGCAGTGCGTCGGGAACAGCACTTCGCGGGCATTTTCAGGGCGCTCTGCCAGCACCACGCCAACCACTTGCGGGATCACATCACCGGCGCGGCGGACAATCACTGTATCGCCGATACGCAGGCCGAGACGCTCGATTTCATCGGCGTTGTGCAGCGTCGCATTGCTGACCATCACACCGGCGACCAGCACCGGTTCAAGCCGCGCCACCGGCGTGATAGCGCCTGTGCGCCCCACCTGGAACTCGACGTCTTTTACCCGTGTGATTTGTTCCTGCGCCGGGAATTTAAACGCCGTTGCCCAGCGCGGTGCGCGGGCAACAAAACCTAAGGTTTCCTGGATATCCAGCGAATCAATTTTTACCACCACACCATCAATGTCGAACCCCAGCGTGGCGCGATCGGCTTCAACCTGACGGTAGAACGCCAACACCTCGTCGCTGCCGGTACACAGCCGAACGCGGTCACTGACCGGTAATCCCCACGCTTTAAACTGGTGCAAACGGGCGATATGGCTGCGCGGCAGATCCCCGCCTTCCAACACGCCCACACCGTAGCAGAAGAAGGTCAGCGGACGCTTGGCGGTAATGCGCGGGTCAAGCTGGCGCAGTGATCCTGCCGCCGCGTTTCTCGGGTTGGCAAACACTTTTCCGCCGGTGCGACGCGCTTCTTCATTCAGCGCTTCGAAACCTGGCTGCGGCATGAAAACTTCGCCACGCACTTCAAGCCGCGCCGGGATATTGTCACCATGCAACCGTAAAGGGATGGCGCGAATGGTGCGCACATTAGCGGTAATATTCTCACCCGTCGTGCCATCACCGCGGGTGGCGGCCTGAACCAGCTCACCGTTTTCATACAGCAGGCTGACGGCCAACCCGTCGAGTTTCAGTTCACAGCAAAACGTCAGCGGCTCGGTGGTTTTCAGACGATCCTGCACACGCTTGTAAAATGCCAGATAGCTTTCGTCGTCGAAAACGTTATCCAGCGACAGCATGGGTACCTGATGTTTTACCTGTTCGAAAGCAGAAATCGGCGCAGCGCCGACGCGCTGAGTCGGTGAGTCGGCGGTGATAAGTTCAGGGTATGCGGTTTCCAGCTCACGCAGTTCGCGCATCAGCCGGTCATATTCAGCGTCGGGGACTTCGGGGGTATCCAATACATGATACTGGTATTCATGATGGCGCAGCTGGGTGCGCAATTGATTGATTTGATTTTCGATTGTGGCCATGACTCACCATGAAGATAAAAAACCCCCGGCTAGCGGGGGTCATTGGAAGGAGAGAACAACGGGATACGCGTTTTGCCTGGTCAGGCAGTGGCGTCGAGAACCTCGCGGATCCGCGCTTTATAGGTTTCCAGTTTTTGTGGCGTGATCATCCGGCGCTCATCATCAAGCACCATCCCACCCACATCGTCAGCAATACGCTGTGCTGATTGTAACAACAGTTTGAAGTTCTGATGCGCGTCGCCATAGCAAGGCACCATCATAAACAGCGTAATACCCGGCGTTGAGAAGTCAGACATGTTCTCAGGGTCGAAAGAACCTGGCTTAACCATGTTCGCCAAACTAAACAGAACCGGACCGCTTCCCGCCGGACTGACATGACGATGGAAAATGTTCATGGCACCAAACTGGAAACCGGACTGCAGCACGCTATTAAGCAGAACTTCACCCCCAATCACCCCGCCCTGATGTGCAGCAACGTGTAGCACCAGAACGGTTTCTTTCAGTTTCGCTTTAGCGACAGGCTGTTCTTCAGCCGGTGCAAAAGGGGCGTCATGATATGGCTCGGCTTTGGCAGCAGGGGCTGCATCAGCATGAATTTCAGCAGGCGGAACCGGCGGATTGCGTTTCTCATCATGATGCTGAGGAGAAACATCGACCGCAGGCTCACGGCGCGGGGCACCCTCAGGGTCAGCAGCGGAATAGCCACTAAGCAAAGGATCATCCTGTGCAGGAGCAGGCTGCTGCACAGACTGACGAGGTGCAGGTGCCTGCTGTACAGGCGGTGCCTGTTGCGGACGCGGCGGCTGAGTGCGAACCGGAGCCACTTGCTCGGTTTCGTCATACTGGCCGAGTGAAGGTTCGTCCTGCGGATAGACGGGACGCACGCGCACTTCACCCACCCCGTCAACGAAATCGTCGGCTGGGGATTGCTCTCGTTCTTTTTTAACACGTTTAGCTGGACGATCGCGAAACAGCGAAGAGCGTTCTTTACGGCTGGTCCACAAACCGTGCAACAACAACGCTATTATGGCGATCGCGCCAACAACGATTAATATCAGACGCAAATCCTGCATCATTGCTATCTCTAGGTTGTTCTAATCCATTGCCAATACGGCAAACGTTCACATTTCTAACTCTATTTGCCTGAGTTGATAAGTGCAAGTCTGGACTCTACTTTCTGCTAATAAACATGAGTGTTGCACCTCTTTTGCTGTTTTTTCAGCCAATAGTCCGCTAGCCAGTATTAAATCATACCGATATGATAGCCCACGTCCTTCAACTCAGAGAGAAAATTTCGTTTATGGCATCTTCGCAAAGCGCCCATCAGGTCAATGGTGTGCACTATTTCAGCCGCGGCTGGTCCCTAATCTCCCTGCCCGGTATCCGTCGCTTCGTCGTTTTGCCGTTGCTGGTCAATATAATCTTAATGGGTGGCGCATTCTGGTGGTTGTTTGCGAAACTGGGTGAGTGGATCCCAGCGATGATGAGCAAAATTCCGGCATGGCTGAGTTGGCTGGATTATCTGCTTTGGCCTATTGCCGTGCTCTCGGTCTTGCTGGTGTTCAGTTATTTATTCAGCACGATTGCCAACGTGATTGCAGCCCCCTTCAGCGGCCTGCTCGCCGAGCAGTTGGAAGCGAAGCTAACGGGTAAAGCCCTGCCTGACACCGGCATTTTGGACATCATGAAGGACCTGCCCCGTATCATGAAACGGGAATGGCAAAAACTGGCCTACTACCTGCCCCGCGCTATCGTGCTGCTGGTGTTGTACTTCATACCCGGCATCGGGCAGACCATCGCGCCAGTAATGTGGTTCCTATTCAGCGCCTGGATGCTGTCGATTCAGTATTGTGACTACCCGTTCGATAACCACAAAGTCAGTTTCCTCGACATGCGCCGTTCACTGGGGCGTTATAAAGTGGATAATTTACAATTTGGCGCGCTGGTCAGTCTGTTCACCATGGTGCCGGTGCTCAATCTGGTGATCCTACCGGTCGCCGTCTGTGGCGCGACAGCAATGTGGGTTGACCGCTACCGTGCGCTGCACGTGGTCGATGACAGGGACATTTCCAATTCCCGCCGGTCATAACCACATTACCCTGCCAGCCACCCAATCCGGGTGGTTTTTGTCACCTGTGTGACCTTGCGTCTAAAACATATTTCTTAATAACATATAATATATCAATTCCTTACTTCACTGGAAAAACCGATCGCGTATGCTTTTGTGATCCTCACTGATTTCATCGTGTTAAGAGTGCATAAAGCGAAACCAGTGACACCGCGAACTTTCCTACAGTCAAAGGCCTACAGTCAAAGGACGGGTTATGAGCAAGATCTACGAAGACAATTCATTAACAATCGGCCACACGCCGCTGGTTCGTCTGAACCGTATTGGCAATGGTCGTATTCTGGCTAAGGTCGAATCCCGTAACCCGAGCTTCAGCGTTAAGTGCCGTATCGGTGCGAACATGATTTGGGAAGCTGAGAAAAGCGGTATCCTGACCAAAGACAAAGAGTTGGTTGAGCCAACCAGTGGTAACACCGGGATTGCTCTGGCTTATGTGGCGGCAGCTCGTGGCTATAAATTAACCCTCACCATGCCTGAAACCATGAGCGTCGAGCGCCGTAAATTGCTCAAGGCGCTGGGGGCTAATTTGGTGCTGACCGAAGGGGCCAAAGGCATGAAAGGCGCTATTGCGAAGGCAGAAGAAATTCAGGCCAGCGATCCGCAGCGTTATTTGATCCTTCAGCAGTTCAGCAACCCGGCGAACCCAGCTATCCATGAACAAACCACCGGCCCTGAAATCTGGGAAGATACCGACGGCGAAGTGGACGTGTTTATTGCCGGTGTCGGCACTGGCGGCACCATCACGGGTGTGGGGCGTTACCTTAAAGGCAAAAAAAGCAGCATCACGCTGGTTGCCGTCGAACCTACAGATTCGCCGGTGATCACCCAAACGCTCAATGGCGAAGAAGTGAAACCCGGCCCGCACAAGATTCAGGGCATCGGTGCAGGCTTCATCCCCGGCAACCTGGATCTGACGCTGATTGATCGTGTGTCACTCATTACTAACGAAGAATCCTTCAGCATGGCACGGCGTCTGATGGAAGAAGAAGGCATTCTGGCGGGCATTTCTTCAGGTGCAGCGGTAGCTGCCGCAGTCAAACTTTCCGAAGAACCGGAATTTGCCGATAAAAATATCGTCGTTATCCTGCCTTCCTCCGGCGAACGCTACCTGAGCACCGCATTGTTTGCAGATTTGTTTACAGAAAAAGAATTGCAACAATAATGCCACATTTCCACAAAATCTGAATAATTGGTCAAAAAAGCATCCGTAAGGGTGCTTTTTTGTGGGCTACATCAAACTTTATACCACTCTGTTATTGATTTTAGCCGCCAGGTTTAGTATTTAACCCCTCAATTATTTCGATGCGTGAAATTAATCGGTTTCCCGAATGTTCTGCCGCTGAATCGATTTACCGATTTGTTACAACATGGCAAAACACGGCATAATGGGAAGCTGACTGGAAACGCTCCCGCACCAGACAAAATTTTTGTCGCAATGTGCGTTTTTTTGCCTTTCCTATTGCATCAGAGCGTGCCCCTGAACCATAGTCAGGCGCGAATCTTACAGGCTAAAATCAGGCGACTAAGCTAGACTTTAGCTCCACAACATTACTTTTAATAAGTTGGGGAAACAACAATGTTCCAGCAAGAAGTTACTATCACTGCACCTAATGGTCTGCACACTCGCCCTGCTGCACAGTTCGTGAAAGAAGCTAAAGGTTTCACTTCTGATATCACCGTGACTTCAAACGGTAAAAGCGCCAGCGCAAAAAGTCTTTTCAAACTGCAAACTCTGGGCCTGACTCAGGGCACAGTGGTAACCCTCTCTGCAGAAGGTGAAGACGAGCAGAAAGCCGTTGAACACTTGGTAAAACTGATGGCAGAGCTCGAGTAACTAGCCCGGTCTTTATAGTTTAAACCAGTCAAGAGAAAGGTAGGGTTATGATTTCAGGCATTTTAGTATCTCCCGGTATCGCTTTCGGCAAAGCGCTTCTGTTGAAAGAAGATGAGATTGTCATCAACCGGAAAAAAATCTCTCCTGAAGAAGTTGATCAGGAAGTAAAACGTTTCCTGTCAGGCCGTGCGAAAGCTTCTGCACAGTTAGAGACGATCAAAACCAAAGCAGGCGAAACCTTCGGTGAAGAGAAAGAAGCCATCTTCGAAGGCCACATCATGTTGTTGGAAGACGAAGAGCTTGAGCAGGAAATCATAGCCCTCATCAAAGACGACCACGCCACCGCTGATGCGGCTGCCTATTCTGTGATTGAAGGGCAAGCTAAAGCATTGGAAGAGCTGGACGATGAATACCTGAAAGAACGCGCAGCTGACGTGCGTGACATCGGTAAACGTCTTCTGCGCAATATTCTGAATCTGGCGATTGTTGATCTGAGTTCTATCCAGGATGAAGTTATCCTGGTGGCGACCGATCTGACCCCTTCAGAAACGGCACAGCTGAACCTGAACAAGGTGCTCGGCTTCATCACTGATTTAGGTGGCCGCACTTCTCACACCTCAATCATGGCCCGCTCACTGGAACTGCCTGCTATCGTAGGTACCAGTGACGTGACCAAACAAGTCAAAAATGATGACTATCTGATCCTCGACGCCGTTAACAATAAAATCTACGTCAACCCGACTGCCGATATTATTGACGAGTTGAAAGCCGTTCAGAATCAGTACATTTCTGAAAAAGACGATCTGACCAAACTGAAAGACTTGCCAGCCATCACGCTGGATGGTCACCAGGTTGAAGTTTGTGCCAACATCGGTACCGTGCGCGACGTCGCCGGTGCAGAGCGCAATGGCGCTGAAGGTGTCGGCCTGTATCGCACAGAATTCCTGTTCATGGACCGTGACAGTCTGCCTACCGAAGAAGAGCAATTCCAGGCTTACAAAGCGGTTGCTGAAGCGATGGGCTCACAGGCAGTCATCGTGCGTACCATGGACATCGGCGGTGACAAAGACCTGCCGTATATGAATCTGCCAAAAGAAGAGAACCCGTTCCTGGGCTGGCGCGCAATCCGTATCTGTCTTGACCGTAAAGAAATTCTTCACGACCAGCTGCGTGCCATTCTGCGTGCTTCTTCCTTCGGCAAACTGCGCATCATGTTCCCGATGATCATCTCCGTTGAGGAAGTGCGTGAACTGAAATCAGAGCTTGAACTGCTGAAAGCGCAACTTCGTGAAGAAGGTAAAGCCTTTGATGAAACCATCGAAGTTGGCGTGATGGTTGAAACCCCTGCTGCGGCAGTGATTGCTCACCATCTGGCAAAAGAGGTCGATTTCTTCAGTATTGGTACCAACGATCTGACCCAATATACTTTGGCTGTCGATCGCGGTAACGAGCTGATCTCTCATCTTTACAACCCAATGTCTCCGTCTGTACTTGGTTTAATTAAGCAAGTTATTGACGCATCTCATGCTGCCGGTAAATGGACAGGGATGTGCGGCGAGCTAGCCGGTGACGAACGTGCTACACTTCTTCTATTGGGCATGGGCTTAGATGAGTTCAGCATGAGTGCTATCTCTATCCCACGCATCAAGAAAATTATTCGCAATACAAACTTCGAAGATGTAAAAGCGCTGGCAGATGAAGCTCTGGCTCAACCTACGGCGCAAGAGTTGATGAATCTGGTTAACAAGTTCATTGAAGAAAAAACACTCTGCTAATTGCGCGATGCCGTAAAGCTGCCCAAATTAATGCTTAGGAGAAGATCATGGGTTTGTTCGATAAACTGAAATCATTCGTTTCTGATGATAAAAAAGACGTAGGCACTATTGAAATCGTAGCGCCAATCTCTGGTGAAATTGTCAATATTGAAGATGTGCCAGACGTTGTTTTCGCTGAAAAAATCGTCGGTGACGGTATTGCTATCAAACCAACTGGCAATAAAATGGTTGCACCGGTTGATGGTACTATCGGCAAAATCTTTGAAACGAACCATGCTTTCTCAATCGAATCTGACAGTGGTATTGAGCTGTTTGTCCACTTCGGTATTGATACCGTTGAACTGAAAGGCGAAGGCTTCAAACGCATCGCTGAAGAAGGTCAACGCGTGAAGAAAGGCGATTTGATTATCGAATTTGATCTGGCCCTGCTGGAAGAGAAAGCGAAGTCTACCCTGACTCCGGTTGTCATCTCTAACATGGATGAGATCAAAGAGCTGATTAAACTGACTGGTAGCGTAACTGTCGGCGAAACCCCGATCATTCGTATCAGAAAGTAAGCGATGTGATGGCAGCCACTTTTCGGCTGTTATGACAAAAAAAACGGCGCTCAATGCGCCGTTTTTTATTGCCTGAATTTCGGGAGACGTCTTTTAAATAAATCTATGTCTGAACACACTACATCTTCCAATGTGGTACTTGCAGGCTTATCACTAAACCATGCGGCGTGGCGTTACGCGCATCGACCTTACCTTCATGTGCCACCATCACTTTGCGAGTGATAGCTAACCCAAGACCGTAGCCTTTACCTGAGAGTGGAGATTTTACCCGCACGAAAGGGTCAAAAATGCTCGACAGTTTATCTTCCTCAACACCCGGCCCCTGATCCTCGACGTCAATATTTAGCCACTGCTCAGTCTGGGTTAAAGAGACGGTCACCGTCTGGCCACGCGCTGAGAAACGCAGCGCATTGCGCACCACATTATCAATAGCACGCCGCATCAGTTCAGCGTTCCCCTTAACCGTGTAATCACTCTGACCTCCTGCGTCGGCTTTCATGGCAATCTCCACGCAAGGCAACTGCGCTTCGTATCTGGCGTCATTGACCACTGCTTCGACCAGCCCATAGAGGTCGAAATACTCTTCGTCCGGCATATTGCTGTTTTCGGTACGCGACAAGGCCAGCAGTTCACCGATCATTTTATCGAGACGGCCAGCCTCATGTTCAATGCGCTGTAGGGACGTTTCGACATTAAGCGGGTTCTGACGCGCTAAGCCTATTGCCAGCTGTAACCGGGCCAGAGGTGAGCGTAACTCATGCGAGACATCGTGTAGCAGCTCCTCACGGGCTTTCACCAGCACCTGCAGGCGTTCTGCCATGGAGTCGAAGTCACGGGCCACATCAGACAGCTCATCATGCCGCTTGCCCATGCTGTCATACAGCCGCACGGATAAATCGCCCTGCGCCACCCGGCCAAATGCCCTGCGTATCTGCAACAGTGGGCGTGTCAGATTCCAGGCCAATACGGCGCTGAATAACAACCCGCCTAAACCACCAATCCACAGCAATGGTGTCGGGATATTAAGCATATGTTCCCGCCGCTTCGGTCGGTATTCGCTCATCAGGCCTTCGACGTTATAGCGCAGACGATAACCCTGCCCTTTCGGCCCTTGAACGAACTCGACAATCTCTTTTGGGATTTTACCCGGTTCGAGAGCTTGCAGCGTCTCCCCTTCGGCAGGCACCATGGAGGTTGTTACGGTAAAGTACTGCCGGTCCGACTCCGGCCAGTCCGACATCATGGCATCAAGCGCAGGCAAGCCGCCGGAACGCAGCGTTGAAGCCGCAGAGGTAATTTGCAGTTTGACAAAACGCCGGGCGATACCGCTTTCCGGCGGCTCATGGTGATTATAAAAAGTAAAAACCACCCAGAGAACCTGAGTGATGGCGATGAACGTGAACCAGAATCCGAACAGGATTTTCCAGAATAGCCTTGCGCGAAGGCGTTTACCTGATGCGATAGCCAATACTTCTTACCGTTTCAATAGTCAGGATATCGCCGCCTTCCAGCGACGCCAGTTTTTGGCGGATATTACTAATGTGTACATCGATACTGCGGTCATAGGCTTCGCGCGGACGGCCCAATCCCTTTTCCGACAATTCATCTTTTGACACCACACGCTCAGGCGCACGCAGCAACAACTCCAACAGATTGAATTCTGACGCCGTCAGATCAAACAGCCCGCCGCGCCATTCACTGCTGCGGGTCGCCGGGTTGAGCGTCAGGTCGCCGTAATTGATCGTGGAGGAGTCAGACGGGGCCTCCTGCTGCTCTTCGACACGACGCAACACGGCACGCAACCGCGCCACCAGCTCACGCGGGTAACAAGGCTTCGGCATGTAATCATCCGCGCCCATTTCCAGGCCAATCACGCGGTCAATATTGTCGCCTTTGGCGGTAAGCATAATGATCGGCAGACGACTGTTTTTACGCACCTGGCGCAGCACATCAATACCACTCATGTCAGGCAACATAATGTCGAGGATCATTGCGGAATACTCGCCGGACATCGCCCCGCTCACACCGGCTTTACCGGTCAGAACCAGCGAAGCGTTAAAACCTTCGGCTATCAGGTATTCGCTGAGCATGGTACCCAATTCGAGATCGTCATCGACTAACAAAATTTTCATCATCTATTTCCGCCTAACTGAATTCTGGTCATTTTTACCCCTAACCTCGTTGCATGCAGCCGCTTTTACTCTAATTTTACACTCTGCCAATAGATAATAGCTGACAGCCGGGCTTCAGACGTCAAAAACACCGGTAGAGAGATAGCGATCACCCCGGTCACAAATAATAGCGACGATAACACTGCCTGGATTATCACGCGCGACGCGCATCGCACCCGCGACGGCACCGCCGGAACTGACACCGCAGAAGATCCCCTCTTCACGCGCCAGTGCACGCATGGTTTCTTCGGCTTCGCTCTGACCCATATCGATCACCTCATCGACCAGTTCAGGTTTGAAAATCCCCGGCAGGTATTCTTGTGGCCAGCGGCGGATCCCCGGAATGCTGCTGCCTTCAGAGGGTTGCAGGCCGATAATTCTAACGGAGGAATTTTGCGTGCGCAGATAACGGCTAACGCCCGTGATCGTGCCAGTCGTCCCCATGCTGGAGACAAAGTGGGTGACACGCCCCGCGGTCTGCTGCCAGATTTCAGGGCCGGTCGTCACAAAATGCGCCAGCGGATTGTCCGGGTTATTGAACTGATCGAGCACTTTACCCTGGCCCTGTTTTTCCATCGCCAGCGCCAGATCACGTGCCCCTTCCATCCCCTGCGCACGGCTAACCAACAACAGTTCGGCCCCGTAAGCCCGCATCGACGCCTGCCGCTCCAGACTCATATTTTCTGGCATCAGTAATTTGAGCTTGTAACCTTTCAGGGCTGCAATCATCGCCAGTGCAATACCGGTATTGCCGCTGGTCGCTTCGATCAGCGTGTCACCCGGTTGAATCTCGCCGCGCTTTTCAGCCTGTTCAATCATAAACAGTGCGGCACGATCCTTGACCGAACCTGCCGGGTTATTCCCTTCCAGTTTGACCCAAATTTCGCTGCCCAGATCTTTCGACAGGCGCTGTAATTTCACCAAGGGTGTATTACCGATGTAATGTTCGAGCGTGCTCACTGTAATTGCCTTATTGCTGTTGGTTATAAACACCAATCAAATTTGAATAAATGAGTATCAGACGATAAAAAGGGCAGTTCGTGGACCGCCCTTTCTCTTCATGAGTTAAAACTATTCGCTAAAACTGTATCAGTTAAAACCCTGCCTTGGCTAAAAAGTATCAGGCACTTTTCGCCAATGCAACGGGTTGCAGCTGATCATCACCCGAGTACATGCGCCCGTTAAGGCCACCGACGTAAAAACGGTCGCCGCGAACAGGCGTTGACTGGCCATTGTTATCCGACAGCACCACCGACAGCGGTTCGTCATGCCAGCCTTCAGCCTGCACGATCAACTGCCAGAAGTGACCACGCGGGCTGACCTCCAGCACTCTGACCGGCAGTGGACAACGGGCATTGCTTTGAGCTGTGATCTCCATTTCCCACGGGCGCAGGAACAAGTCCACCGGCCCCTGATGCAACGGCGGGTTCTCCAGCGGCCAGTGATGCACGCCAACATAAAGCTGGGAACCACGAATTTCGCCGCCGATTTTATTCACTTCGCCCATAAATTCCAGCACAAAGCGGGTTGCCGGGTCACGCCAGATTTCCTGCGGTGTACCGACCTGCTCAATATTGCCCTGGCTCATGACCACCACACGGTCAGCGACTTCCATCGCCTCTTCCTGATCGTGCGTCACGAACACACTGGTAAATTTCAACTCTTCATGCAACTGGCGCAGCCAGCGGCGCAACTCTTTACGCACCTGAGCATCCAGCGCACCAAAAGGTTCATCCAGGAGCAGAATTTGGGGTTCCACGGCCAGCGCACGCGCAAGTGCGACACGCTGTTTTTGCCCGCCGGAAAGCTGCGCAGGAAAACGATTGGCGAGATGCGCCAGTTGCACCATTTCCAGCAGCTTGGTGACTTTTTGTTTGATCGCTTCGGCGTTCGGACGCTCACGGCGCGGCAACACGGTCAGCCCGAAAGCGATGTTGTCGAACACCGTCATATGGCGGAACAGCGCATAATGCTGGAAGACAAAACCGACCTGACGGTCACGGGCGTGTACCCGTGTGACGTCTTTACCATGAAAGCTCAACTGCCCGGCGTTCTGATTTTCAAGACCGGCGATAATACGCAGCAGCGTGGTTTTGCCCGAACCGGACGGCCCGAGCAATGCCACCATCTGGCCGGAAGGAATGTCGAGCGAGATATCGTTCAGCACCTTGGTGCGGCCGAAATACTTGTTGATACCGTTAATTTCAATGCTCATTGCTTTCCTCCCGCTCAAGACGGTCATTGTGGCGCTTCAGACGCCATTGCAGGCCGCTTTTCAGAAACAGTGTAACGATGGCCATCAGGGTTAACAGCGCGGCGGCAGTAAACGCGCCAGCGGTGTTGTAATCCTGATGCAATAATTCAACTTGCAGCGGCAGCGTGTAGGTTTCGCCACGAATCGCGCCGGACACAACTGACACAGCGCCAAACTCACCGATGGCGCGGGCATTGGTCAGCACCACGCCGTACAATAATGCCCAGCGGATATTTGGCAGCGTAACGCGGCGGAACATCTGCCAGCCGGAGGCACCGAGCAAGACTGCCGCTTCATCCTCATGGCTGCCCTGACTCAACATCACCGGCACCAGCTCACGGATAACAAACGGACAGGTGACGAAGACTGTCACCATCACCATACCCGGCCACGCGAACATGAACTGAATATTGTGAGCATCCAGCCAACCGCCTAACGGACCGTTGGTGCCGTAGAACAACAGATACAACAGGCCTGCCACCACCGGCGACACCGCAAACGGAATGTCGATCAGTGTCAGCAGCAGCTGGCGGCCAGGGAAATCAAAGCGCGCAACCAGCCAGGCCAGCAGCGTGCCGAAAATCAGGTTAACCGGCACAGTGATGAGCGCCATCAATACGGTCAGCCAGATCGAATGCAACATGTCGGAGTCAGACAGGTTCTTCCACACCGCCGCAAGACCATCAGACAGCGCCAGTACAAAGATGCTGATCATCGGTACCACCAGCAACAGCAGGCAGATCACCATGCCGGTGCCGATTAATAACCATTTCACCCAGTCGATGCGCTGACGCGTTGCGCCTGCAAAAGCCGGAATATCAGACATCAGTGACCTCCAAGACGACGCCCATAGCGGCTTTGTAAGGTATTAATCGCAAACAGTAACAGCAGTGACGCCCCCAGAATCACCGACGCAATCGCACTGGCGGCCGGGTAATCAAATTCCTGCAGGCGGATGAAAATCATCAGCGACGTCACTTCAGTTTTCCAGGCGATATTACCGGCGATAAATATCACCGCACCAAATTCTCCCAGGCTGCGGGTGAAGGAGAGTGCGGTTCCCGCCATGAGCGAAGGCATCACTTCCGGTAACACCACGCGGCGAAAACTCTGCCAGCGCGACGCACCGAGGGTTTCAGCGGCTTCTTCATATTCCGGCCCCAGCTCTTCCAGTACCGGCTGAACCGTACGCACCACGAAAGGAATACTGGTGAAGGCCATCGCCACCGCAATACCCAGCCAGGTGTAGGAAACTTTAATATCAAAGTGCGCCAGCCACTGACCGTAAAAGCCATTAACCGAGAACAGACCGGCCAACGTCAGACCGGCTACCGCCGTTGGCAGCGCAAAAGGGAGATCCATTAAGCCATCGAGCAGGCTTTTGCCCGGAAACTCATAACGGGTGAGGATCCACGCCATCAACATGCCGAAGAAACAGTTAAAAATACTGGCGACGCCCGCAGAAAGCAGCGTCACTTTGTAAGCCGCAATCACCTGATCATTGGTGATCACCGCCCAATATTCGGCCAGGGTCATTTGCGACAACTGCATCACCAGCGCACTGAGCGGCAGCAACAGAACCAGGCAGACAAACAGCAGGCTGCTGCCGAGGCTCAGGGTGAATCCGGGAAGTACGCGTTTGCTCGTCAACAACATTACTTGTGACCCTGCTCTAACAATTTATCCAACTCACCGCCGGTATCGAAATGGGTTTTCATCACTTGCGGCCAGCGACCAAATTGATCTTCGACTTTAAACAGCTTGGTATCAGGGAACTGCCCTTTCGCTGCCGCCATCGCGTTTTTGTCATACACGCGGTAATTAAAGCTGGTGATGATTTGCTGGGCCTGCGGGCTCCACAAATAATTCAGGTAATCTTTGGCCGCTTTCTCGGTGCCATTTTTCTCGACGTTTTTATCGACCCAGGCCACCGGGAATTCCGCCAAAATATCCACCGCCGGGACGATCACTTCATACTTGTCATCACCATACTGTTTACGGATGTTGTTCACTTCAGATTCAAAACTGATCAGCACGTCACCCAGACCACGCTCCACAAATGTGGTGGTCGCACCACGGCCGCCGGTGTCGAAAACTTCAACATTTTTCAGCAGACTGGCCATTTTCGCCCTGGTTTTGTCCTGATTATTGTTATCTCCCTGGTTAAACGCCCCCCAGGCACCAAGATAGGTATAACGGCCATTGCCGGATGTTTTCGGGTTCGGGAACACCAGTTTGACGTCGGAACGGGTCAGATCATCCCAGCTATGAATATTCTTCGGATTACCTTTGCGCACCAAAAACGCCATGGTCGAATAGAAAGGGGAACTGTTGTTCGGCAAGCGGCTCTGCCAGTTGGCCGGAATAAGATTGCCGCGATCGTGCAGGATCTGCACATCGGTCACCTGGTTGTAGGTCACTACGTCAGCTTTCAGGCCCTGCAAAATAGCCAACGCCTGTTTGGAAGAACCGGCGTGGGACTGTTTGATCTCCAGCTTGTCACCTCCATTCTGCTCTGCCCACTGCTTCTGGAACGGCGGATTGAGCGCAGCAAAAAGCTCACGCGACACGTCATAAGAGCTGTTAAGTAATTCGGTTGCTGACGCGGCACCGCTCGCCAGTACTAAGGCGGCAAGAGAACCTTTCAGTAATCCGTTGTTTATCCAGACAGTTTTCATGCTCAGCCTTAAGTGAAGGAGATCCGACATGGCAAGGTTCAGCCAATCAATATCACACAGTGTATTTATAACTGACGGTCAGGCTGTAACGGTTTTATATACCGTTTGGTGATTTTCAAGCATGAAAAGCTATAAGGCATTAACAACAACGGGGAGAAGCGAAGGGGAATTTGGCAGCGCGCCCGGAAACGGACGCGCTGAGAAGCTAAAGCAGGATGACTAAAGTGCCAGCAGTTGGGTCAAAGACGGTGCAAAATAGTAGCTGCCGGTGACCGGACGGGTGAAGCGCAACATAGCGTCACGTTGACCATCCAGATCACCAAACATGCTCAGCAGCTGTTTCTCAATGTTCCACAAACGGGCGCAATACGAAATAAAATACAGCCCGTGTTCACCGCTGGCCGTACCATAGGGCAGGCTTTGACGCAGAATTTTCAGGCCTTTACCCTCCTCTTTCAAGTCCACACGGCTGACATGCGAGGTGTCAGGGCGCGTTTCGGGGTCCAGCTCTTCATCAGTCAGTTTGGTGCGGCCAATCACCTCTTCCTGTTGCTGCACAGAAAAACGGTTCCACTGCGTCAGATTGTGCTTCCAGCGCTGCACCATCACATAACTGCCACCAGCATCGTGTTCGCCTTCAGGAATAATCGCCACCTGAGCCCGCGCTTCCGCTTTGGGGTTTTCTGTGCCATCCACAAAACCGCTCAAATCACGCTCTTCAATACCGCGGAAACCGTGGGTCTCTTCTTCAACGATAATTGAGGTGCCGAAAGCGTCCAGCGCGGCCTGGGCGACAGCGAAATTAACGTCATGGCGCAGGGATTGAATATGCAGCAGCACGTCGCGTTGCGTGGCTGGCGCCAGCCCTTTGCCCAGCGGCGCGAAAGGCTTGAGTTCAGTGGCACCCTGCCCGCCGGATAAGTCGCGCCAAACATCGTGACCAAAAGCCACCACCGCACCAAGATTTTCCTGCGGGAATTTCTGCTGAATTTCGCTTAATGCAGCGGCAAACAGTCGGCAGCCCTGCCGCAGGTCATCCAGTTCACCCTGAACTTTGGCCTCGATGAAAATGCCGAAACGGCAATGCTCAAGCAGAATGCCGCTCTGAACCTGATTCATGTTTTATTCCTCATATTTTTGAGGGTTCTATCATAACTGAAGTCAATAAAAATGCCTTGCGCGTACGCAAGGCATTGAGGATTTTCATCAGTCCAATTTTGACCTTAATACATCAGGATCACTGCACCGGGTTAGCTCGCCAGATGATTTTACTGACCTTCCACTCTTTCAGGGCATCATCTGAAGGCATCAACTCTTCAGGACCGTGCCAAATACCGCTGAACACGTAGGTAACATGCTGACTTTGCGGTGCCTTACATTCTACATTCTGTGCGTCGTCGCCTTTACCTTTCTGGCAGACATCAAAAGCTTTGGTGTAGAGGTCGCTGAACGGCGTGCCGATTTTCACACCCCAGTCGCTTTCGACTTTGCTGTCCATGACATCAACGCGCTGCACATGGCCTTTCGGCTCGCCGCTAATGGTCATTTTGACCTCTTTGTCGTCCATCGCCTGGTAGAATGTCAGCATTTTGCCATCATTCATCGACATGCCGTTACGTAGACGGTAATCGCCATTCAGTGCTTCTTTCACGCCGTCTTCTGTCAACGGAGTGCTGGCCGTGATATCGCCTACGCCTTTGTCGGTCACTTTTACGCTGCTGCCAAACCAGTTCATCGGATTCATACTTGACCAATGCACGCTAGGCCAGGACATATTTGACATCGTTGAACAGCCGGTAAGCAGTAACGGCAAAGCCAACAATAGTGGGCGGATCGTCATTCGTTTCACTCCTTTAATGTCCATGTCAGTCTGCCGCAAAGCATCTGTTCATGTTTTACAACAGATTTGGCTCATGGGTCAGCGGCAGTTCGAGTCCAGATACGCCGTAAAAGTTCAGCGTCCGATATGAATTAGCTTTCTGCCAGGCGCTGTTCGGTATCAAAACAGGCGCGTAAACGACGACTGAGTAACCAGTAAGCCAGCGCAACAGCATCAAGTAACGCCAGCACCAGATCAATCAGTGACGGCATATCGCTGCTTTGCCATAAACTTAAACCCTGCAGGGCAAAGGTCACGAACATCCCGGCCAGCAGCAGCCAGTAACCGCCCTGCCAGGTACGTGGCCAGAGATGACGACGGCCGCAGAGTAGAAAGATCAGTGCAGGCGGCAATCCCAGAATGATGCCGTGCCAAAAGCTGTGCGTGTCCGGGTAAAATAGTTTGAGTAGATCGGTCCCCTGCTGACGGGAAGCTCCCGCCATCACAAACAGCAACCAGGTGCGCGCCTGTAAAATGAGAATGGTCCAAAACCACAGTGGCAAACGCAGCATGCCGTGGCGGTTGTAATCGTCCGGGTTCATAGCCTCAGAAAATATCCTTCGATTTAATGTTAAGCACTAAACTAACCAGGCAGTCTTAAGAAACCGTTAAGAACAGTCTGTTTTAATGCTCCTCAACGCAGCAATGCTTTCGAAATGCGTTAGCATTGCAAACCTATACCCGACGTCATTCTCGTGACATCAAGGCGGCAACTGAATGAACCTCCGGGAGCTTACACCAGTAAGTGACTGGGGTGAATAAAGACAGCCAATACTGAGACAGCTTGAAGGATGGAGGGTAAACCAGACGCACTTAATTAAGGACGAACTATTATGATGAAGAAGATCACTCTGGCAACCCTCATCGCACTTTGCGCCGTTCCAGCCTTTGCCCAACAGAATGGCGGTTTTAGCGGCCCATCAGCTCAAGAGTCACCGGCTCCCGCCGCGGCCCAAGGCGGATTCACCGGAACGACGGCGCTGAGTACCGTTAAAGATGCCCAAACCATGAAAGACGATCAGTGGGTGATGCTTGAAGGGTTCATCGATCAGCGTGTTGATCACGATAAATATATTTTCCGCGATAACACGGGCACCCTGAATGTCGAAATTGACGGTAAACGTTGGCAGGGCCAGAACGTATCGCCAAAAGACAAGATCCGTATTGAAGGTAAAGTGGATAAAGACTGGAACTCGGTGGAAGTTGATGTGAAATCAGTCAGTCTCATCAAGTAACCCGCAGCCCGCACGAGCTGAAAAAGTCAAAAGCCCCAATGTTGTCATTGGGGCTTTTTATCATGGTTGGGGCTTTCTGAAGAGTCAGTATTCCTGATCTTCTATCAATCGCTTACCGAGCGTCAGCGCGTCCTGCGTTTCGTAATCGAGTTTCTCATACATGCTGACGACAGCGTCATTTTCCGCCCGCACCATCAGATTGATTTTCGGGCAACCGCGGGCAATTAGCTTCTTTTCGAGCCGGTTAATGAGCGCATTGGCGATACCCCGTCCGCGATAATCCGGGTGTACGCCAAGGTAGTAAGCAGAACCGCGATGCCCGTCATAGCCGCCCATCACCGAACCGACGACTTCCCCGCCGACTTCTGCCACCAGAAACAGCTCAGGACTGTGGTTCTGTTTACGCTCGATATCCATTTCCGGATCATTCCACGGGCGCAACAAATCGCAACGCTCCCATAAGGTCAGGACTTCTTCAAAATCATCTTGCCGGTATATGCGAATTTCCATCACTGAACGCCGCTGTTGATAAGGGTTTGCTTAATTATCGCGGGATCTGCCCGATACGCAATATCAAAATGACCGGCAATGCGCATTGGCGTGTTGTTTTGTGGGATCTGGAGGACGAAAATACACAGGTGTTAATACACGTTTGGGAGTTTTCTCTGCAGGCTAATTAATTTACCGTTTTGGATGACAATGTATTCGCCGCTACGCAAGTCGGCCAGAATTTTCATAACACCACTGCGCGCCAGGTTGCTGCGTTCAAGAATGTAGTTCGCTACGCTTATTTTTAAACGTTTTTCCTTAGGGACTTTATAAAGCTCTATTAACAACGCACGAACAATTTCATAGGCTGTTTTATTTATCAATAAGTTACTGCGTTCTGACTGATAATCATTGAAATAGGTCTGGTACTCTAGCAGGTCACGGATCGCACCTTGTTCCGCCACGAGATCGATGGCCTGATCACGGGTCAATACATAAATTTCGCTGCCTTGTGTCGCACTGAAACGGTAAATGTCAAATCTGAAAGCCGATCCTTGCAAGCCAAAGATTGAAGGGCCGTCGGTGGTAGCAAACAACAACTCATCTGAAACGCGATGTATATTAATCTCACCATTTATCAACAAAATAACCGGTAAAACCATTTGGGTTTTGTTCAAGTCGATAAGGTCATTAACGGCTTTGCTGGTATCAACAGGCGTAGCTACCGTTCTGAACAGCGCAATCAAGTTCGCCACAGCGGAAACAGGTTTCTTGAGTGGCACAGGCTCTTGATTTTTATCATTATTATTCAATTCATTGTTCATCGAAACACCCCTATCATCTTTATTCCCCAATTATAACACACAGCAAAGTAAGACTAATCTAACCAAGTTATGTATTAACTCATACTTGGTTTCCGATCTCATAACTCTAACTTCATCCATTTATAGACACAGCAGAATATAATCACGCTGAAATAAAATCATCCATTTTCGGATGTGATTAATTATTTATTAATCTACAAATGAAATTAATAATACACATTAGAATAAATGTGTACTTAACAATACCTGAACAAATTTAACAATAGTCGTTCAGCATACTAAAATTCTGGAGAGAACGTTGAGTATTAACCATACGGATCAGTTGGGAACATCAAGAAAGAAACTCGACCTGAACCTGCTGCCTATTTTTATCGAAATTTTTGTTCATAGCAGCGTAACACTGGCCTCTTCTGTACTAGGAACCTCACCGTCTTCCGTATCTCAGTCATTGAATAAACTGCGTGAATATTTTGACGACGTGCTTTTTGTTCGCCAGGGGCAACAGTTGTCTCCTTCACCGCTGGCCAGAAAAATTTATGAATTACTGCAGGACGACTGCGATTTGCTGGTCAATAAAGTTCAAAGCGTTGTGGCACCGGATATCAATCAGACCATTACGATGCACTGCTCGCCCTATCTTTCTGTCCGTTTGATCCCCTACCTCTCAAATTTCATTTGGGCGCACAATTCTGAATGCCGTATTACACATAAGGCACTTTATCTTGAAACCCACTCGCAGGAGGATCTGTTACGGTTTCGCTTAACCGATCTTATCTTTGATTTTGAACCTAATCTTAGCCGTTCAATGTGTAACGTTCCGATCATGTACGAGGAGTTATGCTTCGTCGCGGCCACTAATCATCCAAGGCTTGATCAGACGTTGAATGCCACCAACTGCAAAAATGAAACCTTTGTCCTTTTTGAAACGACAGACAATAAATTCACCCCAAGTAAATTAGAAGTGCAGAACCTTGTTGGGGAAAGAAATGTCTATTTGAGAAGTAACTCATTCTTTACATTGCTTTCTGTGATCGAAAAATCAACACACATTGGTGTGATGCCAGTGTGGATGTTTAATAAATTTAAGTCATCGTTCAATATTCAAATGATGAATACGTCAGAAATCTTATCTCCACAACCCGTCTATCTGATTTATAACAAAAACTTCCGTGATAACCTCAGGCTGTATGACATCATTAATTATATTAAGAGTTTTGCCCTGCAGAATACGCTGCCTTAATCGTTAGCTATGGTACTGACGCCACGTAATATGTAACAAAAATGGGGAGGTAGTACATAAAAAGACATAGTTATCAGATCGAACACTAGCAAAAGATGCTCTATAACATAACCATTCTCCGCCACGCTGACGGTATTAGGACAATGTTTAATCCACTGAATAAATTTCTCCATTTCCAGCCACTTCCGCCCTCGGCTAGCCGTCGGCAACTACTGCTTTCTGGCCTGGGTTTGGCTTTCAGCATGCTTGGCACCCGTTCTGCGGTCGCCGCTTCGCAACAGATCACCAAAACCGCTCCGGCCCCCAAGCCACCAGGTTCTAAAAAACTGGTGATGATTGATCCCGGCCACGGCGGCATCGACTCCGGCGCAGTCGGCCATGAAGGCTCAGAAGAAAAACATGTGGTACTTGAAATCGCCAACTATGTGCGCGAATGCCTTGCCTCACACAGCAACATCGAGGTTAAACTCACCCGCAACGCTGACCATTTTATCCCACTCTATCAGCGTGTAGAAATTGCCCACCAGCATCAAGCCGACCTGTTTGTTTCTATTCATGCTGACGGCTACACCAGCCCTTCGGCCTCTGGGGCCTCAGTTTTCGCACTCTCCAATCGGGGAGCCAGCAGCGCCATGGCACGTTATATGTCGAAAAAAGAGAACGATGCCGATCTGGTCGCCGGAAAGAAAGTGACACAGGAAGACAATAATTATCTGCAACAGGTGCTGTTCGATCTCGTCCAGACTGACACCATCAAAAACAGCCTGACACTCGGTCATCATGTGCTGGATCGCATTCGCCCAATTCATCACCTGCACAGCCAGCAGACTGAACAGGCCGCATTTGCGGTACTAAAATCCCCATCAATTCCTTCCATTTTGGTGGAAACATCGTTTATTACCAATCACCAGGAAGAGCAACTGCTTAGCACTACGGCATTTCGCAAGGAAATTGCTCAGGCGATTTCGCAGGGTATCGTTAACTTCTTCAGCTATTTCGACGCCACCGAACGAAAACCCCGCTAGCCCGTCATCCGTCAGGTTGCAGCTGCGCTGGCTGCAACCTCCGTGACTTTAAGTATATACTGCAGCCGTATTTCCCTCTTTCAACGCCAGTGAGTTTACCCGTGAGCCAACCGATACCCGAGATCAACCAAGTCAAAGCCTTCTTGTTGTCATTACAGGATCAAATCTGTCAGAAACTGGCTGCCGCTGATGGCCAGGCCTCGTTCGTGGAAGATCAGTGGGTGCGTGAAGAAGGCGGCGGTGGTCGCAGCCGGGTTTTGACCCACGGCGCGGTGTTCGAACAGGCAGGTGTAAACTTTTCCCACGTTTCCGGCGCCACACTGCCGGCGTCGGCTACCGCGCACCGTCCTGAGTTGGCAGGCCGCAGTTTTCAAGCCATGGGCGTCTCGCTGGTTATTCACCCACTAAGCCCCTATATCCCGACCAGCCACGCCAATGTGCGATTTTTTATTGCTGAAAAACCGGGTGAAGAGCCGGTGTGGTGGTTTGGGGGCGGGTTTGACCTCACTCCATTTTACGGTTTCGAAGAAGACGCACACCACTGGCATCTCACCGCACAGCAGCTATGCCAGCCGTTTGGGGATGATGTTTACCCGAAATACAAAAAATGGTGCGACGACTATTTCTTTATAAAACATCGCAATGAAGCACGCGGTGTCGGCGGGCTGTTCTTTGACGATGTAAATACGCCAGATTTCGCCACCAGCTTCGCCTTCATGCAGGCAGTCGGTAACGGATTTACCGATGCCTACCTGCCGATTGTTGAAAAACGCAAAGTCCTGCCATGGGGCGAGCGTGAGCGCCAGTTCCAGCTTTACCGCCGCGGGCGCTATGTAGAATTCAATCTGGTGTGGGATCGCGGCACGCTGTTTGGTCTGCAAACCGGCGGACGCACTGAATCGATTCTGATGTCCATGCCGCCGCTGGTGCGCTGGGAATACAACTTCCAGCCTGAAACTGACAGCCCGGAAGCCGCGCTCTACCGTGATTTTCTGCCGGTACGCGACTGGCTGAGCAACGGGGAGAAAGAGTAATGCAAATCTGGGTCGATGCCGACGCCTGTCCGAACGTCATCAAAGAAGTGTTGTTCCGCGCCGCTGAACGCACCGGCATGATGGTCACGCTGGTAGCAAATCAGATAATCCGAACGCCACCGTCAAAATACCTGCGCACCCTGCGGGTCGAAGCTGGTTTTGACGTTGCCGATAACGAAATCGTCAGGCGCACCGAACCAGGCGATTTGGTGATCACCGCTGATATTCCGCTGGCGGCAGAAGTGATTGAAAAAGGCGGTGTAGCACTGAACCCGCGCGGTGAACGTTACACCACCGAAACCATCAAAGAGCGCCTGAATATGCGTGATTTCATGGATACCATGCGCGCCAGTGGCGTGCAGACCGGCGGGCCACCGACGCTGAACCAGCGTGACCGCCAACAGTTTGCTAATGAGCTGGATAAATGGCTGCAACAAGCCAAACGATAAATCTGGCCTGGTAATTGGTATAACCTCTTATTTTAAATATAAATCTACCCTACCAAGAGAAACTCATCATGGTTAAAAAAATCATTCTGGATTGCGACCCCGGACATGACGATGCCATCGCCATGCTGCTGGCACACGGAAATCCTGATATTGAATTACTGGCTGTCACGACTGTGGTGGGCAACCAGACCCTTGAGAAAGTGACCCGCAATGCCCTGGCCGTTGCCCGTGTTGCGAATATCACCGGCGTGCCTTTTGCAGCAGGCGCCACCCGCCCGCTGATCCGGCAGATTGAGATTGCCGATGAAATTCATGGCGATTCAGGACTGGATGGCCCGGTGCTTCCTCAGCCGACGCTGACACTGGAACCCGTTCACGCTATCGATCTGATTATTGATTTAATCATGTCGCATCCGCCAAAAACGATCACCCTGGTCCCGACTGGCGGCCTGACCAACATCGCACTGGCAGTGC
This sequence comes from Ewingella americana, assembly GCF_006438725.1. Classification (GTDB taxonomy): domain Bacteria; phylum Pseudomonadota; class Gammaproteobacteria; order Enterobacterales; family Enterobacteriaceae; genus Ewingella; species Ewingella americana_A. The sequence goes on along the minus strand of NZ_RCZD01000003.1, from coordinate 199,253 downwards.
GCAAAGAGCCACGAATTGTAGAACGGGTGAAAGAAGTGGTACTGATGGGCGGGGGTTATCACGTAGGGAACTGGAGCGCCGTCGCAGAATTTAATATCAAGATTGACCCGGAAGCCGCCCACATTGTGTTCAACGAGAAATGGCCACTGACCATGGTAGGTCTGGATCTCACTCATCAGGCGCTTGCCACAGCGGCTGTCGTTGAAAGAATTGCCGCCATCGGTACCCGTCCAGCAAAATTCGTCACCGAGTTGCTGGATTTCTTCAGCCTGAGTTACAAAGACTGTCAGGGCTTTGATTACCCACCCGTTCATGACCCCTGCGCCGTGGCTTATGTCATCGACCCCAATGTAATGACCGTGCGTAAAGTGCCAGTGGATATTGAATTGACGGGCACGTTAACGCTCGGTATGACAGTGGCTGATTTCCGCGCCCCACCGCCGCCGGACTGCCATACGCAGGTAGCGGTTAAACTTGATCATCAGCGTTTCTGGGATCTCATTGTCGATGCGCTGGAACGCATTGGTGAAGTAGAATACTGAATCGCTTCATTGAAAATGGGCGTCATTATTGACGCCCATCTGCTTTTACCGCTTCTGTTTACCCAACATTATTAGGCTGCAAGAAGGCTGCCAACCTCCTTGCGGTGCGTTGGATGTCGGGTAAATCAAAGTGGTTCGGTTTGCGCTTCAACCACGGCCAGAGCCACCATATTCACAATGCGTCGCACCGAAGCAATTGGCGTCAGAATGTGCACTGGTTTTGATACCCCCATCAGCACCGGCCCAACGGTAACCCCTTCGGAGCTGGAGACCCGCAGAAGGTTATAACTGATACGCGCCGCCTCCATATTTGGCATGATAAGAATATTCGCGGCCCCCTTGAGCAGGCTGTCAGGCATGACGTCATGACGAATACTTTCCACCAGCGCAGCGTCACCGTGCATCTCACCGTCAATCTCCAGTTCAGGCGCCATCTGATTCACCAGCTCAAGCGTTCTGCGCATTTTGCGCGCCGACGGACAATCAGAGCTGCCAAAACTGGAATGCGACAACAGAGCGACTTTCGGTTCAATACCGAAGCGTCGCACGGTTTCTGCCGCCATGAGGGTAATTTCGGCCAATTGCTCCGGCGTCGGATCGTCATTGACGTAAGTATCAGCAATAAACGTATTACCACTCGGCAGCAGTAAAGCATTCATGGCACCGGCCACGTTGACGCCTTCGCGGAAACCCAACACTTTTTCCACCACGGCATAGTGCTCATGGTAAGTACCTATGGTGCCGCAAATCATCGCATCCGCTTCGCCACGTAATAACATAATGGCGGCGATTAAGGTCGGATTACCAATGACCGCTCGTCGCGCCTGTTCCTGCGATACACCACGACGCTTCATCAGTTGATAGTATTCGCTCCAATACTCGTTAAAACGCGGATCCGACTCGTTATTCACAACCTCAAAATCCTTGCCCGCCTGAATTTGCAATCCCAACTTCTTAAGACGCATATCGATAACGCTCGGGCGCCCGACCAGAATAGGTTTTGCCAACCCCAGCGTAACCAGCTCCTGTGTAGCCTGGAGCACCCTCTCCTCTTCCCCTTCCGCCATGACAACGCGCTGTGGGTTCTGCTTAGCCTGAGAAAAAATTGGCTTCATAAACAGGTTGGTTTTGTAGACAAATTCCGACAGCTTTTCGACATAAGCGTCAAAGTCTTTGATCGGCCGCGTCGCAACCCCGGAATCCATCGCGGCTTTGGCCACGGCAGGAGCAATTTTGACGATCAATCGCGGGTCAAAAGGTTTCGGGATCAGATATTCGGGCCCGAAAGAGAGTTCTTCTTCGCCATACGCAGAAGCAACCACATCACTTTGCTCGGCCATCGCCAGATCGGCAATCGCATGTACGCAAGCCAGTTTCATCTCTTCGTTGATGACCGTCGCACCCACATCCAGCGCCCCACGGAACAGGAATGGGAAACACAGCACATTATTCACCTGATTCGGATAATCCGAACGACCGGTGCAGATGATGGCATCAGGGCGAACAGCTTTCGCCAGCGGCGGTAAAATCTCTGGCTCAGGGTTCGCGAGCGCCAGAATCAGCGGATTTTTCGCCATACGCTTGACCATCTCTTGCGTCAATACGCCGGGACCGGAGCAACCGAGGAAAATATCCGCGTCAGAAATCACGTCACCCAGCGTCCGCTGGCCTTTATCTTCAATGGCATAGACCGCTTTGGTTTCCGCCATATTCTCTTCGCGGCCTTTATAAATTACCCCACGGGAATCGCAGACAATAATGTTGTGCGCTTTCAGGCCAAGTGCTACCAGCAGATTCAGGCAGGCAATCGCTGCGGCACCGGCCCCCGAGACCACCAGGCGCACATCGGAAATACTCTTTTCGACCACACGCAGTCCATTAAGCACTGCTGCCGTACAGATAATCGCTGTACCGTGCTGGTCATCATGGAACACCGGGATCTTCATGCGTTCACGCAGTTTCTTCTCGATATAAAAACACTCGGGCGCTTTGATATCTTCCAGATTGACACCGCCAAAGGTGGGTTCCAGCGAAGCAATAATGTCGATCAGCTTATCGGGATCCAGCTCATCGATTTCGATATCAAACACGTCGATACCGGCGAATTTTTTAAACAGTACGCCCTTGCCTTCCATCACTGGTTTACCGGCCAGCGCGCCGATGTTACCAAGCCCCAGCACCGCCGTGCCGTTGGAAATCACGGCAACCAGATTGCCCTTGGCGGTGTATCTATAGGCCGCCAGTGGGTCTTTTTGAATTTCGAGGCAGGGTGCCGCTACGCCAGGTGAATACGCCAGCGCCAGATCGCGCTGGGTGGCGAGGGGTTTGGTTGGAGAAACCTGAATCTTTCCCGGTACCGGGAACTCATGGAAATCGAGCGCACTTTGCTTGAGTTGTTCGTCCATCGTAGGGTCCTTTTTTGTTTTTGTAAGGGAACAAGGAAGGTTGTTAGTCACCTTTCACGCTATTCAGTATAGAGAAGCTGCCACGCCAAACTATGAAGCGCGACCAAAACTGACACGTTACATCGATTAATTTTCAATCGCGGAAGACGTCTCGCAAATATTGACTACGCTTAAGGTTCCCCCTTGCGCAACTCAGGCTGAAAGCTCAGCCTTGCGTGAGCTTTTGCGTTTTCATTGTTCTGGCCCATTACAACAATCAGAAAAAGCGCATTCAAATTGTTAACAGAATGATGCAGGGTAAGAGCCCTACGAAAAGAGTCGAACGGCCTTATTGCTGTATCGTTTTTTCTTGCTAAGGAGAATTGGAATGAACCAGTTAGACGCCCTCAAAAAGCTGACTACCGTCGTTGCCGACAGCGGTGACATTGAATCTATCCGTCATTTCGAACCTCAGGATGCCACCACCAACCCATCCCTGATCCTTAAAGCCGCCGGTTTGTCTCAGTATCAGGGGCTTATCAAAGACGCGCTGGATTACGCTCGCAAGCAGGGTGGCAGTAAAGAGGCGCAGGTGATCAACGCCAGCGACCGTCTGGCCGTCAATATTGGTCTGGAAATCCTGAAAAGCGTACCGGGCCGCATCTCGACTGAAGTCGATGCCCGAATGTCGTTTGACCGTAGCCTTTGTCTTGAGAAAGCCCGCAAACTGATTGGTATGTATAAGGAAAAAGGCGTGGATAAATCGCGCATCCTGATCAAGCTGGCTTCTACCTGGGAAGGCATCAAAGCCGCCGAAGAACTTGAGAAAGAAGGCATCAACTGTAACCTGACGCTGCTGTTCTCCTTTGCCCAGGCGCGTGCCTGTGCTGAAGCGGGTGTTTATTTGATCTCCCCGTTCGTCGGTCGCATTTATGACTGGTATAAAGCCAAAGAGCCTGGCGCAGAATATGACGTGGAAAAAGATCCGGGCGTGAAGTCTGTCCGCGATATCTACGAATACTACAAATCGCACGGCTATCAGACCGTGATCATGGGGGCCAGCTTCCGTAAGGTTGAGCAAATTCTGGCCCTGGCCGGCTGTGACCGGCTGACTATCTCCCCGAATCTGCTCGAAGAGTTGAAAGCCAGCAACGAACCAGTAGAACGCAAACTGCAGCCTTCAACCAAAGGTCTCAAACAACCTGCCCCACTGAAAGAAGCAGAGTTCCGCTGGGAGCATAATCAGGATCCTATGGCCGTTGAGAAACTGGCCGAAGGTATCCGTGCCTTCGCCGTTGACCAGCAAAAGCTGGAAGACATGCTGTCCGCCGAACTTTAATTAAGGGAGTAGAAAATGCCCTCTCGTAAAGAGCTAGCAAACGCTATCCGCGCATTGAGTATGGATGCGGTACAAAAAGCCAATTCTGGCCACCCTGGTGCTCCGATGGGCATGGCCGACATTGCCGAAGTGTTGTGGCGTGACTACATGAACCATAACCCGTCCAATCCACACTGGGCTGACCGGGATCGTTTCATTATGTCCAACGGTCACGGCTCGATGCTGATTTACAGCCTGTTGCATCTCACAGGTTATGACCTGCCGATAGAAGAACTCAAAAACTTCCGTCAGTTGCATTCCAAAACACCTGGACACCCGGAGTACGGTTACACGCCGGGGGTGGAAACCACCACCGGCCCTCTCGGTCAGGGTATTGCTAATGCCGTCGGTTTTGCTATCGCAGAACGCACGCTGGCGGCGCAGTTTAACCAGCCTGGGCATGAGGTGGTTGATCACCATACCTACGCCTTTATGGGTGATGGCTGCATGATGGAAGGGATCTCTCACGAAGTCTGCTCGCTGGCCGGTACCATGAAACTCGGTAAACTGACCGCGTTTTATGATGACAACGGTATCTCCATTGACGGCCACGTAGAAGGCTGGTTCACCGATGACACCGCCAAGCGCTTCGAAGCCTACGGCTGGCACGTGGTCCGTGGGGTTGATGGGCATGACTCCGACGCCATCAAAAAAGCTATCGATGAAGCGCACAGCGTGAAAGACAAACCATCATTGCTGCTGTGTAAAACAGTGATCGCTTTCGGTTCACCCAACAAAGCCGGGACGCACGGCGCACATGGCGCAGCACTGGGTGATGACGAAGTGGCCGCTACCCGTAAACATCTGGGATGGAACTCACCCCCGTTTGAAATTCCACAGGACATTTATGCCCAGTGGGATGCCAAAGAAACCGGTAAGGCCAAAGAATCTGCATGGAATGAGAAATTCGCCGCTTACGCGAAAGCCCATCCAGCGCTGGCAAAAGAGTTCAAACGCCGTGTTAACGGTGAACTGCCGGTAAACTGGCAAGCTGACTCACAAAAATTCATCGAAGAGTTGCAGGCCAAACCCGCCAGCATTGCCAGCCGTAAAGCGTCCCAAAATACGCTGGAAGCTTTCGGCAAAGCATTGCCTGAATTCCTTGGCGGTTCCGCTGACCTCGCGCCAAGTAACCTGACCATCTGGTCTGGCTCGAAATCACTGGGTGATGACCTGGCCGGTAACTATATCCACTACGGGGTGCGCGAGTTCGGCATGACCGCCATCACCAACGGTATCGCACTGCACGGGGGGTTCCTGCCCTATTCTGCGACCTTCCTGATGTTCGTTGAATATGCCCGTAACGCGGTGCGTATGGCGGCGCTGATGAAGATCCGCAATGTGTTCGTTTATACCCATGACTCGATTGGTCTGGGGGAAGACGGGCCGACGCATCAACCCGTTGAGCAGATGGCGAGCCTGCGCGTGACGCCAAACATGAGCACCTGGCGTCCGGCAGATCAGGTCGAAACAGCCGTGGCGTGGAAGTACGCCATTGAGCGCAATGATGGTCCGGTAGCCCTGATTCTTTCCCGTCAGAACCTGACTCAACAACCGCGCAGCAAAGAACAACTGGCGAATATCGCCCGTGGTGGCTATGTGTTGAAAGAGTCTGACGGCGCGCCGGAGGTCATTCTGATCGCAACCGGTTCGGAAGTGGGCATCACCGTACAAGCAGCAGACGCACTGGCCGCATCGGGTACCAAAGTCCGCGTAGTGTCGATGCCGTCGACTGACGCCTTCGACAAGCAAGACGCGGCTTACCGTGAATCGGTATTGCCAAAAGCAGTCAGCGCACGCGTAGCAGTAGAAGCGGGTATTGCTGACTACTGGTACAAATATGTTGGCCTGAATGGTGCCATCGTCGGTATGACCCGCTTCGGCGAATCCGCCCCTGCGGAAGAACTTTTCAAAGAATTTGGTTTTACCGTTGAAAATGTGGTGGCAAAAGCGAAAGCGTTGCTTAAATAGCTCTGATTCTGATCATCAGGCTAAGCCCTTGCGGCCTCACTGAGGAGCCGCAAGGGCTATGAGCAGCAATATCAGGGTTAGCGTGTAACCCAAAGCACCGGCCATTCACCGCTGGTGTTGTAACCATCGCAGCTCGGCTCGGAAGAAAAAGAGGTCATCTGGAACTGTTTACCGTCATAGATCCAGCGCGATGACACGCCGCAATCACCAATGCCACGCCCTTTATCAAAGGTTGAAAGCTCACCGGTTTTCTGATCGAAATCAGCGTTGATCAGCTCAGGTGATTCCTCATCATCCCCCAGTTTGAACGGCATTTTTAACGCCAGATCTTCTGCCTTATAAGGGGCCTGCCGTGAAACAGTAAAGCCAAGGACAAACAGGTTATATGCTCCCATATCGCAGTTGACCGTCATCAGTGCTTTGTCATTGCTCAGTGCATACAGATGCACTTCCCGTTCGGAAGGTTCAAGGCTGCAATCATTGTTATCAATGTTGGCAGCGACGTTCTGGGTTATGGAGGATATTTCGCCATCACTTAACGGGTGCGGCTCGCTAAAGCGTGGCTTAACCGGTGCAGCAGGAGGTGCAGGCACCGCATTCAGAGGTTTACTACCCCGGTTGGCCCAGGCCGATTTTGTACCGACTCTCCCCTGCTGCGCGTCAATGGCCAGCAAGGCGGCCTTGAGCCCTTTAAGGGAAATGACCGGAGGCACCGCTGTTGGCGACTCCAGCTTACCGCCCAGTTGAATCGATTTACCCTCACGAATGGCGGTGATAAATTCATTTACGACAAAACGGTTCGTGGTAGAAAGCTGCTTTTTGCTGATATCCCATTCACGATGATTGAACGTCAGTGTTTTGCCATCCAGTTGTAAACGATTCACGATAGGCTGCACGCTGATCTGCTCGTCGCCATTGCGCTGATAATCAATTTTGATTGATGAACGTCCTTCTGCACCGGCTTCCCGGGTAATATTCAATACCAGTTCCTGACCATCCTGCGAATTTCGAGTGGAGCAGTGGTTTAGGTTGTCGCAACTGACTTGCCAGTCATTATAGGTGGCCTGTAACGGTTCGGCCTGTACGTTACCGCTCAGCAGGCCGGTCAGCAAAAATAGGGGGGCGGTTATCCAATTGGAAATCATCACTTCTGCTCTTTTTGCGAATTCATCGTCTTGATAATAGCGTAAGAGGATGCTGGGCAATGACATAAATTGCACAATAATCAAATACCCAACAAAAAATAGCTGATGACACATTAACTCACTCGTCAGGCTGATATTCTGTAGCTGAACATCGTTTTTCGTCGAAACCATAAAAAGTACTAAAAGGATAAACCTCATTTTTCAGGAGAAACGGATGAAGTTTTGGATTATATGGGTGGCGTTTTTTTCATCGTCCGCCTTTGCTGAAGAACCGCTTTCTGTATTTACCGGCACGCTCGGCAAAGCCAACATTGTGGTGGAACTGGATCTCAATAAACCTGATGAGGTAACAGGGCGCTATTTTTATCAAAAACACCGGCTGGACCTACCGCTTAATGGCACGCTGAAAGACAATGAGCTGAGCCTGAATGAAGGTGCCGATGACTTCGACGACACGGCCCGCCCGACCCTGACGCTGGATCATGACGATCAGGGGAACTGGCAAGGCACCTGGACCGACACGGCCGGTAAATCTCTACCGTTGATGTTAACGCCTGCGGTACTGCCTGATGCGCCTGATGACAGCTTTCCCGGCTCCCTGGTCCACAGCGACTCGTATGAATATTTACGCCTTTCGGGTCTGAGCCTGGTCGAAGGGAAACGTCAGGAGTTCATGGGCTATACCCTGCAATGGTGGAGCGAACCGCAGTCGCAAATCAGTCTGTTTGATATCGTTTCTGGCTATCCTGAAAAAGAACTTGCGGCGATTAACCAGAAACTGCGCGCCAGGCTCTGGCAGGAAGTCATCGGCTGGCATGCCTGCATGCTGAGCGCCAGCCGATTTGGCGAAGGGGAATATAGCCAGACGGTGACACCGACCTACCTCAATCAGAAGGTGGTGAGCATCAGTATTTTTACTAACTATGATTGCGGCGGCGCACACCCAGATTTCGGCGAAGCCCCCATCAATATGAGTGCCAAAACAGCCGAACCCCTGTCGCTTGAAGATGTGTTGTGGGTCGGTGAAGGAAAGCCTTTCCACTATATTGATGCGGAAGACCGGGCCTCACCGGGAAACAGTGACGTCGATTTCGATACCTTTGCCGCATACCGTGAAAAGTCATTCGCACACTGGCTGGTAAAACAGATGGCATTGGCACACCCCACGGAAATGACTAAACCTACCGAAGAGAGTGATGACGACTGTGACTATTCCGAAGCGCAGGTATGGAATTTCCCGGCCTGGTACTTCACGGAGAAGGGGATTTATTTCGGTCCAACCTTTGCACGTGTAAAACGCTCATGCGAAAGCCCGGACTGGTCAATCTTACCGTGGACTGCCATTGCAGGGCATACCGGTAGATTAGTGATGGAATTACCCAAAGGGCATTAGTGGGTATAAACCGCTCACAGGCATCATGGTTATAAAGCATAAAGGGCCTTCCGGCCCTTTATGCTTTTACAGCGACGCCCAATTTTCTGACGATAAACTGTGGGTGATGAGCGAATGCTAATCGGGACCTGTCGGGTGCGTTACGCCATCCAGCCCTGATTTTGCGCGTAGTGCAGCAGCATAATGGTTTTGCCGTCTTTGATGCGCCCATCTTTAATCATCTCAAGGGCTTGGGTAAACGGAAGCTCCAGTACCTCGATGTCTTCATCTTCGACTCCGCCACCAGCGTTTCGGCGCTGGGACTCATCGTACTCGGCAGCAAAGAAATGAACGATTTCCGTAACGCTGCCCGGCGACATGTAAGCCTCAAACAGCTTTTCTACGTTGCCGACTGCATAACCGGTTTCCTCGATAGCCTCTTTGCGAATGCAATCTTCCGGCGAATCGTTGTCCAGCAGACCAGCGCAAGTTTCCAGCAACATGCCGCTGGCATTGCCGTTGACATAGGTCGGCATACGAAACTGGTTAATCAGCAGAACGGTTTTTTTACTGCGGTTATAAAGCAAAATGGTCGCGCCATTGCCGCGATCATAGACTTCGCGAACCTGTGGCTGGCGTTCCCCATTGCGTTTGATTAAGTCGTAGGTATATTTGCGCAGAACATACCAGTTATCAGAAAGTAACTGGTTTTTGACGTTTTCAATCTTCGATGACATACCGCGTCCCCGCTCATAGAAAGTGGATGAGAGAAGCCAGTTATCATAGGGCGCTTATGGGCAGTATGCCAATGTAAATAGTGCGTTTTTCCCCCATGCCACCACAACCGGGATTATTCCTGATCGATGGCTTTGAGGATCGCTTCACGATTGAGATCAATCCACTGCATGTCCAGCGGTCCCCAGCCGCTAAGTTGATAATAACCGTCATTATTGCGAATACCCTGCTGGATAAATTCCAGCTCTACGCCCATTCCCGGCAGGGCTTTCAGGACGTCCTGCAAGGTGCGCCTTGGCCAACCCGTGATCGCCATTAATTTGGGTACATTCGGGCGCGGTTCATTTTTCAGCAACCAGCACACATACAATCGGCGGGCAAATACTGAATTCAGCCCCATGAATAACTCCTGTTCTTTGTTGTTTTCTGATTGCAAGATTGTTTAATACCTCTTGGCGTATTCATCAAAGCGTAGCCTGAGAGTAAGAAAATTGTCGGCAGGATAATGTGTCAGAGCTATTCTTTTTTACATTATCTCCTTTATTTCTCCACGTTTTCTTCCCACCCAGCGGGTAAAGTGCTTATGCAGAATGTTGTGGCACACTTTGCATGCTGTTGTGGCATCATTTTTGCGTTCGGGATAATTTTTCGATGCGAAGACATCGGCGCTCAGGGATGTTTGCCTTTTAAGCATTTAGTTACTTGTCAGGATATAACATCACCGTACCGGTGATTGAGATTCTGTTTATTTACTGATGTTCGTCACACCATCCGGTGTGATAACGAGGTTTTTGACGCATGGCCAACTTTTTCATCGATCGCCCTATTTTTGCCTGGGTTTTGGCGATCATTATCTCCTTGTCCGGTGCGCTGGCTATTCACTCTCTACCTATTGAGCAGTACCCCGATTTAGCCCCACCTAATGTGCGTATTTCTGCTACTTATCCGGGCGCGTCTGCGCAGACGCTGGAGAACACTGTTACTCAGATTATTGAGCAGAACATGACCGGGCTGGATAACCTGATGTACATGTCCTCTCAGAGCAGCAGCAACGGGAAATCGCAGATAACACTGAGCTTTGTCGCCGGAACCGACCCGAACGAAGCGCTGCAACAAGTGCAAAATCAGCTGCAACAGGCTCTTAAGCGTTTACCGCAGGATGTACAAACGCAGGGGGTTACCGTGTCGAAAACCGGTGACACCAATCTGATGACCGTGGCGTTCGTCTCCACGGACGGCAGTATGGATAAGCAAGATATTGCCGACTATGTGGCCTCAAATATTCAGGATCCACTGAGCCGAATTGATGGTGTGGGCAGCATCACCGCCTACGGCACGCAATACGCCATGCGAATCTGGCTCGATCCCAACAAACTCACTAATTATCAATTGACCACCGCCGACGTCGTTACCGCGATCAAAGCGCAGAACAGCCAGGTGGCGGTAGGTCAGTTGGGCGGCGCGCCCTCGGTGGATTATCAGGCGCTGAATGCCACGGTCAATGCACAATCGCAGTTACAGACACCACAACAATTCCGCGATATCACCCTGCGGGTTAATCAGGACGGTTCACAGGTCAAATTAGGTGACGTCGCAACGGTAGGTCTCGGCGCTGAAGACTACAGTATCCTGAGCCGTTATAACGGGCAGGCCGCATCGGGTATGGGCGTTCAGTTGGCCTCCGGTGCCAACGAACTGGAAACCGATAAACTGGTTCGTGCGCGTCTCGATGAGCTGTCGCACTACTTCCCGCACGGTCTGGAAACCCGCATCGCCTACGAAACCACTCCCTTCGTGAAAGCCGCCATCACCGACGTCGTGAAAACACTATTTGAAGCCATTGTGCTGGTGTTCCTGGTGATGTACCTGTTCTTGCAAAACTTCCGTGCCACGCTTATCCCAACCATCGCAGTACCCGTTGTGCTGCTTGGCACCTTTGTGGTGCTACATCAGTTCGGTTATACGATTAATACCCTGACGATGTTCGCCATGGTGCTGGCCATTGGGCTACTGGTCGATGACGCCATCGTGGTGGTGGAAAATGTCGAGCGCGTGATGAGCGAGGAGGGGCTGAGCCCCAGAGAAGCCACGCGCAAATCGATGGGGCAGATTCAAAGTGCGCTGGTCGGGATCACCATGGTGCTGTCGGCCGTCTTTATTCCGATGGCTTTCTTTGGCGGCACGACCGGTGCTATTTACCGCCAGTTCTCTATCACGATTGTCGCGGCAATGGTGCTGTCAGTATTTGTGGCCCTGACGCTTACCCCTGCCCTGTGCTCAACGTTATTGCAGCCCATCGCCAAAGGACATCACCACGGTAAAACGGGTTTCTTCGGCTGGTTTAACCGCATGTTTGACCGCAATGCCAACCGCTATGAAAACGGTGTAAGCAGCGTTCTCAAACACAGCTTGCGCTACATGCTGGGTTATCTGCTGATTCTGGGCATTCTGGCCTTCCTGTTCGTCAAACTGCCGACCTCCTTCCTGCCGCAGGAAGATCAGGGCGTGTTTACCATTCAGGTGCAGTTGCCGCCGGGTGCCACACTGCAACAGACGCAAAAAGTAGTCGAGAAGATTGAACACTATCTGTTGACGGATGAGAAAAAAGACGTGATTTCGGTGTTTGCGACGCTGGGTGCAGGCCCTGGTGGTAACGGCCAGAACGTTGCGCGTATGTTCGTACGCCTGACGGATTGGGATAGCCGCACCTCTGGCGCCAATTCGGCCTTTGATATCATCGAGCGCGCGACCAAAGAGTTCCGCAAAATTAAAGAAGCACGTGTAATAGCCAGTGCACCACCGTCGATTAACGGGCTGGGTACCTCGGCGGGTTTTGACATGGAATTGCAAGATCATGCCGGTCTTGGTCACGATGCCTTGATGAATGCCCGTGATCAACTGCTGGATATGACCGCCAAGAACAGCAATCTGAGCCGTGTGCGCCATAACGGCCTTGATGACAGCCCACAATTGCAGATAGACATCGATCAGGCAAAAGCGCAGGCACTCGGCGTGGCCATTGCGGATATCAACAGCACACTGAGCACCGCATGGGGGTCGACTTACGTCAATGATTTTGTTGATCGTGGCCGCGTCAAAAAGGTCTATGTCCAGGGCGATGCGCCCTACCGCATGCTGCCTGATGACGTGAACAAATGGTTCGTGCGTAATGCTTCGGGCACCATGGTGCCGTTCTCCGCTTTCGCCACTTCACGCTGGCAAACCGGTTCGCCGCGTCTGGAGCGCTATAACGGTTATTCTGCGGTAGAAATTGTTGGTGAAGCAGCCGTTGGCGTCAGCAGCGGCGCAGCAATGGACGATATGGAACAGCTGGTTGCCAAACTGCCGAGCGGTTTCGGTCTGGAATGGACTGGCCTTTCCTATCAGGAACGCCTCTCCGGTGCGCAGGCTCCGGCACTGTACGCCATCTCGCTACTGGTCGTTTTCCTCTGCCTGGCAGCGCTGTATGAGAGCTGGTCAATACCCTTCTCAGTCATGATGGTGGTGCCGCTCGGGGTAATTGGTGCAGTGATCGCCACCTGGCTGCGCGGGCTGGAAAACGACGTATACTTCCAGGTAGGGATGTTGACTATCATCGGACTTTCGGCCAAAAACGCCATCCTGATTGTTGAGTTCGCCAATGATCTTAACCTCAAGGGCAAGGCGTTGCTGGAAGCCACACTCGAAGCCTCGCGCCAGCGTTTGCGCCCGATTCTGATGACCTCACTGGCGTTCGTGTTCGGTGTACTGCCGATGGCAACCAGCCAGGGTGCAGGTTCAGCCAGTCAGCACGCGGTAGGTACCGGGGTTATCGGTGGGATGATTTCGGCCACTGTGCTGGCTATCTTCTTCGTCCCGCTGTTCTTTGTATTAGTGCGCCGCCGTTTCCCGGCGAAACATCAGGCAACGCCCCTGATTGGCGATATCATTGAAACTAAACAAGATCCGCACAATTAAAACCGAAAATTGATCCATAAAAAAGGCGCTAATGTGAATTAGCGCCTTTATATTTTTACTGTCACTTTTTCCTGCAACTGCCGTAATATTTTATATAAAACTTCAGGCTGCGGTGTAATAAGTGGTTCAAACTGTTTCATCGGGACATACTTTTTTATATCACTACGTATGCCGTTACAAGATGAGGATATCTATATCGGGTTCCCACGGGTGTCATATTAATGTGATGCTAAATAAGACAATGACAACGTACTCAACCTTGTTATTCACTTTATCTTTCTGACAACTGACGGTTAACCGCGCAGCATGGCATCAATAAAGTCTTTCCAATTACCTAATTCTTGCTCGACCATGATACTCCCCTTGAATTTGACGAACGGGATTATACGGCGAAAATTTAACCACACCAATTCTAATTACCGATATCTTAATCAGGATCACAGTTGAAAAACCGGTAATCAGGCGAATCATAACGTTAGCGTTAATCCTAAAAACCCGACACTGATTGCCCAATTCCCTCTGACGCGCTATTTTATTTGGCTTTAGTCCCTCGGCGGTTCTTGATCAACGCGCCGATACCTGTTGCCGCATTCCTCCGTAATGAAAGAGTAAAATCAGTGCATATGCTACAGACAATTGAAAAACTGAGCCGTCAGGGCCGTTATGAAGATGCGCTGCAAAGTGCGCTGAGGATGCTGCCATCCCAAATGCAGCATCCGCAATTGCTATTCAAAGTAGCCTCGCTGTATGACACGCTGGGGCAGGAGCAACAGGCTATTCCATTTTATCAGGCGGCCATTAAACATCATCTTGGCGGCAAGGATTTACGCGACGCTTATCTGGGGCTGGGCAGTATCTACCGCGCATTGGGCCGATATCAGGAGTCGCTTGAGACCTTCGATGAAGGATTGAGCCGGTTCCCCGAAGCGAATGATATCCGCATGTTCCGCGCCATGACGCTTTATAATTTGGGCTACGCCAAACAAGCAGTATCACAGTTATTATTACTGATGACCGAAAACGACACCTCGCAAGAAATAAACCGTTATAAGAAAGTGATTGCACATTATTGTGATGATCTCGATCGTATTGAATAAAAATCGGGCATCGCACATTTACTTATAATACCTCGTGCATCTATAACCATGACATCTCTCCCCACCAAATTGATAAATAAAATTGCACAGTTTTATTTTAAAATAATACCCTGGATTATTATTCTGACCATAAACAGGGGAGTTTCTCCCACCAATCAATTGATTCAACAATACATTAACCACCTGAAACATTTCAGGTAACCTATGCGAATTATTTTACCAACGGAACGGGTCAGGGAATGAAAACGGCAGAATTACTGATTAGCGTGGTATTGCTGAGCACGGGCGTGCTGGCCAGCACCGCATCGGTGGCATCCGACGAAACCGCGTTATCTTTTTATCAGGGTAAAACGCTGGCGCATCCGGTAATTTCCGGTGCACGTTACAGCAGTGCCATACTGGTATTTATTCAGGAGAATCAGGCAGTCAAAGGCTATTACTGTTTCTGCAGTGAAGAGGATCAAAGCGTCGATCACCTTCCCCATCTGCTCGGTACTTTTCCTGATTCTACTATCGAATCAGTGATTTATGCCGATGTTGATAACACAGGCCAGATCACGCTGGTGTTGAGTAAAAGCCACGGCACATTCGCGCTCCGTGCCTGGCGGTACAGGCCAGATGGCAGCTATATCCCCGTCCCGCAATTACAACCGGCTTTGGATAACCTGGTCCACAAGAGCAAAGACCTCAACTCAACGCTCATCAAACGTGCGCTCGGCAAATTGCCGCCGTATGACTACAACGCACAATACCCTAAAACCGGCAATGCCGATTTTGATCAAACGGATTACACGCAGGGTAGCGTCGCAGGCTGGTATCTCGACAACGGTGAACCCTCACATGCCGAAAAACAACCGGCTGATGGCGTCTTCTTCTATAAAAAAACCTTCGCACAAAAAGACGGACTGTTTCTGACTGCCACCTATCTGCGGCAGGAACTCAGCGAAGCCAGCAATATTCCGACCTTCCGTGTCACCAACGTGAGTTGGCAATCTGACCCGGCTAAATTCAGCGGCAGTGAGAACGGCCCCTATGTGAATTATTTGCAGGAGGACGGTGTGGTGACGGGTTTTTATAAACATGGCATCGCCAGCGGAAAATGGGTTACGTACAGCCAGCGCTACGAAACAGCCGGGGAATTTGTCGAAGGTCAACAGCAAGGCCTGTGGACCATTAGCACGCAAGAAGAGACCGCCAGCGGCATGATGAAAAATAGCCAGCGCGAGGGCCGCTGGGAAATCAGCGACGGTGTGAACGGTGAAACGCCAGAGCTGAGCGGTTTTGACACCTATCTGCATAACCAGCGCAACGGCCCGAGCGAGCGGCGTCTGGCGGGCGTTGTCTGGCTAAAAGGTGATTATGTCGATGACCAGCGTGAAGGCTATTGGGTTGCAGAACATGGCGAAGGCCCATTTGTCAAAGGCATCGCTAACGGCGTGTGGAAACTGAAAACCGGTGACGGCGAGATTCAACAGGTCCCGTTGACCGGCGGGAAAAAACAGGGCGAACTGCGCTGGAGTGACAAAAACGGTCAGCTGACGCAGGTGATCCATTACAAAGATGACATTCCTGACGGCCTGTATCAGAAATATAACGCGGCAGGGAAAAGGGTTTATCAGGCCGATTATGTGCAGGGAAAACTGGACGGCCATGAAATTGAATATTATGACGATGGCGTCACCCTGCGCGCCGACCGCAGCTACCGCAATGGTGAGCTGGACGGGCCCTATATTTATAACTTCCCGGATGGAAAACCGCAGTCTGTCTCCACTTTTGTGAATGGACGTGAAATCAAAGTACTGACAGAAGAATCATCGGGTAAGAAAAATGCTCAATAAATTCAGACCGGGGCTTTAAGCCCCTTCCTGTCTGGACCCTGTTTCGATTTTCCCGCATTATTGTTAATAACTTTGGGCAATCAAACTGGCCCGGCTTTAAATAATGATCACAGGTAACGTTTTCCATGGCAGAAACATCCTCGGCGGTTCCTTTCACCCTTTATGGCATTAAAAATTGCGATACCGTCAAAAAAGCCCGCCGCTGGCTGGACGAGAACGGCAGCGAATATCGCTTTCATGATTACCGGGCTGATGGCCTGGATGACGCACTTTTACAGCAGCTTATCGACAAACAGGGCTGGGAAGCGATGTTGAACACCAAAGGCACGACCTGGCGCAAGCTGGATGAGGCAACGCGTGCGGGCTGTGATAATCAATCCGCTGCCAAAGCCCTGATGCTGGAGCACCCGGCTATCATTAAACGTCCCTTCTTACTCGCCGCCAGCGGCCAGTCCCTGTTGGGTTTCAAGCCTGAAAGCTATCAGCAGTTCCTCACGGAGGTGAAGTAACATGAGTTGCCCGGTACTCGGTTTAGCACAGCAATTAATCCGCCGCCCTTCCCTCAGCCCGGATGATGCAGGCTGTCAGGAGATCATGATCGCCCGGTTAAAAGCCATCGGCTTTCATATCGAGCCGATGAATTTTGGCGATACGCTCAATTTTTGGGCAACGCGTGGCCAAGGCAAAACGCTGGCCTTTGCCGGGCATACTGACGTCGTACCGACTGGCGATCATAAGCTGTGGGTTACTGGTCCGTTTGAACCCGCCCTGCGCGACGGCATGCTGTACGGGCGCGGCGCGGCCGATATGAAAGGCTCACTGGCTGCGATGGTCGTCGCCGCTGAACGCTTTGTGGCCAGCAACCCGAACCACAAAGGACGCCTGGCATTTCTCATCACCTCGGACGAAGAAGCCAGCGCGGTCAACGGCACGATAAAAGTGATCAATGCGTTAATGGAGCGCCGCGAACGGCTGGACTTCTGCCTGGTCGGCGAGCCATCGAGCACCAGCCGCGTGGGCGATATTGTCAAAAATGGCCGTCGTGGTTCGATGACAGCTAACCTGCACGTTCATGGCGTGCAAGGCCACGTCGCCTATCCACATCTGGCGGACAACCCGGTACACCGCGCAATGCCTGCGCTGAATGAATTGGTGGCAACCGAGTGGGATCAGGGTAACGAATTCTTCCCGCCAACCAGTATGCAGATTGCCAATATCAATGCCGGCACCGGCAGTAATAATGTGATCCCCGGCGAACTCTATGTGCAGTTCAATTTCCGCTTCAGCACTGAGCTAACCGACGCGGTGATCAAACAGCGCGTGGCCGAATTGCTCGACCGGTATAACCTGCAGTACACCCTTAACTGGGTCGTTTCTGGCCAACCCTTCCTCACTTCGCGCGGCGAACTGGTGGATGCCGTGGTTAACGCCGTGCGCCATTACAGTGAAATCACGCCCGAACTACAAACCACCGGTGGCACCTCAGACGGGCGTTTCATCGCGCTGATGGGCGCACAGGTGGTGGAACTGGGGCCAGTCAATGCCACCATCCACAAAATTAACGAATGCGTCCACGCGGCGGATCTTCAACTGCTCAGCCGCATGTATCAACGCATCATGGAACAGTTGGTCGCATGATAGATAATGCAATGCTGACAGGCCGTTGTGCGACGCATTTAGTGCCGTTGGGCGACGGCCCGCACCGCCTGCAACCAGAAGCCGCAGAGGCATTTGGCCGTATGCAGGCGGCGGCGCGTATCGCCGGGTTTGATCTGCAACCGGCCAGCACTTTCCGTGATTTCGACCGCCAATTGGCTATCTGGAATGGCAAATTTCGCGGTGAACGGCCAGTATTAGATAAGCAGAGTCAGCCGGTTGAGGTCAGCTCGCTGACCGATGCTGAGCGCTGTGAGCTGATCCTGCGCTGGTCGGCCCTGCCGGGCGCCAGTCGCCATCATTGGGGCAGCGATCTGGATGTCTACGATCCAACATTATTACCGGCGGGCAGTAAACTGCAGCTGGAACCCTGGGAGTATGAGACAGGCGGTTATTTCGCCACGCTGAATCAGTGGCTTACGGTTAGTATGGCGGAGTTTGGTTTTTACCGGCCCTTTGCCGAAGATCACGGCGGCGTGGCCGTCGAACCCTGGCATCTGAGTTATCGTCCTCTGGCCGAACTGTGCGCAGCGCAACTCACCCCGGAGGTTCTTATCAACGCTTGGCTTGGACAAGACGTTGCAGGTGCAGACTGGGTGACAGCCCATCTGGCAACGATCTTCCCGCGTTTTATCGCAATCAATTAAGGAGTCAGCCATGGAGTGGATTAAAGATTATTGGTGGATCATCCTGATCATTTTGGCCGGGATCATCATCAGCGGCGTTAAAGAGCTGAGCCGTGTAGATGTCAAAAAGTACCTCAACGATAAACCTGAAGTTCCGCCGCATCGCGATAATAATGCCGAGTGGGATAACGATGACGATTGGCCGAAGAAGAAGTAAGGCTGTCAGACGCAAAAAGCAGCCCTGTGGCTGCTTTTTTATTGGCGCTCATTCACTGACGCAAATAGGCCAGCGCGGTATTAATCATCTGTGGATCCAGTCCGTGCGCCATATCAGGTTGCAGGTCCAGAGTGCAGTGATTACCCAGCGATGTCAGACGTTCGGCTGCGCTTTTTGACTGGAAGGGGTTGATCACCGGATCCTGTTCGCCGTGAATAAAATGAATCAGGGTTCCCGCATCAATCGGGGTTTCCGGCAGGTTGCCGAAGCGCCCGCTGAACGCCACAATTCTGCCCGCCAGGCCGGCTTCCACCTTGGTGGATTCCAGCGCCATAATCGTGCCCTGGGAAAAACCGACCAGCACAGTGTTTGGCGCCGTCACGCCGCTACTTTTCTGCCATTCTCGCACGGTACTGATAAATAATGGCATTGCCGCGTCGATGCGCGACTGGCGGTTTTTCTCTGTTACACCCTGCACCGAGAACCACTGGAACCCCCGGCCAAAATCGCACACATCTGGACTGCCGATACTCACGACCAATGCATGAGGAAAAGCGTGTGCGAAAAATTTACCTATATCGGCCATCGACACCGGGTTATCACCGACACCGTGGAACAGCAAAATAAGTCGGTCTGCCGCGGTTTCCGGCTGCTGAACAACGATGCTTTCAATGGTCATGGTGATGCCTTATGTTTGTCGGTTTTCTGTGCCCTCAGTGGCACGAGTCTTGATCCACTATACCCTGTGCCCGCTGGGGTGAAACCGGGTTTTATTGAACGACTTTTTCGATTTATTGCAACGAGGTAAGACGCGGTAAGGTGAATTGCTGCCAGTGCTGACAGGCAGTGACATCGACATGTGCCAAAGCCTGCGCCGTTTCCTCGCGCCAGCGGCGCAGCAACGCTTTGCGGCCACTCAGTTGCAAAAGATCAACGCACTGTGCCGCAGAAAGCCCCCGTTGAAGATGGCTGCGCAACATCACCAGCGGTAATTCGCAATTCAGCAACAGACGCTGCAACCCCGCATAGCTGCTTTCCAGCGCCCGGTGAGCAAAGGCAAACCCGGCCAGTTCGCGCCAGTCGGCATCCGTCAATGTCGCGTCATCGCTGACGGACAGAGGCAAATCAAGGGGAATGATGCGCTGCAACCAGTACCAATCACGCGTCAACTGCTGCGCCGCAGAGTCACTCATCGCGTGACCAGCCTCGCTGAGCGGCAGTACCGCCATCGCGGCGAAGCAACCGCTGCTGGCTTCCCGCTGGCTGCCAATACGTGCCAACCGGTAACCGGCGCGCTGCCACAGAGCAGCCAGTTCGGGGGTATAACCAAAACTGACCGACAGGAAATCCAGCCCCTGCAACGCGGCCAGTTCAGCCTGCTGAGATAGTAATGCCTGCGCGATACCGTGACGGCGTGCATCTGGCTGAACAGCAATCCGGCTGACACGGCGCGAGCACAGCACCGACGCGCAGATCTGCCCGCTGTGCGCCGCCAGCGATTGTGCCACCAGATTGCCACGCGGACGCCGCCTTCCGGCCCAGACTTCATGGGCCAGCACGTCGCTTAATCCCCCTTCATCCACCAGCCATATCGCCCCCGCGACACTGGCTTGTAACATTGCCGCAGCAAAATAGCTGCCGGGCGCATCGAGCAGGCGACGTAAATCCAGTGGCGAAGTCCGGTAATGTGCGCTGGTCAACAGGCCGTAAAAACCAGCCAGCAGGTCAGGCTCTGCCAGCCATTGCGCGGCGTCTATCGGGCAGATTTGAACATCTTTTTCAGGCTGAAGGGCCAAAGCAGCGGCGTCATTAAACAGCAGCAGGTGGTCGATAAAAGGCTCGAGAGGGTCAGTCGGTGACCAGCGGATCGGCGCATCCAGACGCAGGTCATGCCACTGCGGCAGCGACGCGCAGAACTTGAGCATAAAACCACGGCCAGTACCTTCATAGCCCTGCACAGTGGTGGCCAGCAGCACGCGTGGGAAGCAGGCGACCAGTTTTGTTAATAACGGCGCAGGAATAGCAGCCGCTTCGTCGATCAGTAACCAGTCGATACCGGTGACGGTATTATTTTCGCAATATTCCAGCAGCGTATCGGGCGACCAGAATTGCGCCTTTCCCTGGCTTTGTTCGCAAAGCTGCTGCGCCGAGGCTTTGGCAGGTGCGGTGACCCAACATGTTCCCGCCCACGTCGCCACCAGCATCCCTGCCAACGTTGATTTCCCCCGGCCACGTGCCGCCGTCAGCACCCAAACGCCCTCTTGCGCGCACAACAGACGTGACAAGATTTGTTGCTGTTGTGGCGTCGGCTGGCCGTCCGGCGGCGTCCAGCCGGGTGCCGCCGGTAACGGAGTCAACGCGCAGGGCTGATGCTGGTGCCAGATCAGGCAGGTAGGCTCCTGCTCAAGACATTGCTGAAAACGCCGAATAAAATTCGGCGTGGGAATAGGCTCGGGCTGCTCACTCCAGCGGATGCTGTCCTCGTCGGGTAACCGCGGCCACCGCAACCACTCCGGCACCAGCAACACTAACCAGCTTCCGGCACGCAGCGCGCCAGCGAAAGTAGCCAGCGCCTCCGCGTTCAGCCCGAGCCGTGCGTCAAATACGCCGTGCAGTTTTTCCTGTCCCAACAAGGTATGAACAGCAGAGAAAGTGATGGAGTCAGCCCATAGCGGCGCTCTGTCACTGACCCACAACCAGTCCCCGCTCAACCCTTCACTGAACGCAAAGGCCTGCTCTGCGCACCAGTCCGCTTTACCGCTCAATACCAGCAGGCGACGCACACCCCGTTGCTGCATCTGATGTTGCAGGGCGGTTTTCAACGCAGGAACAGGTTGCGTCACGTCAGGTTTTCCCCACCATCAACGAGAGCAGACCGGCAGCGATCAGCGGCCCAACCGGCACGCCTTTAAACAGCGCCACACCGAGCACGGTGCCGACCAGCAGACCGGCCACCAGGTGGGGCTGAGAGCCCATCAGCGTCAGGCCTCGCCCGCCCAGCCACGACACCAGCACGCCGACCACAATCGCCAGAATAGATTTCCAGTGCATAAAAGAGTGCACCACGGTGCTGGCGCTGATCTTGCCGCTGGCAATCGGTGCCATAACGCCAATGGTCAGAATAATGATGCCCACAGTCAGGCCATAGCGTTCAATCCAGGGGAAAAACTGGTTGAGTGGCGTGATACGAACGGTGAGGAGAAAGAACATCGCGATGGTAACGGCACTGTTATTGCTGATGATACCGAGACCGGCGAAGACCAGTAAAATCAACAGAGTAGGATCAAGAAAGGCCATGGCTGTCCCTGCGCTTCAATAAAGAAAGAGAGAGAGGCCCGCGAGCCCCTCTGGATCGAGCGCTAATTATTGAACAGTTTCTTCAGACAGACCAGCGGTGAATGGCCTGAATTGGCGGGAGATTAACGGCTGGCAAAGGTGTTGCACTGGTTTGGATCCCCGCGGTCAAAGCCGCGCTTGAACCAGGTGTAACGCTGCTGCGAGCTGCCGTGGGTAAAGCTGTCCGGCACAACACGCCCCTGCCCCTGCTGTTGCAAACGGTCATCGCCAATGGCCTGTGCAGCGTCGAGCGCCTCTTTCAGGTCCCCCGTTTCCAGTACATTTTGCTGCTGCATACTGTGTCCCCAGACACCGGCAAAACAGTCGGCCTGCAGTTCCATCTTCACCGACAGTTGGTTGGCAACGGTCTGCGACGCACCCTGCTGCATCTGGCGTACTTTGCTATCGATACCCATCAGGTGCTGCACATGGTGGCCAACTTCGTGCGCCACGACATAACCCTGAGCAAAGTCACCGCCTGCACCAAGCTTGTCTTTCAGCTCCTGATAGAAGGATAAATCGATATACACCGTGCTGTCTGCCGGGCAGTAAAACGGCCCCATGACAGACTGACCGGTACCGCATCCGGTACGGGTTGCACCGCGATACATCACCAGTTTAGGGTCAACGTAAGTTTGCCCCTGGCGCTGGAAAATTTCTTTCCAGGTATCTTCGGTCGAGGCGAGGATCACCGAGGTGAATTTGGCTTGCTGGTCATCTTTCGGGCTTATTGACTGAGCGCGCGTTTGCTGTTGTGCGCCACCTGATTGCCCACCATCAAGCAGCGGCGAGAGATCCACGCCGTAGTAACCGGCCACCAGCACGACAATGAGGATCACGATGCCACTTTTGCCACGGATAGGCAGACGTATACCGCCGAGGCTGCCCGATCCGCTGCCAGAACCTTGCCCGCGTCTGTCTTCCACATTGTCGCTTTCGCGACGACCTTGCCAACGCATACGCTCATCTCCCTGCTATTTTGTTAAGACCTGATAATGAGTTTAGGAAATATCTTTCACCCGAAGGGACAATTTTAGGGCAGGTATTCACAAAAGGAAAAAATTCAGGGGAATAAGCGCAGGAGAAATAAAAAACGGAGGTCATAATGACCCCCGTTTTACGGATAACGTCGCGCGTAAACGATTGCGTCGTCCGGCTAAAAAAAGCGTTACCGCTTAGTCCAGTTTCACACCAATGCGGTGAGCCACTTCTTCATAAGCTTCGATCAGGCCACCCAGACTCTGGCGGTAGCGATCTTTGTCCATCTTGTTGAGCGTTTTCTTGTCCCACAGACGGCTGCCATCAGGAGAGAACTCATCGCCCAGCACCACTTCACCGTTGAACAGACCGAATTCCAGTTTGAAGTCGACCAGAATCAGACCGGCATCATCAAACAGCTTGCTCAGCACGTCGTTGGCTTGGTAGCTCAGCTCTTTCATACGCGCCAGATGCGTTTCATTAACCCAACCGAACGTTTTGCAATAAGACTCGTTGATCATCGGATCATGCATCGCATCGTTTTTCAGGAACAGATCGAACAACGGCGGATTCAGTTCCAGACCTTCTTCAATGCCCAGACGTTTGACCAGCGAACCCGCAGCACGGTTACGGATCACGCATTCAACCGGGACCATATCCAGCTTTTTCACCAACACTTCGGTGTCAGACAGCAGACGTTCCATTTGGGTTGGAATACCGGCTTCTTCCAGCTTGGTCATGATGAAGTGGTTAAACTTGTTGTTAACCATGCCCTTACGGTCGAACTGCTCAATGCGTTGACCATCCAGTGCTGACGTATCGTTGCGGAACTCCAACACCAGCAGATCTGGGTTTTCGGTGGTGAAGACGGTTTTCGCCTTTCCGCGATACAACTCAGCTAACTTTTGCATCTTAAGTTACTCCAATATGTAGTGGTAATACTTGCAACTTCATCCGATAAAACAAAAGGATGTAAAAAGGGGCCGAAGCCCCTTTCTGATAACATTTACTTCGTCGCGCTGCTCTGGTTGAACGCGGCCTGCATCACAGTAACCATCGCGTCGTTTTGCGACTGGCTGAGTGCATGTCCTTTAGGATCAAGGAACTGCAAGCTGCTGCGGTTATCGAGGTCGCCGACCTGAAGTTTGTAATCACCGGAAGTCAGACCCGGATCTTTCGCACCTAAGGTTTGCCATGCATCGTCATTCAACGGTTTGTAAGTAACAGACAGCGTACCCTGCGGACGGCTGCTTTCGGTCACTTTCATGCCGGCTTTCGCGAGGGCATTTGGCAGACGATCCCACACTACGCCGTAAGAAGAACGCACAATCAGCACCGCTAAACCGGTGTCATCAGCGCCACTCTGAACGTCGATTTCGCCGACTTTACGGTTTTCCAGACGGGCCTGATTATCCTGCTGAACTTTATCAAGGCTGGCGGTGATAGAGTTGAGCATCTGGCTGTTATAGCGCTGGATCTCAGCCGGTGCAGTCACTGCTTTATCTTGCTGTTTCAGCTCAAGCGTTTTCACCGTCAGGGCTAACTGGTAGCTCTGCTGCTGAACGCTGATCTGGTAACGGCCCTGATACTGGAAGTCTTCGTCAGCACGGTTCCAGTCAACCAGATCGGTAGATAAGGTCTGGTTGGCATCATCGCGGCTGGCGATTTTGAAGTTATTCTGCTGTACCGCTTTGACCACGTTATTCCACAGGTCGCGGTTTTGCGGGGTGTTTTCCAGTAATACGGTACCGCTGTCGCCAGTAAACTGAGTCCGTGAACCATTAAGCAGCGCCAGTGGCTGCATAGGAGGACGGATATCCAGTTGCTTGCCCACGTTGCCTTTCAGCGCGCCAGGGGGGATCTCATACGTGCCGTTTTGCAGCGGCAGAATCATCCCTGCTGGGGCTTTCAACTCTCTGACTGACGGTGCATCGAGGTAGGCTTCATCGCCGCTTACCTGACGTTTATAGCGCTGATCGCTGGAACAGGCCGCCAGCAACATAATGAGGGATACACCCACAACTTTTGCTACCATCGACTTTTGCAATCTGGTTTTTTGAACTAATGAACAGGCCATCAAATCTCCCTAAGAATTACAGCAAACCGGCGCTTTTTAATGCGTTTTCCACTACCGGACGGGCAGCATCTGTTAACGGCGTCATAGGCAGACGCAGAGTATCGGTTGCCATCAACCCCAGTGCCTTACAGGCCCATTTCACCGGGATCGGGTTTGCTTCTACAAACAAATGCTGATGCAATGGCATCAAGCGCTGATTTAAGCGACGCGCTTCGGCAAAATTGCCCTGCGCGGCCAGCTCACAAAGTTGTGCCATTTCACGTGCCGCCACGTTGGCTGTCACAGAAATAACCCCTTTGCCGCCGAGTTGCATGAAGTCCAGTCCGCTGGCGTCATCGCCACTCAGCAGAATGAAGTCTTCATCATCAACCAGCACTTGGATCTGGCTAACACGACTTAAGTTCCCCGTTGCTTCTTTAAGAGCAACAATATTCTTTATTTTTGCTAAACGCGCCACGGTTGGCGGCAGCATGTCGCAGCCAGTACGTGAAGGCACGTTATAGAGAATTTGCGGCAGAGACGTGTGTTCAGCAATCGCTTTGAAATGCTGAAACAGACCTTCCTGAGTCGGGCGATTATAATAAGGCGTGACGGTCAAACAGCCAATAACGCCAGTATTCTCAAAGCGCTGGGTGAGAGAAATCGCTTCCGCGGTGGAATTAGCGCCCGTTCCGGCGATAATCGGGATGCGTCCGTCAGCCAGTTCCAGCGTCTGCATGACCACGTCACCGTGTTCATCATGCGTTAACGTTGCGGACTCACCGGTTGTGCCTACGGAAACAATCGCCGCAGTACCACTGGACACATGATAATCAATCAGTTTTTTTAAACTCGCACGATCGACAGCACCTTTGTCGTCCATCGGCGTAACCAGTGCAACAATACTTCCCGTAAACATTAACCATCCCCTCCACAAACAGGTCACTCATGGTACTTTTGACACCCCTGCAAAAGCAAGCAATCAACGTGTTGTAAGCGCTTGTCCGTCGGTTTTTTTTATGTTTACCTTGGGAATACTCCCAAGCATGACAGGAAGAGCTATTTTGCCGCAGCCACAACAACACTATCTTGTTATCACCGCACTCGGTGCTGATCGTCCAGGTATCGTAAACACCATTACCCGTCAGGTCAGCAGTTGCGGTTGTAATATTGAAGACAGCCGTCTGGCGATGCTCGGTGACGAGTTCACGTTTATCATGTTTCTTTCCGGCAGTTGGAATGCCATCACCCTGATTGAATCCACCTTGCCGCAAAAGGGCGCGGAGCTGGAGTTACTGATCGTGATGAAACGTACCAGTGCCCACGAGCGCCCGCCGATGCCTGCGACCGTGTGGGTGAAGGTCGAGGTCAAAGATTCACCGCACCTGATAGAGCGCTTCACCGATCTGTTCGACACGCATCAAATGAACATTGCCGAACTGGCGTCGAAAACCCGTCCGGCCGACGGCGTGACCCCTGCGCAGTTGTCTATACAAATTACAGCCCACAGCCCGGCTAACACCGACGCGACAATTATTGAGCAAGCTTTTCATCAGCTATGTACAGAACTGAATGCGCAAGGCAGTATTAATGTCGTGAGCAACACTCAGCATAAAGACAATTGACGGAGATATATAATGAGCCCACTGAAAGCCGGTGATCCTGCGCCGCAATTTAGTTTGCCCGATCAAGATGGCGAACAAATTAATCTGGCCGACTTCCAGGGACAAAAGGTCCTGGTTTATTTCTATCCTAAGGCCATGACACCAGGTTGTACCGTGCAGGCCTGCGGTCTGCGCGACAATATGGATCAACTGAAGCAGGCCGGTGTAGAAGTGCTGGGGATCAGCACTGATAAACCAGAAAAACTTTCACGCTTTGCTGAAAAAGAGCTGCTGAACTTCACACTGTTGTCAGACGAAGATCATCAGGTCTGCGAACAGTTTGGCGTCTGGGGCGAGAAAAGCTTCATGGGCAAAACCTATGACGGCATTCACCGCATCAGCTTCCTGCTCGACGGTAACGGCAAGGTTGAGAAAGTCTTCGACGATTTCAAAACCAGCAACCACCACGACATCGTTATGGCTTATCTCAACGAGAAATAAGCTTTCGCGACAGTTGATTGTGATGAAAAAAAGCGCAGACGCGCTTTTTTTATGTCTATCAACCGGGCAGCGATGGCCTTTTAAGGCGTCTCATTGAGCAATTCATCTGGCCAGACATGCACCACGGCTTTCACCAGCGTGGCTAAAGGAATCGCAAAGAATACGCCCCAGAAGCCCCACAGCCCGCCAAAAATCACCACCGAGAGGATGATCACCAGCGGGTGTAAATTCACCGCCTCGGAGAACAGCAGCGGCACAATCACGTTGCCATCCAGCCCCTGCACCACAAGATACGCCACGAACAGCGTCCAGAAATCAGCCCCCATCCCCCACTGAAATAGCGCCACGACAACAACGGGGATCGTCACCAGCATCGCGCCAATATAAGGGATCAGAACCGACAGCCCGACCAGCACCGCCAGCAGCAGCGAATAACGCATATCCATGATGAAGAACACCAGGTAAGTCGCCACGCCGACGATGATCATCTCCAGCACTTTGCCACGGATATAATTGGTGATTTGCTGGTTCATCTCCTGCCAGACCTGACCTGCCAGACCACGGTCACGAGGCAGCACGCGGCGTACTGCGCTGAGCATCTGCTCTTTGTCTTTGAGCAGGAAAAAGACCATCATGGGGACCAGAATCAGATAAATCGCCAGCGTCAGTAAACCGACCAGCGAGGCCAGTGAAAATTTCACCAGATTGTCGCCAACGCCCGACAGCTTGGCGCGCAGGTTTTCAGCCATCATATCGATGATCCCGGCGTCCACCAGCGCAGGATAGCGCTTCGGCAAGGTCGCGGCAAAATCGTAAAAACGGTTGAGCATACTGGGCAGATCGGCCATCAAATTGATGCCCTGCTGCCAGGTGACCGGTGCGATAACGAACACCGCCAGCATCACTACACCGGCGAAAATCAGCAGCACTACGCTGCTCGCCAGCGTGCGGGAAAGCCCAAGATGTTGCAGCCGGGCCACTGGCCATTCGAGTAAATACGCCAGCACAATCGCCACCAGTAACGGGGCAAGAATACCGTTGAGAAAATAGAGAATACAAAATCCAGCGACCAAAATAGCCAATAAGGCAATAGCCTGAGGATCGGTGAAACGTCGGCGGTACCATTGTAATAACATCTCTAACATCGGATATCGCTCCTGTAAGATCCTGGTATAACGGGCCAGCACAGGGTTTGCCTGCGTCCCTGCCTCTGCTTCAGCCTTAACGTAACTTTATGATGAAACGGTTGTCACAGAGGGTAATGTTTAAGCGCTTCAAAATTTTCTGATAAGACTACTATTAAGTGTCAGAAAAATAGCAAAGAATGTGCCAGTGAAAGAGTGTACTGGAGTCCGTTTCACGGAAGAAGAGCTCTTATGGCTGTTTACGTCAGAGTGATCAATTATTCATTAGGATTGGCTTAATTATGGCAATGCGGTTTAACAAAACGGTGACCGCCCTATTGATGGGCACAATGTTGGCGGGTGTGGTTGCCCCTGCCCTCGCAGATGACAGTTCTTACTGGACGACCCCCATCGCGTCAACTAACCCGAACAAACCGTCGATCGCCGATCAACTGCCGGATATGGGCACCACTGCCGGAGGTACTCTAAGTATTGATCAGGAACTGCAAATGGGCGATTTCTATGTTCGCCAGATGCGTGCCAGCACCCCGCTGATTAACGATCCCCTGCTCAATCAGTACATCAATGAACTGGGTATGCGTCTGGTGGCCAGCGCTTACTCGGTGCGTACCCCTTTCCATTTCTATATCGTCAATAACGATGAACTGAACGCCTTCGCCTTCTTTGGTGGCAACGTGGTACTGCACTCTGCGCTGTTCCGTTATACCGACAATGAGAGCCAACTGGCCTCGGTCATGGCGCATGAAATCTCGCACGTTACCCAGCGCCATCTGGCGCGTGCGATGGAAGATCAACAAAAAAGTGCGCCGCTGACCTGGGTTGGCGCACTCGGCTCGATCCTGCTGGCGATGGCCAGTCCGCAAGCCGGAATGGCGGCCCTGACCGGTACCCTCGCAGGAACCCAGCAAAATATG
This sequence comes from Ewingella americana, assembly GCF_006438725.1. Taxonomy (GTDB): domain Bacteria; phylum Pseudomonadota; class Gammaproteobacteria; order Enterobacterales; family Enterobacteriaceae; genus Ewingella; species Ewingella americana_A. Next base: position 169,801 of record NZ_RCZD01000003.1, on the reverse strand, counting down.
ATCAGCTTCACGCAGGGTAATGAGCAAGAGGCTGACCGCATCGGCATTCAGGTACTGCAACGCGCGGGGTTTGATCCGCAGGCGATGCCCGCTTTCCTGCAAAAATTAGCCGACCTTTCAAGCTATTCGAGCAAACCGCCGGAAATGCTGCTAACGCATCCCCTGCCGGACAGCCGTTTGGCGGATATTCGCAACCGTGCCAATCAGATGTCACATCCGACGGTGCATTCGTCGCAAAGTTTCCTGTTAGCCAAAGTGCGAATTCTGGGCATGTATGGTTCAGAATCCTATCCATTGAGCGATGATTATTTGCACCAATTGAGCAACGGCAATGTGCGCGATCAATTGGCCGCCCGCTACGGCCAGGCGCTTCAGTTCTACAAAGCGAAGAAATACGATCAGGCGCGTACCATTCTGGACTCCCTGCTGGTGCAAAATCCGGGCAACGACTGGTTCCTGGATTTAGCCACCGATGTCGACGTTGATCAAAAACGTGCGCCACAGGCCATCGCACGGCTGGAAAAAGCCAACGCAGAGACCAGTAAAAACCCGGTGCTGCTGCTGAACCTGGCCAATGCTTACGTAGAAGGCGGCCAGCCCGCCAACGCCAGCCGCATTCTCAACCGCTATACTTTCACCTATCCGAATGACCCGAATGGCTGGGATTTACTGTCGCAGGCTGCTGCCGCACAAGGCTTACGCGCACAGGAACTGGCCGCCAGAGCAGAAAGCATGGCGCTGGTCGGCCGTCTTGATCAGGCGATAGACTTATTGGGTAACGCCAGCGCGCTGCAAAAGCTGGGAAGTCTGGAGCAGGCACGCTACGACGCGCGTATTGACCAATTGCGTCAGTTGCAAAAGCGTTTCCGTCAATATCAGAAGGGCTAAGCCCGGTATGAATATGAGGTTATCAATATGCCACACCACGATGTCGCGATTTATCACAACCCACGCTGTAGTAAGAGCCGTGAAACCCTGAAGTTACTCGAAGAGAAAGGTCTGAAGCCCGACGTGATCATGTATCTGGAAACGCCGCCCTCAATTGACACACTGAAAGCGCTGATCAGCAAACTGGGGTTCAGTTCAGCGCGCGAACTGATGCGTAAAGGCGAAGAGATTTACAAAGAATTGAATCTGGCCGACCCGGCGATGAACGAGCAGCAACTGCTGCAGGCGCTGGCCGACCATCCACGGCTACTCGAACGCCCGATCGTGTTGGCAAACGGCAAAGCAAGGATCGGACGTCCGCCAGAGCAAGTGCTGGAGATCCTCTAACGTGGTGAAAGCCTGTTTCTACAGGCTGAGAATATCTTTCACGAAAGGAATGGTAAGTTTGCGCTGGGCGGTGATTGACGCCCGGTCAAGCTGATCCAGTGTCGTAAATAATGTGCGCATCTCGCGATCCAACCGCTTCAACAAAAACCGCCCAACGTCCTCGGGCAGTTCAAAGCCCCGCAGTTTCGCGCGCAGCTGTAGTGCCAGAAGTTTCTCTTCATCGGACAACGGCTGGAGCTTATAGATTTGCCCCCAATCCAGCCGCGAGGCTAAATCAGGCAGGCTGAGATTGAGCTGGCGCGGCGGACGGTCGCCAGTAATAAATAGCCTTGTGCGCCCGGTTTCCAGAATCCGATTGTACAGGTGGAATATGGCGGCTTCCCACTCATCATCCCCCGCTATCCCCTCAATGTTATCGATACAAACCAGCGCCAGCTGCTCCATGCCGTCCAACACTTCAGGGACAAAATAGGCCCGCTTATCGAGCGGTACATAACCTACCGCTTCACCGCGCTGAGAAAGCTCCGCACAAGCCGCGTGCAGTAAATGACTACGACCGCCGCCCTCGCGTGACCAGAAATAGATATAGGTGCCATGTTCCTGATACAGCGCTGTCTGAATGGCAGAGAGCAGAGAGGGGTTCTCGCCCGGATAAAAACTGGCAAAAGTTTCATCATCGGGAAGATAAAGTGGCAGGGAAAGCTGTGCCGGCGTATTCAGAAGCACCTCAACCAATACGGTCTGAAAATCGCGAATGTTGTCATCAACAAAAAGTGGTTATCTCGGCTGTTAACTAAACGGATATGTACGGGCAGAATTCTAGCATAGGATCCGGCCGGAGTTGAACTGCACGCCGCACAACCGCTTGCTAACCGAGCGAACCGCCGGAGAGTGATCCTCTCCGGCGATATTTTCAACCAAGAGATCAAGCCGCTGGATTTTCGCGCTCGTCCTCGATATCAATGATCTCTTCTTCGCCACGAACCATTTCAATGACCTTAAACAGCAAGCTGAGGAAGATGCCGACGATGGTCGCGAGTGCCATGCCTTTCAGTTCGGCCGCGCCGATGTGAATTTTTGCGCCGCTGACGCCAATGATCAGGATCACCGCAGTCAGGATCAGATTCTTCGCTTTGTTGTAATCCACTTTGGATTCGATCAACACGCGAATACCTGATGCGGCAATGACGCCATAAAGCAGCAGCGAAACGCCGCCCATCACCGGCACCGGTACCGCCTGAATCGCTGCAGCCAGCTTGCCGATGCACGAGAGCAGAATCGCCAGAATAGCCGCCCCGCCGATCACCCAGGTACTATAAACTTTGGTGATGGCCATGACGCCGATATTTTCGCCGTAGGTGGTGTTCGGCGTTGAGCCGAAGCAACCCGACAGTACCGTAGACAAGCCGTTCGCCAGCATAGAGCGGTGCAGGCCAGGGTCACGCAGCAGATCTTTTTTGACAATGTTGGCCGTCACCACCAGGTGCCCAACGTGTTCAGCAATCACCACCAGCGCAGCCGGCAAAATGGTCAGGATCGCCACCCATTCGAAGCGCGGTGTGTAGAAGGTAGGCAGCGCAAACCAGTGCGCCTGCGCGATGCCGGAGGTATCGACCACGCCCATAAAGAACGACAGCCCGTAACCGACCAGTACACCGATCAAAATCGGGATGATCGCCAGAAAACCACGGAACAGCACCGAACCCAGCACGGTCACACCCAAGGTCACCATCGAAATGATGATCGTGGTGGAGTCCACCGCCACGCCATCAGCCGGTAATAATCCGGCCATGTTCGCCGCCACACCTGCCAGTTCGAGTCCGATCACCGCAACAATGGCACCCATCGCCGCCGGTGGGAATACCACATGGATCCAGCCGATCCCGGCTTTTTTGACAATCAGCGCCACCAGACAAAACAGCACCCCGCAGACGATAAATCCGCCAAGCGCGGCTTCATAGCCCATCGGTAACAGCAACAGAACCGGTGAAATAAAGGCGAAGCTTGAGCCCAGATAAGCCGGGATTTTACCTTTACAGATGTAGAGGTATAACAATGTGCCGACACCGTTGAACAACAACACCGTTGCCGGGTTAATTTTAAATAGAATCGGCACCAATACGGTGGCGCCGAACATGGCAAACAGGTGCTGCAAGCTCAGGGGGATAGTCTGCAAGAGCGGCAGACGTTCACTTACCCCGATGACACGACGGGTCATGGATTGATCCTCTGTGAAGTTTTATTGAAGTATGACGGGTAAAACAAAACCAAAAAAAAGCCGACTGATTTAGTCGGCTCATTGTTTACTTGGTACCAAATATCTTATCACCCGCATCCCCGAGCCCCGGCATGATGTAACCATGCTCGTTGAGTCCCTGGTCGATGGAGGCAGTATAAAGCTCAACATCTGGATGGGCTTTCTCCAGTGCGGCGATACCTTCTGGTGCCGCCACCAGCACCAGGACTTTAATGTTATGGCAGCCGGCTTTTTTCAGCAGATCGATCGTGGCAATCATTGAGCCACCCGTTGCCAGCATCGGGTCAACCACCAGCGCCAGACGTTCTTCAATGTTGGAAACCAGTTTCTGGAAATACGGCACAGGTTTTAAGGTTTCTTCATCGCGGTACACACCGACGACGCTGATGCGCGCGCTCGGTACGTGTTCCAGTACGCCTTCCATCATGCCAAGACCCGCACGCAGAATCGGTACAACGGTAATTTTCTTCCCTTTGATCTGGTCGATTTCGACCGGACCGCACCAGCCTTCGATAGTGACCTTCTCAGTCTCTAAATCAGCGGTTGCTTCATATGTCAGTAGACTACCCACCTCAGAAGCCAGTTCGCGAAAACGTTTCGTGCTGATGTCATTTTCACGCATCAGGCCCAGCTTGTGTCTCACTAGCGGGTGTTTCACCTCGACGATCTTCATTTTTAATTCTCCTAAGGTGGTTGAGCTGCAAAAAAAAATCGCGAGATTATAACGCCTTTTATTTTGAACGCCACAGCCATTAGCTTGATCGGCATCAATAGAATCCTGATAAAGAGTATAGACAGGAGATTCATCCTCACACCGCACGTGCCCCTCGCAAACGTTTGCCTGGGCTGTTAGAATTGCGGCGCTTCATTTCAACCACTAACCCAAACCGCCGTGGGGACTTCGCAGTGACCGACAAAACCTCTCTCAGCTATAAAGACGCAGGCGTAGATATCGATGCCGGTAACGCATTGGTAGACCGCATCAAAGGTGTAGTAAAACAGACTCGTCGTCCTGAAGTGATGGGCGGATTGGGGGGTTTTGGTGCCCTGTGTGCGCTGCCGCAAAAATATCGTGAACCTGTGTTAGTTTCAGGGACCGACGGCGTTGGCACCAAGCTGCGTCTGGCTATGGACCTGAAACGCCACGACACCATCGGCATTGACCTGGTCGCCATGTGCGTCAATGATCTGATTGTTCAGGGTGCTGAACCCCTGTTTTTCCTCGACTACTATGCGACCGGCAAACTGGACGTCGACATCGCCGCCAGTGTGATCACCGGTATCGCCGAAGGCTGTAAGCAGTCTGGTTGTGCGCTGGTCGGTGGTGAAACCGCTGAAATGCCGGGCATGTATCACGGTGAAGATTACGACGTGGCCGGTTTTTGTGTCGGCGTGGTGGAAAAATCAGAAATTATCGACGGCAGCAAAGTGGCTGACGGCGACGTGGTGATTGCTCTGGCAGCCAGCGGCCCGCACTCCAACGGTTACTCCCTGGTACGCAAGATTCTGGAAGTCAGCAACACGAATCCTGAAACCACCGATCTGGCGGGTAAATCCCTGGCCGATCACCTGCTGGCTCCGACCAAAATCTACGTAAAATCGATCCTGAAATTGATCGAAAACGTCGACGTTCACGGCATTGTTCACCTGACCGGTGGCGGTTTCTGGGAAAATATTCCACGCGTCCTGCCGGAAAATACTCAAGTCATCATTGATGAAGCCAGCTGGCAGTGGCCTGACGTCTTCACCTGGCTGCAAACAGCCGGTAACGTCACCCGTCATGAAATGTACCGTACCTTTAACTGTGGCGTCGGTATGCTGGTCGTCCTGCCTGCTGAACTGGCAGACGAAGCCATCGCGCTGCTGAATGATAATGGCGAAAAAGCGTGGAAAATTGGCACGATTAAAGGGTCTGACTCCGCAGAACGCGTTATCATTAAGTAACTTTGATCAGAAGATGGGTGTTGAGATGAAAAGGATTGTGGTTTTGGTGTCCGGCGAAGGGAGTAATCTCCAGGCGCTGATTGATGCCTGCCAACAGGGACGAGTGTACGCGAAACTCAGCGCCGTCTTCAGTAATAAAGCGTCTGCGTTCGGGCTGGAACGGGCACAGTCTGCCGATATTCCTGCCCATGCGCTGGACGTGAAATTTTATGCTGACCGTGCGGCGTTTGACGCCGCATTGGCCGACGCCATCGATGCTTACAACCCTGATTTGGTGGTTCTCGCCGGTTACATGCGCATTCTCAGCGCCGAATTCGTTCAGCGCTTTGCTGGGCGGATGCTGAATATCCACCCTTCTCTGTTGCCGAAATATCCAGGTTTACATACTCACCGTCAGGCGATTGACAATCAGGATGAAGCTCACGGCACCTCAGTACATTTTGTCACTGAACAGCTGGATGGTGGGCCGGTTATTTTGCAGGCCAAAGTACCGGTATTCAGTGATGACACAGAACAGGATCTGATCGAACGCGTGCAAACGCAGGAACACAGCATCTACCCGCTGGTGATCAGCTGGTTTGTTGATGGCCGGTTGCAGCTGAAAAATAATCAAGCCTTTCTCGATGGCAACCCGTTGCCTGAGCAAGGTTACGCAGCCGATTAAACTGGCAAAAAGCGATGATTCCACTATAAACCGGCCATGTGCCGGTTTTTTGTTTTTATTTTGTTTACGTTTGTTTACATGTTGGTCGCTATAATGACCCAGTTGGTACACGTTTGAATGTCGTTTGTGTGCCCACCTTTTCTTAAAACAGGACTGTTTAAAGAGCCTAGTTTCTAAAAAGAATCCGAATAAACGACCTTTCGGGAAAAATTTATGTCTAGTCATACCCGCATCAGATTGCGTCCACTGGAAAAAGACGATCTGACGTTTGTCCACCGCCTCGATAACAACGCCAGCATTATGCGTTACTGGTTCGAAGAGCCTTATGAAGCCTTTGTCGAACTGACAGACCTCTACCACAAGCATATTCATGACCAGAGTGAACGCCGCTTTATTATTGAATTTGAAGGTGGGCCGGTTGGCCTGGTCGAGTTGGTAGAAATTAATCACATCCACCGCCGCGCAGAATTTCAGATCATCATCGACCCGTCCCATCAGGGGAAAGGCTTTGCAGGTGATGCTGTCCGGTTGGCAATGGACTATGCGTTCTCGGTCCTCAACCTCTACAAACTGTATTTAATCGTCGATAAAGAGAACCAAAAGGCGATTCATATTTACAGTAAATTAGGCTTTGAACTGGAAGGCGAGTTGAAGCAAGAATTCTTCGTTAACGGGGAGTACCGCAGCGCCATTCGTATGTGCATATTCCAGCCGCAATTTTTGGCGAAGTACAAAACCAAACCGACAGAAGCAAAACGCGTTGATCCCATTGGCGCAGGCGTCGTTTAACGCCAGTAATTCACTGATCTTCCGTTATTTAACGTTATTATAAAAATACCGGTGAACCCTTTTTTACCCCAGGTAAGAAAGGATATCTTGTTCACCGGTAAGACTTTTCTCCCTTTCTCCCCGCCCGTTTTTTGCCCTTATCACCCTATCCGGTTAAACCTCTGCTTTATGTTGGACATTCCTGTCAATCTTTCGCAATATTGTTCATAGACACTAGGCCCCTCTCTCTCAGAGATTTCGATCAGAGATATGTCGAGCACCCTCGGGTGTGAGCTGGAAATGACGAGAGTTTTCCCTGCAGTTGTAGCGATAACGCTGAATGTTGGGCCAGGTTTCAAGTTTACTCAATGGGGTTAAAATGGGTCAGGAAAAGCTTTATATAGAAAAAGAACTGAGCTGGCTGTCCTTTAATGAACGCGTTTTGCAGGAAGCAGCAGATAAAAGCAATCCCCTGATTGAACGCATGCGATTTTTGGGCATCTATTCCAACAATCTGGATGAATTCTACAAAGTCCGTTTTGCTGACCTTAAGCGCCGGATATTGATCAGCGAAGAACAAGGTTTCATTGGTGCATCGCGCCATCTGCTGAAAAAGATCCAGGCCAAAGTGTTGCGTATTGACCAGGAGTTTGACGGTCTTTATAACGACCTGCTGCTGGAAATGGCCCGCAACCAGATCTTTCTGATCAATGAACGCCAGGTATCTGAAAATCAACAGAACTGGCTTCGTCAGTACTTTAGACATCATTTACGCCAGTTTATCACCCCGATTCTGATTAACCGCGACACTAACCTGGTGCAGTTTCTGAAAGACGACTACACCTATCTGGCCGTGGAAATTATCCGTGGTGAAGAGGTGCATTACGCGCTGCTGGAAATTCCGTCAGACAAAGTGCCTCGTTTCGTTAATCTGCCACCGGAAGCGCCGCGCCGCCGTAAGCCTATGATCTTGTTGGATAACATCCTGCGCTACTGTCTGGATGATATTTTCAAAGGCTTCTTCGATTACGACCAGCTCAATGCGTATTCGATGAAAATGACCCGAGATGCCGAATACGATCTGGTCACTGAGATGGAGTCCAGCCTGCTGGAACTGATGTCTTCGAGCCTGAAACAGCGTCTGACCGCGGAGCCTGTGCGGTTTGTGTATCAGCGCGATATGCCGGATGACATGGTGGAATTGCTGCGCGAAAAACTCGGCATTTCTAACTACGATTCCGTGATCCCAGGCGGCCGTTACCACAACTTTAAAGACTTCATTGGTTTTCCGAATGTGGGGAAAGCCAATCTGGTCAACCGCCCAATGCCGCGCCTGCGCCACCTGTGGTTTGATAAATTCCGCAACGGTTTCGCCGCGATCCGCGAGCAGGACGTGCTGCTTTACTACCCGTATTACACCTTTGAGCATGTGCTCGAACTGCTGCGTCAGGCCTCCTTCGACCCGAACGTGCTCTCGATCAAGATCAATATTTACCGCGTGGCGAAAGATTCGCGCATTATTGAATCGATGATCCACGCCGCGCACAACGGCAAAAAAGTGACCGTGGTAGTCGAGTTACAGGCACGCTTCGATGAAGAAGCCAATATCCACTGGGCCAAGCGTCTGACCGAAGCCGGCGTTCATGTCATCTTCTCAGCACCGGGCCTGAAAATTCACGCCAAGCTGTTTCTTATCTCACGCCGCGAAGGGGATGAAATTGTCCGCTATGCTCATATAGGGACCGGCAATTTTAATGAGAAAACGGCCCGGCTTTATACCGACTACTCCCTGCTGACCGCCGACAGCCGCATCACCAATGAAGTCCGCCGGGTGTTCAATTTTATCGAGAACCCTTACCGGCCGGTCACCTTCGAACATCTGATGGTGTCACCGCAAAACTCCAGAAGCATGCTGTATGCACTGATCGATCAGGAGATCGCCAACGCACAGACCGGTAAACAAGGCGCTATCACGCTAAAAATCAATAACCTGGTGGATAAAGGCCTGATTGACAGACTGTACGCGGCTTCAAACGTGGGCGTGAAAATTCGCCTGCTGATCCGCGGGATGTGCTCACTGGTACCCGAGTTACCAGGAGTGAGCGAAAATATTCAGGTGACCAGTATTGTTGACCGTTATTTAGAACATGATCGGGTGTATGTGTTTGAAAACGGGGGCGACAAGAAAGTATTCCTCTCTTCTGCCGACTGGATGACCCGCAACATTGATTACCGCATTGAAGTGGCGGTAGCGCTGCTGGATCCCAAACTAAAACAGCGGGTGCTGGACATCCTTGAACTGCTGTTTAGCGACACGGTAAAAGCCAGATATATTGATAAAGATCTCAGTAATCGTTATGTTCCACGCGGAAATCGTCGTAAGGTGCGCGCGCAATCGGCTATCTATGAATACCTGAAAGCGTGTGAGTACGGAAATAACAAACAGCAAAAAGATCAGGCCTGACACTTTGGAGCACCACCTATTATGCCCCTGAAAAACACCATGAATGCCAAACCACAGGAAATTGCCGCGATTGACCTTGGGTCTAACAGTTTCCATATGGTGATCGCCCGCGTCGTCAATGGCGCGCTGCAGGTGTTAGGCCGCCTGAAACAACGCGTCCATCTGGCCGACGGCCTCGACAGCAATAACGTTCTCAGTGAAGAGGCAATCCAACGTGGTCTGGATTGTCTGGCGCTGTTTGCTGAGCGTTTGCAGGGTTTTGCCGAAGAGAACGTCACCATCGTCGGTACCCACACTCTGCGTCAGGCGGCAAATACCGAAGAATTTCTCAAACGCGCGGCCGCCGTCATCCCCTATCCGATTGAGATCATCTCCGGGCAGGAAGAGGCGCGTTTAATATTCATGGGCGTTGAACATACCCAGCCAGAGAAAGGCCGCAAACTGGTGATCGACATCGGTGGCGGTTCGACCGAACTGGTGATTGGTGAAGATTTCGAACCGCTGCTGGCAGAAAGCCGTCGCATGGGCTGTGTCAGCTTCGCACAGCAATTCTTTCCGCAAGGTGAAATCAGTCGCGCCAACTTCAAGCGCGCACAACTGGCTGCGGCACAAAAGCTGGAGACAATGGCCTGGCAGTATCGCCTGCAAGGCTGGCAGTATGCGCTTGGTGCGTCGGGAACGATTAAAGCCACCTATGAAGTTCTGGTCGAAATGGGCGAAAAAGATGGGCTGATCACCCCTGAACGGCTGAAAATGCTCACCGAAGAAGTGCTCAATTATAAAAGCTTCTCGTCGCTGAGTTTGCCAGGGCTATCTGAAGATCGGCAGTCGGTGTTTGTGCCGGGGCTGGCTATTTTATGCGGCGTATTTGACGCACTGGCCATCAAAGAGTTAAGTCTTTCGGATGGCGCACTGCGTGAAGGCGTGCTGTATGAAATGGAAGGCCGATTCCGCCATCAGGATATCCGTACCCGCACAGCGAAAAGCCTGGCTGAACACTACAATATTGACCGTGAACAGGCGCGTCGGGTGCTGGAAACCACGGAACTGCTTTACGCACAGTGGCTGGCGCAAAACACAAAACTGGTTCAGCCGCAGCTCGAGTCACTGCTGAAGTTCGGTTCCATGCTGCATGAAGTGGGTCTGAGCATTAACCACAGCGGCATGCATCGCCATTCGGCCTATATTCTGCAAAATACCAACCTTCCCGGATTCAATCAGGAACAACAGACGCTGCTGGCGACGCTGGTGCGTTTCCACCGCAAGGCTGTAAAACTGGAAGAGTTACCACGGCTGAACCTGTTTAAGAAAAAGCATTACCTGCCGCTTATTCAGTTGCTGCGCCTCGGTGCCTTGCTGAATAATCAGCGTCAGTCGACCACCACGCCGGAAACCCTGCGCCTGTATACTGATGACAACCACTGGACACTGCGCTTCCCGGCCGGCTATTTGACGCAGAATAACCTGGTGCAGTTGGATTTCGAACGTGAGCAAAGCTATTGGAATGATGTCACTGGCTGGAAGCTGATGATTGAGGAAGAAGACGCTAAGCAGGATGATTCCGCGGAATAACCCTGCCACGGATTAAAAAAGTCTCATGCCCATTAAAAAACCCTCTTTGTGAGGGTTTTTTAATGGGCATCGTTTTCGCTATCACCAACGATGAAAAAACTTACTTCGCGCTACCGTCGGGGTGGGAAATCAAGGTGATCAGCGGCTCAGGTTTACCAATTAAATACCCTTGCATATAATCCACGCCCTGAGCGCGCAAGGCCTGACGCTGCTCTTCGGTTTCCACATACTCAGCCACGATGGACAGATGTTTCATGCGGGCCACCTGACAAATTGACTGAACAATATAGGCATCCAGCGGATCAGTCAGCATATTGCGCACGAAACTGCCGTCGATTTTCAGAATATCCGCCTGAATCATCTTCAGGCGATCATAGCTGGCATAACCCGTACCAAAATCATCAATCGCGATACGGCAGCCATAATTGCGCAAGTCGCGCATCGAATAGTCAGCGTATTTCACGTTGTGCAACAGGTGGGATTCTGTCACTTCCAGCACAATCTGGTAAGGCTCAACCTGATACTCACTCATCAACGCTTTGAACTGGGAACTGAACGCAGGGCGGCACAGGGTCGAAGGCGAGAAATTCACCGCAAAGCGCGCACTTGGCAGGACGTCACGATATTGATGAATAAACATCAGCGTGTGTTTGAGCACCCACATATCTAATTGATAGGCCAAACCAAACTCGTGCACCACCGGCAGGAATTTATCCGGCATCAAAATGTCGCCATCGACATCCAGCATACGGATCAAAACTTCATGATAGCTGTCGCCGCGCACGCCAGAAATCGGCTGAGCCATCAGCAGAAAACGATCCTCATCCAGCGCCTGCTGGATGTTATGCAGCATATCGACTTTGCCTTTGATCTCATTCTGCACCTGGCTGTGATCGCTCTTGTTTGACTCCGGTTTGCCGGTGGTCAACGACACTTCAGCAATACCGCTGAGTTCACCCAATAGCATATGCAGATGCTCCACTGGCGGAAATATCGTGCAGTAGGCCAAACCAATCCTCGGATGCAGGGGCAACCCATTCCAGATCAAACGAAAATCGTCCACGTAGTGTTGTAATCGATCGAGTTTTTCTTCTGTTTCCTCACAGTTCATGCGCAGAACCAGGTCATAACCGGGAAGGTGATAGACTTTTTCGCCCGGTTGTAACAAAGGCCTGAGGCCAATCGCCAGTTGCTGCTTAAACTGAATACGTAACTGCATGCCGTAATTTCGGCTGAGCACATCCATCTCAGAAACGCGGATAAAACACAGCAAAGAGCGCGGATAACGCGACAGATCGCGATTAAAAGCACGCAAATTTGGCAGACCAAAGATGGGATCCAGCAGCGAGGCATCGCGGGTTTTCTGCATTAAGCGGCGCTGGCGGGAGGAAATCGCCGACATCATCAACAGGCTGAGAGTGAACACCAGCATCAATGCCGAGACAAACACCAGATTATGGATAAAGCCGCTTTCACTGATAAAACCACGGTAATGGTTAAACAGCACAACCAGCGCGACGGTCCAGACAATGCTGATGAAATGGTAACCGTAGCGCATAGCACCAAACAGTAAAACCGGCAGCAGGAGTGTCAGTGTGTAATCACTGAGCAATATTTTTGCGACCGGGCCGCTGATACCCCGCAGACACAGCATCACTACCATGCAGATAAGTATCATAAACCATAGGGCCAGTTCAGGGGCTTTGACCCCTGGCGCCCGCTGATTGCGCAGCTTAGCCCGCAGTACGCGCAGATAGCGCGGCTTGCGGAGCACGCGCAGGACCAGATACCATAAATGTCCACTCAGCAACGTACCCAGCATGATGGCTTGTAAGTTGATGAGCGTGCGCAGCGTCATGAAATCCCGCGTCACCATACCCAGATAGTCGGGCAGCAGATCCAACTCAACCACAACCTGTAAAACAAAAACAAACAGAACCGACAGAAAGACCACCAACCAAGACACTCTGGAAAGCGGTAACCTCATTAAACCAAATGAAGCCGACCAACGGCGACCTGCCTGCCATCGATAACCCGCCCAGGCCGCAGCAAGGGAAAACAGATAAATCAGCGTCAGCAGTGTGCCCATCTCGGCACCAATACGCAGGTCATAGCGGATGAACATCGTGAGTACAATACCCGGCAACGCCCGCCAGTCAAAAACCATCAACAGGGCAACACAAACGGCCAAAGGCATGTAAATGAGGTAGGTGCGACCTTCCGGCAACATAACAATCGGAGAGAGCCATGAGGCGAGGTTAATGAAGACCAATGCGCAAAGCACCGGTAACCCCCACCATTGGCGGCTAAACTCGCGCCAGGAAAAGAATTTATTCATAAAGTCTGTCATGTTTGTTCCGCATGAAGTTCACACAATACCTGTAAGTCTGCACCAATGGAGAATAGGGCGAGTATCAGTAAAATCTCACCGAAGTGTATCCGGTTGGCTTTCAGTAACGCCTCACGAATCAAGATGTTTAGAAAACCGTTGCACTGGCTGACCACAGAATGTGGCAAAAACAACATTTGCAGTTCTGGTAAATTAATGATGAATTCTCATTTTCTCTATATTAAACCATTTTATAGTGATCAATAAACCGAGTCTTACATAATTAGCACAAAAACGTTCTGGTAAGAATTTACCTATAGGTTAATAATTACAGCTTATATTTCAGAAGAATACCAATTACCGCTCGAACTTTCTTTCTATGAGCTAAACCCGCGTCAAGTCTGAAGGAACTTTCCTAAGTTCATGCCAGACATTTCCGACAAAAAACGGCTTTTTCTGGCTGCTAAAGTTGATGTGATATATATTGATCATGTTAATACATAGGGTTTAAATCAATATTTACCCCTGATGGAGCACGGATTTAATAAGCTGAAATCATTATGCCTAGAAAAGTAAACATCAAGATGACAATGATCGTATTAACGATCAGCTTCATTATTTTGTTCGGACGTCTGGTCTACTCGGCGCTCGGCGCCTGGTCCCACCACCAAAATCAAAAGCAGACTCAGGTTGAGCAACCGATCAAACCGGCTCCCTGATAAAACTTTGTAAGAATTTTAAGGATAACGACTAGCATGTCGGCCACTAAGCACCGGTACCATATACAAAAACTGGCGGAAACCCGCAGCCGTATTCTCAACCTTTTACTTAACAGTGATGAGCTGGCCAACAGCATTCTCGGCGAATCTAAAGACCTCGACGTTACCACCCACGCATTGCTGATGGATCAGACGGCTGAACTGAGCCGCCTGATTATTGGGCTGCATGCCGCTGACCTCGCCGATATTCTCGAAGCACTGCCGCAGCATGAACGCCTGGCCCTCTGGCGGTTGGTTGACCCCGCAGACCGAGGAAAAGCGCTGGTAGAGGTTTCCGAAACCGTATGGGACAGCCTCATCGAAGAGATGAGCGACAAAGACCTGCTGAAAACCATGTCGCTGCTGGACGTAGATGACCAACTTTATCTGGCCGAATACCTACCGCGTGACCTGATGGGCCGCGTGCTCACCTCACTCGACCCGCGTCAGCGGGAGAAAGTGCGAGAGGTGATCAAATTTGGCAAGGACACCGTCGGGCGGATCATGGATTTCGAGCTACTGACCGTTCGCCCGGAGGTGACCCTCGGCACCGTTCAGCGCTATCTGCGTTACCGCAAAGACATTCCCGCAGCGACTGACAAACTGTTCATCACCGATCGCAAAAATACCTTACTCGGTGAACTGCCATTGACCACCATTTTGCTCAATCCGCCGCACCGTTTGGTGTCTGAAGTCATGAACGAAGATCCCACCTGCTTTGAAGCCGAAGACAAAGCTGAAGATGCTGCCGGGGCTTTCGAACGCTATGATCTGATCACCGCGCCGGTTATCGATAAAAAAGGCAAGTTGATGGGTCGTCTGACCGTCGAGGAGATCGTCGACTTCGTCAACAGTGACACCGACAGCAATTTGCGCCGCATGGGCGGTCTCAGCCCGGAGGAAGACGTCTTCTCCCCGGTCGGCAAAGCAGTACGCAATCGCTGGGCATGGCTGGCGATCAATCTTTGCACGGCATTTGTCGCATCCAGGGTCATTGGCCTGTTTGAAGGCACTATCTCGCAGTTGGTCGCGCTGGCTGCGCTGATGCCGATCGTGGCCGGTATTGGCGGCAATACCGGCAATCAAACCATTACCATGATTGTTCGCGCCCTGGCGCTACATCAGGTGCAACTGGGCAACCTAAAGTTTTTGATTTTCAGGGAATTGGGTGTCGCACTGATTAACGGTTTAGTGTGGGGTGGATTGATGGGCGTCGTCACCTGGCTGCTTTACGGTAACCTGGCAATGGGCGCGGTGATGACACTGGCAATGGTACTCAATCTGTTGGTCGCGGCGATGATGGGCGTCATTATTCCGCTAACCATGGTCCGCATGGGCCGTGACCCGGCGATCGGTGCCAGTGTGATGATCACCGCAATTACTGACACTGGGGGATTTTTCATTTTCCTCGGACTGGCCACCATCTTCCTGTTGTAAGCCATTTATTGTGGCTAATCTTTGATTATCCATTCTTTCAATTCCCCTTTTAAAGCAATGTTATCCCTGCCCATCAGCGGGGGATAACCTTTCCCTATAAACTAGTTCGTGTAATAGAGGCAATAAATGCGGCTTAATCATCTGCATTCATCATTCGTTATCAATTAATTACTGATGTAGAATTCATGTAAGTTATCAATCCCTTTCTGGAGCGGTCTGACACGCTACAGTTGCCAAGACAAAGATCAGCTAAGCCTAAACAATGTTTGACTAAAACTCATACCAAAGTGACAACGTCAAACTTTAGCGTCATCGCGATAACGTCTTACCCTATTTATATCGTTATTCTCGACCGACGGTGTCTGGACGGAATCTGAGAAAGGTTTTCACCGTGGAAAAAAACATGCTTCGTCTGTTCTCAGCTCCATCGGTTGCCTGGAAAGTGTTGCTGGCATTAGGTCTGGGTACTGGTTTATTGGCACTCATCTGCCTGAAAATCATCCAGCAATCTTCAAGTCTGGCCGTCGTCTGGTTGCCCACCGCGTTGCTGATACCGGTGCTATTTCATTATCGCTACCGCGCTTGGATCCCATTGCTTTGTGCAGCAGCGCTGGGGCTTGCCGCCGCCAATACGCTGGTTGGCACACCGTTTGGCCGCTACTGGCCTTATATTTTCAATAACATGGCTGAAGCCGCCTTTTGCGCGCTGTTACTGCGCAAATTTCTGCCCGCTAACGACCCGCTCTCCGGGTTGGCAAACTGGGTGAAATTTCTGGCCATTGCCGTGATCATTAGCCCGTTGCTCAGTTCAGTGATGCTAACCCTATTTATTGCGCACGCTCACTCGTTGCAAGAACTGCAACAGCGTTTCGCCACCTGGTTTATCTCTGAGGCCGTGGCCATTTTATCCTTGACGCCGCTCGGCTTGATCTATCAGCGTGGATATTTGCGGCAACTCACCACGCATTCGCGACGCCTGTACGAAATGTTGCTGACGCTAACGCTGATACTGCTGGCCGGTTTTGTGGCGGTGAAATGGCTGCCCTACTCTTTCGCGTTTATTACTATTCCCCTACTTTGGGCGGCAATTCGTCTTCCCCGCGTTGAAGCTTTTTTCATCTTTATCTGCATGACCCTGATGATTGTGCTGTTACAAACCTCCGGGGTTATCTCTATCGTGCCGCACATCAACCGGATCCCGGAAGGTTTGCTGTTTACGCCGCTGCTGCTGATCCTACTGCCCGCCAATGCCATGGCGGTGGCGATGCACGCCCTGCGGGTGGAGAAGTCCTACATTACCCAAAGCGAAAACCGCTTTCGCAACGCAATGGAATACTCCGCCATCGGCATGGCGTTGGTGTCACCACAGGGCCGGTGGTTGCAAGTCAATAAAGCGTTGTGTCATTTTTTAGGTTACGAAGCCAGTTATCTCAAAACGCTGACATTCCAGGAAATCACCCATCCTGACGATCTGAGCAAAGATTTAGCGCTGTTACAGAGTTTATTGGATGGCGAGATTGAGAACTACCAGATGGAGAAACGCTATCGGTGTCGTAGCGGGGAGATAGTGTGGGCACTGCTGGCCGTTTCGCTGGTACGGGATGACAATCAAAATCCGGTCTATTTCATCTCGCAAATCGAAGATATCAGTGAGCTGAAACAGACTGAAATCACCAATAAGCGCCTTTCGGAAGCTCTGCACGAAGAGAAAGAGTTGCTGCATATCACACTGAACGCCATCAACGAAGCCGTGATCTCCACTGACCGTAACATGAATATCACCTTCATGAACCCGGTGGCGGAAAAGATGACCGGCTGGACAGAGACGCAGGCACAGGGCAAACCGGTCAACAGTATTGTGCACCTCAGCGAAGGGCCGGATGGCCCGCTGATTGATAATCTCATGCAATTTGATATCAACGAAAACCTGCACTCATCTATCGATCAGTCACTGATTTTACATGGCTATCACACCGGTCAGTTCGATGTTCAACTGGCGGTATCGCCACTGCGCACCCTGAAAGATGAACCCATTGGCATCGTACTGGTGTTGCAGGACGTGAGTAAATCCCGCGAACTGATGCGCCAACTGAGTTACAGCGCAACCCATGATTTGCTCACGGGATTGTCTAACAGGGGCAGTTTTGAAGAGAGCCTGAAAAATGCGCTGCAACTGACCGCAGAAAAACGCCAGCATCACAGTCTGGCTTTTATCGATCTTGACCACTTCAAAGCCATCAATGACACCGCAGGCCACGCGGCGGGCGACGAACTGCTACGTAAATTAAGTCAACTGATGCAGGACCTTATCCGCAGCACAGACAAGCTGGCCAGGCTGGGCGGTGACGAATTTGCACTGATCTTGTTTAACTGCCCGTCGGATCAAGGGCTGCAAATTATTCAGCAGTTAGTCACTAAAATTAACGAGTTCCAGTTTATGTGGAACAACCAGATTTACCGCATCGGCGCCAGTGCAGGTATTACCCGAATTGTTGATGCCACCATCAGCGGCAGCGAGTACATGGCGCAGGCAGATATTGCCTGTTATACCGCTAAAAATCGTGGTCGCGGTCAGGCCTTCAACTATGAAGAACGGCAAAAACGCCTGCTCTCCTCGCACAGTTCGATGTTCCGGCCTGAAGATATCCGACGCATCCTCAATGAGGATCAACTGTCGCTGAATTGTCGCGCAGCTTCGCCGCCTAAAACGCCGTTATCAGTGTGTTTCTATCAGCTTTCTATACAGTTTATTGAGCCACTCAATGGTATTCAGCGGGCAGATATCTTCTTAGAGGCGGCGCGTTTTTACGACATGATGCCCGACGTAGACCGCTGGCTACTGCGCAAGGTACTGAAAGACTACGCAGAGGGGATCTGCAACAAAGGTATTTGTGTCGCTGTCCCCCTGACGACTGAAAGTCTGTTACAGGATTCGCTGCGCGAAGAATTGCTCACCCTGCTGGATGACACGGTGATGTCACCCTCTTCGCTCAACCTGATGATCGATGACGCGGTACTGCTTAAGTATGACCACCTGCGTATTTTCATGGCGGAGCTGAAACTGCGTGGTTGTAAAATCGTGTTGAGAAATGTGGGTAAAAATCTGAATGAATTTAATAAATTAGCAGAAGGCTGCGTGGACTACGTGCAGATAGATCCCTCATTTATGAGCCAGATCCATTACAACCAGATGGATGAAGTTCTGGTCACTATTTTGCACGGCAACGCTCACCGGTTGGCAGCGCAGACTCTGGCGGGGCCAGCTGACATTAATGAAACGCTGGATAAACTCACCAGTATTGGTATCGATTTAGTCGAAGGTGACACCATCGCGCCCGTGACCCCACTGAACAGCTTGCTAAATAACGGCTATTTCGGCATCCACTGATCTTCACGGGCGCTTCATACTGTCAATGCGGTACGAAGCGGTCGTTAAACCATAAGTGGAGCGTCGCGTAGGTGCGCCACGGCTGCCAGATTTCAGCATAGCGGGCGATTTTTGCCGGAGTCATCCCCGGAAAACGCTGTTTAATAAGGTAATCACCGCCAAGAAAAACGTCGGGAGCAGACCATGCACGCATCGCCACATAACTGGCCGTCCAGCTCCCAATCCCTGGCATGGCCAGTAAAGCTGTTACCCCTTGTTGTACGTCAGTCATGTTATCGAGTGGCAACGCCCCCTTCTCAACCGCCTGAGCGACACCAATCAGGCAAGCCGCTCGTTTGGCCTGCACCCCGATCCCACGCAGATCCTCAACACTAAGACCGGCTATTCGTGCCGGTGCGGGGAATAAATGCGTCAGCCCGTCAAAGGGGGTCGAGATAGGATCCCCCCACTTTACTGTCAGCCGGGTAGCCAGCGTCGCGGCCATTTTCACGCTCACCAGTTGCCCGAGAATCGCTCTCACCGTCAGTTCAAAACGGTTAATGCAGCCGGGCAGACGCAGCCCGACTGAGTTCTCGGCCAGCGCCCCGAGCCCGGCGGCAATTAGATGTGGATCGGCATCCAAATCCAGCAAGCGCCGGACCTGCTGCTCAACCTGTCCCGCCACCGTCTGCAATGACGCCGAGACGTGCAGTTCGACGTGGTTTTTATCTTCCACCGGCCGCACTCTTATCCAGCCGGAGAAATGCTCATTACCCGACTTCACCACCAGTGTGCGCTGATAAAATTCACCCTCTTTCTGCTCAATCCCCGTCAAAGCTCGTGCACCGAGAAAAGCCATCATCCACTGCCAGTCATAGGGTGGCGTATAGCTGAGATAAATTTTTGCTGACATGGTCGTTCCCATAATCAAAAAAATAGAATGAATAACGCAATAAAAACCTGCCCGTAGTTTAGCAGGTGAGAATTAAAGGATAAAAAAATCCCGGCGGAAGTTCCGTCGGGATGGGGTTTTCAGCACCAGCATCCAACACAGAGCTGGGTGGTCATGTTAAATCATACTCAGATATTGACACCAAAATTCTTGGCGAGCGCGGACAGGCCGCCCTCATAGCCCTGACCTACCGCTTTGAATTTCCACTCACCGTTATGGCGATAAAGCTCACCGAAGATCATGGCAGTTTCGGTCGCTGCATCTTCAGACAGGTCATAGCGAGCCAGTTCTTGCTGATCGTCGTTATTGACCGCACGGATAAAGCCGTTAGTGACCATGCCAAAATTCTGTTTACGCTCTTCCGCTTCATAAATTGTCACGGCAAAAACCACTTTTTTGGCTCGTGCATCAACTTTGTCGAGATGGATCAGCAGTTGTTCGTCATCACCGTCACCTTCGCCGGTACGGTTATCACCCTGATGCACCACGCCGCCACAGGTGCTGTTGGTGTTGTTGAAGAAAATAAAGCTGCTGTCAGACAGAACCTTGTCATCTTCGCCGACGATAAACGCCGAGGCATCAAGGTCAAAAGCAGCGCCATCCGTTTTTCGGGAGTCCCAGCCTAAACCAAACATCACCGATTTCATCGACGGCGCTTCTTTAGTCAGGGAAACATTGCCACCTTTTTTCAAAGATACAGCCATAATTCGACTCCTTAATTACATTTTAAAAAAAGTACTGCGCTTGTGCGCAGCACCGTTAAGCACAAAGTGAAGCCACTACCGATCTTTCACCGGCGCGGCATCAGGGCTGGGCTGGCTGGTCTTTAGCCGGAAACATCACGCTGGCAATAATGCCAATGGCCAACACCACTAACACCACGTACAGACTGGCGGTCGCACTGATACCAAAGCCATGCCCCCACAGATGGTCACTGGCGTTCAGGCCCAGTTTGAAAGCGATGAAGAACAACAGCGCGACAACGGCTTTCTCCAGATGCACCAGATACTTGCGCAGCGCTTCCAGTACGAAATACATCGTGCGCAGGCCTAAAATGGCAAACATCATGGCGGAGTAGACGATCAGTGGCTCACGGCTCACGGCGATCACGGCCGGTACGCTGTCAAAAGCAAACATCACATCCGACAGCTCGACCACCGCCACGCACAACAGCAGCGGCGTGGCGTATTTCGCCCCTTTCTTCACGTCAAAACTAAAACCTTTGTTTTCTGGTTTTTCCAGTTCGGCGCTGACCTCTTTAGCACTGAGCATAAAGCGGTTACCTGCCAGCTTCGGCCACACTGGATAGAAACGCCGCACCATGCGGTTAGCCAGGTGATCGGAGTAATCCTCTATTTCGTCACCGTCATCTCCTGAACGCAGCATCATGACCGCGGTCCAGGCGACAATTACCGCAAACAGCATCTCTACCCACGGGCCAAGCATCAGCAGACCGGCACCGATGGCGACAAAAATCGCTCGGAATACAATGGCGCCGATAATTCCCCAATACAGCACGCGGTGACGGTAGCCATCCGGCACTTTGAACCAGGCAAAAATCGCCATCATCACGAACAGGTTATCAACCGACAGCACCTTCTCCAGCGCGTAGCCCGTGACAAACAAGCTGGCAACTTCAGACCCGTGGCTCACATACAGGAAGACGGCAAAACCTAAGGCCGTCACTATCCAGAAGAGTGACCACAGCACCGCGTTTTTCAACCCAATGGCTTTATCGCCACGGTGCGCCAGGAGGTCGATCAACAAGGCCGCGATGGCCAGTACCACAAAAACGGCGACAGTTACCGGCGGAAAACCAATCAGGGTAGATTCCATCATTACTCTCAATTAAAACGAACAATCAGAAGAACTCTTCAGGCTTAACGCCTAACTCGTTGCACACTTCCAGCAGCGCCCGTTTTTCGTCTTCATCAAAACTGGCGTCACTCTTGGCGATCATCACCCCCAGACGGACCGCAGCACGTGCCTCTTCAGGTTTTTTACGTAATTTCCCCAGGGTCTTCAGGCATTCAGATCGCCCGATATCCAGATCGAAATCGAACTTAGAGGACAGCTTCTGGAACTCGCTTATCACCTCTTCGGTACTGAATACTTTCAAGGTGTCGCTGATTTCAAAATACTTAATCAGTTTTTGTTTTTCCTGCGCGCTGACTACGCCATCGGCAAAGGCAATGTAGGTGCCCACAGCGACACACCCCTGCATGAAGTCCTTACCCTTATAGCGGCTGACTTCCGACAACAGCGTTTCGCGTCCCTGATTAAATTTGTTTTTAGCCCAATCCAACATGTTGCTTTCCTCTGTAAAATTTATTTGCTGCCCGCACGCCAGTTAAAACCCCAACCATAGGCTTTATCCATGGGTTCATGGCCGCCAAAATAGGCATTCAGGCGTTCGACTTTTAAGGTGTTGTTGATGTTCTCCAGACGGGCAATTGCGCACATTGACTGGCTGCCGCCGTCCGCATTCAGGCGGGTTTCGATAGGAGGCTGTTCTGGTAATTGCAGCGTCACCACGCCGTCCGTTTTCGCCCAGTTAGGAACGCCTTTGTAGATAAAGGCGAAGATCACCACTTCTGCGATGTCGTCCCACTTCGCGCCATTGATATTGAGCCATTCGCCTTCTGAAGCCGAGCCGGTGCGGTCATCGGCTTCAAGATAGACATAAGGGACGTTCTGGTAATCGCCAAAGCGGTTACCCAGCGCCTGTACTAAATCCTGATGACCGTCCTTAAAGCGAACGTAAGCCCCCAAGTCCAGATCGATGGCGTTGAGCTTGCTGAAAAAGCCGCCGCCGGAGGCCCGGTTCCAGTTGAGATTGACGCGAATACGGCCAAAACCCTGGCCTTTGCTGAGATTGACCGGTTTAGTTAAATTGACGCTCGGTTGATCTTTGGTCAGCGTCACTTTGCTAAGATTAATGGGTTTCGCCGCTGGCGCAGGGGCGGGAGCTGGCGCAGGCTTCGGAGCCTCTTCAGCCGGTGCATCAATGGTGACACCAAAATGCTCCGCCAACGGTTGCAAACCACCGTTGAATCCCTGAGCCACAAAGCGGAACTTCCACTCACCGTTACGACGGTAAAGTTCACCGAGGATCAACGCGGCCTCATTGCGACCCGCTACATCAACCGGGCATTGCAGATGCGGCTGACCATTCACTTCAACGACGATACTCAGGGTACGCAACATCTGAATGGTGTGACCGGCTTGCGGCGTAATGGTAAAAGCCACCTTCTGCACGCTGGCTGGCAGCGCGCTGAGATTGACCGAAAATGAGCTGTTCTCCCCTTCCGTCAACAGCAGAACTGAGCGGTCGTTGCTCTGCTTCTGACCGTAGAAAATAAAATCGTCATCCGAGTGCGTTTTGCCGTTGGTATCTAACCGGAACGCAGACACATCAGCGGCAATACCGCTTTTGACCCGAATAACCAGCGTTGTCTCAGGAACAAGCCCGTTTCCACCCGCGATAAGTTGAGTGGACATGCTCACCCCACCAGCTCACGGATAACCAGCGGCAGCATGCTTTCCACAGTACGCCCAGTGGACGTCAGGCCATGCGCCTTGAAGCTCCAGTCATTGCCTTTGCGCGACAGTGAAGCGATGAACAACGCCGAGTGCGCACCCTTTTCTGACAGATTGAAATTCGCCAGTTCCTTGCTGCGCTGGTCAAGGATACGGACACTGGCATTCTCAACCTTAGTAAAATTCTGGCCGGTGAAACTGTTTACTGTGAAGGCTAAATGCTCGACGTCAGACGGCACGCGTCCCAGGTCGATAAGTATGACTTCATCATCGCCATCCCCCGCGCCAGTGCGGTTGTCGCCACTGTGTTTTACTGAGCCACAGCTGGATTGCAATTTACGAAACCAGATGGTGTCGACCGCTTCACCGTCACTGTCGAGCATGACGCAGGAAGCATCCAAATCAATCTCACCCCCACTACCGCCAAACATGCCGAACAGGCCTTTGCTTTTCGCCGCATCCCATCCCAAACCAATATGCACAGCGGTCACGGACGCACCGGACTCTTTTGCCAGGGAGACGGATTGATTTTTACTGAGTGAAATAGCCACGAAAGCTCCTTTTATGGAAAACACGTTTTAAACAAACAGCGTCGTTTAAAAACAGTGACATCTAAAGACCCTACAATTAATAGGAATGGTTTTATGAACTTTTAAAAAAATTAATAAAAAATTAACGAAACACGGGCAATTAAAATAAAGACACCTGACAGAGTGGTTTATTTTTCACCCACTGAGTCACACATCTTATGAACAACCGTTTTACGCGATTTTTTTCACTTTGTTTAGACAAGGTTTATTGTTTTACACAGAAACACACTTTTGATAGATAAATTGACAATAACCATAACTATTCTCACGCTTATTATTTCCATGAGACGCCTCCCTGCCACGTTAGCTATTTTCTCCCCTTCAACGTTCAGCCCCAGCACACGAACTGAAGGGTAAGCCTCTGTTTTAAAGTAAACAATAGGAATTTTTGGTTGCGTTTATTTTTCCAGATCTGCATTCCAAATTATAAAATTCATCGCAAATAGAATCATCCATGGCCTTTTTTTAGACTTATGATGGCGTATTGAAAAGAATCGTAAATAACATTGCTCAAACCATTTTATTTACTGCCAACTATGAAAAAA
The DNA here is from genome assembly GCF_006438725.1 of Ewingella americana. Lineage (GTDB taxonomy): Bacteria > Pseudomonadota > Gammaproteobacteria > Enterobacterales > Enterobacteriaceae > Ewingella > Ewingella americana_A. The sequence continues at coordinate 145,339 of NZ_RCZD01000003.1, read as the reverse complement.
TCATATAAAAATACGCTGTCAGTTTATAAGGAATATTATCAAACCAACTTCATGATTATTTGTATTAATTACATTGATTCCAGACAGATTAAATCACTTGGCTGGCAGCTTAGTATTAACGTTATTCTTGGTGGTTACTGCAGTGATAAATTCCAATAGATACAATCTCTTTAACATTCGAATACAGCTTATTTTCGCCTTTAGCTCACCACTTAGTGTACAGGCTCGGGATCGCCAATTGCTCAGCGAAATAATCCCGCGTTGTTGCAAGAGTTCTGCATTCAGTATTGAGCAGATAACCCTGCTTTCTGAGGGTGTCGAGATCCAGCTAACTATGTCACCAGAGATGGAGATCCCCATGTTAGTAAACACTCTCAAGACACACAGCGCGAAACAACTGGGAGAACAGATGGGCGTCAAAAAAAATGGATTGTGGTTGCGCGGCTATGTTGCTCATTCCTTTGGGGATATGCCGGAAGCCCAGAAAAATTTATCAGCCTTGATGGCTAAAAACCGGCGGGAGAAATAAACCGATGATCTGGCTAATGGAAGGGCTTTCCTCACAGCGCGGTCTCCTTGAGGCTCTGCGCTCTGCCATCATGACGCAGAAGTGGTGCAACCCTCAGGGAGCGCCGTTGCAACTCATGGCGTCACACCGTGAATTCAGACCAGAAATTACCGGCGTGGCTGACGTTTCGCTGCGCGAACCGGCAGATAAAATGCAAAAGCTGGCATTTATTCTCGACAATATTGCCCGGTATTGCGTCACGCTGATCCATGTCGGTCGTGCCGATGTCTGGTTTGAAAAACATCGTGCGCAAATCGAAGCCACTGGCGTAAAACTCATCACCGGTGCATTGAGCGTTGAGAGCCTGCTGCTGGCCGATGACAAATACCGCTTTAGCCTGCAACTGGCACAAAACAGTATCGCCCATACCCCGGCCTGTCTGGTGGAATCCCTGCCCGCGCTGGAGGCGGCACTCAAGAGCATCAAATCTGATTTCCCTGAGCTGTGTGTTAAACCTAATCAGGGCATTTATGGCTGCGGTTACTGGCGCCTGGATGACAATGCACCCGCAGATTTGGTACTGCGAAAACCCGAAACCCGACGAATAAATACGCAGATTTATCTTGATATGGTGGCGAAAAGCGGTGGACTGTCGCAATCCATGTTAGTGATGCCCTATCTGCCGGGGCCGGAGTGCAGCATCGATATGGTAACCGAACGAGGCTGTACGCTGGCCGTACTCGGCAGACGTAAAAACGATGCACTTCAGCAGTTTTTTACCGAAGGTGAAGAGATTGAACTGGCCCGTCGGGTAGCCACACTTTTGCAGGCGGATGGCCTGATAAATGTTCAAACCCGCGCTGACAACCAAGGTAAACCGAGGGTGCTGGAATGTAATCTGCGTCCAAGCGGCGGTGTGCCTTATGGGCTTGAAAGTGGAATAAATTTACCCGCCATCATGGTGGCTTCGCGTCTTGGTTTACCGCTGCCGGAGCAGAAATTACATCACCATAATGTGCGCATTCTCGACCATGCTGTCTGCATTCCTGCCCGTGAGTCTACCTATGAAAACTAACCCTGCTACTGACGCCCCCGGTCTTGATGAGCAACGGACTGACGAACATTATGAAGCCACGCTCAGTGCAGGCGTCATGTCATTACAACTTCGCAGTCAGCCGGGCTGGAACGCAAATACTCTGTTTGATATGGCCCAGCGCCGTAACCCACGTCGGGCATTTTTATTTGTCAGTAAAATCCTTGGCCGCCATATCCCCTGCCCTCCGCACCTGATCCGCAGGGCTTTTAACGACCTTGCCGATAACATTCCTCGCGGACTGTCCGGCCCGATTTTAGTGACCGGAATGGCTGAAACGGCGGTCGGCCTTGCCGCCGGCGTACATTCGGTGCTCTCACAGCGCTATGCTGACACTATTCTTCTTACCACCACCCGACACCCTCTCGGTAGCGATTTACTCTGCCGTTTCGAAGAGGAACACAGCCATGCCACGGCGCATCTGGTCCATATTCCTACCGACCCTGTACTGCGCGATAAGTTGTTTCAGGCACGGACATTGGTCATGGTCGATGACGAGGCCACCACAGGAAAAACCTTTCTTAATTTATACAAGGCCCTGAGAAATGCCGGGCTAAGTCAACTGGAGCATGTTGTTACCGCCACCCTCACCGACTGGTCAGACAATGCCTTAGCCGGGCAAATCAGTCTGCCCACTACGGCGGTGTCGCTGGCCAGTGGCCGCTGGCAGTGGCAAGCAGCCGAGCATGCTCCCCTGCTCCACGCACCTGACGTAAATGTGATGGCACGCGGTTCACAGCCGCTCAATAACATTGCTGACCGCTGGGGGCGAACCGGCGTCGAGTTTCATACACGCTTACTGACAACCAAAGCCCCACAGAAAGGCCAGCGTATTCTGGTGCTTGGCTCTGGAGAATATGTCTGGCAGCCCTATTTATTGGCGCAGTGGCTGGAAGATCAGGGGGCAGACGTCTGTTTCAGCTCGACAACTCGTTCACCGGTTGCCATCGGTAACGCCATTCGCTGTGCCATCAGTTTTACCGATAACTACGGTCTGGGCGTACCGATGTACGCCTATAACGTCAAGCCTGATGAGTGGGACCGGGTGATTTTATGCTCGGAGACGCCGGCATCCGCATGGGATCCGACCTTTTTGGCGCAATTTTCTCATTTAGAAATCAACGAGGCTCCCCATGACTGCTGACTTCGCCTCGCGCCCGTTGATCTTCACCGATCTCGACGACACCCTGTTCCAGACCGGGCGAAAAATCATCGATCCCCACGAGCGCCAGCGCAGTGTGCCGGGCGCACTGGACAGAAGCCTTGCGCCACGCAGCTTTATGACACCACGGCAAAATAATCTGGTGCAGTGGATGCTGGCGGGTGCGGAAACCATTCCGGTAACCGCACGTGGTACAGAGGAGATCGCCCGTGTGTGCATTCCCTTTGATTCCTATGCCATAACCACCCACGGCGCCGTGATCCTGACCGCACAAGGCAATGCAGACTCTGAGTGGCAGTCCCATATCACTGAGCAAATGCGCGCTTTTTTACCGCGTCTGTCGGCACTTGAGCATCATCTCAGCACGATGCTGCGGGACCCGCAGGCAATCTCACCGCTTCTGCCCGCTGACGCGGGATGGTGCCGGATGAACAAGGAGTACGGTATACCGATCTATCTGGTGATGAAAGTTAACGACAGTCAGCACCTGGCAGCGCTGAATCACTATGCCGACTGGGTGGAACAGACTTTTGACCTCGACGGTTTCTATGTTCACCGCAATGGCAATAACATCGCCTGGTTGCCGAAATGCATCGAGAAAGTTCATGCGGTGACATTTCTGTTAACGCGGCTGCAGGCAGCGTTCCCTGACCGCCCGGTACTGGGCTTTGGTGACAGCCTGTCCGATTTCAGTTTCATGCAACAGTGCGACTTTCTGGTGATACCACAACGCAGCCAACTGCTTGGTACGCTGGAAAATGCCCTGCCCATCGCTTCATCTTGGGGGGCACACCATGCTGCAACCTGAATTTACGCCACACACGCTGCTGTCGGGTTCCTATCCACCCGGCGACATCCACTTTTTGCTGGCCCCGGCACAGATTGCGTTTACCTCCGTGGCGGAGAAAGAGCGTCTGATTCAGAGCGGCGAAAAACACTATTCGGAGATGCTGTCGCAGGAACCGTTACCGTCTGAAAAACACCTGTCGCTCTATCATCACGCCATGACAGATTTCGGCCCAAGGCTGGCACGCGAAGTCACCGCACTGGCGAAAGGTCTGGCGGCGCAGATCACTGCCCGCCCGATTGTACTGACCTCACTGGTGCGGGCCGGTGTGCCGCTGGGCGTCTGCCTTTTGCATGCCCTGCGAGATATGCAAGTCGAAGTCGTGCATTACGGCATCAGCATTATCCGTGACCGTGGGCTGGATGAGCGCGCGCTAACGCACATCACCCGACAACATGGCAGTGCAGGCGTGGTGTTTATCGATGGCTGGACCGGAAAAGGCGCGATCTCTCGCCAGCTCAGCGCATCTCTGGCTGAACGGCCAGAATTCGGTTTACCGCCGAGGCTGGCCGTGCTCGCTGACCCCGGCGGTTGCGCCTGGCTTTCCGCCAGCGGAGAAGACTGGTTGATGCCATTCGGCATTCTCGGGGCACCGATTTCCGGGCTGGTCAGCCGCTCGCTTTGGCGCGAAAGCGGCTTCCACGCTTCGATGTTTTGCCAACACCTGCAAGCTTTTGACCTCAGCCAGGATTTTGTTGCACAGGTGGACTTCCTGCGTCGCCAGCAAACAGAGGATGTCCCCGCTGCCACTCGGCGTGATGAGGAGAAAGCACATCTGAAACAGCTGAGCAGGCAGGTGATCACCCGGCTGGCCGAACACTTTGAAATCCGTTCGGTCAATCATATTAAACCGGGCATTGCCGAAGCCACCCGCGCTGTGATGCGCCGCGTACCGGACCACGTACTGGTCGCCAGTAAGCAGGATAAGAGCGTCGCACTGCTGGTCCATTTGGCTGAAAGTCAGGACATTCGGGTAGAAGAAGTCGGGGCTGAGATTGGCATTTACCGTGCAGTGACCCTGATTAAGCATATTGCATAAGCGGAGAGAGGCCGATGAAAAAAATCACCCCCAATGACCTCGGGGCCACCATGTATGTTCCCGCGACGCACCCGGAACTGACCCGTATTGCCTGTGGCGAAAAGTATCCCGAACTGCTGTCGATGGTTATCTGTCTGGAAGATGCCGTGCTGGACCGGGATATCCCACAGGCGCTTGATAATCTACGTAAAACGCTGTTTATTCTGAAGAGCCCACGTGATTTCAGTGACGGACCATTGTTGTTTATCCGCCCGCGAAGTGCCGCCATGGCTGCCAAACTGATCTCCGATAAAACATTTTTCCTGCACGCTGTCGACGGGCTGGTGTTGCCGAAGTTTACCTTATCCTCTCTCGATAGCTGGTTACGCATTACCGCGGGTACTGACCTGCTGTGGATGCCAACGCTGGAAGATGCTGAGGTGTATGACGTCAATAAAATGCAGCAGATGGCCGAAGCACTGAAAGCCAAAGCCGCCAACCGCGTACTGGCACTGCGTATCGGCGGCAATGATTTGATGAGTGTATTAGGTTTACGCCGCAGCAAGGAATACACACTGTATGAAGGCCCACTCGGCTATGTGATCAAAATGCTGGTCAGCGTGTTCGGCGCGCAGGGTTTCGCCCTGACGTCCCCAGTCTGTGAGTTAATCGAACCCGATGACATGCTAAGACGCGAACTAAAACAGGATATCCTGCACGGTCTCGTCGGTAAAACCGCCATCCATCCAAGTCAGATCCCCATCATCCACCACGCACTACGCGTCGCCCCCCGCGATTACCAGGAAGCTCTGCGCATCCTCAATGCAGACAGTGCGGTATACAAATCCGACGGTGCCATGTGTGAACCAGCCACTCACGTCAATTGGGCGCACAGGATCATTCAACAGGGGAAAAAATATGGCTATGTGGAACCTGTCAACGGGGAGTTCGAACGGCGATTCGAAGATGCCTTGTAAACGTTGATGGAACGTTGGCCCGACCACGACCCGGGTGGACACGATACTCAATGCAGGATGTGTGGTGACCAGATTGTTCAGATCGGCGTTAGTTAGAAAAGTAGCTAATATGTAAATAAACATCTGTATTTTTGATCCCCAAAATGAGGGGTGATATGCGGCGTTGGTTAAGTTTGTACTCAGCACTAAACAAATAAAAAAATTAAATATTTAAAATCATAATGATAAGTAAAAATTATTTATTTCACATCGGAAAATAAAACGGGCCGGGTTTCGTTTTGAACATGATAACGGCACTCGCAGCCGACAGTATGTTTTTTATGAATCTACATCAAAGAAACAAAAAGTTGATGAATGAGGTCCCAATTTATTTTGCTATCCTGCGAAACTCACCCTTTTGATATTATGAGGGGGTGAATTTCGGTATCGGTGCTATACATAATTTATTACGCCACTCACATTTAAGGGTACCAATGAACACAACGAAAGTTTTGCAGGTTGCGCTGATTGCTGGCGCGGTAATGCTTGCCGGTTGTACCAGTCAGGTGACCAAGGCCGATAAATTCTCTGGTTTCCTCGGTGATTATTCTGGATTGAAAGAGACTAAAACCCCATCAGGTAAAACAGTTCTGCGTTGGGTTGATCCTTCTTTTAAAGCCTCTGACTACTCTTACGTCGATTATCAGCCAATCACTTTCTATCCAAAACCTCAACCTACAGCGCAGATTGATCAGCAGACCTTGCAGGGCGTGTTGGACTACGCAAACAGCCGCATTAAACCAGCGATTGCTCAACGTATGACGATCACCAATCACCCGGGCCCGCGTACGTTGATCTTTAAAGGTGCGATCACCGGCGCAAATACCGCAGCTGAAGGTTTACAATTCTATGAAGTGATCCCGGTGGCGTTAGTTGTTGCCGGTGCAGAAACCGCCAGCGGCCACCGTACCCGCGATACCGAACTGTATTTCGAAGCAGAACTGGTTGACTCCACCACCGGCAAAACCGTGGTAAAAGTGGTACGTAAAGGCATGGGTAAACAAGTGTCGAATGACAAACAAAAAGTGACACTCAATGACCTGAAAAGTGTGGTCGATAACTTAGCGACTGACGTCGTACAGTTTAATCCTGCTCCACAGAAGTAAACGCCCCAACAACTGAAAAAGCAGCCTGCCAAGGGCTGCTTTTTGGTTTTTCGGGATGAGGGTTTGAGCGTGAGTACGACGCCCAGGGCTTTCATTTATGCGAGCGTGGTTTTTAGCGTTGGATTACCATTCTCACTAAACGATAATCTCACTCTGGCGCAGTTGAAAGTAAACACGGTAACGTGTGCGTTTCTGTCGCTTAAGCAGAAGCTCTTTCCTTAAATATAAAAAAACCCGCCGAAGCGGGTTTTTTACTGGGGCTAAGCCTTAGATATCGCTAAGAACTCATTCCCACTCAATCGTAGCCGGTGGTTTACCCGAGATGTCATACACTACGCGGGAAATGCCGTCGACTTCGTTGATGATACGGTTGGAGCAGCGGCCAAGGAAATCGTACGGCAGGTGTGCCCAATGCGCGGTCATAAAGTCGATGGTTTCGACGGCACGCAGGGAAACCACCCAGTCGTATTTACGGCCATCGCCCATCACGCCAACGGAGCGCACTGGCAGGAAGACAGTGAACGCCTGGCTGACTTTGTTGTACAGGTCGGCTTTGTGCAGTTCTTCGATGAAGATAGCATCGGCACGACGCAGCAGGTCGCAGTACTCTTTCTTTACTTCACCCAGCACGCGCACGCCAAGACCTGGGCCAGGGAACGGGTGACGGAAAAGCATGTCGTATGGCAGGCCGAGTTCCAGACCGATTTTACGCACTTCGTCTTTGAACAACTCTTTCAGCGGCTCAACCAGACCCAGTTTCATCTCTTTCGGCAGGCCACCCACGTTGTGGTGGGATTTAATCACGTGCGCTTTGCCGGTGGCAGAGGCCGCAGATTCGATCACGTCAGGGTAGATAGTGCCCTGCGCCAGCCATTTCACGGCATCCTGTTTACACGCTTCTTCATCGAAGACTTCAACGAAGACGCGGCCAATGATTTTGCGTTTTGCTTCCGGCTCATCAACGCCCGCCAGTGCAGACAGGAAACGCTCTTCCGCTGCGACGTGAACGATGTTCAGACCAAAACTGTCGCCAAACATTTCCAAAACCTGATCGGCTTCGTTCAGACGCAGCAGGCCGTTGTCAACGAAGACACAGGTCAGACGATCGCCGATGGCTCGGTGCAGCAGCATCGCAGTGACGGAGGAGTCAACGCCGCCGGACAGGCCGAGGATCACGTGATCCTCGCCAATCTGCACACGCAGGCGCTCAATGGCGTCTTCAATGATTTTGGCCGGTGTCCACAGCGCTTCGCACTGGCAGATGTCCATCACGAAACGTTCCAGAATGCGCAGGCCCTGACGGGTATGCGTCACTTCCGGGTGGAACTGTACGCCATAGAAGCGTTTTTCTTCGTTAGCAATAATGGCAAACGGACAGGTATCGGTGCTGGCAACGGTCACAAAGTCAGAAGGAATAGCGGTGACTTTGTCGCCGTGGCTCATCCAGACATCGAGCAACGGTTTGCTGTTCTCGCTCAGGGCGTCCTGAATGTCGCGGATTAGCGCGCTTTCAGTCTGAACTTCAACCTGCGCATAACCAAATTCGCGCTCGTTAGAGCCTTCAACATGGCCGCCTAACTGCATTGCCATGGTTTGCATGCCATAGCAAACGCCCAGAACCGGCACACCGGCTTCGAAGACGTAGTCTGGCGCGCGCGGGCTGTCATGCTCGGTGGTACTTTCCGGGCCGCCGGACAGGATGATGCCGTTCGGGTTGAATTCGCGGATTTGGGCTTCGGTTACGTCCCAGGCCCAGAGTTCGCAATAGACACCCAGTTCACGCACGCGGCGTGCAACAAGTTGAGTGTACTGGGAGCCGAAATCGAGGATCAGGATACGGTGCTTGTGAATATTTTCGCTCATGAGGGGCGTTTTCCAGAAAGCAATAAAAGCGTTAAAACAACAGGTTAAATAAGTATCAATACAGTAAAACAGACAGCGAGCACATGGCTCGCTGTCTTGGGAATCAAGATCCCATTCTGTAGTTCGGAGATTCCTTGGTGATCGTCACGTCGTGTACGTGGCTTTCCTGGATCCCAGCGCCGCTGATGCGGACAAACTCAGCTTTGGTGCGCAGTTCGAGGATGGTAGCACAACCGGTCAGACCCATACATGAACGCAGACCGCCCATTTGCTGGTGAACAATCTCTTTCAGACGACCTTTGTACGCTACGCGACCTTCGATACCTTCCGGTACCAGTTTGTCAGCGGCGTTATCACTCTGGAAGTAACGGTCAGAGGAACCTTTGGACATCGCGCCCAGAGAGCCCATACCGCGATAAGATTTGAATGAGCGGCCCTGATACAGTTCGATTTCACCTGGAGATTCTTCTGTCCCAGCCAACATCCCGCCGACCATCACGCAGCTTGCGCCCGCAGCGATGGCTTTGGCGATGTCGCCGGAGAAGCGGATACCGCCGTCAGCGATGACCGGAATACCTGTGCCTTCCAGCGCTTCAACCGCGTCAGACACCGCAGTGATTTGCGGAACGCCTACGCCGGTCACGATGCGGGTGGTACAGATAGAACCAGGACCGATACCGACTTTCACTGCGCTCACGCCAGCTTCAACCAGTGCCAGCGCGCCTGCGCCTGTCGCCACGTTGCCGCCGATGATTTGCAGATCCGGGTATTTGGCTCGGGTAGCACGAATACGCGAAAGCACGCCTTCGGAATGACCATGTGAGGAGTCAATCAGCAGCACGTCAACGCCAGCGGCGACCAGTGCATCGATACGTTCTTCGTTGCCTTCGCCCGCGCCAACTGCCGCACCGACGCGCAGACTGCCCTGCTCATCTTTACAGGCGTTAGGTTTACGTTCTGCTTTCTGGAAGTCTTTAACGGTGATCATACCGACCAGATGGAATTGCGCGTCAACCACCAGCGCTTTCTCAACGCGTTTTTCGTGCATTTTCTGCAACACGATTTCGCGGGACTCGCCTTCTTTGACCGTCACCAGACGCTCTTTCGGGGTCATCACTGCGGTCACTGGCTGTTCCAGATCGGTCACGAAGCGCACGTCACGGCCGGTAATGATACCGACCAGTTCGTTCTGCTCGGTGACAACCGGGTAACCGGCGAAACCGTTAATTTGGGTGAGTTCTTTAACCTGACGCAGGGTGGTAGAAGGGGTGACCGTTTTAGGGTCGGCAACCACGCCGCTTTCATGTTTTTTAACGCGGCGAACTTCTTCGGCCTGACGTTCAATAGACATGTTCTTGTGAATGAATCCCAGGCCGCCTTCTTGCGCGAGAGCAATCGCCAGATTCGCTTCTGTCACGGTATCCATAGCTGCAGACAGCATAGGGATATTCAGACGGATTTTAGCGGTCAGCTGGGTGCTTAGATCGGCAGTATTGGGCAGAACTGTGGAGTGGGCTGGAACAAGGAGGACGTCGTCGAACGTTAGTGCTTCTTTTACGATACGTAGCATGGGCAATATCTCACCAAGGTGGATGCGGAAAGGAGAAAATATTGCAGCGGGAGTATACAGGTGAGCAGACATAGCCACCAGAACTATTTTGAGAAACTTCTTGATTACCTGTTTTGTGCATGTAGTATCGTTCGATTAAGTCTCTGTTTTTGAATTTGATCTGGATCACATGTCGCTACCTTCTTCCCCACCGATTTTTACCGTAAGCCGCCTCAATCAGACGGTCCGACAGTTGCTGGAGAACGAAATGGGCCAGGTCTGGCTCTCAGGCGAGATCTCCAACTTCTCCCAACCTTCCTCCGGTCACTGGTATTTCACCCTGAAAGATGACCGTGCGCAGGTTAAGTGCGCGATGTTCCGCAACACCAATCGCCGCACCACATTCCGCCCGCAAAACGGCCAGCAGGTTTTAGTCCGCGCGACGATCACTCTTTACGAACCACGCGGTGATTATCAGTTGATTGCCGAAAGCATGCAGGAAGCCGGTGACGGTCTGTTGCAGCAAAAATTCGATCTGCTGAAACAGCAACTGGCCGCTGAAGGGCTGTTCGATGCGCAATTCAAACAACCGCTGCCTTCACCGGCCAAATGCGTTGGCGTGATCACCTCCTCAAGCGGTGCCGCGCTGCATGATGTGTTAAACGTTTTAAAACGCCGTGACCCGTCATTGCCCGTCATCATCTATCCGACCGCTGTTCAGGGCGTCGATGCGCCGATGCAAATCGTACGAGCCATTCAGTTGGCGAATGCGCGAGAAGAAGCCGATATATTGATTGTCGGGCGCGGCGGCGGTTCGCTGGAAGACTTATGGAGCTTTAACGACGAACGTGTGGCGCGGGCAATTTTCGCCAGCCGTATTCCTATTGTCAGTGCCGTCGGCCACGAAACCGATGTGACGATTGCCGATTTTGTCGCAGACTTACGCGCTCCGACCCCTTCGGCCGCTGCCGAACTGATCAGCCGCAATCAGTTGGAACTGCTGCGTCAAATCCAGTCCCAACAGCAGCGTCTTGAAATGGCAATGGACTATTATCTCGCCCAGCTGACGCAGCGGTTTACGCGGCTCAATCATCGTCTGCAACAGCAGCATCCGCATTTGCGTCTGGCGCGTCAGCAAACCGCGCTGTTCAAGCTGCGCCGTCGCCTGGACGAAGCCATGCAAAATCAGCTGCGCCAAATGCTGCGCCGCGCCGACCGTCTGCAACAGCGTTTAACGCAGCAACAGCCACAACCGCGTATTCATCGTGCTCAGCAAAAAATTCAGCAATTGCAGTATCGCCTGCAACAAGCGCTCACCTCGCAGCTCTCAGGCAGCCGCCAGCGTTTCGGCACCCTATGTGCCCAACTGGAAGGCGTCAGCCCACTGGCAACGTTGGCACGAGGTTATAGCGTGACAACCACGCCGCAGGGGGCATTGCTGAAGAAAACCACGCAGATCGCACCGGGCGATACGTTGAAAACACGTCTGGCCGATGGCTGGATTGAAAGCGAAGTGAAATCGATCGTGGTGGAAAAAAAAGCGCGGAAACGTGCCGTTAAAGGGGCCTGAAACAGGCCCCCGGACCTATCCTCAGACGGAGTAACTTTTCGTCCGTTCCCCGTTCACCCACACTTCCCGCACCTCACCCTTTGGCAAGATAATGTTTAGGGTTTTCCACGCCGGTTTGAAATCACCGCGCTGAATAATCGTGATATCAATGCGCTGCGCGCTGCTGAGGATTTCCCAGTTCAGCCACAATGCATGGTCTTGCTGCCAGTGATGGCTTTCACCGTCGTCCTCAAACAACATTCCCGCGGATTTCACCTGACCTGGCGCCGGGTAAACATGCAGTTCACGCGTTGTATCTTTGTTGACATCAACATGTGCCAGACGTCCTGATTGCGGCAGCGCAGCACCCGCGCGAACCAGCAACGGCAGGCGATCCAGTGGTGCGTCGAGAGTTATTCTCTGCCCGCCTGCGAACCATTCACCAGTGTAGAAATCGCACCAGCCGATACCGTTATCTGGCAGGTAGACCTGGCGCTCACGCTGTCCTTCTTCAACCACACTGGCAACCAGTAAATCTTGCCCCATCAGGAAATCGTCGGTTTCGGCGAAGGTCTTTTTATCATGCTCGTGATCGAGGAACGTCGGGCGCAGCATCGGTTCGTCATTGGCATGCGCCTGCCACAGCAGAGTGTAGAAATAAGGCAATAAACGGTAGCGCAGACGGATCGCATCACGGACAAGTGGCGTCACCTGCGGATACATCCACGGCTCGTTCACGGTGTGATCGTCATTCCATGAGTGAATAGTGAAACGCGGATGCATCACGCCGTTTTGCACCCAGCGTACAAACAGTTCAGCGTCTGGCTTATCGCCGGCGAACCCGCCAACGTCATGCCCGACGTTATACAGACCGGATAAGCTCATGCCGATGCCCATACGCGTGTTGTAGCGCAGCGTCTGCCAACTGGTGCGGTTATCGCCGCTCCACGTCTGCACATAGCGCTGCATGCCCGCGCAGCCGGAACGTGAAATCAGATACGGACGAGCCTCTGGTGCGAAACGTTGCTGCGCTTCAAACGACGCACGCATCATCAGTAATGGCATAACCGGACGGATATGTTTGATGGCGATCGGTTTGCCAAAACCGTGGCAACGCGCATCGCTGTCCCACACTTCATATTCGTTGTTGTCGTTCCAGGTTGAACCAATGCCGTTTTCCAGCAACTGCGTGGTGACGCCATTTTGCCACCAGCGCACGGCGGCCGGATGGGTGAAATCAAGGTGTGAGCCTTCGTCATCCCAGAAGACTGAACGCTCTGGCGCGCCAGTTTCTGAATCACGAATAAACAGCCCCTGCTCCGCCACCTGTGCGTATTTCGGATGGTCCTGTAACAGACAGGGTTTGATATTAGCAGCCAGGCGAATGCCCGCGTCGAGAAACGCCTGCGACATCGCCTTCGGCTGTGGCACTTTGTCGTAGTTCCAGTTGAAGACGTAGCGCTTGTTGCCAATCGACGTATAACCCGATGAAAGCTGGAAAGAATCACATGGGATTTCGTGTTGCTGGCACAGCGTGATGAACTTCATCAACTGCTGCTGGGCGTCCGGTTCATCAGTGTAATACATGGTCGAACCGCTGTAACCGAGGCTCCATTTCGGGCCAAACGTCGTTTTACCAGTCAGCCTCACCAATTTTTTGGTGACCTCCAGCGAGGTGGGACCAATGAACAAATAGTAATCCAGATCGCCCGCTTCAGCGCTAAAACGGCGATACGGCAAGTGGTAATTATCCAGCTCATTGCCGAGATCAAGCCAGACATTGCTGAGATTGTCGTAGAACAGACCGAAACTGACATCGTTGCGGCGTGTCATAGTAAACGGAATATGTTTGTACAGCGGATCGGTGCTGGCGGCGTTGTAGCCCATCGCATCCAGATTACGCATTTCAAAACGACGGCCGCTGCGGTTGAGGTCACCGGCTTTTTCACCCAGCCCGTAAACGCCGTCCTGCGCCTCACGCAGTTGATAGTGCGCCGAGGCATCGCCTTTCACCGACAGCATATACGCGCCGGTCTTGCGGTCGTTGACCAGCGGCAGCCATTCACCGGCCGCATTTTTATGTTCCCACTCCAGCCACAGTGGCTGGTGAACGGTAACGCGCAGTGCGTCGGTGGTCACGGTCAGGGTATTTTCGCCGTGCGTCAGTTGGTACCCAGGCAGCGAGAAACCTTCGTTGCTCAGACGGTCGCGCCCTTCCCACGGCACATCATTTTGCGGCGCAATGCTCCAGGTACGATCCAGCGCCAACTCGCCGTTACGCTGGAGAAATACGCGCACCAATCCCTGCTCCAACACCCGCAGACAAAACAGATGCTTACCTTCGACACGCAGATCTACACCTGCGTCATGATGTCCGGCCAGCTCCCAGTGTTTCAACGTCTTCATACATTCTCCCTTTTTGCCGGATTGCGGCGTTCAGCGATCAGAGCAATCAGGAACACTGCCCCAATCAAATCAAAGAATCCCATCGCGATAAACAGCGGATTAAAGCCTACAGTGTCGGCAACGGCGCCGATCAGCAGTGAAAACAAGAAACTGGCAATCCACGCAGAAGAACCACGCATACCGTTGACGGTCGCCACCTGATTTTTGTCGAAAGTCTCAACCACCACCGCACTCAACATGCAGGAAATGACCTGGTGCCCGAAGCCGCCGATGGAGATCAGTGCAATCGCGGCGTAAGGACTTTGCGTGAGCGCAACCAGCGCCAACGAAAGCATCATGAAAGCACCGGTGACCGAACTGGCCACGATGGAGTTAATGCGGGTGCAGCCAAACACTTTGCGGTACAGCGTGGTGAGATATCCGCTGGCGATACTGCCGAGATCGGCGGCCAGAAACGGTAACCAGGCAAACATGACAATGTGTTTTAAATCCATCCCGCGTTCGTTGGCGAGATACAGCGGAACCCAGAAACTGAACACTGCCCATGCCGGTTCGGCCAGAAACGCCGGAATAGCGATACCGTAGAATTTCTTGTTTTTGCAGACAATTTTCATTGACTGGATAAACGGCAGGCGGGTTTGCTGCGGTTCGTTGTCCTGGCGAATCAGCGCCAGTTCCTCTTTGCTCAGATTGGGATGGGTTTCCGGTGAGTGATAAAACTTCCACCACAACAGCACCCACAGCATTGACAGTACGCCGCAGAACAGGAATGCGCCGCGCCAGCCAAAGGAGAGGTGCGCCACCAGAATGATCGGCGGTGCCAGCATGGCACCAATCGAGAACCCGACCCCCGCCCAGCCTGCCGCCACTGGCCGCTCTTTACGCGGGAACCAATCTGAAATTGCTTTGGCGTTGGCCGGTGTGGCTGCCGCTTCGGCGCTCCCCATGAAGAAGCGTAAAATTGCCAGTTGAACCCAACTTCCCGCGCCAGCGTGCAGCATACAAACTACGGCCCAGATGGATGCACAGATCAAGAAGCCGAGCTTTAGCCCGATGACATCAATCAGCCATCCACACAGCGGCTGAAAGAGGGTGTAGGCCGCCTGAAATGCCGCCACGACGTAAGAATATTGTTCTGTGGTCATGCCCAAACTGGTTTTCAGTTCAGCAGCCAGTAAACCCAGAGAGTTACGGGTGATGTAGTTAACCGTCACCCCGAGTAGAAACAGCGCCAGCATCCACCAGCGTAGTGCTTTTATTTTCCGGCGCCCGGTGATAGCTGCTGCCCCGGTATTGATTTGAATTGTCATGCCTGTTTCTCCCACCCGTCGGCCATTGCCGCAGATGATGTGTTATGTGAGGTACTTATGCAGAGTAGGCAGAGGGATTTGTGAGCGAAACGAGATTTTTTGCAAAAGCTTTCAGGATATAACTTCGTGGCGAAAGCGCGGCAGGCAAAAGCTTATGGGCCGCACGCCTTCGTAGGTGAAAATTTTTGCATGGGCGATTTTGAAGGAGATCACAGTTTGAAAGGAAAGTTAAATATCCAGCAAATTGCCGACCAGACCGGGTTGTCGATCAGCACCGTTTCGCGTGTTTTAGCGGGAAAAAATAATACCAGCGTCAAAGCCCGTGCGCAGGTGATGGAATGTGCAAAATCGCAGGGCATTTTCACCGGGTTATCCACAGGCAGGCTGATGCTGAACAACATCATGATTTTTGCCCCTGCCCGCGCCTTCGATGTACGCAGTGATATTTTTTACTACAAAGTGGTTCAGGGCATTCTGGCGGCAACGGCACATCATGAAGTGCGGGTGCGTTATTGCGCCATGGAAGAAGAGAACGCCGACGCCGCACTGTTCATCGCTAAGATGACCGAGCCGATGACCGAAGCCGCGTTGCTGGTCGGCATTGATGATCCGCATATTCATCAACTGGCGGCCGAAATGGGCAAACCCTGCGTACTGGTAAACTGCCATGACCGGCACATGCGCCATGACAGCGTCAGCCCTGACCATCAAACGATGGGCGACTTCGCCTGCGACTATCTTTTCTCCCAGGGTCATCTGCATATTGTCACGCTGCAATGTCTGCGTCGCCACACTATGGAGTTGCGTCTGACGGGCATTAAGCAGGCATTCAGCCGTCATCATCAATCCTTTAATGATAACCATCATTTGCTGAGTACCTCGGGATTCGGTGCACAGGAAAGCGAGCTGGCGCTGCTGGAGTATTTGGAGGGATTACCGGCAGGCCAGCCACTGCCGACGGCGATTCTGGCTGGCGGCGATTTTATGGCGTCCGGCGTGGTGGCCGCGCTGAGTAAAAAAGGATTGTCCGTGCCGGGAGATATCAGCGTACTCAGCACCGATGGGTTTAATCTGGCGGAAATCCATGATGTCCCGCTGACCGCTGTGCACGTTCCGCGAGATGAGCTGGGCGCAGAGGCCATTGCCTTATTACAACGGCGTATGTTGCGCCCTGACGCGCCGTACACCACGCAACTGTTGCAGGGCCGACTGGTGGTCCGGGAATCGGTGCGGAAGGCTCCTGGTCGCGCCGTAACGCCCCATCCTCATTATTTATATGACCCACTGCCGGACAGATAAATCTCATCTTTAGCAGGTATGGCGCTGCGCGGTCCTATACTGATCACGACGACTATGGATTAGCCGTCTTTCAGTATCAGACAACCGGAACACCTTTCTTTCACCTTCGGGTGACTCTTGATAAGGAGATTCACGATGAATCACAGTTCAGCCAAACGTTACAACAGCGTCATCCCCCCTTACATGCTCAACCGCATTATCGAACACGGCTCTGAACCGCAGAGAAAATGTGCGCGCCAGACGCTGATTCACGTCAACACGCTGATGGCAAAACCTTATGCCAAATCTACAGCGGCGAAAACGGTCAAAGCAGGTCAGGTGGAGCGGGATATTTATGATGCCAAAAACACCACCACGTTGCCGGGTGAATCAGTTCGCAAAGAGGGCCAGGTCAGTGACGGTGATGTCGCCGTTGATGAAGCTTATGACTATCTCGGCGTAACCTATGATTTTTTCTGGCAGGCGTACAAACGTAACTCTCTCGACAATAAAGGGCTGGCATTGCTGGGCAGCGTTCACTATGACAAAGGTTATCAGAACGCTTTCTGGAACGGTCAGCAGATGGTGTTTGGCGACGGTGATGGCGAGATCTTCAACCGATTCACCATTGCCATCGACGTCGTCGGTCACGAGCTTTCCCACGGCGTGACCGAAAGTGAAGCGGGTTTGGTTTACAGCGGGCAATCCGGGGCACTGAATGAGTCGCTGTCTGACGTGTTTGGCTCATTAGTAAAACAGTTCTACCTGAAACAGACCGCAGACCAGGCAGACTGGATTATAGGTGAAGGTTTACTCGCTAAAAGTATTCATGGCACCGGCCTGCGCTCAATGTCGCACCCCGGCACCGCCTACGATGATCCGTTGCTGGGTAAAGATCCACAGCCTGCCGATATGAAAGGCTATGTGAACACCCGAGATGATAATGGCGGCGTACACATCAATTCAGGCATTCCAAACCGCGCCTTTTATCTGGCAGCCACAACACTGGGCGGCAATGCCTGGGAACGCGCAGGTTATGTGTGGTATGACACGGTGTGCGACAAGTCACTGCCGCAGAATGCCGACTTTGCTACCTTTGCCCAGAAGACCATTGCGCAAGCTGAAAAGCGTTTTGACAGCACCGTTGCACAGGCAGTACGCGAAGCCTGGGAGAAAGTCGGAGTGATGTAAATGAAACCATTGGACACGCTGGACAGCAGCGCGGTAATTGAAATGTATCGGGAAGGCGGAATGGCGTTTATTCCAAAACTCAACGGACCGCGTCGTGTAGCGCTGGCCGGGATGAGCGATGATAAACGCCGTGAGATTTGCCAGCTGATTAACCAGTCCCTGCCTTATGCCAAACCTGCCGAAGAGGCCGGGAGCGGCGACCAGCGCTATTACCGGCTGGAAATTCAGTATGCAGCGCCCGGGCAGTCCGGCAGTCTGGTGGTGATCATTCCTGAAAGTCAGATCCCGGCTGAATTGGTCGAGCTGTGGAAAGCGGCTTCGCCAGACGGTTAAACGCCATAAGGGACGTAGCTGAATAACACACGTTTTTTTGAAATCATCCCATGCCCGCTCTGGCAGAAGTAATCCACCGCGCCACAGGCTTTCAACGTCTGTAACGGTGCCTGACAGTCCGGGCATAATGCTATCTGCTGATACTCTGCATTGCAGGTTTCGCAGTGAAAGTGATTGCTCACCCATGCCATGGCCTGCTTGCATGCAGGGCAATGTGCCTCCATCAAATATTTCCCTTTCCGTGGTGCTGCTACACAAAAGAAACAAGGTGCATTTTCATGCACCTTGCGGATATTAAGACTTATTCTTCAAATGCTGCAGAAGGCGTCTGCGTTTACGCTGCTGGTGCGGCGACAACGTGTTTTTCTTGCCTTCATACGGGTTCTCACCCTCTTTGAACTGAATGCGGATCGGTGTCCCCATCACTTTCAACGAGCGGCGGAAGTAGTTCATCAGATAGCGTTTGTAGGAATCGGCCAGATCTTTAACCTGATTACCGTGAATAACCACGATAGGTGGGTTATAACCCCCGGCGTGCGCATATTTCAGCTTCACACGGCGGCCATTAACCAGCGGTGGTTGGTGATCATCAGCAGCCATCTGCATGATACGGGTCAGCATCGAGGTGCTCACACGCGTCGTCGCACAGGTATAAGCTTCAATCACCGATTCGAACAGGTTACCCACGCCGCTGCCATGCAGGGCAGAGATGAAGTGAATACGCGCGAAGTCCACGAAACCAAGGCGCAGGTCCAGCTGGTCTTTAACCTGAGCGCGCTCATCTTCGCTCATGCCATCCCACTTGTTCACCACAATCAGCAGTGAGCGCCCGCTATTGAGGATAAAGCCTAACAGCGAGAGATCCTGATCGGAGATGCCATCACGGGCGTCAATAACCAGCATCACGACGTTAGCGTCTTCAATCGCCTGCAGGGTCTTGATGACGGAGAATTTCTCGACGGTTTCAGTCACTTTACCGCGTTTACGCACGCCGGCAGTGTCGATAAGAACGTATTCACGCTCATCTCGTACCATCGGGATATAAATACTGTCACGGGTGGTGCCTGGCATGTCGTAAACCACGACGCGCTCTTCGCCCAGAATTCGGTTAGTTAGTGTGGACTTGCCTACGTTAGGACGCCCTACAATGGCCAGTTTGATTGGCAAAGTGCGTGGGTCAAAATCATCTTCAACGTCGGCTGGGATCTCATCTTCTGCCAACGAGGCTTCCTGTTCAGCCCAATAAGCGGCGTTAGCCTCTTCGTCGGTCAGTTCAACTTCTTCCGGCTTGGCACCCACGAACGGCACCAGTACGTGCTCGATCAGTTGCGCCACACCACGACCATGGGAAGCCGCAATCGGATAAACTTCACCCAAGCCCAGGGCGTAAAAATCGCCCACTGCGCTGTCAGGGTCGAGGCCATCGGTTTTGTTCGCGACCAGGAAGGTGGCTTTTTCACGGCTGCGAAGATGCTGGGCAATGCCCTGATCAGCAGGCATCAGGCCCGCGCGCGCATCGACCATAAACAGCACGATGTCAGCTTCTTCGATAGCCAGCAATGACTGCCCTGCCATACGGGTTTCAACGCCGTCTTCAGTACCGTCAATACCCCCGGTATCAACGATGATGAATTCGTTACCCTCAATTTCGGCACGACCATACTTGCGGTCACGCGTTAGCCCCGGGAAATCCGCCACCAACGCATCACGCGTTTTGGTTAAACGGTTAAATAAAGTGGATTTACCCACATTCGGGCGCCCAACCAGCGCGACGACAGGTATCATTTTGAAGCCTCAATTTTTATTGCAAAAAGTTTTAATGCACAATTTTAATGCAAAAGTTATAACGCAAAACATTAAAAATTACAGCGCGGTAAAAACCGCAAATCACTATAAATCAATTCATTACATCGCATGCGAGGGTGCTCGACTGCGCATATTTCAGAATACGAAACGGCCCCTGAGCTATTCAGGAGCCGTTTTTAAGCCCGATTAACATCAATCGCTGGCCAGATGCGGTGAGCAAACGTTAGCGGGTAAAGGAGTAAACCTCACCGCCTTTCGCCTGAATCACCAGCTTGTCACTTGCCACGATTGGCGAGCTCAGGAAACCGGAGCTGTCAACTTTCTGCTGGGCAACGAAACGCCCGTCAGTGGTGTTGAGCCAGTGCAGGTAGCCTTCGGAATCACCGACCACAATATAACCATTATACAGCACCGGAGCTGTCAAATTACGATGTAATAAATCGCTTTGACGCCAGAGACTTACGCCACCCTGGGTATCAAGTGCTATCACACGGTCATCTTGATCAACGATGTAGATGTGACCCGCGTCGACGATGAAATCGTTGACTGAACCGACATCACGTTTCCACATTATCTGACCGGAACGCAGATCCATCGCCACCAGATTACCGTTGTAAGCCAGCGCGTAAATCACGCCATCAACGATTACCGGGGTAGTATCAACATCACTCAGACGATCAATTTCCGTGGCACCACTTGGCTGAGAAATACGTTGCTGCCAGATAAGCTGGCCTTCTTTCATCAGCACGGCGCTCACGCGGCCGCTGTCACCACCGACAATAGCTGCGCCAAATGCTGTCGCGGGAGCAGACTCGCCACGCAGAGAGAGCGTTGGCATATCCAGGTTAGCCGTCCACTGAATGGTACCATCAGCTTCATTCAGACCCTGCAACATACCGTTGCCGGTGTGAATCAGCACCAGGCCATCGCTGATAACCGGACGGGAAAGCGCTTCGCCCGCCACTTTGGTCTGCCAGGCAATAGTACCGTCGCTGCTGTTCAGCGCATAAACAATGGCTTTCTCGCTGCCAACATAGATATGCGAGCCAGCCGCCGCGACGCCGCCAGTGAGCTGCGCTGAGTTATTGCTAGAGAAGAAGCCCGTCTTTTCAGACAGATTCACTTTCCACTTTTCTTTACCGCTGTCCGCATCCAGCGCTTTTACGACACCAAAACGGTCTGCGGCATAAATTGTATTATCTTGCCAGGCTGGACGAAGGTGCGAGTAGTAATCGCCTACGCCATCACCGACGGAAGTACTCCAGACCTGCGTCGGCGTGAATTGGTTTTCAACTTTCGGCAACGGGGACATCTTGACGACATCTTCTTCGCTGTTAAACAAAGAACAGCCACTCAGCAGGGCAATAGAGACCCATCCTACCAAGAGTGTTTTACGCAATTGCATCGGGGTTCCCCTTAGCTGGATAAGTTGTTCAATTTCATACGCATCATGGATTGCAGCGTTTGAGAAGGTTTAGATTCGAGGCCTTTGCTGTAGGCTTCACGTGCGCCTTTTGCATCGCCTTTCGCCAGCAGGACATTACCGCGAACATCTTGTTGCAGCGCTGTCCAGCCTTCACCCTTCACGCCGTCTAACGTTTTGAGTGCGTCATCGAATTTGTTTTGCTGCATCTGGACACGCGCTAAACGCAGGTTTACCAGCGACAACAAGTTTTCTTCTTTTGCCTGACCCTGTGCCTGAACAAGTTGTTTCTCGGCATTGGCAAAGTCTTTAGCATTCACGAAATGGTCTGACAGTTGCAGCGCAGCAAACACGCCGTAATTATTGCTGTTGCTCTGGGCAAACTTCTCAAGATCTTCAATGCCCTGCGCTTTTTTATCCATCATGGCCTGATTGGCTTGCTGGAAAGCAGCGGAAGCTTCGGTCATCGCTGAACTTTGGTGGCTTTGCCAGTAACGCCAGCCACCCAACGCGGCAATACCAAGTACAACACCTATCGCCAATGCTTTTCCATTTTCAGCAAAGAAACGACGTACGGCATCAACCTGTTCATTTTCAGTGGTATAGACTTCCACGTGGTCCTTCTCCTTAACCTATCATCGAGGCCAGACGTGCAGCGAGATCGCCTTGCGCCAGCGTTTCTTGCTCACCGTTTAGCAGATCTTTAATCACTACCTGGTGGGCCGCGACTTCGTTTTCACCTAATACCAGAGCGACACGCGCTCCCCATTTGTCAGCGCGGGCAAACTGTTTCTTGAAGTTGCCACCGCCGTAGTTAGTCATCACTTTCAGCTCTGGCAGCGAGTCACGCAGTGATTCAGCCAGTTGCATGGCCGCACTCTGAGTACCGGCACCGGAAGAGATCACATACGCATCCACGGTGGCAGGCGCTTTAAAATCAGGATTCACAGCCTGAACCAGTAACACTAAACGCTCAAGGCCCATCGCAAAACCGACAGCAGGCGTTGCCCGGCCACCCAATTGTTCGACCAGCCCATCGTAACGGCCACCCGCACACACAGTACCCTGCGCGCCAAGATTGGTGGTTACCCATTCGAACACGGTGCGGTTGTAATAATCCAGACCACGCACAAGACGTTGATTAACCGTATATGGGATACCTGCTTGCTCTAAAAGTTCACACAGACCAGCAAAGTGTTCTTTAGATTCAGGATCCAGATAATCAGCCAGCTCAGGCGCATCGTTCAGCAGAACCTGCACGTCAGGGTTTTTAGAGTCCAGAACACGCAGCGGATTAGTGTACATGCGGCGTTTACAGTCTTCGTCCAGCTTATCTTTATGCTGTTCGAGATAGGCCACCAACGCCTCGCGGTAGCTGGCACGCGCTTCAAGCGAACCGATTGAGTTCAGCTCCAGGGCAACATGCTCAGAAATACCCAAAGCACGCCACCAGCGGGCAGTCAGCAGGATCAATTCAGCATCAATGTCCGGGCCTTGCAGACCAAAGACTTCCACACCCAACTGGTTGAATTGGCGATAACGACCTTTTTGCGGGCGCTCATAACGGAACATCGGACCGATGTACCACAGACGTTGTTCCTGATTGTACAGCAGACCATGTTCAATGCCGGCACGCACGCAGCCAGCAGTCCCTTCAGGACGCAGCGTCAGGCTTTCACCGTTGCGGTCTTCGAAGGAATACATCTCTTTTTCCACGACATCAGTCACTTCACCAATGGCGCGTTTAAATAACGGGGTCTGCTCTACAATCGGCATACGGATTTCATTGTATCCGTAATTACCCAACACCTGCTTGAGGATGCCTTCGATCTTCTGCCACAGAGCGGTATCTTCCGGCAGGTAATCATTCATGCCACGGATGGCCTGGATATTCTTCGCCACGTCAATTCTCTATCGTTTTATAAAAAATGAACCCGATTATAGGGGCTTTGGGTCATGCGGTTCAACGCGCAGACGCTTCCCACTGTCGGGTTCAATATAATGCAGGCGTATTCTGACGCCCGCAACCGATGTTACTTTTCAAGATGATTGATAACGATACGATTACTCTTATCCATGACAGCCGCTTTGGCGCGGATCTTCGCTTCAAGTTGGTCGATCATTTTCTCATTATCAAAGCGCTCTCTCTGGCGCACGCCATCTTCGTAAAAACCGCTCTTGTTATGACCACCGGTTACGCCAATGGTAGAAACCAGCGCTTCACCCGGCCCGTTGACTACACAGCCGATAATGGAGATATCCATCGGGGTGATCAGATCTTCAAGGCGTTGTTCCAAGGCATTTACCGTGCCTATCACATCAAACTCCTGCCGAGAACAGGTTGGGCAGGCAATGAAGTTAATGCCGCGAGCACGAATGCGCAGTGATTTTAAAATGTCGAAACCGACTTTAACTTCTTCGACCGGGTCGGCCGCCAGTGAGACACGCAGTGTATCGCCAATACCTTCGGACAACAGCAAACCGAGGCCAATGGCAGATTTAACCGAACCACTGCGCAGACCACCGGCTTCGGTGATCCCCAAATGCAGCGGCTGGTCAATACGCGAAGCCAGCAGGCGATAAGACTCAACGGCCAGGAAAACATCAGAAGCTTTGACGCTGACTTTGAACTGATCAAAGTTGAGGCGATCAAGAATGTCGACATGACGCATAGCGGACTCAAGCAGGGCTTCCGGCGTAGGTTCGCCGTACTTTTCCTGGATATCTTTTTCCAGGGAACCACCGTTCACGCCAATACGTATTGGAATATTTTTATCGCGTGCGCAGTCAACCACGGAACGGATGCGGGACTCGTTGCCGATGTTACCTGGGTTAATACGCAGGCAATCCACGCCGTATTCTGCAACTTGCAGCGCAATACGGTAATCAAAGTGGATATCAGCGACCAACGGGACGTTGACCTGCTGCTTGATGAGTTTGAAGGCCTCTGCGGCATCCATGGTAGGAACCGACACGCGAACAATATCAACGCCGACACGTTCCAGCGCTTTGATCTGCGCGACGGTGGCCGCGACATCAGTGGTACGGGTGTTGGTCATTGATTGCACGGCAATCGGCGCACCATCACCGATAGGCACCTTGCCGACGTAAATCCGGGTTGATTTCCGACGGATAATGGGTGCTTGGTTATGCATGACTTACTCCCCCCTTGTTGCAAACAATGACCAGCTGCCGAATTATTCGGCAGCCAGAGTAAATCTCGCAACACGGCTTGATTTAACAAAACGACTCATATCTACCGGCTTACCCTGGAACTGAATGGTAACAGCACCGGGTGCACCAATCTTCAACTTATACGGGGCAGTGCCTTTCACATTCAGGGTTTCGCCACCCTTTTTCATACCACTGAACAACGTCTTGCCAGACGCATCGCCAATCTCTAGCCAGCAGTCAGACTTAAAACTCAGAACCACAGCGTTGGCATCAGTTCCCGCAGCGGCAGTTTGCGCATTGGCCGTCGGCAGACCATTTTCAGCCACAGGTTGACTGGTAGAGACCGCAACAGGCGCCTGCTGAGCAGGGACTTTTGCTGCCGTAGAGGTATTCGAAGTGACAGGATTCGCTGTCTGTGCCGGAGCAGCCCCAGCGACATCATCAGCAGGTGGCGTACCTTGAGTAGGGTCGCCTTCTGTTGGTGCGGAATTTGGGTTATCACCACTGGTCAGGGCAATAGACTGCCCCTGACCGTTATCCTGATTTAGCTGCGCCGTCGACTGGTCAGCCATCGTGGCGATCTCTTGCTGCTGCACCTGATGGTTTTGCCACCACCATGCACCGGTCAGACCGATAATCACGAACACCACCAACCAGGTAAAGCCCATCAGCCAGCCGTCACGTTTCTTGCGTGACTTACCGAGTGAGAAACCTTGCATGGAGGCCACTTTCGGCACTTTAATTGGCGCTTGTTTGCCAATCATGCTTGAAAGCTCTTCTTCTGAAACGTGTACTAATTTAGCGTAGGAGCGAATGTAACCACGCAAAAACGTCGGCGCGAGGTCGGCAGGCGTGGTCCCGTCTTCAATTTGGCGAATAGTCGAGACTTTCAGGCACAGGCGTTCTGCAACGGCCTGATGACTAAGTCCCAGCTGTTCACGAGCTTGACTCAGGCGTGCGCCTGTCGTCATTGTGGCTTTATTTTCTTGGGAGGCTTCAGTATTCATTAGCTAAGAACTGCTGGTACTGTTGGGATTGTGGAAAACTTCGCGCCAACTGCTTACCGTAGCGCTGAACGCTAACCGGATTGCTTGCTGACGCAGCGAATCGAATCTGTAACATGAGGCTTTCAGCACTGGCTGGCAGAACATGTTGATAGACATCCAGAAGAACTTGCGCCTGCGCGCGTTTCCCTTCACCAAATTGTCTGGTTGCTTCAGCAAGCAAGGGTGCCCCTTTATCAGGATCAATTTTTAATGCCCGACTCAGTAACACGCGTGCTTCCTCATTCTGATTGGCCTTCAGAAAACAGTAGCCTGCGTTTTCCAGACTGTCAGCCACCTGACCGTAATCAGGGACATTGGCAGCGGCGCTAAACTGCTGTTGTGCCGGTACATACTGCCCTAAACTACACAAAAACGCACCGTAATTATTCAGCACAGTTCCATTTTGCGGGGCCAGCTTCAAAGCCTGCTGATAGCGGGTTTGGGCTGCGGCGTTATCGCCGTTTTTTTGCTCGTAAAGCGCCATGCCCAATTGGGTGCGATAATCCTCTGGCGCACCCTCCACGGACTTCTGTAAATTCTGCTTCGCACCGTCCATATTGCCTTGAGATAAGTAAGCCATCCCAAGCTCCAGGCGCGTTTGCGAAGCGCCAGTCGCGGTAACCTGCTCTGACTCATTTTTTGAGCTGGAGCAACCAGTCAGCAGGCAGATCGTAAAGCTCAGCGCCACCGCCTGCCTCCATCCGAGTTTCATCGTCATGCGTAAATCCCTTTATTCTGTCACCGGGCGGACTTCAGAAAAAACACAACTGACAGCTTTACGCCGTTTGATCCGACGCAGAGCGCGTTAGCACGGGGCTTTTTTAGACTGCTTTAATGGCGATAGATTCACCGGCCATTTTTTTCTTTAAAACACGCTTAGTGCGGTCGATAACCTCTCCGGCTAATTGACCGCAGGCCGCATCAATATCATCACCGCGGGTTTTACGCACGATGACGGTGAAACCATACTCCATCAACACCTTGGAGAAACGATCGATTCGGCTGTTCGAACTGCGGCCATACGGCGCGCCAGGGAACGGGTTCCATGGGATCAGGTTAATTTTGCACGGAGTGTTTTTCAAACGTTCAGCCAACTCATGCGCGTGTTCGGTAGCATCATTGATATGATCCAGCATCACGTACTCGATCGTCACACGACCCTGGTTAGCGTTGGATTTACTGATATAGCGCTCCACGGCAGCCAGGAAGGTGTCGATATTGTACTTGCGGTTGATGGGCACAATTTCGTCACGGATGGTGTCATTTGGCGCGTGCAGGGAGATGGCCAGTGCCACATCAATCATGTCGCCCAGCTTATCCAACGCAGGTACTACGCCTGAAGTAGAGAGCGTCACCCGGCGTTTAGACAAGCCAAAACCGAAATCATCGAGCATGATTTCCATCGCCGGCACCACGTTATTGAGGTTCAGCAAAGGCTCGCCCATGCCCATCATGACCACGTTGGTAATAGGACGCGTGCCGGTCACTTTTGCCGCACCAATAATTTTTGCCGCACGCCACACCTGACCGATAATCTCCGACACCCGCAGGTTGCGGTTAAAGCCCTGCTGAGCGGTGGAGCAGAAGGTACACTCCAGCGCACAACCTACTTGCGAAGAGACGCAAAGCGTCGCACGGTCGCCATCCGGGATGTACACGGTTTCGACCTGCTGATCGCCCACTTTGATCGCCCATTTAATGGTGCCATCTGTCGAGCGCTGTTCCAAAGCCACTTCCGGGGCACGGATTTCCGCCACGCGGGCCAGCTTTTCACGCAACGGGCGGTTGATATCGGTCATCTGCTCGAAATCATCGCTGCAATAATGGTACATCCACTTCATGACTTGATCGGCACGGAACGGTTTCTCACCCATGTTGGCGAAGAATTCACGCATTTGTTTGCGATTCAGATCAAGAAGATTAATTTTGGCAACCGCAGGTTCAACAGTATTCACTGCTTCAGTAGGTTGTGAAGTAGGTTCTGAAGTCATGTCAGACAAGTTTTGCTCGGGTGGGTTGGATTCAAACATAATACGAATTGGCCTCGTTGTTACACGTTATGGCATCAGGGAAGTGCAGAGCCGTTGAAAGCAGCCTGCAATGCGTCGAGTTCATAAATACATACGCCCCAAAGAGGCTGGCTCATTCGGGGCGCAACATTGTACAAATTTTAGGGCAGGGTTTCTATGTTTGAAAGGCAAGACTCACATATTTATTGTATCTGTGGGTGAATGCTTCCAAAAATCCCGGCCAAAAAATCTTAACGCGGGCAGATTTCGCTTTCGGTGAAGAAATAAGCGATTTCACGCTGTGCTGATTCAACAGCGTCAGAACCGTGTACTGCGTTAGCAGTGAAGCTGTCAGCGAAGTCAGCACGCAAAGTACCGGCCAGAGCGTTGTCCGGGTTGGTTGCCCCCATGATATCACGGTTACGCTGAACGGCATTTTCGCCTTCCAGAACCTGAACCATGATTGGGCCAGAGGTCATGAACTCAACCAAACCGTCGAAGAAAGGACGACCTTTGTGCTCAGCGTAGAAACCTTCAGCCTGCTCTTTAGTCAGTTTCAGCATTTTAGACGCAATGATGGTGAAACCAGCACGTTCGAAACGCGCGTAGATTGCGCCGATGTCGTTGTTAGCTACGGAGTTTGGCTTGATGATGGAGAAAGTACGTTGAATAGTCATGAAAAACCTCTGGCTGACTCTTATAGGTAGGGCCGGTTAATTTAATGTTATACCTGCCGTAAAATGGCGCAGATTATAGGGGGCTAAGTTACGATTGCCTACCTGAATAACAACATTTAGTTAAATAAATGTGTCTCCACGCCACATTTGTCACAAAAATTACTGCGGTTTTCACCTCAGACTTCAACCCCACCGTATTCAATCTTCTACCGCCTCTCTTTCAACCAATAATCTGACGAAATGTTAAGTCGGTCACACTGCCAAAGGTTACATGTAACCTTTGCAGTTATTTGTTTTTAAAACAAGTAGATAACTCGTTTAGTGCTCGTCATCCTGCTAGCTTTGTTTTCGTACCTATGGCGATGAGTCTCTTGCCAACATCACGTCCCCAATCTAAATCACAACAAAAGAACCCTTGAGGGCATGTTATGAACAAAGCGGTCAATCTGCTGCAAGATTTTGGCAAGTCACTTTATGGCCCTGTATTAATCCTGCCGATAGTGGGCTTATTTATCGCGCTGGGAAATTTGTTTGGTAACGGGAATCTGACGGAATACCTGCCCTTCCTCGCTCACCCTATGGTACAGGCCGTCGGGCAACTGGTTGCAAAGTCATCCGTCGCCATTCTGGCCAATCTGGCACTGCTTTTTGCCGTGGGTATTCCGGTCGGACTGGCCAAACGTGACAAAGGCTATGCTGCGCTGATCGGTCTGGTGATTTTTATCATTTTTATCAATGCCATGAACATTACCTTGCAGATGCAGGGCAAACTGGTGGCGGCGGATGTGATGCGTGCGTCGGGTCAGAACCTGGTTCTTGGGGTACAGGTTCTGGAAATGGGCGTGTTCGCGGGCATTCTGACCGGGGCAATCTCGGGCTATCTCTATAACCGCTACTCAGGCAAACAGTTCAACGGCGTCATGGCGATCTATTCCGGCCACTGCTTCGTTGCCATCCTCGGTATTCCACTGGCCATCTTGTTCGGTTTCGCCATGAGCGAGATTTGGCCCTTTGCCCAGCACGGCATCAGCGCACTGGCGTACGGCATCCGCGGCGCGGGGCCCGTTGGCGTGCTGATCTATGGTTTTCTGGAACGTATTTTGATCCCGACCGGCCTGCACCATCTGATTTATACCCCCTTCCTTTACACCGAACTCGGAGGCACCCGCGAAGTGTGTGGTTCGTTGTATCAGGGAGCGCGCAATATCTATTTCGCCGAAATGGCCTGCCCTGCGGTGAAACAACTCAGCGCCACAGTGGTGTGGGACGCGCGGGGCATCAGCAAAATGTTTGGCCTGACGGCCGCCGCCCTCGCCATGATCGTCACCGCCAAACCTGAGCGTAAAACGGCAGCCAAAGCCATTCTGATCCCTGCCGCACTGACCTCCTTTTTACTGGGCGTGACCGAGCCGCTGGAGTTCTCCTTCCTGTTCGTCGCCCCCATGCTGTTCGTCACACACTCGGTGCTGACGGGCGTCGGCATGATGCTTTTCTCTCTGCTCGGTGTGCACGCCATCGGTGCCAATGGCCTGATTGATTTTGTTCTCTATAACCTGCCGCTCGGGATTGAGAAGTCGAACTGGCCGATGTACATCTTGGTCGGGCTCATCATGTCCGTACTCTATTTCGTTATTTTCCGCTTCATGATCCTGCATTTCGATATGAAAACACCGGGACGTGAAGAGGATGACAGCGCCACCCGACTCTATTCCAAAGCGGATTACCAACAGCACTCTTCACAGGACAAACCTGTTATGCCGGTCGCCGCTGAGGCGCTGGATCTGGGTTTACGCATCATTGCCGGGCTGGGGGGGAAACAGAATATTGAGGTGGTGGACAACTGCTACACCCGTCTCAGAGTGACGGTGCACGACACCCACACTATTGATGAGCAATTGCTCAAAAACACCGGTGCCAAAGGGGTTATCCGTCAGGGAAATAATGTTCAGGTGGTCTATGGACTACATGTGAAAAAAATGCGCGAAGCCGTTGAAAATGCACTGTAAAAATTGGAAAAAGAGGAACAAATATGACTGACCATGTTAAAAGCAGCGTTCACACTAAGGGTCCCTTCATTCTGGCGATTGCCGGCGGTGGCAGCACTTACACACCCGGTATCGTCAAAAGCCTGATGGTAAAGCTGGCAGAATTCCCCCTGGCTGAAATTCGTTTATATGACATCGACAGCGAACGGCAAAACGTGATTGCACCGGTGGTAGAAAAAGTCATACGCGATCACAGTGACAGCATAAAATTCACCGTCACCAGTGAGCCAGAGGTGGCATTCAGCGGGGCACACTTTGTCTTTGCCCAGATGCGGGTCGGCCAGTACAGCATGCGTGAACAGGATGAAAAGATCCCCTTACGTCACGGCGTCGTAGGCCAGGAAACCTGTGGCCCTGGTGGTCTGGCCTATGGGCTGCGCACCATTTTACCTATGGTAGAACTGATCGATCTGGTCGAACGCTACGCGGATAAAAAGGCCTGGATTGTCAATTACTCCAACCCGGCAGCCATCGTCGCCGAAGGCGTACGTCGTCTGCGCCCTGACGCCCGTGTACTGAATATTTGCGACATGCCGGTGGCGGCCATGCGCAATATCGCCGCGATTCTGGGCGTCGATCGTGATGCCGTCACCGTGAACTACTTTGGCCTTAATCATTTTGGCTGGTTTACCCATGCCTTTGTTGATGGCGTCGACCGCATGCCTGAGCTGCGCAAACACGTGGCGAAATTCGGTCTGCTGACAGAAGATGCAGCGGCTACCGATCCACAACATGCGGATCCTTCCTGGGTCAAAACCTGGCGTAATATTCAGCCATTGATGGAACACTTCCCGGAATATTTACCGAACCCCTATATGCAATATTACCTGATGCCCAATCAGATCGTTGAGCATCAGGATCCTGACTATACGCGGGCCAATGAGGTGATGGATGGCCGGGAGAAAAAACTCTTCGCGGCCGCCGCAGAATATAAAAAGACCGGTATCCTGTCTGACGCCTTCCATGTGGGGGTCCATGGGGCATTCATCGTGGACGTAGCCCGTTCGTTGGCCTTTGACCTGCGGCAGCGCCATCTGGTGATGGTTGAAAACCGCGGTGCGATTGCCAACCTGCCTTACGACGCCATGGTTGAAGTACCGGCTTACATCACCTCCCAGGGCCCGGAAGCTATCACTGTTGGAAAAATCCCACTTTTCTACAAAGGTTTGATTGAACAACAGCTTGCCTGTGAACAGCTGTTGGTTGAAGCCACTATCGAAGGCAGCTATGAAAAAGCCCTGCAAGCCTTCACTCTCAACCGCACAGTGCCTACCATGCAACATGCTAAAGCCATTCTGGACGATATGATCGAGGCTAACAGCGATTATTGGCCAAAACTCAAAAAGGCCTTTGTTGACGGTGTTGCACAATAAGTTGAGCGGCGCATTCCACTTTGCGCAAGTCAACGAAAGTGTTTATTGAAACCCCTTCGGGCCAGCTTTAGGATAGCCCCCATCTTTCCTGCTGAGGGCCCGTTTGTGGACAACCGCCTTGCTTCATTGCTCCAACGTGCCGAGAATCTCACCCGTGCGGAATACCGTGTTTTATCCCATGTCACCGAATATTCCGTCGCGCCCCAGCACGCCGATAACCTACCGGCCTTAAACAAACTCACCGTTCGTAAACTGGCGCAGGAGACGTTCGTTTCCAGCGCAACGGTGATGCGTCTGTGTCAAAAATTAGGGTTCAGCGGTTTCAGCGAGCTGCTTTTTCATATCCGCCATTTGCTCCGCGAAAACCCCACACTTCATACGCAGCCCTCTGAGCAACACGGCACGCCGCTTCCCCCAGCGTTCCATGAATTTGTGGCCAACTACCAGCGCACCTTTGAATTTGTCACTGCAGAAAAAATGCAAGCCTTCGCCCAGTTACTGAAACAGGAGGAGAGCTTCTTTTTATACGGCACCGGCTTTTCTCATCTGTTTGCAGAGTATTTAGCCAAGAAATTACAGTTGCTCGGTAAGACGGCTTTTTCGTCAGGTCTGGGGGATAGCCGGGGGATATTTTTAAATAATGCGCAGAAATACCGGGTATTTATCGCGATATCGCGTAGCGGAGAGACGGAGCAGGTGGTTGATAAAGCCAAAATAGCCCGCAGCATTGGCATGAAAGTGGTCTCTTTTACCCGTGCATCAGCTAATGCACTGGGGCCGCTCAGTGATATGAACTTCCAATTGTTTGACGACGCCAATAACGACGCCGTTGATGCGGGTGAGGTAACTTCTTTTGAGTCCAACCTGATCCTGCTTATCGACCTCTTACTTCTTGCGGCCATCGCCCCAACCTCAGACGATGGCACCCCTGGCCTAGGCTTTACCGGATGAGGGAATAATGTTCCGCAGCCAGCTTCCCCACTTACGCTGATAGAACGGCTGAGTGTGGCTGATCAGATAGTGACTGATCCCGCGCTCTTTCTCAGAGACGATGCAGAAATCCACCGGCCGGTCATCTGGCGACGTTTCGCTGGCGACATTTCCCGCTTCACGGATCAGTGCATCCACTTCAGCTTCGGTTCCGTCTGCTTCCACACCCACCAGCAGATTAGGCTGTTCATCCACATTTTTATCATGGATCAATGCAAGGAATGCCCGGCGCACCGGCTTCTTCTGGCTGAAGAGCGTGGTCAGCGCGTCGATCATCGCCGAGGGATACTCTTCCGGCTGGCCGATCATCAGCTGGCTTTCTTTATCCAGTACCAGCTCAGCCGGCACACTTAACCCACCGGTCTTAAGCAGCAGAGTCACTTCACTCGGCGTAAACTCCTTTCCGTATTCGGATTTAGGATTGAGAAACAGCTCTTCCCCCTGGGTCATTTCAAACAGCACGCGGGCTGGCAGCGCCACAAAAGCCTGCTCTTGCGGGCTTTCTCCGGCACTGGCGCGTTCCAAAACCTCCAGCGATGAGAAAAAAGGAATGATCGAACTGCCATCCTGCTTCTCCCAATGCAGCAGATTCAACTCACTGCCCGCCGTAATGGCGACTTCACCGACGCCCTCCTCTTCCTGACCGGCATCACCCAGCACATAGACCGTGGCCTCAAGCAAAGCCTGATAAAACGCCGGACGGTACGCGGCTTCCTTTACTGACAGGCGCAGCAAACGCTCTAGTTCGTTTTCATTATCAGCTGCGGCTGCAGCGGGCAGGTGATCGTGCGGAACACTCATGTTCTTTCACTCCGATAAAACGGGGCACTTTTCAGTGCCCCGTTGTGGTCTTTCTGTCATATAAGACAATTTACTTTGCTTTGGCTAACAGCAAGTTAGCCACGGTGCGCACGCCCAGACCGGTTGCACCGGCAGACCACTGGTCAGCCGCGCTTTTACGGTAGGTCGCCGAGCAGTCGATATGCAACCAGCCCTTTTTGTAGTTCTTAACAAAATGAGACAGGAAGGCGGCAGCGGTACTGGCGCCAGCCGTGTGTGCAGGACCTGCGATGTTATTCAACTCAGCAAAGTTGGACGGCAGATGCGAGCGGTGGAACTCTTCCAGCGGCAGACGCCAGAAAGGTTCGTGTTCGGCTTTGGCACTATTTTGCAATTCAGCCGCCAGTTCATCATCGAAGCTAAACAATGCATGGTAATCGTTACCCAACGCCGTTTTGGCCGCGCCGGTCAGGGTGGCCGCATCGATGAGAAGCTCAGGATTTTGTTCAGAAGCATCGATCAGACCATCAGCCAGAACCAGCCGACCTTCGGCGTCAGTGTTCATCACTTCAACGGTTTTACCGTTACGGTAGCGGATAATATCACCCAGTTTCAGGGCATTACCGCTGACCATGTTATCCGCGCAGCAAAGATAGAGTTTCACACGCTTGTTCAGACCCTTGGCCGCCGCCAGCGCCAGTGCGCCGGTCAGGGTGGCTGCGCCGCCCATGTCGGCTTTCATGGAATCCATACCCGCGCTTGGTTTCAGGCTATAACCACCGGTATCAAAAGTGATGCCCTTACCCACGAGGCAGGCATAGACCGGTTCGTCAGCGTTACCGCTTGGGTTGTAGTCCAGCGCCAGCAGCACCGGTGAACGGTCAGAACCACGACCCACAATGTGCAGACCGGCGTAATTTTGCTGACGCAGATCCTCGCCTTTGGTGATGCGATAGTTCACATGGCCATTGCCGAATTCGCACATTAAGTCCACAGCGCGAGTGGCCAATTGTTCCGGCCCCAACTCTTCTGCTGGAAGATTGATGGTGTTACGCACCCAATCGATAATTTTTAGGCGTTGTTGCAGGCTTTGAGTATCTTCGGCTGACAGTTCAGCCCACTCAACGTTGCGGCTGCCTTTTGGCCCGCGAAAACCCTGCCAGAATGCCCAGCTATTTTCCAAATCCCAGCCTTCTCCGGCCAGTTTAACGTTTTTTACACCCTGGCCGTCGATGCGGCGTGCCGCACGGGCAATCGCTGTCAAAGCATCGCTTGCGCTCAGATGAATGGTCATGCCTTCTGCATTGGTACTGAGTGTGGCTTTCTCACCCCAGCGCGCATCAGCAGGTTGAGAGGAGATAAAAATGGGCATGGCTTCATGGGTGGTAACTTCGGAACTCATAACAGCACTCCTGATTTTTTTATGTTCAAAGAACGTTGATTATCAATGAACGTTTTATCTTCAATGATGGGCTTCTCGCCCCGACGTTATCTAACGTATTAACCCAATTTATTAGGATGAAAATACAGGCGGTAATTGACGTAACTTACTGACGGATTTCACAATCAGTTCAATAGCATAGTCGATCTCTTCCTGAGTTGTGAAACGCCCAAGAGAGAAACGAATAGAACTGTGGGCCAG
The DNA here is from genome assembly GCF_006438725.1 of Ewingella americana. Classification (GTDB taxonomy): domain Bacteria; phylum Pseudomonadota; class Gammaproteobacteria; order Enterobacterales; family Enterobacteriaceae; genus Ewingella; species Ewingella americana_A. The sequence goes on along the minus strand of NZ_RCZD01000003.1, from coordinate 110,145 downwards.
CTCTTCACTCAAACCCAACGCCCGCAGAACATAAGAGGGTTCAAGGCTGGCGGAGGTACAGGCTGAACCAGAGGAGACCGCCAGGTCTTTGAGCGCCATGATCAGTGACTCACCTTCAACACCGGCAAAACTGACGTTAAGAATATTGGGTGCGGCATGTTTTGGCGTGCCATTCAGACGAACGTCGTTCAGCTGACGGATACCTTGCCACAATCGATCGCGCAATGTCTGCAGGCGTTGCGCCTCTTCGAGCATTTCCTCTTTGGCAATACGAAACGCTTCCCCCATGCCCACGATCTGATGTACCGGCAGTGTACCTGAACGCATACCGCGCTCATGCCCGCCGCCGTGGATCTGCGCTTCAATGCGGACTTTCGGCTTCCGGCGCACATACAACCCGCCGATACCCTTCGGACCATAGATTTTATGCGCGGAAAATGACATCAGATCGACCTGTAACTCGCTCAGATCAACCGGCACTTTACCGACGCTTTGCGTCGCATCAACGTGAAAAATAATGTCGCGGCTACGGCACAGCTCGCCGATGGCGGCAATATCCTGAATTACGCCGATCTCATTATTCACATGCATGATCGAGACCAGAATAGTGTCATCGCGCAATGCGGCTTCAATAGCGGCAGGCGGGATAAACCCGTCCGGGTGTGGGGCCAGATAGGTGACGTTAAAACCTTCATTTTCCAGCTGGCGGCAGGTATCGAGCACCGCCTTATGTTCGGTCTGGCTGGTAATGATGTGTTTGCCCTTGCTGCGGTAAGCATGTGCGGCACCTTTAATCGCCAGGTTATCCGACTCGGTGGCACCCGAGGTAAACACTATCTCGCGCGGATCGGCGTTGATCAATTCGGCAATCTGGTTGCGGGCCACATCCACCGCCTCTTCCGCCTGCCAGCCAAAACGGTGCGAGCGGGAGGCCGGGTTACCGAAAGTACCGTCGAAAGTAAGACACTGCATCATGACCTGCGCCACCCGCGGATCGGCAGGTGTGGTGGCAGAATAATCCAGATAAATAGGTAGTTTCATGGCGGGCGTGCTCCGTACTGCGCGTTGGGGCGAACAAAAGAGTGAAAATCGGGGGTTAGTTTAAAACGGCTTCATTGATTCTTAAAAGGGAAATAGTGCCGTTGCTGAAATGATAAAAAAAGGCTGCCCACGGCAGCCCTTCTCATCATTCTAAACATCGCCAGTCTAAAGACACTCAGGCTCTTAAATTGACATTGATCGTTTCAAGAATGCGGCTACTGGTCTGTCGGCGTGGTTCACCGTTCTGGCGGTCGGCCACTTCCAGGATTTCCTGGTTATTCACCAACTCACCCAGCGTAATGTTATTGAGGAAGCCGCTAATGCGCTCACTCAAATCACGCCACAGGGTATGAGTCAGGCAGCGTTCGCCATTCTGGCAGCCTTCTTTACCCTGGCAACGGGTCGCATCAACGGATTCGTCGACGGCGGTGATCACCGCACCGACTGCAATCTCACCGGCATCTTTACCCAGCAGATAACCACCACCCGGACCACGCACGCTGGCAACCAGACCGTTTTTACGCAGACGCGAAAACAGTTGCTCAAGGTAGGAAAGAGAGATGCCCTGGCGTTCGGAAATATCGGCTAAAGGTACCGGACCTTCCTGTGAATGCAGTGCCACATCAAGCATAGCGGTTACGGCATAACGACCCTTGGATGTCAGTCTCATAGCATGGTTACCTGTTGGTGAATACGATGGGGTAGAACATATAAACGAGTCTGCCATTCCCGAGTAAAACAGTCAACTATTTAACCTAGTAATTTACTCAAGTATTATTTATGGCCTTTATCGATGGAGGTCAAAATGCCGCGCAGGATGTTCAGTTCCTGAGATTCAGGGCGTGCACGGGTGAACAAACGACGCAATTTACTCATCACCTGGCCCGGATGCGCCTGACGGATAAAGCCGGTTTGCAGCAGAGTTTGCTCAAGGTGCTGATAAAAGCGTTCGAGATCATCAACCAATGGATAAGGCGTTTCTTCATACTCAATCTGTGGCTTGCCCGCTTCAAGCATAGCAAGATGTGCGACGCGAACTTCATAGGCAATAATCTGTACCGCCATCGCCAGATTTAGCGAACTGTATTCAGGATTAGCCGGAATACAGACGTGGTAGTTACATTTTTGCAGCTCTTCGTTGGTCAGCCCTACACGTTCACGGCCAAATACCAGCGCGACCGGCGCGCTCTCAGCAGTTTTCGCGCTCATTTCACCGCACTCGCGTGGCTCAAGCATCGGCCATGGCAAGGTGCGTGAACGGGCGCTGGTGCCGATAACCAGACTGCAACCGGCCAGCGCTTCGTCGAGAGTATCGACGATTTTCGCATTGCCGATAACATCACTCGCCCCGGCGGACAAAGAGATCGCCTGTGAATCAGGCTTAACCAGCGGGTTAACCAAGTACAGGTTCGATAAACCCATGGTTTTCATAGCGCGGGCGGTGGAACCCATGTTGCCCGTGTGGGAAGTTTCAACCAAAACGATGCGGATATTGTGCAGCATAGAGACTCTGAGCGTAGCGGAAAATCACAACAGCTTAACACAACGGTAGTCAACTTTACGAACGCCTGCTATACTGCGCGCCGTTTCCCGTATTCCCGTTCTTTAACATCCTAGTTGGAAGATATCCATGCATCCGATGCTCACCATCGCCGTGCGCGCTGCGCGCAAGGCCGGTAACCTAATTGCCAAACATTACGAAACGCCAGACTCTGTAGAAGCGACTCAAAAAGGTACCAATGATTTTGTTACCAACGTAGACCGCGATGCAGAACACATGATTATCGACGTTATTCGCAAGTCCTATCCAAAACACACCATTATCAGTGAAGAGTGTGGTGAACTGGCAGGCGAAGACAACGATGTACAATGGATTATCGACCCACTGGATGGCACCACCAACTTCGTTAAACGTCTCCCTCATTTTGCTGTTTCTATCGCCGTGCGCATCAAAGGCCGCACTGAAGTTGCGGTAGTTTACGACCCAATGCGTAACGAACTCTTCACCGCCAGCCGCGGTCAGGGCGCACAGCTCAACGGTTACCGTCTGCGCGGCACCTCAGCGAAAGACTTAGACGGCACCATTCTGGCGACCGGCTTCCCGTTCAAAGTGAAGCAACACGCAAACAGCTACATGAATATCCTCGGCAAACTGTTTGGCGAATGCGCTGACTTCCGCCGCACAGGTTCTGCTGCGCTGGACCTGGCTTACGTGGCCGCAGGCCGCGTTGACGGTTTCTTCGAAATCGGTCTGAAACCGTGGGATTTCGCGGGTGGCGAACTGCTGGTTCGTGAATCTGGCGGCGTGGTGACCGACTTTGTTGGCGGCCATAACCATTATATGTCTGGCAACGTGGTTGCCGGTAACCCACGCGTCGTAAAAGGTATTATCAATACCATGCGTGAAGAACTGAGCGAAGCGCTGAAACGTTAATTCCGTTTCCCGCCACTCAGTAAAAAAAACGGACGCTAAAAACGTCCGTTTTTTTATGTCTGAAATTCGCCCGCTATCCGCGACCGAAAGGGCCGATTCCCCCACCTGCCGACGCCGCGCTGGCATTGTAGAGCAGTACCCCCGCCAGCAGCAGCACGACCCCACCCGCCAGCGCCAGGGCTGACCAGGCTACAGTTTGCCACGCGGCAGGCGTGCGTTTCGCACTGAGCTTTACTGCCATCGCCCGGCTGTAAAACACCATCAGCCCGATAAGCGACACGGTGATGGATGTCCCGAGCGCCATCACCAGCGCAGAAAGTACGCCCCACAAATAGACGCCGATCACTTTGGAAAACAGCAACACCATGATCGCCCCGGAACAGGGCCTAAGCCCCATCGCCAGCACAATCGTCGCCTGAGTTCGCCAGTCACTGCCCGCCTGAAGCTGCTGATCCGTAGGCAGATGCTGATGTCCGCAACCGCAGTGATCGTCATGGACATGGTTTTCATCCAGCGGCCGTAACTGCCGGATAGTCAGACCGGGTTTGGTTGGCAGATTTTTTAAGGTGTGATAACAGCGCCGGATAGCCCGCCAGCACAGCAACACGCCGAGCAACATCACCAGAATGAAGCTGCCCCTCTCCAGCCAGAAACTGCTTTCGTGCAGCTGGCGCGATGAAAGTTGAAGCACACCCAACATCACCGTAACGAGTAATACAGCCACCAGCCCCTGCACCACCGCCGAAGCAAAGGTCAATTTCAGGCTATTTCTCAGCCGGGAAGGATGCGTCGCCAGATAGGTGGTGATGACAATTTTGCCATGCCCAGGCCCGATGGCGTGGACGATGCCGTAAATCAGACTGAAGCCCATCAGCGTCAGCCCGGCTTTCTGCGGGCTGGCTTTCACCTGCTGCAACAAGTTGGCCAGTTCCTGATGCAGATCCCTTTGCCAGACAATACTGCTGAGCAAAATGCGCGGCCAGTACTGCCAGAACAACGCGCCACCGGCAGCCAGTAGCAACAGAAATACCACCAACGGCCACAGATCCCAGGCCCAGTGGCGACGCTTTTCACGCCTATTTAATGACATTGTACGGTGACCTTTTGCGCAAACTGCTGACCTAAATCCATATCTTCCGGCGGCGCGTCGGCCTTATCCAAAGACAACGCGTAGCTTTGCAGTGAAGCATTGGGCTTGGGGGTAAAAAGATTGATGCTGCAAGACTTCGCCAGTTCCGGCGGCAGATGCAATGCATTCTGATCTTTATAAGTCATATCCACGAAGTAACTCGGATCGAAAGTGGAGAAGATCATCGGTTTTCCGCTTAACGGCTGCGGCACGGCCAGAGGCATCACAAACTCCAGCACCGCCTGATCGCCTTTGCGTGACAGCTTATATTCGCTGGGGAGATCCAGATATTTGACCGGTTTGCCGTCGCGATAAAAATCGGTGAAATAGTGTTGGCTAAGTACGCGAGCCATCACTTCAGCGGCCAGTTTTTTCCAGATATCCGAATCAGTTTGGGCTTTTTGCGCGTCATACAGCAAATCTGCGGAGGTGATTTCGTCCATCGTCCAGACCATTTTCAGGCCGGTCAGCTGCTGTTGTTGGGTGACCAGCGTGGTTTGCATATCAATGAAGCTGTGAGGGTGCGCGTAAACGGCCAGCGGCAATGCCAGAAAACCGCTCAACAGCAACCTGATGAAGCGGGAAGCACGCCGTTTCCTGGCGCAGAGCGCGGTCTTTTCCATGGTTAAGGCCCGTAAGTCAGTTAATCTGCACGTTCAATTGTTACAAAGTAACAGCTTTTTCAGAACCGATTAAGCAGTCGAAAGAAATATCTGTGATCTGAGTTGTAAGCCGGTGTAAAACCGTGAACTCTCACCCGTTGCGCAACAAGTCATTTGCTATGCTTGACTTATAATTTCACTTCTAATGGTCACTAAGAACTCTATGAGCCTGGACACTCATCCCGTGCCTGAGCTCTCCGGTCAACAACGGCGCTGCCATGTTCTGTTGATGCTGTATGCGCCGTTACCGGCGGTGCAACTGGAGACCATCAGCCAAATCAATGGCACAGATCTCCCGACAACCCGGCAGGACATTGCCGAGGTCAACCGTGAGATCCAGCGCTTACATCATCTGGATATTCTCGCCTTTGGTGAAGACACCTGCCAGTTACAGGGCACATTGCTGGATCAGCGTTTATGTCTGTTCCACGGATTGCGCCGCGCCCTGCGCACCTCTCCGCAGTTTATCGCCGACCATTTTACTCCCTGGTTACATCAGAGCCTGCAAACCCACGCCTTTGCTGACGACCGCTTTCGTCAGCAGCAATTGACAACCTTAATTCAGCAGTGCGCCGTGCAGCTTGGCCGCGAATTCAGCGAGCGCGATCAGGAATTCCTGCGTCTCTATCTGCAATATTGCCTGTGGCAGAATGCCACCCAACGCGATACGCCGTTTAGCCCGGTCGCGTTCGATACTCTACAAAGTGAATGGCTGCGTGATAAACCGGAATACCTCGCCGCCAGCTGCCTGTTCAGCCAGTTACAGCAACTCAGTTCGGGCCTGCTGGCGGAAGGCGAACGTGACTTTTTTACCCTGCTACTTCGGTTGTTAAGAAACCACAGCTATCACAGCTCAGGGTCCGATGAAGATCAGCGCCTGATGCACCAGATTGAACGGGTGGTGGAGAATTTTCAGGATGTCGCAGGCATGAAGTTCAGCAGCGACGAAGGGTTAATCCGCCAGTTGTTCGCGCATCTTGGCCCGGCGATTGAGCGCTGCCATTTTGCTATCGGTATCGATAATTTATTGCAGGATGAAGTGACGCGGATGTACCCACGGCTGGTGCGTACCACACGTGAAGCCCTGGAGGATTTTCAGCAGGAGTACCGCATTTGTCTTTCTGAGGAGGAGATTGGCCTGGTGGCGGTGATGTTCGGGGCGTGGCTGATGCAGGGGAACGCGTTGCAGGAGAAACAGATTTTGCTGCTGACTCACGACAACCCACAGCTGGAAGAGGCGGTCGAGCAGCAAATCCGCGAAGCGACGTTACTGCCGCTCAACATAAAATACCAGACGCTGACGGAGTTTCAGCAGTGCGGCGCACCCGATGGGGTTGCGATGATTGTCACCCCCTATGCCACCCGCATCACCGACGCCGATCCGTTGGTGATCCACACCCAACTTCCTCTGGCAAAAGAGCAGCGAAAACGTATCCGCTCGCTGCTCGAAGCTCCTTAAGCCGCCGCGCTCGGCGTCACTTTTGGCCGCAGGAAAATAGCCGGAGCCGCCACCGCCGCCATGACGAAGAACAACCCTGCGTGCAGATGTTCAAATAAGAAACCAGACACCATCGTCATCACTGCGATCCCACCGCCCATCGCCAGCGCAGAGTAAACCGATTGCAGGCGGATCACCTGATCCCTTGGCCGTGACGCGATAAACCGCATACCCGCCAGATGGCAAACGGTAAAGCTGCCGCAGTGCAATATTTGAATCAGGATCAGCCACGGCAGTTCGATAAAGGCCCCCATCATCGCCCAACGCACCACGCCACAGCAGGCAGAGAGCAGCAGCAGATCCCGTGCCCCCCAGCGACGGAAAAGCCGATGACTGAACGTGAAGACCAGCACTTCGGCCACCACACCCAGCGACCACAAATAGCCCACGACCGAGGCGGAATAGCCTTTGTCCTGCCAGTAAATCGCGCTGAAACCGTAGTACGCGGCGTGTGCGCCTTGCAGCAAAGTGACGCACAGCAGAAAACGCCAAACGGGGGTTTCACTGAGCAAAGCTTTCCATGAGATGGTCGGCGCACTGCTTTCGCGCTTCTCGCCCACCGGTTTGACACTCGGGCGCAGCAACATGCCAAGCAGCATCGCCGCGACACCGGCGGTCAGCGAGTACAAAATCGCGGTGTGACCGTACACCGAGACCAACTTACCGGTAAGGGCTGAACCAATCACGAAGGCGATCGATCCCCAGACGCGGACTTTGCCATAGTCCATTTTGATTTGGCGTTGCAGCGTGCCGGACAGCGCGTCGGTCAGTGGTACCAGCGGGCCGAAGAACAGGCTGAAACCGGCGATGTTGATCATCAGCCAAGCCCAGCTATTGCCGAACCAATACCCAACGGCAAAGACCAAGGTCAGCAGCGCCAGAATGCGCAGGCCAGTGACTAAATGTGCAGGATCTTTGATGGCGGGAGAAATAATCAAGGTACCGAGGAAGCGTGAAACCAGACCGGCCCCCAGCAATAAACCGATATTTTCAGAAGAGATGCCCTCCCCTTTGAGCCACACGCCAAAGAAAGGCAGGAAAATACCGTAACTGAAAAAATAGGTGAAATAGCTGAGTGCCAGCCAATACGTTGAACGCAATACCATAATTCCTCCGGTTTGAGGGCAATACTTTGACAGAGGTCACACTGGCTAGCAACGAGCAGTCGTGTTCAGGAAAGAACAATGCAAGGTAGCTCACAGTTATAATTATTATCCACAAAAAAACCCGCCGAAGCGGGTTTGATTTTTGTGTCAGAACACAAGCTATCTGCCGTTCACGCGATTATGCGTAAACCGGGAAACGTGCGCAGATATCGAGAACTTTGTTCTTCACACGTTCGATGGTGGCTTCATCGTTGATGTTATCAAGAACATCACAAATCCAGCCAGCCAGCTCGCGAACTTCCGCTTCTTTGAAACCACGACGGGTCACGGCTGGTGTGCCGATACGCACGCCTGAAGTAACAAACGGGCTTTTCGGATCGTTAGGTACGCTGTTTTTGTTCACGGTGATGTTAGCGCGGCCTAGGGCTGCGTCAGCTTCTTTACCGGTCAGGTTTTTATCGACCAGATCCATCAGGAACAGATGGTTATGAGTACCACCGGAAACCACGTTGTAGCCGCGTTCCAGAACCACTTCTACCATGGCACGGGCATTTTTAGCCACTTGCTGTTGGTAGATTTTGAACTCAGGTTCCATCGCTTCTTTCAGTGCTACCGCTTTACCGGCAATCACGTGCATCAGCGGGCCGCCCTGGCCACCAGGGAATACTGCGGAGTTGAGTTTTTTGTAGAACTCTTCGCTGCCGCCTTTCGCCAGAATCAAACCACCGCGTGGACCAGCCAGCGTTTTGTGGGTGGTGGTGGTCACGATGTGCGCGTGCGGAACCGGGTTAGGATAAACGCCTGCGGCAATCAGACCCGCAACGTGGGCCATGTCCACGAAGAAGTAAGCACCAACGCTGTCGGCGATTTCACGCATTTTTGCCCAATCAACGATACCGGAGAAGGCGGAGAAGCCACCGATGATCATTTTTGGTTTATGCAATTCGGCCTGACGTTTCACGTCGTCGTAATCAATGTCGCCGCTTTCGTCGATGCCGTAAGGCACCACGTTGTACAGTTTACCGGACAGGTTTACCGGTGAACCGTGCGTCAGGTGACCACCATGGCCGAGGTTCATCCCTAAAATGGTGTCGCCCGGTTGTAATAATGCGGTATACACGGCGAAGTTAGCCTGCGAGCCGGAGTGCGGCTGAACGTTGGCGAAATCCGCACCGAATAACTCTTTTGCACGGTCAATCGCCAGTTGCTCAACGATATCCACATACTCACAGCCGCCGTAATAGCGTTTGCCCGGATAACCTTCGGCATATTTGTTGGTCAGCTGAGAACCCTGTGCCTGCATCACGCGCGGGCTGGTGTAGTTTTCTGACGCAATCAGCTCGATATGTTCTTCCTGACGAACAACTTCCTTCTCCATTGCTGCCCACAGCTCAGCATCATAATCGGCAATGTTCATTTCACGCTTTAACATCTGCATCTCCTGACTCAACAAACTAAAAATCAAATGCCCTTCCGGGTTCTGCGCCACAGTGTAAATGTTTAAGCGGCCTTCGGATAGGGTCAGTTTAAGGTTTTTAGGCAAACGATTGGCTCTAGTTGTGGCAAGGCTTTGATCTCTTAAACACTCTGCATAATCAAGGGAGTTTTCTTCAGCATGACATGCATATTTCTCAGCTTTGTGACTGCGCGCCCGTGTTTAACAAACCCTTAACACTCACAAGGCTATTTACAGTAATCATCGCTTTATATAAGATGCATTTAAAATACATGTTTAAACTAATATCCCTAAAAGCATTGGAGTGGCGACTGCGTAAGCTTCAAAGGCGTGGGGGAAAGGAGATCACCATGCTAGATGCTAAAACTATCGCGACTGTTAAATCCACGATTCCTCTGCTGGCTGCGACCGGGCCGAAACTCACCGCCCATTTTTATGACCGCATGTTTGCGCACAATCCTGAGTTGAAAGACATTTTTAACATGAGCAATCAGCGCAATGGCGATCAACGCCAGGCGCTATTTGATGCCATCTGCGCTTACGCGACCAATATTGAAAATCTCGCCGCACTGCTGCCCGCGGTAGAGCGTATTGCGCAGAAGCACACCAGTTTCACCATCAGGCCTGAACAGTACAACATCGTCGGTGAACACCTGATTGCCACGCTGGACGAAATGTTTAGCCCCGGTCAGGAAGTGCTGGATGCCTGGGGTAAAGCCTACGGCGTGCTGGCTGGCGTGTTTATACAGCGGGAAGCCGATATCTATCAGGAAAGTGCCGAAGAACGTGGTGGCTGGACCGGCACCCGCGAATTCCGTATCAAAGAAAAACAGCCGCAGAGCCAGCTAATCACCTCTTTCTTGCTGGAACCTGTCGACGGTCTGCCCGTGGCGGATTTCCGTGCCGGACAATATCTGGCGGTCTATATCCGTAGTGAAACGCTGGCGCATCAGGAAATTCGTCAGTACTCACTGACTCAGGCACCGAACGGCAACACCTACCGCATCGCTGTAAAACGTGAAGAACAGGGTCAGGTATCGAATTTCCTGCATAACGTGGCGCAACCAGGGGATGTGATTCACCTTGCGGCACCGCACGGTGATTTCTTCCTCAACGTCACACCACAAACGCCGGTCGCACTGATCTCAGCCGGTGTGGGTCAGACGCCGATGCTCGGTATGCTGAATGTGCTGGCAGCGGGCGGCCATCAGGCACCGGTGCAGTGGATCCACGCAGCGGAACATGGCGGGGTTCATGCCTTTGCCGATGAAGTGAAGTCGCTCGGCGAACGCCTGCCGCAGTTGGAAAGTCATGTCTGGTACAACCAACCGCAAGAGCTCGATCTGCCGGGTGATAATTATCACTATCAGGGTCTGATGGATCTCGGCAAATTGCAAAGCCAGCTGGCAGATCCTGCCACCGAATGCTATCTGTGTGGCCCGGTGGGCTTTATGCAATTTGCGGCGAAACAGTTGCTGGCAATGAACGTGAGTGAAGACCGAATTCACTACGAATGCTTCGGCCCGCATAAAGTGATTTAAGCGGTAAAAAGCAAAAAGGCTGACGCGATGTCAGCCTTTTCTTTTTCAGGATCAAAAACGAATTAAATCGCCTCTTCGTCCTGCTCGCCGGTACGGATACGCACCACGCGGGAGACATCGAAAACAAAGATTTTACCGTCACCAATTTTACCGGTCTGCGCGGTAGTCATGATGGTTTCGACGCAGGTATCGACGATGTCGTCAGTCACTACGATTTCAATCTTCACTTTTGGCAGGAAATCCACCATGTACTCCGCGCCGCGATACAGCTCGGTATGGCCTTTCTGACGACCAAAACCTTTCACTTCTGTCACGGTCATCCCGGTGATCCCAACTTCGGCCAGCGCTTCGCGCACGTCATCGAGTTTGAACGGCTTAATAATCGCATCAATTTTCTTCATGGCGGACCCTTATCATCATTCGTTTGCTCTCCGCCTTCCTGAGCGGCAGCATGGTTCACATTCGCGCTGCCAGCGTCATCGCACAGGCAGGCGCTAAAGGTATCATAGTAGCAGAGCAGAGTAGTTACTCTTTAAAGTCGGTCGCTTCTAACGCGTGGCGTGAAAGCAACTTATAGAATTCGGTCCGGTTACGTCCGGCGATCCGCGCCGCATTGGTCACGTTACCTTTGGTTATCTGCAACAACTTACGCAGGTAATTCAGTTCGAACTGATTGCGTGCTTCGACAAAGGTCGGCAACGCGGTGTTCTCGCCTTCCAACGCCTGTTGTACCAGCGCTTCGCTAATCACCGGCGCGGAGGTCAGCGCCACGCACTGCTCAATAACATTGACCAATTGGCGAACGTTGCCCGGCCAGCTGGCGGCCATCAGACGCTTCATGGCATCGGTGGAAAAACTGCGCACAAACGGTTTGTGGCGCTGAGCCGAGGCCCGCAGCAGATGAATGGCCAGCAACGGAATGTCTTCCGCGCGCTCAGTGAGCGTGGGTAACTTCAGGCTGACCACATTCAATCGGTAAAACAGATCTTCGCGGAACTCACCCTTTTCCATCGCCTTGGGCAGGTTGCGGTGAGTCGCCGAAATGATGCGCACATCGACGTCGATATCATGATTACTGCCGAGCGGGCGCACTTTGCGCTCCTGCAATACCCGCAATAATTTAACCTGCAACGACAGCGGCATATCACCGATTTCATCAAGAAACAGCGTACCGCCGGTGGCGGCCTGAAACAGCCCTTCGCGGCTACTTACGGCCCCGGTGAATGCACCTTTAGCGTGGCCGAACAGTTCAGACTCAAGCAGCTGCTCGGGCAAAGCACCGCAGTTAATGGCTGTAAACGCTTTTTTACCGCGTGGGCTGGCGGCATGAATCGCTTGCGCCAGCACCTCTTTACCGGTCCCGCTCTGGCCGTTGATCAACACGCTGACGTCAGACTGCGCCACCATGTTGGCCTGCTCCAGCAAGCGCAGCATCACCGGGTTACGCGTCACGATGGCTTCGCGCCAGCTCTCATCCCCTGCCGGGGCTGACAGCGCCAGCGCGGCATCAATGGCTTTATAAAGCGCATCGCGGTCCACCGGTTTGGTCAGAAAACTGAACACCCCCTGCTGGGTGGCGGCCACGGCATCGGGGATCGAACCATGCGCGGTGAGAATGATCACTGGCATACCGGGCTGGTGTTTCTGAATTTCAGCAAACAGCGCCATCCCGTCCATTTCGTCCATGCGTAAATCGCTCAGCACCAAGTCAATGCGCTCACGGTTTAGCAGGCGCAGGGCTTCTGCCCCACTTTCGGCGGTGGTAACGCGAAAACCTTCGCTGGTCAGGCGCATACCCAGCAGTTTTAGCAGGCTGGGGTCGTCATCAACCAGCAACAGGCTGGCGGCTTTGCGCAAAGTCATGGGGTCTTTTTCTCCCGGGTAGGCGGCTGGTAAGTCTCTTCCGGTTTAACCTGAGGAGCGGCGTTACTGTCGCTGTCCGGCAAATCGCTCTGCATCTGTTTGCGCGAAGAGAGCTGGCGTTCGATATCGGTCAGGTTTTTCAGTTTACGCTGCGTATCTGCCAGACTGCCCTGCAGCGCATTTTGCTGCTGGGTCATTAACAGAAATTTACTCTCAGCCACTTCCTGCTGACGGGCGTTGCGGCCTTTCTCATCACCGAGTGTCACCTGCAAAGTCTGGCGTTCGCGCCAAAGTTGTACCAATGGCCGAATAGCGCCCGGCATCTGCGCCCGATACTGATTGACCTGAGTGAGCAAGGCGCGCCGCTGCTGTAAATCGGGATCGATGCTGGAGAGCAAAATACTGTGCTTAAAGACGGTATCCCAGCTGTTGACCTTAATTTGTTGGGCCTGAAAACGGGCCTGGGTATCGCTCATCCGTTCGGCGCAATCCATCGCCCGCAGCCAGTAAAGCGAGTTGGTCATGGTGTCGTTATCATCAAGCGTCCACAGGGTTTCACAAGGTGCCAGCCGAAAATCCACCACTTTGCTGGTCGGGATCATATCCTCAACCGGGCGGTAGTCTGGGTGGCTGCCGGAATGGTTGGTACAACCCACCAGCAAAGACGGCAATGCCACCAGCGCTAACGCAGCGCGGCGCAAAAAAGCGTTCAGCACAGGCTGAAAGGGAAAGAAAAGAGGACTCACAGCACCCATCAGGCGCTCCTGCGTGAAGATTGAATCATGATGGTTTTTTCTCAGCAGTTAATGGCAATTCGATACGAAAACAGACGTCAGCCTCCTCGAGGGTGACAAGTGTTAATTCGCCGCGCATCCGGCGTATGCAATCCTGTGCAATGCTCAGCCCCAAACCACTGCCTTTCACCGCGCCTTTGCGTTGCTGGCTTCCCTGATAAAACGGCTCAAAAATCATTGTTTGTTCAGCCTCGGGAATCGGGGGGCCGCTGTTGGCGACATCAATGATCACCCGGTTTTCCCGCTGTTGACTGCGTATCCAAATGGTACCGGATTCAGCGCCATAGTGCACCGCATTGGAGTAGAGATTATCCAGTACGCGCATCAGCAACGTTGACTCCGCCCAACAGGAAGTTGCGCCAACGCTGATTTCAGTACGGATCTGTTTAGCCCTGGCTGGCAAGCTGTTGGATGCCACTACGCTTTCAATAATGACAGCCAGATCGACCTGCTCTTTTTCTGTCGGGCCGTCGGCCAGTTTACGGTTGTAGTCGAGCAGTTGTTCAATCAAGGTTTGCAGATGACGACTGCTGTCATTGAGGATCGCCACGACCTCTTTTTGATCCGCCGTCAGCGGCCCGGCAACCTCATCTTGCAAGAGTTCAGTACCCTCCCGCATGCTGGCCAGCGGGGTTTTCAGCTCATGGGAGATATGGCGCAAAAATTCATGCCGCTGGGATTCAAGCCAGGCCAGACGTTCACTCAGCCAAACAATACGCTGCGCCAGTGAGCGGATCTCACGTGGACCCTTAAACTTATCCGCATTGCCCAGTGTTCCCCCTTCGCCAAGCCGGTTGATCATCTTTTCCACCCCTTTCACTGGACCAATAATCATGCGGGTGAAGAGCAGCACCAGTGCGCCGCTGAGCAGAAACAGCACCAGCGCCTGCCAGCCAAAGAAGTGGCCGCGCTCGGCGATGGCACGCTGTAACTGCTGCCCGCGGCTGAAAATCACTTCGCGGGTGGCCTGCACCATTTCAGCATTAGAGCGGGCAAAATTTTCCAGCCCGGCTGAAGAGGCGGCATCCGGGCTGTTGTTCTCACATTTGGGATCGGTGAGTTGCGTCAACAGAACGCGCAGCGTCTGGTAATAGCGTACATCTGGCAGGACTGCCGCATGGGTGTCCAGCATTTGGGAATAGCGTTTGCGTTGTGTCTGATACAGGCGGGCTAAGGTAGCGTCGTCCAGCACGCAGTACTGGCGGTAACTGCGCTCCATTTCCAGCGCCACCCCGGACATCGCCTCACTGCGGCGGGCATCGGTCAGCGTAGTACGGTTGATTTCAGCAGCCTGTGAGCTGAGGTGATCCAGACTTTGATACGCCTGATAGGCCAGCACCAGTAAAGGTAACAGCACCAAAAGGAAGGCCATCAGTACTAACTGACGCAGGGATCCGGGAAATATTCTTCCTCTTTTCAACGCATTTATCTCATTCGCTGGCGATCTGTAAATGCTAACTGAGTAACGCAGTTACAGCCAGAAAAGAGTCAGGTTTAGCCGGTATTGCAGAGGATTCGCAAACAAAACAGAGGGGGGAATCGAACGGATGAAGCTTGGTATTGCTGAACGCCATTTCAGCGTTCAGCAAACCGGGAGAGGTGGTGCCTCACTCAACGTTTCGTTCGATGCTTGGTAACGTGCTTTCGCAGCGATTACCGATGTAGTGAACGATAGGCACCTTGCTTTGGCGTCATTCGGGCATTATGGGCGTTTATTGCGGATTAGCGCAGCTATCATAATCAATTGAATGAGCAACTGATGACATTATGCAGATTACGTGCCAGTCTTAAAAATAAAAAATCAACGCATTGATTTTAAAGGATAATAATTTTTAACGACTTTTTAACACCTCATCGGGCTGCTTTTTACGTGGTGTTTAATTCAACAAAGCGTCTCCAAAAACCAACACATAACAACAAATTAAAATAAATTTAATAAAATCAATTAATTAAATGTCTCCTTTTAGAGACATCCTTTACCCCGTCTGTCGCTATTTTTATACAAATTTGGACAGTCGCCATGCGCCGCAGCCATGATCAGTGTTCACTGAAGCCCAACGCATTCGGTGCAGGAACGTCCTGCTCACAGTTGGCCGGGTTGTCGACCTTCGCAGGGTCACATTTGGCGATGACTTCCGGCGGCAGGAAAATATGGTCGAGGATCGCACGGGCCGTCGGACCAGCCACTACGCCGTCGCCCCCACCGTTCTCCAAAATCAGCGCCATGACTACCGTCGGGTTCTTATAGGGTGCGAAGGCGGTATAGAAGATGTGGTCACGCAGGCGTACCGGGGTCATTTTGGCGTTGTAGACCTGGTCTTCGCGTAAGCTAAAGACCTGCGATGTGCCTGATTTTGCGGCGATCTCGTACGGTGCGGTATGGAACAACTTATAGCCGGTGCCGTTCGGGAAATTCGCCATGCCAAACATGCCATTGCGGACAATGCCCCAGAAAGGCGATTTTGGATCGGCAATTTGCGGCGCTGGCGGCTGAACATAGGGCGTGATCACTTTACCGCTCTTGCTGGAGTAAAGCAGATGCGGGGTTTTCAGTTTGCCATTGTTCACCACCGCACTCAGCGCCCGCACCATCTGAATCGGCGTCGCCACCCAGTAACCCTGGCCGATACCCACCGACACGGTGTCGCCCTGATACCAACCTTTCTTATGTACCCGCATTTTCCAGTCACGGCTGGGCAGCACCCCGTTGTACTGCTCATCCAGATCAATACCGGTAGACTGCCCGTAACCAAATTTTGTCAGCCATTCATGAATACGGTCGATGCCCATCTCATAGGCCACCTGATAGAAGAAGGTATCAGCCGACTCCTCGATGGCCTTGGTGACATTGAGCATGCCATGACCGGTTTTAAGCCAGTCACGATAATGGCGATCGGTGCCCGGCAGTGTCCAGGTCGGCGCGCCGAAGAAGGTGGTTTGCGGCGTGATCACCCCGGCAAACAACGCCGATGTGGCCATAAAAGGTTTAACCGTTGAAGCCGGTGGATAGAGCCCCTGCGTCACGCGGTTGATCAGCGGCAGGTCAGGGTTTTTCAGCAACGCGCTGTACTGCTTGCTGGAAATACCGTTCACGAACGGGTTGGGATCGTAACTTGGGCTGGAGACCATCGCTTTGATGCCACCGTCGCGCGGGTCCATCACCACCACTGCCGCACGCTGGCCTTTCAGCACCTTTTCGATGTACTGCTGCAAACCAAGGTCCAGCGTCAAATAGATATTTTGACCGGCCTGCGGTGGCACCTCCCGCAATAGGCGCACCACGTGCCCGTGATTATCCACTTCCACTTCCTGATAGCCGGTGCGACCGTGCAGGATATTTTCATAATACTTTTCAACGCCCTGCTTACCAATGTCATGATCGGCAGCATAGTTTTCAGCGATCCCTTCCTGATCGAGCCGTTTCTCATCCTTGTCATTGATTTTCGATACATAGCCCACCACATGCGCCAGATCCGCGCCATACGGGTAGCGCCGCTGTTGGTAGGTGCTGATTGAGACACCGGAGAATTTGAACTGGTTGACCGAGAAACGCGCCACCTCGACATCACTCAGTGCCAGCTTCAGTGGAATTTCAGCAAATTTCCGACCGTGGTACATCGCATCATGGAAGGCGTCGATATCCTCTTTGGTCAGATCGACGATGGGCGTCAGTGCCTGCAGCGTCGCCTTCAAATCGTCCACTTTGCCGGGGATCACCTGAATCTGATACAGAGTAATATTTTGCGCCAGGATCACACCATTGCGATCCATGATCAGCCCCCGGCTCGGGGCTATCGGCAACATTTTGATGTCATTCTGATTGGAACGGGTCTGGTAAAAATCATGCATTCCGACCTGCAAATGGTACAGGTTGAACACCAGAATGGCCGAGAGTATTACGACGACCACAAAGGCAATGACGGCACGGCGCACGAAGAGAACGGACTCGGCGGTATGGTCGCGGATTTCGTCATTGAGTAGGGCCATAAGTGGGCAAGTACCTTTCTGGTCAGTTTCTTATGCGGTGGCGTGAACGCAGGGGGTCAAAAGTGGGCAAGTCTAGCCCGTAAGCGCAGGAGCGACTATCAGAAGTGTGCTAATGATGTGGCAGTAATGTTTCTATTTATGAATACTTCGAACAGGTTGTCACCAGGCAATAAAAAACCCGGCTCGGTGGCCGGGTTCAGACTGCCACGCTTGTGCAGCTACTTTGTACTGACCTGCACGCAATCGCCATAGACGTAGCCATCCGTTTCGGTGGCCACGACAAAGCTATTTTTAACATGGATATACATCAGGTTATCTTCAGCACCGGCTTTCATCGGCTGATTATTCTGACCAATAATATCGGTCAGCTCCGGGCTGGTGACCATTTTGGTGCCGTCCGGCGAAAAAGTGAAGGTGTTACCGGCATCAAACACATGCGCATCTTTATTGATAACTTCAGCGGTTTCCGTCCCGTCGGCCGCCTGCATATTGTGCGTCAACACACATTTATACGCCGTGACCGCAGAGGCTGAAAAGGAAGTGAACGCCAGCAAAACCGCCATCAAAGCACCCAACCTGAACATAAGAATATTCCTAACGTGAAAGTTGCGGCACATCCTACCACCTGCGTTTTTGATGGGAAGGGGCTGGCGAAAAAATATTCATGCTCAGGTGGCAGGGGCAGCTGACATTCCAGGTGGAAGCGTCTTGCTGATAAATCAGGCGTAGAAATGCAACCCCAGAAACTAATCTCTCAATTCATGACTCAGATCAAACAAAATCCGCGCCCTGACTGGCCTGCGGGGGCATTTTAACTGCAATTTCCGGCCTGATTCGGCCCCAAAAACGCCGTTCATACCGTCGCTAATGCATTTCATTCCTTTCACGCTGCATCTCATGCCGCAAACGGATCGCTGCGCGAAGATCGATTTATCATACAAACAGATTAATTGACTTTACTTCGCTCGGGAGAACCCACTATGAGTGACAAATCAGGCATGCAGAATTACAACCGTACCCGTTGGCTGACACTGTTCGGTACCATCATTACCCAGTTTGCTCTTGGCTCCGTTTATACCTGGAGTCTGTTCAACGGGCAGTTGTCGCAAAAACTGGATGAACCTATCAGCCGCGTGGCGTTCTCCTTTGGTTTGTTGAGCCTCGGTCTGGCGATTGCGTCCTCCGTTGCCGGTAAACTTCAGGACCGTTTCGGGGTGAAAAAAGTCACCATGGCGGCCGGTGTGATGATGGCGGTGGGTTTCGCCCTGACCGCTCATTCGAACAATCTGATCATGCTTTATCTCAGCGCCGGTGTACTGGTCGGTCTGGCCGACGGTGCCGGGTATCTGATGACCCTCTCCAACTGCGTGAAATGGTTCCCGGAACGTAAAGGGGTGATCTCCGCTTGTGCCATTGGTGCTTACGGTCTCGGCAGTCTGGGGTTCAAATTCATTTGCGGGCACTTACTGGCCGTCAACACACTGGAGCACACCTTTATTATCTGGGGATTGATGGCGATGGTAATGATCATTATCGGTGGACTGATGATGACTGACGCACCGAAACAAGCCGCGCAAACCGTCACCTGTGATGAAGACAACCTGACCAGCAGCCGCGACTTCACGCTCTCCGAAGCCGTGCGTATGCCGCAGTACTGGATGCTGGCGCTGATGTTCCTGACGGCCTGCATGAGTGGTCTGTATGTCATCGGGGTGGCGAAAGATATCGGTGAAGGCATGGTGCATCTGAATGCGATAACCGCCGCCAATGCGGTAACCGTCATCGCCATTGCTAACCTGAGCGGACGCCTGATCCTCGGTGTGCTGTCTGACAAAATGGCGCGTATTCGGGTGATCTCGATGGCGCAGGTCATTTCACTGGTCGGCATGAGCATCCTGCTGTTCTCCACCATGAACGAAACGCTGTTCTTCATCTCCATAGCCTGTGTCGCTTTCAGCTTCGGCGGGACCATCACCGTTTATCCGTCCCTGGTCAGCGACTTCTTTGGTCTGAATAACCTGACTAAAAACTATGGCCTGCTGTATCTCGGCTTTGGTATCGGCAGCGTGATGGGTTCGCTGATTGCTTCCCTGCTGGGTGGCTTCGTGGTGACCTTCACCTTCATCACCATCCTATTGGTTGTGTCATTGATTCTCTCTGCCACAATTCGCCTACCGAATAAGTCAGAGCAGGGGCATAATGCGCTCCAGCACGTGTAGGGCAGTTCTTCTAAGCAGTTAAAATGATGAACGGGAGCATAATTCGCTCCCGTTTCTTATTGCTGAAAAAGTTATCACTGAGCGCTGTCCTCTGCACGTTATCCTCAGATTTGAACGGACACGCACCAATGAACCGCACCATCGCTCTATTATTCACTTTGATTATCAGTACCCTGGCCTTCAACAGTATTGCAGCACAGTCCACCAGCGCAAAGGATGTGGCTTCAGAACTGAACCGTAAAGCTCATGAAGGCGGCCGCCCGCTGACCACCACAATCGACACCAGCGCCCACAGCAAGTTATCTGCACCGGCTGACACGCTGAATTAATTTTCAGTACCATCCCAGGGAGGGTGTGATGAAAGCAACCGTATTTTGGCTAACGATGGCAGGAGGTTCTGTCGCTATTGGTTACGCCATGGCGCTACTGATGGAACTCTTGTAGCGCCGGTAGCGTTGATTTCTCCTCTCATAAACGGTATAACGCCCTTACAATTTAGCGGTGTAGACGTCCATACGGTTATGAGTAAAGAGCAACACTCCTCGACTTCCCTTTCCGAAGGCGAATACAAACGGACCATGAAAGCGCGCCATCTGGTGATGCTCTCCCTCGGTGGCGTTATCGGCACGGGTCTGTTTTTTAATACCGGTTACATCATCTCTACCACGGGGGCGCTGGGCACATTACTGGCCTATCTGATTGGTGCGCTGGTGGTTTATCTGGTGATGCTGTGTCTTGGCGAGCTGTCCGTTGCTATGCCTGAAACCGGCGCATTTCACGTCTATGCTGCCCGTTATCTTAGCCCGGCAACCGGCTACACCGTGGCCTGGCTCTACTGGCTGACCTGGACGGTGGCCCTCGGCTCCAGCCTCACGGCTGCCGGATTCTGCATGCAGTATTGGTTTCCGCAGTCGCCCGTCTGGCTCTGGTGCCTGATATTCTGTCTGGCGATTTTCATCCTCAACATTATCAATACCCGCGTGTTCGCCGAAGGCGAGTTCTGGTTCTCTATCATCAAAGTGGTCACGATTCTGGCCTTCATCGTTTTGGGTGCAGGCGCGCTGTTCGGCTTTATTCCCATGAAAGATGGCAGCCCTGCGCCGATGCTGCATAACCTGACGGCAGGCGGCTGGTTCCCACATGGTGGATTACCGATCCTGATGACCATGGTGGCGGTCAATTTCGCCTTCTCCGGCACGGAGCTTATTGGTATTGCCGCCGGGGAGACTGAAAATCCGCAGAAAGTGGTGCCATGGGCGATTCGAACCACGGTCGCGCGGCTGGTGATTTTCTTTATCGGCTCGGTATTTGTGCTGGCTGCACTGATCCCGATGGATCAGGCGGGGATCATCAAAAGTCCGTTCGTATTAGTGTTTGAGAAAATCGGCATTCCCTATGCCGCTGATATTTTCAATTTCGTCATCCTGACCGCAATCCTGTCTGCCGCCAATTCCGGTCTGTATGCCTCCGGCCGTATGTTATGGTCTTTGGCCAATCAGCGCACCCTGCCCGCCTATTTTGCCAAAGTAAACCGGCGCGGCGTTCCGATGAATGCGCTGATCTTCAGTATGTTGGGGGGATTGCTGGCGCTGCTGTCGAGCGTGATTGCCCCGGATACCGTATTTGTCGCGCTGTCAGCAATTTCCGGTTTCGCGGTTGTTGCCGTGTGGCTGAGTATCTGTGCATCACATTATCGTTTTCGCCGGGCATTTCTTCGTTCCGGCCAGCCGCTCAGCGCGCTGGAGTACCGCGCGCCCTGGTATCCATTGACGCCGATCCTCGGCTTCATCTTGTGCCTGCTGGCCTGCGTCGGGCTGGCCTTTGACCCTGCCCAGCGTATCGCGCTGTACTGCGGCCTGCCCTTTGTCGCACTCTGTTATCTCGTTTACCCGCTGACTCAACGCAAGGTCGCCTCAGGAGAACACGCTCATGCCGAATAACCTCAACGCTTTCCGCGACCCGATTGCCCGCCACCTGGCTAAGCACGGTACGCTGATCCTCGACGGCGCAATGGCCACCGAGCTGGAAGCCCGTGGCTGTGACCTGACAGATACCCTATGGTCAGCCAAAGTGCTGATTGAAAATCCGCAGCTGATTTACCAGGTACATCTCGATTACTTCCGTGCTGGCGCGCAGTGCGCCATTACCGCCAGCTATCAGGCCACGCCACTGGGCTTTGCGGCACGCGGTATTGGAGAGCAACAATCCGCAGCGTTGATCCAAAAGAGTGTCGAACTGGCGCGCCAGGCACGGGAAGATTATCTGGCAGAAACCGGCAGTGATACCTCATTGTTGGTGGCGGGTTCCGTCGGCCCTTACGGCGCGTATCTGGCAGACGGTTCGGAATATCGCGGAGATTATGCGTTACCTCAGGAAGAGATGAAGGCATTTCACCGCCCGCGCATCGCGGCACTGGTGGCTGCGGGCGTGGATATTCTGGCGTGCGAAACCTTACCTTCCTTTAGAGAAACTGTCGCTCTGCTGGACTTGCTAAAAGAGTTCCCCGCCACCTTCGCCTGGTTCTCATTTACCCTGCGCGACAGCCAGCACTTAAGCGACGGCACGCCGCTGAGCGCGGTGACTGAGCTGCTCAGTAGTGCGCCGCAAGCGGCTGCCATTGGCATTAACTGTATCGCGCTGGAAAGCGTCAGTGCGGCATTACAACATTTTGCCAAACTGAGTGACAAGCCACTGCTGGTCTACCCTAATTCCGGGGAGCATTACGACGCTGTCACCAAGACCTGGCACAGCTGTGGCGCTGCGGAACAACAACTGGCCGCACAGGCCGTAGCATGGCGGCAGATCGGGGCGACGATCATTGGCGGCTGCTGCAGAACAACGCCTGCCGACATCCGTCAGATTGTGGCGCAGGTCGCGGCAGTAAACCGCTAACGCAGAGAAATAACAGGAAAGTCGTGGAAAAACAGGGGGGAAACAGTCATGACTGTTTTTACATCTTCTTCCTTAACCTTACTGATCGATGACAAAACCATACAGAGGGTTTGGTAAATTAGACCCATCAAGAAGTTGTGTGATGTCCCTGTGTAGAAAACCCCTGTAGAACCCTGTTATTTTGCCCGCCTTGTGCGGGCTTTTTTTTATGCCTGATTTGCCCAGGTAAGATGACAAAAAAAAGACACAAAAAAGCCGCACCTGAGTGCAGCTTCTTTTTATAAGTGCCGGTAACTTTCCCGGCTGTCATATTATGGCGCAAGCGTTCATCGAACACTCCAACATTGCGCAGTCTGAGCATGACGGTTTCACAATAGAAAAACGGGCTCGTAATACCCCTATTTATCCGCGTCGAAAATACCTTCGGATAAATAATAAACCGGCTTTTCTATTATTGAACAGGTGAACAAAAGAGGTCTCCGCAAAGAGCAATAAACCCCGGTTTTCACCGAGGTTTATTTGTATCGTTGTAACCGATGTCTTAATTATTTCCCTGTCTGCTCCGGGCTAATCCCCATCATCGCTATTGCAGGTTGAAACATTATGACAGTCGAATGTTACAGAACGACTACGTTGCCGGCTGATGGGCCTTTCATACCATTTTCAATGGTAAATTCAACGTTTTGGCCTTCGTCCAGCGTTTTGAAATCATTGCTCTGGATTGCAGAGAAGTGTACGAATACATCTTTGCTGCCGTCTGCAGGGCTGATGAAACCAAAACCTTTACCAGCGTCAAACCATTTTACTAAACCAGTCATTTTATTAGACATAAGAAATACCTTCTTCGATTTTATTTTTTAGATGCCATAGGGCAGTGAGGGTCTGTTTTTATTATGAGTTACTTATGGGGGCACTAGAGAAGAAAATTCGTCGGAGAAGAGACTTGTTACATCACTTGAACTAGGAACTGCTTTACTAAAATGTCTTTCATAAATAGGTCTTAACGACAAACCGTTGACGCTATTTACACATAGATAACTTTTAGGTGCAAGCTTTATTTCATATTATCTTCATTAGGACGATCTTTATTCTTTAGCATTATAAACCGCTAGACGGCTATTCGCCGCTGGACCAGAACGAACCTATAAACAGCCCCGTCATTACTATGCCGCGCAGACAGGGCCTCTCAGGTCAGTAATATTCGATTTTGGTGGTTTCGGGATCGTCGAGTTGTTTGGGCATACTCTTAGCGCCCCCTATAGCTTTGCTTTTAATCTTGCAGCTGGTGGCGTTGAAATGATCATCATATTCGCAAACTGTTGTGACTTCGCCGAACACTTCATCTTTGAAACGCGTCTGAATGGTGCCATTGCGTTTCTTCTCGGCAGAGTCGGCGTCTTTGATTATCGCCACGAACGGGCCGGTAGCGGTGGGTTGCGAGACTTTAGACGGAAAGCCGGCCTCATCGTATTCAAAATAGATATTTTTACTAACGTCGGTGTCATTGATGGCCCGGGTAACAAGCCCTTTGTCATTGCTTTCATAACGCGTGTTATCCGTAAGATTACGATCGGGCAGGCAGTTGTCTTTCAGCGCATAGCGTTTCTGCTTATCGTCACGGTTAACCAGATAGTTGCCCTCTTTTACCAGATCCACATCCAAAGCCATCAGCGGCGCCACCGCTTTTAGCGTCTCAAAACACCCATTTTTTGCCAGGGTGGCCTGAAATGACGAGCTGATGTTGCCTTGTTCATCATGCTGTTGCTGCACAAAGCTTTTGACATTGCCACGTATCGGTTCAAACCCAAAAATATTCGAATAGCTGGCGAAGAGTGGGTTAACCGGTTCGGGGCTGGCCATTGAATCACATCCATAGAGAAGCAAGGCCGACAGCGTCAGAGCTGCTGCATTTTTCATGTATGTTTCCGCTTTTAAAAAGAGTCTCGGACTGAAGCGATATTTATGCAGAGGAAACCTCCGCTGTATAGCCCTGCGACATCACAAAAAAATCATTTATTTTCAACGTATAACATTCACATATCAAAAAGCCTGACTTCATTCAGCATTGGCGACACATTTCTGCCGCCGCTCATCGACCCGTTTCGCAAACCAGGCAGTGGTTAATTTACGGGTGATTTTCGGGCTTTCCAGTTGGATGCCCGGCAAAATTTCCCTTGGCTGACGTTTACCCGTGGTTTTGTCGGCCAGTGCAAACACCTGCTTATACAGAGACGTTTGCTCAAAAGCGGGCGTATCCCCCTTTTCCAGGGCCCGACGGATAGCCGAATGACTCATTCCCAGGCGTTTGCTTAACACCCGCACCGCCAGTTCGGTCGAGCCGGGCTTGTCCGTGCTGAAATCAATCACATCGCCGTCCAGTGCCAGCGGAACGCCTGATGTGCGGCTGACCGCACTCTGAAACGCCGCATTGCGGCTGGCGTACCAGCCCGCGTTGAAGTCCGCAAAGCGGTAGAGCATCTGGCTGTAATTGGCCGGATATCCCAGTAAATGCACAATACCAAAGTACATCCCGCCGCGACGGCTGAACACTTCATGGCGAATAGTCCCATCAACCGGATACGGATAGCCTTTGGCATGGGCTTCAGCAAAGGCAATACTTACCTGCATCGGGCCACCGGTATGCACCGGATTGAGGTTGCCAAACAACTTCTGGCCCATCGGCACCATGCTGATGAAGTCATCAAAAATGGCGCTCAACTCTTTCTCGCTGCGTACTTTATCGAGCCGCTCGCTGTAGGACTTCCCGTTGGGTGACTTCAGCAACAGCGCGGTATGCACCAGGAATTTCGGCACATGAACTGCATCGGCGCGCCGGTCGATCTCCTTCCAGGCAATTTTACCGAGGCCCGGCACCGGTGCATCAACGCTAAAATTGGACTCCTGCTCCGCCACCGCCAACACCGAACAAATATTCTCGGTGGTCGGCGGGATATTCTGCGCCGCAAACGCCGCAGTGATATCTGTCGCCCAGCCCTGCCGGTCAGGTACTTTGGCAGGCATCAGGCGGACGATCCGCGCTTTGACGTCGGCCGGTCGCTTCACCGCTGTTTCACTCTGCTGCTTACTGCTACACCCTGCCAGCACCAGCAGTGCAGCAAGGGAAAGTACGTACTTACTTTTACAAAGAGTCATGCTTCCCCTGTCTCTCATTCTATTTTTTCTATTTTGTCTTTTTTATAACCCGCCCGCCCCAGCCAGCACCTAAATTTTGAAGGATGCGGGGTATAGTCTATGTTTGTAGCCTGGAATGTTTCAAACAAGGAACAGGATTTAATGAACAACATCAACAACAATAGCCGTTTTACGCGTTATTTCATGCTGCCGCTGATGCTGGCAACGCTGATTCTGGCCGTCAGTGGCTGCGGTGATAAAGAACCGGCACAGCGCAAAGCCTTCATCGATTTCCTGCAAACCCGCGTTCTGGCGAAACAAACGGTGTCAGTGCCACAACTGACCAAAGAAGAGCGCGACCAGTTTGGCCCTTACAGTGCGGACTACGCGCTGATCACCGATTTCCATAAACAGATGAATAGCGAGATGAACGCGTCGCTTGGCCCGGTATTTGCCGGTCTGAACGAAACCGTCACCGTCGGTAAGCTACTGGAAAAGCGTGATGACCTGCAAAAAATGGTCGAAAGCAGCGCCAACTGGCGTGAAAAACTGGTGGTCCTGCGTAAACAGGCGGATACCCGCCATTCGGCGCTGAAACAGCCGGATGACCTGAAAGTCGTTTATAACCAGGCTTATGAGAAAGTCGTGGTGCAGCCGAGCGAAGTGGCCGAACAGGCGTTTACATTGCTGCCAAAAGTGCTGACGCTGGTGGTTGCCAAAGCTGACTTCATCAAGGCACAGGGCAAAAAGGTGACGATCTCAGGTAACACCTTACAGTTTGATAAACAGGCGACGCTCGATAAATACAACGCCATTCAGCAGCAGTTATTACCGCTGAATGCCGAGCTCATCAAGCTCAGCGGACAGATGCAAAAAATGGTGCGCTAAACTGCCCTGTTGACTCAACCGCCGCAAGGCGGTTTTTTTTGTGCTGGATATTTTGTTAAGGTGTGCGCCATCACTTTTAAGGAGATAACCATGAGCGACGATATTCAGGCCAAACGCATTGATCAGCTGGAACGTGTGAACCGCGAACTGCTGGTGCAAATTTCCGCCATGCGCATTCTGTTTGGCACCGTCGGCAACGTGATTAACGCACAGCACGACAATGCCTTCACCACTGCCGTGAATGAAACCATCGACGCAGGCAAAGCCGATGTTGCCAGCACGCCGGATCTTGATGACGCCTCAAAGAAATTCCGCGAAGACGTATTTAAATGTGCGCAATCCCTGCTGCCTGGCTCAAAGGCCTGACAGTACGCGCACCAAAAAAAACGTCAGGCTCAGTCAAAAACTGGCCTGACGTGGTTGTCACTGGCTATGCTAATCCCTGCAATTTCCACTGAGACTGTCCCGTCCATGCGTGCACACATCCTTCGATGTGGGTATCAACCCCCACAAATGGTTGTCTGCAACACACCCGGCCAACATGGCGATCATTGCGAGCATCAGGATGATTTTGCCACTCTGAAATTTTAGGCGTTTAGGCATAATTCCTGCTGTTGCGGTGGTGAGTTAATAAACCTGACAATTCTTCTTCGACTGACTCATCGAGCCGTCATGACAAATGAATTTTTCCCCATAACAGTGAGAAATACCACCTTTACTGCCCGAACAGGGCGTATTCGCTGCGGTGGCTGTCAACGAAAACAAAAAGAGGGAGAGTGCAATCAGGCATTTGTTCATGGTCATTCCTTGATAGAGTTGAACGAAAAAACTGCCCGGCATTCTAGCGCTCCCCCCTTCTCAACAGTGTGACTCCCTGCTCAATATCACCGTCGTTTTCACTTACGCAATATTTTTTGTAACCTCGCCTGCTCCCAGCGGCTCAACCAGTCGCGCAGAACAAAGATACGAAGCCCCCGAATGAGGAGTAACGCCCCCCAGATCCCCAACGGCCAGTAAAACCAGTTGTAGCCGGTGTTGGTGACACGGTTAATCATAAATAACACCAGATTAACGATGATGTAGAGGATCATGCCGCGATAAAAGTGGCTTTCCTGTCGCACCTGCCGTCTGGCCGACTTAATGTGTTGATCCAGTGCCAGATCGGGCGTGCTATTTTCATCCGGGCCCACTGGGGCAATAAGCTCAGCGACTTTAATGTCGAAAGCCGCAGCGATGGCCCCCAGCGTTTCCAGACTGGCCTGCTCGCCATTTTCAATACGTTGCACGGTACGAACGCTGAGCGACGAAAGTTCAGCCAGTTGCTCCTGCGACCAGGCCCGGGAAATCCTTAACTGTTTAATACGATTTAAGTTCATTGAAATCACCATTCATTGATTGTTGAACACCGGATTAGCATGCATTCAACGGCAATGATTCAACACGACAGCAACCTGACACCAAGGTAACAGTACGCTGACAGAGGTAAACTCTGCATCAACACCCTCGCGCGATAAAGATCATCTGACCGGTTAACACGCTCACTTTTATCATCCTCTCAGTGCTTCAACCTGCTCAAAGGCCGCACGCAGTTTTTGTGCATCCACCGCAAAGGGCAGATTGTGAATCGACTCGCCGCTTTGCAGCGTACGGCCGATCACCGCCTCTATCTGTGACGGCTGATGAATATCCACCTCCAGCGCAGCGAGGGTGGTCGGCAAATGCAGTTTTTGGTACAACGCCACCAGTTGTTGCACTACGTCGTTTTGCCCGAGCAGTGCCGATTGCACCAGAATGCCATAAGCCACTTTGGTGCCGTGCAGAAACGCATCGGTTTGCGGCAGCGCGGTCAGGCCATTGTGAACCGAGTGTGCAGCGGCGATGCGGGTATAACGGTCACCCAGTCCGCCGACCAACCCACCACCGGCAATAATGGCGTCGAGCACGTCGAGAAAATCCTGGCTCAGTTGCTGCCGGTCCTGCGCCTGTAGCGCCAACTCGCTCTGCGTCAGCAGCACATCACGGATAGCCAGCGCGGTATTCAACCCCAGACGCACGGTCAGCGGCAGTTGTTCCGGCTGCGGGCTGAGCACCACCGCTTCATACCATTTCGCCAGCGTATCGCCGATACCTGCCAGCAAATACTCCTGCGGCGCGCGCAGAATAATTTCCGGCTCGACCAGCACCAGATGGTTGGCATCGTTGAAAATCTCATAGCGCAGCGCCTGCCCGGCGTCGTTATACCAAACGGAAAGCGGCGTCCAGGCGGCGCAGGTGGCGGCGATAGTCGGAATGGCCACCAGCGGCAAACCCAATTTTCTGGCGACGACTTTCGCGGTATCCAGCACCGCGCCTCCGCCCACGCCAATCACCACGCGGCGATCATCCCCGGCCTGCGCCGCGATGCGCGCCACTTCACTTTCACTGCAATGTGCACTGAACAGCACCCGCTTCGCGCCCGCTGCGTTAAACACTTCCGGCAACCAGGGTTTTGCTGCCTCAAGCGCACGCTGTCCATAGATCCACAGCGCACCCGCCAGTTGTTCCTCGGAGTAAAAATCAGACAACCGTGCGATAGCACCACGGCATGAGAAGTAGTTAGCCGGACCGGTAACAACGCGGATATCGGTATCGCTCATGAATTTCCCCTGTTTGAATAAGTGAAAACGGTAATAAAGATGATCAATGTCCCTACTTTCCCGTTCAGGCATCCAGATGGCTAATACTCTTTGGTGTTAACTTATGTTATTTCGTTCATTGCCAACAACCTAAAAGCCGTGAAGACTGAGAAAATAACCTCATTCTAAGGATTTACATGGCTTCCCCGGCACTTCCTACTCCCGATCACAGTCATAACATGCGTCTTATTGGCCACAGCGATCAGGGCGGCAGGCCCGATGGCGTGCAGGTGATGGTTCACCGCGGCTTTGCGTACATCGGCCATATGGTGTCGCAGGGTTTTTCCATTGTGGATGTGCGCGATGCCAAAAATCCGCGTGCCGCAGGTTACGTCGCAGCACCGCCAGGTACCTGGAATGTGCATTTGCAGGCGCATGACGATTTACTGCTGGTGATCAACGCCCGCGACCTGTTTGCCGATACGCGCTTTGCCGATGAGAAAGTTTATTACACCCGTTCGGTCAGTGAGACCGTTCAGGACGTGCAGGATCGCGGCTGGAGTGCGGGTCTGCGAATTTTTGATATCTCGACACCCGACCAGCCGCGCGAAATCAGTTTCCTGCCGCTTAACGGCATCGGCATTCACCGTATTTGGTACGTCGGCGGGCGCTGGGCTTACGTCTCGGCCCTGCTCGACGGCTACAGCGACTACATTTTTCTGACCATCGATTTAGCCGATCCGCGCAAGCCGGAAGTGGCTGGCCGCTGGTGGTTGCCGGGCATGAACACTGCTGAAGGGGAAAAATCGGACTGGCCGGAGGGCAAACGCTACGCACTGCACCACGCGATTATCAGCGGCGACACGGCCTACGCCAGCTGGCGCGACGGCGGCCTGACGCTGCTGGACGTCAGCGATCGCAGCCAGCCAAGCCTGATTTCGCACCGCAACTGGAGCCCGCCGTTTGGCGGCGGCACCCATACCGCGCTGCCGCTGCCCGACCGCGACCTGCTGGTGGTGCTCGACGAAGCGGTGCTGGACAACCAGGAGGATGGCGAGAAATTTATCTGGCTGTTTGATATCCGTGAACCGGCTAACCCGGTCAGCATCAGCACCTTCCCGCAGCCGGACGACGCCGATTACGTCAAAAAAGGCGCGCACTTTGGCCCGCACAACCTGCATGAAAACCGCCCCGGCAGCTTTATCAGCTCCACGCTGATTTTCGCCACCTACCAGAATGCCGGTGTTCGTGCCTATGACATCAGCAATCCCTATCAGCCAAAAGAGACCGGTGCACTGGTTCCCGCTGCGCCAGAAATCATGATGGATAAACGCCCCGGGCGCCCTCAGGTCATTCAGTCCTGCGACGTATTTGTTGATGCTCAGGGTATTATTTACAGCACCGACTACAACGGTGGTTTGTCGATCATTGAATATCTGGGGTGATCTGTAAGTCTCCCCATTTTATGACCCCACAGGTTTTGCGCTTTCCGGTCAGTCAGTCCATGGCTGACCAACCGCAAGGCCGTGTTCACCGTTAGCTATTACTGATCCTACTGATCCGGGATTTTTGCGGCTTAATACGCATCGCTACGATCACCCCGACCATCAAACAGACGATGCCACCGAGGGTCATCAGCGGCGGCCAGGTCTGACGCAACATAAAGGCGTAGGCCAGCCCCGCGAGGATCTCAAAGACAATCAGCGGGCCGACCAACACCGTTGGCAGGCGCTGGCTGGCTTCGTTCCAGCACAGCGCGCCAATCCACGAGCAAAATACCCCAAGCGCCAGCATCAGCCACAGAAACACCCACGGACGCGGGCCGAGCGGCAGCGCAAAACCGCTGTGTGACAAGGACAATTGCAGGCAGGCCAACCCATAACCCAGCAGCGCCAGCGGCAGCGTCACCACGCCCTGTGCGGTAGACCAGGTGATCGGTTTTTTATCCGGGTGCTGACGCAGCCAGTGCGCATTGCGCAGCGGAAACCAGGTCCAGCAGGCGACGGCCATCACCGCCAATCCAATGCCGCTGCCATAGCGCCATGCATCGAACGGCTGCGTGCTGCCGTGCAGTTCAGCCACGTTGACCAGCAACAACCCGCAGGCAATCAGCAGCAGCGCAGGCGTGAGTTTGCGCCACGACAACCGCCCGTCATGCTGGCTATAAAACAGATTGGCGCACAGGGAGATCACCACCGGCAGCGTGCCGATGATCATGGTAGAAACCGGGGCACCGGTGCGCTGAATAGCACTCGCCAGACACAGGTAGTAGAGCAGATTACCGATGGCGGTCAGCTTGAGTGCCTCCAGCCAGTCCTGACAGCTCAGCTCACGCAAGCGTCGGCGGTCATACCAGGCCAGCGGCAGGGCTATTAGCCCGAATGCCAGATAACGTCCGGTCGACAGCAGCGTCGCCGGATACTCCGGCACCATCACCGGCCCGACAAAAATCAGTCCCCACATCAGCCCGGCGGCAAGGGCAAACAGCACGCCTTTAAACATCGTTAACCTCAGAAATTGTGCACAGGGCGGCAGAGTAGAGCCAACGACGGGGCGCTGTATTGTATGAGATTGCTCTTTGCGGAACCGGCCGGGTTATCTGGCCGGATGGACCTGTTTTTGATAGCGCACCGGCGTCACCCCATAGCGGTGTGAAAACGCGCGGGTCAGATGCGCCTGGTCGGTCAGACCGGCGCTCTGTGCCACCTGTGCCGCGGGCATCCCCAGACTAAGCATACGCTTGGCTTCATTGAGGCGAATCGCCATCAGCATCTGATGCGGGGTGACGTGCAACTGGGATTTAAACGTGCGCAGAAAGTGGTAAGGGCTGAGAGAGACCAGCGCGGCCAGTTCATCGAGCTGGATAGTGCGGGTGTAGTTATCGCGCAGGTAGCTTTTCACCACGTCAAAACGGTGGGCCGGTTCGTCAGCCGCTTTGCGCGCCACCCGTGAATGGGGACGAAGCAGTCCGGTCAGCGAAAGCATCAAACCATCAAGTGCCAGAGGATCCTGTGTGTGCCACAGTGCACAAAGCAGTTGGGAAAGTTGGCGGGCGGCCTGTGGGTTCGATTTGACGACCTCGGTAAACCAGCGTCCGCTTTCGCCAGTGAGCGTCTCAAACACCTGCGGCTCAATGTAGATCATGCGGTAGAACCAGCCGCCTTCGCTCTCAGACTGGCCGGTGTGGATCTCGTCCGGGTTCATCATGACCAGCGAACCGGTTGACGCCAAATGCTGGCTACCGCGATAGCGAAAACGCTCAGCGCCGTGGTCAATGGTACCGATGCCGAACGCATCGTGCGAATGCGGCTCAAAGGCGTAACGGTCAATATGGGCGTGGTACAGCTCAACGCCGGGCAGATGCGGCAAGGTTTTAAACTGCGCACAATCCTTATCAAAGGGAAAAAACTCTGGTACACCCTGCACTGTATCGCCCCTTTCTCAGGCTGGCCGTTAACGTTAATCCGCTAAAGATAGCAGTTTCCCCGGCAGCTTACTCCCTCAGGCTTTCGAATGCGGAGAGGGAAAGCAAGTCGCCGCAGACTGAGAAGTCAGCGCCAGCACGTTGACCGGCAAATCAAGCAGGCGTAAACGACCCATCACCTCCAGACCGTCCAGAGTCCGAAAAAAAGGGACGTCAGGTGTTCTTCCGTCGCAGAAAAGCAGAAGGTCAGCACGTTATGGCCGGGAATTTTGCCGGGAATCGTTCCCGATGAACAGACAGGCCCGTCCTAACTGCGTGTAGGAAGGGTCCTAAGCGTGCAAAATAAGCGCTAAGGCATGACTCATGACAATAATAGCCAGTTTAAATGGCCCGTAATGCGGTTCAGGCTTGAATCCTGAGCCCATGCAGGTCAAAATATGTCTTGCGCCACTGCGGGATTCTCATCATCAAATCAATAAACACTGCTAAACCACGCCGTCCACACGGCCGATGGACCTACTTCATCATGCATGAAGACTTACTATGGCCTTGCCCCGTTCACTGGGAATGGGAGGATAACTACGGCGGATGGCTGCCTTACTACTACTCGCCAACGCTCGAGTTTGTCGCGGGTGATCCCGATCTCGCTCGACGGGTGACGAAAAGTAAACCTGCGCCTGCGCCAGAGGGTAATTCTTCAATATAACCCGTGCCTTCGGGCATTCACTGCTACGCTTAATACAACCGGTTATCGCCTTACCGTCCATCCGTGAAGCTTCCCCGCTCGTTCTTCACTCACTCAGCGTACGTATACATTCAGTCTACCGATACCTGTCCTTTTGCGTACGCATAAGGAATGTTCGCGTGAAAAACCCTTTCATTGTCTGGTTAAAGAATCGAAGAGATCCCCCCGTGTCGCCGGGAGTCACACCGCGCACGGTGAGGGAGAGTCAGGAAAACACCCCCATTGCAGCAGAACTTTTCTCTGCCGACCAGATGGAACGTTATGGCGAAAAGCTGGCGCAATCCCATAAATTGTCGAGTAAAAAAGCGCCCTACTACCTGTTAAAGCGGCTGGCAGCCAATGAAACTCTGCTGACCCGTAACTGCCTTATTCTCAGCTCGGGCGAGAAGAACAGTATCGCGCCCGCGGGGGAATGGCTGCTCGATAACTTTTATCTGATTGAAGAACAGATCCGTCTGGTGCGTCAGCTGTTGCCGAAAAACTTCGGTAAAGGTCTGCCTGCGCTGGCCGCGCCGCACCACTGCCCGCGTATTTATGATATCGCCACTGAAGCCATCGCCCACAGCGATGGCCGTTGGGATGCCGACACCCTGACGCGTTTCGTCGCCGCTTACCAGAAAGTCACACCGCTAAAACTCGGCGAACTGTGGGCACTGCCCGGCATGTTGCGCCTGGCGTTGATCGAAAATCTGCGCCGCGTCAGTATTGACGTTGCCAAGGCCCAGCAGGAACGCAATTTGGCCGATCGCTGGGTGACCAAAATGCAGGATGCGGCCGAGAATGACCCGGCACGGCTGATCATTGTTATCGCCGATATGGCGCGCACCAACCCACCGCGTACCAGCGCCTTTGTGGCCGAACTGGTACGCCGCCTGCAGGGCCATGGCTCAATGCTGGCCCTGCCGTTGACCTGGATTGAACAACGGCTGGCGGAAGCGGGCCTGACGACCGCTGAACTGATCGCCCGATTTAACCAGCATCTGGCGGTCAGCCAGCTGTCGGTCAGCAACAGCATCACCGGCCTGCGCCAGCTCAATGAGATGAATTGGGCCGACTTTGCCGAAAGCATGAGTCTGGTCGAAACCATTTTGCATCAGGATCCGTCGGGCATTTACCCGACCATGCATTTTGATACCCGCGATAACTACCGCCACGTGATCGAAATGCTGGCGCGGCACTGCCCCTATGACGAAGCCGGTATTGCCCGCCAGGTCATTGTATTGACCGAACAGGCACCGCCAGGCAGCCGGATGCAGCATGTCGGCTATTTTCTGGTGGATAAAGGCCGCGACGCGCTGGAAAAACACCTCAGGGTCCACTTCTCGCCGCTCAGCAGCTTCCGCTATCAGCTGAACAAAACCCCGCTGCTCTCCTGGCTGGGCAGCCTGAGCCTGCTCATCACTGCCATGACCGCCGATCTGTTGTTCCGCACGCATACCCAGGGAATGAACTGGGTATTGTGGCTGCTGGCGATCCCGGTGGTCATCGTATGTAGCCAGTTCGTCATGAGCCTGCTGAGTGAGGTCACGACCCGCACCCGCACGCCGCATCCGCTGCCCCGGCTGGATTTCTCCGAAGAGATCCCCGAAGCGTTCAGCACACTGGTGGCGGTCCCCTGCCTGCTCGGCAGCCGCAAAGGCATTGATACGCTGCTCAACAGCCTTGAAGTCTGTTATCTCGGTAACGCCCGTGCGCATCTCTATTTCGCACTGGTGGCTGACTTTTACGACAGCAGCACCCAGTTTCGCCCCAGCGATGATCTGCTGCTGGAGTATGCCAGCGTGCAAATCAGCCAGCTCAACCGCAAATATCCAGACGGCGGCGGACGCCTGTTTACCCTGTTGCACCGCGAAAGCCAGTTCAATGCCGCACAGGGCGTATGGATGGGCTACGAGCGTAAACGCGGCAAACTTAGCGCGCTGAACCACTGGCTGCGTGGCGCAGCGCAGCAGTTCACCACCGTGGTGGGTGCCACCCAAAGCCAGCTCAGTGCGGTCAAATATGTCATCACCCTCGACAGCGATACCGTGTTGCCGCGCGCCACCGCGCATCAGTTGATCTCCGCCATGGCCCATCCGCTTAACCACCCGCTCTACGACCCGCAACTGCGGCGCGTGGTGCAGGGGTATGCCATTTTGCAACCGCGTTTGGCCGAGGAGATCCCGCGCTATGGTCAGGGCCGTTATGCGGCGATGAGCAGCAGTATTCCGGGTAATGATCCCTATTCATCGATGTCGTCCGATATCTACCAGGATCTGTTCGGCGAAGGCTCTTTCGTCGGCAAAGGCATTTACGACGTCGACATGTTTATTCAAGCCACCGCCAACACCTGCCCGGAGAATTTGGTGCTCAGCCACGACCTGCTGGAAGGCTGCTATGCACGCTCCGGTATGCTCAGCGATGTGGTGTTGTACGAGCAATATCCAGCCAACTATCTGGTGGATGTGTCGCGGCGTTCGCGCTGGATCCGGGGTGACTGGCAGTTGCTCAACTGGCTGCGCCTGCGCGTGCGGCAAGCCGATGGCCAGCGCGCCGCTAACCCGCTCAGTACCTTATCGCGCTGGAAACTGCTGGATAACCTGCGCCGCAGTTTAGTCGCGCCCGCGCTACTGGTGATGATTTTCGCCGCCCTGTCGCTGGTGCCAAACCCAGGCTACTGGGTGGCTTTTATCGCCACGCTGATGTTGTTGCCGACCGCTATCGCGCTGGTATTGGACTTGCTCAACAAAGGGCCACGCCGCCCGCTGATTCAGCATATCCGCTGCGTGATTTCCGGCACGCTCAGCCGCCTGTCCAACCTTGTGTTACATCTGGCCACCCTGCCGCATGAGAGCTGGTACACCCTCAAAGCCATTTTCGTCACGCTGTGGCGGCTGGTGGTCAGCCACAAACATTTGCAGGAGTGGACCAGTTTTGATGCCAGTAAATTCCGCTTCTCACTGGCGCCGGAGAACTTCTACCGCGCGATGTGGATAAACCCGGTCGCGGGCGTGGCGCTGATTTTACTCACCATGCACTTCAACCCGCTGCTGATGACTCTCGCCGTGCCGCTCGGTGTATTGTGGTTTTTGGCACCGCGTCTGCTGAGCTGGCTGAGTAAAAAACCGGTGCGGCCGAAGAGTAATATTAACCTCAGGCAGCGCCGTTTCCTGCGCCAGACCGGCCGTGAAACCTGGTCGTTCTTCGCCACCTTCGTGAACCAGCAGGAGAACTGGCTGCCGCCGGATAACTATCAGGAAGTGCCCGAACCGGTGATTGCTCACCGCACTTCGCCGACCAACATCGGCCTGTCGCTGCTGGCAAACATGACCGCGCATGACTTCGGTTATATCACTCAGGGCGAACTGCTGCTGCGTACCACGCAAACGCTCGATACCCTCGACAAACTCGAGCATTTCCGCGGCCATCTCTATAACTGGTATGACACCCGCTCGCTGGCTCCACTGAACCCGCGCTATGTTTCCAGCGTTGACAGCGGCAACCTGGCGGGACATCTGCTCACCCTAAGCACCGGATTTACCGGCATGCGCGACCAGCCGGCCATGAATATCGCTAACGTGCTCGCCGGTCTGGAAGACACCTTATATCTGGTAGAAAGTGGCGCAGGCACCGCCAAACGCGAGATCCTCAAACCGCTGCGCCAGCACTGGGTGAATGCGGGTTCCCTGCCATTACATCAGGTGTTTGGCGAACTGAATGCCATGCTAACACTCACCTCAACCCTGTTGCATGAGGTCACCGGAGACCACCGCTGGTTAACTGCGCTGCAACAGCAACTGAGCGAATTCTGTCAAGAGTGGGCGTTGCTGTTTGGTTGGATGCAGCAGAAACCGACCGGAAAAGTGCTGCCGTCGCTGGTGTGGCTTTCAAGGTTGGAAGGTAAAGTGCCGGGGCTGAACCGGGCGAAAACGGCCCTGACGGTGACGCTGGCACGTAAACGTCTGGTGCTGATTAGCGAGCTGGAACAACGGCTTCATGATCATGCGCAGATGGACTTCAAATTCCTCTATAACAACACCACCAACCTGCTGAGTGTCGGCTATAACTGCGATATCGGCCGCCTCGACAGCGGCCACTATGATCTGCTTCCCTCTGAGATCCGCCTGACCAACTACCTCACCATCGCCACCAACCAACTCCCGCAGAAAAGCTGGTTTGCACTGGGACGCCTGTTTACGGTGATCAACAAGCAACCGTCGCTGATGTCATGGAGCGGCTCGATGTTTGAGTACCTGATGCCGCAACTGGTGATGCCGGGCTACCCCGACACCCTGCTGGTGCAGATGTGCAAAGCGGCGGTCAACCGGCAAATTGAATGGGGCAGCGAGCACGGCGTACCCTGGGGGGTTTCTGAATCGGCCTACGCCTCGTTCGACCCTAACCACAACTATCAGTACCACGCCTTCGGCGTACCGGGGCTGGGCCTCAAGCGTGGTCTGGGTGAGGACATGGTGATTGCCCCTTACGCCACGCTGATGGCGCTGGTGGTGGCACCACAAAAAGCCTGCGACAACCTGGTTGAACTGGAAAACATGGGCGCACGCGGCCAGTACGGTTTCTACGAAGCACTGGATCACTCGCCGTCGCGGCTCAATCGCGGCCAGACTTACGTGATTGTCCGCTCTTATATGGCACACCATCAGGGCATGGGCTTGCTGGCACTCTCCCATCTGCTGCTTGATGCACCGATGGTCGACCGCTTCGCCGCCAATCCTTCATTCCAGTCCGCCCGCCTGCTGTTGCAGGAACGGGTGCCGGACGCCGTGGAACTTTACAGCCCGCGCCGTCAGTTTGAATCGGTCGAAGGCTCCTTCAAAGCCACCAACTTTGATATCCGCCAGTTCAACAACGTCGACAGCCCGATCCCGGAAGTTCAGTTGCTTTCCAACACGCAATATCACCTGATGCTGACGCAGGCGGGTGGCGGCTACAGT
The DNA here is from genome assembly GCF_006438725.1 of Ewingella americana. Taxonomy (GTDB): domain Bacteria; phylum Pseudomonadota; class Gammaproteobacteria; order Enterobacterales; family Enterobacteriaceae; genus Ewingella; species Ewingella americana_A. The sequence goes on along the minus strand of NZ_RCZD01000003.1, from coordinate 71,785 downwards.
ATCTGGCGCAACCTGGCGCTGACCCGCTGGCGTGAGGATGTCACCCGCGATAACCGTGGCACCTTCTGTTACATCAGCGACCCGCAGTCCGGCGAGATGTGGAGCAACGCCTGGCAGCCGGTCGGCAAAAAAGCCAACCAGTACCTGGCGGTGTTTACCGACGCAGGCGTCGAGTTCAAACGCACCGAAGGCACACTGACCATTCATACCAAAATCGTGGTATCGCCGGAAGATGATGTCGAACTGCGGCGCATGACTCTGACCCACCGTGGCCGCCAGCCGCGTACCATTGAAATCACCACCTATGCCGAAGTGGTACTGGCGCCTGCCGCTAACGACCTGACGCATCCGGCTTTCAGCAACCTGTTTATTCAGACCGAACTGGTGGCCGATCGCGAAGGGATCCTCTGCCATCGCCGTCCGCGTGAAGAGAACGAAGCCTGCCCGTGGCTGTTCCATATGATGGCGATCCACGGCCCGACCGACCGCGAGACCTCATTTGAGACCGACCGTGCCGCCTTTATCGGCCGCGGCCAGACCGCAGCCGATCCGCAGGCGCTGAAAACCGCCGGCCCGCTGGGTAACAGCGCCGGGCCGGTGCTCGACCCGATCATCGCCATCCGCCAGCGCGTGGTGCTCAAACCCGGTATTCCGCTGATTATCGACATGGTGTACGGCATCACCGAAGAGCGACACCTCAGTCTGGCGATGATGGAAAAATACCGCGACCACAATATCGCCGACCGCGTGTTTGAGATGGCCTGGTCACACAGCCAGGTGATGCTGCGCCAGATTAACGCCAACGAGGATGACGCCAACCTGTTTAACCGGCTGGCCAGCGCCGTGCTGTTCCCAAGCGCCGAGCTGCGCGCCGATGCAAAAACCCTGGGCCACAACCGGCGCGGGCAGTCCGGCCTGTGGGGTTATGCGCTCTCTGGTGACCTGCCAATCGTGCTGTTGTCGATCACCAGCAATGAAAACATGCTGATGGTGACCAGCCTGATCCAGGCGCACACCTACTGGCGGCTGAAGGGGCTGAGCGTCGATCTGGTGATCCTCAGTAATGATCAGGGCGGCTACCAGCAAGAGTTGCACAACGAGATCATGAGCCGCGTGGCGGCCGGTGCAGAGTCGAGCATGATGGATAAACCCGGCGGAATTTTCGTGCGAAAAGCCGAGCATATGACATGGGAAGATCGCACCTTATTGATGAGCGTAGCCAGCATATTGGTTGACGATCGCCACGGTAGCCTGCTCGAGCAGGTAAACCAGAAATTGCAGACCACCCGTAATAATCGGCCAGCGTTGGTTCCGCTGTCCGGCCAGGTGGAAAACCGCGCGGCACCGCGTGTGTTCGACACCTCACAGTTAGCGTTCTTCAACGGTCTGGGCGGCTTCTCACCGGACGGACGCGAATATCAGATCCTGCTCAAAGAGGGGAAAAACACACCGGCGCCCTGGTCCAACGTCATCGCCAATGCCAACTTCGGCACGGTGATTTCCGAAAGCGGACAGGCTTACACCTGGTTTGAAAATGCGCACGAATACCGGCTGACGCCGTGGGAGAACGATCCGGTCAGCGACAGCTCCGGTGAAGCTTTCTATTTGCGCGATGAAGAGAGTGGTGAGGTCTGGTCGCCGACCCCGCTGCCGGTGCGCGGCAAGGGCGATTACCTGACGCGCCACGGCTTCGGCTACAGCATTTTCGAACATCGCCAGAGCGGCATCGACAGCGAACTGACGGTGCTGGTGGCCGAACACGCGCCAGTCAAACTGTTCATTCTGACGCTGAGCAACGCCTCCGGGCGACCGCGTAAGCTGTCGGCCACCGGGTATGTCGAGTGGATCATGGCCGATCTGCGTGCCAAATCCGCCATGCACATCGTCACCCGTCCCGGCCCTGCCGATCGCGGTTGCAGCGTACTGGCGACTAATCACTACGGCAGCAACGGTTCTGAACGCACCGGCTTCTTTGCCGTGACGGGCGTTCATTGTTCAGTGAGCGGTGACCGTCGCGAGTTCATTGGCCGCAACGGTTCGGCGGCCTCTCCGGCCGGAATGCAGCAACAGCGGCTGTCGGATAAAACCGGCGCGGCGCTCGACCCGTGCGGCGCGGTGCAGTCAGCGACCACCATTATTGACGGCGACCAGCGCACCTTCGTCTTCGCCTTAGGTGTGGGGCAAAACGCACAGGAGGCCGAGCAACTTATCGGCCAGTTCCTCAACGAAGGCACCGCCCGCAGCGAGCTGGATAATATTCACCGTCACTGGCATCAGGTGCTGGATAAGATTCAGATCACCACCCCGGAACCGGCGGTCAATCTGCTGGCCAACGGCTGGCTGATTTATCAGACGCTGGCCTGCCGCATCATGGCACGCAGCGGCTATTACCAGTCCGGCGGCGCGTTCGGTTTCCGTGACCAGTTACAAGACACCCTGTCGCTGACCCACGCCGCGCCAGAGCGTATGCGCGAGCAGATCCTGCTGTGTGCCTCGCGGCAATTTGCCGAAGGCGACGTCCAGCACTGGTGGCACCCGCCATCCGGTAACGGCGTGCGCACCCGCTGCTCAGATGATTACCTGTGGCTGCCGCTGGCAATCTGTCATTACATTGACGTCACTGGCGATACAGAAATAGCAGAGCAGCCGGTGGGCTATATCGAAGCACGGCTGCTGGCACCGGAAGAGGAATCATTCTATGAACAACCGACGCTCAGCGGGCTTAATGAGTCGCTGTTCGAACACGGCGTGCGTGCCATCAAGCATGGTCTGAACTTCGGCAAAAACGGCCTGCCGCTGATGGGCGCCGGGGACTGGAATGACGGCATGAACAACGTCGGCATCAAAGGCCAGGGTGAAAGCGTATGGCTCGGCTTCTTCCTCTACAACGTACTGCAACGCTTCGCGGCGCTGGCCGAACGGCTGGAGCGTGCTGACATCGCACAACTGTGCCACCAGCAGGCTGCTACCCTGAAAAAAAATCTGCACGATAACGCCTGGGACGGCGAATGGTATCTGCGCGGCTATTTCGACAGCGGAGAGACGCTCGGTTCGCACCTCAACAACGAGTGCCAGATTGACGCCATTGCTCAGAGCTGGTCGGTGATTTCCGGCGCGGGCGACCCTGAGCGCAGCCAGCAGGCGATGAAAGAGTTGGATGCGCGGCTGGTGGACGATAAAACCGGGCTGATCAAATTGCTGACGCCGCCGTTCAACGGCGACGGGCCGAACCCTGGCTACATTCGTGGCTATCTGCCCGGCGTGCGCGAGAACGGCGGCCAGTACACCCATGGCGCGATCTGGGCAGTGATGGCCTTCGCCGAAATGGGGGATATTGAACGGGCGTGGCAACTGATGCGCCTCATCAACCCCATTAACCACAGCCTGACACGCGACGCCGTTGAGCAATATAAAGTCGAGCCGTACGTGATCACTGCCGACATCTACACCGTCGACCCGCACAACGGCCGCGGCGGCTGGAGCTGGTACACCGGCTCCGCCGGCTGGACCTACCGGCTTATTACCGAATCACTGCTCGGCATCAAACGCCACGGCGGGTTTATCTCCATCAACACCCGCCTGCCCGCCGACTGGCCGCAGGTCACCCTCACCTATCAGCAAGGCAGCAGCCAGTACCAGATCACCGTCAAACGCGGCGAAGGTGACTATCAGGTAACCATGGATGAACAACCGCTGACCGACGGGATGATCCCGCTGACGGATGACGGGGAAAATCATGTGGTGGAGGTATGGCTGGCGGGGTGAACCTGATACAGATATAAGTTGAAGTGATGAGTTTTGCCTGGCCTGAACCCGGAAATTAACGTCTGGATCTCAGGTCAGGCAAACCCGTCAACGTGCAGGTAAATGCGTGTGGAAACTGTATATAAATGAATATTAACCAGCTCACCTTTTAATAAATAATTTAATCACCTGCAATTCATTTAAAGAATTAATCATGAGGAAATTGAAAGTCAATTTTTAACACATTGCAGCCAAAGCAATAATTCAATTAACCCAACGGCATAAAATCCATTATCTAAATTTAATACCAATGAAGATTTAAGGATTAAGGATTAAATCCCGTTAATTAATATCGACTTAAGACGTACTTCTCAGCAAGGAAAAGTGTAAACCGAGTATAAAGCACAGTGGTAAAATACGAAAGAAATGACTCCATCCCGGGGCTGCGGCCATTCTTATAAGGAAATGAATACTCACCGGAGTTAGGGTCAAATAATGTTATTGTTCCCTGTCTTAATCTCATACTTAATACATGGCCACATGTTCTGCCATAAGCCAGAATAAGATATCCAACCTCTGGAGTCAGTTCTCTCCATAAAGCCTGGCGTGGGTTTGCAGTAAATAGATCGAAAGATATGTCAAACTCTTTAACAAAACGAACATGGTTAACGTTAAGAACTGTATGCCATCCTTCAGGGCTGGGCACCGCTGAATGTTGAGTGAGCATCTGTAAATTCGCTGTGCCACGGATCACGCTTTTCCCCCGGTCACTCATCATATATGCATTGAAAGTCTCCCACTCATTTCCAGAGATAAGATAGGCAACACCTAGCCCCACACAAACGCCCCCCTCCAGACCATAGGCTGTTACCTGTCCTTTTTCATTATACTGATTCCCAATCCATGCCCCCTTACGCGTCCTTGAGTCGACATTCGCCCACCCATTACTTCTAATATATTTATCCTGGCAGAAGAAATTATAATTCCCCTGATATTTAAGAAGGATTTTAAGCGCTTCACCATCCATAGTAAGTCTCCATCAACTGTAAACATTCATTGTGCTTATGCATTGCATTTGGGTTAAACAAAAATATATTAGAATACGAATACAGGAAAGAAATAATAAATAAAAAGACACCAAAGTATAATAATAGACTTATTAAGCATCGCTGAAAAAGGTTAAATAACCTACAGTAGTAAACTGGCTTTCACAAGGGCATGGAATATGACGTTCTGAGATCTTCTCTCTTCATTTTTTATGATTATGAGAAGCCAGCGCACAACGGCGGCGGCTGGCGCGGGTCGGTTCTGCCCGCCGACGGGCCGCAGGTCCCCCTCACCTATCAGCAAGGCAGTATCAGATCACCGTCAAACACGGCGAAAGTGAATATCAGGTGAACAGGGGTGAACAACCGCTGACGGATGACGAGGAGAATTATGTGGTGGAGGTGTGGCTGGCGAAGATTTAAAAACCACGATACAGGTAGATACCATTACCCCCTCTATTTAAAACATACATCATGCATAATGCTTTATTTAGCCATCAGGTTACTCTATTATATATCACCAAAAAAAATAGTAACCCATCGGGGTAACGCTTAACAGCCCCTTAAGTTATTACTCCAATTAATAAACAAATCACACTCATACATAAAGCATATTAATTTACGTTGATTTTTATAAAGCAGACGCATTAATAAAGCACATGGGGACTGGTCGGTATTTATATTATAAGGAATATGCATATTTCTACTCAGATATCATGGCACAAGCAAAGCGGCAGCAACGGGATTAATTATTGATGGGCCAAAAGTAAGTCACGCTTATGCCGCCCTGGGAGCAGGACTTTATGTTGCCAGGGATTGTGGTTTTTTAGTCTCTTTTTTCTCTCGGGTAGCACAACAGCGGGATAGTTTCAAAAAACCCGACTATGGCGAGAAAGGGTCTTCCGTGGGTAAAATCGCGAAATCCACCGACGGCTCCATTATTTTAAAAATATATTCAACCGTTCCTTTACCTCAACTGAGAAAATGCAGGTGGGATATAATGGACATTAGCCAGTATGGCATTAGCCCGCGTGATAATTTAAATGATTTAAACGGCATGTCCAACAACCTGCAATTAGTTATACCTCCCGAATACTTTAAATATATACGCGCAGTCAATTACATCGCTACGGGAGGAAACAATGAACGTCCTGTATCATGGCCAATCAATGAGTGGCCAAACTTTAATCGTAGAGAAACAACACAAATCAGAAGAAAAAACTCAATTTAACATACCATTCCCATTCTAAATAGAAACATTAACGGCAGGTGCAGAATTTAACCAAGTCACTGAATAGCTGATTAAGTTCTGTATCTGAGTTTCAGTGCGAGAAAGGGACTTTCTGGCTATAAAGTGGGTACGACAATCAGATCACTATGAAAATAGTGCTAAAATCATATTGCACGAATCAACGGGAGCAGGTCAGCACTAAGAAATCTTGTCCAAAATACGTTTTTACAACATAGTGTGCCATCTGTTTTTAACTGAGAGCCTCGAATGTTAAAAGTCATTGCCGAAGATTTCATAAAACCCGAGTGTGTTGGAATAGTTATACCTTTGTACCGTGAGCTGATAGCAGCAACGAAGAGAGAGCCTCTCTGTATTGCTTATGATTTGTATATTGATGAAAAGGATCCGGGGCATTTCATTTTTATAGAGGAATGGCAGGACCATGCGGCCCTCGACGATCATTGTTCAAGTGAACATTTCAGACGGCTTGTACCTTTAATTGATCAACACAAGCGTAAAGAAGCACATTACATTCTTATGAATTGCTTAGTGAACCCAGACGGCTCATAAAGCAGACAGGAACAGGGCTGTTCAGCCCGTTCCAGCTATTTCCCCATGCAGGCAGTAATTCAGATCCTTTTCTGAAGAGCCACATTGTCATTTTCTCGATGATGGCATGTTCGCAGTTGATTAATGCCCATTGATTTAATTAACGCCTGCTTCTGGCACTGAACTGACCAAACAAAGAATGAGTGTACGGCTCACCTTCATTTCTTTTCATTATGGGCGTTTTCCGCCTTGACCTGTTCCATCCAGCCTTCAAGTGACCAAAGACATTGTGCAGCCTGCGGCCCTGCATTAAGCAAAGACAAACGCGTTTCATTATAAACGCGCTGTGTTTCATCTTTTGGTTTATCGAGAGGGAAGACACAGGATACAGCGGTGCCTTGTTGATGCACATCATGCTGTTTATCAAGTATTGCCAGCACCTTTAACGTTGCTTCAGCATTGGGTGCCAATGCGTAGTAAAGCGCATCCGTAAGCTGATTTGCCTGGTTCAGATTAACTACAGGCGCTAAATCAGGTGCAAGCGCTACCCATTCACTTTTACCACTGGAAATATTATCTACCGTTATTTGCCAGTCACCGGGTGATACTTTGGCAGCGAAATCAGCGAATCCATATTGATGAATTTCATTGCGAATATCTTTTGGTGTAATTGAGGCGGATGCTATTACAGGAAAGAGGAAGAGAATAGCGAATCGCTTCATCTTATTACCCCAAGTTGTTCAGAAGCGCTGCGTATTAGTCGGCGAACCGAAGGAGTCAAAATAATACCGCCTTCCGAAGCAAAACCTGCTGGCCCATGCGTACGTTCACCGTGAACTCGGGTACCCGTTAACTTCCCGGTATTATCATCATTCGGAATTGAAACATCGTGGGATATTACCAGGGTTTCAATGCGACCCTCCCGACCGTTAACATCTACAGATCCTTTAATATCAGCACCGCCATCATCTTTAAGCCACAAGTACGCGGGTATCGTCATTGTTAACAACTCCTTATGTTTTGTACGGGAAAGATACTCCCCGAAAATCGTCCAAACAATAAGATTTTTTGTGAGCGGATGTATAAACCCTGCGTTGCCTGGCGAAAGTGCAATTGCGTTAAAGCAACCCCATAACAATCATGAATAATTCCCAGATTTGCATGGGAATTATAAATGTAAAAAACAATAGCTCTGTATATGAACACCGCCAAAAAGAGTGATAGTGAATTCCCCTGTTTCCCCCACATTTCGCTCCCCAGCGAAGCATCCTGTTTTTAAATCCGTAAAGTGGCGCTCATTCCCCCTCCAGAGAGATGAATGATGATCGCAGTAATATTCGAAGCGGATACGGTTCCGGCTAAACAGGCGCGCTACCTCCAGCTCGCTGCTGAATTAAAGCCCCTGCTGGCTGACATTGAAGGCTTTATTTCCATCGAGCGTTTCCAGAGCCTGAGCACTGAGGGAAAAATCCTGTCGTTATCCTGGTGGCGGGATGAGGAGTCAGTACTTGAGTGGAAGAAAAATGTCTTTCATCAGGAAGCTCAGGCTGAAGGGCGTGAATCGATCTTTTCTTATTACCGGATCCGCATTGCACACGTCGTCAGGGATTACTCATCAGAAAACCGGGGATAAAACAGATGTACGATATTCATGTTCTTTTGAACAATAAGCCCGGTGAACTGGCGCTTTTAGGCGCGACACTCGGACGTAACGGCGTGGGCCTGGAAGGCGGAGGAGTTTTCACCACAGACTCCGAGTGCCATGCCCACTTCCTGGTTGAAGATGGCAACAAAGCCAGAGCCGTGCTGGAAAGTGCCGGAATTGAGGTGCGCAATGTTCATCAACCGTTGATCAGAAAACTCAAGCAGGAACGTCCGGGTGAGCTGGGTGAAATAGCCGCAACGCTGGCGAAACAGGGTATCAATATCCTGACGCAATACAGTGACCACGCAAACCGACTTATTCTGATCACCGACAATGATATTATCGCAGGCAAAGTCACCGAAAAGTGGGCCATTGAGGCTGAGTAAACATGCTTAAACAGATTGAAGCGATTGATGACAATGACTCACTGGAGCTCTCCATGGCGGCGGTTGCCGCTGCCATGTCTGATCCGTCGCGCATAAAAATGCTCTGTGCTTTGATGGATGGCCGGGCATGGACGGCGACGGAGCTCAGCATCGTGGCTGATGTCGCTGCTTCCACCGCCAGCGCACATCTGGCCAGGCTGTTCAGTGAAAAACTGGTCACCTGTCTTTCGCAAGGGCGGCACCGCTATTATCGTCTGGCCGGGCATGATATTGCCGAGCTGATTGAAATGATGATGGGCATCTCATGGAAGAGAATCCCTGCCCCCCAAACCCGCGCCCCGCTGCAGTTAAGAGCCACCCGCACCTGTTATGACCATCTGGCCGGTGAAATTGCCGTCAGGATTTATGACGTGATGGTAAGCCGGGGCTGGTTTGAGGCTGATGGGAATACAATGACGTCCGAAGGCCGCAAACAGTTCCAGGCATCCGGCGTGGTGCTCGACACCAAAACACGCCGCAAAGCCTGCTGCGGCTGCCTCGACTGGAGCGAGAGGCGCTTTCACCTCGGCGGCGATGCGGGAGCCGCTTTCTTCACCCACTGCGAACAAAAGGGCTGGCTGACGCGCGTTCCGGGCTACCGGGAAGTAACGATCACCTCCAGCGGTAAAGCGGCGCTGAGGCGGTTATTTGATATTGAGGTGTGAGGGGGTTCCATCCTGGCTCATCAACGCGGGCAAATGCACTGTCCCGATCATGAATATGGCTCATGTTTAATGAAATTAAATCACTTTTCCTCACTCAATGACTCAGGCATAAATTGTACATTGCTATTAACCTTATAAAACATGAAGACTGCTGAAAGAAAACCCGAAAATAAAACGGGTAAGCCCTGAAAAGCAAGCAATAACATCAGGTTTTATATCAGAAGTCAGGAAGTAAAATTACAATGAATAAAAACTTCACATTTACTCTTAAGAGTCTTCGTTTCGACGAAAATTATAACCCCTCGGAAAATACGCGTATTACGACCAACTTTGCTAATTTGGCACGGGGTGAGAAACGCCAGGATAACTTGCGCAACACCTTGGTGATGATTGACAACCGTTTCAACGCCCTGGCACATTGGGATAACCCCAAGGCAGATCGCTATTCTGTCGAACTTGACATCATTACGGCTCAGCTGAATATCAATATTGAAGATAAGACCGATACTTTCCCGGTGATTGAAATATTGAAAACGACTATCGTTGATAAAAAAACCAATGAACGTTTTGCAGGCATTTTAGGCAATAACTTCTCCTCTTATGTGCGAGATTATGACTTCAGTGTTTTGCTGTCAGAGCATAATAAAAACCAACCAGAATTCAGCCTTCCAGCTAATTTTGGCCAGTTACATGGCGATATATTTAAATGTTTTATTAACTCAGATGCCTATAAAGAGTGTTTTAATAAAACCCCTGTTATCTGCCTGAGTGTTTCAAGTAAAAACATCTATTATCGCACTGGCAATCAACATCCTGTATTGGGCGTCGAATATCAGCAGGATGAACTATCCCTGACTGATGAATATTTCGCAAAAATGGGATTGCGGGCCCGCTATTTTATGCCTGAAAACAGCGTTGCGCCTCTGGCTTTTTATTTTAGTGGCGACTTACTCAGTGATTACACCAATCTTGAGCTGATCAGTACCATCAGCACAATGGAAACTTTCCAAAAGATTTACCGGCCTGAGATTTACAACGCGAATTCCGCAGCAGGAAAACAGTATCAACCAAGCTTGAATTTCCAGGATTATTCTTTAACCCGAATTATTTATGATCGGGAAGAACGTAGTCAGTTGGCTGTTGAACAGGGGAAGTTTACTGAAGAAAACTTCATCAAACCCTACCAAACGGTTCTTGAACAATGGTCTGCTCATTCCGTTCTTTGATTAACTAAAAAATATAAGGTCACCTGTGATGAAAAAATTATTACCGACATCGACTGCGGGCAGTTTACCGAAGCCTTCCTGGCTTGCGCAACCTGAGACACTTTGGTCACCCTGGAAATTGCAAGATCAGGAATTAATTGACGGTAAGCAAGATGCTCTGCGTTTATGCCTGGAAGATCAACAACAAGCAGGTATTGATATTGTCAGTGATGGCGAGCAAACGCGTCAGCATTTTGTCACCACGTTTATTGAGAATCTCAACGGTGTTGATTTCGAGAAACGTGAGATCGTTAAAATTCGTAATCGCTATGAAGCAAGTGTGCCGACAGTCGTTGGCCCTGTGAGTCGCCAAAAATCCGTTTTTGTCGAAGATGCCCGATTCTTACGCCAGCAAACCACACAACCGATTAAATGGGCCCTGCCAGGGCCGATGACGATGATCGATACGCTCTATGATAACCACTACAAAAGTCGTGAAAAACTCGCCTGGGAATTTGCTAAAATTCTTAATGAAGAAGCCAAAGAATTAGAGGCTGTGGGTGTCGATATTATCCAGTTTGATGAACCCGCATTTAATGTGTTCTTCGATGAAGTGAATGATTGGGGAATTGCGACTTTAGAAAGAGCCATTGAAGGGCTTAAATGTGAAACTGCGGTACATATTTGCTACGGCTATGGCATCAAAGCGAATACAGATTGGAAAAAAACGCTGGGAACAGAGTGGCGGCAATATGAAGAGATTTTTCCAAAACTGCAAAAATCTAATATCGATATCATTTCACTGGAATGTCAAAATTCCCATGTTCCTATAGAACTGCTGGAGCTTATTCGGGGTAAAAAGGTGATGGTTGGAGCCATTGACGTGGCAACCAATACGATTGAAACACCTGAGGAAGTGGCCGCGACGCTTCGAAAAGCCTTGCAGTTTGTCGACGCCGACAAGCTCTATCCTTGCACCAACTGTGGCATGATTCCTTTACCTCGCGCAGTAGCCAGAGGCAAACTGGATGCGCTAAGTGCAGGTGCAGAAATTGTCCGAAAAGAGCTCCTGGCTAAATAACCTCGCCAAATTTTCCCAGCATGTGGTGGACGCCGTTTCACCACGTTAGCCTCATTTCCGGGCAACCTGTCAGTTACCCGGATTTGCCATAACCCCTATGGGGCATCTGTATGTATAGGTGCGATTTGTTAATGCCCACTTATGGCACTGAACTGCCCGTCAGACCTGACTGTTACCAATCACCAAAATCAAGGCTTTAGAAAATCGTTCATTTCATAAAGATGTTTCATGAATTTATGACGATCATAACTATGGTGAGCTTGCTTATGGCAGCGAGGGCAAAGAGCAACTGTATTGTCCACGGTGTCTGGCCCTAAATTCCGTAAAAATTTCACATGATGAACTTCCAGAAATACTGCCTGGCTGTCAGTTAGCAAAGGTGGTATTTCATTAAAGCATCCCTGACATTGGCCATTCGCACGTAGAAGGACATATTTTTTAACCTTTTCACATCGTTCAATGACATCTCTAATTTCAGCGATTTTTTGAGGATGCCTGTTACCTGCGGGAATACCCATCGGCATTTCTTCGGTAATGATGGAGGATGAACTCAGCGCCTTCCGTTGTAAAATTCGAATACCATTCGATTGGCCATTAGCAGTGAAGGTTGTCCAGTTCTGAGTTGTTTCACCGATCAAAACCGCATTTCTGAGATGAAGTTGGTAGTTGTCGCCGTCATTCTTTAGTTTGCTTACCCGTGTAGCGTCAACGACCTCACCCAACCATAACTGTGTTGGTAATTTATTTTGCACGTAAAATATTAAGAGGTAATCGATATCACTTGGTGCTGCAAATCCCCAGTTTCCAGTTGATACAGGAACTCCATTCTCCCATACGAGATGAAGGCCCTTGGTTTTTACCGCGGCAATGCCTGCACTATCGCGTATGTTCTGTGAATTAAGAAACTCGTAATAATCACTGAAATATTTAGCTTCTGACATCATGACCCCCTATATTTTGGGTATGTTATCGGCAAACCCTATCAAATCATTAGTATTTTTAACTCATGGGATACACCAACATCGTATATTCACCGTTCGGTAAACAATTTTTGTTTGTGCCGGTTCTCATCCATAAGTTTGCCGCAGGTAAATACTCCCATGCGAAACAATAAAAACCATCTGATAAAATCAGATGAGCATCACAGAGACGCAGGAGTCATGGTTGAGACCCTGACCCGCTATTTTTGGATTAGCACTCTCAGGGTTCGAATGACTATATCTGGCACTGACCTCATAGCCAGCTCCCCCACTTCATGACAATTTTGTCATCCAACCGTCATGCGTCAGGCCTGGTCGCTTTGCCAGGATAAAAGCATGAATAAAATCCATAAGAATTAAAGCCCTCACCCTGCACTAAGGAACCAACATGCTGATCCTTATCCTTGCTTACCTCGGTGGCGGGCTGCCCATCGCCAGCCCCTGTATTTTGCCGGGGCTGTCCTTTGTGTTTGCCCATTCCGATCAATCCTTTGCCAGCACCGGGGCGCATTGCCTGTCAATACCTTCAGCATCGAATTTTTAGACAGTGGTGTGACGGCTTACGCCTTCACCTTTGGTTAATCACGAGTGAGGTTCAGTATGAAAACATCCAGTGCAGGTTTATTGTCCCTTCGCCGCTCGGGAGTCTGGGGAGTGTTTATCGCGGTCACGGCGTTACTGTGGTGCAGCATCGCCTGGTCATTTGGTGGCGCGGAAGAGGCCGTCGCCATTGCTCCCCCTGCGCAGGATGAAGCAGCGGCCACCTCTCACAACGAAACCGCCCTGTTTGCCGGTGGCTGTTTTTGGGGCGTTGAGGGCGTGTTTCAGCATGTCAAAGGGGTGAAAAAAGTGGTGGTGGGATACACCGGCGGCACGGCGGCAACGGCCAATTATGACACCGTCAGCAGCGGCACTACCGGCCACGCGGAGTCCGTTGAAGTGACCTTTGACCCGACCCAAATCTCCTACGGCAGCCTGTTGCAGGTGTTTTTCTCCGTGGCGCATAACCCGACAGAGTTGGACCGTCAGGGGCCGGACAGCGGGCCGCAATACCGCTCGGCGCTGTTTCCGCTGAATGCGTCACAGGCCAACGTCGCGCAGGCCTATATCACGCAGCTCGATGCCAGCCACGCGTTTTCCAAACCGCTGGTCACCCGCATCGAAACGCAGAACCACTTCTATCCGGCCGAGGATTATCACCAGAACTATATGGCGGAAAACCCGGATAACCCCTATATCGCCATCAACGATATGCCGAAGTTATCCCAGCTGAAACAGCTGTTCGCCGCGCGTTATCTCGACCAACCGGTGCTGTAAGCGGCGGGCGTTACCACGTGGCTCCGTTGGAGCGGTTAATATAAATGGCCCCTGATGGCACCAGGTTTTTGGTACACAAGAAGCTCAGGTGAACTTCACGTCCGTCATTGCTTTCACCCATAATGTCGTACTTGCCACCGCAAAAATCATAGATTTTCTTAAAAGTAGCTTCCCTGAAACTACGCTCGAGCGGGGCAATGAAAGACGTAGTGTAACTCGCTTCACCCTTAATCCCGCTGGCGTTGAGGGGACGATAGGCGACATCACCAACCGGTTTATCAATGCTTGAACAGCCTGCCAGAACGCTGACGGCCACAACCAAAACGCAAATGAATTTCATGCTGAACTCTGAAAAAAGGGGCGGTTATAAGGGTATCGGCTGAAATGGCCTAAGCATTAGTTTTTCGGCCAGGCCACTGTCAGGACGCGCAGGGTTACGATTTGTGATGCCAGTAGGCCACAGAACGCACAAAGGCCGGATCCAGACCACGAGTCAGCGTGAAATGGTCATTCATGGTTTTGACAAACTGTCCTTCGCCGGTCAGCCAGACGAAATAATCTGCGTCCGGTAAGGTCAGGCTTTTCAGCTTATTCATTACGGCAGTATCAGCCTCGGCGGCGCTTTGTCCGGTGGTGATGATCCACTCGACATTGATTTCCGGGCCCAGGTTCAGGTAATCAACACACTGCGCGCTTTGCGCTCTTACCACCAGCGTGATGTGCGGATTCACCCCGCTCTGGTGCAGGTCAGCCAGGCGACGTTTCACGGCCGGTAAGCCGGTCTCGTCGCACACATAGAGCTGCCAGGCATACGTTGTGGGAACGATAAGCGATCCGCGTGGGCCACCAATGACCAGCGGGTCACCGGGTTGAGCGTTTTCAGCCCACTGGCTTGCGACACCGCCGTCGTGCAGGTAGAAATCGAGGGTCAGCTCCTGCGTTTGCGCGTCAAAACTGAGCGGCGTGTAATCACGGCTCTGCGGGCGCGGGCCGTCCGGCCAGACGATACCGTCATCACTGACCGTCGGTGGTGTGACCTCATCACCCGCCGTTACCGGGAAAAACAGTTTGGTGTGGTCGTCAAAACCCCGTGAAGAGAAGCCCTGAAGCTGTTCCCCTTGCAGAACGATACGCTTAAAACATCCCGCAACCGTCTCAACCTGCTTCACGATAATGCGGCGAAACGCCAGTTCGTTTTTTACTCTGACGGGCAGGTTGGAAAGTGGCTGTGTTGCGTGATTCTGTTCCATCATTTTCTCTCTTCAATAGCGTTACGCTGAAAAAACATTATCCCCTTGCAAAGGGTGTTGATGATGCAGTTTTTTGCAAAGATTTCGTTAAGGATAACATTTTTGTTTAACATTTTATTGATAACGATTATCATCCTCAATAAGCCACAAATGAGACATCGCGAAAATAAACTCATATTTTATAAGGATAAATGGCTTTCTCAGGACTGAGATATTTTACAGATAAGACGTTTCTGATTAATTTTTACTCAACTTTTTTTGTAACAGAGGCTGGGTAAAAGGCAGCAAATGATGAGCAGATTCTAATAATTAGTGTGGAATAAAACTAAAATGCTCAAACCTTTTAAAGCGCAGGGAATCGTTAAAAACGTTATTTTCCTGGGGACAATCCTCAGTTCGACTTTATATGCCAACGCAGCGGAAACGGTTAAAGACAGTAATCAAACTGACGCTGGGAAAACCCAGACGTCGGCCACAGTGAAAAAGAAACCGGTGGTCCGTTCAGCGCAGGATCTGGCGCAGAACAGTGAAGACGTGATGACCGTCACCGCCGTGGCCGAAGATAAAAAACCTGGCTCGAAAACTACCATCACGGCCGCCGATATGCAGAAAAAAGGCGGCAATGATTTTGGCACCATCATGCGCTATGAACCGCTGATCAGCGCGACCGGTTCCAGCGGTGGCTCATCAGCGGGCAAAAGCGGCTTCGATCGCGGCGGCTATACCGGCTACAACATTCGTGGTCTGGAAAGTAACCGCGTCGGCATCGACGTCGACGGCATCCCGCAGCCCAACGCCACTGGCCGCAGCTACGCCAGCCGCGCAGGGCTTGGGACATCCGGCATTGGGCGCGATTATATCGACCCGTACATGTACGGCCAGGTGGAGATTGAATCCGGTGCCACGTCGGCGGAGCGCGCCAACACCTCAATCGGCGGTGCCGTCTCCTTCCAGCCAAAATCGGCGGATGACTACCTTACACCCGACAAAACCACCTACTTCGGCTATCAGTCAGATTACGACTCTTCCGACCGCAGCTGGCACAACGGCATAACGGCCGCGGCTGGTGATGAAACCCTGCGCGGTGTGCTCGCTATCAGCCGCCGCGACGGCCAAGAGACCCGCAATAACAGCGGCACGATTGACGCCTACCCCGCCAACTGGCACTCGACGGCGGTGATGACGTCCGGGATCTGGCAGCCCAACGACGCACATAAATTTACCGGCACAGTCGATTATTACGAAAAGGTCAATCACACCCATTACGACAGCTGGGATAACGCAGGCAACGCCATTTTAGGCACGGCCCAACAACAGAGTAATACCCGCCGCTGGGGGCTGAGCCTGAAAGACGAATGGACACCGTTCAACAATTACGTGGATGCGGTGGTCAGCAAAGTCTATTACCAGCAGGCGCAGGCACATGACCTCACCGTCATGCCCGCCGATGCCACCACCATGGAAACGGTCTATTCCGACTATGATGTGGATACCTACGGCGGCGAAACCAGCTGGCTGAAAACGCTGGGGCGTCATGCGCTCAGCGCCGGGCTGAATGCCCGCGTCTCCGAAACCTCGCGCCCGTTCCGTCAGGAAGAGGGCGACACCACCAACAGTTCGATCATGAAGCCGGAATCCGACAGCCGCAGTTATGCGCTGGGCGGTTTTGTGCAGGACAACATCAAGTTTGATCTCGACGGCCATGACTTCTCCGTCGTCCCGGCGGTGCGCGTGGCCTATCAAAAGACCAAACCGCGTAATCTATCGGAGCTGACCACTGGCAGCGCGGTGCTTGATGATGCTGAAGTCAGCACGCTCTACAGCCAGCCAAATACCGACACCCAGGTGCTGCCATCCCTCAGCTTCATGTACGACATCACACCGAAACTGATGACCTACCTGCAATACAAACGCGGCGCGCAATTCCCGGACGCCAGCCAGTTATACGGCTCCTGGAATCTGGGTTCCTCGTATGCAGGCCGCCAGCAGTACGCGCTGATTGGCAACACGGATCTGAAAACCGAAACCAGCAATAATTTCGAATGGGGCATGAAGGGCGAAGCCACCGAAGGCGTCACGTTCAAAACGTCAATGTTCTACAACACCTACAAAAACTTTATCGCCAATACCCGTTATACCCGCTCGGCTAACCCGGCGATGTTCACCCGAGTGCCGTCCAATATCTATACGATTTATCAGGCCGAAAACCGCGACGAAGCCTATATCTACGGCGGCGAAGTCAGCACCAAACTCAACTATGGCAGTTGGTTTAACCGCGTCAATGGCCTGAGCACCACGCTGGCGTTGGGTTATAGCGAAGGGAAATCTAAGTCCGCTTATGACGGCGACAAATACGTGGATCTCGACAGCGTTCCGCCGATGAAAGCCATTGTCGGTATGGCGTGGGATGATCCGTCAGGTCTTTACGGTACGGCGCTCACCGCCACCTTCGTCAAAGGCAAAAAAGCCACCGCGACCAACCGCCAGAGCTACACCAACAACGGCTCGGCGCTGACTGATGCTTCCACCGATTATATGCGCGTGCCGGGTTACGGCATGGTGGATATGACCGCGTACTGGCAGGCAACGAAACACGTCAGGCTCAACGGCGGCGTATATAACCTCACCGACCGTAAATACTGGGACTACCTGAGCAGCCGCCAGTTGACGCAGACCACCAAACAGGATGCGTACAATCAGGCGCTGGCCGTGATGCCAGGGCGTAATGTCCAGCTCGGGGTGAATGTCGATTTCTAAACCGAAAGGCTAACTGAAAGCGAAACGGAAATAGCGGAACTGAAATAGCGGAACTGAAATAGAGAATACGATGGCGTCACGCAGTGCGGGTGGCGCCTTTTTTATTGCGCAGGGTTTAGCAATAAAGAAAGGTAATAACGTCCTGACGGCTCAGCCGGTAAACACCCTCAAAGCGCATTCCGGCGCGAAGTTCTGCACCAAGCCCGGTGGTTAATTCCAGTGTAAATCGGCCCGCCTGCTCATCGAGCGCCACCAGCTGCGCATCCAAAAAACCAAACAGCCTGCCCACCTGCGGATAGAGCATTTTGAACAGACTCTCTTTGGCCGAGAACGTTAAGGTCAGCAACGCAGAAAGGGAGAGATTGGGGTGACAGCGCAGCAACTCGTACTCCGCGCCGTTAACGATCATCGGCAACAGCTCCAGCGCCTGCTGCCCGTCCATCAGGGTTTCAACATCAATACCTACGCCGCCGGTAAACGGCAAAGTGCCGCAAATCTGCGCAGCACAGAGCACGGTATTGGCATTGTGGCTGATCGCCCCACGCACCTGCTCCGGCCAGCGCGGCGCACGATCGTCACCGATGTCGACAGTAAATTGCGGGTAACCCAGGGAGGGTAAAACCACCGACGCCAGATAGCGCCCGGCCAGGAATTCCGCCCGCCGTTTGGGTACGGCACGCGTTAAGGATGACGGGAAAACCACGCCCAGCTCAGCAAACAGACCGTCGTGATAGGCGCTTAGCGCAAACTGGCAGCGCGCGATCTTCCCTGTAAACCCAGCCGCCTGCGGCAAATTCAGCCAGCTGACGGCAGTGATAAAGTGATCTGGCATCCCGGCCTCTTTTTTACTTAAGCGCCCAAGGTCGCACCACCGTCGATGACAACATCCTGCATGGTGATGTGCGTGGCGCTGTCGGACGCCAGAAACAGCACCGCGTCGGCCACTTCCTGCGGCAGAGCAATTTTACCCAGCGGAATGCCGAGCTTAAACTGCTCGGGGAAACCGGCAATGGTGCGCTGTTCGGCATCCGGCGTCTGCCACATGGCCTGCTGCATCGGCGTATTGGTGGAACCCGGCGACACCAGATTACAGCGCACGCCAAACGGGGCCATCTCCAGCCCGACGGTCAGACACAAACTGCGCAGCGCCGCTTTCGACGCGCAATAGGCCGACATGCCCACGCGCGGCACATGGGCGGCGTTCGAGGCAATGCTGACAATCGCGCCGCGTTGCTGGCGGCGAAACACCGGCAGCGTATGGCGAAACAGGTTAAACGCCCCGCCCGCATTCACCGCCAGACAGCTTTGCCAGTCGTCATCGCTGATGTCGTCAGTGGCCCCCATGCGCAAAATACCTGCGCCATTGACCAACACATCCAGCACCGGTTGTTCGGCCAGCAGGCGCTGACAGACCGCCGCCACCGCCTGGCTGTCGGTGATATCCATCACTTCGGTGCGAAACGGGTAAGATTCGCTGCTGAAGGTTTTATCGAAGCCGATCACCGTCGCGCCCGCTTGCTGAAACGCCAGCGCGGTGTGCAGGCCAATCCCCTGCCCGGCACCGGTGACCCACACCTGTTTATCGCTGAAATCCCATATCGTACTCATCAGGCTTTTTCCCCGGACAGCAGCGTCCACCAGCCGTTAATGGTCGGCGTTTTTGCCAGCGCGACAAAATCGATATCGGCGCGGATTTTCCGCCAGCGGGTGGCCAGCGCCATGATACGCACCGAGTCCAGACCGTAGTCGATCAGGTTCTCATCGTCGGCCATATCGTCGCTCTCTTCATCCAGCAGCGGCAGAATCAGCGCACGAAGATCCGCTTTACTGGCGATCCCCTGAGGCAGCAGTTCTGCCGTCGTCACCACCCGCCCGCAGCGCCCGGCGGTATAGCGCAGCGCCATCAGGTGCTCGTCGCGGGAGAAGTCAGCCAAACCGTCGGCCACCATAAAGGGCTGAATATTGCGCATAAACGCGTCGATGGCGGTAGTCAGGCAACCGATGTGCGCGTACACCCCGCAGATGATCAGCTGGTCGCGGCCAGTTTCCTGCAAAATGTCCTGCAACGGCGAGCGGTGAAACGCGCTGTAGCGCCACTTTACCAGCACCTGATCGTCGGCATCCGGCGCCAGCGCATCCACCACCGCCTGCTGGTCAGGGTGTTTGTTCAGGCCAGGCCCCCACATGTCGTTGAGCAGTGCGCGATCTTCATCACTCTGGTTATTCGGCTGCGCGGTATAAAACACCGGAATGCCGACTGATTTACAGTAACGGCGCAGCGCGGCGATGTTCTCCACCACCTGCTGAATCAGCGGGCTGTCCTCGCCCCAGAAGTTAAGGAAGTATTTCTGCATATCGTGGATCAGCAACGCCGCGCGCTGCGGCTCAACCGTCCAGCTGACTTTATTGGCGGGCAGTTCACTCACCGCAGGCAGCGCGTAGGATTCGAGTTTTGGAATGGCCATGAATTATTCTCCCTGAGACTCAGGCTGTTCTTGTGAATTTAACTGTTCTTGTAAAATGAGCTGTTCGCGTAAAAGCTTCTTATCGACTTTGCCGACCGGCGTCAGCGGCAGCAGATCCACCCGCACAAAGCGGTCGGGCAGTTTGAACTCCGCCACGCCGAGCTCGCGCAGATGGCGGCGCAGCTGGACTGGCTTGAAGGCGCTGTGAGTGATCACAAAGGCGCAGCTTTTCTCGCCCATTAAGCTGTCGGGCATCGACACCAGCGCAGCATTAATCACGCTGTCGTGGCGCAACAGCAGGTTCTCAATCTCTTCCGCTGCGATCTTCTCGCCACCGCGGTTAATCTGATCCTTCAGCCGCCCCTGCACCTGCACGTAACCGTCTTCGGTCAGGGAAATCAGGTCACCGGAGCAGTAAAACCCCTGTTCGTCGAAGGCGCTGGCGTTGTGTTCCGGGCTGAGATAGTAGCCACGGAAGGTATAAGGGCCGCGCGTCATCAGGCGGCCGGTTTCGCCCACGGGCAGCGGATTGCCCTGTTCGTCGGCTACCCAGAGTTCATCATCCGGGGACATCGGCGTGCCCTGAGTGGTGAGAATGTGCCGGTCGTCGTCGTCCAGCAGGGTGTAGTTCACCAGCCCTTCGGCCATGCCAAACACCTGCTGTAACTGACAGCCGATCTCCGCCGGAATGCGCGCCGCCAGCGTCTCCCCCAGTTTTGCGCCACCGACCTGCAACAGTTGCAAACTGTCGAGGGACGGATGCCCTTCCCACTCATCCATGGCCTGCAACCACAGCGTCACCGCCGGAGGCACCAGCGCCGTGACCGTAATAGCGTGCTGCTCAATCAGCGGAAAACAGACCTGCGCGCTGGGATCGCTCGCCAGAATCACCTGGCCGCCGCCGAAGAACACGCCGAGCGCGCCGGGGGAGCTCATCGGGTAGTTATGGGCAATCGGCAAGGCGCACAGATAGCGGGTGTGGCGGTCAAAATGGCAGATTTCGACGCTGCGCCGGATGCTGTAGTAATAGTCGTTATGAGTGCGGGGGATCAGCTTCGGCGTGCCGGTGCTGCCACCAGAGAGCTGGAAGAAAGCCACTTCGTCCGCCGGGGTCGGCGCGGCGCTGAAATCTCCGGCATCTTCTTCCATCCAGGCTGCCAGCGAATGTTCTTCATCGGGCGCGTTGCGCAGCGCCATCACCCGCAGCGAAGGGTGTTGCTCAACAAAGGCGTCCAGCAACGCGTTGTCCGCAAACAGCGCGTGATGGGCGTCAGCAATCAGCAGTGCGGGTTTAATCTGCGCCGCATAGGCGTTCAGTTCGCTGCGCTGATGGCTGAATAATGCATTGACCGGCACCACGCCGATTTTCAGCAGCGCGAAAAACACCACATAAAATTCGGTCACGTTGCCAAGCTGTACCAGTGCCGTGTCACCGGCGCTCAGCCCGCGTCGTTGCAGCGCGGCGGCCAGACGGTCAGAGCGCTGCGCCATCTGGCGGTAGCTGAGGGCAGCATTGGTGTCGGTTAATGCCACGGCGTCGCTGCGGGCCTGACGCTGCAAAATATCGGTCAGCGGCAGATCCAGCCAGTAACCGCGCTCGCGGTAGCGCTGGGCCAGGTCATCCGGCCAGCGGGTGAATGCAATAGTCATAGCAATATCCTTGATTACTTCAAACCAAACGCCAGCATCATGGTGCTGAGTTTTGTGCCGGTTTCCGCCCATTCCGACTCAGGCGAAGAGTCCGGTACGATGCCTGCACCGGCAAACAACGTCACATGATTGGCTTTCACCGTGCCGCAGCGGATCGTCACCACCCATTCACCGTTACCCTCGGCGTCACACCAGCCGACAATCCCGCCAAACAGGCCGCGATCGAAAGGTTCGAGTTGCGCAATCAAGTCACGCGCAGAGGCAGTCGGTGAACCGCATAACGCCGGGGTCGGGTGTAACAGACAGGCCAGTGAGAGCGCGTTTTCAGCGCTGTCTGCTACGTCGCCGTCGATGGGCGAAGCGAGATGCCACAAGGTCGGCGTACTGAGCAGTTCAGGCTGTGACGGGATATGCAGATGGGAGCAGCGCGGGGCAAGCACTTCGCGCATGCCGTCGGTGACAATGTGATGTTCGTAAGCATCTTTGGCTGAAACCCGCAGGGCGCTTTTGGCGGCATCATCCTGCACCTGGTCGCTGCTGCGCCGGGCGGAACCGGCCAACGGATTGGAGTGAAAATGGTTGCCGAGTTTACGCAACAGAAGCTCCGGGCTGGCACCCAGCAGCGCCCCCTCTTTCAGCGGAACGTGAAAATGAAAACCGTGGGGGTTCTGCTCAATCATGCGCGCCATCAGCGCCGCGTTATCCACCGGCTGGCAGGTTTCGATTTCCAGCAAACGTGACAGCACCACTTTGCGCAACGCCCCCCTCGAAGTAGCTTCAACTGCGGAAGAGACCATCTGCATAAATTCAGGCTGCGCGGGGTGTTCGGCTTTGCGGGTTATTTCCGGTAACTCGCCCTGCGCGAGCTGCGCATTATCGAGAAACGCCTGCCGGTCAAACCACTTTACGTCTTTGGGAACAAAAAGCGCCGAGGGTTGCTGCGCATCGAAGGGAATGGCACCACAGAGAATCGGGTGGGCAATACCCGCGTCGCGGGCCTGGCTGAACGCCTGCTGCACCGCCTGCTGGAATTGGCCGCTGAGCACCTCGCCGCCCGCCGCGGGCAGGGTGAGCCTGGTGAAACAACCCTGCGTGGCCAAACTTCGAAAAGGAGAAGTGAAGAAAAAACCGTTGGTGGGCGATATCTCCGCCACGTTCTCAACACGGTTTTTAACCTGCTTATCCGTCTGCCCTGCTCCGCTCACTAGCGTATCCATCAGTCTACTCCTGTCAATAAAATGATAATGAATATAATAACGATTATCATTTACATCTGATGGCGGTAAACTACTCGACGATTTTACGTGTGTCAATAAACGTAAACCGAAGCCTTGTGCTTTTTTCAGCAAAACAGAAGGTTCAAACTCACTGATAAAGTGAGAATTTTCAGCACGCTATCGTGAAGGATTGTATTTAATGAACAACACTCTGCTCCACCGTCTGGCCCTCGCGGGCGGGATTTTCGTCCTGCTGACTCACGCCAGTCTGGCCGCGGTTACCGGCTGGCCACGTGAGATCCCAGGCGCCCACGGCAGCATTACGCTGGCTCACCCGCCAGAGCGGATTGTCTCCACCAGCGTGACCGTTACCGGCACCCTGCTGGCGATTGACGCACCGGTGATCGCCAGCGGTGCCACCAGCCCCAACAGCCGGATTGCCGATGCGCAGGGCTATTTCCGCCAGTGGGGTAAGATTGCCGCAGCGCGCAAAGTGCAGCGGTTGTACATCGGTGAACCCAATGCCGAAGCCATCGCCGGGGCCGCACCGGACCTGATCATCATCTCGGCCACCGGCGGGGATTCTGCAATCAAACTTTATGACCAGCTTTCGACCATTGCGCCGGTACTGGTGGTCAACTATGACGATAAAAGCTGGCAGGATCTGGCGTTGCAGTTAGGTGTCGCTACTGGCCATGAAGCGCAGGCGAATGCCGCCGTGCAGCAGTTTGATGAGCGGGTGAAAAAGCTTAAAAGTGAGCTGAAGCTACCCGCACAACCGGTCTCCGCGCTGGTCTACCGCCCTGATGGTCAGGCGGCTAATCTGTGGACTACCGCCTCACCGCAGGGACAACTGCTGCACGAACTCGGCTTCCGGCTTGCTGCCGCGCCGGACAGTGTGCATGGCAGCCAGAGCCAGGGCGTGCGCAAAGACATTGTGCAACTGAGCGGTGAAAACATGGCCGAAGGGCTGAATGGCAAAACGCTTCTGCTGTTTTCCGGCGATGACAGCGACAGCCAGCGGCTGATGGACAACCGCTTTCTGACCCACCTTGCGGCGGTGCAGGATAAGCAGGTTTATTCACTCGGCAATGACACCTTCCGCCTGGATTACTACAGCGCCAGCAACCTGCTGACGCGGCTGGAAACGCTGTTTATTTCTCACTGACCGCGCGGGCGGGCACAGGCTGAGCCTGTTGCCCCCCGGTAACGGTATGCCGTAACGCCCGCATCGCAAACGCCAGCACCACGCCAAGAATTGCCGCCGTGAAGCCGAAGCTCGCCGAGGTCATCGCCGGTAACATCACCGAACCCATGGCACCGAGCAGCAGCGCGCCGATGGCGTCTCCCGTCACGTTCTGCGCCGTCCACAGGCCGTTGATCCTGCCGAGGAAATCATCCGGCGTCAGGTTCTGAATCAGCGCATATTGCAGCAACGCATTGATGGCGCTGAGATAGCCGAAGATCACCAGGAAGGCTAAACCAAGTCCAAACCACGGCATCAGGCTGAACAGGCCGATGGCGACAAACGCGCCGATGGCGGTCAGCAGCAGCACCCAGCCCGGGCGCGCCACGTTCGCCACCCGTCCGCTGGTCAGCGCGCCGACCGCAGCACCCAGCGGCACGGCGGCGTACATCAACCCCAGTTCAGAGGCGCTGACCTGCCAGATGCCCGACAGCGCCGGGTAAAGCACGCGCACCGCGCTCGCCATGGTCAGCAGCGCCCCCACCAGCGCCACCATACCTATCACCCGGTTCTGCAACAGGAAGGCGAAACCGGAGATCAGTGCCCGCAGCGGATGTTCACGCTTTTGCACCGGCGGCGCGAGCTGCGGCAACTTCAGCAGCGGGATCAGCGTCAGGCCGGTGCCGAGTGCGGCCAAAGCGTAGTTCCACACCACGCCACCGCTGGCGATCACCAGCCCGCCGATGGCCGGTGAGAGAATCGACCCGAACCGCACGGTCAACATGCTGATGGCCCCGGCCTGCACCAGATTTTCGCGTCCGACAATCGCCGGTGTTGCCGCCAGCAGCGCCGTGACCCCCACCGCGCCAAAGAAACCGTCCCACACCGCCAGCAGGTAGATCAGCGTCAGCGAGGGGGCAGGTAACGCCGCGTTGATGCACAAGCCGATAAACCCCAGTCCGCAGGTGCTGCGCGCAAACAGGATCAGGCGGCGGCGCTCGTAGCGGTCCGCCATCACGCCGCCCATCAGCAGACCGATAAACATGCCGCTGCCCGCCAGCGTGACTGACAGCCCCACCAGCAGCGTTGAGCCGGTCATGGACTGAATCTGCACCGGCACCGCAATGCCCAGCAGGCCGAGCGCCAGAATAGAAATAAAGCGGGCGCAAAAAACCGCACGGAAGGTGGCGTGGGTTTTCAGCAGGGAAAAGTCGAGCAAAATCGAGGGTTTATTCATTATCAATGTGTCACATATGGGTAAAAGGCACAGTCAAAGTAGTGCTATAGCAAGATAACTCATGCTACCATAGCTAAACGCAATAGATAATGATAATAAATATCATTAAGATTAACTTTGGTATATTTATCCCTTATGTCACGGCCTCTTACGCAACCATCCCCCACGCTTTCCACTATGGAAAAGCCGCTGCAACGAGCCCCCTCGCGGGCATGGCTGAGCCGCGCACTCTGCATGTTGCTGGCGGTCACCGTGCTGGCGCTGGTTATTTTTCTGAGCCTCTCCGTGGGCGCAAAACCGATCCCGCTGCACACCGTGACCGCCGCTTTACAGGGCCAGTGCGCCCTGTCCGACTGCGTGATCGTGCGCGATGCGCGTTTACCGCGCACGCTGGCCGGGCTGCTGGCGGGCGTGGCGCTGGGGCTTTCCGGCGCACTGATGCAAATCCTCACCCGCAACCCGCTGGCTGACCCCGGCATTCTGGGCGTTAACGCCGGTGCCGGTTTTGCCGTGGTGCTCGGTATCACCTTTTTTGGCGCAGCCGAGGTCAGCCAGTATCTGTGGTTCGCCTTCGCCGGTGCGCTGGTGGCGACGCTGATGGTGGCGTTGATCGGTGCGATGGGCGGCGGCAAGGTCAGTCCGGTCCGCCTGACGCTGGCCGGTGTGGCACTCGGTGCGGTGCTGGAGGGGTTTTCTTCCGGTATTTCACTGCTAAACCCGCTGGTGCTGGATCAACTGCGTTTCTGGCAGGCCGGTACGCTGGATATCCGCAGTATGGCGGTGATCCGCGTGGTGACGCTGCCGATCGTCGGCGGTGCTGTTCTCACGCTGCTGATGACCCGTGCCCTGAACACTCTCAGCATGGGAAGTGATCTCGCCACCGCGCTCGGCACCCGTATTGTCCCGACCCAACTTTGCGGCCTGCTGGCCGTGACCTTGTTGTGCGGCAGCGCCACGGCGGCGGTGGGGCCGATTGCCTTTGTCGGGCTGATTATGCCGCACATCGCCCGCCATCTGGCCGGCTCGGACCCGCGCTGGATGCTGCCCTGGACGCTGGTCCTGACGCCGATTTTGCTGCTGACCGCTGACATCGCCGGGCGGCTGCTGGTGCCGGGTGAGCTGCGCGTTTCCATCGTGACGGCGTTTATTGGCGCACCGGTGCTGATTATTCTGGTGCGTAACCGCGCCCTGATGAAGCGGAGCTGATGATGACCACAATCACTTCCGTGACTCCACGTTCACGCAAGATAGTGCTGTTTTCACGGCAGAAGCTGACCCTTTTCACTCTCCTCCTCCTCTGCACCCTGCTGGCAATTTACGGGCTGGGCAGCGGCACGCTCTCGCTTAGCCCGATGCAGGTGATCGACGCCCTGCGCGGCGAAGGACCCCATAACCTGACGGTGATCGTCACCCAGTGGCGGCTGCCGCGCGTGGCGATGGCGCTGATTTTAGGCGCTGCACTGGCGGCCAGCGGGGCGATTTTCCAGTCGCTGATGCGCAACCCGCTCGGCAGCCCGGACGTGATTGGCTTCAATACCGGTGCTTACAGCGGCGTACTGGTGGCGATCGTGCTGTTTAACAGCTCGATCCTCGGCATGACTTTTGGCGCGATGACGGGCGGATTGCTGACTGCCGTGGTGGTCTATCTGCTGGCGTGGCGCAACGGCGTCGAAACCTTCCGCCTGATCATTGTTGGTATCGCCGTGCGTGCGCTGCTGGTGGCGGGCAATACCTGGCTGGTGATTTCGGCCTCGCTGGAGTCGGCACTGACCGCCGGGCTGTGGAGCGCGGGTTCGCTGAACGGCATCACCTGGGCCAAAAGCCTGCCGGTGGTTGGCCTGATTATTCTGGCGTGGGGGCTGGCGCTGCTGCTCTCGCGGCGGATGCATTTGCTGGAGATGGGTGACGATATGGCCCGCGCGCTGGGCGTGCCGGTCGAACGTTCGCGGCTGCTGCTGATGCTGGCGGGTGTCGCGCTGACGGCGGCCGCCACCGCCGTGGCCGGTCCCATCTCCTTTATCGCGCTGGTGGCGCCGCAGATTGCCCGCCGGTTGTGCGCCAATCAGTCGCAGCCGCTGCTGATTGCCGGGCTTACCGGTGCACTGCTGCTGCTGGGGGCCGACGTCGCCACACAGCGCCTGTTCCTGCCCTATCAATTGCCGGTGGGGGTGCTGACCGTCTGTCTCGGCGGCATTTACCTGATTGGATTATTACTTCGTGAGTCGCGCAGAAAATGATGACACCTACCCGCCATACCGCCCCGTTGCAGGGGGAAAACCTGACCCTGAGCTATGACAAAAAAGTGGTGATTGAGGGGCTGAATCTGGCCATTCCGCACGGCGAGCTGACGGTGATTATCGGCCCGAACGCCTGCGGAAAATCCACGCTGTTACGCACGCTCAGCCGCCTGATTTCGCCGCAGTCCGGCAGCGTGCTGCTCAACGGCCGGCAGATCAGCGAGTACGCCACCAAAGAGGTGGCGCGCGAACTCGGCCTGCTGCCGCAAAGCTCCATCGCCCCCGGCGACATTCTGGTCGAGGATTTAGTTGGCCGTGGCCGGTATCCGCACCAGCGCCTGTTCAGCCGCTGGCGTGACGCCGACCGGCTGGCGGTGAGCGAGGCCATGCAGGCCACCGGCATCAGCGAACTGGCGGATCGCGCCGTGGATACGCTTTCCGGCGGGCAGCGCCAGCGGGTGTGGATTGCCATGGTGCTGGCGCAACAAACGCCGCTGCTGCTGCTCGATGAGCCGACCACCTGGCTGGATATCACCCATCAGATTGATTTGCTGGAACTCATGCAGGATCTGAACCGTAATCTGGGCCGCACGCTGGTGGTGGTGCTGCATGACCTCAACCACGCCTGCCGCTACGCCACGCACCTGATTGCCATGCGTGACGGCAAAATTGTCGCCGAAGGCCCACCGGCAGAGATTGTCACGACGGCGCTGATCGAAGAGGTATTTAGCCTGCGCTGTATGATCATCGACGATCCGGTTTCGCATACGCCACTGGTGGTGCCGCTGGGAAGAGCACCTTCGCCAGCGGCCTGAATCGCTAAACGGCTAAGGTCCGCAACACACGGTTGAGCAGCGGTCCCAGCACTTTGAACGACGCCGGGGAGACAATATCCACATGCGCGCAATCCAGCTCGTGAACCTGCAAAGCATCGACATATTCCGCCCAGGTCTGCTGCACATCCATCCCGGCCTGCAACGTCTGGCGGGCAACAAACAGCGTGGCCTGCCCGTGGAAACGCGCGGTTTTGGTGGCCGACAACAACCGCACCGAGTCCGCATAGTTGGCTTCGATATGGTCGAACAGGGCCTGGCGGGCTTCGCTCTGTTCACCCTCCAGCGTCTGTTCAGAGGCGGCGCGGAACTGCTGACGTTCGCGCTGGATCTCCTGCAAAACGTTGTCGTCGAGCATCACGTCCCAGCTCTGAGTTTCCGGCGGGTAGGTATCCAGCAGCCCGAGAAATGCCACCGCTTCCCCTCTGGCCTGTAAGCGGGCCGCAATACCCTGCGCCAGCGTGCCGCCAAGCGAATAGCCGATGAAATGGTAAGGGCCGTGCGGCTGTACCGCGAGCACGGTTTGCAGGTGGGCGTCACACACCTGCTCCATATTCTGGCTGAGCGCCAGCGGGCCGTCAGGGTGCGGCGACTGAATGCCGACCAGCGACCAGTGCTCGTCGATATAACGCGGCAACACGCTGAACTGCCAGGCAAAACCCGAAGCGGGATGCAGGCAGAACAGGGTCGGCCCGCTGCCGGTGCGCAGCGGCAGCACAGCATCAAAACCGCTGCGATCCGCCTCCTCCTGCGTGCGGTCTTCGGCCAACAGTTGCGCCAGCTGTTCCACGCGCGAGGCCACCATCACCTGCCCGACCGACACCGGCTTGCCGAGTTCACGCCGCAGCTCCGCCGCCAGACGCATCGCCAGCAGCGAATGGCCGCCAAGCGCGAAGAAATCGTCGTCGGCAAACACCTGTTCGCACTGCAATAAGCGGCCAAACAGCGCGGCAATGGTGCTCTCCAGCCCCGGCAGCGGCTCACGCCCCTGCATTTGCGTCCCGCTTTGCGGCTGCGGTAAGGCTTTTCTGTCGAGCTTACCGTTGGCGCTGAGCGGCAGTGCGTCGAGCGTCACCAGCACCACCGGCACCATATGCGCAGGCAGGCGTTCGGCCAGCGCCGACCGCAGATTTTCGGTGTCCAGCGTGACGCCGGGCTGCGCCACCAGATAACCCACCAGCTGGCGTGCGTCACCGCCGGTCGCGTCGCTGCTGACTGCGCCTAATGTCATGGCGTTGGTTACCGCCTGCTGTACACCGGGCAGGGAGAGCAGCGCATGGTCAATTTCACTCAGCTCGATACGCTGACCACGGATTTTCAGTTGATCGTCACTGCGCCCGAGGTATTCCACCGCGCCGTCAGGCAGCCAGCGCGCCACGTCACCAGTGCGGTACATACGCCCGCCCTGCCCGAACGGATCCGCCACAAAGCGGCTGGCGGTGAGATCCGGGCGGCCTAAATAGCCCTGCGCCAGCTGGTCGCCGGTCAGGTAGAGATCCCCCGCCACGCCCGGCGGCACCGGCTGCAAGCGGGCGTCGAGAATGCGCAGGCCGGTGTTCCAGACCGGCAGGCCAATCGGCACATTCGCCCCTTTCACCGCCGCCAGCGCATCGCCCCAGGCGGGGTGCCAACTGACGTCCACCGCCGCTTCCGTCGGCCCGTACAGATTGTGCAGCGGCACGCCGGTTTTGCGCTGCCACAGGCGGCAAAGCTCGGCGGGCAGCGCTTCGCCGCTGCAAAATACCTGTTTGAGCGAAGCGCATTTTTCGATGGCCTGCGGGGTATCCAGCGCGCTGACAAACGCCGCCAGCATCGACGGCACAAAGTGCAGCGTGGTCACCTGATGTTGTTCAATCAGATTCAGTAACTGCTCCGGGTCGCGGTGTGCTTCCGGCGGTGCCATCACTAAGCGGGCACCCACCATCAGCGGCCAAAAAAACTCCCAGACCGAGACGTCAAAACTGCACGGCGTTTTCTGCAACACCACATCCTGACTGCCGATCGGGTAGTGATCCTGCATCCACAGCAACCGGTTGACGATGGCCTGATGCCCGACCACCACGCCTTTCGGCCGACCGGTGGAACCGGAGGTGAAGATCAGGTACGCGGCGTGTTCAGGCGTGGGGGCATTCAGCGGAATTTCTGCCGCCGTAACCGCACTGAAGGGTTTATCCACCAACAGCACGCGGCCCTGCCCGGCAAAGCGCGCAAGCTGGTCGGGATGGGTCACGATCAGCCGCGGGCTGGCGTCTTCCAGCATCATACGCAGGCGCTCATCGGGGTAGCCGGTATCGAGCGGCAGATAGGCCGCGCCGACCTCGACAATCGCCATCAGCGCCAGCGACAGAAATACTGAACGCGGCAGCGCCACGGCCACGATATCGCCACGCTTCACGCCCTGCTTTGTCAGCTGCTGCGCCAGTGCCGCGACCTGTTGGCGGGTCTGTGCGTAGCTGAACTGATGCTGCTGATCGGCCAGCGCAGGCGCGTGCGGTGTGCGTTCGGCCTGCTGCGCCAGTTGCTGGCTGAGGGTGCTTTTCACCACCGGATGGGCGGTGTTGTTGACCCGTTCGAGTAATTCACAATCCGCTGCGCTAAGAAGATTAGCGGCACCGACCGGCAGCCGGGCATTCGCGGCAAACTGACGCAACAACAGCGGCAGGCGCTGTAAATGCGCATCCAGTTCATCGCGGTCATAGCGTTCGGCATTGGCCTGAAGATCGATCGTCAGCGCACCAGATTCGCCGATATGCAAGGCGATCTCCAGATCCCGCACCGGCCCGGAGGCCAGATCGTGCGTGATGCCCGCCACGCCGTTGAAATCAATCTGGTAGTCGAACATTTTGAAGTTGAATACCGTGCCATACAGCGGCTGGGCGTCCCCCGCCATGCCCAGATCACGGGTGATCTG
Organism: Ewingella americana; assembly: GCF_006438725.1. Lineage (GTDB taxonomy): Bacteria > Pseudomonadota > Gammaproteobacteria > Enterobacterales > Enterobacteriaceae > Ewingella > Ewingella americana_A. Next base: position 40,154 of record NZ_RCZD01000003.1, on the reverse strand, counting down.
CTCAGCGTCGTAACGCTGATGGCGACGGACTTTTTTCAGCTCGTCGCGCAGGCGCACGGCCAGCTCTGCCAGGGTGGCGGCAGGATTGACATTCATCGCTACTGGCAGAACGTTGATCACTGGCCCCGTGGCACACAGGGCGGCAGATCCCATGCGGCGCATGAAAATGAAACCGCCACAAAAATCAGTCTGGCCGCTCAGCCGTGATACCCACAGTGCCACCAGCGCGATGGCGATATCGCTGGCGGTCAGCGGGTGTTCATGCGCAGCAATCAGTGTGTTGATCTGAGTGGCATCGCAGGCGCATGACAGCCGGTGAAGAGGCACGGACGGTACCTGTCCGGCCAGCGGCTGCGGGCAGATCGTCGCCGGAGCTGGCAATGTGGCGGCCTTTTCACGCCAGAATTGGGCGTCACGCGCAAAAGCCGCACCCTGCTGGTAGTTTTCAACTTCCTCAACCACCTCGCAAAATGGCACAAACGGCGAGGGCTCCGGCGCTTTCTGCTGGCACAGCGCGGTGTACAGCGTGGCAATCCGGCGGGCAATGGCCGTGAAGCTGAAGCCATCGACCTGAATATGGTGATAACGCTGATACCAGAACCAGCGCGCGTCACTGACGCGGATCAGCACGTGGCGGTGCAGGGTTTTGCCGCTAAGAATGCGCAGTTCCGCCGCCAAATCCTGACGCATGATGGCGAGCGCCGCCTGCTCTGGATCGGCCGACTGGCGCAGATCCACACACTCTGGCTGAAAGTCTGGCGCTAATGCGCACGGCGTTTGCAGGGCGATGCCGTCGCGCTCTTCAAAGCGCATCGATACCGTGTCGGCTTCGCTCAGCCCCTGAATAATGGCCTGCGCCATATGTGCTGCATCCAGCGGGTCGTTAATCTCAATATAGTGGGCGACGGTGTAGGCATTGCCGTGCGGCGAAAGCTGGTCCGCCATCCAGATGCCAGGCTGCGCGGCCACCAGCGCGAGGGCTGAAGTGGTCTGCGTCGCAGCGGGTAAAAAAGAGGTTTCAGACACCGGTAGACTCCTGTTCGAATGAGGCTGCATCATGCAGGCGCAGGGAGTGCGGGCGCATATCGCGCCAGTGTTCTTCCAGCCAGTGGTTACAATCACGGTGGGCTGACGGACCAAAAACCACACGCCAGCCTGCCGGAGCGGTGAGGGCTTCCGGCCACAGGCTGTACTGCTGTTCGTCGTTAATCAGTACGCAGCAGACCGCGTTTTCGTCATCAAACGGGTTAAGACTTTCCATCGCAAACTCCTTCAGCTTCACGTACCGGCGTGGTGGCAACAAAGTGTGGCGACCACAGCATTTCCAGCCCGTCCATCAGCCCGCCGCGCCAGCACAGGGCATCGTGCCCACCGGCCACCGCGCGGTAATGCACCTGATGCGGCGACGCCCGTAACAGATCCCGCAGTTCGCCATTCACCCGGTGGATCAAGCGTTCATGCACGCCCGCTTCCAGATAGATCTTCAGCGGCGAAGCCTGCCCGACGCCCTGCTCAATCTGGCGCAGCAGCCAGCCGGAATCCTGCTCAGACTGCCCGCGCTGTGGCCACCAGAAGGAACCCGACTGGCTGAGCGCGCAGCCAAAGGTTTGCGGCCAGTGCAGGCAGGCGTAGAGCGAGGAAAGACCACCGAAACTTTGCCCGGCGACCACGGTGGTGTCAGGCGCATCATGGAAAGGCGCCCAGCTGCGCAGCTGCGGCAGCAGTTCTTCCTGCACCGCCAGCCAGAAGTCGGCGTTGCAGGTCAGTTCACGGCTGCGGTGTTCAGTGTCGATCACGTCAATCAGCAAATAGACCGCTTCGGGCAGTTTTCCCTGCTCCGTCAGCTGATGCAGCGGTTCCCAGACCGGCATCTGCTGCGACCAGAACTGGCCGTCGAGCAAAATCGCCAGCGGGCGCGAAGCCGGGTCATCTTCGCCGGTGGTGTACACCCAGACCGTGCGGCTATTCCCCAGGCGTGGGCTGTGCCAAAGGTGTTTTTGCAGCCTGGTGGGTGGCGCAGGCATACAGCGCCCACAGCCGGTGGCGAAGGTGTCGAAATCCTGCCAGGCCGGTTGCGGCGGTGCGTCCGGCATATGTACACCGCACACGCGGTGCCCGCGCCCGCCGGACCAGCTGCGGTGGGCATTGAGAATGTCGTGAGTCGAGGCGGAAAAACGCTCAGCCCACCAGCGGCGCAGCGCCAGCATATTGGCGTGGGAGTCGTCTGACGGCGGCGCAAAAGGCCGATTTTCGCTGGCGGGCATAAAGCTGTAACTGCCGCGCCAACCCGCTTCCATTTCGGTCTGCCAGAACCAGACATCGGTGCCGCTAAGGCGTTGCAGGCTCTGTGGAGGACGGGGCTGATGGTGGTCGGTTTTACCCGTAATGTTGATCCACACACGTTGATATACCGAGGTAAATTCGCTGCCTTGCGGGTCACGCCAGAAGAAAGTGACCTTCCAGTTTCCCTGCCCTGAGGGTTCAATCCATGGCGTTCCACGTCTGGCGATATTCAGCCACCAGTCATTACTGCCTGCATGTTTGCTGGACAGCAGTGTGCCACTTTCTGACTCTGGTTCCATTTTCAACATCCCTACTCACTCTGTGGTTGCTTTATTTAACAAAAAAATAACCTCATTATTTATAACGAGTTACATCATCAGGTTATTTTTTAAAATTGCGACAGACGATAAGGAGAATGGTATTGATAATTGTTTTCATTTGCAATAGTGTGTGTCTGCCCATAGGGTTGGGCAGGTTTCGACTACACACCATATGACAACCGGCCATCCCGCTGCTGGCGTTGCTCTCTCTTTATGCTGCCTATGCAGACCAGCGGTTCAGGGATGGAAACCGGACCAGGAACGAAAATGAACAACACATTGTCCCGCTACTCTTTAGCGACGCTTTTAGGATTGGGCCTCGGGGCCACCGCATTCTCAACACCACTCAGTGCAGCTACCCTCAACACGTCGGCTGAATCCTCTTCAAACCAGGCAGACGGCAGTGAAACCAAAGCCCCCGATGGCGATACCATCATGGTCACCGCCGCCCAGCAGAACCTGCAGGCACCGGGCGTTTCGACCATTACGGCTGACGAGATCAAAAAACGGCCTCCGGCCCGTGATATCAATGAACTCATCCGTACCATGCCCGGCGTTAACCTGACCGGCAACTCCACCAGCGGCCAGCGCGGTAACAACCGCCAGATTGATATTCGCGGCATGGGACCAGAAAACACGCTGGTGCTGATTGATGGTATGCCGGTCAGCAGCCGCAACTCGGTGCGTCAGGGCTGGCGCGGCGAACGCGATACCCGTGGCGACACCGCCTGGGTACCGCCGGAAATGATCGAGCGCATCGAGGTGATCCGTGGCCCGGCCGCTGCCCGTTACGGCAACGGCGCGGCGGGTGGCGTGGTGAACATCATCACCAAACGCGACAGCAAAGAGCTGCACGGCTCATGGAATACCTACATGAACATGCCGCAGCATGACCAGGAGGGTTCCACCAAACGCACTGACTTCAGTCTGTCCGGCCCGCTTAGCGATCAGTTCAGCTTCCGCCTGTTTGGTGGCTACAGCAAAACCCAGGCTGACGCGCAGGACATCAATCAGGGGCATCAGTCTTTACGCACCGGTACCTACGCCGATACCTTGCCTGCAGGCCGTGAAGGGGTGATTGATAAAAATATCGATGGCCTGCTGCGCTGGGAGTTCGCGCCGATGCAGTCGCTGGAGTTTGAAGCTTCCAGTGGCCGTCAGGGCAATCTGTATGCCGGTGATACGCAAAACACCAACACCAGTGATCTGGTGAAAAGCCAGTACGGCGACGAGACCAACCGCATTTACCGCCAGGCCTATGCAATGACCTATCGCGGTGCCTGGGACAACGGCGTCAGCACCACCCATTATGTGCAGTATGAAAAAACCAAGAATACGCGCCTGAATGAAGGGCTGGCGGGCGGTACCGAAGGGATTTTCGCGGATACCGGCTTCAACACCACGACTCTCAATGACGTGCTGTTGCACAGTGAGATGAGTGTGCCGTTCGAGTTGCTGGTGCCGCAAACCGCCACCCTCGGCACCGAGTGGAATCAGCAGAAAATGAAGGATCCGTCCTCCAATACCCAAACCATGTTGGGCGGGAATATTACCGGTATCAACAGCGCCAACCGCAGCCCGTACTCTTCAGCGGAGATTTTCTCTCTGTTTAGTGAAGATAATATCGAGCTGACCGACAGCACCATGCTGACACCGGGCCTGCGTTTTGATCATCACTCGATCGTCGGTGATAACTGGAGTCCGTCCCTGAATCTGTCTCAGGAACTGGGTGACGACTTCACGCTGAAAATGGGTATCGCCCGCGCCTACAAAGCGCCAAGCCTCTACCAGACCAACCCGAACTACGTGCTGTACAGTAAAGGTCAGGGCTGCGCCGCCAGCGCCGGGGGCTGTTATCTGTTGGGTAACGATGACCTGAAAGCCGAGACCAGCATCAATAAAGAGATCGGGCTGGAGTTCCACCGCAGCGGCTATCTGGCGGGCCTGACTTACTTCCGTAACGATTACCGCGACAAAATTGAGGCCGGTTATCTGCCGAGCGGGACGTCAACCAACGGTAAGTCTGATGTTTACAAATGGGAGAACGTACCAAAAGCCGTGGTTCAGGGGCTGGAAGGCACGCTGAATGTGCCGGTGACTGACACCATCGCGTGGAATAACAACGGCACTTACATGATTGAGAGCAAGAATAAAGAGACCGGCGATTATTTGTCGATAATTCCGAAGTTCACCATCAACTCCACGCTGAGCTGGCAGACCACGGAAGACCTCTCCCTGCAATCCACCATGACCTGGTATGGCCGTCAGAAACCGAAGAAATACAACTACAAGGGTGAACCGATCACCGGCAGCGAAAAACAGGAAGTCAGCCCTTACGCAGTGTTCGGCCTGAGCGGCACCTATGCGGTGAATAAATACGTCAGCGTGACCACCGGTATCGACAACCTGTTCGATAAACGCCAGTTCCGCGAAGGCAACGCCCAGACCGTGGGTAACGCCGTCACCAACGCCTATATGTATGGCGCCGGTGCCGCGACCTACAACGAACCGGGCCGCACCTATTATATGAGTCTGAATACGCACTTCTAAGCGGCGTTAAGCGACAAAAAAAGCCGCTGCGGATCACTTCGCAGCGGCTTTTTTATTGCATTGATTTACTGATTAACGAACTTGATACGCACCACATCATCGGGTGCTGAAGCTTCCTGCTTCTTCGAAGAGGCCTGCTTCACGCTGACAAACAGCGACTGGCCGTCGTCTGACAGCGCCAGGCTGTTCGGGTGAACCGGGGTGTCGATGGTGTGCAGAACGTTGTAGGTTTTGGCATCAATCACGCTGACTTTACCCGCTTCACGATGGGTCACGTAAATTTCGTGACGGGTTGGGTTAAACAGCACCGCCAGCGAAACCGGCAGGTCAATTTTTTGCAGCACTTTGCCCTTTGCGGTATCCACCACCAGTAACTGCGGCGATTTGGAATCCGTCACAAAGGCGCGGTGGGTGGCCGGGTCCAGTGCGATGTTCAGGTAAAAGTGATCAGCATCGGCATCCAGTTTCACGCGGGAAAGCACCGCATCGGTTTTGGTATCGATGGTGATAAATTCGTTATCCGCGTTGGTGACATACAGACGCGACGCGGCGCTGTCGAGCGCCAGCCCGGTGGCATATTTTCCCAGACCTTCGATGGTTTTACGCAGTTGCAGCGTTGCGCCATCAATCACCCACACCACGCTTTGCTCGCCCAGTCCGCCCATGTAGACCGTATTGGTGCGCTCATCGACCGCCAGTTCACGCGGTGCCAGAGGGCGCTCGGTTTCCGTGCGCGGGCGTTTATCCAGCACCAGTGAGCCCTTCTCTTTCCCGCTTTTCGCATCCACGGCAGTAATCGCGCTGTTGACGGTGTTGCCGAGGAATAGCGTGCCGGTTTTTTTATTCATCGCCAGACCAAAGGGTTTCAGCTCATTTTTAATGGTCTGGGTGATGTTCAGCGTGGCCGGATCCAGACGATACAGAACGCCGCCCTTATCGAGCTTGCGGCTACCCGAAGTCGCCACATACAGCGCCTGCGGCGAGTCATACACCAGTTCATAAGCGCCTTTGCTGACCGGCTTGCGGTCAACCGTAAAGGTGCTTTCCGCCCAGGCAGAACCTGAGGTCACCAGGGAAATGAACAACGCCAGCGGCAGGATGCGCTTCTTGATTAAAGGGGAAGTAAAAGGTGTCATAGATCCTCTCAGACAGGGGTAATAAAACAGCAGCCGCAGGCGTTTTTACTTAGCCCGTGACCAGGATAAATCACAAACAATAATGATAATGGTTATCATTCTAATTCAATGTTATCCATAAGACCATGATGAATGAGAAAATCAGGCGGAATTGGGATGGAGAGGAAACATAAAAAACACTGCACCCACGCAGTGTTTTTAGAGTATTACCCGTTATTGAGTATCAGACGGTCGCTATTTCGCCACGGTTTCAATAATGGAGACAAAGAAGCCACTGTCGATGATGCGGTTAATTTTCAGACCGGCGTTATCCACTAATTCCTTCAGTTCAGACTCGGTGCGTTCGCGGCCGCCGTCGAAGCTCGCCATCAGCAGAAGATCCATTTCCTTGCCGGAGTGACGCACGCTGCCTTCCGGGATAACCGGATCCATGATGAGTATCTTACCGCCAGGACGCATCGCCTTACGGCAGTTGCTCAATATCTTGGCGGAGTTTTCGTCTGACCAGTCATGAGTAATGTATTTAAGCAGGTAAATATCGCCTTCCGGGCACGCTTCAAAGAAGCTTCCGCCCTGCAATTCCCAGCGGGAATCATCACCCAGCTCCGCCAGACGGTTGCGGTTTAATACGTGCGGCTGATCGAATAATATGCCGTGAAGCGTGGGGTTAGCGCGCAAAACCTGGAGCAGCAAGCCGCCCATTCCCCCGGCCACATCCACCACCGTCGCGTTTTTCGGGAAATCATAACTTCTGACCAGGAACATATTTTCCACTTCAGACATGGAAGACATGCCGGAATGGAAGTCATAACCCTGATCGTGCGACGCCCGCTGTGACCAGTATTCGAAGAAAGACATATCGAACAGCTGTTTGAAGGCAGAGTGACCGCGAACGCATTCCGCCAGATTCCCCAGCGGACGCCAGAAGGTTTCATCGGTCAGCATCAGCACCGCCGAACGCAGAGAATAGCGGTTAGAGGTACAGAGATATTCGGCTGGTGGGTTAAGGCTAAAACGCCCGTCGTCAAGTTCGAGGAAAATATTGCGCGTCGCCAGCAACCGCATCACGCGATTGAGCTGCTTCCAGTCCACGCCAAGATCCTTCGCAAGTTCCTGGATCGTTTTCGGCCCTTTTATCAGATGGTCGGCAACCCCTAACACCGCCGCCGCACGCAGCGCCGCCTGATAAGAATATCCCATTGCCTGCTCTATTAAATAAAGTGCACCTTTTTCATTTTCTGACATTAAAGACATATTACTTTCCATGCTAATTATACCTCAAGATGAATATTCAAGTAGATAGATAGCCGTAATGGTCAAACAGATAATCCAAACTGTTTCGATTGAATTATTGCCTCCCGAAGAATGGTTAGGGATCCTACTAATATCAAATAGCCTTAAGCGACACACTGGATAAACTACCGTCATCATTTCTTTCCATGAAATAATAGAGACGCCAGTCTTTTTATTTCATCTCATTGATTAGCCTATAACTAAAATTAGTTCAAAAATGCACATACCATTAATCCGCAATAACGTTAAATAATGACCAGCACAGTTATGCAGGCTATGATCATGAAATCTAAAAAGAACCTGTTTTGAAATGGCTTTCCAATTATTTTTTGTACTGTTAATTTTACATTGTGCATATTTTACGACTAAAAATAAGAGTTAGGGCAGTGATAAAAACCTTCACCACTATCAAGTCGTCTGGTGGGCTATTTTTTTAAGAAGGATATATGAAGGGGGGTTTATATAATTAACAGAGTAATGCGTGAATTTTAAGTTAATTGAAGAAGCAAGATAATGAGGGTATTCAATAACCCGCCGTTGTGGCGGGCGATTGTATATTATGCGCGATGTAATTCCTGCTGGAGTAAATCAACAATCAGTTGGTTGCGGGACACTTCACGGGCCTCGGCGGCACTTTTCAACGCAGGCTCAAGCGACTCAGGATAACGAAGAGTAAAAGAACGCGTTTTCTCTTCTTTTTCGAACGGTTCAATCCCTTCTTCCCGACACGTTTCAATATATTCAGCCAGTGAGATGCGCCCTTCTTTCTCCAGCCCATCAATACTGGTTGAAACAAAATCGCAATGCCCGGTGAACCCTAAAAACTTACCACGAAATGCGCGACCTTCAGCCTGATAAGTGATCACCGCTTCATGGCCATCGATGGTCATGGTATTCGCGTTTTTAGCTTTCATGGATTTACCCCTATTTTATCTAACCATTCACGAAGATCTGCTACAGCACCTTTATCCCGCCAAGCGCCTTGACCAATCTTTCCACATCGTTCCAGTCAATGTCCGACTTAACTGGCATATGAAAGATATCCGCGAGCGCTTTCTTATTCCTGCTGTTCAGATTTTTAACTAATATTGGCATCCATTCCCAGACGTCAATGCATGACGTCACAGTATTCATTTGAATCTAAAAGATCTCTTTATGTAAGGAATTCACAGGCGGCAGAGTTCTTCTCCGTCGCCTGAATATCTTATTTAGCCTTTATTCGGTGCACGCTGCGGGCGGGGGATCAAATTTCCCTGCGAGTCATAATAGCGGCTCGGCCAGACCTTTTGCGGCTCAACGCCGATAGCCAGACAAATAATAGTTTCACCTTTCGGCCAGGGGCGTGAAAGCGCGTTCGCCAGCGTCGAAGAACTCAGCCCGGCAGTGCGGGAAACTGCCGCCAGCGTGGTGCCCTTTTTGCGTAACGCCGCAATAATGTCGGCCTGATGCCAGTCGGGTTTGGTTTTCATTTCGCACCTCCGGTAACGGAGTGGCAGAACGGTAAGAAAGTGGGATTGTGAGAGGTTTTCATTTTTCGCGTTCCTAGAAGTAAGCATTACCACTACCACGGGAGCTGCGAAACTCTTTGGTGGTAGCCCAGACGGAGTTCGCAGTACCGGCCTTCTAGGACACCGGCCAGCCCGAAGGCTGCCCCGCCTGAGCCACCATTGATATGTAAATATAGCTTGAGGCTACTTTTACATAGGTGAGCAAAGGCTTTGACACGCCCCACGCCACTGGCGAAAGGGTGTATCTCCTAAAAGAGTCAGGCTGCGAAACCCGGCTGCGGATTGGGCCGCAGCAGTGCCGATTATATCGGAAATCTCAGGGACTAACCAAGTAAGTCGTTGAAGTTGCGAGATGGGTTCCAGGAAGGTTTGAAGATCCTAAAAACCAGGGTTTAAGGCTTTTAAAGGGGAAATTTAACTATCAAAAAGTGGAATAAGGCAGAAGTGTAAGTGGTGAATCTTATTGAAGATGGTGCGACTACCGGAATCGATGTATTGTGTTATTTACATGATAAATATAAATTAATTTATATTTGATAAATTTTATACCCTCATTTGTACCCTCAATCTCATTTCATAGCAAATCAGAGATTCGAACTTAGGTGCGAGAAGGCAGTATGGAAGGGAAATGTTTCGCCCCGATGTAGTTCATCTTATCAACCAAGTCCGGTCTTTTAAAGGTGATATGCCCCGTGCCTTTATGAAAGTAACGAATACTAAAGTAGTCGTCCTCGTAGATATGCGATGCTTTCTGTAAACTGACATGATCCATCAGTCGGGTAGTGACACCCCCCCCCCGGTTGTCAGGAATAGGTTTGCCATCCAGCAGGAAGAGCATCCGCTCTAGATCCGTCAGTTGGTCACGACGCCAGCCCCAGTTCAGACTGTAGCCCCCAACGATTGTGAGTCACCAGATTGTTGATGATGATCTTCTTTCCAAAACTGCACGGACTGTTAGTTTTGTAATCCCATGACAGCCCTTTAAAAACATTGATAATACTCCGCTCAAATACCTCCAGTTTACTGTGATGTAGTTGCTCAAAGGTACTAAGTATGTTGGCTTCACTGATGGCAGGAATATTATCCCCCTCAAGGTTTTTGTTCCACTGCTCCCGGGCCTGGGCGTCCATCAAGCTAAGCATCCCTGATTTCAGCATTAAATCTCGCCATATACTGCGATCAAGATTTTGGGTGATCACTTTCATTGCCGTTTCTGCTTTCTCCATCAGCCAGCAGCCGCAGCGGAAGTCTTGTCGCATGGCCCAGTCTCTTGCAACACCACCGCCAATGCTGCTGGTGACTGCCGAGATGCCTTCAAGCTGGCAGATAAGGGCTTCAGTCTGTGCCAGCGCTGCGTTACGCCCGGAAATGATGCGCTCAATATTGGTCGAACAGATGAGCTCAGCATGATCAGTTAATACTTCGGGTTCTGTCTGCATAATGTGTTTTCCGTATCTGTAAGCAAACGAGCTAATCCAAGGTGACAGCCCGGATGGAGTTCGTTTAGGACAACCAATAAAAAAGCGAGAGGCCGTGAAGCCCCTCGATCGATGAAATGGATTTATTTTTCTTCAATATTTACGGGTAATTATTCGCCTTTGCTCCTATGGATTTAGAAGCCAGCATGGCGGCAATCACCATAAACAGATGGCCTTCGGCGGAGTCCAGTAAGAAGGAGTTGAATAAGTGACAGGCCATATAGGCACTCAGTATCGCGACCATCAGATTGCGAACCGGTACCGGCTGCCGCCAGGATTCGCGATAGCAATACAGCATCCAGAGTAAGAACAGAGCAAGCCCCACCAGGCCTGACTGCACCGTCTCCAACAGGTACTGATTGTGTGGATTGTTGACGTGGTAACCTGTTTCGGGATTACCGTACCAAAAACTCCCCGCCCCATTACCCAACCACGGCGCGTGCTTAATCAGCCTTAGTGATTCCCCTACGAAAGCCGTACGCTGTCCCATCGATGTTTTGCAGGAATCGTAAGCATCACCATCAGCTACCACCAGACAGTCATGTATTTCTGCCACCCCCAGTGCGACTCGTTCCGTCGCCCGGTTAGGGACGAAAGCCAGCACGCAAATCACTCCCAGCCCCAAAGCCATCACGGCCAGACGCTGGCGTAGACCCAAAGATAAGAGTAGCCATACGCCCAGTCCGACGACCAGCGCGACATAACCGGTTCTACCCAGCACCAAAAATAGGACGACATAGCTGGCAACGCCGACCAGTGCAGCATAACCCCAGCGTTTCATTCCTCGATGAGAAAAAGCCCGCGACAACCAAAGCAGCGCTGCCAGCGCCATGAAGAAATTTTGGGTGATGTGCAGCTTAAAAACGGTGGGATTCAGAGGATTTAAATGGCCTATCGGTAGATGGAAAAGACCCACAGCAAGGCTAACCAGCAATATCACCACATTGGCCAGTAGAAATCCGCTCACGAATCTGTTTATCGTTGCTGGCACCTGCAGGAAGAACAGCGCCAGCGGCAGCACAAATAGCAGCTTTTTGTACTTACCCACCATCTCAGCGCCATAGGCATGAGGCTGTATAAAGAGTGAGAATGCCAGCAGCGTAAACATCAGCGCTGGCAACCACACCAGCGGGTGCTTGATTAGCGCCTTCATGTTTCGTAGATCCCACTGCCATAAAACACAAAGCAGAACCAACCCAAGGGCAAGATTCATCAGAGGGTTCGAAACCGGTAACGACACGCCCAATAAAAATGCCGTCAAACCAAACAGTCTGCCGACGCGGTAGTGTCCAGATTGAGATTCAAGAATGGGTACAGGTAGGGTCATGATTGACTCATTTCAGATGAAAAGTGGTGAGATTTGTTCGCTATAGCTGGGTGTTGAACCGCACCCAGACGCCGCACAACGGCAGTAATGACATCGGCAACCGGGATCGCATCGAGATAGCGTTCGGGCGTATCGGTATTAATGTCATCGGGGGAAGGCAGAGGACGATAATTCCCCGCCCATATCAGGGTGTGAGGAGCCTGCCAGGGGTGCCACTGTTTGAGATTGCTGGGGCCAAACAGTACAACAGAAGGCGTTTGCAGCGCGGCAGCCATGTGCATCGGTGCAGAGTCCACGCCGATAAACAGTTTGGCACGGTCAATCAACACCGCCAGCTCAGGCATATCCAGCTTACCCGCCAGATTGATAATCTCCTCAGGGTAGAGACATCCGTTGAGAATTTGCCGGATGCTACTGATTTCCTCCTCAGAACGTCCGCCCGTTATCACAACCCTTTCCCCGCGCTGCATCAGGTGGTCAATCAGTTGGCTATAAGAGGTTAGCGACCAGTTTTTAAAAGCCCACCGAGCCGTTGGCTGGATAACGATATAGTCGGTCAGTGGTATTTTTCGGCAGAGTAATTCAAGGTGATCAATATCCATTTGTCGGTATGACATCGTGACGTCACTGCATATGACGGGTAACGCGAGCGGCTCAAGAATACTGAGGTTGTTGATCACAGTATGCCGCGATGGCTGCAGGTCAGTATCAACCAGCGCCGAGTGGCAGAACAGCCATAAACGGTTATTACGCCTGGGATAACGAAAGCCAATGCTGAATGTAGGTTTGAGCTTGTAGCAGTAAAATGCCGCACGCCATTGGTCCGACATATTGAGTATCAGATCGTAATGCCCGGTCCCCAGACTGTTTAGCAGTGCTTTCTCGCCACGGAGCTGTTTCTTTAGCCCCTGCTTTTTCAGCGACCGGTCGACCGTATAGGTGAGATAGACGCCTTTGTTACCTGCCAGCATCACCTCGGTGCCGTCATAGACCAGCACGTCAATCAGGGCGTGTGGATAATTGGCCATTAACGTATTGATTAGCGGCGTGGTCAGTAATACGTCGCCAAAGTGACGGAGTTTTATCACCAGGATACGTATCGGCTGGTCACGGTTTGGCAGGTTGTGATTAAACGTTATTTCGTAGCTGATTTTCTTTTCGGTATTCATTCCGTCATCTCAAAAAATGTGCAAAGAAAGTCCTTCCGACAGGAATCGAAATAATGAGGATTTACGTCATTTGCATGACGTTGAAGTGAACAGCGAAAGCCAGGTTGACCTGACCTCCCCTGTGATATTGCCTGGTGTCGGCGGGATGTAAGCCAGTGCAAAATGTCGACGAGACAAGCACTTGCGATACTCAATAACCCGTGGCGATCTTATCGGCAGGTGAAACAAAAAGATAATTGGTTGTACAGATCAATGAGATCAGACCGATCGGTTAAAACGATCAATTCATTACTCACTGAAGGGGTATATCTGGGAAGGGGGATTAAGCGGCGAGAGGGTAATGTTCAGATATTGAGTGATCCAGCCAGCACTGTGTATCCAGTCAGACTCCAGGATATCCGTGATGAACTGCCACGTACCGGGACAATAGTGGTTAGCCAGCAGCAGCATCACCCTGACCAGGAAGCTGTAAGGTTGGTTATCGGTATTACAGCAATACTCCGTTATCTGCCGCATACCACGGGTCAGAATAAAGGCATCCCCAGCCTGCTGACGGGCGCGACATCCGTTGAAGGAAATGACGCCCAGTCCAATCAAACTGTCGTCGAAACGCAGCGGCGTATTACCTGAATGTTCACAGATAGTCAGACAAGAATGCCCGGTAGTCTGCGACTCCATCCGTATCTGCCGCTGAGCTTGTGTCGCAGCACGACATAAATCGAGCCACACCTCCGGTTCGGCTTCCTGCAGTTGTTGGATATGATAAACGCCAGAGCTGGCAACAATATTGTCGATCATGATCTTTCCTCCTTCGCTTGAAGAAATATGCCAGTAGCTCGTCGGGCACGCAGAATATCAACACTGTTCAGATAGGGTTGTTCCCATGAGAAACCGCTGCGGTCTGTTCGTATCAACGCATAGCGCTCAACCTGAAAATTCACCGCATCCGCAAGCGATATCCCCGCATCGATATGCTCCTGGATGACCCGACTTTCACAAAACGGGGTATCGTTTAACGTCAGGCCATAATGTTGCTGGAACAGATAAGTCAGCAAGGTTTGCCAGGCTATTACCGGTGGCACTGGGTTAAGTTCTGAATTCATCTTTTCCTTTCCTTATAGCCAGCCACGTTCGGCGAAAGATATGGATTCACCGTGTCCGATGACGACATGATCCAGCACCCTGATATCCACCAGAGATAGTGCTGCGATCAAGCGCTCTGTCACCGCCCGGTCCGCATTACTGGGTTCAGCCATGCCAGACGGATGGTTGTGTGCCAGTATCACTGCAGCCGCATTATGAGAAAGTGCGGCCTTAATAATTTCTCGCGGATAAACCGAAGTGGCATTGATGGTGCCCTGTGAGCTGATTTCACTGGTGATAAGCCGGTGCTGGTTATCCAGATACAGCACCATAAATACCTCACGTTCGAGCTGCTCCAGTTGCAAACGCAGATACTGCAACGTCTCCGCGCTTGAATTGAAACCAAGGGGCTTCTGCTTCATCTGTTTTTCAAGCAGGGTCAGCGCCATCTGGATCACGCGCTGGTGGGTTTGATATTGCATGGCTAACTCCAATAAATGAAAAGCCGCTATCCCGTGAGATGGCGGCTTGTTGGGATAAAAGGGTTTTTAAAAAACGGCATAAGACTGACGCCCCTACATGCAGGGGCGTCAGTCATGTTGTTATGCGGTATTTATTTACTTCGGTGAGACATATACTATGGTAAACAATCCGTAAGGAGGGAAACCTTTAGGAAGGGAGGTTTTATGATGGCTATTAATACGAAGTATTAATATTCCCTTTAGGGTTTTCAATGATTCAACAAAGCAGATATTCAATCTGCTTTATACCCTTAATTAAAGTCCTGTATGACAATTAGACTTAGCTATCTCAGGCAAGACCTTATCTGCATCCTTCAGAGTAAATTTCCCTGTCAGCATACCCGCAGAACTGATGGTGACCTGTTGACCTTCTCTCAGGCGTTTCCAGAAGAGTTTGAGTTGTGCAGCACCGAGGGGAGAGGCTGAGTCATTGATAGTCATCAGGTTGTCTCTGTCAACGACACCGTACAACTTACCGCCTGGGTCTAGGGTACTTAACTGACGGCCTGCTGCATCGGTGTATTGAACAAACATATTATCTTCAGTGGTGCAGGAGATATAGAGCCGGGAATTGCCGGTACCCGTAATAACATACTGATCTGTACCTTGCTCATATGACGTAGTCCAGTGATCGCGACTACCAAAAGCAAATGCTGAGGCTGAAGTTGCACATATAACGGCAGCGATAATTAAACGCTTCATATTTGGTTCCTTATTTTTTATTTAAATTAAAAAGCAAGTTGCGTACAAATTGAAAGTGAGGAAGAGACATAATAAAATCCACTTCCATTGTTAGTTCCGTGATTGTAGGTTTCTTAACGAAACGCTTTCTACTTAATGTGACATCGGTAATGTGGAATAATAAGAAAACCTGAATGGTGAGGTTATATTCCCCAACGAGATACCAATATCCTTCGTAATAAATAAGTCGGTAAGGCGCAAGCTGATGGTACTGAACCCCCTGTACATTCAGACTAATTATGACACTGTCCATAATGGCTTGAGTGATCCGATAAAAACCGCCAAAGAGCGTGGGCATATTTTTAGGCGGTGCATGGTAGACTACATAAGGTGACCCCTCATTTTTATTCAACAAGATAGACAATAGCTTGCTGTCCAATCCAGGGAAAAACTGCGCCATGTGCGTCACTCTGGCAAAGTGAATAATGTCACCGTCCGTTCGGTGCCCAGGCAGAGACTGCGCCAGTCGGTAAATACCTTCCCGATGTTCAATATCGAGATAGATTAACCGCTGATTAAAATCCCTCCTCAGTGTGCGCGTAGAGACATTAAACTCTTTTGCTAAAACACTAATGGAAAGCGACTCTCCCATTAATAACCGACTGATAATCAGAGTCAGTCGGACAGCCAAACTGTCGTGGGACACGCTGTCTTCAGACATAAGCATCGTTCCTTGGTTGCTCAATAGAGGCGTCATGCCGGGAGATAAAGCGCCTTCTGCCGCATGTAAGCGATAAGCAAACAGGCGGGAATGGTGACCCGATAAGCAGGTCCAGCTAAATCGGTGGCTAGCCAGAGTGAGCTCAACGCCCATCCGACCGGCCCCGCTAACACGCTAATAGAGCGGGTTAGCAGCACGTAGGTACCAAACTGCAACCCTCGCCCCAGCAGTGCTTTCGCTACAGTGCTTACAATAACGACTGTCATTTTGTAAGCGGCAAAGCCTGATGCCCTGATGGCTGTCTGTATTGCCATCAGGATAAGTTCAGGCGTCGGATTAGTGAGTTCAATCTCCATGCCGCTGGCAAACTCTTTCAGTTCATCAGGTGACATATCAGACAAGCTTTTCTCCAGAACTTTTAGCAGCATATTGAGTTCGATATTTTCCGTGCTGGCATTTTTGCTGTAGTTCACCTTCATTTTATCGCAGGCATCGCACAGGACTTCGCGGTACGCCACGCCTTTACCCCGACGCAGTACACTGGCAAGGCTGTTCGCACCGAAGGTCTGTACCTCCGCCACAATGCCCTGCCAGTACTGCTGGTGGTTGGGGTAATAGCGCTTGTAGTCATCCGAACCGGTTAAGGTTTCTGACCAACGCAGCGAGCCATCTTTCGGGTCGTGCGTCATCAAGGAAACCAGAAGTTCCAGGTCATCGTTATGACACTGTGCGAGAAAAAACAAATCAGGATCTGCGCGATAAATCGCCATTACGTTCTCCATGTTGCCAGATAGTTAGCCCGAGTAACGTAACGAAGCGGGTGGACAGGTGATGTCCGCCGGTCGATTTATTTTTTTGAAAAAATGCCAAAAAGGAGGCGTTATGAGGAGAGTTGCAACATCTGCTCGGCCATCACCCATAACGCACGGTTGAGCTTAATATCGCCATCGATACCCTTTACCGCTCGCGTATGTGCCCGCTTACCTTTTGCGGAAATCCCTGTCAAACCACCTTTTATCAGGTTTTCCTGTACACGCTGGTAGGTCGTCCATAGGTCATCCTGCCTGTCTTCCCAGCGGCGGGCGGTCAGGAGCTGAGACTCGGTGACAGGATGGTGTTCTTCGCCGTAGCGATAGTTCAGAGCCGCATGAGCAAAGGCCTGACGGGCCGGTGCGGACAGATTCAGGCACTGCATGGCTTCGCGTTGCTCTTCAACGCGTTGAAACACGTTCAAAACTTCATACGCTCCCTCTATCACCCGGCCAACAACGTCACCTTTATGTGGCACGCGCACTTCACCAAAGGTATCTCCACAAATCAGTCCGTTGGCGCAAACTGCACGAAACAGCCCTGGCAGCATTTGGTAACTGCTCGAGCCGTCATGGCTGTTGAGCAAAATGATTTCCGGCACCTGCTGACCAGTGATCTGGCCTTCCCGACGGAGCCTGAGTAGATGCTTGGTATGTTCGCGTTTGTCCGGGTCACGAACACGAGTCTGGCAGGCATAAAAAGGCTGAAAACCTTCACACTGCAGATTTTCCAGCAGGGATATGGTCGGAATGCAGGTATACCTTTCGCTGCGGGACTCATGTTTGCTATCACTGAAGACGCTGGGCACATACTGTGCCAGTTCATCATGGGTTAACGGGCGGTCACGGCGAACGGAATTCACCCGCCCAAAGCGGGATGCGAGACGTGTCATGGTTTATCCTTGTATGAGTTTTAGAGGATGGGGTGTTATTCAGAGAGGAAAACTTCGCAAGCTAGTGCACCTGATGAACGAACCAGCACCCAGTCCATGCCACCACTCATTATGCCCGCGACCAAAGGAAGCAGACGGGCAACGGAGCCAGCAGCAACGCCAGTTGTGATCCGCGTCATCAATGTCGTGACCGCCTTTTCAGTCACAGTCTCCAGCGCTGCCGACGAAAGCTGTCTCAAAAGATGAAGACCAGCGTTATGCAGCAACTCTTTTGCTACGCTGCCACCAAGGCATAGATAAATAAGATGACGTGTGCGGATATCATCCGGTGAATGACCACCAAGGATGGCGATAGCAGCAATCATGCGGAACTGAATAAAGAGCAGACCTGTCAGGCCGACGGGCAGCGACACGGGTAAGGCCACCACACCACCCAGACCGGTAATGAATCCACTGGTTGCGGCTTTGCTAGATTCCCAAATGACCAGGTTTTCTGCAGCATGTTGGGTATCGGTAAACACGGTCAGATAGTGGTGTGCCAGTACTTTTGCGGAATCAGTGCCTAACCCACCTTTAATCGCCTGGAGGTATAAGCTATCGAGCCAACTGAAAAGGGTACTAAATGGAATGTCATCATCATGCATAAATCACCTTGTCACGAATAAAAAAGCCACGGTGATCTACCGTGGCTGGGTTCGAGAAGGTGATATAGGTTTATAGTTTTTTTATTTAAGTTGGGAAAGACCGTAGCTATGTATTTTTTGCAACTTACCCGTTTTTCCAGATTGCACAGGAAGAGCAATTGATGGAATGAGATTAAGTGCATAATTTTCTCGAGAAACCACATCGAGGTATTTTTGAAATTGCGTAGCATCACTTGGATCTGCTGCGAATTTATATTGACTATGAATCGATGACATTATTGTGGAGTTATAATCACAGGCAATAATATCGGCAGGGCCGTTTTTGTGCCCCGTAAGGCTCCTTGATTGAATTGAGATTGTTTTACCCGCATGTACTTCTGAATTGCCAAAATCATGGCTAATGGAAAAATAAATACCTTCCCCCTTTGCACGTGAGCATTCCAACCAAAGCTGGATAATATCATTCGGAAGCCTGGCATTAAACCCTCGCTCCTTTACATAAAAGTTAACATGTAAGTAAGGTAATCCATTAGGCATTCTCATCCACATCCAAAAATAACCACAAATTTTATTTTGCACCACTCTGTTTCTTGAGCGGTTAAGAAAATTCTTTAGTATTCCACTAAGACTCAAAGCCGTATTTGTGATGTAACTGGGTGTTATTGAAGATGTAATGAACGTATCATTTCCTTTTAATGAAAAAGAGTATCTAAGTGCCGTGATGGTTTTGTGCTTTGCTTTTAATTTTAAAAAATGTAATAACAAGGAGTTATAAATATTTTCTTTTTGCTCAATAAGTGGCCATAAAATACCCCGCAAGCGAGTAATTTCTTTTAGGTAGTCATCATGATTTTTATCGGTGGAAAACTCATCTAATAACAATAATCCCGTTTTGATTTCTGATAAGGCATCATGCATTTCAAGAATATCTTTATTATAAAAATAAAGATTATATTTTGTTTTCAAAACTGATATTTTATCAAGACATTTATTTATATTTACTAAATTAGATGACATTGACTTGTCTGTTGTAATAAACTCAAAGTCATTTTTATATAATTTTATTTTCATATAAACCGTACAAATTAGATGTAAGTTGTTGTACAAAGTACCCACCGGCCGCCAGAAAATCAAGTGATTTATGGTCAAGGCGTGAACATTCCCTTACCCTCACCAAAACACGACCCCATCATTGCTTACAGTACCGTATTAATAGAAGTGCCTATAACTTTATTGCTATAAATGATGCCTCATATGGCCAGGGAATAACGATAGCGTAGTTATCTGCTAGAACTCCGCTCATGATTAAACAGTGCTCATCGGCCTGCTTCAATTTTATATGTGGCATCGACTAATGTACGTAATATTTCACATGATAGCCCTATTTATTGAGTTCAGTAGAATATCATCAATACAAGATCACCTTACTGCCAAGTATTTCTGAAACGCATTCTCATGAGTAATCCTTCTTGGTGGTCAGGCTAGCGGTGCATTCCTTATAATGGATATGGATAACGGGCTCAATGAACTTTTCAGTAAGCACGTCAAGACTATCATACTTGTGTAAAAGCAATATGTTATTACTGTTAAAGTAATTATAACGCGACCCTGAACCCATGGTTAAACTGATAACTTCAGAGTAAATAAATGTAATAAAACGCTTTAAATCATCAGAATTCATATGCACTTTCAATCGTTAAATTGTCTGATTTGTAATATACACTCAATGCAATACACTCAGCATCTTTTTTCAGTTAGCCACCAACCATGTAAATACAAAAGCACTGCGATGGATTGTAACGAGAGCCTTTGGTTTCCCTATATGTGTGAGTTGATTTTTACTTCCTGCGAATATCGTGTGAAATGAGTGACGCAAATACATTCAGAGATTAACGTCACACCACAAAAAGACATCAAGCGTATTCCCCATACACTGCTGCAGCATCCGCTATTGGGTATGCTTGACTCATCTTAAATGAGCTATTTTAATGAGCAACACACATGAATTATAACGCCACCAACGATAGTCACCCCCCTTACAATCAAACCTATCTCTCCAAACTTACGGACGTTACGCATCTAGCACTAGAAAGACATCGCCGAACCATGGCCGTTACTCTAATACTACGCCTGCCAGAATACCGTGATATTGGCGATACGCTGCAATGTTTACCTAATATTGAGCAGGGCCTGATGTCTCGCTTCATTGAGTCGCTTAAAGCAAAAATACAGGCACTCAAAACAAGGAAAGAGAAGCAGGGCCTGCGAGTTCACTCATCAAGTCTCCATTACGCATGGGTACGAGAACTAAGCCAAGATAGCAAACCGCATTACCATGCAGTTCTGTTCGTCAATAACGATACGTTTGCAAGCCTGGGACACTTTACCCGTGAAGGCGATAACCTCGGCTCGCTGATCCAGGAAGCATGGTGCAGTGCCTTGGCAATGCAATCTGCATCTGAATACCACACACTCGTCCATTTCCCTCAAAACCCATTGTATTACCTAAACATAAACGCATCAGACTTCGAGAAAGTGCATAACAGCCTAATGTGTCGACTCAGATACTTTGCCAAAGAAAGAAGTAAAGTCTACAGCAGAGTCGAACGTTCATTCGGCTGCAGTCAACGACGTTAAAAAGGGATAGGACTGAGAACAGATAGTAAAGCCGCTATTGGCGGCTTTTGATTTAGAAATTGTCGCGGTTGAAGCCTGAGCCATCAGTGCAGCGGATAAACGTTTCCATGCTGTTTTTCATCACAAGGCGCTTTTCGTAGAGCATTTTGGCAAAGTTCGCCACAGGAATGTAACCCTCTAGGCTTCGGGTTACATTTTCATATTCAGGCATCAAACGGTGATAACTGATATGGGCGTTTCCGATTTTGTACGCTGAGAAAATCGCCAGTTGGTCGAACTCAGAAAGGCTGTTGAGGAACTCCTGGGCCATCGCTTCATTAGTAATGCTAGGTAGGGCAGCCTTCAGTCGGGTAATGAGAAGATCAATATGCATTGCTGGATTTCCATGTCGTTTACTGTGTGAGCATGTCATGGTGGCGCAGCTTGGTATTTCAACTCACCAGAATGGCAAAAAAAACGACAAACTTCTCATTTTGAATGTCTTTGAATGCACATTGTTAATTTTTATAACCCTCTCTGACTCCCCCAGCAGCGATTAGCTAAGCATCTAAGTTAACACCAGCAGGTTTTACAGCAGGCCTGTGTATCAAATGTAAATTTTTACCCGGATGGACATTATATGTAGAGATGCCGGTTACTACACATTGCGTTCCCGCATGCTCTTCACTACAGCCCACCGAAGAGGAAAAACATCATGACTACCACGACTGAACTGTTCGATGATCCGATGATTAGCATGGCTGCGATTACCACCTACACCGGCATGACCGACAAATGGCTTTATAAACTCATCCAGCAAGATAAATTCCCTAAGCCCATCAAACTGGGCCGCAGCTCCCGCTGGCTAAAAAGCGAAGTAGAACAATGGGTACAGCAGTGCATTTCCCAGTCCCGCTCGTAAGCACGAGACCCTTCAGCTTCCCTTCCTGAGTTAATCCCGCCGACTGCAGCCGCACTGATATCTGCCCATACAGGGACGGACTTCGCACGTCTGCAAGTTGGCGCACCGGAGTAGAAACATGCACGCAAAATCATTTATTGCCTTCAACAGCAATGGGCAGCTTATGGCTGCAACAAAGGCGCAATTAGCCCCTAACGACCAATACCGTTGCCATCTGTGTAGGGCTCTCATGAAACTCCACACGCCAGAGAACGGAAAGAATCCTTGGTTTGAACACATCCAACAAACGACACGGACGACATTAGTTCACAAACTCCATGACTGCCCCTACCTCACTGCCGATGCAGAAGAGATGGCCCGAGTCAGCGCTTTACGCCGCTTCGTTCCAGAAGCACAGCCCGTGGTCCAGAAAGGCGACTGGTACTGCACAAAATGCAGAAGTGACTACCATGCAGAGAAATACTGTACGCATTGCCAGACAGGCATCTACAGCATTGAAACTGCCTCCGCCACTTGAAATGAGTTATCTGTATTTCAGTAGCTCTCACTGCGCTGGCCTGACGCAAATTCATTACTCAGGCCATCAAAAGCTCAAGTCACCCAACTCCTCTTTCAGCAAAAAAATAAAGAGAAATCACGATGCCTAATGCTCATGCAATTACGGCTTTAAAGAAGTGCTATCAACACATACTTGATAGCTATCGCGTGGTCGATGCCGTAACGGGACAACCGGTGCAGGCCTTAAGGCCCTATCTCAGGCTTGGGGTGTATCAGTGTGGTTTTACTGAACAGCGACGTCACACCTGTCAGATTATCGCACCGGTTTTCATCGCTCACCTGCTCACTCTTAGACAGACGCAGAAGTCAGATAATCTGGTCTCGCACGATGCAGCGGCTAGACACCAGCGGCCTGAACATTTCATACAGAGCCCGCAATTCTACTTCTCATTGCTGCGAGCAGAATGTCAAAGGCTGGGATGGTCAGAGCTCAGCGATGACTTGCTGGCGCGAAGTTCACATTTTTACGATGAACCCTGGTATCTGGAGAGGTTTGCGCTCGCTTACTTTTACGGCTTGCTGGCGAACGATCCGGAATACCTTGCTCTGCTGGCACCAGTGCAGCATGAGGCTTCTCTTCACACTGTTGAACAAGTAAATCACCGGGTGTTGCTACTGAACGCACACCTGGCGAAAACACCGAATCTGCATAACCTGATTGAGGAATATGTGTTCTTCGCATTTTACAACTTGTGGGGTCAGACCCCGCCTTGAGTGCCCCCTTCCCCACTATCCTGGGTGGCCTGAGCCCTAACACTTCCAATCGTATTGCAATCTTCTTATTCATCGGAAAAACCGCCCAATGACTACCGCCGGGCGCGGCAAGAGGCGCATCTATGCAATTTAAGAAAATAAAGCGTGGCGTTACCCATAATGGCAGGTGGGTCAAAGCAGAGTTATATCCTCTCCCAGCATCGCTGCGTTGTTACTGCGAGGGATGCTTAAACCCCCTGCATTTTCGAATGACGCATGCGGAAGGGCGATTTTTCGAACACGACCTTGAAAATAGCGACATCAACCGTTTAGAAGAATGCCCCTATTTGCTTTTACCCCACAGACCCGCGCCACTCTCCACAGTTGCTCGGGAAACAGCCCTGCAAGAATCCTTTCATTTGGGAAATCCTCAACCTAAGCACTTTATCTGCGTGATGTGTGATTACGAATTCTTCGGACTAAAACACTGTCCCTGCTGCGGTTACACCCTGTACTGCACTGAAGTGAAAAACAGAAATACGCTGACCTTGTCTGAAAAGTTTGCAAAGTAACTCAGGTTCAAACATCCACTCAGAAAAGTGACTGGGATATATCACGCAACCAGTGACTATCATTAGCTGCAGTACATCGATCGATGATAACGATCGATATCAGAATATCGATCTATCAAAACGATTATCTTTTCAACAATCTCTCTGGTTAACGGTGACGTACTGGTGTCCTTTTTTAATGCCACTTCATCTACGCAGAGAGATGAAGTGGCAGATAAAGGCTGTTTTATCTGCGCTAAGCCTCGTTTGACTGCGCGCATCATGATGCCGTCCACAGCATTCCACAGCTGAGTTTGAGCTGTTTTCTGACAGCATCCACTGTGCTGACTTTCAGCCATGAGAGACCAAAGGTTTCGAACAACAAAGTGTAACGGCTGCCTTGCGCCGCCCAGGTAACCGGCAGTGTCTGGCAACCGTGCTGGGGGCAGTTAACGCGGGGTACATCAGCCTCAACCACCGTGGTGAACTGACAGGTATCAAGGTGACGCCATTTACGACGTCGGTGATCATGTATGGGGCAAGATTTTCCACAGTTAGGACAGGTCAGTTGTGTGTGTTCAACAATGCTGACTATCACCGTCACTGAACCAGATTTTTCATCAAGGGAAAGGGATTGAACCTGCCACGGGACTGAAAGGTTAAGGACTAGAGGAACTCTAGTCCATGGCAGGCTCCTCAGTCAGAAAATCAAGACTGCCATCATAATGCCCTTAGCCACAACACAGGGTAAACCCCATAAAATACATCATATATGAAATTTAAATTAACAAATTTAGCTAGAATCTCACTTTTGAATAACAAACTTAGCGGTTGATTTATAAACACATAAAAGTAGCAATGAAACTATCACATCAGAAGCTATTGTGCCGAAACCCTCTCCCGGCACGTTTGCATTGGAAATGTCGTCATGGAAAAAAAACAGAAACACAGGTGCCTTCCCGTAGACGCTTCTTGCAGAAAACCCTGTCATTGCTCCCTCTCGCCGCAGCCGGAGGGAGCAGCATTGTGGCTCTCCCAGCCCCTGCGGCTGAGTCTCAGTCGCAGGGCGTCTCTGCTCATTACGTTCCCATCTATTTTAATAACGATGAATGGCGCTTTATTCTCGCCGCCTGCGATCGTTTGATCCCCTCTGACAGCAATGGTCCCGGCGCCGTCAGCGAAGGCGTACCCGTCTTTATCGACAAACAGATGGAGCTGCCATACGGCTACGGCCACCTGTGGTACATGCATCCGCCATTTGCTAAGGCAGTGCCTGAGCTGGGTTACCAATCCAGCCTTGTCCCGCGCGAAACCTATCGGCAGGGCATCAAAGTCATTAATCAGCACTGTCAGCAGCAGTTTCAGAAGCCGTTTGCGGATCTCAGTCACGAGCAGCAGGATGCGATGCTGCACGACCTTGATGGCGGCAAGCTGACCTTTGATAATTTGTCCGGCAAGCTGTTCTTTGAACAACTTCTGGAAAATACCAAGGAGGGTTACCTCGCCGATCCCATGCACGGCGGTAAGCCTGCTGCTTCCCGCAGAATCTGGCTTATAACCCGACTGGGATCGTGGCGGCAACAACACTGTTTGCGGCCAATGCCATTCGTACGCATTATCTGGCCAATCCCGGTCCGCTGGTTCAGGTTTAACAGGGAAGAGAAAACATGATTAAGCATTCTGGATTGTTAGCTTCTTTACTGTTTGCTGGCCTGGTGTCTGCGTCTGCAATGGCTGCCGACGCGTCGATAAGTAAGGGGCATTACCTGGCTCAGGCTGGTGATTGTACGGCATGCCACACGGCAGCGGGGGACGCTAATTTTGCCGGGGGGCTGAAAATGCTCACGCCGGTGGGTGCTATTTATTCCACTAATATCACGCCTGACAAGCAGACCGGCATTGGGGATTATACCTATATCCTTAACAGTGAAAGCGTAGTCGCTGCGGTAACGTTCATCTCACTTTCTCCGGAACAGGTAGCAGTTTGATTGTTGATGACTGACGTTACCGCTAATTGTTTTTCAGAACTAGGTAGCAAAATGCGCAAGGAGCTATGAAATGAATTCATTAATCACGGGGCGGGTAGGGTCTGCATCTTTGAGACGCGTCATTCCTTGTTTCTCTCTCTTTTTAACACAGCGGCTCGCGTTATTTCGCCACGATTATTGCGTCGTCGGGGTGTAAATAATCCTGAGAGTGCCGCGATATCGTCCTGCCGTTTTAGACGATAAGGTGAAAGACGGCGTAATTAATTCCATCGGTGCCGGAACGCACAGCACGGAGTTTCGCTGTCCCGGCAACACCACGCGGCGCAACACACCTTTATTGGTGCCGCTCCAGATGACCTCGGTGCCGTTCTGCACCACCTGACGAGCCCTGGTCAGCGGATTAATCACTTCAATCGAATAATCCAGACGATCTTGTGCCAGATTTTTATTCCCACCGTTGAGATATAACGAAAACAACCCGGTGGCTCTGGAGGGCGCAGTGGAACCTTCATCCTGAAAGATCAGGCTCACGCGGTTACTGTCCGAGTTATTGCCATCGTACAGACACATATCCAGTGAACGACTGCCGCTCACGGTGGTAGTGGCGCGTGCGCCGGGAAAGATTTTCAACCCGAGATCCACATTCGCCGCCGCATTGCCAAACTCGGGCAGATAGATTTGCTGATTGCCATAATCCGTCACCTTAAACGTCATGCTGGCGATCCAGTCACCTAGCTTGGTCACGTTGGTACAGCCCACATTCACGTTCTGCGAATTCCCGGTACAGGTTGCGGGCCATTGCATCAGCGACATTTTGAGCGTTCCGCTCCAGCTTCCGGCGGAGGGAAATTTACTCAGCTCGGACGAGGGCACATACGCCGAATAATCCGTCCCGTCGCCCCTCGGCGTAACCGCGCCGCCAAAGGCATTCATCGGAACCAGATTGGTTGCCACCACTATATTGTTCAGCGATCTTCGTTTGGTCATATAGACATTGACCTCCAACGTCTGTTTGGTGGTGCTTTCGGTAAATAAAACCGGTACGGGATAAGGCGCAGGGGACGCCTCCAGCCAGACCGGGAACGTCAGGCAGGCGCCGTACTGATTGCTGGTACGTGACTGACAAACCAGTGTGTTTCGCCCCCACTTAGGGGCATCGTTGGTATCGTAACCACCGTTTTCGTTGGTCCAGATGGGCAACTGCGCGGGCACTGACATTCGGTCAAAGGTTATAGCTACACTGGTATTACGCCCTGACGGAGTGAGTGATGCCGCTTGCGCGGCGGCCATCAGACACACCAGCACCAGACCCGTGAGAAATCTACTTTTCATACAAAATCCCTATTGTTGTTCCTGCTGCGAAGGCTGCGCGCGTGCCAGGGGTGTCTCATCTGAACGGCGGGTGGCGATCAGCATTTTTGCCTGGTGCTGAACGTCGGGCGGCACTGACGCAAGATCGATCGTTTTGCAGTCACTGTCTCCGACATAGCGCACGACATCATGGGTGCTTTTCACCTTCATTTCGCAGCGGTACATCTGCATCCCGCGCGCAATGTACAGATTCTTCATGCGGTGATCGGTTTCGGCAGTGAATCCTCCCTGCCCCAGGCCAGACCAACTGGTAACATTCAACGGCGTAACGCCCTCCAGAGGGGTCTGGCGATTAATCATCAGCCGGCCCAGGTAGGTGTAACGCGAGACGATATTCACCTTATTGACCACCATTCTGCCCGGCGAGATGAACAGTGTGCGGCGCCCGGCACCCTGCGTTATTTCACTGCGCATACCTGCGTCAGATTCAATGGAATCGTTGATACTGATATTGCTTTGTGTATAGGCCGGAACACTGAACAGCGTGCGGCCCGTACCGCGAAGGCTGGCGCTGCCCGCCCCATCAACGGACACATCCACGCGCGTATCACGGCTGTCATCGGTGCTCTCGACGTTCAGCCCGACGGCGGCGCCGGGTAACCCGTTACCCCATTTTCCCCAGTACAGGCCGGATCTCGCCACAGCCATCGATGAGTTATAGCTGCCGCTGCTGCTTAAGCGCTGGCCGGATGCCCCGGAAGACGCCGAGCTGAACGCCAGACTGCCGCTGCCGTATTCACCACCGGTTTTGCCGTAGACCGAGGCATTGAGCGTATTCTCCTGGTTACCATTAAGATTCACGCCAATTTCCTTCTGATTCTGCGCGTCGAAATACCAGTTTTGCGCCACGTTATAGCCAACCTGATCTTTATTGCTGCGGTCAGTCTGATAAGTCATACCCAGAGAGCTGTAGTTAGTGCGCGCGTTAATCGTCGGCGTGCTGACGCGCGAAAATGAAATGGAGAGGAATCCGCCGTTATCACGCTTCACACCGGTGCTGTTGGTACGCGTAAAAAGGTTGGCGCTGGTATTGATGTTGATACCGTTGACGTTGAATCCGCGTCCGATGCCAGCCTGCCATGTGGTCTTCTGCGTTTTGCTATACGTGTTGCGGCGAGTCCAGACCGGGACAACGTGGCTATCATCCGGCTCAGCGGGTATCACATTGCGGCCTTCGTTCTCGCTGGCACTGTAACCGGCATTCACATACCAACTTTTAACCGGCACGCTTAACATCAGGCTGCTGCTCTGATAGCAGCCGCTGAAACCGTACTGCCCGCCGTTGTTGCTGTAACAATCCTGCGCATAAAGTGCGCTGCGGTAGAAACTGAGTGAGAAACCGTCGTTATACGACAGTTGCTGAATATTGCCGCGTGAACCTTCGCTGCCCTTCAGGTAGCTGAACCGGGTGGCGAGAATGCCATCAAGCAGCGGATTATCGAACCCGTGACTCCAGTCGAGTGCACTTTCGACAAAATGGTTGCGGTTGGTCATGGCGACGCCACCGGTCAGCGCGGCTTCACGGGTCAGCGGCACTTTGATGCCTGCCTGCATCACGCGGCGATCGGCTCCGTTTGGCGAATCAGCACTGTTACCCTGAACCTCGCGATCGGGTATTGCACCGCCCTGCACAAACCACTCAATATCCTGACTGGTCGCATTGCCTGTCCGGCTGAAAGGAACCTGTTCGGTACGCGAGAGTTGATTATCTTCGTACACGTGTAACGTCACGGTATAGCTGCCGTTGGGAAACGCGGTGGTATCGAGATTTTGTGTCCCTGCATTCAGGTAAAAAGTGCCCAGCAGTTGCTGGTCGCGATAGGCATCGATGCGCGACGGGCGGGTGATAAATACCGTCACCGGCGTGCCCTGCGCTGCCAGCGAAGTATTCATCCATGCAAGTGTGGAACCGACGCGCACGCCTTCAATGGTGCTCAGCGGCAACTGACTTAAGGTAATATTACCGCCGGTATTGCTGAAAATATCCCGCGAGTCCATACGTCCGGCCTGAACGTAATAGCGTTTACCCACATCACGGCGCAGGAAGACGTTATTAAAACGTACTTCCTGATGATTTTGCTGACGGTATTTCTGCGCAAGATAATCCCAGTCGATGCCGGCATAGCTGTTTTGAGTCAGCCCGAGCGCGCCCGCGCCCTGCAGGGATAACGTCTGGTCGCCGCGGTTGGTCACGAAGTTAAGATTTTGCTGATGAATAAATGCCGCTTCCGTCTCTGCCGTCTGCTGGTAATAAGGTGAACTTTTGTCAGCGGCAAGCGGGATAAATTCCGGGCCGAGAAACAGCGCAACGTTGGCGTTGTTTTCATCATAGATAAGCGCGACCGAATCTGTATCCAGATAGTCACACCCAGCCGCGCCGCCGTTACTGCTGCAAGCCAGGTTACCGTGCCGCGCTAAAGGTTCCCGGACCAGGCTATCTAACAGGTGCTGTTGCTGCGGACGCTTTTTATAATGCGCCATCACTGCCTGCGCCACGTCTTCAGGTTTTAAGAAGGTGACGGTATCAAGTGAAACAGAGGCTTCAAAAAGGCCGAGCGATTGCCCATAGACAGAAAGATTGACCCACAGCGTCTGGCCGGTGACCAGCGATTCAAAACCAGGCGGAACCTGCGTGGCCGCACGGGCAAAAAGAGAGGGGATCAGGGTAATGAAAGAGGCTATTAAAATAACGCGAACATTGACCTTCATTACAGCGTCCTGCTGAAAAAGAATAATAAGGGGGGCTAACTGCCCCCCCAAATAATTGATCACTCAATTCCGGCACATTAGCTCTGTGTCGTTGCCTGTGTGATTAACAAGCTGATAACGCCGGAATAGGTGCCTGTTGCCAGAGCGCCCTGGGTTGCCTGAGAAATTTTCAGTGGCAATACTGAAGAACCATTCTCAGTGCCCGCTGGAAACAGGGAAGCGTAAGTCAGGGATGTCGCGGTGGTGGTGATCGGTTTCAAATCCGCACCCAATGTTACTTTCAACGGTACAGTGGTACCGCTGACGGTTTCGTTTAACTGAGCAGCACTCACCAGCGCAACGTTAATATTCGCGGTAGAAGAGTTCGACCAGATTTTGGTATCCAGTGAATATGTAGACAAACCACGGCCTGGAACATATTGCATATTAATGGTGCCTGGCAGCGCAGTACCGTCCGCCTGAGTCATATCCACCGTCGAATCAACGTTGGCATTCACAGTAATATCTTTCTGCACAGCCTGTGCATTAAATGCAGCCGTTAATGCAGCAGCGATGAAAAGTGGTTTAATTAATTTTTGCATTTTTAGCTCCATGAAAATCCATGTAATGGTCTTTAATGACCTTCTCGTTGGTAATGAACTGCTTCATAACAAACAGGTTGTTATTCCCTTTGAATATGCTGATTATTTTTCGAGAATGTACTCAGAAATATTTCTGGTACTCTGATCAACATATTTAATTCTTATTTCATGGGCGGAATTTAACTCTGCAGGTGTCCATGCTTTGAATCGCAACGTTTCATCCGGGTATATCGTGGCGTGTTCTTTTTTCCACTGGCAACTGTCACTCTTATTTTTTTGCGCGCAAATGCCTGCCTCGCGAATAAGTACTCGCACTGTACCCGTATTTTTTACATCACCCGTGGCTAATGGGCTAAGGGATAAAACAGAGTTTTTCGGCGGAATATGAACCAGTACGCCCCAGACTAAATTGATACCAACCTGATTGGTAATTTTATTGTCCTGACCCCTTTTATCTTTCGTCTCATCAGGGGCACCAACAGCCTCAAAGTAAACACGCCAGGCGGTTTCTTTCTCAGGAGCCTGTAATGAAATAAGACGAATGATGCGTTGCGACCCCGATGCCAGCGCGAATTTATCCGGCGTAGCAATCAGCGAGCGTGAAACAGCGTCTTCAACCGCTATTTCCTTTTCGAATGGCGTCGCAGGGCGTTCTATTCTCTTGATACTGATTTTAATGAATTGCGCCTCACCGCTTTGCGATAAGGTCTGGACCTGCGCTGCACCCTGGATATTTAGCGTCACTTCCATAGGATACACGCTCATATTGGCACAGGCAGACGGAATGGCGAAAAAAACCATTAATATCAGGAATAAAAAGAATATTTCGGCGAATTTCTCTTTACAAAAAAGACCAAAAGAAATGCCTTGCAGCGTAATCTGATGACGTGACTCTTCCATGATAAATCCTTTTAAAATTCCATTAAAAAAATGCCGATAATTCTCCCTCCTGGAAGCGTCATCTGTATACCCGGCATATGAATCCACGGGAATATCCTGGCGCTAAGAAAATTCTCACACTTGCTTTGTTGAGTCACTGTCCATTTTTGTGGTTAATTTTTTTAAAGAGAATGTCACCCAAACCTTATCAAAAAAGAACTTACGCTAACTTAATGAAATAGCTACACAAAATAACCACAATAGAAAAAAGCCTATTACTTAAGAAAGTATTTTAACCGGATAAAATAAAATCATGGTTTACGCAAAATAGTCAATTTAGTGTTAAGATGCCCCTGAGAAGGGCAATCCAGACTCTTCATCAGTTTAACTCCAAACACGTAACGTCCGATGTCGCCATATAGAACCCTTAACCAAAGCTCAACAGACTATTAATTAATACATAAGAAGTATGGCGTTATTTTTTAATTTGTAATATAGAACCAGGCAAACGAAGCAGCAATATGAAGAGCAAACAAGAACTCACAAAGTTAATTTATCACCGCGCAGAAGAGATAAAATCACACAACGATATTGAGTTAGTCATGCAGAAACATTACAAACTTCTGTTCAGACTTTACCTGACTAAACCTCTCTATTTTAAAGTTATTTTTAAAGCTAACCGTTTTATTATCGGCTCGGCGATTATGGCCCTGTTTTTTACTACTGATAATCCGACACTTCGTGAAGTTAAGGACTTTTGTAAGAAAACGGGCTTAATCAGTGACAATACGATCGACTCTTTCCTGCTCTTTATCCGGGTTGGCGGGCGTATGGACGTGAAAAAAAATCCGCAGGATAAACGAAAGTTAAACTATCAGGTAACATCAAAAGCGCTGGATGAAACCAGAGCACTCATTAATACCATGATGATCCCCTACGGCATGCTTAATAAGGATTTCGATGTTTCCCGTTGTCTGAAAATGGAAGATTTCACTGCTGAATATTTTCAAAAATACTCGGAAATCACCCTCAATCAGGTTTATTTATTCGATATGGTGCCGGACTGTAAGGCGTTCATTTTCAGAGACGCCGGACACATGATTTTGATGGATTTGTACATCGAAAGCATCCGGCAGCAGACGGCCGTGATCGAGTACAACTACCTGAAAGCCTCGCTAAAATGCGGCGTTTCCCGTTCTCACATCAAGCGTTGTCTGAAAGCCGCTGAAGTCAATGGATTGCTGACGCTGGATTCTCTCAACAACACCATCGTTTTGCATCTGACCTTCATGCAAATGGTGCTGAATTATTTTGCTGTCTACATGGCGATGGTCGAGCATGGATTGCGCGGTTTGTCAGGTATTGCCCCGCTTCCCGCCAGCTGAATCAGCTGTCTTACGTTATCTCGTCACCAGCAGGTGACAGCACCCAGCAGTTCGCACAGTAGGCCACATAAAAGTTGACCAGCGAAATTTGAGCTTCAGATCACACCCCGGAAATGTTAACGTTAACACTTGTGATTAACATCATAAATCCCTATTTGGCAGTCTGTGAAAAACCCGAAGTTAACGTTAACAATGTGTTCTACCTCTTCGATACATGCCCGGATACGCACATGAAAAACAGTCACCGAAGTCACTACACATTGCTAAGCGGATTGCTTTTCTGCTTCTTCTACACCTGGTCATCCGCCTTTTCGCTTATCTCACTTTGGCTCAGTCAAAAGGTCGGGCTGAAGGGCACGGAAACAGGATTGTTCTTTTCCGCCATCGCACTGACGGCCCTTTGCGCTCAGCCTTTGTACGGTTTTATTCAGGATAAACTGGGGTTACGTAAAAACCTGCTCTGGGCTATTGGCTTTCTGTTACTGGCAAGCGGGCCTTTCTTTATCTTTGTCTTTGCTCCGCTGTTGCAGGTGAATATTTTACTGGGTGCCGCTGCTGGCGGACTGTATGTCGGTGCCACATTTTTTGCCGGGATTGGTGCACTGGAGTCTTACACAGAGCGGGTCAGCCGGATTCTGGGGTTTGAGTTTGGCAAAGCCAGAATGTGGGGATCACTGGGCTGGGCTGCCGCTACCTTCTTCGCCGGGATGCTGTTTAATATCAATCCGAACCTTAACTTCTGGATGGCGTCATCTTCTGCAGTGATTTTCCTGTTGCTGTTATGGCGTCTGCGTGAAGTGAAAACGGATGCGCTTAACCAGCTCGAATACGGTAAGCCCGGTAACCTGAAACTTTCCGATGCCATTGCCCTCTTCCGCTTACCGCGTTTCTGGGCGCTCATCGTGTTTGTGACCGGTGCCAGTGTCTACAACGTTTACGATCAGCAATTCCCGGTGTATTTCTCTTCGCTGTTCTCGGATGTCAGAAACGGCAATGAGATGTATGGTTTTCTCAACTCCTTCCAGGTGTTTCTTGAAGCCGGTGGGATGTTCCTCGCGCCCTTTGTGGTCAATAAAATCGGTGCAAAAAACGGGTTATTGCTGAGTGGCCTGATCATGGCACTGCGCGTCTTTGGCTCCGGCCTGGCGGCGGATGCTGTGACAATTTCCTGCATGAAGTTACTGCATGCCGTAGAACTGCCGATTCTGCTGATTGCCATGTTTAAGTACATCACTACCCGCTTTGATCCGCGTCTTTCGGCCACGCTGTACCTGGTCGGTTTTCAGTTCATCACGCAGGTTTGCGCCAGTGTGTTATCGCCGCTGGCCGGTCACGGCTATGACCTGATCGGCTTTGCAGACACCTACATGATTATGGGGATGCTGGTGCTGGTGCTCACCCTGATCTCCGGTTTCCTGCTTCTCGGCGAAAAAAGCCGGACCCCCCCTTC
Organism: Ewingella americana; assembly: GCF_006438725.1. Taxonomy (GTDB): domain Bacteria; phylum Pseudomonadota; class Gammaproteobacteria; order Enterobacterales; family Enterobacteriaceae; genus Ewingella; species Ewingella americana_A. The sequence goes on along the minus strand of NZ_RCZD01000003.1, from coordinate 6,035 downwards.
TGTATTATTTAATAAGAGTGAGATTTTATGAAACAGCGACTGGAACGCGCAGAACAGGCATTACACGACGCCACTGCCACGCGCGGTAACACGTTCTACCCACACTTTCATCTCGCACCACCGGCTGGATGGATGAATGATCCGAACGGGCTGATTTATCATCAGGGGCTGTATCACGCGTTCTATCAGCACCACCCTTTCAGTGAAAACTGGGGGCCGATGCACTGGGGACATGCCACCAGCAAAGACATGGTGAACTGGCAGCATCAGCCGGTGGCGCTGGCGCCGGGCGAAGCGTTTGACCGCGACGGCTGTTTCTCCGGCAGCGCCGTAGATGACAATGGCTTACTCTGCCTGATTTACACCGGTCACGTGTGGCTAAACGGTGAAGGTAATGACAGCGCCATCCGTGAGGTACAATGTCTCGCCACCAGTGAAGACGGCATTCATTTCACTAAACAGGGCGAAGTGCTCACGCCGCCGGACAACATCATGCATTTTCGCGATCCCAAAGTGTGGCGCGAGAACGGCTTCTGGTGGATGGTGATCGGCGCGCGGGATGCCAGCGATTGCGGCCAGGTGTTGCTGTACAAAGGCAACAGCTTGCGCGACTGGACGCTCGATCGCGTACTTGCTAAAGCTGACGACCTCACGGGATACATGTGGGAATGTCCGGATTTCTTCCCGCTGGGCGATCAGCATATTCTGATGTGTTCGCCGCAGGGCATCCAGGCGCAAGGATATGATTATCAGAACCTGTTCCAGAGCGGCTGCCTGCGTGGCACATGGCGTCCGGGTCAGGATTTTGAGGTGCAGGAAGGTTTCACCGAACTGGATCACGGCCATGATTTCTACGCGCCACAGTCATTTACCGCTGCCGACGGACGTCGGGTGGTTATCGCATGGATGGACATGTGGGAGTCGGTGATGCCATCAAAAGCGGAAGGCTGGGCGGGCTGCATGACGTTACCGCGCGAACTGACGGTGCGCGATGGAAAAGTGTGCATGGCGCCGGTGGACGAAGTCCGCACGCTGCGCCGTGAACATCACCCACTCGCACCGTGTGAGCTGAAAAACAGCGTGTTACGCGTAGTCGAAAACGCACAGACGCAGGAGATCCTGACACAGTGGGATCTCAGCGCCTCAGACGCAGAATGCTTCGGCGTAAAACTCGGCGACGGTGTATCGGTATTCGTAGACACTCAGGCGCAAAGGCTGTCTCTGCGCAGAGATTTCCCGGAACATGGAATCAGCGGTAACCGCAGCATCGCGCTGCCGCTGAATAATGTGTTACACCTGCAGATCTTTATTGACAGTTCTTCCGTGGAAGTTTTCGTCAACCAGGGAGAAGCCACACTCAGCAGCAGAATTTATCCGCAACCAGGCGAGCGTGCCCTTTCACTTTTTGCTGAAAAGGGCCAGGCCACAATTCTTCAGGGAGACACCTGGAGACTGAGCGCAGGTTAAAATCATAAAGACGCGCGCTCAAGAACGGGCGAAGCGATGGTTATCAGGCCGTGGTTAGGACGCCGCTCAATAAGATGCAGCACCGCTTCACGGCCGATTTCCCTGTGCGGCAGTTGCACCGTGGTTAGCGGCGGCAGGAACAGATCGCCGATGCCAACCATATTGTCATACCCGAGTACAGCGACCTGCTGCGGTATCGCTATCCCTTTCGCCAGCAATACCTGGTATGCCAAAAACGCGATGCGATCATTGCCGCAGACCAGCACATCCAAATCTGGCTTGCCGCCGGTAAAAAATTCTTCCAGCATCGCCACAACATCTCGGTAATGCTCATCCCCCGGTTCCATATGAAACTGACGAAGCTGCTCCGCCGGAAGCCCGGCCTCTTGCCATGCCTGCTCTGCACCGGCACGACGGCGAACGCCGGCGGGAATCGATTCCGGTAAATAAAAGCACAGTGGATGCCGGTAGCCTTTACGGATCAGCATTTTCATCGCCTGATACTGCCCGTTAAAATCATCAGGAATATAGCCCGGCAACACGTGTTCGCGGCTGAGACAGTTCGCCAGCACCAGATTTTTATCCACCAGGCGCGACGGGATCTCCACTTCGCGCAGCCCCATAGTGGTAAAAATGATGCCATCCGGACGCTGTGAAAGCAGCTGGCTCACCGCGCGTTCACTGTCTTCCTGCGAGGTGATGCTGACCAGAAAACTGCTCCAGCCAAATTCGCGCGCAGTAAGTTCAATAGAAAGAAGCAATTCAACGGAGAATGGCGTCGTTGCTGTATCCAGCGCAAGGACACCGAGTGTGGACACTTTGCTGCTTTTTCCGCGCATTTTACGTGCAGAGAAATCGGGCACATAGTTAAGTTGGTCAATGGCTTGTTGTACACGCGCCAGAGTTTCCGGCTTCAGCCTTTGCGGCTCGTTAATGGCGCGTGACACCGTCATTAACGAGACAGATGCCAATTGCGCTACTTCTTTCAGCGAAGCCATAACTCTCCCGTTGAGCAAATTTTATTACCCGATCCTACACAAAAAAACCTCCGCTGCGTAAACCTAATTCCTGTCAGATCAAAGATGGCAGAGTGCGCTATTCCGGGCTGGACGCAATTCGAAAAGATGAAGCATGGTTGCACGATAAAATCGCGGCAGCAGGCACCAAAAATGGCAGTGATATTTTCCTGCTGGATTCTGGCAAGAGCAGATGACGCTGGTCATGGCCGACGGCAAAGCGTGCCGGTGAGAGTAACTCAGGGAGAGTCTGCATCTTCCTGACACGAGATTGCAAAAAAAAGGCCCGCCGGATTGATCAGGCGGGCCGCGTTCGAAAATCTCAAGTATTAACGGAACGGTGCATCCATCGGGACTTCGGCATCGGGTTCGTGCGTAATACGGTTTCTCAGATCACGACGGATCATTTCAATCGCCCAGAACCAGAAGATGTGTCCCAGTAATTCTGACACATATTCATCCAGCGGAAGCCCGGATAACGGCGGGGTCAACCCCAGCAGCGGGAAACTGATCCAGTGAACACAAACGGTGGCAATAATACCCGCCAGTGCGCCCTGCCATAATTTCACTTTCGGGAAGACCTCAGCCACCAGGCAATAACCTATCGCAAAAACCAGAGAGAAAATGATGTGGGTAATATGGACAGGATTAATGATGTGTTCAGAGAAATGGTAAATAGCCTGAGTCGGATCAATACCCAAATAATCTCTCAGGAACAGGAACGGCGGGTTAAATTCATCGCGGCCACCTGAGAAAGTACGCGGTGGCAAAGGCACTTCTGCACCCCATTTCACGAATGCGGACATCACACCTGCGATAATGCCGACAAATAAAGCCACACCGTAACGGCGACGTCCCGGTGCTGTCATAGCGAAAAAGTCTTTAATTTTCATAGATCCCCAGTGGCAAATAAATTTCCGTAAAGAGTAAAACTTTACAGATTGTCACAGTTGATCTTGATCAGGTTTTAGGATGTTTGTAAATAATTGAGGGGTAACCTGACTTGCTCCTCAAAAAGGGCACGCCTGTCACTAAATCGCCTATCAGCGCCAGTGCGCAAAAGGCCGCGCCAACCTTAATTATTGAGTTCATCCATTCCCATCCCTATGCATTTACGTGCAAAAGATCCCAGGCTCCTTTACGGGTTAATTTGGGTGTTTACGTGCCATATATTTTGCATATTAAAAAGCACTGACCCTGACCCAAAATCCTGCTCCATTCAGAAACAGAATTCCGGCATGATAATGACTCCCCTGAACGGAGGATGTACCGATGAAAAAGTCACGATTCACCGAAGAGCAGATTGTTTTTGCCCTGAAGCAGGCTGAACTGGGTACGTCAGTGCCGGACGTCTGTCGCAAGCTGGGCATTTCGGATGCCACTTTCTATACGTGGCGTAAAAAATACGGCGGCATTTCTCCTTCGCAGCTGAAGCATATGCGGTAACTGGAAGAGGAAAATCTGCGGCTGAAGAGGCTGGTTGCAGACCTCAGCCTCGATAAGGCCATGTTGTAGGACGTGCTGGCAAAAAAGAGCTGACGCTGGCACGCCTGCGCGAATGGGTCAGGGATTTACAGGCCCGATACGGTGCCAGCGAAAGACAAATCTGTTTTGCGCTGCGGGTCAGCCGCAGCTCGTTCAGGTATCGTTCTGTTGCTGCCGATGACAGTGCGCTGCGCCTGCGCATCCGCGAGATCACCGAAACGCGAATTCACTACGGATATCGCCGGGTACACGTGATGCTCAGGCGGGAAGGCTGGCGCGATAACCACAAACGCATCTCCCGGCTTTACAGCGAACAGGGGCTGTCACTGCGTCTCAAACGTCCACGGCGCAATAAATCCGCGCAGCGCCGGCAGCCGCAGCCTCAGGGGCTGTATCCGAATCACGTCTGGGGCATGAATTTTGTCTCGGACGCGCTGTTTGACGGGCGACGACTGCGCCTGCTGACGGTTATCGACCTTTACACCCGCGAATGCCTGGGGATATGCGTGGGGCAGAATCTGCGTTCAACAGAAGTGGCAGAAATGCTGAACAGCATAGCGCTCAGGCGTCCTTTACCGCAGTTGCTGAAAACCGATAATGGCAGCGAATTTATCTCTAAAGCGCTTGACCGATGGGCATACGAAAATAAGGTGACAATGGACTTCTCACGGCCCGGCAGACCGACAGATAATGCTCTGGTCGAGTCATTCAACGGGAGCCTGCGCGATGAGTGTTTGAATGTGCACTGGTTCCTGTCACTGGAAGATGCTCAGGAGAAGATCGAGCACTGGCGGCAGGAATATAACCAGTACCGGCCACATTCCTCATTAAATAACCAGACTCCGGAAGAATTTGTCCGAAGCCTGCAAACCGACCCGGATCTCTGATTTATCCTGGCATCAATATTGGGAAGGGATCACGGGTATGAAACGAATGCTAAAAAATGAGTCATTACAGGGGGATTGTAAATTGAAAATAGATTGGCATAGCTCATTGCTTACACGTGCTACGAATGTTGATAAAAACTACAAAAACACTCAAAACGTCCGTCGTTTCATGATTAAGGAGTGTGGGGACGACTTTCGATTTAATCGAGAATTTATGGCCTGGATACGTAATGATGTTCCAAAAAATTTAGGTGATGTAGTCGATGAGTGGAAACGCAGACAGTAATTGCAGGTCTGCATTTCGCTCATAGGTGCCCTGTTCCTGTTTGGCCGTTGTGTGCCAGAAGCGGATATGGTCAATACCACTGAATGGGAAGTAGGCAAGAATAGATTGTATAAACATTATTTATCTTGAAATAATCTCCCCTCCGAAAAAGAAAAGGTGAATATGGATATTACAATAACTCATGAAGTTACTAGCACCGACACTGAAGAACTTTTAGCTGGCCTAAGAGACTATAACTCAAAATTTATTGAAACAGGATCACGCAAACCACTTGGCATTTTTTGCAGAAATGATGCTGGGGTTATGATCGGCGGCCTTATAGCGAGTAGGAAAGGCTTGTGGTTATGCATTGATTATCTTTGGGTCAGCGATGATGCGAGAGGTAAAGGATTAGGTGGGATTATGATAAAAAAAGCCGAACAGGAAGCGGTAAAAATGGGGTGTAATCATGCGCTTGTAGATACATTCAGTTTTCAAGCTGCCCCATTTTATGAAAAGCAAGGCTATGTTCTGCAGATGTCATTAAAGGATTGTCCAAAAGTTGGTATGCAGAGGCACTATTTGACTAAGGAGAACCTTATTTAATTTGCTCCTCATTGAATAGACCCTAGTTTCCTAGACTGTTCCGTGCCTCATGAACCAGGCACTTTCATAAACTGCAGGGGGTTGATCCTCACAGGCACTGTGGCGGCGTTTAGCATTATAAAACATCTCGACATAATCGAAGATATCCGCCTTCGCTTCTTCCCTATTTTTATAGATCCGTTTCTTTATGCGTTCCCGTTTTAGCAACTGGAAAAAGCTTTCTGCCACTGCGTTGTCATGGCAATTACCCCGACGACTCATGCTGCTTTTTAAATTGTGAGCTGTCATAAAATGCTGACATCTTTCGCT
>NZ_RCZD01000029.1 GCF_006438725.1 Ewingella americana | reverse complement strand
GGAAGGCGCGGCTGGATGCGGCATCGGACTCGTAGCCGACAGTTACTGCAATCGTTCCGACCGGCTCTGTGGTTTGCACCAGCAGTTCGGTGGCGCGGCCGAGTCGGCGCTCGGTGATGTAAGCGCCGGGCGTCTGGGGTCCAGTTGCGTGGCGGGTCGTTGTGGACAGCCTCGAGCGCCTGCCCGATTCGTGGGTCCATTGCTGCGGTCAGCCATCCGCCGTTCGATCCGTCCGCTCGTGCCCACGCTCTGAGGATCTGGACGAAGAGAAGGTCGAGAATCCGGGAAACCGGCATGGCGTGGGAAGCCCAGTTGGTATCAGGTTTCAGGGCAGGATCGAATGATCCCCGTGTCAGTCCTTGGCCTGGGCGAGCCGACGCAAGAGGGTGGTCAAAGTGGTGATGTCATCGGTGTCCCACTGCGCCAAACGAGCACGCCAGCGTTCGAGCTGCTGGGTGCGGTAGGTCGTGAGCTTCGTTCGGGCTTCGGGCGTCAGTGCGACCAACTTTGCGCGGGCATCGTCGGGATCGGGAATGCGTTCGACCAGACCAAGCCTGGCCGCTGCATCGATCTGCCTGGTCAGTGTCGACTTCTCGATGTTGAGTGTCGAGATCAGGTCTGCCATCCGAACGGCATCGGACCGGCTCAGGATCACGAGAACGGGGTACAGAGCGGGGTCGAGTTTGGGATGAATCGCGCGTGCGTCGTCACGCGAGCGCGCACGTCCCTTCTGCCACATGTCGGTAAGTTCCATCTCCAGGCCGGTGATCGGA
>NZ_RCZD01000028.1 GCF_006438725.1 Ewingella americana | reverse complement strand
TGCTACGCAGTCTTGCATCCTCGGGTGTACCGAGCAGAGCGCTGTCACGCGACCCGGACGGGCTGCGCGCCCACCTCGGCGACTTGGCCGACGGATTGGTCGAAGTGGTGCCGGCCGATGCCGCAGACCCCACCTCGCTACGCACGGCTTTCGAAGGGGCCGAACAGCTTTTCCTCGCCATGGCCAACGGCCCGGAACAGGTCGAGCTCGAAACGCGTGTCATCGACATCGCCGCCGAGAGCGGCATCGAACACATCGTCAAGATCTCCGATCCTGCCGCTGCGGCGGACTCCCCCATCACTCTCTCCCGCGGCCACCATGCCGTCGGAGAACACCTGCGCGCCTCTGGGCTCCGCCACACTCTGCTCCGCCCTTATGCGTTCATGCAGAATCTGTTGCTCCTGGCACCGGCGGTGGCTGCGCAGGGGGTCATTCTGGGTGCGATGAAGGACGCACCGTGCAACTGGATCGACTGTCGAGATATCGGTGACGTTGCCGCGGCCGTGCTCACGCGCGCCGATCTCGCTGGCGGCACCTATGTCCTGACAGGCAGCGAGGCAGTCGGCTACGGCGGAATCGCCGATTCTCTGACCCGCATGCTTGGTCGCCCCGTCCGCTATATAGACCTGCAACCGCACGAACTGCGTCAAAACCTCGTCGATCACGCCCACATGCCTCCGTGGCTCGCCGAGCACATTCTGGAGATCCAGCACCTTGCTGTGTCGTGCCCGGAATCACCTACCGACACGGTGGTCCGTGTTCTGGGGCGCGAGCCCC
>NZ_RCZD01000027.1 GCF_006438725.1 Ewingella americana | reverse complement strand
ACAACCGGTTCGGAATCCCGATCCAGTGGAACCCAGACATTGAGTCCGTCGAGGGTGTCAGGAACTTCGATATCGTGTTCTGACAGTCCAGCTTTCAGAATGATTCGCCGCCTTTCGTAGACAGTGCGAGCATCGGCGAGGCCGTCGATCACCTCCGGATCACCCAGCAGTTCGGCGCTCAAGCGTTGCTGCAGGTGACTGACCCAGTTGGCGCCCGACCGAAGATGGGTGCTCAGCCGAATGCCGGTGTCGAGGTCCGAGGCGACCACTGCCACGCGCAGGTCGGGCCCGAGAAACTTCGACACGGAACGAACGAGCGCCCACCGCGTCGTGCTCATCGGAGCGAGCCGACAGTACCGATTGCTGGAAACGGCAGAGAAGTGATCGTCCTCGATCACCAGAACGTGAGGGAACTCGGCCAGGATGCTTCCTAGAATCGTCGCTCGGTCGGCACTCATGCTGACCCCGGTGGGGTTGTGCGCACGAGGGGTGCAAATAATCGCGCGCACACCACTTTCGAGAGCACGCAGCAGCCCCTGCGGGGTGATACCCGAATTGTCGATGTCCATCGGTACCGCTCGGAAGCTGTTGGCTTTGAGCGTTCCGATGCTCGCCAGGAAGCACGGATCCTCGATTGCGACAGCGTCACCTCGAGTCAAATGAGCGGTCAACAGTCGCTCGACCGCGTCAACGGCACCGTTGGTGATTGTGATCGAGTACGGCCGTCGAACCTCGTGCTCGATCGACGAGCGTGCCCACGAATCCAGTAAAGGCTCGGTAGCTGCACCGCCGTACAACCGCGGCGCGTACGTAGTCCGGTCCAACGCTGCTCTGAGATCAGGCAGCAGTGCCGGATCGGGATTTCCGCTGGCGAGATCTACCCGGCCAGGAAGAGCGATCCCGCCCTCTCCTT
>NZ_RCZD01000026.1 GCF_006438725.1 Ewingella americana | reverse complement strand
TGGGCTGTTCCCCGTTCGCTCGCCGCTACTAGGGGAATCTCGGTTGATTTCTTTTCCTCGGGGTACTTAGATGTTTCAGTTCCCCCGGTTCGCCTTGCATGGCTATGTATTCACCATGCAATAGTGTGACGTATCACACTGGGTTTCCCCATTCGGGTATCGTCGGTTATTACGGTTCATATCACCTTACCGACGCTTTTCGCAGATTAGCACGCCCTTCATCGCCTCTGACTGCCTAGGCATCCACCGTGTACGCTTAGTCGCTTAACCTCACAACCCGAAGGTGTCTTTTTTCTTAGTAAAAAGAAGAAAGCACGCTACGTGCTGCAAGTCTTGAGAGACTCAACACAGGGTACTCCTTACCTCAATAYTTCTACGGAGAGATAAGTTTCAGCTGTGTCGTTTCAATTTTCAGCTTGTTCCAGATTGTTAAAGAGCAAAATACTTCGCAGCATACTGTTACCAATATACTCTGAAGTATTATTTAATAGACCGTATGGATATGGTGGAGCTAAGCGGGATCGAACCGCTGACCTCCTGCGTGCAAGGCAGGCGCTCTCCCAGCTGAGCTATAGCCCCATACAGTCACTTACAGATACCTTTATTACTCACTCACCAGATGATGAGTCAGCCAATTCACTTCAGAAAAGAGAATTGGTAGGCCTGAGTGGACTTGAACCACCGACCTCACCCTTATCAGGGGTGCGCTCTAACCACCTGAGCTACAAGCCTATAAAGGTATTTCTGCTCGTTACTTTTTCATCAGACAATCTGTGTGGACACTGCACAATGCGTATCTTTAGGTAAGGAGGTGATCCAACCGCAGGTTCCCCTACGGTTACCTTGTTACGACTTCACCCCAGTCATGAATCACAAAGTGGTAAGCGCCCTCCCGAAGGTTAAGCTACCTACTTCTTTTGCAACCCACTCCCATGGTGTGACGGGCGGTGTGTACAAGGCCCGGGAACGTATTCACCGTAGCATTCTGATCTACGATTACTAGCGATTCCGACTTCATGGAGTCGAGTTGCAGACTCCAATCCGGACTACGACATA
>NZ_RCZD01000025.1 GCF_006438725.1 Ewingella americana | reverse complement strand
TTCGTAATAATTCACTTAAATGAATTACTGCTTGGTCACTCTTTAAGACTTGATATTTTTTGCCACCGAAGTGGCTGATATCGTCTTGTGAGTGCCCACACAGATTGTCTGATAAATTGTTAAAGAGCAGTGAGTTACGCGCTTTCGCTTGGCAACTCGAGGTGGCGTATATTACGCTTTCCTCTTTCAGTGTCAACCGTTTATTTCATTCGGTTGCCGCTGTTTTTAATCTTTCCGACCCGGTTACTTCGTGATGTTGTTCACGTTGTTCCCTGTCGATGGAGCGGCATTATAGGGATCCGAGATTTTTCCACAAGCCTTTTTTCCAATAAAAAGATCGACTGCGTCTTTTTCCACCCTTTCGTTGTGATCTTGCACGATCAGCTTGTTTGTTCATCGAACCTGACTACGGTAAGTTTGTAATCCTCCCCGCAAAAGCTATATTGCCAACAGGTTAAGATCTCAAACACGAGGTAAATTCTCTATGTCTCATCCTTTACGTTCTTATCAGGGCTTAGCGCCTTCACTAGGTGAACGCGTTATGGTCGATCCTTCCAGCGTTATTATTGGTGATGTAGATCTGGCTGACGATGTCAGCATTTGGCCACTCGTTACTATCCGGGGTGATGTAAACAATGTCGTGATTGGCTACCGAACAAATATCCAGGACGGCAGCGTATTACATGTGACTCACCAGTCGAGTCACAACCCTGAAGGTTTCCCTCTCATTATAGGAGACGACGTGACTGTAGGACATAAGGCAATGTTGCACGGCTGCTCTATCGGGGATCGCGTTTTGGTGGGAATGGGATCTATTTTGCTAGATGGTGCGATTATTGAGGACGACGTTATGATCGGCGCTGGCAGTCTGGTGCCGCCGGGTAAGAGATTAGAGAGTGGTTACCTCTATTTAGGAAGCCCGGTGAAGAAAATCCGCGAGCTGACGACAGATGAACTGGCTGGACTAACCTATTCATCTAACAACTACGTAAAATGGAAAGATCTTTACCTGAGCGACGCAAGCCAGAAGTAAAGTTTAGCCCACTCCTATATAGGAAGGTAACGGGCTACATCAGTAAAATGCTCTGCCCGTTGCCCTACTCTTTACTTCAGCTTTGTAAATCCAGCTTGAGTTGTGCAAGGACTGGCTCAATATCGGGCATTACGCCATGCCACAGATTAAAGGCATGGGCAGCCTGGCCCACCAGCATTCCCAACCCGTCAGCATAATGAACAACACCATGATTTTTTGCCCATGTAATAAAAGACGTATCACCGGCCTGATAGTACATGTCGTAGACCCGGGTTTGAGGATCCAGCAACGCAGCAGGTAATTGTGGGATATCGCCCTTAATACCGGATGCGGTCGCATTAATCACCAGATCGAATTTCTCATGATCCAGTTGGTCCATTGGCAATGCCAGGATATGGCCTTTGTCTTCAAAAATGCGGCATAAATGCTCTGCGCGCTCATAGGTACGATTCGTGACAACGACCTGACAATGATACGAGAGAAGTGGCAGAATCACACCGCGCGCTGCACCTCCTGCGCCCACCAGCAAAACGCGCTCACCCTCATTCAACATCTTCAACCGCACAAGATCACTGAGCATACCAATGCCATCAGTGTTATCTCCAAGCAGGCGACCATCATCGAGCTTCTTCAGCGTATTTACCGCTCCGGTCAGCGCTGCCCGTTCCGTCAGCTCGTCCGATTCGGCAAATGCCCGCTCTTTAAAGGGCGTCGTGATATTTGCACCCTGGGCTCCCTTCGCAAAGAAAGAATGAAGATATGCTTCAAATTCACCATGCGGAGCAAGAACAGTCCCGTAGAGGTGATTGATCCCGGTTTGTTCAGCAAACAAAGCATGGATCCGTGGTGACTTGCTGTGCGCAATAGGATTGCCAAATACAGCGAAAGAAGACATGACGTAATTCCTTAACCTTGACGAATAAGATGGCCCGTCAAAGCATCTTTGATTTCTGAAGGGTTTTCGCGGCCACCAACATTGCCTGCTAATACTGGAAAATCATGGCCAAATTGTTGTTTAACTTCATCAGCCAAGCGACAAGGCGGCTGGCCATTCAGATTCGCGCTGGTAGATACCAAAGGCTTACCAAATTGGCGACAGAGTTCTTTGACTAAAGGATGATCAGTAACTCGTACAGCCAAGGAAGAGTACTGTCCCGTTAACCAGTTGGGTGTCGTTGCCTTGGCAGGCATTACCCAGGTTACCGGACCTGGCCAAGCGGCAAGAATAGTCTGCAGCTGACCGTGGCTAAGCGCTGTCTCATCGATATAAGGCAGCAATTGCTGAAAATTATCAGCAATAAGGATCAGGCCTTTCTCACGAGGACGATGCTTAAGTGCCAGCAAAGCTTCGACGGCAGTCTCACTGTCAGGATCACAACCCAAGCCAAATACGGCTTCGGTTGGATAAGCGATAACACGCTGTTGCTCTAATGCACCCAGTACGCTTGAAAAATTGTTTTCTATCTCTTTATTCATCTTGATCTTTATTTGTAATGTCTGCGCCTTTACCACATAACTTGCTGGCACAAAAAATCTTAACGCCTTGCGCCGTTCTTTTTTCCATTAACAAAGGGTACTGGCAGTAAATACATGTTCCAGCCACGGGAGTATTGTTAATAGCAAACTGGCATTCAGGATAACGATCGCAGGCATGGAATACTTTTCCAAATCTGGATTTACGCTGTAGAAGATGCCCCTGCACGCACTGGGGGCACTGAAGTGTTGTTTCTTCTGGTTTATCAATGACTTCTTTGTGGTCACATTCAGGATAATGGCTGCAACCGATAAACATGCCATAACGCCCCTGCCGCAAGGCCAGCGCTGCCTGACATTTCGGACAGAACTGCCCCTCGAGGATCTTAACAATATGGCCGTCAGCCTGTGCTTTCAGCGGACGAATGTACTGACAAGCTGGGTAGGAAGAACAGCTAAGAAAGGGGCCATGGCGACCACTACGGATCACCAAAGCGGCCCCGCATTCTGGACAGTTTTCATTTTGCTTCTCAGCAAAAAGCGCTGTTTTTGTCATACGTTGTACTTTACCCGTTATCTCTAATGCAGATAACCTTCATTAACTTCAAATAACAGCTCTTCCATTTGCTGATAAGCGCTTTCATATCCGGGAATATTAAAGAGTACCATCAGCACCACCCACTTAAGATCTTCGAGATCAAACTCTTCAGTGTCGAGAGCCATAACGCGATCGATAACCATCTCCCTGGTATCGAAATTCAATACTTTTATCTGTTCAAGAAACAATAAAAAACCACGACAGCTGACATCTAACCGATTCGACTCCTCATCGGTATAAATTCGTAGTGCAAAAGGGTCAGCATCCATCAAATGTGATGGCGTTTCACCCTCTTGCAGGTCAGCAAGTTTTTCAAGCCAATTCAACGCATTGTTGATATCAGTCCGATGAAATCCCGCTTCAGCCAAATCGTCCGTTAACCTATCCTGGTCAACATTCATCTCCGCTTCGTTATGAATGTAAGTTTCAAATAAGTACATTAGTACGTCGAACATGGCCTGCCCTCCTAATTCGGACATAGCCGCCGGGTACAGCTGCGATCCATCCTGCTAACTCCAGTTCAAGTAGTTTACCTACTACCTCTGGCACAGGTTGGCCGGCACGTTCGGCGACGACGTCAACAGGTGTCACCTCATATTCTACGTTAGCCAACACATCAGTAAATGGCAATTCAACTTCGTCGTCTTCTGCACAAATAATCTCATCAGAGATTGATTTGTTTCTCTGGGGTATAAAATCGGCCTGTTCAGAACTTGAAGTGGTGGGTATCCATGTCAAGCCACTGCCAATCTGCTCTGCTACATCGTTAGGTTCTGTGACCAGATAAGCCCCCTGTTTGATCAACCAATGCGTTCCTTCACTCGTTACGCTATCAATAGGTCCTGGGAGCGCGAACACCTCGCGATCTTGTTCCAGCGCATAGCGCGCAGTGATTAACGATCCACTACGCAATGAAGCCTCTACCACCAGCACACCAACACTCATCCCACTGATGATACGGTTACGCCGGGGGAAATTGGCTGGGATGGCAGCGGCACTGACTTCCAGTTCGGACACAAGCGCACCACCTTGTTCCAGAATTCTGCAAGCCAGATGTTCATGCCGCCGTGGATGAATACGCGCCAGCCCGCTACCCAGTACAGCAATTGTTGTTCCCCCGCTATCGAGGGCGGCTTCGTGACATATGCCATCAATCCCCAGAGCCAACCCACTGGTGATAGTAAATCCGCTCCTCACGAGTCCAGCAGAAAAGTAGCTCGCCCACTGTTCACCATATTCAGTGTATTTCCTGCTGCCTACCATCGCGAGCTGAGGCGTCGCCAGCGCGGAAAGATTCCCCTCGACAAATAGCACCAAAGGTGCGGAGGCAATTTGTTTTAACATCATGGGGTAACGATGGTCAGTTATTGGCACAAGATAATGGGACTCGTGCTCAAGCCAGCGCAACGAGGCACGTAGTTGCTGGGGATCCCGTTGGAAGAATGTGTTGACCTGTTCTGCAGTCATTCCACTTTCAGCAAGCAAAATGGGGTTATGACTTTCCCCGCGAGTCATAATATCGGCCACACGACATGCAATCCTCACATCCAGTCGCTTTACCGTGGATAAGCGTAGCCATACTTCCTGTTGATTCATCAATGCATTCCCTTACAACGCCCGTGCCTACTGGTTCAATTGGTAGAGGATGCTGTCAATCAGAGCAGGAAATGTCTAGAATAGAGTCTATATATCGTCAATCAATTGAATAAAGATCCATAAATTTATGTCCGTATTACACATCTTACATTTCCCAGACGAGCGTCTTCGCATTACTGCCAAGCCGGTCAAAGAAGTTAACGCCGAAATTCAGCAAATCGTGGATGATATGTTTGAAACCATGTATGCCGAAGAAGGTATCGGCCTGGCTGCGACGCAGGTAGATATTCATCAACGAATTATCGTTATCGATGTTTCGGAAAACCGCGATGAACGTCTGGTATTGATTAACCCTGAACTGCTTGAAAAAAGCGGCGAAACGGGTATTGAAGAGGGTTGCCTGTCAATCCCTGACCAACGTGCTCTGGTCCCCCGAGCTGAAAAAGTGAAAGTTCGTGCGCTTGATCGTGACGGAAAAACATTTGAACTCGAAGCTGATGACCTGCTAGCGATTTGTATCCAGCATGAAATGGACCATTTAGTGGGTAAATTGTTTGTTGATTATTTGTCCCCACTGAAACGTCAACGCATCCGTCAAAAGATGGAAAAAATGGCCAAGCTGAACGCTCGACCTGAGTGATTTTCATTCATAACAGGAATTAGCTTTGCGAATAATATTTGCAGGAACACCTGATTTTGCAGCGCGTCATCTTGACGCGCTTTTGGCGTCTGGGCACCAGGTTGTCGGTGTATTCACTCAACCCGACAGACCTGCGGGACGTGGTAACAAACTCACCCCAAGCCCGGTCAAAGTACTCGCTGCCGCACATGATATTCCCGTCTTTCAACCTAAATCCCTGCGTCCCGCTGAAAGTCAACAATTGGTTGCCGAGCTTAAGGCCGACATCATGGTTGTGGTGGCTTACGGATTGATTTTACCGCAGGCAGTTTTAGATATGCCGAAGTTAGGTTGTATTAACGTGCATGGATCGCTTCTTCCGCGCTGGCGTGGGGCAGCACCTATTCAGCGTGCCTTGTGGGCAGGTGACAGTCATACCGGTATTACCATTATGCAGATGGATATCGGTCTTGATACCGGCGACATGCTGCACAAAATCGTATGTGCCATTGAGCCAGAAGATACCAGCGCTAATCTCTATCACAAACTGGCAGAGCTCGGCCCAATCGGTATGTTGACCACGCTCGAGCAACTGGCTACAGGTTCTGCACATGCGGAAGCTCAGAATGAAGCGCTGGTCACCTACGCTGAGAAGTTGAGTAAAGAAGAGGCTCGCCTTGACTGGTCACTACCCGCCAGCCAACTGGAGCGCTGCATTCGTGCTTTTAATCCGTGGCCAATGAGCTATTTCCTCATTGATGACCAGCCGGTAAAAGTCTGGCAAGCCACAGTTATCAATGAGCAACCGCAGGTTCAGCCGGGAACGCTAATAACGGCAACCAAAGGTGGCATTCAGATCGCCACTTCTGAAGGCATTCTGAATATTTTGCAGTTACAACCTGCCGGTAAGAAAGCGATGTCTGCTCAGGATATCCTTAATTCTCGTCGCGAATGGTTCACCGAGGGCACCGTTTTCGCCTGACCATTCCGATAACGCCCGGCAATACGCCGGGCCCTATCCTTTTAATCAAACTGAGCTTTTCCAGCCCTTCTGACTATGAAAACATCCTATAATCTCCGCAGCATCGCTGCAAAAGCAATCAGTCAGGTTCTTGATCAGGGCCAGTCACTGTCAGCAGTGCTCCCCGGACTGCAAAAGAACATTTCGGATAAAGACCGCGCGTTATTGCAAGAGTTGTGCTTCGGAACCTTAAGGGTTTTGCCACAACTGGAATGGTGTCTGCAGCAGCTGATGGCAAAACCACTGACAGGTAAGCAACGTACCTTGCATTACTTGCTCATGGTTGGCATTTATCAACTCTTGCATACCCGAATCCCTCCGCATGCCGTACTGGCAGAAACAGTTGATGGTGCCGTTGCACTGAAAAGACCTCAGTTGAAAGGTTTGATCAATGGCGTATTGCGACAATTCCAGCGCCAACAGGACGACCTGATCCAGCGGATGGATAATACGGATAGCCGTTATCTTCACCCTAGCTGGTTACTGAACCGCATCAAGAAGGCCTACCCAGAACAGTGGCCACAAATTGTTGAAGCAAATAATCAGCGCCCACCAATGTGGCTACGCGTTAATCGCCTACACCACTCTCGCGCTCAATACTTAGCCCTGTTGCAACAAGCCGGTATTGAAGCGGTTGCTCATCCGAGTTACACCGATGCATTGCGGTTAGTTAGTCCATCACCGGTGAATGCCTTGCCCGGGTTTGCTGATGGCTGGGTGACAGTACAAGATGCTTCCGCACAGGGAAGCGTTGATCTCCTAGATCCGAAAGATGGAGAGATGATCTTGGATCTATGCTGTGCTCCGGGTGGTAAGACAACCCATATATTGGAAGTTGCACCCAAAGCTCATGTGCTTGCCGTAGATGTTGATAAACAGCGCCTGACTCGCGTGCATGAAAATCTTCAACGCCTCAAACTTAATGCTGAAGTTAAGCAAGGCGATGGCCGAGAACCTCAGGCTTGGGCTGGCGATCGGCAGTTTGATAAAATTTTGCTCGACGCCCCCTGCTCTGCCACAGGCGTGATCCGTCGCCACCCTGATATCAAGTGGTTGCGCCGTGATAGCGATATTACTGAACTTGCAGCGTTACAATGCGAAATTCTTGAAGCAATCTGGCCAAGACTCAAATCCGGCGGTGTGATGGTCTATGCGACGTGTTCTATTCTTCCTGAAGAGAACAGCGAGCAAATAATGACATTCCTCAAAGCACATCCTGAAGCTATGTTGGCTGAAACCGGCGATTTGACTATACCGGGTAGACAAAATCTTCCCCATGCCGAAGATGGCGACGGGTTCTATTACGCTAAACTGATTAAGTCGGCGTAATAGTTCTGCCCTTAATCACAGGGCAAACTGAATTAAGGCGAGAATGAGCGGCTATGAAAATAATAATTCTTGGTGCTGGGCAAGTTGGCGGAACGTTAGCTGAGAACCTGGTAGGTGAGAACAACGACATTACCGTTGTTGACACCAACACGACAAGGTTACGACAGCTTCAGGATAAGTTCGACCTTCGTGTTGTTCAGGGACACGGATCTCACCCACGGGTTCTGCGCGAGGCGGGGGCCGAAGATGCTGACATGCTGGTTGCGGTCACCAACTCGGACGAGACAAACATGGTGGCGTGTCAAATCGCCTACTCATTGTTCAATACACCAAATCGTATTGCCAGAATTCGTTCTTCGGAATATATCCGCGAGTCAGAGAAACTTTTCCACCCGGAAGCAGTACCCATTGACCACCTTATCTCACCAGAACAACTGGTCATTGACTATATCTATAAACTGATTGAATACCCAGGGGCCTTGCAAGTAGTTAATTTTGCAGAGGGTAAAGTCAGCATTGCCGCTGTTAAGGCCTACTATGGGGGGCCGCTGGTTGGAAATGCGCTATCCTCCATGCGCGAGCATATGCCACATATCGAGACCCGTGTCGCAGCGATTTTCCGCCAGGACCGACCTATCAGACCACAGGGATCGACCATCATTGAGGCAGGTGATGAGGTCTTCTTCGTTGCCGCTTCTCAGCATATACGCGCAGTGATGAGTGAACTTCAACGTCTGGAAAAGCCTTACAAGCGCATTATGATTGTGGGCGGAGGTAATGTAGGTGCAGGTTTGGCACATCGCCTCGAGAAAAACTACAGTGTTAAGCTCATAGAAAAAAACCAGCAACGAGCTGCAGAGCTAGCTGAACTACTTCAAGATACTATTGTGTTCTATGGCGATGCTTCTGATCAGGAGTTACTGGCAGAAGAACATATCGAACAAGTTGACGTATTTATCGCCATTACTAATGATGATGAAGCAAACATCATGTCAGCCATGCTGGCCAAAAAGATGGGTGCAAAGAAAGCGATGGTGTTGATACAACGCAGCGCTTATGTAGACCTCGTGCAAGGTAGCGTTATTGATATTGCCATTTCACCACAGCAGGCCACCATTTCTGCCTTGCTGGGACATGTGCGTAAGGCTGACATTGTCAGTGTGTCATCACTACGTCGGGGGGTAGCTGAAGCCATCGAAGCCATTGCACATGGTGATGAAAGCACATCTAAAGTTGTCGGCCGCACTGTAGAGCAGATCAAACTTCCGCCAGGAACAACTATAGGCGCGATTGTCAGAGGTAATGAAGTGATTATTGCCAACGGTACCAGCCGGATTCAGCAAGGAGACCATGTGATCATGTTTATCACGGATAAGAAATTTGTTCGCGACGTTGAGAGACTCTTCCAGCCAAGTCCATTCTTCTTGTAATATTCATCTGTAATTTGAATAATTATCAGTAGATTAGATTCAAAGTGGTAAGTTTTGTAGCGCATATGCTACAAATAGTCTTTACTTTGTTTGACATGATTTATGGATTTTCCAAGGAGTGATTTTATGAGTTTTATGAAAGAGTTTCGTGAATTTGCCATGCGTGGCAATGTTGTTGACCTCGCGGTTGGTGTCATTATTGGTGCTGCGTTTGGCAAGATCGTATCATCTCTGGTCGCCGACATTATTATGCCCCCATTAGGACTGCTAATCGGTGGCGTGGATTTCAAACAATTCGCCTGGGTAATACGCGAAGCCCAGGGGACAGTACCCGCCGTCGTGATGAAATACGGCATCTTCATTCAGAATATTTTTGATTTCCTCATTGTGGCTTTAGCCATATTCTGTGCCGTGACATTAATGAACAAAATGCGCCGGAAAGAGGAAGCTGCTCCTGCTGAACTGCCTAAGCCAACGGCCGAAGAACTGCTTTTAACTGAAATTCGTGATTTGTTGCAGCAGCAGCAGACGCCTAAGCTCTAAATTTTGATTCTATCCGTTATAAAAAAGCCATCTTACGATGGCTTTTTCGTTAGAAGGACAGTGTTAAAAATTCTACCGAACACTTAACACTGCCCTCCTGATAACTTCCCTTCCCATTCTTTTCTTTGCGGCAATAGCTGCCTTTCCCTTTAAGATTCTTTTCCACACGTTGGCGGAATAGCGGATCATGCAAGAGGGCTTGTATTGCATTATCCTGAATAACGCCTTTGTTATGTTTGTATGCACTCATGATTACCTCATATTGAAACGTATTGAGTTTGTTGCTAAAACTGTCGGGGAAATCACTTAACTTTCCCTGCGCCAGCTTCGAGTGCTTCAAGGATAGAGCAACTTGCACTGGAATGTGAAGTCCCACAGCACGCGTTGCTAAGTCGCTTTAAGGAGTCTCTCATTCTTGCCAGTTCACTCAGCTTGTATTCCACTTCTTCAAGTCTGCTATCAACGATAGATTTTGATTCATGACAGGTATGATGGGCAGGATCAATTCTCAATGAGAGTAATTCCTTGATAGCTTCCAGCGTAAAACCGATTGTTTTAGCGTAACGAATGAAACGTAAACGCTGTACATCAGAGTCACTGTATTGACGATAGCCTGAATTATTTCTTTCGCCACAAGACAACATCCCCTGTTTTTCATAGTAGCGGATGGTATCTGTCGTAACGTCAGCTAACTTGGCCAGTTCGCCTATTTTATACATTTCATGCACCTTTAAGTTTTTCGATTAATCGCGTTTGATACTCAGCCCTAAGAAAATCAGTACTCACGCCAGCCTGCTGTAATCTCAACTCAAGTACCCGTAATCGCTTGCCCGCTAAATGGAAGTCAGGGTCATTGGGTGTCAGGACGTCTAACATATCCCTCAGCTCTATCGCCTCTTTGCGATCTTGCAGTTCGGGAGGCAAATACCCTGCATTTTTCAAAATACGATATGCCAGGCGTAACTCCTCAGGTACTGCGCTGTCGTCATCCAGGAACAGAGGTTTCCCGGCACCGGGCAGATTGGCCAGTTCACCCTTTTTAATGGCCTCAGCAATTTTCTGCTCGGCCAACACATCGGCAAATGACATAACAATTCCGAAAACAAAAGTATTTGTACAAGATTGCAGGATAACGCCTGCACAAAGAAAAGTAAGTCAAAATTAAATCTGGACGGGGGAAGGGGCAAAATTTGGATGTAAAAAAACCGGGCAAGCCCGGTTTTTTCATGCATCTACAGATTATTCAGCAGTTGCTACTTCTGCTTGTGACTCTGCACGATCAACGAGCTCGATGTATGCCATCGGCGCATTGTCGCCTGCACGGAAACCACACTTAAGAATACGAGTGTAACCACCGGCACGGCTCGCGAAACGCGGGCCCAGTTCATTAAACAGTTTTGCCACGATCTCGTTATCACGAGTACGGGCGAATGCCAGACGACGATTTGCAACATTGTCGGTCTTGGCAAGAGTAATCAGCGGCTCAACAACGCGACGCAGCTCTTTCGCTTTCGGCAGGGTCGTCTTGATGATCTCATGACGAACCAAAGAGCCGGCCATGTTACGGAACATAGCCTGTCTGTGGCTGCTGTTACGGTTCAGTTGACGACCACTCTTACGATGGCGCATGACCTTATCCTTCTCAGTAAAACCTTAACCTGTGATCCGGTTACTCGTCAGCAATACTTGCTGGTGGCCAGTTTTCTAGGCGCATGCCCAGAGACAAACCACGAGAAGCAAGTACGTCTTTAATCTCAGTAAGAGATTTTTTACCAAGGTTAGGCGTTTTAAGTAGCTCAACCTCAGTGCGCTGTACCAGATCACCGATGTAGTGGATTGCTTCTGCTTTGAGGCAGTTAGCAGAGCGGACAGTCAATTCCAGATCGTCAACAGGGCGCAGCAGGATTGGATCGAACTCCGGCTTCTCTTCTTTGACTTCCGGTTGACGTACATCTCGTAAATCAACGAAAGCTTCAAGTTGTTCAGCAAGAATGGTTGCCGCACGACGGATCGCCTCTTCAGGATCGATCGTACCGTTGGTTTCCATTTCGATAACCAGCTTGTCCAAATCAGTACGCTGCTCTACACGCGCTGCTTCAACATTGTAGGCAATTCGCTCTACAGGGCTGTAGCATGCATCTACTAACAGGCGACCAATTGGGCGCTCATCTTCTTCCGAATGAATTCGGGCAGACGCCGGCACATAACCACGACCGCGCTGAACTTTGATACGCATGCTGATAGCAGCGTTTTCATCGGTCAGGTGGCAGATAACGTGTTGCGGCTTGACGATTTCGACATCACCATCATGGGTAATATCGGCTGCAGTCACAGGGCCAATGCCAGACTTATTCAGGGTAAGAATAACTTCATCTTTCCCTTGAACTCTCACCGCCAGCCCTTTCAGGTTGAGCAGGATCTCCAGGATGTCTTCCTGTACGCCTTCTTTGGTGCTGTACTCATGCAGTACACCATCAATCTCAACCTCGGTCACAGCGCAACCCGGCATGGATGAAAGCAGAATACGGCGCAGTGCATTGCCTAAAGTATGGCCAAAGCCACGCTCTAAAGGCTCAAGGGTCACCTTGGCGTGCGTCGAGCTAACTTGCTCGATATCTACCAGGCGCGGTTTTAGAAACTCTGTCACAGAACCCTGCATTGTGTCCTCTCTTTGGTACTAAGCTTTACTTAGAGTAAAGCTCGACGATCAGGTGTTCGTTAATGTCCGCGGACAGATCAGTACGTTCAGGCTGACGCTTGAACACACCTTCCATCTTAGTGACATCAACTTCAAGCCAAGTCGGCTTTTCACGCTGTTCAGCCAACTCCAAAGCGGCCTTAACGCGAGATTGCTGTTTAGCTTTCTCACGGATGCTGACAACGTCACTTGGAGATACCTGATAAGAAGCGATGTTAACAACGCGACCATTTACCATAATAGCTTTGTGGCTAACTAACTGGCGCGATTCCGCACGAGTAGCGCCGAAACCCATACGATAAACAACGTTGTCAAGACGCCCTTCAAGTAATTGCAACAGGTTTTCACCGGTGTTGCCTTTAAGGCGAGCTGCTTCTTTATAATAGTTACGGAATTGACGCTCTAAGATGCCATAAATACGGCGGACTTTTTGCTTTTCACGTAACTGCACACCATAGTCAGACAGACGCGGTTTACGCGCACCATGCTGACCAGGAGCTTGATCGATTTTACACTTGGTATCGATCGCGCGAACGCCAGATTTAAGGAATAAATCTGTGCCCTCACGACGGCTAAGCTTGAGCTTAGGACCCAAATATCTTGCCATTTTCTCTCTCCAACAATCCTAAAAGCAGCGTTATACGCGGCGCTTTTTCGGTGGACGACAACCGTTATGAGGGATAGGAGTCACATCAGTAATATTAGTGATGCGGAAACCAGCCGCGTTTAACGCGCGGATAGTAGACTCACGACCAGGACCAGGTCCTTTAACCATAACTTCCAGATTCTTGATACCGTACTCTTTCACTGCGTCAGCGCAGCGCTCTGCTGCAACCTGGGCTGCAAACGGAGTAGATTTACGAGAACCACGGAAACCGGAACCACCAGCTGTTGCCCAACCCAAAGCATTACCCTGACGATCGGTAATGGTAACAATGGTGTTGTTGAAAGAAGCATGGATATGAGCCACGCCGTCAGAGACTTGTTTTCTTACACGTTTACGTGTACGAACAGGTGCCTTTGCCATTTATTCAATCACCCCGATTATTTCTTGATCGGTTTACGCGGACCCTTACGGGTACGTGCGTTGGTCTTAGTACGCTGACCGCGTACTGGCAGACCACGACGATGACGCAAACCACGATAAGTTCCAAGGTCCATAAGACGCTTGATGCTCAGGGTGACTTCACGACGCAGATCACCTTCAACAATGAACTTGGCAACTTGTTCGCGCAGCTTTTCGATTTGCTCTTCAGACAGCTCACTGATCTTAACATTTTCAGCAATACCGGATGCTACACAGATAGCCTGTGAGCGGGTTTTGCCGATACCGTAGATCGAAGTTAATGCGATTACGGTATGTTTCTGATCAGGAATGTTAATGCCTGCTATACGGGCCACTATGCACTCCTACTATTTATATACGGTAACACCATTCTGAAAAGCCCGTTTTCAGGATACTCAAACAGCGTTACTGCTTACATACAAAAGATTGGCTGGCTAATCTAGCCAGCTCAACCCAACTTTGCAAGAAAAATATGCGAGATAATCAGCCTTGACGCTGTTTATGCTTCGGTTCTGCGCTGCAGATTACGCGAACGATACCGTTACGCTTAACAATTTTGCAGTTACGACATAATTTCTTGACGGAAGCACGAACTTTCATTTTTACTCTCCGTAACTTCGCAAACGCACCAGATTAGCGGTTATAGCCTTTCAGGTTTGCTTTCTTCAATGCAGACTCGTACTGACTTGACATCATCAGAGTTTGCACTTGAGCCATAAAGTCCATAATGACAACAACTACGATAAGTAGTGAGGTACCACCAAAATAGAATGGCACTTTCATTGCGTCACGCATGAACTCCGGGATAAGGCAGATGAAAGTAATATACATCGCACCAATTAAGGTTAAACGAGTCATCACTTTATCGATATACTTCGCCGTTTGCTCTCCCGGACGAATTCCTGGTACAAATGCACCGGACTTCTTCAGGTTATCTGCTGTCTCACGAGGGTTGAAAACCAACGCAGTATAAAAGAAACAGAAGAAGATGATTGCAGTCGCATAGAGTAACACATAAAGCGGTTGTCCAGGCTGCAAATACAGCGAAATCGTAGTCAGCCAGTTCCAACCAGTTCCGCCCCCGAACCATGATGCAATCGTGGCGGGGAACAGAATGATGCTGGAAGCGAAAATCGCAGGGATAACCCCGGCCATATTCACTTTCAACGGTAAGTGCGTGCTCTGTGCTGCATAGACACGACGACCTTGTTGACGCTTAGCGTAGTTAACGACGATACGGCGTTGACCACGTTCCACAAAGACAACAAAGAAAGTCACTGCAAACACTAAAACTGCAACCAACAGCAACAGGAGGAAGTGCAGGTCGCCTTGCCGAGCTTGTTCAATAGTATGCGCTACTGCCGGCGGGAGACCCGCTACGATACCAGCAAAGATTATGATTGAAATACCGTTGCCGATACCACGTTCAGTAATCTGTTCACCCAGCCACATCAGGAACATTGTCCCGGTAACTAAGCTCACAACTGCAGTAAAGTAGAAGGCAAAGCCTGGATTTAACACCAGGCCCTGCATACCAGGCATGTTCGGTAAACCGGTAGCAATACCGATTGACTGAAACACAGCTAATACCAGCGTACCGTAACGGGTGTACTGACTAATCTTGCGACGGCCAGCCTCCCCTTCTTTCTTGATTTCCGCCAACGCTGGATGAACCACCGTCAGTAACTGGATAATGATCGATGCCGAAATATACGGCATGATCCCCAGAGCAAAGATAGAAGCACGGCTAAGTGCACCACCAGAGAACATGTTAAACATTTCAATGATGGTGCCTCTTTGCTGCTCGAGCAATTTGGCAAGTACAGTGGCATCAATACCAGGGATCGGAATAAAAGAGCCGATACGGAAAACAATCAACGCACCGATAACAAACAAAAGTCTGCGCTTCAGTTCGCCTAGTCCACCCTTGGCACTTTGGAAATCTAACCCCGGTTGCTTAGCCATCTGCTACTTATTCCTCAATTTTACCGCCAGCAGCTTCGATAGCAACACGAGCGCCTTTAGTGACACGCAAACCACGCAGAGTTACCGCACGACCAACTTCGCCGGAAAGGATAACTTTCGCGAATTCGATCTGGATACCAACTACGTTAGCGGCTTTCAGCGTGTTCAGGTCGATTACGTCGCCTTCAACAAGTGCCAGTTCAGACAGACGAACTTCTGCCGTGATCATAGCTTTGCGAGAGGTGAAGCCGAATTTCGGCAAACGACGATATAAAGGCATCTGACCACCTTCAAAACCACGACGTACGCCACCGCCAGAACGTGAGTTCTGACCTTTGTGACCACGACCAGCGGTTTTACCCAGGCCAGAACCAATACCACGACCTACACGCCTCGGCGCTTGTTTGGCACCTTCAGCCGGAGACAGAGTATTTAAACGCATCTCTTACTCCTCAACCTTAACCATGTAGGAAACTTGGTTGATCATACCGCGTACAGCAGGAGTATCCTCACGCTCTACGGTGTGACCAATGCGACGCAGACCCAGACCGAGCAGTGTAGCTTTATGCTTCGGCAGACGGCCAATGGAACTGCGAGTTTGTGTAACTTTAATAGTCTTTGCCATGGTTAATTACCCCAGAATTTCTTCAACGGATTTACCACGCTTGGCAGCGACCATTTGTGGGGATTTCATATTTGCCAGAGCATCAATAGTTGCACGAACCACATTGATAGGGTTTGTAGAACCATAAGCTTTAGCCAATACGTTATGCACCCCAGCGACTTCCAGGACGGCACGCATTGCACCACCGGCGATAATACCGGTACCTTCGGAAGCCGGCTGCATGAACACACGGGAACCCGTATGAGCACCTTTAACAGGATGCTGCAGGGTGCCGCTGTTCAGCGCGACATTCATCATGTTGCGACGGGCTTTTTCCATCGCTTTCTGTATCGCTGCCGGAACTTCGCGTGCTTTGCCGTAGCCAAACCCAACGCGACCGTTACCATCACCAACAACTGTCAGTGCGGTAAAGCTGAAGATACGGCCACCTTTTACGGTTTTAGATACGCGATTTACCGCGATCAGCTTTTCCTGCAGTTCGCCAGCTTGTTTTTCGATGTGAGCCATCTTAAACCTCTTCCTTAGAACTGAAGGCCAGCTTCACGGGCAGCATCTGCCAGTGCCTGGACTCGACCATGATATTGGAAACCGGAACGGTCAAAGGATACTTTCGTGATCCCTTTTTCCAATGCGCGTTCTGCAATAGCTTTACCTACAGCAGTGGCAGCATCTTTGTTGCCGGTATACTTCAGTTGCTCAGTGATAGTTTTTTCTACAGTAGATGCAGCAACTATTACTTCAGAACCGTTTGGTGCAATGACCTGTGCGTAAATATGACGCGGGGTACGATGTACCACCAGACGTGTCGCACCCAGTTCTTTGAGCTTACGGCGTGCGCGGGTCGCACGACGGATACGAGCAGATTTCTTATCCATAGTGTTACCTTACTTCTTCTTAGCCTCTTTGGTACGCACGACTTCGTCGGCGTAACGGACACCCTTGCCTTTATAAGGCTCAGGACGACGGTAGGCACGTAAATCTGCTGCAACCTGACCAATAACTTGTTTATCAGCGCCTTTCAGCACGATTTCAGTTTGGGTCGGACATTCAGCAGTGATGCCTTCCGGCAGTTGATGATCGACCGGGTGAGAGAAGCCTAAGGCTAAATTCACCACGTTGCCTTTAACAGCAGCACGATAACCAACACCTACCAGTTGAAGCTTTTTAATGAAGCCATCGGTAACACCAACAACCATTGAGTTCAACAGTGCACGAGTAGTCCCCGCTTGGGCCCAACCGTCTACAGAGCCTTCGCGTGGAGCGAAAGTCAGTGTATTTTCTTCCTGTTTAACTTCAACGGCGTCATGGATAATACGTGACAGCTCGCCGTTTTTACCCTTTATCGAAATAACCTGACCGTTGAGTTTTACCTCTACGCCGGCAGGAATGACGACGGGTGCTTTTGCAACACGAGACATGCTTTCCTCCCGATTAAGCTACGTAGCAGATAATCTCGCCACCAAGACCAGCCTGGCGAGCTGCACGATCAGTCATAACACCTTTAGAGGTAGAAATAACAGCGATACCCATACCGGCCATAACTTTTGGCAGCTCATCTTTTTTCTTATAGATGCGCAGACCTGGACGGCTGATACGTTGAATGCTTTCTACCACTGACTTGCCCTGGTAGTACTTAAGTACTAATTCCAGTTCAGGTTTGGTGTCGCCTTCGATTTTAAATTCTTCAATATAGCCTTCTTCCTTCAGCACGTTGGCAATAGCCACTTTCAGCTTGGAGGAAGGCATGGTGACCGCAACTTTGTTCGCGGCTTGACCGTTACGGATACGGGTCAGCATATCCGCGATCGGATCTTGCATGCTCATCTGTCTTTACTCCCGTGATTCAATTGGTGACAATTACCAGCTAGCCTTCTTAAGGCCCGGAATTTCACCGCGCATGGCGGCTTCACGGACTTTAATACGGCTCAACCCGAACTTCCGCAGGAAAGCATGCGGACGGCCAGTTTGACGGCAGCGGTTACGCTGACGAGACGGGCTGGAATCACGCGGCAGAGACTGCAGCTTAAGAACAGCATCCCAACGTTCTTCGTCGGATGAGTTCACACCAGAGATAATAGCTTTCAATTCCTCGCGTTTAGCGCGGTATTTGTCAGCCAGTTTCACGCGAACGACTTCGCGTGCTTTCATGGATTGCTTAGCCATTAGTAACCCTGCCTTACTTGCGGAACGGGAAGTTAAAGGCAGCCAGTAACGCACGGCCTTCATCATCGGATTTCGCAGTAGTGGTGATAGTAATATCTAAACCACGAACGCGATCGACTTTATCATAATCGATTTCCGGGAAGATGATCTGTTCACGCACGCCCATGCTGTAGTTACCACGACCATCGAAAGACTTAGCAGACAAGCCGCGGAAGTCACGAATACGTGGAACAGCAATGGAGACCAGACGCTCAAAGAACTCCCACATGCGTTCGCCACGCAGAGTTACTTTACAGCCGATCGGATAGCCCTGACGGATTTTGAAGCCTGCAACTGATTTGCGTGCTTTGGTGATCAGCGGTTTTTGACCGGAGATTGCTGCCAAGTCAGCTGCTGCATTATCCAGCAGTTTCTTGTCAGCGATCGCTTCACCCACACCCATATTCAGGGTGATCTTCTCGACCCGAGGGACTTGCATGACAGAATTGTAACCAAACTCAGCCATGAGTTTTTTTACGACATCGTCTTTGTAGTAATCATGCAGTTTCGCCATCGTACTACTCCAAATTACTTGATAGTTACGCTGTTAGATTTGAAGAAACGGACTTTTTTGCCGTCTTCGAATCTAAAGCCTACACGGTCAGCCTTGCCGGTTGCCGAGTTGAAGAGTGCAACGTTAGAAACTTGAATTGCAGCTTCTTTTTCAACGATGCCACCTGGTTGGTTCAGGGCCGGTACAGGCTTCTGATGTTTTTTAACCAGGTTGATACCTTCAACAATGACCTTACCAGAAGACAGGACATTTTTAACTTTACCGCGCTTACCTTTATCTTTACCGGTAAGCAGGATAACTTCGTCATCACGACGGATTTTCGCTGCCATGTTTCGCTCCTTAGAGTACTTCTGGTGCCAGAGAGATAATTTTCATGAACTTCTCATTACGCAGTTCACGAGTTACCGGCCCAAAAATACGCGTGCCGATAGGCTGCTCGCTGTTATTGTTTAAAATAACGCATGCATTACCATCGAAGCGAATGACAGAACCGTCCGGGCGACGAACACCCTTCTTGGTGCGCACCACTACCGCCTTCAGCACATCGCCTTTCTTCACCTTACCGCGAGGAATTGCTTCCTTGATGGTAATTTTGATGATGTCACCGATGCCTGCGTAGCGACGGTGCGAGCCACCTAGAACCTTGATACACATTACGCGACGTGCACCGGAGTTGTCGGCCACGGTCAGCATAGTCTGTTCTTGGATCATGTTAGTGCTCCGCTAATGTCAACTACAACTTTAGGACCCAGGATAGGTCATTAAGAAATCCCCACAAATGAGGGCGCGGCATTATAACACCGGTTCCAGATTATGGGTAGAAAAAATAAACGGCCCACAGTTCATGAGCCGTTTATCTATTTTCGAGTCAGTGATTCTATTACAGAACCGCTTTCCCTACAACGCGAACCAGTGTCCAAGACTTAGTCTTAGACAGCGGACGGCATTCGCTAATTTCAACGACATCGCCGATACCGCATTCGTTGTTCTCGTCATGTACGTGTAGCTTAGTCGTACGTTTGATGAATTTACCGTAGATTGGGTGTTTCACAAAACGTTCAATCGCGACAACCATGGATTTCTCCATTTTGTCACTGATAACACGACCTTGCAGAGTACGGATCTTGTCACTCATTACGCACCCGCCTTTTCAGTCAGTAAAGTCTTCACACGTGCAACATCACGACGCACTTGTTTCAACAGGTGTGTTTGCTGCAACTGGCCACTTGCCGTTTGCATGCGCAGGTTAAACTGCTCACGCAAAAGGTTAAGAAGCTCAGTGTTCAGCTCTTCCACGCTTTTTTCGCGCAGCTCTTGTGCTTTCATTACATCACCGTCTTAGTTACAAAGGTGGTTTTGATAGGCAGTTTGGCTGCTGCCAGCTGGAAGGCTTCACGAGCTACCTCTTCAGGCACACCGTCCATTTCGTACAGGACTTTACCAGGCTGGATCAGGGCAACCCAATACTCCACGTTACCCTTACCTTTACCCATACGAACTTCCAGTGGCTTCTCGGTGATCGGTTTGTCCGGGAATACACGGATCCAGATCTTACCTTGACGCTTAACTGCACGGGTCATC
Source organism: Ewingella americana (assembly GCF_006438725.1). Taxonomy (GTDB): domain Bacteria; phylum Pseudomonadota; class Gammaproteobacteria; order Enterobacterales; family Enterobacteriaceae; genus Ewingella; species Ewingella americana_A. The sequence continues at coordinate 7,071 of NZ_RCZD01000025.1, read as the reverse complement.
GCACGACGTGCTGCTTCAATTTGACGAGCAGTCAGACGACCACGGCCAACAGCTTTCAGACCGTAAGTGCCGAAGCTCACATCCGTACCCTGCGCCAGGCCACGGTTGCGACCCTTGTGCACTTTACGGAATTTTGTACGCTTTGGTTGTAACATCAGCGACTCTCCTTACTTGCGGCCTTTACGCTGCTGCTTTTTAGGTTGAGCAGCCGGTTCAGGTTGTTCAACTGCAGCCATACCACCCAGAATCTCACCTTTGAAGATCCACACTTTTACGCCGATAACACCATAAGTGGTGTGCGCTTCGGAAGTGTTGTAATCGATATCCGCACGCAGAGTATGCAACGGAACACGACCTTCACGGTACCATTCGGTACGCGCGATTTCAGCACCGCCAAGGCGGCCGCTTACTTCAACTTTAATTCCTTTAGCGCCAAGACGCATTGCGTTCTGTACAGCACGCTTCATAGCACGACGGAACATAACACGACGTTCCAGCTGTGAAGTGATGCTGTCAGCAACCAATTTGCTGTCAAGTTCCGGTTTACGGATTTCGGCGATATTGATTTGCGCAGGAACGCCAGCGATACCCGCTACGACCTTACGCAGTTTTTCGACATCTTCACCTTTCTTGCCGATAACGATGCCAGGACGAGCGGTGTGAATAGTCACACGGATGCTCTTCGCTGGACGCTCGATAACGATGCGAGAAACGGAAGCTTTCGACAATTCCTTAGTCAGGAACTGGCGAACTTTAAAGTCGCTGTCCAGGTTGTCAGCGAAATCTTTGGTATTTGCATACCAGGTAGAATTCCAAGGTTTGACAATACCTAGGCGAATACCATTAGGATGTACTTTCTGACCCATTGCTAGTCTCCAGAGTCTCAGCGATCGGACACAACCACAGTAATGTGGCTGGTGCGCTTCAGAATGCGATCTGCACGACCTTTAGCACGAGGCATAATGCGCTTCATACTTGGGCCTTCGTCTACGAAAATTTTCGTGACTTTCAGATCATCGATGTCAGCGCCATCGTTGTGTTCTGCGTTAGCAATGGCAGACTCCAGTACCTTCTTAACCAAACCAGCAGCTTTCTTGTTGGTATAGGCCAAAGTTTCCAGAGCTTGCGACACTTTCTTACCGCGGATCAGGTCAGCAACAAGGCGGACCTTCTGAGCAGAAGAACGAGCGTGGCGATGTTTAGCGATAGTTTCCATCTCTTCCTCCTACCTTAGCGCTTTTTAGCTTTTTTATCAGCCGCATGGCCGCGATAAGTACGAGTCGGCGCGAATTCACCCAGTTTGTGACCGACCATTTCATCGGAAACGAACACTGGTACGTGCTGACGACCATTATGGACAGCGATGGTCAAACCGATCATGTTAGGAAAGATCGTTGAACGACGGGACCAAGTGCGCAAAGGCTTCTTGTCACCGCTTTCCACCGCTTTCTCTACCTTCTTCAGCAAGTGCAGGTCAATAAAGGGACCTTTCTTGAGAGAACGTGGCATGGCTTATCCTCTAATTATTTTTTACTACGGCGACGTACGATGAACTTGTCAGTACGCTTGTTGCTACGGGTCTTCTTACCTTTGGTTTGAACGCCCCACGGGGTTACCGGGTGCTTACCAAAGTTACGACCTTCACCACCACCGTGTGGGTGATCGACTGGGTTCATCGCAGTACCGCGAACGGTAGGGCGAATACCACGCCAACGACTTGCACCTGCTTTACCCAGTACGCGAAGCATATGTTCAGCGTTACCGACTTCACCTAAGGTGGCGCGGCAATCGATTTGAACTTTACGCATTTCGCCAGAGCGCAGACGCAGAGTTACGTAGGAACCGTCACGAGCAACGATCTGAACGTAGGCACCAGCAGAACGAGCCATCTGGCCACCCTTACCTGGTTTCATTTCTACGTTGTGAACCGTTGAGCCTACTGGGATGTTGCGCATAGGCAGGGTGTTACCTGTCTTGATTGCAGCATCAACGCCAGATTGGATCTGGTCACCCACTTTCAGGCCTTTCGGCGCCAGGATATAACGGCGTTCGCCGTCTTTGTACAGAACCAGCGCGATATTCGCGGAACGGTTCGGATCGTACTCCAGACGCTCAACCACTGCTGCGATACCATCTTTGTTGCGTTTGAAGTCAACCAGACGATAATGCTGCTTGTGGCCACCACCGATATGACGGGTGGTGATACGGCCATTGTTGTTACGACCACCGCTTTTGCTCAGTTTTTCAAGCAGCGGGGCATAAGGTTTACCCTTGTGCAACTCCTGGTTAACCACTTTAACAACATGGCGACGGCCCGGAGATGTAGGTTTACATTTAACAATTGCCATTGTTCAAACTCCTCCGACTTACTCTGCGCCGCTGATGAAGTCCAGATTCTGGCCTTCTTTCAGGGTAACGTAAGCTTTTTTCCAGTCGCTACGACGACCAACACGCTGACCGTGACGTTTCACTTTGCCTTTAACAAGCAGGGTATTAACGTCTTCGACTTCGACTTCAAACAGTTTCTTAACCGCAGCTTTGATTTCTGCTTTAGTCGCGTCTTTGGCAACTTTGAGAACGATGGTATTGTTCTTTTCCATCGCAGTAGAGGCTTTTTCAGAAACATGCGGCGCGCGCACTACTTTCAGCAGACGTTCTTCACGAATCATGCCAGCATCTCCTCAACTTGCTTCACCGCGTCAGAAGTCATAACGACTTTGTCGAAGGCGATCAGGCTTACTGGATCGATACCTGCTACGTCACGAACATCAACCTTGTACAGGTTGCGCGCGGCCAGGAACAGGTTCTCGTCGACTTCGCCGGTAATAATCAGCACGTCTTCCAGAGCCATGTCTTTCAGTTTCTGTGCAAGCAGCTTAGTTTTAGGCGCTTCTACAGAGAACGTCTCGACTACGATCAAGCGATCTTGACGTACCAGTTCGGACAGAATGCTTTTCAGCGCGCCGCGGTACATCTTTTTATTTACTTTTTGACTGTGGTCCTGTGGCTTTGCAGCGAAGGTTACACCACCGGAACGCCAGATTGGGCTCTTTACAGAACCTGCTCGCGCACGGCCAGTACCTTTCTGACGCCAAGGCTTTTTACCGGAACCAGTTACTTCAGCACGGGTCTTCTGAGCGCGAGTACCTTGACGGGCACCTGCTGCATAAGCAACAACGACCTGGTGTACCAGCGCTTCATTGAAATCACGCCCGAAGGTAGTTTCGGAAACAGTCAGCGCGCTTTGCGCGTCTTTCACTACTAATTCCATTCCTATCTCCTCGACGTTAAGCCTTAACAGCAGGTTTAACGATCAGGTTGCCACCGGTAGCACCCGGAACAGCACCCTTGACCAGTAGCAGGTTGCGCTCAGCATCAACACGTACTACATCCAGGCTTTGAACGGTTACGCGTTCGTTACCCAGTTGGCCTGCCATTTTCTTTCCTTTAAACACTTTACCTGGAGTCTGGTTCTGACCGATTGAACCATGTCCACGGTGTGCCAAGGAGTTACCATGGGTAGCGTCTTGGGTACGGAAATTCCAGCGCTTTACAGTGCCAGCAAAACCTTTACCTTTAGAAGTACCGGTAACATCGACTTTCTTAACGTCTGCGAAAATTTCAACGCTAATGTTCTGACCTGCGGTAAACTCTTCACCTTCTGCAAGGCGGAATTCCCACAAACCACGGCCAGCTTCTACGCCAGCTTTAGCGAAGTGACCCGCTTCTGGTTTGGTTACACGGTTAGCTTTTTTGCTACCAGTAGTAACCTGCACAGCACGGTAACCATCGTTGTCCAGGTCTTTGACCTGAGTAACGCGGTTTGCTTCAATTTCGATAACGGTTACTGGGATAGAAACGCCATCTTCAGTGAAGATACGAGTCATGCCCACTTTCTTACCGACTAAACCAATCATTGTTTCAACCTCTCAATCGCTCAATGACCCTGATTAACCCAGGCTGATCTGCACGTCTACACCAGCAGCCAGATCCAGACGCATCAGAGCATCAACGGTTTTCTCGGTTGGCTCAACGATGTCAACCAGACGCTTGTGAGTACGAATTTCATACTGATCGCGCGCATCTTTATTGACGTGCGGAGAAATCAGAATAGTAAAACGCTCTTTGCGGGTCGGCAGCGGGATTGGACCACGAACTTGCGCACCAGTGCGCTTCGCGGTCTCAACGATTTCCGCAGTTGATTGATCGATCAAACGATGATCAAACGCTTTCAGGCGGATACGGATTCTTTGGTTCTGCATGAGACCAGAGCTCCAATTATTTTAAACGTAAGTAATTACTACTCATACCCATTTCGATTGATGGGTGAGTGTAATCGTTCTTCATATAACCCCCATATCGGGAGTATTGTTTGGCTGGTAGTACTGCATGACCAGACAACTAATTCTGAATGAATTAGACCTACCAAGATTAGGTAAGCCCGCGCATTATACGTAAATGCGGGCAGGAAGCAACCTTTCTGATCAGTAAAACTGAGTAATACGCTTTTATTTTACCCAAATCCCGCCGTGCTATGTTTGTATCCACAAGCCCTCCGATTCGCGGACGTGGTTCTACAACGCGTCATACTTAGACTTCCATGAGGCCCCTCAATCCCAAGTATCGGAATACATCGCGCATTTTTGACGATAAAAAACCTCTGGACCTCTCCCCCACTTATCTCTCAGGCCTACACTATCATCGTTTGCCCACACGACAGGCAGGAACGCCTGACCTCCGGCCTCACCTACATGGAGTTGCACCCTTGAACTATTCGTCGATTGTTGATTTTCTTTCATCACCAAATGTTATCTACCACAACATAGTCTTTGCGATTGGCCTGACAGCGGGAAGTTTTCTTAACGTCGTAGTCTACCGTTTACCTTTGATGCTCAATAGACATAGGCCTGAAGATAGAAGCCAACTCAACCTTTGCTTCCCAGCATCACATTGTACTAAATGCAAACACCCACTGAGGTTCTGGCAGAATGTCCCGCTTTTCAGTTGGCTGCTTTTACGAGGACGATGTCACTACTGCCATGTGAAAATTCCCCTGGCCTATCCTTTAAGTGAGCTGGCCTGTGCGCTGCTATTTCTCTGCATGTCTCTTCTGTTCGATGCACCTTTTACTCTACTCAGTGCACTCATACTAATGTGGTTCTTGCTGGCTTTGAGCCTGATCGACAGTTCAACCTATTTATTGCCCGATATGCTGACACTGCCGTTGATGTGGTTAGGACTACTGACTCATTCAGTAGCAGGTGAAGTAACACTTCATGACTCGCTATACGGGGCCGTTGCAGGATATCTGGCATTGTGGGGTTTGTATTGGGGATACAGAATTCTGCGCGATAAAGAAGGGATGGGATACGGGGATTTCAAACTGCTGGCAGCCCTGGGCGCATGGGTGGGGTGGCAGTCTTTGCCCTATTTATGCATTCTGGCTGCACTGATAGGATTGAGTTTTACCCTTGTGCGCGTAATGGTTAGAAAAACGACGAACGAGATCCCTTTTGGGCCATGTCTAGCGCTGGCAGGTGGAGTTGTTTACATCAGCCAGGAGAGCAATGTTTTCTGGCTGATGTTCTTTTCGCTAACAGAAGTCTGATTTATTGAGAATCGTCTTTCAACTGGGACTGGATATAATTTTGGATGCCAATGCGGCCAATTAGCTCCAGTTCAGTTTCGAGCCAATCGATATGATGCTCTTCATCTGCGAGGATAGTTATCATCACATCACGGCTGACGTAATCATGTACTGAGTCGGCATACGCGATGGCTTCGCGTAGATCTTTCGCCCCTTCAAGTTCCAGAACCAAATCAGATTTCAACATCTCTTCAACATCTTCGCCGATATTCAGCTTGCCGAGATCCTGTAAGTTTGGCAATCCTTCAAGGAAAAGGATCCGTTCAATGTAAATGTCGGCATGTTTCATTTCGTCAATGGACTCATGATATTCGATGCCGTTCAGACGCAGTAATCCCCAGTTCTTGAACATACGGGCATGCAAAAAGTACTGATTGATAGCAACCAGTTCATTTCCAAGAAGTTTATTGAGGTGTGCAATGACTTTTTTATCGCCTTTCATAGGTAACTCCTCCATTCCAGTATCTAAAGCGTAGATCCGGATCAGAGTAAGTCAAAGAAAAGGCCTACTTTTCGACGATGTATTTTAAGCGATGTTGTCGAACTGAGGTATCAGTTGTAATTCGTCTTCCATTATCTGACGTGCTACCCGGATGCATTTTCCGCATTGGGTCCCTACTGGGACAAAATTCCTTAACTGCTGAAACGTCTTGGGCTGATAGCGATGAACAGCCTGACGGATTGCTTTATCACTGACAGAGTTACACAAACATACATACATAGAAACCACACATCGAACAAAACCTAACCTTATCGTAAATGAGAATCGTTATTATTGCAACTTCAGCGCATAAAAAAGGGTGCCGAAGCACCCTCTTTCATATTGCATTAAATTATCAGCGATTAAGCGATAACTTTAGCAACAACACCTGCACCTACGGTACGGCCACCTTCACGGATTGCGAAACGCAAACCATCATCCATCGCGATTGGATGGATCAGGGTCACTACCATGTTGATGTTATCACCTGGCATTACCATCTCTACGCCTTCTGGCAGTTCGATGGTACCGGTCACGTCAGTTGTACGGAAGTAGAACTGTGGACGGTAGCCTTTGAAGAACGGAGTATGACGGCCGCCTTCATCTTTGCTCAAAATATAAACTTCTGAGTCAAAGGTGGTGTGGGGTTTGATTGAACCTGGTTTAGCCAGAACCTGACCACGTTCGATGTCTTCACGTTTGATACCACGCAGCAGTACACCAACGTTCTCGCCTGCACGACCTTCGTCAAGCAGTTTACGGAACATTTCAACGCCGGTACAAGTAGACTTAACAGTATCTTTGATACCGACGATTTCTACTTCTTCGCCCACTTTCACGATCCCGCGTTCTACACGACCAGTCACTACGGTACCGCGACCAGAGATGGAGAATACGTCTTCGATTGGCAGCAGGAATGGCTTGTCGATAGCACGTTCTGGTT
>NZ_RCZD01000024.1 GCF_006438725.1 Ewingella americana | reverse complement strand
TTAAAAGTTCGATTTGCTTCAACTCGTGAAGCGGTGCTCAAAAATTAACTTTCGTAATAATTCACTTAAATGAATTACTGCTTGGTCACTCTTTAAGACTTGATATTTTTTGCCACCGAAGTGGCTGATATCGTCTTGTGAGTGCCCACACAGATTGTCTGATAAATTGTTAAAGAGCAGTGAGTTACGCGCTTTCGCTTGGCAACTCGAGGTGGCGTATATTACGCTTTCCTCTTTCAGTGTCAACCGTTTATTTCATTCGGTTGCCGCTGTTTTTAATCTTTCCGACCCGGTTACTCCGTGATGTTGTTCACGTTGTTCCCTGTCGATGGAGCGGCATTATAGGGAGTTCTCAGCAGGCCGCAAGGGCTAATTTTAGGAAAAATCACTGTTTGCTGCATTCCACAGCAAATGCACTGCTTATACCGTGTTTTACACAAACTTATCCACAGACGACCAGGAATCTCAAATTTTACGAGCGCCGCGCAATCGTTTTCGCTACAATTTCGCGCGTCAGTTTTCCTCACCCTTAATGGGGGGCGAATGAAAAGTGAGTGTTCAAAGGACCGTTATCTGAACTCATTCCCGCGTTTTTCTGAAAATTGCTCTATATAAAGAGAGGAAAGCGGTCATTAAATTCAGATAACGCTCTTTATTGCGACTCCAAAGCCAAGGATATAACCACCATGCAAGAATCTCGTCCAATCCGCCGCGCCCTGCTCAGCGTTTCTGACAAGACCGGTATCGTAGAATTCGCCCAAGCATTAACTCAACGTGGCGTGGAATTACTCTCTACAGGAGGAACCGCGCGTCTGATAGCTGATGCAGGTCTGTCTGTGACCGAAGTTTCCGACTACACCGGATTCCCCGAAATGATGGATGGACGCGTCAAAACTCTGCACCCAAAAGTGCATGGCGGGATTTTAGGTCGTCGCGGTAAAGACGATGCAATTATGGCGCAGCATGCCATTGCACCTATCGATATGGTGGTCGTCAATCTTTATCCCTTCGCGCAAACAGTCGCACGCCCGGATTGTTCGTTGGAAGATGCCGTAGAGAACATTGATATCGGCGGCCCAACCATGGTGCGCTCGGCGGCGAAGAACCACAAAGACGTGGCTATCGTGGTCAAGAATGGAGACTTTGCTTCTATTATTGAAGAGATGGATAACAATAACGGTTCGCTGACGTTAGAAACCCGCTTCAACCTGGCGATTAAAGCGTTTGAGCACACTGCGGCTTACGACGGCATGATTGCTAACTACTTCGGTACGATGGTTCCGGCCTATCATGGCGAAACGGATAAACCTTCTGGCCAGTTCCCCCGTACGTTGAATCTCAGCTATATAAAGAAGCAAGATATGCGCTATGGCGAAAACAGCCATCAGAACGCGGCCTTCTATATAGAAGAGAATGTCAGTGAAGCTTCTGTTGCCACTTCGACTCAACTGCAGGGTAAAGCGCTCTCATATAACAACATCGCCGATACCGACGCGGCGCTGGAGTGCGTGAAAGAATTTGCTGAGCCTGCCTGTGTGATCGTCAAGCACGCTAACCCTTGTGGTGTCGCTATCGGTGATTCAATCTTTGCCGCTTATGAGCGCGCGTATAAAACCGACCCGACTTCCGCCTTTGGCGGCATTATCGCTTTCAACCGCGAGTTGGATGCCGACACCGCGAAAGCCATCATCAGTCGCCAGTTCGTGGAAGTAATTATTGCCCCATCTGTCACTAAAGAAGCCCTGGCACTGACGGCCACCAAACAAAATGTGCGTGTTCTGACCTGTGGTCAGTGGCAGGCTCGTGAAAAGGCCATGGACTTTAAACGTGTGAATGGCGGTTTACTGGTACAGGACCGTGATCTGGGTATGGTCGAAGCGGCAGATCTGCGCGTCGTTTCTGAGCGCCAGCCCACTGAGCAGGAACTTACAGATGCGTTATTCTGCTGGAAAGTGGCGAAATTCGTGAAATCCAATGCCATCGTTTATGCACGTGACAAAATGACTGTCGGCATTGGCGCAGGCCAAATGAGCCGTGTGTACTCCGCGAAAATCGCAGGTATTAAAGCTGCTGATGAAGGCCTGGAAGTCGCAGGTTCGGTGATGGCCTCTGACGCTTTCTTCCCGTTCCGTGACGGCATTGATGCTGCGGCCGCTGTTGGCATCACCTGCGTGATCCAACCAGGCGGGTCTATTCGCGACGATGAAGTGATCGCCGCCGCCAACGAACACGGCATTGCGATGCTGTTTACCGATATGCGTCATTTCCGCCATTAATAGAAACTGACTAATTCTTTCAGCGGGTGCCACGCGCCCGCTCACCCGGAGTCTTCGAATGAATATTTTAATTATCGGCAATGGTGGTCGTGAACACGCGCTGGCATGGAAAGCCTCTCAATCGCCACTGGCGGATAAAGTGTATGTCGCACCGGGTAATGCGGGCACTGCACTAGAGCCGTTGTTGGAAAATGTCGACATCGCCGCAACTGACATTATCGGCTTGCTGGCTTTCGCCAAAAGTCATGATATCGGCCTGACTATTGTCGGTCCTGAAGCACCGCTGGTGATAGGTGTGGTTGATGCATTCCGTGCCGCTGGCCTGAAGATTTTTGGCCCGACGCAAGAAGCCGCGCAGTTGGAAGGTTCAAAAGCCTTCACCAAAGATTTTCTCGCCCGCCATCATATCCCAAGTGCGGATTACCAGAACTTCACTGAGGTAGAACCTGCGCTGGCATATCTGCGCAGCAAAGGCGCCCCGATTGTGATCAAGGCTGATGGTCTGGCCGCCGGTAAAGGCGTGATCGTGGCGATGACGCTGAAAGAAGCTGAAGACGCCGTGACTGACATGCTGGCAGACAATGCCTTTGGCGATGCAGGACACCGTATCGTTATTGAGGAGTTCCTCGATGGCGAAGAAGCCAGTTTCATCGTGATGGTGGATGGTGAGCACGTGTTACCGATGGCCACCAGCCAGGATCATAAACGCGTCGGTGATGCCGATACTGGCCCAAACACCGGCGGCATGGGTGCCTATTCTCCTGCACCCGTCGTGACCGATGAGATCCACCAGCGCGTCATGGACCAGGTAATTTGGCCAACCGTGCGCGGCATGGCGGCTGAAAATAATACCTATACCGGTTTCCTGTATGCCGGTTTGATGATTTCTGCCGACGGCCAGCCAAAGGTGATTGAATTCAACTGCCGCTTTGGTGACCCGGAAACCCAGCCTATTATGCTGCGCATGCGTTCTGATCTGGTTGAACTTTGCCTCGCCGGTGCAGAAGGCCGCCTGGATGAAGTCACTTCCGAATGGGATCCGCGCCCTTCTCTGGGCGTCGTGCTGGCAGCGGGAGGCTACCCGGGAGAGTACACCAACGGTGAAGTTATCCACGGCCTGCCACTGGAAGAAGTGCCTGACGGTAAAGTGTTCCATGCCGGGACCCGCTTGCAGAATGAGCGTGTGGTGACCCACGGTGGGCGCGTTCTTTGTGTCACAGCGCTGGGTAAAACCGTGGCCGCAGCACAGCTACGCGCTTATCAGTTAGCGAAAGATATTCACTGGGAAGGCAGTTTCTGCCGCAAAGATATCGGTTACCGCGCAATAGCCCGCGAACAGGAAAAATGATCCTGCTCCAGACCGCAAAAAGGCACGCTTCGGCGTGCCTTTCTTTTTTCTATTCGGTATGGGATAAACACCGCGTTAGAGATCTGACTCTTTAGGTTCCCACTTACAGAAATCTTCATTGGCCACTAACAGCAATTCGTCGCCCTCCGGCGCGGTAAGCCACGCAAGCCCGAGGTGGTCATTCGATCGCGAAGCGCGTTTTGCCAGCCAAACCTGCGAACGAACACTGAGTGAAGGCGTAACAGGTTGACCTGCGCAAGAAGTGATCACGCCTTGCTTCCATTGCCCCTGTACTAATTCAACGTTACCTGCACGCAGCGTATTGCTCAGGTTCAGTAATTTACTGGCCTGATATTTATACAGCTCGATATCGTCAGAGGAGAGCTTTTCACGTTTTTCGGGCAGTTGCCGCTGCATAAAACTGACATTACCTTCGTTGTCAAAACGCAGCATGACGCCTAAGTCAGTTTTCGTGGCATGAGTTTGTCTCATCAGGTGCAACTGGCCCTGCTGATATTCATAACGGGTGATCACCGTGTCACCACCGTGATAGGGGCTATACACGTTGACGATAGTCTGGGGTTGATGCTGGGCATCGTCGAGTCGCCACAGGCGATTAATGCCCTGGTCGGCTACGTAGCCCGTTGCGGTAAAACGTGGGGTGTCGTCATGGGAGCTGCAACCCACCAGACTGAGCACCAGCAAAGCAGCCGCCAGTCTGGGGGTGATAAACATAAGGGGCTTATTCGCTGCCCCTTCGCTTATTCTTTTCACTGCAAGCAATTACTTAACAGCGTCTTTCAGAGCTTTACCAGAAACGAACGCAGGCACGTTGGCAGCTGCGATTTTGATTTCTTTACCAGTCTGTGGGTTACGACCAGTACGCTCGTTACGATGATTTACCTTGAAAGTCCCGAAACCAACCAATTGTACAGCATCACCTTCTTTCAGAGACTCGGTAATAGCAGACAGAGTAGATTCAAGAGCAACTTTGGCCTGTGCTTTGGAAAGATCAGCTTTGTCCGCAATTACATCAATCAGTTGAGTCTTGTTCATAAGTTATCCTTTACAGTGTGTTTATCGTTTGCAAAGCATCGAGTGCGACGGATATGCCGATTGACAGCACCCTCCTGCATACACGCACCGATAGCCACTTTTTTTACGCACCCCAAATGTAGACCAGACAGGGTGCGGATGTGAAGCCTTAAGGCACGACAAATCAGGCGTTAAATCACGTTTTCTTGCCTTATTGCGTTAAATTTATGCCGATGTTACTGACAGCGGCTTCACGCAGGTCAGAACGTAACCCTTTTATCAAATCAAGGTCACGCTCTTCACAGTCAGCCAACAGGCGAAAAATCTCCCATTGGATGTCCCATTCTTCCTCTATAGCAGGAATAACCTTAAGTTCTTCGTCGGTCATTTCCTTGCCAGCCTGAGTCATCTCCAGCATGGCAACGGTACGAATTGATGCTTCACTAACGGCAATCGCGTGCGATAACGTTTCACCGCTCAGGCGTGAATGAATCAGTTCGCCTAATGCGATACAGGCATCAATGGCCGGGTAAACCCCGTAAATATCGTAGTCATCAGAGGAAGGGATCGCTTCCTCAAGTTTCTCAAGCTGAGAGTCAAAGTTGACCTTGGCGTCTTTGACCACCAGGGTTTCCCAAACCAAATCCAGAATACGGCGGTACAGTTGTGCCTCACCGAACCCGGATTGCAGACAAAACATCTGGTAGTTGGGATACATGCGTTCACAAAGACTCGCCATGAACGTCAGATGTTGCCAACTTTCCAGCTTTTCAAGACGTAAATGTATGGGATTACGTAACATGGTTGGTTCTCTTTAACTTTTTCTGCGCCGGAGTTTACCTGAAATAGATCAATATCCCTATTCCTTGATTCCTAAATATGCCCGCTCAAGTGCTGCCAGCGCTGAAAAGCGGCACGATTTGACGCAACGGCATCGGCCCAACGGGTTGGCTCTGGCAAACGATATCCACGCATGCATTGCTCGACCCAGAAAAAGGCCGACTCAAGGCTGATACGGTTTCCCGGAGAGATAAACAATGGATTGCACCGTAGTTTACTGCGCCATACCCAACCAATCTGTTCATCGCGGTCATACAAGGATTGCTTATTGAACAGGGCGTCATCCAGCGGTAAGTGCTTGCCACACAAACGACTTTTGGCAACGCCGATGGTCGGTACATCAATCATTAAACCGAAGTGGCTGGCGACACCCAATCGACGCGGATGCGCGATGCCCTGGCCGTCCACCAGCACCAGGTCTGGGCGCTGGTGCAATTGCTGCCAGGCCTGCATGAGCGCTGGCAGCTCACGAAATGAGAGGAAGCCGGGGATATAAGGCATGGTGGTCGGGATACGGGCAATCTGGTAGTCAACAAGTTCCAGTGACGGATAGCGTAATACCACGACTGCCGCCCGTGTCACCTCACCGCCCTGCTCGAAACCGACATCAGCGCCAGCGATAAACTTCGGCGTTTGGAAATCATCAGGATCCTGCAAAACAATGTGATCAGCCAGAACGCGCTGCTCTTCTCGTAAAACCCGTATATCAATCATTCCATTACCTTAGCGATAATCCTTATTCGTGATAACGACGCGACAAACTGTGTACAGCCTCCACAAACGCCCCTGCATTTTCAGGTGGAACGTCCAGATGAATACCATGCCCCAGATTAAAGACGTGACCATTGCCTTTGCCGAAGCCAGACAGAATCGTCTCGACTTCCTGCTCAATTCTCACCGGCGCAGCGTAAAGCATAGACGGATCCATATTTCCCTGCAGAGCAACTTTATCCCCGACGCGGCGGCGCGCATCCGCGATGTCAATCGTCCAGTCCAGACCGAGCGCATCACAACCTGTCGCGGCCATCGCTTCAAGCCACTGGCCGCCCCCTTTAGTAAACAAGGTGACCGGTACACGGCGACCGTCATTTTCGCGGATCAATCCATCAACGATCTTATGCATATAGTTGAGCGAGAATTCACGATAGTCGCGCGGAGTCAGAACGCCACCCCAGGTATCAAACACCATCACCGATTGTGCCCCGGCTTTGATTTGCGCATTCAGATACAAAATCACGCTGTCAGCCAGTTTATCCAGCAGAAGATGCAGTGTTGCCGGTTCGGCATACATCATCTTTTTGATTTTGGTGAAAGCCTTACTGCTTCCCCCTTCCACCATATAGGTCGCCAGCGTCCACGGACTGCCGGAGAAGCCAATCAGCGGTACTTCGCCCTTCAGGTTTTTACGGATAGTCCGCACGGCGTTCATCACGTAACCCAGTTCCATCTCTGGATCGGGAACCGGCAGTTTTTCGACGTCAGCGCGGCAGGTCAGCGGCGAGGAGAAACACGGGCCTTCGCCGTTTTCGAAGTAGAGGCCTAACCCCATGGCATCAGGAATGGTCAGGATGTCAGAGAACAAAATGGCGGCGTCCAGCGGAAAACGGCGCAGTGGCTGAAGCGTCACTTCACAGGCCAGCTCCGCGTTCTTGCACAGCGACATAAAGTCACCGGCCTGTGCGCGGGTCTGTTTATACTCAGGCAAATAACGTCCTGCCTGGCGCATCATCCACACTGGCGTGACATCTACCGGCTGGCGCAACAAAGCGCGCAGGTAGCGATCATTCTTCAACTCATTCATTGGGGCTTCCTTCATCATCTGCTGACCCGAAATAATCGGGCCGTATTATATCTCACTATCCTGCTCGGCGCGGCACAGAACCACGGTGTCTTCGATCAGACGCCGGGCGATAGTGCCAGGCGGTGGTAACTGGGGCAGCGCATCAAACCGGTACCAGCCAGCATTGAGTAACTCTTTAGGATCATGTTTGATCTCGCCGCTGTCGTAGTCGGCCATAAACGCCATCATCAGGGAGTTCGGGAAAGGCCATGGCTGAGAACTAACATAACGGACATTTTTGACCCGCACGTTACTCTCTTCCATTACCTCTCGGGCGACGGTTTCTTCCAGCGTCTCACCGACCTCGACAAAACCCGCCAGCACGGTGTGGATCCCGTTACGGTGGCGAACATGCTGAGCCAGTAAAATCTCTTCGCCTTTGCGGATAGCCACAATGATGCAAGGCGCAATTTGCGGGTAATAACGCTCTCGGCAATGCCCGCATAATGCGGCCCATTCGGTCTTGCTGACATGCATCTCGTGACCACAGTATCCGCAGAATTTATGCGAACGGTAGAACTCGGCCAGTTGGACACCTCGCCCCACCAGCTGGAACAAACCCTTTTCCTGATCAAGCAGTTGCCGGGCGGAGACCATATGGCTATCCATCGACTTGCGCACCAGCCAGACTGGCGATCCTTCCCATTCGCCAATCTGTCTCCCGGTTTTACCGGTGAGCTGAAAGTCAGTCGAGGAGCCAAAAGGCAGCTCCCCCTCGGGCAGCCAAAGCTTGCCTTCGTGGCTGATGACCCACCAGCCGTTATGTTGGTCTGTTATCTGTAATTCCATATTGTTGTTGCATAACCTCGACGGGACTGACAATCTGGTTTTCGGAAGTTAAATATTAGTAACCTTTAACGTTTTGGTTACTTTTCTCTTGCTCACGGAGTCAACCATGCTAAATCGTCTGGAAAGACTGACCCAACGCGTTGGTGGCAGTAATGAGTTTATCGACCAGTGGCTACACGCACGCAAAGAGTTGTTAGTTTCATATTGCACCCTGGTAGGCCTCAAGCCGAAGAAAGAAAAGCATACCCCGCTCAACGAAAAAGCGCTGGATAACTTTTGCCATAACCTGGTGGACTACCTTTCCGCTGGCCACTTTCATCTGTACCAGCGCATCATTGATGAAGTCGCGGGCATCAACAGTCCGAAAAGAGTGATCGCCTCGAAAATCTATCCGGCCCTCGAGCTAAATACCGAAGCTATCATGGCTTTCCATGACAGTTATACCGAAAATGATATCGATGATGAGAATGCCTTTGCTTTTCACTATGCGCTGTCAGACATCGGTGAAGCGCTGGATGCACGTTTTATTCTCGAAGATCAGTTGATTACGCTGGCTTTTGACCAGGTGGATGACGTATTGCCGCCGGTTGCCAATCAAGCGGCGATTGTGCGCCCGGCATAGTTGCCAACAAAAAAACAGTTAACATAAAATCCCCCAATGACGTCCAAAGAAATTCGCGTTGCCGCCTTGAGGCAGCTCGAAGTATGAAGGACGGGGTTGTAGTTTTTCTATCAGCCTCATATATTGGGGCTTCTTGTCGGAGTGCCTAGCGCATGACGTTCCTCACGGACGTTACGCCAGGCTGAGACCGTTAATTCGGGATCCGCGGAACCTGATCGGGTTAGTACCCGCGAAGGGAACAAGAGTAATGTCATGCGTTTAGCCTCTTTACGGCCCTGCTCATCCACGGCCCTGACCGGCTAAACCGACCGTTTTTACTCCTGCCGTAAACCTCCAGACAAGCAATTTTCCATCACGTTCACAACGAGGAATTTGCTATGTCGAGTATTCAATCCAACACGTCTAAAAAACCCGTCAACCGTCGCGAACAGCGCGCCGAAGCCCAGCAATTTATCGACAGCCTTCAGGGCGTTGCCTTCCCTAATTCCCGACGCATTTATTTGCAGGGCGAACGCGCTGACGTGCAAGTACCCATGCGGGAAATCCAGCTCAGCCCGACCTTAATCAGCGGCAGTAAAGACACCCCGCAGTATCAAGAGAACGAAGCAATTCCGGTGTATGACACTGCAGGCCCCTATGGTGATCCGGCAGCCACTATCGATGTTCACTCTGGGCTGAAAAAGCTGCGATCTGACTGGATCCTGGCGCGCGGTGATACTGAAACCCTGCCTCAGGTTAGCTCTGGTTTCACTCAGCAACGGCTGGCCGATGAAGGCCTCGACCATCTGCGTTTTGATCATCTCCCCCACCCGCGAAAAGCATCCGCTGGCAAAAATGTCACCCAGTTGCACTATGCCCGTAAAGGCATCATCACGCCGGAAATGGAATTCATCGCCCTGCGTGAAAATATGGGCCGTGAGCGGATTCGTGGTGAGGTGTTACTCCAGCAGCATCCTGGCGAAAGTTTCGGCGCCCATCTGCCCGCTAACATCACTCCTGAATTTGTCCGCCAGGAAGTCGCCGCCGGTCGTGCGATTATTCCTGCCAATATCAATCACCCTGAATCTGAGCCGATGATCATCGGGCGAAATTTCCTGGTGAAAGTGAACGCCAACATTGGTAATTCGGCGGTGACGTCCTCTATCGAAGAGGAAGTTGAAAAATTGGTATGGTCGACTCGCTGGGGCGCGGATACCGTAATGGATCTCTCCACCGGTCGCTATATACACGAAACACGTGAATGGATCCTGCGTAACAGCCCGGTACCCATCGGCACCGTGCCAATCTATCAGGCGCTGGAAAAAGTGAATGGCATCGCTGAAGACCTGAACTGGGAGATGTTCCGCGACACGCTGCTGGAGCAGGCTGAGCAAGGTGTTGATTACTTCACCATCCACGCTGGTGTGTTACTGCGTTACGTGCCGATGACCGCCAAACGCCTGACTGGCATTGTTTCGCGCGGCGGTTCTATCATGGCGAAATGGTGTCTATCACATCACCGTGAGAGCTTCCTGTTCGAGCATTTCCGCGAGATTTGTGAAATCTGCGCCGCCTATGACGTGGCGCTGTCGCTGGGCGACGGCCTGCGCCCGGGTTCAATTCAGGACGCCAACGACGAAGCACAGTTTGCAGAACTGCACACGCTGGGCGAGCTGACCAAAATCGCCTGGGAATATGACGTTCAGGTCATGATCGAAGGGCCGGGGCATGTGCCGATGCAGATGATCCGCCGCAACATGACTGAAGAACTGGAGCACTGCCATGAAGCGCCTTTCTATACGCTGGGGCCGCTAACCACCGATATCGCGCCGGGCTATGACCATTTCACCTCAGGCATCGGTGCAGCGATGATCGGCTGGTTTGGTTGCGCGATGCTGTGTTACGTCACGCCAAAAGAGCACCTTGGCCTGCCCAATAAAGAAGACGTTAAACAAGGTTTGATCACCTATAAAATTGCGGCCCACGCGGCGGATCTGGCAAAGGGTCATCCTGGCGCGCAGATCCGTGACAATGCGATGTCAAAAGCCCGCTTTGAATTCCGCTGGGAAGATCAGTTCAATCTGGCACTCGATCCTGCCACCGCTCGCGCCTACCACGATGAAACCCTGCCGCAGGAGTCCGGCAAAGTCGCCCATTTCTGTTCAATGTGCGGCCCGAAATTCTGCTCGATGAAAATAACCCAGGAAGTCCGCGATTACGCCGCCACGCTGGAAGCCAAAGCCCAGCCGATTGAGATTGCCGAAACTGGCATGGCACAGATGTCTGCCGAGTTCCGTTCGCGCGGCAGTGAGCTTTACCATCCAGCGGGCAGCTTCAGCCCGGAGGCGGGTAAATAATGCCAATACTCAATACATTTCCTGCGGTGCCTTTTCATCTTGGGCTCTATCCGGTGGTCGATACCGTCGAATGGATAGCCCGGCTACTGGACGCAGGCGTTAAAACTATCCAGCTACGGGTGAAAGATCTGCCCGATGACCAGGTTGAACCAGCGATCATCGAAGCCATTAAGCTCGGCCGCCAGTATCAGGCATGTCTTTTCATCAATGATTACTGGCATCTGGCGGTTAAGCATCAGGCTTACGGCGTGCATCTGGGTCAGGAAGACCTTGATACCGCCGATTTACAGGCGATTCATCAGGCAGGTTTACGGCTGGGCGTTTCCACACACGATGATGCAGAAATGGCGCGCGCCGTGGCGGTAAAACCTTCGTATATCGCTCTGGGGCATATCTTCCCGACGCAAACCAAAGAGATGCCATCAGCCCCACAGGGTCTGGAAGAGCTGGCCCGTCATATCAAACAGTTGAATGGCCGTTTTCCGACGGTGGCCATCGGTGGCATCAGCCTTGAGCGGGCGCCGTCCGTACTGGCGACCGGTGTTGGCAGCATTGCCGTAGTAAGTGCGATAACGCTCGCCGCTGACTGGCGTGCGGCAACCGCCGAACTGCTGGCACTCTGCGAGACTGGGGGGGCGGGCAATGCTTAATGATCAGGCCTTTATGCGCTACAGCCGCCAGTTGTTACTGGAGGAGTTTGGCCCTGGCGGGCAGGAAAAAATTCAGGCGGCGAAAGTGTTGATTGTAGGTCTTGGTGGTCTTGGCTCACCGGCGGCGCTGTATCTTGCCGCAGCGGGTGTCGGCCAGCTAACGCTGGCGGATGACGATACGCTGCACATCACTAATCTTCAGCGGCAAATCTTATACCGCACGGCCGATTTGGATCAGTCCAAAGCACGGCTGGCAAAGCGGGAACTACTACGGCTAAACCCGCTGTGTGAGGTTTCTGCTATCACTGAACGGCTGGCCGGCCATGCACTGACAGCCGCCGTGGCCGCAGCCGATCTGGTCCTCGACTGCAGCGACAATATGACCACCCGTCACGCGGTGAACAAAGCCTGTATTGAAGCAGAAAAAACGCTGGTCAGCGGCAGCGCCGTCGGGTTCAGCGGTCAATTGTTCGTACTCGAACCACCTTACGGACAGGGCTGTTACGCCTGTCTTTATCCCGACCATGACACGCCTGCGCGTAACTGTCGCACATCGGGTGTACTCGGGCCGGTGGTCGGCGTGATCGGGACTTTACAGGCGCTGGAGGCACTGAAGATCATCGCCGGGATGGGCAGCGCATTGAGCGGTAAGCTCAGGTTATTCGACGGTAAACAGCAAAGTTGGTGCACCGTTCAGTTAACGCGCTCCGAGGTTTGCGCCATCTGTGGAGACCGGCCGTGAACCTGATCATCAATGATGTATCTCACCTTTTTGATCAAGCACTGACATTGTCTCAATTACTCGAAAAAATGAATCTTGAGCAGCCCGGCAGCGCGCTGGCGGTCAATCAGGTGATTATTCCACGCCATCATTGGCCCGCACACTGGCTTAAAGATGGCGACAATATTTTACTGTTTCAGGCCATCGCCGGAGGATGACATGTTAAAGATTGCTGATACGACCTTTACCTCACACCTGTTAACTGGAACAGGGAAATTTTCCAGCGCTGCGCTGATGCAGCAGGCGCTGGCCGCTTCCGGTTCGCAATTAGTAACCATGGCCATGAAACGCATCGATCTACGCCGTGGCGGTGACAATATCCTCGCCCCGCTGCAGGCGCTTGGCGTACGGTTGCTGCCCAATACCTCCGGGGCGAAAACCGCCGAAGAGGCCATTTTTGCCGCGCAACTGGCCCGTGAAGCGCTGGGAACATCGTGGATCAAGCTGGAGATTCATCCCGACGTGAAATACCTGCTGCCCGATGCGGTAGAAACGTTGAAAGCTGCTGAGATATTGGTCAAGCAGGGGTTTATCGTTCTGCCTTATTGCAGCGCCGATCCGGTGTTGTGTAAACGGCTGGAAGAGGCAGGATGCGCCGCTGTGATGCCCCTCGGTGCGCCGATTGGCTCCAATCAGGGCTTACTGACCCGGGATTTTCTGCAGATCATCATCGAACAAGCGCGAGTGCCGGTGATTGTCGATGCAGGTATCGGCGCACCAAGCCAGGCCGCCGAAGCCATCGAAATGGGCGCCGATGCGGTTTTAGTCAATACTGCTATCGCAGTGGCCGGTGATCCGGTGGCTATGGCGCAGGCATTCAGCCTGGCAGTAGAAGCCGGGTTGCTGGCGCGGCAAAGCGGTCTCGGCGGGAAACGGCGTGAAGCTTCGGCATCAAGTCCGCTAACCAGGTTCCTCAATGCACCGGCGGAGAACATCATGCGATGAGCGATTTCACTCAGGTTTGGCAAACGCTCGACTGGGATGACCTGTCGATGCGCATTAACAGTAAAACGGCCAGTGACGTGGAGAGTGCACTTAGCCAAGCCAAGATCAGTCGCGATGATTTTATGGCACTGATCTCCCCGGCAGCCCTTCCTTACCTCGAACGGATGGCGCAAAAAGCGCAAACCCTGACACGGCAGCGATTCGGCAACACGGTGAATTTTTTTGCGCCGCTCTATCTGTCTAATTTGTGCGCCAATGAATGTACCTATTGTGGTTTCTCGATGAGTAATCGCATTAAGCGGAAAACCCTGGATGAAGACGAGATTCGCCGCGAATGTGATGCGCTGAATGCATTAGGCTTCAAACACCTGCTGCTGGTCACTGGCGAACATAAGGCTAAAGTCGGGATGGACTATTTTCGTCAGCACTTGCCGACGATCCGTCGCCAGTTTGATTCGTTGATGATCGAAGTCCAGCCATTGGCACAGGAAGAGTACCGTGAACTGAAAACGCTCGGACTGGATGGGGTGCTGGTGTATCAGGAAACCTATCATGCCCCGACCTATGCCCTGCACCATCTGCGTGGACAGAAGCAGGATTTCTTCTGGCGACTGGAGACGCCGGATCGTTTGGGCCGGGTGGGTATCGATAAAATCGGTCTCGGGGCGCTTTTAGGGCTCTCCAGCAACTGGCGAACGGACAGCTACATGGTGGCTGAACACCTTTTTTATCTGCAGCAGACCTACTGGCAAAGCCGCTACTCGGTAGCTTTTCCACGTTTGCGACCTTGCGCCGGTGGCATTGAACCTGCGTCGATCCTTGAGGAAAAGCAGCTGGTACAGTTGATCTGCGCATTCCGCCTGTTTGCGCCGGATGTAGAGCTTTCACTGTCGACCAGAGAATCACCCTACTTTCGCGATCACGTGGTTCCGCTGGCGATCAATACGGTGAGCGCCGGATCCAAAACCCAGCCCGGCGGCTATGCCGATGATGATCACCCTGAGCTGGAACAATTTGCACCGCATGATAATCGCTCTGTGCAACAGGTTTCAAATGCGCTAACCCAAGCTGGGCTACAACCGGTATGGAAAGACTGGGACAGTTTTCTTGGGCGCGCCTCGCATTAAAATGGGCAAAAACTGAGAGAGTAAATTCTTATCTGAATGTAGATCGGCAGCCTGATATAAGCCACTCGTCTCTTTAAGCAGGAGTCGATAATGTGCTTTTGCCGCTGCACTTTCGTAAGTGGCCGGAGCCGCTGATCCTGGCTCCGCTTCCAAAAAGCCGCCATTTACTGGACTCATCCCTGGTTTATGGCGGCACCTCTTCGATTAACTCAATGGATAGACTACGGGCAAAAAAAAACCGCTCTCCAGGGAGAGCGGTTTTATGCGTTTCGACAGAAGGCGATTAATCGTCTTTGCTGTTACCGAAACCTGCGTTCAGCAATTCAGCCAGGTTAGCCGTTGCTTCGTCCGCGCTAACTTGCGGTACAACTGGCACTTCGCCCTGAGCTTTACGGCGTGCACGTTCCTGATGATAAGCGTAACCAGTACCGGCTGGGATCAGACGGCCAACGATGACGTTTTCTTTCAGGCCGCGCAGTTCATCACGTTTACCCGCAACAGCGGCTTCAGTAAGAACGCGCGTCGTTTCCTGGAACGATGCAGCTGAGATGAAGGATTCGGTGGCCAAAGAAGCTTTGGTGATACCGAGCAGGTCACGACTAAAGGTTGCCGTGATTTTGCCTTCAGCTTCCAGCTTACGGTTAGCGATTTTAACGCGAGACATTTCTGCCTGCTCGCCTTCCAGGAAGTCGGTGCCACCCGCGCTAACGATGGTGCCTTTACGCAACATCTGACGAACGATAACTTCGATGTGTTTATCGTTAATCTTAACGCCTTGCAGACGGTAAACTTCCTGCACTTCGTTGGTGATGTAGCGAGTAACCGCATGAACACCACGAAGACGCAGAATGTCGTGCGGAGACTCTGGGCCATCGGATACGACGTCACCACGTTCCACAATTTCGCCTTCGAACACGTTCAGCTGGCGCCATTTAGGGATCATTTCTTCGTAAGCATCGCTGCCATCCAACGGAGAAATTACCAGACGACGTTTGCCTTTGGTTTCTTTACCGAAGGAGATGATCCCGCTGATTTCAGCAAGGATTGCAGGCTCTTTCGGACGGCGTGCTTCGAACAAGTCAGCAACGCGTGGCAGACCACCGGTGATGTCCTTGGTACCGCCGGATTCCTGAGGAATACGCGCCAAGGTGTCACCAGAGTGGATCTGAGTACCATCTTCCAGCTGTACAATCGCTTTACCTGGCAGGAAGTATTGAGCAGGCATATCTGTGCCTGGAATCAATACGTCATCACCTTTGGCATCAACGATTTTCAGTGCCGGACGCAGATCTTTACCACTACCGGTACGCTCTGCAGAATCCAGAACAACCAGTGAAGACAAACCGGTTAAATCATCGGTCTGACGGGTAATGGTCTGGGTATCCACGATGTCAGCAAAGCGGATGAAACCACTCACTTCACTGATAACTGGCATGATGTGTGGATCCCAGTTAGCAACGGTCTCGCCGCCGTTAACAGGTTGGCCATCACCTTTGCCCATTACAGAGCCGTAAGGCACTTTATAACGTTCTTTGGTACGACCGAATTCGTCGATCAGTTTCAGTTCGGTATTACGAGAAGTGATAACCAGTTTGCCGTTCGCATTGGTAACGTGCTTGTGGTTGCTCAGTTTAATCGTACCGGTGTTCTTAACCTGAATGCTCGATTCCGCTGCCGCACGAGATGCCGCACCACCGATGTGGAACGTACGCATCGTCAGCTGGGTACCCGGCTCACCGATGGACTGTGCTGCGATAACACCAACTGCTTCACCTTTGTTGATGATGTGACCACGTGCCAGGTCGCGACCGTAGCAGTTTGCACACACACCAAAATCGGTTTCACAGCTTACGACTGAACGTACTTTCACGCTGTCGACAGAGTTCTCTTCTAACAGATCACACGTCTTTTCGTGAAGCAGGGTGTTACGTGGAACCAGAATATCAGCCGTACCCGGCTTGATGATATCTTCAGCAGTTACACGACCCAGAACGCGTTCGCGCAGTGGTTCTTTAACGTCGCCACCTTCGATGACCGGAGTCATCATGATGCCTTCGTGCGTACCACAGTCGTCTTCGGTTACTACCAGATCCTGTGCCACGTCAACCAGACGACGGGTCAGATAACCGGAGTTTGCCGTTTTCAATGCGGTATCCGCCAAACCTTTACGCGCACCGTGAGTAGAGATGAAGTACTGGAGTACGTTCAGACCTTCACGGAAGTTCGCGGTGATTGGCGTTTCAATGATGGAACCATCCGGTTTGGCCATCAGGCCACGCATACCGGCCAGCTGACGAATCTGTGCAGCGGAACCACGCGCACCGGAGTCGGCCATCATAAAGATACTGTTGAAGGAAACTTGCTGTTCAACCACACCGTCACGGTTGACGACGTCTTCAACAGACAGGTTTTCCATCATTGCCTTAGCAACACGTTCGTTAGCTGCGGCCCAGATATCGATAACTTTGTTATAGCGTTCGCCCGCTGTTACCAGACCAGACTGGAACTGCTGCTGGATCTCTGCAACTTCGGTTTCGGCTTCTTCGATAATCTCTGCTTTCTTAGCAGGGATAACCATGTCATCGATACCTACTGACGCGCCTGAACGGGCAGCGTAAGCAAAACCGGTGTACATGATCTGGTCAGCAAAAATAACGGTCGGCTTCAGGCCCAAGATGCGGTAACAAGTGTTAAGCATTTTGGAGATAGCTTTTTTACCCAACGGCTGGTTAACGATAGAGAACGGCAGGCCTTTAGGTACGATCATCCATAAGATCGCACGACCTACTGTGGTATCGATAATTGTCGTCTGGTGAATTGACTCACCTTCAGTGTTCTTGATCTCTTCTGTAATACGCACTTTGACACGCGCATGCAGAGAGGCAAGACCGCCGCGGTAAATTCGCTCAGCTTCTTTAGGACCTGTCAGAACCATGCCTTCGCCTTTGGCGTTAACACAGTCACGGGTCATGTAGTACAGACCCAAGACAACGTCCTGAGAAGGAACGATGATTGGCTCGCCGTTCGCAGGTGACAGAATGTTGTTGGTAGACATCATCAACGCACGCGCTTCCAGCTGAGCTTCCAGCGTCAACGGTACGTGAACAGCCATCTGGTCACCATCGAAGTCGGCGTTGTATGCCGCACAAACCAGCGGATGCAGCTGGATGGCTTTACCTTCGATCAGAACAGGTTCAAACGCCTGGATGCCCAAACGGTGCAGGGTTGGTGCACGGTTCAGTAGTACCGGGTGTTCGCGGATAACTTCGTCCAGGATATCCCAAACAACAGCTTCTTCGCGCTCAACCATTTTCTTAGCGGCTTTAATGGTGGTCGCGAGGCCACGCAGTTCCAGCTTGCCATAGATGAACGGTTTGAACAGTTCCAGAGCCATTTTCTTCGGCAGACCACACTGGTGCAGACGCAGGTATGGACCTACGGTGATAACGGAACGACCAGAGTAGTCGACACGTTTACCCAGCAAGTTCTGACGGAAACGACCCTGTTTACCTTTAATCATGTCTGCCAGAGATTTCAGCGGACGCTTGTTAGAGCCGGTGATTGCACGACCGCGACGGCCGTTATCCAGCAAAGCATCTACCGCTTCTTGCAGCATACGTTTTTCGTTACGTACGATGATGTCTGGCGCAGCCAGATCCAGCAGGCGTTTCAGACGGTTGTTACGGTTGATTACGCGACGATACAGATCGTTCAGATCCGACGTTGCGAAACGGCCGCCGTCCAACGGAACCAGTGGACGCAAGTCTGGCGGCAGTACCGGCAGCACGGTCAGGATCATCCACTCTGGTTTGTTACCAGATTGAACGAACGCTTCCAGCAGCTTAATACGCTTGGTCAGTTTCTTACGCTTGGTTTCGGAGTTAGTTTCGTTCAACTCTTCACGCAGCTGTTCGCATTCTGCTTCCAGATCCATGTTTTTCAACAGGGCCTGGATAGCTTCTGCGCCCATCTTGGCGTCAAACTCATCACCAAACTCTTCCAACGCGTCAAGATACTGCTCTTCAGTCAGGATCTGGCGTTTTTCGAGGTTAGTCATGCCGCCTTCGATAACCACATAGGATTCGAAGTACAGAACACGTTCGATGTCACGCAGTGGCATATCCAGCAACAAACCGATGCGCGAAGGCAGCGATTTCAGGAACCAGATATGTGCAGTCGGGGAAGCGAGTTCGATATGGCCCATACGCTCACGGCGTACTTTAGTCTGGGTCACTTCAACGCCACACTTCTCGCAGATCACGCCGCGATGTTTTAAACGCTTGTACTTACCGCACAGGCATTCGTAATCTTTTACTGGTCCGAAGATACGGGCGCAGAAAAGGCCGTCACGTTCTGGTTTGAACGTACGGTAGTTAATGGTTTCTGGCTTCTTAACTTCACCAAAAGACCAAGAACGGATCATGTCTGGCGAGGCCAGAGCAATTTTGATCGCATCAAACTCTTCGGTTTTAGTTTGCGCTTTCAGAAACTTTAGTAAGTCTTTCACGGATTAGCTCCCGTCGGGTTAGACCTGTTAGGCACCTGCTGTCTATTGCTAAACAGGCAGGTGCCCCTGTGATCAGTGCGAATTCGAGTACTTACTCGTCTTCCAGCTCGATGTTAATACCCAGAGAGCGGATCTCTTTCAACAATACGTTGAAGGATTCCGGCATGCCTGGTTCCATCCGGTGATCGCCATCCACAATGTTTTTATACATCTTGGTACGGCCGTTCACGTCATCGGATTTAACAGTCAGCATTTCCTGCAGGGTATACGCAGCACCGTATGCTTCCAGTGCCCACACTTCCATCTCACCGAAGCGCTGACCACCGAACTGAGCTTTACCACCCAGCGGCTGCTGAGTAACAAGGCTGTAAGAACCGGTAGAACGCGCATGCATCTTATCGTCAACCAGGTGGTTCAGTTTCAGCATGTACATGTAGCCGACGGTAACCTGACGCTCAAATTGCTCGCCGGTACGGCCGTCAAACAGTGTGATCTGGCCAGAGGTTGGGACACCGCCCATTTCAAGCAGTTGCTTGATCTCTGTCTCTTTCGCACCATCGAAGACTGGCGTTGCGATTGGCATGCCTTTCTTCAGGTTTTCAGCCAGACGCAGAACTTCGTCGTCGGTGAAGGTGCTCAGATCAACTTTTTGACGGACATCGTCGCCCAGATCATAGGCTTTCTGGATGAACTCGCGCAGCTTGGAAACTTCTTCATGTTTCTTCAGCATCGCATTGATTTTTTCACCAATGCCTTTCGCGGCCATACCCAAGTGGGTTTCCAGAATCTGACCAATGTTCATACGGGATGGAACGCCCAGCGGGTTCAGTACGATGTCTACCGGCGTACCGTTTTCATCGTAAGGCATATCTTCGATCGGGTTGATCTTGGAGATAACACCTTTGTTACCGTGACGACCAGCCATTTTGTCACCAGGTTGAATCTGACGTTTAACGGCCAGATACACTTTAACGATTTTCAGCACGCCGGGTGCCAGGTCATCGCCCTGAGTGATTTTACGACGCTTCGCTTCGAGTTTTTTCTCAAACACGGTTTTCAGTTCGTCGTACTGTTCGGCCAGCTGTTCCAACTGGTTTTGTTTGTCTTCGTCGGTCAGCGACAGCTCAAGCCAACGATCGCGCGGCAATTTGCCAAGCTTATCGGCTTCAACACCGCCAGCAACCAGAGCAGACTGGATACGTGCAAACAGACCGGCTTCCAGGATCTGCAACTCTTCAGTCAGGTCTTTCTTAGCCTGCTTCAGCTGCATCTCTTCGATTTCCAACGCACGCTTGTCTTTTTCCACGCCATCGCGGGTGAAGACCTGCACGTCGATAACCGTACCGGAAACGCCGTTTGGAACACGCAGAGAAGAGTCTTTAACGTCAGACGCTTTCTCACCGAAGATCGCACGCAGCAGTTTCTCTTCTGGCGTCAGTTGGGTTTCGCCTTTAGGCGTTACCTTACCAACCAGAATATCGCCACCCGTCACTTCAGCACCGATATACACGATACCGGATTCATCCAATTTAGAGAGCGCCGCTTCACCCACGTTAGGGATGTCGGCAGTGATCTCTTCAGGCCCTAACTTGGTGTCACGGGACACACATGCCAGTTCCTGGATATGGATGGTAGTGAAGCGATCTTCCTGAACCACACGCTCGGAGACCAAGATGGAGTCTTCGAAGTTGTAACCGTTCCAAGGCATGAACGCGACACGCATGTTCTGACCCAGTGCCAGTTCGCCCAGATCTGTTGACGGACCATCAGCCAGCACGTCGCCGCGCTCGATTGGCTCGCCCAGATTTACACACGGCATCTGGTTGATGCAGGTGTTCTGGTTAGAACGGGTGTACTTAGTCAGGTTATAAATGTCGATACCTGCTTCGCCCGGATTCATCTCTTCTTCGTTAACACGAATAACGATACGAGATGCATCCACGTACTGAACAGTACCGCCACGTTTGGCTACGGCAGTAACACCGGAGTCAACCGCTACAGCACGTTCCATACCGGTACCAACCAGCGGCTTGTCAGCGCGCAAAGTAGGTACAGCCTGACGTTGCATGTTCGCACCCATCAATGCACGGTTGGCGTCATCGTGTTCCAGGAATGGAATCAGAGAAGCACCAACGGATACGATCTGCTGGGTAGATACGTCCATGTAGTCAACCTGGTCGCGGCTGAACAGGCTTGATTCGCCTTTGCTACGACAAGTGACTAAGTCTTCCAGGAAGCGGCCTTCGTCGTCCAGGTTGGAGTTCGCCTGAGCGATAACGAAGTTGCCTTCTTCAATGGCAGACAGGTAGTTAATTTCATCGGTAACCATACCTTCACGCACACGGCGGTAAGGGGTTTCCAGGAAACCATACTCATTGGTCTGTGCATACACAGACAAGGAGTTGATCAGACCGATGTTTGGACCTTCTGGCGTTTCGATTGGACATACACGACCGTAGTGAGTCGGGTGGACGTCTCGAACTTCAAAGCCAGCACGTTCACGGGTCAAACCGCCCGGGCCCAATGCAGAGATACGGCGCTTGTGCGTGATCTCAGACAACGGGTTGTTCTGGTCCATAAATTGTGACAGCTGGCTTGAGCCGAAGAACTCTTTCACCGCAGCCGAAATCGGCTTAGCGTTGATCATGTCCTGAGGCATCAGTGTATCAAGGTCGCCAAGAGACAGACGCTCTTTAACGGCACGCTCAACACGAACCAAACCTACACGGAATTGGTTTTCAGCCATTTCGCCGACAGAACGAATACGACGGTTGCCCAAGTGGTCGATATCATCCACTTCGCCCTGGCCGTTACGAATGCCGATCAGCTTTCTCATTACCTGAGTGATGTCATCTTTGCTCAGGATACCTGAACCTTCGATTTCATCACGCAGCAGAGAACGGTTGAACTTCATACGGCCAACAGCGGACAGGTCGTAACGATCTTCAGAGAAGAACAAGTTCTCAAACAGGCTTTCAGCAGCTTCGCGAGTTGGCGGCTCACCAGGACGCATCATGCGGTAGATCTCAACCAATGCGCTCAAACGATCGCTGGTTGGGTCGACGCGGATGGTCTCGGACATGTACGCGCCATGATCGAGATCGTTGGTGAACAGCGTTTCAATCGTTTTGTGTCCGGCCTGGCTCAATTTAGCCAGTAAATCCAGAGACAATTCCATGTTCGCAGGAACAATCAGCTCACCGGTATTAGTGTCGATGTAGTCTTTAGCAACTACTTTTCCTGCGATGTATTCAACAGGAACTTCGATGCGCTGAATGTCGTCTTTTTCAAGCTGACGAATATGGCGAGCAGTGATACGGCGGCCTTTTTCGATATAGACTTTGCCGTCAGCTTCGATATCAAACGAGGCTGTTTCACCACGCAGGCGCTCAGGTACCAGTTCCATCTGCAACTTGTTGTCGCGGATCTGGTAAGTCACCTTTTCAAAGAACAGGTCAAGGATCTGCTCAGTGGTATAGCTTAATGCACGCAGGATGATGGTCGCTGGCAATTTGCGGCGACGGTCAATACGCACAAACAGGTTGTCTTTCGGGTCGAACTCGAAATCTAACCACGAACCGCGATAAGGAATGATACGTGCGTTGTACAGCACTTTACCCGATGAATGGGTTTTACCCTTATCACTGTCGAAGAATACGCCTGGACTACGGTGCAGCTGAGATACGATAACCCTCTCAGTACCGTTAATCACAAAGGTACCATTTTCGGTCATGAGCGGAATTTCGCCCATATAGACTTCTTGTTCCTTGATGTCTTTGACCGTACCTTCTGGCGCTTCACGCTCGTAGATAACCAGACGCAGTTTCACACGCAATGGCGCGGAGAAAGTTACACCACGGATCTGGCATTCTTTAACGTCAAATACTGGCTCACCAAGACGGTAGCTAACGTATTGCAGCTCAGAATTACCGCTGTAGCTTTTGATTGGAAATACAGAACGGAATGCAGCTTCCAAACCGTGCTGGCCTTCCGGATCTTGCTCGATAAACTTCTGGAACGAGTCAAGCTGGATAGAAAGGAGAAAGGGAATGTCCAAGACTTGTGGACGTTTACCAAAATCCTTACGAATGCGTTTTTTCTCGGTATAGGAGTAAACCATAGGGTTCCTCAGCTCGCTGATCAGTGACCCAATCTTGTCTGCCCTGAGAAGGACAGTTCATGCAACACCGTTTATGTCGACCGGAAAGCAGAAACGCTTTCCGCAATATCTGTTTCTATCACTCTTAAATCATTTCGTTGTGCATTATCTATGGATGAGCCATAGCAAGCGGCAGCAATATATTAAGGCGTATCAAGAAGAGATATTAGAGTAGTTCAGTGCTCAAACAGTGTGAAACACCACTGACACTCTATAGCGCAAAAAGGCTGGTGACTAAAAAGTCACCAGCCATCAGTCTGTTAGGACAGACTGCACTCCAGGAAGTTAAACTTACTTAACTTCAACAGAAGCACCAGCTTCTTCCAGAGATTTTTTCAGTGCTTCAGCGTCGTCTTTGCTGATGCCTTCTTTCAGAGCTGCCGGAGCAGACTCTACCAGGTCTTTAGCTTCTTTCAGACCCAGGCCAGTTGCGGTACGAACTGCTTTGATAACAGCAACTTTGTTCGCGCCAACAGCAGCAAGAATAACGTCGAATTCAGTTTTTTCTTCAACAGCTTCAGCAGCAGCAGCAGGACCTGCAACAGCAGCAGCAGCAGAAACGCCGAATTTCTCTTCCATAGCGGAGATCAGTTCAACGATTTCCATTACAGACAGAGCTGCAACGCCTTCAATGATTTGTTCTTTAGTGATTGACATTTCAAGTGTTCCTAAAATTCAGAAATAGTTTATACGAAAGCAAATAAACGAGAAAAGAAAGACTGCTTAAGCAGCTTCTTTCTGATCGCGTACTGCAGCCAGAGTGCGAACCAATTTGCCAGCAGCGGCTTCTTTCATGGTTGCCATCAGGCGTGCGATTGCTTCATCGTAAGTAGGCAGAGTTGCCAAGCGGTCAATTTGAGCCGCAGAGATAAACTCACCTTCAAAGGCCGCAGCTTTAACCTCAAATTTTGCATTCGCTTTTGCGAAATCTTTGAACAAACGGGCAGCAGCGCCTGGGTGCTCAGAAGAAAATGCAATCAAGGTTGGACCAACAAACGTGTCTTTCAGGCACTCAAACTGAGTACCTTCAACGACGCGGCGCATCAAGGTGTTGCGAACAACACGCATGTAAACGCCAGCTTCACGACCTGCTTTACGCAGTTCAGTCATTTTATCTACAGTTACGCCACGGGAATCCGCAACAACCGCAGACAGCGCGCCTTTGGCTACTTCCATGACTTCAGCAACAATCGCTTGTTTGTCTTGAAGATTTAATGCCATTAGCTTTTTGCTCCTGGATTTAGCCGGGGAAAATCCCCGGAACTCACATCGCTTGTTACCGAGATCGATATCAAGCGTTCAAACACGGTGAGCAGAGAATCCAGCAAAGACTATTCTTGTTCTTTATTACAAATAACAAAGAAAAATTTTCTTCAGGCTCTGTCACCGTCTACGCAGGAAAAATTAAGTCCCTTTCGGGCCACCTGCGGTCTTGGACGGAGGCCTGGATAGGCCAGGCTCCAACCGAAAAATCTTGGTTTCGCGTTAACGAAACAACGGGCCATAGATTCTAGACAAATCTACCGCCCGCGTAAAGCGATAAAAGCAGGTAGCAAATTACAGAGCTACTGCGTTCAGGCCGCTTTGATCAATAGAAACACCTGCGCCCATGGTAGTGGACAGAGTTACTTTCTTGATGAAAACGCCTTTAGCCTGAGAAGGCTTCGCTTTTTTCAGAGCAACCAACAGAGCTTCCAGGTTTTCTTTCAGCTTGTCGGATTCGAAATCAACCTTACCAATAGTGGTATGGATGATACCGTTTTTGTCGTTACGATAACGAACCTGACCTGCTTTAGCATTCTTAACAGCTTCAGCAACGTTAGGGGTTACAGTACCAACTTTCGGGTTAGGCATCAGGCCGCGTGGGCCCAGAACCTGACCTAATTGACCTACAACGCGCATTGCATCCGGGGAAGCAATAACAACGTCAAAGTTCATTTCGCCTTTCTTAATCTGGTCAGCCAGATCTTCCATACCTACCAGCTCAGCGCCTGCAGCTTTAGCAGCTTCAGCGTTTGCACCTTGGGCGAAGACGGCAACGCGAACAGAACGACCGGTGCCGTTAGGCAGAACGGTAGCACCACGAACGTTTTGATCAGATTTACGTGCATCGATACCGAGGTTAACGGCAACGTCTACACTTTCAACGAATTTAGCGGTGGCCAGCTCTTTGAGCAGTGCAACAGCTTCGTTGATGTCATATTGTTTAGTAACATCAACTTTGTCACGGATCACGCGCATGCGCTTGGTCAGCTTAGCCATTTATTAATCCTCCACTACCAGGCCCATGGAACGAGCAGTACCTTCGATGGAGCGCGCCATGGCTTCCACGTCAGAACCAGTCATGTCCGCAGCTTTGGTTTCTGCGATTTCACGAACCTGAGCAGTCGTTACTTTACCTACTTTGTCTTTGTTCGGCTTGCCGGAACCAGACTTGATACCAGCCGCTTTCTTCAGCAATACAGCTGCTGGAGGCGTTTTGGTAACGAAGGTGAAAGAACGGTCAGAGTAAACGGTAATTACAACAGGGATCGGCAGGCCTTTCTCAACGCTTTCAGTCTTAGCGTTGAATGCCTTACAGAATTCCATGATGTTCACGCCTTGTTGACCCAATGCTGGACCAACTGGCGGACTTGGATTTGCCATACCAGCTGCAACTTGCAGCTTAACGTAGGCTTGTACTTTCTTGGCCATGGTAAATATCCTCGTTTGGGTGATATCGCCTGTTTGAAGAGGCTCCCCGTTATTTGCAGTACTTTCTTCTTTATGTTTTACCTGCAGAGGCTGCACATAAAAACAAAAGGCGCGAAATTATAATTTAATTTCGCGCCTTGCACAACATCTGTTCGAATGGATATTGAAAGAGTTGTTAACCTTTCTCTACCTGACCGAAATCCAACTCGACGGGTGTAGCACGCCCGAAGATAGAAACGGACACTTTAAGACGGCTTTTCTCGTAATCCACTTCTTCAACAACACCGTTGAAGTCAGCGAATGGACCGTCATTAACACGGACCAGCTCACCCGGCTCAAACAGAGTCTTAGGACGTGGCTTATCACCGGCTTGTTGCAGGCGGTTCATGATAGCGTCGACTTCTTTATCGCTGATTGGTGCAGGACGGTCAGAAGTACCGCCGATGAAGCCCATCACGCGAGGAACGCTACGCACTAAGTGCCAGCTGGCATCATTCATCACCATTTGAACCAGCACATAACCTGGGAAGAATTTGCGTTCGCTTTTACGACGTTGACCACCACGGATTTCAACCACTTCTTCCGTAGGAACCATCACCTCGCCGAACAGCTCTTCCATGTCGTGCAATTTGATGTGCTCACGTAGCGATTGCGCTACGCGGCCTTCAAAGCCGGAAAACGCCTGAACGACGTACCAACGTTTTTTAGGTGCTTCAGACATTTAGAACCTCAAGCCAGTAATAAAAGATACCAGGCGGACCAGAATACCATCCAGCCCCCACAGAATCAGTGACATGACGGCAGTTACCGCAGCAACGATCAGTGTGGTATGCAATGTTTCCTGGCGTGTAGGCCAAATTACTTTACGTACTTCAGTACGCGCTTCGCGCGCAAATGCTACTGTCGCTTTGCCTTTAGCCGTCAATAATGCCACTGCACCTGCAATCGCAATCACAACAACCACTGCCAGCGCACGTAACGGCAGGCTGTATGCACGGTAATAATAGTTACCGACAATAGCTACGACCAACAAAACGGCAACAACTACCCACTTTACCGCTTCCAGGCCGCGCCCGCTCCCTTGAGCCTCGGTATTCGCACTCATAAACCAACCCGTCACAATGATTCAGAACAAACAACTTTGCCTCGCATCGCGAGGCAAACCAAACCGATCGATGCTCTACAGTGAGCGCAACTCGGTGTTTTACGCTATATCTCAGAGCCTATCTCACCAATGATTATGACGTATAAATCGCTGATGAGATAGGTTCTAGCGCCACAGCGTAGAAAAGGGCATCGAATGATGCCCTTTTAGTGTCTATTGCGTCAACGTAAAGTGACAAAAAATTATCAGCGATTAAGCGATAACTTTAGCAACAACACCTGCACCTACGGTACGGCCACCTTCACGGATTGCGAAACGCAAACCATCATCCATCGCGATTGGATGGATCAGGGTCACTACCATGTTGATGTTATCACCTGGCATTACCATCTCTACGCCTTCTGGCAGTTCGATGGTACCTGTCACGTCAGTTGTACGGAAGTAGAACTGTGGACGGTAGCCTTTGAAGAACGGAGTATGACGGCCGCCTTCATCTTTGCTCAAAATATAAACTTCTGAGTCAAAGGTGGTGTGRGGTTTGATTGAACCTGGTTTAGCCAGAACCTGACCACGTTCGATGTCTTCACGTTTGATACCACGCAGCAGTACACCAACGTTCTCGCCTGCACGACCTTCGTCAAGCAGTTTACGGAACATTTCAACGCCGGTACAAGTAGACTTAACAGTATCTTTGATACCGACGATTTCTACTTCTTCGCCCACTTTCACGATCCCGCGTTCTACACGACCAGTCACTACGGTACCGCGACCAGAGATGGAGAATACGTCTTCGATTGGCAGCAGGAATGGCTTGTCGATAGCACGTTCTGGTTNGGTTTGATTGAACCTGGTTTAGCCAGAACCTGACCACGTTCGATGTCTTCACGTTTGATACCACGCAGCAGTACACCAACGTTCTCGCCTGCACGACCTTCGTCAAGCAGTTTACGGAACATTTCAACGCCGGTACAAGTAGACTTAACAGTATCTTTGATACCGACGATTTCTACTTCTTCGCCCACTTTCACGATCCCGCGTTCTACACGACCAGTCACTACGGTACCGCGACCAGAGATGGAGAATACGTCTTCGATTGGCAGCAGGAATGGCTTGTCGATAGCACGTTCTGGTTCTGGGATGTAGCTATCCAGGAAACCAGCCAGTTCGAGGATTTTAGCTTCCCACTCTGGTACGCCTTCCAGTGCTTTCAGCGCTGAACCTTTAACCACTGGGATGTCGTCGCCTGGGAAATCGTAAGCAGTAAGAAGTTCACGAACTTCCATCTCTACCAGTTCCAGCAACTCTTCGTCATCTACCATGTCGCATTTGTTCATGAATACGATCATGTATGGAACGCCAACCTGGCGACCCAGCAGGATGTGCTCACGGGTCTGTGGCATCGGGCCATCAGTCGCAGCAACAACCAGAATAGCGCCGTCCATCTGAGCAGCACCGGTGATCATGTTTTTCACATAGTCGGCGTGTCCTGGGCAGTCTACGTGCGCGTAGTGGCGAGCTGGGGTGTCATATTCAACGTGAGAAGTGTTGATGGTGATACCACGAGCTTTTTCTTCTGGTGCGTTATCGATCTGATCGAATGCACGAGCAGAACCACCGTAGGTTTTAGCCAGAACGGTAGTGATTGCAGCAGTCAGGGTAGTTTTACCGTGGTCAACGTGGCCGATAGTACCAACGTTAACGTGCGGTTTTGTACGTTCAAANCCAGAATAGCGCCGTCCATCTGAGCAGCACCGGTGATCATGTTTTTCACATAGTCGGCGTGTCCTGGGCAGTCTACGTGCGCGTAGTGGCGAGCTGGGGTGTCATATTCAACGTGAGAAGTGTTGATGGTGATACCACGAGCTTTTTCTTCTGGTGCGTTATCGATCTGATCGAATGCACGAGCAGAACCACCGTAGGTTTTAGCCAGAACGGTAGTGATTGCAGCAGTCAGGGTAGTTTTACCGTGGTCAACGTGGCCGATAGTACCAACGTTAACGTGCGGTTTTGTACGTTCAAACTTTTCTTTAGACATCGATTGTCCCTCTAAGACACGGTTAAATCGGTGGTATCACCACATCAACCAAGCATTTGCTTGACGAATTAGTTTACAGAAAGAAAATCAGGAGGGAGGATTTTGAAGTGGTGCTGATAGGCAGATTCGAACTGCCGACCTCACCCTTACCAAGGGTGCGCTCTACCAACTGAGCTATATCAGCACATACTTGGAGCGGGCAGTGGGAATCGAACCCACATCATCAGCTTGGAAGGCTGAGGTAATAGCCATTATACGATGCCCGCATCCTGGAACTCGGCTACCTAATTGTTCTGAAGAACTCGAAGACGGGGGATAAGGAAATGAGACACTTAAACCTCACCTTCACTTACAACGTATTCTTACATTGTAAGTTGCCTTATTGCTAAGGCTCGTTTGGTGGTGGGGGAAGGATTCGAACCTTCGAAGTCGATGACGGCAGATTTACAGTCTGCTCCCTTTGGCCGCTCGGGAACCCCACCTAATTTTAAGTACTTGAATGGTGCCGGCACCAAGAGTCGAACTCGGGACCTACTGATTACAAGTCAGTTGCTCTACCAACTGAGCTATGCCGGCATCAAGTGCTGCGCATTCTAGGGAGACTTGGCGGGGTATGCAACAAAAAAATCGCGTCTTTTTCTCTATCGCTCATGTTTTATGCAAAAAATAATAATAACGACGTTTTAGGACCTAAAAAAGACTAAACATTGTGCAAATCGATGCACTCGCTATTCCACCTCAAGCGGACAATCTTCCACAGCCTCCCGTTTAACACCTCCTTAAAATCTACCTGAACCAGAGCGATGCCTAAAAACATTTAATTTGCACCACGATTGTTGATAGGCACCATTTGAGTGCGTGATTTTTCATGCCCCTGCAAACTATCCCAGCCAATGAGGTCAATTTACACATGGCTTACTTCTTGCAGGATCACATTCGCCTGGTTTTTAGGCCCGCAGTCATCACGCTACAGAGGAAGAAGTCTATGAAAGTTGTTCTGTTGAATGCTGCTACCCTGCCCATTTATCAATATGAGCTCGCTTCCCTCTTAATTGGTGCGATTGAACAAGGTGCGCCAATGGGATTTGAGCAACCCCTTTCATCGCAGATGGCTGAAAACTTCTTCCACGACCTCAGGCCACAGATTAATTCGCAACTCTTGATGTTGTGGATAGCAAGGGACAGTCACGGGGTGGTGGGCACGGTGCAATTAAAGATGGACAATGCGGCAGATCAAACGCTGTCAGGTTCAGTGACAACTTTGCTTGTCCATCCCAAAGCAAGACGCTCAGGGATCGCCAGGAAAATGATGCGCGAGCTGGAGGAAACAGCGTTAGACCTGCGTTGTGACATGCTGTCATCCGACCTTCAGTCTGGTACTGGAGCTGAATCATTCTACCGCGCCCAGGGATACCGATGCCGCAGTTCGGTAGTACAGAATTCCCGCTCAGATGTAGTGTATTACAAACCACTAAGATAGCCCTTTCTCTCTACACAATGCCCGTTCCATTGGGCAATCCTAAATTCGTTTAAGAGGAAAGACGATTTCATAAGTTTCTTAAATAATTTTTAACTCAATCAAAGAAATCGTTAAGTTATGAGAAAAATGTCTACGGCGAAAACGAAGCTGTCTATAATAGGCGGCTGGTTTACTGTCTGGACTTGGCGTGCGGCGCCTTTCCTGACCTGCGCTAACAGGCAGACTTTAACTTATGAAAAAAAGAGACTCATCTTTGGCAACCCCTTACCTACAGTTCGACAGAGCTCAGTGGGCAGCCCTACGTGACTCAGTTCCGCTAACGCTCAAAGAAGCGGAAATCGTGAAACTCAAAGGTATCAATGAGGACCTGTCACTTGAGGAAGTAGCACAAATCTATCTGCCGCTTTCACGCCTTCTCAATTTTTACATCAGTTCCAATCTTCGCCGTCAGGCCGTATTAGAACAATTCCTGGGAACTGACGGTCAGAAAATTCCTTACGTGATTGGTATTGCAGGCAGTGTAGCTGTAGGCAAAAGTACGACTGCGCGTGTCTTACAAGCACTACTTAGCCGCTGGCCAGAACACAGAACCGTCGAGCTGATCACAACAGATGGATTCTTGTATCCCAATAAAACGCTTCAGGAGCGTGGGATCATGAAGAAGAAGGGATTCCCACAATCTTACGACATGCACCAATTGGTCAATTTCGTTTCCGAGGTAAAGTCGGGGGCCAGAAGCGTAAAAGCGCCCGTCTACTCACATCTTATTTACGATGTCATCCCCGACGGAAATAAAGTCATAGAACAACCCGACATTCTTATTCTCGAAGGATTGAATGTCTTACAAAGTGGAATGGATTACCCACACGATCCTCATCGCGTATTTGTGTCTGACTTTGTTGATTTCTCTATATATGTGGATGCACCGGAAGACTTATTACAAAGCTGGTATATAAACCGCTTCCTTAAATTCCGTCAGGGTGCATTCTCGGATCCAGATTCATATTTCCACCACTATGCGAAGCTTCCCGAAGAAGAAGCGGTAAATATAGCTACGCAATTGTGGACCGAAATTAATGGATTGAATTTAAAAGAAAATATTCTCCCCACCCGAGAAAGAGCAAGTCTGATCATGACGAAGAGCGCTAACCATGCGGTTGAAAATGTCAGATTGAGGAAGTAGTTTAAGGAGGGAGCTATCCCTCCTTTATTATTATCAGAGTCCGCGAAGGGATATTTCCCCGCCGATAAATGATTTAATTAGCCCATCTTGTTCCAGCAATAATGCACCTTGCTGATCAATCCCGCGCTCGATACCGTGAATTTCCTTTTCGCCTATTAACAACTTAACGGGACGGTCGAGGAAATTATCCAACTTGCGCCAGCGAGTAATAAACGGGGCTAACCCTTCTACTTCAAATTGGCGCAGTGCGGAACGCAACTCTTGCAATAAGGTGGCGGTTAACTGGTTGCGATCGATGTTCACACCGGCTTCTTGCAAATTAATCCAGCCTTGATCAATAGAATCAGAGGCCGGCTCGCGCATCTTAAGATTGATGCCTGCACCTATGACTAAGTGAGCCGCATCGCCAGTCTTTCCGGTCAACTCCACTAAGATCCCCGCAAGCTTGCGGTCTTTCAGATAGAGATCATTAGGCCACTTTACGCGGACATCTTCTGCACCGAGCTTTTGCAGTACTTCAGCCATCACAATACCAATAACCAGGCTCAGGCCCATCGCAGCTGAGGGGCCCTGATCAAGCTTCCAGTACATTGAGAAGTATAAATTCGCGCCAAAAGGTGAGAACCATTTCCGCCCACGGCGGCCACGACCTGCCTGTTGATATTCCGCGACACACGCATCGCCGGAGGTGAGCTGAGTAATACGCTCAAGTAAATACTGATTAGTTGAATCAATAACAGGTAATACGTTCACCCGCCCTTCCGGTAAGGCGGCGAGGATTTTTCCTTCATCCAATAACTGGATTGGAGAAGGTAGGCTATAACCCTTCCCTGGAACGGTAAAAATGTCTAATCCCCAGTCTCTTATCGTCTGTATATGCTTATTGATTGCAGCACGACTCATACCCAGCTCCCCCCCTAACTGCTCACCGGAATGAAACTCGCCATCAGCCAGGATCGCAACAAGATGAAGCGGAACAGTGATATCTTTCATGATAGCGCCTCAACGGCATTGGTTTCGCCAAGGGAAGAAATGAAACGGACCTCGGGTTCTAACCAGACGGTAAAACGCCCGGCAACCGCATGACGAACATGTCTTGCCAATGCCTTAACATCATTGCCTGTTGCACCCTGTCTATTAATTAGCACTAATGCCTGCTGCTGGTGTACGGAGGCCCCACCCAGACAAAAACCTTTGAGATCCGCTTGCTCGATGAGCCAGCCTGCAGCAAGTTTTACCTGACCATCCGGCTGTGGGTAATAAGGCATAGACGGATACTGTTGTTTCAGCTTATCGGCAAGTGCAGCATCCACGATGGGGTTTTTGAAGAAACTGCCCGCATTACCAGTGACGGCAGGATCAGGAAGTTTGCTACGGCGCATCTGACACACGGAGTCGAATATTTCCTGAGGTGTGACACTGGAGGACTCAAGTTTGGTCAAATCCCCATAAGTGAGTTTAGGCTGCCAGTTTTTATTCAACTTTAGTCCTACCGCAATAATCGCATAGCCCTCGCGATAGGCATGTTTGAATACGCTCTCACGATACCCAAATTGACATTCGCTGGCAGTTAGGCGAATAACCTCACGTGTCTCCAGATTCATTACGTCAACATAATCACAAAGGCTCTGTAATTCGATACCGTAAGCACCAATATTCTGGATCGGGGCGGACCCGACACAACCAGGGATAAGTGCCAGGTTTTCCAAACCGGGAATATGATGTTCCAGGGTGAACACAACCAGCTGGTGCCAGTTTTCACCAGCCCCGACATGCAGTAGCCAGTCTTGTGTTCCTTCAGAGACATCAATACCTTTGATACGATTAAGAACCACTATCCCGTCAAAGTTTTCCAGGAAAAGGACATTGCTCCCCTCACCTAATAACAGAAATGGACGTTTGGCTTTTTGCGAATATACCCAGGCACTGGCCAACTCATCTGGGCTATGAGCTGTCATTACCTCGATAGCATCTGCGACGATGGCAAAGGTATTTAAAGCTTTTAAAGACGTGTCGTGGATCGACATAACCTGATCACTCATCCGTTACTTATTTACGCTCAGTTTAACCGATTCGATGACCTCTCGCGTCCAGAGTTTTGACGGCGTTACTGAGTGAAGCGGCCACTGGGCGAGCAAATTCGAATCACCAAAATCCCCATAGCAAAAAACCCCAGTCTTTCGACTGAGGTTTCTCACTTATTTGATGCCTGGCAGTTCCCTACTCTCGCATGGGGAGACCCCACACTACCATCGGCGCTACGGCGTTTCACTTCTGAGTTCGGCATGGGGTCAGGTGGGACCACCGCGCTAGTGCCGCCAGGCAAATTCTGTTTCATCCATACCGCACAACTTCATGATCGCTCACTCCATTACGCCATACGAACCAATCTCGGAACATCGCTGAAAATCAAACTTYATAGTCTCTCAGACTAAAAACACCTTTGGTGTTGTAAGGTTAAGCCT
>NZ_RCZD01000023.1 GCF_006438725.1 Ewingella americana | reverse complement strand
TGGTCTCCTATAATCTGCTGAGAAAGGAAATGGTTGATATAGCAGGGGAGGCTGGAGTCATACCGACGCGAATTAGCTTTGTTGCGGCATTAAATATCCTGGTATCGCAGGTCAGAGTGAGCGGTAAAGGCGCTGCGGGAAACATCCCTAAGCATCTGAAAGGAATGAGGGAAAATGTAAAAGCGTTTATCCTTCCGGAAAAAAGAAAGCACCGACGATACGATCGTACAGTGCTTTACATACCACCTAAATATCCGTTCAGTTTTAAGTCACGTGAGGCTTAAGTGAACGGCATTACGCTTAAAAGTGGGCGTTTTTTATGTTGGGTGATCAGGAATCAGCGCCGATTTACCGTGTTATGCAATGGCTGCATTGGGCGTACCTGCACTTGTTTTATCATATTGTCCTGCACCGCGAGGATCTCTACCGCGTAGTTCTCCACGCGCAGGTTGGCACCTACTTGCGGAATCTCTTCCAGAATCTCCAGCAGCATGCCGTTCACGGTGCGCGGGCCATCAGCAGGTAAGGTCCAGTTGAAGGCTTTATTCAGTTCACGAACGTTCGCACTGCCTTCAATGACGACAGAACCGTCGCTTTGTGGCGTAACTTCCTCTGCCAGCGTCGGGGACATGGATGTCGTAAAGTCGCCCACGATCTCCTCAAGAATATCCTCGACCGTCACCAGCCCCTGAATATCACCATATTCATCGACCACGATGCCCACTTTCTTCTTATTGCGCTGGAATTTTACCAGCTGAATGTTGAGCGGTGTGCCTTCGGGAATATAGTAAATTTCATCGGCTGCACGAAGCAGGTTCTCTTTGGTGAACTCTTTTTTCTCGGTCATCATGCGGTAGGCTTCGCGCAGGCGCAGCATACCAATGGCGTCATCCAGAGAATTACGATAAAGCGCAATGCGGCCATGCGGGGAGTGCGTCAACTGGCGGATGATCGACTTCCAGTCGTCATTGATGTCTATGCCGACAATTTCATTACGCGGCACCATGATGTCATCAACGGTGACTTTTTCCAGATCGAGAACCGATAGCAACATGTCCTGATTGCGGCGTGAAATCTGCGAGCGGGATTCGTTTACAATGGTGCGTAACTCCTCTTTGCTCATAGCATCGCTAATTCCCACGTTGGTTTTTACGCCACACATGCGCATCAGCAGACGAGACAGACTGTTGAGGATCCACACCAGCGGCATCATGATTGTTTGCAACGGGCGCAGCAGCAGGCTGCTTGGAAACGCAATACGCTCAGGGTTCAGCGCCGCAAAGGTTTTCGGCAACACTTCAGCGAACAGCAGCACGACAAAGGTCAGAATACCGGTCGCTATCGCCACTCCTGCATCCCCGTACAAACGGATGCCCACAATTGTTGCCAGAGCGGAAGCGAGAATGTTGACCAGGTTATTACCGATGAGAACCAGGCTTATCAGTTGGTCAGGCCGTTTCAGCAGTTTCTCAACGCGGCGCGCTCCACGATTGCCTTGTTTGGCGAGGTGACGTAAACGGTAACGGTTGAGCGTCATCATGCCGGTCTCGGAGGCGGAAAAATAAGCCGAAACCACCACCATTATGATCAATATGATGATGAGGGTAGTTGTCGAGACGTGCTCCAACGGGGAATTCCTTATTTATTGATTGAACTGCGGTTTATTGATGAACCATGAGTTGCTGAATGAAGCGGCTACCGAAATAAGCCAGCGTCAGTAATGCGGTGCCAGTCAGACTGAACCACACCACGCGGCGACCGCGCCAACCTTCATGATAGTGGCCCCACAGCAAAACGATATAGACAAACCATGCGAGAATCGATAACACCGCTTTGTCGATGTTTTCCCGGCTGAACAGATTATCCATATATAACAGGCCGGTGCAGAGTGTTAGTGTCAGCAAAATGACGCCAACCTGCGTGATGTGAAAGAGTTTACGCTCGATAGTCATCAACGGGGGCATATCGTTGTTGAATGTCAGACGTTTATTTTTCAACTGATAATCAAGCCAGGCCAGTTGCAGTGCATAAAGAGCTGCAATGATAAGCGTCGCGTAGGAAAATAGT
This sequence comes from Ewingella americana, assembly GCF_006438725.1. Lineage (GTDB taxonomy): Bacteria > Pseudomonadota > Gammaproteobacteria > Enterobacterales > Enterobacteriaceae > Ewingella > Ewingella americana_A. The sequence goes on along the minus strand of NZ_RCZD01000023.1, from coordinate 30,915 downwards.
GCCAGGCCAATATGCACCAGCAACCCTTTGCTTTGCTCCAGATGAGTGATGAACTCGCCGGGAAGGAAGGTGACGAAAGCCAGATTTATCAGTGCGAAACTATAAACAATCGGTAAAATAAACCAGCCACGGTTGCGTGAAGCAACAATGGTCATTACCGTACAAATAATCAGACTGACCACCGAGCCGATATTCACCAGGCTCAGGTTCTGGCCAGTACTGACATCGAAGATGCGTTGCTGAAGTGCTCCAGCATGGCAAATCAGTGCGACGATCACGGATATCAATGCTAAACGCCGGTATGCACCATTCTTCCTGATAATGCTCGGGATGATCAGGGCAAGACTGAGCAGGTAGGCCAACATGGCGATAACGGAAAAAACTGACATAGCGTTTCATTAGCATCAAAAATGAATGAGACAGTCAGTATAACGTTACGCGCGTCACGCTCCAACCTATCTGAGACGCCAAAGCAGAGATCGTCAACGCTTCGTGTTATAATCCCGCAATTGTGTCGCTAAGGCGGCCTGTCATTACGTTGAGCAAGAGACGATGTTTGAGAATTTAAGCGATCGATTGTCGCGCACACTGCGCAATATCAGCGGCCGTGGGCGGCTGACCGAAGAGAACATTAAAGAAACATTACGTGAAGTCAGAATGGCATTACTGGAAGCGGACGTTGCGCTGCCGGTCGTGCGTGACTTCATCAGCCGGGTGAAAGAGAGCGCCGTTGGCCATGAGGTCAACAAAAGCCTGACACCGGGCCAGGAATTTGTAAAAATTGTCCAGAAAGAGCTGGAAACAGCCATGGGCGAGGCCAACTCCGAGCTTAATCTTGCTGCTCAGCCACCGGCCGTTGTGCTGATGGCCGGCCTGCAAGGCGCCGGTAAAACCACCAGTGTGGCGAAGCTGGCGAAATTCCTTAAAGAAAAGAAAAAGAAGAAAGTGCTGGTTGTTTCTGCCGACGTATACCGTCCTGCGGCGATCAAGCAGCTGGAGACGCTGGCCGAGCAGGTTGGCGTTGATTTCTTCGCGTCTGATGCGCAAGAGAAGCCGGTCGACATCGTTAACCGCGCGCTGCAACAAGCTAAACTCAAATTCTACGACGTTCTGATTGTCGATACCGCCGGCCGTTTACACGTCGACGAAGCGATGATGGACGAAATCAAACAGGTACATGCGGCCATTAAGCCGGTTGAAACCCTGTTTGTTGTCGATGCGATGACCGGCCAGGATGCGGCCAATACCGCCAAAGCCTTTAATGAGGCGCTGCCGTTAACCGGCGTGATCCTGACGAAAGTCGACGGTGATGCGCGCGGCGGTGCGGCGTTGTCTATCCGCCACATTACCGGCAAGCCGATTAAATTCCTCGGGATGGGCGAAAAAACGGATGCGCTAGAGCCATTCCACCCAGATCGTGTGGCTTCCCGTATTTTGGGCATGGGCGACGTTCTCACGCTTATCGAAGATATTGAGAGCAAAGTTGACCGAGCACAGGCTGAAAAGCTGGCGAACAAGCTCAAGAAAGGCAACGGTTTTGACCTGACCGACTTCCTCGACCAACTCAAGCAAATGCGCAACATGGGTGGCATGGCCAACATGATGAGCAAACTGCCTGGCGTCGGCCAATTGCCTGATAACGTCAAATCGCAAATGGATGACAAAGTGCTGGTGCGCATGGAGGCGATCATCAATTCGATGACGCTTAAAGAGCGCGCCAAGCCAGAGATTATTAAAGGTTCCCGTAAGCGCCGTATTGCGATGGGTTCCGGCATGCAGGTGCAGGACGTCAACCGCTTACTCAAGCAGTTCGATGACATGCAGCGCATGATGAAGAAAATGAAGAATGGCGGCATGGCAAAAATGATGCGTGGCATGAAAGGTATGATGCCACCAGGTTTCCCAGGCCGTTAATCGACAACACTGGCTATTTATCAGCCACATAAACGGCCCCAAGCATACTCAGGCAAATAGCGACGGAGGCAATCTACGCTTTCGATTGCTTTTTGCGCCAAAATGAGTAAAATTTTGGGGCTTTTTATATTGCAACCAGACCCCGTTCCCCGATGGGGTCTGGTTGTTTTATTAACTAAAGAGGATGTTATGGTAACAATTCGTTTAGCACGTGGCGGCGCAAAAAAGCGTCCATTTTATCAAGTAGTAGTGACCGACAGCCGCAATGCTCGTGATGGTCGTTTCATCGAGCGCGTAGGTTTCTTCAACCCATTGGCTTCTGGCCAGGCTGAAGCACTGCGTCTGGACCTGGATCGTATTACCCATTGGGTAGATCTGGGTGCAACCGTTTCTGATCGCGTATCTTCGCTGATCAAAGACTTTAAGAAAGCGGCTTAATCTGTCGCGGTGGTAACAATGAGCAAACAACTCAATCCAGTGACGCCCGCTGAGCCGATAGTCCTCGGCAAAATGGGGTCAACATACGGCATTCGTGGTTGGCTCAGAGTGTTTTCATCCACCGAAGACGCCGAAAGCATCTTCGAATACCAGCCTTGGTTTATCCAACAAGCCGGTAAGTGGCACGTTGTCGAGCTGGAAGGCTGGAAACGTCACACTCAGGACCTGATCATCAAAGTCAAAGGCTTTGACGATCGGGATGCTGCGAATCTTCTGACCAATTGCGAAATTGTGGTCGATTCAAAGCAACTTCCTTCACTGGAAGACGGCGACTACTACTGGAAAGACCTTTTTGGCTGCCAGGTAGTCACAACCACCGGTTACGAGCTGGGTAAAATCATCGATATGATGGAAACCGGTTCTAATGACGTGATTGTTGTTAAAGCCAACCTGAAAGATGCCTTCGGAATCAAGGAGCGGTTAATTCCGTTCCTCGATGGGCAGGTTATTAAGAAAGTCGATCTCACTACTCGAATCATCGAAGTAGATTGGGATCCTGGTTTTTGACCTCCGTAGCGTTTACTGACGTATTTTATACTGAAGTCGCTGAAGGCAGGTTGGGTGGAATGTTGTCTAATGGGAGTGGGCTATGTGGATCGGTATAATTAGCCTGTTTCCTGAGATGTTTCGCGCAATTACCGACTACGGGGTAACTGGCCGGGCAGTAAAGAATGGCCTGTTGAGCGTAAATTGCTGGAGTCCTCGTGACTTCGCATACGATCGACATCGTACCGTGGACGAGCGGCCTTATGGCGGTGGTCCCGGAATGCTGATGATGGTGCAACCCTTACGGGAAGCGATTCATGCAGCTAAAGCGGCGGCAGGCGAAGGTGTGAAAGTGATTTATCTTTCACCTCAGGGACGCAAACTGGATCAAACCGGTGTTTGCGAATTGGCGGCCCATCAGAAAATTATTCTGGTGTGTGGTCGTTATGAAGGGGTTGATGAGCGTGTGATCAAAACCGAAATTGACGAAGAATGGTCAATTGGCGATTACGTTCTCAGTGGTGGAGAGTTACCGGCAATGACGCTGATAGATTCAGTCTCCCGTTTTATTCCGGGCGTTCTGGGTCATCAGTCTTCAGCAGAGGAAGATTCTTTTGCTGATGGGTTGCTCGATTGCCCCCACTATACCCGACCTGAAGTGTTAGAAGGCATGGAGGTACCGCCGGTTCTACTGTCGGGAAATCATGCTGATATACGTCGCTGGCGCCTGAAACAGTCGCTGGGTCGAACCTGGCTTAGAAGACCTGAACTTCTGGAAAACCTAGCTCTGACTGACGAGCAAGAGGTGTTGCTGAGAGAGTTCCAAAAGGAACATCGGCTTAGTCAACAAAACTATGAAGGGACCGCTTGAGCACTACGCCAAGCCTTCCCGATATATCAGTTTACCTAGGGTAAGAGACATATTATGAGCAATATCATTAAACAGATCGAACAAGAGCAGATGAAGCAAGACGTACCTGCATTCCGTCCGGGTGATTCCGTGGAAGTTAAGGTATGGGTCGTTGAAGGTTCTAAAAAACGTCTGCAGGCATTCGAGGGCGTGGTTATCGCTATTCGTAACCGCGGTCTGCACTCTGCATTCACTGTTCGCAAAATTTCTAACGGCGAAGGTGTTGAGCGTGTATTCCAGACTCACTCCCCAGTAATCGACAGCATTGCTGTTAAACGTCGTGGTGCCGTTCGTAAAGCTAAACTGTACTACCTGCGTGAGCGTACTGGTAAGTCAGCTCGTATCAAAGAGCGTCTTAACTAAGGTATCGCTAACGCGACATCGACTAGTTAATATGAAACAAGGGGTTAGCCATCGGCTAACCCCTTTTTTGTTTATGTGGCGGCAAAATGGCGATGAAAAAAAGCCTGCGGGGCAGCAGGCAAAGATAGGAGCAAAAAACAGAGTCGTGTTCTGTCAGAAGTCGGGTCAGGCTGTTTGCATTCCTGCTTGCAAAGTCACGCCCGGCTTGGAAATAACGCGGGCGACGGACTCGTGTGTGGCGAATGTACAGCTGCACTCAATATTCTGGCACTGATGATAGCGTTCTTTGGTCGACTCGCTGAGATAGCGGCTTGAACGGGTGTGGGCGACCTTACCGCACAGTGGACAATGCATCATAAAAACCTCCGGCTTGTTGGTGAGCGTTGAGATGATTATGAAACGAATAACTTGCAAAAGCAAGTTAAGTTATGTAATTGAGGCCTGGTAAGTTATGTCATTAATATAAACTTTCAAATTCAAGGTGGTGACGAACCCTTTGTCAGCGACATCGTGCACCACTGAATCAATGATCCAGCGCTGACTATCGATGACATCTTTGAATCCACTGACCACCACCGGAGTTTGAGGAAAAAGATCAGCCCTGCCCAAAGCCAGCTTAATACTGAACGACGCGACACCAGATTGAATCTGCTTGAAAACTGAGTCAGCGGCCCGCGTAGCAGATTCCTGGTCAGCATAAATCTTGCTCAGCACTAAAAGGTTCTCTTTAGCGCCGGCCATATAACTCTGCTCAGTGGCATCACTCCCGGCACTTTCACCACTCATTTTCGACGCAGGGTGCGGTGAACTCGCCGCGCCAGGTTTTGCACCGCTACGTTGAAGGGCAACCTGGGGAGACTGGGCTTTTTTGACGTCATGCCAGATGGCTGTGACCCCGGAGTAAGCCTGTTTATCGATGATTTTGAATGAATGTGAGTCACCATCCGAGCGGTTAATACTCATCCAGGGTATCGCCTTGCCCGATGCTGTCAGGCCATAGCCTGGCTTGATAAAAAGGATCGTTCCCTGTTTTACCGTAGCCTGTGCACCGTTCATCTGGGCCAGACGCATCAGGAAATAGGCGTCGGTTTCATTGGTTTGATCAATATGCGTAATGGTAATTGCATCGAGCTCAGGCAATAGCTGTGGCAGCTGCAGTTTATTGCGTTGGGAAACCAGGCGAACGATAGCGCCAAGGGTGGTGTCGTCATAAGAATAACTGCCCTTAGTATCAAAGCTTCCACGAAAGTCAGCGCTTCTGGCCACGATACTCAGCCTGTCCGGCGCACCGTTGTGGGTCACCGTATCAACGATAAACGAGCCACAGTCGTATAACGCCTGCCCCGACCAACCCAGGTGCAAGTGCAATACAGTACCTCGTTCCGGCATCTGAAAGGCGCCGTCGCTGTCATCAAAGAGGACTTCCAGGGTATCGGCGGTAAAGCCGCTGTTGTCGGTCATTTTGATCGACATCACCCGCTCGCGCACGCTTTGTTCCAGGGCTTTATTTTTCACCATCAGTGTAAAGTCTGGCACGATCCGTGCGCCAGCGGGTAATTGAAGTTGAGTGATCATAGGCTTATCCCGCCCGGGTAAAACTGTTTGACCGCCGAACTGGCTTTTTCATACAAGCCATATGCCTGATCCTGCAGATCTGCAAACATCGCAGAGTAGGATTCATCTACGCGTTTTAGCGTCAATGTGAAATTGACACTCCGCGCGCGGCCATCGGCATTTAGCTGCGCGTTGTTGTGATGGATGTTCTGCACCACGAACATGCCATAAATCGTCCCGCTGCCTTCAATCAGTGGCCATGCGCGTCCCGAATCCGCCATATTCTGCAAAATCTGCAAATAGCGCAGACCACCGGTCAGTTCCGGTAACAGCTGTCCGGCCAGCGCAATGGTTTCAGTGCCGAGGCCAAGATATTGCGAAATCGGGCGCTGGCCGATGCGGCTGTTTTCCGCCCAACTGTATTTTACGTCCCGATCCAGGGTCTGGTAGGGAAGGGTTCTGAGTTTGAAAACAAATAATCCCAGTGTCATCATCATGAATAATATCCTCCGAACCCGAACTGACTCAGTTGGGCAGTGGTTTTGTTTGAGTCGTGTTGATCAATGGCTTCTGATATCCATTTTTGGACCTGCTGTTGATCGGTCTCCGGGGTGGCGGTAAAACTTAAATTAACTGTAGTAGCCCGGTTGTCCGCGAGCGTGTTTGCCGCGTTGACCTTCGCCGGCTGATACAAACTTAATACGCCGCCGCTGGGTGTCATGCTATTGCCAAAATCCACGGATGTATTTTGCTGCGCTGGTGGTTCATTCGAGTCGTCGCTGAAGAAATTCAAGACCGAATCAATTCCTTTTCTGGCCCAATTGAACACTTCCCCGATCTGCGCAACGGCTTTATTCAGCGTGACGAAAATAGCGGCAAGTGCCTCGCCGACATTTTTACCAATTTCACTGTAGCCATTAAGTTCATCTTTACTGAATTTGATGGGCGCGAATAAATCAGTTATCCAGGTCAGCGCAGTCTGGAAGGGGGCAAAAGCGTCACTTACCGGCCCCATCACGGAGCTGAAACCTTCAATCATGCCGCTGACAAAGGCGCTGATGGGGTCCCAGAGTTTGACCACTGCAATGCCAATCCCGGCAATCAGCGCGATAACGGGCAGCAGGGGCAATCCGATAGCAGCGAAAGCCGCCGCGATAACGCCACCGGTGCTGGTGAACACGCCACCAAGCAAACCTGCGGCTGCCATTAACATATTGACCCCACTGAGTACCGGAGCGATGACCGTGCCAAGAAAACCCAAGCCGCCCACTAAGCCGGTTATACCCAGTGCTACCGTCATTAATGAGTTCACCAACTGGGGATTATCGGTTATCCAGGTGTTCAGGGTGGTCAGCCAGCCAGTTGCTGTTTGCGTCAGTTCGCGCAGTGCAGCGCTTTGCCCGTCAAATAGATTGATACGGATCGTGTCCCAGGTGGCGAACAGCTTGGTGATATCGCCGTCCAGATTGTCACCCTTCACCCGTACCTCGGTTTGCGCGACCGGTGTTGCACCATTAAGGGCTGCCGGCGTTTGGGCCAGAATCTGATCCGCATTTAAACCGTTAGCTGCCAGATTGCTTTGTTGAGTCAGGACGTCTGCCGGGCTATGGCCACTGTTCGCCATGGACAGAGTTTGCTGACGCAGTGCTGCAAGGCGCGGATCGCTATTCTTCAGGCCAAGCTTCGCCTGCATTTCGGATAAGCCTTTTTGCAAATCAGCACCAGGCTGGAAGATGTTTTTTGCCAGCTCAAGTTTTGGCTGCGCAAAGGCGACCATCGACGAACTGGTGTTTTTCAGCTGATCAATCTTCTGTGCCCGGGCTCTGTATTGTTGACCGATGTCGCTGCCTTGCTGCTTCTGACTCTCCGGGTGTGGCCGGTTGCCGGCGAATGGTTGCTGACTGCTCGACTCGGCAGGTTTTGGACGTCGTAAGAGGGCAGGGCCATTGACCGCGAGCTGGCTCCGGGCAGCAGATAATTTATCTAATACCTGCGACCCTTTTCCCAATCCCTGAAGTTCTTCGGCCGTGCGGTCGATATCTTCTGACATCCGGCTAAATAAGGTTCTTGGCGGGGATTGGGTAAAACGCTTCCAGACGTCAGAGGTGGCATTTTTCAGGGGCTGGAGTTGTTGAATGATTTTCCCCAACGTGGCGGGGATCTGTTCGAAATTACTCATCTGTTTTTACTCCACTGCGTTGCAACGCTTTATATCGCCAGTTCATCAACTCGGTGAGAAACATGCCGTCCATTGCGGACGGCGGCCAATGAAAAATCACCGCGATATCTGCCATCAGATCTTCAACGGTCAGTCGGGGATCGATGTTTACCCGGCCAGTTTCGGCGACAAAAAACCGATCACCTTGCCAGCCAGGGCGATCAGGTCCGGTAATTCAAGACGGGCGCACTCTTCTTTGGTCAGGTTCGGGTAAGTGATGCGCGGTAAAATGGTGATTAGCGCGTCAACGTCGGCATTGGCCAGTGCGGCCAGACCAATCCCACGCAGGCTACCGGCATTGGGTTTGGTTACCTGGATTTCAGTAATCTCAACGTCACCGCGTTTAAGGGGTACATCGAGAACGACGGTATTTTCTTCGAGGCTCATGAGGATTCCTGCTTAGTCAGAGAAGCAGCCGGCAATATTTTGCCGGCCGTGGGGAGTTAAAGACCGAGTGCCGTGCGGTGTTCAGCCAGGCGATCGACGCCGTTGACGATTTCCACCATGTTGACGGTATCGATTTCAATCAGCTCTTTGCCGTCGATGGTCAGTTTGAAGTAAGTGCAGTCGGTGGTGATTTTGGTTTCGGTATCTTCACCCTGCTTATACTCACCAAAATCAAACTCTTTGTGACGGCCGCGCATCACCACTTCTACGGCGGAGATCTCACCGGTGTCGTCGCGCTGGAATGAACCGGCGAAACGCAGGGGAATATCCGCTGTGCTGCCCCATTGCTGCAAAACCAGTTCATCAATACCGCCGATGGACCACTCGAGCGCCAGCGCGTCATCATCCAGACCGAAGTCCACGGAGGTTGAACCGCTCATGCCGCCGCCGCGATATTTTTCCAGCTTGCGGGTTAGTTTTGGCAGGGTCAGAGAGGAGACCACGCCGAGGTAGCTGTTCCCGTCGTTGAACAGGTTCAGGTATTTCAGTTTCTTAGGGAGTGCCATGAGTCAAAATCTCCTTAGCTGTTCACGGAAGCGGCAAAGTTCACCAGGTATTTGTCGGTGATGCGTTGGCGCAGAGTCAGATCTTCCAGTGGTGGAACCGGCGTGTAGTCGTAATCGATGTACAGCTTGCCCGCCTTCAATGACTCCGGCGTGTTAGCCGCTTCGTCATACCAGCAGTCGCCATCAATGAGGTAACCGGCAGATTTCATTTCGCGCATTTTGGCTTTGATGCCGTCGATCATGTCGCGGATAAGGGAAGGGGTCATTGGCTTGTCGACTGCCCACATATGCGCTTCGGCCATGGTGTCAGCCAGGATCTGCGCGGTACGGGTGTAGTTTTCGAACGCGAATAACGGGTCATCGCTACAGGTGCGGTTGCCCCAGAAGCGGAAGCCGTCTTTACGCACCAGCGTGGTGACGCAGGCCTGGTTCAGCAGATCGGCATCGGTGCCGGTGGCCTGTAAGTCCCAGAACACGCTGGCGGAAAGACCGGTTACGCCGTTGACGCCAACGTTGGACAGCGTTTTATGCCAGCCGGTGTCCTGGTCGATTTTGGCACGCAGGCCCAGTGCGCGTGCCGAAGCGTAAGCGGTATCCGACTGGCTGGTGGTGGTATTCCAGTTAACGAAGTCCGGCCAAATCAGCATCAGCTCACGCTGGCTGAAGTTGTCGCGGTACTTAATGGCATCGGCAATGGTCTTTGCACCAAATACGCTGATGTAACCGAACGCGCGCAGCTGCTGGCAAACTGCTGCCAGTGCTGTGGCCACCGCCTGATTGTCATGGCCAGGGACGCCCAAAATACGCGGTTTCACGCCCAGCTCCGCCTGTGCAGAGAGCAGGGCTTTCATACCGGTGTAACGGCCGTTAGCGTCAGAGCCGCCGATAATATTGGTCGTAGTTACCGCTTCGTTTTCACCTTCTTCAACGCGAACGACCACGGTGACAGGTTTGCACTGATCGGCGATAGCCAGCAGCGCCGGGCCCAGAGTGCCGGTTTTACCCGCCTTGCCGCTGGCGGCCAGAACGTCGGTGATCAGCACCGGTGTGTTGAGGGGAAACAGGGTGGCATCCGCATCTTTCGCGGTACACACCATGCCGATAATGGCAGTGGAAACAGTAGAAATAACGCGGGTGCCGTCATTGATTTCAATAACGCGTACGCCGTGGTGATAATCAGCCATCGGGGTGACTCTCTCTTTTGTGGGTGGTGAAGCAAGGATGCCGGTTCACAAAAGAAAGCGCATTCGATGGCAGGCGTGGGGGGAGTGGCACAACAGAGGGGGTAATGCAGAATAATAAGTTTTTTACGCTTTATAGAAAAACTATCTAAATTGATTGCATGGCCTGCAAGCTTATAAATAACAATGACGCCTTAATGCGTCATTGTTATTTATAAAGAAAAGATATTTATTATTATGTGTATTCCTCAATAATTATAATACCGTCACCACCTTTTCCGCCTTGCTGATTCGGAGAGTTTTGGACATTAAAAGCACCTGCCCCACCGGCCCCTAAAATACCCTCCTGGCCAGGGTAAGTTACTCCAGCTGCAATAGGATCACCGCCCCCAGCATAGTATGATGCGCCCCCACCACCGCTTTCATAACTTCCCGAAAAGGTAAGCGCTGGGGTACCCGGTTGCCCTTTTAAGTTTAAGAAATTCCCACCATTTCCAATACCTGCTCCGCCATTTGCAAGTATTCTAGATTCGCCAAAATTGAATATTTGCCCGCTTGCTGCCCGCGCACCTGCAGAAGCCGTCAAAAATGTTCCGAAGCTGCTATTTTTTCCTGATTGTGGTTCTTGTGCTCCATTACCCCCACTTCCGCCAGTACCCACGGTAAAATTGACAGGCAATGATAGATCACTAATTATTAAATGAGATATTGCAGTACCAGCAGCACCTCCGCCGGACCCGATTGCCCCTTGATTCGAGCCCGTAGCTACAGCACCACCGCCGCCGCCGCCGCCGCCAGTGACGTAAACCTTAATAAATCGCGTTCCCTCGGTAGGGGAATAACTTCCGCTTTTAGTGAATTTTAGAATATTTAAAATACGGCCCTGAAATTTATTTACTCCCAAACCAAGATTAGTAAGAACCGCCGCCACAGCATCAGGCCCCACTGCTTTAATTTCTGCCAAAGACTTACTGATTTGCAAATACTGATTGTGTGGATTCGCTGCCGCCAGATGCTTTGCCATCACATCATCAGCATAAGCCTTCACTTCAATCACTTTATCATCGACATATTTCCGGGTTGCCAGCACCACTGACGGATCGATTTTCAGTGTCACGGCTTCGGTGCTGTTGACCACGATGATCATGCGTACGGTTTGCGTGCGGCCGCTGCCTTCCTGCAGCTGCGGTTTATAGGTTTCCGGGCAGTTAGCGATGGCGATCAGCGTATTGTCCTGGTCGAACAGGCCGATTTCACGGATCCAGAAACCGCCCTGATCTTCAGGAATGATCTGCTCGGCAATAATTTGATTGGTATTTGCCGGGTCAACGCTGAGTGAATTCAGTGAGGCGCGGCGTTTTTCACCGATCAGTTTGGTTTGCGCTGGATCCGGCGTTGGCAATGCGCCGCCGCCGTCACCGACGGCCATTTGCGTCAGGCTCAGTTGTGTACCGAGCGCAGTCGCGTTGGCCAGTTTGGCGACGCCCAGATTGGTCAGTAGGGCATAGTATTTAGCTGTCATAATTTACTCTCAGGTTGTCGATTAAATGAATAGCCGAACCGGTGAACGCAGAACCGGACGCGATGATGGTCTCTGGGAAATAGGGGTAAACAGTCAACTCTTCGCCGTCATAGGTGGCGGCCGCCATATAAAGGTCACCTGTGAAATCCAGATTGATAGAGAGCCCAATCAGATGGCGGCTGCATGGCTTGGCGTCAGAAATCAGGCGCTCGAGCTCCTCGTACATCTCTTCGGTAATACCGGTTTCCAGTACGCCAACATCCAGGCGAAAGGTGCCTGGGACATCCTTTGTCTGCCACCATTCGGTGACGCGAATTAAGTAACCCAGAGGTTCAACCACCCGGCGCAGGGCGCCGATGGTGCCTTTATGTTTATGCACAAACCAGGCAGATCGTACGGCTGAACGCTTGGCGGTTTCTGTCCAGTGCTCATCCCAGCGGTCGACGGAGAATGCCCAGGCAATATAGGGCAGCAGTGGCAGCGGGCAGGTGTCCGGGTTCCAGAGCTGACGCAGCGGTACCGGAATCAACCCTATCTGAGCCAGAGCTTGTGCCGCAGCCACCTCCAGTGTCGAAGAGCCAGAAGGTAACAGACGATCATTCATCAGATCCTCCGACGGATAACGTATAGGCGGTGCACAGTGAGGCTTGCGTTTTATCCAGCACGATATCTGCTACGGGAGACGTCAGTTCCACGCGCTGGACCCCTTCGACATGCAGGGCGGCGTAGATAGCAGAGAGACGGATATCCCGGCCTAACCGGCTTTGTGTATTGATGTATTTCTTGAGTTGGGCTTCGGAAGCCGCGCGTACCGGCTCAATTTCAGGGGTCGGCAATACAAACAGTACCGCCCTGATTTCATAAGGGACGATGTTGGCTGCCTGAACGGTGACGCGATCTGCTACCGGACGCACATCTTCGTCATTCAGCGCTTTGTCGACGGCGGCCAACAAATCGGCAGAAGCCTTACCCTCATTGTCACGGGAAAGAATAGTGATGGTGACTTCAGCCGGTGACGGGCTGATAGCCGATGCATCGGCAACCCGTCCATCGGCACTGCGGGCATGGTATTCATAAGCGCCCGTCGGACCGGCCACGCTCAACCCCTCGAAAGCCTGCGGAATGCGCATGCGGAAATCCGTATCACTTTCCATTACGGCGTCAGTCGGCGGTACCGTTGTCTGGTCTGCTGGTTGCAGCACCAGGCGCCCAACGTTGGTATTCGCCGCCAACTGGTCCAAATCACTGCCCGTAGCATAAGCCACCATCACGGCGCGGGCGGCTTCGTTGACCCGCTGACGCAGGATCACTTCGCGGTAGGCGTTCTCCTGCAGCAGCTTGACCAGCGGCTCGGACTCCAACGCCAGCGTGCGGCTGATGGCCGCTTGTTGTTCGGCCGGATAGAGCGAGATTAGGGTGGATTTTCGCTCTTCAAACAGGCTTTCATAGTCCAGTTGCTCTACCACGTCCGGGGCAGGTAACTGGCTTAAATCGATAGTCGCCATAGTGTCAGCTCACAGGAATGCTCAGGGAAAAATCCGTCGCCGTATCGCTACGGTATCCGGTCATATCCACCACCATTTTGCCGCTGTTACCGGCGTTAAAGGTGATGGCGGTCAGCGAGATTCGGGGCTCCCACTGCAACAGCGCGGAGTAGCACACCGCCATGATTTGCAGGCGCAGCGCATCGTTTTGCGGCTGGTCAATCAGCGTCGACAGCAGTGAACCGTAGTCACGGCGCATGACGCGTGTACCTATTGGTGTCTGCAAAATGTCGCTGATGGACTGGCGAATATGGTCGAGATCTTCTATTGCCAGACCGCTTTCGCGCGCCATGCCAAGGTACTTGGGATCACTCATTGCGGGCCTCCGGTTTGACCGCCGCCAGTCTGTACGCCGCTGTGGCGGTGGGTGTGTAAAGCAATGCCATTCGAGGTGAAGCTTCCCCCGCTGTGGCTGATATTGCCGGTCATGGTGCCGCCCTGTTTGACCTCAAGCGAGCCGGTGATGAGCTTGCTACTGCACACCACTTCAGGGGTCTCCAGGGTGATGCGGGTGCTGGCATGGCATGCAATCAGCGGTGCAGTGACCGAAATATGGTCGGCAGCGGTGATGTTGGCGGACTTGATGCCGCTGGCTGTCAACACACCGTTGGCCGGTTCGTATTCGATCACGGCACCGTCCGGGAAGCTCAGGTGAACGGCATCCGCTGACGCCGACGGTGCCGGGTTGGCATCCGAAAAAATAGCCGGCAGCACGAATGCCGTCGTCAGTTCGCCCCCCATCGACAGTAATAAAACTTGTTCGCCGACTGACGGCGCCCACCAACTGCGGGTGCGTCCGGCACGGCTGGTCATCCAGGGTAGCCAGGCGGTGATGTTGTTGCCCGTGGTCACCCGGCAGCGGGCATTTTCGAGGTCGATGGCGGTGACAGTCCCAATGCGCACAAGGTTGTTGAGCAGCCGCATGATGTCGTTGAGTTGTGTATGTGTATTCATGAAATTAAGGATGCCGTTTAGAGGGGGAAGTCGACAATCAGTCAGCGCCCGGCGGGCCGTGGCACAACGAACGGTGACGGAAACCGGGTCACTCAGCCCAGTGGCTTATCAGTTCGCCATTGAGATAAACCTGATGTGGCCGGACGTTATCCTCAGGCCGCGGTGGTTCGGGCAGATGCGTAATGGTACGTACGCCGTCAGTGTCCTGAACCTGAACGCGCTCGGTCAGCTGCAAGGTCATCGTCAGGCTGTTTTCCTGCCGCGCGTAACTCACATCGGTCAGCCTGCGGGTACTGCTGCTCAGAATGTCGGGCTGATTTTCCGTCAGCCAATCGAGTACGGTGACGACAATAAGATCCGCCAGTTTGTCGCTGAGTCCGCTGTCACTGACGGTCAGTGTTAGCGGGAAGCGGTATTCGAAAGAAAGTGAAGGGGCCAGCGTGGAAACCACGTTGCCGTTACCGGTGAGTATCACCAGTTTTTCAGGCTGTGTGCTGAGCAGCGGGATCTGCTCAATCAGCCGTTGTTGCAGTTGAGTGGGTTTTAACACGTTGTGTCTCCTGACATTGTTTGATGGTGTCGACCTGCAGGCCGCAGGTGAGCAAAGCGGCCTCAAGCTGACGAACGTCGGCACTAAGATCGCCGTTATTTTTCGGCTGGCTGCCGGGTATCGGGCAGGGGCTGACCAGCGGACAGCCAACGTAAATAATCTGTGGCGGAGGCGAAGTCGGGGCGCTGGTGCAACTGGCTAACAGCAGCGGGCAGAGCGCTGTCAGCCCATGTTTTAACGGCAGGATCTTCATTACGGCTCCTCTGAAACTGTTGTTCTCGCTGTACGGTCAGCGTGCTGGCTTTGCCGAGTGCCTGACGCAGCGCCAGTTCAGCGCTTTCACGCTGCTGCACCTGCCGGGCAAGTTCGGCTATTTGCTGGTCACGGCCATTGAGTTGCAGCGCCAGTGCATCACGGTCGTGGGCGAGCCTATTTTTCTCCTGCTGTAATTCGTGGTTGTAAAAAAACAGCAGCAGCAGAGCCAGCAGCAGCGTGCCTGTGAGTAAAATCAGGGTACGTATCATCAGGCGCCACTCAGGCATAAGGCGCGTTCGGCGGCCCGGCGACGCTCAAGCCCTGCGCTGCGTACCCCCTTAACAAACACCCAGCGCGGCAGCTGTTCACAGGCATCGCGCCACTGCTGTTTTTTGATGAAAAACGCCAGCGTCGAGTTGCAGGAGGCGCTGACCCCGACGTTAAAAGTGAAGGCCACCACCGCGTCATAAACCGCTTGTGGCATCTCGACGGGCATACAGGTCTGCAGCCCTTTCTCTACGGTTTTGATATCAGCGAGTAAATTTTCTGCTGCTTTTTGTTCGGTGATGGGGCCGCGTGGCGTGACGCCGGCAGTGTGGCCGATGCCGCTGGTCCAGACCCCGGCGCTGCACTGGTACGGTGCCAGTTGGCAACCTTCGAAATCGGCTATCAGTTTCAAACCTGCCTCCGAGGTGGATAACGTGAGATATCCCGGCAGTAACGCCAGTAACCCGAGAACGACGGCCGCGCTGCATTTTTTAATCGTTGAGGCGTTCATAGGTTTCCTTACTTAGCCCGCTACGGGCCAGGAGCAGGTAGCTTTTGCGCCGGTAGTACCAATTGACAAGAAAAGTCCCTACACCGACCGCAGTCCCGACCAGAAAAGCAATATCTTCCAGCGAGAGCCCGCCGAGCCAGGCCAAAAAGGTGGCGATAAGATAGGCGCAGGTTGAGGTCACGCGCTCTGTGCTCAGTCCCATAATTTGAGTGATTCTTTTACTGGCGCTGCGCTGATATCGGGCATGTCCACAGGCGTACCGTGAGGTAATAAGGGGCCAAATTCTGCGATGTTTTTATTGGCGTTGAAAACGTTCTCGACTACCGATGCCGTGCGTCCATAAAAACGCCAGCACATCGAATCGACGGTATCCCCTTGTTGTGCATAAATTTTCATCTTAGTTTCCCGGTGTTGGAGCGGATGGGCTGGTGAGAGATTCCAGTGTCCTTAATCGGCGGGGAAGCGGCAATGAAACGCAGTTGTGAACCTTGTGGCACAACCGAAGCAGAGAAAACAGGTCAGTACAGTGGGAAAAACAGGGAGGTAATACGAGATACAGCAGGAAGAGGACGGGGTGCGCTAGCCTGCTTTCGGGCAGCCCGAAAAGGAGAGGCTTAGCGCAGAGTACCCGGGTTCAGTCAGGCGTTAGTGAGAATCTATTTCGCTGAGGTCATAAGGTGCGGCATCGTCGTGATTCTCAGGTAAAGCCTGACTCGCCAGTTCAGAAATCAGTGACATGACGATTAGAAACTCTTGTGAATTACACTGCGCTGTCTGCGAAATATCCGCAATGAGTTGTATCCGTGAAAGTATTAATTGTTGTTTATTCAGGTTTTCCACCGTGCGACCCTTCTGTCACTGTGTTTATATACAGTATTATTTAATTAACGGATCACGTCAATACTGTCTGCCTTTGAAAATCACTAATAGTTTGATTCTACGTTGTTTCTTTGCCATCTCTTATTGAACCGGCTGGGTGGTGATTGCAGGCCAAAGGCCAGCATTTTGGGCTGATCGGCGCTATTTTTTTTCCTTTCATCGTCTGCTGCCAGGCCTTTTGGCGCAACCGGCGTTACATTAGGTTTTCCACAGTTAATGACAGAACTCCTAGGTGCACTCTTCGATGCACTCTTCGCGCTGTCGGTATCACAAATATCCGGTTGCGGTGTGCGCCGGACAACCCGCCAGCGTGCCGAACGGGTCAAATAACAGTGTTCAGCGCCCAAATGCGGCGCGTAGATACCGACCACCTGCAACTGTTCTTCATGATAGGAATTAACCCGGCCACGGGTTTTGCGCGCCACCCGCACGGTCTGCTCGGTGCGCGGAACGTTGGTACCGCCCTGCGCCTGAATATAAGCGGCATAATCGCCGCCATCGGCTGCCTGGCGTACATCCTCAACACGCTGACCAAAACTCGCGGCCAGGCTTAAATTGCGAATGCGGCGGCACTCGCGATACGCACCGACAGAGGGCAGGCCAACCGGATGAAACTGCGGGATGCGCCACGTCGATGCCCACGCGGTGACCGCTGAGGCGGTGTCGGTCAGCGGTTTACCGGTATCGAAGTCGGTTTCCCCCTCAAGGGCATAGCCGTCAATATTCTTCGAGATGTACTTGGCGATGTACGCCGCTGCACCACCCCGGTTGAGCGGTTTACAATCGAAGCGGTTACGCTCCGCACCAGGCTCATCACCCTCTTCTGTCAGAGCGTAGCGGCGCATGATCCCAACGGCCAGCGCTTGCTGAGCAGCGGCAGTGAACAGCATCAGATGCCAGTGCGGCGTGCCGTCATGATGGGGTTCCACCACCCTGACGCCATAGATTTTGATGTTGCGATCTTTAAAGGTGGTGCGGATTTTCGCCCACACTGCCACCAGATAGCGCTGAGCATCTTTGGGTGAATAGGTGTGTTTATCCCAGTTAGTATTGAACTGTACCTGACGCTGGCGTCCGGTTGTGCGGGTCGGATGGTATTTTGACGGGGTGGTCAGCGTAATGAATAAACCGCAGTCTCCCTGCAGACTCGCCACTTTTTCAATGCCGGCAATCATGGTCATCAGTTCCATCCTGCGGATGGCAGGATTGGAAATACTGGACATCACCGTGTCCAGCAGGCCGATCCGCTCGCCGGTCTGTTCATTCTCAAGGTCGCAGCTGCGCAGATAGTTCAGGGTGGATAAGCGCCGGGAACGGAGCTCACGCAGCGCATTTTGGCTGGCGTATGCCGAACTTGCCCGGCTGACGTATCCCCCGGCTATCATCAGTGCTTCCCGCCAGCGAGTTTGTTGTGAAAGCAGTTGGCGGGTCCACCAGTCGGCATTCACCAATCGCGACAGGCTGGCGACAGCGGCCGTGGCATCGAGCTTTCCCTTACAGAACCTGGCCCAGTGTAAAGGCATCACGTTAAGTGCACGCGTCATGCTGGCAAGGGTGGCGAAGATATGATTCTGCGTGCTGTCGCTCAGCAAGATCTCCGGTGTGTCCGGGTACTGCATCAACAGTTTTTCACAGTGATTCTCATACACTTCATGGCACTGGGTCGCGATTTGCCAGGCCAGCCGGGCGAGGTTTTTCTTATTGAGATCGGGAAGGCGGTTATACGTCTCCTCTTCGGCGGTAAACCGCAGGGAAAGGTGACGCTTCAGGCCGTTTTGCTGGTTAACTTTTTGAATACGTGGCCACAGACGCCCGAGAAAAGTGTTATGAAGAAAATGCTGCGCCGTCTGCTGGCCTTTTTCCCGCAACAGAAATTGATAGCGCCTTTGCAGCGGTACTCTCAGGCAGTGGGGCAACCGCGCCATATTCGTGGCCGCTTCCTGATGTTTTTTAGCGGCCCGATTGCAGGGAATGACAACCGGGTTGGAAATCGCTTCGCGCGGCGAATTCCACCACCATGCACCGACAAAGTGGGTGGCAGGTGCGATAAGAAATGGCGGTGGTGGAGTCGGGGCAAAACGCCCCCGCTGAATATCAGACATGATATTTTCCCCTTTATCCGCAACGAAAATGTCGTGCATTTTTTTCAATGATTTCCTGACAGTAAATACAGCGCTGTACGCCAATAATTAAACGACGTCGTGCTTCGGGAATATTTTCCCCACAGTCTTCACAAATAAAGGCAGAAGGCAGACGTGAAGAGGCCGTCGCCTGAGCAATCTGTGCGTCCAGTAATTTGGCCTGCCACTCCTGGGCTTCATCGATCCAGTCGGCCATCAGCGGCCTCCGTTAAAAAGTGATGTTTCATGGAAGTTCCTTTTTAGGTAATAGAATGCCCGACGGGTTGAACGTCACTGTTTATCAGGCGGTGGTTTTAACGACGCTTTAGTCTTATTTGAAAAGCGTGTTCAATTTGTAGCCAAACTTTTTAAATGAAAGGATGGCGTCGATAATCAGCTGCTTTTCCTGTGCGGATAATTCGTCGAAAGTCATTCTGGTGTGTCGCGCTTTCAGCCCTGCATGAAAACAGAGGGTGATCTTCCATTCGACTGGCGCCGTATCAAATAGTGTT
Organism: Ewingella americana; assembly: GCF_006438725.1. Lineage (GTDB taxonomy): Bacteria > Pseudomonadota > Gammaproteobacteria > Enterobacterales > Enterobacteriaceae > Ewingella > Ewingella americana_A. The sequence goes on along the minus strand of NZ_RCZD01000023.1, from coordinate 11,724 downwards.
TGTATAAGGCTGCCAGAAGCGTGGAAATGTGTTTTCTTAATCGCTTCAATCTGCTGTAAACCCCGCTCACGCTGGGTTTCGTTTCCCATAAACATGGTTTCCTCCAGGGGCTCGGGGCATTGCAATTTGAAAATGCATAGATAATGATCTCCCCTGCGCTAAATTTGGTATCATTACAGGTCATATTTCAGGTTACAGATGAAATTTAAACTTGTATTTGCAAGTTGTCAAGGCGATTTTTAAAGCTAATGAGGTTTTTGCAAGATGCGGCTGGATGAACTCGAAGGTGGTAAAGCGGTACTGGGGCGGATGCTGCAGGCATACGGATTCAGTATGCAGAAAGAGCTGGGGGATAGGTTCGGTCTGTCGTCAGGAACCATAAGTACTTGGGTAAGAAGAAATTATTTCCCCGGTGATGTTGTCGTCGTCTGTGCGCTGGATACCGGTGTTTCGTTGCGCTGGCTGGCTACCGGTCAGGGCGCGATGCATGACAATCAGCTGGCTCAACGCGTTGATGTTGAAAAAACAAGTGAACTTGCAAAATTAAGGCTGCGCGGCGGTGCACTGGAAGAGGAAGGGGGGTGGGCCGTGGATGCTTCGCTGCTGGATACCTCTTTAGCCAAGCCGGCCTATATCGTGAAAGGCCATCATTCATGGATCATCGATCTGGGTAGCGTCAATATTGGTAATGGTCGCTGGTTGCTGGATATCGATGGCGATGTCGATGTTTACGACGTCGCGCGGATCCCCGGTAACCGTCTTAAAATCACCGGCCTGGCCACCACTTTTGATTGCGGTGTAGATGAAGTAACAGCGCTCGGACAGGTGTTTATCACCCTCGATCGAAATCTCTGAGGGAGATGACCGCCGTGTTTTTCTGTCTTGTTGACTTAACCACCATGACGTTAATGATATTGCCCTCTATCACCTGACATGCCACAGCCTCACATGCCGATCTGACGCTATGGCTGAGAATGTATTTGCTGGTATGAGCATCGCCATCGCGGCCATAGCTCAGGCCGGCAAGCTCGCTGATATTGAGTGGCGGCACATCGTAGACAAAAATACTGCAAAGAATTTGTGACTCAACCGCGCCTGACCTCATCCTGAAATGCTGCCAACTCACCGGACATAAACATCAAACGACTGACGATGCTTGTCGGCTTCACTCCACGCCGACGACGATCTCGTACCCAATAACCCGATTTATCGCCTCAGGCTTCATCGACGTCATGCCGTCTCGCGTCAGTAAAATATTTGTGTAAATTTAAGTTTACGTTTTTTGGGTTTTACATCCGTAATGGTAATTATAAGTTTACAATAAGGAGTTGAGATCTTTACAGCCTGTGTTATCTTCATCGCATGTTGATAAACTGCAACCCTTTTACTGACAGCGGATGGCCACCATGCAAAAAGACGCACTTAATAACGTACACATCAGCGCAGAGCAGATTCTTATCACGCCTGAAGAACTGAAAGTACGTTTTCCATTAGGTATTAATGACGAAAACAATATTGCCCAGGCACGTAAGACCATCGCAGATATCGTGCACGGTCGTGATCCGCGTCTGTTGGTGGTCTGCGGACCTTGCTCAATTCATGATTTGGATGCGGCGCTGGAGTACGCGCGTCAGCTGAAAAACTTATCGGAAGAGCTGAGTGACCGCCTGTACATTGTTATGCGCGTCTATTTTGAAAAACCACGTACTACCGTGGGTTGGAAAGGTTTAATCAACGATCCGCACATGGACGGCACTTTTGATGTCGAAGCGGGCCTGCATATTGCGCGTAATCTGCTGCTGCAATTGGTCGGTATGGGGTTGCCTCTGGCGACCGAAGCGTTGGATCCGAATAGTCCACAATACCTTGGCGATCTGTTCAGCTGGTCAGCTATCGGGGCACGTACTACGGAATCTCAAACTCACCGTGAAATGGCTTCTGGCCTTTCAATGCCGGTGGGTTTTAAAAATGGCACCGACGGTAGCCTCAGCACCGCCATTAACGCCATGCGTGCAGCGGAAATGCCGCACCGTTTCGTGGGCATCAATCAGGCCGGTCAGGTTTGTCTGCTGCAAACGCAAGGTAACCCGGACGGGCATGTGATTTTGCGCGGCGGCAAGACGCCAAACTACAGCAGTGAAGATGTGCAAGCCTGTGAAAAACAGATGCTGGATGCGGGACTCCGTCCTTCCTTGATGATAGATTGCAGCCATGGTAACTCGAACAAAGATTACCGCCGTCAGACCGTGGTGGCGCAGTCAGTCGTCGATCAAATCAAAGCGGGTAACCGTTCAATCACCGGGTTGATGCTGGAAAGTAATCTGCACGAAGGCAACCAGTCTTCTGAACAACCTCGTTCAGAAATGAAGTACGGTGTTTCCGTAACGGATGCCTGCATTAACTGGGAAAGCACAGAAACATTGCTGCGCACTATGCATCAGGAATTGGGCGAGTCGCTGGCGGCACGAATCGCAGGAGAGTAGGTGTTATATGGTGGCTGAACTTAACGCATTGCGTGATCAGATTGATGAAGTGGATAAAGCGTTGTTGGATCTTCTATCTCGCCGCCTGAATTTGGTGGCGGAAGTGGGTGAGGTGAAAAGCCGCTACGGTTTACCCATTTATGTGCCTGAACGTGAGGCTGCCATGCTGGCTTCGCGCCGCCAGGAAGCACAGCAGATGGGGGTTCCTCCTGATCTGATTGAAGATGTTTTACGCCGCGTTATGCGTGAGTCCTATTCCAGCGAAAACGACAAAGGCTTCAAAACGCTGCGTCCTGAATTACGTCCTATCGTCATTGTGGGCGGTGGCGGGCAAATGGGGCGACTGTTTACCCGCATGCTTGAACTGTCGGGTTATCAGGTCAAAGTGCTGGAGCAGGAAGACTGGGCACAAGCTGAAACGCTGCTATCCGACGCCGGTATGGTGATTGTCAGTGTACCTATTCATCTGACCGAAGAGGTGATTAACCGCTTACCGAAGCTGCCGGATGACTGCATTCTGGTTGATCTCGCATCGGTCAAAAATCGCCCGTTGCAGGCAATGCTCGCGGTACACGAAGGGCCCGTTCTGGGGCTGCATCCAATGTTTGGCCCGGACGTAGGCAGCCTTGCGAAACAGGTTGTTGTCTACTGTGACGGCCGTGAACCGCAGGCCTACCAATGGTTGTTGGAGCAGTTGCAAGTATGGGGCGCTCGGTTACACAAGATAAGCGCTGTTGAACACGATCAGAACATGGCATTCATCCAGGCACTGCGACACTTTGCGACATTCGCCTATGGCTTGCACCTGTGTGAAGAGAATGTACAGATTGAGCAACTGTTGGCGTTGTCTTCGCCAATTTATCGCCTTGAACTGGCCATGGTCGGGCGGTTGTTTGCGCAAGATCCGCAGCTTTATGCTGACATCATTATGTCTTCGGAAAGCAATTTGGCGCTGATCAAACGCTATTACCAGCGGTTTGGCGATGCGCTTAAGTTGCTTGAAAACGGCGATAAGCAGGCGTTTATCGGTAAGTTTAAACAGGTTGAAACCTGGTTCGGCGAATATGCGCCACGCTTCCTGAAAGAGAGCGGCTCATTGCTGCGTCAGGCTAACGACAACCGTCGCTAATGACAGGTTGAAAAAGTAAAAAGGCCATCACGCTCAGCATGATGGCCTTTTTTGTGACTTAATGCCTGAGTCAGCCAGGGTTAACGGCGACGATGTTTTCACCTGGATAGCAACCCAGCACTTTCAGTGAACGGGTGATGGCGCTCAAATCACGTAAAGCTGACTCCATAGCTTCTGAACGCAGGTTTGCCTGCACATCAATGTAGAACATCTCCTCCCATGGATTACCGTTGATAGGCCGTGATTCCAGCTTACTCATGATGATCCCCTGTTCGCGCAGAACCAGCAGCGCTTCAACCAGCGCACCAGCCTGTTGCCCCGTAGCCATAATAAAGGTGGTTTTCGCCGGAACCTGTTCGGTCACTTCGATAGCCTTACGGGCCAGCACGATAAAGCGGGTGATATTCTGTTGCTGGTTTGCCAGATTATGTTCCAACACTTGCAGGCCATACAGCGCACCACCGGCTTCGCTACCAAGCGCTGCAACGTGGGGTGATTTTGATGCGGCCACTTTTTCCATAGCCGCTGCGGTACTTTCGCAATATTCAATTTTCCAGTGCGGGAAGCGGTTGATGAACTGGCTACATTGCTGGAAAGGTTGCGGATGGCTGTAGACCGTCTCAATTTGAGAGAGGTCAGTATCTGCCGCAACCAGCACGCAGTGATCGATTGGGTTGGTCAGTTCGCCGACTATCGAGAGACTGGTATGCTGCAGCAGGTCATAGACGTCGTTGATGGAACCGGAGCTGGTATTTTCAATCGGCAGCACGGCGTAGTCTGCCTGGCCAGTTTCCACCTGGGTGAAAATATCCTGGAATTTCTGGCAGCCACACTCGATGAATTGTTCAAAATGACGTGCGGCATATTGTCTGGCGGCAAGGTGCGAGTAAGACCCTTTCGGTCCGAGGAAGGCGATGCGTGCGGATCCAGACGTGGTTTGGTTCAGATGCTGTTGCAGTAACGCCTGTTGGGTCAGAACGGAGTCTTCGATAATCAGCTGATAAACACGGGTAATGTAGTGACCATCAAGCCCTTGTTTTTTGCCTTCTAAAATCAGGGCATTGATCAGTTCTTTTTCCCGTTCTTTATCGCGGATAGGGCGATGAGAATGCATTTTGGACTGTGCGACTTCTACCGCCAGATTGCGTCTTTCTGCCAGTAACGCCAGTAATTTAAGGTCCAGTGCGCTGATGCGTTCACGTAGAGCCAGCAATGGATTCTCGGTCATTATGTCACCCTTTTTATGTGCTTTCTTGCTTTCGAATTTGCCAAACTATGAGCATAAAAAAAGCCCCCTTTTCAGGAGGCTTCGTTGTTCGTCTTCGCATTCATTCTTTCGCGACGAAACGCCTCCCAGTCAGGGGAAGGTAAAAAAGAATGCGAAGAAAAACAGTTTGGTGTTCATGTGTAGTGATTTCTCTGATGAAGTCTGACCCTAAAGTAACCGCTGGCTTTTCATTGTGTCAATACAATTTGCGAGGGCATAAAAAACGCGCTCCTGAGAGCGCGCTGTTTGTGTGACTAAAAGTTGGAAATCATTCCTCCTCTTCTTGAGGTTCCAGGTTGATCTCTTTCACGCAGCTTTCTGCGCGGCGGGCCTCGCCTTTGTGCTGAACTTTATTCAACTGACGTTCCAGTTTCGCAATCAATTCATTGATGGCTGCATACATATCATCATGTGTTGCGCTGGCAACCAATGGCCCATTAGCCGTGGTAATTGTCGCGTCGGCGACGAATCCCTGAGGTTCTTTCGAAAGAACGATATGTGGGTTAATTAACTGAGTTTGCCATTTTTCCAGTTTTTTTAGACGGTCTTCGACGTGGTCCCGAATCGCTGTGGTGATGTCCATTTGTTTGCTGGTAATGTTGACTGTCATGTAATTTACCTCTCTGTCTTTCCGTCTAGGATAAGTTCAGCATACCTGCCTTTGAGACAAAATGCGTGATAGAAATCACGTTTTTTTGTCACTTTTTGTCAAGTACTACAAAACTGTGAGCTGGGGTAATTAACGGCCGGATAGGGCTTGAGACTTTCAGAATAATAACGCAGTATCGATAAGATCTGCTCGGCAAAACTTTCCGCTCCTGCGTTATCTCTGCGTTAAAAATCATCAATTTAGTTATTCAACACAAAAAAAACGGCAGCCTAAGCTACCGTTTGTTCTGCACTAAATGTTAATGAGCCTGTTAACTGAATTACGACGCGTTGTTGGTAGCAATGATTTTAGCAACCTTGTCCGCTTCGTTATTCAATTGCAGTTCACGATAAGCATTTTCCATCAGTGGCAGCGCATCACGCGTCGCTTTGGTATCCGGGTAATTCTTCAGCATTTCCTCTACACGATTAACGACGGCGACGTAAGCACCACGTTTAGTGTAGTATTGCACGACCGACAGCTCATATTTGGCTAGGCGATCTTTCAGGAATACCAGACGCTTATTGGCATCGGTTGCATACTGACTGTTCGGATAACTATGAATCAGCTGGCTGAAGTCACGGAAAGCGGCACGTGCATGTTGCGGGTCACGGTCAGAACGATCGATACCGAAGAAGCCTTGCAGCGCACTGTCGTCCAGCGCCATATCCGTCAGACCACGCATATACATGACGTAATCAATGTTCGGATGGGTCGGGTTCAGGCGCATAAAGCGATCAATAGAGGCCTGAGCCAAAGGCAAATCAGCAGACTTATAGTAAGCGTAGATCAGATCCAACTGCACTTGTTGTGAGTAAGGTCCAAATGGATAGCGGTTATCCAGCGCTTCTAATTGAGCAATCGCGCCCTTAAAGTTACCGTCCTGCAGCTTTTGCTGGGCAGTAGCATAAAGTACGTTTGGCGGGTTATCGGGAACCGTTTCTTTGGAACCGGAGCAACCGACCAGCGCCAGGCTCAACGTGGCTGCTGCCACCAGATATTTCACACGCGTCATGACGTTTTGATTATCCTCAGGTGTTATTCTGGGAGACTGTCCGTTAAGCTCCCGACAAAGACCAGCTACAATAGCACATTATTTTAAACGGCATCGCCGTGAAAACCCAACGTTAACCAAGAAGCTGCATATGGCACAACAAGTACAACTCACCGCAACGGTGGCCGAATCTCAACTCGGTCAACGGTTAGATCAGGCTTTGGCCGAATTGTTCCCTGATTATTCACGATCTCGCATAAAAGATTGGATCCTGGATGACAGGGTGCAAGTTAATGGCAAGAAAGTGACCAAACCAAAAGAAAAAGTGTTGGGTGGCGAGGCTATCGCAATCGATGCGCAAATTGAAGAAGATGCGCGTTGGCTGCCACAGGATATCGCGTTAAACATTGTCTACGAAGATAACGATATTTTAGTCATCAATAAACCCCGCGATCTGGTTGTTCACCCAGGCGCAGGAAATCCTGATGGCACAGTACTGAATGCATTACTGCATTATTACCCAGAGATCATGGATGTACCGCGTTGCGGTATCGTGCATCGTCTGGATAAAGACACCACCGGTTTAATGGTGGTGGCCAAAACGGTACCGGCACAAACACATCTGGTTGAAGCACTGCAGGCGCGCGAAATTACCCGTGAATATGAAGCAGTGGCTATCGGCACCATGACAGCTGGCGGTACGGTTGATCAACCCATTGCCCGTCATTCGACCAAACGCACGCATATGGCGGTTCATCCAATGGGTAAACCGGCTACTACGCATTACCGCATTATGGAGCATTTCCGTGCTCATACGCGTATGCGTCTGCGTTTGGAAACCGGTCGTACGCACCAGATCCGTGTGCATATGGCACACATCAACCATCCTCTGTTAGGCGACCAACTCTACGGCGGCCGTCCTCGTTTGCCTAAAGGCGCTTCAGAGGCATTTATTGCCACGCTGCGTAGTTTTGACCGTCAGGCTCTGCATGCCACCATGCTACGTCTTTATCATCCGGTAACGGGTATCGAGATGGAGTGGCACGCGCCGCTTCCTCAAGATATGGTTGATTTGATTAATGCGCTGAAGGCCGATACCGAAGAGTTCAAGGATCAGATGAATTGGTGATGAGCCCACTCATCCTTCCTCAATGGCCGCAGCCTTTAACGGTGCGGTCATGCGTCACAACTCGTCAGGGCGGTGTCAGTTTGCCGCCCTTCGACTCGCTCAATCTGGGTTCACACGTTGGTGATGATCCTCAGTCCGTCAGTGCCAACCGCCTGCGTCTTATCGATTTAGCCGCTCTTCCCGCAGCGCCTCATTGGCTCGAACAGGTACACGGCACCCACGTTGTAAGACTTACTCCCAAGACTCCCTATTTGCCAACCCTTGTGGCTGATTCCGCTTATACCAACCAGCCAGGCGTTGTCTGTGCCGCCATGACCGCCGATTGTCTGCCGGTGCTTTTTTCCAGCCGTGCAGGGGATGAGGTCGCTGCCGCGCACGCAGGGTGGCGGGGGCTGTGTGCGGGTGTGCTCGAAAAAACCGTGGCTGAATTCTCTGCAAAACCTTCAGATATTATTGCCTGGCTGGGACCCGCCATTGGCCCGCAACAGTTTGAAGTGGGCGGTGAGGTTCGGGATGCATTTATGTCGGTAGATTCAGCGGCTGAAGCTGCTTTCCAGCCTAAAGGGAGTAAATTCCTGGCGGATATCTATCATCTTGCAAGACTGCGCTTGAACTCTTGCGGTGTGACTCGCATCTATGGCGGGGAACATTGCACTGTTACTGACAGCACAAAATTTTACTCTTACCGACGTGACGTTAACACCGGACGGCTGGCAAGTTTAATTTGGCTTATATAACCTTCCTTATCAAGATGATCCGCCGGCGCATGGCGTTGTACTCATAATATACTGACAAGATAACCTTGAAAATTTGAGGGTTGACCTCATCTATTCTCCAGAAGCAATTTTGTTCAGAATAGGAGGAGTTATGCGTCTGGATCGTCTTACAAGTAAATTCCAGCTTGCCCTCGCCGATGCTCAGTCACTCGCACTTGGGCGCGACAACCAATTTATCGAACCTGTTCACCTGATGAGCGCTTTGCTTACTCAGGAAGGCGGGACCGTTCGTCCGTTACTGACCGCCGCCGGGATTGATACCCCGAAACTGCGCACGGACATAGAACAGGCTTTGGGGCGATTGCCGCAAGTTGAAGGTACCGGTGGTGATGTTCAACCATCCAGTGAACTGGTACGTGTTTTAAACCATTGTGACAAATTGGCGCAGCAGCGCGCTGACACATTTATTTCATCCGAACTGTTTATTCTCGCGGCGCTCAAAGACCGCGGCACCTTGACCGACCTGCTCAAAGCGCGCGGTGCAACGGTGGAGAAAATCAGTGCGGCAATTGATCAAATGAGAGGTGGCGACAAAGTGGATGATCAGGGAGCTGAAGACCAACGTCAGGCTTTGAAAAAATACACTATCGACCTGACCGAACGCGCGGAACAAGGAAAACTTGATCCGGTGATTGGCCGTGACGAAGAAATTCGTCGCACCATTCAGGTATTGCAACGTCGTACCAAAAATAACCCGGTATTAATCGGTGAACCGGGTGTCGGTAAAACGGCGATCGCCGAAGGCCTGGCTCAGCGCATCATTAATGGCGAAGTGCCAGAAGGCCTGAAAAACAAACGCGTCCTTTCTTTAGATATGGGCGCGCTGGTGGCTGGCGCTAAATATCGTGGTGAGTTTGAAGAGCGTTTGAAAGGCTTGCTCAGCGACCTGTCAAAACAGGAAGGTAATGTCATCCTGTTTATTGATGAGTTACACACCATGGTCGGGGCGGGTAAAGCCGACGGCGCAATGGATGCAGGCAACATGCTCAAGCCTGCGCTGGCACGTGGTGAACTTCACTGCGTGGGGGCCACAACGTTAAATGAGTACCGTCAGTATATAGAGAAGGATGCCGCGCTTGAACGCCGCTTCCAGAAAGTCTTCGTGGCTGAGCCTTCAGTCGAGGACACCATCGCGATTTTGCGTGGTCTGAAAGAGCGTTACGAACTGCATCACCATGTGCAGATCACGGACCCAGCTATCGTGGCGGCGGCGACGTTATCGCATCGTTATATTTCAGACCGTCAGTTGCCTGACAAGGCGATTGACTTGATTGACGAAGCGGCATCGAGCATTCGTATGCAGATGGACTCAAAGCCAGAAGCTCTTGATCGCCTTGAACGTCGTATCATTCAGTTGAAACTGGAGCAGCAGGCGCTGAAGAAAGAGTCTGATGATGCCAGCGTTAAACGTCTGGAAATGCTTGAAACTGAACTTGATCAGAAAGAGCGCGAGTTCTCTGAACTTAATGAAGAGTGGAAAGCTGAGAAAGCCTCGCTGACCGGTACTCAGAATATTAAGTCTGAACTTGAGCAGGCGAAGATTACGCTGGAGCAGGCACGCCGTGTCGGTGATCTCGGCCGCATGTCTGAATTGCAGTACGGTAAAATTCCAGAATTGGAAAAACAGCTGGCTGCAGCAACTCAGGCTGAAGGCAAGACGATGAAGTTATTGCGTAACCGCGTAACGGATGTGGAAATTGCCGATGTGCTGGCGCGATGGACCGGGATTCCGGTAGACCGAATGCTGGAAAGCGAGCGTGAGAAACTGCTGCGCATGGAAGATGCGCTGCATCATCGGGTTATCGGACAGAATGAAGCGGTTGAAGCGGTATCGAATGCGATTCGTCGTAGCCGTGCTGGATTGTCTGATCCAAACCGCCCGATCGGCTCATTCCTCTTCCTTGGCCCAACCGGGGTCGGTAAGACAGAGCTGTGCAAGGCGCTGGCGACGTTCCTCTTTAATAGTGATGACGCCATGGTGCGTATCGACATGTCAGAGTTTATGGAGAAACACTCCGTCTCGCGTTTGGTGGGGGCTCCTCCGGGATATGTTGGTTATGAAGAGGGTGGTTACTTAACTGAAGCTGTTAGACGTCGGCCTTACTCCGTCATCTTATTAGATGAAGTAGAAAAGGCGCATCCTGATGTCTTCAACATCCTGTTGCAGGTTCTTGATGATGGACGTCTGACGGATGGGCAGGGCAGAACGGTAGATTTCCGTAATACCGTGGTCATCATGACCTCGAACCTGGGCTCTGATGTTATCCAGCAGCACTTCGGTGAGGCGACTTATGAGCAGATGAAGGCATCAGTGATGGAAGTGGTCACACAAAACTTCCGTCCTGAGTTCATCAACCGTATTGATGAGGTGGTTGTCTTCCATCCGCTGGCTCATGCGCATATCAAAAATATTGCGAAGGTCCAGTTGGAACGTTTGTACAAACGTTTGGAAGAGAAAGGCTACTCAGCCACATTAACCGATGCGGCGCTCGAGTTGATTGGTAATACCGGGTTCGACCCTGTATACGGTGCGCGGCCACTTAAACGTGCCATCCAGCAGGAACTCGAGAACCCGCTGGCTCAGCAAATACTGTCTGGTAAGTTGATACCGGGTAAACCAATCACTATAGATGTGGAAAATGACCATATAGTGGCCCGGCAATAACCGAGAGAAAACGAGTTAAAATAACCTTTAAGAGGCTCAGAGCTTATCTGAGCCTCTTTTTTTGTATGTAATTCACCCGATTCAGGCGGCTTTGTCTAAAAAAAGAACGGTCAGTAAATTATTTGAAATTAAGGGTTGCCACTGTCTGAGAACTCCCTATAATGCGCCTCCACTGACCGGGAACAACGACTCCTCTAACGAGAACCAAGTCGCCCAGTCAGGAAGTCTCAACCCGGTGAAAACACCGCGTCTCGTAAGAGAAAAAGGTTGACTCTTCAGCGGGAAAGCGTATTATCTGCCTCCCGCGTTACCGAGAACTTATTCGGTAACGAACGCTCTTTAACAATTTATCAGACAATCTGTGTGGGCACTCACAAGACGATATCAGCCACTTCGGTGGCAAAAAATATCAAGTCTTAAAGAGTGACCAAGCAGTAATTCATTTAAGTGAATTATTACGAAAGTTAATTTTTGAGCACCGCTTCACGAGTTGAAGCAAATCGAACTTTTAATTGAAGAGTTTGATCATGGCTCAGATTGAACGCTGGCGGCAGGCCTAACACATGCAAGTCGAGCGGTAACACAGGAGAGCTTGCTCTCTGGGTGACGAGCGGCGGACGGGTGAGTAATGT
>NZ_RCZD01000022.1 GCF_006438725.1 Ewingella americana | reverse complement strand
ATTGAGCTAACCAGTACTAATGACCCGAGAGGCTTAACCTTACAACACCAAAGGTGTTTTTAGTCTGAGAGACTATRAAGTTTGATTTTCAGCGATGTTCCGAGATTGGTTCGTATGGCGTAATGGAGTGAGCGATCATGAAGTTGTGCGGTATGGATGAAACAGAATTTGCCTGGCGGCACTAGCGCGGTGGTCCCACCTGACCCCATGCCGAACTCAGAAGTGAAACGCCGTAGCGCCGATGGTAGTGTGGGGTCTCCCCATGCGAGAGTAGGGAACTGCCAGGCATCAAATAAGTAAAGCTTGCTTCTAATAGCAGGCAATTAGAAGAATAAGCGTGCTGATATGGCTCAGTTGGTAGAGCGCACCCTTGGTAAGGGTGAGGTCCCCAGTTCGACTCTGGGTATCAGCACCAGTAATAAGCGTAGAGTTCGGTAAATTAACAGAATTTGCCTGGCGGCACTAGCGCGGTGGTCCCACCTGACCCCATGCCGAACTCAGAAGTGAAACGCCGTAGCGCCGATGGTAGTGTGGGGTCTCCCCATGCGAGAGTAGGGAACTGCCAGGCATCAAATAAGTGAGAAACCTCAGTCGAAAGACTGGGGTTTTTTGCTATGGGGGTTTTGGTGATTTCTGCTCTGCTATCCGTTATCGCTAGAACAAAAGCTTCTAAATATATTCCTTAAAGCTGAAGATTTTTCACCTTGCTCATACTGTCTCGACTTTCGGTATGAAAAACGTTATCTTCAGGCATCTAGAAGTCTAAACGTATAAATGGATGCAGTGGGGAAGTTGCTATGCCTATTCGGGTTCCTGATGAGTTACCGGCCGTAAATTTTTTACGTAATGAGAATGTGTTTGTTATGACCTCATCACGTGCAAAAACGCAGGAAATTCGTCCTTTAAAGGTATTGGTACTGAACCTGATGCCAAAGAAGATCGAGACTGAAAATCAATTTTTGCGTCTTCTATCCAACTCTCCCCTGCAAATCGACGTGCAGCTATTACGTATAGACAGCCGTGAATCAAAGAATACGCCAACCGAACATCTGAATAACTTCTACTGCGATTTTGAAGACATACAGAATGATAATTTCGATGGACTGATAGTCACTGGCGCTCCACTCGGACTGGTTGATTTCTGTGATGTTGCCTACTGGCCGCAAATTGAACGTGTGGTCAATTGGGCGAAAGAACACGTCACCTCAACTTTATTTGTCTGTTGGGCAGTGCAGGCCGCTTTGAAGGTGCTTTACGGCACAGCAAAAATGACGCGAGAAATCAAACTATCCGGTGTTTATCAGCACCAGACATTGCAGCCATTAGCTCTATTGACCCGTGGGTTCGACGAAAGCTTTTTAGCGCCCCATTCTCGCTACGCCGATTTCCCAATAGAAGAACTGCGTAAATACCCCGATCTCGATATCTTTGCGGAGTCGGAAGAAGCCGGCGCCTACCTGTTTGCTACTAAAGACAAACGTATGGCTTTCGTCACTGGTCATCCTGAATATGATGCGGACACACTGGCGGGCGAATATCTGCGTGATCGCGACGCCGGGCTGTTACCGGACATGCCATTTAACTATTTTCCACAGGACAACCCACAGTTGTCACCGAAGGCGACCTGGCGCAGTCATGGGCATCTGTTGTTCACTAACTGGCTGAATTACTATGTTTATCAGATAACACCATTCGACTTACGTCAGATGAATCCAACCCTCGAGTAACGTCTGGGCCGAACCGGTGATCTTAGGGATCGCCGGTCACCGTATTCTCAGCAACCCCCTCCAAATATAACCTGCCAAATCGTTCTTCCTGTTTTTGAAAATGAAATCGCCTCTCGTTTTAATAAAAAAAATTACTCTTGTATCTCTATGTTTAGTATCGATAAAAAAATTATTTTTAAATAAAATGGAAATCGTTTTTGATTTTATCATTTTATTGATTACGCTTAGATCTTACGGAGCTTATAGTTAGGTTGAAGATCATTCGAGTAAAGCGGTCTTCAACCCCAGTCATCAGCTTCTTGAAATGGGCCAGCCGGAAGTTCACCATCTTGGCTGAAAAGAGAGAGATGTCAGGAGAAAGTACCGATGAATCAGCAGACAACACGCTCCGCGCTGGACTTTACGCGCCGCTTTACTGAGAAAGAGTCCCAGATATTAACTGATGAGGCCGTCGATTTTCTGGCTGAATTGATAAGTCACTTCACCGGTACTCGTAACAAGCTATTGCAAGAACGGACTGTCGCTCAGCAGCGAATTGATGATGGATGTTTGCCTGATTTTATTTCGGAAACGAATTCCATTAGATGTTCCTCGTGGAGTGTTCGCGGCATCCCCGTCGATCTTCAAGATCGCCGGGTTGAAATCACCGGGCCAGTAGAAAGGAAAATGGTGATCAATGCGCTCAATGCAAACGTAAAAGTATTCATGGCTGACTTTGAGGATTCACTCTCACCAGATTGGGACAAAGTCATCGAGGGCCAGCTCAATCTGCGTGATGCAGTCAATGGAACCATCAGTTACACCAACGATTCGGGCAAGATTTATCAGTTAAAACCGGATCCTGCGGTGTTGGTGTGCCGGGTTCGTGGTCTCCATTTGCCGGAAAAACATGTGCAATGGAAAGGGGAGGCCATACCCGGTGGCCTGTTTGATTTCGCGCTCTACTTTTTCCACAACTACCGTGCACTGCTGGAAAAGGGGAGTGGCCCTTATTTTTATCTACCTAAAACCCAGTCATATCAGGAAGCTGCCTGGTGGAGTCAGGTATTCAGCTTTGCGGAAGATTATGTCGAACTTCCCCGCGGAACCATCAAAGCTACAGTGCTGATTGAAACCCTGCCTGCAGTATTTCAAATGGATGAAATTCTCTACCATTTGCGCGATCACATCGTCGGTTTGAACTGCGGACGCTGGGATTACATCTTTAGCTATATCAAAACATTGAAAAATCACGCCGACCGCGTATTGCCTGACCGTCAGGCAGTTACGATGACGCAGCCATTCCTCAGCGCCTACTCCCGATTACTGATTAAAACCTGTCACCGTCGTGGGGCGCTGGCAATGGGCGGCATGGCGGCATTTATTCCCAGTAAAGAGACTGAGCGTAATCAATGGGTGCTCAATAAAGTTAAAGCCGACAAAGAGCTTGAGGCGACTAACGGTCACGACGGAACCTGGATCGCCCATCCTGGTCTGGCTGATACCGTCATGGCAGTGTTCGATAAGGCCCTGGGTGAACGTAAAAACCAGCTTGATGTATCCCGTCATGAAGATGCGCCCATTTCAGCGAGACAACTGCTCGAACCCTGCACAGGTGAGCGAACTGAAGAAGGAATGCGCGCCAATATTCGCGTGGCGGTGCAATACATTGAGGCATGGATCTCCGGTAATGGCTGCGTACCGATTTATGGCCTGATGGAGGATGCCGCCACCGCAGAGATCTCACGCACTTCAATCTGGCAGTGGATCCATCATGGCAAAACCCTCAGCGACGGTCAGCCTGTAACCAAGGCCCTTTTCCGCCAGATGTTGTGCGAAGAGATGCAGGTCATTCAACAGGAGTTGGGAGATCAGCGCTTTAGCGCAGGGCGCTTCGATGAAGCTGCCGGCCTGATGGAGCGCATCACTACGCAGGAAGAACTGATCGATTTTCTTACACTGCCAGGCTACGCCTTACTGGCCTGACCCCGTCCGACCCTACACAACTAACCCATAAAATTAAGAACAGGAAAACGCGCCATGAAAAACTCCCGTACACAACAAATTCAGCAGCTTGAAGAGACCTGGGCACAACTACGCTGGCAGGGTATCACCCGCCCGTACAGCGCCGCAGAAGTGGTAAGCTTGCGAGGTTCGGTCAATCCTGAATGCACTCTGGCTCAGAATGGTGCTAAGCGTCTGTGGAATTTATTGCACGGGTCATCGCGCAAAGGCTATGTGAACTGCCTTGGTGCCCTGACTGGCGGGCAGGCGTTGCAGCAGGCAAAAGCAGGTATTGAAGCTATTTATCTTTCGGGCTGGCAGGTGGCTGCAGATGCCAACACGGCGTCCAGCATGTACCCGGATCAATCCCTCTATCCGGTGAACTCGGTCCCGGAAGTCGTGGCCCGCATCAATAACACGTTCCGTCGTGCAGATCAGATCCAGTGGTCGAACAATATTGAGCCGGGTCAGGCCGGCTATACCGATTACTTTTTACCTATTGTCGCTGATGCTGAAGCGGGATTCGGCGGCGTTCTTAATGCATTTGAACTGATGAAAGCGATGATTGAAGCCGGTGCGGCGGCAGTACATTTCGAAGACCAGCTCGCTGCAGTTAAAAAATGCGGGCACATGGGCGGAAAAGTTCTGGTGCCGACCCAGGAAGCTGTCCATAAACTGGTTTCAGCCCGTCTGGCGGCGGATGTCCTTGGTGTTCCTACTTTGCTGGTCGCCCGTACAGATGCTGATGCAGCTGACTTACTGACTTCAGACTGTGACCCTTACGACAGCGCATTTATCACTGGCGAACGTACGCACGAAGGCTTTTATCGAACTCATGCAGGGATTGAACAAGCGATCAGTCGCGGGCTGGCGTATGCGCCTTATGCTGACATTGTATGGTGCGAAACCTCCACCCCGGATCTGGCATTAGCTCAACGTTTTGCAGACGCCATTCATGCCAAATTCCCGGGCAAACTGCTGGCTTATAACTGTTCACCGTCCTTTAACTGGAAAAAGAATCTGGATGATAAAACTATTGCCAGTTTCCAGGATCAATTGGCTGCAATGGGATATCAGTACCAGTTTATTACCCTGGCAGGCATTCACAGTATGTGGTTCAACATGTTCGACCTGGCGCATGCTTATGCTCAGGGCGAAGGCATGAAGCACTACGTAGAAAAAGTGCAGGAACCCGAATTTGCTGCCATCGGACGGGGATATACCTTCGCCTCACATCAGCAAGAAGTCGGTACCGGATATTTCGATAAAGTCACCAATATCATCCAGGGTGGCCGCTCATCAGTAACGGCGTTGACGGGGTCAACGGAAGAGCAGCAATTCGGCGTTTGATGCCTGCAGACCCGGTGTGCCCGGGTCTATTTTCTGATGTGGAGTGCCCCCCTATGCGTATTGAACTGTTAATTGCTCAGACAATTTTGCAAGGGTTTGATGCTCAGTATGGGCGCTTTCTGGAGGTCACTTCAGGCGCTCAGCATCGCTTTGAGCAGGCTGATTGGGTTGCCGTGCAGGCAGCAATGAAACAGCGGATCCACCTGTACGATCACCATGTTGGGTTGGTTGCCGCCCAGCTCAAATGTATCACTGGCCCCCATTTCTATGACGCGGCTTTTCTGGTGAGAGTGAAACAGTCTTACAGTGAGCTGCTACCTGATTACCCCCGGGCAGAAATTGCCGAGAGCTTCTTCAATTCAGTCTATTGCCGCATCTTTAAACACCGGGATTTAACGGCCGAAAAACTGTTTATTTTCAGCGAACAGCCGGATTGTCCACACTGCGCATTTCCCCGCCCATTGTTTCGTCGGTATGAAAATCGGGGTGATCTCTCAGGACTTATTAACACATTATTGGCAGACCTGCCGCTGCGGTTGGAATGGGAAGACAGTGACCGTGACGTTAGTTATATCACTCACGTCCTGCGCGCCGTCGTTACGTCTGAGCTGCTTACTACGGCTATTTTCGATGTTGCCACCGAACTGTTTTATCGCAATAAAGCAGCCTGGCTGGTGGGTAAAATTCGTATTGCCGGGCGAGTTTTTCCCTTCCTTTTGCCTATTCACCGCAGCCTTAAAGGTCAGCTATTTGTTGACGCTTGTCTGACTGACCGGGATGACGCCAGTATCGTATTCGGTTTTGCACGTTCCTACTTTATGGTTTATGCCCCTCAGCCTGGCGCATTGGTGGAGTGGTTGCGAGAGATCTTGCCCGGAAAAACTACGGCAGAACTTTACAGTGCCATCGGCTGCCAGAAGCACGCAAAAACTGAGTGCTACCGTGAACATCTGCATTTTATGGCACAAACTGACGAGTCATTTATTATCGCGCCGGGTGTGAAAGGAATGGTGATGCTGGTTTTCACCTTACCTGGCAGCGACCGTGTTTTCAAAGTCATTAAAGACCATTTCGCTCCGCAGAAAGAGGTCACGGAAGCACAAGTTATGGCCTGTTATCAGTTGGTTAAAGAGCATGACCGGGTGGGCCGTATGGCCGATACCCAAGAGTTTGAGCACTTTATTTTGCCGAAGAAGAATATTAGTGCAGAACTGATGGCAGAACTACTGCGCGAAGTTCCCAACAAAATAGAGCAGACTGGTGACAACATTATCCTGCGTCACTTATATATCGAGCGCCGTATGACTCCGCTTAATCTATTTATCGAGCAGGCCAGTGAAAATCAAATACGTGATGTTATTGAAGACTATGGCAATGCGATAAAGCAACTGGCTGCCGCCAATATATTCCCCGGTGACATGCTCTTTAAAAACTTCGGTGTCACCCGTCACGGGCGGGTGGTGTTTTATGACTATGACGAAATTTGCTATATGACCGAAGTGAATTTTCGTCATATTCCGGCGCCGCGTTATCCAGAAGACGAGCTTGCAAGTGAACCTTGGTACAGCATTTCCCCGCAAGATGTTTTTCCTGAGGAGTTTCGTCATTTTTTATGCGCCGACCCACGAATCCGCAGGGTGTTTGAAGAGATTCACAATGAGCTATTTAGCGCCGACTACTGGCTTGGGTTGCAACAGCGCATCCTGGCTGGGCATATTGAAGATGTGTATGCTTATCGACAAAGTCAGCGTCAATGTAATACAACGGGATGTATAAACATCCTGTCTAAAATATGTCATAAGCACTGAGATATACAGAACTACGAATCACCGAACTCATTAATACTTGGATCTCTGCTATTGTTGAAGCCGAACGAAGAGAAACTTGAAAAGTTCGAGCTGCTACATGAACTGTTGAAACGCCCAGAACCTGAAGGTGCAGAGCCAACGCTTAGGCGCTCAAAATCATATTCCTGAAAAAGGTTTTCAGGAAGAAGACGCTTAATATTAGGGTATAAATTTGTATGACGTAGTGCTGGCATGGGCTGATAGTGCCCGCTGGCATTTGTCCATGAGAGTAAAACCCCACAGCGAAAAAGCAGATCTCCGGCAAAAAGCACATCCTGGCATTTTGTTAGAGAAGTGTGTCCTTCAACCTCGAACCGACCATTTGACGAAAATACATTCCCCATGTTTATAGAATGACTTTCTGGTCGTTTAGCCCCAGAACTATCTCCTGAAATAAATCGATTGATAGGAGCATAAGCTTTGCCGCAATAAATACGTGCAGGATCGCTAAATAATATGACAAATAAGAAACGCCCATTGACTTCGGGCGTCGAATTCGCGTTACCATTAATTGATGATATCAAGTAATGGCCCGTCGCTGTGCGCTGTATAGTAAATATTTTATTTTGTGAGGCTGGAGTCTGCGGCGCTTCCAGTTTCAGCCCTAATGGAGTTAATGCCTGCTTCATCGAATTATGGTGTTTTAATATCTCCAGTTTTTCTCGAGTTAGCCCAGATGAAAAATAAGTTTCTAATAATTTTAACTCTTTCTGGTTTAGCAAGTTATATCCTTATAAAATAATGTATATAGCTGTAAAAGCATACCAGTATAGATTCATTCGTTTGCACATTTAATGCGAGAATCAACGATAAATAACTTAATTAATCATGATTCATCACTGTAATAATAAAATTTATATTTATGCCACAAATATTATCGCGTACCACCATACGCTTGAGTGATTTCTTTTGCTGCATGGATCACCAGTGCGCCCAATTCAGTGACGCGGTCATCGGTAATGCGTGAAACCGGGCCGGAAATTGAAATTGCCGCATAGGCATCGTTATGCTCGTCGTAGATGCAGGTCGCGACACAGCGCAGTCCCAGCGCATGTTCTTCATCATCAAAGGCATAACCCCGTTTACGGGTTTCGGCCAGTTCCTGCTTCAGGTTTACCGGCGAAGTTCGTGTCAGCGGCGTATAGCTGTGCAAACCAATTTTATGCAGCAATTTGACCAATCTCTCTTCCGGCAACGTGGAAAGAAACGCTTTACCAGCACCCGAAGCATGCATTGGTAACTTGCCCCCAATCGGGGCCGACATGCGCATCAACGCATTGCATTGTACCTGATCGATGATGATCGCTTGATAATCGCTGTGATCCAGCACCGCCAGATTAACTGTTTCACCTGACTCCTCCATTAAACGTCGCAGCATCGGGTGCACCATGGCCAGCAAGTTGCGGCTTTGTAGGAAGCTGCTGCCTACGACAAACGCGTGGGAACCGATAGTCCATAACCCCAAATCCCCCACCTGACGCACAAACCCCTGCTGCTGCATGGTGCTCAGTAAGCGATGTGTCGTCGAATTGGGCAGGCCCGCCTGCTGTGCCAGGTCCGTCAGTGCGACGCTACCCTGTGCTTCAGCGATGTACTCCAATAATTTCAGGCCACGGGTCAGGGATTGCACCTGCCCGGTGGCAGCACCGCCAGACGTGGCAGCGATTTTAGTTTTCTTAACGCGTTTGGCCGGGGTCGAAGCGGACGTTGCCATGGGCCTTTTCCTTATGAGATGCGCAAATTAGCGCCGAATAAACATTTTTTTGGAATTCATTTTCGTTTTTACAGTATGGATCGCAACTGGCCTTTTCGCTCATCCGATGTGTTGCATTCAGATTGCGGGATGTATTCCCGAATTGAAAAAGTCTCACGTTAGCCTGAGCTTTCGGCGAACCAAGGTATGCTAGGATGTTGACCATGATTTCCGGCTTGTGCTTTGGGTTTGCCGGTGGTGAGAGACAGGTGAAGAGGTGAGAGTGACGAATCAAGTTGAGGCGCTACGTAAGCAGTTAGCACAGCGCATTTTGGTACTGGACGGCGGCATGGGCACAATGATCCAAAGTTACCGTCTGGAAGAGGAAGACTACCGCGGCGAGCGTTTTGCCGATTGGGAAAGCGATCTCAAAGGTAACAACGATCTCCTGGTCCTGACCAAGCCTGAAGTGATCACCGAGATCCACAATGGCTATCTGGAAGCTGGCGCTGATATCCTTGAGACCAACACCTTTAACTCCACCACTATTGCCATGGCGGATTACCACATGGAGTCGCTGTCGGCCGAAATTAACTACGAAGCCGCGCGGCTGGCACGTATTTGTGCTGATGAATGGACCGCCCGTACGCCCGAAAAACCGCGCTATGTTGCTGGCGTACTTGGCCCGACTAACCGCACGGCTTCGATCTCCCCTGATGTCAACGATCCTGCCTTTCGTAATGTGTCTTTTGATCAACTTGTTGAAGCCTACCGTGAATCTACTCGTGCACTGATCGAAGGTGGCGCGGATCTCATCATGATCGAAACCGTTTTCGATACGCTCAACGCCAAAGCCGCGACATTTGCCGTGGAAACTGAATTCGAGGCCATGGGCATAGTCCTGCCTGTTATGGTCTCCGGGACGATCACCGATGCTTCAGGCCGTACACTTTCCGGGCAAACCACCGAAGCGTTCTATAACTCTCTGCGCCACGTTAAACCGCTTTCTTTCGGCCTGAACTGTGCGCTGGGGCCAGATGAACTTCGTCAATACGTGGCCGAGCTTTCACGTATCGCTGAGTGCTATGTCACGGCCCACCCGAATGCGGGCTTGCCGAATGCCTTTGGCGAATACGATCTTGGAGCCAAAGAGATGGCTGAACACATCGGCGAATGGGCGCGTTCCGGTTTTCTGAACATTGTGGGTGGCTGTTGTGGCACGACGCCTGCGCACATTGCTGCAATAGTCAAAGTGGTCGAGGGCGTGGCCCCGCGTGCGCTGCCGGACATTCCTGTTGCCTGCCGTCTGGCCGGGCTTGAGCCATTAACCATTGATGCCAAAACCCTGTTTGTAAACGTGGGTGAACGTACCAATGTCACCGGCTCGGCCCGTTTTAAACGCCTGATAAAAGAAGAAAAATATATAGAAGCCCTGGCTGTTGCACGTCAGCAGGTGGAAAGTGGCGCGCAAATCATCGATATCAACATGGATGAAGGCATGCTCGACGCTGAGGCAGCCATGGTGCGCTTCCTTCATCTGGTTGCTGGCGAGCCTGATATTGCCCGTGTGCCTATCATGATCGATTCCTCCAAATGGGACGTGATCGAAAAGGGCCTGAAGTGCATTCAGGGCAAAGGCATCGTTAACTCGATTTCAATGAAAGAGGGAGAGGAGGCTTTCCTCCGGCAGGCCCGAAAAGTTCGGCGCTATGGTGCCGCAATGGTCGTTATGGCTTTTGACGAACAGGGTCAGGCTGATACCCGGACGCGTAAAATTGAAATCTGTCGCCGTGCCTACAAATTGCTGACGGAAGAGGTGGGTTTCCCGCCTGAAGATATTATTTTTGACCCCAATATTTTCGCCGTGGCGACCGGTATTGAAGAACACAACAACTATGCTGTGGATTTCATTGAAGCCTGCGCTGATATTAAGTCCGAATTGCCGCATGCGTTGATTTCCGGTGGTGTCTCCAACGTGTCGTTCTCTTTCCGGGGTAACGATCCGGTACGTGAAGCTATCCACGCGGTATTCCTGTACCACGCAATTCGCAGCGGCATGGACATGGGTATCGTCAACGCGGGTCAGTTGGCTATCTACGATGACCTTTCGGCAGAACTCCGTGACGCCGTTGAAGACGTGATCCTCAACCGTCGGGATGACGGCACCGAACGTCTATTGGATATCGCGGAAAAATACCGCGGTAGCAAAGATGACGGCGAAGCCAATAAACAGCAGGCAGAATGGCGTGGCTGGGAAGTACGAAAGCGCCTGCAATATTCCCTGGTGAAAGGGATCACTGAATTTATTGAACTGGATACCGAAGAGGTTCGCCAGCTCTGCGCACGGCCTATAGAAGTGATTGAGGGCCCACTGATGGACGGCATGAACGTTGTCGGCGACCTGTTTGGCGAGGGTAAAATGTTCCTGCCGCAGGTGGTGAAATCGGCCCGTGTGATGAAACAGGCAGTGGCCTACCTGGAACCTTACATCGAAGCCAGCAAAGAGAAAGGAAAAACCAACGGTAAAATTCTGCTGGCGACCGTGAAGGGCGATGTGCATGACATCGGTAAAAATATTGTGGGCGTAGTGTTGCAGTGTAATAACTACGAAATTATCGATCTGGGTGTCATGGTACCCACTGATAAAATTCTTAAAACGGCGATTGAAGAAAAGGTCGATATTATCGGGCTTTCTGGGTTGATCACCCCGTCTCTCGACGAAATGGTTAACGTTGCCAAAGAGATGCAGCGCCGTGGGTTCACTATTCCGTTGCTGATTGGCGGAGCCACTACCTCCAAGGCGCATACGGCGGTGAAGATAGAGCAGAACTATAGCGGCTCCACCACCTATGTACAGAACGCCTCGCGGTCCGTGGGCGTGGTGTCCGCGTTGCTGTCGGATACCCAGCGGGATGCCTTCATCGAGCGTACCCGGAAAGAGTACGAAACTGTTCGCATTCAACATGCCCGTAAGAAACCCCGCACGCCGCCGGTCAGTCTGGAAGTCGCTCGTGACAATGCCACCAGCATCGACTGGGAGAGTTACACACCGCCTGTTGCCCATCG
Source organism: Ewingella americana (assembly GCF_006438725.1). Lineage (GTDB taxonomy): Bacteria > Pseudomonadota > Gammaproteobacteria > Enterobacterales > Enterobacteriaceae > Ewingella > Ewingella americana_A. The sequence continues at coordinate 33,360 of NZ_RCZD01000022.1, read as the reverse complement.
ATTGGGCGTACAAAAGGTGGAAGCCAGTATCGAAACCCTGCGCAACTACATCGACTGGACGCCGTTCTTTATGACCTGGTCACTGGCCGGGAAATATCCGCGTATTTTGGAGGATGAAGTGGTCGGCGAAGAGGCCAAGCGTGTCTTCCAGGATGCCAATGAATTGCTCGACAAACTTTCAGATGAGAAATTACTGAACCCGCGTGGTGTGGTCGGTTTGTTCCCGGCGAACCGCGTGGGTGATGATATCGAAATCTATAGCGATGAGCGACGTGATGAGGTGCTGGTGGTCAGTCATCATCTGCGTCAGCAAACGGAAAAAACCGATTTTGCCAACTATTGTCTGGCTGATTTCGTGGCACCGAAATCCAGTGGTAAAAAGGATTACATGGGCGCGTTTGCGGTTACCGGAGGTCTGGAAGAGGACGCTTTGGCCGAGGCCTACGACAAGCAGCATGATGACTACAACAAAATCATGATTAAAGCCCTGTCGGATCGTCTCGCAGAAGCTTTTGCGGAATATCTGCATGAGCGTGTGCGCAAGGTGTACTGGGGTTTTGCTGCCAATGAGAATCTGAGTAATGATGAGCTGATCCGCGAAAATTATCAGGGTATCCGCCCTGCACCAGGCTACCCAGCCTGCCCGGAACACACGGAAAAAGGCGAGATCTGGAAACTACTGGATGTGGAAACCAACACCGGTATGCAACTGACTGAATCGTTCGCGATGTGGCCGGGTGCAGCCGTTTCAGGTTGGTACTTCAGTCACCCTGACAGCAAATACTTCGCTGTAGCGCAAATACAACGCGATCAGGTGGAAGACTATGCGGCACGTAAAAATATGCCGATCTCTGAAGTGGAACGCTGGCTGGCACCTAACCTTGGGTATGACGCCGACTAAAAATAACCATCATCCTTCGAACTGACTCGATGTGAGTTTTCACTTTAAGGCCTCTGCAAACAGAGGCCTTTTTAATCTTATTTACAGCATCTCCCCGCCATCAACTCACTTCCACATCAATATGTAACGCGTCATAGCGCCAATATTCCAGATCACAATCAATCACCCGGTCGTGCTGATCACGGTTAGTTCGGGTGATGAACAGCGCCGGGCTGCCTGGTGCGACTTTTAATGCACTGGAGGCTTGCTCAGGCAGGCGCGTCGGCAGCATATCGAAACGTACTCGTCCATAACTCACGCCGTACTGAGAGGAATAGAGGTCAGTCAGCGATTGCGTCAGGTCGGCACTGAGGATGTTCGGGAAGAAGTGTGGGTTGAGGTAGTGCTCAACATATAACACCGGTCGGCCGTCGATGTAACGTAAACGGCGGATGCGATAGACCTCACTTTTTGGCGGTAGCGCCAGCTTGCAGCATATGGCATCGCTGGCGGTCAGCGCCGAAGCATCAATCACTTGTGTTTGGGCACTGCGCCCCTGTTCCCGCGCCATGGCATGAAAGTGGCTGCGTTGCAGCGGGTTATAGACAATTCGGGGTGGCGACACAAACCAGCCGCGCCGCACTTCGCGATAAATCAAACCTTGTCCTTCAAGCTGACTCAGCGCTTCACGCAGCGTAATGCGCGTGGTGGAAAATTGCTCACTCAACTGACGTTCAGACGGTAGACGACCCTCGTTAGAGAAAGCGCCAGCGGCAATTTTTTCACTCAGTGTCAGGCAAATCACGGCCACGGTAGTCAGGGCTTCGCTCATAGGTCACAGGCCTCATTGCAGTGCGTTTTTGCACCACTACGGTGATCTTGTGCTGAATTAGTGTGCGCTTGTTAACAGCCTGATACTTAAAAATGCTGGTTTTTCGCACTGTAATATAATTATCACAATTGATCGTTAGATTGGCTTGGTTCTTGCTGGACTAGACCAGCACTCTCACACCCTACCATCTGGAGCATCCGTTATGAAACAGTTGTTCGCTTCTGTGTTAACCAGCGCGCTCGTTCTTTCAACCTCTGCGGCTTTTGCTGCTGAGCCTCCTGCTGAACTCATTAAGGCTGCACAAGCCGAAGGAACGGTTAACAGTGTGGGTATGCCTGATGACTGGGCGAACTGGAAAGGGACCTGGAGTGATCTGAGCACCAAATACGGCTTGAAACACAGCGATACCGATATGAGTTCGGCGCAGGAAATCGCTAAATTTTTGGCTGAAAAAGACAATGCCAGTGCGGATATCGGGGATGTCGGTGCTGCTTTCGGGCCGGTTGCTGTCCAGAAAGGCGTGACCCAGCCCTATAAACCAACGACCTGGGATCAGGTACCAGACTGGGCAAAAGACAAAGATGGTATGTGGGCGCTTGCTTACACGGGAACCATTGCGTTCATTATCGACAAGTCTCAGGTTAAAGATGAGCCGCACAGCTGGGCTGAATTGCTGAAAGGCAACTACAAAGTGACCATCGGTGACGTCAGCACCGCAGCGCAGGCGGCCAACGGCGTGCTGGCCGCGACGTATGCGATGGGCGGCAATGAAACCAACCTAAAACCGGGTCTGGAATATTTCGGTAAACTGGCGAAAGCCGGGCGTCTGAGTCTGACTAACCCAGTTATCGCCTCTCTTGAGAAAGGTGAAGTGCAGGTCGGTGTGGTCTGGGACTTCAACGGTCTGAGCTATCGCGACAAAATCGACAAAACACGTTTCGACGTCGTGATCCCTTCTGATGGCACCATCACGTCTGGCTATACCACCATCATCAATAAATTTGGTAAAAACCCGAACGCCGCCAAACTGGCGCGTGAATATATCTTCTCTGATGCGGGGCAGATCAACCTGGCGCGCGGCTATGCCCGCCCAATCCGTGCCGATCACATCACCTTACCTGATGACGTAAAAGCCAAACTGCTGCCATCGAGCGAGTATAAAAATGCCCATCCGATTGCCGACCCGGCCGCGTGGGATAAGAGCGCCAAAACGCTGCCGCGTCTGTGGCAGGAAAACGTCATGATCAACATGCAGCAATAACCGCTGAAATTAAGTCATAAAGGCAAAGCGTTGATGAAAAGCATTCTGGTGGTACTGGACGGCCTGAATTATCAGGTCGCCCGCGATGCAATGGGGTATTTACAGGCACAGTGCGCTGCTGGACGCGGCCGCTTGTATCAACTGGAATGCGAATTGCCTTCGCTGTCGCGACCTTTGTACGAATGCATTCTCACCGGCGTCACGCCGGTCGAGAGTGGCATTGTGCATAACAATGTTGACCGGCTGTCAACGCAGCGCAGCATCTTTCATTATGCCCGCGCTGCCGGGCTGACCACCGCTGCTGCGGCGTATCATTGGGTCAGCGAACTGTATAACCGCACGCCGTTTGACCCACCACGTGATCGACACACCAGCGATGAAACGCTGCCGATTCAGCACGGTCACTTCTATTACGACGACAGCTACCCCGACTCACACCTGTTTGATGACGCCGAAAGCCTGCGCCGTCGCCACGATCCGGATTTTCTGCTCATCCATCCGATGAACATCGACGATGCCGGCCACAAGTTTGGCCTCTCTACCTCGCAGTACCGCAACAAAGCCCGGGTGGCCGACGGTATTCTGTCGCACTTTTTGGGCGACTGGTTAGCGGCAGGTTATCAGGTGATTGTTACCGCCGATCACGGCATGAATGATGACCGCAGCCACGGCGGTATTTTGCCGGAAGAGCGGCAGGTGCCGCTGTTTGTGTTTGGTTCCGCGTTCAGCCTGCAACAGGCTGAACCGTTGCAAACTGAGCTGTGTGGCACAGTGTGCCAGTTGTTGAATATTGCCCACGATAAACCGCACTGCGCGGAATTGCTGGCCTGACCACGCCACTTTTTGAGGAGTGCCGATGAAAGCCAAGTGGATCGCCGCGCTATTCATGCTGCCGTTTGCGCTGTTTTTTATCGCTTTTCAGCTGGCCCCGCTGGTTTGGGTGGCGGTCAGCAGTTTTTACAGCGATACCTACGAAGCCTGGGGATGGGGAAATTACAGCGATATCCTCACTTCACCGTTCTATTTACAAGCCATGCGTTTCTCGCTCGATATCTCAGTCTGGTCGAGTTTATTCGGTTTATTGATTGCGTTAGTGAGCAGTTACTCACTACGCCAGCTAGGTCCAACTAAGCTGCATGATTTCGTCATGTCTTTCACCAATATGACCAGCAATTTCGCGGGGGTTCCACTGGCGTTTGCTTTTGTGATTTTACTCGGGCTCAACGGCTGCCTGACCTTACTGCTGAAGAAATATGGTCTGATGGAGAGTTTCAATCTCTATTCGAAGGACGGGCTGATTGTTCTCTACACCTATTTCCAGATCCCACTCGGCGTGTTGCTGCTCTACCCGGCCTTTGATGCACTGCGTGAAGATTGGCGCGAATCTGCCGCATTGCTGGGCGCAGGGCGCTGGCGTTACTGGCGACATATTGGTTTGCCGGTGTTGTTCCCTGCGCTGATGGGAACGTTTGTGATACTGCTCGCCAACGCGCTGGGGGCTTACGCCACCGTATATGCCCTGACGACGGGTAACTTTAACGTGGTGCCGGTACGTATTGCCGCGCTGGTGTCGGGGGATATCTCTCTTGACCCGAATATGGGCAGTGCGCTGGCAATGTTGCTGGTAGTACTGATGGCTTTTATTACCCTGATCCATCAGTGGTTTTTACGCAGGAGCTACCTCAATGTGCGCTGAAAATTGGGCCGACAGCCGGGAGAACCGCCATGTCACGCGCTGAAGAGGTTTATCACCGCCTGATCGTCTGGGTCTTAATGATTATCCTGTTATTACCACTGGCCGCGACGCTGGTTTATGCCCTGGTGAACGAGTGGGGCGCGACGATTTTACCCAGCGGATTCACTTTCAAATGGATGACGGCACTGTGGAGTGACCCGCGTTTTCTGGTCGCACTTGGGCACTCGCTACTGATCTGTTTTGGGACACTGTTGCTGTCTTTGGTACTGATCCTGCCGCTGATGTTTGTGATTGCTTACTACTTCCCTAAGCTCGATGTATTAATGAATGTGCTGATCCTGCTGCCGTTTGCTGTGCCTCCGGTGGTCTCCTCCGTGGGCCTGATGTCGCTCTATTCATCGGGGCCGCTGGTACTGACCGGTACGCCGTGGATCCTCATTGGCTGTTATTTCACCATCGCACTGCCGTTTATTTACCGGGCTATTTCCAACAACATGCAGGCCATTAACCTGCGCGACCTGATGGACGCTGCGCATCTGCTGGGGGCGAGTACCTGGCAAGCCGCACTGCTGGTGGTGTTGCCAAATTTGCGCAAGGGCGGAATGATCGCTGTGCTGCTGTCGTTCTCATTTTTAATCGGCGAGTTTGTGTTCGCTAACCTGCTGGTTGGCAGTCGCTACGAAACCTTGCAGGTTTACCTCTATAACATGCGCAACGGCAGCGGCCATTTCACCAGCGCCCTGGTTATCTCCTATTTCGTGGTTGTCCTGGCCTTTACCTGGGTGGCTAACGTACTGAGCAAAGGAAAGAGCTGATATGTCCTATTTACAGGTCACCCAACTCAACAAACATTACGGGCAGACACAGATTTTCAACAATATCGATTTCAGTGCCAGAGAGGGCGAGTTCGTCACCCTGCTGGGTCCGAGCGGCTGCGGTAAATCAACCCTTTTGCGCTGCCTGGCCGGGCTGACGTCGGTAGACAGCGGGCAGATCATTTTGCAGGGGCAGGATATCGTTCCGCTCAGCCCGCAGCAGCGCGGCATCGGCATGGTTTTTCAGAGCTACGCGCTGTTCCCCAATATGACCGTGGAAGGTAACGTGGCGTTCGGCCTGAAAATGCAGAAAGCCTCCTCCAGTGAGGTGCATCGTCGGGTTGGTGACGTGCTGGCAATGGTCGAAATGAATGATTACGCCAAACGTTACCCGCATCAGCTTTCCGGTGGTCAATGCCAGCGCGTGGCGCTGGCGCGATCGCTGGTCACCGAGCCACGCCTGTTGCTGCTGGATGAACCGCTGTCTGCGCTGGACGCGCGTATCCGCAAACATCTGCGTGAACAAATCCGCCGAATTCAGCGTGAAATGAATCTGACAGCGATTTTTGTCACTCATGATCAGGAAGAAGCCCTGACCATGTCGGATCGCATCGTGCTGATGAATAAAGGGAAAATCGTACAAAATGCTGATGCCGAAACCTTGTATACTCAACCGGTTGATGCGTTCGCTGCGGGGTTCATCGGCAGTTACAACCTGCTGAGTGCCGAAGATGCTCAGGCGCTGACGGGGCAGCAATACGGTGGTCAGGTGGCAATCCGCCCTGAATCGATTGTAATATGTCCGCCTGAACAGGGTATTTCCGCCCGAATCCTGCATCACAGCCTGCTCGGTAACGTCGTGCGCTATCGCGTATTGGCGAACAATGTTGAGCTGTCAGTGGATGTATTAAACCGGTCTGTAGCCTCCCTTCTCGCCGATGGTATTGAAATTGGTCTACAGTTAGATCTTGTTACGTTACGGGAAGTTGCATGAGTCTGGCGCTGTTTGATCTCGATGAAACCCTGATTAGTGGGGACTGCTCCAGCCTGTGGTCAGCCTATATGGTGGCGCAGGGTTGGGTAGCGGATGAGCAGGATTTTCTGCAACGCGATACCCAACTGATGCAGCAATATGCCGTGGGTCAGATGGATATGCAGGAGTACATGACCTGCACGCTGGCCCCGCTGAAAGGCCGCTGTGAATTTGACGTTGCGGCGATGGTCGGGCGTTATATTCAGGAAGTGATTGCCCCACGTGTCTATAATGATGCACGTGAATGTTTGGCAATGCACCGCGCCCGCGGAGATCGCACGGTAGTGATTTCCGCTTCCGGTGTGCATCTGGTTGCACCGATTGCGCATTTTCTCGGTGTGAACGAAACGTTGGCGATTGGTGTCGGCATTGAAAAGGGGATTTTCACCGGCACGACGCAAGGCGTGATGACCTACCGTGAGGGTAAAGTCACGCGGCTGATGGAACTGATTAATCAGGATATTTCACAGCTGCAGCACGCCAGTTTTTATTCGGATTCTCATAATGATCTGCCCTTGTTGACTCAGGTCGGCAAGCCGTATGCGGTCAATCCGGACGCTATCCTGCACCAACACGCCCGGCAGGCAGGATGGCCTGTTTATGCCTGGCGTTAACGGAGCTGTTCTTTAGTGTTAACTCTTCTTCATTTGCTGTCCGCCGTTTCACTTCTTGTCTGGGGTACGCACATCGTGCGTACCGGCATCATGCGTGTTTTCGGCGCTAATCTGCGCCGTGTGCTGAGCAGTAGCGTCGAGAAAAAACCGCTGGCGTTTGTCGCCGGTATTGGTGTCACCGCACTGGTGCAAAGCAGTAACGCTACCGCACTGCTGGTCACTTCATTCGTCTCTCAGGGGTTGGTCGCGCTGGCACCTGCGCTGGTCATTATTCTGGGTGCCGACGTCGGGACCGCGCTGATGGCGCGCGTGCTGACCTTTGATCTCTCGTGGCTTTCGCCGTTATTGATCTTCGTCGGCGTCTCCTTCTTCCTTAGCCGTAAACAGACCCGCGCAGGCCAGATGGGCCGCGTCGGTATTGGCCTCGGGCTGATTCTGCTGGCGCTGGAACTGATTGTCGCTGCCGCCACGCCAATCACTCAGGCCTCCGGTGTTAAAGTCCTTTTCTCCTCTCTGACCGGTGATGTCATTCTCGATGCGCTGACCGGTGCAGTGTTCGCTATCGTCAGCTACTCCAGCCTGGCCGCCGTATTGCTGACCGCCACGCTGGCGGCCACCGGGGTTATCTCCCTGAAAGTGTCGCTGTGTCTGGTGATCGGTGCCAACCTCGGCAGCGGTCTGTTGGCGATGATCAATGCCAGCAAACAGAATGCGGCGGGGCGGCGTGTCGCGCTCGGCAGTGTGCTGTTCAAACTGATTGGCTGTGTGATCGTGCTGCCGTTTATCGGGCCGCTGTCGGTCCAGCTGGCGCGGCTCGGCATCCCGGATGAAGAGTTGGTGATCTATTTCCACATGTTCTACAACCTGCTCCGCTGCCTGGCGATGATACCGCTGTCTGGCCCGATGGCCCGGGTGTGTGAACTGATGATTGTTGATGTGCCGGAAGAAGATCCCCGCCTGCGCCCACGTCATCTGGATGTCAGTGCCATTGACACGCCTACCCTGGCGCTGGCCAATGCTGCCCGTGAAACTCTGCGCATGGGAGACGTGGTTGAGCATATGTTGATCCTCAACCATGAAGTGATGCACGGCAAACTGACGCAGGACCGCGAAGTACGCCGTCTCGATGACGATGTGGATGTGCTTTATACCGCGATTAAACTGTATCTGGCGCAAATCAACAAAGAAGGGCTGGGTGAAGATGATTCCCGCCGCTGGGCTGAAATTATCGAAATGGCGCTGAACCTGGAACAGGCCGGCGATATCATTGAGCGTATGAGTGCCGATATTACCGCGAAATCCCATGCCGCACGCCGTGCGTTCTCGCCGGAAGGGCTGATGGAACTCGATTCGCTGCATGAAAAACTGGTGGATAACTTGCGCCTGAGCCTGTCAGTCTTCCTGTCAAATGACCTGACCAGCGCGCGGCGTCTGCGTCGTTCGAAACATCGTTTCCGTCTGCTTGACCGCCGCTATGCGCATGCGCATGTTGACCGTCTGCATCTGCATAACGTGCAGAGTATCGAAACCAGTTCACTGCATTTAGGTCTGTTGGGCGACATGAAACGTCTGAACTCGCTGTTCTGTGCCGTGGCCTACAACGTGCTGGATAAAGACGCGCAGGAAGACGATGAGCGTGATGACGATGACATAGTTAAACCGGTCTGATTGGCATAAAAGGCGCCGTGACGGCGCCTTCCTCTTTTTATCTGGCTGAATTACTTCTCTTTCTTCTGGACCGGCTTGCCAGACCAGTAACCGGCCAACAGCGAACCCGACAGGTTGTGCCACACCGAGAAGAGTGCGCCCGGCAGAGCCGCCAGCGGGCTGAAGTACATTTTACCCAATGTGGCCGCCAGGCCTGAGTTTTGCATTCCGACTTCCATCGCCAGCGTGCGGCAGGTGGTTTCGTCGAAGCCAAACAGTTTCCCGCCCCAGTACCCGCTCAGTAAGCCAATGCCGTTGTGCAGGATCACCGCCACAATGACCACCAGACCCACAGAACCGATAAAGCCCTGGCTGCCTGCGACAACGGCACTGATGATGGCCAAAATGCAGATCATTGAGAATGCCGGCAGCAGCGGTTCTAACCGTTTTACGGTTTTGGTAAACAGATGATGAATGACCAAACCGGCAAAAATAGGGATCACCACGATTTGCAGAATGCTTAACAGCATGCCAACGACGTCGACCTTAATGTGGGTGTCGACATAAAAACGGGTCAGCAGCGGGGTGGCGAAAACGCCCACCAGTGTGGAGACGGCCGAAATGGTCACCGACAGTGCGACATCACCTTTGGCAAGATAAATCATCACGTTAGATGCAGTGCCTGAGGCCACGCTGCCCACCAGAATCATCCCTGCCGACAAATCCGCCGGCATATGGAATAGCTTCGCAAGCACCCATGCTGCCAGTGGCATAATCAAATAATGCAGGAAGGTGGCGGCCGCCACGGGTGCAGGGCGAGACAGCACGCGCTTAAAATCACCGAACTCCAATGTAACGCCCATCGCGAACATGATCAGCATCAGTAGAGTAGCAACGTGTGGGGCAATAGGCGTAAACGTGCCCGGCGTGTAGTAAGCGGCCACTGACAGCAGCACGGCCCACAGCGGGAACAGGCGGGTTATTTTGGCTAGCATTGAGGATGATCCTTGTCTTTGTTGTTTTGCAGAAATACAGACAAAAAAAGACCGGGCACCAGGCCCGGTCTTCTCTGACACCGCGCCCGTTATTATTCGAATAGGTTGCGGTGTAGCGTTTTAATCACCTGATCGGCATCGCTGCCTGGTACCAGGAAACACAGATTGTAGCTGCTTGCGCCGTAACAAATCATGCGGATATTGAATGGGTCGAGCACGCCGAAGACTTCCTTGCCGACGCCACAGGCTTGCGACAATTTATTGCCAATCAGGGCAATCAGCGCCAGATTTTCTTCCACTTCCACGCGGCACAGCGACGAAAGCTCAGTCAGCAGCGATGTCGTTAACAGGCTGTCGCTGGAGGAGGTCGATCCGGTGGTATCGAGCGTCAGCGCGATGCTGACTTCGGAGGTAGTGATCAAATCCACTGAAATATTGTGGCGCGCCAAAATGCCAAACACCTCGGCGAGGAAACCGCGTGAATGCAACATACTCAGACTATGCAGTGTGACCAGCGTTTGTTTGCGGCGCAGCGCCAGCGCACGGAACAGTGGTGGGTTATCGGTGGTGCTGCACACCAGCGTCCCCCCCGCCGACGGGTCTTTACTCGAACCAACAAACACTGGAATACCGCGACGCACGGCCGGTAACAGAGTGGCCGGGTGTAAGACTTTCGCGCCAAAAGTGGCCATTTCAGCCGCTTCTTCAAAGGCGATGCGGTCGATGCGTTTAGCGCCAGGCACCAGGCGTGGGTCAGTGGTATAGATGCCAGGAACATCGGTCCAGATATCCACACGCGCGGCGCTCAGCGCTTCGGCCAGCAGGGCGGCGGTATAGTCGCTACCACCACGACCGAGTGTCGTGGTGCGGCCTTTACCTTCGCAGCCAATGAAACCCTGGGTTATCACCAGCGCCTCCTGAAGGCGGGGTTGTAACTGTTGGATTACCTGCTCAGACAGCAGATCGGTGTCCGGCTCGGCACGTCCAAAACGATCGTTGGTACGCATGACTTTACGCACGTCAAACCATTCCACGGGCACATTGCGCTGGCGGATAATTTCAACAAACAACAGGGTGGACATCAGCTCGCCGTGGCTCACCAATTCGTCAGTCAGTGCCGTGGACGTCGCGAGGCTTGCCGCGTCTGAGAGCATGCCAATATTTTCCAGCATGCGGTCAATTTCATCGCGGATCACATCCGGTTTGTTGAGTCTGTCGATAATGGCCGTCTGGATGCGGCGGATTTCGTCGAGCAGGTAGACGCGGCGTTCTGCGTCCTGACCTTCAGCCAGTTCAACCAACAAATTGGTAATGCCCGCCGAGGCAGAAAGGACCACCAGGCGTACATCGGAATTGGAGAGAACAATGTCGGCGCTGCGGTTCATAGCGTCGAAATCCGCAACGCTGGTGCCGCCAAATTTGGCAACAACGGGAGTGCCCAAAGGCATAAGATTGGCGTTGCGGGATACAGCGTAATTCATGGTAAACCTCGTGTCAGTGGCGCCGTGAAGCGACGACCATCCATTCCATAAGAATTAGCACAAGGGAAGAGCGGGAAACGGGAGCAGGCGTAGAGATGCTACGATACACCCAGAAGCGCCCCACCTTGCCAATACCCTCACGGGTATATTGGTGACAACCCAGGGGATTCAGCCCCTGTGGTCGATCGTCCGCCTGCCGTAAGCGTCTGACCTCGGCGCCGCTCCCCCTGATGTACTTTCGTAGGATTTCGGCTCCTCCGGTACACTGCCTGGGCGACGCGCCTCTTCTGGCTCACACAACAACATCAAGCGCGCATGAGTTTAGGTGCTTAGGAATAACGGGTTATCGCCCCCCTGTCAACGGTCTGTCTGCCTGCAACGATACTTTTTGACCAATTGTCATCTAATATTGTTTTCTGTCATTGCGATTTCACAGATCTAACCTATCGCAAGAAAAGGCATCTCATCTCCGGTATAACGGGATACAATCAAGTCAGTTACGTCACATTTATTCTCAGCCTAAGAGCATTGCTATGAAAAATATCAATCCAACTCAAACCGCTGCCTGGCAAGCCCTGCAGCAGCATTTCGATACGATGAAAGATGTGCAGATTAGTCATCTGTTTGCTGAAGATGGCGATCGTTTCTCCAAGTTCTCTGCGACCTTTGAAGACCAGATGCTGGTGGATTTCTCCAAAAACCGCATCACCAGCGAGACGCTGGACAAACTGCAGGCACTGGCGAAAGAAACCGAGCTTCAGAGCGCCATTAAATCGATGTTCTCTGGTGAGAAGATCAACCGCACTGAAGATCGCGCCGTTTTGCACGTTGCCCTGCGTAACCGTAGCAATACGCCAATCGTGGTAGACGGTAAAGATGTGATGCCGGAAGTGAACGCGGTACTGGCGAAGATTAAAGGCTTCACCGAGCGCGTGATCGGCGGCGACTGGAAAGGTTACACCGGTAAGCCAATCACCGACGTAGTGAACATCGGTATCGGCGGTTCAGACCTCGGCCCGTTCATGGTGACTGAGGCCTTGCGTCCGTATAAAAACCACCTGAATATGCATTTTGTCTCTAACGTGGATGGCACTCATATTGCCGAAACGCTAAAAGACCTGTCGCCGGAAACTACGCTGTTCCTGGTGGCTTCAAAAACCTTCACCACGCAAGAAACCATGACCAACGCTCACAGTGCGCGTGACTGGTTCCTGGAAACGGCGGGCGAAGATAAGCACGTTGCCAAACACTTCGCTGCGCTCTCTACCAACGGTAAAGCGGTCAGCGAATTTGGTATCGACACCGACAATATGTTCGAGTTCTGGGACTGGGTCGGCGGGCGTTACTCTCTGTGGTCTGCAATCGGTCTTTCTATCGCACTGTCCGTGGGCTTCGAACATTTCGAACAACTGCTGAGCGGCGCTCACGCGATGGACAAACACTTCGCTGAAACTCCGGCGGAGAAAAACCTGCCTATCCTGTTGGCGCTGATTGGTATCTGGTACAACGATTTCTACGGCACTGAAACCGAAGCTATCCTGCCATATGACCAGTACATGCATCGTTTTGCTGCTTACTTCCAGCAAGGGAACATGGAATCCAACGGTAAATTCGTTGACCGTAACGGGAATCCAGTGGATTACCAGACTGGCCCGATCATCTGGGGCGAACCTGGCACCAACGGCCAGCATGCGTTCTATCAACTGATCCACCAGGGTACCAAAATCATTCCTTGTGACTTCATCGCCCCGGCGGTCAGCCACAACCCCCTGAGCGATCATCACGCGAAACTGCTGTCGAACTTCTTCGCACAGACTGAAGCGTTGGCATTTGGTAAATCTCTGGAAGTGGTCGAAAAAGAATTCGCCGACCAGGGCAAAAAACCAGAAGACGTTAAACACGTTGCGCCGTTCAAAGTGTTTGAAGGTAACCGACCAACCAACTCCATCCTGCTGCGCGAAATCACTCCGTACAGCCTGGGTGCGTTGATCGCCATGTACGAGCACAAAATCTTCACGCAGGGCGTCATCCTCAATATCTTCACCTTTGACCAATGGGGCGTTGAGTTGGGTAAACAGCTCGCCAACCGCATTCTGCCGGAACTTGCTGGCAGCGAAGACGTGAAAGGCCACGATAGTTCGACAAATGGTCTGATTAATCGCTTCAAAAACTGGCGTGCCTGATAACGTAGTCATACGTTAAAGATTGCCAAAAATAAAAGGGCCAGCCGTCAGACGCTGGCCCTTTTTAATGCCGCTTTTCCTGTGCGGACTCTGTGGTATTCTGCGGGTATTAATAACAAAAATGGGACGTGGATCACATGGCTGGATCTAAACGCGCAACGATGATTTCCGTCGTCATGCAGCGAATTTTGAATGTATTTTTATTGGGGCTGGCGGCGATCCTAATGCTGTTTTTAGGCCGGGAAACCTACCATTTGGCTTTGGTGTTATTCGTCAATAATGACCAATCATCGTCCTACTTATTGATTGAAGGTATCGTGATTTACTTTTTATACTTTGAGTTTATCGCGCTGATTGTTAAATACTTTTCATCGGGTTATCACTTTCCGTTGCGCTACTTTATTTATATCGGTATCACGGCGATCATTCGCCTGATTATTGTCGACCACAAAAGCCCTTATGACACACTGGTTTACGCTTGTGCAATCCTGGTGCTGGTGGTCACGCTGTTTCTGGCAAACAGTGAACGCCTGCGCCGCGAGTAAATGCCTTCTGCAAGCCGGTTGCTGCTGGCGTATTCTGCGTTAGAATGCGAGGCTGATGATTAATAGGGGAGATCAATATCTCCCCGTCACGGAGTTCGTAATGTCTGAGTCTCATTCCCCCGCACAGCCACCGATTCACTGGTTTGACGATCCGCAAGATGTTCCTGCCGACGTTGCTGACTGGCTGATGGAAATGGGCTCTATGACCCGCCGTTTTGAAAAGCAGGGTGTGACCGTTACGGTTCAGCCCAAACGCGAATGCTTTGTCAGCCGTGAGGAGCTGGGCGAGAGCGAAGCCCAGCAACTACCAGAAAGCGCGCGCTACTGGGTGCGCGAAGTGGTGTTGTTTGGCGATGACGCGGCATGGTTGCTGGGCCGCACGGTGATCCCGGAAGAGACATTAACCGGGCCGGATCTGGCGCTGGTGGATCTCGGCACCGTGCCACTTGGCCGCTACCTTTTCAGCGGTAATACGCTGACCCGCGATTATATTCACCTCGGTCAGCTACAACATGAACAAGGTGATCTGTGGGCTCGGCGTTCGCGGCTGCGCCTTTCCGACAAGCCGCTGCTGCTGACCGAAATTTTCCTGCCTGAATCTCCGATCCACCGCCCCGAAAATAAGGTGCAGAACAGATGAGTCAGGCAAAGCAACAAGGGAAGCAAAAGGTGTCTGTGAGCTTTTCTCAGGGCCATTGGCGGGATTACTGTCGTCTGATGCGCATTGATAAACCCATTGGGTCTCTGCTGCTGCTGTGGCCCACGCTGTGGGCGTTATGGTTGTCCGGTGGCGGTATGCCATCGCTGAAAATTATGCTGGTCTTCGTGCTGGGCGTGTTCTTTATGCGTGCAGCTGGCTGCGTCGTTAACGATTACGCTGACCGTAAGTTCGATGGTCATGTGAAGCGCACGGCCAACCGCCCTCTGCCTAGCGGTGCTATCAGCAGTAAACAGGCCAAAATTCTGTTTGTCGGGCTGGTGCTGGCCTCTTTCCTGCTGGTATTGACCCTCAACCGCATGACTATTCTGCTGTCGCTGGCGGCGCTAGCACTGGCGTGGGTTTACCCCTTCGTTAAGCGCGTCAGCAATTTGCCACAGGTCGTGCTGGGTGCCGCTTTTGGCTGGGCAATCCCGATGGCCTACGCGGCAGTAAGTGAAGCGGTACCGCTCAGTTGCTGGCTGTTATTTGCTGCCAATATCTGCTGGACTGTGGCCTACGACACGCAATACGCCATGGTCGATCGAGACGATGATTTGAAAATAGGCATCAAGTCGACGGCGATCCTGTTTGGGCGTTTTGATAATCTGATCAACGGTATTCTGCAATTAATTATGCTGATGCTGATGGCTGCGGTTGGGTATTTGTCACATCTCGGCGCCCCGTTTTACTGGTCGTTGCTGTTGGCGGCTGCACTGTTTGCGCATCAACATAAGCTTACCGCCAAACGCGATCGGGATGCGTGTTTCCTCGCCTTCCGGCAGAATAATTATGTCGGGCTGGTACTGTTCCTTGGCATCTTGATGAGCCTGTCAAACTTCAGTTTCTGACATTCTTATCATTCCTCAATATCTAAAAAAACGCCCGGATCTCTGTAAAAGATCCGGGCGTTTTTATTCGTGTCATTAACGTATTCAGTTAACCCGCAGATGAGGACAATTAATGATCGGTATCCCGTACATCCACTTTGGGTTCTGCAGGCGGTACGGAAGGCTGTGGAAGTTCAGACGGCATGCCTGCGCTTTCGATCGTCAGCTTGATTTCCGGGGTCATTAAATCACTGAGGATGGTGTAGATTTCCCGGGTATGTTCAGGGATTGCATCACCGATGTCATTGATATAGCCCTCTGCGCGCAACGTGCCGACCAGCGTGGTAAACACCGCTTTGTCGAAGAACTCTGGCGCATTAATTCCGTGTAACACCGACAGACGCTGAGCCATGATGCGGCTCTCTTTCTCCAGCGCACCGCGGCTGATGCTTGGGTTATTGCTAAGTAAAGAGAGGGTGATGGCATAGCGTTGCAGGGTTTCACGCACACCGGCTGCCAGCAGTTGCAACGGACGGATACGCGCAGGATTAAGCGACAGCATTTCACCATCAAGCTTGATAAGTCCCTGACGCGCCAGCTCTGTACAAAGTACCTCAAGCACTGTCGGCAGCTCTTCTTTGCTGTAGTGCATGAACAGCTCGGCTTTCATCATCGGGAAGATCAGTGCGACCTGACGCAGTAATTCTGCGCTGGTCACTGAGCGGTGGTGCATGATGATGCTGCAAATCAGCGACGGCAACACCAGTAGATGATGAATATTGTTACGGTAATACGTCATCAATACAGCCTGTTCACGTGGCAGAATGATAATGTCACCAATATTGTCTTTCTCTACTTCGAACTTATTCATGTTCAGCGCGTGGTCGAGAAGCTGATCAGACGTCAGGCCCGGCACGGTGGAATCAGCGGTATAAGGCACATTGCGCAGTAACTGCAGATAGCAGTCGAGCTGTTCGGTCAGCTGTTCGCGGGTTAGTGACCGCTGACGCGAGGCTAAAAGCGCCGTGCAGCACAGGTTCATCGCATTGGCAGCAGCAGAATTATTGATGCGTACCATGATCTTGTCCGCCAGATCCTGCACTGTTGGTGTTAGCCAGCTTGGACGGTGCGCTTCGATAGGGTCGATAGCCTCACGCCATGTAGGCACATTCTGGTTGAGGTAAGTGGTCAGATGCAGCGGCTCACCAAAGTTAACATAGCCCTGACCAAGGTTGCGCAGCTTACGCAATCCGTTGATCATCTGCATAAAGCTCTCTTTCTCTTTTGTCGCGCCGCGTAGCTCTTTTGCGTAAGTACCGACTTCCATCACGTGCTCATAACCGATGTAAATCGGCACCAGCGTGATCGGTCGTGAACCGCCGCGCAGCATGGCCTGGATGGTCATCGCCAGCGTGCCTGTTTTTGGTTCAAGTAAACGTCCGGTACGTGAGCGGCCGCCTTCAACAAAGTATTCAACCGAATAGCCACGGGTAAACAGCTCGCCGAGATATTCACGAAATACCGTCGAATACAGCTTATTGCCCTTGAACGTTCGACGAATAAAGAACGCACCCAGGCGGCGGAAAATCGGACCGGCTGGCCAGAAATTCAGATTGATCCCGGCGGCGATATGCGGCGGCACCAGACCCTGGTGGTAAAGCACGTAAGAGAGCAGTAAATAGTCCATGTGGCTGCGGTGGCAGGGTACATAGACAATTTCCTGGCCATCCAGCGCGAGCTGACGCACGCGTTCGGCGTTATTGACGTTGATGCCTTTATACAGACGGTTCCACGTCCAGCTTAATACACGATCGGACAGGCGCACGGCCTCATAGGAGAAATCAGCAGCGATCTCTTCCATCAATGCAATGGCGTTTTGCTGGGCTTTTTCGTGGGAAATCTTCTTGCTACGCGCTTCGTCTTCAATGGCTTTCTCAATGGCTTTGGACGCCAGCAATTTATTGAACAGGTCCTGACGCACCGGCAGGCGTGGGCCAACCGCCGCTAAACGCTGGCGCGAGAAGTGCATACGCGCAACCCGTGCCAGTTTTTGAGCGATGGTCTTATCCGTGCCGTGTTCGGTAGCCATATAGCGCAGCGACACGGTATTGGAGAAGCGCACGAAACTGTCGCGGCCCAGCCACAAAACGGCAAAGAATTTTTGCACTCCGTTTAGTACACGCAGATGCGGTGTTTCTTGCCCTTCGCGGCCTGGCGCACGGCCAAACATTACCGAGACAGGTAACATTTGAATGTCCAGTTGCGGGTTGTTGCGATGTAAATCCAGATAGTCATGGAACAGCTTTATCGACTCAAGTTTCGGCGTGTAATACGTAAATACACGTGGTCCTTCAGCGATGAAAACGTGACTCGGCAGTTGAACGCCGTCAATTTCCAATGGAATAAGGGGATCAGGCAGATTCTGCGCCAGGCACTGGGTGCGAAGCGTCAGTAAATCTGTCTTCGAATGATAAGGCAAAACGTACAGGATCGGCCGCGTTGGATCTAAGCGCAACTCGGTAACCGGATCTGTCGGAATGACCTTGCTCTTTACCAGCAATTTCAGCGGTAAATTCAATAAGGTATAATAAAGTCTACGCCAACCTGACATAAAAACGTGAAGCCTCTTTGTTAGCAATTCGCCGCAAGGATACCAGAAAGTGGGTACGCGGTCTGTGGTGATACTCTGCGTCCTTGAGACTGCCGCTGTGCTTGCTGCAACCTGAGGGCTTTTAAGTATAAAATGCCGCAACTTTTCCGTTAAGACGAATAGCATATGAAAAATGAATCTACCGGGTTGATCCGCATCGTGAAGGCTGCAGGTTTTTCACTAAAAGGCCTGAGCGCAGCATGGAAAAACGAAGCCGCTTTTCGCCAGGAAGTGATCGGCGTGATTCCTTTCATTATATTGTCATTTTTTCTGGATGTGACCAGCATTGAACGCATTCTGCTCGTCGGTGTTCTGGTGCTGGTGATCATCGTCGAATTATTAAACAGCGCAGTGGAATGTGCTATCGATCGTATCGGGCCAGAATTCCACGTGCTGTCTGGACGCGCCAAAGACATCGGTTCTGCGGCGGTTCTGCTGACGATTATACTGGCGGTTTTCACTTGGGTCAGCGTGTTTTGGCCACGTTGGTTCTAAAGCGGAATACAGATTCCATAATTTACTTTAGCTTCTGTTTTTATTCACTCTTAGGTTTTCATTCCGGGGTTACCTGTATATACTCACAGCAATACTGTATAAACAATCAGGGGGCGGGATGAAAGCTTTAACAGTCAGACAACAAGAGGTTTATGACCTCATTCGCGATCACATCGCCACCACCGGTATGCCACCCACTCGTGCTGAAATCGCTACGCGGCTGGGTTTCCGCTCACCTAATGCGGCGGAAGAGCACCTTAAAGCACTGCAACGCAAAGGCGTCATAGAGATTGTTTCTGGTGCTTCTCGCGGCATTCGCTTGTTGATGGAAGAAGAAGAAGGTTTGCCACTGATTGGTCGCGTCGCGGCGGGTGAACCTCTGCTGGCTCAGCAGCACATTGAGGGGCATTACCAGGTCGATCCTGCGATGTTCAAACCAAGCGCTGACTTCCTGCTTCGCGTTAGTGGTATGTCAATGCGTGACATTGGTATTCTCGACGGTGATTTGCTGGCCGTGCATAAAACGCAGGATGTACGGAACGGTCAGGTGGTTGTTGCCCGTATTGATGATGAAGTGACGGTCAAGCGCCTGAAAAAACAGGGTAGCATTGTTCAGCTTTTGCCAGAGAACAGCGATTTCGAACCGATCGTTGTTGATCTGCGTGAACATAACTTCAGTATTGAAGGTCTGGCGGTTGGCGTTATCCGCAACGGTGACTGGATATAATTTTAACCGGCGGTGAAACTGCTTTTTGTTTTTGCCGCAGGTGAAACCTTTCGCTGTTAACGCTATTTACCACTCTAGATTAATCCTAATAATGGCGATCACACCTGTTATTTGAGGTGAAAACCAAATTCTCAACTACTCTTATTCATGTGGTAAGCACTTAGCGTGTTGCAAAAAACACGACAACCTAACCCAAGGTAATAGGAGAATTTGTTATGAATAAGGACCAAACCGAAGGTAACTGGAAGCAGTTTAAAGGTAAAGTGAAAGAAAAATGGGGCAAGCTGACTGACGATGACCTGACGGTGGTGGAAGGGAAACGTGATCAGCTGGTGGGTAAGATCCAGGAGCGTTACGGCTATAAGAAAGAAGAAGCCGAAAAAGAACTCAAGTCCTGGGAAACGGATAACAAATATCACTGGTAAGTCGCATCTCCCCCTTTGCGCATCAGTGATGCATCCTGAAATATGTGCGGCTCCTACCCGGGAATGCATTCGGGATGTACGGTACAAGGACGTACCGACCTTAATTCTACCTCGCCTGTCTTGTACTATGCTTTCACTTCAGTTCGAACTTTCTCATCAATATTTCGCAAAACCAAACACAACCCATCTCGGTTCCTAGCGCTTCTTAGTGACAATACTGTGGTCATGTTCGCAATGTTCGTGGCTGTCACACAGTTCAACCACTTTACATTCCCCACATAAACCATGGGCTTCAACCACGGAGTGCCGCAGTTCAAAACCAGAATCAAACGCCAGTTTTGCCAGTATCTCTTCGATACCGTTGGTGGTTTTCTCTGTCACCAGTCCGCATCGATCACAGATAAACAGGGCAGAAGTATGACTCGGTTCTTCAAAATGATGGCATAAGACGTAGCTGTTTGCTGACTCGACACGATGGATAAAACCCTGTTCAAGCAGGAAATCCAGTGCCCGGTAAACGGTCGGTGGCTTGGCCTGCGGCTCGCTGACTCGCAGTAAATCCAGCAGATCGTAGGCACTGATAGCACCGGGCTGTTGCGTCATCAGTCGCAGCACTTCAAGACGCTGCGGTGTCAGGCGCACATTGCGCTGCAGGCAGAGTTTTTCAGCCTGTACGAGTAATTGATCCGGGTTAGTCAGGGTCATAAAAAGGTTCTCTGAGTACACTGCTGGGTTAACGCGTTGAACAAGGCGATGACGGATTTTATCATGCTTCGGTTGAATCGACGAATTATGCGCCGACTCATTGACCACCGTTTGGCAAGCGCCTGTGATCCGTTGTTTCACCGGGCTCCAGGGAAGGCGGGATGCCGAATCTTTGTTCTGTGATATAATCAGCGATTACCTTCCTTGCGGTCAAAAGACTGGAAGGAGCGTCCCGCACACCTTCAGCGAATTTCAGGTCGATGTCAGAAACTCAAAACGCCAAAACTCATGCTACGCCATTTTCCGCCCAACGTTTTTCCGTTGCACCGATGTTGGACTGGACCGATCGTCATTGCCGCTATTTCCACCGGCTGATGACCGGTCAGACACTGCTGTATACCGAAATGGTTACTACGGGGGCGATCATCCATGGTAAAGGCGACTATCTGGGCTTTGGAGATGCCGAGCATCCGGTGGCATTACAGCTCGGCGGCAGTAATCCGGCCGATCTCGCGCAGTGTGCCAAACTGGCCGAAGCACGCGGTTATGATGAGATCAATCTCAATGTCGGCTGCCCGTCGGATCGCGTACAAAATGGGATGTTTGGCGCTTGCCTGATGGCGCAGGCTTCACTGGTAGGCGACTGCATTAAAGCCATGCGCGACGTAGTGTCGATTCCGGTCACTGTCAAAACCCGGATCGGCATTGACGAGCAGGACAGCTACGAATTCCTCTGTGATTTCGTCCGCCAGGTTTCTGAGCATGGTGGCTGCGATACCTTCATCATCCATGCACGTAAAGCCTGGCTGTCGGGCCTCAGCCCGAAAGAGAACCGTGAGATCCCGCCGCTGGATTACCCGCGTGTTTATCAGCTGAAAAAAGATTTCCCGCACCTCACCATGGCCATCAACGGCGGCATTAAAACGCTGGAAGAGGCCAAAACCCATCTGCAACATATGGATGGCGTGATGGTTGGGCGTGAAGCCTATCAGAATCCTGGCATGTTGCTGAATGTTGACCGTGAACTGTTTGGTATCGATGTGCCACAGCGCAGCGCACCGGACATTATTCGCGCCATGTATCCGTACATTGAAGCGGAACTGGCGAAAGGCACGTACCTTGGGCACATGACCCGCCACATTCTGGGCATTTTCCAGAGCGTGCAGGGTGCGCGTCAGTGGCGTCGTCATCTTAGCGAGAACGCCCATAAGCCTGGGGCCGGTGTTGATGTGGTTGAGCAGGCGCTGCAACGGGTGACTCAGCCGCAAAGGGCCATGAGCCAGGCTTGAAGTAGTGAATATCACCAATAGTTAGTCTGCATTACTATGTTGCCATCTGATAATTTTGCGGGTGGCAATAATTTTCTTTGTTTTTCATCGCATTACCTTTCCTGCCACTCTGGCACATTTCTTGTAATAGCTATGTATCTCAGATGGCATTCGTCAGGCTGATTCCGTTTTCTCGCTGTTTGTAAGGAGCACGCGATGTTGGAAATTCTCTTTGTGCTTGGTTTTTTCTTTATGCTAATGCTGACCGGAATTTCGTTGCTGGGGATGATCGCTGCACTGATGGTAGCGTTCGCTCTGATGATGTTCGGTGGATTTTTGGTGATTGTTATAAAAATGTTGCCATGGCTGATTTTAGCGGTGATCGCCGTCTGGATTTACCGGACATTTGTTAAACCTGATGAGCCGAAATACCGCCGCCGCCGTCTGCCATAATTATTGACTCAAATAACTCTTTTTCATAACTTGATGAAATCACGGCGATTACTAATGTACTTTTGAGCACATAAAAATGTAATTGTTACATCTATAACTTTTACTTATGTGCTAACGATCACATGCTGGCTCAGAATGTGCGGTGAAACCACATTAATCATATTTTTTAACATGGGTGACTGTTAGGATGAATTCAATACGTGGCCAACGAACCACACGCTGAATTCATCAAGTCCGATGAGGCATACAATAGTCGCTGAAGTGACACCGCCCTTCGGATGTACCTTGCAGTACCCTACAGCAGTACCCGTCTGAGATCAGAGGTCGTCTGAAACAGACAGCATAAAAGGGCTTCCATATAAATGGAGGCCCTTTTTGCATCTGTTACTTACCCGGGATCAGCAGACTTGAACCTTGGGTTGAGCGACTTTCAAGCATTTCATGCGCGCGTCTGGCTTCGGATAGCGGGAATTTCTGCGCTTCGCTGACGTCCACTTTGATAGCGCCACTGGCGATCATGGAGAACAGTTCATCACTGGCAGTCTTCAGCTCTTCGCGGGTGGTGACGTAACCGTTCAGCGACGGGCGGGTCACAAACAGAGAACCTTTCTTGTTGAGAATGGCCAGATCCACATCTTTCACCGGCCCCGACGCATTGCCGAAACTGACCAGTAAACCGCGTGGTTTTAAACTGTCCAGCGAGCGCTCAAAGGTATCTTTGCCGACGGAATCGTACACCAGCCCGACTTTCTCGCCACCGGTCAATTCTTTAAGGCGTGTGACGATATCCTCTTTCTGATAATTAATGGTGGCCCAGGCACCGGCCTGTTTGGCGCGTTCGGCTTTTTCATCCGAACCGACGGTACCGATGAGATTCGCACCCAGCGCTTTGGCCCACTGGCAGGCAATCAGCCCGACGCCACCGGCGGCGGCATGGAATAAGAAGGTTTCTCCCGCCTTCACTTTATGTGTCAAACGCAGCAGATAATAGACCGTAAGGCCCTTCAGGAAGGAGGCCGCAGCTTGTTCAAAACTGATGGCGTTGGGCAGCAGGGCGATCTTCTCCTGCGGCACGTTGTGAATTTCGCTGTATGCCCCGAGTGCTGATTGCGCATATACCACGCGATCCCCGACCTTAATCCCCGTCACCGTACTGCCTATTTTGCTCACTACACCTGCCGCCTCAGTCCCTAAACCTGACGGTAACGAAGCCGTTGGGTATAAACCGCTGCGCATATAGGTATCGATATAGTTGATCCCTATGGCTTTGTTTTCGACCTGTACTTCGCCTGCGGCAGGGTCTTGTGGCTGGAAATCGACATATTGCAAAACTTCAGGTCCGCCGGTGGCGGAAAATTGAATGCGCTTAGCCATGTTGCTTCCTCGTTATCGGGTCTGTTGGTAACCCTAGGCTATTTGATTGAGACAATCCAGCGCAGGTGGTGAACTGCTAAGACCAATTGGAAATGAGGCATCACAACGAAATATAATTGCGTATACTGACGCATCATTATGCTTCCTATTTTGACAACACATTTCCAAATCCTGTTTTGAAAACAGGCTCTTAGATCAGGAATTCAGCAACACATGGCCAAAAAACCGACCAATCAACAGAACGAACACCGCGATCGCCAGATGGAAGGCTTGAAGCTTCCCCCGCACTCGCTGGAAGCTGAGCAATCCGTTCTGGGCGGGCTGATGCTGGACAACGAACGCTGGGATAACGTCGCGGAACGCGTGGTCAGCAATGACTTCTTCAGTCGCCCGCATCGCCTGATTTTCACTGAAATGCAGCGCCTGCTGGAAATGAGCAAGCCTATCGACCTGATCACCTTGTCTGAATCCCTGGAGCAGAAGGGTGATTTAGACTCAGTGGGTGGGTTTGCCTATCTGGCTGAGTTGTCGAAAAATACCCCCAGTGCAGCGAACATCGGTGCTTATGCGGATATTGTGCGCGAACGTGCCGTCGTGCGCGAAATGATTTCGGTCGCCAATGAAATCGCCGATGCCGGTTATGACCCGCAGGGCCGCAGCAGCGAAGATCTGCTGGATTTGGCCGAATCACGCGTTTTCCAGATTGCCGAAAGCCGTGCCAGTAAAGACGAGGGCCCGAAAAGCATCGACCGCATTTTGGAAAGTACTGTTTCCCGCATCGAGGAGCTGTTCCAGCGTCCGCATGATGGTGTGACGGGTGTGGATACCGGCTACGCCGATCTCAACAAGAAGACTGCAGGCCTGCAAAAATCCGATTTAATCATTGTGGCAGCGCGTCCGTCGATGGGTAAAACCACCTTCGCAATGAACTTGTGTGAACACGCCGCGATGATGCAGGAAAAGCCGGTACTGATTTTCAGCCTCGAAATGCCCGGCGACCAGATCATGATGCGTATGCTGGCATCAATGTCGCGTGTGGATCAGACCAAAATCCGAACCGGCCAGCTCGATGATGAGGATTGGGCGCGTATCTCCAGCACCATGGGCATTTTGCTGGAAAAACGGAATATGTATATTGATGACTCCTCTGGCCTGACGCCAACGGAAGTGCGTTCACGCGCACGGCGTATTTTCCGCGAGCACGGTGGCCTGAGCCTGATTATGATCGACTATCTCCAACTGATGCGCGTGCCGGCGTTGTCCGACAACCGTACGTTGGAAATTGCCGAAATTTCTCGCTCGCTCAAAGCGCTGGCAAAAGAGTTGCAGGTGCCGGTTGTCGCGCTGTCGCAGCTCAACCGAAGCCTGGAGCAACGTGCAGACAAACGCCCGGTAAACTCCGACTTGCGTGAATCCGGCTCCATCGAGCAGGATGCTGATTTGATCATGTTCATCTATCGTGACGAGGTGTATCACGATAACAGTGAAGAGAAAGGTATTGCACAGATCATTCTGGGCAAACAGCGTAACGGCCCAATCGGCACGGTGCGGTTGACCTTCAACGGCCAATTTTCCCGCTTCGATAACTATGGCGGTCCGCAATATGATGAAGACTAAGGAATAAAAATGAAAGCGGCTACGGCGGTGATTGATTGCCGCGCTCTGCGACATAATCTGCAACGGGTGCGGCATTTGGCGCCGCAAAGTCGTGTGGTGGCGGTGGTGAAAGCCAATGCCTACGGACATGGCCTGCTTGATGCGGCGCACAGTTTGCAGGATGCGGATTGTTATGGTGTGGCCCGTCTGAGTGAAGCGTTGGCGCTGCGAGCAGGCGGCGTGGTGAAGCCAATTATATTGCTCGAAGGTTTCTTCAGTCCTGAGGATTTACCACAGGTCGTGGCACACGGGCTGGATACGGCTGTGCACAGCGTCGAACAGCTCATTGCCCTTGAGCAGGCAACGCTCTGCAAACCGCTGAACGTGTGGATGAAACTGGATACCGGCATGCACCGGTTAGGCGTGCATCCCGCTGAGGCCGAAGCGTTTTATCAGCGTCTGTGTGCTTGTCCTAATGTGCAGCAGCCGGTAAATATTATGAGTCACTTTGCCCGTGCAGATGAACCGGATTGCGAAGCGACGCCAAACCAGCTGCGGGCATTCCTGCAATTTTCGCAGGGAAAACCAGGACTGAAATCCATTGCGGCTTCAGGTGGCGTGCTTTTATGGCCCGACGCGCATCTGGATCTTGTCCGTCCCGGCATCGTCTTGTATGGCGTCTCGCCGCTGGACGTGGAAGACGCCGCGCATTTCGGGCTAAAACCTGCCATGACCCTGACCTCCAGCCTGATCGCCGTGCGTAGCCATGCTGCCGGAGAACCGGTCGGCTATGGGGGGACATGGCGCAGCGAACGTGAAACCCGGCTGGGTGTGATCGCGATGGGTTATGGCGACGGCTATCCGCGTAGCGCCCCCAGTGGTACGCCGGTTCTGATCAATGGCCGTATCGTGCCGATTGTTGGACGCGTATCGATGGACATGATCTCAGTTGATTTAGGCCCCGGCGCACACGACGTCGTGGGCGACGAGGTGATTTTCTGGGGGGAAGGGTTACCGGTTGAACAGGTTTCTGCCGCGACCGGCATCAGCCAGTATGAGCTGATCACCCAACTGACCTCACGGGTAGCCCGCGTATATGTCGGTGAATAGGCGCAGCATGCTGCGCCCGGTCGTCATTAAACACCATGGATACAACGACTATCTCTTCACTGCCAGCCAGTGGCTGACCAGATTCTGATAATCGCCGGTGGCTTTACTCAGGTGCAGCCACTGGTCGACATACATCTTCCAACTCACGTCATCACGCGGCAGCAGGTAGGCTTTCTCGCCATATTGCAGCGGCTTCTTCGGGTTCACTGCGCAAAGTTTCGGGTAATGTTTCTGCTGAAACAGCGCTTCGGACGCGTCGGTGATCATCACGTCCGCTTTCTTCTCCACCAGTTGCTGGAAAATCGTCACGTTGTCGTGCAGCGTCAGCTTAGCATTGGCAAGATGGCTGTGAACAAAGGCCTCGTTGGTGCCCCCCGCCGGTTCAATCAGCCGCACTGTGGGTGAATTCAGCTGTGCAATAGTCTGGTATTTCCGCACGTCTTCACAGCGCACCAACGGGATTTTACCGTCCTGATCAAGCGTATCGGCGAACCAGGCTTTCTGCTGACGTGCCAGGGTGACGGAGATCCCGCCCATGGCAATATCGCAATTGTTCGACGTCATATCTGACATCATGGTTTTCCACGTGGTTGGCACCCAGTTGACCTTCACGCCGAGGCTGGCGGCCAGTGACTGCGCCATGGCGATGTCGATGCCTTCGTACTGCCCCTCTTTATTCAGAAAGGTGTAGGGCTTGTAGTCGCCGGTAGTACAGACGTTGATCGACCCTTTTTGCTGTACGCGATCCAGATGCGAAGGCGTGCCATCTGCGTGGGCGGCCAGGGGGCTGGCAGCCAGCAGTGTCAGGGTCAATAGCGTTTTCTTCATGGGGCATGTCCTTGATAGCGGGCGGCAGGGCAGGCGTCGTACACCTCTGTTTATAATCCGCCCAGTATATACCCGTCATACTTCAAGTTGCAGGTGTGTTGGCTGCGATGACTCACCCGAATCACTTAATTAAGTAAGTGATTCGGGATTCGCTCGTTTGCCGCCTTCCTGCAACTTTAATTATTTAGGGTATAAAAATTTGCATAAGTCGATGCGATATTTGCCGGTCAACAGGATGAGTAAAATCACAACATTGTTGTCATCTTTTTTAACGAACTTTGATAGTCTGTGAAGTACTGTTGATCACCCGCCGAACAACATCCGCGCCAGTTTTTGTGCGGTATTTCAGAAAATAACCAGGAGATCTATACCGTGTTCCAACATGTCGATGCCTATGCCGGTGACCCGATCCTGTCGCTGATGGACAGTTTCAAAAATGACCCAAGAGAGAAGAAGGTTAACCTGAGCATCGGTCTGTACTACGACGAGCAAGGTATTATTCCGCAACTGGCTTCAGTGGAAACGGCTGAAAACCAGCTGAATGCGCTGCCACAAACCGCATCGGTCTATCTGCCTATGGACGGCCTGCCGGCTTACCGCAGCGCGATTCAGACGTTGTTATTCGGCGCAGAACATCCGGCTTTGCTGCAAAAGCGCATCGCTACGATTCAGACCGTCGGGGGGTCGGGTGCGCTGAAAGTCGGCGCTGATTTCCTGAAGTTTTATTTCCCAAATTCTGAGGTGTGGGTCAGCGATCCTACCTGGGAAAACCACGTGGCCATTTTTGGCGGTGCCGGTTTTAAGGTTCACACTTATCCGTATTTCGACCCCGAAAGTCTTGGCGTGAATTTCTCCGGCATGCTCGACAGCCTGAAAACTCTCCCTGCACAAAGCATCGTGTTGCTGCACCCTTGTTGTCATAACCCGACAGGTTCTGACCTGACGCCAGCCCAGTGGGATCAGGTGATTGACATCGCCAAACAGCGTAATTTGATTCCGTTCCTCGACATTGCCTATCAGGGTTTTGGTGCAGGCATTGATGACGATGCTTACGCCATTCGCGCGATGGCGGCGGCGGGCGTGACCTGCTTTGTCAGCAACTCTTTCTCGAAGATTTTCTCTCTGTACGGTGAGCGCGTCGGTGGTCTTTCTGTGGTGTGTGAAGACAGCGAAGCCGCAGGTCGCGTGCTCGGCCAGCTCAAAGCCACCGTACGGCGTAACTACTCCAGCCCACCGAATTTTGGTGCGCAGGTGGTGGCGAAAGTACTGGGGGATGCGCAACTGAAAGCCCAATGGCTGGATGAAGTAGAAAGCATGCGCATCCGTATTCTGGAAATGCGCCAGACGCTGGTCAACAGCCTGAAAGTGGCGCTGCCGGGCCGTAATTTTGACTACCTGCTGCAACAGCGTGGGATGTTCAGTTACACCGGTTTCAGCGTCGCGCAGGTTGATCGCCTGCGTGAAGAGTTCGGTGTCTACCTGATTGCCAGCGGTCGTGTCTGCATGGCGGGTCTGAATCACCACAACGTGAAACAGGTCGCCGACGCGTTCGCCGCCGTGCAGTAACATTCCAGTCTGATTCACTCTTCATCATGCAAATAAGGGCTGACAGCAATGTTGGCCTTTTTTTGAACTACGCTGAGTCATTAAACGTCTGTTTTTTGCTCACCTCCATGGAGAAAATGAAATATGACCAGTACGGAACTGCTTGAATACTGCCTGGCTAAACCCGGTGCCGAGCAAACGCAAAATAATCAGCGCGGCGCCAACCAGATCAAAGTGGCGGATGTGATGTTTGCCATGCTGTGCGAATGCAACGGGCGGGAAGCCATCTCACTGAAAACCAGCGCAGAACTTGCTGACGAGCTGCGCGCTAAACACAGTTGCATCATCCCCGGTGACCACCTGAACAAAGCGCACTGGAATACCATCTATCTCGACGGCGAATTGCCGAACTCGCAGCTCTACTATCTGGTCGACAGCTCGTATCAGCTGGTGGTGTCGTCCCTGCCGGAATCGGCGCGACATGGATTGAGTGGTTAACGGTTCACCAGGTTCCGGTGGCCAGCGTTGCGGGAGAATAGTTCACATTGCGACCGCGCCAGGGCAAAGCCTGACGAAAGCGCCACCCGCGGGTGAACTCCACGCACCAGTAACGTTCTGCACCGGCGGGACCTTTGAGTGCGTCGGGCTGCCAGAGGATCTCGGTGGTGCCTTGCAGATGTAAAATATCGCCACTGTCGAAATCGACAAACAGCAGGGCGGCACGCGGCTGCGCCAGTAAGTTCCCCAGCGTATTCATGAACTTATTTCCCGTGAAATCCGGTATGTATAACCGGTTGCCTTCAATGTGCACAAACCCCGGCTGACCGCCACGGTGTGAGACATCTGCACCCCCCTGCGGTGTACCCCGGTGGGCATGTGTGGCGACAAAAAACGTATCCGCGCCAACAATCAGCCTGCGGGCATCATCGTCGAGCGTCTCCAGGTCTTCCCTGGCAGGCGGCGGATTTAGCGTTGCGCTTGCCACCAGTTCGCGGATCTGAATGTACTTCGGGCAGTTACCGAAGCTTTGATCAACCTCGATCTCGATCCGGTTCTTATCCATACGGCCGATCTTGCCGTTGGCGCGGTTGCGTCGCCGGTTGGAAAAGTCGATCCCAAGAAGGCCAATTTCATTCCCGCTGCGCATCGCCGCCAGCGCCGGATCGTCCTGTCTGCGCGGCGCGTTAACGCGTAAATGGGTGGCATCCGGCGTGCTGATAAAACCGGGCGGGCCGGTCAGCAGCGTCGCCACTGGCCAGCCGTTTTCATCGAGGGTCGAGGCCAGCACGTAGGGCAAAGCGGCAAAAAATGCGCGGTGCTGCTCCGGCATAGCGGGGCGGATGGGCGCGCTGGCAATATCAAACCCTGCCAGCGCCTGCGCCCGCCGTTCGTCAGGGTGAAAAACAGTGTCGCTCATGGCGATCTCCTGCATGTAAAACGGCTATTGTACGGCGGTGGGTAACGGCAGCCCGGGCTGCGGTTGATAACCTGGCAGAGCCGCGATCCGCGCCAGCCATTGGCGAGTCGCCGGATAAGGTTCGAGAGAAATCCCGCCTTCCGGCGCGCTGCGCACATAGCTGCTACAGGCCAGATCGGCGATGGTCACCCGGTCGGTGGCCAGAAAATCATGCTGGCTCAGATGCTGCTCGAGGTGCGGTAAGAAGCGGCGGGCGATCACCAGCGACGCGGCGTAATCTTCCGGCGCTTTAAACTGCACCACCATCCGCGCCGACGCCACGCCATAGCGGATCTCCCCGGCCGCTTTTGACAGCCACTGCTGGACTTGCGCGGCCTGCATGGCCTCTTCCGGCAGCCAGTGGCTGTCCGGCGCGTAGCGTTTCACCAGATAGACCAGAATGGCGTTGCTGTCGGTCAGCACCAGATCGCCATCGACCAGCACCGGAATTTGTGCCATCGGGCTGAGCCGCTGGAATTCGGCGGTCTCGCGCACGCTGGCCGGTGCCTCTTTGGCTTCAAATGGCAGGTTCAGCATGTTGAGCAATAAAACGACGCGGTGGCAGTGGCCGGAAAGCGGGGTGCCATAGAGCTGGATAGGGGGCATGGTTTTTCTCCTGTGTGGTCTATAGCGACAGATTACTCTTGCAACAAACGAAGCGAATCCGTAAAGATTGAAATTGACTGTTTCATCTTGTGGAAGAATCTATGGATCGTCTGGATGAGTTAGAGATTTTCGTCGCCGTCCTGCAATACGGCAGTCTGGCGGAGGCGGCACGGCGCACCCGGCGTTCGGCCCCGGCCATCACCCGCGCCATTGCTTCACTCGAACAGCGCTTTGGCGCACGCCTGGTTGAACGCACCACGCGGCGACTGGCGGCGACAGAGGCTGGTGCGCGGCTGGCAGAGCGTGCGCAACTGCTGATTGGCCATTATCAGGAAGCGCTGTTCGACACCACCGAAACCCAGCTCAGTGGCCTGCTGCGCGTCACGGCGCCGGTGCAGTTTGGCCGCAAACACGTCGCGCCGCTGGTGATGGAATTCCTGCGGCTGCACCCGGACATGCAAATTGAAATGGTGCTCAATGACCGCAATCTGGAGCTGATCGACGAAGGGCTGGATCTCGCGGTACGCATCGGCCACCTGGAGGACTCCGGCAAAGTGGCGCGTAAAGTGGGCGACGTCACCCGCATGCTGGTCGCCAGCCCGGCCTATCTGCAACAGCATGGCAGCCCGCGGCAACCGGCGGAACTGGCGCAGCATCAGACTATCGTTGGCACCCTGAAATCCCCGCGCAACGAGTGGCGTTTCGGCCCTAATGAGGATGGCCTGCGGGTGAAACTGTCGCCGCGCTTGCTGTTTAATGAGGTGGAATCACAGCTGATGGCGGTGCGCGCTGGTCATGGTATTGCCAGGCTGCTGAGCTATCAGGTCGCTGACGATCTGGCCGCCGGAACGATGGTCAGACTGCTGCCCGAGGCCGAACCGTCACCGATGCCGGTTCAACTGGTGGTGCAACATATTCAGCGAATCCCGAGAAAAGTCAGAACCTTCTGGGACTTTGCATGGGAAAGATTGAGTCAGCTGTCGCAGATTAATGGCGCATAACACGTCACTATCAGGCAGGATCTGGGTTGATGCGCAACCCGTCTGACTGAGGAGAAAGGAATGAATTGTTCTGTGCTTAATCGGGCTACGTTATTGATCTTATCGCTCTCTGTTCCTCTGCCGCTGCTGGCCGCCACTGCACAAAGCCTGCCGGTACAACAGGACGCGGCGCAGATAGCCAACCAGTTTCTGACCGCCGTTAACCCTGATAAAACCATCACTTTCAGACTGTTTGCCCCGTCAGCGAAGCAGGTCGATGTGGTCACCGGCGCGACGCTGGAAAGCTACGTTCCTCATGCGATGACCAAAGACGACAAGGGCGTCTGGCATTTTACCTCGTCCGTGATGCAGCCCGACCTGTATGAATATTTCTTTAACATTGATGGTTTCCGCTCAATAGATACCGGCAGCGCCATGGCCAAGCCGCAGCGGCAGGTGAATACCAGCCAGATCCTGGTACCGGGCAGTGTGCTGGATGTCAAAGCCGTACCGCACGGCGAAGTGCGCGCCATCACCTATCACAGCAATGCGCTCAATACCGAACGGCAGATTTACGTCTGGACGCCGCCGGGCTACAGCGATGCGGCGCAGCCGTTACCGGTGCTCTATTTCTATCATGGTTTTGGTGATACCGGCCGCTCGGCGCTCGATCAGGGCCGCATTCCGCAAATCATGGATAACCTGCTGGCGGAGAGAAAAATCACGCCGATGCTGGTGGTGATCCCCGATACCGAAACCGACGCCAAAGGCGTGGTGCCGGAAGATTTCGTGCCGAAAAATCGCCGCAAAGAGTTCTACCCAGCCAATGCGGCGGCGGCTGACCGCGAGCTGACGCAGGATATTATCCCGCTGGTGTCGAAAACCTTCCGCGTACGTGACGATGCCGAAAGCCGTGCGCTGGCCGGTCTTTCGCAGGGCGGATATCAGACGTTGGTCAGCGGCATGACACATCTGGATAAATTCGGCTGGCTCGCCGCATTCAGCGGTGTCAGCACAACCAGTGTACCGAATGAGCAGGTGGCAAAACGCCTGGAAGATCCGGCCAAAATCAATGCGCAGCTGAAAAACTTCACCATCGCGGTGGGGGAAAATGATCAGGTTACCGGGAAAGACGTGGCGGGGTTGAAAACCTTGCTGGAGCAGAAAAAAGTTAAATTCGACTATCAGGCTTACCCGGGGCTGGGTCATGAGATGGACGTCTGGCGTCCGGCTTATATTGAGTTTGTGCAGAAACTCTTTAAGTAAGTGAGAAACAAAAACGCCACCCGAAGGTGTAATGCCGTTCACTTAAGCCTCACGTGACTTAAAACTGARCGGATATTTAGGTGGTATGTAAAGCACTGTACGATCGTATCGTCGGTGCTTTCTTTTTTCCGGAAGGATAAACGCTTTTACATTTTCCCTCATTCCTTTCAGATGCTTAGGGATGTTTCCCGCAGCRCCTTTACCGCTCACTCTGACCTGCGATACCAGGATATTTAATGCCGCAACAAAGCTAATTCGCGTCGGTATGACTCCAGCCTCCCCTGCTATATCAACCATTTCCTTTCTCAGCAGATTATAGGAGACCAGTATTCCCCATAACTCCTGTTTCACACCCTCAGGAAATCGG
>NZ_RCZD01000021.1 GCF_006438725.1 Ewingella americana | reverse complement strand
ATGATGGCAGACATCTTTGATGGATAAATCACGCAACAACCCCATCATCAGGATGAGCCATACAGCCTGCTCAGCAGGCAGACGACGCCTGCGAATACTGGCCTTCTGGCAGGCAGTCAGGGCCTGGTGGATCCAGAGAGGGTCAAGTGAACGTGAAAAGGCATCGATCTCAGAGGAGAAAGCATCAACAACAAAATCCATGTCATCTTCAGACATAAAAAATCCGGGAACAGAAGGCTGTTCCCGGATTGTCTCTTACTGGCAGGATCGTTCAAGTACTCTTAAACGATCGGCATTAGTCTCAGGACGGGCTTTTTTGTGTCTGCTATTTTGCAACGAGGTCATTTGCATTTAAGCCGATTGACGCTCAATCAGACCAGGCGGAATAATAATGCTCTGAGCCTCCAGATTCTGCCCGCCAATGCGCATCATCAAGCGCCGGGCCGCCGCATGACCGATTTCACGCGCTGAGCTGGTAATTGAGGTCAGCGGAGGTTCGGTGAGTTCAGCTTCCGGGGCGTCTTCCATCACGATCAGCGCAATCTGTTGTTGGAAGAAGTTATCAACCGCCCCGCCGCCAATCAAATTACCGGTGCGCATGATGCCAAAATAGGCCCCGAGCGCCACCGAGGATTTATGGCAAATAATGGCACTGATTTTTGGGTAGTGCCTGAGCAGAGTTTCCGCCGCATCCGCCGCACATTTCTGCTGATAGTCACATTCGATGATCCACTCGCTGCGAAACGGCAAACCGTACTGTACCAGCGTGGCACAAAAGCCCCCCAGCCGATCGGCGCGGGTCAGAGAGTCACTTAACCCCCCCAGATAGGCAATCTGCTTATGTCCACGTTTGATCAGATACTCGGTGGCCATTTTTGCCGCCAGCATGTTGTCAGGACGCACCAGATCAACACCATCAATGCCGCTGGCGCGGGAGGCGCAAATCAGCGGAACGCCCTGTTCGTCAGCTTTCGCCTTCAAACCGGCTGGCGCGTGTTCGCCACCGGCGATCACAATGCCGTCTACGCCGTGGGTCAGTAGAGTATCAAAACAGCGGGACATTCCCTGGCTGGTGGATCCGCTTTGCAGTAAGAACAGCACCTTACCCTGCGCTTCAAACATTTCACTTAAGCCGGCAGTCATCTCAGCATAAAAAGGCTCGCAGATATCACGGACGATAAGCCCAACCACGCCGGACTCCCCGCCGCGCAGCGTACTGGCCTGGCGGTTACGCACAAACCCGAGGTGATCAACCGCCTGGTTGACCCGTTCAGCGGTCGCCGGGGAGATCCGCCCTTTGCCAGTCAGTACCAGTGAAACCGTCGTCACCGAGGTGCCCGCATATTGGGCCACATCGATGATGGTGATTTTTTTCTGGCTCATGGTTTTACGTCGGTCATAAAAAGTTTTACGTCTGTCATGAAAACTCCCAGAGCGGCTGATCCTTTTTCTCGCCAGCCATTCAGTAAAATCCGCGATGCCGCAGAAAGAAAACCTAACAAAATCGATACTTAGATAAAACGTTTTATCCGCATGTAATCTTATCTTGCGGGCATCCTTTGTTAATGTGAGGTCAAGCACGATTTAATTAGGTAAAACGTTTTATCTTAGCGCCCATCATAACAACGTGGTTCGTTTTTAATCTTCTAGGGAAATGATGATGCCAGCCAGCAAAAAACAACGCGTCACGCTTTGGGAGTTTTTCCAAAGCTTAGGT
Organism: Ewingella americana; assembly: GCF_006438725.1. Lineage (GTDB taxonomy): Bacteria > Pseudomonadota > Gammaproteobacteria > Enterobacterales > Enterobacteriaceae > Ewingella > Ewingella americana_A. The sequence goes on along the minus strand of NZ_RCZD01000021.1, from coordinate 51,708 downwards.
AAAACCTTTATGCTTCCGGTCGCTCTGCTGTCGTTTTGCGGCATCATGATGGGTATCGGCAGTTCGTTAAGCAGTCATGATGTCACCACGCTGTTGCCCGCGCTTGGAAATCCTGTTCTGCAACTGATCTTCACCTGGATGAGCAAGGTCGGTTCGTTCGCCTTCAGCTTCCTGCCAGTGATGTTTGCCATCGCTATCCCACTTGGCATGGCGCGCGAAAACAAAGGGGTCGCGGCGTTCTCCGGCTTTGTTGGTTTCGCGGTACTTAATCTGGCCATCAATTTTTACCTCACCGCCAACGGCACACTGCCGACGGTGGACCCGGCGATTCTGAAAGCCAACAATATCCAGATGATCCTCGGGATCCAGTCTATCGACACCGGTATTCTGGGCGCGGTTATCGTCGGTATTATCGTTTATATTCTGCATGAACGTTACAACACCATCCGCCTGCCGGATGCGCTGGCGTTCTTCGGTGGCACCCGTTTTGTCCCTATCGTCACCACCGTGGTGCTCGGTCTGGTTGGGCTGATTATTCCGCTGATCTGGCCATTCTTTGCCGCCGGAATTAACGGCCTTGGCCGGTTAATTCAAGATGCCGGGGTCTTCGGGCCGATGATCTTTGGTTCAGGCGAACGTCTGCTGCTGCCCTTTGGTCTGCATCACATTCTGGTCGCACTGATTCGCTTCACCGAAGCCGGCGGTACGCTGGATGTCTGTGGCCGTGAAGTGAGCGGCGCGCTGACCATCTTCCAGGCGCAGCTCTCCTGCCCAACCACTCACGGTTTTGCCGAAAGCGCCACGCAGTTCTTGTCGCAGGGCAAAATGCCAGCCTTCCTCGGCGGTTTACCGGGTGCGGCACTGGCGATGTACCACTGTGCGAAACCTGAAAATCGTCACAAAATTAAGGGGCTGCTGATCTCCGGCGTGGTGGCGTGTGTGGTCGGCGGCACCACTGAACCCATTGAATTCCTGTTCCTGTTTGTCGCGCCGGTACTGTATGTGATCCACGCCATTCTGACCGGATTAGGCTTTACCATTATGTCGGTATTGGGCGTCACTATCGGTAATACCGACGGCAACATCATCGATTTCGTGGTATTCGGGATTCTGCACGGCACAGCCACCAAGTGGTATCTGGTGCCGGTTGTGGCGGCTATCTGGTTCGCGGCGTACTACACCCTCTTCCGCTTCGCGATCATGCGCTTTAATATCAAAACACCTGGGCGCGAATCTGACACCATGCCAAATGCTGCGCCGGTGCCGTCCACCAGCAAGTCCGGCTACAACGTGCCGGTGATCCTGAGTGCGCTGGGCGGTGCGGGGAATATCGTGTCGCTGGATAACTGCATTACCCGCCTGCGTCTTTCGGTGGCGGATATGTCGCGGGTGGATGATGCCACCCTAAAAGCCAACCGGGCGATTGGTGTCGTTCATCTCAACGAACATAACCTGCAAGTGGTGATTGGCCCGCAGGTGCAGTCGGTAAAAGATGAGTTGGACTATCTGATCCGCGAGGCTACAAACAACGCAGCGTCAGAACCGGCCACGGCGTAATCAACTGATGAACAGGGTGGCCTGATGCCGCCCTGTTCTGTTTTCTTCAGGGAGCGAAATGAATGTCCTCAAACTCTTTTGATTTCTCCACCGTGGTTGACCGTCACGGCACCTGGTGTACGCAGTGGGATTACGTCGCCGACCGTTTTGGCAACGCCAATTTACTGCCTTTCACCATCTCCGATATGGATTTCGCCGCTGCGCCATGCATTCTCGACGCGCTGCAAAAGCGCCTGCAACACGGCGTGCTCGGTTATAGCCGCTGGCAACATGATGATTTCCTGGGCGCCGTCGAACACTGGTATCAACAGCGTTTTCACAGCCAGATTGATCGCAATATGGTGGTTTACGGCCCGTCGGTTATCTATATGGTGGCGCAGCTGATCCGTCAGTGGACCCGGCCGGGCGATGGCATACTGACCTTTACGCCAGCCTATGACGCCTTCTTCAACGTGGTGGAAGGCAATCAGCGCCAGATCATTGCCTGCCCGCTGGATAAAAACGGCAACGACTGGACGCTGAACATCCCTTTACTCGAACAGCAGCTGGCGCAGCCGCATTGCGCGCTGTTACTGCTGTGCAGCCCACATAACCCGTCAGGCAAAGTCTGGACACGTGACGAACTGACGCTTATCGCAGAACTGTGCGAGCGCCACCAGGTGCGCGTAGTCAGCGATGAAATCCACATGGACATGGTCTGGGGCGACAATAAACATACGCCGTGGAGTGACGTGGCACGGGGGGAATGGGCACTGCTGACCTCCGGCTCAAAAAGCTTCAATATTCCCGCACTGACCGGCGCTTACGGACTGATCAGCCATAAAGCGCAGCGCGAAGCCTATCTGCATCAGCTCAAAGCCTGCGATGGTTTATCTTCTCCGGCGGTATTGGCGGTTCATGCGCATGTGGCGGCCTACCACGCGGGCGAACCCTGGCTGGATGCATTGCGTGAGTATTTACAGGGCAACCTGCGGTATGTGGCACAACAGCTGAATGCGGCCTTCCCGCAGCTGAACTGGCAGCCGCCGCAGTCGACCTATCTGGCGTGGATCGATCTTCGTCCTCTGCATATTGACGACAAACTGCTACAAAAAGAGCTGATCGAACAGCAGAAAGTCGCCATCATGTCGGGCTACACCTACGGCGTGGAAGGTGAAGGTTTCCTGCGCCTGAACGTCGGCTGTCCGCGTTCGAAAGTGGAGCTGGGCGTAGAGAAGTTAATCGCCGGGATCCGGGCTTTACAGTAGATATTTCGCAGGGCGCACTCTTTGCGCCCTGCCATTGCGCAAAAGCTGCGCGCAATCACTTCATTTATCCGCGTTTGTTGCGCAACACAATTTCCCCAAATCTCTCACAACCGCTATAATGCATCGCACTTTTCTAACAATAATGAGTGCACACCATGATTGATTCCCGCCTTCCTCTGACTGACATTCATCGCCACCTTGATGGCAACATCCGTGCTCAGACCATTCTCGATTTAGGCCGCCAGTTTAATCTCACTCTGCCCGCCAATGAGATCGAAGCCCTGCGCCCGCATGTGCAGGTGATGGAAACCGCACCGGATCTGGTGAGCTTCCTGCAAAAACTCGACTGGGGCGTGAAAGTGCTGGGCGACCTCGATGCCTGCCGCCGTGTCGCACAGGAAAACGTTGAAGATGCGGCCAGAGCCGGTCTGCACTACACCGAGCTGCGTTTCTCGCCTTATTACATGGCCATGACTCACAAACTGCCGGTGGCCGGCGTGGTAGAAGCCGTGATCGACGGGATCCGCCGTGGCTGCCAGGAAAATGACATCGACGTGCGCCTGATCGGCATTCTGAGCCGTACTTTTGGTGAAGGAGCCTGCCTGCAAGAGCTGGACGGTTTACTGGCGCATCGTGAAGGTATTACCGCGCTGGATCTGGCCGGTGATGAATTGGGTTTCCCCGGCAGTCTGTTCCTTAGCCATTTCAACAAAGCGCGTGACGCAGGTTGGCGCATTACCGTGCATGCTGGTGAAGCGGCTGGCCCGGAAAGTATCTGGCAGGCGATCCGTGAACTGGGTGCTGAACGTATCGGCCACGGCGTGAAAGCGGCAGAAGATACCGAACTGATGGATTTCCTGGCCAAACACCAGATCGGCATCGAATCCTGTCTGACCTCAAACATCCAGACCAGTACCGTTTCTTCCCTGCAACATCACCCGCTGGCGACCTTCCTGCGCCACGGCGTGCTGGCCTCGATTAATACCGATGATCCGGCGGTTCAGGGCATCGAAATTGAACACGAATATCGCCTTGCGGCTCCGGCGGCCGGGCTGACCACGGCTGAAATCCGGCAGGCACAGGAAAACGGCCTGACCATGGCATTTTTGAGTGATGCTGAGAAAGACGCCGTTCGCGCTAAAGTGAAGGGGTAATTTTTGCCGTGAGGCGGTTGCCGCATGTTCAGGTCCTGACCATGCGGCAAGCCGTTACAACCAGGAACGCAGTTAGATTTTCAGTTTCACGTAATCCACCAGGCGGCTGAACATCCCCCCCTTCGCCACATCTTCGAGCGCCACCAGCGGAAGCGTTTTGATCGTTTTGCCGTTATCAACGATGTTGATCGTGCCAATTTCCTGGCCCTTTTTCAGCGGTGCGTCAATTTGCGGATTGCTCAGCACGTATTGTGCTTTCAGCTTGTCTGCTTCCGACTGCGGTACGCTGATAAACACGTCATCCAGTGAACCCACCTTCACCTGCGGGCGGTCGCCAAACCAGACTCTCTCATTCGACACAGTCTGCCCGGCTTTGAATATCTGCTTACTGGTATATTCACGGAAGCCCCAGGTCAGCAGTTTACGCGCCTGTTCTTCACGCCCTTTCGAGCTTTTCCCGCCCATAACTACCGCAATCAAACGGCGGTTGCCTTCAGTCGCAGAGGCAATAATGTTGTAACCGGCGCTCTCGGTATGGCCGGTTTTCAGGCCGTCAACCTGCAGGTTTTTGTCCCACAGTAAGCCGTTACGGTTCTGCTGAGTGATGTTGTCATAGGTCAGCGATTTTTCGCTATACATATGATATTCCTCAGGCTCTCCGCCAATGATCGCCCGGGAGAGTTTCGCCAAATCATACGATGTGGTGTATTGCCCCGGCGCATCCAGACCGTGAACGGTTTCAAAATGGGTGTTGGTCAGGCCCATGGTCGTGACGTACTGGTTCATCATGCCGACGAACGCATCCTGGCTGCCCGCCACATAATTCGCCATCGCCACGCAGGCGTCATTACCGGAGGTGATGATAATCCCACGGATCAAATCCCGCACCGACACGCGGTCACCTGGTTTTAGGAACATCAACGAGGAGCCTTCCAGGCTTTTGTTGCCTGCCACCCAGGCTTCCTGCGGTACGGTAACCATGTCATTCATGGTGATTTTGTGTTTATCCAGCGCACGGTCGATGACATAACCGGTCATCAATTTGGTCAGGCTGGCCGGATTACGGCGGTCATCAGGATTGCCTGCCGCCAGCACATCGCCACTGGCGTAATCCATCAACACGAACGACGCCGCATCAATGCTCGGAGGAACAACGGGGAAATCCAGCGGGGCGATGGCCTGCGCGGCACCGGCTGACAGCATCAAAACACCGGTTAAAACAGTCAATACACTACGTTTCACAAATTGATCCTTTAAAGCGCCGAAACAACCGGTCTGCTGCCCATAAAAGGAGCAAAACAGGCCGACGGCAAAAAACGACAGAAAATAATTGCCGCATGGTGCACCAATAAGGCGCGGAACAAAACCCTCTTTATTTTGCCAGGCATTTCATAGTGAAACGGTTTTGTTACAACTTGTTCGCATTTTACGCGATAAGCGCGCTCTATCTCACGATTGCGCCATTCGATTAGACGCCCTCCCGACTCCGACCTAAACTTGTGACATAAAATTAACAATCGAGTTAACAACTACGTCAATTCGATTGCATATCAATAAAAATACGCCTTAGAAACGAACACCTGCGAAGTCATAAAAATATGAAATTCAAAACTGAGATCAAACCCTACACCGCTGCGGCGGGAGGATGGGGTTCACTGGAAGCAACCACCCGTTACGTCTTCGACAGTAAAAAAGTCCTCTCCAACCTGCGCAACCTGATGCGCGTTAATAAAGGTCGCGGTTTTGATTGTCCGGGCTGTGCCTGGGGCGATGATAACCACAGTACCTTTAGTTTTTGTGAAAACGGCGCGAAAGCCGTTAGTTGGGAAGCCACGCGCAAAGCGGTAGAGCTGGATTTTTTTGCTCAGCACAGCGTCAGTAAATTGCGTGAACAAAGTGACTACTTCCTCGAATACCAGGGCCGCCTGACCCATCCACTGCGCTACAACCGCACCACTGATCATTACGAACCCATTGGCTGGGACGCGGCCTATTCACTGATTGCCAGCCATCTGAAAGGGTTGAAAAGCCCTGACGAAGCGGACTTCTATACCTCAGGCCGTGCCAGTAATGAAGCCTCTTACCTCTATCAGGTGTTTGGCCGCATGTTCGGGACCAACAACTTCCCTGACTGCTCAAACATGTGTCATGAAGCCAGCGGTGTTGGTCTCAAACAAAGTATCGGCGTGGGGAAAGGCACTATCCATCTGGATGATTTCGAGAAAGCTGACGCCATTTTTGTCTTCGGTCAGAATCCCGGCACTAACCATCCGCGCATGCTGCACAGCCTGCGCCATGCCGCCGATCGCGGTGCGAAAGTCGTCAGTTTCAACACCCTGCGCGAACGTGGGCTGGAACGCTTTGCCGACCCGCAAAAACCGCTGGAAGTAGTGACCACCAAATCGGGGCGCATCAGCTCCGCCTATTACCAGCCGAACCTCGGCGGGGATATGGCCGCCGTGCGCGGTATGGTTAAGGCGCTACTGGAAGCCGATCGTGATCGTATCGCTTCCGGCCAGAGCACGATTTTTGACGCTGAGTTCATCGCGCAAAATACCGCCGGTGTACAAGAGTATCTGGCCGCCGTGGATGCCACCTCGTGGGAAAAAATCACTGAACAGTCTGGCCTGTCTGAAGCGGAGATCCGCGAAGCTGCGTCGATTTATGTGCAGGCTGAACGGGTGATCTGTACCTGGGCGATGGGGATCACCCAACACAAACACTCAGTGCCAACCGTACGCGAAATCACTAACCTGCAACTGCTGTTTGGTCAGCTTGGCAAACCGGGTGCTGGTCTGTGTCCGGTACGTGGTCACAGTAACGTACAGGGCAACCGCACTATGGGTATCGACGAAAAAGCACCGAAAGCGCTGCTTGACGCGATGGAAAGCCACTTCAACTTCACGCCCCCTCGTGAACCGGGGCACAATACCGTTGAAGCGCTGGAAGCCATGCTGGTCGGCGATGCCAAAGTGCTTATCTGTCTGGGTGGCAACCTGGCGGCGGCGGCACCGGATACCCTGCGCACCCACCGCGCACTGAGTAATTTGGATCTCTCGGTGCAAATCAGTACCAAGCTTAACCGCAGCCACTTAACGCCGGGCCGTGAAGCCTTGATCCTGCCGACGCTGGGACGTACTGAACTTGACATGCAGGCCACCGGTTCGCAGTTCATCACGGTCGAAGACTCCTTTAGCATGGTGCACGCATCTGAAGGCGTGGGGATTCCTTTATCCCCTGAGCAGCGTTCTGAAACGGCGATCGTCTGTGGTATTGCCAATGCCGTGCTGGGTGATAAATTCCTCGACTGGATGGCACTTGCCGATGACTACAACCTGATCCGCGATCACATCGAAGCCACTATTCCGGGCTTTAAAGATTTCAATGCGCGTTGTGATATCAAGGGCGGTTTCTATCTGGGTAATGCGGCGGCAGAGCTGAACTTCAACACGCCGACGGCCAAAGCCAATTTCAGCGCCGCCCGGCTTCCTGAACAGTTGATCCCGCAGGGCAATCAGGACGCCCCCTTCACCCTGCAAACCCTGCGTTCACACGACCAGTACAACACCACTATTTACGGCCTTGATGACCGTTACCGCGGCGTTTATGGCCAGCGCGAAGTGCTGTTTATCCATCCGCAGGATTTAGCCGATCTGGGCATGCAGGACGGCGAATTAGTGGAAATTGAAACCCTGTGGACCGACGGCGTGGAGCGTAAAGTTACTGGCTTCAAACTGGTCAGTTACGATATTCCACGCGGTAATCTGGCGGCCTACTACCCGGAAACCAACCCGCTGGTGCCGATGTCCAGTTTTGGCGACCAGACCCACACCCCGACCTCCAAAGCCATTCCGGTGGCAATCCGCCGCTGTGAACAGAAAGTCGACCTGCAACGTATTGCATAAAAGTACGGTCTTAATCCCCGTCATCCTTCGTCTTGCGATTAGTCTGGCTGAAGGAGGGCGGGATATTTTCCCCTCTCTGGTTAATAGGGAAAAGCCCCAGTAAAGCTTGCCCGCAGGGGCCATTTCGCGTAAAACTGTCTGCCGCTAATCGAGCCATTCTAACCCCCACCCCTGGACGATATGTTTCAAGATAACCCGCTGCTCGCGCAGCTAAAACAGCAACTTCACTCTCAGACTCCGCGCCTTGAAGGCGTTGTTAAAGGAACTGAGAAAGGCTTTGGCTTTCTTGAAGTAGACGGTCAAAAAAGTTACTTCATCCCCCCTCCGTACATGAAAAAAGTCATGCACGGTGACCGCGTGATTGCCTCTTTGCAGACCGAAAAGGAACGCGAAGTGGTGCAGCCGGAAACGCTGGTTGAGCCATTCCTGACCCGTTTTGTCGGTCGCGTCACCAAAAAAGATGACCGTCTTTCTATTATCCCGGATCATCCTTTATTACGTGATTTCATTCAGTGCCGGGTCGCCCGCAACATCAATCACGAAGTGAGCGATGGCGACTGGTGTGTGGCTGAAATGCGTCGCCACCCGCTGAAAGAAGGCGATCACAGCTTCCAGGCTGAAATTACCGAGTGGATCACCACCGGTGACGACGATCTGGCCCCGTGGTGGGTTACGCTGGCACGCCACAACCTTGAGCGTGAAGCGCCTAAGTCTGAGATTGCAGACATCCTCGATCAGGGTTTGACCCGTGAAGACCTGACCGCCCTGCCATTTGTCACCATCGACAGCGGCAGCACCCAGGATATGGATGACGCGCTGTATGTGAAAGACAACGGCGACGGCACCCTGCAACTGAATATCGCGATTGCCGACCCCACGGCTTATGTTTTACAAGGCAGCGAACTCGACAATATCGCCAGGAAACGTGCGTTCACCAACTACCTGCCGGGCTTTAACATCCCGATGCTGCCGCGTGAACTCTCAGATGACCTCTGCTCACTGTGGCCAGACGTTCAGCGTCCGGTACTGGCATGCAGCGTCACACTGTTGGCTGACGGTGCGCTGGGTAACGATATCCGTTTCTTCGCCGCCACCATCGAATCCAAAGCGAAACTGGCTTATGACGACGTCTCCGACTGGATCGAACAGGAAGAGAAAAGCGCATGGCAACCACCAAGTGATGTCATCGCCGATCAAATCCGTTTACTGAAACGTCTGTGTGACCTGCGCAGCACCTGGCGTACCGAGCACGCGTTGGTATTTAAAGACCGTCCTGACTTCCGCTTCGTCCTGGGTGAGAAAGGTAACGTGCTGGAGATCATCGCGGAGCATCGCCGCATTGCCAACCGCATCGTCGAAGAATCTATGATCGCCGCCAACGTCTGCGCCGCTGTCGCCCTGCGTGACAGCCTCGGTTTTGGCGTTTACAACGTGCACACCGGTTTCGACCCGCTGCTGGTTGAAAACGCCGTCACCGTATTGCAGGCCAATGATGTGGAAGCCAATGCCGAAGAGCTGCTGACCCTGCCAGGTTTCTGCGCACTGCGCCGTAAACTTGACGCGATGCCAACACAGTTCCTCGACAGCCGCATCCGTCGTTTCCAGACGTTTGCTGAAATCAGCACCACGCCGGGCCCGCATTTCGGTTTGGGTCTGGAAGCTTACGCCACCTGGACGTCGCCAATCCGTAAATACGGCGATATGGTCAACCACCGCTTGCTCAAAGCGATGATCACCCAACAGCCTGCCGTAAAACCTGACGACGAAATGACCCTTCAACTGGCAGAACGCCGCCGTGCCAACCGCATGGCTGAGCGTGACGTCGGAGACTGGCTGTACGCCCGTTATCTGGAAGATAAAGTCGGCACTGATACCAAATTCAGCGCTGAAATTATCGATGTCACCCGCGGCGGCCTGCGCGTGCGCCTGCAAGACATCGGCGCTGTCGCCTTCATCCCGGCCCCGTTCCTGCACGCTGTGCGCGACGAACTGGTCTGCAGCGTCGACACCGGTACCGTGCTGATCAAAGGCGAAGTCGCCTACCGTCAGAGCGATATCATCGACGTACAGATTGCCGAAGTGCGGATGGAAAATCGCAATGTGATCGCCAAGCCAGTGGCTTAGTTTTCACTGGCGTGAAATGCCTTCGCTAACGCGATAAAAAACCGGTCAGGGTAATTTACCTGACCGGTTTTTTTTAATTTCAAATTTAAGGTTAAGGTCAAGACCGTGGGCTCGCCGCCCACACGGGCCCAAAGGAGGTTTAAACGAACCTCCTTTGGAATCCTGCGTTTTTTTAACTGCGCGCTATCGCTGAATCGGGATGGCCGTGTTTCAGGTATCTCAGTGACAGCCGCAAAATGTCGCCGCTTAGGCGGTGCCTTCGCTGCGGGTTCGAGCCCAGGGTCTCGAACCCCTTGCTCAGCGCCATTTTTGAATGCGGCCCACACTTTTTAAATTCAAAGTCAGACCATGCTTCTTTTTTACTTTTTACTTTTTACTTTTTACATTCTGCTTTTTGTCTTTTGACTTACATAGCCGCTAAGGCGCAGTCAAAAATGGCACCGGATGAGCGGTTCGAGACCTGAGGCTCGAAGCCCGAAATACGGGGACGGCGCAGCCGTGACATTTGGCGCCGTGAACGGAAGTGGCTGAAACACGTGCCCTGCCAGCGGCGAAGCTGTCGGTGTCTCAGAGAAAAACGCAGGAGTTCCAAGAGGAGGCGCGTTTACGCCTCCTTTTGGGCCGGTTTGGGCGGCAGCCCAAGGTCTACGGCGTGGGCCGCCGCCCACGACCTTGAATTTGAATTTGAATTTGAAGTTAAGTTAAAGAAAAGTTTCCCTCAGCTTTCCAAAGCAGAAAAGCGCGTCTGGGCCGCCCGCCCAGAGAATCACTCATTTATTTTCAAAAGCCTCCGCTGGCTCCCAGCCTCAAACAACTGCATACGCCCGGTATCAATCGCTACCCATAGCCTGCCGCCAGGGGCACTCCCTGATCTCACCATGCTATAGACGCTGACCGGTTCACCGGCAACGGTACCGTGGATAAGTTCGCTCAGACCGGTTGGTTCAATTAAGGTCACATCGAGCGGTACGGCGCCCGGTGCGTCTTCCGTGGTGAGCACAATCGCTTCCGGGCGCACACCGTAGATCACGGATTTTCCGCTCTCCAGACCCGTGATGGTTGGGTCCACCGGCAGGGATAACGCCGGGCTAACACGAACCTGTGGGCCACGGTCGCCGAGTTCCAGCGTGCCATTGATAAAATTCATCGCCGGTGAGCCGATAAAACTGGCCACGAACTTGTTGGCGGGCGTGTCGTACAACTCCAGTGGCGTGCCAACCTGTTGGATCAGACCGTGGTTAAGGACCACAATGCGGTCAGCCAGCGTCATGGCCTCGACCTGATCGTGGGTCACGTACACAATGGTATTGCGCATCCGCTGATGCAGGCTTTTGATTTCAATGCGCATCTGCCCGCGCAGTTGGGCGTCGAGGTTGGAGAGCGGTTCATCGAATAAAAATACCTGCGGTTCACGCACGATCGCCCGGCCCATCGCGACCCGCTGCCGTTGCCCGCCGGAAAGCTCTTTCGGGCGACGGTGCAGCAGCGCCGTCAGGCCGAGAATATCGGCGGCTTTATTAACGGCAGCGTCGATTTCAGCTTTCGGACGCTTTTGCACTTCAAGGCTAAAACCCATGTTGCGCGCCACCGTCATGTGCGGATACAGCGCATAACTCTGGAACACCATCGAGATATCGCGGTCTTTCGGTGCGACCTGATTCATCAGCCGTGTGCCGATGTGAATGTCCCCCGCCGTCGCCAGTTCCAGCCCGGCGATGGTGCGCAGCAAAGTGGATTTCCCGCAGCCAGAGGGGCCGACCAGTACCACAAACTCGCCATCCTTGATGGTCAGGTTGATGTGGCGCAGCACTTCTACGTTGTCGTAACGTTTTTGGAGATCGGAAATCGTAATCTGAGCCATAAAATTATCCTTTTACCGCACCGGCCGTCAGCCCCTGAACCAGGTAACGCTGAATAAACGCAAAGAACAGACAGGCAGGGATCAGCGCCAACACCGCCGCCGCCATCATGTCGCCCCAGGAAACCGCAAACTTCGACACAAAACTGAGTAGCCCAACCGGGAAGGTCATCACCTCATTTTTGTTGATTAACATCAGCGAAAACAACAGTTCGCTCCACGCGGCGGTAAACACGAAACCCAGCGTGGCGGCCATCCCCGGCAACGTCAGCGGGATAATCACTTTACGCAGCGCCATAAAACGCGTGCACCCTTCAAGCATCGCGGACTCTTCCAAATCTTTCGGAACGCTGTCAAAAAACGATTGCATCAGGAACGTCGCGAACGGCACGTTGAAAGCGGTGTAAATCAGAATCAGCCCGAGCAGGCTGTTGGTTAGCCCGAGCGGGGCCATCACTTTATAGATTGGTGCGAGGATCATCACCAGCGGGAACATCTGCGTGAACAGCAGCAGCGCCGCCATCACCGTTTTTCCCTTGAACGTGAAACGGGAGAACGCAAAGCCCGCGCCGGCGGCAATCACCGTGGTCAACAATGCTGTGCCAAACGACACCATCAGGCTGTTGAAGAAATAGAGCGGAAACTGGCTTTCGGTAAATACGCGCTGAAAATGAATCAGCGTCAGTTGGCTCGGCCACATGCGAACCCCTTCGCTGTACAGCAGTTTGTCCGGCGTGATTGAGATTTTGATCAGCCAGTAAATGGGGAACAGCGCGAACAACAGATAGAACAGGATCCCCAGCCGGTGCCCGCCTTTGCGCAGCCATACGCCGAGTGTTAATGCGTTCATGTGGCTCTCCTATTTCAATAACTGATGGCGGATGCGCAGCAATACCAGCGCGTAAAATGTCATCAATACCAGCAGAAAGACCGCCATCGCTGAGGCATAGCCAAAGTCAAGTTTGCGGTACGCGGTAGTGAAAATGAAATTCGACAGAATCGACGTCGAATTCGCCGGGCCACCGTCGGTCATCACCACAATCAGATCGGCAAAATTGGCGATCCAGATGGTGCGCAGCATCACCGTGATGGCGATCATCGGCGCCAGAAACGGCAAGGTGACTTTGCAAAACTGCTGCCAGCCGGAGGCACCGTCCATCGCCGCCGCTTCATACAGATCCTTGGGAATCGACTGCAACGCGGCCAGTAATGTAATAGCGAAAAACGGAATGCCGAACCAAACGTTCGCCACCACCGGCCCGTACAGCGCCAGTTGCGGGTCAGCAAGAATGTTGTACGGTTCTGAAATGACGTGCAGATCGGTTAGCCAGTAAGGCAGCACACCGATCACCGGGTTGAGCAGCCACGCCCAGGTCAATCCAGAGAGAAACGCCGGTACCGCCCACGGCAGAAACACCAGCGCCTGCACCCAGCTGCGCCCGGCAAACTCACGATTGAGCAATAATGCCAACCCCAGCCCGAGCGCAAACTGCAACACCAGCGACGTCAGCGTCCAGTTGACGGTGTGACGCAGCGCGGCATAAAAGTGGCGGTCATCAAACATGGTGCGAAAATTGTCCAGCCCCACCCAGCCGCTGTCGGACGGGTTAAGCAGCTGAATGTTTTGAAACGCATAAGAAATGCCGATCGCCATCGGGACAAAAATAAACAGACCGATCAGTACCAGCGTCGGGCTGAGATACACCCAGGGTTCCAGCAACGCCCGCAAGCGGGGAAAGCGTGGCGCGGCAGCGGTGTCTGGCGGTGAAACTTCCAACATCATGACGCGTCTCCATCAATGGGGAACGGGACACTCCGGCAACCGCTGCCGGAGTGAATGAACGTTACTTCTGCGTTGCCAGCCACGCTTGCTGCTCTTTGGTCAAATATTTGGCCCAGTCTTTCACCATACTTTCGGTGTCGTTCTGGCCGAGCAGCGTTTCCTGCGAACTGTCTTTGACGATAACTGAGTTGAAATAGCCCCAGCCCTTGAGGTGCGTCGGCATGGTCAGCGGGATGTAATCCGGGCTGTTCAGCTCGGCAAACCAGCCGGCAAACTGTGGCGCGTGGTAGTAAGCATCCTGCTCCGCGCCCTTGTAAATCGGCAGCGTGCCGACAAATTTCGACCACGTCAGGTTGTTTTCTTTGTTACTGAGAAAGGCGATCAGATCCCAGCTTTGATCCTGGTGTTTGCTCTCTTTGAACATCGACCAGCCGGTGTAACCGATGGTCGGATAGGCTTTTCCGTTCGGCCCCAGTGGCATTGGCGCAACGGAGAAATCGTCTGGGTTCATGCTGTTTTTGATAGCAATCAGCGCGTCCGGGTCTTGATCCAACATGGCGCATTTACCCGAGTAGAAACTGGAGACAATTTCGTTGAATCCCCAGTTCACGCTGTCTTTCGGCGCGTAACCTTTCTGATACATATCCACCAGGAACTGCGCGCCTTTGATGGCGCCAGGCTGAGTCAGCGTGCTGTTGCCCTGTTTATCGAAGAACTCCGGTGAACCGTTCATGGCTGCCATAAACATCATCCACGCATTGGTGCCACCGACGCCGCCGCGCATGCAATAGCCGCTAATGCCGTTGCCGAGCGCGCTGATTTTCTTCGCGTCGGCCATAAATTCATCCATGGTTTTTGGCGGCTCAGTCAGCCCGGCTTGCTGAAAGAGTTTCTTGTTCCAGAACATCGCCCGCAGGTAGAAACCGTAAGGGATCATGGTGGCGGTGCCGCCGGACGAACGCGCCATGGTCAGCGTTTTATCAGTCAGATCGGGGGTGCCTTTCCAGCTTTTCAGCCGCGGTTCGAGATCCGTCAACATGCCATTACTGGCGTACAGCCCCTGCCATGTGTCGGGCATTTCCACCACGTCCGGAAATTGACCGCTCTGAATCATGGTGCCGAGTTTCTCAAACGCCTGCCCCCATGGCAGCGACACCACTTCAATGTCGACGTCCGGGTGTTGCGCTTGGTAAGCGGTTAACATTTTTTGCAGCATTTCGGTACGCGCCGGACTGGTGATCACTTCCACCAGCGTCAGTTTGGTGGCGGCAAAACTGGCACAGGAAAACAGGCTGACGCTGAGGGCCAGCATGCTGAGCAAATGACGTTTCGGGTGTCGCATAATCTTTATTCTCCACGGCGCTAAGGGACGGATCACAGGAACAGAGGCTGTTAAGGGGTCAGGAACAGGCGCTTTCGATGGCATTCTTCAGGTCGCGCCACAAATCTTCGGTATCTTCCAGACCGATAGAGATACGGATCACCCGTGGTGACACGCCAAAATCTATCGCCGAGTTAAATTCACCCGCCTGATTGAGAACAGAAATCGCTGGCATCACCAGGCTTTCAAAACCGCCCCAGCTGACGCCCATACGGAACAGTTTCAGCGCGTTGCAGAACGCAGGGATATCGATACCCTCGCTGAGTTCGAAGGAGAACAGACCGCTGAAACCGGTCAGTGTCGAGGTGGGCAACGGATCTAAACCGGGATGATTGACCTGGGTAATACGCGAGTAACCTTGCAGACGGCGCGCCAGTTCCAGCGCGCTTTCATGATGCTGGCGCATACGCAACGGCAAAGTACGCAGGCCGCGCAACAGCAGCCAGGCTTCGTTGGCCGACAGTTTGCCGCCTAAAAACGGGCTGATATGGCGGCTAATAGCGCCGATGCGTTCGGCACTGGAAATCACCAGGCCGGCTACCACGTCGCTGTGCCCGCTGATGTATTTGGATGCAGAATGGATCACCAGATCGATGCCCACCGCCAGCGGTTTCTGAAAAATGGGCGACGCCCAGCTGTTGTCGATCATCGTCACGACGCCGTATCTCTTCGCCAGTTCGGCAATGGCCCGCAGATTTTGTTCGCCCATCACCCAACTGTTCGGACTTTCGAGATACAGCAGCTTCGCACCCTGCATCGCGGCTTCCAGCTCGGCCAGCGAACTGCCATCAACAAACTGAGATTCGATCTGAAAACGCGTGCAAAACCCGCGCAAAAAACGGTAGGTGTCCGGGTAAACATGATTGACGCACACCACTTTGTCACCAGGACCCGCCACGCTGAGAATGGCATTGCTGATCGCCGCCATACCACTGCCGAACGCCAGACAGGCCTCACCGCCTTCCAGTTCGGCAACTTTATGCTGCAACTCCACCACCGTCGGGTTGTCGACGCGGGAATAGAGCGCGTGGTCGCTGTCACCGCGAAAACGGGCGATCATGCTGTCATAATCGGTGAAACTGAATAAAGAGGATTGGTAAATTGGCGGTGAAATCGCTCCGCGATCGTGGCGTGCGTCGTGGACTAAACGGGTGCTCTCAGACAACTCATCGGACTGGCTTTTATCATCTTGCTGCATTGATCACTTCCTTCATGTCACGTTCAGTTATGTTCAGAATGTCGTTACTCAGCCTGCGGGCGGTTTCCGGCTCACGGCGCGCAATGGCTTCAAATAAGGTGCGGTGTAGCGGGAAAGAGTCGCTGAATAACGCCTGCTCCGGCGGTGATTCGAAAAAGGCGTGCAGTAAGTCGTAGATGCCGCCAACCATTTGCAGCAGCAGCGGATTGTGTGCGGCGGTGTAAATCGCGGCGTGAAATTGCCAGTCTTCTGCCCCGGCAGAACCGACGCTGAGATGGACTTTTTCCATCACATCGAGCTTTTGCTCAATAAACAACAAATCGCTTTCCGTCGCCCGCACTGCCGCCATCGCCGAAGCTTCACATTCGATGATGCGGCGCACTTCCAGCGCGTGCAGCATGGTGGCGGAATCATTCTTAAAGCGCAGCGACAGAAAGCTGTCGTTAGCTGTCACTTCTGATTGCAGAAATGTTCCACTGCCTTTTTTTCGCATAATAATGCCCAGTGCTTCCCAGCGTTTCAGCGCCTCGCGCACGGTGTTGCGGCTCACCGCCAGCCCTTCGGCCAGCACGCGCTCCGGGGGTAATTTCTCGCCCACGCGGGTGCCGGACTGCGCCACATAACGGGTCAGCGCATCGAGAACCAAGGTGTCGCTCTGCTGTGGCGCTATCGGGTGAAGCAAATTGAAATCATTTTGCATGGCGCGCCTTAAAAGAAAATTGGTCCAACAACTCAACCTATGGACCACTTTGCAAAACGCCTGCCAGTTTTCACTGTGTTTCGTAACACGTTGTTTATTATTAATAATAAAATAAAGAGGGCGGGTTTTAAAAAAAAGCGGGGATCCCGTTGGTGCATAAATAACGGGCGTCGTGCAATAGTCGTGCAATAAGTGTGCAATCAGAGCCTTTGCCTGATGGCATTGTGATGCTTAATGCAGAACACCCCTGCATCCTGCTGCATTTTCAATGGCATATCCCCTGGTGTTAGTATGTCCTTTCATAATTTCACCAGGGATTTCCCTTCTATGCCGCAATCTGGTCCGTTACTGCAATTGCAGGACGTCAGTTTTTCACTCAATAACCAGACTTTACTGGAACCGGTGTCATTTACTCTCAATCCTGGCGAGTTCACACTGCTGACCGGGCCTTCCGGCAGCGGGAAGAGCACCTTGCTCAAAATTATCGCCTCGCTGCAAACCCCAACTGGCGGGACGATCCGCTTCAAAGGGGAAGATATTGCGCGGCTGAAGCCTGAAACCTACCGCCAGCAGGTTTCGTATTGTTTCCAGACGCCGACGCTGTTTGGCGAAACAGTGCAGGATAATCTGGCCCTGCCGTATGAAATTCGCGGCAAGAAGATGGATGTTGAGAAAGTGAAAGAGTGGCTGATGCGGGTGCATCTGTCGGCGGATATATTAGATAAACGCACACAGGAGCTCTCCGGAGGGGAAAAACAGCGGGTGTCGTTGTTGCGTAATCTACAATTTCTGCCCGATGTGCTGCTGCTCGATGAGGTAACCAGCGCGCTGGACGAAGAAAACAAACTGAATATCAATCAGATCATTGCCAGTTTGGTTCGCGAACAGCAGCTTGCCGTGCTGTGGGTCAGCCATGACCAGAACGAAATCCGCCATGCTCAAAACGTCATCACCCTGACCCGCCACGCCGACGAGAAAACCGCCCATGAACCAACATAACATCACCAACGAATCCCTAGCGCTGGCGCTCATTCTGGTGGTCGTCGCCCTGCTGGTCAGCAAAAAAGAGAAGCTTGGTCTGGAAAAAGACATCATCTGGAGCGTGGCCCGCGCCATTGTCCAACTGGTGATGGTCGGCTATGTGCTCAAATACATTTTCGAGCTGAATAACGGCTGGCTGACGGTGCTGATGGTGCTGTTTATCTGCGTTAACGCCGCGCTGAACGCCAAAAAACGCAGCCGCAATATTGATAACGGGTTTGTGATTTCGTTTATCGCCATTTCCGTCGGGACTACGCTGACGCTGGTCGTCCTTTTACTCAGCCGTTCCATTGAGTTTTTACCGATGCAGGTGATCCCGATTTCGGGGATGATCGCCGGTAACGCCATGGTCGCGGTAGGCCTGTGTTACAGCAACCTCAACCAGCGCTTTATCGATAACCAGCAAAAAATCCTTGAGATGCTGAGCCTCGGCGCCTCAACCAAAATGGCATCCGGGTCGATTATTCGTGACAGCATCCGCGCAGCGATGATCCCCACCGTCGATGCCGCTAAAACCGTCGGGCTGGTCAGCCTGCCGGGTATGATGTCCGGGCTGATTTTCGCCGGCATCGACCCGGTAAAGGCCATCAAATATCAGATCATGGTGACCTTCATGCTGCTGGCAACCGCCAGCTTGTCGACAATCATTGCGGGCTATCTCTCCTACCGCCGTTTTTACAATGAACGTGCGCAATTGCGGGTGATGAAATAGAATTCGCCATCGCTTTTTGCCGCATTCACTTCTGGGACAAAAATGGCACCTTTACAACGACTTGACCACACTCTGACCATACCCCGCCCGTTACAGCCCATCAGCGGACTGCGACGTTTTCTGACCGAGTTTGTGTTTTTCGGCATCAAGGAAGCGCGGGCTTGCCTGTTTGTCGCCATATTTTTCCTGGCGGTCTTTCTGGTGCCGCGCGCAGGTCTGTTCCATATTCCACGCTATGACGTTCTGCTGCTGGTGGCACTGTTTGTGCAAATCTGGATGCTGGCCACGAAACTGGAAACGTTGGATGAATTCAAAGCGGTGATGTTGTTTCACGTGGTGGGATTTGCGCTGGAAGTGTTTAAAACCTCTGCGGGGATCCGCTCATGGAGCTACCCGGACTTTGCTTACACCAAGTTGTTTGGCGTACCGCTGTTTTCCGGTTTTATGTATGCGGCAGTCGGCAGTTATATGATCCAATCCTGGCGGTTATTAGATCTGAAAGTGCGTAATTATCCACCTTACAGTCTGGCGGCGATCTCCTCTCTGCTGATTTATGTCAACTTTTTCACCCACCACTACATTGGCGATTTCCGCTGGTATATCACCGCGTTGGTGTTTGGCCTGTATGCGCGCAGTTATGTGGTATTCACACCTTACGATACGCCACGGCGTATGCCGCTGATCCTGGCTTTTATCTTGATAGGTTTCTTTATCTGGCTGGCAGAAAATATCAGCACCTTCTTCACCCTCTGGTACTACCCGAATCAGGTGCTCAGTTGGTCAGGCGTGCATCTCGGCAAATGGAGTTCATGGGCGCTGCTGGTGATCATGACCTTCACCATGATCACCTGCCTGAAGAACATCAAAAAACATGTGCATATTCCGGTGTAAACCATCAGGAAAAGACCAGGCCGGCAGCATCAATGGTCGGCCTCGTCTGATAGCTATTTAATCATCGGCAGATTCAGTTCATTCCTTTGGGCACATTCAATCGCCTGCTCGTAACCCGCGTCAGCGTGGCGCATTACGCCAGTTGCCGGGTCATTCCACAGTACGCGTGACAGCCGGGCATCAGCCTCCTTGGTGCCGTCACAAACAATCACCATTCCGGCATGCTGCGAAAAGCCCATCCCGACACCGCCGCCATGGTGCAGACTGACCCAGGTGGCGCCACCGGCGGTATTAAGCAAAGCATTGAGCAACGGCCAGTCGGAGACCGCATCAGAGCCGTCTTTCATCGCCTCAGTTTCACGGTTCGGTGAAGCCACTGACCCGGCATCAAGATGATCGCGGCCGATAACCACCGGCGCTTTCAGCTCGCCATTGCGTACCATTTCGTTAAAAGCCAGCCCCGCAATATGGCGTTCACCCAACCCCAGCCAGCAGATACGTGCAGGTAATCCCTGAAACGCGATGCGCTCGCTGGCCATGTTCAGCCAGTTGATCAGATTGGCATTATCCGGGAACAGCTCTTTTAGCTTGGCATCGGTTTTATAGATATCTTCCGGGTCACCGGACAGTGCTACCCAGCGGAACGGACCTTTACCTTCGCAAAATAGCGGGCGGATATAGGCAGGAACAAAACCAGGGAAATCGAAGGCGTTCAGTACCCCTTCCTCTTTAGCAACCTGACGGATGTTATTGCCATAATCCACCGTCGGGATGCCCATCGCGTGGAAATCGAGCATCGCCTGGACGTGTTTTGCCATTGAGGCGCGCGCGGCTTTCACGACGGCCTGAGGGTCAGAGATTTTGGTCTCCTGCCACTGCTCTACCGTCCAGCCTTCCGGCAAATAGCCATTGAGCGGATCATGGGCAGAGGTTTGATCCGTCACGATATCCGGACGTAAACCGCCCTGTTTGGCACGCGCCACCAGCTGTGGCATCAGTTCAGCCGCGTTGCCCAGCAGCCCAACCGAGATGGCCCTATTTTCTGCACAGGCTTTTTCAATCATCGTCAGCGCTTCGTCGATGCTGTGGGCTTTGTGGTCGAGATAACGGGTGCGGATACGGAAATCAATACGCGACTCCTGGCACTCAATCGCCAGAACACAGGCTCCTGCCAGCACGCCAGCTAAGGGTTGTGCGCCTCCCATGCCGCCAAGCCCGGCGGTCAGGATCCATTTGCCCCGTAAATTGCTGTCGTAGTGCTGACGGCCCGCTTCGGCAAAAGTTTCATACGTTCCCTGCACAATGCCCTGCGCACCGATGTAAATCCACGAACCGGCTGTCATCTGGCCGTACATCATTAGGCCGGCTTTATCCAGTTCGTGGAAGTGCTCCCAGTTAGCCCAGTGCGGCACCAGATTGGAGTTGGCGATCAGCACGCGTGGCGCATCCGTATGCGTGCGGAATACGCCTACCGGTTTGCCGGACTGCACCAGCAACGTTTCGTCTTCACGTAATTTACGCAAACTGTCGAGAATGGCTTCGAAAGCTGGCCAGTTACGGGCTGCTTTACCAATCCCGCCATACACCACCAGATCTTCCGGGCGCTCGGCAACATCTGGGTCAAGGTTGTTTTGCAGCATGCGGTACGCGGCCTCAATCAGCCAATTTTGGCAGCTCAACTCGGTACCATGAGGGGCGCGAACCACGCGCGCAACGGCTGTTTTCTGCGGTGCATTCATGTTGTGTTCCTTATTCATCAGTTAAAACTCGGCAACAAAGCTTGAATGACCGATGGCCACTCACTTCGGCTGGCCCAAAGACGCATGGCTTCTACGTCCGGTGCCATAAGGCGATCCCGCTCGAGGTAGGCTACTTTTTCGCGGATCAGGTGCAGCTCGTTCTCCAGTACGGCGGAACTTTTCAGCGGACGGATAAAATCAATGCCCTGCGCGGCAGCCATGGCTTCGATCCCGACGACGACCGAGGTGTTAAAGCACATTTCCCCCAAACGGCGCGCCGCGTAAGTCGCCATGGAGACGTGGTCTTCCTGATTCGCGGAAGTCGGCAGACTGTCCACACTGCCAGGATGCGCGAGCGATTTATTCTCTGAAGCCAGCGCGGCGGCGGTTACCTGCGCAATCATAAAGCCGGAATTAACACCTCCGTCATTAACCAAAAAGGCAGGCAGGCCGGAAAGCCCGGTATCAAGCAATAGCGCCAGACGGCGCTCCGAAATCGCGCCAATTTCCGCCACGGCCAGCGCGATGATGTCGGCCGCAAAGGCCACTGGCTCGGCGTGAAAATTCCCCCCGGAAATCACGTCGCCATTTTCAGCAAAGACCAACGGGTTGTCAGACGCCGCATTGGCTTCAATTTGCAGGACACGGGCCGCATGTTGCAGGTTATCGAGACAAGCGCCCATTACCTGCGGCACACAGCGGATAGAATAGGGGTCCTGCACGCGGCCACAGTCAGCGTGAGAGGTGACAACGTCACTCCATTCCAGTAATGCACTGACCGCCGCCGCAACGGCGATCTGTCCCAGTTGTCCACGCGCCTGATGAATACGCGGATCGAGAGGTTTCACCGAGCCTTTAATGGCTTCCAGCGACAGCGCACCGGCTACCAGACCGGCGGAAAAGACGCGTTCGGCCTCAAACAAACCGGCGAGTGCCAGCGATGTTGATACCTGTGTACCGTTGAGTAACGCCAGACCCTCTTTGGGCCCCAGCTCAACCGGTTTCAGGCCGACAGTCGCCAGCCCTTCGGCAGCAGACATTCTTACGCCCTGCACCGTGACCTCACCCTCACCAATCAACATCAGGGAGAGATGCGCCAGCGGTGCTAAATCACCGGAAGCACCGACCGAACCCTTCTCTGGAATACAGGGTAAGACGCCCGCATTCAGCAAGGTGATCAGCGCATCGATCACTTCCATGCGGATACCAGAGTGACCGCGCGACAGGCTTAACACTTTGGTGGTCATGATCAGGCGGACAACGTTATCCGCCAGCTCTTTGCCCACGCCGACACTGTGCGACAGCACCAGGTTACGTTGCAATTCAGCCAGACGTTCTGCCGGAATACGGGTCTGGGCCAGCTTACCGAAACCGGTATTGATGCCGTACACCACTTTGCCTGACTCGACGATACGGTTAACGGTTTCCTGCGAAGCCAGCACGCCAGCGCGTGCGTCATCCGCCAGTTCAACGCGAACCGTCCAGGGCTGAAGTTTATCGGTACGTTTCTCAGCAGAATAAATGGTGCGCAGCATCGCCAGATCAACCTGACCCGGATGCAGGTGGCAGACGGTAATGTCATTGGGTAAAGAAGACATAATCTAATCCTGTATAGACAAGAAAAAATGAATAATGCCCGGTAAAAAAGACGTCTGGCGGGCGGTGTAATGGTTCAGTGCAATAATTGTTTACGGTGTTTCCATGAGCTCAGGCAGTAACCGCGCCTGTCTCAATCTCAACCCACAACATCAAAGACTCGGGTAGCAAGGGCTGAACGTTCACTTCGGGGAAATTGCCGGTGCCAGCCATCCAGAAAAGCCCCTCAGACGTAACCAACGCGCAGGAATTCCCCACCTGCCACTGCCCCTGTAAAACATACAGAACCCCGGCTCGATCCTGATGGATACAGAATGACGAATGTTGAGAAGTAACGCGCGCAAGCGCCTTGGCACGGCAAGTCATGACATTAAAATCGGTGGTAGTGCCATTAATCAGGCGGGCGCAGACTGGCGTTTCTCCGGCAAAAGCAAAGGGTTCACCGGGGCGGCTTAAACGGTGTTCATTACCTCCTTCCAGGGACAACTGCACACCCGCGCCGCTCAGCAGCGTAATAGAGCGGTCGACGCCTTCGAAGCGTGAAAACGGCCCGTCATTAGCGATAGTCGCAATGCTGGCACGCCATGCAAAAGCGGCCTCACCGGCAGGCCAACTGACGATCTCACGTGTTTCGCCACCGCCGTTGCGCCAAGGGGTAACGGGCAGGTTATCGAAGGTAAATCGCTGTAAGACTGTCATGCAGGATACTCCGCAAGTCTTTTCAGCAAGGTAAGGAAATCGGCGCTGGCTTGACGCTGCTGAGGATGTTGGCCGTTAACCACTTTGGCTTCGCCGCCCACAAATACATCGCAAATTTGCGCGGCACTGCCGGCAAACAGCCAGCGGTTAAGCAATTCATTCTCATGGGCGGCGGCCAGATAAGGGTCATCACCATCAAGCACCAACCAGTCACCACGGTAGCCAACTGCCAGTTGGCCTACCGCTACGCCGCAGGCCTGCGCACCACCAGCCAGTGCCTGGGTATAGAGTAAATCGCCCACGGAAGTCTGCGTGGCATCGGTCAGTCGGTTACGGCGCTGGTCGCGCAGACGCTGGCCATATTCCAGCCAGCGCAACTCTTCCACCACATTGAGAGACACATGGCTGTCGGAGCCGATCCCCCAACGCCCTTTATGCGCCAGATAATCTACAGCGGGAAATGTGCCATCACCCAGATTGGCCTCAGTCGTTGGGCACAGCCCCACCACAGCGCCACTGGCAGCGATGCTTGCCAGTTCGAAGCGGTCAGGATGGGTGGCGTGAATCAGGCACCAGCGATCATCAACCTCGATGTTATCAAACAGCCAGGCGACAGGCCGCTGGCCGCTCCATCCGAGACAGTCATTCACCTCTTTCAATTGCTCAGCAATATGAATATGCACGGGCAGCGAGGCATCACTGGCAGCCAGAACCTCCGTCATTTGTTCGCGGGAAACGGCGCGCAGGGAGTGAAAGCACAGCCCCTGATTTTGTAATGGTTTGCCTTTAAGCTGCCCGGTAATCACCTGCTGTTGTTTCAGGTAATGCGCAGTATTCTGAATAAAGCGTTTTTGCCCGCTCTGCGCTGGTTGTGCGCCAAATCCCGCATAGCTGTAAAGCACCGGCAGCAGCGTCAGGCCGATCCCGGCACTTTGTGCTGCCTCACTCAGATGCGCGGTCATTTCACCGATATCCGCGTAAGGCTTACCGTCGGTATCGTTATGCAGGTAGTGGAATTCAGCGACCTGCGTATACCCGCCTTTCAGCATTTCGATATACAACTGACGGGCAATCACCCCAATCTGTGGCGGCGTCAGCCGCGCCACCATGCGATACATCAGCTCCCGCCAGGTCCAGAAACTGTCTTGCGGGTCACCCGCCACTTCCGCCAGCCCCGCCATCACCCGCTGAAAAGCGTGTGAATGCAGGTTTGGCATACCAGGAACGACCGGCCCGTTGAGCCGGTGACAACCGTCTGGCGATGCATCTGCCGTAACGGCGCTGAGCAGCCCTGCGGCATCGATGTCCAACCGGACATTGCGCGCCCAGCCCTTTGGCAGTAAAGCGCGTGTGGCAAAATAAGCTGGCATTAAGACGGTCCTGAATGCGGGTTAGCAGGGAAGATCACAACAGTTATTTTCAGGAAACAATTGTGAAACGCTTAGGTCACTTGTCTATACATATACATACACCAAAAGGAACTGTAAACTGACTACGGTGTTTTTTTTAATAAAAACGGTTCTTATCACGCACCGAAATAACGTAAACCTTCGTTTGTTCGGCATTATTTATTACACTTTAACGTCTTGAGCCTGGCAGGCTTTTCCACTGAGGTAGTGACATGTCTGAATCAACGCCGTTCTCCCAACAGGGCGTTTCCCAACAAACGTTGTCGGAACTGGCTGCCGCCATGAGTGATGCCCCCGCGCCGATATACCAGCGCGTAAAACAGGCGATTATCGGGCAAATTCGCAGCGGTATCTGGCAGCCTCATCAACGTGTGCCGTCGGAAAGCGAACTGGTCAACGAACTGGGTGTCAGCCGCATGACCATTAACCGCGCGCTGCGTGAGTTGACCAGTGAGGGTTTTCTGATCAGGATGCAGGGCGTCGGTACCTTTGTTGCTGAGGCCAAGGCCTATACGCCGATGCTCGAAGTGCATAATATTGCCGATGAAATTGCCCGGCGCGGGCATCGCCACAGTAGCCAGATACTGGCCTGTGAAGCCCAGGTTGCCGATGCCGAGCAGGCGCTGCAGCTGGGTATAAAACCCGGTGACACGCTGTTTTATTCGCAAATCGTTCACTTTGAGAATGATGTGCCGGTACAAATTGAAGATCGTTTTGTGAACCCGGCAACCGCACCCGATTATTTGCAGCAGGTTATGAACAGTGCAACGCCCTATGCTTATCTGATGAGGATTGCTCCGCTGACTGCCGGGGAGCATCGCGTCGAAGCCATCAGCGCCAGCGACACACAGCGTCAGTTGTTGCAGTTGAAAGAACATGAGCCTTGCCTCCTTATTCATCGCCGTACCTGGAGCGGTAACCGCGTGGTCACGTCCGCACGTCTGGTCTACCCCGGCTCCCGCTACCAGCTGTTTGGCCGCTTTACCAGCCACGGCTGAGTCGTTGCCCCCTTTGCAGGCTGACTCACAGCCTGCTTATTCTTGACGAAAACACTGTATTTATAAACAGCCCCGCCGTCTAATGCCGCCCTTCAATTTTGGAATGCACCTCGAAATACGAAAAATACGCCCCGCCCATCCCTTGCCGCTTTTTGGTGAATGCGTTAGCTTGAATGTAGTTGTCTATACAAGACAAGAACAGTCAGGAGTTTTGCATGTCGTCATTGAACGCCCCCAATATACCCGCCTCAGGCACGGTAATTTGCGACAGCCTGTGGACCGGTTCGTCGCTAGTCACCATGCAGGATGGCCGTTATAACATCATTGAAAACGGGGTGTTAGCCGTTAAGGATGGCCAGATTATCTGGCTGGGTACCGAGGAAAACAGTCCTGATTTTGTCACTGCAGTCCGCCATGACTTCGATGGTGGTATCGTTACCCCTGGCTTTGTCGACTGCCATACCCATCTGGTTTTTGGTGGTGATCGCAGTGCTGAGTTCGAGCAACGCCTGAACGGCGTCAGTTATGCCGAGATTGCAGCTCAGGGTGGCGGGATCTTATCGACCGTGAATGCTACGCGTAAGGCCAGCCATCAACAGTTGTTTGAGCAGGCACGTTTCAGGCTGATGCCCCTTCTGGCCGAGGGCGTGACCTGTGTCGAGATCAAATCGGGTTACGGGCTGAGTGACGAGAGCGAACTGAAAATGCTGCGGGTGATCCGTGAGCTGGCACAAAGTATGCCAGTCAGGGTGAAATCTACCTGTCTGGCTGCACATGCCTTGCCCCCTGAGTTCAAAGGCCGGGCGGATGAATATATCCAGCACATTTGTGACGTATTGCTGCCGCAGGTGGCAGCAGAAAATCTGGCAGATGCCGTGGATGCTTTCTGCGAGCATCTGGCCTTTTCTCCGGCCCAGGTTGAACAGGTATTTAAACGCGCCGTCAGCCTCGGGTTACCGGTAAAACTGCACGCCGAGCAGCTCTCTTCCCTGCACGGCAGCCAGCTTGCGGCACGTTATTCCGCCCTTTCCGCCGATCACCTCGAATACGCCACCGAAGAGGATGTGAAAGCCATGGCGGCTGCAGGAACCACCGCCGTGTTACTGCCCGGAGCCTATTATTTATTGCGTGAAACGCAGACACCGCCGGTAGCGTTATTTCGCCAGTATGGCGTCCCTATCGCAATTGCCAGCGATGCCAACCCCGGCACGTCACCGGTGCTCTCTCTACGACTGATGCTGAACATGGCCTGCACGCTATTTCACATGACTCCCGAGGAAGCGCTGGCTGGCGTCACCTGCCACGGCGCACGTGCTCTGGGTTTGCAAAATTCTCATGGGACACTGGAAGTGGGAAAAGCGGCAGATTTCGTCCACTGGCCACTGGCGCGCCCGGCGGAACTGGTTTATTGGTTGGGCGGACAACTGCCCTGCACCGTGATTTATCAAGGACATATCAGAGGAGCTACCTGCGCATGAGCCTGCATTCGAATCCCATCATTACCGAACCCTATCATTTCACTGCGGGCAACAGCCCGTTATTAATCAGCATTCCACACGCCGGTACGCGGCTGACGCCTGAGGTCGCCAGTGGTCTGAGCGACGACGCACTACCGCTGTCAGACACCGACTGGCATATTCCCCGGCTGTATGATTTTGCCCGCGAGATAGGCGCGAATATGGTGGTCGGCCAGTATTCGCGCTTGGTAATTGACCTTAACCGCCCGTCAGACGATCAACCGCTCTATTCTACCGCCACCACCGGCCTGTTCCCCGACACCCTGTTCGACGGGCGTCCGACGTTCAAAGCCGGACATCAACCGGATGAAGCAAGCCGCCAGCGCTATCTGGAGCAAATATGGCAACCGTATCATCAGAAAATTGCCGCCGAACTGGCGCGTATTAAGCAGCAGTACGGTTATGCGCTGTTGTTTGATGCCCACTCAATCGCCTCGGTGATCCCCCGTTTATTCGAGGGGAAACTGCCAGACTTGAATCTCGGCACCTACAGTGGCGCAAGCTGCGCGCCAGCATTGAGCCAAACCCTTGAAGCGATATGCAAGCAACAGTCGCAATTCAGCCATGTTCTCAATGGACGCTTTAAAGGCGGCTATATTACCCGGGCCTATGGCCAGCCGGATCAGCATCAACACGCCGTTCAGCTGGAGTTGGCGCAGTGTAATTACATGGAAGAGTGTGAACCTTTCGGGTTTATCGCGGATAAAGCAGCGCAGTTGCAAACTCTGCTGCGCCCGATGCTGGAGGGGATGTTGCAATGGGGTGTTAGGGTTTATGGGCGTTAAACTCAACGCGGTTTACCTTCTCTTCCTGGGTCGTGGCTGACATTTTTTCAAAAGCGACTCCGAGTTCACATTTAGTACTCCACTCAATAACTCACCAACAATTCATTGATAAACGTCATAGACGCTTGACCCTCTCATTGTGCACAGTGCCCGCCTTTGTATTTTTATACAATTTCTGGGAACTCAAACTATGTGGGATTTACTGATAGGACTGGTGGTGACCGTCGCGGTGGGCCGCTACATCATCAAAGGCTATTCGCCGACCGGTGTGTTGATGGTGGGCGGCTTACTGTTGCTGATCATCAGCGCATTGATGGGTAACAACGTATTACCAGAGAGCGCGAAATCGACCGGCTGGAATGCCACCGATATCGTCGAGTACGTGAAAATCCTGCTGATGAGCCGTGGCGGCGATCTCGGCATGATGATCATGATGCTGTGTGGTTTTGCGGCCTACATGACGCATATTGGCGCTAATGATGTGGTCGTGAGACTGGCTTCGCGTCCGCTACAGATGATCAACTCTCCTTATGTACTGATGGTTGCCGCTTATATTTTGGCCTGCCTGATGTCGCTGGCGGTCTCTTCAGCAACAGGTCTGGGCGTGCTGCTGATGGCGACGCTGTTCCCAATTATGGTCAATGTCGGCATCAGCCGGGGTGCAGCGGCGGCCATTTGTGCCTCTCCGGCGGCCATTATTTTGTCCCCAACCTCCGGTGACGTCGTGCTGGCCGCGCAGGCTTCCAATATGTCACTGGTGGATTTTGCCTTTAAAGCTACCCTGCCAATCTCCATCGCCGCCATCGTCTCTATGGCCATCGCGCACTTCTTCTGGCAGCGATATCTCGACAAACGCGAAGCAGGCAACCCGGTGGTGATTGAAGAAACCGAAACCACCCCGGTTGAAACCAATGCGCCGTGGTATTACGCCATTCTTCCGTTTACACCGATTGTCGGCGTACTGATTTTTGACGGGAAATGGGGTCCTAACCTGCACATCATCACCATTTTGGTGATCTGTATGGTCCTGACTGCAGTGATCGAAACGTTCCGCAACCGCAACGGTAAAGCAGTATTCGCGGGTCTGGATGTGGCTTACCGTGGCATGGCGGACGCCTTCGCCAACGTGGTCATGCTGCTGGTGGCGGCGGGCGTCTTTGCTCAGGGCCTCAGTACCGTAGGGTTTATCAGCAGCCTGATTGGTTTGGCGCAAAACGTCGGGTCCGGCAGCATCGTGATGATGCTGGTACTGGTGACCATCACCGTATTGGCCGCCATGACGACCGGCTCCGGCAATGCGTCGTTCTACGCTTTCGTGGAACTCATTCCAAAACTGGCGAGTAAAATGGGCATTAACCCGGAATATCTGGTGATCCCTATGTTGCAGGCCTCCAACCTTGGCCGCACTATTTCCCCGGTCTCCGGCGTGATTGTCGCCGTGGCAGGTATGGCAAAAATCTCTCCGTTTGAAGTCGTTAAACGCACCTCCGTTCCGGTACTGGTGGGCCTGATTGTGGTGGTGGTCGCCACACAAATCTTTATCCCCCTGCATTAACCCGTTCAGCGGGCGCAGCCAACTGCGCCCGTTAACCAAAAAAAATCCAATCCCGCTCATCTCATCAATCACATGAATACGATAGAGCCTCCCGGCATCTCAGGGTAAACTTCTGCGCCTTATAAGACGGGCTTTCCCTGATGTTCGGGATAAGACCTGCAACTATTCTGTATTAAAGCGAAGGCTGATTATGTCTCAACAACCGATCTCCCCGGATAAAAGCTACAAACGTATTGGTGGCTGGTTACTGGCACCGATGGCGTACCTGATTGTTACGCTGATGAGTGTCGCGCTAATGCTGGTCCTGTTTTCACTGGCGCTGTTTATGCCGGAATCGCGGGATTATCTGCTGACCAACTCGCAGGCATTTACCCTGCAGTGGTATTTCTCGGTCGTGACGACGCTGGCGATGGGGGCTTTTACTGTTGCGCTGCTGTGGCAGTTCTGCAAACGCAGCCGATACGTGCCGAAGATGTTCATCATCTGGTTATTGTGTACCGTGCTGCTGGCTGTAAAAGCCTTCGCCTTTTCACCGATTAATGACGATATGGCCGTGCGTAATTTGTTATTAGCGCTACTGGCCGCGGCCCTGCTGGTACCTTATTTCAAACGTTCGCGCCGGGTGAAAGAGACCTTTACCGAATAACCCTGTGGTTACCCCGTTGTCCCCGGGGCGCTTATTTAAGATAATAAGCGGTTGTAGCTTCTGATCTGCACGGTCAGGCGCTGATTTATTTCCCGTTATCTTCAGGCAATGTCATGACTTCTTACCTGTTACTGTTCGTCGGCACCGTGCTGGTGAACAATTTTGTTTTGGTTAAGTTTCTCGGTTTATGTCCGTTTATGGGCGTATCCAAAAAACTCGAATCCGCCATTGGCATGGGATTAGCCACTACATTCGTCATTACGTTGTCGAATATCTGCTCGTGGATTGTAAACACTTTCGTCCTGATGCCGCTGGGTCTGGTTTACCTGCGCACCATGGCCTTTATTCTGGTCATCGCCGTTGTCGTGCAGTTCACCGAGATGGTGGTGCGCAAAACCAGCCCGTCACTTTATCGCCTGCTGGGTATCTTTCTGCCGCTAATCACCACCAACTGCGCGGTGCTTGGCGTGGCGCTGCTCAACATCAATCAGGCCCACAATTTCATGCAGTCCGCGCTGTATGGCTTTGCCGCGTCGCTCGGTTTCTCGCTGGTGATGGTGCTGTTTGCGGCTATCCGCGAACGCCTGGTGGTGGCGGATGTGCCTGCACCGTTTAAAGGGTCGTCAATTGCGCTGGTCACTGCGGGCCTGATGTCTCTGGCCTTTATGGGCTTTACCGGTTTGGTGAAATTCTAATGTTTGAACTGTGGGTTGCGATTGGTGCGCTGACGGCACTGGCACTGGTCTTCGGGCTGCTGCTGGGCTATGCGTCGCGCCGCTTTGCCGTTGAAGGCAATCCTGTTGTCGATCAGATTGACGATATCCTGCCGCAAAGCCAGTGCGCGCAGTGCGGTTACCCTGGCTGTAAACCCTACGCCGAAGCGGTCGCCAATGGCGATAGCATCAATAAATGTGTGCCCGGTGGCGAAGCGGTGATGCTCAAACTCGCCGCGCTGCTCAACGTTGAACCGCAACCGCTCGGCGATGACGTCGCGGCAGCTGTGCCCGTTCGCACCGTGGCCTATATCGATGAAAGTAACTGCATCGGCTGCACCAAATGTATTCAGGCCTGCCCGGTGGATGCCATCGTGGGTGCCACCCGCGCGGTACATACCGTGATCACCGATTTATGCACCGGCTGCGACCTGTGTGTCGCCCCCTGTCCAACCGACTGCATTGAAATGCTGCCGATTAAAACCACCACCGCAAACTGGAAGTGGGATATGCAATCCATTCCGGTGCAAGTCATTCATGCGGAGTAAGCGCAACGCCATGTTTAATCTGTTTTCCGCACTCAAGAAAGACAAACTGTGGGACTTCGACGGCGGCATTCATCCGCCCGAAATGAAGACCCAGTCGAGCCACGTGCCGCTGCGCCGTGTGCCATTATCTGAGCGCTTTATTATTCCTCTTCAGCAGCATCTCGGCCCCGAAGGCGAGCTGTGTTTGAAATCCGGTGATCGGGTATTAAAAGGCCAGCCGCTGACTACGGGTCGTGGCCGCACCGTGCCGGTTCATGCCCCGACCTCCGGCATAATCACCGCCATTGAGCCGCATATCACCGCGCATCCGTCCGGTCTGAAAGAGCTGTGTGTCCTGATTCATGCCGACGGTGAAGATCGCTGGGTTGATCGTGACGTTGTCACAGATTATCGTCAACTTGACGCGGCAGAGCTCAACGCGCGGATTCATCAGGCCGGTATTGCAGGTCTTGGCGGCGCCGGGTTCCCGACGGCCAGCAAACTTCAGGGCGGTCTGACTTCCACCCGCACGCTGATCCTCAACGCCGCCGAATGCGAGCCTTACATCACCGCCGATGACCGGCTGATGCAGGAACACGCCGGGGAAATCCTCGAAGGCACGCGCATTCTTTGCCATATGCTCCGGCCTGAGCGGGTGATTATCGGCATTGAAGACAACAAACCTGACGCTATCCGTGCGCTGAAACAGGCTATCAACGCCGAACAAGCTGACGGCGTCACCATTGAACTGCGGGTGGTGCCGACCAAATACCCGTCCGGTGGGGCCAAGCAGTTGACCAAAATCCTGACCGGTCTCGAAGTGCCGAAAGGCCATCACTCGTCGCACATTGGCGTCTTAATGCAAAACGTCGGTACGGTGTTTGCCATTAAACGCGCAATTATCGACGGCGAGCCGCTGATTGAACGCGTGGTGACGCTGACTGGCGAAGCGATGGGCAAACCGGGCAACGTCTGGGCGCGTCTCGGCACGCCAATTGCTGACCTGATGACCGAAGGCGCGCTGCGCCCGCAGGGTACGCAGAAGATGGTGATCATGGGCGGCCCGCTGATGGGCTTCACCCTGCCTTCACTCAATGTGCCGGTAGTGAAAATCTCCAACTGCCTGCTGGCGCCTTCAGAAAGCGAAATGGGCCAGCAGGAACCCGAAGAAGCTTGTATCCGTTGCAGCCTGTGTGCGGATGCCTGTCCGGCCGGTTTACTGCCGCAACAGCTCTACTGGTTCAGCCGGGGTCAGGAACATGAGAAGGCGCGCAATCATAATCTGTTTGACTGTATCGAATGCGGTGCCTGCGCCTACGTCTGCCCAAGCAATATCCCGCTGGTGCAATATTACCGCCAGGAGAAAGCCGAGATCCGCGCCGTGGATTTAGAAACCGCCAAAGCCACCGAGGCTAAAGCCCGTTTCGAAGCCAAACAGGCGCGAATGGAACGCGAGAAGCTGGCCCGCGAAGAGAAACACCAAAAATCAGCGGTGAAGCTTGATACACCACCGCTTGAGAAAGTAGAAATCGTTGAGGCTGCTACCGCCGAAGTCGATCCGCGTCAGGCGGCGCTGGCCGCGGCTATTGCGCGTGCCAAAGCCAAAAAAGCTGCCGCGACTCAGGAAATCCCGGTGGCTGCTGAGCCGGTCACCACACCATCGGCACCGGTTGAAACTGACGATGACAGCGCCCGCAAGGCCGCCGTGGCAGCAGCCATTGCCCGCGTGAAAGCCAAAAAAGCCGGGAATACCGGCCTGGTGGTGGAAGCCACCGACAGCACCCTATCTGTGACACCGTCACCGGCTCAACCGTCTGCCGACGATAAACGTAAAGCCGCTGTGGCAGCGGCCATTGCCCGCGCGAAAGCCAAAAAGGCTGCCGCGCAGGAAGAGACGTCTGAGGAAATGACATCAGAACCAACACAACAAGAAAGCGATCCACGCAAAGCCGCAGTGGCTGCTGCGATCGCCCGGGTTAAGGCGCGTAAAGCCGCTGCTCAGACCATGTCGAACGAGGAATAAATGGCCTTTCGAATCGCGAGTTCTCCTTTTACCCATAACCGCCAAAGCACCAGCACCATTATGCTGATGGTGATTCTGGCCTGTATTCCCGGCCTGCTGGCCCAGGTGTGGTTTTTTGGTTACGGCACGCTGGTGCAGCTGGCGCTGGCCATTGTCATCGCGCTGTTGACCGAAGGCGCAGTATTGCAGCTACGTAAAATGCCGGTCCAAAAGCGTCTGGGGGATAACACCGCACTGCTGACGGCAGTGTTATTGGGCATCAGCCTGCCGCCACTTGCGCCGTGGTGGATGGTGGTGATCGGTACAGTCTTTGCCATTGTGATCGCCAAACAATTATACGGCGGTCTGGGCCAAAACCCGTTCAACCCGGCAATGGTCGGTTATGTGGTATTGCTTATCTCCTTCCCGGTACAGATGACCACCTGGCTGCCGCCGGATGCACTGCAACATCACCACGTCAGTTTTGTTGATACGCTGATGACCATTTTTACCGGCCATAACAGTCAGGATTTAACCGCCTATCAGCTACAGATGAATGTCGATGGTGTCACGCAGGCCACGCCGTTGGATGCCTTCAAAACCGGGTTGCGCTCCGGCCACAGCGCCGACCAGGTGCTGGCCGAACCGCTGTTTAGTGGGATCCTGGCAGGCCTGGGCTGGCAGTGGATCAATCTCGGTTTCCTCATCGGTGGCCTGTTCCTGATGGCGAAAAAAATCATCAGCTGGCACATTCCGGTCAGTATGTTAGTGATGCTGACCTTCTGCGCCACGCTGGCCTGGGGCCTCTCACCAGAAGCCTACCCGCCACCGATGATTGGCCTGTTCTCCGGTGCGACCATGCTCGGCGCGTTCTTTATCGCCACCGATCCGGTAACAGCGTCAACCACGCCGAAAGGCCGTTTACTGTTCGGCGCACTGATTGGCCTGCTGGTGTGGCTTATCCGTACTTATGGCGGTTATCCTGACGGCATCGCTTTCGCCGTCTTACTGGCGAACATTACCGTGCCGCTGATTGACCACTACACCCAACCGCGCGTTTACGGGCACCGCTGAGGACAGCATGGAAAAAGGCAAAATGTTACAGACCATGCGCCGCCACGGTGTCACACTGGCGGTGTTTGGTGCGCTGATGACCGGCATGACGGCGGTGGTGAATATGCTCACCAAACCGACTATTGAGCATCAGGCGTTGTTGCAGCAGAAGAATCTGTTCGATGAAGTGATCCCGGCGGATGTCTATAATAATGACATGCAAAATGAGTGTTACAACGTCACCGATGAGTCCCTCGGTAGCTCAACGCCTCATCGCCTCTATCTGGCACGCAAGGACGGCAAACCGGTGGCGGCAGCGATTGAAACCACGGCACCTGATGGCTATTCCGGCGCGATACAGCTGCTGGTTGCCGCTGATTTTCATGGCAAAGTCTACGGTTCCCGCGTGCTGGAGCAACATGAAACACCTGGCCTGGGGGACAAAATTGAAGTTCGTGTTTCAGACTGGATCAAAAGTTTCGCAGGCCAGGTGGTTAACGGCTCTGGCGATGTACGCTGGGCGGTTAAAAAAGACGGTGGCATGTATGACCAGTTTACCGGTGCCACTATCACCCCGCGTGCTGTAGTTCGTTCGGTTAAACGCACCGCACTGTTTATTGAGACAGTACCGTCTCAGCTTTCCCACCTCACCCCTTGTGGAGCCCGTGATGAGTGAAGCCAGAAAGATAATTGTTCAGGGTCTGTGGACCAATAACTCTTCGCTGGTGCAGTTGCTGGGCCTCTGCCCGCTGCTGGCCGTAACCTCGACCGCCACCAATGCGCTGGGCCTCGGGCTTGCCACCACATTGGTGCTGACCTGTACCAACGCCATGATCTCCGCATTCCGTCGCTGGGTGCCCAATGAGATCCGTATTCCGATTTATGTGCTGATCATTGCCTCGGTAGTGAGCACCGTACAGATGCTGATCAACGCCTACGCCTTTGGTCTGTATCAGGCGCTGGGGATCTTCATTCCGCTTATTGTCACTAACTGTATTGTGGTGGGCCGTGCCGAAGCCTGCGCCGCCAGCAGCCCGGTACATCTGGCCGCACTCGACGGCATGATGACCGGCCTCGGCGCGACGGCGGCCATGTTTGTTTTAGGCTCCATGCGTGAAATCCTTGGCAGCGGTGTGCTGTTTAACGGCGCGGATTTACTGCTCGGCAGTTGGGCCAAAGTGCTGCGCGTAGAAGTGATTCATCTGGATAACCCGTTCCTGCTGGCGATGCTGCCACCGGGTGCGTTTATCGGTCTGGGCCTGCTGCTGGCGGGGAAATACCTGATTGACCAGCGCCAGAAAGCCAAACAAGCCGCCAAAATTCAGGCCGCTCAGCAGGAAACCCTGCCGAAAGGCAGCGCGGGCAATGCCTCATGAATAAAGAAAAACGCATTGCGATTCTCAGCCGCCTGCGGGAAAACAACCCGCAACCGACCACTGAACTGGTGTACACCACCCCGTTCGAGCTGCTGATCGCCGTACTGCTTTCAGCGCAAGCCACCGACGTTAGCGTCAACAAGGCCACGGCTAAGCTCTACCCGGTCGCCAACACGCCGGCAGCGATGCTTGAGCTGGGCGTGGACGGGGTGAAGGAGTACATCAAGACCATCGGTCTGTTCAACGCCAAAGCCGAGAACGTGATCAAAACCTGCCGCATTTTGCTGGAAAAACACAATAGTGAAGTGCCGGAAGACCGTGCCGCCCTCGAAGCCCTGCCCGGCGTAGGCCGCAAAACCGCCAACGTGGTGCTCAACACCGCCTTCGGCTGGCCCACTATTGCCGTCGACACCCACATCTACCGCGTCTGTAACCGCACCCGCTTTGCTCCCGGAAAGACCGTAGAGGACGTGGAAGATAAACTGCTGAAAGTGGTTCCCGCCGAGTTCAAACTTGACTGCCACCATTGGTTTATCCTGCATGGACGTTACACCTGTATCGCGAGGAAGCCACGGTGTGGGTCATGTATTATTGAAGACCTCTGTGAGTTTAAAGAAAAAGTTGAGTGATCAGGGGAGTCCCCTAAACCCCTTTTTAAATTCCACTTCAAATTCCAAACCTTGGGCCTGCTGCCCAAACCCGCCCAAAAGGAGGCGTAAACGCGCCTCCTCTTGGAACTCCTGCGTTTTTCTCTGAGACACCGACAGCTTCGCCGCTGGCAGGGCACGTGTTTCAGCCACTTCCGTTCACGGCGCAAAATGTCACGGCTGCGCCGTCCCCGTATTTCGGGTTCGAGCCATAGGTCTCGAACCTCTCATCCGATGCCATTTTTGACTGCGCCTTAGCGGCTATGTAAGTCAAAAGAGAAAAGACAAAAAAAGACAAAAAAAGACAAAAGCGGTCTGGTTTTGACTGTAAAAAAGCCCAGGCCGCATTCAAAAATGGCGCTGAGCAAGCGGTTCGAGACCTGAGGCTCGAATCCCGTAGCGAAGGCACCGCCTAAGCGGCGGCATTTTGCGGCTATAACAGCGGTGCCTGAAACATGGCCATTGTGACCAGCGCAGCTGCAGGTGCCCCATGAAAGAGCCCGGGAGTCCAGAGGGCGGCGGCGACTGGCCGCCTTCTGGTCGGTGTGGGCCGACGCCCACGACCTTGAATTTGAATTTGAATTTAAAGATTTAAAAGCGAATTCGGAGCGCCATTCGAAAAACTCACCCTACGCGCCCCACGAACGGTAACCGCAGTGCCGGGTTCTTGATATCCACACCCAGATTAAGCCCCAGAACGTTCACCTCGATACCTTCCTCCACACCCAGCGTGATGCCCAGCACGCCAAGAAGTGAAACCTGCACACCACGGCCCGATGGTGGTAAACCGATCGGATCGGTGATGGCGCGGTAATCTTTGCCGATGGCATTTGAGGGAAGATCCAACTGCAAATCAGGCACTTCCCGGCCTATATGCGCCATAAATGTATTACTGTTCGGCCCAGGCCAGGCGTGATAGGTGTGCGGGAAAGGGTAACTGTTGATAGCCGCTTCAATCTTCGGGATCATCGCTTCAGCCTTGGCACCACGGTGTTCCACCAGCAGTTTGGGCTGTGAACCAAACCAGTAACCGTCGGGGATAGCGTAATCGCGGCGAACCACATTGGTACTGCCCCAACTGATAACGTCATAGCGGGTGAACTGTGTTTCGCCTTCACGCTTGAAGATAATCCACGGATGCACCGCCACCAGCCCGCGCCAGCCGTAAGTCGGCGCTGTATATATCTGAATGATCGCGATACTTTTCAGCTTATGCGGATCCGGCGCGATACCTGCTGAATCCCTGCGAGCGGTCGCCCAGTTCTGCCCGGCGGGCTCTTCCCTGCTTTGTGTCGCTTTCGCGTAGCTGTAACCAAATGACAGCAACAGAACGCAGACAAACCCGAGACTTAACCATTTCATGGCGATCATGCTTTATTTACCTTTGCCTCTTTCTGAGAAAGAACCAGATTACTCAACACTGACAGGGCAGACAATGTGAAGCTACACTTTGCACAAGTCCAACTTTTCTGCATTTTTTGATGACTCCCTTAACGAGAAAAAGGATAAACATGACTGACTCCTTCAAGGCTCTGATTATCGGCGCTTCACGCGGCATTGGTTTAGGTGTGGTTAACCAACTCGCAGAACGCAGTTGGCAGGTGACGGCCACCACACGCGGTGCGACACCTGAGAGCGCCCCCGCTTCAGTGGAGTGGCTGAAACTCGACATCAACAAACCGGCTGAAAGGCACGCGGTAAAAGAAGCACTTGCAGAAGTCCGGTTTGATCTGATTTTCATCAATGCAGGCGTATTCGGCCCGGATCATCAGGACGTAATGCAAGCCAGCGACGACGAAATCATTCAGCTGTTTATGAGCAATACCTTTTCGCCAGTCCGCTGCGCGGCAGAGTTACTGCCCTTGCTCAAACCAAAGAGCGGCATCATGGCGCTGATGACCTCCGAACTGGCCAGTCTGAATGAAAACGACGTGGCGACGTATCCGCTCTACTCCGCCAGTAAAGCGGCGTTAAACATGCTGACACGCGGGCTTAAAGAGACAACTGACAAGCACGGACAGACGCTTTTATCCGTTCATCCAGGCTGGGTGCAAACCGATATGGGCGGCGAGAATGCCACGCTGACCATCGCCGAAAGCACCCAGGGTATTGTTGATCAGTTCGAAGCCTGGCGCGGCAAAGGTGGGCATCACTTTGTGGAGTACTCGGGGCGAGAATTACGCTGGTAATTTTGGGCTGCCGCCCAAACCCGCTTTTGAAGTTTTAAATCTTTAAATCTTTAAATTCAACGTCAAGACCGTGGGCTCGCCGCCCACACGGGCCCAAAGGAGGTTTAAACGAACCTCCTTTGGAATCCTGCGTTTTTTAACTGCGCGCTATCGCTGAATCGGGATGGCCGTGTTTCAGGTACCACCGTGATAGCCGCAAAATGTCGCCGCTTAGGCGGTACCTTCGCTGCGGGTTCGAGCCTCAGGTCTCGAACCACTTGCTCAGCGCCATTTTTGAAGGCGGCCGGAGTTTCTTTAAATTCAAAACCAACGCAGTGTTTGCCTTTAAAAATGTCGAGGCCGCGTTCAAAACGACGTCGAGTGAGCGGTGAGAAACGGCGAGAGTGTTTTTTCGAGCTGGTCCGAACCCGAAATGAGAGAACCGCGCAGCGGCGGAGTTTGCGGCTATAACTGCGGCACCTGAAACACGGCCATTGTGACCAGCGAAGCTGTCGGTGCCTCATGAAAAAGCGCGGAGTCCAGAGGCCCGCGCGTCTGCGGGTCTCTGGTCGGTGTGGGCCGACGCCCACGACTTTGAATTTGAATTTGAATTTGAATTTGAATTTGAATTTGAATTTGAATTTGAATTTGAATTTGAATTTGAAAAAATTTTACTAAAGCTTTTTTAAAAGCCGATTACTCACTAAATAACCGATCATACACATGCTGAAGGTGCCCCTGCATCGCCGCCTTCGCCCCCTGCGCATCCCTCGCGAGGATGGCGTCGGTAATGGCCTGGTGATCGGTGTTCATTTCGCGGGCGAAGTCGGTGTCGGTGTAGTGGGTTTCCAGACGCACGAAGCGGCGGGAGTTACGCTTGTCCCACAGGTACTCCATCATGTCGCGCAGCACTTCGTTGCCGGTCATTTCGCTGATCATCAGGTGAAAACGGCGGTCCTCTTCCAAAAATGCATCATTATTAATGTTCAGTTGGGTCAGTTCGTGGTTAATTTCTGCCAACTTTTCGCGCTGATCGTCGGTGCCGTTTAACGCCGCCAATTCTGCTGTGGTGCACTCGTAAATCTGCCGCGCCTTGATGAGCGACTGCAGGCTGAACTCTTCCTCGCTCTGGGTCACCGGTTGCAGCGGCAGCGGGTTGCTGACATACACGCCGTTGCCGGTGCGGATCTCAATCCAGCCGGTGATCTCCAGCGCAATCAGCGCTTCGCGAATTGACGAGCGGCTGACGCCCAGCTGTTTGGATAAATCGCGCTCGGAGGGGATCATCTCGCCCGGCGCAAACTGAGCACTCTTAATGCAGTTAATCAGAACGTTTGAAATCTGGCGGTACAGCCTTTCTACTTTTAGGGTGGGTAATGCCATTCTTATTCTCCGGCTGAAGCCTGTTCTCTGGTCGGCAGGTAGCATACAAAAATTTCTGCCGATCCGAAAATTGCAAAGCAGATCACATTAATGATCCTTTTCATGCTGAATGATGTAGCGGTCAGGTGGCCTGACCACCCTACCACCTGACCATGCAACGTTTGTAGATTGAACTTCCAACCTGCACGGCGTCAAGAAAAC
Source organism: Ewingella americana (assembly GCF_006438725.1). Classification (GTDB taxonomy): domain Bacteria; phylum Pseudomonadota; class Gammaproteobacteria; order Enterobacterales; family Enterobacteriaceae; genus Ewingella; species Ewingella americana_A. The sequence continues at coordinate 11,143 of NZ_RCZD01000021.1, read as the reverse complement.
TAAAACAAGTGATGTCACAGATTGCGCATTTATCACCAGGAACGCGCAGAACTTATGATGATATCCGCCCTATGAAAGGACCTGCTATGTCTTCTTCCTCTGTTGAACAGGCTCTGCCGCAGAACATCGCCAGATCGCAAAAAATTAAACGTATTCAGACCATTTCCCTCACTCTGCTGTTTCTGGCCGGGATCATTAACTTCCTCGACCGCGGCTCGTTGTCGATTGCCAATCAGGCCATCCGCGCGGATCTCGGCCTGTCGGCCACCGAGTTTGGCTTCCTGCTCTCGGCCTTCTCGCTCTCTTACGGGATTTCACAGTTGCCGAGCGGCATATTACTCGACCGCTTCGGCCCGCGTGTGGTTCTCGGCGGTGGTCTGTTGTTCTGGTCGGCCATGCAGGCGCTGGCAGGTAGCGTAAACAGCTTCAGCCATTTTATTATGCTGCGAATTGGTCTTGGCATCGGCGAAGCGCCGTTTATGCCAAGCGGCGTCAAAGTGGTCAACGACTGGTTTAACGTCAAAAAACGCGGCCTGCCGATGGGGATATTTAATTCATCTACCACCATAGGACAGGCCTTTGCCCCGCCGATTCTGGTCGCACTGATGTTGGCCTTCGGCTGGCGCATGATGTTTGTGATCATCGGCGTGGCCGGTATCGCGGTTGCTCTCTGCTGGTACGCCTGGTATCGCAACCGCGACCAGATGAACCTGAGCACAGAAGATCAGGCCTATCTTGATGAAGGCAGAGGATCCGCAGCGAAAACGCGTCTGAGTTTCGCCGAATGGGGTTCGCTGTTCAAACGCCGCACCGTCTGGGGCATGATTTTAGGTTTCAGCGGCGTGAACTACACCGGTTGGCTCTATCTGGCGTGGTTACCGGGTTATTTGCAGGCTGAACGGGGTCTGAGTCTGGCGAACACCGGTTGGGTAGCGGCGATTCCTTTCCTGTTTGGCTCGCTCGGTATGCTGGTCAATGGCGTCGTTGCCGACAAACTGGCTAACAAAGGGTACTCACTGCTGAAAAGCCGCAAGGCGCTGATCTGCTTCGGGCTGGTCTGTTCTGCGGTTTGTACTCTGTTGGTGATTCAGTCGAGCAGCACGGCAATGGCCGTAGCATTCATCAGCATGGCGCTGTTCTTTATTCACTTTGCCGGTACCTCCGCATGGGGTTTGGTGCAGGTGATCACCCCGTCACGCATGGTGGCATCGGTCAGCAGCATTCAGAACTTCGGCAGTTTCATTTTTGCCTCGTTCGCACCGGTTATTACTGGCTGGGTACTTGACACTACGGGGTCATTTAACTGGGCGCTGGTGGTCTGTTCTTGCGTGACCTTCGCAGGCGCACTTTCTTATTTTTTCATCGTCAAAGATCCGATCGAGTCGGCTGAATAATTTTTCTATTTGTTGAAAATAAGCACACACATTTGAACATAAGGAGTTTCACATGGAACAAACATGGCGCTGGTATGGCCCGAAAGACCCCGTTTCACTGGATGATGTCAGACAGGCGGGTGCTACCGGCGTTGTCACCGCATTGCATAATATTGCCAATGGTGAAGTGTGGCCGGTAGAAGAGATTAAAAAACGCCAGGCCGAACTGGCTGCAAAAAATCTGGTGTGGTCGGTGGTTGAGAGCATCCCGGTGCATGAAGAGATCAAAACCCGCAGCGGTGACGTCGAAAAACATATCGCTAATTATCAACAGTCCATCCGTAATCTGGCGGCCTGTGGCATTGATACGGTCTGCTACAACTTCATGCCAGTACTGGACTGGACCCGCACCGACCTTGGCTATCTGCTGCCGGACGGTTCGCGCGCCCTGCGTTTTGACCACATCGCCTTTGCCGCTTTCGAATTGCACCTGCTGCAACGCGAAGGGGCAAAAGAGTATTACTCTGCCGACGAGCAGGCGCAGGCCGCGGCCTACTTCAAAGCGATGAGCGACGCGGAAAAAGAGACGCTGGTCGCTAATATCATCGCCGGTTTGCCGGGTGCTGAAGAGGGCTACACGCTGGAGCAGTTCCGCGCCCGTCTGGCCACCTACGACGGTATCGACAAAGCCAAACTGCGCGAAAACATGGCGCACTTCCTGCGCAGCATCGTGCCAGTGGCCGAGCAGCACGGGCTGAAGTTGGCGGTACATCCAGATGACCCGCCGCGTCCGATTCTCGGCCTGCCGCGCATTGTGTCAACCATCGAAGACATGCAGTGGCTGAAAGAGACCGTCGACAGCATTCATAATGGATTCTGTTTCTGCACCGGTTCGTATGGCGTGCGCGAAGATAACGACCTGGTGAAGATGATGACCACCTTTGCTGACCGTGTGCACTTTATCCATCTGCGCGCCACTCAGCGCGAAGCCACGCCGGGCAGCTTCCATGAAGCCGACCATCTGGACGGTGATGTGGATATGGTGGCGGTGATCAAAGCCATTCTGACTGAAGAGCAGAAACGTCAGCGGGCGGGCAATCTGCGCCCTATTCCGATGCGCCCGGACCACGGCCATCAGATGCTCGATGATCTGCACAAAAAAACCAACCCCGGCTATTCGGCGATTGGTCGTCTCAGAGGCCTGGCTGAACTGCGCGGCGTTGAACGTGCGTTGAAGCAGACGCTGTTTGCTGAGTAATAGCGACATCCTCCCCTGCAAAGGGGAGGAAAACTCATTCCCCCCAGGTTCTTTCCAGCACGTTGATCCAGTTCTTATGCGCAATCTTGCTGATCAGCGCTTCCCCATAACCGGCCTCACGCATGGCGTTAATCAGCACCGGTAAACCGCTCACATCCTGCATAAAAGGTGCCATTGAGGTGCCGTCAAAATCTGAACCAAAGCCCACGTGATCTTCACCCAGTTTTTCCAGCAGATAGTCCAGATGACGCAGATAGTCATCGGTGCCGGTATCCGCATCACGCGTACCGTCTGCACGCAGGAATGGCGTGGCAAAGTTCAGGCCCACAAAACCCTGTGTCTCTTTGATGGCTTCCAGCTGCCGGTCAGTCAGGTTGCGCGACTGCGCGCAGAGCGAAAATGCGTTGGAGTGGCTGGCCACCAGCGGCGCGTCTGAAATCTCCGCCACCTGCCAGAAGCCTTTTTCGTTGAGGTGCGACAAGTCCACCATGATGCGTTTGCGGTTACAGGTCTCAACCAGCTTCACGCCAAGGTCGGTCAGACCTGGTCCGGTATCTGGCGTGGTGTTGAATTTAAACGGCACGCCGTGACCGAAGATGTTCGGGCGGCTCCACACCGGCCCAAGCGTGCGCAGCCCCATCTGGTACAACACGTCGAGGGTGTAGAGCTCCGGGTCAATGCCCTCCGCCCCTTCAATATGCATAACTACAGCTAATGCCTGATTTTGCATCGCCCCGCGAATCTCTTTTGCGCTGCGGCAAATTTTCACCGCGCCCTGCGACTGCGCTTCAATACGCAGCAAAAAAGCCATCATGCCAATTGTGACGTCACGCGCAAATTCGAAAGAAGGGGTCGGCGAAAAATCCGCATGTTTTTGAGTACCTTCCAGTAAAAAACGTGGGTCGATAGTCAGATCCGGCACGCTACTTGCAGAGTCAAAGCGTGGAGACGGCACCCAGGCAGCAAAAAGCCCGCCGGCAAAGCCTGCTTCACGACAGCGCGGCAAATCCATCTGCCCGCTGGCAGGACCATTAAGGAAAGTCCGTGCCGGATCTTCGCGATGTGCATTCCAAAGTTGCAATAAAACATCGTTATGTCCGTCAAATACCGGCATTAAGGCTTCAGTTCCGTGCGCTACGTTATTCATAAAAAAGGTCTACCCTTGGTTAAGCATGACAAAAACCGCTGACATTTTGCTCGTCCACGGTGCATTTAACGCCCGTTACTGCACTACCGATGACCAGGTGTTCGCATTTTCAGATTAGTTTTTCTGAGATGTAAGAACAGCGTGTTAAACGCGTGGCTGATTTTCAATTAAAACCACCAGCATGCTTTCAAGTCAAGGGTTCACCAGAGTCATTTTCTATTTTTGATTTAACTATCAACATCATGGGAGTTATTATGGTTACCAGGCGTCAATTTGTTACCGGTTTTGCTGCTGTTCCTGTTTTGTCCTATTTGAGCTTTGAACCCGTCTTTGCGGCCACCCCAACCTCTATTCTGGTGATGGCGATCAAACTCGACATTATTACCAGCCTTGACCCGCACGAAGGCTTTGAATCGGTCGGCAGTGAAATCACCGGCAATATGTACCAGCAACTGGTGAAACCAAAACTGGCTTCCCCCGATGAAATTGAAGGTGACCTGGCCCTGTCCTGGATCGCCTCTCCTGACATGAAAACCTTCACCTTTAAACTGGACCCGAAAGCCAAATGGGCTGACGGCCAGCCTGTCACCGCCGAAGATGCCGCGTTCTCTTTGCAGCGCTCGGTGAAACTGGACAAAAGCCCGGCCTATATCATCAACCAGTTCGGCTACACCAAAGACAACGTGGCGAGCTTTATCAGCGCGCCGGACGCCGAAACGCTGGTGATCAAAACCGCCGAACCGGCCTCTGAATCCTTCCTGCTGTACTGCCTGAGTGCCAACGTCGGCAGCATCGTGCAGAAATCGGCCTGTATGGCGAATCAGGTCGGTGATGATTTGGGTAACGCCTGGCTGAAGAAAAACAGCGCCGGTTCCGGTGCGTTCAAACTGCGTGACTGGAAAGTCAGTGAGTCGGTCATTCTGGAAACCAATAAAAACAACCCACACGCCGGTAAGATTCAGCGCATTATCCTGCGCCACATCGTCGATCCTTCTGCGCAACTGCTGATGCTGAAAAAAGGCGATATCGATATTGCCCGTGACCTGAACACCGAGCAGTTGCGTCCGCTGGTTGACGATAAAAACTTCACGCTGGTGCGCAAAGGTATCGCCGCTACCATGATGCTTTCCGCCAACACCGCGCACCCAAACCTGTCTAAACCGCAGGTGTGGCAAGCCATCAAATGGGCCATCGATTACGACAATATCCAGCAGCATATTGTGCCGCTGACCCACAAAGTGCATCAGAGTTTCCTGCCCGAAGGCTTCCCGGCGGCGGTCAACACCATCATGTACAAGCGGGATGTGGCAAAGGCCAAAGCGCTGATGGCCGAAGCCGGTTTCCCGAACGGTTTTGAAATCACCCTCGATCACTACTCCTCTTCGCCGCAGGCTGACATCGTGCAGGCATTGCAGGCCAACCTGGCGGAAATCGGTATCAGGGTGACCCTACTGGCCGCCGAAAGCCGCCAGGTTTTGACCAAAATGCGCGCCCGTCAGCAGCAACTGGCCTTCACCCAATGGGGCGCGGACTATTTTGACCCGAACTCCAACGCCGAAGCGTTCTGTAGCAACCCGGATAACACCGACAAAACCAAAAGCCGTACCCTGGCATGGCGTTGCAGCTGGCAGGATCAGTCGATTGCCGATCTCAGCCAGAAAGCGCTGCACGAACCGGACCCGGCCACCCGCATCAAGCTGTACGAAGAGTTGCAGACCAAACATATGGAGAACAGCCCGTTTGCCATCATGATGCAACCGACGCTGACCGCAGCCTGCCGTCATGAGATTTCCGGTATGGTATTAACCGTGATGAGCACCAGCCCTTATGAGAAGGTTGTGAAAGCGTGAGCAAGAGACTCAAGGGTTTTCTGAGTACCTGCATCAGCGTTTGTCTTACCTTGTTCGGGCTGTCGGTGGTGACCTTTTTTATTGGCAGGGTCATGCCGACCGATCCGGTCCTGGCTGCGGTGGGCGACAACGCACCGCAGGCGGTAGTCGAACGCGTTCGCCATGAAATGGGGCTGGATCAGCCCCTCTGGATGCAGTTCCTCCACTATCTCAATCAGGTGTTTCACGGTGATTTAGGCCGTTCAGCCGTGACCACTAACCCCGTCATTACGGACATTGCGCGCTTCTTTCCCGCCACGCTGGAACTGGCTACCGCCGCGATCATTATCGCGGCGTTGATCGGCATTCCTCTTGGCGTCTGGGCGGCAACGCGTCAGGGCAGCTGGATCGATCAGACCATCCGCGTGGTGTGTCTGGCCGGTCATTCGCTGCCGGTGTTTGTGCTGGCCTTACTCAGTCTGCTGATTTTCTACTCGGTGCTCGGTATCGCACCGGGACCGGGCCGTCAGGACATCATCTATCAGGACATGATCCCGCAGGTCACCGGGCTGCTGACGGTGGACACCCTGCTGGCCGGTGATATGGGGGCATTTCGTGACGCACTGGCCCACATGGTGCAGCCGGTGCTGATCCTCGCTTATTTCAGCATGGCGTATATCACCCGTATGACCCGCACCTTTATGCTCAACGCGCTCGGCGGTGAATTTGTGATCACCGCCCGCGCCAAAGGCCTGTCGGCGCAGACGGTGATCTGGAAGCACGCCTTCCCGACCGTCGGTGTGCAACTGATCACCGTGCTGGCGCTGACCTATGCGGGTCTGCTGGAAGGTGCGGTGGTGACGGAAAATGTCTTCTCCTGGCCGGGCCTCGGGCAGTACCTCACCGTGTCACTGATGAACGCCGATATGAACCCGGTGATTGGCTCCACGCTGCTGATTGGCGCGATTTACGTCATGCTCAATCTGTTCGCCGACCTCCTCTACCGACTTCTGGACCCACGCGTAAAATGACCACTATCCCTGCTTTACCGCACCCCCGCGCAGGTACTCGCGCCTGGTTGCTGGCCGATACGCCGCTGACACGAACGCAGGCCGTCTGGGGACGCCGTTACCGCCTGTGGCTGGGCCTGCGCGCCAATCCGCTGGCAGTGATTGGCCTGTTTACCGTGCTGCTGGTGTTAATCATTTCCCTCTGTGCGCCGCTGCTGACCCCTTACGAGCCTGGCACTCAGGATCTGGCTAACCGTCTGGCAAAACCTTCCTCGCTGCACTGGCTGGGAACCGATGAGCTGGGCCGGGATACCTTCAGCCGAATACTTTACGGCGGGCGGATCACGCTCGGCATGGTGATCACCGTGGTGGCGATTGTCGCACCGCTCGGCTTGCTGATTGGTTGCGTGGCCGGGTATACCGGTGGCCTGCTGGACCGCATCCTGATGCGCATCACCGATATTTTCCTCGCGTTCCCACGTCTGATTCTGGCTCTGGCGTTTGTCGCCGCGCTGAAACCGGGCATTGAGAGCGCCATCCTGGCCATCGCCCTCACCGCCTGGCCGCCTTATGCGCGTCTGGCCCGCGCCGAAACCATGCAGGTGCGCGGCACGGATTACATCGCGGCCTGCCGTCTGACGGGTGCCACCTCAGCCCGTATCATCTGGCGGCACATCATGCCGCTGTGCGTACCGAGTCTGGTGGTACGTATCACGCTCGACATGAGTTCGATCATTATTACCGCTGCCAGTCTGGGCTTTCTGGGCATGGGCGCGCAGCCGCCTTCGCCGGAATGGGGGGCGATGATCGCCACCGCCCGCCGTTTCCTGTTCGAAGAGTGGTGGGTGCCGCTGATCCCGGCCCTGGCGATATTCATGACGTCTCTGGCGTTTAACTTTATCGGCGACGGCCTGCGTGACGTCCTCGATCCTAAGGAGCGCTGATGCTGGTCGATATCAAAAATTTGCACATTACCTTTGAGAGCCGCAGCGGCAATTTCGACGCCGTGCGCGGTGTGTCACTTTCCCTCGGTAAAGAGAAGTTCGGCATCGTAGGCGAAAGTGGCTCGGGGAAATCCCTGACCGCACGTTGTCTGATGAATCTGCTGCCCGCCAGCGCCAAATGCCGCGCCGACACCCTCTCATTCGACGGTATCGATCTGCGTAATACCAGCGAAAAGCAGATGCGGCAGATCCGTGGCAAACGGGTGGGTTTCATTTTGCAGGACCCGAAATATTCGCTCAATCCGGTGATGCCGATAGGTAAACAGATAGCCGAAGCCTGGCATACCCACAAAGGCGGCAGTAAAAAACAGGCGATGGCAGCTGCCATCGATTTGCTGGATCAGGTACGCATCCGCGAGCCGCATAAAGTGGCCCAGCGCTATGCCCATGAAGTGTCCGGCGGCATGGGCCAGCGGGTGATGATCGCCATGATGCTGGCACCGGACCCGGAGCTGATGATCGCCGATGAACCCACCAGCGCGCTGGACGCCACGGTGCAGGCGGAAATTCTGCGCCTGCTTGACGATCTGGTTTCCAGCCGGGGCATGGGGCTGATTTTGATCAGTCACGACTTGCCGCTGGTGTCAAAATTCTGTGACCGTGTGGCGGTCATGTACGCCGGTCGCATTGTCGAAACCCTACAGGCCGGTGACCTGCTCAATGCGCAGCATCCTTATACCCGTGGCCTGCTGGAGTGCCTGCCGTCGCTGAAACACCCGCGTGCGCGGCTGCCGGTGCTGGTACGTGACGAGGCGTGGAAAACATCATGAGTGACAGCATCGAGAAATCTAACGCCAAGATAATCTTAGATAATTTACGCATTTCCTTTGGCGATACCGAGGTGGTAAAAGGGGTCAGTTTCGCGGTCGCGCCCGGCGAGTGTTTTGGCATCGTCGGCGAAAGCGGTTCGGGGAAATCGACTATTCTGCGCGCTTTGGTGGGGCTGAATCAGGCGTGGTCCGGCGGCATGACGATTGGCGGAGAGGCACAACAGCCGGTGCGGCAAAAACGCTTTTACCGCCGCGTACAGATGGTGTTTCAGGACCCGTATGGTTCGTTGCATCCGCGACAAACCATTGACCGTATCCTGAGCGAACCGCTGATCGTGCACGGTTTTCTTAACATCGAGAAACGCATTACCGATGCGTTGAGTGAGGTTGGATTACCGCAATCGGTGCGTTTTCGCTTTCCGCATCAGCTTTCTGGTGGGCAACGACAGCGTGTAGCCATTGCCCGGGCGCTGATTTCCGAACCGGAAATCCTGCTGCTGGATGAGCCGACCTCAGCACTGGATGTTTCAGTACAAGCGGAGATCCTCAACCTGCTGACTGACCTGCGAGAACGCCGCAAGCTGACTTATATTCTGGTTAGCCACAATTTAGCGGTCGTTACGCACCTTTGCACCAGAATCGGAGTGATGATCGGTGGTGAAATGGTCGAGCTTCTGAGCGCAGACGATTTACGGGCAGGACGCGTCACCCACCCGCACACGGCAGAGTTGCGATCGTTAAGTCTCAGTCTTGAGGAACCGGGTTAAGCCACCGTGAGCACGGTTTCAACGGGCAGCTGCAGCTGCCTTTCAATCACAGATTAACGTTACCAAGGGGAAAAGGAATGACATCCACCCTATCAGCATCACAGAAGTCGTTGCAGTGGCAGGCGGCACTGACTGCTGCCAAACACATTACCGACCAATGGAACCAGCCCGGGGAACCCGGTGGCGCTATCGCCGTGTTTGACAGCCTCGCCCTTCGCGGCCATGCCGAAGGCGGCCTGGCAAATCTCACTACCGGTGAACGTTTCACTATTGATAACGTAGTGCGCTACGCCTCGGTGACCAAGCATATTTTCGCGGCGCTGGCGCTATATTGCAGTGATGCGGGATTATCCCTCAATGATACTCTCGGCCAGTATCTGCCCCAGCTGAAAGCCCCGATGTCAGAAGTCACCCTCGGTCAGGCGCTGGATATGACCGGTGGCTTGCCCGACGTGCGCGAAACCCTCTCGCTGCTTGGCGTGTCGGTCTATACCGCCAGTGAACCGGCCGCTATTCTTGAATTTCTCTCCCAGGAAGGCTCGCTGAACTTCCCGGCGGGCACTGAAATATCCTACTCCAATACCGGCTACCGTCTGGTTGAAGCGATTCTAAACAGCAAAGGAATTTTGTTTGAAGACCTGCTGCAACAGCACATTGCCCGACCGCTGGACATCGCACTGCACGCCCCGGAAACCTGGTTTGATGTGGTTCCTGGCCTGATCCCCGGCTACTGGAAAGACACTTCCGGCTGGAAAACGGCCAGCGCCGGGTTGCATCTGTCGGCCTCAGGCAGCCTGACCGGCAGCCTGCGCTCGCTCACGCTATGGCTGCAAAGCCTGTTAGCGAACAGCGGTCCAGGTGCCGGTGTGCTGGAAAGACTCTCCGCACCGCGTCACCTGCACGGGGGAATTCCTTCTGCTTATGGGCTGGGCATTACCTCCACGACGATCGGCGGCTATCAGGTCTACGGCCACGGCGGTTCGCACGCCGGTTATAAAACCTACTTCCTGCTGCATCCTGAGCTGGATGCCGGTGTGGCGCTGGTCTCCAACCGCGAAGATACCACTGCCTCCAGCGCGGCACTTGAAGTAATGGCGACCCTGCTCGGAAGCCCACTCCCCGCGCGCAGCACGGCCATTCCTGATGGACTCTATGCCAGCGTCGCCGAGCCTTACTGGCTGAAAGTCAGTCAGGGCGTCGCCAGCTATTTGGGGTCCGGTGACAATTTGTATCAGGGCACGGATAAACACGAGGCCATTTCGCTGTCCGCCCATATGCCCATGCGTCTGCGCTGGGACGGGCACACCATACAAGGGGAAATAGGGCACGCACCACGCCACTTTGTGCCGGTCGAAACCAATAACTGTCTGGAAATGGTGCAGGGCCGCTGGTTGCACCCTGAATCAAAAGCCGCGTTCGATATCGAAGGGGATCAGTTCGTGATGGGCGTCGGTCCTCAGCGCAGCCATGGCACGCTGACGTCGCTCGGTCAGGGACGTTTGCTGGTAGAAATGCCTGACGGTCCGTGGCAAAAATCGTTCTGCCTCTATTTCCAGGGCTATAGCGTGAAGTTGATCTCCAACCGCAGCCGGGTGCTGAGTTTCCGTCGTGATGAATGCCGTATCAACTGGAAACCCACGGCATAGGTCTCTGCGGCGAATAGATGCAAAAAAGCCTTCCGATGGAATAATGCCGATCGTTTAAGAGTACTTGAACGATCCTGCCAGTAAGAGACAATCCGGGAACAGCCTTCTGTTCCCGGATTTTTTATGTCTGAAGATGACATGGATTTTGTTGTTGATGCTTTCTCCTCTGAGATCGATGCCTTTTCACGTTCACTTGACCCTCTCTGGATCCACCAGGCCCTGACTGCCTGCCAGAAGGCCAGTATTCGCAGGCGTCGTCTGCCTGCTGAGCAGGCTGTATGGCTCATCCTGATGATGGGGTTGTTGCGTGATTTATCCATCAAAGATGTCTGCCATCAT
>NZ_RCZD01000020.1 GCF_006438725.1 Ewingella americana | reverse complement strand
AGCGAAAGATGTCAGCATTTTATGACAGCTCACAATTTAAAAAGCAGCATGAGTCGTCGGGGTAATTGCCATGACAACGCAGTGGCAGAAAGCTTTTTCCAGTTGCTAAAACGGGAACGCATAAAGAAACGGATCTATAAAAATAGGGAAGAAGCGAAGGCGGATATCTTCGATTATGTCGAGATGTTTTATAATGCTAAACGCCGCCACAGTGCCTGTGAGGATCAACCCCCTGCAGTTTATGAAAGTGCCTGGTTCATGAGGCACGGAACAGTCTAGGAAACTAGGGTCTATTCAAGTGACCTGTGTCTCTCGTGACTCATTCAGTCGAAGATAACGTATGAACTCAGGTGCTACCCGGCGCAGCATTGTGGGCGCATGCGTAGCAATGAGAGCTTGCGCATCCAGGTTTTTTGTCATGACATTTAGGGAGCTAACAATGCGGCCCAAGTAATGTGGTGAAAGGCTGTTTTCTGGCTCCTCAAGGGCTACCAGAGTGAAGACTGGTGGACGTAATTTATCGGGATCAAACGATACATCTTCTTCTGCAAGAACAGCCCTGCCAATAGCCTGAGACGATAAGACAAGAGAAAGGTAAAGCATGGACTTTTGACCATCGCTCAGCCTTGAAAAATCGACAAATGAGCCATCGTGACCTGGTGTAAATGAAACAGACAGATGCCTTAACAGCGATTCAATTTCTGATGCGACAAAAGTAATTTTAGGGTCAGCAAAAAATTTACCTTTATGCAGCGTTGCCCATGTTGCCTTTAAACTCTCACTGAAAGCATTCACCGAGGGGTTTGCCGCAAGGCTGTCACTTATTTGATCGGTCAGCCCTTTAATCGTTTCGCGCTCAGCGTCCCAACGAACAGCGCGAAGTAAACGCCCTAGTAATGCATTCGCACCGTAAGTAATATGATCAGCCGGATCGCGCCTGGCAGGCAGATAGTGTACCTGGATATGATTACGTTCAGCGCGTGGAACCTGAGCGACATTCAGAGGCAAGTCATCTCCATCAACTTCCAGGACATATACCAAAGCGTCTTCAATATCTCCATCCAGCCCTATAGTCGCATTAAGGCGAAAACGCACGCGCGGAACCCCATCCGGCTCGTCCAGTCGCATATGACTAAAATGGGGAGCTACGGTACTGTTGTCCTCGTCATCTTCCAGTTCGGGAAACAGAAAATCAGCCTCTATCCACAGCTGGCGCTCAAGCGGAACCTCCTCCTCATCAAAGGGAACGTGGAAATCTGAACGCTGGATCCGCCTTAACGCGGGGTCGAATGCAAAAAGTCTACACAAAGCCTGGAGAACTGCGGTTTTACCTGAACCATTAGGGCCAATGACATATGTTATATCTTCCAGGCTCAGTTCGGTTGATTCATGTCCAAACGACTGAAAACCAGATAAACGAATCGTTTCAAGCTTCATGCGCCTCCCTACACCGATTAATTAAATTTCTAAATCAATTACTTAATCCACTTACCATCTAACAGCGACATTCTGTTAAACTCAGACAGAAATATGATAATTACAGAAATTTCTTATTCCTTATTCTTAATAAATTTTAATAACAGTTTTAATGAAAACATTAAAGTCATTTTTGTTAATCCAGTCATTAGGTAATCTCCCTCCCCGACAGCAGAGCTGACACTCGGGTTAGGGCAGAACGCAAATAGGCCGAAGCAGGGGGGAAGTGAGAGCTAAAATTAAGCAAAGCGACTCTTGCATAAGGTCGCCCGGGTGGCAGATTTCTGCACGACTTAAGGACCGGGAAACGAAGCAGCATGCAGAGATTTCGACCATGTAAAGCCCCGGATCGCGTCAGTGTTTTGGTTCAGTCCTTAGTAGCCACTTAATTCGCTACCAGGAAGTTAGCTGCATGCGAGTTATTTACCACCAGACACAAGCCACTAGCCCCGAAATGTCGCCTCTGGTGGTCCAGCGTTGCTTACCGACTTTACGGTTAGTGGAATCGGACTGACGACCCGAAAGTTCAGGGAATCTAGGGTGGCAGAGAAAAAAGGATGTGTAACCGAGTATCTTACTACCAAGTTTAGGTAACCTGCTCCCTATGACTCAAGACACCTTGATGTAAGTTTGCATTCCGAACTTCCGCTTCTGGCTCGTTGCCGACTATCAGGTGAAATCGTGTTCTAACAGAGAACACTGCCAGATCAAGTCTGCTCTAATGTATCTAAAAGGAATGAGCGGGCTCTTTGCCGCCCGCCCCGCAGTCTGCGAATTTTCCTGACACTGTATGCCAGTAAAATTCGCATTGGAATTATACACCCTAACACCACTGCTACTCCCCCCACCGCTATGTAAGGTTAAAGCCACATTCCTTTGCGGCTTCTTGCCCCTGCCCTCAGGCTTTATCCATTAAATAACTATGCGCTTTTGAGGCGGCGCTGGCCGCTTTGAAAACATAGCGCTTGTCGTTTTTTAGCGCCTGGAGCCATGAGGCAATATAGCTTTCATGCTGCACCTCTCCGACAATCCCCAAATCCGCCATCAGAAAAGCACTTCCCAGCTCCGCCACTAATTCCTCCTCCGCATAATCTGCACTGCCGAATTTCCCTTTCATTTCACGGTTAAGGCGTTTTTTACCACCGCTCCAGTGAACCAGCTCATGCAGGCCGGTAGCATAGAAATTAGCTGCATCAGAAAACAGATGGCGCTCTGGTAGCCATACTTCATCAGTTGAGGGTTGGAAAAAGGCGTTTTGTCCTTTCTCAATGATGTTTGCGCCGCTTTTTCGGATAAGATTTTCAGCCTCCGGCAACGGGTCAAAGGTTGCATCCGGGCTGATGGTTTCAGTTGTCAGCGGAAGACCATCAATTTGCTGAACGTTAAACACGGTGAAGGTTTTCAGCATTGGTATCTGGACAATTTCGCCGTCTTCGCTTTCCTTCTCTAAGGTTGCATAGAAAATGGCTGTCGTGCCGTGCTCCCCTTTGCGCACTTGCCCGCCTTCCGCTTGCGCCTGTTTATAGGTCATCCAGCGTGAATCGTTGAATCCTTGCTCTGACGCACTGCCCCACAACAACATGATATTCATCCCACTGTAAGCAGTACCTGTCGCGTAATTTGAAGGTAATCCTGACATACCAGGTACGCGCTGCCACGGGCATGACCACGGCTTAACTCCTGCTTCAAGTGCAGAAATGATGTTGTCAGTGACAGTCTGATAAATATCGGTTTTGGTTTTGGAAAATTTCGTTTTTGAGGAGCCTGACTGCTCCAGCGGGGATACGCTGGTTGCTGCTGCGGTGTTAGGGGCGCTAGTCTGGGTATGCAGGAAAATAGTCATGTTTTTTCTCCGTCAGTGGTGTGATTTTCGTCTTCGTATCGCCTGACGGTTCGCTTTCCCGGCACCGTTCCGGCCAGCAAGGGCGCAGAATGCGTGCCATTTACCCTTGCGGGACGGGTTGTGTTGGGAAACGATTAACCGGAAGCTGATACGAGAACGGAAGTCACCCGGAGAAAAAGCTGTCACTGCATAGGCGGGCGTAGCGCCCCTTGGTTCGCAGCGGTGAAATAGGTGGAGGGTTGAATTTAGCGATGTTAGTTCAAAGCTGAACTGGCAGTATTTTGAGGTAGACCACATAAGATATGGCAGTCTGAATTGCGAGAGGCGGGAACGTTAGAGGCTAATAGACTAGTAATAAAGCTCCACCCAAAGGCTATGTTTTCAGTAGGATCGTGAACTCTGCTCAGTAAACAGGTAAGTTTTGCAGTCATTGTAAAGTCCTACCATGTCTACAGCTATGTGGCTGTTGTTTACATGTTAACGCAACAATACCCCGAGGTTTCGCATTAGCCTGTCTTAAGCATTACCAGCCGACTTTGGGCATTTAGCTGATAGCGAATGATTTTATCGATGAAAACCAATAGGCTAAATTTGGTCATGTTTTGGTTTTAACCCTCGCAATATAGAAGTATTATTTTAAGATTAATCTACTTCCACCTGCTTTCCCTCGCCATTTTTCGGCGTATGTGAAAAGTCATCTCTAAGGTTATTGCCCATGGAGTTATGGATATTTATAGCGGCGATTTATGTAATTTATCTATTGTTTTTCAAAAAGAAAAAACATAAATCTGCAGGATCTTATCCTTCCAAAACCGTGAAAGCGACACCTAAAGAATGGCTTGCTGACATCAAGAAAAAAGAGGCTGTAGTGAGAAAAGATGACAGTGAAGATGATGATCTGGCAACTTTTACACTGGACAGAGGCCGGAGTGTCGAATACAGAGTAACAACGATTCAACCTCAGAATCCCCCAAAAACTACTGGTACTTTGGCTCGATGGGTGTTGCCGGGTGAGGTGACTACTGTGGGTGGTGTGAAGATCACCGATGGTAACTTCTACTTCGGACAGCGGATGAAGCCCGCCGGGCAAAGCATGAGCAGCTATTATGATGATGGCAGCGAGGCATCATTAATTGACGGCACGCTTAAGATATACCCAAAACCTTATCTTTACGAAGATAACTCATTGGGATACTGGCCCAGTTATTCCTCGCTTTCACCTGATGCGCGCGGCGCGTATCTAAACTGGCTGGCAAGTGACAGGCATGATGCGGCATGCCCTGTAGGTTACGTTTTTATCTATCTGTATGGCCTGGAAAGAAAGGCACTGGTTGACAGCCGAGATAATAATACCTCTGGCGCTGAGTTCCGTACTCTATTTAATGAAGTATGCCGGTTACGATCGGTATTCATTGAAAATCGCTCCTTCCGGAATTACTCGTCCCAGTTACTGGAAGCAATGTCTATTCTGCGCCCGGACGTTGGCCTGGTCGATGTTCTTGACCGTGATTTGAGTTCCAGCAAAGGTATGCTGTTTAAGCTTGCGCTGGCAAAGGCTGTGGATGCTGGAGTTCCTGTGTCAGCCGATCTGGCGCTAACGTGGGTAACAAACCACACGGAGTATTCGTTACGAACTCCCGCTCGCCGCTGCGCGAAAGAATTTGCTGCACTTTTCAAACGGCGCTATACCCTCAAATACGGTGAGGGTATGGTTGTCAAACCTAATAAAACGCGACTGCGTCTGGATTACTCCCCTGCAAGTCCCAGCTTGCGCGGCGTTCGCCTTCCTGTTCCAGACTTGCCCGACCCTAGTGCATTGAAAGGCCCAGTCCAGAAAATCATGACGCTTGCAGAGATCTGTACAGATGAACTGGATGCTTACAGCCGCTATCTTGGAAGGAAAGGTACGTCAGAAAATGATACTGCGGCAATTATGTTGCTGCCTGTGGAAATCATTAATGAAAGCGCAGGAAAAGTTTTAAGTACATTCAAACGCTGGGCTGATGAAGTGATCGCGAGTCGCATGGGGTTAACCACCGTTGCTGACTTCTGGGCATATATGGGAGCCAAGTGTCCGGCGAAAATCAATAAAAAAGAGGCCGACCTGATGCAGGCCTTTGCACTGAAAATGGGCTACTGCCTGGCACCTGATCCGCTTTACCACCATGTGAAAGCAGAAGCTGACGGCGCACTGGTTTTATTTGCCGCTGGTGAGGGAACGCGCTTACCACCATCTCCGGCGTTTATCTCAGCGGTGATGACGCTAAGGCTGGGCTCAATGGTGGCCTTAACCGACAATAGCCTAGATCAGGCCGAGCAGAAAGTGTTGGAAAATGCTATCGACCATAATTCTGGCCTTAACGAAGATGAAAAACGCTCTTTACACGCGTATTTGACATGGCAGCTTCATACCCCGGCCAACATGACTGGAATGAAAAATAGAATAGCGCTGCTGAGTACGATGGAAAAATCAGCAGTAGGTAAGGTTATCGTGGGGGTCGCCTGCTCGGATGGCAGAATTGAGCCTGCCGAAATCAAGCAACTGGAAAAGATTTATTCCGGCTTGGGATTAGACCCTTCAACTATCTCCGGCAACATCCATCAGCATTCTACGGCAGAGGTTACCCAGCTGTCGTCTGCATCAGCGAGCCCTAGGGCCGCTGAGTTCACGCTGGACGCCAGCGTGCTGGCTCGCCATGAGTCGGCCACAGACGATGTCCGTAAATTACTTAGCGCGATTTTCACCGAGGATGAACCGGAATTACGTGAGAGCACTCCCGTGGCCGGGGCGCAGAACGGTGGCCTTGACAATGCACATAGCCAGCTTTACCACAGGCTTCTGGAAAAAGAACAGTGGCCCCGCAAAGAGGCGACAGAACTTTGCGAAAATCTTAATTTGATGCTCAGCGGTGCGCTTGAAGTCATCAATGACTGGTCCTATGCAGTGGTTGATGCACCAGTACTGGACGATGCCGATGATGATATTTGGGTAGACCAGGAAATTGCCAAAGAATTAGAGGGATAGTTGATGTCTGTGACACGTATAAGAGTTAAAGAACGGGATGCTATTATCCAATCACTGAAGTCTGGTGTAACGCCAAGAATAGGCATTCAGCACATCCAGGTGGGCCGGATGAATGAGATAACGGCCCTCCATCAGGATATTGAACGGATAGCGGACGGCGGCGCAAGCTTCAGACTTATCATCGGTGAATACGGATCGGGCAAAACGTTCTTTCTGAGCGTGGTACGTTCTATTGCACTTGAAAAAAGGCTGGTAACAGTCAGTGCAGACCTTTCCCCCGACAGACGCATTCACTCATCAGGAGGTCAGGCGCGCAATCTCTACTCAGAGCTTATGAAAAACATGTCCACCCGCAACAAACCTGACGGTAATGCGTTACTCAGTGTTGTAGAGCGGTTCGTCACGGAGGCGAGGAAGGAGGCTGATGCGGATGGCGCTCCAGTCTCGTCGGTTATTCACCAACGCCTGGCTGCTTTGTCAGACATGGTGGGGGGATATGACTTTGCTAAAGTCATAGATGCCTTCTGGCACGGACATGAACAGGATAACGAGACGTTAAAATCCAATGCCATTCGCTGGCTGCGGGGCGAATACACCACAAAAACCGATGCCCGCAACGATCTCGACGTCCGGACTATTATCTCAGATGCCTCGTTCTACGATTCATTGAAGCTGGTAAGCTTGTTTGTCCGTCAGGCAGGCTATGCCGGGTTACTGGTCAACCTCGACGAGATGGTAAACCTTTATAAGCTGAACAACACTCAGGCTAGGACGGCGAACTATGAACAAATCCTGCGGATCCTGAATGACTGTCTGCAGGGTTCTGCAGAGAATATTGGTTTTGTTCTTGGAGGCACGCCAGAATTCCTGTTTGATCCGCGTAAAGGGCTTTACAGTTATGAGGCGCTGCAATCGCGTCTGGCGGAAAATCGGTTCGCTCAGAAAGCAGGTGTGATTGACTACTCGTCACCCACGCTACATCTTGCCAGTCTCACCCCAGAGGAATTGTATATTTTACTGAAAAATCTTCGGCATGTTTATGCAGGCGGAGAGCCAGAGAAGTATCTGGTATCCGATGATGCACTTACCGGTTTTCTGCACCACTGCAGTAAAATCATAGGGGATGCTTACTTCCGTACCCCCCGAAATACCATCAAAGGTTTCCTGGACATGCTGGCCGTGCTTGAGCAAAACAGCTCGATAAACTGGCAGACGCTAATCCCGGGTGTGGCAATTGAAGATGACAGGCCCAGCGATATGGATGACGACATTGCACAGGATGAAGATGATGATGACGGCCTGGCCAACTTCAAATTATGAGCAGCGCTTACGATAGTCTCGATCCCCGCGTTCGTAAGTGGGTTTATAAGCAGGGCTGGTCTGCATTAAGGCCCCTGCAAGAGAGCGCTATCCCGGCAGTTTTAGCCCGTGACCGGGACGTGCTAATTAGTGCAAGCACTGCAGCGGGTAAAACAGAGGCTTTCTTTCTGCCTGCCTGTTCAGCAATTGCAGGTATCACTAACGGGTTTGGTATTGTTTATATCAGCCCACTTAAGGCGCTGATTAACGACCAGTACCGTCGTCTTGAGAGCCTGGGCGAGGCGTTGGATATGCCGGTGACACCCTGGCACGGTGATGTACCACAAAGCGTAAAGAAGAAAATCCGCACTAACCCGTCTGGCATCTTGCTTATTACACCGGAATCACTTGAGTCTTTGCTCATGAACTCATCGGGCTGGCTCAAACAGGCGTTCTCGCCAGTGGCCTACATTGTTATTGATGAGTTTCACGCTTTTATTGGTTCTGAGCGCGGCATGCAACTACTCTCGCTTCTCAACAGAATTGATCATGTGCTGGGACGTCATGCGAATCCGGTTCCCCGCGTTGCATTGAGTGCTACGTTAGGAGAACTGGATAAGGTGCCTGAACTGTTGCGTCCGGATAAGCGATTGTCCTGCGAAACTGTGACAGACAATAATAGCTCGTCCACACTGCAGGTGCAGGTCAAAGGCTATCTCGAGCCAGTGACTAAAAAGGGAGAAGAACCTCAACGCTCAGCAGAAGAACAGGTCTGCGCTGACATCTTCAGACTCTGCCGTGGCGACTCCCATTTAGTCTTTGCAAACAGTCGAAAGCGCACTGAAAGCATTGCGGCGACGCTGAGCGACATGTGTGAGGAAAATGTTGTTCCGAATGAATTCTTTCCCCATCACGGATCCTTGTCCAGGGAATTACGCGAGA
The DNA here is from genome assembly GCF_006438725.1 of Ewingella americana. Classification (GTDB taxonomy): domain Bacteria; phylum Pseudomonadota; class Gammaproteobacteria; order Enterobacterales; family Enterobacteriaceae; genus Ewingella; species Ewingella americana_A. The sequence continues at coordinate 51,255 of NZ_RCZD01000020.1, read as the reverse complement.
CGCTTGAAGCCCGCCTACAGCAGGGAAATTTGCCCACAACAGCAATCTGTACCATGACGCTTGAGCTGGGTATTGATATAGGTAAGGTGCAGTCAGTTATACAGGTCACTCCTCCGCATTCCGTCTCCAGCTTGCGTCAGCGTATGGGCCGGTCAGGGCGACGCGATTCTCCATCGGTTCTGAGAATGCTGATCTCTGAACAAGAACTTACCGCAACCAGCAGCATTGTAGATCACTTGCGGCTGCAGCTTGTCCAGTCGATGGCGATGATCAGATTGATGATCTCTAAGCGATGGTTCGAACCAGCAGATACTCGCCAGATGCACTACTCCACACTGCTGCACCAGATTCTTGCGATCACCGCACAATGGGGCGGAGTTCGAGCCGATCAACTTTGGACGCAATTATGTCAGACCGGTCCGTTCCGAAACATTGACGTAAATGATTTCAAAAGTCTGCTTAAGTATATGGGGGCAAACAGCCTCCTCACACAACTTGCTAGCGGAGAAATGGTTATCGGGGCTGAGGGGGAAAAACTAACTAACCATTATACGTTTTACGCTGTGTTCAATACTCCAGAAGAATTCCGCATTGTCACAGGAAACCGAACCCTTGGCACAGTGCCTGTGGACTCCCCTCTTCTGCCTGACCAGCATATAATCTTCGGTGGACGACGCTGGAAAGTGACACAGATCGAGGTGGAGAAAAAAGTTATCTATGTTGAGGCGACCAAAGGAGGCCAGCCGCCACAGTTTAGTGGTGGGGGTATGTCTGTACATGATATTGTTCGCCAGGAGATGCTCGCTATCTACAAGGAAAATGATTACCGCATAGCCATAGGTAGCAAGAGAGTCGATTATGCAGATGCCACCGCCAGAAGCCTCTTTGCAGAAGGCTGTAACAACTTTAAGCGTTACAATCTGCAAAACTCCCATTTTATTTCCGACGGCCAGCGTAGTTACGTTCTCCCCTGGATGGGGGATAAAGTCGTTAATACGATAACGGCCTTGCTCATGCGTAGCAGCTTCAAAGCCAGTTCATTTGCCGGTGTTATAGAGATAGAGCACGCAAGTTTATCATCGGTCCAACATGCGCTAAAAAAAATGCAGTTGTCGGGCTTACCTTCAGCGTCTGAGCTCGCTGCAGATGTTCCAGAAAAATATCTGGATAAATATGACGATTATTTGCCGGAGTCCCTACTTACGAAAGGATATGGGGCAAAGGCGTATGACATAGAAGGCACGCAGATCTGGCTACAGAACAATATGCTGTAATCTATTTTCATAATTAGGGCATAAAGAAATTATTTACACCCTAATTTATTTTCTCACTGATATTTTTATTTACCTGTAGATTTACTCGGTTTTAGCCCCGGTGTGTTACCCGGAGTATCCTTATTATCACGCCGGCGTTTATCAGGTTTTCCTGTCGATTTAGCAATTGGTTTGGGACCAGGTTTAATAGCCATGATAGTTATCCTTTAACGGTTTAAGAGGGAAGCCCTCTACATCGATATATGGGATGTAATGAAAGTTTTCAATTGAGGTGAACTGTCTTCCAACGATTAACTTGTTATTGTGTGAGCTATGCCCAATATTTTTATGGAATGGAACAATGTGTACTGCAATCGGTCTACTATGAGCGAAAAACGCATGTAAACGCCGAATTCAGCAACTTGTTTGCTTGAGCACTTTGTTAGCATTCATTGCTATCACTCAACTCGACGCTGCTTTAATATTTTGCTTATTTCGTTCACTGCCGCCTGCTCTTCTTTTTGGAACGTATTTGGTTCAATGGTCGCAATCAAAGATTGATAACCTAAAAATGCGGAAACAGCTCCCATCAATATCGTAATAAGATCAGTCTTTCCGTTGTACATAGCCCAGATAGCCGCAGCGAAAGCTAACAAAACGGTAAGAGCAAAGAAAGGCTTCAAGCGCTGAATTTTCTTTCGTTGTTCAATTTTGATGTTTTCAGCTCTAAAGGGACGGTCAGCCAGTAATTCTTCGTTTGTGCAATGAATATAGAGTTTAAACTCACTTTTAGAATTATCATTTACGTTAAAATCCCCGCTAACGTTTATGTCACCGCCATTGTTAAAGTCTCTCAATTTTAACTCCATACTCTAACATTCCACGATTGAATGCTAACAATTTAATAGATGGTGCCTCACCCGTAAGTGGTGCACTCCCCACCTTCTTTTCTGATCATTACTCATACCAAATTAACGTCGATATACATCTTTTTCAACATGTTTTCCTGAAATAGCCAATACGTCTTCCGATAAAATTTATACATAGAGTGTAAGTATCCCGCTTAGCGGCCGCGTCAGAATCAAGCGGTATTTTTGAAAGCTCTTCGTATTCTCATTTGATTTTATCGAGGCTGCTCATTAACACCGTCATTTACCTAAGCGGGTGTATGCAAATTCTCCTAACCCGGCATTTCCTGTTTGCAGGGTTAGAAGGTGTTCAGATTTTTTCAGTCAACCAACCACGCCTCACGGCAAAGAGTGTATTACTCAACTATTACGCCCTTTTAGATGCCTTCTTGGCATACCAAATGCGGGGGGAAACACCACCTCGCTTCAAGATTACATACCGTTCTCGGATGCCAGATGAGTCGCTTGATTTGTATTTTGAGAAACTGAGCGTGAAGATGAGGCCTCGTTTGCTGGATTTGAGCACTTCGTCGAGCCAGTCACGTTCTGCCCACAGGATAGTCCCCTCATCCCGATATTTACTACGAGCATCTGGTTCTTGCCTCCACTCACCCCAGACTCCGCTCTTCAATACCAGTCTATTTGTATGGTCATGCCACAGCCGTTCATCATCATCGGAGGCCAGTCCAAGCAACTTGTTGAGAGACAGCCCCAGTTTTGGACGGGCTTTAGCTCCCCGAGCGGCCCACTCTTCACCCTCGTCAATACCAATGGGATATTTCTCCGGTTCCCAAATTAATGGGTTGAACGGATTATTTGCAGTGTAGCGATCAACACGTCCATCTGAACCAAAACGTGGCAACCAAAGATCGTAATCAGGGGACCTTGAAAACTTTGTACATTGCTCGACCGTACCACGCCCCTTAATCAGCGCGGAATCTATACGGACATGTACGCCATCCGGTGAAGTCCAGTAACCGTAAAGCGGTAGGAACTGATCATCCGAGTCTTGGGAAAAACCGACCTTAGCAAACAGCGACTCTTTGCCAAGAAGCGTTTCTTGATTTTCTTTGCGCTCGCCGAGTAGATATGCCCGAGCCTCTTCTGGAACACAGTCTTTATGATCTGATAACCATGAGCCATCATCAAACGAAACATCTTCGTCTTGTAGGAATTCTTGCCAAGGGTTCAGGCCATCCAAATAATAGCATTGCCGTGCCACGGGCAAGGTCTTCACGAGTGTGGTTGCTGCAAAAAGGCGAGCATGCCGTTGAATGTGTTCAGCATAGGTCTCGAACTGTTCGTCGGGACGGTAGCGAACCGTTTCGGGAAAATCGGAAAAGCTTTTTGCACTTGGCCAACGTTTGATCACTTCATCGGTTATGTAATCACTGGCTTCATTTTTCGATATATCAAAAAGTCTTGCCAAGCTTGGAATATCGGTTTTATCAAATTCATATCCAAAATCAAAATCAGTTCGTCGGTCTTTATTGACCGGCCAGCCATCGCGTTCAACGATACCTTTTAGAGGCGTTTGAACATCTATCCACAGTTTCTCCAGTTCGGAACTCATGAATTTATCGCCCTCGATATGTCTAAGGCATCGGGCAAGATGAAGTTTGTTGAGCACGTGCAAATCGGTTCGCTTTGCTAGCGCTGCAATTTTTGAACTCAGAGGTTTGAGCTTTTCTCCATTGTGCAGAGCCGCGCGCGCCAATCCCATCAACAGCCATTGCTGTGCATTCAGAAAAGCAAAATGATGCTCATCTGAGGCCAGAGATGAGTTATCAACCGAATCAAAACGATCAAGCAAGCACCCTATATCTTCTGTCAATCCGACATCAAGCATGCCCTTCAGACTTCGTGCGGCACTCCATCTGACAAAGGCATCACTATCACCAAGCAGATGCCAGATGATATCAGCGAGGACGTCACTTTCTTCACTCTTGCCTGCGAACGCAGCGCGATACTCACCTTCGCCAATTTCATCACCAACCTTTGCAACTGAACTTGAAAGCAATTCCTCAAAAGCATCTAAAGCCGTCGAAGGGTCAGTGTGGCGAGATAGACTGGTCGCCAGTTGAAGCCATTCGTCTCCTCCGAGCTCAAGGCGCTCCTTAGCTACCGTTTCTAAAACAGTTTGCAACACGAATTTTGGATCGCCGCAGAGTTTGGATAGACGAAGGATGTGTCTGGAGATGCCCGAATAGTGGAGCTCGAAAAGCTCGGATCCCTTGAATGCAAAAAGCTTCTTGATCAGATCAGGTGCGCTCTTCGTTGCATGCACCGAACTATTGCCCCAAACCTCCACGCATTCGATTATAAGGTCGAGTGCGCGATCAAATTCAAGCTCGGTAGACTCACAAAGTGCCTCAAGAAACTTGACCCTTTTGTCATACGGGCAAGCAGTCCGGAGTTCCTCTAGCAGGCGACTTCTGCTACCGAACAGCAGCCCATCACTGGCATCAATTTCTTGAATTGCCGCATCCACCGATGATGCAGATGTAAAGTCACATTTGGCAACAATCGCCGCGACGGCTTTGTTTAGAGCCTGTTCATCCTGCTTCTTGCTACGCTCCTGTACTCCGTATTCAGCGCTCGCCCCACCATAATTTCTTTTGGTATTTTCGATAACGCGCCTACGTCGCGCAGCTTCCCGCTGACCTTGGAGATGATCACGCAAACTCTCGTCATTGATCTCTTCAACGGCATCCACACAGCCCAGCAGGCTCTCCCATAGCCCTTCCCACCCACCAAAACTGTGCTCTTGATCGAGCTTCTCTGCCACAAGAGAGAAGATTGCAGCCTTTTCCTTGGGATTGGCAATCGAAAGCAGATCGTGCAAACCCTTACCGACCTGCCACTCATGCCAGCCATGATCTTCACATATTGTGAGAAGCACCGCCGCACGGCGCGCATCAAGATGTCCCGCTTTCGCTAGGTAACAGGCAAGCTGTGGAAGTCCGTAGGAATAATCCACAACATCCTGATCATCCCAGCGTATCAGCTTGTATATCGCCGGAAAGCCGATGGATGAAGCGGCGGCACGTCCGAACAGTGTCCATCCGAACTTTGATGGCTCATGCTGGAAGATCGTCTGACAAAGGTTCATGAGCCGGTGCGAGAACTCCGGCTTCACAAACCCTCCAGGCTGTTCTGCGGCGTAGTGCAAGGCGGAGTAAATCAAGTCGAAGTCATTACCACCCATCTGATCAAGTTGAACCAAACCTTGTGCGTAGTACTCTTGTGCTTCACCAATGCTCATCGGTAGCAACGATGCAGCCAAATCCTGGTAGGACTCGCCGCGTTGTTCGATGTAGTCATCCTTTACTATGTCGCTGGAAATCATCGCGGAGTACGCTCCTGCGACATCGGACAGATTGGGGCACCTAGCGATAAGAGCGAGTACGCTTAGCTTGTCACCCAGCGAAAACCGGTTCAATCCAATTATTTCTATGAGCTCTTCCGCCTCTTTCTTTTCGACCGTTTCGCAATGGCGAAGCAGCAGTCTGACAAGTCCAATGCCGACGTGTCGCGCAACATTGTCTCTTCCGGTTTCAGCTCTCCAGTGGACATCGGGTCTCAACGAAGATTTCCAGACAGTCAAGAATTCGGCCAGAACGTCATTGGAAAGCGTAACCTTCGACAGAAGGGCTACCTCAAGAGGTTTAACTAGCTGCAGGACGCAGGCTGCGCCCTTCACAATGTCTTCTCGGTCATGCCCGGAAAACTGCTTGCGTTTCTCTGGCTTCAGACCCTTTCGCCCCTTGTTGTGGTCTCTTGTCACGATGAGGCTATCAAGGAACGCGCTGAAGTCAGCTTCGTTGGCTATTGAATTTGCCTTTCGCACTGTTTTGACTTCCTCCGGCAAAAGATGATGAAAAGACAGCTCTTTGCCTGACGCCCAGACCGTGATGCAAGCCGATTGAACAGACATCCAAACCCCGCTAATGCCATGACGTTCGCCATAGTCATAGCTTGATGGCCTACGGTGTCGATATAACTTGAGCAACCGCTTCGCGGCCTGCCTTGAATTCACGATTAAGGAGTCCATCGCCGCACCCGCAATAGCCCCCTGCAGCTCCATTTTATAGTCGGAGTTATCTTCCGGAACTTTGTTCTTGTAACTCTGTGAAAGCAAACTCGTCGCTAGCGAAACAGCCTTGAGTTGGCTTTTCGAAAGGCCACACTCCTTAGACAGGAGACCAATTTGCAAGGTAAGAGACAGGCACCTTTTCGATGCTGCGAATTTGGCCAGGGTCTGCAAAGCCTCACTTCCATTCGAGACTTCGTGTTGTGCGCAAAGAGTGATCAGTTCTTCAATTACGGAAAGTCCAAACTTGAAACTCCATATCTGGATATTCCGGTTAAACGACGAGTACTCGTTCTTCAGTACACTCAAGAACATAACCGCCGCTACGTCAGATGCCTCCGGCCCCGAGCGGTCAAACCGCTTGGTCTCATCATCATTATTAAGATGCCAATTTATCCACCCAATGGCCCTGTTTTGATGAATGCGCGCTTCGTCCAGTTCATCGGTAAAACTGTAAGCGACGATCAGACGTGCATCACGCCCACCGCGCCAGCCAGATCGATCATTGAACAGGCGGCGAGAGGCATCAGAATCTCCAAGGATCGTCGCCAGTGCCGGAGAACGCCGGATAAACTGATCACCCCTCGCATTTGCCGAAGCTACCTGTGAGAGTTGCATGGTCAAGCTCAGTACTCTGTCTAGGTTGTCGTCTCGTATGGCAAGCGAGAATGCCGCATAAAGACGCGTAAGTTTCAATTTCCGCCGTCCATATTCAGTCTCGATCATAGAAGGAAACTCATCGGAACCAGCAAGCTGATAAGCTCTGTCGCTGTCGCCAATTACCGCAAGGAAATGCGGAAGCGCTTCTGCAGCATATATTGAATCCTTCTGGCGCGTTAGGAGCCTATGTGCAATGGACTGCTGGGCTGCAGCCTCTCTTGCATAGTGGTCCTTGATATAGGTTTCAGTGGGTTCGTCGCGAAAAATCGCACCATGTTTGACCAGCTCAAGCATCGGCGCAAGATCGGATGCCGCGCTTTTGACTTGCGGTTCTGACCAGCCCAGAGCCTCAGCAAGTTCAGTTAACGGAATGGGCGGTGGAAGAAGCGACAAAGCGGCGAAGAATTCGCGAATCTCGATCTCAAGCCAGCCTGCCATATGTAGATCCCGGAATATCTTCACGCATTTTTGTGCGATCAATTCTTCGACGGATATTTCGCTGTGCGGCGCATTGCCGGACACATGCGAGTCCCAACTTTCGACGAGGTACTCAAGGACGCGGGCATTTCCTTGCGAACGCGCGAATACTGCGGAAAATTCTACATCGGTGATATTTTTACGTCTTGTTTCAAGAAAGCTCCAAGTTTCCTCCTTCGTGAATGGTTCGAGCGCGAGACGCTTCGTCTGGCTCTTTCCGATTACACTTTCCATCCTGTGAGGACGCGCAGTAAGCAGAAGCTTCACACCTTCGATAGGTTCTGTGCTCAGCGATGCAAGGAGAAGCCTAGGGAAGGCGATTTCATTTCGCGCCTCGGCTTCCAACTGCGCATTGTCTGCTGCGTCCAAAACAACCAGTATACCTTGCAGTGAAGACTGACTTTTGACAGTCTCGCTCGCCTGCTTGAAACGCTTGCGGGCAATTTCGATCAACCCATATTGATCGCTGTCGGTTGGAAAAAGTGGATCGCAGAGTCCGCGGGTCGCCAGTTCATTGACGATTTGCAGAAGGCCAACCCGAGGAAGGTGACGTGCCTGGGCTTCGGAGCGATACGACCCGCCTCCGAAACAGTCGAACACCACGATTTCGAAAGTATCTGTCAGATATGTGGTCAGGCTCTGGATGAAGACAGTTTTTCCAACACCGCCGTCAGCATGGAGGAATACGGGAAGATTGCTGGCTTCGATCTCGTCTTTGACATCTTGCAAGGCGCTGCGCTCAACGACATCACCAACATCAACAAACCGCGTATCCGCTGGAAATAACTGATCCTCATCACATTCAAGAGCATCGAGGATATCTTCACGCCTGATAGAATTCTTGCCCTGCCCCTCGATTTGCGACTTCTCTCGGACAAGCTCTACGAGTGCAAACAGCCTCCTTGCAGCCAGTCCGCTTGAGTCAGCCGACCAATCACTGATTGTTCGTCGCAAGAATCGGTTCTGCGCAGGCAAATCATTTGTTGCAGCGCGAAACTCGATGAGCAGGAAAATGTCCTCCGCTTCGACCTTCTCTTCCTTGCACCAGGTTTTGAGGTACTCAAGTTGCTTCTTGGCGCTATTGGACCCCGGTGCGCGACCCGATTTCAAGCACGCGATAGCATCCCAAAGCTCACCAGAAAATTCCGCATTCGTCACGAACCCGAATGACAGTTTCTTCGCTATGTCTTCATCCGAAATGCTGGCCTTAAAGTTTCGCAGTGTTGCGGCGAATTTCTTGATCGTTTTTTTCAGAAAGGATGATGTGACGGGCTCGGAAGCTTCCTTGTATTTGAACTGCAAAATTTGCTGGGCTGTGCAGGTTTCGAAAGTATCTCCATTGCCATAATAAAGAACAAGGTCGGCTATATCCTCTGCCTCCTTTCCAAGCTTTAGATCTTCGTTAGGGGATAGGCCTTCGATCACTATCGCGAAAAGATTATCCTTCGGGAACACAAGCTGAAGAGCTCGCCGCGCTGTCCACCGTTCATGAAAAGTGTGTCCCGCACGTGATACTCTGACTTTGTCTACGTTCCTTACTGCTATATTCATAGAAATCTTGACCCTTAAAAATTATTTGATTTCACCATATCCACGTTTAGAGACCCAAGCCAGAACATAATATTGTAACTACTTGAATACTTTGAACGTCCGCTATTGGCGCAGACTGTGTGAAAACCCTTGCCAAAAACTTAGGGCGCGCGTCTACGCAAAATATGAAATTGCTCAATTGGTTAGTTAGGGCCAAATTTTACACACGAGCACGGTTTTTAGCTCTATTTTCGGCAGTCTCTCTTTGACCAAAAACCTTTTCACACAACATATGCACAGAACAGGCTCCCAGGTATTTTCTCGGGTACAATTCCACTATGAGGACAGAAACAACACTACCCTCGTAGATATAACCATAGTAACGATTACCAAATGAACGTAGACCGCTCAAATCAATTTATGTAACCCGGCCTATTGGTGGTCACTTTGGTGGTCTTGACAGAAAGGAATTTCAGATTTAGCATGTTTATTAGCCAGTTACTGGCAAAGGCGATCCCAGTCAGAGGAGCCAAGATTCTAGAAAAGCCCGCTTCAGGGAACTGAAGCGGGCTTTTTGCTTTTCATGCACCTGCGCGCGCAGCGCTGTGATGTTGTCAGCCTCAATGCTGTCCCTACAGGGTTGTCATTATTCGGAGTAATGATTAGCATACAAATCTACGAATATATGTGAGGAGTTATGTAGTTTGGACAATAAGTTACTGAAATCCTTTATTATGCTGGCTCAAAGCCAGAGCTACAGGCAGGCTGCTGAGAAACTATTTATTACTCAGCCAGCGCTGACAAAACAGATAAATTTGCTTGAGCAGGAATTGGATTTATCTCTTTTTGAACGCGATAATCATGGTGCAAAACTGAGCGTGGAAGGAGAAATGCTTTACCAGAATGCCTTGGTGCTTGATGAACAAATAAACCATTTTTTATGTGTCGCAAAAAAAATCCGCACAGGCAAAACGGGTAATCTTAACATTGGATATACATCATCATTCCTCAATATAGTCCCCGACATCGTTAATTCATTTAATTGCCAGTACCCTAATATTAATATAAATCTTATTGAAATGTCTTCGATACAACAAGAGCAAGAACTATTGAAAGGTCGGATTGACCTGGGTTTCATGCGAAAATCAGAAGAAGATCACTTATCGTTTATACCCCTTGGTAAGGATTTTTTATGTGTTGTCACACATCCTGATATAAAAAATAAAAAACAAACTATCGATGATCTAATTGATGCGCACAATCTTATTTTACTAAGTGAAATCAGTAATCCGGAGCTATATCATATCGTCAGTGACTACCTTAAAACACGCAACTTTGATAAGAAACCAGCTCAATATCTGACGAATGTCTACAGTGTACTGGCTTTAGTGGGGTCACGAATGGGAGTCACTATCCTTCCTCACAGTATCATCTCTTTTTTAAAATCCAATTTTTCCTGCCAGGCTTTGATCGGATATAAAAGTGAATGGCCGTTAGGTCTTGTATGGAATAAACAATTGGATATTTTTCTACGTACCGAATTTATCAACAGTGTAACTGAAAATAACCATATAGAAAACTCTGGCTCTCAGGTTTTAAAAAGATAAAAACCACCAATGCAATGCTTCCTTAATTTCAAGAAAAATGAGTAGGGTTATGCAAGTCAATCAGTAAATCCATATATACCTCTTTAGTTCGATATACGGTAAAACCCTGGAGCCTTACTTATCTTAACAATAACAACACAAAATATTAGTAACGCTGTTAACACTACTGGTAGGGATAAAATACCAAACTGATCCAGTAATAAACCGCCCACAAGACCACCACCAGCAATTGCCATATTCCAGATGGTTACCATAAGAGACTGCGCTATATCAGCAGCATTACCAGCAGTACGTGCAGATGCTGTCTGAAATAATGTTGCACCGCCACCAAACCCTAACCCCCATAAAATTGCACCACTCATAACGAAATAAACGTTGTCATAAAATAAAGAAAATAACAAAGACGACATGATGAATAGAGACAATCCGCACAATGTAAGTAACTTAAGATGCTTGTCGATAAACACACCAGTAATTATAATACTGATGACGGCCATCACGCCAAAAACCAACAGAAATGTACTGATAAATCCACTATCCAATGATGTAATTAAATACGGAGAAATATAGGTATACATCATGTTATGACCGAGTGAAAAAATAAACGTCGCTACTAATATCGTTTTAATGCCTGGTATAGATACTGCTTTGCAAACAGAAATACGTTCTGCATGACTTATTCCCGGTTGGTCCGGTAAAGCGAATGCTCCAGCCATAAAAAGCAAACCTGCCAGTATTGTCATAGTATAAAAAATAGTACGCCAGCCATAAATATTTCCCAAGAATGTCCCTGCCGGAACCCCCAGAGAAAGCGCCAGTGGAACGCCTAGCATGACAATGGTTATTGCCCTCCCCTGATGGGCTGGAGCCACCATTCGGCCAGCATAGCCCGCAGCCAGTGCCCATAAGAGACCAGCGAAGAGACCAGCTAAAAAACGGGCTACAAGCGTAACGATAAAAGAATCAACTGCAGCAGTGACAGCATTTGATACAGCAAAACCCGCCAGTGTAATTAATAATAGTTTTTTTCTTGACCAGTGCTGTGTTGCCAATGTTAAAGGGATAGCCGACAACAGAGAACCAATGGCATACAACGTCACCCACTGACCCGCTTCGGAAGCGCTGACACTGAATGTCAGCTCCAGTGAATGAAGGAAACCTGCAGGAAGAGCCTCAGTGAGGATTGAAAGGAACAGAGCTGCACCTATGATACCGAGTTTAAATACGGGCAATCCCGACTTTTCCTCTGTCAATTTAATTAATTCAGTCATTCAATTGCCCGTCTATTTAATCATGCCGTAGGCTTTCATGAACTCTTCAGGATAACGTGTCCCTGAGGTTTCATGGCCTGATAATATATCAGTCATAGTTAAAATCTGTTCTGGGGTTAACGTTATGTCAGCAGCCTGAATATTTTCATCCAGGAATTGAGGGGTCCGGGTTCCCGGGATCGGAATGATCTCCGCATCGTTGTTCATTATCCAGGCCAGTGCAAGCTGAGCCGGAGTAATTCCATTGTTCTTGGAAAATGTCCTCAGTTCATCAACGATGGCATTGTTTGCTTTAAGATTACTTCCCATAAAACGCGGCAGATAACGCCGGGAGTCATTTTCGGAGAGTGCACTGAGATCCTGTAATTTCCCGCCAAGCAATCCCCGACTTACAGGACTGTACGCAACGACAGAAATACCCAGATTATTACATGTCTCCAGGACCCCATTATTTTCAATATCACGGGACATCAATGAGTATTCTGTCTGAACTGCACTCAAACCAAATTCACCATCAGACAACTTCAGCAACAACTCATGTGCAAGCTTGATGGTTTCGGCGTTAACTTCTGACAGACCGATAGCACCAATTTTGCCATCAGACCTTAATTGATGCATTGTCGTCATGGCTTCTCTGAGTGTATCCGGATCCTGAATAACCCGGTGCAGATAATACAGATCGATTTTTCTGCCTAGTCTTTTCGAGCTTTTCTCAAAACAGCCAAAAATATAGTCACGACTATTATTAACTTCCCGGTGAAGGGGATTATCGATATCCCGAACTATTCCGCATTTCGTCGCCACAACAATCTCATCTTCCGGGTATTTTTTCAGAACTTTTCCTAGAAGGTTTTCATTATGCCCATAACCATAGATATCAGCGGTATCAAGAAAATTGATTCCTTTGTCAATGACTCTTTCGAGCATTTTCTCTGCATCTATTTCTGGCGTCAGACCGTAAAATTCCGACAACCCCATGCAGCCATAACCTTCTGCTGTAACATTCAAACCAGAATGTCCAAGTGTAATTTTTTTCATGATTGATTATGCCCTAAATTATATTATTTCATGACCAGTGTTTGTCAGACACCAATTCCTCATCGATCTGAATCAGCATATCTCTGGTAACCTCAGTCACTGATAAGGCATGAACGCTGTATTCGGTGGCGTTAAAGTAATAGCAAAAAAGACAGAAAAACCTCATTTTTTTCGTTCTTGTGAAGTAAACTCTGATCAAATAATACCTCATCTTTCACTTCAATTTCAGTAATAGATTTCATGCTATAAAGGCCTCCACCTTAGAATAATTCAACTTTATACGCATAACCTCTTCAAACGTACAATGAATAATTTCTATAGCGTAATAACTAAATGTCATCACGCTATTTAGTTTTCCCTCATATCTAAAAGATAATAAAGCCCATCAATCTCATAACACAGCCAATTTAATTAATTGATTTTATTGTAAGGAAGGAGATAATGTTACTCCCATCCTAATTCCTTATATGTTTTTTTATCCTGATCGGGGAAGTCAGTTGTATATTCACCCCAACTACGAAATTCATAGTACCGTGTCATTGCTTCAAAGTGAGAGTTTGATTCACATGTCCAAATTAACTTATAACCTGGTTCAAGTAGCTTACGGGCATCATCTCCTCGTTGGCCTGTGAGACAAAACAAATCCAGTTCATCTTTATTTGCCCAAAGTTCGTGCATCATAATTTTTACGCTCATTCAAGGCTGCATTTTATGATTTGCTCTCAGCATATTTTTAATAACTAAATTACGCCGGATCAATGCGGTAAAAAAGAGTGATTTTTAGGTGTTTTCAAAAAGCCCCCCTGAGTACCAAATCGACTATAGTAAATTCTCAGTCGTCTAAGAGCGAAAAGCGGAATTGAACATCATAGTGCACTGAACTGTTCAAGCAATCCCTCTTGGGGCATCCGTGTTATATCTGTTCAGTTAGAGATAACTGACAGCAGTAGCTAAATCAGCATACCCGAAAATTCTGTACCCGAAAGTTGTCTCGATTCCTGGGACGTGAATAGCCTGAAGAACTTCACCTACCATTGCATGCTGCTCAGGTGAAGACGTCAAAACATCAAGGTGATGGATATCAGAATAGCCACCCACCTTGAAATGATAAAACCACTCGCCATCCGGTAAGGATTCATATCCACTGAGTGTGACTGTTTTCCATCGAGGAGGGGAACTCATGTTAACCATTGCCAGACGGATCTCATCCCATTTTGTATTATTCATGCAACTGTAATGCATTGAGCCTCCTGATCTCTACAAAGAACTCTCACGCCGATCATATGAGCGTACAGGTAATTCTTGCGAGGCAGGTAGTACCCCAAACATATGTAGCTTTTACCCACTGACGTGTTCCCCATTGATTAACAAACTGTGATATGGGTCATGTCCGCTTCTGGCGGTGAGCAGACGGTCAGATCTCCTTGCACATAGTTCCACGTAGAGCAGACTCTTCGATGCTCCACTCTCGCTACGCTTCCTCTTCAGGGAACACAATAGTAACGAACACCACAAGCCGCAGATCGCTCAAACCAGATTTATATAACCCGTAATTATTGGTGGTCATTCTGGCGGTCTCGACAGAAAGGCCATTCCCACTTAGCTTAATTATTAGCCATCCATTGGCTAAGACGATCCCAGTCAGAGGAGCCAAATTAAAGAAAGCAGGCGTCTTCTGATGCCTGCTTTTTTGCATTTCTGGCATTGCATCCCTTCATCGTCCATCTATTCACGCCGACGTACTATCCGACCCAATTAAAAAAGTTGAAGTATAAATAATCGTTTTTATGCGTAGGTCGCGTTGAGAGAACTCAGTCCAGGCCGTACGATCTGGTCAATCACCCTATAGACCAACTACGTACTGAACTGAGCAATCCTTCTTCTTTTAGTTAAGAGAGGCCTTTCCGCGCATAAGCTTGGGATCTCCGTTGGATATTTGCTTGTAAGCTAATATCGATGAAATAGAGGCTAACAAACAGCAGAAAAATGCAAAGATAAAAACGGCCGGATATCCAAATAACGAAACGATCCCCCCGCCTACAAGTCCTGCAACCAATATTCCTATATCAAAACAAGACTCATAGGTACTCAGCGCCAGACCAATATTTTCATCAGGCATACTTTTTAATGCCGGAAGGGCAAGCAAAGGATAAATCATTGAAAGACCGAATCCTGTCAGGAAAGAGCCCAGCATTGCCTCGTACGGATGAGACGAAAGAGCAATAAATAATAAGCCGATGGCTTCAATAGCAATTGAAAATAGTGTCAATTTTAAACCTGAACTATCCGCTTTCCACCCCAGCGTCAGCCTTGAAACAACATATCCCACGCCAAATAAGGACAACGCTAAGGCTGCCTGCCCTCCCCAACCATTCTGAATAAAATACAGGACAAGAAACGTCGTAATAGAGGCATAACCTATATTAGCCAGTGAAAAACCCGACCCTGCTTTCCATATTCTATGGATGGCATAGGAAAGTTTCGCTTTGTTTCTTTCAGGATGAATGGCAACAGGTTTGACGATGGCTACCAGCAAAAAACCCAGTGCAGGTAGAATAGTCATAGCAATAGCAGAAATGATAATACCGGAATGATAATATGACCATGTGCCCGCGTAATTACCCAACGCTAAACCCAGGAACATGGCAATCCCCACCCAGGACATAATTTTCCCGGCATGCTCTCGGCCGACGAGTCCAATAGGCCATGTACCACTGCAAGTAAAAATTAAACTCTCGCCAATACCCATCAATACTCGCGAAAAGATGATGACGGAGAATGCTACTTTAGCTGAATCGATAAAACTGAAAGAAAATAAACAAAACAGTCCCGCGAGCAAAGTGAGAGACAGTCCCAACACCATACCTTTTCGTGGTCCATGATTGTCAGAATATCTTCCTGCGGCTGCTCGCGAAAATAATGTGGATAATGATTCAGCGGCGACAACAAGCCCAACATAAAAAGCTGAATAACCCAGGGATTCACTAACATACAATGGCAATGTCGCTAAGGATAACCCAAGCGTTGTTATGGCTATAAAAAGGATGCTCGCAACGCAGCTTGCAGCAAAAATACTATTTTTTATCTTATACATAGATATTTTCCTCATAAATGACCTTATCACCGTCAAGCGTTATTCGGCCCTCAATAAATGCACGAACTGCACGGTAGATCATCTTTTTCTCCGCCAGTAAAATAGCTTCTTTCAGATCATTCTCCGTCATGCCGTTTGTGATCCTTACGGGTTCCTGATCTATAATAGGTCCTGCATCAACTTCATCATTTATGAAGTGCAATGTCGCCCCTGAAATTCTAACACCTTGGTTAATTGCCCTTAATTGAGCTTTATCTCCCGGAAATGCAGGCAGTATTGAGGGATGCGTATTCATTGTTTTATGACCGAACTGGTGAACAAAGCTGGATGAGAAAATCCGCCTAAATCCGCCTAAGATGACCAGATCAACGTTAATCTCATTTAAATAGTCGGCTATTTTTTTCTCAAAAGATTCTCTGCTTTCATGATCCTGATGATTTACTTTTATGACTGAAATCCCCGAAAAAGCAGGGTTGTTGGCGGCTTCAAAATCACGATTATTCGTCAGAACAAGGCTCAACTCCGCAGGTACGCAAGCATCGGCAACAGCATCTTTCACCGCTGTTAATAACGTGCCACGGCCTGAGAATAAGAAGGCTATTTTTTTCATAATTTAATCATCTCTCTAATGGCAGAATACTTACTCTCATTATCAAGTAATGTTGAGTCTATAAAATTTGCATTGTCGATAATAGTTTTTCCATTAATCATAATCTTACAGGGTGATTCTTGGTTTAACATTTTCAATATTGAAATGGGAGTATTTATATATCCAGAATCTATTGATTTTATATCATAGAATATCAAGTCAGCCTTAAATCCCGTTTCTACCCTACCTGTTTGAGAGAGTCCTAATGAATTTGCACCGCCTTCGGTAAGTACTTTTAAAATATAAGCAGCACTGACTTTTTTTGCGAAATCATTGTCGCCATGATGATAAATAGACATAAGCGCATCAAAAGTTATATCATTGACAGGATTCACCATTGCGGCATCAGTCCCTAATCCAATCGTCATTGATGAGAGATCTTTCAATGGTAATGTTCCTGCACCAACAAAACTATTGCTGACGGGGCAATGAATGATATTACAACCACCAAGGAGGAGTAAGCTTTTATCCTTTTCTGACAAATGGCAGCTATGAATAAGCGTCGTGTGGTTATCTAATACATTCAGTTTCGCCAAACGTTCGATACCACTCATTCCATATACGTTATGATGTGAAATGACTTGATGCTCACCTTCGTGCATGTGAACAAAAAATTTAGTTTTAAATTCTTTGGCTATATGATGTAACTTTCTGATTAAATCATCATCAGCAGATAATTCCGATGCCGTCGCTGGACAAACAACAATCAGATTTGATTTGTATTTTTCCTCAACGTCAAAAAACTGACGAGTGATCTCCTCAATACTTTTGCTTTCAGGGCTTCGACCACTACCAATCCATTGGTTATTTTGACAATAGCTGATTACCGCACGCACCCCAATTTTTTGAGCAGCCCGGACATCACTCTCAATTCTGCTGGTGAATAAGCCAAACGTTGTCACCCCTTTCTTTAAGGCTGACATCATAGACTTTAGCGATGCGACATATTGCCCCTCAGCATCTTCGAGACTGTTGTTTGTGTGCACAGAGTCAAGCACAACATCAATCGGCGAAAAATCCAGCATGCCGCCATATATTTCTTTGCTTGGATGAAGGTGAGCATTAATCATTCCAGGTAATACAATTAAATCACATGAAGGTATAATTGTTTCATCACTTTTTTCTGCAATGTCATTACCGAGTTCCGTGATATAACCCGCAGAGACTCTCATGTCACCTTTGAATAGACGCATAGAAGTGGAATCAAGATACGTGATATTTTTAAATAAAAGATTTTGATCCATTTTTTAACTCCGTCAATTCTTTATAAATTTCCTGAAATGACGCTTTCCCATCATACTTTAAGGTTTTCATTCCCAATTTCTGACATGGAAGAACATCATTCTCTAAACTATCGCCCACCATGATGGCTTGTTCCGGCTTAAGCTGAAAGTCTTCAAGAATTCTCATGAAAAAATCAATGTTGGGCTTACAGTTTGGATGTGCATCACCAAAATACAACCGATCAAAAAAGGTTATTATTTTATGTTGCTCGAGCTTTTTAAGCTGAATTTCTTTCATCCCATTGCTGCAAATGATTAAATGGAAATCAGACTGCAACTGTTGTAAAAGAGAAATCCAGTCATGTGTTAAATGACAATTTGATATGTAATTTTTCCAAAAATTCTCTTTAAAGATCAGCTTATGCTGCATCCTGATATCAAACCAATCAAAAATATAATCAAATCTTTTTTTCAATACATCGCTTATCGCTATCTTGCCGATTTCAAATTGAGACCATAGCGTATGGTTACGCTTCTCGTAGGCATTAAGAAATATGCTAAAATCATACTTCTCATTGATATAATCAAGTTTAGCTAATTGTTGTTTTAAAGCAGACATCGCTTCCATGGCCCCAGCACGGTGATCCAGAAGTGTGTCATCAATATCAAAAATAATCAGCTTGACCATATTGGCCCCCTCTTTGTACTACCAGAGAACCAAATGCGCATTTCAATGCAGTCTCAAACTCTTGAACTCGTGTATAAAGACCATGAGTAAGGACCCCATTCGTCCCCAGTTTTTTCAAATCGTCATCACTGAATTGTGGATATAAATCCAGAACCAGGTCTGATAGTTTTACATTTTTTGAGAGCTTCGAGGTAATGTCAGAAGGAAGCATCACCTTCCCACTGCAACCATAATAATATTTATTTACCCCTGTCTCTTTTATAACCGCCCATCCATAGACAAAAGCGCCAAATTCACTTTTATTAATAAGCCCCTCAAGGGCTATGATATAATCCGCATGTATTGAAGATGTTTCTTTTTCTATATTTTCAATACGGTTATGACATCCTTTTATCGCTTCATCATCATCTTCAGGTGTTTCACTTATCCCTGAGGTGACGTTGTAATGATAAAGGCTGAAATTCGGGAAGAGTTCAGTGCAGACTTTCCTGACAGATGAAATCTTCGCCTCATTTTCAGAACTGAGTAATATCGTTACACATTTATTGCGCATGTTGATCGATCCACTGGAGAAGATAAGTATTTTTACTTCCCGTTAGTATGTCGACTAACGTTTCACGTGCTGACTCAATAGTGGGCATCTCGCTGTGCTCATTTGACAGGATACTTTCAGCCACGCTGTTAGCTTTAGATAACGATTTGTCATAAATTTGCGTAAAAGTCGTTTTCATTACCGTATTCCCTAACATAAGGTTTGGAATACCACTTTCAGTCAAATCCTTCCACATTAATTCATGCAGGAAGGAAAAGAATCCCATGTCATAAGGAAGACCTGTAATCACATCAGTGCTTCTTGACATAACCTCGCAAAATAGATGATTGTCTTTGATGTAAAATTGTATTCCTATCGTACAAGGAAAATCCTTAGTTTCAGACTTATGATAATTCTGGTTTATATTGATTATCGCCCGTCTTGAATCATTGTTATTTAATAAGACACTTTTAACCCAGTTATACTGGTTGCCATATTTTTCGACAGGTTCATAGAAAACATAATATCCATAATTTGAATTAACATTCCCATCTTCATCAATCAACGTCATCCAGAATTTCGATGCTTTAGCCAGTCCTTCTTCAGCTTTTAATTTTCCGCTAAAGTATGCCAGTAGCTCTCTGGTGAGATATTTTACTGCCCCATCCCTAAGATGATGTAAGCGATTTCGTGGGTTCCTCAGAACATAATTGACGCCATATGCCTGAAGCGCGCTCCCAGCCCTGGAAGAGATTTTCTCACCTGATGTAAGAATGTGGTACACACCATTTTGAACTAACTCATCGACCGAACTTCCAATAATTGTTGAAAATTCATCGACCCACTTCATTTTATCTTCTTCAATAAAAGAAATCATACTACCTCCTTAAATAAAAATTAAAATATTAACAAATAGACATGGGATGTTATTTTTAACGATGAATAAGGCGTTTGAAAATAGTTAAGCGGTTTATCTACACCATCTATCTAAAAACGGATATTTCAATTCTAATTAAATTATTGTATCTTCCTTTTCAATCTTTAGTTCTTGCCATGCGCGGACTTCACTGTGGGTAATCCTCTTTTACTTGTTGAGAGAGTACCCGGCTCACAAACAAGGAAAATGAATCATGGGATCCCCTATCTGCAACAGATATAGTCTTATAAATAATTACGTCACCATCATTTAAGGCCACAGCATTATTCTTGTTCACGCTATAAAACAGGCATAATGAAACAACTCACGCTGTATTAGACACCGCATCTATTACGGCAGGAAAATAACCGTTCGTTGCTTTGTTAAATATTCTATCAATGAACATGCATTACGATTTTTTCAACTTTTAAATCAACGCTCTGCCCGGTGATTAATTGTAGTTGGAGGATAAATTCAGCGTAATGATTTGTAAATCCCTCTATGGGACCTTACACTAAAGAAAAAATGTCTTTAATACGTGTAAGGTCGTTTATGGAAAGCCTTAAGGGGATGACTGCGTTTGTTTCTGCCGCTGAACTTCTCAGTTATGCAGGGGCGGGGCGGGTTCTGGGAGTCTCTTCTTCCGCCATTGCCAAAAGTGTCGCCAGGCTTGAGAACGAACTGGGGGTCAGACTATTTCATAGAACAACCCGCAGTATTGGGCTGACAGAAGAAGGGGCGGTATTTTATGAGCGTTGTAAGCATATTCTTGATGACATATGCGACGCGCAAGCCATGATTTCGTCCACCCGATCGCGCCCTAAGGGCCGATTACGCGTTAGCGTGCCACAGATCTTCGGCCACAGTCTGCTGATGCCATTGCTGCCTGACTTCCTAAAAGAGTATCCAGAAATCGAACTCGATATCGATTTCGAGGACCGCGTGATCGATATCATTGGCGAAGGAATAGATGTTGCTGTCAGAAGTGGTGAGCTCAGAGATACACGACTGATTGGTCATCGGCTCGGGGAGCAGCATTTCGTCGTTTGTGGTTCTCACCCTTATTTAGAAAAACATGGTTGCCCACAAACCCCCAGTGACCTCCTCAAACATAGTTGTATCCATTTTAAATACCCATCAAACGGTCTCCTCGCCCAATGGTCGTTTTCATCGCCTAATACGCACCTAAACCTCCCCCGTAATCTTATCTTCAATAATACGGATGCCGGGTTGCGTGCTGCGATTGATGGTCTTGGTCTTGCTCATCTGCCGGTGTATGTATCAGAACCCGCGATAAAAAATAAGTTACTGCAACCCATACTCACAGAATTCATGGTACCGCTTGGCTCGTTATCGCTTATCTGGCCATCTAACCGGCATCTGTCTCCCAAAGTCCGCGCTTTTGTTGATTTTGTCATTAACGCCGTGCGTTCCAACCCGTCGATTTTCGAGCCAAAATTGGTGTAATAAATAAGAGGCGTTCCATTTTCAGTACGATCACGGCCCATCCGCCAATCGTGAGATGCCATAGGCTCGGCAATAATTTGACACCCATCACACTTTACTCGCAAACAAACAGACGCTAACGCTATAGCTATCAAGTTTTCTCTCCGAAGTGCCGTTAACTTAATCATTGGATTTATACCGCCAACTCGCGTGACTTCTCAGCGAGTGCCATCTCTTTCACCTCAACAGTTTCCTTACCATAAACTCAGTAAAGACATGATTAATCAGGGTTAGATAACGAACTTAAGGTAGCCAGCATACCTTTTTAAAGGCAATTTCAGGGAGTTAACTCTATGCATTTTAAAAATACAACCGTCCGAACCCAACTGACTATGGGGTTCGGCGTTTTAGTTGTGATTGTTCTTGCTGTCGTTCTGCTCTCCATCAACGCCTTAAGCGAAGCCAACAACAGATTCAAAACTCATGTGCAGCAAGTCTCTGCCAGGGAGTCTTCGGTTAATTTAATTCTCAGCGGTGTCAAAGACAGCTCACTGAGTATTTATGGGCTGGTGTTAGTCAGCGAGGCTGCTGATATAGAAGCAGGTAAAAAACAAGTCGCCGCTGCAGAAGAGAAAACAGCCGACGCACTCACCCAACTACAGACAGCCATCAGCCAGCACTCTGACGTCACAGACCAGGACCGGCAATTT
Source organism: Ewingella americana (assembly GCF_006438725.1). Classification (GTDB taxonomy): domain Bacteria; phylum Pseudomonadota; class Gammaproteobacteria; order Enterobacterales; family Enterobacteriaceae; genus Ewingella; species Ewingella americana_A. The sequence continues at coordinate 29,160 of NZ_RCZD01000020.1, read as the reverse complement.
GTGGCAGCGATTATCCAGGCTGAAGAGGGATATCGTCCCATTGCTAAGCACATCGTGGATCTGGCGCTTGATGAGAAAAAAGCCGAAGCGATTGACCGAATGAACCGTGAATTACGGCCTCAGTTAACCGTTTTACTTGATGTTGCCAATAAGTACCTTAAGTACAGCACAGCACGCGCTAAAGAAAGTCTGAATACTGCACAAGTTGTCTATCAGCAAACCCGGCTGATTTTTATCATTATTAGCCTGGTTGCTCTGAGTCTGGCGGTTATTTTGGGCGGGATTATGATCCGCTCTCTGTTCCGTGCTTTGGGAGAAGAGCCTGTCGTTTTAGGCCAGGTCGTACAGCGAATTGCCGGGGGCGATCTCAGTCAGGTTAAAGGCGCCAAAGATGCACCCAAAAATAGTGTGCTGGCAGCGATTGGAGAGATGCAGGAGAAACTGCATCAGTTAATCAACCAGGTGGCTAACTCTGCTGAGAGTATCGTCAGCGCATCAACTGAAATCACCTTAGGCAATGAAGATTTGAGCCGTCGGACAGAAGCTCAGGCTTCTTCGCTGGAGCAGACGTCTGCCAGCATGGAGGAACTGACCGCCACGGTTAAACACAACGCTGACAATGCCCATCAGGGTAATTTGATGGCAACCAACGCGTCACAAGTGGCACAGCGTGGCGGCAATGTGGTCGAGCGCGTCGTTAGTACGATGCATGAAATTGCCAGCAGTTCAGGCAAAGTCACTCAAATCATTACTGTCATCGAGGGCATTGCGTTTCAGACTAACATTTTGGCGCTAAACGCCGCCGTGGAAGCTGCCCGAGCCGGTGAGCAAGGTCGAGGTTTTGCCGTCGTTGCCGGTGAAGTACGCACCCTGGCACAACGCAGCGCAACGGCCGCGAAGGAAATCAAAAACCTCATTGGCGAGTCTGTCGAACGCATTAATATCGGTTCAAAGCTGGTTGATGAAGCGGGCAGCACCATGCAGGAAATCGTTAATGCCGTTAAGGGTGTCAACAGTCTCATGGCTGAAATCACGCTGGCTTCAAGCGAACAGCACACCGGGATTGATCAGGTCAACAAAGCGGTGGTCAATATGGACGAAGCAACACAACAAAATGCTGCACTGGTTGAAGAGAGTGCAGCAGCTGCCGAGAGCCTTAAGCAACAGGCTCATATTTTGTTGGAAGAAATTTCTGCGTTTGATATCTCACGCGCGGGAAATCTCAACGTCACTACAACTGCGATTCGCTAAGGTATTGAAATGAAAATTTCCTACGCTTTTGCTATGGCGACAGCAATGTTGAGCTCCGTGGCGTTAGCCAGTGACAACAATAACATCACCATTGGCCTCATTACGAAAACAGACACCAACCCGTTCTTTTTGAAAATGAAAGAAGGCGCCATGCTTGGTGCCACAGTGCATGGTGTAAAACTGCTGACCGCAGCAGGTAAACAAGATAACGACTATGCTTCGCAGATAGCCGCTATCCAATCCATGGTGGCGGCGGGTGCAACCACCCTGCTTATCACCCCTAGCGATGCCAAAGCGATTGTGCCAGCCCTTGATGAGGTTCGGGCTAAAGGAGTCCAGGTCATTGCTCTCGATTCGCCAACGGACCCCATCAGTGCAGTCGATGCACTCTTTGCTACAGACAACTATAAAGCTGGCGAATTGATTGGCCAATATGCTCTGGCGGCCATGCCGCTCAGGTTTTCTGGACAACCCTTAAAAATAGCCATGCTGGATTTATCGGCAGGACATTTGGTGGGAGCAAGGCGACACAATGGTTTTATGAAAGGTTTGGGATTACAGGCCGTGGGTGCAGATTCCAGTGAGTTATCTACCGCCCCCGTCATCTTATGCTCTGGCTATTCGGAGGGCGCGGAACAACAAGGGTACGAGGTGATGGCCAACTGTCTGAAAGCCCATCCTGATATCAACCTTGTCTACACCGTCAATGAACCTGCCGCCGCCGGGGCTTACAAAGCACTCCTGGAGGCGGGTAAAGAAAAAAATGCCATGATTTTGTCAGTTGATGGTGGATGCGCGGGGGTAAAAAACGTTCGTGAAGGAAAGATTGCCGCTACGGCGCAGCAATATCCCCTCACTATGGCAGCTATGGGTGTTGATGCAGCCGTAGCCTATGCCCGACACGGCAAAAAAGTTTCTGGGTATGTGGATACCGGTGTCACGCTTATCGCGGACAAACCCATGCCAGGGCTATCAAGCAAAGATACGCAAGCAGGGCTTAATGCCTGTTTTGGTGCCAAATAACCCCGTCTGGTTCTGCGTTGAGTACGGATATAGCAAAGCCCGCACAAGGAAACGAAGCGGGCTTTTTGCTGTTTGGAATCTATCTGGAATCGGTTTGGAATTGGTTTGGAATCGTGAGGGGTAACGTGGGGTTTTGGGTCCGGGTATTACCGGACCCTGACTGTATCAGTAACTGCCTTTCTTCGAATCCAGCGCTTTGTGAATAGCCGCTTCCAACTCGTTGACTTCGAATTTCGCCACGTAGCCGTCAGCACCGACTTTACGTACGTGATCTTCGTTGGCACTGCCAGAGAGTGAGGAGTGAATAATCACCGGGATATTTTTGAGGAACTCATCACGTTTGATATTGAGGGTCAGCGTGAAGCCGTCCATCTCCGGCATTTCTAAATCGGTTAAGACAAACGAGATTTTATCCGAGATAGGCTTACCTTCGGCCTTAGCCTCTTCCCCCATCTTCTTGATTTTGTTCCAGGCTTCAAGACCAGTAACGTGCATGATGGCCGGAATTTGCATCATATTCAGTCCCTGCTCTAGCATCAGGCGGGCGACTTTGGAATCTTCCGCCACAATGGCTACTGCACCGGGTTTCAGGTCAAACGCCCTGGTTTTCTCACTGTCCATTTTAATATTGCGGTCGGCCGGAACGATGTCATACAAAATCTGTTCGACATCCAGCACCAGCGCCAGGCGGTTACTGGCAGTATCGTTGTCCAAGCGTGCGATGCTGGTGATATTGCGGCTCTTAACGCCCGACTCAGCGGCCAGGACCTGGCTCCACTCAAGACGCACGATATCGTCAACGGATTCCACCGCAAAAGCCTGCGTACTGCGTGCATATTCAGTGACCAGCAAAATGTTCAGCCCGGTTTTCGGTACACAACCGACCACGGCCGGAAGGTCAATCACAGGAATGATTTCGCCACGGATATTCGCTATACCCATCATCGGTGATGCCATACCCGCCGCTTTGGTCAGCGTTGGCATCGGAACGATTTCACGCAGCTTAAATACGTTAATCCCATACAGCTCAGATTGATCTTCGTCAGGGGAACTTCCCAGGCGGAACAACAACAACTCAAAACGGTTTGATGAAGTGAGATTGGTTCTCTCATCGATATCTTTCTGAAAATTATCCATACATTCCCCAATGAGAAGACTCAGTGATGTGTGTTGCCCCGAAGATCTTTTACAGTACTGATCTCTTTATCGGCCATCGGTGGGAAATGCTTAGGTTTAATGAGAAAAAAACCTCATTTTTCTGAGTGGCAAAATAATATGTCAAATTGTATATTGATAAAATCAACGGACTTAATTATCACAGCAGGAAATCCTTATGGATAACAATCAAACTATATTTGATAAAATTATCAATGATATTGAAAACTCTCTTGACGGCAAAAAGGGCCCCTCAGCAACTTATGTGATCGGAGATAACGGCACAGGAAAAAGCCGTCTGCTGGCAAGTATTTGCGAATATTATGATGATGACTGCCCAGACAACGTAACGTCCGTATTATGCATTACCAATTCGACCAATGACAAATTCATCTATGGGGATGGAAAAAAGAGAAAGTACCTTGGCCCCAGAAATGTCGGAAATGCGATATTCCAAAGTCTGTTATCTCGTGAGATTGCAAAACTCATCGTCAAGGCGATCATTAAAAACAAGAAACAACTCAACACATTATTGCCAGAAATACTCGGCATCGAATTCATCCTTGAATTCCCAAAAACCAAAGACAAGAAAACACTGCATACAAAACTAGATGACACCATTGATAAACGAAAAATAAAGAACACAACAACCAATCAATTACTTGATGCGGAGAGGAGAAAATGGTTAGCGGAAGCCATAGCTGGCAGCATTAATATGCGAACCATTACAGTGAAAAATGCAGAGCACCTGGATGCATATTTAGAACTCAACCCCAACGTAGATCTGATAATAAAAAAACAAAAAAGCCATCTTAATTTTAACCTGCTCAGTTCTGGAGAGAAAAACAGAATAGCAACCACGGTTAAACTTATTGCTCATGCTGAGAACAACTGCATTGTACTGATTGATGAACCGGAAATCAGCCTGCATTTAAAATGGCAAATGGATTTCCATTCCTCTTTAATCGAGATTATGGGTAAATATAAAAATTACCATATTGTTATCGCAACACACTCGCCGGTCATCGTCTCCGAGGCAGTGGCGGACAAGAACTCAGAAGCCATCTTTGTCATGCAGTCAGATATGCATCAGGCCGGCTCAGGGGGTGAACCTTCAGAGTCAAAAAATTATCGTGTGGCCAGGCCTGGCGATATTGAAAGCTGTGAGAAGCTGACCCTCAATCTGTTTAATATTGTGACGTATAACAGTACTGCCCCCGATTTGCGAATTACCGAAGCCGTACTGGATGCCGCAGAGTCTCAGGGTAAGGTAAATGAAAGCATTAATTTATTAAATGACTTGCTTATCAAAGACGGTTTACCTTCTGATAAAAAATTCATGATCAATGAAGCAATCGATTTAATTAAGTATCACCTTCCAGCCAGGCCCGCACCAACATTAATAAATACGGACAATTCTCATGAATAATTTTGCCGATAGCGCCGCTATTAGCGCATTGAATAAATTACGGCATGCAGTGATAAATAAAAAGATCACCGTAACGAATGCATGGGCTGTTTATGTCAAACCCAAAAAAAACACCCCAAGCGACACCACACTGATCCTATCTGAGGAGGAAAAGGACAGTCTCATTACACTGCACGAAGAGGTTAAAAAACGATTAAAAATCCAAATCAAACACCGATGTGCATATTGCAAAAGAGTGATGGGACAACATGGTATGTCTTGGCATATTGAACATATCCACAGTAAATCAAAACATCCGCACCTGATGTTCACCATGAATAACCTGACTTATGCTTGCCTGGACTGTAATTTTGTTAAAAATAATGAAGTTGATAGCAAAGACACCCCCTTTGATATTATTCATCCAAGTCACCCTGGGTTCATTTACAGTCAGCACATTCACTTCCTGCATATTTCCACTGACAGCTTCCACTTTCTCAAATATGTCCCACTGTCTCCAGAAGGTACAAATACCTATATTAAGCTAAAATTTGAATCGCTAGAATCTCTGGAGTTACTGACCAGCCTGAATGGCTCAACGCGTCATTTAGTGGATCGTATTGATGATCAGCTGGCACAACAACCCGACTCAACGAAACTCACTGAATTCCTGCACAACATGAAAATGAAGCTGTCCACCCGATAGCGGGTAGACGCGTGATGAAAAACGCCGTTTCGTCGTGAAGTGATACCCAAAGGCCCTTCTCAGGACCTTTGAGTTCTGAGGTTGTTTACGACTGCGTATCCCGATCTTCGATCGACAACGACACCAGGCCGATGCCCAATTTTCTCGGTTCAAAACCACCGCTGGTGCCTTCAGTCGGCTCGGTCGGCGACGGCGGCGTGATGACGATGCTCTGAGCGCTGCCTGCATTACTGAACTGGACGGTGAGGGTTTGGTCTTTATCGCTAAAGGTGACAAAGTGCTCCTCATCCCCGACTTTCACCGAAATCGGTTTACCGATGTTATTGCCATAAGCGCGTGCACGCAGCACCACATCGAAGTTGGCAGGCAGCGGATCGACATAATCGATTTTTACGGCGGACGCGACATTGGCATCGGACCAGCGGCCCCAGTTTTCAACGTCCGACAGACCACTGATGGCTTTTACCTGCTGCGGCAGGCCGGGCAGCATAAAGGCGATGGCCGGTGACTGGTATCTGGTTTGTGCATCATCAATGTTCAGGGCGTTCACGGTTTTCTGGTACATCTCCTGATTGCCCGCAGACTCTTTCGTGAAGTCAACGTTGCCTTTGTATACGCCACCGCCAACCTGCACGATGACCGGCTTCGCGGCCAAATTTCCCGATGCCACGCACAGCCCGGTGTTCAGCGCCAGCTCCGGCGTCCACACCTGCCCCATCTCGTAACACTTATCAACCCAGACAAAATTATCGCTGGCCGTCAGTGATGCGAGCTGCTTTTTCAGCGGCGTTGACAGGTACACGTCGAACATCGGCTCAATTTTATTGGGCATCACTTTGAGAATAAACGGCGTTTTGATCGCCATGCCGGAGAAGGTAAAGGTGTTGGCTTTGTTATCCACCACATACTTGCTGATGCTGTTCGGGAAACCCCACTGCTTGATCACCGCCGGTTTCCAACCATCAATTTTCTCATCAATGTTGATAAATTGTGTCGCCAGTGAGGTGCTCGACACACCGCTGCGGCCAAGGCCGATAAAGTTATCGCCTCCCATAATATCAAGCACCGTCGCGCCGTTATCCAGCGTGCTGCGCTTAACATGATTGAGCTCAGCCTGCGGATTGCGGCCATCCATCACGAAGAACAGGTCTTTGCGTTTTTTCTTGTTAAGAATGTCGTAGGCAGTGTTGTTCATCGCCAGATGGTCCGAACTCACCACAATAATGGTGTTGTCGTAGTAGCCGGAGGCTTTGATTTTATCGATAAACGCCGCCACTAATTGCTGGCTGCACGCCACCGCACTCAGCGAACGGTTCTCTTTCTTATGGTAGAAATACTCTTTGCGGGTACAACCGCGCGAGATAAAACCGTCAGGATGATGGGTGTCCACCGTCAGGGCAAACAGCGAGAACGGCTGGCCAGCTTTGCTTAGCTCAACGAACTTCTTAAACACCTCATCCAGCAGAGTGTCGTCATACCAGCCCCAGTCATTTTTATATTTAGGATCAGCCACCGTGCTGCGCAGTTCGTTGTAACCGTATAAATAGTCAAAGCCGTGCGAGGTGAGGAAGGTCCCCTTCCCGGCAAACGCCAGTTCCGCCCCCTGATAGAAATAGTTCTGGTAGCCTGCCCCTTTGAGAACATCGCCCAGACAGACGTTTTCAGGATAGAAGGTTGAGAGAGCACTGGACGCATTGCCGTCAAACGGCGCAAACAGCGGAATGCCACACTGGGAAGAGACCATGCCAGCGATGGTGTAGCCGGTACCCGGCACCTGCCGCGTGCCGGTAAAGTCGATGCTGGCATCTTTGTGGCGCGACAGTTCTGTCGTCAGCCCTGGGAATGTCTGCGGGTCAAAATAGGTTCTTTCCAGACTTTCGCCATACAGATAAACCAAATTGGGTTTCTTTCCCTTCACCACTTTCTGCGGCACTTTGTAATAGGCGTCAAAATCGGCAGTGTCGCCACTGATTTGCGTTTTTACCAACCGGGAAATGTTCTGAAAAGCCTGGGTTGAACCGACCGAAAACACCGCCAGTACCACCGCCAGCACGCTGTGGACCCAGCTGCTGTTGTGGCCCTTACGTTTTTTCAAACACCAGATCAGCAAGGTGAGGATGACCGCCAGCGCCGCCACCAGGCCGGAAAACGGCAGAATATATTTGGTGAGACCCGCACCTTTGAGACTGCTGGTGACGGTATACATCACAGCATCCGTGATGCCATCACCCGTGAAATAGTTACTGCCTATCAGGACCAGGTTCAAAATGACGTACAGACTGAGGAAAAACAGCAGCAGGGAAAACCAGACACGACCCGCAGAAGCCCGCCTGACATAGAGGAAAATTGACGATATGAAAAACAGGAATGAAACGAAATCTGAGACCATCTGCTGCGCCCTGGGACATAAAAAAGGTTAAAAATGAGGATCATGCCTGCACCGCGCAGGAGCCGTAAAAACGGGGAAGCGTTATATAGCGTAATAACATCAGCAGGGTCAACGACTGTTGACTGCCTGAGGTCAAAGAAGCATCAAAACATCTCAATGATGTGATCGAATGGCGCCCCTTCTTATTAAATATTTAACTTAACTCCAATTATGTCGTAACATTCGGCAACAGCAAGTCAAAATGTGCGAAAGTATGATTTGGGGTTCATTTCGCCCTAAAGTGCTTGATTGATCGGCAATTATATCCCTCCCAGATACGCCTTACGTACGTCGTTATCGCCCAGTAACTCCGCCCCGCTGCCGGTCATGCGGATCTGGCCGTTGACCATGACATACCCCCGGTCGGACAGTTTCAGCGCGTGGTGCGCATTCTGCTCCACCAGAAAAATTGTCATGCCGCTCTGCGCCAGTTCGCGCAGCGTCTGGAAAATCTGTTTAACGATGAGAGGAGCAAGACCGAGGCTGGGTTCATCCAGTAAAAGCAGTTTTGGCCGGCTCATCAGTGCACGGGCAATAGCCAGCATCTGCTGTTCGCCGCCGGACATGGTCATCGCCCGCTGTTTGCGCCGCTCTTTCAGCCGGGGAAAGAGGTCAAACATGCTTTGCAAATCTTCCGCAGCATATTTATCCCCAATGGGAATGGTGCCCATCAGCAGGTTTTCTTCGACCGTCATGTCCGGGAAAACGCGCCGCCCTTCCGGTGATTGGGCAATGCCGCCGGAGGCAATAAAGTGCGTGGATTTACGGCTGATATCTTCGCCGCGAAACAGAATCTGCCCGCTGCGGATGTGCGGCTGGCCGAAAATCGACATCAACAAGGTCGATTTGCCTGCCCCGTTAGCCCCGATCAGCGCCACGGTTTCTCCCTGATGAACCTGCAATGAGACGTTTTGCAACGCCTGTATCGCGCCGTAATAAACATTCACGTCGCGAAATTCGAGCATGGCTTCACTCATCGTTCCGTCTCCTCGTCATCCGCGCCAAGATAGGCGGCGATCACCCGTTCGTCGTGTGCAATCACCTGCGGCGTGCCCTGGGCAATCACATCGCCATGGTCAAGCACGATGATCTGGTCAGAAATCTCCATCACCATGCCCATGTCGTGTTCAATCAACAGCACCGTGATTTGATGGTGGTCACGCAGGAAGCGGATGATGCTACTCAGCGCCCGCGTTTCCACCGGGTTCAGCCCAGCGGCCGGTTCATCCAGGCAGATCACCTCCGGCGCGGTACACATAGCGCGGGCGATCTCCAGACGCCGCTGCTGGCCGTAAGACATCTCACCGGCCAGACGGTTGGCGCAGTCCACCAGGTCCACCACTTCCAGCCAGTAAAAAGCACGGTCCAGCGCACGCTCTTCCGCCTGGCGGTAACCCGGCGTATTGAAAATACCGGCGATCAGATTGCGGTTAGTCTGCATGTGTTGTGCCACCAGCAGGTTCTCCACCACCGACATCTCGCGGAACAGGCGGATATTTTGGAAAGTGCGGGCCAGCCCGGCGCGATTCACCTGATGAGTACCGCCGAACATTTTGTAAAACAACCGCCGCCCGAACTGTGGCGGATTAAACCAGTCGCCGGGCTGAAATTTCTGCCCGAGCACCTGGATCACGTTGGTGGTCTTCAGCCGGGTATTAAGCAGAATATGGCCGCCGCTGGCCTTATAAAAACCGGTCAGGCAGTTGAAAACCGTGGTTTTACCCGCGCCGTTCGGGCCAATCAGCGCCGTTATCGAACCCCGTCGCACCTCGAGATTGACGTCGTTCAGCGCTTTAATGCCGCCAAAATGCATCATCAGATGCTCTACGCGGAGGATATTGTCATCGTGCTGCACCAACGCTTCACTCATGGCGCGACTCCTTTACGCACAGCAAAACCGCTGCGGCTGATGCGAATTAACCCGCGTGGCCGCCAGATCATCATCACCACCATCAGCACGCCAAACAGCAGCACGCGGTATTCGGCAAAACTGCGCAGAAGCTCGGGCGCAACGGTGAGCACAAAAGCCGCCAGCACCACGCCGATGGTGGACCCCATCCCCCCCAGCACCACGATGGCCAGGATCAGGGCGGACTCAAAGAAGGTGAACGACGTTGGGTTAACGAAGCCCTGATAGGTGGCGAAAAACACCCCGGCAATGCCGGCCGTCGAGGCGCCGAGCGTAAAGGCCGACAGTTTGACCAGCACATGATTTAGCCCCATCGCGCGGCAGGCAATTTCATCCTCGCGCAGTGCTTCCCACGCACGGCCAATCGGCATACGGGTCAGGCGGTGTTTGATGTACAGCACCAGCAGCACCACCAGAATCAGGATGGCGTAGATAAAGATAAATTTCAGATTGGGGTTATAGGGAATATTGAGGAATTCATGAATGGGCACCCCGCCCTCTTTGGCCCGGCGGCCAAACTCCAGCCCGAACAACGTGGGTGACGGCGCAGAGATACCGTTCGGCCCGCCGGTAAAACTCACCCAGTTATTGAGCACCAGACGGATGATTTCGCCAAAGCCCAGCGTGACAATCGCCAGATAGTCGCCGTGCATACGCAGCACGGGAAACCCAAGCAGCGCACCGGCCATCGCCGCCATAATCGCCGCGATGGGCAGCATCGACCAGAACCCCAGGCCGAGATACTGATAACCGAGCGCCAGCCCGTAAGCGCCGATGGCGTAAAACGCCACGTAGCCTAAATCCAGCAGCCCCGCCAGCCCGACCACAATGTTCAGCCCAAGACCCAACAACACATAAATCAAGCCCAGAATGGCCACGGTCAGAATGTACTTGGTGGCCACCAACGGAAAGAAAACCGCCAGCACCAGAATCAGCGGAATAATCCAGCGCAGATGGCTTTTGTGACCGGCGGGCAGCACATAGACACCCGCGCTGTCGGCGTCAAAGCGCTGCATCGCCCGCTGGCCGGGAGCCGTTTGCAAAAACAGGCTGAGCAGGAAACGTCCGGCCATCACAGCAGCAATGATCCACACCAGCCGCTGCGTATGAAAATTAAAGCTGTAGCCGTCGAGCACGACGCCGACAATCGGCCCAAAGATAATCAGGGCAATCAGCCCGGCCAGAATGGCGTCCAACAGACAGGGTTTCAACTGAATGCCGGAAGATAATACATGTTCAGACATAATGTCTCCCTTACACCTTGGCCACAACGGGGCGGCCTAACAGGCCCTGCGGGCGGAAGATCAAAATCACCACCAGCAATCCGAAGGAGAAAACGTCTTTATAATCGGAGTTCACCATTCCCGAAAATTGCGCTTCGGCGATGCCCAGAATCAGCCCACCGAGCATGGCGCCTGGCAGTGATCCAATCCCGCCCAACACCGCCGCCGTAAAGGCTTTGATGCCGATGATAAACCCGGCGTAAAAATCAAAGGTGCCGTAATTCATGGTGACTAACACGCCCGCCAGCCCGGCCATCGCCGCGCCAATCATAAACACCAGCGAGATAATGCGGTCCGTGTTGATCCCAAGGATCGAGGCCATTTTACGATCCTGTTGTACCGCACGGCACATGCGCCCCAGTTTGGTGTGGCCGATGACGTAAGTCAGTACCAACATACCCACCAGCGAGGCGATCAGAATAAAGATCTTGGTGTAGGTCATCTGGACAAAACTTTCGCCAATGTGAAAACGCAGCGCGCCCTCAATCATGGTCGGAATGCCCTGCTGGCGCGGCCCCTGACTGATTTGTGCGTAGTTTTGCAGAATAAGCGACATGCCGATGGCGGAGATAAGCGGTGCCAGACGGGTAGAGTTTCGCAGCGGTTTATAGGCGATACGTTCAATCACCCAACCATAAACGCCGGTCACCGCGATGGTGAACACCAGCGTACCGAGGATCAGTAGCGGAAAAGAGTGCAGCCCAAAAAATGACAGCAGCGCCAGCGCAATGGCGCACAGATAGGCGGAAATCATGTAAACCTCGCCATGGGCGAAGTTAATCATGCCAATAATGCCGTACACCATGGTGTAGCCGATGGCGATCAGGCCATAAACGGCACCGAGCGTAATGCCGTTAAACAGCTGTTGCAGGAAGAATGAATCCATAAATACGCAGTCTCTTTTTGCGACCGCGTTTGGGGAAGCGCGGTCAGAACTCATAAAGCGTTATTGTTGCAGCCAGTTTGGACCCGGCCAGCGCGGAAAATCCGGAGCGTACACGTAGTACGTGAGGAGTTTGAGCACTGCCCGGGTTCAAAATGGCAAATAAAATGGCTTTATTTCACTTCCTGATATTTGCCTTTGTCATCCCACTTATAGACTACGTAATCCGAGACTTTCAGGTCACCCTTGCTGTCCCAGGACTTTTTGCCCATCACGGTGTCAACACTGTTGGCTTTTAGCCAGGCACTGGCTTTGGCGGAATCAGTCCCGCCGGTGGCTTTGAAGGCAGCGGCTATCGCTTGCACAGAAGCGTAAGAATAGAGGGTGTAACCTTCCGGCTCGAATTTGCTGGCGCGGAATTTATCAATGACCGCTTTGCCGTCCGGGATCAGGCGCGGGTCTTTGCCGAAGGTCATCAGAATACCGTTGGTGTACTGCGGGCCACCGGCAGCGGTCACCATCTCCTCGTTGACGATACAGTCACCGGAGAAGAAAGTGGCTTTCACGCCCTGTTCGCGCATCTGACGCACCAGCGGACCGGCTTCCGGGTGGCAGCCGCCGAAGAACACCACGTCAGGTTTGGCCGCGCTGATTTTGGTGACCAGCGCGTTAAAATCTTTTTCGCCACGCGACAGCCCTTCATACATCACCTCTTTCACGCCGCGTTTATTCAGTGCCGCTTTAGTGGCATCCGCTAACCCCTGACCGTAGGTGTCTTTGTCGTGGATCACCGCTACGCGTTTGGCGTGCAGTTTATCGACGATATAATCACTGGCCACCAGCCCCTGCTGGTCATCACGCCCGCACATGCGGAACATGTCGGTCATGCCGCGCTCGGTGATCTGCGGGTTAGTCGAACCAGGGGTGATCGCGATAATTCCGGCGTCGTTATACACCTCAGAGGCCGGCATGGTGGAAGAGGAACAGAAATGCCCGACCACTGCCTGTACTTTGTCCTGATCGACCAGACGGTTCGCCACCGCCACCGCTTGTTTCGGCTCGCAGGCGTCATCGCCCTGCACCAGTTTGATTTTCTGCCCGTTAATGCCGCCCGCCGCGTTAATGTCTTCCGCCGCCTGCGTTGCGCCGTGCCAGTACTGATCACCGTAGGTGGCATTCGGCCCGGTAAACGGCCCCGCCACACCAATGACAATATCCGCCTGCGCGGAGAACGCCGTCACCAGACAGCCTGCCAGTAAAAGGGAGAGAGGATTTCTTATTAATTTCATCGACATCATCGTGATCCTTAGTAGCCTGTTTGAGCAAAATGGTTTTAGTAAGAACGCCTGAGCGTGGTCATAAATCCTGAAGCAAAAACACCAACAAAAAGCACTGAGGGGTAGAGTGGGTGAAATCTTCCTGGGGACGACTGCGGGGTTTCCTTACGGTTTCGCCAAAGGTGTAAACCTTAAGCAAAATTGCTGCCAGTGTTGCAACTTATAATTAATTGATAAGTTATTGTCATTATAGAGCGGGTGCGAAGGAACCCGCAGGCAAGTTGCAGAAACAACGGCGGGATCACACCGCACTGCGCTGGTGCCGAATGACAGCCGAAAAAGACCCCGCCACAAGCGCTTGCACCAAAATGAACAACAGAAAATCCTGCAATCATCTCGCATGATCACGCTTGCTGACATTTTTATCCTTTGCTTCTTCAGGCCGTATGTTTTGTAATGCAGGCAGATGATTGCAACGGGAAACTACTGAACAATGAAGAGATTAACCTGCCTGATGGCGCTGGCTCTGACCCTGACGCTAACTGGCTGCGCCAGTGATTACGTCATCAATACCAAAGCGGGCGATCAGTTTTTTGCCCACGGTGAGCCGGACAAAGATCGCAATACCGGCATGACCAGCTACACCGACATGAACGGTGATTATCATTTGATGAATACCAATGATATTGCGGGGATTGTGAAGAAGTAGGTGTTTGGCGATGGGAACACACCGTCAGCTGGGAGTGAGTTAACGGTGTTTGGTTGTTGGGTCGGGGTTGAAATCTGAAAATCTGCTTTGAGTGAAGAGCGGAGCTTACCCATCCCTGCTAACATTGGCTCTGCGCAGCCGGAATTGAACTTAGCGATTCATTATGAATTCCCTACCGCCTTTGCAGCCAGCCTGATTCACCGTAACTTTTGGATCACTCATCCTGATTAATCTGCCCATTGTTGTCGTCATTACTGGCGGCATACGGCGGAAGCTCTGCCCGCAAAACCGAGGCCTATGGGTATCCAAGCACTCGGTAGATCTCAGAAATAACCTGCATCGTTACGTCTTCGATCATTCCTTCATTACGGCATAAAAACCAGCCGTGATCTGCAGTTTCTCGCTCGAACGCCTTGGTACAAGCGACATGATCTTCCAGCTTATGAATCACAGTACTACTTAGCCCACGCGGTCGGGCCGCGGCCCTGGCCCATGAAATATCCGGCGCTGTAACAACCCCGACATGCAGGTCTGGCGTTCGCACGTTTCGTTCAATGTTAAGCTGTAAAATCTTTGCAAATGGAACCATCCGGCGAAAAGCGGCTTCCGACGGGTACCAACGATCCATCAAGATAATGCTACCCGGTGGCTGTTTAGTCAGCACATGCCGGGAAATCCATGCACGGCTATCAGCAAAGCGCTCACAAACCTCCAATTCCAAATCCAGGGCGGGATTTCTGGCAAGCCTGTTCACGAGGGCCATTGTTTCCCTCCTGTACGGATCGCTCTTTTTCTCGCAAAGTCGGATCACCTTCTTATTGTCTGCCCTTAATACTTTCGTAATGGCCTCCAATAGTGTGGTTTTACCAACTCCCTTGGGCCCATCCAGAGAAATAAACAGCGGACGACTCATTCTTGAAATGACGATTGATATAGGGTTTTTGTAAAGCTCAAATCTGGCAAAAGCATTTTACTTCCTTCGTATGAACAGCTGACCACCCTCTTCGTTCGTCGTTGCCGCCTGGCGCGTCAGCGCGAACCGAATGGAAGGCCTTATAAACAGACACTGATGAACATTCTGGCAATGGTTCTAACTCACGGGTCCAAAAACCCAGGATTACCGCCGTTTATGGTCATTGCTCATAGGCTATGACCTGCGCGGTATAGTTTAAGGGATCCAATTAAAAACCGGAAAATATCCCACGTTAAGCCTGCTTTTTTAAGCTGATAGGGATTTACGGGCAGCGTTGAGCGAAAAGTGGAAACTAACACATTGCGGCTGGCTTGATAGAACGTTATTAAAGCCGAGCAGCTGTCACTATCCAGCAGTGAGCAATGCATCAAAGGCCGAATATAGCCTCGATTTCTATTGAGAGGTCAGGTGAGAAAAGGCGGCTTACTTCTACAAGCGAACTGGCTGGCAGGTGATCACCATAATTTCGGTAAAGCACTTTCCGTAGCTCGTTGATCTCCTCAAAAGAGGTGATGAATATGGTCACTTTGATCAGTGCTGAAAAATCAGTGCCTTCTATGCAGACGATTTTCCTGATTTGGCTGAATATTTCTTTATTTAGTTCGATGCTGGCTCAGTCTGTTACTTTGAAGTTTCGGATATGAGGGTGTGCAGGGCGTTCTACCCTGCGACTTTTCGTTAGAAGATCTCAGGCGACACAACGATCGTTCCATGAATCGCGATAGATGATATTTCCTTCCGTATACTTCCAAGTGATCGCTTCATAACGTAATTCGAGCGTTTCAAGGTGAGTACTACTCATACCGTTAGGAGCAAGATATGGTGCAACCGTTGTGAACTTCACGTTTTCCAGAATGATATTGAAATACTCAGTCTCGATACCCGATTCCAGAATATGGTACATCTTGATTGTCGCCTTCTTCATTGTTCGGCCTTCGCAGACAGCGCGGTAAAGTAGTGGTGTTGTCTGATCAAATTCTTTCACTATCGCGATTGGGCGGTGAACGCGTGTACCTGTAAGTTTTCCCCAGCTTGGATCTACTGGAATAGTGACACCGTGAGAGAATGATTTTAACTCGATAGAACCTAAGCGCAGTGGCATCATGCAGCTACCGACCATCGGAGAGCCGTTTTCATCTTCAAGCCATAAATGTGCTGGAGCAGACATGTAATTTCCTTATCAGTGATTATTTCAATAATAGTGATCTTTAAGTTGTCACCATTTACAGTAACGCGTAAAAATAAAAATCATAATTATGGCGAATACACCTATCGGCCAGACAGGACTATTAGGGTAAAAATAGCCCTGAAGCAGCGCGAAAATAACAGTGAGAATCACAGGCCCGTACAGCGATGATAAAAACCTGAGTTGCCACAGTAAAAATTTCTTTAGCAATTTAGTCATGGTTATCGAATCATTCGAGTGATGATGTTTGCTATGCCTGAATCAGAAGACCATTGCACTTCAAGTGCTCCCGCGCGTTCGAACAACGGTTCAATCAGGAAATACATCATTTCCAATTGTTGAGTGTAAAGCGCAGAGTAATAGGCTGGGTATTGGACGTGTAGACGATTGGCACTATCCGCCGCTTTCTGAACCAAGCCATAGGTAGCTACTACACCGGCAGCTATACCTGCCCCACGGCCCGTAAGGGTGCTGAGTTGCATACTTAGATTCAATCCTATGCGTACACTGGTAGCGACCGCTAAAGCGTATCCTGCACCTGTAAGAGAGCTGGCGGCGATATGAACATTGACAGCCATAAGCGCTCTTTTAATGTGCTCTAATTGATCATTGGTTTTGTATTTAAATATTTCTTCAAAGTAAATATGAAGCATTTCATAGGCCACATCACCATGTTGGATAATGCGAATTACGCCATTCCTGAAGCGCAAATCTTCCGTCTTTTGTTTCTGGCAAACATCGTTGTATTCATCTGTGAAACAGGATGTGTAATACAGTAGCCGGGTAGCTCCCTTCCCCAATGTATCAACTTGATTTGTGACCTGATGACCGACGGCAGAAACGGCATGGTCTAGCTTTAAGGCGAGAATTTTATTGGCCTGAAGGTAACTGATGACTTCGTTGTTGTTGTACATAACCGTTCCTGGTTAACTTCCATTTTGTCCCACTGGCAAGTTTAGAGCATTCGTAGACAATGAGTAAATGCGTATGTATGGAGGAGATTGTTTAGATCAACAAAGTTCGCAGTAAGGGGTCCGCTTGGAAAACGGAAAATATCCTACGTTAAGACTGTTTTTTTAACAGGCATGACGGGCTGCTTTGAGCGAGAAGCGGAAATTCTGCACGTAACAATTCTGGATTATCTTAATCAATTCAATCTGGCATCACGGCCTTTATCTCTCTATAGTGACTTAGGTAAATGACAACAGGGAGCCAGACGGTAATCCTCCCATTTTTAACGGAGGCAATAAGTAGAGTCAGGTCATGCGTTGGATATGTTGTATCGACGTGTACCCTTTCAACGCCATACTCGGACGTTCATGATTATAAGATTATTGCTACCGCGTACGTAGTATAGCCCTGCAATTCATCCTACGATGAAAAAAGATACTGTCCCGGCCAGTCATAACGCACTGTTTGGTATACCGCTCAGTATAGGCATTTTTCTGAGGATTACCGGGCTGAATAAATCAAGTGTTGAATTTTATTGATTCGCCAATGATATAAATTACTTACATTTATATTCTGACCCGTTATCACACCGTATTGCAGTCGGTTCTCCTTTCCACTCAATGAGTCCACCTGACTGGCCGGTAGCGAAAAAACCACCTCAATGCCCAAGGATGGTCATGATTGGCTGTCGGTAATCGTGATTGTTCATAGAAATTTCCCCGGTTCAGATACGAGAAAATTCTACATATAAATACACCTATTTTTCGGGGGGATTCCCTCTGGGAAAGTGACTGGCAGGGAGATATTTCATCTAACTTAGATTTATTCAATAAAGTCCATGACGAGCCCTATTTTTTACAAATATTTAGGAGTCGAAAATAAACAATAACGTGAAGCATGAGCGATATTTATTTCACATCGAGAACGCTCGAACTTAGCGCGCCCGCAGTGCCTTGACTATTCTCGATTTTTTGAAAAGTAATGGAAATCTGTTTTTGCATATCATCCATTAAATCATAACGTCTGCGATATTCAGCACGTTTCTTACTTACAATATCCTCTATAGATTTTCTTGGCACCTTATTGTGAAATGTATAAAGCCCATTGTCGCCAAGCAAACCGCCCTGTGTTTCCCAAAATTCGTTATAATTTGCGTGAATATGCTGTTGTCGGTTCTTATAGCGAAGGGATTGATAAACATGTGTTTTATTACTTACAGCTATGATCGACTCCACGCCAAAATTATTTCCTAGCATCATAGTCGCTTCGAAAACCACTTTCTTTGGGAAAAGACCATGAAGGTTTTTGGTTGCTTGCTGAATGGTAAGTCTTGCTGCCTCAGTGTTTGGTCCCTGAAGTCCTCCAATTAAAAGGGTTGATTGCCCCTCAATAATACAAAAGAGAAAAGAAATCTCTGCTAAAACTTGCCCTTCAGCATTTTTTAAAATAATACTGGATTCGCCTTCTCGATCAAGTTTATACCATGATGAAAAATTTATTAAATATCTCCCCCCATCCTTTCCCGTCAGCCTTGCGATACAAAGCCCACTAAATCCGAGGTGCTGGCAGAAACCTGTACTATCTACAATATTGTTCATCATGCTATAGTGATTAAGTAATCCATTCAATTTCTCTTTGCGGTTAAGTTTGGTGGTTAGGTAAGGCCGATGAAGACGACAGGGTAATCTTGGTTGCGCAAATAAAAGTTGTTCATAATTTTGGTGGCGAGTAATCATCGTTAAAAGCTTGTACATTGACAATGGCATAATAAGAGAACGAAGCATAAATTTAAGTCTAAAGTGTAATGAATTCCATAATTCATTGGGTCTCAACCTCCCAGTAAAAAGAGAAACATATAATCCCCAAGGTTTTCCTGGTAGTTTGGTCTTTTTTTCTTTAATAAAAATTTGAGACGCCATTATAGCCTCTGAAGTTAGAAGGTAATTTTATAAGAGGCCGTTTGAGTCGATGGCCTGGAAGTTATCAGGCTTTTAGAGTAACAATGATCAATGAATTTCCGGTCAAGGAATGATGGAGGAATGATGGATTTTTGAATATTTATATTGTCGTGGTTTTGTGTGAAAAGCTCTTTTTCGAGAATGAATTTGCTATTGCATATCTCGGAATTACTCGATACATGGCTCATGTCAGCGTAAGTGAGACACTTCCCTTTTTAGTTGTCTCTGACCAAAGGTTTTCATCGCGAAGCACACATCATCGAAACCGATTTGAGTCAATCCACACGCAGTGTCGTATATTGCCTGAATTATATTTCTGCAGATTGGGGTTCATATGATACTGAGGATGCTCACAAGCCCGAGTTTTTTCTGCTCTGCTTCATGGGCTGAAAAAACTGCGGGGCAGGGATTTATAGGTTCAATGATTATTTACTGGTCCCACTCTTTTTTCAAAATAGCGTATACATATGTATCTTCATATTTTTCTTTTTCGCCACTTAGCGTCGATCTAAAACACACGAACTCCATAAAGCATGCTTCTTGGCGCATAAAGAGTGACTGACATAGTTTTTGAGAACGTACGTTGTAATCCTCTACGTAGGCGAAAATACGCCGGGCATTCTTCGTGTTAAATAAGAAAGAAAAAAAGGCTCTGGCTGATTCCCTTGCATATCCTTTGCCCTCATATTTTTCGTTAAAGTGCCATCCTACAGCATAAGTATCACAATCTTCGGTATTTGAATTGTCTGCAAATAAGTCACCGATAATCTCATCGGTTTCTTTCAGGCATACAGCGAATTGCGTTTCATTTTTGCTTCTTCTCTTAGCTTCAATAATAGCCTCTTCTGGTGAGTTCAGCTTTTCATCCATAAAACAATTTACGCGCGGGTTTGAAAGGTAATCCAATAATCCCGGTGCATCCTTATCTTCAAAATGCCTTATCACAAGCCTTTCTGTCTCAATTTTCATCACAACGAATCCTCTATCGAATGTTAACTTTACAACGCCAACGATATATTATCCTAACCCAACGGTTGACCTTTAAAGATTACTAACCTATGCCGCTCTGATAACATCGGTGTCTGCGTCATTTCCCCAAAAAGTAGTAATGAGAATAATAGGTAGGCCTAATGCCGCATTTATGATATTTATCAGTTGTTTTTGCAAATCACTTTTTTAGAACAGTTCTATCATCATTTTCTGTGAGACATCTTGATTTTGTTTTGTCGCCAGTTCACCACACGTTGTTGTAATCCAACGATGAAGACAAAGAAAATCGGAACGAAAAAAATAGCGAGAAACGTTGCGCTCACCATGCCGCCAAATACCCCTGTACCAATGGCATGCTGAGTTTCCGCACTTGCCCCCGTTGCAAGCATCAGCGGCAACACACCTAACGTAAATGCCAATGATGTCATCAGGATGGGGCGTAACCGCAGCCGAGCCGCCATGACTACAGCCTCAATAAGCCCCTTGCCCTCGACACGTAACTGGAGAGCAAACTCTATAATGAGAATGGCATTTTTTGCCGACAGGCCAATCACGGTTATCATACTTACTTTAAAGAAAACATCGTTAGGGAGGTCGCGTAAGAGAACGGCTGCCACTGCGCCGATGAGTCCCAGCGGTACAACCATCAAGACTGACATGGGCACAGACCAGCTTTCATAGAGAGCAGCAAGCACCAGGAAAATGACCAGAATTGATATCACTATCAGAAGTGGCGCCTGTGAAGAAGAGGATTTTTCTTGCAACGACTCTCCGGTCCAATCAAGTGTGAAACCCGGTGGGAGCCCTGCAGCAAGGTGTTCCATTTCTGCCATCGCTTCACCACTTGAAACACCGGCGGCAGCGCTTCCTGAAATTCGTACGGATGGGTATCCCATATAACGCACGAGCTGCAAAGGGGTGTCAGTCCAGGCCGGATAGACTAATTCGCTCAACGGAACCATACCTCCCGCATTGTTTCTGACATTGAGTTTCAGAACGTCATCAAGTTGCATTCGCGCGGGTGCATCGGCCTGAACAATAACTTGCTGCATTCGTCCGCTGTTAGGAAAGTCGTTAACATACAAAGAACCTATAGCCGTTGTCAGAGTGTCACTGATGTTGCTAAATGACACCCCAAAAGATTGTGCCTTCTGCCGATCGATCTTGAGCCCAATACTGGCTCCCGACGGAAGTCCTTCAGCGTACACACCAGACACAACCTGGCTCTTGGCGGCGAGTTCGATAAGGCGGCTTTCTGCTTTTTTCAACGCGATATAGCCCTGGCCTGACCTATCCTGAAGGCGCAAATTAAAGCCAGAAGACGTGCCTAAATCCTCAATGGCAGGAGGGGAAAGACTCATCACCGTTCCTTCAGGTGCCGCCTCCATCACTTTCTGAACCCGCATAATTTCATTTTTAACGCTAGTACCTTCACGCTCTCCCCAGTCTTTGAGCTTAGTGAAAGCGATTGCAGTATTCGGACCCGAACCTGAAAATCCAAATCCCATAATAGCTGTGTTGCTGGAGATCCCTGGTCGTGACGCGACGTGCTCTTCATACATTTTTAACAGTTGAAGCGTACGTTCCTGAGTTGCATCCGAAGGAAGCTCGAAGGTTGTGATGAAGTATCCCTGATCCTCCTCGGGAAGGAAGGCTGATGGCAGATATCTGAATGACAATATCAATGCGCCTGTGATGGCAATATATATCAAGATCATTCTTGTGGTATGGCTGAGCAGTCTGGAAACCCACAATGCATATCTGTGAGTCAAACGTTCAAATACTCGGTTGAACCAGCCAAAAAAGCCTCGCTTCTCATGCCGTTTCGGAATCTCTTTCTTGAGCAGCGTGGCACAGAGTGCTGGTGTTAAACTAAGAGCAAGAAAGGCTGAAAAGAGGATGGATACAACCAGAGAGAGAGAAAATTGGCGGTATATTACGCCGACAGAACCTGGAGCAAATGCCATAGGAATGAAAACAGCCGTCAGGACCAGCGTAATACCTATTACAGCGCCGGAAATTTCCTTCATCGCTTTTGACGTGGCTGCTTTTGCTGAAAGGCCTTCAGCAGCCATTATTCTCTCAACATTTTCCACCACCACAATCGCATCATCGACAATGATACCGATGGCCAGCACCATACCAAACATAGTGAGCACATTTACTGAAAAACCCGACAACTGCATCACCGCAAGTGTTCCAAGCAATGCAATGGGGGCTACGATGGCGGGTATCAGGGTATAACGAACCTTTTGCAAAAACAGAAACATCACCAGAAACACCAATATCATGGCTTCAATAAGGGTGTAGATGACCTTGTGAATAGAAATTTTAACAAATGGGGCATTGTTAAAAGGAACGGAGATGTGCATGTCCGCAGGCATTGATGCTTGCAATTCCGCCAGTCGAGACTCGATAGCATCAGCAGTCTTTACTGCATTTGCCCCAGGTGCAAGCTGAACAGCTACCCCGGAGGAGGGTTTGCCGTCCTCACGGTTTGTAAATCCATAGGACTGCGCACCTAACTCAATACGGGCAACATCTCCTATAACAACCATGGCCCCTTCCTGAGTGGACTTCAGCACTATAGCTGCAAACTCTTCAGGTGTTTGCAACTGTCCCTGAACAGTCAACGGCACAGTGACCTTTTGTCCTGAAATGGTCGGAGCATCACCAATACGACCTGGAGCAATCTGTACGTTTTGCTGGTTGATCGCCGCGGAGATATCACTCATCGACAACCCGTACGAAATCAGTTTGGCAGGATCAACCCAAATACGCATGGCTTGCTCAGCACCAAAGAATTGAACACGCCCGACGCCGTGGACCCGACGAAGTTCTTCAATAATGTTTCGCGCCAGATAATCGCCTAACTCTAATTCATTGTGTTTTCCCCCTGCGGAGGTAAGGCTTGCTATCAAAAGAAAACCCGAGTCAGCCGATTCCACAGTTAACCCGTTTTGCCTTACGGCTTGTGGAAGCCGTGGTTCAATAGTTTTAAGACGGTTCTGTACATCTACCTGAGCCAGGTCCGGGTTTGTGCCTGGTTTAAAAGTCACGGTGATTTGCGCTGTCCCTGCCGTATCCGCAGAGGATTCAAAATACAGCATGTCTTTAACCCCAGAGAGTTCACGCTCAAGGGGAGCCAGGACAGAATCACTCATCGTCTGAGTTGTCGCCCCGGGATAACTTGCACTGATGCTTACCGTCGGCGGTGCAATGGAGGGATAGCGTGCTATAGGCAGTTGCGGAAGCGCAATGATACCGAGTAAAACAATGAAAATAGCGATCACCCAAGCGAAGATAGGCCGGTTTATGAAAAATTCTGACATGGCTCAGCTTTTCCTATCTTCATCGTTTTGCAAATGTTCAATCGGTCCTGAAAAAGTAACTACCTGAGGCACGATAGTTGCGCCATCAATAAGACGCTCGCCTCCCTGGGTCACAATCCGCTGCCCAGCCGCCACACCGGTAATAACGCGATACCGCTGATCTATCAGTTCGCCCAGTTTGACAGTGACCAGCCTGGCCCTATTCTGAGTATCGACGACCCAAATCTGGGATTGACCTCTACTATGAGAAACGGCTTGCTGAGGTATAAGTAGCGACGATATTGGTTTTCCTCGCGGCACGATGGCACGTACAAACATCCCGGGAAGTAACAGTCGCGCACGATTATTGACGATGATTCTCAGAAGCACGTCACCTGTACCAGGATCGACTGCGATACCCGAGAAAAGGATCTGGCCTGAAACGGGATAACGTTCCCCAGTACTGCGCAGAATATCTACAGAAAGGGCACTGACCGAGGAGGAAGACTCCTGATTTTGATTCAATGCATCACGCAAAGACTCCAGCGCTGAAGCCGGGCGACGTACATCAACATATACTTGGTCAATCTGCTGAATACGCGCCATGGCATTACTGTCATTTGGTGCGACCAGTGTGCCCTCGGTGGCTAGCGCCTGATCGATACGCCCTGAAATGGGAGCATCCACCGTGGAAAATTTCACATCAAGTTGTCGGCGGACCAGTACTGCGCGAGCCTGGGCCACATCAGCAACGGCCTGCTCTAACTGCGATACCAAGTCATCATATGCCTGTCGGCTGACTGCCCCCGTCTGGATCAGTAATTTCATGCGGGCAGTATGTGAGCGTTTGTGAAACATCACAGATTCAGCGCGTTTAAGTCCGGCTGCAGCAACATCAGCGTCAGCTCTGAAAGGCGCTGGATTAAGTTGAAACAAAGCTTGTCCGGCCTTGATCTCGACGCCTTGCTCGAACAATCTACGTTGTACTATCCCTCCGACCTGAGGCCGGATCTCGGCAGTCCGAATGGCATTCACGCGACCTGGCAACACATCGTTAAGGACGACCTGCTCTGTTAATAACGTCGTTACAGAAACCCTTGGCGGGGTAACAGGTTGTTCTTGCATTTTGTCCGAACCATCACAGCCAGACATGATTATCAGTGCGAAAAGCGTGATCCCGGCGGCTCTCCATATTGATTTTATCTTAATTCTCATTTTTCTTTTCCACAGGCACCGAGAAGCAATCCGCTAAGGCATGTTTAACGTTATGTAGAATGTGCTTAATGTTATGTAGGAGATGCTTGAGCGCTTTCGCGACTAGCATGTATTGGCTTTCAGGCAAAGTCGGTTCATTAACGGCAACCATGACGTAGTGTTGCTTTACCACGCTCAATTCCGTGAAACACAAGGAGCTTTTGTGTGCATCATAGAATTGACTAAAAAATGGCTTCTCCACTTCTCCCCCAACAAAAATGGGGGAGACGAAGGTCAATGCATAGATGCAATAACAGGCAACACATATGTTCATCCTCCAACCACTCCGTGCAGACCAAAGGGTTTATCCCCTTTCAGCAGAAGGATTGTGCATAGCTAACGTTGGTGTTGCGTTGTGGTTTTATGGAGAAAAGATGTAGAGTAGAAAAAATTGTCCTTCTGAGAGGCACGATGAACAACAAATTCGTGTGTAGTACATCTCAAACTGAATTGGCCCAAGGGGTCCAGTTTCTGATACTTATTGCCGAGGATGAGCCGGAAATTGCAGATATTCTCTCAGCCTACCTAATCCGCTCTGGATTTAAGACAGTACATGCCGGTGACGGTCGCCGCACACTCGAGATGCACCGAGTTCTCAAGCCAGATCTGATTCTTTTAGATGTGCAGATGCCTGAGGTCGATGGGTGGCAGGTGCTGGCAGAAGTTCGTCATCGTGGCACCACCCCAGTTATTATGCTAACCGCGATGGATCAGGATATTGATAAGCTTATGGGGCTGCGCACTGGTGCGGATGATTACGTCGTTAAGCCGTTTAATCCCGCAGAGGTCGTGGCTCGCACGCAGGCGGTATTGCGACGCATTGCTGCAAACAATGTCAATGCTGAGCAGCGAATTCTCAGAGTAAACGGATTTGAGGTTGATCTTGAGTATCATGAGGCAAGCATCAACATTGAGGGAGTTCAATACGCCCTGATGCTCACTCTGACAGAGTTCCGGCTACTGGTATATCTTATGCAGGCGCCAAAACGCGTATTCTCACGCGAAGAGCTTCTTTCTTCCTGTCTTCCTGAAGGCGAAACACTTGCTCGTACGGTAGACAGTCATATCAGTAAATTGCGTAAGAAACTTGAAATACTCAATGTCACTGGCATCCCCGAGAGCGTACGCGGTGTTGGATATCGTCTGGGGAGTAGGATATGAAGTTCGCAACGGGTCTCAGTCGGCAGATTGCGCTGTCAATGGGATTTATGGCGGTGGGTATCGTTCTTCTTGTGCAAGTGAGCGCCTACGCTTTTTACTCGCTGGTGTTTACATTTTCCCCCAATCTGATTTCAGAGACTGACAGCTGGGTACCAACAGGTCCTGAATGGATCTGGATGGCTGTCACAACGATGACGGCGATCACCATTGCTGTTGCCGTAGCCTTCAAACTCTCACGCCGAATATTGATCCCTCTGAACTCAGTGGCTCACAGTCTGAGGCTAGTCGCTCAAGGAGATCTTGGCGCGCGCGCATCGACTGAGGACCATTCGCTCGTAGAAACGGTCACTCTGGTGAATGATTTCAATATTATGGCAGAGCGTCTGCAACGCATGGAGCGGGAGCAGCGATTTTGGAATGCGGCTATAGCCCATGAACTGCGCACACCGGTGACTATATTGCGCGGCCGTCTGCAGGGGCTTGCTGACGGCATCTTCCCTCCCGACGTACCTCAGTTTCGCCGTCTACTCACCCAGGTTGAAGGACTGACCTGCCTGATTGAAGATCTACGCGTTGTGGGGCTTGCCGACAGCGGCCATCTCCGCTTGCAGTGGCGGATGGCAGATATTGCTGAAGAGATTGACACCGTTATGAACATGATCGGACCGCGGCTGAAAACCGCGGGGTTCACTACAGAAATAGCGTCCTGCCGCGAACCTGTTCACTGCGATCCCGTACGTATCCGGCAAGCATTGCTTGCCTTGCTGGAAAATGTCCGATGCTATGCATTACCGGGCAGAATATTGATTAGCGCGAGTCTCTCTGAAGGTCTGTGCAGGCTTAGCGTAGAAGATGAGGGGCCTGGAATTGACGATGAGCTGGCTGAACATATATTTGATGCCTTTCAGCGTGGACGAGAAATAGGCACCGGCGGAAATAGCGGCAGCGGACTGGGCCTTGCTGTCGTGAAAGCTATCGCAAAAGCCCATTGTGGTAATGTCGTATATCGCCAGACGAGTAAGGGTGCCTCTATCTTTGAGATTAGCTGGCCGGGTGCCCATTAGCCCTACCTTGGGGTTAATTAGGGCACACGAGCGTTATATTCAGAAACATAAACCTGATTACAGATATCGTATGCTGTTTAGTTCATACGTACTTCAATAGTTAATCCACTTTTTACTGATAGTAAATAACTCCAGTTTTGCTTATTTCATTAATTATTAAATACGCAGCATTGGCTTAATGATCAAGGCTGCATGCTTAACTGACCTGCTCCCCGTTGATTAGTACACCCTGTCGTTAGCAACGTTCGCCTCTGGCACACAGCAGACAAGCAGGTGGCGCTGAAGGTCTGCTGAGAGCGAGGAGCGGACATCAGTAATGATCATGCAGCCAGTCACCTGACGTACATAGCATAGGTTTAAAGTTGTATGTAAAACGATATGAAAATCATAATAAATGTCGGCTAAGCTACTGTCAGCATGGCTGAAGAAAACTTTGTTATGTTTGTTATCTCTTTCCACGGACTGGTTTATATTCACCTTTTTTTCGCTATTTCCTTACAGGATGTACCATGTTTAAACACATGATTGTTGTATTGCTTGTGACCCTACTCAGTGGCTGTGCCCGTCCAACTGCTCAGCCTGCCTCACCTTCTGCTGTTGATAAAAAGGCTCTCATCGGAGTCTGGGCGATGCTGCCATTAAAAAACGGTATCGCTAATGTTGTTGAGTTCCGCGCCGATGATCAGGTGCTGCTGCATTCATTTAACTGTGAAAACCCACAGGTAAAAATGGGGGTTGAGCAATCTCACTATGTGGTTGACAAAAGCAGCCAGACTATTCGTTTGACATCGTCAAACCATGCCTCCCAACTGAAGATTCTTGGTATCATTGGGCGGGTGATGAAGCTGAAACAACCTATTGATTTTGAGAATGAAAGCCTGACCTTTTTCTATCTGAAAGTGGCGCAAGTCATGCCCTTGTGTGGGATGTATAAACCAGAGGACAAAAGTCAAAAGACGGCCTTTAAGCCCGGCGATTTTATTGCGGCTCCGTCGATCCCTGAACATAATGATCTCGAGAAATTCGTTGGCAAATGGCAGTCGAAAAAGATTACTCAGTTAGAGATCACTAAGGATAAGCAGGGTCGATTCACACTGTTCCATGAGGCAGATAATAATTGGCGTTACCTGTTTAATAATGTGCACTGGGTCGGCGACGAGTTGAATTTCAACAGCTATGCCTATTCCGATAAGCCAGAGCTGTTTGGTCACCCGTTCCACAAATCACAAATCCCAGCTCAAATCCGTCTGTTGCCCAATGATAAGATGCTTATGACTATCGAGATTGATGGTCATAAGAGCGTTTTTGAATTGACGCGGTAATAAGCTCATCCTGACAAAGAAGCCGGCCGTATTGATGCTGTCGGTTTTTTGTCAAAAACACGCCCATGCTGCAGCAGTCTGCCAAATAAGAGTTTCAGCGCTTCTGACCTGCTCCCATTGATTAATACACCTGTATATTAGCAATGTCTGTTATTGGCACCAAGCCGTCTTCAGAGAATCTTGGTCGGCTACGAGCGAGGAGCGGACATCAGAACCTCACGCCCTAGTGAATGTACATCATTATTCAGAGGTTCTTAAGGGTATGTAACAACCTGCTATTTATGCCAGAATGATTCAAATTTAGCGATTAATGGAGACTTACTGATAATGGCTATTGTATTCATCCCGACACTTGTTGCATTGCTTGAAGCAAAAGAGAAGGAGACCGGCCGTGAACTGATCCGGCATGAGGTTGAGTCGATACGAGATAATGCTACCGCTATTGAATTACCGACAGAAATTGCCAGAGACATGACTAAAAGCCGAGGCTATCAAGATATTGATGCGGAGGAAGTTTGGAATGAATGGTTAACGCTCAAAAACAAT
Source organism: Ewingella americana (assembly GCF_006438725.1). Classification (GTDB taxonomy): domain Bacteria; phylum Pseudomonadota; class Gammaproteobacteria; order Enterobacterales; family Enterobacteriaceae; genus Ewingella; species Ewingella americana_A. The sequence goes on along the minus strand of NZ_RCZD01000020.1, from coordinate 412 downwards.
AAATCATGAAAAATATCGAAGAGTTACGCGCAGAACTTCTCAAAATCGGTGAGCGAATTGGAGGGGGGATAAGGCCCAATTATTACTTCATCATCCCTGACAGACCTGATGGTATGAATAGACCCTAGTTTCCTAGACTGTTCCGTGCCTCATGAACCAGGCACTTTCATAAACTGCAGGGGGTTGATCCTCACAGGCACTGTGGCGGCGTTTAGCATTATAAAACATCTCGACATAATCGAAGATATCCGCCTTCGCTTCTTCCCTATTTTTATAGATCCGTTTCTTTATGCGTTCCCGTTTTAGCAACTGGAAAAAGCTTTCTGCCACTGCGTTGTCATGGCAATTACCCCGACGACTCATGCTGCTTTTTAAATTGTGAGCTGTCATAAAATGCTGACATCTTTCGCTC
>NZ_RCZD01000002.1 GCF_006438725.1 Ewingella americana | reverse complement strand
TTTTTAGTCTGAGAGACTATAAAGTTTGATTTTCAGCGATGTTCCGAGATTGGTTCGTATGGCGTAATGGAGTGAGCGATCATGAAGTTGTGCGGTATGGATGAAACAGAATTTGCCTGGCGGCACTAGCGCGGTGGTCCCACCTGACCCCATGCCGAACTCAGAAGTGAAACGCCGTAGCGCCGATGGTAGTGTGGGGTCTCCCCATGCGAGAGTAGGGAACTGCCAGGCATCAAATAAGTGAGAAACCTCAGTCGAAAGACTGGGGTTTTTTGCTATGGGAATTTTGGTGATTCGAGTTACTTGATTTTCACTCAAAAGATAAGACCTTAATGCCATAAAATTTTAGTTATGTATTGACTGATAGATACCATAACCTGCCGTAGCACCAGCAATATCCCAAGCGAAGTCTTTCCAGCTCCATCCACTGCCAGCTTCACGGCTGTCATAAAGTTCTTTACCAGCACCTAATCCGATGGAAAAGAGCAGGCCAAAAGAGCGACTTTGGGTTTGGTTCCAACCCTGATGGTCCCCATAAGCAGTGCCCGCAGCGGCTAAAATAGCTGAGCCCACGAAGTGTTCGGCTTTGTCTTTGCCCGTCCAACGGTCATGGGCAAAATGCGTGCAACCACTGCATAGTATCGTGGGAATAATAAAACCTAATACAGTTAAGCGATGCAAAGAAATAACCATGACATATATCCCTGACATAAAAAAAGCCTGATCACATCGATCAGGCTTTTAGTATAATCGCGGATTATAAAATCCGGCTGATTAATCTATCTATTCGGATACGACGCAGGCGTCGAATAAGTTTTCGCACTTTAACCGGATAATTGGGAATACTCTCCAGTTCCATATAATGCGAAACGATATGGGTATGTTTGCGTATTTCATCCAGCTCTTTGTGGCGCTGTTCCTGCATCTCATTATGGGGATCATGGATCAGAATCGCGTTCTCTAAATCCAGGCGCCAGGCGCGCGGGTTCAGGTTGTTACCGGTGATTAACTGCCAACTGTCATCTACCCACATCCCTTTGAGATGGTAACTGTTATCACCATCTTTCCATAAGCGAACAATTAATTGTCCGCTGTCGACAAAGCGTTGTAACCGGCTTAAAAAACGCCGCAGATTGATTTCGTATAAGTAAGGCAGAGCACCGATAATTTTGAATGGCTGATCCTGAGGTATATAGAAATCGTTTGCAGTCTTATCACCCACAATAATTTCAACCTGTTTACCACGACGCAGCAGCCCAATAATGTTCCTTGCCAGCAATGCAGGCATATTGAAATAAGGTGTACAAAGCGTCAGTTTCTGGTCAGCGCTGGCCATCAGATGATGAATAGTTCGGTTGAGTGAATTCTGTTTACCTAAACCAACAAGGGGAACCACCGATAGCTCATCGTTGTTTGCGCTGTCTTTAAAGTGATAACTGCTGTCACGCAATGATTGCCGGAACTGGCGGGTTTCATTTTTAATTTCGATACTCTTTGGGCGATCCTCACGATCGAGGCGCTGCACCGCGCTGGCGCTGAGGATCGATTTCCTGATGAAGTCGATCATGGCATCAGCCAACGACACATTCGTCAGTAAATGATAGCGGTCATAGCGATATTTGGCATGACGATGAAGATACACATCATTGAGGCTGGCACCGCTATAAATAACGCGATCGTCAATCACAAAACCTTTTAGGTGCAGAACACCTAATGCTTCGCGGGTATTCACAGGAACACCATAAATGGGTACTGGGGATTCAGGATACTGTTTGGCCATGCTGCAATACCAGTCAGCATTGGTATTCGAGGCTGCGGCACCGATACGTCCACGCTGAGCGCGATGCCAGTCCACCAGAACACAGATTTCGAGCTCGGGCCGTTGCTGCTTGGCGGCATAAAGCGCGGAAAGCACATCACGTCCACCGTCATCATTCTCAAGATAGAGTGCAACAAGATAGATCCGTTGAGTTGCCGTAGCGATAGCATCCAGCAGCGTGGTACGGAAATCCGTCGGGCAGTATAAAGTGTGTAAAGCATCAACCGATTGGGGGAGTTTTGGCAGTTGAGCAAGGTGTTGTTGATGTTTATTGCGTTTGAATTTTGACAACATCACTGTGCGCTTCTTCTCTTCTTCAGGTAATAGCGATAGCGGCACAGGCAGACTATGTAAACCGCATAATCGGTCGATAATACCATTAGTGCTCCCTGTTGTGCGCATGTTTTGCCTATTTGTGACCTTGGGCGGCGGCATCTGGGCGAGATCTTAGTCCTAAAGACAGATTTACAATCCCGTCCTGCAATTGAACATCCACCTCAAATCCGAGCTTTCTTGCCAGTGTCACCATGCCCTGATTATTCGGCATGGTGATACCTGTCAGCCTCTGTAGGCCGTGCTCTGAGGTATATTTGATCATCTTTGACAGCAGGCGTCTGCCAAGCCCGAGTCCTTTCAAATCCGAACGCACCAGGACGGAGAATTCTGCATCAATATTGTCCGGGTCAGAGACTGCTCGGGTTACCCCAATAATTTCCGACTTATCATTCACCATATGAATAGCAACGAAGGCCATTTCTCGATCGTAGTCGATTTGGGTCATGTTCGCCAAATCCTCATGAGTGAACTCATTGATCTCACTGAAGTAGCGATAATAGAGATCCTCTTTGGTCACTTTGAGGATGAAGGCTTTCAGCAAAGGTTCATCTTCCGGCAGAATAGGGCGGAACTGACAGGAGGAACCGTCTTTTAACGTGACGCGCTCTTCCAGTTCTTGCGGATAAGGGCGAATAGCCAGCCGTGATTGCGCACTGTCTCCCACAGGAGAGAGCTGCAACGTAACATCGAGCAAATTCAGTTCGTCACCTGACGCCAGCAGTGGGTGAATATCCAGCCGGACAATTTGGGGACAATCGACAATCAGGTTAGAGACTTTGACCAGCAACTGACTCAGCGCAGGAATATCCAGCGGTCGGGAAGCGTTGTGATCTCTGATTTTTCCGCCTTTCACTGCCTGCAAAACCAGATAACGTGCCAGCGCCAGATTCAGCGGCGGTAATGCGATAGCGACCTGCGTTTCGGGCCGCCACTCGCTGCCGCCTTCTCCCAGCATAATAATCGGACCGAATACCGCATCTTGCTCTACGACAATTCGTAACTCTTGTGAGCCGGGGCGGTTAGCCATAGTTTGTACTAACAAACCATGAATACTAGCCTGGGGGAATGACTGCCTGGCACGGTCAAATATTGCGTTAGCTGCCTGTTCGACTTCGCTTGCTGTGCGCAGATAAAGCATTACGCCCTGAACCTGTGAATTATGCGGGATATCCGGTGAACGCAACTTCAACGCCACCGGGTAGTTTATCTGTCCGGCAATATGCACGGCTTCGGCACTGTCACTGGCAATCCAGGTGGGCAAAACATCCATTCCATAAGCCTGGAAAATCGTGCGTACTTCATGGGTATCGAGCTGCGTCACGCCTTCTGCAAGAGCCTGGCTGATTAACCGATGTGCCTCATCGGTATTTTGCTGTAACCCGACGGGCAATGAAGGGGTTTCTTTTAGCTGCTTCTGATTACGGCGGTATTCGACCATGTGCATAAATGCCGTCACGGTACCTTCTGGCGTGCGATAGGTCGGTACGCCAGCTTCGGTAAACAGTTTACGCGCTTCCTGAGATGAGTATTCGCCACACCAGTTGGTCAGTACGGTCACGCGTTTGCCTCGTGGATGTTTCTGCAATGCGGCTATTACCTGCTCAGCGGTCACGGTGCCGTGCGCTGCTGCGCTTGGGGCGTGGATAATCAGCAAGGCATCATAGTCGTTACAATCCAGCAGCGAAGTAAGTACTGACTTATAGCGTTGCGGGGTGGCGTCATCATGCAGGTCGAGCGGATTCGATATCGCGATGCTCTCCGACAGCCCTGCACGCAGCGCAGCTGCAGTTTCATCGCTAATAGCGGCCAGTTTACCGTTACGCGAAAGCAACTGGTCAAGCGCCATCGCCGCAGGTGCCGCACCATTACTAATGATAAGCAAGCGCTCACCACGCAGCGGATGCATGTGACTCAGGGTCTCTACGGCAGAAAACAGCTCATGTGTATCCTGGACTCGCAGCAGGCCTGCGCGCTGGATAGCCGCGTCATAAGCCGCATCGAGACTCAACGGACTATTGAGCAGTTTCTGTGCCTGTGCACTGCGACCACTTTTGATCACCAGAATAGGTTTGTTACGCGAAGCACTGCGTGATGCAGACAAGAATCGACGGGCATCACTGATGTGTTCGAGATACAGCAAGATCGCACTGGTTTTACTGTCACGCGCCAGAAAATCCAGCAGATCATCGACATCAATATCCAGACTGTCGCCGAGGGAAATAAAGTAGGAGAACCCCACGGCCCGTTGCTGTGCCCAGTCCAGAATGGTATTGGCGACGGCCGCTGACTGCGAAATGAACGCTAGTTTTCCGGGCAGAATGGGTACGGGCGAAAAGCTGGCGTTCAGCTGTTGCCAGGGAGCCAGAATACCCAGACTATTCGGCCCCAACAGGCGCATATGAAAACGCTGGGCGCAGGCTTTAAGTTCAGAAAATTGTAGCGGGTGAGAAGAAAGCACAATGGCTGTCTTACAGCCACGTTCCCCGAGTTGTTCCAGCAGGGCCAGATTACGTTCTGCGCGGGTGCAGAGGATTGCCAGATCGGGCGTCACTGGCAGGCTGGCGACATCGGGATAAGCCAGTACACCACAGACAGCCCGGTAGGCCGGTGTCACGGGCAGAACCGGCCCGTTGAAGCCACCCTCCAGCAAATTACGCATCATCAGATAACCGGCGCGACCGGGTTTATCGCTCGCACCGAGTACCGCAATGGATTTAGGTCGTAATAGTGCTTCTAGTCCGCGCTGACTCATCCGTCCTCCTTCTACCCGTCATGCTTGAAGCTGCATCTGTGCGGGCTGCACTCACTTGCCGCAGGTCCAATTATTTTGGATATCTTACAATGTGCACTGATTCTAGAGGGTTTCGTTCTCTTTTGCTGTGAGCTGATGCACCGGATTATGGGGTTTTCCTGCCAGATACTGAGTGCGGAAATGCGTAAAGTGCCGCGACAGTCCCGCCGATGCCTCAAGATCACCGGCTTTTTCCAGCAATGCGGCGGCCACTTCAACGGTGCAATGCAATTCAGGGCGTGAGGCTTCACGAAGGATATAACCGGAGCTGGCGCTTACATCCAGAGAAAAAACCGGCAAATTGTCCAGGTAGGGGCTTTTACGGAACATCTTACGCGCTTCGTTCCAGGTGCCATCCAGCATGATAAATAAAGGCGGTTTACTGCCCACAGGGACTTCGGTAAACACCTGACGCGGTGGTGGCGCGAAAGAGGCCGGGAAAACCACATAGGGCTGGCGGGAAGGATCGGCAATCGCCTCGAGCAGTGCCGGGTCGGTTTGCGTTCGCGACCACATAAACGCCTGCGTATCTGGGAGAACATCAGCAATTAACCTGCCGGTATTACTGGGTTTCATCGGCTCGGTGTCAAACATCACCAAACAAAAGCGGCTGGTAGCCTGATGGATTTCTCGTGTGGCACAGATGCAATTACGTTGAGGTAACAGGCAGGACTGGCAGCGAATGGCACGGGAACCGCGCGCAAGGAACGGGCGGGTGGATTTGGCAAGGCGCTGCTCGCGCAGGCGAAGAACGGCATTGTCTGGCATAAGCATTCCGCAGGTGGAAACCGGCTATTCTAATGGGCGTTGAAGCGCAGGGATAGTCACGTATTGGCGCAAAACGCCTGTCGGGATAAAATAAAAAGGCCCACACACAAGCGGGCCATTGGCCGGGGGCTTAATGCGAACTTATGCGTTACAATGATTCATTAAGCCAGTTGTTGAAAGGTGCTTTCGGCATTGCGCCGCTCAGCATGTCGACCATTTTACCTTCATTGAACATCATAATGGTCGGAATACTGCGGATACGGAAACGCGCGCTCAGTTCAGGTTCAGCTTCCGTATTTACTTTAATGAAGCGGATTTTACCGGCGCGTTCCTGCGCGACATCTTCGAAGATCGGCGCGAAGTTAACGCAAGGGCCGCACCAGGGTGCCCAGAAATCGATAACTACCGGCAAATCATCCTGCAGGTATTTATCCAGCGTCGTGGCCGTAGCGTGAACGACCTCGCCTTCGAACAGTGAATGACCGCAACGGCCGCATTTTGCGCCGTCGTCGATACGATCCTCAGGCAGGCGGTTGGTGGCCTGGCATGATGTACAAATCGTATTCATAGAATGTGCCTCTGCATTGCTCAATCGTGAGAGTCGGATCAACCCGACACCAAAGCGTGGTGAACGACGGGGCTGACATGTTACTTATATGTTACCAGTATGAAGTCAAGCCGCTTCCCGAACAACGCGGTTTACTCAATGAATACGATAGTTTTTAGCTTTTGGTCCAAAGCGAGTGGCTTACCACACAGACATCAGGTAATCTTCGCGCCCTGCGCGTAGGTGGAGAGAAAAATGAACGATTCATTCAGTGGCAAAAACGGCAAAGTCAAAGTGATGTACGTCCGCAGTGGCGACGACGGCGATAACCGCAATAACGATAAACGTCCTTCTAACAACCAAGGACGTCCTGGCGATAAGCCGCGTACCGGATCCCGTCCTGACGATGCCCGCCGCAATGAGCGTCGCAGCACCGATACCCGTGGTGATTCCCGTGGTCCTGACGCTCGCCGTGGTGAAGCCCGCCCACCGCGTCGTGATGCACCACGCCCGGAGCGTTCGGACCGTGACGACGACGGCCCGTACTCCTCACCGTGGAAAACCGTTTCCCGTGCGCCAGACGACGAGTCCGCACCGGATCATGGCGGCATCAGCGGTAAAAGTTTCATCGATCCAGAGCAACTGCGTCGTCAGCGTCAGGAAGAGACCCGCGTTTATGGGGAAAATGCCTGTCAGGCGCTGTTTGCCAGCCGCCCTGACTCGATCGTTCGCGCCTGGTTCGTGCAGTCGGTAACGCCACGTTTTCGTGAAGCGCTGCGCTGGATGGCAGCCAACCGCAAGGCTTACCACGTAGTCGAAGATGATGAACTGGCTAAAGCCTCTGGTACAGAACATCACGGTGGCGTCTGCTTCCTGATCAAAAAACGCCAGGGTCTGGATGCTGACACTTATCTGCAAACTGCACCGGCGAAAGACTGTGTGCTGGCGCTGGAAAATGTGGGTAACCCACACAACCTCGGCGGCATTATGCGCAGCTGCGCGCACTTTGGTGTCAACGGTTTAGTGGTACAGGATCCGGCCTTGCTGGAGTCGGGTGCTGCAGTGCGTACTGCTGAAGGCGGCGCGGAACATATCAAAGCCATCAGCGCGGATAACTTCCTCGACGTGCTGGCCAGTTTCCGTAAAGCGGGTTACACCATTGTCACCACATCAAGCCATAAAGGGACAGTACTCGGTAAAGCCGAACTGCCTGCCAAAATGGTGCTGGTACTGGGCGAAGAAAGTGATGGTCTGTCTGACAGCGCCTGGCAGCAGGGCGATATCAATATCTCTATCGGTGGTACCGGTAAAGTGGAAAGTCTGAACGTTTCCGTCGCGACCGGTATTTTGCTGGCCGACTGGTGGCGTCAGAATCAGGCTTAACCTTCGGGTTTTGCTGCAATCGCCATAAAAAAACGGACGCCTCTGGGCGTCCGTTTTGCTTTCTGCTGTCAGTAGAGTGTCAGGCGAAACGCAGCTTAGTGCGCACCGCCACCGTCTTTACTGCCTCCCGCACCTCCGAACGGCGGTCGGGCGAACCAGATTAAAACCAGCAAGAACAGGAAGGCTCCACCGGATAGCCAGAAAATCTCATTGGCAGAAATGATCAGCCCCTGATTGGTTATCTCACGCGCTATCCAGCCTGACGCCTGCTGGTGGCTCATCCCCATCCCTTCGAGCTGGGAATAGGTCTGCTGCGCGGCCGGGTTAAACGGTGTGATGTTTTCCGACAGATGCGCATGGTGCAGTGACTCGCGGTCAGCCCACATGGTGGTCGTCACCGACGTACCAATTGAGCCCGCCAGCGTACGGATAAAGTTCGACAGACTCGATGCCGCTGCCATGCGTTCTGGCGGTAACCCCGATAAAATAATGGTGGTTAGCGGCATAAAGAAGCAGCCCACAGCGAAGCCCTGAATAAACTGCGGCCATGCGGAAGCCCCAAAATCCATCCCCGGCTCAAACGTATAGGCGCGCCAGTAGAAGCACACTGCATACATCACAAAGCTGAAGGTGATAAGCCAGCGCATATCCAGACGGTGGGCATAACGCCCGATGATCGGCGACATGATAACCGGCAGGATCCCCACCGGCGCTGAGGCCAGACCCGCCCAGGTCGCGGTGTAGCCATATACCTCCTGTAGCAGCTGCGGCAGCAGAACGATCGCGCCGAAGTAGAGCATATAGGCCAGGCTGATGCACAACACGCCGATGGTGAAATTGCGCGACTTAAACAGCGACAGATCGACAATGGGGTGGTCGTCAGTCAGCTCCCAGACAACCAGGAAGCAGAGCGCCACCACCGCCACGGCGGCAAGCACGATAATTTCCGTGGAGTTAAACCAGTCCAGCTCTTTACCGCGGTCAAGCATCACCTGCAGACAACCGATCCCCAGCACCAGCAATACCAGCCCAATGCTGTCGATCGGCCGGATCTGCGTTGCCGTCTCGCGTCCTTTCAGGGTTTTTAGCGTCAGGGCGACCACCACGATGGCGATCGGTACGTTGATGAAAAAGATCCAACCCCAGTGGTAGTTATCACTGATATAACCGCCGAGGATCGGGCCACAGATAGGCGCCACGATCACCGTCATCGACCAGAGCGCTAAGGCGGTACTTCGCTTGGCCGGCGGATAGTTATTCAGTAACAGGCTTTGTGATAGCGGGATCAGTGGACCTGCCACCACGCCTTGTATCACACGGAAGAAGATCAACATTTCCAGGCTATTGGAGATGCCGCACAGCCACGAAGCAATCGCAAACAGCACCGTAGACCACAGGAACAGTTTGACCTCACCGATACGCTTCGCCAGCCAGCCAGTGATCGGGATCGAGATGGCGTTGGCGACCCCGAATGAGGTGATAACCCAGGTACCCTGTGAATTCGAGGCACCCAGATTCCCGGCAATGGTCGGGATCGCCACGTTAGCGATCGTCGAATCCAGTACCTGCATAAACGTGGCCATAGACAAAGCCACTGTCATCCAGGCCAGCGGTGCGCCTGCCAGCGGTTTATTTGCCACAGAGGCCTCCGAAGGTTTTAGCCTGCATTTGCATGGATGACATCAGCAATGATGGCGTTAACCGGCGCCAGATCCAGCGTCAGCGCGCTGGTCTGGTATAGCGGCTCAGTACGCACTTTATCGGCCAGCACCAGACCGTCGAGGTTTTGTGTATCCACAGTGACCAGCGCCGATAAACCGATGCGCAGCGGATGTTTCGTGACCTGTTCGTCGTCCAACTCAATACGCACTGGCAGACGCTGAACCACTTTGATCCAGTTACCTGTTGCATTCTGGGCCGGTAACAGCGAGAACGCACCGCCGGTGCCCATATCCATGCCGACCACTTTGCCTTTATACGTCACGTTGTCGCCATACATATCGCTAACAACGGTGGCCGTTTGACCAATACGCATATTCGCTATCTGAGTTTCTTTGAAGTTGGCATCGATCCAAACGTGATTGGCGGGAACCACTGCCATCAGTGCGGTTCCTGTCGTGATTTGCTGACCCACCTGTACCGAACGGCGTGATACAAATCCGTCGATAGGGCTGACCACGCGGGTACGTTGCAGTGCCAGCCAGGCGTCGCGCACCTGTGCTGCCGCCTGTAAGACCTGTGGTTGCTGATCAACCGGCGTGTTCAGCACCATCGCCTGATTCGCGTTGTACTGCTGAACCGCAACATCGAGTTGGGCTTTGGCAGTATCAACTGCATCATGCGCATGTTGTAGCTCTTCACGGCCGATGGCATCGAGATTCCCCAGCACCACGCGGCGTTTCAGATCTGTCTGCGCCTGTTGCAGCAGAGTCTGACGCAGTGCCACATTGGCCTGATACTGGCGGCCATTGATGATTAACTGGTGGGTTTGGCGCACGCTATTGGCCAGACCGGTTTTCGCCCGTTCGAAAGCCTGCCCGGCATCGGTCGGATCCAGCACGACCAACGGGTCACCTTTTTTGACAAAATCGGTACTGTCAAAATTCACACTGGTGACACTGCCCGACACCTGGGCCATGATTTGCACCTGGTTACCGGCGACATACGAGTCATCAGTACTCTCGAAATGACGTAACACCAACAGCCAGTAAAGCAGATAGGCGATAGCGATAATGACAAAAATGCCCGTTAAGAATAGCAGTGCAATTTTGCGTGATTTCTTTTTCTTATTAGGCTGTTTTACAACAACCGAATCCTGCGGTGGCGTCGCCTGAATGCCCGCATTTTCGCTCATGGTTTTCTCCACGCTGAGTTCTATTTATTATTGGTTTTGTTCCGCTGCAGGGGCCTGATAGCCGCCCCCAAGTGCACGGATTAAACTGATTTTCGCCTGCAATAAATTGCTACTGGCGTTCAATTGTGCCTGCTGCTGCTGCAACAAGGCTGACTGGCCGGTTAACAACTCATCCCGTCCGATGACGCCAGCTTTGTAACGCGCATCGGCAACCCGATACACATCTTCGATCGACTTCACAGCTGACGACGCCTGCTGTAACTGATCGACACTACTTTTTGCGATGGTCATCGCATCCGCCGTCTGTTGGATAGCCGACAGGATGGTCTGATTGTAAGACTCGACCGACTGGTCATAGAGTGCAGACTCTTCACCCAGCTTGGCGCGCAGGGCACCCGCGTGGAAAATCGGCAACGAGATAGCCGGAGCGATGTTCCAGGCTTTGCTGGCTGCGTCGAGCAGGTTAGGGGAAGTACCACCATAGTTGGTGGTGTTGAAGCCACCAAATGCACTGATCGACAGGCTTGGATAGAACTCTTTCTTGGCGGCCTGAATACGTTGGGAATAGGACTCCACCAGTGCGCGCTGCGCGGCAATGTCCGGGCGTTTGCCCAGTAAATCGAGAGTCAGATCGCCTTTCGGGGCGATGGCATCTGCGGCAGGAAGCGCCACAGGGTGCAATGCATTCATGCCATTTGGACCCAGACCCGCCAGAGCCGCCAACTGATGTTTCAGCTGATCAATCTGCGACTGTGATTCGATAATCTGTTGCCGGGCAGTGTCAGCCTGAGCCTGCGTTTGCTGCGGTACATCGATACCGTAAATCCCAGCCTGGTACTGGGCTTTACGCAAGTCGGCCAGATGCTGGTTGTTATCCACTTCCTGTTGCAGCACTTTTTGCACGGCCAGATTAGCCTGCAATTGATAATAGGCTGCGGCCACTGAACTGGTCAGCGTCAATGCGGCCTGCGCCTGCTCGGCTCGGGCAGAATCTACCTGAGCTTTCGCTGCATTGACCTGGTTGCGGTATTTCCCCCACCAGTCAAACTCATAGCTCAGATTCAGCCCCAGCGTGTTGGTACTGTCGAAGATCGGCGCTTCAGGGTAGCTGGTCAGGAACGGCGGGATGGTGTTTTTGGAAACACGCTCACGCTTGGTTGTCCCGTTTAAATCCAGATAGGGGCCGTTGGCTGCACTGGCTTCACCCGTTACACTCTGGGCTTCACGCACGCGAGCCGCTGCCTGACGCAGTGACGGCGAGTTTTGCAACGTCGTCGTCATCAGATTATCAAGTTGCGGATCATTAAGGCTGCGCCACCACTGCGGGCTGATGGACAGCGAGCTGACTTTGGGCTGGGCCAATTTCAACTGCTGATTGTCCATCAGAGTTGACTGAGGCGCGATGTTATCGCTGGAGGCGCAGCCCGCCAAAAGTAAAACGGCGAACAGCGGCGTAAGTCTCCAGCTGGCTTGGAGTGACATGTTTGGGTTACCTGAACAGAAATTAGAGTAATGGTGTCGCGGTGACATCCATCTGATCAAGGCGAGTTAACAGTTTGCGGGTCAGGGTTTCCAACTGCTTCTGTTCCTCGGCGTCGAGAGTAGACCAGAGAAGATGCAAGCTCTTATGTTGAGGGGGTAAAACTTTCTGAATAAAGGCTTCCCCGTCCGGCGTCAGATGCAAATGCAGGCATCGACGATCGTTATCGCTTTCACGGCGCTCTATCCAGCCGCGCTTCTCCAACTCATCTGCAATTCGCGTGGCATTCGTGCGTGAAGAACCCAGCGCAGAACTCAGCTCCGACGGCTGAATACTGTGGCTTTCCTGTGCATCAAGCGTCAGTAAGGCCATAAACAGGGTTTCATTAATCCCCTGTGCTTTCAGCATTTTATTGCGATTTTCCAACAATTTACTTTGCATGTGCATGCAGAGCCGGGTGAGGAGAATTTCCTGATAAGGGAAATCTTTCTGTTTTTTGGCTCGGAAATTTAACATGTTTTCAATTGGCGCGAAGGAGCTGTCCATGACGAGAAGCCTCATTAGTTACGAATGACATAGTAACGACTGTAATTAATAATATCAATGTTATGAACCCCCAAAGCTTTAGCATTAAGTGTGATTCATAACTACGGTGAATTATTCAAAGATTAATGTGTAGATACGATGTACCCAATTGTGGCCAAAACGTTTTTTTTCAGCCAGTTAGTAACATCCACGCTGAAGGCCAGGATATCCTCACCGCATGCAGTCCAAAAGCGACAGGAAGATCGATAACAAAAGGCAGACTGTCAACCGTGCCTTGCTTTAACGTGGAAACGCGAAGAGACGCTGAGCTGTCTTGTGCATTGTGGGTCTGCATCAGGTAATCAGGGCACTAAAGACGGGGGTAATTTCACCCGTGAATAATTTGTGGGTCAAACATTACCAGACTGGAAAGGGTGAGAATACCCTCAGGGGGAAATAAATTTCATCGCTGATTATTCGCAAGCTAATCAGGGGCGTGATGATTGCCCCAGGGTGTCAGTTTTCTTCAGCGAAGTAAATTGCACTCGACTTATCAGGCCATTTTATGCTTATGACCGGACCACCAGGTCAGCAAATTCAGGATGCTCATGACCACGCCTGCGGCGGAAACACCATACCAACCTGCCCATTGAAACGCCGACGCTGAGACCAGTGAGCCTATTGCACCGCCGATAAAATAGGTGGTCATATACCCGGCGGTCAGGCGATTACGCGCTTCCGGCATCGACTTATAGATGACGCTTTGGTTAGTGATATGCACGCCCTGCACGGCCAGATCCAGCACGATAATCCCTACGACCAGCGCAATCACCGAATGCTGACCATAGGCAATCGCCGCCCATGACAGCAGCAACAGCACCAGGCCTATGGTGGTGGTCAGGTGAGCTTTGCCTTTGTCTGCCAACTGCCCGGCGCGGGTTGCTGCCAGCGCACCGGCCGCGCCCACCAGACCAAACAGACCAATCACGCCTTCGGAGTAGTGATACGCCGGGCCTGCCAGCAGAAATGCCATCGAGGTCCACAGAATGCTGAAGTTGGCGAAAGAGAACAGGCCGATCAGCGCGCGGGTACGCAAAACCGGGGTCTTTAAAAACAGGCTAAAAATGGATTTCAGCAACTGCGGATAATTCAGCCCGGTATGCTGCTTATGGGTGGGCAGATGACGCCAGAGGATCAGCGCCATCGCCAGCATCAGCGCACTGGCCACCCAGTACACGGTACGCCAGCCTCCGAGCGATGCCAATGCACCGGCCACGGTTCTCGCCAGCAAAATCCCCAGCAGCAGGCCAGACATAATGAGTCCAACTACTTTGCCGCGTCGTTCAGGCTCGGCCAGCGTGGCGGCCAGTGGCACCAGGATCTGCGCCACCACTGAGAACAAACCGGTAAGCGCGGTACCGATCAGCATGATCGACAGCGTCGGTGCCATGGCGGTGATCAGCAGCCCGGCGGCGGACAGAATCGTCATCACCACGATCAGGCTGCGGCGTTCAAACATATCGCCCAGTGGCACCAGGAACATCAGGCCAAAGGCATAGCCGAGCTGCGCAATGGTGACGATAAAACCGGCCTGATTGACGGAAAGACCAAAAGCTCTGGCGATGGTTTCCAGCAGGGGCTGAGGATAGTAGTTACTGGCGACGGCAAGCCCGGTGGCGACAGCCATCAGAATGATCAGTCCCGGCGTGAGTGGAGAGTGTTGGGTCGAGTTTTTCATGATTTTTTTTCGTTTTAAGTTTTTGGTTTTAAGCTTTTTGTTTTAAATAAAGCGTGTCAGATAAAGCTGCAGGTTGTATTTGAATATCAGCATCGCGCTGTTGGAGCGTCGGCGAGTATCGCTCAGCCATAAAGAGTAAACCAATGTATAATTTTCATCTCAACTATCTCATTTTGCGATGCATCGATGAACCTTAAACAGATCCGCTTTGCCCTCGCCGTGGCGCAGGAACAGAACTTTACCCGGGCGGCGCAGCGTTGCCATACCGTGCAGTCGGCGCTCAGCCATCAGGTAGCCAAACTAGAGGCTGAGCTCGGTAGTGCGCTGTTTGAGCGCACCTCAAGACAGGTGAAGCTGACGGCGGCGGGGCGGGCATTTATGGCACCAGCGGAACAACTACTGGCCGCGCATAGCCACCTGCTCGATACCATGGAAGCGCTGAAAGGCGAAGTGACCGGTACGTTGACGGTGGGCATTATTTCAACGCTGAACGCGATTGATGTGATCGGCCAGTTGGCGAAATTTACTCAACGCTATCCGTTGGTGAATATTCGGATGTACGTCGGCATGAGTGAAAAATTGCTGGAAGATGTCCAGCAGTTGCGCACCGACGTGGCTTTCGTCGGCATCTGGCCGGGAGACAAAGCCACGCTGCGCCTGCCGCACCGTCAGCTGGCAGACGAGCCGCTGGTGGCGCTGGTCAGCCCGTCACATGCCTATGCCATGCGTGCGACTATTACGCTTTCCGAACTCGCTCAGGTACCGCTGGTGGACTTCTACGCCGGTGCCGGTGCGCGGCGTCAGACTGACAACGCATTCGGTGAGGCCGGTGTCACCCGCCACGTTAGTTTTGAAATCGACCACATCGAATGGCTGGAAAGTATCGTGCGGCGTTCACTGGCTGCCGGCATTGTGCCGCTGTCCCGCGCCCGCCACGCCGCCGATCTGGTGGCGATCCCGATAGAGAACGCGCCACGTCGCCAGGTGTTCTGTGTCTGGCAGCACAGCCTCTCCGCCGCCGCCGGGCGCTTTCTGGCTTTTGCGCAAGAAGATGAGTGACGATAAAAAAGGCGCTGAATCTGCATTCAGCGCCTTTTCACTAACGTAAAATCTTAACCATTAAGGCATCTCTGCTGGCTTACTTCGCTGCCGCAGCCGCTTCTTTTACCCAACCGTCGAAAGTTTCCTGGTGGGCTTTGATCCAGCCGTCGGTCTGACTCGCAATGTCGGCTTCAGAACTTTTACCAGCATGCATCGCAGAGTTCTGCGCGTTAATGTCTTTCAATGGCAACTGCATGATGGCAAACAGTTTTGCCGCTGCCGGGTTAGCTTCGGCAAATTTCTTATTCGCTACAATATGCATGGTGCTGACTTTAAAACCGTAGTTTTTACCATTCGGTAAAGCGGTATCGGCATTTTTATCGCCAGGAACAACAGAGAAGGGAACCTGCATCCACAGCACGTCTTTGCCCGGCACCAGCACGTCACTGACCCAGTACGGCGTCCAGGTATAATAGAAGATAGGTTTACCTTCTTTATAACGGGTGATGGTGTCAGCAATCATCGCCGAGTAATTCCCCTGATTGTGCGTTACGGTTTTTTCCAGGTCATAAGCTTTCAGCTGCGCATTCAGCGCCGCTTCACAGCCCCAACCCGGCGTACAACCGGTCAGATCGGCTTTACCGTCACCGTTGGTATCAAACAGTTTGGCGATCTTTGGATCTTTCAGCTGTTCGATATTGGTGATGTGGTATTTCTCAGCGGTTTTCTTATCGATCAGGTAACCCTGCGCTGCACCGTTTACATAAGTGCCTTCGCGATAAAAGACTTTGTCACCGCCTGCGGCTTTGTACATTTCGTCATGCAGTGGCGACCAGTTCACCGCCGTGAAGGTGGCATCACCGGCTGCAATGGTGGTGTAGCCGACGTTGTAGTCGACTTCACGAATGGGCTGAACGTCATAGCCGAGTTTTTCCAGCGCTTTACTGACCAGCTGAGTCTGAAAAGTCTCTTCGCTGATGGTGCTCTGGATAGGTGTTACGGTAACGCCTTTACCCGGCAGGTCAGCGGCGAAGGAGGAAGCTGAAGCCAGTGTGGTCAGGGCGGCAAGCGCCCAGAGGTTTGTCATTCGCATAAAGTCATGTCCTGTTTATCGTCGTTGTTATGTTTTAAAAGCGCCGCGCAGGGCAGCGCCAGTCCGATTATGATTTTTTCGCTGCCGCAGTGGCTTCGGAGACCCAGCCATCAAAGGTGGCCTGATGCGCTTTGATCCAGCCATCAACGTGCTGCTGAATGTCGGCGGACGAAGATTCGCCCTCGTGCATCCGCAGGTTTTGCGCATTCACGTCTGCCAGTGGCAATTTCATGATGGCAAACAGTTTGGCGGCCGCTGGATTGGCTTCGGCCCACGGTTTGTTAGCCACGATATGTTCGCTATTGACCGGGAAACCGTAGTTTTTGCCGTTAGGCAGCGTGGTATCGAGATCTTTGTTTGAACCCGGATTCGCCGAGAATGGCACCGTCAGCCACACCACGTCTTTGCCTGGCTTCAACTCGTTGCTGACCCAGTAAGGCGTCCAGGTGAAATAGAGCACTGGCTTGCCGCTTTTGTAGCGGGTCAGGGTGTCGGCGATGATGGCCGAATAGTTGCCCTGATTCTGCTGCACGGTGTTACTCAGGCCGTAAGCTTCAATCTGCTTGGTAACGACTTTTGCGCACTCCCAGCCTGGATCGCAACCGGCGAGATCGGCTTTGCCGTCGCCGTTGGCATCAAACAGTTTGGCCAGCTTCGGATCTTTTAACTGCGAGATATCGTGAATGTGGTACTGGTCGGCGGTTTTCTTATCGATCAGATAACCCTGCGCCGCGCCGCTGATGAACGTGCCCTGACGATAGAACTTCTTGTCGCCGCCGGTGGCTGCATACATATCCACTTGCAGCGGATCCCAGTTCACCGCCATGTAGGTTGAGTCACCGGCGGCGATGGCGGTATAGGCCACGTTGTAATCGACTTCGCCGGTGGGTTGCACGTCATAACCCAATTTTTGCAGGGCACGGTTGACCAGCTCGGTTTGGAACGTTTCTTCAGCGAGGGTGCTTTGCAAGGGTTTGACGATGACGCCTTTACCCGGAAGGTCAGCGGCAAACGCGGCGGGTGTGGTGATTGATATAGCGAGAGCGATGGCCCTGTAATGGTTGGTGCGCATGGTGAACCCTTATTCTTATCCCCTTTATCCTTCGAGCTTCTCGAATGATTTTGGGTATTGTTTATGAATACGTAAGAGTGGACTTCTGCTTAGTGGAGAGTTCCCGGCGGCGAAACCGCCGGGAAGGTACTGCTGGTGATCAGGCTTTTTTCACAAAAGGTTTTGCCAGCAGGCCAACCGGCCCACGGGTGAACCAGCGGTGGCCGCCTTTGCTGCGGCTGTCCTGACCCATCGACTGGGTGAGACGGTCGAGGATGATGGCGAGGATAACGATACCCGCACCACCGACCGACGCCAGACCCATGTCCAGACGGCCGATGCCGCGCAGAACCATCTGACCCAGACCGCCTACGGCAATCATCGAGGCGATAACCACCATCGACAACGCCAGCATCAGCGTCTGGTTAATACCGGCCATGATGGTCGGCATCGCCAGCGGCAACTGCACTTTGAACAGCAACTGGCTCGGACTGGCCCCGAAGGACTGTGAGGCTTCAATAAGGTCTTCCGGCACCTGATTAATCCCGAGGATGGTCAGTCGCACAATCGGCGGCAGGGCGAAGATAATGGTCACCACGACGCCCGGCACATTACCGATACCAAACAGCATCACGATCGGCACCAGATAGACGAACGCCGGGGTGGTCTGCATGGCATCAAGCAGCGGACGGATAATTTTCGCCGCGCCTTTGCTGCGCGCCAGCCATATGCCGAGCGGAAGTCCTATCAACACACAGAAGAACAGCGAGGTCAGCACCAGTGCCAGCGTGACCATGGCCTGCGACCAGGCACCGATAGCACCGATGATCACCAGAGAAACCAGCGTCGCGGCACCCATACCAAGACCGGCCATCTGCCAGGCGATCAGCGCAAAAATCAGCATGGCAATCGGCGCGGGCAGGGACTCCAGTCCGTGCTGAAAACCGCTCAGAACGAAATCGACCGGCACACGAATACCCTGAAATACCGGGCGGAAGTTGGTGACCAGCCAGTCGATCCCTTCGGTTACCCAGCGGTCCAGCGGGATAAGCGTGGTGTGGAACGGATCCAAAATATTGAACTGGTCATGTTGCGCTGGCGCCACGGTCAGCCAGTCATTGGCCTGTGCGGCGGCATGGTGGGTGGCGTCGGGTGCGCTGGTGGCTGCATCGTTGGCACCGCCCCAGGGGTCACTGCTGCTGGCGGCATCGGTTGCCGGTTGTGCCGCTGCGACGTGACCGCCGCTGGCGTTGTCAGCGCTCCAGGGATCGACCGTCGCGTCCAGTGTTTGTGACGCGGCCTGAGCATGTTGAACGATGCTATCGTTAATTGAATTCTTCATTATTCGTTACCCCCTTCTTTATCCAGGGCACGAAGCAGCATGGCCTTGGAAATAATCCCGATATAGTTATTGTCCTCATTGACGACCGGTACGGCGTAAGGCGCGGCGGCAACATGAGAAATCAGCTCACTGAGCGGCATATCAGCCAGCACCGGTGCGGGAAGTTCCAGCAGCGCGGACTCCAGTGGCAGATTGGCTTTGAGTGCAACTTTCAGAGAATCAATCGACACCACGCCGATGAATTTCTGACCACGCTCCAGCACATAACCATATTCGCGGTCTTCGTCTTCCAGCAGCTTGAGCGCTGCACGCGGACCAAAACCAGGGGTTTTACGAATTAACGTGCCACGACGACGGGCGATATCTTTGGCACTGAATACCTGACTGATATCCACGCCACGGAAGAAGGTGCGCACATAGTCATTGGCCGGGTTGTTGAGGATCTCTTCCGGCGTACCGACCTGTACCACTTCGCCGCCCTGCATAATGGCGATACGGTCGCCAATGCGCATGGCTTCATCGAGGTCATGGGAAATAAACACGATGGTGCGCTGATGCTGCGCCTGCAATTTCACCAGCTCATCCTGCATTTCGGTACGGATGAGGGGATCAAGTGCCGAGAAGGCTTCATCCATGAGCAGGATGTCGGGGTTGTTGGCCATGGCGCGGGCCAGGCCTACACGCTGACGCATCCCGCCGGAAAGTTCATCGGGATAGGAGTTGGCGTAGTTTTCCAGACCGACCTGACGCAGTGCGTCGAGGGCTTTTTCGTGGCGTTCCTGTGCCGGAACGCCAGCCAGCTCCATTCCAAACGCGGTGTTATTTAACACGTTCAGGTGGGGCATCAGGGCAAACGACTGGAACACCATACTGATTTTGCTGCGGCGAACCTGACGCAGTTTCGATTCGGAGATCTTGGCGATGTCTTCGCCGTCAATCAGCACTTCACCCCGGGTAGGTTCTATCAGACGATTGAGAAGGCGTACCATGGTGGATTTCCCTGAACCGGACAACCCCATGATGACGAAGATCTCGCCTTCTTCAATGGCCAGACTGGCATCCTTAACGCCAAGTGACAGACCGGTTTTCTCAAAAATTTCTTCTTTACCCTTACCTGCGTCAATCATCTTGAAAGCGCGATCCGGGTTCTCGCCAAATACCTTATAAAGGTTCTTTACTTCGATTTTAATTGCCATGCAATGTGCATTCCTTGGATATAAATAGCCGTGTCGGCTCGATGTCTAGTTTTTGTGTTGGGGCGTATAGAGTCTTACCTGTAGCGAAATAGTGAACGCGTTATACCCTAACACATCGAAATTCTGAGACAAGTCTCAATGTTTCTGAAGAATATTCGTGGTTGCGATTCTGGTTGTGTATATGTACATATCTGGCGTGTCTAATTTTGTACCCGTATCGTTGACATTTAATGACAAATTACCGCGTGCCAGTGATTGATCTTTTTTGCTAATTAACTCGACACTCAGTTGTGATTGAAATATATCTAATTGATTGAATTTAAAGTAATTAATGACTTTTGTTTTTGTGGGGTTTTGTCCGGCCGTAATTGCCGGATATAAGGCGGTATAATACGAAATAATGAGCGCGGATTTTTGGGTGTAAATAGTGATTTCAGACGCGAGTGAAAACGGTGAATTTACCGGTTGTCTGAAAGGTGACAATGAGGTGAATTAATGGCGTGAGATGGCGCGATGTGCGGTAAATTGACCGGTGTTGCCACCGGCAGTGAGGGGGGAATGTGTCATGGGAAATGGCGGAAATTCTTAGTCAGGATGCGGATTTTTCTCCACTCGCTATTTTGCGATACAGGCGCCGCGGATGGCCAATATTCCCGTACTGCATTTCTACCGCAATAAAGCCAATCTCCACGCAATATTCCAGATAACGGCGGCCGGTGGTTTTGCTGATCCCGACCTTTTCCACGACCTCGTCAACCGACCAGTTACGATCGTCGCTGTCGCTAAAAACACGTTGCACCAGTTCCAGCGTATTAGGCTCAATCCCTTTGGTTGCAGGGGGCGCAGGCGTATCGCTGGCGGGCAAGTTATACAGACGGTCAAGCGCCTGCTGGTCCAGCACTTTGACATGGCGCAGCTGATGCACCAGTTGCAAAAAACGTTCCAGTGAATTGCGCAGACGCTGGAAGGAAACCGGTTTGATGATGTAGTCGAACGCGCCACCGCGCATGGCCTGGCTGCAAGTATGCATATCGCTGGCTGCAGTAATGAAAATCACCGAGCAGTCGAGGTTTTTCAGCAACGAGCTGTCTATAAGCTCAATGCCCTGGCCATCTGGCAAATAGTTATCCAGCAGCAGTAACCGTGGCCGGTAAAGCTGTAACTGCGTTCTGGCCTGCGCCAGCGTCGCGGCGATGCTCACGACCCGCAGATTAAAATTCTGCTCGATGAAATCACGGTGCAGCCCTGCCAGATAGGGTTCATCCTCGACAATCAGCACGTCCAGCGCGCTGCCCTGATTGATACTGCTATTTTGCATATTACTGTTGTTCATTATCGTTCCTGACTGACTCACACGCCCTGCGGCGGATTGGGGATGAACAGCGAAAACACCGTTCCGCGCGGCGTGTTGTCCGAAATTTCAATCACACCACCGGCCTGACGGACATAACGGGATACCACATAGAGGCCGATCCCATGTTCGCCTCCGGTGGTGTCAGAGGCCAATAGCGGCTTCGTCGTCACACCGGGCTCAAAAATCTGTGGGCGGATCGCAGGCGTTAGCCCGATACCCTGATCGGCCACTTCGATCAGCAACTCATCATGACTGTCCGACAGATAGAACTCGACCGGCTGATGCGGTGCTGGTGCGGCAAGGGTCGCATCCACGGCGTTGTCGATCAGATTACCGATAATCGACATCAGTTCAGATTCTGTCAATGCTGCAGGCAGGCGGCGAAATTGGCAGGCCGGGTCGAAGTTAAGTTCCACCCCTTTTTCCCGCGCACTGGCGTATTTACCCAGCAATAAACCACAAAGTGTCGGTGAAGCGAAACGTGCTGAGACAAAATCCAGCACCGCCTGGGCACCTTCTGATTGCGCCTGAATATAGTCGACGGCGTCATCATAGCGCTTCATATGCAGTAAACCGGCCAGCGTTGCCGTCCAGTTAAGCTGCTCGTGGCGCATAATGCGCAGATTATCGGCGTAACGCTTCACCTGGCTAAGCTGGCTGCTGAGGGTGTTAATATCATTTTTATCACGAAAGCTGAACACCCAGCCGGTTTGCGAGGCGGGTTCCAGTTCGATGCGCACCCGATTGACAATCACCAGGCGCTGATTAAACCGCGCCACTTCGTCGTGGCGGTTGGGGGTCGCGCTATCGCTGGTAAAAAAGGCGGAATCAGTATGAATAATCTCAGTGATTTCCTGACCAATCAGCGCCGCCTCCGGTTGAGACAGCTCCAGTAATTCGCGGGCGGCATGGTTAATCGAAATAATTCGCTGACGGTCATCAATGGCGATCACCCCCTCATAAATCGCTTCCAACAATGCTTTTTGCTGGCGGACCAGCAGGGCGATCTCCTTTGGCTCCAGCCAGAACATCTGTTTTTTGAGATTTTTACTGAACAGCCACGAGAAGATAAACAGCAGCGCCAACAACAGCAGGCCGGAGAGCGCCGCCTGGGCGAGTTGTCTGACACTAATGTCGTCGATATAGGATGTGAGGTAACCGACCGAGACAATGCCGATCACCTTATTGTTTTCATCCAGCACCGGCGCTTTACTGCGTAATGAAATCCCGATCCCACCCTGCCGCACCGAAATAATGGTCTTCCCCGCCAGCACGCCTGCGTTATCCCCGCCGACCATCGGCTTGCCGACGCGATCCGGTGACTGCGAGTGGTACAGGTGATTTTCGTGAGCATCACCGACGACGATATAGCTGGCATCGCTTTTTGCCCGTAGCGGCGCGACCAGACGGGCGATCCCTGCGCTGTCGTGAGCTGCCACTAATTCAGACAGGCCGGGCATCAGGGCGATTTGCGCTGCCTGAACTTTGGCGCGGTTGCCGAGATCGTGATTAAGTTGACGATCAATATTGTGAAAAAGGAATGCGCCGACCAGCGCCAGCAACACACAGGAAAAAGCCAGCAGACTGAGGAAAAGTTTTATCTGGAAGGTAAATCGTAATTTCATTCAGGATGCCAGAACGGAAGGTGAAGAATAAGCCTAACACGCGTTTTTCACCGGTAACATTCCCCGCAGAGTCAGGTTGTGAGCAAAAGCGCAAACAGCACACAGAATGCCTTAAATAAGCCTACTAATAAAAAGACTAATCCAGCTTTTTGCTACAAAGCTGATAAGGATTATTGCCGGAGTAACATTAACGTCATTAACACCATTACAACCTTTAAATCAGCGTTTTTAATTAGAGCAATCTCACAACGGCTGAGGCTGATGATTTTCTATGCTCGCTCTCTGTAACGTCATTTATAAGAAAAGAGAGCAACACCATGAGCACAACCGATGACTCCTATCTGGTCGCCAAAGACCCTGAAAAGCCAACCCTGTCAGCCAAGGATCGCTGGTGGCATATTCTGGACAACTACAAAATAGGGATCATTCCGCTGCCTTTTTTCCTGCTGGCGGGCGTGCTGATTTTGCTCGATTGCCTGAACGGAAAACTGCCCAGCGACATTGTGGTGATGGTGGCCACGCTGGCGTTTTTTGGTTTCGCCTGTGGTGAACTGGGCAAGCGCCTGCCGCTGGTGGGCAAACTTGGCGCGGCGGCGATCTGCGCCACATTCATCCCTTCTGCCATGGTGCATTACGGCCTGCTGCCGGACGTCGTGGTGGATTCCACCGTCAAATTCTACAAATCCACCAACATTCTCTATCTGTATATCTGCTGCATTATTGTCGGCAGTATCATGAGCATGAACCGTCAGGTGTTGATCCAGGGCTTTATGCGGATTTTTGTGCCGATGCTTTGCGGTGAGATTGTCGGCATGGTCGCTGGCCTGGCAATGGGCACGCTGTTGGGCTTGCCACCGTTCCAGACCTTTTTCTTCCTGATCCTGCCGATCATGGCCGGTGGCGTCGGCGAAGGGGCGATCCCGCTGTCGATGGGTTACGCGACCATTCTGCACATGGAGCAGGGCGTGGCACTGGGACGTATTTTGCCTATCGTGATGCTGGGCGGCCTGACTGCTATCGTGCTGGCGGGGGTACTGAATAGAATGGGGAAACGCTATCCACATCTGACCGGTGAAGGCCAACTGATACCAGCTAAAAAGGGGGTGATCGCCCATGGTCTGGAGGAGTTTACCGGCAAGCCTGACGTTAACGCGCTGGCCTGTGGCGCACTGCTGGCGATCCTGCTGTATATGGTAGGGATGCTCGGCCAGCGTCTGATTGGCCTGCCTGCGCCGGTCGGGATGCTGTTTGCAGCCGTGGTACTCAAACTGGTCAACGGTGTTTCACCGTCTATTCAGCAGGGGTCGATGGTGGTCTATAAATTCTTCCGCACTGCCGTGACCTACCCGGTGCTGTTTGCCGTTGGGGTGGCTATTACGCCGTGGCAGGAACTGGTCAATGCTTTCACCGTGCAAAATCTGTTTGTGATCGTCACGACCGTCTGCGCGCTGGTCGGTACCGGCTTCTTCGTCGGCAAAAAAATGGGTATGCATCCGATCGACGTGGCTATTGTCTCCTGCTGCCAAAGCGGGCAGGGCGGCACCGGCGATGTGGCGATCCTCACCTCAGGTAACCGCATGGTATTAATGCCGTTCGCGCAAATTGCCACCCGTATCGGCGGTGCTATTAATGTGACGGTCGGCCTGCTGGTGCTGGCGAAGTTCTTCTCATAATCTTGCGCCCCCAGCGAAGGGGGCAATCACAATCATAACCCGGTTTAATAAGGCAAAATTTTAGCATCCTTTTTTGGACTCAATTAAAACTGATTAATTTTCATACGATGGTTATTATTTATCCACTCAAAGAGGAGTCCATCACTCTGTTTTGTGGTGCCCCGGTAAGGATTTGTATTAATTTCATTCAAAGAAATCTTCTATGTCTCGCATTAAAACCTTCACCTGCGCAATCTTATTGTTAACACCCGTATTCTTTAGCTCAAATTCTTTTGCCTTTGATATTCCAAAGGAATTCGCGTCTTTTGATCTCCCCAGTTATTCTGAACCCGCACTATTTACGCCTGAATTATCCTCTATTAAACCGGGGCAGAGCGGGCGTGCGGAAGCCATCAAAACTGCACTCTTAGTCCAATATTCCAACTGGAAAGGTACGCAGTACCACTGGGGCGGGACAACGCATGCTGGCGTGGATTGTTCGTCATTGATGCAGCAAATATTTAATGATTCCATGCATAAACAATTACCGCGCACCACCTTTCAGCAGATAAAAAATGGGGAGAAGGTGAGAAAGGAAAATCTGAAACCGGGGGATTTAGTGTTTTTCAAAACGGAGCCTGATATACGCCATGTGGGGGTCTATATTGGCGATCATCAGTTTATCCATGCCTCCAAATCGCATGGTGTGACAATTTCGTCCCTGGATGATCAGTACTGGATTAATCATTACGAAACCGCACGTCGCCTGGAGTTGATGAGTTGATTTTTTATGTAACAGGCGGATAAAAAGGCTATCCGCCAATATTTCTCCGATTATTTATCTGACGACGCCTGCCAAAGGTTCAGTTCACCCTCTGCCACATGCTTATCAATCGCCGCCAGTTCTTCGGCGCTGAAATGCAGATTCTCCAGCGCTTTCACGTTTTCTTCCAACTGCTCCGGGCGGCTGGCGCCAATCAGCACTGATGTCACGCGATCGTCTTTCAGCAGCCAGCTCAGCGCCATCTGTGCCATGCTCTGGCCGCGTTGTTGCGCCATTTCATTCAGTAACCGCAGGCTGCTCAGGTTGGCGTCGGTGAGCATTTTGGCATTCAGGCCACGCACTTTATTCCCTTCAACCTGCATCCGGGAACCATCAGGAATACCGTTAAGATATTTACCGGTCAGTAGCCCCTGTGCCAGCGGCGTAAACGCAATACACCCCGCGCCGTTTTGTTCCAGCGTATCCAGCAAACCGCTCTTATCCACCCAGCGGTTCAGCAGATTGTAAGACGGCTGGTGGATCAGCAATGGCACCTTCAGTTCGCGCAGCAGCTCAGCCATTTTTTTTGTGCGTTCTGTGGAATATGACGAAATCCCCACATACAGCGCTTTGCCGCTTTGCACCGTATAGGCCAGCGCCGCCGCGGTTTCTTCCATCGGCGTTTCTTCATCCACGCGGTGTGAATAGAAGATGTCGACGTAATCCAGCCCCATGCGTTGCAGGCTTTGATCGAGGCTCGCCAGCAGATATTTACGTGAACTGCCCGCGCCGTAAGGGCCAGGCCACATGTCGTAACCGGCCTTGGTGGAGATGATCAGCTCATCGCGATACGACGAAAAATCCTGACGCAGCAGCTTGCCAAAATTCTCTTCCGCCGAACCCGGAGGCGGCCCGTAGTTATTCGCCAGATCGAAATGGGTAATACCTAAATCAAAGGCTTTTTGCAGCAATACGCGCTGTGACTCCAGCGGGTTCACATGGCCGAAGTTGTGCCACAGGCCAAGCGAAAGTGCAGGAAGTTTTAGACCGCTCTGACCGCAGCGGCGGTATTGCATGGTTTCATAGCGGGAGGGTGAGGCCTGATATGGCATTATTGTCTCTCCTTTCTTTATATATGTAGGGTTTTGAAACACTGTTTCTATAGTAGCGCGGAGAGGAATTACAGCAACCGGATAAATCGGGAAAGGGAGGAAGCACTTCCTCCCCGTGAAAAATCAGAAATCCCAGTCCTCATCTTCTGTGTTGACCGCGGTACCAATCACATACGACGATCCTGAACCCGAGAAGAAGTCGTGGTTTTCGTCGGCGTTCGGCGACAAAGCGGAGAGGATCGCCGGATTCACGTCCGCCATGCTGGCCGGAAACAGCGCTTCGTAGCCGAGATTCATCAGCGCTTTGTTGGCGTTGTAGTGCAGGAATTTCTTCACGTCTTCGCTCCAGCCTACGCCGTCATACAGTTCTTCGGTGTAGCGGATCTCGTTATCGTATAAGTCCTGCATCAGATCAAAGGCCTGATCCTTCACCTGCCGCTGACGCTCTTCGCTTTCAAGCGCCAGCGCTTTCTGGAATTTATAGCCGATGTAATAACCGTGAACCGCTTCATCGCGGATGATCAGGCGGATCAAATCGGCGGTGTTGGTCAGCTTGGCGCGGCTCGACCAGTACATCGGCAGATAAAAGCCAGAGTAGAACAGGAAGGATTCCAGGAACACGCTGGCGACTTTCTTCATCAGCGGATCTTCGCCGTCATAATAAGAAAGAATGATCGCCGCTTTGTTTTGCAGCGCGACATTTTCTTCGCTCCAGCGGTAAGCCTCATCGACGTCCACGGTGGCGCACAGCGTCGAGAAGATCGAACTGTACGAACGCGCATGCACCGCTTCCATAAAGCAGATATTTGAGTAAACCGCTTCTTCGTGCTGCGTCACCGCGTCCTTCATCAGCGTTGGTGCACCCACCACGTTTTGCACGGTGTCGAGCAGCGTCAGGCCGGTAAATACGCGGATGGTCAGCTGCTTTTCCTGCGCGCTCAGCGTCGCCCAGGACGGAATATCATTGGACAGCGGCACCTTCTCCGGCAGCCAGAAGTTGGAAGTCAGACGGTTCCACACTTCCAGATCTTTATCGTCCTGCAGTTTGTTCCAGTTGATAGCTTTGCTGATGGGCTGTGGCACCAGCAGTTGTTTAATTCCACTCATAAATTCTTTCCTTAAAGCGTGCAGGACACGCAGCCCTGAACTTCGGTGCCTGCCAGCGCCATCTGACGCAGACGGATGTAATAAATGGTTTTGATGCCTTTGCGCCAGGCGTAGATCTGCGCTTTGTTAATGTCGCGCGTGGTGGCGGTATCGCGGAAGAACAGCGTCAGCGACAGCCCCTGATCGACGTGCTGTGTGGCTTCGGCGTAGGTATCAATAATCTTTTCCGGGCCGATTTCGTAGGCATCCTGGTAGTAATCCAGATTGTCGTTGGTCATAAATGCCGCCGGATAGTACACGCGGCCGATTTTGCCCTCTTTACGGATCTCCACGCGGGAAACAATCGGGTGAATACTCGACGTCGAATTATTGATGTACGAAATTGAACCGGTCGGCGGTACCGCCTGCAAGTTCTGGTTATACAGGCCGTGCTGCATGACCGAGGCTTTCAGCTGCGCCCAGTCATCTGCGGTCGGGATCGCAATCCCTGCGTCGATGAATAGCTGACGTACGCGGGCGGTTTTCGGCTGCCATTTTTCGGCCTGCGCGTCATCGACATATTTGTCGAAATAAGACCCACTGGCGTAAGTCGAATCGGTAAATCCTTTAAAAGATTGCTGGCGCTCGATGGCGATCTGGTTAGAAGCGCGGATAGCGTGGAAAGCCACGGCACAGAAATAGATATTGGTGAAGTCCAGACCCTCTTCGGAACCGTAATAAATCTGCTCGCGGCACAGATAGCCGTGCAGGTTCATCTGGCCGAGGCCGATGGCATGCGAATCCTGATTGCCCTGATCGATAGACGGCACCGAGCGGATGTGGCTCATATCAGAGACTGCCGTCAGCGCCCGCACCGCCATTTCCACCGTGTTGCCGAAATCGGGTGAATCCATGGCTGAGGCGATATTCAGCGATCCGAGGTTACAGGAGATATCTTTGCCGACCTTTTGATAGGAGAGGTCTTCGCCATACAGCGTCGCGGTATTGACCTGCAAAATCTCTGAGCACAGGTTGCTCATATTGATGCGGCCTTTAATTGGGTTGGCGCGGTTGACCGTGTCTTCAAACATCATGTACGGATAGCCGGATTCGAACTGGATCTCCGCCAGCACCTGGAAAAACTCGCGCGCGTTGATTTTGCTTTTGTGAATGCGCTTGTCGTTGACCATCTCACGGTATTTTTCGGTGATACTGATTTCCGACATCGGTACGCCATAGACTTTCTCGACGTGATACGGCGAGAACAGGTACATATCTTCGTTGTTTTTCGCCAGTTCGAAGGTGATATCCGGGATAACCACGCCGAGCGACAGCGTTTTGATGCGGATCTTCTCGTCGGCGTTTTCGCGTTTGGTATCGAGGAAACGCAGAATGTCCGGGTGATGCGCGTTCAGATACACCGCGCCCGCGCCCTGACGCGCACCGAGCTGGTTGGCGTAAGAGAAGGCATCTTCCAGCATCTTCATGATCGGAATAACGCCGGAGGACTGATTTTCGATGCGCTTAATCGGCGCGCCCACTTCGCGGATATTCGTCAGCAGGAAAGCCACGCCGCCGCCGCGTTTCGAGAGTTGCAGCGCCGAGTTCACCGAGCGGCCAATCGACTCCATATTGTCTTCGATACGCAGCAGGAAGCAGGAGACCAGCTCGCCGCGCTGCTTCTTACCGCAGTTGAGAAAGGTCGGCGTCGCAGGCTGGAAGCGCCCGGAAATGATCTCATCGACAAAATGGCCGGCGAGCTGAATATCACCGCGTGCCAGCGTCAGCGCCACCATGCATACGCGGTCTTCGTAGCGTTCGAGATAACGTTTGCCATCGAAGGTTTTCAGCGTGTAGCTGGTGTAATACTTGAAAGCGCCCAGAAAGGTCTGGAAGCGGAATTTTTTGGCGTAAGCCTGTTTGAATAATGCTTTGATATCGTCAAAAGCGTATTGATCCAGCACCGTGGCGTCGTAATAACCCTCTTCCACCAGATAGCGCAGTTTCTCCGCCAGATTGTGGAAAAACACCGTGTTTTGGTTCACGTGTTGCAGAAAATACTGACGCGCGGCCAGCCGGTCTTTGTCGAACTGGATGCGGCCATCGGCATCGAACAGATTCAACATGGCGTTGAGCGCGTGATAATCGGGGCTGGAGGTGTCCGCCTCGGTGAGATTCATTTCTGTCGTTGCCAAAATTCAGTAACTCCCTGTGTAACCTTTGCAACGTCTTCCGGCGTACCCAGCAATTCAAAGCGGTACAGGTAAGGCACCTGACACTTTTGGGCGATGATGTCACCGGCAATGCAATACGCTGCGCCGAAATTGGTATTCCCGGCGGCAATAACGCCGCGGATGAGTGAACGGTTTTGTTCATCGTTCAGAAAACGGATCACCTGAGTCGGCACCGCCCCTTTGGCCGAACCGCCGCCGTAGCTCGGCACCACTAAAATATAGGGTGACGTGACGCGCAATTTTTCAGGCTGACGGTCAATCGGGATGCGTATCGCCGGCAAACCGGTCCTGCCGACGAAGCGATGGGTGTTTTCTGAACTGCTGGAAAAATAGACCAACGGATTCATCCGCCGGTCCTCAAAACGCGTTCTGAAGCTGGCGCAGGGCGCTGATTTTGTCCGGGCGGAAACCTGACCAGTGATCGTCACCGGCGACAATCACCGGCACTTGTTGATAACCCATGGCACGAACCTGGCCGAGGGCCACGGCGTCTTTCGTCAGATCGATCACTTCATAGGCAATGCCGTGTTTATCTAATGCACGGTAGGTTGCATTGCACTGGACACAGTCTGGTTTACTGTAAATAATAATGCTCATGATTCGTATTTCCATCTAGTAAGAAATCAGAGACGATTTTTGCCTGCCCGCTGTGCCACTGCGTCAGACGGTTATCAGGCGCGAGAGTCGGTGCCTTCATGGCGTCCCGATGCATTGAATACTAGATGTGGTGATTAAATTTTTCAACCACACAATATGTAGATATTTCAAAAATGCTTATTGCAAAAATGACAAAGCCCGCAGGGCGCGGGCTGGGAGAGGAAAATTTTTTCAGTGCAATTTTTTGATTAAAATTCGAACAGTATGTTTCCTGAGATATTACTGACGCATGCTGACGGCAAGACGGTTAAATGCGTTCATCAGGCCGATAGCGAAGGTCAGTTCGGAGATTTCCACATCGCTGAAGTGCGCTTTCAGTGGCTCATAAACGCTGTCCGGTGCACCGGTGGCGGCAATCAGCGTCATGGATTCCGCCCATGCCAGCGCCGCACGCTCGCGCTCTGAATAGGCATGGCTGACTTGCCATCCCGCCAGCTGATCCAGTTTGGTCTGCGCGACTTCCATTTTGCGCAACGCTTTGGCGTGCATATCCAGGCAGTACGCGCAGCCGTTAATTTGCGAAACGCGCAGGAACGCCAGCTCGATAATGACGTTATCCAGCGGGCCATTTTCCAGCGCGCCGAGTGCTGCGACCATTGGGTCCATCACGGCTGAAGAGAGGGTGAAGTAAGGCAGGCGAAGTGCGGTCATGATGTTTTCCTGTAGTTCATAGGTTTTTAAAAATGGACGCACAGCGCGTCTCAATAAGTGCTACTTTACGCCCTGCATGGTCTATACAATAGAGCCATAAAATGTCTATTTAAGCAGGTCATGATGAGCCGCTTCAGCCTCTCCTTTCACCTCGATCCGCAACAAAAAGCCCCGCTTTACCGGCAGATTTACCAGCGGGTGAAAACGGCGATTATGGAAGGGCAATTGAAGACCGGCAGCCGCGTGCCCTCGGTGCGTGCTCTGGCAAGCGATCTGGGCGTCGCCCGCGCCACCGTCGAAAATGCTTATGGTTTGCTGATAGCGGAAGGTTTTCTGCAAAGCCACGGGCAGGCAGGCACGGTGGTCAGTGCGCCGAAAAGCTTGCCCGCGCCATCGCCGGTCAGGGAAACCCAAACCCGTAAGCCGATTAACCCGATGCTGCCTTCGGTTTCCTCACTGCCTTTTCAGCTCGGTTTGCCCGCGCTGGATGCCTTTCCCCGCGCTATCTGGTCGCGCATTGTGTCGCGGCAAATCCGCCATACCAACATGAATGACCTGGGCCATCCGCCGCTGACCGGCGTCGATGCGCTGCGCCATTCCATTGCGCGTTATCTGCAACTTTCCCGTGGTTTTACCTGCCGCCCCGAACAGATTTTTATCTGCGGTGGCTATGCGCCGGTTCTGGATCTGATTATCGGCAGCCTGTTACAACCGGGCGATGGCGTGTGGCTGGAAGATCCCGGTTATCCGGTGACGCAGGCCTTTTTCCGCGCGGCGGGCGCCACGCCGATGGCGGTAAATGTGGATGACCAGGGCATGAACGTGCCGCAGGCGGTGAAGCAGTTTGCGCATGCGCGTTTTGCGGTGGTGACGCCCGCACACCAAAGCCCAACCGGCGTGACCATGAGCCTGTCGCGACGTATGGCGTTGCTGGATTGGGCGGCCAGCCAGCAGGCGTGGATCATCGAAGACGATTATGACAGTGAGTTCCGCTATCGCGGCCAGCCGCTTCCATCGCTGAAAAGCCTGGATACGCAAGGGCGGGTGATTTACGCCGGAACCTTCAGCAAAGTGATGTTCCCGGCGTTGCGCTGCGCATACATGGTAGTGCCGGATAGCCTGGTGGAAAAAATAGAAGCCTATTGTCCGCTACGCATCTGCGGCACGCCGCCTCTGTTGCAAAGTAGCATTGCGGAATTTATCGAGCAGGGGCATTTCTACCGGCACCTTAAACGTATGCGTCAGCTCTATGCAGAGCGGCGCGGCTATCTCGAACAGGCGCTGACAGCGGCATTTTCGGCGGATGTGTTGCAGGTGAATCAACAGGTCGGCGGCATCCAGCTGTGTGCAACACTGAATTCAGGTCTGGATGATGCGTTGATTGCGAAGAATGCGCGGGAGCAGGGGCTGGCGGTACAGGCGCTGTCAGACTGGCAGGTATTACGCCGTGAGCCGGGCGACGCATTGCGCCCCAATGGTTTGCTGATGGGCTTTCCAAATATTGTTTCAGAGGAAGCGGCCAGCAATTTATGTCAGCAACTGGCGATCCTTGTGAATGGCTGCTTAACATAGAAAACGGGGCCAGATGGCCCCGTCGTCAAAGCGGATTAATGAGGGAATGAAACATCCGCTTAGCGCTTAGGTGCTGGTACCCGACACAGGAAAATAGCACCTTTCTTGCAGGAACGTGTTAACGACGTCCCAGTAGTACGCCGAGCACGATACCCACTGCGGCACCGACACCGACGCCATGCCACGGATTATCTTTTACGTAGCTGGTGGCCTGATCGGCGGCGTCGCGGGCATGCTGTTTCAGGCTACTGTTGCCGTTAAATCGTGCGCGGGCATCGCGTAATACGCCTTCCGCTTTACCACGAATTTTTTCCAGCTCATCTTTCGTTTTGGTCCCCGATGACTGAAGTACCTCATCAAGGGTATCGGCCAGCAGAGTGACATCCTGATCAATGTCGCGTTCGACTTTTTCTGATTTCTTAAACATGTGCCTCTCCTTGTTTGAACTGTGTTTAAAGCATAGTCCAAAATAGTGCGAGGTGAAGATCCCCAGCGAAAACCTCCGCCATTTTAGCCGTTATCAGTGGTTGCGACTGCCTGGTAAACTCAGGCCCGGCGCGGGTTGGCGTGATGCAGATCAGATTTTTCTGTAAGTATGTACAGGTTTACAGCCGATAACATTTTTCCGGGTTTTAACGTTCCCTCGGCAGGCAAACCTGTCTATGCTGTTATTTCCTCAAACTGTGATCTTGGTCCGGGTCCGCCCATGTCGTTAAGTACGCTACGCTCCAACCTGCAATTAAATAAACGCATCCTGTCATTTATGACTTTTACCTTTGTCTGTTATCTGACGATCGGTTTGCCGCTGGCCGTGCTGCCGGGTTTTGTGCATAACTCGCTCGGGTATAATTCGGTGTTGGCTGGGCTGATTATCAGCGTGCAATATTTTGCAACGCTGGCCAGCCGCCCGCATGCCGGGCGCTATGCCGACCAGTTGGGCCCGAAAAAAGTGGTGATCTTCGGCCTGAGTTGTTGCGGGGTGAGTGGCCTGTTTTATGCACTGGCCTTTGTCTTCACCGGACATCCGCTGGTCAGTTTATTGTTGCTGTGTGTCGGGCGGGGTTTTCTCGGCGTCGGCGAAAGTTTTGCCAGCACCGGGACGACGCTGTGGGGCATTGGCGCGGTCGGTGCGCTGCATACCGCGCGGGTTATCTCATGGAATGGCGTCGCAACCTATGGCGCGATGGCCGTAGGTGCACCGCTTGGCGTGCTGCTGAATGCGCACTTCGGGTTGATGGGCGTGGCGGTATTGATCGTGGTCTGCGTGGCTATCGCTATCTGCCTCGCCAGCCAAAAAGCGGCGATTTCGGTCAGCACCGGTAAGCGTATCGCTTTCAGTGCGGTGGTCGGGCGTATCTGGCTGCATGGCCTTGGGCTGGGTTTCGGCACCATTGGTTTTGGCGTGATCGCCACGTTCATCACCCTCTTTTATGCGGATAAAAACTGGAGCGGGGCAGCCTTCACGCTGACTTTATTCAGCCTGGGTTTTGTCGGCGCTCGTCTGGTGTTTGCCAATACGATTAACCGTTTTGGTGGCCTGCGCGTCTCGCTGTTCTCTTTTGTTTTCGAAGCGATCGGCCTGCTGATGATCTGGCAGGGCAGTGATCCGCTTATCGTTCAGCTCGGGGCGTTCCTGACCGGTTGTGGTTTCTCGCTGATTTTCCCGGCGCTGGGAGTCGAAGCGGTCAAACAGGTTCCGCCGCAAAATCAGGGAACGGCGCTCGGCACCTATTCGGCATTTCTGGATCTGGGCCTCGGTCTGACCGGCCCGGTGGCGGGTCTGTTGATTGCCCACGCCGGAACGCCTTCTATTTATCTGGCCGCCGCCATGATGGTGGTGCTGGCGTGGTTACTGACGCTACGTTTATATAAAATTCAACAACGTAGCTGCGAGCCTGAGGTGTAAATCCTGCTGTGAGTCTATCTGAAGACACATAGTGCATAACGTCGAAGAATTTATCTTATCTCGATATAGATAATTCCTAAATATGCCAAATCTCAGGATAAAGAGGTTATTCACAGGTTTGAATACGTTAAGGTCCCTTGCGGTTAAAGAAGCGAGGAGCAACCATGTATTTACGGCCAGATGAAGTGGCGCGCGTGTTAGAAACATCAGGTTTTGAGCGCGATTTTGTTGATGATAAAGCTTACGGTTACTGCCGTGGCGAGCACTATGTGTATGTGAACCGGGAAGCGCGGTTTGGTCGGACTGCCCTGGTTATTCACCCGGCGCTGAAAGAGCGCAGTGAGCGTTTTGCCGATCCAACGGCCTCCTTTCGCAGCAGTCAGGTTTACACCCGTTTTCCTCTGGATGTCGCCAGCGACAGCGAAGCCTATTACGGCATTTGTCATGGGTTCAGTTCGCGTCAGATCCTGGCCAGCTATCTCGAAAACGTCTTCCGGTAAAATGCCAACAGCGCTGAAATCTCAGCGCTGTCTATTTTTGTGCCTCAGGCCTGCCTTTCTTACTTTAGCGGCAACAAAATATCCGTCTGCTGCGCATGTTCAGGTAACTCTTCATCAAGTTGCAGATAGCGGAAATAGACCGGGAAATCTCGCAGCTCTTCACCACTTTGCGGCAACCACTGGCGGTACAGGTAGTAAACACTTTCGCTGATGCGATCGTAGGAACCCACGTGTCGCACCACGGCGCAACGTCCACCTGGCAGGGTTTTGCTGATAACGCCCTGCGGATTAGCGGGAACCTCTCCTTTAGCCTCGGCATTCAACTCGCCGCAAATATCAAAGCGAAATTCCTCACCCGGCGTGGTCAAAGGGTCACTGTATGGAACACCATAGGTACCCTGTGTTGTGTGATCTGACAGCCCTGAGGCTTTACGCCATTCAATAAACGTCGCCACCGAATTAGTCACCCGCATTGGCTCGCCGTGATGCTCCAGCACCGCGACTTGAATTGGCTCAACACAAATAATTTTTACATCCATATTTTCCATCCTCTTCTGATATTCCCTGCCGGGAAACTGGAAATGCCTGTGCCAGTCGACCCAGGCCGGATCCTTGCGAAATTCGCTGGGGGTCAGGCCAAAGGTATTTTTGAAGGCGCGGGAAAACGATTCAGGATTCTCGAACCCTGCATCTAACGCAATATCGATAATCTTTTCTGGCGATTGCTGAACCAGCCGGTACGAGGCGCGTTTTAACCGCATCAGCGTGATATAACGGCTGACGCTGACGCCGCAGTATTGGCTGAACTGACGGTGGAAATGAAACCGTGAGAAACAGGCCACTTCGCTCAATTTTTCAACCGAGAGCTCGCAGTCCAGATGCTGCTCAATATAGGCAAACACCCTTTTAAAACGCCGGGCATAAAGATCGTCTTTGTCGCTGCTCATTTTCCCTCTCTTCAAGACCTCTACTTTGCCTGCGGGGCCAGCCTATTTCCTGACTGAGATTGCTCTTTGTGGGACGGAAAAGAAAACGGCCCAAACAGGGCCATTTTCAGTCAAATGTGGTCATCTGGGTGCAAATTCACACCAGATGGATCTGATTATAGGTTTCGTTGTACTGACGGCGGAACTGGGCCAATTCAAAAGGTTCTATATCCAGTTCGGCAAAATAGAATAGCGCCAGCTCGGCATGTTCGCTGGTGAGATGGGGCGGCAGGTGCGCACGGATCAATACCTCACGCCATTTGGTGATGTTTTCATCTGACGCGTCTTTAATAAAAGTGTGATAGATGAATACGATATAGGCGGCTTTGCGGATCTCTTCAGCATAACCCCCGCTGATGGAGCGGATAAACATCTGACTTTGGCGTTTACCCATTTCCAGCAACATAGAATCAATATACACCGGCTTAATTTTCAGCAGACTGGCAAGGGAATCATTGGCCTTGCGGGTGTCAGCGGTCATGAACCAATACCCTACGATGAAAACCACAACAATTGCTGCAAGCATAATCCATATCATTCTGGACGTTGGCCTCCGGCCTAATCTGGCGTGACGGAAAAGGTGTGCGCGACACCCGATGCGGCGAGTTTATCTGGTTATCACCTGAAAAGCCTAAGGGGAAAGAGGAAGAATTTGCGCCCCGACGCAATAGCAGGGCGCAAAGTGAAGGACGTCCGCCCAGCTAGTGAGCCGGGGTCTGCTGGCAAAGGTAATCGTAAATACCTTGGGTATCGGTATGTGAACACAGGCGGGTGCCGATGTTGAGCGTCGCCGCGCTGCCTGCCGCCACGCCGTAGCGCACAATATCCAGCAGGTCTGCACCCGCTGCCAGTTTTAGCGTCATCGCGCCGACCATGCTGTCCCCTGCGCCGACGGTGCTCATTTTCTTCACTGGTGGCGGGATCACCTGGAACCAGCGTTCGGCATCTACCGCCAGCGCGCCTTGTGGCCCAAGAGAAACCACCACGCGTTCAGCACCGCCGTCACGAATAATTTGGCGCGCTGCATCGAGTACGTCACCCGGTTTTTCCAGCGGATGACCGACCAGCTGTGCCAGCTCATTCTGATTGGGTTTGACCAGCGCCAGCCCGCCCAGTTTCAGTCCGGCGGCCAGCGCATCGCCGGAACTGTCGAGAATACAGTGCAGCCCGGCAAGTTTGGCTTTTTGCAGCAGCCCGGTCAGTGCCGCGACCTCCGTTCCCGGCGGTAAACTGCCGCTGACCACCAAAATAGAACCCGCCGGAAGCTGCGTCACTTTGACGCTCAATGCGTCGAATTCGGCGGCGGTAAGCTTCGCGCCCGGCATCACAAAGCGGTACTGCTCACCGGTGTTTTCGGTATGGACATGCAGATTCTGGCGTGTCCAGTCTTCGGTTTCCAGTGTCTCGGTGGTGATGCCTTCCTGTTCCAGCAACTGCGCCAGATGGGCACCCGTCGGGCCGCCGATGGGGAATAATGCCGTGGCTTTTCCACCAAGATGCACGATGGCACGCGCCACGTTGATACCGCCGCCGCCGGGTTCAAACACCGGCGCGGTGCAGCGCAATTTCCCTTCGGGATAGATTTTCGGCGTGATAGTCGCGCTGTCGAGTGAAGGTGCCAGAGTCAGCGTGACAATACGGGTTTCAGCTTTCTGTATCATGGTTATTCCCTCAATGATATTTCCGATCCCCAGCCTAGCACCTGACACATTAAGCGGGTTGTTTTATCGCCGTTTTAGCGCCCCAGATCAAATCAGCAGATGCCACTTTAGCGTCATGGTGATAGGGTAAAACGCAGTATCCATGGGCGGTATAAAAGGAAATAGCATGGCCAGAAATATTGAGATAAAAGCCAGAATTGATGATTTTTCAGCGATGTACGAAAAAATCGGCCTGATGGCCGAAGGTCTGCCGGATCTTATCGACCAGGATGATACGTTCTTCATCTGTCCGCATGGGCGCCTTAAACTGCGCACGCTGGCGGCCGATCGCGGTGAACTGATCTTCTATCAGCGCCCGGATCAGGCCGGTCCCAAACCCAGCTTTTATGTGCTCACCGAAACGGCCGATCCTGACGGCTTGCGCAACACTCTGACGCTGGCCTACGGTGCTGCCGGACGGGTAATCAAACAGCGTACCCTGTTTATGGTGGGGCAGACCCGTCTGCATCTGGATCGCGTGAAGGGGCTCGGGGATTATCTGGAATTTGAAGTGGTGCTGGCCGATAACGAAACGCCTGAGCAGGGCATCGCGATAGCGGAAGATCTGCTGGAGAAATTACACATAGACCGTCAGGAGCTGATCGATCAGGCCTATGTGGATTTACTCAATGCGAAAGGAAAGCACACCAGGGCGGACTAATCGCCGCTCCACCATTGCACCAGCGACGGGCCTGGGCTGAGATCGTAATGATCTTCGCCCAGCAGATGGTTGAGGATTTTTGCCGACCGCCAGGCCGTCAGCGTCAGTTGTCCCTCGGCGCTGCCGTGGCTATGAATACCGGCGTTGACCGCATAAATACGGTTGTTCGCCGGGCCTTCCCACTCGAGGTTAAAGTTGGGGCGCAGCGGCAAATGTTGTTCGCGATCGTAAGGGATGCGGTCCAGCAGCGGCTCCAGATAATCCGGCAGGCCCGGCCGGTAACCCGTCGCGAGAATAACCATGTCGGCCTCGAAGTGCTCTTCGCAATTCTCCAGCCCGTGCAGCGCCTGTAAACGGTAGCTGCCGTCGGCTTCGTCCTTTATGTTGTCCAGCGCGCGGTGCGGCAACAAACGTACGTTGCGCGGCTGATGTAGCACGTCAAAGCGGTGGTAAAGCTGTTTGTAAATGGCTTCCAGCGTGTGATAGCTGATGCCATCGGAGGGCAGTTTCTGGGTTTTTATCTCCTGCTCACGGATCTCTTCCGGCAGGGTATAGAAGTAATTGACGTACTCAGGGGTGAAATATTCGTTGGTAAAAATCGACTCATCCAGCGGCTGAAAGTTCGGTCTGCGCGACAGCCAGCTCAGTTCGGCGAACGCTCCCCAGTGATTATCCAGCGCGTTAAGAATAATGTCGGCGCCACTCTGACCGCCGCCGACAACCATCACCCGTTTACCGGTAAAGTCCGGTTCGCGCAGTTCCATTTCCGAGGCGTGAAAACAGTTTTTGCCCATCGCTGAGCGGGCCGATTTTGGCACCCAGGGCGCGTGGCCGGTGCCGAGACAAATGTTGCGTGCCCGGTGCAGGCCTTTTTGGGTATGAATGATGAACTCCTGCTTCGCGTCATCAAAATCGATGGCATCGACCGGCTGCGAGAAGTGCAGGTGATCAATGTGCGCGCAGGCCCAGCGCAGATAATCGGAAAACTCATCGCGGCTGATGATCAACTGCTCAGTGGCGAGGAAACGGTAGATCTTCTTCTGTTCCACCAGGTAATTGATAAACGAAAACGCGCTACGTGGCGCAACCGTGGTCACCAAATCCTGTAAGACATAGGTCTGCATGGTGGCGGTGGGCAACAGCATGCCTGGGTGCCAGCTAAACTCTTTGTTGGCATCAAAAAAGGCGCTCTGAATTTTGCCGGTATCCTTCGCCAGGGCTGCCAGACTCAGGTTAAACGGACCGATACCTACACCAATCAAATCGACTGCCGACATGATTTAAATTCCTTTTCCCTTTATGATTTCTTAATCATAGAACAATGCCCTCAAAGCGGATTTTAAATAGGACCTTTCATGACGCAAATGCGCCGTTTTAAACAAGTTGATGTCTTCACCTCTGTCCCGCTGAAAGGCAATCCGCTGGCGGTTATTCTCGATGCCGACGGTCTTACCGATGGCGAAATGCAGGCCATGGCGCGCTGGACCAATCTTTCTGAAACCACCTTTGTTCTCAAGCCAACGGACCCAACGGCAGACTATCGCGTGCGTATTTTCACGCCGGATACTGAATTCCCCTTTGCAGGACACCCGACGCTCGGCACTGCGCATGCCTTACTGGAAGCAGGTTTGCAGCCCAAACGTCCGGGGTTTGTGATTCAGGAGTGCGGCGTGGGGCTGGTTCCGGTCAAAATGCTCGATGACGGTGGGCTGGCATTTAGTGCACCTGCGGCGGAAATCACTCCGCTCGATGACGCACATCGCCCGTTGCTCACCGTGGCACTGGCGGGCGGCAAGATTCAGTCAGATGTGATCCCGTTGGTGGTAAATATGGGCATCCGCTGGCTGGTGGTGCGTATGGAAAGTGCGCAGGCTTGTCTGGATATTGTGGGCAATATGCAGGCGATCGAGCAATTACAGCAGGGCTGCGGTGTGGATGGCGTGGCCGTTTTTGGCACGCATGCAGCAGATGGCCCGGCAGATTACGAAGTGCGGGCGCTGCTGGTAGAGCAGGGCGTATTGGTGGAAGACCCGGTGACGGGCAGTGCCAACGCTTGTCTGGCGCGGGTGCTGAAAATGCAGGGCTTCCCCGATGGCGAAAATAGCGCAGAGAGTTATCAGGTGCGGCAGGGCACGTTGCGCCAGCGCCTAGGCTGTGTGGCGGTAGAGTATGTCGGCGGCGAGCCGTGGATCGGCGGGCATACCTGCACGCTGATCGACGGGACGCTGACGCTTTAACTGTCAGTCTATGACGATCAGCCTCTGCTCTCGCCGTGCTGCGCAGTTTGCATCAGATGAATAAACGCCTGCATTACTGGCGAGGTATTCAGTGTGTGACGGTGCAGCAGCCAGGTGCGGTTTTTTACCGTCTGCCCGTCAACGCTGATCGGGCGGCGGTAAAGATGCTCAGCCAGCGGCAAATAGGTGGCAACAATGGCGTAACCGAGACCATGTTCCACCTTCGCCAGACAGACTTCGAGCTTGTCCACTTCCATGGCAATGTTGGGTGCATGAGAGAAATTGGCGTTCCACCAGCGTTCAATTAACTGCGTGACGTGCGCGCCGTGATGAATCTTGATTTGCGGCATCTGTGGCAGCAGGGCAAAATCAAAATCCTGCCGGTTCACCAGAAAATAGTCATCCTCTTCAACCAGATGCTTGCCTTCTTTCCAGTTAAAGTCATCTTTGACCAGCGCCATATCAATCTCATTACGCAATAACTTCTGAAATATCTCCTCGCTGAAACCACTCATCAGATTCACGCGGATCCCTGGGTGCGACTGGCGGAACTGACTCAATAATGCGGGCAGGCGATACGCTGCATAGTTGCTCGACACGCCGAGGGAAATCTCCCCCTGCTGCCCCTGATCCATGCTGTGCAGGGTAATTTTTAGCTGCTGTAAATCCCGCAATACGGTCAGCGCGTGCTGGGCGAGATATTCTCCTTGCGCGCTGAACACCAACCCTTTCTGCCCGTCCACAAACAGCCGGATCGCCAGCTTGCGTTCAATCTGCCGCAGGCGATAGCTCAGCGCCGGTTGCGAGGTATAGAGCTGCTCAGCGGCGCGGGTAATATTTTTGTGCTGCCAGACGGCACGCAGGATCAGCCAGTCTTTCTCGTTCATTCCGCCCCTCTGGGTTGGGTGTAAAAACCTATACCCATAAAATAATTTTTGCGAAGAAAGCACAACAGATAAAAAGCCTGAATTTGACCAAACGCCATAAAAGCCCTATTTCTAAGGCATTAAAGCGAGTTGTTGCGTCGTACTTATCCGTTCAGGCCAAAATATTTTTTGGTTTTGCACCAGAGCAGGGAATTAAAAATGTCTTTTTGCACCACCACGGATCAAAAAAAGCAGGTCATCGACAGTGTCGACCAAAACGCGGCACCACTCATCGCGCTGGCGCTGAAGATTCACGCCAATCCTGAGCTAAGTTTTGCAGAGATAATGTCGTCGGCGGCGCTGATTGCTCCGTTACGTGCCGCCGGTTTTACGATTGAAGAGCAAATTGGCGGACTGGCAACGGCATTTCGCGCCACCTTCGACAGCGGCAAACCCGGCCCGACCATTGCGATGTTGGCGGAATATGACGCGCTGGAAGGGTTAGGACACGCCTGCGGCCATAACCTGATC
The DNA here is from genome assembly GCF_006438725.1 of Ewingella americana. Classification (GTDB taxonomy): domain Bacteria; phylum Pseudomonadota; class Gammaproteobacteria; order Enterobacterales; family Enterobacteriaceae; genus Ewingella; species Ewingella americana_A. The sequence goes on along the minus strand of NZ_RCZD01000002.1, from coordinate 546,522 downwards.
GGCACGGCGTCGGTGGCGGCTGCGCTGGCGTTAAAGGTGGGTTTCCCAGCGATGACCGGCAAGCTCGAGGTGATAGGGACACCGGCAGAGGAAGAGGGCGGAGGCAAAATTATTCTGGCCGAAAAAGGCTTTTTCGACCACATAGACGCGGTGATGATGTTCCACCCGCGCGATAAAACCATGGTGACGCGTGGCGGTCTGGCTTGTGTCGATGCCACCTTCAAATTCTTCGGTAAAGCGGCCCATGCGGCCTCTGCTCCACAAAATGGGATCAGCGCGCTGGACGCGGTGATCCACACCTTCACCGGCATTAACGCCCTGCGCCAGCTGTTCACCGACGACGTGCGCGTCCACGGCATTATTACCGACGGCGGCAGCGCCACCAATATTGTTCCGGCGTATGCGGAGGCTAAATTTTTGATGCGCGCCAACACCGTCGGTGGGCTGGCTTCGGTGAAAAAGAAAGTTTTCGCCGCCGCGCAGGGGGCAGCAGATATGAGCGGTGCACGGCTGGAAATCGAAGAAGGACTGACTTACGCCGAGCGAAATAACAACCTGACGCTGGCCGGATACTTCCAGCAAAACCTGGAGACCCTCGGCATGGCCGTGGTTCCCCCCCCACTCAGCGGCGGTATTGGTTCATCCGATATCGGCAATGTCAGCCAAATAACCGCGGCGATTCACCCCTATTTACGCATCGGTGATGTATTGCCCCACACCCCTGAATTTGCCGAAGCAGCGGGTTCTGCAGCCGGTCTGGATGCCATGTTGCTGGCGGCGAAAGCGCTGGCGATGACCGCTGTCGATCTGTGTCAAAACCCCGACATGCTGCATGCGGTACGGGAAGAATTTTTACACTGGCAGTCACAAAGATAACCCCTGGGAATGAGAGAACAATAATGATCAAGAGAACACTGGTTTTGGCCGCATTTGGCCTGATGATGGGCAGTTCGATGGTGCACGCCGAAGGCGAAACCCTGCGCGTGGGCGCCGATCTGGCTTTCCCACCTTTCCAGTTTCGTGACGCCAACGGCACGCCGAGCGGTTTCGAAATTGATATTACCAATGCCATCTGCAAAGAGATGAAGGTTAAATGTGAGTTTGTGGTCAGCAGCTTTGACGCCGAAATTCCTTCGCTGATGGCCAAGAAAGTTGATTTTATCTCGCCGCAGGGCGCAACAGAAAAACGTCGTAAAGTGATCGACTTCAGCGACTTTGTCTTCCACATTCCGACCAAACTGGTAGCGCGTAAAGGCAGCCCGCTGCAACCCACACCTGAGTCCCTCAAAGGTAAGCGCGTCGCAGTGCAGCAAGGTTCAATTCAGGAAATGTATGCCAATACATTCTGGTTGCCAAAGGGGGTGGACGTGGTGGCTTATGCCGATCAGGATACGATTTATCAGGATTTGATCGCCGGTCGTCTTGATGCGTCCCTCAGTCCAGGCGTGGCCGTGACCTTTGGTTTCCTCAATAAACCGGAGGGCAAAGACTTCGCCCTGACCGGCCCTGAAGTCCGTGACGATAAGCTGTTTAGTATAGGTTCAGCCTACGGCATGCGCCAAGGTGACGAAAAAACCAAAAAACTGATTAACGAGGGGCTGGCGAAAATTATTGCCGACGGCACCTGGGAAAAAATCAAAACCCACTATTTCGGTTCGCTGGAAATGGCGGTTAAGCGCTCGCAATAGCCGGGGAGAAGGTCTTCACCATAAATACGCTGAGCGGGTCATTGGCATAATTGCCAAAGGGCCCGGTAAGGCTGAAGCCATGTTTTTTGTATAAGCTGATGGCGTCATGCTGGTGGATACCGGTTTCAAGATATACCGCCGCAATCTTCAGGGTTTGAACGTGGTCCTCCAGAGAGTGAATAAGCCGGGAGGCCACGCCCTTGCCACGTCCGTTGGGTGCAACATAAACCCGTTTAATTTCAGCAATCCCATCATTACCCAGATAGAGGCAGGCGCAGCCCACCGGTTGACCCTCTGTTTCGGCCAGAAAAGGGTAGGTCACCGCGTTCGCCATCACTTCCAGTGGCATACTGTAATCGCTGCCATTGGGGTAGAGCGCAGACTGATAGTGGTCGAGTTCGGCGACCAGTGCCGTCAATCTGGGATCGATCAGGGCTACCGGGAAAATACTCAAGGACATAAAACCCACTCCGTACGGTGCAAACAATCTACGATTTATAATGATAAACCTCTGCGTGGGCAAGTGCCGGGCAGGTATCAGGGCTGGCGTGACCTGGGTGAATATTGTTTGTCTCCTAATGACGCCGGCTTCTGGCTGATGCAGAATGAGAAAGCAAGGGCCGGAGGGCGCAGCTAAACCAGGCTGGATATGCTGTTATTCAACCCGCTGAAAACCTAAGAGGTTCCGCTATGTCAGCAAAAAACATGCCAGTGACAACCTTGTCCGGCCAAATTGACCCGTCAAATACCCTAACAGAGACTCACAATGATCCACGCTGGCAGGCGGTGGTGGATTGTAATGCCTCCGCCGATGGGCAATTCGTTTATGCGGTGAAAACCACCGGTATTTACTGCGCGCCGTCCTGCGCCTCGCGGCAACCCAATCCTAAAAATGTGGTGTTTTTTACCGATGCCGAGGCGGCAGAACGGGCGGGTTTTCGTCCCTGTAAGCGCTGCCGTCAGGGGCTGATTTCGCTGGTACAGCACCATACACGGCAAGTTGAACGCGCTTGCCGCCTGATTGAGCAAGCCGATCAGGCTCTTACGCTCAATGATCTTGCCACCAGCGTGGGTATCAGCCCTTACTATTTTCATCGTTTATTCAAAGCCCAAACCGGGGTCACGCCGAAAGAGTATGGGTTAGCGCTGCGTACCCGTCGTATGCGTGAAAACTTGCTGGAGAATGTGCCGGTCACTGAGGCGATTTACCAGTCGGGCTATGGTTCGGATGGGCGATTTTACGAAAACTCACCTGCTGTGCTGGGCATGACGCCTAATGCCTTCCGGTCTGGCGGACGCGGCGTTGAGGTGTGGTTTGCTATCGGGAAATGCTCTTTAGGCAATATTTTAGTCGCCGAAAGTTCGCGGGGGATCTGTGCCATTTTGTTGGGCGATGACCCGGAGCGATTGATTCAACAATTGCAGGACAGTTTCCACCATGCAGTTTTACAGGGCGCAAACCCAGATTTTGAGCAACGGATGGCAACAATCATCGGGTTCGTCGATGCGCCACAAAAAGGGTTAGATCTGCCTTTGGACATTCGCGGCACCGCTTTTCAGCAGCGTGTCTGGCAGGCATTACGTGAAATTCCCTTCGGCACGACGGCCAGTTATTCGCAGATAGCGCAGAATATGGGGGCTCCGACAGCAGTTCGCGCAGTGGCGGGCGCCTGTGCCGCCAATTTACTGGCGGTGGCTATTCCCTGTCACCGGGTGGTGAAAAATGACGGGCAGATTTCCGGCTATCGCTGGGGGGTTGAGCGCAAACAGGCATTGCTGGCACATGAGAAGAAAACCGAAAGCGAATAACCCAGTCAGTCGTAGATCGTCATCTGCGAATAAGGCTTTAGTCTGCATGCCGCCAGACGAGTCGATAAATCGCCATCGTGGGCTTCCAGTTTATGCCCATCGGGATCGAGAAAATAATAGGAGCCGCCTTCGCTATGGTTCTGCTTCCATTCCGTAACGCCTGCGGCCTGTAATATTTCTCTGAATTTGCTGATGTTCTCACTCTTGATGCTAAAAGCATAATGAGTATATTCCGGCTGCGGGAGGGCGGTTTTAGTGGTTTCGTTAGTCAGGCACAACCATAAGCCCGGCAACGAAAGGTAAGCGCCGCCAGCCCAAGTGGCATTCAATTTCAGCCCCAATAGTTCGCAGTAAAACCGGATGCTTTGGTCAAGGTTACTGCAAGAAAGCGTCAGATGATTGAAACCAGTCAGCATGTTATCTCCTTTAACTAGAAAGTCGGTTTATACTGGCGGAATAGACTTTCTATCAGTGAAAGCTAACCCGTTAAATTTAAGGATATTTCCTGTGACTACGCTTACCATCAGAGATGCAAAACCCTCTGACGCCGCTGAACTGGCCCGTTTACATGTGGCTGTCTGGCGTGAAACCTACCGTAAACTCGCCCCGGCCGACGCTTTTGCTGCGCTGGACGAGGCTCGCCGTCTGGCGTTCTGGCAGGATAAGTTTGCGCATCCGGCAGAAAAACAGTGTGTGCTGCTGGCTGAAATTAACGGTGAACTGGCTGGGTTCACACTGGCTTCGACTTCAGGTAACGCTGAGTTTGGTGCACTGGCCGAGATAAAACTGTTGTATGTCGACACTCAGTTTGCGCGTCAGGGAATCGGGCGTTGCCTGCTGACCGAGATAGCCCAGCGACTGAAAAATAACGGTTTCACTGGCGTGGGTCTGGGTGTCGTTGAAGAAAACGACCCGGCTATCAGCTTCTATACCGCTTTGGGTGGCAAAGAGGCCGGACGCTATATAGATTCCGGCCCACTGTGGCTTTCCAAAAATGTCATTTACGCCTGGGATGATATCGACCAGCTTCTGTCTACCTCCCTGAAGCCGCAGCGCCGCTAAGACTCTGGTTACTCTCTGAAGGCCTCCAGACGTTTTCTCTGCTGGCCTTCGGCATCAAAATTTTCCGCACTTAGCCACTGTTCAAACGCCGGTTTGCGCTGTGGCCATTCGTTATCCAGCATGGAATACCAGCAGGTATCACGGTTGTGGCCTTTGTTGACGATCACCTGACGGAATATCCCCTCGAACTGAAAGCCGAATCTTTTTGCCGCAGCATTGGACGCGGCGTTCATGATGTGGCATTTCCATTCGCAGCGGCGGTACTGCAGATCGTCAAACAGGTATTTCAATAGCAGGAAGATAGCTTCAGTTCCATGACACGAGCGTTTCATCAGCGGCGACCAATTCACCCAGCCAATTTCAGCCACGCCGTTTAGCGGGTCAATGCGCATCAGCGCGACACTGCCAATCGCGCGTTGGGTGGTGTTATCGACAACAGCAAAAAACAGCGGATCCTGGCTTGCCGCGTTGCGGGAGATCAGCGAATCACACTCTGCCTGGGTTGCCGGGCGATCGGAGGAAAAATAGGTCCAGTCGCGGTTGTCATCAATGCTGTGCCAGGCTGAGAAGAGAGCCTCGCTGTGAAGTGCACTATCCAGCGGTTCAAGCCGGCAAAAACGGCCATCGAGCTGGTGAGATTGCGGCAGTTCGCGTGGTTTCCAGTCGGGTAGAGCGTCGCCAATAGGCTGACCAAAGTGATTGAGCGTTGTCATGTCTGATTCCGTTTCCATTTCGCCAGTGAATAGTCTCTATAAAATCAGAAGCCTGACAACGCTGCAACCCGAAGTATGACCACGTTACGTTTAAAGTTGGCCTGCACTACCGCAGATTCGGATTTTTTCCTCCACGACCGTTTGCATGGCGGCTTTCCCTGGCACGATGTATTTACGCGGATCGTTGGCATCCGGGTGTTCGCCAAAATACTGTTTTACGGCGTCAGCAAATGCGATTTTTAATTCCGTGGCGATATTCACCTTACAGACCCCCAGAGCAATCGCTTCTCTGACCATGCATTCGGGGATTCCAGATGCGCCATGCAGGACTAACGGAATCTCTACCTGCTGGCGAATTTTTTCCAGCCTCATAAAGTCCAGATGAGGTTCCCCCACGTACAGGCCATGCGCTGAACCAATCGCTACCGCCAGCGAGTCGATCCCCGTGCGGGCGACAAACTCTTTTGCCGCCAGCGGATCGGTAAAGAAACTGTCGGCGCTATCCACGTTAAGATCATCTTCCTGACCGCCAAGGCGGCCGAGTTCGGCCTCGACGCTGACATCAAACCCGTGACAAAGGCGAACGGCTTGCGTGACCTTATCGATGTTTTGTTCAAAGTTGAAATGCGAGGCGTCGATCATCACCGAGCGGATCCCCGCCCGGACTTTACTTTCAATATCGTCCAGCTCTTCGTGGTGGTCGAGATGCAGAGCAAAGGGGTGGCGATAAAGTTGCGCGGCCTGCTGACAAATTGACACCATAAAATCGACACCAGCATAACTAAAGGTCCCCGGTGTTCCCGCCATAATGACCGGAGAACCCATTCTGGCGGCGGTTTCAGCTACGACTTGCACGGTTTCAAGATTGTGTACATTAAAGGCCGGTACGGCATAACCACCGCGCTGGGCTTTTTTCAGCATTTCCCGGTTTGAAATCAGATACATTTTTTTAGCTCTCCGTCATGTTGAGCAGAATTTTTCCCTGCATCGGCTGGCCAGCGAGCGCATTGACGCTGTCCGCGAAAGTTTGTGCATCGCCAATGCTGGCGATCAGCGGTTCCAGTTGGAGCTTTTTTTGCTGGAATAACGTCGCCGCCTGTTGCCATTCGCTGCCCGGCCATGGCGCGGAGTAATTCATCCAACTGCCGAGAAGAGTCAGCTCTTTGCGTAGGATATGACCGAAGGTCGCCGCAGTGAGCGTGAGGTCTTTGTGCAGCGTGCCTACTAACGCAACCTGCGCGTGTGGCCCGGCTATCTCCAGCGCTAAGGTAACGGTTTGTGGCGTGCCTGCGGTTTCGAGGATCAACTGATCAAAGCGCCGTGGGTGCAGATCTTTGGCTATCTCCTCAGGACTCATTTCACCGCTGTTGTAAACAAAAGAGGCACCAGTCTCCTGCGCCAATTGCAGGCGTTGCGGGTTGATGTCGATAGCCGTCACTGTTTTGGCGCCCAACGCATTGGCGCATTGAATCGCTAACTGGCCGATAGTGCCTGCACCAATCACAATCACTTCTTTGCCTTCGCAACCGCCCGCCAGTTTTAACGCATGCAGACTCACCGTGATGGGTTCCAGAAAGGCGCCCTGCAATAGGGATGTACCTTTAGGCAGTTTGAACAGGCTGGTGCGACGTACTGCCAGATACTCGGCATGGCCGCCACCGCTGCGCGAACCAATAAATTGATAGTATTTACACTGTGAGAAGGCGTAACGCTGGCATTCAGGGCAGGTAAAGCAGGGCTGTAGGGGAACGCACGCGACGGTGTCACCGGCCGCTAAATCATTGACATTTCTACCGCACTCAACCACTTCACCGCTGAACTCGTGGCCTAGCGTTATCGGATAAAAATGAGCGCCCTGAGAAAAAATACGCGGAATGTCTGAGCCGCAGAGTCCTGAATAGGCAATTTTGACGAGTACGTCATCCGGATGCTGTATTTCGGGCGCGGGTTTCTCTTCGACAACCAGGCTCCCACCAACGTGAACTACAACTGATTTCATTGAAAACTCCATAAAGGGGCTTTCGCCCCCGCAGGTTAAAGGGCGTTAGATTTGTTCAGTATCGCAGCGGCTGCCTGGCGTTCTTCATGCAGGAAACCTCGCGCACGGCGCCATGTCAGGAAAACACCAAGGGCGTAGATCACACCAATACCTGTCAGACCCGCGATGTTTTGCCAGGTACAAAGCTGAATCAGCAGATAGGTGATCGGAGAGCCCCCTTGGTCCATGGAGGCCACCTGGCCACCGGCTTTCAGTGCCCCGGCATTTGCCGCCAACTGGGTGTGTAAACCAATGGTTTGGGTCGCTATCCACAACGTCATACTCATGATGATCACGCCGGAAATCAGGGTGCGGAATAAATTGCCCTGATGGACAGCCACGGCAATCGCCACAAAGAAACCGATCGTCGCTAAGTCACCAAAAGGCAGGACCTGATTTCCCGGAACAATGACGGCAATTAAGATGGTGAGTGGAATAAAGATCAGGCTGGCGGATACCACGGCGGTATGGCCGAGCAGCAGTGCCGGGTCCAGACCAATCAGGAACTCCTGACCGCCGAATTTAGACTGCAAACGGCTACGGGCATGGCGGGCAATTGGCGTCAGGCCATCCATGATCGGTTTGATGACCCTGGGCATCAGTAACATGACAGCCGCTGTTTTGACGGCCAGTTGCATGATGCCTTTGATGTCATAACCGGCAAGGTAACCAATGATCAGGCCCATGATAAAACCAACGGTCACCGGTTCCCCAAAGGGACCAAAGCGCTTCTGCACGTCATCTGCACTGAAGTGGATTTTTCGCAGACCGGGTATTTTTTCAATAATGGTATCAACCAGCACGGCTATCGGGCCGAGGTAAGCCGAGGAACCGTGCGGTATTGCAATACCGTCGAGATTGAAAAAATCGCGGGTATCTTTGGCGAACCAGTCGCCAAGTTTGTAAACGAAGGCGGCATGAACCACCACACCCATAATACCCAGCCAATAGGATCCGGTTGCCAGATGCAGCATGGCCCCGGTGAATGTCATGTGCCAGATATTCCAGATATCGACATTGACTACGCGGGTCATACGAGTCACCAGCATCACAATGTTGACGCCGATGGCAATCGGAATGGCAACCAGAGCGATTTGTGAAGCCCAGGTCATCGGCGACGAACCCGGCCAACCAATATCGACGACTTGGAGGTTAATTTGAAAATGCTCAGCCATCGCTTTGGCTGCGGGGCCGATGGAGTCCAGCATCAGGCCGATAACCAGCCCAATACCGACAAAACCAATACCGATATGCAGGCCAGATTTAAAGGAATCACCGATTTTCATCCCCAAAATCATGGAGAAAATGATGATCACCAACGGCAACATCACCGTTGGCCCCAGGTCCAATATGTAGCGCATGATGTCAGTAAACATGGGGTTACTCCTGCAACAGCGTCAGTATTTGTTGTCTCAGAACGTCGATGCCGACACCGGAAACAAAGGGCATGCCGTGAACGACGGGAATGTCACCAAATTGGCGATCGACTCGTGCCGTAGTGCAGATGAGATCTGCACCGTCCATATAGGTTTCGATTTCGGTGACCCTGCACTGGATAAGGTCCAATGTGATCCCGTGTTCTGCACACAGCTCTTTAATTTCTTCAGCGGCCAGTGTTGAGGTGGCAACGGCACCGCCACAGGCAACGATGATTTTTCTTTTCACGATAAGGCTCCTTGGTGTTCTGTTTTTGATGTTGTTGTTTTGGGTGCTATAGGGTCTGACGGGGTACTCGGGGTGGGGGAAACCTGCTGCTTAAAAAGATCGGCCAATTGGTGCTCAGGGGCTGACAGTAGCTGTTCAATAAATTGTGAATCCTGCAACTGATTGAACAGAGTGCGGAGTAAAACCAACTGCTCTGACGGATGTGTGACGATCAGCGCAATAATTAATAAGGCAGAGACCGGTTCATCGCCATCGGCCTGCGAAAATGGCACGGCATCTTCAGGACGGATCAGATAGATCGCAGGTTTGATGGCATGAACGGCTTCGCAATGGGGGATCGCGATAGCATGGTTTTCCAGCATGATGCCGGTAGGGAATTCAGCTTCACGACGGATCAATGCGTGGGGATAGCTAATGTGCACAACGCCTGCACTCAGCATCTCTTTTCCAATGTGCCTGAGGGCTTCTTGCGCATCGCAAAATCTGATGCCAGTTTTAACGAAGACTTCGCAGTTATGCATGGCTGCCAGCCTCCGTATTGGGTGTGGCCACCGTACAGCCATAACGATAGGCGCGAAGTACGTCCTGAATTTTGTCGATGATGAGATCGTGTGGTGTTGCGCTGAGCACATCGGACATCACGCGATCAAACTGCACCGGCATGTACTGACTGAGCAGGCCGAGCGGGATATCAGACATCTGCAAATTATTCAGCATGGTATTTACCGCCATGCTGATACGTGGGTGAGGCCAGTAATAGCGGATCCGGTCGGAAAGACTGAAGTGCAGGTCGATCAGTGAACGGCTGAAAGTGGGGTGATAATATTTTTTCCAATAATCGGGTTCATCGAGCATCACGCGATCGATAACCGCCATAACCTGGCTCTGTTCACCTGGGGCAACGATGGCCTGTTCGATATTTGCCAGTGAAAAAATAGCTTCACGCAGCGCAAACGTGAGTGCCGGGCCGACTTTCAAAATGGCATAGTGATCTTCCACCAGATGGCGGTAAGACTCGCGGGTTTGGTAATCGGTTGAGTGGGCCTCATAGACCAGCGGCGTCGATGCGATAAACGTGGAGAGCTGGCGGGCTTGCTGTGGTTGATAATGGATAACGCTGCTGTGGTCGAACTCCACACCTGGCTGGACGACAACCGCAATAATGCGACGAATTGCCTCCGTCAGTCCGGCGTCAGCGAACGCCTGATGATGCAGGTCGATGGTAGCCTGTGCATCCTTAGCGAGCGTGATATGTACCTGCTCAATAGCGGCAGATTCCCCGCCTGGAACCGGGACTTCAGTTCCAATGACATAGGTCAGCTTTTCCTTCTGCTGGGGTGTCGCTACGCGTTCGGCAACCTGACAGAGACGGGCTGCGCGGGTTGCAACAGTCCAGGGATCCAGAGGAACCGGATCATCAGCACATGACATTGAAGCGTCTAAATGAATTTTACTGAACCCGGCCTCTACATAGCGAGCGATCAATACCTCCGCTTTGGCCATAGCGCTTTCTGCATCCTCACCTTGCCAGCAGTTCGGGCCCAGATGATCGCCCCCCAGGATCAATCGTTGCTGCGGGAAACCAACGCTTTCTGCGATGGCCAGTACAAAGCCCCTGAAATCAACAGGCCGCATGCCCGTGTAACCACCAAACTGATTGACCTGATTCGATGTGGCTTCGATCAGCACATGGCGATCTGAATGCAGATCCAGACGTAATGCCGCTTCAATGACGAGAGGGTGGGCTGAGCAGACTGAACAGATACCTATTAGCTCGCCGTTTTTATGTCTTTTTAGAATGTCTTTCATTTCTATCTCCGATTATTTCCGAAAATAATCGTTTTATTTCGTAATGCGTACAATGTCGTTGTATTTATTTCGTGATAGAGATCGAAATATTTCGTTGTCTTTCGACAAGGTGTTGCTTTCGTTTTTCGCGTTATCTCGAACAAGTCCGGGGGTACGTTAATGCTGCGATGAAGGTATTGATAGACGAGGTGATCCACCATAAGTACGGGGGTGTGGGGAATTTCACAGAGTGAAGTTATTTTCCTCCCATTTTCGAATTCTTTTGTTTAAACTGATGGCAATGTTAAGGAACAGGCATGAAACGATGAATTCTTATGAGAGACGCCACAAAATCATTGATATGGTGAATGAAAATGGCAGCGTTTTAGTTTCCGATATTTCGAATTCTTTCGGAGTGTCTGAGGTAACTATCCGTGCGGACTTACGGTTGCTGGAACAGAAAGGATTAATGACGAGATTTCACGGGGGGGCGGGAAAATCGGTTCCCGTGTCTGAAGTGAGTAGCCCAAATACTGCGGGGGAGTTAGTCCTTGAGGAGCGTTACCGACAGGCGGAAGATCCGAAAAAACGTATCGCGCTGGCTGCCGCCGCGATGGTGAAACCGGGTGATACGGTAATTCTCGACAGTGGTAGCACGACAATGCTCATCGCTGAGGAGTTGGTCAAATCAGCCAAGATCACGGTGATCACCAACAACTTGCCGGCCGCGTTCGTACTTTCGGAAAACCCGGATATTACGCTGGTGGTATGTGGAGGAACGTTGCGTCATAAAACCCGTTCACTTCATGGCAGCATTACTGAATTCGCGTTGCAGGGCATTGTGGCTAATCTGATGTTTGTTGGGGCCGATGGTCTGGATGCGAGCAGTGGTATTACGACGTTCAATGAGGGCTATTCCATTAGCGCAAAAATGGCTGAAGCTGCCCGGCAGGTCGTTGTCGTGACGGATTCCAGTAAGTTTGGCCGCCGTGGTTTTAATCTGGTGCTGCCGATGGAAAAAATCGACACGATCATTACCGACAGCGGGATTAGTGAAGAAGACTCTCTGGCACTGGCACAAACCCAGACTAATGTGACGATTGTTTAACTGTCTGCGTCCGGCTGATGGCAACAAACGCAGAGTTTATTGCCATCAGGGTCGCGAAAGTAGGCACCAAAGTAGTGTTCATGATAATGCGGACGCAAGCCTGGTGGGCCTTCGCAGGTCGCACCATGTTTCAGTGCCGCCTGATAGACATGCTCAATCTGGGTGCGGTTATCAGCAAGTAATGCCACCATTTGCCCGTTTCCAGCCGTGGCGATTTGGCCGTCCAGAGGTTTACCGATAACCAATAGCGGACGCGGTATCGCTGGCCTTTGCCAGCCAGCCCATGCCCGTTCGCTATCGCTGAACTTGAGCTCCAGACCCAGAATTTTGGCTATCGCAGAATAAAAGGTGAATGCCCGATCAAAATCGTTTACGCCAATACAAAGATGGGAAAACATTCTTGCTCCTAACCTCAAGGGGGTTCAGGGTTTGTTATTACTAAAGACATCAAAGGTGAAGTATTTTTTCTCAAGCTTCGTATAGGTGCCATCAGCATGTATACCGGCCAGGGCTTTGTTGATCATCGCCAATTGGGCCTGATCCTCTTTACGTAAAGCAATCGCTGCGCCGCCGCCTAAGTATTGCGGGTCAAGCACGGTTTTACCGACAAAAGCAAAGTCAGCGCCCTGTGGTGTTTTCAAAAATCCTGTTTCTGCAGCCGCCGCATTGGTGAAAGTGGCATCAATTCTGCCTGTTTCTAAATCCAGATTGACCGAATCCTGATTCTGGTAAGACACCACCTGCACGCCTTTCGACTGCCACACGCCCATGGCGTAAGCTTCCTGAGTGGTGCCTTGCGCCACGCCGATCACTTTTCCTTTTAGTGAGTCAACGGTGGTATCAAGCTGGCTGCCTTTTTTTGCCACCAAAACGCTGGGGATGTTGTAGAGCACGTTGGAGAAATTGACCTGAGCTTTACGTTTTTCGGTAATGGCCATGGCGGAGAGTACGGCATCGAACTTTTTGGCATTCAGCGCAGGAATAATACTGTCGTAAGCCGTTTCGACCCACACGCATTTTGCTTGGGCTTGCTGGCAAATAGCATTCCCCAGATCAATATCAAAACCGGTCAGCGAACCGTCCGCCGCTTTTGATTCGAACGGAGGAAAAGAGGGATCGACGCCGAACTTAATCACGGTTTCAGCATGACTTATCGCACTGAAAGACCCCATCAAAACGAACATTACCGTACTGTATTTGTTCAAAGTACTTCCCCGTTAAATAGATGAAGCGTTGTTGAAAAAAATAAAATCCCCTGATGATTAAGCAATATCTGTGCCGACTATTTCGGCAGTGCTTTTCACCCTGGCAAAGGGGCCGCTGAGTGTCATATTATGGTGGTTGATTATTTGCTGAGCCGTGAGTGCCGGCGTATCCATGCAGGTATGTGCGTCGGATGCCAGTACCACGTTGAACCCAAAACCTGATGCAGCGCGGCAAGCGGTATCAACGCAATATTGTGTTTTCATCCCCGCGATACAGAGATCGGTGATGCCGTGATGTGTTAACCATTCGAGCAGGGGTGTCTCAGTAAAAATGCTGGCTTTGAATTTACTGAAGATCAGGTCAGTGGCTGGATTGGACTCCATTTCACTAACGAGTTGCCAGGCGGCCTTTCCCTGTTCTATGGGGGAATCTTTCGGACCGGTATGCTGAACAAAAATAACGGGCTCGTTTCTGCGGCGAAATTCCCTGATCAGGAAGTTGATATTTTTAAGGACATGCTCTTTCATATAAGCCGCTGGTTCAGCGAAATACAGACCGTTTTGCATATCGATGATAACCAGAGCTTTTTTGACAGGATAAGAGGGGTTCATCTCTTTTCTCCTAAAATAGCCTTCAAGTACGGAGAAAAGAAAACCCCCGTCCTGTCGGGCGGGGGCTTGGGGTCAGCGCGTTTTACATCGACGAACCAACCTTACGTCCCGCCTTGAGCGGTCGTTAGGGTGGTCGTATGTAAGACGTTCTGAGATATATTCATAACCTGAATATGACTTTGCCTTGTGAACAAGTCAAAGGCTTTTTCCTGAGGGCAAAACGGGCCCATTCGTTAACGCTTCAATGTGTTCCATGGCATTTTTGCAAGCAAAATCGCCATACCGCACCAGCCACTGATACCAGCAAAGATCAAGCCTGCTCCTACTAATCCAGAGAGTAAAAATAAGCTTTTATCCAGGGTATATCCCAGCACGACACCAACGAGGATCAGTATCCCTGCGGCAATCTGGACTTGCCGCATGACAGGAATGGGTTGTTTTTTATCCTCCAACGTAGGGAGGTTTGCGCTTTTCCAGCCGTTAATTCCGCCGGTGAGTAACAGCACTGGGGAAGTCCGTGCGGACTTGATAAGGATTTCAGCATGTTGGGACGTGCGAGACCCCGCCTGACAGTAAAAGATAACCGTTTGCTGCGTCGGTAAGCCTGTAATGCTTTTGCCTGCAATCATGTCTGATACAGGGAAGGAGGTAGCACCAGGGACATGTTCACGCAAAAACTCAGCGGGTTCGCGAATATCAATCAGAACGGCCCCATGTTCGATGAGTGCTTTCGCTTCTACAGGGGTAACGAATTTAGGCGTCATGTTAAATCCTCAGGGCAGTAAATGTCCCTTAATGTGCTAATGATGGTTTTAACGGATGCATTTTTGATGAAGTAGTTCATCTTTTGCCCCTCTCTGGCGCATTCAATCAAGCCTTCTTCTTTCATTCTGGCCAGGTGCTGAGAGGTTGCTGAAGGGCTTAATCCGGTCAATTTGCAAAGGTCGCCTGCCGATGTGCCCGGTGAATCAACCAGCATGCACAGGATCAATAGCCGGTTAGCATTGCTCATGGATTTAAGCAGTTTTGATGCCTGTGAGGCGCTCTCTTGCAACAGGCCAGGTTCCGTATTTGCCATAGGTCCTTTATTTTAGCTTTATCTAATTTTAGTAAAATCTAAAATAATTAATGCGTCAATGCAACAAAAAAGGTTTGCAGATGGGCTGATTTGCGGAGGATTAGGCTATTTGAGCGATAAACGCGGGTCTTAACGTTTTTTCGATGACATCTTACTGCACGCGATTTCAAGGCTGGGGTCGGCAAACATTTTCTTGATGTGTCGATTCCCATCCTCAGCGTCTTTTATTTTTATCCAAATTAAAACTGGCGGAGAATATATTAAAATGTTCTCCGCCAAAACATACCTGAAGAGGTATTCGCGACAATGATACTTTCACCGCTCTCCCCAATTAGCCCGCAATTTTTTCATTACAGACTCCACGTAAAATGATGGGGTCATTCCTGTAGTTTGCTCGTTATCTGAATCAACCGGCTGTTTAACGCTTCAAGATGCTGGGAGACAGCATTTATTTCAGCGTTGCTGACCGGCTGCTGGCTATCCAGCTTACTTTGCAAAGCATCAAGCTGCGCCAGTGCAGGTTCACCGCCCTGTTGCAGTGTCTGACGCATCTGGTAAATGGCGGTTTTCAGCTCGGAAATCGTCATATAAGGTTTACGTTTTTGCTCGGCATCCAGCAGGCGTTGTTCGAGGTCGTTTAACTGCTTGTTTACCAACGCCCAGCTGTTGGTATTGGGCAAGCTGGCGATTTGTTCGGCGAGATGTTTTTGCCAGCGTGCGGAGACAGGATTGCCGGGCCAGAGCTTATATAAACTGATCGCCGCCGAAGGTTGCTCCAGCCAATTTGACGCGCTAACTATGCCAAGCGTAAGGGCGATACCGATAGCGCCACCAGTAAGCAACGCTTTCCACGGGCGTTGAACCGGTAGCGGAGTCTGCTCAGGAACCAATATTGGGGCTGGGGTGACTGGCGGCCGAGGTGATTCCTGGATTTCGAGTTTGGCCACCAATGCCCTTTTCTGTAGCGATTGCCTACATGACTGAAGATAGTCGAGAAGGTTACGCAATGCCGCCTGGCTGCGCGATTGCAGGCTTAACGCCTGCTGGAGCATCAGTGACACTGCTCCTTCAAGCTGTTCAAGGGTTTTTACTTCAATACTGGTTAACGGTAAGCCATAAATACAGGTAGCAGCGTGTGTGCAATACCATTCGATAATTTGCTGACGCAGATTGGTTGCTGCAATGGGGGGCCAACACTGGCGCTGTTTCTTGCTAAATCCTTCGGCCAGCAACAGCGTGGCGTTCGCCATGCCCGCCCAACCGTGGCGCTGACAACTTATCAGGCAGAACCAGACGCCACTTTGCAGGTCATAGCCGTGGCGCTGAAATATTTCCAGGCACTGGTTTTCCTGCGTCAACCACCAGGACCGATCGTGAACATGACCTTTCCAGTTGTTAACGCTGTTACTGAGCAGCAAAAATTCATTGTGGTGGCGAGGATCGTGACAATTGATTTTTACCTCGCCTGGCTTCACGGAGTAGCTATTATTCGCCATTTTTTTTCCCTGCTGTGGTGATAACCAATCCCCCTTTAACGATGCTTAGTTTCCGACCCCCAGGCGTAGTTTTCTCTTCCTGTAGCAGGTTGTCTGCCAGCAGCGGCAGAATATGTTGGTTCAATACCTGATCAATATCACGGGCACCGCTCTGGTTCACCTGGCACAAATCAGCCACCCAGGCGACCACGCTCTCGCTATATTTGAGTTGCGCCTCACCGTTGCTGGCAGTGTCATAACGCTGGCAGATATGCTCAAGTTTGAGCTTGATGATTTTCGCCAACGTTTTGGGTTGCAGTGGCAGATAGGGGATGAGCGTGACGCGGCCCATTAGCGCCGGGCGGAAAACGTGTTCGAACTCTGGGCGGATCAGTGTGCAGAGTGCCTCTGGCGACGTTTCTCCTGCTGCGCAGGCGGCCGTGATCCTCGCACTTGCCAGGTTTGATGTCATTATTATCAGCGTGTTACGAAAGTTAATGCGTTGACCTTCCGCATCTTCGATCACTCCTTTGTCGAACACTTGATAAAACAACTCCATCACGTCTGGGTGAGCTTTTTCCACTTCGTCGAGCAGGACCACGCTGTACGGATTGCGTTTCACCGCTTCAGTCAGCACCCCGCCCTGACCGTAACCCACATAGCCCGGTGGCGAGCCTTTCAGACCCGAAACGCTATGGGCCTCCTGGTATTCCGACATGTTGATCGTCACCAGACTTTGTTCGCCGCCATAGAGTAAATCGGCCAACATCAGGGCTGTTTCTGTTTTACCGATCCCAGACGGACCTGCCAGCATGTACACCCCGGTCGGTTTTAACGGGTCGCTAAGATTGGCGCGGCTGATGCGTATTTGTGTGGCAATGGTTGAGAGCGCGTGGCGTTGACCCAAAACGCGCTGTTCCAGGCGATGGAGCAGTTCGCCTAACTGTTGATGTTCTTTTTCAACCATGCGCCCTAGCGGCACGCCGGTCCAGCCAGAAACAACATCGGCGATGCAGGTAGCGTCTACGCAGTCAAATACCAGTGCCTGTGCCTGATGAAGCTGCGTGAGTTCTTTTCGCCACTGGGCGGTGGCGCTTTCATCGTTGCTTTGCATCAGTTGCTGCACCAATGTTTTTTGTTTTTCCCACTGTGGCTGAAGGTACGCGAGATCGGCCAGAAGTTGGCTTTCACGCAGTGCCAGTTTTGCCAGACGCTGGTCGTGTTGCCCCTCTTTAAGCAGCGCATCATGTTCGGTATTCAGGTTGCTGAGCAGAGCATTGATATCTTCAATCTCTTTTGGACTGTGAGATTGGGAAACTGCCACGCGGGCGCATGCCGTATCAAGCAGGCTGACGGATTTATCCGGCATTTGCCGTCCGGCGATGTAACGGTTGGAGAGTGTAACAGCAGCATGAATCGCGCTTTCCAGGATCAACACGCCGTGGTGGCGAGACATGGCAGGAGCAATGGCACGTAACATGGCGGTGGCGCTGTCGATATTGGGTTCGGCTACCTGTACCAGTTGGAAGCGGCGGGCCAGCGCAGCGTCTTTTTCGACGTACTTTTTATATTCCGCCCAGGTAGTGGCGGCCACTACGCGCAATTCGCCGCGAGCAAGTGCAGGTTTAAGGAGATTGGCGGCGTCGTTTTGCCCCGCCTGGCCGCCTGCGCCAATCAGCGTATGGGCTTCGTCGATAAACAGAATGATAGGCTGCGCTGCGCTGGCGATCTCTTTCATCAACGCCTGAAGACGATTTTCAAACTCACCTTTTACACTTGCGCCCGCCTGGAGCAGGCCCAGATCCAGCGTCAGTACTTCCATCGGTTTTAAAACGTCCGGTACATTACCGGCAGCGATGCGCAGGGCCAAACCTTCAACCAGTGCGGTTTTCCCCACACCTGGTTCGCCAGTCAGAATGGGGTTGTTCTGGCGACGACGGAGCAGGATGTCGATCATCTGACGAATTTCAGCTTCGCGCCCCAGCACCGGATCCAGTTCGCCTTTGCGGGCCTGGGCGCTCAGGTTACGGGTAAATTTGCCAAGTGCAGTATTGCCCATCTCCGCAGGAGAACTGGAAACATTGGCCGTGGTCTGGCAGGCGCTATGCAGCAGATGTTCAGCCGTATCTCGGGAGCAACTCAGGGCTTCGCGCACGCCGCTGGGTAAATCTGGGGCAGTATTTTCATCGAGCAGACAGGCCAGCAGAACCGGAGGTGCGAGATGTGATTGCCCCCAGTTGGCAC
This sequence comes from Ewingella americana, assembly GCF_006438725.1. GTDB lineage: Bacteria > Pseudomonadota > Gammaproteobacteria > Enterobacterales > Enterobacteriaceae > Ewingella > Ewingella americana_A. Next base: position 528,037 of record NZ_RCZD01000002.1, on the reverse strand, counting down.
TGGCGTGAAGCCAGGCTTTTTCCAACCACTGAACCAGGCCGGTGGAGAACACCGGAGCACGGCTGTTGCCGCTGCGTAAGGTGTTCAGTGTTTGTTGCGTGGCGTTAAGCAGTGCATCCGGTTTCAGGCCTGCGCCTAAACTGAGGGTTTCCATCAGGTCGCTATGATTAACTATCACGGCCAGTAAGAGATGCTCAACATCGACCTCATGATGGGTGCGCGAAACGGCCTGGCTGACAGCGGTATCCAGACATACCCGGCTTTCGCGGGTAAGTTTGTCAACGATGTGTTTTAAGTAACTGCTCATAAAGATCCCTTTCAATAAGTTACCGGCACTCTGCCGCATTTTCTGGAAGTTCAGCGAGGCGCCCTCGCAGGGCAGCTGAAGGTTGTTGGTTGATTTTTTGCTCTTCAAGGGCCTGTTTTTGTTCTTTAAGGGTGTTGAGTTGCTCATCCAAATATAGCCACTCGCCCCAGGCGTTTTGCAGAAGCTGTTGGTCGGAAATCTTAAAGCGAACCAGCACATGCTTGATGTTTAACTCCGCCAGTAAATCGGCGTTGTCCTCAAAATCCCGGGCGTTGAGCAGTGCTTCGCCACGGATAAACTGTTGAAGGAAATCAGGCCAGGCGTTATTACCTTCGAAGCGGTAGGTCGCGTTAAAATTGGGGAACTTGACCTCCAGTTTGACGTTTTGGCACTGGCCTGGGTGCCAGATGAACTGCGCCTGTTCGGCAAAGTTCATACTGTCGAGGACTTGAGTGCCGGTTGTGCATTCCAGTGTCAAACGCTCACCGATCGGGATTAAGCGTGCACCTTCTGCGATGGTGGCCGGTCCGCTCACGATGCTGATGTTATAAGCTTTGGTTTCCAGCGTTTTTTGCTGCTGGGTGATCTGCCCGATCTGGTCGTTAAGGGTCGTGAGTCGATCCTCGCTCTGCGTATTCTGATGCACCGGCGAATCCAACACGTCTTCTGGGTTGAGCATATGACGAGCCAGACTCAGAAACTCTTCAGTCAGAGGTAAGGTTTGTCCGTGGAATTCACCGGCTTGCGGCCCCAGATCGCTGACTGTTAGCAGCCCTTTAGCCGGACCACGCACAAAATCAGCGAGGTATTGCCAGGCCAGCGTTTGTTGGGTGTCATAGTCCTGTTCTGCGGCATTTTTACGCATTGGCCACATGACTTTGCTTTGCCACTGGTCGTTAAGCCAACAGCCGGAGCGAGCCACGGCGTGGGCGAGCAGCGAACTGGCGTCGCTTTGATACAGCGACCAGACCGCCTCAACGCCGATCTCCTGACTGCGCGGTTCCAGCGCTTTGTGCAATTGGTCAAAACTGGCGAACAGCGTGACCAATGGATTGATGGCCTTAGCCTCCGCCTGCGGGGCGAAAAGCCCCTCGGTGAGCGCAGGGCTAAGTACTGCCTGGTTAAGCGCCTTGCTGGCAGCAGCATTGAGCGAGGTCTGCCACTTCAGCCATGCGTTAGGTTGCGGTGTGAGATTATGGGCCAGAGCGATTAATTTTCCACCCTGTAACCATTTTATAAACCCGCTACGCAGTTTTGCATCCACTTGCTGCATCTTCTGTAGAGCAGGGTTCTCTGCGGCCTGAGACGGGAGTTTTTGTAGCCGACGTAGTTCGCTCAACCAGGGCTGGGTGCTTTGGTCCGGGATGTTGTCGAGTTCGAAGGCGATACGTTGAGCGAATTTCATCGCCGGGCTTTGCCCTTGGCTCAGGGCGATAAGTTGGTTTTGCGGCAAAGATTGAGGTTTTTTGTCCTGGAGCCAAGGGGTTACGTCCAGCAGCAGTTGACGCCATGCGTTCTGGCGTTGGGCTGGTAGGGTCTGCATAAAGTTTTGCAACAATGGTTCTGGTTGCGTTTTGTTATTCGCCTGGTTTATCAGGGCAACCCATTCGCTAATTTGCAGCTCGCCTTGCCGTGTCCAGATACCTGAAAGTGAGACCACGCCCAAGGCCTGTGGCCAAAAATCGCTGTCCTGAATCGCTGGCAGGGAATCAACCGGTGCAGTAAGCCACGCCAGTGTCTGATCATAATTAATGAGGGTCGACAGCAGGCCATGAAGTGCCGCGAGCTGGTCAGCACCCGCAGGTTGTTGCATCACCCAGCGGTCAAGGGCCAGCAGAGTGTGCGGGGATGACCCAGGATCGCCTGCATTAAGGCGCAGTGCGTCAGGTGTCATCGGCTGCAGACTGAGTGCTTCAAGGGTGGCACCATCGCGCATACTTTGCCGGGTAATAATGGTTTGCGCGAGATCGAGTACCATCTGGCGCTGAGTCTGTGTCGGGGCCGTGACGAATTGTTGCAGATAAGCCATAGACATCTGCTCGCTGTTGCTCGGGCGCGGCGGAAGCTTCGCCCTCAACTGTTGTTCAATCTGTCGATGTTGTTGGTTTAGCACCGGGGAGAACGGCAGGTAGAGCAGGGGAGAGTCACGATGACTTTCGTTCTTCATCAGCAAATCAGCCAATTCTGTCGGGGTAAGGCTGGCTGTGTCACGTTGCATCAAGGCAGCACTTTTCACTGCGCTATACCCCAGCACTCCTACGCAACCCAGCAACAGCAGACTGCCGAACACAACGCGCAGCCTTTTATTGTACTGCCAAAGTACTTCGCGGGAGGTGCTGAAAGCCGGGAGATGGTGCATCAGCAAATCGTGAACGAAGTAAGCGGTGCGGCGACTTTTGTTTTTATCCTGTTGTTCGCTGGCGGTAAACCACACGCCGCCGAGTGAGGTGCGGGTGAAGTAGGCGTTAGGTTCGCACAGGGATGCCAGGAATACTTGCAACGGTTTTTGCAGTCGGGTAAATGACTCTGGGAAATCGAGCAGGGCAGCATGCACATCCGGCGGCATTGGTGTGCCGGTCATGCTGAGGCGAGCGAGATCGAGGCCATTTTTCAGTGCCGTAAACAGTGGCAGCAGCGTGGAGGCATCTTTGCCGTCAATGTTGGGCGGCGTCTGCCAGTAATAACCCAAAACTTGCTGGCGCTGGGCGGTGGATAGCTGTTGCGCCCAAAGGCTGAATGCCAGGAATTTATCGCACTGCGTTATCGTGATGTAGAGCGGAAGTTGACGTTTGAGTTTACGCGTCAGGGGTTCGATTTGTGCACGGATTTTACGCGCTTTATCATGCAACGTGCTGACATCTTCATTCAGTAAATCGGTAATAGACAGGCAGATCATGACGCCCGACGGTGCTGGAATACGGGCGATCCAACCAACCAGTTTTCCCCATGCACGGTGGAAGGTGGGCGTGCCATTCAGAAAGTTGCTTGAGAGGTCAAGGAAGCAAACGTTGCGGAAAAACCACCAGCGTAAGGTATGTGTGTGCACAACGGTGCTGTCCTCTCCGTCGCTTGAGAACATCGGCAAGCCTGATCCAGCCAGCAACGATGTTTTACCACAGCGGTCGCCAAGCAGGATATACCATGGGATAGCAGGGCGTTTACGTTGAATGCGTTTGACCACCGCCGCACCGGTTTTCCAATAATCGAAAAGGACATATTCCCGGTGTGAGAGGCGAAATTTCTGGAAAAAACGGTTAACTTTTTTCTCTTTGATAAGCTGCGTCAGCCAGAGCAAAGCCCCCCACAGCATGACTCCTGCCACCAGTAGCCCAAGCCAGACCATAAAAATGGTAGGGGTACTCCAGTTAAGCCAAAGACCTGCGGTGCAACAAAAAAGTAACACCAGGCACAACAACAGCAGCCATCCGGCAAAAACGAATAATTTTTTCAGCATACGTTCTTATGAAAAATAATGGGTCTGAAGAAGGAAAAGGGCACCGTAAATCAACGCCAGACTCAGCACGGCCAGCCCAACGCGGCTCTTTGCTGACGCTGTAAGTGAGCGTTTTTTTATGTTGATCGGTGTTATCTGTGCATCGTTTGGCCACGCCCGCCAGTCTTCGGGCAGGGAGTGTTGGCGTTGCTGCTCGATAAGCGAGGCGAGAGCCGAACGCTCCTGCCCGGAGCTGTATTTGCCGTGGAAGCCGCTTTGTAGACAGAACAGAAAAACCTGTCTTGCCTGCTGATGTTCTTCTTTTAAGTGGCTCAGTCGGGCGAAAAACGCCTCGCCGCCGATGGAGGTCTGAAAGTATTTGCGTTGGAGTAAATCGGCACGCCAGCTTTGCGCAAAGGGCTGACCAGAACACAGAACGGTTTCATCCAACCAGACTACGGTGGCGAAGAATGCCTGGTCCCGTTCAAAATCAGAAACGTCCTGATACTCAGCTTCCTGCACCGCTTGTTCGAGCCGGGTGATGCAAAGCGTGCGGAAGCTGTCGTAATCTGCAAAAAGTTCAGGTTGATGCGCAAAATGCGCGGCCAGTTTGAATACCGGCAGGTAGCAGTCGAGCAATTTCATTGTGATGGCACCATGAATACCAGTTGCACCTGTAAATCTTCAGGTGCATCTGCCCAATAAAAAGCGATGTTTTGCTGCTGTTCAACGCTTTTCCATGCATCTTCATGCTGATTAAGCACAAAGTAATAGGAGTCTTTTCGGTTTGGTACACCGCGTGGTGATGGATTTACCCAGTCCGAGGAAACACCGGGTAACGCATGCTGAATCAGCGCGCTGATCGACTCCTGCGCGGCGATTTTAAATTCTGCGCTTGCCGGGAAGCTGGCCTGCCAGGAAGTGAGTTTTTCCGAGCGAAGTAACAGCAGAACGCTGTTGGCCCGACGAGTGTTCATCGAGAGCAACTCGCCGCGATAGATCCCTTGGTCGTCGGGCTTAAGCGTGATGTAAGTGTTGTCTTCCAGCGCCAGGCCATTTAGCAGCGTGATAAGCGTTTTTTTCACACTGTTAAAGCTGTCGATCAAATGATAATGATCATAAGGCTGCAGTGATGGCCCACCGTCGAGCCACTCACCGGTAAACGAGCACATGTCGTTAAAGGAGGAGAGTTCACCCACCAGTTGTACTAACAGGCCGTAGATTAACCACGGGTGTATGGTGGGTGCCCGGCAGTAGTGGTCGAGCAACGGTATTACGCGGTTTAACGAGCGCATTGCCAGCAGTTGCGTGATGTCACCGGCACTTTTACTGCCTTGGGTTAAATGGTCCGGGCGTTTATATTCTTCAAGTTTATGGGCGCGGCTACTGAGTTCGGCGCAAAGGCCTTCAAGTATTTTATGCAGCGCCGGAGATCCTGCCAACGTGATCGCTGGAGGGCTGAAATGTTGATCGAGGATCACGCGATCATTGTCATAGCGGAGTTGCAGAAGCGGAAGGCATTCGCAATCTACTGCCGTTTCTTTCTCTTCTTCGCTCAGGATCCGCACGTTATAGGCGATGCGTGGCACGGCACTTTCTGGCCCATGGTGATAAACGTCTTTCATCACCCCGTCTTCGGCGTGGTTTATCCAGCGACTGCTGTTGCCTGTGCTGACATTCGGGTGGCCCGGATCGAAACGACGCAGGGCAAGCCAAAGCGTGAAGGGTTTCTCGCGCTGCTTCCAGGCATCGCGAAACTGGCGTGACTCAATCAGGCAGTTTCCCGGATATTCCAGGTAATAACCGGAGGGAAGAATCAGGCGCAGGTGGTCGATTTTTAATGAAAAATCCAGCAGGGTCTCGTGATTGATGTCGCATTGGATCACGCCCATGTTCCACGGCTGTGCAAGCTGGCGCTGTTGTGCCAGCATATAGCTGTGATGCAAATCCACCGACTGGAAATGCTGCGGCTGAAGATAAAGCCCCGAGTACCAGTAAATCTGTTGTTGTTCTGGGTACATGCTATTTCACTTCCTGTGCTGGCGTGTTCTGAGATTGTCCGGGGCTGGCTGCAAGCTCGGCTTGCGTCTGGACGACCGGTTCGGGCTGCACTCCTTTAATCTGCGTGATGCTTTGGCTGCCGAGTGTGATGCTGAGCGTCAACGGTGCAAGCTCAGCAGACCATTTTTTAGTCCACCACCCTTCACTCCTGGTAGTGGCCGGGATGCTAAATAGCGTCATGTGCTGCTGTTTCGGAAACGGATAATACCCGGCGACAATCGCCACCTGGCGGGCGTTTTCGCTGCGGTCAATGTGCAGGGTGGTTTGCTGGCCGGGCATAGCGGCATATCTGTCGACTTTTAAGATATCGTCCTCGGCTCCAGCGCCGTTAAATAAGCTTTTTAATTGCGCCGGGTTGGACAGGACCTTATTCAGCGAGCTGGATTTTTGCGCCTGAATGATCAGCACGGTGCAGCTGTTGGCTATCTCATTCCAGGCATTCAGACCGGGTTCTGCCGTGATGTTGAGGGTGATGGCCCCTTGAGAAAATGGCGCGGCGACTTGGTCTATCGCCTGCTGTTCCGTTGACACGGTATTAGGTATATCGCTTGAGCAGCCGCCCAGCGATATACCGGCGATTAACACGAGTAAGATTGTGCTTATGGATTTCACTCTTGATGTTGTCCTTTTAGCACATTGTTTATTTCACGCAGGCTGCTGTTGTCGGTCAACATCTCTTCGAGCCACTCAGTTAGCGTCATGTTGGCCCAGCGTGCTGCCCGCTCCATCAGGAACGGGACTGGGCTTGAAGGTTCGGTCTGGCGGAAGAAATGAGCAATCGACAACATCTGGCTGATGGCTAAATCTCGTGAGAGCGCTTGATTTCTGCTCGGGATCTCGCTGACCTCACTGACAGAAGGTTCGTCCACTGTGTCTGCAAGGTTCAGATTCATCATCTCGTTGCCGACAGGGATGGCGCGCTGCGTCAGACGTTGCAGGAAATCCGTAATGTCGCTAAGGGTTTGGTGAGTCTGTGCAAACAGGGCGTGTGGCTCTTCCTGGCTTAGCGAGAAATAGCAGGCTTCCAGTCGACCGAGTTGTTCTTGCAGCCGTCCGAGGGTATCGGCCAACTGGCTGATTTCTATCGATGAAAACCCGGAGACAAGTCTGTCGAAACTCTCCATCGTCAGATCGCCTTCTTTGGCAATCAACTCGTTGCGTGAATCCGGCCAGGTGCAGATTTTATGCTCGAAGGCTAAAACCTTTTTCCAGTGGGCTAATGCGGACTCTGGTTGCCTCATGAGAGGGCGACTGTGGAGTATCTGACTGATGTCACGATCGAGGCGGATGAGTTTGCCGTAGCGAAAAGTGGTGCCGTCCTCATCCAGCTCCGGCCAGCATTGAAACCAGAAACGGGTGATGAATTCGCTCAGAAAATGAAAGCCGACTTCCGTGCCCTCGATGCCTTGCAAATGCGTCAGGGCTTCGACAAACCAGCAGCCAACTTGCAGATCTTTGCTTTGCTGCGACAGCGCTGTTTCGCACAGTTTGCGCACTTTGTACCAGTCTGCGCGCCGTGGTTCGGCTACCGCCCATTCATCCTGCGGGAGATAGTCAGGATCGCTTTCCCGCGACTTGCGGATATCGTCATAGATTTGTTCATACTCAAGGTTGATGCCTGCCGGTTTTTCCGGGCTGATGGGCACTAAAAGAGCCGCTATTTCTGGCTGAATCACTGGCATGTTTTATCCAATAAGAACTTTAGGGCAGCCCGCGACGATCGTGCCGCCATGAGCACAACTGTCGCCCATGCGGGCTGCGGGTTTTTTGCCGATTAACACTTTGACGCTGCCCATCACAATGCTGTCTGGCGGGCCAACACAGACGGCCATCGAGCCGACGGTGGCGGCGGGCATTCCGCCAATCAATACCGTGGGTACGCCGGGCGGCAGAATGGGGCCGCCAACGTGGGGAATCGGTGGCAGCCCGGGGGCAACCATCGGGCAGACGTGCATGTCTGAAACACGAGCAGCGGGTTGTGCCATTACGCTTTCTCCTGATTATTCCACTGTGCCAGCAGATGCCTGGTGCCTTCCGCGGGGGTGTCAGTGTTGCGGGTTGCCAGCATCAGTAATACGCAGCGGCGCATCTCTGCGCTAAGGTGGGGCTCGGGATAGATCGGCTCCAGCCCTTCAGGGCTCATACTGCCTTCTGACCAGAAGAGTGACAGGGCGAGCGCACCCGCCGGCGTGTCGAAACCCAGAATTTCTGCGTGGTGAAATATCTGCCAGCGCAGTTTTTCCTCGGGGTGCGTATTCCAGCGGTGCATTTCTGTAAGCAGCAGTGCGAAAGCGGGTGGCTCGATTTCACGCAAACGTTCTAGCAGCCAAAGGCTCAACGCACGAGGCGTGGCCTGTTGTACCCAGAGGGTAAGAACCTCTTCCCACCGCCCGGCTGCGACAAGCTGGAGCGCATCACTCTGCCAGTTTGCTGCCGGGGTGCTGCGGGGATAAGTGTATTCAGACATGGTGCCTCCTTAACCAATATTGATGATGCCGCCTTTAATTTGCGTCATGCCGCTGCCCTGCACTGTGGTCATCGCCCCTTTCAGCTCGGCGGTACCGGATCCTTCTATTTTGATCATCGTGCCGCTAATAGTGATGCCACTCGGCGAGATGGCGATTTTGTTAGAGCCGACTTTTAGCTCGATGGATTGGGTTGATTCGATGACGCAGGTTTTGTCAGTTTTGATTTTGCCACTGCCGCCCGTGGCGGTAAGGGTATAGTTACCGTTACTCAAGCTGGTGGTGACGTTGCCGGTGATTTTTTGCTCCATATCACCTTTATTAAGCGTAACCAGCAGGTTGCCTTGCTTCAGTACCAGGTTGTCGTTGCCTTTGGTGATTTCGGTGTCCCGGTTTGCGCCAACTTTGCTTTTTACTTCATGTGTGACTTCACTTATGACGTCATTTTTTACAGTCAGCAGCAGATCTTTTTGCGCGGTAATGGTCAGCTTTTCTTCGCCTTTTTTGTCGTTAAAACTTAGACGATGACCCTCTTCCATACCGCCTTTACTGGTGCTGCGTGAAGCGAAGCCGGATTCGGTTTTCTCATCCGGTAAGGTGAACGGAAGTTTGTTTTGGCCGTTGTAAACCGAGCCGGTGACCAGCGGGTAGTCTGGATTACCTTGAATAAAGCTGATCAATACTTCACTGCCGATGCGCGGGATAAACTGCCCACCAAATTTGCTGCCTGTCCACGGCTGAGAGACGCGGACCCAACAGGAGCTGGTGTCGTCATTTTTGTTTTCGGTGTCCCACGGAAACTGAATTTTGATCCGCCCGGACTCGTCGGTATGGATCTCTTCAGAGGATGGGCCAACGACTTTAGCTATTAGTACACCCGCGATATCTGGCGGTGTGCGTGTGCAGGCTGCACGCCATTTCACGCTATTGCGCAGTGACTTGATCTCACAGCGGCAGTTGCCCGCGCTGCTGTCGAAATTATTTGTGGCTTCGATGTTAAGCGCATGAATACGATAGCTATCGCTGTCGGTTGGGTGGTCTGTCAGAGTGAATATCTCGCCGCAGGTTAGCCAGTGGGCGTTGACAGATGCCTCGTAAAACGTGGCGTTCGCCTCAAAGGCTTCCATGGCGTTTTTAGCTTTGCTTGTGAGCTGCGATCGCTCTACCAACGGTGTAATGTCGGTGAAACTTACCTGATCGATACTCTGGTTTTCTGATTTCGAGGTGTAATTATCGGCAATGCCTGCCGCCTGTTGCACGTTGTAGCCGGAAAGCGCAACTTCACCGGGAATAAGTACCGAGCTGGACGACCAGCTATCAATATTGCCGGGTGTCAGAGTTTGACCCTGATGATGCCAGAGAAGGCTGGCGGCTTTGGCGGTTGGATGGCTGGCAGGGTGGTCTGCCAGCACCATTTGGTGTTGATTTTCCTGATGTTTAAAGAAGTAGTAAATGCCCTCTTCTTCCAGCAGGCGGCAGATGAAATCGAAGTCTGACTCGCGGTACTGAATGCAATATTCACGGATCTGATAGGTGTTGTGGAGCTGCATATCAATCTGGTTGATACCGCGCTCGCCGAGCAGCTTGCTGACCAAATCTGGGACCGTTATGTTTTGCCAGACGCGCATCGAACGTCCCATATGCAACAGCGCAAAAGTGGGCTCCAGCCTGAGGATACATACCGCTTGGTCATCGGCATCCCGCTCGCGCAGGATATGGGTGACGACGCCGTGGATATAGCGCTGGGGCAAGTTGTTCAAACTGTCGCCAATCTGGCAGGAAACTTGTTTGCCGTGCAGCGCCGCTATCCCTTTTTCGTCAAGTTCAGTCAGAGAGCGCAGCTCAAAACAAAAAGGCGTAGAAACAGACTCCTTGCCTGTTAATGACAGCAGCAACAAATCGGCGGCGACGGACCCATTCCAGTGCAGAAAGTGATTTTTCTGCATCTCTTTTAGTTGTGCGGTTAATAGCATTCTTATCTTCCTTTTAAGAGGTGCACTTATGCGGTATAGGTCGGTAGGCAAACCTGGCGTAACTGCGAGGGGTCGCGGCGACCAAGGCAAATATCCAGTCCCAGTTGGCCTTCACCTAGCGGTATAGGGAGGCTGTTGTGGCTGCGGATACTGAGGTGAATCGTGAAGTCGAGCCCTGGCCCAACGTATTCTCGAATGCGCCCCCAAATCTCCGAATAAAACTTTCCTTGCGGGATGAAGTGCTGTGACTTGTCCTGTTCCATTGGTCCGAGAGTGACATCAAAATGGGACTGAACTTCCCAGCGCATGCTGCCAATCATGGGGGCTGTTTCCAGGGTCTGACCCGGTTTACCTAGCTGGCAATGCTCTATTTCATCTACGGTTTTCCAGCCGCCCGTAAAAGGCGTGATATGTGCAGGGACACCGTAGTAATGGCTGAGCCACACTTCCAGATTCACAAGCGATCGGACCGGCGATGAAAACAGATGGGCGTAGTTTTCCCCGCCAAACATCGACATTGAGGTTAATAACCCCGTCAGAGCCAAGGTTGCTTGCTGTAATGGCGGGTGTGTTTCTGATTCTGCGCTGGCGTAGAGGTGATTTTTTTGCCATGCGAGATAGTCCAGGCAATAAAGCCGGTGTCCGAACATATCCAGAAAGGCTTTTGCACTATGATCGCCATAGCGGTAATGGCGCTCAATCATCCATTCGCTGTAGACAGTGGGTAATGCGCCCATCGCACCGGTTAGCCCGTTTTGCCACAGCGTGACATTGAGCGGGTCTCCCTGTGTCTCTTGTTTTATGCTGGCAATTTGTCCGACCGGAGCTTCAAGGGAGAGCGTGGAGACGAGATGTAGTTTGCTATCCAGCATTTCAGAAGCGGCCGTTTTGCCGTCGCGCAGCTTATATAGCAAGGTTCTGACTTGCTGGTAAAAATTAAATCGGCTAGTGATGCGCGTTAAATCCATGACAGTTTCCCAGCACGAACCGGCCAGGTGCGGCGGGTATATTCTTCGTGTTCAACAAGGGTTGTCACGCGGGTGAAGCTGTTAACTGGTGCATAAAGCCCGAGGAAATGATCCAGGAAACAACACATCAGATAGTATTCCGGTTCGTTTAGCGCCTCATGGCTGAACGTTAGTGTCATGGCGATGCCGCGCGCCAGGGTCTGCGGGTCGTTTGCCATCAATCTTGCGGTGATCGGTTTAACCTCCAGATGCAGGATCATATTGATCATTCTGGTGATCGCCGGGAGATCGTTGAAGTTATACAGCATCAACGTTTCACGCAGGATCAGCACGCCTTGGCTGCCGCTTAACAGCATATGGTTAAGCGAGAGTTGAGAGATTAATCGCCAGCGCACAGCACTTTTTTCTGGCGGCAATGTGGGCCTTGTCGGGCGGTTCAGTGCGCTGATCTTCAGTCCTGCAAGGGGCAGGTCTGAATCAAAGTCTCCGTCAGGATGCCCGTTTTTCATCTGGTTTGGGATGGCGTGGTTAGTACACGTTAAGCTGAGAGTGATGATGTTGGCCTTTGGTGTCGCGGGTTTACTATTGCGGTTGGCAAAGGCGATAAAAATTTTGTGTTCGGTACCTGCTGCAGTCATGCTTTCACGCTGAAAACTTTGCCAATAAATACCCACGTCACCCTCAATACGCGAATGATCAATACCAAATAGCGGCTGGACAGGAAGCATCACGATATCGTTATCCTGCTTATTCTGGATAAAAACATGATTGATGGCCCAGACATCTATCTGCGTCTGTCGACGAATGTCCGGTATCACCGGGTACTCTGCCGTGTTTTCTGTCAGGGTTATGGGTTCTGCACGCTGTGGGAACAGATTGATGGCCGGAGTACAATTTAGCCTGAAGAACTGTGCATCAATGATTTGCGCCAACTTCTCCAGATGGTGGTTTAGGTGTGTACGGTTGAACATGACTTCAAGACTGAAGGTGGAATTAGCAGAGGCGCTGAAAGAGTCCGGTAACTGGATATCCAGAAAATAGAATTTTTGTGGGAAGAAGAAATAATCCTGTAGCAGGGCATGAATGGGGGCCACGCGTGGATCCTGCGTAATTAATCCATCCTGCTGCTTAAAACCTGCTGCGCCAATCGCTGTACTTTTTAGCGGATAGAGCGCCTCGCCCTGATGTAAATTCAGCTGATAAATTTCCGAGCACAGCAGGGTGTAAAGGATGTTCACTGCATTACTGGGGCCATGCAGAAACAGTCGCAGTGATTCACCCGCAACGGTAGCCCCGGACCAGACCTGAAAACTTAAGTGCAGATGCCAGCTAAGATCGTCTTCATCAAAGCGCAACTGAGTATGATGCACTGACAGTGGCAGCAGGGTTACGGGATAAACGGTCTGAAACTGGCAGACACCCTCTTTGATGTGACGAGATAATAGCGAAGCACCTGCCTCAATAATATTTTTATCCGTGATACCGCTGGTCTGCCGGTTCGGTTCAATAGACACGATGCAGGTTGACGGCATAGCCCGCAAAAACTGCGGAGCGATACTGGTGAGTAATGCTTCAGTTAGCTCAGGCATATCGTCGTCTAAACGCTGATGAATACGTGAGGTTAATAACGCAAAAGATTCAATAATTCTTTCTACGTGCGGGTCTTCGGATTCTCCGTCGATCATCCCCAAGCGGCGAGCGATCTTAGGGAAACGGCTGGCAAAAGCTTTACCGTGTTGTTTCAGAAAGGACAGTTCTTTCTGGTAATACGACAGCAGCTTATTCATTGAAATAAAACTTACCTGTGCAGTCGTCCCAGACCAGTTCAATCTTGATCGGCAACTCCTTATGCATGGCATTTATTTCAAACATGACGCTAGACGGATTATCCGTTCTGGTGATGACGTCTACCTCAGTTAACCGAGGTTCGAAGCGTTGCAAGGCGTTTTTTATCCGTTCTTCAATAACAATTTTTCGATGTTCAACTTCATGAATTTGTGAAACGGATTCGTCGATGCCGTAGTTTAATATTGAAGAATTCACCAGTGGAATAGTTTCAATATGGGAAAAACGCGAACGTGAAGAAAAAAGCATCTTAAGCTCATTCAGCAGCCAGGTGCTTTTTTCTTCAGTCCGATAATCATCCTTTTCAATGCGCGGGTGGTTATCACTCAGGCGGCATAATAATGATGGCATAGTATGTTCTTCTTCCAGGTAAAGCAGTGCTTGCGCACTGCTTTATTATGGCGATGTTATTTAAGTTTTTTGGTGGGAATGTCGAATTTAACTGGCCCGACTTTATCCAGAGCTGAATCATCCTTATTAGGGACGTTAAAGGTCACCTCAATTTCTTGTTCGACACTGAAGTTAAGGTTCAAAAACAGATGATCCCTCATTTCAAAATTCAGAGAATTGAGTCTGCAGTCGGTATAAACAGTACGCTGGATTTCATAATTCGCATTTAACTTGTTTGAACCACGATAAACCAAGGTGATATTTATTTTTTTGTAGCCGCGGCTTAAATATTTTTCGTACAGTGTACTGGTTTTTTCCGTCACCAGAATTGAGATGCTAGCGGAATCAAAGTAAGTTCCATCGGGACCAGAATAGGTAGACAAACTAACCGGTAAGTAACCTTCGTTCCATGATTTATAATCTGCTTCTTCACAGTTACCATCGACAGTATTACCGTCGATACTGATTTGTATGAACTGACAGTTTTCTAATTTTGACATTTTTTATTTCCCGATTTGTTGATAAAAGTTAAGCACTGGCTGCAGCAGGTAAATCTGCTACTAACCGTAATGACATACTCAATCCTTCCAACTGGAAGTGAGGTTTCAAATAGGCTATTGCGCGGTAAGTGCCAGGGAAACCAGGCACTTCGATGACTTCGATGCTTGCTTCACGCAGCGGGTAACGCGCTTTGGTTTCAGGACCTGCGTTATCCGAGGCCACCACGTATTGCATGATCCATTTCTGCAAATATTCTTCGCACTCGCTGCGTGACATAAAACTACCGACTTTGTCGCGCACAATGGACTTCAGATAGTGTGCAAAACGTGACGTAGCGAGGAGATATTGTAACTGGCTGGAAAGCCGTGCATTGGCGTTGGCTTGATCGGAACTATAAAGGGGCGGTTTGTTGACAGATTGCACGGCAAAGAATGCGGCGTAATCTGTACCTTTACAGTAAACCAGCGGGATAAAACCGAGGTCAGACAGCTCTTTCTCACGACGATCGGAAACGGCGATTTGCGTTGGGCATTGCATCACACGCTCGCCGCTTTCAGAGACGTAGTTATAGGCTGGCAAGGCATTGACAAGACCACCACCTTCTACACCACGAATGGAGGCACACCAGCCATACTCTTCGAAAGAGTCCACAATCCGGCCAGCTAATTCGTAGGCGGAGTTTATCCACAGGTAGTCGGAGCCTACTTCGTTTTCCAGGATTTGTTCTTCAAAACCGAAGGTTTCCACCTGAATAGTTTTAGCCCCATAAGGCATACGGCCAAGCACCGCTGGCAGGGTCAGGCCGATGTAGCGGCTGTCGTCTGTCTGGCGGAATGAGCGCCAGCGCGCGTAATCCGTCGTGTCGAACATTTTCGCCAGATCACGTGGACGTGGCATGTCGGAGAAATCGTTCATCGACAGCATGCCCGGAGCAATAGCGCTCAGGAAGGGCGCATGAGCTGCGGCAGCAACATGAGATATTTGCTCCAGTAGATCAATATCCTGAGGAGTATTATCGAACTGAAAATCGCCTACAAAGGCGGAGAAAGGCACACCACCAAAAGTACCGTACTCGCTTTCGTATACGCATTTAAATAGCATCGACTGATCGAAATCGGACGCTGATTTAAAGTCTTTGATTAGATCGTTTTTTGTACATTGCAGTAGGCGAACCTGGGTATTTTCAGTTAAGCTTGTCTCAACCAATTTATGTAGGCCGCGCCATGATGATTCCTTTTTCTGGAACTCAGGTGCGTGCATGATCAGGCTAATCTGGTTTGAGAGCAGTTCATCAATGGCGGTAATTCGGTCTTCGATACTGCCAATAAGATCGCTTGAAACCACCACGGCCCCAGAAACCACTTCCGCAAGAAAGTTGTTCAACTGCGATTTCATACGCCCACGATCAGATTCACGGCGAATCGCCTGAGTGTTATCAATAATTTGATCTAGGTAATCTTCGCTAATAGCATACTCAGTTGTTGCATTCAGCGTTTGTTCAGCACTCATTCTTCGTCTCCTTTCGTTTCATCCAGGTTTAACGATGTGAGGTCCTGCTGCAGTAGCTCTGAAAGCTGCTCTTTTAAGCGTTCATTGCTGGCTGCACGGTTACGTAAATCACAGAGTTGTTCGCGCAGTTCAATAAGTTTTCGCAAGGGATCAACTTGACGAGCAATACTATCCGGCGAAAAATCCTCCATACTATTGAAGGTTAGCGACACGGCGAGATCACCGCTTTGCTCTGGTAAAACACTCTTTACGAGTAATTCAGCCTCAGGCTTCATTGACGACATAATTCTGTTAAAATTGTCTTTATCAATATTGAGGAATTTTCGTTCGCGCAGTGAATCGTTACTTTTTGTAAAATCACCCATCACGCCAATAACCAAAGGTAACTCTTTTACCGTTTGGGCATCGCCTATATCAACGTCATAAGTGATCTGTACGCGAGGTGGTCTTGCTTTATCTAATTTATGCTGTGTGTTACTCATATGCTCATCCGACAATATGTGACCAATGTTATAACTCAAGTGAATGGTTGCTATAACGTACCGATATTTCAGTGGTCGTAATCAATGTGTTTATCTGGGTAATCCAGCACTGAGCAACGCACTGTTCTTAATACCCTCCAATGAGCGACACTCAACAAAGGAAATAATTGAGAGCTTTCACTATAAAAGTTATTAGTTCTCAAGATTTCTCTTGTGCTCTCAACTCGATGTAGGGCCTATATGTGGAGTTTGATTAACTGATGTATGATTGTTTGATATATAATTAAGGCGTGCACACTAACATGAACAACAAAGTAATATCCAACTTTTTATCGATTGAAGTAAAATTAATTTGATGTTTTGTTTTTTTAATTCACGCGGCAAATGATAGTCATTGTGTTTATATGGAATATTTATTGCTTTACGTGAGTTTTAATACATTCAGAGTAATAATAATGTCACGGTAGGAATTATAAAAATATATTTTTGGATGGCCTGAAGTCTGCGATTTTTATTTTTCAATATTCATTCGTGATGATAATAATCATGTAACCCTTAGTTTTTCCTCACTGAATTATAGCTTGGAAAGCCGAGCCCTCATTATCAATGATTATTGTGTTAGCCTGATGAACGAGTGTTTTTGGTATATTATCAGGCTAGTCAATTCAAGTTGTTTTATTATTAAGTACATAAATGTCTACGCACTAGACAGCAGATAATAATGAACAACACACCAGGGTGTCATGAGATGCCAGAAGCAAGATCCTTAAGTTTCGCATGACCTGATCCTACCCCTAAATCCAGATGTTGGCTGGACTTAAATCGGGGAAAGGATCAGCGTTATTTTAGTTATACGCTCAGTAGCTATATGGGGCCATATAGCGAAAGGTATATCTAAAAATGCCGGCTGTATATAGGCCCAACCAGTAGGTCATCGACAATAAAAAAGCCGCAAACCCTTGCGGGCTGCGGCTTTCTTTGCGGTAACGGTCTTATCTGGTAATAACCGAAACGCTGGGGGAAGTTGAGATTATTTGTTAACTTATTGTTTTGTATTAATAATTATAAATTAATGTTTTCAGTGTATACCTAAACGTATACCAATGCCGGAAAGTAATACGGATTTAGATGGCGATTTTAGAATCCGGCATCAGCAGTTATCCCTTAAATGAGTCTGTTTTTGGATCTGCTCCTTGACAGAGAAAATACGTCATCTAGCTCAGAAAAAAGATTTATGGAAAAACTGTTCACACTGTTCATTTTTGATTTTTTTTGTTTAAAAACAAAATCTAAACAGTGATTGGTTGGTGGTTAGTTTACCCTAACTGATCACTTACAATGAACAGTTAGCCAAAAAATGCAAAATTCCGGCTTGAACCGATTATTGAGGTGCTGCTCACGATGATGTCGGCTGCTCTGATTCTGATATAGGAGGCTGAGTGTTTAGTTTATTTCACTCTAATGGCTTACGTTGAATAAGGCATATCATTAGAAAGTCTTTATTGGTATCTAATGAAAGGAGTCGGATGATGGTATTTGAAGAAAAGAAGAAAAAGGCAATAGACCTGATGGAAAATAAAAAGATGTGGCGGAGCAATTATGCGCCACCTATCTTGCGCTTGTTTTGGAAAATGGGGGGTAAAATGCCACCGCCTCCGTTTGCCCCTTTCTGGCTGAATACGATGTTCTTCGCCGCCTGGTACAGCCCTCTATGGGGCATTTTCATGTGGTTTAATAGCTGGAAAAATCAAGACTTCAGCGTATTGCATGCGGTATTCAGCGCCCTCTTTGCCGGTTTGCTGTTTGGTTTATTCATGGCGTTACTCCACTATTGGCGCAAGCGGGCCAACAAGTTGCCTGACTGGAAGAGTCTCTAAGAAGGCAATAATCTGAACATCAGAAAAAAGATTTATATAAAAACTGTTCACAGTGTTCACTTTTGGTTTTTTTTGTTTAATTTCATTATATTATGTGGTGATTAGTTTGCTCTGAACTGTCCATAACTCATCACTTCAAGTGACCAGTTACTACTTCTAAATGAAAAAACCGGCCTGAGCCGGTTTCTGTTTAGATTTGTTTAAGTGTCACACTTCGGCAACCAATCCGCCTCGCTATCCTCGTTTAAGGTGAGGTTGGTCTGCATTCCCTGATTAGTCTTCCGCTTCAAAAATTCAATCTCATACTCCCTTAACGTTTGCGGCACGGCCCGACCAAAGGCCGTCAGGCTCATAGGGCGCTGATGCCCCCGCGCTTCCATAAACGACAGATAGGCGTGATAGAGATACTTGCGCGGGTTAGCTGGAATAATGTTGGCGTTACCAATATAAAGGCCGTTTGGTGTGCTGACAGCCAGCAGGTAACCGCAGAAATCTACCAACGAATCGGCACTGCGTTTTATCTCCAAAGCTTCATCGGAATTCTGCTGTGCCTGTAACAGCTCGCGTGCGTCACTGGGAACTGCAAAGCGTTGCATCAGGTGGCGAACAATGACGGCCAGCTCCTGACCTATTTTCTCTATCAGCTGTGGATCTCGTTCATTCGCGGGTATCACCTCGGGGAAAGTGATGATCACGCGCCTGCGCGAGACACCGCCGCTGCGGTCACTGAACTGCATTGGGTTGTTGTTCACTGCCAGAATAACCGCCGGAATATGTGTTGAATAAGCATCACGATATTTCGGGTCAATGGCTACTGCATCGCCGCCGGTGATCGCCTTAATCCCCGCGCCGTCACCGCTCCATTTCTCTTGATCGGGTAAGACAATCAATGAGAATCCGACGACCGAAGCACGCTCCCGAGCTGACTCCAGCGTTTCGATACTGGCGGAAGTCGTGTTGTCATCACCTGCCAGCATTCGCGCAATCGAAGACATTACGCTTTTACCGCTGCCGCCCGGCCCAGTGATTTCAAGAAAGAGTTGCCAGTCATAACGGTTTGCCAGAACCATAAAAAGCGCCGCGAGAATACGCTCTTGTTTTTCAACTTGATGATTTGCCGCCCGCGTCAGCCATTGCCAGAAGTTCGGCGCATGATCGGCAAGGTTTTCACCGGCTTTGGGTTGGGTGAAATCGACGCTGTTTACGGTGCGCAACCAGTGGGTTTGATTGTGTGGGCCAAACTTGCCTGTGACGGTATCAAACACGCCGTTGCGAAAACCAATCAGTCTTCGCGCCGGTTTGCCCATTTCTGGGACCATTAATTTGAGTGTATCGATCATGCCGCTGATCGATGGCGCGGAGAAAGGCGCATGGATTTTCTGAAATAAGGCAGCAATTTCCCGACTGAGTAGGCGGTGAGGCAATATCTGCCATGCGCCGTTCTCATAGCGGCACAGATCTTCACCAATCATTGGAACGGCTATCTGGTAGTTGTAATGCACATTCAACATTTCAGCTTTTTCACTGACGCTCATGGATTTTAGATCTGCTTCACTGAGTGTCTCGAAAGGACTCTTTACCTCAGGTTGGGTAAACACTCTGAGTTGTTCCAGTGCTGCCACACGACCTTCCTGTATAAATACATCATTCCAGTCACCGATTATGAAGGGTAGTGCTACCTTGCCACCGGTCAGGCTGGCGGCTTCTTCGGCTTTTTTCTGGCCGATCCCATTTTCGTCGTTATCGGCGGCCATAAGCAGCAGGGCATCGGGATACTCATCGCGCAGGCGCTGCGCAAGGTACGGGAAATTATTGGCGCTAAGCGCCACGTATACCGTTTCGCCCGTCAGTTCGTGCACGGTCAGTCCGGTAGCGTAACCTTCGGTAAGCCATATAACGGCATCGCTTTTACCGGCAAAGTGATGGCAAGCCCCCTTCACCTGACCGCCCGCTAACATGCGTTTAATGCCTTCTGCGTTAATGAGCTGCACGTTGAGCAAGCTGCCAGACAGGTCAGTCAGCGGTATCAATAAATCACCTGCGCGGTAGTTAATGCCGGCGATCCGCAATTCATTCCCTTGCAAGGTGGGTACTTCTTTATCGGACCATGCTTTTGTCGTGAGATAGGTATTACCTGTCTGTTTACAGGATGTTCGGATCAGATCTTTGGCTCTTTCAATCGCTTTGTTGCGGGCAGCCTCTTTTTCCTGTGCATTCATAGAACGTTCAACCGGCGCCTGAGCTGCTTGCGTATTACCAAGAATAGCCGCCACCTTACCGGCAGCGTCTTTTGTGGTCACATCAAATGCCTTTTCTACCAGATTCAGCCCGTCACCGGCCCCGCATTGATTACAGACCCATGTCCCTCTTCCTTCCTGATTATCAAAACGAAAACGGTCTTTGCCACCGCATACAGGGCAGGGGGAGTGATTGCCATTGACGGCAACGTTGATACCCAGCAGCGGCAAAAGTTGAGGCCAACGCCCTTTTGCTGCGCTGACGGTGTTTGAAACGGTAAGTTGTGTCATGTGCGCCTCCATCAGTGCAGCGTTGTGTTAGGTGTAGATGCGATATGTTGATGGCACAACTCGTCCATCATGGATTCACCGAGCAGCGTCAGGCGGGGTTTCGCTACCAGAATATCCGGCTGAACCATATCGCGGAGCATGGCGCAGGCCATCTCCATGCCAATCCTCGGACCGTGCTGACCGACGTAATAATTTTCGACTTCTGCCGCGATAGCCATTTGCAGTTCATCAAGCGTGTAGCCAATTTCAAGACCATGAGAGGCGCAGGCATCGAGATAAGCCTGTGCCAGTGCTCGGCGATACAGGGCGGTGAGTACTTCCACAGGCAGGCATGATTGTTGGGTGCTGTTCATTCGTAGAGATCCTCCATCTGCGTTTTTATGGCTGTTTCGCAGGTGTCTACGACTTTCCCTAATTGGTCTGTGAGCAGCGCGACCATTGAGGCCATGGAATTAAGCTGATTTTTATCCGGGGTGTGCCCGAATGTCTCTTGCGTATCAAGCATGTCGAGGAACATCACGCCGACGTTATGCGCATGCTGCAGACGCAGGAAATCAGCATGGGGAATAGGGTAGTGGGTGTTTGGAAAATAAAAGGAAGCCAGCTTGTTCATGCGGCCTCCTGTACTGGCAGACGACCGGCGAAACACAGCACATAATCGCGAGAGTACAGGCGGCGGGCGCAATGTTCGCTGTCTGCGGCAGACCGGAGCATACAGATACGTGCGGCAGGTTCAGAACGGCGAACAGCAGCAAATAGGAACGTAAATTTCGGATGTGGGAACGCGAGGGTTGTAGCCATAGTGGCAGCCTCCAATAAGTATTGGTTATTGCTACCACCAAAGTTCCTACGCTTATGGGTGGTAGCCCAGACGGGGGTAGGAATACCGGCCTTATTGGAAACCGGCCAGCCCGAAGGCTGCCCCGCCTGAGCTACCATAGTTTGATGTGTACAACGGTAAAAAAACCATTGTGCACAAAATAGGCGCGCTGAGGCTACGACATAAAAAAACACGCCTGGCGCGTGTTGTGTCGCCAATAAGTAACTCGGGTTCCTACGCCCGACTGCCGATTTTTCGGCAGCCCAAAAACTATAGACCAGCCGCTTGCCAGAGAAAAGCCTTTTTTGGTGCATTAGCCTTTCCCTCTTAGCAATCGGTCAGGACTTGATCGGACTGCTGCGGATTTGATCGGAAGCGCGAAGTATTGTCTTGAGCATCGCCTTTTAAGTTGACCGACAGCACTCCAAGGGTGTTGCTGGTGAAAGCAGGCAATGGATTACTTCGGCCACAAGCAGCAGCCATAAGGCCTTCAGCGAGGTAGGCGGCTTCTTCTGCGTTGAGCTGGATATTATGGTGACCGACAGACAGAGAAATCATTGAACCGTCCCCTGAACGCGTGCTGCGATACGGTCATTCATCCAGCCATCAATCTCTGAGGCCAGCCATGCAACGTTCTTACCACCGAGAGAGATCTGAGCGGGAAACTGCTGGCGACTGATCAAATCATAAATGGTTGACCGGGACAGGCCGGTGGTATGGATGACTTCCGGCAATCGCATAAAGCGGTCACGGGGAAACGCAGGCGGCATGACTGAGTATGATGCAGGGGGAGTATTTGGAGCGATGGAAAGCATGGTGCTACCTCTTTTTTGGGTCCGGCTGGATCTGTCCAATACCGGTGGTTTCGTTAAGTAGCGCCCTATTATGTGAATTTTTTTCAGGGTGGCAACAAGGCCTACAGCGACTTTTGTCCTGCAAAAAAGTGATTGCATTTTTCAGGTGACATCACATGACACTGGGTGGAACTTAATGGCAATTATTGGCAAAGTGCGCGATGAAATTTAATACAGCGGTGATGGTTAAATATACATTTTTTATAGTTTATAGTTATTAATGTAAGGAAATTGATTGATATAAACATTCAAAAATATAGCTAGCCAGAAAAAGGTCATGTTCTTAGTAATGAACACTTGTGAATGGTTGGTGACGAGTATCTAGTTAAGTGTTCACTATGTAATAATATGATTTATATGGTTTTAATTTTATAGTGAATAGTAGTGAACAGTATTTATATAACTAAAACTAAACCATTGTCTCATGAGGGCGACTTTGGGGTTGTTGTACTAGCGACCAGCAAGAACCCTTCAATAGAAATGTTGTGTCAGCCTCCGCACAATAGATTCATATTTACTGACACAGGAAATTCCATCATGAACACTGCTTTACCCCAACATGTCACCGAAAAGCTGCAAGTCCTGCATAACGCGAGAGCCGCTCATAACAAAAACGCTCAGGCACTGTCTGACGTTGTAGCGGGCATAGCCCGTTGCCAGCAGCAGCAGAAAGACACGGAACTAGAAAGCCATGAGGCTGAAAGTCAGTGGCGTACTTTGTTCCGCAAGCTGCGAGGAGAAATAACCCCGGAGTTACAAGCGCAGCACGATAGCCGGATTTCTAAACGTGAACTGGCGAAAGAATTCGATGGCCTGATTGAAGAAATGGAACTAGACAAGATGGAACTCCATTTAAGGTGCGGCTCGTCTGCTCCCATTTTGCTTAATGCCCATAGAACGGCGATGACAGCATTTGCAGAACATACAATGGATAATGCTGTGGATGCCTTCACCAAGCTCATTCTAAATACCGATGTTATTAATGCCTGTGTAGTAGCTGCATGTGCCTATAGTGTATATCAGAGCAACGCGACGTAAATTATCGGAAACCGACTGATGAAAGTACTAGGCGAGCGTATCGCTGCAGCTATGGCAGTACAGCGCGTCGAACATCCAGTATTGAAAGAAATAGGACCAATACGGCCCGAGGCTTCTGGCGTATTGGCGGAGCTGCAAAATAGTCCAATGCGTCGGATGCAGGCTGTAACAAAGCTTGCCGAACAACGCCTTCATTTACAGCAACGAGAAAGTAAATAATGATGCGTTGCCCGTTGTGTACTCATGTCTCTTATATTCGAACCAGTCGTTATATTACAGATAAGACGAAAGAGGCTTATTATCAATGCGCCAATCTCGATTGCTCATGTGCCTTTAAAACGATTGAGAGCATAAGCAAGGTAATAAACAGAGAGAGCCGAATTAGCTGAAAGTGTAATTTCAGTTACCTACTTAAATATTACGATTAGCCGCTTTCAATTAAGGTGGCTTTTTCACGACATATCCGCAAGGTCTACGTTTCTGCAGCCCCTTTTCTCTGGCTAGCCGTCTTTAAAGACCTCTGCATGCATAGGGCGCATGGTTTTGCATGCATGAAACAAAGGTGAAATTGGCAGGAAGCCCTTGCTACAAGGGCTTAGAGACCTTCTGCATCATGCATGAAAAACGCATGGTAAAGTCACAGCGGGCAGGCGGGAGAGGATTGCATTTAAGCCGCTGGCTTTATTCTATCAAGCTAATAATTTTTTATGGACATTCTCGTCTATCAGATCCTTTCTCACATCGTTTCCAAGTAACATAAGTGCTATAATTCGTTTTATTACTCTTTCAAATTCTGAGTTAACTGACTCTTCATCGCCGGGTTTAACTGAGCTTGAAATAATTGAAGGATAAACAGGGTTGTCGGAGAATATATTGAATACGTTATTATGGAAATGTCTCGTAATGTGAGCATTACTTGGGTTGATGATCATTAACCCAATAATTACCTTATTGTCTCCCCCAATGGGATGAAGTCCGTGAAGGTACTTTAAGGTAAGTTCCGGGATGTAGTGAGAAAAAACCTTGTCATCGTAGGTGTATTTAGCATCTAAAATGTAACTATGTATTAATTTATTTTCATGGGTGAGGTTTATAACAAAATCAGGGGATCTGTTAGCATTTATGTTTGTTGTAGATCTCCTAGTCGCTTTCCCATTATACATAGTCCATTGTTCTGAGTTTATTAGATCTCTATGGTCGGTTTTAGGATGACCAACAACCCAATATTTCGGTTCATAATCTAAAGAGAATTCAAAATCTTCTAATGTGTATTTAAATCTAATTTTTTCACCTACAGATGGTAACGAAGGCGACGCCTTAAAAATACTATCCATAACTCCTTTTATATAAAATAATGTGTAATATTCGAATAACTTAGGTATGCTTTTTATAGAAAATAATTCATCCTCTATACTCCAATCCGGTTTTCCAAATCTATGCCAGTTAGCTATCTTGTTGAAAATTATTAAATAACTTGGGTTGTGCTTAGCTTTCATTGTGAAACTGGGTATGCCGGTTATTTTTTTCGAAACATACATGTTTGTATCAATTTTTTTTCTTAAATATGAAAGGTTTGATAGTATTTCCTTACATTTTTCCACTTTCTTAAGGTTAATATTTCTGTGGAATTTATTAATCTGAGAAAAAAAACTAGAATAGCCATCTGAGACTTTTTCAAATTTAGAATTACCGACTTTTGGTTTTTCAAAGTTTGTCAGCATTGATGATGTTGTTATAATAAGTGTCTTGATAAATCCATGTATTACTTGATTTTCGTAAACATTACAATCCTCAACTAGTGAGTTTTCCCGAAGTTTTTGAGTGCCAAATAACTTATCTTCATGTTCAAGTATCGCTAAATTACTATTATCTGTTTCATACAGCTCATCAGTGTTATCTGATATCCACGCCAAAGTTATGTCATCAATTTTTGTACTTTCGTTAGGGAAAATATATTTGTCTTTAAGAGTTAACTTTGTTATGGGTTTTTTAATTATTTTATCTAAAAGCGGATGGATAGTTAAAACCACTTTTTCTAGTTGCTCAATTAAAATATCCACAGGAGTGTCACCTTCTTTATAACCCGCACTGCGACGTGTCACTCGGAAAAATGCGCATAACGCATCACTATTGTGCTTTGCAAGAAAACTTAACATATCATTTACTCTTTCAGCATTTATTTTTTTTGCTAAAATTTCAATTTGCGGGAATCGTATAAATTCAATTTCTTCTCCAGAAATTAATTTAATTTGCAACTCTGCAATACCAAAATAGTTATGAAAAAAACACTCAAAGGAGTTTCTGCCTATTCTTTTAGGATACCATTTATAAAACCATATGTTATCATTTTCCAGTATCGAATTAGATTCCACTTCATTTTCATGAAGAACTATCTGGACCTGATTATAGAAATTCGGAACTTCTAATATTATTTCAATGGCTTCATCTTCTAGTATGTATTCCTTAGGCGTGCTTAAAATATCTCCATTATTGAGAGTAATTACATGGCCAATCCGTTGGCCATTTAATATTTTCATTTTCATCATTACCATATTTCCTTAGAAGAATGAATATGAATCACTGTATACATCACCACTCTCAATTATATTTTTTAATGTGGATTTTGATAGGTTGAAGTCAAGCTCAGTAAGTTTTTCCTCTACATATGACAATCTTTCTCTGAAGGAGTTTCCATATCCTTCGATAAGCGGCAGTATATGCTGATTTATAGCGTAATCAAGTGGCGGGGTTCTCATTCCGTCGACTTCATTTGCTACATGGCAGAATCTTTTGATTGCATTTATTTTTCTCTGGCTAACTCTGACAGCAGTAGTTCTATTAATTGGATTTCCTAATATATCAATTATTTGATTCAATGAATCCTGTTCTTCTTGGGTAAACGTTGCTTCTGTGGCAGAAATGTTGAAACAATTATCGAAATCGTTAAAGCTTATAGCGCCATCGAAAGTCAAAGTTTTCTTTGATATTGATTTATAATGACTATTGTGGTTTAGCGTAATAACGGGGACTCTATCAATAAGACGTGGCGATAATTTTTCAGTTGTAGAATCATTGTTAATTGTTGCAATGAATCTTACATTTCCATTTACTTTGAGATAACGCTCGTCAATGATCGGTATGCCAAGATCTATTTTTCGATTCATACCTTCGGGGTCACACATGCCAAGAAAATCAGACCAGTAATGCTCCATGCTTGATAAATTTGCTTCATCAAGAAGGATCATCTTCAAATAGTTGTCAGTGTTTTCATTCTTCAAAAAATTATATAGGCCCGTCCTTGCTGGCTGGTATGTATCCTTAAGGGAATTATAAAATCCAAGTACATCTCTTCCTGATACCCACGCTCTACCTACTGGAACATTTAAGAAATTACTTGAAGAAAAATTATTATTCTCTTCTGTAAGGCCAAGATATCGTGCAGCTCGTAATGCAGTTGAAGTTTTACCTGTTCCTGGTGGCCCGGCAAGTATTGTTAAAAATGACTGCGAAACGCATAAAACTAAATTAGACATCTCATCAAAAGAGAAGTCACGTCCATAATCATTACTGAAACTATCTACAAGGAAATCAATATATTCTCTTCTATTATCCTTTGTTAATTCTATCTTTGACTTCTTAAGTGGTAATACATCTATTTTCTGATGATCCTCTTTCTTTTTTTTCCCATTTAATAATGATGTGAGTGTGCTTATTTCTGCAAGCTTATCCGGTAATTGTGGTGACTCTAACGTTGCCTTTTGAGTTGTAAGGGCCTTTTCAACAGCTCGAGTCTCTTTATCTATTTCTTGTTTTCGTCTTTTTAAATAATCAATTTCTTTATTAAGGGCTTCAAAATCTTTAATTCTTTCTGAGTTTGTATAAAATTCACTGATTTCATTTTTATAATCAATTGCCTTGTTTTCTAGACGAGAATTCTCTTCAGTCAACTCTTTCTGCTTTTCTAAAAGGACCTGATGTGCATCTTCGTCAGACTGTTTCCTAATTTCTTCTATTCTGTCCTTTGCCTTTTTTTTAGCAATTTCAACAGCCTTGGTTTCATTTTCTAAATCTTTCTTTTTAGAATTTATATGCCTCTCAATCTCCTTGAGTTCTTGTTCGAGTCTTTGTCTTTGAACTTCTGTTCGCTCCTCAAGTTCAATTTCTTTATCCTTTAGAAGAATACCTTTATTCTCTCTTAAGTAGTTGTCTAGATAAAGTCTTCCATCTCTGGTGTCAGCTAAGAAGTCTTGTACGATTTCTTGCCCTAGTCCACTATCATCTAAGAATTTTTCAAGAAGATCTGTTAATCTCTTCAGTCTTTCGCTATTTCCGAGAACTTTATTTTTTTTAACGTATTCATCAATTCCTTGCGATAGTTTCTGCGCTTCACTTTTACCTAATGGATTTTTGCCTTTTCCAAAGCCGTTTTTTGTAAAGTAAGAAACTAATCTAACATCAGAAATAAAGTCAATTTGTTCAAAAGCGAGGTGGGATATTTCTTTGAGGTTTCTAATGAATTTTTTATTTACTCCCTTTACCTTAACGGAAAATATAAGGCCATCTCCAATAAGTTCACTGCTTGTTATTTTTGCGATATAGTCCGTTTTTAGCTGCAAAGGGGAAGGTGTCGTTAGTGGCGAAACAAGCCAGTTATTATCTTGCTTGGAGGCTTTTAACGGGCCAAATAAGAAATTGTCATTTTCTATGAAAAAATGGCTATTTGGGAGGTCCATGTCATGATTTATAAAGCCTGAGGCCAAGTCTGGTAGGGCCATGTTTATAATTGGGACTAAGGCATTTCTATCTAATCTTTCGACCTTATTTCCAAGTGAGTAATGTTTTTGATGGCGCGAGTTTGATTTCCAATCATCATCATTACTTTCATGGTATTCATTTATTATAAATATTTCATCTGAATTAAACTGTTGATTAATGCTTAAGAAACCTTTGGATATGAATATTCCACCATTCGGGAACTCGTCAGGTCTTATTTCTGATAATGAGCCATCATCCTCAATATGTGCAACAGGGATAACTAACCCGATATCGGGGTTGGCTGAATGATTTTCTTCTTTAACTACGAGAATTCTACTCATTTTTGTCCTTAAAAAATATTGCTGATAATTAAATGATTTACAATGAAAACTATTATTTTGCTTATTATTGCTAAGGTTATATCTATCTCACAATATATATACTTCTAGATGCTTCGTGACACAAGGTCTAAAACTTTCAATCTGTTACTTAGAATGTATGGTGCATCACGGTTTAGACTATATTGTTTGATTCTGAGAATTTTTGGGGGTTATCACAGTTATCCCCCACCAACTCATTAGTTTACGCCGTTGCTCAAGATAAGTTGAGCGATTATAAGCTTTCCTAACTTCATTTTTATCACTATGCGCCAAAGCGGCTTCAATCACATCTGCATTAAAACCTGCTTCATTCATAGCTGTACTTGCGATAGAACGTAGGCCATGAGCAACGAGCTTTCCCCCATACCCAATACGTTTCAATGCAGCATTTGCCGTTTGGCTATTCATTGGCTTACGTGGGTCATTACGGCTAGGGAATACGTGCTGACGATGTCCACTAATTGGACGCATGATTTCCAGCAGCTCTAAAGCTTGTTCTGACAAGGGAACGATATGTTCGCGCTTTGCCTTCATACGTTCTGCCGGAATACACCACTGCTTATTCTCTATATCGATCTCTGCCCATGCTGTTGCTGATGCTTCGGCAGGGCGTATAAGCGTCAGTAGCTGCCACTCAAGCAGGCAGCGGGTTGGTA
This sequence comes from Ewingella americana, assembly GCF_006438725.1. Lineage (GTDB taxonomy): Bacteria > Pseudomonadota > Gammaproteobacteria > Enterobacterales > Enterobacteriaceae > Ewingella > Ewingella americana_A. The sequence goes on along the minus strand of NZ_RCZD01000002.1, from coordinate 499,195 downwards.
TAGATAAATTGCTCATAGAAATGGTGCGCATCAACTTAGGTAGTTCTTCGGGACGTATGGTCGGCATATGCTGCTTCTTCGGGCGTTCGAAAGCATTGCCAATACCTGAGGCTGGGTTGGCGTCAATTAACCCGACATTAACCGCGTGAATCATTATCTCGTTTATGCGTTGTACTAACCGCCTGACAGTCTCTAATGCTCCGCGTGCTTTAATTGGTTCTAATACTTGAATCAGGGTGCGCGCTTTAAGCTCGTGAACAGGAACGTTTTCGATGCTGGGTAAAATGTCCTTTTCGATAGAACGCCAAATATCCTTAGCATGGTCCGCGCTAACGCGACTTTCTTTCAGCTCGAACCATTTACGCGCTACATTCACGAAAATGCTTTCCTGAGCAATCTGGAGCTTCTCCGCCTCTTCTTCAGCACTTGCCTGCGGATCTATTCCACGGACTAACATCGCTAACTTCTCAGCGCGAATCTCTCTGGCATCGGCAAGGGAGAGGGCAGGGTAAGCACCGAGGCTGATCATGGTGCGTTTGTTACTGTTAGGAAGTTGGTAGCGGAAACGCCAAATTTTCTTGCCGGTGGTTTTGACTAACAAAAAGAGTCCGTCACCATCGTGCAGGGTGAGGTCTTTGTCGAGGGCTTTAGCTTTTTGTACTTCGGTGTGGGTGAGGGGGCGTGTAGTCCGCGCCATGTAAGGATCTTCCCTTAATTGGTATACGTTTATTGGTATACATCTTAGCGTATACCAATTCGTATACCAATAGACTCCGGTTTCAGGCGGATCTCCTCGGACTACTACAGACACAAAAAAGCCCGCAAACCTAGAAGGGATGCGGGCTTTCAGGACTTCTCCGGACTTATCTGGTAATAACCGGATCATTATTTGGTGGAGCTGGGGGGATTTGAACCCCCGTCCGAAATTACTACACCGTCGGCACTACATGCTTAGTCTAGTCTTTACATTCGCCGGTTAGCTGCGGACAGACACGCTACTAACAAACTATCCTGATTGGGTTTAACGCTTTCACCCCAGGCAAGGTGTCCGCGCGATCTCTTTTAGGTTTGACCTCTCTTGATCCCCGTCCTAAGAGCGGAGGCTAGGGAGAGAGGGCTCTAAGCAGGTTATTAAGCTGCTAGTGCGTAGTTTTCGTCGTTTGCAACTATTTTTTTGCGGCTTTTTACGAGGCAAACCGCCCCTCGGCATGCTCCTTGGGCTTCGCAAATCCCGTCGAATCCAGAATCAGCCCCAAGTACTATTTAACACTATATCAGAAAATAGGTACGCTAAGCCAGTAGCTTAGCGGTTTGAGTTCTTCATGATTCGCGCTTTGTCTACTTGCCATTCTCGATCTTTGATGTTATCCCGCTTGTCGTGTTCTTTCTTACCCTTAGCCAGACCAATTTTGACTTTGCTCCAGGCATTTTTCCAATACATGGAGAGGGCGACAACGGTGTAGCCATCACGGCTCACTTTGCCAAACAACGTTTCAAGTTCACGTTTGTTAAGCAATAATTTTCGGGTGCGCGTCGGGTCACAGACCACGTGGCTGGATGCGACACTTAAAGGCTGAATAGTTGCACCAAACAGGAAGGCTTCCCCATCTCTGAAGGTGACGTAGCTGTCCGTGATGTTGGCTTTACCAGCGCGCATCGATTTGACTTCCCAACCTTGCAAAGCAAGCCCCGCCTCGAACTCTTCTTCAATGAAGTATTCATGGCGAGCGCGTTTGTTCATCGCAATGGTTGCGGAACCGGGTTTATGTGCTTTTTTATTTGTCATAGTGATACTTATTATACTGTAAGCGTTGGCGAATGAAATCCCCACCGGTCTACAGCCGGAGGATTTTGGCCATTGTTGCTATAGCGGCCAGGTAGTTTTTTGTCTCAAGGTGGATAAATGGTATGATTTGTACGATTTATGACACCTGGAAAATGATATGCCACAGATAAGTCGTTCTGCGCTTGTGCCGTTCAGCGTGGAGCAGATGTACAATTTAGTAAACGATGTCGATGCTTATCCGCAATTTTTGCCGGGTTGTACCGGTAGCCGCATTTTAGAACAAAGCCCCGAGTCAATGATTGCCGCAGTGGATGTTTCCAAAGCGGGTATCAGCAAAACGTTCACAACTCGAAATACGCTGATCAATAATCAACGCATTGATATGCAACTGGTTGATGGGCCATTTCGTAAGTTGATGGGCGGCTGGAATTTCATCGCGCTCAGCCCCGAGGCCTGTAAGGTCGAACTTAATCTGGATTTCGAATTTACCAATAAATTGATTGAACTGGCATTCGGTAAGATTTTCAAAGAGCTGGCCGGTAGCATGGTGCAGGCTTTCACTGTGCGCGCCAAAGAGGTTTACAGTGTCTGAGATCTGCGTCGAGGTAGTTTATGCGTTGCCTGAACGTCAGTATCTGCGCACGGTCAAGCTGGAATCAGGCAGTACGGTAGAACAGGCTATTATGGCCTCAGGCCTGCTGGAGTTACGAAAGGACATTGATCTTAAAAGTAACAAGGTTGGCGTTTATAGCCGCCCTGTGAAACTCACAGACATTCTTGATGATGGCGATCGTATTGAAATTTACCGCCCACTAATTGCTGACCCCAAAGAACTCCGGCGATTGCGTGCAGAACGCTCCAAAAACTAAGGCGCCTTGAGCGCCTTAGTTTTTACCCTGAGGATGAGTGCTGGCGACTAATTGCCATTACTCTCTGACGGGGAAATTAATTCTTACTGTCTAATTTAGGTTTGTTATCAATGTTAGTTAACGTACCCGCTTCGTTGAAGGTCAGCGTCAGTGTCTGCTGTTTTACGCCTTCATGGCCCGGCTGTTCGCGGAAAACATAGTACCAGGTGTTATTGCCGAATGGGTCATCCAGCATCGGTGTGCCAAGAACATAAGCAACTTGTTGCTTGGTCATACCGGTATGAATTTTTTGTACATCAGCAGGAGAGAGATAGTTCCCCTGATTGATGTCAGGCCGATAAACCACCTTTTCCAGTGTGGAACAGCCCGCAGTCAGCATTACAAGAGTTACTGCGGCGGCAGTTAGCGTTTTACAGCGCATAGTCATTACATTCCTTTAGGGCATAAGATGCCGATGATAATAGACCTTTCATCAGTTTGAAACCTTTGCGGGGCACCTGTATGACCGCATAAATGTAAAAAAGTTGAGCTTTTCACGCTGCCAGCAGTTCTTTTGCGTTCGCCAACGTATTACGCGTCACTTCGCTACCCCCCAGCAGACGGGCCAGTTCCTGCAATCTGGCCTTTTTATCGAGCCGGTTGATCTGTGTTTCTGTTACTTCGCCATCGGTCTCTTTGCTGACAAAATAATGTTGATGACCACAGCCAGCAACCTGAGGTAAATGCGTTACGCACATAACCTGAGTTGATTCGCCTAACTGGCGTAGCAGTTTGCCGACAATGGCAGCTGTAGGACCGCTGATACCTACGTCCACCTCATCAAAAATAAGCGCCGGGGTTTCCATTTTCTGCGCGGTGATAACCTGGATCGCCAGAGCAATACGAGAAAGCTCGCCGCCTGAGGCCACTTTAGCCAATGCCTGCAACGGTTGTCCGGGGTTAGTGGTCACCTGGAACTCCAGACGGTCAGCGCCTTCCTGACTCAGGTGTTCAGGGACAAACTGAACCTGAATTTTGAATTTACCGTGTGGCATGGAGAGCGCCTGCATACTGTCGGTAATAAGTCGTGTAAGTTCATCAGCAAAGAACTGTCGTTTCTCATGGAGTTCTTCGGCAATCTTGAGTGCCTGAAGATAGTGTAGATTGACCGTTTCGCTCAGTTCAGCCTGATTGATGTCGTGATCATCCAGTACCTGCTGCTCTTCAAGCAACTGACGATGTAATTCCGGCAGATCTTCTGCACTGACATGGTGTTTTTTCGCCAGGCTTAGCTGGCGTGAGAGCCGCTGCTCCAACTCGAATAGACGATTTGGGTCCATCTCAAGACGCTCGCTGTAATGGCGCAGTTCATCGCTCGCTTCGCTGATTTGAATCGATGCATCATCAAGCATGGTGATCAGATCGTTAATTTTGCTGTCAAGTTCGGCCAGTTCGGCCAGTTGGTTTTTTGCGGTATAGAGCAGGCTGACAATATTTTGATCATCGCTGTCAGCGAGTAGGTAGAGCGCACTCTGGCTTAATGATAACAGTTGCCCACTGTTAGCCAGGCGTTTGTACTCTTCATCGATCTGTTCGTACTCGCCAGCCTGTGGAGAGAATTCATTGAGCTCTTTTAGCTGGTATTGCAGCAATTGACGGCGTGCTTCGCGCTCAGTCACCTGTTGCTGATATTGCGCCAGTTGGCGACAGCTGTAATGCCAATTCTGATAGGCCTGTCGCATTTGTGACAGCAGCACGGGCTGATCAGCATAGGCATCGAGTAGTTGCTTTTGATGTTCTGGTTTGAGCAAAAGCTGGTGAGCATGCTGACCGTGGATTTGGATTAAGTGCTGACCGACTTCCCGCAATTGGGAGAGCGGTACCGGCGTGCCGTTAATAAAACCACGCGAGCGGCCATCAGCGCTGATTGTCCGGCGGAGCAAGCAGTCATTACCTTCATCCAGTTGATTGTCAGCCAGCCATTGTTTTGCGGAAGGCGTGTCTACCAGCGTAAAGCGCGCACAGATATCGGCACGCGTGGCGCCCAGACGTACTGTGTTGCCATCTGCACGGTTACCTAGGCACAAACCCAGTGCGTCAATCGCAATGGACTTACCCGCGCCGGTTTCGCCGGTGATTGCCGTCATACCACGGTGAAAATCGATGTCTAACTCACGAACAATGGCAAAGTTACTGATAGTTAATTGCGCCAGCATGATCACCTTCCTGTACATAACAACAGACCTGTAATTACATACAGTATAAACTGGTTTTATATACAGTAAAGTCTTCGGCGCACTATTTTTTAATATTCTGCGAGAGCTATTCCATCAGAACAATTTTTTCGACCATCCCAGCTTAGTGCTTAAAGTATTAAAATAGCTGTAATCTTTAGGATGAATAAGATTGAGATGGTACTCACTGCGCCTGATCACCACTTCCTCACCCTGCTGAATCGGTAGCGCTATCTGGCTGTCACAACTGATTTCCAGATCGCTGCTGATGTGGGAAAACTTCAGGCAAATAGTGCTGCTGCTGTTAATGACCAGCGGGCGGGCTGAAAGAGTATGCGGGAACATCGGTACCAGCGCGATGGCATCCAGCGTGGGGGTCAGGATCGGGCCACCGCCAGATAATGAGTAGGCTGTGGAACCTGTAGGGGTAGATATGATCAACCCATCTGAACGCTGGGAAAAGGCGAATTTTTCGTCTATATAGACTTCAAATTCAATCATATGTGCGACTTTACCAGGGTGCAGGACCACTTCGTTAATGGCAGTACTTACCCGGCATTGGCGATCTTCGCAACGCACCGTTGCTTCCAGAAGAAAACGTTGCTCGCTGAGATATTCTCCTTTAAGAACATCATCCAGCTGCTGTAGGGCGTTGTCTGGGTCGAGATCGGTCAGAAAGCCGAGATTCCCACGGTTAATGCCGATAACTTTGATGTCATAACGTGCCAGAACGCGCGCGGCACCAAGCATATTGCCATCGCCACCGACCACTACGGCCAGATCGGCCTTTTTACCGATATCTGCCAGACTGCCGGTTTGCGCGCCTTCAAGCTTAAGATCTTGTGCGACCTGCTGTTCAACCACAACCTCATAACCTTTTGAGATTAACCAGTGATAAAGCATTTCATGGGTAGCGAGCGCAGAAGGATGACGCGGGTGGCCGACAATGCCTATGCACTCAAATTTTTTATTCATCGCGGTGGTTATCCTCAGTAGGGCTTTGCGACGCCTACATTATGTCCGAACCTTTGAAAGCAAACCTTGAAACGGCAGTTTTGATCCCCATAATAAGCCAAGTAGCAAGATTAATGCTAAAACGCGGAGATATTCATGAGTAGTAAAGAACATAAGACGCCCAACGAGCAAGTCTCAGATGAGTTAAATCAGGGACAAGCGCTGCATACGGAAGCGGAAACTGAGGCGGCAGACGTCGTTGACCCGCGCGACGAGCGTATTGCAGAACTTGAAGCCCAGCTGAAAGAGGCTCAGCAACGCGAACGCGATAGTCTGTTGCGTGCCAAAGCGGAAGTGGAGAATATCCGTCGCCGTACTGAGATGGATATCGAGAAAGCGCATAAATTCGCGCTGGAAAAATTCTCCAGCGAATTGCTGCCAGTGATCGACAATCTGGAACGCGCGCTGGACCTGGCTGACAAGTCCAATGCTGAACTGGTTGGTTTGATTGAAGGTGTGGAATTAACGCTGAAATCACTGCTCGATGCAGTACGTAAGTTTGGTATGGAAGTGGTGAGTGATGTTCACGTTCCATTCAATCCTGAATTGCATCAGGCTATGACGCTGATGGAATCGGAGGATCTTGAGCCGAACCACGTGATCATGGTGATGCAAAAAGGTTACACGCTGAACGGTCGCTTGCTTCGTCCTGCCATGGTGGCGGTGTCTAAAGCTAAGGCATGATCCCGTTGTGATCCGATAAAAAGGCATCCTGCGGGATGCCTTTTCTGTTTTAAGCGGGCAGGATTGGCGTCCAATTGATGGGGGCCAGACCTTGCTTTTCCAGCAATGCATTGGTTGCGGAGAAGTGTTTGCACCCCAAGAAACCGCGGTGTGCTGACAGCGGTGAAGGATGCGGTGCTTTCAGAATATGATGACGTTGTGCATCAATAAAGTTGCCTTTTTTCTGTGCGTGGGAGCCCCATAGCAGGAAAATGATGCCCTCACGATGTTGGTTGAGCGCGGCGATAACTTTATCAGTGAAGGTTTCCCAGCCTAGTTTTGCATGGGAATGGGCCTGACCGCCCTCAACGGTTAATACTGTATTGAGCAATAATACACCCTGATCGGCCCAGCTCTGCAGGTAGCCGTGCGCGGGGCGTTCGAAGCCTGGGATATCTGTCACCAGTTCTTTGTAGATATTGACCAGTGAAGGCGGTGCTGGAATGCCTGGACGGACGGAGAACGAGAGGCCGTGCGCCTGATTTGGACCGTGGTAGGGGTCCTGGCCGAGGATCACTACTTTGACGTCTGAGAGTTCCGTTGAGCGAAAGGCACTGAATACATCCGCCTGAGGCGGATAAATAATTTTGCCGGCAGCGCGTTCGCTGGCGACGTACTTCAGGGTGTCAACGAAGTAGGGTTGTTCTTTTTCGGCACCAATGACGTCATGCCATGTGAGAGTCGTAGACATTAACGCGCTCCTTTTCTCTATGATTTCAATCGCGTTAGCTTACCTGCATGTGCATAGCAGGGAAACCATGCGGTGCGATGATTGCGCAGAAGGCTTGCACAGACTCTGTGATTGCAAAATTAATTGATATTTTTCAAATTAAATTGAAATTACTGACGAGTAAAAATTGATATAAAACATTAATTTGCCATCGGGTATAAATACCCACAAGTTTAAAGTTGATATTTATCAAAGAATGCGGGGTCTTCAACTGTTATACCTGATATCAGGAACAGAAGACTGGCGTCAGTTTTGCACGGCAGTCATGTTAACAATCTTAGTTTCGTAGCCATTAACGGAGGCAACACATGATCACCGGAATCCAAATTACCAAAGCAAACAATGAAGCGCTGAAAAACTCTTTCTGGCTTCTTGATGATGAGAAAGCAGAAGCACGTTGCGTTTGTGCCAAAGCCGGTTATGAAGAAGATCAAATCGTCGCAGTGAGTGATCTGGGTCAGATCGAATATCGCGAAGTACCGATGGAGTTTCAGCCGACCGTTCGCGTTGAAGGTGGTCAGCACCTGAACGTTAACGTGATGCGTCGTGAGACTCTGGAAGATGCAGTTAAGCACCCGGAAAAATACCCGCAGCTGACTATTCGCGTATCCGGCTATGCAGTGCGTTTCAACTCACTGACGCCTGAACAGCAACGTGATGTCATCACCCGTACTTTCACCGAAAGCCTGTAAAAGCTTCGGACGAAATACAGTCTGTGATGCAATAAAAAAACCGCCGAAAGGCGGTTTTTTTATGAGTGAAATCAGCAGATTATTTAGAGGAATCTTTGGTTTCAGTTTCGGCTTTAACGCGACGTTTGCCGACGTTTTTACTGTCACGGTGACGAACTTTTACTTTCACCTTAGACTTCACCTGAGCTTCTTTCTGCTTCTCTTTCCGCTTCGCCAATACTTTCTTGGATGGCTTGCCGGTAGTCTTCTCGCTTGGCGCTTTGGTTTTCGGACGCAGTTCATCAATGACACGTGGCTTTAACGGTTCATTGAGGTAACGGCCGATTTTACCCAGCAACAGGTGGTCGTGCGCTTCAACAAACGAAATCGCTGTGCCTTTGCGGCCCATACGGCCCGTACGGCCGATGCGGTGCAGGTAAGTATCAGCAGTCAGCGGCAGGTCGAAGTTAAATACATGGCTGATATCATTGATATCCAGTCCGCGCGCGGCGATATCGGTAGCAACCAGGACGTTAACGCGGTCTTCAACCATACGCTTCACGGCTTCTGTACGCTTAACCTGCACCATTTCGCCTTCGAGGTAACAGGAGTTGATCCCTGCTTCACGCAGCCAGGCAACCAGTTCATGCACACGTTCACGTTTACGCACGAAGATCACCGATTTGGTGACATCTTCTTGCTTGAGCAAATGGATTAACATCTGGGTCTTGTGCGCAACATCATCGACGCGGTAGTACCACTGCAGAATTTTTTTGCGTTCACGGCGCGAAGGGTCGGCTTCGATTTCTACCGGCTCTTTAAGAATGCGCTCGGCGAATTCACGGATTGCCTCGCCTTCCAGCGTTGCGGAGAACAGCAACGTCTGTTTGCGCCAGCGGGCTTCGGCAGAAATGGTTTCGATATCCTGAGCAAAACCCATGTCCAGCATGCGGTCGGCTTCGTCGAGGATCAGTGTTTCAATCGCGCGGCAATCGAAGTTTTCTTCTTTGATGTATTGCAGCAAACGACCGGTCGTTGCAACGACGATGTCCTGATTCTCACTGAATACTTCGGCATGGTTCATGTATGCCACACCGCCTGTTATCGTGGCGATATCCAGATCAGTGTGCTTAGCCAGTTCGCGAGCCTGGTCGGCAACTTGCATGGCTAACTCACGGGTTGGCGTGAGGATCAGAATACGTGGCGGACCAGATTTCTTACGCGGGAAATCCAGCAAATGTTGCAATGCAGGCAACAAGAATGCCGCTGTTTTGCCGGTGCCGGTAGGAGCCGAACCCAACACATCGCGTCCGTCCATTGCAGGCGGAATTGCCTCTGCCTGAATGACAGTGGGACGGGTATAGCCTTTTTCGCCCAGGGCGTCTAGCAGGCGTTCATCGAGTTCGAGTTCGGAAAAATTGGTTACAGTCATGGTCTACCTCTACTTGGGGCGCCGATTATAGACGTGTTAGACGCGATCTTCACCTATTTAAGCGGATAGCGCAGCTTTTCCTTGGCGGATGTTTGCCCTATGCTACGACAGTTTTGGATATTAGACCGTCTCGCTGATGGTTATAACGGTGAATAATGTGGTGAACGAAGTCAGTGTCAGTCAGCCTTTGCGGCGTAATGGTTTTACTTTTAAGCAGTTTTTTGTCGCCCATGATCGCTGTGCCATGAAAGTGGGCACTGACGGTGTGTTGTTGGGAGCCTGGGCCTCGGTTGAGCAGGCATCGTGCATTCTGGATATTGGTTCCGGCAGTGGCCTGATTGCCCTAATGCTGGCACAGCGCACACCCTCGTCCGTAATGATTGACGCCGCTGAGCTGGATCTTCCCGCTGCGGAGCAGGCTAAACAAAATTTTGAGGCCTCGCCCTGGGCTAAACGCCTGAATGTCTTTGCGCAGGATATCAATGTCGTCGCACAAACGCACCCGGCCCAATACGATTTAATCGTCAGTAATCCTCCTTATTTTGAATCTGCCGTTGCCTGTCGCGATGAAGCGCGTAACACAGCGCGTTATACCCAAACGCTGACTCACTCCGCGCTGTTGAAGTGTGCCGAAAAGTTACTGATGTCTCGGGGGGTATTTTGCGTTGTGCTGCCTTATGAGCTGGGTCTTGCGCTGGAAAGCAACGCGCATCAGCAAGGGTGGTTCACGGTCCGTCGCCTGGCCGTTCGCGATCGCCCGGGTAAGGTGCTGAACCGTTTGCTGTTGGCGTTATCACGTCAGCCCGCCGAAGCCGATTCCCATGAGCTGGATTTACGCGAAAGAGAAGGGGTCTACAGCCCGGCATTTCGCGCGCTGATCGCAGATTTTTATTTGAATTATTAAATCGTAGGCTGAAAAACGGTGCGGTCCCTCGCACTGTTTTAGTGTCGTGCTTATGGCTGGAGTATGGTTGGCTGCGGGTTTTCCAACTGATCAGGATAATCGAGCGTGAAGTGCAATCCACGGCTTTCTTTACGCGCCATAGCACTACGCACAATTAATTCCGCTACCTGAACCAGATTACGTAATTCCAGTAAGTTATTGGAAATGCGGAAATTGGCATAATACTCATCAATCTCCTGTTGCAGGGTCGTGATACGGCGCAAGGCGCGCTCAAGGCGCTTAGTCGTGCGAACAATGCCTACGTAGTCCCACATAAATAGACGCAGTTCATGCCAGTTATGCTGAATGACTACCTGTTCGTCAGAGTTGTCGACACGGCTTTCATCCCATAGTGGCAAATTCTTCGCCAGCTTGGCGTGTGGCAGGCGCTTGATAATGTCCTCGGCGGCTGACCAGCCATACACCAGACATTCCAGCAGCGAGTTTGACGCCAGGCGGTTAGCACCATGTAAACCGGTATAGCTCACTTCCCCAATGGCATAGAGACCATCCAGGTCGGTGCGGCCATGCTGGTCTACCATGACGCCGCCACAGGTGTAGTGCGCGGCTGGGACGATAGGAATAGCTTCTTTCGTGAGGTCAATCCCCAGCGACATTAGCTTTTCATAAATCATCGGGAAATGTTGCATGATGAATTCGGGTGGGCGATGGCTGATATCAAGGTACATACAGTCTGCGCCAAGCCGCTTCATTTCATGGTCGATGGCCCGAGCTACTACATCACGGGGAGCCAGTTCGCCGCGCGGATCGAAATCGGGCATAAAACGGCTGCCATCGGGGCGTTTGAGGAAGGCACCTTCGCCACGCAGGGCTTCGGTCAGCAGAAAATTTCGGGCTTGTGGATGGTATAAACAGGTGGGATGGAATTGATTGAATTCCAGATTAGCGACACGGCAACCCGCACGCCAGGCCATCGCAATGCCATCACCTGAAGAAATGTCGGGGTTAGTCGTGTACTGGTATACTTTTGCTGCGCCGCCGGTAGCGAGAATCACCGCTTTTGCTCGCAGGGTTTCCACGAGTTCCTTTTGTCGGTTCCAGACATACGCACCCACCACGCGCTGCGTTCCTGCCAAACCAATCTTGCTGGATGTGATCAGGTCAACCGCGTTATAGCGTTCTTTAACGCAAATATTGGGGTGTGATCTTGCTTTCCCTACCAGGGTGGTCTCTACTTCTTTACCAGTAGCATCAGCAGCATGCAGTATGCGCCGGTGACTGTGACCGCCTTCGCGAGTCAGGTGATAACGCTCCTCAGAGCTTGCGTTCGTTTCGGTATCAAACAACACACCCTGGTCAATCAACCACTGTACACAGTGGCGCGCATTACCGGCGATGAACTCGACGGCATCTTTATCACACAACCCTGCGCCTGCGATAAGTGTGTCGTCGACGTGAGAGGCAATGCTGTCTTTCTCATCAAACACAGCGGCAATGCCGCCCTGAGCATAAAAGGTTGAGCCTTCGTTTAAGGGTCCTTTGCTGAGTACAGTAACGCTACAGTGGTCTGCGAGTCGTAAAGCCAAAGACAGGCCGGCAGCGCCACTCCCGATAATCAATACATCGCTGACAAATTCAGATGAAGGTTGCATAACGTATGATGTTTGCAGAAGAAGAGGGAAATTCATGTTAGCCTAAACGCCCTGGCAAAAGCCACGGACTTGAGACTTCAATAGAAAAAACAATGGCGATGTGGAACTTAACGTTCCATGTGAACTCCAAGCAGTACTTGCTCAGGAATATAATGATGGCAGCTGGCAGTACGACTTTATGCGCGGAGATGGTTTTGGGGAGATTTTACCTCGGATGAGCGAGCAGTTAGCCGATCAGATTCTGGTTGAGCGGGTCCAGAAGGGTGATCAAAAATCGTTCAATTTACTGGTTATTCGTTACCAGCATAAGGTAGCGAGCCTGGTTTCCCGCTACGTACCGCAGGGCGATGTGCCTGATGTGGTTCAGGAATCATTCATTAAAGCCTATCGCGCACTGGATTCATTCCGTGGCGACAGCGCTTTTTACACGTGGTTGTACCGTATCGCGGTCAACACAGCGAAAAATTATTTAGTTGCTCAGGGACGGCGCCCACCGGCCAGTGATGTGGATGCCAGTGATGCCGAAAACTTCGAAAGTGGCGGCGCATTGAAAGAAATTTCGAACCCTGAGAATTTGATGTTGTCAGAAGAGTTGCGGCAAATAGTTTTCCGCACGATTGAAGCACTTCCTGAAGATCTCCGTATGGCGATCACCTTGAGGGAGTTAGATGGCTTGAGCTATGAAGAGATAGCCGCCATCATGGATTGCCCCGTGGGCACGGTGAGATCGCGTATTTTCCGCGCCCGGGAAGCTATTGATAATAAAGTTCAACCGCTGATTCAGCGTTAACGATGGCGGACACAGGAAGGGTACTTAGGCATGCAGAAAGAAAAGCTTTCCGCTCTAATGGATGGTGAAGTCTTAGATTCCGAACTGCTGAGTTCGCTGTCGGAAGATAAAACACTTCAACAAAGCTGGCAGAGTTATCACTTGATCCGCGATAGTATGCGCGGTGATATGGGAAATGTTGTGCATCTGGATATCGCAGATCGTGTAGCCGCTGCGTTAGCTAATGAGCCTGCCCGTTTGGTTCCTGGCGCTGTTCCAGAATCACAGCCACAGCCCCATACCTGGCAAAAAATGCCGTTCTGGCATAAAGTGCGCCCATGGGCAAGCCAACTGACTCAGGTTGGTGTTGCGGCTTGTGTTTCACTGGCAGTGATCGTCGGTGTGCAATATTACAACCAGCCAGATGCATCAGGTGCTTCACCTGAAACGCCAGCGTTCAATACGTTGCCGATGATGGGTAAAGCGTCGCCGGTAAGTTTTGGTGTGCCTAACAGCGACAGTACGTCGATCAGTGGACAGCAGAATGTGCAGGAACAACGCAAACGCGTTAATGCCATGTTGCAGGATTACGAACTGCAGCGCAGATTGCACTCTGATCAGCTCCAGTTGGAATCGGCCACGCCACAACAGGCCGGCGTTCAGGTACCCGGAACTCAGTCTTTAGGAATGCAAACGCAGTAATGAAGCAATTTTGGTTTGCCGTCTGTTTAATGACCGGCAGCCTGCATATTCCAGCAATCGCCTCGGCAGTACCAACGCCCGAGGCGTTATTGCAGGGAATGAGTAAGGCGAGCCAGTCATTAAATTATGAAATTTCATTTATTAGCATTACTAAGCAAGGGATTGATTCCTATCGCTATCGTCATGCTATCTCCAATAATTTGCCTCTCGCGCAGTTAGTCCTCATGGACGGACCCCGACGTGAAATCGTTCAACGTGGTAAAGACATCAGCTATTTTGAAACTGGCTTACAGCCTTTCACGCTTGATGGTGACCACATTGTTGATTCTTTGCCTGCGATTGTTTTCAGTGATTTCAGTCGTTTGACAAAATATTATGATTTCATCCCGGTGGGCAGGGCACGTGCGGTTGACCGTCTTAGCCAGGTTATTCGTGTTGTCTCTCGTGATGGTACCCGGTTTAGTTACGTGATCTGGATTGATGAAACCACCAGGCTGCCGTTGCGCGTTGATCTCCTTGACCGCGATGGTGAGACGCTGGAACAATTCAGGATCATCTCTTTTGTTGCTGATGCAGCGGTTAAAGAATCACTCACGACGTTAGAGAAAGCGACACTGCCGCCAGTGCTTGCTGTGCCAGCCGGTGACAAAGCTCAGTTTTCCTGGCAGCCCAAATGGTTACCGGATGGCGTGACTGAAGTCGCTAGCAGCCGCAGAAACTTGCCAAATATGCCGGTCGCGATAGAATCACGTCTTTACTCCGACGGGCTTTTTAGTTTCTCGGTCAACGTGAATACGACAACCAGTGCGCCTGCTGAACAGTTGGTCAGGCAGGGACGTCGTACAGTGCAAACAGAGATCCGTGACGCCAATGAAATTACCGTTGTAGGTGAGTTACCCCCTGCAACTGCCAAGAGAATTGCTGACAGCATTGTGTTTGCTGCGCAATAAAAGGTCAGGTTATTAACATGATGAAAGAATGGGCCACTGTGATTTCGTGGCAGGACGGTATTGCTACGTTGCGTTGTGAAACGCAAGCAGGTTGCAGCAGCTGCCATTCGCGATCTGGCTGCGGAGCACGGGTTCTCAACGAGCTTGGTCCACAGACTGAACATAATCTTCAGGTCAATATTGCCGAGCCTCTTCAGCCTGGTCAAAAAGTTGAACTTGGCATTACGGAAGGCAGCTTACTTCGTTCCGCCTTTCTCGTGTATATGACCCCGTTGCTGGGCGTTATTTTTGGGGGAGGGTTACTGCAATGGTTGACGCAGGGAGATCTCTACTCAGTGATTGGGGCGGTTACCGGGGGCGCAGTGGGTTTTGTTATTGCGCGCGCGCTCGCGTCGAAGCTGGAAGATCAGGCGGGGTATCAGCCGGTTATATTACAAATCGGTTTACCCCCTGATGCCTTTCGATTTCAACCCAAAAATACTCAGCTTCCTTCCTGATGATCGATTGCGTGGTCATTCTAATCCCTGATCGGAATCCTGTTTTGAATCATATGTTCAATAAGTGCGATGAAAAGATCGGCGCTGAACAGTGATGTATAAAGTATGGAAAAAAGAATCCGCCCGTGAGCATCGAGTAGACGAACCCTCTGACTGTTACAACCCCCGCTAATATAGTGTATATCCTCGACCTGTACGCAAAGCCCATCATCTGATGTAATAAGTCTTGCACTAAGTCTTAGTTTTTTCTCATTTAGCATCAGCAGGTTACGACTGAAGATGTGCTGAAATTTATACTTTGATTCAGCCAGATAAGTGAAGGAAACACTGCCATCGTTAGCCAGAATAGTCAGCGACTGTGGGCCACGTGACATCAATTGTTCATTCTTTATCACTTCAATCAGTCTTTCGGAATGCGTGATGTTCGGGGTTATCTTGTGCCAGGATTTATCCTTTCCTTCACGAAACACCATCGTATTTAATATTTTCCGGCTATATTTACCAGTTCTGTAACGGTATATCTCGGTTATTGTGTCAAAAGGGACAAAACGATGTTTTTGATCCCTTTCATTAATCACCGATATTCCATTTTCGTGTAATTGGTAAATTTGTTTAGGTTTGATGTAGTGCCTGATAAAAAATAAAAGGGTGCCTAAGCCGATGCTGAAAATAGCCGATGTCGTAATAATGTGCAGGCCGCCGCTTCCCGTTCTTCCAAAAGCAAGAAGGAAAACGAACTGTACTGCCCCTCCCACGATTAACAGCGTGGCAAATACCATAGTGATCCACGAGTTGGCTCTGGCAAAGCCATGCTGACTGAGCAGCCGTCCTTCATTGATCATGATGCTAACCTTGTGACCGGATTGAGAAAAGTAAGACAAAACAGGGAATCAAAGGAACTGAAATGGACTGAAGATAAATGCTTTTATAACAGTCATTTAAAGCTTTTTTTGTTGTTGAGTAAATGAGCATTTTCCTAAAATCCAGCGACTCATCGGTTCTGGCATCGGCGGGGGATTTCAATGATGCAGACTTGCTTACAACTTATTGCATTTGCTGCTGCAGGGTGTAACGAGAAGATAGGCATAATCCTCAGTTAGGTGGCGGGGAGACTAGGTTTTCACGGCCCTCACATGTAGAATGCTGCGACTCAGGCGAAAGACAGCCAACCTACAAACCGTCGCTGTGTTGTTATGGCGAATGATTCAGAAATACCAAGGTAGAAAATCTTTATAATGAAGAACATAAGAAACTTTTCCATCATCGCCCACATTGACCACGGTAAGTCGACGCTGTCCGACCGTATTATTCAAATCTGCGGTGGCTTGTCCGATCGTGAAATGGAAGCCCAGGTTCTTGACTCCATGGACCTAGAGCGTGAGCGTGGTATTACCATCAAAGCCCAGAGCGTGACGCTGGACTACAAAGCAAAAGATGGTGAGATTTACCACCTGAACTTCATTGATACCCCTGGCCATGTCGACTTCTCTTATGAAGTTTCGCGCTCCCTCGCTGCTTGTGAAGGCGCATTGCTGGTGGTTGATGCCGGGCAGGGCGTAGAAGCCCAGACGCTGGCGAACTGTTACACCGCGATGGAAATGAATCTCGAAGTCGTGCCGGTCTTGAATAAGATTGACCTGCCAGCGGCGGATCCCGATCGCGTAGCACAGGAAATCGAAGATATCGTCGGTATTGATGCCACGGACGCCGTGCGCTGCTCTGCCAAAACCGGCGTGGGTGTGCCAGACATTCTGGAACGTTTGGTGCGCGATATTCCGCCGCCAGAAGGTGATCCTGAAGCTCCTTTGCAGGCGCTGATCATCGACTCATGGTTCGATAACTACCTTGGCGTGGTTTCTTTGGTCCGTATTAAAAACGGCACCATGAGAAAGGGCGACAAAATTAAAGTGATGAGTACTGGTCAGGTATACAACGCAGATCGTCTGGGTATCTTCACGCCAAAACGCGTCGACCGTGATGTGTTGGGTTGCGGGGAAGTTGGCTGGCTGGTTTGTGCTATCAAAGAAATTATGGGCGCGCCAGTGGGCGATACCCTGACCTTGTCCCGTAATCCTGCGGACAAACCGTTGCCTGGTTTTAAGAAAGTAAAACCTCAGGTTTATGCGGGCCTGTTCCCGGTCAGCTCTGACGATTACGAAAACTTCCGAGATGCACTCGGCAAACTCAGCCTGAATGATGCTTCTCTGTTCTATGAACCAGAAAGCTCTACTGCGTTGGGCTTTGGCTTCCGCTGTGGCTTCCTGGGCTTATTGCACATGGAGATCATTCAGGAGCGTCTGGAGCGTGAATACGATCTGGATCTGATCACCACCGCACCGACGGTTGTGTATGAAGTTGAAACTACCAGTAAAGAGACCATTTACGTTGATAGCCCGTCTAAGCTGCCAGCGCTGAATAACATCGAAGAGCTGCGTGAGCCCATCGCTGAATGTCACATGCTGATGCCCCAGGAATATCTGGGCAGCGTGATCACCTTGTGCATTGAGAAACGTGGCATGCAGACTAACATGGTTTACCACGGTAACCAGGTTGCGCTGACCTATGAAATCCCAATGGCCGAAGTGGTGCTGGACTTCTTTGACCGTCTGAAATCCACCTCCCGTGGTTACGCCTCGCTGGACTACAATTTTAAACGTTTCCAGACTTCAGACATGGTGCGTGTTGATGTTCTGATCAACGGCGAGCGGGTTGATGCGCTGGCGCTGATCACGCACCGCGGTAACTCTCAGTTCCGTGGTCGTCAGTTGGTTGAAAAGATGCAGGAACTTATCCCGCGCCAGCAATTTGATATCGCGATTCAGGCAGCTATTGGTGCCCATATCATCGCGCGTGCAACCGTTAAGCAATTACGTAAAAACGTATTGGCGAAATGTTACGGTGGCGACGTGAGTCGTAAGAAGAAACTGCTGCAGAAACAGAAAGATGGTAAGAAACGCATGAAACAGGTTGGTAACGTTGAGTTACCACAAGAAGCGTTCCTGGCTATTCTTCATGTTGGTAAAGACAGCAAATAAGTTCTCATTAAGTCTTAGGAGTATGCATGGCTAACATGTTTGCCTTGATCCTGGCGGTTGCAACGCTGGTGTCCGGGATCATCTGGTGTCTTGATCGTTTCAAGCTCGCTCCGGCTCGCCGGGCGAAAATTGCCAGACTCAAAGTTGAAACTGCCGGTACAGTGGATGAAAAAGCGTTGAGCAAAGCGGCTAAACAGCCAGGCTGGGTGGAAACTTGTGCTTCTGTTTTTCCGGTATTGCTGGTGGTCTTCGTGGTGCGTTCATTTATTTACGAACCCTTCCAGATCCCATCCGGTTCTATGATGCCAACGCTGTTGGTTGGCGATTTTATTGTGGTTGAGAAATATGCCTACGGCCTGAAAGACCCCATCACGCAAACCAAGCTTATTCCAACCGGTGAACCTAAACGCGGCGATGTAGTGGTGTTTAAATATCCGCTGGATCCAAGTCTGGATTACATCAAACGTTTAGTCGGCTTGCCGGGTGACCGAGTGACTTATGATCCGTTCAATAAGGAAGTCACTATTCAGCCAGCTTGTAACAGTGGTCAGAATTGCAGTACCGCGCTGGCGGTAACTTACAGTACCGGTCATGCGAGTGACTTCGTGCAGACTTTTGGTCAGTCTTCTGGCAGCGAAACGAGCAGCGGCTTCTTTGAAATTCCCCCTTCGGCGAACGTGCCGCAAGATGGCATTCGTTTGCTTGAACGTCAGGAAACACTGGGCAACGTGATGCATCCTATCCTGACCGTTCCCGGCGCACGCGATCAGCTTGGTGCTTACTATCAGCAACCGGGTCAGCCTATGGGCACCTGGGTTGTTCCGGCCGGCCATTACTTCATGATGGGCGACAACCGTGATAACAGCGCTGACAGCCGTTATTGGGGCTTTGTACCGGAGAAAAATCTGGTCGGCCGCGCATCCGCTATTTGGATGAGTTTTAAAAAGCAGGAAGGTGAGTGGCCAACGGGCGTCCGCCTGAGCCGTATCGGTGGAATTCATTAATTTAATGCCGGCTATTTCCGCAGCATTATATTTCCACACGTTGTAGAATACCCTTTCGAGCGATAAAAGTTGGCTCCCCTGATTTGTTCTCTTTTATTAGAAAGAAAGAACAACAGAGGGGGCCACTGCAAACGAAACAGCTTTGGATTTGCTTTAGGCGAAGCAGGCCTGTTCCGTATGCTGAAGTTTTTGACGCATTCTTGATCTATTGGTAACTCATGAATCCCATCGTAATAAATAGGCTACAGCGAAAGCTGGGCTACACTTTTCAACAGCAGGAGCTCTTATTGCAGGCACTGACTCACCGCAGCGCCAGCAGCAAACATAACGAGCGGTTAGAATTCCTGGGTGACTCAATCCTTAGTTATGTTATCGCCAATGCGCTTTATCACCGCTTTCCCCGCGTTGATGAAGGCGATATGAGCCGGATGCGTGCGACGCTGGTGCGTGGCAATACATTGGCTGAAATGGCGCGTGAATTTGATCTCGGCGAATGTTTGCGTTTAGGGCCGGGAGAATTGAAAAGTGGTGGTTTCCGCCGCGAGTCCATTCTTGCGGATACGGTGGAGGCGCTCATTGGCGGCGTATTCCTGGACAGTGATATCCAAAACGTCGAAAGGCTGATTCTCGAATGGTATCGCAGTCGTCTTGACGAAATCAGTCCCGGTGATAAGCAGAAAGACCCGAAAACCCGTTTACAGGAGTTTTTACAGGGCCGTCATCTGCCGTTGCCTTCTTATCTGGTTGTGCAGGTTCGCGGTGAAGCGCACGATCAGGAGTTTACTATCCACTGCCAGGTCAGTGGCTTGAACCAGCCGGTTGTAGGAACCGGTTCAAGTCGCAGAAAAGCCGAGCAGGCGGCAGCGGAACAAGCGCTGATACAGCTGGAGCTTGAATGAGCGAAGAAAAAAATTATTGTGGTTTTGTAGCCATCGTGGGCCGTCCAAACGTCGGCAAATCGACCTTGCTGAACGAATTACTGGGGCAAAAGATCTCCATTACTTCGCGGAAACCACAAACAACCCGTCATCGTATTATGGGCATCCACACAGAAGGTCCTTATCAGGCTATCTACGTTGATACCCCTGGGTTACATATTGAAGAAAAACGGGCGATTAACCGCCTGATGAACCGCGCCGCCAGCAGCTCCATCGGTGATGTTGAGCTGGTGATTTTCGTGGTTGAAGGCACCCACTGGACGCCTGACGACGAAATGGTCGTCAATAAACTGCGCGACAGTAAAGCCCCGGTTCTGCTGGCGATTAACAAAATCGACAATGTCACTGACAAATCGAAGCTGTTGCCACACCTGCAGTTCCTCAGCGAGCAGATGAACTTCATCGACATCGTGCCAATGTCTGCCGAGAAAGGTATTAACATTGATACCCTCGCCAGCATTGTTCGTAAGCGCTTGCCAGAAGCTGTTCATCATTTCCCTGAAGATTACATCACTGACCGTTCACAGCGTTTTATGGCCTCTGAAATCATCCGTGAAAAACTGATGCGTTTCCTGGGTGAAGAACTGCCATACTCGGTGACGGTGGAAATCGAACGTTTCGTGACTAACGCTCGCGGCGGCTACGACATCAATGGCTTGATTCTGGTTGAACGTGAAGGCCAGAAGAAAATGGTCATCGGTAACAAAGGTTCGAAAATCAAAACCATTGGTATCGAAGCACGTCAGGACATGGAAAACATGTTCGAAGCGAAAGTCCATCTTGAGCTGTGGGTCAAGGTTAAATCCGGTTGGGCAGATGACGAACGTGCACTGCGCAGCCTGGGTTATGTAGACGACTTATAAGGTCCGCGCCTATGGAAGGCTGGCAACGCGCATTTGTTTTGCATGGGCGACCTTACAGTGAAACCAGTTTAATGCTGGATCTGTTCACTGAAGGACAAGGGCGGGTGCGCATTCTTGCAAAAGGTGCGCGCGGTCGTCGGTCAAATTTAAAAGGCTGCTTGCAGCCTTTTACGCCTTTATTGGTGCGCTGGAGCGGGCGAGGGGAAGTGAAAACCCTACGTAACGCCGAGCCAGTTTCCCTCGCATTACCACTAACGGGTTCGATGCTTTACAGCGGCCTTTACGTCAACGAGCTGGTTTCTCGTGTGCTTGAGCAGGAGACCAACTACTCTTCTCTGTTTTTCGATTACCTCAACTGTTTGCAGAATCTGGCTGGTGCCAGCGGTTCGCCTGAGCAGCCTCTGCGCCAGTTCGAACTGGCTTTGCTCAGTCATCTCGGCTATGGGGTCGATTTCCTGCATTGTGCAGGCAGCGGGGAAGAAGTGAGCGACACCATGACGTACCGCTATCGTGAAGAAAAAGGCTTTATTGCCAGTCTGGTTATCGATAACACCAGCTTCACCGGGCGGGACCTCAAGGCATTGGCCAACCGGGAGTTCCCCGATGCGCTGACCCTGCGCGCAGCCAAGCGTTTTACCCGTATGGCGCTGAAGCCGTATTTGGGTGGTAAACCACTGAAAAGCCGTGAACTCTTTCGTCAATTTTTCGTTAAAAAGCCTGACACCTCTTCTGGCAATTCTGCCAGCTAATTTATCCTGCGGGCTACACCCCAGTGCGCTGTAAGGTGTAAACTGCGGGAATCGCTTTTTTTGATCCATCCTTAAATCAACCCATTCTAAAATCTGGAGCTGTTATGGCTGAATTGCTGCTGGGCGTTAACATCGATCACATCGCAACACTGCGTAATGCGCGCGGTACGGCTTACCCGGATCCGGTTCAGGCTGCGTTTATTGCCGAGCAGGCTGGTGCTGACGGTATTACCGTGCACCTGCGTGAAGATCGCCGGCATATTACCGACCGCGACGTACGTTTGCTACGTCAGACCATCCAGACCCGCATGAATCTTGAGATGGCTGTGACCGACGAAATGGTGGGGATTGCCTGCGAAATCGAACCACATTTTTGCTGTCTGGTGCCTGAAAAACGCGAAGAGGTGACCACGGAAGGCGGTCTGGATGTTGCCGGTCAGATAGAAAAAATGACCGTGGCCGTCTCCCGTTTAACCGAAGCTGGCATCTTGGTGTCGTTGTTTATCGATGCTGACCTGCGCCAGATCGACGCAGCTGTCGCTGTCGGCGCACCCTACATTGAGATCCACACCGGTGCCTATGCCGATGCGAAAAATGATCTTGAACGCCGTGCTGAACTCGAGCGCATTAAACAGGCAGCCGCTTATGCTGCGGGCAAGGGGCTAAAGGTGAACGCCGGTCATGGCCTGACCTATCACAATGTGCAGCCAATTGCCGCGTTACCGGAAATGCATGAATTGAACATCGGCCACGCTATCATCGGCCAGGCAGTGATGGATGGTCTGTCAGGTGCGGTGCGCGAAATGAAAGTGCTGATGCGTGAAGCACGCCGGTAATGGCTATCCTCGGGCTTGGCACTGACATTGTAGAGATCACCCGTATCGAAGCCGTGGTTGAGCGCAGCGGTGACCGTTTGGCGAAGCGCATTCTCTGTGACAACGAGTGGCTGCTTTATCAGAACCATCAGCAACCGGTGCGTTTTCTGGCCAAGCGCTTTGCGGTAAAAGAGGCTGCGGCCAAGGCGTTGGGAACCGGGATTCGCAACGGTCTGGCGTTTGAACAATTTGAAGTGGTCAACGATCTGCTGGGGAAACCGGGGTTGATATTTCACGACCGTGCAGCGGAAATGGCGGCAGAGTTAGGGGTCAAAGCGGTACACGTTACGCTGGCCGACGAACGGCGTTATGCGTGCGCGACGGTCATCATAGAGAGTTGATCCGTTACATCACGTTGTTAAGCTAAACAGCGTGATGTAATTCCACAAACTTATCCCACAGCTGTTCGTTGGTTTCGCTGTGCGCGGGATCGATGATGATAGTGTTATCGATCGGGCAGACGCTCTGGCAGGTCGGTTTATCATAGTGGCCGATGCATTCGGTACAGCGGTCGCTGTCAATTTCGTAAATCTCATCGCCCATCGAGATGGCTTGGTTCGGACACTCCGGCTCGCACATGTCGCAATTGATGCATTTTTTAGTAATCAATAGAGCCATTTCAATAACTTACCCATTAAATCCTGTTATATCATGTATTTATGGTGCTTTCGCATTGAGTGCCATTGCGCACCATGCGGATGCAAAACAACCGTTAAATACGTTATAAAACCTTGCTCGGTAACACGGAATGGCAACATATGCCTTTTTCTGAGCGCCATTTTATCCGCATGTGTGTGCTTATGCGCTGGTGGCTCTGATGCAAGGAAATATTAATGCCGAGCACTGTAACACAAAAGCCAATTGACCCCAATAACGCCGATTTTATAGCCGCATCTGAACGCTGAGAGTCATGTAAGCCACCCTGCACCGAGGCGCGCATGTGCGGCGGCTAAAATCATTCCGGCACACATCGATCAACCCCGTAGATCAAAGTACGAAAAGAAAGCTACCTGCGTACTGGCCCGAAGATAACTTAGCCCATGCGCAAGAAATAGCAGGTAGCTTTACGACAAGCAGCAAAAAGAAATTAAAGGGGATGAGCGTTACGTTGATTACTTTACCTGAGCTCATGACACTAACCGTCCAGTGCCTGGTAGCAACGCAAGGCTTTGGCGACACGGAAGATCAGGAGTGGTACATAGCAAAGTTTGATATTGAGCTTGGTGTCCAGGGGGCACAATCAATATGGAGTTCGAATAAATATTATTTGAGCCCCATTTACGCCGCAAAGTTAAATCACCAACCGCGCTTAATCCGACCCGCATCGAAAATTGGAGCCTCATAGTTATTCGAAATATCGCGAACGCGGTATATCTTCCAGGCCCCAGCTTCTTTCCTCACATAAGCCTCAAGTTGCTTATGCTTCCCTTCTTCTATACCTAATGAAACATCTACGACTTTACCGCCCATTAGATCATGTGCAGGCCCAACTTTTAACGCTGGTATCCACGCCTGATCGTAATCTTGCGTATACGTGAAGTAATCAGAACCAAGAATTTCTTGTTCCGGGATTTTGTCGATCACTGCAAATTGTCTGAGTGTTTCAGCAGATACATAGCACCGCATCTGCACCGAATCATTTGAAGGCGGATCACCAGCAAAAGTTGGCAAATAAAATTCATAAAAATCGGCCACTTGTTTAATAGCCTGCTGATTTTCTGACTCTCCAGAACTGCACGCCGCTAACAGGCCGATGGCCAGCAGAATGAGTATGCGCATCAGTTTTTCCTGTAAATTTTATAAGACGGATGGAAGTTTCTGTATCCATCACCCGGATACATGCTTCTTTGCCTGAAATCTGAATACCAAGTTGTTCCATCGTACATCGTCATATGACTAGACGGATTCCCGCCAGGATAAGGCTGGATAACTGCGACGTCTCCAGCTTGTAATGTTGAGCCAGCCGGAACTTCATGAAAACCAGCCCGCTCGAGCGGACGGCCATAGTTTTTTGCATCCCTTTCATAGCCAAGATCAACGCCTCCAGCCCTAATGGCTGCACCGGTGAACTCCGCGCATCGATGATGAGAAGTTGCCCCCGCGCGCAATCTGATGTGTGAAACTGCAGTGTCTCTGTTCCAACTCATAATGCCTCCTATGGCGTAAATTTGAGTTAAAGACGAGTTTAAATAATTAACCTTATAAATCTCATGGTTTATTGTAACAATTCAAAGATTGCGACGTGGTGCAGCGTTCTTATTAAGGTGTTTTTGTGTTGCGAAGGAGAGATAATGGAAAAATATGGAGGATTTAAGTTACGCGAAAAGTAACACGTTAATTTAATTAATTGGATTTATATGAATGTTCGCACATGTCGCAATTGATGCATTTGTGTGTGATAAGCAGGGCCATAATTTCTCTCGTGTCAGCAATAATCCGGGCGCGCAGTATAGCAGATTTGACTGCCGCAGCGCCTTTGCGCATTGCCTATTCCTCCCTGAAATGATCCGGATCAAACCAGCTTTTTCACCAACTCTTCGCTATGTTTGATTCTTTCCGGCGCATGAGCGGTATCCTGCTGAATAAGGGCCATAAACAGCAGATCGGTGAGGGAGTATTGCGCCGTGGTGGCTGACACTGCCGCGCCCCGGGTTGCGGGCAGCACTGCCACGGTATAAAGACAATGGTCGGCCTGCTGCTGAAGCGAATTGGGTGAAAACCCGGTCAGCGCCAGCACTTTTGCGCCGCTTTGACGTGCGACATCCGCCGCCAGATTAATCTCCCGCCTTTCACCACTGGAAGAAATGGCCAACAGTAAGTCTGTTTCTGACAACGCCTGAGCGGTCGCCAGCAGCACATGCGTATCCGACTCCGCGATAGCCGTCAGACCAATTTTAAGCAGTTTATACGCCAAATCTTTTGCCACCAGCCCGGATGCACCAATCCCGGTCAGGACTATCTTTCGTGCACCGACCAGCATCGCCAGGGCTTGTTGCAGCCGCTGCTCACTGTTGATATCCAGGGTCGCGCGCAGAGCGGACTGCTTCTCGGCCAGTAACTTCTCGCCTACCACCTGCAAACTGTCGGTGCTGATAATCTGATTATGCACCGTCACCGCCAGCTCAGTTTGTGGCTGCGCCAGCGCTTCGCTCATAGCCAGCTTTAATGCGGGGAAACCTTTGTACCCCAGTTTTTGCGCGAATTTCACCACGCCGGACTGGCTGACCCCCACCAGCTCAGCCAATTTTTGCGAGCTCAGATGCCTGGCCTGTTCCGGCTGTTCAAGCAGGAAATCCGCCAGTTTGCGATCATTTTGTGCCAACGCCGGATAGATTTGGCGGATACGGATCATGCTGCTCATTGTTCGAACCCCTTGCCATGGCGACTCTACCGTCATCACGATTTAAGAATTATGTTATCTAAAGTAGCAAATATTGCTCGCCTTTAAGAATAAAATATTCAAATATCGATTAATATTTTTGAATTAAAAATTCACGAGGTAATGTTATGAATTTAGGCGCTCTGGTTTCCGAAAGCCGTAATCCGGCAACAATGGGCCTCGACGAAATGTCGACGCTCGATATGGTGGCTGTTTTTAATCATGAAGACAGCAAAGTCCCCGAGGCTATACGCGTGGTTTTGCCGCAAGTGGCGCAGGCCGTCGATATGGCGGCGGCCTCTTTCAACGCCGGTGGCCGTTTGATTTATCTGGGAGCCGGTACCAGCGGGCGACTAGGCGTACTGGATGCCTCTGAATGCCCGCCAACCTTTGGTGTCCCGCACGGAAGGGTTATTGGTCTGATTGCCGGTGGTCCAGGTGCTTTGCTCAAAGCCGTCGAAGGGGCTGAAGACAGTGAAGCGTTGGGCGTTGAAGATTTGCAGAATATTAAACTCACCGCTGCCGACACTGTAGTCGGCCTCGCGGCATCGGGGCGCACACCTTATGTCATCGGTGCCCTGCGTTATGCCAGCCAGCTTGGCTGTGCGACGGTGGCTATCTCTTGTAACCCGGACTCACCCATTGCACATGAAGCGAAAGTGGCGATCTCTCCGGTGGTTGGGCCTGAAGCGCTGACCGGCTCAACCCGCATGAAATCCGGCACCGCGCAAAAGCTGGTGCTCAATATGATCTCCACCGGTGCGATGGTGAAAACCGGCAAGGTGTATCAGAACCTGATGGTCAATGTGAAAGCCACCAACGTCAAACTGGTGGACCGCGCCTGCCGCATCGTGGTTGAGGCCACCGGTGCCGCGCGCGCCGATGCCGAAGCGGCACTGGCGCAAACTGAATTTGAAGTTAAGCCGGCGATCCTGATGCTGCTAAGTCAAATCAGTGCCGAAGAGGCCATTCAGCGCCTGGCAACACATCACGGCTTCCTGCGCGCCGCTCTGGCGGGTTGATGCATTCAGACTGATTAAGGGGAAGGGTATGGCGACGGCAATGGATAAAACGCAACTTCTGGCATCGCAAATCCTGCAACGAGTGGGCGGAGAGGCGAACATCAGCAAGCTGGAAAACTGCATGACCCGCGTGCGGGTTGAAGTCCACGACGAGCAGCAGCTTGATCTCACCGACATTAAAACGCTGACCGGCATCAAGGGCTATATCAAGCAAGGTGAACAGCATCAGTTCATTGTTGGCCCCGGAGCGGCGGCCAAAGTCGTGGATGCCATGCGTGCGCTGCTGGTGGGGGGAGAAAGTGCTCCAGCACAAGATACCGTTTCACGTAATAAGGCTCGGGCCAAAGCAAAATATTCCGCCCCGATGAGCGGGGCGCTGCGCCAACTCGCCAATGTGTTTATTCCGCTGATCCCGGCGTTTATCGCCTCGGGCCTGATCATGGGCATCATCAATTTGCTCAAGCGGCCGGATATCGCCGGTTCACTGGCACTCGATTACCCCAATATTCTGGGCTTGCTGGCGATCTTCGGCGGTGCCGTATTTGCCATTATGAATATTCTGGTCGGCGTGAACGCCGCCCGAGTATTTGGCGGCTCTCAGGCCATGGGGGGCGTGATGGCCGGTATCCTCTCCAGCCCGGCGTTGGCGCAAATTACCCTGTTTGGTGAGACGTTACAGCCGGGGCGCGGCGGGGTTATCGCCGTATTATTCGTGGTGGCTTTGATGTGCTGGCTGGAAAAACGCCTGCGCCAGTGGCTACCGGAATCCGTTGAGCTGATACTTAATCCGCTGATCACCACGCTGATTACGGCCACGCTGGCGATTGTGATCCTTCAGCCGCTAGGTGGCGTAATCTCAGATGCCATCGCGCACGGCGTCAATATGGCGATTGATAAAGGCGGTTTAGTGGTGGGGGCGGTGCTGGCTGGGTTCTTCCTGCCGCTGGTCCTCTCCGGTCTGCATCAGGGGTTGGTGCCGATTCACGTCGAACTGATTCAGGCCCACGGTTCTAATCCGCTGTTGCCTATTTTA
Source organism: Ewingella americana (assembly GCF_006438725.1). Taxonomy (GTDB): domain Bacteria; phylum Pseudomonadota; class Gammaproteobacteria; order Enterobacterales; family Enterobacteriaceae; genus Ewingella; species Ewingella americana_A. The sequence continues at coordinate 471,385 of NZ_RCZD01000002.1, read as the reverse complement.
GCCATGGCTGGTGTTGGGCAGGTGGGCGCGGCCATTGCCGTCTATATGAAAACCCGCAATCCGCGGCTGAAAAAAGTGATTAAAGGTGCGCTGCCGGTGGGGATCCTCGGCATCGGTGAGCCGCTGATTTTCGGTGTGACGCTGCCTCTTGGCCGGCCATTTATCGGCGCCTGTTTAGGCGGCGCAGTCGGTGGTGCGCTAATCTGTTACTGGAAAGTCGCCACGGTGATCACTTTTGGCATCTCCGGTTTGCCGCTGGCGTTGACCATTGTCTCTGGAAAAGTGATGTTGTACCTGGCGGGGATATTGATTACCGTATTAGCCGGATTTATTTTCACCTGGATGATGGGGTTCAACGATCCCGAGGAGTAACGCATTGAGCGCGAAGGCGGATCGACGAGTAGTATTTTTTGACCTGGATGGCACGCTTCATCAGCAGGATATGTTCGGCACTTTTATGCGGTTTCTGTTGTGGCGGATGCCACAAAACCTGCTGCTGGTGGTGCCGCTGTTGCCCGTCGTGGGTCTTGGTATGCTGGTGCAGGGGCGGGCGACGCGCTGGCCGATGAGTTTATTGTTGTGGTCAATCACCTTTGGTCACCGCGAAGCCAAACTTAAAGATCTCGAACTGCGTTTTGTGAACTGGTTTCGCCAGAAAGTGGTGGTCTTTCCCGTAGTGCAGATGCGTTTACGTGACTACATTGAAAACCACGATGCCGAAGTCTGGCTGATCACCGGCTCGCCGGAAAATCTGGTGCAGCAGGTGTATAACACATCGCCTTTCCTGCCGCGGGTACGCCTGGTGGGAAGCCGTATGGCAAGAGGCAAAGGCGGCTGGGTTCTGCCCTTACGCTGTCTCGGCGAGGAGAAAGTGGCGCAGCTCGAACAACGCATCGGTTCCCCATTGAAACTCTACAGCGGCTACAGCGACAGCAAACAGGACAACCCGTTGTTGTTCTTTTGTGAGCACCGCTTTCGCGTCAGTAAACACGGTGAATTGCAGCAGCTTGAGTAAATAAGATCCGGTCGAATTCTTTTTTTACGGCTATTCAACGCATTGGTTGCCCCGGTTCCCTTCGGTATAATGACCACCGCAGAGATCGGGATGAGGTGAGAGTGACAGAGCAATACAGCGATGAAGATTGGATGCGCTACGCATTGAATCTGGCCCTTAAGGCGCAGGATGAGGGCGAAGTGCCCGTTGGGGCTGTGCTGGTGTTAGACAACCAGGTGATTGGCGAGGGCTGGAACCGACTTATTGGTCACCATGATCCCACCGCCCATGCTGAAATCATGGCGCTGAGGCAGGGCGGGCAAAACGTTCAGAATTACCGTCTGCTAGATGCCACTTTATACGTCACGCTGGAACCCTGCGTGATGTGTGCCGGGGCGATGATCCACGGCCGCATTCGGCGGGTTGTTTACGGCGCAGCGGATCATAAAACCGGTGCGGCAGGGTCACTGCTGGATATTTTAGGCCATCCGGGGATGAACCATCAGGTGCAGGTTATTTCAGGTATTCTGGCGGACGATTGCTCGGCGATGCTGAGCGCCTTTTTCCGCCAGCGTCGCAGTCAGCACAAAGCCCTTAAACTGGCGCAGCGCGAAGCAGCAGGGCCAGCCGACCCGGCCTGATTTTATGGTGCAGGAGCCAAAGCCTGCGCCGCATCCACCGCCGGATACCCGGAACCCAACTGAGCCTGCAACGCCGCTTCCTGCGCCTGTTTTTTCTCTTTTTCCATCAGATAACCCACCAGACTCAACTGATAGCGACGGATGTTTTCGACATATTTGTAGGCCTGCGTACCTCGTGCATAGCCGTAGGTGGTGCGGCTGAAATAGCGCTTTTGGTTGAGCATCGGCAAACGTTGCTTCACATCCAGCCAGCTGTCAGGATTGCCTTTCTGATCTGCCGTCAACTTCCGTGCATCCAGCATATGACCATACCCCATATTGTAAGCCGCCAGGGCGAACCAGATCCGTTCATCCTGCGGGATGGTAGGGGGCATTTTTTCCATCAGGCGTGACAGATAGATAGCACCTCCCTGAATACTTTGTTCGGCGTCGGTGCGGTCATCAACATCCAGGCCTGACGCTGTCGCACGGGTCAGCATCATCATCCCGCGCACCCCTGTGGGGGATTTCGCCAGCGGATCCCAATGTGATTCCTGATAGGAAATGGCTGCCAAAAGGCGCCAGTCGATATCAACGGCATATTTTTCAAACAGCGGCTGCAGCGCTGGCAGGGTGGTGTCGATGGCTTTCAAGAAAGTCCGTGTATCCACATAATCGAATTCGCCGACGTGCCCGAGGTATTTCTCCTCCAGTTTTTCCAGCGTACCGTCTTCTGAAATCTGACTGAAAAAGTCCAGCATGGCGGCATAGAGGCTGTCATCGTCGGTTTTTTTACTGAAATACCAGGTCACTGGCTCATCGGCGGTGACGTTAAACGCCACGGCTAATCGCGGGTAGACGCGCTGCATTAGCGCCACGGTGACGGAATCACCCAATGTGTAATCCAGTTTGCCTTCGGCGACTTGCTGCAATAAATCACGCGGCGAGAGCTTATCGGTTTCGCTCCACTGTAAATCAGGGAATTTTTTACTCGCCGCCTGCAGCGCAACAACGTGGGCAGTGCCGGAAGAGACCAGCAACTCTCCTTTGACGTCAGCCAGGGTTTTTGGACGCGTAGATCCCTGGCGATACAACAGCTGTTGTGCCACGGAGTAGTATTCTGGCCCGGTGCGGTAGTTTTTCAGGCGCTCAGCATTGTAGATAAGGCCAGACGCCAGAATGTCGGCTTTGTTGTTGTCCAGGTCGTTGAAGATCGCATTAACGTTGTTATGTGGCGACATCACCAGCGTCACGCCAAGGTAATCTGCAAAGCGCTTGGCCAATTCGTAGTCGAATCCGAGGTTGCCATCGGGGCTGCTGAAAAAAGTCAGTGGAGAATTAAGCGTACTCACGCGTAATTCTCCACGGGATTTTATCTGTGCCAACTGGTCGCCTTCACCCCGATGCCATGGGATAGTTGGCCATAGAGCCAACGCCAGCAACAGGGCCGCAAGACCGACCAGAAAGTAGTTTAATTTTATGCGCGTCAAATAGTTATCTCTCTGCGGCGCTATTATTTTAATGAGCTTATGCTCTGTCATTACTATGGTTATATTCCCAGTGTCGACGCATTTTGCTCAACAAAACGGCAGTCTGCAACTTTATTCACAATAGCCATGCGTAAAGTGAGTCTTATAGTTAATATGAATATTCACTGCGCAAACGGTTTCGTCTGGCTCTGGCTTTCTTTATAATAGCCCGCGTTTTCCCCCTGTTGCGCCCAATGAAGCACTGCGGTCAGTTGCTTCGAAGACGAGAGATCTGTGATTATGGAAATACTGCGTGGTTCGCCCGCTTTGTCGGCTTTTCGCATTAACAAGTTATTGTCCCGCTGTCAGGATATCCGCCTTCCAGTCAGTGATATTTACGCCGAATATGTACACTTTGCCGACGTCAGCGCACCGCTGAACCCGGACGAACAAACCAAGTTACAACGCCTTCTCAAATACGGCCCCTCTCTCGCCGCACACGCTCCCGCAGGTCGCTTATTGCTGGTTACCCCGCGTCCGGGCACGATTTCTCCCTGGTCTTCCAAAGCCACTGACATTGCGCACAACTGCGGTTTGTCTCAGGTATTGCGTCTTGAGCGCGGTTTGGCGTTCTACGTTCAGGCCCCGACGCTGACCGACGAGCAGTGGGCGCTGTTAGGTGCGTTGTTGCACGACCGCATGATGGAAACCCTATTTGAAAGCCTCGAAGAGGCACAGGCGCTGTTTGCTCACCATCAGCCCGCTCCGGTGCAGCACGTCGATATTCTCGGCGAAGGCCGCGGCGCACTGGCAGCCGCCAATATCAAACTGGGGCTGGCGCTTGCCCAGGACGAAATCGACTATCTGATGGACGCTTTTACGTCGCTGGGGCGCAACCCGACCGACATTGAGTTGTACATGTTTGCGCAGGCGAATTCCGAGCACTGCCGCCATAAAATTTTCAACGCTGACTGGATAATCGACGGTCAGGAACAGCCAAAGTCGTTGTTCAAGATGATTAAAAACACCTTTGAACATACGCCAGATCACGTGCTTTCGGCCTATAAAGACAACGCCGCCGTGATGGAAGGTTCGCAGGTAGGGCGCTTTTATGCCAATGCGGCTGATGGTTTGTATGACTTCCATCAGGAACAGGCACATATCCTGATGAAAGTAGAAACTCATAACCACCCAACGGCTATTTCTCCGTGGCCGGGTGCCGCTACCGGTTCAGGCGGCGAAATCCGTGACGAAGGCGCCACCGGGCGTGGCGCCAAACCGAAAGCCGGTCTGGTCGGTTTCTCCGTATCGAACCTGCGTATCCCCGGTTTTGAACAACCGTGGGAAGAGAACTTCGGCAAGCCGGATCGCATCGTGACCGCACTTGAAATCATGACCGACGGTCCGCTGGGCGGCGCGGCGTTCAACAATGAATTTGGGCGTCCGGCGCTACTGGGCTACTTCCGTACTTACGAAGAAAACGTCAACAGTCACAATGGCCCTGAGCTGCGTGGTTACCATAAGCCGATCATGCTGGCGGGGGGGATCGGCAATATCCGCGCCGATCACGTGCAGAAAGGCGAGATCACGGTTGGCGCGAAACTGATTGTCCTCGGTGGCCCGGCGATGAATATCGGTCTGGGTGGTGGGGCAGCTTCGTCGATGGCCTCTGGCCAGTCTGATGCCGATCTGGATTTCGCTTCCGTACAGCGCGACAACCCGGAAATGGAACGCCGCTGCCAGGAAGTGATCGACCGTTGCTGGGAGCGGGGTGAAGCCAACCCGATTCTGTTTATTCATGACGTGGGCGCCGGCGGTTTGTCCAACGCCATGCCTGAACTGGTGAGCGACGGTAACCGTGGTGGCCGTTTCCAGCTGCGTGACATTCTGAACGACGAGCCGGGCATGAGCCCGCTGGAAGTCTGGTGTAACGAGTCGCAGGAGCGTTACGTGCTGGCGGTTTCTCCGGCTCAATTGGCTGAGTTTGACGCTATCTGTCAACGTGAGCGCGCACCTTATGCGGTGATTGGTGAAGCGACCGAAGAGCTGCACCTTTCCCTTGAGGACAGCCATTTCAACAATCAGCCCATCGACATGCCACTTGATGTGTTACTGGGTAAAACGCCGAAGATGACCCGCGACGTCACCACGCTGAAAGCCGTGGGTGATAGCCTGAATGCAGAAAATATTCAGCTCACTGAAGCCGTAAAACGCGTCATGCATCTGCCTGCCGTGGCGGAAAAAACCTTCCTGATCACCATCGGTGACCGCACCGTGACCGGCATGGTTGCACGCGACCAGATGGTCGGCCCGTGGCAAATCCCGGTAGCCGACTGCGCGGTGACTACCGCCAGTCTCGACAGCTACCATGGCGAAGCCATGTCGCTTGGCGAACGTGCGCCAATCGCTTTACTGGACTTCGCTGCCTCTGGCCGCATGGCTGTGGGCGAAGCGCTGACTAACCTGGCTGCCGTCGAAATCGGCGATCTGAAACGGGTGAAGCTTTCCGCGAACTGGATGTCTGCTGCCGGTCATCCGGGTGAAGATGCCGGTCTCTATGCGGCGGTGAAAGCCGTGGGTGAGGAACTCTGTCCTGCGCTGGGCATTACTATTCCGGTCGGCAAAGATTCTATGTCGATGAAAACCCGCTGGCAGGAAGGCACGGAACAGCGTGAAATGACCTCGCCACTGTCATTGGTGATCACCGCGTTTGCCCGGGTCGAAGACGTGCGCAGCACGGTGACACCGCAATTGCGCACCGATAAGGGGGACACCGCATTATTGCTGGTGGATCTCGGCTGCGGTCACAATGCATTAGGCGCTACGGCGCTGGCACAGGTCTATCGCCAACTGGGCAATATCCCGGCTGACGTGCGCAGTGCAGAACAACTGGGTGGCTTCTTCAACGCCATGCAGGCGCTGGTAGCGGACCGTAAACTACTGGCGTACCACGACCGTTCTGATGGCGGTTTGCTGGTGACGCTGGCCGAAATGGCGTTTGCCGGCCACTGCGGCCTGACGGCGGACATCGCGGCATTAGGCAAAGATACGCTGGCCGCACTGTTCAATGAAGAGCTGGGCGCTGTGATTCAGGTACGTGCCGAAGATCGCGCGGGCGTTGAGCAGACACTGGCGACGTTCGGATTGGGCGACTGCACCCATTATCTGGGGCGTGCCGAAGCGGGCGATCGCTTTGTCATCACCCAGGGTGACAAACCGGTGTACAGCGAAAGCCGTACCACGTTGCGCACCTGGTGGGCTGAAACCACCTGGCAGATGCAGCGTCTGCGCGACAACCCGGAATGCGCCGATCAGGAGCATGAAGCCAAGACCCACGATCGTGATCCAGGTCTGAACGTTAAACTGAGCTTTGCGCCAGACGATGATGTGGCCGCGCCTTATATTGTTAAAGGTGTGCGTCCAAAAGTGGCGGTTCTGCGCGAACAGGGGGTTAACTCTCACATTGAAATGGCTGCAGCTTTCCACCGTGCGGGCTTTGATGCGGTAGACGTTCATATGAGTGACCTGCTGGCCGGTCGTCGCGATTTGCAGGAGTTCCACACGCTGGTCGCGTGCGGTGGCTTCTCTTATGGTGATGTGTTGGGCGCGGGCGAAGGCTGGGCGAAGTCAGTGCTGTTTAATGACCGCGTGCGTGATGAGTTCGAAGACTTCTTCCATCGTCCGCAAACGCTGGCACTCGGCGTGTGCAATGGTTGCCAGATGATGTCCAACCTGAAAGAGCTTATTCCGGGCGCAGAACACTGGCCGCGCTTTGTGCGTAACCTGTCCGATCGCTTTGAGGCGCGTTTCAGCCTGGTAGAAGTGACTGCCAGTCCGTCGCTGCTGATGCAGGGGATGGTCGGGTCGCGTATGCCAATTGCGGTATCACACGGCGAAGGTCATATGGAAGTGCGTGATGCTGTGCATCTGTCTCAGCTTGAACATGCCAACCTGATCGCCTTGCGCTTCGTGGATAATCATGGGCGCGTGACAGAAGACTATCCGGCGAACCCTAACGGTTCACCTAACGGTATCACCGCAGTCACCAACCTTTCAGGCCGCGTTACTGTGATGATGCCTCACCCTGAGCGCGTTTTCCGTACCGTCAGTAACTCCTGGCATCCTGAAGAGTGGGGCGAAGACAGCCCGTGGATGCGCATGTTCCGCAATGCGCGTAAACAGCTTGGCTGATCGTCTGGCTGAGTGATAAAAAATCCAGAGCGCGGGTTGGCTCTGGATTTTTTTATCACGTCCAGATGACGGTATATAAGTTGAAAATAATCGGCAGTGAATATATAAAGGCGTTAATTCCCCGTCCTGTTAATACTAAGAATTATCCCAATATATAAATGAAAATCCCCCAAATAATAAGGGCTTGAACGTTTCCTTACAAAATGGCTCTATGATGTTTAAAACCTATTTAAGTGAAAATTGATATAATGGTTCCATAACAAATGGAGCTTTATATTAAATGGTTTTTTTTAAAAAGAAGATTTGCTGGGTATTTATATTATCCCATTTTTTGGTTATGCCTGCTTTCGCCAGTTCCGTCAGCACGGCCACACCTTCAACACCAGCCAGACCCGGTTTTATGGGGTGGTGGGACTCATGGTCACATGACGTCGCTACAACCTGGAACAACTCACCGGATGACAATATTTATTTGCCGGTTATCACCTGGCATAACCGCCTGACCTATGATAAGGCGAAAACGGACAATTATAATGAGCGCCCTTGGGGCGGGGGTTATGGTATTTCCCGCTATGATGAAAATGGCGACTGGCACGGTCTTTATTTTATGGCTTTTAAGGACTCCCATAATAAATGGGAGCCTATCGGTGGCTATGGCTATGAAAAAATATGGCAACCGGCTAAAGATAAAAATTTCCGACTGGGGCTGGGGTACACCGCCGCTGTTACCGCGCGTGACGATTATTCTTATATTCCCATACCTATTGTGTTGCCTTTAGCCTCTATAAGTTATGACAAGCTGAGCTTTCAGGCCACGTATATTCCAGGCACTTACAATAACGGGAATGTGTTTTTTGCCTGGCTGCGTTACCAGTTCTGACTGTGCTGTCATAAAAGTGTCATTGTTAATGTTTTGATGTGAGCTTGATCCCTCTCTGTTATCTCATTTTCGCCTATGCTGGAAATTCATCTCTGGAATCAATCTGTTGAAAAGGTTGAGCCAGAGGTGGATATCTATTGCCAAGGAAACCATCGAGGAACAACACGTGAAAACATTACCCCGCGTTTTTGCACTGACGGCGCTAGCTTGTCTGCTGCCAATGTCCGCCCCTTCTTTTGCTGCCAACACCTCTCTTGAACTGCAACAGGTGCTGGTGATGAGCCGCCACGGGATCCGCGCACCGCTGGTCAATTACGGTGACGTGCTGGCGGAATCGACACCCCATACCTGGCCAAAATGGCAGACAGAAGGTGGGTTGCTGACGCCGAAAGGCGGCGAAATTGAAGAGCATATGGGCCAGTATTTCCGCGCCTGGCTGGCGAAAAGTCAGTTGCTGCCTGCGGCACAATGTCCTACGGGCGGCCAGGTTTTTGCTTACGCAAACAGCCTGCCGCGTACGATTGACACCGCAAAGCACTTCGTCACTGGCGCATTCCCAGGCTGTGATGTGGCGGTGGTTAACCGGGTTGACGTTGGCAAAATGGACCCGGTGTTCAACCCGATTATTACCGCAGACGTGAACGAGAAGTTTAAGACGGATGCGCTGAATTCGATTAATCAACATGCAGGTGAGGGGGGGATTGACGGGCTGAATCAGCGGCTGAAACCGAACTACCTGCTGCTGCAAAAGGTGATGGATTATCAGAATTCTAAACTGTGTCAGCAGGATAAACAGTGCGATTTGGCTTCTCAGCCGTCGGCCGTGGTTTTAGTTCAGGGTAAAGAACCGGGCATTACCGGGCCTTTGCGAATGGCGACCGGCGCGACTGACGCCTTTATGTTGCAGTATTACGAAGGCTTCCCGCTGAAAGATGTCGCCTGGGGGCAGATCACCACGCCTGAGCAGTGGACGAAGCTGGAAACCATCAAAAATCTCTACCACGAGACGCTATTCGGTTCGCCTGCCATTGCGGCCAATGCGGCAAAACCTCTGCTGACCTTTATTTCCGGCGCGCTGAATAAAAGTGACGCGAAATCTGCCGATCAGCAATCAGCACAGCAGGCAAAACTGGCCTTGCTGGTCGGGCATGACTCCAACATTGCGTCTTTGCTGGCGGCGCTGAAAACCAAAGATTACACCTTGCCGGGTCAGTACGAACGTACGCCTATCAGTGGCGCAGTGGTGTTCCAGCGCTGGCATGATAAGAAAGCTAACAAGGATCTGATGAAGATCGAATATGTCTATCCGACGGCAAAACAGATCCGCAATAACACCCCGCTGAGCATGAAAAATCCGCCACAGCGCGTCACCTTGCAAATTGCAGGTTGTGAGATCGATAAGCAAGGATTCTGCCCGATGGATCAGTTTACCCAGGCGCTGCAAAAAGATCTGCAAGGCTGAGTGGAGTGAATGGGTGCTCAGGGATCGATGCACAACAACCCAAGGCGGGTATGACCCCGCCATTGGGTTGCCTTACCTGTTGGATTCGTAAGTCAGAGTGGCCGCAACCTCCGTATCTTCTTGTTTAATATGTGATTAGCAATTCGGGGCTTTTCTCTTTCTGCGCCTTGCTAAACTTATGCTCAGAACAGAAAGATCCTGAGCACACGCGCGAAGTGTATTAATTTCAACCCGCCCTACAAGCCATTATTGCCCTTTCTTGCTTAGCAATTTATTCACTTATCAATGCGTTATTAGTCATTTAACTTACTCTTTTCGCTACCTGATAATTGCGCCATGTTATCTTCAGGCGTGTCCTTATGTCCTCTTCTGCTCATTACCTGCATGCCCGCCAGCGGGCCGATATCCACCGGCATTCTCAGGTCTGGTGGTGGCGTCTGGAACTGCCGACCTGGCTATTAATGGTGACGGTCTATGGCGGCTGGTTTGGCGTGGTTTTTTTCTGGCAGGCACTGGGAAGTTGGGCCGCAACGCCTTTACTTATTCTCTTCACCACCTGGTATATGTCGCTGCAACATGAACTGATCCATGGACATCCGACACGCCACGCGTGGCTCAATCAGCTTTTCGGTATCTTGCCGCTGGCGGTGTGGTATCCGTACGGTTTATACCGCGATTCTCATCTGCGCCATCACCGTAATGACCACCTGACGTTACCGGAGGATGACCCGGAAGGTTATTACTTTACCCGTGCTCGTTGGGAAAGATTTCCGGTCTGGTGTATCGCGGTGATTAAACTGCGTAATACCTTGCCGGGAAGAATGATCATTGGCCCGTTACTGGATATCGGCGCCACGATGAAAGGCGCATTGCTGAGTGTGGCACGAGGCGAACCCAAAACCATACTGATGTGGCTGATTCATGCTGTTCTGCTGGCCGGGCTGTTTCACTGGATGTCACAGCGTGGGCTGTCGCCGCTCTATTTTGTGCTGGCGGTGAGTTATCCGGCGCTGAGCCTGACCAAACTGCGCTCTTTCTTTGAGCATCGCGCTCATGATGCACCTCAAGCGCGTTCAACGCTTAACGAAGCGGGTCTGGGGTGGCGCTTGCTGTTCCTCAATCTGAATTACCATTTGGTTCACCATGACTTACCCGGCCTGCCGTGGTTCGGTTTGCGCAAAGTCTATCTTGCTGAGCGTGAAGCTTATATTCAGCGCAGTGAAGGGTTTCTGGTTGAAGGGTATGCGCAGTGGTTCAGTGACCACGCGCTGAATCCGCTCGCGGTGGAAGTGCATCCGCTGGCACCCGGTGAACCCGATGCGGCGCGCCGTACATCGGCTATGATTATCAGCAGCAACTTATCGGGAGGTGTGAATGAGCGGACGGTGTGAATGCTGATTTCTTTGCCGATGTATGGCATCGTGCCCGGCGATGTCGAGCAGTTCTGGCGGGCATTGCGCCAGCAGCTTATTCAACTGAGCGGTGAGCGTGATTATCCCCTGGCATTGCACTGGCCTGGTGAACTGCTTGCGCACTGGCAACAGCCGGATTTACTCCTCAGCCAGACCTGCGGATTTCCGCTGGTCGAGTTTTTGCCGCAGGTGCAACTGGTCGGTACCTTCAGCTATGACGCACCGGGTTGCAGCGGCCCTTATTACCGCAGCTTTTTGGTCGTCCGTGATGAAGACAGGCTGGCCAGCCTGAGTGACTTTCGCGGGCGCAGGGCTGCGTTTAACAGCACAGATTCGCAGTCGGGATACAACAGTTTGCGGGCGCTGGTCGCGCCTTTGGCTGAAAAGGGTCAGTTCTTTGGTCTGGCTGTCGAAAGTGGAGGACACCGGCAATCGCTGGAACTTGTCCGGCAAGGTCAGGCGGATATCGCGGCTATTGATTGCGTCACGCTGGAGCTGCTGCGCCGCTATCAGCCACAGGAACTTGAGGGGTTGTGTATCATTGGCGAAACGGCCGCCGCACCGGGGCTGCCGCTGATCGCGTCGGCGTCTACGCCACCTGAAACCCTCAGTCTGCTGCGTCTGGCTTTGCTGGAAACCGTCGCTCATCCACCCAACGAGGCGCTGTGCGAACGTCTGCTCATTCACCATTTCAGCGTGCTGCCGCGTGAGGAGTATCAGGTGATTCAGCAGATGAAAGAACAGGCCCGGCAACGGGGCGTCACCGGGCTGTAAAATGCGGGAGTCAGTGCGTTTCTATCGGGTAATCTTCGTCGATATTGCCCCATTCGGCCCATGAGCCATCGTACAACATCACTTCTTTTACACCGAGTGAATCCAGTCCAAATGCCAGCGCAGCGGCGGTAACGCCGGAACCGCAGCTGGTGATCACCGGTTTATTCAAATCCACGCCCAGTCTTTCGAAAGTCGCCTTTAACGCCTGCGGCGATTTAAGGTGGCCGTTTTCCGTCAGTTCGGTGAAGGGCACGCTCAGACTGCCGGGGATATGACCACCGTGCAGGCGCGGGCGCGGTTCAGGCTGTTCGGCTTTGAAACGGCCCAGAGAACGAGCATCGATTATCTGCACTTTGCCAAGAGAATCCTGTACCTGCTCAGCACTGACTACCACCGGGCGCACCAGTTTTGCCGTGAAGGTGGCGGGAACGCGGACAATTTCACCGCTCTCTGTCGGCCGGCCTTCGGCCAGCCATGCGTTTAAACCGCCGTCCAACACCCGTACGCTTTTCGCGCCAAAACTGGTCAGCATCCACCAGACGCGCGGGGCAGAGAATAAATCGCCTTCGTCATAAAGCACCACGGTTTGACCGTCTGCAACGCCGAGGCGGCTCATTGAGGCAGAGAACTCTTCTGCCGTTGGCATCATATGTGGCAACCCGGTGGAGCAGTCGGAAATATTATCGACTTCAACATAGATTGCGCCGGGAATATGCGCTTCGAGGTATTTGCCGTGGAAATCGATGGGTGGAGTGATACCCGGTTTTGACTTTCGGCAGTCAATGATCACCACGTCCGGTGAATTGAGGTTTTTTGCCAGCCACTCGGTGGAGACGATATGGGTAGAAGAGGTCATGTTCAGTGCCTTATCCAGATTTTGTAGGGAGAGATTGGAAACTGATTTGGGGATCAGGCCGGTAGATCGTCGGGGATAAGTGAATATACCCAGGCATTCCTCGGCTTTCCGCGATAATAAAGACGGTTGCGATGCAGACCTTCGGACACGGCACCGGCTTTTTCAGCCACGCGGCAACTACGGTGGTTGCCTTCCATTGCGACAATCTCCAGCCGCGTCAGGGCCAGTTCATCAAAGACGAAGCGTGCTACAGCATGGACCGCCAGCGGTGCCAGTGACCGGCCGGTGAAACCGGTGCGGATCCAGTAACCGACGTTGGCGAGCTTATAATCCTGATTGATGCGGTTAACGCCAACAGAACCAATCATCTGGCCGCTGGCGCGATCAAACAGGAAAAAATTGAATTCGACGCCGCGTTGGCGTTTTTGCTCTGAATCAATCAGGTACTTCCGGCTGTCTTCCAACCGGTATTGTTCGGTACACCAGGTTTCCCAGAGGCCGATCTCCTGCACCGAAGCACGGATCGCCTCCAGGTGCAGTCCGGCTTCCAGCTCAGTGGCAATGCGGATCTCGGTATCGCTGTCCTGATACAGTTGACGAATTATCATCATTGTTTCCTTGTCATCTGCGTTAAAGAAGTCGTTATTTTGATAACGAATTCAGCCTCACACATCCGCAGGTACTCTGTCAATTAGACCTGCTCGACCAACATTACCAGCTTGAATTCCGCATGACCGGCAGGGAAAAAGGTTTGCTGACGGTAAACCACCTCGCCGTGAGTCGGGTGCATAAAGCGCCGTTCACCGCCTTCACGCCCCAGCACATCTTGCTGATTCCACCACTGATTAAAGGCATCGCTCTCTTCGCGTAACGCCATCACACATTGGCGGATGGCGTCGGACTGAGCGAAATGACCTGATTCTGCGCGAAACTCTGCCACCACGCGTTTCGCCCGCTCCGACCAGTCCACCACCAGCGTGCGGGCCAGCGGATGCAGGAACATAAACCGCAGTAAATTGGGCTGTGGATCCACCCCCAACCAGCCGGAGAAAAGCTGCCCGGCCTGTGGGTTCCATGTCAGTACGTTCCAGGCGCTGTCCAATAAATAACCGGGGCAGGTGAGCTGATTAACGCAGGCGCTGACCCGTGCGTCGGGGGCATCGGCGGCCAGCCGAGCCTGCGGATCTTTGACTGCGGCTAAACTGAACAGATATTCGCGTGCCGCTGCCTCAAGCCGCAGGGCGACGGCCATGCGGTCCAGGGTGGCAGGGGAGATAGACACATCGCGGCCCTGTTCAATCCAGGTGTACCAGGTGGTGCTGATGCCGCTGATTTGTGCCAACTCTTCGCGGCGTAATCCGCTGGTTCGCCGGCGCGCCGATGTAGGCAGGCCGACGTCCTGAGGCATTGTGCGTTCCCGCTGGGCGCGTAAAAAGGCGCCCAGCGCTTTCGGGCCGTTCAGGGATTCCGTGCTGTTCATAGACTGGATACCTTAGACAGGGTGTTATTCATACCAGTATAAGTGCTTATGTTGTACTCGTATATAACGCTGCCTATAGTAGTTTTGCGGCCAACGGGTCAGCCTATAAAAACCACAATAACAGGAGCAGAAAATGGAGAGCAAAAACAGTCACAGTCAGGCGGTAGAAAAGCAGTTCGGTTCGCAAGCGCAGGATTACCTGACCAGCGCAGTACACTCTCAGGGGGCCGACTTACAGCGGCTGGCGACATTGTTGCAGTCTTATCCTGAAGCACAGGTTATTGACTTAGGCTGTGGTGCAGGACATGCCAGCTTTATCGCTGCCTCGGTGGTGCACAAGGTGATCGCCTATGACCTGTCAGCCCAGATGCTCGAGGTGGTGGCACAGGCGGCGAAAGACAAAGGCCTGAACAATATCTCGGTGCAACAGGGTGTGGCGGAATCGCTGCCGTTTGCCGACAACTTTGCTGATGTGATCATCAGCCGCTATTCGGCGCATCACTGGCATGATGTCGGTCAGGCGCTGCGTGAAGTTCGCCGCGTGCTGAAGCCGGGCGGAACAATGATCATGATGGATGTCGCCTCACCGGGTCATCCGCTGCTGGATATCTATCTGCAAACGGTGGAAAAGCTGCGTGATACGTCACATGTGCACAACTATGCACCGGGCCAGTGGCTGAGGTTATTCACGGAGGCAGGATTACAGATAGAAGCGTTGACGAGTGGGCGTCTGGTGCTGGAATTCAGCAGTTGGGTAGCGAGAATGCGTACCCCGGAACATTTTGTGGTGGCGATTCGGGAGCTGCAAAAAGTCATGCCGGACGACGTCGTTAAGCACTTTGATATCCAGACCGATGGCTCATTTACTGTCGATCTGGCGATGATCGTGGCCACCAACCGCTGACGGCGAGCCAGGGCGCAGTAAAAGGTGAATACTGCGCCCTGAACCGTTATTTTTTGCTGAAGATCTTCTGCCCGAGCATCACGACGGCCAATACCAGCGCCCCGACAATCAGGCCAACCACCAGATCGGTAGCGCCAGTGATCAGCGTGCTGACAAAGCCCTGATGCCCATGATTGAGCACTTCAATCAGGCTGTGCATAAACGGCAGGCCGTGGCTGATGATGCTGCCACCCACCAGAAACATGGCAAATGTGCCGACGACGGACAAGGTTTTCATCAGCCATGGCGCGGCATTGACGATCATCCCGCCAAAACTGCGCACAACATTCATGAAACCACTTTCGCCGTTCAATTTACTCAGATATAAACCGGCGTCGTCAATTTTGACAATCGCCGCCACCAGGCCGTAAACGCCGAGCGTCATCGCCACGGCAATCAGCACCATGACGGTCACCTGGCTCATGAATGGTGCGGCAGCGACGGTGCCCAGCGAAATCACAATGATCTCTGCGGAAAGAATAAAATCGGTGCGTACTGCGCCTTTGATTTTCTCTTTCTCTACTTTGGCCACGTCAGCCTCGGATTTCACCTCGCTCGAGGTATCCGGTTTTTCGTGATGCTCTTCTTTTTTGCCGTGCAGAAGCTTATGCGCGACCTTTTCGAAACCCTCGTAACATAAATAAGCACCACCAATCATGAGCAGCGGTGTGATAGCCCATGGGGCAAAGGCGCTGATCAACAGGGCCAGTGGGACTAAAATTGCTTTATTAATCAAAGAACCTTTGGCAACGGACCAGACGATCGGCAGTTCACGGTCGGCTTTTACGCCACTGACTTGCTGAGCATTCAGGGCCAGATCGTCACCCAGTACGCTCGCGGTTTTCTTCGCCGCCACTTTACTCATCGCAGCAACGTCATCAAGAATTGATGCAATATCATCAATCAGTGCCAGGAGGCTGGTTCCAGCCATAAACGAACTCCGTTTTGTCGTAAATAAAAAGAATCATAACAGTGATTGCTATCAGGCGTCGATTTGTGCGAATCTTCTGATCAGGTTGTAATATCCGCGTTTAAAATCCATCAAATATCCTCAATTGCCAGCCTCTTCCTGGTGTTGACATTTTTACTTTCACTCTCTCCTTATTTCCGTCACAAAGATTAAACATCTTTACTGCGCATTACGTCTTCTTGCATTGGCTGGCCGATAATTAACTCAACGGAAAACATCCGCAAACTTAATTTATTTAGAACAGTAATTAAAACAGCAGAAGGTGTGCATTATGAAACTCTTACCGATTCTTGCAGCAGCCATTATTACTACCGCGTCTTTCTCTGCTCTGGCAGCGACTCAGATAACCGCCGCACAGGCCGCTAGCGGTAATTATCAATCACTGGGCGTTGTCTCTATCAGTCAGATGAGTGGTGCGCCAGGTAGCATTAAGGAACAGCTGAATGCTGAAGCGACTGACAAAGGCGCCAACCACTACCGTGTGATTGGCATGAGCACCCCAGGCGACTCCAGCCTCGAACGTGCCAGCGTTGAACTGTATCGTTAAGTCAAGCTGCCGGGAAACCGGCACTTCTCCGTCTCAAGACAAATAACCGGCATCAGGTCATCTGAGCCGGTTATTTATTTGTGCAAAAATCATCTCTTTTCCCTTCATCTAAATCTGCCAATATTTTCTTACAAAACACCGGCTAAGAATAAATTTAATGTGCTGAAAAAGAGAATATTCTCATTTCGTTGCGTGAACTCTCCTTGATTTGGAAATAATACTGCTAATTAATTATTCCTTAAGAATTTTTCTATGTGATAGTGGTCTACTTCCCCAGGGGTTATAAAAAATGCTAAATGCCACAAGACTGACTATCAAAAACACCAGGGTATCGTTACAGAATCAATTTTATTACTTGCAGAATTTTATCTCGTCACCACGCACGATGGGCACGCTGGTACCGTCTTCTCCCTGGTTATGTCGCTCAATGCTGAGCCAGATTGACTGGGCGAAATCACTGAAGATTGCCGAACTGGGTTCCGCCGACGGCGTGCTGACCAAGCGCATTCTCAATAATATGCGGGTGGATGCCCAGCTCCAGGCGTTTGAGATCCAATCCGGGTTTGTGCATAAGCTGAATCAAATTGATGATTCGCGTCTGCAGGTGATGGCGCATTCCGCCGAACATCTGGATGGGGATTTCGATGCCATTTTTTCCTGCCTGCCATTACTGTCAATGCCAACGCGTATCAGCATGAGAATTTTGCAAAAAGCGCAACAGAGATTGAAAGCAAACAACGGCGTCATGGTGCAGTTTCAATACAGTCACCTTTCTGAAAAAATGTTGTCACGCTACTTCAGCTGGCAAAAAGTCCGCGTGGTGAAAAATTTTCCTCCCGCGCTGGTCTACGTATGTAAACCACTCTGAAATCACGGTCTGCCCGCCTTTCTTCTTTACAGGGGCTGGGGAGTCGTTGCACCTGCGGCATTTATCAGTATGATGCCTTCAAGTAAGACTATTATTAGTATCAAAGCAGTACTGACTTAAGGCTTCACCAGCGGGCAATATAGACCTGTTGATGAGGCTTTTTTGTTGTACTCTTTTGCGAGTACGATTTGACGGTTTTACACTCATCAGACAATCTTAGATTGGTCATCCAGCGGATGAACGAAGCTCCCGGGGATTAAGGACAGCGTTAATGACTCAACCCATTTTCATGATAGGCGCGCGCGGCGCAGGTAAAACCACGGTGGGCAGTGCGCTGGCTACTGCACTGAGCTATAAATTTGTCGATACGGATAGTTATCTGCTGCAAACCTCCAGACTCAGCGTGGCTGAAATTGTTGAGCGCGAAGGGTGGGAAGGGTTCCGCCGTCGTGAAACTCAGGCGCTGGAAAGCATCAGTTCGCCGCTGACCGTGGTGGCGACCGGTGGTGGCGTGGTTTTGGCGGAGCATAACCGTGACTTTATGCGCCGCAGCGGAACGGTTATCTATCTGCGTTCTCCAGCCTCAACGCTTGCGCATCGTCTGCAAGCGTCCCCGCTGGAGGATCAGCGTCCGACGCTGACCGGCAAACCGATCACCGAAGAGATGCAGGAAGTGTTGAATGAGCGTGAAGCTCTGTATCAGGCGGCGGCGCACATTGTCGTTGATGGCGCGCAAGACCCCGCCCTGGTCGTTGACGCCATTCTTGATGCCCTGGCGCTTCCCGTCGCACGCTGAAGCCAGCCTGCCGAGAAGGTGTGTGATAACGGGCCTTGATGGCCCGTTTTACTTTTCAGAGGCTTCCGACTCAGACTTTGCGAAGCGTGGCGGCTGACTGTCTATACTTAAACTCTGAAGCATTCAGGTATTCATCATCCGCTAAGGAGTTTACATGCCGAGTCAGCCTCCCTACCCACGCAGTGCCTATATTGTTCCGGTTGAAAAGGGTGAGCCAGGTAAAACGCAAACTTGGTACGAGCTGCGGGCCGACCATCCCAAACCCGACACACTGATAAGCGAACACGAAACAGAAAGTGAAGCACTGGACTCCAAAAGGCGTTACGAAGATCAAAGTATCAGTTAAGCACTTTTTCAAAACGGTCTGCCCTGAGGCGGACCTTTTTGTTTTTCCTCATCAAAACATTCTGCTGGCAAAAATTTAAAAAACATAATAATAATCGGTTTTATTGCTATACCTCATCTCATTATCTGTGTTTTTTATTCCACAATAAGCATATTTGCTTACTGCCCCTCACCTGCCAGGAAATAAACAACTTGACCATTCCCGGTATCAGCCTTAACTTTTATTTAACTAATCAGGAACTGAGTTCCATATAGCGGAACCTCTTGCATGACAACATTAGAAAACGCCTCTGCGGTATTACAATTATTTTCCCGGCAGGGAAGCAGACAGGGCCACCCAGGGTTGTCATTCAGTGAGGTGGTGGAGCATTTAAAGCTGCCAAAAAGTACGGCATCGCGATTATTAATGACCATGGAGTGTGAAGGGTTATTGGAGCGCGACCCGGATAGCCGTTTATATCGCATTGGAAAATTGATTCTGTCTGTCGCCAGTCATTATCTTTCAGCGCCGCTGGTGGATGCAGCTTCACCCTATATGACGCAGTTGGGGCAATTAACCCAGTGCACGGGTTATATTTCGATGCTGACCGGGCGGGATATTATGGTGATGCGCATGTTCCCTGGACGCACTTATTTGCAGGTGGTTACGCCCGCCGGCAGTCTGCTTCCGGCGCATGAAACCGCCATCGGTCGCGCCATTCTGGCGCGTTATACTGACGAAGAAGTGATTCAACGTTTTGGCCTGGATTACCAGGTGAATTCAGTTAATTCTCCACAAACCTTAGAGGCTCTTTTAGCCCGACTAGTACCCATACGGGAAACCGGCGTGTCTCATGCCTGCAATGAAACCTTGCATGGAATCAGTACATTAGCCACTAGCATTACCAATAAACACCGTAATGAAATGGTGGGATTGTGTTTATCCTTTCCTTCGCCGCAAGAAGGGCAGGATATTCCCGCTGGAATTAAAGAAGGTCTGATCGCCGTCACTCAGCAATTAGCTGAGAAATTGGGTGATGAGTATTGGCAATAGACTGATACCGCACTGCGACTGTTCGCCAGAGAGCATCCATGTCTTCTCCGGCGTGAAAAATAACGCGTTTATTTGCACCAACTTCAGGGGCCGTTATGTCAGAAAACGATTTTCAGAATAATAAACACAATCCACTCAGGGATATTGGCACGTTATTGGTGATGATTTTGCTCTCTATATTGGGCGCCATCATCGGCGTGCAGTTGATCACCACATTAGGTGTTACGCCAAATACGTCAATTATTGGTGCGCTGTTTGCCATGCTGCTGGCGCGTATTCCGATGCAGGCTTTCCAGCGTTACCGCTCAATCCACACCCAGAATTTGGCTCAGACGGTCATCTCCTCCGCCACCTTTGGCGCGGCCAACAGCCTGTTGATGCCGATTGCCATTCCTTACGTTATGGGCCAACCGCAGCTGATTTTACCGATGTTTGTCGGTGTCGCCGCCGCCATGTTGCTTGATGCCTACCTGCTTTACCGTTTGTTTGACACCAAAGTTTTCCCTGCCAGCAATGCCTGGCCACCGGGCGTTGCTGCCGCTGAAGCCATTAAAGCGGGTGACAAGGGCGGGCGTCAGGCCTGGTTGCTGGTGGTGGGCGTAGTGATTGGACTGGGCGGTGCGATGCTCAAAATCCCGATGGCGGCCTTTGGTACGGCGTTCATTGGTAATATCTGGGCCTTAAGCATGTTTGGTATTGGCCTGCTGATCCGCGCGTATGCGCAGCCGATTGCCGGTTTGGATTTGAGTGCCATGTATATTCCGCACGGCATGATGGTGGGCGCGGGGCTGGTGTCGTTGATTCAGGTGATTCAGGTGGTGCGGGCGAAAAATGCTGATGCCAGAACCAGCTTCACTCAACCGGCCACCGAAGTACGTAAAGCACTCGGGCTGGGTGCGGTGGGCTATATTGCTATCGCCGCATTGCTGGCACTGGCGGGTGGTCTGTACAGCGAAATGTCGGTTGGTATGTTGGTTGCCTTCATCGTTTATGCCGCGTTTGCCGCTTTCTTCCACGAATTGATTGTCGGCATTGCCGCGATGCACTCTGGTTGGTTCCCTGCTTTCGCGGTGGCCTTAATCACGCTGATTGTCGGGATTTTGATTGGCTTCCCGCCGCTGGCGCTGTGCGTACTGACAGGCTTTACCGCCGCGACGGGTCCGGCTTTTGCCGACATGGGTTTTGATCTTAAAGCCGGGTTTATCCTGCGCGGTTATGGCAAAGACCTACAGGCTGAACTCACCGGGCGGCGCATCCAGTTATTTGCTGCACTGATCGCCTTTGTCATTGCCATCCCGGTGGTCTGGTTCGCGCACATTGGTTACTTCGCTCAGGATTTGGTCCCGCCGGTTGCCCGCGTGTATGCCAAAACTATTCAGGCCGGTGCGCAGCCGGGTATCGCTTACAGTCTCATGATTTGGGCCATTCCGGGCGCACTTATTCAGCTGATCGGCGGGCCGAAACGCCAGCTTGGTGTTCTGCTGGCTACCGGTTTGCTGATCAACAGCGTCATGGCCGGTTGGGCAGTGATCGCCGGTATTGTGCTGCGCATCATCATCATCCGTATCTGGGGTGAAAAAGGGCGCACGCCGATGGAAATTCTGGCTGCCGGTTTTATTGCCGGTGATGCCCTGTACAGCTTCTTTAACTCGATTTTCAGTTCAAAAACCAAGTAATACTGCGTCAACACCAGGGCTTTTAAAGCCAAATGAAAAAACAGACTGATTCATTCAGACCTTTCTGAAATGAAAAGATGAAATGAACAGCTGACAGTTTTCGCGACAGTTTTGGTTGGTGCGCTCCCGCAGCGCCTGCCGCGATGTGTTAAGAGGAAAGCATCATGAGTTTGCAACAGACCTTGACCGTGTTCGAAGTCATCGACAGTGCTTACGTCAGCGGCCAGGACGTAGTGGATTTGTTCGCGGGCTATCCCGCTGTCACTGCCAGCACGCATCGTGCCGACGGTCCGAAGGGCGGCACCGATTTTGTACGCATCACGGTGCCTGGCAGTCAGGGCAAAAGCCGTGGGGGCACTGCGCCGACACTTGGGATTATTGGCCGTCTGGGCGGTATTGGTGCGCGGCCAACGCGT
This sequence comes from Ewingella americana, assembly GCF_006438725.1. Taxonomy (GTDB): domain Bacteria; phylum Pseudomonadota; class Gammaproteobacteria; order Enterobacterales; family Enterobacteriaceae; genus Ewingella; species Ewingella americana_A. The sequence continues at coordinate 449,653 of NZ_RCZD01000002.1, read as the reverse complement.
ATCGGCGTGGTATCTGACGCTGATGGCGCCATTGCGGCCGTCGCCAGTGCGCTGAAGCTGGCCGATATGCAACGCAAAGGCGATGTCCTCGATGGCGATGTGATTATCACCACCCACATCTGCCCCAACGCACCCACCCGACCGCATGACCCGGTAGATTTTATGGACTCGCCTATCGACGACGTCACCATGAATGACCATGAAGTGGTGGAGGGCGTGGACGCGATTTTGTCCATCGACACCACCAAAGGTAACCGCATTATCAATCACAAAGGCTTTGCTATATCGCCAACGGTGAAAGAGGGTTACATCCTGCGTGTGTCCGAAGACCTGTTGCGCATTATGGAGATGACCACCGGAAAACCGGCGGTAACCTTCCCGATCACCACTCAGGACATCACGCCTTACGGCAATGGTGTCCACCACCTCAACAGTATTCTGCAACCTTCCACGGCGACTGACGTTCCTGTCGTGGGCGTGGCGATCACGGCCGAATCGGTCGTGCCGGGCTGTGGAACGGGCGCAAGCCATGAAGTAGACATCGCGCTGGCGGCAAAATTTGTCGTCGAAGTGGCAAAAGAATTTGGTCGCGGCAGCTGTCAGTTGTTTGATGCCGACGAATATCAACTGTTGTTGTCGCTGTACGGAAGCTTGCGTCACCTGCAAAGCCGGAGCTGATCACTATGATGACACCCTTCGCCACCCTAACCATCGGCCAGGCCCCCCGCAGCGACATCATGCCGTTGTTGATGGAATACCTTCCCGAAGAGTCAGTGACCCACATTGGTCTGCTTGATGCCATGACGGCAGAGGAGATTGAGCTGCGTTATTCCCCCGAAGAGGGTGAGCCTGTATTGGTGTCACGTTTGTTGGATGGTACGCAGATCGCGCTCGGATCACGCAGTGTTGAGCAGGGGTTGCAGGAGAAGATCGACTGGCTGGAAGCACTCGGCTGCGAAACCATACTGCTGCTGTGTACTGGCGTATTTGAGAGTCTGCGGGCTCAAAATGCCATGTTGCTCGAACCGGACCGTATTATTCCACCGCTGATACGCGCCATTGTTGGCACGCATCAAGTCGGTATCGTGGTGCCCATTGAATCGCAAATTGCTGAACAGGCCATCAAGTGGTCGAAGCTGCCGAAAGCGCCCTGTTTTGCCGTCGCCAGCCCGTATCTGGCCGATGAAGCCAAATTGACTGCTGCGGCACTGTCGTTGGAAGAGCAAGGCGCGCAGGTCGTGGTGCTCGACTGCATTGGCTATCATCGTCAGCATAGCGATCTGCTGCAAAGTAAGCTCGGTATCCCGGTTTTACTCTCCAACGTGCTGGTGGCCAAACTGGCCGCAGAGCTGATTGTCTGAGGTCGAGGCATTGAGATCCCAAAAGGCCTGAGATTCAGGCCTTTTTTATGCGCGCAGTCTGTGGGTGAAACGGGACAGATACGATGGCAACTGTCCACAATGGCACTGCTACCCGATAAAATCAAATCAGTATCATGTCTTTGCGGCATGTCTCTGGAGTCGTCCAGAAATCAACAATAATCAGTGACAGCAGCCCTTTCCTGACCCTAATATGGAGTTTCTGAAACTTATCGCGAAGGGCCAATCTATGTTGAAAAATAATGAGTATTTTGCAGGGAAGGTTAAGTCGATTGGTTTTGACAGCGACAGCGCCGGTTGTGCCGTCAGCGTCGGCGTGATGGAAAAAGGGGAGTACACCTTCAGTACTGAAAAACCTGAAGAGATGACCGTCGTGCTCGGCTCGCTGAAAGTGTTAATACCTGGCTCGCTGGACTGGCAGGTGTTTATGCCGGGTGAAAAATTCTATGTACCGGCTCACGGCGAGTTTAATCTGCAAGTGGTTGAACCTACCGCTTACCTATGCAAATACCTGAATAAATAATTTCTGACCGAATACGGTGAGCAATAAAAAAGGACGCATTGGCGTCCTTTAGTCATTTTTGTACCGGCAAAAGCAGCACTGCGCGATTAGCGTTGTGCTTCGCCGCCTAAAGCCTCTACCAGGTTTTTGATCAACGCGGCAATTTCACCGGTCATCAGGATAAAGTCTGCATCGAAACGCTGTGCGAAATCCTCGCGGTCGATATCATCGTTTTGTTCGCGGATCACATCGCTGAACTTCAGACGCTTAATACTGCCATCATCGGCCAGCATCACGGCGATACGCTCCTGCCAGTCTACCGCCAGCTTGGTCACCAGCTTACCGTTTTCGATATGGGTGGCAATTTCATCGCTGACCAGCGCCTGCTTCTTGCAGCGGATCACGCCACCCTCTTCCAGAATCGCTTTCAGCTCAGCTTCATCCTGTAAGGTAAAACCGGCCGGGGTGACGCCAGAGCGAACCCACTCGGTCAGCGTCAGTTCAATCGGGCTTTCCATGGTCAGCGGCACCACAGGCAGTGAACCCAGGCTTTTACGCAGGAGTGCCAGCATATCTTCGGCTTTCTTGGCGCTGGCGGCATCAACCATGATCAGTTCGTTAACGGTGTCGATCCACATATAGGTCTGGCTGAAGCGACTGAATGCGCGCGGCATCAACGAGTGCAGAACTTCGTCTTTCAGCGAGTCTTTTTCGGTCTTCTTCAACTTACGGTGCTGCTCGCCTTCAATCTGCTCGATCTTGGCTTGCAGCTCCTGCTTGATCACCGGCGAGGGCAGGATTTTTTGCTCCTGACGGGCACACAGCAGGATTTGGCCGTTATGCGAATGCGTCAGGGCATCGCCGCCGTGAGACCCCATTGGCGAGACCCAGCCGGTTTTAGCCATGTCCTGACTGCCGCAAGGCGTGAAGGTAAATGCGCTTAACTGTTTTTCCATCTCGTCGGCAGACAAAGAGACTTCACGGCTCAAACGGTAGACCAACAAATTTTTAAACCATAACATGATGTTATCCCTGTCCGTGCGCACCCGTGGTACGCTGATTTATCGAATGCAGGGCGGCATGATACCCAATTGAGCGGCGGGCGTCGTTAGGAAATCTTCCCGCAGACTCGCCGTCGGGTTCTACACTGAGTTACCTGAACACCCTAAACCGCAGACATAAACCAAGTGAGGCACCCGTGCGAATTGGCATTGATTTAGGTGGGACAAAAATTGAAGTGATCGCGCTGTCTGATGAAGGCCGTGAATTGTTTCGCAAGCGTGTAGACACGCCGCGCAACGATTATGAAAAGACTCTGAAAGCCATCCAGGGTCTGGTTCTGGATGCCGAAAAAGCCACTGGCCATCGCGGCAGCGTGGGGCTGGGTATTCCAGGTACATTGTCACCGTTCACCGGCAAAGTTAAAAATGCTAACTCGGTGTGGCTAAATAACCAGCAACTGGACGAAGATCTCGCCACACTGCTGGGGCGCGAAGTGCGGATTGCCAACGATGCCAACTGTCTGGCCGTGTCTGAAGCGACCGATGGCTCAGGCGCAGGCAAGATGACAGTATTTGCGGTGATTATCGGCACGGGCTGTGGCTCAGGCATTGCATTGAACAGCGCAGCGCATGCCGGGGGCAACGGCAACGCCGGCGAGTGGGGGCATAACCCGCTGCCGTGGCCGGACGAAGACGAGATCCGCTTCGCGCAGGAAGTGCCCTGTTATTGCGGTAAGTCCGGTTGCGTAGAAACCTTCTGTTCAGGTACCGGTTTTGAGGAGGATTATTTCCGTCTCTCCACTCAGCGCCTGAAGGGTGCCGAAATCATCAAACTTGCTGACGGTGGCGATCCGGTCGCCGAACTGGCACTGGGCCGCTACGAGCGTCGTTTAGCCAAGGCGCTGGCGAACGTGGTTAATATCCTCGACCCGGATGTCATTGTCCTCGGTGGCGGCATGAGCAACGTCGACCGTCTGTATCAGACCGTTCCTTTGCTGCTGAAACAGTGGGTATTCGGCGGTGAATGCGAAACGCCAATCCTTAAAGCCACCCACGGCGACTCCAGCGGCGTGCGCGGCGCGGCGTGGCTATGGCCGCAAGGCAGGTTCTCCCTCTAACTTTTTTATTCCTTCCCTCTCCCAAAAGAAAACGGTCTGCGGGATCACCCATGCAGACCGTTCGATAAAGCTAAATTACAGGGAGACTAAGGGGATGAGGTATGCCTCACCCCTTAGTATGCCCGTGAGTCTCGAGCCTCTATCCAGCACAGAACTCAGCCCAAAAGCAGACCCTTTTCTTTCACTCCCCCTCCAGCATGAGATCTTTGGGTGCATTACTACGCTGTACTTTGGTTGCCATGAAATAGAGATAACCGCAGGCCATAAACAGCACGAATACGCCGCCAATCACCAGGTTGAACCACAGCATCGCCACCAGGCATACCGCCGCTAAAATCAGCGCGATAGCCGGTACCACCGGATAGCCTGGGGCGCGGAAACTGCGCTCCATGTTCGGCTCAGTCTTACGCAACCGGAACAGGCTCAACATGCTCATCAGATACATCACGATGGCGCCAAATACCGCCATGGTGATCATGGCTGCTGTCAGGGACATGCCTTGTAAGTTGATTAAGCCGTCGCTGAAAATTGCCGCAATACCAATGACGCCACCCAGTAGAATCGCGCGATGTGGTGTCTGATAGCGTGACAATTTCGCCAGGCCAACCGGCAGATAACCGGCGCGGGCCAGTGCAAAGAACTGGCGCGAATAACCCAGAATAATACCGTGGAAGCTCGCCACTAAGCCGAACAGACCAATCCACACCAGCATATGCATCCAGCCGGAATTCTCACCCACCACCATTTTCATCGCCTGTGGCAGGGGATCATTAATATTGGAAAGCTTGCTCCAGTCGCCCGCACCACCGGCCATCACCATGACGCCGAGGGCTAATACCACCAGCGTCAGAATGCCGCTGACATAGGCTTTAGGAATAGTACGTTTCGGATCCTTAGCCTCTTCGGCGGCCATTGCGGCGCCCTCAATGGCCAGGAAAAACCAGATAGCAAAGGGAATAGCAGCAAATATGCCCGAGAATGCCGACATACCGAAGTGCTCGCCACCGGCCCAGCCGTTGAGTACAAAGTTACTCACGCTGAACCCTGGTGCGACTACGCCCATAAACACCAGTAACTCAAGAACCGCCAGCACGGTGACCACCAGCTCGAACACTGCCGCCAGCTTGACGCCTAAAATGTTCAGCCCCATAAACACCACATAGGCACCGACCGCCGCGATTTTCGGATTGAGATCCGGGAATTGCACATTCAGATAAGCTCCGATCGCCAGCGCAATCGCTGGCGGTGCGAAAACAAACTCAATCAGCGTCGCCATCCCGGCGATTAACCCACCGGTTTCCCCGAAGGCGCGGCGGCTATAGGCAAAAGGTCCACCTGCGTGAGGAATGGCGGTGGTCAGCTCGGTAAAACTGAAAATAAAGCAGGTGTACATGGTGGCGACCAACAATGTGGTGATCAGAAAACCCAGTGTCCCTGCCACGCCCCAGCCATAGCTCCAGCCAAAATATTCACCGGAAATCACCAGCCCGACGGCAATCGCCCACAGATGCAGCGTGCCGAGCGTCGGTTTAAGTTGTGATGTCATCGTGCTCTCCTGAAACCAGATAAAAGGGAAGGTCAGAACATTTTGCTTAAGACATTTTCCAGCGCGCTGACCAGGATCTGGCTGTGTTCGGTGGTGAACACCAGCGGCGGACGAATTTTTAGAATATTGGCCTGAGGGCCTGACGCGCCGATCAATACACCTTCCTCACGCAACGCATTGACCACTGCCAGTGCAGTGGCGCAGCCCGGTGCACCGTCAGAGGTCACGAAGTCGACGCTGACAAACAACCCGGCACCGCGTACATTGCCAATTGCCGGGAAGCGTTGTGCCAGTGCACTGATGCCTTCAACAATGGCTTTTCCTGCGCGTCCCACGCTTGGGATCAGGTTCTCCTGCTCAATCACTTCCAGCACCGCCAGCCCGACGGCGGATGACACCGTGTTACCGCCGAAGGTATTGAAATAGCTCGACTCATTGCCGAAACGCTCAAGGATATGCGGCTGAATGGTAATGCCTGCCATCGGGTGACCGTTGCCCATCGGTTTGCCGAGCGACACGATGTCCGGCAGCACGCCGTGACGCTGGAAACCCCACCAGTGCTCGCCTGAGCGGCCATAGCCCGGTTGCACTTCGTCGGCGATATATAGCGCCCCGGCGTCATGCACCACGTCAATAGCTTCTTGCAAGAAACCTGCCGGATCGAAGAACCCCCCGTCGCTGGTGAAAAAGGTGTCAATCATCAGTGCTGCTGGTTTAATGCCGTGGCGCTGCATATCAGCCAGGGCGGCGCGAATATCGTTGGCAAATTTCTTGCCGACTGCGGCCGGATTTGCCGGGTTATGCACCGGAGCCGGGATCACCCGCGCATCGCCGTTCACTTTGACGTAAGGCCCCATCGACGCTGACAAGCCCGCGATGGCTTTCGTCATGCCGTGATAACTGAATTCGGTGACGATAACGCCGGTGCCGCCGGTAAAATCTTCAGCAATACGCAGCGCCAGATCGTTGGCTTCGCTGCCGGTGCAGGTGAACATCACCTGGCTCAACTCGGCAGGCATCGTGCCGATCAACTTCTCGGCGAAGTTCAACACATTCTCATGCAGATAGCGGGTGTGAGTATTGAGAGTGGAAGCCTGACGCACCAGCGCTTCCAGGACGTGCGGGTGGCAATGCCCCACTGACGGCACGTTGTTGTAAACATCCAGATAACGGCGGCCTTCGGCGTCGTACACCCAGACCCCTTCGCCGCGCACCAGATGCACCGGGTTCTTATAAAACAGCTGATAGGCGGGGCCGAGCAAGCGGCGGCGACGTTCGATCATCGCCAGACTTTCTGCCGGAATATTACCGCGGGTCGCAGCATCAAAAGCATTGGTTTTCAACATGGTCGTCATCTCCTGGCGGGCTGTGTGGGCTTCATTACCGGAGGGTCCGGTGCTGAACGTTTTCCGATAATGCGCCCGGTGCGGCGGCAAAACTTGACCCTAACGCCGCGATCGACGTGCCCTGCGGTCAAGTTTTCACCTTCACCGGCCTGCGCGTGTTCTGCGGTCAATATTTGCTGCTGCCGGGTCAAGCAGTAAAGGCGGGCGGCTTTCATTCTGAAGGCTCATTGAAGTGAGCCATCGCCACCTGCCGGAGTGAAACCCATGAATGCCAAACAGTCTGATACCCTCGATCAAGCCAGCCTGAATCAGCTTGCCACTGAAGCGTTGCAGCGTTACCCCGCGGCCTTCCACGGCTCGCTTTCGTTGTTGTGTCGTTCTGAAAACGCCACATTTAGGGTGCAGGGTACCGAAGGTCTGCGCTTTGCGATGCGGATCCATCGCGGGGATTATCATCAACGTGATGAAATAGAGAGCGAGTTGGCGTGGCTGGATGCGCTGCGCAGTACCGGCATGGTGGTGCCCGAACCGTTAACCGGGATGGATGGGCGGCTTGTGCAGACGCTGCCCGTCAACGCCACGGAAAGTCGCCACGTGGTGATGTTCCACTGGATTGACGGTGACATGCCGACCACCGACGTTGACCCGCGCGCCTTTGCACAGTTGGGCGCGGTCACCGCCCGTTTGCATCAGCACAGCCAGCGCTGGATGCCACCTGTCGGTTTTCGCCGCATTGTCTGGGACAACGACACCATGGTTGGCCCGCAGGGGCACTGGGGGCGCTGGCAGGACGCACCGGGTCTGAGCGAACAGGATTTCCCGCTGATTGAAGAGACGCTGGCGCAGATCCGCCGCGTACTGCATGGCTACGGCAAAAGTGCCCAACGTTATGGCCTGATCCATGCCGATCTGCGGCTGACCAATTTGTTGTTACTTAACGGAGAAACGCGGGTGATCGATTTTGATGACTGCGGGATGGGCTGGTATATGCATGATGCGGCGGCGGCAATCAGCTTCGTTGAGCATCATCCCCGCGCGGCAGAGTGGGTTGAACACTGGCTGCGCGGTTACCAGACAATCTGCCCGCTGAGCGAGGCCGACCTGGCCGTGATCCCGACGATGATCGTCCAGCGGCGGATCCAACTGCTTGCCTGGCGCGGCTCACACGCCACCACTGACATGGCGCAAAGTCTGGGAAGTGAATGGGAAGCCGAAAGCCTGAGACTGTGCCGCGACTATCTGGCAACGGTGCGCGTCGGGCAGGCGCTGGCCTGAGGCAGACTGCACGTATTTCGTGCGCTTCGTGCAGCCATACGTTTGGGTGCTGTGCTAAGTGTCTGTCATCGCTCGGTTTATCATTTCCTCAACGCTGGTACGAAACTTGCAGAAACCTTTCACCTGTTTGCGTGATGGAGTGAAAGAGAATGCACACTGAACCTTTACTTCAGGCATCCATTGGTCTTCAACCGGGTCTGAGAGGGGCGTTCGGTGCGCTCGACCCGCGCGATACCAGCAACCGTGGTGTACTGGCGGCGGCCGCTTCAGGGTTGAGCGAATTTATTCTTTCCAAAGGGGCCGATGTTGACCGCGTGCTTGGCATCTGCCGTATCAATCCCGAACTGCTGCAACAGCCTACGCTAAGCCTCGGGCTGACCAATTACTGCCAGGTACTGGAAGAGGCCGCCGTGCAGTCGGGCTGCGATAACTTCGGTTTGCATTACGGCAAGCAGTTCAAACCGCAGTCATTAGGGCTGATTGGTTATATTGGACTGTGTTCAACCACGGTAGAAACGGCGATTCAGAATGTGGTAAATGCCTTTCCTTTTCATCAGCACAACACGCTGACCCGCCTGGTCGACAAGGGCGATCATTACCGCTTCGATTATCAGATCCGTCACGGCAGTATTTTATGTAAACGGCAGGACGCCGAGCTGACGCTGGGCATGATCCTCAATTTATTGCGTCATGGGCTGGGCAAAAACTGGGCACCGCGCGAAGTGCATTTTGAGCATCCGCGCCCGCAGCAGTGGCACGAGCACTGTAAAGCCTTTGATGCGCCGGTCTATTTCGACCAGCCGTACAACTCGCTGCTGATCCCCAAGCGGGATTTGCAGCGCACCATGCCCGAACGAGACCAGACGCTATTACTGGTGATGCAGGATGCTATTCGCCGTCTGAATGCGGATGCACCGGCGCAGCAGTCTGTGGTGGACAGCGCTCGTTCGCGGGTACGCCAGGCGTTACTGCGCGGGGAGCCGGCGCTGGATGATGTGGCGGAGAATATGGGGCTGTCACCGAGTTCGTTACAGCGCCGCCTGCGTGAACAGAACCTGACCTTCACTCAACTGGTGGATAAAGTTCGTTGTGAACTGGCGACCCATTACTTGCAACAGCAGCAACTGCCGATTTCTGAAATGGCGTTGCTGCTTGGGTATTCCGAAGTCAGCGCTTTTTCGCGCGCTTTTCGTCGCTGGTTTGGTATCAGCCCGCGCCAGTGGCGGCAGTCTGGCGCAGGTTGATACCCTCAATCAGGGCCTTGCATCCATAATGCTGCCAAACCAGCCTTTATTTGTGCTGCCCGCGTAGCCAGGGGCTGCCCGGTTATTCACAAATGCCGTCAACACATTCCTCGACTGGGGATAGGGCGCAGTGAAGACCCTCGCCAGTTCGTCGTCGGCCACCACGGCCATTTTGCCGGGCAGCGCGAGCGCCAGATTGTTGGTGATAGTGACCACCATTTGAGCCAAAACAGCGGCGGAAACATTGAAATAGAGGCAATGAAATGCCAGCCCGGGTAAACCCGCTACGCCGGTAATGTTATTTCCCTGCGCATTAAACGATCTCACTTCATGAGCCACCGAAACAATCCCGCCAAGCGCCACGCCCGTCTCTTCATTAAATTCACGGATTGCCCCTGTTTGGGGATTTTCACCGGCGGGTAATGGATTGATTTGTAAGGCTCCCCCGGGTAATACATCCTGACCGGAGTAATTAAGAATCTGTCCTGCCGGCGCGATGGCGGCTCTGGAAAAATAGAATCCGCGTTGCTTTTTTTCGGCGATCAGACAGGTTTGGTTGGCACTGGAGTAAACAAAAACATAGACCTGAGGCATGGTATTTCCTTACTTGTTAACCGTTGGGATCCACAGTGTTATTGATCACGGCGCCGGTTAAAATCGGCCAGAAGGATGATGCCATTAGACGAGAAATGTTGGCCCGTCGGCCTGAAGGCTGACGGGCGTGATGGGGAGGGCAATCAGACTTTAAACTGGCTGCTCAGGCGGCTGACGCCTAACCCGTTCACTTTAGTGACTTTGATCTGCACCGGAATGCGGTCTTTCATGGCTTCGACATGGCTGATAACGCCGATGGTTTTACCTGAAGCATTCAGGCTGTCGAGCGCATCGAGGGCGGTATCCAGCGTATCGGCATCGAGCGTGCCGAAACCTTCATCAAGGAACAGGGAATCGATGCGGGTTTTGTCGCTGACCAGATCAGACAATGCCAGCGCCAGCGCCAGACTGACCAGGAAACTCTCGCCGCCGGAGAGCGTGCGGGTGTCGCGCACCGCGTCGGCCTGCCAGGTATCCACCACCTGTAACTCCAGCGCGTCGCTGGTTTTGCGCTGCAACAGATAACGGCCATGCAGCTTCTCCAGCTGTTTATTGGCCAGATAGACCAGATGATCCAGCGTCAGCCCCTGGGCAAATTTGCGGAATTTCGCGCCGTCGCTGGAGCCTATCAGCGCATTGAGATAACCCCAGTCATCGCAAAACTGCTGCGACTGCGTGATCTGCGCGAACAGCGCCTGCTGGCCTTCGCGACGCGTAATGTCGCTGGTCAGCTGGTTGCGGATCTCGCCTTGCTGCTGTTGCAGGGTTTTCAACTGTTGGGAGAGCAGTTCCAGCTCAGCCGTCAGCGTGGCGGCATCGCTGTCGTTATCACCGAGTGTCTTCGGACGCACCTGACGCAGTTGTTCCTGCGTGGCGTTGGCCTGTTCGAGCAGGGCGCGGTGCTCAGCCTGACGCTGTTGGAGCTGCTCTTTGCGCTGTTGTAACTGCTGGCGCAAAGCATCGTCGAGCAAAGCCTGCGCGAGTGCCGCTTCGTCGCTGAACTCGCTGGCGTTCAGCGCCTGCTGCAACGTTTCTTCGGCCTGCTGCAAACGTAAAGCAGATTGCTGCTGTTGCTGGTTCAACGTTGCCAACTGACCGGCCAGCCGATCGCGCTGCTCCTGTGCTTTCAGTAATTGTTCCGATGCCAGCTGGAACGCTTTCTCGCACGCCTGCGTTTGGGTTCGCAGCTGTTCACGCACCTGAGTAATTTGCTGTTCGCCAAACAGGGCGGTGCGCTGAGCGCTGAGTTCCGCCAGCGCTTTTTCGCTATCGCTGAACTGCTGTTGCAGGCGTGTAAGCTGAAGCTGCATCTGCGCCTGATTTTTCTGCATCAGCGTAAAGCGTTCAGTTAACAGCGCGGCCTGCTGGCGGGCATTTTGCTGTTCATTGACGGCGGCTGCCAGCGCATCCTTGGCCTGTTGCAGCGTGCGTTCAGCCTGCTCATGAGTGGCGATGTGCCGCTGACACTGCTGTTCATCCTGCTCGCAACTTTCCAGCCATTGCCCGAGTTTCTCAGTGTCCTGCAAAGCGAAGGATAATTTCAGCGGCGCGCTAAGTTGCTGCCAGGTATTCAGGTGAGAGTCCAGCTGTTGCTGGTCTTGCATCAGGCTGGTTTGCAGACGTAACTGCTGCTCTTTCAGGCTTTCTGTTCTGGCCCGTAGTTCTGTACCGGCGGTATGCAACGACTCGGCTTTCGCGCGCATTTCGGCCACGCGTTGCGCCGTTTCAGAGGGTTTGATTTCCTGATAGCGCTCAATCGCCGGATGGGACGTTGAGCCGCACAGCGGGCAGGCTTCTCCGGTTTGCAGACGGGCACGCTCGGCCTCCAGACTGACAATCAGCTTTTCCTGATCATGCAATTTTTCGACATCATTGAGATGCGCCTTCTGCTGCTTAAATTGCTGGCGGGTAAGCTCAAGCTGCTGTTCTGCAGCGGCCAGTTCTGCTTGGCGCTGAGTGAATTCCTGGGCCTGCTGTGCGACCCGCAGGCTGATTTGCGGGTACAGCTGGGACAGCGAAAACAGCTGCTGGCGCACCGGACGCAGTAGCGCCAGTTCTGCCTGGCGTGAACGCAACGCGGCGAGCGGCTGCTGTTGCTCCAACTCGGCCTGTTGCTGCTGTTGGGTGGTCAGGGCTGCGGTCAGTTGGGTCTGTTGAGTCTGATGCTGGCTGCTTTGGGTTTCCAGTTGAGCGCGTTGGGCGGTCAGTTGTTCGAGGGCGGTGTGTTGTTCCCGGACCTGATTATTCGCTTCAGTGAGCGATTGCAGTGTTTCGGCTTGCGTTTTACGCCACTGGGCGAGCTGGTTGTCGAGCGGCTGCACTTGCTCGTCGATCAGCTTTTGTTGTTGCTCCTGAACTTGCAGCTGTTGCTGACGGGCGGTACGTGCCAGTTCCAGCGCCTGATTCAACGGCGCCATCTGTGCCAGCTGCTGTTCCTGCTGCTGCGTCAGGTCAGTTATCTGCTGAGACAGTGCCTGATTTTCCTGACGAATACGGTTGCGGTCATTGAGCAACGGGCGCAGTTTTTCAGCCGGTTCGCTGCGCGCCAGTTGCTGTAACTGCGGCGCGGCCTGCGCGACTTCCTGTTCTGTGGCTGCCAGCTGGCGCTGGTATTCGGCCTGTTTTTGCTGTGCCAGTTGCCACTGGTGCAGCCAGTTAAGATCCTTTTGGCGAATCTGAGATTGCTGGCTTAGCTGCTGTTCCTGCCAGCTGACCGCCGCCAGCTGGCTTTCCAGCAACTGGCGCTGTTCTTCGCTGAGCAGTTCAATGCCCGCCATGCGCTGATGCAAACTATCCATAGCAATCCGTGCTTCTTTTTCTTGCTCAAACACACGTTCAGAAATGAGACCGTAGATCTCTGTGCCCGTGAGCTCCTCCAATAGTCCCGCCTTTTCTTTAGGATCTGCTTCTAAAAAGGCTGCAAAATCACCTTGAGACAACATCATTGATTTGGTGAAGCGAGAAAAATTTAAGCCAGTTATTTCATCAGTTAAACGAATCTTGTCACTGACTTTATCCGCAAGGATTTTTCCATCAGCCAATAACGCTAATTCAACCTTAGGTTCTAATAATCCGCCATTAATGGAATCTCTTGAGCGCCTCTGGCTCCAGAAAGCACGATATCCAATTCCTTTAACTTCAAACTCAACTTCAGTTAAAGACTCGGCGGTATTACGAGTCATTAATTCATTTTGTGATTTAGAAATAATCTTTATTCGTGGTGTGCGGTGATACAGCGCCAGACAGATGGCGTCGAGCAGGGTGGTTTTCCCTGCGCCGGTCGGGCCGGTGATAGCGAATAAACCGTTGCTGGCGAAAGGTTCAGCAGTGAAATCGATTTTCCATTCGCCTTGCAGCGAATTCAGGTTCTTTAAACGCAGGCTGAGAATTTTCATGGTGCAGCATCCTCTGCGGGTTGGCCGCTGGTGACCTGATCGACAACCTGCGCGAACAGCGTACGCATCCGCGCCTGGCGATCTTCATCCACCTCCGTTTCCAGCGCCAGACGGCGTTCAAACACCTCGCCGACGCTCAGTTCGCTGAGCGTCTCTTTTTCCTGCTGCGAAATGCTGTTTTGCCGTTGCTCTTTACTGCGGCGCAGTAACACCACGTCGACCGGCAGGTCGGCGGTCAGGGCCTGGATGCGGCGCTGAATATCGCTGAGGTAATCCTGCGTGGCGACTTCAATATCGAGCCACACCGGCCTGCTGCTATCGGCATCCGCAAACTGGGTTAACTGTTGTTCGATGTCGGCGAGCGGGCCTTTGATCATCTGCATCGGCTGAAATTGCGGGATCTCCAGCGTGTCGATGGCGTTAAGCGTTGCACCGTCGAAATCGAGTAAATAGACGCTTTTCGCTTTGCTCAGTTCGTCGAAACTCAGGGCAATCGGCGAGCCGCTGTAACGAATATGTTCGGTTTTGGCGACGCACTGGGCGCGGTGAATATGGCCGAGGGCGACGTAATCTACCGGCGGAAAAGCCTGCGCCGGGAAGGCGTCGAGCGTGCCGATATAAATATCGCGCACGGAGTCTGAGGTACTGACGCCCACGGTAGTCAGGTGGCCGGTGGCGATGATCGGTAATGGCACGCCGAGGCGTTCGCGCTCGGCCAGGGCGGCTTGATAAAGTGTCTCGTAGTGCGCGGCGATGGCTTCCTGCAAGGCCAGCTGCTTGTCGCTACCGGACTGACCCGCCTGACTGGCAATCAAATCACGCGGGCGCAGGAACGGAATGGCACACAGCACCGCGCCGGGGGTGCCATCACGCTGATTGAGCACTAAAATCTGCTGCGACAGGTCCTCGCCTACGGTGGCAATCACCTGGGTATTCAGGCAGGAGAGCAGTTCGCGTGATTCATTCAGCGTAGCGACGGAGTCATGGTTGCCTGCCAACACAATCAACTGACAGCCGGTGGGCTGTAACTCCACGACAAAGCGGTTGTACAGCTCGCGGGCATAGCTCGGCGGCGACCCGGTATCGAAGATGTCCCCGGCCACAATCACGGCGTCAACCTGATGATGTTCCACTTGTTCCGTCAGCCAGCGTAAGAACGCCTGATGTTCGGCGGCGCGGCTTTTGGTGAAAAAATACTGACCAAGATGCCAGTCTGAGGTGTGGATCAGGCGCATGAGACTCCCGTGGTGTAATGTGCCGGAACGTAGTGCGGCAAAGTATAAACGCCAGCGCCAGCTGCTGTCCCCGAAAAATCGACCGCGTTTCAGCGGCATGACGTAATAATGAAGGCTTAACTACACTTACTTCGTCGGCTGGGTTTATTTCATAAATCTGTCACAAAAGTGACGCATAATGCCCTCCGCAATCAAACAATTGATCGCTAACCTATTGGCAGGATCTACGATGGCTAGACGTATATTAGTGGTTGAAGATGAAGCTCCGATCCGTGAAATGGTCTGCTTCGTTCTGGAACAGAATGGCTATCAGGCAATTGAAGCAGAAGATTTCGACTCGGCTATCGCCCGGTTGATCGAACCTTTCCCCGAGCTTATTTTGCTCGACTGGATGTTACCGGGCGGTTCCGGCATTCAGTTCATCAAACATCTTAAACGCGAAGCCCTGACGCGTGAAATTCCTGTCATGATGCTGACGGCGCGCGGTGAAGAAGAAGACCGGGTGCGCGGGCTGGAAGTCGGTGCTGACGATTACATCACCAAGCCATTCTCACCCAAAGAGCTGGTGGCGCGAATTAAAGCCGTGATGCGCCGTATTTCGCCGATGGCGGTGGAAGAGGTGATCGACATGCAGGGGCTGATCCTCGACCCGTCCTCACACCGCGTGATGGCGAACGAGCAGGCGCTTGACATGGGGCCAACAGAATTTAAATTGCTGCACTTCTTTATGACACATTCAGAACGCGTCTACAGCCGCGAACAGTTGCTCAATAATGTCTGGGGCACTAACGTGTATGTGGAAGACCGCACGGTGGACGTTCATATTCGTCGCCTGCGTAAAGCGTTGGAAAGCAGCGGGCACGACCGGATGATCCAAACCGTGCGTGGGACCGGATACCGGTTCTCAACGCGCTACTAATACCCGTCATACTTCAAGCTGCAGGTGCGTTGGCTTCTCTCAGCTACCCGAATCACTTACTTGAGTAAGCTTATCGGGATGCCTTCGTTTGCCGCCTGCCTGCACCAAAAGTAGGCGCCTCTAGGCGACTCGAATTACTTAGGGTCGAGAACAACTGATGGAGTCACGGTGTGTTAGAACGTCTTTCCTGGAAACGACTGGCCGGTGAACTGTTTCTGTTTTGCCTGCCAGCACTGATCATCGGTATTTTCTTCGGCCATTTCGGATGGCTGCTTTTCGCGTCTCTTTTGGCGGCGCTGGGCTGGAACTATTATAACCAGCTGAAACTCTCTCACTGGTTGTGGCTCGATCGCAGCATTACTCCCCCGAATGGCCGCTGGAGCTGGGAACCGCTGTTTTACGGTCTCAACCAGATGCAAATGCGCAACCGGCGGCGGCGGCGTGAACTGGGTCAGTTGATTAAGCGTTTTCGCAGCGGAGCAGAATCCCTGCCCGATGCGGTGGTGCTGGCGACGGAAGAGGGGAATATTTTCTGGTGTAATGGTCTGGCACAGCAACTGCTGGGCTTTCGCTGGCCGGAAGACAGCGGGCAGCATCTTTTTAACCTGCTGCGTTATCCCGAATTTCGCGCCTGGGTACAGGCCCGCGAATTTGACCGGGCGCTGAATTTACAGTTGAACAACGATCACTACGTAGAATTTCGCGTCATGCCTTATTCGGAAGGGCAGTTGCTGATGGTTGCGCGCGATGTCACTCAGATGCGTCAACTCGAAGGCGCGCGGCGCAACTTCTTCGCCAACGTCAGCCATGAACTGCGTACACCGCTGACGGTGTTGCAGGGTTATCTCGAAATGATGGAAGACGCCAAACTGGAAGAGCCTTTCCGCACCAAGGCACTGGATACGATGCAGGAGCAAACGCGGCGCATGGACGGGCTGGTGAAACAGCTGCTGACGCTGTCACGCATCGAGGCTGCCACCAATATTGATCTCAATGAACGGGTGGATATGCCGTTGATGCTGGGCATGCTTGAGCGGGAAGTGCAGACGCTGAGCAGTGGCCGTCATGAGATTGTGTTCCGCGTAAACGACAAGCTGCAGGTATTCGGCAATGAAGATCAACTGCGCAGTGCGGTGTCGAACCTGGTGTATAACTCAGTGAACCACACCCCCGCGGGCACCCGTATTGAAGTCAGCTGGCAGCAGACGCCGCTGGGTGCGCAGTTTCAGGTCAGTGATAACGGGCCGGGAATTGCACCGCAGCATCTGCCGCGCCTGACTGAACGATTTTATCGTGTGGATAAAGCCCGCTCACGCCAGACCGGCGGCAGCGGACTGGGGCTGGCGATCGTTAAACATGCGCTGAGCCATCACAACGCCAAGCTGGATATCATCAGTGAAGTGGGCACTGGCACCCGCTTTATGTTCACTCTGCCGCAGCGGCTGATTGTGCCAGCGGGGCAAAACAGCGGTGTGCGGGTGAAACATCCGGATTAAATCTGAAAGCTGCTGATCTGGCAGCTTTCTATTTTTGCCTTGCGCGAATCTCCTCTTCATCATGAATTTCCTTCACGTCCTATGAAAAATCCTCGTTTGTCGGTGAAACCTTTGCGTGACAGGATAGCCTTAAAGATGTTTAGCCATCCAGATGGCTTTATGTAACTTAAGGTGATTATTTACTTTGTAAATTATTCGCTCTTCGCCAGCGGCGGGGTGCGCATTCAGGAGATTTTCATGCAACGTACAACCCCTCCATTCCGTGCTGACGTCGTTGGCAGTTTTTTACGCCCGGCAGCCATCAAACAGGTGCGTAAGCAGTTTCAGGCAGGTGAGATCGATGCCGGGCAGTTGCGTGCGGTCGAAGATAAAGAAATTCGCCGAGTAGTTGAGTTGCAACGGGAAGCCGGTTTAGCGGTCGTGACTGACGGCGAGTTCCGCCGCGCGTGGTGGCATTTCGATTTCTTCGAGGGGCTGGACGGCGTGGAAGGCTACGATGCGGTGCAGGGGATCCAGTTCAACGGCGTGCAGACCAAGGCACGCAGCATCAAAGTCACCGGCAAGCTGGGGTTTAGCGATCATCCGATGCTGGAAGATTTCCGCTTCCTGAAAAGCATCAGCGGTTCTGCCACGCCGAAAATGACCATTCCGAGCCCAAGCGTGATGCATTTCCGCGGTGGCCGTGATGCGATCAGCAAAGAGATTTACCCGGATCTGAAAGCGTATTTTGACGATCTGGCGCAGGTGTACCGTGACGCAATCAAAGCGTTCTACGACGCCGGTTGCCGTTATCTGCAACTTGATGACACCGTGTGGGCTTACTTGTGTTCCGAAGATCAGAAGCAGCAGATCCGCGAACGCGGTGATTCGCCAGAGGAGTTAGCGCGTACTTACGCCGATGTGCTTAATAAAGCCATTGCCGGCAAACCAGACGATCTGGTGATTGGTCTGCACGTGTGCCGTGGTAACTTTCGCTCCACCTGGATCTCCGAAGGCGGATACGAGCCAGTGGCTGAAATTCTGTTCGGCGGCGTTAATATCGATGCTTTCTTCCTGGAATATGACAACGAGCGCTCCGGTGGATTTGAACCGTTACGTTTCATCAAACCGGGCCATCAGCAGGCGGTGCTTGGCTTGATTACGACGAAATCAGGCCAACTGGAGCTGGCGAAAACGGTGGAAAACCGTCTGACGGAAGCGGCTGAATTTCTTGATATCAACCAGATTTGCCTTAGCCCGCAATGCGGTTTTGCCTCGACGGAAGAGGGAAACAGCCTGACTGAAGAGCAGCAGTGGGCGAAGCTGAAACTGGTGGTGGATATCGCTGCCCGGGTTTGGTGATGGTTGAAAATCAGTAGCTTAACGCTTGGTTAACACTTTATAAACGTGCGTGAAATGACCGTAACCTGGTTGTTTCACGCACTTTTAGGGGCATTCGTGTATATCTTGTGCTTTGCTTGTTGAAAAATCATACATATCATGTGATGTGTTTCGATGCTTATTTAGTACTATTTACTGCTTTTAAGTAATTATCTGGTGAAAGACTCTGCTTTTTGGATCGCGACTTGCCTTTCCGCACTATAAACGTTTACCTTAGCCCGCGCTGTCGCTCGATATTCCCTGTATAACAACTTCTTTATCTGCATATCATCAGGCGTTTATAAGCTCCTTTCTGCCCTCACATTGGCGTTAATGGCCGCACCTCACGGCATTATCTTCATGACGAAAGAGCAGGGTGCCAGCATTGGTTACTTTTATTCATTTGAACAGGCATCACGACACCTATCATGAGTACTCGTTTAGCAAGCAAAGATATTCTGGCGCTGGGTTTTATGACCTTCGCCTTATTCGTCGGTGCCGGGAATATCATTTTCCCACCGATGGTCGGTTTACAAGCCGGGCATGAAGTCTGGTGGGCTGCTGCCGGATTTATGGTGACGGCGGTCGGCCTTCCTGTCATGACCGTCATTGCGCTGGCGCGCGTCGGTGGCGGTGTTGACGCCCTGAGTACGCCGATTGGCCGCGCTGCCGGTTTACTGCTGGCCACGGTCTGCTATCTCGCCGTTGGCCCTCTGTTTGCAACACCGCGTACCGCAACCGTTTCTTTCGAAGTGGGTATCGCGCCCCTGACCGGTGATGGCCCGCTGCCGTTGTTTATTTATAGCGTGCTCTATTTTGCGCTGGTGATTGGTATCTCCCTTTATCCTGGGAAATTACTTGATACTGTCGGTCACTTCCTGGCACCGCTGAAGATGGTCGCACTGGCTGTGTTGGGCATTGCTGCCGTGTTGTGGCCTGCTGGGCAGAGCATTCCGGCTACCGACGCCTATCATGCTGTGCCGTTCTCCACCGGGTTCGTCAATGGTTATCTGACCATGGACACGCTGGGCGCGATGGTGTTCGGGATTGTCATTGTCAATGCGGCGCGTTCACGTGGCGTTACGGATGCCAAATTACTGACCCGTTACACCATACTGGCGGGTTTGATTGCCGGTGTTGGCCTGATGCTGGTCTACCTGAGCCTGTTTAAACTCGGTAAAAACAGTGCTTCACTGGTGCCGGATGCTGCCAACGGTGCGGTGATCCTGCATGCCTATGTTGAACATACTTTCGGTGGTGTCGGCAGCTTCTTCCTGGCCGCTCTGATATTTGTCGCCTGCATGGTGACGGCGGTTGGCCTGACCTGCGCCTGTGCCGAGTTCTTCGCACAATATCTGCCGCTCTCGTATAAGTCACTGGTGTTTATTCTGGGGCTGTTCTCCATGCTGGTGTCCAATCTCGGCCTGAGCCACCTGATTCAGATCTCCATTCCGGTACTCACGGCGATTTACCCGCCATGTATCGCACTGGTGGTCCTGAGCTTCACACTGCGCTGGTGGAATAACACCACTCGTATTGTGGCGCCGGTGATGCTGGTCAGCTTTGTGTTCGGCATCCTCGACGGCGTAAAAGCGTCCGCGTTGGCTGACTTCATGCCCGCCTGGACCTCACATCTGCCGCTGGCAGCTCAGGGGCTGGCATGGTTACCGCCTTCGCTGGTGATGCTGGTTCTGGTCGGTATCTATGACAAAATCAGCGGTCCGCGCAGTGTCACCGCCCATCAGTGATGTGTATTGATGGTTCACGGACGTGATGTTTAGATCATATAATTGATTTTCGCCACACAGGCCACGGGATCCCTTCCGTGGCTTTTTCATTGGTTTAGATCACCGCCTCTCATCACTTTTGATGAAAACAGGAATTGGATTAATTCACATGCAGCAATCAGTTGAGCAAACGTCTGTTGAGAAAGAGCCGCCTGCAACCAAGCTAAAGCGCGGTCTGACTACCCGACATATCCGCTTTATGGCCCTCGGTTCGGCTATCGGTACGGGCCTGTTTTACGGTTCGGCGGATGCCATCAAAATGGCCGGTCCCAGTGTATTGCTGGCCTATCTGGTCGGCGGGATTATCGCGTTCATTATCATGCGCGCCCTGGGTGAGATGTCGGTTAACAATCCTCAGAGCGGCTCTTTCTCGCGTTACGCGCAAGATTATCTCGGGCCGATGGCGGGTTACATCACCGGCTGGACCTACTGTTTTGAAATCCTGATCGTGGCGATTGCCGACGTGACAGCGTTCGGCATTTACATGGGCGTCTGGTTCCCGGATGTCCCGCAGTGGACCTGGGTGCTGAGCGTGGTACTGATTATCGGCGCGATTAATCTGGTGAGCGTCAGGGTTTTCGGCGAACTGGAATTTTGGTTCTCCTTTTTCAAAGTCTTTACCATCATCATCATGATTGTGGCGGGCTTTGGCATTATTTTCTGGGGCATCGGCAACGGCGGGCAGGCGACCGGCATTCACAATCTGTGGAGCCACGGTGGGTTCTTCAGTCAGGGGATTATGGGCACGATTTTCTCGCTGCAACTGGTGATGTTTGCCTACGGTGGCATTGAAATCATTGGTATTACCGCCGGTGAAGCTGAAGATCCGAAGAAGTCGATTCCTAAAGCGATTAACTCTGTTCCATTGCGTATTCTGGTGTTCTACGTGGGGACGCTGTTTGTGATTATGTCGATTTTCCCGTGGGATCAGGTGGGCACGCAAGGCAGTCCGTTCGTGTTGACGTTCCAGCATATGGGTATCACCGTGGCGGCGGGTATTCTGAATTTCGTGGTGATCACCGCCTCTCTTTCTGCCATTAACAGTGACGTTTTCGGCGTTGGCCGTATGCTGCACGGGATGGCCGAACAAGGGCAGGCGCCTAAAATGTTCAGCAAGGTGTCACGTCTGGGGACGCCGTGGGTCACGGTTTTGGTGATGATGGGCGCACTGCTGATTGCGGTTTATCTTAACTACATTATGCCCTCCAACGTATTTCTGGTGATTGCGTCTCTGGCGACGTTCGCCACCGTCTGGGTGTGGATTATGATCCTATTCTCGCAGATTGGTTTTCGCCGAAAACTCAGTAAACAACAGATTAAAGAGCTGGAATTTCCGTTGCGTGGCGGCATGTACACTTCGGTATTTGGCATCCTCTTCCTGGTGTTCATCATCGGCCTGATCGGTTACTTCCCGGATACCCGCGTATCTCTCTATGTCGGTTTGGTCTGGGTAGTGGTGCTGCTGGTCGGTTACGCGTTTAAGCTGCGTAACGATCGTAAGAAAGAAGCACTGGCGCTAAGCAACCAGGCGTAAGCAAGCACTTACCTTAGGGTAAAGAAAAGCCCCCGATATCATTGCGATATCGGGGGCTTTTTTATTAATGAGTTACCGTTAACCAAAATCATTCGAGTTGTATCAAGGCAGCCAATGCAGAGACAACTTTAAGGATGAGGGTTAATAGCCGATGGCCGCACCCGCGGGTCTGCGTACATCGTTCGCGCCATACAGATAGCCCTCACGGACTTTTCCTGATACTGCCGAGTCGTTACCCGAGTTCGCTGAGACTACGCCAGCTGCGCCCGGTAATCCGACAAGAATCAGCTCTGCTGCGCCCCATGGGGTCTGTTCAACCATTTTGTATCCCATCTTGGCCAGAATATTCAGGCTGTCAGCCGAGACACCGCGCTGCTCGTAATAGACTTCGTCCGGCAACCACTGATGATGGATACGCGGTGCATCGACCGCTTCCTGTGGTGGCATTCCATAGTCGATGACGTTGAGTGCGGTTTGCAGCGTAATGGTGATGATGCGGGAACCGCCCGGAGAGCCGAGCACCATAAAGATTTTGCCGTCTTTGGTCACTAAACTCGGGCTCATCGACGAAAGTGGGCGCTTACCGGGGGCGATAGAGTTGCGGCTGCCCTGTACCAATCCATAGAGGTTTTTCTCCCCAATTTTTACCGTGAAATCATCCATTTCGTCATTGAGGAAGAAGCCAGTGCCAGGGGCTATCACTACGGAACCAAAGCGGCCGTTAACGGTATAAGTGGTGGAGACCGCATTGCCCATTTTATCAACAATCGAGTAATGGGTGGTTTCCGGTTTTTCATGCGGTTCCATCCCGGGTTGAACCTGAGCCGATGGTGTGGCTTTATCCGCTTCAATTTTTTTACGAATTTCTTCCGCGTAGCTTTTGCTGACCAGGCGGTCAATCGGGTTTTTAACGAATTCCGGGTCACCCAGATAGGTATTACGGTCCATATAGGCGTGACGCATGGCTTCGGTTAAATAGTGGATAGACGCCGCTGAGTTGAAGCCCATGCTTTTCAGGTCATAGCCTTCGACGATATTAAGAATTTCACACATCGTCACACCGCCTGAACTCGGCGGTGGTGCTGACACAAACTTATAGCCACGATAGCTACAGGTTATGGGTGCTGTTTCGGTGACTTTATAGCTGGCGAAGTCGGCAGCGGTAAGAATCCCGCCCCCTTTCTTGGAAGCCGCCTCTACTGCCTGAGGAATTTTGCCTTTATAAAACGCATCCGGGCCGCGCTGAGATATGGCTTCAAGCGTATTCGCCAGATCCTTTTGCACCAGTTTGTCGCCCGGTTGCAGGGCAGTGCCATCTTTACGCAGGAAAATACGTGCGGCTTCCGGGTCTTGTTTAAAGCGTTTTACGGTGGTATCGAGAATGTCGGTATCGGCGCGGGTCAGAACAAAGCCCTGGCGGGCCAGCTTAATGGCCGGTGCCATCACCTGTTTGCGGGTCAGCTTACCGTACTCGCGCTGAACGGTATCCATGCCGAGCACGGTGCCGGGGACGCCGGAGGCCAGGTAGCCATACAGACTGGCGTCTTTCTTCACTTTGCCGTCGGCGTCGAGATACATGTCCGCGCTGGCTGCGGCCGGTGCGGTTTCGCGGAAGTTGATAAAGGTATCTTTGCCATCCGCCAGATGGACGGTCATAAAGCCGCCTCCGCCGATATTGCCACAGCACGGATTCACCACGGCCTGCGCATAGCCCACGGCGACGGCGGCATCAATGGCGTTGCCGCCCATCTTCAGAATGTCCACGCCCACTTGTGAGGCCAGGTATTGTGAGGTCACCACCATGCCGTTTTTGGCTTCGACTGCGGGGTTAGAGGCCGCATACAGCGGTGCACTGGACAGCATGGCCAGCGCGATGAGCGATTTTTTCCATGGAATTACCCACATATAAACTCCTGTTTATTACCCTGTCATTTTAATATCAGAACCTTCAGGCTCTTGTGTGATAACGCTTTTTTGATGGCGATCGCGTCCATTTCGCCCAGAGGATCTATGCAAGGTACGCGCCAGTTCTTCAGGCGTTGCACAGCAGGCAAAAGGACGTATTGAGAGTAGCTTTTATTCAGGGGAAGGCGCAGAGATTTGTTACGAATATGTGAAGGAGTTGGAGGGCAGGTAAAAAAAACGGCCAGCGAAGCTGACCGTTATTGACCTTAAAATCCGAAAGAGGATTACAGGTTTGAAGCGTTTTCAGACAGGTATTTAGCTACGCCATCTGGAGATGCGCCCATGCCTTTTTTGCCTTTTTCCCACTGAGCCGGGCACACTTCGCCATGCTCTTCGTGGAACTGCAATGCATCAACCATGCGCAGCATTTCGTCGATGTTACGGCCCAGTGGCAGGTCGTTAACGACCTGGTGACGAACAACGCCTTCTTTGTCGATCAAGAAAGAGCCGCGCAGTGCAACGCCAGCGTCCGGATGTTCAATACCGTAGGCTTTCTGAATTTCGCGTTTGATGTCAGCGACCATCGCGTATTTAACCGGACCGATACCGCCTTTCTCAACCGGCGTGTTACGCCATGCGTTGTGAACGAATTCGGAGTCGAAGGAAACACCTACAACTTCTACGCCACGTTTCTGGAATTCTTCGTAACGGTGATCAAAAGCGATCAGCTCAGAAGGACACACGAAGGTGAAGTCCATTGGCCAGAAGAAAATAACAGTAGGTTTGCCTGCAGTGTGTTTTTTGAAGTTGAAGTTTTCAACAACTTCGCCGCTACCAAGAACTGCTGCTGCGGTGAAATCTGGGGCTGGACGAGTTACCAGGACCATAAGAACTCCTTTATAGTAGGTAAGAGAATAGGATGTATAATTCGCTAGCTAGTATAGGGGCTGAAGACAAGCGAATAAACCCCATCAGACCAATCAATCAGATAGTATCTGGCTATCAGTCTGTGAGTCAGATCCCAGTTTAATCTATGAATAACCGACTGAATTGCATGGAATTGCGTCCTGCCTCACACTATTTCAGGCGGTGAGTCAGATCTGTTGTTTTATCGCCTGTTGCATCATTTGCGGATAAAACTGCCAGAAAAGTTGTTCGAGTGCGTCATAGTTCAGTTCAAGGTCATGGAAAGAACCTGACAGTGCGCTAAGTTTAGGCCGACGTGACGCCATCCCCTTTAATACCTGGCTGATAAACGGCAGGGCGGCATAGCGTTGCATCCAGCGGTCTGGCCACAACCAGGCATTCAGATTTTGAAAGCGCTCAGGCATGTGCGGTAACTGCGGCTCAATTTCCAACTGACAATGGCCGATAAACTCTTCCAGTGAAATATTTGGCACCAGCATGTCCCAGTGGCGTGACAGGAAGTGATCCCACATCACATCAAGTGTGATGGGGGCGACGCGGCGAAACTCTTCACGGAAATAGCTGCGGGCGATTTTGACTTCCGGCAGGCTGTCGGTCATAACGTCAACCCGGCGGTGCATGCGGATCCCGCTGACAATGGTGTCAGAATAAAGCCCTTCGGGATTGCCACGTACGAAGTCAGCCAGCAGGTTACCCAGCAGTGAGCTGTTGGCCAGTGAGGCCAGGTGGAGATGAGCTAAAAAATTCATTCCGGCATTATAGCGCGGAAAACATGACAAAGGACACGTTTGCCGCCCGCTTAATTACGGTAGAAGCTTGCAGCAAAAGGCCCGGACCTCTAGACTAAGCCGCCTGTTTTTGTCCGTTAAGTGAAGTGAAAAGCCATGCGCGTTGCCGATTTTTCTTTTGAACTCCCCGAGTCCCTGATTGCCCGCTATCCGCAGACCCAGCGCAGCGGCTGCCGTTTGTTGTCGCTGGATGGACCGACCGGCGAACTGACGCACGGCATTTTTACGGACCTGCTCGACAAACTGGAGGCGGGTGATCTGCTGGTCTTCAACAATACCCGGGTTATCCCTGCACGCGTGTTTGGCCGTAAAGCCAGCGGCGGTAAAATTGAAGTCCTGGTCGAACGCGTGCTCGATACTAAACGCATTCTGGCGCACGTTCGGGCCTCAAAATCGCCCAAACCGGGCGCAGAACTGCTGTTAGGCGATAACGAAAATATTAAAGCCACTATGGTGGCACGCCACGACACGCTGTTTGAACTCGAATTTAATGAAGATCGCGATGTCTTCACGTTGCTTGATGAAATCGGCCATATGCCGTTGCCTCCTTATATCGATCGCCCTGATGAAGACGCTGACCGTGAGTTATACCAGACGGTTTACAGCGAGCGTCTCGGCGCTGTCGCCGCACCGACCGCCGGTCTGCACTTCGACCAACCGCTGATGGATGCCCTGAAAGAGAAGGGTGTTGAGTTTGCTTTTGTGACGCTGCACGTGGGTGCCGGCACCTTCCAGCCGGTGAGAGTAGAGACTATCGAAGAACATGTGATGCACGCGGAGTATGCCGAAGTGCCTCAGGACGTGGTGGATGCGGTGCTGGCCTGTAAAGCCCGTGGCAAGCGGGTTGTCGCCGTGGGCACTACATCTGTGCGCTCACTGGAAAGTGCAGCCAAAGCCGCAGAGAATGCATTGATTGCGCCATTCTTTGGCGATACTAAAATTTTCATTTATCCCGGCTATCATTATCAGGTGATTGATGCCCTGATCACTAATTTCCACCTGCCTGAATCGACGTTAATCATGCTGGTATCCGCGTTTGCCGGATATAAAAACACGATGAATGCGTACCATCAGGCGGTGGTTGAGCAGTACCGCTTCTTTAGTTACGGTGATGCGATGTTCATCAACCGTAATCCTCTGGCACCGCTTGAAGTGGTCAGCCAGTGATCACCGGCCCGGACGTACTCGGTACATTTGGGCTTAATTTTTCCGCGCATAGTGTCGCGGAGTAAACCTCATCAGACTGTTTCTCTGATGCTGGAGGCAATGTGAAGTACGAATTAAGCACCACCGATGGCCGCGCGCGTCGCGGACGTCTGGTTTTCGAACGTGGCGTGGTTGAAACCCCTGCCTTTATGCCTGTTGGTACTTACGGCACGGTAAAAGGTATGACGCCGGAAGAAGTGAAAGAGACTGGCGCGCAGATCCTGCTCGGCAACACTTTCCACCTGTGGTTGCGCCCAGGTCAGGAGATCATGAAGTTACATGGCGATCTGCATGATTTCATGAACTGGCATGGCCCGATCCTCACCGATTCAGGCGGCTTCCAGGTATTCAGCCTGGGCGCGATGCGTAAGATCAAAGAAGAGGGCGTGCATTTCCGCAACCCGATCAACGGCGATCCGGTGTTCCTCAGCCCTGAAAAGTCGATGGAGATCCAAAATGATCTCGGTTCTGACATCGTGATGATCTTTGATGAATGTACGCCATACCCTGCTGACTGGGATTACGCCAAGCGTTCGATGGAGATGTCACTGCGCTGGGCAAAACGCAGCCGTGATCGTCACAACGAATTGAATAATAAGAATGCTTTGTTCGGAATTATTCAGGGCAGTGTTTACGAAGATTTACGAGATGTATCATTAAAAGGGCTGGTAGATATCGGCTTTGATGGTTACGCTGTGGGCGGCCTGGCAGTGGGCGAGCCGAAAGAGGACATGCACCGCATTCTTGAGCATGTCTGCCCGCAGATCCCAGAAGACAAACCGCGTTATCTGATGGGTGTCGGGAAACCTGAAGATTTGGTCGAAGGCGTGCGTCGTGGCGTAGACATGTTTGACTGTGTTATGCCAACGCGTAATGCGCGCAACGGCCACTTGTTCGTCACCGATGGCATCGTGAAAATCCGTAATGCCCGATATAAAGACGACACCACGACCCTTGATGAGCATTGTGACTGTTACACGTGCCGCAATTATAGCCGTGCCTACTTGCATCATCTCGACCGTTGCAACGAAATACTGGGTGCACGTTTGAATACTATTCATAATCTGCGTTATTACCAGCGTTTGATGGCGGGTTTACGCCAGGCCATTGAAGAGGGTAAATTAGAGCTGTTTGTAAAAGACTTCTACGAGGGTAAAGGGAAAGAGGTTCCGCCTCTAAACTTCTGATTCGTAAAAGTTTTGGAAAACCACGTTCTGATAGCAGATTTTTGATATCACAAGCTGATGTCAACAATTTACCTGGCGTCGCCATTTTGGCGGTGCTTTTAAACGCGTCGATTCAACAGAAACAGGCGGCTTATCGTCATGTTTCATAACAACAATGAGGGAATTTAAATGAGTCTTTTCATTTCCGATGCAGTCGCTGCTTCCGGCGCACCGTCACAGGGAAGTCCTTACTCTCTGGTCATCATGCTGGTGGTATTTGGTCTGATTTTCTATTTCATGATCCTGCGCCCGCAACAGAAACGCTCTAAAGAACACAAAAAACTGATGGACTCCATCGGTAAAGGTGACGAAGTGATGACCACCGGTGGTCTGATCGGTCGCGTAAGCAAAGTAGCCGAAACCGGTTATGTTGTTATCGCGCTGAATGACACCACTGAAGTGATGATCAAGCGTGACTTCGTGGCTGCCGTTCTGCCGAAAGGTACGATGAAGGCTCTTTAATTTTCGATTTTCCCGAAGGGAACTGCCGTGTTAAACCGTTATCCTTTGTGGAAGTATCTGATGCTGATCGTTGTGATCATCGTCGGTCTGCTATATGCACTTCCCAACCTTTATGGTGAGGATCCGGCTGTTCAAATTACTGGCGCTCGGGGCTCCGACGCCAGTGTTGCAACGCTGGACCAAGTCAAAAACGTATTAGATCAAGACAAGATCCAGAGCAAATCTATTGCCCTGGAAAATGGTCAGATCCTTGCCCGCTTTAAAGACACTGATGTACAGCTGCGCGCACGCGAAGCCCTCACCAGCGCCCTGGGCGACAAATTTGTTATTGCACTTAACCTTGCGCCGGCAACGCCGCGATGGTTAAGCATGATGGGTGCTGAGCCGATGAAGCTCGGTCTTGACCTGCGTGGTGGTGTGCACTTCCTGATGGAAGTTGACATGGATACCGCACTGAGCAAGCTGCAAGAGCAGACCATGGACAACATGCGTAGCGATTTGCGCGAGAAAAATATTCCTTACGCGACGGTGCGTAAAATCGACAATTACGGTACTGAAGTCACTTTCCGTGATGCCGCGACCCGTGACAGTGCCATCAGCTATCTCTCTCCACGCCACCGTGATTTGGTGATCAGTGCCAGCGGTAGTAACGCTGCACGCGTTGTGATGACCGATGAGCGTCTGAACGAAGCCCGTGAATACGCTGTTCAGCAGAACATCAATATTCTGCGTAACCGTGTGAACCAGTTGGGTGTCGCTGAGCCACTGGTACAGCGTCAGGGTGCTGACCGCATCGTCGTTGAACTGCCTGGTATTCAGGACACAGCACGCGCTAAAGAAATTTTAGGTGCGACGGCGACATTGGAATTCCGTCTGGTTAATACCAACGTTGATGCCACTGCTGCAGCATCTGGCCGCGTGCCGGGTGACAGCGAAGTGAAAAATACCCGTGAAGGTCGCCCGGTTGTCTTGTACAAGCGCGTGATCCTGACCGGCGATCATATCACTGACTCAACGTCCAACATGGACGAGTACAACCAGCCGCAGGTTAACATCTCCCTTGACAGCGCAGGCGGCAACGCCATGTCTAACTTCACCAAGGACAACATCGGTAAACCGATGGCGACCCTGTTTGTGGAGTACAAAGACAGCGGTAATAAAGATGCCAACGGTCGTTCGATTCTGGCTAAGCAGGAAGAAGTGATCAACGTGGCGACGATTCAGTCACGTCTGGGTAACAGCTTCCGTATTACCGGCGTTAATGATCCGAATGAAGCCCGTCAGCTCTCTCTGCTGCTGCGCGCTGGTGCCCTGATTGCGCCAATTCAGATTGTTGAAGAACGTACTATCGGTCCGACCTTGGGTATGGAAAACATCAAGCAAGGTCTGGAAGCCTGTCTGGCAGGACTTGCGGTCTCAATTATCTTCATGCTGTTCTTCTATAAGAAGTTTGGCCTGATTGCGACCTCTGCGCTGATTGCTAACCTGGTGCTTATTGTTGGGATCATGTCTCTGATACCAGGGGCGACGCTCACCATGCCGGGTATTGCGGGTATCGTATTAACCCTTGCGGTAGCGGTTGATGCCAACGTGCTGATCAACGAACGTATTAAGGAAGAACTTAGTAACGGACGTTCAATACAGCAGGCCATTGAGGAAGGGTACAAAGGCGCGTTCAGCTCCATCTTTGATGCCAACGTTACGACGCTAATCAAGGTCATCATCCTGTATGCCGTCGGCACCGGGGCAATTAAAGGCTTTGCGATTACAACCGGTATTGGTGTAGCGACGTCAATGTTTACCGCAATCATCGGTACCCGTGCCATCGTAAACCTGTTGTACGGCGGCAAGCGCATCAAAAAGCTGTCTATCTGAGGAGTGCGTTGTGGCACAGGAATATACTGTTGAACAATTAAACCATGGCCGTAGAGTCTATGACTTTATGCGCTGGGATTACTGGGCTTTCGGTATCTCCGGTTTCCTGTTGATCCTTTCTATCGCCATTATCGGTGTGAAAGGTTTCAACTGGGGTCTGGATTTCACTGGCGGTACAGTCATCGAAATCTCGCTGGAAAAACCTGCGGATTTGGACGTGATGCGCGCAGCGCTTGAGAAAGCAGGATTCGCAGAACCGCTGGTACAGAACTTTGGTAGCAGCCGTGACATCATGGTACGCATGCCACCGACTAAGGGTGAAACAGGCGGCCAGGTTCTGGGTACCAAAGTTCTTAGCGTGATTAACGAAACGACCAGCCAGAATGCCCAGGTGAAACGCATCGAGTTCGTTGGGCCGAGCGTAGGGGCCGATTTGGCGCAGAACGGTGCTATGGCGCTGTTAGTGGCGTTGATCGCTATCCTGCTTTACGTCGGTTTCCGCTTCGAGTGGCGTTTGGCCGCAGGTGTTGTTATCTCGCTTGCTCACGACGTTGTGATCACCATGGGCGTTATCTCGTTGTTCCATATCGAGGTTGACTTGACCATTGTCGCTTCGTTGATGTCGGTTATCGGTTACTCGCTTAACGACAGCATCGTGGTATCGGACCGTATTCGTGAGAACTTCCGCAAGATCCGTCGCGGGACACCTTACGAAATCTTTAACGTGTCGTTGACCCAGACGTTGCACAGAACATTAATCACATCCGGTACGACGTTAGTCGTGATCCTGATGTTGTATCTGTTTGGTGGTGCAATGTTACGTGGCTTCTCACTGACCATGTTGATTGGGGTGTCGATTGGTACTGCTTCGTCAATCTACGTGGCGTCCGCGCTGGCCCTGAAACTCGGGATGAGACGCGAACACATGTTGCAACAGAAAGTCGAGAAAGAGGGCGCAGATCAGCCTTCAATTCTGCCTTAAGTTGTTCTGACGTGAGTCACTAAAAGCCCCGCACTGCGGGGCTTTTTTATACCTGCTAATCCGCTAATTTAATGATTAATCGTTGAATTCTATTACAGCGATAGGTAATGGACACCGCGCTATTTGACGTTAATCAATCTTTGCCTGTCTGCCCGTCCTCATTATAACTTGCCGGAAATTCAACGGAAAAATATAGCCTGCTGCGGCAGGCTATCGGGAAGTTATCTGGATAGGGAAATTTCATGACAAAAACTAAGAAAATCATAGCGGGTGCCGTTTTGGCCGGAGGCTTGTGCTATCTGGGCACTGTCGTCTATGTTTATCATTTCGACACGCAACGTAGTGGTGTATCCCCGGCGGCGGGACTCACGCCTGAAAATGCCAAGATCCTGAAAACGCTCAATCAAAAAGGGTGTGACTACTGCCATACACCTTCCACGCCTTTACCTTTTTATGCCTCTCTGCCGGTTGCCAAACAACTGATGGATTACGACATCCGTACCGGCACCAAACTCTTTGACCTGCAGCCGATCCGCAAGAGTCTGCTGGAAGGGACGGCTGCCCCCGAGGCCGATCTGGCGAAGATCGAATGGGTGATGCAGTACAACGCAATGCCTCCGACGCGCTATACCGCGCTGCACTGGGCGGGAAAAATGACCCAGGCAGAGCGTGACGACATACTCGGTTGGGTAAAATATCAGCGCCAAACCTACTACAGCACGCCGGGGGGAGCGGTAAAATGGCAGAATGAACCTGTACAAATTCTGCCTAATTCGCTGAGCGTGGATGGCAATAAGGTGGCGTTGGGAACACGTCTGTTTCATGACCCCCGACTTTCCGGCGATGGTACGGTTTCTTGTGCCAGCTGCCATGCACTGGCTTCCGGGGGCGTTGATAGCCGGAAAACATCGATCGGAATAAGAGGGCAAACGGGGCCTATCAATGCGCCAACAGTATTTAACGCCGCGTTTAATCATCAGCAGTTCTGGGACGGTCGTGCCGGTGATTTGCAGGCTCAGGCCGGTGGGCCGCCGCTCAATCCTAAAGAGATGGGATCCGCGTCATGGGATGAGATCATAGCCAAACTTGACCAGGATGCAGGGCTGAAGGCGAAGTTTTTCGAAAGTTATCCGCAGGGCTTAACGGCCTCAACCATCACCGACGCCATCAGTGAGTTTGAAAAAACCTTGCTGACGCCGGACAGTCCGTTTGACCTCTACCTGCGCGGTGATGAACATGCCATCATCACTCAGCAGGCGCATGGGTATCAGCTCTTCAAACAGAATAAATGTGCTACTTGCCATACTGGTAAAACCCTGGGAGGTCAGTCTTATGAGCCGCTTGGCCTCAGGAAGGATTACTTTAACGCTGAGATAACAGATGCAGATATTGGCCGTCTGAATGTGACTAAAAACGAGCGCGACCGTTTTCGCCAGAAAGTCCCAACGCTGCGGAACGTTACCCTGACCGCTCCGTATTTCCACCGGGGAGATGTTGCAACGCTGGACGAGGCCGTGAAGCAGATGATGGTGTATCAGGTTGGCGAAACACCGTCACAACAAGATGTGGATGATATTGTGGCGTTTCTTGGCAGTTTGCAGGGTCACTACCAGCCCTATGTTCTTATGAGAAATTAATATCTGACTGAATAAAAAAAACCGACGTCATTTATGCCGTCGGTTTTTTTATGTCAACGTTAAGGCCGCTCAGGGCTGAGTGACCACCTGCGGTGCTGGCTCAGGGACGGCGGTAATATGATGCAAGCGGATAAAGCCCAGGGTTTCAACGCGAATATTACGCAAACTAATATCCAGCGTTTGCTCAGCGCTTGGCAGCAGGGTTGGAGAACTAGTAATGTTCTGCGTTTGCATATCTACGGTGAGCGGTTTACCGGTTACCGGATCCATTTGCCCCCAGTCAACGGAGGCCGTGAACATCGGTAACGGCTGGCCGGACAGAGCTTTAATATGCAAAATACCCTGCACACCGCTGGCGTCCGGCATGATGTTAGTCAGGGATACACTTAACTCACCGATGTCACTTTTTAGCACCGCAGCACTCTTGGCGGCAGGCAACAAGTACAAGCCATTGTTTGACTGGCGGTTAAGGGTGGTCTGTTGCTCCAGTGCGCTGGCTAAATCGGTCAGGTGCTGTAATTTCTGATTTAACTGGCTGACTTCGGTTTTCAGTTCAGGCAATTGCGGATTTTGCTGTGCGCAACCAGCCAGTGCCAGCAGAGCCGAAACGGCAAATGCTGCGCCAAAATATCTTGTCATGTCAGTGATTTCCTTTTCTGCTGCCCTGTTATTGTTCATCCGTCAGGGCATATAAAGTCATAGAGAGGGTGCTGCGAATGCTCGCTGCCCCCTCTGACGGGTGGCTAAGTTTAACCCGATGTCTGCCAAAGTAGCGACAGCCTTTGTTGTCGTGTCACTTCGCGCTAAACTAGGGGTCAATCGGGTCCGCCATCAGGAAGTGCTATGCATTGCCCATTTTGTGCTGCTGTTGATACGAAAGTCATCGATTCCCGCCTGGTTGGCGATGGATCACAAGTTCGCCGCCGTCGCCAGTGCCTGGTGTGTCATGAACGCTTCACCACTTTTGAAGTGGCTGAATTAGTGATGCCGCGAGTCATTAAAAGTAATGACGTTCGTGAGCCTTTTAATGAAGACAAACTGCGCCGCGGTTTCCTGAAAGCACTGGAAAAGCGCCCGGTCAGTTCTGATGACGTCGAAATGGCCATCAGCCATATCAAATCGCAACTGCGTGCTACGGGGGAGCGGGAAGTTCCGGCCAAAATGATCGGCAACCTGGTAATGGATGCACTCAAAGGGCTGGATAAAGTCGCCTACATTCGGTTTGCTTCGGTATACCGCAGTTTTGAAGATATTCGCGAGTTTGGTGAAGAGATCGCCCGCCTGCAAGATTAAGGAACGTTATGCCCGCTGAACAGTTGCATGCAGATGAAGAATACATGGCGCGCGCGTTTGAACTGGCGCGCCGGGGGCGCTTCACCACGACCCCTAATCCTAACGTCGGGTGTGTGATTGTCCGTGACGGCGAGATTGTTGGCGAAGGCTACCATCTGCGTGCGGGAGAACCTCACGCGGAAGTTCATGCACTGCGCATGGCCGGTGACCGCGCAAAGGGCGCAACGGCGTATGTCACGCTCGAACCGTGCAGTCACCATGGCCGCACGCCGCCTTGCGCTGATGCACTGATTAGTGCAGGTGTCACACGGGTTGTGGCCTCCATGCAGGACCCCAATCCAGAAGTGGCGGGGCGCGGACTTTATCGTCTTAAACAGGCCGGTATTGAGGTCAGCCACGGGCTGATGCACAGCGAAGCCGAAGCAGTAAACCTGGGTTTCCTTAAGCGTATGCGCACTGGTTTTCCCTATGTGCAATTGAAAATGGCCGCTTCGCTCGATGGTCGTACTGCGATGGCGTCCGGTGAAAGCCAGTGGATCACCTCAGCCGCCGCCCGCGCGGACGTTCAGCGCTTTCGCGCCCAAAGCTCGGCTGTCCTCAGCTCCAGCGCCACGGTTCTGGCAGATGATCCCTCCCTCAATGTGCGCTGGAGCGAATTCGACAGCGATACCCAGGCACGCTATCCGCAGGAGAATCTGCGCCAACCACTGCGCATTGTTATCGACAGCCAAAACCGCGTGACGCCGCAGCATAAGCTGGTGAATCAAGCGGGGGAGACCTGGCTGGCCCGTTTACAGGCGGATACGCAGGACTGGCCTGAAGCCACTCAGCAATGGGTGGTGCCGGGGCGTGACAACCGTGTCGATCTGGTCCTGATGATGATGATGCTGGCTAAACGGCAGGTGAACTCGGTGTGGGTTGAGGCCGGTGCTGAGCTAGCTGGCGCGCTGTTACAGGCCGGGCTGGTCGATGAGCTGATTGTTTATATGGCGCCGAAATTACTCGGTGAAAATGGCCGTGCGCTTTGCGTGCTCCCCGGCTTGCAAAGCCTGTCCGATGCGCCACAATTCACCCTCAGCGACGTGCGGCAAGTCGGGGCGGATCTGCGTCTGCGTCTGAAACCCTCCTACTGAAACGGTACTGAATAAAGAGCCGGTGGACATTGCCTCGCCGGTGATATCCTTGTGATTGACATGGGTTTATAAATCGCATGTCCAGACAAGAGAATAATATGATAGAATCCGCCCCCCTGCGGCTGGGCCAGGCTGGGGTTGTTAAACGCTGAACTCTTGAACCCATTTAAAGGAAAACCTATGAACGTTATCGAAGGTGTTGTAGCCACGCCGAACGCGCGCGTAGCAATCGCTATTGCCCGTTTCAACAATTTCATCAACGACAGCCTGCTTTCTGGCGCCATTGATGCCTTGAAACGTATCGGTCAGGTTAGCGACGACAACATCACCGTTGTATGGGTCCCAGGCGCTTATGAACTGCCTTTGGCTACCCGTGTACTGGCGAACAGCGGCAAATACGATGCCGTGATCGCACTGGGTACTGTCATCCGTGGGGGCACTGCCCATTTCGAATTCGTTGCTGGTGAATGCAGTTCTGGCCTGTCCAGCGTTGCCATGAGCAGCGAGATCCCGGTTGCGTTTGGTGTGCTGACGACTGAAAGTATTGAGCAAGCCATTGAACGAGCAGGGACAAAAGCCGGTAATAAAGGTGCTGAAGCAGCCCTGACCGCGCTTGAAATGATTAATGTTATCAAGGCTATTAAGGCCTGAATCTAGTTAAGGGGAAATCCGTGAAACCTGCTGCTCGTCGCCGCGCCCGTGAATGTGCCGTACAGGCAATTTACTCCTGGCAGTTGTCGAAAAATGACATCGCCGATGTTGAATTAGAATTCTTGACTGAGCAGGATGTCAAAGATGTCGACATCACCTATTTCCGCGAGTTGCTGACCGGTGTAGCTACCAATGCTGAGAAACTTGATGCGCTGATGGCTCCGTACCTCTCTCGTCAACTCGAAGAACTGGGTCAGGTGGAAAGAGCGATTTTACGTCTGGCTCTGTTTGAGCTGAGCAAACGTCAGGACGTCCCATATAAAGTGGCCATCAACGAAGCGATCGAACTGGCGAAAACCTTCGGCGCAGAAGATAGCCACAAGTTTGTTAACGGCGTGCTGGATAAAGCAGGCCCACACATTCGTACGAATAAGAAGTAACTGAAAATGTGTTAGTCACACTGCTCGTTGATAATCGTGTGATGTTACATCGCTTACCATAGGCGCTGACTAACCTGTTAAGGCCGGATATCCGGCCTTAATTCATTCTATCTCCTTCATCCTTCAGGTTGCAGGTGTGTTGGCTTCCTCGCTTACCCGAATCACTTACTTTAGTAAGTTCATCGGGATGCGCTTCGTCGCCGTCTTCCTGTACCCCGAATGATTTGGAGCACTCGATCTGGAATTGTACTATGGCATGCGGCGAATTTGATTTAATAGCGCGCTATTTTAACCGGTATAGAACAGCACGCCGGGATGTACAGTTAGGCATTGGCGATGATTGCGCCTTGCTGACTGTGGCAGAAAAGCAGTTATTGGCAGTAAGCACCGATACCCTGGTAGAAGGCATCCACTTCCTCAAGACAATTGATCCGGCAGACCTTGGCTACAAGGCGTTGGCGGTGAACCTTAGCGATCTGGCTGCTATGGGCGCTGACCCTGCCTGGGTTTCTCTGGCGCTGACCTTACCCGAAGTGAACACTGACTGGCTTGAAGCCTTCAGTGACAGCCTGTTTGAACAACTGAATTATTACGGTATGCAGCTGATTGGTGGTGACACTACCCGCGGTCCGCTAAGCATGACTCTCACCATTCAGGGCCTTATCCCGATGGACCGGGCGCTAACGCGCTCCGGGGCTGGCGTAGGCGACTGGATTTTTGTCACCGGCTCCCTCGGTGACAGCGCAGCTGGTCTGGCGATTTTGCTCGACAAGCTTGAGGTTAGCTCCCCGCAGTACCGTAAAACCTTGCTGCAACGTCATTTGCGCCCGACACCGCGCATACTTCAGGGGCAGGCACTGCGTGATCTCGCGACGTCTGCCATTGATATTTCCGACGGCCTGATTTCTGATCTACAGCATGTGCTCACCGCCAGTGGCTGTGGCGCCCGGTTGGATCTCGATGCACTGCCGCTGTCTGAGTCGCTGCTGGCCAGTGTGGACAAAGAACAAGCGCTGAAATGGGCGTTGACCGGGGGTGAAGACTACGAACTTTGCTTTACGGTTCCTGAAATCAATCGCGGTGCATTGGACGTCGCGCTGAGCCATCTCGGTGTCGATTTTACCTGTGTTGGCCAGATAGCCCCGCTTTCTGAAGGCATGAAGTTTATGCGTTCAGGCGCACCGGTTAAGTTGGACTGGCACGGGTTTGATCACTTTGCTGCAGGAGAAACCTTGTGACAAACGAACAAAAACCTATCGGCCATAAAAAACGTCCGGCCAATTACAAAGGTAAAACCGGCGACCACGTGCAGGATATGGCTGCGGCGAAGAAGCGTCTGGATTTACGCAATCCGTGGCATTTACTGGCGACCGGTTTTGGCAGCGGTTTATTTCCTGTCGGCCCCGGTACGGCTGGTTCGATTGCCGCCATTCCTTTCTGGATCCTGCTGACTTATCTGCCGTGGCAGGTTTATTCACTGGTGGTGATGTTTAGCATCTGTATTGGCGTCTATCTTTGTCGTCAAACGGCCAGAGACATGCGCGTACACGACCATGGCAGCATTGTCTGGGATGAGTTTGTCGGGATGTGGATCACGCTGATGGCGTTGCCCACCAATGACTGGCAATGGGTGCTGGCCGGTTTTGTGATATTCCGTATTCTGGATATCTGGAAACCCTGGCCGATCCGCTGGTTTGATCGCAACGTGCAGGGCGGCATGGGTATCATGATTGATGATGTCGTGGCCGGTATTATTGCCGCAGGCATTATTTATCTGGTGGGGCATCACTGGCCACTTGGCCTGTTCTGATCACGACCAGATAAGGAAAGGGCGCTGATGCAGTACGTTCAGCGCCCTTTTTATTTTTGGTTAGCGAAGGGGAAGTGTTACTGGAAGCCGGTTGCAACATGTGGCTGATAGGCCATTTCCAGTTCGGCGATCTCTTCTCGCGACAGTTTTACCTGTAAGGCTGCGATCGCATCGTCAAGATGCTCTGCGCGCGACGCACCGATGATCGGTGCTGTCACTGCCGGTTTAGCCAGCAGCCAGGCCAGCGCTATCTGCGCGCGCGGCACGCCGTGATCTTCTGCCACTTTTGCTACGCGTTCCGCGATTTTCGCATCGGCGGCTTCGGTGGCGTCATAGAGTTGGCTGGCAAATTTATCCGACACTGAACGGGCGGTAGTTTCACCCCACGGGCGGGTCAATTTACCTCGTGCCAGCGGGCTCCACGGCAGCACGGCGATATTTTCCTGCAGGCACAGCGGGTGCATCTCATTTTCTTCCTCACGCTGGATCAGGTTGTATTGATCCTGCATCGAAATAAAACTCGCCCAGCCATTTTTTGCTGAGACATCCAACGCCTGTTTGAATTGATGAGCATGCATGGATGACGCCCCGATATAGCGTGCTTTCCCGGCTTTGACCACGTCATTGAGTGCTTCAAGCGTTTCCTCAATCGGTGTTTCGTAGTCCCAGCGGTGAATTTGTAGCAAGTCAACGTAGTCCATGCCGAGCCGCGTCAGGCTGTCGTCAATGGATTGCATTATTGAAGCACGAGAAAGACCGGGTTTCAGCCCGGTTACCGCATTATAGACTTTGGTCGCCACCACAACGTTGTCGCGCTGGGCAAAATCGCGCAGGGCACGGCCCACAATTTCTTCGCTGCTGCCGTCAGAATAACTGTTGGCGGTATCGAAGAAGTTAATCCCCGCATCCAACGCCTGTCTGATGATCGGGCGGCTGCTCTCTTCGGGCAATGTCCAGGCGTGTGTGCCGCGATCCGGTTCGCCAAACGTCATGCAGCCGAGACACAGGCGCGAAACCTTGAGATCGGTTTTTCCGAGGGTAATAAATTGCATCATTCCTCCTGGTTTTTATTCTTATCAGTGAAAAAGTTAAATACTTAGCACGCTATAACTGTAGCTCACCGTGCGGTGAAATTGAGGAAATTACGGAGAAGAGGCAGAGAAGCCCCTCTTTAATGGTTAAAGAGGGGAATTTGAGGGGTCAGGCTAACCAATCGGTAATTTGACGCTCAATGCCGGCGGCATCAAGACCTAAATCAACGCGAATTTCATCCTGCGTTCCCTGTGGAACAAAGTGGTCTGGCAGGCCGATATTGAGCACCGGCACTATGGTGCGTTTTGCCATCAACAGTTCGTTTACGCCGCTGCCTGCACCGCCCATGATGGCATTTTCTTCCAGCGTCACCAGTACTTCATGGCTGGCCGCCAGTTCGAGGACCAGCGCGTCGTCAAGGGGTTTAACAAAACGCATATCGACCAGTGTCGCATTCAGTTTCTCGGCCACGGCCTGCGCTTCTGGCAATAATGTGCCGAAGTTAAGGATGGCGATTTTCTCGCCTTCACGTCGCACAATACCTTTACCTATTGGCAGCGAAGCCAGAGCTTCGCAGGTCGCGCCCGTTCCGCTGCCGCGCGGATAACGTACAGCAACCGGGCCGCCCTGATAGTGATAACCGGTATGCAGCATCTGGCGGCATTCGTTTTCATCGCTTGGCGCCATGATGATCATGTTCGGAATACAACGCAGGAATGACAGATCAAATGCGCCCTGGTGGGTCTGGCCGTCAGCGCCGACAATACCGCCGCGGTCAATGGCAAACAGCACCGGCAAATTTTGGATCGCCACATCGTGGATCACCTGATCATAAGCGCGCTGGAGAAACGTGGAGTATATGGCGACGATAGGCTTATAGCCGCCAATCGCCAAACCGGCAGCGAAGGTGACGGCGTGCTGTTCGGCGATCGCCACGTCGAAATATTGCTGCGGATATTCACGTGAGAAGCGCACCATGCCAGAACCTTCGCGCATGGCAGGCGTAACAGCCATCAGCTTGCTGTCTTTGGCCGCAGTTTCACACAACCAGTCACCGAAAACTTTCGAGTAGGTCGGCAGGCCTTCTTTGCTTTTTGGCAGTGTGCCCAGTGCCGGATCAAATTTTGGTACCGCATGCCAGCCGATCGGATCTTTTTCGGCTGGCTCGTAGCCTTTGCCTTTTTTGGTCATGATGTGCAACAGCTGTGGCCCTTTCAGGTCACGCATATTTTTCAGCGTTTGCACCAGCGCCAGCACGTCGTGGCCGTCAACCGGGCCGATATAGTTGAAACCAAGCTCTTCGAACAGCGTGCCAGGTACCATCATCCCTTTCAGGTGCTCTTCGGTGCGTCGCACCAACTCTTTGATTGGCGGAATACCAGACAAGACTTTCTTGCCGCCTTCACGCAGTCGCGAGTAAAGCTTGCCGGAAAGCAGCTGCGCCAGATGATTATTCAACGCGCCGACGTTTTCGGAGATCGACATCTCGTTATCGTTGAGCACGACCAGCATGTCAGACTTAATATCACCCGCATGATTCATGGCTTCAAAAGCCATGCCCGCAGTAATGGCACCATCACCAATCACGCAGATAGTGCGGCGGCCTTTGCCTTCGCGCTCGGCCGCTACCG
This sequence comes from Ewingella americana, assembly GCF_006438725.1. Classification (GTDB taxonomy): domain Bacteria; phylum Pseudomonadota; class Gammaproteobacteria; order Enterobacterales; family Enterobacteriaceae; genus Ewingella; species Ewingella americana_A. The sequence goes on along the minus strand of NZ_RCZD01000002.1, from coordinate 408,925 downwards.
CCATGCCTAAACCTGCACTGATCGACGTCGAAGAGTGGCCGACGGACAGCGTGTCAAACTCACTTTCACCGCGCCATGGGAACGGATGCAACCCGCCTTTCTGGCGGATAGTGGAGATTTTATCCCGGCGGCCCGTCAGAATTTTATGTGGGTAAGCCTGATGACCCACGTCCCACACCAGATGATCAAACGGCGTGTTGTAGACGTAATGCATCGCGACGGTCAGTTCCACCGTGCCCAAACCGGACGCAAAATGTCCGCTGGACTGACTGACGCTGGCCAGCAGATATTGGCGCAGTTCGTCACAAAGCTTAGGCAAGCTCTCTTTTGGGAGCGAACGGAGTTCTTCAGGGTTCTCCGCCAGCGCCAGTGTCGGGTATTTGGCTAGTTCAAGACTCATCAGTTGCTCATAGTAATTATTAATTGTCGCGTTCAATAACGAAGCTGGCTAACGCGAGAAGCGGCGCTGTGTTGTAGGAAAGTGCGGCCAACTGGTCTAACGCAGAGACGGCTTCCTGATAGAGATCCCTGGCTTTCGCCTGTGCGCCGTCCAACCCCAGCAGGGCCGGATAGGTACTTTTGCCGAGGTGTTGATCGGCTCCCTGACGTTTACCCAGTTTCTCGGTATCGCCAATGACATCCAGAATGTCATCCTGTACCTGGAAAGCCAGCCCGATGGCCTGGGAATATTGGTCGAGCACCGGCAGTACTGCTCTGCCCGCCTCACCGGCTGCCAGCGCGCCCAGGCGCACGGCGGCGCGGATAAGCGCCCCGGTTTTGTGGCGATGAATTTGCTCCAGCGCCTGTAAATTTATGTCCTGACCTTCCGCAGCCAGGTCCAGTGCCTGACCAGCACACATCCCTGCCACACCGCTTGCCGCGGCCAGTTCAGAGATCATCGACAGGCGATCTTGCATTCGGACATCGGGCATCGGGCTGTCGGCCAACAGCGTAAAGGCCAGGGTTTGCAGGGCATCACCGGCCAAAATCGCATTGGCTTCGCCAAATTTGATGTGGCAAGTCGGCTGGCCACGGCGCAGATCGTCATCGTCCATCGCCGGGAGATCATCGTGGATCAACGAATAGGCGTGAATACATTCGATCGCCGCCGCCGGTGCATCCAGATTACTGAGATCAACACCGAAAAGCGTGCCGCTAGCATACACCAGGTAAGGGCGCAGGCGCTTGCCGCCGAGCAGGGCACCGTGGCGCATCGCGCCAACCAGCGGGCTGTCAGCAAAAGGTTGCTCATCAATATAAGATGCCAGTGCCCGATCAACCCGTTTTTGCAGCACACGACGCTGGCTGTTGAAATCGGTGATGTCGGCTTGTTGTTCAATATCAGCCATAACAGATCACTCAGCATCCGGGGTAAAAGGCACCAGCGCAGCGTCGTTGTCGCTGTCGAGCAGGATTTGCACCCGTTGCTCCGCCTGTTGTAATTTTTGTTGTCCCTGACGTGCCAGCTGTACGCCGTTTTCAAATTCGTTCAGCGCGTCTTCCAGCGGTAATTCACCTGATTCCAGGCGGATGACAATCTGTTCCAGTTCGGTCAGTGCGGTTTCAAAATTGGCAGGTGGTGCAGCTTTTTTTGGCATAATTCTCTTTCAAACTCGTTGGATCCGATGGGCGGAGCTGCAATATGGCGTTGCGATGCTGAGTGAAGCCCCGGTAGAAATTCCGTATCGACGTCACATCCGATATGTGGTTTTGCGCGCAGAGTCCTCAGTTTAGGTGATATACTCCGCGCCGCTGTTGTTTTTGTTTACTTAAAAAGTATTGTTAAGCCCCATCATTTTGCATAAATGGCTATTGGCTTAACAATAATAGGCTCTCTGAGCCATATACAGCCACTCATGACCCCTAATTCTCACCGCTGACAAAAGACTGCCATGAAGTTTATCATTAAATTGTTCCCAGAAATCACCATCAAGAGTCAATCTGTGCGTTTGCGCTTCATTAAGATCCTCGCAAGTAGCATCCGTAACATCGTGAAGCCTCATGATGAGACCCTCGCGGTGGTGCGCCACTGGGATCATATCGAAGTTCGCAGCAAAGACGAAAGCAAACACGACTTGATCATCGAATTGTTGTGTCGCATCCCCGGCATCCGCCACGTTGAAGAAGTGGAAGACCGCCCTTATACCGATGTCCACAATATCTTCGAGCAGGCGCTGGAAGCTTACCGTTCTGAAGTGGAGGGTAAAACCTTCTGCGTGCGCGTAAAGCGCCGTGGCAAACATACCTTCAGCTCCGGTGATGTCGAGCGTTATGTGGGTGGCGGTTTGAATCAGCATATTGAATCGGCGAAGGTGAATCTGACCGCGCCGCAAGTCACAGTGAAGCTGGAAATCAACGACGACCAGCTTGTACTGATTAAGAGCCGTCATGAAGGTCAGGGCGGCTACCCGATTGGTACGCAGGAAGACGTGTTGTCACTGATTTCAGGTGGTTTCGACTCCGGTGTATCGAGTTACATGCTGATGCGTCGTGGCTGCCGCGTACACTATTGCTTCTTCAATCTTGGCGGCTCTGCTCATGAGATTGGCGTCAAGCAGGTGGCGTATTATCTGTGGAAACGCTTTGGCAGTTCGCACAAAGTGCGTTTTATTGCTATCGATTTCGAACCGGTAGTGGGCGAAATTCTCGAAAAAATCGAAGATGGCCAGATGGGCGTGGTGCTGAAACGTATGATGGTGCGCGCGGCGTCGCAAATCGCTGAACGCTATGGTGTGCAGGCGCTGGTGACCGGCGAAGCGCTGGGCCAGGTTTCCAGCCAGACGCTGACCAACCTGCGTTTGATCGACAATGCGACTGATACCCTGATTCTGCGCCCGCTAATTTCCCACGATAAAGAGCACATCATCAATATCGCCCGTGAAATTGGTACCGAAGACTTTGCCAAAACGATGCCGGAATATTGTGGTGTAATTTCTAAAAGTCCGACCGTAAAAGCGGTAAAAGCTAAAATCGAAGCCGAAGAGCAGCTGTTTGACTTCTCAGTGCTCGACAAAGTGGTCAGTGAAGCGCAGAACTATGACATTCGCCATATCGCCGAAGAAACCGCCAAGGAAGTGGCAGAAGTCGAAACGGTGGACGCGTTTGCTTCTACGGACATCCTGCTGGATATCCGTGCACCGGACGAAGCCGAAGATAAGCCGCTGGATTTGGACAACGTAGAGGTCAAAACCTTGCCTTTCTACAAACTCAGTGCGCAGTTTGCGGATCTCGACCAGAGCAAAACCTATCTGCTGTATTGCGACCGTGGCGTCATGAGCCGGTTACAGGCGCTATACCTGATCGAGCAGGGCTTTAAAAACGTGAAAGTCTATCGCCCGTAAGTTTTGCGGGAACGAAATATAAACCCGGCATTGCCGGGTTTTTTTATGTGTTTTTCTACATCAGAACAGGCACTTATTCCCGCGCTCCTTCGTCAGTGAAATTATAAATTCCCGGCGACATCACGAGCTGTGCCGCAATTTCAGCCGCTTTGGGTCTGCCAAGCAGCAGTTCGATCAGTTTGAGGGTGAACTCTATCGCGCTGCCAGGACCTTGGCTGGTCAGCAGATTGACGCGCGGATCATACATGACGCGGCGATCGGACCATTTTGATGGCGAGATCTTCTCTTTTAAAGAGGGTGATCCGGTGATATTAGCGATAGGGAACAGGTCATGATATTCCAGAACCAGGGCAGGAGCAGCACAGATGGCCGCTACAATCTTGCCGGCAAAATGGGTCTGACGCACGGTTTCGACTAAAAGTGGGCTGTCGCGAAAACACTCCGCGCCTTTAAGGCCACCGGGCAGGACAATGGCCTCAAAGTGGTTGTCAGCCACATCCACCAGTGCAACATCTGCCAGAATACGCACGCCGCGCGAGCAGCGGATCTCCAGATTGCCGTCACCCGCCACACTGGCCGTTGTTACGTTGACACCTGCACGGACCAGCAAATCAATCGCGGTGACCGCTTCAATCTCTTCGCTACCAGGTGCCAGACAAACCAGAACCGAAACGCTCATAGTTATTTTCCTTTCTTTTAATCATTTCAAATAAACGGGTATTTGCTGGCAGGGTGAGCCCATGCTTACGGGCGCGGCGAATAATGTAGCCGGTGATGTAGTCAATTTCGGTATGACGTTGGCCCCGGATATCCTGCAACATTGATGAGTGATTGGCCGCAGTGGTGTCGATTACCTGATAAACATAACTCAGCAGCGATTCCGTATGTGTCTGGTATCCCTCAATGGCCATCACATCGGCCACTTCGGCACAGATTTGTTCGATTTCACCCGAGTACGCCATAAGATCACCGTTCGTACAGTTATGTACGGCGGTTAGCGGATTGATCACGCAATTTACCGCCAGCTTATTCCACAGCGAGGGATAGATGTTGTCATGCCAAGCGACGTCAGGCAGGGCATTATGCAAAACGTCCGCCAGATGGCTTGACGCCGCACCGCGTGCGGATACCGGACCAATATGCGTTACGCCGCTGGCCACGTGAAGAATAGAATTGCCTTCATGGCGAGCGGCGTGGGTGGTAGCACCTTGTAAAATCGAGAAGCGGTTTGCCGGTAGCTCTTCTATTGTCCCCATGCCGTTATGCAACAGGAGCAGAGTGCAGTTATCATTCAGCATTGGCATTAATGCGCTGACCGCGCCTGAAACCTGCCAGGCTTTGAGGGTGACTAACAAAAGCTCGCTTTCAGCCAGATGCTGCGGATCATTGGTGGGCAAATTACGGTTAAATGCCCCGCCGTCGGCATTGATTACGTTTACCGCGCAGAAAGGCTGTGCAATGCGGATCCAACCCTGAACATCGTGTCCTTGCTCATACAAAGCGGAAAGCCAAAGTTGGCCTAAAGCCCCGCAGCCAAGTACTGTAATCTTCATTATGCCTCCTGAGCAATTGAATGAACGCACTCAGTGAATCGAATGTTATGTTTCTTGTTTGTTATTTATTTGTAGTTATTAGTATAGCTGTTTGTGCTGTGCGTCACACTTTTTCGGGGATTTTATGCCTGTTCGGGCTTCAGTCAACAAAAGGATGCGGCTTGGTTTTGGCATCAAAGGGCGAAGGCGGTATTATGCACGCCATCAAACGACTTATCATCATAACGACATGGGTTAATATCCCAGGGAGAAGCGATTATGCCGTCATTCGACATTGTTTCCGAAATTGACATGCAGGAAGTCCGCAATGCGGTCGAGAATGCCAGCCGTGAACTGACCACTCGTTGGGATTTTCGCAACATTCCTGCCAGCTTCGAGCTGAACGAAAAGGACGAGTCTATCAAGTGCGCCAGCGAATCTGATTTCCAGGTTAATCAGCTGGTGGATATTCTGCGCGAGAAACTGGCCAAACGCAGTATTGAAGGCGGGGCGCTGGAGGTGCCTGAGCAGATGGAGCACAGCGGTAAAACGTACAGCGTGACAGCCAAACTGCATTCCGGGATTGAATCCACGCTGGCGAAGAAGATTGTGAAACTCATCAAAGACAGCAAAATTAAAGTGCAGGCGCAGGTTCAGGGCGACGAAGTGCGTGTGACCGGCAAAGCCCGTGACGATTTGCAGGCGGTCATGGCACTGGTGCGTAACGGTGAGTTAGGCCAGCCTTTCCAGTTTAAAAACTTCCGCGACTGATTTTTACTGTTTTGGAAATGAAAAAGGACGCTATTGTCAGCGTCCTTTTTCATTGTTTGGTGATGCAGTCAGACGACAGCCACCAGTTGTTCCAATTTTTGGCGGTTAGTCTGTTTGGTATCCACTTTTACGTAGGCACTCAACTCTTCTGGCACCACCACCGCTTCGGCTACGCCAGGCTGGGCTTTGATACGGGCTTCGAGGGCTGAATCCTTGACGGCCAGTTCAGACAAAGTGATACGCAGGCTACTGACGTAGGGCGGTTCACTCATGGTTGAACTGACAAACAGCCAGACTACGGCAACGGCGGCGCAGACCAGAAATACTGCACCGGCACCCGCGTGACCGTAAACATAACCACCGAGGCTGCCGCCAATGGCGACACCCAGAAACTGGCTGGTAGAGTAGATGCCCATTGCCGTACCTTTGTATCCTGCGGGGGATTCTTTGCTGATGAGCGACGGTAAAATCGCCTCCATCACGTTGAAGGCCAGGAAGAACAGTTGAATACCCGCGATCACCACCCACAGGCGTAAACCGGCGTACCACAATACGATTTCTGCCAACAGAATAACCGTTACGCAGCCCATGAACACCTGCTTCATATGGCGCTTTTTCTCGGCGTAAATGATGACCGGGATCACCGCAACAAAAGAAACCAACATGGTCACCAGATAGACGCGCCAGTGCTCACTCGGCGGGAAACCCGCGTGTTCCATCACCTGCGGCAATACCACGAAGCTCGACATCAACAAAATGTGCAAACACAAAATGCCAAAGTTGAGTTTCAACAACTTGCCGTTGGACAGCACTTTGCTGAAACTGCCTTTGACCATGCTTGATTCACGGTTGAGCAGGTGCGTGGAAGGGGAGGGGACCACCATCAGCGTTATCACGATCGCGACCAGTGTCAGTAGTGCAATGGCCCAGAACAGGGCGTGTAGGCCCCAGGCATGGGTGATGATCGGGCCGAGTACCATGGCAATCGCGAAAGTCACGCCGAAGCTAATGCCGATAAAGGCCATCGCTTTGGTGCGGTTCTGTTCGCGCGTCAGGTCTGAAAGCAGCGCCATCACGGCGGCGGCAATTGCCCCTGAACCTTGCATAGCGCGGCCGATGATCACGCCCCAGATGGAATCTGTGGAAGCGGCCACCACGCTGCCGATGCAGAAGATAATCAGGCCAAAGACGATCAGCGGCTTGCGACCAACGCGGTCAGAGAGCAAGCCGAAAGGAATTTGAAAGATGGCCTGAGCCAGTCCGTAGATGCCAATAGCAATGCCGATAAGGGTTTCACTGGCGCCTGTCAGGGCCATACCGTAAGTGGTCAGGACGGGTAAAACCATAAACATGCCGAGCATGCGCAAGGAGAAAACTGTCCCTAATCCCCATGTCGCCCGGCTTTCCTGCGGGGTCATTTGGTTATCGTTCACATTACTACCTCAAAATCACATTCTGCACATTGTAGTGCTCTTAGCCAGTTAGGGTAAAACGATGGATCTTTAGCAGATATTACGGGTTGAGCCATAGCGGCAGAACAAAAGAAAAGGCCAGTATCGCTACTGGCCTTTCGATATGCTCGTTATCCAACTAAATGACAGCGCGTTAGGCTACCCGCTCGCGTTACCAAACGTAGGTTAACATCGATGTCGGTGCTGAGTTGAAATCAACAGACATCATAAAGCTGAGTGACATGATCGTGATGATGGAGAATCCAAACAGCTTTCTCGCCCAGACAATGTCGTTTTCGGCTTTGTACCCTTTCAGGGCCATGCCCAGCCACCAGATACTGACAGCACCGGCGACAATCAGGTATTTATAACCTGCGTAACCGCTCAGGGTCAGCATTAGCGTGGCAATCATAAACGCCAGAATGTAGACGGTAATATGATGCTTGGCGACAGAAATGCCTTTCACCACCGGCAAAACCGGGATACCCGCTGCCTGATAATCTTTAAAGCGGAAGATGGCAATCGCGTACGAGTGCGGCATCTGCCACAGGCTGAAGATCAGAAGCAAGATTGCAGCGCCCATATCGAACTGGCCGGTAACGGCACAGTAACCAATCACCGGAGGTGCAGCGCCTGACAAGCTACCAACCAGCGTGCCGTAAACTGATTTGCGCTTCATGTACAGGCTGTAAACGCCGACATAAACCACAAAGCCCATCACTGCCAGCCACATTGCCAGCGGATTGGCGCCCAGATACAGCAACGCAAAGCCCACAATACCCAGAATGGTCGCGTAAACCAGGGTTGTTTTCGGCGGTATAAGCCCCATCACCAGGACCCGGTTTTTCGTTCTTTCCATGATCCGGTCGATGTCGCGGTCGATGAAGTTGTTAAAGACACAACCCGAGGCAACGACCAGCGAAACACCCACCAGCGTGGAGAGAAAGAGTGGGAAGTCGATGCTGCCTTTGGCAGCAAGGAGAAATCCCCCGATGACAGAAATTAAGTTGCCGAAAATAATTCCTGGTTTCGTTACTTGCAGGTATTGCTTAATCATCACGTGCAGCTCGGCTCTTTAACTGACCATCATATTGAGGTTGAGGTTATACATAATCCACAATGAGCCCACAACGACGATAAAGATAATCACAGCGGTGAACAGAAATGCCACCAGGTTCCAGCGTGCTTCCGACGCAGTACTTAAGTGCAGGAAGAACACCAGATGGACCACGATCTGGATGACCGCAGATGCTACCACGGTGCCAATGATCAACGAATGCGAAGCAGTGTCGCTCATCACCATGGCAAACGGGATAACCGTCAGGATAACTGACAGGATGAAGCCAATCAGGTATGACTTCACGCTGCCGTGGCTTGCGCCGCCATGGGAAGTGGCAGAATGACTCATGCTAATACCCCCATCAGGTAAACAACGGTGAATACGCAAATCCAGACCACGTCCAGGAAGTGCCAGAACAGACTTAGGCACATCAGACGGGTTTGGTTAACGGCAGTCAGGCCACGACGGCTCACTTGAATCATCATCACAACGATCCAAATCAAACCACAGGTCACGTGGATACCGTGAGTGGCAACCAGCGCGAAGAAGGCTGACAGGAAGCCACTGCGGTCAGGACCAAAACCTTCTTTAATCAAGTGATGAAATTCATAGAGCTCCATCCCGATAAAGCCTAAACCGAACAGGAAAGTCAGGAACAACCAGGTATTAACAGCTTTTACGCTGCCTTTGGTCATGCCCAGCATCGCCATGCCGTAAGTAATACTACTAAACAGCAGGAAGAAAGTTTCGACCAGAACGAACGGGAGTTCGAAAATGTCTTTACCCGTTGGGCCGCCAGCGGTCCCGTGCACCAGTACTGCATAAGTTGCGAACAAACTCGCAAACAATATGCAGTCGCTCATCAGGTAGATCCAGAAGCCGAAGACTTTGGTTTCACCTGCGTCGTGGTGCCCATGCTCTGCATGGGCTGCGTCGTGGTTAGTCAGGGTATCAGTTGCCATGTTTCACGCCTGCTTTGCTGATTTGTTCAAAATGCTGGTTCTCGATACGTTCCACTTCTTCAGCCGAAACGTAGTAATCAACATCTTCATCGAAGCTTTTTACAATCCAGGTCACAACGATGCCGATGAAGGTCACGAGCGCCAACCACCAGATGTCCCAGATTAATGCAAAACCGCTGACCAGGCTGAGCATGGCGATGATGAAGCCTGCGCCGCTGTTGCGTGGCATATGAATTTTTTCATATTTAGCCGGTTTTACATAAGCTTCGCCTTTCTCTTTCATGTCCCAGAATGCATCGCGGTCGTGAACTTGCGGCACGATAGCGAAGTTATAGAACGGAGGAGGTGAAGAGGTAGACCACTCCAGAGTACGGGCGCCCCACGGGTCACCGGTCAGATCACGGTTTTGATCGCGGTCACGCACGCTCACAAAGATCATGATCAACTGACACAGAATACCGAGTGCGATCAACGCTGCACCACAGGCTGCAATAACCAGCAACAGGTGGAACTCAGGGTCGATATTCTGGCTGATACGACGGGTCATGCCCATGAAGCCCAGAATGTAGAGCGGCATGAAGGCAACGAAGAAGCCGATGATCCAGCACCAGAATGAACGCACACCCCATTTTTCATTCAGCGTGAAGCCGAAAGATTTAGGGAACCAGTAAGTCAGACCCGCGAAGCAACCGAAGACGACACCACCGATAATCACGTTATGGAAGTGTGCAATCAGGAACAGACTGTTGTGTAGCACGAAGTCTGCACCCGGCACCGCCAGCAGAACACCGGTCATACCACCGACGGAGAAGGTGATGATGAAGCCGATGGTCCACAGCATCGCAGCGTTAAGCTGGATACGGCCCTGATACATGGTGAATAACCAGTTGAAGATTTTTACCCCTGTTGGGATAGAAATGATCATTGTCATGATGCCGAAGAAGGCATTGACGTTGGCGCCTGAACCCATGGTGAAGAAGTGGTGCAACCAAACAACGAATGACAGCACGGTAATGGCGATGGTTGCCCATACCAGTGAGGTATAGCCGAACAGACGTTTTTTGGAGAAGGTCGCGGTAACTTCGGAGAACACCCCAAACACTGGCAGAACCAAAATGTACACTTCCGGATGGCCCCAGGCCCAAATCAGGTTGATGTACATCATCATGTTGCCGCCCATATCATTCGTGAAGAAATGGGTGCCCAGATAGCGATCCAGGGTCAGCAACGCAACGGTTACAGTCAGAATAGGGAACGACACGATAATCAGGACGTTGGTACACAGTGCAGCCCAGGTAAATACCGGCATTTTCATCAGCGGCATACCCGGCGCACGCATCTTGAGGATGGTGGCGAAGAAGTTAACACCGGTCAGCAAGGTCCCTATACCGGATATCTGTAGACTCCATATCCAGTAATCGACCCCCACGCCAGGGCTGTATTCCTTACCTGATAACGGCGGATAGGCCAACCAACCCGTTTGTGCGAACTCACCGACACCCAGAGAGATGTTGATCAGAATCACAGCGGCGGCGGTGAACCAGAAGCTGACGTTGTTCAGGAACGGGAACGCTACGTCACGTGCACCGATCTGTAGAGGAACGACGACGTTCATCAAACCGATAACGAAAGGCATCGCCATGAAGAAGATCATGATCACGCCGTGCGCGGTAAAGATTTGGTCGTAGTGATGAGGCGGTAAGAAGCCAGGTTCACCCGCTGAAGCGAGTACCTGCTGGCTACGCATCATGATGGCATCAGCAAAGCCACGCAGAAGCATGACGAAAGCAACGATGATGTACATGATACCAATTTTTTTGTGGTCGACTGAGGTTAGCCATTCGGTCCACAGGTACTTCCATTTACCGAAATAGGTGATGCCGGCAACTACTGCCAGCCCACCCAGAATTATCGCGGCAACGGTGACCATGATAATCGGTTCATGATACGGAACCGAATCAAGCGTTAATTTTCCGAACATCGTTTATTCCTCGGCTCCGGCTGCGTGAGACTGCCCACCCATATCCATGCCTTTCATGTCAGTGCCAGCAGGCATTGGCATGGTGTGACCTTCTGGCGCAGCCTTCATGTCATGCATGGAGTATTTGCCAATGATTTCTTTAAACAAACCAGGTTTTGCTGTGGAGAAGTATTCGACCGGGTTGTCGATACTCTGTTCAGCCAGTTTGTTGAAATCTTCAGTGGTTGCCAGTTGGTTCGGTGCGCTTTTCACTTTTGCTACCCAAGTGTCAAAATCGGCACGGGTTGGGGTCGCAATTGCGTTGAACTTCATGCCAGAGAAACCGCGGCCACTGAAGCTTGACGAGATGCCTTTATAGGTACCGGCTTCATTTGCAATCAAATGCAACTGAGTCTGCATACCGGCCATCGCGTAAATCTGTCCGCCTAACTGAGGAATAAAGAACGCGTTCATCACAGAGTCAGAGGTGACTTTGAACTGAACGGGGACGTCTTTTGGGATCACCAATTCGTTAACAGTGGCGATGCCCTGTTCTGGGTAAATGAATAACCATTTCCAGTCCAGAGAAACGACTTCAACCGTCATCGGTTTTTGGTCTGAAACGATAGGCTTGAACGGATCAAGCGAGTGAGTGGTTTTCCAGGTTATCGTTGCCAGAATGGCAATAATGATAATCGGCACAGTCCAAACCACGGCTTCGATTTTGTTGGAATGGGACCAGTTCGGGCTGTACTTAGCATTTGTGTTAGAAGCACGATACTTCCAGGCAAACGCCAAGGCCATGATAATAACCGGTATAACCACGATCAGCATTAATCCGATGGCGGTCAGTATCAGCGTTCTCTGCTCAAGTCCAATTGCTCCTTTGGGATCCATCAATGCCGTATTGCAACCGCTTAACATTAACGCAGAGGCAAATAAGGACAACATCCCAATACTTTTATTGTATTTCTTAAGTCTCATCTAACGACCTCAATAAATCAGGGCTCTATTGTCGCTCCATGTGTGCGGGCATTTTACGGGAAGGTTGCAGTACTGTAAACACGCTTAAGGAAGTGTCAGCAGGCCGTTGCCACATTATGTTAACGAAGTCACAGATGTCACGGAGAGTGACAATTTCTCAATGTCAACAATATGTTGCAGTAGGTTCTTTTACTATGGTGAGCAAAAACAAGGTATAGCAGTCAGGAAGGATATTTAACGCTGAGTGTAATGTTCTGGGTAGGTTTAATTAATGTTAATGCAATGTATAAATGCGGTGAATTTAAAAATACAAACCAGGTAAAAAAAAAGTGTATTTGAAAGATGCTGTAACTTATTAAATATTATTTATTGCGGAAAACTTATCTTAGCGCAGGGAAATTAACCCCAATTTACTATCTGGATAACAATACTAAATTCCGTCAGTTAGCGCTAAAACGACCCGAAACCCTCTTGCCGATCAACAAGGTACATCAGGCCAGATTTTGATTTACCGGGCAACGACACTCATTCCTAAAATTTAAGCGAACAGATGTCAGGCCATCTTTTCGCGCCGCAAGGCCAGAAAATCCAAGGTGCTGCCGAGTGCGATCCCAGACAGACAAATCAAGGAAGCGGCTTCAACCAGGCGCTGCGGCAGTGTGTCCCAGTTTGTCCAGGCTAACCCGTTGCTCACCAGCGTGATAAGCCAGGCGGCCAGCAGAACGCATCCGAGCAGCAGCATACGCAACGCCAATTTATAGCTGCCAGGGAAAGCCTTTCTTGGCAGGAAGCGGTCAGTCTGCTGAGTATATTCCAGTGTCTGACGGCACACCGCCAGCAGCAGCAAGCCCGGCACGGCTGCCACGATAGAAAATAGATAGAACAACGGCCAGCCGTGTGCTTCAACAAACCAGCCTGCAATTGGGCCGACATACACACGACCCACGGCAGAAAGCGCGGAAAGAAGGGCAAACTGGGTGGCAGAAAAAGATTTGTTACACAGCGTCATCAGCAGGGCAACGAAGGCTGCGGTCCCCATTCCGCCACACAAATTTTCAAAGAAAATCGCCGTGCCCATCGAATAAAGATGCTTGTCGGTGACCGCTAAAATCCAGTATCCGGCATTGGAAACGCCCTGCAAAATGCCAAAAATCATCAGGGCACGGAACAGGCTCAGGCGCTGCATGAGCATACCGCCATAGAGCGCACCAATGATAGTCGCCAGCAAGCCGAGGGTTTTGTTCACCAGCCCAACTTCACCGGCATCAAAGCCGACTCCGCGGATTAAAAACGTGGTACTCAGGCTGCCGGCAAAGGCATCGCCCATTTTGTACATCACAATCAATAGCAGAATAAGCCAGGCGTTATTACGCCCGAAAAAGTCCTTTAGCGGAGCGACAACGGCGATTTCGATGGTACGGGGTGCCGGTTCAGAGACCTCAGGCTCCGGTGCCATAATAGTGGCGATTACGCCAATTAACATCAACCCGGCCATCAACCAGTACATGTGCTGCCAACCTAGGTAGCGGTCGGCTAGCCACAATGCCAGGCCACCGGACACCAGCATCGCCAACCGATAGCCGAGTACCGATACCGCCGCACCGCTGCCTCGCTCTGCTGCTGGCAGTAAATCGGTTTTGTAAGCGTCAAAAACGATGTCCTGAGAAGCCGAAGCAAAGGCTATTAACACCGCCAGTGCCGCCAGCCAGAATAGTTCTTTCGACGGATCCATATAACCCATGCCAAAAATGGCGGCAACTAAAAGCAGTTGCGTGAGGATTAACCATCCACGGCGGCGGCCAAAGAAAGAAGGGGTGTAGTGGTCCATCATCGGGGACCAGAGGAACTTGAACACGTAAGCCTGGCCGACCAGCGAAAAGATGCCGATGGTTTTTAAATCGACATTCTCCACCGTCATCCACGCCTGCAGCGTGCCGGAAGTCAGAGCGAGGGGTAAGCCTGAAGCAAAACCCAGCAACAACAGGATCAGGGTGTTGCGTTGTGTGAAAATGTTGAAGTACTGACTTACCATGAAAATATGTTCCCGCAGACCGGTGAAAGAGTGTCGCAGGGGCATAATAAAGGATGCAGGGAGATAATAAAGAAGGGATTGCCGGAACAGCGAATATGTCGGTCGTGGCGACTAAAACAATTCTGCCCGACAATGCCGGGCAGAAGATGTACGTCAGATAAAACGGGCGAAATTATCGGGCATTGGCCTTGATAAAATCGCTGATGCTGGTGTCCTGTGCCATGTCGTTGATGACATCGCCCAGTGTGCTGTTAACCGCATTAGTGATTTTGTCATTGGTGGCAGTAAGTGCGCCCTGGACATTATAGGTCGAGCGATAGTTCTTGACCTGTTTGTTGCCATTTTTCGCCGTCGCAATGATAGAAATGTCTGCTTTAGTGGTGATGTTGTAGCGCAAATTGCCTTCCTGAACGTCAGCAAACAGGTTGTTGACGACAATTTGCAGATCCACTGCGCCAGCCGCACCAATCATATAACCGCGTGCGGTCATCTGTTTTTCCAATGATTCCTGCAAAAGGAAACGCAGGTCGCGCGAAGGGGTCAGAGAAACTAACTGCCCATCACGGTTCACTTTAGCCAGCGCCTGATCCTGACGTTGATCGGCTCCATTGATGCTGATAGTGATACCCTGCAAGGTCGGATCCTGCGTTGGCAAAGAAATTTTTGGAGCAATGTTCAGGGTATTCGTGCTGGTGGCGCAACCGGCAAGCATCAATAATGCCAGCACGGGAAAAATGATTTTTTTCAACATGTTAAGTTCTCTATTAATGCATCTGATTCAAGATGTAAAATGGGACGGGTTACGCAAAGTTCGCACATCATAACATCGCCTTTTTACGGGGGAAGTGTTGACGGTCTGGAAATACAACATTTGCCTAAATTTAAGCCTAACTGACTTATTGATATTTAATGATTTTACCCATTACACGGATTGATGGCTAAATATCATTGGGTAAGACAAACTAATTACCTTTTTTATCAATCGCCGCAGAAATTTTGTTTCTGTAACATACTAATACGTCACAAAACCGCCTATCCTTATAATGTGACAGATGTTCCTGTGAGGGCGCAGTTCTCTGCTAAAGCGGTGTAAAGGAGATTGCTATGATTCGCGAGCAAATAGAAGCAAAATTAGTTGCAGCGTTTGAACCTGCGTACCTGGAAGTGACCGATGAGAGTTATCGTCACAACGTTCCCGCAGGCTCTGAGAGCCATTTCAAAGTAGTGATGGTGTCTGATAAGTTTGTCGGCGAACGTTTCCTGTCACGCCACCGCGCCATCTACGGTGAGCTGTCAGTGGAGCTTGCGGGCAGCGTACATGCGCTGGCACTGCATACTTATACGCAAAAAGAGTGGGAAGGTTTACAGGATACTGTCCCGGCCTCGCCGCCGTGTCGCGGTGCCGGTATGTTGGCCTGACAGGGCCCTGCTCTCAAAAACCACAAATATCCTTTTCTGGATACGGTATCAGTGGAACTTTATCCACAAGATGCGGTATTAGTAGGGGCAAATATTGAAATGGCCTGCGGGCCGTTTCTGTTTTAGCCGTGAATGATAAATGACGGGCAGGCGACAGGGTTGTTTAAGCCTTTGCATCGATGACATGTTACGAGGGATCGACCGCGATGCGATTTTTCCTCCCACGCAGTAGATTACCGTCCTCGACTCGCCGTCTATGCGCCGCTATAATGTCGCGTCTTATTTTTCCGGAATGGTTTCGGGACGCTTTCGAATACAGGGCTACGTTCTTAATAGAGGACTGTCCCGGTTCTTAGAAGTCGTTTTCAAGGTAAGTTCGTTCTTTTCCACGCTTCTCATCTTGAGAACGACTTCTGGAGTTGACCGAGCACTGTAATTTTTTTGAGGTAACAAGATGCAAGTTTCTGTTGAAACCACTCAAGGCCTTGGGCGCCGTGTAACGATTACTGTTCCTGCTGACAGCATTGAAAAAGCAGTGAGCAGCGAACTGGTCAACGTATCTAAAAAAGTACGTATTGACGGCTTCCGTAAAGGCAAAGTACCAAAACACATCATCGAGCAGCGTTACGGTGCTTCTGTTCGTCAGGACGTTCTGGGTGATCTGATGCAGCGCAACTTCGTTGACGCCATCATCAAAGAAAAAATCAATCCAGCTGGCGCACCTAAATATGTGCCGGGTGAATACAAACTGGGCGAAGATTTCAACTATACCGTTGAATTTGAAGTGTACCCAGAAGTTGAGTTGAAGGATCTTGAAAACATCGAAGTTGAAAAACCAGTCGTTGAAGTTAACGATGCCGATGTTGACACCATGCTGGAAACTCTGCGTAAGCAACAAGCTGACTGGAAAGAAACTGACGCTGCAGTAACTGCAGAAGATCGTGTCACTGTTGATTTCTCCGGTTCAATCGACGGTGAAGATTTCGAAGGCGGCAAAGCCTCTGATTTCGTTCTGGCGATGGGCCAGGGCCGCATGATCCCAGGCTTCGAAGACGGTTTGGTTGGTCACAAAGCCGGTGAAGAATTCACCATCGACGTAAACTTCCCAGAAGATTACCACGCTGAAAACCTGAAAGGTAAAGCGGCTAAGTTCGTCATTACTCTGAAGAAAGTTGAAGAGCGTGAGCTGCCAGAGCTGACACCTGAATTCATCAAACGTTTCGGCGTGGCTGATGGTTCTGTTGAAGGTCTGCGTGCTGAAGTGCGTAAAAACATGGAACGCGAACTGAAAGGTGCAGTACGTAACCGCATCAAAACTCAGGCAATCGACGGTCTGGTTAACGCCAACGACATCGACGTTCCTGCTGCACTGATCGACGGTGAAGTTGATGTTCTGCGTCGTCAGGCTGCACAGCGTTTTGGCGGCAACGAAAAACAAGCGCTGGAATTACCGCGTGAGTTGTTCGAAGAGCAGGCTAAGCGCCGCGTAGTTGTTGGTTTGTTGTTGGGTGAAGTGATCAGCCAGCACGAACTTAAAGCTGACGAAGATCGCGTTAAAGCTTTGATCGAAGAAATGGCTTCAGCTTACGAAGATCCTTCTGAAGTTGTTGAGTTCTACAGCAAAAATAAAGAGCTGATGAACAACATGCGTAACGTCGCGCTGGAAGAACAAGCGGTCGAAACCCTGTTGTCTAAAGCGAAAGTGACTGAAAAAGCCACGACCTTTACTGAACTGATGAACCAAACTCAACCTGCATAATGTGTTTGCACGTTGTTGAGCTTTCAAATGCTCAAAATGAGAGCCCGCAGTTTTTACTGCGGGTTTTTTTATGCGTCAGCGATGACATTTTCTTTTTTGCTGTTGTTTTTGCACTATATTTATCCGAGAGAGACGAGATAACCGATAAGCGGGTCAGTGGCTGACAAAATTGAAGGCGAGCCGGGTATTTATTACATTGCAGGGGGATGAACAAAATGTGTCGGTCGTGAAAAGAAATCTCACTCCAGACTTGAAAAAAGGTCTTTATTCCCCCAATTGTTAATTACAAATACAGAGTAACTTGCTGTTAAATTCTGACTGATAACAACCGTCAGCCGTGTAAATGGCGACTTGGCCGCTTGAGCATAGTCATCAATGCTTATCTCAAGTAGAATCGGTTTAACTAGCGCCAAAGAGAATTCTATTAGGAGACGGTTATGTCATACAATAGTGGACGAGATCAATTTGCACCGAACATGGCTCTGGTACCCATGGTTGTGGAGCAGACTTCACGGGGTGAGCGTTCTTACGACATCTACTCCCGCCTGTTGAAGGAACGTATTATCTTCATGACCGGTCAGGTTGAAGACCATATGGCTAACCTGATTGTGGCTCAGATGCTGTTCCTTGAAGCGGAAAGCCCAGAAAAAGACATTTTCCTGTACATTAACTCTCCGGGTGGCGTGATCACTGCAGGGATGTCTATCTATGACACCATGCAATTCATCAAGCCGGACGTCAGCACCATTTGTATGGGACAGGCCTGTTCAATGGGGGCATTCCTGCTCACTGCAGGGGCGAAAGGTAAGCGTTTCTGCCTGCCTAATTCGCGGGTTATGATCCACCAGCCGTTGGGCGGTTTCCAGGGACAGGCTACGGATATTGAAATTCATGCCAAAGAGATCCTGAAAGTGAAAGCCCGTATGAATGAGCTTATGGCGAAACATACTGGCAAGTCTCTGGAAGAGATCGAACGTGATACTGAGCGTGACCGTTTCTTGTCAGCGGATGAATCTGTAGAGTATGGATTGGTTGACTCCGTATTTTCCCATCGCGTCTGACGGCTTAAATCTGCCGGGCTGATGGTCTATAGTTAAGTCATACAGAGGCAACGCAGGCTGACAGGGAGGTTTTTACTGTGAGCCTGGGTTTTGCCCATCACCGACGTAACAGCCATCCGCCGCCAAAACGGTAGCGATTAATTATGGCCGTGCCGCGTATTTTGCGGAACAGATACTAAAGAAGAGGTTTACTGATGACAGATAAGCGCAAAGACGGTTCAGGAAAGCTGCTGTACTGCTCTTTTTGCGGCAAAAGCCAGCATGAAGTGCGTAAGCTGATTGCCGGGCCGTCAGTGTATATCTGCGATGAATGTGTCGATCTGTGTAACGACATTATTCGCGAAGAGATTAAAGAAGTCGCGCCGCACCGCGAACGCAGTGCACTGCCTACACCACATGAGATCCGCCAGCACCTGGATGACTATGTCATCGGGCAGGAACCCGCTAAAAAGGTTCTGGCTGTGGCGGTTTATAACCACTACAAGCGCCTGCGTAATGGCGATACCACCAATGGTATCGAATTGGGCAAGAGCAACATTCTGCTGATCGGCCCAACAGGTAGCGGTAAAACGTTGTTGGCTGAAACGCTCGCACGTTTCCTGGATGTACCATTCACCATGGCTGATGCCACCACGCTGACCGAAGCTGGTTATGTGGGTGAAGATGTGGAAAACATCATCCAGAAACTGTTGCAGAAATGTGATTACGACGTACAAAAAGCGCAACGCGGGATCGTTTATATCGATGAAATCGATAAAATTTCCCGTAAGTCTGACAACCCATCGATCACGCGTGACGTGTCCGGTGAAGGTGTACAGCAAGCGCTGTTGAAACTGATCGAAGGTACCGTGGCTGCGGTTCCACCTCAGGGTGGGCGTAAGCATCCACAGCAGGAATTCCTGCAGGTTGATACCTCTAAAATCCTCTTCATCTGCGGCGGTGCATTTGCCGGACTGGATAAGGTGATTGGCCAGCGTATTAATACCGGTACTGGTATTGGTTTTGGTGCTGAAGTGAAAGGCAAATCTGAAAAAGCCACCGAAGGTCAGTTGCTTGCTCAGGCAGAACCGGAAGATTTGATCAAATTTGGTCTGATCCCTGAATTCATTGGTCGCCTGCCTGTGGTCGCAACCCTGAGCGAACTCAGCGAAGACGCGCTGATCCAGATTCTGAAAGAGCCGAAAAATGCCCTGACCAAACAGTATCAGGCATTATTCAATCTGGAAGGCGTTGAGCTGGAATTCCGTGATGAAGCGCTGGTGGCGATTGCCAAAAAAGCGATGGTGCGTAAAACCGGTGCCCGTGGTCTGCGTTCAATTGTTGAAGGCGCACTGCTAGATACCATGTATGACCTGCCATCACTGGACAGCGTAGAGAAAGTGGTTATCGATGAATCCGTTATTTTGGGTCAGTCAGAACCGCTGATGATTTATGGTAAACCTGAAGCGCAACAGGCATCTGGCGAATAATTAGCCAACTGTTCCATAAGGTTAGTGAAGAAATGGGGGATTTTGTCCCCCATTTTTTTTTACTCGCATTCTTGTCGTTGAATGTCAGATATTCATCCCCATATACTCAGATAACGACTTGCTGAAACCCGTCTGACTCGTGTTTCACGAGATTTCCTTAACCTGGCGGAAGCTAAACTAAGAGAGAGCTCTATGAACCCTGAGCGTTCCGAACGCATAGAAATCCCCGTCTTGCCTTTGCGCGACGTGGTGGTTTATCCGCACATGGTGATCCCGTTGTTTGTTGGCAGGGAAAAATCGATTCGCTGCCTCGAAGCTGCGATGGATCACGACAAAAAAATCATGCTGGTAGCGCAGAAAGAAGCGTCTACCGATGAGCCAGGCATTAACGATCTCTTCTCTGTAGGCACCGTTGCCTCCATATTACAGATGCTTAAACTGCCTGACGGTACCGTTAAAGTCCTGGTTGAAGGTTTACAGCGCGCACGCATTACCACGCTGTCTGACAGCGGTGAGCACTTTGCTGCTGAGGCCGAATATCTTGAATCACCGGCCGTGGACGAGCGGGAACAGGAAGTTCTGGTTCGTACTGCTATTAATCAGTTTGAAGGCTATATCAAACTGAATAAAAAGATCCCGCCGGAAGTGCTGACGTCGCTCAACAGTATTGAAGACGCAGCCCGTCTGGCTGACACCATTGCCGCACATATGCCATTGAAACTCGCCGACAAACAGTCCGTACTGGAAATGTTTGATATCACCGAGCGTCTGGAATATCTGATGGCGATGATGGAATCGGAAATCGACCTGCTTCAGGTTGAAAAACGCATCCGTAACCGTGTCAAAAAACAGATGGAAAAGAGTCAGCGTGAGTACTATCTGAATGAGCAAATGAAAGCGATTCAGAAAGAGCTGGGTGAAATGGATGATACACCTGACGAACATGAAGCGCTGAAACGCAAAATCGAAGCGGCAAAAATGCCGAAAGAAGCGCGTGAAAAAACCGAATCTGAGCTGCAAAAACTGAAAATGATGTCACCGATGTCCGCTGAAGCCACCGTGGTGCGCGGTTACATCGACTGGATGCTTCAGGTACCGTGGAACGCGCGCAGCAAAGTGAAGAAAGATCTGCGTAAAGCGCAGGAAGTTCTCGATAGCGATCACTTTGGCCTCGAACGTGTTAAAGATCGTATTCTTGAATATCTTGCAGTGCAGACGCGCGTCAGCAAAATTAAAGGACCAATCCTCTGTCTGGTTGGGCCTCCAGGTGTGGGTAAAACCTCACTGGGGCAATCTATTGCCCGTGCGACAGGTCGTGAATATGTGCGTATGGCGCTGGGTGGCGTGCGTGATGAAGCGGAAATCCGCGGGCATCGCCGTACTTACATCGGTTCCATGCCGGGCAAGATGATTCAGAAAATGGCCAAAGTGGGCGTTAAAAACCCGCTATTCTTGTTGGATGAGATCGACAAAATGTCCTCGGACATGCGCGGTGATCCGGCTTCCGCTCTGTTGGAAGTCCTGGATCCTGAGCAGAACGTCGCGTTCAACGATCACTATCTGGAGGTGGATTACGACCTGTCCGATGTGATGTTTGTGGCGACGTCCAACTCAATGAATATCCCGGCACCTTTACTGGATCGTATGGAAGTGATTCGTCTTTCCGGTTATACCGAAGATGAAAAACTGAATATCGCCAAACAGCATCTGATGCCGAAACAGATAGAGCGTAATGCCCTGAAGAAGACCGAACTGACGATCGACGACAGCGCCATTATAGGTATCATCCGTTTCTATACCCGTGAAGCGGGCGTGCGTAGTCTGGAACGTGAACTTTCTAAATTGTGTCGTAAAGCAGTCAAACAATTGCTGATGGATAAAACCCTCAAGCATATTGAGATCAACGGTGACAACCTCAAAGACTTCCTCGGTGTACAGAAAGTCGATTACGGCCGTGCTGACACCGAAAACCGCGTAGGTCAGGTGACTGGTCTGGCCTGGACCGAAGTGGGGGGTGAACTGCTGACCATTGAAACCGCCTGCGTACCAGGTAAGGGTAAACTGACCTATACCGGCTCTTTGGGCGAAGTGATGCAGGAATCCATTCAGGCGGCGCTGACCGTGGTGCGTGCACGTGCGGAGAAGCTGGGTATCAACCCTGACTTCTACGAAAAACGTGATATTCATGTTCACGTACCTGAAGGGGCAACGCCAAAAGATGGTCCAAGTGCCGGTATTGCGATGTGTACTGCGCTGGTTTCCTGTCTGACGGGGAACCCGGTGCGTGCAGACGTGGCGATGACAGGAGAGATCACACTGCGTGGTCTGGTTCTGCCGATCGGTGGTCTGAAAGAGAAGCTGCTGGCCGCACACCGCGGTGGTATCAAAGTGGTGCTGATCCCAGACGACAACAAACGTGATCTGGAAGAAATTCCGGCTAACGTGTTGGGTGATCTTGAGATACATCCGGTGAAACGTATCGATGAGGTGTTGAATTTTGCACTACAAAATCCAGCCTTCGGTGCCTTACCCGTTGCAGCAAAATAGTGATCATGACCGTCACAGTTAGATAAAACACAGGCTGGCAGGTGAAATCTCACTTGCCAGCCTTTTTTTGTGTCGTTAAGTTAGTTAGCTGTCAGGAAGTTTCAGGCTGCTTTCAGCCGCTTGCATAGCCCTGACAAGCTTGATATAACAGCTGCGCTGTCATATTTGCAGGGAAAATGCGATATGACGATAGAATTTCAAGAGGGGATGAATAGAGTGAATAAGTCACAACTGATCGACAAAATTGCCGCCGGTGCTGATATTTCTAAAGCGGCTGCTGGGCGTGTATTGGATGCTGTACTTGGATCGGTAACAGACACCTTGAAATCTGGGGAAGAAGTTGCACTGGTAGGCTTTGGTACTTTCTCTGTTCGTGAGCGTTCTGCGCGCACTGGACGCAACCCGCAGACTGGGAAAGAAATCAGTATTGCTGCGGCAAAAGTACCTGGTTTCCGTGCTGGTAAAGCGTTGAAAGACGCCGTCAACGGTTAATTACCTGCAGGTCAGGCGTCAAACCTGCGAGACGAAAGCCCAAAGCGTGCTTTATTCCCAGGTCTGGTTGTTAAACAATAACCTGACGTCACCGGGCTGGTAAGGTAAGATACAAGGCGCATCGGAATCGATGCGCTTTTTTTATTACAGCGGAGTGTTGCCTCACTATGATGGACAATTTACGCGCGGCCTCCAGTCACGTCGCGCTCAAAATCATTCTGGCCTTGATTATTCTGTCCTTTGTTTTGACAGGGATGAGTAGCTACTTGACCGGCGGTTCGGGCGACTATGCAGCGAAAGTGAATGGTCAGGAAATTGGACGTGCTCAGTTGGAAGAAGCGGTGCAAAGCCAGCGTAGCCGACTGCAGCAACAGCTTGGGGATCAATTCTCTGCGCTGGCAGGCAGTGATGGCTACATGCAGCAACTGCGTCAGGAATCCCTTAATAACCTGATTGACGTGACTTTGCTCGACCAGTATTCCAAAAAATTGGGTATCACCGTCAGCGATCAACAGATCAAAGACGCTATTCTGGCGACCCCACAATTCCAGACTGATGGCCATTTCGACAATACCAAATACCTGCAAAGTATCCAGGGTATGGGTTACAGCGCAGACAATTTTGCTAAATTGATGAAACAGCAATTGGTCAGTCAACAGCTGGCTCAGGCTTTTGGCACGTCAGATTTCGTTCTGCCGGCTGAAACTAAAACCATGTCTGAGTTGCTTTTGCAGGAACGCGACGTGCGTACGGCAACCCTGGATACCGCAGCGCTGGCTGCGAAACAGCAGGTTAGCGACAGTGAAGCGCAGGCGTTTTACGAGCAGAACAAAAATAACTTTGTCTCTCCTGAACAGGTAAAAGTCAGCTACATCCAAATGGATGCCGCGGTTATGCAGGGAAAATCAACCGTAAGCGATGCCGATGTAACTGCTTACTATGACCAGCATAAGAGCGAGTTCGGTCAGCCAGAGCGACGTCGTTATAGCGTCATCGTTCTCAAAACCCAGGCGGATGCCGATGCCGTTGCTGCTGAATTGAGCAAAGGTGCTGATTTTGCCGCACTGGCAAAATCCAAGTCGATTGATACGCTGAGCGGTAAGCAGGGCGGCTTAATGGATTGGGTTGAACCTGAAACGACACTGCCGGAATTCAAAAGCGCCAATCTGACAACCAAAGGTCAGGTTTCCGGTGTGATTAAATCTGACAGTGGCTTCTTCATTCTGCGTCTCGAAGACATTAAACCAGAGCAGACCAAGCCCCTGGCTCAGGTACACGACAGCATCGTGAATAAGCTGAAACAAGAGAAAGCCGTTGACGCATACTATGCGTTACAGCAAAAAGTCAGCGAAGCCGCGACTAACGACAACGAGTCTTTGGCCTCGGCCGAAGAAGTCGCTGGCGTGAAAGCGACCCATACTGACTGGTTTACTCAGCAAGCTATCCCCGCGGGCATTAACTTCAAACCTGTCGTTCAGGCTATCTTCGAAGGTGGTTTGATTGGTCAGGACGGCACGCCGGGCAACAACTCAGACATCATTACTGTTGACGGCGACCGTGCGTTTGTTGTGCGCGTTGATGCTCACAAAGCTGAAGGCTTCAAGCCTTTCGCTGACGTTAAAGATCAAGTGGTTGCATTAGTGAAACGTCAGAAAGCGGAAAACCAGGCACGTATCGATGGTGAGAAGCTACTGACGGCACTTAAAGCCGGTAAAGGTGATGAAGCGTTGAAGGCCGCAGGTCTGAGCTTTGGCGACATACTGAAAGTCCAGCGCACTCAGCAGCCATCCGCGTTTGAACAAAACGTTTATGCATTGCCGCATCCACAAAAAGACCAGCCGGTATACGGCTTATCGCAGGATGAGAAAGGTAACAGTGTTCTCGTTGAGCTGACTGCGGTTAATCCGGGCAAGCTGCCAGATAATGAAACGGCACGCTTTGAGCAGGAATTGCAGCAGTCTTCGTCTAACGTTACTTTTGATGCGTTGCTGACGAACCTTCGTCAGGAAGCCAAAATCAAGCTGGGTTCTGCCGCTCAAGTCCAGTAAACGCCGCAAACATTTGCAACGCGTTGCAACAACCAAAGGCCGCTTTCGCGGCCTTTTCCATATGTTGAATCTGCCCGTTGTTGCCTGATAAAACTTGCTGCACTCTGTCCGTGCTGAAAACACATGGAGGATACAGCATGAAAAAATTAGGCATTACTTCACTCTCACTGGCCCTGGCTTTGGGTCTTTCTACTCTTCCTGTCATGCTTCAGGCAGCGCCAACGGCGGTCAGTTCGGTTGCCACCACGGCATCAACGTCGGCTGCAGCTCAGGCTCCGATCAACAAGGTGGGAACGTCTGTAGCTAAAAAAGAGCAAGCTATCACCACGGATGACGCTTCGGTCAACATCAATACGGCAACCGCCGAAGATTTTGCCCGGGTGATGAACGGCGTGGGGCTCAAAAAAGGGCAGGCGATCATCAGTTATCGCGAAGAGTTGGGGCAGTTCACCGCGATAGAGCAGTTGCAGGAAGTCCCGGGAATTGGTGCAGCATTATTTGAACGTAACAAGGACCGTCTGAAACTGTGACGGATGTCGCGGCGATAACCTGATAAAGGTTATCGCCGTTTTCTTCTGCTAATCTTTCAAGACGTCTGACCAGTACAGATGCCTTATCTGACCCCTTTCGCAGGAGTGCCGAAGAGATTATGCATACATTTATCACCGTTCGCGGTTTTCATATCGACGTCTATCAACATGTTAATAATGCCCGCTATCTTGAGTTTTTAGAATCTGCCCGCTGGGAGTGGCTTGATAATAAAAGCGGCTTCAAGTGGATGAGCGCCAATAACATCGCGTTCATCGTAGTTAACATTAATATCAACTACCGCAAGCCAGCCACCTTAGGCGATGTATTACGCATCGACAGCAGCCTTCAACAGCTCAATGGCCGAAGCGGCGTCATAGAACAGGTGATCACCCGTGAAGGTGATATTGTCGCCGACGCCACCCTGACCTTTGTCTGTATTGATTTGCGAACACAAAAAGCCTTGCCGCTTGAAGGTGAACTGCTGGAAAGATTGCGTGAGCTGGAGCTGAAGGAGAATTAAGGTATTGCGGTGAAAAGTAGGCTAAAGGCTGGGAAGGTGACTGGCCGGGCGTGAGGTCACAACCCAGCCATGAGATAGTTGACCTTAACGCAGGCCCGTTTTCTTTTTCAAACTGGCATTCACACCGTTTTTATCCTGCTGATACTGTTGCAGGCCGTTGGCACGTAAATGACAGGCGGCGCATTCACCACAGCCCTCACCCGCAATGCCGTTATAACAGGTGAGCGTTTGGTGGCGTACCAATTCCAACTGCTGGTAATAGTCAGCCAGTGCCCAGGTTTCCGCCTTGTTGAGCCACATCAGTGGCGTTTCAAAGCGGATTTCACGGGCGATGCCCAGTGATACCGCATGGTTTAGTGCTTTAACGAATTCGTCGCGACAGTCAGGGTAGCCGGAGAAGTCAGTTTCACACACGCCGGTTATGACTGCCTCAGCCTGAATCTGATAGGCGTAAATCGCTGCCAGCGTGAGGAACAAAATATTGCGGCCCGGAACAAAGGTGCTAGGCAGGCCGTTATCTTCCGTCTCACCTAAAGCAGGGACGGGAATGTTGTCGCGGGTCAGGCTGCTGACCGCGAGTTCGTTCAGCAGGCCGACATCCAGCACCTTATGGGCTTTCGCACCCAACTTAACGGAAAGCTGGCGGGCAATGTCGATCTCAGCGCGATGTCGTTGACCATAATCGAAGGTAATGCACTGCACTTCATCATATTGCGTCAATGCCTGAATAAGGCAGGTCGTTGAATCCTGACCCCCGCTAAAAACCACCACTGCTCTTTTCATTTTTTTACCTGTTTGATTCGAGTGTTTGCCCGATGCGCTGACAATAAAAATCACGCCCATGTTACTGCCCTTTCGCTTGATATAAAAGGTCAGGGCAGAGGCGGCGGGATCCACGCCTGACAAAAATCAAACCAACCCCACGCGGTCAGCTGAACGCCATTTACGCGAGGCGGCGCGCTGACCTGATATTGATAGTTAAACAGCGGCGTGATGATCCCGCGTTTCATCCAGCGATAAAAATGCTCCCGCAGCTCTTCTGCTCTTTTATTGGCGAGAGGAATTTGCTGAATCGACCGCAAGCGACACTCTTGCTCCCGTAGATCTTCATCACTGAGAATACCGGGCCACAGCGGGTCCTGACGCAGCCAGTTCTCCAGCGTGGCTTCAGGTGCTTCGCCAATCAGACGGTCGCCAAGCAGCAGATCGGCAGACGCGATCGATTCAACATCATCCCACAAGCGGCCGGGATGATAGAGAACCTCCAACTCGCAACCCTCAATAGCCAAACAGGTTTTCAGTGCCTCGGCTACAAATTCAAGTTCTATTGGCGGATGAAACACTAATTTAAGTTTTTTTGGCAGAGATACCTGCGCCACATCGTGCTCAGGAATTGGCCATCCAGGCAGCATCTCTTTGCTGGGTTTCACGAGATCGTGATCGATCGGCAACCTATTCAGCAGGCCTGAATGCTGAATGATCATAATGATTTTCTGTGCCTGCTCGCAGGACAAATGCCCTCGCCGAAGGTTGGCTGCAATATAGCAAAACCCCAGGCTGGTACTGCGCTTTACCGGTTTTACCTCATCGAGTTCGTTCTGTTCACCTAACATGATCCGCACGGGGTGCTGACAACTGACATTGTCTTTTTGCGCGAACAGTTGTGGTGTTATCCAAAATTCAATGGCGGCCAAAAAAGGATGCTGCAAATGGTAATAAGTATGTTGCTCCAGGCGGACCAATTCCGGCGCAAAACTTGCCAGACGAAAAGGCCCGGCCCCGCAAGTCGGATCATTGGGATGCGACAACAGACAGTTGAGGTCCGCAAGGCGGTGGGCCAGCCAGTAATCCGGGACCTCTAAATCGAATTGCAGGCAAAGAGCATGAGGTTGACTGAGCTGAGCCACACTCGCCAGCCCGTGGCTGCTGCGCGGCGATTGGCGCAGGACTTCAAAGCAACTGCACAGTTGGCTGGCGGTCACCGGTTCACCATTGTGCCAATAGAGCTGGCTGCGCAGAAAGAAACGCCAGGTTTTCCCGTTGTTACTGATCTGCCAGTGGTGTGCCAGATCGGGTTGCGGCAGGGGTTCTCCGGTAATAAAGCGCGTCAGACCCGCATGGAGAGTATGCGCCAGATGTTGTTCTGCTCTTCCGGTCAGGGTTTGCGGGTCCAACCGTTGCATAGTGCGATAGTAGGGAATGCGCAGCGTCGGGGCATCTGCCTGCCACTGCCCGCCAAGATGCGGTGACAGCAAGGCATTGAGATGCTGAGGATCCATTTCACTGAGTTGCAAAGCGGCTGAGTGATCGCCATTTTTCAGCAACTGTTGCAGATAGGACTCGCGCAAACTTTCGGGCGATGTCAGGCACTGAATCGAGGCGCGTTTTCCACGGCCCGGCTGTGACTGCCAGCTTATCCAGCCTGCATGCTGAAACT
Source organism: Ewingella americana (assembly GCF_006438725.1). GTDB lineage: Bacteria > Pseudomonadota > Gammaproteobacteria > Enterobacterales > Enterobacteriaceae > Ewingella > Ewingella americana_A. The sequence goes on along the minus strand of NZ_RCZD01000002.1, from coordinate 380,549 downwards.
GCGCCAGTAAAGTGCGTGTATGACGTTCGCTGCAACAAAAGATTTCAGCCAGATCGGCAACGGTTAATGCTGAAGGCTGATTGCCGACGTTCACATACAGCCGCTGATACTGATTAAGACGGTTTTGCAATCGCATAGGAATTCGCAACGTTCAGATAATATAGGCTAGGGGGTTAGCATAACGGAGTCTGCGCACTGGCACATCTGGCGGAAAGGCGGAATGTGAGCTAAATCAGGAACAGTATTTATAAAGTGTTCCCTATTACTTCCGTAAATACGGGGGCATACTCTTAGGGTGAACTCTTTCGAAGGCAGTCAGTCAGGAAACTCTCTTTCATGCCGTTCTGTCTGGTAATTGCGAGGTTTTATGTTCCGTTTGGCTGCTTTTGATATGGATGGCACGCTGCTAATGCCAGATCACCGGTTGGGTGAAAAAACGCTGTCTACTTTGCGTCAATTGGCTAATAAACCGATGACGCTGACGTTTGCGACAGGACGCCATTACCTTGAAATGAAGGACATTCTGGCGAACCTGAATCTGGAAGGATACTTGATCACTGGCAACGGAACACGTATCCATGACTTGGCCGGGCACCGCCTGCATGCCAGTGATTTATCGTCAGATTGTGCTGAAGAACTGTTGAATACCCGCTGGAATACGCCTGCCAGTCTGCATGTTTTTCGTGATGAAGGTTGGTTCACCGACCTCGATGACCCGCAGCTGCTGGTGCCGCATGAGTTCAGCGGTTTTGGCTATCAGTTATGCGAGCTGTCAACGCTGCCCGTCACCGGTAACAGCAAAGTCTGTTTTACCGCGCCGCATGAAGTGCTGCTTGAATTGGTGCCGTCGATAGAAGCTCACTTCGGCTCACGCGTTGATCTCTGTTTCTCCGCCGCTGACTGTCTGGACATCATGCCCGCGGGCAGTAATAAAGGCAGTGCGCTGGCGCTGCTGACGGGCAAACTGGGAATTGAGATGTCTGAATGCATGGCGTTTGGTGATGCGATGAATGACCGCGAAATGCTGGAGAACGTCGGCATGGGGCTGGTTATGGGGAACGCGTTGCCGGTGCTGAAACAACATTCTCCTCATCTGCAAGTTATCGGCCATTGCCAGAATCAGGCAGTGTCCCACTTTTTACAACATTGGCTGCATTCACCACACCTCACCTATTCCCCCGAATATTAAGGTTATTTCAGCCAGCCGGGCTATCTGTCCCGGCTTTTTTCTGTCTGCCGTACCTCTGCCGTCAAATTCTCATAGGAATTTCATACAGTTACCTGAGCTGACCCAGCCTGTCTGTGACTCATTCCGGCTTTTATGTATCAATCAATAATCAGCACACGCCAGCTAATTGCTGGCTGTAATGACTGATGTCGCCGATATTCGCTGCCACCCACTCTTCATTGAAATAGGTATTCAGATACCGTTCGCCGCTGTCGCATAGCAACGTCACAATTGAGCCGGTTTCGCCTTTCTCACGCATCTGTTTTGCCAGTTCAAGCGCACCCCACACGTTGGTACCGGTGGAACCGCCGACCTTGCGGCCCAGAACGGTTTCCAGCCAACGCAGGGTGGCAATGCTGGCGGCATCTGGCACGCGGATCATACTGTCAATCACGCTGGGAATAAACGACGGTTCGGCGCGCGGGCGGCCAATCCCTTCAATACGGCTGCTGCATTGTGCGGTAACCGACGGATCGCGTTGCTGATAATAATCGTAAAACACTGAATTCTCAGGGTCGACGACGACCAGTTCCGTATCATGCCCCTGATAGCGGATATAGCGGCCGAGCGTGGCGGAAGTACCGCCGGTTCCTGCGCTCATCACCAGATAACGCGGTATTGGGTGTGGCTCCAAAGACATCTGACGGAAGATGCTGTCGGCAATATTGTTATTACCGCGCCAGTCGGTCGCGCGCTCGGCATAGGTAAACTGATCCATATAGTGGCCTTTTAACTCGCGCGCCAACTGTTCGGAGGCAGCATAAATCTGGCCGGAATTCTCAACGAAATGGCAGCGTCCGCCGTAAAATTCGATTTGCTGGATCTTACGCGGCGCGGTACATGATGGCATGACGGCGATAAACGGCAGGCCGAGCAGGCGGGCAAAATAGGCTTCTGAAATAGCCGTGCTGCCCGAAGAGGCTTCAATGATCGGCGTATTCTCACGGATCCAGCCGTTGCACAGTCCATACAAAAACAGCGAACGGGCCAGGCGGTGTTTCAGGCTGCCGGACGGATGGGTACTTTCATCTTTCAGGTAGAGTGATATGCCGGGGAAATCCGCCAGATTCAGGCGCATCAGATGGGTGTCGGCAGAACGCTGAAAATCTGCGTCGATCTCTTTAATGGCGTTATTCACCCAGGCATTGGTCATGTTGAAGTCCGTGGAAAGGATTTTGATTGTCTTTAGGTTAACGTATTCAACGGAGAAATAAGTTACTCTTTAGACTATAAAATTACATGATAAGAGAATTTTTTTCTCCAGAGTGGATAAATGGTAGATAAAATTGACCGCAAACTATTGGCGATGTTGCAGGAAGACTGCACTCAGTCGATCACCGTGCTGGCAGACGCCGTAAATCTGACCACTACGCCCTGCTGGAAACGTCTGAAACGCCTCGAGGATCAGGGGATCATTCGCGGCCGGGTCGCGCTGCTGGATAACGAAAAGCTGGGGCTGAGCCTGACGGCATTTGTGCTGATTAAAACTCAGCACCATAGCAGCGACTGGTATCGAAATTTTGTTGATCAGGTAGCCGCGCTGCCCGAGGTGCTGAGCTTTTACCGTATGGCGGGTGAATATGATTATTTGCTGCAAGTGCAGGTGGCGGATATGAAAAGCTACGACAACTTTTACAAGCGGTTGGTCAACGGCGTTCCTGGCCTGATCGACGTGACTTCGAGTTTTGCAATGGAACGGATTAAATCCACCACTGCATTACCATTGTAAGCACATCAAAATCTTCGCTATTGCTGCCGTGTTGTGGCGCCGCTGAAGTCAAATTGTTATGCCATGTTTCAGCAAAAAGTTTCATCAGAATGGCATGTTAACAATGGTATTCTGGTCGCTGCTCGATAATAAAAATCATTCTGGGTGTTAGAAGGCCAATGTGTTGGTCATCAATAAATGGATAAATCTGCGTGAGATTGTTTGCTCAATTAGGCTGGTATTTCCGCCGTGAATGGCGACGTTACCTCGGTGCTGTCGCTCTGCTGATCGTCATCGCTATTTTGCAGTTACTGCCGCCAAAACTGGTGGGGATTGTCATTGATGGCGTGGCCTCAAAACAAATGACCCCAAAAGTCTTATTCGGCTGGCTCGGGCTGATGCTGGGCACGGCTATTGTGGTGTATCTGTTGCGCTATGTCTGGCGCGTTCTGCTGTTTGGAGCCTCCTATCAGTTGGCCGTCGAACTGCGTCAGAACTTTTTTAAACAGCTCAGCCGTCAGCATCCGGCATTCTATCTGCGTCACCGAACCGGGGATCTGATTGCCCGTGCCACCAATGACGTGGATCGCGTTGTTTTTGCCGCAGGCGAAGGGGTACTGACGCTGGTCGATTCGATGGTGATGGGGCTGGTAGTGCTGATTGTCATGGCCACACAGATCAGCTGGCAACTGACGCTGCTTTCTTTGGTGCCGATGCCCATCATGGCGATTGTCATCAAACGTTATGGCGACCAGTTGCATCAGCGTTTTAAAACTGCACAGGCGGCGTTCTCCTCGCTAAACGATCAGGCACAGGAGAGTCTGACCAGTATCCGCATGATCAAAGCTTTCGGCCTGGAAAATCATCAGTCCTCGCAGTTTGCCGATGTCGCGGCGGATACCGGGGTTAAAAATATGCGTGTCGCGCGTGTGGATGCGCGTTTTGACCCAACGATCTATGTCGCCATCGGTATGGCCAACCTGTTGGCTATCGGTGGGGGAAGTTGGATGGTGGTGAACGGCCATCTTACGCTGGGGCAACTGACTAGCTTCGTCATGTACCTCGGTTTGATGATCTGGCCGATGCTGGCGCTGGCCTGGATGTTCAATATTGTTGAACGTGGTAGCGCGGCATACAGCCGGATCCGCAGTTTATTGCAGGAAGCGCCAAGTGTAGTTGATGGCGAAACGCCGTTGCCTGCCGGGCGTTCCAGCCTTGAGGTGCAGGTTGTTGATTTCCATTATCCCGAAAACAGCCAGCCTGCTTTGCACGCTGTAGAATTCATTCTGCGGCCCGGCCAGATGCTGGGGTTATGTGGGCCGACGGGGTCGGGTAAAAGTACGTTGCTCGGGCTTATTCAACGCCAGTTTGATGTGAGTGAGGGTGATATTAGCTATCACGGTATGTCGTTGAAAAAAGTCAGGCTTGATGACTGGCGTGGCCGCATGGCGGTGGTGAGTCAGACGCCATTCCTGTTCTCTGACACCGTGGCGCAAAATATTGCTCTTGGTCGCCCGCAAGCCACCCAGCAGGAGATCGAGGAAGCCGCCCGTCTAGCCAGCGTTCACGACGATATTCTGCGCCTGCCGCAGGGGTATGAAACGGAAGTGGGTGAGCGTGGTGTGATGCTTTCCGGTGGTCAGAAGCAGCGTATTTCGATTGCCCGAGCGCTGCTGTTGCAGGCGGAAATTCTCATCCTCGATGACGCACTTTCTGCCGTGGACGGGCGCACCGAACATCAAATTCTTCACAATCTGCGCCAGTGGGGCAGTGACCGCACGGTGATCATCAGCGCCCACCGTTTGTCAGCCCTGACCGAAGCCAGTGAGATTTTGGTGTTTAACAGCGGCACCGTGGCTCAGCGGGGCGATCATGACCATCTGTCCTCACAACCCGGCTGGTATCGCGATATGTACCGTTATCAGCAGCTTGAAGCCGCGCTTGACGATGTTCCGGTAGAACAGGTTCCACAGGTTTTGGTTGAAAATAAACATGATTAAAATTCAGAAAAGCTGGCCGACGCTGAAAAGACTCCTGAGTTACGGCAAAGCCTACCGCAAGCCATTGTCGATCGCGGTGATCATGCTTTGGGTGGCCGCAGCGGCTGAAGTACTGGGGCCCATTCTTATCAGCTTTTTTATTGATCACTATGTCTCGAAAGGGGAGTTGCCACTTGGGATGGTCAGTCTGCTGGCGATTGCCTTTATTTTGCTGCAATTCCTGGCCGCCGGACTCCACTACTCACAGGCGCTGCTATTTAACCGTGCAGCGGTTGGCGTGGTGCAGCAACTGCGAACCGATGTGATGGATGCCGCCTTGCGCCAGCCTCTCAGCGCTTTCGACACTCAGCCGGTCGGGCAGTTAATTTCACGCGTGACCAATGACACTGAGGTGATCCGTGACCTTTATGTCACGGTGGTGTCGACGGTGCTGCGCAGTATGGCGCTGATCGGTGCCATGCTGGTGGCGATGTACAGTCTCGACTGGCGCCTGGCGTCGATTGCCATCTGTATTTTCCCGGCAGTGTTCATCGTCATGGCGGTATATCAGGTATACAGCACGCCCGTTGTGCGCCGGGTTCGCAGCTATCTGGCGGACATTAATGATGGCTTCAATGAAGTGATCAACGGTATGGGCGTTATTCAGCAATTTCGTCAGCAGAAGCGCTTTGGTGAGCGTTTGGCGAGAGCCAGTCAGTCGCACTATCTTGCCCGTATGCAGACCCTCAAACTGGAAGGTTTCTTGTTGCGACCGCTGCTGAGCCTGTTCTCCTCGCTGATCCTCTGCGGTCTTTTGCTGTTATTCGGCTTCAGTGCCGAGGGAACCATTGGCGTCGGTGTGCTGTATGCCTTCATTAATTACCTGGGGCGTCTTAATGAGCCGCTGATTGCGCTAACCTCACAGCAGTCGATTTTCCAGCAAGCGGTGGTGGCCGGCGAGCGCATCTTTGATCTGATGGACCGGACGCAGCAGCAATATGGTGAAGACGTCAAACCACTGGCCAGCGGCGAGATTGATATTCGTGACCTGAGTTTTGCTTATCGCCAGGAACAGTGGGTACTGGAGAACATCTCCCTTCATGTGCCTTCGCGTGGCTTTGCGGCGTTAGTCGGTCATACCGGCAGTGGTAAAAGCACACTGGCGAATTTACTGATGGGTTATTACCCGGTCAACCACGGTGAGATTCGGGTGGATGGGCGCTTGCTTTCTGAGCTATCTCACACCAGCCTGCGAAAAGGCATTGCGATGGTCCAGCAGGACCCGGTGGTTCTGGCTGAATCTGTCTATGCTAACGTGACATTAGGACGTGATATCGACGAGGAGCAAGTCTGGCATGCGCTGGAAACCGTGCAACTTGCGCCGTTGGTCCGCGCGATGTCTGACGGTGTATATACCCGGCTGGGCGAGCAGGGCAATAATCTCTCGGTAGGGCAGAAGCAATTACTGGCGATGGCACGTGTTCTGGTGCAAGCGCCAGAAATTCTGATCCTTGACGAGGCAACCGCTAATATTGACTCGGGAACAGAACAGGCGATCCAGCGTGCGCTTCGCGCCATCAGGCAACAAACTACGCTGGTGGTGATCGCGCACCGTTTATCGACCATTGTCGATGCTGACAATATTATGGTGTTGCATCGAGGTCAGGCCGTTGAGCAGGGGAATCATCAACAGCTCCTGGCAGAAAAAGGCCGCTATTATCAAATGTATCAGTTGCAACTGGTGGGCGAAGAACTGGCTTCTGGCCAGCACGAATTACCGGTTCCTGAGAACGTTTGACGCCCCACTGAAAGCCGCGTTTCGCGCGGCTTTCAGTTTTCATCTTTCCTGTCCTTTTTATCTCGCTGCATCACTCCCGCACCATCATCAGGCACCGCCTTCGCCGCTGCTCCCCGAATGCACTGAAAAATTGCGTGCTGCACTTTTATGGTGCATGGCGGACTGTTTAATACGCCCTCGAGCAACTGTGTTCCACATCACAATATTCTGAAGATGGCGTTGCCGTGCGGCAAAGCTGTTAATCCTACCTTGAGCACAACTCTGGCACAGCCTTTGCTTTAATCAATGCGTATCGGGCGCGAATCCCCTCGCGACAAGCTCTTAATTCGAGGAGTGGCAAAATGAAACTGGTTACTGTGGTGATCAAACCTTTCAAGCTGGAAGACGTGCGCGAAGCGCTGTCTGCTGTAGGAATTCAAGGGTTGACCGTGACCGAAGTTAAAGGTTTTGGTCGTCAGAAGGGACATGCGGAGTTGTATCGTGGTGCGGAGTACAGCGTTAATTTCCTGCCAAAAGTCAAAATTGATATTGCGATTGCTGATGATCAACTTGATGAAGTGATCGATGTTATCAGTAAAGCGGCCTACACCGGCAAGATCGGTGATGGCAAAATTTTTGTTGCTGAATTGCAACGCGTTATTCGCATTCGTACCGGCGAAACTGACGAAGCAGCACTGTAATTTCGGGCTCATGACTTTAGAACATAATTTTAGAACAATAGCTTAGAGAAACAGGGGTGGGTTAATAATGAAAAAACTTCTTTCGATGATGGGACTCGGCGCTGTAGCCATGCTGCCATCACTCGCAATGGCCGCTGCGCCAGCAGTCGCGAACGGTGCTGATAACGCCTTCATGATGATTTGTACCGCATTGGTCTTGTTCATGACCGTTCCGGGTGTGGCACTGTTTTACGGCGGTTTGCTGCGTTCTAAAAACGTGTTGTCGATGCTGACTCAGGTCATCGTCACTTTTGCTCTGGTTTGTGTCCTTTGGATGCTGTATGGCTACAGTCTGGCCTTCAGCGAAGGCAACGCCTTCTTTGGTGGTTTCGGTAATGCCATGCTCAAAGGCATTGGCTTGGATTCTGTCACCGGTACCTTCTCGCAGTTGATCCACGTCGCTTTCCAATGCTCATTTGCGTGTATCACCGTGGCGCTGGTCGTCGGTGGTCTGGCAGAACGTGTACGCTTCGCTGCAGTCCTGATTTTCACTGTGATTTGGCTGACCTTCTCTTATCTGCCGATTGCACACATGGTTTGGGCAGGTGGTTTCCTGGCTGCAGATGGTGCGCTGGACTTTGCTGGCGGTACTGTCGTGCACATCAACGCCGCTATCGCGGGTCTGGTGGGTGCTTACCTGGTGGGTAAACGTGCAGGCTTTGGTAAAGAAGCATTCAAACCGCACAACCTGCCAATGGTCTTCACTGGCGCTTCAATTCTGTACGTCGGTTGGTTTGGCTTCAACGCCGGTTCAGCAAGTGCAGCAAGTTCCATCGCTGCGCTGGCCTTCCTGAATACCGTCATGGCGACAGCGGGTGCAATCCTCTCCTGGACCTTCGTTGAGTGGATGGTACGTGGTAAGCCTTCACTGCTGGGTGCGAGCTCTGGTGCTATCGCGGGTCTGGTTGCTATCACCCCTGCGTGCGGTACGGTCGGTGTGGGTGGTGCGTTAGTCATCGGTCTGATTGGGGGTGTTGCCGGCCTGTGGGGTGTGGTTACCCTGAAGAAATGGCTTAATGTGGATGACACCTGTGACGTATTCGGTGTCCACGGCGTGTGCGGTATTGTGGGTTGTATCCTGACTGGCGTATTTACTTCCAGCTCTCTGGGCGGCGTAGGCTACGCAGAAGGCGTGACTATGGGTCATCAGGTGTTGATTCAGCTGTTAAGCGTCGGTGTTACGCTGGTATGGTCTGGTGTTGTCGCCTTCATCGCTTACAAAGTGGCGGATATGCTGGTCGGTCTGCGTGTCCCTGAAGAACAGGAACGCGAAGGTCTGGACGTCAACAGCCACGGCGAAAACGCTTACAACCAATAAAATGGGGTCAGAGAAAGCAGTGTGCTACTTGATTCTTTGATGAACAGAACATAATTAAAAAATAATGATGAAAGTAAAAGGGGCGATACCTGAGGGTATCGCCCCTTTTCTTTTACCCTAAGGTCTTATTCACTCTGGGGTTCTCTTGCGGATAACCCCTTCCTGCACCGTTGAGGCCACCAGCACGCCGTCACGGGTATAGAACTGACCGCGCACAAACCCGCGCGCGCCCGACGCTGAAGTACTTTCAACCGCGTAGAGCAGCCAGTCATCCATACGGAACGGGCGGTGGAACCACATCGAATGGTCGATAGTGGCGACCTGCATGCCTGGTTCGAGAAAGCCGATGCCGTGAGGTTGCAGCGCGGTGGGCAGGAAATTGAAATCTGACGCGTAACCGAGCAAGTACTGGTGGATGCGCAGGTCATCAGGCATGGTGCCATTGGCGCGGAACCACACCGCGCGGTTCGGTTCTTCTTTGCTGCCTTTGAGTGGGTTGTGGAATTTCACCGGGCGCATTTCGATAGGCTTCTGGCCGATGAATTTCTCCCGCACTTTTTCCGGGATCAAATGTGTCAGACTCTTGGCGATATCGGATTCCGAAATTAGTGACTCCGGTGGTGGCACGTCCGGCATGGTGTTCTGATGTTCAAACCCTTCTTCGTGGCTCTGGAAAGACGCAGTCATATAGAAAATCGGTTTGCCGTTCTGTACGGCTTTCACCCGGCGGGCGCTGAAACTGTTGCCGTCGCGCAGGATTTCCACGTCATAAATGATCGGTTTGCTGCTGTCGCCGGGACGTAAAAAATAGCTATGGAACGAATGGATCCCACGGTCGCTCGGTACGGATTGCTTGGCGGCATACAACGCTTGCCCGACAACCTGCCCGCCAAAGACCTGGCGTAAACCAAGATCTTCACTTTGACCACGAAACAACCCTTCTTCGATTTTTTCCAGATCAAGCAGATCCAGTAAGTTTTGCAGTGCCTGACTCATAGGTGGCCTCATGAAAGTAGGTCGCCTGACTGTTCGGAAAACTCCGATAAATTCATCAACAGCAGGAGGAACGGTGCGTTATCTCTTTCATAATAGTAGAAAAAAACCAAGCCAAGAAGCTGAATTTGGCGGTCGGGAGGCGGGAACCAGATTTTTGTGCCATGATTAATGCGTAAGGTGGTGAAAGCCACTGCTCATAGTCGGCGTTTATTAGAGTTGGTCGACAAGCGAAAATAAAAAGGAGAACGATCAATGAAACTTTGGCAGATTGTAGGTGGAACCGCGCTGTCTCTCACTCTGGCCGGTTGCGCTTCGCAGCACTCTACTCCAGCGCAGGAAGCTCCTGCCAATACCTCGGCAAGTCCGTCAGGCCCGGCGATAACCGGCCCGAATGTATCCGGTACGGTGAATATTTCTCAACGCATTGCTCTGCCGCCTGACGCCGTTTTGACGGTAACGATGTCTGATGCCTCGATGTCCGATGCACCATCCCGCGTCATTGCGCAGAAAGTGGCCCGTACCGGTGGTAAACAGTCACCCTTTACCTTTATTCTGCCATACAACCCTCAGGATATCGCGCCAAACGCACGCGTGATCTTGAGTGCAGCTGTGACGGTAAATGGTCAGATGACCTTCATCACCGACTCGGTGAAAGAAGTGGTCAACCGTGGACAGGGTACCCGTGCTGACTTGCAGTTAGTGCCCGTTGCTTCCGTACCAGTCGCTACCAAACCAGCAGGCCTGGGACCGATGAGCAATCCGAATAACCCGGGGCTTGAAGCTGCACCGACCGCACCTGCTCCGGCACCGGTCGATCCGGCGCCAGCTCAGCCAATGTATTAATACCCGGCGAAAGGACAATGAGCGTCAAAAACACCGCTGCGGCGGTGTTTTTTTATGGATGTTAATCACCACTTCCAACCATATTTCTCCAGATCAATACGTCCGTTTTCAAACATAATGCCTTCTGATAGCAGCGCTTGCCGCTGACGTTTGAAATCTTCACCCTGCTGGGAGATCTCGCCGTGACGGTTAATCACCCGGTGCCAGGGCAGCGAACTGCCTTCGGGTAATCTTCTGAGTACCCCGCCGACCTGACGAGCGGCGCGTGGAGAACCGGCCAACTGCGCCACGTTGCCATAAGTCGTGACTTGCCCCGGCGGAATGGCCGCGATTATCTGATAGACGCGCTGGCGAAAATTATCTGTCTCCGACATGGTTGGCTCCTCAGTGTGGATGCCCCCATTATGCCGTAAACCCTGATTTCATAAAGCTTCTTACATGGCGAAGGAATCGGGGGGTTGTATAAGAAAACAACGGTCGTCGGCGGTTACCTTGCTTTTGGCGCGCCCATCCCTGATAATGCAGACCGCTTCGATTCTCCTGCATGGGGACACGGAGCCAGTAATGACAATGGGGGCCCTGTTGGTTCTCCCGCAACACTAACTTGTTAACTCGGTCAGGTCCGGAAGGAAGCAGCCGCAGCAGGCGTCGTGTGTGCCGGGATGTAGCTGGCAGGGCCTCCACCATTTCTGTCATACCCTCTTTTTTACCCGTATTTTCCCCCCTGTATTTTCCCTGAGTCATTTTCTGCGCCCATAAAAAAGGGCACGATCATCGCACCCTGTTTTTAACACGATTTCCAATCGTCAGTGATGCACGAGTGTCGTGAAGTAGTAGGCCAGCGGAATCGCCAAAATGTACAGCCCCAGCGGTACCTCCCGCGCTTTTCCCGCCACCACTTTAATGATGATGTAAAACAGTAGGCCGCCGGCAATACCGGTACCAAAACTGTTGGAAATCAGGGTGATCATCACCATCATCAGCACCGGTAAACCGTCGGTGAAATTCGCCAGGTCCACTTTGCGCAGGCCGCTGAACATATTCAGGCCGATAAGAATCAGCGCAGGGGCGGTGGCTTCTTTGGGGATCATCAACGCAATGGGTGTGAAAAGCAGTGTCAGCAGGAACATCACTGCGGCCGTCAGTGCCGTCAGCCCGGTTTTTCCGCCCGCTTCTGCCGCTGCAGAGGATTCAATCAGCGCAGTGGCCGCCGGAATACCGACGAGGGGACCGAGTGCGGCAGCAATCGAGTCCACCATAAACGGACGGTTGATGTGCGGCATATTGCCTTGTTCATCCAGCAGGCCGGCTTCACCGCCGACTGCCAGCGTGGTTCCCATGGTAGAGAAGAATTCCGACGCAAAGAAAATGAACAGGAAGGGTAAGAAAGCAATATTAATGGCACCGATCAGATCAACTTTACCTAACAGCGGCGCGAGCGAGTGCGGCATCGAAAGCCATTGCGGCGGCAGATGCGTTACGCCAAAAGGAATACCGACCAGCGTGGATAACAAAATCGCCCATAAGATTGCGCCTGGTACTTTTCTTGCCTCTAAACCAACTGCGGCCAGTAAGCCGAGCAGGGCTATCAGCGCGCCGGGTGAGGTGAAATCACCCAACGCCAGTGCACTGTTTTTGGCATTCGCCAGCACCAGACCGGCATTACGAAACCCGAGCAGCGCGATGAAAATGCCGATGGATGCTGTCAGCCCGAGCTTGATTGACTGAGGCACCGAGCGCGTCACCACTTCCCGCAGCCCAAACACCGTCATCACGAAGAACAGAATTCCCGACCAGCAGGCGATCCCCAGCGCAACGGGCCAACTGATGCCATCTCCCGCCAGTGTGATCCCAACCAGTACCGAACCGCCTATGCCGGGGCCGACCATAAAAGGCAAGTTGGCATAGAACGCCATCAGCAGCGTCCCCAGCACAAATACCAGGATCACGCCGGTAGTGGCTGCACCTTTATCGATACCGCCGGTCGCCAGCAGACCGGGGATCACCACCAATAAATAGGCCGCTGCCAGGAAACCGGTGATACCCGCCAGACACTCGGTTTTTACCCGCGTGCCACGCTGGCGCAATTGAAAACGTCGCTGTAACCAGCTTTCGTCGCTGGCCGTCGCGACGTTTTTAATGGAACTGTCAGTCATGATGAAAACTCCCTGAAACGTTCTGTTTATTATGATGTTGTTTTTGCTATCACTGTTTCAACGGCGTGTTTGTGCACGCCGTTACGCGTCGTTTTCCCAAATTTCGAGGACAGGGTCGACAACTTCGCGTAATTCACCGTCGGTCAGGCCTAAATCCGTCAAGTGCGGGCCGGCATTGCAAGCCAGACACGTGCCTTCAATGGCTTTAAATACCCGATAAGGGGGTTCCCAATCGGCGATTTGGCCGCTGAGTTCCCGCAGGTTTTTAAACTGTTCGGCCAGCTGTGCGGCAGGCAAGTCTGACAACATGCCTGCAATTGGCATAGCGATATGGGCCAGCAACGCACCGTTCTGACTGAGCGCCATGCCACCGCCGCTGGTGATAAGCTGATTTGCCGCCAGCATCATGTCGGCCGGGTCACGGCCCAGCACCACCAGATTGTGCGAGTCATGGGAATAGGAGGTAGCAATCGCGCCGCGTAACTCTCCCCAGCCTTCCAGCAGAGCCATGCGCGGCGTGGCGTCGTGGCGGCCATGGCGGTGTTTGACCCAAATCAGGCTAAAGCCCGCGGGGATCTGCACTACGCCTTCACGAACTTCTACCGTCACTTCGCCCCACTGGGTAAAGCGTGCGCCTTTAATATTACGCAGCCGCGCCTGACCGTTTTTCAGGCCAGGAATGTGCAGCTGGAAATCTTCGGCAACTTGCGCTGAAAGGCGCATCGTGTCGCGCGGTGGCAGAACATCGCTGGCGGCTGGTGGGCTAAACAGCAGTTTACCGTTGAGCGAAACGCACTTGCCCGCCACGTAGACCCGCAGCGGATTGAGCGTTTCCAGTGAGTCAAAGATGACCAGATCGGCGATGCGCCCGGAGGCGATCAAGCCTAAGTCAGGACGCTGCATACGGATTGCGGCATTGAAAGTTGCCATGCGAAGCACGTCTTCAGCCCGCAGACCGTGGGATATAAGCAGTTTAATTAGCGCGATCAAACCGCCTTTTTCTAATAAATGGTCCGGCGGGACATCATCGGTGCACAGGGTGATTTGCGAGGAGAGGTGCGGAAGCGTTTTTAGTGCGACCACAATGTCAGCCAACAAATAGGGGTGCGAACCGCGAATTTGCAGCGTCAGGCCGGCGCGAAGCTTTTCGAGAGCATCTTCTGCCGAGGTGAGTTCGTGGTCGGAGGTGATTCCGGCGGCGAGGTACGCTTGTAACCCGGCACCTTTCAGGCCGCGCGCATGACCTTCGATAAGTTTGCCACTGCGCAAGCCTGCCTCAAGGATCTCCAGCATTTTCTCGCTGCCATTGAGTACGCCGTGCATGTCCATCACTTCTGCCACACCCGCCACTTCCGGCCAGCTCAACATGGTTTCCATCTCCAGACCGCCGAATTCAGCCCCTGACATTTCAAGATCAGGGGTGGAAGGGACGCTGGATGGCGCGGCGCAAATCACTCTCAAGGGCAGATTACGGCTGGAGTCCACCGCATAGCGCACACCGTCTACGCCCAGCACATTCGCCAGCTCATGGGGATCCCAGAACACGGTCGTGGTGCCCTGTGCGACGACGATCTCTGCGTAGCGCTCCGGTGGCAGATGCGAACTTTCGATATGAACGTGAGTATCAATCAGCCCCGGAGATAAGTAGGCGCCTGCCAGGTCATCAACGTTTTCGGTTTGAGTAAACTTTCCGCACGGATGCACGCTGGCAATCATGCTGCCGGTCATGCCTACATCGGCGTTGCGGATTTCGCCAGTGACCATATCGATAACCCGGGTGTTAACTAGCAGACGGTCAAAAGGGATATTGCCTAAAGCTGCCTGTACCGCGCGCTGACGCAGGGCGATGTCAGAAGCATAATTATTCATGGATAAAGTCCGTAAGCGGAAAGTCATCAGGCTAATGTAGGGAGCGGAATGGGGTTTGCACAGATGATTTATTTTATCGCTCTATAAGAAGGGGTTATGCTGAGCAATCGTTTCCCTTTATGACAGGATCACCGCAAGCTATGTCTGAACCCTGGCGCCGACTGCCTGCGTTATCCCTCAAGCAGGTGCAATATTTCGTGACTCTGGCGCAGTTGCGCAGTTTCACGGAAACCGCAAACAGGCTGGCGATCAGCCAGCCTGCGCTCAGCAGTGCGTTACGGCAAATAGAGTCGGTATTGGGTGGGAAGCTGCTTAATCGCACTGCGCAGGCCGTGACACTAACGGAGCTTGGTGTGGCGATATTGCCTCATGCGGAACGGCTGCTGAATGTTGCACACAGTGCGTTTGATGATATGCAGCAAATCATGCAGCAGGGCGGTGATGGCACGCTGCGCATCGGATTAGTGCCTTCGGTGAGTACGTTGTTGTTTCCTGCTGTACCGCAGTTACTTTCCGAACACTTCCCTACAATGCGCGTCGAATTTCACGATCTGACCAACGATGCGCTGTTGGTTGAGTTGGATAATGGTTCACTGGATTTCGGCATTGGCGCGGCAGACAGCACGGTGCCTGACAGCCTGACGGTTTATCCTCTGCTTGAGGATCCATTTGTGGTGGTGATGCGTAAGGACGATGTATTAGCAGAAACGCACAATTTACCTTGGCGGCAATTAGCTAAAAGGCCCATTGCGCTGTTTCTGAAAGGGAATGTCAGCAGGCTGGTGACGGCAATAGTCGAGAGTCACAAAATCAACCTGAGCATAAACTATCGCGTCGATTTTCAGGAAACCCTGTACGGACTGGTGCGTTCACGGCTGGCGCTGGCCATTTTACCCCAATTGTATACAGCCTCGCTCAATGACGATGAATTAACGGTCATTCCGTTGCAGCAACCAACGCTGAGTCGAACTGTCGCCATGATGCGTAAACCTGCACCTTTGCGTTCGCCGCAAACGGAGCAGTGTTTTCAATTTTTATTAAGGGCTTTTCAGGAAAGAATTAAGAAAGATAGTTAAGCATTTCAATAAACAGAACAGTTAAGGGCGAGGAATGTTTTTGCTGATATAATAACCATTGGGCCAGTCATATTACTGGCCCAATGAAGACATTTATGAACAACGTTAACGTACGAATTTCCAAACGGCAACCGGCACT
The DNA here is from genome assembly GCF_006438725.1 of Ewingella americana. Classification (GTDB taxonomy): domain Bacteria; phylum Pseudomonadota; class Gammaproteobacteria; order Enterobacterales; family Enterobacteriaceae; genus Ewingella; species Ewingella americana_A. The sequence continues at coordinate 364,720 of NZ_RCZD01000002.1, read as the reverse complement.
TTGTCGTAGAGCTTATTCATGGTTAGCTCTGCCAGGCGGTGATCGGCTGCGGAGTAAAACAACTCTAGTTCATCGTCGGAAAGTTCATACTTGTTTTTCTCAATGACGCGCTCAAGTGTATCAATTGTGGTGCATTTTCTTAAACGCATCAAATAGTCGAATTTGTTCATCATGGCCTTTTCGTTATTAATCTCAAATACTGCGGGTAAAGTATTACTTAAGTTTTCATCAGGGTACAGACGTACTCACCTGAGAACATTCTGAATAGTCGTTTTTTGGTCTTTTGCCATTGACGTAAATCAGAATCATTAATTCCATAATTACTGAACAAGGTATAGGTATCATCCAGATACTCTTCAACCAGATCGCTCAGGTGGTTGTCATCAGGATATTTTATTTTGAAGCTCATCACGAAAGACGCAATGTGTTCGATCAGTTCATTAAGTTGCAGATTGACCGCTGATGTCGGGTCGTTAACCCAGCCGTGGTGGCTGTCCCCCAGCGTCGCAATTCCTTCGTCGTACAGGTTTTCATTCAGGAACCGCAACTGTGCTATATCATGTCGCTTAGGCGAGTACTCATCCATATCATCCCCTCCGTAATGGCTTATTCGGTGTTGATAACACTCAGTGAGTAAACAACAAAACTTGGTGGCTTACGGGATAACAGCAACGTCGAAACGCTTTGAACGACAAACTAAAACATTTGTTGCTACTCAACAATAAACACAGATAACAGTGAAACGTTGAAAAGAGGGTTTATTAAAATGACCACATTATAAATGTAATTCATTTTCCCAAACTTACGCAAACGTATTACTCAAACTTACAATTCATCCGTCATTGTAGAGCGTATTGTATCAATAATATCAAATTCTAGTGCATGAGGTTTAACGTTAAATGACACGCGTTCAGTGGTGGACTCATCAGAATTTATGTCCAGACAACCATTAAAAATTGTCCATTTGAACTGATAACTCATTGAATATGATTCGTTACCCATCGGGGTGATAGACGTAACCTTCAAAGAGCTGGGCGTATATTGGGCATTTTCAGAGTAATAACTCAAATCGCCAACCAAAGGGTCTTCGATATCTGAAAGATGCCCTTCAATTACATGTTGTAAATACGCGACGGAAAGTTCTTTCCCATCGATTTCATAAGGGATTAATTTCTTCATGCGATTCCCCTCTTTGAAATGGTCGTAATCTTATTATTACATATTTTCCAACAGAATGTGTCTGGGCTTGAAATTTTTTTTACCCCAGCTTGTTTTATATCTTTATGATTTATAGGTTTTTTATTGTTAGTTCATATTTAATTACCTTTTACTTACATGAATTCAACTAAGCGCTGTCTGCGCTCCAGACGCAGAGGGGGCTTTCTCACGGGCAGTAACGCGGCGGGACATAAAAGATTACAACCTCAGCCATTGAATAAAAGTCTTGTGTGTGATGTTATACTATAACAAAAAAGAGGCTTCCCATGCACAAAACGCTATTTACTCTCTCTGCACTTACCCGCTGCGGTGCTGCTATCACTCTGTTGGCATTGCTTTGGGGTGGTATTTATTGGGCTATTTCATTGCCATGATTTCAGTTAATGAACTTTCCGTCGGCTATGACCGGCGCGCAGTGGCGATGCCAATCAATGGACGTTTTGCCATGGGGTCGCTGACCGCCATTATCGGCGCGAATGGTGCAGGTAAATCAACCTTCCTGAAAACGCTGGCAGGGCTACAGGCGCCTGTCGCGGGAAAAGTCAGTTTCGAGGACACAGGCTGCGACGGTAAGCGGCCACGGTTGGCGTATTTACCTCAGCAGGCTGAGCTGGACCGCGCGTTTCCTATCAGCGTTTTTGATCTGGTTGCCATGGGCTGTTGGCCGCAAAGTGGATTATTTGGCGGCATTAGCCGCCGGTCGGTAGTGCAGGTGACAGAGGCACTGGAGACAGTCGGTATGAGTGATATGGCGCATTGGCCTGTCGGTGAGCTGTCCGGTGGGCAATTGCAACGTACACTGTTTGCGCGACTGCTTATTCAGCAGGCGCCGCTTATTATGCTAGATGAACCATTCACTGGCATCGACAGTCAGACCATTGAACTGCTGCTAAAGGTGATTGCCCTGTGGCACCGTGAAGGAAAAACGGTCATTGCAGTTTTGCACGATATTTCCATGGTAGCGCGTCATTTCCCTCAGGTTTTATATCTCAGTGCTGAGCGCAATATCTGGGGAACCACCGATGATGTCCTCAATAATTTCCCCAACCGGACGCATGCCTGCGTCTCTACTGAGACTTTTAGTCTGGCAGCCGGGGTCACCGCGTCATGATACTTTTACATCTCCTTACTGATCCTTTTATCGAATTCGGCTTTATGCGCCGTGCCTTAATTGCCTGTCTGGCGCTTTCCATCAGCGCCACGCCGTTAGGTGTTTTTCTCTTGCTGCGCAGGATGAGCCTGGTGGGCGATGCCTTATCTCACGCCGTTTTACCGGGGGCGGCTATTGGCTATTTAATCTCAGGAATGTCTTTGGTGGCGATGGGGATCGGCGGGTTTATTGCCGGTCTGGCTGTCGCCATGCTTTCCGGGCTGGTAAGTCGCCGCACCCAACTGAAAGAGGATGCCAGTTTTGCCGGGTTCTATCTGGGCTCTTTGGCGCTCGGTGTGACGCTGGTGTCGTTACGCGGTTCCAGCGTGGATTTACTGCACGTGTTGTTTGGTTCGATTCTGGCGATCGACTCTTCGGCCATCGTCATGGTGGGCATTATTACCAGCGTTTCACTGCTGGTGTTGGCTGCGGTTTACCGTGCGCTGGTGATTGAATCGTTTGACTCGCTTTTTCTGCGAGTCAGTGCCGGTAAATGGCTGGCGGCGATCCATGGGATATTCCTGGCGCTGGTGGTGGTGAACCTGGTGGCCGGCTTCCAAATCCTCGGCACATTGATGTCCGTCGGGCTGATGATGTTGCCCGCTGCCAGTGCACGCTTTTGGGCGCGTGACCTGCCGCATACCATTCTCAGCGCGATGGTGATTGGCGTCATCAGCAGCGTGGTTGGCCTGGTGTGGTCTTACTATGCATCGCTGCCGGCAGGGCCGGCGATTGTTCTCAGCGCCAGCGTTATTTTCTTTATCTCAGTCTTATTTGGAACGCGGGGCGGCATGTTGACTGCATCGCGTCGTTAAGCAGTACCACAAGAAAGGAGAAATGATGAAACGTTTACCTGTTGCTCTGGCAGTAGCTGCCCTGCTGTCGAGCCCGCTGGCCATGGCGAAAACTGTTAATGCTGTGGCCAGTTTTTCAATTTTAGGGGATATCGTCCACGAAGTCGGTGGTGAGCATGTGAAAGTCACCAGCCTGGTCGGTCCCGATGGTGATCCGCACAGCTTCGAGCCTTCGCCAAAAGACAGTAAAGCCATCAACGCCTCCGACGTCGTTTTCGTCAGTGGTCTGGGCCTGGAAGGGTGGATCGACCGTCTGGTTTCCGCCTCAGGCTATAAAGGCAAAGTGGTTACCGCATCAGACGGCGTGAACTCGCGTCAGATGGTAGACGACGGGAAACAAATCACCGATCCGCATGCCTGGAACAGTATGGCGAATGGTGTCATTTATGCGACCAACGTAATGAATGCGCTAATTGCGGCGGATCCTGAAGACGCGGATTATTTCCGTCAGCGTGGCGGTGCCTATATAGACCAACTGAAAAAGTTGGATGAATGGGCTAAGTCTGAGTTCGCCGGTATTCCACAAGAGAAGCGTAAAGTGCTGACCAGCCATGATGCCTTTGGTTATTTTGGTCGTGAGTACAAGGTTACCTTTATGGCACCGGTCGGTTTTTCAACCGAGTCAGAAGCCAGTGCCAGCGGTGTGGCATCGTTGATCAAACAGATCAAGGAAGAGAAGGTCAAAACCTACTTTATTGAGAATCAGACGGATCCTCGTCTGGTGAAGCAAATCGCTGCCGCAACAGGCGCGCAGGCGGGGGGCGAACTTTACCCAGAAGCGCTGTCAGGACCGAAAGGACCGGCAACTACCTATGAGAAAGCCTTTAAACACAACGTTGAATCTATTGTCGCCAGCATGAAGTAAGTGCCAACCCCCTTCCGTACCCAGTGCGGAAAGGGGATCATCATTTCTGTCATAACGAAAAGCCCCGTCGGGCAAGCGACGGGGCTTTTTTTATCTTCAGAAAAAGAAGCGTTTTAAGAAAATTAGCGTCTCTTCTTCTTACCCTGTACAGCCTTAAAGCGTGGATTACTTTTGCAAATCACGTAAATACGGCCTTTGCGACGAACAACCCGGCAGTCCGGGTGACGATTTTTGGCCGAGCGCAATGAACTTAATACCTGCATCTTGACTCCCTAAATACGTATTACTTTTTACCCAGGAAGCTGCCGAAACGCTGGTTGAAGCGCGCGGTACTGCCTTCTTTTGAGTACTCTTTCTGCTTACCGGTGTAATACGGGTGCGAGGCAGAAGAGACTTCGATAGTGATGTACGGGAAGGTATTGCCTTCCAGTTCAATGGTGCGATCGGTTTTGATGGTGGAGCCGACTTTGAAATATTCGTCTGCGCTGGTGTCGTGAAATACCACGGTGCGGTAAGCAGGATGGATACCGGGTTTCATATTGGCCTCTATTGTTATGTTATACTATAACAATAGTATGCACCGGTTCGTTTTGTGGTTCAAGCCTCTTTAGGCAAAAAAAAAGGCCGCTTGCGCGGCCTTCATGATGTTCTTTCATCCGTTACGGATTGTGGTGCTCTGGTGCATGCGTATGTTCGATATCCACGTTCTTCTTACCGAAGCGGCGGCGAACCACCACGAAGAAGACCGGAACAAAGAAGATCGCCAGCAGCGTTGCGGTGATCATCCCGCCCATTACGCCAGTACCTACGGCGTTCTGTGCACCTGAACCGGCACCACTACTGATAACCAGCGGCATAACACCGAGGATGAATGCCAGTGACGTCATCAGAATCGGACGTAAACGCATACGAACAGCTTCGAGTGTCGCCTCAATCAGACCCTTACCTTCTTTGTCCATCAGGTCTTTGGCGAACTCTACAATCAATATGGCGTTCTTCGCTGACAATCCAATGGTGGTCAACAGGCCCACCTGGAAGTAAACGTCATTGCTCAGGCCGCGCATGGTGGCCGCGATCAATGCCCCCACAACGCCGAGTGGAACAACCAGCATAACCGAGAACGGTATAGACCAGCTCTCATACAAGGCGGCCAGACACAGGAAGACCACTATCAGGGAGATGGCATACAGGGCAGGGGCCTGGTTACCAGATAAACGTTCCTGATAGGACAGACCTGTCCAGTCGTAACCGATACCGCTAGGCAGTTTCGACGCCAGGGATTCCATCATCGCCATTGCATCACCACTACTCTTGCCTGGTGATGGCTGGCCGAGGATTTCCATCGACGGTAAACCGTTATAGCGTTCCAGACGCGGCGAACCGTATTCCCATTTCGCGCTCGAGAACGAGGAGAATGGAACCATCTGACCGGTGCTGTTTCGGACATAGAGGTTATCGATGTCTTTCGGCAACATACGGTATTGGCTGTCGGCCTGAATGTACACTTTCTTCACGCGACCACGGTCGATGAAGTCGTTGACATAGCTACCACCAATCGACGCACCCAGCGTGGTGTTGATATCAGAAATGGACACACCAAGCGCGGTGGCTTTTTCCTGATCGATTTCAATTTTAAACTGTGGTGTATCTTCCAGTCCGTTTGGACGCACCTGAGTCAGCAAGTCAGGATGTTGAGCAATCATGCCCAGTAACTGGTTACGTGCCTGCGTCAGTTTGTCATGTCCAAGGTTAGCCTGGTCAATCAACTGGAAGTCAAAACCTGTCGCCGTACCCAACTCAACAATTGCGGGTAAGTTGAACGGGAACACCAATGCATCTTTAATGGTGCTGAACGCACCCATTGCACGGCCTGCTATAGCAGGAACTTTGTTTTCAGCACCGCTACGCTCAGACCAGTCTTTCAGACTGATGAACGCTATACCGGTGTTCTGTCCACGACCGGCGAAGCCAAAGCCGTTAACGGTAAACACTGAGTTCACGTTGGCTTTTTCTTTGGTCAGATAATAGTTGCTGACTTCATCGAGCACTTTCTGCGTACGTTCCTGAGTCGCACCTGCAGGCAACTGCGCCATGGTCAGGAATACGCCCTGGTCTTCTTCCGGCAGGAAGGAGGTTGGCAGGCGGATAAACAGCAACGCCATCCCAACTACGATCAGCAGATAAATCAGCAAGTAACGACCAGTGCTGCGCAGAATGTTGCCTACGCTGTCGGTATAGTGGTGTGCGCTTTGGTCAAATTTCTTGTTAAACCAGCCGAAGAAACCTTTTTTCTCGCCGTGGTCGCCCTTGGCAATAGGTTTAAGCATGGTGGCACACAATGCCGGGGTCAGGATCATCGCTACCAGCACTGACAGCACCATCGCGGAAACGATGGTAATGGAGAACTGACGGTAGATAACACCGGTAGAACCACCGAAGAAGGCCATCGGGATAAATACCGCTGACAGCACCATGGCAATACCTACCAGTGCGCCCTGGATCTGCTCCATCGACTTCTTAGTGGCTTCTTTTGGCGGCAGGCCCTCTTCGGCCATGACACGCTCGACGTTTTCTACCACCACGATAGCATCATCTACTAACAGGCCTATCGCGAGCACCATCCCGAACATCGTCAGGGTGTTTATCGAATAGCCAAACGCGGCCAGGATCGCAAATGTACCTAACAGAACCACCGGCACGGCAATCGTTGGGATCAACGTGGCGCGGAAGTTTTGCAGGAACAGGAACATCACCAGGAAGACCAGAACGATGGCTTCGAACAGCGTTTTGCCTACTTCTTTAATCGAGATTTTAACGAACGGCGTGGTGTCATACGGGTAAACAACCTCTAAGCCCGCCGGGAAGAACGGCTGAAGCTTAGCCAGCGTCGCCTTGACGGATGCTGCAGTATCAAGGGCGTTAGCGCCAGTGGCGAGTTTAATACCCAAACCTGATGCCGGTTGTCCATTGAAGCGGGCAATAACGTCGTAGTTTTCACCACCCAGTTCGATTTTTGCCACGTCTTTCAGACGAACCTGCGAGCCGTCGGTATTCACTTTCAGAATGATTTTACCGAATTCATCCGTAGACTTCAGACGGGTCTGCGCCACGATGGATGAGTTCAACTGCTGGCCTGGAACCGGTGGAGTACCACCCAGTTGACCTGCTGCAATCTGGTTGTTCTGAATTTTAATCGCATTGATAACATCAACCGGCGTCAGCTGGAAATTATTCAGTTTGTTTGGATCCATCCAGATACGCATTGCGTACTGAGCACCAAACAGCTGAACATCACCCACACCGTTAGTTCGGCTGATAGGGTCTTTGATGTTAGAACCAACGTAGTCGGCGATGTCATCCTGGTTCATCGTACCGTTGTTGGAAATAAAGCCTGCCACCATCAGGAAGCTGCTGCTCGATTTCTCAACCGAAATACCCTGCTGTTGAACTTCCTGCGGCAGCAACGGCGTTGCTAACTGCAGTTTGTTCTGCACCTGCACCTGCGCGATATCCGCATCAGTGCCGGAGGCAAAGGTGATAGTTATCTGAACGGTACCCGACGAGTCACTGGTCGAGGACATGTACATCATGTTATCGATGCCGTTCATGTTCTGTTCAATAACCTGAGTTACGGTATCCTGAACCGTTTGCGCATCTGCGCCCGGATAAGTTGCGGTCAGCTGGATAGCCGGTGGCGCAACGGTTGGATACTGTGCGATTGGCAAACTCATGATTGCCAACCCACCCGCCAACATGATGATGATGGCGATAACCCATGCAAATATCGGGCGATCTATAAAAAACTTAGCCATGAATTACCGGCTCCTATTAAGACTTCGGCGCTGTATCAGATGCAGGCTTTTTATCAGCACCTGCGTTTTGATCGACTTCCTGCGCATTGACCTGCACGCCTGGCTTGATTTTCTGCAATCCGGTCACGATGATTTTGTCACCCGATTTCAGACCATCGGTCACAACCCATTTGTCGCCAATGGCTTGTGATGTCACGACAGTGCGAAGTTCAACTTTGTTATCTGCGCCAACGACCATCGCAGTCGCATCACCGCGTGGATTACGGGTGATACCTTGCTGAGGTGCCAGTAACGCATTCTCATTCACACCTTCATCAAGACGGGCGCGAACGAACATGCCAGGCAACAGCTCATCTTTCGGGTTAGGGAAGACAGCACGCAGCGTAATGGAGCCAGTGGTTTCGTCAACGGTAACATCAGAGAATTCCAATGTACCCGCCTGCGAATATTCACTACCGTTATCTAACAGCAATTTAACCTGGGCTTTACCGTTAGCTTGTTTAATCGAACCGTTAGCCAGTTCCTGTTTCAGACGCAGGAAATCATTGCTGGACTGAGTAACGTCAACATAGATAGGGTCAAGTTGTTGAACCGTCGCCAGAGCATTCGCCTGACCATTAGTCACCAGTGCGCCTTCGGTCACCGACGATTTGCCAATACGGCCGGAAATCGGTGAAGTCACTTTGGTGTAGGCCAAATTAATACGGGCAGATTCAACAGCCGCTTTAGCCGCGACAACTGTCGCATCAGCCTGGGCAGCGGTAGAGAAGGCCGTGTCATAGTCTTGTTTACTGATGTAGTTGGTGCCCAGCAATGACTTGTAGCGGTTAACTGTCACACGGGAAACCTGAGCATTAGCCTGAGCTTTAACCAGATCACCTTTAGCGCTGTCATAGGCAGCCTGATAGGTAGCCGGGTCAATTTGATACAAGGACATGCCTGCTTTAATGTCACTGCCTTCAACGAAGTTACGTTTAAGGATAATTCCGGTGACTTGTGGGCGGACTTCTGCGATACGGAAAGAGGCAGTACGACCCGGAAGCTCAGTTGTCACATTCAAAGGCGCAGATTTTAGCGTAACAACGCCGACGTCTGGCGCTTTATGCGCACCCTGTGGAGCTTCTTTATCGTTACATCCTGTAAGTGCTAAGCTTCCGGAAAGCATCAGAACTACCGCCAGAGGCGTTAACCCTCTGTTTTTGTTCATAAATAAACCTCAAGTGTCCGATTTCAAATTGTCCAATGGATCACAAGCTTTTAAACCCATTGCTGCGCTTTTTATATGTGCATGCTATGTTACATACATTCCCGAATGTATGTAAATCAAACGCCCCCAAAAGCTAACCCTATGGCACGAAAAACCAAATTACAGGCACTTGAAACACGGCAGCAGATTATTAATGCTGCGGTACGGGAATTTTCTGCCCGCGGAGTTGCTTCTACTTCGTTGACCGATATTGCTAATGCAGCCGGTGTAACACGGGGCGCTATCTACTGGCATTTCAAAAATAAAGTGGAACTGTTTAACGGCGTCTGGGAACAATGTGAATCCCAGATACATGATCTCGAATTAGAGTATCAGACAAAGTTTCCTAATAATCCACTGCGTATTCTGCGTGAGATACTGATTTACATTTTACGTGCCACAGCAACGGATACCCGTCGTAGGGCATTGATGGAAATTATATTTCACAAATGTGAATTTGTGGGGGAGATGACCTCGGTTCATGACGCACGAAAAGCGCTTTATATGGAAGGCTATGGCAAAGTGGAGCGGATCCTGCAGCGATGCATTGAGGCTGAACAATTGCCGAAAGATCTTCACCCGCGACAGGCGGCCATTATATTGCGCGCCTATTTGACCGGGTTGATGGAGAACTGGTTGTTTATCCCTGAGAGCTTTGATTTGGAGTGTCAGGCAGGCCAGTTCATTGATACTTATATAGAAATGTTACAATTGTGTCCCAGTCTCTTGCTGCCTAAAAAAGCCCTCTGATTTCCCCTGGCCTTTTCCCCGGTTTTCCTGCTGTGCTTTGTTGTATTCTGACACGCTTTTCCCCTCTTTTGGCTCTGGGTCAGCTGTTATTGTGGTGTTAATATCATTCTCTCTTTTTTGACATGAAGTTAACTCATGCTTAGCCGATTTTGCGCGTTGTTCTCCACACTGTGGTTATCTTTGTTTTCGCTGAGACTGTGGCGTGTACTGGCATTTATATTGACCGTATTCCTCGGCGCTTTCAGCCTTTCACCCGCCAGCGCGGCAGTCAGCAATGATTTACCCACGCGTAATGAAGTGCAAAATCAGCTCGATTCACTGACTAAGCAGAAAAGCCTGACCCCGGTCGAGAAACTTTCCCAGCAGGATTTAATTCATACCCTTGAATATCTGGATGCGCTTGAGCGTGTCAAACAGGATGCCGCGCAACTGCGCCAGCAGGTCAGCGAGGCCCCCGCTAAGTTACGGGCTGCCACTGACGGCCTGGAAAAACTGAAAAATGGTAATAATGATGGTGTGACTCAGGAGTCTCTGGCTGCGCTGTCGCTGCGTCAGTTGGAAAGCCACCTGACTGACACACTTGATGATCTCCAGTCATCACAGGATGATTTATCCACCTTCAATACCCAACTGATCTCATTACAAACCCAGCCTGAGCGTGTGCAAAACGCGATGTACACTTATTCGCTGGGTATTCAGAAAATTCGAAATCAACTCAATGGGTTGTCACCAAGTCAGGAGAACCTGAGGGCGAGCCAGCAGACCATGCTGATGGCGCAGCAGGCATTGTTGAGTGCGCAGATAGACTTCCAGCGTAAAAGTCTTGAAGCCAACACCACCTTGCAGGATTTATTGCAAAAGCAGCGTGACTTCACTAATGCTCATATCAGCCAACTGGAGCGCGTGGCGCAGATTTTCCAGCAGGTGGTGAATGGTAAACGGCTGACCTTGTCTGAGCGTACGGCCAAAGCGGCGCAAACGCCGGATGACAACTCTAACATTCAAAATGATCCGTTGGTGGCGCAGGAGTTGGGGATCAACCGCACGCTCAGCCAGCGCCTGATTGCCGCGACGGAAGCGGGCAATCAGCTGGTTCAAAAGAACATCACCATCAAAAACTGGCTCGACCGTTCCTCTCAGGCTGAACATGACCTGAAAGAGCAGATCAGCGTGCTGAAAGGTAGCCTGTTGCTGTCCCGCATTCTTTACCAGCAGCAGCAAAATACCACTCCGCCGACGGGCCTTATCACCGACATGAGCACCCGTATTGCGGACCTGCGCCTTGAGCAGTTCACCATAAACCAGCAGCGTGATGCGTTATTCCAGGGGGACACCTATATTCAGAGTGTGGTGGATAGCAGCAAAGAGAAGATCAACGAAAATATCAGTGACGCGTTGGACCAGATTGTGGATATGCGCCGTGAACTGCTTGATCAGCTCAATAAGCAACTTGGTAACCAGCTCTCTCTGGCGATTAACCTGCAAATCAACCAGCAGCAGTTAATGAGCATTAATGAGTCGCTGACTCAAACCCTGACGCAGCAGATTTTCTGGGTGAGCAGTAACAAACCAATGAACTGGGAGTTCATAAAGTCTTTGCCTGGTGAGGTAAAAACGCAGGTCAGCGAGTTTCACCTGAATATGCCGCGGGGCGAACTGATGCTAGGTGCGCTGCACTCTTTGCCGGTGACCGTCCCTCTCTTGTTGGTTATTTTAGTCCTGCTCTGGCGCAAAAAATCCATTGATAAGCATATCGACAACCTCAACAACGATGTGGGGCAGCTAAAGCGCGATACGCAAATGCATACACCACGTGCTCTGCTGCTTACGTTGCTGAACACGCTGCCGCTGGTGCTATTTGTTATTGGCGTAGGGTATTGGTTCTCACAGTGCGACATTCATCTCAGTGACTTCCTGTGGACGCTGTCACAGCGGCTGGCCGTTTTCCTGCTGATCATGGGTTTTTGTTACCGCCTGCTCAAGCCAAATGGTGTGAGCGAGCGTCATTTCAACACGCCAGCTAAACAGTGTGCCCATTATCGCAGGTCTGTGGTGCGGTTGAGTTTGGTGATGTTGCCGCTGATATTCTGGTCGGTAGGCGGCGAAAAAGCACCACTGGGATTGGTTGATGACATCATCGGGCAGGTGGTGATTTTACTGACGCTGGCGGTGCTGGCCGTCCTGGTTTTCCCTATCTGCCGCGACGGCTGGCGTGAGAAAAACTCGCAAACCGTGCGCCTCACGATTGTGACCGCGATTGCCCTTGCGCCGGTATTTTTGATTGGCCTGATGCTGGCCGGGTATTTCTATACGACCCTGCGTCTGGCCGGGCGCTGGATAGACAGCCTCTATTTGCTGATCCTGTGGAATTTCACCTATCAGACCGCATTGCGCGGCTTAAGCGTTGCTGCGCGTCGGCTGGCTTACCGGCGTGCGCTGGCACGGCGTCAAAGTAATAGTGCCAAAGAGGGGGCGGAAGGTAGCGAGGTCATCGAAGAGCAGCCACTCGGCTTGGATCAAATTAACCAACAATCTCTGCGTCTGACCACCATGGCACTGTTCTTTGTCTTTGCCTCGGTGTTCTACTGGATTTGGTCCGACTTACTGACGGTTATCTCTTATCTTGACAGCATCAGCCTGTGGCACTACTCAAGTAATGTTGCCGGCGCGGTGGTGCAGCAAACGGTCACGCTCGGTAATCTGCTGCTGGCGTTTGTTGCTATCATCGTCGCCTACGTGATGACCCGAAACCTACCCGGTTTACTGGAAGTGCTGGTGCTCTCGCGACTGCAATTACGGCAGGGGGCTTCTTACGCCATCACGACCATTCTCAGTTATTCGATCACCGTGATCGGTATTATCACCGTGCTGGGATCGCTTGGCGTATCTTGGGACAAACTGCAGTGGCTGGTCGCCGCGCTGTCGGTGGGGTTGGGCTTTGGTTTGCAGGAGATTTTCGCCAACTTCGTATCGGGCCTGATCATCTTGTTCGAACGCCCGATCCGCATTGGTGATACGGTCACCATCGGCACCTATTCAGGTTCGGTCAGCCGTATCCGCATCCGCGCCACAACTATTACTGATTTCGATCGAAAAGAAGTGATCATTCCAAACAAAGCCTTCGTCACGGAAAGACTGATCAACTGGTCATTGTCTGACACGGTGACCCGCGTCTTGATCAAAATTGGTGTGGCTTATGGATCGGATCTGGAAAAAGTGAAAGAGATCCTGCTACAGGCCGCCCACGATAACCCACGCGTGATGAGTGATCCGGCTCCTCAGGTCTTCTTCCTCAATTTTGGTGCCAGCACGCTCGATCACGAATTGCGTCTGTATGTGCGCGAACTGGGCGACCGCAGTTACACCGTTGATGAATTGAACCGCAGCATCGATAAACTGTGCCGCGAAAATGGCATCAGTATTGCTTTCAATCAGCTTGAGGTTTACTTGCATAACCAGAACGGTGATGAGGAAGTACAGGAAGTGAAACGCAGCGTGCGCCAGCCTGGCGATGAACCCGATGCCTTGCCACAAAACCAGAATTAATTCAGTGGGTCTGAGGGAATGTCATGTGGCATTCCCTGCATTTTCTGCCGCCGTAAAGGGGCATAAGAACGATGTTCTTTAGCGCTATAAATAGCTGACGGACAGCGTGTTTTTGCTGGCTTTGAGCTTTTCCTGATAATCACGGCGCACAATTTCCAGCGCAGCCAGTGCTGTCTCGGGGGCAATTTCATTGCTCTCAAGCAGGTAGATCAAATCAACAGCGAGCTGTAGCTCGGGTGATGCGTTTTCAACAGACATGGAAGCCAACATTCATTGTAGTGTGCGATATAAAGATCCCGTGTTATATGATCAACGACGCAGCAAAACGTCCTTATCACCGGATCCGAAGCTAACCTGACGCAGGTTCTGCGAGAATGTTTACACGCTATTCACCGCATTTTGGAAATATTAATGATTCAGGGTCGAGAACTGATTATAGATATAAACGCCGGTGGCTGGCCTACCCTTTTCAAAAATTGTGATAAAGATTTAAAAACCTTTTTCCTGCCTTTCAATCTGTCGTTCTATTTTTGCCAGCGCCTGTCTGCATCGCATTAAACGCCCTTCCAGCGCGGCCAACTCTTTCTGCATCTGCTGCTGTTCGTTAAAGGTGGCGAGCTGGCCCAGCGTACTCTCCCTGTCCTGAATCATCGCCATCAGGCGGCGTTCGAACTGCTGATGCTCTGCCAGCCGGGTATAGTTGTCATGACTTTTGCGTTCGGGGGACTGATTATTTTTACGCACGGCCTGCGTTGCGAGTTCTCGTTGCAGAGCGGTGATTTGAGAAACCAGTCTTTCGGCTACAAAGGCAACCTGAGCCTGGCGTTTCTCCCTGACCACCTGATTCAGCTGGCTGAGATTAAGGCGGATTTCTGCCAGGTAATCTCGCAGACGTGTCCCTTTGGTCGCAAACAGCGCCACGTCGAAACGGGCCTGCTGGGCTGAAACATGGCCGATAGGTTCAATCTCGCTCGCCAGCGTTTCAATTTGCTGGCTGAGGGCGTGCAGAATTTGTTCAGTGCTCACAGGGTTTCTCCGATATCGACCTGCCTAGCTTAACCTGTACACCACCAGAAACAAGGCATGCGGAATTTGGCAGCCGCCGCCCGGTTGTTTACACTGTTTTTCTTCACCAGGCATTAACGTCCGAAGGGTTTCGCAGGGAGTGAAATGAAACGTCTATTACTGATTATTATCGGCTGGCTGGCGGTAATTTTCGCCACGCTGGGCGTCGTTCTGCCGCTATTGCCGACTACGCCATTTCTGCTGCTTGCCGCTTGGTGTTTTGCTCGCTCCTCACCGCGTTTTCATGACTGGCTGCTGCATCGTTCATGGTTTGGCAGTTACCTGCGCCACTGGCAGGCGCACCGTGCTTTACCGCCGGGGGCGAAAAGCAAAGCCGTGGTGGTGATCCTTCTGACGTTCGCTGTTTCGCTCTATTTTGTCCCCTTAGGGTGGGCACGGATCCTATTACTCTGCATGATGATTACTTTACTGATTGTGATGTGGCGTCTACCGGTGGTTGACCTGAAGCAATAAAACAGGCGATCATGTCCGGCTGCGGGTTGCTTTTTAGCGCGGCTTTGCATAGATTTGGGCATCTCGCGTACTGCGTTACGCGCCCATTTTCCTTCCTTAAACAGCCGGTATCACGTGGCACGGCGGGGGACATTTGACCGCCCGCGTTTAAGTATGAACAGCAGCTTTATCAGGCAATTACTATGACAGCTACCGCACAGCAGCTAGAGTTTATCAAAAGCAGCATCAAAACCATTCCTGACTACCCGAAGCCGGGTATTCTGTTTCGTGACGTCACCAGCTTGCTGGAAAATCCAGAAGCTTACGCCGCCAGCATTAAATTACTGGCCGACCGCTACCGTGACGCCGGTGTGACCAAAGTCGTGGGTACCGAAGCCCGTGGTTTCCTGTTCGGCGCACCTGTCGCGCTGGTGCTGGGTGTGGGTTTTGTCCCTGTGCGTAAGCCGGGCAAACTGCCACGTGCTACGATCAGCGAAAGCTATGAACTGGAATACGGTACTGACAGTCTTGAAATTCACACCGACGCTATCAAACCTGGCGAGAAAATTCTGGTGATCGATGACCTGCTGGCGACCGGCGGCACCATCGAAGCGACGGCTAAACTGATCCGCCGTTTAGGGGGCGAAGTGACGGATGCGGCGTTCATTATTAACCTGCCAGAACTGGGTGGTGAGCAGCGTTTGAACAATCTGAATATCAACTGCTATAGCCTGGTTTCCTTCGCTGGGCATTGATTCAGACAAGCCTCGCCTGCTCAGGCGAGGCTGTGATAGCATGACCCTCCCGACCACTCAACTTCTCCGGTATTAATGAGCTATCAGGTCCTGGCCCGTAAGTGGCGCCCCCAAACTTTCGCCGACGTCGTCGGACAGGAACACGTGCTGACCGCGCTGGCTAATGGCCTTTCGCTCGGACGCATCCATCACGCCTATCTGTTTTCCGGCACGCGCGGTGTGGGTAAAACCTCTATTGCGCGCCTGCTGGCGAAAGGGCTGAACTGTGAAACCGGCATCACCTCTACGCCGTGCGGCGTGTGTGATAATTGCCGTGAAATCGAACAGGGCCGTTTTGTTGATCTGATTGAAATCGATGCGGCCTCCCGCACCAAAGTGGAAGATACCCGCGAACTGCTGGATAACGTCCAGTACGCGCCAGCCCGTGGCCGTTTCAAAGTTTACCTGATCGATGAAGTGCACATGCTCTCGCGTCACAGCTTCAATGCGCTGTTGAAAACGCTGGAAGAGCCGCCTTCGCACGTTAAATTCCTGCTGGCCACCACCGATCCGCAAAAGCTGCCGGTGACTATTTTATCCCGTTGCCTGCAATTTCATCTGAAAGCGCTGGATGTCGAACAGATCCGCCATCAGCTTGAGCGGGTATTGACTGCTGAGCAAATCAACAGCGAACCCCGCGCCCTGCAACTGCTGGCGCGCGCTGCTGACGGCAGCATGCGTGATGGCTTAAGCCTCACCGATCAGGCGATAGCCATGGGGCAGGGGGCCGTCACCACAGAAACCGTGGCACAGATGCTCGGTACGCTGGATGACGAACAACCGCTGGCGGTGCTTGAAGCGCTGGTCAGCGCCGATGGCGCACAGATGATGGCGCAGGTTGAGCAGGCCGCTTCGCGCGGCGTTGACTGGGAAAACCTGCTGGTAGAGACGCTGGCGTTACTGCACCGTATTGCAATGG
This sequence comes from Ewingella americana, assembly GCF_006438725.1. GTDB lineage: Bacteria > Pseudomonadota > Gammaproteobacteria > Enterobacterales > Enterobacteriaceae > Ewingella > Ewingella americana_A. The sequence goes on along the minus strand of NZ_RCZD01000002.1, from coordinate 348,048 downwards.
TACAACTGCTGCCGACGGTGCTCGACAACCACTACGCTGCCATCGAGCAACGTTTGCGCGAGCTGGCCCGGGTGATCCCACCGGTTGACGTTCAACTCTATTACCAGACGCTGCTGATTGGCCGCAAAGAGCTGGCCTATGCGCCAGACAAGCGTATGGGCGTCGAAATGACGCTGTTGCGTGCGCTGGCCTTCCACCCAAAAGTATTTATTGCTGAACCGGTAGCCCCTGCTCAGGTATCTGCACCGCAGGCTTTCGCCGCCCCGGCAGCACCGCAGCCTGTGCGAGCGGCTCAGCAAGACACCCCACCGCCGCAGGGAGGGGGGCAATCGGGAATGCCTGATGCCACCGCTCAACTTTTGCAGGCGCGTACGCAATTACTCCGACAGCAGGGAAATACCACCCCAAAAAAAGCTGAGCCGGCGGCGCCAGGAAAAGCGCGGCCGGCAAACTCAGCGCTGGAGCGTCTCGCCTCGGTGACTGAGCGTGTGCAAACGCAGGCCAGCGCCAAAAAAGACAAGCAACCCGAACAGCCGGTAAAAGAAGAAGCTTACCGCTGGAAGGCGCTGAACGAACCGGACGAAGCACCGGAGCCGGTGACCACGCCCAAAGCATTACGTACCGCGCTGGAGCATGAAAAATCCCCGGAACTGGCGGCGCGCCTGGCGGTTGAAGCCACCGAGCGTGACGCGTGGGCAGCTGAAATCAACCAGATGACCATACCTAAACTGGTACAGCAACTGGCGCTAAACGCCTGGCGTGAACAGTCGGAACCCGGCAATATTTGTCTTCATTTACGCGCTTCGCAGCGCCATCTGAATTCACCGTCTGCGCAGAAGGTGCTGGCGGAGGCTTTGTCAGCCCTGCATCAGTTGCCGGTTGAACTGACCGTGCTGGAAGATGATAATCTGGAGGTCAAAACGCCGCTAGAGTGGCGACAGGCCATTTATGAAGAAAAACTGGCGCAGGCGCGTCAGTCGATTGTTGCGGATAACAACATTCAAACCCTGCGCCGTTTCTTCGACGCAGAACTGGATGAAGAGAGTATTCGCCCCGTTTAAACGCCGCAATTACCCTGCGGCCCGACGCAAAGAGAGATGATTATGTTTGGAAAAGGCGGCATTGGTAACCTGATGAAACAGGCCCAGCAAATGCAGGAAAAAATGCAGCAGGTACAGGCAGAAATCGCCCAGTTGGAAGTGACCGGCGAATCTGGTGCAGGTATGGTTAAAGTCACCATCAACGGCGCGCACAACTGCCGTCGTGTTGAAATTGACCCAAGCCTGCTGGAAGACGATAAAGACATGCTGGAAGACTTGGTCGCTGCGGCATTCAATGATGCGGCGCGTCGTATCGACGAAACCCAGAAAGAAAAAATGGCTACCGTTTCGGGCGGCATGCAATTGCCACCGGGCTTTAAGATGCCGTTCTGATGCAAACCAGCCCTCTCCTTGAATCACTAATGGAGGCGTTGCGTTGCCTGCCGGGCGTAGGCCCAAAATCAGCGCAACGTATGGCGTTCCAACTGCTGCAGCGCGATCGCAGTGGCGGAATGCGGCTGGCGCAGTCGTTGACGCGTGCCATGTCTGAAATCGGCCACTGCGCCGATTGCCGTACTTTCACCGAACAGGAAATTTGCACCATCTGCGCCAACCCACGGCGTAAAGAAAACGGTCAGATTTGCGTGGTGGAAAGCCCGGCTGATATTCACGCGGTAGAACAAACCGGTCAGTTCTCCGGCCGTTACTTTGTGCTTATGGGCCACTTGTCTCCGATGGACGGCATTGGCCCTGATGACATCGGTCTGGATCGTCTTGAGCACCGTCTTGCAAGCGAAAGCATGAAAGAGGTGATTCTGGCGACCAACCCGACGGTGGAAGGGGACGCGACGGCGAACTACATCGCTGAAATGTGCGGCCAGTATGGTGTCATGGCCAGCCGGATCGCCCATGGCGTGCCGGTGGGCGGTGAACTGGAGATGGTTGATGGCACTACGCTGTCGCACTCTCTGGCGGGGCGCCATCCTTTCAAGTTTTGATTTGTTTTGCCCCGACGCGTTTTTTTCGCGCGTCGGTTCAGTTTTCCATCGAACCGACACTTTCCTCTTGAATTCCCCATATTAAAACCCCATCTACTCCTCAGCGTTTTACTTTTTTGGCAAGCGTGCCGCCGTAAGGCCGGGCTTTCCAGCGTAATGACAAATCAAACAGTGTGATTGAGGTAATTTGATGAGTATGAAAGGACAAGAAACCCGCGGATTCCAGTCTGAAGTTAAACAGCTGCTGCATCTGATGATCCACTCGTTGTATTCCAACAAAGAAATTTTTCTGCGCGAGCTGATTTCCAATGCCTCGGATGCTGCCGACAAGCTGCGCTTTCGCGCGCTGTCCAAGCCGGAACTGTATGAAGGTGACGGCGAACTGCACGTGCGTCTGGCGTTTGATAAAGAAAAACGCACCCTGACCTTAAGCGATAACGGCATCGGCATGAGCCGTGACGAAGTGATCGACAACCTTGGCACTATCGCGAAATCCGGCACCAAAGCTTTCCTGCAGTCTGTCGGTTCTGAGCAGGCGAAAGACAGCCAGCTGATCGGCCAGTTTGGTGTGGGTTTCTATTCTGCGTTCATCGTGGCGGATAAAGTCACCGTGCGCACCCGTGCTGCAGGCGCAGCGCCGGAAGAGGGCGTATTCTGGGAATCTGCCGGTGAAGGTGAATACACCCTGGCTGATATCGAGAAAGCTGAACGCGGCACTGAAATTACCCTTCACCTGCGTGAAGATCAGGACGAGTTCCTCGACGACTGGCGCGTGCGTTCGATCATCAGCAAATACTCAGACCATATTGCGCTGCCGGTTGAAGTAGAAACCCGCAACGAAGAAGACGGTACCGTGACCTGGGAACAAATCAACAAGGCACAAGCCCTGTGGACCCGTGGTAAAGCGGAAGTGACCGACGAAGAGTACGTCGAATTCTACAAACACATCTCCCATGATTTCAGTGATCCGCTGAGCTGGAGCCACAACCGCGTTGAAGGGAAGCAGGAGTACACCAGCCTGTTGTACATTCCGTCCCAGGCACCGTGGGATATGTGGAACCGCGACCACAAGCACGGCCTGAAACTGTACGTGCAGCGCGTCTTTATCATGGATGAAGCCGAGCAGTTTATGCCGAACTACCTGCGTTTCGTGCGTGGCCTGATCGACTCCAACGATCTGCCGCTGAACGTCTCGCGTGAAATTCTGCAAGACAGCCGTATTACCCAGAACCTGCGCAGTGCGCTGACCAAACGTGTCCTGCAAATGCTGGAAAAACTGGCGAAAGATGACAACGAGAAATACCTGCAATTCTGGAAACAGTTTGGTCTGGTATTGAAAGAAGGCCCGGCAGAAGATGGCGCGAACAAAGAAGCGATCGCCAAACTGCTGCGTTTTGCCAGCACCCGCAACGACAGCAGCGAACAGACTCTGTCGCTGGAAGAGTACGTTGCCAAGATGGTGGAAGGTCAGGACAAAATTTACTACATCACCGCTGATAGCTACGCCGCCGCGAAGAGCAGCCCGCATCTGGAACTGTTCCGCAAAAAAGGCATTGAAGTCCTGCTGTTATCCGATCGCATCGACGAATGGATGATGAGCTACCTGACCGAATTCGACGGCAAAGTCTTCCAGTCCGTCAGCAAAGCTGACGACACACTGGACAAACTGGCAGACGAAGAGAGCGAAGAGCAGAAAGAAGCGGAGAAGGCGCTGGAGCCGTTCGTCGAGCGTGTCAAAACGCTGCTGGCCGATCGCGTGAAAGATGTGCGTCTGACGCACCGTCTGACCGATACTCCGGCGATTGTCACCACCGGCGCTGACGAAATGACCACCCAGATGGCGAAACTGTTTGCTGCTGCCGGTCAGGACGCGCCTGAAGTGAAATACATCTTCGAACTGAACCCGGATCACGCACTGGTAAAACGCGCTTCGGACGTTACTGACGACGCACAATTTAGCGAGTGGGTTGAACTGTTGCTCGATCAGGCGCTGTTTGCTGAACGCGGTACGCTGGAAGATCCAAACCTGTTCATCCGTCGTATGAACCAACTTTTACAAGCTTAATCGTTCGCGAAATAACGTTTGAACCCCAGCCCTGTCTCCCGACGGGGCTTTTTTTTGCCGGCTATCCGCTGCTGGCTTCTTCCAGCAACCAACTGCGAAACGCGGTGATCTCCGGTTCCTGGCTGCGGCTGCTTTTCACCAACATATAGGTGGCGCGATCCACTTCAGCAAACCCCAGAGGGGCGATCACCGAACCTTCCTGTAACTCTTTCTTCACCAGGATCTGCGGTGTCATGATGATCCCCAGTCCGTTTTTTGCTGCCTGAATCGCCAGCGTCAAATTGTCGAAATGTTTACCCGCCACAAAGTTCCCTTTGGCATTGGTTTTTCTGGCCCACTCCTGCCAGGCGTTGATCTTGGTGTCAGCGTGCAGCAACGGCAGGGTGGAAAAATCAGTCTGGTAAGTGAAACGGTGACGGAAACCCGGTGAGCATACCGGGCCGATATAATCGACGGTGATCAGCGTCGATTCAATCTCACTGGTCAGCTGGCTCTCATTACTTTTGATCAGAATATCGGTGCGCTGTTCGTGGATTTGCTGTACATCGGTGTGCGTCTGAAATGTCAAAACGATATTTTCATGCCGTTCTGAAAAGCGGCTAATACGCGGAATTAACCATTGCGCCAGAAAACTGGGCGCGCAGGAAATAATTAAGTTATTTTCCTGCCGGGCTTTTATTTCACGGCAGGTATTTTCTATTTCACTGAACGCCTGGTCGCAGCATTTTTTTAATTTCTCCCCATCGCGGGTTAAATATACCCGTCCTGCGGCGCGTTTAAATAACGCCGTCCCCAACCAGCCTTCCAGGTTTTTTATCTGATGACTCACCGCACTGTGCGTCACATTCAGTGATTCCGCCGCCAGACTAAAACTTTCAAACAGCGCGGCCTGCTTGAAATAGTGCAATGCGCGGAGCGCCGGTAAGTCAGCCATGTTTCAACCTTGTTAGATTAATTCAACTCTGATGTCTATTTATATCATTTTCTTGTGCCAAAAAAACCCATTAGTCTCGATCTTGTTCCGAAGCACATCTCCCCCAACAGGCGCTGTAATTTTATTGAATAAACATCAATAGATGCGCCAGTCTGCGCCCAGCGCGCTGGTTATGTCTGTAAAAAAATAAGGATGACTATGAACAACTCACTTTCTGATAAATCGACTTCTACAGCACATTCGGTTCCAAGAACGCAGCTCGTTATGTTTACCGGGGGGCGCGACAGCACCCTGGCAGCATGTTATCTGATGTTACAAGGTATCCCGGTTCATCTCTATTCGGCCAACAGCGGCTGCTCGCTACATCGCGGCATTCTGGCGCACCGCGTCGAAGAATTACGTAACCGCTTTGGCGAACTCGTGGTGGAACACACGGTGGAAGATATCAGCGGGACTTTCCGCTCCATCGCGATTGAAAATATTGAAAGCGATATTCTGCGCCACCGTAAGAACTTGGTTTTACTCGGTGAAAAACTGGCAATTCATGCCCATCTGGTGGACTTCTGCCGCCGCAACGATATCAGCATCATTAACGACGGCATTACCCATTATCAGCAGGAATTCCCTGAACAGCGTCAGGTGGCGAAAGATTTCCTGGTGAATCTGATGAATCAATTCGACATCCAATACCATTCGCCAATTTACGAATTTGCCCAATCAGCCGATGACGTGAAATACCGTCTGCTGCAACTGGGTATTTCTACCAAATCACTGGAAGGCGTCAGTATTTTCGGCGACAGCTTCTCCACGCCTAGCGACGAAACCATTCTGGCTTATCTGAATGAGAAAACTCCGCTGGCACTGAATATCGTTAAATTCCTTTCAGGTGAAACCCTGAATCTTGGGCCAAGAACTGCGGCGCATGCTGCGGCGTAATTAAAGGTATTGCGATGAAAACTATCGTCAAATGTTCGGCAGTGATCATCCGTGACCGCGCGTTATTACTCACGCGCAAACGCGGTACCGATATTTTTATCTCCCCCGGCGGCAAACCGCTGACGGGAGAGGATCACATCAGCTGTCTGAAACGTGAACTGAAAGAAGAGCTGAACGTGGATACTGCAAAAATAACCCCGCTGGGGTTATTTCACGGCGTGGCTGAATTCGAAAAAGTTGCGATTGAAAATCATGTGTATCAGGTGGAAGTGGTGGGGCAACCGGTCGCCAGCGCGGAGATCGCTGAAATAGCCTGGGTGAATTACCGCAAGCCGCCTTGCGAAGTGGGAGTGGGATCCGTGTTTCGCGACAACGTCCTGCCGTTACTGTACCAGCGTGAGTTGATTGACTGATGGATCCCTCATCACTTGCTCCCGCCTTGCAGCAACAGCACGGTGACCACTATTACAGGGAAGTTAACCGGCTGCGGGAAGTTCTGCGCGACAAGCTGACGACCGTCTATCGGCTTGAGAATTATGACATTTTTTTGGTGCAATCGGTGTGTGTCGGCTTAGCCATGTTATCTCACTTGTTGCATAAACATCAGCTGACGTTGCAACTGGGCCAGCACCGCCACTATCAGCCGATAGAACTGCTGTTTTCCAACCAGAGGCTCAGTGATGCCTCGGCGCAAAACAGCGGCATCAATATCGTTACGCACGTCAATCCTTACACCGGCGTGATAAGCGATCTTGGAAACACCGAAGGTAAAGCGGTGGTGGATGCATCACACAGTTTTGCTACCGGTCTGCATGACGAACTGATCGGCAACAGTTCGATTTTCCTCGCACCGTTGCATAAACATGCCTCGGTGGCGGTAGGGTTATCGATTATTGCTGTACGACCCGAACATTACAGCTGTCTGTTTCGCAGTGAACTGCGCTTGTTCGAGGGTTCCACTGTGTCGCAACGGCCACTGCAGGAGGCAATTGACGTCATGGATGACCCGGCCTGGCAGCCGTATAACGTGGCCAGCATTGAAAAGATCGACTTGCCGCTGACCAACGGTCTGCGACTCACCTCGGTCAGTGCCTCCGGTTTGCCGTTTGCCTGTTTCCCTGTGGCAACGCTTTCGGAAGAACAGCTGCGCAAAATTAAGCAAATGGACGGCAGCTATTTTGAGCATTCCCAAACTCTGCGCATATCGCGCTGGACGCGGGGCAACCGCTCGCAACACACCGATCACACGGGAAGTGTGATTGACGACTTAGCCCGACTCTGGAGTCAAAAATGAGTAAATCTACCCCCGTTAACGGCAATCTTATCGGTATTCTGGGCGGAATAATTCTGAGTACGGATTCGGTATTTATCCGCCTGATGAGCATTGATAACTCGTGGATGATCGTGATGTTGCGCGGCCTCTTCATGTGGGGGCTGGTGGTGCTGGTCTATCTGCTATGGCCGAAAAGCCGGGCAATCTTGGGCGTGCCGTGGATCACACGGCAAAACGCGCTCTCGACGCTGTTTTTTTGCGTGGCGTCGGCTTGCTTCGTTAATGCGTTAAACCGGGGCAGCATCGCGACAGTGCTGGTGATTATCTCCTCGACGCCGTTTGTTTCGGCGATTATTTCACGGCTGTTCTTTGGCACTAAAATCGACAAGACCCTGATGATGGCGGCCATCGCGGGAATGCTGGGGGTGGCGATAGTCATGACCGGGCGCTCGGAAGGGCATGACCCGATGGCTAACTATTTTGCCCTGGCGACGGCCGTATCGATGGCGCTGGCGTTTATTTTTGCCTCGAAAGTCGAAAACGGCACCGTCGGCTTGCCTTCGATTGGCGGTGTTTTGGCATCAGCCTGCGTGGTGGCCTTCACGGGCGGCAGCGTGCTGCACGGCGTTCCATTGCTCTCGCATTATCAGTGGCTGTGGCTGGCTATCGAAGGTGCTGTCATTATGCCGCTGGCGATGGGGCTGATTTCTCTCTCCACGCGCTTTGTTTCACCGGTCAATGCCGGGCTGTTTTTACTGCTGGAAACCGCGCTGGCGCCGCTGTGGATCTACCTGTTTTTACACGAAGCACCGACCCCACAGGCCATCGTCGGCGGATGCATCATTGTGTTGGCTGTGGTATCGCAAACCTTGCGGGTAAAACGTCAGGAAGCACTGGCCTGAGCCGCTTCGCGCAATGTCCCTTCCTTGAGGAAGGGCGTGCAGAATGGTATGGTTGGTCGTTTTGTGCGTTTTAATAAAAATTACATGCAAGGGGATTTACGCAATGCGTATCATTCTGCTGGGCGCTCCGGGCGCTGGTAAAGGTACACAGGCTCAATTCATCATGGAGAAATATGGCATTCCGCAAATTTCTACCGGTGATATGTTGCGCGCAGCTGTGAAAGCCGGAAGTGAACTCGGCAAGAAAGCAAAAGAAATTATGGACGCCGGGAAACTGGTGACCGATGAGTTAGTGATTGCACTGGTAAAAGAGCGTATTCAACAGGAAGACTGCCGTAAAGGTTTCCTGCTGGACGGCTTCCCGCGCACTATTCCCCAGGCCGATGCAATGAAAGACGCTGGCATCAAAGTGGATTACGTTCTGGAATTTGACGTACCGGACGAACTGATCGTTGATCGTATCGTTGGCCGTCGCGTACACCCTGGCTCTGGCCGCGTGTACCACATCAAATTCAACCCTTCGAAAGTGGAAGGTAAAGATGATGTGACCGGCGAAGACTTGATCGCCCGTAAAGACGATCAGGAAGAAACCGTGCGTAAGCGTCTGGTGGAATACCATGAGCTGACCGAGCCTTTGATCTCCTACTACAGCAAAGAAGCTGAAGCGGGTAACACGAAATATGTGCGCATCGACGGCACACAGAAAGTTGACGAAGTGCGTCAGGAATTGGCTCAGATTCTGGGCTGATTATTTTCAGCATGAAAACCGCATGACACAAAGGCGACTCCGGTCGCCTTTGTTATTTTAATTCCCCGTATTTTCCCTGCACGTTACCCTGATTGATTACTCCTGCCATTGGCTGTTATCGGTTCCGATTCGGGACAATTTAGTTACAATATAGGTCGTTACGTTGAAGCACTTTCGGGCTGCTTCGTATTGTTCTGGCTCATTGGCCTCATTAATTTAGGAAATTCAGTATGATGCAGACGAAATTCGGTGTGTTACTGGTCAATCTCGGTACCCCCGAAGCACCTACGCCGCAGGCCGTAAGAAAGTATCTGGCTGAATTTTTAAGTGATATCCGCGTTGTCGACACCAGCCGGCTGATCTGGTTACCTATCCTTTATGGCGTAGTTTTGCCGCTGCGCTCAACGCGCGTCTCCAAACTGTACAAAGCTGTGTGGATGGAAGAGGGCTCACCGCTGATGGTCTTCAGCCGTCGTCAGCAAAAAGCGCTGGCCGAACGCCTGCCGGGCACGCCAGTCGAACTGGCGATGAGCTACGGTAACCCGAGCATGCAGGACGCCATTGGAAAATTACTGGCGCAGGGTGTCACCAAAATGGTGGTGTTGCCGCTTTACCCGCAATACTCCTGCTCAACCAGCGCCGCCGTATTCGACGGCGTGGCGCGGGTGCTTAAAGAGCAGCGCCGTTTACCGTCGGTCAGTTTTATTCGTGATTACGCCGAGCATCCAGCCTATATCTCTGCATTGAAAGCCACCGTGCTGCGCTCTTTTGCCGAGCGCGGCGAGCCAGACCGCCTGATCCTCTCTTTCCACGGCATTCCAAAACGCTTTGTGGCACTGGGCGATGACTACGAACAGCGCTGTCATGACACCGCTCAGGCGCTGACCGAAGCCCTTGGCCTGCCAACCGGTAAAATCATGCTGACCTTCCAGTCGCGCTTTGGCCGCGAGCCGTGGCTGACGCCGTACACCGACGAAACGCTGAAAGGCCTGCCTGCGCAGGGCATCAAGAATATTCAGATTATGTGTCCGGGCTTTGCGTCTGACTGCCTGGAGACGCTGGAAGAGATTAAAGAAGAGAACCGCGAGATCTTTATGCACGCCGGTGGCGAACGCTTCGACTACATCGACGCGCTCAACGATCAGCCAGAGCATATTGACCTGTTGCAACAGCTGGTCACCCAGCACTTCTGACCGGCCGGTCTGAAAAATAGCTGACACATTTCGCGCTTTTGAACCACAGAGAACATCAATGAAATTTCCTGGTAAACGTAAGTCAAAACACTATTTCCCGGTCAGCGCACGTGACCCGTTATTGCGTGATTCGATGCTGCAACAGATGCAGCCGGAAAGCGAAGCGGGGGCGTCCTATATTGTCGGTATCGACCAGACGATGGTGGATATTGAAGCCCGGGTGGATGAAGACTTCGTTGCGCGTTATGGCCTGAAAGCCGGTGAATCGAGCGTCATTGACGACGATACCGCCGAAGCGCTGTATCAGGAACTGATGCGCGAAGCATTGATCACTCATCAGTTTGCCGGTGGCACCATCGGCAACACATTGCACAACTATTCGGTGCTGGCGGATGACCGCTCGGTACTGCTGGGCGTGATGTGCAGCCATGTGCAGATCGGCAGTTACGCCTACCGCTATCTGTGCAACACCTCGAGCCGTGTGGATCTCAACTATTTACAGGGTGTTGACGGCGCGATTGGCCGCTGCTTTACGCTGATCAGTGACAGCGGGGAGCGTACTTTCGCCATCAGCCCTGGGCACATGAACAATCTGCGCCAGGAGAGCGTACCGGAAGAGGTGATCGCCGGTGCATCGGCGCTGGTACTCACTTCGTATCTGCTGCGCAGCGGCGAAGGCGAACCCATGCCGGACGCCACCTTGCAGGCTATCGCCTACGCCAAGAAGTATCAGGTGCCGGTGGTGTTGACGCTGGGCACCCAGTTTGTCATCGCCGAAAACCCGCAGGCATGGCGCGATTTCATCCGTGATAACGTCTCAATTCTGGCAATGAATGAAGATGAAGGCTTCGCGCTGACCGGCCTGAAAGACCCGCTGATGGCGGCGGATAAAGCGCTGGACTGGGTGGATTTAGTCTTATGCACCGCCGGGCCGAACGGTCTGTTTATGGCCAGTTATACCGAAGAAGCGTTCAAGCGCATCACCAATCATCCACTGTTGCCGGGCGCGATTGCCGAGTTCAACCAGTATGAATTCAGCCGCGCCATGCGCCGCGACTGCTGCCAGACGCCGCTGAAGATCTATTCGCACATCGCGCCTTACATGGGCGGGCCGGAGAAGATCATGAACACCAACGGCGCGGGCGACGGCGCACTCTCTGCGCTGTTGCACGACATTGCTGCCAACGGTTTCCACCGCAGCAGCGTGCCGAACTCCAGCAAACATTCCCGCGACTACCTGACCTATTCGTCACTGGCGCAGGTGTGTAAATACGCTAACCGCGTGAGTTATCAGGTGCTGAATCAGCATTCGCCAAGGCTGACGCGGGGGTTGCCGGAGCGGGAAGACAGTTTGGAAGAGTCGTATTGGGAACGGTGAGTTTGTTGGGGCGGCGGCTCCAAATGCGCTTTTAGTTCACATTCCAATTCAAGGTCAAAACCGTGGGCGTCGGCCCACACCGACCAGAGACCCGCAGTCGCGCGGGTCTCTGGTCTCTACGCTCTTTTCACTCCGCGCTATCGCTGAATCGGGATGGCCATGTTTCAGCTATTTCCGTTACAGCCGCAAAATATCGCCGCGTTGCGGTGCCCTCACGGCGGGTTTCAACCCGCGCAAAAAAAACGCGCGTTTTTGCACCTCTTGTTCGGCGCCATTTTTGAATGCGGCCTGGACTTTTAAATCGAAAGTTTTCTCCTTCGCTGCAACGTCATGTAATGCCTGATATTTACTGGAATTTTACTCGCAAGTTACTGATTCGGCTATTGTCAGCCTGTGATTCGTTTAATTATGATCATCGTGCTGTGGCAAGTTCGCAGCCGGGAATTGCGCCCTGTGAAAACTGGAAAACAGATGCGCCTTTATGGCGTTTGATTAGCTGGAATCACTGAGGTGAACTATGAGTAAAAACCAACGCGCCGACTGGCATCAGGCCGATATTATTGCGGCATTGCGTAAGAAGGGCACCACGCTGGCGGCGGCGTCGAGGGCGGCGGGTTTGTCTTCTTCGACATTGGCGAATGCGTTAAGCCGGCCGTGGCCGAAAGGGGAATTGCTGATTGCCAGAGCGATTGGTGTTCCTGCGGCGCAGATCTGGCCAAGCCGTTATTACGATGGGGCAGGGAAAGTGATTATCAAAACGTTGAGAAAGGCATAAAACAAAAGGGCGCAGCATCATGCCGCGCCCGGGTTATTTATTCCTGCATCAAGTCGGGCAAAATGGTCGCTTCTCTTCGTCGCTGAGCAGATCGACGTGCAACATGTTCAGCATGCTATTGGCGATTTCCCGTTCACCCATCACCACTTCATTGGCTCCACGCTCCATGATGTATTGCACCTCGTCGTCGTAGTGGGCGCGGGCGATGATCTCGATGTTAGGGCGCTTGACGCGGGCAGACGCGACAATCTCACCGGCTTCGTAGCCGTTAGGAATGGTCACCAGTAGCCAGCGGGCACAGTCGAGACGGGCCAGATCCATCACTTCCTGATTGGCCGCATTACCGAGCACCGTGCTGATGCCCTGTGCACGCAGCGCTTCGACCCGTGGCCGGGAGTTTTCAATTACTACCAGCGGGATCCCGGCAGCTTGTAGCTTTTCACCCAACAGGCTGCCGACGCGCCCATAACCGACCAGCAGGGCGTGGTTACATAAATCGAAGGGGATCTGCTTCTCGTCCTCGACCGCCTCCTCGACGCTCTGATCCTCGATAGTTTCCGTTTTGACCAGATAACTTTCCAGCAGACTGAACAGCAGCGGATTGAGCATAATTGACAGAATCGCTCCGGCCAGCACCAGATTGCGCCCATGTTCTGACAGTAAACCGAGCGTGATGCCAAGCCCGGCCAGAATAAAAGCGAATTCGCCGATCTGCGCCAGACTGACGGAAATCGTCAGGGCGGTGCGCCGCGAGTGGCCGAAGGTTTTTACCAGCAGGAAGGCGGCGATGGACTTACCGAACACGATGATGCCGAGCGTTGCCAGCACGGCCAGCGGCTCATGCAGAATAATCAGCGGGTCAAACAGCATGCCGACCGACACAAAGAACAGCACTGCAAAGGCATCGCGCAGCGGCAGGGTGTCATGCGCCGCACGATGGCTGAGTTCGGATTCATTCAATACCATCCCGGCAAAGAACGCACCCAATGCGAAGGAGACGTCGAACAGTTTGACGGCGCCATACGCGATACCCAGCGCCAGCGCCAACACGGCCAGCGTAAACAGCTCACGCGAGCCGGTACTGGCGGTTTTGGCCAGAATCCATGGCACCAGACGGCGGCCAACCACTAACATCAGCGTAACGAAAGCCACGACTTTACCGAGGGTTATCACCAACTCCAGAGCGAGACCGGTGAAACTGGAGTGATTATTGTCAATCATATTGCTGAAGGCCGGCAGCAGAACCAGCGCCAGCACCATCACCAGATCTTCAACAATCAGCCAGCCGATGGCAATCTGCCCACGCTGGCTGTCAATCAGTTGCCGTTCCTCCAGCGCGCGCAGCAACACCACGGTACTGGCGGTGGAAAGGCACAATCCGAAGACCACTCCCGCACCCAGATCCCAGCCGAGTAGCCGCGACAGGCCGATACCGAGCAGCGTTGCGACGGCGATTTGGATCACTGCGCCGGGAATGGCGATGGATTTAACCGCCAGAAGATCTTTGAGGGAGAAATGCAAACCTACGCCAAACATCAGCAGGATGACGCCAATTTCCGCCAGCTCTGGAGCAAGAGAAGTATCCGCGACAAAACCCGGCGTGAACGGCCCGGCCAGAACGCCTGCGGCCAGATAGCCAACCAGAGGGGAGATTTTAAGACGATTGGCGAGCATCCCGAACAGGAACGCCAGCACCAGGCCGCCGACGATAGTAGTGATCAAGGGCGTAGAATTGTGCATCCAGACTCCTTCTTGCGATACATCAGGCCAATATACACGTCATGCTTCGCGTTGCGGCTTTGTTGGCTGCCTTCATTCACCCAGGTCACATGGGCGGCCATGCTCCCCGGGACTCATTCAGTTGCCGTCGTGCTGCAACTCGAATCATTTTGTGTAAATGTAAGAGATTGTTAACCAGTTTATGGTAAATCGGGTTTTGATGTGCAGGAAAAAGTGCCCTGAATATCAAAAATAACGCGCCTGAAGAAAATCAGGCTGAGAGTGACATTTAACTGAGTTTTGCACAGCAAGGTTTGATCGGACAAGGCAAAGGTGCTGCCGATACTTCAGTACCGGCAGCACAAGGCAGGAGGTTTAAGACTGTTTTCGTTCAAGATTCGGCAGGAATGCCGTCAGAATCCCGAGGAGGGGTAGGAAGGCACAGATCTGATAGACCAGCTCAATGCTGGTGCGGTCTGCCACATAGCCCAACACTGCTGCGCCAAGGCCACCCATACCAAACGCCAGACCGAAGAATAACCCGGACACCATTCCTACTTTGCCGGGGATCAGTTCCTGTGCGAAGACTAAAATCGCTGAGAACGCGGATGCAAGAATCACCCCGATAATCACGCTCAATATGCTGGTCCACATCAGGTTGGCGTGAGGCAGCATCAGCGTGAAGGGCGCTACGCCAAGAATTGAGGCCCAAATGACGTATTTGCGGCCGATCTTATCGCCAACCGGTCCGCCAATAATAGTGCCTGCCGCCACGGCGAACAGAAACACAAACAGGTGGATCTGCGCGTTCTGAATTGACACGCCGAATTTGTGAATCAGATAGAAGGTGTAATAACTGCTCAGGCTGGTCAGGTAGAAGTATTTCGAGAACACCAGGACCAGCAGAATACCCATCGATAACGCCACGGTTTTGCGTGGAAGCACCGTCACATTGCCGGCCACCGGGCTGCGTTTCTTGATGATCTGCTGCTGTTGGCGATACCACTTACTGACTTGCAGCAACACCACGATGCCAAGCAGCGCCGCCAGTGAGAACCACGCCACATTGCCTTTACCGTATGGCGCAATGATAAGCGCTGCCAGCAAGGGTCCGAGTGAACTGCCGAAGTTGCCACCGACCTGGAATACCGACTGCGCCAGACCGTGACGCCCACCCGAGGCCATGCGTGCCACGCGTGAAGACTCCGGGTGGAACACCGATGAACCGGTACCGACCAGCGCCGCCGCCACCAGCACCAGCGGGAAGGTCTGCGCTACCGACAGCAACAGCAGACCGGACAGGGTAAAGCCCATGCCAATCGGCAACGAATAAGGTTGCGGATGTTTATCGGTGTAATAGCCAATCAGCGGCTGCAATAGCGAAGCGGTGATCTGGTAGGTCAGGGTGATCATGCCGATCTGCGTAAAGCTGAGGGAGAACTCATTTTGCAGCAGTGGGTAAATCGCCAGGATCAGCGACTGGATCATGTCATTGAGCAGATGCGAAACGCTGATGGCGGCGAGAATGGAAAAGGCGGTGCGCTTCACGGCGCTCACTGGCGGCGGAGCGGGGATGTCAGTACGGTCGGTCATTCAGTCGGGCCTTTCTTCTTGTTGTTGTCGTTGTTGACGGTAGCGGATTGAGTTAGTCGATTTTTGCGATGTCAGCAAACTTTCCGCGCAGCAGGCTACAAAGATCGCTGGCGGCCAGCTCAATATCAAGTCCGCGTTTACCCCCGGATACAAAAATGGTGGCAAAGTTCTGCGCAGGGCTATCAATCACCGTCGGCAGCAGTTTTTTCTGCCCCAGCGGACTTATTCCACCGACCAGATATCCGGTTACACGCTGCGCCAGCTGTGGATCCGCCATATCGACTTTCTTGGCTCCGAGCGCCCTGGCGACTTTTTTCAAATCCAACTGGGTGGCGACCGGCGTCACGGCCACAGCCAGATTTTTCGCGTCACCGTTGAGTGCCACCAGCAATGTTTTATAAACCTGACGTGCATCCAGCCCGAGTTTTTTCACCGCCTCATCGCCGAAGTTGGTTTCATCACTGCTGTGCTCGTAAGGGTGGAGCGTGAAGGCCACCTTGTTTTTTTCCAATAAGTTTACTGCTGGTGTCATGACCAATCCCCTGACAGAACATTCCAATAAAAAAGTCACCGTGTCAGTCACCACAAAAGGCTTCCGGCGACCACGATGACTTAATTAGCAAAAAAATAATAACCCTGCTCAATCTTTTGATACTAAACAACAAAGAGTAATTATTGAGCGAAGAGCAAATAGTAGTCCAGCGAATGGGTGTTGCCAAGACCCAATGCAGATTGCTAACCTACCGCCGCCGGTGCTGTGCCTTGTAAGGGGCCAGTGCTGAAGCTATAACTAATAAAAGAAGTTCCTCTTTGACTGGCCAATAGAGATATTGGCCATTTTTTTATCCTCTTTTCCTTCGAATTGTCAGTGCTTCAACGCTTTCCTTCCTGTAGCAGATCCGGCAGATTTCCTTCGCCATACAGATGCAGCGCGCCGACGGCAACCACATAGTTGCCCGCTGGCAGGGCGTTAAGTTGCTGTTTCCAGCGTTGATTGCGCTGATGCATCAGCACATCATAAAGTTCATTGCTGAACGTATTGGGCAACTGCTCAATCGGCTGGCTCGGTTGTGACTCCAGCCACCAACTGATCATGGTTTGTAGCA
This sequence comes from Ewingella americana, assembly GCF_006438725.1. Lineage (GTDB taxonomy): Bacteria > Pseudomonadota > Gammaproteobacteria > Enterobacterales > Enterobacteriaceae > Ewingella > Ewingella americana_A. The sequence continues at coordinate 331,388 of NZ_RCZD01000002.1, read as the reverse complement.
GGCGTGCGTTGGTATGCCAGTGGGTCAGGGTATCATCGAGCAGCGCCCGGCCGTCTTCAGGCAGCTGTTTTAACAGCGCCAACTGCTCCTGCGCACCTTCAAGTTCAATCACTTTTTTCTGCTGCTGACTGGCGGCCTGCAACAGTTGATAGTCGATGCCGTATTCGCCCCGTAACCCCAAACGCTGCGCTTGTCCGGCCTGCAACATCAGCGCGACATGCCAGCAGGGCATTGCGTCTATGCTGTAGACTGGGGTGCCCAGCTCATCACACAAACTCTCGACCTGCTGGTACTGTTGTGCGGTCAGCCGTTCTGCCAGCGGGGGCAGATCCTCGGCGTCGCCGAAAGGGGCTTCGGCGCCGCTGATGTCCGCTTCAACAATCAGCGCGTCGGCCTGCGTAAGGCGTTTAATCAGTAGTTCGGGCAGCGGTTGCATGTCAATCGTGCCCATGTGAATGCTGCCCACCAGATGCAAATGTCGATCGCCGGGAAGCTGCACATCGATGGCCGGATAGTGATATTCCGCGGGTGAAAGCAGACCCAGCCAGCGGGCAAGTTGGTAAAAAATATGGCCCATGCGGCGTTGTCTCCTTCAATGAACGAAGGGACATGCTATCGCGTCACCGGTTCAGCGAACAGGGGGAAAGTCTTGATTTTTCGGGGTGAAGCGCAACAAACGGTTCGCGTTGGCCACCACGGTGATTGATGACAGCGCCATCGCTGCACCGGCTACCACTGGGCTAAGCAACGTGCCGGTCAGCGGGTAGAGCACCCCGGCGGCAATTGGAATACCAATGACGTTATAGACAAAGGCACCCAGCAAGTTTTGCTTCATGTTGCGCAGCGTGGCTTTTGACATCGCCATGGCATCGGCGACACCGTGCAGGCTTGGGCGCATCAGGGTGATCGCCGCGGTTTCAATAGCAACATCGCTGCCGCCACCCATGGCGATACCCACATCCGCCTGCGCCTGCGCGGGGGCGTCGTTAATGCCATCACCAATCATTGCCACCTGCTGGCCCTGCGCCTGTAGCTGTTTTATTGCTTCAGCTTTGCCGTCAGGACGAACGCCCGCGATCACCGTATCAATCCCTGCCAGTGCCGCCACCGCCTGCGCCGTGCGCGAGTTATCGCCGGTCAGCATCACCAGATGGTAACCCAGCCCATGCAGGCGTTGTAATGCGCTGACACTGTCTTCCCGCAGCGGATCTTTCAGGGAAAACAGCGCGGCGAGTTTACCGTTAGCCGCCAGCAGTACCGGTGTCGCTCCCTGTTCCGCCTGTTCATTCAGCGTGGTTTCCGCTTCGCTGACGTCCACCTGATGTGCTTCCAGCAACGCCTTATTGCCCAGCAGCAGCGTGACGCCATTGGCATCACCGCTTAACCCCAGCCCCCCCAGCGTGCGGAAATTATGCACCTCAGCAAGCGGTATTCCGGCCGCGCGGTCAATGATGGCCTGCGCCAGGGGATGGCGTGATCCTTGTTCCAGACCCGCCGCCCAACTCAGCGCCAGAGACTCATCAACCCCTTCAAAGCAGAAAATATCAGTCAGTTTGGGCTGGCCCTCCGTCAGGGTACCGGTTTTGTCGAACACCAGGGTGGTGACTGAACTGGCTTTTTGCAGCGCATCAGCATCACGGACCAGTACACCAAATTCGGCGGCGCGGCCCACACCGGCAGTAATTGACATCGGTGTGGCCAGACCCAATGCGCAAGGGCAGGCAATAATCAACACGGTGGTGACGATCACCAGCGTGTACACCAACTGAGGCTGCGGGCCGAAGAAGTACCACATCGCGCCGCTGAACAGGGCAATCAGCACCACGGCAGGGACAAATACCGAGGAGATTTTATCCGCCAGCTTGCCGATTTCTGGCTTACTACTTTGCGCCTGTCGTACCAGGTTGATAATGCGCGACAGCGTCGTCTGGCTGCCGATGGCATCCGCCCGGAACAGCACGCTGCCGTCTTTCACCAGTGTTCCTGCATGCACGTTTTCGCCCGATGATTTCTGCTGTGCGACCGGTTCTCCGGTCAGCATGGCCTCATCCATCCAGGCTTCACCGCTCAGTATTTCGCCGTCAACCGGCACGCGGTCACCGGTCGTCAGGCGCAGCGTCATGCCCTGCTGAACCTCTGCCAGCGGCAGGGTGACTTCGCCCTGTTCGGTGACGACCCTCGCCGTTGGCGGGGTTAAGTCGAGCAGGCGTTCCAGCGCTTTGGACGAGCGCTGTCGCCCGCGTTGTTCCAGTGCGTGACCGAGGTTAATCAGGCCGATGATCATCACGCTGGCTTCGTAATAAAGGTGGCGTGCTTGCATCGGGAACACGTCCGGCCATAGCGAGACCGCGAAGGAGAACACCCAGGCGGCACCGGTCCCGAGCGATACCAGCGTGTCCATATTTGCGCTACCGTGCATCAGGCTTTTCCACGCGCTGCGGTAAAAATGGCCACCCGCAACCACCATGATTGTCAGCGTCAACAGCCCGACAATCAGCCAGCCGGTCTGATTTGCGGCAGTGACCATCATTTCACCGCCGAGCAGCCCCCACAGCATCATCGGAATACCGGCCGCCAGACCGAGTGCGGCCTGCCAGCTGAAGCGGATCATGCTGCGACGTGCGGTTTGCTGCTGCCGCTCACGGCGTTTGGTTTCATCAATAATAATTTCTGCGCCATAACCTGCGCGCTCAACGGCGTTAATCAGCGCCTGCTGGTCGGCCGAGCCGCTCACCAGTGCACTGCGTTCCGCCAGATTGACCCGCGCCTGCGCCACACCCTCCACGCTTTCGAGTGCTTTTTGCACTTTACTCACGCAACTGGCGCAGCTCATGCCGCTGAGTAACAGTTGAACATTGTCATCCTGGGGATTGACCGGAACAGGTTGGGCAGCCGCTGACAGGGGTTCCGGTAAAGTATTCGCCTTTTCGGTCAGCGGCTCAGATTTTGGGTGAACTTCACCCGCCAGTACTGCGTGATACCCGGCGTTTTCAACCGCGTCGATCAACTGCTGGCTGGTGGCTGAACTTTGTACAACGGCTTTGTTCAGTTCGACGTCAACCTGAGTGGTGCCGGGAACGGCTTCTAATGCTTTGCGCGTGGAGGCCACGCAATGCCCGCAGGATAAACCTTCAAGGTTCAAAACGGTGGTCGTCATGGTGAAATCCTCATTGATATCGGTATAGCCGGTTGGCCTTTTTGTATTCAGGCGGTAGGATAAACCTTCCAGCAAGGGGAAGGTCAAGGGGACAAAATGAATATCAGCGATGTGGCAAAAAAAACCGGGCTGACCAGCAAGGCGATCCGTTTTTATGAGGAGAAAGGGCTGGTGACCGCGCCGATGCGTGGCGATAACGGCTATCGTCGTTATGCGCCCAAGCATATTGAAGAACTGACATTGCTGCGCCAGGCACGGCAGGTGGGTTTTACGCTGGAAGAGTGTCAGGAACTGGTGGCGTTATTCCATAACCCCGAGCGTCACAGTGCGGACGTCAAAGCGCGAACGCTGGAAAAGGCCGCCGAGATTGCGCGGCACATCGAAGAGTTGAAGGGGATGCACCAGCGGCTGCTGGTGCTGGCAGAGTCTTGTCCGGGAGATGACGGCGCTGAGTGCCCAATCATCAACAACCTTAGCGGCTGCTGCCATTCCTCTTCGCCCTTGAAGCCGCAGCAGCGTTAGTTGATGGCTGCAACGCGTTTCAGCCGGTTTTTTTTCCCGGCTCAACCCACAAAGTGATCCCTTCCACGTGAGTGATGATCACGTCATCGCCCACGCTTAAAGGCGCGGTGCTGGTAATGCGCCAGGTGCTGTCGCCGATGCGCACACGGCTGTAGCCGTTGCTCATGGGTTCCAGCACGGTGGCGTGCATTCCGACCATCTGCTGCCCGCGCTGATTCAGCGAGCTGTTCTGCGGATCAGATTTTTGACGGCTGCTCAGCCAGCGCCACCACAGCCATGCGGCCACCATGGTCAGCACGGCAAAGCATACGCCTTGCCATTCCCACGACAGCGGCAGCACCCAGGTCAGCAAACCGACCAGCGCCGCCGCAATGCCACTCCACAGCAAATAACCGCTCGCACCGAGCAGTTCGGCTGCCAGCAGCAGGCCGCCGAGCGACAGCCAGAACAGATGCGGGCTTGCTATAAGCTGCTGCAGCATTATTTGCCGCCTTTGGTTTCTTTCAGTAATTCAGCAATACCGCCGATGGAACCCATCAGGCTGCTGGCATCCAGCGGCATCATGATCACTTTACTGTTGTTGGCCGAGCCGATTTTGGTCAGCGCATCAGTGTATTTCTGTGCCACGAAGTAGTTGATGGCGTGAACGCTACCGGCTTCAATCGCTTCGGACACCATTTTGGTGGCCTGCGCTTCGGCTTCCGCCGCACGTTCACGGGCTTCGGCTTGCAGAAATGCCGACTGACGTTCCCCTTCAGCTTTCAGAATCTGTGACTGTTTCTCACCTTCGGCACGCAAAATGGCAGACTGACGCACCCCTTCGGCTTCGAGAATGTCGGCACGTTTGGTTCGTTCGGCTTTCATCTGAGCGTTCATTGCAGAGATCAATTCAGCGGGTGGACGCACGTCGCGGATCTCAATACGGGTGATTTTTACGCCCCACGGATTGGTGGCTTCATCAACAATGTGCAGCAAACGGGCGTTAATGTTGTCGCGCTGCGAGAGCATTTCATCGAGTTCCATCGAACCCAATACGGTACGGAAGTTGGTCATGGTCAGGTTGACGATCGCCTGCTCCAGATTACTGACTTCATACGCAGCCCGCGCCGGGTCGATAACCTGAATAAAACACACGGCGTCGATGGCGACATTGGCGTTATCGCGGGAGATGATCTCCTGGGAAGGAATATCCAGCACCTGTTCCATCATGTTGATTTTGCGGCCAACGCGGTCGACAAAGGGCACCACCAGATTCAGACCTGGCATCAGCGTTTTGGTATAACGGCCAAAGCGTTCGACAGTCCACTGGAAACCCTGTGGCACGATTTTGACGCCGGCAAATACCACCAGCAGTGCAAGAACAATAATAATGGGGATGACGGTCAACATATTCGAACTCCTGTAATGCCCGGCATATTTCGAGCTGCAGGGGCGTTGGCTTCCTTCACTCACCCGAATCACTTACTTAAGTAAGCTCATCGGGATTCGTTCAGTTGCTGCCTTCCTGCCACTCGATCTATTTTGGGCATAATTGCGTGTCCTGATTGTTTTTCCGAATATTTTCCAGAAAAAACAAATTCCTGTGAGCATTCTGAATAGATTTTGCTCGTTGGGCATTGTCGCACAATTTGTTCAGAAGTCGTATCGATTAAGGATAGTTCAGCTTGGGGGAAGAGTGCGGGAATGAATGACAGCGCGGCGTGTACCGCGCTGGGAATAAGGAAAAGCAGGGGATCAGTAGAGCAAGGAGTAAAGCTGACGACGGTATTTGGCGGCCAGGGCATCGCCGGTACCGAGTGCAGCGAGAATATCCATCAGCGTTTTACGCGCCGCGCCGTTCGCCGCACCGAGATCTTTTTTCAGCGGTGCCATCAACAGTTCCAGCGCTTCTTCATTACGCCCGACAGCGTGCAGTTGCAGGCTGAGTTTCACTGCCAGCTCGATATTCTCCGGCTCTTGTTGCAGCTGTTGCTGTAATTGCTGAATTTCCGGGGTGTCAGCGGCCTGTTTCAGCAGTTCGATTTGCGCTACCAGCCCCTGATAACGGGAGTCTTTATCCTGCAGTGGGATGGTCGCCAGCACGGCTTCGGCGTCCTCGCTGCGGTTCAGTTGGATCTGCACTTCCGCCAGCATCAGGCCGATGTCACTGCGCTGATGGCTCAACTGCCATGCGTCTTTTAACAGCGGCAGGGCAGCGGCGAGATCGCCCGCTTCAATCAGTTCCTGCGCCTGAGTCACTTTCAACTCTTCTTCTTTCGGCAGGACTTTTTGCAGCAGTTCGCGGATCACCTCTTCAGGCTGCGGCCCCTGGAAACCGTCCACAGGTTGTCCGTCTTTAAACAGATAGACCGCCGGAATAGAGCGCAGGCCGAACTGCTGGGCGATGGCCGGTTCTGCATCGCAGTCAACTTTGGCGAGGATCAACTGACCGGCGTATTCCGCTGCCAGTCGGTCGAGGATTGGGCCGAGTTGTACACAGTGCTGACTGCGCTCAGACCAGAAATAGAACATCACCGGCAACGACATAGATTGTTCAAGCGTCTGGTGCAGGTTGGTTTCGTTGATATCGATAATTGAAGGTTGTGCAAGCATGAATTGGGTTCTCTTATTTCTGACGCAACGGTATGAGTATACAGGTTTAAATGGGGGCGGCTTTTGCCGCTTCAACCCCCAGAAACCGTGGCGTTAACTATGACCACGCAGCAGTTTGTCCAGCAGACGACCGGGCAACAGGCGTTTTAGCACCGACAGGACGTGGGCGACCAGCGTGACCGGGTAGCGCAGGCGTGCTTTCGGACTCTCTAAAGCATGGCGCAATTTCGGCAATACTGCCTCTGGTGTCAGGGTAAAACGCTGGGCAATGCCAGGGTTATTCACCGGTTTATCGGCCTGTGATTGATTCACGTTCTGGGTGAAATTACTGCTCAGCGGGCCGGGTTCAATCAGGCTGACCTGAATGCCGGTGCCGTGCAGCTCCATGCGCAGCGTGTCGGACCAGGCTTCCAGCGCGTATTTGCTGGCTGCATACGTTCCGCGCCCCGGCGTTGCGACCAGCCCCATCACCGAACTGGTCTGAATGATGCGGCCTTCGCCGTGCGCCAGCATAGCCGGTAACAGCAACTGTGTTAGCTGATGGGTGCCAAACAGGTTAGTGGAAAATTGTTGCTCGAACTGCTCGCGGCTGATGGTGTGCAGCGGACCGTAAACGCCATAACCGGCATTGTTGAACAAACCATAAAGCCGGTTACCGGTCAGGGTCAGGACTTCAGCGGCGGCGCGTGCAACGCTTTGTTTGTCATCCAGATCCAGCGTGATGGTTTCAAAACCCAGCTGGCGCAGGTTTTCAATATCACGGGTTTTACGACAGGCCGCCAGAACGCGATAACCCCGATTACGTAAATCCTGTGCCGCAACCAGGCCAATACCGCTGGAGCAGCCGGTGATCAATACAGCTTTTTGCATAACTTTACCTGTCAGAAGCCCCTATTTTTCAGGACTGTGGTTTACTTAGGGTTTCGCCGGGTTTGACCAGCGGTGCCAGTTTTTCCGCCATCCAGTCGGCGATAAATGACTGGGCAGCCTGTTCCGGATGCAAACCGTCGTCCTGCATCCATTCCGGTTTCAAGGCCACCTGTTCCATAAAGAACGGAACCAGCGGAATCGAATGCTGTTTGGCCAGCGCCGGATAAATGGCATAAAACGCATCAGTATAACGGCGGCCATAGTTTGGCGGCAGGCGGATTTGCATCAATAGTGGTTCGGCGTCGGCTTGTTTCACCAACGTAATGATCTGAGTCAGCGTCTCGGAGATGGCCGGTGGTGCAAACCCGCGTAAGCCGTCGTTGGCTCCGAGTTCAATCAATACCCAGCGTGGATGATGCTGTTTCAGCAGCGCGGGCAGGCGCGCCAGCCCCTGTGCGGCAGTATCACCACTGATGCTGGCATTAATAATATTGGGTTTACCGGTCTCACCTTGCCATTTTTTATTGAGCAGCGACGGCCACGAGCTGTCGGCAGGCAGGCGGTAAACCGCGCTCAGACTATCACCGATAATCAGCAAATTATCAGCCGCTGCGGCACGAAAGCTCACTGTCGCAGTGACCAGCATTGATACAAGGAAAAGGAAAGGAAGATGCCAGCGGGAAACGTTCTTGAAGTTCATCATCTTAGTAAACACGTCGGTCAGGGTGAAAGTCAGTTAACTATCCTCTCCGGTGTAGAGCTGGTTGTCAAACCGGCGCAGACCCTCGCGCTGATTGGCGAGTCTGGTTCGGGCAAGTCAACCCTGCTTGGGATCCTGGCCGGTCTGGACGACGGTACCGGTGGCGATGTGCAACTGCTGGGACAGTCGCTGACCAACATGAACGAAGAGGGCCGCGCCGCGCTGCGGGCCAAAAACGTCGGTTTTGTTTTTCAATCCTTCATGCTGGTGCCGACGCTGAATGCGCTGGAAAACGTCCAGCTTCCGGCTCTGCTGCGCGGTGAGTCTGACGCCAGCAGCCGCGCACAGGCTGTACAGCTGCTGCAACAGCTGGGGCTGGGTGAGCGTCAACATCATCTGCCCGCACAGCTCTCCGGCGGCGAACAGCAGCGTGTAGCGCTGGCCCGTGCATTTATCGGCAAACCTAAATTGCTGTTTGCCGATGAACCGACCGGTAATCTGGACCGCGCCACCGGCGAGCGTATTGTCGATCTGCTGTTCTCGCTCAACCGCGATGCGGCCACCACGCTGATTCTGGTGACGCACGATGAACAGCTGGCGGCCCGCTGCCAGCGTCGCTTACGCCTGCGTGATGGAAAACTGTGGGAGGAAGCATGATCTGGCGCTGGTTCTGGCGGGAGTGGCGGCAACCCTCGCTGTTGATTGTCTGGCTGGCGCTGACGCTGGCGGTATCCTGCGTACTGGCGCTTGGCAGTATCAGCGACCGTATGGAAAAAGGGCTGAGCCAGCAAAGCCGCGACTTTATCGCCGCTGACCGCGTGCTGCGTTCAGCCCATCCGATAACCGAAGCCTGGTTGCAGGATGCGCAGAAACAGGGGCTGAAAGTCAGCCGCCAGCTGAGTTTTATGACCATGACCTTCGCTGGCGACACCCCGCAGCTGGCGGATGTCAAAGCCACCGATCTGGTTTATCCGCTGTATGGCGACTTACAAACCCAGCCGCCGGGTGTCAAACCTGAGCCGGGTACGGTGCTGGCCGCGCCGCGGTTGATGGCGTTGCTGAACGTCAAAGTCGGTGATCATCTTGAAGTCGGCGACGCAACGCTGAAAATTGCCGGAGAAATCATTCAGGAGCCGGACTCCGGGTTTAACCCGTTCCAGACTGCGCCGCGCCTGATCATGAACCTGGCTGATGTGCCGAAAACCGGCGCGATCCAGCCGGGCAGCCGTCTGACCTATCGCTATATGTTTGCCGGGTCAGCGGAAAATATTCATACCTATGGCGAGGCTATCAAAGGGTTGCTGAAACCGGACCAGCGCTGGTATGGCATGGAAGATTCAGAAGGGGCGCTGGGCAAATCCCTGCAACGTTCACAGCAATTCCTGCTGCTCTCGGCTCTGCTGACGTTGATGTTGTCGATTGCCGCCGTGGCCGTCGCGATGGGGCATTACTGCCGCAGCCGCTATGATCTGGTGGCGGTGCTGAAAACGCTCGGCGCCGGTAAAAAAGCGCTGCGCCGGTTGATCATCGGCCAGTGGGTGTCAGTTCTGCTGCTGGCGGCAGTGTGTGGCAGCATCATCGGTTTGCTGTTTGAAGCCGTGCTGATGAAAATGTTGGCGCCAGTTTTACCGTCGGTGCTGCCGCCGTCTGGTATCTGGCCGTGGATCTGGTCGATGGGCTCGCTGGTAGTGATTTCTCTGCTGGTCGGTGCGCGTCCGTATAAGCAGCTATTGGCAACGCAGCCGCTACGCGTACTGCGTAACGACGTGGTGGCGAACGTCTGGCCGCTGCGCTGGTTTATTCCGGTGATGCTGGTGATCGTGGTCGGCCTGCTGGCGGCGCTGGTGGGTGGCAGTACGCTGCTGTGGTCGCTGCTGGCGGGCGTGGTGGTGCTGTCATTGCTGCTCGGAGCCATCGGCTGGGGCAGTCTGTTGCTGCTGCGCCGTATCAGCGTCAGTAAACTGCCGCTGCGACTGGCGATCAACCGCCTGGTGCGCCAGCCGTGGGTAACACTCAGCCAGTTAGCGGCATTCTCCATGTCATTTATGCTGCTGGCCCTGCTGCTGGTGCTGCGCGGCGACCTGCTCGACCGCTGGGAGCAACAGCTGCCGCCGGACAGTCCGAACTACTTCCTGCTCAACATCACCAAAGATCAGGTGCCGCAGGTGACAGATTTCCTGCGTCAGCATCAGGCCGAACCGGAGACCTTCTACCCGATTGTCCGCGTGCGCCTGACCGGTATTAATCAGCAGGTGGCGACCGATATCATCAAGCCGGACGACGCGGCAGGCGAAGCGGTCAACCGTGAACTGAACCTGACCTGGATGCAGGGGCTGCCGGATCACAATCCGCTGGTGGCCGGCAACGGCCCGCCGCAGGCCGGTGAAGTGTCGATAGACGACGGTCTGGCCGGAAGGCTGGGTGTGAAGATCGGCGATACGCTGACCTTCAGCGGCGATACCCAGGAGTTCAGCGCCAAAATCTCCAGCCTGCGCAAAGTGGACTGGGACAGCTTGCGACCAAACTTCTACTTCATCTTCCCGCCGGGCGCGCTGGATGCCCAACCGCAGAGCTGGCTGACCAGTTTCCGCTATCACGGTGACGGCAAAACTATTACTCAGCTCAACCGTCAGTTCCCGACGCTCAGCCTGCTGGATATCGGTTCAATCCTGAAACAGGTGGGTCAGGTGTTGCAGCAGGTGAGCCGCGCACTGGAGGTGATGGTGATTCTGGTGATGTTGTGCGGCGGCCTGTTGTTGCTGGCACAAATTCAGGTCGGAATGCGGCAGCGGCGTCAGGAGCTGATCGTCTACCGCACGCTGGGTGCCAGTAAAAAACTGCTCCGCAGCACGCTGTGGTGTGAGTTCGCCGTGCTCGGACTGGTGGCTGGGATCGCCGCCGCCGTCGGGGCCGAAGCTGCGCTGTGGATACTGCAACGCAAGGTGTTCGATTTCCCGTGGGAGCCGAATAGGGTTCTCTGGTGGTCGGTGCCGCTGGTCAGCGCGCTGTTGCTGTCGTTATGCGGAGGCTGGATGGGCGTGCGGTTATTACGGGGAAGGGCGCTGTTTCGTGGGTATAACGGTTAATGCCTGTTGGCCTGAGATACACGGGGCGAGCGAAGCGTGGGGCGTCCCTGCGGGAACCCCATCACTTCACTTCCCCTAAAATTGGGCGTCAGTATTGCTGCAAACCGCAAAACAGCGGGTGGGAGGAATGAGAAAAAGGATGTTAGCTCCCGCCCGGATTGGGCGGGCAGGAGATGATTTAAGCGAGTTTATTGATCGCCCATGCAATACCGCTTTTGTACTCCGGCGGCAGCATCGGCACTAACGCGTCCAGCGTCTCTTTCAGCAACCCGGCACTGGCGTCATTCAGATTGAGATGCCCGACCTTACGGCCTTCGCGTACTTCTTTCTCGTACCAGTGCAGGTTCACCAGCGGCAGGCTCAGCCAGTCGGTAGACACCGCCGTGCCAATCAGGTTAACCATCACAGACGGCGTACTGACCACCGGTTTTGGCAACGGCAGACCGAGAATAGCGCGCAGATGCATTTCGAACTGGCTGTAGGATGCGCCGTTTTGCGTCCAGTGCCCGCTGTTGTGTACGCGCGGGGCCAGTTCATTAATCAGCAAACCTTCGCTGACCACAAAACATTCCATCGCCATCACGCCGACATAATTCAGCTCATTGAGAATAGCTGACAGCATACTTTCGGCCTGCTGCTGCAATGCGGCATCCGGTTTTGGCAGCGCCACGCTGGTGCGCAGAATGCCGTCTTCGTGCAAGTTGTGGGTCAGCGGGTAGAAGACTGTCTGACCGCCATGGCCGCGTGCGCCCACCAGCGACACTTCGCCGGAGAAATTGATGCCCTGCTCGACGATGCATTCGCCGTAGCTGTCAGCCGGTAAGGTGTTTTCTTCACCAGGCCGCAAACGCCACTGTCCACGGCCGTCATAACCGCCCACGCGGCGCTTCACAATCGCCAGTTCACCCAGTTGTGCAAAGACCTGCGGCCATTCGGCAATATCCGCCAGTAATTGCCACGGTGCGGTTGCCAGACCGAGCTGGTCGAGCAGCTGTTTTTGCGTCAGGCGATCGGCCAGACGCGGAAAAATATCACGGTTTACGAAGCTTTTGTGCGTCGCCAGTTCGCGGGTCAGCGCGGTCTCCGGCCAGCGCTCAATTTCAGCGGTGATCACACTTTGCTGAAAGGGCACGGCTTCCGGTTCGGCGTCGATGCCGACAGGGTAAACTGCGATCCCCAGCGGTTCACCGGCCTGACGCAACATTCGACCTAACTGGCCGTTTCCGAGTACGCAAACCGGCTTCATGCTTCCTCCCGCGGATCGGGATTATTCAGCACTTCATCGGTTTGTGCTTTGCGCCACGCCGCCAGACTTTTGCCAATTTCCGCGTCGTGCAGTGCCAGGATTTGCGCCGCCAGCAGGGCTGCATTGGCCGCACCCGCTTTACCGATGGCCAGCGTACCAACCGGAATGCCGCGCGGCATCTGGACGATAGAGTAAAGGCTATCTACGCCGCTCAGGGCTGCACTTTGCACCGGCACGCCAAGCACCGGCACCAGCGTTTTCGCTGCAATCATGCCCGGCAGATGCGCCGCGCCGCCTGCGCCTGCGATAATCACATCCAGACCGTTTTCAGACGCCTGTTCGGCAAAGCTGAACAGCTTATCTGGCGTACGGTGGGCGGAAACAACTTCGACATGGAAAGGAATATTCAGCGTTGTGAGAACCTCGGCGGCGAACTGCATGGTCGCCCAGTCACTTTTAGACCCCATAACGATGGCGATTTTTGCCGGGGTAACGTTGGATGACATGTCTGTAAAGCTCCTGTGATTAAACAAGCGTCGCCAGTTGTTCTGCGGTTTTCACCGGGGATTTCTGGCGGAGAGGGCGCAAATCATACCATGCTCACAAAGCGAGGAAAACGATTGCGTGGCGGGTTTGTGTGGCTTTTAAATCGGTGTGAGGATCAGAATGGAAAGGTGACCAGTTCCACACCGTCAGCGCTGACGGTGATCATCGATCCTTCTGTATGCCAGGCACCCAGCACCGCGCGGTGACCCGTCTTCCCCTTTAACGGCACGTCATGCATAGCAGGGCGATGGGTATGGCCGTGGATCATCCATTCGACACCATTTTCCTGCATGGCATTAATGACGGCCTGCGGATTGACGTCCATGATCTCCAGCGATTTTCCGCTGTTGGAGGCCTTACTGTCGGCACGCATTCTGGCGGCAATCGCCAGACGCCACTTCAGCGGCAGGGCGAGGAAGATTTTCTGAATCAGCGGATTACGCACTTTTTTGCGGAAATTCTGATAACCGGTGTCGTCGGTACACAGTGTGTCGCCGTGCAGAATCAGCACCCGGCGGCCATAAAGTTCGAGCACTTTGGTGTCGGGCAGGATTTGCATCAGGCTGTCGCGGGCAAAGCGCCGTCCGACTAAAAAATCGCGGTTACCGTGAATAAAGAAACAGGGCACACCCTGTTGGTGGAGAGCGTTGAGCGCTGCGGCGATCTCCGCGTGCAGAGGCTGCGGATCGTCGTCGCCTATCCAGGCTTCAAACAAGTCACCGAGGATGTACAGCGCATCGGCTTGCGGTGCATCTTCGCGTAAAAAACGCAGAAAACCGGCAGTAATTGCCGGTTCCTGTGCGCAAAGATGGATATCTGCGATAAAAAAAGTGGTCATTGCGTCGCGTTCGTAAAATCCGAACGTTATTCGCTGACGGTGACGCTGGTGATCACCACGTCTTCTTTTGGAACGTCCTGATGCATGCCGCTGCGGCCGGTTTTCACGGCTTTGATTTTCTCAATCACGTCCAGACCATCGGTCACTTCTGCAAATACGCAGTAACCCCAACCCTGCGCGTTTTCGCCAGTGTGGTTAAGGAAATCATTGTCGGTAACGTTGATGAAGAACTGTGCGGTAGCAGAATGCGGGTCATTGGTACGGGCCATCGCCAGCGTGCCTTTGTTGTTTTTCAGACCGTTATTCGCTTCATTTTTGATTTGTGCGTCAGTATTTTTCTGGTTCATGCCTGGCTCAAAACCGCCGCCCTGAATCATAAAACCGTTAATGACACGGTGGAAAATGGTGTTGTCGTAGAAGCCTTTACGGCAATAGTTCAGGAAGTTTTCGACGGTGACCGGCGCTTTGTCCGCGAAGGTTTTAATAACGATGTCGCCGTGATTGGTGTGTAAAGTGACCATAATAATCATCCTGCTTATGTTGATGTGTGCTCTCGTGTGAGCCGCTACTATAGCCTTTTCTTATACCATAACTCAAAAGCAGGCGTCAGCAGCCTGTTTCGGACGCCTGGCGGCTTATGCCGTTTCGGTAGATTCATTTTCGTTATATTATGAGCGCAATTGACGTTTTCAATGCCTAACACGGAATAGCCTGATGCTGAAGATTTTTAATACCCTGAGTCGCCAAAAAGAGGAATTCAAGCCAATTCATGCCGGTAAAGTCGGTATGTACGTGTGCGGGATCACCGTTTACGACCTGTGTCACATCGGCCATGGTCGCACCTTTGTGTCATTCGACGTGGTGTCACGCTATTTGCGTTACCTGGGCTATGACCTGAAATATGTGCGTAACATTACTGATATTGAAGACAAAATCATTAAACGTGCAGCCGAAAGAGGCGAGGCCTTTACCGCGCTGACCGACCGAATGATCGCTGAGATGCACGCTGATTTCGCTGCGCTCGGCATTCTGCCGCCAGATGCTGAACCGCGCGCTACCGCCCATATCGGCGAAATCATTGAGATCGTGCAAAAGCTGATCGACCGCGATCACGCCTACGTGGCCTCTAACGGCGATGTGATGTTCTGGGTAGAAAGTGACCCGGATTACGGCGTGTTATCACGTCAGGACTTGGATCAGTTGCAGGCCGGTGCCCGCGTCGAAGTGGCCGCTGATGTCAAACGCAACCCGATGGACTTCGTGCTGTGGAAAATGTCTAAGCCGGGCGAGCCGAGCTGGACCTCGCCGTGGGGTGAAGGGCGTCCGGGCTGGCATATCGAATGTTCAGCCATGAACTGCAAGCAGCTTGGCGAACATTTTGACATTCACGGCGGCGGTTCAGACCTGATGTTCCCTCATCACGAGAATGAAATCGCGCAGTCGAGTTGCGCCCACGACGGTCCTTACGTCAATACCTGGATGCACTCCGGTATGGTGATGATTGACCGCGAGAAGATGTCCAAATCGCTGGATAACTTCTTCACCGTGCGCGACGTCTTAAAATATTACGACGCCGAAAGCGTGCGCTACTTCCTGATGTCTGGCCATTACCGCAGCCAGCTGAACTACAGCGAAGAGAACCTAAAACTGGCTCGCACCTCGCTGGAGCGTCTCTATATCGCACTGCGCGGCAGCGATGTGAATGCAGTCGCGGCCGGTGGCGAAGCCTTTGTGACACGTTTTCGCGCAGCGATGGACGACGATTTCAACACGCCGGAAGCCTATTCCGTACTGTTTGATATGGCGCGTGACATCAACCGTCTGAAAGCAGAAGACATGGCCGCTGCCAACGGCCTGGCCGCCGAACTGCGCCAGTTGGGCAGCGTGCTGGGCCTGCTGGCAAAAGATCCCGAGCAGTTCCTGCAGTCCGGTGCACAGACAGATGACGACGGAGAAGTGGCGGAGATCGAGCGGCTTATCAAGCAGCGTAACGACGCCCGTGCCAGCAAAGACTGGGGCATGGCAGACATTGCGCGCGATCGCTTAAATGAGATGGGCATTGTGCTTGAAGATGGGCCAGGCGGTACCACCTGGCGCCGTAAATAGGCTATTTTACTTGCCATAAAATTGATATAAAAAAAGCGCGGTCGGGTTATCCCTCCGCGCTTTTTTATTGCTCAGAACCGGGTTTATTCGGCTGAGGCTTTGACCACCAGCTTGCTGCTGGCAAATTCTACCTGTTGGTCGGCAAGGATTTTACAACGTTTGCGGGTTTCTACCTGCCCGTTGACCTTTACCTGACCTTCAGCGATCACGGCTTTAGCCGCTGCGCCGCTTTCACACCAGCCCATAAATTTGAGCAGGTCGCACAGTTCAACGTGCGGGTGTTTTTCGAGAAAAAAAGTTTCCATGGTTTCCTGACTTATTTGTTACTGACTTTTAGTTGGCGCTGATGTCGTGATATTCCTCGCAAGCCTGCAAGGTATTTTGAATCAGCGTCGCGACCGTCATCGGGCCTACGCCGCCCGGCACCGGTGTAATAAATGAAGCGCGCTCGGCGGCGGCATCAAATTCCACATCGCCGACAACTTTACCACTTTCCAGACGGTTTATACCGACATCCACGACGATTGCGCCCGGTTTAATCCATTCGCCGGGAATAAACCCCGGTTTACCGACAGCAACCACCACCAGATCGGCATTTTCAACATGGTGACGCAGATTCTTGGTAAAGCGGTGGGTGACGGTGGTGGTACAACCGGCCAGCAGCAGTTCCATGCTCATCGGGCGGCCCACGATATTTGACGCACCAATCACCACGGCATTCAGACCAAAGGTGTCGATGCCATAACGTTCCAGCAGCGTCACAATACCGCGAGGGGTGCAAGGACGCAGTGTGGGCGCGCGCTGACACAGGCGGCCAACGTTATAGGGATGGAATCCGTCAACGTCTTTGTCTGGATGAATACGTTCCAGAACCTTGATGTTATCGATGCCCGCGGGCAACGGTAGTTGAACCAAAATGCCGTCGATGGCGTCGTCATTATTCAGATCATCAATCAGCTTTAACAGTTCGCCTTCGGTGGTGGTGGCAGGTAAATCATAGGAGCGCGACAGAAAGCCAACCTCTTCACAAGAGCGACGCTTGCTGGCGACGTAAATCTGCGACGCCGGATTCTCTCCGACCAGGACAACAGCTAAGCCTGGCACACGTTTACCGGCAGCCAGCCGTTGTTTCACTTTTTCCGCAACTTCGTTTCTGACCTGCTGCGCAATCGTTTTACCGTCAATAATCTTTGCTGACATCGGGGAGTAAATCCATCAATTAAAAAATGCAGGGGATGCCCTATTTTGGCAGATGCGGCGCGCGCTGTCAGGCGCTGAATTGCCGTAGCCGACAAATTTGCCGCAGGTTTGCGAAGACGTTTAGAAATATTGGGGTTATTTTAGGAAGACGTAAAATCGAAAACATAAGGAAACGCGGGATGACACGTAAAGTGGGAATTATCGGCGCGGGTCATGTAGGCGCTGATGTGGCTTTTTCTCTGGTCACGCAGGGGCTGTGTGATGTGATTGTTTTGTTAGATGAAAACGAGAAGAAAGCGGCCAGTCAGGCGCTGGAGCTGCGTGATATGGCGTCGCTTACCGCCTCGCGAGTTAAAGTCATCGCCAACGACTATGCCGAACTGCACGACGCCGATGTGATAGTCATCGCCGTTGGCCCGAAAACCTTGCTGCGCGAAGACCGTCTGGAAGAGTTGGCTGAGACCCGTGCCGCAGTTCATGAAGTGGTGCCCCGCATCATTGCCAGTGGCTTTGGGGGGGTGATGCTGAACATCACCAACCCGTGCGACGTGATAACCCAGATCATTCAGCAGACCAGCGGTTTCCCGCACAGCCAGGTTCTCGGCACCGGCACCTCGCTCGACACCGCACGCATGAAGCGCGTCGTCGGCGAGTTCTTCGGCTTCGACCCGAAAAGCGTCACCGGTTACGTGATGGGCGAGCACGGTGAGTCTCAGTTTGTTGCATGGAGTACCGTGACCTTAGGTGGCCGCCCGGTGGCTGAACTGGCGGGCGATAACGCCGTTGACTGGGCCAAAATGGACAGCGCCGTGCGCGGCGGAGGTTGGGATATTCTGCAAGGTAAAGGCTGGACCAGTTATGGTATAGCGACGGCCACCGCCCGCTTACTGGATGCCATCTTGTCCGATGCCAACAGCGTCTACCCGGTCGCCGCGTGGGATGAAAATTTGCGCGTGTACATCGGCCAGCCTGCGGTTATCGGCCGAAAAGGCGTGGTACAAACCCTGCAACCTGAACTGACCGCTTATGAAAACATGGCTTATCAGGCGTCAGCGCGGGTGATCACCGCAGCCATAAATTCAGAGAAATAGTACGGAGCGATGCTATATAAAGACGAGCAGGGCAGAGAATAACGATAAATCGTTCAGTCATTAAGCAGTGAGTTCGAAAGCCATTGACTCACTGCGGTCTGCCCGTATAATCCGAATCCGCAACGCTCCCTGATGGGACAGCAATGCGCCCTTAGCTCAGTTGGATAGAGCAACGGCCTTCTAAGCCGTAGGTCACAGGTTCGAATCCTGTAGGGCGTACCATTACAAATCAACGAATTAAGCCTTCTTCACTTCAACATCAAAATCCAAAAGTGCCAGATTAGTGACATGAATCGCCATAACGTCATCGATTTTGCGTGCGTGCTCAGCCAGATGATTTGGTGACAGGTGTGCATACCTGCGTACCATTTCGATAGATTCCCATCCGCCCATCTCCTGCAAAGCAGAAAGTGGTACTCCTGCCTGAACCAGCCAACTTGCCCAGGTATGTCTCAGGTCGTGGAACCGGAAATCTGTAATTCCTGCCCGCTTTAGCGTTCTCTGGATGTATCCATGCAACCTTCCTCTGCATATCAATCTGCGACCATTCCAAATCCAAAATGTTAGACCTGCGCAATCCTGTTGCCAGCGCGAATACATAAACAATTTCCTGACAGTCCAATAAATCGTCCGCACCACCTCGCAGGATACAAACACATCGCTGGACAGCCTATTTGTTTCGGCCTATTTTTAATTAATCAATCGATTGATTAACTCTTTTATGAGGCAGTATGCCGACCTCTCAACCCCCCATAACTTCCCGTGGCGAACAGGCTAAAAATAGCCTTATTAAAGCCGCCATCGCTCAGTTTGGTGAATATGGCTTGCAGGCGACCACCCGTGATATCGCGGCTCTTGCCGGGCAAAATATTGCGGCTATCACCTATTATTTCGGCTCAAAAGAAGAGCTGTATATTGCTTCTGCTGAGTGGATTGCGGATTTTATCAATGACAATTTTCTTGAGCACATGCAGTGCGCTGAAGAGGTTATGAGTCAGTCGTCATCAGATAAAGCGCAAATCCGCCAGCTAATTCATACGGCATGTGCGCAAATGATAAGGCTGCTCACCTCCGATGAAACTCTGAACCTCAGCAAATTTATCTCTCGCGAACAGCTTTCGCCAACACCCGCTTATCAGCTCATCCACGATCGTGTGATGGCACCGATGCACAGCCACCTGACTTCCCTTGTGGGTCGTTACACCGGACGTGATCCCCTAGATACCGAAACCATTTTACATACTCACGCTTTGCTCGGACAGATTCTGGCCTTCCGACTGGGGCGGGAAACTATTTTACTACGCACAGGTTGGACAAACTTTGATAAGGCCAACCGGCAGCAAATCAGTAGCGTTGTGTTAACCCACGTCGATTTCATCTTGCTGGGATTGTCTGTTAATTAAGGAAGATCGTGCCATGAAAAATAAAAAGCCCATGGTTGTGCTCGTTGTTATTGCGTTGCTGGCCAGCTGTTTTGGCGGCTGGATGTGGTATCAAAGCGAGCAGGAAAAACCATTAACGCTCTACGGGAATGTGGATATTCGCACAGTGAACATGAGCTTCCGCGTCGGTGGCCGCCTCGCGACGTTGCAGGTCGATGAAGGCGATGCAATCAAGGCAGGGGAAACGCTCGGCGAGCTGGACAAAGGCCCGTATCAAAACGCCTTGCAGCAGGCGGAAGCAAACGTTGCAGCGACACAAGCGAAATTTGATTTGATTATTGCCGGCTACCGTGACGAAGAAATTGCCCAGGTGGCCGCGCAGGTGAATCAGGCGCAGGCTGCCTATGACTATGCCCAGAATTTTTACCAGCGCCAACAGGGGCTGTGGGCCAGACGCATGATTGCTGCAAATGAGCTGGAAAATTCCCGTTCATCAAGCGATCAGGCAAAAGCTACGCTGAAAGCCGCGCGCGATAAGCTCAGTCAGTACCGCAACGGTAACCGCCCACAAGAGATAGCCCAGGCACAGGCCAGTCTGCAACAGGCTAAAGCACAGCTCTCCCAGGCGCAGTTGGATTTACAGGACACCACGCTTACCGCCCCATCCGCCGGCACATTGCTTACTCGCGCCGTTGAACCAGGGAGCATGCTCAACGCGGGTAGCACGGTATTAACGCTTTCCCTTACGCGCCCGGTGTGGGTACGTGCTTATGTGAATGAAGTGAGTCTTTACAATGTACAGCCGGGTACGGAAGTGCAGATTTATACCGACGGGCGTCCCGAAAAGCCCTATCACGGCAAAATTGGCTTTGTTTCTCCTACCGCGGAGTTCACCCCTAAAACGGTTGAGACGCCCGATCTGCGCACCGATTTGGTCTATCGCCTGCGCATTATAGTGACCGATGCCGACGATTCGCTGCGTCAGGGTATGCCGGTCACCGTAAGTTTTAACAATGGTGCCCAGCATGAACAGCTATGACAGCGGCATCATCCGCTTACAGGGGCTGATGAAAAACTTCCCTGAACTGGGTAAACCCGCGGTAGCAAGCCTTGAATGTGAAATCCACCCGGGGGAAGTCACCGGGTTGGTGGGGCCTGACGGCGCAGGGAAAACCACGCTAATGCGTATGCTGGCAGGATTGATGAAACCTAGCGGGGGAAGTGCACAGGTCATAGGCCTCGACCCAATCAAAGATGGCAGTGCCCTACACGCCGTAGTAGGGTACATGCCGCAAAAATTTGGGCTGTATGAAGACCTGACGGTGATGGAAAATCTCACTCTGTACGCAGACCTGCGTGGAGTGGCGGGCGAGGAACGTAAAAAAACATTTGCGCGGCTGCTAGAATTTACTTCCCTCGGTCCCTTTACCTCGCGCCTTGCCGGCAAACTTTCCGGCGGTATGAAGCAGAAGCTAGGCCTCGCCTGTACACTGGTCGGCCAACCTAAGGTTCTGCTGCTCGATGAGCCCGGCGTCGGCGTAGACCCCATTTCGCGACGCGAGCTGTGGCAGATGGTGCACGAACTGGCAGGTGAAGGGATGCTGATCCTATGGAGTACTTCGTACCTCGACGAAGCCGAACAGTGCCGCGAGGTGCTACTGCTGAACGAAGGCGAGCTGCTGTATCACGGAGCGCCAAAAGAGCTGACGCAGAAAATGGCCGGGCGTTCGCTGCTGGTGAGTCATGGGGGAGAGAACAACCGCAAGCTACTTCAACGGGCGCTGAAATTGCCGCAGGTGAGCGACGGTGTGATCCAGGGGCGTTCCGTACGTCTGATACTGGCAAAAGACGCCACTATAGAAGAGCTGGCACAAGCATTGGATCTGTCTCTGGAGCAAATAACACGTACCGTCCCGCGTTTTGAAGATGCGTTTATCGAACTGCTGGGCGGCACCGGCACGAAGGAATCACCGCTAGGAAAAATACTGCATACGGTGGAAGGCAGTTCCGAAGAAACGGTGATTGAAGCCAAACAGCTCACAAAGAAATTTGGTGATTTCGCAGCAACTGACCAGGTCAATTTTACCGTACAGCGCGGCGAGATCTTCGGGCTGCTTGGGCCGAACGGCGCGGGTAAATCCACGACGTTTAAAATGATGTGCGGGCTGCTAGTGCCAACCTCTGGCAAGGCGCTGGTGTTGGATATGGATCTGAAAACCAGCTCCGGTAAGGCCCGTCAGCATCTGGGATATATGGCGCAGAAGTTTTCGTTGTACGGCAACCTGACGGTTGCACAAAATCTGCGTTTCTTCTCAGGTGTGTACGGGCTGCACGGCAAGGCGCAGGACGACAAAATTTCCCGTATGAGCGAAGCGTTTAACCTCCAGCCGATATTTAATAGCTCGACAGATTCCCTGCCACTCGGCTTCAAGCAGCGCCTGGCGTTGGCCTGCTCACTGATGCACGAGCCGGATATTCTGTTCCTTGATGAACCCACGTCTGGCGTTGACCCGATTACACGGCGCGAATTTTGGTTACATATCAACAGCATGGTTGAAAAAGGCGTAACCGTGATGGTCACCACACACTTTATGGACGAGGCGGAATATTGCGACCGTATCGGGCTGGTGTATCGTGGCAAGCTTATCGCCAGCGGCACGCCGGACGATCTCAAACAGCAGGCGGCAGACGACGAGCAGGTCGACCCAACCATGGAACAGGCATTTATCACGCTGATAAACAAGTGGGATAAGGAGCACACGCATGAGTGAGCATAAAATAGTCTCATGGAGGCGAGTACGCGCCCTCTGCGTGAAGGAAACGCGCCAGATTGCGCGTGATCCGAGCAGTTGGTTGATTGCTGTGGTGATCCCCCTGCTGCTGCTTTTTATTTTCGGCTTTGGCATCAACCTAGATTCAAGCCGCCTGCACGTGGGGGTTCTGCTGGAACAGCAAAGCGAAGAAGCGCTGACTTTCGCTCATACCATCAGCGCTTCGCCCTACATTCAGCCTACCATCAGCGATAACCGCCACGAACTGATTCAGCTCATGCAGGCGGGAAAAATCCGCGGCATAGTGGTTATCCCTACAGACTTTGCGCAGAACATGGCGCGCGCCGGGGCTACAGCGCCGGTTCAAGTGATTACCGACGGCAGCGAACCGAACACTGCAAACTTTGTGCAGGGCTATGTCGAAGGGATCTGGCAGGTATGGCAACAGCAGCGCTCGAAGAGCCGGGGTGAAAGCGTCGAGCCACTGATTGACGTGCAACTGCGTTACTGGTTTAACCCTGCTGCTATCAGTCAGCATTTCATTATTCCGGGGGCGATAACCATCATTATGACGGTTATCGGTGCCATTCTGACATCGCTAGTCGTGGCGCGTGAGTGGGAACGAGGCACCATGGAAGCCCTGCTTTCAACGCAGATAACGCGTACCGAGTTGTTGCTGTGCAAGTTGCTCCCCTACTATGTGCTCGGCATGCTGGCAATGCTACTGTGTATGGTGGTTTCGGTATTTATTCTCGGCGTACCCTATCGCGGTTCGCTGCTACTGTTATTTTTGATTACCAGTCTGTTTTTGCTCAGCACGCTTGGTATGGGTCTGCTGATTTCGACTATCACTCGCAACCAGTTTAACGCCGCTCAAGTGGCGCTGAACGCTGCATTTTTACCTTCCATCATGCTCTCGGGCTTTATCTTCCAGATCGACAGCATGCCAGCGATTATCCGCGCGGTGACTTATATCATACCTGCGCGCTACTTCGTGAATACCCTGCAAACCCTGTTTCTCGCGGGAAATATCTCCACTGTGCTGGTAGTTAACGTACTGTGTCTACTTGTCTCGGCGACGATGTTTATCGGCCTGACGGCCTTGAAGACCAAACGTCGTCTGGATTAAGGGAAAGCTATGTATCATCGACTATGGACATTAATTCGCAAAGAACTGCAATCCCTGCTGCGCGAGCCGCAAACCCGTACCATTTTGATTTTGCCGGTGGTGTTGCAGGTGATACTGTTCCCGTTTGCCGCCACGCTTGAGGTCACTAACGCCACCATCGCGATTTACAACCAAGACAATGGCAGCCATTCCGTGGAACTGACGCAACGTTTTGCACACGCCAAAGCTTTTAGCCATCTGCTGCTGTTAAAAAGCCCGCAGGAAATCCAGCCAACCCTCGATAAACAAAAAGCGCTGCTGCTGATCCGCTTCCCTGCGGATTTCTCGCGAAATTTGGCAAGCAAGCAGCCAGCTAAACTGCAAATTATTCTTGACGGTCGTAACTCGAACAGTGCGCAGATTGCCGCCAATTACCTGCAGCAAATCGTGAGAAACTACCAACTAGAACTCATGACGGGTCAACCGAAGTCGAATAACAGTGAGCTGGTAGTACGCAATTGGTATAACCCAAACCTGAACTACAAATGGTTCGTAGTGCCGTCGCTTATCGCCATGATAACGACCATTGGCGTAATGATTGTGACTTCACTGTCCGTTGCTCGTGAACGTGAACAAGGCACTCTCGACCAGCTCCTGGTGTCGCCGCTTGCCACCTGGCAGATATTTGTTGGTAAAGCCGTACCCGCGCAGATTGTCGCCATTGCACAGGCCACTATTGTGCTCGGTGTGGGAATATGGGGTTATCAAATCCCCTTCTCTGGTTCGGTCTTACTGTTTTACTTCACCATGTTGATTTACGGGCTTTCGCTGGTGGGATTCGGGCTGCTGATTTCTGCACTAAGTTCGACGCAGCAGCAGGCATTTATTGGCGTATTTGTCTTTATGATGCCGGCGATTCTGCTTTCCGGCTATGTCTCACCGGTAGAGAACATGCCCGTGTGGTTGCAAAATCTGACGTGGATAAATCCTATCCGGCACTTCACGGACATCACAAAACAGATTTACCTGAAAGATGCGAGTCTGGACATTGTATGGGGAAGCCTGTGGCCGCTACTGGTGATTGCTGCTATAACAGGCTCAGCGGCGTACTGGATGTTTCGCCGCAAAGTTGCCTGATCTGTCAATCAAATGATCGCGATCGAGGCGGTTGGTGGTTTGGAACCGATTCAAGCGATGCTCGGGAAAAGCTAAAAGTTCGATGGGAAGTGCCCTTGAAACGGTGTTAATGCTCTGCTGGCATAATGGTTTTACGGTGAAGAGGATTAGCTGCAGAAATATGGGGTACTCAAAATCCATACTCCAGCACTGATCTACATGACTTAGCACCGGCCGCTGCTGACGATGCATTGCATTGCATTGCATTGCATTGCATTGCATTGCATTGCATTGCATTGCATTGCCGTGACGTTGCGACGAGGACGTTTGCGTCTCAGGTTTAACCCTTCCAGACAATAAATTCGGTGCGTTTTCTTGTCGTTAATAGCGGCCTCACGGCACACATCTTTAACGGTGCGTCCGGCTTCGACAGACTTCAGAACGGCGATGATCTGGTGCTCGGTGAATCGGATTTTACGCATAGCGATCTCCTCGGGGACATAATCAGTATGTCGGAAGATCTCTAAAAGTGAACGGGCCGTTTTGGTGGGATACTTACAGCTGCAACTTGTTCAGCTTCGCACGCGGCAGCTTTTCAGCCGCGAACACTTTAGCTAGCCGATTATAAAACGCAGTGCTGATTCGCTTTGTGTTGAATCAGAATCGCAGGCCGTTAAATACGTCCGTAGAAGGTCATTCTAGCAGGCTCAGACAGCGAAATATCAGGCTGAGAATTGTAAGCCAAAACCACCAGCATGCGGGTGGTATCCCCCTCCGTTGGCGTCACACGATGAATAGCATTTCGACCGCGGAACAGCACCAGATCGCCTGCCTCAATGCCGAGTTTTTTCGGCTCGGTTTGCTTATCCAGTAATTTTTCAACGCCATCAAAATTCATGTCGCCAGCATCAGCATCACGTAGGTTCTCAACGTATTCAAACACGCCTCCAGCCTGGGGTTTTTGAATCAGCAGGGTGATGGCAAAAGACGAGTTATCGAAATGCCAGCCCAGCTCCTGGCCTTCGCTGGCGTAATGCAGGTTGATTGAAGAGAGTTTATCAGCGTAAGAATACAACTGCGTCTCACCCAGCACCGAGCAAAGAAACGCACGAAACACTGGCGCGTCATACAGTGCGCGCAGTGCCGAATCCTGCGGGATCTCTTCATCGGTAATACAGCCCTTTGAGGAGACAATCTGCCGATTTCTTGGATGCGAGTCTGGCAGCCTGGCATCAGGTTTCAATAGATAAACATTATGATTACTGCTGGTGTAATAGGCCAAATGGCGATTTTCATCCCCCTCACGCTTAATAGCCTTCAGCGCAGCAGGATTAAGAAAGTCATGCAAGACCAGGACACCCTTTTCATTCAGCGTCCGTTGACACTGAGAAAGAAAATTCGTATCCAATATCGGATTAGCCGCGAAATTTACGATCCTATCGAGTTCTTGCATCATGACTCTCATGAATTATTCAGGAAAAAACAGTTGTTTCTACTTTAACCAAGTAATTAATGGCTGGGAAATGAAAGTTATCCTCCCTGACTGGCCAAACGTGATTTTACTTCCTGCAGTTTATTGTTCGGTTCAATCACCATTATTAGTATCCCGGTATTTGAGAAGGCCCGCTGAAGCGGGCTCAGTGATTTACTGTAAAGCTGCAAGAATACGGTAAGCCGCTTGGACACGCGCAGGGTTAATCTCGACACTTCCTTTTGTGACCGCTGGTAACGCTTGCGGCGGGTTAGGAAACTCAGGTCTGTTCGAAAATACAAATTCAGTGACAGTGATTTACCATCAGTCAGCCTATTACCGCCGTGCTTAGTGCCGCAGGTGGGCTTGCCGATCTCAGTAAAAAGCATCATGCCTGATGCGCATTCGCAATATGACTCCTCATCTAAAATATCAAGAGAAGTCCAGCTTAGTCGCATCAGACAGCTGCATCGTCATATCAGAAGTTATAAGTCACACCTGTTGATAGAAGCCCCGTCCAGGATTTATCAACCATTGGGCTATCTGTGACTGCATCAGAAAGGTGAAGGTAACGAAGCGCGACGTTAACTTTCCAGTCTTTATTGATTGAATACGCCGCATTCAGCTCCAGAAAGGGTGACCAGCTGTTTCCTGCATCATAGGCACTCAGACCACTTTTGCGTGACTCTTTCTGCGATATTCCATAGTAGTAATTATTCTGTCGAGAATCGGCAAATTCCAATCCTGCGCCGGAAAGGAAATCAATGCCGCTGACGCTCCATGGATACATCCAGCCCACATTCCCTGTCAAACCATCGCTGTTTCCAAGCATATCGCCCGCCAAAGCAGCCCGTAGAAAGCCATAATCTGTCGTGTGGGTATACGTCAATCCAGCCATGGCGGTTGACTTGCGATTATCGAGTTGTTTCAGTTGCTGATTGCTGCTGTCGTCTGATTTGAACTTAAAAGGAGCCCAGTAAATTGTCGCTGACAATTTGTCTTCATCTGTATTCCACAGGTAATACCCTGCACCGAGGCCATGCACCCAAAAGTTGTTTCCCTCATACATGATTTGCGGAACGGGCTGGACATTGTTGTCATAACCTTTGTACGGGCTCTGCGCAATTGCGGCGCCGGCACCTATGCTCAATTCATTCGTGTTTGCAGAAGCCATTGAGGTGGCGGGTATGGCAATAACACAAAGCAAAATGAGTTTTTTTTTCACGACGGATCCACCAGCAGAGTAAAGTTTGTGCATCTTGCATGAGAGTTTTTGTCTTGCACAGACCCCTTTCGCATTCTTGATATTACCTAACAGTATCCTGTCAAACCCCTTCTGATATTCCTCTCCTCATCCTTCAACTTTCACTTTTCGCGCAGGCTCTTTTCGTATTACTGACGTACGTTTTTTATGTGGACTGATAAAGTTTCAGATTGAGAATGAACGTTCACTAAGGGTCTGTCTGCGTATGCTTTACAAAAAATTATTTATAACAGGACTCGTGCTTTTGACCGTCAGTTGTGACCAGAAGAATGCCGGAATGCCGGGGATGGATTCTATGCCTACAGACGTGGGCGTCGTCACCCTAAAGTCTGAATCAGTGACCCTCTATAGTGAACTTTCAGGACGCGTCACCGGAACGATGGTTTCTGATGTCAGGCCACAGGTCGGTGGCATCATAAAGAAAAGACTCTTCACGGAAGGGGACGAAGTTCAGGCAGGCCAGGTTCTTTATCAGATTGATCCAGCCACCTATCAGGCCAGTTATGATGAAGCGGTTGCGCAAATGAATAATGCCATTGCCGTGGTGAAAAGCAGCAAGCTTAAAGCTGAACGCTACGCCGCGTTGCTCCGAGAAAAGGGCGTAACCCGTCAAGATGCAGACGACGCCGAAGCGACCTACCAGCAGAATGTTGCATCGGTGGCGCAGTACCGGGCGGCTGCGCAAAGCGCCCGCCTTGATCTTGAATATACCCAGATAAAAGCGCCAATTTCAGGCCGTATCGGTATTTCATCAGTTACCCCAGGTGCATTAGTCACCGCGAGCCAGACCGATGCTCTGGCAACCATCAGAGTACTAGACCCTATTTATGTCGATTTGACTCAGTCCAGCACGCAGCTTTTGAAACTGAGAAAACAGCAACGCTCAGGCCAAAAAGAAGAAACTGTACCCGTCACTGTAACGTTGGAAGATGGCACAAAATACCAGCACGTCGGTAAGCTTGAGCTGGCGGAGGTGTCAGTCGATGAATCTACGGGCTCCGTCACGCTCAGAGCCGTTTTCCCGAACCAGGAACATGAACTCCTTCCGGGCATGTACGTCAGGGCAGCCGTGAGCCAGGGAGTACGCCATGATGCCATTTTGGCTCCTCAGCAGGGTATTACGCGTGACGCCAAAGGCGATGCCATTGCCCTGGTGGTCGGTAAAGACAATAAAGTTGAAAGTCGGCAGGTAACCACTGAAGGCGTGGTGGGCAATAAATGGCTGATTACCAGCGGCCTTCAGGCGGGTGAACGTCTGATAACGGAGGGGACTGGCAAGGTTCAGGCCGGTATGGACGTTAAAACAACAGAGGTTGGCAGCACAGCTGCGAACGAGGCTTCCAGCAACGTAACCGGAGGCAAGTAAGCATGCTGGCACAGTTTTTTATCAGACGCCCTGTATTTGCATGGGTCATTGCAATCGTCATCATGCTGTTGGGTATTATCAGCATTAACAACCTGCCGATTGCCCAGTATCCAGACGTGGCGCCGCCTCAGATTAGTATCCAGGCAACTTACACGGGTGCATCAGCTGAAACTCTCGAAAGCAGCGTGACCCAGGTTATTGAGCAAGAACTCACCGGTCTTGATGGCCTTCTTTATTTCTCATCGTCAAGTACTGCTTCAACGGGCCAGGTTAAAATTACGGTTACCTTTAAACAGGGCACCGATCCGGATATCGCTCAGGTTCAGGTTCAGAATAAAGTTCAGCGGGCAGAAAGCCGTCTGCCGGACGCCGTAA
Organism: Ewingella americana; assembly: GCF_006438725.1. Lineage (GTDB taxonomy): Bacteria > Pseudomonadota > Gammaproteobacteria > Enterobacterales > Enterobacteriaceae > Ewingella > Ewingella americana_A. The sequence goes on along the minus strand of NZ_RCZD01000002.1, from coordinate 302,581 downwards.
CATCACAAGGCGTGACGGTTGAAAAGGCGCAGAGTGACTTCCTGCTTATCATGGCGATTTATGACAAGACAGATAAAAGCACCTCAGCCGATGTGGCTGACTATCTGGTCAGTAATATTCAAGACTCTCTTGCACGCGTTTCAGGCGTAGGTGGCGTACAGGTGTTTGGCTCAGAATACGCCATGCGCATCTGGCTTGACCCCGTAAAACTGGCTGCCTTTTCTCTCATGCCCTCTGACGTACAGACTGCCATTGAAAGCCAAAACACGCAGGTCTCATCCGGTCAGCTAGGTGCGACGCCGTCAAACAATGAGCAGCAATTAGTCGCCACAGTCCGCTCGCGCTCACGCCTTCAAACACCAGAGCAATTTCGTCATATCGTTATCAAGAGTAAAGCTGATGGTTCAGCTGTGCGTCTTTCTGACGTGGCCCGGGTTGAAATGGGTGATGAGGATTATAGTGTTAACGTCCTCGCAAACGGCCACCCCTCTGCAGGGCTTGCGGTTCAGCTGGCATCGGGCGCTAATGCGCTTTCGACGGCTGAAGAAGTCAAAAAAACAGTGGCTGAATTTCAGGCAGACATGCCGGCTGGCTATGTCGTGGCCTATCCCCTTGACAGTACTGACTTCGTTAAAGTGTCCATTAAGGAAGTGGTTAAAACCCTCGTCGAGGCGATCCTGCTTGTCATCATCGTAATGTTTATATTCCTGCAGAATATTCGCACTACGTTAATCCCGGCTATCGCTGTTCCTGTTGTGCTATTGGGAACGTTTGGCGTGCTTTCAGCATTTGGCTACTCCATCAATACCCTGACGATGTTTGGCATCGTGCTGGCGATAGGTTTGCTGGTGGATGACGCGATCGTCGTCGTCGAAAACGTTGAGCGTGTGATGCGTGAGGAAAATTTGCATCCACGCGAAGCCACTGAAAAATCGATGAGAGAGATCACCGGAGCACTCATAGGGATTGCGATGGTACTCTCCGCTGTTTTCCTGCCGATGACCTTTTTCAGCGGCTCTACGGGCGTTATCTACCGGCAATTTTCCATAACCATCGTCTCGTCTATGGTGCTGTCTGTGATAGTGGCTCTCACACTCACACCTGCACTATGTGCAACATTGCTGAAACCCCATAACCAGCAAAGTGTTGATAAAGGTTTCTTTGGCTGGTTTAACCGCAAGTACAGCGCAATTCAGGGACGATACCAGAATGGCGTCAGCCATGTGGTTCACGGCCAGATACGATTCTTCATTCTATACGGTGTGATCCTACTGGGATGTGCCGTTATGTACATGCGGCTGCCCACCGGGTTTCTCCCGACTGAAGACCAGGGATATATCATGGTGCAATACACGCTGGCTCCCGGCGCGACTGAAAATCGCACCCGGGAGGTGCGCAAAGCGATACAGCAGTATTTTCAAACCAAAGAGAAAGATAACGTTAATGTCAGCATGCTTGTTGACGGTTTCAGCTTTGGGGGAAGCGGTCAGAATGCTGGCGTCGGTTTTGTTTCCCTCAAAAACTGGGATGATCGTAAAGGAAGCCACAATAGTGCTGACGCCATTGCCGGACGCGCCATGATGAACCTGGCGGGGATTAGGGATGCGCAGATTTTTGTACTGACACCACCGGCCGTTTCCGGACTCGGGCAGTCAAATGGTTTCACTTTCGAGCTGCAGTCGCGCGCCGGTACTGATAGCAGTACGCTGATTAAGCTTCGGGATAACCTGATTGCCGAGGCGGCTAAAGACCCGACTCTCAGTAATGTCCGTGCGAACACCCTGCCTGACCTTCCTCAACTCCAGGTCGATATTGATGATGCGAAGGCGCAATCTCTTGGCATATCGGTCAGTGATATTAACGACACGTTAAGTGCTGCCATCGGGGGAACCTATATTAATGACTTCGTTGACCGCGGCCGCGTGAAAAAAGTCTATATGCAGGGTGATGCAATACATCGCGGAAAACCGGAGGATATCGACCAATGGTTTGTTCGCGGGACCGACAGTAATGGTAATAACACGATGGTACCGTTTTCTTCTTTTGCATCTTCTCACTGGGTGTTCGGCGCGGATTCACTGTCACGTTTCAATGGACTTTCCTCTTATGAAATTCAGGGAAGTGCATCTTCTGGCAGCAGTTCCGGTGATGCGATGGCCGCAATGGAGAAACTGGCCAGCAAATTGCCTCCCGGTGTGACGTATTCCTGGTCAGACCTTTCCTATCAGGAAAAACTCTCCGGCAATCAGGCCATGTCCCTGTACGGCATTTCTTTGATTGTGGTGTTTCTGTGCCTCGCCGCCCTTTATGAAAGTTGGTCAGTCCCTTTTTCCGTCATGATGGTCGTTCCGCTTGGCGTCTTGGGTTCCCTCCTGGCTGTCACCCTGCGCGGGCTGGAAAATGATGTTTATTTCCAGGTTGCGCTACTGACCATCATTGGGCTTTCCGCCAAAAATGCGATCCTCATCGTGGAGTTCGCCGAGGCGAATTATCGCAAAGGAGAAGATCTGATCCATTCAGCTATTCATGCAGCGACCATGCGCCTGCGCCCGATAATCATGACGTCCCTTGCTTTTACCGCGGGTGTATTGCCGCTGGCCGTGTCTTCCGGTGCGGGAGCAAACAGCCGGGTTGCAATAGGCACAGGCATCGTTGGCGGAACGATCACTGCCACTCTTCTGGCCATATTCCTGGTCCCTCTGTTCTTCGTTCTGGTAAGACGCATCGTCCCGGGAGTGCCGGCTGATCGTAAAGACGTACGTGGTGCCGCTGAAGAGAAAGGAGAATAAAATGACCTTCAAGCTTCTGATTTTATGTTCCCCACTCTTGCTGGCTGGTTGCATTTCATTGGATCCAGATTACAAGCGGCCGGAGTTATCTGTCCCGGCAACGTCCCCGCAGGGGGAAGGTTATGCCAGTCTGGGCAATGCCCGTGCAGGTAACTATAGTGAGACAGGTTGGTATGATTATATTCAGGATGCCCGGCTCCGGCAGGTTGTGGCGATGTCGCTTGATAGCAGCCGGGACCTGCGCGAGGCCGTTGCCAGCGTGAAAGCCGCCCGGGCTCAGTATGGAGAAGAGCGCTCAAATCTCTTTCCGACCGTAAACTCTGAACTCAGCGGAAGTCGCTCCCGTTCGCTCGCAGGCGAGGGTAACAAGACCGCACTGAGCTCAAGTTATGAGGGAGATGCCAGTGTCAGCTCCTTTGAACTCGATTTGTTTGGTAAGAATCAGAGTTTGACACGTGAGCAGTATGAGACGTATCTCAGTACGCTTCAGGGAGCACGAAGTACCCGCCTGACCGTGCTTTATAACACTGTTGACTACTGGCTGACACTCGCTGCAGACCGAAGCAATCTTGCAGTTGCAAAACAAACCGCTGAAAGTGCACGTCAGTCATTACACGTTACGCAGGCTCAGCTTCGTTATGGAACTGTATCAATGGTGGACGTTTCTTCCGCAGATACCACGTATCAGTCTGCGCTTGCGGATGTGGCCAGTTATACAACCAGCGTGGCTCAGGACAAAAATGCACTCAATCTTGTCGTCGGAAAAAGAGTTCCCGACGACCTTTTACCTGAAGGCATTGATACACTTTCCCATGCATTCCGAGAAATACCGGCGAGCATATCATCTGACGTTTTACTTAATCGGCCTGACGTTCTCGAGGCTGAGCATAACCTTAAGTCTGCCAATGCCAGCATCGGCGCTGCCCGGGCAAATTTCTTTCCCAGCATTTCACTTACTGCAAGTGGCGGAGCCGCCAGTTCCGACCTTTCATCTCTGTTTAAGCATGGGGCCGGAGTCTGGTCATTCTCTCCCAGCATCTCTCTGCCCATTTTTTCTGGCGGCTACAACACCTCGCAGTTGAATTACACAAAAGCCCAAAAGGAATATTACGTGGCGGCATACGACAAGGCGGTTCAGACGGCGTTCCAGGAGGTAGCAAATGCGCTGGCACGACAAGGCACCATAGATGATCAACTCACCGGCCAACAGAATTACGTGAATTCCGCTGAAAACTATTACAACCTGGCGGACCTTCGCTACCGAAATGGGGTCGATAGCTGGCTAAACGCACTCATTGCTCAGCGTACGCTTTATACAGCGAGGACGTCACTTATTAGTACTCAGCAGGAATATTACGAAAACCTGATAACGCTATATAAAGTTATGGGAGGAGGAACCGCACTGACAGAATCGGATATTAAACACTGAGGACATCTGCCAGCCAGACAATAATTCTGAGAGGGCTGGCCGTTATCTGCCTGAGTAATGAATCTGTGAATAATTAAGAAATCGGGAGTTTTTTATGAAAAAAACTTTTGCCTGTACGCTGTTTCTTTTAAGCATATCTGCTGCCGTCTACGCCGTTCCCTTCGACGGCGCTGGCCCTTCTGGCCCCATGCCACCCCTGCTATCCCAATGCCAGGAGCAGTAGCATCGTTTACCGCCCCTCCTTCAGCAGCGGAAATGAGCGTGGTCAGCGGCTTGACGTACTGGCTATTTAACGACACCTATTATCGTGAAATAGGAAATCGGTATGTGGTGGTAGAAGCCCTTGTCACGCATGCTCATAATAAAGCGATGCCGGTGATGGACTTTAACGGGAAGCGCTATTATGTCAAAGCGGACAGGTATTATCAGTGCAACATTGATGGGGATTTTTATGACGACCTGCGGTGAATTGTTTCAGGCGAAATGTTCTCCTCGTTTAAGGATAGCGTTGCATCGACCCGTTGAACTCACAGCCCTTAGGCGACTAGGGTTCTTCCTGTGGACGGCTTTGTGCCAAACGCGGACTTTAACAAATATCCAAGCTCGCGTATTTTCAGCGTCGATATTATCAGTAAGGGTTCAATTGATTCAGGGGAATACTACAGAAGTTTTGCGATTTTCAAGCACACTAGAAATGAAAAACGCCATTTCTTTAATCAAAATTTTTGCTACTTCAAGTGTTCCACCTAGAGTTCCAATGGAAATTGTCTTACTCATTTTCCTATTGCATGTCTGGCACTTTTCTTTCATGTTCATGGCTCCCTCCTTAGAGCGAGAAGCTTACCATCACTCACCACTCTCATAACTGCCCAGCGTAGCACGCAGGCTAACTTTAATTTCCTCCAAATCACTATGGCCTATTCTGCCATCATTGAGCACCTTGTGGAATACCAGCGCCATTGAATCGGTCACGACTGGCTTTTGCGGGGCGGTGCATAATTCTTCGATAAACAGTCCATTAACATTGCGCAAATAATATTCTGCGTCTTCTTTGCTGTGCTTCAGCACTGTTTTAAAGCCTGAAACTACTGTCCAGTATTTCGGCACCTGCTTTCCCTTCAGCGCTGCAATATCAGTTTTAGTTGTTTCAGACATCAGTATTCACTCCAGCTGTAATTAGAAGCTATTGGCTCGCCTCCTGAGAAGCTAAGGATGGCTCATCTTCTGGCGGGATTGCCACCTCGCAGTGATACCCATTGGAGATAAGACCGACATCTCGCAAGCCTCCCAGACACATGCGGCCCGTTTCTTTGGTAAGCTGAATTTTTCAAGCTGAAATATTTTCCGGTAAACGAATGCGCGCAATGCTTCTTCTTTGGTTTGGTGGTAACTGGAACGTGCTGCACCCCTTAAAAACCTCTTAACATTGCGTGGCGGCAGCTCTCTGGGACCACCGGTGCGATAACTAAGCATCATGACTCCTTAGTATCTAGGAATCGTACCAGGAGCCACTTTCACAACGGCTCTCAATAGATACCCAATAACAGGCAATCTATGCAATTATAAGGGACGATTTAAGCTCAAGGTTGCAAGGCATGGCAAAGTTCATAAGGGACTACAAAGGGGCGTTCAGGCGCAACAGGTATATTGGGCTCGGGCTAAGAAAATGGATATTCTTTACGCTGAAGAGTGCGCTGCTGTTTTTGGTACTTATTCTGGCTTTCAGCGTTCTACAGTACGCAGTTATTTTCGGTACTCCTTTGTTTGACTATTTAACGGCTACCGGTGTTCGTATTTCTAGTATCTGCGGGATTCTCGCATCACTGATAGTGAGCTTTGGACCAAGTATGTTGTACAGCATTAGATACTGCGTCAGGTGACGACCATCTTATTAAACGGACCAAATTTATGGAAGGGTGGGACCTGACAAAATTTAAACTGCGTGTGCATGCTGGCACACAATTTCTTTTAGGACTTCTATCATGGTTATATGTTCCCCCCCTTTCCTTATTACTATATAACCTGACTTTTCTACCGGATACAGACAGCTAGTCTCAACTTAAAGATGTGATAATACTCAGTGTCATAGTGCTTGTTACATCGCTTATCCCGTGTGTGGTATTCATTGGGATGGCAAAGGGAGCCAGCCTAGTAAAACAAATCATTGGAATCGGAGGCGCTGGGGTTGGAGTACTTTTTATACTATCAATTTTTTGCCTGTCATTCCCGCTATGCGGACAAATTTTACAGTGAAAATCATCGATATTATTGACATTCAGCCCTATAAATACGCGGTGACTTACGATTCATATCCAGAAGAGGTTTTTATACAGAAAAGTTGGCATCATGAAAAATCGTCAGATAATAAGTTTTACCTTTTCGATGGTATGACGATGTTTTCATTTGGCTCGATACGCTTAGTTTGTCCGGTGGAAGCAGCGGTAACATACCGTGAAAGCTTGAAATTCGTACTAGGATCTAAGGAATATGATGACATTAAAAGACAGGAACTTCGGTTGTTCGCAACTGACGATATTCAGTTCTTTCATTAATTTACTAGCCCGCCAGCGGCTTAATGGCTGTGGTGGTTAAATTAACAACACCCAGCTTATGGGTGTTGTTAATTATTAATAAAACAAATGTCAAATTAAATCATTTACTTTCCATGAAGTAATTTATTGATTTTTTCTCGATAAATTTATTTATAAAATATGCCGAAATAATAGATGATATCATGACTATGACAGCTATATGATTGCTAACAGGATATTTAAAAATATTTATAAAGATAAATATAAAAATAGGGTGTATTAAATAGTATGGATACGATATGTCACCCATGAACTTACCAATCTTATTATTGGTTATTTTAGCTACTATTCCATAACCTTTTGAAATTGAGGAGATGAAAATAGAAAATAATAAAGGCGCGAAAATCTCATTCTGCCTGCCATAGTCTATTTTTAGGAAAAAATAGGTAAACGCGACAATGCATAATACTTGTAATGCACTTTCACGATAAAAGCATCTGTTTGAAGATGACCTTGAAATAATGATGAAGGCTGCTATGCCAATAGAGTAATCCATTAGACACCTTAGCATTCCCCAGTATAGGAATTTGTTAACCATGGCGTAATGAAGGTTCATGAAGTCTGGAGAATCAATACTTATTTTTAGAAGACAGGAACAAACTACAATAAGAAGAAATGGCAATAAAAGTATTTCTGAATGCTTTTTCAAAAAGTAAATTATTGGGAATAAAATAATACCAACCCATAATTCTGCTGAAATGGTGTAAGCTATGCCAATTGGATTTAATGTGATCATTGGGAATTGGCTTTTATCATTAAATGGCAGCATTTGAGAAAGAGTAAATACTTTAACAATATCAGCAAGGTTTGGTAATGGTGTTTTATCCCATAACATACATATTGGAATGCTTATAATTACGCAAAAGAAATATACGGGAGCTAATCTTAAGTACCGTTGTTTAGCGAAAGTTAACGGGTCAAACGTATCTCTTTTAAGGACAGATGAAGCAATAACAAACCCGCTGAGCACTAAAAAAAAGTCCACAGCAAGTATGAAAGAAAATGGGAAGTAAGGTTTGTTATTCCAATAGAAAAAATGGCCCATACTGACCATCAAAGCCATTGCACCACGGAAAAAATCAAGACTGACATTTCTTTGCTTTAAAATCATTTTTTTACGAAAATAAAAGTTAAATGTAGTCCCACTATCCTTGATTTTTCGATCATGTTCACCATTTTTCTCGCTTACAAAGATTTTCCCCTCGCTAGTCAGATCAATGCCAACCCCCTATGTATATACCCTTAACCTGTCAATGCCATGGATGCCATCAGAAAATAGCTTAAGATCAGTTGGAATGCTCAACTGCTTGATGTTCAACGTATGCTTCCGACACCAACTAAATCTTGACAGTGCAACCCACTACATTAGGATCATTACCATAACAAACGTATTGGAAATGATAATGAAAGTAGCATTGCGCACGGGTTCTCGTACGATGGGAATTGGTCAGCTTGAAATTCCTACAGTTCCTGCCGGATACATTTTAGTCAAAGTAGAAACCGTAGGGATTTGTGGGTCAGACCTTACTGGCTTTAAGCACTATCCTGAAAGTTCAACGCCGGATGGTCACGAGTATGCCGGGGAAGTGGTTAAAGTCGGCGATGGTGTTAGCCGCATCAAGATCGGAGATCGTGTAACTGCTGACGTATTTCTGAATGCAATGTGCGGAGAGTGTGAATTCTGTCGCCGTGGAGCGCCACTTCATTGTACAAATCGCGGCCAACTAACGACCGGCGGTTTTGCTGAGTATGTACTGGTAAAAGAAATGGCATCTTTTGTTTTGCCAGAATCAGTCGATAACACGCTGGGTGCGTTAGTTGAACCACTGGCCGTCGCAGTTCATGCGGTGAGAAAAATGCAGATTTCCCCTGGTTCCACTGGCGTTATTATCGGCGGTGGAGCGATCGGACTATGTTCGTTAATTGCAGCAATAGATGCTGGTGCCGAGAAAGTATTTGTAGTCGCAAAACATCCAACTCAAATTAATTTAGCTCTTGAGTTGGGGGCAGCAGATGTATTATCAACAGATGATAATGAGGCTGTTGAAAAGTTAATGCAGAAAACCAATCTCGGCGTCGATTTTGCTATTGAAGCTGTTGGCGGAAAACGTCCTACGATGGATACAGCATCCAAATTAGTCAGAACACTTGGAAAAATTGGCGTCGTTGGAGCATTTGAGCCGGGATACAACGGATTCGAGCTGTTTAATTCTTTAATGAAAGAGCACCAGATATATTTCTCGAACTGCTATGGGTATTTAGATGGGAAGCATGATTTTGAAGTTGCTATCGATATCCTATCTCGCCGTGGAGACTCTCTACGCAAGATTGTAACTCATGTTATGAGCCTTGATGAGATACATGAGGCATTTTTGGTTGCGGAAGATAAATCCACAGGCTCTGTGAAAGTTCACCTCAAACCATAGATACTCAGTACTAATACCCGCTTCGGCGGTTTTTTTCGTTTTGGTAACAGGAGAATTTTCGATAAGAGGGAGTAAATCTAATCGGGGGTGCTTAGGGATGACGGGGAGGGGTTCTTTCTGCGGGGGGGACAAATTAGTGACGCACCTACAGTACCGTAAGAGTGTCACTAGTATGTCATTACTTTCCTGTGTGTCACTTGTGAATGCAGGATTAGCCTGTTAAAACAATCAGTTATTGATGCGCCGACGTTCTTCTAAGCCATAGATCACAGGTTCGAATCCTGTATGGACCATTACAAATCAACGAGTTAGCCCCCTGTTTTCCCCTCCGAAATTAGTGTGTGGGACAGCTTTGGGACGGAAACCCCAAAAATCGAATCAATTTGCTTGGCATGCTCCGTTAAGTGATTCGGTGACAGGTGAGCATACCTGCGTACCATTTCGATAGATTCCCATCTGCCCATCTCCTGCAAAGCAGAAAGTGGCACTCCGGCCTGAACCAACCAACTTGCCCATGTGTGGCGAAGGTCATGAAAATGGAAGATTTTCAATCTCGGCCCGTTTGATTGCCAGGCACCATACAGTGTTAGAATCCACCTTCAGTTTTCTGATCGTTGGTGTAGCCGTCCCATCAGATCGCTTGCTGGCGGTCGTGTGAACAAAAAACCATTTATTGTGATTACCTATCTGCTCACGTAATACTTTACATGCCGTGTCGTTTAAAGCTACGCCAATAGCTTTATCTGACTGACTCTGCTCCGGGTGGGTCCATGCCACCTTTCGCTGCATGTCTATTTGCTGCCATTCCAAGTTAACGATGTTGGATCTGCGCAGGCCGGTAATCAGCGCAAATATCACCGTCGATTTTAGAGGCTCAGAACACTCATCGACCAGGCGTTGCGCTTCATTCGGCTCAAGGCGTCTGACGCGCTTGTTGCTCACCTGGGGGACATTGATGACGGGAGTCTTTTCCAGCCATTTCCAATCCCTTTTAGCGGTACGTAAAAGAGCCTTCATTAATGCAAGGTACTTCACCTTTGTCGATGTGCTGACAGGCTGCTGCTCGTACTCTGGAGCATCCTTTCCCATTTTCACAAGAGACTGAGCGTGCAGCCGGTGATTTTCAGCGGCGCGGCGGTTGGTCATTTCACTGATCGCCGTGTAAATTCTGGCCTCGGTAACATCCTTTAATTTCACCCCTTCAAAATGCATAAGCCAGAATCCCATCCGACTTTTGTCATCATCCAGACATTTCTTCTCAGCTTTTTCCTCCAATCACCTTAAGCAAGTCTCGCCGAAACTCACGTCAGGAAAATCACCAAGGCGGTCTATTCGCCATAGTTCAGATTTTCGCTTGCCATGGAGTTCCTGTGCCTCCCTCTTGTACAAAGGATTTGGTATTGGGCAGACATGTAAATCTTCCTGACGTATGCCGTTTAAATCATAGAAATAAGTATAGCGGCTTAGGAGGAAGCGTCTCTCAGACAGCACTGAGTGACACGGATCGCAAAGTGGAATGTCATACGTTCACAACTGCAAAGTCGGTGAGTAGACTGAGTCATCACTGGCTTAATGGTTAAGGATGAAGGGATGTCTACACGCGAAAAGATGAATATCGGCGAGCTGTACACGGACATGGGCGAAGGGCTGCCGGAGGAGCGCCGGGCCGGAAAAGAGCGGGTGTACGATTACAACCTGACGCCCCCCTCGGAAGAAGAGAAACGCCAGCGGTTGCTGAAAGATATGATGGGCAGCATCGGTGAGAACGGCTGGATTGAACCGCCGCTGCGCGTGGCTTACGGCACGCATACGCACATCGGCAAGAACTTCTACGCTAACTTCAATCTCACGCTGGTGGATGACGCCACGGTGACCATCGGCGATAACGTGATGATCGCGCCGAACGTTACCCTCGCCACCGCCGGGCACCCGATCGACCCGGAAATTCGCATCAGCGGGCAACAATTCTCCCTGCCGATCGTGATTGAAGATAACGTCTGGCTGGGCGCGGGCGTGATTGTGAATCCGGGCGTGACCATTGGCCGCAACAGCGTGATCGGCGCAGGTAGCGTGGTCACAAAATCCATTCCTGCGAATGTGGTCGCGGCGGGTGTCCCGTGCCGCGTCATGCGGGCGATCGGGCCGGAGGATCGTGAGGCGTTTTTAATATAAAAACGTTAATCGAGTGACGAACTCACACATTCGGCTTTCCGCATAGCCTTACACCGTGGCCGACGCTTCTACCTAAGTAAGGCTTTGTTGAATAAATAAGATTTAGATAACAGATCCTCCTGTCAGTCATTTTCTCAGACAATCCGCACACTTTCTGGCATGCCTGCACGCGTCATTTTGTCCAATGCACGGATCATGGCCATAACCTCGTGGGTAGCACGTGAAAAACAGATACGGCGGGAATTGGCACTTCCTCACCCCCAGAGTCGTTGACGCTGTCTTAAAAGAAGTCGATATAAAAATTACGCGCCAGCAGGTTGAATCGCACGAGCCAAATAAGGCCGCGGGTAAGACCCTTGCGAAGAAATGGGGGGATATGTTTCATGCCACTCGCGAGCGCTTTCAAAATAAGACTGCTGATATCCATCGCAGCAACTATCGATACTGGTTCAATTTTAACGAAGCAAATAGTGTAATAACGAATTATATCATCGGTTATTACTGCCAACTCAGACCCCCAACAATATAACGGTGGATTAACACCTAATGAATCAGAGCGATTGTATTGGGAAAAACACTAAAGGCGTGGCCAGTTTTTGTTGACCACCACAGTCTGCATGGTGAATAAGACGAGGATAGTGATCACAATTGCTGATCCAGCAATCATTGCCAAGAGCGTGAGCTGATAGATTTGGATATTCTGATTTTTGAGCGTATCACCGATGTCCACATTCAGCTGCAACTGCTCCATGTAGCCGGAAATGAGTCGGCGGGCGGTTTCACCTATGCCAGTGTTGCCATGGAGCTCACGCAGAGAAACGGCATCATTCTGTTCACGGGATCCTTTCAGGAACGTCGGCAATTTATTCTGGATATCTTGTATCGTGGCGAAACCCAACTCCGTCATTTGTCGGTCGCGGCCACTGGAAATATCGTTATCCAGATAATACTGATTGAGGTTCTTGAGATTACTCACCAGTTCACTGAGCTTTTTCTCAACGTCGGCCTGTTTGGTCGGTTCAGTCTCGCTCTGATGTCTGTACATCCAGATAATCAGCTGATTGCTGGCATCCACCATTTTGCCTAAATCGATAATTGAAAGCACGATATTGCTCTGGACATACTGAAAGCGTAACTGAAACGCCATCACGACCAGAACAGCGATAATCACCAGGGAGATAAGTGAGGCAGAAAGCAGAGAAAAGACCAGGAATAATCGCTGTGTAATTGTCATATTTATTTTTACCTGGGTTGCCTGGATAGTCGACTCATCGATCCAGAATATCAGTGAGCCGCGATTGATGAGCACCTTGTTGTAGGCTGACCAGTTGGTCACTTTGAACTTTTGTTTTGCCACGGGGTACCGCGTTATCGTCAGGAATGTGGGGATCTGATCCTGATAACGACCAAAAGTTCGATTTATTCAACAACGCCTCTATTAAAGCAAGTTACCGTGATTCAAAAGTCTACCAACTTATTGAATATTAAGTAAAAACCTTCCAGATTTTTTATTTCCGCACGTGAATGCTCTTAACGGGATTAAGTCGTCAAGGTTACCAAATTTAAATAGAAGTATTTTGGTGAGGTTTTTTAATTTTAGCGGTAATTTTTTTCTCTATTTTCATATAGACCAGGCAACCAAATAAAATTACTAACATAGAAAGTAGTAATCCAAAAAAATCAGAGCTATTCAGCCACGCGTACTTTTTATATATGTTGTCAGCCAACAAAATGAATAATTGGTGGGTAAGATATATCGAATAGGAAGCCCCCCCTAATAATAGCGCTTCTTTTTGAAATCGACCATTGTCAATACTGTCAATGTTTACTGTGAAGAGCAAAACAAGAATAAATGATGTTAAACCAAATGATAATATACGTGGGAGACCTTTGCTGGCCATAAACATGGCGAACAACGTGATAATGACAACGATAAATATCATTACTGCTCTTGATAGTTTGGTTTTTAAATTTACTTTTTTCATGTAAAAAATAATAAATCCCATGATGAAATCAAAGAAAATGGGGTCCCCTACCATATAACTTAGGTTCACCCAACCAAGCCTATCGCCTTTTAATCCGAAGATATTAACTGAAAAGACCACAGCCGTAATAATAAGGGAGTACATTACTATGCATGTGTTCTTGCTTTTTGATATGGCTATAATCAATGATAGTGTCACATAGAAGAACATTTCATAAACCAATGTCCACGCTGGCGACATTATCATATGATAGCTTTCGCTATTATTAAAACTTGGCAATAGAAGTACGCTTCCCAATACGGTAGCTATGGAAAAGTTTGAGCTTCCATACATACATTTCAAAACATAAATAATAAAAGATGGGGCTAGAATCACAAAATATAGAGGATATATACGCTCAACTCTCTTTTTTATGAATTCATATGCCGCCAAATGATTGTTTTTTTTAGTAAAGTCATTTAGGGTGTAAGCCATTATAAATCCACTGATCACAAAAAAAATGTCAACGCCAAAACCACCAATATTCTCAAAATTAAGTTTTTTGTATATATAACCATTGTGTGACCATAAATGATTTATAACAACTAGGATAGCTGCATATCCTCTAAGGTATTGAACACCATTTAGTTTGTTTTTTTTGGCTAACATATTCCCTTCGCAAACGCTTACTTTCGTGAGATAAAATCATCCGCCGCGCCTTTATTGTATTGGCTTGATATGAATAATTTTCCATTCCATTTGAATAAGGTAATCCATAAACCCTGTGACAACCGACGCTATCATTCATATGCGAATAAGCATAAAACAATTAGCCGTGGGATACCCATGCCACTGCTATGCCAGTCTGCATATTGTGGGGAGCAATAATCTCATGTTATCAATACGTTTTTAGTCGCGCCAGTTCCTTAGCAGATGCTAAATCGGCTTGCACCATCTCGATCACCAGATCCTGTAACGATGTTTCTGGTATCCAGCCCAATTTACTTCGCGCCTTGGTTGGGTTCGCCGGCGCTTTACATTTTTCCTCAGGACGGATGTAGCGAGGATCAACGGCAACCACCACATCTCCCACTTTTAGAGCTGCTGCAACTGGACTGATAATCGCGGCAATTACACCTTTTTCATCCATACCCTTACCGACGAAACGGAGTTTTATACCTAACTCCAGTGCGGCAAATGTCACAAACTGGCGCACCGTATACTGTACGCCAGTGGCAATGACGTAATCCTCTGGTTCATGCTGCTGCAACATGGACCACTGCATTTTGACGTAATCTCGGGCATGCCCCCAGTCTCGCAGTGCATTCAGATTACCTAAATGAAGGCATCGTTCTAATCCCTGAGTAATATTCGCCAGGCCAATAGAAATTTTACGGGTCACAAAATGTTCGCTGCGGTGCGGCGATTCATGATTAAAAAGTATACCGTTGCAGGCATGCATACCAAAAGTTTCACGGTAATTAACTACCGTCCAAAAATCGGAGACCTGTGCGACGGTTTCCGATGGATAGGGGTTAGATGTCACCATTTCATTGATGGTCAAACCATTAACCAGGCAGCACAGTTCTGAAGGTGAAGCATGGTAGTAACGGGTTTTATGTTCTAATCCCTGGGAGCGTATAGCTTCAAGTATTCGCAGGGCACTGATACCGCCTGCTGCCAGAGAATCGTGTGGGCGTATATACCCAGTATTGGCATGATTAAGCCCCCCAAGATTATAAATTTCGTCTGGGCGAATCGTGGCTAATAAATCATTAATACAAGAAACATCAGACATGATTTCATCATGAATATGCAAATCGCGGGATTTTATACAGAACTTATCATAGACGAATTCTGTGTACTCACTTGCTACTAAAGGAATATGTCGATTAATACCATGGACTGTGTAGCCTTTTTTTAATAAAAGCTCAGACAAATAAGAACCATCTTGTCCTGATATACTGATAATAAGTGCAACTCTAGACATATATGACCCTTAATTACAATTAAAAAACGTATCGCAACGGATGCGCGATTAGAATTGTAAGGTTATTCGCAATAACTATGTACAACCCAGGTGTAATATGTGAAATAGAACAATTTAATGTTTTTTGGAGGGCCAATTATTTTGTGCATGGTTATGTATAGGGATGATTTATCCTATGTGCAGAATTGCTATGAATTTATTCTTAGCTTAGAATATATAAATAGACGGGTGCTTTTTGACATAACAAGCAGGCAGGAAAAATAAAATGAAATATTATAAAATAAAACCCATACCAGCGGTAAAAAACCTTTTATCCTGTCACCAGGATAGAAATGATTAATAAATAGTATAAAGAGAATCATACCAATGACAGCAATGATAACTGGGGAAATTTTTAACAATAAACTAGATATATCACTACCTATTAATTTCATCATGCAGTACATGACGGGCACAAAATTAATCATGTTGGCTATTAAGTAAAATTGGGCAAAGGTATTAATATCAAAATTCACCCCGAGTATAAAAGCGCTTAACTGAAGAAATGCGCCAAATATTCCTAGTTTCATCAATAAATCGGTTCGACCTTTCGCCATAAACACCGCCCCTGTTGTACTCAGAACAGATTGGATGATGGCGGTGGGTGCCAGCCATTTGAGGATTTCTGCAGTTTTTATCCACTGGTCACCAAAAACTATGGTGACCAGTGGATAACTGTAAAATCCAATAATACTCATTAACGGTGCTGTCAATGCGAGAATAACAAAAATCGTATTAAGATAAGTCGTCAAAATTTTGCCATTCTCATCCTGATACTTGCTCAGGATAGGATAAAGCGATCGTGTTGCTACAAATGTCAGACTCTGCAACGGGAAAAGCATTATGCGGTAAGCCAGATTGTACTGCCCTAAAATGGCTGCCGACATGAATTTCCCGACAATGAAGCTGTCAGCATTACGCGAAAAGTAGTTGATCAGATTGAATAAAGATAGATAAGTACTGAATGAGAAAATCTCCTTAATATCATTCAACTTAATGAGCTTTTTAACTGAAGGTCTCCAGGTTGAAACCATCCAAAACTGAACGGCAGACATCAGATTTAAAGTTATTGCCTGAGCAACCAGACTAAACACGCCAAAACCAAGGTGGGCCATAATAACCGCAACAATCACCGACACCAGTGTCGATGTAATTTCGATTCTGGAGATCGTTTTGAACTGAGAGTTCCTTTCCAGCAAAGCAAGATGCGTGGCTGCACAACTGGATAAGGGGAACGTAACGCCAAGCAGCATCAGAATTGTGATCAGCTCAGGATAGCCGTACAACGTAGCCAACGGCTTTGCCAGTAACATGATCAGCACGCATAAGAAAACACCCAACCCCACATTTAGCCAGAAGATGGAGTTTATGAGATCGTGGCTGAGTGTTTTTTTCTGAATAATGGCAGCTGACGTTCCCAGGTCCCTGAGCAAAATCCCAAGGTTGATTACCACCACCGCCATCGCTAATAGACCATATTGAGCAGGTGGTATGATCTTTGCCAGATAAATAAGATTTACAGCCTGGACAAAGATCTTGAAAAATTGTGATAGGGAATTCCATTTTGCATTAGACAAAAGACTCATCAAAAAATCATCCTTCTTTATGACTCATCGAATGTCGACAGCTGATAAAACGAGGAGGTCATGTTAGTGTCCAAAATAGACTACAATGGTCTGGTTAGTTGTCATGGGTTTTAATAATCGATTAGCATCGCGGATGCTTACCCCTGATGAAAATTATAATGATAAGTACTAAGTTTGATATTCTAAATTTAACTAGCTGTTTGCAGGAAAGTTTAAGTATTTGTATTAAAATAGTAAGTTGGCTACGAGAGTAGTATTTTATGGATAATACGTTATCGTAGAGACGCTCAGTTGTGCGCCATTTGCAGTATGATTCATCGACTCTGGAAAGTGAATGATTAAGGGTTCCGACCACCTGAATAGTAACGTTGATATTCTTATTTTTCAACAATCCAATGCGGTTAAAAAAACTAAAATCGACACCATAAAGTGCAAATCTGCTATCAAACAACTCCATGTTCATCTCAGCAAATTTATCTACTAGAGAGCGGTAGATAACAAGACCAGAACCAATTGAAATCACACTGTATTTAGGATTGATTTTTTCCCCATCACTAAAGTTTTGTACTATTTGATCGAGGGCAGGGTAGTAAAATTTACCGTTAGTTTTTTCTCGGATATTAGGTATCTGCAGATCAATATCACTGGAATGATACTGATCAAGTTTTTTTATGTAATTTTTGTTTAAAACACTATCATCATCAAATAAAATAAAACGCTCATAATCGTGGTATTCATTGAATAAACTATTATAGATCCAACTCAATGGTTTATTGTCAATGAACTCTTTTGTTTCAATACCGTTAACGAAGAACCCAAGCGTATGGATAAAATCTTCATCAACCTCAAGAGGTTTTGGACCATTGTTAATAATTAATAGATCGATATTGGCATACGCGTCACTCATCAGGCAATTGAGTGTAAGCGATTCTTTCAAAGTCTTATTGTATAGAATGACAACCAGTATTGTCTTACACATGAATAAACCCTTGGCTTCCGTACTAGATTGGGAAATAATTGGTTTAGGTACTCATTGCAAATGCTGAGGAATTTATATAATAAAAGTGAATTATGCGATTTATTATGCAATTCACAGAAGAAGTTTCTAATACACAGTCGATTCTTCTACGAATTAGAAAACTGTCGAAGGATATTTTTGGATAATTATCAGGGGGGAATGCATTTACCATAAAATAGTCAACAGAATTTTTAGATGCCATGAACATATGTTCTCTGCATAAATAATAATAAATAAACGACAACTACGCATCCTGGTCTTCATTTATTAGCGATAAAGTCGCTTTTATTAATGTTATATGTCAGCTAAAACTTTATTTCTTTCTGGATATCAAATGAAGTCATTTAATGATTTGCAATGGGGAGTTATGATGTTTTTGAAAATTTCAATAAAGGTTAGTTATATTTATATTTTCAATAAAAATACCACTCTCCGTTGAAAAAGAAGATATCTTTTGTCCAAACACCATTGACTTTTAATGAGTCGTTTTTGTTTATTTTCGTTTCATCGGAAGATTTTATTATTATATCGTAATTTGTAGTTTTGACGAGCTTAATCGTATATCCAGAAGTAATGTCTTTTTCAGGGGGGAGTGTAATATCAATGACCTTATCATTATTAAATATATATCTTGAGAAATCTGTCGATAGGGCAGTATCATTTTTAATTAGTGAGGTTAACATACCATATCGAGAAATTAGTCCATCCGGGGTTATTGCGGCGGTTACTTTGCCTTCTTTTTTCCATAGAATAGAATTGGCTTTGTTTCTCCCTTCAAATACCATTCCATTAGCCGACGTGGAGGTGTCATGAAAACTAATTTCTGGTGATCTGTCACCTGTATCAGAACTAACAAAACTATTAATTGCGCCTAATGAAAGAAATCCATATTTCCATTGCTGCTTTTCACCACTATTCGCTGAGCGAGATAAAAACGAAGCAGTACCACCGAATTTTGACTGAGGAAGAATAACCGTGTCAATGCCGTTTACATATTGAGGGTCTGTAATATTGTTATTGACAAGGGCATTCTCTTGTATTACGGATTTACTTACTCTCCCATTCTTTTGCAAAAAAATATTGAAGTTTGTAGCCCAAATCTTTGTGATAGGATTGATCACCAAATCAATTCCATTATCAGGAGTTCCAAGGTGTCCCGTTTTCGTGTTTACCCATCCGGCTGTAATTACTTTCCTATCTTGCACAGCAACAACATAAGATGACCACTTAGGCGTATTCACTGTATCAATTAACATACCAGGTTTTATGTTTATAAGGTCATATGCTTTAGCAGAAAATGATGTTGGTGTATATGTCACATTGTGTACAATCTCCCACCTTTTATAAGGTGAAGAGGTATTGTCAGCATATAAACCAACTGAGTCTCTATCTAAATATTTCCCCATTTGCATTAAATAACTAAAACCGACAATAGGGTAGTTGAACTTTGAATCAGGGTTTGCACTGAAAGCCGCAATAACAGCATTTGAACGCATACCAAATGTATCACCTGAAGCATATACACCATTAGATACAGCTTTAACCGTTGACTGGTTACTGGTGACATTTATTTTACCTAATGTATTAACGTCGGCACCGAAAACACATCCAGGGAAAATAAAAAGTATCAATAAGTTATATGTGCGCACTTTCTTCTCCATTAGTAGCATTCATTGTGGATTAATTATAACATGATGGTTTTTCAATATTTATATAATAAACCAAGAGAAACAGACTGATTATACAAGCTTATAAATAAGATACTGTAATAATTGGAGCTCTCCAGAATGTATCACAACTAAATGCAATTAAAAAGATACAATAAAAAGAAAGAATAGGTAAGTGGTTTTTTTTCTTATTGTCTTCAATGTATTTAAGTATGTACATATACAGAATTGGTATCGTTGGGACAACCCAATAAAAATTTCTGATAAACCAAGTCATTGAAATTAAAACAATGCCATACAAAGAAACCAAAATAAAAAAAGAATATGCTGTCATAAAACTATTTGACAACATAATTGGATCGTTAACTTTTTTTGTTATAAAAAATATCACGCAGACTATTAGCGCAATATATATTTCACCGGTGAAATATATTCTCTGAAGGCTTGTCATCTCATAAAAATTCGCACCATCTACTGCGCCACCTAAATATGAGTTGATCTTCGATAGAAGGTCTATACCGACAAATACCGTTTGAAGTTGGTTAATCAATGGCGACGACGCGGCAAGCTCGGAAAAATTAAAGTTAATAAAAAATGAAACCGTTAATAATGCCAGAGCACTGATGGAAATTAATTTTAATACCTTTATTTTCCTGGAGAAAAACATAGCAATTAAGAAAAGAAGTAAAATCAATGTCGCTCCCCAGTGCATAGAAAGAGAGATAATTATGCAACTGGCGAACCAAAAGAATTTTCTTTCTTTATAAAAATAAACCGATAAGAGAAAGAATGGTACTGCAACACCTTGACGATATGTGTTTGCCGATAGATCAAGCATACTCCAGCTAAAAAATAATGAAATCATGCATAATGATTTGTAATACATATTTTTACACAAGAGGAATACGGCCAAAGCAAAAAACAAAACAATAAATAATGAACTATAAAACACATAACCGGTGTTTGTATTATCTATATATTTAATGGATTTCATTAAAATATAAAAACCTACTCCATATGGAAAATTAGCAAAACCCGCTAGTTGTTTAAAAATATCGAGGTACATTTTTGTATCTACTGTTCCTGAGGGTCTCAATCCATAAAAACACGTCATCATGATGCATATTAATAGAAAAGAGAGGAAATCCAATTGTTTATTTTTTATTAAAATGCTTATGAATGAAAGAAATAATAGCCCCAAGGAGATCACAAAGTAAAAAAGTAGAAGTGTGCTTTCAAAAAATAAAGGCATCTTTCGCCCCTCAATGACCAATAAGGAATGACTTTTATATGCTCATATCTTTACGACATAAAAAGCGAAAAAAAATAAATTACGTAAAAACCCTTTTTTCTTTATTTTCTTGAAAAGAAAAGCTTTTAACCTATATGAAAATGACAGATCGAAAGACTCTATATAAGTCTCAAGGTATTCTTTATTTACGTTAATCATTGTTTCTGAAAAATCCCTGTGGAATATTTCAGCCTGCTTTCTTGTTTTCAGCACAGACAACCTTAGGTCAAAAATTTTCTTTGGAATCCCTTCACTACCAAGCAGTGCTTTGATGGAAAATGATTTTGCACCAACCTGATTAGCACTATGTTGACGATAAAGAATCAACGGGCAATCAATAAAATCAATAATTCCAAATGCAGAAGCAATCAATGCTAAATACCAGTCATGCATAATTGATTCATCAATAGAGCTTTTTTTTGCAATATCTATTAGATGTTTATTACATGCCATGACACAGCCAGTGACAGAGTTACTAACTAATAACTCAGGGAAAGTAGGTTTTTTATTAATGTTTTGGTATTCGAACATAGAGTTATTGATAGGAAAAAGTTCTTCATTAACGACGCTCAGATCTGAATGAACCATAATCGGGCCATTAAAATTCTTTTCAATTTCACTAAATCTCGTTAAAAACAGTTCAATTTTATTAGGTAGCCAAAAGTCATCCTGATCGCTAAAAAAAACATAATCGGCATCAGTATTCATTATTAGGTGTTTAAAGTTCTCTCTAACACCCCCTTTTTTTTCACTGTCTAATAAAATCACTCTTTGATCTGCAATGCTATATTGATTGATTATTTCAGATGTTCTGTCACAAGATGAATCATCAGAAATAATGATCTTAAATTCATAGGCATTAGATTCTAACTTACTGAAATTTTCAATTATAGAGTCTATTTGCTCTCTTATGAATTGTTCGCCATTATATGCAGCAAGAATGACATTTACTTTTTTCATACTACTACGCCTTAAAGTTATTAGAAACATTAAAATCAAATGAAGTTAGCGGGATTTACTGGTGAGTGTATTGCAGAAGGTATTTTATGAAAAACTTCACGTTCATATTTTTAATTGACCAGTAAATGCTACTTTTGAAGTCGGCGTTTTTTTGCATTGTAGAAACTAAAAAAAACATATACTCTTTTTCTTTTTTAGAATATATAAAATGGTTGCGATGAACTAATTCCAGAAGTGCATCAGTTATTTTATATTCCCTGGATACTCTGTTCTCCGTGGGTAAATGATCATGGTTCATTATATAAGTAACGTGCGGCAGTCTAACAAAATTCCCAAAGGTGAATGATAGTCTTAACCAGGTATCCCAATCCTGCAATCTTCTAACTGAAACATCAAAACCTCCGATATCTTTTAATCTTGAAGTTAACGTGAATATTTGATTTGATGCTTCATTTTCAAACAATATTTTTTTATGATCAAATATCAAAGCTTTATTATGAGTTGCATAGTATGCTTTATCATTTATGTTCGGATATCTATTTATGAAATTGCAACAAATGAATGAATAGCGATCATCCCAAGAGTTCAAGAAATTGGATATCCTATCTGAAGTGAATTCATCATCATCATCAAGGCCTGTAATAAATTTACCCGTTGCATAGAATATTCCCAAATTTCTTGTTGCACATGCCCCTTTATTATTTTCATTTCTGAGGTAAATAATTCTGGGGTCTTTGGTAGCTCGTTCAGTCATATAATCATAGGTACCATCAGATGATGCATCATCACAAACCAAAATCTCTATGTTATTATAATCTTGATTTACTACAGAGTTCAAAGCGCGTTTTAGTCTGTCTAAACGATTATGTGTAGAAATATACACGCTAACCTTGGACGATTGCTCAATCATATGAAGTCTCTCTACAAATATCACTGGTGGTAATTTTAAAGTGAATATGAATATGATGAACTTTTCCCTGGAAACATGAAAATAGATTTTCACACCAGCAATATTTGTAACTATTAGGATTAACCTATAAATAATTAATCAAAATAGCTTTATTTTTTCAATACCTCTGATAGCGAATATTGCCACTTAGATAAACTGATGCCTATATTCTCTATCTTTCTTCCATCCAGGGATGAGTACATCGGCCTCACTGCTGCTGTCGGATAGTCAGTGGTATCAATGGGCTTAATCCGAGGTAACACATGTATTTTTCCATGTTCCAAAGCTTTGTCAAAAATGGTTTTTGCGAATTGACACCATGAAACCTCAACATCACCGCAGAAATTATATATTCCACCTTCAGGCTTAATCCGGATCATATCGATGATAGCTTGTGCAATATCGCCGGCATAAGTTGGACATCCTCTCTGATCGTCAATTACCCGCAACTCTTCGGCATTAGTACTAAGACGAAGCATCGTTTTGACAAAATTATTTCCATACTCGCTAAATACCCAGGCAGTCCTGATGACAATCGCCTCCGGGAGAACATCCAAAACCGCTATCTCGCCATCAAGCTTAGTCTTGCCATAAACTCCCAACGGATTCGTTTTATCCGTTTCCAGATAAGGAGTCTTACTTGTCCCGTCAAAAACATAGTCAGTCGATATATGGAAAAACATTGCACCGATTTCTTTAGCTGCAATGGCCAGATTTTCAGGGCCAACAGCGTTAACTAAAGCCGCAATTCCGGCATTAGTTTCGGCTTTATCCACTGCAGTGTATGCTGCTGCATTGACAATAACGTCAGGTCTATAATCACTAACAGACGAAAATACTTTGTTTCTGTCTGTGATATCTAATTCCTCAGAATCCGTGGCTTGGAGAGTCCAACCTTCTGGAATACGATCCTGAAAGCAAAGTCCTAGCTGGCCATTTGAGCCAGTAAGCAAAATTTTCATTGCTTCAGCTCCTTTAATCTCACTCCTGACTTATCTTTTTCTGATAACAAAGGTGCTTCGACAGGCCAATTGATATCAATATCCGGGTCGTTCCATAGAATACATTTTTCAAATTTTGGATTATAAAATTCGGTACATTTATATTCAAAATCTGCAAAATCCGTCAATACGACGAAACCATGAGCCAGACCTGGCGGGATCCAGAATTGGACCTTGTTCTCTTCAGAGAGGATCACGCTTTCCCATTCACCATAAGTGGGCGAGTCAGGACGGATATCAACCGCAACATCAAATACCTCACCACGAACAACTCGAACTAATTTACCCTGAGGGTTCTCTGTTTGAAAATGTAAACCGCGCAGTACACCTTTTGACGAGCGAGAGTGGTTATCCTGAACAAATTCCAGATCAGTATTTAACATTTTCTGATAGCGGTTTTTTTCGTAAGTCTCAAGAAAGAAGCCGCGTTCGTCACCAAATACTTTCGTCTGGATAATCTTAACCCCAGCAATTTTAGTATTAATAACGTTCATTTTATTTTTCCTCAAGGAGCTGCTTCAGATATTGGCCATAGCCAGTTTTCAACAATGGCTTGGCTTGCTCTAGAACCTGTTCTCTACTGATCCATTTTTTGCCAAAAGCAATTTCTTCTAAGCAGGCAACTTTAAAACCTTGTCTTTTTTCTATGGTGTGAATAAATAGCGATGCTTCAAGTAAACTTTCGTGAGTGCCTGTATCTAGCCAGGCAAACCCGCGGCCTAATAATTCAACGTTGAGCAAACCCTGATTCATATACATTTCATTTAATGTCGTTATTTCAAGCTCACCACGACTGGAAGGTTTTATTTCCCTCACCATATCAACAACATTGCTGTCATAGAAATAGAGCCCGGTCACCGCCCAGTTAGATTTTGGTTTTATAGGTTTCTCTTCGATAGAAATTGCGCGGAAATTTTTATCAAATTCAACAACGCCAAACCGTTCAGGATCCATAACCTGATATCCAAACACGGTTGCTCCAACTTTTCGATTGGTGACAGTTTCTAGTTGCTGGCTAAAGCTTTGACCGAAATAAATGTTATCACCGAGTGCAAGTGCACAACGCTCGCCGTTAATGAACTCTTCACCAATGAGAAAAGCTTGTGCCAAACCGTCTGGACTGGGTTGAATTTTATAACTAAAATTGATGCCAAACTGGCTACCATCGCCAAGTAAACGCTGAAATGATGGTAAGTCTTCGGGCGTTGAAATGATCAATATATCTTTAATGCCTGCAAGCATAAGCACGGATATAGGATAATAAATCATTGGTTTATCATAAATTGGCATTAATTGTTTTGATATGCCGCGAGTGATGGGATATAATCTCGAACCAGAACCACCTGCTAAAATAATACCTTTCATATTTATGTGACCTATTTTAATCTAAACCAAGGCGCTCGCCTGCGTAAGAGCCATCATTCACGCGTTGCCACCATTTTTTATTTTCCAGATACCATTTAACTGTTTTACGGATCCCGCTTTCAAATGTTTCCTGTGGTTTCCAGCCCAGTTCTCTTTCTATTTTAGAAGAATCGATTGCGTATCTCATATCATGTCCTGGTCTGTCAGTGACAAACGTAATTAAATCTTTATAGTGACTGATATTCTCGGGTTTTTGAGGCGCTAACTCATCTAGTAATTCACAGATAGTTTGAACAACCTCAATGTTTTTCCTTTCATTGTGCCCACCGATATTATAAGTTTCGCCAACCTTACCTTCGGTGACGACTTTATATAAAGCACGGGCATGATCTTCAACATACAACCAGTCTCTAATCTGGTTACCATCACCATAAACAGGGAGCGATTTTCCTGCCAAAGCATTGAGAATGATTAATGGAATAAGTTTTTCTGGGAAATGGTATGGCCCATAATTGTTAGAGCAATTAGTGACGATTGTTGGCAGTCCATAAGTTCTTAGCCATGCTCTTACAAGATGGTCACTTGCTGCTTTTGATGATGAATATGGGCTGCTGGGCGAATATGGTGTTGTTTCAGTAAAGAAATCATCAGTGCCATGCAAGTCGCCATAGACTTCGTCTGTTGAAATATGATGAAAACGGAATTTATCTTTCTGCATGCCCTGCAATTTACCCCAATATTTCCGGGCTGCCTCAAGTAAGGTATAAGTGCCGATGACATTGGTTTCAATAAAACTTCCGGGTGAATCGATAGAACGGTCGACGTGGCTCTCTGCCGCAAGATGCATAATAGCATCGGGTGCAAATTCAGAAAAAATACGGTCTATAGATTCACGGTCGCAGATATTGACTTTTTCAATCATAAAACGAGGGTTATCAGATATACTATCAAGCGACTCGATATTACCAGCATAGGTCAGGCAATCAATCACTAAGACGTCATCATTAGAGTTTTCAATTATTTTTCTGACCACGGCTGAACCTATAAATCCAGCCCCACCTGTAACTATTATTCTCATTACCACCCCTTATGTATTTAATCTATTGAGTGCAAGTCCTTCACCAATATCTTTTGTGCATGCTTAATTTTTTTATAACTGTAATAGGTATTTTTTTATATTTACCACCAAGTTTATAACCAAGTAACTTACATACGGTATTAACAAAGGCTGCAGGAATGAGATGAAAGCCATTTGCAATGAGATACTTTAACTCCGATAGGACAAATTTTTTCCCTTCGCCCTCGGCACCACCAAACTCTTTCTTAATCCATGGCTCATTAGAATGGAAAACACCAATATCAAAATAACGTTTAAACTCTTCTATTGGGCTGTAGTTATGGGAATGTCTTACAATGGCACTGGGCACATAAGCAACTTTATATCCGGCTAATAGAGCCTTTGCTGTATAAAACATATCTTCACAAAGGATTGTGTCTGATGTAAAACCACCTAAAGCCTCAAATACCTCAATCCTATAGGCAGAAAATGAGTTGGACATAAATACTGTTTTTATTCCTTTGCTATTTTTATCCGATAGTTCAGCTACATATCCCTTAGCCGGATAGTTAAAATATCGTGCATGCTGTGAAATTTTACTGGCATTCTTATGCGGTAGTTGCCGGCCATATGCGCAGACAACGTTAGGGTCATCAAATGCAGAAAGTATATTTTGAATAAACCCCATTTTTGGAATCGCATCTTGCGTTAAAAATATAACATAGTCATATTTCCCTTTG
This sequence comes from Ewingella americana, assembly GCF_006438725.1. Classification (GTDB taxonomy): domain Bacteria; phylum Pseudomonadota; class Gammaproteobacteria; order Enterobacterales; family Enterobacteriaceae; genus Ewingella; species Ewingella americana_A. The sequence goes on along the minus strand of NZ_RCZD01000002.1, from coordinate 275,547 downwards.
TTATTTTCAATAGCTAGGTTCCTTGTTCCTCCGTGATTGAAATCCTGATTTTTTATTGATGTATTTTCAAAGTGATATTTATTGGCTATATCAACCGTTTTATCTGTACTACCTGAATCGATAATATAAATGAGTGTACCCTCTGGAGAGTAAGCCATTATTTTTTTGGCGCATTCTTCCCATACGTCACCGCCATTATAGGTTGGGATGGCTATAAAATATCGCACATTAACTCCGTGATGATTATTTAAGTATGCTTAATTTAATTTACCATGCGACTAATAAATAAAGAATGATGCCTCCAACCAGTAGGGTGCACATTTTCAATGAAGACTATGGCAACTTTTCATTTAGCTCATCGAAGCGTGAGTGAAAATGCTCCCGAACACATTTTTTGATAAAAATGGATAAGATAAAATTACTATGCTAAATGCTCAGGATGAAAAAATATAAGATTAATCATTTAAGTTAATGCTTATTTTTATCATCTGAATATGCGTATACATAATTTGTGTAGCCATAGCCATAATAGCTGCTTGCCTTTTTGACAACACTATTAAGAATGCAACCTTTTATCGGAACTCCGCTTTGCTCGAAACGTTTGATGCTTACCGCAACTTCTTTGACGGTGTTCATCTCGAAACGTGTCACAAGTAAGGTGGTTCCCACATAACGCCCAATGATTGCCGCATCCGTTACCGCCAGGATAGGCGGTGTATCTACAATAACGAGGTCATAATTCTGTGATGCCCAGTTTATTAGCATGCCGAAACGTTCATGCATAAGTAACTCAGCCGGGTTAAGGGGTATTTCACCACGAGAAATAAAATCTACCCCAATCGAGGGTATATTTTTTATGGCAGATTCATGCGCTGTCTTACCAGATAAAATGCTTGACAATCCATTATCTAAGTTCGTTTTAAATAATTTATGTGCATGTCCTTTCCGCATATCCGCATCGATAAAAAGAACTTTTTTATTTGCTTGTGAAATAACAGCGGCCAAATTACTGCTAATAAACGTTTTACCGGCATTCTGGCTTGGGCCAGAAATCATAAGTACATTATTCTTGGCTTCCATCATCGCAAAATGCAGGCTTGTCCGCAGGCTTCTTATAGCCTCAATGGCCAGATCAGCAGGATTATCGACCGCAAGAAAATTTTGTTCATGTTCTTTTCTTTTTATCTTAGTTGATCTTATTTTCCCTGACTTGTCTTTTTTTATTAGCCATTCTGATAATGGAATGCTTGCGTAGACATTTATTCCTTGTTCTTCCAGTTGCTCTGGAGAATTAATCCCTCTGTGTAAAAATACCCGCGCCAGCACCAGACCGACAGAAAAAATCGCGCCAAGAATGAGGCCAATTAATACAATCAGCACTTTTTTGGGTTTAACTGCTTTAGGTTCAGTGACGGCCGTGTCTATGATCCGCACATTACCAATCGCACTTGATTTGGCAATGTTTAACTCCTGCTGACGATTGAGCAACTGCATATAAATGGCGCGATTAGACTCAGCATCTCTGCTTAGTCTGGCAACTTCTTGCTGTGTCGCGGGCATCGCAGAAACACTTTTGTCGAGCCGGTCTCTTTCTTTCAGTAAGGTTTGGCGTTTTTCTAACAGTGCTTTATACGTCGGATGGTCTTTGGTGTAGAGCTGTGAGATTTCTGCCTCACGGAATGTCAATTCGTTAAGCTGGCTTTCAACATTCACGATCTGATCAAGAACTGATTTAGCCTCAAGCGACAGGTCTACCGAGTCTTTCTGACGACGGTAGGCATTCAGCTCATCTTCTGACTTGTTGAGATCGGTACGCACCTGCGGCAGTTGTTGGTCAAGAAAATCCAGACTTTTGGCATCTTGGGCAGCCTGACGAGCAATGTTTTGGTCCAGATAATTTTTGCTAATACTGTCCAATGCCGACGAAATATGTTCCGGATTATCACCATTTAATGACAGATTTAGAATCCCGGTATCTTTACCCTGATCAGCTACATTGAATATATCCCGCAAATCGTTGATGGCTCTTAATTTACTTAAATAGTAGATTGTATAGCGAGTCCCTGCCGGCGCCTGAATATTATTCACCAATAAAGAGATCCCTTTTTCATTAAGTAACTCTCCGACAGTACCGTTAATCTCATAATCATCCCCCTCGATGAGATAATGATTTTTATCAATAACTTTCAGGGTTATCTTGGGAATATCGCTAGCGCCACGAGGTAAATATAAATGGTTAACAGAGATATTGCCGGGGACTTCTCCCGTAAGCCTTGCCCATCCTCTACCAAATAATGGGAAATATTTCTGCTTTACCACGGCCTGAAGATTCAGGTCATCCACTGTTTTTCCCAAAATCATACGCGACTGTAATAGTGCAATCTCCGGTGCAGACTGGGGTTGAGCATCAGGAAGAACCTGACTCAGACTATTTAAAATAGCATTGCCTTGTTTCTGCTCTACCTGAATTAAGACATCAGCCTGGTAAATCGGCGTCGCAAACAGTGCATATATGATGGCTAATGCGGTGAATAAAACCGTAATACTGATAATGAGTTTTCGGTGGTCAATAAGCTCACCAATCAAACGGCCTAGGTCTAATTCATCTGAATCTGGTGTAGCTGGTGTTTTAGATATTACTGGTGACATGGGCTGGTTTCCCTGATGGATTTATCCGTTCAGCTTCTGTGACCAGGACTGACAGGCCTGATCAATTAACCGGTAAACAGATTCAAAAGCCTCTTGGCTTTTTCGGTAAGGATCGGGAATTTCTCGCCCTCCTAACCAATGCCCCAGTAGCATGGTTTTGCCGCGCGCTTCCGGAGAGGTACGGCTAATTTGCTCCTGGTGATATTTTTCCATCACCAGAATGAGGTCATACTGTCGACCTAATGCTGATGTAAACTGGATAGCATGATGGTTATCAATCTGCATATTATGTTTTAAAGCCACCGCGATGGCGGAAGGATCCGCAGGGTTATCCACTAAGGCCGCCACCCCCGCAGAGTCAATTTTCTTACCGACTAATATCTGTCTTAATAATCTTTCCGCGATGGGGGAACGACAAATATTGCCCGTGCAGACTATCAAAATAGAATCAAACATTATGGAGTCCACTGTCGCACGAAACGACCGGCTTCAATCATGTCATGCACTCCCGTAATGGTTGGGACAATCTGAGAAATAACGCGATTCCAGCGTGCAATTGGCGCAGTAGTGACGTACACGATATCGTAGGGTTGAAGCTGAAATTCTGTACTCATTACCATCGAAGCGGCATCTTTCGCGTTTAACTGATAGATGTTGGCGATCTTTCCCTGGTTGCTGCCTTTTAGCGGGCGGATAACGAATATTCCGGAAGCATCTGCCATCTCCTGCGATATTCCCTCTGAGTTACCCAAGGCTTCTGCAAGCGTCATCCCGCTACGATCCATTTTTAATGTGCTTTGTTTGCCGACTTCGCCCATAACGAACACTTTCAGATCGTCATTACGTGGCACAAACAAAATATCGCCTGGATAAAGCAACCGATTCTGAGTCAGGTCACCTTTTTGCATCAGCGCATGAAGCGATATCGGTGTGTCTTTCCCATTATGGTTAAGCACAACATTGCGCCAGTCTGCATCCGGCGCCAATCCGCCCGCCGCATTGATTGCATCAATCACAGTCAGAGGAATGTTTGTAATGGGCTGCTGGCCGGACTTCAAGACTTCGCCAGTGGTATAGATTTTCTGAGATCGGAAAGCCGCGATACTGACATCAACCTGCGGGCTCTCAATATACTTTGCCAGGCGGCTACTGATATCTTCACGGATCTGGCTAACAGTCTTTCCTGTAACCTTTAATTTCCCAATATAGGGATAGAAAATAGTGCCGTCTGCATTAACCCAGTTACCCGTGTCGCTGGCGCTTCGATATTGCCCGGCGGGCGTGGTCAGCTCAGGATGGTCCCAGACAGTGACCATCAAAACATCCCCCACACCAATGTGATATTCATAACTTTTAAGCAGTTGGTCTAATTGTGGGTTAGGGCGCGCCATTACTGAATCCGGACGCAGTCCATCTACCAGTCTGGGTGTTAAAGGATAAACATTCACTAATTTGTCAATGTTATAATTGCTATCGGGTTGTTCAACGATATTCTTATCCTTCGTATTTAAACCTTGCCCTGGTATTACGGTGCAACCGCTTAATACGCTTGATGCTAATATCATTATGGAAATTTTTAAAAAGCTATTTTTCATTGTCTCACATCATCTGCTGCTCGAGTTTAATATCTGCCTTCCAGAGTCACTCCGCATTCCTTTCCGGCAGTCGCGATCTATCATTTCTGCGTGGGGATATAAAATGATTAACTATTTTCATCCGAAACCCTGTTGCCTCTGATGATTAATGTCAGACAAATGCTAACGATATGGTAAATATAAAAATAGTCGATATTATAATTATGAAGAGTATTTTTTGAACGCTCTTGCTAAGAGCTTATATTTAGTGATTTTATTATTTAGATGTATTTAATATGCCCCCTCCTTTTTAAGTACTACGCTTACGGTCTTGAATAAAATCGCAATGTCATTCCACATAGACCAATTTTTGACATACCAGGCATCGAGATATACTCGCGTGGAATAATCAACTTCACTGCGGCCACTCACTTGCCACAGCCCAGTCATTCCAGGTTTGCTCAGTAGGTAATACTCAACCTCATCATAATAACGCTCAAGTTCCGCCGCTATAATTGGCCGAGGTCCTACCAGGCTCATTTCACCTTTAAGTACGTTAAATAATTGTGGTAATTCATCCAGACTGGTTTTGCGTAGCAAATAGCCAATAGGGGTGATACGTGGATCATTTTTAAGCTTGAACGTATCGTCCCATTCCGCCCGTGCTTCTGCATCGTTTGCTAATAACGTCTCTAAAACTTCTTTAGAATTCACCACCATTGAGCGGAATTTAAGGCACTTGAAGGGCTTACCTGTCTGACCAACGCGCTCATGACCATAAATGGCGTTGCCGCCATCCTTGCGCACTTTGCGAGTAATGTAGATCAGCAGAGGCGACAAGAGGATGATAATTGCCAGAGAAGCCGCAATATCAAACAGTCGTTTTGTGACACGAGAAGTCCATTTCGTCAGATTTTGATGTACGCGAAAAATCATCACTTCCTTGCTGAAAATGAAAGACATATCGGTGCTATCCAGCGGCATACCGCGTAAGGTCGGGATGACGGAAACTGAACTGTAGCCGTTTATCATAAACACCCGCAGCCAGGCATTGCGGATCTCGCTCTGATGTGACTCTACGGCAACAATAAATTGGGTCTTTTTATGTACACGAGTCCTTACCCAGTTTTCGTCAGAAGGCATAATATGAATACCTTCAATCGTATCACCAGGTTGGTCATCCTCTTCACTTGAAATAAATTGAGTGACTCGTAACCCCAGGTTTCTGTCGCCTTTGATTGCGCTGTAAGCCCCTCTTGCATTGTTGCCGCTGCCAATGATGATGGCGTCACGTTGCCAAAGCCCAAACGTATGAAGCGCTTGCTTAGTCAGCATTCTGGCCAGAGGCACCAAAATCAAAACCAATATCCACGTAAGCACCCAGAGATAGCGTGAGAAATACCATTTTGCGAAGGCAATGACAGCTATTTCGATTAGTGCAAAGATCAGCAATGTGCGAAGTATTTCCTTTAGCTCAAACCAAAAAGTTTTACGGTAGTAATAGTGCCTCAGTCGCAGATGGAACCAAGCGATGCAACAGAAGGCTAATAGCCCATGCAATGCGATCCAGCCTGACGTTTGAGCATAGGGAATACGTTGTTCAAAATTAGTCATTACATTACTGAGTATCCCTTTTGCCAGATACAGCGAGATTGTGAAGCTCAGAAAGTCAGATAAAGCGAGTAATAGACTGGCGAAAATGTTTCTGGTAAGAAATTTCATATGCCCTTCACAATTAACAATAATAACCAACCTTCGTAAAGCTAAAGAAGGTGATTTTTATTAAGGTTAATAAGATGCTGTGAAAAACGGTGTCAGCATGTTTTTTTTAATAATTAACAAATTCATTACCTATATGCTTCGCACCATAATAGGAGAACTGACTGCAATCACTTTCCTTATGGCTTCAGCTATTTTAGCTACGCTACCGCCCCTGGTTTACGGCTACCAATTTGCCAAAATAATAATCTAATAGTCAGAGCAATAAAAAGACCTCTCCATAATACTCTGGAGATTATTTTTTTATTTTCATGAAGGCATGGAAGTATTTATTCTGTCATTTAATAAGTCAGAAAAAATATTGAGTTAGTTTTTCCTGGTTGTAAGATGACCATAATATTCCTTGCATAGCCTGAATATCGCTACCCTTTAAATACTCGATGTGGCTATAGTGCTCGACGCCACAAATGATAATGCCATTACAGTAGGGTTTTAAGTGTTCAATGATTTTGCGGAATGATAAGGTTCCTTGGTGTTGCCAAAAAAAACTCTTACTTATTTTTATATATTCAAACTTTTCATTCATGACAAGAGAAAGACTGGTGCTCCCTTCCCCAAATCGGTCTAGCCATAAGGTGCAGTACGTTGTCAGGGCATGAAGCACCGCGCGTTCCTCCCCAATTTCAAACTCATTGAAATGCTCATTCAACGTGAGTCTTATGTAACTATGCTGTTGTAATATCTTTCGCAGCGCTGTGTTACTAATGATATGAAGTGCAATCTCATAGTCGATAGTAATGGATAACAGAAAAGCATTATTAATAAATACATCTTCATTAACACAGGCGATAGTGACCTGGTCAAAGAATGCCTTTATGCCATCTTCTACAGATAAAAAATTATTATGCCCTTCAGTATCAAAATGGTGTTCGTGTTTTTCTATTTTCTTGACCAATTCAAAGCCTAACATTCCACCTGATACTGTGACTATGGGTTCAAAGGTATACCCGGAATTACTTCTTTTAACCGATCGCATCCCTTACCCCATGGATAAAAAATTTAAACATACGCATTCAAAAACCAGCAATACGTGCCTGCTATATTGATTTTTGTAAAATAACTCTGTTTCCCACAGCATGTTTATGCAAAAAGAACAAGGCTGAACTTCTTCTGGCGTCTACGCCTATCTTTCTTAGGGAATTACATTTATGTACACTGATGGTCTTCACACTTAGTTTTAATATGTTGGAAATGCTCTTTACTGAAAGACCCAACATCATCATAACTAAAATTTTCTCTTCCATTCTTGTGATTTTGTAACTAAGAAAAACCTCGCTATTCATTATATTTTGAAGTTGTATGAATTGTTGTATTGCATTGACTATCTCAGAAAATTCCCTTTTCTTTTTAAGGAACTTGAATTCTTTCTTAAGAAGAAGCTCTAACATATACATATCTACCTCAGAAGAAAATAGAAGTACTCTCTCTGAATCTAATATGCTGATGTTCTCATTTAATAACCCGTAGCACTTGTGAAAACCGTCGCCAGATGGGTCAATAATCAGATAATCTCTTGTATACAATTTCACCTTATCATCAGAGTCATGGAAAATGACTTCAGTAAAGTAGGGTAGTTTCTTAGATACTATTTCCTTTAACGCAAGTTTAGTAAACTGGCATTCACTCCAGATTATTAACCGAGGCATTTTTCCGCCTACCTAATAGCATGGGTTTAAAACGCTCAGAAACTTCTCGAAGAGAGCGGGAAGAGTAGAGCTCTTTCAGAACGATATAAAAATAAAACTTTAATAATGCTCATTTCATATTTAATCCTCTTCAGTTTCTGTATCTAGAATAATCCGCACTGGAAACTCTTCCAATCGTTTATCTCACTCACTATCACATCAAACAATAGGTTTTGCCGATCGATTTACACTTTCTTATCGTTATAATCACACTTGCTACTAGGCGAAATCCTACTAATATTCTTAATTATTAGTAAAAGTGTGAGGAGTGTATCGCTTTCTCTATAATGGCCAGCCAAATCTAGGCGTTTTCTTATCTTGAATGTTTCTCATTCCAAACGTTTTCTCAGGCAGTTATTTATGTCGTATATTTGCCTTAGGCTGTTTTTTTTGGTTGTTTTTGTAAAGAATTTAGCTTTAATTTTTCAGAAAATTTACAAGGAAACGGTTTCAATAGGTGCTTTTCAGAAAATTTGTTTACAAAATTAAAATTATTGGCATTTTTAATTCATCCGTGAATTTCAATTAAGTCATTACATTTACCAATGATTTTCTAAGATAATTCCTGATTGTCATAATTATGCTTTTATTTCAAGGCCGTAATTAAATTGCACGGGAGTTTTTCATCCATAAACCCCCAAGATCATTTTTAATTAAAAACGACCTGTTTAGGGATTAAGTTATTGTCCTTAAAGCATTTTTGACTAAATTGAAATTTTGAGCGAAATGAGGATCTGAGCACCCTCTTATGGGCTTCAATGGTAGCCTTTTGCTGAAATAGTTGATGTTGCAGAACATGGCGGAGTGGGGTGCCCCCGAGCCTGTAGACAAATCTGACCTATATTTTGAGCATAAGAGGAGTCTATGGGCACCCCTTGCCCGCACTGTAGCCGGGTCGCTTCACCTGCAAGCAACTGTCTTGACGAATTGTTGCAAGGCAGAGATTCAAGGCGTTGTTACCTAATCCCTATTGGAGCGCATATTCCGATTGTTCAAGCCAGGGTATTTTTGTGATGTTTCATGATTGAAACAACATGAAGCGTGCAGGCATGCCAGAGAATGTACAAATAGTCTGAGCAAGATATTGATGGGGCTTTTATCTAAATACGATTCATTTAACAAAACCTGTCTGAGGTCATAACAAGGGGGGCTTTAGCCTTACAAATCACTGCATCAAGGTCACTGTGTTCACACGACTGACAACCGCTATCAGACGCAGTCTCTGGGACCGCGTCTGATAGACATTAGACTGGCACTATTTCACCGCGCCTTCCGTCACGCCGCTGATAAATTTCCGTTGAAATGCTAAAAATACCGCCACGATTGGCAGGATAGCGATCATGGCTCCGGCCATTAACTCTGGAATATTTAAGGTATTTTTATTCTGGAAAAACATCATGCCGATCGGCAGTGTGCGCAGTTCGTCTTTATTGACCAGGATCAGCGGGATCAAAAACTCGTTCCAGGTCCAGATAAACAGTAGCAGCGACAGCGTTGACAGCGTCGGCCAGATAGCGGGCACCAATATACCCCACAAAATCTTGCTGCGGCTCGAGCCGTCCATCACAGCCGCTTCGACCAGCTCTTTCGGCACCTGCTGGAACGCAGTGGCAACCATTAGCGTGCTGAAAGGGATCGAAAGCGCGACCTGCGGGACAATCAACGCCAGGTAAGTGTTAGTCATGCCCATCCAGTGCAGCTCATGGTAAAGCGGAATAATAAAGGCTTCCGAAGGCAAAACCATGCCCAGCCCCAGCAAAAATGCCAGGAATTTTTTACTCGGCAGGCGCAGAAAAGCAAAACCAAACCCCGACAAGATCCCGGCAAAAATGCTGATGACGATCACCGGAATGACCACAATCACTGAGTTCAGAAAGTAAACATTAAAGTGACCTTCGCGCCAGGCGGAAAGATAGTTACCGAGTTGCAAACTGCCTGGCAGGGTAAAGGCACCCTGAAACAGCTCTGACGGGGTCTTGAAGGAGGTCATCAGGGCCAGCAAAAACGGCAGAATAGTCATTATCGCGATCAGCCAAATCACGCTGCGCGAGAAAAGAGAAGTGCTACGCATTAACGACGCTCCCTGAGTGCCAGATGGATTAATCCATTAAGGATAAACACCATCACCATACCGATAATCGCTACGGCAGAGGCATAGCCAAAATGACGTAAGTCAAAGCCTTGCTGATACATATAAATATTAGTTACCAGGGTCGAGGTGCCTGGCCCGCCGTGGGTCATGACGTAAACCAGGTCGAAGGACTTGATGCCGGCAATCACTGTCAACAGCAGCGCGACGCGGATTTCTGGTTTGAGGGCCGGCAGAGTAATGCGCATAAATTTCTGCCGACGGCTTGAGCCGTCAAGCTCCGCCGCCTCAAGCAGTGAGGGATCCATCCGTTGCAAACCGGCCATAAACAGCACCAGACAAAAGCCAAAGAAATACCAGGTTGCGACGAAGCCCACGGCAGGCAGCGCCCAGTTAAAATCGCCCAGCCAGGCCACGGCCAGCTGTGGCTGACCAATGGCGCGCAGCAGTTGATCGATCGGGCCAAATGCCGGGTTGTACAGCCAGCGCCACACCACGCCCAGCACCGCCATTGGCATGATGTAGGGCAGAAAAAACAGAATACGCAGCAGGCTGCGCTCAACGTGATGGCGGGTGTCGTTGAGGAAACTGCACAGCGCGAGGCCAATCACTATCGGGCAAAGCGTGTAAAACAGCAGCAGCAGAGCGTTGTTAGCAATGGAAGTCCAGAACGTCGCGTCGGAAAACATACGAACAAAGTTCTGCACGCCGATGAAAACTGGCCACGAGGTGCCATCCCAGGCGGTAAAACTCGCCCAGATTGAAAACAGCAGCGGTGCCAGCAGAAATACGCCGTAGATCAGCAGCGACGGCAAAACAAAAAGCATATTTTGCAGCATTGATTTATTGAGCATGGATATGCCTCATGGTTACCCTCATCATGACCTTCTGCTTTACTGAGGTGACAACGGGCCAGTAAGTAAGCCTGTTGTCACGCTTTGCGCCGTCGTTAGCCTTAATGTTTAAGGGTTTTAAGATACTGCTGGTAATTCTCGTCAAGCTTTTCGGTTAACTGCTGAGGCGTTATCCGGTCAGCCAATAGCTGTTGCACGTTGGCGTTCAATACGTCACCCATGGTCGGCGTTGCCCAGTCGACATAGTGGCCCAGTCCGTCATTGGCATTGACGGTGGTCCAGACTTGATACACGTCGGCCAGCAGTGGGTTGTCAGCCGGAAGTTTGGCATTTTTATCTGCCGACGCGGGCAGGAAACCGGCTTTAAGCCAGGCCTCAGAAACCTTGTCGGAAACAATGTAGTTAATGTATTTCGCCGCGGTGTCCTGTTGCGCCTTGGTTTTGGCGGTGACAGTCATAGAGAACGGCAAATCGGTCCCGCCAACCATCAGCGGTGCTTTTACACCTGGCACGGCGGGCATTGCCGAGAAATGAATGTCTTTATTAGGCTTAAACTGCCCCATGTACCAGGTGCCGCTGATGAAAAAGGCGGCCTGGCCATTCTGAAACAGTGAAGCGGCATCATCGCGGCCCATCCCCTGATAGCCTGGGAAGAAATAACCTTGGGTATTCCAGTCCTTCATAGTTTGGGCGGCTTTTACCAGCTTGCTGTCTTTAAATGAACCGCCAACGTCATAAATCAGATCGTCCAGCGTTTTGCGATCGCTGCTTTCAATTTGCTCTTCCCACAGGGTTGAAAGCAACTGCGCACCCACAGAACCATCTAGCAGGCCGAGCATAATGGGTACTGTGCCCTGTTGTTTGAGCTTGGCCAGCGCGGCCTCAAATTCCGGCATAGTTTTAGGTACCGGTATCCCGGCTTTATCCAGCACGGCTTTGTTATAGTACAGACCCACCATTTCACCGAGGCTGGCTACGCCGTAAAGATGACCGCTGCCAAAGTCTTGTTTATCTGACCAGCGGTTGCGTTTAAGAATGGAACTCGGGAAACGCGTTTCCCAGCCGTACTGTTTGGCGTAGGCATCCATGGGGAAAAGCAGCTTCTCTTTGACCAGTGCGCCCATGTCGCCGCCGCCCTGGTTAACCTGCGCCACTTGCGGGCCTTCGCCCGAGGAAAGCGCCAGTTTCAGCGGAATGCGCGTGTCGTCGAAGGAGTGCACGCTGCGGTTGATTTTCTCGCCCGGATTCTGGGCCTCGAAATCTTTGATGGCCTGATCGATGACGTCAGTCTGCGAAGGATAATTATAGATATCCCACGCAGCGATAGTCTCGGCCTGAACCGGTAGAACACCCAGGCCGAGGGAGAGTGCCAGCAGTGAAAGCAGGGCGCGTGGCGCACGATTGCCCTCGGTGTGACGAAGATGTGGTGCATGCAAGGCTTTAGACATGGTGGTGCGTTCCTCTAATCCAACACGAACAGGCATCCCTTTCTCTGGCGGCAAAAGCACATCCGGCACTTTGCATTATGTTTTGGCTCAAAAACACCCGACCATCAATACTTACTTTAATAATAAAATAAAGTCAAACGGCTTTTCTTGTGACTTCAAATCGATTGAAAACCCGATTATCCACTGCAGATAATGCCAAACATTGCGGTTAAACACTGTTCAATGCGCTTACGGCAAGGCGATTATTTTAAATATCCGCGTGAACTTTATGTAAATGTACTGAACGACGGGGTGACGCCTAACACATTGTCAACCATAGGATAAAATTATGGCTGTGCGCACTCATCTACTTAATATTCCCAACATATTAGCGCTGCAATTAAGGATAGAGTGTTCACAGGGAATTCGCTGATAGTCAGTTTTTCTTTTGGGTGAGCCTGTGATCGCCGTCATAGGTTGGTCGATCACAAGAAATGGGGATTATTATATATTGCAAACTAAGTAGGCATTCTTTAGTTTAAAGGCAGGTTTTTTGTACAACCCTGGGGACTTTTTATGTCAACACCGTCTGTTATTCTTCGCCAGGTTGCAACGGGTGACCTCGACGCCCTGTCCGCGATCTGTTTGAAAACGTCCGACGCCGGTCAGGATGGCACGGCGCTGTACAGCGATCCCACCTATCCGGGGCTGCGTTTCTCTGTGCCATATGCAGTATTGGAACCTGATTTAGCTTTTGTGCTGTGTCAGAACGACCAGGTTGTTGGCTATGTGGTCGGCACCCGCGATACGGTGGCGTTTAATCAGCGTCTCGAAACGCAGTGGTGGCCAGCTCTGCGCAAAAAATTTGCCGACCGTCAGCCTGTCGCGCCGCTTGATGACAAAGTGCTAGACGCTATTCGCCAACCTTCCCACGCCTCAACTGAGCTGACCGACACCTATCCCGCACATCTGCACATTAATATCTTGCCCGCAGCGCAGAAAGGCGGATATGGCCAAATGATGGTAGAAACCGAACTCGATGCGCTGCGTGCAGCGGGCGTCAGCGGCGTACATCTTGGTGTTAGCCTGCAAAACGAGCAAGTTTGCGGGTTCTATTCCAAACTGGGATTCAAATTTCTGATGCGCAGCAATGCCATCTACATGGGTTTAATCTTATAAAAGAGGACTTATGGCTAATCTACAGCTCAAGGCGATCAAGAAGTCCTATGAAAACGTCAAGGTGATCCACGGCATCGATCTTGAGATTAATGACGGCGAATTTGTGGTGTTTGTCGGCCCATCGGGCTGCGGCAAGTCAACGCTGCTGCGCATGATTGCCGGACTGGAAGAGATCACGCAGGGAAGTCTGTGGGTAGATGGCGTAGATATGACCCAACAGCCCGCAACCGAACGCGGGATCGCCATGGTGTTTCAGTCTTACGCGCTGTACCCCAATATGACAGTTCGCGGTAACCTGAGCTATCCGCTGGAGGTGGCTAAACGCCCGAAAGCTGAGATCAAACGGCTGGTCGAGTTGACAGCACAGAAGCTGCATTTAAACGAACTGCTAGACCGCATGCCGCGCGCGCTCTCTGGCGGCCAGCGCCAGCGCGTCGCCATTGGCCGGGCGATTATCCGCGAGCCACGAATTTTCCTCTTTGATGAGCCGCTGTCAAACCTTGACGCCGAGTTGCGCCTGCAAATGCGCATTGAAATTGCCAAACTCCATGAGTCATTGGGCAACACCATGATTTATGTGACTCACGACCAGCTTGAAGCGATGACGCTGGCGGACCGCATTGTCGTGCTGCGACAGGGCGTGATTGAACAGGTGGGTTCACCGCTCGAGCTTTACCATAATCCTGACAACATGTTTGTAGCCGGTTTTATCGGTTCTCCACGGATTAACTTTATGGAGGCTGAGGTAGTGGCGGCCATAGAGGGACGCGTTCAACTGCGTATTGCGGCGCTGGGTGTTGAAAGCCTGATTGTTCCGCTCCAGCAGTCACTGCGCGAGGGCGAGAAAGTATGGCTGGGGGTCCGTCCTGAACATTTTGTTTCTTCGGCCACTGCGGATTGCCAGTTCAGCGCCACGCTGACTTTTGCCGAACGGCTGGGCCACACCAACTATCTCTATCTGGATTATGCGGACGAGAAAACGTTGGTTGTTGAACAGCGGCAGTTGGAACTGCGCGCCAACGGTGATCGCGTCACGTTTGGCATTAATGCCAAAGAGTGCCTGCTGTTCGCGGAAAGTGGTGAGAGAATTCGCTAAGTTTTTCCTATCTATTGCCTCCTCTTAACTCGGTGGAGGAGGCCTCGCTCAGTTACTCTTCGTCTGCCGACGCCGCCAAAATATCAATCAGTTTATTCACCGCAAAGCCCGCCGCACCCAGCGCCCACATTCGGTTTGAGTCGGTAAGAAACATCAGCGGCGTGAGCTGTGGCGTGAGCTTCAGACGGTTTGCCTGAAAGTTCATGGTGACGTTTTCAAGCAGGATCCGCGAGGCCATAGAGGGCTCCATTGCCAGATAGACTACGTCGGGATCGAGTGCAATCGAGAGGTTGGCAAGCGAGATGCCGATGTACTGCCCGGCCCTGGCCAGAATCTCAAGCGCGGCCGGGGAGGGGTGTTGGTCCATCTCAAGCAGATTGGTCATTCCGGGGGCATCAGTTTGCGCCGCCAGGGCCTTGAGGATAGCGCTCGAAGATGCCACTTCCTCCAGATTGGCTGAAGTGCCGTCACCAATCAGGCCGTTTCCAATCTCACCGGCGGTGCCGTGCCTGCCGCGATAGAGCTGGCGTTCGATAATGATCCCCGCGCCAATCCCCTTGCCGTAAGTGGCAATAATCGCCGACTGCGCATTCCCCAACTGGCCGAATACCAGCGTCGCCAGTGCCATCGCATTGGCGTCATTTTCTATATATACAGGAATGTTGAAACGCTCGGCCAGGATATTGGCGATCGGCACATTGGTCCAGTCCAGCACTTTAGAGCGCACGCACGACCCGCTGTCGGGGTCGACAATGCCTGATAAGGCCAGCCCGATAGCGCTGACCTTATCGGCATCGACGCCTCTAAGGAATTTCGCCAACGCATCGCTGAGCTGCTTAGGTGTCATGGCACCGCTCGGAATTTGCTGCTCGCCAATCAGCTTGCCATTAAGGTCTGTCATCACAATCAGATTGCGTTCAGCGTTGAGCTGAATGCCCACCACCGCTGCCTGATCCGGATCAAGACCCAGTAAAATTTTGGGGCGTCCCATCGACTCACGACGTAGTCCAAGTTCGTGGATGATGCCTTTTGCCAGCAGTCGATTAGTGGCCTGAGAAACCGTCGACATGCTTAATCCGCTGCGCACTTTCAAATCAGACTGGCTGATGGGGGCGTTTTCGACAATCAGGCGCAGGAGGCGCGCCGAGACGTTGGGAGCGATTTTGTTGGCAGCGGTCATAGTTTTAGGCGGTCATCTTTTTTGTAAGGGTGGCGTTGCGTTGAATTTACCACAATCGTTTGATTATGTGCGGCCAACAACAGCGCGCCCTGTAGGGCATCGCCCTGTGGCGAAACCAGTTGCTGCTGTAATTTGGGCGACAGATAGGGCGTCACGGGTTGGGCAATGCCGCCCATCAGGCAAACCTTGGCCTGACTGGAGTTCACCAGAAAGGAAAGATGTTGCTCGATATCGGCGGCCAAGCGACAAACCAGCTGCAGGGCGTTGCTGTCCTGACGCGCGGCGTGCTCGAAAACGCACGGTGAAAATGCTCCCCACTGCGCGGGCGTTGCCGAAAGAGTCCACTGGAGCATGGTTTCAGGGCTGTTGTCGAAATGCGCCATGATAATGTCTGTCAGCGGCGAGGGCGCTGATAGGCCCTCGTGGCAGCGCAGGGCGAGCCGGAGTGCGCTGCGGCCTAGTTGGGCGCCGGAGCCGCCGTCGGAAAGGGCAAATCCCCATCCACCTACGGGATGAAAGCGCTGACCGTCGTAGGCCGTGCCCTGACTGCCGGTGCCGACAATCAGCACCGCGCCTGGCCCACCTGCGTGTGCGCCGAGGCAGGCTATCTCTACATCTGAGGCAATATGCCGTTGCAGGAAGGGCATCGGCCAGTCCAGTGCCTGCCGACGAATGCGGGTGACGTTTGCACCGGCAAAGCCAAAGGCGGCGGAGGTTTTTTGACGCGAACCTGCGGAGAGTTCAGCAATATTGAAGCAGTTTTCAACGGCGGACAGCGCGGCGGCGATCGCGCCCCTAAAGTCGCTGAATATGTTGGCTGCGCCTGTGCTGCTATTTGCCAACACGTTACCCTGATTGTCGGTAAGTCGTGCCCGACATTGTGTTCCACCGGCATCAATTCCAACGAAATATTCTGGTTGCAAAGTTCCCCTCCTGCCTGACGCCGCAGCACAAGCCTTACAAGCTATTGAAACAGATGACCTGTGATGAGCCAAAAGATAGGGTAAAAAAACATAAATCGCAATAGTAAAAAAACATCGAAAATAATTATAAAATTAATATTAACATATTCAATATGATACGTTAATTATGTCATTTATGGTTTGCCGGGTTTGTTGACATTACTTTTGTCACCGTAATAAGTTGATGTCTAATCATTAGACAATTGCATGCCGGGCGACCCTTCCTCCGGCGTAGACGTCAGCATTGAGCTCACCTTATTAAGGCAGTCAGGGGATAAAACATGAAAGTAGGCATTGTCGGTCTCGGTTTTCGCATGTCCAATGTGGTTAATGAATTTCATAAAGTAGACCCCGAATTTAGTATCGCTGGGTACGTTGACCCTGCGCCCGCCGGTCTGCCTAACCTTCACACCTTTGGCATCGAGCCGGGAGATGCGTACACGTCGCTGGACGATCTGCTGAAAAATGCCGATTTCGACCTGTTAATGGTGGGCTCGCCAAACTATCTGCATTTGGAACACGTCAAGGCCGGCCTTGAGGCGGGTAAGAGAGTGTTTACTGAAAAGCCAGTGGTGATTAATGAAGAGCAAACGCTAGCGATGGCTGCACTCGTCAGACAATACGGCTCAGACAATATTATTGTTGGCCTGGTGTTGCGCTATTCGCCGCTGTTTATTGATCTGATGCACGCCAAGCAGCAGGGGCAGTTGGGTGAGATTGCCTCGATTGAGGCCACCGAGCACATCCGACCGTTCCACGGCGCATTTTTCCAGCGAGACTGGCGTCGCTATGAGAAATATGCCGGCCCGTACATTTTGGAAAAATGCTGCCACGATATCGATCTTTATCAGGGCTTGATGGGGGAAAGACCGGTGAGAGTGGCGAGTTTTGGCGGGCGAAAGTCGTTCACGCCAGACCAGGAACCTCAGGGTGATTTCAATGCCAGTGCTGAGCTTTACCATACTAAACCCAGCGGCTGGTCGAGTACCGACGCCGTATTTACCAGCGATGCCGACATTATCGATTACCAGACTGCGTTGATTGAATACAGCGGCGGCGCAACGCTGGCTTTTCACGCCAACCTTAACGTCCCTGACGAATTCCGCCGTTTCTGCGTGATTGGCTCAAAAGGTATGGCGGAGGGGGATTTTGTGCGCAATTTCTTCCGGGTTCACGATGCACGTTCGGGGGATAAAGTGGTATCCACCGAATATGAAGGTAACGCCTATGACGGTCATTACGGGGCGGATGCCCTGATGGCTGAGCACGTAGTGAAACATCTTAAAACCGGCAGCCCGCTTAACGTCTCCGTGGTGGACGCGCTTGAGGCTGGATTAACGGCAATAAAAATCGACGAAGCGCGAAAAAAACGTTCAGTCATCGACTTAACTGAAAGCTGGCAGCGTTTCGATCAAGAGTTAGGCCGCATGTCATAATCTTTACCCCCTCCCCGACACCAGGGAACCCTTTGCGGCAAAACCGCCCCTTTTAGGGCGGTTTTTTTCATTACGGTCAGAGAGTTTTCATTCAATGGAACGAAATCACCCGTTAAGCTCAAGACTCTTAACGTGGGATAATTTCCGAATTCCAAGCAGCACCCTAAGCGTGTCTTCGTCCTTGTCTCAGAAAACATCCTGAAATACGAAATCATTCGTCCTGAAAAATTCTATTTTCAGGGTAAAAATATCGATTCATAATTACGCTATGGATAACCGTAGAATATTTTCGGCAGTAATTAATCACTATCCGTAAAGAGGCAATACTTCATTGCTTTTATTTTTCAGGAGACATTATGATTATTATGCAATATCGATTTACCCTGCCTGCCGATTACGATATGGATATTATCCAAAAGCGAATTCGCGACAATGGCGCAAAACTGGACGGTTTTCCTGGTTTATTGCTTAAATTCTATCTCTACTCTCGGAAAGATGATTTGTCGCTACCTGCTAAAGAAAACAGCTATGCCCCGCTCTACGTCTGGAGAAGTGCTGATGCGATGACGCGCTTTTTACAGAGTCAGAGCTTTGTAAAATTGACGCAGGATTTTGGCTGGCCGCAGATTGATACCTGGTTGTCTCTTCGTACCCCTTCGCTCAGTGACGTCAAAAATATGACTTATCTATCAATAGACAAACAGGCTATTGAATCACATAGTGATTTAGAAGTGCTAACTCAAACAGGTCAACTTTGTGCTTGGGATGTCAGTCGCTGGCAGCTATTGAACGTTGCATTTAGTATTTCGCCACAATCCAATAAGGAAAACTACCGCATTGGTTATATCGCAAGTGGCTCGTAGTGGCCTGAACCTGTCAGAGTAAAAGCCCCGGTCAGCGATGAACGATGGGGCACTCCACATATTGCCTCGAGGTGTCAAGATTAGACGTGGCGATTCAGTTAGCCGTAGTATAAATTTTGGAATTCCATTTAAGTCACTTAAGGAATCTGGCATGTCGCAGAATTTACCGGAAATTGAAGTGTTGTTTGTCGCTGGGTTTGGGCCCATCTCGCAGAGTACTGAATCCAGCGCCACGTTTTATGTGCAGGTCCTGGGTCTGCCGCTTAAGCCAATGGAGGGTAACTGCGATTACCTGCTGTCGGAAGAGGGCGCGCTGAAGGGCGTTAAGCATTTTGCCGTCTGGCCACTATCGCAGGCAGCAAGTTCATGTTTCGGCGCTGGGCAGTGGCCAACTGAGCTGCCGATACCGCAGGGATGGATTGAATATGAGGTGCGGGATCTCGATTCTGCTACCCGTGTATTGAGCGAGAAGGGTTATCGCCTGCTGGTGGCGAACCGCACAGAGCCGTGGGGGCAAACAGTCACCCGCCTGCTCAGTCCTGAAGGTCTGCTCACCGGGCTTACGATAACACCCTGGCTTCGCCAGTAATCTGCAGCAGAAAGAAAGCGTAGCCAGTGCTGATAAGTCCCGCGTATACGCATGGATAGCCACCAGTGTTTCAAGAGTAAGAAAACCAAAACATGTACACATAATCGGAACATGACAATAACGTAAATATCAGTGGAATGGATTTCTATGGATAATATTAATAATGCTAAACGGGTTCTAGATGAAAACGCCAAGGTGCTTTATGGCATCTTTGGCTTCATTAGTTATTCTGGCTATTTCCCACCTTTGCCCTTTCTGAATGAATTCTTCCTGGCTGGCAGTGACCCCTGTGATCAAGATGGAAGAATGGCTTGTTGGCGTCCATTTACCCTTATGTTCTCGGAATATGAAGTGGTAAAGGAATGGTGGCTTGCATCTCATCCAAGTACAGTTGAGTCACAGCTTGGTTGCGAATGCTGGGGGGATTGGGTTCAAGAGATCCTCGAGATGTAAGTATCAGTGCAGTTGTACGCAACCATCTGAAGATCCCTCATTGTGGATAACCTTATGATTCCCTGCGTCAGATAGTGATTTAGAGTTGGTGACGGTTTGAAAAAAACATGTAATGTAGGGAAATCGCGAAAAACATGGAGGCACGTAAAGAATGAAGATTACCCGATCCGATGTCGTCTCGGCATACAGAATTTTCTTGAATAGAGAGCCTGAGAGTGAGCAAGCAATCAGCGCATGGCTTGATCAAGACTCAGTTTCAGAAATGCGGGGTGTTTTCCTGCGCTCTGCAGAGTATAGGGAGAGAGAACAGTTAGGTAGCACCCCGTCCATGTCAGGTCTTGAGCCTCTTATGACTTCAGAAATAGACTCTGACATAGATAGGAAAATTCTTGATAAGGTTTTTGACAAAGTCCAAAATGTGTGGACTCAACTTGGAGAGGAGGATCCTCTCTGGGCAGTGTTATCCCTCGAAAAATACCGACATGCCAACCGTAAAGAGGCTTTAGATGATTTCTACTTGACGGGTTCGGGTGATATTGATCTCATTGAAAAAACTTTGACACGAAATGGCATTATTCTTCCAGAAGGCCAGACCGTAGTTGAATTGGGCTGTGGGGTTGGGCGTGTTACTTCCCATTTATCTCGTAATTTTTCGAAAGTGATCGGCGTTGATATTTCAAAAAGCATGATAGACGCAGCAATATCTCATTTTAATGCAAATAATATCGCAAATACATCTTTCAAACTCCTCAACAAAGTCGACGATTATTCACATCTGCCTAAGTGTGATTTGCTATTTTCCCTTATAGTTTTACAGCACTCACCACCCCCTGTAATTAGTGCCGCGGTTCGAGGGGCAATTAAGAGTTTAAATATAAACGGCGTTGCTCTTTTCCAGGTGCCAACGTACATTCCTGGCTACAGATTTATTGCCAGCGAATATATTTCATCTCCAGCACAGGATGGACACCTTCACCCAAGTCAATCTTACGAAATGCACGCAATTCGTCAGTGTGACCTATTAAAGATCATCTATGAAGAGGGTGGAAGAGTTCTGGAAATGTATGAGGATAATAAAATGGGGCCTCATTATCCATCTGCTACATCAAATACCTTATTGGTAGAGAAAATCCGCAGTTAGTTAAAAATAAGAACTACCAGGCCCGCCTTGGCGGGCATTTATGTTATCACCACCGCTCAGCACCCTATCACTTACCCATTTATTTTTTCTTTACGACACAAAAATCTCATGATTGTACTGTATATATAACCAATAATTGTGGGGAATTACCATAGAGCAGGAAAGTTCCGATTTCCACAATAAAAGTATGTCTTTACCCCGACTTATTTAACTCACGGGTATTGCACGTCCTGCTCTTCGTTTGGCTATGAAATTTTGAATTTGTGTCCTATATCCCCATTTTCTTGAGGAATGTCACATGTTCACGATGAGCATTAGCGCTTATGCTGCTCCGGCCATACTGATGTAGAGAGAAAAACCATGAACCGACTATCAGGTTAATTGCCGAAAATCAGCATTGGCCTAATACAGATCTGCGCTTCATTTAACGGGCTGAGATCCAGTTCGGTAATCAGTGAACAGAAGACGGTAATAGAGTTTTTTGTGCATTAAAATTCGTTAATATTATTCATCATGATGATCATTCTATTGCTGGGTTTTAAATGTCACCACCTCTTCATGTTTCAATTTTAAGCTGTGGCTCAGACAGGTTTTGAACGCCGAGTCTGGCGACCAGTCAATCATATGCCGATCACCTGCGAGATAATATAGTAATATAAAGGAATGACGACGTTATAGATTTCGCCGACAGCGACACTGCCAAAATGAAGTCGCCTATAATATCTATCTGTGCCACCTGGGATAGCTACGTCACTCTGCGAAATTAAGATGTGAAATAATAATTTAAATACCGATGAGAAATCTTTTTAATATTTAAATAGCATATTCCATTAGGTTAATGCGCCAATTTACGAGTAATTACCACTACATAACTATTTTAAATGTTAATTCGTGCATGTCTTGTATTGAGGGGGGCAATGTTGTCGTTGGTAGAACACCGCAGCGGCAGATATTTCGCATTGAAACAAAATCAAACAATCTGATGTCAACCTTAGCTTGCTCTATACAGTATAGCCGGTGCTATATTGGAGGTGTTGAATAAAAACCGAACAAAAAACATCAGGCAAGCAAGACAGAGGTTGCAACGATTATGCGTGAAATGAGTCACACTTCCTCACTGACCGAACGAACCAATACGGCCATTGGCGATGCATTATCCGGGCGTAAAAGCGGGTTGATGACGCCGCTGCTGTTTGCCGGACCGGCGGTTATCGCCTCAATTGCGTATATGGATCCGGGTAATTTTGCCACCAACATTCAGGCCGGTTCGAAGTACGGTTATACGCTGCTGTGGGTCGTGGTGATGGCTAACCTGATTGCCATGCTGTTTCAGGCGCTGTCGGCCAAGCTCGGGATCGTCACCAATAAGAATTTGGCCGAAGTGTGCCGTGAGCAATTTTCACCGCCGGTGGTGTGGGGGATGTGGGGTGTCAGTGAAATCGCGGCGATGGCGACTGACTTGGCCGAGTTCCTCGGCGGTGCTATCGCGCTCGCCTTGCTGTTCCACATGCCTTTACTGGCGGGAATGGGTATTACAGCGGTAATAACTTACGCCTTATTGATGGTCGAAAAACGGGGATTTCGCCCGCTCGAACTGATGATTGGCGGACTGGTGGCGGTCATTGCTCTCTGTTATCTGATCGAGATGTTTATCGTGCCGGTGGACTGGGCCGCCGCCGGCATCGGTATGATTATGCCTCAATTACCCGATGCACAGGCGCTGACAATATCGGTTGGGATCATCGGTGCGACGGTGATGCCGCATGCTATTTTTCTGCATTCCGGCCTTACCCAGCACCGTACCGAGGTTAAAAATCAGGGGGAGCGCCGCAAGCTGCTACGATTTTCCAATATTGAGGTGGTCATTGCTCTGAGCGTGGCAGGCCTGGTGAATATCGCGATGGTGATCATGGCTTCCAGTGCGTTTCACAGTGGTCACAGCGATGTGGCAGAAATTGAAACCGCGTACCACACGCTAACACCGCTGCTGGGCATTGGCGCTGCAGGTGTGTTCCTGATCTCCCTGATTGCATCGGGGATCTCAAGTTCTGTTGTCGGTACCATGGCCGGCCAGATGATCATGCAAGGCTTTGTCGGTTTTCAGATCCCGGTATGGCTGCGCCGTCTGGTCACGATGATCCCGGCTTTTATTGTGGTGGCTCTCGGTGTGAACGCTACTGACGCGCTGGTCTATAGCCAGGTGGTCCTGAGTCTGGCACTGCCAGCACCGATGATCGCGCTGGTCATGTTCACCCGCCGCCGCGATATTATGGGCGAGTTCGTTAACGGACGGATGACCGTGACGATTTCCATCATCGGCACAGTCATCATTGTGGCGCTCAATATCGTGTTGCTATTGCAAACTTTCGGGATGAACATTCCGGGTCTTGGATAAGCAGAGTGACTTACTGATGCGAATAGGGTTGGAGTTTGAAGGGCGACTGATGTCGCGCTGGCGGGTTGGTGATGAGATGTCTGATTCGTGAGTTTTCAGGCTGCTCAGTAACAAGGACGTGAATATCCTGCAGCATCTGCTATCTTCTTGCAAAAGATTGGGAGGACTCATGAAGTTACTGAAAAACGAACTGGAATACCGCACCTGGATGTCAGAAGACTTTCTCAGGACTCAAAATTTAAGCCCGGATCAGCAGGAGCGTGAACTGCTACAGCACATGCCAAAAAAATTCCCCTGCATCGCCAGTATCGTCAAAGATCATGGCGACGGGCAGAGTGAAACTGTGAGGTTTTTATCGCCTGAGCAGATTGCACAGTGGTCTTCTGAGATGGGGAAAACCCGGCGCTAAGGTTGTGATGGGAGCATTCCGCAATGTAGAACTTGCACAAATAGCGGAATGCCCAGCCGCTTAGTCAGCCATCGAGTGAGCTTGCAGCCGCTTACGTAGCAAGCAACTCAATACCAATACCGTAGCAATGATTAACACTGTCGCCGACATTAGCACGGCGAGAAATGCGTGATCAAAGGCCACGCGCGCCAGGTGCGTTAGCAGTAAGGTATCGTCGCGGCTGAGTCCTTCAGCGATGCGCAGGGCTTCATCCAGACTGTCGTAGGCGAGATCACCGTCCACGAGATTTTCCGGTAGCACCAGGCTGTGGCTATACACGGCACTCATTAGACCGCCAAGCAGCGTCACCCCGAGCACACCCCCCATCTCCCATGACACATCTTCAATGGCGGCTACCATGCCCGCTTTCTCTTCAGGAGCGTTTAGCATAATCGCTGTTGAGGCTGCGGTGATGGCACCGCCAAGGCCCAGCCCGAGCACAAACAGGCAGACCAACTGAGCAATGATATTGCTTTCAAACAGTAACGTCAGACTGCCGGTACCCAGCGCCGTGAGGATAAATCCGCCCACCATGATCCGGCGTTCGCCATAGCGGGGTAGCATCATTCCCGCCCAGGGACCGGCCAGCGCGGAAGCGACTGGGATCGGCAAAATGAAAAATGCGGCCATCAGCGGAGTCAAACCCAGAACCAGTTGCAGGCGCTGGGTCAGCACAAGTTCAACGCCAATCAGTGCAATCATTGAGATGATCGCGATGGCAACGCCACAGGAAAAGGCCGGGTTGCGGAACAGGGAAAAATCAATCATCGGATAGGCAGCCCTTTTTTGCCGGCGGGCAAACAGGGTGAGGAACAGCACACCGATGACGGCCGACATACTCAGCGCCAGCATCGATGACGTGGGTTTACTCAACTCTTTGAGTGCGTAAATCACGCCGACCAGCCCGATCATGATTTGTCCCGAACCGATCAGATCATACGGACGATCAGGGTTACCGCCTCGATTGGGAATGAATTTCCAGGCGAAAGGGATCACGATCAAAACGACGGGTACATTGATCAGGAAGACCGACCCCCACCAGAAATACTCCAGCAAGACGCCACCTACGACCGGGCCGAGTGCGGCGGCGCTGGAGGACACTGCTGCCCAGATGCCAATAGCCAGCGCCCGCTCGCGCTCATCCGTGAAGACGTGACGTACAATCGACAGCGTGGCTGGCATCATCATGGCCGCGCCGACCGCCAGGAAAGCGCGGGAAGCAATTAACAGCTCGGCCGACGACGAGAAAGCGGCACACAGCGAAGCCAGTGCAAAGACCGGCAGGCCCGCCATAAACAAACGTTTGTGGCCAAGACGGTCGCTGAGCATACCTGCACCGGGCAGCAAACCTGCCACCACCAGCGGGTAAGCGTTGACGATCCACAGCTTTTCGGATGCCGTTGCATCCAGGGCTTGCGTAAGACGCGGCAACGCGGTGTATAAAACCGTCATATCGACAATGATTAAAAACAGGGTGCTGGTGATGATTGCCAGTATCAGCCAGCGGTTATTGGCGTGCATAATAGAGTCTCTGAAAAAGGGCGGCTCGGGTGAGTCGCCATGCTGCCACCATCGGACGATTTTCATGGTGAGCGATCAATAATATAAATCCATACGTATGTATTTAAAAGGTCTTTTTTTATGGGACGTCAACGCAGCATCGACCGAGATAAGGTTCTGGATGCCGCCGAGGAGATTGTTGCCACGCAGGGTGCTGCCGGGTTAACCATTGATTCGGTGGCGAAAGCAATGGGTATCTCCAAGGGCGGGGTGCAGTATTGTTTTGGAAATAAAAATGCGTTGATTGACGCCATGTTTGAACGCTGGGGTAAAGCGTATGACAACGTGTTTGAGCAGATTGCCGGTGATTCACCCTCTCCGTTGACCCGCGTTCAGGCACATATGCAGGCTACCCGGGACTCCGATCAGATCTCCAGCGGTAAAGCTGCTGCGCTGATGGCGACGCTGATACAAACGCCAGAGCATCTGGAAAGCTCGCGCGAATGGTATCGCAGCCGGATTGAAGGTCTGGATTTGACCAGCGAACAGGGCAAAAAGGCCCGCCTGGCTTTTCTGGCGACGGAAGGGGCTTTTATGCTGCGTTTTTTCGGTCTGATGGACATCAACGAGCAGGAGTGGAATGAGATGTTCGGGGATATCGAGAGTGTAATTTTGAACAACATAAAAGAGTGAACAACTGCGGAGCAGGGGATAAAGTCAGTCACCTGTCCGCCCGTACTCTGGCCGTCCCTCGCTATTATCGAAGACGGTTATTTATTCCG
Source organism: Ewingella americana (assembly GCF_006438725.1). Classification (GTDB taxonomy): domain Bacteria; phylum Pseudomonadota; class Gammaproteobacteria; order Enterobacterales; family Enterobacteriaceae; genus Ewingella; species Ewingella americana_A. The sequence continues at coordinate 249,466 of NZ_RCZD01000002.1, read as the reverse complement.
ATATCAGCATCGAAAATATCTGGCTGATTTGGTCTGCATTTATATTTTTAGTGTTCACTGAACGGTTTTTTCTTCTCTTTGCAAAAAATGAGATTTATATCTCATTCCTGAGATATACCCGAAAAAATCAGTGCAAAAGAGTATTTATAAAAATTTAGGTTAGGTATATTCGCCGCAGTGGATTGTTACCGTTAAGTCGGGCAAAACCCGAAGTAAAATTATCTTTTTTCATTCAGGATGATTTTATTTCGGGTTTTTTATTGGATTTTTTCAACCTCGCCAGTGCACATGCTGGTTTAATAACAAAGAACAAAATGGACAGGCCATGCTATGGAAAAGTTAAGAATTAGTTTAATTATTGCTCTGCTGTGTACACCTGCGATATCTCTTGCGGAAATATCTGATATTCGCGCCAGTGACTTCATTAAAAATAGTTCCCTGGAGTTAGGGACCCATAACATCCTTAAATATCTCGATGAAGGTGAGACAGGGAAACGTAATGTGCATAATGCCTGGGGACAGGGCATTTCACTAGATTATAAGTCTGGCTATATCAATAACTTTATTGGCGTCGATGGTTCTTACTACGGAGTGATTAAACTGGCGGCAGCGGATAATTTTGCTTCAAGAGGAATACTGTATAACGACAACGGCGAGGCCAGCGGGTTTAACAAAATTGGCCAGCTTTACGGTAAAGCAAAATTCTCAGAATTTGGCATTGACGGCAATCTCTACGGCGGTTGGAAACTGTTAAAACTGGGTGTGCTGACGACGTCGATGCGTGCTGCACCCAATACTTATCAGGGGTTAAGCGGTGATGTTACCTGGGACGCTTACCGGCTGCGAATGGCGTATGTTAATAAATCCTCCAACCGTGATTCACCGGATAAGGTTCATTTCCTGACCAGCGATGGCAAGGATATTAATTCAATCTATACTGGCGATCTGCAATATAAATCTGACAATATCACTGCGCTGTATATGTATGGCGAGAGTGAAGATTATTTGCGTCGTAGCGGGCTTGAACTGGCCCTGAAGCAGAATAAAGCCTTAGCCTACGGTGTACAGATTTACACCACCGATACGCTGGATAAATATGACAGCATGCGTTCGAGTAAAAAAGATTTTGACACCAGCGCGACACATTATGCAGTAGATATGACATGGAAGCCCGGGAAATGGGTAGTGAAACCCGGATTTGAATATACTCAGGCGCACAAGACCGACGGCATAGGGCAATTCCCGCGCCATATCAGTAAAAACTCACGCGGCACCTTTAATTCAATGGCTTATGCCGGTCTGGATTATATGCGCGATGAAGAGAAGGTGATCTCATTTGATTTGGGATATAACCTGACGCCAGATTTTTTAATGGGGATAAACACCCATTATGGCTTCTTTGATTACAAGGGTCAGACGGTTAAAGAAGGTGAGTTTAATGTCTACACACTCTGGAAGCCCTCTTCGCCTGCACTTAAAAACCTAACGATATTTACGCTGGCGGGACCGGGCCGTACTTTCGAACATAACGGCACCACGCCAACCGTCGACAGCAACGGCATAATTAAAAAAGTTGACAGTATCGCGTATGAATTCCGTATTGATTATAAATTCAATATTTTCTGATCTGTTTCATTAATAAGGAATATACAATGAAAAAGCACATGATTGCCGCATTGGCATTAATCACACCATTATTGTTCTCGCCAGTGCAGGCCGCACAGGCTCAACCGGACAGCCAGAGTCCGGTGGCGAAGGTGCCGGGTGAAGTGACCCTCTATCTGACCCGCCACGGTAAAACCATGTTTAATACGGCGCACCGTATGCAGGGCTGGGCGGACACACCACTGACGGGCGCAGGCGTGGAAGTCGCGACGCAATTGGGGAAAGGTCTCCAGGATGTGCATTTTAGCGCGGCCTATTCCAGTGATGCAGGTCGGGCGCGCGAAACGGCTAAATTAGTGCTGGCTGCTGCCGGGCAAGCCACCCCGATTATTGAAGAGTCTTCTTTGCGTGAAACCTGCTTCGGTTCCTTTGAAGGAACACTGGAATCGGTAACCTGGGAGCCTGTGGCGAAAAAACTCGGTTATAAAGACTTTGAATCTATGGGCCAGGGGTTGGGTAAAAGTGAAATCACGCTGGATCAAATGATGGATACGCTGGCGAGTTTAGACCCAAGCGGTAAAACTGAAAACGCAAAGCAGGTGCGTACCCGCATGCAGAATGAGTTGCGTGCTATCGCTGAAAAAGTCAGTGCGGACGGCGGCGGCAACGTGCTGGTGGTGTCTCACGGTATGGCGATCCTCACCATGCTGAAGGGATGGGTACCGGCCGATCAATTACGTGAACCTCTTAAGAATGCCAGCGTGACTAAAATTACCTATCAGAATGGTAAATTCACCGTGGGTCAGGTTGGTGATATGAGCTACGTTGAAAAAGGTAAGCAGGAAGAGGTAAGCAGTAAAAAGGACTGAATCGCAAACAGATAAACGCCTTCTGATAACAGAAGGCGTTTAATTTTATCCGTCACCAGAAGTGATATTCCCCGTGAGGCACGGGGAATAGGAGGTTAGGATTGGGTAACGCGACTCACCGGCAGATGCTTAGGCGGTTTGATCACGAAGAACACCAGAACCGCACCGAGTGCGGCGACGCCACCGGCCAGGATAAAGGCGCTGTCGAAGCGACCGGTGTTCTGCACGATAAAACCAGTCACCACCGGGCCAATAATTCCCGACACACTGCCGATCAGATGAATAAAGCCGCTGGTGCCGCCCACGCGTGATTTGTGCACCACGTCTTGAATAATCGCCCAGTAAATTGCCCCAGTGGTATACAGGAAGAAGATAGAAATCGACATTAGCACTACCGCAGGCACGACGCTGGTCACCACGCCAGCCAGTGCGACACAAATTGCTGCGGCTGACAGACTGACGACCAATATTATTTTTCGCGATAGCAACAGGCGGCCGGTAATATTGAAGATCTTATCGGAAATAATCCCGCCCAGTGCCAGCCCGACAAACCCGACAATCCATGGGATCACCGTCGTCAGGCTCATCTCTTTAATATTCAGGCCGTGAGCCTGTACCAGATAAGCCGGGAACCAGCTGAGGAAGAAGAATAAAATATAGTTGTAGCAGAAGAAGGCAAAGGCGGTGACCAGAATAATGGGCTGACGCAGGTAATAACCTAAGCCATGGGCGGCCTGGGCTAAATCCTCATCTTTGCTCAGATGCTCATTTTTCATCTGGTCAATTAAACGTAATTCGTTTTGCGAGACGTGCTTACTTTTTAACGGGTTATCCGCCACCGTGAAGAACCAGATAACCATCCAGACAATACCAATGGAAGCAATCACCATAAAAGCCGGGCGCCAGCCAAAAGAGATCGCCAGATAGCCGACAATAGGCCCGGCCACCGCGCCGCCTAACGGCGAACCGGCGCTGAGTAGCCCCATGGCGGTGGCTGCCTGTCTCTTCGGAAACCAGCCATTGATCATCTTATTGGCTGAAGCGCAGATAGGGCCTTCGGCCATACCAAATAATACCCGCAAAATAAGCATGGAATAAAAGCCAGTAGCAATGGCCGTCATTCCGCAAAATAGTGACCACATGCCGACAGCTAAACCCATGACAATGGTCGGGCCGAATTTATCCACGGCTAAACCGCCGAGGAAGTTAAATATAGCGTAGCCGAAGAAGAAACTACCAAATATTAAACCAAATTGTTCTGGGTTAATGGTCAGCTCTTTTTCTATCATCGGTACGGTGATCGACAGCGCAACGCGGTCGAGGTAATTAATCATGTAAACCATAAATAACAGGAATACGATGACCCAGCGTAGGTTCTTAAACATAGAGGCTCCACTTGGTGTTATTTATAATAGTGATGCGTACTGTAGGGTGTTGTATAAATTGAATAACATTCGGGTATTACAGGCACTGAAATAGGAAGGATGAATATTCACCCTTCCTGAGTGATGACCTGGCTAATCAATGTGTCGTAAATCAGCCATGCATCGGGAATTTCAACAGCACTTTGCAGCAGGCGCGCTGGTCTTTTTCAAACAAATGCATAGCCGCTTCAACGTCCGTGGCTGGCATCCAGTGTGTCACCAGTTTTTTGGGATCAATTTTTCCCTGCTCCATCCATTCAATCACCTGTGGGAAGCGGTGGCTGTTAAGGCGCGATGAAAACAGTGAAATCTCTTTACTGGTAATACTTTGCTGGGTCACGCTACTGGTTTCACCGGAGAAACCCATCATGCCGATTCGTGCAGCAGGTGAGGCCAGTAAAATGGCTTCCTGTAAAATCGCCGGATGACAGGCAGCGTCAATCACTATTGTTGGGCGAATCCCTTCCGCAGCCAGCGCGTCGGCCACGGATTGATACTGATTATTGATGATCCAGTCTGCGCCGCTCTGTTTCGCCATCGCCAGACGTTCGTCAATGCGGTCGGCGACAATCACTTTCTGCACGCCGTAAACCCCTTTCAGTACCTGAATCACCGTCAGGCCCATCGGTCCTGCACCGTAAATCAGTGCAGTGTCCTGCGGTTGGGGTTTCAGGAAAGCCGTAATGTTCGCGGCGATGGTAAAGGGTTCCACCATACTGGCCAGTTCGTCGGAAATGGCGACCGGAACACGATACGCATTGGCCGCAGGCACACAGGCGTAGTCACTGAAGCCACCGTCGCGGTGCACACCGATCACCTGCAATTCAGTGCACACGTTAGGCCTGCCGATGGAACAGGGGTAGCAATGACCGCAGCTGACGACAGGATCGACGACTACGCGCTCGCCAATTCGTATCGCATCCACGCCTTCACCCACGCTGTCGATGTGGCCGAAAAACTCGTGGCCAATTACCCGCGGATATTTGGCAAACGGATTGTGGCCGTGGTGAATATGCACATCTGAACCGCAAATTCCGGCGTAACTGACTTTTACCCGCACTTCCCCGGCGGAGGGTTGCGGTAACGACCGCTCTTCGATCACCAGCTTTCCTGGCTGTTGTATCACGACGCTTTTCATTTTCGACTCCCTTACCAGTTCCACAACGTGCCGTCTTCCAGACGGGCCACCGGCAGATGCGCCGGCTCATACGGATATTTCGCCGCCAGTTTTTCGTCAAATTCGATGCCGAGCCCCGGCTTATCTCCCGGATGCATATAGCCATCATTGAAGGTCCAGTTATGCGGGAAGACTTCCAGCATCTGCTCGGAATAGCCCATGTACTCCTGCACGCCGAAGTTCGGCACCCACAGGTCAAAATGCAGCGCGGCAGCCATGCAAACCGGCGAAAGATCCGACGGGCCATGCGAGCCGGTGCGCACTTGATACAACGACGCAAAATCCGCAATCCGGCGCATGCCGGTGATGCCGCCCGCGTGGGTCAGCGTGGTACGGATATAGTCGATCAACTGCTCTTCGATCAGCTGTTTGCAATCCCAGATACTGTTAAACACTTCACCGACCGCAATTGGTGTGACGGTATGCTGGCGGATCAGACGGAAGCACGCCTGGTTTTCAGCCGGTGTCGGATCTTCCATCCAGAACAGGCGATATTGTTCGATGCTTTTACCAAAGCGTGCCGCTTCGATAGGCGTCAGGCGGTGGTGCATGTCGTGCAGCAAATGCTCGTCAAAACCAAACTTATTGCGCACGGCTTCGAACAGTTTTGGCGTGAAATCGAGGTATTTTTCGGTGGACCACAGTTGCTCTTCAGGCCAGACGCCTTTGGTGGCCGGTTCGTAAGCCAGACCTTTGCCTTTCGCCATGCCGTAGGTGGTTTTCATGCCGGGTACGCCGCACTGAGCGCGAATCGCTTTAAAGCCCAGCTCTTTGTGTTTGGCGTAATCGTCCAGCACTTCATCAATAGAGTGGCCAGTGGTGTGGCAATAAACCATCACGCCGGTGCGCGAAGCGCCACCCAACAGTTGGTACAGCGGCATATTGGCGGCTTTGGCTTTGATGTCCCACAGCGCCATATCCACCGCCGAAATGGCCGACATGGTCACCGGGCCGCGACGCCAGTACGCGCCTTTGTAGAAGAACTGCCAGATATCTTCGATCTGGTGGGCGTCGCGGCCAATCAGCTGCGGGCAGACGTGATCTTTCAGATAGGATGCCACCGGCAGCTCGCGGCCATTCAGGGTGGCATCACCGAGGCCGGTAAGGCCGCTGTCGGTGGTAATTTTCAGCGTGACGAAGTTACGTCCCGGACAGGTAACAAACACTTCAGCGTTAACAATTTTCATCAATCAAACCTTTTGTAGAGATGTTGGCTCAGTTCATTGAATGAAAAATACGCTTAATGCTAACTACCATACAAGTATACATATCGGAATTTGCAGGAGAGGATCACAGTTTGTAGCGTAAAGGTTACAGAAAGTTGGTGGGGTTTACTTCTCCCCCTGAAAAGGTGAGGGAGAAGCAAGACGTGAAGTTAGCCTAATAGGGGGCACTGGGGAGGCAGGCGGCACTGAATGGCTTTTGGCACCACGTCGATGCGAAATCGGGTGCCGGTCAGCGGCTCGCCGTCGAGATTAAAGGTCATGTCATGCGGCGCGTTGATTTCCAGCCACGGCAGCGATGCGGAGATCACATTTTTGTTCTCTTCGTTATTGACCAGACTGCGGATAAAAGACGGCAATAACTCTTCGGAAGTCAGCAAGCGTAGCTGAAGCAGACCGTCGTTAATCAGCGCGTCAGGGCAAATTTGCTGGCCGCCACCGGCCTGTCGCCCGTTGCCGATGCCGATGACCAGCGCTTCGCCCGCCCATGAAAAGCCCGGCCCGGTGATATCGCAGCGGTCCGCTTTCAGGGTGTCCATGCGCAGCAAACCGTGGATGAAATAGGAGACGCCGCCCAGTGCAGACTTGAGCTTTTCAGGCGTTTCGGTAGTGATCCGGGTGCCAAAACCACCGGTCGCCATATTAATGAAATAGTGTTTGTCATTGACGCGGGCGAGGTCGATATCCACTGCGCGGCCTTTGATTGCCAGTTGTAATGCCTGATCCAGCACCACGGGAATATCACAACTGGTGGCAAAGTCGTTCGCGGTGCCGAGCGGTAATATACCCAGCACCGGGCGCGGGCCGTCAGGCAAATTCACCAGTGCACTCGCGACTTCATTGATCGTGCCATCGCCGCCGCCGGCGATCACTGTTTGACAGCCTAATGCAACCGCTTCAGCCAGATAGCGTGCCGCATCGCCGTGTTCCCAGGTGACACGGACCTCGAGGCGGGTGCCTTCTGCGCGTAGAGTATAAATCGCCTCACGCAGTGCCTCATTGCCTGCCCCTTTTCCGTTTAAAATCAGCAGCGCACCGGGCGTTTCTTTCATGCTTTCCTTCATGAATGTCTCCTGTCTGTAACAAGGTTCAGACTCTAGCAGTAAACATAGATGACAAACCAGGGGATCGGCTATCGGAATAATCAGTTAATGTTCAGAACAATGACAACATTATTCCCTGATTATTTGAAATACATTTCCATATTTATTGGGCTGGTATTGAGACAAAAGAATAGAGGATATTTAAATGAAATTCAGGCTGGAGGGTTTTATTTTACGGGGTTCAGTAAGTGAATTAAATAAGGAGAAAACCAGGGGGTGTGAAAAGAGAAATATAAAAGAAAAGCCAGCTCAAGGGAGATTGAGCCGGCCAAGGAGGTGGTTCTTAGTGTAGTCCGATAATTTATTTATCATTCTTCTAAATTGCGAACGAATAATAACGAATACAGGATGGAGTGAATGTGACCGGTTTCTTATTTTTGATTTTATTTTTTTTCAAAGAGGCAGAAAAAACGCCACGTAATGTGGCGTCATTGTTGATATTAATTTATGGAATTATTAACGTCAGGCTTTAGCATGAGGATTGCGGGTGTCAGTCTGTTCCAGATTGCGCAACAAAATGGCGAACTCCAGACTGATCTCTTCCGGCAGCGAAACATAAACAATGTGACCATTACCCGGTGCCACTTCCACTGGCTGACCTTTTTTGTTACGCAGCGCGTCCAGTATGAATTGCACATTACCTTTCGGCGTCATCATTTCCACGCTGTCGCCAACGCTGAATTTGTTTTTGACGTCGATTTCCGCCCAGCCGTCAACGCGATTACCGGTAAATTCACCCACGAACTGCTGGCGGTCGCTGACGGAGAAGCCGTAGTCGTAATTCTGCTGGGCATCATGCGTATGGCGGCGCAGGAAACCTTCGGTATAGCCACGATGTGCCAAACCTTCCAGCGTGGTCAGTAACGTCGGGTCGAAGGGTTTTCCTGCGGCGGCGTCATCTATTGCACGGCGATACACCTGTGCGGTGCGGGCGCAGTAATAGAAAGATTTGGTGCGGCCTTCAATTTTCAGCGAATGAACGCCCATTTGGGTCAGGGTTTCTACGTGCTGAATGGCGCGCAGATCCTTGGAGTTCATAATGTAGGTGCCGTGTTCATCTTCAAACGCACTCATGTATTCGCCAGGGCGCAGCGCTTCTTCCAGCATAAACACTTTGTCAGTCGGCTGACCGATGCCGAGCGTGGGTTCAGCGGCCTCGGCTGCGGGCACCTGTTGCACCGGGATCGGCTCGTACTGATGCACGATATTCCCAAGATCGTCCTCTTTGCCTGGCTGCACTTTGTACTCCCAGCGGCAGGCGTTGGTACAGGTGCCCTGATTCGGATCGCGCTTATTAATATAACCGGAGAGCAGACAGCGGCCCGAATAAGCCATGCACAATGCGCCATGCACGAAGATCTCGATCTCCATATCCGGCACCTGCGCGCGGATTTCCGCAATTTCATCCAGTGACAGTTCGCGCGATAAAATCACCCGCGTCAGACCCATTTGCTGCCAGAATTTCACCGTTGCCCAGTTCACCGCATTAGCCTGCACCGACAGGTGAATATCTATCTGCGGGAAAGCCTCACGCACCATCATAATCAGCCCAGGATCGGACATGATCAGGGCGTCTGGCCCCATATCGATCACCGGTTTGAGGTCACGCAGAAAGGTTTTCAGCTTGGCGTTATGTGGCGCAATGTTGACCACCACGTAGAATTTCTTACCCAGTTCATGGGCTTCATTAATGCCGATGGCCAGATTCTGGTGGTTGAATTCGTTATTGCGGACACGCAGGCTGTAACGGGGCTGGCCGGCATACACCGCGTCTGCTCCGTAAGCAAAAGCGTAGCGCATGTTCTTAAGCGAACCGGCCGGAGAGAGTAATTCCGGAGTAAACATAGTCATTCTCAGTCTGATAGCAAGTCAGGGCCGTCCCGAGGTGGGGCGACGAAAGGCCCGAATTGTAACGTCTGAAAAGGTAAAAAGCAGCTTGTTAGTGTGGGTATTTAAGCGATCAGGGGCTTAGATCAATTTAGCCCCTGAATAGTTGAAGTGGAGAGCGGGATCTCAATCAATGCGCCAGATCGCGGACATCAGTAGACGGGCCATTTTTTATCACCGAGGCCATGCCTTTACGCGCCGCCGCGTCGGTGGTGTACATCTCGCTGACGCCGATCACCTGATAGTTTTTGGCTTTAAGGACGAAATAGTACTGTCCGTCTTTGCCGGGTTTGACTTCAAATTGCTTCTCATCGGTGGAATTGCTCTGCACGGACGCGATGCCATTCTCTGCTGACGCTTTGCTGGCATACATTTCACTGGTGAGAATAATCTCTCCATTACCGGCCTTCAGGTTAAAGTGAAACTGTCCGTTCTTCGCTTTTTTAAGTTCATAGTGACCTGTCGCCATACGATTTCTCCAGTGAGTGATTTCATCCAGAGATAAGTGTAGTTAACGACAGGCTTTTCGTTGGCGGGCGATCCGTTGGCCGCCGTTTTTATCTGCAAAAATGTGATCTGCCAGACAGACTTGCACCAGATTTACATTTCTATGCATAGCCGTCTTTTTTAGACCATCCTGCATGGCTCCGCTTCCCAGCGGTAGCCGACGCCATAAACAGCACGAATGAAGGCCTTATCGCCGTCGATAGACTCCAACTTACGGCGTAAATTCTTAATATGGCTGTCGATAGTGCGGTCTGTCACCACGCGGTAATCGTCATAGAGATTATTGAGCAACACTTCGCGGGTGAAGACGTAACCCGGTTTCACCGACAGCGTTTTCAGCAGACGGAATTCCGCCGGAGTTAGGTCCAGTTCATGGCCCTGATAGCTGGCCTGGAAGCAGGCTTCATTGATATGCAGGCCGAAATCCTCCGCCGGGCTATCACTTGGACGTACGCAGCGGCGCAGGATCACTTTGACTCTGGCGACCACTTCGCGTGGGCTGTAAGGCTTGCAGATATAGTCATCCGCGCCGATTTCCAGCCCCAGCAGGCGGTCGATCTCTTCGGTTTTGGCGGTGACCATCATGATCGGAATATCGGAAAACTGACGAATATCGCGACAGATGCTCAGGCCGCTGCTGCCCGGCAGCATTAAATCCAGCAGGATCATGGCGGGAGGATGCGCTTTTACCAGTGGCACCACGTCATTGCCGTTGGACAACCACTGCGTGGCATAACCGGCGGCTTCAAGGTAATCAACCAATAACTGACCGAGCTTTGGCTCATCTTCAACAATTAAAATTTGTAGCGGCGCAGGGCCGGACAACACAGAAGAATTCATTCAGTTTCTCGGTCCAAGGGGAATAGAAAGCGGCAGACTGAGAGTGATACAGACGCCGCCGGAAGGCGAATGGCTGGCGCTGATCCGCCCGCCGTGGGCTTCAACAATATTTTGGCAAATCGCCAGACCTAAACCGGAACCGCCACTGGCGCGATTTCGCGACCCTTCAGCACGGTAAAAACGTTCGAAAATATGCTGCAACTGCTCATCGTTAATACCTGGTGCACTGTCCTGAAAAAGGATGCGCAGCGATTTATCTCGTTTGCTGGCGATGATGTCCAGGCCACCCCCGCTGTCAGTATAGCGCAGGCTGTTTTCCAGCAGATTATTGAACAGTTGCGACAGACGCTGTGGATCCCCAAACAGCATGATTTTTTCCGGTAGTTGGGTGGCGAGTGTCAGCTGCTTGTGGTGAAAACGATCGCGGTAACCGGCTTCCGCCAGTTGAATCAAATGCACCGCGTCGATCTCTTCTTTACGATACGCCAACGCACCGGCATCCGAGAGCGAAAGTTGATGCAGATCATCCACCAGCTTGGTCAGGATAGAGACTTCCGACTGTAGCGAAATCAGTGAGTCGAGAGACATTTTACGCACGCCGTCCTGCATGGCTTCCAGTTCACCGCGCAGCACCGCCAGCGGCGTGCGCAGCTCGTGGGAAATATCGGCCATGAAGGCACGTCGCATCTGCTCATTTTTCTCCAGCGTCATCGCCAACTGGTTAAAGTCCTGGGCCAGCTTGCCGAGTTCGTCCTGACTGTCCACCTTGACGCGGCTGCTGAAGTTCCCGGCCGCCAGTTGATGTGTCCCCTGAACCAGTCGTTTGACCGGGGCCAGCATACCGCGCGACAGCAGCCAGGTGACAGCCGCCGCCAGCAGGGCGGTAAAGCCGACAATGATCCAGCTGGTGCGGTTCTGCTGGCGGTCGAAGTTGATGTCCGCATTGCGCGTCAACCGCTCGGCGGGCGTGGAGAGCACGGTGCCGATATTCACGCCGTTGACGTTCATCACGCGCCGGGTGCCTTTCATATCCGGCGGAATGGGCAGGTCTGAACCGCCGATGCGTTGATCATGGCTGTCGAGGATCCAGAATTTGGTTCGCCAGCCCTGCGGCGGCAGGCTGCTGCCGTTGTTTTGTTCAAACGAGCGCATGATCTGGTAGATCAGCTTGTCGTTTTTTTGCAGAAACTCCCAGCTGCCGTGCAGCTTGTACTGCTCCTGCAGGGTATCGGCCAGTAGCTCCACCCGCTGCTCGTTACTTTGGCGGATATAGTCGATAAATCCGTGTTCAAAACTCATTCTTACGCCCCAGTTCATGGTGATTAACACCAGGCCGCAGGTGAAGAAAATGGCCATAAATAGCTTGGCAGTGATTCCAGGTCTCATGATTTTCTCATTGGGTCGGGTGAACCGGCCTGTGCGCGGCGGCGGTCAATCAGGGCATTTTTCAGGCCGTCATTGGGGACGCGTGAAAATACCCAGGCGGGCAGGGCGATAACCAGTGACATGCATAAATAACAGTAAAGGAAGGCGCTGTGCATCGTGGCACTGCCTGCGACCACTTGCTGGTGGGCGAACAGGCCGAGCAAAATCCCCGCCACGCTGACCCCGAGGCTCATCGACAGCTGCATGATCATCGACAGCAGGCTGTTGCCACTGCTCGCCAGACGCGATGGCAAGTCTTTCAGTGTCAGCGTATTCATCGACGAGAAGCGTAGTGAGTTGACCATACCCTGGAAGAACAGCACCACTGGGATCATCCAGAATGCGCCATAAATCGCCACAAACGGGAAGATCAGGGTGATCAGCGCCAGTAATAAGGTGGCGGTAACCAGCGCCCGGCGATAACCGAGTTTGTTCACCAGCCGCACTACGACTCGTTTCATCCCCATGCTGCCGAGCACCATCGGCACCATCATCAGACCTGCGTGAAACGGCGTAAACCCCATGCCGAGTTGCAGAAAAACCGGTGTCATAAACGGCAACATGCCGCTGCCGATGCGCCCGAGGAAACTGCCGATCAAACCAATTTTAAACGTCGGGGTATGGAACAGGCGTAGTGAAAATAGCGCCGACAGATTACCGCGTGCGTGCAGCCAGTAAATCCCGAGCGATGCCAGACCGACCGCCACCAGCAGCACCAGCTGCCACGGTGACAGGCCGAGACCCCGGCTACCGTCGAGCGCCAGCGTCAGGGTCGCCATGCCGACGGCCAGCATCACGAAACCGCTGATATCAAAGCGCCGGGTCTGCATCTGGTAATTGGGCATAATCATTAACGTGGCGATGCCTCCGGCCAGACCGACCGGCAGATTGATGAGAAAGATCCAGTGCCAGCTGGCGTACTCCACCAGAAAACCGCCGAGCGCCGGGCCAAGCAGTGGGCCGACCTGACCGGGCAGCGTCACCATGGTCATTGCTGCCATATATTCGCTGCGTGGGACGATTTTCAGCACCGTCAGCCGTCCGACCGGCACCATCATGGCACCGCCTATTCCCTGAACCACGCGGGACATCACCAGCTCCTGCAAACTGGACGATTGCGCGCACAGCAACGAACCCAGGGTAAACAGCACAATGGCCGAGAAGAACACCCATTTGACGCCAACCCGATCCGCCAGCCAGCCGCTGGCGGGCAGCATCACCGCCACGGTCAGTACATAGGCGACGACCACACTGTGCATGTGCAGTGGGTTTTCGCCGAGACTGGCCGCCATTGACGGCAGCGCCGTATTGACGATGGTGGTATCCAGCGCCTGCATAAAAAAGCCAAAGGCCACAATCCACAGCTGCCAGCGCACCGAGGGTGGCAGCGGGGCGGGCGGCGCAGAGTCTGTTATCTCTGAAGGTGATGTCATGGGTCTGTCTCAGCAAGTGATATATGCCGCGATTGTCGGCTGAACCGGCTACGCAGCCGGTCAAAGAACAGGTAAACCACCGGCGTGGTGTACAGCGTCAGCAACTGGCTGACGACCAGACCGCCGACGATGGTAATGCCCAGCGGCTGGCGCAGTTCCGCACCGTCGCCGGACGTCAGCACCAGCGGCAGAGCACCAAACAGCGCGGCCAGCGTAGTCATCATGATGGGCCGAAAACGCAACAGGCAGGCCTGAAAAATGGCTTCGCGGGCGGTGAGCTTCCCACGTCTCTGCGCGTCGAGGGCGAAATCTACCATCATGATGGCATTTTTTTTCACGATACCTATCAACAGCATAATACCAATCAGGGCGATCAGGCTGAAGGGGGCACTGAACAACTCCAGCGCCAACAGCGCACCCATGCCTGCCGAGGGCAGGGTCGACAGAATGGTCAGGGGATGAATATAACTTTCATACAGTATGCCGAGCACAATATAGACCGTGGCGATGGCGGCGATGATCAGCAGCAACTGAGATTTCAGCGTGTCCTGAAACACCTGCGCGGTACCGGCGAACTGCCCGTGGAGGGTTGCAGGCACACCGAGCTGAGTCATGGTGCGGTCAATCGCTGCAGAAGCCTCCGACAGACTGCCGCCCTCCGGCAAATTAAATGACACGGTCGCCGCTGCTGACATTCCCTGGTGATTCACTTGCAACGGCGCGTTGGCGGGCTGCCATTTGGCGAAAGCGGAGAGTGGCACTGACGCCCCTGCACTGTTGATGATAAACATTTTACCGAGCGAACTGACATCCTGCGTATATTGCGGTGCGACTTCCATCACGACTTTGTACTGGTTCAGTGGCTGATAAATGGTGGATATTTGGCGCTGGCCAAAGGCGTTATTGAGCAGCGCGTTGGCAGCGGAAATCGAAATACCCAGCCGGGCCATGGTGGCGCGATCGTAGGTCAGTTGCATTTCCGCGCCCTGATCCTGCTGATCGGAACTGACATCGGCCAGCTCTGATAACGCGCCGAGCGCGGTGGTGATTTTGGGTTCCCACTGGCGTAAATCCTGCAAATTGTCTGACAGCAGGGTGTACTGGTAACTGGCATTCCCCTGCCGCCCGCCGACGCGCACGTCCTGCACCGCCGAGAGATAAAGTCCGGCCCCGGCTTCCTGAGACGCAGCAGTACGGATACGCGCAATCACTTCCTGCGCATTACTCTTGCGCACCGACAGCGGCTTGAGCGAAATAAACATCATGCCGCTGTTAGTGCGCGAACCCCCGGTATAGCCGGTGACGTTGGCGACATCGTTGTCCTGGCTCACCAGGCGGATAAAGTCCGACATCTTGCCGCGCATCGCCTGAAACGAAATGCTCTGGTCGGCCTGAATATAGCCCATCAGCCGGCCGGTATCCTGCTCAGGAAAGAAGGTTTTTGGGATGGCGATATACAGCCAGACGTTGAGCGCGATAGTCGCCACAAGCACTATACCGACCCAGCGGGCATGGTTAAGCACCCAGTTCAGTGAACGGCCATAGCCCTGTTGCATACGCAGCAGCAGCGAACTGACACCGCGTTTTTTCGGCGGCGGGGGCAGGGCGGAAGGACGCAACAGCCAGGCGCACATCATCGGTGTTAAGGTCAGCGAAACCAGCAGTGAAATGCCTATCGCGACAGACAGCGTGACGGCAAATTCGCGAAACAGCCGCCCCGGCAAACCGCTCATCAGCAACAGTGGAATAAACACCGCCACCAGCGACAGGCTCATCGACAGCACGGTAAACCCAACTTCTCTGACCCCCTGCAATGCGGCAGCCATCGGCTTCATACCCGCTTCGATATGTCGCGAAATATTCTCCAGCACCACGATGGCGTCATCGACCACAAAACCGGTGGCGATGGTCAGCGCCATCAGTGACAAATTATTCAGGCTGAAGCCGCACAAATACATTGCCGCAAAGGTGCCGATCAATGACACAGGTACGGCGACAGCGGGGATCAGCGTCGCGCGCCCGGAGCGCAGGAACAGGAACACCACCAGAATCACCAGCGCTACCGCGATACTCAGTGAGGCTTCTACTTCGTCGAGTGAGGCGCGAATGGTGGGGGAGCGGTCCTGGGCCACCTGCAAACTGATCGCCGCCGGAATCGCCTCGCGCAGCTGGGGTAACTCCGCCCGGATACCGTCCACGGTGGCGATAATATTGGCGTCAGCGCTGCGGCGAATCAGCAGCAAAATCGCCGGTCTGACGCCGCCCTTTTCAAGGCTGGTTTGCCCGGCGTTGCGCTGGTCCTGCACGCCGTCGCTGACGGTGGCGACATCGCGCAGATGCACGGTATTGCCATTACTGACGTGCACCACCAGCGGTGCGTACTCTTCAGCGGTTTTCAGCGCATCGTTGGTGCGGACCTGCCAGCGCTGGTTTTCATCTTCCATCGCGCCCTGCGGCTTGCGCACGTTGGCGGCGGCAATCGCCTGACGCACGGCATCGAGCGATACGCCCTGATTGAACAGCGCTTGCGGGTTGAGATCGACCCGCACCGCAGGCAGCGAACTGCCGCCGACGGTCACATCACCCACGCCGTCCAGTTGTGAAAGGGTTTGCGCTAATTGTGTTGAGGCGAAATCGTACAGCTGCCCCTGGCTGTAGGTATCCGATGTGAGGGTTAAGATCATGATCGGGGCATCGGAAGGGTTGGCTTTGCGGTAGGTCGGACGGTTTGGCATGCCGGTCGGTAACAGGCTTTGCGCGGCGTTGATCGCCGCCTGCACGTCGCGTGCGGCACCGTTGATATCTCGGTCAAAATCAAATTCCAGCGTAATACGCGTGCTGCCGAGCGTACTGACGGAGGTCATCTCATTGATACCGGCAATGCGGCCCAGCGTGCTTTCCAGCGGCGTGGCGACCGATGCGGCCATGGTCTCCGGGTCAGCGCCCGGCAGCGTTGCGGTGACTGAGATCACCGGGTAATCCACCTGCGGCAGTGGCGCTACCGGCAGCAGCCGGAAACCCAGTATGCCTGCCAGCACAATCGCCAGCGTCAGCAAGGTGGTGGCGACCGGCCGGTGGATGAACAGCGCGAAGAATTTCATCGCGGCGGCCGCTCTACATCTGGCTGCGGTTGCCCGGTGTGAGGATAGGCGTGCGGGCGTATACGGCGCGCCAGCCGGTCAAACAGCAGATAAATTACCGGCGTGGTGAACAGCGTCAGCACCTGACTGACCAGCAGTCCGCCGACCATACAGATCCCCAACGGTCGCCGCAGTTCTGCACCAACGCCAGTACTGAGCATCAGCGGCAATGCGCCAAGTAACGCCGCCAGTGTGGTCATCAGAATGGGCCGAAAGCGCAGCAAACAGGCCTGATAAATGGCGTCATACGGCGTCATGCCGTGATCGCGCTCGGCGGCCAGCGCGAAGTCGATCATCATGATGGCGTTTTTCTTCACGATGCCGATCAGTAAAATAATGCCGATGATGGCAATCACGTCCAGCTCACTGCCTGCCAACATCAGTGCCAGCAGTGCGCCCACGCCCGCCGTCGGCAGCGTCGACAAAATAGTGACCGGATGAATAAAGCTTTCATAGAGCACGCCGAGCACGATGTACATCGCCACCACGGCGGCCAGAATCAGCCACAGTGTGCTGCCCAATGCAGCCTCAAACGCCAGCGTTGCGCCCTGAAAATGGACGCTGATATCGGCGGGCAGTGCCAGTTGCTGTTGAGCTTGCTTGATGGCGTCCACCGCTTCACCGAGGGAATAACCGGGGGCGACATTAAACGACACGCTGGCCGACAGGAACTGATCCAGATGATTGACCGAGAGCGCCGTTTTACGCTGCTCAATTTGCGCGATGGCGCTGAGTGGGATGCTGGTGCCATTGCTGCCCATCAGGCGGATATCCTGCAAGGCGCTCAGGCCCGGCGTCTGTGCGGTCTCGTGTTCCAGCACCACGCGGTACTGGTTGGCCTGGGTATAAATGGTGGAGATCAGCCGCTGGGCGAAGGCGTTGTACAGCGCGTTATCGACATCGGTCATGCTGATGCCCAGGCGGCTGGCACTGTCACGATCCACCTTGATATAGGCTTCCAGCCCCTGATCCTGCCAGTCGCTGCTCACATCCTGCAATTGCGGCAGGGCGCGCAGAGTATCCAGTAATTGTGGCACCCAGCGCCCGAGCGAATCGGTGGTCAGGGTCTGCAAGGTGAACTGATACTGCGTGCGGGCCACCTGAGTGTCGATGGTCAGATCCTGCACCGGTTGCAGGTACAGCGTGATGCCAGGCACTTTGGCAATGGCTTGCTGTAAGCGCGGAATGAGGGTGTCTACCCGGTCATGGCGATCGCTGAGTGGCTTGAGGGCAATCTGTAACCGGCCAGTATTGAGCGTCGGGTTGGTGCCATCCACGCCGATAAACGACGTCAGGCTCTCAACGTCCGGGTCCTGCAAAATAATTGCCGCTGCCTGCTGCTGACGGCTGGCCATATTGCTGAATGACACCGACTGCGGCGCGACCAGAGTGCCCTGAATCAGCCCGTTGTCCTGCACCGGGAAAAAGCCTTTGGGGATCAAAATATACAGCAGGGCAGTCAGCGCCAGCGTGCCGAGCGCCACGCCGAGCGTCAGCCACTGATGACGCAGCACCACCGTCAGGCCGCGGCCATAGGTGGCAATAATGCGCTCGAACATCCGCTCCGACGCGCGGGAAAAACGGTTCTGCTTACGCAGCGACTCATGGCTGAGCATGCGGGCGCACATCATGGGGGTCAGGGTCAGCGAGACGATGGCGGAGATCAGAATCGCTACCGCCAGCGTTACGGCAAATTCGCGGAATAAGCGCCCGACGATATCGCCCATAAACAGCAGCGGGATCAGCACGGCAATGAGCGAAAAGGTCAGGGAAATAATGGTGAAGCCAATTTCGCCCGCGCCTTTCAGGGCGGCATTGAGCGGCGTTTCGCCTTTCTCAATATAACGCGAAATATTTTCGATCACCACGATAGCGTCATCGACCACAAAACCGGTGGCGATGGTCAGTGCCATCAGCGTCAGGTTATTGACCGAAAAACCCAGAAAATACATGGCAGTAAAGGTGCCAATCAGCGACAGCGGGACGGCCACACTGGGGATCAGCGTTGCGGCGATATTGCGTAAAAACAGATACATCACCATGACGACCAGCGCCACGGAGAGCAATAACTCGAACTGCACGTCGCTGACCGAGTGCCTGATGGTGACGGTGCGGTCAGTCACCAGTTCGATATGGACTGATTTCGGCAGGTTCTGTTGCAGCGTGGGCAAAATCGCCCGGATGCTGTCGGCGGTGGTGATCACATTAGCGCCCGGCTGGCGCTGAATACTCAGCACGATGGCCGGATGTGTATCAGCCCATGCGGCCAGTTTACTGTTTTCGGCCCCCTGTTCGACACTGGCAATATCGCTAAGCAGCACCGGTGCGCCGTTTTTATAACTCACCACCAGCGCGCGGTAATCGGCGGCGGTTTTCATCTGGTCATTGGCGGATAAAATCACCGAGCGCTCCGGGCCGTCAAAACTGCCCTTGGCGGAATTGACGTTAGCTGCGGCGATGGCCGTGCGCACCTGTTCGCTGGTCAGCCCGAGGGCTGACATGGCCGGTGCATTCAGTTTCACCTGCACTGCCGGGCGCTGCCCGCCAGAAATACTCACCCGCCCGACGCCGCTGACCTGGGCCAGTTTCTGCATCACACGGGTTTCCACCAGATCTTCCACCGCCGTCATCGACAGAGCGCTGGAGGTCACCGCCAGCGTCATGATCGGCGGATCGGCCGGGTTAACTTTGCTGTAAACCGGTGGGTTAGGCAGATCGGTGGGCAGTAAATTGGTGGCGGAGTTGATCGCGGCCTGCACTTCCTGCTCGGCGACATCCAGCGGCAGTTCCAGCCCGAATTGCAGGGTGATGACCGATGCCCCCCCGGCGCTTTGCGACTGCATCTGCTTCAGGCCAGACATCTGCCCGAACTGGCGTTCCAGCGGCGCAGTAATGGCCGAGGTGGTGACATCCGGGCTGGCTCCCGGGTAGAGCGTCACCACCTGGATGGTCGGGTAATCGACCTCCGGCAGGGCCGCTACCGGCAGGGCGCGGTAGCCGATAATCCCGGCCAGCAGAATGGCGACCATCAGTAGTGTGGTGGCCACCGGGCGCAGAATAAACAGCCGTGATGGCCCGCCCTGAGGTTTGTCAGGCATCACCTGCATCAGGACTTCCTTTGGTGATGATGTTTTTCAGCCGCTTTATCGGCAGCAGCGGCAGCCTGTGCGGCGGTTTCGGGCTGGATAACCTCGACGGTAGCGCCTTCGGTCAGGCGGTCAATGCCATCGGTTACGACGTTCTCCCCGGCACTCAACCCGGCGATGACCACGGTCTGCTGGCTGTCCTGCATGCCCGTGGTGATGATGTGTTTACTCACTTTTTTGTCGCTGTCGACTATCCAGACGAAGTGGCCGTCGTTACCCATTTGCACCGCTGCCGTCGGCACCACCACGGCATTTTGCAGCGTGCCTATTTTTAGCCGGGCATTGACGAACTGATTGGGAAACAGCGCATTGTCCTGATTATCAAAGCGCGCTTTGAGTTTGATGGTCCCGGTGGTTACATCGATTTGGTTATCCAGTGTCAGCAGCGTGCCCTGTGTCAGTTGATGCTGATTGGTGCGATCCCAGGCCTCTACGCTAAGCGGCTGGCCGGTTTGCTGTGACTGGACGATGGTGCTGATACTGGCCTCGGGCAGGGTGAAAATCACGTCAATGGGCTGTGTTTGCGTCAGCACGACAATGCCGGTGGTGTCGCTGCTGGAGATAATATTGCCGATATCCACCTGTTTCAGGCCAACGCGGCCATCGATCGGTGAGGTGATCTTGCTGTAGGTCAGTTGCAGTTTGGCACTGTCAACGGCGCCCTGATCCACCGCCACGGCGCCTTCGCTCTGGCGTACCAGCGACTGCTGGGTATCCAGCTCCTGGCGTGAAATCAAATTCGTTTTGACCAGTTGCTGGTAGCGCGTCAGATCCCGGCGGGCGTTATCGAGCGTCGCCTGATCTTTATTGAGCTGCCCCAGCGCCTGGGTCAACACAACCTGATACGGGCGTGGGTCAATTTCCGCCAGTAAATCGCCGGTTTTGACCTGCTGGCCTTCGGTAAAGTGCAGCGCCATCAGTTGGCCGTCAACCCGGCTGCGCAAGGTCACGGTATTGGATGCCGTGACCGTGCCCAGCCCGCTGAGATATTGAGGAACGGATTTTTCGGTCGCCATCGCTGCCTGAACCGGCGGCAGCGGCATATTGCGGCGTCCGCCGCCAGGCCTTGCGGCATTTGTCGCATTGGGCGTGTCAGCTTTTATGCTGTGCGAATTCGGGTGACTCACATAGAAATAACCGATGCCCAGGGCGGTAATAATCAACACCAGCAGGATAATTAAAAATCGCAGGGGGCTTTTTCGCACAATTTCACTCTTTTTATTAATGGTAAATTGATCACAATTTGAACCTATTGGTCTGGCCACAGTGTAGCTATTGTCGGCAGATGAAAAATGGAGGAAATAAGGAGTCACTTTCATCCATTAACAATTTAACGCCTTCCCACGCCTGACAATATTGTGTGAAGTGCTACTGTTATTCTTCTGAAGCTAATGGTTCACAAACAAAGCAATTTTTAATCTGACCTTAAAAAGGGAGCATGTCATGAGTACAAGAGAACTGGGGCGTTCAGGCATTCGGGTACCGACGTTAACTTTTGGCGGTAACGTCTTTGGCTGGACCGTGGATCAATCGACATCTTTTAGCCTTCTCGACGCCTTGCTTGAACACAAACTTAACTTTATTGATACCGCCGACGTCTATTCCACATGGGTGGAAGGCCATCAGGGCGGTGAGTCGGAAACTATCATCGGTAACTGGTTGAAAAAAACCGGTAAGCGCGACCAGATTATCCTGGCCACCAAAGTGGGCAAACCGATGGGCGAAGGCAAAATTGGCCTCTCGCCACGTTATATCAAACAAGCGGTTGAGGCATCACTCACGCGCCTGCAAACGGATTATATCGACCTGTATCAGTCCCACGACGACGATGCGGATACCCCGCTGGCCGACACCATGGCCGCGTTTGATGCGCTGATTAAAGAGGGCAAAGTGCGCGCCGTCGGGGCTTCCAACTACAGCGCACCACGCCTGATTGAAGCACTGAAAGTCAGTAAAGACAACAATCTGGCGCGCTATGAAACCCTTCAGCCGCTGTATAATTTGTGCGACCGCAAAGTGTATGAAGAGGATCTGGAGAAAGTGGTGTCTGACCATGGTCTGGGGGTGATCAACTTTTACGCGCTGGCCAGCGGGTTCCTCACCGGGAAATACCGGTCCAAAGCCGATGCCAGTAAAAGTCAGCGCGGCTCAAAAGTGGTGGATACCTATCTCAATGAGCGTGGCCTGAAAATTCTGGCAGCACTCGATCAGGTGGCGGAGAAACATAATGCCAAGCCGGGGCAAATCGCGCTGGCGTGGCAGATTGCCCGTCCGAGTGTAACGTCGCCAATCGTCAGCGCGACTTCACTGCAACAGCTGGATGAGCTGGCAAAAGCCGCAGACCTGACGCTGGATGATGCCGATATCCGTCTGCTAAATGAAGCCAGTAGCTGGTAACTCACTCTTATCAATGTAAAAAAACCGCCTGCGGTGTTCACTTCACGCAGGCGGTTTTTTCACATTCAAATGGCAGGGATTTAGCGGAACAAGGTTTGTGCCCAGCGTGCCAGTCCGGCGGTGACCGAGCCAAAATCATTGCCACCCACCAGCGGAATACCCGGTAACTGGGCCTGTAATGCGGCGCGCAGTAGCGGTGAGCGTGCGCTGCCACCGGTCAGGTAAATCACGTCCGGCGTAATATTGCTGGTGGAGAGCGCCAGATTTACCTGCTCCTGAATGCGTTCCAGCGGTTGCGCAATCGCCTCACTCAACTGCTGCTGGCTGATATTTTCCGCCAGACCGGCTTCGATAAAGTCCAGTGCGGCGGTGACGTTTTCACGTTCGGACAGCGCGATCTTGCTCTCTTCGGCGGTACGCACCAGACGATAGCTCAGACGTTGCTGATGCACTTTCAGCAGGCGTTTTATCTGCGCTGGCTGGGCAGCATCGCGGATCAAATCCCGCAGCATGCGGCCATTGGCCACGCTGTAGAAATCCAGTTGCGCAGGTACATCGTTAGTGGCCACCGCATTCCAGTAAGGCAGGGACGGAATGGCAATGCCCTTCGCCGTTTCACTGCCCATGCCGAATTGCGGCGTCAGCTGTTTAAACGCGGTCATGATGTCCAGATCGTTGCCGCCCACGCGACACCCGCTGTGGCCGAGCAAACTCTGCTGGCGTTCAGCCTTGTCACGCCACTGTGGGCCCATCAGCAGTACCGAGCAGTCGGTGGTTCCGCCGCCGATGTCGACCACCAGCACGGTTTTCTCTTCAGTCAGCGTAGCTTCGAAATCAAGACCTGCGGCCACCGGTTCAAACTGGAAAGCGATATCGCGAAAACCGGCCCGCTCAGCGGCGCGTTGCAAAATCCCCTGCGCCTGCGCGTTGGCTTCTTCACCGCCCATGCCCTGAAAGTTAATCGGGCGACCAATCACCGCCTGTTCGATGGTGTCTTGCAGGGAGGCTTCTGCCTGGCGCTTGATGTGGAACATCATGGCGCACACCAGGTCTTCAAACAGCGCAATCTGCTGCGGCTTCAGGCCGTTCGCACCGAGGAAGGATTTCGGTGAGCGCACGAAATAGACTTCCTCCGGGTCTTCCATATAAGTAGAAAGAGCCTGCAGGCCAAAATGCACGCTGTTGGCATTAACCGGGATATCTTCCTCGCGGTTAAAGTTAATACTGCGACGTAACAGTGCAATGTTTTCATCACTGCCAGCCGGAACCTGCCCGTGACGGCTCAGCCATTCGCTGACCGCTTCGCGCGTAGGCGCACACAGCATGGAGGGTAAATAAGGATCGTTGTTTTCTAACGCCAAAAGATGGGCGTCGTTATCGCGCATCACGGCGACTGAACAATTTGCGGTGCCGTAGTCAAATCCAATAAACATTACTGTTCCCCATGCCAAAGAAGGGGCAGGACTGTATGCGCTTTTGCATGCAAATTCAACTTCAACTTCTCGGTTACGGGCATGGCCACGCCCCCGCACCTGAAACCTGGCCATTCAGATTCAACGATGTGCTGAGCGAAAGAAGCGGAGATTTTTAACCGGTGTGGTAACAGGTAGCCTGTCGGGGTCTATTTCTTTAAAAAATGAAACAGGTAGTAGTCCCCTTTTGGGCTTTCGCCCTCGGCGACAATTTCCCACCCTTTGGCCAGATAAAACCCCACGGATTTTTCACTTTTGATCAGGCATTTCAATGCGCCTGTGCCGGTGAGCATGGCTTCGGCGGCGTGGAGCAGCGCAGTGCCTGCGCCGGTGCCTTTAACGGCGGGGTCGACGAACAGGTTATGCAGAAAATTCTCCTGGGTGAATATCGACGCGAAGCCGACTAATTTGCCGTCGCGAACGGCGACGATCACCGTTTCGCCGAGGGTTGCCCGGTCAAAATCCTCCAGCTGTAAATCCTCTGTTTCCATCCACGTCCAGGTATCTTTGCGCGACGCCAGATAGAGCGTGCGTAAAAAAGGCCGGTCGGCTTCCTCGTAAGGGCGTATCTGCAAGGGATTGTTCTCCGTTGTTACTGTCTTCGGATGATTGTAGGTTGATCTTCCTGCTGCGCCCACCAATAATGGCTTTCGTTGACTCGGGGTGCCCCTCTTGCAAAAGAAAGGGCTGAGATCTTACCCGTATTACCTGATCTGGATTATGCCAGCGTAGGGAAGTCAGGTATCTCTCCCGATACCGCCTTCTTGAGCGCCGGTGGGGAGACATATGACTATCCGACCTGTCGATTTTTCCGGCGCACGTGCTGCCGGTGCTTTGCAAACCCTGCGTAATGCCGCGCCTCTGGTGCATTGTCTGACTAACGACGTGGTGCAATCTTTTACCGCAAATGTGCTGCTGGCACTGGGTGCGTCACCGGCGATGGTGGTGGACCCAATTGAAGCGGCGCAGTTTGCTTCTATAGCCGATGCGCTGCTGGTGAATGTCGGTACGCTGACCCACCCTCAGATCGACGCTATTCGCGCGGCGGTTCAGGCCGCCAATCTGGCCGGAAAGCCCTGGGTGCTCGACCCGGTGGCCGTGGGCGGACTGACGCTGCGAACTGACTTCTGTCTTGAACTCATTAAACTCACCCCTGCTGCTATCCGTGGCAATGCTTCTGAAATCCGCGCACTCAGTGGGATGACCTCTACCGGGCGCGGCGTCGACAGCGGCGATGATTCCCTCTCGGCACTGCCTGCGGCAAAAAGACTGGCGCAGCAAACCGGGGCGATTGTCGCCGTCACCGGCGAGGTTGATTACGTGACCGATGGCGAACGTTGTCTGGCTGTGCACGGCGGGCATGTGCTAATGACCCGCGTGGTAGGCACCGGCTGCTCGCTGTCGGCGGTGGTAGCGGCCTTTGTTGCGCTGCCGGGTGAGCGGCTGGAGAATGTCGCGGCTGCGTGCCGGGTGATGTCCTGTGCCGGTGAACTGGCCTGCCAGCAGGTACGTGGGCCGGGCAGTTTCATTCCTGCGTTCCTGGATAATCTTTATCTGCTGGACGGGGAGGCGCTGCAATGAGGCGCATCAACGCATTAACGATTGCCGGTACTGACCCGAGCGGTGGCGCCGGCATTCAGGCCGACCTCAAAACTTTCTCCGCCCTCGCAGCCTATGGCACCAGCGTGATCACCGCGCTGGTGGCGCAAAATACCCGTGGTGTGCAGTCGGTGTACAACATCGAACCGGCGTTTGTGGCGGCGCAGCTGGATTCGGTTTTGAGCGATGTGCGTATCGACAGCGCGAAAATCGGCATGCTGGCGAACTCTGACATTGTGGAAGCGGTGGCGGAAAGAGTGAAGCACTACGGGCTGCCGTTTGTGGTGCTCGATACGGTGATGCTGGCGAAAAGCGGTGATCCGTTATTGCAGCCGGATGCGGTCGAGGCGTTACGCCGGTTACTGCTGCCGCAGATGTCGATCATTACGCCGAATCTGCCGGAAGCCGCTGCCTTGCTGGCGTGCGGCATTGCGCAGAACGAACAGGAGATGTGTGAGCAGGGCGAAGCGCTGTTGGCGATGGGGTGTGGGGCGGTATTGATGAAAGGCGGGCATTTGCAGGCGAGTGAAAACAGTGAAGGGGGGGAAAGCCCGGACTGGCTGTTTATGCGCGATGGCCGCCAGCGATTTACCGCCCCGCGGGTCAATACGCGGCACACTCATGGCACCGGCTGTACGCTGTCGGCGGCGCTGGCGGCACTGCGCCCGCGCCATGAAAACTGGCCGGACACCGTGCAGGCCGCCAAAGCCTACCTGCAACAGGCGCTGATGCAAGCTGATTCGCTGGAGGTCGGCCACGGCTGCGGGCCGGTACATCATTTCCATCAATGGTGGTAGCGGGCGTTAATTCGCCAGGTCAGGCGCGGATCTTATCGTGACAAATCTCAGATTCTGCCTGCTGAAACAGCGTCAGCGCCTGCATAAGATGCACGGCATCAAACGGGTTCAGCGGGTAGAATTTTTCCTCTTTGCGCGGGCGCAGGGAGAGACGAATCTGCGTCGAAGAGACGCGCTCAAACAGATAGCTGGCGATGTCATCATTCTCTTCATCACGCCATGAGATCAGCAGTGCAGCGTGCTCACCCGTGCGGCGGGCCAGGAAGCGGTTATGTGCCCACAGCCCCTCGCAGTCACCGTCTTTTTGCAGTTTTTTACCGCTGAACCAATTGCTGTCAGCCAGAAACCATAATGCCTGAGGCGTGATTTCGCGCTGTAATTCCCGCCACAAGGGCTGGTTGTTCTCCATCTGCCAGCATGCCATGCCGAGATAGTCGTTCAGCTCGCGCCAGTCGGTTTCCAACTGCTGTTTAAGCTCTGGCTCGAGAATATTGTGAAACTGCTGCAAGCCGCTGGCCTGTTCACCCAGGCGGGTATACCCCACCACGGACATGGTGCGCGGGCGGCGGCGCAGAGTTATCCATAACAGGAATTTAGGAATGCGGAATTTAATGGCTTGCACGCTCAGCTTGTAGCGCTGGCCGCGCGACATCACCAGCCCGTTGGAGGTACCACGCTTATCCTGATAATTTCGCACCAGCACCACGCTGTTCTGACCCATCCAGCCGGTGACATAGTGCTCTTTTTCACTCTCGGCGATATCCAGATCGCGGGCGATCTGTTCGATTTTCTCCACATCCAGCAGACCCAGCGAGAGCGTCTCTTCGGCGCTGTAATAGCATTTTTTCAATATATCGGATTTCAACGGCGCAGCAGACGGCATAACAAAAATTCCATGGAAAGCACATGGTTTACAGCTTAGCGTAAGTTGTTATACAAATTTATGTCATGGCTAACATAAACGGCATTTTTTTGTAAATCCTCAAGGCTGCTGGAGTGGGCGTCTTTATCGTGCGGCTCGCTGCCTGTGGTCGCTGGCGTTGCGAAAATGCAGGACGCCCGGCGGTTACTCGGTCTCGAACCAGTCGCTGTTTTGCTCGGCAATGGGCGTGATGGTGGAGATCATCTCTTGCAGATGAATGCGGATGGCGCGCTCGGCGGCATCAGGATCATGGGCTTTCAGCGCGGCAAAAATGTTGTCATGCTGCTCGATCAGACTCTCAGGCGGGGAGACTTTGCTCAGGGTTAAGAAACGCACGCGGTCCATGGTGGCTTTAATATGCTCGACGGTTTCCCACGCCAGGCGGCAGTCGATGATCTGCGCGATGGTGCGGTGAAACTCGTCGTCCAGCAGCAAAAACTCCTGTGTTTGCTGGCTTTTCGCCGCCAGCCGCTGGCGTTGTAGATTGTGTTCTAACAGCGCCAGATCATAAGGGGTTGCGACCACGGCGGCGCGGCGCACTACCGCCGTTTCCACCGCTTCACGAATGAAACGGCCATCGGCCACGCGTTTGGCGGAGATCTTCATCACGAACGTCCCGCGCTGGGGCAGTACCTGCACCAGACCGGCTTCCGCCAGTTTGATAAAGGCTTCACGCACCGGTTGGCGTGAGACATTAAAGCGCGACGAAATTTCTTTCTCTGACAACAGCGTTCCCGGCGGGATCACACAGGTGACGATGTCCTGACGCAGGGTCCGGTAGATCTGCTGATTTACCGGCATGTTATTGAGAAATTCGTAGGATTCAGTCATAGGTAAATTGACATTTTCAGCAGCGGGAATAGCGCAATAGTATCATGACTTTTCTCAGGATTTTGAGATTGTTACCCCGTTGTTTATAACAGGTCCGATGAGAGATTAATCCGAGTTGATATGTTCACGGCAGTATCTTTTTTTATACGCCGCCGGGGTTATCCCTAACAGTTTGCTGAATACTCGCCTGAAATAAGCGGCATCATTAAAACCCGTGCGCCGCGCCACTTCCGCCAGACTGCCGCTATCGGTCAGCAGCAGGCTTTCTGCCGCCGAGACGCGCTGCTGGTGCAGGGCATCGGTCAGGGTCTGATGAAAGGTAGAACGGAAAACTCGCCCAAGGTAGTCCGCGTTACAGTGCAGCAGCGCCGCCAGTTCAGCGGTACCCAGCGGCTGATGATAGCGGGTGGCAATCAACTGGCGGGCTTTATACGCCAGCGCCACACCGGGGCCATCGGGGTCAGGCACACCGGCCGGAGCCTGCCCGACTTCCTGTAATAATAACAGCAGAAATAATTCCAGCGACGGGCTTTGCGCGCCGCGCTGCTGTTCATTTAAAAAAAGTCTGAACAGCGCCAATATTCTTTCGGCATCGCGAACTTTACAGTGCTGTGGAATATCCAGCTGCAAAGAGGGATTATTTTGCTGATGTTGTAAAATATCGAAGTGAAGCCAATAAAATTTTAATTGCGCGTCGAATATGCCCATGCCCTGATGTTTTCTGCCGGGAAATAAAATCAAGCTTTCACCGGCGTGCAAATCAAAACGGGTCTGTTCCTCCTGGAGTGACAGTGATCCACGCACCACGTAAATCAACTCAAATGAGGTGAGCGTGCGAGTCGGATGTGTGCCGACACCGCGTGAGATAAACAGGCCACCGTTTTGCACACGCAGCGGGTAACTTACGGGAATAGAAAGCATTTCATTCTCCGGTTAAGTCATGAGAGAGGGCTGTTGGAAGGTTTTAGGCTAGCAGAGTGGCGTTCGGTTAGTCGGCTGGGTCGTGCAGGATTTGATCCGCTTCACAAAACCCGAGACAGGTCGGAATCGTCCCTTTTTACTACTTGATCCGCCACTTGTTGTGCTTTACGTCCATGCCAGATTAAGGACGTACCTTATTTATTGTATTTAAAAACGTCCTGATGCCATAAAAAATTACGTTATGGCTGCCTGTTTCTTATTGCTACGAATAAAAAATATAAATATAAGCGAGGAAATGATGCCAACAATTTCAATTGATACGTCCCCTGCGCGGATTAAAGAAAAAAGTAGCCGAATAACGGTCAGCGAGAAAATAGGTTACGGACTCGGTGATGCCGGCGGCACCATTATTACCTGCCTGATTGCCAATTTCCTGACCTTTTTCTATACCGATATTTTCGGTTTGACCCCGGCGATTGTCGGCACGCTGTTCATTTCCCTGCGCATTATCGACGCGATCTCCGATCCGCTGATGGGAATTCTGGCGGACCGTACGCAAAGCCGCTGGGGGCGTTTTCGTCCCTGGCAGTTGTGGATTGCCGTGCCGATTGGCGTGGTCGGGTTGCTGACCTTCACCGTGCCGGGTCTTAGCGGAGACGCCAAAATTGCCTACGCGTTCTTCACTTACTTTTTGCTCTCTGTCTCTTACACAGCGATCAACGTGCCTTACTGCGCGTTGATCAACACCATGACCACCGATCACCGCGAAGTGATCTCCTGCCAGGCGTGGCGCTTTGTGCTGTGCGGCGTAGCCGGTTTTTTAGTCTCGGTGGGGCTGCCGTGGTTGGTGGAATATTTTGGTCACGGCGATGCGGCACTCGGCTATCAGCAAGGTGTCGGTCTGTTATGCACGGTCGCCGTTGTGATGTTCCTGTGGTGCTTTTTCACCGTACGTGAACGTCTGCCTTTGTCGATGCTCGGCCAGTTCAGCGTGCGCGAGCATATTCGCGGCATGCTGAAAAATGATCAGCTGTTGTTGGTGCTGCTGATGTCTTTCCTGTTGATCAACGTCTTCAATCTACGTGGCGGCGGCTACATGTATTTCATCACCTATGTGCTCAAAGGTGGCGCAGGTTATGCCTCGCTGTTTTTTGGCATGGTGACGCTGGCGTCGATACTTGGCGCGGTGATTGTCAATCAACTGACCAAAGTTATCGACACGGTACGTTTGTATATGCTCACTAACCTGATACTGGCGGTGTTCTCGCTGCTGCTGTGGTTTATGCCCGTGGGTGAGCAGTGGCAATCGCTGTGGCTGGGCATCATTTTTGTGCACTGCGTGATCCTGGGATTCACGCTGCCGCTGCACTTTTCCATCATGGCGTTCGCCGACGACTACGGGCACTGGAAAAACGGCATCCGCTCTTCCGGCATGAACTTCGCCTTCAATCTGTTTTTCATCAAACTGGCATGGGCCTCGAGCGCCGGGATCATCGCGCTGGTGTTTATTCTGGTTTCCTATCAGGCCGGGGTTGACCATCAAACGTCAGCGTCGCTGACCGGTATCCGGCTGTTTGAAACGCTGCTGCCTGCCGCACTGCATCTGCTGCTGGCGATCACCATTACTTTCTGCAAGCTCGATAACCGCCTGCTCAACCGCATGTCCGGCGAGCTGGCCAGCAAAATTTGATTTTACGACATTGTTTAACGACACCATTTCAGGAGGTTGCATGTCTTTTCATCCTATAGATTGCCTTGAGGTCCCACTGGATAAAGTCCAGATAACCGATGCGTTTTGGCTCGAGTATCAGCGTCTGGTTAAAGAGGTGGTGGTGCCGTATCAGTGGCTGGCGCTCAATGACCAGGTGGCGGAGGCTGAACCGAGCCATGCGATTGAAAACTTCCGTATCGCTGCCGGACAGAGTGATGGTGAGTTTTACGGTATGGTTTTTCAGGACAGTGATGTGGCGAAATGGCTGGAAGCCGTCGCTTATCTGTTGGTGAAAAACCCGGATGCCGCACTGGAAGAGACGGCGGACCGGGTGATTGAACTGGTGGCTGCCGTGCAGCAGCCTGACGGTTACCTGAATACTTATTTCACCGTCAAAGCGCCCGCGTTGCGCTGGAGCAATTTGGCGGAATGCCACGAACTGTACTGTGCCGGGCACCTGATTGAGGCGGGGGTAGCCTATGCGCAGGCCACCGGGAAAAACCGTCTGCTGGAGGTGGTATGCAAACTGGCTGACCACATCTCGCAGGTATTCGGGCCGGAAAAGGGCCAGATTCAGGGTTATCCCGGTCACCCGGAAATTGAGCTGGCGCTGATGCGGCTGTACGAGGCCACTGGCGAGCCGCGTTATCTTGAACTGACCCGTTATTTCGTCGAACAGCGCGGTACGCAGCCTCATTTTTACGATCTTGAGTTTGAAAAACGCGGGCGCACTTCACACTGGAATATTCACGGCCCGGCATGGATGGTGAAAGACAAGGCGTACAGCCAGGCGCATTTGCCGGTTGCGTTACAGAAGACCGCCATCGGCCATGCGGTACGTTTCGTCTACCTTTACGCGGGTGTGGCACATTTGGCGCGCCTCAGCCAGGATCAGGAAAAGCGAGAGGTGTGTCAGAGGCTGTGGGAAAACATGACCCAGCGCCAGATGTACATCACCGGCTCCATCGGTTCGCAAAGCAGCGGCGAGGCATTCAGCTGTGATTACGACTTGCCGAACGATACCGCCTACACCGAAACCTGTGCATCCATTGGCCTGATGATGTTCGCCAACCGCATGTTGCAGCTGGAGGCCGACAGTCGTTACAGCGATGTCATGGAGCGTGCACTCTATAACACCGTGCTGGCCGGTATGGCGCTTGACGGTAAGCACTTCTTCTACGTCAATCCGCTGGAAGTGCATCCGAAAAGTATTCAGTTCAACCATATCTATGACCACGTTAAACCGGTACGCCAGCGTTGGTTCGGCTGCGCCTGCTGCCCGCCCAATATCGCCGTCTGCTGGCCTCACTCGGCAGTTATATTTATACCCGCCGCAATGACGGGGTGGATATTAATCTCTATATCGGCAGTGACGTGGAAGTCGATGTCGATGGCGAAACCCTGCGTCTCAAACAGAGTGGCGGTTACCCATGGCATGACACGGTGAATATTGAACTGGAAACCACGGCGCCGCTGGAGGCCACGCTGGCGCTACGTTTGCCAGATTGGTGCGCCAGCCCACAGCTGCTGGTTAACGGTGAGCCGCAGGAGCTACGCGGTCATGTACAGCGTGGTTACGTGCGTCTGACGCGTCACTGGCAGAACGGCGATGTTTTGCAACTGGCGCTGCCCATGCCGGTAACGCGGGTCAAGGGCAATCCGTTGCTGCGTCATGTGGCCGGAAAAGTGGCGATTCAGCGTGGACCGCTGGTCTATTGCCTCGAACAGGCCGATAACGGTAGCGAACTGCACAATGTGCAACTGCCGGAACACGCATCCTTCAGGTTGATTGCCGGCAGCGGTCTGTTCAAAGGAAAAATCCTGTTGCAGACCCGCGGGGTGAGGGTTAATTCCACGCAGGCCGCCCAACAGCCGCTCTACAGTTTCAATCCGACTGCGACTGAGTTGCAGCCGCAAACCCTGACCTTTGTTCCCTATTTCAGCTGGGCGAATCGTGGGGAAGGGGAGATGCGCGTGTGGATTAACGAAGGTTGAGACCGCCAAATGGCAGGCAAAAAAAATCCCGCTCAAGGATGGCGGGATGTCGTAATACCTTACGAGGGGATAGTCCAATGAGATGCAATGACCTATAGGGGGATAAGTGCTTGCACACTTATAATAACTGTCGGTATTACACGTTCAAGTACAACTTTCCATAATTTGACTTAGGGGGAAGTCTTCAGGAATTTTCCTAGGCGAGTGACTATCGGGTGAGCTATTGCGGCGCTCAGGGCGATGCCGCTGGTTATGTGTGGGATAAAGGCCTACTCTTTATAGGTATTAACTGGACACCCTGAAGTTAAGCGATTGTAAGTGTTAAGGATTGTTATGAGCGAAGTCGAAAGTTCAATCAGTATTGGTGATGTTCTGACTGTTAAGAGCGGTTCTACCCACGTGGTAACTGGCTTTGTGAAAAAAGGGGAACGCGTTTACCCAACAGTCAAAACCGATCACGGCAACTCCAACTTTAGCCAGATCAAAGACATTGTCTCCGTGACTAAAGGCTGAATCTAATTAGCTGAGCACGACCATGGCCTGCTGTGCAGTGAGTCTGCATCGGTAGGCTGTGTCATTTCCCTTTCATCATTTCCTTTAGCCCCAATTCCCCTATAAATCCCAGACTTTCCTGCGTAATACATTTATTTATGAAGCCAATCACAAAACCGCAACCGGTTTCTGAAACCGGTTGCAGTATTATCCCCGACGGTCAATATTTACCCGATGCTCTTACCATGCTTGTGCCATAGGGGAAATTTATGTCTCATGCCAGTGATGTCTTGTTCGGTATTATCGAAAATAAAATTAGTCCGATGGCGGGCAAAATATCCAGTCAGCGGCATATTATGGCAATCAGGGATGGGTTTATTTCGGCCATGCCATTTATGATTGTCGGCTCGTTCCTGCTGGTTTTTGCGTACCCCCCTTTTTCCCCCGACAGCGGCTGGGCATTCGCCCGTTGGTGGCTGGCGATGTCAGTGAAATATCAGGAAGTGATATTAACTCCCTACAATATGACCATGGGGATCATGTCGATATATATCACCGCCGCTATCGCCTATAATCTCGCGGCCAGCTACAAACTTAATCCCTTTATGACCGCCATGTTATCGCTGATGTCCTTTATGCTGGTGGCATCGCCGCAGGTGAATAAAATGCTGCCGACGCTGGGTCTGGGCGGAGTTGGGATATTTACCGCCGTGCTGGTGGCGATTTATACCACAGAATTAGCGCGGTTTTTAAAAGTCAGAAATATCGGTTTTAAACTGCCGGATCAAGTTCCGCCGAAAATAAAACAGTCCTTCGATTTACTCATTCCAATTATGGCGGTGGTACTGACGTTGTATCCGCTGAGCCTGTTTATTCAATATCAATTCGATATGCTATTACCACAGGCCATTATGGCGCTGTTTGGTCCGATTATCTCCGCCGCCGATACCTTACCGGCCATTCTGATTGCCGTATTGATTTGCCATCTACTGTGGTTTGCCGGTATTCACGGCGCGGTGATCATCAGCGGCATGTTGCAGGCATTCTGGTTAACTAACCTGGGTATTAATCAGGAGTTGCTCACCTCTGGCCAGCCGCCGGTGCATATTTTCATCGAGCCCTTCTGGCAATTCTTTATTGTGATTGGCGGCTCCGGTTCGACCATGGGGCTGGTGTTGCTCTATCTGCGCAGCCGCTCGGCGCATTTGCGCTCTATCGGTAAACTCAGCCTGATCCCCGGCATTTTTAATATTAATGAACCGGTGATTTTCGGCTCGCCGATCGTCATGAACCCGACCTTATTCATTCCGTTTATTACCGCACCGCTGGTCAACGCTGTGATTGCCTACATTGCCACCCGCACCGACTGGGTAGGTAAAGTGATCTCGGTGGTGCCCTGGACGGCACCCGCACCGATTGGTGCCGCGTGGTCAACGGGCTGGGATCTGCGCGCCGCTGCACTGGTGCTGATCCTCATCGCCATTTCGTCAGTGATTTACTATCCGTTCTTTAAAGCCTATGAAAAACAGCTGCTCGAACAGGAAAATCCGCCAGAGCAGGAAGAGAAACAGACGCTGACTCAGCCACAGGCCTGAGCCGCCAAGGGGAGCAATACGATGGACACACAGATGGATATGGAAACCACGGTGATGGAACTTATCATCTACTCCGGGGAATCCCGCTCATGTGCGATGGAAGCCTTACAGGCGGCCCGCAAAAAAGAGTGGCAGCAGGCTGAGGCGCTGCTGGTGCAGTCCACGCAGGCCGGTAAACGCGCCCATCAGATCCAGACCGAGCTGATTGGTGCCGATGAAGGCTGCGGAAAAATCCCGGTCAATCTGATCATGGTCCACGCGCAGGATCACTTAATGAACTCCCTGTTATGTCGGGAAATGGCCGAAGAAATAATCTATCTGCATAAGGAAATCGACAGTCTCAGGCAGTCACGCTGAGGCCGGTAGCCACCACCGGATACTCTCCAAAGCTAAAATGACAAGAGGTGATAAGGATGATTTACAAGCAAACCAAACCGTTCCCCGCTGATTTTTTATGGGGAGCATCCACGTCGGCCTACCAGGTTGAAGGCGCATGGGATCAGGAGGGGAAAGGCCCTTCGGTCATTGATATGGCGACGTTTCCCGATAATATCAGCGACTTTAAAGTCACCAGCGACCACTATCATCACTTCAAAACAGACGTGGCTCTGTTCAAAGAACTGGGACTGAAAACCTACCGTTTCTCCATTTCCTGGAGCCGCCTGTTTCCTGCCGGAGACGGCGAAATCAACCCGCAGGGCGTGGCGTTTTATAACCAGTTAATCGACGAGATTTGTAACGCAGGCATTGAGCCGCTGGTCACGCTGTACCATTTTGACTTGCCCTATGCGCTGCAACAGCAGGGCGGCTGGTCTAACCGGCAGACCATTGATGCGTTTGAACGCTACGCGCGAACCACTTTCGAATTGTACGGTGACCGGGTCAAATACTGGCTGACCATCAATGAACAAAACATGATGATCCTTAAAGGCGATGTGATAGGCACGCTGGATCCCAACACCGAAAATCCGCAGAAAGCCTTATATCAGCAGAATCACCACATGATGCTGGCGCAGGCCAAAGCCATGATTCTCTGCCACACTTTATTACCGCAGGCGAAAATTGGACCGGCACCGAATATCTCCTGTATTTATGCCGCCAGCTCCAAACCGGAAGACAATATTGCTGCGCAAAATTACTCGTCTATCCGCAACTGGCTATATCTCGACTTAGCCTGCCATGGGCGTTATAACGCCCTGGTGTGGCGTTTCCTCGAAGAGAAGTCCCTGCTGCCGGAGATATTATCGGGTGACATGGAGGTGCTGCGCCAGGGGAAACCGGACTTCATCGCATTCAACTATTATGCCTCGACCACCGTGGCAGCTGACGCGCCGAATACTCATGCCGGAGAGAAAAAAGATCCGCGCGCCGTGGAAGACCAGCAGCTGGCTGGCGTCTATAAAAATGTTTATCTCGGTGTGGATAATCCGCATCTCGAGCATAACGAGTTTGGCTGGTATATCGACCCGGTCGGTTTTCGTGTCACCTGCCGTGAAATATATGAACGCTATGCCATGCCGCTGATCATTACCGAAAACGGTCTGGGGGCATTTGATAAGCTGACGGCCGACAAAAAAGTGTACGACGATAACCGCATTAATTATCTGCGTATTCATATTGAGCAGTTAAAACTGGCAATATCCGACGGCGTCGAACTCTTTGGTTATTGCCCGTGGTCGGCCATCGATTTAGTCAGTACTCATCAGGGCATCAGTAAACGTTACGGGTTTATTTACGTGAACCGCGATGAGCATGACTTGAAAGATATGGCGCGATACCGCAAGAAAAGTTTCTTCTGGTATCAGCGGGTGATTGCCAGTAATGGCGAAGATCTCAATGGCCATATTGAATACTAATATTCCAGTGAGACTAAAAATAGAGGGTGGCGATGGCCACCCTTTTTCGTTATATAAGGTACAGGATTGCAGAAAACAGTGGGATAGCAGGCTAAAAACAGAGCGATTTTATAAAGCGATTTCATTTATTTTTAATGATTATTTTCTTTTCAGGGTAGGGACGAATGAACAAAATATTACACAGCGTGATCTCTCTGACCGTGGTGTGTGCCACGCTGGCCTTTTTACCCACTCAGGCTCAGGCGAACCGCTGTATTGAGAACCGCGCCGGAATTGATATGGGATCCGGCAGTACCAAAATTCAGGTTACCGAAGTGAATATCTGCCAGAAAACCCTGGGCAAAGTGCTGTATGAAGATCAGCGCCCGGTGGGGTTCAATGCCGATCTGGCGAAGTCCGGTAATAATCAGCTCAGCGAAGCCGCCCAGCAAAAAGGCCTCAGTGCGCTGACTGAGATGGTCAATAAAGCCAACGCGTTCAAGCCACAGCGCATTACCGGCGTGGCGACCGCCGTGTTCCGCACGGCTTCCAACGGCCAGCAGGTGATTGACCGTTTTAACCAGCAGGCGCACGTCAGCCTGAAGATCATTTCTCAGCAGCAGGAAGCGGAACTCGGTTTTCTCTCCGCCAGGGCGGCGCTGCATGATAATAATCTCAACGACGAAGATTTGCTGGTGTGGGATATCGGCGGTGGCTCCATGCAGATGACCACCTACCGCCAGCAGCAGGGCGTGAAAACCGTGGATATTTATCAGGGCAAGCTGGCCTCGGTGACGCTGAAAGATTTCTTCACCGGGGTATTACAGAATAAAGATCAGCAGGCTGATAGCACGCCGAACCCGATTGGTTCACTGCGTAATACCGTGCTGCGCTATGTGAATTTCTATGCGCGTACCCATGTCAGCGCCCAGATGAAGCAGGAGGTACAACATAAACGGGTGATTGGCATCGGCGGCGTACACGGCTATTCGATCAGTGACCAGGTTCATCCGGTTAACCACACCTATACATTGGCAGATGTGCAACGGGTGTCGAAAAACAATGTCTGGAAAGGGGATACCGAGCTGAAAGGCGAGTACCGCGCTACCGACGTCAGCAACTTACTGTTGGTAGAAGGCTATATGCAGGCGCTGAAAATACCTCAGGTGACGGTGGTGAAAGCCAGCCTGATTCAGGGCATATTGTTGCAATAAGCCGTTGAACGCATCACTGAAGGAGCAGAACCGCATGACTATCGACTCAACTCTTCCACCGCAGGATGACTTTATCTGGCTGGAAGGCATACGTAATGAACAGGCGCTGGAATGGGCGCATCAGCAAAATTCGATCACGCTGGCGGCCTTCACGCAGGGTAAAAATTTCGATCCGATCCGCGAA
This sequence comes from Ewingella americana, assembly GCF_006438725.1. Lineage (GTDB taxonomy): Bacteria > Pseudomonadota > Gammaproteobacteria > Enterobacterales > Enterobacteriaceae > Ewingella > Ewingella americana_A. The sequence goes on along the minus strand of NZ_RCZD01000002.1, from coordinate 211,722 downwards.
AAGGTGCTCGACGGGCTGAACTCTCCTGATCAGATCCCCGGCATCGGGAGATTCGGCGAAAAATGGTACAACTTCTGGCAGGATGCGAAGAATCCGCGCGGACTGCTGCGCCGCACGACGCTTGCCGAATACCGCAAAGCCGAACCGCAGTGGGAAACCGTGCTGGATATCGATGCGCTGGGCAAGGCTGAAGGCAAGGACTGGGTGTATCACGGCGTGCACCCTCTTAAACCTGATTTCCAACGTGCGCTGATCTTCCTGTCACCCGACGGCGGTGATGCCTCAGAAGTGCGCGAGTTTGATTTGCAGACGTTGAAGTTTGTCGCCGACGGTTTCTTCCTGCCGGTCGCCAAAAGCCGCACCGGCTGGATCGATCACGACCATTTGTTTGTCGCCACCGACTTTGGTGAAGACTCACTGACCGATTCCGGTTACCCGCGCATCGTGAAAATCTGGTCGCGCGGTACACCGCTCAGTGAGGCCGAAACTATCTTCAGCGCCGGTAAAAAAGACATGATGGCCGTTGGCTATCACGACAGTTTCAAAGGCTTCGAACACAATTATGTCGTGCGGGTGATCGACTTTTATCACCGCGATGTGTTCCTGCTGGATGACAAAAAGCACTTAGTCAAAATAGATGTGCCGACTGACGCCAAATTCAGCACATGGCGCGAATGGATCCTGATCCAGCCTTCCAGCGAATGGCTGGTCAATGGCGAAAGCTGGCCGTCCGGTTCGCTGCTGACCATGAATTTTGGCGCCTTTATGGCCGGTGACCGTGCGCTGAAACCGCTGTTTGTACCGGGCGAACACACTGCACTGAGCGGCGTCACCGCCACCCGCGATCAGCTCAACGGTTATTCCTGCACCTGCGATCACATCATCCTCAGCATCACCCGTGACGTGGTGAACCGCCTCGAAGTCCTGACGCCAAAAGAGGGCGAATGGCAGCGTGAGCCGTTCGGCCATGTGCCGGAATTGAGCAAAATTAATGCCTGGGGTGTGGCTGACGATTCGAATGAGTATTTCATGAGCGTCAGCGGATTCCTGCAACCGGCCAGCCTGTCGCTCGGCAATCTGGATGACGGCGCGGACAAAGAAGCGGAGTTACTGAAGCAGGATCCGTCGCATTTCGATGCATCCCGTTATCAGGTCAGCCAGCATTTTGCGCCGTCCGACGACGGGACCCGCGTGCCGTATTTCGTTATCTGCCGCAAAGACGTGGTGTACGACGGCAAGAATCCGACGCTGCTGTACGGCTACGGTGGTTTTGAAGTGTCGCTCGACCCTTATTATCTGGGGGTCAGCGGCGTGGCGTGGCTGGATCGCGGCGGTGTCTTTGTGGTGGCGAATATCCGCGGTGGCGGCGAGTATGGGCCGGAATGGCACAAAGCGGCGCTGAAGGAAAAACGTCTGCGCGCCTATGAAGATTTCGCCTCCGTCGCCAAAGCGCTGATTGCCAGCAAAATCACGTCGGCGGCACATCTGGCCGCGCAGGGCGGCAGCAACGGCGGCCTGCTGGTGGGCAATATGCTGACGCGCTACCCGGAACTGTTCGGGGCGATCGTCTGCGAAGTGCCGCTGCTGGACATGCAGCGCTACACACAAATTTCCGCCGGTGCCTCGTGGATTGCCGAGTACGGTGACCCGCAGATCCCAGAAGAGTGGGCGTTTATCCGCGAATTCTCACCGTATCACAACATCAGTCCGGCAAAAAAATACCCGCCGGTGCTGTTCTCTACGGCGACCAGCGATGACCGCGTCGGGCCAGACCATGCGCGTAAAATGGCGGCCAAAATGCAGGCGCTGGGCATTCCTGATGTCTGGTTCTACGAGAATACCGAAGGCGGCCACAGCGCGGCGGCCGACAAGGCACAGTCGGCGTTCAAACGTGCGATGGTCAGTGAATTCCTGCTGCACTTTATCGGGCGGGATGTTCACTGAATGTGATCGACAAGTTCTGACACCAAGCGTCCGGTCATCATGGCCGGACGTTTTTTTTCTGCGGTGATAAACGCGGCTGTTTATATTTCGACATGTTTTATCAACATTTTATGCTCTAAAAACATTGCCCTGTGGATCGATGATTGTTTATGATTCTGAGATTATTTGATAATGGTTCTCAAAATCATTTATTTTTAATTCTCATTTGCCAGGTATGAATATGTTAAAGAATACTGCTCGCGTATTTTCTGTTGCAGGCCTGATGGTCACCTCTTTTTCCACTTTTGCTACCACCTATCCGCTGAATGTGACTGACCTTGATGGCCAGAAACTGACGTTCACCCAAGCGCCGCAGCGCATTATTTTGCAGGATGGTCGCGATATTCTTTCGCTGGCAGTACTCGATAAAGCCAATCCGTTCCAGCACGTGGTGGCGTGGAATAACCTGCTGAAGAAAACCGACAGCGGTACCTGGGACATGCTGAAAAGCCAATGGCCTGAGTCTGCCAACATTCTGGATATGGGCTTTAGCGATAAAGGGCAGGTTGATCTCGAAACGGTGATTGCGCAAAAACCTGACCTGATGGTAGCGCAGCTACGGGCGAAAGATTCGCTGAAAGAGGCGGGAGTACTGGATAAACTCAGCGCGCTGAAGATCCCGGTGCTGTTTGTAGATTACGAACGTGACCCGGCGAAAAATACCGCGCCAAGCATTGAGCTGCTGGGCAAAGTGCTGAATCAGGAAAAAAATGCCGAGGCTTACAGTAAATTCTACAACGAACACTATCAGCATATACAGCAAGTGGTGGCGTCGGTGAATCCGAAACCCAAGGTCTTTATTGAAGCCATCGCCGGGCGCTCTGACTCCTGCTGCTTCACTCACGGTGATTCCGGCTGGGGCAAGCTGGTGAAAGCCGTCGGTGCCGACAATATCGGCACCGACCTGCTGCCGGGAGCATCCGGTGATGTGTCGTTGGAAAAAGTCATCAGCATGAAACCTGATGCCTACATCATGACTGGCTCGGCGCGGCCCGCGAATGGCAGCGTGTCGCACATTCTGCCGTTGGGTTATGGCGCCAGTCAGGCCAGCATCGATCGCGAAGGTCAGGCGCTGCTGGCGCGTAATGGCATTGCTCAGATCTCTGCCGTGACGCATAAGCACGCCTATGGCGTCTATCACCAGTTCTATAACCATCCGTACAATATTGTCGGCATGGAATATTTGGCGAAATTTATCTATCCGCAGCAGTTTAAAGATCTGGATCCGGCCAAAACCTACCACGATCTGGTGCGCAACTACACCAATCTGCCGGACAACGGTTTTATTTTCGGCTGGTCTGAAGCGAAATAACGCCACTGCCTTTACCCGCCCTCTGCTTCCCGGCAGACGGCTTTTCCTCTGCTTGTCTGCCCATCAGCACGCGTTATTTAACGCGATCACATTTGTTGACACTCGGTTAATTCATCCCTGTGACTAATTGGTTTAGTGTAATTGACAGATTCGCGCTGTCCGTGCGCTTTTGTGATGCTTTTTTGCTGGCAAAGGCCGTGATAGCGCAGCGACACACATCGACAAGGTGAATTTATGCAATCCGAAGAACAGCGTTTGATCGAAGGTCTTTTTAGCCGTCTGCAACAGGCGGAGTCTGTAACGGCGCCGCGTGACGCCGAGGCAGAACGTGTGATTCAGGCTTGTGTCAGTAAGCAGCCGTCAGCCCCTTACTATATGGCGCAGGCGATGATCATTCAGGAAGCCGCGCTGACCAAGCTGAATCAGCAGGTTCAGGCACAGCAGCAGCAGATTGAGCAGTTGCAAGAGCAGGCAAAAAACGCCCGCCCTTCAAGCACCGGTTTCCTGGCCGGGCTGTTTGGCGGCGGTGCATCAGCGCAAAATCAGCAACATGCAGCACCACAGAATAATTCCGGTAGCCAGCCTATTCCGGGTACCAATGGATGGGATAATCGTAATGCCCAGCCACAACAACAATATCAGCAACAGGCCGCACCGCAGCAGGCTGCGCCTCAACAGCCGGGTTTCCTGGGCAGTGCACTGCGTACCGCAGCCGGTGTGGCCGGTGGTGTTGTGCTGGCGGAGATGCTGACGGGGATGTTCCATCAGACCCAGCCACAGGAAATTGTGAATATTATTGAAGAGCCACCGGTGCAGAATTTGGATCCCAACGACACCAGTTTCCTCGGCAATAATGATTTCCAGCAGCAAAATTTCGACAGCGGTCAGCCATCCTGGCAGGATGCCTCACTGCGTGACAACAGCGATAATTCAGACCTGAGTTTTGGCGCTGACAACAACGATACCGATGATTACAGCAACGATGACGATTCATTTTTCTGATGTTTTATGGTCTGTGAAGGCATTTTGACAGTAGGAATTATCGTACAAATTGTAAGAGTGAGAGCTTTATCGCTTATTGCAATCTGAATTCTGGACAAAAGCCAAATCTGTTGCTGTACTGTGATTGACACGTTCTGTGTCGTTCATTCACGTAAAGGTAAGTTTGATGTCTAAGATTACAGGTAGCGTTAAGTGGTTCAATGAATCTAAAGGTTTTGGTTTCATTACCCCTGAAGATGGCAGCAAGGATGTTTTCGTTCATTTCTCTGCTATCGCCAGCAACGGTTTTAAAACCCTCGCTGAAGGCCAACGTGTTGAGTTCGAAATCACACAGGGCGCTAAAGGTCCATCGGCTGCTGACGTTAAACCTATTTAACGCTGGCCAAATTTTGAAAAAACCCGCTGATGCGGGTTTTTTATTGGATTTTTTTGACGGTCTCTGGTTTACACCGCGACAGCGGATTTACGGACTAACGAGATAAACAGCGTAATGGCAATCGCGTAACAGCCGAGAATTGTCAGTCCCATTGACAATGCCGACGTGCCACCCAGTCCGCTGATAGGCACACTCATCGCTCCCAGCGCGAACATACACACTCCAATCAGTGCTGATGCACTGCCTGCATTTTTCCCCTGACTTTGCATCGCCAGTGAACCTGCGTTCGGACCGACAATACCGATGGTGATAACCGAAAAGAACAGCGGCACCAGCAGCGTAAATAGCGGAGCATGCAGGCTGGCGGCGATAACCAGCGAAACGGAACCCGCCGCCGCGATACACAGGCCGATTTTGACCAGTGTCAGTTCACCCCACTTGTGGCTCAGACGCGTGGAGACCTGTGCGGCAATCACCAGGCCGACGCCATTCGCGGCGAAACAAAGGCTGAACATCTGCGGGCTGAGGTGGTAGATCTGCTGCAATACAAAGGGAGATGCGCCGATATAGGCGAACATCCCCGCCATCGTAAAGCCCTGCGTCAGGCACAGCCCCATAAATTGACGGTCTTTCATCAGGCCGCCAATCGAGCGCACCATCACCATGACGCCACCCTGCGAGCGCCGCTCAGCGGGCAGCGTTTCGTGCAGTTTCAGCGCGGAGAAGCTGAACAGCAGCACGGAAATCACCGCTAATGCGCCAAAAATCCCCCTCCAGCTCATGAAGTTCATCAAGCCCCCGCCCAGCACTGGCGCGACAATAGGCGCCAGCCCGTTGACCAACATCAGCAATGCAAAGAACCGGGTCAGCTCGTGACCATTGTATAAGTCACGGGCCACGGCGCGTGACAGCACCGCGCCGCCAGCGCCTGCCAGTCCCTGTAACAGTCGGGCTGCAATTAACTGATCAATATTTTGTGCGACCGCGCAGCCCACGGAAGCCACCAGCAGCAGTGCCAGTGACCACAACAACGGGCGCATGCGGCCATATGTGTCGCTCAGAGGGCCAAAGATCAGCTGTCCTAAGCCCAGGCCCAGCAGACCGGCGGTCAGACTCAACTGGCTGGCGGCGGTGGTTGTATCAAGCTCGAGCGCCATTTCGGGCAGTGCCGGTAAATAGAGGTCCGTACACAGCGGCCCAAGCGCCGCGAGTGAACCCAAAACCAGGGCATAACCCAGGCGTTTTTCTGTCAGGTGATTGCTCATTATTATGTCCGTTTCCGGTAGATTTTTGGGATGAAAGCGATGGTTACGTCTGTGGTGGTCACGTTGCAGGGTCAAACAGTTGGCTAAAAAGCCGGTCATAAAGTACGTCAAGATTAACGGGGTTTGCGTGCAGGGTGGTCAGGCGGCGAAACGCCGTGCCTTCGCAAATGACTGCCAGTATTTCGACCCGGGCGGTTAATTCATCATCCGACAGGTGAGAATAGGTTTTTGCCAGCATGGCTTTGGCTTCATTGAACAGTTGGCGTTCTGCGTCGCGCCAGATTTGTTCCACCACCGGATTGCGCGTGGCTTCTGCCGCGACCTCCAGCATCAATGCATGGTCGATTTCGATCTGTTCCTTGCTCAGCTCCGGGCAGCTGTTCTGTTTAGGTTCAATGTGCAGTGCGCCAATCTGCCGGTTGGCAAGATTCTCGGCCATCTGCCGCAGATTGTGGGCATCACCGGTGATTAGACGAATTTTTTTAAACACGATGCGCCGCACGATCTCTTCGATAATTGCGTCTTTATTGGCGAAATAACGGTAAATCTGACCGACGCTGAGCCGCGACATTTTGGCGATTTCCGCCATGCCTGCACCATGAAATCCGTGTTTGCGAAAGCAAACCCGTGATGCGGCGATAATCTGATCGCGCCTGGCGCCAATGCGCAGTTCTTTACTCTCCTGAGGATGAAGCATCGGGTTTTGATTGCCTGACGTTATGCGCCACACATTAGGTGTGAACGTTCGTTCTCAAGTATAGGAGGTCAGGCGCGGGAGGTAAATGTCAAAAAACAGCGCAGGCTCAGAAAGCGCACGCTGTCGTTATGGAATGGGGGAGGAAATGCCTCAGGCAGAGAACCAGGTGTGCAGGAAAATGGCGGCGCTGAGAACACACAGCGTAACAATCAAGCATTCAGAAAACGTTTTAGGCATTGAGAACATAACAGGTTCCAGAAAGTGCAAAATCTATGGCGCCAGTATGAAGTTCTAAAATGAAGGAAACATTAAGACAATAGGGGAAATGGTGGGTGTAAGCGGATTTACCTCACACAATGAGCCAGCTACGATGCTTTTGTTACCAAAAGCATCGTTATTTTTTAACTCAGTGCGCGGTATACCAACTGACCAGCATGAAGGCCAACAGCGTCATGGCCAGAGATCCTGCCAGATTGAGGAACATGTTCAGCAACGCACCGGCAAAACGGCCATCTTGTAACATGTACACCACCTCCAGCGAAAAGGTGGAAAAGGTGGTCAGGCCGCCGCAAAAACCGGTAGTCAGCAGCAATTTCCATACCGGGTCCAGGTGAGTGAGGCGAGTGAAAATCGCAATGCCAAGACCGATAATAAAGGCACCCACCAGATTGACCGTCAACGTCCCCAAAGGCAATACGGGTGTCATACCGTTCATCTTCATGCTGACATACCAACGGGCAACGCTGCCCAGACCGCCGCCAATAAATACTGCAAGTAGTGTGCTAAACATAAAAGCCTTTCGTAAGATTGAGTGAGGATTCAGAAAGGTTCCGGCGTGATGCTACGAACCTCTCAATGAGATTGCGTAGACATCATTAGCCGGTAAGGGCGGTTTCGGAGGAATGCCATCTCCATCGTGTCGGGCGATTTTACACGGCTGCGACAGTAATTTGTAGCTTCTCAGCCAAGGGCCAGCACAATCGCATCGGCGATAACATCAATCTGTTCGGTTTTGAGCTGTGACGTACTGATGCGAATAAACTGTCCTGGCCCGACGCGGCTGCGTTCACCGGGCAGTACCGCAATGCCTCTTGCCGCGAGGGTAACCAGGGCAAATTGCTCGGAAGGCACCGGGATCAGCATGGACAGACCGTCCCGGTGGGGAATGGTGACGCCGCGAATTTTCAGCGCATCCGACATCGCTTTACGCCGTTGTGCATAGACCTGGCGGGCGTGTTCAATGCCTTGCTGGGTTTTTTCATCATTAATCAGGTACGCCAGCGCCTGCTGCAATATGCGACTCGACCAGCCTGCGCCAAAATTGCGAAAAGATTTGATCTGTTTGATCAAATCTTCAGAGCTGGAGATCACCGCCAGCCGCAGATCCGGCCCGTAGGCTTTGGAATACGAGCGAACGTGAATCGTGCGTAGTGGCAGTACGCTGCCCATGCTGATGGGTTTTTCTCGTGACAACTGCCCGATGCCATCATCTTCAATAATCAGCGTATTGCTGGTACTGAGGATCTCCGCCAGTACCGCGTAACGTTCGGCATTCAGCGCATGACCGCAGTGAGAGTGGGTCCGCGGCTGGTAGATAAAGGCCGAAGGCTTTTTCGCCAGCGCCATCTGCAATGACTCAGGTATCGGCCCGAACTCATCACATTTTACCGGCAGAACCTGCGCGCCCAGATTGTCCAGCATGTCGAGCAGGCGGGTGGCGGTCGGGTCTTCAATCGCGACCACCGAGCCTTGCATCAGCAGGGTTTGCAACGTCAGGTTCATACCATCAAAGCCGCCGTCGGCCGCCATAAAAGCCCCGGCTTCATAAGGCCAGCTGGGTTTTACCGCCGCGAGCAACGCCGGAGCGATGGCCTCACGCTGATAGCTATTGAGATTCTCGGCGCTAACGCCTGCCTGCAGTGCGGCACGAAGATCGGGCAGCAGGGCCGGATCCGGTGATGACAGCGCCAGATCGGCAATGATGTGATCGCCGAAGTTACCGATTTTCTCAAACCTCGCCGGGCGGGGGGAGAGCGTATCGCCGCACACCCAGACGCCATTGCGCCCGCGTCCGGCAATCACTTTTTGACGGCGAAGCTGGCCCCACGCGGCTGACACCGTGGCCGGGCTGACGCCCAGTGCCTGTGCCAGTTCACGTACCGCCGGTAAATGGGTGCCAATCTCAATAATGCCTGAACGGATCATTGACGCTGTTTCGAGCGCAATGCCGCGCATTGAACGGTCCTGCAAATGCCCCGCGAACCACTCAGCATCCAGTGTTTTTACCCGCAGACTTTCACTCATTTTTTGCCTTTTGTTCAGTAACAAAGATTCTATTGTACATATTAATTTATGCCATTAGTATCAAACTTAATCAATTGAGGCGATAAAATAATCATATTGGCATGAGTGTGATCGCCAATAGTCAATGAAATGTAATTTTTATGATGTTTTCATTTGCAGATTCATAAGGGGAAAGCTGTGGCAATCACCATCAGACTGGCTGTTCGTGACTGGGATTACTTTACGCCACTGGCGTTGGGCGATGTGAAACCAGAAGGTTTTACTCTTGAGATTGATCGCGTCGGCACTCTGGTTGGCGATTTAGCCACCAGCGATCGCTACGACGCAGGCGAAGTCTCCTTCAGCCGTTATGCCCAGGGGCGGGCCAAAGGGGAAAATGACCTGCTGGCGATCCCTCATTTTCTGATGCGTGGCTTTCGTCAGCGCTGCATCATCACTCGCGATGACAGCCCGCTGACCGAACTGTCTCAGTTGGCCGGTAAGCGCATCGGGTTGACGGGCTGGCAGGATTCCGGCAACACCTGGACCCGCACGTTGCTGGCGCTGGAAGGCGTGGGTATTGAAGACGCTAACTGGTACGTGGGCCGTCTGACTGCCGATCATCCTATTGTTGATCGTCTGGCCGGTTTTGGCCGGGTAGGGCGTATTGAGGCGGTGCCCGAAGAGCGCCCGATGATGGCGTTGCTGCAGGAAGGCTGGCTCGACGCCGTCTTCACGCCTTTCATGCCGGAAGGTTTTTTCAGGCCGGACTCCGGCTTCCGTCAGTTCCAGCCCGATTTCCGTCAGGCTGAACTGGCCTACTTTAATAAGGTAGGTTACGTACCGGGTATTCATCTGCTGGCAATCAAACCGGCACTGGCCGAAGCGCACCCGTGGTTACCGCAGGCACTGAGCGATGTGATTGAACGTTCTTATCAGGTCTGGATGGATAAACGCGCCAAATATGCTGATACCACGCCATGGCTGCTGGATGATCTGCGTCGCACGGTCATTGATTTACCTGCGGACTGGAATGCAAACGGCTACGTTGCCAATAAGAAAATGATTGAAGATTTTGCCGAAGAGTTACACCGGCAGAACCTGACCGCTCAGCGCCTGAGTGCGGCGGAACTCTTCCCGCAATTTGCCGCTGAATCTGCGAGTCACTGAACCTGAGGAATGAACATGAAAGTTGCATTAGGGCAGTTTGCCGTTGCCAAACAGTGGCAGGCCAATGCCGAAACCTGTCTGTCGCTGATGGCGGCATCACAGAAAGCGGAGGTCGATCTACTGGTGTTGCCGGAAGGTATTCTGGCGCGTGATATCGCGGATCCTGATTTGGTGTTAAAAGCGGCTCAGCCCCTCGATGGCCCGTTTGTTAGCCAGTTACTGGCGGCCAGTCTCGGCAGCCAGATGACCACCATGATGAGCGTACATACACCCGCACCCGATGGCCGTGCATGGAATGTGCTGATCTCTATCCGCAATGGCGAGATCATTTCCCAGTACCGCAAGCTGCATTTGTATGATGCGTTTTCGGCGCAGGAATCCAAAAACGTCACGCCGGGCAAAGAGGTTCCGCCGCTGGTCGAGGTCGCAGGGTTCAAGGTTGGTCTGATGACCTGCTATGACGTGCGTTTCCCGGAACTGGCGCGCCGTCTGGTGCTCGACGGTGCCGATGTATTAGTGCTGCCAGCCGCCTGGGTGAAAGGTCCGCTCAAAGAGATGCATTGGGACGTTTTGGTCACCGCCCGTGCGCTGGAAAATACCACCTATATGGTGGCCGTCGGCGAATGTGGCGAACGCAATATTGGCAACAGTATGGTGGTTGACCCGCTGGGTGTGGCGATTGCCCGGGCTGCAGAAGCCCCGGCGCTGGTGTTTGCTCAATTGGATAAAGATCGTCTGATTCACGCCCGAAAGGTGTTGCCGGTGCTGGAAAACCGCTGTTTTGATATTCCGCAGTTGCGCACTGACAAACTCTGATCACCCCCGCCCAGCCGGTCCTCAACGGCGAGCGATGCAGTAGAAAAAAGCGCGAACAACACCAGGGAGCGCGGCAGTAAACACCCCGGAACAGCGCCGGAACCGACGGTGTCAAGTTTATAAGGCGTTATCAACACCAGGGAAGGTGTTAACAAAAACAAAATGATTCCCATGATTTTTTCACAACATCCAGACCCACTTTTACACAGAGGAAATAGAGATGATGGCAAAACAATTACTGACGGCTGCGATACTTTCAATACTTTCCACAAGCGCCTTTGCGGCTGAAAGTGTGGCTATTCCGACCCAAACCATGGACCCGGCACTGCATGCGAAATTGCCGCCTGAGATTCAAAAGTCAGGGGTGATGACGTCAGTGAATAACGGTTCGTTTCCTCCGTATGAAATTGTCACCGGCAATAACTCTCTCGATGGTGCCAGCGCCGATCTGGCCACGGCACTGGCGGGCGTGCTGGGTGTGAAAATTGAACATGCTTCTGTCAGCGGGTTGTCCGGTATTTTGAGTGGTATGGCCGCGGGGCGCTACCAAATGGGGATCGGCCCGATTGGTGATTACCCGGACCGTCAGGCGAAGAATGACTTCGTTGATTTCGTGAAAGAGTTCGTGGTGTTTGCCGTGCATAAAGGCAACCCGCAAAAGATTAATTCGCTGGACGACACCTGTGGTAAACGCATTGCGGTGATGGCCGGTGGCTCGGCGGAGCAAGTGATCCGCAGGCAGTCCGACGTGTGTGTGAAAGATGGCAAACCGGCGGTAACCGTCCAGTCTTACACCGACCAGCCGACCTCAATTCTGGCGGTGCGCTCTAACCGCTCCGATGCGTTCTTCTCCTCTCAGGCACCGCTGACCTATTTTGTTGAGAAAGCCAACGGCCAGCTGGAGTTAACGGGCACCGGCAAAGCCAACGGCTTCGGCGATATCTTCCAGGGTACGGTGGTACCGAAAGATTCTGCCGTACGTGATGCGATTCTGGCGGGCTATCAGAAGCTGTTTGATAATGGGACTTACGCCATCATCATGAAAAAATGGGGTCTGCAAGACAATATGATCGCCGCGCCTGGTATTAACCTGGCCAAGGCGCAGCCTAAATGACGGATAAAACGTATAGTTCCCCGCCTGCCGCCAAGGATGACTATACGTCGGACCCACGCCGTAATGTGGAGTTTTCCCACGCGCCTCGCAGTTACGGACGTTGGTTAGCCTGGATTGTCGTGGTGCTGATTGCCGTCGATGTGATCTGGAATGTTGCCCGCAATCCTAATTTTGAATGGCATGTGGTGGCGCAATGGTTTACTGAAGCCACGGTGATCAAAGGGCTGGGCGTCACGCTCGGCCTTACCGTGATTTCGATGCTGTTGGGCGTGTTTCTGGGGCTCATGTTGGCGATTGCCCGGCTGTCACAAAGTATGCTGCTGCGCCGCCTGTCGGGTATGTTTATCTGGTTTTTCCGCGGGACGCCGCTGCTGGTGCAACTGCTGTTCTGGTACAACATGTCGACGTTATTCCCGCGTGTCGTGCTGGGTATTCCGTTCGGCCCGGAATATATGAGCTGGAATACCAATGATCTGATCACGCCGCTGACGGCGGCGATCGCCGGTCTGGCGCTGAATGAAGCGGCGTATATGGCGGAAATTATCCGCGCCGGGCTGCTGTCGGTTGATAACGGTCAGGCAGAAACTGCGCAGGCATTCGGCATGAGCCGTGGCCGCGCACTGCGCCGGATCATTATTCCACAGGCGATGAGAGCGATCATTCCACCGACCGGAAATCAGTTGATCAGCATGATCAAAGCCACCTCGTTGGTCAGTGTGATCGCCATGGGTGATCTGCTTTACTCAGTGCAAACCATTTATAACCGTACTTTCGAAGTGGTGCCGATGCTGATGGTGGCAGTGATTTGGTATTTGCTGATCACCTCGGTGCTGAACGTCGGTCAGTCGGCAATCGAGCGTTATTACTCCCGCGGTACGCGCCGTTCAGGTTCTGCCACTAAGCGCCGTCAGGCATCTGGTGAAGAGAAAACCATCCCGATTGTCAGCCAGCCGGGCATCGTACATAAGGAGGATCTATGAGTCAGCAAGAGACCGGCGCACCGGCCTCTTTGGTCGTGGCGCGTAATGTGCATAAAAGTTATGGCGACAATGAAGTACTCAAAGGCATCGATTTGGACGTTAAACCGAGCGAAGTGGTGGTGATCCTCGGGCCGTCCGGATCCGGGAAATCGACCTTTCTGCGCTGTATTAACCATCTGGAGGATATCGATCGCGGTTCGATCATGGTGGGCGGCGAGCAGATTGGCTACGAGCTGCGCGGCAGCCGGTTGCATAAGCTGTCGGAAAGGGCGATAGCCCGCCAGCGCCGTGATATTGGCATGGTGTTTCAGCAGTTTAATCTCTACCCGCACATGACCGTGATGCAGAATATCGTTGAAGCGCCGATTGGCGTGCACAAAGAGAGCCGCCATCAGGCCGAGAAATATGCCCGCGAGTTATTGGAAAGGGTCGGGCTGAGCGACAAGGCCGACGCCTATCCGCGTCATCTCTCTGGTGGCCAGCAGCAGCGTGTGGCGATTGCGCGTGCGCTGGCGGTCAAACCCAAACTGATGCTGTTTGATGAACCGACGTCAGCACTGGACCCGGAATTGGTGGGTGAAGTGTTGGCGACCATGCGCTCACTGGCACAGCAAGGGTTGACGATGATCGTGGTCACCCATGAGATCGGGTTTGCTAAAGAAGCTGCCGATCGGGTGGTATTTATGGACCGGGGATATGTGGTGGAGCAGGGCGCGGCGGATGAGGTGTTGGTAAATCCACAGCACCCGAGAACGCAGGCTTTTCTCAGCCGTTTCATCTGAAATCGGCGGGCGGGCTGGAAAGAGGGCGTTTATACCCGCGCTTCGATCCGGTTTCGTCCGCCGTTTTTGGCTTTATACAGTGCGGTATCGGCTGCATTCAGCCACTGCGCGGCACTTTCCTGATCTTCCCTGCACTCGGCAATACCCGCACTGATATGGACTCGAAGTTCAGGGTAATGGGGGAAGAGACTGTTATCCAAACGGCTCTGTAAACGCTCCATCGCCTTCTGCGCCTGTTCTGCCGTGCTGTGGGGCAAAATCGCGGCAAATTCGTCTCCGCCGTAACGGCCAATGATGTCGGCAGTCCGCATGGTCTGCTGTAGCTCCTGAGCCAGGAGTATAATCGCCTGATCGCCGACGTTGTGGCCGTAGTTGTCGTTAATGTCCTTGAAGTGATCGATATCGATAAGCACCAGCGTGGTTTTGTAGTGGTAACGGCGATGACTCTCGATTTCATTATCCAGCAACGATTCCCAGTGGCGTCGGTTATATAAACCGGTCAGACCATCGCGAACGCTGATCTGCATAATGGCTTCCTTATGCTCGGACAGTTTTCTCGAGGTGCGGAAGGTGACGTTACCCAGAAAAATCGGGTAAATCAGAATCATCGGCAGACAAAGATAGAGCTGGAAGGGGCGGGTTTCTGGTTGGAAAGGAATATCAGCCAGCAGAAAAACCGACAGTGCCACGGTTGCCTGGGCAACAATGCATTTGAAGAACAGGGTTTTACCGCCTGCGGCAATATTATTCATGCCCATCATGGAGATAATAACGACTGACGGCAGCGCATTAAAGCCCATCATCGCCAGCCAGGCACCGCCAAAGATAACGTCAATTTGCAGGTTGCGGATTTCGGCTTTAAACGGGTTGCTGGCGCGGATAGCCAGCAAATAGGCCACGTGGGGCCAGATAAATCCGTTGAGAAACAACAATAACCAGACGGAAAAATGCGTCGGGTGGGTAATGATGACGGATGCCACGCAGATGCTGCCCATAGCCAGCCCGATAATACGGGGGAAATAGGTACGTCTCGCAAATCTCAGGCCGGAGTGATGTGCATCACTGACCAGAGTGGTTTGAAGCGTTTTTGCCATCGGATCTCATTATTTTTTGGCACGCAGACTGCTGTCTGGTTGGGCCGAAAGCTGGCGCAAAATTGATTTATCCAGTAAATGCTTTATGACTCTGTCATAGAGGCTCATAATAGCTCAGTCTGGTTATAATGCGCACAGATTAGATCGTGACTCGATCAATTCTGTTACATATTGGGGTTGTGTTTCCGCCATTATTATTCGTAAATAACCACAATGTTTTCGGTTATTATTTTGTGTAAAAAGTACCGGTAACCTTACCGGTGACAGTCTCGCAATCCGTGAAAAGAAGGTGTGTATGGAAGGTCTAAGCATTACTAAATTGTTGGTTGTGGGCGTTTTGATCATTCTGCTGTTCGGTACCAGTAAACTGCGCTCTTTGGGCGGTGATCTGGGCGCTGCGCTGCGTGGCTTCAAGAAAGCCATGAGCGATGAGCCTACCCCAGCGGCAAAGACTGATGCCGCGCCTGTCGAACCACGCGTAGAACACAAAGACTGATTGCCAGCGGGCCACGGCCCGTATTCTGCTTCTTTGCTGGGTTTAAAATAAAAACGGCTGCTCTTATGAGCAACCGTTTTTGTCGTTCCCGCTATCCAAAAAGTAACAAGGTGTAACCCTTATTTTCGTTTGTCTGGCAGGCAGAGCACGCCGGTCATTCAACCGGCGCGCCGGGGTGTTTATTTGACTTCCAACCCTTTGGCTTGCAGGTCTGCGTGGTAAGACGAACGCACGAAAGGTCCGCAGGCGGCATGGGTAAAGCCCATTGCCATGGCTTCAGCTTTCATTTCATCAAACTCTTCCGGGCTGACATAGCGCTGAACCGGCAGATGGTGACGGCTTGGTTGTAAATACTGACCGAGGGTCAGCATGGTGACGCCGTGGCGGCGCAGGTCGCGCATCACTTCCACGATTTCCGCGTTAGTTTCGCCGAGGCCAACCATTAAACCGGATTTAGTCGGGATTTCAGGGTGGGCTTCTTTGAAACGTTGCAGCAGCGTCAGTGACCAGTCGTAGTTTGCCCCAGGGCGAACCTGGCGGTACACACGCGGCACGTTTTCCAGATTATGGTTAAAGACATCAGGCGGCGTGGCGGTAAGAATTTCCAGTGCGCGATCCATACGGCCACGGAAATCAGGTACCAGTGTCTCGATTTTAATGGTCGGGTTCTTTTCGCGGATAGCGGCGATACAGTCGGCAAAGTGCTGAGCACCGCCATCACGCAGGTCATCACGGTCCACGGAGGTGATCACCACGTAGCGCAGACCCATATCGGCGATGGTCTGTGCCAGTTTTTCCGGTTCGTTAGCGTCCGGTGCCGTCGGGCGACCGTGGGCGACGTCGCAGAATGGGCAACGGCGGGTACAAATCGCGCCGAGGATCATAAAGGTCGCGGTACCGTGGTTGAAACATTCGGAAAGGTTAGGGCAGGCCGCCTCTTCACACACAGAATGCAAACCATTCTTGCGCAGCGCGGCTTTGATGCCCTGAATGCGGGTCGAATCGGCCGGAAGCTTGATTTTCATCCATGCCGGCTTACGTAACATTTCCTGCCGGTCAGTGACCACGGTTTTCACCGGGATTAATGCCATCTTATCTGCATCGCGGTACTTAACGCCGCGTTCCATCTGAATCGGTTTACTCATAAGCTTGCAGGTTCCAGGTTCGTCTCTCGTAATTCGAGTTTTTCAGGACATTCAATGAACGGGCTGATTCATTAAAAAAAATGAGAAATATTACAAAAATTATAACACTGATGGCGGTCACTATTCAGCCCCCTGAAGTGCTCACAAGCAACAAAGTGTACAATTTTTTAACATCAATACTCTTCTTCCCGCCAGGGAAGATAATCAACCTGTTGATATTGCATAAGATGATTAAAAGATTTGACCAGCACCGGCATGACGTCATCGACGGTAACCCCTGGCTTTTCAGCGCTGACCTGGGTCATTTGCAAGCCGGCATAACCGCACGGGTTGATGCGCAGGAAGGGTTCGAGATCCATATTGATGTTGAGCGCCAGGCCATGTAACGAACAGCCTTTGCGGATACGCAGCCCCAGCGAGCAGATTTTTTTGTGATCAACGTAGACACCGGGAGCATCGGCACGCGGATAGGCCTCGATGGAAAAATGGGCCAGCGTATCGACAACGGTTTGTTCAATCATGGTGACTAACTGGCGAACGCCCATCTTTTTGCGCTTCAAATCGACCATCACGTACATCACCTGCTGGCCGGGACCATGATAGGTCACCTGACCGCCGCGATCGCTTTGAACCACCGGGATGTCGCCGGG
The DNA here is from genome assembly GCF_006438725.1 of Ewingella americana. GTDB lineage: Bacteria > Pseudomonadota > Gammaproteobacteria > Enterobacterales > Enterobacteriaceae > Ewingella > Ewingella americana_A. Next base: position 194,557 of record NZ_RCZD01000002.1, on the reverse strand, counting down.
AAGCAGAACGTGTTCCGCTTTACCCGCCTGACCCTGCGTGAAGACTTTCTGGTGTTCAACCAACCAGAGTTCATCCTGCGTATCAGCGGTGCGGGTATCGGTGAACAGATGCATCGCGCGGGATACCGGTTCGTAAGGCTGGAGGCCCAGCTGACGTAACACAATGCGTTGTTGCAGTTTGTCTTGTTGCACAGCAGCCATCGCTAGTTAGGAAGTGGGTGGGGCAGAAATAGTAACGCAGTGTCAAATTCGACACTGCGCTATTCAGTGATCGAGCGAAGGTTTACAGCACCATGCGGACAATTTCGATATTACCCAATTCGTCATACAGGGTTTCGACCTGGTCGATATGGGTGGCATTGATCGTAATTGAGACGGAGTGGTAATTCCCTTTACTGCTCGGTTTTACCTGAGGATTGTAGTCGCCAGGTGCATGGCGTTGCACGACTTCCACAACCTGATCAACTAACTCGGGTTGTGCCAGGCCCATTACTTTATAAGTAAAGGAACATGGGAATTCGAGCAGTTCGTTAAGTTTGGTTTTCATGTGCACTCCAGCGTGATTAACAGCGTATTGATAAAATTATAACTCCCGCCAATCTGAAGCGGGAGTTATAAAATTTGATGGCAAAATGATTACTATCAAATGGGGGCGTAACTGGCTATTTCAAGCCCGGCTTAACCGAACCAATGATGGAACATCAGCTTGATGTAGTCGACGATACGGCCAAAGAAACCGCCTTCTTTGACTTCATTCAGCACCACCAATGGGCGCTCGTCAATGGTTTTGCCATCCAGTTGGAAGTTGATTGAACCAACTACCTGATTTTTCTGCAATGGTGCATGCAGCTCTGGGCTGTTTAGCACATAGCTGGCTTTCAGATCTTTCATCCGGCCACGAGGAATAGTCAGATAAGCGTCTTTATCGACGCCGAGCGCCACACGGTCGGTATCACCGAACCAGACGGGCTCTGAGGCGAACTCTTTACCTGCTTTCAGCGGAGAGACGGTTTCGAAGAAGCGGAAGCCCCAGGTCAGCAGTTTTTTACTTTCAACTTCACGGCCTTTATAGGTATGACCGCCCATCACCGCAGAGATCAGGCGCATCTGGCCTTCGGTTGCGGAGGCCACCAGGTTGTAACCTGCTGACTCCGTGTGGCCGGTTTTGATGCCATCCACGTTCAGGCTGGAGTCCCACAACAGGCCGTTGCGGTTCATCTGACGGATGTTGTTGAAGGTAAACTCTTTCTCTTTGTAGGTCGCATACTCTTCAGGTACGTCGCGGATCAGTGCCTGACCAATCAGTGCCATATCGCGGGCAGAGCTGAACTGCCCCTCTGCGTCCAGACCGTGTACGGTACCGAAATGGGTATTCTTCAGGCCCAGTGCGTTAACGTAGTTGTTCATCAGGCCAACGAAAGCATCCTGGCTGCCGGCAACGTAATCGGCCATTGCCACGCAGGCATCGTTACCAGATTGCAAAATAATGCCGCGGTTCAGTTCAGACACCGGTACGCGATCGCCCGGTTTGAGGAACATTAGCGAAGAGCCTTTGAACACCGGATTGCCGGTTGCCCAGGCATCCTGACCTACGGTAACCATGTCGTTAGGGGTGATTTTGCCGGCTTTGATGGACTGACCAATGACATAGCTGGTCATCATTTTGGTCAGGCTGGCAGGGTCACGGCGTGCATCGGCATTCATTTCTGCCAGCACTTTACCTGAGTTATAGTCGATCAGAACGTAGGCTTCAGCATCAATTTGCGGAACACCGGGGATCATCGTCTTTAAGTTAACATCGTCGGCATAGGCGGACGCTGCGCAGAGGGTCAACGCTGTGCCAAAAGCCAGGCTTTTGACTAAAAGTGGGGTAGTTACAAGTTTCATGAGGGGACAGCAACATCCGTAGAAGTAAGTTAAAAACGTGCCACACTATAGCAGAATCGACATATTCAGACATCTGCCATAACAGTGGCTTGAAAGTGTTTACCCTTATTTACGCTTAAAAAGCGACGTACAAAAACGGGGCCGTAGCCCCGCTCAGGAAACGGTTTTTGCAATCACATCGCTGACACAACAAAAGACTGCTGTTGTGCTTCACTGGCCAGGCGCTGTTTCAACTGATCGGCTTGTTGACGCGTCAATGGCCCTAACTGCACGCGATACATCCCACCGCTGGGCTGAACTTTACCCGGCACCGAGAATTTCTGGCTCAGGCTTTTCTGCCATAACGCGGCGTTTTGCTGATTACTTAGCGCGCCAACCTGCACCATATAGCTTCCACCGGTTGTCGATGACGAGGCGGCGTGGGCCACGGGGGCAGCAACCGCCACCGGCGCGGCAACGGCAGCCATCATCGGTGCGGCAGGTTCATCTTTTTCCAGAATCCCCTGAGGAACGGCGCTCGGTGATTTCAGAAAGCCTCCGCCTGTAGAACCCGTACTGGCGGTTGGCGTCGTGTCATCACCATTGCTCAGCGTGCTGTTGTCAATCGGATGAACGTTAGCGCTGGTATCCGGTGGGGTATTTTGTACCGGCGTTCCTATGCCGCTTGCCCCTAATTCAGGGCGGCCAGGCAAGGCGTAAGACTGTTTGGCGACGGTCGTACCAATGGTGCCGGGGCCAGACAGTGTGCCGTCAGGTGCAACATTGATAAAATCGATTTTAACTTTGGTGCTGTTGGTCAGATTCAGACGATCTGCCGCAGCCTGAGAGAGGTCGATAATTTTCCCTGGGATGTACGGACCACGGTCGTTCACGCGGACCACCAGCATACGGCCTGTCGCCACGTTGGTGACACGCACATAGCTTGGGATAGGCAGTGTAGGGTGGGCTGCCGTCAGGGCGTTAGGATCAAACTCTTCACCTAGCGCCGTGGTGTTACCGCCATTTTCCTGACCGTACCATGCCGCTAAACCGGTCTGGGTAAAGTTGGACGGATCTTTGATGATTTTGTACGTTTTGCCGTTGACGGAATAATCCTGGCTGGTGCCTGGATTATAAGGTTCGTAACGCGGGTCAGCCCCACCAATTTCCACCACAGGGCCGTTATAGGCTTGTTGCGGTGCAGCTTGCTGCGGCTGTGTGTCGTCAGACGCACATCCACTTAACAGCAACCCAATGATGACAGCTCCAAGCCACTCCTTACGCATTGCTCACCTCTATAAATTTTTTGACAACATTTTTCGATGAGTATGTATCGACATGACGATACCAAACCCTGCCATTAGTACAATGAGCGCTGAGCCCCCATAGCTGACCAGTGGCAAAGGTACCCCAACCACCGGGACAATGCCACTGACCATGCCGATGTTAACAAACACATAAACGAATAAAATTAACATCAGACCTCCTGCCATAACGCGGCCAAAGGTGGTTTGTGCATGAGCGGCGATCACCAAGCCGCGCATGATAAGGCACAAGTACAATCCGAGCAGAACCAAAACGCCCACCAGCCCCAGCTCTTCTGCCAGAACGGCAAAGATAAAGTCGGTATGTCGTTCAGGCAGGAATTCGAGCTGAGACTGCGTGCCGTGCAGCCAGCCTTTGCCCGACAGTCCGCCTGAACCGATGGCGATTTTGGACTGAATTATATGGTATCCGGCCCCAAGGGGGTCGCTCTCAGGGTCGAGCAGCATCATCACGCGATCGCGCTGGTAATCGTGCATCAGGAAAAACCACAGGATCGGGATAAATGCCGCGACCAGCAGGGCGGCACAGGCGATCAACTTCCAGCTCATCCCTGACAAGAACAGCACGAACAAACCTGAAGCTGCGATCAGAATCGACGTCCCGAGATCGGGTTGCGCGGCCACCAGCAGCGTCGGAATAAAGATCAGCGCCAAGGCAATGGCCGTGTTCTTAAGCGAAGGCGGGCAGACCTCGCGGTTGATAAAGCGCGCGACCATCAGCGGAACGGCGATTTTTGCCAGTTCTGACGGCTGGAAACGCACCACGCCGAGATCAAGCCAGCGCTGAGCCCCTTTACTGATGGTACCGAAGGCATCCACCAGCACCAGCAACAGTACACAGAACAAATAGAGGTACGGGGCCCAGCTTTCGTAAACACGAGGCGGGATCTGCGCCATCACCAACATGATGATCAAGCCCATCACAATCTGGCCGATTTTGCGCTCCATCATGCCGATATCCTGGCCGCTGGCGCTCCACATCACGAAGGCACTATAGGCCAGCAGTGCCAGCACAATCAGCAGCAGGGTAATGTCGATGTGCATTCTCGACCACAGCGACCCTTTTTGTTGGCTTTCAGTCATGATTGGTTAGTCACCTTCGGTTCCCGGCGGTGGTGCATCTGCCGGTAGTTGTGTCGTGTTATCGCCCAACAAAATATGGTCGAGTATCTGGCGGGTAATGGTACCCACAGCAGGACCCGCCCCGCCATTTTCAAGAATAACGGCGACGGCTACCGTCGGGTTATTGAATGGCGCAAAGGCAGTCATCAATTTATGGTCGCGCAAATGTTCGGCTATCTTATGCGCATTATAGATTTCATTGGCTTTCAAACCGTAAACTTGTGCAGTACCGGATTTGGCAGCTGCTTTATACGGTGCGTCAGCGAAACTTTTGCGGGCCGTACCGTTTGGCCGGTTAGCCACACCGTACATACCGTCTTTGGCAATTTCCCAATAGCCTGAATGCACGTCGCCAATCTGTGTTTTTTCCTGCTGCTGGTAAGGTACCAGTTTGCCATCGACTTTGGTGCTGAGCAGCAGATGCGGTGTTTTGACTGTGCCGTCATTAATCAGCGTCGTCATGGCTTTCATGATCTGAATTGGCGTGGCGGTCCAGTAGCCCTGGCCGATACCCACCGGAATGGTGTCACCCTGATACCAGGGTTTTTTAAAGCGTTTGAATTTCCAGTCGCGGTTAGGCATGTTACCGCTGCGCTCTTCAGATAAGTCGATGCCGGAATACTGGCCGTAGCCAAATTTTTCCATCCATTCTGACAGACGGTCAATGCCCATATCGTAGGCGACCTGATAGAAGAAGGTGTCAGCGGACTCTTCCAGCGCTTTGGTCACATTCAGGCGGCCATGGCCCCAGTGTTTCCAGTCACGAAAGCGTTTTTCAGAGCCGGGGAGTTGCCACCAACCTGGGTCAAACAACGACGTGCTTCGGGTTATCACGCCTGCCGTTAAGGCGGAGACGGCGATGTAAGGTTTAACCGTCGAAGCGGGTGGGTAAACGCCTTGCGTTGCGCGGTTAATCAGGGGTTTGTTCGGGTCTTCCAGCAGGCCACCGTAATCTTTGCTTGAGATCCCATCGACGAACAGATTCGGGTCATAACTCGGGTTTGACACCAGTGCGCGGATGCTGCCGTCGCGAGGGTCAGACACCACCACCGCCGAACGGCTACCTGCCAACAACGCTTCGATATACGTTTGCAGCGGTAGATCAATGGTCAGATAGATATCTTTACCTGCCTGCGGGGCTTCCTCGTGAAGCTGGCGGATCACCCGACCACGGTTATTGACCTCGACTTCTTCGTAGCCGGTTTTACCGTGCAGGGTATCTTCGTAATAACGCTCAATACCCAGCTTGCCAATGTCGTGCGTCGCCGCGTAGTTCGCCAGTATGCCGTCTTTATCCAGACGCTCGACGTCGCGGTCGTTGATTTTCGACACATAACCAATCACGTGGGTGAGGGCGGAACCATAGGGATAATAACGACGCTGATAGCCTTTGACTTCAACGCCGGGGAAATTGAACTGGTTGACGGCAAAACGGGCGACCTGAACTTCAGTCAGGGCAGTTTTGACGGCAATAGAGGTGAAACGGCGCGAGCGTTTACGCTCTTTCTGAAAATTATCAATATCTTCCGGGGTTAAATCGACAATTGGCTTCAGCCCCTGAAGGGTCGCCTGAAGGTTATCGACCTTTTCCGGCATTAATTCGAGCTGATAAATAGTACGGTTTAGCGCCAGCGGGGTACCGTTGCGATCATAAATGATGCCACGGCTGGGCGCGATAGGCACCAGCTTGATGCGGTTGTCGTTGGAGCGGGTTTGGTAATCCTGAAAGCGGACAATCTGCAAGTTGTACAGATTGAATGCCAGGATACCGCTGAGTAGCAGAATACCAATGAACGCCACCAGTGCACGGCGCACAAAGAGGGCTGATTCAGCCGTATAGTCGCGAAAGGGGTTACGATCTATTTTCATCCCACTACTTAATTCATGTTGCTGACATTCACCAGCCGATTATTCCCGGTGGTATGGATGATTTGTGGTAATACTCCATGCGCGGTAAAGACTTTCCGCTACTAACACCCGGACGAGAGGATGTGGCAACGTCAGCGGAGAGAGCGACCAGCTCTGCTCTGCTGCGGCTTTACACGCCGGGGCCAGCCCTTCAGGCCCACCAATTAACAGGCTGACATTACGGCCATCCTGCTTCCAGCGTTCCAGCTGTTGGGCAAGCTGTGGGGTCTCCCACGGTGTCCCCGGAATATCCAGGGTCACAATACGATTACCTTTTCCGACAGCCGCCAACATCTGCTCGCCCTCTTTTTCAAGAATGCGTTTAATATCCGCGTTTTTACCGCGCTTGCCAGCCGTAACTTCGACCAGTTCGAAGGGCATATCTTTCGGAAAACGGTTTAAATAATCGTTAAATCCGGTCTGAACCCAGTCGGGCATTTTCGTTCCGACAGCGACGAGTTGCAGTTTCACCTATTAAGCCCAGAGTTTCTCAAGCTCATACAACTGGCGGCTCTCTTCCTGCATGACGTGAACAATCACTTCACCCAGATCGACAACCACCCAATCAGATTCGTTAAGGCCTTTAACGCCCATGGCATCCAATCCTAAAGCTTTAACTTCTTCAACCAGATGCCCGGCGATAGACATCACATGGCGGCTGGACGTACCGGTGCAAATAATCATGCAGTCAGTAATGCTGGATTTACCGATAACATCAATGGCAATGATGTCTTGTGCTTTCAGGTCATCGACTTTATCGATAACAAAATCTTGGAGCGCTTTACCTTGCAAAGGTTCCCCCTGGGGATGTTGAAACGGGTTAGCTTGATGAAAACCTTCTGCTGTAAGCGCGCAAACGCTGCGTGCAGAAGAGGGCTTTCAAAAAAGAGTGTATGTCGAAATACGGGATTAATGCTGAAAATGACGGGTAATCAATGAATTACATTTGTCGTCGTCACAGTCGTGCCGCAAGCCGAAATTAAGCGGCGCAGTATACCACGCGTTCGCTATACAAGGTACAGACCCTGCGAATCGATATAGTGCTCAACGGCAGCTGGCACGAGATTTGCGCAGGATTTCCCCTCATGCCGACGCTGGCGAATTTCGGTCGCCGAGATATCCAGCAACGGCGTATTCGCCTGATAAATATATCCATGTGCCCGTTGCTGCAATTTCGACGGCTCTGTTACCCGATGTCTATTATACCAGCCTTGCAATTCTGGGGTGTCGAGGCGTTCTGCATATCCCGGACGCGCCATCACTAATAAATGGCAAAAGTTCAGTAACTCTTCCCAGCGGTGCCACTTATAAAGTGAAAGTAATGAATCTTGGCCGATGATAAACGCCAGCGGGCGTTGTGCGCCATGTTCTTTACGTAACGTTTCAAGTGTTTCAATGGTATAGGACGGTTTCTGTACCGACAGTTCCCGTGAGTCTATTGTAAACAGCGGGTTACCTTCGATGGCCAACTCTACCATTTTCAGCCGTTGCAGGGCCGAAGCCTCGGGCTGAGGGCGATGTGGTGGCACATTGTTGGGCACTAAGATCACCTGTTTCAGCTCCGTCTCTTTTGCCAGTTTTTCAACCGGCCGGAGATGCCCGTAATGAATCGGATCAAAAGTGCCGCCGAACAGCGCCAGCAAAGAGATATCAGAAGGGGAGTTCAATGCCATCAATGCATTCCTGGGTCAGTGCTTACTGGTACCCCTTTCGGGCTTTCAAAAGTCGCGGGTATTAATAAAGCTTTCGGGCAGAGGTTTTCCGCACAACAACATGGAAAGGCTCTCAAGCTCAGGCCATATGGATTGACCGTAGTCCTGTTTCAGCGTGATTTCCATGTTGGTCAGTAAATGAACGGCTTGTTGCAACTGGTGCAGTGATAGCCGTTGTAGCGCCTGGGTTACCATCGCGCGGCGGTTCTGCCAGACTTTGTACTGATCAAATAAAGTTCGCAGTGGGGCGCTGTCTATTTTGCGCTTGAGGTTTAGCAGCATCAGTAACTCACGTTGCAGAGTGCGCAACAGGATCACTGGCTCGCTGTCCTCTTGCTGTAACTGTCGGAGGATATGCCAGGCGCGCTTGCTTTTACCTGCCAACAGAGCATCCAGCCAGTGGTAAGGCGTGAAGTGCGCTGCGTCGTTGACGGCTTCTTCGACCCTTAGCAGCGTCAGTTTACCATCAGGATAGAGCAATGAAAGGCGTTCCAGGGACTGCGCTAGTGCCAGCAAATTACCCTCGTAGCAGTAGCACAAGAGCTGATTAGCAGGTTCATCGAGTTCGAGTGATAACTCTTTGGCGCGTTTAGCGACCCAGCGTGGAAGCTGCGCCTGTTCGGGCGTCTGGCAACTGACAAACACACCGCGATCGCTAAGAGCCTTGAACCAACCACTGTTCTCGTGGGCCTTGGTCAGTTTAGTGCCGCGCAGAATCAGCAAAATGTCATCGTGCAGGAGCGTGGTGAGTTTAACCAGTTGTTCACCCATGGGGGCTGGTGGTCCGTTTTCAGGCAAGATCAGCAGCAGGGTTTGACGGGTGGCGAACAGGCTTAATGCCTGACAGATGCTGAAAATCGCATCCCATTCGGTGTGGGCATCAAGAGTGAAGGTGTAGTGTTCTTCAAAGGCTGCAGCCTGGGCTGCTTTACGGATGCTGTCCTGACTTTCCTGGAGCAGCAGCGGATCGTTTCCGCACAACAGATAACAGGCGCGCAGCCCTTCACGGAGCTGCGCGGCAAGTTGTTCAGGATAAAGACGAATCATTGAGCGAATGGGTTGGCCGGTTTAGGGGTAACCGTTTTGCTGTCTGACAGGCTTGTCCCGTTTTCCGCAGCCATTTCACTGGCTGAAGATTGGGTAGTAATGACGACAGGTGTGCTATCAACGGCCTCGGCTTCCAGTTTCTCTTTCTCTGCTGCACGCACAGTCAACAGTTTACGGATCAACTGTTGGGCGGCTTGCTGACGCATCTCTTGGCGAATGATGTCCTGTTCGTTATCTTTCGCCAGCGCCGTTAGCGGGTTGTCGAAGAAGGAACGGAACACTTTTACCTGCAGAGGATAGAGATCTTTGCCTGGTAGCAGTACCTGCGCGTTAACAATCAACTGCATCTGGTATTCTGCAGTTTTACCGTCCTGGAAGATTGACGCCGTAGCCTGTCCTGAGGTTTCACCCAGAATACGCAGTGACGGAATATCTTTGCGCTTCGCATCATCAACGATGGTCACACCGTTAAGACGCAATTGCGTACGGATATTACGTGTCAACGGCCCGTAAGGGTCGGAACTGTCGAGAACGATGGTTTTCATGTCGTCAGGCACATTGGTTACACCACGCAGGTGGAACCCACAGCCTGACGTGACGAGAACCGCAGCACTCAGTAACAGCATCACAATACGATGTCGCACAACTCCTCCTTGACTCAACCTACAACCAGGTTAAGCAGTTTGCCTGGAACATAGATTACTTTACGCACAGTAACTCCATCCAGATATTTAGCGACCAGGTGTTCCTGCGCTGCACGTTCGCGCACATACTCTTCAGTAGAGTCCGCCGGGACTGTAATTTTGCCGCGGACTTTACCGTTGACCTGAACGACGACCAACTTGGAATCTTCAACCATCGCCTTTTCGTCAGCTTGTGGCCATGGTGCGGTATCGACGTCGCCTTCGCCACCCAGAGTCTGCCATAAACTGAAGCAGATATGTGGAGTGAATGGATAAAGCATACGAACTACCGCCAGCAGGGCTTCCTGCAACAGGGCACGGTCTTGTTCGCTATCCTGCGGCGCGCGGCCCAGTTTGTTCATCAGTTCCATCACAGCCGCGATGGCAGTGTTGAAGGTTTGACGACGGCCAATATCATCGGTGACTTTTGCGATGGTTTTGTGCAGATCGCGACGAAGATCTTTCTGTGCTTCGCTCAGGGAAGCCACATCCAATGCAATGGTTGCGCCTTTTTCTGAATGTTCGAAGGCCAGTTTCCAGACACGTTTCAGGAAGCGGTTAGCCCCTTCAACGCCGGACTCCTGCCATTCCAGCGTCATTTCTGCCGGAGAAGCAAACATCATGAACAGACGTACGGTGTCTGCGCCGTATTTTTCCACCATGATTTGCGGGTCGATGCCGTTGTTTTTCGACTTGGACATCTTACTCATACCGGCATACACCAACTCACGACCTTGCGGGTCGCTGGCCTTGACGATACGGCCTTTCTCATCGCGCTCAACGGTGGCATCGACCGGAGAAACCCAGACGCGCTCACCGCTGTTGCCGGTGTAATAGAAGGCATCAGCCAGCACCATCCCCTGACACAACAGGCGTTTAGCCGGTTCGTCAGAATTGACCAGACCGGCATCGCGCATCAGTTTGTGGAAGAAGCGGAAATACATCAGGTGCATGATGGCGTGTTCGATACCACCAACATATTGGTCGACTGGCAGCCAGTAGTTGGCCGCAGCCGGGTCGAGCATACCTTCGTCGTATTGCGGACAGGTATAGCGCGCGTAGTACCAGGAAGACTCCATGAAGGTGTCAAAGGTATCCGTCTCACGCAGGCCTGGCATGCCGTTCACGGTGGTTTTGGCCCACTCAGGATCGGCTTTGATTGGGCTGGTAATACCGTCCATCACCACATCTTCCGGCAGAATAACCGGCAGTTGATCTTCTGGCGTTGGGATCACGGTACCATCTTCGAGCGTGATCATCGGAATCGGTGCGCCCCAGTAACGCTGACGGGAAACGCCCCAGTCGCGCAGACGGTAATTCACTTTGCGCTGGCCGACGCCCAGGCTGACCAGTTTATCGGCGATGGCATTAAAGCCTTGCTCGTAGTTCAGACCGTCGAATTCACCGGAGTTGTACAGGGTACCTTTTTCCAGCAGGGCTTCTGAGGTGACATCAGCTTCGGTGCCGTCAGCATTCAAAATCACCGGGTTAATCGGCAGGTGATATTTGGTGGCAAATTCCCAGTCGCGCTGATCGTGAGCAGGAACGGCCATGACCGCGCCGGTGCCGTATTCCATCAAAACAAAGTTAGCAACCCAAATGGGGACTTGCTTGCCAGTCAGCGGGTGGATGGCAAACAGGCCAGTAGCCATGCCTTTTTTCTCCATCGTTGCCATTTCTGCTTCGGCAACTTTGGTATTGCGGCATTCATCGATGAAATCAGCCAGCGCAGGTTGTGTGGAAGCGGCTTGCAGAGACAGCGGGTGTCCGGCAGCCACGGCAACGTAAGTCGCGCCCATGAAGGTATCAGGACGTGTGGTGTACACAGTCACTTTCTCTTCGCTGTTTTCGACGTTGAAGGTGATTTCCACACCCTCAGAACGGCCAATCCAGTTGCGCTGCATGGTTTTGACCTGCTCAGGCCAGCTCTCCAGCGTGTCCAGATCGTTGAGCAACTGGTCTGCGTAAGCGGTAATTTTGATGAACCACTGTGGAATTTCTTTGCGCTCCACTTTGGTGTCACAACGCCAGCAACAGCCGTCGATAACCTGTTCGTTCGCCAGAACGGTAAGGTCATGCGGGCACCAGTTCACAGCAGCGGTCTTCTTATAGACCATGCCTTTTTCGTACAGCTTGGTGAAGAACCACTGTTCCCAGCGATAGTAATCAGGCTGACAGGTCGCCAGTTCGCGATCCCAGTCGTAGCCGAAGCCCAGCAATTTCAGCTGGTTCTTCATGTATTCGATGTTTTCGTAAGTCCACGGCGCAGGAGCCGTGTTGTTTTTCACTGCGGCGCCTTCTGCCGGCAAACCAAATGCGTCCCAGCCGATTGGCTGAAGAACGTTTTTGCCGAGCATGCGCTGGTAGCGGGAGATCACATCGCCAATGGTGTAGTTACGCACGTGGCCCATGTGCAGGCGGCCTGACGGATAGGGCAGCATGGAGAGGCAGTAATACTTCTCTTTTCCAGGTTGCTCGGTAACTTTGAAAGTCTGCTTCTGTTGCCAGTGAAGCTGAACCTGTGTCTCTATGTCTTCTGGGCGGTATTGCTCTTGCATGGCGGCCGGTGGTCCTGTGAGTGAAAAACAGCTACGCCTGTAGCTCAAATAGTTTTAATCAAAAGATCCGCATAGCATAGCTGATAAGCGCCTGAGGCAACAACACCAAGCGCGCCGCGAGCCGGGTTTTCTGCTTCCGGGGGCGTGAATATTCTTAAAATGCGAGGCGCCTCGGGATAATGGCCGTACTGGATCAGTGATTTACGACTAAAATAGGTTGAGAAGTACGGCGGAGTTCCGTCGGTTAAATAAAGCGTTAAGTCGGTTAAATCTTGTTTTTTGAGGGGGATTTATGAACAATGTTGCGCAGTATTATCGTCAGTTAGTGACATCATTAACTGAGCGTTTGCAAAATGGTGAACGCGATATCGATACCCTGGTTCAGGATGCCCGCGCTACGCTGGAGAGGGAAGGAAAGCTGACCGACCTGCAAATTGAACAGTTAACGCATTCGGTGCGGCGCGATCTCCACGAGTTTGCCCGCCACTATACGGCCAACCATCAGGCTTCTGCGCTACCGGCAGAAGATACCCAGGATGAAAGCGTTTTTATGCGCATCATTAAGGAGAGCCTGTGGAAAGAGCTGGCTGACATGACCGACAAAACCCAGTTGGAGTGGAAAGAGGTGCTCAAGGACGTTAACCACCACGGGATTTACCACAGCGGAGAAGTGGTGGGGCTTGGGAATTTAGTTTGCGAGAAGTGCCATTTTACTCTTGCCGTCTATACGCCAGAAATCCTCTCGAAATGCCCAGAGTGCGGGCATACAGACTTTACCCGCAAAGCCTTCGAACCCTGATTAAAATTAAAGCCGCCATTAAAATGGCGGCTTTAATCATTCAAAACAATCACTGCCACACAGGCAGATCAGTGCAGGATCTTCGCCAGGAAGTCGCGGGCGCGATCGGACTCAGGGTTATTGAAGAAGTCGTCTTTATTACGGTCTTCCACAATTTTACCTTCATCCATGAAAATCACCCGGTTGGCCACTTTACGAGCGAAGCCCATTTCGTGGGTGACCACCATCATAGTCATGCCTTCGTTAGCCAACTCAACCATGACGTCCAGAACTTCGTTGATCATTTCAGGGTCAAGCGCGGATGTTGGTTCATCAAACAGCATTGCAATCGGGTCCATGCACAGTGCGCGGGCAATCGCGACACGTTGCTGCTGGCCGCCTGACAGCTGGCCGGGGAATTTATTGGCATGCGCTGATAACCCGACACGTTCGAGCAATTTCAGCCCTTTGTCTTTAGCAGCGGCTTTGTCACGCTTGAGCACTTTCACCTGAGCCAATGTCAGATTTTCAATAATAGACAGGTGGGGGAACAGTTCGAAATGCTGGAACACCATGCCGACTTTCGCCCGCAGTTGTGCCAGATTGGTTTTCTTGTTGTTGACCGGCGTACCGTTAACCAGAATTTCACCTTTTTGAATAGGCTCGAGACCGTTTACGGTTTTAATCAGCGTTGACTTACCCGACCCCGAAGGGCCGCAAACCACCACAACTTCACCTTTTTTAACTTCGGTGCTGCAATCGGTCAGCACCTGGAAGTGCCCATACCACTTAGAAACATTTTTCAGTGAAATCATGAAACGGTCCTTTTCTTCAAATAGCGCACCAGCAAGGAAGCGGAAAGGCTGATAACAAAGTAGATAAGTCCTGCAAATAGCACCATCTCAACCAGCGTGCCGTCACGGTCACCAATGTTGGAGGCGCTGCGGAAGAAGTCTGCCAGGCCGAGGACGAACACCAGCGAGGTATCCTGGAATAACACAATGGCCTGAGTCAGCAGCAGCGGCACCATGGCGCGGAACGCCTGTGGCAAAATCACCAACTGCATCGACTGCCACTGCGTCATACCCAGCGCCAGCGCGGCGGAGGATTGACCCCGCGCAATGCTAATGATCCCTGCACGAATAATTTCGGAATAATAAGCGGCTTCAAACAGCGCAAAGGCCACCATGGCGGAAATCAGACGGATGTCGGTTTTCGGTGACAGGCCCAGCACCTTTTGCAGGAAGCTTGGCACAATCAGATAAAACCACAGCAGCACCATGACCAGCGGAACAGCGCGAAACAAATTCACATACGCCGCAGCGAACCAGCTCACCGGTTTGAACGTTGATAAGCGCATCACCGCCAGCAGCGTCCCCCACAGAATACCGAATACAATAGCGATGCCGGTAATTTGCAGTGTGATCAGCATCCCCTGCCATAAATAGGGCAGGCCAGGGCCAATCGAACTCCAGTCAAAATCATGCATGATTATTTACCTCCCATGTTGCCCGGCAGGCGGACTTTACGTTCTACAAAATGCATCAGCAGCATGATCACCGCATTGATGATGACGTAGGCGACGGTAATGGCAGTAAATGATTCATACGCATGAGCAGAATAATCCAGCAATTTCCCGGCTTGCGCGGCCATGTCGACCAGACCAATGGTCGAGGCAATCGCCGAGTTTTTCACCAGGTTGACCATTTCAGAGGTCATTGGCGGCACGATCACACGGTAAGCATTCGGCAGCAGTACATAACGGTAGGTTTGCGGCAGGGTCAGGCCCATGGCAAGACCGGCATTGCGTTGCCCGCTCGGCAGTGACTGGATGGCTGCGCGCACTTGCTCGCACACGCGGGCAGCGGTGAACAGGCCAAGACAGATAACGGATGAGGAGAAGAACTGCACATTCGGTGCAAGTTCTGACTTGAACCACATGCCGATATTTTCTGGCAGCAATTCAGGTACCACCAGATACCAGATAAAAAATTGCACAATCAGCGGCACGTTACGGAACAGTTCGACGTAACAGGTACCGATGCCGGAAAGAAAACGGTTGGGAACGGTACGCAGGATCCCGAACAGTGAGCCGACGAAGAAAGCGATGATCCAGGCACAAATCGATAACGCGACAGTGACCTGGAATCCATTCCAAATCCAGCCCAGATAGGTGGTATTACCGAAGGGGGCTTGTTGCAGAAAAATGCCCCAGTTCCAATCTATTGACATAAAAACTCCATGACGCGGGTAATAAATTACCCCTCTGAGTGATGACGTAACCAACACGCGGGTGAGCTGAGGAAAAATGCGAGGTGGGGAACGACCACCCCGCATCCGGTCTTTCTGCCCTTTCGGACCATCATCACAGGCTGGTGGGCCAGCCTTGTACTTAGATACTTCTTGTATACCTGTCTGACGGGTATTTCTTACAGTGCTTTATCGTTTGGCGCTTTGAACAGGGCTTTCATGTCGTCTGACAATGCAAAGTTCATGTTCAGATCTTTCGGTGGAATCGGTTTTTTGAACCAGGTATCAAACCACTTGGTTGCTTCGCCTGAGGTCTGCGCTTTCACAATGGTGTCATCAACCAGTTTTTTGAATTCAGCATCGTCTTTACGCATCATGCAGCCGTAAGCTTCTTTTGACTGTGGCGTACCGACAATTTCCCAGCCGTCTGGTTTCTTGGCTTTGGCACGTTCGCCGGCCAGCAGGGCGTCATCCATCATAAAGGCTACTGCACGGCCCGTTTCCAGAGTACGGAACGAGTCACCGTGGTCTTTGGCGCTGATGATGCGCAGATCCAGTTTCTTCTCTTCGTTGAGCTTGTTGAGCAGTACTTCAGAGGTTGTCCCTGAGGTCACCACGACGGTTTTGCCTTTCAGGTCAGAGAAATCTTTGATGTCTGAGCCTTTTTTTACTAACAGGCGGGTACCGATCACGAAGATGGTGTCAGAGAAAGCCGCTTGTTGCTGGCGTTCCAGATTGTTCGTGGTGGAGCCACACTCGAAATCGAAGGTACCGTTTTGCAGTAAAGGAATGCGGTTTTGTGAAGTGATTGGCATCATCTTCACTTGCAGGTTAGGCATATTCAGTTTTTTCTTCACCGCATCAACGATGGCGTTGGAGTAGTCCTGAGAGTAACCCACCACTTTTTGTTCGTTGTTGTAGTAAGAAAATGGCACAGAAGATTCACGGTGACCAACGACGATCACGCCGTTATCTTTAATTTTTTTCAGGGTACCGGTCAGGTCTTCTGCATGGGCTACGCTACTTGCTGCCAGACTTGCCAGCAGTACCGATAACGCCAATTTGCGCATTTGCATGGTCCAACTCCTTTGCTGTCATTAAGGATCCAAACGGATGGATCAGGAAGCTCTTATAGGCCGTGAAGTATTCAGTCACTTACATTTACCTGCATCGAAAATAACTGAATGTGAAGATAATGAAACCATAATGTTTCTTTTTTGAGACGGCACGCGCACCAAAGCAAAGCAATAAAACCCATATGCACCACAAAGGGGAGTGTTTTTTAATCAATGTGTTCCAGGATGATGCGCATTGTCAGCAAAAATAAGTAAACAGATAACTTTCAATTAGATGTAGCAATATGCGTGCCACTCACTGATTTTTCAGTGCACTTAAACTGAGTAATGTAAGAGGGAAATCGCGACGATGCTGAGGGGACAGGGGCTTGGGCGCTGTTGATGCCGGCTGTGGTGTGGGATGTTGCATCAAAAAAGAACGGGCGCCATTAAGCGCCCGTAACAGGATATTAATCAGGATTATTGCAGGTTTCTGCGTCGGCTAAGGAGAAGCGCCAAACCTGCCATTATCACAGTGATAATCCAGGTCGGCCACCAGCCAAAGCGGGCATAAGGCGTGATCCCCTTGGTCGGGGTGACTTCCACGTTCAGAACCTGACGGGTGAATTGTGGGATCTGGGCTATCACATCACCATTAGCATCAACGGCTGCCGTCACACCATTATTCGTGCTGCGTAAAAGCGGACGGCCCAGTTCTAAAGCCCGCATCCGTGCCATCTGGAAATGTTGCCACGGCCCGATGGAGTGCCCGAACCAAGCGTCATTGGAAATCGTCAGCAAGAAGTCAGTGTCCGGGCGCAAGTTGTCCCGTACCTGCTCGCCAAAGACGATCTCATAGCAGATAGCGGTGGTCAGATTCAGGTCACTGACCCGCAGCGGCTTCTGAATATAATCACCACGGCTGAGCCCTGACATCGGTAAATCAAAGAAGGGAGCCAGCGGGCGCAGGATGGATTCCAGCGGAACAAATTCGCCGAACGGCACCAGATGATATTTATCAAAGCGGTTGCTGTCCGGGTAGCGGTATTGCTTTTCGCCACCCAGCACAATGGCGCTGTTGTAAACATGCATATATTCACTGGTGCGACGTGCGTCAATAATCCCGGTCACTAACTGCGAGCCTTTCGACCTGTAGAGATCATCCATCATGGTTAGAAACTGTTGCTGTTCAGATTCGATATCTGAAATAGCTGATTCTGGCCAGATAATCATTTTCGCCTTACCAAGATAAGGTCGGCTGAGATCCATATAGGTTTGCAGCGCGCTGACCAGTGATTTCGGGTCCCACTTCAGCGACTGCTCGATGTTGCCCTGCACCAGTGCCACATCCACCTTTTTATCTTCCTGCGGCTGATACCAGTGCACATAACGTAGTGACCAGGGTAACAGCAGCATCGCCAACGCAATCACTGCCGGCACTTTGCG
This sequence comes from Ewingella americana, assembly GCF_006438725.1. GTDB lineage: Bacteria > Pseudomonadota > Gammaproteobacteria > Enterobacterales > Enterobacteriaceae > Ewingella > Ewingella americana_A. The sequence goes on along the minus strand of NZ_RCZD01000002.1, from coordinate 176,807 downwards.
GCGCTGATGCACGGCATACACCAGCAAGCCGCTGATTGACGTCAATATCAGGGTAATGCTGTCGACGCCCGCGATCGGCGCCAACCCTTTCAGCGGGCCATCTATCTGGCTATAGCCAAATTGCAACCATGGGAAACCGGTCAGCACCCAACCACGTAAGAACTCGGTGAATTGCCACAGCGCAGGGGCGGCCAGCGCCAGTTTCCACCAGGTGGTTTTTGGCCACAGGCGGCTCAGCAAACCGGCAAATACCATGGTGTAGAGCGAGAGGTAACAGGCCAGCAGCACCACTAAAAACAGGTTGATGGCTTCCGGCATACCGCCAAAGGTGGCGATACTGACATAGACCCAGTTTACGCCGCTGCCAAACAACCCGAGGCCCCAGCAAAAGCCAATCCATGCGGACTGGCCGGGGCGGCGGTCAAGCGTTAGCGCCAGTAAGCCGAACAGTGAGACCAGTGCGGCTGGCCAGTAATCGTAAGGTGAGAAGGAGAGTGTGCCACAGGCACCGAATAAGAGCGCCAGCAGGGCGCGAACCCGCTGGCGTTGATATAAAGAGGCAATTGCCATGGAGTAATTATTCTTCCAGTATCGGTTGCGGCGCTTCGTCCGGTATTTTTACGTGAACCTGAATAATACGTCGGCTGTCCGCCATCGCAACTTTGAACAGGTAACCGTCGATTTCAATGGTTTCGCCGCGAGCGGGTAAATGGCCGAACGACTGCATGACCAGTCCGCCAATTGTGTCAACTTCATCGTCACTGTAATGGGTCTGGAAGACGTTATTGAAGTCTTCGATCGGTGCCAAAGCACGGACAGTGTAGGTATGACGGCTGAGTTGGCGGATATCAAGATCTTCCGCTTCATCATATTCGTCATCGATTTCACCGACGATCAGTTCAAGAATATCTTCGATGGTGACCAGGCCGGAAACCCCGCCGAACTCATCGACGACAATAGCCATGTGGTAACGCTGTGAGCGGAACTCCTTGAGCATGCGGTCAACGCGTTTGCTTTCGGGTACCACCACGGCAGTTCTCAGCACTTTATCAATGCTGAAAGGCTCGGACGCTGTGCGCATAAACGGCAGCAGATCCTTGGCCATCAGGATGCCTTCAATATGGTCCTTATCTTCGCTGATCACCGGGAAGCGTGAGTGTGCGGATTCGATGATCACATCGAGGCACTCTTCCAGCGGCTGATTACGTTTGAGCGTGATCATTTGCGAACGTGGGATCATGATATCGCGAACACGCTGCTCGGCGATATCCATCACGCCTTCCAGCATGTCACGGGTATCGGGATCGATCAGGTCGTTCTGTTCGGAATCACGGATCAGCTCAACCAGATCGCCACGGTTTTTGGGTTCACCGTGAAACAACTGGCTAAGAATAAGGGAAAAGAAGCCCTTCTTGGGACTGGGGCTGTCACTATTTTGTGAATGGTCATCGCTCATGGCGTTTGGTTAAGTTTACTCATAGTAAGGGAAAAAATGATCAGCAAAACGGGTCACCTGCCGCACGGCAGATGAGGCGTTATGGCTAATCTCGAATGTCGTCTTTCTCGACATCTTCAATGAAAATATACGGGTCAGGGTAGCCCAGACTTTGCATAATTTCGATTTCGATAGACTCCATCTCTTCGGCTTCTTCATCGACGATGTGGTCATACCCTAGCAGATGCAGACTGCCGTGAACAACCATATGCGCCCAATGCGCCAGCAGCGCTTTCTGTTGCTCTTCGGCCTCTTTTTCAACCACCTGACGGCAGATGACCAGATCACCCAGCAGCGGCAACTCCATACCTGGAGGCGCCTCGAACGGGAAGGATAACACGTTGGTGGATTTGTCTTTACCACGATAAGTCATATTCAGTTCGTGGCTTTCGGCATCATCAACAATACGGATGGTGACTTCTGACTCTTCCTGGAATTGAGGCAGGACAACATCCAGCCATTTCTGAAAATCACTTTCAGCCGGTAAGCCGTGGCTGCTTTCACATGCAATTTGTAAATCGAGAATAACCTGACTCATTGACTAACCTGTTGGGACGACGGCTGATGGGATTCATGGCGGCGCTGCTCTGTAATGGCGTCGCGGCGTTTCTGGTCTTCTTCTTCCCAGGCTTCATAAGCAACAACGATACGAGCGACCACTGGGTGGCGAACCACGTCTTCGCTGTGGAAGAAGTTAAAGCTGAGCTCTTCAACGGAAGAGAGTACTTCGATGGCATGGCGCAGGCCGGATTTCTGATGGCGCGGCAAGTCGATTTGCGTTACGTCGCCGGTGATCACCGCTTTGGAGTTAAAACCAATGCGGGTCAGGAACATTTTCATCTGTTCAATCGAGGTATTCTGACTTTCATCCAAAATAATAAATGCGTCGTTGAGCGTGCGGCCACGCATGTAGGCCAGCGGCGCAACTTCAATGACGTTGCGTTCAATCAGCTTCTCAACTTTCTCGAAACCTAACATTTCGAACAGGGCATCATACAGCGGTCGCAGATAAGGATCGACTTTCTGGCTGAGATCACCTGGCAGGAAGCCCAGTTTCTCACCGGCTTCCACGGCAGGACGGGTCAGCAGAATGCGGCGAACCTCCTGGCGTTCCAGCGCATCGACTGCCGCAGCCACCGCCAGATAGGTTTTACCCGTACCGGCCGGGCCGATACCAAAGGTAATATCATGGTCAAAAATATTGGCAACATACTGCGCCTGATTCGGCGTGCGTGGTTTCACCATGCCGCGCTTGGTTTTTATGATCACCGACTTACCATAGTCAGGCACGCTTTCGGCGGTTTGCTCCAGTACGCGGCTCTCTTTGATGGCCAGATGAATCTTTTCTGGGTCGATGTCCTGAATTTCGCCACGTAGCGGCGCGGTGTCGACATATAAATCGCGCAGAATGTTGACGGCAGCATTCACAGGCAGAGTTTTTCCTACCAGTTTAAAAGCGTTATCACGACGGTTGATTTCGACGCCCAACCGACGCTCCAGTTGTTTGATATTGTCATCAAACGGCCCGCACAGGCTCAGCAAACGCTGATTGTCTTCGGGCTCCAGCAAAATCTCTTGTGTTACAACGTTCAAACTATTCCTGTGGGCCACGCTGGACCTGTTGATGTGTCTGACATTTTTTGCTTCACCTCATGGTAAAGCAGAGGTGCGAAGTTCACCTTACCTTGGTTAATAATACATGCCGTTGGCAAAATATGCCTTCTTAGCCGCTGGACGGGGAACACCTTAATCACAATATGCGGCCTGTCTCGAAAAATTAAACCGTGTTAAAGGCCCCATTGACGACTTTCTGAGACAAAACAGTAAAAAGAAACAGGACGCCGAAGCGCCCTGTTGATGACAAACCCATGTGAAACGCAGACGTCAGGGTTGATACATCCCTACGCCAATATCATTTTCTTTACGGGTGCGTGCGATAACTGACTCCGGCGACTCATGCAGGCGCATCGCCATTTGTTCTTCGGTACGCACCAGCACGCCGCGCAGGGAGTTGGTGTAGACATCGACAATTTCGACATCCACGAAGGTGCCAATCATAGCGGGTGTACCTTCGAAATTGACCACGCGGTTGCACTCGGTACGCCCCGTCAGCTCCATAACGCTTTTACGGGAAGTGCCTTCTACCAGAATACGCTGTACGGTGCCGAGCGTTGCGCGGCTAAATCGCACCACTTGTTGCGTGATTCGGTCCTGCAAAATCTGTAAACGCAGCTTCTTTTCCTCCAGACTGACATCGTCTGCCATGTCGGCGGCCGGGGTGCCAGGGCGGGGAGAGTAGATGAAGCTGAAGCTGACGTCATAATTGACCTCAGCGATAAGCTTCATGGTTTTTTCAAAATCTTCGTTGGTCTCGCCAGGGAAACCAATGATGAAGTCCGAACTCATGTGAATATCGGGGCGTACCGCACGTAGTTTTCGGATAATCGACTTGTATTCCAACACTGTATGTGGCCGTTTCATCATCGTCAGGATGCGGTCGGAACCACTCTGAATCGGCAGATGTAGGAAGCTCACAAGCTCTGGCGTATCTTTATAGACCTCGATGATGTCATCGGTGAACTCAACCGGGTGGCTGGTGGTAAAGCGGATACGGTCAATGCCGTCAATCGCTGCAACCAGACGTAACAGGTCGGCAAAACTGCAAATGCCGCCATCATAGGTTGCGCCCCGGTAGGCGTTAACGTTCTGGCCCAGCAGGTTGACTTCGCGAACACCCTGAGCGGCAAGCTGGGCGATTTCAAATAGGACGTCATCGCTCGGGCGGCTAACTTCTTCCCCGCGTGTATAAGGCACGACGCAGAAACTGCAATATTTGTTGCAGCCTTCCATGATGGATACAAATGCGGTCGGGCCATCGGCGCGCGGTTCTGGCAGATTGTCAAATTTCTCAATTTCTGGAAAGCTGATGTCGACGATAGGGCTTTTGGTCCCGCGTACGTGGTTGATCATTTCTGGCAGGCGGTGCAGGGTTTGCGGACCAAAGACCACGTCTACGCACGGCGCACGCTGGCGCAGCATTTCGCCTTCCTGAGAGGCGACACAGCCACCCACACCGATAATAATATTCGGGTTTTTCTTCTTAAATAGCTTCCAATGTCCGAGCAGGCTGAACACTTTTTCCTGAGCCTTTTCCCGAATAGAACAGGTGTTCAGCAACAGGATATCGGCTTCTTCAGCGATGTCAGTCAGCTGGTAACCATGCGTACTTTCGAGCAGATCGGCCATTTTGGATGAGTCATACTCATTCATCTGGCAGCCCCAGGTTTTAATGTGCAGTTTTTTAATCATCGGCTTGTCATTACTCAATGCAGGTCAGAAACGTGAAATTTGAGTCCGTTCTGCAGGGAAACATCAGGGGCAGAGCGGAGGCGACATTAAGGCAGCATAGTGTAAACCCTCACAAAGGTGGTGACCAGTAGCAGCTTAGGTCCTGATGCTTGCGCAAAAATCCGGTACACTTTGCCCCGTGAATTCCCTTATCAAGCCGGATGAAAATGAACAACTCTGATAAATCCTTTGATGCGGTCGTGGTTGGCGGCGGCATGGTGGGCGCGGCGGCGGCGCTGGGTCTGGCACAGCTTGGTTTTAGCGTTGCCCTGATTGAAAATGAAAACCCTGCCGGTTTCGATGCTTCAGCGCCGGTTGATTTGCGTATCTCGGCCATCGGCTGCGCATCGGTGCGTTTTCTGCAAAAACTGGGTGCCTGGTCTGCCGTTGAACAGATGCGTTCTACGCCCTACCGGAGGTTGGAAACCTGGGAGAATGACGGTTCCAAGGTGATTTTTGATGCAACATCGCTGGGTCTGCCTGAGCTCGGTTTTATGGTGGAAAATCGTGTTTTACAGTTGGCGCTGTGGCAACAGTTTGCTGGCTTTCCCAACCTCACCCGTTTCTGCCCGTCGAAATTGCGCCATCTGCTTTCACATGAAGATAAAAGCTGGTCATTGCAATTAACCACCGGGGAAGTCATCAACACGCAGTTGGTGATAGCGGCTGACGGTGCTAATTCACTGGTACGCCAGTTGGCGGGGATTGGTGTGGATGGCTGGCAGTACCGGCAGAACTGTATGCTGATCAACGTAGCAACCACGTCGCCCGATCAGGACACCACCTGGCAGCAGTTTTTCCCGTCGGGGCCGCGTGCGTACCTGCCACTGTCCGGCCATAATGCATCGCTGGTGTGGTACGACAGCCCGCAGCGCATCCGTTACCTGCAATCTCTGAATATGCCGCAGTTGACCGTCGAAGTGATGAAGGCTTTCCCCACACGTCTTGGCGAGGTGACGGCGCTGTCGGCTGGAGCCTTCCCACTGGTACGCCGCCACGCTCAGCGTTATGTCTTACCGGGGCTGGTGCTGGTTGGGGATGCGGCGCATACCATCAATCCGTTGGCGGGGCAGGGCGTGAATCTCGGGTACCGTGACGTTGAAGCGCTGCTGGATGTGCTGGCGAAAGCCCGTGGCCGCGAGGAAGTCTGGAGTGATGAGCGTGTGCTACTACGCTATCAGCGCCAGCGACGTCTGGATAACCTGCTGATGCAAAGTGGCATGGATCTGTTCTATGCTGCGTTTAGCAATGATTTAGCGCCGGTCAAAGTGCTCAGAAATCTGGCGCTGATGACTGCGCAAAGAGCGGGAGTATTGAAAACTAAAGCATTGAAGTATGCATTAGGGATTTGAATTAGACGGAAGGAAATAAATCCTCTCACCCGTCCCCAAAATAATTCGAGTTACAGGAAGGCGGCAAAGGAGGGAATCCCGATGAGCTTGTTCAGGTAAGTGATTATTAGGCCCATTAATGGGCCTAACCCCTTCGGGGCCGCTGCTAGCAGCGTTCAAATCTACTTACAGCAGATTTGTCGGGTGACTGAATGCAGCCAACGCATCTGCACCAAAAGTAGGCGCCTCTAGACGACTCGAAGTATGAAGGGGAGACATTCAAAAGCAAAAGGCCCGCAATACAATTGCGGGCCTTTCTAAGGTGGCTGGGGTGCCAGGATTCGAACCTGGGTATGCTGGTATCAGAAACCAGAGCCTTACCGCTTGGCGACACCCCAAAAGTACAAGGTCAATCTAAACACTCATCAGACAATAAAATGGTGGCTACGACGGGATTTGAACCTGTGACCCCATCATTATGAGTGATGTGCTCTAACCAGCTGAGCTACGTAGCCAAATTCTACTGACTTACTGCAAAACTTCAAGCACAAGTTAACTATTTTAATAATAATTTTCAAGTGCTTATCAATAAGAAGTATGGCTGGGGTACCTGGATTCGAACCAGGGTATGCTGGTATCAAAAACCAGTGCCTTACCGCTTGGCGATACCCCAACAGTACAACTACTTCAAATTGGGTTTTCTTTCGCGACATACTAATCGTATGACAAGAAAGAAAATGGCTGGGGTACCAGGATTCGAACCTGGGAATGCTGGTATCAAAAACCAGTGCCTTACCGCTTGGCGATACCCCAACTGTGCTTACCGATGCATGGAAATGGTGCGGGAGGCGAGACTTGAACTCGCACACCTTGCGGCGCTAGAACCTAAATCTAGTGCGTCTACCAATTTCGCCACTCCCGCAAAAAAGATGGTGGCTACGACGGGATTCGAACCTGTGACCCCATCATTATGAGTGATGTGCTCTAACCAACTGAGCTACGTAGCCATCTTTTTTTCGCGCTACCTTCATCGGCGTTGCGGGGCGCATTATGCGGAGTTGACCGTTTTGCGTCAACCTCTTTTTTGACGAAAAAGCCCTGAAAGCTGTCATTTGTCTGGGTTATAACCAGTGTGGTGATTAATTCAGCAAAACACATTATTTTTATTGGCTTTAGACACGAAAAAACGGGCCTGAAAAGGCCCGTTAATGGTTTGAAAACGTCGTCTTAAATGAGGATCAGTAGGCTGACTGATGCACGCCTACGGCGCGGCCTGATGGATCATTCATGTTTTTGAAAGACTCATCCCATTCGATGGCTTTGGCAGAAGAACAGGCAACTGATGGGCCACCCGGAACACATTCTGCAGCACTTGGAATAGGGAATAACTCTTCGAAAATGGTGCGGTACAAGTACGCTTCTTTTGAGCCAGGCGTGTTATACGGGAAGCGGAAATGTGCCGTTTCGAGCTGTTGGTCAGTAATTTGCTGTCCGGCGACCTCTTTTAAGGTGTCAATCCAGCTATAACCTACGCCATCGGAGAACTGCTCTTTTTGACGCCAGGCGACACTGTGCGGCAGGTAGGACTCAAAACATTCGCGCAGGATATGTTTTTCCATTTTGCCGTTGCCACACATCTTGTCTTTCGGGTTGAGGCGCATCGCCACATCGAGGAATTTTTTATCCAGGAAAGGCACACGCGCTTCCACGCCCCAGGCTGACATCGCTTTGTTGGCACGCGCGCAGTCATACATATGCAGCGCCAACAATTTACGCACGGTTTCTTCGTGGAATTCTTTGGCGTTCGGTGCTTTATGGAAATAGAGGTAACCGCCCAAAACTTCGTCAGCGCCTTCACCTGACAATACCATCTTAATGCCCATGGCTTTGATTTTTCGTGACATTAAATACATCGGCGTTGAGGCACGAATGGTAGTGACATCATAAGTTTCGATGTGATAAATCACGTCACGGATAGCATCCAGACCTTCCTGTACAGTGAAGTGAATTTCATGATGCACAGTACCGAGATGCGTGGCGACTTCCTGCGCCGCTTTCAGATCCGGTGATCCGATCAGACCCACTGCAAATGAATGCAGCTGTGGCCACCAGGCTTCGCTTTGATCTTTGTCTTCAATACGACGACCGGCAAATTTCTTGGTGATGGCAGAGATGACGGAAGAATCCAGTCCGCCTGACAGCAATACCCCGTAAGGCACGTCAGACATCAAGTGGCTTTTTACCGACTCTTCGAGTGCGTCTTTCAGCGCTTTAGCATCGGTCACGTTGTCTTTGACGTTATCATAATCGAACCAGTCACGATGATAATACTCGCGAATTTCACCGTCCTGGCTCCACAGGTAACTGCCCGCCGGGAACTCTTTGATGGTGCGGCAAACCGGCACCAGCGACTTCATCTCAGACGCCACGTACATGTTGCCGTGCTCATCGTGACCATAGTAAAGAGGGATGATACCGAGGTGGTCGCGGCCAATCATGTAGGCGTCTTTTTCTGTGTCATACAGGATGAAGGCAAACATGCCTTGCAGCTCATCAAGGAATTGTGGACCTTTCTCCTGATACAACGCCAGGATCACTTCGCAGTCAGATTCAGTTTGGAATTCGTAGCGGTCACCTAATTCGGCGCGCAAAGCCTGATGGTTGTAGATTTCACCGTTTACGGCCAGAACGTGAGTGTGCGCGGCGTTGTACAGCGGTTGTGCGCCGTTGTTGACGTCGACAATTGACAGGCGTTCGTGGCACAGAATGGCTTTATCGCTGGCGTAAACGCCGGACCAGTCCGGGCCGCGATGACGCATCAGTCGGGACAACTCCAGCGCTTTTTTACGCAATTCAATGGAGTCTGTCTTGATATCGAGCACACCGAAAATAGAACACATATTTTTTCTCCTAAAGACTTTTCTCAGACGGTCATATTGTTGTGTTTGCTAAGCGTTTTGCCGAATTCTCATTAAAGGCTCGACTTCGCTGCGTTGTTGACTAAGAAAATGCGGCAAAACCACCATAGTGTGCAAGTAGTTTCACCTTCTTCTGAAAAATAGTTTGCAACTGAGGTTCGATCTTTGATGGATTCTCAGTTTCGATGCAATTTAATTGCGGAATCTGCAATTTTATCGGCCAATCGGCAGGGGAGCAAAAATTTAGCGGGATGAAAAAGTCGGGAAGGATAAAAGGGGAGTCTGGCCCGATGGCCAGACAAACAATGGCGCGTTAAATCATATCGATATCCGCAACGGAAGGGTAAATCCAGGTCGGGCGGAAGGGCATTTCTTCGACGTCATTGAGCGTGGAGACACCAGACAGTACAAGGACAGTGTCCAGGCCGGCTTGAAAACCGGCGAGAATATCTGTGCGCAGGTTGTCGCCGACAATCACCGTTTCTTCTGAATGAGCCTGCATTTTATTTAGCGCAGAACGGATGATCCACGGGCTTGGCTTACCTACATAGAAAGGTTTGCGTCCGGTGATTTTCTCAATTGGCGCGCAAAGAGCACCACAGGCCGGAGAGAACCCGTGGCCGTGGCTGTCCGGGTTGGTGGCAATAAAGCGTGCGCCGTTAGCGATAAAGAATGCCGCTTTATGGATCATATCCCAGTTATATGAGCGCGTTTCACCGACGATCACGAAATCTGGGTTGATATCGGTGATGGTGAAACCCGCTTTATACAGCTCATGAATCAGTGCGCCTTCGCCAACGACATAGGCTTTTTTACCTTCCTGACGTTTAAGGAAATCAGCGGTTGCCATAGCCGAGGTATAAAACGCGCTTTCTGGAACGTCCAGACCGGCGGCGGAGAAGCGGTTGGCTAAATCCTGGGCAGTCTGCGAGGGGTAGTTGGTCAGCACGACCAGCGGCATACCCTGTTCCTGGATCCGGGCGAGGAACAGATCGGCGCCCGGTACCGCGGTGTTGTCGTGCAGCAGCACGCCGTCAATATCGCAAATTACGTTCTTAATCGTCATAAGTCCCTATTCCCTTCCTTTCAATGCAGCACTATACCACGGCTTAATTTTCCATCAGACGCTGTAGCAGAACGCCATTCAGCATAGCCCGCTTGACCAGCGCGAAAGCGCCAATCGCAGACTGGTGATTAAGTTCGGATTTCACAATGGGCAGATTACGGCGGAAATCCTTCAACACTTGGGTGTTAATGCAGCTTTGAATGGCAGGCAGCAGCACTTTTTCGGCATCGGTGATCTCACCGGCAATCACGACTTTTTGCGGATTAAACAAGTTAATGGCGATAGCGACACCTTTACCCAACTGGCGGCCAACGTACTCAATCACTTCGCAGGCCAGTCCATCGCTGCGGTTAGCGGCTTTACAGATAGCGCTGATTGAACAGTCATCAAGCGTCAGTTTGCTCGGGTAACCCTGGGTTAACAGATGGCGGACGCGGTTTTCTATCGCGGAGTTGGCGGCCACAGTTTCCAGACAGCCGAAGTTACCGCAATGGCAGCGCTCACCCAATGGGTCAACCTGAATATGGCCAATCTCACCGACGTTGCCGTTACTGCCGAGAAAAATTTGCCCGTTAACGATGATTCCTGCACCTGTACCCCGATGCAAACGAACCAAAATGGAGTCCTGACAGTCGCGGGTTGCACCGAAATAGTGCTCAGCCAGCGCCAGACTGCGGATATCGTGACCGACAAAGCTGGTGACTTTGAATTTTGCTTCCAGTGCATCGACTAATTTCCAGTTGCCGACGCTGATATGCGGCATATAGCGCACGATGCCTTTGTTCGGATCAACCAGGCCTGGGAGGATCACCGAGATGGCTATCAGCTCGCGGATTTTGCGCTGGTTTAACTCAATGAACTGGGCGATGGCGGAAATCAGGGCGTTTTCAAGCGTCTCCTGCGTGCGCTCTGGCAGCGCATAGTGTTGTTCTGCAAGGGCTTTGGCACTGAGATCGTATAACGTAATGGTTGCATCGTGGCGACCAAGGCGGATAGCGATGGTATGGAAAGGGCGGGTTTCGGTGATAATCGAAATAGCGCGGCGCCCCCCGGTGGAAGCCTGCTGATCCACTTCTTTGATCAGCCCGCGCTCTAAGAGTTGACGGGTAATTTTGGTGACGCTGGCCGGTGCCAACTGGCTGTGATCCGCAATCTGAATGCGGGAAATTGGCCCCTGCTGATCAATCAGGCGGTAAACCGCCGCGCCGTTTAACTGCTTAACCAGATCAACGTTGCCGATTTGTGCCTGTCCGCCAGTCGTCATCAATACCTTATCCGCTCAATTAAACTTCGTCACCATTAACGATAGTTTTCGTGATGTTGAAATCCTGAGTAAACGCAGTGAGGTTGGCGACTTTCCCGGCCTCAAGGGTGCCGAGTTTGTCGTCGATACCTATCGCCCGTGCCGCATACAGCGTTGCCATGCGCAGTGCTTCGTCCAGCGCAATTCCTACGTGTTCAACACTATTTTGTACTGCTTCGATCATGGTTAGCGCCGATCCGCTGAGGGTGCCATTCTCGTCTACACAGAGTCCATCACGATAGTATATTGTTTTACCTGCAAAAATGAACTCTTGTATGTCTGCGCCTGCCGGTGCAGTGGCATCTGTTACCAGAACCAGTTTGTCGCCTTTGAGTTTTTTAGCATTGCGCACGTTTGCCCAGGCAACGTGGTGTCCGTCAACAATCACGCCAGTATAGACTTCCGCCGTATCAAAGATAGCGCTGACCAGCCCAGGTTCACGGCCGGTGATTGCGGGCATTGCGTTGAAGAGATGCGTCGAGAAGCTGATCCCCGCTGCAAAGCCTTTGCGCGCTTCTTCATAGGTAGCGTTAGAGTGCCCGGCGGAAACAATGATGCCGGCATCGTGCAACTGGTGGATAAATTTGTCTTCAACCTGCTCAGGAGCCAGCGTTACTTTAGTAATGACATCCGCATTGGCACAGAGGTAGTCGATCATCGCGCTGTCAGGCTTGCGGATGAAAATCGGATTGTGGGTACCTTTTTTCAGCGGACTGAGGTACGGCCCTTCAAGGTGCAGGCCCAGCGCCTGATTGGGGTATTTTTCCAAATAGGTGCGCATCACGCTGATACCGTGCTTCATGTAGTCATCACTACAGGTGATAAGCGTCGGTAAGTAGCTGGTACAGCCAGATTTTTCATTGGCTTTTTGCATGATTTCTAACGTTTCAACAGAAATGGCTTCCAGTGAATCGTTGAACTGCACGCCGCCACAGCCGTTGAGTTGAAGATCGATAAATCCGGGGGCAAGGCGTGCGCCGTGCAGATCGCGGGTTTCGATATTGGCCGGCAGATCAGCTACCGGGCAGACACGTTCGATCTTGCCATCGGCAATCACCACTGCGTGGTTATCCAGAACGTCGTGGCCAGTATATACCCGGCCGTTAATCAATGCGTACATCATGCCCCCTCGTACGTTTGCCCTTCTCCAGTCACGCTGCTGCTGCGTTGGCTGCTTTCACTTACTCCGGTCACTTACTTGAGTAAGCTCCCGGAGATTCGCTTCGTTGCCGCCTTGCCGCAACGCGACTGGCTTTGGGCATAATTTTTTAGTTAAGGTTTTTCATGCTTTCCGCTTCTAACTCGCGGAAATACTTAACGGTTTTCATTTTGAGTTCCATGGTGGAAGGCTCATCACAAACCACGACCGCTTTCGCATGCAACTGCAGGCAGCTGATGGTCCACATGTGGTTGATATTGCCTTCAACGGCGGCGGCAAGCGCTTGCGCTTTAGCATGGCCGGTAACCAGGATCATCACTTCTTCTGCATCCAGCAAGGTACCCACACCGACGGTCAGGGCGAATTTTGGCACCTGAGACACATCGTTATCGAAGAAACGTGAGTTGGCGATACGGGTATCGTGAGTCAGCGTCTTGATACGGGTGCGTGAAGCCAGGGATGACGCGGGTTCATTGAATGCGATATGACCGTCGTTGCCTACGCCACCCATGAATAAATTGATTTTGCCATAAGACTTAATTTTTTCTTCGTACTGGCGACACTCTTCGTTGACGTCCGGCGCATTACCGTTCAGCAAATTAATGTTTTCGCTTGGAATATCAACATGGTTGAAAAAATTATTGTACATGAAGGTATGGTAGCTTTCAGGGTGTTCCTGCGGCAGTCCCACATACTCATCCATGTTGAAGGTTACCACGTTTTTGAAGCTAACCTGGCCCGCTTTGTGCATAGCAACAAGGTGTTTGTAGGCTTCTAATGGTGTACCGCCAGTAGGCAGGCCCAGAACGAAAGGACGTTCTGCGGTTGGCTTGAAGGCATTGATACGTTCAACGATATGACGTGCAGCCCATTTGCCAACTTCGGTCGTGTTGTTTAAAGGAATTAGTCTCATTACACACCTCTTAGTTTTCAGAACTTGAATATACTGTATGGGATTCGAAAGCTGTGGTTCGAAAATTCGTCACTGTAAGCGTAAACCAGACTTTAGGTTTACGGAGCGGCACAAAACCGTCTAGATTTTTTTAATCATAAAATAAGTTTTGCAAGTTGACTAGCGTTGTGGCCTGTTAAGACTGTTTTTTGGTGACAATTATCACAAAAAAGGAGGTTTTAATTTGCGATACGAAATAATTTTTTTACACTCGGCAGTGCAACTGGTGAAATCAGTTTTTCTATAAAGCTTTTATAAAGGTAGTAACCATAGTTATTAAACTACTTAGGTGATTCGCTTTGGGGCGAATAGGGGGAAATGTTGAACATTCTTAGTTACTTGCAAAAAATAGGCCGGGCCTTGATGGTTCCTGTCGCTACGCTGCCAGCCGCGGCCATTTTAATGGGCGTTGGCTATTGGATCGACCCGGTAAGTTGGGGTGGAGACAATGCTCTGGCGGCACTTTTCATAAAGTCTGGTTCGGCCATTATTGAACATATGTCGGTTCTGTTCGCCATCGGTGTGGCTTACGGTATGTCCAAAGACAAAGACGGAGCGGCTGCACTGACCGGTTTTGTCGGGTTCCTGGTCGTGACCACATTGTGTTCACCGGCCGCCGTGTCAATGATTCAGAAAATTCCTCTCGATCAGGTTCCTGCCGCTTTTGGCAAGATTGAGAATCAGTTCGTGGGCATCTTGGTGGGTATCATATCTGCCGAAGTCTACAACCGTTTCAGCCACGTCGAACTGCCTAAAGCACTGTCGTTCTTCAGTGGTCGCCGTCTGGTACCCATCCTGGTCTCCTTCCTGATGATTTTGGTTGCCTTCATCCTGATGTACATCTGGCCGGTGGTCTTCAACGGTCTGGTGGGCTTCGGTGAACACATCCAAAAGCTTGGCTCTGCCGGTGCGGGTATCTACGCCTTCTTCAACCGTCTGTTAATTCCGGTCGGTCTGCACCATGCGCTGAACTCGGTATTCTGGTTTGACGTTGCCGGTATTAACGACATTCCTAATTTCCTGGGTGGTCAGCAGTCTATCGAAGCGGGTAAAGCCGTTGTGGGTATCACAGGTCGTTATCAGGCGGGCTTCTTCCCGATCATGATGTTCGGTCTGCCGGGTGCCGCACTGGCCATCTACCACTGCGCACGTCCTGAGAACAAAGCGAAAGTAATGGGTCTCATGATGGCGGGGGCGTTCGCTGCCTTCTTCACCGGTATCACCGAACCGCTGGAATTCTCCTTCATGTTCGTGGCTCCGGTTTTGTACTTCATCCACGCCGTGCTGACCGGGATTTCCGTGTTCATCGCTGCAAGCATGCATTGGATCGCCGGTTTCGGCTTCAGTGCGGGCCTGGTGGATATGGTGCTCTCCTCGCGTAACCCGTTGGCGACCCATTGGTACATGTTGATCCCACAAGGTCTGGTGTTCTTCGTTATCTACTACGTGGTGTTCCGTTTCACCATCAACAAATTCAACCTGTTAACCCCAGGTCGTGAACTTGCTGTGGCCGGTGACGAAACCGATGGTTATGACGTTGATGTTGAATCAGGCGGTAGCAAAGCTGATGAAACAGTAGCACTGGCGCGTCGTTACATTAGCGCAATTGGCGGTTCAGAAAACCTGACCGGCATTGATGCCTGTATCACCCGTCTGCGTCTTAACGTGAAAGATTCTGCACTGGTCAACGACTCTCTGGCTAAACGTCTGGGTGCGTCAGGTGTTATCCGCCTTAACAAACAAAGTGTGCAGGTGATTGTCGGTACACGTGCTGAAATCATCGCGGGTGCTATGCGCACAGCCATGACTGCCGGTCCGATTGCTGCAGCAACTGCAACACCTGTTGCGCCTGTGGCTGATATCAAGCCTCAGGCTGTGCCGAATGGTGCTAAAGCGGTTATCGAAACACTGGTGTCACCAGTGACCGGTGACATCGTGGCGCTGGATCAGGTACCTGACGAAGCTTTCGCCAGCAAAGCAGTCGGTGACGGTCTGGCCATTCGCCCAACCGGCAAAACCGTAGTTTCTCCTGCTAACGGCACCGTGGTGAAAATCTTCAACACCAACCACGCGTTCTGTCTGGAAACAGATTCTGGCGCTGAAATTGTGGTGCATATGGGGATTGATACCGTGGCATTGGAAGGCAAGGGCTTTACCCGTCTGGTTGAAGAAGGGGCAACGGTGAAAGCCGGTCAGCCTGTGCTTGAGCTGGATCTGGACTTCCTGAACGCTAATGCACGTTCAATGATTAGCCCGGTTGTCGTCAGCAATATTGATGACTACTCAGGTGTGACATCACTGGCCAGCGGCTCCGTAGTGGCAGGTCAGACTAAACTGTTCGACATCCATGGCAAATAAGCAGGGCAAATAATTTCCCTGTTATCGCAGTACAGCTTTTGTCATAAATCAAGGCGGGAAGAGAGCAATCTCTTCCCGTTTTTTTGTTTCAGAACCGGTTAAGCCCTATTTTCTGTAACTAACGGTTGTTTCCCGACGTGGCTTGTTGGAACATAAGCGGTTATCCGTAGAGCCAATGTCGCGTAGAGGAATTGCACAATGAGTGAGGCTGAAGCCCGCCCAACAAATTTTATCCGCCAGATTATCGATGAAGATCTGGCGTCCGGGAAACACAACAAGGTTCATACCCGTTTCCCGCCTGAGCCTAATGGCTATTTGCATATCGGTCATGCGAAGTCTATCTGCCTGAACTTCGGCATTGCGCAAGACTATCAGGGGCAATGCAACCTGCGTTTTGACGATACCAACCCAGCCAAAGAAGACATCGAATTCGTTGAATCCATTAAGCACGATGTGCAGTGGCTTGGCTTCCAGTGGAGCGGAGAGATCCAATACTCCTCCAACTACTTTGATCAGTTACATGACTATGCCGTAGAGCTTATCAATAAGGGTTTAGCTTACGTTGATGAACTGTCACCTGAGCAAATCCGCGAATACCGTGGATCGCTGACCGCACCGGGTAAAAATAGCCCGTTCCGCGATCGTACTGTAGAAGAGAACATTGCGCTGTTTGCCAAAATGCGTAACGGTGAGTTTGCCGAAGGTGCGGCGTGTCTGCGTGCTAAAATCGACATGGCCTCGCCATTCTTCGTCATGCGTGACCCGGTGATTTATCGCATTAAGTTTGCGCATCATCACCAGACTGCCGACAAGTGGTGTATCTATCCGATGTACGATTTCACCCACTGCATTTCCGATGCGCTGGAAGGGATCACCCATTCGCTTTGTACGTTGGAATTCCAGGACAATCGCCGTCTGTATGACTGGGTGCTGGACAACATCACCATCCCTTGCCACCCGCGTCAGTACGAGTTCTCCCGTCTGAATCTCGAATACGCCATCATGTCCAAGCGTAAACTGCAACTGTTGGTGTCTGAGAAGGTCGTAGAGGGCTGGGATGACCCACGCATGCCAACGGTGTCCGGTTTGCGTCGTCGTGGCTACAGTGCAGCGTCTATCCGCGAATTCTGCCGTCGTATCGGTGTGACCAAGCAGGACAACAACGTCGAAATGATGGCGCTGGAATCTTGTATCCGTGATGACCTCAATGAAAATGCGCCGCGCGCGATGGCCGTGATCAATCCGGTAAAAGTGGTGATTGAAAACTTCACCGGCGATGCGGTGCAAATGGTCAAAATGCCTAACCATCCGAGCAAACCGGAAATGGGCACCCGCGACGTACCGTTTACCCGTGAGATTTACATCGATCAGGCTGACTTCCGCGAAGAAGCGAACAAGCAGTACAAGCGTCTGGTGCTGGGTAAAGAAGTGCGTCTGCGTAATGCGTTTGTGATTAAAGCTGAGCGCGTTGAGAAAGATGCCGAAGGCAATATCACCACTATTTTCTGTAGTTATGATGTTGATACATTGAGCAAAGATCCTGCTGATGGCCGCAAGGTTAAAGGTGTGATCCACTGGGTTTCCGCCACAGAAGGTCTGCCTGCAGAATTCCGCTTGTATGACCGTCTGTTCAGCGTGGCTAACCCGGCGCAGGCCGAAGACTTCCTGACCACCATTAACCCGGAATCGCTGGTTATTACTCAGGGCTTTGTTGAGCCTGGTCTGGGTGGCGCACAGCCTGAAGTCAGCTTCCAGTTCGAACGCGAAGGCTACTTCTGTGCCGACAACCGCTATTCCAGTGCCGATCACCTGGTGTTTAACCGCACCGTCGGTCTGCGTGATACCTGGGAAAGCAAACCTGTTGCCTGAACCTCTTGGGTGATTGCAGCAAACTAATGAAAAACGCAGCTTCGGTTGCGTTTTTTTACGTCAAAAATTCGACTTATCTCAAATATATAACGTGTCACGCGTGTGCTATCTAAAATTATTAACCTGAAATCAGGATAGACTTATATTTCTTTTCGCGAATTAATGAATTTTTAAAACAAAGAGAAGAAAACTATTTTTTGAAGGAAGAAGCCTAACTAAAGCGTTATTTACTCTAAAAAATAATATATCTCATTGAATTATAGTGTTTATTTGTTCGTGCTGGTCATTTTATGTCTTCCCGCCAAAAGCGTAACATAAATACACATTTATGTGCACTTTGTCATAATTCTGCAATTTAGCTTAAATTAGTGATTGATAATTCGCGTCGCGAAAAATAGTCTTGCTCCTGCTCCTTGTGCCGGTTTCGCTGATTGGCGTCCGGTCTATTACCCATTTGGGTTTGCGTTAATTTTCAAGTCAAAGAGGATCTTCTATGTCTAAGCACCTTAACCGGGGCAGGGCTGCGGCTGGCCTGAACCCGCCTGCCAGAATAAAGCCCGTTGCCTTCGCGCTTGCCGGTACGTTATTGAGCGGTGGAATGATGACCACGCCTGACGCGCAGGCTGCGGGTTTTATAGATGATTCAACGCTGACCGGGGGAGTGTATTACTGGCAACGTGAACGTGACCGCAAAGATCTGAATAAAACCAAAGAAGAAACCCGTCCCGATGGCAGCAAAGTGACGGTGAATAACCCCGATTACAATAAATATGCCACCAACCTTTCACATGCTACCGCCAACCTTAATCTCGATTTTTCCTCTGGTTATGCCTGGGACATGTTTGGGATCGACGTGGCAGCCTTTACCGCTATCGAAATGGCGGAAGCCAGTGATAGCGGCCATCCTAATGAAATTGCTTTCTCTTCCAGCAACCATGCTTATGACGAAGATTATTCTGGCGATAAAGGCGGAGTCAGCCTGTATAAAGCGGCGGGTAAATTCAAATACGGCGGTTTCTGGGGCCACGCCGGTTATATCCAGCCGACCGGACAGACGCTGATTGCCCCGCACTGGAGCTTTATGCCGGGGACTTATCGCGGTGCAGAAGCTGGCTACAAGCATGATTTTGGCGAACCGGGCGAGCTGAGTTTCTCCTACATGTGGGCAGATGAGTACAAATCGCCGTGGCATCTTGAGATGGATGACTTCCGTCAGAACGATAAAAAAACCGGCGTCTCTTACATTCATTCCGTGGGCGCGAAATATGACTTTAAAAATGACCTCCTGCTGGAAGCGGCCTTCGGGCAAGCCGAAAGCTATGTCGATCAATACTTCACCAAAGCCTCTTATAAATTAGATCTGGCAGGCAACCCGCTGACCGCCAGTTATCAGTTTTATGGCGCGCAGGACCGTATTGACGATAAAAATGATCCAAATAGCATTTATGACGGGCTGGCATGGTTGCAGGCATTAACCTTTGGCTACACCACCGGCCAATTTAACTGGCGTCTCGAAGGCACCATGGTCAAGGCCGAGGGCAATCAGGGCTACTTCTTGCAACGTATGACCCCAACCTATGCCTCCTCCAACGGACGCCTGGATGTGTGGTGGGATAACCGCTCAGACTTCAATGCTAACGGCGAAAAAGCCGTGTACGCCGGAGTACTTTATGATCTGGCTAAATGGGACCTTCCCGGCCTGGCCGTTGGCGGTTCTTACGTCTACGCGTGGGATGCTAAACCCAGCACCAACGCGGCTTATGACCAAAGTCAGCGTCTGAAAGAGAGTGCCTGGAGCCTCGATGGGCTGTACACCATTCAGGAAGGGCGCGCCAAAGGCACGCTGTTCAAACTGCACTACACCCAGTACGACAACCACTCCGACATCCCAAGCTGGGGCGGCGGGTACGGCAATATTTTCCAGGATGAGAAAGACGTGAAGTTCATCGTCATCGCTCCGTTCACTATCTTCTGAGGCCCGCTGTCGTGATGAAAAACACTATGAAATTGAAATCAATTAAAAATGGTCTGCTTTTGCTGGTGGCGGTGGGGGTAATCGGGGCCTGTGTTGACCCTTCTGCATCCGAGGAAAAGGCTGAGAAGGCAAAGTTACGTCAGTCCTACAGCAACTGTATCAATGCCTCTGAAGGGGCACCGGACAAACTCGCCAACTGTCAGGCGATACTCGAACAGCTGAAAACCATCAAAGAACATCAGGCTTTTGCGCAGAAAGAAAACGTGCGCGTTATTGATTACCAGCGCTGTCTGACTGCGCGAAAAACCGGTGACGGCCAGGCCTATGCGGAGGATTGCGGCAAGATCTGGCAAGAAATCAGAGCGAATAATTCTCCTACCACAACGAATTAAGGATGTGACTGCAGATGAAAAAATTCCGATTGAAAGCGCTGGCCGTGGCGACCCTGATGGGGGGAATGCTTGGCGGAGCCAACAGTGCGATGGCCGACCAGCAGTTGGTGGATCAACTCAGCCAGTTAAAAGTGAACTATGCTCTCAAGGATAATCTGGCTGGAGAACATGGAACAAATTGTGCGGCACTTGGCGCGGATTATGCGTCTTGTAATACTGCGGATATTACCCTCACAAACGCCGGACAAGAGATTAAGGGTAAAGACTGGGCGATTTACTTCCATAACGTCCGTCGTGTTTTAAAAGTTGATAATGACCAGTTCACCATCACTCGCATCACCGGTGATCTACACAAACTCGCACCCACTGACAAATTCACCGGTTTTGCGGCGCATCAGACTGTCACTATTCCTATCGTGGGTGAGTACTGGCAAGTGTTCGAAAGCGACATCATCCCACGCTGGTATGCGACTTCCGGTAATGCCCAGCCGAAAGTGCTAACCAATACGAATACCGAAGATTTGCATCAGTTCATGACGCCGTTTAAAGGCGACCAGTGGAAACGGACTTCCACCGATCACAACGTGTTGATGACGCCTGCCAGCCGTTATGTGAAAAACGAAGCGCTGACGGTATTACCGGCCTCGACACTGCGCGGGCAGATCATTCCTACGCCGCTTGAAGTGAAGGTCCATGCCGGGGATGTCGATTTAACCCACGGCGTGGCACTGGCTCTCAGCGCACTGGAGAAACCTGCGGCTGATGCCGTCGTCAAACGCTTTACCCTGCTGGGAATTGCTGAAAACTCTACCGGTTACCCGATTACCACCCATATTTCTAAGGCAAAGTTTGCCGGGAAACAGGCGGTTTCTGGTGCGTACATCCTGAATATCGGCAAGAAAGGCGCTGAAGTGACGGGTTACGATCCGGCCGGGGTGTTTTACGGGCTGCAATCGATCCTGAGCTTAATCCCGTCTGACGGCAGTAAGAAAATTGCCCAGCTCGACGCCAAAGATGCGCCGCGTTTCGATTACCGTGCCATCTTCCTCGACGTAGGCCGCAATTTCCACACCAAAGCGGCCGTGCTGCGTTTGCTGGATCAAATGTCTGCTTACAAGCTGAATACTTTCCACTTCCATCTTAGTGATGATGAAGGCTGGCGTATTGAAATTCCGGGCCTGCCGGAGCTGACGGAAATCGGTGGCAAGCGTTGCCACGACCTGACAGAAACGAAATGTTTGTTGCCGCAGCTAGGCTCAGGGCCGGACACCACCAACAATGGCAGCGGTTTCTTCTCGCGTCAGGACTATATCGACATCGTAAAATACGCTAAAGCGCGCCAGATTCAGGTTATTCCTGAAATCGACATGCCAGCGCACGCCCGTGCTGCGGTGATCTCGATGGAAGCGCGTTACAAAAAATTGATGGGGGAAGGCAAAGAGAAAGAGGCCAATGAATTCCGCCTGCTGGATCCAACCGATACTTCTAATACGACGGGCGTGCAGTTCTACGATCGTCACGGCTATCTGAACCCGTGTCTTGAATCATCAAAACGCTTTGTTGATAAAGTCATTGGCGAAATTGCTGACATGCATAAAGCCGCAGGCCAGCCTTTAACCACCTGGCACTTTGGTGGCGATGAAGCTAAAAATATCTTCCTCGGGCCGGGCTATCAGGACAAGAATGGCAAAATCGAACCGGGTAAAGGCCTGGTTGATCTCAGCAAGCAGGACAAACCCTGGGCGCAGTCGCAAATGTGTCAGGCGATGGTCAAAGAGGGCAAGGTGCAGGATGTTGAGCACCTGCCAAGCTACTTCGCAGTTGAAGTCAGTAAACTGGTTAATGCCCACGGCATTGAGAAAATGCAGGCCTGGCAGGATGGTTTGAAGGATGCCAAAGACGCCACCTCGTTCGCCACTAAACGTACCGGCGTCAACTTCTGGGATACCCTTTATTGGGGCGGTTTTGACACGGCGAATGACTGGGCCAACAAAGGTTACGAAGTCACTATTTCTAACCCGGATTACGTCTATTTCGATTTCCCGTATGAAGTGAATCCGCAGGAAAAAGGCTTCTACTGGGGGACGCGTTTCAGCGACGAAGCTAAAGTGTTCAGCTTTGCGCCGGACAATCTGCCGCAGAATGCTGAAACCTCGGTTGACCGTGACGGCAATGCCTTTGCCGCCAAAAGTGATAAACCGTGGCCGGGTGCCTACGGGATTTCTGCTCAGCTGTGGAGCGAAGTGGTTCGCACCGATGAACGCATGGAATACATGATCTATCCGCGTCTATTACCGTTGGCTGAACGTGCATGGCACCGTGCGGACTGGGAGATGGATTACAAAGCCGGGCGCGAATTTGCGGGTGGAAAAACGCATCATGTCGATACGAAGGCACTGCATAAAGAGTGGCTGTTGTTCGCCAACCTGATGGGGCAGCGTGAATTACCGAAGATGGATGCGGCCGGTGTTGCATATCGTCTGCCAGTGCCGGGTGCTCGTGTCGCGGGGGGAAAACTGGAAGCTAACGTTTCGCTTCCAGGCCTGGCCATCGAGTATTCACTGGACGGTGGCAAACAGTGGCAGCGTTATGATGACGCGCAAAAACCACAGGTTAGCGGCGATGTTTGGGTTCGCTCCTCTTCAGCCGACGGTAAGCGTTTCAGCCGTGCTGAGCAGGTTGATGGCAAAGCCTGACACTCAATCTCTGCCATATCAGACCCCGGCTTGCCGGGGTTTTTTTATGTCTGCCGGAACGACATATGAAATCACAGGCATAAAAAAACCGCTTTTCAGCGGTTAATTAGGGTCTTGTATGACAGAAGGCATGACGACAAAACCAGAAATTACAGGGCAGGTTTATCGTTATGCAGATTGTCGTCTTCGCGGCAATCACCCAGTTCGCAGTGGCCGTAAAGATAAAGACTGTGGTTGGTCAGTTTGATGCCGTGTTTCTTGGCAATTTCGCGCTGACGGCCTTCGATATATTCATCACGGAATTCGATCACGCGGCCACAATCGAGGCAAATCAGGTGGTCATGGTGATGTTGCTGGGTCAGTTCGAAAACAGACTTGCCGCCTTCGAAGTTGTGACGTGTCACGATCCCGGCGTCATCAAATTGGTTCAGTACGCGATAAACTGTCGCCAAGCCAATTTCTTCACCCATATCAATCAGTTGCTTGTATAAATCTTCCGCACTGACGTGATGACCTTCCGGCGCTTGCAGCACTTCCAGGATCTTTAGTCGCGGAAGCGTGACTTTTAAGCCAGCTTTCTTCAGTGCGGTATTGTTGTCAGTCATGCGGATTCAGTCCTGTTACTATGGTAATCACGTTGAGGCATGAAAGCCTGTAGCGGCGGTTCATGATGAAACGGTAGTCTGTTAACAAAGATCGCATCTTTCATTGCTGTGGCGAAAAGATCGCAACGGCTTGATCAATAGAAAAAACACGTAAACTTAGTGTACCTTGATACCGGAGAAAGTTACAATTTTGTAGCGGTTAAATTGTTAATTTCAGTGATAGTTTGGCCCTTTCAACCACGAATCAGTGAGACTAATCAATGACTCATGACCCGGGAAAAATTTATCCCCGGGAAGGTCGGGTCAACCACCCTTTAGCCGATAATTTCCGCTAAGCTCAATTCCTGCGAAATCTGCTTAACCCAGGCATCAACACGTTCGCTGGTCAGTTCTGGTTGACGATCTTCGTCGATCGCCAGACCGATGAAGTTTTTGTCATCAGCCAGCCCTTTAGAGGCCTCGAAGTGGTAACCGGCAGTTGGCCAGTGGCCTACAATCACCGCACCGCGTGGCTCGATGATGTCACGCACGGTGCCCATAGCGTCACAGAAATACTCGGCATAATCTTCCTGATCGCCACAGCCAAATAGCGCAACCAGTTTACCTTCGAAATCTATCTCTTCCAGCGTGGGGAAAAAGTCGTCCCAGTCACACTGCGCTTCACCGTAATACCAGGTAGGAATACCGATCAGCAAAATATCGAATTTTTCCAGATCCTCTTTGCTGCTTTTAGCAATGTCGTGTATCTCGGCAACATCTTTACCCAACTGTTTTTGGATCATTTTAGCGATGTTTTCGGTGTTACCAGTATCGGATCCAAAGAAGATTCCTACTACGGCCATAAGATTCGTAACCTCTTGTTCTCAATGAAAAGCCTTATACCCGTTATTTTTCAAGACTCAGATGCGTTGGCGACGCTTTCGTGCAACTTGAATGATTTTGGGCATACATCACAGGCAATAATGCCGCAGATAATAGCAAACTCGCCGCATGGAGAACATGCTTCTGCGCACCTATACGGATTGGAAAATAAGTTTATCGGTCATTAATGCGAAGCGTTATCGCCTTCGTGTGTTTTATGCCGTTAGTGGGGGTATAGACCTTGTCCTTGCTGAAGACGCGGGTAATCGCAAATATGAAAAAAATTTCGCAGCGTAACTAAATTTTACTGTTCCTGAGCCGATAGAAGATGCGAGAGGAATCTCAACATAATAAAGAAATCGATGCCCGGAGAGGTGTTCAACCATGTCCCGGTGCCAATCTCAGGCCGAGACCTGTCTTGATTCTCTGCATCCCCGTTAATCTCATAAAAAGAAACGTTAACGTTTCACGAGAGGCACATTGTGCAATTTTTGAAAAATATCACCATCAGGGCAGCCTTGTTATGGATCCTTGGCGTTTTTTGCGTCATGTGGGCCTGTGTTGCAATCTATACCGTCACATCACTTAACTCCTTGACGAAAAACGCCGAAATCAATGTCGCATTGGTTAATGATTTGACACTGATACACCGAGGCAGTGACCAGTATTTCCGTTCACAAACCCGTTTGACCCGCGCTATGGCACTACTTCAGAGCGACCCCAGCAAAGGTCCTGAAATCTTTGACAACGCAAAGCTGGCAATCACTAACATGACGCAGGCGCTGACGGCATTTAGGAACGCCCCTCATCCTGGGTTAGACGATGCGATTGTTCAGGAGCTACTCACTGATTGGTCAGCACTGGCGGAGCAGGGCGCTAGGCCACTGTTTAATGCCGCCAGCAGTAGAAACTTTGAAGCCTACAAGCAGATTGCAAATGTGTCTGTGGTGCCGCTGAGTGTCAAATTTGGCGCTACGGTCGAGAAGGCGAACGGCCTGATCGCCGTCGCGTTACAAAAATCGGAACAACAATCCAGTCATCTGACCCAGGTGAGCAAAATCATCCTGTTGACTGCGTTTGGCCTGGGCATCGTGATTTTGTTCCTGACCGATCGCTACCTTGTGATGGCTTTGGTGAATCCACTCAACAAAATCCGTGACCAGTTTGCGGTTATTGCCCGTGGTGATCTGACGCATGATTTGGAAGAGTTCGGCAAAAACTGTGCTGGCAAACTGATCCCGTTGCTTAATGCCATGCAGGCCAGTTTGATCAATACCGTGCAAACCATCCGTAACTGCACCAACAATATTTATCAGGGAGCCTCGGAGATTTCCGCTGGCAACAATGATCTCTCCTCGCGCACCGAACAGCAGGCATCGGCTCTGGAAGAGACGGCAGCCAGTATGGAGCAGCTCACCGCGACCGTGAAACACAATGCCGACAACGCCCATCACGCCAGCCAGTTGGTCGTGGATGCGTCAGCTACCGCACGTAAAGGCGGGAGTATCGTGGCGGATGTGGTCAGTACGATGAAAGAGATCTCCGGCAGCTCGAAGAAGATTGCGGAGATCACCTCAGTCATCAACAGTATCGCCTTCCAGACCAACATCCTGGCGCTGAATGCTGCTGTAGAAGCCGCGCGAGCGGGTGAGCAGGGGCGCGGTTTTGCCGTGGTTGCCAGCGAAGTGCGTAATTTAGCGCAGCGCAGTGCGCAGGCTGCCAAAGAGATCGAGCAGCTGATCAGCGAGTCAGTTTCAAGGGTCGACAGTGGCTCGAAACTGGTGGAAAACGCCGGTTCGACCATGGATGACGTGGTTCGCTCAATCACCCACGTCACCGATATCATGGCTGAAATTGCCTCGGCATCAGATGAGCAGAGTAAAGGAATCAGTCAGGTTGCTATTGCGGTGACACAAATGGACAGCGTCACCCAGCAGAATGCTGCGTTGGTAGAGGAAGCCTCACAGGCCGCTATTTCACTGGAAGAGCAGGCTGCATTGCTCAACAACGCCGTGGCAACCTTCAAGTTGAAAGACCATGTTTCCGGGGTTAACCAGAAGAAACCGGCTGCCCATAAATCGCCGTTGTTACGCCCGGATATCGAGCTGGCAGGTGGCAGAAGTACAGAAAATTGGGAAAAATTTTAACAAAGAAGTGACGAAGAATAGCCAGAGATGAAAAACAGGCGGGTACCGGCAACGGCTACCCGCTTTCAACCTTATCCGTCACGCTGCCTCAGCATGCGTTACCCTGATGCAACATGAGCGATTTTGGATAGTGGGGATCGATCTTTAGCTTTGCTGATTCAGATGCGCCAGCAGCATCTCTTCAATCAGTTCGCTACGACTAATATTGCGTTCTTCCGCCAGCTTGTTGAGTGTATCAACCGCCTCGGCGTTCATTTTCAGCTCTACGCGTCGCAAGCCACTCGCTTTATCGCGGCGCAGCTGGTTACGCTTGTTGATCCTGAGCTGTTCATCACGGGAAAGCGGATTTGTTTTTGGACGCCCTGGACGGCGGTCATCTGCGAACAGATCAAGCGTCGTGCGATCCAGTTGTTCTTTTGCCATAGGTAGCGGTACAACCAGGGAAGTTACATCGGAAAACGGCAAGCCGTTTCAGACGATTGCCTTACACATTTCGGGCTAATAAACCCTAACCCCATTTACCCCTCGCACCGTGTTATACAACATAACGCGAGGCGGCAAAATTTCAGCGCGCAATCATACCCCAGCCATACCGGGGTTCACAACGGTTAAAAGCCCGGAATTATGGCTAAGTGACTAAGTTATGCAGCCTTTTTGCACAATTTATCCCCAGCTTATCCCACATCAGGCTTCATCGATGAATCGGTGTACAGCACGCAGTACCGCTTCCGGTTTTTCTGCGTGTACCCAGTGACCGGTTCCGGCCACCACATGCGCGCGCGCCAGCGGAAATTGGCTGGCAATAGCATCACGATATTTATCCTGAACGTAAGGCGATAAACCGCCACGGATAAACAGCGCCGGATGCGGCCACGCGGGGAGGGTCTCCCAGCCAACGATTTTTTCATACTCCGCCATCAGCACCGGCACATTAAAACGCCACTCACCTTGCTGGAACGATTTGAGCAGGAACTGAATCACCCCTTCTTCTTTTATAACGTCACGCATACAGGCAGCAGCGGCACTGCGATCATGAAGACCTGCCTCGGTCACCGCGTTGATGGCGGCAAAAATCTCATCGTGGCGACGCGTCTGGTAATCCACCGGTGCGACGTCAATCACCACCAGTTTCGCAATGCGCTCCGGCGCCAGCGCCGTCATGGCCATCGCGGCTTTACCGCCCATGGAGTGGCCGATAACAATGGCTTTTTGGATACCCACATCATCCAACGTTTCCAGTAAATCCTGCGCCATCGCGGCATAAGACATGTCGTCAGACCGTCCTGACTGGCCGTGATTACGCATATCAACCTGCAACACGCTATGCTGTTGTTTCAGGTCGCGAGCCAGCACGCCGAGGTTATCCAGCGTGCCAAACAGACCGTGGACCAGCAAAACCGGTAGGGTTTTACTATCAGGTTGGGCGGATTCTTGCAGACGATAATGTAATTTCATGGTGAAGTTCATGCAGATAAACAATCTCATTAGGTTATCATGAGTGGCGGATAATTTTTAAAATGGAAAGTTTTCTGCCTGATGCCTGAGCGGGATTTCACTACGTGGAGAAGAACAGGCCGGGGCCAGCATGCAGCGAAAGGTAATAATTCTGCTTTTTGCTTCGCGGCACAATTCCCCTGTTCGTAAACGCGTAGAAATTTGTATAATCCTTTTGAACAAATTAAGTAGAAAAAACAGTACTGGAAAAAGATGAAAACTATTGAGGTTGACGAAGAACTCTACCGTTATATTGCCAGCCATACGCAGCATATCGGTGAAACTGCGTCGGATATTTTGCGCCGTATGTTGAAGTTTTCTGCCGGTCAGGAAGTGAAGTCCACACCTGCCGTTGCGGGTTCGCCGGTTTCAGGTGCCGCTGCCCAGGAAAAAGCGCCTGCCGTTGCCGCCAACACCGCACGTGACAAAGTGCGTGCCGTGCGTGAACTGCTGCTGTCTGACGAGTACGCAGAGCAGACCAAAGCGGTGAACCGTTTCATGCTGATTCTGTCTACGTTGTATTGCCTGAATCCTAAAGAATTCGCTGCCGCGACAGATTCCCTTCGTGGCCGCACGCGCACCTATTTCGCCGGTGACCAGCAGACCCTGCTGCAAAACGGTATCCATACCAAACCTAAACACGTTCCTGGAACGCCGTATTGGGTTATCACCAATACCAACACAGACCGCAAACGCAGCATGATTGAACACATCATGCAATTGATGCAGTTCCCCGCGGAACTGACTGACAAAGTGTGCGGTACACTCTAATTTCAGCGTCAGGGAGAAGCGCCAGTGGCCAATAACCCCCGTGCAGGGCAACCTGCTCAGCAAAGCGATTTGATTAATGTGGCGCAGTTGACGTCACAATATTACGTCCTGCAACCGGACCCGGCGAATACTGCTCATGCGGTGAAATTCGGCACGTCCGGCCACCGTGGCAGCGCAGAGCGCCACAGCTTTAACGAAAATCACATTCTGGCGATTGCTCAGGCGATTGCCGAAGTGCGTAAAGAGCAGGGCACCACCGGCCCGTGCTACGTGGGGAAAGATACCCATGCGCTGTCTGAGCCCGCCTTTATTTCTGTGCTGGAAGTGCTGACCGCCAACGGCGTTGACGTTATCGTGCAGGAAGAGAACGGCTTCACGCCGACGCCTGCGGTATCGCACGCGATCCTGACGCACAACCGTAAAGGTGGCGCGAAGGCCGATGGTATTGTTATCACTCCATCGCACAACCCGCCGGAAGACGGTGGCATTAAATACAATCCTACCAATGGCGGACCGGCGGATACCGATCTGACTTCGGTGATTGAAAAACGTGCCAACGCCCTGCTGGCCGCCAAACTGGCCGGCGTACAGCGCCAGACGCTGGATGCGGCCTGGAAAAGCGGACACCTGACAGCGATTGATTTGGTCCAGCCTTACATTGAGAGTCTGGGCGAAATCGTTGACATGAAAGCCATCCAGAAAGCGGGCCTGAAGCTCGGTGTGGATCCGCTCGGCGGTTCTGGTATCGAGTACTGGAAACGCATCGCCGCGCATTACCAGCTGGATCTTACGCTGGTGAATGACTCCGTCGATCAGACTTTCCGTTTCATGCATCTCGACCACGACGGCGTGATCCGCATGGACTGCTCGTCTGAATCGGCCATGGCCGGTCTGCTGGCGCTGCGTGACAAGTTTGACCTTGCCTTCGCTAATGACCCTGACTACGACCGCCACGGTATCGTGACGCCTGCTGGCCTGATGAACCCGAACCATTATCTGGCGGTGGCGATTCAGTATCTGTTCCAGCACCGTCCGCAGTGGGGCAAAGATGTTGCCGTCGGCAAAACGCTGGTTTCCAGCGCGATGATCGACCGTGTGGTTGAAGATTTGGGCCGCAAGCTGGTGGAAGTGCCGGTGGGCTTCAAATGGTTCGTTGATGGTTTGTTCGATGGCAGCTTCGGATTTGGCGGCGAAGAGAGTGCGGGTGCTTCGTTCCTGCGTTTCGACGGCACACCGTGGTCCACCGACAAAGACGGCATCATTATGTGTCTGCTGGCGGCGGAAATCACAGCGGTTACCGGTAAGAATCCGCAGGAGCATTACAACGAGCTGGCAGCCCGTTTCGGTGCCCCAAGCTACAATCGTATTCAGGCACCCGCGACCCACGCACAGAAAGCGGCGTTGTCTAAACTCTCC
The DNA here is from genome assembly GCF_006438725.1 of Ewingella americana. Classification (GTDB taxonomy): domain Bacteria; phylum Pseudomonadota; class Gammaproteobacteria; order Enterobacterales; family Enterobacteriaceae; genus Ewingella; species Ewingella americana_A. The sequence goes on along the minus strand of NZ_RCZD01000002.1, from coordinate 146,651 downwards.
CCTGAACAGGTGAAAGCTGACACTCTGGCCGGTGACCCTATCACCGCCCGCCTGACCAACGCACCGGGTAATGGCGCGTCGATCGGTGGTCTGAAAGTGATGACCAAAAACGGCTGGTTCGCCGCGCGTCCGTCCGGTACTGAAGAAGCTTACAAGATCTATTGTGAAAGCTTCCTTGGTGCAGAACATCGCGAAAAAATTGAGAAAGAAGCCGTGGATATCGTCAGCAAAGTTCTCGCCGACGCCAAATAAATCGCATTTTGCATCTGCGCAGAAACACGCTGAATTATCAGCGTGTTTCTTTTAGACATAATGCGGGGATATTTACATTATTGTTCGGATTATTATTTGCAATAGAATCTGTAAAGTACTGATGAAGAAATGGATATTTCAACTTAAATCAAAAGTAGCCGGAAAGAAAACATGGACGATAAAAAATTCAGTCGGATGATAGAAATTGCGAAAATAATAGTCTCTATTACAGTTCCTGTAATGATAGGGGTTAGTGGTTTTTTTGTACAGCAGAGTATTACGAAATTCCAGTCAAAACAACTTATTGAAAAGGAAATCTCTGCAAAACTAGCGGACAGGCGATTGACGGTTTATGACCAGATAAAACAGCCATTGAATCAAATTTACTGTTATATAGAAGAAGTGGGTGACTGGGAGAATATATCGGTCAGTGAAATAAAAAAAACAAGACAAAATATTAACGCCATCATGTACTCTAATAGAGCCATTTGGTCTCCTGAAACATTCCGTCTCTACTCAGAATATATTGATAATATTGCTTTTCAGATTAGTGACGCTGGAGTTAATGGCAGGATTAACGCAGAAATAAATCAGGCACGATTGCGTTCTTCAGGGTGGAATGAAGAAGCCCGCACTTTACTTACCGGCTATAAATCTGCGAATCATCACGAAATATACCAACAGCTAAATGATTCTTTAGCAGCGGACCTGATGTTAACAAATCACCTTCCTATGTAATGTAATGCCAGCTTCAACGTTGTTCAGATTTAATGCCTGATTGTCAGGCAAAAAACATCAGAGCCTGTTAATGATTACCCTAAGGCAGAAAACGGTAGCCGACACCCGTTTCGGTCAGCAGATGACGCGGGCGGGTGGCATCGGCTTCCAGCTTCTGGCGCAGATGCCCCATGTAAATACGTAAATAGTGGCTATGTTCGACGTAATTCGGCCCCCAGACGTGGCTCAGTAGCTGACGCTGGGTGATCACTTTACCGCTGTTGGCCAGCAGTTCAGCCAGCAGGCGAAATTCAATCGGTGTCAGGTGACAATCTTCCCCGTTTCGCTGTACGCGACGGTTGATCAGATCCACCGTGACGTCAGAAAAGGTCACCAGCGGGCTTTCCTGTGAGCTGCCCGCATGACGGCGCAGCGCGACGCGCACCCTGGCCAGTAACTCGCCGACGCCAAACGGCTTAGTCAGGAAGTCATCGGCCCCGGCATCCAGTGCGGCAATTTTGTCCTCTTCGCTGGTACGTGCCGACAGCACGATCACCGGAATGGCGCTCCAGTGACGCAAATCGCGAATGTACGTCAGGCCATCACCGTCCGGCAAACCGAGATCGAGAATAATCAGGTCCGGTTTGCGGGTGCCGGCTTCAATCAGCCCGCGTTGCAGCGTATCGCTCTCGAACACGCGCAAACCTTCCCCTTCCAGCGCTGTGCGGACAAAGCGCCGGATCTCTTTTTCATCTTCAACAATCAAAATATTAATGGGGGATGCAGTCACAGTTCCTCGTTAATGTCAGTGTCCATCTCAGGCAATTTTTCCAGCGGCAGGCGAAAACGGAAACGTGCGCCGCCGTTCGGGCCATTCTCGGCCCAAATGCGTCCGTCGTGTACATCAATAATGGCACGACAAATCGCTAATCCCAAGCCCACACCCGGTATTGCGGATTCTTTATTGCCGCGAGAGAATTTATCGAAGATGGCGCGTTCAGCGCCGGGTGCGATCCCCGGCCCGTTATCCCACACTTCCATCTCCAGCCAGTCGTCCAGCGGCGTGGCCCGGATACCGATGACGGCCCCTGCGCCCGCATATTTATGGGCATTTTCCAGCAAGTTGATAAACACCCGTTCAATCAGGCTGCCATCGCAATTGACCAGCAACAGCTCCGGCGGTAGCTCGATTTTTATCTCATGGGAGCTGAGCACGGTTTCCAGCATACGCAGGGCGCTGCCGACGATCTCTTCCACCGACTGCCACTCTTTGCGCAGATTAAACCCACCGGACTGGATGCGCGCCATATCCAGCAGATTATTCACCAGCCGGGTGGTGCTGAGCACCTGTTGGCGGATCTGATTGGCTTGCGGCGCATGTTTTGACCCTTCGGAGGCTAAATCCAGCGTCAGGATCTCTGCCTGACCAAACAGCACGGTCAGCGGCGTACGTAAATCATGGGAAAGCGCCGAAAGCAGTGAATTGCGCAGCTGTTCGCGCTGGGCATCGAGCCGGGCGGTTTCTGCGCGGGCCGACAGGTGCAAGCGATCGAGGGCGTTGGCGATAAGTACCGTAAAGGTCTGCAACAGACGTTGCTGTTCCGGCACCATCAGCTGGCGAACGTTGGCCGGCTCCACCGCCAGCAGCCCGCGCGACTGGCCGGAAGCCACCAGTGGCAGAAGCTGATAGGGCACGCCCGCGAGCGTGTCGGTGCCGGCACCGGCGGGCATCTGTTTGTCAAAACTCCAGCGGGCAATGGCGTCATCCACCACGATACTGGTGCCTTCATCTGATCCCGCTGGCTGCAAACTGCCATTCTCTTGTGGCAGTAAGACCGCCGTTTTGGCATGCAAACTCGATGAGATAAAGTGACGGCTGGTCTGCGCAATGGCGTCCGGCGTCAGCGCCTGACTCAGCCCTTTTGACATCTCATAAAGATGCTGTGCCCGCTGCTCGCGATGGCGGGCGATACGCGCCTGATAGCGCACACCGGCGGTCAGATTACCGATCAAAATGCCGACAATCAGCATCACCGCAAAGGTCACCAGATATTGCGCGTCAGTTACCGCAAGCGATCCGCGCGGCTGCACGAAGAACAGATCAAAGCTGACGACGTTGATCACCGCCGCCAGCGCCGACGGCCAGCGGCCATAAAACAGCGCCACGATCACCACGCCAAGCAGATAGACCATCACCAGGTTAGCCTGATCAAAGGCCGGAACCAGCCACTGGGAAAACAGCGTGATCATCGCGCACAGCGCCACGGCCAACGCGCAGCCCTGAAGCTGACGACTGAATTTTTCCGCGAAGGTGCGGGCATCGTGTTCTTTGCGTGTGGTGACCGGCGGGGCGTCTTCCAGCCCGACAATCACCAGATCCAAATCCGGTCCGATACGCGCCAGCCGGTCGGCAAAACTGCCACCCATTCTCCAGCGCTGCTCTTTGCGGCGGCCCATTATAATCTTGCCCAGCCGATGTTCACGGGCGTAGCGTAAAATAGCCTGATCTTCCTGCGGGTCGGAGAGGGTGGCGGTTTCAGCGCCCAGTTCCTGAGCCAGTTTCAGCGTGCGTAAAATTGCGCGCCGCTGGCCTTCAGGCAGGCGGTGCAGGCGCGGTGTTTCGACATAAACCGCGTGCCAGACGCAACCCAGACGTGCCGCCAGACGGGATGCCACGCGCACCAGTTTTTCATTACCGCCGCCGTGTCCAATACACAGCAGCAGCGCGTCGCGGGTATGCCACACGCGGTGAATGCCACGGTCGTCGCGGTATTCGCGCATCTGGTCATCAACGCGGTCGGCGGTGCGGCGCAGCGCCAGTTCACGCAGGGCAATCAGGTTACCTTTACGGAAGAAATGTTCGATAGCCCGCTCGGCCTGACCGGGAATATAAACCTTGCCCTCTTTCAGGCGCTGGCGCAGGGAGTCAGGCGGAAGATCCACCAGCACCACTTCAGTGGCATCATCAAACAGGCGGTCGGGCACGGTTTCACGAATGAGGATGCCGGTGACGCCGCTGACCACGTCATTCAGGCTTTCCAGATGCTGGACGTTGACAGTGGTGAACACGTCGATGCCCGCGTCGAGTAACTCTTCAATATCCTGCCAGCGTTTCGGATGGCGCGAACCCGCTGCGTTACTGTGCGCCAGTTCGTCCATCAGAATCAGCGCCGGATGGCGGGCGAGGGCGGCATCGAGGTCGAACTCCTGCACCAGACGCCCACGATGCTGAATGCGTTTTGGCGCGAGCTGGCTCAGACCCGGCAACATGGCTTCGGTCTCTGCGCGCCCATGGGTTTCCACCACGCCTATCAGCACGTCCAGACCCGTGGCGCGCAGCCGCTGCGCTTCCTGCAACATGGCGTAGGTTTTCCCGACGCCCGCGCAGGCACCGAAAAAAACCTTCAGTTGCCCGCGTGGCTTCTCATTGGCCAGTGCCAGCAGACTGTCGGGGTCAGGTCTGTGTGATTCTTCCACCATGATGATCCTTGTTTTATAGAAAGCCGAACGGGCGCAGCATGTTGTGCCTTCCGGGAGATCTCTCCGAAAGGTACAGCGTGTTGCACCCTGATCTGACAATGTGAGTTCGAACAAATTACTGCGCTTTCACCTGATCCAATGCATGGTTCAATTGAACCACGTTCACCACGGTCGGGCCGAGGAAATTCACCAGCGGCGAGACGGTATTATCATCAATCAGTTTAGTCACTTGCGCCACCGTTAAACCACGGGCGCTGGCAACGCGCTGGGCTTGCCACTGTGCGGCTTCCACCGAGATTTGTGGGTCTAAACCACTGCCGGACGCGGTCACCAGATCCACCGGCACCTGTGGCGAACTTTGTGGATTTGCCAGACGCAGTGCCGCCACGCGATCCGCTACGGCTTTGTCCAGCGCCGGATTGCTCACTGCCAGATTGCTGCCGCCGGACGCCATCGCGTTGTAGGGGGTGTCGGATGTCGCCGACGGACGTCCCCAAAAATAGTTGTTGTGGGTAAAGTTCTGACCAATCAGTTCAGAGCCTATCAGCTTATCTCCCTCCAGAATCAGTGAACCTTCCGCTTGTTGATGGAACAAGGCGGTGGAGATCCCGGTGGTGATCAGCGGGTAAACCACCCCGGTCGCCAGCGTCAGTAATACCGTCATCACAATGGCCGGACGGATATAACTGTGACGTGTATTTCTCATTGTCGTAACAGACATGTGCATTGTCCTCAAAGAAAGCTTAGCTCAGGTGTAATACAGTCAGGATCACGTCAATTAGCTTGATACCTGCGAACGGCACCAGCAATCCACCTACGCCATAGATCCACAGGTTACGACGCAACAGCGACGCGGCACTCATGGCTTTATAGCTCACGCCTTTCAGCGCCAGTGGGATCAGGAACACAATCACCAGGGCGTTGAAAATAACCGCTGACAAAATGGCGGATGACGGTGAATGCAGATGCATCACGTTCAGCGCATTGAGCTGCGGATAGGTTGCCGCGAAGGCCGCCGGAATGATGGCGAAATACTTGGCAACGTCATTGGCAATACTGAAGGTGGTCAGCGAGCCGCGCGTCATCAGCATCTGTTTACCGATGTGCACCACTTCGATAAGTTTGGTCGGGTTGGAATCCAGATCGACCATGTTGCCGGCTTCTTTCGCCGCCTGCGTACCGGAGTTCATGGCAACCGCCACGTCAGCCTGCGCCAGTGCCGGGGCATCGTTGGTACCGTCGCCGGTCATTGCCACCAGGCGACCTTCTGACTGGTACTGACGAATCAGGGCCAGCTTGGCTTCCGGCGTGGCTTCAGACAGGAAATCATCCACACCGGCTTCAGCGGCAATTGCTGCGGCGGTCAGACGGTTATCCCCGGTGATCATCACCGTTTTGATACCCATCTTACGCAGTTCGGCGAAGCGCTCTTTAATGCCACCTTTAACGATATCCTTCAGCTCGACCACGCCAAGCACCCGGGCATCTTCCGCCACCACCAGCGGTGTTCCGCCTTTGCGGGCCACGGTTTCCACCAGGCCTTCGATGGCCAGCGGGAAGCTGCCGCCGTTGGTTTCCACGTGACGACGAATGGCATCGACAGACCCTTTACGAATGCTGCGATCCCCGATGTTCACGCCGCTCATGCGGGTTTGCGCCGAGAAGGGCACGAAAGTGGCGTTCAGCGAATGAATATCACGTTCGCGCAGGTTAAAGCGCTGTTTTGCCAGCACCACAATACTGCGGCCTTCCGGTGTTTCATCGGCCAGCGAAGATAACTGTGCGACATCGGCCAGTTCCTGTTCCGTCACCCCAGGTGCGGGCAGGAACTGCGATGCCTGGCGGTTACCCAGCGTGATGGTGCCGGTTTTATCCAGCAGCAGCACATCCACGTCACCGGCTGCTTCGACCGCACGGCCGCTGGTGGCGATCACGTTGGCTTCCAGCATACGGCTCATACCCGCCACCCCGATGGCCGACAGCAGACCGCCGATGGTGGTTGGGATGAGACAAACCAGCAGCGCCACTAACACAGTAACGGTTACTGGCACGCCGACATGGCTGGCGTCAACGCTGAACAAGGAGAATGGATACAACGTGGCCGTTGCCAGCACAAACACCAGCGTCAGCGCCACCAGCAGAATGGTCAGCGCCACTTCGTTTGGTGTTTTGCGACGTTTGGCGCCTTCCACCATGGCGATCATCCGATCAAGGAAGGTATCGCCTGGGTTAGCCGAGCACTGCACCACCAGCCAGTCAGACAGCACACGGGTCCCGCCGGTGACGGAGGAGAAGTCACCGCCGGACTCGCGGATAACCGGTGCAGACTCACCGGTGATGGCGCTTTCATCAACTGACGCACCGCCGACTAACACTTCACCGTCGCACGGCACGGTATCACCGGCTTCGATCAGTACCATGTCGCCTTTACGCAGGGAATCGGCGGCCACTTTGATCACCGGTGATTCCGGGCGGGGTTCATAAATCTTCTTCGCCCAGCTGGTTTTCTGCACCCCTTTCAGGCTCTGTGCCTGCGCCTTACTGCGGCCTTCGGCCAGGGCTTCGGCAAAGTTGGCGAACAGCACGGTAAACCACAGCCACAGCGACACGCTGCCGGTAAACCCGGCGCTGCCGTCGGTTTGTTTGAAAAGAATAGCCAGCCAAATCATCGTGGTCAGAATACTGCCGAGATAAACCACGAACATTACCGGATTGCGCCACTGGACGCGGGGGTCCAGTTTCTTCACCGCGTCGAGCAGGGCGGTGCGGATGAGGCGCGAATCAAACAGCGCACGTTTCTTACGAGTCATTTTCTTAATCTCACTGTTCATGAATTCAACGGGGTCAAGGCATTACTGCGTGGACCACACCTGCAAATGTTCCGCCACCGGACCGAGGGCCAGCGCAGGAACGAAGGTCAGCGCACCGACCAGCAGAACCGTACCGACCAGCAGGCCGATGAACAGCGGGCCAGACGTTGGCAGTGTTCCGTTACCGGCTTTCTGGCGTTTTTTCGCAACCAGTGAACCCGCGATGGCCAGGACCGGTAAAATCACCCCGAAGCGACCGAAGAACATACATACGGCTAACAGTACGTTGTAGAACGGTGTATTGACGCTCAGGCCGCCGAAGGCGCTGCCGTTGTTGTTGGCGGCTGAAGAGACGGCATACAGCACTTCGCTGAAACCGTGTGCGCCAGGGTTAGCAATACCGGCGCGACCTGCATCAGTGACTAATGCCAGCGCGGTGCCGAGCAACACCAGTGTCGGTGTGACCAGAATCGCCAGCGCGGTCATCTTCATGTCGTAAACGTCAATCTTCTTACCGAGATACTCCGGTGTGCGGCCGATCATCAGACCGGCGATAAACACCGTCAGCAGCACGAACAGCAGCATGCCGTACAGACCTGAACCCACACCGCCGAACACCACTTCACCAATTTGCATCAGCCACATCGGCACCATTCCGCCGAGTGCGGTGAAGGAGTCATGCATGGCGTTAACTGCACCGCATGACGCCGCCGTTGTGACCGCCGCAAAGAAGCTGGAAGCCAGAATGCCGAAGCGACTTTCCTTACCTTCCATATTGATATTGCTGGTGGCACCGAGTTGGGTGAGGTGCGGGTTACCCTGCAATTCGGCGTACATAATGACGACCACTGACACCACGAAAATGATCGACATCGACCATATCAGCGCATGGCCCTGACGGTTGTCGCCGACCACGCGGCCAAAGGCGAAGCATAGCGCGCAAGGGATGAGGAAAATCGCCAGCATCTGCACCATGTTGCTCAGTGCGGTTGGGTTTTCAAACGGATGAGCCGAGTTAGCCCCAAAGAAGCCGCCGCCGTTAGTCCCGAGCATTTTGATCGCTTCCTGCGAAGCCACCGGCCCCATTGGCAACGTTTGTTGCAAGCCTTCGAGCGTGGTGACGTGCTGATAAGCTTCGAAGTTTTGCAGCACGCCCTGGCTGACAAAGAACACCGCGATCAGCAACGCTATTGGGATCAGCAGATAAATGGTAATGCGCCACAGGTCAGTCCAGGCGTTACCAATGGTCTGCGCGGAAGGACGTGCAAAAGCACGGATCAGCGCAAAGGCCACGGCAATCCCGGTGGCGGCGGACAGGAAGTTTTGTACTGTCAGGCCAACCATTTGGCTCAAATAGCTCAGCGTGCTTTCACCGCTGTAGGCCTGCCAGTTGGTGTTGCTGACAAAACTGATGGCAGTATTAAAGGCCAGGTCCCAAGACAAACCGCCAAAGTTCTGCGGGTTGAGGGGGAGCGAGCCTTGCGCCATCAGCAGCGCCATTAAAATCACAATCCCCAGAATGTTGAAAACCATGATGGCCAGTGCATATTGCCACCAGTTCATCTCGGTCTCGGCGCTCCCCGCCGTGCGTAATATCCCGCGTTCAAACCCTTGTAAAAATGCGACGGGCCGACCTTCAATCAACTGAGCAATAAAATTGCCCAACGGTTTTGAAAGCAGCAATAGCACCAGCATAAAGCTGGCGATGAGTAAGAATGCCGAAGCTGCCATTTAAAATTCCTCCGCATTCAGCAAGGCATAAACCAGATAGCCGAGCAGCAAAAGAACCAGCAGTGCGCCGCAGATTACGCCAACAGTCACAGTCCACCTCCACAGGTGTGTTTTTTATGTTGCAGCGAGAATAGGAAAACGCGGGAAAAGATCCTGAAAAGATAAGGGCTTCAGGTGTAAAAAAAGTATAAAAATCCCGTCGCCCTTCGAGTCGTCTCTGCGTTGGCTACGCTTACTCACCCCAGTCACTTACCTAAGTAAGCTCCTGGGGACTCGCTCCCTTGCCGCCTTGATACAACGCGAATAGCCCGGGATTTGGCTTAGGAGAATAAATAATGGGTTTAACTTATTTTTCATTGTTGAAACATAAAGCTGTGTTTATTTAACTTTTTCGTAACTTAATTACAGTCATAACCAAAAAGTGGCGTTTTTTTATGCTTTAAGTGGTCAGATGAGTAGTAAACTTTCATCTATTGCGGTAAAATTTTGTTCAATTTACAGGTTCCGTGAGTTTCGAAATCCACCTTAAAACTTTCCGAAAGGAGCAACGCTATGTCTGATTACACGCCGTATACGCTGACCCGCATCATCACCCGCCGCGCTCTGGTACTGGCCGCTGGTCTGCTGGTATTACCGGTTATGCTTTTCCGTCAGGACCGCGCCCGTTTTTACAGCTATTTACACCGTGTCTGGCTGAAAACCAGTGATAAACCGGTGTGGCTGGCACACGCAGAGGTCGCGGCGCAAGAGTTCTACTAAATCCACGTCGTCCTTGACGCTACAGCGGTGTTAGCTTCGCGCACTCACCCGAATCACTGACTTGAGTCAGCTCATCGGGGTTCATGCACTTGCTGCCTTGCTGTATGGCCAATGACTTAGTGGATTCCAGAGTTCCAGCTTTTCAAATCCTTTCTTAAACCCCGGTTAACTGACCGGGTTTTTTTATTGTCTGAACACAAAACCTGTACAACATTATTTTATTGTATAACTTATACTGAATCATACCGGGCGTTGATGAGTCTATCTTCAGCCCTTTTTCCAGATGAACATAGGGAGTCGCCATGAGTGAACATATTCCGATTGGGATCAGCGCCTGCCTGTTGGGGGAAAATGTCCGTTTTGATGGCGGCCATAAGCGGCTGGCGTTTGCCGTCGAACAGCTGGCGCCTTATGTCCGTTTCGACGCGATTTGCCCGGAGATGGCCATCGGCCTGCCGACGCCACGGCCGGCACTGCGTCTGGTGCGGCAGGGCGAGGGCGTCGCCATGCGGTTCAGTAATGATGAAACCATTGATATTACAGAGCAAATGCAGACCTACGCCGAAAAACGTACCGAACCACTCGGTCATTTATGCGGATACATTCTTTGTGCCAAATCGCCAAGCTGCGGTATGGAGCGCGTGCGGGTGTACAGCGCCAACGGTAAAGATGGGCAAAAATGCGGGGTGGGTATTTATGCCGCGGCGCTGATGAAACGCTTTCCCTGGTTGCCGGTGGAAGAAGATGGGCGCCTCAACGATCCGGTATTGCGTGAGAATTTTGTCGAGCGGGTGTTTGCGCTGTATGAACTAAATCAGCTGCGCACCAGCGGTTTGACGCGCGGCAAACTGATGGCTTTCCACAGCCGTTATAAACTTTCGCTGTTGTCGCACTCCCAGCCGCAGTATCGGGAGCTGGGTCGTTTTGTGGCCAGTATGGAGGAGTGGTCATCGCTGGAGGACTATTTCATTGAGTACCGCCAGCGGCTGATGGATTTGCTGCAACACAAGGCCACGCGGCGTAACCACACCAACGTGCTGATGCACGTACAGGGCTATTTCCGTCGCCAACTGAACGCACATCAGCGGCAGGAACTGACTCAGCTCATCGACCGCTACCGTCAGGGGGTACAGCCTTTACTGGCACCGATCACCTTGCTGAAACACTACATGTCGGAGTACCCGGATGCCTATCTGGCCGGGCAACGCTATTTCGAACCGTATCCTGAAGCATTAAGACTCAGGTACGGACACTAAATATAAGGAGCTTTATGACCACGCATCTGGTCTGGTTTCGCAACGACCTGCGTATTACCGACAACCGTGCGCTGCACGCCGCCTGCGAAGACCCGCAGGCGAAGGTGATTGCCGTGTTTGTCGCTACGCCAAAACAGTGGGAAAGCCATGTGATGGCACCCCGTCAGGCGGCGTTTATCTACCAGCATTTGCAGGCGTTGCAGGCTTCTCTGAGTGGGCGTGGTATAGCGCTTTTCTATCATCAGTGTGATGACTTCGCGGCCAGCCAGCGCTGGCTGAAAGATTTCTGCCAGCAGCAGCACGTCGATACGCTGTTCTACAACAAACAGTATGAAATCAATGAGCGCGAGCGTGATGCCGCGCTCGAAAACGCCTTGCAGGAAAGCGTCATTACCCGCAGTTTTGACGACAGCCTGCTGTTGCCGCCCGGTTCGGTGACGACCGGTGAAGGCACGATGTACAAGGTCTATACGCCGTTTCGCCGCGCCTTTCTTGAACGGCTGGCGGAGTCCGACAGCCGTTCACTGCCTGCGCCGAAAGCCCGCGATATTGACGGCGACGTCACCATGCACCCGCTGACGCCTTTTGATATGCCGCAGCAGGAAATAGGCGACGATTTCCCGGTGGGTGAAGACGCTGCACGCGAGCGCCTGCGCACCTTCTGCCGTGAAACCGTGCAGGATTATCTTGAGCAGCGGGACTTGCCCGCCGTGGACGGCACTAGTTCGCTGTCGCCTTATCTGGCCACCGGCGTGTTGTCGCCGCGCCAATGTTTCAACCGCCTGCGCACTGAGTGCCCGGAGGTGCTCGATCGCCGTGACGGTGGCGCGTTCGGTTGGCTCAATGAGCTGGTGTGGCGCGAGTTTTACCGCCATCTGCTGGTAGCCTGGCCGACATTGTGCAAACACCAACCGTTTATTGCCTGGACCGACAACGTGCGCTGGCGGCATGCGCCGCAAGATTTGCAGGCCTGGAAAGAGGGTAAAACCGGTTATCCGATTGTCGATGCTGCCATGCGTCAGCTCAACGCCACCGGCTGGATGCACAACCGGCTGCGGATGATTGTCGCCAGTTTCCTGGTCAAAGATTTGCTGATCGACTGGCGCGAAGGTGAGCGCTATTTCATGTCGCAACTGCTCGATGGTGATCTGGCGGCCAACAACGGCGGCTGGCAGTGGGGGGCTTCTACCGGTACGGACGCCGCGCCTTATTTTCGCATCTTCAACCCGACGACCCAGGGCGAGCGCTTTGATAAGGCCGGACGTTTTATTAAAGCCTGGGTGCCGGAATTGACCGATGTCCCAGAAAAGCATATTCATCAACCGCATCAATGGGCTGAGAAACTTCATCGCGTGCTAGACTACCCGACGCCGGTTATCGATCACTCCCACGCCCGCAAAGACACGCTGGCGGCGTTCGAATCGGCAAAACGAGGGAGTCAGCCAACGGGCTGACCACCAACAGCAATCTTCACCACACACGGAGCGATGTGATGAGAAATACAATGTTGGCGCTGATCCTGGCGTGTTCGACCAGTCAGGCAATGGCCGGTTTTGACGTGGTGGCGCTTGGCGTTCACGGCGGCGTGGAGGAGGGAAACCTCACTTCGTATTTGATCCGCAGCAACGATGAAAAACTGTATTTCGGACTGGATGCTGGCTCGGTTTTGCCGGGCATCAGCAAGGCACTGGAAAAAGGCGCCTTTCCGCAGGTGACGGTAGCAAACTCAGCTCCTTATACCCCGCAGGGCGCGGTATTCCGCAATCTGATCGGGGGTTACTTCATCAGCCACGGCCATTTGGATCACCTTGCCGGGCTTATCATCAGCTCCCCTGAAGACAGCCACAAACCGATTTATGGAACGGCAGATACCATCGGTACCCTGCGTCAGCACTACTTCAACGGCAAAGTGTGGCCTAATTTCACTGATGCGGGCAGCGGTTTGCGTATTGGCACCTACCGGCTGAATGCGCCGCGTCCAGCCCAGCGTTTCTCCATTGGTCTGACCGGTTTGGATGGCATTATTTACCCGCTCAGTCATGGCGGTACGCCATCAAGTATGATTCTGCTCAGCCGTAACAATGAGTCGTTCGCGTTCTTTGGTGATACCGGCCCGGATCAAGTTGAGAAAGCGAAAAATCTGGAGGCGGTCTGGCGGGTGCTGGGGGATGAGGTCAAGGCCAGGCGTCTGAAGGGAATGATCATCGAAACCTCTTATCCTGACGGCGTGCCGGACAGCCAACTGTTTGGGCATTTAACCCCGGAATGGTTACTGAAAGAGCTGAAAGTATTCGAAATCGCCAGCGGCGGTACCGGTTCACTAAAAGGCCTGACCGTGATTATCAGCCACGTCAAACCGAGCCTGAAAGCCGGTGTCGATCCTGAAGCGGAGATCGCCCGCCAGCTGGAAAAAGGCAACGATCTCGGCGTGAAATTTGTCAGGATGCAGCAGGGCGATAAGATGGAATTTTAATCAACGTTTGATCCCCTTCTGAGTCTGATTTTTCCGGAAAATCAGACTCAATATTGACCCAACTATAATTGAGACTATTCCGAATCAATTATGGAGAAAGTAACCGCTCATTTTTGGCCTGCAGCCATCAATTATGGATGAAGTGTTAAGAATGCGTCAGGGTGAATGACAATTCCTGACGGCAGATAAAAATTTCCCGCCGTACTATTCCCTGAGTTTATTCGAACTCTATAATTTCGATGCCAGGGAAGAATCGTGAAAAAAAATACCGCTGTTTCCGTCTCATCATTATTATTAGTGAGCTTATTATCTGGCTGTCAGTCGAATGCCGATCAATATGCCGCTGATGTTTTTACGCCTGGTCAGCTAAATGCGCCACAGGAAACGCGCACGGTGAATATTCTTTCTGTGCTTCCGGCAAAAATAGCCGTTGATAATACGGATAATCATAATACAGCGGTGCTGGTCGGAACCGTCATTGGCGCCATCGCCGGGGGCGTTGTCGGCTTCGCATTGGGCAGCGGTGGTGATCTGGCGACAGCCGGCGGTGCGGTAGGTGGCGCAACGATTGGCGCGGTGACAGGCTCGACGGTGAATACCCGTAATATCGTGGAAGGGGTAAGTCTCAGCTATAAAGATGACACTAAAATATTTACTTCCGTGCAGGCCGGACGTGCTTGTCAGTTCACCACGGGTCTGGCAGTGGTCTTTATGACACAAAAGAATGAAACCCGTATTCAGCCCAATAGCACCTGCCCGGTAAATAAATAAGGGAATATGATGAAGAAATTAGCACTGTTACTTATTAGCGCTCTTATTTCGCCGGTTGCCGTATATGCCGCCGACGTACAGCAACAATTATCTAATGTAGCTCAGGCCGAAAATCAGGGGCTGGTGGAACAACAGGCACGTTGGGACGATTATGACGCCCGTGTCGATGCCTATTATCAATATCGCGAAGCCGAGCGTAATAAACGTATTGCGGCTGCAAATGCCCGGGCCAGGGCGCGGGAAACGGAGCGTCTGAAAGATAAAAGCCGGGATCAGAATTACGAGGATCAGTTGCGTGCGTTGAATATCGACAAACAGAAGCTGGAATTGCAGCAACTGGCCGCGCGGACGGCACATGAAAATGAATTTATCGCCCAGGATCTTAAACAGCAGGCGGCACAAACGGATGTAACGCAGTCGCAGGCGGATGCCAACCGGAATCTGTCGCAGGGGAAACAGGCGCAGATGATAAGCGAAGGGAAGGCGCAGGAGGTCAAAGCCGGCAAGTGGTTCAACTGACCATCAGGGACTCCGATGCCGCAACTTCAATTATTTAGGGGATCTATCTGGCTTACGTTATCCTTTTATCATGTTGACTGAATACCGGATTTGCCATGAACAATCTCCAGCTAGAAGCCCTGATCAATCAAAAACTTGACGTAAATAACTTTCAGGATTACGCACCGAACGGTTTGCAGGTGGAAGGCCGCGCTGAGGTGCGTCGCATTGTCACCGGTGTGACGGCATCTCAGGCCTTGCTTGACGCGGCAGTGGAGCATAAAGCGGACGCTATCGTCGTTCACCACGGTTATTTCTGGAAAAATGAACCGGCGGTGGTGCGCGGCATGAAGCGAAATCGTCTGAAAACGCTGCTGCTCAATGACATCAATTTATATGGCTACCATTTGCCACTCGACGCGCATCCGCAACTGGGTAATAACGCCCAGCTGGCAAAAATGTTCGGCATTCAGGTACAGGGTGAAGTGATGCCGCTGGTGCCTTACGGTGAGCTGGAAGTGCCGATGACCGGAGAGGCATTGCGCCAGCGGATAGAAGTGCTGCTTGACCGAAACGTTCTACACAGTTCTCAGGGCGGGCCGGACGAGATCCGCCGCGTAGCATGGTGCTCCGGCGGCGGACAGGGCTTTATTCAACAGGCCGCAGAGTTTGGTGTTGATGCCTTTATCAGCGGTGAAGTCTCTGAACAAACCATTCATATCGCCCGCGAAATGGGCCTGCATTTCTATGCCGCAGGCCATCACGCCACGGAACGTTATGGCGTGAAAGCGCTCGGCGAGTGGCTGGCTGCCGAGCACGGGTTTGAGGTCAAATTTATCGACATCGATAATCCGGCGTAAAAGGCTATTTTATTTGCTTCTCTGTTGCAGACGGCGCTTCTTCCGGGGCGCTGTCTTCTAGTAGGGTAAAAGCGCGTTGCAGGCCGGTATCGGCATCCGGGTCAGCACCCTGCGGTGCAAACGGGCTCTCCGCTTCGGTTTCTTCCGGTGACGCATTGTCATTGATGACGTCATTAGCGGCGGCATCTTCACTGGCCATTTCCGGCGCGGGCATGGTGTCCTGAATCAGTTGCTCATCAAACGCTGGATTCAGCGCCGGTGACAGCGGTGAACTGCTCAGGCTGTCCGGCATGGCAATATGCGGCAGAGGGGCATCTACGGCCATGACCCTCTCCTCTTCTTTGGCTGAAGTCCGGCTCAGCGCTACAATCCCCGCCCCACACAGCGCAAAGAATGCATACAGAATATTACCGCCGAGGGGTTCAATCAGCGCACCGACTGCCAGTGGCCCGATACAGGCTCCGACGCCAAACGCCATCAGCAGACAGGCGGAGAGCGACACGCGGCGCTCCGGTTCAATCATGTCATTCGCCAGCGCCACCACCAGCGGATAGAGCGTAAATTGCATCAGGCTGACCACAAACCCGATGCCCAGCAGCACCGGGAAAGAGATGTGCGTCAGGACCGCCAGCGGCAGAGCGGCCACCGCCAGCAGGATGGCGTTGATGCGCATCAGCATGTTGCGGTTATAGTGATCCGACAGCCAGCTCAGTGGGAACTGTGCCAGCAGCCCGGCGAAAATCGCCAGTGCCATAAACAGACCGGTTTGCTGAGTGGTGAATTCCTGCTGGCTGGAGTAAATCGGTGCCAGACCATAAAACGAGCCGACCACCATGCCAATCAGCAGAGTGATCGCCAGCACTTTAGGAATGGCATTGATAAAGAATTTCAGCTCCATTGGGGCCGGGGACATATGCCCGACATTGGTTCGCGTGGTCAGGGCAATCGGCACCAGACAAAGGGCGAAACAGAGCGCGATGATGATAAGTGTGCTGATCCCCAGACCGTCGCTGAGCATCAGAACGATCTGGCCAAGTGCCATGCCGAGATAGGACGCCACCATATAAAAGCCAAACACCACACCGCGCTGGGCCGATTCGGCCTGATCGTTCAGCCAGCTCTCCAGCACCATATATTGCACCATCATGCACAGACCGATGATCAACCGCAGTACAACCCACACCGGGATGATGTCGGTTAAACCATGGCCGAGCACGGCGGCGGTGATAATCCCCGAACAGGAGACGTAAGCGCGGATATGGCCGACGCGGGCAATCAGGATATGGCCGATTTTGCCGCCAATCACCAGC
This sequence comes from Ewingella americana, assembly GCF_006438725.1. Lineage (GTDB taxonomy): Bacteria > Pseudomonadota > Gammaproteobacteria > Enterobacterales > Enterobacteriaceae > Ewingella > Ewingella americana_A. The sequence goes on along the minus strand of NZ_RCZD01000002.1, from coordinate 129,734 downwards.
CCTGCGTAGTTGGCCGCAATGATCGCCCCGATCATTGCGCCGCTGACGTGAATGGCTGATAGCCGTAAAGAGATGTAGGTCGTGAGTAAGCCGGAGCCGAGCAGCATCAGCAGCGTGGTGGTGTATAGCGGAAAAAACAGTACCAGCGGCTTCTTCAATCTCTTCCCTTCGTACTTGAATTTGCAGCGGCGTTCGCTGCACTCAAGAATCCGAATCACTTACTTCAGTAAGCTCATCGGATTCTTTCCCTTGCTGCCTTGTTGCAACTCCAATTACTTGGGTTGAGAAAACAGCGATATAGGGGAGAGTAGCAGTTGAAACCCAGTGGCGAAACCCAAAGGGCTGGAAACAGGGGGCTGGCGAGTTGACATCGTCGGTCCGTTTCCCGCATAACTGTTTCCAGTCTAACGATTTTCTTTTGGTGGATTTCTATCACCACCCTCTTTTCTTAGGAGTGTTTTGTGCAACGAGCACGATGTTATCTGCTGGGTGAACGCGCAGTCGTACTGGAGCTTGAGCCGCCGGTTTCTTTGGCGAGCCAGCAACGGATCTGGGGTCTGGCGCAGCGTTTGCGAGACCGCCAGGCTTATCCGGCAATCCGTGAAACCATTCCCGGCATGAATAATTTGACGGTGTTGCTGGCCGATGCGCAAAGCTCCGCGCTGGATGCTATCGAACGTTTACAGCGCTGGTGGGAAGAGAGCGAGGCGATCGAACCTGAGTCGCGGCTGATCGAGATCCCAGTGGTGTATGGCGGCGGCGGCGGCCCTGATCTGGCGTTTGTCGCGCAGCACACCGGCATGAGCCCGCGTCAGGTGGTAGAGATGCATGCCGGCGCCGAATACATCGTCTACTTCCTGGGCTTTCAGCCCGGTTTTCCTTACCTCGGCGGTATGCCTGACGCGCTGGTCACTCCCCGCCACGCGGAGCCGCGTCTGGCGGTGCCTGCCGGTTCTGTCGGCATTGGTGGTAGTCAGACAGGGATTTACCCGCTAATCACCCCAGGCGGCTGGCAGGTGATCGGTCATACGTCGCTTGTCATGTTTGATCCGCAAAAATCCCTGCCAACCTTGTTGTGTCCCGGCGACAAAGTACGCTTTGTGCCGCAGAAGGAGGGCCTATGTTAAACATTATTCGTGCGGGGATCTTCACCACTGTGCAGGATCTGGGCCGCAGTGGTTACCGCCAGTTGGGCGTCAGCCAGACCGGCGCGCTGGATGCCCCTGCGCTGCGCATCGGCAATTTGCTGGTGGGGAATGACGAGAACGCGGCAGGGCTGGAAATCACCCTCGGCCAGTTCAGCACTGAGTTCAACCGCGCAGGCTGGATTGCGCTGACCGGTGCAGGGTGTCACGCCGAACTGGACGGCCAGTCGCTGTGGACCGGCTGGCGTTATGCGGTAAAACCCGGTCAGATCCTGACCATGAAAACCCCAATGCGGGGCATGCGCAGCTATCTGGCGGTCTCCGGCGGCATCGATGTCCCTGAAGTTTTAGGGTCGCGCAGTACCGATCTCAAAACGGGTTTCGGCGGCCTGGATGGGCGTCCGCTGCGCGATGGCGATCATTTGCCGGTCGGCAACGTATGGCAGGAACCCAAACAGTCGAATGGCATTAAACAGCTGCTGTTCGGCAACCGTGTTCGCGCTCTGCCTGGGCCGGAGTATCAGGAGTTTAGCGCGGAATCCCGCGACGCCTTCTGGCGCACGTCGTGGCAACTCAGCCCGCAGAGTAACCGCATGGGTTACCGCCTGCACGGTCATGCGCTTAAACGTGAAACCGGCCGTGAAATGTTATCGCACGGGCTGTTGCCGGGCGTGGTGCAGGTGCCGCACGGCGGCCAGCCGATCGTGCTGATGGCTGATGCCCAGACGACCGGCGGCTATCCGCGTATTGCCTGCGTGATTGAAGCGGATTTATACAATTTGGCACAAATCCGTCTGGGCGAGCCGGTGCATTTTGTGAAGTGCTCGCTGGACGACGCGCAAACGGCGCTACGTGAGCAGCAGCGTTTTATCGATCAGGTAAAATGGGGTCTGCATGAGTGTTAAAACCACGGTGGATCTCAACGCCGATCTTGGCGAAGGCTGCGCCAATGATGAAGCACTGTTGCAGTTAGTCAGCTCCGCTAACATCGCCTGCGGGTTTCACGCCGGTGATGCGCAGACTATGCAGCAATCGGTTCGCTGGGCGCTGAAATATAACGTGGCGATTGGCGCGCACCCGAGTTTCCCTGACCGCGAAAACTTCGGGCGTACTGCCATGCAGCTGCCGGCGGAAATGGTTTTCGCGCAGGTGGTGTATCAGCTCGGCGCGCTGGCAGCACTCTGTCATGCTGAAGGTGCAAAAATGGTTCATGTCAAACCGCACGGTATGCTTTACAACCAGGCGGCGACTGACCCAAAGCTTGCGGAAGCTATCGCCCGTGCGGTGTTTAGCGTTGACCCAACATTACGGCTGGTGGGGTTGGCGGGCAGTGAATTGATCCGCGCCGGTGAACGTTTGGGCCTGACAATCCGTCAGGAAGTGTTTGCCGACCGCCGTTATCAAAGCGACGGTACGCTGGTGCCGCGCAGCCAGCCTGATGCGCTGATTGAACGCGATGAACTGGCCTTACAGCAAACGCTGATGATGGTGAAGCAACAGGCGGTTATCAGTCGTGACGCGGTTCGCGTTCCGGTACAGGCCGATACTGTCTGCCTGCATGGTGACGGTGAACACGCGCTGGAATTCGCCCGCCGCTTACGCGACGCGTTTCGCGAGCAGGATATTTTGGTCAGTGCAGGCTAATCTTATAAAAAGTATCAGGAGAGGCTATGCGTAAAGTTCTGGTTACCGGATTTGAACCCTTTGGCGGTGAACGTCTTAATCCGTCATGGGAAGTGGTGAAGCAACTGGAGGATCTGGAACTCTCAGGTGCGCGCATTGTGATCCGCCAGCTTCCCTGTGTGTTTGGCAAAGCCATTGATGCGCTGAATGTGGCGATTGATGAAGTTGACCCGGTGATGGTGATTGCGGTGGGGCAGGCGGGAGGTCGGGCTGATTTCAGCGTTGAGCGCGTAGCGATTAACGTTGATGACGCGCGGATTGCTGATAACGAAGGCAACCAGCCCGTCGATCGACCGATTGTCAGCGATGCCCCGGCGGCTTATTTCTCGCAGTTGCCGATTAAGGCGATTGTTAACGGTTTACGCGAAGCGGGGATCCCTGCCACTGTCTCGCAAACGGCGGGGACCTATGTCTGCAATCACGTGATGTACGGGCTGTTGCATCGTCTGGCGCAGCCGTCGTGCAAAGTGGTGAAGGGCGGGTTTATTCATATTCCGTATCTGCCTGAGCAGGCGGCGGCGCACCCCGGCCAGCCGAGCATGTCGGTGAAAACCGTGCTTGAGGCCCTTGAACTGACCATCGCGATTGCCCTGCATACCGAGCAGGACTTACGGGTGGCGGAGGGCGCAACGCACTGATGCCTGAAGGTCCTGAAATTCGCCGCGCCGCCGATTTGCTGGTGCGTGCGGTGGTCAATAAACCGCTCACGGATGTCTGGTTTGCGTTTCCCTCGTTGAAGCCTTACCAGTCAGCCCTCAGGGGCACTAAAGTCACGTCAATAGAAACCCGTGGCAAAGCGCTGCTGACGCACTTTTCCAACGGCCAGACGCTCTACAGCCACAATCAGCTGTACGGTGTCTGGCGGGTGGTCAACGCCGGTGAACTCCCTAAAGAAACCCAACGTTCTCTGCGGGTGAAACTGGAAACTACCGATGGGTCCATCCTGCTGTACAGCGCGTCAGAGATCGGTATTTACGAGACAGCCGAGATCGAAAATCATCCGTTCCTGCAACGTATCGGCCCGGACGTACTGGACGACACTCTGACCGTCGCGCAGGTCCGTGAGCGGTTACTTTCTCCTAAGTTCTGCAACCGTCAGCTCGGCGGTATGCTGTTGGATCAGGCGTTTCTGGCCGGGTTGGGGAATTATCTGCGGGCTGAGATCCTGTGGCTGGCAAAATTGTTGCCGGGGCATAAACCAAAAGAACTGAATGATACCGAGCTTGATGCGCTGGCCGATGCCTGTTTGTCCGTCGCCCGTTTGTCGTACGCCACGCGCGGCACGATGGATGAAAATGTGCACCACGGCGCACTCTTTCGCTTCAACGTCTTTGGGCGCACCGGGAAACCCTGCGAGCGCTGCGGCGATCCGATAGTCAAAGGCAGTGTGTCATCGCGGCCCTTCTTCTGGTGCCCGGTTTGTCAGGTGTAGAGGATTGAATGCAAAGAAAAAGGCACCCGAAGGTGCCTTTTTTGTCAGCGTTGAAAAGGAGAGCTTATTTTTTCAGCTGAGAATGAAAATCACGTTGATCGTAACCGGTATAGAGCTGGCGAGGGCGGGCGATTTTGATGCCGTCCTGGTGCATCTCGTTCCAGTGTGCAATCCAGCCGACGGTACGCGCCATGGCGAAGATCACGGTGAACATAGACGACGGAATTCCCATGGCTTTCAGAATGATGCCGGAGTAGAAGTCGACGTTCGGGTACAGTTTCTTCTCGATGAAGTACGGGTCATTCAGCGCGATGTGTTCCAGCTCCATCGCCACTTCCAGCAGGTTGTTGTCTTTCAGATCGAGTTCTTTCAGTACTTCATGGCAGGTGTCGCGCATGACGGTGGCGCGCGGGTCATAGTTTTTGTAAACACGGTGACCGAAGCCCATCAGACGGAACGAATCATTTTTGTCTTTCGCGCGTTTGATGAAGCCTGGAATGTGCTCTACGCTACTGATCTCTTCGAGCATTTTCAGTGCGGCTTCGTTGGCGCCGCCGTGAGCCGGGCCCCACAGGGAAGCAATCCCGGCAGCGATACAGGCGAACGGGTTAGCGCCGCTTGAACCGGCGGTACGCACCGTAGAGGTGGAGGCGTTCTGTTCGTGGTCAGCGTGCAGGATCAAAATACGGTCCATGGCGCGTTCCAGTACCGGGTTGACCACATACTCTTCACAAGGCGTTGCGAACATCATATGCAGGAAGTTACCGGCGTAGGAGAGGTCATTACGCGGGTAAACGAACGGCTGTCCGATGGAGTATTTGTAACACATCGCAGCCACGGTCGGCATTTTTGACAGCAGACGGTACGCGGCGATTTCGCGGTGACGTTCATTTTCGACATCAATTGAGTCGTGATAGAACGCGGCCAGCGCGCCGGTCACGCCGCACAGTACGGCCATCGGGTGCGAGTCGCGGCGGAAACCGTGGAACAGGCGGGTGATCTGTTCGTGAACCATGGTGTGGCGTTCAACAATTTTCTTAAAATCTTCGTACTGTTTCTGGGTTGGAGCTTCGCCGTACAGTAACAAATAGCTCACTTCCAGGAACGTAGACTCTTTAGCCAACTGGTCGATCGGGAATCCACGGTGCAGCAAAATGCCTTCGTCACCGTCGATATAGGTAATTTTAGATTCACAGGATGCAGTAGAGGTAAAGCCGGGGTCAAAGGTGAACAAGCCTTTAGCGCCGAGGGTACGAATATCAATTTCGTCCTGGCCCAATGTGCCGGATAGCACGTCGAGTTCGATAGGTTCTTGACCTTGTAGGGTAAGTGTCGCTTTCTTATCAGCCATTTACAGTCTCCTTAGCGCCTTTATTTTAAAAATCATCAACAACTGAGCAGCCTGAATTGCGACCCGAAGTTCCGCCATTATTATTTTCGAAAGGGTCTCTGCGATAGGATAGAGAAGCCAGCGTAGAGCACGGTCGAATTTTGTCGCCTTTAGGCAACTATTTGACGGACGAGAGGCGTTTCATCGTTGTTAAAGATTCGATAGATCATTATTTTCTTTTGCTCAAATTATAGATTACTTGCGACGAGTATGAGGTTTTACGCAATCCCCACTTTTGCATACCTTGGCGTAACAGGGAAGCGTAGATGTGTCTGTCGTAGTCATCACGGAAGCGAGCGGATGGCTAATATGTAATGGAAATGTTGATCCAATGTCAAACTACATAATTTATTTTGTGGCGATTGTTAAAATTGCGAGCTAAATCACTGTTTCGCAGAAATGTGACCAAAGCGATTGTAGGGGAATTGTAATAGGAATGTGATCAACCTATACTTTGCCGCAGGTCTCCGGGTAACCCGAAGTAGGAGCACCCAGCACATCTTCTTTGTCTTTCAAATTACTGCGTTGTTGGCTGCGCGCGTGCACTCTAAAGTCACTTACTTATGTAAGCTCTCAGGGATTTACGCACTTGCCGCCGAGCAGAATTCGAAATCCTTCGAAGCTGGAAAATTAGTCTACGCGTCTTGATTACAATGGATGTCGTTGTTTGAGCGTATGACTCCTTCATGCTCGAAGTGAGTGAGGTTGCAGGAAGGCGGCAATTGAGTGAATACGATGAGCTTACTTCGGTAAGTGATTCGTGTGAACGAGAGCAGCCAACGCATTTGCAGCCTCAGTCAATAAGAGGATGTGTTGTTTGAACACCACCAAGGCCGGGGTAGTAAAATAATAAGTGCCGTCGTTATCAAAGCGCTCGCTGCGATACGAAAAGGCTCTATGAGGTGTGTGGGCATAACCGTGAAAAAACAAAGACCTGTCAATCTGGATCTGCAAACGATCCGGTTTCCTGTTACTGCGATAGCGTCCATCTTACATCGTGTCTCCGGCGTAATTACCTTCGTCGCTGTAGGTATCCTCCTCTGGCTGCTCGGCATGTCGCTCTCTTCTCCCGAAGGGTTTGCACACGCAGCTGAAATCATGAATGGCTTCGTCGTTAAATTCATCTTCTGGGGAATACTCACTGCTCTGGCCTATCACGTCTGCGGTGGCATCCGCCATTTGCTGATGGATTTTGGCTATCTCGAAGAGAGTTTGGCTGTCGGTACCCGTTCTGCCCAAGTGGCTATCGGTATTACCGTCCTGCTGTCAATTCTGGCTGGAGTCTTTGTATGGTAAACAATGTTTCGGCATTAGGACGCAACGGCGTACACGACTGGCTTCTGCTTCGTGCTTCGGCGATCGTTATCACTCTGTATATCCTCTATATCGTGGGCTTCGTTGTTATCGCTCATGACATTACTTTTGATGTCTGGCAAGGCTTCTTTGCTTCCTCCATTACCAAAGTATTTACCCTGCTGACGTTGCTGTCGATTCTGATCCACGCGTGGATTGGTATGTGGCAGGTGTTAACGGATTACGTCAAGCCGCTGGCTGTGCGCCTGGTGCTGCAACTGGCCATCGTTGTGACGTTAGTCGTTTATCTACTTTATGGAACGATCGTTGTTTGGGGAGCGTAGTCAATGAATCTGCCAGTCAGAGAGTTTGATGCTGTGGTTATCGGTGCAGGTGGCGCCGGTATGCGTGCGGCATTACAGATTTCACAAACGGGCCAGACCTGTGCCCTGATTTCCAAAGTTTTCCCAACCCGCTCCCATACGGTGTCAGCGCAGGGCGGTATTACCGTCGCGCTGGGTAACACCCATGAGGATGACTGGCAATGGCATATGTACGATACCGTGAAAGGTTCCGACTATATCGGTGACCAGGACGCGATTGAATATATGTGTAAAACCGGCCCGGAAGCGATTCTGGAACTGGAACATATGGGGCTGCCTTTCTCCCGTCTGGAGGATGGCCGAATTTATCAGCGTCCGTTTGGTGGTCAGTCGAAGAATTTCGGCGGCGAGCAGGCGGCACGTACCGCGGCAGCGGCGGACCGGACCGGTCACGCACTGTTGCACACTCTTTATCAGCAGAACCTGAAAAACGGCACCACCATTTTCTCCGAATGGTACTCGCTGGATCTGGTGAAAAACCAGGACGGCGCGATTGTCGGTTGTACCGCAATCTGTATCGAAACCGGTGAAGTGGTCTACTTCAAAGCCAAGGCCACCATACTGGCGACCGGCGGTGCAGGCCGTATTTACCAGTCCACCACGAACGCACACATCAACACCGGCGACGGCGTGGGTATGGCGTTGCGCGCAGGCGTTCCGGTGCAGGACATGGAAATGTGGCAGTTCCACCCGACGGGTATCGCGGGTGCCGGTGTTCTGGTGACAGAAGGTTGCCGTGGTGAAGGCGGTTATCTGCTCAATAAAGATGGTGAACGCTTTATGGAGCGTTACGCACCGAATGCCAAAGATCTCGCGGGTCGTGACGTGGTGGCGCGTTCCATCATGATCGAAATCCGTGAAGGCCGTGGCTGTGAAGGTCCTTGGGGCCCGCACGTTAAACTGAAACTCGACCATCTGGGCCGTGACGTTCTGGAGTCCCGCCTGCCGGGTATTCTTGAACTGTCCCGCACCTTTGCTCACGTTGACCCGATCAAAGAACCTATTCCTGTTCTGCCAACCTGCCACTACATGATGGGCGGTATTCCGACCAAAGTGACCGGTCAGGCGCTGCGTGTGAACGAGAAGGGCGAAGATGTGGTGATCCCCGGTCTGTTCGCGGTGGGCGAAATTGCCTGCGTATCGGTACACGGTGCCAACCGTCTGGGCGGCAACTCGCTGCTGGACCTGGTGGTGTTTGGCCGTGCTGCGGGTCTGCATTTGCAGGCGTCGATCGACGAGCAGGGCGAAAGCCGTGAAGCGACACAAGATGACATCGATGTCTCCCTTGAGCGCATGAACCGCTGGAACAATACCCGTTCGGGTGAAGACCCGGTGGCTATCCGTAAAGATCTGCAAACCTGTATGCAGCATAACTTCTCGGTATTCCGTGAAGGCGATGCGATGGCCGAAGGCCTGGAGCAGTTGAAAGTGATCCGCGAGCGTCTGAAATTTGCCCGTCTGGATGACACCTCAACGGAGTTCAACACCCAGCGTGTTGAGTGTCTGGAGCTGGATAACCTGATGGAAACTGCCTTCTCTACCGCGGTTTCTGCCAATTACCGCACCGAGAGTCGTGGGGCACACAGCCGCTTCGACTTCCCTGACCGTGATGACGCGAACTGGCTTTGCCACACGCTTTATCAGCCGGAAACAGAAAGCATGACCCGCCGTGAGGTGAACATGCAGCCTAAGCTTCGTGCGGCCTTCCCGCCGAAAGCACGTACTTACTAGGGCATAGCGGAGAAAGATCATGAGACTCGAATTTTCGATTTATCGCTATAACCCGGACATTGATGACGCACCGCACATGAAAGACTACGTGCTGGAAGCGGAAGAAGGGCGTGACATGATGGTGCTGGATGCGTTGATCCAGCTGAAAGAGCAGGACCCCACGCTCTCTTTCCGTCGCTCCTGCCGCGAGGGCGTGTGTGGCTCTGACGGCGTCAACATGAACGGTAAGAACGGTCTGGCCTGTATTACGCCGGTCTCTGTTTTACAGAAGAATGGCAAGAAGATTGTCATCCGCCCGCTGCCCGGCTTACCGGTCGTTCGTGACCTGGTGGTGGACATGGGGCAATTCTATAAGCAGTATGAGAAGATTAAACCTTACTTATTGAATGATGGGAAAAATCCTCCGGCCCGCGAGCATTTGCAGATGCCGATCGATCGCGAAAAACTGGACGGATTGTACGAGTGTATTCTCTGCGCCTGTTGCTCGACGTCCTGCCCATCTTTCTGGTGGAACCCGGACAAGTTCGTCGGTCCGGCCGGTTTATTGGCGGCATATCGCTTCCTGATCGACAGCCGCGATACTGAAACAGAGTCGCGCCTTGACGATCTCGACGATGCTTTCAGCGTATTCCGGTGCCACAGCATCATGAACTGTGTCAGCGTATGTCCGAAGGGCCTGAACCCAACCAAAGCCATCGGCCACATCAAATCGATGCTGCTACAGCGCGGTGCCTGAGTTCGAAAGACCTTACTCAATAGCGGGAACCCTGGTTCCCGCTAATATTAAGTGAGCTGTTGGTAACATATTCGCAACAAGGTGCAACAAAGTTGCTCCCAATTGGAGTAGGATAGGTTTAGGGAAAAAATAATAAGGTCAGGTCCGGCAGGGTAGCGCCAAAAGACAGCGATGAGAGTCCTGCATGTTGTCTTTTGGAGGTTCCTTGTGGCGCCACAGGCTCCAGACCAATGAACTGTTTATGTATGGAAAACCGTCGTACCGCGGTGTATCACGGTCAATATTATTAACCACGGCGAAAACTAAAGCTTCAAAGCTTAAGGGATCACGATGCAGAACGGCGCAATGAAGGCCTGGCTGGATTCCTCCTATCTGGCGGGTGCAAACCAGTCTTACATAGAACAACTCTATGAAGACTACTTAACCGATCCTGGTTCCGTTGACGATAGCTGGCGTTCAATTTTTAAACAGCTTCCGACAGTGGGTGTTAAACCAGAGCAACTCCATTCTCAAACACGCGACTACTTCCGCCGCCTGGCGAAAGACGCATCACGCTATAACTCCGCTATCAGCGATCCGGAAACGGATGCCAAGCAAGTTAAAGTGCTGCAACTTATCAACGCCTTCCGCTTCCGCGGCCATCAGAATGCGAATCTCGATCCACTCGGTTTGTGGAAGATGGACGACGTACCTGATTTGGATCCGGCTTTCCACCATCTGACTGATGCTGACTTCCAGGAAACCTTCAATGTAGGTTCTTTTGCCATTGGCAAAGAGACCATGCAGCTTGGTGAGCTGTATAAAGCCTTGAAGCAAACCTATTGCGGCTCGATCGGTGTGGAATACATGCACATCACTAACACCGACGAGAAGCGCTGGATCCAACAGCGTGTCGAATCCGTGGTTGGCCGTGCAAACTTCACTGATGCAGAAAAGAAAACTTTCCTGAAAGAGCTGACTGCAGCAGAAGGTCTGGAACGTTATCTCGGTGCAAAATTCCCGGGTGCTAAACGCTTCTCACTGGAAGGTGGCGACGCGCTGGTGCCGATGCTCAAAGACATGATCCGTCACGCCGGTAAAAACGGTACGCGTGAAGTGGTGTTGGGTATGGCGCACCGCGGGCGTTTAAACGTGCTGATCAACGTGCTGGGTAAAAAACCGCAGGACCTGTTCGACGAGTTCTCCGGCAAGCATAAAGAACATCTGGGTACCGGTGACGTGAAGTACCACATGGGTTATTCATCTGATGTGGAAACCGAAGGCGGCATGGTTCACCTGGCGCTGGCGTTTAACCCGTCGCACCTTGAAATCGTCAGCCCGGTGGTTATCGGTTCTGTTCGTGCCCGCCGCGATCGTCTGGATGAAGCGCGCAGCAACATGGTATTGCCGATCACCATTCATGGTGATGCGGCGATCACCGGGCAAGGCGTAGTTCAGGAAACCCTGAACATGTCGCTGGCACGGGGTTATGAAGTGGGCGGTACTGTGCGTATCGTCATCAATAACCAGGTGGGTTTCACCACCTCGAACCCGAAAGATGCGCGTTCAACCGATTACTGTACTGATATCGCCAAAATGGTGCAGGCGCCGATTTTCCACGTCAACGCGGATGACCCGGAAGCCGTGGCTTTCGTGACCCGCCTGGCGCTGGATTTCCGCAACACCTTCAAGCGTGATGTGATGATCGATCTGGTGTGTTACCGCCGTCACGGGCACAACGAGGCCGATGAGCCGAGTGCAACCCAGCCGCTGATGTACCATAAAATCAAAAAGCATCCTACGCCGCGTAAAATCTACGCAGACATTCTGACTGAGCAAAACGTCGCCAGTCTGGAAGATGCGACTGAAATGGTCAATCTGTACCGTGATGCCCTCGATGCAGGGGATTGCGTGGTGGAAGAGTGGCGCGCGAACGACATGCACACCTTCACCTGGTCTCCGTACCTGAACCACGAATGGGATGAAGAGTACCCGAGCAAAGTTGAACCGAAGCGTTTGCAGGAACTGGCCCGTCGCGTTAGCCACGTACCAGAAGCCATCGAAATGCAGGCCCGCGTTGCCAAGATTTACGCCGACCGTAATGAAATGGCTGAAGGTAACAAGAAGTTTGACTGGGGCGGTGCCGAGAATCTGGCCTACGCCACGCTGGTAGACGAAGGTATTCCTATCCGCTTGTCGGGTGAAGATACCGGCCGTGGGACCTTCTTCCACCGTCACGCCGTAGTTCATAACCAGAAAAACGGTTCCGTGTATGTGCCACTGGCGAATATTCACAACAGCCAGGGCGTGTTTAACGTCTGGGATTCGGTGTTGTCCGAAGAGGCCGTTTTGGCGTTTGAATATGGTTATGCCACCGCAGAACCGCGCACCCTGACCATTTGGGAAGCGCAGTTCGGTGACTTTGCTAACGGCGCTCAGGTGGTCATCGACCAGTTCATCAGTTCCGGCGAGCAGAAATGGGGCCGTATGTGTGGTCTGGTGATGCTGCTGCCGCACGGCTACGAAGGGCAGGGTCCTGAGCACTCCTCCGCACGTCTGGAACGTTATCTGCAACTTTGCGCTGAGCAGAATATGCAGGTGTGTATCCCGTCTACTCCGGCGCAGGTGTACCACATGATCCGTCGTCAGGCGCTGCGCGGAATGCGCCGCCCGCTGATCGTCATGTCTCCGAAGTCTCTGTTGCGTCATCCTCTGGCGGTTTCCACGCTGGATGACCTGGCCAACGGCAGCTTCCTGCCAGCGATTGGTGAAGTTGATGAGATGGATCCCAAACAGGTCAAGCGCGTCGTGATGTGTTCAGGCAAGGTCTATTATGATCTGCTGGAGCAACGTCGCAAAAACGAGCAGACCGATGTGGCTATCGTCCGTATCGAACAGTTATATCCATTCCCGCACAAGGCTATTCAGGAAGTGCTTGAGAAATTCTCTCACGTCCATGATTTTGTTTGGTGTCAGGAAGAGCCGCTGAACCAGGGCGCCTGGTACTGCAGCCAACACAATTTCCGTGAAGTGATTCCTTTCGGGGCTTCTTTACGTTACGCAGGACGTCCAGCGTCAGCCTCTCCGGCAGTGGGCTATATGTCTGTTCACCAGAAGCAGCAGCAAGATCTGGTTAATGATGCGTTGAACATTAATTAACGATTTTAAGAAGGATTGAGAATGAGTAGCGTAGATATTTTGGTCCCTGACCTTCCTGAATCCGTTGCGGATGCGACGGTTGCCACCTGGCACAAAAAGCCGGGCGACAGTGTAGAGCGCGATGAAGTGCTGGTCGAGATCGAAACCGACAAAGTGGTGCTGGAAGTGCCTGCAAGCGAAGCCGGTATTCTTGAGAGCATTCTGGAAGACGAAGGTGCGACCGTTATTTCCCGCCAGATCCTGGCTCGTCTGCGTCCGGGTAACAGCACCGGTAAGGCAAGTCAGGAAAAAAATTCCGATAAAGAATCTACCCCTTCCCAACGCCACACCGCGGCACTGGAAGAAGAGAGCAACGACGCACTCAGCCCGGCAATCCGCCGTTTGATCGCTGAGCATTCACTCGACGCCAGCGCCATTAAAGGCAGCGGTGTGGGTGGTCGTCTGACCCGTGAAGATATCGACGCACATATTGCTAAATCGGGCAAAGATGCCAAACCTGCGGCTGACGCAGCACCGGCTAAAGTGGCTACCGCTGCTGCAGGCCCGGCTATCGGCGCACGCAGTGAAAAACGCGTTCCGATGAGCCGCCTGCGTAAGCGCGTGGCCGAGCGACTGCTGGAAGCGAAAAACAGCACCGCCATGTTGACGACGTTCAACGAAATCAACATGAAGCCAATCATGGACATGCGTAAGCAGTACGGTGACGCGTTCGAAAAACGTCATGGCGTGCGTCTGGGCTTTATGTCTTTCTATCTGAAAGCGGTAGTCGAAGCGCTGAAACGTTACCCGGAAGTGAACGCCTCTATTGATGGTGAAGATGTGGTTTACCACAACTACTTCGATGTCAGCATCGCGGTTTCCACTCCACGCGGTCTGGTTACGCCGGTTCTGCGTGATGTGGATACGCTGGGCATGGCCGATATCGAGAAGAACATCAAAGAGCTGGCTCTGAAAGGCCGCGACGGTAAGCTGAAAGTTGAAGAGCTGACCGGCGGTAACTTCACCGTGACTAACGGCGGCGTATTCGGTTCGCTGATGTCAACACCGATCATCAACCCACCACAAAGTGCGATCCTTGGCATGCATGCCATCAAAGATCGTCCGATGGCGGTGAACGGCCAGGTTGTTATCCTGCCGATGATGTACCTGGCGCTGTCCTATGACCACCGTCTGGTTGACGGCCGTGAGTCAGTGGGCTTCCTGGTGACCATCAAAGAAATGCTGGAAGATCCGGCTCGTCTGCTGCTGGACGTCTAGTCCTGGCGGATAGAAGCAAAAGAGATCGTTAAAATCTGAGGCACGGTTCGCCGTGCCCTGATAAGCCTTCCTACTAAGAATGGATAGAACATCATGAATTTACACGAGTATCAGGCGAAACAGCTTTTCCTGCGCTACGGCCTGCCAGCACCAACAGGCTTTGCCTGTTCCACTCCGCGTGAAGCGGAAGAAGCGGCGTCCAAAATCGGTGCGGGTCCGTGGGTAGTGAAATGTCAGGTTCATGCTGGTGGCCGCGGTAAAGCGGGCGGCGTGAAAGTGGTAAAAAGCAAAGAAGAGATCCGTGCTTTTGCTGAAAACTGGTTGGGCAAGCGTCTGGTGACTTACCAGACAGATGCACACGGCCAGCCGGTAAACCAGATCCTGGTTGAAGCAGCGACTGACATCGACAAAGAACTGTACCTCGGCGCGGTAGTTGACCGCAGCTCGCGTCGCGTGGTGTTCATGGCGTCTACCGAAGGCGGCGTGGAAATTGAAACGGTAGCGGAAGAGACCCCGCACTTGATCCACAAAGTCGCATTGGATCCACTGACGGGTCCGCAGCCTTACCAAGGCCGCGAACTGGCCTTCAAACTGGGCCTGACCGGTAAGCAAGTTCAGCAGTTCACCAAAATCTTCATGGGTCTGGCGGCGATTTTCCTCGAGCGCGACCTGGCGATGATCGAAATTAACCCGCTGGTGGTGACTACCGCCGGTGACCTGATTTGCCTTGACGGCAAACTGGGTGCAGACGGTAACGCCTTGTTCCGTCAGCCAGAACTGCGCGAAATGCGCGACCACAGCCAAGAAGATGCCCGTGAATCTCAGGCTGCGCAGTGGGAACTGAACTACGTTGCACTCGACGGCAACATCGGTTGCATGGTGAACGGCGCAGGTCTGGCGATGGGTACCATGGACATCGTCAAACTGCACGGCGGTGAACCGGCTAACTTCCTCGACGTTGGCGGCGGTGCAACCAAAGAACGCGTTACCGAAGCGTTCAAAATCATTCTGTCTGACGAAAAGGTGAAAGCGGTGTTCGTTAACATCTTTGGCGGCATCGTTCGCTGCGACCTGATTGCCGACGGTATCATCGGCGCGGTGGCAGAAGTGGGCGTCAACGTACCGGTTGTGGTGCGTCTTGAAGGTAACAATGCCGAGCTGGGTGCCAAGAAACTGGCAGACAGCGGTTTGAACATCATTGCAGCGACCAGCCTGACCAATGCGGCTCAACAAGTCGTCGCGGCAGTGGAGGGGAAATAATGTCGATTTTAATCAACAAAAACACCAAAGTGATTTGCCAGGGGTTCACCGGCAGCCAAGGGACTTTCCACTCTGAACAAGCGATCGCTTACGGTACGCAGATGGTCGGTGGTGTTACGCCAGGCAAAGGCGGCACCCTGCATCTCGGCCTGCCTGTTTTCAACACCGTGCGTGAAGCAGTGGAAACCACCGGTGCCACGGCATCCGTGATTTATGTTCCAGCTCCGTTCTGTAAAGACTCGATTCTGGAAGCGATTGATGCAGGCATCAAGCTGATTATCTGTATCACTGAAGGCATCCCGACGCTGGATATGCTGGTGGTGAAAATGAAGCTTGAGCAGAGCGACACGGTGATGATCGGGCCAAACTGCCCGGGTGTTATCACCCCAGGCGAGTGCAAAATTGGCATTATGCCGGGCCACATTCACAAGCCGGGCAAAGTGGGTATCGTTTCCCGTTCTGGTACCCTGACGTATGAAGCGGTTAAACAGACCACAGACAACGGCTTCGGTCAGTCAAGCTGCGTCGGCATTGGCGGTGACCCAATCCCAGGCTCTAACTTCATCGACATCCTGAAGCTGTTCCAGGAAGATCCACAGACTGAAGTGATCGTAATGATCGGTGAGATCGGTGGTAATGCGGAAGAAGAAGCGGCGGCTTACATCAAAGCTCACGTGACCAAGCCGGTTGTCGGTTACATCGCCGGTGTGACGGCTCCTAAAGGCAAACGTATGGGCCACGCTGGCGCCATCATTGCCGGTGGTAAAGGCACTGCAGACGACAAGTTTGCTGCGCTGGAAGCGGCTGGTGTGAAAACTGTTCGCAGCCTGGCCGATATTGGCGATGCAGTGAAAGCGGTTTTGCCACAATAAATTAACGCACTGTTATTTATTATCATCAAAGGTCACCTGCGGGTGGCCTTTTTTATTACTGCTATAATATTTAACAAGGCATCATTTTAATGAGAACTCTTAACAGTGCATGAAATGTTCAAAAGAAATGAAAAGTTAATAATTGGTTTTATTACGTGTCCGTGGTGATATTGAATTTACCGTAAAGTTACAATAAATTAACACTGAGTCTTTCAATAAAACCTTATCAAACCAATAATTAACAATATTTCAGATTTTTTTTAGAAACCTTAAGAACAATATAGAAATAAACAGTGAGATAGGCTTAAATTGCTACAGATCAATTTAAGGGTGTGAGGGTGAACAGACTGCTAATTGACCTGTAGGTGGAAATCAGATTTAGGTCACGTAAAAACCTATTTATTGTGTGGGATTAGTGGCGTAACATTATGAACCTGTAACATGAGTATCCAAGAACAGATCTAAGATTGTTAACTTTTCCCGACTCTCACTACCGTTCGCTGCGACTGCCTGGCTATTTTCCTGTGTTCGCGCGAAGTGAGGTTGGGTGTCAGGCGTATTTAATCTTATTGATTGTGAAAATGATTGATAGTGAAAAGCGTTTTAAGACAGGTTTTTATTTGTTTGGCAGGTTTTTGAAAGTGGAAGTCATGAGGCGTTCCGGCGATCGGTTCGTCAGAGAGTTGTAAGTTGGAGTCTTCCTCCGAGGATCTAGGGGTCAAGATGTTTGATATCGTTGAACTGTCGCGTTTACAGTTTGCTTTAACGGCCATGTACCATTTCCTGTTCGTCCCATTAACGCTCGGTATGGCGTTCCTGTTGGCGATTATGGAAACCGTATATGTGCTTTCTGGCAAACAAATCTATAAAGATATGACCAAATTCTGGGGCAAGTTATTTGCAGTAAACTTTGCGCTGGGTGTGGCCACGGGTTTGACCATGGAGTTCCAATTCGGGACTAACTGGTCATATTTCTCACATTACGTCGGTGATATCTTTGGGGCCCCATTGGCTATCGAAGGTTTGATGGCGTTCTTCCTCGAATCCACCTTAGTCGGTTTATTCTTCTTCGGTTGGGATCGTTTAACGAAAGTTCAGCACATGACGGTGACCTGGTTTGTTGCCCTCGGTTCTAACTTATCTGCTCTTTGGATCCTGGTCGCCAACGGCTGGATGCAAAACCCGATTGCCTCAGACTTCAACTACGAAACCATGCGCATGGAAATGGTCAGCTTCTCAGAGCTGGTCCTTAACCCGGTTGCGCAGGTTAAATTCGTTCACACCGTGGCGGCAGGGTATGTCACCGGCGCGATGTTCATTTTGGCGATCAGCTCCTACTACCTGCTCAAAGGGCGCGACATTGGCTTCGCCAAGCGCTCATTCGCCATCGCGGCAAGCTTCGGTCTGGCGGCTGTACTGTCTGTTATCGTATTGGGTGATGAATCCGGTTACGAAATGGGTGATGTGCAAAAAACCAAATTGGCAGCCATTGAAGCTGAGTGGGACACCCAGCCTGCACCGGCTAACTTCACACTTATCGGCCTGCCAAATCAGGACAAGATGGAAAATGAATATTCCATTCAAATCCCGTACCTGCTGGGTCTGATTGCCACCCGTTCGGTCGATACGCCGGTCACCGGTCTGAAAGACCTGATGGCGCAGCATGAAGTGCGTATCCGTAACGGTATGAAAGCTTACAACCTTCTGGAAGAGTTGCGTTCAGGGAATACTGACCCTGTTGTTCGTAGTGACTTCGAGAAGTCCAAGCAGGATCTCGGTTATGGCATGTTGCTTAAACGCTATACGTCCAACGTCACTGACGCGACCGAAGCGCAAATCCAGCAGGCGACCAAAGATTCTATTCCACGCGTTCTGCCGCTGTACTTCGCCTTCCGTATTATGGTCGGTTGCGGTTTCCTGATTCTGGCGCTGATCGGTTTGTCTTTCCTGACCGTTATACGTGGCAAGATGGGACAAAAACGCTGGTTGCACCGTGCGGTACTTTACGGGCTGCCACTGCCGTGGATTGCCATTGAAGCCGGGTGGTTTGTTGCAGAATATGGCCGTCAGCCGTGGGCGATTGGTGAAGTGCTGCCAACGGCGGTGGCTAACTCATCGCTGACAACCACTGACGTCCTGATGTCGATGGGGTTGATTTGCGGTCTGTACACCCTGTTCCTGGTCGCTGAAATGTTCCTGATGTTCAAGTTCGCCCGTCTGGGGCCAAGCAGCCTGAAAACTGGCCGCTATCACTTTGAACAACCTTCAGCGCCGCTTGAGCAAGCTCGGTAATAGGGAGTCCACATATGTTTGATTATGAAGTTTTACGGTTCATCTGGTGGGTGTTGATCGGCGTACTGTTTATTGGTTTCGCCGTCACCGATGGATTCGATATGGGCGTGGGCATCCTGCTGCGGATCATCGGTAAATCCGATACTGACCGCCGCGTGATGATTAACTCCATTGCCCCGCACTGGGACGGTAACCAGGTCTGGCTCATCACAGCCGGTGGCGCGTTGTTTGCTGCCTGGCCGATGGTGTATGCCGCTGCCTTCTCCGGCTTCTACGGCGCGATGATTCTGGTGCTGTGCGCCTTGTTCTTCCGCCCATTAGGCTTTGACTACCGTTCTAAACTGGAAAGCCCACGCTGGCGTGGCATGTGGGACTGGGGCATCTTCATTGGTAGCTTCGTGCCTGCACTGGTATTCGGCGTGGCGTTCGGCAACCTGCTGTTAGGTGTGCCTTTCCATATCGATGAATATCTGCGCCTTTATTACACCGGCAGCTTGCTGCAGTTGCTCAATCCGTTCGGCTTGCTGGCGGGGGTTGTCAGCCTGACGATGCTTATCGCGCAGGGTGCGACTTATCTGCAAATGCGTACCACCGGTGAGCTGCACTTGCGTAGCCGGGCAGCGTCGCAGATTTCTGCACTTGTCATGATGGTCTGTTTCCTGATTGCCGGCGTCTGGCTGGTGAAAGGTATCGATGGCTTCGTGGTGACGTCTGCACTGGATACGGCAGGGCAGTCTAACCCGCTGCGCAAAACGGTGGCGCATCAGGCTGGCGCGTGGTTGCTTAATTACAACAAAATGCCAGGCCTGTGGGCTGTTCCGGCATTGGGTGTCATTCTGCCACTGCTGACTATCCTGTTCTCTCGTATCAATAAAGGTGCGCTGGCATTTGTGTCGTCTTCACTGACCATTGCCTGTGTGATCCTGACGGCGGGGATCACCATGTTCCCGTTCGTTATGCCATCAAGCACTACGCCTGATGTCAGCCTGACGATGTGGGATGCAACTTCCAGCCTGTTGACGTTGAAAGTGATGACCGTTGTAGCCTGTATCTTCGTGCCGATCATCCTTATCTACACCAGTTGGGCGTATTACAAGATGTTTGGTCGTCTCGACAAAACTTACATCGACAACAACAAACACTCTTTGTACTAATCGTTCAACTGAACGGGAGATAACACCATGTGGTATTTTGCCTGGATCCTCGGAACGCTGCTGGCCTGTTCGTTCGGTATTATTACGGCGCTGGCTTACGAGCACAATGAAGAGAACAAAGCCGCTGCAGCGAAAGATGGGCAATAATGAGTTTGCTCGCTGACAAACTGTATGCCATTACTGACAAGGGCCCCTTGCGGGCCCTTTCACTCGCAATGGCCCTCGTGTTGGCAGGGTGCGTGTTTTGGCAACCTGGCCAATTTGCATCATCAACCAGCAAGCTGGAAGTCTGGCATGGGATCATTCTGATCTGGGCAGTATGCACTGGACTGATTCATGGTTTTGGTTTTCATCCTCATCGGTCTGTATGGAAAGCGTTCTTTTCTCCGCTCCCCGCGATGATTATCCTGCTGGCAGGGCTTCTTTACTTTTTTAGCTAGTTTGTTTATCTAATATTGATAGATATTTACACGACTTTTCCTATGGGCCATTCAGGCCCATAATTATTTGCATTCTCGACCAACAAGCCATTCCCAACCTGAAAGCTCTTGCGTATAGTAGGCCCGTCAAATTGCATTACGGGATGTAGAGTGAGTAATTCGTTGTTCCGATGGCCGGTTCGTGTCTACTACGAAGACACAGACGCGGGAGGGGTGGTCTATCACGCCCGATACGTCGCCTTTTATGAAAGGGCTCGCACAGAGATGTTGCGCCAACGCAATTTTCACCAGCAGCAGTTGCTGGATGAACACGTCGCTTTTGCTGTCCGCCGCATGACGGTCGAATATTTGGCTCCTGCTCGTCTCGATGACCTGCTTGAAGTCCAAAGTGAGATAACGTCTATCCGGGGGGCTTCCCTTACTTTTGCACAACGAATTCTTGATGCGAGCGGTAACCTTCTGAGTTTTGCAGAAGTGTTGATTGCATGCATCGATCCACACCAAATGAAGCCGAAAGCGCTTCCTAAGTCTATTGTCGCGGAGTTTAAGCAGTGACTGACATGAACATGCTTGATTTGTTTTTAAAGGCCAGCATTCTGGTTAAGCTGATTATGCTTATTCTGGTGTGCTTCTCTGTCGCATCTTGGGCGATCATCATTCAACGTACGAAAGTACTGAATGCAGCTACCCGCGAGGCAGAAGCGTTTGAAGATAAATTCTGGTCCGGTATTGAGCTTTCACGCCTTTACCAGGAAAGCCAGGGCCGCCGTGAGAGTCTCACCGGCGCCGAACAGATTTTCCATTCAGGTTTTAAAGAGTTCGCCCGTTTGCACCGTGCAAACAGTCACGCGCCAGAGTCAGTAATTGAAGGCTCTTCACGTGCGATGCGTATCTCCTTTAACCGCGAGCTTGAATCGCTTGAAATGCACATTCCATTCCTGGGTACCGTTGGTTCCATCAGCCCGTACATCGGTCTGTTTGGTACGGTCTGGGGTATCATGCACGCCTTCATTGGTTTAGGTTCTGTCAAACAAGCTACCTTGCAGATGGTTGCTCCCGGTATTGCCGAGGCATTGATTGCCACCGCAATCGGTCTTTTCGCCGCGATCCCTGCGGTTATGGCCTACAACCGTCTGAACCAGCGTGTGAACAAGCTCGAACAAAACTACGATAACTTCATGGAAGAATTCACGGCTATCCTGCACCGTCAGGCTTTCTCTCGCGAAAGCAGCAGTAACTAAAGGGGGATAGCATGGCTCGAGTTCGAGGTCGTCGTAACCGTCGTGAAGGTAAGTCGGAGATCAACATCGTTCCGCTGCTTGACGTGCTCTTGGTTCTGCTGCTGATTTTTATGGCGACAGCCCCAATCATTACGCAAAGTGTGGAAGTTGATCTTCCTGATGCGACAGACTCAAAAACAGTGTCCAGTGATGATAACCCGCCGGTCATTGTTGAAGTTTCCGGTGTGGGGCAATACACCATCGTGGTGGATCATCAACGTATGGAACAGTTGCCGGAGCAGCAGGTTGTGGCGGAAGCCGCTAACCGTATTAAAGCTAATCCGAAAACGGTTTTCCTGATCGGTGGGGCCAAAGATGTGCCCTATGATGAGATCATCAAGGCATTGAATATGCTGCATCAGGCAGGTGTTAAATCTGTCGGACTGATGACACAACCTATCTAACGATAGGCATTTGTAACACTTATTGGAAGCCCGGCTTTTCTTAGCCTGAGAAAGCGGTTGTCTGCGTAGCGATAACTGGCGCTGAAGAAACCCGGGTTTTTGGCCATCCTGTGTTGGGAAATCTATTTTGGTAAAGGCAACTGCAACTGAACAAAACGATAAGCTCAAACGCGCCGTTATTGTTTCGGTCGTTCTGCATATCATCATAATAGCCCTGCTGATCGTGGGATCGCTGGCCGAAGATACCAGCATGAGTGGTGGTGGCGGTGGGAGTGATATCTCAGCTGTCATGGTTGATCCGGGTGCCGTGGTCGATCAGTACAACCGCCAGCAGCAGCAATCAGCTGATGCACAACGTGCCGCGCAATCCCGCCAGAAAAAATCTGAGCAGCAGGCTGAAGAACTTCAGCAGAAGCAGGCAGCAGAGCAGCAGAGACTGAAAGAATTAGAGAAAGAGCGTTTGCAGGCACAGGACGACGCCAAGCAGGCTCAGGAAGACGCTAAGCAACAAAAACAAGCCGCCGAACAACAGAAACAGGCGCAGGAACAACAAAAACAAGCTGAAGACGCGGCGGCGAAAGCCAAGGCGGAGGCTGCAAAAGCTCAAACCGATGCTGCTGCCAAGGCGAAAGCCGAAGCAGATAAAGCGGCGAAAACTGCGGCGGATGCACAGAAGAAAGCCGCCACCGAAGCCAAAAAACAGGCCGAAGCCGAAGCGGCTGCTGCGGCAACAGCGGCAAAGAAACAAGCTGAAGCCGATGCCAAAAAACAGGCCGAAGCTGAGGCCAAGAAACAGGCTGCCGCTGACGCAAAAGAAGCTGCCGCCGAGGCTGCAGCACAGGCTAAAGCGGATGCTGCACAAGCCAAGGCCGATGCCGCTGCTGAGAAGAAAGCCGAAGCTGCCGCTGCTGCCAAAAAGGCCGCTGCAGACAAGAAAGCGGCTGCGGCTGCCGCTGCCAAGCAATCTGAGTCTGTCGACGATCTTTTAGGTGGTTTGGCCGATTCTAAGAACGCCCCGAAAGGCGGTGGCGCTGCTGGCGGGGCTACAGCTCCGGCAGGGAAGGGAACACAGAAAAAGGCTGGAGCATCCGGTGCAGATATTGCTAACTATGGTAGCCAGATTAAGGCCGCTATTGAGAGTAAATTCTATGACGCATCATCTTATGCAGGTAAAACCTGTACGTTGCGCGTTAAAATGGCACCAGATGGTTTACTGATTGACGTGAAGGCAGAAGGCGGTGATCCTGCGCTCTGCCAGGCGGCGCTTGCCGCCGCGAGACAGGCGAAGTTCCCTAAACCGCCTTCAGAAGCCGTTTATGACGTCTTTAAAAATGCGCCATTAGACTTCAAGCCATAGTGATTGTTGAAAATAGTGTCTTTTCAGACTTTTACTATGGTATGCAGGGTGAAATTCTAGTTTTGTGTGCGTTGGTTTGTTAAAATTCTGCTAAATTATCGCGGGCAGATTGGTCCAGATAAGGGAGATACAATGAAGCAGGCATTTCGAGTAGCGTTCGGCCTTTTGATACTGTGGGCATCTGTGTTACACGCAGAAGTTCGCATTGAAATTACTCAGGGGGTGGATACCGCTCGCCCAATCGGTGTTGTGCCGTTTAAATGGGCCGGCCCGGGTGCTCCACCTGAAGATATTGGCGCCATTGTGGCGGCTGATTTACGTAACAGCGGTAAATTTAACCCGATTGATGTATCCCGCTTGCCTCAGCAACCGTCAAGCGCAGCAGAAGTCACGCCTGCAGCCTGGACCGCTTTAGGTATTGACGCGGTCGTTGTCGGCCAGGTTCAGCCAAGTGCTGATGGTAAATATTTGGTTTCTTACCAGTTAGTGGATACTGCGGGTTCTCCGGGTACCGTTCTGGCACAAAACCAGTACCAAATTACCAAGCAGTGGTTACGTTACTCAGCCCATACTGCCAGCGACGAAGTGTTTGAGAAGCTGACCAGTATTAAAGGCGCGTTCCGTACACGTATTGCTTACATTGTGCAGACCAACGGTGGTAAATTCCCGTACGAACTGCGTGTTGCTGATTACGATGGCTTCAACCAATTCGTTGTTCACCGTTCCCCGGAACCTCTCATGTCACCGGCATGGTCACCAGACGGCAGCAAACTGGCGTATGTGACGTTTGAAAGCGGTCGTTCTGCGTTGGTGGTGCAAACTCTGTCTAATGGTGCGATCAAGCAAATAGCTTCGTTCCCACGCCATAACGGTGCGCCAGCATTCTCGCCTGATGGAAGTAAATTGGCGTTTGCCTTGTCCAAAGGCGGCAGTCTGAACGTATATGTAATGAATCTGGGCTCAGGTCAAATCAGCCAGGTTACCGACGGTCGTAGCAACAATACTGAGCCAACCTGGTTCCCCGACAGCCAGAACCTGGCTTTCACCTCGGATCAGGGCGGTCGTCCGCAGTTGTATAAAGTAAATATTAATGGCGGTGCGCCTCAGCGCCTGACCTGGGAAGGTTCTCAGAATCAGGACTCTGATATAAGCACGGATGGTAAATTCCTGGTTATGGTAAGCACCAATGGTGGTTCCCAGCACATCGCTAAACAAGATCTGGTAACGGGAGCCGTTCAAGTTTTAACGGACACGTTCCTGGATGAGACGCCTAGTATCGCACCAAATGGCACCATGGTTATTTACAGCTCCTCTCAAGGACTGGGTTCCGTGTTGCAGTTGGTCTCGACTGATGGGCGTTTCAAAGCGCGTCTTCCGGCGACTGATGGACAGGTAAAATTTCCTGCCTGGTCGCCGTACCTGTGATGCATATGTAACTATGTATGGCAAATTATAAAAGGATCAACGAGATGCAACTGAACAAAGTGCTTAAAGGGCTGCTGCTGGCTGTGCCTGTACTGGCAATCGCCGCGTGTAGTTCTCACAAAAGCGCAGACAATGGCCAATCTGGTATGGGCGCTGGCGCTGGCACTGGTGCAGAAAGCGGCAACATGTCTTCTGAAGAGCAAGCACGTCTGCAGATGCAAGAACTGCAAAAGAACAATATCGTTTACTTTGGCTTAGACAAATACGATATCGCTTCTGACTTCGCTCAAATGCTGGACGCGCATGCAGCATTCCTGCGCAGTAACCCTTCATACAAAGTGACTGTTGAAGGTCATGCGGATGAACGTGGTACTCCGGAATACAACATCGCTCTGGGTGAGCGTCGTGCTACTGCAGTTAAAATGTATCTGCAAGGCAAAGGCGTTTCTGCTGATCAAATCTCTATCGTTTCTTACGGTAAAGAAAAACCAGCTGTACTGGGCCATGACGAAGCGGCTTACGCTAAAAACCGTCGTGCCGTACTGGTATACTAAGAGAGTCGCATGAGCAGTAACTTCAGAACTCACCTGTTGAGTCTGTCGTTACTGGTTGGCGTAGCGGTCCCATGGGCCGCTACTGCCCAAGCGCCAATCAGTGATGTCGGCTCAGGCTCGATTGAAGATCGAGTCACCTCTCTGGAGCGTATTTCTAACGCTCATAGCCAGCTATTAACTCAACTTCAGCAACAACTCTCTGACTCCCAACGCGATATTGACTCTCTTCGTGGTCAAATTCAGGAAAACCAATATCAGTTAAGTCAGGTCGTTGACCGTCAAAAGCAAATCTATCAGCAGATGGACAGCCTTAGCAGCCAGAGTTCTACTGGTAATGCGACAGCTGCCGCCTCAGGCGCTGCTGCCGGAGCTGCCGCGGGTGCGGCGACTGATTCATCCACTTCAGCCCCTGCGCAGGTTCCTGCCAGTACTGGTGATGAAAACAGTGACTACAATGCTGCGGTTTCACTTGCTCTGGAAAAGAAACAGTACGATCAGGCTATTTCTGCCTTCCAGGCATTTATCAAGCAGTACCCGAATTCGACTTACCAGCCTAATGCCAACTACTGGTTAGGGCAGTTGTATTACAACAAAGGTAAGAAAGATGACGCCGCTTACTTTTATGCGTTTGTCGTCAAAAACTATCCCAAGTCACCAAAAAGTTCGGACGCGATGTACAAGGTTGGGGTGATCATGCAAGAGAAAGGGCAGGTGGATAAAGCCAAAGCCGTCTATGCACAGGTCGTAAAACAGTTCCCAAATACCGATGCGGCCAAACAAGCTCAAAAACGTTTGTCTTCACAGTAATTCGCTATTCAGGCCCGGAAAATACCGATTTCGTCTGTTTTCTGGGCTTGAATGCGTGAAGAACAAGCAGTCAGGCCCTTTTCTTCAATTAAACGTTGCACTGAAAAGTTATATAAGTAATATATGCCGCCGTTGCCCAGGCAACTGTAAGACGTTATAGCAGTGAGAGATTTAGCTTTGTGCGGGCCGTTAGCTCAGTTGGTAGAGCAGTTGACTTTTAATCAATTGGTCGCTGGTTCGAATCCAGCACGGCCCACCACTGTTAAAGTGGAACTCGCAGTAGAGCAGTGCAGGATGAGAACCTCTGGTTCGAGCCGAGCGAAGCGAGACGACAACGCGAACGCGTTGCCCGCAGGGTGAGGCCGAAGGCCAAATCAATCCAGCACGGCCCACCACGCTAAGTGGTGCACATAGCGAAATATAAAGCATTGAGAAGTAGACCGTGGGCCGTTAGCTCAGTTGGTAGAGCAGTTGACTTTTAATCAATTGGTCGCTGGTTCGAATCCAGCACGGCCCACCACTTCTTGTTTGCTGTGACTCACGCACGTCCTGCCGCGACATACTGCGGACCGTTAGCTCAGTGGGTAGAGCAGTTGATTTTTAATCAATTGGTCGCTGGTTCGAGCGAAGCGAGACGACAACGCGAACGCGTTGCCTGGACGGTGAGGCCAAAGGCCGAATCAATCCAGTACGATCCACCATGTTTAGGTGGGGAAAGTTGTAAAGTACGCAATATTGAGAAGTAGACCGTGGGCCGTTAGCTCAGTTGGTAGAGCAGTTGACTTTTAATCAATTGGTCGCTGGTTCGAATCCAGCACGGCCCACCACTTCCTCATTAGTGCAGCGTATTGAATACCGTTAATACCGTTAGTATCGCGACATACCGCGGGCCGTTAGCTCAGTTGGTAGAGCAGTTGACTTTTAATCAATTGGTCGCTGGTTCGAATCCAGCACGGCCCACCACTCTTTGAGTGGGACTCACGGTAAAGCAGTGCAGGATGAGAACCACTGGTTCGAGCGAAGCGAGACGACAACGCGAACGCGTTGCCCGTAGGGTAAGGTCGAAGACCGAATCAATCCAGCACGGCCCACTGCTTTTAAAGTGGAAAAAGTAAGTCGAGTAAAGAAACGCCTCATGGCGTTTTTTTTGTTTATATCCCCGCCAAAACCCTTCTCCGTCTCGATTTTTAAGTCCCTTAAACACTTTCTGCCTAAAGATTAAAATTCAAGCGACTTTTCCTCTCATCTGCGTTATTTTGTTTAGCATACAAAACAAACGGACGAGTTTTCTCCGTTACTGCTTCCTGAGTCCGGGCTGAGCCCCCGGCCAAAAGAGATGATGAGCAATGAGCGAGACTTTAGATCTGAATGCAACCGTTTATCCTTTTCCGCCTAAGCCGATTCCTTTAAGCCAGGATGAAAAAGCCTTCTATAAAGCCAAAATCAAAACCCTGCTAAAACAGCGTAATGCTGTGATGGTCGCCCACTACTACACTGATCCTGAAATTCAGGCGCTGGCGGAAGAGACCGGTGGTTGCGTTGCCGATTCGCTGGAGATGGCGCGCTTCGGTAGTCAGCATCCGGCTTCAACGCTGTTGGTGGCCGGTGTGCGCTTTATGGGCGAAACGGCCAAGATCCTCAGCCCGGAAAAAACCGTGCTCATGCCCACGCTTAATGCAGAATGCTCATTAGACCTGGGTTGTCCTGAGCAGGCGTTCTCTGATTTTTGCGACAGTCATCCTGATCGCACCGTAGTGGTCTACGCGAATACTTCTGCTGCGGTAAAAGCGCGCGCTGACTGGGTAGTAACCTCAAGCATTGCGGTTGAGCTGATTGAGCATCTCGACAGCCTGGGCCAGAAAATTATCTGGGCACCCGACCGCCATTTAGGTAATTACGTGCGTAAGCAGACCGGTGCGGATGTGCTGTGCTGGCAGGGCGCATGTATTGTGCATGACGAATTCAAAACCCAGGCGTTGGAACGGATGAAAGCACTTTATCCAGACGCCGCCGTGCTGGTTCACCCTGAATCACCTCAGGCAATTGTCGATATGGCTGATGCGGTAGGCTCAACCAGCCAGTTGATTCAGGCGGCGAAAACGCTGCCGAATAAGCAACTTATTGTGGCCACCGATCGCGGGATCTTTTATAAAATGCAGCAGGCCGTGCCGGATAAAGAGTTGTTCGAAGCGCCGACTGCCGGTGAAGGCGCCAGTTGCCGTACCTGCGCGCACTGCCCGTGGATGGCAATGAACGGCCTCAAAGCCATTGCCGAAGGTCTGGAACTGGGCGGTGCTCAACATGCGATTGAAGTAGATGAAGCGCTGCGGGTTAAATCACTGATCCCATTGAACCGGATGCTGGAGTTTGCTGCACAGCTTAAACTGCGCGTGCAGGGTACGATGTAAAACGCAGGGAGCGGTGCTCCTGTCTGAATGAAGCAACAGAAGGGAATCGTTATGGATTTTTTCAGTACCAGCAACATTCTGGTTCATATTCCGCTCGGCAAGGGCGGTTATGATCTCTCGTGGATTGAAGCGATCGGCACCCTGTTTGGTTTACTTTGCATTTGGTATGCCAGCAAAGAGAAGATCATCAACTATCCGTTTGGTCTGATTAACGTCACGCTGTTTGCGGTGATTTTCTTCCAGATTCAGCTTTATGCCAGCCTGCTGCTGCAAATCTTTTTCTTCGCAGCCAACATTTATGGCTGGTATGCCTGGAGTCGTCAGACGGCAGACCAGCAGGCCGAACTGCAAATACGCTGGCTGCCGCGCGGCAAAACGCTGGTATGGGGTGTGGTTTGTGTGGCCGGTATTTTATTGATGACTTTCAATATTGACCGTGTATTTGCTGCGCTGAGCCAAATTGCAGTAAACCTGATGCAAGCCCTGGGGCTGGATGTGCAGATGCCTGCGCTGCAACCTGATGCATTCCCGTTCTGGGATTCTTCCATGATGGTGCTGTCGATCATCGCCATGCTGCTGATGACCCGTAAATACGTAGAGAACTGGCTGATATGGGTAGTCATCGACATCATAAGCGTGGCGATTTTTGCTTATCAGGGCGTCTATGCCATGGCGCTGGAATATGTGTTACTGACGCTGATTGCGCTGAATGGTTCATGGCTGTGGATAAAAAGTGCGGCTGACAACGGCTCTAAGCCACTGCGGCGCGTTTAACTCTTCAGGAAATAGATTTCATCGTAGCGCCTCCTTTATGGGGGCGCTGTGCGTTTGAGGGCCAAATAGCGTGATTAATGGTGATGTGCGTGGCTGTGGTGGTCGTGCCCGGCTTCAGCGGCACTGTTTTCATTAATCAGACAGTCCGGCGTGCTGCACTCGCCATACTCCATTTGAATGGTGGCATGACCGATACGGTATTTATCCAGCAGGTACTTTTGTATACGGTCTAACAGCGCATCGTGGTCGTGTGGCGGCACAACCTGCGCATGCAGCGTCATCAGGCGTTGTTCGCCAATCTGCCAGACGTGAACATGGTGAATATTGCGTATTTCGGGAATAGCGACCGACAGATCTTTACGGAGTTTCTCAATATCCACTTCCTGCGGCGTGCCTTCCAGCAATTCATGAAAACTCTCTTTCATTAAGCGCCACGCATTGTTGAGCACCAGACAGGACACCAGCACTGACAGAATCGGGTCTATCGGCGTCCAGCCTGTCTTCATAATAATAAGCGCAGCCGCGACGGCCCCAATGGAACCCAGCAGATCGCCCATTACGTGTAACGCAGCAGCCCGCACGTTGATATTGGCTTTCTCTTCCCCCTGATGTAGCAACCAAAACGAGAACAGATTGGCAAATAGCCCGGCGATACCCACGATCAGCATGGTTCCGCCCATGACCGGCTGCGGATTGACAAAACGGATGATGGCTTCCCAGACAATTAAAATGACGATAACCAGCAGCGCTGCCGCATTGACGAACGCCGCCATTGTGGTCAGGCGAAGATAACCAAACGTGTGGCGGGTGCTGGGTTTGCGTTTGGCGAAATGCACCGCCAGCAAGGCGATCAGCAGGGCGGCAGCATCGGTAAGCATATGACCGGCATCGGCCAGCAGCGCCAGCGAACCGGAAATCAGACCGCCGATCACCTCGACCACCATGAATACCACAGTGATCATCAATGCCAGCAATAACCGGCGGCTGTTTTTGTCCTGAGGTAAAAACGAGGTGCCTGACATACCTTTCCTTATCTAATGTGAAGCCGGCTGAACCATGCAGGATACTTCCAGTCTATTAATGAGCATAGTCAGCAAATCCTGCAATAACCGGTGCACTCTATTATAGGTCCACGGAGCGTTTTTTCCTCGTAAACACCCACGAAAAAGGGAGCCTAAGCTCCCTTTTGTACATGCATTAAGCACTCATGAGGGTAATAAATTTCAACGGGATGAAATCAGTTACCGGTGGCTTTGGACTGATTGGTTCCTGGAACCTGATCCGGACAACGGCCATCTTTACACATGGCTTTTTTGTGATCGACGGTTTTCTTACTCATCTTATGATGGGTTTTGTCGGTAGATTTATGGGCCTTTTTATGGACCTCATTCACTGGCTTATCTGTATTGTTGATTTTGCTGTTATCAACACCATTAGGCGCAATTTTTTGAATGGAACCCGGGCTGTTAGATTCGTTCGCCGAGCCATTGTTGGAACCCGCATCACTGCCCTCTGCAAAGGCTGCACCACTACCTAACGTCATTGTTGCGGCAAGAATCATAATCGCAAGCTTGTTCATATCTTGTCTCTCCATCTTATGGTTGTGATATATCGTCGTTTTGCTTCTGTCGAAACCTTATGTCTAAAGCCTAGCTGATGATTAGGTAGCTGCAATATTATTGAGACTATTCGCAAAGTCTTCACGGGCTTAAAGTGCATTTACACCGGCGCGCAATGCGGCTAGATTGGACGCGTTTAGCATTTCGCCCATCCTCATTATGAAAGACCCAATGGAACAGCTATGAATTATCAAAACGACGATTTACGCATCAAAGAAATCAAGGAACTTTTGCCACCGGTTGCCCTCCTGGAGAAATTCCCGGCCACCGACAAAGCAGCAAAAACGGTATCTCAGGCACGCAATGCCATTCATAAGATATTGAAAGGAAACGATGATCGTTTACTCGTCGTAATTGGCCCCTGTTCCATTAACGATCCGAAAGCGGCGAAAGAGTATGCTGCCCGTTTGGTGACTCTGCGCGAAACACTGCGCGGTGAATTGGAAATTGTGATGCGCGTATATTTCGAAAAACCGCGTACCACGGTGGGTTGGAAAGGGCTGATCAATGATCCGCAGATGAACAACAGTTACCAGATTAACGACGGTCTGCGCATTGCACGCAAATTGTTGCTGGATATTAATGATCTGGGTTTACCGGCTGCGGGTGAATTCCTTGATATGATCACCCCGCAATATTTAGCCGATCTGATGAGTTGGGGCGCTATCGGTGCGCGTACTACTGAGTCTCAGGTTCATCGTGAACTGGCGTCGGGCCTCTCATGCCCGGTTGGTTTCAAAAACGGCACTGACGGCACCATCAAAGTCGCTATCGACGCCATTAACGCTGCCGGTGCACCGCACTGCTTCCTGTCGGTCACTAAATGGGGCCACTCCGCGATCGTCAGCACCAGCGGCAACAATGACTGCCACATCATCCTGCGCGGCGGTAAAAAACCGAACTACAGCGCTGAAGATGTGACCGAAGTGAAAGAAGGGCTGAAAAAAGGCGGTTTATCTGCGCAAATCATGATCGATTTCAGCCATGCTAACAGCAGCAAGCAGTTCAAAAAACAGATGGAAGTCTGTACTGACGTTTGTGGCCAACTGGCAAAAGGCGAACAGGCGATTATGGGCGTGATGGTTGAAAGCCACCTGGTCGAAGGGAATCAAAACCTCGACAGCGGTGAACCTCTGACTTATGGCCAGAGCGTAACGGATGCTTGCATCGGTTGGGAAGACACCGAAGTCCTGCTGCGTGAACTGGCCGATGCGGTAAAAGCGCGTCGCGGCTAATTCAACGGCGACACGTAAATATGTCTAACGCCCCGGTTATCGGGGCTTTTTCATTTTTTGGCCTTGCGTGAAACCGCAATTCCAGCATCAGGTGCCAGACGGGCAATGTCGATCACCGCCAGTACGGTGATAAGCGCAATAATCACAAACCCCAAACGAAACGCAATACCTGGCTCTGAGGCTAACCCGGCTTGCCTTGCGATAAACTCACCCGCCCTGATACTGAGCGCACCAAGCGTGACACCCAGACCCGCCGCCAGTTGGAGCGATGTGCTGAACAGCGTGTTAGCAGAACTCATTTCGCTATCAGGCACTTCGGCAAACGCCAGGGTACTGATACCGGTGAACTGCATTGAGCGGCACAGCCCGCCCCAGAACAGCATCACCATGGTTAATACTTCCGGGCTGGAAGGCGTGAGAAACGCACACACTAATAATGAAAGGGCGCTGAGTACACCATTGCCGATCAGTAATTTTTTAAAGCCAAAATAACGAATCAGTGGCGTGGTCGCCGGTTTCATCGCCAGATTTCCCGCGAACACCGCCAGTACCAGAATCCCTGAATGAAATGCATCCAGCCCGAAACCAACCTGAAACATCAGTGGCAACATAAAGGGGGCTGCGCTGATGGTGGTACGGAAGATAAACCCGCCGCGCATGGTGATCCTGAAGCTGCTCACCTGCAACGAACTCAGCCGGATCATGGGGAACGCCGCGTCACGCAGATGCCGGACTGCCATCCACAGCGCAACACCACCTGCCGTCAGTAATAGCAGCGCATAGGTGAGATTCACCTGCTGCTGGCTGCACAGTTCCAGCCCGATCACCAGACACAGCATTGCCACACCCATCGTGATAAAACCTTTGAGATCGAAAGGCTGTTTACCGGTGGCGGTTTTATTGGGGATCAGCCGCCAGGCCAGAATAATCGCCAGCGCACCAAGCGGAACATTGATGAAAAATATCCAGTGCCAACTGGCATACGTGGTGATGAAGCCACCGATCGGTGGCCCGAGGATTGGAGCGACCAACGCAGGCCACGTCAGCGTGGCTATCGCCTTTATTAGCTGATCTTTTGGCGTATTGCGCAGAACGGCTAACCGGCCAACCGGCACCATCATGGCACCGCCGATACCCTGTATAACACGCATGACCACAAACTCTGTGACGTTTTGCGCCAGACCACAAAGTAGCGAAGACAGGGTGAAGATCAGCAGGGCGGCGCTGAACACATTGCGCGCACCAAAGCGTTCGGCGATCCACCCACTGGCTGGGATCAACACCGCCAGCGTCAGTAAATAGGCGCTGATACCAATGTTTAAATCTACCGCCAGCACGCCAAATGAGCGCGCCATGTCGGGTAGGGCCGTGGCAATCACCGTGCCATCCAGAAACTCCATAAAGAAAGCGCCTGCTACCAGCAGGGCCATCGGGGAAATTGCAGAGCTGCGGTGTGGATTATCTGTTGGCTGGTGGTTTTCTTCTGATTTGACGTCAGCGCCTGACATGACTCATTCCTGTACGGGAGTTTAAGGAGGTACTTTAGCATTGATAACCATAAAAAAAGGGACAGCTTTCGCTATCCCTTGTCTGTTGCTGTCTGCCATCAGATGCAGACCTGCGAATTACTTCGCTTTACCCTGGTTTGCCACGGCCGCCGCTTTCGCTGCGATTTCGTCGGCATTGCCCAGATAGTAATGTTTGATAGGTTTGAAGTTTTCGTCGAATTCGTAAACCAATGGCACACCGGTCGGGATGTTGAGTTCAAGAATTTCGTCTTCGCCCAGATTATCCAGGTATTTAACCAGCGCACGCAGGGAGTTACCGTGTGCAGCGATGATCACGCGCTCGCCGCTTTCGATACGTGGTTTGATAACGTCAGTCCAGTAAGGGATCACGCGATCGATGGTCAGTGCCAGGCTTTCCGTCGTTGGCAGCTCTTCAGGGCGCAGTTTCGCATAACGCGGATCATGGCCTGGGAAGCGCTCATCGCTTTTTTCCAGTTCTGGTGGTGTCACGGCAAAGCCACGACGCCATTGTTTAACTTGCTCGTCACCGTATTTTTTCGCGGTTTCAGCTTTATCCAGACCCTGCAACGCGCCGTAATGACGTTCGTTCAGTTTCCAGGATTTTTCAACTGGCAGCCATGGCTGATCCAGTTCGTCCAGAACGCTCCACAAGGTATGGATGGCACGTTTCAGCACGGAGGTGTAAGCGAAGTCGAAATGGAAGCCTTCGTCTTTCAGCAACTGACCGGCAGCTTTTGCTTCGGTACGGCCCTTGTCAGACAGTTCAACATCATGCCAACCGGTAAAACGGTTCTCTTTGTTCCACTCACTCTCGCCGTGTCTTACCAGAACCAGCTTGGTTACAGCCATAGCTAAACTCCTCAATTAACTGAATTTCCAATGATAACGCTTATCATTATATGGCCTGAGCGCCGCAGACGGCAATCTGATTGTGTGCTGTCTTACCGTCTGCGCTACTCGAAGAGCCTTCACCATAGCGAATTTAAGAGTTCACTTCAGCCGTTAGCTGGCTTTTTTCAGACAGGTACTCATAAAGGTTTTACGGGCATCGCCTTTTAGATCTTTCTTTGCGGCATCGGCATTACAGGTTTTCATTTTGTTCTGTTGGTCAGTCATCTTCTGGTCAGGCTTGGTTTCGGCTTTCAGACAATGACTCATAAATGTTTTGCGCTCATCGCCCTTGAGCGACTGGCCGGTGGCCTGTTGATTGCAGTCGGTCATTTTTTGACGTTGTGCCGTCTGGGCGGCAGAGGGGGCTTTCGCCGTGTCAGCAGCCAGCGCCTGACCACCGATTAACAAGGTTGTCAGCAGAGGTAATATTACAGATAAACGCATAACAGATTCCTTATCAGACGTCCCATTGGCAGGACACCCCCTAAGCGTAGATGGCCTGCGTGCTTTAGCATAAAAAAAGCGCAGCAGGATGAGCAGGAGGTCACATTTCACCGCAGGATGGTGGGCTGAGTGCTGAAAAAACAGGGCCTTCCGGCCCTGCTGATATCACGAGGATACCGCTTATAATGCGAAAAATTGATAAGTCGTGTTTGAGCGGTAAATTTGACCGGGTTTTATCCAGCAGCTTGGCTGCGGCCAGGTCGAATGGTTTGGGCTGTCAGGCAGGAATTCACTCTCCAGCGCCACGCCCTGATAGTTAGCGTATTCGCCACCGGTGCGGTTAGGTGTGCCGCTCAGGAAATTGCCGCTGTAAAGTTGTAACGCAGGAGCCGAGGTAAACACGCTCATTTTTACGTTACCGTCCGCTGACCACAGATGTGCTGCCGGATGTTCCCCGCTGTTACAGCTGCGATTAAGCAAATAGGCATGATCATAGCCTTTCACCCGTTGCTGATCGCGATCGGTGAGGAAATCTTTCGCCAGCGTTTTCGGCGCATTAAAATTCATGCCGGTGTTCTCCACGGGCGTCGGATCCGCGCAGGGAATACCGTCGCTGTCGATGGGCAGAAAACGTTCTGCAAACAGTTGCAGGGTTTGCAGTCGCGCGTCTTTGCCTTCGCCATCAAGATTGAAATAAGCGTGATTGGTCAGATTGACCGGGCACAGCTTATCTACCGTGGCTTTATAGCGGATCTCCAGGCGGTTGTCGTCGGTCAGCTGATACTGTACTTCGGCCGTCATATCACCCGGATACCCTTGATCACCGTCGGCAGAAAACAGCTGGAAGCTGACTTTCTGCTCACTCTGCGACAAGATTTTCCA
Source organism: Ewingella americana (assembly GCF_006438725.1). Classification (GTDB taxonomy): domain Bacteria; phylum Pseudomonadota; class Gammaproteobacteria; order Enterobacterales; family Enterobacteriaceae; genus Ewingella; species Ewingella americana_A. The sequence continues at coordinate 93,919 of NZ_RCZD01000002.1, read as the reverse complement.
GCGGCGTGCATGGAAACCTTCCGGCCCGCCGTGCAACTGATGCACGCCCTGATTGGCGACCAGCAGATGCGGTTTACAGTCGATCTGAAACTGTGAACGGGCGATGCGGTTGGCATAACGCCCTACGGTTGCGCCCAGATAGGCACTCTGATTGATATAAGCCTGTGGGTTTTCACACCCCAGCAGCAGTTCACGCGTTGTGCCGTCTGCCAGAGGTAATTCGAGTGAAAGCCAGGTCGCGCCCCAGTCCATCAACGTGGCGGTGGTTCCTGCCGCGTTCTTCAGGGTGACCAGTTCGAAAGGTTCGCCGTCCGGTGCTAACAGGGTGTTTTCTGGCTTCAGCATATGCCGGCTCCCTGAGAGGCGGTACAGACATAAAACGTCTCTTTCAGACCGGTTTGTGCGGGATATTCACGGGCGACGGTTTCGCGCACGCTGTCCACCAGGTCAACCGGGATCAGCGCCACGATGCAGCCACCAAAGCCGCCGCCGGTCATGCGCACGCCGCCTTTGTCGCCAATCACGGCTTTAACAATCTCAACCAGGGTATCGACCGGGGGAACCGTTATCTCAAAATCGTCACGCATTGATGCATGAGATTCCGCCATCAGTTCGCCCATCTTTTTCAAATCGCCAGCGGCCAGCGCATCGGCGGCGGCCAGTGTGCGATCGTTTTCAGTGATCACATGACGGGCACGGCGCGAAACGACCGGATCCAGTTCGTCAGAAATCGAGAAGAACAGGGAAGGGTCCACATCGCGCAGCGCTTTAACACCAAAGAAGCGGGCGGCAGTTTCACACTGCTCGCGACGGGCGTTGTACTCACTATCAACCAGACCGCGTTTCACGTTGGAGTTGATGATCACCACCGCGGCGTTTTTCGGCATAGAGACCGCACGGGTTTCCAGCGAGCGGCAGTCGATCAACAGTGCGTGATCTTGTTTGCCGAGAGCGGAAATGAGTTGGTCCATGATCCCGCAGTTACAGCCGACAAACTGGTTTTCCGCTTCCTGACCGTTTAATGCCAGCGCCACGCCGTCGAGCGGCAGGTCATACAGGGACTTCAGCGCCTGTCCGACTGCCACTTCCAGCGATGCAGAAGAGCTGAGGCCCGCGCCCTGCGGCACGTTGCCGCTGATAACCATGTCGGCACCCGAGAAATCTTTGTTGCGCTGCATCAGGTGTTTCACCACGCCGCGCACATAGTTGGCCCACGGATGGGTTTTGCTACTGAGGATCGGCTCATCGAGGGAGAAGCTGTCTTCTTCATTGTCAAAATCTGCTGCCACGACGCGGATTTGGCGGTCATTACGCTGGGCGCAGGCGATCACGGTTTCGTAGTCAATCGCACAAGGCAGAACGAAACCGTCGTTGTAGTCGGTATGTTCGCCGATCAGGTTTACACGCCCCGGTGCTTTGATGGTGATGGTGGCCGGGTAGCCAAACTTCTGCTCAAAAATATCCAGGGTTTTGTTTTTCAGTTTCATCATTTCACTCCGGCCTCACGATAATGGATATCACTCACCGCACGCAGACGTTCTGCCGCTTGTTCCGCGGTCAAATCGCGTTGGGTTTCGGCCAGCATTTCGTAGCCGACCATGAATTTACGTACCGACGCCGAACGTAACAGCGGCGGATAAAAATGTGCGTGCAACTGCCAGTGGCTGTGGTCGCCTTCGGTATAAGGCGCGCCGTGCCAGCCCATCGAATAGGGGAAAGAGCACTGGAAAAGATTGTCGTAACGGCTGGTCAGTTTTTTCAGCGCCAGGGCTAAATCACTGCGCTGTGCGTCGCTGAGATCGGTGATGCGCTGAATATGGACTTTCGGCAACAGCAGGGTTTCGAACGGCCACGCTGCCCAGTACGGGACCACGGCCAGCCAGTGTTCAGTTTCCACCACGGTGCGGCTGCCGTCGGCCAGTTCACGCTGTGCGTAATCGACCAGCATCGGTGAGCCTTGCTGCTCCAGATAGGTGCGTTGCAGACGGTCTTCGCGCTCGGCTTCGTTTGGCAGAAAGCTGTTGGCCCAAATCTGGCCATGCGGATGCGGGTTCGAGCAGCCCATCGCCGCGCCTTTATTCTCAAATACCTGCACCCACGGATAGGTTTTGCCTAAATCCGCGCTCTGTTCCTGCCAGGTTTTCACCACCTCTTCCAGCGCAGCGACGGAGAGTTGCGGCAGCGTTTTGCTGTGATCCGGCGAGAAGCAGATCACCCGGCTGGTGCCGCGTGCGCTCTGAATGCGCATCAGCGGGTCGTCATTTTCCGGCGCAAACGGCGTATCCGGCATCAGTGCGGCAAAATCATTGGTGAAAACGTGAGTGCCCGTGTAATCAGGGTTCACATCGCCGGTGACGCGGGTGTTACCCGGACAAAGAAAACAGTCGGGGTCATGCTGCGGCAGAACTTCCTGCGACGGCGTTTCCTGCTGACCCTGCCACGGGCGTTTGGCACGGTGCGGGCTGACCAGGATCCACTGATCAGTCAACGGGTTATAGCGTCGATGCGGGTGATCGACTGGGTTGAATTCTGACATACTTCTTCCTTTATTCGGGGTGTTATCCGGCGGTTAGTCCGGGTAGCCCTGTGGATTTTTCGACTGCCACAGCCAGGTGTCGTTAGCCATATCTTCCAGCGAGCGGCTGACACGCCAGTTCAGTTCATTGGCGGCCTTGGTCGGATCTGCCCAGTAGGCTGGTAAATCGCCGTCGCGGCGCGGGGCGAAATGGTATTTCACCGGTTTGCCACAGGCTTTACTGAAGGCGTTCACCACATCCAGCACGCTGTGGCCGAAACCTGCGCCAAGGTTGTAAATGTGCACACCGGCTTTGTCGCTCAGGTGTTTCATCGCCGCGATATGGCCGTCAGCCAGATCTACCACGTGAATATAGTCACGCACGCCAGTGCCATCGGGCGTCGGGTAGTCGTTGCCGAAAATAGACACCGACTCACGGCGGCCCACAGCAACCTGCGCGATAAATGGCATCAGGTTATTGGGGACGCCCTGTGGATCTTCACCCATCAGGCCAGACGGATGGGCACCGACCGGGTTGAAATAACGCAGCAGCGTCATGCTCCACTCTGGTTCGGCACGCTGCACGTCTTCGAGAATTTGTTCGACCATTAGCTTGCTGCGCCCATAAGGGCTGGAAGGATTGCCGGTCGGGAAGTCTTCGACGTAAGGGGTTTTCGGCTGATCGCCATAGACCGTTGCGGAAGAGCTGAAAATCAGGTTTTTCACGCCAGCCTCACGCATGGCTTCAACCAGTACCAGAGTCCCGGTGACGTTGTTATCGTAGTATTCCAGCGGCTTAGCGACGGACTCACCCACGGCTTTCCAGCCCGCGAAGTGGATCACTGAATGGATTTTGTGTTCACTGAAAATCTGGTCGAGGATGGCGCGGTCGCGGATATCACCCTCATAAAACAGCGGCGTTTTGCCGGTCAGCATAGTGATTCGTTCGAGCACGCTGGCTTTACTGTTATGAAGATTATCTACAATGATGGGCGTATAGCCGGCATCAATCAGTTGCACGCAGGTATGGCTGCCAATGTAACCGCTACCACCAGTGACTAAAACGTACATAAATGCTCCTCGAGAGTAATGTTGCGACAACAATATCACGCGATAACGCTGAAAAAGGTGATCTGTGCCTAATAATGTGGAATCGTTTACATCCACAGTTTACCACTCTCACAGAGGTTAAGACAGTCAGGGCGGGGGAGTTTGTTTGAGGGAGCAGAAGCCGTGGGGGCAATAATTGTAATCGCTTACACTGGATGAAGAACACGGGCGTAATAGACTTCGCCCGTGGAATTAGACGGTTTTTACTTCAATTCATCCTGTTGATAGCGATAAATATCGCCAACTGGAATAAAGGACAAGCGGTGCGTGATGCACTCGGGCGCATCCTCGGCGTGGTGCGAAACAAACAGCAGCTGGGTATCCCCTTCGCCAATGAGTACGTCAACAAAGCGGCGTACCAGCTGGCGGTTAATCGGATCCAGCCCCTGCAGCGGTTCGTCCAGAATCAGCAGCGCCGGATGTTTCACCAACGCACGGGCAATCAGTGCCAGACGCTGCTGGCCCCATGACAGACTGTGGAATGGCGTCTCACCTTGGCTGCCGCCAAGACCGAGCAAGTCCAGCCACTGACCGGTGAGGAATTTCTGCCGGTCAGACACCGCCTGATAAATGCCGATGGAGTCAAAGAAGCCCGAGGTGATGACGTTTCGCACACTGGAGCTCACGCGGTAATCAAGGTGCAGGCTGCTGCTGACGTAACCGATATGGCGTTTGATGTCCCAGATGGTTTCGCCACTGCCGCGACGGCGGCCAAATAACGTCAGGTCATTGCTGTAGCCCTGAGCGTGGTCACCGGTGATCAAACTGAGTAAGGTCGATTTCCCCGCACCGTTTTCGCCGACAATCTGCCAGTGCTGGCCGGGATCCACCTGCCAGCTGAGATGATGCAAAATAGGGCGGTCGTTATATTCCACCACGCCGTTGCGCAGCACGATTAGCGGGCCACCGGCAGGAGGGCGGACGCGCTGGGTCGGGTCTTCTGATTCGGGCAGCGCCATGCCTTTGAGGTTTTCACTGTGTGCCAGTTGCGCGACCAGCGCGTCGGCCATCACGCTTTCACGCGGGCCGACCGTCGCCAGTGTACAATCAGCCAGAACGCCGACGTGCTGAACAAACGGGGGAATATCATCGAAACGGTTGAGGACCAGCACCACCGTTTGCCCCTGTTGTGCCAGCCCGGCCAGCAGTTCCGCCAGCTGTGCGCGGGCATTGACGTCCAGGCCGTCAAAGGGTTCATCCAGCACCAGCAGATCGGGTTGTTGCATCAACACCTGGCAGAGCAGGGTTTTGCGGGTTTCACCGGTGGAAAGATATTTAAAGCGGCGATCGAGCAACTTCGTGATCCCAAACTGTGCGGCCAGCGTGGCACAGCGCTGCGGGTCTTTGACCTGCTCCTGAATCATTTCCGCGGTGGTGCGACCGGTATCATCCTCGCCTTCACTCAGCATATCGGTGTTATTACGCTGCCACTCCTCTTCCACCAGTTTCTGAAGTTGTTCAAAAGAGAGGCGTACGGCGTTGTGGAAATCGCTGTGGCTTTCGCCTTGCAACGTCACCAGTTCACCCGCCAGTGCGCGGGCCAGCGCCGACTTACCGCTGCCGTTCGAACCGACAAAAGCCCAGCTTTCGCCCTGGTTAATCCGTAATTCAGAAAGCGTGAGGGTGCGGGTGTCGCTGAGGCGAAATACGCCTTGCGAGATATGCAACGATGACATGTCCCATCCATATAAAGTCGTTATAGTATGATTTAAGGGATAAGCGCATCAGTCAGTGAAGTCAATTGACAATTCTGCAAACTGTTAAATCTCATTGTGCAAGATACTGATAGTAAATACCATTTCTAGCACAGCGTGGCGATGATCACCTTGTCATCATCAAATTCGGCGAACACCTTCTGCCCCTCTTGCAGGTTCAGATGCTCAACTTCAGCCTCAGCCACCGTCGCGCATAATGTCTCGCCACCCTCAAGACTGACCAGCACCTCGCTGTTTTCAGCCGCGCGCTGAATGCTCAGCACCTTACCTGCCAGCGCATTGTGGGGATTGGCGCGGTGGGTTGTCAGGGTGATCCACGGCGCTTTGATCAGCACCAGCACTTCTTTGCCCGGCGACAGCGCCAGACGGTTAGCACTTTGCTGGGTTACCGCGGCGCGAATGCGGGTTTTGCCATCGTTGAGCAGCACGTCAATATGCTGCTGAACGTCCTGATGGTCACGCGCAACAACATTGCCGAAGAACTGATTGCGGGCACTGGTTTGCAGTGAGAAACGGGAAATGGCCGCCAGCAGGCTGTCGAGTGGCAAGGTATCTTCTTTTAGTACATCGAAGGCTTTTTGCTGAATTTGCGCCAACAGATCATAGAGCTGAATCAACCGTTCCCCGTAGTGCGTGAGAATCGCGCCGCCGCCGCCTTTGCCGCCGGTGCTGCGTTCGACAAGCGTTTGATCGGCAAGTTGATTCATTTCATTAATGGCATCCCAGGCACTTTTATAGCTGATACCCGCCAGTTTCGCGCCCTGACTGATGGAACCGGTAACCTTAACCTGCTTGAGTAATTCAATACGGCGCGGATCGGCAAAAAGTTTTTGCTGTAGTTTCAGCGTTAACAGGATTTCAGCTTGCATGATGGGCTTCCTTAAAAGGCGATACCGACATTGTCGCCGATCCGCGAAGTGACTTAAACCGCCTGAGACACTTTGCAGGTCCGAGTTGGTTAAAAGCTAAAGTATTCTGGCCCCGGGGCTGCTATTATCGTTAACAGGTATGTTTTATCACCGCCGCTCAGGCGTGTGCCAGCCAGTTAAGTGAGGCTATCATGTTAGAACTTTTAGAAAGTTTGCTCTTTGCCGTGATCATGGTTCCGTTATTTATCGCTGTGATCCTTGGTATGATTTGGGCTATGGGCTCCGTCTTTAACGTTATTTCTAACGTTGGGCACTCCAAAGAAAAACGCGAACAGCCGCAACAGCGCTGAAACGCAGCAGAATCCAAATACCCGGCCATCGTGCCGGGTTTTTTTATGGTTTAGATCAACCCTCTGACATTCCCGTCTATAAATCTGATGACAACCCCTGATTCCACGTTATATTAACGGCTATATAACGAAGTGTTACATTCACGGGAAAAGGAACGTAAATATGTCATGGGGTAAAATGCTGACCGCCACTGTGCTGGTCGCCGGGTTCACCGTTCAGGCGCAGGCTGCGGACAAAATCACTGTTTTTGCGGCAGCGTCACTGACCAATGCCATGCAGGATATTGCTACGCAGTATCAGAAAGAGAAGGGCGTGCAGGTCGTCTCTTCCTTCGCCTCCTCATCAACGCTGGCACGTCAGATTGAGCAGGGCGCGCCAGCCGATCTGTTTATTTCCGCCGATCAGCAGTGGATGGACTACGCCATTGGCAAGCAGCAAATTGTGGATAACACCCGTTATACTTTGCTCGGCAACGAACTGGTATTGATCGCAGCAAAAGCCGGTAAGATCGATAAAGTTGATATTTCCGACAAAACCGAATGGACCAAACTGCTGGGTGACAGCCGCTTAGCGGTGGGCGATCCTGATCACGTTCCGGCCGGTATTTATGCCAAAGAAGCCCTGCAAAAACTCGGTGCGTGGACCACGCTCGAACCTAAACTGGCCCGCGCCAGCGATGTCCGTGCCGCAATGGCGCTGGTTGAACGCGAAGAGGCCCCGCTGGGTATTGTTTACGGTTCTGACGCCCTTGCCAGCCAAAAAGTGAAAGTGGTCGGCATTTTCCCGGCAGCAAGCCACAAGCCGGTTGAATATCCGATGGCGATTGTCAAAGGTCATGAACATCCTGACGTTACTGCGTTTTATGCCTACCTGAAAACCCCCGCAGCCGGGGCGATTTTCAAACATTATGGTTTCACACCGCGCGGCTAAACACGCGGTTTTGTTATCACCTTAACGTCATCCCCTGTGGGGTGACGTTAGCGGTCACCCACGCTCCCCCCTATTTGTTCCATCATGCTATGGCATAATAGAATTCTGAACGTTCCTGCCACCGTGGATGCCCATGATGCTGAATGCCCTGAACCCCAAACCGCGCTTTTCTCCGTGGGTTTTAAGTCATATTGTCATCGGCAGCGGGGTGCTGATTAAAGGCTTTGACGTTTCTGCCGATATTTTATCTCTGGTGTCACATTAATTCAGGATTAACGAACCAACATGATGTTGAGTGAATATGAGTGGCAGGCGGTATTTCTCAGTCTGAAAGTATCGAGCCTGGCCGTAGTATGCAGTTTGCCACTTGGTATCCTGATGGCATGGATCCTGGTACGTTGCCGCTTTCCCGGTAAATCCCTGCTCGACAGTATTATTCACTTACCGCTGGTGTTACCGCCGGTAGTGATTGGCTATTTGCTGCTGGTGGTGATGGGGCGGCGGGGCGTGATCGGTCAGTGGCTCTATGACTGGTTTGGCTTTAGCTTCAGTTTCAGCTGGCACGGCGCGGTGCTGGCCTCGGCGGTGGTGGCCTTTCCGCTGATGGTGAGGGCCATTCGGCAATCGCTGGAAGCCGTGGACCCCAAACTTGAACTCGCCGCCCGCACGCTGGGTGCGTCGCCGTGGCGGGTGTTTTTTACTATCACGTTACCGTTATCGGTTCCCGGCGTGATTGTTGGTGTGGTGCTGGCATTTGCGCGTTCGCTCGGTGAGTTTGGCGCAACCATCACCTTCGTGTCGAATATCCCCGGCGAAACCCGCACCATTCCGCTGGCGATGTATACCCTGATTGAAACCCCTGGCGCTGAAAGCGCGGCGGCGAGGCTCTGTTTGCTGGCGATCCTGTTGTCGCTGGCGGCGTTATTGATATCTGACTGGCTGGCAAAACGCAGCCGCACGCGGCTGGGAGGCTGAAATGCTTGAACTGGATTTCAGTCAGCAACTGGGCGATTTGGATTTACAGGTGGCGCAGACCTTGCCGGGGCAGGGCATCACCGCGATTTTTGGTTTGTCCGGCGCAGGGAAAACATCGCTTATCAACGCGATCGGCGGGCTGACAAAACCGGATTCCGGTCGCATTGTGCTTAATGGACGCCTCTTGTCGGACACTCAGAACAACATTTTTCTGCCGCCTGAAAAGCGCCGCATTGGTTATGTTTTTCAGGATGCGCGTTTGTTCCCGCACTACCGCGTGAAAGGCAATTTGCAATACGGGATGGCATCGTCGATGCGCGGGCAGTTCGACAGCATTGTCCGTTTGTTGGGCATTGGAGCCTTGCTCGACCGTTTTCCGTTAACGCTATCCGGTGGCGAAAAACAGCGGGTGGCAATTGGCCGTGCGCTGCTGACCGCGCCGGAAATCCTGTTGATGGATGAACCGCTGGCCGCGTTGGATATCCCGCGCAAACGTGAACTGATGCCTTATCTTGAAAAGCTGGCGAAAGAGGTCAGCATTCCTATCCTCTACGTGACGCATAGCCTGGATGAAATTCTGCGGCTGGCTGAAAAAGTACTGGTGCTGGATAACGGAAAAGTGCTGGCCATGGGGGATCTGGAAACCGTCTGGGCCAGTAACATTATGCGCCCGTGGTTACCGCGTGAGGAGCAGAGCAGTGTGCTGAATGTCAGTGTACTGGAACATCATCCGCGCTACGAAATGACCGCACTGTCGATTGGCGATCAGCGCCTGTGGATTGGCAAAGTTGATGCGCCGGTAGGCACGTTGATGCGTGTACGGGTCAACGCGGCAGACGTCTCTCTGGTGCTGCAACCGACGGCTAACAACAGCAGTATCCGCAATGTTCTGCCTGCCAAAGTATTGGAGTGTCTGGATATTGGCCCGCAGGTAGAAGTCAAACTGGCGATGGCTGACCATATTCTCTGGGCACGCATTACGCCCTGGGCGCGCGATGAACTGATGATCCGCCCCGGCCAGTGGCTGTATGCGCAAATTAAGAGCGTGTCGTTGAGTCGCTAAAAGGTTTTTTGCTGCGAAGTGCAGGGCACGTCAGCGCGTGCCCTGTGATTTGAAAGCTTAAATATTTACGCCAACACGCGCGTGCGGATCACTTCAGCGATCCCCGGTTGTTCGTGATCGGCGATCACCAGCGCAGCGCGCTCTTTGATAGCCTCTGCGGCATTGCCCATCGCCACGCCCAAACCGACATTCTCCAGCATACTGAGATCATTGAAGTTATCGCCGAAGGCGACCACATCCTGCATGCTCATGCCCTGAGATTCTACCCACTCCTGCAGACGGCGGCCTTTGCTGTTGCCGCCTTTTGCGACGTCCACCTGATCGTGCCATGACCATTCGCAGGAGAGACCCAACTCGTTTTCCACCTGTGTCGCAAAGGTATGCAGTGCATCAAGATCCTGATGCGAGGTCGCGAATTTCCAAATCGAGTGCGCTTCGTCGGCGGCGTCACGCAGGCTGTTGACCTGCACGATGTTCGGACGCTGTCCTTCCGGCAGCGTGTCGCCCCAGGCGATCGAACGGCTGACGTGGCCGCTGGCTTGCTGATACAGCATCGCATCATCGACATACAGCAGCCCATGAATACCGTGAAACTCCAGCAAATCGACCACTTTTTTGGCCTGTATTTTGTCCATCGGGTCTGACGTGATCACTTTACGCGCCTGGTAGTCATACAAATAAGTGCCATTACAGCAGATTGCCGGGGTGTCGAGCTGCAACGCCTGATAAAACGGATGGATAGCCACATGGTGGCGACCGGTCACTACAATGACCTTAATGCCCTGAGTGCGGGCTTCGGCCAGCGCGGCCAGCGATTCAGGCAAGATCCGTTTTTGACGGTCAAGCAAGGTGCCGTCGAGGTCGAGTGCGATAACGCGATAAGTCATAGTTAGAATCCGTTAGAGAGTCGTAAGATCGAAGAAATTCTCGCCATATTACACGTTTAGCCAAGACGAGAGAACCTCGCACCTAGGGGTAAACGGCTTCCGCTTATTTCGGGTTATCGTGCTAGTCTTAATCATGCTTTAAAAAAACATAACGACGCATTCAGTCTTAATAAGGAGATGTGATGAAGCAAGTTGTCTACGTTGCCAGCCCTGAGAGCCAGCAAATCCACGCTTTTCATCTTGGCGAAGAAGGTGAACTGAGCCTGCTGCAAACGGTCGACGTTCCGGGCCAGGTTCAGCCGATGGTGCTCCACCCGGACGGGCACCGCCTGTACGTTGGCGTGCGTCCTGAGTTTGGCGTGGTGACCTACAACATCGCGCACGACGGCACGCTGCAACAGGCGGCGATGGCACCGCTGCCGGGTAGCCCTACGCATGTGGGCGTTGATCTGCAGGGGCGTTTCCTGTTCTCAGCCTCCTACAGCTTCAACAACGTCAGCATCCATCCGATTAACGAAAAAGGCGAAGCGCTGGCACCTATCCACGTGCTGGAAGATATTCAGGCGCCGCATTCTGCCAATATCGACCCAACCAACCAGTTACTGATGATCCCGGCGCTGAAAGAAGATCGTATCCGTCTGTTTGACTTCAGCCTGCAAGGCGAAGCCACGCCGCATCATATTCCCGCGCTGCAAACCGCTGCAGGCGCAGGGCCGCGTCATATGGCCTTCCACCCGAATCAGCATTTTGCATACTGTGTGAATGAGCTGAACGGCAGCGTTGATGTGTACCAGCGGGATGTCACTAACGGTCAATACCGCATGGTGCAGACGCTGGACATCATGCCGTCTGATTTTAAAGAGACACGCTGGGCGGCAGATATTCACATCACACCCGATGGCAAATATCTCTACACGTCAGATCGCGGTTCCAGCCTGATCTCTGTGCTGACTGTCTCCGAAGATGGCAGCGTCTTGACGCTGGTGGGGCATCACGCCACACAAACCCAGCCACGTGGTTTTAATATTGATCACCGTGGGCGCTTTGTGATCACGGCTGGTCAAAAATCGGATGCCATCGAAGTGGCGAAGATTGATCAGAACAGCGGCGCGCTGACCACCCTGAAGACGTACCCGGTGGGCAAAGGTCCGATGTGGGTATCCATTCTCGAACTGAAAAATTAATACTACTAATGATTTAGCCTGCCAGCCAAAGGCTGTGCGGACAGCGAAATTAGCCCCAGGCCTTTACAGCCGGGGCTTTTTTTTCTTTGGCTGTTCGTGCCATTGATAAGAAATATATTCATCTCCCTCTAAATGTTGTGCCTACCTTGTCGATAACTCTTCTCGTTACCCCAACCAATTACACATCCGCAGTAAATGCGTTACTTATGTTTTATTTCATAAAACAGGGAGAGCAGTATGAGTTTAGCTTCAGGGATCACCGGCGTTTTCAACAACGCCAGCATTGCGACCAAGCTTGCCGCAGGGTTTACGCTTGTTCTGCTGCTCGGTTCATCCATTGCCGCCTCAGGCATCTACCATCTGACCAGCATTAGCGAACGGGCTGAAAAAGCCACGCTGCTCAAAAGCGTCAACGATCTGCTGGGCGAGGCGAAATATACCCGTCTCTCATACCTTGCCAACCGTGATGTCAAATATGTCGAACAAAACCGTCTGGCGCTGGACAAACTGGAAGGCAAACTGGCGCAGGTGGCAACCTACGACTGGCAGCCGATCGATCAGGTCCAGGTGGATGCTATGCCGGAGAATATCCGCCGATATCGCGAAAACTGGCAGAATACGCTGAATCCGCCAGCAGGCAGTCAAGCCGATCAGGTCCAGGCCGATCTGGCCGCCGCCGGGCTGGCGCTGACGTCTGCTTCCGACCAATTGCTCGACCACGAAATGGCCTATACCCAGGATGAAGTGCATCGGACCATCAAAGAGATGCTGTTGATCATTGCGGCCACCATTATCATTGGCGCGTTGCTCTCATGGCGCATGACCCGCCAGATAACCCTGCCTTTGCGCCATACCCTCGAGGTGGCCCAGCGCATTGCCGCCGGCGATTTGACCGCGCATATTGTCAGCCGCAGTGGTGATGAGGTCGGCCAACTGACTCGTGCGGTGGAAGGGATGAACCAGAACCTGCGCGGGATCATCGGCGATATCCGTCAGGGGGTGTTGCAGGTTACGCGCGCCTCCAGCGAGATTGCTGCCGGAAACATTGATCTTTCCGCCCGAACGGAACAACAGGCTTCGGCGCTGGGACAGACCGCCGCCAGCATGGAACAACTGACTGCAACGGTGAAACAAAATGCCGATAACGCCAGTCAGGCCAGCCAACTGGCCTCTTCGGCTGCCGCCACCGCCAGCCGCGGTGGCGAGCTGGTGAACGATGTGGTGGGCGTGATGAATGATATTGCTGACAGTTCGAAGCAGATCGCTGAAATTACCACAGTGATCAACAGTATCGCTTTCCAGACCAATATCCTGGCACTCAATGCCGCCGTGGAAGCCGCACGTGCCGGAGAGCTGGGGCGCGGTTTTGCCGTGGTCGCCAGTGAAGTGCGCAATCTGGCCCAACGCAGCGGGCAGGCGGCGAAAGAGATTGAAACGCTGATTGGTCTGTCGGTGAGTAAAGTGAACAGTGGTTCTACGCTGGTGGGTAAAGCCGGTGACACCATGCAGGAAATTGTCGATTCCGTCTCGCATGTCACCGACATCATTCATGAAATTGCGTCGGCCTCAGAGGAGCAGAGCCGGGGCATCAGCCAGATAGCGCTGGCCGTTGCCGAAATGGATACAGTGACACAGCAGAACTCGGCACTGGTTCAGCAGTCTGCCAATGCCTCCGCCGCCCTTGATCTGCAGGCGATAAATCTGGAGGAGACGGTGGCTATTTTCCAGTTGGGCAACGAAAACCTTCAGCCCGCCTGATCGCCAAAATTTGGGCATTAAAAAAGCCGCCGGAGTGACATCCGGCGGCTTTTGTCTGTCCATGCTGTGGCTTATTTGGCCGCAGGAGGCGTCATAATATTGTTGTACTGCCACAGGCGATTGAAGTTCACATCATTCAAATTGCGCTGTTGTTTCTCATCTTTTGGCACATTGCCAGTAAAGGCACGGCCTGAGAAGGCGGCATCGCCCCACGGGTGCAGCTGGTTGTAACCGCTGTCGATCTGGCTGTCGCGGATCACTAACTGGCTGTTTGGCGTAGTACCGGCAATGTAACCGCCGTTTTCTGCGCCTTCATCCCATGCGCGGCCCAGTTGGGCTTTGACAGCCTGGCCTTCGAAGCCTCGGTCGGTGGTCAATGTACTGTTTGTCACCAGGAAACCGTAAGGCACGTTGGCCGGGGTATTCGGGGCGAAGATTGAGGGCTGTTTCACCCCACGGCTGCTGACCGTGTGGAATTCCACCTGGTCAAACACGGCACTTGAACGGCCGAACACGTAATCCACATCACCTTCGATACGGCTGTTGTGAACATAGGCACGGCTGTAGCGGCTGTTGTCTTGCTGATTTTTTACATTGGCCGTGGTGAGCATCAGCGTGTTTTGGCGACCAATCAGGTGCACGTTGTCCAGCAGGATATTGTCGCCGTCGGTGCGCAATGCCACAGCCGGATGATCGCCTGCGTCAACGGTGTCCAGCAGACTATTGCTGATGGTCATGTTCTGAATTTGCAGACCGCTGCTCTGTGACCAGACGGTTGCGGTACAGCCCACACCGATGGTTTCGGCTTTCTGTGTGGCACAGTTATTGAACATGTACCAGGCGCGGTTGCCCGGAATGAACTCACCGTTCGAGCTGAGCGTCGCGCGGTAAGTGGCTGGAGTGACCGACGCTTCCAGACCTTGCTGGATCACCACGTCGCCTGCGGTAGTACCGGTACCGAACAGGGTGATCGGCGGTGCACCGGAAGGAATGTAAACCGTGCCGTTGTAGGTGCCCGGCAGGATTTTAATAAAGACGCGCTCGCCGTGGTTACGTACGCGCAGTGCCGCTTCCAGTGCTTGCTGAATATTGGTATATGCCGCGCCGTCGGTACCCATTTGCGGGCCAACCACGAAGTCAGTTTTTACATCACCGGTTTCGACCAGTTTAGGGAACCAACCCTGCTGTTGAACTTGCAGGGAACGGCCGCCGAAGGCCAGATAATTTTTGGGGGTAAAGTGTGCGGCTTCATCCGGGCTGAGGATGGGATCCGCAGCGGTGCCCGGTGCGACCTGACTGGACATGCCTTCGTGGCTGCTGCTACAGGCCGCCAACACCAGACTGACGGACAACATGGCGCAGGCGCGCGACAGGGTGGAAAGTTTCACTGGATCTGACTCCTAAATAAACGAAAAAAGCGGCGATCAGCAAGACTGACCACCGCGTTGCATTCTCACTCTCTGCCCTATTTATACCACAGCTATCAGCTGTATATCACGGTAAGGGAAGATTTACCCAGCGAATGGAAGTGGATATTGAAACCAAGATAGGCTCCGCTGGCTTCTTCATTTACCTCTAGCTGGTCGACGTCCAGCGCATACACCGTGAACTGATAACGGTGTCTTTCGCCTTGTGGCGGTGCCGCGCCGCCGTAACCGGCTTTGCCGAAGTCAGTGCGCGTTTGTACCGCACCCGCCGGCAGGCCCGGTTTGCCGGAACCTGCACCTTGCGGCAATTCGGTCACGTCTGCCGGAATATTTGCCACACCCCAGTGCCACCAGCCAGAGCCGGTCGGCGCGTCGGGGTCATAGCAGGTGATCGCAAAACTTTTAGTGCCTTCCGGCGCACCGCTCCAGGCCAGATGCGGAGAGAGGTTATCCCCGCTATAACCCATGCCGTTGAACACCTGTGTGTCGGGCATTTTCTCGCCGTCGCGCAGGTCCGAACTGATTAAAGTGAATGCCATAACGTCAAAATCCTCGTTTAAAGGTTATTATTTTTACATCAATTCAATTCACGCTTGTTTATTGACCTCACCGCCGCCGAGCAGTTTGAGCAGGGCTTGCGCAACGCTTGCGGATGACGCCGGGTTCTGGCCGGTGATCAGTTTGCCATCCGTAATGACGTAAGGACGCCAGTCTGCGGCTTTACTGTAATCGCCGCCGTTCTTTTTCAGCTCATCTTCTACCAGGAACGGCACGATGTCGGTCAGACCAACGGCGTCTTCTTCACTGTTGCTAAAACCGGTCACACGTTTGCCTTTCACCAGCGGCGTGCCATCGGCCTGCTTCACATCACGCAGTACACCGGGGGCGTGGCAAACGGCGGCTACCGGCTTCCCGGCCGCCCAGAAATCTTCGATCAATTTAAGCGAATGGGCATCTTCTGCCAGATCCCACAACGGGCCGTGGCCACCCGGATAGAACACGGCATCAAAATCAGCCACTTTCACCTCGGCCAGTTTGACGGTATTGGCCAGTGCATGTTGCGCGTTTTTATCCTGGCGGAAGCGATCGGTGGTTTCAGTCTGGGCGTCTTTCTCATCGCTTTTCGGATCCAGCGGAGGTTGACCACCTTTCGGTGACGCCAGCGTCAGCTCCGCGCCGGCATCCAGGAACTGATAATAAGGTGCCGTAAATTCTTCCAGCCAAAAGCCCGTTTTCTTGCCGGTATCGCCGAGTTTATCGTGCGACGTCAATACAATCAGTAATTTCATGTTATCTCCTGTGTGCCAGGCTACATGGCCTGGCCAACGTGTGATCAATTATTTTCGTGACTGACTTTTACGACTAACTTGCCGAAGTTTTTACCTTCCAGCAGGCCAATAAACGCCTGCGGCGCATTCTCCAGCCCGTCCACAATATCCTCACGGAACTTCACTTTTCCGGCTTCAAACCATTCGCTCATCTGTTTGGCGAATTCAGGGTAGCGGTGGCCGTAATCATCAAAAATGATGAACCCCTGCATGCGCAGTCGTTTTCGCAAAATCGTGCTGGCCAGCAGAGAGAGGCGATCTTGTCCCTCTTGCAGACCGGTGGCGTTATATTGCGAGACCAGCCCGCAGACCGGAATACGCGCTTTGGTATTGAGCAGCGGCAAGACGGCATCGAACACGGCACCGCCGACATTTTCAAAATAGACGTCGATACCGTCAGGGCAAGCTTCTTTCAGACGCTTATCCAGGTCGGCTGCGCGGTGATCCAGACATTGGTCAAACCCAAAATGTTCGACGGCGTAATGGCATTTCTCCGCACCACCGGCGATGCCAATCACTTTACAGCCTTTGATTTTAGCAATTTGGCCGACCAGTGATCCGACCGGCCCTGTCGCGGCGGCTACCACCACGGTTTCACCTGCCTGCGGCTGGCCGATATCCAGCAGCCCCATAAATGCCGTGAAGCCAGGCATTCCCAGCACGCCCAGCGCGAGGGAAGGGTGTTTCAGCGCGGCACCTTCCAGTTTTTTTACCGCTTTAGCATCGGCCACGGCGTAGTCCTGCCAGCCGGTGCTGCCCACCACCCGGTCGCCAGGTTTGAATTCAGGACTGTTCGAACTCACCACCTGCGACACGGCACCGCCGGTCATTACTTCGCCGATTTGCACCGGAGCGGCATAGGAGGGGGCATCGCTCATTCGCCCGCGCATGTACGGGTCGAGGGAGAGAAATAACGTGCGCAGCACCAGCTGGCCCGCCTGAGCAGTGGGGATATCCTGTTTTTCCAGACGGAAGTTGTCTGCGGTCGGTGCACCGTGCGGCCGTGAAGCCAGTACAATGCGACGGTTTACGGATTGACTCTGTGACATACAAACTCCTTCATTGACGCGGGTCTTAAGGCGGCCATCGTAGGATGGGCACCTGGGTCATGGGGAATAAGTATAGGCGTCTACGCGAGTTGTGATCGGAGCGGTTTATGCTTTGTTGGTATGAGTTATTGAAAAAGCAGGGGTTCACATGTGAAACCCCTGTTGTTGAACCGGTGACGAGATTTACTTCACCGTGACATCAATATCGCCGAAATATTTCTTCGACAGCTCTTTAACAACGCCGTCTTGTTTGATTTTAGCGATGGCGACATCAAGCTTCTCTTTGGTGGCGGTATCGCCTTTACGCAGGCCGAACGCAATGCCGCTGCCGAGGATTTTATCATCACGCACTGCATCGCCAGCGAAGGCGTAATCCTTGCCGTCTGGACGGTCGAGGAAGCCTGTCTGGCCAGCCGGTGCCAGTACCAGCGTGCCGTCAAGACGACCGGAAGAGAGATCCAGATAAACCTGATTCTGATCCTGGTAAGAGACGACATCCACGCCTTTTGGCGCCCAATGTGCCTGCGCGTAACTCTCCTGGATCGAGCCTTGCAACACGCCGATGTGTTTGCCTTTCAGAGATTCAACGGTGGGCAGCAGTTGGGACTCTTTTTTCGCGATGAGCTTGCTGGGTACGCGGTAAATCACACTGGTGAAATCAATCGCCTGGCGGCGTTTTTCGGTGACATTCATCGCTGAGTTGATGGCGTCAAATTTACGCGCCTGTAAAGCAGGGATCAGTCCGTCAAAAGCGGTGTCGAACCATTCACATTTGAGTTTGGCGGCAGCGCACACGGCATTACCGACATCAATGTCGAAGCCCTGCAACTCGCCAGTGGCACTTTTGGATTCGAACGGCGGATATTGGGCTTCCAGACCAAATTTGAGCGTGGAACCATCGGCCAGCGCAGAAAATGAAGCCACAGCACAACCTAATAACAGCGCGATATTTAATTTTTTCATTTCACTTCTCCCGGAGGGTATTAAGAAAGACCTTCAGACGCGGCACAGGCGGCGTGCGCCTTCATACAATGTGTCATCGTCTTTGGCAAAGCTCAGGCGGATAAGCCCGGTCGGCTTGTTATGGCTATAAAACGCCGACAGCGGGATGGTGGCGATCTGGTGATCGCGGATCAAACTTAGAACGAACTCGTCATCGGTCAGCGAGCTAAAGTGGCTGAAGCGGGCCAGCATAAAGAAACTGCCACGGCTCGGCAGTAATTCAAAGCGGGATTCGCTCAGGGCATCGGCCAGCAAATCACGTTTTTGCTGATAGAAATCGGCCAGGCCGAGATAACTCTGCGGGTCAGCCATCGCGTCGGCGAATGCGACCTGCATCGGCGTGTCAGCGGAGAACATCATAAACTGATGCACTTTACGGATCTCGCCCATCAGTTCTGCCGGTGCCAGGCAATAACCGACGCGCCAGCCGGTGACGTGATAGGTTTTGCCGAAGGATGAAACAATCACGCTGCGCTCGGCCAGTTGCGGATGGCAGGCCATGCTTTCGTGGCGTTCGCCGTCAAAGACCACGTGTTCATAGACTTCATCGGACAAAATAATAATGTCAGTGTTTTCGGTCAGTGCGATCAGCCGCTCGATGTCGAAGTCATTAAAGATCGCGCCGGTCGGGTTGTGCGGGCTGTTGATGATGATCATCCGCGTGCGGCGGTTGATGGCGCTGGCAACCTGATCCCAGTCGATGCTGAAGTCGTCCAAAGACAGGCCGATGGCTACCGGTTTTGCCCCCTGCAAACGCACAATCGGCGCGTAGCTGTCGAACGACGGTTCAAAGTAAATGACCTCATCGCCTGGGTGCACCAACGCGCTGATGGCGGAATATAACCCTTCGCTGGCACTGGCCATCACCGTGACTTCGCTGTCTGTGTCGTAATGGCAACCGTACAATGCTTCCACTTTGGCTGAAAGCGCATGGCGTAACGCGGCTACACCGCTCATCGGTGCATATTGGTTATGACCTTCGCGCATGGCTTTGGTCACGCTGTCGATAAGCGACGGCTGACAGGAGAAATTCGGTGCGCCCTGCGATAAATTCAGTGCATTGTGCTCGGCGCTCAGTTGGCCAATTACAGTGAAAATGGTGGTGCCAACGTCAGGTAACTTAGATAAAGGAGAAAGGGCGCTTTTCATAAAGAACTCCAAAGGCAGGGCGAAAATGAATAATTATTCGAAAACTATCGAATGATTAAGCAACAGTTCCCTTGTGGCGACAATGGAAAGTTTGTCATACTTGCCATGATCACCCGTCATAGCGGGTGGCGGTTTTTGTGAGGCACTGATGGCAACCTCTGTTGATTTTTCTTACCTGACGGCGCTCAATCTTCCTTCGCTTAACCTGCTGAAAACCTTCAGCGTGGTGGCGAAAACCCTCAACCTGACCCACGCTGCCGCGCTTTTGCATATCACGCAGGGGGCGGTCAGCCGTCAGATGACTGGGCTGGAAACGGCGCTGGGGTATGCGCTATTTTTGCGTCAGGCACGCGGGCTGACCCTGACGCCGCGCGGTGCACAACTCTTACCGGCAGTGCAGCAGGCGCTGGAACTGATGGGCGAAGCGCTAAAGCGCGTGGAGTCACACCCCGACACGCTGCGCATCAAATGCCCGACCTGCTCAATGCGCTGGTTATTGCCCAGGGTCATTCAGTTACAGAATGACCGGCCTGATATGCAAATTGAACTGACTGCCTCGATTGCGCACGGTGTGGATTTCAGTACCGAACAATTCGATGCCGCCGTGGTGTTTGGCCGCGCACCGGATTCACCGCGCCGTGCGCAGCATCTGTTTGACGAAGTGCTGACGCCGGTCTGTACACCGGACTTTTTACCTCGTCATCATGAGGGCTTTGACGTGGCCGATCTGGCCGATAAAACCCTGTTGCACCCGACGCGCGACCGGCGTGACTGGCTACTATGGTTGCGCGAGGCGGGGGTGAAAGGGCTGCCGTCCGCCAAGTCTCAGCATTTTGATACCCTGGATCTGGCGATCAATTCGGCGTTACAAGGCTACGGGGTGGCAATAGGGGATCTGACCTTAATAGAAGATGATTTGCAGGCGGGCAGGGTCATTGCGCCATTCCCGCTGTGCGTCGCCAGCGGTGCATCCTACACGCTGCTCTACCCGGAAAACCCGACTCCGGCGCTGAAAGTGGCGATCGACTACCTCAACGATCAGGCCCGAATCAGCCGGGAGAAACTCAGCGCTTTGCTTTCGTCTTCCCACCGGCTGGTCAATTCAAACTAATAGAGGGCGTTTAGTGCGCTGGCAATCGCTCCCGTCAGTTTACTGAGCTGGGCGGGAGAGATAATGTACGGCGGCATCAGGTAAATAAGTTTGCCGAATGGCCGGATCCACACGCCCTCGTTGACAAAGTGTTTCTGCAATTGAGCCATACTGACCGGCTCGCACATCTCCACCACCCCAATAGCCCCCAGAACGCGGACATCCGCCACGGCGGGGTGCTCCGCCAGTGGCATCAGCTCGCGGCGGAACTGCTGTTCGATGTTTGCCACCTGCGCCTGCCAGCCGTTTTCGGACAATAATCGCAGGCTGGAATTCGCGACTGCGCAGGCCAGCGGATTGCCCATAAAGGTTGGACCGTGCATGAAACATCCCGCTTCGCCATCGCTGATCGTCTCGGCCACGTGGCGGGTGGTGAGCGTGGCAGAGAGCGTCATGTAACCGCCGGTCAGCGCTTTGCCCAGACACAGAATATCCGGCGAAATCCCTGCGTGATCGCAGGCAAACAGCTTGCCGGTGCGGCCAAATCCGGTGGCGATCTCATCGGCAATCAGCAGTACGCCGTAATGATCACACAGTTCACGTACCCGCCTGAGATAGGTCGGATGATAAATCCGCATCCCGCCCGCGCCCTGAACCACCGGCTCTAAAATGACAGCGGCGATCTTGCGGTGATTCTCCCCGAGCATGTTGGCGAACGGTGCGATATCCGCTTCATGCCATTCTCCGTCGAAACGGCTCTGCGGCGCGTCGGCAAACAGGTGCTGCGGCAGGTAACCCTGATACAAACTGTGCATTGAATTCTGTGGGTCACACACTGACATTGCGCCGAAGGTATCCCCGTGATAGCCATTGCGCAGCGTGAGCAGCGTCTGGCGTTTCTCGCCGCGCGCCTGCCAGTATTGCATCGCCATTTTCAGTGCCACTTCCACGGCCACCGATCCAGAGTCAGCCAGAAACACACACTCCAGCCCAACGGGCGTCATCTCAACCAGACGGCGCGACAGCGCGATAGCGGAAGGGTGGGTGATCCCGCCAAACATGACGTGCGACATTTTCCCGATCTGATCGATAGCCGCCTGGTTCAGCTGCGGATGGTTATAGCCGTGGATCGCTGCCCACCACGATGACATCCCGTCTACCAGCTGACGGCCATTTGCCAGTTGCAGCAGCACGCCTGACGCTGACTCCACCGGATAGACGGGCAGCGGCTTGGTCATCGACGTGTAAGGGTGCCAGATGTGGCGCTGGTCGAACTCGAGATCGGCGGGGGTCATTGCACTGTCCTTGATGAAACTTGTAAACCAAAAAATAATTTTAACGTTGACGGTAAACTAAAACAAATAAAGAATGGTTGACGATTTGTAAGGTTAAACTTTTTTGGAGATGTCATATGACAACCCGCACCCACTGGACGCTGGAAAAAACGCAGGCCCTGTTTGATAAACCTTTTCTTGAGCTGATGTTTGACGCTCAGCAGGTCCACCGTCAGAATTTTGACCCGCGCCAGGTGCAGGTCAGCACGTTGCTGTCGATAAAAACCGGTGCCTGCCCGGAAGACTGTAAATATTGCCCACAGAGTTCACGGTACAAAACCGGGCTGGAAACCGAGCGTTTGATGGAAGTTAAACAAGTGCTGGAGTCCGCGCGTCAGGCGAAAGCGGCCGGTTCCACCCGTTTCTGTATGGGGGCGGCGTGGAAAAACCCACATGACCGTGACATGCCGTACCTCGAACAGATGGTGCAGGGCGTGAAAGAGCTGGGCATGGAAACCTGTATGACGCTCGGTACGCTGAACACCACGCAGGCGCAGCGCCTGGCTTCTGCTGGCCTTGATTTCTACAACCATAATCTGGACACCTCGCCGGAATTTTATGGCAGCATTATTACCACCCGCAGCTATCAGGAACGTCTGGATACGCTGTCGGAAGTGCGCGGCGCGGGCATCAAAGTGTGTTCCGGCGGCATTGTCGGCCTTGGCGAAACGGTGAAAGACCGCGCCGGTTTACTGATGCAACTGGCCAATCTGCCGGTCGCGCCGGAAAGCGTGCCGATCAATATGCTGGTGAAAGTCAAAGGCACGCCGCTGGCCGATAACGACGACGTCGATCCGTTCGATTTCATCCGCACCATTGCGGTGGCCCGCATCATGATGCCGCAATCTTACGTGCGCCTTTCCGCCGGTCGTGAACAGATGAGTGAGCAGACGCAGGCCATGTGCTTTATGGCCGGTGCCAACTCTATTTTCTACGGCTGCAAACTACTGACCACGCCAAACCCGGCGGAAGACAAGGATCTGATCCTGTTCGGCAAACTGGGCCTGAACCCGCAGGTGTTTGCAACCGAGATGGGTGATAACCAACAACAGCAAGCGCTGGTCGAACAGCTGGTCCACGCTGATACGGCGCAATTTTACAACGCTGCCGTCTGACCGATGAGCTGGCAAACGCGTATCAAAGAGGCTGTTGACGTCCGTAAACAGGCGGCGGCGTTTCGCGTCCGTCAGCCCAATGCGGGAGGCAGCGCCCGCTGGTTAATGCAGGGGGAACGGCGCTGGCTGAACTTCTCTGGTAATGACTACCTCGGGCTGAGCCAGAACCTGAATGTGATCGCCGCCTGGCAACAGGGCGCGGTGCGCTTTGGCGTCGGCAGCGGCGGTTCGGGACATGTCACGGGCTACAGTGATGTGCATGCCGAGTTCGAACAGCAACTGGCGCAATGGCAGGGCTACCCGCGCGCGCTGCTGTTTATCTCCGGTTTTGCGGCCAATCAGGCCGTTCTGGTGGCGCTGATGCAGGCGGAAGACCGCGTACTGGCAGACAAACTTAGCCACGCCTCGCTGCTGGAATCCGCTCTGCATGCCCCTTCGCAGCTGCGCCGTTTTCAACATAATCAGCCCGATTCCCTGCGACGTCTGCTGGAAAAACCGGTAGCCGGCGACACGCTGGTGGTGACTGAAGGGGTGTTCAGCATGGATGGCGACGCCGCCCCGCTGGCGGAGCTTCAGCGCTTAGCCCACGCGCACGGCAGTTGGCTGATGGTCGATGACGCCCACGGTGTGGGCATTATCGGTGAGCAGGGACGCGGCAGTTGCTGGCAGCAGGGCATCAAGCCTGAGTTGCTGGTGGTCACCTTCGGCAAAGCCTTCGGGTGCAGCGGCGCGGCGGTATTATGTGATGACGCCACTGCCGATTACCTGTTGCAGTTTGCCCGTCATCTGATTTACAGCACCTCCATGCCCGCAGCCCAGGTCTGTGCCTTGCAGGCCAGCCTGCGCTGTATTCAGCAAGGCGACGACCTGCGTGATAAACTGGCGGCCAATATTGCCCGTTTCCGCGCCGGGGCCGCCGGTTTGCCCTATCGGCTGACGGCATCGGCTACGGCCATTCAACCGCTGATCGTGGGTGAAAATCAGCCGACGTTGGATCTGGCGCAGCGGTTACGTGCGCGCGGTGTTTGGGTCAGTGCGATCCGCCCGCCGACCGTACCGCAGGGCAGCGCAAGACTGCGCATTACCCTGACGGCTGCCCATCAGCCTGAAGATATCGATTTTTTGCTGGAGTCCCTTCATGGGTGCAGTCACTGAATTAGTGAACAAACAAGCGGTGGCCGACGCGTTCAGCCGCGCCGCCATCAGTTATGAAAATGCCGCACAGTTGCAGCGTGAAGTGGGGGAAGAATTGCTGGCCCTGGCCGCGCCGTATCTGAACAACGCGGGAGCGACGGTGGTCGATGCTGGCTGTGGCACCGGCTATTTCAGCCGTTACTGGCGGGCGCAGGGCAAAAAGGTCGTCGCGCTGGACATTTCCGAAGGCATGTTACAGCGTGCGCGTGAGCTGGATTCTGCCGATGAATACGTACCGGGCGACATCGAACGTTTGCCGTTTGCCGACAATTGTATCGATATCTGTTTCAGCAATCTGGCGGTGCAGTGGTGCAACGCATTGCCGCGCGCGCTGGAAGAGATGCACCGCGTCACCCGCAACGGCGGGCTGGTGCTGTTCTCCACGCTGGCGGAAGGGTCGTTGAATGAGCTGGCGGCGGCGTGGATGAAAGTCGACGGCCGCCGTCACGTCAATCAGTTCCTGACGCCAGATAAAATCGCCGAAGCCTGCGCGCCATATCGCCATGACGTCACTTTCAGCGATCACATAGCAGAATTTCCCGACGTGATGTCGCTGCTGCGATCGCTGAAAGGCATCGGTGCGACGCACATTAAAAACGGTCGTCTTGGCGGGCTGGGCGGGCGTGAACGCCTGCAATTGCTGGAAAAACACTATGTACGCCGCGACGGCATTCTGCCGCTAAATTACCGGGTGGTTTACGGTATTTTGCAGGTGGAAACGCTGATCCCGCGCTGATGTAAAACTGAAACTGTTACTAAAGACCAGGCTCACATGAAACAAACCTTCTTCATCACCGGTACCGACACCGAAGTCGGCAAAACGGTCGCCACCACGGCATTTTTGCAGGCAGCGGCGTGCGCCGGATTCTCCACGGTGGGCTATAAACCGGTGGCTTCGGGCAGCGAAATGACCGCCGACGGACCGCGCAACAGCGATGCACTGGCCTTGCAGGCTAACAGTTCCGTGCGTCTGAGTTACCACGAAGTGAATCCTTGTACGTTTCTTGAACCGACGTCGCCGCATATTGTCAGCCAACTGGAGCAACGTCCGATTGTCCTGGACACCCTCTCGCTGGGGTTGCGCCATCTCGAACTCAAAGCTGACTGGACGGTGGTAGAAGGGGCCGGAGGATGGTTTACGCCGCTTAATGAGCAAGAAACCTTTGCTGACTGGGTGGTTGCCGAGCAGTTGCCGGTGATTTTAGTGGTGGGAATACGGCTGGGGTGTATCAACCATGCGGTATTGACGGCGCAGGCTATTACCCACAGCGGTTTGCAGCTGGCGGGCTGGATAGCCAATGACGTACAGGCAACGGGGAAGCATCATCAGGCCTATTTGGCAACGCTCACGCGTATGCTGCCTGCACCGCTGCTGGGCGAGATCCCGTTCCTCGGCACGGATACCGGCGGTGATGTTGGGCAATACCTGAATCTGAACTGCCTCAAACCGTGAGGTAATCTTTTACCAGCTCATCATCGAGTTCAGCCAGCGTACCCTGTGCCACATTTCGCCCACCGTCGAGCAGACAAAAACGGTCGGCGACGGTGCGGATAAACGGCAGTTTGTGACCGACCAACAGTAAGGTCAGGCCCAGATCGCGGTTAAGGCGGTGAATGATATTGCCCATGTTTGCCGCCATCGACGGGCTGGTATGCTCTGTCGGCTCGTCGAGGATCAACAGTTCCGGCTCCTGCACCAGCGCCCGGCTGATCGCCAACTGTTGCTGCTGGCTTTCGTCGAGTTCGCCCGCCTTGCGTTCGCCCATCTCTTTCAACACGGGAAACAGTTCATACACCTGCTCAGGCACTCGGCGGGTTTTGTTGCGCCCGGCCATCATGGCAATTTGCAGATTTTCATTCACGCTCATTTGCGAAAAAATCTGACGCCCCTGAGGGACATAGCCGATGCCCATCAGTGCACGGGTTTCCACCGGCATATCCAGCAGGCTTTGTGGCTCTTGATTGGCAGACTGCCATAAGATGGTGCCGCTTTTGACCGGTAAATGGCCCATGATGCAGTTGATCAGCGTGGTTTTTCCGACACCATTGCGCCCGATGAGGCAAGTACACTGCCCGCGATACAACTCCAGATTGATATCCCACAGGATATGGTTCTGACCATAATATTGATTCACCGATTTAACACTTAACATCAGAGCATCCTCCCTCAATCCCCTGCGTTACTGGCTTTTTAACGCCAAAAAAACGCTGGGAATGGTTAATGTACATTGACGGCCATTGTCATATTTCTGACATTTACTTCGCGCTTTTAAGGTGATAGTTAAAGACGTTATAGATGTTGCAACTCTCAGGCCAAGTTTGGGCAGATATCTCTTAAAGGTAAGGTTGCGAGACTGTTAATGGGCGGGCGGGCAGGAGAACTGAAAAAAGGTTAATGAATAGTAATGAATCGGCGGGATATCGGATCTATTAATGCACTCAGCCAGTGCTGAACACGATAGTTTTGGTGCAAGGCATCAGCATGGCTAAAGCTAAAAAATCCGGGTCGGCTGCACTTTTCCATTTTGCAATATCTTCGGCACAGAATATCTAGGCAAAATCGGTATATAGAAAGAAGTAAAAAAGGCTAAAAATAACTAAAAAACATCTCACGGACCACGCTGAGGATGAAAGGGCGATTTTTGGCAGGTCGCGCTGCAAGCGGCGTGATGTGAGTTATCCACCATTCCTGTGGATAACCATGTGCATGAGCGTAAGGAAAGTTGCTGCAAGCGAGTCAGGACGCGGGTTGCGCTCAGTTTGTTTGGAATCGCAGCTTTTTGATGAAATTTTTATTTTTCAATAAGTTATCTAAAATCAAGCCTTGTCAAATCGACGCATCCCGCTTGTGTCAATTTTCGTCAACCTGTTGTCAGAAAGTTAATTTGTACAAACTGCTGGGGATAAATGTTCTGTCATGGGGAAAATGATGTGCATCATAAAACCTAAAAAAGTGCAGCGAGGGGAGTGGTTTAAAAACCGGGATGGCAGGGGGTTTAAAAATGAACGCTATTTAGCCATTGGAAGCTGGTTTTATATCCAGTACTATATGGCTGGCAAAAATCGCGGAGTCTTCCATACTGAGTCTCCTTAGCCGGTGTTGTGCGTTTCTTCTCTTCAGTCAGGTAGCCCGCCCATGAGCAAAGTATTCAAACTGCATTCCGATTTTCAACCGTCAGGCGATCAGCCTGAGGCCATACGTGCGCTGGAAGAGGGACTGGAGAACGGCCTTGCGCACCAGACGCTGCTGGGTGTGACCGGTTCAGGTAAAACCTTTACCGTCGCTAATGTTATTGCTGACCTCAACCGGCCTACGATGGTGCTGGCGCCCAACAAAACGTTGGCCGCGCAGCTCTATGGCGAGATGAAAGAGTTTTTCCCGGATAACGCGGTTGAATATTTTGTCTCCTATTACGATTATTATCAGCCGGAAGCCTATGTACCGAGCTCCGACACCTTTATTGAAAAAGACGCCTCGATTAACGAACACATCGAACAGATGCGTCTTTCTGCGACTAAAGCCCTGCTGGAACGCCGCGATGTGATTGTGGTGGCATCAGTTTCTGCCATCTACGGTCTGGGCGACCCTGACCTCTACCTGAAGATGATGTTGCACCTGACTAAGGGCATGATCATCGATCAGCGCGCCATCCTGCGCCGCCTGGCCGAGCTGCAATATGCTCGAAACGATCAGGTTTTCCAGCGCAGTACCTTCCGCGTGCGCGGTGAAGTGATTGACGTCTTCCCGGCGGAGTCTGACGATCTGGCGCTGCGCATTGAGCTGTTTGATCAGGAAGTGGAACGGCTCTCACTGTTTGACCCGCTGACTGGCCAGGTGCAGCATGAAATTCCCCGTTTCACCCTCTACCCCAAAACGCACTACGTGACGCCGCGCGAACGTATTTTGCAGGCAATGGAGGAGATCAAAGTCGAGCTGGCTGACCGGCGTAAAAATCTGCTCGAGAACAACAAACTGTTGGAAGAGCAGCGCATCAGCCAGCGTACTCAGTTTGATCTCGAGATGATGAATGAGCTGGGCTACTGTTCAGGTATTGAAAACTACTCGCGTTATCTGTCAGGACGCGGTCCGGGTGAGCCGCCACCGACGCTGTTTGACTATCTGCCCGCTGACGGTCTGCTGATTGTCGATGAGTCACACGTCACCATTCCGCAGATTGGCGGCATGTACAAAGGCGACCGTTCACGTAAAGAGACATTGGTGGAGTATGGCTTCCGCCTGCCTTCTGCCCTCGATAACCGTCCGATGCGCTTTGAAGAGTTCGAAGCGGCCGCACCGCAAACCATTTATGTGTCTGCGACGCCGGGCACCTACGAGATGGAAAAATCCGGCGGTGATGTGATCGAACAGGTCGTGCGTCCGACCGGGCTACTCGATCCACTGATTGAAGTGCGCCCGGTGGGCACGCAGGTGGATGATCTGCTGTCGGAAATCCGCAAGCGTGTCGAAGTAAACGAGCGTGTGCTGGTCACTACGCTCACCAAGCGCATGGCTGAGGATTTGACTGAGTATCTGGAAGAACACGGCGAGAAGGTGCGCTACCTGCACTCTGACATCGATACCGTTGAGCGTGTGGAGATCATCCGCGACTTGCGTCTGGGAGAATTTGACGTGCTGGTGGGGATCAACTTACTGCGTGAAGGGTTGGATATGCCGGAAGTGTCGCTGGTGGCGATCCTCGACGCAGACAAAGAGGGCTTCCTGCGCTCTGAGCGTTCTCTGATTCAGACTATTGGCCGCGCGGCGCGTAACCTGAATGGCAAAGCCATTCTGTATGGCGACAGAATTACTAAGTCGATGGCGAAAGCCATTGACGAAACCGAACGCCGTCGCGCCAAACAGGAGCTCTACAACACGGAACACGGCATCACGCCGATGGGCCTGAATAAGAAGATCTCCGACATCCTGCAACTCGGTCAGCCGAAGACCAAGAAAAACAAAGACAAGCGCGACGCTGCGGCGTTCGAAACCGTCAAGCTGCTTACGCCGAAAGCGCTGGATCAGCGTATTAAAGAGCTGGAGAGTAAAATGTATGCACACGCGCAGAACCTCGAATTCGAAGAGGCGGCCAATACGCGTGATGAGTTGCATGCGTTGAGGGCTCAGTTCATCGCTCTCTCCTGATACTCGTCATCCTTCAAGCCACAGCGGTGTTGGCTTCCCTCGCGGACCATGAAATCTATTGGGGATACCTTCTGTGGAAAATTAAGGTGCGCTGCGCTGGCATTGAAAAAGTGCTAGACTGCGCGCCCGGTAAAAACGACTTGCGAGCGAGCCAATGACTGACACCACTCCCCAGAAACCTGCTGCGGCGAAAGATCCCCTGCACGGCATCACGCTGGAAGCGCTGCTGACGACGTTGGTCGATAGTTTTGGCTGGCCCGCACTGGCGTCGCAGGTCAATATCAACTGCTTCAAGAGTGACCCGAGCATCAAGTCCAGCCTGAAATTTTTGCGCCGCACGCCATGGGCGCGCAAAGAAGTGGAGACGCTGTATCTCGATTTCGTTGAAGGCCATTTGCGCCCGGACATGACGCGCAGCAAACGCCGCACGCCGTTGTCAGCCCTGACGCCGCAAAAACCGAAAGTCAGCACCGCTAAACCCGCCGCGGACAGCCCGTGGAACAACCATCCGCTGACCAAAAAATCTTAAGTCATCTGCTGCAACGCTTCTTCTAACGCTTTGCGAAGTAACTCGCGGTCATGACGATAAGGAATATCGCTGGCCTCGAGGGTAGTTTGAATGATCAACCGCTCACTGGCGTCATCGATATTCACTTTAGGCCCGACGATCGCGGCATCAACGGCGCGGCGTCCGATCTGTTGTTCAATCAGCGACAGCTTGTCATGCAGCGTCAGTGACGCAGCCGCCACGCTCAACTCTTTCCCTAAATTACCAATGTATACGATGTGCGCACGGCTGCGGCGCAGGGCCTGCGTCAGGTCTTTCATCAGCAACAGCGGCATCAGGCTGGTGTAGAAACTGCCGGGGCCAATCAGCACCAGATCGGCTTCTTTGATGGCGAGAATCGCTTCACGCGTTGCCGTCACCTGCGGAACCAGCATCAGTTCACGCGGGATCTGCGTCAGCTTATCGACATTCACCTCGCCATGGACCCACTCACCGCTGGCATCCAGCGCCGCCAGATCGACCGGCTGTTCTGACATTGGGATCAGTTCGGCGTCCACTTTCAGCAGGCTGCGCACCAGATTAATGGCTTCCAGCGGGCGTACGCTCAGGTGATCGAGCGCGCGCAGCATCAGGTTGCCGAGATTGTGCCCGGCCAGTTCACCATTGCCGCCGAAGCGGTATTCAAACATGGCTGACGCAACGCTCGGTTCGGTGATTAACTGGTTAAGGCAGTTGCGCGTATCGCCCCAGGCGATGCCGCCTTCTGAGCTGCGGATACGGCCGGTCGAACCCCCGTTATCGGTGGTGGTGACAATACCGGTCAGGCGCGAGCCAAGAGTGGAGAGGGCGGACATCACGCGGCCCAATCCGTGTCCTCCGCCTAATGCCACCACGCGGTCGAGGTCGGCTAACGTACGATTACGCATAAATATCCTTGAAACCATCCAGAGAAGAGTCAATCTGCCCTCAGCGTGGCAGTTAATGAGGCATTGTCATGAATTGCACTGATCATGCCTGCTGATTGATTTTACCCAATTTTGCAACAAGGTGTTATCCCCCAGGCCGCTGAAAAAAGAGTGAATCCCTTATGAAAAAGGCGTTTATTGTCGCGATCTGTCGCGTAACGGTCACGAAAAACGCTATATATCAAATAACATAACGAAAACCGCCTTGGTGATATCCCTTTTGCGGCGTTAGAATAGTCCCCGTAAACCGCGTTTTTTCGACTGTTTTGCCGTCGGGGAAATCAAACTCCTAGCCCTGAATCCTAAGTTGTTCGCAAAGAACAATATGGTTTCCTGGCCGTGGCTCAGCCACCAGGGTGCGAGGCAGAAATGCCTGCATCTCCCGTATTTGGAAAGGTGTTAAGGTGCTTCAACTTACCGATGCTTTTGCGCGCAAGTTCTATTACTTGCGGCTATCTATTACTGACGTGTGCAACTTCCGTTGTACCTATTGCCTGCCTGACGGTTATAAACCGCAGGGCCACAGCAATAAAAGTTTCCTCTCGCTGGACGAAATTCGTCGTGTCAGCCGTGCGTTCGCTCATCTTGGAACAGAAAAAGTGCGTCTGACCGGTGGGGAACCCTCCCTGCGTCGTGATTTCTGCGACATCATTGCTGCCGTCCGTGAAAACCCCACCATCAAAACGCTGGCCGTGACCACTAACGGTTACCGCATGGCGCGCGACGTGGCCAAATGGCGCGATGCCGGGCTGACTGCGATTAACGTCAGCGTAGATAGCCTTGATGCCCGCCAGTTCCATGCCATTACCGGCCAGGATAAATTCCACGACGTGATGAACGGTATTGACGCGGCTTTTGCGGCAGGCTTTCGCAAGGTTAAAGTCAACGCCGTGCTGATGCGCGACGTTAATCACGCCAGCCTGAATACTTTCCTCGCGTGGATCAAAAACCGCCCGATCCAGCTACGCTTTATTGAATTGATGGAGACGGGTGACGGTAGCGATCTGTTTCGCAAGCATCATGTTTCCGGCGAAGTATTGCGTCAGCAGTTGGTCCTTCAGGGTTGGCAGTTGCAGGTTCGCGCCCGCAGCGATGGCCCGGCGCAGGTGTTCAGCCATCCTGATTATGTCGGCGAAATCGGGCTTATCATGCCGTACGAAAAAGACTTCTGTGCCAGCTGCAACCGTCTGCGCGTGTCGGCCATCGGTAATCTGCATTTGTGTCTGTTCGGCGAAGAGGGGATCCCACTGCGTGACCTTCTGGCCGATGATATACAACAGGATGCCCTGATGGACCGTATTCAGGGCGGCCTCGGCCGTAAAAAACAGACCCATTTCCTGCATGAAGGCAATACCGGGCTGACACAGAATCTGTCGTTTATTGGCGGGTAGTTCGCTTCGCCGCAGACTCACTGCATGAGGTGGTTGATGTACATTCAAGGAGCTACAAGATGAGCAAGGCCAGCAAAGATTTTCTTCCCCTCAACGTGGCCATTCTTACGGTGTCTGACAGCCGTGGCGAAGCGGAAGATACCTCCGGTCATTACCTGAAAGAAGCGGCTGAAGAGGCCGGTCACCGCGTTGCTGCACAGGCGATCGTCAAAGATAATCTGTATAAAATTCGCGCCGTGGTATCACACTGGATAGCCGATGACGCGATTCAGGCGATTCTGATCAACGGCGGCACCGGTTTTACTCAGCACGACAATACGCCAGAAGCCCTCAAACCGCTGTTTGACCGCGAAATAGAAGGCTATGGCGAGCTGTTCCGCATGGTGTCATTTGAAGAGATCGGCACCTCGACCATTCAGTCACGCGCGCTGGCCGGCATGGCCAATCAGACGGTGATCTTCGCCATGCCTGGCTCCACCCGCGCCTGCCGCACCGCCTGGGAACATATTATTGAAGCCCAGCTCGATGCCCGCAACGGCCCGTGCAATTTCACTCCTCACGTCAAGAAATAAGCCCGCTATGTCTACTTTTACTCATATTAATGCTTCCGGTGATGCCCACATGGTGGATGTCTCCGCGAAAGCTGAAACGGTGCGCGAAGCCCGCGCCGAAGCCTTTGTGACTATGGCGGCGGAAACGCTGGCGATGATTGTCAACGGTAATCACCACAAAGGCGATGTGTTTGCTACTGCGCGCATTGCCGGTATTCAGGCGGCCAAGAAGACCTGGGATCTGATCCCGCTCTGCCACCCGCTGCTGCTGACCAAAGTGGAAGTGAATCTGCAGGCCGAGCCGGAACATAACCGGGTGCGGATTGATTCATGTTGCCGCCTGAGCGGCAAAACCGGTGTGGAAATGGAAGCGCTGACGGCGGCGTCGGTCGCGGCGCTGACCATTTATGACATGTGTAAAGCGGTGCAAAAAGACATGGTCATCGGCCCAATTCGTTTGCTGGAAAAGTCAGGCGGAAAATCCGGCGACTTTAAGGCGGTCCCATGATCGAGATTTTATTCTTTGCGCAGGTGCGTGAACTGATTGGCGTGAGCTCGCTGCAACTGCCCGCTGAGTTTCGCAACGTTGAAGCGCTGCGTCAGGCATTGTGTGAGCGCGGTGATCGCTGGGCGCTGGCGCTGGAGTCCGGCAAATTGCTGGTGGCGGTGAATCAGACGCTGGTTGATACGGCTCACCCGGTGAACGCCGGGGATGAAGTGGCATTCTTTCCACCCGTCACCGGAGGCTGATATGGACCAGACGAGAATTGTGGTCGATGCTGCGCCGTTTAATGTCGGCGATGAATACCAGTGGCTGGCGCAATCTGATGCAGACGGCGCGGTTGTGACCTTTACCGGTAAGGTACGCAACCATAATCTCGGCGATAGCGTTAGCGCCCTGACGCTGGAACACTATCCTGGCATGACCGAAAAGGCGCTGGCGGACATTGTGGCAGAGGCCCGTACACGTTGGCCGTTACAGCGGGTGTCGGTCTATCACCGCGTGGGCGCGATGTATCCCGGCGATGAAATTGTGTTTGTCGGCGTGACCAGCGCACACCGTGGTATGGCGTTCGACGCGACCGAATTCATCATGGACTATCTGAAAACTCGCGCGCCTTTCTGGAAACGGGAAGCCACAGAGCAGGGCGACCGCTGGGTCGATGCCCGCGACAGCGATAAAGACGCGGCAAAGCGCTGGTAAACTGCAACTAAACCTTACGCTTAGCAACCGCGCAAAGCGGCGAATTTGTGGTAATGTTATCCAACAGGTGGCCTGTTTAATGGCCTAATTTTTGTCCTCCATGCAAGAGGTAATCATCATGGATCGATATCCACGCAGTAACGGCTCGATTGTTGAACGTGCAAACACCGGCATTCAGGCTTATATGGCGCAGGTCTATGGTTGGATGACCTGTGGCCTGTTATTAACCGCATTCGTTGCCTGGTATGCGTCAAATTCTTACGCTATCCAGAGTTTTGTTTTCTCCAGCCAAATTACGTTCTTTGGCTTGATCATCGCCCAACTGGCGTTGGTCTTCGTGATTTCCGGTATGGTTAATCGCCTGAGCGGAACGGTGGCAACGGGGCTGTTTATGCTCTACTCCGCGCTGACCGGATTGACGCTTTCCAGTATTTTTACGGTGTATACCGGTGAGTCTATTTTCGGTACTTTCATTGTGGCGGGCGGTATGTTCGGTGCGATGAGTGTTTACGGTTATGTGACTAAGCGTGATTTGAGCGGTATCGGCAGCATGTTGTTTATGGCGCTGATTGGTCTGGTTCTGGCGTCGCTGGTGAACATGTGGCTGAAAAGCTCCGGTCTTGCCAACATCATTTCTTATGCTGGCGTGCTTATCTTCGTGGGTCTGACTGCTTATGACACCCAAAAGCTGAAAAACATGGGTGCCCAGCTATCGGCTGATGACAAAGACAATTTCCGCAAATATTCCATTGTTGGTGCGCTGACATTGTATTTAGATTTCATCAACCTGTTCCTGATGTTGTTACGGATTTTCGGCAACCGCCGGTAAGGTTTTTGATTTCAAATGAGAGGGGTGCTGAAAAGCGCCCCTTTTCTTTTTGGGCTTGCAGCCCAATCCTGCTTTTAGATTTTTAATTGCAAATTTCACTTCAAATTTCACTTTAAATTCAAATTCAAATTCAAATTCAAGGTCGTGGGCGTCGGCCCACACCGACCAGGGGGCGGCCAGTCGCCGCCGCCCCCTGGACCCCCGGGCTCTTTCATGAGACACCGACAGCTTCGCTGCTGGCAGGGTACGTGTTTCAGGCACTTCCGTTCACGGCGCAAAATGTCACGGCTGCGCCGTCCCCGTATTTCGGGTTCGAGCCATAGGTCTCGAACCTCTCATCCGGTGCCATTTTTGACTGCGCCTTAGCGGCTATGTAGGTCAAAAGATCAAAACCAAAAGATTAACCCCTCTGGTTTTGAACTTAAAAAAGTTTCGGCCGCGTTCAAAACGACGTCGAGTGAGCGGTGAGAAACGGCGAGAGTGTTTTTCCGAGCTGGTCCGAACCCGAAACGAGAGTACCGCGCAGCGGCGGAGTTTGCGGCTATAACCGCGGTGACTGAAACACGGCCATTGTGACCAGCGCAGCTGCTGTTTTTAAAAAGCTCGGATTCCAAAGGCCCGAGCGACTGCGGGCCTTTGGTCGGTGTGGGCCGACGCCCACGACCTTGAATTTGAATTTGAATTTGAATTTAAAGTTAAAGTTAAATTTGAAATTAAAACCGCGACTTGCGTGTCGGCACACGCCGAAAACTCCACCATACCTGGGCGGTATTAAACAGCACCAGAATTGCGGTCACGAGGAACACCCACCTAAAGCCCATCAGAGCGGAGACGCTTGAGCCGAGCAGCGGGCCGATGACGTTTCCCATATACATAAATGACTGGTTATAGCCGAAGATACGTCCGGTGGTCTGGTCGCTGCTGTATTTCAACAGCAGTGCCTGGACTGCAGGCATCAGGGCGCCATCGCCGAAACCGAGCATAAAGCGCAGGATACCGAGCTGAGTGGCGGAGCTGATGGTCGCCATCAGGCAGAACAGGACAAAACAGAACACCAGCGCGGCGATGAGTATGCGGTGTGCACCAATGAGGTCGCCAAGCTTGCCGAGTTTGGGGGCGGACATCAGCGCCGACACGCCGGGCACGGCGGCGATCACCCCACTGATAAAGGCAATATTGCTGGTGTCTGATGACAGTTCGCGAATAAACAACGTGAGGATCGGGCTTATCGAGCCGTTCGCCAGTTGGATCATCATCGTGGTGACAAACAGGCTGACGATCAGCCACGGATAGGGAAGCGAAGTAAACACCGCTTTGCCGCTCAGGCGGTTGGCTTTGGTGATGGGCACCACCCGCTCCTTAATCAG
Source organism: Ewingella americana (assembly GCF_006438725.1). Classification (GTDB taxonomy): domain Bacteria; phylum Pseudomonadota; class Gammaproteobacteria; order Enterobacterales; family Enterobacteriaceae; genus Ewingella; species Ewingella americana_A. The sequence continues at coordinate 57,916 of NZ_RCZD01000002.1, read as the reverse complement.
GAAAAAGGTGATCAGAAAACTGATAAACAACATGCCGCTGGTAACGAAAAACACCGTGCGCAGCCCAAGGTGGTCAGCCATAAACCCCCCCAGCAGCGGGCCGATAATGACGCCAGATACCTGCCCGGTCGACAGCGTACCCAGCGCCCAGCCGCTTTTATCGCGTGGTACCTGTGAGGCGACCAGCGCCATCGCGTTGGGAATATAGCCGGACGTCAGCCCCATCAGGGTACGCAGAATGAAAAGCTGCCAGACATTGGTGGCAAAACCCTGCAACATCATGACAATCGCCATACCGAGTGCCGCGCGTAACAGCATCAACTTACGGCCTTTGCGGTCGGCAAGGCTGCCCCACAATGGCGCGACCACGGCGGATACCAAAAAGGTTCCGCTAAACACCAAACCGGACCACAAACTGAGTGACGCGTGGTCAGTGACGCCGAGTTGTTCGATATAAAGCGGCAGGAAGGGCAGGATTTGGCTCATGGCCATGCCGGTAAAAAAACACCCCAGCCAGACGGAGATAAGATTGAGTTTCCAAGTTTCCATTGTGCTGCGGGATTGCCTTCATGGTGAGAGTGTAAACATAGCAAAGCATAGCAAGTCAGGCGCGGCAGGGGACGGCAAAAAGTGGTAAGGGAGGGCTTCTGCACTAATTTGCTATCCTGTGTCAGGCTTATTGGTTATCGCCGAACAAACTGCCGTAACGTTTGAAAGTACAACATTTAATGCCCAATACCTTCGCCGAAAACACCTGGCCACACCCCGTTTTGGATATAATTTCGCGCAGCTCCTCGTCTTGTGTTAAAATCGCTGCAACTGGCGCACTGCAGTTTGTGCCGAATCCTCGTGGTAATGCCTCATTTGCCTCGTCTGATCATCCACTCTTGAAACTGCACCGAACCCCGTTCGGGTTAGAGTGGACTGGAGCTTTTCCTTATATGTCATTTGATTCTCTCGGCTTAAGTGCCGAAATTTTGCGTGCTGTTGAAGAACAGGGCTATCGTGAGCCTACGCCTATTCAGACCCAGGCTATCCCTGTTGTTCTGCAAGGCCGTGACCTGATGGCAAGTGCGCAGACCGGTACCGGTAAAACCGCTGGTTTCACCCTGCCACTGCTTAACATGCTCAGCCATTCCAACGCGCAATTCAAAGGACGTCGCCCTGTTCGTGCGCTGATCCTGACCCCGACCCGTGAACTGGCGGCGCAGATTGGCGAAAACGTAGTGTCTTACAGCAAATACCTGACCCTGCGCTCTTTGGTCGTATTTGGCGGTGTAAGCATTAACCCGCAGATGTTGAAACTACGCGCAGGCGTAGACGTGCTGATCGCGACCCCTGGTCGTCTTCTGGACTTAGAACATCAGAACGCGGTGGATTTATCCAAAGTTGAAATTCTGGTGCTGGACGAAGCTGACCGCATGCTGGACATGGGCTTCATCCATGACATCCGTCGTGTTCTGGCTAAACTGCCAGCCAAGCGCCAGAACCTGCTGTTCTCAGCCACCTTCTCCGATGAGATTAAAGGTCTGGCCAGCAAATTGCTGACTAACCCGGCCTCCGTTGAAGTGGCGCGTCGTAATACCGCGTCAGAGCAGATTGAACAAAGCGTGCATTTCGTTGATAAAAAACGCAAAAGAGAACTGCTGTCGCAGATGATTGGCGAAGGCGACTGGAGACAGGTGCTGGTCTTTACCCGGACTAAGCACGGCGCAAACCATCTGGCAGAACAGCTAAATAAGGATGGCATTACGGCCTCCGCTATTCACGGCAACAAAAGTCAGGGCGCGCGTACCCGTGCACTGGCAGACTTCAAAGACGGCGGCGTTCGCGTGCTGGTCGCCACCGACATTGCGGCACGTGGTCTGGATATCGACCAGTTGCCACACGTGGTGAACTACGAGTTGCCGAACGTGCCTGAAGATTACGTTCACCGCATCGGCCGTACTGGCCGCGCGGAATCAACCGGTGAAGCGATCTCTTTGGTCTGCGTTGATGAACACAAACTGTTGCGTGATATTGAGCGTTTGCTCAAGCGTGAAGTGCCACGCATCGCGCTGGAAGGCTACGAGCCGGATCCAACCATCAAAGCTGAGCCGATCATCAATGGTCGTCAGGGCAGTGGTGGTGGCGGCGGTCGTGGTGCTCCACGTCAGGGTGGCGGTCAGCGCTCGGGCTCCGGTGCTCCACGCTCAAGCGCACCACGCTCAGCAGGCAGTGGCCAGCGTAGCGGCAATGGCGGCGGTGAAAACCGCGGTTCAGGCGAAGGCCGTCCTGCGGCCCGTCCTTCCCGCGCAGCCAATGCCGGTCAGCGTCGTTCAGGCCCTCCGGGTGGCAGCCGTAACTCGTAATTTTTCAGGCGAAGCCCTTTCGTTCTGACTCTTTTCTGATAGAAAAGAAAGCAAACCGCCTCAATGCAGGCGGTTTTTTTATGTCTGTCGTTTGAACAGAACTTCACAACCAGATGCGGTAAGCGCAGCGACGCGCCCCCTGTAAAATATGCTCGGTGCGCTCAACGTTGGCTTCCAGCGTGGCGCTAAACACCTCTCGCTCGGCGCGGCAGAACCCCTGGCAGGTGGCGGCGGCGGCGCAAATCGGGCAGTGGTTTTCAACCAGCAGAAAACTGCCGTCTTCTTCCTGTTGCCAGTCCGCCATATAGCCTTCGCGGGTGCGAATTGCCGTCAGCCGCTGCAAGCGCTCTTCCAGCGTGGTTGCGCCCGTCATCGCCTGTTGATAGGCGTCACGGGTTTGTTCTTCCCGCCCGGCAATCAGCGTATCCAGCGCTTGATCTCCTAACGACGATCGGATCAGCGTCAGCAGCTGCACGGTGAGATCGGCGTGAGCGTTGGGGAAACGCGCGTGGCCCAGCGCGGTAAGCTGCCAGAACTGCGCCGGACGCCCAACGCCCTGCGAGATGGACTTGGCTTCAACCAGCCCCTCTTTTGCCAGTTTGACGAACTGCTGGCGCGCCGCTTCGCCGGTGGTGCCCAGAATGTTACCGGCGTCACTGGCCTGCAATTCTCCCCGGGTTTTGAGCAGTAATAGCAGGCGTTCAGCTACGCTTTGTTTCATCCCGGCTGGATTTTCACTCTCTGAGTTTTCCAAGTCAGTGCTTGACATATTACCTCGTTGGGTTCTAGATTACGGGACAGATTATTATTCCAAGTAATTTCTTGTTTAATATTACCACAACTCAGACACACTTCAATAAGGTGTGCTGGAACAATCCAAAGGGAAGCAGAGATGTCAGAAAACGAAAGCGGCTGGAGCGGTTTATTCAGCGCCGAAAACCGGGGCAGTGCGGTGGCGCTCAGCGCAGGCGTGGCGCTGTTTGCGACCAACAGTTATATCGTCATCACTATTTTGCCTTCCGTCGTGGAGGATATTGGCGGTCTGGCATGGTACGCGTGGAACATGACGCTGTTTGTGGTCAGCTCAATCCTCGGTTCAGCACTCTCAGCGCGCTTAATGCGTAAAGCCGGGCCACGCGGCAGCTATTTGACCGCAACCGGTATCTTCATGGCCGGTGCGGCGCTGTGTGCCGCCGCACCCAGTATGCAAATTCTGCTGCTGGGACGGGCGATCCAGGGGTTAGGCGGCGGTTTTCTGTTTGCGCTTTCTTACGCGATGATCAATCTGGTGTTTAAAGAGTCCCTGTGGCCGCGCGCCATGGCGCTGATCTCCGCCATGTGGGGCATCGCGACCTTAGTCGGCCCGGCGATTGGTGGAATATTTGCAGAGTTGCACGCCTGGCGGTTTGCTTTTGGCCTGCTGGTACCCGTGACGTTACTGTTTGGCGTGCTGGTCTGGCGCACGTTACCGGCGCAACAGGTCAAGCCACAAGAGGCCGAACCGTTACCTTTGATTCAACTTGCTCTGCTGACCGGCTCGGTGCTGGTGGTATCCGCCGGAAGTCTGTCGGCTCACGGTTGGGTGAATCTCGGCAGTATTGTGGTGGCGATGTTGATGGTCATGCTGCTGCGTCAGCGGGAGTTCAGCTCAAAGGTGCGCCTGTTGCCGCGTAATTCGTTATCGCTCTCTTCGCCGCTGTGCTGGTTGTATATGACGATGGCGCTGCTGATGATTGGTCTGGGGTGTGAAATCTACGTGCCGTACATGCTGCAACATCTGCACGGTCAGACGCCGCTGGCGGCGGGCTATATTACGGCCGCCGCTGCCGCCGGCTGGACGCTCAGCGAAATGACCAGCGCAGGCTGGACGGACCGCCGCGCCAACCAGGCGATTGTCTCCGGCCCGGCGATTCTGGCCGTGGGTTTGGTGTTATTGCTGGCGTCAGTACCGGTGGTGTTTGGCCCACCATGGCTCAACCTGAGCGGTATTGTTCTGGGGCTGACGCTGGCCGGTTTTGGTATTGGCCTTGGCTGGCCGCATCTGTTGACTCGCGTATTGCAACAGGCGGATGAGCAGGAAAAAGAGACCGCCGGTGCCTCTATCACTCTGGTGCAATCTTTCGCCGCTGCGCTCGGTGCTGCTCTGGCAGGCACCATTGCCAATCTGGCCGGTGTAAACAACGGGGGAGCGGATGCCGCCAGCAACGCCGCCTTCTGGCTGTTCTTGTTCTTCATCATTCCGTCTGCTTTGGGTATTTTTACCGCCTGGCGCTCGGTGAGCAAACGTCGCATTTCTCATCCTGACCAGATGGCGTGCAGTAAAGGATAACAACGTTGCTATAGCAATAGCAGGGCGTTCACCCGTATCATTGCCCGTCATTTTTTAAGGGTTGAACGTCATGCGTGTATTACTGGCTCCGATGGAAGGCGTACTGGATCCTTTGGTCAGGGAACTTCTGACCGAAGTGAATGATTACGACTTATGCATCACCGAGTTTTTGCGCGTGGTCAATCAGCTGCTGCCCGCCAAATCCTTCTATCGTCTCTGCCCTGAACTGCTTAATCAGAGCCGCACGCCTTCCGGCACGCGGGTACGAATTCAATTGCTCGGCCAATATCCGCAGTGGCTGGCGGAGAATGCCGCCCTTGCCGTGGCGCTGGGCTCTTACGGCGTCGATCTCAACTGTGGTTGTCCTTCCAAAACGGTCAACGGCAGCGGTGGTGGGGCGACACTGCTTAAAGATCCTGAGCTGATTTATCAGGGTGCCAAAGCCATGCGGGAAGCGGTCCCGGCCGAACTGCCGGTGACGGTAAAAGTGCGGCTGGGTTGGGATTCGCTGGCGCAAAGTTTAGAAATTGCCGATGCGGTCCAGCAGGCCGGTGCCACGGAATTAACCGTGCATGGCCGCACCAAAGAGGACGGTTATAAAGCCGAACGCATTAACTGGCAGGCCATCGGCGAGATCCGCCAGCGCCTGACCATTCCGGTGATCGCCAACGGTGAAATTTGGGACTACGCCAGTGCGCAGGCCTGCATGCAGGTGACCGGCTGTGACGCGGTGATGATCGGGCGCGGTGCGCTGAATATTCCCAACCTCAGCCGGGTGGTGAAATACAACGAGCCGCGCATGCCGTGGGGCGATGTGATGACGCTGCTGAAAAAATACACCCATCTGGAAAAACAGGGCGACACCGGCTTGTATCACGTTGCCCGCATCAAACAGTGGCTGGGCTATTTGCGCAAAGAATATGACGAAGCCACTGAGTTATTTAATGAAGTGCGCGTGTTGAAAACATCGAAAACTATCGCAGAACGTATTAACCGCTGATTGTTTCCCTGACGTCTCCACGCGCTGCTTCATGTACAAAAGCAAAATGGAGAAACATCATGGATAACAAAGATATCGGTCTGACCCACGTCGCGTTTACCGTAAAAGACCTCGCTGCCAGTGTCGCTTTCTATCAACAATTCGCTGACATGCAGGTGATCCACCGCCGCGAGCTGGCCGCTGGCGACGTTAACGCCGTGGCCTGGCTCTCTGATATGACACGCAATTTTGCCATTGTTCTGGTGCAATCTACGACTCTGCATGACACGCCGCTGGGGCCTTTTGGTCACTTAGGCGTTGCCTGCGCGTCAAAAGCCATCATGGATTCCCGCCTCGACGCCGCGCGTACCGCAGGGATTTTACGTAAAGAACCGGTGGATTCCGGCGCACCCGTCGGCTACTGGGCCTATCTTTCCGATCCCGATGGCAATACGCTGGAACTGTCTGTTGGGCAGGCGATTGGATACGCCATAGAAAAAAATCCTGGCAGCGAATAGTTATTTTAATTATTGGCTGAGTTGTTATTATATGCGCGATTTTTTGAGGGAAGTGCTAATACATTATTTTAATAACTATTTCCAAAGTTAATAATATCGTTTTCTGTATAAGTGCATAAAATAAAACCGTGCAGTAACAATTTTTAAAAGGAATTAATCATGAAAAGACCCATGGGTTTAAAACCGTTGAATTTGGTTAAAGTTAATGAAACGCCACAATTCGGTAAAATGCTCGCTGATGAAGTGTGCTATGTCCATGGTTCGAACAGCAGCAGTTTTCCAGGGTTAGTAAGGTTTAGAGCACTATTAAGCATGGAAGAAATTGACGGTACCAGCTGGTTTGATCGCAACAGGCTCGGTTCTGGTGAGAGGGGATATACCTGTCATCATATCTATCAAAATCAGCCAATTTCTCAAGGTGTGAGTATGCATTACCTGCAAAACTTTCAGGAGAGTTTAAGTGCCTATTCCTATCAAGGTTTGACGGTGGGGAATTATTCTGTGTTATATGGTTTTTCCCGCGATGTTTCTATTAATGCGAAAATCGTTGACCATCCTTTAAGTAAGGGCGGGATTAATATCGATTTTATTAAAGCGATATATGTCCCTCATCAATATATAAGCAAGGCTAAAGAGGCGTTAAGTTTAATTCCGCGTTTACAACAAGTCGTCTTCCCTTTATTAGTTTAATATTCCTTTTTTTCTGTCCAATATTCATACTTTTTTCATTTCAGGAGAAAACCTGAACATGATTTTGGCAAGTGTTCACTTACTCGCCAGGCCATGCTCTTAGGGCATTTGTGACAGACTTTGTGACAAATGCCTGCATAAAATCCGAGTGTCATCTTGCTTCACCTCCCTTATAATCCCCGGCAGTTTCGGTGAGTTATTGATGACAACCTTTTTAAATACAGAGCAATGCATGTGAAAATCCGTCTTCTGGTTCTGAGCCTGTTGGTGTTAAACACAGGCGTGATGTCTGCTTCCTCCGCGATTGCGGGACAAAAACATGCGTCAGTGGTTGCGCCTATTGTGCAGATCGCTTCCGGCAGCGCCATGGTGGTTGACCTTAAAACCCACGAAGTGATTTATTCCCGAAACCCCGATCAGGTGCGGCCGATTGCCTCACTGACAAAACTGATGACGGCGATGGTCACGCTGGATGCCAAGCTGCCGCTGGATGAAGTGATCTCGGTAGATATTCATAACACCAGCGAGATGCGCGGCGTGTTTTCCCGCGTCAAAGTGAACAGTGAAATTACCCGCAAACAGATGATTCAGCTGGCACTGATGTCGTCTGAAAATCGTGCGGCTGCCAGTCTGGCCGCGCATTACCCCGGCGGCTATGACGCCTTTATCCGCGCGATGAACGCCAAAGCCAAACAGCTTGGCATGACCCAAAGCCATTATGTGGAGCCGACCGGTCTGTCGCCAAGCAACGTTTCAACCGCGCGTGATCTGACCCGTTTACTGCTGGCTTCGCAAAAATACCCGCTGATCGGTGAACTGAGTACCACCTCGGAAAAAACGGCCGTCTTCAGCCACCCGGCATATGCATTGCCTTTTCGTAACACTAATCATCTGATCATGAACCCGAGCTGGAATATTCAGTTGACCAAGACTGGCTATACCGATAATGCAGGGCACTGTCTGGCGATGCGAGCCACCATCAATGGCAGACCGGTTACGCTGGTGGTGATGGATGCGTTTGGCAAATATACGGCGTTTGCCGATGCCAACCGTCTGCGCACCTGGATGGAAACCGGTAAAACAGCGCCGGTGCCGCAAATTGCCAAAACTTACCGTAAGACCAAAGATCAGCAACGTACCCAGCCGAATATCGAACAGGCTGAGGATTAAGTTGGCTGCCTGAGGTTACCGGTTTCTGACCCAGTCAAACGAAAAACGGCGCTGCATCATGCAGCGCCGTTTTTATCTGCGCCTGGTGTGTTTGTGTCTGGTCACTATCTGTCGGGCAGGAGAGGCCTCAGAAAATCAGTTTAAATACGCCAGTCAACGTCAGTAAACCGACGATAAAGATAATGGCGATCACCCAGAGAATAATTTTCATACTCAGTCCCTCAACAAATTGATATACGCAGTGATCATCGCTAAGCCGATGATATCCTTCACTGAGTATAGACAATGTCAGGAATTTTGCTGCAAACCTGCCTCATATTGCCGCTTGCGCAGGTGCTCTATCGCTACGCGAAGCCCGCAGCGCGGGCTGCTTAACGGCGCGCCAAACTGTGTGAGATCCACCGCACCGGCCATCGATGCCTGGGCTAATGCCACTTTGTCAGCTCCCTGCTGAAACGCCTGGTCTGCGGCGGCAGCGACGTTCTGCACGTATCCGGCCACATCACCGTCCATGAATTTCTGCCACGCGCCTTCCACCAGAACGAACTCCACTTCCGCCTGCGGATGACGACTGACTCGCTCAAACAGCTGCTGCGTCGGCAGCAGGGTGGTTTCTACTGCATAGAGCACCTGGGTTTTTCCGGCTTTCGCCATGGCCTGCGTGGCTAAGGCTTCATCCACTCGCCACACCGGCACCGTTGTCAGGGCATCGGCCTGGGTAGCGGACGGGCCCAATGTCGAACAGGTCAGCAGCACCAGATCGGCGGTTTGTGCCAGTTCAACCAGCGCGTCACAGGCTTGCTGCTGGATGTAGGGTGTCAGTTGCCCGGCGGCAACGGCTGCTGCCAGCAGGTCGGGGCGGGAATGATGTGACAGCGTATCGGGTGTCAGGCCCAACGCTTCCGCAGCCGCATCGAAAACGGCGATGTTGCTGTCGGCAGTATGTAAGCAGGCAATGCGCAAAGTAGCTCCAGGGGGAATCGGATGAGGATCACAGGTTAATAGTTTTTCGCCGACAGGGGAGAATATTTTTGAGTGACAGTGCTGTGATCGCCGGTTTTGCTTTGGGGCAGCCAAACGGCTATTTGCTCCTGACGTGCTGAATTTTGATGTTTTAATCACCAGCATGCAGACTTCAGGTGGCGAACTATAATTAACTCAGGTCGCCACCTTCTTTATGCCCGCCGACACGCCGTGTCCCTTGGCATCCCGGAAGGACATTTCACCCGCGCCGCTGGCGGCTTTCGGCGTTAATGGGGGTGTACTATGGTCAATCATGTCTGGGGACTGATGTCCCATCCCGGCCCGGAATTGCAACAAATCCAGCGCGAGCGGGAAACCGTCTCACATCTTTACTCTCATCACGTGTTGTTATTGGCGCTGATCCCGGTGGTGTGTTCCTTCATTGGTACCACGCAGCTGGGATGGAATTTTGGTGATGGTCAGAACCTGATGGTCTCCATGTTCACTGCGGCCTACATTGCGGTAATTTTTTACGTCCTGATGCTGGGTGCCGTGGCCCTGATGGGGCGGATTATCTACTGGATGGCGCGCCGCTATGACAGCCGCCCGACGCTCAATAACTGCATTGTTTTCGCCGGCTATGTCGCAACCCCGATGTTCCTGAGCGGCATTGTCGCGCTCTACCCGATGGTCTGGCTCTGTCTGTTTGTCGGACTGATCGGCCTGTGTTACAGCGGATATCTGCTGTATCTCGGCATTCCTAACTTCCTCAATATCGATCATCGCGAAGGCTTGCTGTTCTCCAGCTCTACCCTGGCGATGGGGGTTCTGGTACTGGAGTTGCTGCTCGCGCTGACTGTACTGATGTGGGGCTACGGTACAAAACTGTTTTGATTTGACGCCCCCGCCAACCGGCGGGGGTTTTCACGCCCACCACTCTATTTCCCCCGTGCTAAAACCTTTCTGTACAGTACTGGCAGCGAAATCACCACGATCAGCATCGCCCCCACAATCACCGACATCACGATGCCCGGCACATTGAGCAGGCTGAGGCCGAAGGTCAGCAGGCCCATCAGAAACGCGGCGATAATGACGCCGGTCATGCTGCCGGAACCGCCGAGTACGCTGACGCCACCGAGCACGGCCATGGTGATCACGCTGAGCTCCCAGCCGAGGGCCAGCGTCGGGCGGGTACTGCCCAAACGCGAGGTCAGCAAAACAGCCGCCAGGCCGGACATCACGCCAACCAGCACGAACAGCGTCAGGTTGTGGCGTTTGACGTTAATCCCCGAATACCACGCGGCGACCGGATTGTTGCCGATGGCATAGGTGCGGCGGCCAAAGTTGGTTTTGTGCAACAGGAAATAAAACACCGCGCCGAGCACCAGGAACAACGCGAACTCAAACGACAGCGGCCCCCAGACATATCCCTGCCCAAACCAGGCGAAGCTGGCCGGATAGTGGTTCAGTGACTGATCGCCCAGCAGCACATAAGTCATGCCACGAAACAGGCTCATGGTGCCGATGGTGATCACGATGGAAGAGAGATTCAGCCGTGTTACCAGCAGGCCATTGATCAGCCCGCACAGCAACCCGACACTCAGCCCGACGCCGACCAGCGTCGGTGTCGGCCAACCCGCCTGTGCGCAGAACCCCATGATCGTTGAGCTCAGCGCCATGGTCGACGCGACGGACAAATCGATTTCACGCGCGATAATCAGCATCGCCATTGGCAGTACGATGATGGCTTTTTCTGTGAAGTTGAACGTCGCGTCTGACAGATTCCAGATATTCAGAAAGTACGGGGAGGCGAGGGCGCCCGCCACGAACACCAACAGCGTCACGGCCAGCAAAAAACCTTCCCAGCACATCAGGCGGCGAAGTAACGGTATCACCGACATCGGCGCATCTTCACGGAGGGATCTGCGCGACATTAACGTTTTATTCATGATCTGGCCTCAGGTTCAGTTCGCGCAGCATGGAGGGGGGGAGAGTGGCGCAAAATCAGCCGTCCTTTCCGTTTGTTGGTGCGTTCGTTGAGGATCACCGCAATCACGATCACACCGCCGGAAATCGCCATCTGCCAGAATGGTGACACTTCGATCACCGGCAATGCATTGTTGATCACGCCGAGGAACAACGCGCCGAGCAGGCAGCCGACCACCGAACCGATACCGCCCATGGTGCTGATCCCACCGATGACGCACGCCGCGACAATCTGCAATTCAAAGCCGTTGGCGACATCCACGTAGGCCACCGCAAAGCGTGAAATCCACAGATAACCGCAGAAACCGGCCAGTGCACCGGAGAGACAGAAGCTGACGAACTGCATTTTCCCTGCGTTGATACCGGTGTAATACGCCGCGGTGGCATTGCCACCTGCGGTGTATAACGCGCGGCCGGTGCGGCTGTAGCGCAGGAAATAGGCCACTAAAATCAGCACGCCAATCGCACACCAGCCGAGCAGCGGCAGGCCGATAAAGGTCGCACGCGGCAGGCTCAGAAAATCGGGGCTCATCTGATGGGCGTTGATCCAGCCGCCGTTGGAGAGCAGGAAAATAATGCCGCGATAAATACTCATGGTGCCGAGCGTGACCACAATCGGCGGGATACCGACTTTCCACACCAGCAGGCCGTTAATTGCGCCCATCACCAGCCCGAGCACTGTCGCCAGCAACACCAGCGACCACACCGGGATGTCCGGGTGATGAAAATTAATCAGCGCGACAATCATGCCAGTCAGCGCCAGATTGGCCGCCATCGACAAATCAATGCCTTTGGTCAGTAACACCATCATCTGGCCAAGCGCCAAAATGATCAAAATAGAAGTATCGTTGAACATCTCCAGCAGATTATTCAGACCGACAAACTCCGGCGATCGCGCACCGACGCCCAGCACCATCATGACGATGACGACCGCCAGCAACAGCTCGCGCTGCTTCAGCAGATTCCTGATCATGCTGCCTCCCCGGCCACGCCACTGGCGGCGCTGACAATCATTTCGGCGGTGGCCGCACCCGCATTAAATTCAGCCACCATCAGCCCCTCGTGCATCACGATGATCCGATCGCTCATGCCCATCACCTCTGGCAGTTCGGACGACACCATAATCACCGCCAGCCCGCGCCCAACCAGCTCGGACATAAACTGATGCACCGCTGCTTTTGAGCCGATATCAATCCCTTTGGTCGGCTCGTCGAGAATGATGATGTCCGGTTGGGTCGCCAGCCATTTGGCGATCACCACTTTTTGCTGATTACCCCCAGAAAGCGTGCCGACCGTCTGATTCCAGCTCGATGCTTTGACCTGCAACCGTTTGGCATAATCATCGGCCAGCGCCCACTCTTTTTTATCGTTAAGCACGCCGCGCGGATTGAGCTGGCTCAGTTGCGGCAGGCTGATATTTTGGCTGATCGGCAAATCAATAATGGCACCCTGTTTCTGCCGCTCTTCCGGCACATACACAATCCCGGCGCGGATCGCCTGCGAAGGCCGTGAGAAATGCTGTTCTTTACCTTTGATCAGGATTTTCCCGCCACTCGGTTGCGTGACCCCAAACAGCGCCTGCATCAGCTCGGTTCGGCCTGCGCCGACCAGCCCGTAGAAGCCGAGAATTTCGCTTTTGCGTAGTGAGAAATGAATGCCCGCGAATTCCGTTGGGTGGCTGAGGTTTTGTACCTGCAATACCGTTTCGCCCGGTTCGCTGTTCACTTTCGGATAGGCCTGACTGACTTCACGGCCGACCATCATGGTGACCATCTGCCGCTCGCTGATGTCGCTGATTTTGCCGGAGCCAACGTAACTGCCGTCGCGCAGCACGGTGTAGTAATCGGAAATGGCAAAGATCTCGTCGAACTTGTGCGAGATAAACAGGATGGCTTTGCCCTCAACTTTGAGGCGTTCGACGATATGATAAAACTCAGTGATTTCATGTTGCGATAGCGCCGCAGTGGGTTCGTCGAGGATCACCACCTGCGCATTAAACGACAGTGCGCGGGCAATCGCCACCATATGACGCTGTGCAATGCTCAGCGCTTTCAGCGTGGCGTGCGGGTCGATATTGACTTCCAAACGCGTCAGGATATCTCGCGCCTGCTGATGCATTACCGGCCAGTTCAGGCGTTTAAATATTCCGCTGTAAACGTAGTGGCCGACAAAAATATTCTCGGTGACGGAAAGCTCGTCAAACAGCACGGTTTCCTGATGAATGGCCGTGATACCCACCTTGTGCGCCGACTCAGGGTTGGGCAGTTTGATTGGGATGGCCTTATAGTGCAGTTCGCCTTCTTCTGGCTGATAAATACCGGTCATGACCTTCACCAGCGTGGATTTACCCGCGCCGTTTTCGCCAATCAGGGCGGTGACTTTTCCCGGATACAAATCCACATGCACGTTATTCAGCGCCCTGACGCCTGGAAAGACTTTGCTGATGCCCTTTAATGACAAAAGCGGAGTCGTGGAGTCATTCATACCATTCCCCTGTTTGGCTAAATACAACAAAGCGGCCAACCGAAAAGCGATCAGCCGCATTCAGGATCAGAATATTTTAGAGAATTTATCGATGTTGCTGGCATCGTAAATAAAGGGTTCAGCCATCGCGCCGCTGCCGTCGGCATCAAGCTTCACTTTACCTAAACGGCCCATGCTGGCTTCGGTTTTGGTCGCCGTGCCTTTAACCAGATCGTAGGCCAGATAAGTGGCGGCGTAACCGAGATCAATGGGGTTCCAGATGGCGAAACTTTTGGTTGCGCCGGATTTCACTGCGCCCGCCATTTCAGACGGCAGACCCAGGCCGGTTACATACACTTTGCCGATTTTCCCCTGATCTTTGACTGCCTGTGCCGCGGCCACAATACCGACCGACGACGGAGAAATGATCACTTTCAGATTGGGGTAGGATTTCAGCAGACCCATCGTTTCACGGTAGCTTTTATCTGATAAATCATCACCGTAGGCAACGGTCACCAGATTGACTGAAGGGTACTTCGGCAGCACCTTCTTCATCTCAGCGATCCACAAATTTTGGTTGGTCGAGGTCGGCGTGGCGCTCAGAATGGCCACGTCACCTTTATCGACATTCAGTGCCTTCAGCGCATCGGCAGCAAGTTTGACGTTAGTTTCGCCGATCAGCGCATTATTGGAGGGATTGAGGTGGATTTGGCGGCCGGCTTGCGCCACGCCGGAGTCCCATGACACCACTTTAATTCCACGTTGCATGGCTTTTTTCAGCACCGGCACCAGGGCGTCCGGGTCATTAGCGGAGACGGCGATCGCATCCACGCCCTGCGCAATCAGACCATTGAGCACTTCGATCTGCGCTTCGGCCGTGGTGGTGGTCGGGCCGGTGTAAATCACTTTCACATCGCCCAACTCTTTGGCAGCCTGCTGTGCACCGACGTTGGCTGCTTCAAAGAATCCATTGCCCAGCGATTTCGCCACCAGCGCAATTTTTACTTCTGCTGATGCCGCGCCTGCCAGCAGGATGCTGCTCGCCATCAGGGTAAGGCTCAGTACGTGTTTTAATTTCATTCTCTGTACTCCGCATGCTATTTGCAAAATCTGCAAAAGTTTAACGACCAAAAGTTGCCGACGCGCCAGGCGCATGATCATGACTCTAGGAGGTTGCTGACAGACTGACCTTTCCGCGAGTGCCAGTTCTGAGCCAACATTGGCAAACACACAAAGGTTTAGGAGAACAATCTCACAAATCGATAACAATCTTTTATCCGGCAGGCGAAACGGGCAGAAAAACACAGACTTTTAGCCAGGGAAACCTGCACTGAAAGAAGGCATAAAGCCAACTATCACGCCGAATGACGCCGGATTGAGCAGCGAAGTAAAGATTTTGTTCAAAAGCGGTTAGCCGGTCACAGTTTCAGCCTGATGGCCGCGCCGGTGGCGACTAAAATATTACAATAATGTTAATGAGGAGTCGGAAATGACGGTGTTGCGCAGTAGTGAGTATTTCCCCTCAGGCGATTCCCCGGTCGCCATTGAGCCGCGTCATCCACACGACACCTTTCCTGAGCACCATCATCTGGATTTCAATGAAATTGTGCTGGTTGAGCACGGGACAGGTACGCACGTTTTTAACGATCAGCCGCTGATCCTCAGCGCGGGTAGTGTCTGTTTTGTGCGTTACCGTGATCATCATCTGTATGAAAATACTGACAACTTGCATCTCACCAACGTGCTATACCGCCGACCTGAAGCGTTTCGTTTTCTTAACAGGATCAGTGAATTACTGCCTCAGGAAGTCAATGGAAACTACCCGGCACACTGGCGCATTAACCCCGGCCAGATAATTCAGGCTAAAATGCTGATCGACTTGATGGCCAACACGGCGTTTAGTTCGTTGCCGGAGTCCCAGGCTCAGCAGGAGCTCTATTTTATGCAGCTCTTATTATTGCTGCGCAAAGGCAGCCGCGACGTGGGCTATCACGGGCAGGGCGGCGACCTGAATAATCTGCTGGACTGGATGAACGTGCATTATGATGAAGAGATCGATTGGGCAGTGATAGCCGAAAAGTTCTCCATGTCGCTGCGCACCCTGCACCGCCAGATGAAACAGCAAACCGGCTGCACGCCGTTGAATTACCTCAACCGTCTGCGTCTGCTCAACGCGCGTAATATGTTGCGCTTTGGCGACAGCTCAATCACTGAGATCGCGCATCAGTGCGGTTTTTGTGACAGCAACCATTTCTCGACGCTGTTTAAACGCGAATTTGGCTACGCGCCGCGCCATGTTCGCCAGTAAATCCCCTTCCTGTTTCGATCTTCCAATTTGCAAAAATGTTACATCTGGCAGTCCGACCATGACGTTTTTGCCATTTCTCAACGCTGAATGGCAGTCACGGAAAGGTAAATCGTCGACGGATGGAACAGTCTGTTAAAACTTCACAAAAAAGAGCTTATTTTTTAACAACTCGTTCATCACCTCGATCCGTACCTGGGAGACTCCTTACATGGGCACAGTTCAAAAACGTATGTACATCAACGGTGAATTCGTTGAAAACACCGGCGGCAAGTGGATTGACGTTGTGAATCCAGCGACGGAACAGGTGATCTCACAAATCCCTGCTGGCACAGCGGAAGATGCCCGACGAGCCATTGATGCGGCTGAGGCAGCACAGCCGGGCTGGGAAGCGTTACCTGCGGTAGAGCGTGGGGTGTGGTTGCATAAAATCGCCGCCGGTATCCGTGAGCGCGAAGCCGAGCTGACCGCCACCATTATTGCCGAGGGCGGTAAAACCTACGGGTTGGCACAGACCGAAGTGTTGTTCACCGCCGACTACCTCGATTACATGGCGGAGTGGGCGCGCCGTTACGAAGGTGAAATCATCCAAAGTGACCGGCCAAACGAAAACATTTTCGTGTTCCGCAAAGCCATCGGCGTGACCACCGGTATTCTGCCGTGGAATTTTCCGTTCTTCCTGATTGCCCGCAAAGCCGCTCCAGCGCTGATCACCGGTAACACCATCGTCATCAAACCGAGCGAAATCACGCCGAACAATGCGGTGATCTTCGCTGAAATCATCCATAAAATCGGCCTGCCAAACGGCGTGCTGAATATCGTGACCGGTTACGGTCCCACCGTAGGACAGGAGCTGGCGGGCAACCCGAAAGTCGGCATGGTTAGCCTGACCGGCAGCGTCGCAGCCGGGATTGCCACCATGACCGCCGCTGCACAGAACGTCACCAAAGTGTCGCTGGAGCTTGGCGGTAAAGCCCCGGCGATCGTGATGAATGATGCCGACCTGGATCTGGCGGTCAAAGCCATCGTCAGTTCGCGCATTATCAACACCGGACAGGTGTGTAACTGCGCCGAACGCGTTTATGTGCAGGAAGGGGTGTACGACGAGTTTATCTCGCGCATCAGCGAAGCCATGAAGCAGGTGACTTTCGGTAACACCGCCGAGCAAAAAGAGCTGGATATGGGCCCGCTGATCAGCGCCGCCGCGTTGCAACGTGTAGAAGACAAAGTGGCGAAAGCCGTATCGCAAGGCGCGAAAGTGCTGCTGGGCGGTAAGCGTGAAAGTGGCACCGGCTTTTTCTACCCGCCGACATTGCTGGTGGATGTAAAGCAGGAGATGCCGATCATGCATGAAGAGGTGTTTGGCCCGGTATTGCCGGTCGCCGTATTCAAGACGCTGGATGAAGCTATCGCCATGGCTAACGACAGCGAATACGGCCTGACGTCGTCGATCTACACCAATAACATCAACACCGCGATGAAAGCGCTGAAACAGCTGAAGTTCGGTGAAACCTACATCAACCGCGAAAACTTCGAGGCGATGCAGGGCTTCCATGCGGGCTGGCGTAAATCGGGCGTGGGCGGTGCCGACGGCAAACACGGCTTGCAGGAGTATCTGCAAACGCACGTGGCTTACCTCCAGTTCCATTAAGGGCGCAGCGGGATTCATCAGGCAGCCAACAAGCCGGAGCGGGGGAAACCCGCCTCCGGCTTTGTTTTATGAGCGTCTGATAAGGGGAATGTATATTTTGTGCGGAATTTTGTTAAAAAATTACATTCGTAAAGTTACGTATGTACTAACAGGAAGAAAAAAACTATAGTGTTCGCCTTCTCGATTCCCCATCAGATTGGTGGGTTTTTGTCTATTCTTAATGTCTAAAAGTGAGATGTCCGTCATCTTTTAGGGCTGTTGTTCAGTTCTCACTTTTAGCTAGAAAAAAAGAACACCTAAAGTGAACGCCAAAACCTCTGCATTTATCATCACCTTGTTGTCATTTTTTAGCCCTGCCTCCGTCAGTTACGCGCTCTCAGCCACGGTTACGCCAAAGGGTGAGGCCGACGAAACATCTGACGCCTCATCGCTGATGATCATCAAACAACAGGGCTCAGAGGGGCTGTCCGAACTGGATACCCCGGCGGCGGTCAGCGTGATCGACGGCGAGGATTTCCGTAACAGTAAAGCGCAGGTCAATCTCTCTGAAAGTCTGGGCAGCGTGCCGGGTTTACAGGTGCAGAACCGCCAGAATTATGCGCAGGATTTGCAGCTTTCGGTGCGCGGGTTCGGCAGCCGTTCGATGTACGGCGTGCGCGGCGTGCGCATTTATGTCGATGGTATTCCGGCCACCATGCCTGACGGGCAGGGACAGACATCGAATATCGATCTGAACTCGGTAGAGCGCGTCGAAGTGCTGCGCGGGCCATTCTCCGCGTTGTACGGCAATGCTTCCGGCGGCGTGGTTAACGTGGATACCCAAAGCGGCACGCAGCCGACCACACTGGAAGCGGGCACCTATTTCGGCAGCGACGGAACCTTTCGTAACAGCGTCAAAGCCAGCGGTGCTACCGGTGACGGTACCCAGGCGGGCGACGTGAACTATCTGATCTCCGGTTCACGTTTCACCACTGACGGTTACCGCGATCACAGCGGTACGCAGAAAAATCTCGGCAATGGCAAACTGGGCGTGCGTATTGATGACGCCAGCACCCTGACGCTGATGTTCAACAGCGTCTCTGTCGATGCCAACGACCCGGGGGGCCTGACAGAATCTGAATGGCACGATAATCCGAAACAGGCGACGCGCGCCGATCAGTACAACGCACGTAAGAGCCTCGACCAGACTCAGGTCGGCCTGCGCTACCAGCGTCAGATGAGCGAGAACGATGCGTTCAGCCTGATGACTTATCACGGCGAGCGGCACACCACGCAATACCAGACTATTCCTGCCAGTGCGCAGAAGAACCCGCTGAATGCAGGCGGGGTGATCGTGCTTGAACGTAAATATTCCGGGGTTGATACCCGCTGGAAACATCAGGATCAGCTCGGTTCCGTGCCGTTCTCGGTCACCGGCGGTCTGGATTATGAAACCATGACCGAGCGCCGCTTCGGCTACGAGAACTTCAACGACCAGGGCTCGCTGGGCGTGAAGGGCGATGAACGCCGTAACGAACAGAACGTGATGTGGAATCTCGACCCGTATCTGCAAACCTCCTGGAACCTGACGCCGCGCTGGACGCTGGATGCCGGTGCGCGTTACAGCACCGTCAGCTTCGATTCCACGGATTACTACATAACCGGCAACAACCCGGATGACAGCGGTTCGCGCCGTTATCACAAACTGCTGCCGATGGCGTCCCTGAACTTCGCGGTGACCCCGGCGCTGAACACCTATGTCTCAGCCGGAAAAGGCTTTGAAACGCCGACCATCAATGAACTCTCTTACCGCACCGACGGCAAATCCGGCCTGAACCTTGGCCTGCAACCGTCCACCAGCAACACCGTCGAACTCGGCAGCAAATGGCGGGTCGGCAACGGTTTAGTCACCGCCGCCGTTTTCCAGACTGACACTGATGATGAGCTGATTGTCGCCCAAAGCATCGGGGGGCGTGCGAGCTACACCAATGCCGGTAAAACCCGCCGTCGCGGGCTGGAACTGTCGTTAGATCAACAAATTGAAGAGAACTGGCGCGTGAAGATGGCCTGGACACTGCTCGATGCGACCTATCGCAACGAGACCTGCGGCGCAGGCGACTGTACGCCAGCGGGCAACCGTCTGCCGGGTGTCGCCCGCAACATGGGCTACGCTTCATTAGAGTGGGCACCGGTTGATGGCTGGCACGCGGGAGCTGATGTTCGTTACATGAGCGATATTGAAGTGAATGACGAAAACAGCGAGCAGGCGCCTGCGTATACCGTCGCCAGCGTGAATGCGGGTTACCGCTTCAACTGGGACCAGGTGACGCTTGACCTGTTCACCCGCGTCGACAACCTGTTCGACAGAAACTATGTCGGTTCGGTCATCGTCAATGAAGGTAACGGTCGCTATTTCGAACCTGCCCCTGGCAGAAACTACGGTGGCGGCGCGACGCTTTCTTATCGCTTCGAGTAAGTTAGGTTAGTTTCAGCCATTAAAAGCCAAGAACCACGCGGCGCTGCCAAACGCCTGCATTTGTTGAAGTCCGGCAGCGTTCGCACGGAATGACACCCGGTGACAACCGGATGTTCTTGAAGATTTAGCTCATCCTAAATCGACAATTATAAAAATTCAGTAAGGTCATCAACTATGGAAACGAAAGCCTCGTTATCACGCATTGTCGTCATAATTACCGCTTTGTTCGCCGCGTTAAGCGGGATTTATCTTTTGGTCGGCGGTATCTGGCTGGCGAAATTAGGAGGTTCTTTTTATTACATTATTGCCGGTGTGGTTTCGCTGGTGACTGCGTGGCTGCTGTACCGCCGTCGCGCTTCTGCGTTGTTGCTGTATGCCGTGTTCCTGCTCGGAACGACGGTCTGGGCCGTCTGGGAAGTGGGCACAGATTTCTGGGCGCTGACACCGCGTCTGGACGTCACCTTCTTCCTCGGCCTGTGGATCCTGTTGCCGATCGTTTACCGGCAGATGGCGGCTAAAAACGCCTTTGCACGCGGTGCGCTGGCGCTGTCGCTGCTCTTCACCGTGATCGTACTCGGTTACTCCATCTTCAATGACCCGCAGGTGATCAACGGTACGATTAAAGCCGCGGACTCCGCGCCGGCAAAATCTGATTCCGGCATTCCTGACGGTGACTGGCCGGCCTATGGCCGTACTCAGGGCGGTACCCGTTACTCGCCGCTGAGCCAGATCAACGATCAGAACGTCAGCAAGCTCGACGTTGCCTGGACCTTCCGTACTGGTGATCTGAAAACCGCTAACGATCCGGGCGAAATCACCGACGAAGTGACACCGATCAAGATCGGCAACATGCTGTACCTGTGTACGCCGCACCAGAAGCTGTTTGCGCTGGACGCTGCGACCGGTAAAGAGGTGTGGAAATTTGATCCCCAGCTCAAGCCAAACCCGACCTTCCAACACGTCACCTGCCGTGGTGTGTCTTATCACGAGACAACACCTGCTGCACAAGGGGGGGAAGCCAATGGTGCCGCCCCGGCGGTGTGTGCACGCCGCATCATTCTGCCGGTCAACGATGGGCGTCTGTTCGCGCTTGACGCGCAAACCGGCGCACGCTGTCCGGCATTCGGTAACAACGGTGAGCTGAACCTGCAAAACAACATGCCGAATGCGGTGCCGGGTCACTACGAGCCGACGTCACCGCCAATCATCACCAAATCGGTGATCATTGTGGCCGGTGCGGTTACCGATAACTTCTCTACCCGCGAGCCCTCCGGTGTGATCCGTGGCTTCGACGTTGAGACCGGTAAGCTGCTGTGGGCATTTGACCCAGGTGCTGCTGATCCGAACAAACTGCCAGCCGAAGGCGAGCACTTCACGCCAAACTCCCCGAACTCATGGGCGCCTGCGTCTTATGATGACAAACTGGATCTGGTTTACCTGCCAATCGGTGTAGCGACCCCGGACATCTGGGGCGGCAACCGTACCCCGAATATGGAACGCTTCGCGAGCGGCCTGCTGGCGCTGAATGCGACGACGGGCAAACTGGCCTGGTTCTACCAGACCGTTCACCACGACCTGTGGGATATGGACGTACCTGCGCAGCCAACGCTGGCTGATATCACGGACAAAACCGGCAACAAAGTGCCTGCGATTTATGTACCGACCAAAACCGGTAACATTTTCGTGCTGGACCGTCGTGACGGTAAGCTGATTGTTGATGCACCTGAGAGACCGGTTCCGCAAGGCGCCGCGAAGGGCGACCACGTTTCCCCGACTCAGCCATTCTCCAAACTGACGTTCCGTCCAGAAGCAAAACTGACCGGCAAAGATATGTGGGGTGCGACGATCTACGACCAACTGATGTGTCGTGTGATCTTCCACCAACTGCGTTATGAAGGCACTTTCACACCGCCATCCGAGCAGGGCACCCTGGTGTTCCCGGGTAATCTCGGCATGTTCGAATGGGGCGGTATCTCTGTGGATACCGACCGTCAGGTGGCTATCGCTAACCCGATTGCCTTGCCATTTGTGTCTAAGCTGATCCCACGTGGTCCAGGCAACCCGATCGAGCCTGACGCCAACGACAAAGGCGGTTCCGGTTCTGAGTCTGGTATCCAGCATCAGTACGGTGTGCCTTACGCGGTAACGCTGAATGCGTTTCTGTCTCCGCTGGGTTTCCCATGTAAACAGCCTTCATGGGGTTACATTTCCGGTGTTGATCTGAAAACCAATGACATCGTGTGGAAGAAACGTATCGGCACCGTGCGCGACAGCTCACCGGTTCCGTTACCGTTCAAAATGGGGATGCCAATGCTTGGCGCACCGATTTCCACCGCCGGTAATGTGTTCTTCATTGCAGCAACCGCCGACAACTACCTGCGCGCGTTCAACATGAGTAACGGTGACAAATTGTGGGAAGCCCGTCTGCCAGCCGGCGGCCAGGCGACCCCAATGACCTACTCGGTGAATGGCAAACAGTACGTTGTCATTGCAGCCGGTGGCCATGGTTCGTTCGGTACCAAACTGGGCGATTACATCATCGCTTACGCACTGCCAGACGCTGACGCTAAATAATTAGCCTAAGCGTTTTGAATAATGAAAGGCCGCGAAAGCGGCCTTTTTTGTACGATGATAGTCATTGCGAAAAAAATTCGATGATGACTATCATTTGCAGAGTAATAAATATCCGAAACCTGGAGGTGGTATTGGTTATCTATGTATAAAATGATTGATTTTTTCTCCAGTATTAAATGTCTCTAAAATTAGTCTTAATCACGTTTTGTGCTATCCTGCCCTCATAGTAATAATCAGAAATTATAATTCCGCCTCCTTCTTTACGGCTTGAGATGTAATTAGCAAGTTCTGGGTTCTTATCGGCAGCATATTCATAAGGCGTTGTCCCTGCTTCACCCGATATACTGGTAAAATTAAGCGTCAGCCAACCTAGCTTATGGTTGTTAGCTGAAAAATCCCATGCCTCTTTGATTGCATGCCATTTATTAACTTCATTATGTTCATTATATTTATCCTGAATGTAGAGATAACCCCCAAGTTGGGATACGTCATTATCTTTCCACCCATTGGCTAGTATCCCCATATTACCACCGAACCGACTTAGCAGGACTATTTTTCCACGTACATCGCCCAGTCTAGGCACTGTATTTCCAACATACCACCGATCTTTATTATAATATGATTGTTCAAATGTCTCAATAAAAGTCCTTGTGCATTTGGATTCATCATATTCCTGTTTCACAGACATGATAATACATTCGCTTGGGTTTGCAGCCAAAAATGAATAACAGGCATTCAACACATCTCCGAACATATGATTAAGGTAATACCTGTCATGATGCATAGCGAAAGAATTCTCAATATGGCGACAGCGTGCATCAATAAACCTTATTCCATCAGTCAGCTGTTTGCTAATATCATCAATGGCATTCTGCGTCATGACCAGCCCTCTAACGACTGAAGCGCCGTCAGCCGCAAACGTACTCGAATCATGCGTGCCTGGAATTGATATTTGATTAAGGGGGGTGTCATCACGGAAATATGACATCCATTTGGCGGGTTTTTCATGATTGTATGCAATGAGTTCACTATCCCAATGACTCTCCGTCACTGGAATAGCGGATGTCGTGTCATCATAGCGGGTAATGATGTATGGGTCTGGGTCTGGGGCTGGAGCTGGAGCTGGGGCTTGGTTAGGGTCATCAGGGAAAAGCCAATTTGAATTTTTTGGACTGCCTGTATCTGTTAATCTATATGTGTAGTTTTTATAAAAACCAATATAGATATCCCCTGTGCTACCATTATCGGTGAAATCTTTTGGGAATCTCTTCGTTCCTAGCCTAACCCCATGAACTTCCCAGATATTATTAGATTTATTATCGGTAGGGTAATACCAAATATGTTCGGATGGGATACCCTCTGCTTTTAATTTAAAGAAGCCTGTATAATCAGAATAATAGCAGCCTTTCTCGCCATATTCACTCCAGCTTTTAGGTCGTTCTTTAGTTCCTGGATTATAGCCAGCGAAAGTCCAAATATCATCACTTTGACCCGGGTCTGGGTAATGCCAATAATGAGATGAAGGTTTTCCGGCTTGTTTCAGTTTATAATAATAATCTCGATTATATGTAAATGTAACGTAGATATCCCCCACCGAGCCTTCATCACTCCACGACTTGGGGTTTATGAACGTGCCCGCACGCTCCCCCATAAATTCCCATTTGTCATTTGACTCTCCCTTCTTCGGAATGCCCCGGTTGGCTGTTACTGGGTAACCTTCAACCTTCAGGCGATAGAAACCATGAGTTTCTTCATAGTATACTGATCCAACCTTTCCATACTCATCCCATACCTTAGGGTCGGCGTTAGTTCCAGAATGGAATCCGGCAAAAAAGAAATGACTATTATCTGTTACGGTTGTTGGGAAATACCAGTTATGGTCAGAGGGTTTGCCGTCTGTTTTTAATCCAAAATAAATTTCTTTATCATCAATGTAATAAATGTAAATATCATTCTTCTTACCTTCTTCACTCCAGGTTTTTGGGTTAAGAAAACTCCCTTTGATACTGGTTGTTGCTGATAAGTTACTATTAGTTACGTCGCTCATTCGAAACACCTCTTGAGATTTAAAAAAATTATACCGAATGCATAGATTACGATCTCATGTTGAAAGTGTAAAATCATTACGGCATAAAATAAATCAAATAAACACACGGGGAGGTATTATTAAAATAGAAATAATCACCGAAATGCAAAGGAGGAAATAACATCCCCGGGGCAAAGTAGAAATAACCGTAACGCATCAGGCCGGGCGCATGGACTTCCCTATGTTTAAACGCGTTGTGGCAGCATGTCAGATGCGGGAAACTGTGACCTTAATGCGTGATGCTGATATATAAAACGGTGTCGCGCCGTGACACAGGAAATGTGCAGCCGCATTGCGCTCTTCCTGCTGGACATTGACAGATAGGATTGGCTGACAATGGCTATTTCATCAGGGACACCTGACGCTAATGAGCAGACAAAAAAATAACATCACTATAAAGTGATATAACGGTGATGCATTGTGAGGCCTGAGATACATACAAAAACTCTATAGTTAAAACACGTTGATGGATTAAATATAAGTCCATGCCCTGTATTTTCCTTTGGAGGTCTCTATGAAATATCGCTGCCTTTCTTTTATTTTCTGTTTATTAGGCGTGCTGCTCAGCCCGCTTTACGCTCGCGCCGATAATTATCAAACGAGTGTCGAATGTGCTTTTTCGCATAAACTGGGTGACGATTCTATCCTGATGTATGGCATGCAAAACCACGCCATGTGGCATGACTTCTTTGGCAATCAGAATACCAACGCCTTCACAACTTACGAGTCACTGCGTAGCTCTGCGGGCACCACCTGCGACAGTCTGGCGGATTCATCGGCTTACTGGACGCCTTCCATGCAGTTGCCGAACGGTACCATTGCGCCGCCGAAATATGCCAAGATTTATTATCAAACGATCAACAGTACGCAATATCCGCTTACCTCATTCCCGCCAGGTCTGGAACTGCTGGCCGGTGACCACAAAGGCACAACGCCGAACAGTCATATCACCTTCCTGTGTAATGATGGCCGTGGCTATACCAACGACGCCAATCGCATTTGTCAGCGCACGCCAGGCAGTACGCTCCAGGTGAACATCAGTGTCCACTTCCCAACCTGCTGGGATGGTAAAACGCTGAAGGCCAAACCTGCTGCGCCAGCAAGACTGCCTAACGCCGTTTACTCAAACGATGATGGCTCTTGCCCGGCTGACTATCCTGCCCATATTCCGGGCATCAGCCTGAACGTGGCTTATATTATTGATGGCTATGATTCTCTGGATTTAAACGACGTGAAGCTCTCGCTTGATCCGCAAATGAACGGGGAAGAGCGTACCGACTTGTGGGGTTCGATCTATACCGCCCACGGCGATTTTGTGAATGGCTGGTCGCCTGATGCGGCGAAATTCATGACTGAGCGTTGCATGAATAATAACGATGACTGCACGGGGACTGTGCCTTATAGCTACCGCGAAACGACAGCTGATACTTATGTCAGTAATCAGGCTGACAGTGACAAAAACTTTGGTGCGGCTACCCAGCTTCTGGCACTGGCGGATCCTACCAGCAGCAAAGATGCGAATAACCCGCAGAAAATAGTGCTCTTCAAATTCCCAATCCCGGCACTGCCAACCACATTCCCAGCTGATCAGCTCGCTCTGTTCAAATATAGAATGCGCTTGAACGGCGCTCTGACCAATAATCCGACCGATTCGAAAACGCTCTACCTTTATAAAACAACGACGCAATGGGATGAAAATACCGTCACGTGGAACACCCGCCCGACCTGTGATTTTTCAACATGGAGCACTATTTTCGTCAGCGGCGGGAAAGCCTATTACAACTTTGACGTGGATGCGATGGTGCGCCAGGCCGTGCAAAATGGCCAAACTGAAATTGGTTTCTGTATGTCAGGGGACAGCAAACAGACCGGTAATATCTATGGTTTTGACTCGAAAGAGACGCCATATTTTGCAGCCTTAGAACTGGTCGCGAACCAACCTGTCAGCGAATAATCGAGACAAGTGACGAAAGAGAATAGAAACGGCCCCGGTGGGTGAAAGCGCCGGGGCCGTTTCCATTTTGCTATTTTCAAACCCTCCTTACCCGCGCCAGTTCTTCAACTTACTGGTCTTGCCAATACCTGGGTTAAAACTGTTGGTCGGGTCGGCTTGCTGGTAGAAGGCTTTCAGATGTGGTTTCGCCAGATACAAATGGCCGACGTTATGCTCGGCGGGGTATTCGGCCCCTTTGGCGTCGAGAATTTCCAGCATCTGATGTTTGAGTTTTTTACTGTCGGCCCCTTTTTTGACGATGTAATCCTGATGGAAAACGTGGCACATAAAGTGGCCGTAGTAGAGTTTCGCCACCAGCTGATTATTGATTTCCGGCGGCAGGGTTTCGAACCACTCTTTGTCGTTGCGGCGCAGGGCGATGTCCAGCGCCAGAATGTCCTCCACCTCTTTCTCATGCACCGCGTGATAGCGCACCGCAGCACCGGCGGCGGCAAAGCGATGCAGAAACGCCTTTTTGCCCTCATCGTCTGAACAGACAAAGAAATCACCTTCGTTATCAGTAAAGAATTGGGCGAGGAAGGTCTGGGCTTCGTCGATCCCTGCACCGGACATTTTCAGCAGCAGGTGATGCTCATAGCGGTCGCGGTACTTTTTCATGCGCGGTGGCAGATGATTGGGCAGGGCTTTGCTAATGCACTGCATCACCCGGTCACTGAAGTTTTTCGGCAGGAACGGCACCTTGCTGATATGGGCGTCAAACTTGCCTTTGGCGCTGAACATATCCGGCATTTTGTCGGTGCCGAGTTTGTCGATC
Organism: Ewingella americana; assembly: GCF_006438725.1. Classification (GTDB taxonomy): domain Bacteria; phylum Pseudomonadota; class Gammaproteobacteria; order Enterobacterales; family Enterobacteriaceae; genus Ewingella; species Ewingella americana_A. Next base: position 30,628 of record NZ_RCZD01000002.1, on the reverse strand, counting down.
ATCATGAAGGTGTCTTTGCCATAGACCTCGGTGATGTCGAAGATATCGCGGTGCATATATTCCCCGGCCACCGGCAGGTTTTTGAAATCACGCAGGATTTGTCGGCGTAACTCGGTCAGCACGGCGGTGCTGTTGGTACCGATATAAAATACCTGCTGTTGGCTCTCGGCCGGGAAAGTGTCGAGACGCACAGCGAAGACCGCCAGTTTGCCCGCGCAGCCGGAGGCTTCGAACAGGCGGCGCTGGTCGGCATTAAAACGCGACGGCGTATCCGCTTCGACATCGCGCACCCGTTCGGCGTAGTCGTGATCTGAGGCCAGCCGCTGGTCGTGGCTTACCTCTTCGTCGGTGAAATTGCCTTTCTCCAGCCGCGTCAGCATCTGTTCGGGCGTATCACCCAGGGCAATGCCCAGATGGTTCACCAGTTGCAGTTCGCCCTGGGCGTCGATTTGCGCATACAGCGCCATCTCGGTATAGGCCGGGCCGCGTTTCACCAGTGAACCGCCGGAGTTGTTGCAAATTCCGCCGACCACCGAGGCACCAATACAGGAAGAACCAATCACCGAATGAGGCTCGCGCCCATAAGGTTTGAGAATTTTTTCCAGCTTATATAAGGTGCTGCCGGGAAAACCAATCACCTGGTTTCCGCCATCAAGCAGCTCAATGTGGTCGAGTTTCAGCGTGCTGAAAATCACAATGTCGCGGTCATAATCGTCACCGCTGGGGGTGGAGCCCTCGGTCAGCCCGGTATTGGCGGCCTGCATGATGACGATTTTGTCAGCATCAACGCAGGCTTTCAGCAGTTTCCATTGTTGCAGCAGGGTCTGTGGGAAAACTACCGCCAGCGCTTTACCTCCGCCTGAACGAAACCCTTTACGGTAGCGTTCGGTATTGCTGTCGCCCGTTAAGACATGACGGCTACCGGCAATCTCTTTTAGACGCGAAATCAGCCCCTGATTGTCCTGATGAATGCTCATTTCTTCTCCTTCAGTTTGTCGCCTGAGCGCAATTGGCACCCGAAATAATCATAGACTTAAATGCTGTCAGGGGAAGGTTAACGTCACCGGACGGCCACTAAAGCATCATCAATGTGTCATAAAACTCGCGCTTAATAACGCTCATACTCTGTAAGCAACCGAGAGACTGCATTATGTCGCAAGCTCAACTTAAGCTGGCACAGGCTGAATTTCCTCAGACCCGGCCACAGCAGCAGAACAAAGTGCTCGACGTCAAAGGGCTGGTGAAGTCCTACAAATCAGGCCAGCGCGTACTCAATGACATCAATTTTAACCTGCATGCGGGTGAATTTGTTGCCGTGATAGGCCGCTCTGGGGCGGGGAAATCGACGTTGCTGCACGTGCTCAACGGGACTATCCCGCTGTCGGATGGCAGCGTGGTCTGTCACTATGAAAACGGCGAACAGCAACAACTGGCCGGTCTGACCGGCAAAGCCCTGCGCCGCTGGCGTGCGGGTTGTGGCATGATTTTCCAGGACTTCTGCCTGGTTCCGCGTCTTGACGTGCTGACCAATGTGTTGCTTGGTCGCCTGAGCCAAACCTCGACGTTAAAATCTTTCTTTAACCAGTTCGATGATGAAGATCGTGCCCGCGCGATCTCCCTGCTCGAGTGGTTGCATATGCTGCCGCACGCGTTGCAGCGGGCTGAAAATCTCTCCGGTGGCCAGATGCAACGTGTGGCGATATGCCGCGCGCTGATGCAAAACCCGAAAATCCTGCTGGCCGATGAACCGGTCGCCTCGCTGGATCCGAAAAATACCCTGCGTATCATGAATGCGCTGAAGAAAGTCAGCGAAGAGAATATCGCGGTGATGGTTAACTTGCATTCGGTTGAACTGGTCAAAGACTTTTGTACCCGGGTCATTGGTATTGCCAAAGGGCAGATAATATTTGATGGTCACCCTGATCAATTAAATGATGACATTCTTCATCAGTTATATGGGGAGGATGGGGAAGTACAGTAATAAAATATAACGGTTTATCAGTTCTTTGTTTCTATTTATCTTAACTTTATATCCTTCTACACAAGGTCATATATTACATGAAGAATTTATTACGTCTGGCGGTATTGGTGGCTGGCTCATTCACCGTGATGCACACCATGGCAGAAGAGGCACCGAAGGAACTGAATATGGGTATTTTGGGTGGGCAGAATGCCACTCAACAAATCGGTGATAATCAGTGTGTAAAAGATTTCTTCGATAAAGAATTAAACGTCGATACCAAATTGCGTAACTCCTCTGACTACTCCGGCGTTATTCAGGGGTTAATCGGTGGGAAATTGGACATGGTATTAAGCATGTCTCCGTCATCATTCGCCTCGGTATATATTAATAATCCGAAAGCCGTGGATATTGTCGGCATCACGATTGATGACACCGACCAGTCCCGTGGTTATCACTCGGTGGTGGTGGTGAAAGCGGACAGCCCTTACCAGAAGCTGTCTGACCTGAAAGGCAAAGCCTTCGGTTTTGCTGACCCCGATTCAACGTCAGGATATTTGATCCCGAACCAGGCCTTCAAGAAAGAGTTTGGCGGCAGCACTGACAATAAATACAACAACTTCTTCTCCAGCGTGACCTTCTCCGGCGGCCATGAGCAGGACATTCTCGGCGTGCTGAATGGCCAGTTTGACGGCGCAGTCACCTGGGCCTCTATGATTGGCGATCGCGAAACAGGTTATACCTCAGGTGCATTCAACCGCATGATCCGTATGGACCAGCCCGACCTGATGAAGAAAATCCGTATTATCTGGCAGTCACCGTTAATTCCTAATGGGCCGATTTTAGTGCGTAGCGATTTGCCGCCAGAATTTAAAACCAAACTGGTCGCCGCCATTAAGAAATTGGATAAAGATGATCACGCCTGCTGGATTAAAGCCGCTGGCGGTAAAATGCATATTGGTGATACGACGCTGGCTGAATATCAACAGATCATAGATATGAAACGAGAGCTCACCAAGGGTTCCCGCTAATACCCTTTATCTTTCACGTTGCAGCAGCGTTGGCTTCCTTCACTCACCCCGGTCACTTACTTATGTAAGCTCCCGGGGATTCATTCAGTTGCCGCCTTGCTGCACCATGAAATCTATTGGGTAGGCATGGATATTATTTACAGAGAAACCGGAACTCTATTTTGAATAAAGACTTCAATCGTTATTACCAGCAAATACGCGGTAAGCAAAAACGTGAGGCTTTGGTCTGGTCGGGGCTGATGCTGGTACTTTATTTGTGGTCAGGCAATGTGTCTGAACTCAATCTAAAAACGGTATTTCTTTCGGCTCCCCATTTTTTTGATTATATCGGTGAAACCGTACCGGTATTGCACTGGTCCTTGCTGTTTGCCGACGGCCATACTGAAGGTTCGCTGGCCTACTGGGGATACCGTCTGAATATTCAGTTGCCGCTGATTTGGGAAACTATTCAGCTGGCGCTTTCATCGACCATTTTATCGACAGCGCTGGCCACGCTGCTGGCGTTTATGGCGGCCAGTAACACTGACTCGCCAAAATGGCTGAAATTCGGCATCCGTACTTTTGTGGCTTTCTTACGTACCATGCCGGAACTGGCGTGGGCGGTGATGTGTGTCATGGCGTTTGGTATCGGCGCAATACCGGGCTTTATTGCCCTGACGCTGCATACCGTCGGCAGCCTGACCAAACTGTTTTACGAATCTATTGAAACCGCATCGGACAAACCGGTGCGCGGGCTGAAATCTTGTGGGGCAGGGCGTCTGCAACGTATGCGTTTTGCCATCTGGCCGCAGGTCAAACCTATCTTCCTGTCCTACAGCTTTATGCGCCTCGAAATCAACTTCCGCCAGTCCACTATTCTTGGGCTGGTGGGGGCGGGCGGTATCGGCCAGGAGCTGATGACCTCGATTAAACTCGACCGTTACGACCAGGTCAGCATGACGTTGCTGCTGATTATTTTGGTGGTGTCCGTCATGGACTTCTTATCTGGAAAATTGCGTAAACGCGCCGTGGAGGGCACATTCTGATGCTGACTGAAGCACTGGCGCCGTCGGCGATTGCCGGTATTAAGCGCGACAACCCAACGCTGTTTTCCGCCCAGCGCCGCTACCTGCGGTATCTCGGCGTGTTTACTGTGCTTATCTTATTGTATTATATCTATTTTTTCAGTTTTTATGGCATTCCGTTCGAGGCCGTTGTGCGCGGTACAGGCCAAATTGGTCGCTATTTTATGCGTATGTTTGTCTGGCATAACTTCTCTCAGTGGCCTCTGATGTACTACTTTGAGCAGATCGCCATGACGCTGGCAATCGTGTTTGCCGGCACGATCACGGCCACGTTGCTGGCGTTACCGCTCTCCTTTCTGGCGGCACGCAATGTGATGTCTACGCCGCTGCTGCGTCCGATATCGCTGGTGGTTCGCCGCCTGCTGGATGTTCTACGCGGGTTGGACATGGCGATCTGGGGGCTGATTTTCGTGCGCGCCGTCGGCATGGGGCCACTGGCCGGTGTGCTGGCAATTATCATGCAGGATATGGGGCTGTTGGGTAAGCTCTACGCCGAGGGCCATGAAGCGGTTGAACGTTCGCCAAGCCGTGGTCTGCGGGCGCTGGGCGCTTCGCCGTTACAAACGCATCGCTTTGGCATCTTCACGCAATCCTTCCCAACCTTCCTGTCGCTTTCGTTGTATCAGATTGAGTCAAATACCCGTTCTGCTGCGGTGCTGGGGTTTGTCGGTGCCGGAGGAATTGGCCTGGTTTATGCCGAGAATATGCGTTTATGGAACTGGGACGTGGTGATGTTTATCACCCTGATTCTGGTGGTGATTGTCATGGCGATGGACAAGATTTCATCGTTACTCCGCGCCAAGTACATTCATGGCGAAGAGATTGGTTTGTTCGCGCCGGAAGAGCGGAAATCAAAACCGCCCGTTGAACTGTACCGTCCGTAAACTGCGACAGTCGGTAAATCTGACATATAAAAAAGGCGGCCCCTATTCTATGGGTGCCGCCTTTAAACGCTGATATTACTGCCCGTTATTGGTCAAAAAACCAATAACCTTGATTCACCAGGTCGGTTAACACTGCGATGAACGCCGGATCCTGCAACGCATTACCCAGCTCGCTTTTACCGATGCGGGTGTAACGGCACAGGGCATCAGCTGCCCTGACATTATCGGTTTCCAGCGCTTCGCTGTTGACGAAGAAACGTTCACCCACGTTCAGTACGCGCAGTCCGCTTAAGCGGGTCAGGCTGTCGCCCTGCATCAACGCATCTACGATTTCATGCGCTTCATAAGGCGGTTCGGCAGGAGCAATGTCCAGTTCATGCCGCGGCGTAGTGGCAAAACGGCCAAACCACTGTTTAAACTCTTCCGGCTGATTAATCAGCTCGTGCATCATGGTGCGCACACGTTCCAGTTCATACTCTTCGACTTTGCCGACATGATCGCGCAGTGTCAGGTCGGGGTCGCTGTAGTGGTCGCCGCCCAGATCGTTTTCCAGCACATAATCAGCAAAGCTGCTGATGAAATCGCGGCTGTTCGGGCCACGGAAGCCCACGGAATAGTTGAACGCCTCAACATGGGTGATTCCATCATGCGGGAAGCCCGGCGGGATATACAAAATGTCACCCGGTTCGAGATCTTCATCGATGATCGGCGTGAAGGGCTCCACGTGCAATAAAGCCGGATGCGGGCAGAACTGTTTCAGCGGTAATTTATCACCGACACGCCAGCGACGGCTGCCCATGCCCTGAATGATAAACACATCATACTGATCAATATGCGGGCCGACACCGCCGCCGGGCACGGAGTAGGAGATCATCAGATCGTCTAAGCGCCAGTCAGGCAGCACGCGGAAAGGGCGCACCAGTTCAGCAGAAGGCGCATGCCAGTGGTTTACCGCCTGCGCCAGCAATGACCAGCCAGTTTCACCCAGATTGTCAAAATGCTCAAATGGCCCGTTGCTGGCCTGCCATTGGCCATTCACATGGCTCACCAGGCGGCTGTCCACTTCAGTTTCCATCGCGAGACCGGCCAGTTCGTCCGGTGTGATGGGATCGACAAAATCAGGGAAGGCATTTTTAATAATTACAGGGTGTTTCTGCCAGTATTTTTCTAAAAACTCCGGCCAGTTCAGATTAAGTTCATACGCCATGTGATTCACCAGTGGGAAGACAAACGGCTCTGATTATAAAGAACGGTGGGGAGCGGGCGCTTTGTTATGCATCAAGAGAACATAAAACACCGGGACAGGATGGAATTTCCCTCTCCGCACGGAGAGGGCATGGTTACGGGGGAGGAATTATGACTTCGCGGCCAGTACTACCAGTTTCTGATTCACAAACTCTTTGATCCCCAAATCAGACAGCTCGCGGCCAAAGCCAGAACGTTTCACGCCACCAAACGGCAGTTCCGGCGCGGTGTCAGTCGGAGAGTTGACATACAGCATGCCGGTTTCAATTCGGGTCGCCAATTTACGGGCACGGGCCATATCTTTAGTGAACAGCGCACCACCTAAACCATAGTTTGAGTCATTGGCGAGTTTCACCAGTTCCTCATCATTTTTCACCACGTAAACCTGCGCCACCGGGCCGAAGAACTCTTCGAAATAGGCCGGGTTGTCACGGGTAATGTGGGTCAGAATGGTTGGCTCGTAGAAGTTACCCGGATTATCCGCCACTTTCTTACCGCCGAAGTGCAGTGTTGCGCCGTTTTTAACGGCTTGCTCCACTTGTTTGGACAGCGTTTTCAACGCATCGGCTGAAGAGAGCGGGCCAAGTGTGGTACTGGCATCTAACGGGTCACCGATTTTCAGCGCTTTGAAATGCCCGGTAAATTTCTGCAGGAATTCATCGGCCACTTTTTCATGAATGATGAAACGCTTGGCGGCGGTACAAACCTGACCGGCGTTGGAAACACGGGCCTGCGCACCGGCTTTGGCCGCATGGTCGATATCGGCATCTTCCAGTACCGCGAAAATATCGTTACCGCCCAACTCAAGCGTCGATTTCTTCAGTTTGCTGGCGGCTTTGGCGGCCACGACGGCCCCGGCTTTTTCCGAACCGGTCAGCGCAACGCCCTGTACGCGGTCATCTTCGATGATGTTAGCCACCTGATCCTGCGAGATAAACAGGTTGGTGTAAGCGCCTTTTGGCCCGCCGGCTTCGGCCACCAGTTTTTCGAAGGTTTCTGCACAATGCGGCACGATACTGGCATGTTTGACGATAACACTGTTACCGGCGGCGAGGTTCGGTGCCAGTATGCGCATCAGTTGGTAGAACGGGAAGTTCCACGGCTCAACGGCCATGATCACGCCAATCGGGCTGTGCTCAACCCAGGCTTCACCGAGGCTCGATTTGTACGTCACAGGCTTTAAGAATTCTTCAGCGTTGTCAGCGTAGTATTGGGCAATTTCCGCACACAGCTTCACTTCACCGCGGCTCTGCTCAATCAGTTTCCCCATTTCGACACTGACGATTTTCGCCAGTTCTTCCACGCGGGATGACATCAGATCAGACAATTTATGCAGCACTTTCAAACGCTGCTGCATATCGCCCTGACCCCAGTCTGACTTATAAAGGGCATGTGCCGCATCCAGCGTCTGCTCAACCTGCTGGTCATTATGTGTTTGATATTCTTTGATTAGCTTGTTGTTGAACGGATTAATTGTTTGATAAGGCATAGCGTGCTCCTTGTTTTGGACTGATTTTTGAAACTCCCTTAAGCATAGTCGAAGAAATGAGACCTCCGTCGCAGAGTCACCTTTGGCAACACACCCGATTAGCCGTTTTTCACCGGACTCGCTCAGCCCCCGCCATACCTGGTTTGGAGCGCCATGCTCAGATAATTCGGCTTTACGCAACTTTTCACCCACAGGCTTGCAAGCGTTATTGACCGTCCGGCGTGCAGAAATCGTCGGGTAATCAGGAACAGTGATTGATTAAAGCCACGTCCACTTTTATGCTGGATTTCCTTTCCTCTTTTGCAGAAACAGAGAAACATATGAAGCTTGTCGATATTCCTTTTTGCACCACCGACTGGAGCCAGATTGCGCCGACGGAACATGCCGGCGAAGCGGGTCTGGCCTTGTGGCGTACCCAGCATTTTGGTGAGATTCGCGTGCGTATTGTGGAGTATTCTGCGGGATATTTGGCTGACCACTGGTGCAGTAAAGGCCACGTGCTGTTCTGCCTGGAAGGCGAATTGCAAACCCGGCTGGACGATGGGCGGACCTTCACCCTGACGCCGGGCATGAGTTACCAGGTGGCCGATGATGCCGAAGCGCATCAGTCTTCTACCGTTAAAGGCGCAAAACTTTTTGTTGTGGACTGATATTTCAACGGATTTTTCAGTGCTACAACCGTGCAAAATAGTGATTTCAAGGAGTGGTGGGTGAGTAAATTACGCGTAGGCATTATTTTTGGTGGGAAATCGGCGGAACATGAAGTGTCATTGCAGTCGGCAAAAAACATCGTCGATGCCATTGATAAGAATCGCTTTGATGTCACGCTGTTGGGGATTGATAAAAAGGGGGAATGGCACATTAACGATGCCAGCAACTATTTAATCAACGCTGAAAACCCGTCGCTGATTGCCCTGAACCGTTCAAATAATCAGGTGGCGCTGATCCCCGGCCAGACTGAAAATCAACTGATTGAAACCGGCAGCGCCAGTGCGCTCTCCCAGCTGGATGTTATTTTCCCGATTGTTCACGGAACTCTCGGTGAAGACGGCTCATTGCAGGGTTTACTGCGCATGGCGAACATGCCCTTTGTTGGTTCCGGCGTGCTGGGTTCCGCGGTCAGCATGGACAAAGATGTGACCAAACGTCTGCTGCGTGACGCCGGGCTAAACATTGCGCCGTTTGTCAGCCTGACGCGCACTAACCGCCAACATTATAGTTTCGAAAAAGTGTCGCAGACCCTCGGTTTACCGCTGTTTATCAAACCGGCCAATCAAGGCTCTTCGGTTGGTGTCAGTAAAGTCACCCACGAAGCCGGCTTTATTAAAGCATTGGATCTGGCGTTCGATTTCGACCACAAGGTGCTGGTGGAGTCTGCCATTGTGGGCCGTGAAATTGAATGCGCGGTGTTGGGCAATAGCCATCCGCAGGCCAGCGTCTGTGGGGAAGTGATCCTGCAGGACGAGTTCTACTCTTACGATACCAAGTACATTAACGAGCAGGGCGCTTGCGTTGCGGTTCCGGCGGATTTGCCGCAGGAAACCCATGATCGCATCCGCGCTATCGCTTTACAGGCCTTTGAAGTGCTGGAATGTCGCGGTATGGCGCGGGTCGATGTGTTCCTGACTGCGCAAGGTGACGTGGTGATTAATGAAATCAATACCTTGCCAGGCTTCACCAACATCAGCATGTACCCCAAATTGTGGGCCGCCAGCGGTCTGGGCTACAGCGAACTGATCACGAAACTTCTCGAACTGGCGCTGGAACAGCATCAGCAAGACAGTCAGTTGAAAAGCTCCGCACACTGATATTTGGTGAAAGTGAAGTAGCAGAAAAGGCAGGGAAAAATCCCTGCCTTTTTCATGAATTAACAAGGCTTAGCTATATTTACGTGCAAACTCTTCATCCGACATGAAGAGATAAAGAATAAATTCGATAAAAGCGACAATAGAAGGAATAAAGGTCCAAAAGAAAATTAAATACAAGAAGCCCTGACCGACTTTACCCAGATAGAATTTGTGTACGCCAAATGCTCCCAGAAAGAGGGCTAACAAGGCAGCGGAAAGACGACTCTTAGTGCCTTGAGGAGAAGAGGTTGCTCCGCAATGCGGGCAGCTTTTCGCTGATTCGTGTATTTCTTTACCACAACCCCTACAAAAAACCATATTCGACATTATTTTCATCCCATGAAAGTTTTCAATATTACGTTCTGTCGCATTATAGGGTTTTAAATTATTTCCACAAAATGATTAGAGTTCACTTGGTTGCTTTTTTGCAAACGAAAAAGGCGGCCCTGGGCCGCCTCTTCTGCATACTTCTATAAAACTCAGAACTTATTTGTACAGCTCAGCAGTACCGTACAGACGGTTGTCGCCGGAAGCGGAGATGATGCGGTAAGAACTTGCACCATTAGCGTCTGCTTTAGCTGCCAGTTTGTTTTCCAGACTGGCCAGGTTAGAACCGGCCTGCGCGCTGACCACACCGATAGACTGTGAATTAGCGGGTGCTGACTGTACTTCTGTGGCTGCCAGCGTCGTGAATGAAGCGGTAGCCAGTGCGATTGCTGCGAGGGTCATTGTCAGGTTTTTCATAATATTTGTCCTATTGTCGTGTGATGGGCTTCGCAGGGTTTGGCGCTGTTTTCAGCACTCGATCTACATGTGCAAAGCCACTCTTCAGTTTTCTGTCCGATACCTTTAAAAATCGATCTTATGCGGGCTGCCAGCTGTTATTTATACAGCTCAGCAGTACCGTACAGACGGTTGTCGCCGGAAGCGGAGATAATGCGGTATGAGCTTGCACCGTTAGCGTCTGCTTTTGCCGCCAGTTTGTTTTCCAGGCTGCTCAGGTCTGAACCGGCCTGTGCGCTGACCACACCGATAGACTGTGAATTAGCGGGTGCGGACTGTACTTCAGTGGCTGCCAGCGTCGTAAATGAAGCGGTAGCCAGTGCGAGTGCTGCAAAAGTCATTGCGATGTTTTTCATGATAAAACCCTTTTTCTCTTGTTCGTTATTCTGCGTATCAGCAGGTGATAATTCGGTCAGACGTTTTGTTTAACGTTCGATAATTAAATCTTAGACCTGGATCACATTCTGTACAATCTATTTTTTTATTAATCGTTAACTAATTGTGCGGTAGATGACGTTGTCATCGTAATTATTTGTACAACTCAGCAGTACCGTGCAGGTAGTTGTCACCGGAAGCACCGATAATGCGGTATGAGCTTGCACCGGCTTCGTTGGCTTTAGCATTCAGTTCGCGTTGCAGGCTGGACAGGTCATTGCTTGAATTTGCAGTGATAACACCGATTTTCTGTTGGTTAGCTGGTGCGGAATCCACCAGTGTTGCTGCCATGGAAGAGAAAGATACGGTGGCCAGTGCGAGTGCTGCGAGAGTCATTTTTACGTTTTTCATGATGTCAGTTCCTGTTCGTTAATCTGGATAAGTCTGTTTCGGATTCGTTCAACGTTATTACTTAACGTTCGATAAGTTAATGTTAGCGATTGATCGGTTCCTGTGCAACATGTTTATTTAGTAATCGTTAACTAATTGTGCTGTGCGGCAGATCACATAATTGGAGGTATTTGTGATTTGTTTGTTAAATTTAATGAGTAATTAAATTAATTATCATTCGATAAACAAATGATAGTGCGTTTTTTTGCGCTCTTCAAGAATTATTTAATGAGTGATAATTTAATGGTTGGTTTGTGTGGCGGAGGGTGTTAAAACCGATAGGGCGCTTTGCCGCTGAGGCCAGCAGACAAAGAGAAGGCGACATCATGTCGCCTCGTTCTTTACCCTGCGGGAGCAAGATTCAGATCACACGCCTTAGTAGTAAACAGGGGGATGATTGGCCGAACCGGCTGGTGCAGGTGGCATTGTTGGTGACGTTGGAATGCGCTGTTGTGAAGACTTGCCGTTAACAAAACGGCCAGGATGACAGAAGCTGCTGTCACCGGTCACATTCACCATCGCGACCTCCTGACTCTGGGTTGGCATCATGATAACCTGCTGTGCGGCGACATTGGCAACCGGGACAGCGGTTAACGCCATAACTGCAAGAATGATTTTAAGATTACTCATGATGGAATGTCCTGGGATTCTTAGCTGTAAAAGCATGCAACTTGCTGGTGGGAGCCATTTACTTATCGCTCGATAACTAAATAATAATCTCTGCTGGACTTGTGCGCAACTATTTTTAATAATGATCGTTATATTATTTAAACAACCAGAACCACTAGGGTGATGGAAGGAGGGTGTATGAGCACTGAACAGACGGCTTTGGTCCGGAAAAGTCGCGGTCGCCCAAAACAGTTCGATCGTGGAACTGCTCTGAGCAAGGCCCTGAATTTATTCTGGCGTCATGGCTATGAGGCCACTTCATTAGCGGATTTGGTCGAAGCTACTGGTGCGAAAGCCCCCACCTTATATGCCGAGTTTGGTAATAAAGAAGGGTTATTCCGCGCAGCCGTTGAACATTATCTGGCAACCTTTTACGAAAAGAGTTTCTGTCTGTTAAGCAGAACAGATTTGTCCGTCGAGCAAGCTATCGAGCAGTATCTGCGCACTACGGCAGAACTGTTTACCGACTGTGATACCCCAAGCGGCTGCTTTATGGTCAGCGCGTCCTCGGGGATGTCGTCCTCATCGCAGGACATCGCAGAAATGCTACGCGGTCGTCATCTTTCGCAGGAACGCACGTTGCAGGAGTTTTTCGAAAAGAAAAAACTCAGCAACGAAGTGCCGCAATCCACGGACAGCGCGCTGCTGGCCAAATATTTGGCCTGTACCATTCAGGGGATGTCCGTGCAGGCACGTGACGGTGCCAGCGCCGAACAGCTTCACCGCCTGATTGATCTGGTGATGGTTCTGTGGCCTGAACTGAACAAGGCCACCGCCGCGAAACCGCTCGCGCATTAAATTTACATCCCGTTCCACGACGTCGCAGAAGACGTTAAACGCAACGCCAGGTCACTGCTATTTTCCAATAGCCAGCCCTGGCGTTTTACTTTGCATTTTTTGCGACAGAGCACCCCGCATGTAGGTAAATGCCGGTCCGCAATCGCGATGAAAAAGCGCAGGGGCGAGGACTTTTGGGACTTTTGCCCGTTATCGTGGCGTGATAACCGTTCTACACTGACTGGAAAGCGACCCAGACGCTTCATATTCCTATTGAGGCCCTACCCGTAGAGGTTTTATGCGCCAGTCAGATATTCTCGTTGAAGTCAGTAACGATAAACACACCCTGAGCGCGCTGGTCGAGCAGGATGACCGCGTGGCCTATTTCTATATTTTTGCCCACGAAGATTTACGCGATCGTTTCCCGCGTATGCGCGCCTGCTGGATCCGCAATCTTTCTCCTGCCCCTTTGCAAGATGATCAGGGCGCAATGGATAACGGACAGGCGCCGATGCTGGCCGCGCAATACTGCCGTAGTCTTGAAGCCGAAGCGCCGTTAGACCCTGCGCACATTCAGATCCTGTGGAATGAAAGTGATGACGGTGCCGCACTCTGGTATCAGGGGTTGCTGTTGGCGGTGATCCCCGGCTGGAGCCTGTATATCGACCACGCTGTCTGCTATTCCGCGGGTTGTATCAAACAGAATCCACTCACCTTCCCACTGGGTTCTGCCTCCACCAATACCCAATACGCCCTTGCCGATAAAACCCGCCAGTTCTGGCGTGACTGGCAGCAGGAAGACCAAAATCCCTGGCCGAAAATCCAGCGTAAATATCTTGATCGTTATGAAGAGCGCTTTGGCCCGTCGGTGAAATATTACGGTATCGATCAGGGCAACTGGCCGCCGATGGCCATTTCCCAGCATGAAGATGAGGAGAATTATTATTTCTTTACGCTGGGTATGAGTATCCGCCCGATGCCGCAAATCGATATTATTTTCAACGATGAGGCCCGTGAACACCGGCGTATTGAACTGGCATTCGCCGTCGGCAAAGAGTATGTGAACGAAGAGAATGCGGTGCAGATGGCCAGTGCGCTCTCCGGCTATGCACAACTGCCGTGGACCACGCTGAGCTGGCTGGGGGAAGGGCATACGCTGATTTCGCCAATGGCACCACTGGGTTACGAAGGTCACGTGATCTCCTCTGCGCTCTGCTCGGCGTCGAGCAAAATGTCATTGCCTGACAGCTATGGTGACCCGGTAAACCTGTTCTGGATAAGCCCGATCTTTACCGCAGAACGGGAGTTTGCACTCTCGCGGCCCAACGGGGGATTTGATCTGGTGGCCGCGATGATCGGGCAGGGGGCACGCCATGTGTTTGCCCCGCGAGCACCTGTGATTTAGGTTGCCACCCAAACTGGTCTTAAAGTTCAAAATCAAGACCTTGGGTTGCCACCCAAACTGGCCCAGAAGGCGCGTAGGCGCGCGCTCTCTGGACTCCCGCGCCTTTTAAAAACAGCAACTGCGCGGGTCACAATGGCCGTGTTTCAGTCACTTTGGTTATAGCCGCAAAATGCCGCCGCTTAGGCGGTGCCTTCGCTGCGGGTTTCGAGCCTCAGGTCTCGAATCACTTGCTCAGCGCCATTTTTGAATGCGGCCCGGACTTTTTTAAAAACAAAAACAGAGATGGTATTTGGTTTTGGTTTTGAATTTAAAGAAGCCCCGGCCGTGTTCAAAATGTCACCGGCAAGTCGGTGGAGAGACAACATTTTTACCGTTGGCTCGAACCCGCAGCCGGGAAGCCCGAAGGGCTGACATTTTACGGCTATAACGGAAATCCCTGAAACACGACCATTGTGACCCGCGCAGCTGCGGGTGCCTCATGAAAAAGCCCGGGAGTCCAGAGGGCGGCGGCGACTGGCCGCCTTCTGGGCGGGTGTGGGCAGCAGGCCCACGGTGTTGACTTTAAAGCAGGTGTGGGCAGCAGGCCCACGGCCTTGACCTTGACCTTGAATTAGCCCTCACCGGCGAGGTGATAAACCCAATCAGGTTTATCCCTGAAAATCCTCTGCATCTACATCATACCCTGACGGTTCCCACCGAATCGCCGTCAGCACGACTAATCCCGCCAGTGGCGCCAGCGCAATTACCCAAAAAACCCCGGTCCCGAGGGCGGCGGAAAGCACCGGGAACAGGAACAGAGAAACGGTCGAACTGCTGCGCATCAGGGTTTGGTTGAAACCGACACCCATACCGCGCAGTGATGTCGGGTAACTTAGCGAGGCGAAAGTCATGGTGTGCGAACCCGGCCCGAAGCCCTGACCGAACAGGAACAGCGCCAGCATCGCGATGGAAATCGCGGCTTCTGCGCCATCAGCCGGGCGGCCGACCAGTGCGAGGCCTATCATCGCCACCAACTGGCAGGCGTAACCGGCATAGGTCATTTTCCACGCACCGAATTTAGACACATAACGCACTGCAATCAGCCCGCCGACGAAGGCGAAGCACAGGTTCAGGCCGAGGGAGAACAGGATGGTGCTGATCATCGACTGCTTGAGGAAACTCGACAGGATAACCGGCAGACCAAAGGCCACGGCGTTATAGGCGAAAGAAGAGGCCACGGCGGTCACGGTTGCCAGCACGGTGCGGCGCAGATACACGCCCTGCAACAGCGTGCCGTAGTTGCGCCACGCGGCTTTGCGCACTTTGACCGCGGGCGTCAGGCTGGCATCGTCGGCGACCACGGCATTGATGTTGTAAGACTTACGCAAAATTGCCGCCGCGCCCTGCAGGTCGCCCTGATTGGCAGCCCAGACCGGAGATTCATTCATATAGCGATGACGGATAAGAATAATCAGTATGGCCGGGACCGCACCAAAACCGAGGATCAGACGCCACAGCCAGTCGGTATGAGTGGCCGGTAACACCGCGTATAACAGCAGCACCAGCAGATAGGAAATACTGATAGCCGCATACCAGGTCGGGCACCACATCGCCACGCGCGAGGCTTTATTGCCGCGTCCCTGAAGTTTGGAAAATTCGGCCAGAAACGCCATCGCTACCGGTAAGTCGATACCGACACCCAGTCCCATTACGAAGCGCGAGCCGCCCAGTACCCATTCATTCGGGGCAAACGCGCAGGCCAGTGCAGCGATCACAAAGAAGAACATATCGGCCATGAAGACGCGGTAACGGCCAATTTTATCGGTCAAATAGCCACCGAATAATGCGCCAATAATCGCCCCGAAGGTGATGGCTGACGCCACAAAGCCTGCGCCGGATGGCGTCAGACCGAACTGGCGGGTGATATCTTTCATGCCGAAAGCCAGCGCGCCGAGATCGTAGGCGTCGAGGAACACGCCGCCGAGCGCAATGGCAATCACAACGCGTGCATCGCTGAGTTTGGCTGCGCCACGGTTAACTAACTGGGTGATATCGGCAGCTGAACGGATGAAAACCGGCGCTTCGCTGACGGAACCTGTATTCCCTGAACCGGCGTGAGCCGCCGTAAATGAATCTGACATTATGTTATTTACGCTTTTTGACAAAAAACCAGCATAGAAGGCGCGTGACCTTCGTCACAACTGAATTTTATTCATGATGTAAATTAATTGGTTATAATTTAAAAGATTTTCATCTGAGGCGCGCAGGATCCGTTTTGCACACAGCCTGTGACCTTAGCTATTTGATGGCAAAGCTATGCGCAAATAAGCCATTTACTTGAAAACCGGGTGCTGCTGTTATGGCCCGCCGTTTTGTGCCCGTCGGCAAAATTGGTCTATCCTTGATCACACGTGTTTTTTTAAATAAATGATGATGTTGATGGCAGTTAAAGCCTTAACGTAAAAGTAACCCGCTAAGAGGAAATAACATGGCTTTCTTGACAGGACGTATGCGTGGGATAGCAGCGGCGGCGACGCTGGCGATGGTTTCAGCGATGAGTCTCCCTGCGCAGGCGGCGGACAATGTGCGCGTCGGGTCGAAAATTGATACCGAAGGGTCGCTGCTCGGTAATCTGATCATTCAGGTGCTGGAAGCCAACGGCATCAAGACCACCAACAAACTGCAACTGGGTAACACCAAGGTGTTGCGCGGGGCGATCACCGCCGGTGAAATTGATATCTACCCAGAGTACACGGGTAACGGCGCTTTCTTCTTCTCCGATGAAAAAGACCCGGCGTGGAAAGATGCCAAAGCCGGTTATGAGAAAGTCAAAAAGCTCGATTACGACCAGAATAAAATCGTCTGGCTGGACGCTTCTCCGGCCAACAACACCTGGACCATCGCGGTGCGTCAGGACGTAGCGACGGCCAATCATCTGCAAAACCTCGACGATCTCGGCAAGTGGATCAACGGCGGCGGTGATTTCAAACTGGCGGCCTCGGCTGAATTTATCGAGCGCCCGGATGCCTTACCGGCGTTTGAAAATGCCTACGGCTTCAAGCTGAAACAGAACCAACTGCTGTCGCTGGCAGGCGGTGATACGGCGGTGACCATTAAAGCGGCAGCGGAAAAAACCTCCGGGGTGAACGCAGCGATGGCCTACGGCACCGACGGCCCGGTGGCGGCGCTGGGCCTGCAAACACTGGCCGATCCGAAAGGCGTGCAGCCGATTTACGCCCCTGCGCCGATCATCCGTGAATCCGTGCTGAAAGCGCATCCTAATATTCCTGAACTGCTGAAACCGGTATTTGATTCACTTGACGGCCCGACGCTGCAAAAACTCAACGCGAAAATCGCCGTAGGCGGCATGGATGCGAAGAAAGTGGCGGCGAAATATCTGCAGGAAAAAGGCTTTGTGAAAAAATAAGCGCTGCCATGATGGCAGAATAATGATTCAGGCCCGCAATGCTGGTGATGACCGGTGGCGCGGGCCGATTTTTTAGCTTCAGGTGATTTTTTTGACCCAGGACTTCGTTAAAAACCGCGTGCTACTGACGCTGGTGATCCTCCTTATTGCCACCGGCTCCGGGTTGGCTTTTCTCAGCCACGCGCCTAACCGGCTGGTATCGGGGCAGGGCATTTCGCTCTTCAGCCTGCTCAACGGGCTGGGCGCGCTGTTACTGCTTCCCGTATTGCTGCTGCTGTTTTCATTTTTCACACCTTCGCGTCGCAATACCTTGGTGGTCATGCTGCTGGCGGAAGTGCTGCTGTTTGGTATGACGGCGCTGGCGGGGCATACCGCCGTGACTCTGACCGGGGGGGACGAAGAGAGTCTGGCGCGAACCTCGCTCGGTGGCGGATTCTGGGCCTGCGCGGCGTTATCTTTGCTGATTGCCTCCGACGCCATCTCCCGTTTTACGCTAAATCATACCTGGCGGATTTTGCTCAATTTGCAGGTGATTGTACCCATCGTTCTGCTGATCGGCAGCGGTCAGCTCAGCGAACTCTCCTTGCTCAAGGAGTACGACAACCGCTCGGATGTCTTCAACGACGCACTGTGGCAGCATCTGGGGATTTTGTTCGGCACGCTGGTTCCTGCGGTGCTGCTCGGCCTGCCGCTTGGCATGGTTTGTCACCGTTCGGCGCGCTGGCAGATGCCCATTCTTTCCGTACTTAACATCATTCAGACCGTCCCGTCGATTGCCCTGTTTGGCCTGTTGCTGGCACCGTTGGCGGGGCTGGCGAAAGCCATGCCGTGGCTGGCGGAGCACGGTATCAGCGGTATCGGGCTGGCGCCGGCCATCATCGCGCTGGTGCTTTACTCGCTGCTGCCGCTGGTGCGCAGTGTGATTGCCGGACTGGATTCAGTCTCATCAGGGGTGATTGAATCGGCCCGTGGCATGGGCATGAACCGGATGCAGGTGTTTTATAAAGTGCAGATGCCGATTGCCCTGCCGGTGATCCTTAGCGGCGTGCGTATCGTGGCGGTACAAACCGTTGGCATGGCGGTGGTCGCTGCGCTGATTGGGGCGGGCGGCCTTGGCGCGATTATGTTCCAGGGGCTGCTCAGCAGTGCGCTGGATCTGGTGCTGCTCGGGGTGATCCCGGTGGTGCTGATGGCGGTGATTGTCGATGGCATCTTTAAATTTTTAGTCTCAATGTTGGAAACCTCACGCAGATGATTCATTTCAAGCAGGTAAGCAAACACTTTGCCGGAAAAGCGGTCGTCCGCGACCTGACGCTGGAGATGGCCAAAGGCGAGTTTACGGTGCTGATTGGCACCTCAGGTTCGGGGAAATCGACCACCCTGAAGATGATTAACCGGCTGGTGGAGCATGATCAGGGGCAAATTACCTTTGCCGGTGAACCGATAGAAAAATTCCGCGCGCAGGATCTGCGTCGCCGCATGGGCTACGCCATTCAGTCCATCGGCCTGTTTCCGCACTGGACGGTGGAAGAGAACATCGCCACCGTGCCGCAGCTGCTCAAGTGGCCGAAAGCTAAAATTCGCGACCGCGTGACGGAGCTGATGGAACTGCTGCATCTGGATCCCGCGCAGTTTCGCCAACGTTATCCGCATCAGCTGTCCGGCGGGCAACAGCAGCGCGTCGGCGTGGCGCGTGCATTGGCGTCTGACCCCGAAGTACTGTTGATGGACGAACCTTTCGGCGCACTCGATCCAGTCACCCGCGCCACGCTGCAACAGGAAGTGGCGCGTATTCATCAACTGACTAACCGTACTATCGTGCTGGTCACCCATGATATTGACGAAGCGCTGAGCCTGGCGGACCGCATCGTTTTATTAAATGAAGGGCAGGTGATCCAGCAGGGAACGCCACTGGAAATGCTGACTAAACCGGCGACGCCATTCGTGCGTGACTTCTTTGGCCGCAGCGATATGGGCATCAAACTGCTGTCGCTCGGGCTGGTGGGGGAACGTACCAGGCGCGGTGAGCTGCTGGCGACACATCAGCAGCCCGTTGCGGCGTCCATGACGCTGCGTGAAGCGCTGTCGGTATTTGTGGCGCGTCATACCGAACAGTTACCGGTGATCGATGAAAATGGACAACCGCTTGGCGTGCTGCATTTCGCTGATTTAGTGGCCGAAAGGAGTGAGGCATGATCCTGCGCTGGCTGAAAGATCCCCTTCCCTGGGTGACCCTCTTGCTGATTGCGCTGGTGTTTGGCATGACCTCGCTCGGCGGCTTGTTTCACTGGCTGTTTCCGGCGCTGGACCGTCCTGTCTACCAGCAAGAGAGCTTTGCAGCACTGGTAGAGGCGCATCTGCTTTTAGTGGGTATCTCAAGCTTTATCGCCGTAATGATTGGCGTGGCGGCAGGGGTAGGCGTCACTCGTCATGCGGGAAAAGAGTTCCGCTCGCTGGTGGAGACCATCGTCGCGATGGGGCAGACTTTTCCTCCCGTCGCGGTGCTGGCAGTGGCGGTGCCGGTGATGGGGTTTAGCGAAAAACCGGCCATCATTGCGTTGGTGCTTTACGGCTTATTGCCGATTTTGCAGGGCACCATTGCGGGTATTGAATCGGTATCGGCTTCGGCACGTGAAATTGCGCAGGGCGTCGGCATGAGCCGCTGGCAAATCCTCACCAAGGTGGAAATGCCGCTGGCGGCACCGGTGATCGTCGCCGGGATCCGTACCTCCGTGATTATCAATATTGGCACGGCGGCTATTGCCTCGACGGTGGGCACACAAAGTCTCGGTTCACCGATCATTATCGGTCTGAGTGGTTTTAATACGGCCTATGTATTGCAGGGGGCGATCATTGTGGCACTGCTGGCGATCATCGTTGACATGGCATTCGAGCGCTGGAGCCGTTATTTGCAACGCTGGCAGGTGACACCGGCGCAGGTGTAAAAGTGCGCGTGAAAACGTGGGGGAAACTGAAAAGAAAACGCGCCGTCAGGACGCGTTATGAGCCGCTGGCGCTGGGGTTACAGCCGGTGCTGTGCTGGTATCCGGTGCTTTGTCATCCTGGATAACCACTGCATAACCCGCCACCATCACGCCGCCGATAGCGCCAATAGCCATCAGGCCGAACAGGGCGATAAGACATTTTTTGCCGAACGTATTCATCATAGAACCTCTTTAATAATTGCGCGGAATTATAAGGCGTTTGCCCCTGCCTGCAACAGTCTATTCATGCGAAGTCACGGGTCTGTTCATGTTTGCACTGCAAATCAACATATCGTGAAACTATTTAGCAACATTTTGCTGCGATAGCACAGATTCACTTGCCGCGTCGATAAGCAATAGCGTTAACTGTTTGCCTTCGAATTTATGCTTAAAAGTGCCTTCATCATGACCCGTTCCGCCACCCGTTCTTTGTTGCCGTTGATTGCCGCGCTGTTCGCCCTCTATTTTATCTGGGGTTCTACCTATTTTGTCATCCGCGTGGGTGTTGAAAGCTGGCCGCCGCTGATGATGGCCGGTCTGCGTTTCTTTGTCGCGGGCTGCGTAATGTTTGCGTTTCTGCTGCTGCGCGGACACAAAGTGCCGTCGCTCAAACAGTGGCTGGCCGCCGGTGCTATCGGTATTTTGCTGCTGGCCGTGGGTAACGGGTTGGTCACCGTAGCTGAACATATGCAGGTGCCGTCGGGCATTGCTGCGGTGATGGTGGCGACGGTGCCGCTGTTTACCCTGTGCTTTAGCCGCTTCTGGGGAATGCCGAACAGCCGTCTGGAGTGGACCGGCGTCGGCATCGGCCTGTTTGGGATTGTGCTGCTCAACACCGGCAGTAATCTCGGTGGTAATCCGTGGGGCGCGCTGCTGATCCTGTTGGCCTCCCTGAGCTGGGCGTTTGGCTCGGTGTGGAGTTCCCGTCTCACGCTGCCGGTCGGTCTGATGGCCGGTGCCGCCGAGATGATTGTCGCGGGTGGGGTGCTGCTGGTCGCCAGCCGTCTCAGCGGCGAACACCTAACCGCGATGCCGCCATTAAGCGGTTTTCTGGCACTCGGTTACCTGATGGTGTTTGGCTCGATGATTGCCATCAGCGCCTATATGTTCCTGCTGAAAACCGTCCGCCCGGCGATTGCCACCAGTTACGCCTACGTCAACCCTATGGTGGCGGTGCTGCTGGGTATCAGTTTCGGTGGCGAATGGTTGTCACCGGTTGAATGGGCTGCGCTGGCGGTGATCCTCTGCGCCGTCCTGCTGGTGACCTTAGGGAAGTTTGTTTTTGGAAGAAAACCGGCTTCTTTACAGGAGGTTAACCCCGACCGGTAGTTTCTGGGCGGCTGCCCAAAGGCGCTTTTAAATTCAAATTCCAGTTCAAAACCGTGGGCTCGCCGCCCACACGGGCCCAAAGGAGGTTTAAACGAACCTCCTTTGGAATCCTGCGTTTTTTTAACTGCGCGCTATCGCTGAATCGGGATGGCCGTGTTTCAGGTATCTCAGTGACAGCCGCAAAATGTCGCCGCTTAGGCGGTACCTTCGCTGTGGGTTTCGAGCCTATGGTCTCGAACCGCTTGCTCAGCGTCATTTTTGAATGCGGCCCCAACATTTTGAAGGTCAACACCACACTGGTTTTGAATTTAAATTTAAATTTAAATTTGAATTTGAATTTGAAAAATCTTCGGCCGCGTTCAAAACGACGTCGAGGGAGAGGCGCAAAACCGCGTGGGGTTTTACGCGGGTTGAAGCCCGAACTGAGATTACCGCGCAGCGGCGGAGTTTGCGGCTATAACGGAAATACCTGAAACACGGCCATTGTGACCAGCGCAGCTGCCGGTGTTCCATTAAAAAGCCCGGGAGTCCAGAGGGCGGCGGCGACTGGCCGCCTTCTGGTCGGTGTGGGCCGACGCCCACGGTCTTGAACTGGAATTTGAATTTAAAAGCGGGTTTGGGCGGCGGCCCAAGGTTCACCGGTGTGGGCCGATGCCCGCGACTTTGAATTTAAAAGCAGGTTTGGGCGGCAGCCCAGGGAGGGCTAGCGCCTCTCTGCGGTCATCTGCACGGTACTGATGGTGCGCGCCCGGAAACCCGCCTCGCAGTAGCACAGATAAAACAGCCAAAGCCGTTTGAAGCGATCATCGCTGTCGGGTGAGGTTTGCTGGTTCCAGTAGCTGACGACACGCTCGCGCCATTCGTGCAACGTGCGGGCGTAGTCGGAGCCGATATCAAACAGGTCGCGTACCACCAGACCGGTGTGACGGGTCATGGCCTCGCTCATGGCGGTGATCGAGGGCAGGAAACCGCCGGGGAAAACATAGCGCTGAATGAAGTCCACATTGCGGCTGTAATACTTATAGCGTTGATCCGCGATGGTGATGGCCTGAATCGCCATGCGCCCCTGGGGCTTTAACAGTGCATTGCAGCGTTTGAAAAAGGTGGGTAAATAACGTTTACCGACCGCTTCGATCATCTCGATAGACACCAGTTTGTCGTACTGGCCGCGCAGTGCGCGATAGTCTTCAAATAGCACGGTGACCCGGTCGCTCAGCCCGGCTTTTTCCATACGATGTACGGCAAAATCATACTGTTCGCGGGAAATGGTGGTGGTGGTGACCTGACAACCGTATTCGCGTGCGGCGAATTCCGCCATTGCGCCCCAGCCGGTACCAATTTCCAGCAGATGATCCCCGGGGCGCAGTTGCAATTGCTCGCACAGGCGACGCATTTTTGCCTGTTGCGCCTGCTCGAGCGTCATCTGCGGTTCCTGATACCAGGCCGAAGAATAGAGCATCTGGCTGTCGAGAAAGCCCTGATAGAAGTCATTACCGAGGTCATAATGTGCCGAGATATTTTTGCGCGCCTGCTTACGGCTATTGCTGCGCAGCAAGTGGATCAGGCCGTGCACCGGCGCGCTCAGCCAGCTCAGGCGGGCTCCTATTTTATCAACCAGTCCGAGGTTTTCGGCCAGTAATTGCAGTACGGCGGTCAGGTTTGGGGTCGTCCAGTCGCCATCGATGAAACTTTCACCGGCCGCAATGCTGCCTCCCAGCAATACACGGCGATAGGCGCGCAACTGCTGGACTTCAATCACGCCTTGCAACGGCGCACTCTCATCGCCGAAAAACAGCGGCTCCGCTCCCGGCTCCTGAATCGTTAAACCGGCACCGCTCAGCTGTTTCAGGACGCTGAGAATCACACTGCGTGCCGTTTTGCTGCGACGGTTTTCTGCGCCATTACGGACAAGCTGTACATCGGGATTGCTCATCGTCAGTCCTTATCAGCGGGAGGGTGAGAATAAACAGGCGTGCGTTTGAGCCACAGTTTTACCGCCTGCAAGTAGATGGTGACGGCGGTTTTACCGGTCATTAACGGCAGTCGCCAGAGCTGTTTGCGCAAGGTCTGGCGGGTCAGCGGCTGGGCTTTGAGGGTCAGCGTGGCATCGAACTCCCGCGTTTTGCGGTGGTTCTCTATATGTACGCGTAACTGTTTTCCGGGCGGGGTCAGCTGCCAGTGATAAACCATGTCCATCGGGTTGAATGGCGAAACATGAAACGCTTTGGCGACCGGCAGGCTGCCGTCTGGCAAGACGGCGTAAGTGTGACGTTCGTTCCACGGCGTATTGCGCACCTCGGTCAGCATCCAGCGCAATACATCGTTGCTGTCATATAAGTAGTAAAAATTGACCGGATTAAAATACAACCCGAAATAGCGTAGCTGACACAGCAGCATCACCCGGCCTGTCAGCCGGACACCGGTCAGTTCGGCAATGCGATCCTGGGCTTTGGTTTTAATGTCACCGCCGCCCAGATAATCGCTGCGCCGGAAGCTGGCGGCGGAAAACGTCTCCAGCCGGATCCCAACCTGATGCAGCTGATCCAGCTCATCGAGATCGATAAGCGGCATAAAAATCGCGTAGTCGAAATGGTGTTCTACCGGTGTAAACCGGCGATGACGCACCCCGCCGACGTACAGCGTGCTGTTCATGACGCCACCGGTTTAGAGTGCGCTTGACGCGTGTGCGCTGGACTTTTTAGCAGCTGGTCGACGACGTCGCGGGCGCTGTTTACGCCGTCTTCATGAAACCCGTTGTACCAATAAGCGCCGCAGAACCAACTGTGGTGATGGCCGTTGATCCAGCCACGTTGCTGTTGGGCGTCATGACTGGCGAGGTTAAGTACCGGATGCATGTACTGGACGCGGAACAGGATTTTGCTTTCGTCTACCGGCGTGGCCGGGTTCAGCGACACGCAGAAGGTGTGCGGTGAATACAGGCCCTGCAAGATATTCATGTTGTAAGTCACGCTGGCCTGGCGCTCCCGGACCGTCGGGTCTTCCACCGGCAGCAGGTAATTCCAACTGGCCCATGCCCGTTTCTGCTTTGGCAGATGGCGCGTATCGGTGTGCAGAATGATGTCGTTGGACTGGTACGGCAGCGCGCCAAGGATCTCTTTTTCATCATCGCTGGCATTCTCGCCGAGCAACGCCAGTGCCTGATCCGAGTGGCAGGCGAAAATCACCTGATCGAAATGCTCCGCACCACGTGGGGTTTGCAGCGTGACGCCCGCGGCATGGCGGAACACGCTACGCACCGGTGTGGCAGTCAGTAATTCAACATGGGCAGGGAGTTTCTGCTGCATCCGGCGAATATATTCCCGCGAGCCGCCGGGCACCACCATCCACTGCGGACGGTTGGCGACGTCCAGCAGACCGTGGTTTTCGAAGAAACGCAGAAAGAGTGACAGTGGGAATTGGATCATATCTCCCAGTGAAGATGACCAGATAGCCGCGCCCATCGGCAGGACATAATGCAGGGCGAAGAACTCAGAAAACTGGTTCTGATCCAGCAGATCGCCGAGGGTCACTTCGTCATTATTCGGGTTGTTCAGCTGCTGTTTGCACAATGCATTGAAACGTAAAATTTCGCGCAGAAAACGCCAGAATCTCGGTTTGAAAACGTTGCCGCGCTGGGCGAAAAGTGTATTCAGCGTATGCCCGTTGTACTCCATTCCACTTTGCGGATTGCGTACCGAAAAACTCATTTCGGTTGGTTGCCCCTGCAAACCTAACTCGTCCAGCAGGGCGATGAAGTTCGGGTAAGTCCGCGTGTTGTAAACGATGAACCCGGTATCAATGGCGTAGTCACGGCCGTCGAGGGAAATATCCACTGTGGCCGTGTGGCCGCCAAGTGTTTCACTGGCTTCAAATACGGTAACAGCACAGTCGGGTGACTGGCGGGACAACATCCAGGCGCAGCTCAGCCCGGAAATACCGCTGCCGATAATAGCAATTTTCATCAGTCGGTTACCTTACCAGCCGTTGGGTCAGTCGTTTTTGCCATGCCAGGGGCAGCAGGGTGACCGTTTTTAGCAACCACGCAAACAGCGGCGGGAAGGCAATTTCACTGGCTTGGCGTGCCAGACCATCACGGATATATTGAGAGGCTTTCTCGGCGCTGACCATCATCGGCATCGGGAAATCGTTGCGCTCGGTCAGCGGCGTTTTGACAAAGCCGGGCATGACAAATGAAACGTGGATCCCACGCGGGGCAAGATCAAGCGCCAGAGAGCGGGCGAAATAGGCCAACGCTGCTTTGGATGCGCCATAGGCCTCGGCTCGTGGCAACGGCACCAGCGAAGCGGTTGATCCGACCAGCACCACACGCGCACCGGTTTGCAAACCCGGCAGCAGGGCGTCAAGGCAGTTGATCGGGCCGATCACATTGGTGTTCATGACCCGCGTCACTTTCTCTGCATCGACGACGCCGTTGTCCAGGTATTCGCAGGTTCCTGCACACAAAATAATCAGGTCAGCCTGGATCCAGGCGAGGGCCTGGCGGGCTAAAGTCAGATCGGTCATATCGAAACTCAGGGTGTCGATAGCCGGGTTGGCCATATTCAGTGCTTCGAGCCTGGCGTGTTCACGCCCGCAGGCGGTCACTTTCCAGCCGTCGGCGGCATAGTCCAACGCCAGCTGTTTACCAATGCCGGAACTGGCACCGGTAATCAAGACATGACTCATGATTTCAACCTTGTCTTTAACGCTTTGACGGCGGTTCCCAGCATCGGAATATGCTCATATAACATGGCCCCCAAATCGTAATAGTCGCGCTGATAGATAATCAGATCGTCGGCCAGCCGCAGATGGCTGATCCCGTCGAGCGACAAATCCTGGCCCTTATTCAGTGAAGGGTGGGAATAGTCCATACGCCATAACAGTGTGGCTTCGCTGCCATTGCACAGTGTCCGCTGGACATCAAAACGGCAGTAATTCATGGTTTTCAGCAACTGTCGGAAGTAATGCTCCAGCGCATCCACGCCGTGGTGCTGACCGACGGGATCAATAAATTCAATCTGTGGGTGATAAATGCGCGACAACTGTGGCAGTTGGCTGTCATCAAGCTGACGATAAAAATCAGCCAGCCGTTCGAGAGGACCCATCAGGTCGTTGGTATCAGTAGGGCTAGAGGTCATGATTGTCTCCTTGGCGGGGGTCAGATTCAGTAAGCAGCGCAGCGCTGCCGAGCAAGCCGACAGACAGACCCTGCTCGCGCCACTGGATCATTTTATTTTTCTGCAAGCGGGTCAGCCTGCCCTCGGACCACAACAGAATCTGATGCGCGCTGATGTTGTCCAAATACGGTTCATCAAGTGGCTGCGGCAGCACGTCAATCTGCACGCCTTCTTCGCTACGAATAATGGCTTCAAGCCAGAGTTCGGTGTTGTCCATCGGCCCCCATCCCAACAGCACGACCCGCACGCCGGGTTTTTTACGGGCGGCATTCAGGCACATCACTGTGTGTTCAATCAGGATGCCGTCCAGCAAGTTGCGCAGCAGCATCAATGAAGGGCCGCCGGAACTGAGCCGGGAACGCAGTGGGCGCAGTACATTATTGACCAGCGCGTTGGCCGGGTAGTCACGGCCCAGTTCGCTGAGCAACTGACGCACTTTCTGCATATTGTTATTTTGCAATGCATCCAGCAGGCGATGTTCCGACTGTGACCAGCTATTCGGTAGTGGTTCAACTTTGCCTTCCAGTAAGGCTTTAACCTGCCCGACCGGCACGCCCCGATTGATCCACGACAAAATGACGCGGATGGTATCGAGATCCTGGTCACCAAATAGCCGGTGGCCGCCTTCGGTGCGCTGAGGTTTAAGCAGGCCATAGCGGCGCTGCCACGCACGCAGGGTGACGGGATTGATACCACAAATACGGGCGACTTCGCCGATGCTGTACAGAGACATAAAACCTTCCGAAATATTCATACCGTTAATATTTACTCTAGCTGGTATAGATAAACTTGTACAAGCTTATTGTTGTTGTACAACTTCAACCGCTGCGGGTTGGATTAACCAACAACATTTATTCACGGAATGACTCTTGCGAAAATCTCATATATGAAATAAATTCTCGATATTGGGAATTTATTGAAAGGTGAGAACTGTGGAAGAGGAGCATCTGAACGACGACATGCGGCTGGCGGAAAGGCTGGCGTATCTGCGGGTCAATCAGGGATGGTCGCTGGAAGTGTTGTCGGCAAAGACCGGTATCAGCCGGGCGACGTTGTCGCGCATTGAGCGCGGGGAGAACAGCCCGACCGCCTCACTGCTCGGCAAACTCAGTGCAGCTTATGGGTTAACCACTTCCCGCCTGTTGATGGCGCTGGAGGACAACCCGCCGGAGCTTATCCGCCACGGGCAGCAGTCGGTATGGCGGGATACGGACACCGGTTTCGAAAGACGTTCGGTTTCGCCACCGGCCCACGGTTTTCGCGCTGAACTGATGGCCGGAAAGCTTAAA
Organism: Ewingella americana; assembly: GCF_006438725.1. Taxonomy (GTDB): domain Bacteria; phylum Pseudomonadota; class Gammaproteobacteria; order Enterobacterales; family Enterobacteriaceae; genus Ewingella; species Ewingella americana_A. The sequence goes on along the minus strand of NZ_RCZD01000002.1, from coordinate 2,464 downwards.
GCCGGTGCGACAATCTCCTATGATTCACCGCCGGTGGCTGGCCTGGAGCAGCATATCTGGCTGCTTGAAGGCGTGCTGGAACTGACACTCGATCAGCGCCATTTCCGGCTGGAAAAGGGTGACAGTCTGCGCTTCCACCTGTTCGGCACGTCATCCTTTCACGTTCACGGGCCGGATGACGCGCACTACGTTATCGCCATCTCCCGGCCTTAAAATCCTCCACCCGTCACCCCAGAGGCAAGCAGCATGTCGAAAAAAAATGAAGTGGTTGTGACCGAAGTGTTTGACGGCGATCTCAGCGCCGATGACCTGAATCAACTGGCTGAAACGCTGGATCAGGCGGTAGCGCAGGGGGCGAGTATCGGTTTTGTTCCGCCTTTCGGGCACGCCCAGGCGCTGGTGTTTTGGCAGAAACTCATTTCTGCCTTCATGTCAGGAGAGCGCCGTTTGCTGGTGGCGCGGCTGAACGGCAAGATTGTGGGTACGGTGCAACTGGCTGTCAGCCAGCCTGCCAACGGAACCCATCGTGGCGATGTGAATAAGCTGATGGTTCACCCCGACGCCCGCCGTCTGGGTATCGCCCGTTCGCTGATGGTGGCCATTGAGCTGGTCGCGCGCAGCGCGGGCAAAACTCTGCTGGTGCTGGACACCATTTCCGGCGGTGCCGCCGAGGGGTTATACACCTCGCTGGAATATAAAGTGGCGGGGCGAATTCCGGTTTATGCCGTTTCCACAGAGGGGGAATTGGAGTCGACGACAGTGATGTACAAGGTGCTTTAATTACAAATTTCATTTTAAATTCAAATTCAAGGTCAAGGTCGTGGGCGTCGGCCCACACCGACCAGAGACCCGCAGTCGCGCGGGCCTCTGGACCTGATGGCTCCCCACAAAATGCAGACAGGCATAGCGGGATATGATCTACTTCGTGCGCCAACAAAAAGTAAAGGACCCCGGCTATGCCTGTCGCACAAGTTTGCCAGAAATTTCTCCAAAAATCCCTTTCCCATATTCATGTTTATCGGCGTGACGCCTTGATTTCTATGTCTATGACTTTAGTTCGCGGGGCATCTTTAACCCTCACCAGCATAGGGCGCTATTTGCCCGGTTCCGCAAAAGTGAAACATAAAATAAAACGCGTCGACCGATTAATGGCTAATCCTCGCCTTCAACANCTGATGGCTCCCCACAAAATGCAGACAGGCATAGCGGGATATGATCTACTTCGTGCGCCAACAAAAAGTAAAGGACCCCGGCTATGCCTGTCGCACAAGTTTGCCAGAAATTTCTCCAAAAATCCCTTTCCCATATTCATGTTTATCGGCGTGACGCCTTGATTTCTATGTCTATGACTTTAGTTCGCGGGGCATCTTTAACCCTCACCAGCATAGGGCGCTATTTGCCCGGTTCCGCAAAAGTGAAACATAAAATAAAACGCGTCGACCGATTAATGGCTAATCCTCGCCTTCAACATGATATTCCCGGGCTTTATTGTTCCATCTCTCGCCATATCATTTCCTCGCTTTCACACCTCATTATTGCCGTTGACTGGAGTGCTTGCTGGCGGCAAGAGTTCCAGATGCTCAGGGCCTCTTTGTTATTCGAAGGTCGGGCTATTCCTCTGTTAAACCGTATTGAAACGCTAAAACAACAAGGAAATCATGACGTCCACGTCACATTCTTGGATGAGCTAAAACACATAGTCGGACCCGATAAATCGGTCGTTATTGTGACTGATGCAGGTTATCAGTCACCCTGGTTTAGTCATGTTAAAGCCATTGGATGGGATTTTGTCGGTCGTATCCGTGGGAACGTTCATAGCCGGTTGGACTGTAGCGAACAGTGGGCCAATTCTGAGACACTGACAGAATTGGCGTCCAAAATACCGAAAGCACTCGGCGCAGGGTTACTCAATAAAACCAGAAAGAGTCAAATCAGAGGCCACTTTTATACCTATAAAGCGCTACCTAAAAAGCGCAGGACAAAGCGAGTAAAATACGGCTCATCTGAGAAAGAGTATCGGCGCAGTGGAAAAGCGGCATGGCTGATTTTTTCTTCGATCGGAACAGATAAAGCCAGGGATGTGATTAATATCTACGGCAAAAGAATGCAGATAGAACAGAACTTCAGAGATGAGAAGAATCCTCGCTTTGGCTTCGGCTGGCGTCACAGCGGGAGTACAGGAATAGCCCGGCTGAATGTCCTGTGCCTCCTGTCAATGATAGCGTCAGTCATGACATGGTTCATTGGATATCTTATTGAACTGACAGGGAAACATCATTCATACCAGGCAAATACAATAAAGACTCGCAGGGTCCTTTCATTCCAGACATTAGCAAGAAACGTGCTGCGCCATGAATCCGATTTAATCACAGCAGCCAACATATTGAACGCCTTCAATATCTGGCAAAAAAACTACGACTCAGTGTCTCATTGGTGAGAAGAGTAATTTGTGGGGATCCCTCAT
>NZ_RCZD01000019.1 GCF_006438725.1 Ewingella americana | reverse complement strand
TGGTCTCCTATAATCTGCTGAGAAAGGAAATGGTTGATATAGCAGGGGAGGCTGGAGTCATACCGACGCGAATTAGCTTTGTTGCGGCATTAAATATCCTGGTATCGCAGGTCAGAGTGAGCGGTAAAGGTGCTGCGGGAAACATCCCTAAGCATCTGAAAGGAATGAGGGAAAATGTAAAAGCGTTTATCCTTCCGGAAAAAAGAAAGCACCGACGATACGATCGTACAGTGCTTTACATACCACCTAAATATCCGTTCAGTTTTAAGTCACGTGAGGCTTAAGTGAACGGCATTAACCTTTATGGGGTCGCCTTTTTGTTATCTGCACTCACTATAGGGCGAAAAACCTTCGCTTACTTGCTGGTATCCAGCACGTCGAAGCTTTTCACCAGATCGTCGATAGCTTTCATCTGCACCAGGAAAGGTTCCAGTTTAGCCAGCGGCAAGGCGGAAGGACCATCGCATTTCGCGTGTTCAGGGTCTTCATGGGCTTCGATGAACAGGCCAGCAATGCCGACCGCCATTCCCGCACGCGCCAGTTCAGCAACCTGTGCACGACGGCCACCGGAAGCGGCACCGAACGGATCACGGGTTTGCAGAGCGTGAGTCACGTCGAAGATCACAGGATGCCCTCCCGTGGCGTTAATCATCACATTGATACCCAGCATGTCGACCACCAGGTTGTCATAACCAAAGTTGCTACCGCGGTCGCACAGAATGACCTGATCGTTGCCGCCCTCTTTGAATTTGTCCACGATATTGCCCATCTGACCAGGGCTGACGAACTGGGGTTTTTTCACGTTGATCACAGCGCCAGTTTTTGCCATCGCTTCGACCAGATCGGTCTGACGAGCCAGGAACGCAGGCAACTGGATCACATCAACCACTTCTGAAACAGGCTGTGCTTGCCAGGATTCATGGACGTCAGTGATGATTTTCACGCCAAACGTCTTTTTCAGCTCCTGGAAAATCTTCATGCCTTCATCAAGGCCTGGTCCACGGTAGGAGTGAATTGACGAGCGGTTGGCTTTATCAAAAGACGCTTTGAACACATAAGGAATGCCCAATTTTTGCGTGACGGTAACGTAATGCTCGCAAACCCGCATTGCCATATCGCGTGATTCCAGCACGTTCATACCACCGAACAACACAAACGGCAGGTCGTTGGCGACGTTAATATCCTTAATGCTAACCACTTTCTGTTTCATGCTTTGGCCTTATTAAAAGTCATTCAGGTACAGTAGTCATACAGCCAATTTGCTGTATTTAAACGCTAATCGGTCAATAATTACTTAAAAACTGTGCTGATTGTAACTCAGTGCAACGTCACTTGCTTATGCTCAATGGCGTGGATCTGCATTTTGATCACTTCGGAAATGGGATCTTCCGGGCACTGTTCAACAAAATAGTTTAAATCAGAAATCGCAACGTGGTTACAGTCTAACTGGGCATAAATCAAACCGCGATCGCGAATTTCGTAAGGGTCATCCGGGTCAAACTCCAGCACAGCCTGGCTGGCGCGCAGAGCCAGTTCCATCTGTTTCTCTTCCATCAGCGCGGCTTTTAGCGTATCGAGCATTTTGCGCACAATGACGGTATTTTCAGCTTCCTCTAGATCATCATCTTCGATTTCAGCATTGACGCCCAGATTGCCTTTCAGCCACACGTGCAGAATATGTTCACTCAGCGTATCGCCGTTGATTGGGTTCACCAGCCACATCTCTTCATCAAGCCAGTCGGCACGCATAATCAGTTGTGTCGGGAAGATGACGGGCATCAGCGGCAGATCCAGCTCATGGGCAATGTGCAGGAAAATGACCCCCAACGAAACCGGCGTTCCCTGGCGTGATGCCAGCACTTTATCCAGCCAGATGGCGTCAGACAGGCGATAAACACCGCCCGCCCCGCCAAAGCCCCAGGTGCGGTAAAACAACTTAATTAGTACTTCAAGTTGCTGATCCTGGCTGAGATCCTGTGGCACCTCGCGGCGCGCCTCATCAACCAGTGACTGTAACTGGCGGCTCACATCCTCGGCTTTAAAATCCAGACGAATCGCCTGCGTTACCAGGATGACACCCGCGCTCAGTGGCGAGGCGTTAAATTCAAAATCAGCAATGGCACTCATAGTTATCCCATCAGCAACGGTATTTTGGTCATGGCAAGCTTCACGATCAAAGACAAGCATCCCAGTGCCAGAATAAAGGCAATCCAGCGCGTCGTCTGGCTGCGCGGGCGTTTACTCAAGGCAACGAAACCCAGGAGGATGTAGATGATAACGCCGAAAAGCTTTTCGGTCAGCCAGGTTCCCTGCGGGCTGAACGGATAGAAGTGGGTAATGAAAATCAGTGCAACACCGCTCAGCAGCAATAACGTGTCGACGGCGTGCGGCATGATTCTTACCCAACGTTTCTGCAGCATAGCAGAACCGGCCCATTTCCAGAAAAAACGCAGCACGAACAATATTATGCTCAGCGTAATGGTGACCAGATGCAGATTTTTGACCCAAATATATGACGACACTTCCAGCTTCCTTGTTAAGAAAATAGATGGCCTGATGCTGGCCGGTCACTGCTTTATTATTTATCGCGTGACTCGGTGCTCCACTGTCCCAGACTGATCCGATCGTTGCCGCCATAATCTTTCACGGTGGCGATATCACGGTAGCCCGCCTGTTTGAATATATTCTGTACTTCTGTTGCCTGCTGCCAGCCATGTTCGAGCAACAGCCAGCCGTGTTCTTCAAGATACGCGGTTGCCGACTGAATAATATGCGCCAGATCGGCAAGACCTGCATCTTCTGCCACCAGCGCACTCATAGGTTCGAAACGAACGTCGCCTTCAGACAGATGGGGATCAGCGGCATCAATATAGGGAGGATTACTGGCGATCAGGGTGAAACGCTGTTGGGAAACCGGCCTAAACCAGCTGCCCTGCAGGAAACGAGTATTGCGGATATTCAGCTTCTGCGCATTGTGTTGTGCCAGTTTGACAGCCTCGGGATGCAGATCGATACCGGTGATTTGGCAATCCGGCCGCTCGCTGGCAATCGCCAGTGCGATAGCACCCGTGCCAGTGCCGAGATCTAACACTTTTACGGCCGTAGCAGGCAGGCGCAATAACGCCTGTTCAACCAGGCATTCGGTATCAGGACGGGGGATCAAGGTCGCGGGGGAAACGCTCAGCGAAAGCGACCAGAATTCGCGCTCACCGACCAGATACGCCACAGGCTCGCCCCGCTCGCGCCGCGCCAGCAGGGTTTCAAGCTGTTCAGTTTGGCAGGCCGTCAGCGGAGTTTCGCCGAAAGCCATGATAAAGGTGCGTGCTTTACCGGTGACAAAACCCAGCAAAATTTCCGCGTCCCGTTTTGGGCTGTCACCCGCAGCCAGGCGCGTTGTGGCATTGGCAAGCCAATGCTGGAAATCCATTAGTCTTGCTCGGACAGCGCAGCAAGCTGGTCGGCCTGATATTCCTGAACAATCGGCTGGATCAGCATGTCGAGCTTGCCTTCCATTACTTCATCCAGACGGTAAATAGTCAGGTTGATACGGTGGTCGGTAACGCGGCCCTGCGGGAAGTTATAAGTGCGGTTGCGATCCGAACGATCACCGCTGCCCAACAGATTGCGGCGTGTCGACGCCTCTTCCGCATGACGCTTGGCCATTTCTGCCGCACGGATACGCGCACCAAGCACCGACATCGCTTTGGCTTTGTTTTTGTGCTGCGAACGCTCGTCCTGACACTCCACCACAATGCCGGTTGGCAAGTGAGTAATACGAATGGCAGAGTCGGTGGTGTTAACGTGCTGACCCCCTGCACCAGAAGAACGGAAGGTGTCAATTTTCAAATCACCGGCGTTGATTTCCGGCAGTTCTGCTTCCGGCACTTCTGGCATCACGGCTACGGTGCACGCAGAGGTGTGAATGCGTCCCTGGGATTCCGTCTCCGGCACGCGCTGAACACGGTGACCGCCTGACTCAAACTTGAACTGGCCATACACGCCATCGCCCATCACTTTGGCAATCACTTCTTTGTAGCCACCGTGTTCACCTTCATGGGCGCTCATGATCTCCACACGCCAGCGACGGGTTTCGGCATAACGGCTGTACATACGAAACAGATCACCGGCGAAAATCGCCGCTTCATCACCGCCGGTACCCGCGCGGACTTCCAGAAAGCAGCCGCGTTCGTCATCTGGGTCTTTTGGCAACAGCAGTAACTGAAGTTGCTGTTCGAGCTCTTCCAGTTTAGCTTTACAACTTTTGATTTCGTCCTGCGCCATTTCCCGCATCTCAGGATCATCAAGCATCTCTTCGGCGGCGGCTAAATCTTCCTGCGCCTGACGCCAGGTCAGAAAACATTCAGAGACATCTGTCAGCTGTGCGTATTCGCGGGAGAGGTTGCGGAATTTGTCCTGATCGGCAATGACGGCGGCATCGCCGAGCATCGCCTGTACTTCTTCATGGCGCTCTTGTAACACTTCCAGTTTGGCAACAATAGAAGGCTTCATGCGTGGTGTTTAACCCTGTGATAAAAGAGAACTATTGCTGATCCAGCCCGAGGCTGTCGCGTAAAATTTGCAAGCGTTCGACATCGCCATCGCTGGCGGCCTGTTGCAAAGAGCGGGTGGGAGCGTGAATAAGACGATTGGTCAATTTGTAGGCTAATTCGTGGATAACAGCGGTGACATCGGCACCTTGTGCAATAGCTGCCAGCGCTTTGGCTTCGGCTTCGGCGCGCACCAGATCGGCGCGGGAGCGGTAATCACGAATAATTTCCACCGCGCCCTGCGACCGCAGCCACGCCATGAAATTAGAGCTTTCCTGCTCAACGATAGACTCCGCCTGAATGGCTGCGGCCTTACGTTGAGCCAAATTGTTTTGAATAATACTGTGCAGGTCGTCAACGCTATAAAGGTAGGCGTTGGCGAGTTTCCCGACTTCCGGCTCAATATCACGCGGAACGGCGATATCCACCATCAGCATTGGCTGGTTGCGGCGAGCTTTGAGTGCCCTTTCCACCATGCCTTTACCAATAATAGGTAACGGGCTGGCGGTGGAACTGATAATGATATCGGCTTCGGCCAGACGAGAATCGATGTCCTGCAGGGTGATCACTTCCGCACCGACTTCATCAGCCAGCAGTTGTGCGCGTTCGCGGGTGCGGTTGGCAATCATCATATGGCGAACTTTATGTTCGCGCAGATGACGCGCCACCAGCTCAATGGTTTCACCGGCACCGACCAGCAGCACGCTGACGTCTGACAGGGATTCAAAGATCTGGCGTGCCAGCGTACAGGCCGCAAAAGCCACAGAGACAGCACTGGCGCCAATATCCGTTTCCGTGCGCACGCGCTTGGCGACGGAGAAGGATTTTTGGAATAAACGCTCAAGTTCGCCGGAAACGGCCTGCCCGTGCTGGGATTCCGCAAAGGCTTTTTTCACCTGACCTAAAATCTGCGGTTCGCCGAGAACCAGCGAATCAAGACCACTCGCTACGCGCATCAGATGACTGACGGCGGCGTTATCCTGATGCCAGTAAAGACTTTTTTTGACTTCCTCAGCGCTGAGATGATGATAATCACACAGCCAGGTCACCAGCTGTTCCTGTAGACCTCCCTGTTGTTCCACGCTGAGATAGAGCTCAGTCCGGTTACAGGTGGACAACACGACACCGCCCTGCACCAGCGGTTGCTGGAGCAGACTAGAGAGCGCCTGTTCAATGGTCTCGGGTGAGAACGTTACCCGTTCGCGCAGTGAAATCGGTGCGGTTTTGTGATTGATACCTAATGCAAGCAGGGTCATAGGGAAGCGATTATCGAGTAATACCTATGTTGGTATGGGTTTACGTCTTGAGGCGCATTCTACAAGATGCGCGGGATCAATAAAAGCTAAGCAGCATTATCCGTTAAATATGATGTGGATTTCTTTCTGACCAAAGGTTTCAGCCAGACTGCAAGCGGCTCGATGCCTGATTTTATCGCCTTGTGAGTTTGATTCTACTTGGCCAGCCCTATACTTTGAGTGCTCCTATTTCATCTCCATTAGCGATTCATTAGAAGCCAGGTAGCAAACCCAGTCATAAATGACCCGCCTAACGAATACAACGTGATCTGAAAGTAATACATAAACTCACCCCGATAGTAATAGTCCTTTATCGGCGACATTTTTCTCGTTTCAATCAGAACGCCTGTTTTCCATGCATTCGCAGCGTGAAGGATCATCCATACAGATGTGCCATACAGCGCCAGAGCTAATAGAATTAATTTCCAGTACATATAAAATATATTATTGCTACCTATTGAATGAAGAAAACATACCACCAGTATACCTTTCTAAATTTTTACTCGCATCAGATCGTCAAAGGGCGTTACGTAAGTGTGGTAAACTGGCGCCCGCCGAATTTGCCCAGGCACTGATGCCTCAGCACCCAAGGACTTAATCCGTTATGCCAATGCGTAAAGCCAACCTACTTCGCCTTCTTCCTCTTGCCAGCCTGGTACTTGCCGCCTGTACGATTAACACCCCAAAAGGCCCGGCAACCAGCCCGACTTCGCCACAGTGGCGCGAGCACGAAGCGCAGGTCAAAAAGCTGGAGCATTATCAGACCCGTGGTTCTTTCGCCTATATTTCCGATAAACAGAAAGTCTATGCCCGTTTCTTCTGGCAGCAGTACTCGCCGGACAGCTACCGTCTACTGCTGACCAACCCGCTTGGCAGCACCGAGATGGAGCTGAAAGTGCAAAGTGGTATCGCCCAGGTGACCAACAACCAGGGCAAGAAATACACCAGCGACAATCCTGATGAAATGATCCAGAAGCTGACAGGCATGTCGATCCCGCTGGCTAACTTGCGTCTGTGGATGCTTGGCCTGCCGGGCGACGAAAGTGATTTCACCCTCGACAGCCAGTATCGCCTGTCAAAGGTTAACTACAGCCATAACGGTCTGAAAGGTAACGTAGTTTACCAAAGTTACAGTAATGACATGATCCCCTCCCTGCCAGATCGTCTTGAGCTGACACAGGACGATCAACGTATCAAACTGAAAATGGATAGCTGGACCTTAAACTGAGATGACGCAATTGTGGCCTTCTCCGGCTAAACTCAATTTATTCCTTTATATAACGGGGCAACGCCCCGACGGTTATCACGAACTGCAAACACTGTTTCAGTTTGTGAGCTACGGCGACAGCCTCGGGTTCACGCCACGGTCCGACGGCCAGATTGTCCTTACGACGCCTGTCGCAGGTGTCGCTAACGAAGATAATCTGGTGGTGCGCGCTGCGCGTCTATTGCAACGCCATACCCAGAGTACGTTGGGTGCGGACATTGCATTAACCAAGCGGCTCCCCATGGGGGGGGGGCTTGGCGGTGGTTCGTCTAACGCAGCGACCGTGCTGATTGCACTTAATACCCTGTGGAATTGCGGTTTGACCGACGAACAGTTGGCGGCGCTAGGCGTGACATTAGGTGCCGATGTGCCCGTGTTTGTGATGGGACATGCGGCGTTTGCCGAAGGGATTGGCGAAATCCTTCACCCCGTCACCCCGGCAGAAAAATGGTATCTGGTGGCACACCCTGGAATTCATATTCCGACTCCAGCCATTTTTGGCGATCCCGAACTGATTCGTAATACCCCAAAACGTCCGATTAATGTGCTTTTAAGCACAGCCTGGACAAATGATTGCCAACCGATTGCGAGAAAACGATTTTGCGAGGTTGAACAGCTTGTTTCTTGGCTGTTAGAATACGCGCCGTCACGTATGACTGGCACGGGTGCTTGTGTGTTTGCCGAATTCAACTCAGAGCATGAAGCCCGTGAGGTTTTGCGTCAGATTCCTGCGCGGGTTTCGGGTTTTGTGGCGAAAGGCGTTAACGTCTCCCCCCTTCACTCTTACCGCGCAGAAATATTGAGAGCCGCAGGCAAAGCGTAGAGCAATCACAGTCCCGTTATCTGTGTCTGTTCTTTGCCAGCCTCTCAGTAGGTAACAGAGTTCTTATTTGCAGTAAGTTTTGATGTATCGAAGTATTTTTTCTCGTAAGCATAATGCTGTGGCACCGCTCACCGCCCGGTGGTGCCATAAGCCGATGTCTTCCCTGGACGCAAGCCTGAGGTTCTTCTCGTGCCTGATATGAAGCTTTTTGCTGGTAACGCCACCCCGGAACTAGCACAACGTATTGCCAACCGTTTATACACCAGCCTTGGTGACGCCGCCGTCAGTCGTTTCAGCGACGGTGAAGTAAGTGTGCAAATCAACGAAAATGTACGTGGCGGAGATATTTTCATTATCCAGTCCACCTGCGCGCCTACTAACGATAACCTGATGGAACTGGTCGTAATGGTTGATGCCTTACGCCGCGCTTCCGCCGGCCGTATTACCGCCGTCATTCCTTATTTCGGTTATGCACGTCAGGATCGCCGGGTGCGTTCAGCCCGTGTGCCAATCACCGCAAAAGTTGTTGCGGATTTCCTTTCCAGCGTGGGCGTTGACCGCGTTCTTACCGTAGATTTACACGCCGAACAGATCCAGGGCTTCTTCGACGTACCGGTAGATAACGTATTCGGTAGCCCAATCCTGCTGGAAGATATGCTGCAACAAAATCTGGAAAACCCAATCGTGGTTTCACCAGATATTGGTGGCGTTGTCCGCGCCCGCGCAGTGGCTAAACTGCTCAATGACACTGATATGGCTATCATCGATAAACGTCGCCCACGCGCCAACGTTTCTCAGGTGATGCACATTATTGGTGATGTGGCAGGTCGCGACTGTGTGCTGGTTGATGACATGATCGATACCGGTGGTACGCTGTGTAAAGCAGCTGAAGCGCTGAAAGAACGCGGTGCAAAGCGCGTATTTGCTTATGCGACTCACCCGATCTTCTCCGGTAACGCAGTAGAAAACATCAGAAATTCCGTGATCGACGAAGTGATTGTTTGTGACACCATCCCGCTGTCTGCGGAAATTCGCGCGCTGAAAAAAGTGCGTACCCTGACTCTGTCAGGCATGCTGGCTGAGGCTATTCGCCGCATCAGCAACGAAGAATCCATTTCAGCTATGTTCGAGCATTAATCATTGCCCCTTCCGCCTGCGGGAGGGAAGATGATGGAAGACGCGTAAAATCGCGGATAAAAAAACCCGTTATGGCATAGCCAGTAACGGGTTTTTCTTTTATTAGACTTCTAACGTATTAGAAAGCTAATAGAGTACTGTTATGGATGGCGGTGATTCTTACGGCAGCGGGCATCATAGTGACGCACCCAGAAATAACGGTCAGCAACGCGCTCGCGTCCACCGACTCTCGCACCGGCCAGCCATAAAATCGCACCGAGGAAAATACTGGCTACTGCACCATGTGCTAAAAATTGGGGTAAGTCCATATTCGGCAACTGATTGAGTATGGAATATCCGACACCGCCGACCATAGTGACCAGACCAAGCCCCATCAGCACATTGCCGATTACTGCTGCGGTTTTACGTTTCATATGTCACCTCCTTTAGTCCATCAATTAAACAACCATGTTTATCTGCGTTTCCTGATTAAATTGTAGTCGGCAGCTAACTTTAACTTTGCGGCAACGATCACAGACGAGAAACATTGCATGACAAATCTTTACGCTTTTCCACTATTTATCTTCGAAAAATGAATAGTTCTCCAACAATATTATTCACCCTCAAAAGTAATAAGCCTAAATACATCCTCCCAGGTTTGGCACGGCTGGGTTGCACAGGTAAACTAGCGCCCTTGACGTCACCTCATGAAGAAGCGAAACCAACGTGAGCAGCATTAAACTAATAGTGGGTCTGGCCAATCCGGGCGCAGAATACGCCCAAACACGACATAACGCCGGTGCCTGGTATGTGGACCTCCTCGCCCGCCAACACAATCAGCAATTAAAGGAAGAGAGTAAGTTTTACGGCTACACTGCGCGACTGTCGCTGGCCGGCCAGGACGTTCGCCTGCTGGTGCCGACGACCTTCATGAACCTCAGCGGTAAAGCCGTGGTGGCGATGGCTAACTTCTACCGCATAGAGCCCGATGAGATTCTGGTGGCACACGACGAGTTGGATATTCCGCCGGGTGTAGCAAAAATTAAACTTGGTGGCGGCAATGGCGGCCACAACGGTCTGAAAGATATTCAGAGCAAACTGGGGAATAATCCTAACTTTTACCGACTGCGCATTGGTATTGGGCACCCAGGTGATAAGAGTAAAGTGGTGGGATTTGTGCTCGGCAAACCACCAGCCAGCGAGCAGAAACTGATTGATGATGCAATTGATGAGTCGCTGCGTTGTACCGAAATGCTGATGAAAGAAGGTCTGGAAAAAACGGTACAACGCCTGCATAGCTTTAAAGCTGAATGAAGGTAAGCAAACGGGTTGGTTATATACCCGTTTGCCTTAGCCCTATCCTGATGGCTGGTTATACTATGATTTGCTTATTACAATCTGCCCGCTGAAATAGAATCGCTTATAGTGTTTATAAAGAATGCTTTCTATGTCTCTGTTTGGTTGCTTTTCTGTTATATGAAACAAACCATAACCAGGGTCAAAAAAATAAGTGTCATATTCACTGGTTCTAATTGCAGCAACCGCGTGAGGGTTTTGATTTGCCTTTCCTATGTCAAGAATAATTATAACGCCACTTTTTGGAGGTGAGCATACATTGTTAACATCCAGGCCCTGAATATCTCGATAAGAAGTAAGAGGCGCATGTCTGTAATGTAATCCAGCCACACTATTTTTAGCTTCAACAGCCCTCTGCTTCCTATCTTTATATTTGGCCGTAAACATATCAGAAGTTACAGCGGCATGATTTTTTACATTTTTTTCGAAGGCCTCATACCTGCTTGCATAATTCTGCTGTTTAGCCAAACCTCGCTCATAAAATCTTGTTAAGGAGATGTTATCCTTAACATCGGGGAAAAACGTTCTTTGCAAGTTTTTATACGGAGCGCGGCCATTGCTTTCTTTTAAAATGTCACCAAGCCAGGTCAGTGTCATCCCCATACACGTTCCATCCGATTTATTTATATCTAAAAACTTTGTATAACTTTCGAATATATTTCTTTCCATAGTATACATAGGTATTCCTTTAGTTAAAGTTATTGAAAACGTTAAGTTTTACATTTTAAAAAAATTTTTAAATTAAAATATTGCACACTATTAAAAATATTAAATTTTGGCGATAATCATATGTAATCTACGATGCCAAAAAAAATCATACATTATAACAATCATTTGAGGTTGCCATAGAAAATAATAATCAGCATGAATGATTAAGTTAAAAACAATAATACCCCGATTGATTGCAATAATCAAAAAAACGAGCATAGGCTCGCTAAATATCGTTGATGCGGGAAAATATCATTTTTATTTAAAAAAATAAACTAATTAATCACATGACTAAAAACCCTCTTCAACCACATAATATTCCGGGTCATCCAGCTCATGAATACAGAACGGCCCGGCTTTCTTCAACAAACTTACGCAGTCGCTGCTTAAATGGCGCAGACGGATGATTTTCCCCGCGTCCAAATAGCGTGCTGTCAGTTTATCAATCGCATCAACACCGCTTGAATCCATTACCCGTGTACCGGCAAAATCCAGCACCACGCTTTGCGGATCATTCTGTGGTTCGAATAATTCGGCAAACGCCGCAGCAGAGCCAAAGAATAGGGGCCCGTCGAGCTTATATACCGTCAGTTCTCCCTGCGTTTTATGTTCGCGGATACGAATACGTGCCTGCTGCCAGGCAAACACCAGCGCAGAGATAATGACTCCGCTGATCACCGCAACCGCCAGATCGGTAAAGATAGTGATCACCGTGACGATCACCATCACCAATGCGTCGGCTTTCGGCATTCGGCGTAAACGGCGCAGTGAACTCCACTCAAAGGTGTTGTAACACACCACCAGCATGATCCCTGCCAGGGCCGCCACCGGCAGCAAGCCAATATAACCCGACAGGCTGACCACAAATAGAATCAGCAACAGAGCGCCGACAATGCCCGAAATCCGCCCACGCCCACCGGAAGTAAAGTTAATGATCGACTGGCCAATCATCGCACATCCGGCAAAACAGCCAAACAGACCGCAAATCGTATTGCCGGCTCCCTGGGCAATGCTTTCTCGATTACCGTTCCCTTTCTTGCCACCCATTTCATCCAGCACCGTCATGGTGAGCAGAGACTCAATCAGCCCAACTAAGGCGATCACTACCGCGTACGGCAGCACCACTTTGATCATTTCAAGATTGAACGGCGCAATCGGTAAACTAAAGTGCGGCAAGGCCCCGGAGATATCGGCCAAATCCCCTACGCGCAGCGTAGGCAGGTTAAAACCAATTGCCACCGCCGACACCACAATCAACGCCGCCAATGAAGCAGGGATGATTTTGGTTAATTTGGGGAATATCACCACAACTAAAATCGCCAGCGCCACCAACCCGTACATCAACGGTCCCTGCCCGGCTATCATATGTAATTGCGCCATCATGATGACAATCGCCAGTCCATTAACAAAACCGTGGATCGCCGGAAGTGGAACCAAACGAATGAATTTGCCCAGACGGAAGATGCCGATCAACATCTGGATCACGCCAGCAAAAATCGTCGCCCACAGCACATAACCCATGCCGTACTGGGCCGCCAGACTCATCAGCACCACCACAATAGAACCTGCCGCGCCGGATACCATGCCAGGCTTGCCACCCAACAGCGCCGTCACCAGCCCGATAATAAATGCCGTGTGCAAACCCACTATCGGCGAAAGCCCGGCCACCAGCGAAAATCCAACCGCTTCAGGGATCATCGATACCGCCACCACAAAGCCTGCCAGCGTCTCGTTCTTCACATCCGACATCTTCACGCCCCGCAGGGGAAACATATACATCCAATTCATTTCCAGTCAGTTAAAAAATTGTGACAAGTATCTAAAAATGAACCCGGTGAAGCAAGGTTGGATTATTTGTTTACGGGCAGGAAAACCCTTTAATCCCCGCAGCGGCATTCAGGCAGCAGCCTGGGGGCCAATCCACCGAGCTGTTGGCCGCTCGAGAATGACGGGTATTCGAGAAAAAGGACTATTGCGTGTATAATGCGGCCTATTGTGGTCATTACATCGTGCAATTAACATTAATTGCTTGATTATTAAGATATTTAAGGTGAGAACATCATGGGATTCAAATGCGGTATCGTTGGCCTGCCGAACGTCGGTAAATCTACTCTGTTCAATGCGCTGACCAAAGCGGGTATCGAAGCAGCTAACTTCCCGTTCTGTACCATCGAACCTAACACCGGCGTAGTGCCGATGCCAGATTCGCGTCTGGACCAACTGGCTGAGATCGTAAAACCTCAGCGCATTCTGCCAACCACTATGGAATTCGTGGATATCGCCGGTTTGGTAAAAGGCGCATCCAAAGGTGAAGGCTTGGGTAACCAGTTCCTGACCAACATCCGTGAAACCGAAGCTATCGGCCACGTGGTACGTTGTTTCGAAAACGACAACATTATCCACGTGAACAACAAAGTTGACCCGGCTGACGACATTGATGTCATCAATACCGAACTGGCCCTGTCAGACCTCGACACCTGTGAACGCGCGATCTACCGTGTACAAAAACGTGCCAAAGGCGGCGATAAAGACGCTAAAATTGAACTGGCGGCGCTGGAAAAATGTCTGCCACAGCTTTCCGAAGCCGGTATGTTGCGTGCGCTGGACCTGACCGACGAAGATAAAGCGGCCATCCGCTATCTGAGTTTCCTGACCCTG
Source organism: Ewingella americana (assembly GCF_006438725.1). Lineage (GTDB taxonomy): Bacteria > Pseudomonadota > Gammaproteobacteria > Enterobacterales > Enterobacteriaceae > Ewingella > Ewingella americana_A. The sequence goes on along the minus strand of NZ_RCZD01000019.1, from coordinate 73,028 downwards.
AAGCCAACCATGTACATCGCCAACGTTAACGAAGACGGTTACGAAAATAACCCTTACCTCGACATCGTGCGTAAAATTGCCGAAGCTGAAGGTTCCGTGGTAGTTGCCGTATGTGCAGCGGTTGAATCTGACATCGCTGAACTTGACGACGCCGATCGCGCAGAATTTATGGTAGAAATGGGTCTGACAGAACCGGGGCTGAACCGTGTGATCCGCGCGGGTTATGACTTGCTGAACCTGCAAACCTACTTCACCGCAGGTGTGAAAGAGGTCCGCGCATGGACCATCCCTGTTGGCGCTACCGCCCCACAGGCAGCCGGTAAAATTCACACCGACTTCGAGAAAGGCTTCATTCGTGCACAAACCATCGCGTTTGACGACTTCATCACCTACAAAGGTGAACAAGGCGCGAAAGAAGCTGGCAAAATGCGTTCAGAAGGTAAAGATTACATCGTCAAAGACGGCGACGTGATGAATTTCCTGTTTAACGTCTAAATGGTTTCTATTGTCTCATGAGGTTTCACTGAATCTCATAACAGCTGAAAAAATCCATTAAATCCACGCAGTTGCGTGGATTTTTTCATTTCATAGTGTCTCAGATGATATCGTAGAAGCGCAGCTAAAATTGAGCACAGTCAACTTCCATCTTCATTTCAGGTGAGTACACTATGCCGGAACGAGTAGTCTTCCCCTCCATTGGAAAACTCCCCATCAGAGAGATTATCCCGCATCACATTCTAAAAATACTCAGGGCACAGCTAAACGTAGTGCACCGACCGTTGCTGCTGAAGCCCGACGTACTATCTCATCGGTTTTTGAGCTGGCAGTAGCTACTCTCAGAGCAGATAGCGATCCTGTCTGGCCTGTCCGTAACGCTTTACCTGCAAACAAGACATAGCATAAACAAGCAATTAATCCGCAGCAAATTAGAAAGCTATTAAGTAGCTTTGATAACAGCCGCTGGATGAACTGCAAATCCGTCTCCCGCCACTGGGTTATCAGCTCGCGTGGCGGGTAAGTTCGCTCCAGCCGAAATTCAAAATCCGCCCCTTCCAGCCCGTGCTGACGCAGCACCTGCTCCACCACCTCCGTCACCGACTGGTTCTGGAACACGGCACATTTTCGGGTATACGACAGCAGCGTCAGGCGGGAACTCAGCGTAAGGCGGTAGTGCGACTGGTCGGCGGACGTTGACAGCCATTCCAGCCGGGTGATGATGCCGTGGACGTTTTTGCCGCTGCGCATCCGCAAGGACGCGTACTTCATCAGCACCTGTTCAGGGGGAATATTACTCTGCGGGGAGGTGAACTCGATGTCCCATGTGAACGGCTCGCTTAGTGCCTCACGGCCCTCAAAACGCAGCACGTCTGGCTGCACGGTGCTGTCATTGATATCCAGCGTATAGCGGGCCTGCCCGACAAAAAGCGCTAACCCGTTATCTATTAAACGGATATTTATTTATCTTCCGATTTTAAATAAACACTTCCACCGTCTTCCCGGTTTAAAAGACTCCACATCGCTGGCAGGCGAATTTCAGGCGCATGCATATTACTCTGATATTTCGTAGCCTCCGGCATCAATGCCCCCTCCTGAATATCAATAAACTGCTGATGCCCTCCGGCGATGGTTGCCCAATGCCCTGAGTGCGGACAACGCTCCCCGCTCTGGCAGGTAATACGCTTACCCGGCGCATCATCCAGAAAATATTCAGATTCATCCGGGATAATACCGTCGCAGTAGCGGGTGTCTTCCCAGATAAGACGCCACTCAACAGATTTTTTTTCCATCTCTCCGTTTTCAAAAACATTAATTAAAGGTGCTTTTGTACCTTTAATTAAATAGTTAAAACACCCATTATTGACAAATTCACCGATACCAACAGGAATAACCTTCCATTTAAAGTCAAAGCTTAACCTCCCAGGCTCCCATATACCATCACAAGGAACAACATATCCAGTAGAAATTATTTTTTTTCGTTCATTGGGGACTGGAGCAAGATTTGGCGGAAAAACAGGACGTGGCAAGGAATAAAATTCGGACTCATAGATTATATCGCTGTATAAAAAATTCACATTAGTGATGTTAGCAACTAGATTACACGACTCAGTAATATACTCAACTCCGGCATACTCTTCAGCCAGTCGAAGTTTATTAATTTTCTCTACCTTAGGAGGGTAGGACCATTGTTGTATCCCTCGCTCATGACACTGACCAAAAAAACGTGATTTAACAATATCTACTGGTTTATATAACTGATACAAATCACCAGTAGTTCGCCAAACATGCCTGTGGCCTTTTCCTAACTCTTCAACTCCTTGCTCGTATAATCTCAACGCTTCATAAATGTGGACTAAATTATTTGGGTCCAAAGCGTCAGGATCATCCTCAGACCACGTTTTTACCGCCTGCTCATAGATATCAGAAAATACCGCCCAGGCATCTCGCTTACGCTTCCAGAGGCTATAACTACTGAGCCGCTTAAGCATCCAGAATACCTGCCTGCGAGTGTTATCATCATTCATTGAATACGTGTTTAATAATTTCATAAATTATTCCTGTTCAGACAGTGATGTCTGATGTTCTGCACGTGCTCCACCAACAACCGCACGTTGTCCTATTTTGCTTTGTAATTCACTATCAGACAACTGACGGGTTTCAACAAAAGGTGGCTTAATCTTATCCGGGTTATCAAATCCATATTTTCCGTTCACGTCATTCCAGCCTGTAGGATAAAAAGCCAGTTCGACACCATTGATTTGAGTACTTAACGCCCTACCACCTTTCTTAACTTCCTGCCCGATATCCGTTATCTGCTTAGCTAAATCTCCCAAATTAATAATGACCTGTTCACCGCCACCGATCAGATATTGACCTGGTAATTCTTTACCAAATTGCTCTGCAATTTTCCCATGCCAAGCTGCTACCTCAGGCATAGTAATCGCCATGTTCTCAGGCAATTTCATCACTACGATAAAACCATTACCGTTCCATTCATCCAGTACAGCTGCTGGTATACGCCAATTTTCTGCTGAGGCAGGTACTTTCTCATACCCCCAGAAAGCTGTCGCACGACCACCCGAAAAACTTTCTCTGGCATCTTTTGTCGCATTACCAAACACACGATAGAGAGTACTACCAGCCAGATCGTTGGCGCTCATTGGCATAACCTTACCGCTAAATGAAGCCACAGCAGGAAAGATGCTTTTTTTCCCAAATGTAGGACTTTGACCTTCATATGCCAATAAATCTGGATAGCCCGGTTTTGAATACAGAGCTTGTAATTTTTCGAAATCTTCCACTACTGCCGCATTACTTGGAAAACGTGTTCCCTGCTTTGCAGCCCTGTATATTTCTCGCTCCAGCAAATACGCCTCTGCCTCACGCTTAATCTCAGCACTGTGGCCCGCTCCAGTTTTAACAGTAAGCAACTCGCCTTTATAAACTAACCCCTGAAGCACCCGCAGTTTCGCATCCAGCTCTTTCAGCGCCTGCGGGATCATTTTCGACGCCAGCGGTTGCAGGGCCGTAAAGCCATCCCGCACACGAAGTAAATCTGCCTGCCATTTCTCCGGCAGCATCCGCCCTATTCTGGCTTTCAAAATTTGATTAATCGCGGTGATCATCGTGTTGCAAAAATCACTCATCTTCTCTAGAAGCTGCACCTGATACTGAACCACGTTCAGTTTATTCAGCCACTTCACCGCATCGCCTTCACCCACACGATTCAGAAACTTAATCACATTGCTGAGCGTTTCCACATTCTCTGCCGCTTCTTTCGTCACCCGCAGGGCCAAACGCCCGACGCCTTTAATCACGCCGCCTATTACTGGGATCAACGCAAACAGCAGAATAACCAGAAACACCCATTCGCTGACGCTTTCACGCTTTTTCGGTTCTTTTGCAAGCCCGATGGAAACCGCAATCAGGTCACGGACTGCGGTAACATCTCCCACCAGTGGGATCATGCCAATGACGGCATCAACGATGATCTGACTGATGGCCTGTTTTTCATTAAATGACCCTTGCAACGTTCCCCAAATCCATTGTCCTGTTTCCAGACTGGTTTCTTTAAACCAGGCATAACCAGGTACACTCATTCCACACCTCCGCTGTGTTTCGCTATCAGCGAGTCAATATCAGTCTCACTGACCGACGAACCGATAAACTGCTGATTATCTGACTTATCTTTCCGTAAATAGCAGCGAGCATCAGGACCAAACTCCACCTGTAAGCCCCCTTCCGGAACATCCTCAAGATGCAGATAACCCGCACCGTCGAGATTGCCCGTTCGTACGGAGCCATCCGCAAGGGTTGCGGTAAAAGGTGCACCCACTACCGGTGCATCATCGTGATACAGATATTGCATCAAGGCAGTGGTATTGTTTTTTATCGGGTCGGCAAGCCATGGTATTTCCGGCTGTTGCGCACCCGCTCCCGCCGCCATCGTCCTTTTCACCCGGCGCATATACGTCCCGGTCGTGCCGTATTCCACTCTCCCGGCCTCCAGCCTCAGGTAGGTGCCACCGCCACCAATCAGCGTGATGCGTTTTTTGCCTGCGAAAAGAATGTCGTCTTCTGACGTTATGCTGAGCTTCTGCTCCGCAAACAGCCGCAGGTTGCCGTTTTGCGCCTGTACGTCTATCGGTCCTTCACCGGCTTTCAGGCTCAGTTGACCGGTGCGGGCGAATAGCTATTCTTATTATAAATCAACTGTGAAGTATCAAAAACTCTCTCAGCTCACTAGATATTTTATTACGCTCTAAATATTTTTCTTTTTCTTCTTCAGACAGAGATGTCCAAAAAGGTAACCAGTAAACATTCCACCATAGCTCCATCTCACCCTGCAAACTGCCTAGTGCCTCAAAATCGCCATCAGGAAAAACAACATGAGGAGCTGGCGGTTCAAGATTTTCATTGCACAGATCTTTAATTAAATCATTATTATTAGTGATTATATCAATTACGATCTGGTGAAAATCTTCAAATTTAAAAAAATGAAGCACCATTCCATTAAAGAACAAACATTCTTTTTTTTGGGTTATTTCCTTTCGAAAAAAAAACTTAACAATGTCTTCTATTTTTTTTACGTCGGTGGATTTAACCATGAACCTTGTTGAATATGCATATATATTATTACCTTCCAGAGACAAAAAAAATGGATACGATTTTTTTTGTTCAGATAAAAATTTAAATAATGAACGAGGATAAATTCTCTGGAGAGAATTCTCTTTTTTAAAGAAATTTAAAAAATTAATTTTCATCTATATAATCCGCAACCCAGTCTGCTCCATAATACCCAGCCGCGCCAAATATTATTCCGCCTACAAGCCCAGTAATAACTGCAACAGGCCCTGTTTCTACTCCCACTGCCGCACCAGCAACCGTGCCTATTTTAGCTCCCGCAACAAAACCTCCCCAACCACCCGCTTGCCGTATAACTTCTGCGCTGATGGGGTTTATACTGCCAGTTTTTATCGATTTTTCAGTCGCCTGCTCAAGGTCATACGCTGTTAACACTATCCCTACGACCTGAACCACACGCCCTACCTTCACTATACCTTTTGTCAGGCTAAGAGATTCTGGTGTGAAGATAGCTTTTGCAGGTATTTTTTCACCTTTAATAAGGATTTCCTTATCCACATCTCTCACATATGCCGCAATCTTATCAATACGTTTTGCCAAATGAAGATTCTTGGTTTTGTATTCGTCAAGTGTTTCTAAAATTTCATCAGTCGTGACTAACTCAGCTCCTGATTTCAATGCCTTTTCGACGTCAATATATATTGACTTACCATCAAATCGAGGGGACCCATCAGGGAAAATTGAGCTTGTAGAGATATAAGGTGATTTGTTGTTACCCATGACATGCTCAGCAATACTGACTGATGAATCAAAATTTTTAGGAAGTAACCCATACCTTTCTGGATCTGTCTCTGAAAGCAATCTAAGTGGAGATAAATCCATTTTCGAGAGATAAGGATTAGATGTCGATGCATATATTTTCCTTACCAAAAAACCATCTTTTCCAGGTTCATCAACAATGATGAAGAAAAACGCACGAGCGGGCATTAATAAACCCGTTATATCGTGCGTTGAGTGTGGCGTTTCATTGGTTAAAGTTGATTGTTCAGTCATCTACCACTTCTCCAGTGCATGAAAACCCAGCCAAACAGTAAGTTTGGATGATTCCTTTGTAAAAACGCGTTTGCATAAACCCTGAGTGTTAGTGACACCTTTAAATGTTTCACCACTTTCGTTACGGATAAAGTATGGAATATTGACCATAGGCTTACCACTACCATCCAGGACGCGGAATTGTTCATCGAAGAATCCTTGCCTGATTAAATCCTCAACTAGTGGCATAGGTTTCGACAGTGTTGGTAATGCGTTTGCCCCCGCCGCCATCGTCCGCTTAACCCGGCGCATATACGTCCCGGTCGTGCCGTACTCGACCCTCCCCGGCTCCAGCCTTAGGTAAGTGCCGCCGCCAATCAGCGTGATGCGTTTTTTGCCCGCAAACAGGATGTCCTCTTCTGACGTTATGCTGAGCTTCTGCTCCGCAAACAGCCGCAGGTTGCCGTTCTGCGCCTGCATGTCTATCGGCCCTTCACCGGCTTTCAGGCTCAGTGGGCCGGTGCGGGCAAACAGGCCCAGTTTGTCTCCGGCAAGCGCGGTCATGTTGCCCATCACGCCAGCGCTGATGTCGCCTCCGGCATTTATCGCCACGTTTTTACTGGCGGCCAGCTGCAGGTCTTCACCGCTGGTCAACGCCATGCCCTGTGGGGCAGAGAACAGCAGGGTTTCGTTGAGCGGCTTCAGCCGTTGCTCGAACATCCGTATCTGGCTGTCGATATCCGCCTTCAGCGCCTGCGCCTGTTCGGCCGCCATTTCAAGCTGTTTGAGATGCTGTTGAAGCTGGTCGATTTCCTTCAGGGCGGCACTCATATCCAGCACCTCGCCCTGCGCTTTAGACTGGGCGTCCGCGCTGACAAACAGCCCTTTTCCGGCCCGTATCGTGCCCCGTTCGTCGGTGCGCAGTTCCATACCGGCACCGCGCGGCTTGCCTTGTGCATCGACCAGATGACCGGTATTGAGCTGGGTTTTGCCGTATTCCGTGGCAAGTTTAATGTGTTCTTCGCCGCGCTGGTCCTCCATCCGCAGCTTGTTGTTTGCCGGGGTGCGGAGAATATTGCGGGTGTGGTTATCGCGGGTAACGGGGTCCGGGTGCTCTGAGTCATGCATCGCGTGTGAGATATACGGCAGGTCAATGTCGCCGTTGCCGTAGGCAATCGCCACCTCGGTGCCGTCGATGAGCGGCGTGTGCCAGCCGCAAGTGTCGCCGGAGTAGGGTTTCGCCATGCGCAACCACAGATAGCCGTAGCCCTGCCCGGAGTCTTCCCGGTCAAAATTCAGTTTTACGCGGTAACGACCCTGTTCATCCAGATGCGCATACGTGTCGTTCTTTTCACGGCTTTCAATGCGGGCAGGCAGCGTGCCGTGGATTTCCGGGCGGGCGATTTCAGGCGGACGGAAGCAGTACCGCTCGGTATAGGGCATGCCCGAGATGGACATCGTCAGGCCGGAATCGCGGGCGGCGCTGAAGGTGGTGAGCGTAATAATGACACCCTCTTTTAGCGCGCTGATCACCTCGCCCTGCGGCTCCAGCACCTGGCCCGGCGTGAGGCCGGACGCGTTACCCGACAGCTCAACGCGGGCGGACTGATTCAGTTCACGCTCGTGATGAAGGCGGGCATAGAAGGCCCCGCTTTCGGTGGCGGGTGTGGCGTCGCTGTCGTCTCCGGCTTCAAGATATGGCGCGGCATAACGGTAATGTTCGCCGGTGCTTACCGCGTCGTGACGCACGCTGACCGTCGCATCCAGCGGCGTGCTGGCCGTGCGGTAGTTGTAGTCGCGCGTGACCACGCTGCCGGTCACCACGCTGTGCCAGGTGCGCACGTCCCACACCGATTCTTCGGCACCGTCGTACAGGTCGGACGGCTCACTGTAGGGGAGATGCACACCAAACTGGTAGTTGAGCTGGCTGTCGGCAAAGATGTACACGTCCAGCTCACGCGTGCTGTCCATCTCCGTGCGCCAGTAAATCCCCACCTCCGACAGCAGGCGCTGGATGAACTGCAAATCCGTCTCCCGCCACTGGGTTATCAGCTCGCGCGGCGGGTAACTACGCTCCAGGCGAAATTCAAAATCCGCGCCTTCCAGCCCGTGCTGACGCAGCACCTGCTCCACCACCTCCGTCACCGACTGGTTCTGGAACACGGCACATTTTCGGGTATACGACAGCAGCGTCAGGCGGGAACTCAGCGTAAGGCGGTAGTGCGACTGGTCGGCGGACGTTGACAGCCATTCCAGCCGGGTGATGATGCCGTGGACGTTTTTGCCGCTGCGCATCCGCAAGGACGCGTACTTCATCAGCACCTGTTCAGGCGCAATGTTGGCCTGCGGCGTGGTGAACTCGATGTCCCATGTGAACGGCTCGCTTAGTGCCTCACGGCCCTCAAAACGCAGCACATCAGGCTGCACAGTGCTGTCATTGATATCCAGCGTATAGCGGGCCTGCCCGTCAAAAAGCGCTAACCAGTTATCCATCACTTTACTCCTTTACCGGCACAAGGCTGAGCCAGCCGTCGCCCAGTTCGATGGTGCGCGGTTTATCCGGATCGAGGTCTTCTCGGGTCAGCACCAGCCGCCAGCGGTTATCTTTCAAATCTGGACGGTTAAATAACCCGACCACCGCCACAAACTTCGCGTTCTCATCCATCGGCATATTCAGCGTCATGCTGCCGTCAGGCATCACCAGCAGCTCTTTTGATGCCACAACGTCATCTTTTAGTACGGCGTCGGCATTGCGCAACAGCACCTGGTAATCGGCGGCGTCCACGCTTTTGCGGTCTTTCAGCTGGTATACCCGCACCATGGTGGCCAGCGGCGTTTGCGCGCCGTCCACGTTAATGGCCGAACGCGGTGAAAAATCCAGATGCAGCGTTTTGATTTTTTTATAGAAGATGGATTTTGTCATGCTTACCGTGCCGTCCGTGACGGTCTGGGTCAGGCCGCAGCCTGCAAGCAGGCAGCAGGCAATGAGCGTCAGCGCATGCCACCGGGTTACTCTTGTCATCAGATGAGTTCCTTTCAGAAAATGATTATTCGAAGCGGTAATGGCCGTCTTCAGCCGGGGGAAATGGCGAGCATTGCAGCCCCTCATAGCAGCCGAGGCTGACGGTCAGGGTTTCACGGTTATTGTTGAGTTTGCCGTCTTTCAGCCCGAGCAAGCCGGTACGTCCTAGCTGGATACGCCTGGCCTTGCCCAGACGGGGCTCGGGCAGCAGTCGAACCGGCACGGTAAGACACAGGCGCGCATCGCTGCGGTAGCCCAGATAAACGCGCATCAGCACCAGCAGGTCGGTATGAAGGTGGCCGCCGGGCAGCCACCCTTCGGCTTCCTCCGGGTTTTCAGTCTTTAAGGTCACCAGCACCCGGCTACAGGCCTCTTTCGCGGTTTTGCCGAGCGTCGCCCGCTGTGACAGCCTTACGCGGTTCCCTGCGCTCAGGCCACTGCGGTTTTCTATATGCACTTTGACCGGGTCCGGCTCGGTGACAGTTTCCCGCGTATCGGGTGCCAGCAGGCTGACCAGAGCGCGGATCCCTTCTGCGTTACGGGTCGGCAATCGCATGGTGCCCAGCAGCGCCAGAAAACGCGAAACCGGGGTAGCCACGTGCTCAGAAGTGCCCGGAATACCTAGCCCCACCAACCCGAGCAGGCACTGTGAGGTGGCGTCGCGGCCACCGGCCTCAAAGGTGGCGGGATAAGCATATTTGCGCCAGATACGGTAATACTGCGTAGTGATACGGTGGCTGAAGATATCCAGAAATGAGGTAACGGCCTCATGCCCTTCACGGCGCTGGGCAATATCATCGAGATAAGCACTGGGTAACGGTGAATCCACGCCGTACATACCCAGAAAAGTGGTGCGCACGGTCGGCGGCAGCTCAGGATGGTCTTCGTCGGTCTCAACCGCTTTCAGGGTGCTGACCGGAAAGCCCATTCCCGGCCACGGCCTGAACCGTACCGGGTCGGTGCCCGGATGGCTGGTCGCTCCCAGCTTGGGTGAATCCGGACTCTCCTGCTCCAGCAACTGGCAGAAACGGTAAAAGTTAGCCCGCCAGATGTCTTTGTTGAGCGCTAACGTCAGCCCGGTACGTGCTGGCTGTGGAATTCGTTCCATCTCAGTCGTTTCCCTGTCGGTTGTAGCACCAGCGTAAGCTGATTAAAGAGGTGAATATCCGCATACAGCCCGAAGAAACGGTGCAGCATCTCACCGAACAGATTCACATCCCCTTCGCCCGCAAAGTTATCCATATTTAACGTGACTTCAATATCCACGCCGCGCAGCATAAAGCCCTTCTCAAAGCGGCGAATAAGCGAGTGCTTCACCGCCACAATCGCCTCGAGGCGTCTGCGGTTCATCTCATCATCGGTCCAGTCGTACAGCGCCAGCGTACCGCGCAGCACCTCGGGATTGTCCATCATGCTGAGGAAGTTTGAGCCCAGGTGGCTCATCACCCGCCAGTGAAAACGGTCGTTGGCGGGCGGATATAGCGGCAGGGTCGGTGCCGAGACGTTCAGCACTCTGACCGGCACCTTGCCTGCCTTGACTACCCGGTCCAGCAGGGTACTTTCCAGCGCTTTACGCGGGAGTTGCCCGTTGGTACCGGTGATGCGCATGGAAAGCGACTCTGGTTTTTCAGCAAGCTGGTCGAACTCGAAAGAACGCCCGCCAAGAATCAGCCAGGTGTCATACAGACCGGAGGCTCCGCGCTTCACGCGGGTGTGGTAATAGCGCTCGGGGGCATCGTGACGCATCATGCCGCCCCGGTGGCGGAAGCTGGTAAAGGGGACGTACGGATATTTGCCGTGTTTCACCGCACCGTGGATGTTATCCACACTGTAGATTTCGGTGTGGCCGTCCTGCAAGCGTAATGGACGCAGCAGGTATTCATTGTCCAGCGGATTGAGGGTCAGCGGATCGGCTTCGAGGGTGAACAGGTTGATCACCGGCGCACAGTGCAGACGGAAGTTTTCGGTTTCAAACGGCAAATCGGATGACCAGGCTTCGGTCAGCACGATGTCGATTTCAAACCAGTTGCTGGCCGCGTTGAGACCAATAGTCTCAAAGCCGCGCAGTTCAACAAACATAAACTTTGGCCGGAAACTGAAGTATTCCAGCAACAGCTGATAACCGCTGAAGGCGGAATCGGCTTTCTGCCACAGCCCGTCATTGTCGTCAAAGCCCATAGGTTTGCACCAGCCCTCAAACCGGCGGCGCTCGGTATAGGTCCCGGCGTGGCGGGCATACATGGCGTGTACACGGCGGGTCATCGCCAGATGCAGCGCCGAGCTAACCGGGCTTTCGGCATTAAGAAAAATGGCGACTTTATCTATCCCAGCCTTGCTCCACTCCACTTTGTCCGCGCATTCAAAGCGCAGGCGGATAGCGGAACGCCCATCGGTTTCGGTGCACAGGCGGGCATCCGCCAGATGCAACGGCTGGAGCGGGATATCACGAGTGGTTCGGTACTGACAGGCCGTTTGATGTGGCCCTACGGGGCGGGACAGAACAGAAAACCCCTCGGCCAGACACTCAGACTGACGCAGGCTGCGCCAGTCGGGGGAAAACTCCACGATGGCCAGCGACGGAATGGTGCGCATGTAATGCGGCCACAGCAGGCTGACCAGCCCTTCGGTTAATTCAGGCAGGTCATCATCGAGCTTTTCACGCAGACGCCCCATCAGGAAGGCAAAGCCTTCAAACAGGCGCTCGACGTACGGGTCACGGGCACCCGGTTTATCCAGATTGAGCATTGCCGCCCGGTCCGGGTGGGCGCGGGCAAACTCTTTACCCGCCTCACGCAGGTAGCGCATTTCTGCGTCAAAGTAGCGAAGCGTTAAATCATCCATGCACAAAATCCCTGAACGTTATCAAATATAAAATTATCCACAGAGCACCATGGCCCGTGCTGGGTCGATGGCGATAAGGCCCGCCAGTAAGGCGTCCATCTCGGGCATCAGGCGGGCTTTGTCGGTTTCATTGCGACCGGCCTTCATACGCAGCAGCTTCAGGCGGCGGGCCTGCACTTCAAACAACAGAGCTGGCTCCCAGTCGCCCAGCGTCAGTTGTGGTGCGCTGGCGGTCAATTCACCCAGCAGGTACAGTGCCATGTCGTTGCGGCCATACTGTTCGGCCACCCGCGCCATCAGCAGGCGTATTAGCCAGCGTTGGCGCGGGGTATCAGAACCGGGGCGCGTCTGAAGCCAGGCGAGCGCGGCTTCCGGGCTTTCACTGTCCCCTCTTTCCATCGCCTCTGCCTCCAGCGCCAGCACATCGTCCGCCTGGCTATGGGCTACCGTAGCCGCTTCATCATGAAACAGCAGCGCATCCTCATTCACCTTCTCGGCTATCCAGGCTTGGGTCACCTCATCAGCAAACGGCGTGCCATCGTTCCAGGCCAGCAGATCGAGCCCGGGCAGACGCTTGAGTAAAAATCGCATATCGTGAATGACAGAATCTGACCAAATTTCCCAGGGCTGACCGGCATGGCTAAGTCCCTGCCAGAGATACCACTGCAAGTCGAGCCAGAAGTGATTCACCCCTTCGATATACATCTGGCTGGCCTGCTCGACCAGCTCGGCCCAGCTTTTCTGGATATACAGTCGTTTCAGCTGTGCCCGGTACTCGGGTTTTGGTGGCACCAGACGAGTCCGGCCGCTGCTGTCGAGCGGAGGGATTTGGTCGACCGTATCCCAACGCACCGTTTTCATGAGTCGGTGAGATGCCAGCCAGCCCTGCGGCTGTTCACTCAGCCAGTTGGAAAGGAGCTTCGTCTGGTCGAGTAAATCCCGCCCGGACTTCACCGCTGACAGTTCGAAGGAGCTCCCGAAGATGGCTCCACGTTCAGCCCCCTGAGCACTGCTGTTTTGGGGGATCAGCGAGTCCATGCCGCCGGAGCGGGCCAGGCGGTTTTCAAGCGCGGTACAAAGTCCGGAAAATGACGGCTTTTCGTCATCCGGCCATTCAGCAACGGCGCTTGCCAGAAGGTTAACGGCACCGACCGTCAGGCCCGTATCGTCTCGGTCCACTTCCGGCCACATCGAGAGCGTATCAAGCATTTTGGTGCTGTTCAGCCACTCCAGTGCGGCCTTGCGGGCATTGGGACGCTGCGGATGACAGCGCTGACCATAGCGGGAAAGCATCGCAACCAGCAGCAATAAACCTTCCGCCAGACCCTTCTCGCCATCCCGATTCAGACGGGCCTGTGTGTACCAGGTCACGACCCGAATATCTTTGGCGCTCTCGCACAGACATTTTTCAGCCAGCTCGCACAGCCGTTGTGGATCGGTGCCGGAGAGTTTGTTGATTTCCTCGCGCATCATCTGGAAGTCATCGTCATACGCCGGATCGCCCCCGGTCTCCTGCTCAGAACCGAGGGGACGTAACCAGTTATCCCAGAGTGACAGGGCTTCGGATGCCCGGGAGAGAAGACAATGCTGCGCTTCCTTATCTGTCGCACAGGCTGATAACAACGCTTCGGGTGAACTCATTCCATTTCCTCCCTGGCTGCATCGACGTTGAAAATAGACTCTGGCAGCGTAAATCCCTGAAGTTTCAGCAACGCAAGCGGACCCTCACCCAGCTCACTGCGCATGACAAATTTCAGCGGATTGCCATCGGAGGCTTTCCACACCAACTGCGTTCGACTGCCGTCCAATGGCGTGATCTGCGCTTTGCCCAGTAAACGAATGAATCCCCAGTTACCCTGGTCGTTAGCATAGAGCTGCATACCCGTAGTGACGTTGCGCCAACTGAGGCTAACGCCCGGATAATAGGTATTCCCCGGCCAGACAAAGCTTTGCCAGCTTTCCATCTGGTTGAAGTAATCCAGATTCTGCTCATCAAGAGTGAGTTGCATACGTGCGACATCACGGGATGGCCGCGCCATCAGTTCAAAGCGAACACTGGCATCATCCTGTGCAAAGACGATATCCGACAATTCTGCCAGCTGATTAATCGCCTGGAGAAACTCAGGATTTACTACCATCCCCTGGCTTGCCGCAGGATCCACCACCCAGCGATTCCCCTCCTGATGAAGGATGCCGCCGAGGTTGGTTTTCAGGAACGTGGTGATCCGGCCTGAGTCACTGCGCAGAAACTGTGCCAGCAGTGGCAGAGAGGCATCGCTGCCGTTGGCCTTGAACGGATAGCGACCGGCAAAGGCTTTGTTCCATTGCTCCACTATCGTGGTCTGCCAGCGGGCATTAAGGCTTCCCGCCGCCGGAGCCAGCACCTGTCGCCACGCCAGATCCAGAGGTTGCACAAATAACGACTGCCCGAAGCCACTCCACTCTTGTCCAAGGCTGGCGGCCACCAGACTGCCGTAATCACGCGTATCGGTCAGATCGATGGCTTTACCCTGAAACACGGTCTGAGCCAGCATCTCCGACATCGCCTGCGGGTCTGGCGCACTGGTGACCTGCTGAAGTTTAAGGCGCACCTGCGTGACGCGGGCAAGCCACGACTGGAAGCTCAGGTTGCCGTTACTGCCGGTGCCCTCTTTGCCTTCCATCAGTCCCGTCAACGGACCAAATACCCCATCAAGCGGGCCTTTAGGTCCCTGAGCTTGCTCAATGAACTGTTTGGCGTTTTTCTTCCGGCCGATCAGTTTCTTCGCTGAATCCACAATCGAATCCGCCAGCGCTTCGCCTTTTTGTCCGGTTTTGCCCTGCCAGGCCAGCGTGTTCATCAGTGCTACCAGCGGTGACTGGCGAACATCGCCGATCAGATTAAGCTGGGCAATCGCCTCAGACAGTGAGCTGGCGTCCTGCCACTGAATGCTGTTGACCATGTTCAGCCAGGCGTTACCAAAGTCGGTGAAATAGCGTTCGGTCAGGCGGGCTTTCAGGGCCTCGGGGGCGATATCACTTCCCGGCTGATGCGTTTTGTCCGTCAGCACCCAGTCGATTTCATCGCGGCGGGTTTTCACCACCTCATCAATGGCGTCCTGTACCTGTTCTTCCCAGGCCTGACGGGTGAACATTCCCGGCACCACTTCTTCAGTACTGAAGACCGTTGAAGCGTCGGTGTCGCCGGTCATATCAGCCAGCGTCAGATCAGGCCAGTTGCTGGCAACGCGCTTAAGCATGTCCTGATACAGGCCGGATTCGGCGTTACGCTGCCCAATCTGCTTAAGCAGGATTTGACGCACATTGCTGATAAGTTCGGCGTCGGGCTTAATTTTCCACTCCGGGTGCGCCGGGAGGTTCTGCGCATAGAACCCCAATAATTTAGGGGCCAGCGCCTGCCATGTGCCATCAGGAATGCCCTGACGTTTCGGCCAGATCTTCAGCACATCGTTCGCCAACCATGCGGCATCCGCTTTATCCGGTCGGGCCAACATCAGATAGTCTTTCAGCACATCGTAGGTGCGTTGTGTGCCCTGCGCACGGGCGTCACTGGCCGGTGCCAGTTGGACAAAGGCATTCAGCTGTTGTTTCAGGTGATCAGCGGTGGCATCGCGCATTAACAGTGTGTTGTTGCGGGCATACAATGGCCAGAGTGCGGCAAGCGTGTCACGGTCCTGATTGAGGCCAAAGCGGGTGTACCACGGGGCGCCGGTCGCTTCACGGTGTTGCAGTCGCGCAATAGCCTGCTGAAGCCCCAGTTGATTATGCAGCCGCTCAGCCAGTGGCAGTGTCGTATCAGCCGCCAGGCGGGCAGTCTCCTGCGCCTGATAAATCTGTGTCCGGTTGACGGCAAGGGAGAGCAGCGTACCCGCCCCCCAAAGCATGATCAGGGCAAGCAG
The DNA here is from genome assembly GCF_006438725.1 of Ewingella americana. Lineage (GTDB taxonomy): Bacteria > Pseudomonadota > Gammaproteobacteria > Enterobacterales > Enterobacteriaceae > Ewingella > Ewingella americana_A. The sequence continues at coordinate 57,152 of NZ_RCZD01000019.1, read as the reverse complement.
CAATAAACGCAGCCCCTTCAGCCAGTCGAAGGTGAGTTTTTTAGGCCGTACCTCATCACAGTCGTCGATGACCGCTTTCCATGTTGGGTTATCGAGACGGGTATTGGGCAACGAGCCAGCAGCAGACAGGTCCGGGCTGAACATCGCCCCCCGCAGGCGGTAGGCGGCAGAACCCTGTATCAGCCCGTTAAACAGCAGGTTGAGGCTCGCTTTCAATTCTCCCTGCAAACGGGATGAGAGGTGCAGCAGCCAGTCATGCTGCGGGTTGCGCAGTACCTGAGACATGCCGACCTGACGTAAACGGGGCACCAGTGTATCCAGCGTTGCGTCGGCTCCCTCTGGTGTCGCACCAAGGCCAAACATAGCGCCGATCGCAATATCCTCGCGGCCTTCCCGATCGCCGGACTCTTTGTCGGTCAACCACAACCATACCGGAGCCTGCCAGCCCAACAAATTATCGGCTTTCTGGCGACAGCGTAAAAAGGCGTCGCGCTCGATATCCGTCGGTAATGCTGAGGTATTGATGACGTGAACGATGCCGTCTAGTGGGCAACGTGGCCTTATCTGTTTTAACGCGGTGAGGAAGGTTTCATCCGGCTGCGACTGAGCATTTCCACCGTGGATGAGGACGCAGCCCTCGCTCTCCTGCCACAAATCACGGCCAAGGCCCGGCACGGCCTTTTCAATATCGTCATCTTTACCCTGTACCAACAGAAGACGGATTTTACGCTTCCAATGACGGCCATAGCGCAGGTTGAGGTGTTCGGTAACGGAAGCCGCACTAAACACATCTGCGATCACTGCTGAATGGAGAGTGAGGGGATTCTCATTGGCATTTATGGACTGCTTATTTTTCTGAAATGACAGTCGGACACCGGATTTACCCACCCGGTCAAATATTTTTTCAACCAACCATCCCAATAGGATCAGCGCGGTGGCAATGAACAAACACACAGTAAGTAGACGACTATGATCCAGTGGTCCGATCCCGGTCCAGTCAGCCATTTTTTCAGGCAGAGCAAGGAATAAAAAGCTGATGATCGCCGTAAGAAAAAGTAAGACAGCGACAATTGCTCCGATGAGAGTTTTAATTTTCACGATAAGTCCTGATTAATCCCTGTGTTATTGGCTGGTGTGATATTGACTACCCAGATTTCCTCCGGGTTTGTTTCAGCCACAACGACCTGCGCGCTACCTTGTTGAGCCATGGTTACCGCAAGGTTGACCGCAAGCCATGGCGCAGCGTTGCCGGTATAGCCAGTAGTCTGGTCCACATCCCGGTTATCCTCAGCCATGCCGAATATAAGGCCATTCTCTTCACAAGCTTCACTCCACGCTCCCCCCTGCGCCGGAGCCTTGCCGGTCGTCCAGGCCTCCTTCACATCTCCGCCGGATATCTGACTCCATAGCAGTGCGCGGCTAAGTACTTGAGAGATCGTACCGATGCTTCCTTTTTGAGGACGATGTAATTTAACGGCATTTGGAAAGCTTGAATGGTCGCGGTTTAGCAGAAGAGTCCATGTCATGGCTTCACCTTCATCGTCCTGCGGTTTCGCGCGAATCACGGCGCTAATAGCGAGAAGAACGGCGGGTTGTTTCCAAATCTCATCCAGCCAGAAATCGAAGGCGGTGAAACCTTTTGCGTTCAATAAACGAAAGGTTTTGCCTGTCTGAGCCGTGATCATGTCGTGTATTTTTTCATTGGCATCAGGAACACCGGCAACATCACAGTCCACCATCAGCCAGCACAACACGTCAGTAGGAATTTTATCCAGCACTGACCTGACTTGGCGGGCGATAGTTTTTAACGCGGTGTCGAGATCCTGAAATTGCTGTTTATCAGCAAAACCCGGTAGTCGGGAGTGACGAACAGGTAAACCACCCAGCCGGGGGCTTTGCATACGGAGCTGAGGTTCTGACGATTTCACGGCAAGAAGTAATTTCTCCGTACCGTTACCGAGTTGTGAGATCACCCCCGCCTGTAAAACTCTCGCTGCCCTTTGCCCCCGGGTTATCTCCTGCTCAAGCAACCGTTCTCTTTCCCTGTTCCACGATGCAGCCCAGACCTGGTCACACTTGTAACCAAAACGGCGCATGCTGAACAACAAGCCCCATAAGCAAAAGGGCAAGCCTGATGCCATAAACCAGAAGACAAGTCCTGATCGCTCCTGGGTCCATAACCCAAAGACCAGAACGCTTCCCAGAATCATCATCGCCCCGAGAAGATACAGCCAATGACGAGTCACCGGCCGAGGGATACGCGGAGCGAGGTCAGGAATAGCGTCCAGATAAACAGGCATAATTACCCAACCTTTGCGGCTGAAAATGAGCTAATCAGCGTGCAGCCACAACCACATTTGTGACCATGGAATGCCACGGGGATACCGTTATCCAGATAATCTGGATTGCCTTCTACAATGGTTGTTGGTCCATGTCCTTCAACAGGACAAGAAACTTTATCGCCTTTGCGGGCGACACCAATACCCCCGAACTTCATTTTGTCCGAACCGGTTAATACGGCACCACCATGCGTGGTCTTATCGCCCTTACGAATAACTTGCAGCATCTGTGCGTCTTTGAACTTATTATTGAAAATAACAAGAGATGTACATATTTTTATGTTTGCTAAGACTTTAGAACGAAGTAAATAAAGTTAGGGTTAGCCTATGAACTGATGCGGCTAACATATCATGTCTTGAAATAAAATAAGTCTCGCCTCAGTGTGTTATTACCTTTCTGCTAAAGCATAGCTTGTATGTTACCTCCAAATACAATCAGAATGATCATCATTGTACGCATCTAAATTTTCATTCAGACTTACTTGCTTTCCATTTTTATTTTTATAAATGAAACTATAATATCGAGCACCTTGTGACATCACGATATATTGACCATTAAATTTCCCATCAATAACCTCAAGCCAGGTAGTGGTTTTCTCTGCAGGCCTCCCGTCCCCAACCTCCTCTTCATCTTTTTTTGAAAAAATCAATGGTATGGGTTGTTGCGCGTTTTTATATATCACGTAACTTAATGGGATATTGTCATCAGAAATGCTTACGAACTTCACATTTATTTTCTTGGTGTCGGATGAAAAACACCCAACATATTTATCTAAAGAAGCTAACGCATTGAAGGAAATGCAAAATCCTAATAAAAAAATAATTTTATTCATCAAACACTCTCCAGGTTATTTATCACATCGTTATTATGGGGCAGTACATTGCTATTCCATACCCCTCTTCGCCCATATCATTTTATCGGTAAGCGCTTCCCATCGCTGACCATTTTATTTCCGCAATAACTAATTAGAATTTTATATGGATGAGTGCATGAAAATCCTGATGCCCTGTCATGAGGGTTTTATCTTTGGATAATCACTAAGGTTAGAGTAGTATTTGCCGAAAAAAATCAGACTCATGGCAACATATTATTAAAGTAATCAATTTCCATTTGATAGCCTTTTAAAAGACAACTATTCGTTGTCGATATTTCAGAATCAGTTCCTTTAGATTCGAATGTTTCTAGTTGACATTTTTTTTGCGTTGTTACATCCCACGCGACTCGCAATGCTAAAATCTGTTCTTTTTTTTCTGGATTATTAGATACTTGAACACTTACTGCTTTATCTAATTTCTTGACAATATCTGTAACTATACTTTCAGATTTCATATCAATTTCAGATAACTGTTTACTCTCATTATCATTAAAAGCGGCCATGCCACTTACAGAATAACAAAGAGTCGCCAGGATAAATATTTTTTTAATTTTCATAAAATTGAACCCTTCTTGTGAATCTATCTTGTGGAACATTAGGCCAATTAGATGGATTTGATAAAACCTGTCCAAATGACTGTAAATTTCCAGCGTATGCATGCCGTTGCAACAATGAGCGAATATTTGGTGTGTAATCACCTCTATAGCGCAGATCTACTAATATTTCTTTTATTTTATCTGGAATGTCGTTCCAAGCTTGCTCAACAGATGTTTGAGGGTTTGGATGATAAGCCTGTATTGTGGAATTTTTTTGAGAAATTCTTTTAACATCCTCCTCTAATTTTTCATATGTAACTACAAATAATTTATATTGTTGTTTTCTTGTAATTTGAATGCTTCGTATATTTTCATTCGCAGCATTAAATCTTTCACGAGCATTCGCCCCAGACATCCCCTGAGAAGCAACGAGCCACGCTTTCAATTCGGAACTTATTCCTACATTACTTAAATCAGTATTTGAGGTATTTTGTTGCCCTAGGTCATACCCGCGTCCAATTGTTATACCAGAGACACCTCCTGGCCAGTGAATTTTTCGGCTAAACCATGGACTTGTATTTTGGTCATTACCTTCAGCGTCGAACGTTAATTGTCCTTTAGGAACGGTTAACCATTTAAGATCCATTTCATCATCACTGCTCAGTGCATCCAAAAACACCACCGGATGCATATGCCACGGTTCTGGCCCCATGCCCGGTAGCTTCTTCATCCACGCCATTTTGTCGATAAAGGTTTCGGTATAGACTTTCCACAGTGGCGCATCATTGGTCAGCGTATCGAGATAGGTTTTCCACAGAGGGTCGTCCTTGCCGTAATACCACTCGCTGCCATGTTTGACGATGATGCGGTAAAGAGCATCACGATAAGATTCATTGTGGATCGCCTGAAGATACTCCTCTTCTGAATAGTGTCCATCCTGGTTACGGTCAATTCTGTCCAGCAGACGTTTATAGTTATATTCATTTAACGCATGGCTGGTGCGGGTTTCATCCTGCGCCGCTTTATACATCTGCTCCAGAATGCCCTTCACCACGTTATCAGGGTGCTTTATGCCGTCTATCAGGTCAAAACTCTCTGGCGCTTTGTCCAGCGTCACAAAGCCCAGTTCGCCCAATGTATACTCAACCACAAATTTCTAACCACCTCCTACGGAAATATAAATTCATTACCTTTCACTGAGTTATATGGGATATTCTCTATATATTTACTGACGATATTATCACTCCTATATGAGTTAGATGAGCACTCAGTTGTTTGTATTATTTTGTTATCTTTTTTTATATCAAATGACATTGAATACTCTTCACTTTCCGCACCATTTATAATACTTAGTATGTAACCAAACTGCCCCTTTGAAAAACCTAAGTAAGTAACCCCCATATTCTCATCCGTTAACCGCTTAAGTTTTCTTTCAATATTAAACAAAACATTTAACTCTATCTTTCCCGCTCGTTTAAAATAATAGTTAATCTCTTGATTTTTTTTATTTAAACAAAACGAAACATTCCTCGATGCCTCACCTACCAATGAGCAGGAAATAATTTCTGTATCATCCTGCTCACATGCCAATACGTTTATCGAAAAAAACATGCCAATCAGCAATAAAGAATATATCTTCATAGGAATACCTCTTCACATAAATTATAGGCTTGTTGACGCTCGGTTAATCCCATACTTCCACCATTTACTCTTTTTGTTACGGCTACTACATCACTGTACCCATTGCCAAGATCATATGCATATACTGTATAATGTAGCCAAAACCATATGGCGCTACGAATAGCATAAGGCATTTCATTGATTTTCTCTGGGGAGTTTACTACGTCAGGTGGAGTATCTGACCAGTAGATGTTGTATTCAGTATAAAACCCATGATATTTCTCATATCCTGTAACTTGAATCAACCCCCTGCCTCTAAAATTATATCCATCGTCAAGATTAGTTTGTCTGTTCCCATTTAATCTTAAATAATGTTTTCTTCCTATTGCTTGTTCATCTGCTCTCCGAATTATTCTGCCTGCCGCACTTTTTTCATACCCGTCCTGTTCTGCTTCCGAGGAGTGCTGACGGTAATATAGACTAAAAGATCTCAGTGTGTCGGGTGAAAACTGGAAGCCTTCTGTTTTTCCTTTCATTTGCGGCCCAACCTCACCTTTAATCTGAGAGAAAAAATGCCTCAGCCTGGTAGGTGTATCGAGTTTATACGTTACTAGTTTTCCTCTTAACTCGCTAACGACAGTATTTAGGTCATCATCTAAGGCCTGCGGGAAAATCTTTTGCAGTTGCTCATATGTAACACCATCATTTTTAATATTAATCGCCTCCAAAAACACCACCGGATGCATATGCCACGGCTCTGGCCCCATGTCCAGAACCTTCTTCATCCACGCCATTTTGTCGATAAAGGTTTCGGTATAGATTTTCCACAGTGGTGCATCATTGGTCAGCGTATCGAGATAGGTTTTCCACAGAGGGTCGTCCTTGCCGTAATACCACTCGCTGCCATGTTTGACGATAATCCGGTACAACGCGTCGCGATAAGATTCGTTGTGGATCGCCTGAAGATACTCTTCTTCTGAATAGTGCCCATCCTGGTTACGGTCAATCCGGTCCAGCAGACGTTTATAGTTATATTCATTTAACGCATGGCTGGTGCGGGTTTCATCCTGCGCCGCTTTATACATCTGCTCCAGAATGCCCTTCACCACGTTATCAGGGTGCTTTATGCCGTCTATCAGGTCAAAACTCTTTGGCGCTTTGTCCAGCGTCACAAAACCCAGTTCACCCAACGCATATTGCGATACTTTCTGAATATTGGCAGCGGCCAGCCAGCCGCCTTCCGGGTGGATTTGATAATGCGTCACCTCTTCGCCCGCTTTTATCACCGGCACCCCGGACAGCGTGAGTATTCCCGCCGCACGCGTTTTGCAGTCCGTCTCCGCCATCACCCCCTCCGCGCTCTTCGCACACAGCACCGCGCCCTCGGGGTATTTCAGAAAGGCAGGGGAGTCCTCACCGACGTGCTCCGGATTGGTCAGGAACGTCGACAGCTTGTTGTCCATGCTCAGGCACTCGATATGTACCTGGTAACGAGAGCGTTTACCGTTCTCTTCCGGCAACTGATAAAAACCCATATGACCGATACTGTCGCCGGCACTGATGCCAATAGGTGTTACCAGTTTAACCACATCACCAAACACAGGCTGTGTGCCAGACGCCGTCGGTGAAGAGGTCAGACTGTCACCGTCTGATACCACCCAGACGCGGTCACCTTTTTTCAGCTTGCCCACGTCACGACCGAGCGTACACAGGCTAAAAGTATGCGCGGCATCGGTTGCTCGTTCACCCGGCCGGATGACCTGCTGCGCAGCATGACCCGGCTCATACGTTAACGGGAAACCCGCCGTCAATTTACCTGCCGCTTTCCTTTGCAGTACGTCCTCGCGGCTCAGGTAAAATGACCAGTCGGTACGGGCGGTACAATTCACTACGCCTGCATGCTGGGTACCGTAAGCCGGTGTGCACTTCGCCCACCAGGGCGGAACAGGCACCGGCGATGCGGCCTTCAGCGAACCCTGGTCGGACACCGTCCAGATTTTAGTACCCGCAGCTAAAGTCGCACCCGCTGCATTTTTCGTCTCTGCGGTAAGGGTGATCTCTGTGAACTGACGGCGGTCACTGGTACGGGTGATGATATTGTCACTCAGCGTCACGCGCGTATCTTTTTCCAGCGAACCTTTAGCAGAGCTGGCCTGCGTGTCGTCCGCGCTCGCGTAGTAACGCTGAGAGCCCGCCGTTTTGCGGTTAAGTTCACCGCCCTGTTGACTGTACGCAGCAAAAGGCGCGAGGTTCATATACAGGGTGTAAAACGTCAGCTCGCTGTTCTCTGTATCCCCCGGCTGAATGTAGTGTTTCACCAATACAAATGAGCTGGATAGCTGCAGCTTTTCATCCCGCCACTCAATAGCTTCACTTTCGTAATCTTTGCACACCCGAAACGCCACAATCTCACCGTCCGCCATGCAGCGAATAAACTGCTCGCCCTTGTATGGCACACCGTTGTAATAGGCTTTCTCCGCCTCGCTGTCGGTACTCAATGCACACCAGGGAATGGTAGTATCCGTGATATGAATACCGCCGTGCCACATCCCCTGGCTGCCGACCAGATACTGCCCAGAACTTTCTCCACCCAGCGTCGACAACAGGTCTAGTGCAGAGGAAAATGCCTGGCCGTTTTTGTTCGACGGTACGGGGTAACTGAATTTTGGTAGTTTTGCTGGCATAAATAAGCGTCCCTGTTATTCGCAAGCCCATTTGGCTGAGTTCTTAGTGGTCACTTGCAATTCGGTCATTTTAAAGTCCGGCGTTTCCAGCGGCACACTATCGCCAGCACCAGGCACCATGTAATTCGCCGTCTTCATAATAAAGTCACCCGAAGAACCATGTTCAATCCCGTTCTGACTCAGCTTCAGGTACGACCCGCCGCCATTCAGCGTCAGCGTTTTCGGCGTGGTGATAATGATTTCATCCTCGCTGCTGGTGACCGTTATCTGCTGTTTGGCGAAAAGTGCCAGGGTGTTGTGCTGAGCCTGAATCTCCACGTCTCCTTGATTAGCGACCAGCTTCGCGCCCTCTTTGTGCGCGAATAGCCCCAGCGCTTTTTCAACCATAACTGACAGGTTTTTCATTGCGCCAATATCAATATGCTGACCGGCGTTAATCATGGTGTTGCGGGTGCTGGTGATCTGAAGATGCTCACCCGAGGTGAGCGCCACGCCCTGCGGCGCGCTGGCCAGCAGCACGGCGGACTGAAGATTTTTAAGTCGGTCTGTCGCCAGACTCATCTGGGTGTTGATATCTGAGACCAGTGCACCCGCAGCTTCTGCCGCGCTATTGAGCGCCTGCATCTGGCTATTGGCCTGGTTAATTTGGTTAATCGCAGGCGCCATCTCCAGCACCGGTCCCTGCGCCTTCGGCTGTTCATCCGCCGTCAGAAACAGACCTTTGGCAGCACGCACTGCGCCAAATTCGTCAGTGCGTAATTCAAATCCCGCACCGCGTTGTTCACGCTGCGCGTTGACCAGATGCCCCATGTTGAGCTGGCTCTTGCCGTATTCCGTGGCGAGCTTGATATGCTCTTCCTGACGCTTATCCTCCATGCGCAGCTTGTTGTTCGACGGCGTGCGCCAGATATTGCGCGTGTGGTTATCGTTGGTGACGTGATCGGGATGTTCGGAATCATGCTGGGCATAGGCGATATACGGGCGATCCGGGTCACCGCTGTCAAACACCACGGAGACTTCGGTGCCGTCGAGCAGCGGCGCATGCCAGCCGTAGGTATCTCCGGCATACGGCTTTGCCATCCGCAGCCACAGATAGGCATAACCTTGTTCGGTGCTGTTGCGGTCGAAGTCCAGTTTTACGCGGTAGCGCCCCTGCTCGTCCAGCCAGGCGTAAGTATCGCCTTTTTGGGCGCTTTCCACCCGGGCAGGCAGGGAGCCAGATATTACCGGACGACTCCTCAGTGCCGGGCGGTAGCAGACGGTTTCACTGTACGGAATGCCTTCAAACGTCAGCGTGAAGCTGTCTTTACGTGAACCGCTGCTGCTTATCGTGGTGATAACAATGCCGTCTTTTATCGCATCAGGCAGGCTGGTGTCGGTTTCCAATACCTGCCCGGGGACCAGCAACGGACTGGAGGAATGACCGCTGACGGTATACTGAGCATTCAGCATGCGTTCATGGCGCAGACGGGCATAATACGCGCCGGTTTCTGTGCTTTCAGTATCACCTTCCGACAGGAACGGCTCGGCGTAGTGATAGGTTTCCCCCGTGGTGATACCTTCTTTGCTGCTGATGCTCTGGGTACTGTCCTGCGGTGTCAGGGCGTCACGGTAGTTGTAATCACGGGTGGAAACATTGCCGCTCACGACGTTATACGCGGTGTGAATATCCCAGATACTTTCCTGACCCAGGTCACTCATCCCGGCGGGGTTGCGTAGCGGCAGGGTGACGCCAAACTGATACTGCTGCTGGGTATCCTGAAAAATCACCACATCCTGTTCAAGACGGCTGTCCATCTCAAAGCGCCAGAAAATACCCACCTCAGCCAGCAGTCGCTGGACAAACTCAAGGTCGGTTTCCCGCCACTGGGTGATAAGCTCGCGGGCCGGGTATTCCCGCGACAGGCGGAACTCAAAGTCAGGACCTTCCAGACCGTGCTTGCGCAGTACCTGCTCGACCACCTCGGTAACGGACTGGTTGAGGTAAATCTCACTGTTTTTCGTGTGCGCTAACAGGGCAATACGCGGCACCAGCGTCAGCGCATACTGGGTTTCATCTTTCGAAGTGGAGACACGATGAAACGCATTCACCACACCAAAAACGGTACGCACCGGCACGGCTGGCGCACCGGTAAACATCGGCGTCTGGTAGGTAAACGAGGCGGGTTTTAGCAGCAATACGTCGCAGGCAATGTCTGGATTGGTACACGTCAGTACCACCTCATAGCGCCAGGGCTCACTTAGAGACTCAACGGCGCTGTAACTCAGCACATCCAAAAAGTCAGCACAGTCATGCACGTCCATCCGGTAGCGTGACTGGCCCAGCAGCTGTTTCACCAGGCTGGCGGCGTTGTTTATCATAGAGTTGCTCATTGCTGCACGCCTTCAGCCAGCTCATCAAATGCCAGTACGATGCCTTCCTCTTCATCCCACGAAAGCTGAAGGGTGGAAGGCTTTTGTTTTGCCGCTATGTGACCTAATAAATGCTGGCTCAGCACCGGCAAAATCTGTTGATTTAGCAGGCTGTCGATGTTGCGCGCGCCGGTGTCTGGCAGCAGGCAGGCGGCGACCAGGGTGTCATAGAGACTCTCCCCAAAGGTGCACTGCAAACCGTAATGTTTATTCAGGCGTTTGGCGACCTGGGCCAGTTTCATCTCGACGATGGTGCGCAGAGCGGTTGAATCGAGCGGGCGGTAAATCAGCGTCTGGAAACGGGCCAAAAGTGCAGGCTGGAAGTGATCGCGCAGGATTGGGCGCAACAGCTCGTGTAAATCGGCATTGGTTGCTGCGGGTTGTTCATCCAGCAGTTGCATCAGGTGGTCACTGCCCAGATTGGCCGTCATCAGGATCACGGTATTACGGAAGTCAATTTCGCGACCTTCGCCATCGCGCATAAAGCCACGGTCGAACACCTGATAGAACAGGTTGATGACATCTTTATGGGCTTTCTCCACTTCATCGAGCAGCACCACGCTGTAGGGACGCTTACGCACGGCTTCGGTCAAAATACCGCCCTGACCGTAACCGACATAGCCTGGAGGCGAACCTTTGAGCTGGGAAACGGTGTGCGCTTCCTGATACTCCGACATATTGATGGTGATAAGCGACTTCTCGCCGCCAAACAGGCAATCGGCCAGCGACAGCGCGGTCTCGGTTTTACCCACACCGCTTGGGCCGACCAGCAGGAACACGCCCAGCGGGCCGTTCTCGGAAGTGAGTCCGGTTTTGGCTGCACGCAGTCGCTGGGCCATGTCGATAAGTGCGTGACCTTGCCCGACGACGCGCTGACCCAGATGGCTTTCCAACTGCAACAGGTCAGTCTGTTCGTCTTTCAGCAGGCTGGTCAGCGGGACACCAGTCCAGTCGGCAATCACGGTAGCCACGGTGCGCACGTCCACATCGAGGCTCAGCAACGGCGCGCTCCCCTGCAAATCGCTCAACTGTTGCTGCAGCTCGGCAATCTCTTCCTGACGACTGACGCCCTGACGCACTTCCAGCAGTTGCTGAGTCAGTTTTTTTTCAGCGTGGTACTGAGTTTCAAGTTGCGCAAACTGGTCGCCAAGCGCATTTGTCTGTTGCTCAATCTGTGTCAGGCGGTCGCCGTGGGTATGGCTTCCCAGTGCGATGTCTTCCAGCAGGGCCTGCTGCTCCATGCCCAGCGCAGTGATTTGCGCTTTCAGGCGGGTCAGGTCTTCCGGCAGGGTATCGAGGCTCATGCGCACACGGGCGGAGGCAGTATCAAGCAGGTCAACGGCTTTGTCCGGCAACTGGCGACCTGTAATGTAGCGGCGCGACAGGCTGACGGCGGCTTTGACCGCTTCATCTGTAATGTGCACACCGTGGTGCTGAGCGTAGCGGGATTTCAGGCCGCGCAGCATCAGACAGGCCATGTCGTCATCCGGTTCATCGACTTTTACCATTTGGAAGCGACGCTCCAGTGCGGCGTCCCGTTCAAAGTACTGCTTATATTCGCTCCACGTGGTGGCCGCAATCGTGCGCAGCTCGCCACGTGCCAGTGCAGGTTTAAGCAGATTGGCTGCATCCGCCCCACCGGCCTGATTACCCGCACCAATGATGGTGTGCGCTTCGTCGATAAACAGTAAAACTGGCGTTGGTGACTGCTGCACCGCGTCAATGACGTTTTTCAGGCGCTGTTCGAATTCACCTTTCACGCCTGCTCCCGCCTGGAGTAGCCCCAAATCCAGCGTGCGCAGGCTGACGGTTTTCAGGCTGTCAGGCACGTTGCCCTCGCTAATGCGTAACGCGAGGCCTTCGACTAATGCCGTTTTCCCGACACCCGGTTCACCAACTAAAATGGGGTTGTTTTTACGGCGGCGGGAAAGGATATCCACCATCTGGCGGATCTCAGTGTCGCGACCAAACACCGGGTCAATCTGCCCGGCTCTGGCTTTAGCGGTCACGTCCAGCGTGAACTTATCCAGCGCGGCCTGAAGCGCATCGCTTAAATGATGGCCAGAAATGCTGGCATCCTGTGCCGTTTCTTCACCGAGTGTGGAAGGCATTTGACTCAAGCTTTCCTGCTGTTGCAGTTCAGGGCGCTCATCGGACTGCGCATCCAGCAACGGTTTCAGGCGGCTGATTTGTGCCTCACTGAGGCTAAACAGCGGCCACAGGCCTTCGCAACGCAGCAGGCCCGGCTTGGCAATCAGCGCTTCCAGCAGGTTTACACTGCGGATAGCCTGGTTATCCTCTTCTAATGATGCTGAAAACCAGGCGGCTTTCATTAGCGCCTGCACATCGTCAGAGAGCTGTGGGCGGGTATGTACCGAGCGCGGTAAAGCATCAAGATGTGACAGTAAACTCTGCCACAGGGTGTCCATGTCCCAGTCGTAACGGCGGGCCAGCACGGTGATGTCGCCCTCGCCCAGCTCCAGCAACTTGAGCAACCAGTGCTCGACCGTAATGTATGCGTGAGCTCGCGTCTGACACAAGGTGGCGGCGGCTTCCAGCGCTTTCGCACAGTACGGGTTTAGGCGACGAAGTAAGACGGCTGACTGATGTTCCATGCTGCATCCTTTTTTGGGTACGCTACCGCCCTTAGCCTTTCCTTTGCAGGAACCCAGGCCCATAAGGTCGATGTCCGAATTGTTTGGTGTTTACAAAACTGCCGGTATATCGGGCTAAGCAGTTTTGGAAACAACAAAAACAGCAGGCGGCGAACCGTCTGCTGTGAGGTATTACGCGGTAGTACGTTCGTTCCAGGAATCGGAATGAATGATGTTGCCGTCTTTGTAGGTCCAGGTGATTTTTTCGTAACGCAGCTCAATTTCTTCGAGATGGTTGTGCTTCTCTTTAGAAGCGTCTTTGATGTCGTGCATTTTCGGCGCGACTTTCACCAATTTCACGTTCTCAAGCTTGGTGTTGAAATACTCCACTTCCTGGCCAGCATCGTTGATGCGATACCATTTAAACTCGGCAGATTTCAGGGTCTGGCCGGTGGTCACTGCCTTGTACAAATACGGGCTGGATGAGTCGATTTCTTTGGTAAACAGGAACGGGGTGTGGATACGGGTACCCGTCAGCTTGCCGGTGTTGTTATCAGTGGGGATATAGACGTTGTGATCCTGAGCCACGACTTCGATACTGCCTTCGCGATCTTTCACGTCAACGGCACCTTTAATGTCCGCGCCGCCGTCGTCTTTCAGCCATAAATAAACAGGAATTGCCATGTGTTAGTTCTCCATTTCTTGAGTAGATGCGTCACTTTCATCTGGTGACGTTGTGGTAGTGTCTGGCAGACGACAGGCATCAGCCTGCGGTACCAGACTGATCTCGACACGCCGATTTTGTGCACGTCCATCAGGCGTATCGTTTGATTCTATCGGACGGCTGTCGCCGTACCCTTGCACCGCAAAGCAGCTTTCCGGTACGTCCCCCGTATCGCGCATCCACTGACGAACCGCTTCCGCTCGTTGTAAAGACAACGTCTGGTTGAGCTGCCGACTTCCGGTATTGTCCGTATGACCGCTAACCACTATCAGCCAGCCCGGTTTGGCTTTGATGCCCACCAGCGCATTGACCAGCACTTTGGTCGAGCCGTCTTTGAGCGCTGCTTTACCGGAATCAAACAGAGACATGCTGTCGAGACGCACAATTTTCGGTACCGGCTTAGGTTGTGGAGCCGGAGGAGGAACATAGGTGTCAATGGCCTGTTGCAACGCCAGCCACAGACGTTGCCCCGGGTAATAGCCCAGGCTGTAACGCATCGGCTCCCCCTGTCGCTGCCAACGCTCAAGCAGGAGAGCATCCTGCTTCAGTGCAGCAAGTGACTGTGCTTTTGGCGCGTAGTGGTCCATCGGAATAGCCGACCAGCGCTGTAAATCTGCACCCACCTGACGGATCAGATCACGGTTGTTAAGCACAGAAAAGCCCAGCGCAGCCAGCGCACACACCCACATCAGCAGAACAACGCGACGGGTACGTTGGCCCCCCTGTATCGGCGAAGCAAAAGGTGCCAGTAACGGCAGGACGGCGTCAGGAAAACGGTTGCCCGGGGCTGGGTGCCCTGCTATCTGAGGAACTTGCAAACAGGTGCGGCGATAAAGCCAATTCGCCCATACCGACTGTTGCACCGGATTGGCGGCTCCGAGGCGCAACGTGACGGCAAAGGGGCGGACAGCAGGGAGTAATCTGTCCGTTTTCTCCAGCTCATCGAGCAGTGTCTCGCGGATAAATGAAAATGCCTGACTGAGCACTGGCAGCGTTGCCAGGTTTTCATCCCTCTGCTGCCAGTCAATGAATGCCAGCAGCGATTCATTGGTCGGACACACCACGGGCTTGTCACCGCGAATAATCACCCACGGCGTTTCAGGACCGGAGAATTCACCGTTCACTACCACCGGTAGCCTAAAACCGGTGAGGGTACTCAACTGATTAACCTGCTGGCGGAGGGTTTTCAGTGCTGAGCGCAGGACGGATTCATCCTGATGCCTGTCTGGCTGACAGACGTACATCACCGAAAGCTGACCGGTCTGTCGGGGGAACTGAGTCTGAATGCTGCGGACAACATCGGTTAACCGATCAACACCACCGGTTCGCAACCACCAGCCCTGTGCCGTTTTACGCAGGGGCTGGCCCTGAAATATCTCATCCAGCCCGTCGCCGCAGACCAGTACCACAGGTCCCTGGGTATTCAGTAATGGCAGATCAACGGCTGAAACAGCACCGTCCGTTTGTGTGTCCCGGCGTCGGCAGTTTTTCCAGACAAGTCCGCCCGCCAGGATGATTATCAGCAGCGTAGTAAGACCTTTGAATACACTCCCTACGGGGATGAAATACCAGAGCAACCACAGCAACGTGGTAGTCCCTGCAAGGGTGTGTAAGACAACCGGGATGATGACGGATTTACGCATTAGCGTGGCAACTCCGGTATTTGCGAGGACAGCAGCGCCTGAAGCCACAGATGCCCTCCCCACCAGACGGCACCGGTAAGAATGACGGCCAGCACCACCCAGAACCAGACCGAACGCATCAGGCTGTAACGATGTTTACCCGTCCGGTGGACAACCAGAGACAGGCCCGCATCAGGCGGTGAAACACGTTCAGACAGCGCCCTGATCACTTCATCACGCTGTGTCTGACTCACCTCTTTCTGGCTGTACAACCCCTGGAAACCCAGTGCAATGACACGGTGATAGCAGGTCAATACCGCATTAACCGGTGCAGGCTGGCGAAGTACTTCTGCAATTCGGTCCCACAGCGCCTCACCGGCATGCAGGGAGCCAAAAAAGCGCGCCTGAAGCGGCGCTTTACGCCAGGCTAATTGCCCCTCATCAATCTGGGTGGCTTCACCCTCTTCTGGTTTCTCAGGCTTGCGGCTCATCACGGCCTCATCCAGCAGGGCACACTGGGCATAGGAGATATGCTCAATGCTGGCCTGATCGTACCCGGCGTGTTCCAGCGCCTCACGAACGCTGTCGACCTGCTTAACACATTTGTCGTAAAGCGCCGTTCCATCCAGCGTTGTCGCCCCCTTTTTCAGCAGGGTGACGATAAGCCAGGTTTCTGCCATTAACTGGTCGATATCGAGGTCTTGTTTCATGAGCGCAACACCGCAAAGAGTTCAAGCTCCAGCGCGCCCAGTAACGACGGCACGTAGAACATACAGACCCCCTGATCCTGCATCTCACGGGCAGCAGTGCTTTCCATGTCGAGTGCGAAGTACTGGTTTTCCATCCGTACCGGTAAGGCGGCCGGTACCCGGCTGACAGGAATAAGCGGGATACCCTTGAGAGCTGCGCTGTAGATCTCATTCACATCATCCGGCGAACCTGCCTGACAAAGTGCCGGGAATTTATCGGCTATCTGCCAGGCCGGAATATCCGAACGCACGGAGAGATACAGGTCGGCTTCTTCGCGCAGACGGACATCGTGCAAAGAGGCTTTCCAGGTCTGCTCGTCCGGACGCGACATCTCAAGGGCGATAACCCGCGACGGCAGACTCGCTTCCAGCAAACCGGTGATCAGCTCAAACAGCGGCGGGAAAGCATTGGCCGGTTCAGCATGGTCATAGCCGGGAATAGCATCCAGATCGTGGTCCAGAGAAAACGTCAGCATGCTGCCCGCCAGACGTGCCAGCTCTGCCCAAACTTGCTCAGGATGACGAGCCGGAAATCGTTCATATTCCGTCAGCACCCGCGCATGGGAGTTAAGGGCATTCAACAGCCAGAACAGAGAGACGTCCGCGACAGCAAAATCTGCCAGGCGTTCGTTACTTTCACGACGCATCGACATCAGGCGCTGACGACGGGAGCGAAGCTGGCGATTGAGCAGAACCAGGCGTTCACGCAGCGCCGAATAAAGCCACAGGAGGAATAAACGCCGGGTCCTGACGCCATCCGCCCTGCCCGTCCCGAATGAGACGTGCCACAGGACAGGTTTTCCATGACTCGTTACTTTCATGAGCAAACCGGATGGAAAAATTGAAGCGCGCAACGGCCATCGACTCGTCTTCAGATCCGAAAGTATCCGCAACCGTGACCCACTCTTCGCGGTAACGCAGCGGCCTGTCTGACATCACCGTATCCTGCTGGACGTTGGTCATGCCTGACTGCATCAGCGGCAGTGCAATCACGACGGTGACTGCATCAAGACCCGCCAACTGAGCAGCATCGAGCTCGCGCGGGACAGGCGGTAAATCACTGCTTTGCGTATCGATAAGGGAGCCGTCTTCCAGCCAGAGACGCAGCTGTGAGATTTGAATAAGTCCCGACGCCAGTAAGTGATCATCAAACGCTACCTTTTCGACTCCCCACGGGAAAGGAGACGCCAGAGCCGACACGCCTGCGCTGCGAAAAGATTCCCACTCCGACTGCTGCTGGAATTGCTGAGGGGACAGCAAGGCCCCCTCGTTCCACAGTGGACGATAAATTTTCATCCCTGCTACCGCCTTATGCTTTGGCCTTTGGCATCTGAGAAACCAGCGAAAGGTTGACGTCCATCCCTTCAACCTGGAAGTGCGGTACCGCATACAGTTTCACGCGGAAGAAGCCCGGGTTATCTTCGATGTCTTCTACGGTAACTTTTGCATCGCGCAGCGGATGAGAAGCCTGAAGTGAATCACCCGGATCGGTCATTTCGGTCACCAGCGTGCGCACCCAGGTGTTCAGCTCCAACTCCAGCAGACGGCGATCTTTAGTCGTGCCAATGTTTTCACGCTGAATAAGCTTCAGGTAGTGCGCAATACGCGACAGCAGGAAGATGTAGGGCAGACGGGAATTAATACGGCTGTTAGCCGTCGCATCAGCAGTGTCATACAGCGTAGGTTTTTGCGCGGAGTTGGCCGAGAAGAAGCAGGCGTAGTCGCGGTTTTTGTAGTACGACAGCGGGATAAAACCGAGGTTAGCAAATTCAAACTCGCGGGTTTCCGGGATCATCACCTCAGACGGGATTTTTACCTGATTACCGGTACCCAGATCGTACAGATGGATAGGCAAGTCTTGCACTGCACCACCGGCCTGCGGGCCACGGATTTGTACGCACCAGCCGTTGTTGATGAAGCTTTTCACCATATTGGCCGCAAAGGCAAACGAGGCGTTGGTCCACAGGTATTTATCGTGATCCGGGCCTTTCACCTCTTCCACATAGTTGAAGCTGCGCACCGGCACGGTGTCTGGACCATACGGCAGACGACCCAGCACGCGTGGCATCACCAGACCGATATAGCGGGAGTCATCCGTTTCGCGGAAGGATTTCCATTTGATGTATTCGGCGCGGTCAAAATAGTTGCCGATATCTTTAATCGCCGCGACCTCTTCCATTTTGTCTTTGAGGAAGAATTTCGGGCCCGCCGAACCGATAAACGGCATATGCGCGGCGGCAGAGACTTTGGAGATATTACGCAGCAGCGCCACGTCCTGAGCAGACGCATCAAACTCGTAAGAAGAAATCAGCGCAGCAATTGGCTCGCCGCCCGGGCTGTCGTACTCAGCCGTATACGTGTGCCGGTATAATCCGCTTTGAATAATTTCCGGCGCATCTTCAAAATCCTGGCGCAAATCGTCTTTCGACAGGTCAAGCAACTCGATTTTGATGTTCTGACGAAAATCAGTTTTATCTACCAGTGATTTCACCCCGCGCCACAGGGATTCTACGGACTGGAATGCCTCATGGTGCATGACCGCATCCAGCTGGCGGCTAATGTTAAAATCCAGTTCAGCGATATGGTGGTCAATCAGGTTCTTATCCAGTTTTTCAACCTTCGAGCCCGCTTTACTCAAACACTCCAAAAACACCTGCATACCGGCGGTCAGACGCTCATCGGCAGTGGCATCAGACATTGCCTGATTATCCTGCCAGATATCCAGTGCACTCAGCGTTGACACTGGGCTCAGGTTGATTTTTTCAAACAGGGAAGCGTACACGCTGCCCGCTTCCGGGCGCTCAAGTACGATGCTTTCACCGCCAGCGGCATTTTCATTTTTCACAGACATCAGCATTTTCTCTTCGTTAATCCGTTAAACATCACGACAGTTAGGCTTGCTTCGGTGCCAGGGAAGACAGCTCACTGCGCAGTTCAGCGCTGAGAGTTGGGTCAAGCAGGATTTTTTCCAGTTCTTTGCGAAAGGTCGCGTTGTCCAGCAGGTTGGCCTTCAGGTCGCGCAGCAGATTGCGCATGGCAAGCATGGCCTTCAACTGAGGGATTTGACGGGCTACCTGCTCCGGCTCAAAGTCTTTCATCTGAGCAAAGGAGAGGCTGACGTTTTCTTCGCTGCCGTCACCGGCCAGCGTGTTCTCAACGGAAAGATTGACGGAGGGAGAGAATTCGGACAGCACGCTGTCGAAGTTGTTTTTGTTGACGTTGACTTTCTCACGCTCAGATACCGGACGTTGCTCGGCACCGTTGCTGTAATCCCCCACCACCATCAGCTTGAGGGGTAACTCGACTTTCTTCTGAGCACCACCGGTATGCACACTCAGTTGAATGTTAACGCGGGCCTTGGGGATCTCGGACTGATAGGAGTTAGACATGGCTATCCCTGTTCTATGGATTAATAGAAGTGGTCAATGCCAGCGAGAAATGAATAAGAAAGGCTTACCCTGCCAAAAAATCTTCCAATTTACGTCATCCGACGTAAAGAAAACCGGGGCCAAAAGCGAGTACATTCCATTTACTGGCGAGCATGACACGGTATTTTTAAGCCTTAATCTGAAATAGAAAATTTCGGATAAGTACCTATTGAAGGGAGTGTAAAAATATTGATTGGGTTATGGGAAATTAAATTGTGTAACGTAATTTTGCAAAAATAGGATTTAACAAAAATGTATCATCTTTTTGATTTATAAGAATTTTATTATAAAGGCCCTGTGAGCCTTATAGGATAAGGACTTATGATAATCGGTGAATTTGACTTAGGGGATAAATTCGTTCAAAACGCAACCGATGACGAGAAAAGTCCGATTATTTAGATTTTACCAAAATCAGAAACTCGTGGCCGAGCAAAGTGAAAATGAGCAGGGAGAATATGCAGTTTTCAATTTCGATACCTGCATGCTAAGGGGATCAGATTGGAAAAATCGCCAGATGTTGCTGGGAATTGTCGCCGACCGCGCAACCGAAGGTGACTGGCTGGTGAACTTGAAGAAAGTTCGTCGCAGCCGCGAAAGCTTTGTTACTGAAATCAAATAATCCGCATGACCTGAAATGACCACCGGCATTTTTTGTCTGTGAACTCACATTTACCGTACCTTTTCAGCTGTTTTGTTTGACTTCCTGCGGCGTTTAAACAGAAATGGCCACACAGGCGTGTTACTACATGCGTAGGCAAGACCTGAAGCCCCATCCTCTTCTTTGAAGGCGATGGGGCTTCAGGTCTTTTTTTTTGTTTCGGCTCAGGGGATGCGTGCAATGGATCATCTACAGACGGCTCAGGAAATTGTGGCACGAGCCGGTGGTGCAGAGAATATTGAACATGTAGAACACTGTTCAACCCGTCTGCGTCTCAGCCTTTATGACAATGCAAAAGCGGATCAGGCCGGTCTGGAAAACATCGCTGGTGTGCTGGGCGTCAGGATAAACGTTCAGTGTCAGGTGGTGATCGGCGCCGAAGTGATTCAGGTTTATGACGCGGTGAAACGGATCGTCAGCGGTGCCAGTGCCCCGGCTCAGACCAAACAGAATAAAACCGGTCCCGTGGCGATTATCGTCGATTTCATCATCAGCGTCTTTCAGCCTCTGGTGCCTGCGATTGCGGGGGGCGGCGTCTTAAAGTCGCTGTTATTGCTCCTCGATACGTTGGGATGGCTAAGCCGCAGCAGCTCAACCTGGAAAGTGCTGGATAATATTGGTTCCGCGCCGATTTACTTCCTGCCAATACTAGTGGCAATCACCACCGCCACAAAACTGAAGGCGAATATTCTGGTGGCGGTCTCCGCCGTTTCGGTGATGGTTCTGCCCAATATGGCGAAACATCTGGCCGAGGGGGCGGAATTTCTCTCTCTGGATCTGAAAAACGTGCCTTATGCCTCACAGGTATTTCCGGCCATTTTGTGCGTGCTGTTTTATGCACAAACGGAGAAGCTCTTCAATCGTTTCACCCCTGCCTCGGTGCGCGTGTTCCTCTCGCCTATGCTCTCGCTGCTGATCACGGTTCCGCTGACCCTGCTGATCCTCGGCCCGTTGGGGTATGAACTGGGTGCAGGACTGGCAAAAGTGATCCTGTGGCTGTACGGCCATTTAGGTTTCCTCGCCACGGCGCTGCTGGCGGCCGCTCTGCCCTTTATGGTGGCGGCCGGCATGCACAAACCCATGCTGCCTTATGCGATTTCTTCGATGAGCCAATTCGGTCGCGAATTTATCTACCTGCCCGCCTCGCTGGCGCACAATATCGCTGAATCAGGCACCTGTTTCGCCATCGCTTTGAAAAGCAAAAATAAAGTGATCAAATCCACCGCATTTTCCGCCGGGATCTCTGCCTTATTTGGCATTACCGAGCCGGCGATTTATGGCGTGACGTTGCTGCACAAACAGGCCCTTTACAGTGTGCTGGCGGGCAGCTTCGTGGGAGGCGCTTTTGTCGGCTGGATGGGAATACAGGCCTTTGCGCTGGTCGGGCCGGGACTGGCCACCATCTCAATGTTTGTTTCACCGGATAACAGCATGAACATTGTGTATGCCCTCTGCGGTGTCGTCATCGCTTTTGGTGTCTCTTTCTTCTCCGCGCTGATGCTCTGGAAGGAGAAAAGCGCCCCGCTGCCCGCTCAAAAAGCTGTCAGCGCACTGGATCTGATCCAGCCGGTCAGGGGAAACATCATTCCCCTTGAGCAGGTCAACGATGACGTCTTTTCCAAACGCATCATGGGTGACGGCATCGCCATCATTCCTCAGTCAGGGACCCTCATTGCGCCAGCCAGTGGCGTGATCGTCAACGTTTTCGAAACCGGCCACGCTGTCAGCATGCTGACCGACAGCGGAATTGAACTGATTTTCCATATCGGCATCGACACAATCAAACGCAATGGCCAGGGATTTTCCGCCCAAGTCACCCCCGGACAACGCGTGCTGGTCGGTGACACGCTGGTGGAATTTGATTTGGAAGACATCACCCGCGCCGGATTCGATCCCGTGGTCATCATGGTGATCACCAACAGCGAGCGGTTCTCCCGCCAACCCGAATCTGCTGCCTCACCGGGCAGCCCTTATCCCATTATCATGACCTTAAAGGAGTCCGTGTAATGAGCCAGAACCTAACCTTTCCAAAAGACTTTTTATGGGGTGGCGCTATCGCCGCCAATCAGGCGGAAGGCGCATGGAATATCGACGGCAAAGGCCCTTCCGTCGCGGATGCCATCACCCGAAAACCCAATGTCTCGCTAAAAGACTACGATGCGCACATGGCGCTGACCGATGAAAACATCACTGATGCCATCGAGGGCAGAAATGACGCGCTGTATCCAAAACGGCGCGGGATCGATTTCTACCATCGTTATAAAGAGGATCTGGCGCTGTTTGCGGAAATGGGCTGCAAAGTGCTGCGGGTGTCGATTGCCTGGTCACGAATTTTCCCGACCGGCGAAGACCGCGAACCGAATGAAGCCGGGCTGGCGTTTTACCACGATCTCTTCACCGAAATGCGCAGGCTGAATATTGAACCGCTGGTTACGCTCTCGCATTACGAAATGCCGCTGATCCTCAGTGAAAAGTACAATGGCTGGGTTCACCGTAACGTAGTGGATGCTTTTGTGCGTTTTTGCAAAGTCTGTTTCGAACGTTATAAAGATCAGGTGGTGTACTGGCTGACCTTCAATGAAATTGACAGCATCCGCAGACACCCTTTTACCACCGCCGGGATCAGAGAAGAGGAAAGCGCCGCAGGCCAGGCCGAACAGGATATCTATCAGGGATTGCACCACCAGTTTGTTGCCTCGGCGCTGGTCACGCGTGACTGCCACGCCCTGATCCCAGGCAGCCAGGTTGGATGCATGTTGACTAAACTCACCACCTATCCGCGAACCTGTAAGCCCGAAGACGTGGAAGCCACGCTGAAAAAAAATCTGGAAAATATGTTCTATGCCGATGTGCAGGTCTTTGGCGCATACCCGCCGCTGATCACCCGCGACCTGGCACGGCGCGGTATCCATATTGAAATGCAGCCCGGCGATGCGCAGATCTTACGCGCTCACACCGTCGATTTCGTCTCCTTCAGTTATTACATGTCCCTGACGGAATCCACACAGCCGGATGCCGAGCGGATCCCCGGCAACACGATCCTTGGCGTAAAAAACCCCTACCTGCCCGCGTCAGACTGGGGCTGGCAAATCGATCCGGTGGGGTTAAAAATCTCCCTGCTAGAGCTTTATGACCGCTACCAGAAACCGCTGTTTATCGTGGAATGCGGCCTCGGTGCGAAAGACGTCGTGGTGGAAGGCAAAATCCATGACGATTACCGTATCGACTATTTCCGTGCGCATTTTGAACAGGTGCGCAGCGCCATCAACGAAGGGGTGGACGTCATGGGCTTTACCACCTGGGGCTCTATCGACATTATCAGCGCAGGGACATCGCAAATGTCCAAGCGTTATGGTTTTATCTATGTCGATCAGGATGATGAAGGTGCAGGCTCGCTGGCCCGTTTGCGAAAAGATTCATTTTACTGGTACAAAAAAGTCATCGCCACCCATGGCGCAGATATGGCGTAAACGTGAAATTGGCCGCAGGAAAATACCGTGATCACAGTGAAGAAATCGCTCAATAACAGCATGCTCCTGGTCGAACATGAACAACAGGAAATGGTGCTGTTTGGCAAAGGGCTGGGTTTTAACGCCCAGCCGGGCATGCAGATTGATATTGCGCACGTCGAAAAGGTGTTTATTCCGATACAGGATCTAAAATCGCGACATTTTTTATCACTGACGACCACCATTCCTGCGGCTTTTTTTGATGTGACCCACGACATCATCCGGCTGGCACAGCCTGCCTATGACAAAAAACTCAATCCGGTGCTGTTTTTCACCCTCACTGAGCACCTCTTTTTTGCGGTGGAGCGCTGCCAGAAAAACGAGTATTTCGTCAATAAACTGAGCTGGGAGATTAAGCGGTACTATCAGAAGGAGTACGACATCGGTCAGCAGGCCATTGCGCTGGTCGATTCACGTTTTGGTGTATCTCTGCCTGCGGATGAGGCGGTGAACATTGCTTTTCATTTAATCAACGCGTCAGGCGATACCGACACCACCACCGCCCATCAACAGGTGGAACTGGTCAACCGGATCGCCGAGATTGTCCGCTACAAACTCAATAAATCCATCGATACCCACTCGGTGAACTATATGCGTTTCATCACCCATCTGCGCTATTTTGCCGAGCGGATATTAACCGGGAAAATCACCGCCAGCGACACCGAAGATTTCTATCAGGAACTGCTGCGTCATCGCCCTGCCGCGATGGCCGTTTCGTGGGCTATCCGCGATTATGTACAGGAAAAATATCACATTTCTTTACCAAAAGATGAGCTCACCTGGCTCAGCCTGCATATCAGTCGTCTGGAGGACGGCACGGGGTAATGGGGGCTGGCTCCCATGCAAGACTTACTCCTGCGAAAAATAGTGTTCCCCCAGAATCGCCGCGCCGTCATCAATGGCTTTATGAATCAGCTTCACGCACCGTTTGCTGTCGCCCGCTTCCAGCGCCAGCAGCAGCTGATCGTAGTTGTGCTTCCCTTTAGCCATGTGCGAAGACTGCGGATAAAGATAGTTAAAGCACGGGCCGATTTGCACCCACAGTTGCTCGATAAGCGCCGTCAGCGTCGGCATAGCCGCCATCTCATACAGCGTAAAGCGGAACTCACGGTTCGCCTGTAAGGCCTCTTCGACGTCGTTCTCCACTTTTGCCGCCATGAATTTCGCATTCAGCGAGGTGAGTAACATGAGTTGCTCCGGCGTGACGTGCAAAGACGCTTGTGACACCGCCAAACCTTCGAGATTTTTGCGGATCAGCGTGATTTCCTGATAACGCGCCAGCGGAATTTTTGGCACCAAAAATGCCTGAGCGGGGGTGGCGTCCAGCGCACCGGCAGACACCAACCGCAGCAACGCTTCGCGCACCGGCGTCACGCTGGTACCCAACTGATCGGCGATATCTTTGGTGACCAGACGCGCGCCCGGCTTGAGGACGCCGACAATTAACGCCCCTTTCAGTTTGGCTTCGACCTGCATGGTCAGGCTGACACGCTGCGCTTTTTCCATCTCAAACATGTGACATTTCCTTTAGCAAAATTATGGCTTTTCTTTTGCGGTTTAAACTGTAGCTTGCCAAAAATACATTATATAGGATATATCATGTATTAAGAAATTGAGCATTAATTGAACGTTTAAAAACGCCCTGATTAAACTTTAATTCCGTCAATGCTTCTGGCGGCTTCACTTTGGGAATGACCGTAAATGAGAATACCTGCCTTTAAACTGGCTTCACTGGCTCTGCTCATCAGCCTGACCACCCCGGTGGCTTTCGCCTCTGAACTGGTGATCGCGCAAACCACGTCTGCCACGGCGATGGATCCCGGGTTCCTGAAAGAATCCGCCACGTTGGTGGATAATCTTTTTGATACGCTGGTGCTGCGCGATGCCAATATGCAGTTGCAGCCGGGGCTGGCGACGAGCTGGAAATCACTCGACGATACCACCTGGGAGTTTACCCTGCGTGAAGGCGTGAAGTTCAGTGACGGCGAACCGGTGAATGCGCAGGCAGTAAAATTCTCCATCGATCGCATACTCGATCCGGCCAACCACGCGCCAACCATCTCTTATATCCGCACTATCAAGTCAGTGGAAATCACCGGTGAGTATCAGGTGAAAATTCACACCAGCGGCCCTGACCCGTTGCTGCCAACCCGCATGAGCCGCTATCCGACCTATATTGTGCCACCGGCATATGTCACCAAAGTGGGCGCGGCGGAATTTGCCCGTAAACCGGTGGGTTCCGGTGCCTACAGGCTGGAAACCTTTATCCCGGATGAAAAAGTGGTGATGCAGGCCAATCCCGATTACTGGCGTGGCAAACCTGCGATCGACACAGTCACCTGGCGGCCGATTCCTGAAGCGACCGGCCGAATCACCGCTCTGCTGACCGGCGAAGTACAACTGGTCGATGGCGTTCCGGCCGATCTGGTGCCCGCGCTGAAGAATAAACCCGGCGTACATCTGGAACAGGTCAAAAATGGCGGCCTGACGATTTATCTCGGGCTGAAGAACGATCAGAAACCGCTGAATGATGTCCGCGTTCGTCAGGCGCTGTCTCTGGCTCTCAACCGCACGGCGTATACCCGCGATTTGCTGCACGGTTTCGGTACACCCACCGGCACGATGGCCGGACCGAAAGACTTTGGTTATGACGCGATCCCGGCTCCGGCACAGGACATCGCCAAAGCGAAGTCCCTGCTGGCGGAAGCGGGTTATCCGCAAGGATTCACCCTGCGCTTCCAGGCGCCGCGCCGTTATATCGCCAGCGCCGACGTCGCCCAGGCGATTGTGCAGGATCTGGCTGCCATTGGCGTAAAAGCCGAACTGGAAGTGCCGGAATGGTCGGTCTATACCCAGCAGGTGGCCTCGCAGAAACAGGCGCCGATGTACATGCTGGCGTGGGGCTCCACCCAGACGCTGGATGCCGATGCCGCGCTGTATCCGATCCTGCATTCTGGAGAACCCTATTCGACGGTGAATTCACCGGAACTGGATGCGTTGCTCAACAGCAGCCGCACCACGGTGGATCCGGCCAAACGTGAGAAGATTTTGCAGCAGATCCAGCAGTGGGTTGCTCAGCAGCAACCGCTGATCCCGTTGTATAAAGAAGACTCACTTTACGCCAGTGCCGACGATGTGACCTTCACCGGCCGCGCAGACTCCCGTATTCCGCTGTTTGATCTGAGGCTTAAATGATTTCACTGCGCTCAGCTTTGCAGCGAAAACCCCGTCGCCGGTTTTATGGCGACGGCATTCTCGGCGGGCTGTTGCTGTTACTCGTCATCATCCCGGCGCTCCTTGCGCCGTGGTTACCGCTACCGGATCCGTTAACCAACGATCTGGCGGCGGCGTTTTCTGCGCCCGGCGCTCACCATCTGCTGGGCACTGACCAACTGGGCCGCGATTTACTCTCACGCATTCTCTCCGGCACCCGGCTTTCGCTGATGATCGTGCTGCTGGCTGCGGCCATTGCCGCAGTGACCGGCTCGCTGCTGGGCATGATTGCCGGATATGCCGGTGGCTGGCTGGACGCGCTGATCATGCGCCTGATGGATATTCAGCTCGCCGTGCCCTTTATCCTGCTGATCTTACTGGTGATGGCGCTGTTTGGTGCCTCGCTCACCAATATCATTCTCATCATGGGCGTGACCAGCTGGGCGATATACGCCCGCGTTGCCCGTGCCAAAACGCTGGAAATCCGCGAACTGGAATACATCGAATCAGTGAAAGCCATGGGGTTCTCCGCACCACGCATTTTACTGCGCCATGTGTTCCCTAACCTGCTGACGCCGCTGATTGTCCTGCTGACGCTGGACATTCCGCGCCTGATCGTGCTGGAAGCGTCGATTGGTTTTCTCGGAATGGGTATTCAGCCGCCGACGCCGACGCTGGGCAATCTGATCGGCGAAGGCCGCTCTTACATGCTGCTCGCTCAGTGGCTGGTGCTGTATCCAGGGCTGGTGATTGCCGCGCTGGTGGTGAGCTGCAACCTGCTCGGCGACAGTCTGCTGCGTAAAACCCACACGAGGCTCGACTGATATGCTGCGTTATATCCTGCAACGCCTCGCCCAGTCCGTGCTGGTGATGTTTGGCGTTTCTCTGCTGATTTTCTACAGTCTGCATCTGACCGGCGATCCCGCGGCAGTGATGATGCCGCCCGGTTCGAGTCAACAGGAAATTGAGCATTTCCGTCACAGCATGGGCTTTGATCGTTCGCTGACCTGGCAATACTGGCACTACCTGACTGGCGTGTTGCAGGGCAATCTTGGCGATTCGCTGCGTTACAGCCAGCCGGTCACCGAGCTGATTGGTCAGCGGGTGCCGGCCACCCTGCTATTAGCCGTCACCGCTCTGCTGTGGAGTACCGCCGCCGGGCTGCTGCTCGGGATCGTCAGTGCCTTATATCAGAACAGCGTGTGGGATTTGCTTTGCCGATTGCTGGCATTCAGTGGTCAGGCGGTGCCGGTCTTTTGGCTCGGGCTGCTGCTGATCATCGTTTTCAGCCTGAACCTGCGCTGGCTACCGTCCAGCGGTTATGGCAGTGCCAGCCAACTGGTGATGCCTGCCATCAGCCTCGGTGCGTATTACATGAGTGCTATTGCGCGGCTGATCCGCGCCAGCCTGATTGACGTCATGCAGCAAGATTACATCCGCACCGCCCGTGCCAAAGGCCTGAGCCGCTGGCGTATCGTCGTGCGTCACGGGTTGCGTAATGCGCTGATCCCGGTGGTCACCGTGCAGGGCATGTATTTCGCTTCGCTGCTCGGTGGCGCGCTGGTCACTGAGATCATCTTTGCCTGGCCAGGAATTGGCCGCCTCGCCGTGCAGGCGATCCAGAACCGCGATTTCCCGCTGGTTCAGGCCATTGTGCTGCTCGCGGCGCTGGTCTTTGTGGCCATCAATCTGATTATCGACCTGCTGTATGTGGTACTGAACCCGAGGATCCGCCTGTGACGCTTTCCATCCCGCCATTGCTGCAACCTACGCTTGATCTGCTGTCCGCCATCACGCCGTTCGCCAGCGTGTCCGGCCAGCCTGAACAACAGCGCGCGCTGGCGCAGTGGCTGGAAGACTGGATCGGCCGCGAGCTGCACGGCATGCCGGTCTTGGCGGTCAGCCAGCAAACGGCGCAGAACGCGCCGCCGCTGGTGCACATGCGCATCGACCGGCAGGCACAGAAAACGCTGGTGCTCTACAACATGTATGACGTGATGCCTGCCGCCCCGGCGGGCTGGGAATTCCCGCCGTTTAGCGGTGGCATTTCCGACTGGCCGGGCGTCGGTCCGGTCTTTGTGGCGCGCGGCGCGGAGAACAACAAAGGGCCGCTGGCTGGGATGCTAATGGCGGTCAAAACCCTGTGCGATGCGGGTGAACTCGACGTCAATCTGGAGATCATTCTCGAGGGTGAAGAAGAAGTGGGCAGCGGCCAGTTACGCCGATATCTGGCACAGGATCCCTGCCCGGTGTCACCTGCTGCGGCGGTGTTTTTCCCGTCGCTGTGCGAATACGGCGGTGGAAAACCACGGGTGTACCTCGGTTTCAGCGGCCTGAGCGGTGGCCGTCTGCGGGTTCGCGGCGGGGCCTGGGGTGGCCCGCACGCGGCTATCCACGCCAGTAACTCGAACTGGATTGCCAATCCCCTCTGGCGGCTGATTGCCGCTCTTTATGCTATCGCGCCAGCACACGACAGCGGCGTACTCGCCCGCCAGCGGGTAGATGAAGAGGCCAACACCCTGCTGCGCACGCTGGCGGAACAGTTCAGTATTAAAGATGAGCTGCGTTTTCGCCACAGCGAACGGCTGAACGTCAGCGGCGATACGCTGGCCTGCCTGCAACAGTTAATCAATGGTGCGGTGCTGAACATTTCGGAGATCCGCAGCGACCCGCTGGAGGCTCGCGGCGTCATTCCGCACAGCGCCAGCGCGGAATTTGCGTTGCGCGTCCCGCCCGGCATCGACGGCGAACAGTTGCTGGCCGGTATCCGCCAGACACTGGCCCGGCCTGAGTTCGCCGGCGTGGAACTGGAACTCGACGACAGCTACCCCGGACACCGTTTCCCCTTTGGCAGCGCCGGAGTCAATGCCCTGCTCGCCAGCTATCAGGCGCAGGACGCCGTGCCACAGATCTGGCCATGGGCGCCCGGCTGTGCACCGGCTTATACCTTTGCCCGCGTGGCCCCGGCATTTCTGCTCGGCGGGCTCGGGCACGGCGGCAATGCGCACGGCGTGAACGAATTCGTCACCCTGCGCGGGCTGCAACGTTTCCAGCAATCGGTCACCGACTGGATCCGTTTTTTTCATCATGAACCCTCATTTTCTGCGCCGGTGGAGGAATCCGCCGGTGCTTTGCGGCAACACCCGGGAAAGTCGTCAATATAATTAGCAGGTTATTTATTATGAAACAGTCAGATGATTTTGAAAGAGTGTCACTGGGGTTTTTCCCCACGCCCCTCGAGCGTCTTGACGCGCTGGGGACGTCGCTGGGCATCACGCTGGATATCAAACGTGATGATTACACCGGTTTCGGTGGTGGCGGTAACAAAGTCCGTAAGCTGGAATACCTGATGGCCGACGCCTGCAATAAGCAGGTCAAGGTGGTGATTACCACCGGCGGCCACCAGTCTAACCATGCGCGGATGGTGGCGGCGGCGGCACGTAAATTCGGCATGAAACCCGTGCTGGTGCTGCGCGGCAATCAACCTGAAACCTATCAGGGCAATCTCCTGCTCGACAAGCTGTTTGGCGCCGAGCTGGAATTTCTCGATCCCGATGGCTACTTCACTCAGATTGAGGGGGCAATGAACGCCCACGCTGAGGCGGCGCAGGCACGGGGTGAAAAGGCGCTGATCATTCCGCTGGGCGGTGCTACCCCGCTCGGCGCGCTGGGGTATGTCCGCGCGATTGAGGAAATGGATATCCAGCTCAGGGAGCGTCATCAGCCGCCGCCTGACGTTATCGTCGCCCCTACCGGCTCCGGCGGCACGCTCGCCGGGCTGTACGTCGGCGCGCGTCAGTACTGGCCAGAGACCAGAATTGTCGGGATCAGCGTCAGTGCCAAAGCGGCATGGTTTCAGGAACGGATTTCCGCAATGGCGCAGGATTGTGCCGACCTGCTCGAATGGCCGCAACGCTGGCAACCGGAGGATATCTGGATCGAGGACAGCTTTGTCGGCACCGCTTATGGCGTGCCTTCAGAGGGCGGCATCGACGCCATTTACCGTGTCGCGCAGGCAGAAGGGGTGCTGTTGGATCCGGTGTATACCGGCAAAGCCATGCACGGCCTGATAAGCCTGACTGAACAGGGCAAAATCAGCGCCGGTTCGCGGGTGATTTTCGTCCACTGCGGGGGTTCTCCGGCGCTGTATCCTTTCGCTAAGACATTACTGGAGCATTAACATGACCCCAGGTTTTCGCTATCTGAGTCAGCAGGATGTGATCAGCCTCGGCGGGACGCGGGCACAGGCTGCGGTGGACGATGTTTGTGACGTTGTCACACTCATGCGTCAGCAACAGGCACAGATGCCAGCGGAAACTCACGTGGATCTCGGTTCGTCACGGGGAAAAGCCTACGCGCTGCCCGCCTGCGTCGGCGGACGTTTCAACGCCGCAGGCGTGAAATGGACCGCGCACCGCCCGGATGCACAGGACGGACTGCCGCAGGCTATGGCGCTGACGCTGATAAACCGCGCGGATGACGGCCTGCCACTCGGGCTGGTCGAAAGCCGTGCGCTGACCGCCACACGCACGGCGGCGGTTTCCGCGATTGCCCTGCGCCTGGCCGCGCCGCGTCCGGTGCAACGCATTCTGTTGCTGGGCGCAGGCGTGCAGGCGGTGGCGCATCTCGACATGCTGCGTGAGCTTTTTCCCGCTCTGCAACAGGTAAGCTGGTGGGATCGCAGTGCTGCTGCACTGCCGGTCAGTGCGAAAAATCTGCCGTGGCCGCTGGTCAGAGTGACGGATCTTGAGGAAGCCATCACCCAGCAGGCTGATGCAGTGATCACCTGCACCAGCGCCGCCGCGCCTTTGCTTGGCACTGAGGCCATCCTTCCCGGCCGGCTGGTGATTCAGGTGGGGTATCACGAAGTGACCTTTGAGGCCATCAGCCGCGCTACCCGCGTGGTGGTCGATCTGTGGGGAGATTTCTGTGAAACCAGCGCCAAAAGCCTGTTTCAGATGTACCGTGCCGGTTTATTCCCGCCGCAACGGGTGGACGCCGACCTGAGTAATCTGCTGATCGACGGCTGGCGACCGGCAGCGGATGACAGCGTGTATTTCTCTTCCTTTGGCCTGAATGTTTTCGACATTGCCCTCGCGTCGCGGGTTCTGCAACAGGCCGCCGAATGCGGTACCGGCACCCTTTTACCGCTGTTTACGGAGTCACTCTCTCTTGGCCACTAATCACGGTTCACTGACCCGCGACGGGGTGATCAGCGCCGCTGAACTGCTGGCGCGCAGCAAAAATGGCGAAGCCTTTGCGCTGATTGACGTCCGCGAGCAGGCGCAGTGGCGGGCGGGAACCTTGCCCGGCGCGCACCATCTCAACGTTTATGATTATTTCATTCCTGACAGCACCGGAGCCGGGGTTCAGGGCATGGCGAACGCGTTTCATCGCGCCTGGCAGCAACTGGCTATCAGTGACAACGTCACGCCGGTATTTTTTGAGCAGCAAGTGGGCATGCGCTCCCCGCGCGGCGCCTGGTTTGCGCAGTTCGGCGGCATCGCCAGTCCGCTCATTCTGGACGGCGGACTCGACGCCTGGACGCAGGCTGGTCGTCCCCTACAGCCCGGCACCAGCCACAGCGCGGTGATCAGCGCCGCAAACCCCGACACCGCCTCTGCGGCAGTACACCTGAAAAGTCTGACCGCGACGCGTGATGAAGTGCTTGCCGCCCAGGCCAATGGCGCGCAGATCCTTGACGCACGCCGCCCGACGGAATTCAGCGGGGAGTTCGCGCACGAGTGCTGCCACCGTGCCGGACGCATTCCCGGTGCGGTCTTGTTGTTCTGGGAGGATGTGGTGCAGGACGGCGCATTTCTCAGTGCGCAGGCGATCCGCCAGCGGGCGGTAAAAGCCGGGCTTCAGCCCGACCGGCAGGTCATCATTTATTGCCATCGCGGTGCACGTGCGGCGACGGTTTACGCCGCACTTCAGCGGGCGGGTTATCAGCAGTTGGCGGTGTATGTCGGCTCATGGCATGAATGGGCCGAACACCCTGAGCTGCCGTTGCTGACCGGCGGTTAACTGGCTTTGCGAAGTTGCAGCGCCCGCGTGATATCCGGCGCGGCGGCCAGCAGAGCCTGGGTATAAGGATGCTGCGGCGCCATCAGAACCTGCGCCGTCTCCCCGCTTTCCACCACGTTGCCGTGATACAACACCACCACGCGGTCACACACCTGTTTCACCGCCGCCAGATCGTGGCTGATAAACAGCACCGTCAGACCCAACTGCTGACGCAAGGTATCGAGCAGGGTCAGTATCTGCCCGCGTACGGAGAGATCCAGCGCCGACACCGCTTCATCCGCCACCAGCAATTCAGGTTCTGACGCCAGCGCACGGGCAATGGCCACGCGCTGACGCTGGCCGCCGGAAAAGGCACCGGGCAGGCGGCTGGCGTGATGCGGCTCCAGCCCCACCCGTTTCAGCAACTCTTCCACCCGCGCCTGAATCAGCGCCGGTGGCCGCAGTTTGTACACCCGCAGCGGTTCAGCAATCTGTTCACCAATGGTCATTTTCGGGTTCAGGCTGGCGTACGGATCCTGAAAGATAATCTGCGCCCTGCTGCGCATTTTATGCCGCGTGGCGGCATTGGCGCGGGTCAGGGAAACGCCGTCAAATTCGATATCGCCGCTGTCAGCGTCGGTCAGGCCAATGATGGCGCGTCCCAGCGTGGTTTTGCCTGATCCTGATTCACCGATCAGCCCGAGAATTTCTCCGCGACGGATATCAAAGGAGGTGGGAAACAGCACGGTCTGACGTCGGGCGGGCACGAAAGGCAGCCATTGTGCGTGCGGATAGCTTTTGGTCAGTTCACGCAGGCGGACCAGCGGATTCTCCACGCTGATTGCCGCCGTTTCCGGCAGAGGTTCCGGCTGTGAAGCCGCGATCAGTTTGCGGGTGTAGGGTTCCTGCGGATCCGTCAGCAGTTCTGCGACCGGACCCTGTTCGACCAGATGACCCTGATGCATGACATAGGCGCGGTCGGCATATCGCGCCACCACACTCAGATCATGGGTGATAAGCAGGATGCCCATGTCCATTTCCTGCTGCAAATCCTGCAACAGCGTGAGGATCTGCGCCTGAATGGTCACATCCAGCGCGGTGGTCGGTTCATCGGCAATCAGCATGACAGGTTTACAACTGATGGCGCTGGCGATCATCACCCGCTGGCGCATACCGCCGGAAAGCTGATGAATATACTGCTTCGCCCGCTGTTCCGGGTTCACAATCCCGACGCGGTCGAGCAAAGCGATGGCGTCGCGATGCGCCTGTTTCCAGCCGATCTGCTGATGACGCACCAGCACTTCGGCGATTTGCTCACCAACTTTCAGCACCGGATTCATGCTGGTCATCGGTTCCTGAAAAATCATCGCCAGGCGTTTACCGCGTGCCGACACGTCAAAATGCGTATCCGGGCTGGCAATTTTTTTGTCATCGAGCCAGATTTCACCGCCGGTCATGCTGACACCCGGCGGCAATAATCCCAGCAGAGAGAGCGAACTCAGGGTTTTACCCGAACCGGATCCCCCCACCAGTGCCACGATTTCACGCCGGTTAACCTGAAAGGAGACCTTGTTGACCAGCGGCAGCCCTGCTGCGGTATGGATCGCCAGTTCCTGAATATCGAGAAGCGTGCTTGCTGTCGTCATGGCATGTCCCAGGCTAATAATTAAGCATAGAGAATATATTCTATATCCTTCACAGACAACCGAAAGACGCCCTCTGACATAGCTGAATTTCTGCTAATTTATAACGTTTTGATACCGTGCTGCTTACGACAGCGCATCTTCGTTATCAGGCTGTGGCGAGGTTGAGCAAACCTGGGGGAAACACACTTTTGTCAAAACAGGGGGCGTCATAACGAATGAAAACGATCGTTGCTAAAAATTCGATATCGGCGTGAACGCCAATAAATTGTGCGATTTATTAACGCATGCAACAGGTGTACGGGCTGTAATAACTCAGACAACAGAGACAGCACCGGATGTGCGGGTATATCTCGGGAGAGTGCAAGCTGAACCCGGCGTAACCCGAAATGACGGATCAATAATACCGTGGCCAGCACGATGATATTCCCTGTATTGCCGCCACAGGCCAGTATCAACAGGGTCCAAAGCAGTAACGGATGCAGCCCCTGAAGCATAAAAATGACCCAATTCACACCCGGGCTTTTTTCACGCATGAGCAGAGTGGCGAATAAAAACCAGCGATGCATCTGGCGCACATAGCGCTGAGTATCGGGGACGCTGGTCTGTACCCGTACGGGAGATGCACTTTGGATAATCCTGACGTCGTTTTGGGCCAGCAGCGTGGCCAATGCCAGATCATCGGTCAGGTGGTGCAGGATGGGTGAAAAGCCACCGGCGTCCGCCAGCACACGGAGAGGTAATGCATAGCACATGCCGTTTATCGTTAGCGGCGCAGTAAAGGGTAACAGCGGTAAATAGGTCAACGCGGAGTTATCGTTGACGAACTGCGTCAGCAGCTGAGAAGGGATATTCTCTGCCGCCTGATACCAGGGTAAAGCAGTGACCAGTGAATGATCATCAAGCTCACCGATCATCCCCCGAAGCGCGGCCTCACTGAGTACAGCGTCATCGTCCAGCACGAGAACAATCTCTGTCTTGACTAATGTTCTCCCCTGCTCAAGCTTAAACAATTTAGGATTTATCCCTTCAGGTGCCGGTGGATACCAACCTATCTGAATGTCGTGCTCAGGATAGTGCTGCTTAAGTCGCGCAGTGATTTCCCCAGCCTCAGCATCATCACGGTCGATCAGCCAAACAAAGTGCACCCCAGACAGTGTTCGCAGATTCATCTCTAAAACCGACTCCAGGGCCGGGTCACCACTGAGTATCGGCTGAAGTATGGTGACATTGTCGATATTACCGGCGATTTTTTTGTCAGCGGCACGCAAAATGCGCAATGCAAAGAAGAGTTTAAAACTAAAAATCATCAGCCAGATCACAACGATCAACGTCATCATTTCATCGCCCGGTAGACCCGTAAGAAATCCCGCAGACTCTGGCGTAAATTCGCCGA
This sequence comes from Ewingella americana, assembly GCF_006438725.1. GTDB lineage: Bacteria > Pseudomonadota > Gammaproteobacteria > Enterobacterales > Enterobacteriaceae > Ewingella > Ewingella americana_A. The sequence goes on along the minus strand of NZ_RCZD01000019.1, from coordinate 21,144 downwards.
CGGTGGTCCAAAGTCCTCCAGCATACGCGTCACATCAAGAGTGGCAGAATACCCAAACACCCCAACACCAAAACGAGTAATGGGAGGTTCGCCAGCAAGTGGCAGCCAACGCCAAAACCCTTCCAAAATACCCGCGAAACGCAGTGCGGTACTGACTCGCATGGTTTTATCGGGTAAAGGTAACGCAAGCTGCTGTAAAATCTCGTCTAACAGTGCCGACGTCTCTAGCGGACAATGGGATGAGAGGTTATAACACGGCTGTAACTGAGGGTGCGTCACTGCGCTCATCAGGTAATCGCACAGGGTGTCTATATGCATAATATCGGCCTGTGCCTTCGTGCCATCACTTAACAGCTGTACCAGACGTTTCTTTTTTGCAGCCGCCATCAGCGGAGGGAAAAGCAAGCGATCGCCTGGGCCGAATATGGCACAGGGGCGAAGAATCGTTTTTTCACCCTGATATCCGGCTACCCGCCGTTCCGCCTGATACTTGCTCAGACCATACTGGCTGGTAAATACCGGGCCAACAGGGTCGCTCTCACGTAATTTGAACTGATGTTCAAAACGAGCATAAACCGCCGCGCTGGAAATAAAAATCAGGCGAGGTAAGCCGCGACGGTTACAAAAATCCAGGACATGCTGAGTGGTCTCAACATTGTCCCGATAGTACTCTTGCGGCGTTCCCCAAGGGGAGGCCCGACCGGCAGCATGAATCACCACATCAGGCGTTACGTCAAGCTGTTCCAGCTTATCAAGCGCCAGCGCGGCGTAGCGGACAGAGACGGGGAAATCATTGATGTGTTGCCGGCCAACACCGTACAGCGAGACGGTGTTTAACGCGGCGAAGCGTTTTAAAAACGCACTGCCAATGAAACCGGACGCCCCGGTAATGAGCACATTCACACTGTTTCTTCCGTTTGTACGGGTCGTTCGCCCGCATGTTTCCATCGGCAAATAATACGCCGCCGCTTGGTATCAAACTGCGTGGGGGGGATCTGCCTGCCCAGCGTCCAGGTCAGTTGTGCAACGTCGATATCCTGGCGAGCAAACAAGGCCGTCAATGCCTCGCGGCATTTTTCCAGCGTACTGAGGTCGCAATCAGCCAGTAAAGAGAGCGTATCGGCTCCCGTTTGTATCAAACGATAGTCTGCCGTTAACGGCAGGGTCATCGCCAGTACGCGGCTACAGGCATCAGCGAAAATCGTTTGCCGATGCCCATGGCGCAGAGGGAGCATCAACTGATCGTCCTGCCGCCCTTCAATATGCTCAATAGCCAGAGCAGCGCTGCCACAAGGACATTGGCCGGCTCTGGCTACCAGCACGTCATCAAGCCGATAGCGTACGATAGGTTGTGTCCGCCGGGTGAAGTCAGTGATAACCGGAATAAAACGCCGTTCATCCAGCCACTGCGGTTCGACAAGAATGAACTCTTCATTCATGTGCAATGTTCCAAATGCACAGGTCGAGGCCAGAAAGCCCTCCGTTGCCTGATAGATTTCCCCCACCTCACCAAAAACCTGGCTTATCAACGCCCTATCCTGCGCTTCTAACACTTCTGCTACCGAAATGACTTTTTTGACATTCAGGCTCAACCTCTTCGCCATCACCTCCAATGCCAGCGCGCGTAGCACCTGTGCGGGAGCCACGATCAGGGTGGGAGAATATGGCTCAAGGCGGGTTAATTGGTCCTGAAAAGACCCCAGCAGATCGTAAAAATCCAGGCTTAACCAGCGGTTTTTTACGCTCTGATAAAGATTATTATCCGCTCGTAAAAACAACGCCACCCGCTCTCCGGCAAACAAGCCCTCCGGCAACGTTTTAGCCAGCATGGCCGCCGCCCAAATTTTCTGTTCTTGTGGGCTGACCACAAACACCCCCCGCCGTCCTGAAGTCCCTGATGACAGCCCGACACTAAACTGCCCGACCTTAGGAGCGAAGTTGCGGCTATGCTCACTTTGCAATGCGCACGACATCAGTCGGTCTTGCTGTAAACCCGCCGTGTTCATCTGGTCGAAATGTTGCACCATCATCGATTTATCCATGAGCGGCCACTGCTCAAACGGCATCGCAAGATAACGACGAAACCATGGGCTTTTCCTGAGCACCTTTTTATGAAACGCCTTTAGCTTTTTGGCCTGCCAACGCTCAAGCGCTTCGCGCCGTGAAAAGTGCCGCCTCCGGGAAGCGAAATAACGCCAAAGCACGGTCAAGGGGATCATAAATCGCCCTCATGACACAACAGAATATCAACGCCACCCTGCTGCCAGAGTTCGTTCAACCGCTTGAGCGTATGGTAATAGGCCGGGGGGTCTGACAACACCAGATTGGCCAGTCGCGAGGGTCCACGCCGTTCCCGATAACTCACCGATGACCATGCAGCATCCGCAGCCAGCAGCGTCCACCCCGCCTCCGTCAACACAAACGCACCGAAGTGTCCGACAGCGTGACCAGGAAGCGGCAGCAAAATGATCTGCCGGTGACTATCAGGAAGGACATAGCCAGCATCGAACGGCGCCAATTCCGCGGGCAATGAGATCCGCTCGAAACCTTCGATAAAACGTAGCGAGGACTCGAAACTCTGGGGGACCAGCCCTGGAATAAACCCCTGACGCAGCGCCGTAAATCCCCGCAGCTTGCGCACATGCCCCCAGCCTTCTGCAGAACAGATCCCCGTGACATCAGGGAAATCACGTAACCCAGCAATATGGTCGGCATGAAAGTGCGACAGAATAATCCCGCTGAGGTCTCGGCTGACCAGCCCCTGAGCGCACAGCTGTTGGGCCAAAGACGCGTTGGGATCAAAATAGACTGGCGTCACATGGCGATAGAGCTGGAAAATGCCCGAACGGGTGTAGTGCTCAAACCAGGAGGCATAACCGGTGTCCCACAACCATCGGCGATCTCCCACCTCCAGCAGGTAAGCTCTGGAAGGAAATTTGCACACTTTTAGCCCGGCCCCTTTCAGGGCCATGCAGCCAATATGAGTACAATACCCCACTTCAAATGTGGTGATTTTTGCCATGCATCCTCAACCATTCTCCGGTCAACATAATCCCTTGTTCCATCGAAAATTTGGGTCTGTAACCCAACTCATTGATCGCTTTTTCTGCACTTAAGGTCATATCAAAGCTAACGGCTCCGACACTGTAACGTGTGAACTGCGGTTCTTTATTAGTGCATTTCCCTATTCCTTCCAGCGCGAACGCCACTATCGACAGTAAAGGCCAGGGCACGGACTTTATTTGATAATTCAGCCCCAGTTGTTGACGCAAAAGGGCATCGAGCATGGAAGAAAGACGCTGAGGTTGGTGGTTGGTGATGTTGTAAACGCTGCCGGAACGCAGCGTCTGATGGTGGGTGGCCAACGCCATTGCGTAGACCACATTCTGGACAAACGTCAGATCCAGCAATGCTTCACCGCCGCGCGGCAGACGTAAAACCCCGTCATCACGTTTAAGCTGTTGCAGCAGGCGGGGAACGATAACGTTATCATGCGCGCCGAACAGTCCGCGCGGGCGCAGCATAACGAATATCGTATGGTTAAAACGAGCGACTGCGGCGGCAATTTCCTGCTCTGCGGCATATTTGCTGCTGGCATAATGGCTGGAAAACGAGCGCGCCAGCGACGTCTCTGGCAGATCATAATGATGTTGAAAATCAAAATAAATTGCAGGGGTGGAAATATGGATAAACCGCGGGATCTCCGCCTGTCCCGCCGCTGCCGCCAACGTTTTCGTTGCCTTCACATTAGCCTGATAAAACGCAATCTTATCCCCCCAGGGGGAAGACTTCGCGGCGCAATGCCAGACAGCATCGCACCCCTCCATCAGTCTCACGCATTGGTCGACACTGGCCAGGGCCAGATCCAGCGGCATGAAATTCGCGCCGGCTCTGGCAAGCTGTTGACCCATGACCCGATTACGGCCCGTCGCCACCACCTGATGCCCGCAATCGAGCAGATACTGTGCAGCGTTACGCCCAAGACCACTGGTTGCGCCCGTCACCAAAACTTTCATGGTAATAGCACCATACCCGCCAGCGTCAGACCTGCCGCCGTACCAATAAGCATGACCGGCTTACCCGCGTTAAAGCGCTGAGTGATTACCGCCTCGTGCAATGCGGTTGGAATCGAAGCCGCAACCTGATTACCGTAATATCGATAAATATCAATCAATGAAGATCCCGGAACGTGCAGCCGTTTGCGCATATGTTCGAGGGAAAGGTGGCTGGCCTGATGTGGTACCACCGTCGCAATATCCTGAAGCGTCAGGCCGCTTTTTTGCAGCAGCCGCGACAGGTAGCCTTCCATGAGAGAAGCGGCATAACGGAACAGGGGTTTTCCCTGCATATGAAAGAGAAAGTCGCTTTCGTCCATACCTGCGCGTGGGTTGCGGCGGGTACCTCCCGCACGAACTTCACAAAGCTCGCTGCCTGCGGGATACATCTCCACCAGACTCGCCAGAATACCGCTTCGCCCGTCACCACGCTCGACAATGGCACAGGCAGCGCCGTCGCCAAAAATGAACGACGCCTCCTCGTGCCGCCAGTCAATACCTCGCGAAGCCAAATCTGCCGAGACAATGGCAATACGCTTATAGGCCCCCGTATTCAGCAGCCCGGCGGCCACCTCCAGCGCGGAAATAAAGCTGACACAACTGCTGTTGATATCAAATCCGGCCACGCCTGATGGCAAACCGGCGGCTTTAAGGATATGAATCGCACTGCACGGCAGAGCCTGTACGGCAATCGCTGAAGCACAAATAAGCAGATCAATGGAAGAGGCTGCAATGGCTCCTCTCTCCAGCGCGCAATGCAGCGCTTTTGCCGCCAGTTCGGCCTGGCTGGCCTCATCAGTCGCATGATAGCGCCAGGCAATACCAGACCGTTTTTCAACATAACCCTCGGGCTTACCCAGCCGGATATCCAACGCTGCCGACGTGACACAGTCCTCCGGTAGTGCAATACCCGTAGCGATAATTTTTATAGCCGCCACTGGCGCATCGATAATATTTTTTCCCATTAAACCAACCATTATCCCTATCACTTTTTGGCGGCGACGGCGCGTTTACCTGACACAACCCTCATCAACTGACCGAGTCAAAATATATTGAAACATCGGGTATTGCACTGTTAAACCTGCAACTGGTCTGTTTTAAGCGATGCGACGATAGGCGTAGGGTCAAGACCCAATGGCGCAATAATATCCGCCTGATGCCCGTCGGATTTAGTTTTCAGAGTGAGGAACGGCAGGAAGGGGGTATAGCTATGCGGATGTTTAGCATGAAGTCACATGATTCTATGTCAGAACCCAGCCTTAGCGCCGGGTTCTTTATTTTAGCGGACTACGGAACAGGAACTCTTTTCAGGGCGTTATTCTCCACCGCCACCTTACCAGCCAGCGATGGAGTCCCTGCTAAACCAACGGCAAGCCCTGCTACCAGGATACTGATTGCGTTGATTTTTCTGCATTGATCAGGCTAACACGTTAAACCGGCTCAGGCCTGCGCGCTTCGGCCAGGACCCCCTCCAGTTCACGCCTGGTCATGCGAACGCAATAACTCGGCATTGCGCGCTGGAAGCGCCAGCCCTCGGAAAGTGCACCCACGTCCACTGCGTCAAAACCAAAAGCATCGTAAAGAGCGATGATACGTTTTTTCGTTTCCTCGTCGTCTCCGGCCAACGGCAATGCACGGCGAGCGGGGTCTGCCGCGGGCAAGCCATCGCTTTCGAGATCCGTCATTTGAATGGCATTGAAGGCCTTGGTTATCTTCGATTGCGGCAGAAAACCGGCCAGATATTCACTGGTGGTGGTCCTCTGCTGATCCAGTTCTGTCACCTGTCCGTCGCGCTCAGGGTAATAGTTGACGGCATCGATGATCGGTTTCCCGGCAAGCAGTGCCACTGGCAACTGCCCCAGGGCGGTAAGCGGAACGGCGATCACCACGATGTCGCCAAAGGCGGCGGCCTCAGTGGCAGTGCCGATTTCGCAACCAATCATCGGCTTCAGGCTAAACAACGTCTGCGGCCCACGGGAATTGCTGAGCATAACCTGATGCCCGGCCTTGATCGCCAGCTTCGCCACTGCGCGCCCTACAAATCCTGCGCCGATAATGCCTATTTTCATGATTTTTACCTTTCAATTATCTGTCAGAAGGTTAAGAATAATTCGACACTCAGCATTGATAAACACGCGCCATAAGCATAGACAAACAACAAACAGGAGTGAATCGTGGACCGACTCACCAGCATGAATGTTTTCGTCAGGGCCGCCGAACTCGGCTCCTTCGCCGCAGCGGCAGAGGCATTACGCATTTCCCCGCAGATGGTGGCAAAGCACATTGCCCGGCTGGAATCACGGTTGGGCACGGCGCTGCTGAACCGGACGACCCGCCGCCAGCACTTGACCGACATAGGCCGCAGCTACTATGAACGCTGTAAAATTGTGCTGGCAGAGGCAGAAGCCGCAGATGCCATCGCGCTCGAAATGAAAGCCACGCCTTCCGGCACAATCCGCGTCAATGCCCCGGTGACGTTTGGCGCCTCGATGCTGGCACCTTTTATCACGCAATATTTGGATAAGTATCCCGACACTCAAGTTGAGCTGACGCTGACCGACCGTTTCGTCGATCCGATCGAGGAAGGCTATGAAGTTATCCTGCGTATTGGCGAACTGAACGACAGCACGATGATTGCCTACCCGCTGCGCCCTTACCGGCTGATCGTCTGCGCCTCGCCGGGTTATCTTGAACAAAATGGCATACCCGTAACACCTGCCGACCTGTCGCTTCACTCCTGTCTGATTTACGGGATTTGGTCGCCAAAATCGCCCTGCCGCTGGCTATTTTCTAAAGAGGGAAAAACGCAGGAAGTACGTCCCGAGGGGCGTTTTCGAGCCAATGACTGGCGAGCGCTTTTGCACGCAGCGGTCAGAGGATACGGCGTGACGCAGGGGCCTGAGGAGGTATTGAAGGATGAAATCCGCGCCGGGCGGCTGGTGCAAGTGCTGCCCGATTACCAATGTCCTTCGCGGAAAATGCACGTTCTCACGGCGGCGGGTTTACGGCAAACGGTCAAAATACGCAGTTTTATCAAAGCGGTTACTGAAACTTTTGGCTGACCATACCCCACGAGTCAGGCGCAGCGTGTTTGAAGAAGTACGGTGATGTTTATCGGCCTGAAAAGGAAAATGTTAAGCCGTAATGCAGATATAAATCCGTACCCACGGCAAGCGAAATTCCAGCACCCGCCATGGGTTACCGCTGCTTTTAGCCTTTGTTGGCTATTCGGACATTGCGTGTGATCAGCCTGCCCGATTGGTCAACATAACGGCTTGGCCAGATCTCCTGCGGTTTGACGTTCAACGCCATGGCGATCAGCATTTCGCCTTTCGGCCAGGGTCTGGAGAGCGCATTCGCCAGGGTTGACGAACTTAAACCGGATTGACGAGAGAGTGCCGCCAGCGTGGTGTTCTTTTTGTGCAGCGCAGCAATAATATCGGCCTGATGCCAGTCAGATTTAGTTTTCATCGCGCACCTCGCAAAACTGAGTGAGGAACGGCAGGAAGGTGGGATTGTGTGACGTTTTCATAGATTAGCGTATCCAATAGAGTAGATAACGCTACCACCTAAGCTGCGAAACTCGATGGTGGTAGCTCAGACGGAGTTCGCAGTACCGGCCTCTACTGGAATACCGGCCCGACCGAAGTCGGCACCGCCTGAGCCACCATAGAAATTGAAAATCACTTTTCAATAGATGCACTTAGGCCGCAACACTGAATCTGCACGAAGCACATTCCATGTCGCTAGTAGAGGAAATTCACAGGCTGCGAAACCCGGCTGCGGATTTTGCCGCAGCGATGCCGATTATACTGCAAACCGTTCTGGCTGACCAAGTAACTGATTGAGGTTGCGAGGGAGATTCCAGAATGATGTTAGGTTTAGCGATTGGGGTATATACCCGAGTCGGTATTGATCATAAAGGATCGTAATTTCACGTCAGAACCCGCCTTTACACCGTCAGTTATCGCCCCAATGGCGATAGGCCAACCCAAGTCCACAGCTGACGATTAAAGGTAAGTGGCTGGAGGAGTTCGGATTTACCACCGGCCAGCCGGTGAATATTACGGCTGAGAACGGCTGTCTGGTGATCAGGACTGAGCTGAACGTCTGAGGCTAAAAGGTAAAATCCCGGCGACTGGGCCGGGATTTTCAGTTTCCAACAGATCATTTATCAGGGTCTGATGGTGGCTTTTTACGAGCATTGTATTCGTCTATTTTGTTGAAGATGAATGCGGCTAAAGTGACTGCAAAACTAGCTACAACAGCCATCTTCAATCCAATAACGACTTGATGCCAATCATAAGCAAATTCACCAATGGCCCATAGAGATATAAGAGCAACGATAGTTCTATATCCAATGCCAAGTACCGAGAAAAATGCCGTTGAATATATAAGCAACATTAAATAATTGACTTTTTTTATTATGGCCATCATTTATCCTCAATCTTTTTTATTAACGTTTTAGTAGCATCACTTCCATATTCAGAAATATATGAACCACTGATATCATAAGCAAAGCTTGGTAATTCGGTTCCAAATTTACCCACTAAAACTGGCGCATACTTCCCAAAGTATCCCCCGGCCAGCGAACCCGCTATAGCGCCGCCTTGTGCCGACAAATCTGGCCCATCCGTCATAAATGCACCGCTCATATTAATCAGGGTATTACCTCCAATCTTGTAGCCTGGTGCCAGATAGCCTGCACCCGCTGCGACCGCCGCACTGTAATAACTAAACTCACCGTCAGGTGTCATATTTATATACTGGAACGCCGAGTTAACCCCACCACCAATAACCGCACCGGTAATACCTTTTCCAATAGCTACTATTGGCCCAAGATAAAACGCGCCAGCCATAAAGACACCATTCACATAACCATCCACAAAGGCTTTCGCAATATTTGCGCCTTCCGGTAAATCCCCCGTAGCCAGTTTATTCAGTCCGGTCTGAGTCTGCTCCGGTGTCAAATTATTGTCCTGCGCATACTGATTCCAGGTAGTCGCTGCCTGGCCGTAATCCACTGTTCCTGATGGCAATAAACTGTTCCAGCCATCACCGAGGGCATTATTCTCCACCGCCACCTTACCACTTACCGCTCCGGTGCCTGCGGCGTTGGTGGAATTCCCTGCCACACCCCCCGCAAGGCCTGCGGCCAGGGTACTGATTGCGCTGATATTACTCTTTTCTGCATTGCTCAGACTTTCAACAGTGCGGCCAGGGTAGTATACCTCCATGATGGCTTTGGCGGCCAGTTCGCCTCCGGCTGCACCCGCTGCGCCGCCCGCCACGGAACCCCCTTGCAAGTAGGCAATGACCGCTCCGGCCAGCGCGTGACCCGCGATGTTGGCCGGACCATTCACATTATTGTCTTTATCCGTGGTGGCTTTTTTCACCGCCAGAGACAGATACGGTGCCAACCCGCCTGCCAGCGCCTGGTTCATATCGCCCCCGGCTAACCCGGCCAGCGCCGCTGAAATCGCCGTGCCCGCAGTCCAGAACGTGCTACCAATGCCGTACTCTTTTTGGGCCGCGAGATATTGAGGGTCTTGATCAACCATTGCCTGCTGGGCCTCTGACGAGGCATGTCGGTAAGCGTCGGTTTTTGACAGACGATTTAACGCATCCTGCTGCGCGTTGACCTGCATCTGCTGACCAATGTTTTGCATGGTCTGTACGCCAACCTCACTGATAGCCTGCGCCAGTGCCTGGTTCTGCTCAATTTTCTCCTTGTTGAAAATCTTGTCGATACGGCCGTTGGCATTTTCGGTATCACGGCTGAGATCGTTAAGGTCCTGCTTCTGGTTCCCCTGGTCACGCACCACAATGCTGCCATCAGCCACCGCCGAGCGGGTGGTGCCCGATGCGCTGCCGTTGGCGTTGGTCATCACGGGCAGCGCGCCGCCCATATTCTGCCCTTTCGGGTTGTCATTGGAGAAACCGGCACTGATGCCTACGCTGCTGGCGCTGTAGTTTGCCTTGTTCTGGATGTCATCCCAACCCAGTGAACCGGTAGAGAGCGCATTATTGGCGGCATCTGCGGTGGAGGCAATCACGGCGCCATTAAGCTGCGTATGGTCGCCGACATAAATGTCGTAGCCTTTATTACCGGCAAACAATCCGCTTTGATCGCCTACGCTGGCGTACTCACTGTTAGTTTTGGCCTGACTCATGCTCAGAGAAGCAGAACCGGTCATGCTGCCGAAGGTGAAACTGGCCCCGCCGCTGATACTCTGTTGTTTACTCTGGTAATTGTCAGTGTCTTGCAGGCTGGTCATGGTTAAATCACGCCCCACGTTGGCGGTGATTTTGTCCCCCAGTGCCTGTGCACCAGACAAAATGGTATCGCGCCCACTGCTTAGGCTCAGACCGTCTTTGGCATTCACACGAGTATTGACGTACTCGGTGGTTTCGCCGTCTGAGGAAGCTTTGGAAAGATAGCCGCTGGCCTGCACACCAATGCCCGTATTTTGCCCCAAAGACATATGCACGCCGCCGCTCCAGCCACTTGAGCTGTCGCTACTGGTCTGCTTGCTGTTATTGCTGGCCGCCTGAAGGCGTAAATCGTTCTGGGCGGCGAGAGTGACGTCATTACCTGTCACACCGCTGCCGCTGATGTTGATATCCCCGCTTTGTCCGTTATTACCGGTAGAGACAATGGCCACATTGTGCCCGGCGCTTAATGAGCTGCCGGTAACCTGGTTCTGCTCCAGTTCAGAGGTGGATTTACTCTTGCTTGAGCCAATATTGGCCTGCACCTTAATGAAGTCTTTATCTATTTTTCCATTCAGAAGCTGGCTCGCCTGAGTGCCAACCCCCTGCATGTAAGCTGCCCACCCTAAGTTGGCCGCTTGTGCGCCATATAACGCTTTCATACGGTCATCGCCGGTTTGTGAAGCCTGCTTGGCAACGCCATTAAGCGATAACAGCAAGTCTGTCACCGGGCTGGAAAGGGACAGCGTCAGGCCGCTCTGTTTCTGCTCGTAAATTTGCTTACGGGTGAGCATGTCGTTACCCGGATCAATCGTCACCGAGCCGCCGACCACGTTAAGGTTCTGACTGGCGATCACATCAGAACCGCCGATGTGCGCTTTTTCACCGGCAATCAGATTCACATTCCCGCCGGTGCTGCCCACGGTGCTACCACTCAGGCTCTGGGTGGTGCCGTCCTGATTGATCTGCTGACGGGACGATTTACTGCCAATCGTGACGCCCAGACCGCCGCCGCTGAACATCCCGCTGGTCTTGGTCTCATTCAACCGGTAGCTGGACTGCTCCTCCGTCGCCGCCGCGATATTAAGATCTTTCCCCGCCTTCAGCGTCACATCCCCATCCCCGACCACCGACGAGCCTTTCACCGTCAGATCCTGCCCGGCGACCACGGAGACCTTGTCACCGCTCAGCTGTGAGGCTTTCTCGGTGGTGGCGTAATCCTCTTTGACGGTGTGCGTGGTGGTCCTGGAGAACAGGTGTTTTTTGGTTTTTGTCTGCTCGTCGTAGCTGTATTCGCTCTCCTGCGCAGTGGTGATATTGACGTCGCGCCCGGCGTTCAGGGCCAGGTCCCCTTTGGCAGAAACTTGCGCCGCCTGGGTGGTGATGTCGCGACCGGCGACGATAGCCGTACTGCCGCCGCTGGCGATCGCCGTCCCTTGCTGGCTGATGTTCTCGCGGATGCTGACGCTTTTGTTGCCGCGCGCCTCGCTGTAGGTGCTGGTCTGCTGCGCATTGAGGTTAACGTCGCGACCCGCGCTGAGCGAGGCGTTGAGGTCGGCGGCCAGCTGTGCGGCCTGCGAGTTAAGGTCACGCCCGGCGCTGAGCGTCAGGTCGCCGCCGCTGCTCACCGCGCTACGGGTGGCATTGTTATTGTCGGTCTGGTTTTTACCGCTGGTCTGATGGCTGCTCTTGTCCATCGTATTGAGGTTGATGTCGTTGACCGCAGCCAGTGTGGTGTCACCTTTGGCGGTGACGGCGCTGCCCGCGACGGTCAGATCATGCCCGGCGCTGGCCTGCAATGCGCCCCCGGCGCTGACCGTACTCGCCTGACTGTCGGTGGCGGTGGTGCGGGTGGTATTTTTGCCATTCCAGCCGGAGTACGCTGTTTTATCGCTGCTTAACGCGTTGGCTTTGATGTTGATGTCGTTCAGTGCCACCAGTTGTAGATCACTGCCTGCGGTGAGTTTGGCACCAGTGTTGTTGATGTTGTTGCCCGCAGTGAGCGACAGACCTTTGCTGGCCGAAATGCTCGCGACGTCACCGGTCAGGGTGTCACTGAAGGTCAACGGCGGGGTTTTGTTTTTACTGGTACCCGGCGCGGCGTTCCACTGCTGGGCCTGCGTGACGTTGTTGATGTCGCCGCTGACGGAAGCCAGCGCCACGGTTTGCCCGGCTATCGAGGAGCCAATGTTATTGATATCCCCGAGCGCACTCAGTTGCAGGCTGCCGTTGGAGGTCATCAGGCCCGCATTGAGGTTATCCAGCGAGCTGCCACTTTTGGCCGCCAACTGAGTTTCAGCTTGCAGGGTACTGCCTGTGTTAACGATATGTCCGGCGTCGAGATTAACCGTGTTCCCGGAAATCACGCTGCCGGTGACCGCGTGGGTATCGTTGGCGGAAAGATACAGTTTAGGGGCCAGAACGGTCTGGCCGTTGACGGTGGTTTTTTCCCACCAGACGATACTTTTGGTCAGCGCCGCCACTTGTTCCGGCGACAGGCTAACACCCAGTTGCAGGCCAAGGCCGGCCTGCTGATCGGCGGCGTTGTCGATCAAATACTGCATCTGCGCCAGGTCAGAACCGGTGCCACCCACGTAGCGCTGGCCGGTTCTGCTCAGCACCGCATTGCTGACGTAGCGGGTATCGAACGCGGCATCGCCGAGGAATTTATAGTCGAAGTCCGGCGTCAGGTTCAGGCGGTTCATAAAGTAGGCTGAACCGATAAACTTGCTCTCATCGGTGTAGACCGATGCCGTCTCAATGCGCGGGTTTGACGGAGTGCCCATCTGCACGGCGGGTTTCAGCGCGCCGGACGTCGGGTGTGCGAGATAATCATTCAGTGCATTAAACAGCGAAGGATCGGTTTTTCCCATGCTGCCCAGTTGCGGGTTGGTGGTGATCAGATACGGGCTGGACGGATTGGTGCCTGGCGCAAACAGGCCATTATTGCCGGTCGGTAGCGGGTAATCCGTCAGGGCCGCGCCCTGATTGCCGATCTGCTTCAGGGCATTGCTGACCGAGTCATTCCACTGTACCGAGCCGACCACCAGATTTTTACCTGCCGCCAGTGGCTGGCTTTGCGTTGCGCCAACCGGCTGGAGACCTGCCGTGCCGTTAAGGTTTGGCGCATTCAGCCCATGAGATAAGCCGCCCGCATTGGCGGTTGTGTTGGTATTGCTGATGTTATTGCTGAAGCTGGCGTTGACCGCGCCACCCGCCTGAATGACCGAGCGAAGGCCTTCGCCGGTGTCGACATGCTCAAAGGTTGGTGCGCCGGTCAGTTTGTAGGTTAATTGTGTACCCAGGTCGGTTTTATAATTGATTCCCCGTTTGTTACCTTTTCGTATCTCAGGTATCAGCGTGGCATCTTTTGGATGTACCCCTGAAATACCTTTGTATTGGTAAGTTATATATTCACTATCAGTACTATTCTGATAAGACTGGTTATTGAGGCTGCTTCCTGAAAGCGTGATGTTGCTTCCGGCCAGTATATTACTGGCAATGTTATCTAATGCTCCGCCCGAAACAGACAGGTTGCGCTGCGCAGCAATACGCCCTGCACCGCCATTAGCCTGTGCCGTAACTGTCGTTGTACCGACAAGGAATTTTCTCTTTAAGGCTGCTGCAATAGGCGCTAAACCAACATAGGTATAAGTCTCAGTTGCTCCGTTCCCTTTACCGTTGCTCCCTCCTGTATGACGAGTTCCCGTTGCCTGATATACACCAATTTCGTCATCGTCTAAAAAGCCGAGTTTAACCTGCATAGAGGTCTGCCCCAGTGTCGCCGGGCTATTCGCTGCCGCCTGATACGAACTCGAACTACTCAACCCATCGCGCTGATTCAGCAGATGGCCGGTATTGAGGGTGATATCACCGTTGGTGGTTTCGATATTGCCGGAGGTGTTAACGATCTGGCTGTTGGCATTCCCGGCGGCGTCCCGCTGCATCCACAGGCTGTTGCCCGCCAGAATGTCTCCGCGGTTATTCAGGATGCTGTCCGCCAGTAACTGCATGTTATTGCCCGCGTACAGCAGCGCGCTGTTGGCCAACTGGCCGGCAGCCGACATCAATACATTACCGGCACCGCCGACAAAGCCGCTGTTGTTGAGTGCACCCCGGCTGGCCAGGCGGATATCCCCGCCGGACTGCACGCTGCCGTTGCCATTGAGCGTGATATTGCTGGCATCGACGCCCACCGTACCGCCGCCGCCGCGCAGTTGCCCGCTATTGGTAAAGTTGCCGGTCGAGCTGAGCTGAATACCGTTACCCTGTAACGTTCCCAGTACATTCAGATCACCCTGCGTGCTGAGGTTGAGGTTTTGCCCGGCAGCCAGCGTGCCCGTTTGGGTAAAGCCTGAGCCCAGTTGCAGCGTCATATCGCCCAGTGCCAGCAAGCTACCGGACTGATTCAGCGCAGGTGTTACCAGCGTCAGGTTACCGGCGCTGTAAAGTTTACCGCCTGCCTGGTTGTCGGCGTTCTGGACGTTGATCCCCAACGCCTGGCTGCCAAACACTGTGCCGCTGTTGTGCAGTGCGCTGCCGTTCAGTTGCAACCAGTCACCCTGGAGTTGCCCCTGATTATTGATCTGGTCGATGTTGAGCGTGCTACTGCCCTGGCCGGTCAGCGTGCCGCTGTTGTTGAGAGCATTACCGGTGAGGGTCAACCCCTGCGCCTGCAACACACCGCTGTTCGTCAGCGTGGATGCAGAGACTGTCAGGCCGCCGCCGGTCAGCAAGGTCCCCTGATTATTCAGGTTATTACTGAGCGTCAGATGACTTACACCATCGCCCTGAAGCTGGCCCTGATTGAGCAGCGACTGTGCGCCGAGATCGAGCGAACCCTGGCTGCGCAGCATCCCGCCTTGCAGATTATTGATGTCATTTTGCACGGTGCCTTGCAGGCTTTGCTGGCCTTGCAACTGCCCGGCATTCGACAGACTGTTGGTGTGCAGGATCAGAGTATTCGCCTGAATATTGCCGCTATTGGCAATGTTGCCAGCATTCAGCTGGCTGGTGCCGCCGCTGAGTAATGACCCACCCTGCTGCACCTGTAGCTGACCGCCGAGCGCGGTGGCAAGTTGACTGACACCACTGACCGCACCGCTGTTAGTCAGCGTTCCGCCCTGCAGGCTGAGGTTATTCGCCGACCAGCTCCCCTGATTACTCAGGCTGACAGCCTGCAAAACGGCCAGGCCGGTAGAGACGACTTTACCTTGTGACTGGGTATTAAGCGCACCGGTCAAAATAAGGTTGGCGCGCGACGCCGTCTGGATCGCACCGTTGAGATCCAACTGGCTGGCGTGTAAATCTGCGCTGTCGGCCTGCCAGCTGCCGTTGTTGGTGACGTGACCGGCGGTGACGGTCAGTGCGCCCTGCGTCAGCATTTTGCCGGAGGTGGCGTTATTCAGATCCTGCTGAAGCTGTGCTGTCAGCCCTTTCAGGCCAATCAGGTTGCCGCTGTTGTCAGCACCGTTAGCATTGAGGTTCAGCGTATCGCCCTGGATCTGCCCCTGATTGGTGATATGGCTGGCTGTCAGCGTCGCGCCTTGGTCGCTGAGCAACTGACCGCTATTTTCCAGCGTGTCGGCGTTAACCGTCGCGTTGCCCGACGTCAGCATGCTGCCTGCGTTATTCAGGTCACCCAGGATCTGCGCATTCAGCCCGTTAGTGCCGAGCAACGTGCCGCTGTTGTTCAGACTGTTGCCGGTCAGGCTCAACTGGCCACCCTGCAAGCGCCCCTGATTTTGGCTGGCGCCGAGATGTAAATCGAGAGTTCCACCGGAAAGCACACGCCCCCCGGCACCATTGATCAGCGAGTTGGCGGTGAGTGTGCTATCGCCATTGCCCTGCAACAGCCCGTTATTGCTGATGCCGCTGGCGGTGATCCCCACGGTTTTTGCCGCCAGAGTGCCATCATTGATAAACGCCGGCGTGGTGACCGTTACGCCGTTGGCGACCGATATCACGCCCGGCTGTTGGTTGGTCAGGCTGGTGCTGGTCGTCATGCCCAGATCGCCTGCGGTGATGCTGCCCTGATTGACCAGCGTTTTCCCTTCAAGACTCATCAGGTTTTGTGCGGCGAGGCTGCCCTGCTGTTGCAGGGTATCGGCCTTAACGTGCAGGCCGTTGTCGGCGGTGATTCCGCCCCTGTTGGTCAGGGTGGTGGCGGTGATGTCCACATTATTGGCACCCAGCGCAGCGGCGTTATTAAGCGTGCCAGCCTGCATGGTTAACGTGCCCGGCGTCACCAGTTTTCCGTCTAAATCAGCCTGTCTGGACGCACTGATCCCCAGCGCGTTTTTGCCCTGCGTCTGCGAATCAGTACCGGTGGTCAGTTGTTGGGTGGTCAGCGCCAGACTGCCATCGGCGGAGAGGAAACCGTTCAGGTTCGCGGTGTCGGCATTCAGGGCCACATCACCCTGACTGCTTTGTACCGACCCGACGCGGGTGGTCAGCGCAGTGGCATTCAGGTTCGCGCCCTGCGTGCCGGTCAGCGTACCGCCTAAATCCGCCTGCGCGGTGTTGAGCACCACATTGCCGTCGGCCAGCAACGTAGCCGCATTACCGTTCGTCACGCCGTCGCGCACATTCAGCGCTAAGTTGCCGTTAGTCCCGGTCAGCCCCTGATTATTGAACTGGTTGAGGGCCAGTGTCTGGTCGCCGCCGGATTGTGATGTCCCGTTATTGTTGAACGTATCGCCGGTAAGACTCTGGCGGCCAAGAGCCTGAAGCAGGCCGTTATTGCTCAGCGTGTTGAAGTTAAGCTGCCCGTTGCGATTGGCGGCCAGCGTGCCGCCATTGTTGAAATCGCCTGAAGAGAACGTCAGATCCCGCCCGGCGATCAGGCTGCCCGCCCACTGCCCGCCGCCAGTGACATTGGCCAGTACGTCATTCTGCGCGGAGGTTTTACCGCCCTGCGCCGCGTTCAACTGGTCAGCGGTGAGGGAAAGATTGTTGCCCGCACTGGTGGTGCCGTCGAGCTGCTGCTGGCGGGCGGATAACTGCATATCCCCGGTAGAGGCCAGTGAACCGGTGCCGGTGACCTGAAGTTTGCCGCCGCTGGCTTCGAGCGTATTGCCGTCCAGCACACCGGCCAACACAGCGCTGCCGGTTGCCGTCAGGGATAAATCTTTATCGCTGTGAACGGACCCCTGCGCCCCAACGGACAGATCCTTAGCGGTCAGGCCCACGTTGCCGGTGGTCGACAGCTGGCCGTTGAGCGCCTGCTGCGCAGCGTTCAGCTGAATATCACCGAGGCTGGTGATCAGTGAGCTTTGCCCGGCGTTCAGGGAGTCGCCATTGAGCGTCAGGCCATTTTTACCGGTCAGCGTACCGTTAACGGTCATCTGACCGCCGCCGAGAGTCAACCGGTCACCGGCAAACAGCGAGCCATGTTCACCGACGGTCATCTGGTCAGCCACCTGAAGCCCCAGCCCCTGCTGCGAGCCGATCAGCCCCTGATTATTCAGGGAGTTTGCGGTGATATTTTGCGCACCGCCAGACTGCATTTTGCCGCTGTTGTTCAGGGCCGACGCACTGACGGTCTGTGCGCCCTGCGCTTGTATCATCCCGCTGTTTGTCAGCGTTTGCGCATTAAGCTGCGCGCTACCGCCCGCCGCCAGGGTGCCGTTATTGGTGAGTTCGCCTGCCGTCAACAGCGCCATATCGCCGCCCGACTGCTGGGTGCCATTGAGGGCAATATCCTGCGCATTGGCGCTCAGTTTGCCGGTGACCGTGGCATTGCTCAGCGTCAGTTTACCGCTGGCGTCAATCTGCATGTCGCCCACAGACGTGTTCAGGTTGCCGAGGTTTACGCCGACGCCTTTGTCGCTGGAGACCAGATGAATACGGTTGGCGTACATGCCGCCGAGCGCGCCGGTGTCAACCGCCACCGACGGCACGCCTGCGCCCGCTATTGGCGTGGCGTTACCCTGCGCATCCACATGATTTGCCCCCAGGGTCACGTTCAGGTCTTTGGCGTACAGCCCGGCGTTAATCTGCGCGGCGCGGGAAATCAGTGAGAAAGAATCGCTCTGGCGGGCGTCCAGCCCCTGGCCTTCAACCGTGATCGCTCCCTGCGTGACGTCGAGCGATTGCAGTGAGCCATCCGCGTTCAGCACCGGACGGCCGGTGGTCAGCGTGGCATTGGGTGCGTTGAGAAAACCGCAGCCATTACAGGTGATGCCGTAGGGGTTGGCGACCATCACGTTCGCGGCTTTACCGGCCACTTCCATGTAGCCATTAAGTCGCGAAGGGTTCGATGACACCACTTCGTTAATGATGCCCTGTGCTTCCCGGCCTGCCGTAAGGTTGGGATTATTTTGAATCAGCCCGCCCAGCTGGGTTTGGGTCAGTTTACCGGTGGCATTGTTGAGGATCAGACCCTGCTGGCCGACATTGAAATCATTATATTTATTGTGAGAAATACCGGCCTGATTCGGGGTGGCGATGTTCACGACCGGAACGCCGTTACCTGCCTGATCGGTGCGGGTATTGCCTTCGGCTACGGTGATATCCGCAGCAAACACGGGCACCATCGGTTGCCAGACCATCCAGCCCATCAGACCGTAAGCCAGCGCCTTACGCCACCATGCTACAGGCTGCTCTTTAATCGATTTCATCCCCGAATTCCTTCTCATCATTACAATACCAAGCCGATGCGGTAATAGACCGTGACACGGTCTGGCGACAGTGAATCTGGGTAGCTCAGCGGCCAGCCGACAGTAAACTGACTTGAAAAATAGGCGTTGCTGCTGGCGAGGCCGACCGCCGCGCCCCACAGGGTGCCGGACGCGTTCGTGTCGTGATTGCTGTGTTGCAGGTAACCGCCGTCTAAGGCGGCAACGCTGCTGATTTGTCCGAGGCCCGGCAATGCGAACAACTGGGTGTCCAGTTCGTTGCGCCAGTAGCCACCGTTATCGCCGGAGAGGTACTGCTCTTTGAAGCCACGCACCGAGCTTTCGCCACCGACGGTCAGGCGTTCGCTGCCGTAAAGACGGTCATCCCCCCACTGGCCGTAGGCGCTGGTTAGCCAGGTGACTTTTTGCGTCACCGGGCGGTAGTAACTGCTGGAGAGGGTCCATTTGGAGAATTCGGCGCGAGGCGCCTCTGGGTTTTTATCCTGATCGCTTTCGCCACCAAACCACGGCACGCCACGGCTGAAGGCCGGGTTGAGCGTCGCGTAGCCACCCCAGAGTTTCTGGCTGTGATTGACTCCGGCAGTCCAGCTCGAGAGGCTGCGGCTACTGCTTTGCAGGGGCGTGTCGTTGAGGTAGTTGCGGTTGAGGCGATGAGTCATGCCGAAAGTCGCGGCCGTTTTCATGTCGCCGTTGCGAAATAGCACGCGAGACAACGTGAAGCGGTGTGCCTGGCTGTCGCCTGCGGAGCGCCACAGATAACCCTGAGACTCAAGGGTGCTGAGGTAATCGCTGTAACTGTAGTTGTAATCGAATGACCAGTAACCGTAGGGCAGATTGACGCCCGCCTGTACGCTTTTAGCGTCATGGTCAGTGGCCCAGTCGCTGCTGCGCGCCGTACTGACAAACCACTGGTCTGCCAGTCCGAGCAGATTATTGCCGGTCAGCGAGCCGTTGACCTGCCCGGTGCCGGTGCTTTTTTGCCCCGAGTTATCAAAACCTAATCCAGCCTGGAGCGGAAATTCTGCTTTGGACGTCAGGTTCACAATCGAGTATCCCGGAAGGCGTCCCGGCTGTATTTCGATCTGTACCGGTGTTTTACGCAGACGGTTGATCTGCTCCATCCCCTGCTCAATGTCCCGCAGGTTAAGAATGTTGCCGACCAGACCAGGAAACGCCATCGCCAGCATCGCGCCGCGTTGGTTCTCCATGTTGATGGCTTCGAGTTTGCCCTCCATCACCGTCAGACTGAGGGTGCCGGAAGAAAGATCCTGTTCAGTGAGAAACGCACGGCTGGTGATATAACCCTGGCCGATGTACCAGTCTGACACCGCTTTCACCAGCGCGTTTATCTGGCCAATGCCGAGACATTGTTGCAGGTAGGGCTGGGTCAGTTGCTGCTGCTGGCGGGCGGGCATATGGTCTGCGCCGCGCAGGGTAATGGTGTGAATATCAAAACAAGGGCCGCCGGGCTGCGGTGGGGTTTGTGGCGCGGGGGTTATCGGCGTACTGCGTTGCAGTTCCTGACGCTGCTGTTGGTTCTGCTGGAGCAACTGACGCTGTTGTTGCTCGATGCTGTCACGGTCTGCGGGGCTGAGAAACGCGGCCTGAGCAGGCAGGCATAACATCATTGACAGTGCCGTTATCCCCTGCACCAGCGTGCGCTGGCGCAGGTAAGGCCGCGGGCGCTTCACACCGGAGAATAGTGCAATGGGTCTAATGATTTCCATATTCAGCTCGGTTTCCTTACCGTTTCAGCCCCCTTTCCCCTCGAACAATAAAGCGGCAGGAAACGCTACGGCATTGATTATTGGGTAAACACTCAGCCCCTATCGGCATAATTAAGGTTATCTTTAGAGATAATTCAAATAACTCTATTACAGAATGTGTCAAAGGCCGTTAAGCGGAAATCATCAGAAAATAGATTCAGTAGGGGTATTGGGGGCTGATGGCTCCCCACAAAATGCAGACAGGCATAGCGGGATATGATCTACTTCGTGCGCCAACAAAAAGTAAAGGACCCCGGCTATGCCTGTCGCACAAGTTTGCCAGAAATTTCTCCAAAAATCCCTTTCCCATATTCATGTTTATCGGCGTGACGCCTTGATTTCTATGTCTATGACTTTAGTTCGCGGGGCATCTTTAACCCTCACCAGCATAGGGCGCTATTTGCCCGGTTCCGCAAAAGTGAAACATAAAATAAAACGCGTCGACCGATTAATGGCTAATCCTCGCCTTCA
>NZ_RCZD01000018.1 GCF_006438725.1 Ewingella americana | reverse complement strand
CAGCGGGAGTACAGGAATAGCCCGGCTGAATGTCCTGTGCCTCCTGTCAATGATAGCGTCAGTCATGACATGGTTCATTGGATATCTTATTGAACTGACAGGGAAACATCATTCATACCAGGCAAATACAATAAAGACTCGCAGGGTCCTTTCATTCCAGACATTAGCAAGAAACGTGCTGCGCCATGAATCCGATTTAATCACAGCAGCCAACATATTGAACGCCTTCAATATCTGGCAAAAAAACTACGACTCAGTGTCTCATTGGTGAGAAGAGTAATTTGTGGGGATCCCTCATGGTCTCGGGGGGACGCGCGGTCCCCCCGAGCCGGTGTGGGCCGGCGCCCACGGTTTTGATCTTGAATTTAAAAACAAATTTGAAATTAAAAACAAAAAAGCGAGGCCCGGATTGTACCTCCGACCTCGCTTAATACTTTGCTTCAGCTTTAATAAAGCTGAAAGTCTCCTGCTTACTGAAGCAGAGAAATGTCCGCGACTTGCAGGAACAGCTCCCGCAACTTAGACAACAACGTCAGTCTATTAACTCGAACCGCCTCATTCTCATCCATCACCATCACCGTATCAAAGAACGTATCCACGGTTTCACGCAGTGCAGACAATTCCACCAGCGCTTCTTTGTATTGACCGGCAGCGAACAGCGGTTCCAGCTTGTCGCGCAGAACCACCAGATGCGTGGCCAGTTTCAGCTCGGCAGGCTCTTTCAGCACGGAGGCGTGAACGTGATCCAGCAGAGTGTCGGTGGATTTCGCCAGAATGTTGGAGACACGTTTGTTGGCCGCAGCCAGCGTGGCGGCTTCATCCAGCGTACGGAAGTAGCTCACCGCTTTCACGCGAGCGTCGAAGTCGGCCGGTTTGGTCGGACGACGTGCCAGCACGGCCTGAATGGTGTCAACCGCGTGGCCTTCTTCTTGATACCAGGCGCGGAAACGACCGAGCATGAAATCAACCACGTCATCGACCACTTTGGCGTTAGTCAGCTTGTCGCCATACAGGCGCACCGCTTCTTCAGTCAGGGTTTGCAGATCGAGGGACAGGTTTTTCTCAACGATGATACGCAGCACACCGAGCGCTGCACGGCGCAGTGCAAACGGGTCTTTATCGCCTTTCGGATGTTGCCCGATGCCGAAAATACCGGCCAGGGTGTCCATCTTGTCAGCAATAGCCAGTGCACAGGCCACTGGGGAAGCCGGTAACTCGTCGCCGGCAAAGCGTGGCTGATATTGCTCGTTCAGCGCAACGGCGACTTCTTCCGCTTCGCCGTCGTGACGCGCATAGTGCATGCCCATCACGCCCTGCGTGTCGGTGAACTCAAACACCATGTTGGTCATCAGGTCGCATTTTGACAGCAGACCTGCGCGTTTGGCGTTCTCGACGTTGGCACCGATTTTATCGGCGATCCAGCCAGAGAGAGCTTCGATGCGATCGGTTTTGTCACGCAGCGTACCGAGCTGTTTCTGGAACATCACGGTTGCCAGACGCGGCAGATTGTCTTCGAGACGCTTTTTCAGATCGGTATTGAAGAAGAATTCAGCATCGGCCAGACGCGGACGCACCACTTTCTCGTTGCCGGAAATGATTTGCTGCGGATCTTTCGATTCGATGTTAGTCACGAAGATAAAGTTCGGCAGAAGTTTGCCCGCAGCATCGTATACCGGGAAATACTTCTGGTCGCCTTTCATGGTGTAAACCAGCGCTTCGGCAGGAACGGCCAGGAATTTCTCTTCGAATTTCGCGGTCAGCACCACTGGCCATTCCACCAGCGACGCCACTTCTTCCAGCAGGCTTTCGCTCAGATCGGCGATACCACCAATCTGTTTGGCCGCCAGCTCAGCGCCCTCTCTGATGATGGCTTTACGCTGTTCGTAATCGGCGATGACTTTGCCACGCTCGAGCAGAATTTGCGGATACTGATCGGCATTATCGATGGTGAACTCTGGCTCGCCCATAAAGCGGTGACCGCGAATGGTACGGGCTGAATTGATGCCAAGGATTTTTGCCGGGATCAGCTCATCGCCTAACAGCAGCGTCACGGTGTGAACCGGGCGCACGAACTGCACGTCGGAATCACCCCAGCGCATCAGCTTAGGGATCGGCAATTTGGACAGCGACGTGGCGATCATGGCAGGCAGCAGTTGTTGCGCGCTTTCGCCTTTGACGTGTGCACGGTAAACCAGCCATTCGCCTTTGTCCGTTACCAGACGGTCGGCCTGCTCAACGGTGATACCACAACCGCGAGCCCAGCCTTCAGCGGCTTTGCTTGGTTTACCTTCAGCATCGAACGCCTGCGCGACAGCCGGGCCGCGTTTTTCAACTTCGCGATCGGCCTGTGACTCGTGCAGGGCCGAGACTTTCAGCGCCAGACGACGTGGTGCTGCAAACCATTTTACGTCGCCGTGTGGCAGGTTTGCCGCATCCAGTTCCGCAGTCAGATTAGCGGCAAAAGATTCAGCAAGGCTGCGCAGCGCTTTCGGTGGCAGCTCTTCGGTACCAATTTCTACCAGAAATGTTTTTTCAGTCATCACTGTTTCTCACTTCTCGTTCTTTTTGCACATCGGGAAGCCCAACACTTCACGGGAAGCGTAATACGCTTCAGCTACCGCTTTGGTCAGGGTACGGATGCGCAGAATGTAGCGCTGACGTTCAGTCACAGAAATCGCTTTACGCGCGTCCAGCAGGTTGAAGCAGTGTGCCGCTTTCAAAATGCGCTCGTACGCGGGCAATGCCAGAGGTTTTTCGAGCGCCAGCAGAGTTTGCGCTTCTTTCTCGTGCTGTTCGAAGCAGGAGAACAAGAAGTCGACGTCGGCGTATTCGAAGTTATAGGTGGATTGCTCCACTTCGTTCTGATGAAACACGTCACCGTAGGTGGTTTTACCTAACGGACCGTCGCTCCAGACCAGATCGTAAACGCTGTCCACGCCCTGGATATACATCGCCAGACGCTCCAGACCGTAGGTGATTTCGCCGGTCACAGGCTTACATTCCAGGCCACCAACCTGCTGGAAGTAAGTGAACTGCGTCACTTCCATGCCGTTAAGCCACACTTCCCAGCCGAGACCCCAGGCGCCGAGCGTCGGGTTTTCCCAGTTGTCTTCAACGAAGCGAATATCGTGGATCAGCGGATCAAGGCCCAGCTCTTTCAGCGAGCCGAGGTAGAGCTCCTGAATGTTTTCCGGGGAAGGTTTGATCATCACCTGAAACTGATAATAGTGCTGCAGGCGGTTCGGGTTCTCACCGTAGCGGCCGTCAGTCGGGCGGCGGGATGGCTGGACGTAAGCCGCCGCAAAAGGCTCAGGGCCGAGCGCGCGCAAGCTGGTCATCGGGTGGGAGGTCCCTGCGCCGACTTCCATATCCAGTGGTTGAACGATGGTGCAGCCCTGCTGCGCCCAATAGTCCTGGAGTGTCAGGATCAGGCCCTGAAAGGTCTTGGTATCAAACTTTTGCATGTTGGTTTCGCACGCGAGACAGTGAGTTTAAAAGAGTGCGCCAGTATACCCGCTGAGCGGAAGATAATCAGCCAGAATCAGGTAGCGGGCATGATGTGAAGTGAAAGAGTTCTGTTTTTGGATAAGGTTTACGGGAAGTTTATGGGGGCATAACGCCCCCAAACATTAAAATCTCGCACTGATCCCCGCGTTGTACGAGGTCTGTTCGCCGGAATCCAGCCCGGTGGTTTGTGATACGGCGGCGAAGGCGGCAATGTTGTCCGTTATCTGCACGTTGGCACCGAGGGTCATGTCGACCCAGTCGGTATCCTGCTCACCGGTGGTGCGGCTAAACCGGGTGCGGGTGGATTTTATCGCACCCGTAGCGGTATAGGTGTCATCGCCAAACTGGCGGTCATAGGTTACCTGCGCATACGGGTTAACGATGCCCAGTTGCGCATTCAGACGCCAGCCCAGCGCACCGATTTGCGAATGAGAAGTCTGGTCGCCAAAGCGCATCGAGGTACTGTTGTTATCCTTCTCTTCATAGCCGTCGATGTTGCTGTAATCCCAGCTGTACTGCGCCACCGGGCCGGTTTTCAGCACCGGTAAAATCGGAAAGTCCCAGCCGGCGGTGACCCGCCCGCCGATCTGCTTACCGTTGGTTTCGCCACTTTCAGTACGGGTGGTTGGGCCAAGTTTCATGCTGCGGTTGATATCGTCATAGTTCATCGAACCATAGTGGATATCGCCGTTGATCCAGCCGTTATCGGCGATTTTTACGCCAGTAAAGGCGGTCGCCATCCAGCCCCGTGTGCGGTAGCTGAAATTATCGGTCGGGTCCTGCTTATCATCAGCACCGGAGAGCATCACTCCCATCATCCAGCGTTCGGTCAGCTGGTAGTCCATGCCGATATTCAGCGAGTTGGTGGTCAGATCTCCATCCCCTAACCCCAGTGATGGATTAAATTTACTGTCGGCACTTTGCCCGGCATAACCGCCGAACATGCCAAAGGTGCCGGATTCATTATTCTGTGTGCGCAACTGCTGATAGCGGCTGTCGAGTAACCCCTGCGTATTGCGCGTCAGCGCCAGCGATCCCTGATTCAGCGCCGCCACTTCCAGCGGGCCATTGATCACCGACTGCATATACTCCGCGATCAGCGCATGTGCTTGTGGTGTCGGGTGGAAATGATCGGCAAACAGGAAGGATTTACTGGCGTCAAAACCCGGCAGGTTCGAAGTACATTCTGAAGCCGACGTCCCTACCGGGCATGCCGTACCGGCGGTATTAGCAAAACCGTAGCGGGCCGGATCGGCGATGACTTCGTTGAACAGCCCGTTGATATCCACGCGCGCAATGTTGCCGCCGGTTTTCGCCAGCGCAATATCCTCCGTGGTGTTGTAGGTGTCGGTCAGGTCGCCCGCCACGCTTTTCAGCGCGTCATAGGCGGCGATAAGCCCTTTGGAGAGCAGGTCCTGAACCAGTGCTGAATTCAGCCCGGCGGTGGTCGAGGCCTTCAGCGCGTTGTGAATGGCTTCGGTACGCGCATCGGTGCCTGGTGTATTTTGCGCATTCAAATATTTATAAGCGGCTTCCAGCGCCTGCTGCTGCACCGGCAGTAAGCCGACTTGAATAATCCCTTCCATCAGCACTGGCGTGAGCCCGATGTTCGGCACCGTCGGCACCACCACGGTTCCCGCTCCGGCTTTGAGTAAATCATTCACCTGCGAAGCGGCCTGGGTCGCACTGTTGGTGGCAATCTCCACGGCGGAAATAGGGTTCAGGCTGAGCGCCGCTGCCGCTAAATCGTTGCCGCCAATCCAGTGAATATACAGCCCGTTCGGATCTGCTTTGCCACCGGTAGCGGCCAGATAGTTTTTCACCTGATCCTGCGTGGTGTAATCCGAATCCAGCCCCGGCACGGCCACGCCGCCGCCTTCGGCATAGTTCAGCCCCCCTTTGGAGGAGGGCGTTAATGGGGTGCCGATATTCTGCGCGAGTATTTCGTCATACAGCTGATGCGAGCTGCTGTCGAAGGTCCAGCGGCCAATGTTGCCCGTGTCACTCAGACTGTCGCCGAACACATAAAGTTGATCGTAAGCCTGCGCAGGAGGCTGTAAACCAAAGCACATCGCCATGGCGAAAGCGCCCTGCGTCAGCCGTAATACGGCGTTTTTTTTGCCTGTCATCATCGTGACTCCCTAAAATATCTGTGATTCGAATCCATGAAAACGTAAGGATTACGTAATGAATGGCTTTAAATATTGTTCAGATCCGACCAGCGTCAAGTTGAAGGGGGAGAAATTACGACGTTGCAGAGTTATCCGAGAAGCCACACACTGATCTCACGCATATAGGCCTCTGATAAGGACAATAGAATGGCGACCACCCGTTGCAGCTGGGTTTCGAAAGAACCGATTTACCTCGACTACCACGATAAAGAATGGGGCGTACCGGTCAAAGATGGCCGTGAACTGTTTGAAATGCTGTGTCTCGAGGGCCAGCAGGCGGGGCTGTCGTGGATCACTATTCTGAGAAAGCGCGACAACTACCGTCAGAACTTCCACAATTTCGATCCGGTGCGCATCGCCAAAATGACCGATGACGACGTAGAGCGTCTGGTGCTCGACGCCGGGATCGTTCGTCATCGAGGAAAAATCAAAGCTATCATCCTGAATGCACAGATTTATTTGGCCATGCAAGCCAGCGGCGAAGATTTCTCTGAGTTCATCTGGGGTTTTGTCGGGCACCAACCGGTCATCAATAATCCACTGGGGCCCGAAGGCGTACCGGCAAAAACGGCCGTCTCCGATGCCATGGCCAAGGCGCTGAAAAAGAAAGGTTTTAAATTTACCGGTTCGACCATCTGCTACGCGTTTATGCAGGCCGCCGGACTGGTGAACGATCATCAGGCTTACTGTTTCTGTCACCCGAAAAATCAGCCAGCATGATCCGCCGCTCAAAGTCTGCCGACACGGAAGCGATTATGCTGTTGTGGCTACGCAGCACACTGGCGGCACACCCCTTTATTGAAGCGTCGTATTGGTACGAAAGCGCGCCAATGGTGCGCGAGACCTTCCTGCCGCAGGCCACCACCTGGGTTTCCTGCGGCGATGACGGTGAGATTAATGGCTTTATCAGCGTGCTGAATCAGCAATTTATCGGCGCACTGTTTGTTAAAGAGAGCGTCTACGGCCAGGGCGTCGCGCAGCAATTAATGCAGGAAGCAAAAGACCATTTCCCGCTATTGCTGCTGGAGGTGTATCAGCAGAACCACCGCGCCGTGGCCTTCTATCGCAAAGAAGATTTCTTCGTGATCAATGACACCGTTCATCCTGGAACCGCGCTTCCTACCTGGGTTTTACGCTGGCATCAGCCCCTTTCTGAATAAGTTCCTATAACCGGCAAAAATACAAAAATGGATAACCGGAATTCTCCTACTGCTTAACGCCGCAAAATTCCGCATAAAGAGCGCAAGAACGCCACAGGGCTGATGTCTGCCGGTTGCACTTCTTTATGTTTTGACACGTTTTTCTGTGCAACGACTACAGAGCTGCGCGGTCATAATGGAAACGATTCGGCTTGAAACAGAAAACATCCAGAAAGGAAATAAGATGAACAAAAGACTTCTTGTGGTTGCTGGCGCCCTTTGCGTCACGATGGGCTTGTCAGCCTGTACCACCAATCCGTACACCGGCGAATCCGAAGCCGGTAAATCTGGCATTGGCGCGGGTCTGGGTGCCGCTTTAGGCGCGGGCGTTGGGATGCTTTCATCTTCTAAACACGATCGCGGCAAAGGTGCATTGATCGGTGCCGCAGCGGGTGCAGCGCTGGGCGGTGGTGCGGGTTATTACATGGATGTGCAGGAATCTAAGCTGCGCGATAAAATGAAAGGCACCGGTGTCAGCGTCACCCGTCAGGGCGACAATATCGTGCTGAACATGCCGAACAACGTGACCTTCGACACCAACAGCAGCACGCTGAAACCGGCAGGCGCTAACACACTGACCGGCGTGGCGATGGTACTGAAAGAGTATCCGAAAACGGCGGTGAATGTGGTCGGTTACACCGACAGCACCGGTACCCGTGCGCTTAATATGAGGCTGTCACAGCAACGTGCTGACGGCGTCGGTAGCGCGCTGATCACCCAGGGTGTAGCCGGTAACCGCGTACGCACCACCGGTGCCGGCCCGGATAATCCGATCGCCAGCAACAGCACCGAAGCAGGCAAAGCCCAAAACCGCCGCGTTGAGATCACTCTTAGCCCGTTGCAGTAAGTTTTTGCCAGCCATTCCAGCGGGGCCGTCAGGCCCCGTTTTGCTTCCTGCGCTACGTTCCCACCACGTTGATGTGATATTCTTGCGCCCTCTGTTACTTCCCTACCTCCCGCGCCGGAACCTGCTATGTCGCTGAAAGATATTGCTAAAGAACTCGGGTTATCCGTTACCACCGTCAGCCGCGCGCTGAACGGCTACAGTGATGTGTCGGCTGACACCAAAGCGCGGGTGCAGGCGGCGGCAGATTTACGCGGTTATCAGCCCAATACTCTCGCCCGTCGCTTGAAGATGGGCAAGATCGATGCCGTTGGCCTCATTTTCCCCTTCACTTCCCACCCGTTAAGCAATTCTGCCTTTGTGGAAATGGTTGGCTGTATTACGCGTGAACTGGCGAAATATGAAATCGATCTGCTGCTGGTGCCGGATGAGCTGGGGACGTTCTCGTGGCGACGCCTGATGGAAAGCAAACGGGTGGACGCCATGCTGGTCGCGCATACGTTGGATAATGACCCGCGTCTGCTGGATTTACAGCAGCGCAATTTTCCTTTTCTGGCGCTCGGGCGTAGCGGCTGTCTGACGCAGGACTATGCCTGGTTCGATTTCGACAACCGCGCAGGTATGCAACTGGCGGTCGATCATCTCGCCCAACTTGGCCATCAGCGCATTGCGTTTCTCGGCGAAAATAATCAGCAATCGTTTATCGGCCAGCGCCATCAGGGTTACCTCGATGGACTCCTGGCGAACACACTGCCGCTAAACCTGGATTACGTGAAAAAAGTCAGCCCGAGTCGCCGCGCCGGTTATCAGGCCACGCAGGTATTGCTGGCGTTACCGCAACCGCCGACGGCCATGGTTTGCGACTGCAATATGCACGGCGAAGGCGCTGCACTGGCCCTGTACGAAGCGGGGTTGCTGCTCAATGGCGGTGTCTCGCTGATTATTTATGACGGTTTACCCTCTGACAGCCTGCCTGACGTCGCGGTCACCGCTATCCGTCAGGGCACCCGCGAAGCGGTCGGTCTGCAAATCGCCGACATGACCATGGCGTTGATCCGCAACGAACCGTTGAGCCGTTTACAGGTTCTGTGGCAGCCAGAATTGCAGGCAGGTGTTACCGTCCATCCCCCACGTTTATAATTCCCCTTTCGGTTATTTTTCCACCCTATATCACAAATTTGCATCACCGCATTTCCCATCCGAAACGTTTCGGATCCATAGTAACTCCACCAGTTCGCGTTTTATAGCAACAATTACCCTGTGGAGTTGTGACACGATGGAAAACCAGATCGTCCATTTAACCAGCGAAAATACCAGCCTGATCGTGCGCTGTGCACCGTTCGCCGAAATCCTCTATTGGGGGCAACGGCTGAGCAGCTTTAGCGCCGACGACGCGATTTCACTCAGCCGCGCGGTGCCCAATGGGCGCATTGACGTCGATGCGCCGGTCAATTTCAGCGTCGATTCCGGGCGCGGCTCTTTCGGTACGCCGGGCGTGGAAGGCCATCGTGACGGTCTGGACTGGTCGCCGGTATTCGACACCGTTGATGTCCAACAGCAGGGAAATCAGCTGACGATCATCACAGAGGATGCTGTTGCTGGCCTGCAATTTCGCAGCCAATTGCACCTCGATGACAGCGGCGTATTGCAGGTGCGCAATGCGCTGACCAATCTCAAACCCGGCACCTATCAGGTGACGCGTCTCGCCGTGACGCTACCGCTACCGGAACGCGCTGCCGAAGTGATGGCGTTTCATGGCCGCTGGATCAAAGAATTCCAGCCGCACCGCACGTTGCTGGATCACGGTGGCATTATTCAGGAAAACCGTCGCGGTAAAACATCCTCGGAATATTTCCCGGCGATGATGATCGGTCATCCGGGTTTTAGCGAACAACAAGGTGAAGTCTGGGGAGTGCATCTGGGCTGGAGTGGCAATCACCGTCTGCGCGCGGACATCAAAATCGACGGTCGCCGCCTGGTACAAGCCGAAGCGCTCTATTTGCCGGGTGAGCAGCGCCTCGAACAAGGCCAAACGCTGGAAACGCCGTGGCTGTATGCCAGCTATTCCGCCAGCGGGCTAAACCGCATGAGCCAGCAGTTTCATCGCTTCGTGCGTGAGCAGATTTTGCGTTTCCCGACGGAAAAACCGCGTCCGGTGCATCTCAATACCTGGGAAGGCATCTATTTCGACCACGATCCCGACTACATTATGCAGATGGCCACCGAATCAGCGGCATTGGGCGTTGAACGCTTCATTATCGACGACGGTTGGTTCCGGGGCCGCGATCACGACCGCGCAGCGCTCGGCGACTGGTATCTCGATGAGAAGAAATATCCGCACGGCCTGAAACCGGTGATCGATCACGTCAAAAATCTGGGCATGGAGTTCGGTATCTGGGTCGAACCGGAGATGATTAACCCGGACTCAGACCTCTACCGCGCACACCCCGACTGGCTGCTGGCGCTGCCGGGCTATCAGCAGCCGAGCGGCCGCCATCAGTTCGTGCTCGATCTGAATAATTCGCAAGTGTTTGATTATCTCGTGGAGCGTATGAGCTGGCTGCTTGGTGAACATGACGTCGATTACGTGAAGTGGGACATGAACCGTGAAATCGTGCAGCCGGGTCATGAAGGCCGCGCTGCACTGACGGCGCAGACGCAACAATTTTACCGCCTGCTCGACGTGCTGGGCGAACGTTTCCCACAGATTGAATTTGAGTCCTGCGCCTCCGGCGGCGGGCGCATCGATTATGAAGTGCTCAAACGCAGCCACCGCTTCTGGACGTCGGATAACAACGACGCGCTGGAGCGGCAGAAAATTCAGCGCGGTATGAGCTATTTCTTCCCGCCGGAAGTGATGGGATCGCACATCGGCAATAAGCGGTGCCACGCCACCTCGCGCCAGCACAGCATTGAATTCCGTGGCCTGACGGCGCTGTTTGGCCATATGGGCATCGAGCTGGATCCGGTGAAAGAAGGCGAGGCAGAGCGCGCCGGTTTTGCCAAATATACCCGTCTGCATCAGCAGCTGCGGTCGTTGTTGCACAGCGGCGACGTCTATCGTGTTGATAACACTGACGACGCGATGCTGATTAACGGTGTGGTCAGTCAACACTGCGATCGCGCGGTATTTTTGGTCAGTCAGCTGGCAATGCCGACCTGGTCATTACCGGGAACACTGCGGGTGCCAGGGCTGAAAGCGGATGCCCGTTATCGCGTGACGGTGCTGGACGAACCGGCGCTGCTGGCCGGTGGCGGCAGCGGCCACACCATGCGCGTACAACCGGCGTGGCTGCATGAATCGCCGGTGCTGAGCGGTGAATGGCTGGCGAATGCCGGGCTGACGCTGCCGGTGCTGGACCCGGAAAGCGCCCTGCTGTTGAACTTCGAACGCGTTTAATCGATTGACGTGAAAAATAGATAAATATAAAAAACGCCGGTGCTCACGTGCCGGTTTTGATGGTTTCGGCAAGGAAATCACTATGAACCCGACAAAAATTGGCGATGGTTGCTTCTATAAAAAAAATACTAACTTCTGGATATTCGGCAGCTATTTCTTCCTCTATTTCTTCATTATGGCGACCTGTTATCCGTTCTTACCCATCTGGTTGTCTGACGTTATTGGCCTGAGCAAAACGGAAACCGGCATTGTGTTTTCCAGCATGTCGTTGTTTGCCATTCTGTTTCAGCCGTTCTTTGGCATTATTTCTGACAAGCTTGGTCTGAAGAAACATCTTCTCTGGATCATCGCCGTGCTGCTGTTCCTGTTCGCACCGTTCTTTATTTATGTGTTTGCGCCACTGCTGAAAATCAATATTGTGGCCGGTGCTATTTTGGGCGGTGCGTACATCGGTTTCGTGTTTGCTGGCGGCTCAGGGGCAACCGAGGCATATATCGAAAGGGTCAGCCGCAACAGCGCCTTTGAATACGGTAAAGCACGGATGTTTGGCTGCTTCGGCTGGGGGATCTGCGCCTCCACAGCAGGCGTGCTGTTTAACATCAACCCGAATATCGTGTTCTGGATGGGGTCCGGTGCGGCACTGATTCTGATGATCTTACTGCTGATTTCCCGCCCACAGGAAAATAAAAATGCACAGGTACTGGATAAGCTCGGTGCCAATCAGTCGCAATTTTCGCTGAAAACCGCCGCTTTATTGTTGAAAGAACGCAAACTGTGGATGCTGATTTTGTACGTGATCGGCGTTGCCTGCGTGTATGACGTGTTCGATCAACAGTTCGCCACCTTCTTTAAATCCTTCTTCTCTTCACCACAGCATGGCACCGAAATGTTCGGCTACGTCACCACCGCCGGTGAGCTGTGCAACGCGCTGATTATGTTCTGTTCGCCGTGGATCATTAACCGTATCGGTGCGAAAAATACGCTGCTGCTGGCGGGGACCATCATGTCGATTCGCATCGTCGGTTCTTCGTTTGCCACCACCGCCGTAGAAGTCATTTTACTGAAAATGCTGCACGCGCTGGAAGTCCCCTTCCTGCTGGTCGGTGTATTCAAATACATCACACAGATTTTTGATGTGCGGTTCTCGGCGACTATTTATCTGATCGGGTTTAATTTTGCCAAACAGCTGGCGGCGATTTTTCTTTCCGCCTTCGCGGGCAGTTTGTATGACCGCATCGGGTTCAGCGATACCTATCTGATCCTCGGCGGTATTGCGTTTAGTGTGACCCTTATTTCGGCCTTCACGCTGAGCAGCAGGCCAAGACAGCAGGCTATTGCGGCGACAAGAACGGCGGAAGGGGTGCGCTGAGTTACGCTTACAGCCTTTCGGCACTCTGTGCTAGTCTCCGTGGGATAAGCATGAGGGGAGAAAGGTTGTGAGCAAAAAACAGGAGCCGGGTGCCGCTGTCCGCGCCACGATACGCGATGTCGCCAGTGCCGCCAAAACCGGTAAAACCAGCGTTTCGCGCTATCTCAACGGTGAGAAAAATCTGCTTTCCGACGATTTAAAAGAGCGGATCGAGCGAGCCATCACTCTGCTGGATTACCAGCCGAGCCAGATGGCCCGCAGCCTGAAAAGCGGCCAGACACGGCTAATTGGGCTGATTCTCGCCGATATCACTAACCCTTACTCCGTCGACGTCATGCGCGGCGTTGAAGCCGCCTGCCGTCAACAGGGGCTGACACTGCTGGTGTGCAACACCAATAATCAGCTCGATCAGGAAAAACACTATCTGCAACTGCTCAGCAGCTACCGTGTCGACGGCATGGTGGTCAACGCGGTCGGCATGCGCGAGGCGGCAATTTCGACCCTGCAACAGGCCCATTTACCGATGGTGTTGATCGACCGTAAAGTGGCAAACTTTTCCTGCGATGTCGTCGGTCTTGATAATGTCCAGGCCACGACGATGGTGACCGATCATCTTCTCAATCAGGGTTTCGAGGCGATTTTATTCCTCAGCGAACCCATGACCATCAACACCCGCCTAACCCGCCTGCATACTTTTTTACAGCGGATGCAACGCGAGCCACAGTGCATCACTGAGCAAGGTGAAGTTGAACTTAGCGATACCACCGGGCTGGAAACGGTGCTGCGCGATTTCGTCGCGCGTTATCCACACAAACGTAAAGCGGTACTGGCCGCCAACGGCGCACTGACGTTACAAGTGGCACGTGCCATGCGGCGGATGGAATTGGTTTGGGGCCAGGATATCGGCCTGCTGGGCTTTGATGAACTGGAATGGGCGGAGCTCGCCGGGGTGGGCATTACCACCCTGAAACAGCCGACGTACGACATGGGCGTCGCCGCACTCGAGCAGTTGGTGACCCGTATTCAGGGCAGCCAGGAACCGATCCGCGAGCAGGAGTTCTCCGGTGAACTGATCGTTCGCGGCTCTACGGCAAAAGCCTGATACACCTTTCAATAACTTCCGCCTTTTAAAAATCCCGACTGCGTAAACTTCGTGAGCGGGATCATGTTTTTCAGCCTTGTGCCTTCCCGATGGAACCGGTCCCAGTTAACGTGAATTGGGATGCAGCAAATGCTTAACAAAAATCCGCACCCTGTTTAACCGTCTAAGATTGAACATTGACCCGCGTTTCCGGGCCGCTTTTTACAAGGATATCGAGATGAAAAAAGAAATTGTGGTGGTGATGGCTGCGTACGGCAATGACAACGTGAGAGCGCTGGGCGGACAGGCGGCACTGCTGCCGGTGATTGCGGATGCAGGTGCAGACGGCGTGGAGATCCGCCGCGAATTGCTTACCGAGGCTGACCTCACCAATCTGACGGGTCTGGCGGAAAAGATCCGGCAGAAAAATTTATTTACCGTTTATTCCGTTCCCGAATCGCTATTCGTTGAGGGCGGAAAAGTTAACCCGTCGCTGCCAAAATTTTTGGACGAGGCCGCAACGCTCGGCGCACGCTCGCTGAAAGTGGCGCTGGGATATTTCAAAGCCGGTGCAGACCTCACACCACTGAAAGTGACACTGGGATCACACCCGGTGAAACTGGTGGTGGAAAATGACCAGACCTCAGACTGCGGCATTTTATCGCAGATGAACGCGTTTATGTTTGCAGCAACTGCGCTGCATTTACCGCTGACCATGGCCTTTGATATGGCCAACTGGCTGTGGGTCGGGCAGGACCCGATAGCGGCGGCCGATTTGGTGGCACAGCACGTCGGCTATGTTCACGTTAAAGCGGCGGAAAAGCGCGGCGATAAATGGCACGCCGTGGCGCTGGACGATTCCGACGGCAGCTGGAAGCCGCTGCTGGCAAAACTGCCGCAGGACGTACCGCGGGGAATTGAATTCCCGCTGGAAGGCAAAGATCTGACCGCCGTCACCCGTCACTACGTCGAACTGTTGCGTGAGGATGCCGCGCAGGCATAAGGAGCTAAAACATGTCGGAATTATCGTCTCACGCCGCACTGGATGTGGTCACCGTCGGCGAAGCCATGGCGATGTTTGTCGCTTGCGAAACCGGCCCTCTGGAAGAAGTGACACAGTTCACCCGCCAGGTCGCCGGTGCCGAACTCAATGTTGCCATCGGGCTGTCGCGCTTAGGGCTGAAGGTCGGCTGGGCCAGCCGCGTGGGCGATGACGTGTTTGGCCGTTTTGTACTTAAACAGCTGGAAAAAGAGCGCATTAACGCCGGGCAGGTCACGGTGGATAACCGCTTTGCCACCGGCTTTCAGCTGAAATCCAAAGAGACCGGCGGCCGTGACCCGCGCGTGGAATACTTCCGTAAAAACTCGGCGGCCAGTCACCTTTCGGTAGCCGATTTTAACCCGGATTATTTCTGCGCCGCCCGTCATCTGCACCTCTCCGGCGTCTGTGCAGCGCTGTCAGACTCGTCGCTGGAGCTGTTGAAATTCGCCGCACAGCAGATGAGAAATGCCGGAAAAAGCCTCTCTTTTGACCCCAATCTGCGCCCGGTGCTGTGGCGCAGCGAAGAGGTGATGCGCAAAGAAATTAATGCGCTGGCCTTTGCCGCCGACTGGGTTTTACCCGGCCTCAGCGAAGGTCAGCTGCTGACCGGTGAGAAAACGCCGGAAGGTATCGCTGATTTTTACCTCAATCAGGGGGTAAAAGCAGTGATCATCAAAACCGGCCCGGACGGCGCCTGGTTCAAGACTGCCGACGGCGAACAGGCGCAGGTCCCGGCCTATAAAGTCGAGAACGTGGTCGATACCGTGGGTGCCGGTGACGGTTTTGCCGTCGGGCTGGTCAGTGCATTGCTCGAAGGGCTGACGCTGGAGCAGGCGGTGAAACGCGGCAACAAAATCGGCAGTCTGGCCGTGCAGGCCGTGGGCGACAGCGAAGGGTTACCGACGCGAGAGCAGCTCGATGGCGCATGACCCGCGCCGTTTTTACCCTGTTTGCTACACTTACTTAGCACCCTATATAACAGAAAATAACGCACATCAGTCGCGAAACTGAGGATAAAAGTCATGAACGAAGCCAAAATCGCCATCAGACGTTGGTGGTATATCATGCCGATCGTGTTTATCACCTA
Organism: Ewingella americana; assembly: GCF_006438725.1. Lineage (GTDB taxonomy): Bacteria > Pseudomonadota > Gammaproteobacteria > Enterobacterales > Enterobacteriaceae > Ewingella > Ewingella americana_A. The sequence goes on along the minus strand of NZ_RCZD01000018.1, from coordinate 72,264 downwards.
CAGTCTGGCCTATGTCGATCGCTCCAATTTCAGCTTTGCATCGGCGGCGGGCATCAATGATGATCTCGGTATTACTAAAGGGATGTCATCACTGCTCGGCGCGCTGTTTTTCCTTGGTTATTTCTTCTTTCAAATTCCCGGCACCATTTACGCCGAACGCCGCAGCGTCAGGAAACTGATTTTTTGGTGTCTGCTGTTGTGGGGCGGTTTTGCCTCCCTGACCGGGGTGGTAAATAACATTCCGATGCTGGCAGCGATCCGCTTTGCGCTCGGGATAGTGGAAGCGGCCGTGATGCCCGCCATGCTGGTGTATATCAGTAATTGGTTCACCAAATCTGAACGCTCGCGGGCCAACACCTTCCTGATACTCGGCAATCCGGTCACGGTGCTGTGGATGTCGGTGCTGTCCGGTTATTTGATTCACGCCTTCGGCTGGCGCGAGATGTTTATCTTCGAAGGTATTCCGGCGGTGATCTGGGCGGTCTGTTGGTGGTTCCTGGTCAAAGACAAACCGGAACAGGTTAACTGGCTGACACAGGATGAGAAAAAAGCGCTGGCAGACCAGTTGGCGAAAGAGCAGGAAGGCATCAAAGCGGTACATAACTACGCCGAGGCGTTTAAATCGCGCAATGTGATCCTGCTGTGTATGCAATATTTTGCCTGGAGCATTGGCGTGTATGGCTTCGTGCTGTGGCTGCCGTCAATTTTGCGCAGCGGCATGCAGATGGGTATGGTGGAAGCAGGCTGGCTGTCGTCCGTGCCTTATCTTGCGGCGACTGTCGCCATGATTCTGGTGTCTTGGGCGTCCGACAAAATGCAAAACCGCAAGATTTTCGTCTGGCCGTTGCTGCTGGTTGGCGCGCTGGCATTTTTCGCGTCATGGGCGGTCGGGCCAAATCATTTCTGGGTATCATATTCACTGCTGGTGATTGCCGCCGCCGCCATGTATGCGCCTTACGGCCCGTTCTTCGCCATCATTCCTGAGATGCTGCCCCGCAATGTCGCCGGTGGTGCCATGGCGCTGATCAACAGTCTGGGGGCACTGGGCTCGTTCTTCGGATCGTGGTTTGTCGGTTATCTCAACGGCAACACCGGCAGCCCGGCAGCCTCATTTATTTTCATGGCCACCTCCCTGCTGGTCTCGGTGGTCCTGACGCTGATGGTGAAACCGGAGCAAACCTCGGCCAAACCGCAATCAGCCTGACCTAATGCTATGTATATCAATCCTTTAATTTGGAGTGTGTGATGAAGCCGTCTATCGTTTTGTATAAAAAACTACCTGCCGACCTGCATCAGCGTCTGGAACAACATTTTTCCATCGTCGAATTCGAAGGGATCACCGAAGAGAACCGCACCAAAGTGTTCAATGCCCTGCAACAGGCTGAAGGGCTGATTGGTTCCGGCGGCGCAGTGAATAAAGAGCTGCTGGACCACGCGCCACGCCTGCGCGGTGTCTCGACGATTTCAGTGGGTTATGACAATTTTGACGTCGATGAGCTGACTCGTCGTGACATTCCGCTGATGCATACCCCGACCGTGCTGACCGAAACCGTGGCCGACACCGTGATGGCACTGGTGCTTTCTACCGCCCGCCGCGTGGTGAATGTCGCCGAACGCGTGAAAGCCGGAGAATGGAACAGCAATATTGGTGCGGACTGGTTTGGTGTCGACGTGCATCATAAAACCATCGGGATTATCGGCATGGGCCGCATTGGCCTGGCCGTGGCGCAACGTGCGCATTTTGGCTTCAACATGCCGGTGCTTTACAACGCCCGCAGCCAGCATAAAGCAGCCGAAGAGCGTTTCGGCGCGAAGAAATGCGAACTGGATGAACTGCTGGCGAAGTCTGATTTCGTCTGCGTATTACTGCCGCTGACCGAGCAGACCTTCCACACCATCGGCAAAGAACAGCTGGCAAAAATGAAGTCCAGTGCCATTTTGATCAGCGCGGGCCGAGGCCCGGTGATTGACGAAAAAGCGCTGATCGCAGCACTAAAAGAGGGCACGATCCACGCCGCCGGGATGGACGTGTTTGAAACCGAGCCGCTGCCGAAAGACTCGCCGCTGCTCAGCTTGCCAAACGTCGTAGCGCTGCCACATATCGGTTCTGCCACCCACGAAACGCGTTACGGCATGGCCGCCTGCGCGGTGGATAACCTGATCGCCGCCCTGACCGGTGAAATCAAAGAGAACTGTGTTAACCCACAGGTTTTGAAGAAATAAACCGTCCGGGTAAGACATGAAATACCGCCTACGGGCGGTATTTTTTTACCTGTCGTTGCGTAACAACGCGTTTCAACCCGCCGCGTCCGATTGCACTGTTTTACAGCAAACGCTATGGTGGGCGTCACATTCTGATAACACACAAAGCTTTCTATGACGTTTTCTGTTTTCGGCGATAAATTTACCCGTTTCACAGGCATTAGCCGCCTGATGGGCGATATGAATGATGGCTTGCGCACGCCAGGAGCGGTCATGCTCGGCGGTGGGAACCCTGCGCAAATACCGGAGATGCAGGACTATTTCCACACGCTGTTAAGCGAGATGTTAGCAGAAGGTAAGCTGACCGAAGCCCTGTGCAACTACGACGGCCCGCAGGGCAAAGACGTGCTGCGCCATGCGCTGGCTGACCTGCTGAAAAAAGAGCTGGGCTGGGAGTTGGACGCGAAAAACATCGCGCTGACCAACGGCAGCCAGAGCGCCTTCTTCTACCTGTTCAACCTGTATGCTGGCCGCCGCGCCGATGGCTCGATGGCAAAAGTGCTGTTCCCGCTGGCACCCGAATATCTTGGTTATGCGGATGCCGGACTGGACGAAAACCTGTTTGTTTCCGCCAAACCTAATATTGAACTGCTGCCGGAAGGCCAGTTCAAATATCACGTCGATTTCGACCATCTGCATATTACCGAAGATATCGGCCTGATTTGCGTGTCGCGCCCGACCAACCCGACCGGTAATGTGATCACCGATCAGGAGTTACAGCGTCTGGACGCCCTGGCGCAGCAGCACGATATCCCGCTGTTGATCGACAACGCCTACGGTGTGCCTTTCCCCGGTATCGTCTTTACCGACGCCACGCCGCTGTGGAACCCGAATATTATTCTGTGCATGAGCCTGTCGAAGCTCGGCCTGCCGGGTTCGCGCTGCGGCATTGTGATTGCGGACGAGAAAGTGATCACCGCCATCAGCAATATGAACGGCATTATCAGCCTGTCACCGGGCAGCGTTGGCCCCGCGATTGCCAATGAGATGATTGCCCGTGGCGACCTGTTACGCCTGTCTGAAGAGGTGATTAAACCCTTCTATTATCAGCGCGTGCAGGAAACTATCGCCACGCTGCGCCGGTATCTGCCGCCTGAGCGTTGTTTGATCCATAAACCCGAAGGGGCGATTTTTCTCTGGTTATGGTTTAAAGATCTGCCGATCAGCACCGAACTTCTTTATCAGCGCCTGAAACAGCGCGGCGTGCTGATGGTGCCGGGTCACTACTTCTTCCCAGGGCTGGAACATCCGTGGCCGCATACGCATCAATGTATGCGGATGAACTACGTGCCCGACAGTGAGCAAATTGAGCGCGGTGTGAAGATACTGGCGGAAGAAGTGGAAAAAGCCCACGCTGAAAATCAGTCAGTCTGAATTCAGTCCATAAAAAAACAGGAAGACATTTGTCTTCCTGTTTTTATTACGCAAACCCATTTATGCGTTCTGGTTTTCTAACGCGGGTTTCTCCGTACCAATGGCGATTTTCTGCGGTTGCAGCGCGGGCGGTACGTCGCGGACCAGGCTCACATGCAGCAGGCCGTGGGTAAACTCAGCGGCGGAAACATGCATGTGCTCGGCCAGCGTGAAGCTCAGGCTAAAAGGCTTGATCACTAAGCCCTGGTGCAAATATTCCACCTTGGTATCCGGCTGTGCTGGCGTTCCGCTGATGGTCAGCCTTGGCCCTTCGACTTCAATATTCAAATCACTTTGCTGAAAACCGGCCAGCGCCAGCGAGATGCGATAGTGATTATCGTCTGATTTCTCAATGTTATACGGAGGGAAAGCCTGATCGGCGCCCTGCATTGAGCTGGCAAGTTTGTCAAAACCAATCCACTGACGCAGTAATGGGGAAATATCGTAATTACGCATATATAACTCCTTCTATGAAGCGAGATAAGTTGTTTCGCCACGGTTTAAAAACGTGACGGTTCTGCTCCCTGACGGCGAGCAATTTTGTATCAAAAGCGTGTTGTCTGTTATCTGTGGCCAGAATTACCGAATATCAATACGACGCGGTTTAGATGATTCCGGCACAACGCGTTCGAGATCGATGTACAGTAAGCCGTTCGCCAGATTGGCGGATTTAATTTGAATATGTTCGGCCAGCTGGAATTTACGCTCGAAATTACGTTCGGCGATGCCCTGATATAAATAGGTACGTTCCGCCGCAGCGTCTTTATGCGCACCTTTGACCAGTAACATATTATCTTGAGCGGTGATATCCAGTTCGGATTCAGCAAAACCGGCCACCGCAATCGCAATGCGATAATGGTTTTCATCCACCAGTTCGACATTATAAGGGGGGTAACCGCCACCCTGATTTTGGCCGGACTCAATGAGATTGAATAAGCGGTCGAAACCAATAGCAGAACGGTATAACGGGGATAAATCAAAATTACGCATTGATACTTCTCCTGAACATGCAGCGAGTCAATTTTTAGTGATCTTCCCTTGGGACAGATCCGTAACGCGTCATACCCTTACGGCGTATGCTTTTCCTGCGTCGTATGATAAAAATGGCGACGGAAAGGCGTATTTCAAGTCACGATATGAAAATTTATTTGGCAATGTACTGCAAAACAGTATTAAAAGGAGTGTCAGGGAAAAGGGACTCTTTCCGGCAGGATTTCAATTATCTCTTACACTATAACCAACGTGATGGGATCTGCGACGTAACCATCGCTTCATCACGGCGGGTTAAATTGAGACGGCCACCACAGAGCCACGCCTTGCTTTGTTAATTTTTTTGGCTGAATGATATAAGTCACCTTTGACGATAAATCCTCAGCCCGACAGCATGAGATGAGTTCGACCATGATGAAAACAGTTTTACTGCCGCTCGTGACAGGATGTGTTTTTTTATCGGCCAGCGGTTGCTCCAGCGTAATGACGCATACGGGGGGGCATCAGGGATATTATCCGGGGGCGCGTGCCGATGTGGACATGATGGCAAGTGATGACACCAGTTGGGCAATGACGCCGCTGTTAATTATCGATCTCCCTTTCAGTGCGCTGCTGGATACGCTGTTATTGCCTTATGACTATTTCCGTCAGGGGAAGGAGAACACACGGGATCGCATCAAGGCCAGTGAAGAGCATAACCTCGCTCTCAGCAACGGTGTAGATATCGACCACGTTCCACCGATGTCAGCGACGACACATTCGCAAAAATCTTCAACTCATAAAAAATAGTCGCAATAAAATGTGAGGTGTAACCGGCCTGCACTGGCCGGTTATGGGGGGTTAACGGCTGGCTGTTACCGCAATCTGAGTAAATTCACCGCACTGGCGCATAAAGGCCACTTTTTTGCCGTCAGGGGAAAACACCACCGCATCCGCGCACGGCGCAATGTCGCTTCTTTCCGTCAGCCGCTGCATCTCCCCGTTTTCGACGTCCAGGCGCATCACGCTGTTGTCGCACACCAGCGCCAGCGATTTTCCATCAGGGCTCCAACTGAACGCAGACTGGATCCCAGTCGTCATTTGGCTGACTTGCCTTGGTTTTCCGCCGTTCGGTGAAACCGTCCACAGCTGAACCACATCGCGTTCGTCTTCCATCAGAAACGCAATCTGCGCGCCGTCCGGCGAAGCGCGCAGCCAGTGGCGTGGTTGAGATGCGACGCCTTTTTCGGTGAATGTAATGCGCCGTTGCTGCACGCCCGCAGGCGGCGCAGGCAGCGCTTCTGCGGTTCCCTGCAACGGCTTATCACCGGCCCGCGGGGAGTCGCTGTCGTTTTCGGGCAAATCCACCACAAAAATCTCCGGGTGTTTTTCACCCGAGGCAGAACGCGTATCGCCGATAAAGGCCAGCGACCAGCGCTGGCGGCTGCCGTCCGGCTTGAGATACCCCGCTTGCCCAATCCAGCCCTCTTCATAAGCACGGTTAATCTCGTCGCTGCCCGGCTGAGGTTCAGGCGTGGTCTGACTGACCAGCACGCAGAAGTGGCTACCGTCATATTCACGGGAATGATGTTTAGGTGGCACAACCGGATGCGAGGCAAGAGCGACGCCGACATTGCGCAGGTCGAGCGCCGGGTCCAGTTCATGCATAACATGATCGTTATAGGTAAAACTCAGGCGGCTGCCGTCTGGGCTGAAAACATGCACATGAGTGCCGCCGCGCAGTGCGCCAGGCGTAAAGGGCGCAGTAATATCCATCGCATCAAGCGTCACGGCATTCGAACGGTGTGGCTCAGAGACAATCACGCCGCGACGGTGATGAAAATCATATTGCCAGGTGCTGTCAGGATTTTCCGGCCCGTGGATAAAGGCGTAGCGAGTTGGCTCATCAGGGCTGACCGTGACCACCCCCACGTGCGCGCCCTGACCAGACTGATAAATCACCTGCACTTCGCCGGTTTCAACATTCACCCGTTCGATGGTTGAACCGGTAAATGAGCCGCCGTGCGGACGAACATCGTAGACCAGCCACAGACTGTCCGGGGTCCAGACATTGATGTTGGTCAGCTGATGCCCGCGCGCATCACGGGTTAACTGTTTTTCTGTCATGCTGTTGATAGCGCCCTGCCGTTCAAGGAATACCTAAGAATATGGGAGTCAAACGGCAGTAGCAATCTTCAGCTATCTCCAACACGTTTTACTTCACCCACGAGGAATATATAGGAGAGTGCACCGAATAAAGCCACGGCGGAGATATAAACTAATGAAGGAGCAAAACCATAATCCTGCGCCAAATACCCCACCACTAATGGCACGGTAATCCCCCCCAACCCGCCAGCTAAATTAAATACACCACCAGTCAGTCCGATTAGCCGGACCGGGGCCAGTGAAGAAACAAGAGACCAGGTAATAGAAGCAAAACCGTTACCGAAGAAGGCCAGCGCCATTAATATCATAATCCATATAGGGTCGTTAGTATAATTCGCCCCCATAATGCAGGTGGATAATAACAGACCGCAAATAATCGGCAGTTTACGTGCGAAACCAATCGATTTACCTTTACGCACCAGTTTATCAGCCACTAGCCCTGATAATAACACGCCAACGAAAGCCGCCAGGAAAGGTACCGTCGTCATAAAACCGGCAGTCAATGCGGAAATATGTTTTTCCTGTGTCAGGTAATTAGGGAACCACGTCAGGAAAAACCATAATGTGGAAGCCACTGCGAATTGGCCTAAATAAACACCGACCAGTTTGCGGTTAAAAACCAGCTTCCAGTCTGCTGCGGTTAATGCAACACGATTCTTTTTCTCGACGGGTGCATCGCCATCCACCATGCCACCCCCTGCACGGATATATTCCAGCTCGGCGGCATTAATGCCTTTGCTTTTGCGCGGTGACTGATAAACAAAGAACCACACCAGAGACCAAAGAATGCCAATACCGCCGGTGATGAGAAACACCCAGTGCCAGCCCAGTATTTCCTGGATCCAGATGAGCAATGGCGTCAGGAAGGCTAAGCCGACAAACTGACCCGAGGTGTAAAAACCCACTGCAGATGCCCGCTCCCGTTCCGGGAACCAGCTGGTAACCATTCGGTTGTTAGTCGGAAACGCCGGAGCTTCAAACATCCCGGTCACCGCACGTAAACCGATCAAAGAAGCTAACCCGCCTGCAAAACCCTGAAGCAGGGTGGCTATCGACCAGCCCAAGATAGCAATAAAATAGGTTAGCCTTGAACCTACACGGTCAAGGAACCAGCCGCCCGGTATTTGACTCATGGTGTAGGTCCAGGCAAAAGCAGAGAAGATATATCCCATTTGCGTTTTGCTAATCCCAAATTCTTGTTGAATATGGGCAGAGGCCACAGCCAGATTTGCACGGTCGACATAACAAATAACGACGGTGAAAAATATCATAAGCAACGTAATATAACGTCTTTTGGTTGGCTTTTCGACGTGTAGGGTTTTATCCATTTTTATTTCCTATTAATGGTTATTATATAAAACAGACGTAAGAGTGACTCAGAAATTTCCCTGATGTTTTAATTATTACTTTCAGATAATTTAAAATTATTTTTTAAGTTAATCTCTTACCATTCAGCTATAGCACCGTCTGGATATCGCCAAAGAGGATTTCGCCAGTCTGGCGCCATTTTACTGCGCTCAATCACGAGTTCTTCATTAATATCCACCCCCAAGCCTGGTTTGTTTGAAGGATAGAAATAACCATCACTCATTTTGAAATCATCTTTATTAATGACGTAATCCAGTAATTCAGCACCCTGATTATAATGAATGCCCATGCTTTGTTCCTGAAGTACCGCATTACGTGAAACAAAGTCAATATGTAGGCAGGCGGCCAACGCAATAGGGCCCAGCGGGCAGTGCGGTGCCAGTGCCACATCATAGGATTCTGCCATTGAGGCGATTTTGAAGCACTCGGTGATCCCACCGGCATGAGATAGATCAGGTTGCACAATCGCTAAACCACCGTCGGCCAGCACGCGCTTGAAGTCGAAACGTGAGAACATACGTTCGCCAGCAGCAATCGGAATATGCGTCTGCGCGGCAAGGCGCGGATAATACTCTGCCTGTTCGGCCAAAACGGGCTCTTCGATAAACAGAGGTCGGTAAGGTTCCAATTCTTTGATGAGCACTTTCGCCATCGGCGCACTGACGCGACCATGGAAATCCAGGCCAAATTCGATCTCGTTACCAAATTCACTGCGTATTAATGCAGCCTGCGCCACAGCAGCATCAATCTGACGGGCATTTTCAATAATACCCATTTCTTCGCAACCATTAAGCTTGAAGGTATCAAAGCCAATAGAGCGTAATTTATTGATGCCATCAATAAGTTCAGCAGGTCTGTCACCACCAACCCAACTGTAGGCTTTGATTTTATCGCGAACCAGCCCGCCAAGAAGCTGGTATACCGGTACACCCAGCGCTTTACCCTTGATATCCCACAAGGCCTGATCAATCCCTGAAATCGCACTCATCAGAATTGGGCCGCCACGATAAAATCCGCCGCGATAAAGCGTTTGCCAGATGTCATTGATACGCGCCGGATCCTGGCCGATGACATATTCGCTCAGCTCGTGGACTGCCGCTTCAACGCTTCGCGCACGCCCTTCAATCACCGGCTCACCCCAGCCAACAATGCCTTCGTCGGTCTCAATCTTCAGGAACATCCAACGGGGAGGTAAACGGTAAGTAGTCAGTTTGGTGACTTTCATTGTGTTGCATCCTTATAGGCTTTGATAAAGGCATTAGCCTGCTGCAGGGTTATTTCAGGTGTCTGACCTGCGCGGTATAAATCGCTGCCTAAACCCGCACCAGCACAACCGGCGCGAAGGTAAACCGACAGGTTTTCTGGCGTCACCCCTCCGACGGCAAAGACCGGGACATCGGCAGGAAGAACCGCCTTCAATGCTTTGATATAGTCAGGGCCGAAGGCCGATGAAGGGAATATTTTCAGCGCCTGCGCCCCCGCCTCCAGTGCGTTAAACGCCTCGGTTGCCGTCGCGCACCCGGCACACACCGTCATCCCCAGTTTGACGGCACGCCGGATCACTTCCTGGCTGGTGTTTGGCGTTACCACCAGTTTACTGCCCAGTGAATGAAGCGCGTCGACCTGCTCCGGGTGCAGCACCGTACCGGCGCCCAGTAATGCGCGGCCACCGAAAGTGTCGACCGCCAGTTGGATGCTTTTCTGCCAGTCGGGCGAATTAAGCGGGATTTCGATCGCATCAAAACCCGCGTCCAACAACACGGAAATATGCTGATTCACTTCCTGCGGACGGATCCCACGCAGAATGGCAATCAGCGGGATTTTAGTGGTCCATTGCATTAACGATGCTCCTTATACCGGATTGAAAGGCTTGATCGCCGTCGAGGGCCTGCCAGTGAATACCCGCCAGAGCGAGAGCCTGAGCATAGCGTTCAGTTAACTGCGGGTTGCCGATAACGGTGATGTGATGGTGGCGACCAAAATGACCGAGCATCTGAGCCACCTCGCTGCCAATAAGCAAACCAGATAACCAGTCGCTGACTGCCGTTTTATCCAGACGGTTTAGTACATGGGCAGCGCGGATTTCAAATAAACGGCCGGTGATTTCTGGATGGCTATAACCCGTTTCAAGCGCCAACCGAAAGACGTCAGCAGCAGGTTGTTGTTCAGGTAACCCTTTACCTATGAGCGAATGGTTCATCAGTAAATGGTGCAGCTCACCGGTCATCGCGGTGCGGAAATCGCGCACCAGGCTGCCTTCGGCCTCCACCCATTTACTGTGAGTGCCAGGCATCAGATAAAGGGAGGCTGGGCATTCGGTAAAAGCACCCGCCAGCTGAGTTTCTTCGCCGCGCATAACATTGCAGTTGTCATCTCGATCAATACATATTCCGGGCACGATCCAGGCTTTTACCGGCAGTGCGGGTTCTACGGCTAACAGGTGCTCGCCGAGAGCGTCGAGAGACACTGGCGCCGCGAGATAAGGAACGTCAACCCAACCGGCGTTGCTACCGATCATGCCAGCCATGATCACGGGCAGATTCAGTGACTGCCAGGGAGCAATGATTTCGCTGAACACTTGCTGAGGCGTTGTACCATTCAGCCGGGTGATCCCTCTCTCTGATTGGGCTTGTGCCGTGCATTTTCCCTGTTGGTACAAGAAGGCGCGCAGGTTGGTTGAACCCCAGTCGAGCGCGATATAGCTTGTTGTCATGTAATGTCCTTGAGTCGTTTCGTCGAAGAGGCGATCATTTTCATTGCCGCCTGCTCCGCTGCATTGGCGTCCTGATGCCGGATAGCGTTGAACAATTCCTGATGTTCACGCAGTGTCAGCGGCATATTGCCGTCATCCGGCATATAGGTTCTTTCAAATACCGCACGCTGCAATGAGCTGATCGCAATACTTAACTGCTGTAAAACCGGGTTATGTACCGCTGCCAGCACAGCTTCATGAAAGCGGATATCCGCCTCGTTAAACGCGTCCCGATCCTGATGGTTGGCGATCATGCTGTTCAGCGCTTCTTCGATAACCGCCAGTTCCCCTGAAGTGGCACGTTCAGCCGCCCAGCGTGCAATCGTTGGTTCAACCAGGTTACGTACTTCACTCATTGCTGCGATCAGGCGCGGGTCATAGTCACTGGCGAGCACCCATTGCAGAACGTCGGTATCGAGGTAGTTCCACTGATTCCGCGGGCAAACGAAGGCACCACGGTATCTTTTTATTTCCACTAATCTTTTCGCGGTCAGAGAGCGCAGTACTTCCCGAATGATGTTGCGGGACGTATCAAATTGCTCACACAGCTCCATTTCAGAAGGCAACGCTGCGCCGGGAATATATTTCCCGGCAATGATTTGCTGCCCCATTTCAATGACCAGGCGGTCGGTTTTGCTTAATTCGGATGAGTTCACACAAGCTCCAGAGCTGAAAAGGATAAACAACCTACTGTAGCGCTCAGACCGATTCTGGTCTCAGAATTGCTGCACAATTCTATAAAACCGCCCATTGAACTCGTCATCATGGTAGTACCATTTTATATTTTTGTACTACAATGTGGATCACAAAACAGACAATTCGAATTTATGGCAAAGGATGACCAGGAAGAAAACGTGACAAATGAACAACAGCTGAACGCTATAACTGACTGAAAATATGGGTTTTAAAATCACGGGAGGAGAGATGAAACTGATGAGAACAGCCCGTTTTCCGATTAGAAAAAGCAGGCTGATGAGAGCAGGATGAAGTTACTGGCCTAAAACGAACTTATCAATGGCAAACGCCACGCCGTCTTCCATATTGGTTTTGGTCACGAACTGGCTGACGGCTTTTACGCTGTCGAGCGCGTTGCCCATCGCGACACCAATACCAGCGTATTCCAGCATGGCAATGTCGTTTTCCTGATCGCCCAGCGTCATCACGTTTTCACGGGCGATGCCCAGTTTTTCCGACAGTGCTTTCACGCCTTCACCTTTATTCACCCGTTTATCGAGGATTTCAAGGAAGTACGGTGAGCTTTTCATGATGGTATAACGCGCTCTGGCTTCAGCCGGGATCTGGCTGATGGCACGGTCAAGCACGTCGGGATGGTCGATCATCATCACTTTAGGGAAGGTCAGCGCCAAGTCCATTTCTTCTGCCGGGCAGAACTTCAGCGGGATACCGGTGGTGAAGGATTCATGCACGGTGTATCTGCTGACATCCCGATTGGCGGTAAAGAGGTCGGTTTTGGTCAGCGCGTGGAAATGCACACCCAGCTGGCACGCCAGTTTTTCGAAGTAGTGATAATCGTCAATCGTGAGGGAAATTTCGGCGATTACGCTGCCATCTTGCGCATTATGCACCAATGCACCGTTGTTGGTTATGCAGTAACATCCCTCTTGCTGTAAATCCAACTCCTGCAAATAACGCTCGACCCCCATGTAAGGGCGGCCGGTCGCCAGAACAATTTGAACCCCTTTTGCGCGGGCGGCGGCCAAAGCCTGTTTTACGGCAGGAGTGACTTCATGCTGCGGATTGAGCAACGTGCCATCCATATCAATTGCAATTAATTCAATAGCCATAGCATCCTCTGAAGTGTCAGTGTCTGGCTTAATGCTAGCGCGATACGACGCGGCAAAGCCAGCCTGAAGTTGCCGGATTGAGGATAAAAAAATCCGAAGACAGTTTCCTGCTTCGGATTTTATTTCACGCAACTCGCGACGAGTTAAATGTCGATGTTAGCTGCTTTAAGTGCGTTATCTTCGATAAACGCACGACGCGGTTCAACGGCATCACCCATCAGGGTGGTAAACAGCTGATCCGCAGCAATAGCATCTTTAATGGTTACGCGCAGCATACGGCGTTGTTCTGGGTCCATGGTGGTTTCCCACAGCTGATCGGGGTTCATTTCGCCCAAACCTTTGTAACGCTGTATTGAAAGGCCGCGACGCGACTCTTTCACCAGCCATTCCAGCGCCTGTTCGAAGCTGGCGATCGGCTGACGGCGCTCGCCACGCTCGATGAAGGCATCTTCTTCAATCAGGCCGCGCAGTTTTTCGCCCAAAGTACAGAGTTTGCGGTATTCGCCGCCGTGAACGAAATCAAAGTCGAGATCGTAATCGGTATCCACACCATGAGTACGGATGCGCAGAACCGGTTCGAACATCTGACGTTCGCGGTTTTCACGCACAATCGCACTGTAGCTGCTGCCGTGCTGTTCTTTTTCGTTCAGCATCGCCACCAGAGATTCCATCCAGTCCTGAACTTTTGCCTGATCGGTGAGATCGGCTTCGTGCAGCGTTGGCTGGTAAACCAGACGGTTCAGCAGAGCGCGCGGGAAACGACGCTCCATACGGCCAATCATTTTTTGTACGCTGTAATGTTCGGCAACCAGTTTTTCCAGTGCTTCACCCGCCAGCGCCGGAGCGTGAGCATTGGTGTGCAAGGTCGCGCCGTCCATTGCGATGGAGATCTGGTACTGATCCATCGCTTCATCATCTTTAATATACTGTTCTTGTTTGCCTTTTTTGACTTTATACAGCGGCGGCTGGGCGATATATACGTGGCCACGCTCAATAATTTCAGGCATCTGACGGAAGAAGAAGGTCAGCAGCAAAGTACGGATGTGAGAGCCATCGACGTCGGCATCGGTCATGATGATGATGCTGTGATAGCGCAGTTTATCCGGGTTGTACTCGTCACGACCAATGCCGCAACCGAGCGCGGTGATAAGCGTCGCCACTTCCTGCGAAGAGAGCATTTTGTCGAAACGCGCTTTCTCAACGTTAAGAATTTTACCTTTGAGCGGCAAAATCGCCTGGTTCTTACGGTTACGGCCTTGTTTTGCTGAGCCGCCCGCTGAGTCCCCTTCCACTAAATACAGTTCGGAATGAGCCGGGTCACGTTCCTGACAGTCAGCTAATTTGCCCGGCAAACCTGCGAGATCCAACGCGCCTTTACGACGGGTCATTTCACGGGCTTTACGCGCCGCTTCACGAGCGCGGGCTGCATCGATGATTTTCCCAACCACGATTTTCGCATCGCCTGGGTTTTCCATCAGATAATCAACCAGCTTCTCGTTCATCAGTGACTCAACGGCGGTCTTCACTTCGGAAGAAACCAGTTTGTCTTTAGTCTGAGAAGAAAACTTAGGATCCGGGACTTTTACCGACACCACGGCAATCAGGCCTTCACGGGCGTCATCACCGGTGGCGCTGATTTTGGATTTCTTGCTGTAGCCTTCTTTATCCATGTACGCGTTGAGGGTACGGGTCATCGCTGAACGGAAACCAACCAAATGGGTGCCGCCGTCGCGCTGGGGGATATTGTTGGTGAAGCAGTAAATGTTTTCCTGGAAACCGTCATTCCACTGTAACGCCACTTCCACACCGATATCATCTTTCATGGTAGAGAAATAGAACACCGTTGGGTGGATAGGGGTTTTGTTCTTGTTCAGGTACTGCACGAAGGCTTTGATGCCACCTTCGTAGTGGAAGTGATCGTTCTTGCCATCACGCTTGTCCAGCAGGCGGATCGCTACACCGGAGTTGAGGAAAGACAGTTCACGAAGGCGTTTCGCCAGAATGTCATACTCAAACTCTATGTTATTGGTGAAGGTGTTGTAGCTCGGCCAGAAGCGCACGGTCGTGCCGGTTGCTTCGGTCTCACCCACCACTTTCAGCGGGTTTTGCGGCTCGCCGTGGACGTAAGTTTGCTCATGCACCTTGCCTTCGCGGCGGATAACCAGTTCAAGTTTTTCCGACAGGGCGTTAACGACGGAAACACCCACGCCATGAAGACCGCCAGACACTTTGTACGAGTTATCATCAAATTTACCGCCAGCATGCAGAACGGTCATGATGACCTGAGCGGCGGAAACGCCCTCTTCTTCATGGATGCCAGTCGGAATACCACGGCCATCATCCTGAACGGAAACAGAGTTGTCTTCGTGGATCGTGACTTGAATCTCTTTACAGTGGCCAGCGAGGGCTTCGTCGATAGAGTTGTCCACAACCTCGAATACCATGTGGTGCAGACCAGTGCCGTCATCGGTATCGCCGATATACATGCCGGGGCGCTTACGCACCGCGTCCAGCCCTTTTAATACCTTGATACTTGAGGAGTCATAAGAATTCGACATCAACGTTTCTCGCTCATTTTTAGTCCTGTGATAGAACGGCTATTTTACCCTGTTCCACGCGGAACATCTTGCCCTTTTCACCCACCATATCGGTAACTTGCTCAGCGCCGATAGCGCTGACAAATACCTGTGCTTGGGTGGCTTTCAGGCGATCGGCCAGCAACCGACGTCGGTCGGCGTCCAGCTCGGAGGCAAAATCGTCAAGAAGATACAGGCAACGCCGCCCGCTCTGTCGGGTGAGGAACTCACCCTGCGCTAACCGAAGCGCACACATCAATAATTTCAACTGCCCGCGTGATAGCAAATCTTCCACCGGCGTACCATCGGCACGGATGCGAAAATCGGCTTTATGCGGACCCGATGCGGTATAAGTTAAGGCTCTGTCGCGTTCAAAGTTACGCTCCAGTAGCTCGCCGTATTCCGTCTCTTTGTCCCATCCACGCTGGAAAGAGAAGCTGAGGGCAAACTCTGGCAGGAACTGCGCACAGGTCGCGCTGATATCAGCTGCGATTGCGTCGCTGTAAGCCGCCCGCCATTCGCTGATGCGCTCGGCTAACGGGATTAATTCCTGATCCCAGGCACGAACTTGCGCATAGCGGCTCACCTGGCGCAGCGCGGCGTTGCGCTGCTTGAGTAACCGTCGCAGGTTGCTCCAGGCGATAAAAAAACCGGGATCGTGGTGGAAACAACCCCAGTCGAGAAACGCCCGCCGGTACTTCGGTCCGCCATTAAGCAGGGTGAAGCCTTCGGGCGTGATAAGTTGCATCGGCAACATCTGTGCCAGCTCAGAGACTTTGTGCCCGTCGCTGCCATCAATGCGTACTTTGCTGTCTCCCTGCCGGCTTTTACTCAGACCGACGGAGATCTCGCGTTCGCCACCGTCATTAATGCGGCCATGCAGAATAAATTCAGCCTGATCGTGGCGGATAACCCGCCCGGCCTGCAAACTGCGAAAAGCACGCCCGTGCCCGAGCGTGTATATCGCTTCCAGCACGCTGGTTTTACCGCTGCCATTGGGACCGACCAGAAAATTGAAACCGGGCGACGGGTCTAAATCCGCCGCCTCGATGTTGCGGAAATCTTTTATCAGTAAGCGCGTGAGAGCCATTAATTCAAATCAAAGCCTCATCGGCATGACAACGTAGGCTGCCGACTGGCTGGCTGCGTCCTCAATTTGCACGCTGGAAACCGAGTCGGTCAGCAGCAAGTTGACGTCTTCACACTTCAGCGCGTTGAGGACATCCAATACATAGCTGACGTTAAAACCGATTTCCATTTCGGTGCCCTCATAGCCCACATCCAGGATCTCTTCCGCTTCTTCCTGCTCAGGGTTGTTCGCCGTAATTTTCAGCTGGTTATGGCTGACATATAGACGAACGCCGCGGAACTTCTCGTTGGAGAGGATCGCTGCGCGGGCAAACGCCTGTTTCAGCAGGTCACAACCGGCTTGCAGGGTTTTGTCGGGATTCTTCGGCAATACGCGGCGATAATCAGGGAAACGACCATCAACCAGCTTCGAGGTAAAGATGAACTCGCCAACGTGAGCACGAATGTTGTTGCTGCCGATTTGCAGCCGCAGCAGCGCTTCACCGCCGTCAAGCAGACGCACCAGTTCCATCACACCTTTACGCGGCACGATCACCGAATGCGAAGGCAACGCCTGGCCGATTGGCATGGAACAGACCGCAAGACGGTGGCCATCGGTGGCCACGGTACGCAGTTCTTCACCTTCGGTTTCGAACAGCATGCCGTTTAAATAGTAACGAACGTCCTGATGCGCCATAGAGAACTGTGTGGCTTCAATCAGACGTTTCAACGTGGCCTGTGGCAGGGTGAATTCCACCTCGCTTTGCCAGTCGTCAAGATTGGGGAAATCGGTAGCGGGTAAGGTCGACAGCGAGAAACGGCTGCGGCCTGATTTCACCAACATGCGGTCGCCGTCCAACGCCACGGAAATTTCCGCACCGTCAGGCAAACCACGGCAGATATCAAAGAATTTACGCGCCGGTACAGTGGTCGCGCCCGCTTCATGGGGTTGGGACAGGGCCACTTTCGCCACCATCTCCATTTCCAGATCGGTCCCGGTCAGCAACAGCGAGCCTTCAGTGACCTGCAATAACAGGTTACCGAGAATAGGCAGCGTTGGTCGTCCACCCAGCGGGCTACTGACCTGTTGCAGTGGTTTTAGCAAATGCTCACGTTCAACAATAAATTTCATAGCGCTAGGAGGATAATGTTCTGATTAAGTTGGAGAAATCTTCTTTGATGTCGTGACTTTCTTCACGCAGCTGCTCAATTTTTCGGCAGGCGTGCAACACCGTTGTATGATCGCGACCACCGAACGCATCGCCGATTTCTGGCAGGCTGTGGTTGGTGAGCTCTTTTGCCAGCGCCATCGCCATCTGGCGTGGACGGGCAACCGAACGGGAACGCCGTTTGGAAAGCAAGTCTGCGATCTTGATCTTATAATACTCGGCCACCGTTTTCTGAATATTATCAATGGTGACCAACTTCTCTTGCAGCGCCAATAAATCGCGCAGCGCTTCACGAACGAAGTCGATGGTGATCGCCCGTCCGGTAAAGTTGGCATTGGCGATAACCCGGTTCAGAGCGCCCTCAAGTTCACGGACGTTAGAACGCAGACGTTTAGCAATAAAGAACGCCACTTCACCCGGCAGACGAATATTATTTTCGTCTGCTTTCTTCATCAGGATCGCCACGCGGGTTTCGAGCTCAGGCGGTTCGATCGCTACGGTCAAACCCCAACCGAAGCGGGATTTCAGGCGATCTTCTACACCATTGATCTCTTTTGGATAGCGATCTGACGTCAGGATGATCTGCTGATTACCTTCCAGCAGGGCATTGAAGGTGTGGAAAAACTCTTCCTGTGAACGCTCTTTATTAGCAAAAAATTGGATGTCATCGATAAGCAGGGCATCGACCGATCGGTAATAGCGTTTGAACTCCTCAATGGCATTGTTTTGCAGGGCTTTAACCATGTCCTGGACAAAACGTTCGGAGTGCATATACACCACTTTTGCATTGGCTTTACGCGCCATGATGCCGTTGCCAACCGCATGCAATAAGTGGGTTTTACCGAGACCGGTACCACCATAAAGGAATAAAGGGTTGTATGCGCCGCCCGGGTTATCAGCCACCTGGCGTGCCGCTGCGCGGGCCAACTGGTTCGATTTACCTTCAACGAAGTTATCAAAGGTGTGCTTAGGGTTGACGTTAGAACGGTAAGACAATTCGGGTTGCGCCGCAGAGCTGTCCCAGCTAGGCCGCGAAGGTGCAAGGCGCGGTACCGGTTGGTGAGCTGCCGGAGAGCTGACGCTTGCGGTGGTAACAGGCTGATTCACACGCTGGATGAGCGGCTTACTGCCCACTTCAAACCGCAGCAATGGCGCAGCAGGGCCACAGAAATCGTTGAGCAATCCATTGATGTTGTTTAAGTATTTATCTCTCACCCAATCCAGGACAAAACGATTCGGTGCGTAAAGCGCCAAAGTGTTGTCACTGAGTTCCGCCTGCAAAGGGCGTATCCACATACTGAATTCTGTGGCAGGTAACTCATCCTGCAAACGGGCAAGACATTGCTGCCAAAGCGAAAGTGACACGGCGGACTCCACTCGAACAAGATCAAAAAAAGAAAAGGATCAGGATATTTTTTAAATCATGATTTTTGGCACACGTTCCGCCCGGCATCGCGGAGGATAAATCTTCACATCACCCTGTCAGCAATTTGAAGCAACGTGCGAACCACTTTTTGCGGTTTTATCGAAAGCAAATCGGCTAGGATCGCGATCGGAATGGCGGATCATAACGCAATCCGGCACAGAGATCCTCCCCTTCCTGACAGATTAGATCCTTTTTATCCACAGGCTCCGATCCGCAGGTGGGTAAGCTTAGCCGATCCTTAAAAAATTAGGTGACGTTATCGTCACGGTGGCGAAAAAATAGGATTCCACTGACGCATTTCTGCGCACGACGATCATGGGATTCGGGGAGAAATGCATCAGGATCGCGCGGGGATCCTTGCGCTTTATGGAGGAGTCCGTATAATCCTCAGCCCTACGTGTGATGCCTGTGTTCCTGATGGTCATAGCCAGATGGGATTAAGCGGTGACCACGGGCCATTATGGCATCTCTGGTAAATAGATCTGGCGACTTTCTGGTAATGTAAATTGACTCAGGACTGTACAGTTATTACAATCCCGCTTCTTTATATGTTGCGATAAAGGCATCGGTCGTTTTTTCGCCGACAGCCAACGCGTTTACTGATCAGTAATAATTTAAGTTTAGGTAGAAATCGCTATGAAACGCACTTTCCAACCGTCCGTATTGAAGCGCAACCGTAGCCACGGTTTCCGTGCTCGTATGGCAACCAAAAATGGTCGTCTGGTTCTGGCCCGCCGTCGTGCGAAAGGCCGTACCCGTCTGTCAGCATCTAAGTAATAAAAGCTAACCTATTTAGTGGTTAAGCTCGCTTTTCCCAGGGAGTTACGCTTGTTAACTCCCCGTCATTTCACTTTCGTCTTCCAGCAGCCACAACGGGCTGGCACGCCGCAAATTACGATACTCGGCCGCCTGAACGAGCTGGGGCATCCCCGCATGGGTCTCACTGTCGCCAAAAAACACGTCAAACGCGCTCATGAGCGTAACCGGATCAAACGTCTAACCCGCGAAAGTTTCCGGCTACTTCAGCATAAGTTGCCTTCGATGGATTTTGTGGTGGTTGCCAAAAAGGGTGTCGCCGATTTAGACAATCGCGCATTGACGGAAGCGTTGGAGAAATTATGGCGTCGACATTGCCGGCAGGCTCCCGCATCCTGATCGGGCTGATACGTGGTTATCAGCTTTTTATCAGTCCCTTGCTTGGGCCGCATTGTCGTTTTCGACCAACCTGCTCTCAATACGGTATTGAAGCAATTGGTCGTTTTGGCATGTTAAAAGGCAGTTGGTTGACATTGAAACGCGTATTAAAATGCCATCCTTTGAACCCAGGTGGTGATGACCCCGTGCCGCCGAAAACCGACAATAACAGAGAACTCTAACGATGGATTCGCAACGCAATCTTTTTCTCATCGCTCTGCTGTTCGTGTCTTTCATGATCTGGCAGGCCTGGCAGACGGACCACGCTCCGCAACCAGCCAACCAGACCATACAACAGACAGCGAATACTGCTAACGGCGATGCTGCTAACCAGGCCGTTCCTGGCAGCGGACAGGGCAAAATGATCACGGTTAATACTGACGTGCTTTCATTAACCATCAATACCCGTGGTGGCGACATTGAGCAGGCCTTACTGACCGCTTACCCAACGTCTCTGGGTTCAAACCAACCGTTCCAGCTTCTGGAAACGACACCTAATTTCATCTATCAGGCTCAAAGCGGTCTGACAGGTAAAAACGGTCCTGATAACCCGGCTAACGGCGAACGTCCTCTGTTCAAAGCAAGCCAGGATGACTTCACTTTAGGTGAAGGCCAGGCTGAATTGCGCATTCCTCTGACCTACACGGCTCAGAATGGCGCAGTGATCACCAAAACCTTCGTTATCAAGCGTGGCTCTTACGCCGTCAATGTTGAGTACAACATCAACAACACCACCCCGGCACCGCTTGAAATGACCATGTTCGGCCAACTGCGTCAAACCACTGACCTGCCGAAACATAAAGACACCGGAAGCAATAACTTCGCTCTGCATACTTTCCGCGGCGCGGCGTACTCTTCCAGCGATGACAAATATCAGAAGTATGCGTTCGATAAGAGCGATGCGCTGAATGTCACGACGCAAGGCGGCTGGGTTGCCATGTTGCAGCAATATTTTGCTACTGCGTGGATCCCATCAGCGAACGATACCAACCACTTCTACACCACCACCAACAACGGTATCTCGGCCGTCGGCTTTAAAGGCACGCCGTTTGTTGTTCAGCCAGGTGCGCAGCAACAAGTTGCTTCAACCTTGTGGGTTGGCCCGGAAATTCAGGACAAAATGGCCGCTATCGCGCCACACCTTGACCTGACCGTAGACTACGGCTGGTTGTGGTTCATCTCTCAGCCGCTGTTCAAACTGTTGAAGTTTATCCACAGCTTCATCGGTAACTGGGGCTTCTCCATCATCATCATCACCTTTATTGTCCGCGGTATCATGTACCCACTGACCCGCGCTCAGTACACGTCGATGGCCAAAATGCGTATGCTGCAGCCGAAACTGGCCGCGATGCGTGAACGTATTGGTGATGACAAACAGCGCATGAGTCAGGAGATGATGGCGCTGTATAAAGCTGAGAAAGTGAACCCGTTGGGAGGTTGTCTGCCGCTGGTTATCCAGATGCCAATCTTCCTGGCGCTGTATTACATGCTGTCTGGCTCCATTGAATTGCGCCACGCGCCGTTCGCCCTGTGGATCCATGACCTGTCAGCGCAAGACCCGTACTACATTCTGCCGATCCTGATGGGTATCACGATGTTCTTCATTCAGAAGATGTCGCCGACCACCGTCACAGACCCGATGCAGCAGAAGATCATGACCTTCATGCCGGTCATCTTCACCGTGTTCTTCCTGTGGTTCCCATCCGGTCTGGTGCTGTACTACATCGTCAGCAACATGGTAACCATTCTCCAGCAGCAGTTGATTTATCGCGGTCTGGAAAAACGTGGCCTGCACAGCCGCGACAAGAAAAAATCATAAGTTTACGCTAAGCTCAGGACGGGTTCCGTCCTGATAGCCAAACGGATGATACAAAGACAAAGGCGGTCATTTGACCGCCTTTTGCACATTCATTCTTCAACACTGCGTCAAAACAGAGACAAACCGCTATGAGCACCTCAGAGACCATCGTTGCCCAAGCCACACCTCCCGGCCGGGGCGGAGTCGGCATTCTGCGCGTTTCGGGCCGTGCTGCCAGCCAGATTGCGCAGGAAATCTTAGGTAAATTGCCGAAACCCCGTTACGCAGATTATCTGCCGTTTCGAGATGCTGATGGCTCAACGCTCGATCAGGGTATTGCACTGTGGTTCCCCGGCCCGAACTCGTTTACTGGCGAGGATGTGCTTGAATTGCAGGGTCACGGTGGTCCGGTGATCCTCGACCTGTTGCTAAAACGTATTATCTCGTTAGACGGCGTACGTATTGCGCGCCCCGGCGAGTTCTCTGAACGTGCGTTCCTCAATGACAAACTCGATTTAGCGCAGGCTGAAGCCATCGCCGACCTGATTGATGCCAGTTCCGAGCAGGCAGCACGTTCGGCAGTTAACTCGTTGCAGGGCGTCTTCTCCAGGCGTATTCACCATCTGGTGGAAGCGCTCACTCACCTGCGAATCTTTGTCGAAGCGGCAATCGACTTCCCGGATGAGGAAATTGATTTCTTGTCTGATGGTAAAATTGAAGCCCAGCTCAACACGGTCATTGACGACCTTGATGCCGTGCGCGCCGAGGCGCGTCAGGGCAGCCTGCTGCGTGAAGGGATGAAAGTGGTGATTGCCGGTCGCCCGAATGCCGGAAAGTCCAGCCTGCTCAATGCGCTGGCCGGTCGCGAAACAGCCATCGTGACGGATATTGCCGGTACCACGCGCGACGTACTGCGCGAACATATTCACCTCGACGGCATGCCGTTGCATATCATCGACACCGCCGGGCTGCGTGAGGCCAGCGACGAAGTTGAGCGAATTGGTATCGAACGTGCGTGGAATGAGATCGAACAGGCCGACTTAGTGCTCTTTATGGTTGACGGCACCACCACCAGCGCCACTGAACCCGCGCAAATCTGGCCGGAATTTATGGCCCGCTTACCCGCCACATTACCTCTCGTTGTTGTCCGAAATAAGGCCGACATCACAGGCGAATCCCTAAGCATGGAAAAAGTGAATGCTCACTCACTTATTCGTCTGTCAGCGCGTACGGGGGATGGCATCGACCTGCTACGTGACCATCTGAAACAGGTGATGGGTTTTAATCACAATATGGAAGGCGGTTTTCTGGCCCGTCGTCGCCACTTACAGGCGCTGGAACTGGCGGCAGAGCACCTGATTCAGGGTAAAGACCAACTTATCGGCGCACGCGCTGGAGAGCTACTGGCCGAAGAGCTGCGCATGGCACAACTCGCGCTGAGTGAAATCACCGGCGAGTTCACGTCCGATGATTTACTGGGACGCATCTTCTCCAGTTTCTGTATTGGTAAGTGATTTGACCGCAGAAACACAAAAACCCACATCGAAAAATGTGGGTTTTTTATTGGGTTAATGAAATCCAGCTCAGCAGACCTGATAAGCACGTCCGGTCTGGTGTACCAAAAACCTCAGGGGCTTGCAGAGCCTGTCTGACGGTATTTGAACCCGGCCCCCAGTTTCCAGGCACTATAAGGGGCAGGATGAATGATAATTCTCAGTACAGAATAAATATGAAAAGTGCTCACCACTGACATTACATTATGATTTTTTGAGACTATACATTTTTAAATAATTTGATGGGGATCATATGTGATAATGGTGCTGGTATATTAAATTTAACTATATTATCTTTAATTCTATAGTGCCCTGAATCATTAGTCCATTCCTGTAAAATACCCAATCTAAACAGCATATCACCCGCAAGATAAACATCTTTCGCATAAACATTTCCAGGCGTTCTATTTCTTCTGTTTGCTATTTTTAATCTAAAATTCGCATAAGTATTCTGTTTACTTGAGTTATTTGTATCAAACAACTCTCTTGTTAGGCTGGTATGTCCAAGATATGTCTTACTTGTTTTTAACACCATGTTTTCAATATCATTTTCAGCCATTAAAATTAACTCAAAAGGATTATCCACAGTGACAACATAAATCCATTTACCATTGGGTATTCTTATTAACCCTGGGTCATCAATATTTTGACATGCATAAACCCCACTGTTTAATTTTAAAGAAAATATATCCCCCCTGAATACTTCCTCTTGAATTCTCGCCTTAGAACTGATCGGAATCATATTCATCCGTGATTCAAAGGCAGGACTCAGTATAGCTTGGAAATATTCAAGCTTCGCTTTTTCGATCCGCATATCGCTTTCTCATTAAAGGGTGGGGATATATTCTATACTAAATTAATCAGTGTGTGGCTGTATTGCTTTTTCTATTCCTTTCATTATATGACTGGCCACATAGCTTACTAAAAGACGACAAAGATTTTCGTCCTTTCGTTGGAGTGCTTCATCTTAGAAGCTAATTTTCAAGCGGAAACGGTCGACGCCATTGCGGGTCCATTGCACTGCATCGACATGGTTTGTTTCACCCAAGCGATCGGTAAACAGGGCATTTAACGCTGTGAGCTAAGCGACAGAACTTTCCACTTCTGGACGTACCGTCAATTACTGACCTGACTTTGCTTCGCCGTTAGTTTACGCATCTCATTCACCTGCGCAGCAGTGACTGCGCGAGCCTGATTTCCCCAACCATGACGGATAAAGGTCAAGACATCGGCGATCTCTTTATCATCCAGTTCCGCCGAAAAACCCGGCATTTTGATATCTTTGGGAGTGAACTGCGTCGTCGGAGCATGCGATCCGTTAAGCACCAAATTAATCAGGGAGGACGGATCATCACTGACCACAACGGGGTTTTGCGCCAGCGGCGGATAACGGTTTGTCTCGCCCTGCCCGCTGGAAAGATGGCAATCAGCACAGTGGTCCAGGTAAAGTTGTGCGCCGGGTATCGAAGCGACTGCATTATCCAGCCTGTTGGTGGTTCCATTATCGTTAACCTGCACCCGGAAATTTCCGTCCGCAGGGAATGACTTCAGGTAGGCCGCTATCGCCTGACGATCAGCATCACTGAGGTATTGCGTGCTGTTGTGGATGACCTCCGCCATGGAGCCGAACGCCGTCGCTCTTTCAATGTGCCCGAGCTTCAAGAACTGGCTGATTTCCCCTTCATTCCACTGCCCCAAACCGGTTGTGGTATCACCGCGCAGGTTAGGGGCATGCCAGCCCTCCAGCGTGCCGCCAGAGAGATAACGGGTCGAGGTCTGATCCAGCGCTTTTTCCTGATAACCCACGCCACGTGGCGTATGGCAACTGCCACAATGCCCTAATCCCTGAACCAGATAAGCCCCCCGGTTCCAGTCTGCCGTTTTTTGCGGATCGGAATAGTAAGTCTGTGATGCCGCGAAAATATTATCCCACAGCGCCAACGGAAAACGCTGATTAAGAGGGAACGGGATGTCACTGTGCCGATTTTCCTGCCTGACAGCCGGAACCTGATACATAAAATAAACATATAAATCATGTACATCATGGTCGGTAATTTTACTGAACGAAGGATAGGGCATTGCAGGGTATAAATGATGGCCATCTTTGGCGATACCTTCGCGCAAGGCCCGGCTGAAGTCTTGTTCCGAATAGTTGCCAATACCGGTTTCAACGTCAGGCGTGATATTGGTCGAATAGATTGCCCCAAATGGCATCATCATTTTCAGGCCACCTGCGAAAGACGGGCGACCCACGGCGGTATGGCAGGCGATGCAATCCCCCGCACGCGATAAATACTCGCCCGACTTAATTTGTGCGAGATTTACCATCGCAGCCTGAACCCCGGCGCAGCTCAGATAGCTTCCCAGCGCTATGGCGGCACACCATCCCGTTCGCATTTTCATTCGCATCCTCATATATTCCCTCATCCTTAAGTGTGCGACGTCTAAGCCTGGCTTGCAGGATATATTGCGCTAAAAAGAAAAAACCCGGCAGTTGCCTGCCGGGCCTGAGTCTGTATGCACAAAATCAGAGTTTAAAACCCGCTACCACGGTTTCCAGTTGCAGCGTCTGGTCTTGCATGGCCTGAGCGGCGGCAGAAACCTGTTCCACCAGCGCGGCGTTCTGCTGCGTGGTGTTATCAAGCTGAGTGATCGCGATATTCACCTGCTCAATACCAAGGCTCTGCTCCTGGCTCGAGGACATAATCTCGCTCATCAGTGTTGCCACATTATTAACACCCACCATCAATTCATCCATGGTGCTGCCTGCGGTGGCGACCAGTTGGCTACCGGTGGCGATGTCAGCGACTGAATCTTCAATGAGCTTCTTGATTTCGCGCGCGGAGGTCGCCGAGCGCTGTGCCAGACTGCGAACTTCTGAGGCAACCACCGCGAAGCCACGCCCTTGTTCACCCGCACGAGCCGCTTCAACCGCCGCGTTCAGCGCCAGAATGTTGGTCTGGAAAGCGATTCCGTCAATCACACTGATGATGTCGACAATTTTCTTCGAGGAACCATTGATAGATCCCATGGTGTCCACGACCTGCCGCACCACCCGCGTACCTTTCTCTGCCACCGCTGAAGCATCACGCGCCAGCTGGTTTGCCCCTTCAGCATTCCCGGCATTTTGCTTCACGGTGCTGGTCAACTGTTCCATAGATGCTGCGGTTTGTTCGATGGAGCTCGCCTGTTCCTCGGTTCGCGCCGAGAGATCAAGGTTACCGCTGGCAATCTGGCGTGATGCCGAGGCGATCGCCAATGTGCTGTCACCCACCTGTTTGAGTATTGATTGCAGGAAGTCGAGGAAGTCATTGAAGCTGTGGTTCACCGCGTCAAATTCCGGGCTGCTGCTTTGCGGTAAACGCTGCGTCAAATCGGCACCACCAGCAGAAAGCTGGCTGATGTTTTTATGCAGCGCCGCAAGCTGACGCATGAAAATTTTGATCGCCACAATCAGTACCAGCAACAGCAGTAACACCATCGGGATTTGCACCAACCCCAGGCTGGTAAGAATACTGTGGGTGCGCTGCAACAGCTGACTGGTTGGCATGTCGGTCACGATGTACCACGGCCCCTGAATGTTGCTCATAAACAGGGTGTGATCGGTCCCATCATTGTTGTAATCCGCCACCAGATTGCTGCTGTCTTTTATCTGATCGAGACTTCTGCGGATCTGTGCTGCCAGCGGTGACTGCTCACCGAGTGAAGTCAGCTTCGGCAGTTTTTCATCGCTGCTGTGGCTGGTACCGACAATAGTGCCGTCCTGCTGAACAATATAAATGACACCATGAACCTTTTTCTCCATGTCGGTGACCAACTGGTTGAAGAAGCCCAGAGTCACGTCGATGGTGGCCACCCCCCACTGCTTGTCGCCTTTATAAATAGCCATTGCGCAGTTAGTTCGCGGTTGGGTGCTGGCATCGTCAAAATAGGCTGGTGCCCAGATACATTGGCCTTTTTCACCTTTTAACGCCGCCTGATACCAGGACTGCTCGAAGTAATTAGGCGATTCCGCACTGTTCCAGAAGGTGTTGACGGTCAATTCATTGTTCGCGTTGCGGGCGAAGAAGGTACTGAATTTTACCTTCGCGGGATCGCGCTGATTGGGTAGCGGCCAGATACCGCCGCCAAACACTGCACGGTCGCCGTACTGATCCACCAGCGAGGGTAAGAGTGTATCGATTGACGCGCTGTCCATCTGCGCCACGCTTTGGGTAATACTGCGAACCTGAGACTCGACTTTATTCAGACGGTCATTAATAACGACGGCAATGTCCCCCACCTGATTGGCGACCAACGTGCTTTCAGCCTGTTTCAGTTTAGGAGAGATAAAGACC
Organism: Ewingella americana; assembly: GCF_006438725.1. GTDB lineage: Bacteria > Pseudomonadota > Gammaproteobacteria > Enterobacterales > Enterobacteriaceae > Ewingella > Ewingella americana_A. The sequence goes on along the minus strand of NZ_RCZD01000018.1, from coordinate 44,408 downwards.
TGGATGACGATGAGCGTAACGATAATCAGTAAAATGAAAAATAAGCTGATTAAGGTAATAAAGCGGGATTGCGTTGTTTTTAACATATTCGCGGTACTCACAGGCAAAGCAGCGAGATCGCTGCTCTACTACTAACGGCATTTTCTGGCGTTTCTTTATGTGCTTTTTGCGGATATATCGTTTAGCACACGGGATCAAACGCCATCAAAAATAGCGTCCGACATGTAATCCTCACCTAAACGACATAACGATGTGAAGCCGCTCACCTTTTTCCTCCTTTACTGTTTTTTTAAGCATGAAAAATGCATTTAAAACTGGTTTTTAAGCAGCTTTTAAGCAGTTTTTAATGATTTCTCTTAATGCTATTCTTTTAGCCCTGAGAGAAAATAAGCCGAACCATTAATCATGGAGTGAACAATGGCGTGCCATTTTGCTAAATGGGTAGCAGCGGATCCAGAGCCGGATACTCACCGCCTTCCCACCAACGTAATTTTATCCGCAAGAACTCTTTCCGAAAAACAGCGTAAGCGTTTCCTGACCGGCCGTGTTCTGCTGGCAGAAATGATGTTTTATCTGTACGGCATCACCGAGTTGCCCTCTATCATCATTTTGCCCAGCGGGCGGCCAAGCTTCGAATCGCCCAATCTGCCTGACTTCAGTCTGGCCTTTGCAGGCAGCACGGCTGGCGTGATGCTCAGCAGCGAAGGTAAGGTCGGGCTGGATCTGGAGATCATTCATGCCCGAAGCGCGCTGATCAATCAGCAACAGCAGGCGTCGCTGTCCGCTGTTGAACAGACATGGATAAACCTGCAAAGCGATCCGGTGGAGTCTGCACTTCAGCTCTGGTGTATTCGTCAAAGTATGCTGAAACTGTCAGGTCTGAGTGAATATGGCGAAAAGAGCCTGAGTCTGAACCCGGCATCGGGCCGCCTCCGTTCGGTCATGACGCCCGAAGCGCAGGTGATGAGTGACATTGACGGCTCCCTGACCTGGGCTTGTGCCCACTCTCCGTCTATCGCCCGGCTATTGTGCTGGCGCTATGACCCAGACAACGGTTTCACCCGCACGCAAACGCTGTCACCACAGCAGCAGTCCGACTCGCTGCATTTTATGAAGTTCACCAGCCTGCCTCCGGCAAAATAATTCTGCTCGCCGGGCCACGCCCTGTCCGGCACAATCAATCTGGTCTAGATTTAGGCTGATCGCCATTTCAGAAGCCGTCCATAACAGGAGTAGTCAATGTCAACGCAACCACTGAAGTTTGTCACACTGTTAGGTAGCCTGCGTAAGGGCTCTTACAACGCCATGATCGCCCGCACTTTGCCAAAACTGGCCCCGGCCGGTGTTACGATTGAGGCTTTGCCATCGATAGGCAGCCTGCCGTTGTACGATGCAGATATTCAACAGGGAGAAGGCTTCCCAGCTGATATTGAGGCCATCGCGGAACAGATCCGTCAGGCCGACGGCGTGATCATCGTGACCCCGGAATATAACTATTCGGTGCCCGGCGGCCTGAAAAATGCCATCGACTGGTTATCGCGTCTGCCCAATCAGCCGCTGGCCAGTAAGCCAGTGTTGATCCAGACCAGTTCTATGGGGCCGATTGGCGGCGCACGCTGCCAGTATCACCTGCGCCAGATCCTGGTGTTCCTCGACGCAATGGTGATGAACCGTCCTGAATTTATGGGGGGCGTGATTCAGAGCAAAGTGGATGAGCAGATTGGTGAAGTGGTGGAACAAGGCACGCTCGATTTCCTGACTGGCCAACTGACCGCGTTCGCTGATCACACCCGCCGGGTAGCGCTGAAATAACGCCACCGCGCAGACACAAAAAAGCCCGCTGATGTTTTAGCGGGCTTTTTTTATGGTGTCAGTCGAAGGCTTAGTGGCTGTCAACAAACACAATTTTCAGCACGAACAGCAGCGCAACCACCACCACACACGGGCTGATTTCTCTCCAGCGGCCAGTACCGAGTTTCATCACCACGTAGGAGATAAAGCCGAGTGCGATACCTTCGGTGATCGAGAAGCTGAATGGCATCATCACCGCAGTGACAAACGCCGGTACGGCTTCGGTCAGGTCATCCCAGGTGACGCGGGCCAGGCTTGAGGTCATCAATACACCGACGTAAATCAGCGCGCCAGCAGCGGCGTAAGCAGGCACCATACCGGCCAGCGGAGAGATGAAGATCACCAGCAGGAACAGAATACCGGTCACGACAGCGGTAAGGCCGGTACGGCCACCGACGGAAACACCGGACGAACTTTCGATATACGCAGTAACCGAGGAAGTCCCGACAAACGCACCAGCCACTGAGGCGATACTGTCAACGTACAGCGCCTGTTTCATCTGCGGGAATTTGCCGTTGGCGTCAGTCAACCCGGCTTTGTCGGTCACACCGATGAGCGTACCGGAGGAGTCAAACAGGTTGACCAGCATGAAGGAGAAAATCACCCCCGCCAGACCAATATTCAGCGCCCCTTTTATATCAACCTGACCGACCACCGACATCACGCTTGGCGGCATCGAGAAGATTCCCACATAGTGGACATCACCAATTGCCAGACCAATCACCGTGGTCACCACGATAGACACCAGCACGGCAGCATGAATGTTGCGCGACGCCAGAACCGCAATGATGAAAAAGCCCAGCGCGCCGAGCAGCACATTATGCGACGTCAGGTTGCCGATAGTCACGATCGTGTCCGCGTTCGGCACAATAATACCCGCGTTTTTCAGCCCCATCATTCCGATGAATAACCCGATACCGGCAGTGATACCGATGCGCAAACTGGCCGGAATGTTGGCTATCATCCAGTAGCGGATACGGAAAATGGTCAGCAAGAGGAAACCGATTGCGCCCCAGAAGATAGCACCCATACCGATTTGCCATGAAATACCCATCGCGCCAACCACCACAAAGGCGAAGAACGCATTCAGGCCCATCGCAGGGGCCAAAGCCACTGGCAGGTTAGCAATCAGGCCCATCAGGATACTGCCGAAGGCGGCAATCAGACAGGTGGTCACGAAGACGGCTTGCTTATCCATGCCTGCCACACCGAGGATCTGCGGGTTCACGAACACGATATAGACCATGGTCAGGAACGTGGTCAGCCCGGCGATAGTTTCAGTACGAACGGAAGTGCCGTGTTGCGTCAGTTTAAACAGACGTTCGAACAGGCCCTGTCCGCTGGAGACATTGCTTTGTGGTTTGCTCATTATGAGTTCCGAAAAAGGGGGAATGGCGGTCGAAGGCTATCCTAACCCAAAAAGTGCCATTTTTGATGCAGCTCACACTCTTTTTTCTGGCATTTAACGGCACATTTCACTCTGTTCGGGTTAGAGTTGAGCCAATAATGCGAAATGTCTAAGGAAGAACGATGTCCCCGATTAAATGTGTGCTTTTTGACTGTGACGGTACGCTGGTCGACAGCGAACTGCTCTGTTGTGAAGCCTACGTGGAAATGTTCGCGCATTTCGGCGTTAGGGTCTCTTTTGATGAGATGTACAAAACCTACAAAGGGGTAAAACTTTACGAGATCATCGCCATCATCAATAAAGAGCAGGGGCTGGACGTACCGAAAGAGGAGATGGAAGTGGTGTTCCGCCAGCACGTTGCCCGACTGTTCGACAGCAAACTACAACCGATTGAAGGCGCGCGTGAAGTGCTCGAGCAAATCACGGTACCGATGTGCGTGGTGTCCAATGGCCCGGTGAGCAAAATGCAGATGTCACTGGGAAAAACCGGTCTGTTGCCGTTTATGGGCGATAACCTGTTCAGCGGCTATGATTTGCAACGCTGGAAACCGGACCCGGCGGTACTGTACAAAGCGGCGGAAGTGATGCAGATAGATATCGACCGCTGCATTCTGGTGGAGGATTCCGTGGCTGGCGCCCAGGCGGGCATTGCCGCCGGGATCCCGGTATTTTACTACTGCGCCGATCCGCACAATCCGCCGATCGACCATCCATTAGTCACTGTTTTTTACCACATGCACGAACTGCCCGCGTTGTGGCGTGACATGGGTTATCACATCACCCGTTAAGGATGCCGTGCTGCACAGAGGGTAACTGAGTACCGCAATGGTGACTTTCTGGGGCCCGGTCGCTAAAAACAGCAAAGGCCTCATACGAGGCCTTTGCTGTTTTTAGCGCAGACAACAATTTACTCTTTTTTGTCTGTTTTATTTTCAGTCAGTAATTTGTCCAACGCATCACCGCCTACGTGACGGAAATCCTGACCTTTGACGAAGTAGAAGATGAATTCACAGATGTTCTGACAACGGTCACCGATGCGCTCAATAGAGCGGGCGCAGAACAGCGCGGTCAGCACACTGGGAATGGTACGTGGATCTTCCATCATGTAGGTCATCAGCTGGCGCACAATGCCTTCATATTCCTGATCCACTTTCTTGTCTTCACGGTAAATACGCACCGCTTCGTCGAGATCCATACGGGCAAAGGCATCGAGCACATCATGCAGCATCTGCACGGTGTGGCGACCCAGAGACTCCAGGCTGACCAGCAACGGCTGATGCAAATGCGAGAATTTCTCCAGCGCCGTGCGGCAGATTTTATCTGCCACGTCGCCGATACGTTCCAGCTCGGAAATGGTTTTGATGATCGCCATGACTAAACGTAAGTCACTGGCGGTCGGCTGGCGTTTAGCAATAATGCGCACGCAGGCTTCATCAATCGCCACTTCCATCATATTCACTTTGTCATCGCCTTTGATGACCTGCTGCGCCAGTTCGCCATCCTGATTGTGCATCGCGGTAATGGCGTCGGTCAGTTGTTGTTCCACCAGCCCGCCCATCGCCAGTACCTGGGTACGGATGTGCTCAAGCTCTGCATTGAACTGGCCGGAAATATGTTTGTTTAAGTTCAGGTTATCCATTTTTCTTACCTCAACCGTAGCGGCCAGTAATGTAGTCTTCCGTCTGCTTACGCGCAGGAGAAGTAAAGAGGGAGTCGGTATCGCTGTATTCGATCAATTCGCCCAAATACATAAACGCCGTACGGTCAGAACAGCGCGCCGCCTGCTGCATATTGTGCGTGACGATAACCACGGTGTAGTCAGACTTTAGCTCAGTGATCAGCTCTTCAATACGACCGGTGGAGATAGGGTCCAGTGCCGAACATGGCTCATCGAGCAGCAGTACGTCAGGGCGGATGGCAATACCGCGCGCGATGCACAGACGCTGTTGTTGGCCACCAGACAGGCTGTAGCCGCTCTGGTGCAGTTTATCTTTCGACTCGTTCCACAGCGCCGCCTTGGTCAGCGCCCACTGCACACGCTCATCCATATCGGTACGCGACAACTTTTCAAACAGACGGACGCCGAAGGCGATGTTGTCGTAAATCGACATCGGGAACGGTGTCGGCTTCTGGAAGACCATGCCGACTTTGGCACGCAACAGCGCGATGTCCTGTTTATCGACCAGAATATTTTCGCCATCGAGCAGGATTTCGCCTTCTGCTCGCTGATCGGGGTACAGCTGATACATTTTGTTCAACGTACGCAGCAACGTCGATTTACCGCAGCCCGATGGGCCGATGAAAGCCGTGACTTCGTTTTTGGCGATATCCAGGGAAATATTTTTCAGCGCGTGGAATTTGCCGTAATAAAAGTTCAGGTCGCGAACCTGGATTTTGCTGTTGGATGCATCAGTCATTCTCAGACATCTCTCTTTTATCTTTCGCGCGCCGCGTGGCGACGCCGGGTAAACAGTGAGGGCAGCCGGGATCGCCAGCCCTCAATAATGAATTCGCTTATTGCTTCTTCTGGGCGAAAATCACACGCGCCAGAATGTTCAGCACCAGCACGCACACAGTGATCAGCAGTACACCCGCCCAGGCCAGCTGCTGCCACTCACCAAACGGGCTCATGGCAAATTTGAAGATGGTCACCGGCAGGTTGGCAATCGGCTGCATCATGTCGGTGCTCCAGAACTGGTTGGAGAGCGACGTAAACAGCAGCGGTGCGGTTTCCCCGGCAATACGGGCAATCGCCAGCAAGATACCGGTCATGATGCCGGAGACAGAGGCTTTCAGCGTGATGGCCGAGATCATCTTCCACTTCGGTGTACCCAGCGCGTAAGCCGCTTCACGCAGGCTGTCCGGTACCAGTTTGAGCATGTTTTCCGTGGTACGGATAACAATCGGAATTTGTAACAACGCCAGCGCCAGAACGCCCGCCCAGCCGGAGAAGTGACCCATTTTCGCCACCACAATGGTGTAGACGAACAACCCCACCACAATCGACGGCGCGGAAAGCAAAATGTCGTTGATGAAGCGAATCACTTCGGCCAGCCAGGATTTACGGCCATATTCCGCCAGATAAACACCGGCCAGAACGCCGAGCGGCGTACCAATTACCGTTGCCCATAAAATCAGCAATCCACTGCCCGCGATGGCGTTAGCCAGCCCGCCGCCGGCGGTATTAGGTGGCGGTGTGTTTTCGGTAAACAGTGCCATCGACATGCCGTCGACACCTTTGACGACCGTGGTAAACAGGATCCATACCAGCCAGAACAGGCCAAAGGCCATGGTCGCCATCGACAGCAACAGCGCGAGGCGGTTCTTCTGACGGCGCCACGCCTGACGTTTGCGGCGTGACTGTAAAAGTGCTTCGTTGCTTTGCATTTCCATCGTCGTCATTTAGCGGCCCTCTTTCTTAGCAAGACGCAGGATCATCACTTTGGACAAGGCCAGTACGATGAAAGTGATAACAAACAGGATCAGACCGAGTTCCATCAGAGCCGCAGTGTGCAGACCGGCTTCGGCTTCGGCGAATTCGTTCGCCAGCGCCGAGGTAATACTGTTGCCCGGCATATACAGTGAGGCGCTGTCGAGCTGGTAGGTGTTACCGATGATAAAGGTCACCGCCATCGTTTCACCGAGAGCACGGCCAAGGCCCAGCATAATGCCGCCAATCACGCCGTTTTTGGTGAACGGCAGCACGATGCGCCAGATCACTTCCCACGTCGTACAACCGATGCCGTAAGCCGATTCTTTCATCATCACCGGCGTCTGCTCAAACACGTCACGCATGACGGAGGCAATGTACGGGATGATCATGATGGCGAGGATCACACCTGCGGCCAAAATACCAATACCGAACCCCGGACCGGCAAACAGCGCACCGACAATCGGGATACCGGACAGCACGTCGCCGACCGGGGTCTGGAAATAAGTAGCAAACAGTGGAGCGAAGACGAACAGGCCCCACATGCCGTAAACGATACTGGGAATAGCCGCCAGCAGTTCAATAGCAATACCCAACGGGCGACGTAGCCAGTTCGGTGCCAGTTCAGTCAGGAAGAGTGCGATACCGAAGCTGACAGGTACAGCGATCAGCAAGGCGATAATCGAGGTCACAACGGTACCGTAAATAGGTACCAGCGCACCGAATTGCTCATTCGGGGCATCCCAGGTTTTATTCCACAGGAAGGACAATCCAAATTTTTCAATGCTGGGTAACGAGGCAATAAACAGCGAGACGATAATACCGCCCAGCAGCAATAGCACAATCAGCGCTGCCAGCTTAACCAGCGCGCCGAAAATGATGTCCCCATTTTTACTTGGTGCTTTGATAGACGGCTTGTATTCAGCCATACCACTCTCTTCTCTTCAGATTTAATTCCCTCTCCTGATGGAGAGGGAATGAGGTACAACATCTCATACTCTAACTCAGCCGCGAGTTTAGATACCAGTTAGTAAAGGGCTTTACCGCTGCTGTCTTTAATATTGGTCTTCCATGCGGCACGAACTTGTTCAACGACAGCTTTTGGCAAAGTGGCGTAATCCAGATCGGTGGTCAGTTTGCCGCCATTCTTATAAGCCCAGTCGAAGAACTTCAGCACTTCAGCGCCGTGTTCTGCATTCGACTGATTTTTGTAAATCAGAATGAAGGTGGTGGAACTGATTGGCCAGGCGTTATCGCCTTTCTGATTAGTCAGGTCCTGAGCGAAGGTTTTGCTCCAGTCAGCGCCTTTAGCGGCTGCACTGAAGGACTCTTCCGTCGGGCTGATCGATTTGCCGTCAGCATCAACCAGTTTGGTGTAGGCCAGGCTGTTTTGTTTCGCGTAAGCGTATTCAACGTAACCGATTGAACCAGGCAGACGCTGTACAAATGCCGCTACGCCGTCGTTACCCTTGCCGCCAAGACCGGTTGGCCAGTTGACCGTAGAGCCTGCACCGATTTTATCTTTCCATTCAGCGCTGACTTTAGCCAGGTAGCTGGTGAAGACGAAAGAAGTACCGGAGCCATCAGCACGGCGAACAACCGCGATGTTGGTATCTGGCAGTTTCACGCCTGGGTTCAGCTTGGTGATCGCCGCGTCGTTCCATTTTTTGATTTTGCCGAGGTAGATATCACCCAGCGTTGCACCGTCCAGCGTCAGCTGACCTGATTTGATACCAGGGAGGTTAACCGCCAGTACGACGCCACCGATCACGGTAGGGAACTGGAAAAGACCGTTTTTATTCAGATCTTCTTCTTTCATCGGGGCGTCAGACGCACCGAAATCAACGGTTTTAGCAATGATTTGTTTTACGCCACCGGAAGAACCGATGCCCTGATAGTTAACCTGATTGCCGGTGGCTTTTTGATAAGCGTCAGCCCATTTGGCATATACAGGTGCAGGGAAGGTACCGCCAGCGCCAGTCAGATTACTAGCAGCGAAAGCAGACATTGCTGTGAGGGAAAAAGTCGCTGCTACAAGACCGGCGACGGTGTTACGCATCAATTTCATGTTCCACTCCTAGTGGTTTCTTATTTGTTCGAGCAAAGGTATTCGACCCAGTTCGAGATTGATAAAGTGTTTGGCACAGGAGGAAAATAGGACAGTTTGGTGACAGTAAAATGTACTTAATATGACAGTTTTATGACGACGGTCACAATCTGAGCAGCGCCCGCGTAAACAGCGGGGTTAATGAAGCTCTGCCGGGCTACGGCTGCGGCCAGATGCGTTTTAAGGTTTCGACCGCCAGAACAATATCAGGGACCTTTACACAGGCAAAACCCAGCACCAGCCCGTAGCGGCCATTTTGCGTCTCTGAACTGCCGGGTAACCAGGATGCGCTAAGTGGCGTGATTTCGATTCCTGCAGAAAGCGCCAGCGCAATCAGACTCTGTTCTTTTTCGAGAGTGGGTAATCGAATCGTGACATGCAGACCTGAGGAGACCAGCGGCATGTCACCAATGTGACTGAGGTGCAGATTCCAGGCTTCGAGCAGGGCATCACGCCGTGCCAGTGCGGCGCGGCGCATACGGCGGCTGTGCTGTTGGAAATGTCCTTCACTGAGGAACAGTGCCATCGCCATCTGGTCATTCATCGGTGGCTGGCGGCTGGCCATGGTGCGCACCAGCAAAAATTGCTCCACCAGCTGCTTCGGCGCCACCAGATAGCCTAATCGCAATCCCGGATACATCACCTTGGAAAAAGAGCCGATATACAGCACCCGGTTACTCTGATCAATCGCCGCCAGCGGAGTCAGTGGCGTACCGCTGTAGCGGTATTCGCCGTCGTAATCATCTTCGATGATCCAGGCTTTTTTCTCTTCGGCCCACTGTAATAATTCCATCCGGCGTGCCATCGAGAGCGTGGCGCCGGTAGGGTACTGGCATGAGGGGCTGACGTAGGCCATGCGGGCTTTAGGGATCTGCGGTAACTGCGCGGTCAGCAACCCTTCGTCATCCACACCGATACCGTGCATTTTTACCCCCAGACAAGAGAACGCGCCGGCGGCGGCCCAGTAGCCGGGGTTTTCAATCACCGCTTCATCTTCGGGGCATAACAATAATGCCGAACAGATCATGATCGCCTGTTGCGCGCCCAGCGTGATGACGATTTGCGAAGAATCGCATTTTAAACCACGCGCATGGCGCAAATATTGCGCAATCAGTTCCCGCAGCTGCGGCTCCCCCGCCGGATGCCCATAACCCATATGTGCCACCGGTTCACTGCGCCAAAAGCGGGTTTGCAGGCGTCCCCATACGTCAAAAGGGAAAAGATCTATTGCCGGCATGCCGATGCGAAAGGCTTTCGGCGCGCCTTCGTGAATGCGGTGGTGGTTAAAGAGAGACGCAGCGGGCAGGCGGTATCCGATATGCATCTGCGGCTCAATGGCTAGCACATCACCTGACGGTAAGGCTTTGGGTGGCGAATGCAGTTGCGCGACATAGGTACCATCCCCCACCCGCGTTTCGATAAAACCTTCGGCGAACAGACGTTCATAGACGTTAACCACCGTGTTGCGGGAGATATCCAGCATTTCCGCCAACTCGCGGCTGGCCGGAAGTTTCGCTCCGCTGCTTCTGGGGTTCCCTATAATTAATTCACGCAACGCGTCATAAAGCTGCATGGAGAGCTTTCGCCCCGGCTTAAGGGTCAGTCCGGTGAGTTCAAAAGGTAACGAAGCGGGCAAATTGGCACCTTTATATAGGGGTGTTTTGGCTCTTTTATACATCCAATATCAGGAATAGCATAGCGCCAATCATACAAATCCGCTGGCAGCGCATCAGGCGAGCCAGGGAAATTAAATCTCTACGAGGATTATTTATGTCTGCTCAAACTACTGTGATTTATTCAGCCCGGAAAATCATCACTATGTGCCCTTCCCAGCCGGAAGCCAGCCATGTGGCAGTCAAAGACGGACGGATCCTGGGTGTTGGTTCACTGGATGAGCTTAAAGAATGGGGCGATTGTGTCGTTGATAACACCTTTGCCGACAAAGTCATTATTCCAGGCCTGATTGAAGCCCACTCGCACGCCACCGGCGGCGGCATGTGGCAATTCCCTTATGTCGGTTTTTACGACCGCCCGGATCACACCGGTAAAGTCTGGAAAGGCTGCCGTTCATTTGATGAAGTGGTTGAAGCGCTGCAGAAAGTCGAAAAAACCATGACTGACCCGGACGCGCCGCTGATTGCCTGGGGCGTCGACCCTATCTACTTCGGCAGCGAGAAGCTTGGCCGCCAACATCTGGACCGCGTTTCTACCACCCGTCCGGTGGCCGTGATTCATATGAGCATCCACCTGATGGGCGCCAATACGGCGGCGCTGGCCGATTGCGGTATTCATGCTGACAGCAAAATCGAAGGCATTGTTAAAAACGAAGATGGTTCGCTGCACGGCGAACTGGTGGAATTTGCTGCCATGGGGCCGGTACTGCAAAAGTACGGTTTCTGGGACGCACTGACTACCGAACAAGCCATCCGCAATTTTGGTCAGGAAGCTTTCCGCGCAGGCTGTACTTCAGCGGCAGATATGGGCTTAACCGACTTTGATAACCCTGAACTGGCCGCCAACTACATCCGTATGACCCGCGCCGAAGAATTTCCAATCCGCCTGCTGGTGGCTTACGGCCCTCCGTTTGTGAAAAAGCCTTTTATTGAAGCCGTGGAGTTCGCGGTCGATGTGATGAAGCACGGTCACGACAAAATGATTTTCGGCCCGATGAAAATCTTCCTCGATGGCTCGATTCAGGGGGGGTCCGGCCGGATGCTGGCACCGGGTTATTTCAAAACCCAGAAGAATGGTGCCTGGAATGCGACACCTGCCGAAGTTGAAAATCAGGTGTACGAAATCATGAAACGCGGTTATCAGATCCACTGCCACTGTAACGGCGACGAAGCCTCAGAAGCCTTTATCCAGGCGGTAGAGAAAACCCTGAACCGCATTCCGGCAGCGAATCATCGCGCCACTATGCAGCATGCGCAGATGCTGCGCGAAGATCAGTTCAAACGCATCAAAAGCCTCGGCATGTGCGTTAACTTCTTCAGTAACCACATCTACTACTGGGGTGATCAACATTACAGTAAAACCATGGGGCCGGAACGTGCCAACCGCATGAATGCCTGCGGCAGCGCCGTTCGCCATGGAATTCCGTTTGCTTTCCACAGTGACTGCGGCATTACGCCAATCAACCCACTGTTTACCGGCTGGTGCGCCGTGAACCGTGTTACCGCCTCAGGCCGCGTGTTGGGCGAGCGCGAAAAAATCAGCGTTGAAGAAGCCCTGCATGCCATGACCGTCGGCGCCGCGTACACCATGAAGCTCGATCATCTGATTGGCAGCATTGAGTGCGGCAAGTTGGCCGATTTCACCATTCTGGAAGAAAACCCACTGACCGTTGAGCCAATGCGCCTGAAAGACATTCAGGTCTGGGGCACGGTACTTGGCGGTAAAGTTCAGCCTCTTTCCCGATAACCTGAGCCTGAACCCCTGACCTGACCGGTCAGGGATCTCCCGTTTAGACAAGATGCTTATCCGGCTGGAAACAGCCGGACGGCTTCCTGCCGCTCATTTTTCAAAATCTTTTTAAGAATTTTATTTCTGCAAACTTTGACGAGGTAATTTTTATGGCAATACATGCCACTCAGCCACTTGCTGTGCCGTCCTCCACCGTTTCGGTGTCAGGATGGGCCAAATGGCTTCCATTACTGGTGCTTTGTCTGGCCCAGCTCTCCACCTCCGGGGACAACGCCACGCTGAGTATCGCCACGGGCGCGCTGGTCAAAGATCTTCATGCCTCGATGGATTTAATCAGTATTGCTAACGCCATGTACTCTCTGGCTGCCGGCTCACTGATGGTCGCAGCCGGGATGGTCGGGCTGATTATTGGCTGGAAGAAAACCTTCCGTATCGGTTGTGCGTTACTGTTTTGCGCCGAGCTGACCGCGTTCTTCTCACCGAATATGCAAATTTTCACCTACGGTGCCCGTCTGCTTTCCGGTATCGGCGGCAGCTTTATGATCCCATCGGTTCTGGGGCTCATCGCCAGTAATTTTAAAGGACGGGATCAGGCCGTCGCGTTCGGCGCCATCGGCGCGGCCAGCGGCGTCTCTTTTGCAGCAGGTCCGCTTATCTGCGGCACGCTGGTGGACCAGTTTGGCTGGCGTTACGCTTTTGCGGCCATCGCCTGCCTGTGCGTGGTGATTTTCGTCGGTTCTTTCATCATCCCAACACCAGCAAAACCAGAACGCAAAGTGCGTTTCGACTTGCCGGGCGTCGTGCTGACGGTCATCGGTCTGTTCAGCGTCATTCTTGGCTTCCTGAAAGTCTCCAGCTGGGGGTTGCTCACACCGTTCGCCGCACCGTTCACCCTCTTTGGGTTAAGCCCTGCGCCGTTCCTGGTGCTGTTTGGTTTAGTGGTGCTGGCTTTGATGCTGAAATGGGAGCGCCATCGTGAAGCTTCTGTCGGCAGCGCGCTGATCCCGATGTCATTCCTCTCAACACCACAGGTTCGCAACGGTTTATATCTGACAGCCTTTATCTTCCTGGCCTACGGCTCAGGCATTTTTGTGACGGTCAGTTTTGTGCAGGTCGTGGCAGGGTTGAACGGCATTCAGACCGGCCTGATGATTTTACCCTTCGCCTTAGGCGTGGTGATCTTCTCGCTGGGGCTGCCAGTGGTGTGGAAAAATGCCAATCCGAAACGCATGTGTCAGTCAGCGTTATTGATCGGCACACTCGGCTCGGTGCTGTGTATTTTCGGTTTCGGCCCTTCCAGCTTCTCTATCATTGTGCCGATGGGTATGTGTTTGATTGGCGTGAGTATGGGTATCGTTTCTGCCTATTCCAGCTATATTGTGACCAGTGGATTGCCATCAAGGGATGCACAGCAATCAGGTGGCGTACAGGCGACATCCCGTAATGTGGGTCAGGCCATCGGTGTTGCAGTATGCGGCATGGTGATGCTGACGGCAGTGACCATGGGGGTTCAGGGTGCCGCACGTAGCGACCCGGCATTAAGCCCGGATACTCAGACCAAAGTGTCTGAAATGACCGTGATCCCTTACCTGAGTGACGCTGGCTTCTCTGCCCTGATGCTTGACCACGGCATCGTGCAAAAAGATGTTCCGGCCCTGACGCAGGTTTATCAGACCTCCAGATTAAACGCGACACGCGCCGGGATGATTGCCACCGCACTCATGACAGTGCTCTTCCTGTTCGGCACACGTAATCTGCCAACGAGAACCAAAGTTGCACTGTCAGATAACCTCGCGGAGGATCGCAAAAAGAAAAATTAATCGTTGCAGCGCGGGTAATAACACATCGATTATTATTCCGATATTTTTAGCGCGCATCCTGTTTGCCAGGTTGCGCGCTTTTGCGTAGCTGAAATCATCAGGAAAAATGCTATGGCTGAGAAAATAAGCCTTAACCGACAGGCCATTGGCCTCCCCCTTCTGGTTCTGTGCCTGGCTCAGTTTCTGGCATCGGCAGATAACGTTACCCTGAGTATCGCCACCAGCGCACTTATCCGCGATCTCGGCGCATCAATGTCACAAATCAGTACCGCAAACACCATGTATCCGCTGGTTGCGGGCACGTTTATGATTGCAGGCGGCATGTTGGGGCTGATTATCGGCTGGCGTAAAACCTTCCGCACTGGCTGCATTCTCTATTTTCTGGCTGAAGCTATCGCGGTTTTTTCACCCTCAATAACCGTTTTTATCTGGGCAGCAAGGATCCTGGCAGGCATTGGCGGGAGTCTGATGATTCCGGCGGTATTTGGCATTATTACCGGCAGTTTTCAGGGGCGCCAGCAGGCTATCGCCTTTGGTGCGCTTGGCGCCGCCAGCGGTTTCTCTTTTGCGATGGGCCCGGTGCTGTGTGGTTTACTGCTCGATACATTGGGCTGGCGCTGGGCCTTCGGTGTTCTGGCCGGGCTGGCGGTCGTAATACTGGTCTGCTCGCGTTTGATTCCCTCACCCGCCAAACCGGAACGGCGTGTTGGTTTTGATTTTGCTGGTTTTATCCTTTCAACGCTCGGTCTGTTTTTCGTGGTCTTTGGTATTTTGCAGATATCTACCTGGGGACTGTTAACCCCGTTCAGCCCGCCCTTTACTCTTTTCGGCTTTAGCCCGGCTTTGGCGCTGGTCGCAGGCGGTCTGCTGATTCTGATAGTGATGCTGCGCTGGGAAAAATTCCGCGAAACCGCCTCTGGCAGCGCCATGATCCCGCAATCTTTTTTACGCACACCGCAGGTGCGCGCGGGCTTATACCTCACGATGTATATTTTCTTCGCCTACAGTTCGGGGATTTTCGTGGTGGTCAGTTTTGTACAAGTGGTGGCGGGGCTGAATGCCGTTCATACCGGCCTGATGATCATTCCGTTTGCCCTCTGTCTGGCAGGCTCCTCGATGGGTTTGCCTTTAATTTTCCAGCAACGTAATCCAAAACGGCAATGCCGGGTTGGTTTATTACTGGGGATCGCCGGCTCGGCCCTCACAGCCTGCGGCATTGAGGGGCTGAGTTTCAACATGATTATCGTGACGTCGGGGCTATGTTTAATTGGTGCCAGTATGGGCACGGTTGCCGCGAATGCTCCCTTTCTTATCACCAGCGCCTTACCGGAACGAGATGCTCAGCAGTCGGGCGGGATTCAGGCGGCGGCCCGAGATATCGGGCAGGCATTGGGCGTCGCGTTAGTCAGTATGGTGATGCTGACCGCGATGACCTTCAGCATGAAGAAATTTACCGCCGAAGTGTCCACGCTGAGCCCGCAAACCTTCCAGACGGTAAAAAACCTGACGGTCATTCCCTATCTCAGTGATGCGGGTTTCCAGACGATGATAGTGAAAAGCGGGGCTGCCCCGCAGGATCTGGCGGTGCTCACCCCGATTTATCAGCGATCGCGCGCAAGAGTGACCCGTGCAGGCCTACTATCCATGACAGTAATGACGTTGCTGTTTTTAATGGGGACAGGGAAAATTCCGGTGACGCTGGAGAGAACTGAAGGCAGGAGTAAAAAAAGGCATGGGTGATAAAATCTGTCAAAACGATAGGCGGACTGATTAACCTGCGCTTTTTCGCCGGTTAATCATCGGACGCTGAATTTTCAATACGTTTAAATAACTCGCTCAGCTCATCGTTGGTCAAGTCTCGTGATTCACCCAGCGGCAACCCGTCCAGATTGATGTTCATAATGCGTATGCGTTCAAGCCGGGTCACTTCATAGCCAAAATGCTTAGCCATGCGGCGAATCTGACGATTGAGCCCCTGCACCAGCGTGATACGAAACACAAAGTCCGACTCTTTCGTCACTTGGCATTTTTTTGTCACGGTACCCAGTATCGGCACACCCGCGCTCATGCCGAGAATAAATTCGTCAGTTACCGGCTTATTGACAGTAACCACGTACTCTTTTTCGTGACCATTGCCCGCACGCAGTATCTTGTTGAACAGATCGCCGTGATTGGTCAATAAGATCAGCCCCCGCGAGTCTTTATCCAAACGCCCGACAGGAAAGATGCGTTTGTTGTGGTTAATGAGAACCGTGATGTTATCCGGCAAACGCTCGTCCATCGTAGTAATGATCCCCACCGGTTTATTCAGCGCGATCAGCACCAACTCGTCTTCATCGCGCGGCCCGATAAGCTGGCCATTCATTTTCACCACATCCCCGACAAATACCTGAGCACCAAATCCGACCTGTACGTCGTTAATAAAAACAGTCCCCTGTTCGACATAACGATCGGCATCGCGGCGAGAGCAGATGCCGCTATCGCTGATGTATTTGTTAATTCGAATGGATGGGTGGGTCAACATTGCGCAGAGTTTCTCCGTAAAAGGCGGACTATACGTCAGGTTGCGAACACACAGAAAGAAAAAAGCGCCCACGAAAGGCGCTTAGAGGCATATGACAGAACTGAAGGGGCTTATTCTACCGTCACAGACTTCGCCAGGTTACGTGGCTGGTCTACGTCGGTGCCTTTGATCAGCGCCACATAGTAGGACAACAGCTGTAACGGCACGGTATAGAAAATCGGGGCAACGATCTCTTCCACATGCGGCAGCTGAATAATCTTCATGCCGTCGCTGTCGGTGAAACCGGCATCTTGATCGGCGAAAACATACAGCAAACCGCCACGGGCGCGCACTTCTTCGATATTCGACTTGAGCTTTTCCAGCAGTTCGTTGTTTGGTGCCACCACGATGACTGGCATATCGGCGTCGATCAATGCCAGCGGGCCGTGTTTCAGCTCGCCTGCCGCATAGGCTTCCGCATGAATGTAGGAAATCTCTTTCAACTTCAGCGCACCTTCCATGGCAATCGGGTATTGATCGCCACGACCAAGGAACAGCGCGTGATGCTTGTCAGAGAACCCTTCCGCCAGAGATTCGATGGTTTTATCCAGCGACAGCATCTGTTCGATACGCGCAGGCAACGCCTGAAGCGCGTGAACGATGTCGTGTTCGACTTTCTCGTCCATCCCTTTCAGACGCCCCATACGCGCCACCAGCATCAGCAGAACGGCCAGTTGCGTGGTAAACGCTTTGGTCGACGCCACACCGATTTCAGTGCCGGCTTTGGTCATCAGCGCCAGATCGGATTCACGCACCAGCGAAGAGCCGGCAACGTTACACACTGCCAGAGAGCCGAGATAACCCAGCTCTTTAGACAAACGCAGTGCGGCCAGCGTATCAGCGGTTTCGCCAGACTGCGACAGCGTGATGATAAGACTGCCCGGACGAACGGCAGATTTGCGATAGCGGAATTCAGAGGCGATTTCCACATCACATGGCATGCCCGCCAGCGATTCGAACCAATAACGCGCGACCATACCGGAGTTATAGGAGGTGCCGCATGCGATGATCTGTACATGTTGAACGCGTGAGAGGATCTCGTCAGCTTTCTCGCCAAGTTCACTCAGATCCACCTGCCCGTGACTGAAACGCCCCGCCAGCGTGTTTTTAATCGCCAGCGGCTGTTCGTAGATCTCTTTTTGCATGTAGTGACGGAACTCGCCTTTATCACCGGCGTCGTACTGCACTTTGGATTCGATCTCCTGGCGTTCTACCGCATGACCTTTTTTGTCATACACGCTGACGGAGCGACGTTTCACTTCTGCGACATCGCCTTCTTCCAGGAACAGGAAACGACGGGTGACAGGCAAAAGTGCCAGTTGGTCGGAAGCGATGAAATTTTCACCCACGCCACGACCAATCACCAGTGGGCTACCGGAACGGGCGGCGACCAGAAGAGAGGGATCACGGCTGTCCATCACCACCGTGCCGTAGGCGCCACGCAGTTGCGGGATAACACGCTGGACCACTTCCAGCAGCGTACCGCCCTGAAGTTGTTCCCAATGCACCAGATGCGCAATGACTTCGGTGTCCGTTTCGGAATCAAAACGGTAACCGCGTTCGATCAGCAATTCACGCAAGGGTTCGTGGTTTTCGATAATACCGTTATGCACAATCGCAATGTGATCAGATACATGTGGGTGAGCATTCGCTTCGGAAGGTTCGCCGTGCGTTGCCCAGCGGGTGTGAGCAATACCGGTACCGCCGTGCAGAGGGTGTTCATCCAGTGCATCAGCCAGCATCTGGACTTTGCCCAGACGACGCAAGCGCCCCATTTTACCCTGTTCATCAATCACGGCCAGACCGGCCGAATCATAACCTCGGTACTCGAGGCGGCGTAAACCTTCCAACAGAATCTCAGCTATATCGCGTTGCGCTACTGCGCCAACAATTCCACACATCAGTTTTATTCCTATTTAAGGTCTGTTCACAGACCTTGTTTGAAGCCTGACCTGATTGATATCCGGTTTTTTCCGGGTTCCCCGAGCCTGGTAGAAGTTGGGGATTATTATGTTTTGGTCTGCATTCTCGCGGAGAAAATACAAACCAAAACATCGGAGGTTAAATCAGGCATAGCGAACTACGCCTGATTTAACGGTAGCGGCAAAATTTCTATTTTTTCTTCAGCGGACGCTGCCAATCAGGTTTATGCACCTGAGGTACACGGCTCAGCAACAGGCCATTGTCGGGGACGTCACGGGTCACCGTGGTGCCGGCCGCAATGGTCACATTATGGCCGACGGTCACCGGCGCCACCAGTTGGGTGTCAGAACCGACGAAAACATCGTTGCCAATAATCGTCTTGTGCTTATTCACACCATCATAGTTACAGGTAATGGTGCCCGCGCCGATATTCACGTTGTCGCCGATGTCAGCATCGCCCAGGTAAGAGAGATGGCCCGCTTTCGAGCCTCTACCCAGACGCGCTTTTTTAACTTCAACAAAGTTGCCGACGTGCGCGCCCTGCGCCAGTTCAGTTCCCGGACGTAAGCGGGCAAACGGGCCAACGGTGCAGTCAGCTTCCAGCACGGCGTTTTCGAACACGCTGTACGGGCTGATTTCGCAGTCATCGCCAATCACGCAGTTTTTGAGCACACAACCGGCACCAATTTTGACACGATCGCCAAGCTTAACCTGGCCTTCCATGATCACATTGACGTCAATCTGCACATCGATACCGTGGGAAAGCTCGCCGCGCAGATCGAAGCGCGCTGGGTCCAGTAGCATCACGCCAGCCAGAAGCAGGCGCTCCGCCTGTTCGCTCTGATAGACGCGTTCCAGATGGGAAAGTTGCAGCCGGTTGTTTACGCCATCCACTTCGCTATTGCGCGCCGGGTGGACGGTAGCAATCTGGTGCCCTTCGGCGTGGGCCATGGCAATAATGTCGGTGATGTAATATTCACCCTGAGCATTATTGTTGTTGAGCTGACTCAACCAGCGTTTGAACGATGCCCCGTTGGCCACCAGAATACCGGTGTTAATTTCGTTGATTTTCAGCTGATCGGCAGTGGCATCTTTTTGTTCGATGATACCTGTGACCTTGCCGTTTTCACGCACGATGCGGCCATAACCGGTCGGGTTATCCAGCACAACGGTCAGTAATCCAATGCCACCTTCAGGCTTCGCTTTGAGTAATTTCTCCAGCGTATCGACGGTGATAAGCGGCACGTCGCCGTACAGCATCAGTACATCTTCGTCATCGGCAAAATGCGGCGCTGCCTGCTGCATTGCGTGACCAGTTCCCAATTGCTCAGCCTGTAAAACCCAGTTTAACCCGCTGCCTGCCAGCATCTGCTTGAGCAAGTCACCGCCGTGGCCATACACCAAATGAACATTACTCGCGCCAAGACGCGTCGCAGCATCAATAACATGCTGAACCATCGGCTTACCCGCCAGTGGATGGAGAACTTTAGGAAGATTGGAGTACATGCGTGTCCCCTTGCCTGCGGCAAGGATCACAACACTCAATGCGCTGTTAGACATAGGTAACCTGACAAATCCAATTTGAGGGACAAAAGTAACCTGTTAGGTAACAGGATTACTACATATTTCGCATCAAAAACCGCCTGCAGGCCACAGCCAGCAAGGGGTGAACACGCTATAGACGATAGAGAGTAAATCGACCATAAAGCGTCTGCTTTGGTGTCTAGTATTCCACTTAACATGCGGTGATGTCATGAGAATGACGCTGAAAAAGGGCTTTTTTAAAGGCAAAAAAAAAGCGACCCGAAGGTCGCCTTTTCAACTGATGCCGTTACATCGCTTTTCTGGTCAATTCGATAACGCGAAGTTTCGCGATCGCCTTAGCCAGTTCCGCAGACGCCTGAGCGTAGTCGACGTCGCCGTGAGAACCACTGATGTGTTCTTCCGCTTTGCGCTTAGCTTCAAGCGCTCGTGCTTCGTCGAGGTCTTGCCCACGGATTGCAGTGTCAGCCAACACGGTCGTCGCGCTCGGTTGCACCTCAAGGATGCCGCCGGAGAGATAGATATACTCTTCTTCACCGTGTTCTTTAACAATGCGCACCATGCCAGGCTTGATGGCGGTGAGCAGCGGAGCATGCCCCGGGAAAATACCCAGTTCGCCTTCGCTACCCGTCACCTGGATCTTCTGTACCATGCCGGAAAACATTCTCTTTTCCGCACTGACTACATCCAGATGGTAAGCTTTTTCAGCCATGTCATCCTCTCTCACAACAAACTAGCGTTACAGTTTCTTGGCTTTTTCCACTGCTTCTTCAATGGTGCCAACCATGTAGAACGCTTGCTCTGGCAGGTGATCGTAGTCGCCGTCCATAATGCCTTTGAAACCACGAATGGTGTCTTTCAGCGATACGAACTTGCCCGGAGAACCGGTAAAGACTTCGGCCACGAAGAATGGCTGGGACAGGAAGCGCTCGATCTTACGCGCACGGGATACAGCCAGCTTGTCGTCTTCTGACAGCTCGTCCATACCCAGAATCGCGATGATGTCTTTCAATTCCTTGTAACGCTGCAGAATAGACTGCACGCCACGAGCCACATCATAGTGTTCCTGACCAACAACCAGTGGATCCAACTGACGGCTGGTGGAGTCCAGTGGGTCAACCGCTGGGTAGATACCCAGAGACGCGATCTGACGGCTCAGTACCACGGTCGCATCCAAGTGGGCGAAGGTGGTGGCTGGAGAGGGGTCAGTCAAGTCATCCGCAGGGACGTAAACGGCCTGTACGGAGGTGATAGAACCACTTTTGGTTGAGGTGATACGTTCTTGCAGAACGCCCATCTCTTCCGCCAGCGTTGGCTGATAACCTACCGCCGATGGCATACGGCCCAGAAGTGCGGACACTTCAGTACCGGCCAGGGTGTAGCGGTAAATGTTATCGATGAACAGCAGTACGTCACGACCTTCATCACGGAATTTCTCCGCCATGGTCAGGCCGGTCAGTGCCACACGCAGACGGTTACCTGGTGGCTCGTTCATCTGGCCATAGACCAGGGAAACTTTATCGATAACGTTGGATTCAGTCATTTCGTGGTAGAAGTCGTTACCCTCACGAGTACGCTCACCCACGCCTGCAAACACAGAATAACCGGAGTGCTCGATCGCGATGTTACGGATCAGCTCCATCATGTTTACAGTCTTACCAACACCCGCACCACCGAACAGACCGACTTTACCGCCCTTAGCGAACGGACACATCAGGTCCATAACTTTGATACCGGTTTCCAGCAATTCCTGGGAGTTTGCCAGCTCTTCGTAAGAAGGCGCTGGACGGTGAATAGCACGACGTTCTTCTTCGCCGATTTCACCTTTCATGTCGATTGGTTCACCCAATACGTTCATGATACGACCCAGAGTTGCTACACCAACCGGAACTTCAATTGGGTGTTCCAGGTTGTTCACTTTCAGATTGCGACGCAAGCCGTCTGAAGTACCCATTGCGATACAACGAACAACGCCGCCACCCAACTGTTGCTGAACTTCCAGCACCAGCTTGGAGGTACCGTTTTCTACCTCAAGAGCATTGTACACGTTCGGTACTGCATCCTGAGGGAACTCGACGTCCACCACGGCGCCGATTACCTGGATAATCTTTCCAGTAGCCATCTTGAATCCTCTACGTAATTCGTAAACCTAGCTTAAACCGCGGAGGCTCCCCCGACGATCTCGGTGAGTTCCTGAGTGATGCTGGCCTGACGAGCTTTGTTGTAAACCAACTGCAGCTCTTTGATCAGGCTGCCGCCGTTATCGGTTGCGGCTTTCATCGCTACCATTCGCGCGGCCTGTTCGCTGGCCAGGTTTTCTACGACGCCCTGATAAACCTGAGATTCCACATAGCGGCGCAGGAGGGTATCCAGCAGTGCTTTAGGGTCTGGCTCATACAGGTAATCCCAGGATTTTTTCGCCAGCGCGCCATCTTCTGCCGGAGGCAGAGGCAACAGCTGAACGATGCGTGGTTCCTGAGACATGGTATTGACGAATTTATTGCTAACAACGCATAACTTGTCTAAACGACCTTCGTCGAAAGCCTGCAGCATCACTTTCACCGGTCCGATCAGTTCTGACAGGGAAGGGTTATCTCCCATGCCAGTAACCTGGGCCACAACGTTGGCACCCACGGAACTGAAGAAAGAGGCTGCTTTGGAACCGATCAGGGCTAAGTCGACCTCAACACCTTTTTCGGACCAGCCTTTCATCTCTGACAGCAGTTTTTTGAACAGGTTAATGTTCAGACCACCACAAAGACCACGGTCGGTAGACACCACCAGATACCCGATGCGCTTAATGTCACGCTCATCCAGGTACGGGTGCTTGTATTCCAGATTACCTAACGCGAGGTGACCGATCACTTCACGAATGGTTTCTGCATAAGGACGGCTGGCCGCCATGCGATCCTGCGTTTTACGCATTTTGGAGGCGGCGACCATCTCCATCGCTTTAGTGATCTTTTGCGTGTTTTGCACGCTGCTGATCTTACTACGTATCTCTTTTCCGCCGGCCATCTCTGCTTCTCCTCATTACCAAACGGCCTGCTGCTTATCTGCATAATGCAGGGCAGCAAGGCCGATCAGTGTTACCAGGACTGGGTTGCTTTGAAGGTATCGAGGATATTTTTGAATTTCCCCTCGATCTCATCGTTGTACGCACCAGTTTGGTTGATTTGTTGCAGAAGCTCTGAGTGCTCACGGTCAGCATAAGCCAACAGCGCAGCTTCAAAGCTACCGACTTTAGACAAGTCAACGTCTTCCAGATAACCACGTTCTGCTGCAAAGATAATCAGTGACTGCGCAACGATAGACATTGGCGCGTACTGTTTCTGTTTCAGCAGTTCAGTCACTTTCTGACCGTGGTTTAACTGTTTACGCGTTGCTTCATCCAAATCGGAAGCAAACTGGGAGAACGCAGCCAATTCACGATACTGTGCCAGCGCGGTACGAATACCACCGGACAGTTTTTTCATGATTTTGGTCTGAGCTGCACCACCAACACGGGATACGGAAATCCCTGGGTTCACCGCAGGACGGATACCGGCGTTGAACAGGTTCGATTCCAGGAAGATCTGACCATCGGTAATCGAGATTACGTTGGTCGGAACGAACGCGGAAACGTCGCCTGCTTGCGTTTCGATAATCGGAAGCGCAGTCAGGGAACCTGTTTTGCCTTTCACTTCACCCTTAGTGAATGCTTCAACGTAGTCGGCGTTTACACGCGCAGCACGTTCGAGCAGACGGGAGTGGAGATAGAAAACGTCGCCTGGGTAAGCTTCACGACCTGGTGGACGACGAAGCAGCAGGGAAATCTGACGGTAAGCAACAGCCTGTTTAGACAGGTCATCATAAACGATCAGTGCGTCTTCACCGCGGTCACGGAAGTATTCACCCATCGCGCAGCCGGAGTACGGTGCCAGGTATTGCAGTGCAGCAGATTCTGATGCAGTCGCAACAACAACGATGGTGTTTTCCAGTGCGCCGTGCTCTTCCAGTTTACGAACCACGTTAGAAATGGTGGACGCTTTCTGGCCGATAGCCACATAGATACATTTGATGCCGGATTCGCGCTGGTTGATGATCGCATCAATAGCCAGAGCAGTTTTACCGGTTTGACGGTCACCGATGACCAATTCACGCTGACCACGACCGATTGGGATCATGGCATCAACGGATTTGTAGCCTGTCTGCACAGGTTGGTCTACGGATTGACGTTCGATAACGCCAGGCGCGATAGCTTCAACAGCTGAGAAGCCGTCGTGTTCTACCGGACCTTTACCGTCAATTGGCGCACCCAGGGTGTTAACAACGCGACCTAACAGGCCACGGCCAACGGGAACTTCCAGGATACGGCCAGTACATTTTACTTTCATCCCTTCGGCGAGATCGGCGTAAGGGCCCATGACTACGGCACCTACGGAGTCACGCTCCAGGTTCAGGGCGATAGCGTAACGGTTACCCGGCAACGCAATCATTTCCCCTTGCATAACATCGGCCAAGCCGTGTACGCGGATGATCCCGTCACTGACGGAAACGATAGTACCTTCATTGTGAGCTTCGCTCACTACATTGAACTGAGCAATGCGCTGCTTTATCAGTTCGCTGATTTCGGTGGAATTCAGTTGCATGCTCCAGTCCCCTTAAGACTGCAAGACGTCTGCCAGGCGTTCTAGACGACTGCGAACGCTGCCATCAATCACCATATCACCTGCACGGATTACGACACCGGCAAGAACAGACTTGTCAATTTTGCAATTCAGCTTAACTTTGCGAGACAGACGTTTTTCCATGGCAGCAGCAATTTTTGCCTGCTGCTCTTCGGACAGTGGAGTTGCTGAAGTGACTTCCACTTCAGCAATGGCCTCTAAAGAGGCCCGCAGTTCGATGAACTGTTGCAGCACTTCCGGAAGAACGCGTAAACGCCCATTTTCAGCCATAACCTTAATCAGATTTTGGCCTGCGTCGTCGAGTTGTTCACCACATACCGCGATAAACGTTTGAGACATGGTCTCTGGAGCTAAAGCCCCGGAAAGCAGTTCTTCAATCTGTTCATTGCGTGTGACTTGAGCCGTGAACGCTAACATGGACTGCCAGCGATCTAAGCTTTGGTGCTCAACGGCAAAGTCAAAAGCTGCTTTGGCGTAGGGGCGAGCTACAGTTACAAATTCAGACATCAGCCCCTCCCTCCTTACAGTTCAGCGACCAGTTTATCAACGATGTCGCTGTTAGCAGCTTCATCTACGGAACGTTCGATGATCTTCTCGGCGCCAGCAATAGCCAAAATCCCGACTTGCTTACGCAACTCTTCACGTGCGCGTTGGCGTTCGGCGTCAATCTCTGCCTTAGCTTGCGCTACGATCTTGTTACGTTCCTGCTCGGCTTCGGTTTTCGCTTCGTCGACGATCTGGGCTTTACGCTTGTTCGCCTGGTCGATGATTACCTGAGCTTCAGCTTTGGCTTTCTTCAGTTGGTCGGTCGCATCGGCTTGCGCTAAATCCAGTTCTTTTTTGGCACGTTCTGCGGAAGATAAACCTTCAGAAATTTCTTTCTGACGTTTTTCGATGGCAGCCATAATTGGCGGCCATACGTACTTCATGCAGAACAGAACAAACAGGACAAACGCGATAGCCTGGCCGAGGATTGTTGCGTTAAGATTCACAGCACAATGCCTCTTTCAAAGTGAAATATTTGATGTAGTTCGTTTAACCCCGAGTAAGCCCGGTGTTAAGCGACAGCAAACATCACGTACAGACCCAGACCAACAGCAATCATTGGGATTGCATCGACCAGACCCATAACGATAAAGAACTGTGTACGCAACAGAGGGATCAGGTCAGGCTGACGTGCAGCACCTTCCAAGAATTTACCACCCAAGATGCCGATACCGATTGCAGCACCGATTGCCGCCAGGCCCATCATCACAGCGGCAGCCATGTACAGCAGATCCATACTCAGGTTTTCCATGACAGTCTCCAGTTTGTTTCAGTTAAAACGCAGTAGTGTTGAAAGAAAATCAGTGTTTTTCAGATGCCATCGAAAGATAGACGATCGTCAGAACCATGAAGATAAAAGCTTGCAGCGTAATGATCAGGATGTGGAAAATGGCCCAAGGCACACTCAGAATCCACTGTGACCACCACGGCAGCAGGCCAGCAATAAGGATGAAGATCAACTCACCCGCATACATATTGCCAAACAGTCGCAGACCCAGTGAAACTGGTTTGGACAGCAGGCTGACACCTTCAAGAATCAGGTTAATCGGAATGAAAACCGGATGATTGAATGGCTGCATTGTCAGTTCTTTAACGAAACCGCCAATGCCTTTCATCTTAATGCTATAGAAAAGAATCAGAATGAATACGCCGAGCGCCATAGACAACGTGATGTTCACGTCAGCCGTAGGTACAACACGCAGAGCAGGCAAACCAAGCCATTTTTCACCGATAGTCGGCAGCAAATCGATTGGCAGCAAATCCATCATGTTCATCATGAACACCCAGACGAAGACAGTCAGAGCTAAAGGAGCAATGACCTTGCTTTTGCCGTGATACATGTCACGCACGTTGCTATCGACAAAACCGACAACCAGCTCGATGGCTGTTTGCAATTTCCCCGGAACACCACTGGTGGCATTTTTAGCGACGCGATGGAAGACAACCAGAAAGAGTACCCCGAGGACCACGGAGAAAAACATCGAATCGATGTTAATCGACCAGAATCCCGTCCCTACCTGAAGCTGAGTCAGATGGTGACCGATATACTCTTGTGGAGTAGAAATTTCTCCAGACATGATGCCTCTTACCCTTTAGTAGTTAAGTACGGTAACTGTTAATGACGGCCGGTGCTAAAATCTGTGTCATCAACACCGATAAATAAGCCAAACCCAGCGGAGCAAAAACCGCTTTGAACAGGCCCAGCGCGATAATCATCAAGATAATCGTTATCAGAACCTTCAGCGCTTCTCCGATGGCAAAAGTCCAGGCAACCCGTCCAGATACCGTTGTATGCGCCTGATGACGCCATGCAAACAGCATGAACAGTACGTTGGGTAGCCAGGCGGCCATCCCTCCCATCAAGGCTGACGTCGTCCATGTCAGGCTTTTAAAGCCAAATAACGCACTGAGCAGAACAAAGGTCAGTAACTGCAGTATTAACAGTTTCCTGGCCATCTTCGCGCCGTTCTTACTGTTTAAAATACCCGGTACAGACATGACGTTTGTTCTCTCCGTACAAGTACCTAGCTAGAGGTATGCTGAGTGCCGTATATCATAGCCTTTACGGTTTTGAGTCAAGCAGCAAAAAACGTGCAAATTATACGGGCCACTCAAACGAATTCAATGGATAAGTAGCGAAAAGGTGAACAATTATTTAAATTTTACCCTTTATCACTATTTTCATAAGCAAACTATAGCTGGGAATTGCCCTCGTGCATTTGCCTGATTATTCCATTGATTAACAAAGAAGCGTGCGCCCGATCACATAATTACTAACTTTATTCTCTTATACGCGACTGCTATGGATTGTCTTTAGCTAAAGAAGCCTTTTAAAACCTTTAATAATCAATATGATGATGTAAAAACAGTGATTGTTAAAACAGAATGAGAAATAGCAACACCAAGATGAAACATTAGACCAACAAATAACAACATTCTCATTACATTTTCATTAAGGCGGCCAGGCCAATAATTTATTCGCGAAACAGACTATTTCAGGCCTGATTAAATCAAAAAGGTCATTCAAGTGCTATCAAAGTGTAAAAATGAGGTAAATGAGAAAAGACTTCCCCCATTTGCTTAGCGTGCTTATTTTACCTTTCATACACATTTGAATTCTGAAGATTTATTGACTCACCGCAAATTTAGTTTGCTTTAAGAATCACCAAATGACGTTCCGCATCAAGTTCTGGCACCCGTAATTTAACCACCCCTTCAAGCTCAATCCCATCAGGAAGTGAACTTAGCTCATCATCAGGACGCACGCCTTTTAGGGCATAAAAACGTCCCTGCCCTTTCGCGGGTAAGTGATGGCACCAGGAGAGCATGTCTTGCAACGAGGCGAAGGCGCGGCTGATAACCCCATCGAAAGGAGGTTCAGGAATGAACGTTTCGACGCGGCTCTGTACGGCTTCAATATTGGTTAGACCCAGCTCATGTTGCACCTGACGCAGGAAACGCACGCGCTTGCCCAGACTGTCCAGCAAAGTGAAATGTGAATCAGGGCGGACAATAGCCAACGGAATGCCTGGTAAACCCGGTCCGGTTCCGACATCAATAAAACGTGAGCCGGTCAGGTGAGCGTTGACCACGATACTGTCCATGATGTGACGCACCAACATCTGCATCGGATCACGAACTGACGTCAGGTTGTAGGCCTTATTCCATTTGTGCAGCATTTCGACGTAGGCGACTAACTGCAATTTTTGCTGATCGGGTAGCGTTAATTCTGCCGCAGCAAGCAGCGAGTCTAATTTCTTATGCACAATGGAGGTCCTCTGACAAAACGTAGGCCCGGAGAAGCCCGGGACAAGAATGATAAATCAGCCTGAGAGGCGGGAAAAGCAGGATTTGGCCGCCTGACTGAAATCAGTCGGCGACCAGAAGGTGAGATAACTCAGGCGCTGCGGCGCAGCAGACCCTGTTTCTTCAACCAGATAAGCAAAATTGAGATGGCTGCTGGTGTAATACCGGAAATACGTGTTGCCTGACCTATAGACATCGGTTTGTGATCGTTAAGTTTGGCGATCACTTCGTTCGACAGGCCGTTTACCTCGCGATAGTCGAGATCCAGCGGCAACAGGGTGTTTTCGTTGCGCTGCTGTTTTTCGATCTCATCCTGCTGGCGGGCGATATAACCTTCATATTTTACCTGGATCTCCACCTGCTCAGCAGCCTGAACATCAGGAACTGATGGCGCGAATGGAGCGAGGCTGGTTAACAGTGCATAGGTCATTTCAGGGCGACGCAGCAGCTCTTCCGCGCTGGCTTCTTTTGAAAGCGGCGCCGAAAGGTTCGCGTTGACTAATTCTACCTGCTCAGAACGCGGGTTAACCCAAATTCCACGAAGACGCTGACGTTCCAGCTCGATCATTTCCAGTTTTTGGTTGAAACGCGCCCAACGGGCATCGTCTACCAGACCCAGCTCACGACCTTTTTCTGTCAGCCGCAAATCGGCATTGTCTTCACGCAGCATCAACCGGTATTCAGCACGTGAGGTAAACATGCGGTACGGTTCTTTGGTACCAAGAGTGCAAAGGTCGTCGACCAGTACGCCAAGGTAAGCCTGGTCACGACGCGGTGCCCAGCCCTCTTCATCACTGGCGCTGCGAGCTGCATTCATACCAGCCAGCAAGCCCTGTGCTGCGGCTTCTTCATAGCCAGTGGTTCCGTTAATTTGCCCGGCAAAGAACAGACCGGCAATAAATTTGCTTTCCAGCGTAGGTTTTAAATCACGTGGGTCAAAAAAATCATATTCGATGGCATAGCCTGGACGAACGATCACGGCATTTTCCATCCCCTGCATGGAACGGACGATTTGCATCTGTACGTCAAATGGCAGGCTGGTAGAGATCCCGTTTGGATAGACTTCGTTACTGGTCAGGCCTTCTGGTTCAAGGAAGATCTGGTGAGAGGTCCGATCGGCAAAACGCATGACTTTATCTTCGATCGACGGGCAGTAACGCGGGCCGATCCCTTCAATGATCCCGGCGTACATCGGGCTGCGATCAAGATTATTGCGGATCACATCATGCGTTTTTTCATTGGTGTAGGTCATGTAACACGGGATTTGGCGCGGATGTTGCGACACATTGCCCATGAACGAGAAGACTGGCGCCGGGTTGTCACCATGCTGTGGAGCAAGAGAGCTAAAATCGATCGAACGTGCGTCAATACGCGGAGGTGTACCGGTTTTGAGGCGATTCACACGAAATGGCAGTTCACGCAAACGCTGTGAAAGCGAAATGGCTGGAGGATCGCCTGCACGGCCACCACTATAATTTTCCAGACCAATGTGGATCTTGCCATCCAGGAAGGTGCCTACCGTCAGCACCACTGCTTTGGCGCGGAATTTCAGGCCCATTTGGGTTACAGCGCCAACGACACGATCGTTCTCAACGATAAGATCTTCAACAGGTTGCTGGAAGATCATTAGGTTCGGCTGGTTCTCCAGCGCTGTCCGGATCGCCTGTCGATAAAGGACTCGGTCAGCCTGAGCACGTGTTGCCCGCACCGCAGGTCCTTTGCTGGCGTTTAGTATCCTAAACTGTATCCCCGCATGGTCAATCGCCGTTGCCATTAATCCACCGAGTGCATCCACTTCTTTAACCAGATGTCCTTTGCCGATCCCGCCAATAGCAGGGTTACACGACATTTGTCCCAGCGTGTCGATATTGTGGGTCAACAACAGAGTTTGACGTCCCATTCTGGCTGAAGCCATGGCGGCTTCGGTGCCTGCATGGCCACCACCGATGATGATGACGTCAAATTGTTCTGGATAAAACATGGTACTGCACCTCGGAGTTCATGCGATGAAATGATGTGTGGTGTTGGGAGGAGGGATTCTACTCAAGTTTAGAGCTTCCACAAGTCCCAGGGGATCGTCCCTAATTAAAAGAAGATCTTTTTTATTTAAAGATCTCTTATTAATACTTCTATTAGGATCGCGATCCTCTGTGCATAAGTGCTTATTGACGAAGAAGATCAATACCCTAGCGAGGATCGAATGCTGTGAATGATCGGTGATCCTGCTCAGTATAAGCTGGGATCAAAATGAAGACTTATCCACAGCATGAAATGTGACCTAAGGTTGTTAGAGGGATAACTACCGGTTTTACCCTGCTTTTAAGCATAGTTATCCACATCTGATCGCTGGAAATTTACACTTATTTGATTAAATTAATCCAGTTGATCACCCAAATCTCTGCGGGATCTTCAGGAATCTCATGTTGGGTAACGTCGATCTCAATGCGATCACCGATGCGTTTTGCTCCTAAAGAGGTCAGTTTTTGATCCAGGGATCGGATCGCACCGCAAAACGTGTCGTATTCACTGCTGCCTAATCCCAGCGCGCCAAAACGGACTTTTGACAGATCCGGCTGCTGTTCTTCCAGCTGTTCAAGGAAAGGCTGAAGATTATCGGGAACATCACCGGCACCATGCGTTGAACACACTACCAGCCAAATGCCCTCAGTCGGCACTTCATACAGCTCAGGGCCATGAAACGTCTGAGTGCTGAAACCCGCCTCTTCCAATTTTTCTGCGACGTGTTCAGCGACATATTCAGCACTGCCAAGCGTACTGCCACTGATCAGGGTAATGTCAGACATAATGCTCTCACCCGATAAAAGAAACGACATTGTACGCTGTGAATCAGCTGGGATCTACCTGTGGATAATAGGGGGATATAAATTTTGTCTCATGGCTTGATGGTACGCATAATGGGGTTCTGCAGGGAGATCAGGGTCTCAGTTGACTGGATCTCGTCAATGGTCTGAATCTTGTTGATAAGTACGTGTTGCAGCGAATCTATGGAGCGGCACATGATCTTGATGAAGATGCTGTAATGCCCCGTCGTGTAATAGGCTTCGACGACTTCTTCAATACTTTCCAGCTTTTTTAGTGCAGAAGGGTAATCCTTGGCGCTTTTGAGAATGATGCCAATAAAGCAGCACACGTCGTAGCCCAGTTGTTTCGGGTTCACGGTGACATTGGCCCCGGTGATAATCCCCGCCTGCTTCATTTTTTCCACCCGCACGTGAATGGTTCCCGGGCTGACGGCAAACACCTTTGCCAGTTCAGCATAGGCCGTGCGGGCGTTTTCCATTAGGGCGTTAAGAATGGCGCGATCGAGATTATCGATCTGATAAATTTCAGTCATCTTTTTCCTCAGAGATTCTTATTTCATTACGAATTCCTCCTAAAAATGAAGGAATAAGAATTTCGAGGCAATATTTATTGTTGGATGTTAAGCATTAGGCCCATTTTATTGATGGGGTACTCACTCTCCGTGTTGTTCACCTGCAAGTTTATGGTCGTTGCCAGCGGCGCTGAACGCGGCTTTTCATCCCGGTATCAAAGCGCCATATGTGGTCGAAAATGCGCATGATGCCAGGCTTGCCATAATGGGACATGGCCAGGGCATGAAAGCGGTGATGTTTATCCTGCTGTAAACGCTTCACCCTCTTCTTTACGTCATCTGGCAGCCTTTGGGCGATGAAGTCAGAGATGATCACCGCATCGGCGTCTTGCCATTCCGGTGAAGAGAGTTTATCCAGCGTGGCCGTCAGGCAGGCTGCCAAATCGGTACCGCCGCGAAAATGCTGACCCAGAAAACGCAGTGCCTGATCCAGGCCGTTGGATGAGGTCAGTTCGTAGTGAATGACATCGCTGGCAAACAACATGATGTAGCAGCGGCGGTTATCAGCCAGGGCTATTCTCAGCAAGGCAAGGCAGAACGCCTTGGCGCACTGCTCGTTGAACCCACCCATGGAACCTGATGTATCCACACAAACGACAAAAGGCCCGCGCGGCTGGGGTTCTTGTTGCTGATGCACCACGGGCCGTTTAACCACTTTTTCCCGCCAGACGTCACCTTGCAGGCGATAGGTCATCAGACGCTTTTCCAGTAGCCGCCGGTAAAATTCATATTCGAGTTCAGGAATGCCCAGCGTGCCCAGTTCGGTTGGCATCAGCCGCAGAATGTCATCGCTCTGATGGATACCGTTGACCTCTTCCGGCACGGTGGCCGGTTCTCGTACCATCAGCCGGTGCTCTTCCATTTTTGCGTCATCATGCGGGCTGGTTTTGGCCGTCTGGCTGCGTCCCAGCTGTTCTGCCAGCTTTTGTAATTCAGGTTGTTGCTGCAAAAAACTGCCGTAACGTGCCAGCGACTGTACTTCACCGCGCTGGCGCTGGCCTTTGCTCATATCCCACAAGCGACCGGCGGCGGCATCGTTCTCTGCTAATAAAGGAGAGAGTTCACCACTCAGTTCCAGCCGCTGCTGGAGCTCTTCCTGTAACTGTTCCTGTTCTTGTTCGAGCAGCTGATGATGAACGGTCACCGTCTGGAAGGTGAGATTCAGCCGCCAGCGCTGTAAGAACAGGGTGTGGAAACTATTGCCGGTTCGCGGGCTTCGCGTTTCATCGGCATTTTGCTGTAGTGAACGGGCTTCGGTAATAAAGGGAGAGTTCAGCGTTTCCAGCGAATCTACCAGCGTTGCCAGCTCAGACTGAAAAGTGGCGGCGTCAATCTGCTGACAGTGCTGATAAAGGTAGAACTCTTTGGCTAAGTCCGGTGGCACGGGGGTGTCGTGGATCCTCTGGCGCAGGCGGAACTTCCACTCAGGGAGATCTTTGGTCAGCGCACGCTTGAGTCTGGGGAATTTCTCGAAGAAAACCGCCAACTGTGGCGTTGCCAGTAACACGATGATCAATTCGTCGATCAGTTCGCCTTCGCTGATCGACAGTAAGAGATCGAGTGATTCCAGGCTGAACATCTGTCAGTGCCCGCTGAACAGCTGTTGCTGATGATGTAACTGTTCGGAGACGGCGACCAGACTGGCTTCTATTTTTGCGGTCCACTCGGCGGCCACAAACAGGCAGTTCTGATGCTGGCCGAATTCATGCCGCTGCTGATTGAGTTTGGCGTTAAGCCCTTCGAGGGTATTTTTCATCTCTTCAGGTACGGCAATGTGCTCTTTGCCTGGCATGGTCAGCGGTGTTGCCTGGCGGCTGATATCACGAACCACCAGTTGCAGCTTTTCATCGACCTCAACATCAATATTTTGCGCAAAACCGATGCCGTTGAGCTTCACTTTCAATGCCCCGCCTTTATTGAGCCACTCTTCCAGCACCGGACGTTCCACCAGCAGATGAGAGACCGAAATATCGTGCAGATGCAGTGGTGTTTGCAATAACAGCGTCAGGCTGGTGGCGGACAGTGAATCAGGCAAG
The DNA here is from genome assembly GCF_006438725.1 of Ewingella americana. Lineage (GTDB taxonomy): Bacteria > Pseudomonadota > Gammaproteobacteria > Enterobacterales > Enterobacteriaceae > Ewingella > Ewingella americana_A. The sequence continues at coordinate 10,389 of NZ_RCZD01000018.1, read as the reverse complement.
GTGTATTGCGGTTTGCGGCTGAACATACCGGCCTTCTTGTTGACCTTAATCGACTGGCGGGAGCTCTGCTGCTGCTGATATTGCATCCACTCCTGATTCAGTTGGCGCAGCTTCATTAATAGTGTCTGCTGCTGGTACGCCTGTTCGGTGATCATCTGTTCGATTTGCGTCTGCAAAAGAGTGTAGGTATTCAGATCGTGCCACAGACAATCTTTCAGCAAGATCAGATCGATAGGTGTAATGGACGGACGGCCGCTAAAGAAGGCACTGGCCTGTAATAGGCGCAGGGCCTTTTTCCAGCGCCGGTCTGAAACATAGGGTGCGGTATCCAGCGCGTCCAGCCGCTGACGCAACTGGAAGATCAACTCAAAACAGGGTTCTGGGAGGGCAATCTTGTCAATTTCAGGTTGCCACTGTTGATACTCTTCGTCGCTGATACTCAGCGCTTCGGGCACAGGATTGGCGCTTTCGTTCTGACGGGTAGTCAGCAGTGAGCGGAAATTCTGTTTATCCTGCACTTTGTCCAGCCACAGGCGGATTAACATACGGTCGTAGAGCGCCTCCAGGCTGCCGTCAGCTTCGGGCAATTCGTTGGATGCGCTAACCAGCAGCCGCAAAGGAATCGCCTCTTCGCGTTCACCGTTACGAAAACGCCGTTCGTTGATGGCGGTTAGCAAGGTATTCAAAATAGCCGGGCCTGCTTTCCAGATCTCATCGAGAAAGACGATTTCTGCTTCAGGAAGATAACCCTGCGTCAGACGCAGATAGCGGCCTTCATCTTTAAGCGCCTGGATAGACAGTGGGCCGAACACCTCTTCTGGGGTGGAAAAGCGGGTCATCAGATATTCAAATGCGCGGGCGTGGCGAAAGGCAAATTTCAGGCGACGGGCAATCAGGCTTTTGGCGATTCCTGGCGGCCCAAGCAGAAACACGCTTTCACCACACAACGCGGCCAGCAGGCACAGACGGATAGCTTCCTGACGCTCATACAAGCCGTGTTCTAAAGCATTGGCAAGACGGGCAATCCGTTCTGCAAGTAAGGGAGAATGCGCCATACTGAGTCTTCCGGTTTCCAATAGTGAATGAATAGTGAACTGGGCGAGAATAATAAACCATGATTTTTTTTAGTAGGATAGCTTGTTGATTACTAGAAATTTTCTATTATCAACATTGCGACTCCTTTCTGCCTGACGGTTTTTTTTCAGCTCATATAAGGTAGGCAATCTATTTTATTCGTGCATACTGTGCGCCGTTTAGTGGGCATCAAGGATTGAGCGTACTTTCGCTTACGGAATTCTTTGTCATAAAAGAGCAGCATAAGAAACCAATTATGAGCACAGAACATAAACGGTCACTCCCGGCAGTAACCCTTGCCGCCATTGGCGTGGTGTATGGCGACATTGGCACCAGCCCTCTCTATACCCTGAGAGAGTGTTTTTCCGGCCACTATGGCTTTAATGTTGAGCCCAGCGTTGTTTTCGGCTTTCTGTCGCTAATATTCTGGATGCTGATCCTGATTGTTTCACTGAAATATCTCACTTATGTGATGCGCGCAGACAACGCCGGTGAGGGTGGGATCCTGACGCTGATGTCGCTGGCAGGCAGAAACACCTCCTCCCGAACAACCGCGGTGCTGGTTATTCTCGGATTAATAGGCGGCAGCTTCTTCTATGGCGAAGTGGTGATCACCCCCGCGATTTCAGTCCTATCCGCAATGGAAGGTTTAGAGATTGCTGCCCCGTCGCTTGACCCCTATATCGTTCCTCTTTCTATTACCGTGCTGACATTGTTGTTCATTATTCAGAAGCACGGCACCGGGATTGTCGGCAAGCTGTTTGCCCCGGTGATGGTGTTGTGGTTTCTGACACTGGCTGCGCTCGGGATCAACAGTATTGCTCAAAATCCTGAAGTGTTGCAGGCCATGAACCCGATGTGGGCGGTTAACTTCTTTATTGAGCACAAATCCTTCTCGTTCTTTGCATTGGGCGCAGTCGTGCTATCAATCACTGGGGTGGAAGCGCTGTACGCGGATATGGGCCACTTCGGCAAATTCCCTATTCGTCTGGCATGGTTTACCTTTGTGTTGCCCTCGCTGGTGCTCAACTACTTCGGTCAGGGCGCATTACTGCTGAAAAATCCAGAAGCGATTAAGAACCCCTTCTTCCTGCTGGCACCTGACTGGGCACTCATTCCGCTGCTGATCCTTGCCTCGCTGGCCACCATTATTGCCTCGCAGGCCGTGATCTCAGGCGTGTTCTCCCTGACCCGACAGGCGGTGCGTCTGGGCTATTTGCCACCGATGCGCATTATTCATACCTCGGAAATGGAAGCGGGACAGATCTACATCCCGGCCATCAACTGGACGCTGTATATCGCCGTGGTGATTGTTATCGCCAGCTTCGAGCACTCCAGCAACCTGGCAGCGGCGTACGGTATTGCTGTCACCGGCACCATGGTGCTGACCAGCATTCTCTTTTGTACTGTGGCGTTGAAAAATTGGCACTGGAAGCCGTTTCTGGTGGGGATTTTGCTGATCGTTCTTCTGTTTATCGACGTGCCGATGTTTGCGGCGAACGCCACCAAATTATTCTCCGGTGGCTGGTTGCCGCTGACGCTGGGCTTGTGCATGTTTATCGTCATGACGACCTGGAAAAGCGAGCGTTTCCGCCTTATGCGCCGTATGCATGAGCACGGCAACTCACTGGAAGCGATGATAGCCTCGCTGGAAAAGTCACCGCCAGTGCGCGTTCCTGGTACGGCGGTGTACATGTCGCGTGCCATTAATGTTATCCCGTTTGCGTTGCTGCATAACCTCAAGCACAACAAAGTGTTGCACGAGCGCGTGGTGTTACTGACGCTGCGTACGGAAGATGCGCCTTATGTCCATAATGTCCGGCGTGTGACCATTGAGCAATTATCGCCGACCTTCTGGCGGGTGCTCGCCAGTTACGGTTTCAAAGAGACGCCGAATGTGGAAGAGATCTTCCACCGCTGTGGTCTGGAAGGTTTGCCGTGCAGGATGATGGAAACCTCGTTCTTTATGTCGCACGAGTCGCTGATCCTGACCAAACGGCCATGGTATCTCTACTTCCGTGGCAAACTGTTTATGGCGCTCAGCCGTAATGCGCTGCGTGCGCCGGACCAGTTCGAGATTCCGCCGAACCGCGTTATCGAGCTGGGAACGCAGGTCGAAATCTGATCCTGCGATAAGACAAAAGAGGGCATCTTCGGATGCCCTTTTGCTTTTTTGAACCTCGGCTAAAAGCATTAACTCAAATTTCAGACCATTTCTAAATAACCCAGCGAAACGTTTCGACGGTGATCACAATTTCATCACAAGCCCATTGCCAGTTTCTGGCAGATTCCTAAACTCATCAGTGAGCGAAACGTTTCGCTGTAGGAGTTAACCATGAAGAAATCACCGCTGTTGAATGCCGAAATCTCACATGTCATTGCCAGGTTAGGTCACACCGATCAGCTGGTTATTGCCGATGCCGGTTTACCGGTACCCGCATCTTCCCAACGCATCGATTTGGCGCTGACTGCAGGTGTCCCCACCTTTTTACAAGTTTTAAAGGTCGTGACACATGAGATGCAGGTTGAGCGGGCGATACTCGCCGGGGAAATAGTCGAAAAGAATCCTCAACTCCATGAAGCGTTACTCGCGCAGTTGAAACAACTAGAGCAGCACCAGGGAAACACCATTACCTTGGATTACATCAGCCATGATGCTTTCAAGGCACAAACTGAACAAAGCCGGGCTGTGATCCGCAGCGGGGAATGTTCGCCTTACGCGAACGTTATTCTGTGTGCCGGCGTAACCTTCTGAGGCCTTTATGCAACCTTTGCTGCAACTGACAGGGATTGATAAAGCGTTTCCTGGCGTGAAAGCACTTTCTGGCGCGGCGCTCAGCGTCTATCCGGGACGTGTGATGGCGCTGGTGGGTGAAAACGGCGCGGGTAAGTCCACCATGATGAAAGTGCTGACCGGCATCTACCAAAAGGATGCCGGTTCAGTCCATTTTCTCGGTAAAGAGGCCGCATTTAGCGGCCCTAAAGCTTCGCAGGAAGCCGGGATTGGGATCATCCATCAGGAACTGAACCTGATCCCTCAGTTGACCATCGCGGAGAATATTTTTCTGGGTCGCGAATTCGTTAACGGTTTTGGCCGCATTAACTGGAAGAAGATGTATGCCGAAGCGGACAAACTGCTTGCCCGCCTGAATCTGCGTTATAGCAGTCATCGGCTGGTCGGTGAACTGTCGATCGGCGATCAGCAAATGGTGGAAATCGCCAAAGTGCTGAGCTTTGAATCGCGCGTCATCATCATGGATGAACCGACCGATGCGCTGACCGATACCGAAACCGCCTCCTTATTTAACGTGATCCGTGAATTGAAATCAGCGGGCTGCGGCGTGGTGTATATCTCGCACCGCCTGAAAGAGATTTTTGAAATTTGCGATGACGTGACCGTATTTCGTGACGGCCAGTTCATCGCCGAACGCCCGGTCAGCGAATTGCAGGAAGATACACTGATTGAAATGATGGTGGGTCGCAAACTGGAAGAGCAGTATCCCCGCCTGAATCAGGAACGCGGTGCGCTGCGTTTGCAGGTGCGTAACGTTTCCGGCCCCGGCGTTGAGGACGTGAGCTTCAATTTATACGGCGGCGAAATTCTCGGCGTTTCCGGTTTGATGGGCGCAGGGCGTACCGAACTGATGAAGATCCTCTACGGTGCGCTGCCGCGGAAAGCCGGTTATGTCGCTCTCGACGGCCGCGAAGTGGTGACTCACTCGCCGCAGGACGGCCTCGCTAACGGCATCGTCTATATTTCTGAAGACCGCAAGCGAGACGGACTGGTGCTCGGCATGTCGGTGAAAGAGAACATGTCACTGACGGCTTTGCGCTATTTCAGCCGTGCGGGCGGGCGACTGAAACATGCAGAAGAGCAGCAGGCGGTGGGTGATTTTATCCGCATGTTCAACATCAAAACGCCGTCGATGATGCAGCCGATCGGCTTGCTGTCTGGTGGTAATCAGCAAAAAGTGGCGATTGCCCGCGGGTTGATGACCCGGCCAAAAATATTGATCCTCGACGAACCCACGCGTGGCGTTGACGTCGGCGCCAAGAAAGAGATTTACCAACTTATTAACCAGTTCAAGCGCGAGGGTTTGAGCATCATTTTGGTTTCCTCAGAAATGCCGGAAGTGATTGGCATGAGTGACCGGGTTCTTGTGATGCACGAAGGCCACTTAAGCGGTGAATTCCCGATAGAACAGGCTACGCAAGAAGTGTTGATGGCAGCCGCTGTCGGCAAGCAATACGGCGTGACGCAGGAGTAATCAACTATGAGTTCTCAGACATTGCCAGCAAAAAAAAGCTGGATCACTAAAGAATGGTTGTTGGAGCAGAAATCGCTAATTGCGCTGCTGGTATTGATTGCCGTGGTCTCTTCAATGAGCCCGAATTTCTTCACGGTAAATAACCTGTTCAATATTCTTCAGCAGACCTCCGTCAACGCCATTATGGCTGTCGGCATGACGCTGGTGATCCTGACGTCGGGTATTGATCTGTCGGTGGGTTCGCTTCTGGCGCTGACCGGCGCAGTAGCAGCGTCGGTTGTCGGGCTGGAAGTGAATGCGCTGGTGGCCGTGGCGGCGGCGTTGGCTGTCGGTACCGCTGTCGGTGCGGTGACCGGAATTATTGTCGCCAAAGGTAAGGTTCAGGCGTTCATCGCTACGCTGGTCATGATGCTGCTGCTGCGCGGGGTCACCATGGTGTACACCAACGGCAGCCCGATCAGCACCGGATTTACCGATGTTGCCGATACATTTGGCTGGTTTGGTATCGGGCGCCCGCTGGGTATTCCGACGCCAGTCTGGCTGATGGCGGTGGTGTTCGCAGCGACCTGGTACATGCTGCATCACACCCGTCTCGGACGTTATATCTATGCGCTGGGCGGTAATGAGTCTGCCACGCGTCTGTCAGGTATCAGCGTTGATAAAGTAAAAATTATCGTCTACTCCCTGTGTGGTCTATTAGCAGCTTTAGCCGGCATTATCGAAGTGGCGCGTTTGTCTTCCGCGCAACCGACTGCCGGTACCGGTTACGAGCTGGACGCAATTGCCGCCGTTGTTTTGGGGGGAACCAGCCTGTCAGGTGGTAAAGGGCGCATTGTCGGAACGTTGATCGGTGCGCTGATCCTCGGTTTCCTGAATAACGGTTTGAATTTATTAGGTGTCTCCTCCTACTACCAGATGATCGTCAAAGCAGTCGTCATTTTGCTGGCGGTATTGGTAGATAACAAAAGCAACAAATAATCTCTCCTACAGGAATTATGACCATGAATATGAAAAAACTGGCAGTTTGGGTTTCCGCAGCGGCTATCACCGCCTCTTTCAGTGCCAATGTGCTGGCAAAAGACACCATCGCGCTGGTGGTCTCCACGCTGAATAACCCATTCTTCGTTTCGATGAAAGACGGCGCGCAGAAAGAAGCTGACAAACTGGGCTATAACCTGGTGGTTTTGGATTCTCAGAACAACCCGGCGAAAGAGTTGGCTAACGTACAGGACCTGACTGTGCGCGGCACCAAGCTGCTGTTGATCAACCCAACCGACTCTGACGCAGTAGGTAACGCTGTGGCGATGGCAAACCAGGCGAAAATCCCGGTCATCACCCTTGATCGCCAGGCGACCAAAGGCGTTGTTGCCAGCCACGTTGCTTCTGATAACGCCTTCGGCGGCAAGATGGCCGGTGACTACATTGCTAAGAAAATCGGTGAGAATGCCAAAGTTATCGAACTTGAAGGTATTGCCGGGACTTCTGTTGCCCGCGAACGTGGCAAAGGTTTTGCACAATCTGCTGAAAAACATCATTTCGTGATGCTCGCCAGCCAGCCGGCTGACTTCGACCGTACTAAAGGCCTGAACGTTATGCAGAACTTGCTGACTGCACATCCTGAAGTACAAGCTGTGTTCGCGCAGAATGACGAAATGGCGCTGGGTGCACTGCGCGCCTTGCAGACGGCAGGTAAAACCGATGTGCTGGTGGTTGGTTTTGATGGCACCGAAGACGGTATGAAAGCAGTGAATAGCGGTAAAATGGGTGCAACGGTGGCTCAGCGTCCCGATCAGATTGGCGTGATTGGCGTTCAGACTGCGGATAAAGTGCTGAAGGGCGAAAAAGTCCCGGCGGTTATCCCGGTGGATCTGAAACTGGTTGCTCAGCCATAACACCTTTGCTTTACAGTTTTAATTTATCTTAATAGCTTTGCAGTATCTGCGCTGCCCTTCTCGGGTGGCGCAACATGACTCAGGGAACGCAAATGGAAACAGGTAAACTGGTGGTTCTCGGCAGCATCAATGCCGACCATATTCTCAATATCAAACAATTCCCTCAGCCTGGCGAAACGGTGATCGGTAACCAGTATACGGTGGCTTTTGGCGGCAAAGGTGCAAATCAGGCGGTTGCCGCAGGGCGAGCCGGTGCTGATATTTCATTTATTGCCTGCGTTGGGGGGGATGATATTGGTGAGCGCGTTCGCAAACAATTGGCGAGTGACAACATCGATACATCGCCTGTGGAAGCCATCTCAGACACCACGACCGGTGTTGCGTTAATCTTTGTGAATGCCGAAGGTGAAAATGTTATCGGTATTGATGCTGGTGCCAACAATGCGGTGACTCCTGCTTACCTGAATCGGTATCAACAGAATATCATTGATGCCTCTGCGCTGCTGATGCAACTGGAGTCGCCGCTCGACACGGTATTAGCGGCGGCCAAACTGGCCCATCAACATCAGACCCAGGTGATCCTCAACCCTGCACCCGCCTGTGACCTGCCCGATGAGCTGTTGTCGCTGGTGGATATTATTACTCCTAATGAAACAGAAGCTGAGCGCCTGACGGGTATAGCCGTCAATAATAATGAAGATGCTGCTCTGGCAGCGTGCGCGCTACATAATAAAGGCATCGACACCGTCATTATTACGCTTGGCAGCAAAGGCGTCTGGCTGAGCCAGAAAGGTGAAGGTAAACAGGTGGTCGGTTTTCGCGTAAAAGCGGTGGATACCATTGCTGCCGGGGATACCTTTAATGGTGCACTGGTCACTGCATTGCTGGAAGGCAAGCCGATGGACAGTGCGGTACGTTTTGCTCACGCGGCTGCCGCCATCGCCGTGACCCGTCCCGGTGCGCAGCCATCGGTGCCATGGCGTAAAGAAATCGATGATTTTCTCGCGCATCAGGAGTCCTGATTGGCCACCATGAAAGATGTCGCTCGTATGGCGGGCGTTTCAACCTCGACCGTCTCTCATGTGATTAATAACAATCGCTTTGTCAGCGAGGCTATCCGCGACAAAGTGACCGCTGCTATTGATAGCCTCAACTATGCGCCCTCTGCACTGGCCCGTAGTCTCAAACTTAATCAAACACGTACCATTGGCATGTTATTGACTGCCAGCAGTAACCCATTTTATTCGGAAGTGGTTCGTGGCGTGGAACGCAGTTGTTACGAGCGCGGCTACAGTTTGATTCTGTGCAACACTGATGGTGACGCCGAACGTATGAACCGCAGCATGGAAACGCTGCTGCAAAAGCGCGTCGATGGCTTGCTATTAATGTGTACCGAAAATCATCGCCCTTCTCAGGTGGCGCTGAGCCGCTATCCTTCTTTACCGATTGTGATGATGGACTGGGCACCTTTTGGCGCGGCCAATGATGTGATCCAGGATAACGCCCTGCTGGGTGGCGAGATGGCGACGGAATATCTCATCCGCCGGGGTTATCAGCGAATTGCCTGTATCACCGGCCCGCTGGATAAAACCACCGCGCTTGAACGCCTTAACGGTTATCGCCAGGCGATGCATCGCGCGGGGTTATCTGTTCTGCCCGGGTATGAGGTGTGCGGAGATTTCGAATTTGAAGGTGGGTTATCCTCTATGGATAAATTGCTGGCGTTACCTCAGCGCCCACATGCGGTCTTTGCCAGCAATGATGCGATGGCTGTGGGCGTCTATCAGGCTCTATATAAGAAAGGACTCAGGGTGCCGGAGGACGTGGCGGTGATAGGTTATGACGACATTCAATTGGCGCAGTATATGACGCCACCCCTCACGACTATTCATCAACCGAAAGATTCATTGGGTGAACTGGCAATAGATACGCTGTTGCATCGTTTGCAGGAACCTGGTGCAGACCCGCAGGTTTTGGTCCTGACGCCTGAATTGGTCGTACGCGAGTCGGTGGGATCACTCAACGGCAATTAACAACTGATGACAGGCTTGTAATGCCCTCTCGCTATCACTGGCCAGAATGGCGTTCACCAATGTCTGATGATGTTCCAGCTTGATGACTTCGTTGCCCGTGATGGCACGAAAGTAACTTTGATAAACCGAACTGAAAAGATTCGAGAACGAGGTGAGGAACGGATTATTTCCGGCCTCATAGATAAGCTGGTGGAATTGAGTATCCACGCTGATCCAGCGTTCACGGTCGAAGCATGCATGTAATCGCCTCATTTCATCCATATAAAGAGAAAGCTGCTCTTTCTGCTCCTTGCTTGCGGTTATCGCCGCCAGCGCGCAAGCCTGAGGTTCGAGTGCGCGTCGCAAAACGACAAAGTGAGACATCACTTGATCAAAGTTTTCCCGCGTCATCCACCAGTTCAGCAACTCCTGATCGAGAAAATTCCAGTTTCCCTGTGGCATGACCCGGGTGCCAATGCGCGGGCGTGGTAATAACATGCCCTTGGCCGCCAGAATCTTGACGGCTTCACGAACCGCAGTGCGGCTCACACCGAAAATCTCACCCAGTTCAATCTCTCCAGGCAGAATGCTGCCCTCGGCATACTCTGCGGATAAAATACGTTGGGCTATTTTCTCGGCTAATAAATAAGAAAGGTTACGTTGGGCAGCTTGTTGTTGGGCATTGAGGGACATATAGGCTCTTCCAGATAAGCAGTGGTCTTATTATAAGAAACAGTTTACTCCACCGTAGCGGGCTACCGCGGGGGGTTTATGGTGAAAAATGTACGCTTGCTGTGCGTTTTTACGCTGTTTGTAGAAAAAAAGAACGGTCAGTAAATTATTTTAAATTAAGGGTTGCCACTGTCTGAGAACTCCCTATAATGCGCCTCCACTGACCGGGAACAACGACTCCTCTAACGAGAACCAAGTCGCCCAGTCAGGAAGTCTCAACCCGGTGAAAACACCGCGTCTCGTAAGAGAAAAAGGTTGACTCTTCAGCGGGAAAGCGTATTATCTGCCTCCCGCGTTACCGAGAACTTATCCGGTAACGAACGCTCTTTAACAATTTATCAGACAATCTGTGTGGGCACTCACAAGACGATATCAGCCACCTCGGTGGCAAAAAATATCAAGTCTTAAAGA
>NZ_RCZD01000017.1 GCF_006438725.1 Ewingella americana | reverse complement strand
CCCGCTCTTCAGTTACTCGCTTAAGTTCTTGCCTGAGGCGCTTTACTTCATGCTGAAGTGCATCGTCCTGCTTACGCTGCGGCTCGGGCTTCTGGTAGCGCTTAACCCAGGCGTAAAGACTATTAGTGGATACACCAAGTCGAGAGGAGACCTCAGATACAGGGTACCCCTGCTCAGTGATCTGTTTTACGGCTTCAATTTTGAATTCTTCAGTGAACGTTTTGACTGACATAAACACTCCTTCATTAGGCCTCCATTATGAGGCAAAAAAGTGTCTACGAAACCCGGGTCTATTCAAACCTGCGCTGATGGCCACAATGGCAGCAGTAGTGAGTGCCATGCAGGCCCGGAGGATAACCGCCACCCTGAAGCGAACGGATGAAGACTGCAGCATATTGAATTTCCGTAGTGGTGGATGATGTTTAAAACCAGGACCCATGGAGACGGTGTTTTCGTGTGTCAGTTTGACGCACCACACCGCACAGGCTCGCTGCGATCGGGACGGTTGTCAGGTAAAACAGGTAACTCAAAAGTACCTCTGTCAGATAAAGGCGTAAACTCATGATTACCGAAATATTGTCACACCCGGACGACCTCTTAAGTTATCAGAATGGGTAACAAAGGAAGTCGGTTCCCTCCGCCTTCTTGCCGGGTTTTAACTCGCAGCACAAAGCCGACCGGCACTCCCTCTAAATTAATGAACTCACCTAATAAACCCTAGCGAATTACCCCCTATAATCAAATAAATCACTCTGCGTTATGCTTTTCCGACACAACAGCTGAAGGATAACCTCATGCAAACGGTAAAATTTAACAACGGTATCGACATGCCCCTGCTGGGCTTTGGTGTTTTTCAGATGACGGATGCCGCCGAATGCGAGCGCGCCGTTATTGATGCCATCAATACGGGTTATCGCCTGACTGATACCGCCGCCTCCTACCTGAACGCAACCCAGGTCGGCAACGCGCTGTGAGTTCAACGAGTCGATGCAACGCTAACTGAACTAACGGGCCGCAGTGAGCGAGGAGCAGACGTTACCTACCTGTTGAGTTTGATGATAACGGGGAGATCCCAACTCGAGTCAATCCTAACCGCTAGGCCGCTAGCACACCTTCTTACCTCATTTCTCCTCCAACTGTACACTTTGGTTATTCTATCCAGTGTCAGTAATCAGGCAATTGCAACGTAAAACTGGTGGTGCCAATTTGGTGTTAACTCGTCGCAAAACTGCAAAGTCTGCTATTTTGCACATGTTAATGGCAGCCGAGCTTCGAGGAGTTTATATGAGCAAATCGCTTGAGGTCGCCCTTTCGGTCCGCCGTGCGGAAGAAAATGAAGCGAAATTGGTGCGTGAGATAGTGCGTGCGGCCTATTCCAAATGGATTTCGGTCATTGGCCGTGAACCGACTCAGATGACGGCCGATTTTAATAAGGCAGTCCGTGAGCATGACATTGACCTCGCCATTGTCGCAGGGGAAGTGGTCGGCCTGATCGAAACATGGCTCCAGGCCGATCATCTTTGGATCGAAAATGTTGCGGTACATCCCCACCGGCAAGGAATTGGAATCGGCCGTACATTGCTGGCACATGTTGAAAGTAAGGCAGCTCAAGCTAACCTTGGGGAAATTCGCCTGCAGACGAACGAAGCGTTCGAGGCGAACATCGCACTATATGTGGTGCTCGGATATGAAATCGATAGACATGAACCGTTCAAAGGTGGAACGACCGTCTTTATGAGCAAAAAACTGTAGTGGTTACTAAAACTGCTCCCGGAACAAAGATTTCTTGAATCATATTAAAGTGTACTGCTGACCCTGATCTGTCCGCTGAAGGACTAAGGGCAGCTGTGAGCGAGGAGCGCACGTTATTCCAGACAACCGACTCAATTATTCAGATATCTGTGGAGATCCAACATTTTACCTCTTAGGCCGAGAGGGGAACATTTCCTTCAGGTCTCCTGAGGGCATCATCGCCACCGGCAAAGCAATCTTCATCCACCGTCAGGCTGACTATTTTATGCACTGGGCCACACATGCTGACTTGAAAATCATCACCGAAGGTGATTTGCAACTGCCCACCCGGCATATTGACGTTGACCCGATTATCAACCAGATTTAACTTGCGCATTACGCTGGCAGCAGCGCAACTGCTGCTACCGGATGCCATAGTAAAACCAGCACCTCGCTCCCAGATACCGATCCGCAGTGTACTGCGATCTATAACTTCCACTAGTTGCACATTAGTGCGTCTGGGGAATAATGGATGGTTTTCAATTTGTGGACCTAAACGATGAACCTCCGCCAAATCAAGCTTATCTACTAGCACTACGCAATGTGGATTACCCATGGATACCAGCGATACTGACAGTGTTTCATCCGCCAGTTTCAACGGATAATTCAACGCTTCGTACAGATCAAGTAAGGCTGGCAATGCTGTCGGATTGAAATTAGCCCGGCCCATTTCCACTGTAATCTGATGAGGATCTTCATGAACTTTGCAAAATACGTCACCGCCAGCTGTATGCACTAGAAACGGCTGATGTCCGACACGGCCGATATCAAAAAGATAGCGTGCATAGATACGCAAACCGTTGCCGCTTTTCTCGGCTTCAGAACCATCCGGATTGATGATTCGCAGAGTGGGATTGTTTTGATCACCGCTGTCGATTAGCAGACCGTCAGAACCTACACCATAGTGGCGATGGCACAAGATACGAATCTGCTCATTTCTCAGCTGTTCGGCAACAGAACGATGGCATACTAGGTAATCATTACCTAGTCCGTGATATTTATGGAGTAGTAAAGGTGTCATGGAGTCTATTGGTCTAGAGCTGATTATTTAACTATATATTACAATAAATTTTCTAGTCAGATGGATAAAACAGAAAGTGACTAATTGCTGCGGTCCTTAACGAGCCGCAAAATAGCCATCTGTAACCCAGACATTTTAGTGTCGTTGGTGAAAGCGAACTGTATTAAGCCGTATAACGTCCGCTCATGGCACAGAGCGGTCGGCAAGATGTGCTCAATGACTGTTACGAGCGAGGACGGACGTTAATCTTTTCACTGGCCGTTAAAAAATAGGTTAGTAGAATACGGGATCGGGAAAATGTTTGATGACCATTCAAAAAAGCGACTTATTCATTCTCGCCCACTAATGAAACACCCTGCCGTTTACTCCCTTATTGGAGTACCGATCGCCTGCCGCATCTCACGTACGTTGCGCGCGGGCGGTGCACCGAATTGACGCAGATATTCACGGCTAAACTGTGAGGCGCTTTCATAGCCGACGGCAAACGCCACGTCAGATGCGCGATGTTCGCCGGCAAGCAAAAGCTGGCGAGCTTCCTGCAGTCTAAGCAGCTTCTGATACTGGATGGGACTGAGGCCAGTCATCGACAAAAAATGGCGATGCAGGCTTGCCCGGCTCATGCCGCTTACCTCGCACAACGCTTCGATGCGAAGACGGCGATTGTAATTATCCCGGATCCAGGCAACAGCTCGCCGGATACTACTCAGAGCACCTTCGGGTTGGGCAATCTGACGCAGCAGTCGTCCCTGAGGGCCCTGCAGGAGACGATAAAGCAATTCCCGTTCGAGCATGGGTCCGAGAACCGGGATATCATCAGGGGTGTCGAGCAATGACAATAAGCGGAGTAACGTGTCGCTGATCGAAGCGGTCATCGGGTTTATCATGATGCCGATCCCCTTTTGTTCGCGCTCGCGAACAGGCGGTATAGCCGCCGCTAATTCCGCCAGTACGGCCGGATCCAGCACCAGAGAAATCGCAACGTAGGGCTGCCCCCCTTCATCATCAAAAATTTGTCCAATCAAAGGCAGGTCAAGGGCGCTGATAAGATACTGTTCGCTATCGTAGCTCAGAAGATTGTCGTTAATCGCGACGCGCTTCGAGCCTTGCAGGATGAAGCAGATCATCGAGCGATACAGGCAGGGTGCCTTGTCTGTCGAGCCTTGTCCGACACAGATATCTACACGGGGGATCCGTGTGATGGTCAAACCCGGTGGCGCATGCCTCAGGGCGATATCAAGATGGGGTGCAAGAGAGTTATTCATGGACTGACTATACCCATGTTCCGAGAGCCCGCAAATAGATTGATACAATCAGGCAATAAGTTGAGATTATCAGGCGTAGGTTACATATCGCTCATTGCCTAACATGGGCAGGTCAAGTATGCATCGAAAGGTGCGCCTAATAACCTAAACGAGACAGCCCATGACCAATAAGATTGCACTTATCACTGGCGCCAGCCGTGGCCTCGGCCGCAACATGGCTCTTCACCTCGCTAAGCGCGGCATCCACATCATCGGCACCTATCGTAGCGGCGCTGCAGAAGCTCAGGCGCTGAAACAAGAGATCGAAGCTCTGGGTGGCAAAGCCGCGATGCTGTCGCTAGACATCACCGATACCGCCAGTTATCAGGCTTTTTCAAACGCCGTGACTGAAACGCTGATGGCTGACTTCGGTCGAGAACACTTCGATTTTCTCGTTAACAATGCCGGTAACGGCCTCTTTGCGAACTTTGTTGATGCGACCGAGGAACAGTTTACCTCACTGGTCACCACGCACCTTCAGGGGCCGATTTTTCTGACTCAGAAATTGTTACCGCTTGTGGAAGATCGCGGTCGCATCCTCAATGTTTCGTCCGGCTTCGTCCGATTTACTTTGCCGGGATACAGTATTTATGCGGCGGTGAAGGCCGCAGTAGAGGTTCTGACCCGTTACATGGCCGTAGAGCTTGGTGCGCGCCAGATCCGGGTGAATGCGATTGCTCCTGGCGCCATCGCAACCGATTTTGGCGGCGGTGCGGTACGTGACAATGAGGATGTCAACGCCTGGGTTGCTCAGGGGATCGCGCTAGGCCGTGTCGGTTTACCGGACGATGTAGGTGGAGCGGTAGCCGCAATCCTGTCCGATGGCATGGCATGGGCTAACGGGACGACCTTTGACATTTCCGGCGGCCAACTGCTGTAACCCGAGCCACATTCATTCCAGCCTGTGATTGACCTTATTGGGGGAGCATCATGCCGAACGTTGAGCTTACGCTTATCAATCATCCGTTATGTCCGTTCGTTCAGCGCGCGGCGATTGTGTTACTGGAAAAGAAGGTACCCTTTGAGAGGATAGACGTCGATCTTGCAGATAAACCAGATTGGTTTATGGCGATTTCGCAGACTGGGAAAGTCCCCTTGCTCAAGGTGAAACTGTCGGGTAGTGCTGACGCGCTCCTGTTCGAGAGCACGGCAATTTGCGAGTATCTCAACGAAACGCAGGATGGAGTCAGCCTTTATTCCAACTATGCGATCTCCCGTGCGTGGGTAGAGTTTGGCGTGGCGGCACTCTCTGAAGCCTGGCAGTTCCTGAACGCTAAAGAACTTGCGGTTGCTGACGATAAGAAAGCCGACTTTCGTGATCAACAGGCACAGGACCGCGGAATGCCCGACGCCACTCGCTTGGGCTGACGCTGAATCTCGCCTTAAAACTCTGGCGGAAAGAAATCGGCGACTGAAACCCAGCCATGTCTGACACGCTTTCAATACTGCTGTCCGTAGTTTCCAGCAGCTCCTGACTTCTCTGAAGACGCTCCGCGTTCAGCCAATCACTCAGCGTTGTCCCGGTTGCCTTAAAAAAATGACGCGTAAGCGTCCGCCGGCTCATGCTGACAAACCCGGCCAGTGAGTTAAGGTCGTGCGGCTTGTCCAGATTGCGACGCAGGTAGTCCATCAGCTCGTTCATTTTTCCGTCCCGCGTAGATACCGGGACCGGACGTTCAATAAATTGTGCCTGACCGCCTTCCCGGTAAGGAGGAACAACCATTCTTCTTGCTACACGGTTAGCAACCGCAGAACCGTAATGATCACGGATAATATTCAGGCAGCAGTCAATACCGGCGGCGGTGCCGGCAGAGGTAATAAGGCGTTCATCACTGGTATACAGCGAGTTGCTGTCCAGACGAACGGCGGGGAATCGTTCAATGAAGTCCTGTTCGAACTCCCAGTGTGTTGCCGCCCGGTGATGATCCAGCAAGCCGGAATAGGCAAGCACATATGCACCGAGACAAAGCCCCACCACTTCTGCGCCGCGTTGCCATGCGCTTATCAGCTTATCAAGCAACGCCTGAGAAGGTCGTTCTTCCGGATGATTCCAGTAGGGCACGATAACAATGTCTGCGACATCAAGTAGCTCAAGGCCATGTTCCACGTTGATTGACAGGCCAATTTCAGACAGGACAACGCCCAGTTTTTCAGCACAGATTTTCACGCTGAATAAATCCGGCTGCGGCATAGACTTACCGAAAATAATACAGGGCACTGAAAAGTGAAACGGGCTGAATCCGGCCGTGGCGACCACGGCGACCGTCAATGCAGACATAACGTTAACCTTACCGTAAATGATAACCACCGGATCACCGGCGGCAAAATTGCTGATTTTGACTGACCAGAGGATAACAGGTGATCTGTCGGAATGGCATTTTTCCCTGAATCAGCCCAAGTGGCTCATCAGAAAGCCATCGTCTCACCGTCTTCGGGAATAAGGACCTTATCTTCAATGCCGTGTTCAAGCGAGAATTCGCGTAACTCCGCGCGGGTGAGAAGGCAATGGTTGATCGATTCCATGTGAGAAGCCACGATGGTCGCAGCCGGCAACATCTTAAGCGTGCGAAGCGTGTCCTCTTTGCCCATGATGATCGGGCCGTACAGGTCGTTGATCGCATAGCCGGTATTCAGTACCACAATCTCCGGCTTGAAGCGCTGCAGGCTTTTTACATAAGGTTTAACCCAGACGGTATCACCGGCGATATATAGCGTTTTTTCATCATGATGTGTGAAGACCAGCCCGCACGCATCACCCAGTAAATCACCCCATTTGGCATCGGAGTACAGTTCGTTACTACCGTGCTGGCCGTCAGTTTTATAAATCGTTAGTCCGTCAACAAAATGATTTTCATCTTTCAAAACGCGGATGTTAAGAAAGCCCTGAGAACGGATCAGCGCCGCGTCGCTCTCATCCTGCGTATAAATAAGCATGTCTTTGGGAACAGCCTGCTGCGCTGCTTCGTCCCAGTGATCGGTATGAGTGTGGGTCAGGATAACGGCATCTACAGCCATTAAATCTTCTACAGGCACAGGCAAGGCAACCATGGGATTACGCAGGTGCGGGCGAGCATTCCCGGCAAAACCATCCCAGGCTTCCTTTTCTGCCAGCATCGGGTCGATAAGAAATTTTTTACCGGTATATTCCAGCACGAGAGTGGCATTGCGGATTTGAGTTAATTTCATTGATTGCTCCAGTGATTCATCAGATTTTTAGGCTCAGCCAATGCGTTTGGCATTATCGGGCAGGGTGGCTGCGAGTGGCCTTACTATAAGAGGAGGAAGGGATAGGCCGTGACATGCTCGTAGGTCATTAGTCGATGAAATCAGGTCAATCGCAGTGGCTCAGTTTTTACTGGCATTTCTTCGCTGCTAAAAGGCCTGTTCAAAGGTAATAGAAGAATGGGATCGCAAAGGGAACGGCCAGCGTCGTGATCCCTCCCATCAGAAGAGCAAAAGGGATATAAGCCGCACCACAGTATTTCTCAATAATCGGCAGCGTTACATCAAGCGCCGTCGAACCAGATATACCGATGGCGGCGTTACTGTAACCGAAGCGCGAAATCAGCGGAATGAGCACCAGCGCAGATATCCCGCGAAACAGATCGCTTAAGAAAGCCACGGTTCCTAACAGCGGATTGCCCATTTTGGTGAACAGCGTTCCAGAAAGGGTATACCAGCCAAACCCGGATCCGACCGCCAGAACCTCATGGAGGTGCACTTTGATAAATAATGACGCCAGCGCGGCCCCCGTAAAGGATGACAATATCGTGATCAACGTCAGCCGCAGGTTGGCTTTGTTTAACAGCACGCGTTTCATGCTGATATTCGAATACGATAATTTTACCGCGACGGAAAATATCAACAGATACAGAAGAAAAGAGATAATGAGGTCTGCGTCCAGGTCGGGCATTAACCCCTTGAACCCCAGTATAAAGCCGCCCGCCGTCGTGATTATCTGAGTGAGCGTGGGAAGTAAAATTGACAGTATATCCGAACGACTGTTCCGCAGGTCTGGAGCGGTACGCGGAGGCCGCTTTTCTCCACTCAGCTTATCCACAGCGACCAGAACAATAAAGGTGGCCAACGACGTACCTGACGCAATGGTCAGAGCATTAAAGCCTGCGACGACGAGTTGCTCCTTAATATCAGGGATCCCGCCAACAGTGGCCCCCATAATCAACAGAAGCAAATACAGAGACAGTGTTGAGATTATATCAAAGGTGGAAGGGCGAATATTTTTAACGACTTTTTTTAGGTTAAGTCCGCCCGCAAAGGCCAGTAAAATTGGCAGCAGGCTGTATAAGGCGATGAGCATTCTTTCCTTAAGTACCTGGAAGATGATTATGTGACGAAGTGGTCGTACACAGTGATTCGCAGCGATAAAGCTGGGATATTTACCAAAACGCGGGCTGTGCGCTATCGGATAGCAACATAGCCCGCATAAAGGTCTGTGACTTTTACAAACCTGAGGGTTATTTTACGCTGCAGCGCGCACTCAGTCCGAACAGGGCAAGGTCGCTCAGCGCTTTAGTTGGCGCAGCACATCCTTCAGCAAGGATGTGCATCTTCATGCCCTGTCCCTGCGGGGAAAGCGCTGTATGCGTGACACAGTGCTGCGTCATCATGCCGGTAAGGTAGATATCAGTGATGCCGTTGTCGCGCAGCAGTTGCTCAAGGTTGGTTTCAAAGAAGCTGTCGGCCTCTTTCTTAATAATAACCGGCGCATCGCCCAGTGCTGCGGCAACATCCGGATGGATTTTCGCCCCCTTACTGTCAGGTTTGAAGAATGGCGCATCGGCTGTTGCGATATGCTGAATACCGACGATCAACCAGCCTTCACCACGCGCTTTTTCAATCGCGTTAACGGCACCCTTACAGGCTATTTCAGGCGCCTCAAGCGGAAAAGATCCGCCTGGGAAATAATCATTCTGAATATCGATAACGATCAGGGCATTTTTCATGTTCAGTCCTTGGGTTTTATTTATCGGAAAGGTCACACAGTCACCTAAAAACTAGCAGCTAACCCCCCCAGTGAGGGGGCATAAAGTCAAAGTTCGATGCGATCGGGTGAATAGTAAAATCAGTTTTGCCTATGTATTTCTACAAAAGCTCAGGAATTTCGTCCTACGGCAATGGTAAAATGACCTCATCTTCTGATATCGCTTGACATTTTTTACGCAAAGCCAGCCAAAGCAGCGGCACTGCAAGGCAGAGGACCCAAGGCACTAAAAGAAGATGCATGGTTTTCCAACCATAAGCATTGAGCAGCGGACCGGCACCCAGAGAACAAAGAAGGCTGAAGATAAAGACGCTCATGTCATTTGCTGCCTGTGCAATCCCCCTCTCACCCGTGGTGTAAGTCGTTGCCAGCAGGCTGGTTCCGCCGATGTAGAGAAAATTCCAACCTATTCCCATCAGGACTAATGCAATGGCAAATATCCCCCACGTGACAGCCGAAACAGCCAGAGCAATATAGGTAAGCATAAGAAGAACGCCCGTCAGCTTAATTTTAATGACGCCAAACCGCTCGATCAATTTTCCCGTGAAAAACGACGGTACGAAACGGCCCAGTATGTGAAGTTGGATCACGGCGGCGATTTGTGACAAGTCGAAACCGTAATGCTTCATTGCGATGGGCGTCGCCGTCAGGCCCAGAACCATTATTCCAAATCCTGATGCGCCGGAAAAAAGGGCGACAAGATACGCAGGCTGGAAAACCACTTTTTTCCACGGCCGCGCCGTCACTTGTCCGGAAGGTTCATCGGGCTGCGCCGGCATCTGCAAGTGTGACAATAACAACAGGCCCAGCGCGGCCATTATTCCCATAAAGAGGAATGAGCCCACATAGGGCACACTGAATAATGCACTTCCGCGGCTGGCCAGAAACGGTCCTAACAGGGCTGCAACGACGCCGCCGGCAAGTACCAGCGAGATAGCTTTAGTGCGAAATGCGGGAAGTGCCACTTCTCCCGCCGCAAAGCGATAAAACTGCGCAAAAGTCTGAAAAATTCCCAGAAAGAACATCCCAAGGCACAGCAGCATGAATGAATGATGGAACATTGCGACCATGGAAATGACTGCTGCAACCATTCCACACAGAGCACCGGTGATGAAACCTGTTTTTCTACCTATCCGGCTCATCCATAAAGAAGCCGGAAACATCACTAACACCGTTCCGAGGCTCGCCATTGATAGCGGAACGGTGATCAACGAGGGATTGGGCGTTAAAAGCGCGCCGGCCAGGCCACCGATTGTCATTATCAGAACTGATATTGATTGAAAGATGGCCTGAGAGCCCGCAAGTATCAGGACCTGTCGATGCATATTTCTCATATTGGTGGAGCTCCTGAAGATACGAAAATCCGCTTAAGGTGAGTGGCAGACTCCGACCTTATTACTGTCTGAGAAAGCGTGGAAACGAGCAGAAAACAGGCTGAGTGATGATGTCTGATAGGAATAAATTGGTCGGTATTGTTTATCAAAAGAGCCAGCAGCCTGTGAAGGTGCCAGTATAAGGAGCGCTGTCATAGTCAGGTGAGTAGACTGTCAGCCAATTACCAATGGAAATGGGTCAATGTGTAGGGTAGAAGGGGTGGGTATAGCGGGTAATAGCCGCAATCTGAAAGATCTTAGCGTACGTTTTCGCTCCGTTGGCCCTCATACCCCTCTTACGGCAGCTGTGGGCAAGTTGATATTTTTGGCGCTAAATATCAAGATGCCTCCACACAAAAAAACGGCTCGCTGGCCGGTCTGCATTTGCAAAAACATCAGAACATATTAGCGCCAAATAAGTTAACGCTATCCTTAGGGTAGAGCACCTGGGTTATAAGGATACTGAGAACGAAACCAAGTTGGCGTTGAGTGATGAAAGGGACTGCTTCATGCAGCCACTGACCCAGTCACTATTATCATGCTGCGACCGCATTGAGTGATTATGAATTCTCTCCACTTACCCGCTGTGTTACCCCACGATTATGTTTGGCATAATCCTCACCGCAATCCGCGGAACAGAATGCTGTTAAGGCAACCACAGGCTCATCCTTACACCAGATGCACATGCCTCCGGGCTTTAGATACTGGGCTTCCTGGCTGATAACGCCTCGGATAAAATGGCTTTTTCCTGCTCATAAGCTAAATCTGCATCGTCCATAGTTACTCCACATTCATTTGAAAATTATATCTGTAAGGATGTTATCTAAACGTCTTATCACTATCTGTCCTTGGACAGTGCGCGGCCTGCCATCCTTCACGGTCAACTACCAGGTTCATCATTCAAAGGCCAATAAAGCGAACAAGTAAGACAACCGCTACAAAATGATGGCTGAGGGATCAATAAACGCTATGTTCTTCGACCGTTCAAAGACTTTAACTGAAGAAATTTGCCAAAATAAAGTATCAATGCTCGCTATCATCCGGGTTGTTCAAGACGAGCGCAGCCAGTTTAACCACAGCAAAAATCCCTGCGGCTACGAAGGCACCGATAGCAACCAAAACAATCCAGCTGAAAATGCCTATTTAAGTGACCCTTGATTTATGTTTTTTCCATCAGGAAATTTCTGTATTCCAACGTTCTGACATGAAGGGCCGGCGAGCCAGTGCATTCACCCACGAGGCCGCTGACCGGCTGCCTTTATGACGGCAAATAATATGATTATCGGTATTATTGTCGTCAAGCGCCTGAAAAGCGTGAGAAGCACTCGCAGATAAAACCGTCAGCCCTGAAGGAGACTGTGCCTATCGTCCACACCGCATAGTCGCAAGAGTGGTCGGAACTGTACGGCCGGCTGTTGAAATAAAGCGCAGTGGCTTAAGAATTTTCCCTATTTAAAACATGGCTCGTTAGGCTAAAAATGTAGTCCCGCAAAACACCCGTCACATTGATATGAAGTGATGAATCATGATCCTCAATATAATGCAGCGAATAAAGCGTCGGTGGCTTATACAAAGGCTTAGACACCGATGGAGTGCAGTAAACAGGTTGCGGCGTGCGGCCCGGCATAAAGGTTGGTACGGTATTGTTGAGATGTTTCACTGTGAAAGGACCTATAGGGAAATACGGCACGAACTGATGCAGAAGATAAAGGAATCAGAAGCTTCTTGAATTTTTAGGTTAACGCATGCTGTTAATAAAAACATGTTATTAAAAACAGTGTTGACACGGTATCAAAAATCCGTAAATTAGCGTTCAACAGCGGTGGAACAAGTGTATTGCTGTTAGTTTGAAAAAATTAAGTACGTTAGTATAATAATCCGTGTGGGATGAAGTAGAATAAGCAGTGCAGTACGAAGTGTAAGTAGATAAACCTGTTGCATAGTCTGAAACAAAAGAAGTTGTGTTAAATGAGGTTGTAAGTAAGTGTAATAAGTGTTAGTACAATCGCGATGATGTAAGGCTTTGTTTTTTATAGACCATGAGTTCGCGAAAACATTGAGTGTCAGTAGTTTAAATATCGCGAAGGAAGTAAAGCTACGCATCAAAGAGTATATATCGCGAAGGGGAAATGTACGAGTTGAAGTAGTTTGGCCTGACTTGAGTTTGTATTCGTATAAAGCTGTCAGGTGGTTTTAAATCGATAAAGGAGGGGTTTATAGTTGTCAGTACCCGATGTTATCTGTAAGAACTTGTGCATTTAAAGTAGTACCAAATAGCAGTAAAAAGTAACGAAGTATATTAATGTCAAACCCTAAGTTAGCAGTACCTTAAAAGCCCTGATTCGTACAGTCAGGGCTTTTATTGTTTATGCATTAATGGTTAATTTCACACAAACCTCATCCCGTTTAGTGCATGGCCGCTTAACTGATTAATTAAACATCAAAAAATTAATCCTTGCTTAATAAAACAAACCAGGTCTATTATGACGCCATCGGTTTGGAACACAGACCTTATGAAAGCAGTTTTAGTAAAGCAGTCCTCATTTCAAGCGTTATCCTAGATACCCTTCTTCATGAGCCTCCTCCTAAGTGCCCCATAAGTAAAACTCTGCAAAACAGGCCATCTTTGCTGCATAAGCGGCTCAAAAAATGAAAGGAAGTATCTATGTCTAACAAAATGACTGGTTTAGTAAAATGGTTTAACCCTGAAAAAGGCTTCGGCTTCATCACCCCGGAAGACGGCAGCAAGGACGTGTTTGTGCACTTCTCCGCCATTCAGAGCAGCGATTTCAAAACCTTAGACGAAGGCCAAAAAGTGGAGTTCTCTATCGAGAACGGCGCGAAAGGCCCGTCGGCTGCTAATGTTATCACGCTTTAATTGCCGATAATCACGCTAACACTCACGGTAGCGATGAAGGCCGGAGCCTGAGCAGATAAGTGATAGTGATAAAAAACCCGCCTTGAGCGGGTTTTTTCATTTTAAGGCTCTGGTGAAATGCTTCAGATGCAGTAAAAGAATAACAGTCGTTTACCGCAGCTGCTGGAGTGAAAAAAAGAAGCCAAAGAGTGCGAAGCCAACAACCGTGACTGTTAGCAGACCCACGAGTAATTTCCAACCAAACACTTTTCCCTCCGCAAAGTCAGTTTGTTAAACCCGAAAGATATTAATAATATTTTTTCAATGGTCAACCTGAGCGAGTGTCTGGAATCTACCTAGTTTTGGAACAGTGAATAATTATCGGAACGTTTGGCCGGACAAATCATCAGTCAGATGAAAACATGCCCCCTCAGAATCGACCCGCAGGTCAACGAACCGGATCACGAATTTCGCGAACGAGCCCTGGATAACATGGCCACTGTATCCAGGCTCGGTTCGCCGAGCTCAACTCCGTCCTTCCCGCGGCCTTAATTGGCAGGCTACCGGATCGTCAGGTCAGCACAAGTCTCCCCAAAAAAGATGTCGTGGAACTCCTCTTTTTCAGGGATACAGCCCTGAAGGTCATCCCACTAAATAATTTTTCTGAGCGTCCTGAGCAGCGACGGCTAACGCCGTGCGGGCCGCTGCGGCTGCAAGCAACTGTCTTGTGCGTGGCTATGAGACCGAGATTAGTGGTGGGTACAAACCTTAACAGTCAGCTATGAGCTGTGAGTTCAACCGATGGATGCAACACACTGATTGAACGCTCTGCGGGTGATTCATAGTCTAGTGTTTTTCTCGGCCTCTCGTTGAGCTGTCTGGCAACACTGTTTAGCCTTTGCTGGCTGTGAACCGATAAGTCAGTTCCTTTTGGAAAATATTGCCTGAGCAATCTGTTCGTATTTTCATTTGAGCCACGTTGCCAGGGAGATTGAGGATCACAGAAATAAACCTGAATGTCTGTGGCCACAGTAAACTGGGTGTGGCTGGTCATTTCAGCACCCCGATCCCATGTTAATGTTTTATAAAGCTCAACGGGTAATTCCCGGGCTTGTTTGATGAGTGCAGATATAACGGTTATGGTCTTGTTGCCACTGATTTTGCCCAGCATAACAAAGCGGGAATGGCGTTCTACGAGGGTGACGATATAGGAGTTTTTCGAGCCCTGAATCAGGTCACCTTCCCAGTGGCCGGGTATGGCTCGGTCTGCAACATCAGGTGGTCTTTTGCTGATGGGTAACCGATGCCGCTTTCTGACAGGAGGGCGATACCCATCAGTTTGGTGAATAGTGGGCATAACAGAAGAGTGATATCTGTCGAACATTCTGGCGATGTCATGTAAAGAATCACCTTGCTTATACCTGTCCTAGATAATCGCTTTCTGTTCTGGCGTGTAGTAAATGCGCGTTCTTCGTTTCATGGCAACGTCCCCCCTTCTTTAAGGATAGCGTTGCGTCGACTCGTTGAACTCAAAGCGCAAAGCGGATATCACAGCTTTTTTAATCTGAACACACTAACGCGTCGACTACCCACCAGCTAACAGGGGTCACACTGCTTCTCTTCCACCTGGCCATGCGGCACAGTTGACGATGTTAAGCATGCAGGTAGCCACCTCAACGTCGGATACCCTGTTTACGCCGGACACCTATGCAGCCTTGACGGTAGCCATTTCGCAGGCGGTCATGTTCCCCGTCGCATTGCTCACTGCGTGGTATGCCTCCCAGTATGGCTACGCAAGGCTTATCGTTATTGCGCTCATCGTGTTGCCATTCCGTGCTGCGATTGCGTCTTTTGGGAGCAATGAATTCGTTTTATTTCCTGTACAGGCGCTGGACGGTGTCGCTGCGGGTATTGGGGGCGTGGCCGTTCCCGGACTTATTGCTTCATTGTTTAATGGCTCAGGACATATCAACGCAGCGCTTGGACTCATTATGTAACTACAGGGACTGGGTGCCTCACTCAGTCCGGCGTTAGCCAGCGCCATCGTAAGCTACACGTCATGGAGCTTCGCCTATATTATTCTGGGAGGAATTGCGCTGTGTGCCCTTTTCATCTGGCTGATTTTTTGCAGGCACGTTTTTAATTCTATTCGGCCTGATCAAAAGACGTTCTTAGGGCAGAAGTAATACCTACATGCAGAATAGATAGCCTGAAGTAGCTCATGCAGAATTTGGTGGCCGGCTATGTGGCACCGTCAGCCAGATTGACGCCCGCAGAACGAGCCAGGTTACCGATGATATCCAGTGAATTAGCAAAACATTGTATTGCCTTGGAACGCTGGGAGCTGGAAGCGTTAACGCGCGGTGCTCGTTTGAGGTTCGGTGATATCGATATGCACTTTAAGGCACTGGAGGATTGGGCGGAATTCTACTAGTTTGGAAAGGCGAGAGGCGGTGGAATGAAAATGTAGGAAAGAGCGATCCCTCGTAAGATATCCCAGTGAAAGGTGCCAACTCAACGAGGAGGCGCCCTGGACAGACTTACCTGTACCGCAGTACTGCAGATATGAAAGTTCTATCGGGAGAGAGTGGCGATAATGTGCCAAAGAAAGTTAATAATATTATTCGCCCTTCTCTGACAGGCTGAGAAGGGCTGCAACATTAAAATTTTTCCCATCCGCCCTGTTCTTTGACTAACGCGGTGCTATTGGACTGCGTATTCGGCCGGAGAAGAGGACCGGTTGAAGATTGAGGTTCCTTTCCTTCGATTTTAAACACAGAGACAATTTCTGTGAGTTGACGGGCCTGTTCTTCCAGCGAGGCGGCGGCAGCCGCAGATTCTTGTACTAATGCGGCATTTTGCTGCGTCACGCTGTCCATTTGAACCACTGCAGTACCAATCTGGCTGATCCCTTTGCTTTGTTCAGTCGATGCAGCCGCTATCTCACTCATAATGTCATTGACATGGCTGACTGAATTGACGATTTTTTCCATCGCATCACCTGCGTTCGTCACCTGCTCAGATCCCGATTTAATGTTTTCTACCGATTCCTTAATCAGTACGCTAATCTCTTTTGCTGCCTGTGCACTGCGTTGCGCCAAACTTCTTACTTCGCTGGCAACGACGGCAAACCCGCGGCCTTGCTCTCCGGCACGTGCCGCTTCGACGGCGGCGTTTAAGGCAAGAATATTGGTTTGAAAGGCAATACTGTCGATGACACCAATGATATCGACGATTCTATGTGAGCTGCTGGTAATTTTGGACATGGTGGCGATGACGCCGTTGACAATGCTCCCCCCCTGTTGCGCTTCCCTAGTCGCATTGTCTGCCAGTGTGCTTGCCTGACTCGCATTATCGGCATTCTGCTTAACGGTTGAACCGAGTTCTTCCATACTGGCGGCCGTCTCTTCCAGTGCTGATGCCTGTTCTTCAGTCCTGGAGGACAGGTCGGTATTGCCGATCGATATCTCACTGGAGCCTTTGTAAATTGAATCTGCACTGTTGCGGATTTCAAACACCGTTTTGGCCCAATTCCCCTGCATTTTGTCAATATACGGGATTAACTGACCAACACAGTTTCTACCCTGGTCAACAATTCTTTTATCGAGTACGCCCACTGCCAGAGATTCAAGATGCGCCTTTACGATGTTCAAAGGCTTAACGAGAAAGTTTACCAGATAGCGGTCGGTCAACAGCATGATCAGCACACTGATTGATAACGCACTAATGAGAATATACTGGCACCATGCCACCCACTGGTTAATTCTCGTATTTGCTTCACTATTTAGGGACGTTATTTGTGCGTTGTATTTGTCTATTGCCACACTGAAATCAACCCTAAGAGGAAGATATTTATCCGTTTTTATTTTTTCAAAATCATTTATATTTTTTTCTGTAGCTGATTTAAACATCGCTAATACGGCATCATTGTAAAGAGTAAATGATTTGTTATAAATATCATCCACGGTCGTTGAGCCGAGGTTTCCATGATCAATCGCTTTAAATTGGCTGAGTCCATTTTTAAGACCGTCTAATTTGATAAGCGTTGCCTTCATTTCAAAGTCGTAAATGCCACTGTCATTTTTTTCCAACCCACTCATGGCGCGCTCTAATGACGTTACCACGCGGTAGTATTGTGCATTGGCACCATTGATGATGTCGCCATTTTGTTGTTGAACGTTGGTCATCCCGAGCTCTTGCTTTAGCTCCTTAAGCGAGTATAGGGCAAAGCCTGATGCCCCGGCCCACAATAGAGAAAACGTAATGAGAATGAGTATAATCGCTGTTCTTATTTTAATATTCCGTATAAGTCTCATTTTATAAACCCTTGGTATGATAAGTAGAAAAAATGCCTCTTAATACAATTTATGATATTATTAAACAATTTGTAAAATATATAATTTAAATATTTTACATCTCATTCTAATTATTAACATCGGCCGTTGAAATTTTATCTTGAGTTGTTTTTGAGTTGATAACACAAATAAATAGCAACTAATTTAGTTGCTTTATTGAATAAATAAGATTAGATAAAATATTCCTCCGGTCAGGCAATTTGCGTACTTTCTGGCATGCCTGCCAGCGTAATTTATCTAATGCACGGAGCATCGCCATCACATCTCCAACCTAGGCATCGTAGTCACACAGCATTAGATGAACACCGGACATCGGTTATAGGCCGTTTTCCATTTCCGGCATGCATTGCTCCCCGTAAGCCTCTGCCTCCCCACCGCCTGATTTCTGTCGGCATACTCCGATGACCAGTAACCAGCGCGTGTTCGCGGCGGGATCAGTGCCCCGATTTTCTTGCGCCGCAGTTCGTCGTGGCAACGTTTTGTGTCATAAGCCCCATCGGCTGAATCGACCCTGATTTTGCGATGTGTCTGGCGCATAAGTCCCGGGAATGCCTCCGCATCGGTCACGTTGTTCAGGGATAAATCAGCGCAGATAACCTCGTGGGTAGCCGTAAAGTCCCGCTGCAGAACATTGGGGGCGATTTTTCCCTGATCACCTTTCCAGGAACGGTATTTTCCCCCGGATCATTGCTTTCAGGGACTGCTTGTTGATTAACCACTGCACGGTTTTGTGGTCCGTTAGTATTAGCTAAGTTGTACAATAATAATAAAGTTGTACAACTTTGAAACGAGGCGCTAGAGTTATCATTAGTCTTATGAATATTTAGGTAATGAATGTCACTTTACAGCATCGGCGAGGTTGCTCACATTCGTGGTATCAATCCGGTCACGCTTCGCGCGTGGCAACGCCGTTATGGCCTGCTAAAGCCGCAGCGCACCGAGGGCGGTCACCGGCTGTTTAATGACGACGACCTCGATACCATTCGCACCATTCTGGGCTGGATAGAACGCGGCATCCCGGTCGGTCAGGTGAAATCGCTGCTCGAAGGGAAAGTTGAGGCGATATCCACGTATCGCTGATCCAGCCGGGCTTTGTGGATACGACGCTGACCTCACGCAATGACTTCCTGATGCCGATGATGGTGACCGTCAGTAAGGCCTCGGCGCATATCCGTAAAAAACTGGCGCACGGTGCCAGTGAAATTGCCTTCCTGCCACTTTTCGCCCGCTTACTGAAGGTGGCGTCACTGCTCCCGGTCGGCGCGCAAAAATGGTTAAGCCGAAAAATGGTGAGATAAGATGACAACAAAAGTGGCGATCGTCGGCAGCGGTATTTCCGGTCTCAGCTGCGCCTGGTTACTGGCGCAGCGTCAGCCTGACTGTGAAATTACCCTCTACGAATCTGCGGCGACGCTCGGCGGGCACACCGCCACGCAGGATGTCATCTCCGATGGCAAAACCTACGCCATCGATACCGGCTTTATTGTCTATAACACCTGGACGTATCCCTATTTCATTGCCTTGCTGAAAGAGCTGGGCATTGAAGGACAGCCGACCGAAATGAGTTTCTCGGTGCGCAATCCGGTGAGCGGACTGGAGTACAACTGCCATTCGCTGAACAGCCTGTTTGCCCAGCGCCGCAACCTGTTTAAACCGCAGTTCTGGCAGTTTATTCGCGAAATACTGCGTTTCAACAAACGGTGCAAAGCGCGCCTGCTCAATGCACATAACGACAAAGGCACGCTGGCCGATTTGCTGGATCAGAACGGTTTCACACCGTTTTTCGCCCTGCACTACGTGCTGCCAATGGGAGCGGCGATCTGGTCATCTTCGCTGAGCGACATAGCGAAATTCCCGCTGTCGATGTTCCTGCGCTTTTTCGACAACCACGGCCTGCTGGATGTGACGAACCGCCCCCAGTGGATGGTGGTGCCCGGCGGCTCGCGGGAATATATCCGCCGGATGCAGGAAAAATTGCCGCGCAGCGTGACCCTGCGCACCCATACACCGGTGACGGCAATATCCCGCTCCGCCAGCCATGTGACGTTGTCTTCCACCCACGGCGATGAAACCTTTGATGAGGTCATTTTTGCCTGCCATTCCGATCAGGCTCTGGCGATCCTCGGCGACAGCGCCTCGGCGGAAGAACGCACCGTGCTTGGCGAGCTGACGTATCAGGCCAACGACGTGATCCTGCATACCGACACCCGCCTGCTGCCGCGTGAAAAACGCGCGTGGGCGAGCTGGAATTATATGCTGCCGAACTCGCTGAAAACGTCCTCCCGTGCCGATATGCGCGACACCAGCACGGCGAACAGCCGTCGCGGCGGCGTGACTTACAACATGAATATTTTGCATGGGCTGGATACGCCGCAGACGTTTTGCGTGTCGCTTAATCCGCTGACGCCGATCGAAGAAAGCAAAGTGCTGTTCCGCGCGACTTACATGCATCCGGTGCTGAATCTGGAAAGCCATAATGCACAGCAGCAGCGTTTTCGCATCAACGGTCATCACCGTACCTGGTTTTGTGGCGCGTACTGGTACAACGGATTCCACGAAGATGGCGTCAACAGCGCCCGCGACGTGGTCGAGCAACTGGGTTTGCAGCTGCAACGCACCTCAGAAAAACAGCCATTGGCACAGGAAGTATCATGAACAGCACGCTGTACGCCGGCACGGTGCGCCATCGTCGGTTTACACCCGTTGAGCATCGTTTCGACTACGACATTTTTATGCCGCTAATTGATCTCGACGAGCTGGATCAGTTGCCTGCCGTCGGGATCACGCTGGAGCGTTTTTCATCCGCCAGCTTTCGCCGCAAAGACTATCTCGGCGGTGGCGACATCAAAACCAAAGCGCAGAGCAGAATTGCCGAACTGACCGGGGAACGCCCCGATGGCCGCGTGATGTTGCTGTGTCAGCTGTGTTATTTCGGCTGTTATTTCAATCCTGTTAATTTTTACTACCTTTATGACAAAACTGGTGTTTTGCGCTGGATGCTGGCCGAGGTGCGTAACACACCGTGGAACGAACGCCACACTTACGCCGTCGTTCCCGACGGCTCGCAGCCAGTGCCAAAAGCCTTTCATGTGTCGCCCTTCAATCCGATGGACATGGTCTATCACTGGCGGCTGACACCTCCCGGAAAAGAGTTACACATCACTATCGAAAATCACCGCAAAGAACGTGAATTCGATGCCGCTCTGTCGCTGAAGGCGCTCCCGCTCACCCGCGAGGCGCTGCGCAAGCAATTGTGGCGACTGCCCCTGATGACCGCAAAAACCGCCCTGACCATTTACTGGCAGGCCGTGAAACTGTGGCTGAAACGGGCACCGATTTATTCGCATCCTCCTGTTGATAAGGACTGACCATGAGCCAACCCGAAGTGCAACTCGCCCGCGATGGGGTGACTAACCGGCGCAGCAAGGCTGCACGCGCACTGATTCTCGGCGTTTTAAAACAGCTGCATGGTGCCGGTCTGACCCTACGTGAAGCCGGTGAAAATGCCGTGTTTTTTGGCGACCCGACGGCACCGCTGCAGGGTGAAATCGAAGTGCATAATCTGCGCGCCTATCGCCGCGTGTTACTCGGTGGCAGCATCGCCGCGGGGGAAAGTTATATTGACGGCGACTGGACGACGCCCAATCTGACCACCGTGCTGCAGCTGCTGGCCCAAAACCTCAAGTTGGTCGATAAGCTGGAAG
Source organism: Ewingella americana (assembly GCF_006438725.1). Lineage (GTDB taxonomy): Bacteria > Pseudomonadota > Gammaproteobacteria > Enterobacterales > Enterobacteriaceae > Ewingella > Ewingella americana_A. Next base: position 80,560 of record NZ_RCZD01000017.1, on the reverse strand, counting down.
CCCGTCTTAGCTGGCTGACCGCGCCGGTAAACGGCCTGATCCACTTATTTCGCCGCAACAGCCCGACGCAGGCGCGTAAAAATATTTCCGCGCATTACGATCTGGGCAACGATTTTTATCAGGGCTTTCTCGATGAGAAAATGCTCTATTCTTCAGCCTGGTATCAGGAACCGCAGATGACGCTGGAACAGGCGCAGGAAGCCAAAATGCGACGCCTGTGCGAGCAGTTGCAGCTGCATGCGGGCGATCACTTACTGGAAATCGGAACCGGCTGGGGTGCGATGGCAGAATTTGCCGCGCGCGAATACGGCTGTCAGGTCACCACCACCACAATTTCCCGCGAACAGTACGATTATGCCTGTCAGCGCATCGAAAAAGCCGGATTAACCGACCGTGTCACCGTGCTGTTCGAAGACTACCGGGCGCTGCGCGGGCAGTTCGACAAGCTGGTTTCAATCGAGATGATCGAAGCGGTGGGCAAGCGCTACCTCAAAACCTTCTTCAAACGCTGCAACGCCCTGCTCAAACCTAACGGACGGATGGCGATTCAGGCGATAACCATTGCCGATCAGCGTTATGCCTCGTACAGCCGCAATGTCGATTTCATCCAGCGCTACGTGTTCCCCGGCGGTTTCCTGCCCTCCATCACTGCGATGAATAACACCATGACCCGCTGTACCGGGCTGGTGGTGCGCGACCTGTTTGATATCGGTTTCGACTACGCCCGCACGCTGCACGAATGGCGTGAACGTGTGCAACGCTACTGGAACGCCCAGCTCGACGGAGCGCAGGATGAGCGCTTCCGCCGCCTGTGGCTGTTTTATCTGTGCTACTGCGAGGCCGGATTCCGCGCCCGCACCATCAGCACAGTGCAGTTGATCGCCGAGCGACGCGGATGAAATCGCTGCGCTTCTGGCTGCTGACGCTTGGCTTCGATGCCTGGTGGACGCTGGCCGTGTGGGGGCGCGAGCGATTTGTTGTCCTGCTGGTGATCAGCAGTTTTCTGATACTGGCGTTCACGCCGTCCCGCCGCTGGTTGTGGGTAGCAGTGGCCTGTTCGTTGGGCATTATTCTGGATTCGCTGTGGTGCATTCTCGGCTTGTTTGAATTTACCGATTCACCCGGCGTACCACCTTGGATTATGGCGCTGTGGCTAGGGTTCAGCGCGTGGTGGCTGTGGCTGCTGGGGCGTCTGCGTCTGACGTGGTACTGGCTTATCCCGCTCGGGGCGGTCAGTGGTCCGCTGGCTTATTACATCGGTATGCGGCTCGGCGCGATGACACTTCTGGCCTCACCGTCTTACGTCTGGCCGCTGATGGCCGCGGGCTGGGCCATTTTCCTGCCGCTTATCAGTCTGCCGGTTTTGCTCAATAGGAGAACCTGATGAAACGCATAGTAACCGCGGCGCTGGCCCTGATGTTTTCCTTCTCCGCATTCGCCTCAGCGCCCTGGGCGCAGTGGCAACAGGTCGGCCGCGCCACCCTGAGCTGGGGGCCGTTTGAGGTTTATCACTCTTCATTGCTGACTCCCGATGGCAAATATCAGGCGCAAAAATGGCCAAAGGCGCTGGCGATTGAGTACCTGCGCAGCATCGATCGTCAGGAACTGACCAAAGCCACCGAAGAACAGTGGCAGAAACTGGGCATGGATGGCGACGCGCAGGAAAATGGCTGGCTGGAGGCCGTGGGAAAAACCTGGCCGGACGTCAGCAGCGGCAGCGAAATTGTCTTTCTTGCCACGGACACCGGAGGTCAGTTTTACAGCCGTGCGCCGAACAGCGTGATGACAGAACCGGTCGGGCAGGCCTTCAGCCCGCAATTTCGCGACGCTTTTCTGGCGATCTGGCTTTCACCCGCGACGCAGTATCCTGATTTACGCAGCAAGCTTATCGGCGCATCTGCATCCGATTAACATTCATCCGGCCGGAGGTTTTATGGCAGTTTCCCACTCTGTTTTACGCAAAGGTTTTCTCGGTCTGATGGCGGCCTGCGTGCTGCTGCTCACCAGCTGCAGTGCGGACATCAAAGATTACGCACAGACACAACCGAAGCTGGATATCTTCACCTATTTCAAAGGCGACAGCGTTGCTTACGGTATGGTGCAGGATTATACGCACAAACAAACGCGACGCTTTGCGGTGAAAATCCGCGGTGACATCGTGGCCGATACACTGACGCTGCACGAAGATTTTGTCTACGACGACGGTGAGAAGCAGACCCGCGTCTGGCACATCCGCAAACTCGCCGACGGCACATACACCGGCACCGCAGACGACATCATCGGCACAGCAAAAGGCCAGTCGGCCGGCAACGCGTTTAACTGGAACTACGTCATGGATGTCAAATCCGGCGGCAGCACCTACCGCCTGACCTTCGACGACTGGATTTACCAGCAGGACGAACAGCACCTGTTCAACGTCACGTCCCTGAAAAAATTCGGCGTAGAAGTCGCACGCGTCACCCTGTTCTTTGAGAAAAAATAGCTTTAAACCGTTTATATAGTCAGCAAGAAATTGGCTTGGGGTCACTCATAAAAATCAGACAGTTAAATTTTTTATAATTTTGATGTTGCTTGCTAAACCCCCTTCCAACATCCCCCTTCGCAGGGCTGTATCTTATACACAATCCTCGGCATGAATGCCGGGGATTTTTTTGAAATCCCCCCCCTTCGCTTGATCTTTTTTGCATTCTCCTTATTAGGTTTTTAGCATGGCTCTATCTAATTGTTTTTAATTGGATAAATGGCTTTTCTGGCTTACTGAGCTTGGCGATTTACGGCGTACCCGTCGTCTCGTGACTCTTGCCACCTCACTTGCACAACATGCCAGACTTTCTATCGTGAAATCATCACATTCCTCCGCTGAAGTGGAAGGTGCCTATGACTCCGTGCTGTAATAGTGTCAGATCAAGTCTGAGCTGATACACGTTAGCTCGTGTTACAGCTTACCTTTATTATCTCCACCATCTCGATCGCAATCCGGAGTGAGTTCTCCAACTGCTTGTTCTCCGATATTCGGGCAAACGTCAGGCGATCGTTCAGGTACTCCATCATCGTGTCGTGGTTGATTTCCACGCCGGTCATAAAAATGCGCGTTGGGGAGGCAGAGGCTTACGGGGAGCAATGCTTACTGGAAATGGAACACGACTTATAACCGGCGGTCGATGGCCGAAACGGCGATGTACCGGGTTAAACAACTGTTCGGTGGTCACCTGACGCTGCGTGACTACGATACGCAGGTCGGTGAGGCTATAGCCACGATCAGTGCATTGAACAAAATGACGCGTACAGGCATGCCTGAAAGTGTACGGATTGCCTGAGGTAGTGACTGATAGGGGGTAGTTTTATCTAAACCCGATTTATTCAACAAAGCCCATTTTTGATTGAATTGTTGGCCCGAGTTACCTGTTCCACAATGCTTTATGTATTTTTCCTGTCTGGTGGTAATCAGACACCAGATCGATAAACTCTTTAAAATCCTTGTTCTCAACCACCAGACGGTTGACGGATTGCCAGTCAATGCTGGTTCGTTCTCGCGCCGGGATGAGAGTCTGACTATTACTAGGATCTTGCGGGTTAAGCAGAATCACTCCAATACCATGCAATGCAATGCAATGCAATGCACACAACATTTGCAGCTCTCTTTCAACTCCACGCTGTTTATCTTCATTTATTTCGGTCGCGACCAGATAGCCAAAGTGGGCCCAACTTGAATTGCTCACTGCCTGGAAGAAATATTCACGAACATTGCTACGGTTAAGCTGACGTTTTACTTCAAACGACCACAGGCGGGTTAAACGTCCTTCGCTATGACGAACGCAGTTTTGCACTACAGTATCCCAACCCTTATCGAGGGGTTGCAATGCGACAATATCAGGATAAAGCCAATGGTTTGCCCCAAGGCCTTTGTTGTTACTTGAACGCTTTTCATCGATGCGGCGGCAAAGCAATTCTTCTTATTCAGAAAGGTATTCAATCAAAAGCGGGTAAAGGGCATGCTCAGAAAAACTTACCGTCTCAGCAGATGGAGTCGGTGCGATATCAAAAGATGACTCTTGATGCACACCATTATCAATTTTCTTACCCCAGTAAAAAAGTCTTGGCCGAGGCTTGTCACGCGTCATAATCTGGGGACACATTGCTTTTGCCTGAACGGTTCTGCTCCCACCGACTTCCGCAGCTATTTGACTCAAGAAATCTTCATCGCTGGCAAAACGAGGGTTTTGACGCTTGTCGGCAAGCTCTGCACCATAGTGATCTATGATCTTTTGGGCAAGCTGGCGAGCTGTAAATTGTTCATCAGGATTAGCCTGAAGAACATTAATAATCATCTGCGGGCGACTAGTCATGGCTCCTGCCTTAGATATAACAGTAAGAACGCTACTTTCTCACAGGCTAAATTTCTGAACGCTGCTTTTAAGATGACACAGTTTAAAACTCCCTATCGCTCAAACCAAGCTCACAATACGAGATTACTGGCATTAAACAACAGAGGACATTTTTATTGTCTGACTAGGTTCTGCTTCGTCAGAAGCCATAATTTAGCAAAAAAATAAGGCATGTTAGATACATACCTTAGTATTTTTTAATCAGCCCGCATTTAATTTGGCAAAATCAAACGGACTCACCGCCTTCTCACGATTTGCATCAAGAAAATCTGCCCACCACTGCAGCATTAGTCTGCGCTCATCTAGAAACTCCGCCTTATGAATGTACGCCGCACGGACACCGTTACGTTCCTGATGACTCATTTGGCGCTCTACGGCGTCTTTCGACCACAGTCCAGATTCGATTAAAGTACTGCAGGCCATCGCCCTGAAGCCGTGACCGCAGACATCCACCTTTGTATCGTAGCCCATCAGACGCAACGCATTGTTTACGGTATTTTCACTCATAGGTTTATAAGGATTATTATCACCGGTAAAGATTAGCTCGTGCTCGCCACTAATATTGCGTATGTGTTTTAGGATCTCCAGTGCCTGTAGCGAAAGCGGCACCAAGTGCGGTGTTCGCATTTTAGAACCTCTGTGCGAATACTTAACGCCTGGAAGTGGTTTGCGTTCAGAGGGAATAGTCCACATCGATTTATCAAAATCTATCTCCGACCAGCGAGCAAAGCGTAGTTCACTGGAACGAATAAAAATCAGCAGTGTCAACTTTGTCGCCAGTACCGTCAGTGGCTGCCCCTTGTAGGATTCGATTCGATTGGTAAGTTCATTAATACGATCGAGGACGAGGGCCGGTCGGTGCTGACGCTTTACAGTTGTCAGGGCCCCCGCCATATCAATAGCAGGGTTATAGCTGATAATGCCAGATTGCGCTGCGTATCGCATGATTGCGGAAATACGCTGTTGCAGGCGAGATGCAACTTCATAAATCTCTTTTGCTTCAGCAGCTTTAACAGGAACCAGCAGGTCAGGTGTTTTCAGTGAAGTGATTTCTCGCGAGCCAATCAACGGGAATACATAGGTTTCAAGGCTTTTGAGGGTTTTCTCACTGTGGGATTCTGACCACTTCTTGTTACTGTTGTGCCATTGGCGGGCAACAACTTCAAACGAATGCATAACGTTTGGTACAGATTTTTGCACACGTTTTTGTTCGCAAGGGTCAATGTTTCCTGCAATCAACTTTCTGGCTTCATCGCGTTTTTCACGAGCTTCGGATAATGACACCTCGGGGTATACGCCCAGAGCAAGAGTTTTCTCCTTCCCCTGAAATCGATAACGGAGCCGCCAGTATTTAGAACCGTTAGGATGGACAAGCAAAAACATGTTGCCGCTGTCAGCGAGCTTATAAGGTTTTTCATCCGATTTGGCTGCCCGGATCTTAGCGTCAGTCAGTGCCATAAGTGGTTTCCTGAATGATTTGAGGGTATAAGAATTATCGAATCAAACTATACCCTCATTTATACCCTCGCAAGGAGATTGATGCAGGTAGAATTTGATTGAATTGGGTTGAGATGAAATTGGTGAGAGTGGTTGATTTAGAAGGTCATACAAAGCAAAAACGGACCTACATGGAGGTCCGTTGATGTGAATTTGGTGCCGACTACCGGAATCGAACTGGTGACCTACTGATTACAAGTCAGTTGCTCTACCTACTGAGCTAAGTCGGCTTTTTGAGGTGCTGCGGGGGACTACGTGGCGTAATTTATTGAAATCTTCAGCGTGAGTCAATAGTGGGAAAGTGCGTTTGCTGCTTTTCCCATCATCCCTTGCATTTTAGGGCTATCGCACCGGTTTCATCAGTCAGAATTCACCGGTGCTCATCGGTTATGGGCGAACCAAATCATCCCCGTAACCAATCCACTTGTAAGTCGTCAGGGCTTCTAACCCCATCGGGCCGCGGGCGTGGAGTTTCTGGGTGCTGACCGCCACTTCAGCGCCGAGGCCAAACTGGCCGCCGTCGGTGAAGCGGGTACTGGCGTTGACGTACACCGCCGAGGAGTCCACTTCATTCACAAAGCGGTCGGCCTGGCTGATGGAACGGGTGAGGATCGCGTCGGAGTGTTCAGTTCCGTAAGCGCGGATATGCGCGATGGCGGCGTCGATGTCGGCAACGACGGTGACGTTGAGATCCAGCGACAACCATTCGTCCGAGTAATCTTCTTCCGTCACTGCCACCACCTTCGCCGGGCCGTTTTGCAGATGCGGCATAGCGGCTTCGCTGGCGTGCAGCGTAACGCCGGCGGCGTGCATTTTGGCGCTCAGTTCCGGCAGGAAGCGGCTGGCAATCGCCTGATGCACCAGCAGCGTTTCGAGGCTGTTACAGGCGCTCGGGCGCTGCACTTTGGCGCTTTCAATCACGGTCAGCGCTTTGGCGAAGTCCACGCTTTCATCAACAAAGGTGTGGCACACGCCGATACCGCCGGTGATCACCGGAATGGTGGACTGCTCGCGGCACAGCTTGTGCAGCGCCGCACCACCGCGTGGGATCAGCATGTCGATGTATTTATCCAGACGCAGCATCTCGGCCACCAGCGCACGGTCCGGGCTGTCGATGGCCTGCACCGCCGCCTTCGGCAAACCGCACTGCTCCAGCGCCTGCTGAATCACTTTCACCGTGGCCTGGTTGGTATGGTGCGTCTCTTTGCCGCCGCGCAAAATGGCCGCGTTGCCGGTTTTCAGGCACAGGCTGGCGACATCAATGGTGACATTCGGCCGCGCTTCATAAATCACGCCAACCACGCCGAGCGGAACCCGACGTCGTTCGAGCCGCAGCCCGCTGTCCTGCGTTGAGCCGTCAATCACCTGCCCGACCGGATCGCTCAGGCGGCAGACGTCGCGCACGTCGCTGGCAATCGCCGATAAGCGTGCGGGCGTCAGCAGCAGACGGTCGAGCAGCGCATCGGTCATGCCGCTGGCACGGGCGGTGGCCATGTCCAGTTCGTTGGCCTGAATAATGCTCTGGCTGTTGGCCTCGAGCATGTCGGCAATCACCAGCAGCGCACGGTTTTTCTCGGCGGTGCTGAGGGTGGAAAGCTGGTAGGAGGCCTGTCTGGCGGCCTTGCCCATTGCATTCAACATGGGTATGTCCTTAAAAAAAAGTCTTCACTAAAAATCTTAACTGACAATCATGTCGTCACGGTGCACGGCAACCGGGCCGTACTCGTAACCGAGGATATCGCTGATCTGCTGGGAATGGTGACCGGCAATCAGGCGCATGGCGTCGCTGTTATAGCGGCTGACGCCGTGGGCCAGGTCACGCCCGGCAAGGCTACGGATGCGGATCACTTCACCACGAGAGAAGTCGCCTTTCACCTCGCGTATACCTTTCGGCAGCAGCGAACTGCCGCGCTCGAGCATCGCGGCCACGGCGCCGTCATCAATGGTGATTTCACCCGCCGGTGGCGCGCCGAAGATCCAGCGTTTGCGGTTCTCCAGCGGTGTTTGCATGGCGTGGAAACGAGTACCGACCGAGACGCCGTTGATCACGTCGGCTATCACGCCCGGCAGGCTGCCTGCGGCAATGATGGTATCGACACCAGCGCGACAGGCGACATCGGCGGCCTGCAGTTTGGTGGCCATGCCGCCGGTACCGAGGCCAGAGACGCTGTCACCGGCAATGCCACGCAGGGCGTCGTCGATGGCGGTGACTTCGCGGATTAACTCGGCCTGCGGGTTAGTGCGCGGGTCGGCGGTGAACAGGCCCGGCTGGTCGGTCAGCAGCAGCAGTTTGTCGGCCCCGGCGAGAATAGCCGCCAGCGCTGACAGGTTGTCGTTATCGCCGACTTTAATCTCGGCGGTGGCTACGGCGTCGTTCTCGTTAATTACCGGCACGATGTGGTTATCGAGCAGCGCATTCATGGTGTCGCGCGCATTGAGGAACCGCTCGCGATCTTCCAGGTCAGCACGGGTCAGCAGCATCTGGCCGATGTTGATGCCATAAATAGAGAACAGCTGTTCCCACAGTTGAATCAAACGGCTCTGCCCGACGGCGGCCAGCAGCTGTTTGGAGGCAATAGTGGCGGGGAGTTCGGGGTAGCCCAGATGTTCGCGCCCGGCGGCAATCGCGCCAGACGTCACAATAACGATGCGATGCCCGGCCGCATGTTGCTGCGCGCACTGACGAACCAGCTCAACGATGTGAGCCCGGTTAAGGCGACGTGAGCCGCCGGTGAGCACGCTGGTGCCCAGTTTTACCACCAAGGTTTGGCTGCCACTCATAATCATTCTGCCGTTTAAAATAGAAATATTGATGAGAGTTTAAATGAAGAGATGGGCTGTTGTCTTTGGAAAAGGAGAGAAGCGTTATGCCCAAAGGCATAACGCAACATTGCGGAGCTTATGCGGAGTAAAGCGTAAATGTCAGGCTGACAGCTTTAAAGGTTCGCCGACAAAATCTTCGGCAGGCTCCAACCTTAATGACATATCAATAATCATGGCGTTGAGGTTCTTGTGGAAACCGCGCAGCGTGGTCTCCAGCCTGTCCCGAACTTCAGCATTTTTAATGTTTTGCGCTTTCCAGTTTCCGTCTTTATCAAACAATCCAAAGTGATAAACATAAGTAAAACGTTCAACTTCGGCTTGCAGTTCAATCCACCAGCCCCAAAACTCACGTGTCTCGGGCGCGGGCTTCACATTCACGCAGACTGCCAGGCAGTCGAAGAAGAAACGATCGTTCTCGCACTTCCCTTCACGGATATAGGGTCCCAAAGTACCGAAACGTTTCATTAGCCGGCTTTTAGGATGACCACTTGGTAACGTCATAGTACAACCTCCATATGTAAGCCATCAGTTGTAGCAAAACGTTAAGAATTAGCAACTATTAAGTTATCGCATTCTCGCCGTCAGCCAGTCGCAAATCTCATGCAAAGCACGGTCAAAGTTGCGAAAAAGCGGCTCAGATTTGATGGTTAATAGTTTGCCATCCGCTGAAGAATCCGCAATCAGCCTCGATTCTTCCTTAGGGCTGAAGGGATCGCTTTCCCAGTAAGCCGCTAAAATCGGGGTGGAAGTCCTGCGCCCAAGCAGACCCTGTGTTTTCAGAGAATACCGATTAAGTTCGGTCTTCAGCGCGCTGTCCGAGGCATTTGACATACCGAGGCGGCTGGCAAGCACGTCCATATACATGTCAGGCACTTTTTCCTGACATTGGGTGTCGCAGAGCAACGTATGTACCAGTGCGCCGAGCGTCGCCACCGCACGTATCCGGCGGGGTTCGAGATAGGCCAGACGCACCGCTACGTTCGCGCCGAAGCGAAAACCCACCAGGCTGACGTTAGTCGCATCGACCCAGGCGACATCGACCAGTTTAGCCAGCACCTGCTGATGCAGGAAACTGGTGTCTTGCGTCAGTTTCCACTTGGCGGAAAAACCGATCGACGGCATGTCGATCGTCAGCATGGCAATGCCGCGTGGTGCCAGATATTCGCGGAACAAACGCTGATGGTCGCACTGTAAGGTGTCCAGACCGCCGCACACCATGACGGTCGGGAACGGGGCTTTGCCTTCGTTCGGCAGGTGCAGGAAACCGGTGATCGGCGCGCCCCCCTCGATGGCAAAGTCGATCTCTTTGAGCTGGTACGGTGAATGCAGCGCAGACTGTTCAAAGGCTTTGTTTGCAAGCACCTGGGCCTGTTCGGCCAGCGTGTCACCTTTCAGGTGCGGGTAACCGGCGATGCTATAAAAGTTGGCGGCGTTAAGCCAGTACTGGCTGGCAAGGTTCACATCTTCTGTTTCCTGCGCCTTTTGCTGCCAGACCATCCCCTGCTGTGACCATTCGTAGATCCAGTTACCGCTGCGATAACCAATCACCGTATCAAGCAGCCGCTCGTCGCTGTGTTTGGAGGTCGACACCGCAATGCGTGAGAGCACTTCTTCGACTTCAATCGGATCAACGCCGCGCCACAGCCATATCAGGCGGTTCAGGGTGCGATACCAGCTGGGCGCAGAATCCCCTTCCAGCGCAGAGTGCAGCGAAGTGTCGCTGTAATGATGATGAACGCGGTTAACCAGCGTTGAAGTCTCAGGATATTTAAAGGTGGGTTTGAACAGTTTTTCCGTAAGGTTGACGGGTGCCATGGTGCAATATCCTCCGTTTGCAAACTGTGGGAACGCGATTCTGCCATTTATATATAGGGAGTACGTTGCGGGAAGACAAGGGAGAGGTCAAGCGGGATGGGACTGTTGTTAAAATCAAAGGTTGGTAAAACCAAAGCAAAACGCCCGACGATTAACCGGGCGTTTCAGAGGATATTTAGAAGAGATGCTCTATTTCCTCTATTTCCTCTATTTCCTCTAAATCATTCGAGTCGTATCCAGGCGGCAACAGAGCAAATCCCCAGGAGCTTACATCAGTAAGTGACTGGGGTGAGACGAGGGCAGCCAACGCCGAGACAGCAAGAAGGATGACGAGGATTTATTTGCCGACTAAAGGAGGAACGAAGACAACACCCATGTCCCACGGCTGTTCAATCCAGGTGTCCTGTGGGATGTCGATCACATAATCGTCAACCAGCGGCGCACCGGCAGGTTTGGCGAAAATGGTGATAAAATGGGCTTTCGGGTACATCTCGCGAATGGCTTTCGCCGTGCCGCCGGTATCCACTAAATCATCGATCACAATGAAGCCTTCGCCGTCACCTTCTGCGCGTTTCAGCACGTGCATATCGCGCTGATTGTCATGGTCGTAACTGGAGATGCAGACGGTATCAACGTGACGGATGCTCAGTTCACGCGCCAGTAAAGCAGCAGGAACCAGGCCGCCACGGCTAACGGCAATAATACCTTTCCACTGTTCTGCCGGCAGCAGGCGCTTTGCCATCGTGCGGGCGTGGATTTGCAGCATATCCCAGGTTACAACGTATTTTTCGCTCATAAAGGTATCCCAGCCAGTGAATTGACGGCTTCTAAAAATTTAAACCCTAAATAATTCGAGTTGCAGAAAGGCGGCAAGTGAACAAATCCCGATGAACTGACATAAGTCAGGGATTCGGGTGAGCCAACGCATCTGCAATTTGAAGTATGACGGGTGTATTCGGGGGAAAAAGGTTGCGCGGGATTATAGTGAGTCCGGCCCACAAAAACCAGCGGTTATGGTATCAATAGTCCGCAAAAACCGCGCATTTTCTGCCTGCCCACGCGCACAGGTTAGGATTAAGTGATATTCTGTCAGGCCATTCGCCACATTCATCGGCGGGGATCCATTAACCTTAAACCTACAGTTTCTCAATCAATTCACCTGCACATAGCATCTGACTGAGCTGACTGTTACAGGAGACTTATAGTGTCTGAACTGTCTCAACTTTCGCCACAACCGCTGTGGGATATTTTTGCCAAAGTCTGTTCAATTCCGCACCCTTCTTACCATGAAGAAGCCCTGGCGAAACACATCGTTGAATGGGCGCAGGAAAAGGGTATCCACGCTGAGCGTGACGAAGTCGGTAACATCCTGCTGCGCAAACCTGCCACCAAAGGTATGGAAAACCGTAAGCCGGTGGCGTTGCAAGCCCATCTCGATATGGTGCCGCAAAAGAACAACGACACCGTTCATGACTTCACTAAAGATCCGATTCAGCCGTTTATCGAAAACGGTTGGGTAAAAGCCCGTGGTACCACGCTGGGTGCTGACAACGGCATCGGTCTGGCGTCTGCGCTGGCCGTTATTGCTGATGACTCCGTTGAACACGGCCCGCTGGAAGTGCTGCTGACCATGACCGAAGAAACCGGCATGGCGGGTGCATTTGGCCTGCAACCGAACTGGTTACAGTCTGAGATCCTGATCAACACCGATTCCGAAACCGAAGGCGAAATCTACATGGGTTGCGCTGGCGGGATTGATTTTACTGCCACCCTGCCCCTGACCCGCGAAGCCGTACCGGCTGGCTACAGCACGCTGAAGCTGACGCTAAAAGGGCTGAAAGGCGGCCACTCCGGCGCTGAAATTCACCTGGGCCTTGGCAATGCCAGCAAATTGCTGGCGCGTTTCCTGGCAGAGCACGCAGATACCCTCGGCTTGCGCCTGCTGGACTTTACCGGCGGCACGCTGCGTAATGCGATCCCACGCGAAGCTATCGTGACGCTGGCAGTTGCTGCGGGCAACGTTGACACACTGAAAGCGGCGGCGCAGGAGTTCCTGGCTACCCTTCAGTTTGAACTGTCAGCGGTTGAGAAGAAAATCGCCCTGGTGGTTGAAGCGACTGAAAGCCCAGCCACAGCACTGAGCGTAGCAAGCCAAAACGGCTTCATTGCACTGCTCAACGCGACACCTAACGGCGTGATCCGCATGAGTGACGACGTCAAAGGCGTGGTCGAAACTTCGCTGAACGTCGGCGTTGTTACCATGAAAGATGACGAAGTGGCGATCAACAGCCTGATCCGTTCGCTTATCGACAGCGGTAAAGAGTACGTGGTGAGCATGCTGGATTCACTCGGTAAACTGGCGGGCGCGAAGACACTGGCGAAAGGCAGCTACCCTGGCTGGAAACCTGAGCCAAGCTCACCGGTAATGACGCTGGTGCGTGAAACTTACCAGCAGCTGTTCGATAAAACCCCGAACATCATGGTGATCCACGCCGGTCTGGAGTGCGGTCTGTTCAAAAAACCGTACCCGAACATGGACATGGTCTCCATCGGGCCGACCATCACCGGGCCACACTCGCCGGACGAACAGGTTCATATCGAAAGCGTTGGCCTTTACTGGCAGTTGCTGACGGCGCTGCTGAAAGCGATTCCTGAGCGTAAGTGATTGTTTTAAATTGGTTAATCACTTTTTATTGTGATCCAATAGAAAGCGGCAGTGAAAGTCATTAGTTCTATGTTCACTAAAACATAAGCTAACTTTCATTGCCGTACCTACACTGATATCTCTTATTGGATATACTCGCTTAACACCTGTCTATTCATGGTGGGTGAAATCAAAGTCCATTTATACCTTTATTTTTTTCCTCTATTGAAATAACCCCACAAGCTCATGTTATATTATCGAAGTTTTCGACTTACCAGTATGACATTAATTATATTGATGGCATTGATAATATTGATGACGTCAATATCATTGATGTTAAACAACCATATTAAAGGACTAATAGAATGTTTTTTTTCAAAGAAAAAATAAACCAGCACCTTGATTGTTTACAAAGTGCCATTAGAAAAAAAGAAAACAATAACAGCCTGTCAAATAAATCCTTAATGAAATTGATCAATGTAGTAAGTATCCAGTATGATTTAAAACATGGTGAAGCCAATTTTATTTTTGGACAAGAAGTTGATGTACGAAACATCAACCACAATAGTGTTTCCCGATTAATTAAGCACTTCAAAGAAATTAAGAGCTCGAAAAGTGAATCTTTTATTAAAAATCAGATCAGTGCGTGGGAAGATAATGCTAATAAACTATTAATACAAAGTGGCCATGCTCACCCGGTTTACCCTGCTCATCCTGTTAGCCCTGTTAGCCCTGTTAGCCCTGTTAGCCCTGTTAGCCCTGTTAGCCCTGTTGGCCCTGTTGGCCCTGTTGGCCCTGTTGGCCCTGTTGGCCCTGTTAATAATATTAACGATAATTTGCAGTTAATTGGTAAGGGAGCAAGAGGAAATGTCTATAGGGACGGTGATTTTATCATAAAAAAAATCAAAAACTTTAATATCAATGAAGCCATTCATGAAGTGAATATGTGTAATGAATATTATAAACTGACAGATAGGGTTTCCTCCGATGCAATCATTATAGATAAACACATTAAAATGCCTTTTGTAAAAGGAAAGACCCCTGAATTTTCAGAAGTCATTACTGGGGTAAAAAACATGTATAGCAAAGGTTTTTTTATGGGTGATCCTAACCCAGGCAACTTTATAAAAAATGAGAGTGGCGATATAATCCCTGTAGATTTTGGTCTTGTTTTTACTCTGCGAGGGTTAAATGCTCTAGATAAAGAAGTGAAAAAAGGAATAGTTCACGATTATATTAAAGGCGGATACAACTACATCCCCCCTGAAATGAAGTCAAAATACTTTTCTTGTATTCAAACATTAGATTTTTCTCTTGGCAAAGACAGTCCTACAGGAAACATGACTTTAAAGGAACTAACCAGAGTTGGTTTCAAACCTGTTTTCTGAGGATATGTTGCCGTATCCGTTGTACATTCCCCCTTCCGCAGACGGACCTCGGTTCTTAATAGAATGTAAATACTGATTTTTAATCATGAGGAAGCGAAGGCCTTCATTTCCTCATGATGTGATCAAACTTTAAGAAAGGTGACGGTGATTTATTCCCAGGGCAGCAGCAGCTGCCGCTCTATCTGCGGGTCCTGCAGCGTTACATGCAGCCCCACCAGCCTCACGCCCCGCCCGCCACGCCGCTGTTCCCAGGCTTCCCGCGCCACTTTCAGTAAATCTTCTTTGTTGAGCACAGGCCAGACGTGTTCCTGCGTGGTTTGCTGGAAGTCATGAAACTTGAGCTTTACCCCCTGCCGCGCAATGCGCAGTTCCGGGCTAACTTTACCGAGGCGCCTTTCCAGCTCAGGGAAGAGACGTTCAATCAGCGCCACGCACTCTTCCCAACGGTGAATATCTTCCGCCAGCGTGCGCTCGACGCCGACTGATTTACGCAGCCGTTCCGGCGACACGCCGCGCTCATCAATCCCCTGACAACGCTCCCAAAGTATGTGGCCAAATTTACCAAAGTTTTTCAGCAGTTGCGCCAGGTCATAACGTTGCACGTCGCCGCAGGTCACCAGACCACGCTCCTGTAATCGTTGGGCCGTGACTTTACCGACACCAGGAATTTTACTCAGCGGCAGATCCAGCAGAAACGCAGCCACCTGGTCGGGGGTTATCACGTACTGGCCGTTAGGTTTGTTGAGATCCGAAGCGATTTTTGCCAAAAACTTGATGGGCGCAATGCCCGCAGAAGCGGTGAGATTGATTTCATCGGAAATCGCCTGACGGATCTCTGCCGCAATCAGCGTGGCCGAGCCACTGCATGAGGTGGTGTCGGAAACATCGAGGTAGGCTTCGTCGAGCGAAAGCGGCTCAATCAAGGAAGTGTAGCGGGAGAAGATGTCGCGAATATGGTTGGAGGCCTCTTTATAAGCCTCCATTCTGCCAGGGATCACTTTAAGGTGCGGGCAGAGTTTCAGCGCCATCCCGGTGGGCATTGCGCTATGGACACCGAATTTACGCGCCGGATAATTGGCGGTACTGATGACACCACGGCGATCGCGGCTACCGCCAATGGCGATCGGAATGTCGCGCAGGGAAGGGTCGTCGCGCATTTCCACGGCGGCAAAGAAGCAGTCCATATCGACATGAATAATTTTGCGCATAGCCCTCCCACAGATACTGTATAAGTATACAGCTATAAACGGGGAATTCAAGTCAGCGCCACTCTATTCATCAAACAAGAAAATAACAAAATATCATTCATTCATCATTTGCATGGATAAGTTATTTTTAAGATTAATTATTAATTTATAACCAATTTTTGTGATTACTATAATATTTTTTCAACAATCAATCCGTATATTGGCCCGCGACTCCTCTTCAACGTAATGGAACCCGCCAAGATGAAAACGCCTCAACGATTATTGCTCAGTGCTTTAGTGTCCGGCTGCATGTTGTCACCTGTCGCTTTCGCCGCGCCTGTTGCCCATGCGCCACAAATTATCGCCCACCGAGGGGGGACTGCCGATGCACCGGAAAACACCCTTCCCGCGATCACGCTGGCGCTGAAAAACGGTGCCGACGCCATCTGGATAACCGCGCAGCTCTCCGGCGATAACATTCCGGTGCTTTACCGCCCGTCAGACCTGAAAACGCTCACGAATCAGCAAGGACTGGTCTCACATTATACAGCGGCAGAATTAGCCAAAATGGATGCAGGATGGGCGTTCGGTTCTGGTGAAGCACATCCCTATCGCGGCAAAAATATCGGTATTCCCACGCTGGAAAGCGTGTTGAAAGCTTTTCCAAAAACCACCTTCTATATCGACATAAAAACCCCGGACGCCGCCCCGGACAAAATGGCTACGGCGCTGGACAAGGTACTACAAGAGACGCATAGCCTGGCAAGAACCCGCATCTACTCTACCGATACAAAGTACCTTGAAGCCCTGCCCGCCACGCTGCCGCGTTTTGAAAGCCGTGATTTGACACGTACTGCGCTCGCCAACATCACTATGGCCCATCAATGTCAGATTAAGCCGGAGAAGCAAGGCCGCTGGTATGCGCTGGAAATGAAACGTGATGTGGAAGTAGTGGAGAAATACACGCTGGGCGAAGCGCGCTCAAAAGCGACGCTCGAATGGGATAAAGAAGCCATGGATTGTTTCCGCTCACAGGGTGAGGCGCACATTATTTTGATTGGGATAAATGATCAGGCTGATTATCAGCAGGCCAAAACGTTGGGTGCCGACGGCGTTCTGGTCAACTCTCCGGCTGACTTCACCAAGATCCCGCGTTGACGTTAATGCTCCCGGCGGCCACGCCGGGAATATCGCACGGATTGCGCCCAGTTCGGTGTACAAAAAATAACCTGAATCATTTTTTATGAGGTTATAAGGGAAATTATTCTCAGCACCATTGCTAAAAAAATCATCAGTATTAATATGGCAGCGAATCACGCATGTTTCGTGTCGATTGTACATCAGTGGCGGTCTTAAAGATCCTGGTATCTGTAGACAAAATAATCAGACCTATTCCCTAAGTAATTCGAGTGCAGCAAGACAGTCAATAGATCTGCAACTTGAAATATGGCGGGCATTTTTTAATAGCAGGAAGAAGAATGATCCGAATCGCGCTGTTACTTGCGATGCTCCTCAGTTTACCTCTATTTACCCTCGGAACAGCGGCCGCCAGTGAGCCAGCCCCGGTAGATCAGGCACTTAAGCAAAAGCTCTTAGGCTCCCCCGTCTATATTCAAATCTTCAAGCAGGAACGTAAGCTTGAACTTTATGCCGAACTTCAGGGCGAATATCGCCTGATTGGCATCTACGGTATTTGTGATTTCTCTGGCGGATTAGGCAATAAACGCCGTGAAGGGGATTTCAAAAGCCCTGAAGGTTTTTACAGTGTGGATATGCATCACTTAAAACCTGACAGCAAATTCTATCGTGCGATTAACATCGGCTTCCCGAATGATTACGACGTTGCTCAGGGTTATTCTGGAAAGTATCTGATGATCCACGGCAACTGCAAGTCTATTGGCTGTTACGCGATGACTGACCGGTATATGGATGAAATTTTCACTTACGTGCAGGCAGCCTTCCAGCTTGGTCAGCGTAACGTGCAGATCAGCATCTATCCATTCCGCATGACTGACGCCAACATGGTCGCGCACAAAAACTCGTCGTACATCAGTTTCTGGAACGAGCTGAAACCTGGTTATGATTATTTCCAGAAAAACCATACGCCGCCGAATGTAGTGGTCAGCGCAGGTAAGTATGTACTTACCGCTCCGGTGAAAGTGAACCCACTGGCATCACAGCTGGCGTTCACCACAGTGAAATAAGGCGAACTCACCTGGAGCAATCTTGTTCCAGGTTTCGTTACCCGTTAGAGGTTGGGTAGCGATCACAGTGACGACATCATCCGGTGTCGTCTGCTGCTGAAAATCTATTTCCACATCCTGATCTAACAACGTTGCCTTGCCAAACGGTGCGCGCCGCGTGATCCAGTAAAGATTGGTCGAGCAGTAGGCCATGACAAACCGTCCGTCCGACAACAGCATGTTAAACACCCCCTTCTGGCGTAACTCATCAGCCAAAGACGCGATATAGCGAAACACCGACGGCCAGTTACCCGGCGTGCGCGGATAGCGCTCGGTCAGTTTATGCAGCAACCAGCAGAAGGCGAATTCACTGTCGGTCTGGCCAATCGGCCGCAAGGTGCCGGTATTGAGCTGGCGGTAACCGCGCAGTTGGCCGTTATGGGCGTACGTCCAGTTACGGCCCCACAGTTCGCGGGTAAAAGGATGGGTATTTTCCAGCGACACTTCACCACGATTAGCCTGACGGATATGGGAAATCACCGCGCAGGATTTGATCGGGTATTCCTGAACCAGGCGGGCAATGGGCGAATTAAAACTCGGTTGCGGGTCTTTAAAGGTGCGGCAACCATTACCTTCGTAGAAAGTAATACCCCAGCCATCTTTATGCGGGCCTGTCCCGCCACCGCGCTGCACTAATCCGCTGAAACTGAAACAGATATCAGTAGGAACGTTAGCGCTCATCCCGAGCAATTCGCACATCACCAGCCTCCTTTAAGCCAAAAGCCTTAGGCTTTCGCCATCTCTTTTTCGATCAGTAAAATCAGGATATGAATCACTTTGATATGAATTTCCTGCACGCGATCGGCGAAGCCGAAATGCGGTACGCGGACTTCCACGTCAGCTGAGCCATCCATCTTGCCGCCGTTCTTGCCTGTCAGGGTGATGACTTTCATGCCTTTGGCACGCGCGGCTTCAATCGCTTTGATGACGTTGGCGGAATTACCAGAGGTGGAGATACCAAACAGCACATCGCCCTTCTGACCGACCGCTTCCACGTAGCGTGAGAAAATATGGTCAAATCCGAAATCGTTACCGACGCAGGAGATATGGCTGACATCAGAAATAGCGATTGCCGGATAGCCAGGGCGATTTTCACGGTAACGACCCGTCAGCTCTTCAGCGAAATGCATAGCGTCACAGTGTGACCCGCCATTGCCGCAGGAAATGACTTTCCCACCGGCTTTGAAGGAGTCCGCCAGCAGTACGGCAGCACGTTGAATTGATTCAATGTTAGCCGGGTCGCTGATGAATTTGTTCAGCGTGTCAGCAGCTTCGTTCAGTTCACTACGGATAATATCCTGGTACATGGCAGCCTCTTTTTATGTCCATTTGCAGCAATAAGATGTTCCGTCTCGCAGTGTAACGGATCGCCGAAACACCGAGAAGCCATGAAGGGGTAATGAATCGGATAGTTTCTGATTTTAGCCCTTCGTGCTGTCGGTTTGTGAGCCAAGTTGTAATTAAGATGTAAATGTATTGATAAAGAAATGGACCTGGACTAAAACCAATACATCCACCTAACAGGTCAGACCTCCTACAACTCAGGAGCTTTATCATGATGGTTCTTAGCATTGTCGCCCTATTGGTTATCATCGGTGTGCTGTTCTATCACCGCGTCAACTTGCCACTGAGCAGCCTGGTGGTCGCGGCCTTTACCGCCGCCATGGGCGCCATTCATTTATGGACGCTGTGGCTGCTGGTGCCGCTGGTGATCATTTTGCTGCCGTTCAACATTCCGGCACTGCGCCGTTCACTGTTCTCCGCTCCGGCCCTGCGCGCCTTTCGTAAAGTGATGCCTGAAATGTCACGCACGGAAAAAGAGGCCATTGAAGCCGGAACCACCTGGTGGGAAGGCGATCTGTTCAGCGGCACGCCTGACTGGAAAAAGTTGCAGGATTACCCGCAACAGCACCTCACTGATGAAGAGCAGGCCTTTATTGACGGCCCGGTGGAAGAAGCCTGCCGCATGGCGAATGATTTCGAAATCACCCACGAACTGGCTGACCTGCCGCCAGAGCTGTGGGCGTACCTGAAAGAACACCGCTTCTTCGCGATGATCATCAAAAAAGAGTACGGCGGTCTGGAATTCTCCGCTTATGCTCAGGCCCGCGTATTGCAGAAACTGGCTGGTATCTCAGGCATTCTGGCGATCACCGTCGGCGTACCGAACTCCCTCGGCCCGGGCGAACTGCTGCAACATTACGGGACTGACGCGCAAAAAGATCACTACCTGCCACGACTGGCGCAGGGTCTGGAAATTCCATGCTTCGCACTGACCAGCCCGGAAGCGGGTTCCGATGCGGGTGCCATTCCTGACGTTGGTATCGTGTGTAAAGGCCAGTGGGAAGGCAAAGAAGTGCTGGGGATGCGCCTGACCTGGAACAAGCGCTACATTACGCTGGCGCCTGTCGCCACCGTGCTCGGCCTGGCGTTTAAACTGCAAGACCCGGATCACCTGCTGGGTGAAACCGTTGAGCTCGGCATCACCTGTGCGCTGATCCCAACCGATACCCAAGGTGTCGAAATCGGCCATCGCCACTTCCCGCTCAATGTGCCGTTCCAAAATGGCCCGACACGCGGTAACGACATTTTCGTGCCTATCGACTACATCATTGGCGGCCCAAAAATGGCCGGTCAGGGCTGGCGTATGCTGGTTGAATGTCTGTCGGTTGGCCGTGGTATCACCCTGCCATCCAATGCCACAGGTAACCTGAAATCGCTGGCGCTGGCGACCGGCGCTTATGCCTATATCCGCCGTCAGTTCAAACTGCCGATCGGTAAAATGGAAGGGATCGAAGAGCCGCTGGCGCGCATTGCCGGTAATGCTTACGTGATGGATGCCGCCGCCACGCTTATCACCAACGGCATTATGCTTGGTGAAAAACCCGCCGTGCTGTCGGCTATCGTTAAATACCACTGTACCCATCGCGGCCAGCGTGCGGTGATGGACGCCATGGACATCACCGGCGGTAAAGGCATTATGCTCGGTAAAAGCAACTTCGTGGCCCGTGCCTATCAGGGCGCACCGATTGCTATCACCGTAGAAGGCGCCAACATTCTGACCCGCAGCATGATCATCTTCGGCCAGGGCGCGATCCGCTGCCATCCATATGTACTGCGTGAAATGGCGGCGGCGGAAAGTAATAACCTGCAAGATTTTGACCGTGCACTGTTCGGCCATATCGGCCACGTCGGCAGCAACAAAATGCGCAGCTTCTGGCTGGGGCTGACCAATGGCCGTACCAGTGCAACACCGGCTAAAGACGCCACGGCGCGTTACTACCAGCACATCAACCGTTTGAGTGCCAACCTGGCGCTGCTGTCAGATGTCTCGATGGGCGTCCTGGGCGGCAGCCTGAAACGCCGTGAACGTATCTCGGCGCGACTGGGGGATATTCTGAGCCAAATGTACCTGGCTTCCGCCACCCTGAAACGCTATGAGGAAGAAGGCCGTCACGAAGAGGATTTACCGCTGGTGCACTGGGGTGTGCAGGACTGTCTGAATCAGGCAGAGATCGCCATCGACGACCTGCTGCGCAACTTCCCGAACCGCCTTGTCGCCGGAGTCATGCGTCTGGTGATCTTCCCGCTGGGCCGTGCACATGCTGCGCCGTCTGACCAGTTAGACCACCAGTTGGCGCGCATTCTGCAAGTGCCGTCCGCCACCCGCAGCCGCATTGGTCGTGGTCAGTTCTTCGAAGCCAGCGAACATAACCCGATTGGGCAGTTGGAGGCGGCACTGGCGGATATCATCGCCGCCGAGCCGGTACATAAACGTCTCAGTGATGCGATGGGCAAAAAACTCTCCTTCACCCGTCTGGATATTCTGGCGCAGAAAGGCCTCGATGCCGGTCACCTGACCCCTGACGAAGCCCGCATTCTAAGCCGCGCCGAAGAGAGCCGTCTGCGTTCGATTAACGTCGATGAGTTTGAAGCGGATGAACTGGCGGCAAAAAAGCCGCAACAGGAAGTGAAGAAAGAGGCCAAACCGCGCCACACTGAAGCCGCCTGATCTTCGGTCCTGTCATTAATAAACAAAAAAGCCTGAGTGCGATACACACTCAGGCTTTTCCTTTGGGCTTTTTGATCATGCCGGATTTTAGGGGAAACACGGGGATAGGGTTTCCGCAGGAACGCCCTACCCCGTGGTCGCCCCGTGTATCTCAGTCTTACAGAGCCCCGGACAACTCAGCACTTATCGCACTTAGCTTTTTTTAGTTGGCGTTTGCGTCTGTGGGCGCACGCGAGTAGTCAGGCCTTTCAGGAAATAGCGCAGAACCTGATCGCCGCATGGGCGGTAGTTCTTATGGCCTTCTTTGCGGAAAAACGCGCTCAGTTCGCCTTCGGACATTTTGAAGTCTGCTGCAGCCAACACGCTCAGCATATCTTCAGTTTTCAGCTCAAACGCCACGCGGAGTTTCTTCAGCATGATGTTATTTGTCACGTGTTTTTCCACTTCCGGCACCGGGAAACGGTCATCTTTGCCACGTTTGAAGGTGATCAAGCCATTCAGAAAGTTCGCCATCACTTCGTCAGGCACTTCCATATAGCCTTCTTCATCGTCTTTCTTCAAATAGCGTGACATCACGTCCGGGCTGACTGGCGTGCCGGTCGTTTTGAGGATCTCAATCAGTTGGCCTTCGCTTACATTCAGCATGTGGCGCACGCTGCGCAAGACGTCGTTATGCATCATAATTCTGTGTTCCTGTTATGGAGTAAACCGAGGAAATGCCACCGGGCTTACACCCTAAATAATGTTCGCACCTCGAAGCCGGGCATTATACAGGAAACAGACGGTTTTAGCTGAACTGACGGATGCGGGCAATCAGTGACTCAATATCGTCAATCTGCCCGGCGGTCAGGATCAGCTTCTGCCCGAGACTCAGCGCATGGCGCTGGCAGTCGGCGCGCATGGCGTCATCATTGATATTATCCAGATCCGCGACGTGCGCCAGCCCGATGGTGCGGCGGATAAGTTCAGCGCCGCAATACCCCACCGCGTCATGCCATACCTGTTGCAGGAACTGCTCCGTATAGCCCTCTTCAGCCAGTGACGGATCCTGTGATTCATCACGCGCCAATTGCAGGAAACGCTCGGAGAAACTCAGCCACAGCGCACGTAAATCATTCAGGCGCTGCTCGCGCCCATCCGCCGCTTCGCGCACTGCCACCAACCCCGGCAAACCACAGTAATTGAGCAACACATTGCCCATTGCCGAACCAAGGTCAAAACCGATCGGGCCGTAATAGCCGAACTCTGCGTCAATGGCCTTCAGCTTGCCGTCTGCCACGAAAATCGAACCGCTGTGAATATCGCCGTGCAGCAGCGCTTCGGCCTTACTGAGGAAACGGTGTTTGAGTGACGCCACCGCCAACCGCAGCGGTTTGTCAGCACGCAGCGCGTCAACGTCGGGCTGCAAAATAGGATCGAAATTATTGCGCTCGTGATCAACGTAAGGATCAGTGAAGAACAGATCTTCGGTGATCTGGCAGAGTTCAGGGTTGCTAAAACGCGCCACTTCGGCTTTCTTAAACTGGGCGTTCTGGTAGAAATCTGAGGTGTGAAACAACGTCTGCGCCAGGTATTCACCCAGTTGACTGGCCGCCTGCGGGTAATGTTTGCCCTGCACCAGTTCACTGCGCCAGATGGCGTGATCGGAGAGATCTTCCTGCACCATCACCGCCAGTTCCGCATCGTGATGCAGTACTCTTACGGTGTGCTGTGGTGCGAATTTACCGTGCGCGACCAGCGTTTCCGCTTCAATACGCGCCCGGTCCAGCGTCAGCGGCCAGGACTCACCGACGCAGCGCACATACGGCAACGCCTGCTTGACGATCACCCGGCTCACACCCGCCGTATCACGGATTTTAAACACCAGATTCAGGTTGCCGTCGCCAATTTCGTCAGCGGAAATCAGAGATTGCGGGTCTTTAACACCGCCAAACTGGCGGGCATATTCAACGGCATCTGCAGCAGTAAACGTGTAATAGCGGGACATCGCGACCTCTCAAATTCAATGCTTAATAAAACGTCCAGACGTCTATACATCCGTCAAGCATGTTGGCAGAATAAGCAAACAGATGCAACTGAGCAACAAAGGTTTAACCAACAATGAAAAATCTCACAACCACCAGTTTACGAGTTCGAGAAAACCAGCTGTGGATCCTCGACCAGCAGGCACTGCCGCAGCAATCCGACTGGCGTCCCTGCCCGGATGTTGCCGCGCTGGTTGACCATATCCGCACCCTGCGCGTGCGCGGCGCCCCGTTGATTGGCCTTTCAGCCAGTCTGTTGCTGGCGCTGCTGGCCGAAGGGGGAATGCCTCAACCCGAGCTGCATCAGGCGCTGGACACCCTGCGTGAATCCCGCCCGACTGCCGTCAACCTGATGAATAATCTGGACCGCATGAAGGCCGTGCTGACACAAACCCATTTCGTTCCTGCTCTTGTCACCGAAGCACTGCGGCTGGTGGATGAAGACCGCGCACTGTGCAACAGCATTGCCGACCACGGCGCGAAGCTGGTAAAACCCGGTAGCCGCCTGCTGACCCACTGCAACACGGGCGGGCTGGCCACGGCGGGCGTGGGAACCGCGCTGGGGGTGATTTCCCGCGCCCATCAGCAAGGTAACGTTGAACAGGTGTGGGTCGATGAGACGCGCCCGTTGTTACAGGGCGGGCGTTTAACCGCCTGGGAACTCGGCGAGTTGGGCATCCCTTATCAGCTGATTTGTGACTCGATGGCCGCCAGTTTAATGGCGCAGGGCAGCGTCGATGCCATTTGGGTCGGCGCTGACCGTATCGCCGCCAATGGTGACGTCGCCAATAAAATCGGCACCTACAGCCTGGCGGTGCTGGCGAAATTCCACGGCATCCCTTTTTATGTCGCCGCCCCCCACACCACTCATGATCCGCACTGCCAGAACGGGGCCGCCATCCCCATCGAACAGCGCGATCCGCGCGAAGTCACCGGTGTCTCCGGCAGCTTTGGCTCAGTGCAATGGGCACCGCTGGATGCTAAGGTTTATAACCCGGCGTTTGACGTTACACCTGCCGCGTTAATTAGCGGCTGGGTGCTGGATATCGGCATAGTCAGCCCCGCGCAAGTCCAGCAAGGTATATTCCAGACTCCCTTAAAATAATCACAGCCAGGCGGGAAATCCCTCACCCGCCCCGCTGGTGATTATTAATAAAATGTTAACAACATTTAGTGAAAAATATTTTTTTGGCTATTTTTAAACCACATTAAATACCACAAAGATAATCACCCTCGCTCAAATAGCATTTCCTGCCACTGTGCCCCCCCTGTTTTATGCAAAGGCCGATTTATTCCGCAGGCATTAATTCCTTTAATTAAACATTAATGTTTTCCATTAATAGGCCGATAAACACCCGGGGCCTTTACGCTTAATCATGCCAAAACGTGAAGCCCCTCTTGCAGGTAAATAAAAAAAACGACGTGGACAAAGGATAGGTACATGAGAAAAACACTATTAATTGCGCTGGTTGCTACGGCAACACTGAGTGGTTGTGCGACGGAGTCTTCGCGGACTTTAGCGGTGGCGAAAGTGGCCTCTTATAATACGCAATATAATGGCCCACGTAGCCCTATTGCGGTGGGTAAATTTGATAACCGCTCCAGCTATATGAGCGGCATTTTCTCTGACGGTGTCGACCGTCTGGGTAATCAGTCCAAAACCATTCTGGTGACTGACCTGCAACAAACCGGGCGCTTCAACGTTCTCGATCGCACCAATATGGAAGAGATCAAAGAAGAAGCGGGTATCAAGGGTAAAGCACAAACGCTGAAAGGCGCGAATTACATCATTACCGGCGACGTGACCGAGTTCGGCCGCAAAGAAGTGGGCGATAACCAGCTGTGGGGCATTCTGGGCCGCGGCAAGCAACAAATCGCTTATGCCAAAGTCAACCTGAATATCGTCAATGTACAGACGTCAGAAGTGGTTTATTCCTCACAGGGCGCGGGCGAATACAGCCTGTCCAACCGTGAAGTTATCGGTTTTGGCGGCACGGCAAGTTATGACTCCACATTAAACGGCAAGGTTCTCGATCTCGCGATCCGCGAAGCGGTGAATAATCTGGTTAATGGAATCGAAAGCGGCGCATGGCGTCCTGCTAATTAATATACGGATATTATAAAAATGAGCATGAGTAAAAACAAAAGTACGTGGATGAAAGGCGGACTTATTACCCTGGCGTTATTATTAGCGGGCTGCGCAAGTCATCCTAAAACTGTCTATAACTGGGATCAATATCAGGCGACGGTTTATCAATATTATCAGAGTGACAAAGTAGGGCCAGAGCAGCAAATTGCCTCACTGAAAGAGTCCATTGAAAAATCCCGCGCGACCAACAAACTGGTACCACCGGGTCTGCACGCGCAGCTTGGATTACTTTACGCCAATACCGGTCATACCGATCAGGCATTCCAGGAATTCAATACTGAGAAAACATTATTTCCAGAGTCAGCGGCATATATGGACTTCCTGCTGAAAAAAAATAAAGGGAGCATAAAATGAAACGTTTATTCCTGCTGAGCGCAGCGCTGATCACACTGGTATTAACCGGCTGTGCCAAACCGGTTTCTTACGATTACACCGCGTTTAAAGAGAGCAAACCCAAATCCATTTTGGTATTGCCGCCGGTAAACCACTCTCCTGATATCAATGCCAGTCACAGTGTGTCATCTGTGATCACCATGCCACTGGCTGAAGACGGTTATTACGTTTTCCCGGTTGCCGTCGTTGACGAAACCTTCAAACAAAACGGCATGACATCGCCGGAAGACATTCGCGCGGTTAACGTCGCGAAACTGCGTCAAATCTTCGGTGCCGACGCCGCACTGTATATCGATATCACCGATTACGGCAGCAGCTATAAAGTCATCTCCAGCGATACCCGCGTAACCGCTAACGCCAAACTGGTAGATTTACGCAACGGTAAACTGTTGTGGAGCGGTACCGCGACCGCATCCAGCAATGAAGACCAAAATAACAACAACGGTAGTATTATTGGCCTGCTGGTTCAGGCTGCCGTCACTCAAATCGCCAATACCATGACGGATAAGAGCCATGACGTCGCTGTACTGACCGGCAGCCGCCTGCTCAGTGCTGGCACGCCAAACGGCATGCTGTATGGACCGCGTTCGTCTAACTATGGGAAGGAAGCTGCTCGCTAAGACCTGATGGTTTTGAGCTGCCATTGAAACTGGCTGGCGGGTTTCGGATTACGGTCCGAAATCCGCTTTTTAATTCAAGGTCAGGGTCGTGGGCGTCGGCCCACACCGGGCGGATTTCGGGTTACGGTCCGGAGCTCGCTTTTTAATTCAAGTTCAAGACCTTGGGTTGCCACCCAAACTGGCCTTAAGAGGCGCCTATCGCCGCGCCTCTTAAGAATCTCCGGCTCTTTTAAAAACAGCAACTGCGCTGGTCACAATGGCCGTGTTTCAGTCACCGTTGTTATAGCCGCAAACTCCGCCGCTGCGCGGTTCTCTCAGTTCGGGCTTCAACCCGCGCAAAAAGACTCGCGGTTTTGCGCCTCTCCCTCGACGTCGTTTTGAACGCGGCCCAGGCATTTTTAAAAGATAAAGATAAAGATAGCTCTGGTTTTGAATTTGAATTTAAAAAGCTCCGGCCGTGTTCAAAATGTCACCGGCAAGTCGGTGGAGAGACAACGTTTTTACCGTTGGCTCGAACCCGCAGCCGGGGATCGCGGAGCGATGACATTTTACGGCGATAACGGAAGTGCCTGAAACACGGCCATCCCGATTCAGCGATAGCGCGCAGTTAAAAAACGCAGGATTCCAAAGGAGGTTCGTTTAAACCTCCTTTGGGCCCGTGTGGGCGGCGAGCCCACGACCTTGAATTTGAATTTGAATTTGAATTTGAGAATTTAAAAAGATTTAAAAGCCTTTCTAAAAGGCTTACTCCCCGAGCCTCGGGTATTCATCCGCGATTTTATCGCCCGTAAAATGCGCCACCCAGCCTTCGACATTATCGAACAGGCGAATCGCCGTAAACGACGGGGAACCGCCCATGTCGAACCAGTGGCGGGTGTTGGCAGGAACAGAAATCAGGTCATTCTTCTCACACAGGATCTGGAAGATTTTGCCTTCCAGATGCAGGCAAAACAGCCCGGCACCGTCGACAAAGAAACGCACTTCATCCTCGCCGTGCGTGTGCTCAGACAAGAACTTAGTACGCAGTACCTCGCGCTGTTCATTGTCCGGGCGCATGCTGATCACATCCCAGCTCTGATAGCCCTTCTCGGCCACCAGCTTGTCGATTTCATGCTGATAAGCACTGATCACATCCGCAGGCTGCGGGTTGTCACCCAGCTCACGGTCGGCCTGCCAGCGCTCAAAACGCACGTTGATCTTGTTCAGTTCCGTTGCAATTTCCCCGCCGTCACGGCTGTGCCAGATTGGCGCGGAAGGATCCTGGTCGCTAAAAATAGTCAAAGCACTCATGGTCAACCCTCTTTATAAGAATGTTTCTAAGGCTATCTGATCAAAACGATTAACCTGCAGATGATCGCTTAATGTATCGGCGTCATCGCGGATCAACTGACAGGTGTGCCAGCCGGCTAAGCGGGCAGCGTCCAGTTCCTGGCGAATATCCGAGAGGAACAGCAGATCTTCCGGTGGGAGGATCAGTTGCTCGGCGATATTCTGGTAAGACTCTGTTTCGCGTTTGGCACCGACGCGGGTGTCGAAATAATCGCTGAACAGTGGCGTCAGGTCGCCCTCGTCGCTGTAGCCGAACAACAGTTTTTGTGCCTCCACCGAGCCGGAGGAATACACGCAAAGCCGCAGATTTTGCTGATGCCATGCCTGCAATTGCGGCGCAACATCCGGGTAAAGATGCCCACGAAAATCACCGTTTTCATAGCCGCTGCGCCAGATAATGCCCTGCAACACTTTCAGCGCCGTGGACTTCACATCGCCATCCATATAGGCGTAGAGCTTTTCGGTAAGCGCCTCCACGCTGGCCTGCGGGCGATCAATTTCAGCCCGCAGTGCATCGAGTGCCGCCGCCACCTCCGGCTGTTCATGCTGGGTACGCAAAAACTCGGCCAGACGTTCGCGGGCATAGGGGAACAGCACCTGATGCACAAAGCGGATGTCGGTGGTAGTGCCTTCAATATCGGTGATAATCGCGCGGATCATTTAGCCTCCAGCAGTCGGCGTTGCAGTTCACACTGGAATAAAAACTCCAGCCCTTCAAGATGACGGCGCGCTTCGGCGACGTCTTTGCCCCAGCAGGTCAGGCCGTGGCCGCGCAGCAGAAATCCGTATTGCAGTGGCGTTTTTTCTGCGCTGGCGGCAATTTTTTGCGCCAGCGCAGCAATGTCCTGGCTGTTATCGAAAATGGGGATCACCACCTGGTCGAGATGCGTCGTCTGGCCGCTGAGTGACTTTTGCATTTCGTAGCCTTCCAGCACCACTCCACCGCTGCGCTCGACGCGTGACAGCACGGTGGAATTCACAGAATGCGTGTGCAGCACCGCGCCAACCTGCGGGTACAGGCGGTACAGCAGCGTATGCAGGCCGGTTTCCGCCGACGGTCTGCGCCCGCCGGGGGCCCTGCCGCTTTCCAGTTCCACCAGCAGAAAATCCTGTTCGGTGAGCGTGCCTTTATCTTTGCCGGATTCGCTGATCAGGCAATATTCCTCACCCTCGCGCACCGACATATTACCGCCGGTCGCCGGGCTCCAGCCCTTTTGACCAATCCAGTGACAGGCTGCGGTCAATGCGCCCAGTTGTCTATTTTCTGACATGATGATCCTTGCAAGCCTTGCCCAGTGCGGCAGAGAGATAAGATGAAAACCTATATAAAACCTAGCGATTAATTAGACGATAATGACATTTAGCCATCTAAGCGTCTCGATTGCCAAATCTTAACATCGTGTTATCATCGTGAGCAACATACGTCCGCAAGACAGGCCCCGCTATGAGCACAGCAGCGTTAATTCCCCAGAGCAAACTTCCCGCGTCAGGCGTCACGATTTTTACCCAGATGAGTGCCTTAGCGCAGCAGCACAACGCCATCAACCTGTCGCAGGGCTTCCCTGATTTTGACGGTCCCGACTTTTTGAAACAACGGCTGGCCCATCATGTCAGCCAGGGCGCAAACCAGTACGCACCGATGACCGGCACCGCCGCACTGCGCGAAGCCATTGCGGCCAAAACCGAACAGATTTACGGCTACGCGCCGGATGCCACCCGCGACATCACCATTACCGCCGGGGCCACTGAAGCGCTGTACATCGCCATCACCGCGCTGGTCGGGCCGGGTGATGAAGTGGTGGCATTTGACCCAAGCTACGACTGCTACGCACCGGCCGTCCAGTTGGCAGGCGGTGTGATGAAACGCATCCAGCTGCAACCGCCCGAATTTAAAGTCGACTGGGCCACCTTCGCCGATAACCTGAGCGATCGCACCAAACTGGTGATCATCAATACGCCGCACAATCCGTCGGCCACCGCCTGGAGCCATGACGACGTTGAGCAACTGTGGCTGCGCATTGCAGATCGCAATATTTTCGTACTCAGTGATGAAGTCTACGAGCACATTTGCTTCGCTAAAGAGGGCCACGCCAGCGTGCTGCGCCACCCGCAACTGCGCCAGCGCGCCATTGCGGTCTCCTCCTTCGGCAAAACCTTCCATATGACCGGCTGGCGCGTGGGTTACTGCGTGGCACCGGCGGTTATCAGCGCAGAGCTGCGCAAAGTGCATCAGTATCTGACGTTTTCTATCACCACGCCGGTTCAGCTGGCGCTGGCCGATATGCTGCGTGAGCACCCTGAGCACTGGCAGGAACTTCCCGCGTTTTATCAGGCTAAACGTGACCGGCTGGCGCAGGGGCTGGCCAACAGCCGCCTGAAAGTGCTGCCGGGTGCGGGCACCTATTTCCTGCTGGTCGATTACAGCGACGTTTCTGATCTCGATGATGTTGCCTTCTGCCACTGGCTGACCGAACATGTCGGTGTGGCGGCCATTCCGATGTCAGTATTTTGTGCCGCGCCCTTCCCCCATAAATTGATCCGGCTGTGCTTTGCCAAACAGGAAGCCACGCTGGACGCCGCTGCGGAGCGCCTGTGTCAACTTTAAAACTTTCCCTGTTACAGCAACCCTTAGTCTGGCTGGATGGTGAGGCTAACCTCGCTCACTTCGACAGTCTGCTGCCTGCCCTGACCGGGCGTGATGTGATTATTCTGCCGGAAATGTTCACCACCGGCTTTGCCATGCAGGCGCCGGACCGCGCCCTGCTAGAAAGCCGGGTGATTGAGTGGTTACACCAGTGGGCAAAAGAATTGAATGCGCTGGTCGGCGGCAGCGTGGCGCTGACCACAGAAACCGGCGCAGTGAACCGTTTCCTGCTGGTTGAACCAGAGGGAAAAATGCATTTTTACGATAAGCGTCACCTGTTCCGCATGGCCGGTGAGCACAACTATTATGTAGCGGGGAAACGGCGTGAAATCGTCGAGTGGCGCGGCTGGCGTATTCTGCCACAGGTCTGTTATGACCTGCGTTTTCCGGTGTGGTCACGCAATCAGCAAGATTACGATCTGGCGCTGTACGTCGCCAACTGGCCTGCACCGCGCAGCCGTCACTGGTCGGCACTGCTTACCGCCCGCGCGATTGAAAATCAGGCTTACGTGGCCGGATGCAACCGCGTCGGGGATGACGATTATGGCCATCATTACAGCGGCGACAGCGTGATTATCAACCCGCAGGGTGAAGATCTGGCCCGCGCAGAACCGGGGGCGGCCATTGTGCTGAACGCTGAACTCTCGCTGGAAGCCTTACAGCAATACCGCGAGGCTTTCCCGGCGTGGCGCGATGCTGACAGTTTTTCGCATCAGGAATAAGAAAGATCCCCGGCCAGGAGACTGGCCGGGAAGAAGCAATATTATTTAATTTCGCCGAGGAAATCTGATTTCCCCAACTTCACGCCCAGATGACGCAGGATGTTATAGGCGGTGGTGACGTGGAAATAGAAGTTCGGGATGGCAAAGCTCATCACATAGCTGTGAGCCGTAAAGTTATGCTCCGCATTGCGGCCTTTAACGGTGATTGGGCGTGAGTCATCACCGTCCAGCTGTTCGGGTTTAACGCTTTCGATAAAGCTGATGGTTTTAGCGATACGTGCCTGCAGTTCAGCAAACGTGGTTTCGGTATCTTCCATCGCTGGCGGTGTCACCCCAGCCAGACGCGCCACCGCCCCTTTCGACATATCACTGACGATCTGCACCTGACGCATCAGCGGGTACATATCTTCCGCCAGGCGGGTATTCAGTACGCTCTCTTCCGATGTTCCGCTTTCCTTAGCCCAGGCCGCGCCTTTCTCCAGCAATGCTGAAAGATTATGTAAACCACGAACAAACTGCGCTGCTGTGCTGCCGTAAAGTGATGCTGACATGATGCTTCCTTAATGGGTTATGAGAACAATCTGCGCTGAGCTTAGCGCTTTAAGCTCATCACCACATGGCCTTTTGTGTTGCAAACGGTGCGCAAGCTTCAGGTTTTTCGGGTTGTAAAAACAGTAAGGAAATGAAGAAAAAGTAAACGTGCAAAATCGATATAACACAGCCACTCTATGAAATTAGAAATAATAGATTATTTAAAAACGCCATTTAAAATACATCATTAAAATAATTTATTACAAATGATGTGCAAAACCTCTTTTCGAAAACCATATTAAACGGCGAGTTTAACAAAAATTCAATTAACCTAAATTCCATTGAGAAAGAGGTATTACCATGTCAAGATCAACCTGGAGCAAAGTAGAGATGTTTTCCGTAAGAACGCCATCAGGGGCAACGCCGGTGGAAATCCTTGCTAATGGAAATATGCAGGCGGAGATCATCGTCGATATTAAGGTGGTTGACGAAAATGGCTACCCGGTTAAATTAACCGAATTTGATAAAAACAAATTAAATCTTATCGATTATAATAATGCTGCCCGATTCAGCTATGACTGGTCCATCAGTGAAATAGAAAATATCTATACTCACACACTGGCGGATAACACATTAACTACCACACCAGGGCCACTCAGTGATGTCCAGTCGTTCCGTTTTTGGGTGACCACAGTAGTAGAAACCCCTGTATCTATTGGAGCCATGATCCTCCTCCCGGACGAAAGTACTGTATCAACTCACTCCACCGAGTTTGATAGCCATATACAGTGCCTGGGTATTGCGCCTTCGCGTTATAAACTTGCTGACGTGAGTTTTACACAGCAAAACACTTCAGACTCTCCGAAATATCCCGATGGTGTAACCATTGACCAGGATAACTATTATCTGAGTCTGAAAAATGGAAACCCTATCGTGGCGGTGGAATGGAGATACGGTTCAATGAATATTTTTGCACAGAGAAACACATCTGCCAGCACACAACAGCTTTATGCATGGCCGCTGGATGCAAATAAAACGCAGACTATTAGCGTTCAGTCCGCCACGGCAATAGATAATTACGATATTACCGTCAATAATTATCCAGGTCAGGTTACCTTCACGAGGATTTCAGCAGCGCTGACTGATAATCCATTGAGTGATACCTTCGATAATCCACTGACCTTCCGCATCCTTGATAATTTAGGGAATTACGGTGACTTTACCGTATCGCAAACCAATAGTTTTAACACAATGAAGATCGTAGATTATCCAGCATAAAACATAACAAAGAGGCCGAATCAATTTCAGCCTCTTTTCTGCATACGAAAACTTATCTTTAATATTCCCGGATAAATGTCTTTTACTATCAACTCACTGAATGATTTTTTCGCCGGAAAACCTCTGAACAGAGGGTAAACCGGCCCCGCGTTTTACAAACCCACCGCGCACTCTGGATCGCTTCTTGCATTAAATCCCTCCGCTAAAACATCTGACAGAGGCTTACTGATGACGATCACCTTTATTGCTCACCCCACGCCCGAACCGGCTTTGTACGGTGCGATGGCCGCGATACTTGCTGAACTGCGTGCGTTGCCGCTGTGTCACCTGCCCGTCACTCATGATGCAAAACGCTTTGCCAATGCGCGTCAGCACGTCACCGCGCAGGGGCATCAACTGACCAGCGGGCTGGTGTGGCTTGAACGCCTGACCGGACGCGATGCGGGTGCAGAATCAGACCTTAACACCTTGATAAAGCGCGCATTAAGAGAAGATATCGTGGTGCCCTCCACGCAGCCAATGAGCCAGGAACTGGCCCTACTGGCCGCAGAAAATGGCATCACAGTGGAGTCATTACGGGTGGTAAAACAGCAAAATAAGTTCCAGCTCGAAGACACCACCACCGGCAAAATACGCAGCAATGGTTGGGCGCGCGACGCCTTCGGACGCTGGGCGCTCGGGTCGGTTTCCCAGCCAGTGATGCGCACCGGAAAAAAACTGCGCCTGGCGTTAGTCGGTGATGTTGCCGAGCACCGCGACAGCTATCCGGCGATGCTCGCTGCACTGGGAGATGCTACCGATGCACTGGCATTGAGCATTGAGGTGGTTTACGTCACGCCAAACCTGATTGGCAGCCAGCTCGACTGCACGCTGTTTGACGTCGACGGTATTCTCTTGCCAGGCGTACTCAACAGCGCCGGGGAAAACCCGCTGGCCGGACAGCTGGCAGTCACCGCCTGGGCGCTGGAAAACCGCGTACCGCTGTTGGGAATTAATCAGGGGATGCATCTGATGGTGGCCGCGCTGGGCCAGCAGGTATTGGGGCAGGACCGCGTGGTGATGCATGGCCCTTCCACACTGAATACGCTGCAAACCAGCCTGCCGCTGGGTAATCCGCCGCAACAGCGGCTCGGCAATCAGTGGATGTACAGCAAAGCGGGCAGCCGTATCGAACAGTGGCTGGGCAGCAAAGCCAACCTGCGTTATAACCAGCGCTGGAGCCTGAACCCGCAACTGCTGGATGAACTGCACGTGGCCGGTCTGCGCATCAGCGGCAGCGATGAGATGGGCCAGAGCGCCGACGCCATCGAACTGCATGATCATCCGTTCTTTGTCGGCATTCAGGCCCAGCCTGATTTACAGTCGCGCCGCGAACGCCCTAACCCGCTGCTGATGGCGTTCCTGCAACAGGTCCGCCAGTGTAACGGGGAGCGGGACGTCAGCCACGTCGCGCTGACCAAAAGCGTGCGGCTGAAACAACCCTATTTATTGATGGGCTGAAACGGTGGAAATTAAGAGCCTCTATAGCTGGAATAGGCATAGGGGCTGATAAGCAGCGGCAAGTGGTAATGCGCCTGTTCGCCGGAAATCATCACATCGATGATCGCCGAGTGATAAAGCGTCTCCCGTCCGGTGGCGGCAAAATATGCACCGATATCCGCGCAAAGCCGGTAACGGCCTGACGCCACCGGCTCCGGCGTTAATTTGGCAGCACGGCCATCGGCATCGGTTTGCGTTTCACCCATCAGGGTGATGTTCTGGCCGTCTACCTTTTCCAACCAGACACGCACATTGGCTGCGGGCTGACCTAATGACGTATCGAGAATATGCGTGGTGATCTTAGTCATTATTGAAATATCTCCTTTAAGCGCAGCAGGGTGATCTCTTTTAATTGTTGCGCGGTCTCCTGATCTTCGGTTTCCGGCGAATTCAATAACCGCCGTTGCAGGTTTTCGAGTATCTCCTGCGAGCTGCGCCCCTTGGCACGAATCAAAAACACCTGCCCGAAACGCTGCTCGTAGCGCAAATTGCCATCGCGCAGCGCATCGATAACCTGCTGATGGCTGATGTTTAGCGTCGCCTGTTCGCCCCGTGAAAGCTGCGCTTCTTTGCTGGATCCCGCAGCACGTTCACCGATACGCGGATGGGCCGCCAGCGCCTGGGTCAGGTCTTGCGCCTGCCAGTGCTGGCAGGCGGCTTCTGCGCACTGCATCAACCGTTCCGTGGAGGAATAGGGCCGTCCATCGCTGACCTGTTTTGCCCAGGCAGGAAGATTAACCAACGGGCGCAGCAGCGCGACCGCCTCGAATTCCGACAGCGCGTTAAATTCATCGAGCGTCATAAATGCCCCTCGTCGAAACTCAGCACCGTATTGATATACGCCTGCACCGCAAACGCGACGTCGCTGGCGGTGACGGACTCATCAGGGTGATGGCTGATCCCGTCCTTACAGCGCACAAACAGCATGCCGACCGGCCAGCATTCGGCGATAGCAATCGCGTCGTGCCCGGCACCGCTTGGCAATGACATCGCCCGCCCCTGTAACTGTAGGACGCTCTGGTTCAGACGGTGCTGTAAACCCTGGTCGCACTCCGTCGCGCTGATGCCGTAAAACTGCTCGGCATCAAACGTCAGCCCACGCCGGGCGGCAATCTCATGGCCTTTCGCCAGCAAGACTTTCAGCAGTGCGCATAACGCCTCATCACGCGGGCCGCGCACGTCGAGGGACAGTTTTACCTGCCCCGGAATGACATTCACCGCGCCCGGCAGGCACTCCAGCGTGCCGACGGTCGCGACCAGATGGTGACCGCTGGCGGTGGTCATGCTCTCGATCGCCAGCGTCCATTCGGCGGCGGCGGTCAGAGCGTCCTGACGCTGGCCCATCGGCACGGTTCCGGCATGGCCGGCGTGGCCGGTGAAACGGCAGTTCAGGCGGCGTGCGCCGTTGATCGCAGTGACCACGCCGAGCGGCATATCCGCGCTTTGCAGACAGGGTCCCTGCTCGATGTGACATTCCAGATAGGCGCAAAAATCGCTGACCGCACGCTGTGACGCGCCGATGTGCAGCGGCTCCAGCCCAACACGGAGCATCGCTTCGGCGACGGAAATGCCCTGCGCGTCTTTGCGCTCCAGCCAGTCAGCAGGCCAGGTGCCGGTGAGCCCACGGCTGCCAAGCAGTGTGATACCAAACCGCGTGCCCTCTTCGTCGCAGAACCCGACAATTTCCACCGCCATCGGCAGGCGGATCGCGTTCTGATGCAGATGCGAAACCACTTCCAACGCGGTCAGTACGCCGAGCGGGCCATCGTAACGCCCCGCATTACGCACGCTGTCGAGATGCGAACCGAGTAGCAACGCAGGCGCGGAAGGATCACACCCTTCGTAGCGACCGCAGATATTACCGACGCTGTCCTGCCAGACGCGCATCCCGGCGGCCGCCATCCATTCGCCGACCAGACGGTTGGCCTGTAAATGTTCAGGCGAAAGATACACGCGGGTCAGTTGACCCGGCGTTTCGCTGATGGCTGCGAGTGCGTCGCAGCGCGCCATCACCCGCTCTGCCGCCCGGGCGGCGCTGGCGGAAACCGCAGCCAGCGTAAAGGCTTCTGCCATTACTGACCTCCTGCGTAATGATCCCAGGCGGCCTGCGAGCCTGCGCCGTATTTCGACGCATAGCCCAGACGGTGTAAGACCGCTTCCAGCGCCACCAGCGTCTGCAACACGCAGTCTTTGCGCGCGTTGTAACCCATGGTGCCGATACGCCAGATTTTGCCCGCCAGCGGACCAAACGACGTGCCGATCTCAATCGAGAAATCGTTCAGCATCATCTGGCGCACCTGTTCGCCATGAATGCCCTGCGGAATGACCACGCCAAGCACGTTGTTCATGCGGTGATTCAGGTCGCCGAATACTTCCAGCCCCATCCCCTGAATCCCCGCCAGCAGCGCGCCGCCGTGCAGTTTGTGGCGTGCGATGCTGTTATCCAGACCTTCTTCGAGAATAACGCGGGCACATTCGCGGGCAGCAAACAGCATGCTGGTCGCTTCGGTATGGTGGTTCAGACGCTCAGGGCCCCAGTAATCCATGATCATGCCGAGATCGAAATAGTTGGAGTAGATCATCTCCTCGTCGCCGTCAGCGTGGTCAGCCGTGCGGATCCCTTCTTCGACACATTTACGCCGGCGGATCTGCTCTGCAAAACGCGGGCTGATGGTGACCGGCGAACTGCCCGACGGGCCGCCGAGGCATTTCTGCAAACCGGCGGAGACGGCGTCCAGACCCCAGGCATCAGTTTCCATCGGGTTACCGGCGAAGGAGGCCGTGGCATCGGAGTAGAACAGCACGCCGTGGCGGCGACACATCTCACCGAGCTGTTCCAGCGGCTGCAACATGGTGGTGGAGGTGTCGCCCTGCACGGTCAGCAGCCAGCGCGGTTTCACGGATTTGATGGCATCTTCGATCTGCTGCGGGTCAAACACTTCGCCCCACGGCACTTCAAGGGTGTGCACTTCGGCGCGGCAGCGGCGGGCGATTTCACACAGCAGATGGCCGAAACGGCCAAACACCGGCACCAGCACTTTGTCGCCGGGGCGAATGCCCGACAGCAGCACCGCTTCGATACCGGCGCGTGACGTACCGTCGATCAGGAAGGTCCACTGATTGTCGGTTTTGTACAGCGCACGATACAGCGCCATCACCTCGTTCATGTAGCCGGTCATCACCGGATCGTACTGGCCGATCAGCTGGCTGCTCATCGCCCGCAGCACACGCGGGTCAGCGTTGATTGGCCCCGGCCCCATCAGCAGACGGGTTGGCGGGTTGATTTGTCCGAGTGTCGTAATATCCAGCATGATTAATCCTTACATTGGAATGCGGTTTTTCAGCTTCAGACAGAGGCGTCGGCCAGCCCTCTGACCGAAGCAATAAACTGTTTGAGTTCGGCGGTTTGCGGATTGGCAAACAACGCCCGGCTTTCGCCCTGTTCCCACACGGTGCCCTGATGCATAAACACCACGCGGTCGCCCACTTCGCGGGCAAAATTCATTTCGTGCGTCACCAGCACCAGCGTCATGCCCTCTTTCGCCAGCTGCTCAAGCACCTTCAGCACTTCGCCCACCAGCTCCGGGTCGAGCGCCGAGGTGATTTCATCACACAGCAGCACTTTCGGGTTCATCGCCAGCGCCCGGGCAATCGCCACGCGCTGTTGCTGCCCGCCGGACAAATTGGCCGGGTAGTAATCCATGCGGTCGGCCAGACCGACTTTGGTCAGCATCTGCGCGGCCAGCTCACGGCATTCGGCGGCGGATTTTTTCAGCACCCGGCGCGGCGCCAGCATGACGTTTTCCAGTGCGGTCATGTGCGGGAAGAGATTGAAGTTCTGAAACACCATGCCCACCGAACGGCTAATGTCACGCGCCTGCGAGTCGCGGTCGGTGATGGTCATGCCGCCGAGCTTGATGCTGCCGTCCTGATACCCTTCCAGCCCGTTGATGCAGCGCAGCAGGGTGCTTTTACCCGAGCCGCTGCGGCCAATGATGGAGATCACTTCGCCGCCGTCGATATCCAGATCCACGCCTTTGAGTACATGGTTCTGCCCGTAATATTTTTGTACCTGGTTAATGGTAATAAGCGGCATTATTTTGTCTCTCCACGCAAGGTTTTCTCGAGGTAGTGGCTGTACATCGACAGCGGATAACACATCAGGAAGTAGCCGAGCGCCACCAGCCCGAAGACTTTGAACGGTTCATAGGTCACGTTATTGAGCATCGTTCCGGCTTTGGTCAGTTCGACGAAGCCGATAATCGACGCCAGCGCGGTGCCTTTGATCACCTGCACGGAAAAACCCACGGTCGGCGCAATGGCGATGCGCAGCGCCTGCGGGGCCACCACGCGCCATAAGGTCTGGCCAAAACTGAGGCCCAGACAGCGGCAGGCTTCCCACTGGCCTTTCGGCAAGGCGTCGATACTGCCACTCCAGATATCCACCAAATAGGCGCTGGTGTAGAAGGTGAGCGCCAGCGCGGCGGCGGTCCAGGGGCTGACGTCGATACCGAACAGGCCGAGACCAAAGAAAGCCAGGAACAGCTGCATCAGCAGCGGTGTGCCCTGAAACAGTTCGGAGTACAGACGCACAAAACGCGTCGGCCAGCGGCGTTTGCCAAGGCGCATCAGCAGCAGCGGCAGGGTCACCAGCGTGCCGCCGATAAATGCGGTCAGCGAGAGTAAAATGGTCCAGCGCGCCGCCAGCAGCAGGTTGCGCACGATGTCCCAGTCGGTAAAAGTCATCATCAGCTGTAGCTCCCAAACAAACGGCGTCCGGCGAACAGCAGCAGCTGGCGCATCGCCACCGACAGCAGCAGGTAGAACAGCGTGGTGACCAGATACACCTCGAAGCTCAGGAAGGTGCGCGACTGAATCAGGTTGGCGGCGAAGGTCAGCTCTTCATAAGAGACCTGCGACACCACCGAAGAACCCAGCATCACGATAATGCACTGGCTGACCAGCGCCGGATAAATACGTTTCAGCGACGGCGGTAACACCACGCGCAAAAAGGTCTGGCGGCGGGTCAGGCCAAGCACCCGCCCCGCTTCCCACTGGCCGTTTGGCGTCACCTGAATACCGGCGCGAATAATTTCAGTGCTGTAGGCGCCGAGGTTAATCAGCATCGCCAGCAGCGCCGCTTCCCCGGCAGTCATTTTCAGCCCCATGCCCGGCAAGCCAAACACGATAAAAAAGAGTTGTACGACAAACGGCGTATTACGAATGGCTTCGACGTAAATGCCCCATAGCGTACGCAACGTTTTATTATTACCGCAGCGGATGGCGGCACCGCAGATACCGATAGCAATGCCGCCAACCGTTGCCATTACTGTCAGCTGGATGGTGGTCCACAAGCCGGACAGCAGCTCCGGCATGTACGGCCACAGCGCGAGAAAATTCAGCTGATAGGTCATGTCGCTTCTCCCCTATCCTGCTCAGGAACCGAGATTCGCAGGCAGTGGCGCTTTCATCCATTTTTCAGAAAGCGTGTTCAGCGTTTTGTCACTTACCGCTTCGGCAATCAGCGCATTCACTTTCTCTTTCAGCGCCGGTTCGTCTTTACGCAGGCCAACAAAACATGGGGAGTCTTTCAGCATCACTTTAGAAACAGGTGCTTTGGCCGGATTTTGGCGGGCAATGGCCGCGACCACTAAGTTGCCGGTGGCGATGTACTGCACCTGACCGGACAGATAGGCCGACAGCGTGGTGTTGTTGTCTTCGTAACGCTGAATTTTGGCATCTTTCGGTGCCACATCGGTCAGCGCCAGATCTTCCACCGCGCCGCGGGTTACACCAACCGTTTTACCGGACAGGCCGGTCAGCGCCGTCATGTTGTCATCTTTGGCGCCAAAAACACCGAGGAAGAACGGCGCATAGGCGTTGCTGAAGTCGATGACTTTTTCCCGCTCGGCGTTCTTACCAAGGCTGGAGATCACCAGATCCACTTTGTCGGTTTGCAGGTAAGGCACGCGGTTGGCGCTGCTGACCGGCACCAGCTGCAACTTAAGTTTCATTTTGTCGGCCAGGTAATGCGCCATGTCGATGTCATAACCTTCCGGTTGCAGATCTTTACCGACCGAACCAAATGGCGGGAAATCCTGCGGGATCGCCACGCGCAGCACGCCGCGTTTCTGGATATCCTGCAACTGATCGGCCATCGCGCCGGATGCCTGTAAAACCAGCAGTGCCGCACCCGCCCATGCCAACAGCCGTTTGTTCATGTTCATAGATTATCTCCGGTGATTGAGTTTGTGAAACGATAGATTCTTTAAATAAGCTTTCTGCAACTAATGTGCCAAAGCGAGCGCCGCAGATGAAATGAGAGATAAGTCGCGTTTTACAGGGTCATCCAGGGAGATAGGCCGAATACACTGCCCGGGTAACCGGGCATGCAGAGGGCATTCAGGGGGCAAAGTGCGCACTAAAAATGGGCGGTAGCACCAAAAAGGCGCGGCTTAGCGCTGTTCCAGTTCGTCGAGGTCGCTGTAGAGGTCAGTAATTTGGTGAATGCGCTGACGGCCTGACGCCAGCATGTCGTGCAACAAGGCGTTACTGAGCAGATTCGCCAGACTCATCGCCGCCGAGTAGGCGTCAAACGCCGACACGCTGTCCAGCGGTGCGGCCAGATGCCAGGTCGCCAACGGGGTAAGCGCCTGCGCCTGCGGTTCGCAAATCAGCAGCACCGGCACGCCCAGTGCCTGTAACTGCGCCAGAATAGTTTTTGCCATGCGCGGCCTGCGGCGGAAGGCCACAAAAATCACCACGTCCTGCGCGGTCAGATCCACCAGCTCTTCGGCCAGCGTCTGGCCCGGCTGCGGCATCATCATCACGCCCGGCCGCACCTGGATCAGTTGCTGGCGCAGGTGCAGCGCCACCGGATAACTGTTGCGAAAACCGAGCAGACGCACCTGACGCGCCTGGCTCAGCGCGGCGATCACGGCGCTGAACTGCGGCTCATCAATCTGGTTAATCCACTGGGTCAGATTGGCCATCTCCTGCTTATAGTGGCGCGACAACAGCGTATTGCCCTGCACGGCGTCACGGCTGTCGGTCAGCGGCATCCCGCTCTGGCGCAGGGTGCGGACTTCATCACGCATATCGCGGTAACTCGGGTAACCAAGGCGTTTAAACAACCGGCTGACGGTAGCCTTGGAGACATGACTCAGCCGCGCCAGCTCTGCACTGTTGTAACTCATCAGGTCATCGATATTGGCGAAGATAAAATCCGCCACCCGCTGCTCCTGCGGCGTCAGCGCCGGATAGTGTTCGCGCAGGCGTTCATCAATCTGTTTCATCTCTTCCGCTCTCTGTAACCAACGTTTCAGCGCAACATACCATGCGCCCTACTTATCATTACAAGACAAATTATTCACAAAAATAGCCATTCTCCGCCAATCTGGAACACCTCTTGCTTGCTCTTATGACGAAGACAGCCATAAGACGCACTCCCTGCACGCGTCGCACAAACAAAAAAGGTGTCATGCATGATCAACAGTAACAGTTCGCCGCTTGGTATGGCGGTCACGCCTCATCATCTCGCCAGCCAAAGCGCGCTGGCGGTATTGCGCGAAGGGGGAAATGCCATTGAAGCCATGGTCGCCGCCGCCGCGACAATTGCGGTGGTCTACCCGCACATGAACGGACTCGGCGGTGACGGCTTCTGGCTGATTGTCCCGCCGCAGGGTAACCCGGTGGCCATTGACGCCAGCGGTGCCGCCGGAACCCACGCCACGCTCGATTTCTACGCCGGTGAAAGCCATATACCACACCGTGGCCCAAAAGCCGCACTGACCGTAGCCGGTACGGTGGGCGGCTGGCAGGAAGCGCTGAACGTCTCCGTGGAATTGGGTGGCGAGCAAAAACCGCTGTCGCGCCTGCTGCGCGATGCCATCCGCTACGCCGCCGACGGCATTCCGGTTACCGCCTCGCAGGAGGCGGCGACCCGCGCTAAACAGCATGAGCTGAAAGATATTCGATCTTTCGCCGAGGTGTTTTTGCCGAACGGCGAAGTGCCGCGTGCCGGACACCGCTTTACCCAGCCGCAGCTGGCCCAGACGTTATCCATGCTGTGCGAGGATGGGCTGGGGAGTTTTTATCGCGGAGAACTGGCCGACAATATGGCCGACAATATGGAAAAACTCGGGATGCCAGTGACCCGCGCCGATCTGGCGGCGTACCAACCGCAACGCCGTACGCCGCTTCGCCTGCAACACAGCAAGGGCGAAGTGTTCAACCTGACGCCGCCGACGCAGGGGCTGGTGTCGCTGGCGATCCTTGGCCTGACCGACCGCCTGCCGCTGGCAACCATGGATGAGAGCGCCACGATCCACAGCATTGTCGAAGCCACCAAGCTGGCGTTCGGCCTGCGTGACCGCTTTATTACCGACCCGAAAATGATGACGCAGGACGCGCAAAGCCTGCTCGATCCACACTATCTCGATGCCCTCGCCACCCGAATTAACCCGCACCGCGCCGCCGACTGGGGCAAGGGCAAAGGCCCCGGCGATACCGTCTGGATGGGCGTGATGGACAGCAGCGGGCTGGCAGTCTCCTTCATTCAGAGCATTTATCACGAATTTGGCAGCGGCGTAGTTCTGCCGGGCAGCGGTGTGCTGTGGCAAAACCGCGGTGCGTCATTCAGCCTCGACGCCGACCACCTGCTGGCGCTGGCGCCGGGCAAACAACCTTTCCATACGCTCAACCCGGCCGCCGCCCGTTTATACGATGGCCGCACCCTGGTTTACGGCTCGATGGGCGGCGACGGACAGCCACAAACGCAGGCGGCGGTGTTTATCCGCCACGTGGTGCAGGGCCAGTCGTTACAGCAGGCCATCAGCGGCCCGCGCTGGCTGCTCGGC
Organism: Ewingella americana; assembly: GCF_006438725.1. Taxonomy (GTDB): domain Bacteria; phylum Pseudomonadota; class Gammaproteobacteria; order Enterobacterales; family Enterobacteriaceae; genus Ewingella; species Ewingella americana_A. The sequence continues at coordinate 36,479 of NZ_RCZD01000017.1, read as the reverse complement.
CGCACCTGGGGTGAAAGCTCGGACTCACTAAAACTGGAAGGACGCTTCGCCCACACCACGCTGGCCGGGCTGCGTCAGCGGGGTCATGACGTTGAAATACTGCCTGACTTCAGCGAAGCCGTCGGCCACGCCGGGGCTATCGTGCGCCATACCAACGGCATGTTCGAAGGCGCGTTCGACCCACGCAGTAACGGCAGCGCCGCCGGATTCTGATTATTTTTGACAGGGGAAACAGGATGACTGAAATAAAAAACATGACAAAGGGCGCGACCGTAACCGACTGGGCCGCCTATACCCGCCAGATGGAAGCCGTGCTCGGGCTAGAGCTCGACGACGCACGTCGTCAGGAAGTGCTGGTGCAGTTTAGCCGCATCGCGCAGATGGCAGAGCCGCTGATGGCGCTGCCGCTGGACTCGCGCCTTGAAATTGCCGGGGTGTATAGAGCATGAAATCCTGCGAAGATTTGACGATCAGCCAGCTGCATCATGCGCTGCAAAGCGGGGACGTGTCGGCCAGCGAAATCGCCAGCGCCACGCTGGATAACATTGAAAAGAGCGATCCGACGCTTAACGCCTTCACTCACGTCACCCGCGACCGGATGCTGTGCGAAGCGGCGAAGATTGACCGGCTGCGCGCCAGCGGCGGCACTTTACCGCCCCTGGCCGCCATACCTTACGCGGTCAAAAACCTGCTCGATGTAACCGGCGAGGTGACACTGGCCGGAGCCAGCCTCAACAGCAGTAATCCGGTGGCGAAAACCGATGCCTGGACGGTGTCGCGCCTGGCCAGCCAAGGGGCGATGCTTTCGGGCATGCTCAATATGGATGCCTACGCCTACGGTTTCACCACCGAAAACAGCCACTATGGCGTAACGCGTAACCCGCGCGATATCAGCCGCATTGCCGGGGGATCCTCCGGCGGTTCCGCCGCCGCCGTGGCCGCCGGTCTGGTGCATTTTACGCTGGGCAGTGACACCAACGGTTCGATCCGCGTACCGTCGTCGCTCTCAGGTATTCTCGGTCTGAAACCCACCTTCGGGCGGATTTCGCGCAGTGGCAGCCAGCCGTTTGTCGCCAGTCTGGACCATATCGGCCCGATGGCGCGCTGCGCTGCTGATTTGTCGCAAGTGTATGACGCCATGCAGGGCACCGACCCGCATGACGCCTTTCAGGCCGATAAACCCACCACCGAAACCTTCAGCCGACTGACGCGCGGCCAGCAGGGCTTGCGCGCTGCGGTGCTCGGCGGTTATTTCTCCACCTGGTGTGACGAGGATGCCAAAACCGCCGTGCAACAGGTGGCAAAAGCGCTGGAGGCGCAGCAAGAGGTTGAGATGCCACAGGCCGAACTGGCCCGCTCGGCGGCGTTTGTGATCACCGCATCCGAAGGTGGCAACCAGTATTTACCGCTACTGCGCACAATTCCCGGACAATTCGAACCATTATCACGTGAACGCTTATTAGCCGGGGCGATGATCCCCGCCGCGTGGTATGTTCAGGCGCAGCGTTTTCGCCACCAGTTCCAGCAGCAGGTTTTAACGCTGTTCGAACACTGGGATATTCTGATCGCGCCGTCCACGCCATGCAGCGCTACGTTGATTGGTCAGGACATCATTCGCATTAACGATACCGACCTGCCCACCCGCGCCAGCATGGGAATGCTGACGCAGCCGATCTCTTTCCTTGGTTTACCGGTGGTGTCGGTACCTATAATAACCGCCAGCGGTTTGCCGATCGGTTTACAACTGATCGCCCCACCATGGAGGGAAGACCTGTGCCTGCGCGCCGCCTGGGCACTCGAGCAACAGGGTTTGGTGAAGGTATTTACCTCACCGGTGACAGCATAAATTAACCAGAGAACGCAGAATGAAAACAGATAACATCGACCGCCCGGCGATTCTGGCCGAAATGAATGCGGCGTTTTACCGTTATGAACAGGCATTGATCAGCAACGACACCGACGTGCTTGACGAGTTGTTCTGGCACGATCCACGCACCGTACGCTACGGCGTGGGTGAGAATCTCTACGGCATCGACGCTATCCGCGCGTTCCGCGCCGCGCGCCCGTCGCAGGGCCTCGACCGTGAGTTAGTCAACACCACCATCACCACGTTTGGCGATGACATGGCCGTCGCCAGCACCGAGTTTCGGCGCGAAGGCGCTGACCGTGTTGGTCGTCAGCAGCAGACATGGGTGAAGATGCCGAGTGGCTGGAAAATTGTGGCGGCTCACGTCAGCCTGATGGTTTAACATCATCTTGGGCTGCCGCCCAAACCTGCTAATTTTTAAATTCCGATTCAAATTCAAGGTCAAAACCTTGGGTTGCCACCCAAACTGGCCTGAAGGGGTGTCTATCGCCACACCCCTTCAGAATCCCCGGCTCTTAAACTGCGCGCTATCGCTGAATCGGGATGGCCGTGTTTCAGGTACCTCGGTTATAGCCGCAAAATGTCATCGCTCCGCGATTCCCGGCTGCGGGTTTGAGCCAACGGTAAAGACGTTGTCTCGCCACCGACTTGCCGGTGACATTTTTGAATGCGGCCTTGGCTTTTTGAAAAGACAAAAGCAGATAAACAGATAAGCAGATAAGCAGATCGGTTTTGAATTTGAAAAAGCTCCGGCCGCGTTCAAAACGACGTCGAATAAGAGGTGGAAAACCGCGAATCTTTTTTCGCGGGTTGTAACCCGCAATGAGAGAACCGCGGAGCGGCGGAGTTTGCGGCTATCGTCCTGGTCACTGAAACACGGCCATTGTGACCTGCGCAGCTGCTGTTTTTAAAAGAGCGTAGAGTCCAGAGACCCGCGCGATTGCGGGTCTCTGGTCGGTGTGGGCCGACGCCCACGACTTTGAAGTTGAAGTTGAAGTTGAAGTTGAATTTGAAGTTGAAGTTGAATTTAAAAATCGGAATCAAACACCGAAATGTTTAGTCCAATGGTCTGCGATTTCCTGCCGCCTGCAGATCCAAACCCTGTCGTGCGATTCGACATAATCGAGAAACCGCTGTAACGCCCGAAAGCGCCCTGGTCGCCCCAGGATCCGGCAGTGCATGCCTATCGACATCATTTTCGGGCTGGTTTCACCCTCTTCGTACAGCACGTCAAAACTGTCTTTCAGATAGGTGTAGAACTGCTCGCCGGTGTTGAAACCTTGCGGGGAGGCGAAGCGCATGTCGTTGGTTTCCAGCGTGTAAGGAATAACCAGATGCTGTTTCACTTCGCCGGAGTCCAGTTTAACCGGAGTCCAGAACGGCAGGTCGTCGCCGTAGTAGTCGCTGTCGTACTGGAATCCGCCGAATTCCGCCACCAGCTGGCGGGTGTTCGGGCTGTCGCGGCCGGTGTACCAGCCGAGCGGGGCTTTACCGAACAAGTCAGTGAGAATGGCGACCGCTTTTTGCATGTGCTCCGCTTCCTGCGCCTTACTCATGTCCTGATAATGGGTCCAGCGCCAGCCGTGGCTGACCACGTCGTAGTCGGCGGCTTTAATCGCGCTGACAACCTCCGGGTTACGAGCCAGTGCCATGGCGACACCAAAAATAGTCAGCGGCAGGCCGCGTTTCTGGAATTCATTGTGGATACGCCAGAAACCGGCGCGTGAACCGTATTCGTAGAGGGAATCCATCGACATATGTCGGTCGGGGAAACTGGCAGCGCCAATAATGTCTGACAGAAATTGCTCGGAACCGGCGTCGCCGTGCAGGACGTTGTTCTCACCCCCCTCTTCATAATTAAGCACAAACTGTACCGCGATGCGTGCGTTGCCCGGCCAGTTGGCGTGCGGCGGGCGACCGGCGTAACCAATCAAGTCGCGCGGGTAGTTTTCAGTGAAGCGATAATCGATATCAGACATAGTCATCCCTCATATTCAGATTCTCAAAGCGGCCGGAGAGCGGCTTGATTAGCGGATAATCCAGATCGCCGTGCTTACTGGTGGTCAGGCGAAGTGCCGCAAGGGACTCGATCATTTTCACCGCCGCACTGACGCCGTCGATCACCGGGATCCCCAGCTCCAGCGTCAGTTCCTGCGCCAGATCCGCCATGCCTCCACAACCCAGCACAATCGCCCCGCTGCCGTCGAATTTCTTCGCCGCGATGCACTGCTCACGCACTTTCTGCTGTGCCAGCCCGCTGCCGTCTTCCAGTGACAACACCGGCAGATCGATGGCGTGCAGTGCGGCGCAGTGCCGTTCGAAACCGTACTGATGCAGTAAATGCCGGGCGATGGTCAAGGTGCGCGGCAACGTGGTGACGATGGAAAAGCGCGTCGCCAGCAGAGTCGCTATGTGCATCGCCGCTTCGGCAATACCCACCACCGGCGCACGCGCCAGTTCGCGTGCCGCCAGTAAACCCGGATCGCCGAAACAGGCAATGATGTGCCCGTCAACGCCCGCATCGCGCCCGGCTTTCACCTGCTGCAAAACGCCGATGGCGGCAATGGCTTCATCAAAATGGCCTTCAATCGACGGCGCGCCCTCGCTCGGGCAAACCGCCAGAATGGCGGTGCCCGGCGCGGCCACCTGACGGGCGGTCGCCGCCATCACTTCGGTCATCGCCAGGCTGGTATTGGGGTTGATCAGTTGTATACAAAGTGGTCGCGAGGTTGTGGACATCAGCCTGGTTCCTTATGGGATTGAGCCGCGTGTCCGGCAAACAGTTGCATAAAGTCCGGCGTTTCACCGTGATGCGGTTCGAAGCGCAGGCTGGCGACAATGTGCTCGAAATGGTGTGCCATGCTGTCGGCCAGCCCCTGCACATCGCGCTTTCGCAGCAAATCGAGCAAGTCGTCGTGATCGGTACAGCGGCAACCCTGCTGCCACGGCGCGCCCCAGGCGGCAATCGCCAGTGAGGATCGCAAGGTGAGTTGTGATACCGCTTCGGTCAGCACTTTGTTGCCCGAAATCGCCTGCAACTGGACGTGGAAAGCGGCGGAAAGGCGAATCGCCGCTGCGCCGTTTCGCTCTTCATGTGCGCGTTTCTCCTCTTCCACCAGCGTTTTCAGCGCCGCCAGGTGCGGTGGCTGGCAATGGGCGATCACCTGCGGCAGGTTGGCGCATTCCAAAATTTTTCGCGTGGAGAACACATCGCGCGACTCATCGGCATCCGGCGTGGTGACGTGCGCACCACGTTTGGGCAGCAAGGTGACCAACTGCACCGCAGCAAGGCGCTGCAGTACGCGGCGAATGCCGGTGCGGCTGACAGAAAATGCCTGCGCCAGCGCCTCTTCGGGCAATTTACTGCCCGGCAAAAGCTGATGCTCAACGATCGATTTTACCAGCGCGTTGTAAATGTGATCGTCCTTATCCTCGGTAAAATAGGCCGTATTCAGCCCGTTCCAACTGGTCATTGCTGCCACTCCGGTTTTCAATGGTGAGCCGTTTGAATGATTCATCGTATACGTGAAACTCAATTATTGTATACAAAAAATCAATTATGGCCTGGATCCTGCACTGCTTCCGTGACGGTTTTATTTTTTGGATCGCCGCCTTTGCGGCTTCCCTCTTTCGACACGGTATTTATGACAGGAGCACGATTTATGCCAAATCAGGAAATCTCTTCCGCCAGTGCCTCGCCGGAAATGAGCGCGGGCATTATCAAACCGCATTACAGCCCGCGGCTATGCAATGATGATTTAGCCCCGACACGCCATCAAAACTGGAGCTGGTACAACATATTTTCGTTCTGGATGTCGGACGTACACAGCATGGGCGGCTACGTGGTGGCAGCCAGCTTCTTCACACTCGGCCTGTCGAGCTGGCAGGTGCTGCTCTGTCTGTTATGCGGGATCTGTATCGTGCAGATTTGCGCCAATCTGGTGGCAAGACCGAGCCAGCAGGCGGGCGTACCTTATGCGGTGATTTGTCGTCAGGCCTTCGGCGTGTTCGGTGCCAATATTCCGGCAGTGATCCGTGGCCTGATCGCCTTCGCCTGGTACGGTATTCAGACCTTTTTGGCGGCCAGTGCACTGATGTTAGTGCTGCTGAAGTTCTTCCCGTCACTCACCCCACTGACCGTGCCGCACTGGCTGGGGCTGTCGGCCATGGGCTGGATCTGTTTCGGCATTATGTGGGTATTGCAGGCGATGGTGTTTTGGCACGGCATGAGCGCCATCAAACGCTTTATCGATATTGCCGGTCCGGCCGTGTATGTGGTGATGCTGATGCTGGCGGGATGGATTTTGTATAAAACCGGCCTGAGTAATATCTCTTTCACCCTGTCGAGCAAGACGCTGACCGTCGGCCAGCAGGGCTGGGAAATGCTTACCGCGACCGCGCTGGTGGTCTCTTACTTCTCCGGCCCGCTGCTTAACTTTGGTGATTTCTCACGTTATGGCAAAAGCATGAGTGAGATCCGCCGTGGCAACCGCTGGGGCCTGCCGTTTAACTTCTTACTGTTCTCCATTGTCACCGTGGTGATTGTGTCTGGCACCCAGTCACTGTTCGGCCAGATGATCACCGATCCTATCGAGACCGTCAGCCGCGTGGGTAACAGTGTTGCGGTGGCGCTTGGCCTACTGACTATGATCATCGCCACCATCGGCATTAATATTGTGGCGAACTTCGTGTCACCGGCCTTCGACTTCTCCAACTGTTCTCCACAGAAAATCAGCTTCCGTACCGGCGGGATGATCGCGGCCGTGGGTTCCGTACTGCTCACGCCGTGGAACCTGTTCCAGTCTCCAGAGATTATTCACTATACGCTGGACGTGCTGGGTGCCTTTATCGGGCCGCTGTTCGGTATTTTGCTGGCAGATTATTATCTGATTAAACGCGGACATATGGACGTTGACGCGTTGTTCAACGCCACGCCGTCAGGCCGTTACTGGTATAAAAACGGCTTCAACCCGAAAGCCATCATGGCGCTGGTGCCTGCGGTGTTGATTGGCTTGTTCATCAGTTTCACGCCGGAGCTGCACCCGGTGGCAAACTTTAGCTGGTTTATCGGCGCGTTTCTGGCCGGGGGCAGCTACCGTTTCATTGCCCGTCATGACCGTGCAAGCACACCGGCAGTCAGTTTTGTTAAGGCAGAAGCGGAATAACGCCAGAGAGAGGAGGATATTTGCCAGGATGGCAGAAACAACGAAGCCCTGAGTTATTGCTAACTCAGGGCTTCTGAATGTTGGCGGAACGGACGGGGCTCGAACCCGCGACCCCCTGCGTGACAGGCAGGTATTCTAACCAACTGAACTACCGCTCCGCGCTGTGTTCTGGTTAAGAACGGAGCGGATATTAAGGAATGGCCGTCATTACGTCAATGCTTTTCCTGACAATTCCTTTCGACTGAACAGATTTTCAACAAGCCGCACATTTTCAGCGCAACCGCTTACTCTTCCGCCGCAGGTTGTGGACGCCATAAGCAACTGCCGCCCTTTTTCACCACCAGGTCCAGACGCTCTTCGTGCCAGACGATTTCCTGATCGCTGGCGCGGATCACTTTCAGCCCGGCCGCAGGGCGGGTAACGCGCTGGGTGCCCTGCCCGTCAGCGCCGGTTTTCTGATCACCTTCATGGGAGAATTTCATGATGGTCTGACCGCCGGTCATCATCAGATAGACTTCGGAGAGGATTTCGGAGTCAAGCAACGCGCCGTGCAGGGTGCGCTTGCTGTTGTCTATCAGGTAGCGGTCGCTCAGGGCGTCGAGGCTATTGCGCTTGCCGGGGAACAGTTTGCGCGCCATCTGCAGGGTATCGGTGACTTTGCAGAAGGTGTCGGTTTTCGGCATATCGCGCCCGAGCATGCCGAACTCGTAGTCCATAAAGCCGATGTCGAACGAGGCATTATGGATGACCAGTTCGCCGCCGCGAATATAGTCGAGAAAATCGTCGGCGATGTCGGCGAAGGTCGGTTTATCGGCCAGGAATTCGTCACTGATGCCGTGAATACCGAAGGCTTCCGGGTCCACCAGGCGGTCTGGCTTAAGATAAACGTGGAAGTTGCGCCCCGTCAGGCGACGGTTGATCACCTCGACGGCACCGATTTCAATAATGCGGTGCCCTTCGTAATGGACGCCGAGTTTGTTCATACCGGTGGTTTCGGTATCGAGAACGATTTGTCTGGTAGGGGAAGAAATCATATTGCAGTGCTCGCAGCGCTCGTTTATGTCAGACTTGGCTTTTACATTCTGCGGATGAGTCTACCAGAGATGACCAAACAGGTAGAAATTTTCACCGACGGCTCCTGCCTTGGCAACCCAGGCCCCGGTGGTTTTGGCGCAATTTTGCGCTACAAGCAACACGAAAAAGAGTTCAGCGCCGGTTTCCGGTTAACCACCAATAACCGCATGGAGATGATGGCGGCGATTGTCGCGCTGGAAGCCCTGAGTTCCCCCTGTGAAGTGACCCTCAGTACCGACAGTCAGTATGTCCGGCAGGGCATCACCAGTTGGATCCACAACTGGAAGAAACGCGGCTGGAAAACGGCGGATAAAAAACCGGTGAAAAATGTCGATTTATGGCAGCGTCTCGATGCGGCTATTCAGGGGCATACACTGAACTGGATGTGGGTGAAAGGCCACGCCGGACACCCGGAAAATGAACGGTGCGACGTGCTGGCCAAAGACGCAGCAGGCAATCCGACGCTGGACGATGTGGGCTACAAGCCTGAAAGTTAAGTCACTACACCGATCCAGTCTCTCCGCTTCAGAAGGAGAGGCTGGGTTGGGTTCTTCCAGAACACCCAAAGGTTATTCTTTGCGATCTTTGCGGTAACTTTTACTGCTGGCACCCACGGCCTGCTGAATAGTCTGCCGCCGCGCGGGCACTTTCTTGGCCGTCGGTGTCAGCGGTAAAGTACGTTTGCGCGCCACAATCACCGTCATGCATCCCAGCGCGGGCAGGTGCGTACTGAGCATTTTCCCGCCCTTTGGACACCACGGCAGTACCTGAAAACGGTTCTTCACCATCACTTCGTAATTGAGCAAACCGAGCCAGTCAAGCAAACGCATTTGGGTAAACATCCGGCTGACATACGGCTGGCGCTGGCGAAAAAACGGCATCATTTTTCCCATACCCAGCAAGCTTAGCGGGTTAAAACTGCTCAATACCAGCCAGCCGTCGTCAATCAGCACGCGATCCACTTCCCGCAATATCCGGTGCGGATCTTCCGCGTAAGCTAAAGTATGGGCTAACAGACAGGCGTCTACCGATTTGTGGGCAAAAGGTAATTGGTAGTGATCGCCCTGGACGTGCAGTGCCGGTCCCTCTTCAGCGACGTTCACCTGATGGGAAATCGGGCAGCCGCTGGTGTCCACCTCGGCGCTCAAATTGCCAATCTTTAACAGGTGAAAACCGTATAGCTTGCCCCACCAGGCTTGAAGTTGTTGCTCAAGCGCGGCACGGTAATACTCACCACAAGGGATATCTTCCCATGAAGCCGGTGCGATGATTTTTTTACGGGTGCGGGCTGGTTGCATAATTTATTTTCGTCTTTCAAGCGTTTGCCAACATGAGGTAGCTATGAAGCTTATCAGTATTCCCGCCTTCCAGGACAATTACATTTGGTTATTGGATGACCAGAATGGGCACTGTTTGATTGTCGATCCTGGCGAATCCGCACCGGTTTTGGAGGCGCTAAAAACGCGCAATTTAACCCCTACCGCTATTTTATTGACTCACCATCATCATGACCATGTGGGTGGCGTAAGCGGAATTTTAAGGCATTTTCCTGATGTAAAAGTGTACGGTCCTGAAGAAACTGCCGACAAAGGTGCTCGGATAATTCTTAAAAATGAGGATGAAGTGGAAATTGGCGGGGTGAAATGGCGTGTTTTGGCCACGCCAGGACACACATTAGGTCATATTTCATACTACAGCCGCCCTTATCTTTTCTGCGGAGACACGCTGTTTTCCGCCGGATGTGGCCGCCTGTTCGAAGGAACGCCGGAGCAAATGTACCAGTCGTTTCAACAGTTAGCCCAGCTTCCTGATGAAACGTTAATCTGTGCCGCGCATGAATATACTCTCTCAAACCTTAAGTTTGCCCGTTCAATTTTACCAGGGGATGATGATATCGATTCTCATGAGCAGAATGTGCAAGAAATGCGGAAAAAGGGACAACCTTCCTTACCTACAACCCTCGGTTTAGAGCGTAAAATTAACCTTTTTTTACGTTGCGATGATGTTGATTTACAAAACAAATTAAAGCTTAACGATCCCTTAAAACCTTCTTGGCAAGTTTTTGCCCATCTAAGGCATCTCAAGGATAGCTTCTGAAGCTAAAGGTTGTATTTTTGGGCTAAGCAAAGTATTATCGCTCGTCTTTTAAGCAACTATGACACACACATGAAGGCAAAAGCGATTATCTTCGCCTCCGTGTTGCTAGTGGGTTGCCAGGCGTCCAGGCAGGACGTCAAGGTACCAGAACAGCATGCACAGAGTTTGTCTTCGGCAAGTCAAAGTGAAGCAGGAGAGTACACAGATGATGGCCGAGCGGCCTCGGCGCGATGGTTGAACAATGATGACTCTATCGCGCAAACCAATCTGTGGAACTTCATTGGCGACGAGCTGAAGATGAAGGTTCCGGAAAATGCCCGGATCCGTGAGCAAAAAGTAAAATACTTAAAAAATAAGAGCTATCTCCACGATGTAACATTACGGGCAGAGCCGTACATGTACTGGATCACCGAGCAGATTAAGAAACGCAATATGCCGATGGAACTAGTACTGCTACCCATAGTGGAGAGCGCTTTTGACCCAAAAGCAACCTCATCAGCAAATGCTGCGGGGCTGTGGCAGATCGTGCCGCAAACGGGTCGAAATTATGGTTTGAAACAGAACCAATGGTATGACGGTCGTCGCGATGTTGTCGCTTCGACAACGGCAGCCCTTGATATGATGCAAAGCCTGAACAAAATGTTTGGTGGTGACTGGTTACTGACGGTTGCTGCGTATAACAGTGGTGAAGGCCGCGTGATGCAAGCGGTGAAGTCGAATAAAGCCAGAGGTAAACCGACAGATTTCTGGTCGTTGTCGCTTCCTCGTGAAACGTCAATTTACGTACCGAAAATGTTGGCTTTGAGCGATATTTTAAAAAATAGCAAAAAGTACGGGATCAGCTTACCGACGCCGAGCAAAGACCGCGCACTGGCGCGTGTTGAAGTGGGGCAACAGATGCAGTTAACTCAGGCGGCTGAGATGGCGGGCATGTCACTGACTAAGTTGAAGTCGTTCAATACTGGTTACAAACAGAATGTAACGGCGCCTAACGGCCCTCACTACATTGTGTTACCGAAGGCGCATGCTGCGCAGTTAAAGGATTCTCTGGCTGATGGCGATATCGCTGCAGTGCAGAAAACCCAACTGGCCAGCAACACACCATCGGGTGCTAAAGCTTACAAGGTGCGCACTGGCGACAGCTTGTCTGGGATTGCAGCCCGACTGAATGTGAAGACTCGTGATTTACAGCGTTGGAACAATTTGCGCTCAGCAAGCGCGTTAAAAGTTGGGCAAACCCTGCAAGTGGCGGACAACAGCGTCAGCTCTGTAAGCAGTAATGGCGGCAGTATCACGTATCAGGTTCGTAAAGGGGATTCGTTGTCGAGCATTGCCAAGCGTCACGGCGTCAACATCAAAGATGTGATGCGCTGGAACGCCGGTGCCGATAACCTCCAGCCTGGCAATAAACTGACCTTATTCGTCAGTAATAAGTTAACGCCAGACACCTGATGCTATTAGGCGTCATCCATGAAAAAGCACCCTTCCGGGTGCTTTTTTTTGCCGCAAATTTGGCGGTTACAGAGAGGGAGAAACGTCTTTTTTCTCAGTGTTTTTTACCGCAAGAAACTCCACCAGCAGCGGGTTGTGATCGGACGCCTGCGTCTCCAGCACCGTGGCCTGCGTGACGCTCAAATCGCGGTAGAAGATGAAGTCCAACGGTCGGCCAAAGGCACGGCGGCGGAAATCAGAGGGGAACCTCACTTCATGCAAACGTATGTTGTTGGCGAAACCGAACAACGCGTTGATGCGCTGACGGCTCCAGGCGTTGAAATCCCCCGCCATCACCACCGGTCCATGATGAAGAGCGATCTGCTCGCCAATGGTCTCCAGCTGCTTGCTGTAGACGTCCACGCCGATGCTGAAATTCACCGCGTGAATGTTGACCACCATCAGCAAACGTCCATCAAGCAGCGGATAGACCGTCACCAGCGCGGATTTCGCCAAACGCAGCAGAGGTTCACGCTCACGTAACGGGCAGCAGTAAACTGGATGCGCAGCGGAGAGCGTCATCACGCCTGAGGGGTGTTGAGGCAGCATATACGCAGGAACCTGATCGGCCGCCAGATAATGGGACGTGGCAAAACGAATCAGCTCCGGCGTAGTTTGTGCTTCCTGAAGCAGCACCAGCTGGGCATCTTTGCCGAACCCTTGCAGCACTGAAAGCCAGTCGGCCCGTTGCTGTTTGAAAATGTTCCACACCATCACGCGCAGAGTGTTTGAATTTGGCAGCGCGGCGCCGGGAGGTAATCCAGAACCTAAATGTGCAAGTGCACCTGGAAATATCTGCTCGACCGGTTGACCTGCAACATACCGCATTGCATATGTTCTTTTCGGCACGCTTATCGCCTATTCACCCATGAAAAATCATGCTGTCTGGATAACATTGACAGCGAATGTTCCAGTATACGCCCGTCAGTGCTCAGACCAAATCTGTTTACAATCGTATACAACCTGGTCACATCTGCTGTCACGCTCTGTTATCAAGGTAGCATAGGTGAATGAGAAATGATGTTAGTGGCTTTCAAGTGAGAAAATGGCTGATACAAAAATGGCCCACCGCCAGGGTGAGCCATTTGAGAGCAATACAGGGAGGTGAGTTAGGCGATAGCCACACGAGACTTTTTGTCCAGATGACCACTAAGACGCGTCAGCAGCAGCGCTCCCAGAACAATCACTGCCCCAATCCACGGCGTCTGCGCCAGGCCGATGGTCGACACCACCTGCCCACCAATCACAGAACCTAACGCGATACCCACGTTAAAGGCAGCAATGTTCAGGCCGGAAGCCACATCCACCGCGTTCGGCGTCACCTCTTCGGCTTTCTGTACCACATAAACCTGCAGGCCAGGAACGTTGCCGAAGGCGAAAACGCCCATCACCAACAGCGTAAGCAGCGCGGGAATGCCAAAGCCTGAGGTAAACTGGAACACCATCAGCAGGGCAGCCAGTGCCGCAAAGATAATACTCAGGGCTTTGACCGCTCCGTGCTTGTCGGCCAATTTCCCGCCCCAGATATTACCGACAGCCACCGAAATGCCGTAAGCCAGCAAAATCCAGCTCACCATACCTGCCGAGAATCCCGCCTGCTCTTGCATCATCGGTGCCAGGAAGGTGAACATGGTGAACACCCCGCCATAGCCCAATGCGGTAATGGCGAAGATCAGCATCAGACGCGGATGCATTAACACCTTAATCTGATCGGCAATCCGCGCTGCCGGGCTGTTTTTAATGGTATTGGGCACCAGAATAGCGCTGGCAATAATCGCAATCACACCAATCAGTGAGACCGCGAGGAACGTCTCTCTCCAGCCGAAATGCTGCCCGATGAAGGTCCCGAGCGGTACGCCGGTAACCAGCGCCACGGTCAGCCCGCCAAACATCAGGGCAATGGCTGACGCGGCTTTCTCTTTCGACACCAGACTGGTAGCAATGGTCGAGCCTATTGAGAAGAACACGCCGTGTGCCAGCCCGGTCAGCAGCCGTGCGGCCACCAGCGTGCCGTAATTCGGTGACTGCCACGCCAGCAGGTTACCGAGGGTGAACAGCACCATCAGGCCAATCAGCAGCGCTTTACGCGGCACACGGCCGGTCAGCGCGGTAAGCACCGGGGCGCCGACGGCCACGCCCACGGCATAAATAGACACCAGTAAACCGGCGGACGGAACAGAAACCCCAAGCTGCTGCGCGATGGTCGGGATAAGCCCGACAATCACAAATTCGGTGGTTCCTATCGCAAAGGCACTGATGGTCAGTGCTAATAGTGCAAGCGGCATAACCTTACTCCACAATGAATATCGATTTGATGGCGCCCATTATCTGCCTGTGCTTAAATGACAGAAACAGCCAAAGTATCAAATGATTTATGCTGGAGTAACAACAATGAAAGCCAGTTCGGAAGAGTTAATCACTTTTGTCACCGTGGTGGAAACCGGCAGTTTCAGCCGTGCCGCTGAGCAGCTCGAGCAGGACAACTCGGTGGTCAGCCGCACTGTCAAACGCCTGGAGCAAAAGCTCGGCATTACCCTGCTCAACCGCACCACCCGGCAGATCAACCTGACCCACGAAGGCGAGCGCTACTTTGTACGCGTACAGAAGATTTTGCAGGATATGGCCGCCGCCGAAGATGAACTGCTGGAGCACCGCGACGTTCCGCAGGGTTTGCTGCGCGTTGACGCCGCCACGCCAGTCATTCTGCACGTTATCTCCCCGCTGGTCGCCGAGTTCACCGAGCGCTTCCCCAAGATGACGCTGGCGCTGTTTTCATCGGAAAGTAATATCAATTTGATTGACCAGAAGGTGGATGTGGCGATCCGCGTCGGCGAACTGGAGGACTCCAGTCTGCGAGCACGCAAATTGATGCTGAGCTATCGCAGCGTGCTGGCCTCACCGGCCTATCTGGAGAAATGGGGCGTACCGCAAAACGTCGATGATCTTAAAAAGCACCGCTGTATTGGGTTTAATGAGGTACTGGCATTGAACAAATGGCCGCTGCTGTGTGCCGATGGTCAGCAACTGACCATCACGCCGTTTATCAGCGCGGGTAGCGGCGAGACGCTGCGCCAGTTATGTCTGCGGGGTAACGGTATCGCCTGCCTGTCCGATTTCATGACGCAGCCGGATATACAACGCGGAGATTTGGTTAAATTGCTGGTGCCGGACATTATGCGCATCGCCATGCCGCTGAACGCGGTCTATTACAGCGACCAGACGGTCAGTACACGCATTCGCTGTTTTATTGATTTCCTCAGCGAGAAACTCAATTCGTCATCACCGTGATAAAAAGAAAAACCCACGCCGGAGCATGGGTCAGATTTCAATGCATAATCATGGCTGGCAAGTTTAGTCCCACTCAGGCGCCAGGCCTTCCGGGCTGACCAGACGCCCGTTGCGCTCCAGCGCGGCAATGGCTGCCATATCGGGAGCTGTCAGTTTCAGCTGCTGCGCCAGCAGGTTACTCGCCAGGTTTTCACGCTTGGTAGAGGACGGGATCACCGCGTAACCCAACTGCAATGCCCAGGCCAGAACCACCTGCGCCGGGGTAGCATTATGGCGCGCGGCGATGTCGATAATGGTGGCATCTTTCAGCGCTTCACCGTAGGCCAGCGTCATGTATGACGTGACGGCGATATTGTGTTTACGGGCGAAATTCACCACGGTCTGGTTTTGCAGGAACGGCGACAGCTCAATCTGGTTGGTGGCAATGGCGTCAGCACCCACCGCGTCGATGGCTTCCTGCATCAGCGCCACCGTAAAGTTGGAGATACCGATTTCGCGGGTCAGACCCAGGTTTTTAGCTTCCACCAGCGCATGCATAGTTTCTGCCACGCTGACCGCGTTGCCCGGCGACGGCCAGTGGATCAGCGTCAGGTCAACATAGTCGGTTTTCAGTTTGCTCAGGCTCTCTTTCAGGCTGGTGACCAGCTTGTCTGCGCCGAGGTTTTCGGTCCAAATTTTGGTGGTGATGTACAACGCCTCGCGTGCGACGCCGCTTTCAGCCAATGCTTCACCGACCGCCGCTTCATTGCCATAAATCTGTGCGGTATCAATGGCGCGGTAGCCCAATTCCAGCGCGGTGGAAACCGAGGCTTTTACCACTTCATCTTTCAGGCGAAACGTACCAAGACCAAATGCAGGGATGCTCATATTTTCTCTCTTATTAAAGATAAGTCCGGCGAACCGGTCAATCTGATGCAGAGAGTATGAACCGGCATTTAATGGATAAAAACGACAGGTAAGTCACAAGACTTTTGATTCGAGAGCATTAATCGCGGGGAGAGGTGGAGCGGTAACAGGTCCAGTTTTCGGCAGAAATGATGTCCGCTGGCGGCAACGTAGTCTCCGGCAATGCCAGCGCGACCGCGTGCCCCTGCCAGTTGGCTGACCAGAGCGGCCCGCCGCTTGCCGCTGCGGCGGTAAAACTCGATTGCCGTGGATTTATGGCGACAGACGCCATCTCCCAGACGCTGCGCCCCTGCTGTTTCAGCCAGGCTTCGCGCAGACTCCATAATATCCAGAAGCCTGTCAGCGGCTCAATATGCTCGCCGAGCCACCGGTTTTCCTCTGCGCTGAACAGGGCTTGCGCCAGCATGGGCCACGACGGGCGCGGGCGGAGAGTCTCCACGTCACAACCAATCTCCCCCTTCACGCACAGTGCCAACACCACAAGATCTGCGCTGTGGCTGAGGGAAAAGTGTGGCAGCGTGGCATCAGTAAACGCCGGCTTTCCTGACGGGGAAAGCGTGATAGCCGGCAAAGTCCGGTGACCGTATTGCGTGAACATGGCTCCGGCCAGCAGCGCCCTGCCGGTCAGAAACTGCCGGCGGCGCTGCGGGGCTAACTGCCCGGAGCTTGCCAGTACGGTATCCGGTAAGCGCCCGAGGGGGAGATCATCACCGGTGGTCGCCATGAGTAACTGGCACACAGTTAAGGCCAGCGCTTAAAAATCAGCGAGGTGTTAATGCCGCCGAACGCGAAGTTGTTGGACTGAATAAATTCGGTCTGAATCAGACGTGATTCGCCCATGATGTAGTCCAAATCGCCGCAGTTTGGGTCAGGTTCGGTGAGATTAATGGTGGGCACGAAGCGGCCTTCGTTGAGCATCTCCAGTGACATCCAGGCCTCCAGCGCGCCGCAGGCCCCGAGCGTATGGCCGAAGTAACTTTTCAGTGAGGATATAGGCGTTCGGTTGCCAAACACCGCCGCCGTCGCCTGGCTTTCGGCAATGTCACCGCGTTCGGTGGCGGTGCCGTGCGCGCTGATATACCCGATATCCCCCGCTGCCAGCCCTGCCTGCTTCAGCGATTTTTCCATACACACCTGCATGGTCTCTTTTTGCGGCTGGGTGATGTGGGAGGCATCGCAGTTGGTGCTAAACCCGATGATTTCCGCATAGATCTTCGCGCCACGCGCTAACGCATGATCGAGGGATTCGAGGATCAGCGTTCCGGCACCCTCGCCGATCACCAGCCCGTCGCGCTGAACATCAAAAGGTCGCGGTGTGGTTTTCGGCGCATCATTTTGCTGGCTGGTGGCGAATAAGGTGTCAAACACCGCCGCTTCTGACGGGCAGAGCTCCTCAGCACCGCCCGCTACCATCACCGTCTGGTAACCATGCCTGATGGTTTCATAGGCGTAGCCAATCGCCTGGCTGCCCGAAGTGCAGGCGCTGGAGGTTGGGATCACCCGTCCCTTAAGCCCAAAGAACAGGCCAGTATTCACCGCCGTGGTGTGCGGCATCATCTGCACGTAGGTAGTGCCGGTGATGTTATGTGTGTGTTTTTCGTTGAGCATGCTGGCAAATTCGCTCAGCGGCTGGGTACTGCCCGTCGAGGAGCCGTAAGCAATGCCGGTTTCGCCGTGCGTTAATATCGGATCGTCAATCAGCCCCGCCTGCTCCAGCGCCAGTTCTGTCGCGCGGGTAGAGAGCAGCGATACCCGGCCCATGGCGCGGATACGTTTGCGGGTGTAATGCTCCGGCAGGACAAAGTTATCGACCGGCGCAGCCAGATGAGTATTCAGCCCCTGATACGCCAGCCACTCGTCCATATGGCGCACGGCATTTTCGCCCCGTTGCAAACGTGGCGAGATCGCCTCCCAGTGCTGGCCGAAAGCGGTAATACCTTTCATGCCGGTGACCACCACGCGGTGCGTCATACCATGCCTCCGTTGATGGAAATCACCTGCCGGGTGACATAAGCCGCAATATCCGACATCAGATAACTCGCCAGTCCCGCCACCTCTTCAGCGCTACCCATACGTTTTAGCGGGATCATGTTCATTGCAGCATCGATGGCCGCGGGCTCCATGTCCGTCATGCCGGTGTCGATAAGACCTGGCGCGATGCAGTTCACGGTGATTTTGCGTTTTGCCAGCTCCAGCGACAGCGCCTTACAGGCACCAATAATGCCCGCCTTGGCCGCGCTGTAATTGACCTGTCCGCGATTGCCGGTAACGCCCGAGACGGAGGAGAGTGCGATGATCCGCCCGCCCTGGCGCAGGCCAATCATCGGCATGATGCAGGGTTTAAGAACGTTATAGAAGCTGTCGAGATTGGTGTGGATCACGGCGTCCCAGTCATCATCACTCAACGCCGGAAACGCGCCATCGCGGGTAATGCCGGCATTGTTGACCACGCCGTAATAGGCACCAAAAGTCCTGATGTCCGCTTCCAGCACCTCGCGGCACTGCACGCGCTGGCTGACGTCAAAACCGAGAAGCCGCCCCGTGCCGTTTGCCGCCGTGATCTGCGCCAGCGTCTGCCCGGCACCGCTGCGGTCACTGTGGTAATGGATCACTACCTCAAAACCGTCTTTCGCCAGTTGGCAGGCTATCGCCTGGCCGATGCCTTTACTGGCACCGGTGACCAATACAGAGCGGGTCATGGCTGCCTCCCCTGAGTGATGCTGAGTATGTCCTGTGCGTCGGGCTGATAAGTGTTGAGACGCGCATGGGCCACCGGCCCGTCATCCCTGGCGTTGCGAATGAACAGCGTGCATTCGAAGCTGGCAATTTTGCTGTCGCGCAGGATCTGCTGGATATGCATATCCAATTGCGCACCCGATGCGAACTCGGGCTGCGCGCAGCGCATTCCCCGGCAGCCAAGCAACATGCCGAGTTGCGGCAGGTCGCCCTGCTCTGCATTGTGCCAGCCGTTCCAGACACCAATGGTTTGCGCCATCAGCTCAAGGGAAAACCAGGCGGGCAGCGCGCCCTGTGCGGTTAAAAACGGCGCCAGAGCACCCGTGGTAGAAACCCGCGAGCTGCAATGTGCACTCTCCTTGCCGACGGAGATCACCTCATCGAGCAGCACCATTGGCGCGTTGTGCGGCAGATAATGCGCGGGCGGTGCATACACCGGGTTGTGAAGGTCATTCATGAGGGACGTCCTAGCAAGAGACAGGCGTTATTGCCACCAAAGGCAAACGAGTTCGACAGGATAACCGGTTTTCGAAGCCGCTGTGGTGTCAGGGCCAAACCGATGTGCGCCAGGCTGTCATCGCGCTCAACCCGTGAGAAGTCCTGTACCGGAATGTTGAGGTTACGGGTCAGCATCAGCCAGCTCAGCGCCGCTTCTGTGGCCCCGGCCGCCCCCAGCGTATGGCCGGTTAAATGTTTGGTTGAACTACAGGGCACGCGGTCGCCAAAGATGCGCTCGATAACACCGGCCTCCACGCTGTCATTGAGCGGCGTCGCCGTGCCGTGCAGATTGATATAACCGACGTCAGAGGGCATAAGACCTGCCTGATGCAATGCCATGCGCATTGCGCGTTCAGCCCCTTCGCCCTGCGGGTGCGGGGCTGACATATGCCAGGCGTCGGAGGATTCACCAAAGCCCAGCAGTGCGACCCCGGCGGGCTCACGGGTCAGCAACAGCAGCGCTGAGGCTTCGCCGATGTTGATGCCGTCACGATCTTTGGCGAACGGTGTACAGCGGCCTGCCGACAGGGAGTCCAGACTGTTGAAACCGTTGATCGCCATACGACACAAGCTGTCGGCACCGCCCACCAGCGCGGCATCCACCATGCCGGCGGCGATCAACCGCTGGCCGCTGATGATCGCCCGTGCGCTTGACGAGCAGGCGGTAGATAAGGTGTAAGCCGGGCCACTCAACCCTAAAAACCGCTGCAGGAACTGCGCCGGATCGCCCAGTTCCTGCTGCTGATAATGGTATTGCTCAGGCAGTTCGCCATGCACATGATGATAGCGGATCGCCGCTTCGCCTTCGGCAATCCCCGACGTACTGGTGCCCATGATCACCGCCACCCGCTGATTGCCATAACGGGCAATCGCCGCGCTGACCTGCGGTTTAATCTGCGCCAACGCAGCCAGCAGCAGTTGATTATTGCGGCTGTTATGTTGTGCCAGAGCGGGCGGAATTGACGGCAGTTCACCCGTCACCTGCCCGACCCAAACCGGCGTCTGATCTGTCAACCAGCCAGATTGCCGTTGGAGCCCCGGCGCATGGCCTGATGCAAGGCTAGCCGCCACTTCATCAGGATCATTGCCCAGCGCATTGACCATACCGACCGCAGAAATAAAGATCATGTTAGTTACCGACATTCTGGATGTTGATCTGGTAGCGAAACGCCCGCTGAGTAATCGACACCGGCTGGCGCTGATTGCCGCGTTGCAGGTAGTCGATGCGTGTCACTTCCTGCCCGTTTTGGTCCGATAATACGCGCCGCTCACCGGTATCTTCAAGCCGCCAGCCCGGTGGCAGCAGCGGTTGCCAGCGGCTTAGCGGCCAATAACTCAGCATGATATCGGCCAGCACCTGACTGGCTGGCGGCATCTTGCCGAGGCTTACCGCCTGATCAGTGTGGATCCCCTGTTGATCGTAGAGCAGTTTGAACAGGCGAATGCCCAGCGGCGAAAGCCCGGCCAGTTGCAGCGACTGCCCATCCGCGCTCAACAGAACCAGCAAAGACTGGGTTTTTCCGTCCACCGTTGCACTCAACAATTGCTGCTGATGAAGGGGAGTGGCCAGTGTGGGAGCCGGTAATTTAACCCGCACGCCGGGGCGCAGCCATGCCTGAGCTGGCGTTACGTTGTCAGCATCCATGGCCTTGTTGGCCGCACATCCGCTGAGCAGCACCAGTAAACACAGCCACAGGAGGGCAAAACGGGTCATGGTGTCGGTCCTGATTTTTGAACGCGTAAGGTTAAAGGAGACAGCAGGAAAGCCGTGAAAATACCTGCGCTGAGTACGATACCAAAACTGCTGATGGCCTGCGTTGAGCTGAAAACCAGCATGCCGAAAGTGAGCTGGGTGGTCACCACGGCCATGAATATCGCCAGCATCGAGGTGGTCGGCGTGCCACGCGGATTGGTGAAGAACAGCGTGTAGTTAATGCCAATACCCAGCACCAGAACCAGCGCCAGCAGCGAAAACAGATTCAGACTGTGCCCACTCAATGCCAGCGCGGCAATGCCCATCCCCAGCGAGAGCAACGTAGGCACCAGACAAACCAGTCCGTGCGGCAGGCGAAAACGCCACAGGTAAATCCCGGCAATCAGCGTGACGGCCAGCGTCAGCAGCAGGGAGAGCATCACACGGTATTGTGAGAATACCTGGCTGAACTCGGTTTTGCGATCGACCCAACCCACGCCGTCGGCACTGGCGGCCAGTTCACTCATTGCCGCGCTGTCATGCACCCCGCTGACCGGCACCAGCGTGGCGGTGCGACCGTCCGGCAGCGAAAGCCACAACAGACGCCAACCCTGGCTGACCACACTTTCCAGCCACGCCGGTGGCGTCACCCATTGCGGGCTGAGATCGGCCGGTTTCAGCCTGATCCCCGCCTGGCTGAGCTGGCTTAACACCTCTGGCGCACGCTGGCGCAGCAGGGTTAGATCCTCCTTCTGCTGCTGTTGTGATGGCAGGCCAATCAGCCGGTAACCGTCGAGCGTACCGCGTTCTTTGGCCTGTTGCAGTTTCGGGCGCAGGGCTTCCAGCCGTTGCAGCGTTTGTTCGGCGTTATCGCCGTACACCACCAACCATTTTTGATCGTTGGTCTGCCCGGTTAACGCGGCGATTTGTCGCTCCTGTTGTTGAAGATCTTTAGGCAACGCCTGCAGATCGCCGATGTCATCGTTGATCTGCAACTGGCTGAATCCGGCCAGGATCAGCGCCATGACGGCGATCGGTGATCCCAGGCGTAGCGCCCTGCGGTTTTGCCACGCATGAAGCCAACGCTGGATCAGCACGAGGCCTGGTGCCGGGCCGACCGGCAGATTTTTGGCTAATAGCGGATACCAGCACATCACAGTAATACAGGCGGCGCTCAGGCCCGCAGCGGCAAAAACCGCCAACTGCTGTAAACCGGGGAACGGGGCGATCAGTAACATCAGGTACGCCACCACCGTGGTCAACAGCGCCATAGAGAGTGCCGGGAAGAGCTTTTTCAGGCTGTCGAGAGCAGAGGTTTCCCCGCCGTGGATACGCCGCTCGGTCAGAAAGTAGAGCGTGTAGTCGGCTGAAATACCGACAATGCTGGTACTGAGCACCAGTGTCATGATGTGAATTTCACCGAATGCGGCCAGCGTAAAGACCGTACCGGTCAGCGCGCCGATGGTAATCGACAGCAGGCTGAGCAGCAGCGGCAATACTGAGCGGAAGACCAGTAAAATCAGCAGGAAAACCCCGGCGACCGAGCTCAGACCAAGGGTGGAAATATCATGCTCCGCCTGTTGGCTGGCGTAGTTGCTGTAAAACAGCGTCCCGCGCTGCAACACCTCAGCCCCCGGAAAGCGCTGCCGGAACGACTGCTCAAGCCCGTTCAGGCTGGCGACAATCTGTTTGCTACTGGTGATGTCGTACGAGGAGGCCTTCAGTTCAGCGTGGATCAGATACCAGCTGCGCCCTTGCTTATCCCGCGCCGTCAGCCAGCCGTTATCGAGCGTCATACCACCGCTGTTTTGCTGCTGTGCCAGCTGCGACCCGCGCAGCAGCAGCAGCGGGTCGCCGGCCAGCTCTTTACCACTCACACCGGCAAAAGCCGAATAGAGCTGACCGAGGATCCACTGACTTTGCGCCTGTGCGCCGCTTTGCAGGCGCTGGCGGGTGGCATCATCCAGCAAGGCATTTCTGTGTTGGAAGAAGAACTCCCCCCACTGTTGCTGGTGCTGCGCATCCATTGGCCCCTCAACCTGACGCAAGGCTGGCAGCTGGCGCAGTGATTCAAGCCAGTCTTGCGCCACAGCGCTGCCCTGCCCTTCGGGCGGGCTGACCAGCCACATCAGTTGGCGGTCGAGCCGTTGGCTGAAACCGCGCGACAATGCATCGGGCACGCCCTGCAACTGCTGCCTGGGCAACAAGGCCAGCACGCTGCTGTTTACCTGACTGCGCGGCAACAGCCAGAACAGCGCCGCCACCAGCAAGAGACAAATCAGCAGCCAGACGAGGGCCAGTTGGCGATGAAGTTTAACCGTCAAAATGTGCCAGCTCGGCAGCCGTCAGCGCCGCAGGTTGGGTGCGCTGGTTAAAAAAGCGGACATGCGTCTCATCACCCTGCATATCGTTGATATCAATCAGGTTGAGGTATTCCCGGCCATTAAGCGTGATGGTGCGAAACAGCCGGTTAAGCGGTGAGGTTTTCGGTGTGAGGATCAACTGCCACGCACCCTGCCCCTGGTCGCTGAAATTAAGCGTGAAGTTGTGCTCCAGCACCTGCTGATCGGCCTGAAATAGCGCGGTCAGCAACGCGTTGAACTGGAACATCTGCGGGTTACTCTCTGCCGTCACCACCTGTGGCGGCTGCCCGGACAAGGTTTGCACCATCCGATTTTCGGTCAGTAATAAAGTCAGGGTGAAAGGTTTTTCCTGCTGCCACCAAAGGCCTTTTTTCTGTGCGATCAGCAGATTGCCACTGGAGTTCAACGGCTGGCTCATACCGCTGATGGTGCGCTGCTGGCTGAAATCAGCGCGTAAAATCGGTTGCTGACTGAACCGCTGTTGCAATTCAGGTAACGTCACGGCGTGTGCGCCCAGGCTGAGCAGGCCAAGCAGCAGTAATAGAGTGCGCATTACAGACTGAGTCCCATTTTGTCCAGCAGGATTGGGGGCGAGGCAAAACACATTTCCTGCGTATGCAAATCGACCGCCACCTGTAAGGTGTAGCCTGTGGTGGTGCGTTTGCCTGTTTCGGCGTCCAGGATGAGATAGCCAATCCGCAGACGGTTTTCCACTTCTTCTATCTGTGCGTGTACTTCAATTTTTTGCTCGAACCGCACCGATGAAATATATTTCAGCCGGGTGTCAACAATCGGCCAGACGTAGCCGGAAGCCTGCATCTGCCGGTAGCCGTAATCAAATTGTTTCAGCAACTGCTCACGCGCGACTTCAAGGTAGCGAAAGTAGTTGCCGTGCCAAACCACGCCCATGGCATCGACATCGTGAAACGGCACAGTGATCGTTACGCAGGTTCGAAAACGGGGATCGTCTTGCAGAGTCATATTAGTCAGTTTTCCGGTTATCGCTGGGATGCGGCGGTGATTGCCAAAAATCAAAGAAGTTAAACCAGTCATGCGGTGCGCGCAGGCAGTAATGTTCCAGCCGCCCGGCATAGCGCTCAACGGCTTGCTGTAACGCCTGCTGACGCGTGGCGCGCGGCAATAGGAGCGGATCGGCGAAGGCTTCGAAATGGATATTCAGCCGCCCGGCATATTCAATGCCAAACATCAGAAAGACCGGCGCACCGAGTGCAGCAGCAAGGATAAACGGCCCCTGAGGGAAAGGGGCCGGGTGGCCGAGAAAAGAGCTGTAAATCACGCGGGCCTGTTGCTCACCACGCTGGTGCCGTCCGGCAGAGGTGCGGTCACCGACCATTGCCACCCACTCACCAGCATCCAGTTTTTCTTGTAGCATAATGGCAGTTTCAGGCCCCATGTCGCTGACCTGTATCAGATTGATGTTAGCCTGCGGGTTGACCTCTTTTATGACCTGATTAAAGCGTTCTGCATGCTGGGTAAATACCAGCGCGTTGACCACCACCCGCTGATTGAGCGAGGCAATCGCACGGCAGGACTCGATATCGCCCAGATGCGAGGCCAGAATCAGGGTGCCACGCCCGCTGGCGATTTGTGCTTCACAAATCGCTTCATCAATCAGGGTCACGTTGCGCACTTCCCCCTGCCAGCTGGCGAGTTTGTTTAGCATCGCGCCGCCAAAACGCATGAAATGGCGGAAAGGACTTAACCGGTAAGGCAGGCTCACGCTCTGCTGGCGGGCAAAATCGGCCAGGCGCTGTAAATAAAGCTGCGATGCGTGGCGCTGTACCCGCCCTGTCAGCCAGAAGTAGCCGATCACCGGGTAGAGCAACAGTTTGAATGCCCGATGCCCGAGCAACTGATAAACCTTGAGCATCAGGCGGAGTCCCCACAGCCCCTTACGCTCCTGCGTGGCGGACCAATGCAGCTCAGACGGCGTCGAACGCTGACGTAACAATTGTGGCATACGTCGCAACATGCCGAAAAACAGCCGCGAGTGCATATAAGAAATGCGCAGATTGTCTTTCAGGGGATCGAAGTGCGAAAGGCCGTCTGATGGGTAAACGACCTGAGTAGGAATAAAGCGGCTGCGCGTTCCTTGCCAGTAGAGGCGCACCATGATTTCAGTGTCGAAATCCATCCGCTCGCCGAGCGTCGTTGTACCGAGCAGACGCATAACCGGCAACAGAGGGTACACCCGAAAGCCGCACATGCTGTCTTTCAGCGACAGCGACAACGTTTCGATCCACACCCAGACATGGGTGATATACCGGCCATAAAGCCGCGCTTTGGGCACTGAGTCATCATAGACCGGGCGGCCGGAGATCAGACAGTCGGGATGCTGTTGCGCCTCTTCCAGCAACCGAGGCACATCAGCCAGATGGTGCTGACCATCGGCATCAACCTGTAACGCGTGGCTGAAGCCTTGTGCACAAGCCAGGGTAAGCGCGGCCATCACCGCAGCACCTTTGCCTTGATTTTGTGCTAACCGGTGCAGCGTTAACCAGGGGGTCACCGCAGCGAGGCGTTCAAGCTCCTGCGCGGTGGCCCGATCGCTGCCGTCGTCCACCACAATGCAGGGCAGACCAAAAACGTGCAGACGCGAGACCACATCCGCCATCATCGCGCCATGGTTATAGCAGGGAATGATCAGACAAGGTGAAAATCGCTCACCGGGTGTCAGTGGCATAAAGTAATTTTCCCGCTGCTGGCGATATAGCCCGCTACGCTGTATTGAAAATTCAGACGCGACTTTTCTTTCAGCCACTCGATGCTCAGGTGCACCTCATCTCCCGGCAATAAAGGACGCTGGAACTTCACCACGTCCATGCCGGTAAAAGCCTGGTCGAGCGCCAGTAAGGTCGTGGCAAAGACCATCACCCAGTGAACCTGTGTCACGCCCGGCAGGATCGCATGATGCGGAAAATGACCGTCGAACCAAAACAGCGCGGGCTGCAAGCGAAGTTCAAGTTTGACAGCACTGCCACCCTCTTCTTTCTGGCTCACTATCTGCGGCATCATCATACAAATAAATCCTGTAATTCAGCGTAGGTACGCTTCCCCTGTGAGTTTAACGGGATGGCCGGAACGAAGCGCCAGAAGCGAGGGATCGCGACGGCGGGCAGCCAATCACGCAGCGAATGACGTAAGAAAGCGATCCTTGCGCTCTGCGTCATTATCTCATCCTGAAGATGCGGTTCCTTAAGCACGACGGCGGCAGCAATATAGACACGACCTTTGATTTGCAGTGTCAGTACGCTGGCGTCAGTGATCAGGCTCATCGCCAGCAGTCGCCGCTCTATTTCACTGAGCGAAATCCTTTGTTCAGCAATTTTCACTATCCGATCTTTGCGCCCAGCCAGCTCAAAGCGTTTGCCGTCAGGCAGCACGTGGAGAGTATCCCCTAAAAACACCCCGTCTGGCTGTGGGATCCAATCTGATAATGCTGAATACTGACCGTCTGCATGCCCCATCAGTTGAATTTTTTCAAAGAGTGTCCAGGGTGAGTCAGGCTTTTGCTGACGACGGCTGGCAATCACGCCGGTTTCAGTGGTGCCATAGATCTCTACCGGCCAGGTGCCACAGTGTCTGGCCGCTGTTCCGGCATCCTCTGCCAGCAAAGTTCCGCCCGCCGAAAAGACCTGCTCGCAATTCACGGCGCTAAGGTGGCTGTCCAGTCGCTGTAAAAAAGAGGGGCTGCTGACGACAGCCAGCGAAAGTTGCTGAGCCAGCGCCACCAGTTGCTCGTGGTATTCAAGACTGGCGGCATAAAACGGCCTGCCGAGCGACAGCGGCAGCATCAGGCCAAAAGTCAGCCCATACATATGATGTGGAGCCACGCTGGCAACAAACCAGGCGACACTAAGATGCTCCCCGAAACACTGTGCCAGCCACTGGGTTTCGGCTTCAAGGCAACGTACCGGTTTAATCACCTTTTGAGGTAACCCGCTGCTGCCCGAGGTAAATAAAATAATGAACAGATCCTCACGCCAAATGGGAAGAGGATCGCCCGTCACGTCTGCCGCACAGGTGTCCGCTGAGGGGAAAGGGAATACCGGGCAAGACAACATTAATGGCTGATCGGTTAACAGCACATCAAATTCATGACGTTGCTCTTCAAGCTGCGCCTGGCGGGAGTGGCCCGGTAATACCGGCACGCGTCCGCAGTAGAGAACGGCCAGCAGCGCTACGGCAAAATGGTAGTTATTCGTAAAACACAACGCCCAGCGCTGATGTACGGCAGGAGAGATTTGGCGGATCAAGACGAGAACGTCACGACGAAATGTCGCCAGATCCCACGCGGCACCATCGCACCAGGAGACTAATTGTTGTGCATCGCGTGAATCATCCAGCCAGTTTTTCATCGGCAGACTCAAACACGCAGGATGCATTTTCTCACTATCCATTCTCCCCCCATCAGCACACCAATCAGTGCGTAACTCAGGCCACCATTGTAAAAAGCCCAAAGTGCCATGTCGCCTTTGAGGCAGGTATACAATGCGACCAGGCCGTTAAAGAAGAAGAAAACACACCAGATTTGGGTAACCCGCCGCGTATAGACAATGGCGGCTGGCGGCAGTTGGCTCTCGCGCAGACGCGCCAGCCGTTCAATGATCGGCGAGGAACTGCGTAATGATGCAGCAAACACCAGTAATAACAGGCTGTTGACAGCCACCGGGTAATATAACAGCAAGTGGCTTTGATTCAGCAATGCACTGCTCGCGGACAGTACCAGGCCAATGGCCGCACTCAATGTCATCACCCACCACAACTGGCCCGCTTTCACGCGAGCGGTGAGTAACCGCAACAAAAAAACAATGCAAAGAAGAGGGGCCAGGACACTGATTCCGAACCGTGCCACACCAAACCAGACGCCGAAAGGATAGGCAATGATGACCAGGGCCACCATTGCCTGAACAATAATAGAAGTACGTGAGGTGGAACGGGATTGGAAATTGCGCATCACCGGTTTATTGCGGTTCGGCGTTGAGCAATTCATCAATTGCATCAACCACATCCTGAACAGTACGAACAGATTTGAACATTTCTGGTTTAATTTTCGTTCCGGTGACACGCTGTAAATGCACCACCAGATCGACGGCATCGATGCTGTCTAAGTCCAGATCGTCATAAAGCAGAGCTTCAGGTTTGACATCACCTTCATCGATTTCGAACAGCTTGACCAACAGAATGGTGACTTGTTGATAGATTTCGTGTTTTTGCATAAGCCCTCTCAACCACGCTGCTCAGAAATAAAGTTAGCGAGGGTTCCCACTGAAAAAAAATGCTGCCGCATTGTCTGGCTCTCGGCAGAAAGTACAACGCCATATTGTTTTTTTAATGCTAAGCCTAATTCCAGGGCGTCTATGGAATCCAGTCCTAAACCATCACCAAACAGAGGAGCATCAGTACTAATTTCCTCTGGCGTCATCCCTTCAAGATTAAGGGTTTCGATGATAAGAATTTTAATATCGTGACTTAATGAATCCATGACTTATTTCTCGTTATTTTTAATGTCGAC
This sequence comes from Ewingella americana, assembly GCF_006438725.1. Lineage (GTDB taxonomy): Bacteria > Pseudomonadota > Gammaproteobacteria > Enterobacterales > Enterobacteriaceae > Ewingella > Ewingella americana_A. Next base: position 7,765 of record NZ_RCZD01000017.1, on the reverse strand, counting down.
ACGCATCAGTTCGCGCTGGAGATAACGCGTAAAACGTCTCGCCGCCAGCGCAGGAGAAAGATCGTGCTTATCGTTAAATTGTCTGGCGTCGATCTTATCCTGAACCCTAATAATAAACTGAGGTTTCGTCTCAGGGATCTTATACCATTTACCCTGTTTCGTCAGCATCGGTGGATGGCAGGAGATGTGCACGATCCGCACCGGGCACTTGGCTCTAACCGCGATGTTTGCCGCCCCACGCTGCAATGTTAAAGGCTGCCCAACCACAGAACGCGTTCCCTCAGGAAAGATGAGCAGTGTCCCCCCTGACTTCAACCGCTCTTCACAAGCTTCCATCAACCCCTCAGAACCTGAGTTTACCAAGTATCCTGCCGCCTTAATGACGCCCCGGACAAAGGGATTATCCAGTAATGCCTGCTTAACAATACAGTCACAGCGCGGCATGCAGGATGCAAGGAAGACGTAATCAAGCAAACTCGGATGATTAGCGACAACCAGACATCCGTGATCGGACTTGAATTTATCCGCGCCAATAATCCTAAAGTCCATCACGCCGGCCAGGCGCAGCCCATGCAAAAAAAACCTGAAGCTGTAGCGGATACTGTTGTGTGTTAGCTGCTGCAGTACATCACGCTCACGCACAACGAGACGTAAGAGAGTAAACCAGACCAGAGAAAGCGCCAGCCCGCCGATTCCGAAAAGTGCAAAAAAAACCCCTGTTGCGATCCAGCGCCAGATCCGGTTGAACACGCTGGAACGCTGTAAACTTGCGGTGGGTTTATTCGCCACGATGGGATGTCCATTGCCATTGGTGTTCCTGAGCAGCAACATAGAACGAGATCTTTTTATTCAACCAGCCGCGAAGGAACTGCAAACTTTGAGGTAAAACTGGCGAGAGCGGGCGGTGAGTATTAGGCAGGCGTTCAAAACTTAATGTGCTGCCTTTCGACAATAACAATGCAACGGCATAGGGTGCAGATATTGGCTCAGCATTTTGTGAGTAAACCTGCGGAATAGGAGCGTCAAAATCGACTAATAGAACGCGCTCTGCCCCGGTATGTAACATAGCGATAGCTTCGAGTATTCCTTGCTGAAAGCTGTCTTCACTTGCGGCTAATGAAGTCACAGGAAGTGTTTTCTTGCCGGCAATGGTCAGCCATCCGGCTGCCGTGTTATGCACTGACATTGAGAAATCGGTAGGTGAAATGTCGTCAGTCACAGCAAGGCTTTGCAGAATCTTATAGGTCCTATCTAGTTCACCATGACGGCTGGTAAAGATGGCCATATCCACCGGATTACAATCCATAATACTTAGGCTTGTCTCGACGGCCAGGCGGCTTGCAGGACTCATTCTTCGTGCCGTCATCATAGGGATTGTTTGGCTTTTTGCCAGTTCACCAGCCAATGGAAAGCTTACATCCTGAGCAGCCCACGCCTCCCAGCGAGATGCATCTGTAATGCCCGGCGCTATAGCCTGCCAATTCAGAATATCCAGTGAGTATTTCATACAAGATGCGTCTCAGGCCGACCAATAAAGGAAAATGACTTTATTCTATTTCAGAGTAAGTTGCATCAGTAACTTTCCTAATTAACCATGGGCAGCGAAATGAGACCGTTTACTCACTCTAAGCTTTCGCCTTTTATATCAATGGGGTTTTCTATAATGGGATGAAAATCAAAAAAAACAAAATGCTGTAAACGCAATGTGAAGCACATTTCATTAATAGGAAACTTGCTTGTGAATATAATGAGAGGAGATATTTATCTGTCACTCTTATTAATCAAGCGACATTAATTTTTAAGTTAAATTTTCAGAAATAGATCAGCTATTGGCTTATTTCGTCAAAGCTGAATGAAATAGAAGGCAGGTTAAGGCGATATTATCTGGCGAAAAACGAGAGAGAGTGTTGAGAAGCTGCATTTTTTTAAATTTTTGGCTATTTAAAATGCAAAAAACCCTGAATCTTTCGATTCAGGGTCTATGCAATAAGTGGCGGAACGGACGGGGCTCGAACCCGCGACCCCCTGCGTGACAGGCAGGTATTCTAACCAACTGAACTACCGCTCCACCGATTCTGTACTCACACAAGAATAATGCCTCTCATGTCAGGTATTTCTCTCACTTCCTTGTCAGGGGAAATGGTCTTAATTTGATGCCTGGCAGTTCCCTACTCTCGCATGGGGAGACCCCACACTACCATCGGCGCTACGGCGTTTCACTTCTGAGTTCGGCATGGGGTCAGGTGGGACCACCGCGCTAGTGCCGCCAGGCAAATTCTGTTTCNATAAGTGGCGGAACGGACGGGGCTCGAACCCGCGACCCCCTGCGTGACAGGCAGGTATTCTAACCAACTGAACTACCGCTCCACCGATTCTGTACTCACACAAGAATAATGCCTCTCATGTCAGGTATTTCTCTCACTTCCTTGTCAGGGGAAATGGTCTTAATTTGATGCCTGGCAGTTCCCTACTCTCGCATGGGGAGACCCCACACTACCATCGGCGCTACGGCGTTTCACTTCTGAGTTCGGCATGGGGTCAGGTGGGACCACCGCGCTAGTGCCGCCAGGCAAATTCTGTTTCATCCATACCGCATAACTTCATGATCGCTCACTCCGTTACGCCATACGAACCAATCTCGGAACATCGCTGAAAATTAAACTTCATAGTCTCTCAGACTAAAAACACCTTTGGTGTTGTAAGGTTAAGCCTCTCGGGTCATTAGTACTGGTTAGCTCAATGCATCGCTGCACTTACACACCCAGCCTATCAACGTCTTAGTCTTAAACGTCCCTTCAGGTGGCTTAAAGCCACAGGGAAGACTCATCTCGAGGCAAGTTTCGCGCTTAGATGCTTTCAGCGCTTATCTTTTCCGCATTTAGCTACCGGGCAATGCCATTGGCATGACAACCCGAACACCAGTGATGNATAGTCTCTCAGACTAAAAACACCTTTGGTGTTGTAAGGTTAAGCCTCTCGGGTCATTAGTACTGGTTAGCTCAATGCATCGCTGCACTTACACACCCAGCCTATCAACGTCTTAGTCTTAAACGTCCCTTCAGGTGGCTTAAAGCCACAGGGAAGACTCATCTCGAGGCAAGTTTCGCGCTTAGATGCTTTCAGCGCTTATCTTTTCCGCATTTAGCTACCGGGCAATGCCATTGGCATGACAACCCGAACACCAGTGATGCGTCCACTCCGGTCCTCTCGTACTAGGAGCAGCCCCTCTCAATCTTCCAACGCCCACGGCAGATAGGGACCGAACTGTCTCACGACGTTCTAAACCCAGCTCGCGTACCACTTTAAACGGCGAACAGCCGTACCCTTGGGACCTACTTCAGCCCCAGGATGTGATGAGCCGACATCGAGGTGCCAAACACCGCCGTCGATATGAACTCTTGGGCGGTATCAGCCTGTTATCCCCGGAGTACCTTTTATCCGTTGAGCGATGGCCCTTCCATTCAGAACCACCGGATCACTATGACCTACTTTCGTACCTGCTCGAGCCGTCACTCTCGCAGTCAAGCTAGCTTATGCCATTGCACTAACCTCACGATGTCCGACCGTGATTAGCTAACCTTCGTGCTCCTCCGTTACTCTTTAGGAGGAGACCGCCCCAGTCAAACTACCCACCAGACACTGTCCTCACCCCAGATTATGGGGCCGAGTTAGAACATCAAACATTAAAGGGTGGTATTTCAAGGTTGGCTCCACGAGAACTGGCGTCCTCGCTTCAAAGCCTCCCACCTATCCTACACATCAAGGCTCAATGTTCAGTGTCAAGCTATAGTAAAGGTTCACGGGGTCTTTCCGTCTTGCCGCGGGTACACTGCATCTTCACAGCGAGTTCAATTTCACTGAGTCTCGGGTGGAGACAGCCTGGCCATCATTACGCCATTCGTGCAGGTCGGAACTTACCCGACAAGGAATTTCGCTACCTTAGGACCGTTATAGTTACGGCCGCCGTTTACCGGGGCTTCGATCAAGAGCTTCGCCTTGCGGCTGACCCCATCAATTAACCTTCCGGCACCGGGCAGGCGTCACACCGTATACGTCCACTTTCGTGTTTGCACAGTGCTGTGTTTTTATTAAACAGTTGCAGCCAGCTGGTATCTGCGACTGGCTTCGGCTCCGAGAGCTAGTCTCTTCACCTACGCGCCAGCGTGCCTTCTCCCGAAGTTACGGCACCATTTTGCCTAGTTCCTTCACCCGAGTTCTCTCAAGCGCCTGAGTATTCTCTACCTGACCACCTGTGTCGGTTTGGGGTACGATTTCGTGTTACCTGGAGCTTAGAGGCTTTTCCTGGAAGCATGGCATCGGCTACTTCACCACCGTAGTGGCTCGTTATCACGCCTCAGGGTTGAATAAGAAAGCGGATTTACCAACTCTCTCCCCCTACACGCTTGAACCGGGACAACCGTCGCCCGGCCAGCCTAGCCTTCTCCGTCCCCCCTTCGCAGTAACACCAAGTACAGGAATATTAACCTGTTTCCCATCGACTACGCTTTTCAGCCTCGCCTTAGGGGTCGACTCACCCTGCCCCGATTAACGTTGGACAGGAACCCTTGGTCTTCCGGCGTGCGGGTTTTTCACCCGCATTATCGTTACTTATGTCAGCATTCGCACTTCTGATACCTCCAGCAACCCTCACAGGTCACCTTCAACGGCTTACAGAACGCTCCCCTACCCAACAACGCATAAGCGTCGCTGCCGCAGCTTCGGTGCATGGTTTAGCCCCGTTACATCTTCCGCGCAGGCCGACTCGACCAGTGAGCTATTACGCTTTCTTTAAATGATGGCTGCTTCTAAGCCAACATCCTGGCTGTCTATGCCTTCCCACATCGTTTCCCACTTAACCATGACTTTGGGACCTTAGCTGGCGGTCTGGGTTGTTTCCCTCTTCACGACGGACGTTAGCACCCGCCGTGTGTCTCCCGTGATAACATTCTTCGGTATTCGTAGTTTGCATCGAGTTGGTAAGCCGGGATGGCCCCCTAGTCGAAACAGTGCTCTACCCCCGAAGATGAGTTCACGAGGCGCTACCTAAATAGCTTTCGGGGAGAACCAGCTATCTCCCGGTTTGATTGGCCTTTCACCCCCAGCCACAGGTCATCCGCTAATTTTTCAACATTAGTCGGTTCGGTCCTCCAGTTAGTGTTACCCAACCTTCAACCTGCCCATGGCTAGATCACCGGGTTTCGGGTCTATACCTTGCAACTTGACGCCCAGTTAAGACTCGGTTTCCCTACGGCTCCCCTATTCGGTTAACCTTGCTACAAAATATAAGTCGCTGACCCATTATACAAAAGGTACGCAGTCACCCCATAAAAGAGGCTCCTACTGCTTGTACGTGGGCTGTTCCCCGTTCGCTCGCCGCTACTAGGGGAATCTCGGTTGATTTCTTTTCCTCGGGGTACTTAGATGTTTCAGTTCCCCCGGTTCGCCTTGCATGGCTATGTATTCACCATGCAATAGTGTGACGTATCACACTGGGTTTCCCCATTCGGGTATCGTCGGTTATTACGGTTCATATCACCTTACCGACGCTTTTCGCAGATTAGCACGCCCTTCATCGCCTCTGACTGCCTAGGCATCCACCGTGTACGCTTAGTCGCTTAACCTCACAACCCGAAGGTGTCTTTTTTCTTAATAAAAAGAAGAAAGCACGCTACGTGCTGCAAGTCTTGAGAGACTCAACACAGGGTACTCCTTACCTCAATACTTCTACGGAGAGATAAGTTTCAGCTGTGTCGTTTCAATTTTCAGCTTGTTCCAGATTGTTAAAGAGCAATATCTTAAACACGACTCGTTAAAGTCATCTTTAAGATACTTTGTGGTTCATAAAGAACCGGTGATAATGTCTTTCACTCATTATCGGATTGGCGTCCCCAAGGGGATTCGAACCCCTGTTACAGCCGTGAAAGGGCAGTGTCCTAGGCCTCTAGACGATGGGGACACGAAAAATCCGTACCAGACCACTTTCGCGGCGTGGCACTTTCGCATCAGAGTGAAGTCGCCTTCACCGCATCAACAGGTGCTCTTGCTCATTTACATTCATCAGACAATCTGTGTGGACACTGCACAATGCGTATCTTTAGGTAAGGAGGTGATCCAACCGCAGGTTCCCCTACGGTTACCTTGTTACGACTTCACCCCAGTCATGAATCACAAAGTGGTAAGCGCCCTCCCGAAGGTTAAGCTACCTACTTCTTTTGCAACCCACTCCCATGGTGTGACGGGCGGTGTGTACAAGGCCCGGGAACGTATTCACCGTAGCATTCTGATCTACGATTACTAGCGATTCCGACTTCATGGAGTCGAGTTGCAGACTCCAATCCGGACTACGACATANTTCATCAGACAATCTGTGTGGACACTGCACAATGCGTATCTTTAGGTAAGGAGGTGATCCAACCGCAGGTTCCCCTACGGTTACCTTGTTACGACTTCACCCCAGTCATGAATCACAAAGTGGTAAGCGCCCTCCCGAAGGTTAAGCTACCTACTTCTTTTGCAACCCACTCCCATGGTGTGACGGGCGGTGTGTACAAGGCCCGGGAACGTATTCACCGTAGCATTCTGATCTACGATTACTAGCGATTCCGACTTCATGGAGTCGAGTTGCAGACTCCAATCCGGACTACGACATACTTTGTGAGGTCCGCTTGCTCTCGCGAGTTCGCTTCTCTTTGTATATGCCATTGTAGCACGTGTGTAGCCCTACTCGTAAGGGCCATGATGACTTGACGTCATCCCCACCTTCCTCCGGTTTATCACCGGCAGTCTCCTTTGAGTTCCCACCATTACGTGCTGGCAACAAAGGATAAGGGTTGCGCTCGTTGCGGGACTTAACCCAACATTTCACAACACGAGCTGACGACAGCCATGCAGCACCTGTCTCAGAGTTCCCGAAGGCACTAAGCTATCTCTAGCGAATTCTCTGGATGTCAAGAGTAGGTAAGGTTCTTCGCGTTGCATCGAATTAAACCACATGCTCCACCGCTTGTGCGGGCCCCCGTCAATTCATTTGAGTTTTAACCTTGCGGCCGTACTCCCCAGGCGGTCGATTTAACGCGTTAGCTCCGGAAGCCACGGGTCATGCCCACAACCTCCAAATCGACATCGTTTACAGCGTGGACTACCAGGGTATCTAATCCTGTTTGCTCCCCACGCTTTCGCACCTGAGCGTCAGTCTTTGTCCAGGGGGCCGCCTTCGCCACCGGTATTCCTCCAGATCTCTACGCATTTCACCGCTACACCTGGAATTCTACCCCCCTCTACAAGACTCTAGCTTGCCAGTTTCAAATGCAGTTCCCAAGTTAAGCTCGGGGATTTCACATCTGACTTAACAAACCGCCTGCGTGCGCTTTACGCCCAGTAATTCCGATTAACGCTTGCACCCTCCGTATTACCGCGGCTGCTGGCACGGAGTTAGCCGGTGCTTCTTCTGCGAGTAACGTCAATCGCTGCAGCTATTAACTACAACGCCTTCCTCCTCGCTGAAAGTGCTTTACAACCCGAAGGCCTTCTTCACACACGCGGCATGGCTGCATCAGGCTTGCGCCCATTGTGCAATATTCCCCACTGCTGCCTCCCGTAGGAGTCTGGACCGTGTCTCAGTTCCAGTGTGGCTGGTCATCCTCTCAGACCAGCTAGGGATCGTCGCCTAGGTGAGCCATTACCTCACCTACTAGCTAATCCCATCTGGGCACATCCGATGGCGTGAGGCCCGAAGGTCCCCCACTTTGCTCTTGCGAGGTCATGC
>NZ_RCZD01000016.1 GCF_006438725.1 Ewingella americana | reverse complement strand
AGACGCGAAGGGCTTAACGTAGCACCACCTGGTCATCCTCCAAGGGGTAAATAAACTCCGCCAAAAACTTTTCTCCCGTTCCGTCCGAAAACTTTTTGTCTCCGCCCCTTTCCGGCTGCCTGCGGTGGAGCAACGTTGCCCTTTGCCGCGCACTAGACCCATACCGTTAGATGAATTTTCACCCTGAAGAGGATTGCAGCATGCACACACATAACGTCAACAGCAAAACCGCCACGACTACCCCACCCGAAAGATGGGGGGCGAAAAGCACGTCCCTGCGCATGGACGGCTTTATTACCGATATTTCGTCTTCCCATCCGTTCGATGTGATCCGCGCGGACGTGGTGATTTCCCGTCTTGAAAAGCATGCTCATGCTGGGTGCGGGTTGCATTACGAGATTTACGAATCCCGCCTGATCGGCAGTGCGTTAGATCATCTTTCCCGCCTGCCGATGAAAGACCGTCCGGTCTTTATCGGCACGGCAGACCGCAGAGGGATCACGCTGACGTGGGCGGCAGAGGAAAAGGCTCAAAACGCCTACAGCGAATTAATGGCAGAGATTGCGGCAGAGCAGGAATAACAGACGGCGGCGGGATTGTCCCGCCGTCAACACCGAGGAGAAACACCATGTACACACCCGATATTACCACCGGCGACGCGAGTAAAAACCGGTTCGAATGGAGCGCAGGCACGGAGGCCGTTTACTGGGAGGCGCGGGCAAAATCTTATGTGACCGCGCCGGTGGAAATCGACCTGCACAGATATATGGACGTGCTGGGGACGTTACCGCCGATGGACTGGCAAGGCGGGCGGGACAGCGAATCATTCAAGTTTGCCGAAATGATGTGCGGCAGCGTGACGGACATTTACGCGAAAGTGGAAGGCCGGTATTTCCAGCTATGCGATGAATGCACCCTGAGCCATGCCGAAATTGTGGAACGTATTAAGGAGGTGTTAGGCAAAGAAACCGTATCGCAGAAATGAAAAAAGCAGACTTTCGTCTGCTCTCTCGTGCCGGTTGTTCCCCTAGGAAGGTCTGACCGGCTATCAATACTCGATTGGAGTTAATGCTATGAATATCGACCCGCAGATAATTGCATCCCCCGCGCCGTTTGTAAAGTCTGATACGGAAAAAAAACACCCGCGCATTGTGCGGGAACCGTTGAAAAGTCAGGACATCGCCGTGCCGTTTAAGGCGCTGGGACGTCATATCGCCAAATGTCAGCGCAAACGCCAGTCCGTCAGGGTGCCCGCCATGCGGGGCAGTGAACTCGGTCAGGTGCTGCGCACGCTGGAACTGAAACGGGCTTACGCCTGATCCCCTTGCCGCCCTGCGGGGCGGCAATTCAATGACTTTTCAGAGGTGAACAATGCCGAACAAACTGATTTTTAGAGCGGAAACGCTGACGCCGGTCATTCAGGACGTGACGAAAAATGCGTGTGAGCTGTGGTTTATGGCCGATGACGGCATTTATCTCACGGCGTCAACCGCAACCTTTATCCGGAAAAAACGCAATATCTGTTATGCGGAGGGGTTTGATCCGGATTTATGGGACGACGCAGGGGCGCATTTTGACGCGATTGATCTCGTACTGGGCAATGGTGATATGTGGGAAAGCGTGACGTTAGCGCCTGAAATGCTGGATGACCTGATGACGGGCACGGCGGATCTGACGATCGAGGTCACAGACAGCGGGTTTATATGTACAGCCCGCCAGCGCGAAGCGGATAAAACAGCATGAGCCAGCTATCGTTTGATTCGCTGTTTTCATTGCCGGAGACGCCTGCTGACGCGGTTTCACTTTCGCGGCCTGCGCGGGACAGCGCCGTCTCTCTGCTGGACAAACACCGCAAAGACTTTGTGAAACTGTTCCGCGAAACGGCTCGGCATCACAACCGGTATCAGGTATTCAGGGACTTCGTGACGATGGCCTCCGTGGCTCTGGAAAATGTCTTTTTGCAGTGTGAGGAGCTGGAAAATGAATATTTTCAGACGATTGCCGGTTATGAAAAAGCCGACCTGAACCGCATGGCTCAGCTGCTGGCTTTGGTGACGTCAGGGCTTGATGCGGGTATGTGTGATTTTCTGGGTTCCATTTTCATGGAGCTGGAGATCGGCAGTAAGGAAATGGGGCAGTTTTTCACCCCGTTTTCCCTGAGCGAGTTGATTGCGGGGCTGGTCATGGGGCAGCGCGTGCAGGAACTGGCAGCCGGTGCGCCTTATATCACGCTCGATGAGCCGACCTGCGGCGCGGGCGGTATGGTGATCGCGGCGGCTAAAGTGCTGCTTGACCGTGGCTATAATCCGCAGACGCAGCTGTTAGTGCAGTGCACCGATCTGGATCCGGTGGCGGCGCGGATGTGTTACGTGCAGTTATCACTGTTGGGTATTCCCGCATGCGTCAGGATCGGTAACTCGCTGAGCCAGAAAATCACGCGAGAGATGTACACGCCGTTCTGGTATCGCATCAAAGGCAGTCGCCGGACATTCTGAGGTGAGGGCGGGGAGCAATCCCTGCCTTTTGACCCGCTGAAACCCGCCCGCAGGCGAACAGCCTGCCCAATGCAGAGTGACGGGGCGGCTGCGCCGCCCTTTCTCTCCGTTCTGTTCCGGGGGCTTGTCTCCTGCTTTCCCGTCGTTCTCTTTCTCTCCGGGCTTTCTCTCTTCTTCTTCGTGCAGCTGCTGTGCATGATTTTTTCTGTGCGCATTCTTTCCGACATTCTCCTGGCCATTTCTCCCAGGATAAATCACCCCCAGGGCTTGGCCCCCTTCGGCTCCCGACCTGCGGCCGGTCGTCGAGCCCGACTGCGCTAACCGGCAAGCCGGTAAGCTCCGCGTAACCCCTCCGGGGTTACGGCCTACGGCTAGGGTCTGATGGCAACGGCCAGGTCAACCCCCGCAGGCGGCTGCGCCGCCGCACAGACACTGGCCAGCGACGCTGGCCGCTAAGGTCGCCGGCGCGTTCCTCGCCGTCGGGTGTGTGCACGCTGTCTGTTCAGGTGCGTCATCCAACGTATGGCCTAGACGCGAAGGGCTTAACGTAGCACCACCTGGTCATCCTCCAAGGGGTAAATAAACTCCGCCAAAAACTTTTCTCCCGTTCCGTCCGAAAACTTTTTGTCTCCGCCCCTTTCCGGCTGCCTGCGGTGGAGCAACGTTGCCCTTTGCCGCGCACTAGACCCATACCGTTAGATGAATTTTCACCCTGAAGAGGATTGCAGCATGCACACACATAACGTCAACAGCAAAACCGCCACGACTACCCCACCCGAAAGATGGGGGGCTAGACGCGAAGGGCTTAACGTAGCACCACCTGGTCATCCTCCAAGGGGTAAATAAACTCCGCCAAAAACTTTTCTCCCGTTCCGTCCGAAAACTTTTTGTCTCCGCCCCTTTCCGGCTGCCTGCGGTGGAGCAACGTTGCCCTTTGCCGCGCACTAGACCCATACCGTTAGATGAATTTTCACCCTGAAGAGGATTGCAGCATGCACACACATAACGTCAACAGCAAAACCGCCACGACTACCCCACCCGAAAGATGGGGGGCGAAAAGCACGTCCCTGCGCATGGACGGCTTTATTACTGATGTTTCGTCGTCCCATCCGTTCGATGTGATCCGCGCCGATGCGGTCATTTCCCGCCTGAGTAAAAAAGCCCATCAGGGCTGCGGTCTGCATGCCGAAATCTATGAATACAACCTGATTGTCAGCGCAATGGCGCACCTGAAGCGCCTGCCGGAGAAAGACCATCCCGCCTTTTTACACGCGGCTGAAAAACAGGGGCTGACGTTGACGGATGAAGAACTGGTACGCAGTGCAAACGCTTACTGCGACCTGCGAAATGAATTGTTCGAAGAGGAATAGCGTCCTTGTCGGACGTCCAGCGTCAACCGTCCGGCGCGTTTCTCATGCCTAACCCTGATTTAGCAACATTATCAACATTGAGGATATTACTATGCGTTTATCGTCCCGCTTTGGCTCCAAAAATCAGATCCGCCGTGACCGTCCGCTGACCAATGACGAGCTGGCCAGCGTCGTCCCGAGCGTATTTTCTGAGGAAAAACACGATTCACGCAGTGACCGATATACCTATATTCCCACCATCCAGCTGCTCGACAGCCTGCGCAAAGAAGGCTTTCAGCCGTTCTTTGCCTGTCAGACCCGCGTCCGTGATGAGGCCAGAAAAGGCCATACCAAACACATGCTGCGGCTGCGCCGCGAGCGCCAAATCATCGGCAGCGAAGTGCCGGAAATTGTCCTGCTCAATTCACACGATGGCAGCAGCAGCTACCAGATGCTGCCCGGCATTTTCCGTTTTGTTTGCGCGAACGGCATGGTGTGCGGCGAGGATTTTGGGGAAGTCCGTGTTCCGCACAAAGGCGACGTCACCGGACAGGTGATCGAGGGAGCCTATGAGGTGCTCGGCATCTTTGACAAGGTCGATGAGCACATGAACATCATGAAAGAGATCCCCCTCAACCGGGACGAACAAGACCTGTTTGCACAGGCGGCGCTCATGTATCGCTACGGGGAAGACGATAAAAAAATCCCCGTTACCCCGGCGAGTGTATTAATGCCACGTCGCAATGAAGACCGTCAAAATGATTTGTGGGTCACCTTTCAGCGGGTGCAGGAAAATATGATCCGAGGGGGATTAATCGGTCGCACCGAAAAAGGAAAGCGCACAACGACGCGCGCGATTAACGGTATTGACGGCGACGTGAAATTAAACCGGGCGCTGTGGATCATTGCCGAGCAGTTTAAAAAAATGAAGGCGTAACATTTTGCATTTAAATGAGGGGGAGTGTTCGCTCTCCCTGTGTATAAGGTCAACAGCATGGAAAAGGTTCACGGCATGACATGCAGCACGGCACATATAACGCCGGGCGATGGAGAAATTTTATCGCAATACGTTTGTGAAAAATTCCCCTGGGTATTTGATACAGGCTATGGCTATCTTTTAATGCTGCGTGAATACCGGTATCCGGTATTGAAATTAAAAGAAATGGGGATTTCAAAGCCCGTCAGGAAGTTAGTGTTTTGTATGCGGAAACAACATCAAATAGGGATGATCTGTTTTGACCCGGACGCTGATACCCTTGACGGGTACGATGTTTTTGAATGGTAGCGGTTTATCCGTCCGGCGCAATCGAAAAACGCCGGATATTTCTCATGATTACCCGATGCTCCCCAAGAATTATTTCCTTTCCCGCACCATAAAATCAAAAAACGTATACGCACGCCTCGTGGTTATATTATTTATTGTTTATTTTTGCGTCTGTATTGGCTGATGCGGTTGACCTGGCCAGAAGCGGATTTTCGTCACGCTGAGTGATTTGATTATTTTGAATCATTTGCGTGGCCACCAAGATGCGATATATATTTTTAATAAGATTAGCATAGGCTCTTCTCTGCTTTATCAGTTTCGGTGAGGGACCCGTGTTATACATCCCGACGCTGTCCCAGTTTTTACCATAAGCCTGAAAATTTCGGGCCAGTACCCATGCGCCGGTGTAAATACAGGTACAGGGTTCTTTCAGTAACCGCTCACGGGTAATATCAAATTTCCGCAGCGCAGGATAATGTGAACTGTTTATCTGCATGCCGCAGACATCTTCTGTTTTATGGGCGCTGTGATTATTTATTGCATCCATTCTCATCCGTGACTCTTGTATTGAAATCGCGGTCAATAAAAGCGGATCAATACCGTAATCGCGTCCCGCCTTGTTAAAACACATTTCCGGGCTGGCCTGGGCAGAAAACACCGCCGCCAGCGTGAGCAGAGCAAACCATTTCATTATTTTATATTCCCCAGGAATGCGCCGGATAAGCGCGGCGTGATTTCTGGCGAAAATACGCTTTCACCTTTCCCGATGCAAGATAATTAGTTACAGGCGCGCACAGGGCGCTCTGCGAACGCCTTCTGATGTCACCACGGAATTAAATAAATCAACAGAATAGGGATATTTCACCAGGCCGCTTTTTCTTACAACTTACATCACACCCCACGCAAGATTTCATCTTGCAGTTTTGTTGTTGTAATTCAAGATGTTAACCGTGATTTTTAATGTAATTTTACAAGCGTCCCGGAAAGAGTGTGCTAATTAGCACACCTTGCGGTGCTGAATGGTGTGTTAGTGGGGTGCCGTATTGTGTGCTAGCTCAGTGCCATATTGTGTGTGTTTACAGTGCCTGATAGTGTGTTAATCCGACACCCTAACCAGCACTGCATGGTGTGTTAATAGTGTTTTTCGTTATATATCAATAAATTAAATAATGTAAAATGGTGTGTAGTGCCTAATCCACACACCCTTATTTACGGCATGGTGCCTAATTAACACACATCAAAATACCGTATAGTGCTGGATTAACACCCCCCAAAGCGGCATGCAGTGCCTGATTCGCACACATGAAATTCTTCCACAGTGCCGGATTAACACACCCAAACCAAAGCGGAAGATGTTAATTTGCAGTGCCGTATTGACACACACTGAGTTTCGGCAGAATAATCGCCACCAACAGAATAACACCTTTCGCTTTATGTCACCCATGCGATTGCCTAATACATCGGGAAATAACGCGAACATCACCGGCAATAAATCCCTGCCGGACACACAGGAAAAAGAGATGGCCAGACGCAATATTTATTTCAAAGAAAAAACAGAAAGGGACGTGCTGGAGTTGGTGCAGATTGAGTTGCAAAACGGTGCCACGCACGGTGAGGTGAACTTTTCCTCCGTGGTCAATGAACTGGTTAACATCGGGCTGATGGTAAAAAAACACCAGGGCGAAGGAAATAGCTTTGACCAGGAAGGATTTAACCGGGACTTAATGCGAAAAGTTTCCGGCAGCCGTGAGGGTATCAGCATCATGATGGCCATGATGTCGGAAATGTATTTGCAGCTTCGTGGTGAGAGCGGGAATGAAAAACTGGAGGAACTGCTCGACAGAAATCTTTCCGGAATGAGTTCCGCCGAAGACAGGGCGGAATCAAAACATTTTATCGCAGAAGAATGAAATTTATGCCGGGCGTACTGCCCGGCATATCTCATCAGGATGGCTAAGATCCCAATTCGTTATTTAACTTATTGGTTAACGGGTTTTCTGCTACCGCCACCTTCGACACAATAAATTCATCAAACAGCATCGCCAGCGCACGCAGTCGTTGTATTTCCTCATTTTCTGGGAGCTGCTGTTCGGTAAAATAATTGAGCGACCCCAGCAGCCGCTGAACGATTTCCTGATTCATACTGCGCTGATTAAACCGCGCGCTAATTTCCATGTCCTTTTTTAAATTCACCGGGAAACTGCTGCTGAAGCGGCGCATTTTACCGGCCAAAAACTGCCGCTTATCATCCACCACCGTTGCTTCCTGGGCATATTTCTCCCGCAGCATATCCAAATGTTCCTGAATAAACTCATCAAATAACCGGGCAAGGGCCAACAGGCGTTCACCTTCCTCGGTTTTAATAATCGGTTTCTTGGGGGAGAAATCTAATGACTGTACCAGCCGGCCCACCACCTCATCATTCATGCTCACGCCGCGAACGCGCGCGGCAATACGTAACTCCAGCAGCAGATTATCAGGTGCCCATAGTACGCGATAGCGCACTTCGCCCAGCATATATTTCCTCGGACGGCCGCGCCGCTCGTACATATTCTCTTTTACTTTCATAATTTTGTGCCTGATTGAAATAACACAGGAAATGAGAGTGTGAGCGTACTCTTGGAGAAAGGTAAGAAAAATCCTATAAAGTGAAAATAACGTGATCTGGGTCACAGTTTTTTTTTTTTTGACTCAATGTAAGATAGGCGTGCGTTACGTCTGTTTACGCAAGCTGACATTTTTCTTACTCAATCGAGGTTTTTTACAATGAAATCAGTCATGTCCGATCCCGGCATTACGGAAGGGGTAGCGGTAGCTTTGCCTGAAGGGGAAAGTAAACTTCAGGGAGGAGTTATCGGCAGCCTTAAATTTGGCTTTAATCATTTTTATTCAAATCGTCTTAAATATTCTCTTTGCCAATCTCCTTCGGCCAAAAGAAACCTTATTTTATTTGCAATTGCCCTCTCTGTGATTATTGTTCCGCACCTGGTTCAGGCGACGGATTTAATGGCCACACAAAAATCGGATGCTAATGACACTTTCGGTCATGGCTCGACTGTGGAGTGGGTTATATATTTGTGTGAAGTTATTGTGTCGGCAACAGGGTTTATTAAAACTCGTAACCCGATGGTATTTACCGGTCTTGTTATGCTTGTCCTCATCACCCGCGCTTTCTTCACCATCATCGGATAATCCATTCTATGGACCAGGACTCGTTGAAATATCGATTCCCGGAAACCCTCAATCAGCAAAAACGAGTCGCCGGCCTGCCACCGGAGGAAGCCTTTGTGCTTTTCGCCTGCGGCGTGACGGGTTTTTTCTGTGACATTTTTATCGTAATGCTGTGCGTGGGCGCCGTGCTCTGGCTCCTCATCCGACACCTCAAAAAAGGGCAGGGCTCATGGTGGCTGTTGAACCTTCTTTACTGGTATCTGCCAACGGTGATTTTCCGGGTGCAATTCAGGCGGGTGCCTGATTCAAGCAACCGCCACTGGATGCAGTAGTATATGCGCCACTTTCGGGTGGCGTTTTTTCCTACGGGAAGGACAAACTATGAAGTATCAAGTTAGAGAAACCAGAAACCGAGTGACGATGCTTGCTCTGGCGGCGCTGGGTGCGCTGCTTACCCTGGCCCTGGTGGCCACCTGCATCACAAGCGCGATGGCCTGGCACTTTGCCTCCTCGCAAAAAACTATCACCACCCCGATGGTGTTTGATCGGTCATTTACCTCCGATGCGTCGCAGGGAGATGCCAGCCTGAACGACATGTTGGTGCGCTCTTTTATCAATTTACGCCTGAGTGTCACGCCGGACACTGTCGACAGTCAGCACGCCGCGTTGCTGAGATGGGTGCCGCCAGAGGCCCGTTCTGACCTTAAAAAGTCATTGGCCGTCGAAGCGGAGTACATCAAAAAGAACGGCATATCGACCGTGTTTCGGCTCGAAGATGAAAAGCTGGACACCCGCACTGGCGACACCCTCGTCAGCGGAACGCTCTCTGCCAGCACCTCTAACGGCAGCCTGAAGTTGGACATGCCTGACTTACATAAAGCCTACCTGCTCAGCGTGAAGTACGTGGACGGCATCATCCGTCTGACCGCCTTCCCCGAAGTGCAGCTCCCTCAATCCGTTCAAAAACAGCATCAGGGATAACCGCATGAAAGCACGACTTCTTGCCGCGTTCGTTGCCGCTGTCTGTCTCGCGCCCGCCGCGATGGCCGACGTTAGCGGCCCTTCCGGCACCGTATTTGAAAACGACGCACATCTTAAAGCACAGCTGAGCAACACCAGCCCCAATAAAATCGTCATTGAGGGTGAACTTATCACCCGCGTCACCGGACCTGATGGCGCGTTCACGCAGGAAAATACTGAAGACGGCGCCCTGCTTATCACGCCACTGACCGGCCAGAATTTCACGCTCTTTCTGGAAACGGCCAACGGCATCGGGGCCTCCGTCGACGTGACGCCAAAACCGGGCAGTGGCCACACGCTGCGCCTCATCCCCGCCTCAGCCCCGCAGAAGGCCAACCCGGACGCGAAAACCTGGGAAGAAAGCCAGCCATGGGAGAAAACCCTGGTGAGCGTCGCCCGCACCGTGGTGAACGGCGGAGTGCCGGATAGCTATACCGAAGTTGCCGCTGTACGTGGGCCAGCCTACAGCCCGGTGTCGGGCGTGCTGCTGACGCCAGAGCGTCAACTGGTCGGCTCTCACCTGTTGGTCATGCGCTATCGCATGAAAAACACCGGCTACATCACGCGGCCCCTGTCAGAAAAGCAGTTCTGGCAAAAAGGGGTGCGCGCCGTGATGCTCACCACGCACAGCCTGTATGCCGGGGGTGAAGGCTTCGTGTGGGTTATCTTCTCCACGGGGACGGAGGGTGGGGTATGAGCAACATCAACACCGTGACCCGCCGCAGGCAGTGGGTAATATCTGGGGTTTGTGTGGCTGTGGCACTCGCCGCCGGCGGGGGTATATGGGCGTATACACACCATCAGGCCACGCTGAAAGCACCGGCTAAACAGGTTGTCGCAGACATGACAGGCAGCGTGGTCACCAGTTCCTTTACGGACAATATGGCGACGTCAGCACTGACCCAGCAGCAGAACAAAACGTCGGTGCTGGAAAACAGCATGAATCAGATCAAAGCAGACCAGCAGCAGCAAAACGAAGCGCTGAAGCAACAGCTTGCCAAAATCATGGATGCTATGAGTAAGTTGCAGAGTCAGACGCCACCGACACCGGCATCCGGGACTCCCCCCACCACAACACCAACCGGTCCGGGTATGACAACGAACGGACCGGTCGCCAGTGGACCGGCCGGTCCCGGACAGTGGAATGTCACCGATCCGAAACGGGGACCGGCAACCGGGCAGGGGAGTCAGTTTTATCCTGGACAAGGTCAGGGGCAGGGTGCCGGATTTTATCCCGGCAACGGCACCGGTCATTTAGGCGGCATGAGCAGCAAAACGTTCAGCTACGCCTCGCTGCAGGCGAAAAAAACCAAACTGCCGTGGATACCGTCCGGCTCCTTCTCGGAAGCGGTGATGATTGAAGGGGCGGACGCCAACGCGAGCGTGACCGGTCAACAAAATACCTCCCCCGTGGTCATCACCCTGATTGGTGATGTCTCCATGCCTAACGGCAAAACCTACAACATGGACCAGTGCCGCGTCACCGGTGAAATGTGGGGGGATATCTCCAGCGAACGCGGTGAAGTCAGAACCAAAAACATTAGCTGCATCCTGAAAAACGGCAAGCACATTGACATGGTATTTGATGGGCATGTGGCCTTCCAGGGTAAGCAGGGCATCCGGGGCAAACCGGTAATGCGTAATGGTGCGATCCTCCTCAACGCCGGCGCTTCAGGTTTACTCTCCGGCTTCGGAGAAGGCATTAAGTCTGCAGCCACACCAACGGTCGGGTTAGGGGCAACGGCATCTGTTGGGGCTGGGGATATTTTCAAACAAGGAATTGGCGGAGGGGCAAGTAAAGCCGCAGATACGATGAGCCAGTACTATATAAAACGCGCGGAACAGTATCACGCGGTTATCGATATCGGCGCGGGCAATTCGGTCACGGTGGTCTTCCAGCAGGGTTTTCGTTTGGAAACCATCGAAGACGTTGAAGCGGATAAAGACAAAAAGGGCAATACACAGAATACGGTGCAGCAGGTGGCGGCCAATACCGCCACGCAGGCGAATAATGTGACTCGCGCAGCCGTCCTCAATCCTGACGAAGTGTTGCGTCAGGCCAGCCAGCTGAAGCTGGGCGATACCATTAACTGACAGGGGGAAGGGATATGGAACACTGGTACGTCGCACAGACGCAGTATGCACAGGAAAAACGCGCCCAGCAGCATTTGGACAATCAGGGGGTGACATGTTTCCTGCCGCTTTATACGGCACAAGTCATCACCCCCATGTTACTCGGCAGCCCGCAGATTAAAACGGTGTCACCCCAGGCACTTTTCCCCGGTTACATCTTCGTGCGTTTTGATCCGGAGGTCATTCACACCACCACCATCAAAAGCACAAGGGGTGTGTCGTCCTTAATCAGTTTTGGCGGCATGCCATCAGTGGTGCCCGATGAGGTGGTGGAGCGGCTGAAAACCCATGACTGCCTGTCACCCGCACCGACTATGCCGGTGCACGGTGACCGGGTGGAGGTTCTCAGCGGGGTGTTTGAAGGGCTGGAAGCAGTTTGGGACGAACCCAACGGAGCCAGGCGAGCCATGCTGATGCTGACGCTGATGAATCAGGTTGTACGGGTGCCGGTCAGCGGGCGTCGGGCACCGGAAACGCTGCATGTCCGGGTGTTGGGGCGGGGAGCAGCAGCATAAAAAAGGGGAAACGTGGTGAAAAATCGGGAGCAACGTATCAGGCTCGGCGCATTAAAAGTGCGTTACCGCCGGGCATGGAAACGCAAAGCGTCATCCTGTGAGTTGTCGGCACTGCTCAGTGACATTGAAAAGCTTGAGCACGGCCAGTCTGATGCTGACGCCGGGAACGCGACGCAGCCAGCCAGTGGGCCGGAAGCCTACCATTCGGAATATTGAGGAGAACATGATGTTTCTGAGTGAATGTAAAAATAACCGTATTCCCTATGTCATCCTTTGTCTGATAACCCTCGGATTTTATGGCACCTGGGCATACGAATTACACTACGCAACACCGGCAGACTGGAGTGATTGGCGCTTTGCCCTCATTGCCGGCGGAATATATCTGGGTCTGATTTATGCCAGCGCGATTGATTTTTCGGTCATTAATACGCTCTGCATGATGGCCGCACTCTGGGGTGTTATGGCTATCGTGTTTGTGCTGTGTGCCTTTCTCACCTGGAAATTACCTCACCTCGGCCCATCACTGATTAACGATATTTTAAAGACGCATTTCGTCATTTCACTCATGAGTGCCGTGTGGGGCCAAAAGTTTCAATTCGTGAAGTATTAGCACAACGAATAGAGAAGACCATGATGATGCTGAGTAAGAACAACCGGTTGATGTCGCGGCTCTATTCTTGATTGAAGGTTGCGTCGTTATTTGCGGAGGAATTGTCGAAAGCCTTTAGTACATTTTTATCCTTCATAAGTTAACAAAATCAACAATTCACAAGACGTATGATCTGGTACTTCCCCACATCTGCTCTGCTTACTACCCGGCTAATCTGAATCACCTCAATCACCAACCTCTTGACCTGACAGGGCACACTGTTGCCCGGAGATATTCCCATGCATAAATTTCTTCCAGCCGTGCTGCTGTGCGGCATGCTGACCGGTTGTGCCGGTATGAATTCAGACTTCGACTGCAACAAGACCGCCACCGACCAGTGCCTGTCAATGTCTGATGCCAGTCACCTTGCGGCAAAAGGCAAAAGCCTGGATGACCTAACGGCGGCGGCGCAGACCACCCCAAAGCCTGCCGCTGAGTCTCTGGGATCACCGACCAACATAAAACCCAACGTGTCGCCAGACCGGCCCATCAGCGTTGCTAATCTGGCACCCCGGCCGTTAGCCGGCCAGTCTGTTTCAAACAAGAACTCGATGCTCAGGGCATCGACTATCCCGGTGGGCGGCAGTAACACGGCTTATCTGTCCACATCGCGACCAATCACACCTTCAGACTATTCAGGGCCAGGGCAGGTGGATGCCCGCCGTATTCCTGACGCCACACAGCGTCTGTGGATAGCCCCCTGGGTTGATGAACAAGACAGCTTCCATCAACCCGCCGTGGTCGAGTTTGTGAAGAACAAATCCCGCTGGGATGCTGATTTCCGAGTGATCAGTGAGGGGGAATGAAATGTGCAAAAAACTAAAAGATGTCATCACCGTCATAGATGTAGGTATGGCAAATAAAGGGTTACTTCAGGTCCCTCATCAGTTACCTCATCCCGTTCGCAATTTGGATATGAGTATTGCAGGGGGAGGTGGCCGGAAATTCCACGAGGCTGTGCAGGCGAGCCAAAAGATGTTCATGCTTGATGAGTATTGGCGTGTTGGAAGCCAGGACGTGATCAGGTTAAGCCAGAGACCGTCTAAGGGAGGTCTTCATGAGTGATTCTTGGTTAGATCAGCTGGCGAACATTTTTGCCAGCAGCAAAGATGAAGGTGGCGCCAAGTCAGCTGCAGATATGCTGCAGCAAAGCCTGAGTTACCCTTCGATCACCAGCCTCTTGCCTTACCGCGAATATGATGAAAAAACTGACCTTTTTATCAACAACCGTTCTATTGGTTTCATCATGGAAGTCGCCCCGCTGGCGGGGGCAAATCAGCAGGTTGTGCAGGCTCTCGATGACCTGCTGCGCAAAAAAATGCCTCGTAAATCCCCTATCACCGTACTGATGGTGGCCAGTAAATGCGTCGGTGAGATGCTCGACAATGGCCTGAGCAAGGACATGTGGAAAGGGAACATGGCGAAGCCGCTCAACGCCATCACCAAAGCCTACTGGGAACGTGCGGCACTGAAAGGGCTCAGCAACGAGCGGGAATACCCGCTTTATCTGCGTAACTACCGCGTGTTCCTAGTGTATGCCCGTTCAGGTCGCGGCGGCATCCGGGCAATGGATTCCGTTGTGCAACTGCGTGAGACATTGCGGGTTTCACTGATGGCCGCGCATATGGAAACGCGTCGTATTGCAGCACCGGAATTTTTGTCGGTGATGCGTGAACAGCTTAACTACCGGCCAGGGCAGGTTACCCGCAGCCCGGATCACTGGAACCCTGATCAGGAATTGCACCGCCAGTGTGTGGATCACAGCACCGAAATGGAAGTGCATCCGGGTTATCTGCGCGTCACCACAGCACGTCAACCGGAGGATCGTATCCTCGGAGACAGCCGCGATACGGCGGTGGCCAGCACCCGTATCGTGAATATGCAACTGACCAAAGCGCCGGCGAAATTTGCACTCTGGCAGGCGTCAGACAATTTGCAGAATATGCGCTTTCCTGACCTGGGCATTCCCTGCCCCTTCATTATCAGTTGGACCGTATCGGTTGAGGAGCAGGTTAAAAGCCAGAACGATGCATTCCGCAAAGAGCAGGATCTCGGCAAGAAAGCCGGCACCTCCTACGCCAAGCTTTTCCCTGGTACGCAGCGTGCGTATGAAGAGTGGCGTGAACTGCGGCAGGGTCTGGCCAGTAATGAAATTGCTATGTGCAATTTTTCCCTGAACCTGACCCTGTTCACGCCAGATGACCCGAGTCAGCAACAGACGTGCGAGCTGGCGGCGATCAATGTCTTTCGTAAAAATGACTTGGAAATATCCGCACCGCGTTTTCAACAACTACGTAACTGGATCAGCTCCTTCCCCTTCATGATGCAGGAAGGTTTGTGGGAAGACATGGTGGTCATGGGATCCACTTTGCGCTGTAAGAGCTTTAACGCTGTCAATCTGATGCCGGTGGTAGCAGAACGGCAGATGTCGCCCGTCGGCAGTCCGTTGCCGACTTACCGCAACGCGCTGGCCTTCTTCGACATGTTCAGCGAATCCAACGGCAGCACCAACTACAACATCGCGGTGACCGGCACCACCGGCGCGGGCAAAAGCTTCTTCATCCAGGAAATTTTGCGGCAAGTGCTGAATTCCAACGGTTTCGCCTGGGTCATCGATATGGGGGCCAGCTACAAAAACTTCTGTGCCCAGGCTGGAGGCGTGTACCTGGACGGTCAAACCCTTCGCTTTAACCCGTTTGCTAACGTGCTGGACATTAAGGAGTCTGCAGAAGGGATCACCGGCCTGCTCACCGTGCTGGCCAGCCCCAATGCACCGCTGGATAAGGTCAGCGAAACCATTCTGCTTAAAGGTGTGGTGTCCGCCTGGGAAGAGAAAGGGAATAAAGCGCGTATTGATGACGTCGTGGCGTACATGATTTCGGAAGAAGTCAAAAACACTTACGAGTCACAGCCGAGCATCCGTGACCGCATCAACGAGTTGGTTCTGCTACTTGACCGCTGGTGCACCTGGGGGGCAAACGGCGAGTACTTTAACTCTGACAGCCCGACGCTCGATGGCGAAACCCGCTTTGCTGTACTGGAATTGCTGAGCCTGGAAAACCAGCCGCACCTGCTGTCTGCCATCCTGTACTCGCTCATTCTGGCGATACAGGAAAAAATGTACCACTCGCCGCGTGACCTAAAAAAAGTGGCCATTATCGACGAAGCCTGGCGTCTGTTCAGCGGCTCCAACCCGCACGCTGCCCGTTTTATCGAAACTGGCTACCGCACCGTGCGCCGCCATCGCGGTGCCTTCATCACCATCACGCAGGGCATCAAGGACTTTACCGGTACCAAAGACCAGGCGGCGCCGCCTGCTGCGGCAGCAGCATGGGACTGTAGCGGTACGAAAGTGACATTGTTACAGGACGCAAAAGCCTTCAAAACCTACCTTAACGCCAACCCCGATCAGTTCAGCGAACTGGAAACGCAGGTCATTCGCGGCTTCCAGCCGGCAAAAGAAACCGGGTTCAGCTCGGTGATGATTTCGACCGGGGAAACCAGCTCCTTCCATCGCGTTTTTGTCGATCCGGTAACGCGGGCGATGTTCAGCACCCGCGGGCAGGACTTCCAGTACATGAGCGATGCGCAGAAAGCAGGGGCTACCAGCGAAGAGGCAGCCTATCTGCTGGCATGTGAGCCGGATATGTACCAGAACGAAATGCGCGAACTGGAAGTGTGGGCGGGGCTGCGTGTGAATGATACAGAGGAGATAAGACCGTGAGTGAACCCGAACTCGATGCACAAGCTGTCAGAGTGGGCATAGTGCCGGCTCGTCATGCAGCTTTCTTCAACAAAAAATCCGTCAGGGCCGTTGCGTCGGCCCTGCTTTTGGTGGCGGTGTGCGCCGGAGTCAGCGCGCTGGTCGCCCAACAGTTCCAGCGCAGAACGGTGGTGTTTGACATGAAGGGCACTATCGACCTGTTTATGCAGCAGTCTGCCAAAAAGCAGCTGGACGAGAACAGTGCGCGTGCCATGACCACCCGCTTTGATCTGGCCCTTAAAGAAAGCCTGAGTGCCTGGCATCAGGAACATGATGACCTGATCCTTGTGCCGCCGGCAGTGGTGATGCCCGTGCTGGATATTACGCCACAAATTCAAACGGATATTGCACACCGTATGCAGGAGGCCCCATGACAAAACGGCTGGCTGTCCTCCTGTTGGCCGGGATAATTAGCCTGCCAACAGGAGCCAGGGAGCTAGGCTCTATCGGGCATCTGTTTCCGATAGCCGAACCTGACCTGCTGGACTTTATCGGACAGCGCCTGCAAGGCATGAAAGACAGCGGGGAGATGGACCGGCTGCAGCGTGAAGCCGAGGCGAGAGTGAAAACCCACGCCGTTCGTCCCGATCCCGTAGCCGGGCTGACCCCTGCGAAAATCGACAGGACGCTGCACTATGACCCGACCTTTACCGTGCGCGAAACCATCCGTGATATGCGCGGCAACGTGATTGCCCTCGCCGGTGACCAGGTAAACCCCCTAGATAAAGTACCGTTTAGCGAAACCCTTTACTTTATTGACGGTGATAATCCGGCGCAGATGAAGTGGATGAAACAGCAGCTGAGCGGGTTAGTCAATTTCAAAGTCATTCTGGTGAACGGCAATATCCGGGACAGCAGCAACGCGCTGGATGAACCGGTGTACTTCGACCAGTACGGCACCCTGACAACTAAATTTGGCTTCGAGCACACGCCGGTACGTATTAGCCGCGACGACAGGATGCTTAAGGTTGAGGAGGTGGCACTGAAATGAATCACTGCGTTAAAGTCAATCACGACGCGGATAGAATCAAACGCTTTGCGACGACCGTGCGCATGGACGAGACCGATAAGAACGGCTTGCGGGAAATGACGGATGAACACCCGCTATATACAGAGTCGGTGGTGATCCGTGCCGCACTGCAGACTTTTCTAGTACTTAGCGCAGAACTGCGAACGGCCATCATTCTGGCGTCACTGAATGAACTCGATATCCAAAGTGTGTTGCAGCGTAATGGGCATTCGTTTCAAGAGGGGAAAAATTGATGTAGGTGAAAGTGCACAGAAAGTTCACCGGATGCTCAGGCGCCTGCGTCAGCGCGGATTATATGTGGCATCTTCTCCTCATTATCAAAAGGTTGAATAACGATGAGATTATTTGCATTTATTGAATCACTCACACCCGGCGAAATATTGTGGCTGCTGTTATTACTCCTCTGCCTTTACTTGTTTTTTTGGTACAAAGCTGTCGGGAAGAATGATTTTGTTGGAAAACCCATGCCCCGTCAGGACGAAGCTCCCCGTGCCGAAGGCAATACATCGAAGCTGTTCAGGTATCCGGCCGCCATTACGGGTAAAGCCTTACATGCGCAGATGAACGAAGCCTATTTTGACGCCATTTTCTCTGCCTTTCTGCGCAGTTTGCAGCGGGCGGGTTATACGTTGTCAGACCGGGAAATCGGCGTGGCGCCGCTGTTGTCAGGCAGTACCATTGATGCAATGGCCCGTGAAGTCGAAAGAGCCCGTCAGGAATTTCTGACCGTGCTGGGTTCGGACATTAAAGCCGATATCGACTATCAGATGCAGTCCGGGCGGGCACCGAAGTTTCTTATCCAGCTTATCGACAGCTGTGAACGGCTGGGCTGGAAGGTTATGCCGGTTGTCAGGGAACCGGAGGACGAATGCGCAAGCTCATTCTCTGTTTTACTTTAGTTTGGGCGGGATTACTGTATACGCCAGCACACGCTGCCAGCGCAAATGCCGGGGACGGCCGCTGGGTAAACCCCATCAGCGACGTCTGCTGGAAATGCCTGTTCCCCATGACGCTCGGCAGTATTCCGCTGGCCACCGGTTCTCACCCTGACACGCCCAACCCGGCTTCTCCGATCCAGATTTGCCCAGTCGGCATTTTATACCGTCTGGGATTAGCTATTGGTTTTTGGGAGCCAGTTGCGCTCACTGACGTGACGCGTGAACCCGGTGTGATGGTGAACATGGGGGGATTTAAAATTGACCTCGGCCGTACCGGTACTGGCACCGGCGGGCAGAGTGATAAGCCCTCGCCGGGCGCGTTCTATCACGTTCACTGGTACAAGTATCCGCTGATTTTCTGGCTGAATATTATCACCAGCACAGGCTGCATGCAGACCGGCGACATGGACATTGCCTACCTCTCTGAGGTTGACCCGCTTTGGAATGACAGTACGCTGTCCATGATCATCAACCCCGAAGTCAGCCTGTTCTCCAACTTGCTGGCACAGGGTGCCTGCGCCGCTGATTCGATTGCTTCAACCGCCGGTATCCCACTGGATGCGTTATTTTGGTGTGCGGGCGCACAGGGTTCGATGTACCCATTTACTGGCTACACCAGCAACGAGTTTTCACCACTTGAAGCCTCAGTTTTGGTTAGCGAACGGATGGCCTTCAAACTGCATCGGGAGGGCCTGGTGATGGAGACTGTCGGGGCAGACGTGGCCGTGTGCTACGAGTATCCGTCCCCGATCATTCCGAAATCACGATGGCGTTATCAGATGGTCAATATGTATCCCGAAGCCAGCGACTGCCACCCATTTGGTACTACCACGCAGCTTTGGGGTTCAGTACACAACTCTCCGGCTTCCAAGAAGAGCTTCGGCTACCTCCTGTGGCGAAAGCGTAACTGCGCTTATCTGTAAGGACTTTCCATGAACAAGCACCTGATAACGGCGCTGGCCCTCAGCGTCGCGCTGCTCTGTGCCCAAACGGTGCAGGCGGCAGAACAACCTACCGTGTCGGCAAGCGACACGACGTACATGAAACAAAAGCAAAATGAACTTGAACAGTTCCAGGCACAGCTTAAGGGCATGAACATCACCCTGCCGCAGGCGCAGCAAGACAAGGTGTCTCAGCTGCAAAACGAAATCGCTGCCTCTCAGGCTGACCAGAACAGCGCGGATCGCCCCACGCCGCAGGCAGTCTATTTCGTGAGCCTCGGTATCGCTGAAGAAGGTCTGTTACCGATGTTACAAAATGCCCGTCGCTTCGGTATTCCGGCAACGCTTCGCGGCCTGCTGGACAACGATTTTCGCAAAACGGCCTCGGTGATGTTTGAACTGTCCAAAAAAGATAAACAGATCGGCGTCCAGATTGATCCTACCCTGTTCCAGCAGTACGGCATTAAAGCGGTTCCCGCGCTGGTAGTGACCTGCAAGGGGAAATTTGACGTGCTCTACGGCAGCCTGCCGGTTCAAGAGGCGCTGGAAGAGGTCAAACGGCGGGGTGACTGTGCCGACACGGCGACGAAGCTGCTGCAGGGAGGGGAGGTTAAAAAATGAAGCGACTTCTTTTGTCACTGATGCTGCTGTGCGTGCAGGGTGCCCAGGCCGATGCGGTCAGCGATGCTTACAACGTCGGTGCCAGTTATGGAAAAACCAACAGCGGTCAGGGAACGGCGGGCATGGCAAACACGTCACCTTCCGGCGTTATTCCGGGTTACACCTCTAGCCCGGAGCAAAGCGGCTATTACGGTGGGGTAAGGGGGGGAGATGGGAGCATCGGTGACAAGGGACAAACGGAACTCGGCCAAAACAATGCCGGAAAGGCAATTATTGATTCCGGCACCTCAAACCCTGCCGTGATCATCGATCCGAAAGCACCTTACATCACCAACGGTAAAGATGCTGAAAGTACGGCGGATGCGGTGGTCACCGGGACTTATGCGCAGTGCACGGACAAGGTGGTTAGCAAAAGCACCTTCCAGAATTACACCTGCGACAGAGATATAAGCTATACCGGCAGCTGCACCCGGAGTGCATCACCGGGCGGGCATTACGAAACGCGGTCAACCTTGCAAACAATTGACGTGGACCCGGCAGCCTGGGTGTATGGCCCTTTTATCAGCGGAGGTGTGCAGGTTCAATTTCCTCTTCCTGCTGGAGCTACATTAGTAAGCGGGACAATAAAACTGCATGAAAAGGAACACACCCCCACTTACTTAAGTCACTTGGTAATATGGGGAAATGACCTTGCGACAAAAAATGAAAACGGGGACTCCTATCAGAATTTTAATATTAATGTTAGCGGGGTGGTGATCCCCAATACAGGGGTTGTAACAGCATTGATTACGGGTCGCAGCTCGCTCGATATTGTTATGGGCTATTACAAGGGGCATTTTCTTGAGTGGTATTTGACCGTAACAATTATGTCTACAGAACAGGTTTGGGTGCCCGAAGTCTCCTGGTCCGCGCCGAGTTGTAATATAGACCCCGCCACCAGTCAGCTCACCAATAGTAAGTGTTCTGTAGCGGGCGGAAGCCAAACTACATATGTTAACGGACAGGCTCAGACCGTCTATAGCGATTGCTGGCAGTACACTGATACCTATCAGGTCAATGCAGCTTCCAACGGAACATGTAGTTCATTGATGAGTGACCCTAACTGCACGTCCGCCGCCACATCCTGTACCGAAACCACGAACGGTGCCTGTTCTCACGTTTCGCAAACCTATCAGTGTCAGAAAACATACACCTCAACGGGAAAACTCTGCGGCGGAGATTATTTCTGTCTGACCGGCGACTGCAGCGACACTGACGGTGCCGGCGACAGCGGTTTTGATACGGCCGTGGCGAAGCTCGCCGGGTTGGCGTCAGCCGGTGACGACGTGGCCAATGACCAGATCAACATTAAAGCCTTCACCGGTCAGGCATTGGCCTGTCGCAAAGCGATGGCGGGGTTCTCCAACTGCTGCGTGGACTCGGGCTGGGGAAACGGTGCGGGGCTGGCGAACTGTAGCAGTGACGAGATGGCCATCGGTAAGGCTAAGGCGAAAAAAGTGGTCGTCTCCGTCGGTGAGGCTTGTAACCAGGCCGTGCTGGGCGTCTGCATCCAGAAAAAACAGGTGTACTGCGTTTTCGGCGGGAAACTTGCTCGCATTATTCAGGAACAGGGGCGGCGCGACCAGCTT
Organism: Ewingella americana; assembly: GCF_006438725.1. Classification (GTDB taxonomy): domain Bacteria; phylum Pseudomonadota; class Gammaproteobacteria; order Enterobacterales; family Enterobacteriaceae; genus Ewingella; species Ewingella americana_A. Next base: position 81,328 of record NZ_RCZD01000016.1, on the reverse strand, counting down.
GGCGTCAATTTTGGCAGTGGCGATTCCCCGAACTGCCGGGGTATTACCATTCCTGAACTGCAGGCGATCAACTTCGACCTGATTAATTTTGCTGACTTCTATACCGACCTGATGACCAACCAGAAAATCCCGGATTCTTCCGTCATGGTTAAGCAGGTTAAAGACCGTATCGCCGCACAGGTTAACGCACAAGGTGGAGGGAAATGATGAAAAAATGGTTATTTGCTTGCCTACTCAGTGTCACGTTACCGTCGTGGGCAGGCGGCGCGGACACACCGGCTGATGCCGTGGTGACGCCGGCTGACCCCTTTACCGGCTGGCACTGGTACAACGAACCGAAGAAACCGGCGGAAGTGCCGGCACCGAAACCGGTTCCGGCTTCACCCGTGCCGGATTTCAGCAAGCTGTCATCGTCTGAGCAGGCTGATGTTCTCAAGGGCTATACGCGAGAGGCACTGTCGCGGGCCATTCTCAACCCGTCCAGTGAAAACACGGCCACGTTTCTGCGCTGGCAGAAATTCTGGACGGACCGTGCATCGATGTTCAGCCAGTCGTTTGCGGTGGCCCAACTGGATCACCCCGATCTGGACTACAACCTCGAACATCCACATTACAACAGTACGGCACCGTTGCAGCAGGCCAGTGACCAAACCAAACAGGCTCAGGCTATCAGCGAACTTTCGGCGCAGTACGGGATGTTTTACTTCTATCGCGGCAGTGACCCAATTGATGCGCAGATGGCTGGGGTGGTCGCGGATTTTGCTCGCACGCGGCATATCTCACTTATCACAGTCAGCGTGGACGGGAATATATCACCCCAGGTACCAGACAGCCGTCAGGATGAGGGGCAGAGTGCGCGGATGGGTATTAGTCATTTCCCCGCCTTGTTCCTGGTTAACCCGGTATCACGCGACTTCCGCCCGCTGGCTTACGGTTTTATGACACAGGATGACCTGGCCAGACGTTTTCTAAATGTGGCTACAGGGTTTAAGCCTAACTTTTAAACAGAGACAGCAAGATGAGCGTTATTTTCCTGACGATAGAGCGCATCCGGGGAAGGGGAGAAACGTCTAACGGTATCACGCTTGTTCTTGCGTCATTGACGACACACCCCGGACTGGATGCCGGGGGCTTTAAAGCGGATTACTGACGAATTTTGGTGGTGACACACTGAACTTCAACTATTACCCAGAAGACGGAATGGGCTGTTTCATTACCCTTGCCGCGCCGCTGGTTCTCGGTGAACTCGACGTCCCCTATATCACAGGCGTGCCCCCCAAATACTTCATCCCGCTCAACCGCCCTTTTCTTGTCCCTCACTTCTTCTTAACAAAGGATTTCCTATGCAATATTCAGTGCTCAAAACGGGTGCCGGTGCCTGCTGGACGACGGTCAGGTTATTGATAGACATTCTGGTCATCGGCCCGGTGCTTATTTTTTCTCTCCTTATTCTGTTTAGCGCATGGCCTTCTCCGGGGGCGTTTATGATCAATCAGGCAGAAGGTCTGGTGAGGGGTGCAGAGCCAGGCAAGGTGTGGGGGTGCGCTCCTATCCCGGATATGCTGGAGATTAACCAGCGGGCGATCCCGCAGCCGGTTAAACCTCTTTCACCGTACTTCTGTTTGCCCGAGCAGGTAGGCCGTGAAACCTACGCGACCTCGTTTAACCATACGCTTATTCAACTTTACGGGATGGTCACCACGCTTTATGCGTTTTTATATTTTGCACTTCGTATGGGGATGAAGGGGGCAGGCCGAAAAGATCGTGCCCCGTTGATGGCCATGGGTGTTGCCGTACACGCTGAGGGCAGGGAGAAACAGCATGAATAAGCTTCCGGTTGTCTCCGTGCTGTTTCTGATTGGCATTGTTGCTAATTGTCTGCGGGAGTTGCTGGCCTACTCGTCGGTGCTGACGCAACAGGTGCTGACCTTTGCGACCTTTACCTGCCTGATACTGTCTCTGGTGGTGCTCATCGTTTCGGAGGTCCTTGCGCATCGTAAGGCGCGCCGGCAAAAAAGAGAGGCGAAACCGTGAAACTCTGCCGGCTTCTGCCTTTCCTTTGCCTGATGTCCCCACTTGCCGTCCACGCTACCGTGGCCGACCAGATTGCTGCGCTGGAACAGGGCAAGACAAAAACGAACTGGTCCCCGGCGCTGCCCGGCCTGGGACTGCCGCAAGCGCATGTTTCCTCGGCCCGTCCGGCGCATATGATGAGACTCACCGACGGACGTGGAGTGAACCTGAATAACTACGCCATCGTGGTATTTATGCAGCGCGGCTGTCAGTACAGCGCAAAGTTCGATCCGAAGCTTAAGCAATGGTCAGAGGAGGTAGGTATCAAAGTCTATCCCTACACGCTCGACGGTTATGGTGACAGCGCATTCCCTGTGGCCCTCATCCCGCGAAAAGTGGGCGCAAATGAACCGATAGCGGGTGAGATCTTAACGTTTTTTGGCAACGGACTGCCCATCGCCACGCCAACGACTTTTTTGGTCAACGTAGTGGATTTACTGCCAGATAACACCATTCCTGCCTATCCGCTCTATCAGGGTGATACCGATATGGGAACGTTGAGCCAGCGCGTAGCACTGATGATTGAGGCAGATATTGATCACCTGCCATCCGATACTTTGGGTCCCGTGCCCACCAGTCAGGGCGTCACCGCGCAATAACAACCACAACGTTCCCCCCGAAAAGCATCCGGCACGAAACTCTTCTCACACTTATATCGCGCGCAGTGCTTCTGCGCATACGGAGACATGACTTTGAACAATACAGAACGCTTACGCGCGAAAGACCGCTCGTTTATGGAAAAGGTTGTTTTCGTTTCCTTTCTGATAGGGATCGCGTTGTTCGCGGCAGGCTGTTTGTGGCCTCATTTTGCAGGCATCTGGTTTGACACAGAGATGCAAAACCCCGCAATGCATCAATACACCCTGGCCTTCTCATTAATTTTACAACTGCCTGCCTGGGTATTTTCGGCGCTGGGGAGCGGCGCAATGATCGCTTCGCTGACAACCGTCGCGATGGTTTTGCTGCATAAGTTTATGGGGTGGGTAGACACCCGAATCAAAGCACAATTCTGGTATCAGTCTGTTGAAAATAAACTCCAAAAAACGGAAAACTCGGCGAATGGGGAGCGTCATCTATGAAACTCAAAAAGGTCATATTTTCTGCACTGACTGCAATGTGTATCAGCGCATCAGCGTTGGCTGACGTACAGGGAGACCTGAACGGATATTTTGGCAGCCTTGGCTACGACGGCAACGTGTCAAAAGCGCAGGCGTGGCAGGGGCAGGCGGCAGGATATATGACAGGCGGTTCAGTATATCTGCGTAACCCCGTCAAGCAGGTTCAACTTATTTCAATGCAAGTACCTTCCCTCAATTCAGGTTGTGGAGGGATCGATGCATATCTTGGCGCATTCTCCTACATCAACGGCGAAGCGATCCAACGATTTGCTAAGCAGATCATGAGCAACGCAACAGGATATGCATTCGACCTGGCACTGCAGACGATGGTCCCAGAACTTAAGCAGGCGAAAGATTTCCTGCAAAAACTCGCCTCTGACGTTAACTCTTCCAATATGAGTTCCTGTCAGGCAGCACAGGGGATCATCGGTGGTCTCTGGCCCGTATCCCAGCTTTCCAACCAGAAAATCTGTCAGGACATTGCCGGTGACGACAATATTTTTTCTGACTGGGCGTCATCACGACAGGGTTGTACGGTGGGGGGGCAGGGTGACAACGTCACGGGTCGTGCTTCGGATAATCAGAAAGACCAGGTGCTGAAGAACAAAAATCTCATCTGGGATGCACTCGGGCGCAACCACCTCTTTGATGGCAACCGTCAGCTGAAAGAGTTGGTGATGAGTATTGTCGGCTCCATCATTTTCAACAGCGCCGGTCAGGTCACTATCTTGACGCCGATGGTCGATAACCGGGACGTTATTACCGTGTTGATGCGTGGCGGGACAGCAAAAATTTACGGCTGCGATGAACCCGACCTTTGCCTGGGTCCAACAGTTGCCAGTGTCACCATTACCAGCGACAACGCATTGGTGACGCTGGTGCAAAACATCATGTTATCCATGAACCAAAAACTGACCGACGACACGGGTTTGTCTGATAAGGAAAAGGGATTTCTCAACACCACTTCTGTCCCAGTCCTCAAATACCTGACCAACTCTCAAAGTATGGGGCAGAGTCCGACCTACCTGATCCAGGTGGCAGATTACATCGCACAGGATTTAATGATCCAGTACCTACAGGAACTGGTGAAACAGGCCAGCCAGTCGCTGGCAGGTAAGAACTTCCCGGCGCAGGCGGCAAGTGAATTACGTCAGAACGTGGCACAGGCTCAGTCGTTGCTGGCCAACATGAAACTGCAGTCTGCGGCAGATCAGAATGCGCTGGATGGTATCGACCGCAACATGCAGTACCTACAGCAACAAGTCTCGACCATCATTTCAACGTCGTATCAAAGCAACTACCGGTGGGGGATGAGCAATGACTGAAATGTACACGATATTCGGCGGGGATATGTGGCGGCAGGTACTCAACGGCGTTGTGACGATACTGGGTGCCGATACATTTGATACCCTGATCCGCATTGTTAGTCTGTTCGGCGTTCTGGGTGTGATGATTTCCTTTATCAAAACGCGCGATCCCCGCGTGTTTATGCACTGGCTTGCCGTATTCATGTTTATCACTTCTGTGCTATTGGTGCCTAAACGCTCGGTGCAAATTATCGACATTACCGATCCGGCCGCTGTGTATGAAGTTGACAATGTCCCCCTGGGACTGGCCATGATTGCGGGATTGTCGACCGGAGCCGGCTATGGCGTGGCGCAACTGTATGAATACACCTTGTCACGGCCAGATTCGCTGACGTACACCAAGAGCGGCATGCTTTTTGGTTCTCAAATTGTGGCCCAAACGTCAGATTTTCGTACTCAAAACCCGCAACTTGCACAGATGCTGCCGGATTATGTCGAAAATTGTGTTATTGGCGATATCTTGCTCAATGGCAAATACACCGTTAACCAACTGCTGAACAGCACTGACCCGCTGACGCTTATTACGACTAACCCAAGTCCTTTACGCGGGGTTTATCAGACAGTCAGTGGCACCAAACAATTTATCACCTGTCAGCAGGCAGCAACGACGATCAAAACTCTGATTGGAAGTGATATCTCGGTGGGAGGTGTGAGCTGGCACGATATGGCGACCCGCATATTTGGTAGCAAAGTGAATGCCGACTCGCTGTTGAGTAATGCGATGGATGAAAGTTACGGATTCTTTTACACCGGTGGACTCAGCGCTTCACAGATTATGCGCAACAACGTGACCAATGCCGCCATTCGTGACGGCTGGAAAGGCTTTGCTGCCCGCTCGTCAGACACGGCCAATCTGGTTAATCTGGCGACAGAATCTACCATGACCAAGCAGCGTCTGAGTTGGGCTGCAGGCGGCGCAATTGCCGCTAGAACGCTGCCCATGTTCCAGTCATTGATGATGCTGATCCTGATTGGCCTGTTCCCGCTAGTGATTGCGCTTGCCCTGACAAACCACGCAATCTTTGGGTTTAATACCCTGAAGCTGTACGCCGGTGGTTTCCTGTATTTCCAGATGTGGCCGGTGATGTTTGCGATTTTGAATTCCCTGGCCAACTTCTACCTCCAGTCAAAAACCGGTTCAACGGCGTTGGTGCTGGCGAATCAGGATCGCATAGCCCTGCAGCATTCTGACGTGGCCAATATCGCAGGTTATCTCAGCATGTCGATACCGGTACTGTCCTTTTTCCTGACGAAAGGGGCAGCGTCCGTGGCGTCGCAGGTAGTGGGCGGGGTGATGAGTTCAGCGGCGTTCTCAGCCAGCGGACAGGCATCAACGACCGCTGACGGCAACTGGTCATTTAATAACATGTCGATGGATAATGTTAACGCCAACAAATTTGATACCAACCTGTCACAGCGTATGGGACAACAAAGCCACCAGATGGAAAATGGCGGGATGCGTACCCTGACGGCGGACGGCCATAACGTCTATGACACGTCTCAGGCCATCTCTAACCTACCGGTTAACATGCGATTAAGTTCACTGGCGAGCAGTGGTTTCCAGGAGCAGTCGCGGCAGGCTCAGCAGGAGGCGCAAACGGCGCTCGATGGCTATAACCACAGCATTACCAGCGGCTTCCAGCAACTGAACCAACTGACCAGTCAGAGTGGAAACAGCTCATCCATGACGCAGGGTAGCGAGAATACTCAGGCAACCAATGCGACAGTGGGTGCGAGTAAGATGATGTCTGCCGCCGAAAGCTATGGGAAATCCCACAACATCTCTACTCAGGAGGCTTACAACCATCTGATGGATATCACCAATCAGGGATCCGGTGGGGCTGGTATATCGGCGAATGTTAAGGCTGATTCTGGCGATCAGCTCGTCGGGAAAGTGGGCAAGTGGGCCACGGGTGTGAGTGTTGGTGCCGAAGCACACGTCAATGCCGACTGGAAGCATACTTCTGGTAGCGCACACGGTACGCAGGATACCAACTCAGAAGGGAAAGATTTCCGTCATGACGAAAACAGTCAGACGGTGAAGGATTTCCGTCAGGGTATGGATATGGTGACGTCGGCGCGAGTCAGTGAGTCTGGAAATCAGACAAATAACCAATCCAATTCCCTGGTTGATCAGTACGCATCGACGTTGAATGATGCGAAAAGTCAGTATCATCAGTACACCGACAGCAGTACCAAAAGTCAGGAGTTCAGCCGGATGGCCACACTGGCACAAAACGAAAGTGCCAGTCTTGATGCCAACTACAACCAGGAATTTGTGGACTGGACAACGGCAAAGTATGGAAATAATGCACAGGGTGTTCTGACCAACGTTAACTCAGCCCGGGAAGCGGCAACTGAGTTTATGAAGGAGCGTCTGGAACCAGAGATTATGCAAAACTATGGTGCCCGGACAGAACAGACAAACACGCAACCCCTGACACCATCAAACTCGCTAGAATACGGTGCGGTCACTGCGCAACATACCGCTGCAGGTGACCCAGTCCCTGTGCCCTATGGAGCCAGTGCGGTGGCCGGCAGCCAGGAGAGCGATGTCACAGGCTCTAGCGCCGTCACGGAAACCGACCCTCGAGGATCGTTGACACCGGGAAGTGCTCCGGGTGTAGCAGCGAGTCATGTACCAGGTGAAGTTAACGGAACGTCACCGATAAGGGGTACAGACCCATTATTGACAAGTGGGGGTGAGGTAAACCTGCATAACCAGGAGAGAAATCTCCATGTGCAAGGCGGCCCACCGTCAGCGTCAATAACAGATAATTATAATGCGGCTGCTGAGAAAGTGAGTGAGCACGCTGAGGGTGCAGGTATCCCTAATAACGTGGCGGGGCAGGTTGCAGCACAAAGATCTGCGAATTCTAATGTCATTAGAGAAAATGGCGGAAAAATCGAGCAAAACGAAACCCCTGTTCAGGCATCCAGTGATATACTCAGAAATGAGCATCAGGGTGCGGTGAAAAGCCAGCAGATTGGCCGCACTGAAGAGGACATTAGGCAGACTAAACCTGGTTTTGATCATGCAGAAACTAAGAATTTTGAGCAGAAGCTTAAAGAGCTTCGGGAACAACAGAGAAAAGCCTCATGATATATTTTAAGGAATAACACAGATGGGAAACCTAACTGCAGCACAAATTGAAGCAGATGTTAACTTTCTAATAAACGGCTTAGATACTGAGCATCGACAAATTCCATCACCAACGGAATTGATGAAACGGAGTGCTGCGATTCCCTTTTTTTCTGTTTTATTGAGTATATTGAGTACTGTAATTTTCTACGCCTCTTTTGATAAAGATGACGCTTCAATTAAAGGATTCATAATTTTCCTTATATCAGAAGGCTGGTACTTATTGGCAATAACCGCAGCAGTAGGTCTGCTTGTTTTCTTAATGACATATAATAATCAACTTACATATATGTCTTTGCCCTTAGAAGTGAGAAGCAATTCGCTGCTCGTAAGTCACCTTGCAAAAATTGTTCGCAAATCAATCATTACATTTTGCACTTTAATGATTATAAGCTGTCTGCTTTCTGGCCTATCTGCTTGGTTTGCCATAGCTGTACCTGTGCTATTGCTATCACTTTTTATTGTGTCTAGCATATTAGTATCATTTGAAATTAACCGTTTGGGTGCCGGTTTGGCCCTCGAAAAAATCAGCAAGTTGATCAAAAACATTTAAGTTAAATCCCCTACTGCCTATAACCCTTCTGTAATTCTAACGGAAGGGTTTTACCCTCCAGATTTATATCCAAATAGCCAATATTTCGGGGCATGCCTGCCCCACTTTTTTTGACAAGGAAACAGTAAATGAAAAACCGCAATTCTCTTGTGGCGGCTGTTGTCGTCTCATGTCTGGTACTTTCCGGCTGTAGCGCGATGGGCACCGCTATCAAAAAACGTAACCTCGATGTGAAAACACAGATGAGCCAGACTGTGTGGTTGGAGCCATCCAGCGAAAAAACGGTCTATATCCAGATCCGAAACACCTCTGACAAAGACATGAGCGACCTGCAAACGCTATTAGCACAGGATTTGCGTGCTAAAGGCTATAACGTCACGTCGTCGCCGGACTCTGCATATTACTGGATCCAGGCCAACGTCCTGAAAGCCGAGAAAATGGACCTGCGTCAGGCACAGGGTCTGCTCTCAACGGGGTATGAAGGTGCTGCCACTGGTGCTGCACTGGGTGCTGGGATCACCGCCTATAACAGTACATCCGGCGGTGCGATCCTAGGGGTAGGATTGGCTGCAGGTCTTGCCGGTATGGCGGCAGACGCGATGGTAGAAGACACCAACTACACAATGGTGACCGATCTGCAGATCTCCGAACGCAGCAAAGCGACCGTGACAACAGATAACGTCGCCGCGTTACGCCAGGGTAACTCCGGTGTGAAGGTGCAGACCAGCAGTGAAGAAGGTAACCGCATGAAATACCAGACGCGCGTGGTTTCTAACGCCAACAAGGTGAACCTCAAGTTCGAAGAGGCAAAACCTGTTCTGGAAGCCCAGCTTGCGAAATCCGTCGCCGGGATCATGAACTGACCTGAACGTTTTATCGCTGTTGTTTATTGTCCTGATGGCACACGCCCGTGTGCCATGTTCACCCACTCCCATGACGTGATAATTCAGCAGCCTGCCTGTTAACTCTCCGGTGGCCGTGCCTGCTTTTCTTTTCGTGATATTCCGCTTCCTCGTCCAGACGCAAATCCCCGCGTCCGGACTGTGGCGAGCGTTGCCGTTAAACTCCCAAATGAAGGAATTGCTCATGCAATACAAAAGTGCCCGTGGCCTGATGGCCTGGTTTACCCTTTTTTTCATCTGGAACGCATTTGTTCTCTGGTATCACGGCGTCGCCCTGCTGCAGTTCATCATGCGCGACAGTCATTTGTACGCCTTCTCGCTGGCCTTACGCCAGACCCGCAGCGATATGCTGCCTGATGCTTTGCCGGTCGTACTGATGATGATGTTGGTGTTGGCGGTTGGTGCACTTTTGTCATCAGCCACGGTGGTCACGATAAATGCGGTGGCTTTCCTCTTCAGAACGGCGGGTGCACTTATTCAGGATCAGTACAGCCACCCATCGGCACCTCGTAACCCGCCGTCGTTTCACTAAGACGTCTTCGTTTTCTCACTGAATGCAGCTGGCAGTGATATTGATCGGGAAAAATCACATGATTTTGTTTCGGACTTCAAAACGGGTGCTGTTCTGGGTATGGGCGATAATGATGTTTTCTGGCATCCGGCTTATTCTTGCTGTGCCGCTGCGAAGCCAGTGGGGGCCCCAGCAGCTCACAGCTGCGTATACTGCAAATCTTTGTAGCTTGGTCGCGCTTGTAGGGGTGATATTACCCCTGATTCCTGAGCGAAAGCGGGTAGCAGCACTTGCCATGATACCATTTATGCGTTTTGCAGGTAGATACCTGGTGCTATCTCATCTTATGGTGTTCCTTCTGACGGCATTTACCGCAATGAGTTTCGGTCATTGCTGGGGTGCTCAGGTTCAGGGAAGTGGTCTGTTAGTGTTTATCGCAAGCTGTTTTCTTTTATTTCGATTTACGGTTAAAAACGATAAGGCATGTACAGAGACCAAGCAAAATCAGTGACAAAATGTAAACCGATTTCACGTCTTTTCTCGTCGCCTCCATACCTGCCCATCCCAGCACAGCAGTAATGTATGAATCCGGGGTGTAATAGGCATCTGCTGCTGAAAGTATCTTAAGACAATAATTCGGGCATTTATCTGGGGCAACAGCGGAGAGCAACTTTGCTGCCTGCAGGTTCATACCATGTGATATGTACCATTGTGCGGCAAGGTATTTGATTCCGGTGGAGGCAGGGCGTTCAGCCATAATAATAGAAAGTGTCCCGATATCCATCGGAGAGGCCAAGTTGTGAATGGCCAGTGAAAGATCTTTATAAAATGGTGTCTCTTTGGTCTGTCCTGAAAGTTTATTAAACTCGCTGATTGCTACCGCGTCGGTATGTATATGAGGGATTATCATCAGCGGATAAATCATTTCAGCCACAGCCATATCCGTCGGAGAACTGAAAAATTTGTCCGGCGTTTTTATGTACCGTGGATCGGCTCTTTCAGCTAAACCACCGTGGTTATTGTTCAGTGTCGTTTCCCACTGAACCCAGTTCCCGCCCACATCATCTTTAAACGCAATTAATGCATGCCAAGGAAAATACACAATTTTTAGGTCAATTCCATTCTGCTTAGCCGCATCATAAAGAAGATAAACATTAAGGTCACAGTCGGAGGCATGATGTGACCAGCCCTCAGACGTCAAATCCGAGGACTGATAATAAAACTTTTTACCCAGCACATCGTTACTGCATGACAAAAACTGACGAGGTTCCTTTATACCTGAGCATTTCAACGCTGAGGCCATCAGGAAATCGTTGATATTACCCCACGCCAGCATCGCTCTATTCTGGTGGTCGGGAAATAACCGGACATCTTCTTTAACCAGTCGGTGAGACAAAAGCGCGGGATTATAAATACCCGAGGTGCGTTGGCCTACGTTATAAAAAATATAGTCGATTATGTCAGGTGTTTTATTGAAAGCGATATAAAACAAAATTGCCAGGGGCAGACAAAAAAACAATGCAATGACCAGGTGGCTAATTTTTCTGCCCGTTATCAATTCGCGATTCTCCACCCTTATCTCCTGTTCAGCCAGTCCTCTGTCGTTTCATTTCCATCTTACACACTTTTATTCCCGCATTTATAAAATGAGGAATGCCTTAATGAGTTTTACACCGAAGTATCTCACGCAGGGGGGCCAGATGACGGCCTACCGCCTGCGCATGTTTGCTCAGGTCAACCAATGGATATTTAACTGGCTTTTTCTGTTGTTTTTAATATCTACGGCGGGCATTTTTTGGGCTGTTACCTCCGCCGATGTGCTGAATAACGGTTTCTGGTACTGGACCGGCAGACTGTTATCCAGCTTCGTGCCGCTGATGAATCCGAAAAGCCCGGCGACCTGGGATATCAGCTGGCACTGCAATGCCAGCGAGACGCTGTGCACCACCAAAATGACGTTGGGGCAGCTGCTGGCCGACCCGTGGATGCAGTCGATGGGCGGCCAGCTGGTGAATAACTTAAAACTGAGCGCCGCCGGCTGCGGCACGCTGTGTTTGCTGCTGTTCAGCGTGATTGCCTGGTACGTGGGCCGCATTGGCAAGAAAGAGAGTGAAGATACCTATATATCCGGCATGACGCTGACGGATGACCTTGTCAGTGTGAACCGGCAGCTGAAAAAGGCCGGGCAGAAGTCTGACCTGCAGATTGGCGGACTGAATATGGTCAGGAATGCCGAGGTGATGAATTATCTGATCCACGGCACCATCGGCGTCGGTAAATCCACCCTTATTCGCTGGTTGCTCGACTTCATACGTAAACGGGGTGACCGGGCGATTGTCTACGACTCTGGCGGTACCTTTATTGAAACGCACTATGACGAACGTATCGATAAAATCCTCAACGCGCACGACAAGCGTTGCGAAAACTGGGTGCTGTGGCGGGAAGCGCTGGAGGTGGTGGATTACGAGAACCTGACGGCCTCGCTTATTCCGGTGGAGGGGGAGTCCGACCCATTCTGGGTGTCCTCTTCGCGCACCATTTTCAGCGATACGGCGATGCAGTTTGCCTCACATAGCGATCGCAGTATTGAGAAGTTCCTGACAGCCCTCTTGTCGATCGACCTGAAAACCCTGCGCGAGTTTCTCAAAAACACGCCCTCTGCCAACCTGGTAGAGGAAAAAATTGAGAAAACGGCAATCTCGATCCGGTCGGTAGTGACGAACTATGCCAAAGCCCTGCGCTACCTGCAGGGGCTCGATCGGGAAGGTAAGCCCGAGTTCAGCATCCGGGAGTGGATGACTGACGCACAATACGACAAAAGCTGGCTGTTTATCTCCACCACAGCCCGTCATCGCAAATCCGTTCGCCCGCTGATGTCTATGTGGCTGTCTATGGCCACTATTTATCTTCAAAGCATGGGGGAAGATCCTGACCGGCGGGTGTGGTTCATCTTTGATGAAATACCCAGTCTGCAAAAAATCCCGGATTTTGCTGAGACGCTTGCTGAAGGACGAAAATTCGGTGGGTGTTTTTTTCTGGGCCTTCAGAACATGCCTCAGCTTATCAACGTGTACGGACGCGAGTTGGCCAAGTCTATTTTTGACCTGCTCAACACCCGTTTCTATGGCCGTTCGCCGAGCGCCGAGGTGGCGAAAATCGTTGAGGAAGAGCTGGGGCATCAGCGCCGTCGTGAGGCGCGTGAGCAGAACAGCTACGGTCTTGACCAAATCCGTGACGGTATCTCCATCAGCCGTGACAAGGTCAACGAGCCGGTGGTCGATTATGACCAGATCATGTCTATGCCAAACCTTCGCTTCTACGCCCGCCTGCCGGGGGAATACCCGGTCGTGAAACTGGATCTGAAGTACCGTCCGCAGAAGAAGTACCACAAGGCGCTGATTGAGCGCGATTTCAAGGATGTGCTCAGTCCCCAGCTGGAACAGGTCATCAGCAAGAACGAACAGGCGACGCGCATGGTGGGCATTGCCTTCCCGACCGGCGACGAAATTCTGGAAGGGCAGTCAGCGACTGCAGAACCGGAGAATGTCACTCAACCCCCTCAACCCCCTCAACCCCAGACGCCGCCCCTGAAAGGCAGCATTTCGTCACAAAGCCCCGTTCGGAAAAGCGTGCCCGTCACGGTTTCGCCGACGCAGCTCACCGTTGAAACACTGAAAACACCGGCAACACCAACACCGCCGGAGGCTGAAGACTTTGCTCAGCCCGGCACTGCCGTCCTCACGGAGCCTCCCAGCAACGTGCGTCCCTTTACGCCGCGAATGATGAGGCCGGATGTGGCGGCGGGAAACCCCGGAGAGAGTGATGGCGTATCCAGAACGGCGGACAAACACCCGAATGCTCCCGCACCGGTCAAATCATCAGTGTCTGATGCCGCGACCCCACGTGCCGTCACTGCGGACTCGGCCGCCGTGCCACCTGTTAGTCCGGCTGCGGCCAAAGCCCCTACGGTAGCGGTTAAGCAGGCAGTGCCCTCCGTCGGACTCAGCGCACTGGAGATGCTCGCGCAAAAAAGGCGCAAACCCGCGCCGACCGCTGACGGCACCGAAGACCAAGCGGCAACAGAGGCACAGGGGGAAGCACCGGACCTGCAGATGGACGTGGAGGTTGACGAAAAGGGCGAACTTGTTCTGCGCACGTTAGGTGCCCTGAAGGCGGCACCGGAAAGCCTGGATGAGGCCCAGGCGACGGAGTACGGCGCGGCAAACCGCGCGATGGCCGAGGAGGAACAGAACATTCTGCGACACCACGATGACTATGACGCGTACCAGCATATGGATGAACACCACGAACCCGGAGGTTTTGAACGATGATGACCGTTGCCTCCGTTGCGTCTGCTGCAGACGCGGCGGGCTATTACAGCAGCAAAGATAACTACTATTTTCTCGATGATCTGCAAAGCCAGTGGCTGGGGGAAGGCGCCCGTGAGCTGGGTCTGGAAGGGAACGTTGACCTTGAGGCGTTCACCAATGTCCTGCACGGGCGATTGCCGAATGGCGTGGAGCTGGGGAAGGAGGTGTCAGGTAATCATGTACACCGGCCCGGACACGACTTCACCTTTTCTGCACCGAAAAGTGTCTCAATGCTTATCCTGGCCGGCGGCGATAAGCGCCTGCTGCAGGCCCATATTGAGTCGGTCAAAGAAACGCTGGCCATCATGGAGCAGACGATTTCAGCCCGTGACACGAAGGAAGGCATCACCTCTATCGTCCCCACCGGCAAGATGGTGGCGGCGCTCTTTACCCACGATACGTCTCGCAATCTCGATCCGGCCATTCACACCCATGCGGTGGTTGCCAACGTGACCGAGTTGGACGGGAAGTGGAAGGCGCTGGCCACCGATGCCATTTACGGTGCCGGGTTTATTGAGACGATGTACCGTCATCAGGTCAGCTTCGGCAAAATCTACCGTAACAGCCTGAAGGCGAAAACCGAGGCGATAGGGTATGAGACAGAACTCACCGGCGGCAAGCATGAACTGTGGGAAATCAAAGGGTTTCCGGAGACGGTGCTGGAGGAGTTTTCGTCCCGCCACCGTGAAATCGCCGCCCAGGTTGGGGATGAAGCGTCTCTGAAAAGCCGCGACGTCGCGGCGTTAGACACCCGGCAGAAAAAGGTCGATATCAGCCGTTACGGACTCGATGAAGCCGATGCGCAGGGCGCACGCACGCCGGCTGCCCCGTCACTGACGCCAACTGACACTGCCAGCGTGCCATCATCATCCCCTGCGCGCGTGGATTTCCCCTCAAAACCTGCAATTGAGGTGGGCGGAGAGGGGAACGCCCTTGTCCGCACGACCGCTGAGACGGTCAGTCTGACCGACCCCGGACAGGTAACGCCGGAAAAAAGTTCGGATGCGAAGGGCGCACCGGCGGAACCGCCAATCGCCAAACCAGAGACGCAGGCTGGCCGAAACCGCCTGCAGGCCCGGTGGGATCAGCAGATGGCCGATTTGAATTTCAACATACAAGACGTGATGGATGCCGCGCAAACACGGGCCGTGACGCCTGAACAGGAGGAAGAACGCCCGATGCCGCCAAGCGTTATGCAGGCGGTGCGTACTGCGATTTCGGTGCTGAGTGACACCCGCACCCGCTTTACCTACGGTGACCTGTTGATGACGGCGCATGAAGCGGGGGAAGGGCAACAGTCCATTCCCAATCTCCGCAAGGCAATCGACCGGGCCATCGTTGAAAACCTGCTGGCCCCGCTGGACGGGGACAAAGGGGTATTTACCTCGCATATTCATCTGCTGGATGAACTGTCGGTGCAGGCCCTGGCGGGCGATATCGTGAAGGAAGGGAAAGTGGTCAGTTTCCGGCAGACCGACATCGAAACGCCTGAGCGGCTCAAAGCGGTGGAATTTGCGCCGGTGGCCATCCTGAACGCGCCGGCGTCGATAGGCCGTCTGCGGGAGGTGACGGAAGAACTGGTGACAATGTCACGTGAGCATGGCCGCGAGGTGAAAATATTGGCCAGTTCTGCCGAACGGGGCCTGAGCTTTGGCAAATCACCGCTGCTCAAAGACGACATCCTCTACCGCAGCCGCGTTTTAGATAAGGGGTTCAGTCTCTCACCGCACAGCACGCTCATCGTGGAAAGTGCGGAGCGCCTCGGACTCAAGGAGATGCTGGTCCTGAGCGGCGAAGCGAAGGAGAAAGACGCCCAGCTTATTTTCCTGGACAGCGCCGGGCGGCAGTCCAACGCCAACGCCCTGTCGGTGCTGTCATCCGCCGGCGTGCCTCGTCACGGCCTGACCGAACCGGTGGCGGGGCTGGAAGCGCGGGTGATCAGTATCGGCGATAAGCGTGACCGTTACCGGGCACTGGCTGAGCGCTATGCTGACCTGAGTTCACCGGACGCCACCGTCACCGCCGTGGTCACCGGCGCACGCGAACAGCAGCATCTGACCGGCATTATCCGTGACGCCCTGCAAAACGCCGGCAAGCTTGAACGGGATGGCGTGACCGTCGAAGCCCGCACGCCGGTCTATGCCAGCGTGAAGGAGCGGCTGCTCCCGGCCACGTACCGGGCGGGGATGGTGCTGGAAGACCGGTCAGACAAAAATGAGACCCGCCACTACATCCTTGACCGGGTGCATGAGGAGACGCGCATGTTGTCACTTATCGACAGCGACGGCGTTCTGAGCCGCGTAAAACTGAGCGACCTGACCGGCGACTGGCGGCTGTTTACCCGTGAACAGTTGCACGTTGCTCAGGGAGAGCAGCTGTTTGCCCTGGCCGCTGACAAAGCCAATGGGCTGAAAGCCCGCGACCGGCTGACGGTCACTGCCGTGAGTGAGGGAAAATTAACGGTGCAACGCGATGGCCAGAAAAAACCGCTGCAGGTCGCGACCGACCGTCCGCTGTATCTGACGCATGGTTACGTCAGTGCACCGGGGAGCCGGGACAATGAGCACGGTATCGTGCTGGCCAGCCTCAACGCCCGTGACCTGTCCGGCAACATCATGAACGCCCTGGCCCAGTCGGGCCATGAGGCGGAAATCTTTACCGGGGAAGCACAAAACAAGGCGGAAGAGAAACTCGGCCGTATGCGCACCACCCGCTCACCGCTGGCGTTAGTCCGCCAGGCCAGTGGCAAGGAAGACACCGGGGAAGCGCTGGCAGCGTTAAACGCAGGATTACTCACGGATGCGCAAAAAGCCGTGTCGCGGGCGGTTGCCCAGATGAAGGAGGTGGCATTTTCCGAGGTGAAGCTGCTGGAGCAGGCGGGCACGTTCTTCAATCATCTGGGGGCTTTACGGGCTGAAGTGGCACGGCAGGTTAAAGAGGGTGATCTTATCCCGGTGAAAGTCGGCGGCGGAGGCGGATTTGTGGGGCGGGCAACCTGGGAGATGGAAAAGACCATTATCCGGGAAATTGATGCGGGTAAAAATACCCAGACGCCGCTGATGGCCACGATTGACCCGGTCTTGCTTAATGGGCTGACCGCCGGGCAGAAGGCCGCCACGACGCTTATCCTGCAAAGTCCCGATCGTTTTACCGCCGTACAGGGGTATGCCGGTGTCGGGAAAACCACCCAGTTCCGGGCAGTGAAAGCCGCGATTGACACCCTGCCGGAAAGTGAACGACCGCTCGTGATTGGTCTGGCACCGACGCACCGTGCGGTGAAGGAAATGCGTGATGTTGGCATCGAGGCGCAGACCCTTAAATCCTTCGTGGTGGACTGGCAACAGCGCACGGCGGCAGGTGAAGACGTGCGTTATACCAAGACGCTTTTTCTGATTGATGAGTCCTCGATGCTGGGGAATCAGGACACCGCTGCCGCCTATCAGGCGATATCGCGCGGGGAAGGGCGTGCCGTGCCGGTGGGCGATACCGGACAGCTGCAGTCACCGGAAAGTGGGGCACCGTTCACGCTGATGCAGGAGCGCAGTGCCATCGACGTTGCCGTCATGAACGAAATCGTTCGCCAGCGTAATCATGACCTGAAATCTGCCGTTTACAGCGTTATTGAGAACAAAGCCGGTGCAGCCCTCGAGAAAATTGAGCAGGTGTCACCGACGACGGTGCCGCGTATGGGTAACACCGTCTCCCCTGCCGGCTCGGTTATTGAAACGGATTCGCCGGTGTCCGCCATTATCCGGGACTACATGAGCCGGACGCCGGACGCCCGTGAGCGCACCATGATTGTGGTACAGCTGCATGAAGACCGGCAGGCGATCAACACCGGTATTCATCAGGCAATGGTGGATGAGAAAGTGTTGGGGGATAAGGCGATAACCGTCCCGATACTGGATCGCATTACCGGGGGTCGCCACGATTTTAACCGAATCAATGACTGGAAGGCGGGGCAGGTGGTGCTGGCCAACGAGCGTTATCTGAGCGTGACGGGCGTGGACAAGGGCACGGATCGGGTGTTTTTGCGCGATGAGAATGACCGTATGCACTATTACTCCCCGGCGGAGCTGAATGTGACCGAGATTGAGGTGTTTGAACGGCGTGAGATTGAGCTGCGGGAAGGTGACAGCGTGCGCATGAGCAAAACGCAAAAGCAGGCGGGGCATGATGCTCATGAACAATACCGGATTGAAACGCTGCGGGACAACGGCGAGGTGGTGCTCAAAAATGCCGGGGGTGAAAAGGTCATTACGCCGGGCAGGACGCTGGCAGACCAGCACATTGATTATGCCTGGGCGGTGACGGGCTACGGCGCACAGGGGGCCAGTACGGACTATGTGATTGCGCTGGAGGGGACGGACGGTGCGCGTAAGAGAATGAGCGGCATGCGGGCCTTTTACATCAACGCCTCCCGCGCCCGCGACCATGTGCAGATTTACACGGACGGCCTGCGTGACTGGATGGATACGCTGCGGCAAAAGGATAACGGCCCGACGACTGCACATGACGCCCTGACACCCGAGTCCGAGCGGACACAGGCTCGGAGTATCTGGGCGATGGGGCAGCCGGTGGGCAAAACGGCAATCGGACGAACCTACCTGCGGGAACAGGGTTTAAAAGAGAACCCCGTGACGGCGCGGATTATTCCGCCGACCAGGAAATATCCGATGCCGCATCTGGCGTTACCGGTTTATGACGGCAACGGCAAAACGGCGGGTCTGACGATGTTTCCCCTTCAGTCAGACACCGGCCAGATACAGACCGGGCCGGTACGCCAGCTGACGACCGAGGGCGCCCAGGCGGCGGTGGTACAAAAAAGCCGTAACGGTGACACGATTGTAGTCAGCGATATGACGCAGGCGCTGGCGGCGGCGCGAGGCAACCCGGCGGCAGGCGTATTGCTGCTCACCGGCCGGCAGATGCCGTCCGCGCAGCTGCTGAAAGTGGCGGGCGGGGTGACTGACCGGACGTTCAGACCTGATGCCACTTTGATCAGGCTGGTTCAGTCGGAGCTGCAGGAGATACTGCGGTATCTGCCGGCAGAAGAACGGCCGGCGGATGAGTCAGCCCTGCTTCGGCAGGCACTCCGGGCTGTTGAAGAGGCGCGGCCTACACTGCCAGAACGCTTGCCGCAGGAGGCTAAGGGTCAGGATGAGTCCGCGTTGTTACGTGATGCCGCACGGGCACTCGTCACTGAAACGCCTCCGTTGCACGTTATGACTGGGGCACCTGACGGCGCTGAAAAAGCGGCGCTGTCGGCTCGTCTGATTGAGCAGGTGGTGCAGTCAATGCAGCAACAGGTGCCGGTACTGCCAGGAGAGAAACAGCCTGACTACGCCGCACTTATCCGTCAGGCGTCCGGCCAGCTGGCCCAAAACGAAGCCCTGCAGGACAACAACGGTGCCGTTCAGGCCGTATTGGCGTCACTGGCTGGTACCGGGCAGTTCGCCAGTACGGCGCTGCCGGTTGAAAACGCGCAGGGAAGCCTGGTGTCTGCAGAAGCACTCCGCTACGTGCAGGCCGAACAGGATAAAGCGCACGCCACTGCTAAAAATCCGCAAAACGACCTTTCAGAGCGGGCGCTGGCCAGTGCGGCGCGTGAACTGGAAAAACAGGGCCAACTGACGCTGCCGCCAGAAAGCCGGGGCCGGGAGCCGGAGCGGGAAGAAATTACCCACGAGACTGTCCGAAATATTCAGAAAGAACGCTAATCATCACCGCAACACGTCATATCAGCGGTTCCAACTTTTATCCGCCGGTGACACCGGTATCCCCTTTCAAGAGACATCATCATGACAAACCGTTTTAAGGCAGCGGCGCTTTCGCTCGCCCTGAGTTTTACCTTCGCTTCAATCCACGCCGGCGCCGCAGAGCCGCAAGAGTTCACACCGGCGCAGCAGTCACGCATCGGCGAGATTGCCGCCGACTACCTGGTGGCCCATCCGCAGGTGCTTATCGAGGTGAGCAAAAAGCTGCAGGCACAGCAGGCAGCCATCAAGGCACAGCTGATGGCACAGTCGGTGCTGAAGGGGCACCGGCTGCTGATGCAGCTTGATGGCGTGCCGGTGAAAGGCCCGCAAAAATCGAAAGTGATTGTGACGGAGTTTTTTGACTACGAATGCATTGCCTGCAGCATGATGGCCCCGGTAATGGAGCAGGTCATGGTCAGCAACCCGGATGTGCGGTTTGCTTTTCGTGACTGGACGATTTTTGCCGGGCATTACCCCGAGTCTACGCAGGCGTCACGCCGGGGTCTGGCCATCTGGAAACAGAAGGGGGCTGATGCCTATATGGCCTACCACAACGGGATTTACGGCACCGGCCATAACGAAGGGAAACTGACGTCAGACGATATTGAAAAAGTGGCCACGGCAGCGGGCGCAGGAGAAGAAGACGTCGCGAACCGCACAGCGGCAGATGCCCTGATCGCGGGTAACAGTGCGCTGGCAGAGCTATTGGGATTAAACGGGACGCCGGGGATCATCGTGATGCCGGCAGAGAACGCGACCGCTGACAACACGACGGTCATTCCGGGCGCCGTGTCCGCTCAGGTGATGCAGCAGGCCATCGATAATGCGATGAAATAAGGCGAGGCCGTGCAGGCCACCAGGTTTGAGGTGGTTTTGCGCGGTGTCAGGAGAAAAACGATGAACGGTGAAAAAACACTGACGATCCACTTTTTTGGCCTGCATGGCTTTATGTTCAGGGATGATGACACCGAGCATCAGCGGGTGCGTTTCAGAACCCGTCCAGGATTGCACCACGAGGCACTGAAAGTGGCCATTGCCGGTCTGACTAAAAGTGTGCCGGAAAACCTGACCTGGGATACGTCCTGTGGAGAAGGTTCCTTTTGCCTGTTGACCGCCAGCGTGTCAGCAGGGACTTATGCATTGCCCTACAAGGAGGAAACAGACTGATGAAGAACAACAGATTGCGGGTGGCCTTACTGGCCATGTTATTAAATGTGGGCGTTTGCACTGCCAACGCGGCCCCGTCGGTACAGGTGGGATTCTCACCGGAAGGCAGCGCGCAGCAGCTGGTACTGCAGACCTTAGACGATGCCCGTCAAAGCGTTCGCCTGATGGGGTACTCGTTTACCTCGCCAGACATTGCCGGTGCGCTGGTCGAAGCAAAGAAACGGGGCGTCGACGTCCAGGTGGTACTGGATGAGGGCGGCAATCGCGGGAAAGCCAGTGTGGCCGCCATGAATTTACTCGTTAATGCGGGGATCCCGGTGCGTACCGTCAGCCAGTTTAAAATCATGCATGACAAGGTGATTATTGTTGATGGCCAGACGGTCGAAACCGGTTCATTCAATTTTACCCGGTCTGCCGCGCGGTCGAATTCGGAGAATGCCCTGGTACTGCATGATGTGCCTGACCTGGCACAAACCTACCTTGCTCACTGGCAGTCGCGCTGGGCGCTAGGCACAGACTGGGTCTCATCCTACTGACAGGCATCCCCCGGCATTTTGAATGGCGAACGTTACCTCTTTTCGCATTTTCGTCTTATCCCGCGCCAACGGGAGTGAAAATGCTTTTTATGCTGCTGATTTAATGAATCTATAGTAGGCTTTCCCAAACGATATATTCAGATCCCTGGGGAGGCCAAAATGTCACAATCTACAGATGTAGCTCCTTCCTCATCGAAACCTAAACGTGCTTACAGAAAAGGCCAGCCATTGTCGGGAACTGAACGACAACTCGCTTCAATTTCTCGTAAGCGGTTAAACCAAAAAGAAATTAAAGTCTTTGTAGACCCCGAGATAAAGTCGATGTTGATGGGAATGTGCAAAGAAGAAGGTGTTACGCAAGCTGAGGTACTTCAGCGCTTAATAAAGAATGAAGCTGAACGAACCAGATAAGTGCGTGGGTTGACATTCTTGCATGTGCCCACAGGTAGTGCTAGATTGCTGATCAGTTAGAGAATTTCTGGTGAGTCACGCCGTAAGGTGGCAGGGAATGGGTGCTGAGAGACAGATTTACAGGCCCAGAAAAGCAAAAACCCCGATAATCTTCCTCAACTTTGGCGGGTCGAAAAGATAATCGGGGCTCACTAAAACTGTATAGAGTTTGTTGCTCTATGCAGGGAGTATAGATTTATGCCTTTTAAAGGTCAACTCCTCCGGCGCAACATAAGCGTTGGGAGCCGTGTCTGAACAACTGTTTCCATTCTCACCGGTAGCAAACAGTGCTTCTGCCAGTGTCTATCGTCCTTCGCGACGGGGTGAGGCTAACCGCCTGCGCAAAGGCCAGTCGAAGACGCACCGCAACAACCAGCCGGTCTACACGGGCAAGACACCGCGCGGGATGGCTGCAAAAGTGGTGGCCTGCTTCCGTCAGCATGACTGGCGTCGAAATGCCGATTTGATCGCGCTTCGCCGTACTGGTTACACGCCTTACTCACGTGCGTCTGACCCCTCTTTTACCCCTAAACCTATGCGTATAACCCCACGCTCTGAGAGCCGTGAGGCACTGACTTCTCTGTCTCTGGTTCTGGCCGCAAATTGTGACTACAGCCCGGACAGCGATTACCTTTTCGAAATGATGCTGCCCGTGGAAGAGATTGCCCGCCGCATGAATGCGCTGCACGTTTATGAGAATGGCCGCAAAGCCTATGACGTGTTATTGCACGCCCTGCGGGTGATGGAACAGCTGGATTACGTGGTGATACACCGTGACCGCGACGCCGATTCTGGCCAGAACAAGCCCATGCGAATTTTTCTCACCGACAAATGCTTCACTTCACGCGGCATCGCCGTTGAAAGCATCCGGGAGTGGTTGCATAAATATCGCCAGTGGGCGGTAGCCAGCGGACTGGCGGAGTCGATGCAACAGAAATACCAGCGTCACCTGCTGAAAATGGCGCGTCTGGGCATCAGTATTGACCGCCACCATTCACTCAAAAACCGTCTGAGACAGATAAAACGCTGGGTTGTCAGCCCGGAGCTGCGCGATGAAAAAGCGCGAACTGAGGCGGATATTGGTGCCGTTCTTGACGAACAGGCGCGTAAAGTGCGGCAGCTGCGTCCGGCAAAAGAGACAAATCGTTACCAGAATGCCTGGCGTCGCTATACTGCCGCCGGCCAGCTGACGATGGTCGCGCAAATGTCACTGGAAAGCGCTCTCAAAGCCGAGTTCCCGACGCTGCTGGCCACCAATGGCGAGAAGTTCTATCAGTTGTTACTTGAACGCGCCGGCGTTCCGCTGTCTTAAACACACCTATCTAAACCTTTCCCCTTCCTGCGATTTCGCGGGCCTGATGCTGGCATTTTTTCCGTTCGCGGATGCCTGGCAGGCTTCCCCACGTCTGTTATCTGCCCAAATGCGCGCCGGCTGCGGTCGACGCGTTATCTCCACGCGTCGCTGGCCAACGTGTGATTAATAAATAATCGTTTAAATTCGGAGGGATTATATTGTCGCATCGGCCTTTCAATTAACTTCGAAAGCACCCCCTTGGATATCATTAATTTCGAACGTTACTTCTGAACAAAACAAGCTTTCTAAAGAAAGAGTACTCCTGAGCCAGCCTACGGCATGGCATCTGGAGTAGGTCCCTTCGCTATGCTCAGGGCAACCACACCTGATCAACAGCATCATCGGCAAAGAAGAAGTAGCTCCCCGGACAAGCCGGGGCATAACACCGGTTTCATTAGTTACAACATTCACTAAACCTTGACCACATCAACCCCCAGCACCGAGCCAGCACGCACCCCCTCCTCCCACCTGAAAAGCCGCCCCGCCCCGGGCCAAAGGCCCGGAACAGAGTGGCTTTATAATGGATGTTGTAACTAGAGAATTGGTATCGCTGGAAGTAGCTTTGCTGAAAGTTCTGAGTACACGCTCGTAGCTTCGCTAACGCTCGCACGCGGAGATACGCCCCTACTGCGGCCACAGGCCTTGTCGGGACCACTCCGACCGCGCACATAAGCTTCTACGTTGCTTTAAGCGGGTTTAGCTTTGCAGGGCGAAGGGGGGGATTGATGAAACCTATTAACTTAGGGCGGCTGCGCCGCGCTTCGGCGACACTTACCTCTATGATCCTTTTTGGCCTAGGTTGTCGCCTTCTATGGGGTCCGCATGGAAAACGGAAAATATCCTACGTTAAGCCTGTTTTTTGAGCAGCCATGACCGGCAGCTTTGAGCGATGAGCAGACGTTGTGTACTATCTTTTATGGTCATGGTTGTGTAGGTACCCCGCTGAATATGGCATATTCATGTGTAGGAAACGTTTGAAAGGAGATAGAGCCAATGTTTCGTGTAGATATAATAAATAAGACACTAATCAAACTAAAACCAACAAACTTCTCGGAACTTGGGCTGAAGGAACGTTTCGATATTCAGGAATGGATCGAAAAAAGCCCGACTATTTTAGGTGAGGAACTACTTGTCATTGGAAAAGAGGTCATTCTTGCCTCTGGGAAGCGCCTTGATTTGCTTTGCGTAAATAAATCGGCAGCACTTGTTGTGGTTGAGTTGAAACGGGATGATTCTGGCTCGTCCGTTGAATGGCAGGCAATCAAGTATGCATCGTATTGCTCAAGTCTCTTGCCCGATGAGATTTTTAAGCTATACGCGTCCTATTTAAAAAAGTCTGAATTTGATGCGACAAAAAAAATTGAGGAATTTATTGATGCTGACATTGAGTTACTTAACGCGAAACAGCATATTATTTTGGTCTCAAAGGAGTTCAACTCAGAAGTAATCTCCGCAGTATTATGGATGCGAGAATATGGCATAGATATTCAATGCACTCGGCTTGCTCCATTTATCGATTCTGACGGTGAACTATTTATCAAACCGGAAACGATTATTCCGTTGCCGGAGGCTAAAGATTATATTAAACGAAAAGAAGTTAAGCAAAGAGCAATTGCTTCCAATCAAGATTATTGGACTGGTAGTTGGTTCGTAAATGTGGGCGAATGCAAATATCGAACTTGGGACGACAACAGACAATTTGGCTTTATTGGAGCAGGTCAAGGGAAGGTGTATTCATCTGCACTTAATCGGCTTGCAGTTGGTGATAAAATTTATGTTTACATGAAGGGATGCGGTTACGTTGGCTTTGGGGAAGTGACCAAACCAGCGGTTATGATTCGCGATTTCATAACTGATTCGAATGTTCCTCTACTCTCCGCAGGATTGAAGGCGGAACATCCAAACGCAAACTCTGACAATGAAGAGTTTTCCGAATGGGTTGTTGGTGTTCGTTGGATCAAGTCTCTTCCGAGAGATCAGGCGAAAACATTTTCTGGCATCTTCGCGAACCAAAATGTCGTCTGTAAATTGCGGCATGAACAGACATTAAAATTTGTGCAATCTGAATTCGGGCAGTAAGCACTGATTTCAGCGAAGTTCGCTGTTGGCACAAAGCTGACCACTGCTACGACCAGGGGCGGCTATGAGCGATGAGCGGAAGTTCGTAAGGCATAACTTATATCGCTGTGTTTTGATCAAAGGGGAGCAGGTCAGGACGGCTAAGAGCGCACAGCTGACGCTTAGCTTGCGGCAGAAATGGCATGGGGGCATCTCAATTATTCGTGGCTATCCACAACGAATTTGATAACTTGAGTCCCCCCATCACCTTAGCGTGCGATCAGACTAATAAAGGAATGACTAATGAAAGCAAGGGTGCTTTTAAGTCTATTATTTTTGGCAATGTCATCTAATGCTGCTGCATTTACTCAATTCAAACCGGCGGTCTTAAATGCTGCTCTTTTGTTCGAGCATGATGCAACTACCGGGAACGTAAAACATAGCCTCCAGTGGATCCGAGATGTTTACGGTAAACTTGAGGTTATGACAGAAGTTAGATATGACCGCAGCGGATGCTTTACTCATATCAACATGGTTGATAAGGCCAATGACCGAGAGTTCCATTTGGTAAACAAAGATGGCGTACTGACCTCTTTTAAAGGCCAGCGTATTACCGGAAAAATCAATGAACGCTGCGAAATCACTGAGCTCGACAATGAAAAGGGCAAATATGTGCTCAGCTATAATGTGCGCGGGTTGCTTGAAACTATCGTGGACAGAGACACTGGCGATGTTGTAGAGCGGTATGAATATCACAATAGCCAATTCCCTGTACGCATAAGCAACTACAAAAATCAAAAGGACAAGCGCATCTTTTACCCATTCGGAAGCGCGCAATTTCTTGACTCAGAGACAGTATCAAAAAGAGGGGAGTTAACTGTCCGGGTGAAGGTGAGCTGTGCTTACACCGCTGATGGTAATGCAGATAAATGCTCGCTGATAACCTCCACTAATGACAACTATCACGGCTCAATCCTTATCTGGATTTCTAATCACGAAACGGAATATTTCTGAATCTATTAAAAATGGCTGAGCCAACACAACCTCATCCATATGGTTGACCTGCTCCCTGATTTTTAACGCAACGCAATATTATCAATGTCCGCTTTGGCACAAAACCGCCCCCAAAAAGGATTTCAATGGACTGCTATGAGCGAGAAGCGGACATCGCTACTCATAGTGAATCCGTATCATTGGTAGATCAGTGGTTTTGAGAACATCAAAGCATTTTTACAGTGTCATCTAACCAAGCGGGAAGCTTTTCTCTGTACCAGTTGAGATATAAATGAAAATCACTTTTCTGCCGTTCATTAAGCAGTACCACTACCTCGGTAACAATCCATGCTTTGGCAATTGCAATTTCTTTAGCCAAATCATTAGGCTTAGAATGACGAGATATACAGTTATAGCGTTCTGAAAAATCGATAAATTTTTGTATAGAGCCCATTCCCTTTATTAGGGGAGCAAGGTCAATTGCTGGGCTTCCAATGCTGAACCTCTCCCAGTCGAAAAGAACTAAATCACCGTCATCCCTTTTTCCCCAATTACCGGCATTACTATCACCTGAAATTAAGCACTGACCACTAAACAGAGCATCACTTGCCTGCTGGAAATGCCGTAACTGTTGTGTTGATCTGCCCGGTAATGCCAAAAGATTGAGCGATTTTTCGAGCGCTGATTCTGACCAAGTGTGATTGTGATAAACCCACGAAGGGTCAGGTGGATAGCAATGCAAGCGAGACAGAATTGACAAAACTTCATCTCCTGCAACTTCGTCCTGACCAACTTTATGTGGGATATATTCCAGTCTCAGCTTGCTTAAGGATGGATCGGCGTACAAGAGCTTTGGGGTGGCAATGTCTACCTTAGCGAGACTCTTGGCTGCATATTGATAAAAACTATATTCAACATTACTGACAGGACATTTCTCGACTAACTGATGACCTGTTTCATCCATAAAAAGTGCCACTTTGGCGATACCCATTCTGGATATATTATCAACAGACATGCATCTTTCCTTTAGCGTTGGCCAGTTGGATAACTCTGAGGCGTTTGAGTTTTGCTCAAACTGGCAGTCATGCTGATATCTCTCCTCCCCAAAGTTAGCATATTGTGATGGTTGCGACTT
Source organism: Ewingella americana (assembly GCF_006438725.1). GTDB lineage: Bacteria > Pseudomonadota > Gammaproteobacteria > Enterobacterales > Enterobacteriaceae > Ewingella > Ewingella americana_A. Next base: position 53,840 of record NZ_RCZD01000016.1, on the reverse strand, counting down.
CCGCTTCTGGCACTGAGCTGCCTGTCAGATGTAATGGTCTAATCAAGCCGTATACTTTGTTAGAGATATAATGGCAACGCTAACGAGGAGAGAATGCGAAGAAAAACGTTTACCCATGAGTTCAAGCAGGAATGTGTCAATTTGGTTCTGCAGCACAACTGCCCGGTGATCCAGGCTACTTAAACCTATCTTCACTAATTTCAGAATCTTAATTTGTTTTTTTCATCACACCCTAATTTATTTCCATTTTTACAAGATTTATTAATCCATTCTTTGGCTAATACTTGGTTTTGTTCGACGCCACGCCCTTCGGCATACATAACACCGAGGACTGCCTGGGAGAACGCATAATCTTGCTGTGCAGCCAACGCAGTCCAATTATAGGCCTGAGTTAAATCCATCTTCGCGCCGAGGCCAATCCCATACATCTGGCCTAGACGGGCTTGTGAAAATGCATCTCCCTGCTTTGCCGCCAGCATAAACAACTGAAACGCCTTACTGTCGTCCTGTTTCACCCCATCACCATTCGCGTACATCTGCCCGAGGTTAAACTGTGCAAAAGCAAACCCCTGGTTAGCGGCCAGCGTTAACCATTCCACTGCTTTGCTATTATTCTGCTTCACACCTTTGCCATGTTTGTACGCCATTCCAAGATTATATTGTGCCTTTGCGAGTCCCTGATTAGCGGCCAGCATTAACCATTCAGCTGCTTTGTCATCATCCTTTTTCACACCAACGCCATTATTGTAGGCTACTCCGAGGTTGAATTGAGCAGGAGCATAACCATGCTTTGCAGCCAAGGTATACCATTCAATAGCTTTGCTATCATCGTGTTTTACACCTTGCCCCGTCGCGTACATATAGCCAAGATTCTGCTGAGCATGTTCATCACCTTGTCGGGCAGCCAAGGTATACCATTCAATGGCTTTGCTATCATCGTGTTTTACACCTTGCCCCTTTGCATACATATAGCCAAGATGCTCCTGAGCATCTTTATCACCTTGTCGGGCAGCTAAAGTGAACCATTCCACTGCTTTGGCATTATCCTGTTTCACTCCATGCCCAAGATCGTACATTACTCCAAGATTGTACTGTGTAGACACCAGACCTTGCCTGGCAGCTAATGTGTACCATTCAAAAGCTTTGCTATCGTCTTTTTCTACGCCACGCCCTTCCTCGTACATCAAACCGAGAGAACCTTGCGCATACGCATCGCCATTCTTTGCAGCCAAAGTGTACCATTCAAACATTTTGCTAATATTTTTATTAACGCCCTTACCTACGTCGAACATAAGACCAATATAATATTGAGCACGAGAATTACCGTTATTTGCAAATTTAAGGCAGTGTTCAAAAGAATTCATTGGTATGACTTCGGTATTAAACACATTCCGGCAGTCCTCCAAGCTTTCAGCATTTGTGTTAAAACAGCTAAATGAAATCAAGATGAATAGTGCTTTTTTTTTCATAATTAAAGATATCCCTAAAGTGGCATGCCTCTATTTTTCTTCACTAAATAAGCTTATATGAATTTGTATACTTTCTCCGACGTAAGATTGCGGAGAAGTCATTCTATTAGCTCTAATCCCTGCATCTTACAAAAAACCTTATGAAAATGACAATATTGTGACGTGTACCCCATCAGTCCCCGTAGCAGCTTCAATGGCTCCCTTGAAGTGGTCGACATACATTGGCCAAGATATGAGAGCTTTTCTTGAACAAATTAACGTCTGCTTTTGGCACAGAGCAGCCGAAGCAACACCAGGGGACTGCTAAGAGCGAAGAGCGGAAGTTCAGGATTGTTCTAACTGCTAGTGTAGGTTTAACTCACATTTCTGTGAGTTAAACAACGGGAGCAGCTCAGACGCAAATAATCGGATTCTGTTCAATGAGGAGCAAATTAAATAAGGTTCTCCTTAGTTAAATAGTGCCTCTGCATACCAACTTTTGGACAATCCTTTAATGACATCTGCAGAACATAGCCTTGCTTTTCATAGAATGGGGCAGCTTGAAAACTGAATGTATCTACAAGTGCATGATTACATCCTATTTTTACCGCCTCCTGTTCGGCTTTTTTTATCATAATCCCACCTAATCCTTTACCTCTCGCATCATCGCTGACCCATAGATAATCAATGCATAACCATAAGCCTTTCCTACTCGCTATTAGGCCGCCGATCATTACCCCAGCATCATTTCTGCAAAAAATGCCAAGTGGTTTGCGTGATCTTGTTTCAATAAATTGAGAGTTATAGTCTCTTAGGCCAGCTAAAAGTACTTCAGTGTCGTTGCTAGTAACTTCATGAGTTATTGTAATATCCATATTCACCTATTCTTTTACGGAGGGGATATTATTTTCAAGATAAAGAATATTTATACAATCTATTCTTGCCTACTTCCCATTCATTAGCAAATAGTGGTATTGACCATGTCCGCTTTTGGCACAGAGCAGACATGCTGATGTGACTGGTCCGCTTTGAGCGAACAGCGGATGTTGCAACCATTCTCCTCGTAACGTAAATAGTGATGTATTAATCATCGGGGCTTAAGTCACCAATATATGAGCTCGTATTTTACCTAATAGAAAGGGGTAGACATTTGGTCGTAACTATTGATGTTGCAAAAGTGCTCTCATTTCTGGAAAAAGGATCGAAACGAATGCATCATACTGTAGATCAAATTCTGTACTTTCATCAAGATAAGACATGAACCGAATAACGGTCTCAGCCTGCTTGTCTGTTGTTGGCGGTTGAAAACCTCTCCAGCCTAGCAGGAATAAACGCCTTAAAGGGTGTTTTCCATGTTTCCCTCTGTTTAGGGCGGCAGCAAGGACATCATAAGCTGAAGGTAATTTGCTACCAACAGTACGAGCATGTTTGAAAGACAACAAGACAGGAAGAACTCCTTTCATATTCCAAAAACTCCAGCCTAAACACGGAGAAAAAGTCTCATCCCAGTAGGGGTAACGAGTTAAGGAAAAAAAAGTCGCAAATACAGCTTCATGCATATGATCCGGAGAACCTTCATCATAATAGTTCAAGGCGACATCAAGAAAATTATCCAGAGCATCACCCCAACTAAGCTCGTAATTAAAAGCTCTTTTTCCAAGCTCTGCCTGCTTTATACGCTCCCATGAACCATGAGCACGCAATTGTACTTCAACCAATCTCTGCTCTGTTTGAGTATAATAACCTCCTCTAACTTTACTGATACCGTGTTTAAGCATAAGTATAACCGTGGCTTCACTCTCTATTATTTCTGCTTCACGAGCATTTTTCGTTCCTGTTTCTATCGCATACATCAGTCGACGAGGAGCATTTATTCGGGTCCACTCTGCACCTTTGCCATTAAAGTGCTCATCTATTCTCTTTTTTATATCTGCGGTCAATCCAACATAGTAACATCCATTCGACAACTCAAGGACATACAGGTAGATATCAACTGGAGTCTGAGCATTAAACCAGTGCCCGGTTTTATATTCATCACAAGTTTTAGCACTAACATTGCCACCACTTAACCTAATAAATTCTTCCGCTGCTTCATCAGGAATTACCTTACCAATTATTCGCTGCTTCCATCCGGGAGTGGGCGGCCATTCTTCACCCAGCAACTCAATCTGCCGCCGTTTATGTGAGCCTCTTTGAGTTGCCCCTGCCATTAATAATTCCATAGTGATAATCATCAGCATCCTCATGATGATAAATGTTTTACCCAACTTAGATAATTGTTGTATGGCGGTCAACTGTACCCACCACTATTTGGCGAAATTCGAGATATCTATAACGTCCGCTCTTGGCACAAAGCGGACCGTCATACCTGCTTAAGTCACTGGCTTAGCGTAGGATATTTTCCGTTTTCCAAGCGGCCCCCTTCATGCGTAAACGCATAACTAAAAAAATATTTCAAAACATTTAGTTAGGCTAATTCTCACGGTATAATTAACAATATGTGTCGTGTATGTACTGCGTACAAAATGGGTAACACCAGGGAGAAGTAAATATCTGTGAGCACTGAATCGTTGACGAGAAAATCCGCCCATCCGGCATGGTGTGCCATGGTCGCCCTTTAGCTGGCAAAACGTGACGGCCAGGTCAGTTCTGAATCACAGGAAAATTTGTTCATGACTCGCTGATTGGCCACCGCGATTAAACAGCACCGATTTCCCAGCGATGTGGCCCCGGATATTGAATGGTTGCTGAAGCAGGGGCGGACGCTGGGAGCCAGGGCAAAGATGCTTCACAAGCTTGGCTCCGCTACTCCGGAAACCCTAGCTCGAGCAGTTGATGGCCGCCGAGCGTTAGCTCAGGCCGAAAAGCGCAATACCGGGATAGCACTTTGGCACTGCATCGGTCCAGACGAACCGCCACCATAGACCGACGCTACCAGGCCCGCCGGTGCATGTGCAGATTAATGAAACACCCCTTAAACCATATATTTAGGAATATGCTATGTCTCATGGATGTGCCCGATGCAACGGACGGCGTTTTTTAAAGTTTGTTCCGGAAGATAGAATAGATGTCGTCCAGAATGGGCTGATATGTATGACCCCACCTGTGAGGTTAAATGACCCATTTGAAGTTAATCCTATCGTTATAGAGCTTGACCCCGATAATTATAATAATCCGGATGTACCCACAGATTTATTAACCCCCGAGGATCATGAATACTCATATAAACGACAGAATCTTAAATATGAATACATGGATAAATATAGGACGTTTGCTAACAACTTTGGAATATTATCTTTAGTAAGCGGTGATGATATGTCAATTATGCCCGGCATTGAGGTCGTGAATCCAAAAGATCCTCGTCGGAATTTGTTGATGTGGGCTCATTATGCGAATCAACATAAAGGTTTTGTTATAGAATTTAGCAGTGATTTTATGACATCTGAGGGTTTTCCTGAGCAGGAAATTATTGAAGTTAATTACCATGATGAAAGGCCTTTTATCCTCTTTGAAGATATCGATGCAAAGAACACTGACGCATTCTATAGAAAAGGTGCTAGTTGGATGTATGAGCAGGAGTGGCGGTTAGTCCGGCCGCTGTCAGAAGCGGCTTCCGTTACAGAGGAAGGCCACCACCTTTTTAAATTTAATCGTGCATCCATTGTTTCTATCACCGCCGGTTGCCGAATGAGTGATGAAAAAAAGGAAGCGTTGAAAACCTTGATAAGAACTGACCCTGAGCTTGTACATACTAAATATCTACAGGCAAGGATAGGTAATGAACATAATACCGTGGTGTTTGATGATTTCATTTTTGACGGTAAACGTGAACTTACAAATGGTCCAATTTTAAAAAATGGCATGGGAATGATTGAATTTGGATTTAATCAGTTGTGCCCATCTTCGATGAGAAAATATTTAGGAAAAGAAAATGAAATGCCAACAGATGACTAAGTTTTTCATCATCTATTAATAGCAGTCATTATCGATCACAGAAATAGGAGTTTTTAAATTCTAAAATACTTCAATTATGTGTTTATTGATGTAGGTCTATGATGTACAAACGCGGCATCTGGATATAACAAAGCGCCTGATGCCGATTGGCATGAGTATAGCAATTTATATCCCGGTCAGGGCGCATTAGGGTTTACGCGAGGACTGCCTAACCCCTCCCGCAACTCCGCCCAGGCAGCACCCCAAAAACTACATGTAGTGCTCCGGTCCAATGCTAAAGCTACCAGATGTAGTGTTTTTATGCCTTTTTACGTGGAGTTTTTTCCTGTTGACGTCAAAGGGAAAATTTTTCCCGTCCCATTTTATATAATATATTAGGATTCAGGGACTTGCATACTATCTGACCCGATTCGGCGGCAGTGGCGGAGCGTTGCTGACCGCCAGATCCCCTCCTCGTTAGGCTACGAACGTCAGATAATGTCCACCCTGACCAGCCGGTGATAGCTGCTTTTTACCTGCAAAATACTCCCCTGCACCGCGAGCTGGACGTTGTCCCCCGGCTGCAGGAAAGCAACATTTTCGGCCAGCGTAATATTGTCTGTAGCCACCCGAAGCCATTCGTCTTCTTCGTTAAAGAGCACACCCAAAAAAATGACTTCAGACGTGCTGGTCATCACATGCGCTGTTTGTTTTATCGTTCCCGTAAACGTGCTTTTTCTGCCTGTCATAACGTCATTGACCCCATACGATCATTATAAAACCAATAGCGGAGTACCTAATATCTTTCAGGTACTGTATTACATTTCTGGTAATTACTATTATTGATCCAGATTCAGCATGACCCCGTACAAATGGTTGGTAAAGCGCTTGTCTACTTCCTGTGGCCAGCGTGGCGGATCGGTTTGTAGCAATCCCAGCGTCCGCATCCCCTTATGCTGCTCGGTTTTCCTTTCGCAGTATTCGTTATCGGTGTATCCCATGGTCTCGATGACCACGATACGTTCCCCGCCGTCTGGCATTTTGGCCTGTATGATAAAATCCGGTAGCACAAAGCCTTTCTCACCCTCGACCTCCACCTCAATATCAAACAGGGGTTTCACCAGGGTAAGCTCACCCGCTTTGCCTTTAAGCCAGGTGGCCACCTCTGCGATCCCTTCCAGCGTCTGCCGCTCCAGCCCGCTGTCTACGGGCACCGGACAGTTCCGGCGGAAAAGGGCGTGCGCATACCCTTCGCTGCATATCAGACCACCCTCAGCCCCGCGCCGAAAGGCCAGGATCACCCAGTAAGGGGGCCTCACACCTTCCTGCGACTCCCCGTTGATGCTGACACCCCGCTCAGGAAAAAACCGACGTTCTCCCCCGTTCCAGGCGAAGGTCACGTGCTCACGGCTGACCAGGTCTGACATGAATATTTGATAAAAAACCCGGGCTTTTCCGGCGGGCCAGTTGGCGTCCGGACGCTCCAGATCCAGCATCAGCTTTTCCTGGGCAGCTTCGCCCATCGCCGGCTGAAAGCGCACGATTTCCGAAAGCCGGCGGCCGCGGATAAACTCCTGCACACCGGCTGAGGCCGCGAGAGCGTCAAGCCATGTTCTGGCCGTCTGGTTAGGCAGCGGACTGACCGGACTGAAGGTGTTCAGCCTCGCATCCTCAATGAGCGTCATAAGCAGGCGCGCGAGTCGCGGCCGGCGTTTGCGGCGGGTTCGATCCTCGCCTGCGCTGACCGGCTTGCCCGGCGCCTTGATGGTCGCATCCGACTCGTCGGCAGGTAAGAAATCGCGGTAATTGAGGCGTTTGCTGCCGGCGGATTTCCGGGTTCCGGCGCGGGTGGCTCCCTCATCGCCCTTAAAGACTCGGAACATCGGACAGGAGGGATCATGACTGTGGCCAAACCCGGACAGGAACAGCGTCTGGGTTTCCGACATCAGGTTGGCACTGTTGAGTGCGGGCGTGTCGCCGCCCACGCAGCTGCACTGCAGCCAGAGCTCACTTTTACGCATTTCGAGGATAACGCTTTCTGCCAATGCGCGTTCCTGAGCACTGCGCACCTGCTTGCGGGCAAAGACATTACTGACGGCGGTTTCTTCTTCCTCCGCTAACCAGCGTCTTAAGGCACCGCGTGGAGCCTTTTTTTGGATGAGTTTCATGGCCATGGTGTTCTCCTTTCTCATGCCGTGGCAGTATTTATGAACCAATGTATCGGGCAATAGCCTCCATTATCAGTGGTGCCGTCTTATCTATGCCCGCGTTCAGTAAACCCTGGGCTGCCATGCCGCTGATTTTACCAATCCACGCCGAAACTTTAGGCCCATAATGGCCTGGTTCAGCCGGGCCGGGTTCACTATCCAGGGCTGTTTTCAGCTCTTGTACGTCAGCGCCTGATATTCCCAGTGTTTCCAATAATTGCTTTAGGGAGGCAAAATCACCGGCAGCAATCTGTTGCGTGTTGTACTGTATAAAATCGTGATTATCAGCACCCATCACACCCGCGTTATTGACCGTGCCATGGAAGTTAAAGTTGGTTGTCGTCATTGAAGCTCTTTCCTTATCCTTTTGGGAGAATTGCAAATTTTCACCAAGAATGCCTTGTTGCTCAAGTTTGAGCGACCAGTCAAGCAGGCGATTTCTGACCTGTTGGGCAATGTTGAGCAGCGCGTGATTTCCTACGACTCTCAGGAGACTAAACCGAAGACATTCGGGCTGGCTAGCCTGAAGTGTGTGGGATAATTGGGTGGGTAGATAGAATCGCGAATAGTCGCCTTCAGGAAGAAACTCAAGTTCACTTAGGGCGTTTTTTAAACAGACTGTCGATAATTTACTTTCCAGTTCCCTATTTGCTATCGGTGCCTCAATTAAGCCACGCATCGGGTTGAATGCTCTCAGTTGCCCCCGGATCATTCGGTATTCGGGAACTTGAGCGCTTGGATAACCGTTAAGTTCACAGTCGATCCATTCAGAGACATCCGGCAACGCCAGTTTTGCCGCTATAGCCTTTGCCATCCTTAATAAATCTGAAGTCGGTATATGAGTGTCTAATGCCATTGCCTGAAAGCGGATCACCATCGGTTCGCTCATTTTTTTCCCTCTACGTCGTTTTCTTTAACCATCATTCTTATATAACTATGAATCTTAAGTGGTTTTTATGGCATTGATTTCATGTGATAAAATTACCGTTCCATTCTACGACGCCTCTCTCGGCCGGGTTTGCCGACTAACCGCGCATGTTCATTAAGTAGGTACGTTATGTAACTTCGGGTCAGGTCACAGAACAATCTGGCCTCATTCTGTGTTAATTCCGCATGCCCGTCTAAGGTAGATCCGTGACGTACTCCGCCACCCTCGGGGGCAGACAGGAATCCGTACATGTTGTCTAACCATGTTATGACACGCTCAAGCGTTTTTCCCTGATGAAGACGCTGCAAATCACCGATAATTTTAGAAAAATATTTTCCCTTAATATTTCCGTCTTCAGAGACTTTAACTCCGCGAAAAGCCGAGGTGATCGTCTCAAGCAACCAAAGAATTTCTTGGACGGCGGCGCGGTGACTGCCTGACGTCAGGTAGGCCTCAGACTCTTGTAATGAACTCTGTATAAGCGCTGTTGCCTGCTCATCCAGTGAAGGATTAACGTCGGGAACCGCTATGGGAACATAGTTATCCGTAGCAATAAGGTCTGGCGGTGAGATAATCAATCCGCAGGGAGCAAGGAACGAATTAATAAATGGCCACGGCGGTATAGGAGAACTTTTACCCTTTGATTCAATTTCCGGCTTTGTTGAATAAATCGGATTGAGACAAAAGCTTTCCCGAATTGAAGAGCTATCAGGCAACACGCACACTTTTTGGCATGCCTGCACGCGTCATTTTGTTCAATGCACGGATCATGGCCATAGCCTCACCGACCTGCGCATCGTAGTCACGCAGCGTCAGGTGGCCACCGAACAGTTGTTTTACGCGGTACATCGCCGTTTCGGCCACTGAACGCCGGTTATAAGCCGTGTGCCATTTCCAGTAAGCATTGCTTCCCGTAAGCCGTTGCCTCGCCACCGCCTGATTTCTGTCGGCATACTCCTCCGGCCAGTAACCCGCCCGGGTTCGCGGCGGGATAAGTGCCCTGATTTTCTTACGCCGCAGTTCGTCATGGCATAGTTTTGTGTCATAAGCTCCATCGGCGGAAGCTACTTTAATTTTCCGGTGGGTCTGCCGAATAAGTCCCGGGAATGCCTCTGCATCGGTCACGTTGTTCAGGGATAAATCAGCGCAGATAACCTCATGAGTTTCGGCGTCCACCGCCAGGTGCAGTTTCCGCCAGACGCGGCGCTTTTCCTGACCGTGCTTTTTCACCTTCCATTCGCCTTCACCGAAGACTTTTAAGCCGGTGGAATCGATAACGAGATGGGCAATCTCGCCGCGCGTGGTGTTTTTGAAAGGGATACATACGGACTTAGCCCGCCTGCTGACGCAGGAGTAATCCGGGCAACGGAGCGGGAGCTTCATTAAGGTAAAAATGGAATCAATGAATCCCTGAGCGGCGCGTAGTGTGAGGCGAAAGACGCGTTTGAGCATCAGTACGGTGGAAATAGCGAGCTCAGAATAGCGTTGCGGACGACCTCGTGAAGATGTTTTGGGTTCGTCATACCAGGCCTGAATGGCCGACTCATCAATCCAGAATGTCAGAGAACCCCGATTGACGAGAGCCTTGTTGTAGGTAGCCCAGTTGGTGATTTTGAACTTTTGTTTTGCCACGTGATACCACCAGAGGGGGCAGGAATGTGGTGATCTGATCCTGATTGCGGCCAAAAGTTCGATTTATTCAACAAAGCCGAGCCGAGATCATGAGGCCGACAAAAGCGTTTCCGAACTCGTGGAAAAACTGGGCTTTGCTCCAATTTCGCTTGGTTCTATTGCCGATGGCGGCAAGTTGTTGGGTCTGGGCGGGCCGCTCATACTTCAGAACATTATCAAATATCAGTAATTGAATTCCGCTTCTGGCCCAAAAGCAGACAATCACGACAGGCGGATATCGGCCAGAGTCAAGCAGTCTGTGGGGTCTGGGGAGCAATGGGACAGAGAAGTCGGTTAAGCCTGCGAACTCGCCTGACCCAGGTTCGAGGGGCAATGACCTGCGGGGATATTCGAGCGCGACGTGACGCCGACAACGAGTGAGCTGTGGGCGAATTGGACGCGACAAACCAAGGGCAGTACCGACCCTGAGCAGCCGCTGGCGGTGGTGAAACATCAATGGCGACTTCCCGGACCGTTTCGGACACGGCCCTGCCATTCGCTGCGCCGTGTCGCCGGTGGTGTGTGCATATCATTCGTGCGGTGTGACAGGGCGCGCTTGCCGTCTTGCTCATTCCTTGCTCACAGGAAAGACACATCCGCCATTGCGGACCAGCGCCTTCACCTCCTCGCTCGCCTGCATGGGGTTTTGACTTAATCGAGCAACTAAATCCTCGTGGCGCCGCACGTACGACTTCGAATCATGCTTCGCGCTCCAGAGCACAATGTTGATCACAATGGGAATGAGGTCCAGGCCCTTCTCGGTCAGCGTGTAGAAGTCCTTGCGCCTGTCGTCGGGGCTGGGCGCCTTCGAGAGAATCCCTTGCGCCGCAAGAAAGGCAAGGCGGGAAGCAAGGACATTAGTCGCGATTCCCTCTTCCGATTTCAGAAACTGGCCATACGTCTTCTTACCAACAAAAACGATGTCGCGAATGATCAAGAGCGACCACCGGTCGCCGAAGATCTCCACGCCGTAGTTCACTGCGCAATGGGACCGAACGTCTTCTTTAGATGTTGTTTTCATGCCCGGATTATAACATCGCTTTCATGGTGCAAGTAAAACTCCGAAATTCACTTGATTTTTGCAAGTGACAAGACCAGCATGGTTCGTACGTTGAGCGCGCCGGCAGTCCATGAATGATCCCCCCCTATCTCGATAGGAAACCACGCATGAGCACTATCAGCATCATCGGCTCAGGTGGCATGGCCGCAGCGATCGGCGGCCTTGCCGCCAAGGCCGGACACACCGTCGAGGTGATAAGTCGTGACGCCGCCAAGGCGCGGGCGCTGGCCGAGCAAGTCGGAGCCGGCGCGACAACAGGAACGTTCGGCGCCGCCCCGGCCGGGGGTATTGTCATCCTGGCGGTTCCCTACTCCGCCGTTCTCGACGTGGTGAAGCAGTACGGCGAAGCACTGGCAGGCAAGCTTCTTGTCGACATCACCAACCCCGTCGCCCCCGACTTCACGAGCTTTGTGACCGCTGAGAACAGTTTCGGCGCGCAGGAGATCGCCAAAGCCGCCCCTGCCGACGCCGAAGTCGTAAAGGCGTTCAACACCCAGTTCTCCCATGTCCTGGCTGCCGGTTCAGTCGAGGGGCACCCGTTGGACGTGTTCATCGCCGGGGACGGCGCGCTGGCGAAAGAACGCGTCTCGGCGTTCATCGAGAGCCTTGGCCTGCGCCCGATGGACACCGGGCCGCTGCTCATGGCGCGAACGCTGGAGCACGTCTGCTTGCTGTCGCTGGGTCTCATGACCCACTCCGTCAAGCACACCAAGTTCTCAATCGGCGTCAGCCTTCTCGGCTGAGTGCACTCGCAGAACTTCTCGCATCACATCACTTACAAGGAGCACCAACATGCACGTATTCGTCACTGGCGGGACCGGCCATTCCGGTCCGTACATCATCTCCGACCTCATCGCCGCCGGCCACGAGGTCACCGCTTTGGCCCGGTCGGACAGTGCGGCGGAGGCGGTCGCTGCGCTCGGCGCAAAGGTGCGTCGTGGTGATCTCGATGATCTCGACGGGCTCAAGGAGGCGGCTGCAGCCGCCGACGGCGTGATCCACGTCGCGCACAGACAAGACCTGCTTCCGGTCGGCGGGCTCGACGCTGTTGCCGCAGCGGAGGTCCAGATCATGCTCGCATACGGTGATGCACTGGCTGGAACAGGAAAGCCGCTGGTTGTGTCGGGAAGCATCGGTTCGCCGACTAACGCGGGTTGGCCGGTTCCTGGGCCGCTCCAGAGCCGACCGGCGACCGAGGAGGATCCGGCTCTTTCTCCGGCTGGCGATCAATATAAGGGCTCCCTGCGGGTTCGTAACATCGTCGAAACGACCGTAATCGGTCTCGCAGAGCGGGGCGTGCGGTCTTCGGTCGTGCGCATTTCTGAAATCATGCACAGCTCAACCGACAAGGCCGGTTTCCTTCAGGTCCTAATCGGGCAAGCAAAGGAAAAGGGCGTCGTTGGCTTCCCCGGCGACGGCTCCAACCGGTGGGCGGCAGTGCATGCCCGCGACCTCGCGACCCTGTTCCGCCTGGCGCTGGAGAAGGGTCCCGCTGGCAGATGCTGGCATGCGGTTGCCGAAGGGTCTATCCCGTACCGCGAGATCGCGGAGGCCATTGGCAGCCGTCTGAACCTTCCCGCCGTGCCCATTCCCGTGGACGTAATGATGGGGCCGGGTTTCTTCGGCTTCCTCGCGAACTTGGTGACGCTGGATACCCCGGCGTCGAACGATATCACGCGCCAGACGCTCGGCTGGACACCAACGCAGCCCAGCCTGTTTGCCGATATGGACAATGGCCACTACTTCCCTGCCGCCTGAGTGAGCTGAGGCTGTTCGCCGGGTCGCAACGAGCCCGGCGAACAGCAACGTCGCGATGCCGTGATCCGTTCGACCCGAGCATGGCATAAGGGAGGCGGATGCGGCCCGGCACACACGGGATACTAACCGGGGGAAGCCCGTTCAGAGACTGCGGGCAATACCCCAACTCATTTGGAGATTACACATGAGCACTATCAGCATCATCGGTTCAGGAGGCATGGCCGCGGCGATCGCCGGTCGTACCGCCAAAGCTGGACATACCGTCGAAGTTATCAGCCGCGACTCCGCCAAGGCGAAGGCACTCGCCGACCAGCTTGGGGCGGGAGCATCGACCGGAACGTACGGCGCCAAGCCGACGGGCGACATCGTCATCCTCGCCGTGCCGTACACCGGTGCGGCGTCGGTGGTGGCCGAGTACGGGGACGCGCTCGACGGCAAGGTGATCATCGACATCACCAACACGGCCTCTCCGGACCTCACGGGCCTCGTCTCTCCCGCCGGAAGTTCTGGTGCGCAGGAGATCGCCAAGATCGCCCCCGCCAGCGCACATGTCGTGAAGGCATTCAACACTCTCTTCGGCCACGTCCTTGCCAAGGGTGGGCGCCTCGACGCGTTCATCGCCGCCGACGATCCGGAGGTCAAGGCGCGGGTCTCGACGTTCATCGAGAGTCTCGGGTTGCGTCCGTTGGATGTCGGCGGCCTGCACATGGCCCAGACGCTCGAGGCGCTCGGCCTGATGATGATCGGCTTGGCCAAAAACGGCGCCGGCACTTGGGACATCGCCTTGAACGTCGATATCGGCTGAATCACCGACACCACGTCCTCTCAGGCAGGTTCACAACACCACTGGGAGCAAGTCAACAGACAGCACCGATTACAGGAAGGACTCAAGATGCCTAGTAATGAAGAAATCATCAGGGAACTTTACGCTGCCTCAGAGGGGCGCGGACTGGATGCCGAGAAGTTTGTCTCCATGTTCTCTGACCAAGGATACATGTGGGATATGGCTTCCGGGATGAAGTTCCGCGGGCAGGCCATTGGTGGCTGCATTGCCGGCTTCGCAAGTGCATTTCCCGACGTCCACCGTGAGTTACTTAGCATCTACGTCGCGAAGAACGTCGTTGTTGTCGAACTCGCAACTCGAGGAACGCACAAAGGTGAGCTGCCCCTTGCCTCTGGAACTCTAGCTCCCACGGGCAAGACGATAGATGTCCCGTCTTGCGATGTCTTTCACCTCGAGAATGGGAAGGTAATATCCTTTCATTGCTACAACGAGGCTTCCGTAATGCAGCAACAACTTGGCGTCGGTCTCGGCTGAGTTGCCGTCGTAAGCTATCCGATCTGAGAGAAATGGAGAGGTGTGATGAGCATTGAACAGAATGTCCAGGTTGTTAAGGAGTTCTTTGCAGCAATGGGCCGCAGCGATAGCCAAGGTCTGCTGGCGCTGACTTCCGAAGATATTGAATGGATCATTCCGGGCAAGGACTGGCCGCTGGCTGGCACGCATCGCGGGCACGCGGGATTGGCAGATCTGCTTCAGAAGGCTTCCGAAAAGATGGAAACATCCGTCATGGAGTTCCACGAATACGTGGCGCAGGGTGACCGGGTCCTTGTCGTCGGCTTCGCCAAGGGGAAAATCAAAGCCACGAATAGGACGTGGGAGGACAATTGGGTCTTCGCCATCACTGTTCGGAACGGCAAGCTGACGAACATCCGGGAGTATGTCGACACACAGGCACTGGCGCAGGCCTCCGAGATCGCCGAAAACCTTAGGCCAAGCGGAGCTTAACGACGACGCGAGGCCAATGGCAAGACAGCCAGCGGGTCGAGTGCCTCGTCATCGGCGGCGGTCCCGTGGGACGGACCGCCGCGATCTATTTGGCGCGCTACCGGCTGACCATCACGGCGCCCGGATCGCCACCGCCGAGGTTGCGACGGTGGAGCGAAGCAGCGTGGCCTTCAGGCTTTAAGCTCGTTGTTGAGCATTCGCATAAAATACAGCAGCTCAATCATAGGAAAGTGATAATGATTGAAGAATCGAAAATCCGGGAAAGAGCTTATGCGCTGTGGGAAAAGGATGGTTGTCCTGAAGGTGCTGATCACTTCTATTGGCATCTCGCCCAAGAACAGCTCGAGGCCAATGTGCAGTCGATTAACCCCGCACCCCTGATCCGGTCTCTGGCAAAGCGAAAAGCCGCCCCGCGCGGCAGGCCTATGAGTTAGCGAAAAGCTACTGTAGTAACTAGTCAGCAAAAGACGAAAATGGCCATTTGGCGATGCTTATAGGTCTATCTTTTTGGCGCTTCTCTACTGACCAGCCGGCGCAAAATCCCACCTAGTGGCCTGAGCGGTTAATCCATTAATTTATTTTTTATCACGCTCAGCTTCGCTTTATGTACCGAGCTAATGATGGCCTCAGCCGTTTTATTCCACTTGAACGGCTTGGCTGAATGCTCATTGTGAGCCACGATAAATTGGCGGATAGCGACTTTTAGGTCGGCGACGCTGGTGAAGGCACCCCGGTATAGCGCTCGTCTTTCCAGTTGTGCAAACCAGCCTTCCACGGCGTTCAGCCAAGACGCGCTGGTTGGTGTGAAGTGCAATTTGAAACGCGGATGCTTTTCCAGCCACTGCTTGATTGCAGCAGTTTTGTGGGTCGAACTGTTATCTAGAATCACATGCAGATCCAGTCCGGCTGGCGTGCTGCGTTCAATCTGTTGCAGAAAAGCCAGAAACTCCTTGGCTCGATGGCGCTGGGTAATCCGTCCGATTACTTGGCCGGTCAGGATGTCGAAAGCCGCGTACAGACTCGCCGTACCATGGCGCTTGTAATCATGGGTCCGACGCTCAACTTGACCTGGGCGTAGCGGCAGCATCGGTTGGGTGCGATCCAACGCCTGGATCTGGGTTTTCTCGTCAACCGACAACACCAGGGCGTTATCCGGTGGGTTCAGATAGAGCCCGACCACGTCGACTACCTTGTCGGCGAAATGAGGATCGTTGCTGATTTTGAAGGTCTTCAGACGATGGGGTTTGAGGTCGGAAGCGGCCCAGACCTGCCGCACCTGCCACGTGGTAACCCGCGCATACTTGGCCATCAAACGGACGCTCCAGTGAGTGGCTTCCTGGGGTACACGCCGGGTGGTCAGTGTCAGGATTTCGTTGATTTTATCGGGCCCAAGTTTGAGTGGCTGGCCGCTGCGCGGCAGATCGCTCAACCCTTCGATTCCTGCCTCCAGATAACGTTTTCGTCACTTGAATACCGTCGGCGGCGTGACCTGCAACTGCTCGCTGACGGCCTTGGGCGTCAATCCGTCAGCCAGTAGAAGCAGGATGCGCGCTCTCTGGGCGAGGCTCTGTTCCAGCGTACTCATACGCAACCAACCTTGCAGGGCGATGAGATCGGAAGGCATTAAAGCGAAGGGGGAAGTCGGTCGGGCCATGCGTATAACCAATCCATGACATTGGACGCACAGTATATCGTTACCATTAGATAAATGAATTAACCGCTCAGTCCACTAGGTACGCTTGGACAAACCGCTCGATGGATGTAACAGACGTTTACGCCAGCCACCAGTAGTTCGGGTCGTGGTGCGCTCAATGCCGTATCCACCTTCCGAAGCACGATATACTTCAAAGAGCAGGGATGAGGGCCCGTTGGTGTGCAGCGCAGAGTTGCGCGGGGTACTACCTAGCCCTTCACTAACATCGTTTACGGCCCCTATGCCTTTTTCGCTTCACTAGGGATGGTCTGAAGTAGCCGCCTATTTTTCGGCGACTGAACCATCGGCGCTTTCAAAAACGACAGCCGTTCAAAATCGGTCAAATCTGCCGACTATTTCATGTTTTTTGCTGCTGCGAGTGCCTCCTAGCAGCCATTTCCCCCATTACGGACGCACCTCTCCCACGCCGCAGAGTAAATGTCGACGCGCCATCCACAGGTTCGACAAGGCGAACAGCGTCACCATTTGAGCAGTGTTTTTCACCAAGCCCCGGAAGCGCACTTTGGTATAACCAAACTGGCGCTTGATCACCCGAAATGGATGCTCAACCTTGGCGCGAACCTGAGCCTTGGCTTTCTCGATCTTGCGTATCGCTTTGTACAATACGCTGCGTTTGCCATGTTTTTTGTAGGTGCTGCGCCGGGCTGCAATCTGCCAGATGACGTGGCGTCCCGCATGCTCTTCGCGCTTCTCGACACCGGTATAGCCTGCATCGGCGCAGACCACGTTCTCAGCACCGTGTAGCAGTTTGTCGACTTGGGTTAGGTCACCAATATCCATCGTTCAGTACCTGCACAGGAGCAATATTCAATATGGAAGGCGAGATGAATGAACTGGAACAGAGGCCTCGGGTGTTCGTCTCCGACCTCATCCAGCTCGGCGATATTGTGCTGACAACACGCCCGAACCCATGAGTAAAACGATCCGTAAGGCCATCGGCGCGGACATCTTTCACGCTATGACTTGTGTTGGGAAGAAGAGGCGCGGTTTTCGCGTTCCATGATAGAGCAGAAAAAGACATGATCTATTTGAGCGAAAAGGAACGGCGCTTGGCTGAGTGGGAATCAACTCTTACAGATATGCTTTTTGAAGGCAGTCGAACAGCCTGGCGTTTCTTTCACCTCAGGAGGAAATATGGCCCGTAGAATTTTGGAAACTCGGGAAGTTGAAGGCGAGAAGGAAGTTAAGGAATTCCGTGATGCTGATTGGGAGATTGCTGCTGTTGCTCCTGGCACCAAGCCTGACGGAACGGCCTACTTCGTTCACCTGATGGCGATATATTCCGAAGACGAAGATTGATCAAATACACAGGCCCGCAAGACGGGTCTGTCGGGAGCCGATTCAGCGAGTCGGCTCCCGACAGTCACAGACAGAACGGAAAAAGGCATGCCGACCAACGAAATGCTCAGACGTGAATGGATCTCAGCTGGCTACAAATCAGACATGGGGAGCGCGATAGCCTGCCGCCCACCAGTTAATCGCTCGACGATTCGCCTGTACAACCTCAACAGCGTCAAACACGCTCTCAGCAACATAGAAAATCGGCGCATCAAGGTCTCTCGCTTTGCTGATCTGAATGACCCCTTCGAGCTCCTTGCTGCGAACTTCAAAGAACACAAGACGCGCCAGGTCGTAAGAGACTGGAAAGATAAAAGCCATTCGCTGATGGGCTTACTGTGCTTCGCTGGAGATTGGTCAGAGCCGGTGATGTGGAGCCACTACGCCGATAAACACACAGGAGTCTGTTTGGGTTTTGACGTAAACCGCAGCACGGTTCAGCAGGTCAGCTACCAAGACGATCGAATCCTCAATGCTCTTCACCCAACATCAATCCCAGACAATCTGAGCGAAGAACTGCAACAACAGTTGCTGTGCACCAAGTCCGGAGGATGGCGGTATGAGGAGGAATACCGTCGGTTCGTGAGCTTGAATGATGCAACCTTGGAAGGACCGTTTCACTTCTGGCCAATCAGTGGCGATATTCAACTGGTAGAGGTGATCCTCGGACCACTATGCGAGGAGCCCCTCGAATCGGTAAGGCAGAAAGTTAAACTGCATTTTCCCAACGCAGTTGTATTTAAAGCCAGGCTGGCATTCCAATCGTTCAAAGTCGTGCCAGACGCGCGCACGGTTTTCTAAGAACCCCAGACTTGGCGGCCAATGCCGTTCAGATCACCATCAAATTCGCCACGAAGTCCATGGTAAGGAAATCAACATGGAAGATTTACGGTTTGCCGATGATCGGCCAATCGCCAAGCACCAACAGGTGTCGGCGCTGACGTCGGATTGACCCAGTAACCGATGCCAAGCTGACCCAACGCCAATCGGTGAAAATCCAGCACGGGCAATGGTTTATTAGGTAGGAGCTTGGCTCAGTGAGGTTTCAGTAACTGGGTCAATCCTATTCAGGTGATTACATAGGCAGTATGGAACCCGGTCAGGCAGTGATGCCTGGCTGTTTTTTTGCATAATTGAGGGCGAACTTACGTTACCGACGTTCGGCGGGGACAGTCATATTTGGGGTCGTCTCAGAAAACGGAAAATAAAGCACGCTAAGCATTGCCAATAAGATAGCCAAAAACGACATCCGTGATCGTTTTCTCTATCTCCCTTGAAGAAAACCCCATCGGTGGATCAATGATCGCCGCATGCACCAACGACTCCATGACTTGAAGCACCGCCCAAGTCGCCAAGTCGAGATTGCGCCGAGCGATCTGCGCCCGATGCTCCTCCAGCAAATCACGTACCCTACGGAAAATGCTTGCATCGGCCGGGCTCCCATTCTTGGGGGCGTCGAAGAACGGGAACTCCTTCTCCAGCACTTGGTGCAACTTTGGCTCCACCTGATGCGCAGCCAAGAGCGCATGCACGATGGCTTCAATATGGCCTCTCATACTGTGCGGGTGGACTGACGCCAGCACGGTATCGATCGCTAGGTACATCTGCGCAGCATGGCGTTCATGCAAAGCGGTCACCAGTGAGTCCTTGTTTGGGAAGTACTGGTAAACCGATCCCACGCTCACACCGGCGCGCTCCGCCACCACATTGGTATTGGTTCCGGCGTATCCGCGCTCCGCCAAAACGCGAGCTGTCGCCTCAAGAATGGCTTCAACCATGTGTTGTGAACGTGCTTGACGCGGCTGTCTGCGGGGCTGCGGCAGAGATTGCATGGCTGGCTCCAAATGTGAGTTTTCAACACGAGTAAATGCTCATATTATTACTCACATGTTGAGCAATTGCTCGTATTTTTAATGGAGACATCATGAGTTCTGATTTACTGAGAAAAGGCGCTTCGGCGGCGGCAAGCCCCAACGCCTTCCTCAAACTGCTACCCATCACCTTGGCCGTGTTCATCGGTTTTCTGACCATTGGCTTGCCTTTACCAGTGCTGCCCTTGCATCTTCACGACACGCTGGCGATGAGCCCGCTGATCGTCGGTATCGTGATCGGCAGCCAATTTGCTGCGGCTCTATTGTCACGTGCTTGGGCTGGCGGTTTGGCCGATACGCGTGGAGCGAAACGCGCCGTAGTAGCGGGCCTCTTCCTCGCAGCAGGTTCGGGGTTGGTCTATTTGGCATCGTTGGCCTTTGCCACTTCGCCGCCAGCTTCGGTTGGCGTGCTGGTACTTGGTCGCGTGCTACTGGGCTGTGCGGAAAGCCTGGTGGTCACGGGTGCCTTGACCTGGAGTGTCGGTTTGATTGGCCCTCAAAATGCAGGCAAGGCCATGGCCTGGGTTGGCATTGCGATGTATGGCGCCTATGCCGCCGGGGCACCAATGGGGGTAGCCGTGTATGGGCAGTTTGGCTTTGCCGGGATTGCAATGGCGACGATCTTGATCCCCCTGATCGCTCTAGGCGCAATTGCCGCCGTGAGACCGATAGCACCGTCCTCGGCGCGGCGCATCCCTTTCTATAAGGTACTGAGAACGGTCTGGGTGCCTGGCATGGGGTTGGCATTGTCCAGTGTGGGCTTCGGTGTCATTACGACGTTCATTGCATTGCTGTTCTCCGCCCGGCATTGGGGCAATGCATCGCTGGCCTTCACCGCTTTCGGCGTTGCTTTCATCGGTGCCCGACTGTTCTTCGGGCACCTGCCAGACAAGGTTGGTGGTGCCAAAGTCGCCTTCGTATGTGTGCTGATCGAGGCCGTCGGCCAACTGCTTATCTGGGGCGCTGATGGGGAGCCTATGGCATACATCGGCGCTGCACTGACGGGCTTCGGCTACTCGCTAGCGTTTCCTGGTTTCGGCGTTGAAGCCGTTCGGCGGGCCCCGCCACAAAGCCGGGGCGCAGCGATGGGTGCCTATGTGGCGTTTCTCGATATTTCGCTAGGCATCACCGGGCCCATAGCCGGTGCGATTGCCAACAACAGCGGTGTGAGCGCGGTCTACCTCGCGGGGGCAGTTGCCGTAGTGTGCTCTGTGGGTATCGCACTGGTCTTGTTGGCAACCCAGCCACGCGCAGCACACGACCAGGCGACAGCGCGCCATAAGGGCGTGCAATGAGCATTGACACTCATCCACCACGCAGGCAAGTGCGAACTGAAGCTCGTGTAGTTGCGGCGTAGGGGTCTGAAGCCCAACCGTACGAAAACGTACGCTAAGTATGTTTTTTAACCAGAATGGTGTTTTCGCTGCCATGACAAAAGACAATGATATCCGATATATACCAAAAATAACTCGAGTTGCAGGAAGGCGGCAAATGAGCTCACCCGAATCACTTACTCGAGTAAGTGATTCGGGTGAGCGAATGTGCACAAGCAGCTTGAAGTAGGGGTCCGCTTGGGAAAGGGAAAATATCCTACGATAAGCCTACTTTTTGTACAGTTCGGCATCAACAGCACGTAACGGTCGGTAGTTGTGTATGTACATTTTTCTCCTATTTGTGACGTTTAAGTGATGATCATAATGTACGTGACAGATAGGTGATGACCCAAGAGGAAAGTGGCGGCACTTTAGGCTATGACATTGGGGTATACAAGACAGAAAATTGCGCTGCTTTAATTTTGTTAAATGTTTAAGGTGACACCCCTCCAGAATTAACGTAGCGCTGTCTATTTCTTTCTCTGAATAATGGTTCTGATGAATGCTGATGATATATGCAATGCCAGCTCTGCATCATATTCAAGTACTGAAGACGCCTTATCGCTACCGTGTCTAACAGCGGGTTCTGCATTTGTATAGGCGTAAAACTTTTCTATGACCGTAATAAGAAGCGGTGAGACCACACTCTCCTTTCTCATTTGTTTTAGCGCATCCCCCAACGTTGAAGCGGACGGATAGTACGTCCGGCATACGCTCTCTACGGCACTGATAGATTCTTTAATCGAATTCTCCGGATCTTTATGCGAACCCAACGCAAAGTAACGAGCCTTAGCGTAATGTTTTCTGGCTGGTTCAAATCGGTCCTGAAGAGAAGCGTCAGCTTGGTTGATCTTAAGCTCAAGATCGCTGGGAAGTGGAGTCTCTAAGCTGGATGACTCACTGAGTTTCCATTCAATTTTATGCGTAGAAAACAGGTCATTCACTTTTTGGCGGTAAGAAGCAAAACTTAGTTCCTCATAGGCCTTCTGCCCCCACGAGAAGGGGCGTTTTGCCTCGCTCTCTTTCAGTTGTTGACCGATAATCTCAACCGCATCATAAAATTGATACCACGGTAGATATTGAATTATGCCTTTGAGTGCCTCGTGGCAATAAAATGAGTCCAAATCTTGCTGATCTGTTTCCTGTCCATTTTGGGCACAAAGACTTTCTATCAGGCTTTTAATCCCTAGCGGGCGGTTCTCAGTGTTTTGAACCCTGCTGTCGCCGTCCACGTAAATCAGTTTGTCGAGAATGGAAGCAAAGAACATCGATTTCAGCCAAGATGGGGCATCCTCGCGTATCGGTTCATTTTTATAGTCTGGATCAAAACCGTGTCGGTAAGAAAATTTCACCCTTCTTCTCCATTGAAAAACAATGCTTTACGGTTAGCTGATTTAAACGGTGCTCAAGTTTCTTCATCAAGATGTCTGTCTAAGCATGGCCACCGCGTCTGCGCCGGGCATTGAGAACTGCACCCGGTGGCGTGCCGCCACGTCCAGCGCAAATATCCGCGTATACACCTCGGTCGACTTCATGCTTTTGTGCCCCATCAGCCCCTGCAGCACCTTCAGCGGCACGCCCGAGTACAGCATGTGCATGGCGTAGCTGTGCCGCAGCGTGTGCGGCGTGATCGGTACGGAGAACGTGACGCCGTCACCGGCGGCGCGGGCCACCGCGTCGTTAAGCCAGGTGCGCACCGTGCGATCCGTCACCTCCCAGATCCGCGCCGGCTCCATGCGGCCGGTGCGCTTGTTTTTACGCTCGAGCGGAATGCGCAGCGTGGCGATCATGCTGTTGAGCCGGTTGAGATAATGGTTATCTGACAGTGGGACCAGCCGGTGAGGGATCGTCTTTTTAGACGGTGCGCCCGGGCCGCGCGCGGCCTTTTCCTGCCGCTGCTTGAGCGTGGCCAGCGAGACGTAGGGGTACGGCGGTGACAGTGAAAAATCCGCCCGCGTCAGGGCCAGTCCTTCGTTAATGCGCGCGCCGGTGTTCCACAGCGTATCGATGCAGGTCTGCTGATACAAATCAGGCAGGTAGTGCAGCAATGCGCTGACCTCCACGGCCAGCAGATACTCCGGCATATCACCGTGGGTCTGAGCCATGCGGCGCAGGGCCAGCGCGGCGGAGTAGTCTATCGAGACGGTCTGTGGCAAAGACTGTGAGTTAAAATCCTGTGGGATAAGCATCATCATATCATTCATACCCGGTATTTTTAGTGTCGTCAGTCGTGGGTCAACAGCGGCCTAAGCGGCGTATTCCTCAGGGTTAATAACCCCAATCGGCTCGCTGTTCATTCTGCATACCGCGCAGATACAACAGGTGCGAATCCATGCAGTCCAGCTCATAGGAGGCCTTGCTCATCATCTCGCCAAAATACCGCGTATTGATGTACTGCATTCCCGTCAGGCTGGGTTCTCCGGTCCGGTTCTGCGCGTACCGAAAGGCCGTCGCGCGTTCGTCTGCGTCAATAAAGGCTTTTACCACGGCGTCGAGGGTCGCGTAATTATCCCTGGGAAAGGTCTTATCAATGTCCATAACCAGCGACCTAGCCATTGGCCAGAGCGTATTGAGGTTGTGATTGTCCGTTTTCCGTTTATAGCGCTCGGGACGCTCAACCAGATCGAGGGCGGTGCTGATGATCCTCTTCAGCATCAGCTCAACGTGGTGTCGGTACAGAAACACAATCGGGTACACCAGCGTATCCTGGTCGCTACCGGTGGCGTCGACGTGCGCAATCAGCAACTCGGCCGCCTGCCTGTACCCTTCCGAATAGGCCCAGTGCTCGGGGTGGAAGCCGTTGATACAGGCGTTGTTGTGCCAGTCTTCTGCATAAGTAAAAAGCGGCGGCGGCGATATTTTGCCCATGGTCAGCCTGCCCCGTTCTCGTGATTTTTTTCAGCAATAATCTCCTGCGCGATCGCGCAGAACTGCTCATGCTCGGTTTCCAGGTAGTGGTAATAGATGCGGGCATCGCGCTCGGTCAGCCCGCGCGGGTTGCCGGTAAAATAGCCGCGCAGTACCTCTATGGCGTGGCGGTAGGTGGCCAGGTCATACGCCCAGTCCGCGAGCTCGCCGGCCGCGTCCATCTCCTGCCCAAACTCCGCGTACTTCTGCTCCAGGATATCCAGCCCAAGCTGGGTGGCCGCATGCACGTTACTCTCGTTCAACACGGCGACCGCGTTGCGGATCTTTTCAAACTGATAGCCGAACCCTTCTTTTCCGGTGATCGATGCAAACATGCTTTTCTTCCTTTGGCCATTGTGCCGGTGAACATTGAGAAAGGTGATGTTCAGTGATGGTATTGGGGTTTGAAGCCCAATGGAACGGAAACGTACGTTAAAAACGTAACCATATGATTTTATGTCTATAAAGTCGTGGTGCTGTAGAGCAGGTTTACATTGATTTGATTACCGAGTTTATGAATATCGGCAGTGCCGAAAACCGCATACCGACAGGCACCAACGGAAAAAGTAAACAAAACCCTCGTTTTCTTTACTCGCCTGATCTGCTCAAAAAATACACTTAGCGTACAGTTTCGTACAGGTGGGCTTCAGACCCCAGGAAGGGGATAGTTCCTTCCTACCGACTAGACCAATAGTGTCATTCACCTCTTACAAATAGCATGAACCGACACTTGCTTTGGCAACTTCGCAGAAATGGATGTCAGAGTTATTTATAACCACAAACAAAGTACGTGCAAAAAACGATCATAAAAAGATCAGAAAGCAACCTCTTCAATCTAATTTTAGAGTTGGTCTTTTATAATACTTAATTATAAATATATTCCATGCAATGTTAATCCTTAATAAACATTGAGTTAATTAAGCGTTGTAACGGGTTTGCGGAAAAGTTACGTAAACCTGTCCTTATTCTTAAATAATTTTAATATTTCACCGTGATAATTATGTTGTTTTGTCACATTTTCCACTTATTATCCCGTCACTAATTGTAAGGATCTGTCAATGCCTAGTCCGTTTTGATTTCATGGAGAGTATCATGAGGGATATTTCATTATTTTTTAATCGATTGAATTTTAAGGAAAAATACGCCAAAGATATACACTACCTTGTTGCTCTGCACAAAGCTCATTTCTATTCAGTTCCGTTTGAGAACTTTACAATGAAGGATAACGGAGCTGGCGAGTTGTCATATGATGACATTGCCCATAAGGTAATATTTAGTAATAGAGGGGGGATCTGTTTCGAGTTTATGGTGTTGCTTGAAAAGCTTTTTGATCATTTAGGCTATGTGCACTGTTCGCGATTGGCTAAGGTGCTTATTCCTTTTATGACGCCAGCAACCCATCAGTTATCTATAGTCTCTATCAATGAGGAACGGTGGATTTTTGATGTGGGTTTTGGTGCAAAAGGCCCGCGTGCCCCTTTGCTGCTTATTGATGGTTATATCCATGAGCATATTTTCCTTTCTTCCAAAGTCACCAGAAACTCTGTACATGGCTGGGTAGTCTCCGTAAAAGAAAACAGTAAACCTAATGCTGTCTGGGAAGATATTTATTCCTTTCATGACACAGCAACTTTTCAACCTGATATCAATATGGCTTATTTCTACACCCTTCATTCTCCACAAAGTCTCCTTAACACGAACCAGGTTGCGAGCCTTCCGACAGAAAACGGTAGGATAAGTATACGCAACAATACTTTCACAGAAGTTAATGGATTCTCTTCCTTATCCGTTGAAATTGCAGATAAACAGGCGCTTTCTCAGCTTCTTTCCGAGAGATTTGGTATCGCCCTTTCACCTGAGAATATTCCTGAAGAGGGAATTCAATGAATACCATATACATCCTTGTCCCAGGTTATACGAACTCAGGCCCGGAGCACTGGCAGTCATTCATGGAAAGAAAATATAGCAATGTTGTACGTGTTCAGCAGGAGGACTGGAATACCCCCTCACCTGTTTGGGTAGACAGACTCAGTCAGGTTATAGAAGAGACCCACGGCGATATAGTGCTGCTCGGCCATAGTTGCGGCTCCGTAACTATTACACAGTGGGCCGCGAGTCATTCATGTAGCAGAGTAAGGGCTCTTATCCTTGTAGCTCCGGCTGACGTAGATGCTGAAACGGCGATTGTACCTATTAGGCTGCAGCGCCCATTGCCTTTAGAACATCTCGGATTTAGCTCACTGCTTATTTATAGCGACAATGATGAACATCTCAGCGAGGCGCGTGCCCGTTCGCTCGCAGATACATGGGGTTGCGAAACTCGTATCTTCCACGCAGCTGGCCATCTTCACACCGCTGCTGGCTATGGTGAATGGCTTGAAGGTGAGCGTCTATTTCAGGCATTTACAGGTATTCCGTTAATCAACGCCATAACAAAGGACTGAAGATGTTTTGTGAAGTAAAAAATTTTGGAGCATCCGCGCGCAGTTTTCTAATCGCCACATTCCTAATGGGATTGAGCAATGGCATGTTTGATGCCGTTTACAACTTTTATCTAGAGGCTCGAGGCATAGATAAAACGGCAACCGGGCACATTTATGCTGTAGCCATGATGATGATGGCCGCCGCGGTGATCCCACTGATTTTTGCCAGTAGGCGAATGTCTCAGAAAAAGTTGCTTCTTATTTTTGCATTCATATATTCACTACCCTTTATTCTACTGCCAGTACTAACGACAGTATGGGCGAGTGCCATTACATTAGGACTCATTCTTTCCGGAATGATCGCGCAACTGTCGCTTGGGAATTCCCTTATGGGATCGAACATAGATGCCAAAAGCAGGACGACACTGTTCAGTTGCTTCTTTGTCTCCTACCTGGGAGCGGCAATGACGGGTTCTTTCGCGGTCAGCCTTATTACACATTTTTCTCAGGCCGAACCGCTAAGAAATTATCAAGGGATTCTCGCTGCATCATTCATCTTCTCCCTGCTGATGATATATTTCCGTGTTAAATCTATTCAGGGTGTTATTGAGCCCGGGAGTGATGACCGCCAGCTTTCTGACATGAAGAATATGGAATGGGGCAATTTCATTGTCCTTTTTATAGCGGCTTCGCTTCTCGGAGCTTCGATAACACTCATTTTTCGCTTCGTTAATATAGTATTCAACCTAGCCTATAGCATGAATGTCAGCGAGATCTCCCTGGTTATGGGTGGGGATAAGATTGTCAGCATTGTAGGAGCAATATTTGCCCCTCTATTAGTGAAACGCTTCTCATTGAAACCTACCGTGCTCGTTGCTGGTGTACTGACAGCTGCATGCTTATTCTTCCAATCATTGCATGTTCCTGCGGCAATTTTTATTACTCTATATTTCATAAGACTTCTTCTCAACTACTGCCTGATGCCACTTTTGGATACGCTGGCAATTACCGGTTTTTCTAAAGATAGAACGCTATTGTCTACCAGCATAAGGCAGCTTTCTTTTTATCTTGGGAGTGCGCTTTCAGCCATGATCTACGGGGATTTACTTGATGGTGGGCATTGGGAAAATACGCTGGTCATCTCTGCGGGACTTGCTTTTGCCGGAGCAATTTTCATGAGTTTAATTCGTGTCAAAAATGAACATTAATTTCGCAGTCAAAAGTTAAAGGAGTAATTTATGTCCGCTAATTTTGTAGTACCCGACAGTGAAAATGTCGCCCTCATGCTGACAAAATTGTCAGCACTCTGGAAGAACCGAGCAGCGGTTAATAACAGACACCCTGAATATTCCGAACTTGAATTTGACGCATCTAAAAAGGATTTCAGCGAGTCTCTGCTTCCATTCAGGCAGCACGATGCTTGGCAAGAAGCACCTGAAGAGGTTAAGGATCGTTGTCTGTCTTATGCCTGGGGTATATATAATCTCAAAACTATCTATATCGAATGCGATATTGTCACGCCCGCATGTGAAGACATAATAAAATGCCCACCGCTCAATTCGCCCAATAGAGTCGAACTCCAGGACGTCATGTCAGAAGCACTACTGGATGAAGCGTTGCATACGCGAATGTCAGTCATGGCGTCTAATTACATCTACGACCGGCGTGGACTTAAACCGTTAAACTATACGAATTTCAATCTCATCGCATGGCGCAGGCAGATACTTGCGGGCTGCAGCGCCGATTGGCAGAGGCGACTTACCCGCTTTGCAGTCGCCTGTGCCAGCGAGACTTTGATAACTGACTATCTAAAAGTGATGGCAGAAGACAGAAGTATTCAAAAGGTATGTCATGAAGTAACACGTATTCATGCCGAGGATGAATGGAGTCATTCAAGCGTATTCAGTTATGTAGCCTACGACATTGTTCGTGACCTCAGCTTGAGCGAAAGAAAATACCTTAGGGATATCATGCTTAAAACGGTCGATCTCTTTGCGGATAATGAATTAGGTGCGTGGGAAAATATTTTCAGCCTTGTTGGTATGCCCTATGCAAAGGAAATAGTATCAGAAACGCAGCGTTGTAATGAGATAAGTATTTATCTCGATTCAGCGGAAAAGGTTATTTCTAGGATTGGTCTGTAAAGGCAAACTTATAAAATGAAACTTATTTGTGATGAATCATCCTTGTTAACAACAAGGATAAGAATGTTTCGCCTTAAACCTACGAACAGCAGTAAATTTAATAACATACCTTGCGCACCGGGTGAATATTTCAGTTTTCACTTTAGGGATGAAAATGATTTTCCTCTCCAACGATGTTATACACTGGTATCCGTGGGAAAGGGGGGGTATTACGATTTTATCATCGAGGATAAAGGCGAAGAAAGTGCTTCGTCTGTTATCAGTCAGCTGTTTGTTAATAGAAAAGAAATTGAAGTATCGGCGCGAGGAGGAGAAATAACTTTTGACTCGATTAGAGGAAAGAATAATGTTCTCCTTGTAGCAGGCGGAATCGGAATAACCCTGCCTCTTGCACTTATACGCGAATGCTTCAGATATTATGGATACAGTGCACCCGGAAAAATAGTCATGCTGATGTTGAGTTGTAACGACTTAGGTTCCGTCCCATACTTGAATGAATTGCTTGACCTCCATTCACGATGCGACTGGTTTAATCTGCGCATTAATGTGACTCGAGCCGTACTCGATAAAAATACTGATTTTATCAGACCCGGTAGAATAGATATGACGTCAGCCGAAATAACCCCCTCCCCTGAAATGGCTATTATATGTGGCAGTGCGGGGTTTGCAGAGACAATGGTGTCAGCTTTCCAAAAGCGTTTTCCGCATTCTGCCGTTGCTGTCGAGGCATTCAGCTCCATTCAAAAGGCAGCGACCGGAACCACAAGTCTCGTTAACTCATCAGGAAGCCTGACGGTTATAAATCAGAAACGTGAAATATCAGTCGATACCGAAAAAACGGTCCTTGATAACCTGATACAGCACGATATTTCTATCAGAAATATTTGCCGCGCTGGCATCTGCGGAAGTTGCAAGTTTAGATTAGAAAGCGGCAGTGTTCGAAGTGAGCCTGACTTCTGTCTGTCTGCAAAAGATAAAGCAGAAAATATTCATCTTGCGTGCTGCTCATTCCCTGATAAAAACGTAGTCATTGAAATAATCTGAATTCATTAACTTAAGGAATGAAAATGAGAAATAATAAATGTGTTTTGGTCGTTGACCCCTTCTCCAGCGGTGCTGCTTTTTCCAATAGAATAAAATCTCTCTTTGGCTACGATGTTATGGCACTTATTACAAATGACCGCCTACCGTCTGCCGTAATGGCCACCTTCAAGCATGATGAATATTCGAAGGTTTTTTACTATCAGTCTCATACGGAAACCTTACAACAGATCGAGTCTGAAATCGGTCATGCACCTGATTTCATTGTCTGTGGTTCAGAGCCAGGTGTTAACGTCTTTGACAGACTCTGTAAAGAGTGGGAGTTACTGCCTAATATATTTGAACTTAGCCAGGCACGGCGTGATAAATATCTCATGCAGTACCAGCTAAAACAGGATGGTATTCGCCACATTCCACATTATAAATCGGGTAATCTTCAAGAGATTTTGAAATGGTGCACGGATAATCCATTCAGAGAATACGTAATTAAACCGGTCCGTTCATTCGGAACTGAAGGTGTTTTATTCTGTAAGAGCACATCAGAGGTTGAGCGAGCTTTCTGTGAACTAATTAATACATTTGACTATTCAGGAAGCAGAAATGAAGAACTCCTGATTGAGCAAAAAATCGAGGGTACAGAGTATGTTGTAGATGCTGTCAGCAGTGATGGTGAACATTACGTTGTGAATATCTTCAGGTACGTAAAGCAGGAAATTAACGGTGTCCCTATTTATCGTCAGATGATTATCGAACCAGTCGATGAACACACGACGCTTGTCGACTACGTTAAAACAGTTCTTACCTCACTAGGTGTTCGCAACGGTACTTCCCATAACGAAATCATAATGTCTGTTACAGGCCCTGTTCTGGTTGAAACAGGTGCTCGAATGCACGGCGGACTTGGCCCTCGTCTTGTAGAAGAGTGTAATTCTCACTCACTCATTGATTTAAGCCTGATCGCCCGCATTTCGCCAAGCGAGTTTGCAGATAGAACAAAGACTAAGCCCCTACTGAAGAGTTACGCTTTAGAGTACTTTCTCAGTTCACCTCAATCAGGCACTCTGAAATCGGTGAACATTGAATCGCAATGCTCATCCCTGAATAGCTATGGTTTTACAGTGTGCAAATATGAAGTCGGAGACTATCTCGAAAAAACAACCGACTTAGTCACTTCTTATGGACGTGTAGTCCTTTTCAATTCTGATAGGAAGATGCTGATTGCCGACGCACAGCGTGTTACCGATTTAGAAAAAGCGGGTGTGCTCATAAGCATGAAGTGAAAATAAAAAATGAAACATTAGATTCTTAAAATTTTCTGTTAGATAGTTTTTATTTGCAGTAATTCATTGTTATTTCACTGTATCCAAACCGCCAAATAGGCGGTTTTTATTATATCTTTATGGTAGCGGAGTACTCACAAAGATGACTCTAATTGTGTTCCCTATCAGCCCAGAATTTGCCGCAAGCGCTGCCTAGATTCCATGAGTTTTATCTGCACCTTCAATTAATGATCCCTAGACTCGATTGACACTCATTGATCTTACCCACGTAATGTGGACACGGCTCTAAGCGAGGTTCTAGTTTTCAAATTGTTCCGGGCTGAGACCGCCGCAGGCACTGTGGCGACGCCAGCGATTGTAATCGCACTCAATATAGTTAAACACCGTCATCCGCATCATTTCACGGCTGCTAAAGCGCTCTCCGTGGATACATTCCACTTTCAGCGAGTGAAAGAAGCTTTCCACGCAGGCATTGTCATAACAACAACCTTTTGCGCTCATGCTTCCACGTAGATTATGGCGTTTCAGCAAGGTCTGATAGTCCGATGAACAGTACTGCCCACCACGTTCCGTGTGAACGATGACATTTTTCGGGCGTTTACGCCGCCAGAGCGCCATTTGCAGCGCATCGCAGGCCAGTTGGGCTGTCATGCGCGACGACATCGACCAGCCAATGACGGAACGTGACCACAGATCGATGACCACCGCCAGGTACAGCCAGCCTTCGTCCGTGCGCAGATATGTGATGTCACCCGCCCACTTCTGGTTCGGGCCGTCAGCGCTGAAGTCCTGCTCCAACAGATTATTCGATACCGGCAGACTATGTTCACGGTAGCTGACCGGGCTAAACTTCCGGGCGGCTTTCGCCCTTAGTCGCGTGTCCACTATTGCTGGGTAAGATCAAACTCTCTAACACAGAAAAATGAGACAACCTTCCCTTCATGGCTACGGGGGAGCCACTCGCACTAGGAAAGTGGCCGACCGGAATAATGCCACCTCGAGCGATGGTAGCCCCTAAAGCTAATCCATGTGCCGAGCCTGAAGCTTGGAGTGACTCTGCTAAATTAGACCAATAGTCTTCCGACCCATAGTGTTTACGCAAATAAATAAACCGCTCATTTTTAGGAAGCACCTTATCAAGACTCAGTATTCCACCGGCCCTTACCGCCCGAGAAATTTGCTGGCGTGCTGCTACTTTGGTGAGACCATTTCTTGCAACTAGTTCTTCAACTAGTTGTGAGCTTGGGCATGGGCCAGTAATCTTTAAAAGTTCCAACAAAGTCATTTTCATGAGGATGTCACACTGCGTATATAATAATTACAAGAATATGAACGTTAGGCAGTAAAAACAGAATTAAATATTATCTTTATTAAACAGTTGGATAGGGATACTCATTCTGCTCAAAGATGATTATGCGTCACAGACACAGAAATTCCCCTGCGCTTTTACGCAATGATATACGTTTTCCATTTTCTAAAAAGTAATGAGATACCTTCGTGGAAGATGGGTTTATCTTCATCACCGATGCTTCAGCATAGCTACAGCGTCGGCTCCGGGCATGGAGAACTGCACCCGATGGCGGGCCGCCACGTCCAGCGCAAATACCTTCGTATACACCTCTGTCGAGCTGACCGACTTGTGACCCATCAGGCTCTGCAGCACCTTGAGCGGAATACCGGCGTACAGCATGTGCATGGCGTAGCTGTGCCGGAAGGTGTGCGGTGTCACCGGCACCGAGAACGTCACGCCGTCGGCGGCGGCCGCGTCTACCGCCTCATTAATCCAGCTGCGCACCGTGCGGTCGGTGATCTCCCAGATGCGCGCCTTTTCGGTCTTACCGGTTCGCTTATTGCGTCGCTCCAGCGGAATTTTCAGCGTGGCCACCATCATCTGTAGCTGGCTGACGTACAGGTGATCAGAGAGGGGGATCAGGCGAAGTGCCTGGCTGCCGGCGGGTGCCCGCCCGGCCGTTCTCGCCGCTTTCTCTGCGCGTTGCTTGAGCGTCGCCAACTGCACGAACGGATAAGGCGGTGCCAGGGAAAAATCCCCCCGGGTCAGGGCCAGCGCTTCGTTAATGCGCGCACCCGTATTCCAGAGCGTCGCCAGCAGCATCTTGCGGTGCAGGTCCGGCACGTAGTGGAGCAGCGCGCTCACCTCCGGGGCCAGCAGGTATTTCGGCAGGTCGTCCTGGACTAGGGCCATCTTGCGAAGTCCCAGCGCGGCGGGATAGTCGATGGCCACGGGTAACTGAGCGACAGGGAAAGACTGCTGCCCCAGGGTAATGAGTCCAGTCATCAGGATGCGTCTCTGGTTGAAGATATGTTAAGCGCTGAAGCAATAATTTCTCTGTTTTCTTCCGTACGGCCGTCACCGAATAAATCCACTTCCTGCCGCATTGAAATGTTAGCCGCAGATATCAGTTCATAAACCTTCTGCAGGGCGTTTTGTAGCTGCAGCGGTGATAAAGCGAGCGGCACATCCTGCTCATCCACACCATTCCGGTGGACCAGGTCGTTGCGCCACTGCGTGATGATGCCAAGAGGCGTGAGAGGCCAGACGGGCGGCACATGCAGCACAGTGCCAAAATAGCGCTCAATTTTTTTGACGTTGTGAAACGTCATGCCGGAGACGTAATTTCTCGCAGCAGGCCGGAAAAGGGAAAGCGACATCTCGCGGGCAGCCTGCTTGTCTGTATTTTTAATACGTTTGGTATTCGACTTCAGGTAATACTCATCCTGAAAGCGTCTGAGCGGCCGGTCGTACTCCAGCAGCGCCCTGGCACAGTACATCAGGTACGCCTCCATGACCGTCACGGCATGGACGAAGGACATCCGGTATACAAGTTCCGGCTGTGGATTATCAAGTAAGGCCCACAACTTCTTCAGTTCCTGGTTTGCGTGCAGGTAACGTTGATGAACATTGCTCAGGGAAGCCACAAACAGACCGTGTTCATGATCCCACTGAGCCTGATCTGCAAGCGCATCCTGCTCCCAGTAATATAGATTCGTAGCCTGCTCCCACTCTTCAGAGTCAGGTACAACATCCGGATAATTTTCCTCAAGCCATTTATCAAAGCGTTCAGCTTCAATATCAAACATCGAGTCTTTCATGCTTGCCATAACACAAGTACCTCTCTGTGTGACTCTATAAACGGGAAATCCCACCAACAGTTATTGATGGTATGCAACTGACAATATCAACCATTAAGCGTCGCTAGGTATGAACGCAGACAAACAACATCCTCCTCACAAATCGTCAGGTTGAAAAGCAGCTCATCCTTTTCATGCAGTTCTGTTAACCCTTCTCCATCTGGCACGCTGCCCAGAGGGTAGTCGTCCACCAAATCAGCATTTTTCACGAAACGCCATGTACCCAAACTACGATCAAAACGAGCAAGACGTCTGCTTTCGAAAGTAACTATGAATAGATCGCCTGAGATGATGATTCGCAACCAGATACGCTGGTGACCTAGTTTCGTCAGCGATCTATACATGTTGGTCATATCAACTATTTTCTTACCGTCCATCAAAAGTGATCCCCATAAAAATAGTCACTAAGAGTAATTACTATCTGCGGGAGATCTAACTGCGCACAATCCTGAGTCAGTCACCCTGCCTGAATATTCTCAGGCTTATTTTTTACTGTCGGGAATGTCACCAATCTGATAATAAGCAGACATATAATCACGTCGCACAATTACCGTTTCGCCATTCCTGCGTGATCCGATTTACTGGCATATTCACACTTTCCGGAAGTGTACCACGGCGAGGAAATAAGCAAAGCCGCCCTTTTCGGGGTCGATATCCCCGTCACAGTGCAAGCAAAAAACACAACATGTACGGGAGTTAGTATCACCAGAGATACTCCATGATGTGTTTTTCGGGGAAACGGCAGCCGGGCTGAAAGGCGAGATCCGGTAATGCCAGAAAGCGGATCTCACAAGAAAAAATGAAAGGAATGTGATGAACCTTCATTTAAATGACATGATGTCATTTTATGGAATGATTTCATTTTCAATAGTTGACACTATTTGCAATGAAGGCGCTTAATGATCGTGAGGCTAAAATAGCTACGTCAATGACAGGAAAAAAATGATGCTCAGCCAGTTAACACTCCGCTTTCCTAAAAAACTCATCGAATCGCTGAAAAACCGTGCTGTCACGGAAAAGACCTCGGTCAACGCCCTGGCCGAGCGTTTTCTTGACGTCTCCCTGCAAACCAGCGCGCCGGATGACGACTGGCTACAGCTGGTTACCCGACCGGACGAGGCGGTGCAGCAGCTGTACCGCAAAGTTGTCCTCGGAGAAACCTTTGGCCGCCAGGCGCTGCGCCGCGCCGAGCTGCGCTTTATGACGGATCTTGCCCATCAGGCCTACCGCGACGCCAGCGCAAAGGAATTTGTCAGGTGGCCAGTATTGGAAACGCTGCTGAACATCAGCTTTGAGCTGCTGGTCTGGCAGGCAGAGCACGGGCTGCCGGTGGACAGCCACTACATTAAGCGCACCTTTGAGTTTGCGACCGAGAACTGGCAGGAAGAGGCCGCGCGCTTTATGCGTGAAATGAGCCGCGCCGTCGATCCCGGCTATGCGGAATATCTGATGCGGCCGCTGGCGTCTGGCTGCTTTTCGCTGAATGATTATCCTGACGACGTGCTGGCCCGCGTCTTCACGCCGGCGCGCCTGCAGCAGATCTTTCCGCTGGTGATGCGCACCCGGCAGTGGACCTTCGGGCAGCGCGAAACCTTTATCCGGGAGGTGCGCCCGTCGGTGCGGGAAATGAATGACACCTTCTCCGCCGGTGACCTGCGGTTCGACATCCGGGTCGACGGCCAGCGCGGTGACTTGCCCGCCGCCGTTGGTGATGAGGTGCCGCGCCTGTATCTGGTTCTGACCGGCAGCAACTTTGTTATGCCGTTCGGCTGGAGGGAGTTCGCGGAACTTTACCGCCTGCTGAACGTCTATCGCACCACGCCGGAGGCGGTGCGCCGCTACAGCGAAGGTGCCCATATCAGCCTGGCCCTGCCGGGGACTGCGCATCAGGACGCGATCCTGGGTTTTGATGCGCTGCGGGTGTTTGTGCCAGCCGAGGCGTTCGGCGAACTGGTCCGGGAGCTGACGGAGCGGGTGGATACGGGCGCCCTGGCCAGCGCCGTGGAGGCTTTACGCTCGCTGTACGGAGATTTATAACATGACAGATGAGCAGACAGGAGACGGCGAACGTTTCAGCGCAGGCCTCGATGCCGCCGTGCAGAGTCCCGGCGAAGACCGGTATGGGTTTACCCACGTCGCGAAGCAGCTGGCACATGCCATCGAGGGGTTAGGCCGGGACGGCAGCGCCGTGATCGGCATTGAGGGCGCCTGGGGCTCAGGTAAAACCAGTCTACTCAACTTATTGCGTTTCGAACTCGAGGCCGGGCTACCTGAGCGAACCTTTGTGCTGTCCGTGTCACCCTGGCTCGATGGTGGGAGTATGAGCCCCGTAGAATCCCTGCTGTTGCCGGTCGCGGCCATTATTGCGGAAGAAGAGAAGCGCGCGTTATCGGCCCCAGCGCTCAAACGCCTGAAGCGAAAAAAAACGCTGACAGATACGGCGTGCAAAGTATTACGCTACAGCCAGTCGACCGCCCGCCACCTGGGACCCGTGGCCGAGATGGCCGCGCTGGTACCCGGCATGCCCAACGCCAGCGGGGCACTGAAGGCTTACTCAGACGCGGAGTTTCTGACCAACAGAAAGACAACCGCCGAGTTGCGCGCCGAGATTGGCGAGAAAATTACTGACCTGGACCTGAGTTTTATCGTCGTAATGGA
Organism: Ewingella americana; assembly: GCF_006438725.1. Lineage (GTDB taxonomy): Bacteria > Pseudomonadota > Gammaproteobacteria > Enterobacterales > Enterobacteriaceae > Ewingella > Ewingella americana_A. Next base: position 17,147 of record NZ_RCZD01000016.1, on the reverse strand, counting down.
CGACCTGGATCGGCTGGAACCCGCTCAGGCGGTGGAGATCGTTCGCCTGGTGAAATCCGTGGCAGATTTTCCCCGCTTTCGCTACGTCCTGTCTTACGACAAAGCGGTGCTGGCCCATGCCATTCAGACCGGTCTGGGGGTGACGGACGGCGCCGCCTACCTGCAAAAAATCGTGCAGATTTCAATCAGCCTGCCTCGTCCGGAGGCCTTTAGCCTGCGGCGGGAATTCATCAGCGGCGTGACTGACCTCTATCAGGACGTTAATGGTCACGGTCCCGAACAGGACTTGCTGGGCGACCTTACGCGCGTGACGGATGTCTACGGCGGCGCGTTGTCCACGCCGCGAGAGGTGAAACTGGTTCTGAATATACTGAGATTTCGCTACGGCGGAGTGCGCGATTACGTCTACCTGCCCGATTTGTGTCTGCTGCAGCTTATTCGTATCAGTAACGCTGGCCTGTATGACTGGATAGAGCAGTATCTGACGGAGCGTGCTGTTGTGGAATCACGCGACGGTAGCGTCGGTGATGAAGAGAAGACGGAGTTGAAAACGAAGCTGATAGAACACCTGAGCCATTTCCCACCTTCAACGGCGCGCAAGCCTTTTTATCTAAATGGCTGGGTGCCCGGAATTTTAGGCTCTAACGTCGAAAACATGACGCTTTTTTCTCCCATAGGGGATCAGGAGCGCGCCGAGATGACGGCGGGTAAGCGCCTTGGCAGCGGTGCCTACTGGCGTTACTACTTCTCCTTTTCCTCCCCTCAGAATGTGCTACCTCCGGCGTTTTTTGATGACCTGTTCCGTCAGGCAGAGGATCCTACACGCCAGGGGGCTATGTCGGAATTGCTACTGGGAAGAATTAACAGCAACAATGTGTCCTCCCGCACCTGGTTCGAACACATTCTTAGCCAGCTTTCTCCGGCGATGGTGGCCGCGCAAAGTGCGGCAGCCTGTGAAGGTTTGGTCAGATTTTTCTTTAACTACGGCGATACGGTTATACAGCGCTTTCAGCAACTCAACGTCTGGTTTGCGGCGTATGACCTCAATATAGACGGCGTTGTAGACCGGTTAATACAAAGAATGTGTGAGGTAAACAGGGCAGCCACAATCACCTTCCTTCAGGATATTTGTGTCGAGGGGACCGCCTGGTCATGGATTGCAATGTATGTGCGGCATCTTATGTGGCAAAACGGGCTGGTCGGCGACCGGCCAGCGTCGATGGATGATCGGGTGTTGTTAAACGAAGAACTGGGAGCAGTATTGCCAAGGCTTGCTGAACGGCTGAACCAGGATGAAATTTTGACCCTTCTTTTAGAAACGAACGACCTACTGTCGTATCTTTATGCCTGGAGAGATATCGATAACGTCGAACGCGTCAGGACGTGGGCTGAAGAGGTCATTCAAACCGATGAGGGGCTGGTGCAACTGCTTTTGCGCTTAAGAGGTCGTGGTATAAGCAGTGCCACAGGTCGTTATCTGAGTCTTGACCTCTCCGGCCTGAGTGAATTTCTCGGCGACGAGGAGGTAATTGAACAACGGCTTGCTCGCATAGAGGCTGGGGGGCAATATCCAGAAGTCATAACGGAAATCAGGACTTCCCAGGCGCACGCTCGATTTTAATGCCCTTGGCCGGAAAGTTTTTTATTACCACCCGGTCACCACGCCCTGCTCTTCAGCCGGTGGCGGAGTCGCTTATCCGCCATGAACCAAATGATGCAGGATTAATAACTTTCAGATATGTCCTTTATGGTCTTGCCAATACTTTATTTCTGTTAGCATTCCAGACATCATCCATCAGCTCCGTTAGGCGCGCAATCCACCCGTTCATATTACGGAGCGCTTATTCCACTCTCTATTGCCTATTCTCCCCACCTACCTATACGGCGTGAGTGTGTGCCGAAAGCCATTTGTCGCGATGGGCGTTTTACCGTATCTGCTCATGTCGAGACCTGGAGTGTACAAATATGTACACGATATTACCCCGAGGTGTTATAATCTTACAATGCGCACAAGTCGCGCGAGCGAGAAACCAGCTTAGCAATTCTGCAAAGCCCTATCCGAGGAGCAACGAGATTACTGTTCTCGCCAGTAGATCTCACTTTAAGTGGAAAAAAATATGACTCAGACCATGTCACAGAAACTTGCCAGAGACAGTCTTGGAAATGCACAAATTTTTGAGGGGGGTATGTATGTAACAAAAAATGGTGTCGCAGAGCTTTTCATTCAGACCGCTGCAGAACGTCAGGTAGAACTGAGAGAAATTGAGCAGGAAAGAAATATAAATGCCCTTTTTAAGCTGGCAATGATGGCTAAAAAGGAAATAGCAGATGGCAAAGGCATGACCCCCGAAGATGTCTTAGGGAGGCTACGTGCCGCAAGAAAATAATAGTGAGGTATTGAGTGTCAAATCAGTTTTCAGTTGTAGTCGCGCCAATGGCGCAGCAGTGCCTGGAAGATATTGAATCATATAAAAGTGGAACGATCGGGCAGCATCAGGCTGCGAGTTTCGTCGATAACCTACTGACAGAATCTGTTGCTAACATTACTGAAGATCCTCAGAGGTATCGCTTCAACGCATACCTTTCAGATCGCGGTTTGATGTTGCGTGAAAGGCTTGATGTAGAAGGTGAGTATCGAGTGCTCTACGATTTTGACGGCACGAATATTGAGATACTGCTTTTTGTTAGTATGAAACAAGATTTTGGGAAGTTGCTTTACCGTTATAACATTCTGAAATGATGCTCAATGCCCGGTTATACCGGGCTTTTTTATGCCTGCTTTAAGGGAGCGGGTCAGGATCCGACATTACTAACTGAGCGTTGTATCGAATCCTGGATGCAGGTCATTAGGATTACGGCTGTCTCATGTTTGGAAACATCATCATCTGACATTACAAGACCTCAATTAATAATGTGAACGCTACTAGGAAAATGCTTTTTAGCTTTTTATACACTACATCACAAGATAATGGGTTCTGTTTTTATAAGGCTCGACTGTTCGAGGTTTGTTGAAGTGATCCTATTACCCGCCATCTGAAAGAAAATCCCCTACTTTCAAATCATTAACGCGATAGTGAAGAGATGCATAATCTAAATTGAAAACTATCAATATGATATTATTTTAATATTAATTAAAAATCATTTGAATCTAATGTTAATTTCATTCCATACGTATAAGGTGACTACTTTCATAATGGAAAGCGGTTACTTTCATAATCCCTCTGAAAAGAGATGCTGCTTTCATAAGAATACATCATGGCCAGTACATAATTCATACATAAATGTCGGTGCCCAGCGCAAATTGCGCTGTAAATTATGAAAGTGACCGCTTAACGTATGCCATTTATGAAAGTAACCGCCTTTTTTGCAGTGTATTATGAAAGTAACCGCTTTTATGAAGAAGCGAGCCCAAGCTTTGGAGAGCGGGTATGGATGATGAACATGATCTCCCTCCCCTTTTTCGTCTCTGTGTAGTCTATGTAGCCGATTTTCTTCAAATCAGTCATTGCCCTGCGGATGGTCGCGTTTTGGTCTTTTACTTGCGATTCCATCGCCAGACGCTCCCGGAGGCGTTTCATTGAAACAAACAATGTAGATGGGGGCATACTTTCAAAGTACACATATAGGGACTGAGCTGCTTCTTTACGGGATAACTCTGAAAGGGCTTTTAGACCAAGCAAAACCTTGTGATCATATCTGTAGAGTTCCCACAGACTAGGGTCCCCAACAATTTCAACCAAATCAGCGTCCATATCTAGTACCGCACGTTGTACCAGATGCGTCACCAGGGAGCGTTTGCCATCTTTGCTGCGAAATGCCAGCGTCACGCTTGATAAGTTGAACAGAGAGTCGCTGAGACGCGTTCTGGCACGTCCATTGATGTCTGTGGGCTTTAAACCACACATCCGTGCAAACTCTGAGAACGGTAAGCTTATCTTTTCACTAGAATAACCGTACTTTGAAAAGGCTGAGATGATCCCTATCCACGTTTTAAAATCTGTGGACATACCAAGCTTTGCGCCCTGAATCTTGATATTTGTATACCCTTCCTGCCTTGCAACTTCTAAGCTGGAAAGTTCCTCTGAGGCATCTATGAGGAATTCCCGCTTCCCCTTTTCCTTTGGTGAAACAGGGGTAAACACGCTTAGTCTAAGCAGTGCTACAGGCTGGACTGTTTTGCTGCTATTCGGAATCAGTTCATAAGCTGTGCCTGAATCTTTCTTGATTATCGCAAATGGGCTTTCTGGTGGATTGATATCATTAGAGTTTTCCATTTATCCACACCATATTTGAAATTTGAGAACTATTTATGAAAGTAACCGCCTAAAGGTTATGAAAATAACCGCCTTTATTATGAAAGTAAACGCTAAATTTATGAAAGTAACCGCTTTTTTTATGAAAGTAACCGCTCAATGTACCGATTTAATTAATGTTTTCAATAGAATACGAGGCTGGTAATCTGTTTTAATTTAATATGATCTTATTATGATCTTAAGAATTGTAATACCAGGTGCATATGTGGATAACTTATTGATCCTGAAGACTCTGACTAGATCCTTTCTTCAGTGCGATACGGGTTAAAGGGTTCTTATCCATTTCATTCACCATCTTTCGTGGCTGTAACGTCCAAAATTTTCACTATTGGCGTAAACTAAACCGTTGATACAAGGAAACAAAGTTAACTGGCGTACATCAAAGCTACTCTTAAACAAACGCTTTTCATTTCAGACGTAAGACCAATCGCCAGGAATGCCTTAACATATTTCTTGATACATCGATCAACCTTGTTGCAGCACCATGGTGTTGAAGCTTTGCCAGTAACTCAAAATCAGCCAACTTCCTGCCATTTTCATAGCCATAACCCTGATGCTAAGCGTTAAGTAACAGATCTCTTTCATAATCACGTATCGTCACCTCAGAAGGTGCCTCTTCCCAGCGTCTTTCTTTCAATAAACGGCGATATGCTGAACTATGTATTGCCCAACTCACATCACCCTGCCCTCTCAACATGTATACACTTCGTCTGTCACCCGAATGGTCATCAATAATTTCCAAAATCTGGCTAAATTTATTGGGGGTGTATATTTCACGAAAGAACACAGTCTGAGTTTTATGCACTTGTTTAACAATTATTACGAGTTTAAAAAACAATCAATTTAATATCATAATGATAGTATTTTAGGTGTTAAAAGAAACGATAGAGAACCATCCTCTAGTCTTTCTTACCACCAATCATTGCGCCTTCATTAAGTACATGCCGGATCCCTATGTTGATCAGGGCCGCGCGCGATAGACCTAAATCTTCAGCTTTTTGATCTAACTGACTCAGTATGTCAGGGGTAATAGTCAGTGTGATTTGTTGTTTTTTTCCTTTGATTACACCTTTCTTTTTGGCTGACTGGCCATCTGGAGCACCTTCGATGAAAGCATCGAGTTTAGCATTGGCTTCATATGTTTTTTTTGGTGGTTTGGTAATTGCCATTTCATATCACCTTAATATTAATATAATATTTTATTGATTGTTAAATAGGATGTTTATGAGGGTGGTAAGTTCCAGATTTGCTTTAGCATCTTGTGGCTTGTATTCAAAGACGCATTGGCCTGAACCCGCAGCATTAGAGAATGCTTTACGTCCAACTATATGATCAGGGATAAATTCAAGCTCCGGGTAATCGGTAAAGATGGCTGCAGCTTCTCTGTTGTCTATTGAGTTACGATTTGCATCGGCAACGTTAATGATTGAGTAAGCTTTCAACCCGTCCCGCACACTACGTGCCTCTGTAATTAGGTCCGAAATGTCCTGCAAAGCCCATACATCAAAACTGCCTGGGCGGTAGGGAACTAAAAGGACATCTGTTAAAACGAGTGCTGCACGCAATGCTGTTGAGTCTCTGCCGCCGGCATCAATGATCACATCATCATACTTTGCTTTTTGCTGCATAAGTTGTGAGCGCAGAATCGGGCCATCGGCATAAGCCGAGCATGCGATACCTGGTTGGATATCGTTTTGTGCTCTTATGCTGATCGCCGTCTGTGCTGTCTCCTGCCGGTCAGCATCAATAAGTAGGACATCACGGCCTTGCATGGCTCTGGCGGCAGCAATATTCACTGCAAGTGTTGTTTTCCCTACACCACCTTTAGTATTTCCAACTGTAAGAATCATGTTTTTACCCTCATTTTAATATTAAAATGCTGTGCTTATGATGTTTTTATACTAGCAGTAAAATATCCTTTTAAACCAGCTTTTTTTCTGATAATTTTCATAAAATGATATCATTTTAATATGAATATGATTTGTTTTTGATGTATAAGTGATTGGTGGCTACTTAAAGAGAAATTTCTTGCATGGGTTAACTGAGCTAGATGCAATTGCTATTGCACTAGAGTCGCTCTTTCTCTACTTATGTGTCTCTTTGATAGCCCTAGTGTTTAAAGTACTATTTAAAATTAGGCCAAGCGTAAAACTCCCGTCAGACCATGCTGTGGGAAGGGGGTGGGCAGAGCAAAAGTACCATCCAGATTTTAAATGTTGAGATGGATTAATGGTATGTAAGTTATTTTAATATCATTACAACATTAAAAATGTATGATTTTACAATCATATTGATTTTTATTTAATATCGTTATGTCGATAAGATTTACACGCAGATAGAGAAGGGTCAACGAATCGAGGCAACCGGTAAATCCGACCATCTTGTTGTGTAAGAAGGGGAGAGCATGTCACGTTTCATCTGCCATTCGGGCGCAATCCCTCGCCCCGCAAACCATACCTTTCCCAGGCCAGAATTATTGATGCCATCGAGAACGTGCATCAACGAGTCACTGGCAGGGCGGGGCTGAACTTCATCAAACAAATCCAACTGTGACACACTGTTTGGTGTAAAATCATTGAGCATTATTCCGGCCTTTGCGTACCGGCGGCCATGGTCCCAGGTGCGATCGAGCGCCTTCATTGCGGCCGCTATAATATCGCGGGTGTCTCGTGTAGGTGTGGTGAGTTTTTCAGTGGCCACGTTGCTGTAATAGATTTCGTTGACTGCGAAAGGTGATGTTTTCACGAAAACGGAAATATGCCGGCAGTACTGATTTTCACCTCTGAGCTTTTCTGCTGCCCGTTCGGCATACTGGCAGACGGCCTGACGCATGGCCTCATAGGTTGTGATCCTCTCGCCGAAAGAGCGGCTACAGACAATTTGCTGTTTGGCGGGAGGGGCTTCCTCCAGGCTGATACAGCTTTCGCCGTTCAGTTCCCTGCATATCCTTTCCAGGACAACGCTAAAATTCTTCCTGATAAAAGTGGGATTCGCGCGAGCGAGCTGCAGGGCGGTTTGAATCCCCATCAGGTTCAGCTTTTTCGAAATCCGGCTTCCGCAGCCCCAGACTTCCTGAACGGGCATCAACGATAACAATTTTTCTGTACGCCGGGGATTACCAGGCGTGAGAGCCAGCACTCCCTTAAATTGTGGCCATTCCTTCGAGGCCCACTGAGCTGCTTTTGCCAAAACTTTGCCAGGTCCCATCCCTACACCGATTGTCAGGCCAGTCCCCTTCAGAACGTGCGCGCGCAACTGGTGGCCAAAGGCTTCAAAATCCATGCAGTTATCGATGTTACTGATATCAATAAACATTTCGTCCACGCTGTATTGTTCCACGCGTGGCGAAAGTTCCTCAATATGACTCATGACTCGTTGGGAAAATGAGTGGTATAAGGAATAATTGCTGGAGAATGCGTACACCTTTTCAGGGAATGACATCTGCTGGATCTGAAACCACGGCATGCCCATTTTTATGCCTAATTTTTTGGCTGCTGCGGATCGCGCCACACAGCACCCATCATTATTGCTCAATATTATCAATGGCTTGCCGCGAAGTGTTGGGTTAAGAACCGCTTCGCAGCTTGCATAAAAGAATTCACATCCGCCAGGGCAAACATCATTCACCTCCACGGGTTTTGTGCACAAAAGCCATAACAACCCCAAAAATTTGCAGGTTCTCCGGATAGAGTGTCGGATAGTCCGGATTCATAGCCTGGAGCGCAGGGCGGGGCGTCAGTAGAAGGCGTTTTACCGTAAACTCGCCGTCAATCTCCGCGATCACAATATCCCCGTGATGCGGTTCTTCTGACTTATCCACGACCATAAGGTCACCGCTGTGCAAGCCGATATCGTTCATAGAGTTTCCAATCGCCCGGATGAAGAACGTGGAGGATTTTTTCTTTATACAGTAATCGTTCAGATCCAGTTCCGCGTCGGCGTAGTCGGCACAAGGGCTGGGAAATCCGGCGGGGCATCGTTCAATAAACAGAGGCAACGAAACCTTCACCGGGTCAATGGCGACGGGAGTGATGTGTAGCATGGCAACTCCTTTTAATAATACTGTATATAATTACAGTATTATTGTTGTGAAAATTCCGACTTGCAAGCCCCGCATTGCCTCTTTTAACTAGCTCTCTGTTTTCTCAGGCGGAAAAAATTTCTGTACTGATTATTTGGCAGGAAACTCAAGTTAGACCAATTTGGTGATATTTTGAGAATTTTAAAATTCTCAATATGAGAAATGTAATTGCTAATTGCCTTTTTTGCGTTAAAATAATTTCTCAAATTGAGAATATATTGGGTGCATTATGAGAAAAATGGGTTGTGACGACGGTTCGACAAACGTTAAGCTGGCATGGCGGGATGGCGATGAAATTTTTACATCGGTCTCCCCGAATTCGTTTAAAGCCGGGTGGAAAGTTGCCGGGATCGGCAGCAGTGAAACGTACAACTATGAAATTGACGGGCTGAAGTACTCATTTGACAGCGTCAGCCATCAGGCGATCAGTACCACCAACATTGAATACCAGTATGGCGACACGAATCTGTTGGCCGTACACCATGCGCTGCTCACCTGCGGTTTGCCGCCACAGCCGGTGAGTCTGACAGTAACCTTGCCGATCAGTGAGTTCTATACCAGCGACTGTCAGCATAACGAGGCCAACATACAGCGGAAAATCGACAACCTGCTGCGGCCGGTAACGCTGAACAAGCGCGAAACCTTCACCATCGAGCACGTTGACGTCATGCCGGAATCGTTGCCTGCCGTAATATCGTCGCTGGAGCGTGCCGGGGTGGGGCCGTTGGAAACCTCACTGGTGATTGATCTGGGGGGAACGACGCTCGATGCCGGTGTCCTGGTGGGGCAGTTTGAAGATGTCAGTGCCATTCAGGGCAATTCTACGATCGGCGTATCGATGGTGACACAGGCCACACTCACGGCACTGCGTATGGCCAATAGCGACACCAGCGCCTTTGTGGCTGATCAACTGATACAGCGACGGCATGACCGCGAGTTTGCCGCCACAGTTGTCAACGATGAGTCAAAAGTGGACTATGTGCTGGACATGATAAGTTCGTCCATCGAGCGACTCGGGGAACGGGTGGTCAATGAGCTGTCGGCGTACCGCCAGGCGAATCGGGTTTGGTTGGTGGGTGGCGGGGCGTCGCTGATTGAAGCTGCCGTGCGCCGTGCCTGGAAACTGGCCCCCGACCGTATTGTGGTGGTCAATGAACCCCAGACGGCGTTGGTTCGCGAACTTGTTTTACTTTAATTCCAAGGAGCGCTATCCGTGACCGACAAACGTAAGAGACTGACTGTCTATTTGCATCCCGAAGATGATAGTCAGGATGCCAGGGCGATGGAGATTATCGAGTCAGTACCTCTGAGAACACGAGGTGAATTCTTCCGGGCGGCGATCGTGGGCGGAAGCGCGTTATACCAGCTGGATAAGCGTCTGCCGTATCTGCTGGCCATGCTGTTCGATGGCCAGCTGACCGCCGACCAACTGGTGGGCATTATTCAGCAGACGACGGGATGGCAACCCTCGACGGCCAGCATTCAGGACGTCATTGCCGCCTGCGCTGGCCAGGTGCCTGCGCCCTCCGTGCTCCCGGAACCCGTCGGCAGTGCGGACGGGGAAGGGCAGGCCCGCAATAATTTCAAACGCATGCTAAAAAAAGACTGAAGCCCTCCGGCGTGCCGGATGATTTATGGAGAGAACAATGTCATTGATGCTGTTGTGCAAAGGGATAATCGGACTGGAGACGCTGACGGGCAGGGCGCGCAAAAGCGCGGCGGAGTGGTGTTTTCTCATCAGTTGCCTGTTTATTGTGCCGTTGCTGATATTTGACGGATTTAGTGTGCCCCTGAAGATACTCTTGCAGTTGTGCTGGGCGATCGTGGTAGTACGCGCCGCCTTTCTGGCCTCTGAAACCTGGAAGAAAAACCGTAAGTAAAACCGATCATCGTTTTCCGCCGGCCTGCGTGCCGGTTTTTTTATGGCTACATCAGGCCGGGAGTGTGCGGTTTTCACATCAGCTGCGGACGATATGACGCTTCCTCGTCGCGGCTGTTCGTTCCTCGCGGTGCTGCGGTACGCCTCAGCCGAGCCTGCGGCGAGCGTTGCGGGTTTTTACAGGGTGGACTTTTTTACCGCTTTTCGACATTCTCAAGACGACGGCCGGTCGTGCTGGACGGCATCGGAACCCGGACGCATGATAAGGGGGGTATTTAACCCCGCCGGAGGCATGAAATGGTCATTAATCCCCGCTTTCCCAAAGAGCTGATTTTCTTCTCTGACGTCAAAGATGCCGTCGCTGACGCGGCGACCCGTATTTTTCTGACAGGTAAAGAAATCTGTCACGATACCCTGGTGGAATGCCTGGCCGACCGGCTGACTTACGCGAAAATCATTGAAGACAGCTATACGGCCGGCGTAATGCAGCAGGCGATTGATCTGCTGGAAGAGCATCGTGGCCACCGCTGATCTGCCGGCTACGAACAGAATATCATCCTCACTAATCGTCTGATCTCAGGGGGCCGGCCTGGCCGGTGTCCTGCTCCCACTCATTCCTGATACCGCGCCGGTCGTCGCAGACTCCCGCCACATTTTCAAACCGCATTCGGTTATCCACAGTTTCACTGAGTAACTCCGGTATTCGCGGGGGATAAGTCGCCTGGCCGTTCTGCGACGACCCTGTGCGAGGCTCCTGCCGCCCAAGGGTGTCGCGTTGCTCCACATTCATGGCACCTCGCGGTGCCGCTGCGTTTCAACACCTCCTGCGTCATCCCTTATGTTCCCTCATGTTAGCGCCAACCCCGTGCCCGCACTGTAGCCGGGCCGCTTCGCCTGTAAGGGTGCGTAAACCTGCCTGCTCACCCGGTCACCGCCAGTCACGGTGCATTCAGCCCGTTCCTGTCGGCGCTGCGGCTTCCGCGTCAGCCCTTCCAGCTCCGCTTTGTGCCCGACTGTCGTGGGGGCACGGCGCCGGCCGGTTCCGGTTCTCTGTATGTGGAGTGACGCTATGTCCCGTTTTGTGTTGGGTGATTGTCAGCAGGTTATGTCAACTTTTCCGTCCCGTTCCGTCGATTTTATCCTGACGGATCCGCCTTACCTTGTGGGGTTTACCGACCGCTCCGGGCGTTCCATTGCCAACGATAAGCAGGGTGACTGGCTGTTGCCGGTCAGCCGCGAGATGTTCCGGGTGCTTAAAAATGACAGTCTGGCGGTCAGTTTTTACGGCTGGAACCGCATCGACCAGTTTATGGCCGCGTGGAAAGCCGCCGGGTTCCGGGTTGTCGGGCACCTCGTGTTCACCAAAGCCTATTCGTCAAAATCGGCGTTTGTGGGCTACCGGCATGAATGTGCCTACGTGCTGGCCAAAGGCCGCCCGCCGCTGCCTGAAAACCCGCTGCCGGACGTGATGCCGTGGGCGTATTCCGGGAACCGGCACCATCCGACCGAAAAGCCGGTGTCTTCCCTGCGGCCGCTGATCGAATGCTTCACGCAGCCGGGCGATATTGTGCTCGACCCGTTTGGTGGAAGTGGATCTACCTGCGTGGCGGCCGCGCAGTGCGGGCGCCGCTGGATTGGCATCGAGCTGATGGAGGAGTATCACGCGGCGGGTGTGCGCCGTCTGGCCGAATTTCAGCGCGTGCGCCCTGTGGCAACGGCCTCAGCTTCATCACAGCAACACCGGAGCATGGCATGAGCAACTATTCAGACAATATCGACCTGCGGGTGGACGTCGCCGCGCTGGCAAACGCAACGTTTGAACTTCGCGAGCAGTTCCGGGCGTTCGAGAAAAAATACTTCTGGGGCAGCGAAGAGTTAACGCAGCGCCTTGCCGGTCAGGTGATCAACCAGCTCAGCGCGCAGATGCTGGAAATCTATAAACAGGTTAACGAACTTGACCACGCCTTCCGGGACTGATGTCGGAACAACATGGCCTCTGCGGGGGCCTTGTTACTGACCCGCGAAGACTGAAGGTACAACATCGGCACCGGTGCGACAGTTTAAAATGCGTGAAACCCCTTCCAGGCTTCGCCTGCCGGAGAGTGAGGGCGGCGCCTTCGGCGCCCACTCTCCGGGGTGTTGTAGTCTTTAAAGCTACGGCTGGGTTCCGATATTTGAACGTTCTGTACTTTTGTTTATCTTCACCGTTCTGTTCCGGGGGCTTGTCTCCTGCTTTCCCGTCGTTCTCTTTCTCTCCTGGTTTTCTTTCTTTCTCGTCGTACAGCCGCTGTGTGTCTTTTTGTCTGTGCGCATTCTTTCCGGCATTCCTCTGGTCATTTCTCCCAGGATAAATCACCCCCAGGGCTTGGCCCCCTTCGGCTCCCGACCTGCGGCCGGTCGTCGAGCCCGACTGCGCTAACCGGCAAGCCGGTAAGCTCCGCGTAACCCCGCCGGGGTTACGGCCTACGGCTAGGGTCTGATGGCAACGGCAAGCCTCAACCCCCGCAGGCGGCTGCGCCGCCGCACGGACACTGGCCAGCGTCGCTGGCCGCTAAGGTCGCCGGCGCGTTCCTCGCCGTCGGGTGTGTGCATGCTGTCTGTTCAGGTGCGTCATCCAACGTATGGCCTAGACGCGAAGGGCTTAACGTAGCACCACCTGGTCATCCTCCAAGGGGTAAATAAACTCCGCCAAAAACTTTTCTCCCGTTCCGTCCGAAAACTTTTTGTCTCCGCCCCTTTCCGGCTGCCTGCGGTGGTGCAACGTTGCCCTTTGCCGCGCACTAGACCCATACCGTTAGATGAATTTTCACCCTGAAGAGGATTGCAGCATGCACACACATAACGTCAACAGCAAAACCGCCACGACTACCCCACCCGAAAGATGGGGGGCGAAAACCGTTCGCCATCTTATTGACCGAGGCCATTACAACGTGGCCTGTGCGCAGGAAGCTCACGCTCATGATGGTGAAAAATTCACACGTCTTGATGCGTATTCCTATTTTATTCGGGGAGCGGGAGAGGCATGGGTAAAGGTGATCCGCCACGCTTTCAGGAAAAAGGGACGTAACGTATGAGGGGAGGTGATAGGCATCAATGAAAAAAGCAGGGTTTCCCCTGCTTTAATCCGCCGGAGGGGAGGTGAACACTCCCAGACCGGCACAACACACAATAACTGATTAGGAGTTACCGTATGTCTGACAACAATACTAAAACAGCGACCGCGAGAAAATCCAGCGATAAAGTATCAAAAGCCGTAAACGACGCGCTCAAAGCCGCGCTCGAGCAGGCGCAGATGGAGTTTGTCCCGCTTTCCTCGCTGGTCATCTCCCCGCTGAACGTCCGCTCCGTCCCGTATACGGCGAAGGAAATCCGGCAAACGGCGGACTCGATCCATGCTATCGGGTTACTGCAAAACTTAGTCATCCATGCACTGCCGGAAGGTATGAACGGCGTGGCGGCGGGCGGAAAGCGTTTAACCAGCCTTAATCTGCTTTTAGAAGAGGGGAAGGTGACGCCGGACACCCTCATTGCCGTGAAGCGTCTGCCTGACGATCTCGCCCGCGCCGCCTCCATCACGGAGAACAGTGATCATAAGGTCATGCATCCGGCAGAGCAGATTGTCGGTTTCCGCGACCTTGCCGCCGAGGGAAAAACGGAGGCGCAGATCGGCGCACTGTTCGGGTATTCAAGCCGCCATGTGCAGCGCTGCCTGAAAATGGCCAATCTGGCACCGTCGCTGCTGAAATTGCTGGCACAGGACGAGATCACCCTCGATATCTGTCAGGCGCTGTGCCTTGAAGACGATCAGCAACGGCAGGTGGAGGTCTGGGAAAGTGCAAAGAACACCTATTATTCCCCGTCTGCCAGCGTCGTTAAAAACCTGATCGTGCAAAGCGAGGTCAGCATTCTCAATAACAGCCTGTTTGCCTTTGTCGGTCGTGAGACGTATGAAGCCGCAGGCGGCGTGGTACGTGAAGACCTGTTCAGCGGCGAAAACGGCGAGGGTTTTGTGGACAAGTCCCTGCTCACCACGCTGGCAGAGCAAAAACTGGCGGCTGCGGCACAGGCCATTCAGACGCAGGAGGGCTGGTCGTGGAGCCTCTCCCGCTGGCACGGCATAACTTCTCGTGGCGACGACCGTACGGCGTATCGCTTTCTGGATGAACCGGAACCGGTCTACGCAGAAGGGGAAGAAGCCGCGCAGGACGTGCTGATCGAACAGCGCGATGCGCTTGAAACCGAGGAAGATGACGCCGTTTATCAGGCGCAAATTGACGCCATTGAAGAACGCGCAATCAGTCGCGGCTGGACGGAAGAACAGAAAGCGTCCGGCGGCGTGGTGGTGTCGTATGACAATGGTTATCTGCATATCCAGCGCGGCGTGTGCAGGCTTGAACCGGTCGAAACGCCGGTAGAAAACGTGATCACGCTGGTCAAAGAGACGCCAAAAGCCGTGGATCAGGCTCCGGCGACCTTAGTCACCGCCCTGTCCAGCGAGCGGACGCTGGCCATGCAGGCCGCGCTTTCCCAGCAGCCGCACGTCGGTTTAGCGATGCTGACGTGGAAATACTGCCTCTCGGCCTTCGGCAAAATGGGTAAGGCGTCGCCGCTGAAAGCCCATATGACCGTGGAGCGCGAAAAACTGGTGACAGCGTCACTCTCCGGCGAGCAAGGCAAGGCATTTAAGTGGCTTGAGCAGGAAAAAGACAAGGTACTTTCAACGTTTCCCGAAGACTGGACGACGCATTTTACGTGGCTTCTCGACTGGCCGCAGGCTGACGTGTCGATGCTGCTCGGATTCTGCGTCGCGTTCGGCATTGATGGCGTTCAGGCGCGACTTTACGGCAAAACGGAGGACAGTGCGCTGGACGCGCTGGAAAGTACGCTGAATTTCGATTTACGCGACTGGTGGCAGCCGACCGCAGCGGGGTATTTCTGCAAAATCAGCAAAGATCAGATTGTTGACGTGCTGAATCAGAACGGCCTGAGCGGCGTGGCGGTCGAGGCGGCGAAGCTCAAGCGGGGCGAAGCCGCCGTGCTGGCCGAGAAAGCGATAGGGGAAACGCGCTGGGTGCCGGAATGGATGAAAGCGCCGGTGACCGACACGCAGACCTCGCAGAGCGATATCCCGTCCACTGATGCCACGGCGAATGCCGCCTGATACGGAGATACCGCCCGAAAGGGCGGTATACAACACCATGAAAAATAATCCCTCTCCTTTCCTGTTAACGCTGCTGGGATGCCAGCCCGCCGGTGCGGACTTACCGGCAGCGCTGCGCGGCAACGTGCGCGAACTGTTTACCGATTCCGTTTTTCAACATATCGAGCTACCGGCGGCGTGGTCGGTGGATGTGCCCGAACCCGGTGAAGAAGGTTTTATCTCCACCTGCTGCGTGCTGACAGCGGCGTCCGGCATCAGGCTGGTCTTTGGTCACGGCGGTGAGGATGCCCCGTACTGGTCTATGGGACTGCTGTTTGACGCGGGGCAGTCCGTCGCGTGGCTGTTTGTTTCTGAGCGTATCGATTATGACGCCGTGGCTGCTCTTGAGCGGGTGATACTGCGGGTTGATGGGTGTATACATAATGGCTATTGCACCGCCGATGTGCTGGCAGCGGCGCTGCGCGTTGCGGGGGAGGCGGTATGAATGCGCTTATTTCCGCCGTCGCCGCGCCGGTGCTCATGAGGTTCATCACGTTGCAACCCGCTGATGTTACCGTCAGCGTAAATATGAAGGGACACACGTTCACCGCCACGAGGGTAAACCATGACTGACCTGTTAACGGATACGGCGTCCCGCCCGCCGCTGCGCCCCCACGTCATTCTGATTGTTGCCGGGCTGGACACTGGCACCGGCTTTCACTTTGTCTCACATCCGACGCTCTCCGGTGCCGATGCCAACCTGTGGTTTCCGCTGGCAGAGGGGCAGGATTTATACGCCGCCGTTGAGCGGGTGATGGTCATGAACCACGCGGCGAACAATGTTGTCCGCATGGACGTTATCCAAAAAGGCGACGGACATACCGATTACAAAATCGTGTATAACCCAGAGATCAGGGTGTGCTGATGGTCAGGGGGGCAGGGTGCGTAACGCTTTGCCCCCCTGAGACATTGTGCAGCCCGTTCAAATGCCCCGGCGGGCGTCGCCCTCCCAATGCAGAGTGAGGGGGCGGCTGCGCCGCCCTTTCTCTCCGTTCTGTTCCGGGGGCTTGTCTCCTGCTTTCCCGTCGTTCTCTTTCTCTCCGGGCTTTCTCTCTTCTTCTTCGTGCAGCTGCTGTGCGTGATCCAGTCTGTATTCGCCCTTCCCGATCTCTTTCTGATTGTTTTCGCCAGCATAGGTCACCCCCAGGGCATGGCCCCCTTCGGCTCCCGACCTGCGGCCGGTCGTCGAGCCCGACTGCGCTAACCGGCAAGCCGGTAAGCTCCGCGTAACCCCTCCGGGGTTACGGCCTACGACTAGGGTCTGATGGCAACGGCCAGGTCAACCCCCGCAGCCGGCTTCGCCGCCGCACAGACACTGGCCAGCGACGCTGGCCGCTAAGGTCGACGGCGCGTTCCTCGCCGTCGGGTGTGTGCATGCTGTCTGTTCAGGTGCGTCATCCAACGTATGGCCTAGACGCGAAGGGCTTAACGTAGCACCACCTGGTCATCCTCCAAGGGGTAAATAAACTCCGCCAAAAACTTTTCTCCCGTTCCGTCCGAAAACTTTTTGTCTCCGCCCCTTTCCGGCTGCCTGCGGTGGAGCAACGTTGCCCTTTGCCGCGCACTAGACCCATACCGTTAGATGAATTTTCACCCTGAAGAGGATTGCAGCATGCACACACATAACGTCAACAGCAAAACCGCCACGACTACCCCACCCGAAAGATGGGGGGC
>NZ_RCZD01000015.1 GCF_006438725.1 Ewingella americana | reverse complement strand
TGAAGGCGAGGATTAGCCATTAATCGGTCGACGCGTTTTATTTTATGTTTCACTTTTGCGGAACCGGGCAAATAGCGCCCTATGCTGGTGAGGGTTAAAGATGCCCCGCGAACTAAAGTCATAGACATAGAAATCAAGGCGTCACGCCGATAAACATGAATATGGGAAAGGGATTTTTGGAGAAATTTCTGGCAAACTTGTGCGACAGGCATAGCCGGGGTCCTTTACTTTTTGTTGGCGCACGAAGTAGATCATATCCCGCTATGCCTGTCTGCATTTTGTGGGGAGCCATCAGCCCGAGACCCCCGCGCTATAAACAACAGCAGCTGCGCTGGTCACAATGGCCGTGTTTCAGTCACCACAGTGATAGCCGCAAACTCCGCCGCTGCGCGGTACTCTCATTTCGGGTTCGGACCAGCTCGAAAAAAGCCTCTCGCCGTTTCTCACCGCTCACTCGACGTCGTTTTGAACGCGGCCTCAACATTTTGAAAGACAAACACTATGTCGGTTTTGAATTTAAAGATGCTTCGGCCGCATTCAAAAATGGCGCTGAGCCAGAGGTTCGAGACCTATGGCTCGAACCCGCAGCGAAGGCACCGCCTAAGCGGCGACATTTTGCGGCTATAACAGCGGTGGCTGAAACACGGCCATCCCGATTTAGCGATAGCGCGCAGTTTAAAAACGCAGGATTCCAAAGGAGGTTCGTTTAAACCTCCTTTGGGCCAGTGTGGGCGGCGAGCCCACGGTCTTGACCTTCGGGCAGGTGTGGGCGGCGGGCCCACGACCTTGAATTTGAATTTGAATTTAAACCGTTTCCACGCTTTTTTAAAAAGCGTTCTCCCCCCAGATGTTCTATCCTATAACCCGCATGGAATGCACAACTCGGTATGGAATTTGCCGGTAAAAAAGAACATTGAAATCAGGAGTCAGGACTCATGGCTGTAGGGATCAGAAGCAGGGCATTTGCGCGCTGGCTGGCGCCGCTTGTGGCATTGCTGGTCGTGTTTCAACTCACGGCGTGTGGCGATAAAGAGCCGGAACAACGCAAAGCCTTTATCGACTATTTGCAAAATACTGTGATGCGCAGTGGGCAGAACCTGCCATCACTCAGTGAAGATCAGAAACAGAAGTTCGGTAATTACGCCAATGACTACGGCATTATCCTGTCGTATTCACGCCAGATGAAGCAGGCCGTGGAAGGCAGTCTGGTTCCCGCTGTCAGCGCGATTGGCCAGATCCGCACACCGCAGGATTACATGGCGCAACGCACCGAGTTGCAACAGTCCGTCGGTTCGCTGAATCTTCTGAGTGCGCAAATCCGTGATTCGAAGAATAAAGCGGACACCGCCATGGCTGCGCTCAAGCAACCAGACGATCTGAAAGCTGTGTACGCGCAGGTTTATTCCAGCGTGGTGACTGAACCCGCTAATGTGTTGACTCCGCTGGTTCCGGCGTTAACCAGCTTCACGCAGGATATTATTGCCGTCGGCGATTACCTGCAACAGCAAGGCGCGCAGGTGGCCTTTGCTAACGGTGGCGTGCAATTCCCGACACAGCAGCAGGCTACGCAATACAACACCATGATGTCGAATCTGGTGGGTAAACAGCAGACGTTACTCAGCGCGCAGAAAGCCGCGCAGGGCGATTACAGCCGTTAGTTTTTAATTATCTGATTTATAAATAGAATAGAACCACGCTTTACTCAGCGTGGTTTTTTTATGTGTCGAACTGCCCGTTTCGTACCGCAGATTTATAAAAAATCACAATTTTTAGCCTGCAAAAGGGAAGAAATTACTCTACTTTTTCAGCAACTTTATCTGTTTGTGTGTGTTCTGCTAATTAAGGATTTTTTTGATGAAACGTCTGACGATAACTTTGCTGGCTGCCCTGGTTATGGCACCGACAATGACCATGGCCGCCGACAGCGCCTCCGCTGATTTCACCCCGGCCCAGCAGGCGGCTATTGGTAAAATCGCCTCCGATTACCTGTTGGCACACCCTGAAATTCTGGTGCAGGTCAGCCAGAAGTTGCAGGCCCAGCAGGCTGATCAACAGCAGCAGCAAACACAAGCCGCCGTATTGGCAAATGCTAAAGCGCTGGTTAGCGATCCGGCCACGCCAAGCTATGGCCCGCAAGATGCCAAGGTTGCGTTCGTGGAGTTCTTCGATTACCAGTGCCTGTACTGTAGCCGCATGGCACCGTTGGTTGAGCAAACCGTGAAGGCCAACCCGAACGTGCGCTTCGTGTTCAAAGAGTGGCCCATCTTCGGTGACCGCTGGAAAGAGTCCATCACCGCCGCCGAAACCGGTATGGCTGTATGGAAAGAGAAAGGCGCACAGGCCTATTTCGATTACCACAACAGCATTTACCGTACCGGTCATGATGAGGGCAAACTCACTGAGGCTGACATCGCCGGTGCTGTGAAAGCCGCGAAAGCTTCAGCCCCAACCCCTGCTCAATTGAAAGCCACCCACCAGGCTATCGCGTCCAACGATGAACTGGCGCGTACTTTAGGCTTCAGCGGCACGCCGGGCTTTGTGGTGATGCCAACCCGCGACGCAACCGCCGAAAACACCACCGTTCTGCCAGGTGCCGTGTCTGCCGAAGATTTGCAGGCTGCTATCGTGAAGGCGCAGGGCGGTAAGTAACATTCCAACCCGGTGGCGAAAGTCATCGGGTTTTCCTCCTTACGCGGCGTTTATAAAGCCCAAGCCCAATCTGGAATACACCGCGCAATATCGGGTGTAACTTCCGCAAAGGAGTAAAATTATACCCGCCTCACCTGTTTTATCGCGATAACCTTAAAAAATCAGCGGGATTAATCCTCACTGAATAACCACGGACTCTCAGTGTATTGAGTCATCACCGGAATGTTCTTACCGACTACATGGATAGCTAATGATTGTTCAATTTGCTGAGTATGCTGCGCTGAAAAAACGTGAGCAAAGTGAAGAGCAGGGGCTAATAGAAACGTCTGGCTCATCTCAGATTATTGAGCTTTCTGCTCGGCAAGAGTTTGCTGCGTATGAGAGAGCCAAAGCAAGAGTGCAGGAAGCTGCCGCTAAACTCGACTGGTAAGGGAAGCCAGTCAATTATGAAATGGGTACTTCTCACCATGTGGATTCTCAGCAGTTATACAGCTATACGGATTTTGAGCTGAAAATAGTCAAAGATGTTACGACAAAAATTGGCGAAGAAGTCACGCTTTCCCATTTCTGAAGACCTTCATTTCCTTTGGGCTACACCGGTTGCCCAACATATTTTCCTCTGTCATGTTCCTTTAACACTTACCCCGTAAACGCATTCCTGCGCGGTTCAGGCACGTCTGGATATTTTTTAAGCTGAATTTCAAAGGCTGGCGGAAAATACTTTGTGACGAATGTCACATTTTAATAACAAAGCATCGAGACAAAAAAGAGACACACATCACATTTTAAGGACTGTGGTGCGTAAAATTTATGCTTTTCGCTTAGGTTTCAAGCTTGTTTTGTGATCGTTATCACCTAAAAGCGGGGTCGGGCGGGGTGTGGGGTGTGATCTTGCTCACGCATCGCGTGCTGGCTACGCGGTGCCATAATCACGTGGTAGAGTCCGCTTCGCAGACAGCAATTCGACGGACGGATTTTTAAAGCAGTGGCACAAAGACCCGTATTAACCGTCACCGATAATTAACAGATATAACGCGCTCTTATTGTTGGCGCGTATCAATAGGGGTGCGTTTTATGTTTTCACCAAACGTTAAGGTCGGAGTTCAAAACTTTGGCCGCTTCCTGAGTAACATGGTGATGCCTAACATCGGGGCATTCATTGCCTGGGGTATCATCACTGCTCTGTTCATTCCTACCGGCTGGATCCCTAATGCGACATTAGCGAAGCTGGTTGCTCCGATGATCACTTATCTCCTGCCATTGCTCATCGGTTTCACCGGTGGTCGTCTGGTCGGTGGTGATCGTGGTGGTGTGGTTGGTGCAATCACCGTTATGGGTGTGATCGTCGGTGCGGACATGCCGATGTTCCTCGGTGCGATGATTGGTGGCCCACTGGGCGGCTGGTGTATCAAGCGCTTTGACCGCTGGGTTGACGGTAAAATCAAAAGCGGTTTTGAGATGTTGGTTAACAACTTCTCTGCCGGTATCATCGGTATGCTGCTGGCGGTTCTGGCCTTCCTGGCAATCGGTCCTCTGGTAGAAGCCTTATCTAAAGTGCTGGCTGCTGGCGTTCACATCATGGTTATTCATAACCTGTTGCCGCTGGCCTCTATCTTTGTTGAACCGGCCAAAATCCTGTTCCTCAACAACGCCATCAACCACGGTATCTTCTCTCCACTGGGTATCCAGCAGGCGACAGAAACCGGTAAGTCTATCTTCTTCCTGATTGAAGCGAATCCAGGACCGGGTATGGGCGTTCTGATGGCCTATATGTTCTTTGGTCGTGGCAGTGCCAAGCAGTCTGCGGGCGGCGCGGCAATCATTCACTTCTTCGGTGGTATCCACGAAATTTACTTCCCATACGTGCTGATGAACCCACGCCTGTTGCTGGCGGTGATTCTGGGCGGTATGACGGGCGTATTCACTCTGACCATGCTGAACGGTGGTCTGGTATCTCCGGCTTCTCCGGGCTCCATCATTGCTGTGCTGGCGATGACGCCAAAAGGCACTTACTTCGCCAATATCGCGGCTATCGTTGCTGCGTTTGCGGTCTCTTTCGCGGTCTCAGCATTCTTGCTGAAAACCAGCAAAGTGAAAGAAGGCGACGATCTGGACGATGCAACCCGTCGTATGCAGGATATGAAAGCCGAGTCTAAAGGCGGTAAAGTTTCTACTGCTGGGGTAGCGGGCGACCTGTCTACCGTACGTAAAATCATCGTAGCCTGCGACGCCGGTATGGGTTCCAGCGCCATGGGTGCCGGTGTTCTGCGCAAGAAAGTGCAGGATGCAGGGCTGACGAATATCAGCGTCACCAACAGCGCCATCAACAGCCTGCCGGACGACGTTGACCTGGTCATCACTCACCGTGACTTAACTGAACGCGCCATGCGTCAGGTTCCGCACGCTCAGCACATTTCGCTGACCAACTTCCTCGACAGTGGCCTGTATACTGACCTGACTGCACGTCTGGTTGAAGTGAACAAAACCAGCCAGTACAAAGAGAAAGTGACGACGACCCTGGGCGACAGCCTGGTAGCCGATAGCGAAAACGCAAACCTGTTCCGCATGAGCGAAAGCAATATCTTCCTCGGCCTGCAGGCAACCAGTAAAGAACAGGCGATTCGTTTTGCCGGGGAACAACTGGTAAAAGGCGGTTATGTACAACCAGAATACGTCGAAGCGATGCTGGCTCGTGAGCAGCTGACTTCTACCTATCTGGGTGAGTCTATCGCTGTACCGCACGGCACCATCGAAGCCAAAGATCGTGTACTGAAAACCGGTATTGTGTTCTGTCAGTATCCGGCCGGTATTCGTTGGGGTGAAGAGGAAGATGACTCAGCGCGTCTGGTTATTGGTATCGCCGCACGTAATAATGAGCACATCAACGTGATCACCAAGCTGACCACTGCGCTTGATGAAGACGGTGTTATCGAACGTCTGGCGAACACCAGCAGCGTCGAAGAGGTGCTGTCCATTCTTCGCGGTTAAGTTTGAAACCTGAATAGAGCGTCACTCAGCGGGTCTTACGAGACCCGCTTGTTGATTCGGAGCCGGGCGGCTCCCCAGCTTTACCTCAATAATGGCCCCCGATTTGAAGGAAATTTTATGAAAGCATTACATTTTGGCGCAGGTAACATCGGCCGTGGATTCATCGGTAAATTACTGGCGGATGCCAAGGTTGAACTGACCTTCGCAGACGTCAGCCCCGTGCTACTCGAAGCGCTGAACAGCCGCAAAGGCTACGACGTTCACGTGGTGGGCGAGCAGGCGAGCATTGAATCTGTCAGTAATGTCAGTGCGGTGAACAGCGCCAGTCAGGATGCCATCAACCTGATCGCTCAGGTTGATTTGGTGACCACCGCCGTCGGCCCAACCGTGCTGGAAAAAATCGCACCGAATGTCGCCAAAGGTCTGGTTCTGCGTCATCAGCAGGGTAACGAAGCGCCGCTCAACATCATCGCCTGTGAAAACATGGTGCGTGGTACCAGCCAGTTCAAACAGCACGTCTTCAACGCGCTGCCGGAAGATGAAAAAGCCTGGGTTGAAGCCCACGTTGGATTTGTTGACTCTGCGGTTGACCGCATCGTGCCACCGGCGGCGGCCGGAACCACCGATCCGCTGGAAGTCACCGTGGAAACCTTCAGCGAGTGGATTGTCGACAAAACCCAGTTTAAAGGCCCGCTGCCAGACATCGCGGGTATGGAACCGACAGACAACCTGATGGCTTTCGTTGAGCGTAAACTTTTCACGTTGAACACAGGCCACGCCATTACCGCGTACCTCGGTCAGCAGGCCGGTCACGCGACCATTCGTGACGCGATCCTTGACGAGAAAGTCCGTCTGGTGGTGCGTGGCGCAATGGAAGAGAGTGGCCAGGTGTTGATCAACCGTTATGGTTTCGAACCGGAAAAACACTTCGCTTACATCGAAAAAATCATCTCCCGCTTTGAAAACCCTTACCTGCACGATGATGTTGAACGCGTTGGCCGTCAGCCACTGCGTAAACTCAGCGCAGGCGATCGTTTGATTAAGCCGTTGCTCGGTACGCTGGAATACGGTCTGCCGCACACCAATCTGGTGATCGGTATCGCCGCGGCTATGCATTACCGCAGTGATGAAGATCAACAGGCAAAAGAGTGGGTTGAACTGCTGGAAAAAGTCGGGCCGAAAGCGGCGCTGGCGCAGGTATCAGGCCTGCCGGAAGACGGTGAAGTTGTCGCCGAAGCGGTCAGCATCTACGAGAAAATGCACTAAATAATACCCAAAGTGATGGGAGTTGCAGCAAGGCAGCAAACGAGAGAATCCCGATGAGCTGACATCAGTCAGTGATTCGGGTGAACGAGAGCCGCTAACGCAGCTGTAGCTTCAAACACGAAGGGAATTTCACGGATGACAGCAGAGGCGTTATGGACACACCTGAAGCCGTAATTCATGACGCACTCCTTAAAGTAAGCCACTCGATGGAAAAAGCACAGGCGTTTGAAAACCGGGTACTTGAAAAGCTTAATGCGGGTAAAACCGTGCGTAGTTTTTTGATGACCGCGGTAGAGTTGCTGGCGGAAGCGCTGGATATTCTGGTGGTGCAGGTTTTCCGCAAAGATGACTATGCGGTGAAATATGCCGTTGAACCGCTGCTAACCGGAACCGGTCCGCTCGGCGAACTGTCTGTGCGCCTTAAACTGATCTACGCACTTGGCGTGATCAGCCGCCACGAATATGAAGATGCCGAACTGCTGATGGCCCTGCGCGAAGAGCTGAATTATGACGGCGAAGATTACCGCTTCACCGACGACGAAATTCTGGGGCCTTTTGGTGAGCTGCATTGCGTCACTGAACTTCCGCCCGCGCCCACCTTCCTCAAGCCCGGCGAAGCCGACGAGTCGCTTATCGCTATGCAACGTCAGCGTTATCAGCAAATCGTCCGCTCCACCATGGTACTGTCAGTCACCGGCCTGATTGCGCATATCAGTAATCAGCAGCCATCACGCCTTTCTCCAGTACAGAAGTAACGCATTTATATCAGCGCATGGCGCACTTCGCCGACCAGCAGCCACAGTGCGGTGAGCGCCATCATGCCGCCCATAATGGTATTGAACAGTTTTAGTTTCCACTCAACACGTAACGCCTGACGTAACCTGTCCCCCATCACCACCCAGACCAGAATGCACGGAAGGTTGACCAGCGCGAAGCCGAGGCAGATCAGCAGCGTGTGATGCAGCATATTGCCGTCCTGCGGTGTAAACAGAATCGCCACGTTGGTCGCCATTAGCCAGGCTTTGGGGTTGATCGCCTGAAACAATGCCCCGCCCACCAGATTCATCGGTTGCTGTTTTTGCCCTTCTTTCGGCGTGCCGGAACGGTAGATTTTCCACGACAGCCAGAACAGATACCCGCAACCGATAACCGCCATCGGCAGACGTACCACGTTCATCCAACTGAGCAAAATGGCCAGCATCGAGGTCATCAATGCGCATTGCACTACGCAGCCCAGCGTGATCCCCAGCATCATGGGTACGCTGCGGCGCAGCCCAAAATTGACCCCCGATGCGGCCAGCAGTAGATTGTTCGGCCCCGGCGTGATCGACATCACGGTGACATAACTGACGAAAGCGGTATCCAGCATTGCTACTTCTCCTGTATCTAAAATCTGTTCATACAGAATAAGCAGGCGGAGGATGAGGTGACAGAACCAAAAATACGCTATTGTAAGGGTTACAGTTGCATGAAAGATGAACTGTAACCCTTCACTTTAGCGGAACTGACACCATGGCCGATATGCTGACCTCGCTCTGCGATGTTTCCACCGATACACGCTATAACCAACTGGCTGATAATCTGGCTGAAGCCATCCGTCGCGGCACGTTGCCGGCGGGCAGCCGCCTGCCCTCGGTGCGGCGCAGTGCGCAAACCCATGGGGTCAGCATCAACACGGTGGTGGCGGCCTATCGGCGGCTGGAAGATCGTGGGCTTATCGAGGCGCGCCCCCAGTCGGGTTTTTATGTCCGTACCGCGCTTCCTGCACTGGAGGCTGTTCACTCTGCGCGCCATGTACTGCAAACCGCTGCTGCCACACCGGCTGACGACGTTCTGGATCTGATCGACACCGTGTTCGCCGCGCAGATTAATCCGGCCTATACCAATCTCTCGCTGGCGTGTCCGCAGGCTAATGACTTCTATCCCGGTGCCAAACTGGGCCGCATCATGGCGTCTCTGCTGCGCCGTCAGCCGCATATCATCGGACAGTATGCATTGCCGCCGGGAAATCTTGCGCTGCGCCAGCAGATTGCTCGCCGTTCTTTGGGGTTGGGTATGATGCTTGAAGCCGGGGACATCACCCTGACGCACGGCTGTATGGAAGCCCTGCAGCTGGCGCTGCGGGTGACCACCCAGCCGGGTGACAGCGTGGGGCTGGAGACGCCAACCTACTTTTACTTGCTGCCGCTGCTCGCCAGCCTGGGGCTGAAAGCGGTAGAAATTCCGACCGATCCGCAAACCGGTATCTCGCTGGACGCGTTGGAACTGATGCTCAATGAGAAGCGCCTGAATGCGGTGATCGCCATGCCGACTGCGCAGAATCCGATGGGGTTTACCATGCCGCTGGCCGCGAAAAAACGGCTGGCGCGCCTGATGAACGATCATCAGGTTCCGCTGATTGAAGACGGCCTTTACGCTGAGATCCAATTTAGCGATGCGCTCTCCCCGGCAGTAAAATCGTTCGACCGCAACGGCTGGGTGCTGTTTTGCACCAGCTTCACGAAAACGTTGGCACCGGATTTTCGTATTGGCTGGATTGCCGGTGGCCGTTTTGCTGAGAAGCTGCGTAAGCTCAAAGCGGTGTCCTCGATGTCGGAGTCTTTTTTACTGTCACAAACGCTGGCGGTGTTTCTTGAATCCGGGGGTTACGACCACCATCTGCGCGCGCTGCGCCGCCGCTATGCCGCACAAGTCGATGAAGCGCGGGCGCTGATCGCCCGTTATTTTCCACAGGGCACCCGTGCGACGCAGCCGATGGGCGGCTTTGTTTTCTGGGTCGATTTTCCCGCAGGTGTCGACACCGTAGTGCTGTTTCAGCAACTGCTGGATGAGAAAATCTGCATGACGCCGGGCACACTTTATTCGCCGAGTGGGCGCTACCGCAATGGCCTGCGGCTGTCGTGCTGTTATCCTTTTAATGCACGTTATACCGCCGCGCTTGCGCGTCTCGGGCAGCGTGCCTGTGAAATGAGCGGACTTGCGCCGGGGCTGGCATCAACAACGGCTGACGCGCGGGCTGATGAAATCCGCACTTCCTGATACACTAGACGTTATTATCTTGAGCAACATCGTGCCCATTGCTGCACGCACAGGTCGAAAACATTATGAAAGAAGTCGAAAAAACCGAAATTAAACGCCTCAGCGACATGCTGGACGCACTGAATCACAAAGACGCGGCTGTTATTCAGCAGGGCAACTCTGAACTGATTTCCAAACATGAAGACGAAAAAGAGAAACTGGCCGCCGAAATCGCCCGTCTGAAAGACGTGCGTGTCGTCAAGCTGAGCACGGAAGCGCAGAAGCTGGCAGCCCTGCCGCACAGCCGTGAAATTACTAAAAAAGAGCAGGCTGATATGGGCACGCTGAAGAAAACCGTTCGCGGTATTGTCGTCGTTCACCCGATGACTGCACTGGGCCGTGAAATGGGCCTGAAAGTGGTGACCGGTTACGCCAAAAAAGCCTTCTGATCAAAGCGCCCTTCCTTTAAAGGGAGGGCGTTGTCTTATTTCCCCGCCGAACCAAACAAACGACGTCCAAAATCCTCAATCTTGCGGTTCACCAGACGCATCTGCATGGTTTTATTCCAACTGGCGGAAAGCCCGGCAGCCGCCATCAAACGGCGGTACTGCTCTTCGTCGAACGGCATATTGAAGGCGATGGAAATCGCTTCGGCGACGGACACCTCGCTGTTACGCGTCATCAGCTCAAAAGGTCGGTCGCCGCTGACATGACCGGTGGCGATCACCCGGTATAACCAGCCGCAACGCCCGTTGTCCTGCAAAACCTGGGATATTTGCGGACAGTGCAAAAACGCATTCAGCTTGTAACAGGGAGCGCGCGGCTGAGTGATCTGAACCAGCGCATCGCCCCAGCGGAAAATATCACCGATAAACACATTCTCTTCGGTCAACCCCAGTGTCGACAGATTTTCGCCGAAGGCCGGTGGGTGAAAACGCTCTTCCTGTTCAGGAAAGTGTTGACGCAACCAGGCGTAGTGCTCACGGGGAAAATGGCACAGTGCGCGGTCCGCTCCGCCGTGATAAGCGGTTTCGGCCTGCTCATCGCCCTCCAGCCCCAGTGAGGTGAGTAGCAGACTGCCGTTGACCTGCCGCTTGCCAATGGCGCTGGGTGCACTGCCTTCATAGGATTTTATCGCGCCAATATATACATCCGGGTAATGCATAAAACCTCCGTCATGCCGATGTCCAATGCCTCAGCATAACCTGCAATGACCATGCTAAAAAGACGCAAAAAAAATGCGCCACCGGGGCGCATTTTCCTCACAGGTTAGGGGCGACCTCAGAAGGTCTCCCAGTTTCCCTTTTCCTCGCTGGCCGGACGCGGCACGGCAGCAAGCTTCGCTGGCGCTGCACGCTTAATCTCAGAGGCCAGGACATTGTCATTCTCTGACAGCCGGAATACTGATACAGCCTTGGTCAGTACGCGGGATTGATCTTCCAGAGAATCTGCCGCCGCCGATGATTGTTCCACCAGTGCGGCGTTCTGCTGCGTGGTGCTGTCCATCTCGACAATGGCCTGGGAAACCTGCGCAATACCACGGCTTTGCTCATCCGATGCCGACGCGATTTCCCCCATAATGTCGCGCACATGAGTCACCGACTGCACAATATCCTGCATGGTACGGCCGGTATTTTCGACCAGCTTCGCGCCGTTGTTCACCCGCTCAACCGACTCGGCAATCAGCCCTTCAATCTCTTTGGCGGCCTGTGCGCTGCGCTGCGCCAGTGAACGGACTTCGGAGGCCACGACTGAGAATCCCCGGCCCTGTTCACCCGCCCGCGCGGCTTCAACGGCGGCATTCAGCGCCAGAATATTGGTCTGGAAGGCGATACCGTTGATGACCGAAGTAATTTCGGCAATACGCTTTGAGCTACCGGAGATTTGCTGCATGGTGACGACAACATCGCTAACTTGCTTGCCACCGAGTGTCGCCGTTTTCGAGGCGTCCGACGCCAGTTGACTGGCATGGTGGGCGTTTTCGGCGTTTTGTTTCACCGTCGAACTGAGCTGTTCCATGCTGGCGGCGGTTTCTTCGACCGCGGCGGCCTGTTGCTCGGTTCGTGATGACAAATCGGTATTGCCCGCCGCAATCTCGGCGGCGGCGTGTGACACCTGACTGACGCCCATGCGGATCTCATAGATCATATTGCGTAAGTTATGGCTCATCCCGGCCACCGCATTCATCAGCATCCCCAGCTCATCACGACGTGTGGTGGTTTGTGCTGCCGTCAGGTCGCCCTTGGCTATCAGCTCGGCTGTTGCCAGCGTAGCGCGCAGCGGATAGGTAATTTGGCGGGTAATGCGCCAGGCGATCAGCGCACCGATAAACAGCGCTGCCAGGGTGATAATCGCCATCATTATCATTGCCCGGCTAATATCCTGATGCGTGCTATCCAGCTCGTTCTTAAAGATTTTGCTGACCAGCGTGTTCATCTCAGTGGCTTTTACTGACAACAACTGTGAGTTCTGCTGTTCACGCTCGTAAGCCGGCATATAGGCCACAATGTGACTTTTATAGGTTGCCAGTGCGGTCATCAGCGGTGCCAGCGTCTCCTGTTGATTGGGAAGCAGCAGAGCGTTGAGTCTTGTGGCGCTGGCCTGCGTATCATCGATGGCTTTCAGCAGCGTGCTTTCGGACTCTTTATCCATGCTCAGCAACAACCCGCGCACGTAATAGCGCACGCTGATCAGTTTTTGCACCACCTCGGCTAATGTAAGGCGGATCGACGGATTGGCATCTTCTACCCGCAGCTGTTCCTGCAAACTTCTGACGGCATCTTCCGTTTCCGACAGGTTCCAGCTTTTGCGCACGGTATCTTTTTCAGCCACCGCTTTTTTAAACGCTTCCTGTGCCTGGTTGTACTCTCTAATTTTTACCGGAACCTGATCGAGATCGGCCTGACTTTGTGCATCCCAAACCAGCCGGCCTTTCGACGAATCGACAAGTTTTTGTAATTCAGCGATGCTGTGCTGATTTTTAGCCAGATAGTCAGGATTGTAATTGAGCTGATACAACGTGCGGCTGAGACGGGCGTCATTCAGTAACGTGTTCATTTGATTACTGAAATCGACTTTTTCGGCACGATAGTTAATGTCTTTGAACTTCACCATACCGACAATGGCAATCACCACTGCGACTATCAGAACCAAACCAAAACCTAACCCGAGTTTCGTACCCACTTTCAGGTTATCAATGCGTTGTGACAGACGTGTTCCGTTTCCCATAACTGTTTCTCCGCCGACGTCCCTGTTGAGCAAGGGTGAAATTTAGTGAAGCCTTGTTGAAGGCATATCGGAAGGACTATGGGCAAACTTTAGGGTGTGGGGAGAGTTATTTGAGAACTGTGGGTGGGGTCTGATATCTGGGGGCATAAAAAGGGCAAAAGCGGACGTAAAAAAGGCGGGGAAGACCCCGCCGAGAGTACCAACTGAATCCCGGTTAGGGGCAGCGAATTACTTCGCTTCAGCCAGACGTTTTGCTGCTTCGTCCCAGTTTACAACAGCCCAGAACGCTTTGATGTAATCAGGGCGTTTGTTCTGATATTTCAGGTAGTAAGCATGTTCCCACACATCCAGACCCAGCAACGGGTAACCGGAAACGCCAGAAACGGCTTCGCCCATCAACGGGCTGTCTTGGTTAGCAGTAGAAACTACGGCCAGTTTGCCGTCTTTCAGAACCAGCCACGCCCAGCCTGAGCCGAAACGGGTCGTTGCTGCTTTCTCAAAGGTTTCTTTGAAAGCGTCAACGCTGCCGAAATCGCGTTCGATAGCTGCTTTCAGGTCGCCCTGCAGGGTGGTACCGATTTTCAGGCCTTTCCAGAACAGGCTGTGGTTAGCATGGCCGCCTGCGTTGTTACGCAGAGCCACTTTCTTGTCAGCCGGAACTTTATCGAGGTTAGCGATCAGTTCTTCAACGGACAGTTTTGCCAGTTCTGGCAGGCTTTCCAGTGCAGCGTTAGCATTGTTAACGTAGGCCTGGTGATGTTTGGTGTGATGGATTTCCATCGTTTCTTTGTCGAAGTGCGGTTCGAGCGCGTCGTATGCGTAAGGCAGTGATGGCAGTGAATAACTCATGTTCATCGTCTCCATAGTGTAGGGCGGCACCGTCATTGTGAGCACCGCGTAATCAGTTGGATCATTATAGTTAATTAAATGATATTGAAAATGATTATCTATGCTCCGCACTTTGTGCGGGTATTTGTAAGATGCTGTTATTCGGGGCTTAGAGCGAGATTAACTAAGCCTTGCTGCAAACGGTCTAAGGCCAGATTCGGACCATTCTGCCGCAATATTTACCCTTTCAACCGCTGCGGATGCGTATACACCGTCGCCCGGCCGGGTTTGCTGAAACCGACCAGCGTCAGATTGCATTTTTCGGCCACGTCTACGGCCAGCTGGGTTGCGGCGGAGACGGCAAACAGGATTTCGACGCCGCACATCGCGGCCTTCTGCACCATTTCATAACTGGCGCGGCTGGACACCAGCGCTGCGCCGGTGTGCCAGTCGGGGCGTTTAGCGCGCAGACCAAGCATTTTATCCAGCGCGACGTGGCGGCCAACGTCTTCGCAGCCACCGGGTAATGTCCCTTCTGGTGTGATCCACGCGGCGGCGTGCGTACAGCCGGTCAGTTGGCCGATGGTCTGGACTGATTTCAGCTGATGCAGTGCGCTATCCAGGTTCGACAAATCGAAAGTCTGTGTGAACGGCAGCGGCGCGAGTGGACGGAAGAGATCGCCAAGCTGCTCGATGCCACAAACACCGCAGCCCGTACGTCCTGCCATGGCGCGGCGGCGTTCTTTTAGCCCGGCAAAGCGGCGGGCGGATAACTCGATGTTCACTTCTATGCCGTTGCAGTTGGATGACACATCGATGCCATAAATATCAGCAACCGATTCGATGATCCCCTCCGACAGCGAAAACCCCAGCGCGAAAGCGTCGAGCTCTTTCGGCGATGCCATCATCACCACATGTGAGATGCCGTTGTAGACCAGCGCGACCGGGACTTCTTCGGCAATCCAGTCATCCTGCGGCTCATTGAGATGTCCGCGCTGCATCACCTTTTTGCGGGTAGCGCCGATGATCTGCGTCACTTTTTGGTCATCTTTTTCGTCAAACTCGTTTACGTGATGGACATCCATTGGCAATAACCTTATAAACATTCCGGTTACAATAGACCACAATTACAATCCGGTTTTAGGCCACTATTTTAGCGCCTCTCGCCACGGCGGGGAAAGCGTCAATGTGAATGCAATGTGTTAATGATTGGAAGGAGTCTTTCATGCAGGTCAGCAGAAGGCAGTTATTTAAGATCTGCGCGGGCGGTATGGCAGGTACCACCGCGACATTATTAGGTTTTGCGCCGTCGCTGGCGCTGGCGGAGACCCGCCAATATAAGTTGCTCCGCTCACGGGAAACCCGCAACAACTGCACCTATTGTTCGGTCGGCTGCGGCATTTTGATTTACAGCCAGGGCGATGGTGCTAAAAATGTCACCGAGAATATCTTCCATATCGAAGGCGATCCGGACCATCCGGTGAGCCGTGGGTCCTTGTGCCCTAAAGGGGCGGGCGTGCTGGATTACATCCACAGCAAAAACCGCCTGACCCACCCGGAATACCGTGCAGCAGGCTCGGATAAGTGGCAGCGCATCAGTTGGGACGAGGCGATTTCCCGTATTGCCCGCCTGATGAAAGATGACCGTGACGCCAACTTCGTCGAAAAGAACGACAACAACGTCACCGTCAACCGCTGGCTGACCACCGGGATGCTCTGTTCGTCGGCGGCCAGTAACGAAACCGGCCTGCTGGATCAAAAATTCACCCGCGCGATGGGCATGCTGGCGATCGACTGTCAGGCGCGCCTGTGCCACGGTCCGACCGTCTCAGCGCTGGCACCAAGTTTTGGTCGCGGTGCGATGACCAACAACTGGGTGGACATCAAAAACGCCAACGTGATTTTAATCATGGGCGGCAATGCGGCAGAAGCGCACCCGGTTGGGTTCAAATGGGTGATCGAAGCAAAAACCAAAAATAACGCTAAAGTCATCGTGGTCGATCCGCGTTTTAACCGCAGCGCCGCCGTCGCCGACATCTACGCACCGATCCGCGCCGGTTCCGATGCTGTTTTCCTGCTCGGCATGATCAATTATCTGATCACCCACGATAAAATTCAGCACGATTATGTGCGCGAATACACCAACGCCAGCCTGCTGGTGCGGGAAGATTTCGCCTTTAACGACGGTCTGTTCAGTGGTTTTGATGCGGCGAAAAAAACCTATAACAAAGAGAGCTGGCACTATCAGCTGGATGAAAATGGTTTCGCCAAACAAGACAAAACCCTGCAAGACCCGCGCTGTGTCTGGAATTTGCTGAAAACGCACGTCTCCCGTTATACGCCGGAGTTGGTCGAACGTCTGTGCGGCACCTCGAAAGAGGATTTCCTGCTGATAAGCTCGATTCTGGCCGAAACCTGTGTGCGCGATAAAACCTCGACCATTCTTTATGCGCTGGGCTGGACCCACCACACCGGCGGCGCACAAATGATCCGCTGTGCGGCGATGATTCAGTTGCTGCTCGGCAACATCGGTATGCCGGGCGGCGGCGTTAATGCGCTGCGCGGACACTCGAATATTCAGGGCTATACCGATCTTGGTTTGCTGTCGCTGAACCTGCCGGGGTACATCGGTTTACCTTCCGAAAAACAGACGTCGCTGACCCAATATCTCAAAGAGATCACGCCAACGGCGCTGCTCGACGGGCAGGTGAATTTCTGGAAAAACACGCCGAATTTCTTCGTCAGTATGATGAAAAGTTTCTGGGGCGATCACGCGCAGGCGAGTAACGACTGGGGCTACGACTGGCTGCCGAAGTGGGACAAAAGCTACGATGTGATGCAACAGGCCGAGCTGATGTCCCAGGGCAAAATGCACGGTTACATCGTGCAGGGCTTCAACCCGCTGGCGGCGTTCCCGGACAAGAACAAATCCTCGCGTGCCTTCTCTAAACTGAAATATATGGTAGTGATTGACCCGCTGGTGACCGAGTCCTCCAACTTCTGGCAGAACCACGGCGCGATGAACGACGTCAATACCGCCGATATTCAGACCGAAGTCTTCCGCCTGCCGTCATCCTGTTTTGCCGAAGAGAATGGCTCGATTGTTAACTCCGGGCGCTGGCTGCAATGGCATTTCCAGGCGGCAGAGCCGCCGGGTGAAGCGCTGCATGACGCGAAAATCATCGCCCGTTTGTTTATGAAAGTGCGCGAGCTGTATCAGAAAGAGGGCGGTGCCAATCCGCTGCCAGTGCTGAATATGGCCTGGGACTATCAGGACCCGCTCGACCCGCTGCCGGAAGAGATCGCCCGCGAAGCCAACGGCAAAGCGCTGGCGGATATTACCGATCCGCAAGGCAATATTGTGGCGAAAAAGGGCCAGCAGCTCTCCACCTTTGCGCACCTGAAAAACGACGGCAGCACTGCCAGCTTCTGCTGGGTGTATACCGGCAGTTGGACCGAAGCCGGTAACCAAATGTCACGGCGGGACAACGCCGATCCGTCTGGCCTCGGTTGTACCTCCGGTTGGGCCTGGTCGTGGCCACTCAACCGCCGAATTCTGTATAACCGCGCCTCGGTGGACCCGCAGGGCCAGCCGTGGGACCCGAAACGCGAAATCATCCGTTGGGATGGCGCGAAGTGGGCCGGTTTTGATGTGGCCGACTACAGCAACGCCGCACCGGGCAGCGGTGTCGGGCCGTTTATCATGCAGCCCGAAGGGATGGGGCGTCTGTTCGCTGTCGATAAAATGGCCGACGGCCCATTCCCGGAACACTACGAACCGATTGAAACGCCGATCGGCACCAACCCGTTGCATCCGAACGTGATTTCCAACCCGGTGGCGCGCATTTTTGCCAGCGACCTGCCGAACATGGGCACGGCGGCGGACTTCCCGTATGTCGCCACCACCTATTCGATCACCGAGCTGTTCCGCCACTGGACCAAGCACGCGCTGCTCAACGCCATTGCCCAGCCTGAGCAATTTGTTGAGATCGGCGAAGCGCTGGCGAAAGCCAAAAATATTGCGGCGGGCGACAGCGTCAAAGTCTCGTCCAAACGCGGCTATATTTTGGCCAAAGCGGTGGTGACCAAGCGAATCAAGACCTTAACCATTGATGGCAAACCGGTCGACACCATCGGGATTCCCTGTCACTGGGGTTTTGAGGGGGAAACCCGCAAAGGCTTCCTGGCGAATACGCTGACGCCATCGGTGGGTGATGCCAACTCGCAAACGCCTGAATTTAAGGCGTTTCTGGTCAATCTGGAAAAGGCGTAAGGGAGACGAATTATGGCAATGCAATCTCAGGACATACTTCGTAAGTCCGCAACTAACGGTTTTACCCCCGCGCCGCGCGCCCGCGACCATCAGCAGGAGGTGGCGAAGCTGATTGACGTCACCACCTGTATCGGTTGCAAAGGTTGTCAGGTGGCCTGTTCTGAATGGAATGACCTGCGCGATGAGGTCGGCCACAACACCGGTGTGTATGACAATCCGATGGATTTGACCGCCAAATCCTGGACGGTGATGCGTTTTTCCGAGGTCGAAGAGAACGGCAAACTGGAGTGGTTGATCCGCAAAGACGGCTGCATGCACTGCGCCGATCCGGGCTGCCTGAAAGCCTGCCCGGCGGAAGGGGCGATTATTCAGTACGCCAACGGTATCGTCGATTTTCAGTCGGAACACTGCATCGGCTGCGGTTACTGTATCGCCGGTTGCCCGTTCAACGTGCCGCGCATTAACCCGCAGGATAACCGTGCCTACAAATGCACGCTGTGCGTGGATCGCGTGAGCGTCGGCCAGGAACCGGCCTGTGTCAAAACCTGCCCGACTGGCGCGATTCATTTCGGTACCAAAGACGCCATGAAGGACCTGGCGGCCGAACGCGTCAGCGAACTGCAAGGGCGCGGTTTTGATCACGCTGGATTGTACGACCCGCAGGGCGTCGGCGGTACACACGTGATGTACGTGTTGCACCATGCCGACAAACCCGAGCTGTACCACGGTCTGCCGAAAGACCCGGCCATCAGTCCGACCATCACGTTATGGAAAGGTATCTGGAAACCGCTGGCCGCCATCGGCTTCGCCGCGACCTTTGCGGCCAGCGCATTCCACTTCCTGGGTGTGGGGCCGAACTACGTGAAAGAGGAAGAAGAACATGATGATGAGGAGACACACCCATGAAAAAAGAGAAATTGATCCCGCGTTATAGCCTGCCGGAACGCCTCAATCACTGGATCGTGGCTTTTTGCTTTGTGACTCTCGCGCTCAGCGGGCTGGGCTTCTTTTTTCCGTCGTTTAACTGGCTGATGAATATTTTCGGCACACCGCAAATGGCGCGCATTCTCCACCCGTTCTTTGGCGTGGTGATGTTCGTCTCTTTCCTTGGCATGTTCTTTCGCTACTGGAAGCACAACCTGCCGGAAAAAAATGATCTGGTGTGGGCGAAGAATATCGGCAAAGTGCTGACAAATCATGAAGTCGGCGATACCGGACGCTACAACTTTGGCCAGAAATGCGTGTTCTGGGCAGCCATCAGTTGTCTGGTCTTGCTGATGGCGAGCGGCGTGATCATCTGGCGTCCGTGGTTTGCCGATTTCTTCCCGATCCCGCTGATCCGCCTGGCATTGCTGGTGCACTCTCTGGCCGGTGTCGGTCTGATTTTGGTGATCATCATGCACGTCTACGCGGCGACCTGGGCAAAAGGCTCAATTACGGCGATGACGCATGGCAAGGTGCCAGCGTCATGGGCGAAATATCACCACCCGCGCTGGTATCGTGAGGTGCTGGCTAAGCAGCAGCAGAAGAAAGAACAAAACCAGAGGAAAGCCGGATGAGCATCCAGATTGTCCCGCAAGACGAACTGGCCGACGGCAAAAAAACGGCGGGGAACATCCCGCCGGTGCTGTTCGCTAACCTGAAAATCCTTTATCAGCGCCGTGCTGAGCGGCTGCGCCAGCTGGCAGAGAAAAACCCGCTGGGCGCGTATCTGAACTTTTCAGCGTCGATTTGCGATGCACAGCAACGGGTGCTGGACGAATTCCCGCTGAATATCGATCTCAGCGAAGAGTTGCAGAAAGCTGCCGGAAAGCCGCCACTCGACTACGCTTTGTTTCCGCGTACGCCGCACTGGCTGGCGCTGCTCGATGCGCTGATTGCGGCGCTTAAACCGGGTGCGTCTGAACCGGTGCGTCTGGTGCTGGAGCGCCTTGAACATTCGCCGAATCTGCAACGCGAAATGATGGCGACGCATCTGCTGAATCAAGATTTCAAACACGTTCCCGCCGACAACGCGCCGTTTATCTGGGCCGCGTTATCGCTTTACTGGATGCAAATGGCGGCACAGCTTCGTGGCGTTGGCCGTGCGGAGTACGGCGAAAACCGCCAGTTCTGCCCGGTTTGTGCCAGCCTGCCGGTCTCCGGTGTGGTGACGCTGGGCGCAATTACCGGTCTGCGTTACCTGCATTGCAGCCTGTGTGAAACCGAATGGCACGTGGTGCGCGCCAAGTGCAGCAACTGTGAAGAGATGGAAAAACTGCACTACTGGTCCCTCGATGATGGCTCGACCAACAGCGAAAAAACCGTGGTAAAAGCCGAAAGCTGCGACGACTGCGGCTCCTACCTGAAAATCATCTATCAGGAGCAGGATCCGCAGGCCGACGCGGTGGCCGACGATCTCGCCTCGCTATGGCTCGACCAGCGGATGGAAGAAAAAGGCTTCGCCAGCAGCAGCCTCAATCCGTTCCTCTTCCCGGCCTCGTAAAGTCTTAAAGTGAGCAGCCCCGGCTGGTAAAACGGTTCGTGGCTGCTAGCTTTAAACAAGGCTTTGGAAAGAGACGGAGGCTTTGATGAAGTTGATCGGCAGCTACACCAGTCCTTATGTACGCAAAATATCCGTGATGCTGCTGGAAAAGGGCATCGCGTTTGATTTCGTCAATGACCCTCCCGCCAACGCGGGAAGCAAGGTCACGCAATTTAATCCGCTGGGAAAAGTCCCGGCGCTGGTCACCGACGAAGGCGAGGTATTTTTTGACTCACCGATCATCGTCCAGTTTATCGAATTACTGAATGTCTCCCCGACACTGCTGCCGTGGCAGCCGCTGGAAGCCCTGCGCGTGAGGCAAATCGAAGCGCTGGCTGATGGCGTCACCGACGCCGCCGTGGCGCTGGTGCTGGAGAGCAAACGCGACGCCGATAAACGCAATGAAGAGTGGGTTATCCGTCAGCGCGAGAAGTTGCTGCGTGGTCTCCACACCCTCGAACAACACGCCAAAAACCGCACTCTGCTTAACGGTGAAAGCCTCAACGTGGCTGATATCGCCGTTGCCTGTTGCATCGGTTATCTCAATTTTCGCCGCGTGGCTCCTGGCTGGTGTGTCGAACATCCGACCCTGATATCGCTGGTGGAGCGCCTGTTCCAACGCGAAAGTTTTGCCCAAACTACGCCAGCATAATCGCCAGACTTATTATCCCGTGTGCCTCCCTCTGAAAAGTTGTGAGGCGACTCGAAGAGTTCTCTTTACATTCCGCCAGTTATCTTTCTAACGCCTATGCTCTCTATGCAGCGCACAGCTTTCTTTGTTCCCCTACGACCGATGCAGCATAAGGATCATTATCATGGCTTATGACAAAAACCCTCAGGCCGTTAAACCGGAAGAGTATGGTTTCCCACTAAAACTACAAAAACGCTACGATAACTTTATCGGCGGCGAATGGGTCGCGCCGGTGAAAGGACAATATTATTCCAACTTGACGCCGATCACTGGCGAAGCTTTGTGTGAAGTGGCGAGTTCCAGCAAGGAAGATGTTGAACTGGCATTGGACGCCGCGCACGACGCGAAAGCTGCATGGGGCAAACGCTCAGTGCAGGAGCGCGCCAATATTCTGAACCGCGTAGCCGACCGGATGGAGCAGAATCTCGAATTGCTGGCTAACGCTGAAACCTGGGACAACGGCAAGCCGATCCGTGAAACCACGGGGGCCGATGTGCCGCTCGCCATTGACCATTTCCGTTACTTCGCTGCCTGCGTTCGCGCCCAGGAGGGCGGGATCAGTGAAATCGACAGCGAAACCGTGGCCTATCATTTCCATGAACCCTTGGGCGTGGTGGCGCAAATTATCCCGTGGAACTTCCCGCTGCTGATGGCCTGCTGGAAAATGGCGCCGGCGCTGGCTGCGGGTAACTGTGTTGTGCTCAAACCGGCTAAATTGACACCTCTGTCGGTGCTGCTGCTGATGGATCTGGTGAAAGATATTCTGCCACCGGGCGTCATCAACGTCGTCAACGGCGCGGGTGGTGAGATTGGCGAATATCTGGCGACCTCAAAACGCATCGCCAAAGTGGCCTTTACCGGCTCGACCGAAGTCGGCCAGCAGATTGCGGGTTATGCAGCGCAGAACCTGATCCCCGCCACGCTGGAGCTGGGGGGTAAATCACCGAATATCTTCTTCGCCGATGTGATGGATAAAGAGGACTCCTTCTTCGACAAAGCGCTGGAAGGTTTTGCCTTGTTTGCCTTCAATCAGGGCGAGGTCTGTACTTGCCCGAGCCGCGCACTGGTGCAGGAATCGATTTACGAACGCTTTATGGAAAGAGCTATCAAACGTGTTGAAGCCATCAAAACGGGTAACCCGCTGGATGCTGAAACCCAGATGGGGGCACAGGTCTCTGCCGGGCAGATGAAAACCATTCTCGATTACATCGAAATCGGTAAAAAAGAGGGTGCACAGGTATTGACCGGTGGCGCGAAGAAAAAACTGGAAGGGGCGCTCAACGAAGGCTACTACCTGCAACCGACCATCCTGCTGGGCAAAAACAATATGCGGGTATTCCAGGAGGAGATCTTCGGGCCGGTACTGGCTGTGACGACGTTTAAAGATATGAAGGAAGCGCTGGAGATCGCTAATGATACGGCTTATGGGCTGGGGGCGGGCGTCTGGAGCCGCGACGGCAACGTGGCCTATCACATGGGGCGTAACCTGCAGGCCGGTCGCGTATGGACCAACTGTTACCACGCCTACCCGGCTCACGCGGCCTTCGGCGGTTACAAACAGTCAGGTCTCGGGCGGGAAACGCACAAGATGATGCTGGATCACTATCAGCAAACCAAGTGTCTGTTAGTGAGTTATTCAGATAAACCGATGGGCCTTTTCTGAGTCTGCTTGCGATTTTCAGCTTGGGCAGTGCTCACACTCCTCACGTACGTTAAGTACGGCTCCGGGTGCTGCGCGCTGTCCGCACTGAAACTCGCTGCGCCAGGAGTTCTGCTATCTGCCAATAACGCCCCTTACTTGGGTGTTATTGGCTTTTTATTATCAGGCCGCGTTATTTGGGGCCACAAACACCTGACGGCGGCGGATAAAGACCGCCACCAGCGCCAGCCAGCACAGGCCGCTGATCAGGTTGAACAGATTGAACAACCCGCTGCCACCCGCGACGTAAGCCACTTTCGCCAGTTCAATACCTAATGTGAACACCATCATGCTGATCATGCCCATTGCGGCGGAAACCGTGCCTTTACTCATGGTGCTGGAGAACAGCGTCAGGCGGTACAGACCGGCGTTCGCCACGCCAATACCGAAAGCATAGAAACTCAGTCCGGCGGTCATCCACAGATAGGCATGGCCGGAAAGCAGTGTCGCTGCTGCGGCGATCACTAAGCCGAGCACCATCGGGCCTGCGCCGAGTTTGATGAGCTGCTCGACGCTGCGTTTACCGGTCAGCTTCGCCAGCGTCACGTTACCGACAATCAGTGCGCCAAAAATCGGCACCTGCAACAGACCGTACTCGAACGGCGGCAAACCTTCGCCGCTGATCAAAATCACCGGCGACTGCGCAATCCATGCCAGCAGCGGCAGGCTGGCAAAACCAATCGCCAGGGCGCCACACAGGAACTGCCGGTTTTTCAGCACCTCTTTATAATCTTTCCACAGGCTTTTCATCGAGAAGGCTTCGCCAAGGCGCGAGGCGGTTTCTGGCATGGATTTCCACAAGCCCCAGAAGGCAATCGCGGCCAGAACGGCGAACAGCACGAACATGGTTTCCCACGGCGCGAACTGCACCAGCGCGGCACCGGCCAGCGGCCCAAGCAGCGGTGCGATCAGTGCCACGTTGGCCATCATCGCGGTGATTTTAATACA
This sequence comes from Ewingella americana, assembly GCF_006438725.1. Classification (GTDB taxonomy): domain Bacteria; phylum Pseudomonadota; class Gammaproteobacteria; order Enterobacterales; family Enterobacteriaceae; genus Ewingella; species Ewingella americana_A. The sequence continues at coordinate 92,283 of NZ_RCZD01000015.1, read as the reverse complement.
CACCGACTCTTCGAAAGACTCCTGAATCGCCGCGTAACCCACCGCACCGATAAAGCACAGACTGATGCCTTGCAGGAAGCGCATCACCATGAATTGTTCGATGTTTTGCGCGAACAAAATTGCCAGACAGGTGACGATGAAAAAGCCTACGCCGACCAGCATCACCGGACGGCGACCACGGCGGTCGGACAGCGGCCCCAGCAGCCATTGCAGGAACATACCGCCTGCCAGATAGGCCGTCATTGAGGTCGGCACCCACTCTTCACCGGCGTTAAAACCCGCGACCACGGCCAGCATACCGGGCTGGATCATATCATTGCCGATATAGGTGGCGAATTCGAAAAGCACCAGGCACAGAGGGAACAGCAGTGCCCGACGGCCCAAAAGGGACGCAGTATTTGGAGAATTATGCATGGTTGTTATTTCACAGACGTAAGGCTAATTGCATGAAAATTAGCAAGAAAATAGGGACTGTCCGGGCGGGTAACGCAAGCGGAGGCAGTAATGGCGGCTATTTTGCCGATTTTTTAAGCGCAGTGCAATCACCCGATTCACGTTCAGCACAATCTGAGAATAGTACTTTTGCCTTGTTAGCCCTCCAAAAGCTGGCTACGCTGCGAACTGCACATCAACAGGAAGGAATTTGCGCGGAATGAGCCAAAAAATCAGCTGGATAGATAACCTGCGGGCAGTGGCCTGCATGATGGTGGTGATGATCCACGCCAGCACTGTGCAGGTGGTGAACTTCCCGGCGATCCACGAGATGGAATGGGCGGTAGCCAATTTGCTCAACTCCGCTTCACGGGTCAGTGTTCCGCTGTTCTTTATGATTTCCGGTTATCTGTTTTTTGGTGAAAAAAGTGCCACCAAACGCCATTTTTTGCGCATCGGATTATGTCTGTTGTTTTACAGCGTGGTATCGCTGATTTATATCTATAGCCTGACAAACATCGGTTTTTGGCCATCTTTGAAACATATCTTGCAAAAACCGGTGTTTTATCACCTTTGGTTTTTTTATGCGATTGTGGTGATTTACCTGCTGTCACCGCTTATTAAGGTGAAAGCGATGTCGGGGGGGTATCTGTTGATCGCGGGGATTCTTCTCGGCGTGTTGGCTAACCCACAGTTGCCGGTGCTGTCCTGGCAGGGATTCCACCTTTTACCCCTGGATCTCTATATTAGCGGCGATACCTTCTATTATCTGCTCTATGCGCTGATGGGGCGTGCCATTGGCGTGATGAATACGCAAAAAACCGGCGTGACGGCGATGGCATCTGCCCTGTTTATCCTCAGCACGCTTTTTATCGCGTGGGGCACCCGCTATCAGTCGCTGATTAATCAGAACTTCGCCGATACCTTCTACGTCTACTGTGGCCCGCTGGTGTTTATCTCGGCCATGTCACTGTATGTCGTCTTTAAAAACACCTTATCTGGGCCTGTTTTGCCGGGATTAGCGCTGATCTCCCGCCACTCTCTGGCGATTTACGGTTTTCACGCGCTGATCGTCATCGGGCTGCGCGCCGCGCATATCGGCTTCCTGCAGTGGCCGCTGCTCAACATCGCTTTCCTCTTTACCTGCGGCCTGTTCGGCAGTCTGGTGCTGGCGATATTACTGGGAAAAGTGGACCGGAGAAGATGGGTGAGTTAAGCATCACAACCCATAAAAATCATTTCACCGAATAACCCTGTTTCGGTGAGTTGGGCTTATTTGGGAATGCTAATTTTAGCTCCCCCTTTTCGACCATGGGTTTTAGATGGCTTTGCCTGATATTTTGTGAGGTTCGATTTGTTAACTCACTTAAAACCGAGATAGCAATGAAGTGGTCTTTACACAATTTAATAATCACATCACGCATTTCGTCATTCGTTAATCTTTTCTTTTGATTTGCTGGTTTTGCAAATGTTAATAACTGATTTTGGAAATCCGGATCCAAAGTTTCAAGTTGATCAACAAAAGGTCGATCGAGTAAAGGACTGATAAATCGACCTTCAGGATCGCGATGTTCATCTGCACTATGCGTTAAGTTGTCTTCGCTATGCGTTAAGTTATCTTCGCTATGCGTTAAGTTGTCTTCGCTATGCGTTAAGTCTGTAGGCGAACTCAACGCATTGGAAAAAACATCTTCAGGGGAGGGTGGTTGTTCCATACCCGGCAAGCTGTAGGATTTATCTTTACGCTCCCCGCTTGCAACCAGAAAACCTCTTGACTCTAAGCGTGGGAGAGCAAGAGTTACATCTCGAGAATGCTTACTGGTTAGCTGGCAGGCTCTTTGATGATTGACCCAACCTTCAATTGCAGCGGTAGTGACGATCATCCGCTCGAAGTCATCGAGTGCATCAAAGCTAGCACCAAATAACAGGTGTAATTGTATTGAAATGTACTCGGGTATTAGGCTTGCAGTCGATAATTCGAGTAACGTTTGCTCTGTATGATCGGTCTTTTCATATAACTTGGGCGTTCGCCAGTTTGCTGATTGCCAGCCACTGTAAATTTTGGGGATACCGGAGCCTGCGCGTTCCCCAGCGCCAATATTTAAAAACATTTGATGCATACGCCGATTACGACAATCACTCTCCCCACCTTTAATGGCTATTTCTGGCGGGATTCTCATCAGTCCAGGATTGCGAAAACCAAACATATCTGGGCGTTTTACAATCAAAATAGATGCGCGGCCAGTAAAATCTGCGTGAACGAGCGTATTAACGAGTGCTTCACGTAATGCGACATGGATCAATGTATCGTCCTGACGGACACCATCTTTTATTTGGAAAGGCACCTTCAGATCTGTTGTTAACTTACGGTAGGCACGCCGGTAGAAATCGAAGATATTTCCTGACCAAGTTCCATCAGGACACAACCGGTCGACCCAACGAAGCTCTGTTTTTGCTTCAGGTCTTTCCTGGTAGTCTACAAAATAATTGGGAACAGCATCTTGAATAGCTTGCCAATTACCAAACATCAAAATGCCTGCAAGGGTCATACCTTCAACCCCCGATTGACGATCTTTACGAAATCCGCCAATTTTCGTCATGAGGTCAAAATTATTAAGTTCTAGCCAAGGATGCTGGGGCTTGGCGATAGCCAATAGTTGCTTGTAGGCATTAAGACTTTCTTGCTCAATATCATTCAAATCAAAGCCAGCAAGAATTTTATCATCCCGACTATCTTCTACCTGCTCAGCGAGCATCCGTTTAACTTGTTCCTGAGAACAATGCCGATCGCCTTCATGAAGCCGGATATAAGTCTGCTCAAGTGGATTTTTTTTCAAGAAAACGGGCTTTTGATGTCTGGATGCGGTGGGTACATGAATCACAAGGATAAGTTTATTATTCAGAAAGCTTGTTTGAACATCTGCATCAGTGATGATATTTACACTTACCAGATTTTGATTATTAAGATTATTGAACAACTCTTTTTTTATTTTTTCTGGATCATTAATACCTACTGGTATGAATTGTCCCTGTTTTTCCTTTACCCCCAGAACAACATACCCGCCACGAGTATTGGCCATTGCGCTGTAAGTGGGCCAAAAATCCTGAGGCAGCTTTCCCTGACCGTCCTGTCCCTGTGCTTGTTTAAATTCTAACTCAACAGACTCTGAAAGGGTTTGTAAGTCTATTAAGTCCGTTATTTTAAACATCAGATCTTCCTGAGGTTATGTTGAGATTAGCAAGGTAAGAAAGTTTATTATTATGCGGTAGAAAAGAATATACCTATTCCATTGTAGCTTTGGCTGTTTGAAAAATATTCACCCCCACCTTTCCTGCGCCCGCCTGAACTGTCGTCCTGACGTAAAACCTGCCGCCAGCGCGGCTTTCTCAATCCCTAAACCCTGCTGCAGGCGCTGGTGTGCAACCGCGATGCGCAGCTGTTCGTGATAGTCGCGCACGCTGATCCCCAGATGCTGCTTGAACAGGCGGGTGAGATGGCGGCTGCTGACGTGGGATTTCGCGGCCACTTCTTCCACTTGCCATGAGGATTCCGGCGTCGCAGACATCAGGTTTTGCGCGCGGTGAACGGCCGGATGCAGGTGATTACGGTAGCGTAGCCATGGCGAGAGCTGTGGATCATCCCCCGCCCGGCGGAAATAGACCACCATCTCGCGGGCGACATCCAGCGCGACCTGTGCACCCAGGCGGTTGGAAATAATGTGCAGTGAGAGGTCGATGCCAGCCGTGATCCCGGCGCTGGTCAGGATAAAACGGTCTTCGACGAAAATCCGGTTATCTTTCACCTGCGCCGTCGGCACCTGCTGGCGCAGACGGGCAATCACGTCATGGTGAGTTGTGCACTGGTAGCCATCAAGCAGACCGGCCTGACCGGCCAGCAGGCTGCCGGAGCAGATACACACCAGCGTCAAATCACCCCGTTCGATGGCGGGTTTTTGCAGCTTCAGCCAGTCGCGCGTGAGAAGGGCGATCGGACTGGCGAAGTTTTCTGCGGAGTGCTCAACGCCGGGCACCATGATAATACTGCCCGCAGCGAGATGATCCGGCAGCGGTTGCAGCCGCCCGACCACCAGACCGGTGGACATCTCGGCTTCTGCCTGCGGGCTGATGTAGTGCAGCCTAAACTGCCCGGCCAGACGTAACGCTTCTGCCGGACCGGCCAGGTCGAGCGCCATCACGCCCGGCAGCGTCACAAAATAGATGTCTTGCGCCATAGAAGCCTCTTTGTGCATCGGCGACCAAAACGTCATCTTCACACAGCCTGGTCGAGTTCCGCCAGCGCGCCATCAACGTCAGTAATGGTGGCGAAACGATCGGCCAGCACCAGTTCGGTGTGGCGTTTAATGGCAGCCGTGGAGAATACTCCGCCATCGGCGTGGGCCATCGGGAAGGTCATGGTCGCTTCGGTCACGAACGTCACCTTATAGCCAATATCCGACGCCACGCGGGTGGTGGTTTCGCAGCACTGCTCGGTGCGCAGCCCGGCGATGATCAGATGCGTGATGTCCTGTTGGCGTAGCCAGGCATCCAGCCCAGATTCCAGCAACGCATTGTGAACATGTTTGTGGACGGTTTTCGCTGGCGTATGGCTGAGGAAAGTCATTGGCGTCACCAGACCGGACCCAATGGAGAATGGCCCTTCGGGATTGACGTGGAATACATCAATCACCGGCACGCCACGGGTCTGGCAGCCGTCAATCAGGCGGCCAAGTGCGTGCTGAAATGCCGGAAGATCATCCTCCTGCCAAAAGGGGCGATGCTCGAAAGAACGTTGAACGTCGATGTTTAACAGGGCGCTTTTGGTCATTTTCGGACTCCATCTGGTGAGTGTATGGCCAGTGTGCACCTGAAATTATGCGGGGAGAATGCCAAAAACGGACATGATGATGGCCGGGGCGGACGACCTGCGCCGTCCGCCTGGGAGATCAGATTTTTTGATCAGCGCGCCAATGATGATAATCGATATGGTCGGCCTGAAAATCGCAGGCTTCGGCGTTGCCGGTCAGGCGGTAGGCCAGTTGGAAAGCGAAATCAAACGCCAGTCCTAATCCTTTTCCGCTCAGTAGGTTACCGTCCTCGACAAAGGATTGATTCACGTACACGCCGTCTTTGACGTCTTGGTATAAATCGCCGGAACAGACGTAACGGCGACCTTTGAGCAGATTATTGCCGCCCAGAACGCGCGCAGCCGCAGAACAGAGCGGGCAGATCCATTTACCGGCATCATCGTGGCGGCGGACAAATTTCACCACCTCTTGGTTCGCCGCCAGCGCCACAGAACCTTCCGGTCCACCGGGCATCACCACGGCATCAAACAAACGTTCGCCTTGTGCGCTCAGCAGCTCATTGGCCTGCATCTGAATGCCGTGATAACTGCGCAGCGTCTGGTTTTTCTGGCAGGCCAGCGTGGTGACCTGAATCTCCAGCCGCTCCAGAATATCGAGCACGATCACCGCCTCGCCCTCTTCAAAGCCGTCTGCCAGCAGCAGTGCGACCTGCTTTTTGGCGCTGTCTTTTTGCATAAAAAAATATCCCCATGACATAAAATCAGAGGGATATTTTAAAATGAAACATCGTTTTAATATTGTGATTGACTCAGCAGAGTCAGAACACCAGTTGCACTTTCGACGCTTTGGATTTATCCAGCGCGAATTCCAGTGCTTCAACCAAATCTCCCTGCGGGAATTCGGCGGAGAGCAGCGGCATCGGATCGACGGTTTGATTCGCCAGCCATTCCACTGCGGTGTTGAACTCTTCGGTGAAGCGGAAGCTGCCGACCCAGTTAATCTCTTTGGCAATCAGCATCATCAGTGGGAAATCGTTGACTGCGCCGCCCATGCCGACCTGTACCAGTGTGCCACGGGCGCGGGTCACTTCCAGACAGCGGCGGATGGAAGAGGGATGACCGGAGGCATCGAAAGAGACATTAAAATAGCCTTTTTCGGCCTGATACGCGGTGAAATCGCCGTTTGATGCGTCCAGTGCTTTGGTCGCACCGACGGCCAGCGCCAGCGTGCGGCAGCGTTCACTGGGATCGGTGACGATGATTTCTGCCGCGCCTTTAGCTTTTGCGGCTAATACAATCAGGCAGCCGATCGGGCCGACGCCGGAGACAAACACCGTTTTCCCACGGATATCACCGGCTTGGTTGACCGCATGAATGGCCACCGCCAGCGGCTCGGCGAACACCATCAGCCGGTCGCTGACCTGATTATCAAAGGCAATGCACTGGCTGCTGTCGACGATTTTGTACTGAGTGAACGCGCCGTTGATGTGCGGGAAATACATGGCGCTGCCGAAGAATTTCATGGTGATGCACTGATTTTCATCGCCGGACAGGCAGTACTTACAGGCTTTACACGGTTTACTCGGATTGAGCGCGACTTTTTGTCCAGGTTTCAGGCGGTCAGTGTCCGATTTTTCCACCACGCCGACCACTTCATGGCCGAGCACCATGGCTTCGCGCACCTTAAAATCGCCCACCTGACCATGCTCGTAGTAGTGCAGATCAGAACCGCAGATGCCGCCACGGGTGATTCTGACCAGCGTTCCCTGGCCCTGATAATCAATTTTCTGATCGACCACAGAGACATCTTTTTTACCGGTGACGACGCAGGATTGGGTGTCAATATTCATTATTTTTCACTCTTTATTGGACGCCGTGACGACAGCATTTACGGCAGGATAGGGACCAGTAAAGAGGGTTTGGCGGGTCAGAAATGTGACCGACGTCACTTTAAGCCGTGTTACGAAAAGCTGTTACCCAGAACTTGAACGGCCTCAACTTTTACGTCGCCTTTTGCCGCGAGTAACGGAGAATAAAGTGGGTGATCAGCCCGCCAACCAGTCCCCAGAAGGCCGAACCGACCCCGAGCAATGACAGCCCGGAGGCGGTGATCAGAAAAGTGACGATGGCGGCATCACGCTGGCTCTCTTCTGCCAGGGCGCGGTGCAAGCTGCCGGAAATCGTCCCGAGCAGAGCCAGCCCGGCGATGGTGTGAATCAGTGGCGTCGGCAATGCGGTAAACAACATGCCAATTGAGCCACCAAACAGACCCGCCAGCAGATAGAATCCTCCCGCTGCCACGGCGGCCATATAGCGCTTTTTCGGGTCAGGATGCACATCCTCACCCATGCAAATCGCGGCGGTAATGGCGGCGATACAGACGGTAAATCCGCCGAACGGGGCCAAGATCAACGCCACCAGCGCAGTCCATGAAATCAGTGATGATACCGGCGGGTTATAACCATGCGCCTTGAGCGTCGCGATGCCCGGTGCGTTCTGTGACGCCATGGTGACCACGAAAAAGGGAATGCCGATACCCAGCAATGCGGCGAGTGAGAAGTGCGGCATAACAAATTCCGGCGTGGCAAATGTCAGCGTCTGACCCTGCAAGGCGATATCACCCTGCCACGCGGCAACAATCAGCCCGGCGGCCAGCGTCAGGACAATCGCGTAGCGGGGCAGCAGGCGGCGGGCCAGCAGATACGCCAGACACATCGCGCCCGCCAGTGGGAAATTGCTTTGCAGCGAGGTGAAAGCGTCCAGCCCGAAGCGCAGCAAAATGCCGCCGAGCATCGCTGCCGACAGTGCCTGCGGAATATATTGCATCAGCCGGGCGAACAGGCCAGTCACGCCGCACAGCAGAATCAGCCCGGTGGCAAAAATAAACACCCCGATGGCGTCGTTAATCGAGGTTCCTGGCAGGCTGGTGACCAGCAGTGCCGCGCCCGGCGTGGACCAGGCCGTCACCACCGGCGTGCGATACCAGAGCGACAGCCCGATAGAGGTCACGCCCATCCCGAGGCCCAGCATCGTCAGCCATCCGCCGATTTGCGCTACGCTGGCCCCTGCCGCTTCAGCGGCCTGGAAGATAATCGCTGCCGAACTGGTATAGCCCACCATCACCGCCACAAAACCGGCGATCACGGCGGAAAAGGTGAAATCCTTTAATCGGGAAGTCATGAGTGAAAATCCTTCTGGTCAGGCGACGACGGCGGTATTCTGTTGTGCGTTATAGCGCACAGGGGATGCGCTCAACATATCACCGTGCGTTATAACGCACAACACCCATTCAGCAGCCCGAATGAAGGGAGCCAGATGCAAGAACTCGCCCAACGGATAGGCAAACAACTCAAAACGGTGCGTGCCGAACGTGGCTGGAGCCTCAGCCAGACGGCGGAGAAAACCGGCGTGAGTAAGGCGATGCTCGGCCAGATTGAGCGCGGGGAATCCAGCCCGACGGTGGCGATGCTGTGGAAAATCGCCAGCGGGCTGAATGTCTCGTTTTCAGAATTTATCGAAACGCCACCCAAACTCTCCTCCACGCTGCACCGCCATGGCCTGCTGGCGACGTTTGACAGCGAGACTTCCGGTATGCGCGTGGTGCCGCTGTTTCCTTTCGATGTTGCCCTGCGTATGGACATGTTTCTGATAGCGATGGATCCGGGCGGTATCAGTGAATCGTCACCCCATGAGAAGGGCGTCATTGAACATGTGATCGTGCTTGAGGGGCAGTTAACGCTGGAGGTGGATGGCGTCATCCGCACGCTTCACGCCGGTGAGGCGCTGCGTTTTGCGGCGGATTGCCCGCATGCCTACCGCAATGAAAGCGCAGATACCGTCCGTTTTCATGACCTGATACATTATCCCCACACCTGGCCCTGATGGCCTGTTACCTGTGGCATCTGTTTATGTGGGGAAAGCATCCTATGAGTTCATCACAAGAGGTTAGCGTGCGTCCATTAATGCCCGCTGACCGTGAAGGTTGGGAAATTCTGTGGCGCGGTTATCTGGATTTTTACCAGTCAGAGCTCGATCCGGCACAGTTCGACTACACTTTCCAGCGCCTGTCGCAGCCTGACTATGTCAGCATGTTTGGCTATGTGGCGGAGTATCAGGGAAAGTTGGTTGGGCTGGTGAACTGCATCAATCACGATCATGGCTGGCATATGCAGCAGGTGGTCTATTTGCAGGATCTGTACGTTGACGACAGCGCGCGCAAATTGGGCATCGGGCAGAAACTGGTGGAAGCGGTGTACGCCTACGCGGACCAAAACGACAAAGCCAACGTCTACTGGACCACGAAAACCTCTAATCATACCGCCCGCAAACTGTATGACCGGATCGGTGTGCAGACGGATTTCATCAAATATCAGCGCTGATCGGCGCTGTTATCTCGCTTTTAGCGCTTTTACCATGGTCAGATTGGTCGGCGCATAGCCCAGGCCGGCATACAACGCCTGCGCTCCACTGTTGTGATAAAACACATTCAACCCGATGGATTTCAAACCCAGCTCGCGGACTTTCTCTTCCAACTGCAAAAAGGCGGCACGGGCATGGCCCTGACGGCGAAATGTCTCAAACACTGACACTTCATAAATAAACGCGCTGCGCTCGCCCTGACGATCGCTGACCGCAAACCAGATATAACCGGCAGTTTCCCCTTGGCTATCCGTTTTAATTTCAAACAGATAGTTGTCCGGCGTAGCCGTGCCCTGAGGAAGTAATCGGGCTATTTCACCCCGTGACCTGTCCAGGGCATTTTCCGGCGGCCAGCGGCCTGATTGGACATTCTCTTTGGCATAATCGTCGGCCATTTTCTCAAGAAATTGCAGGAAAAAGGTGTCGCTCATGGGGGACAATACAGTCATATGATCAATCCTTGGTCGGCTTTTTATACGGCGTCACAAAACATTCGCTGACGCTGGTACCGTTGGTTTCCACGGTGGTGATGACGTAGCCCTTATCGTTGAGGACAATCGAGCTGTAAGGCAGATCCTCTTGTTTGGCGCTGGTCATCTTTTCAAACTCGCGGATAAGTTTAGCTTTTGCATCGGCCTGTTCGGGTTTATCCATACCTGACACGTCGATAAAGGCCTGTTTAAACGTCGTGCTCAATCCGTTTTTCCCCGCCCGGCTCTCGACGATGGCTTTCACATTGGCCGTCACGTCGTTGCCCAGTAAAAACATGCTGACTATCTGATAAGTCAGAACATTGTTTTTCTTACTGACCACAAACCCGTTCTCAAAAGATTTCATTTTCAGGTTGTTGGGATAGGTGAATTCATCTAAGCAGATCGTTTTGTCGCCAACCTTAAACTGATTGAATCGCGCTTTGATCTCCTTGGGGGATGAAGCCTGCGCTGCACATACCAGCAACGGCAGGAGCAACGCAAAGGCAAGGTTCCGTTTTTTCATGGTCTATTCCTGGAGTAAAAACCCGACATCAGGGGATTTCAGCAGTATAGGGAGATGGCTGTGCTAAGCGAAACGTTTAATGCATCGGTGTGGTTTATCCAAGACACATCCCGCGTTCTGCGTTATGTTTTTCATTCTTAAACTTTTCCGCCATTTCAGGAGTTCCGATGAGCCAACCTTTGCTGACGCTTTATTCCGATGCCAATTATTTCAGCCCCTACGTCATGTCTGCCTTCGTGGCGCTGACCGAAAAAGGCATTCCCTTTGAGCTGGAAACCGTCGATCTGGCCGATGCCGAAAACCTGAAAGATCATTATTCGGCCATTTCCGTGACCCGCCGCGTTCCGACGCTGACCAACGGCAGCTTTGTCCTGTCTGAATCTTCCGCCATCGATGAATACGTTGAGGAGTTGTTCCCGGCCCCGACGTTTCCGGCGATTTACCCTGATGATGCGGAAAAACGCGCCAAGGCGCGCGAAGTCCAGGCGTGGCTTCGCAGCGATTTAATGCCGATCCGCGAAGAGCGTTCAACCGAAGTGGTTTTTGGCGGCAAAAAATGTCCGGCGCTGACACCCAAAGGTCAGGCTGCGGCGGAAAAACTGATTAGCGCCGCCGAGCGTTTACTCGAAGACCGTGAAAATTTGTTCGGCGAATGGTGTATTGCGGATACGGATTTGGCGCTGATGCTGAATCGTCTGCGGCTAAACGGTGATGCGATACCTGAAAAACTGGCCGCTTATGCCGAAGCCCAATGGCAGCGCCCGGCGGTCAAAGAGTGGCTGGCATTGTCGGCTAAATAGAATGACGAGCGCAGCAAGCTGGGATGCTTACTGCGCTAACACCTCATGCAAGTCGTTTAGTGAGGTAAAATCGTGTATGGGCGGACGGCGCATCAGCCGGTGCGCGGATATCTGCAATGTAATCTTCCAGCGCTAATTGCAGACTATAGCCCATACGTTCATAGAAGGGCCGGGCCTGAAAACTTAATGTATCGACCAATGCATAACGGCAGCCACGCGCTTTAGCTTCTTCTTCCGCTTCGTTGATCAACTGCGTGCCGACGTCTTTACCGCGCAAAGACTCATCAACCCAAAGTATCTGGATGTACATCCAATTACCGACGGTTTCAGCCACAATGCCGGCCTGTTTCTCGCCATTCTCATCCTCTACAAAAATCCCTAACGCACGGAGTTTTTGCTGCGGAACAAAGTTGCTGTTGAATTTACGCATCCTGTTTTTAATCTCTTCAACATCGCGATCCGTTGGCGCGGCGGTTATCCGTGTTTTCATGACGACTCCTTTTGATGAAAGTAAGCCTCAGAATAGTAACGCGTTGTAACATATGCAATCGATGGGATAAAAAAAGTCTTAATAGAAGGGGGCGATGCGCGGTTCACCAATGGCGTCTATTCATAACGACAAAAGCCTGTGGAGTGCTGCCATTAAGATGGCGCGTTCCACAGGCTTTTTGACGATCAGTACCGTCGGGTTTTACTGAATACGCTTATTTATAGATTTCAGCGTCAGCGTGCATACGGTTGTTACCGGTCACGGAGAGGATGCGGTAAGAAGAGGCACCGGCGTCAGCTGCCTGAGCGGCCAGTTTGCTTTCCAGACCCCCCAACGTGGTTGGGCCAGCAACGGAGATCACGCCGATTTTCTGCGCACCGTCAGCGGGTTGTGTAACCTGCTCAGCGGCAAAACTACCGAAAGAGATCAGGGAAAGGGTAGCAGCTACAGCAAAAATTTTGACGTTTTTCATGATGATTATTCCATTCAGGTTATGAGATAGAAAGGTGGTTGCCTTTCGATGTGTGAATAATAGGCCTGTTCGGTGCGCATGAAAAACGGATTGATTTGAGGAAGTCATTCAAAAAAATTGGTCTACTTTTTACGCAATTTTACAGCCCGCTGCGGCCGATTGACGAAACGTCCTGGCCGTTTACACCGGCTGAAAAACACAGCATAAATTGACGGAAAATTGCCCTTCCCCCTGATTTTGAGCGGGTTTCCTGATCTCTGCTAGACTTCACTGTGTAGGGTAAGAAAAGCAGTTTACGGTTGATTATTCGCAGCGCCGAAAACAGAACGACATTCGTTCCGTGATGGTTAGCGCCATATTGGCTCAACAACATTCACGGTAACGACATTTATTTGGAGGAGTGTGAAATGGGAATTTTATCCTGGATTATTTTTGGTCTGATTGCAGGTATTTTGGCCAAATGGATCATGCCGGGTAAAGATGGCGGCGGGTTTATCCTGACCGTTGTTCTGGGCGTCGTCGGTGCCGTGGTTGGGGGTTATATCAGTACGTTCTTCGGTTTTGGTCGCGTAGATGGTTTCAACTTCGGCAGCTTTATCGTCGCCGTGATCGGTGCGCTGGTGGTGCTGTTTATCTACCGTAAAATTCGCAGCTGATAATATTCTGCTTCGTCTGAACGTTGAAAAGCCGCGCCGGTCGCGGCTTTTTTGTGTCTAAAAAACTCAGTCCACCGGCGAGGAGGGCAAACGCACAATGTCCTGATTATCGGTTCCCATCCAGTAGACCCCTTCTTTGACCCAGTAAGGCCCTTCGATGAAATCCAGCAGATCCGCGTACTCTTCGTAGAGCCGTGCGCCCTTTTTGTTATAAACCCGGATATACCCTGAATAATGGCCGCCGTCTCCCGGCATGGTCATGCGCGGAATAAAGTCGTAGGTTTTAAATTCCCGCGCCACATACTCTTTGTTCGGGCTCCACTCTTCAGATACCAGCGTGCCTTTTTTCCACCACAGATAACTTCCGGCAATCACCAGTGCCAGCGCGGCAAACATTACCCAGCGCTTACGGCCACGCACCAGGGCTTCCTGACTTTTGATTTTTGGCATTAGCTGGACTCTGCGCTTTTACGAGGTCGCCCGCCTTTTTTACCGTTCTCACGGCTGGCACTGGCTTTTAATGCGCTGCGCATTGCACCATTAATGGAGGCGACAATTTTCTGTAAATCGCTGGCATCGAAAAGGATCTTTGCCAGTAATCCCGGTAGATAAATATCCACATCACAGGCGGAAACACGCAGTGCCTTGCTGAATCCATCAACTTCAGCGGTATTAAGCTGCTCCGCAGTGGCATGCTCAAGTTCTTTAATCAAATCAATATTGATGAGATATCCAACACCATTGCCATGCATAATCATAAAGGCATGCTGCTGTGGCCGGTATTCCACTGAAACCGGGCGGGAAGGGTCTGTAGCCGTTTGTTTTCCGCGCTGCAGCGCCGCTTCAAATTGCGTCAGTGTTGCCATGTATTTTCTCCCACTCAGTATTGAGCGTGATGACATTTGCTTCTAAAAAGCGAAACAAACTTTTGATCTCTGCGAATGTGCTCACTCGATAAATTTCCATTGTGTCGTAGTTTAATGAGTCACGGGTAAAAGCTAACTTGATTCTTTGGTCGCCGCGCCTCAGATGAACATGGCGCGGCGGATGATCATGGCTGTAAACCATGATTATCCATCCTGAAAAACGAAGAATTGTGGGCATGAGTTTATCCATAAACCTAGCAGTTAGGTTTATGATGCGCTCGTGGGACTCAAATAGCTATTTTTTTGCACAACCCGAATCGTGGGGCTGTGAGGGAAAGTTAAATCGCCACCAACCCCCGCACGCCCTCGGCCTCCATTTCCTCGCCACGACCGCGTTTTATGATGCTGCCGCGCGACATCACCAGATAGCTGTCGGCCAGATCGGCGGCGAAGTCGTAGAATTGCTCGACCAGCAGGATCGCCATGTCGCCTTTGGCGGCCAACTGTTTGATGACCGCGCCGATCTCTTTGATGACCGAGGGCTGAATGCCTTCGGTGGGTTCGTCGAGGATCAGCAGGCTGGGTTTGCAGGCCAGTGCGCGGCCAATGGCCAGCTGTTGCTGCTGACCACCGGACAAATCACCGCCGCGCCGATGCTTCATTTCCAGCAGGATCGGGAACAGGTGGTAGATTTCGTCCGGCACCTGTTTGGCGTTGCTGCCGGAAAAGCGCGACAGCCCCATCAGCAGATTTTCTTCTACCGTCAGACGCGGAAAAATCTCGCGACCCTGCGGGACATAGGCGATGCCAGCCTGCACGCGCTGATGCGGTTTGCGGGTGTTGATCACCTGATCCTGCCAGCTGATGGTGCCGGATTTCGCCGGGATCAGCCCCATCAGGCATTTTAGCAGCGTGGTTTTACCGACGCCGTTGCGCCCGAGCAGGCAGGTGACTTCGCCGATTTTTGCCTCGAATGACAGGCCACGCAGAATGTGGCTGCCGCCGTAAAACTGATTCAGTTCATTGACTTGCAACATGCGTTTCTTTCCTCAGCTTCAGCGCCCTAAATAAACGTCGATAACCTGTTCGTTGGCCTGCACCTGCTTTAGCGAACCTTCCGCCAAAACTTGCCCCTGATGCAGCACGGTAACGTGGTCGGCAATGCTCTCCACAAAACCCATGTCGTGCTCGACCACCATCAGCGAATGCTTGCCCGCCAGCTGTTTGAACAGCTCGGCGGTGTATTCGGTTTCGGCGTCGGTCATGCCTGCTGCGGGTTCGTCGAGCAGCAGCAAATGCGGCTCCTGCACCAGCAACATACCAATTTCCAGAAACTGCTTCTGGCCGTGTGACAGCAAACCCGCCGGGCGATGACGTTCCGCCGCCAGCCGCAGCGTGCCGAGCATTTCATCGATGCGGTCGCGCTGTTCGCTGTTCATTTTGGCGCGCAGACAGGCCCAGACCGATTTATTGGTTTTCTGCGCGATCTCCAGATTTTCGAACACCGTCAGCGCTTCAAACACCGTCGGTTTCTGGAATTTTCGGCCAATACCGGACTGCGCGATACGCACCGGATCGAGCTTCGTGAGATCGGTGCGCTGGTCGTAAAACACGCTGCCACTCTGCGGTTTGGTTTTGCCGGTGATCACGTCCATCAGCGTGGTTTTCCCCGCGCCGTTCGGGCCGATCACGCAGCGCAACTCGCCGACGCCAATATTCAGCGACAAATTGGTCAGCGCCTTAAAACCATCAAAACTGACGTTGATGTTTTCCAACTGCAAAATCGGGTCGGTCTGTTCGCGGTGCCTGTCCGCCAGATGCGGCTGGGTAAAAAGATCGTCGGTCATGGTCATCGGATTCATCAGGATTTCCTCTTGCGCAGCAGGCCAATCACGCCTTGCGGCAGGAACAGCGTCACCACAATGAACATGCCGCCGAGAACAAACTGCCAGTATTCGGGGATGGCGACGGTGAACCAGCTTTTCGTGCCGTTGACGATACCTGCGCCAAGAATCGGGCCGATCAGCGTGCCGCGTCCGCCGAGCGCCACCCAGATGGCGGCTTCGATGGAGTTGGTCGGCGACATTTCGCTGGGGTTAATGATGCCGACCTGCGGCACGTACAGCGCGCCCGCCAGGCCGCACAGCATGGCGGAGAGCGTCCACACGAACAGCTTGAAACCTTTCGGGTCATAGCCGCAGAAAATCAGCCGGTTTTCGGCGTCGCGCACGGCGGTCAGCACGCGGCCATATTTGCTGCGCGCCAGCGCGAAGCCCAGTGCCAGGCTGAAGACCAGCACCAACACGGTCATCAAAAATAACCCGATGCGGGTGCCGGTGGCGGTGACAGGAAAGCCGAGCAGGGTGGTGAAGCCGGTAAAACCGTTGTTACCGCCGAAGCCGGTTTCATTGCGGAAAAACAGCAGCATTCCGGCGTAGGTCAGCGCCTGGGTCATGATGGAAAAATAAACGCCTTTGATTTTCGAGCGGAAAGCGAAGTAGCCGAACACAAATGCCAGCGCGCCGGGTACCAGCACGATCAGACACAGCGCCCAGGCGAAATGCTGAGTACCGGCCCAGAACCACGGCAGTTCGGTCCATGACAGAAACGACATGAAGTCCGGCAGGCCGCTGCCCGCCGCCTGACGCATTAAATACATGCCCATCGCGTAACCGCCGAGGGCGAAAAACAGGCCGTGACCGAGCGACAGCAAACCGGCATAGCCCCACACCAGATCGAGGGCGATCGCCACGATCGCATAGCACAGGATCTTACCGACCAGCGTCAGCGTGTAGGTGGAGATCGACAGCGGATTCTCCGCCGGCAGCAGCGCCAAAAAGGGCATGATCATCAGCGCAATCAGCACAATAATGCCCACGGTTATCGCAATCTTCGGCGCTTTTTGTACGCCGGTAATGGTTAGAGGTTGGCTCATCAGTCAATCACCCGGCCTTTGAAGGCGAACAGTCCCTGCGGACGTTTCTGGATAAACAGGATGATCAGCGCGAGGATCAGGATTTTGCCCAGTACCGCGCCGATTTCCGGCTCAAGAATTTTGTTCACAATGCCGAGCCCAAAGGCCGCGACCACCGTGCCTGCCAGCTGACCGACACCGCCGAGCACCACCACCAGGAAGGAGTCGATGATGTAACCCTGCCCAAGTTCAGGGCCGACATTGCCGAGCTGCGACAGCGCCACGCCGCCTAAGCCCGCGATGCCGGAACCCAGCCCGAACGCCAACATATCGACGCGGCCGGTCGGCACGCCACAGCAGGCGGCCATGGCGCGGTTTTGAGTGACGGCCCGCACGTTCATGCCGAGGCGGGTTTTATTGAGCAGCAGCCAGGTCAGGGCGAGCACCAGCAGCACGAAAACGATCACCGCGATGCGGTTGTACGGCAGTACCAGATTGGGCAGCAGCTGAATGCCGCCGGAGAGCCAGCCCGGGTTGGCCACTTCCAGGTTCTGCGCGCCAAACAGCACGCGCACGCCCTGAATCAGAATCAGACTGATGCCCCAGGTCGCCAGCAGCGTTTCCAGCGGGCGGCCATATAAATGGCGGATCACCGTGCGCTCCAGCGCCATACCGATACCTGCGGTAATAAAGAAGGCCACTGGCAGCGCCACCAGCGGATAGAGCGCCAGCAGCCCCGGCGCGTAGTGCTG
The DNA here is from genome assembly GCF_006438725.1 of Ewingella americana. GTDB lineage: Bacteria > Pseudomonadota > Gammaproteobacteria > Enterobacterales > Enterobacteriaceae > Ewingella > Ewingella americana_A. The sequence continues at coordinate 74,682 of NZ_RCZD01000015.1, read as the reverse complement.
AAACAGCGACTGCACCATGTAAGTCGAGTAGGAGCCGAGCATCAGCATCTCGCCGTGCGCCATGTTGATCACGCCGAGCAGGCCATACGTGATCGCCAGCCCCAGTGCGGCCAGCAGCAGAATCGAGCCGAGCGACAAACCGGTAAACGCCTGACCCAGCAGATCGCCTATCAGTAAGCGGTGCTGTACCGCTTTCAGGCTGACAACGGCGGCGGCGCGCACCGTAGCGTCGGCTTCAGTTTTCGGGTCGGTCAGACTTTGCAGGCGACCCTGGGTGTCCGGGTCGCCGGAGCTGCCGAGCAGTTCGACGGCGTTCAGGCGCACCTGCGGATTGGTATCTGCCAGCTGTAAATTCGCCAGTGCGATAGCCAGCGCGTCATGCACCGCGCGGTCTTTTTCCACCTCAAAACGATGTATCAGCAACGGCAACTGATCGGCCTGTGCTTCACGCTGTAAAGATTTCGCGGCCTGTAAACGCACGGCGCTGTCGGTGCTGACCAGCCGGTGGGCGGAGAGCGCATTGGCGATCAGGATCCGCAGGCGGTTGTTCAGCCAGACTTTTTTGGTGTCGCCCTGCGGTTTTGCATCACCTTCCAGCGGCGTGAACTGGTCACCATTTTGGATGAAGGCGTGTTTAGCGTCGTCGGTCACCACGTTTTCCTGCTTCAGCGCCTCAAGCAGCGGCAGTCTTTCCGACTGCGGATCCGCCGCCCATTGTTGTAACAACGTGGCCTGCTGGCTGCGGCTGGCGGCAGCAAACTCGTTGGCTGAACCGGCATGCGCCAGTAGTGGCAGGCCATAGGCTATGAAAAGCAGTAATCGGAGTAGAGTTTTCATCATGTCTTCGCCGTAAAAGTTGTATTCCTAAGACCGCGGGCTTGCAGCCCACACCCGCCAAGACCTTGGGCTCGCCGCCCAAACCGGCTTAAACCGCGGGCTTGCAGCCCACACCCGCCCAGAAGGAGCGCCAAGGCGCGCCCCTTCTGGACATCCCGCGCCTTTTTGTTTGTGACACCGACAGCTATCGCTGCTGGCAGGGAACGTGTTTCAGAGACTTCCGTTCACGGCGCAAACGGCGCCGCTGCGCGGTGCTCTCATTTCAGGTTCGGACCCGCCCGGAAAAAGACCCGTGCGGTTTCTCACCGTTCATTCGCCGCCGTTTTGACTGCGCCTTTGAGGCATTTTTAAGGTCAAAACAGACTTGCTCTGCTATTTTTTTGACTTACATAGCCATTAGGCCGCAGTCAAAAATTCCGCTGAGCAAGAGGTTCGAGACCTATGGCTCGAACCCGCCGCGAAGGTACCGCGTAGCGGCGGTATTTTGCGGCGAGAACGGATGCTCCTGGAACACGGTGCCTGTATGGCGCGAAGCTGTCGGTGTCTCAGAGAAAAAACGCAGGATTCCAAAGGAGGCACGTTTATGCCTCCTTTGGGCCAGTGTGGGCGGCGAGCCCAAGGTCTTGGCGGGTGTGGGCTGCAAGCCCGCGGTCTTAGCCAGTTTGGGCGGCGAGCCCAAGGTCTTAGCGGGTGTGGGCTGCCAGCCCTAATTAGCCGTCTTCACCGGTGTATCCGGCTTCTTATCGTTCCCAACGATGTAAGGACTCCACGGTTGGGCGCGGATCGGTTTGTCGGTCTGCCAGACCACGTTGAACTGCCCGTTGGCTTCGATTTCGCCGATCATCACTGGTTTATGCAGGTGATGGTTGGTCGCATCCATGGTCAGCGTGAAGCCAGACGGTGCGGCGAAGGTTTGCCCGGCCATGGCGGCGCGGACTTTATCGACGTCGGTGGTCCCGGCTTTCTCAACGGCCTGCGCCCACATATGGATACCGACGTAAGTGGCTTCCATCGGATCGTTGGTCACGGCACTGTCGGCGTTCGGCAGTTTGTGGGCTTTGGCGTAAGCCTTCCATTCGGCGACGAATTTCTTATTGGTTGGGTTATCGACGGACTCAAAGTAGTTCCACGCCGCGAGGTCGCCGACCAGCGGTTTGGTGTCGATGCCGCGCAGTTCTTCTTCGCCGACCGAGAACGCCACCACCGGTACGTCGGTGGCTTTCACGCCCTGATTCGCCAGCTCTTTGTAGAACGGCACGTTGGAATCGCCGTTGATGGTGGAGATCACCGCCGTTTTGCCGCCTGCGGAGAATTTCTTAATGTTGGAGACGATGGTCTGATAATCGCTGTAACCGAACGGCGTATAAACCTCTTCGATATCGCTGTCTTTCACGCCTTTGGAGTGCAGGAAGGCGCGCAGGATTTTGTTGGTGGTGCGCGGATAGACGTAGTCGGTGCCGAGCAGGAAGAAGCGTTTGGCCGCGCCGCCGTCTTCACTCATCAGATATTCCACCGCCGGGATCGCCTGCTGGTTAGGCGCGGCGCCGGTGTAGAACACGTTTGGCGACATCTCTTCGCCTTCGTATTGCACCGGGTAGAACAGCAGACCGTTCAGCTCTTCAAACACCGGCAGCACCGATTTACGCGACACCGATGTCCAGCAGCCGAACACCACGGCGACCTTATCCTGCGTCAGCAGCTGGCGGGCTTTTTCGGCGAACAGCGGCCAGTTAGAGGCCGGATCGACCACTACCGGTTCGAGTTTTTTGCCGAGCACGCCGCCTTTGGCGTTGATGTCGTCAATGGTCATCAGCGCGATGTCTTTCAGCGGCGTTTCAGAAATCGCCATGGTGCCGGAAAGCGAGTGCATGATGCCGACTTTAATGGTGTCGGCAGCCTGTGCGCTCCAGGCTAACCCCATGCTGACTACGGTGGCGGACAGAGCAAAGGCTTTAATAAAACGTCGACGTTGCATAGATGTACCCTCGAAAGTAAAAATGATTAAGAGAACGCTGTTATGGTGAAAGTCGAAAACACATTTAAAAAAGTCATGACGGAAGGCTTCCGTCATTCTCCGCCCGGGCCTGATGCAGCATATGCAGGGTAATTTTGCGCACCTCGGCTTTACTGACGGCAATATGGTCGTGTAGTTGGCGTTGTGCCTCCTCAGTGCGTTGCCCGATGATGGCGAGCAAAATGCTCGCGTGTTCTTTGTATGTGGCGTTCACCCGCTCGTCTTTGGTGAAATCCAGCCGGCGGATGATGCGGATTTTCTCGGTCAGCTCGCGGTGGATGCGCGCCATCTCCGCGTTACCGGCGGCAGCCACCAGCGTCATGTGAAACTCTTCGTCAAAGCGCGATACCGTCTGGCCGTCTTCCAGCCGTGGCTGATCGATCCAGAAATCTTTCAGCTCAGCCAGTTGCAGTGGTTGAGATCCCGGCGGGCAGGCGCACAGACGTTTCACCGCTTCCAGCTCCAGCACAATACGCAGGTCATACAACTGCTCGAAGAAGTCGAAATCGAACGGGCGCACCTGCCAGCCGCTGCGAAAGAACACTTCGACATAGCCTTCGCGCTCAAGCCAGAACAGTGCCTGACGCACCGGTGTGCGGCTGACGTCCATGCGGTCGGCGATATCGTTCTCGCTGAAACGGTCGCCCGGCAGCAGGCGGAAGCTGAAAATATCGTCTTTCAACTGCTGGTAAATGCGTTCCGCCAGCCCTTCCGGGCGGGTGTTTTTACTGCGTGCAGATTTAGGACCTGTCAGTTGCATAGCAATCCCGTTTCGCCCTGTCGTTTTAAACTGCTCAATCCAGCCACAGGAGTGCATCGCCCGGCCCGACCGGCCGGCCCTGCTGGCAACTGATTTTCAATACGGTTCCGGCGCGCGGCGCGTTCACCGACAGCTCCATTTTCATGGCTTCGACGACAATCAGCGGCTGACCTTCGACCACCTGCTGACCCGGCTCCACCAGGATTTTCCAAATGTTGCCATTGAGGTCGGCGCTGACCAGGTACCCCTCCTGATCCGCGTCGTCTTCCACGAATTCCACCGCGTTGGCGGCGGCATCGACGGCGGCACTCTCCTGTGCGGCCCAGTGCGCCACTTCGGTGGTGAAAGCGGCAGACTGGCGGGTGCGGAAGTCGGCGATATCGGCGGCGTTGTCGGCAAGGAATTGGGTATAGTGCGCAAAATCGAACTCGGTCTCTTCGATGCGTACCTGCGCCCGCCCTTCGCGGAAGGCGTCGCGCTGGGCGTCCAGTTCGGCTTCAGTCACTTCATAAAAACGCACCTGATCGAAGAAGTGCAGCAGCCAGGGTTCACCGTCTTTAAACTGCGGATTTTTCAGGAAGGTATTCCAGATAGGCAGCGTGCGCCCGACCAACTGATAGCCACCCGGCGAGTCCATGCCGTAGATGCACATGTACATGCCGCCAATGCCGACCGTCCCTTCTGCGGTGTACGAGCGCGCCGGGTTGTATTTGGAACTCAGCAGGCGATGGCGTGGATCGACCGGCACCGCGCACGGCGCGCCGAGATACACATCGCCCAAACCGAGGATTAAATAGCTGGCGTCGAAGAGGATATTTTTGACCTCTTCGCGGCTCGAAAGCCCGTTGGTGCGCTGGATAAAATCGACGTTATTCGGCAGCCACGGCGCTTCGCTGCGCACGGTTTGCTGATAGCGTTCGACCGCGCCGAGCGTGGCGGAGTCCTCAAACGCCATCGGCATATGCACGATGCGGGACGGGATTTTCAGGTTGCTGACATCTGCCAGTGACTGCTCGAGTGCCAGTAAATGCTCAAGCAGCGCGCTTTGGTGCAACACGCGGCTGTCATAGCGGATTTGCAGCGAACGCACGCCCGGCGACAGCTCTTCAATGCCCGGCTCTGCGGCGTCGCGGATGGCGTTCATCAGCAGGTAAATGCGCATCCGCACCGCCAGATCCAGCACGTTGTCGCCGTACTCCATCAGCACGTAACCGTCGCCCGCCTGCCGGTATTCCACCGAAGGCCGCTCCGCCGTCGCCGGTAATGCCGCGAGAAGGGTGGCGGACGCGGTGGTGTCCGGCAGCAGGGACGGTACCGGCAGCACCATCGCGTCAATCGGTATCAGTGAATCGATGGTGCCTTGCTGCGCCAGTTCCAGCGCCTGTGCCTGTTCAAAACTTATCGGGTGGAAGCGGATTTTATCGCCCGGTTTTACCTGGCCGACTTTCCACAGTTCAGCTTTGGCGATGGTCACCGGGCAGACGAAACCGCCGAGGCTTGGCCCGTCGCGGGTCAGGACCACCGGGAAGTCGCCGGTAAAGTTAATCGCACCGATGGCATATTCGCAGTCATGCACGTTGGACGGATGCAGACCGGCTTCGCCGCCGTCCTGCCGCGCCCACTGCGGTTTCGGGCCGACCAAACGCACGCCGAGGCGATTGGAGTTGTAATGCACCTGCCATTCGGCTTCGAAAAAGGCGTCGATAGATTCTTTGGTGAAAAAATCCGGTGCACCGTGCGGGCCATACAGCACGCCAATGTTCCAGAGATCGCCATACGTCGGGACGATATTTTCCGCTGCGGGCTGCGGTAAACCGACCGGCGCGGGCGTGGTGCAGGCCGCGAGTTCGGGCTGGGAAACGGTCAGCATATCGGCGATGCGCAGCGTGCGACCGGCATGGCCGCCGAACTGCCCGAGGGCGAAGGTCGAACGGCTGCCGAGATACACCGGCACGTCGACACCGTTACGCACGGCGAGGTAAGTGCGGCAGCCCTGCGTGGCGCGGCCAAGGGTCAGCGTCTGACCGGCTTTGACCTCCACCGGCTGCCAGTAAGCCATGCTTTCGCCATCGAGATCGGCCGGGCAGCGTGCGCCGGTCAGGGCGATGGTGGCATCGCAATGAAAACGCAGCGTCGGACCCTGCAGGGTGAATTCCAGCCCGGCGGCGTCGAGATGGTTACCGACAATGCGGTTGGCGAGGCGGAAGGCAAAATCATCCATCGGACCGGACGGTGGCACGCCGATATCCCAGTAACCGAGACGCCCCGGATAATCCTGCACGCTGCTGTAGGTGCCGGGTGCGATCACTTCGATGGCATGCGGCGCATAAGCAAAGCTGTCGAGCATCCGCGTCCACATTTCGCCGTCGCGAAACAGCGGCGTGGCAACCACCTGGCGCAGATAATCAATGTTGGTGGCGATGCCGTGCAGGCGGGTGGCGGCCAGCGCGGCGGACATTTTCGCCAGCGCGTCCTGACGGTCGGTGCCGTGGACGATCAGCTTGGCGATCATCGGGTCATAAAACGCCGAGACTTCACTGCCGGTAGACACCCAGCCATCGACGCGCACATCTTGCGGGAAGAACACTTCGGTCAGCACGCCGGGACTTGGCTGGAAGTTTTTCAGCGGGTCTTCGGCGTAAATGCGTACTTCCATCGAGACGCCCTGCGGTGCCTGCTGCAGATGCGGCCAGTCGAGTGGCTCATCGGCGGCGACGCGCAGCATGCATTCGATCAAGTCCAGACCGGTAACCATTTCGGTGACCGGATGCTCAACCTGTAAACGGGTGTTTACTTCGAGGAAATAGAATTCGTCGCGTGCGGCGTCATAAATAAACTCGACGGTGCCGGCACTGCGGTAGTTGACCGACTCACCTAACTGCACGGCGGCACGGTGTAAGGCTTCGCGGGTGGCCTGCGGCAGGTTCGGCGCCGGGGTCTCTTCCACGACCTTTTGATTGCGGCGTTGCAGAGAACAGTCGCGTTCGCCAAGCGCCACCACGCGGCCTTTACCGTCGCCAAAAATCTGCACTTCGACATGGCGGGCGCGATCGACAAAGCGTTCCAAAAACACGCCAGCATCGCGGAAAAAGTGCTCGCCAAGGCGCTTCACGCTGTCCCACGCGGCGCGCAGGGCGGCTTCATCTTCACAGCGGGTCAGGCCAATGCCGCCGCCGCCCGCGGTACTTTTGAGCATGATCGGATAGCCGATGTCAGCGGCGGATTTGACGGCATCGTCGATGCTGTCGAGCAAACCGGTGCCTGGCGTCATCGGCACATTGGCGGCAGCGGCTAATTCACGGGCGCGGTGCTTGAGGCCAAATTCGCGGATCTGCCCGGCGCTCGGGCCGATAAAGGCGATATCTGCCGCTTCGCAGGCATCGGCAAATTCGGCGCTTTCTGAAAGGAATCCATAGCCCGGATAAATCGCCTGTGCGCCGGTTTCTTTTGCCGCCGCCAGGATCTTGTCGATCATCAGATAGCTGTCGCTGGCCTTGTCGCCTCCCAGCGCAATGGCGAAATCGGCCTCGGTGACGTGCGGCGCGTTACGGTCGGCGTCGGAGTACACGGCGACGCTGGTGACGCCAAGGCGTTTCAGCGTGCGAATGGCGCGGCAGGCGATTTCACCACGGTTGGCAATCAGAACGGTCGTGAACATATTTCTGGCTCCTCAGGCGTTTTTCAGAGCGGCAAGGTGGGAGATATAGCTTCTCCAGCCGCCAAAATGGGTGATGTCGGTGGCGTCAGGGATCGCCCAGGGTTCGCAGATGAAACCTTTCACGGTGCGCCCATCGGCCAGTTCGAGAGAACCGATGCCAAGCGGTGCCGGAATTTCTGCAACGAATTCACCAAAGCGCGCCAGCGGGATGTCCCACAGTTCGACGATGATGGCGCTGCCACCTTCCGCCCGCACCAGCCCCGGTTTGGGTGGCGTGGTGTTGGCGAGGGCGTAGAGTTTGTAGGCTGCGGCCGTGGTGGTTTGCTCGACACGCACGGCTTTACGCTGAATCAACTGGACGTTGAGCGGCATGCCGGTCAGGTGTGCGCCGACCACGGCCACACGGACGTGGCCCGTGCTGACCGGTGCGTCAGTCATCCAGGTGCTGGCGCTGAGTTCACGACCGGTGGCACCGAGCGGCAACCCCAGACTGCGCTGCCACTGGCGGCCAAAGCTGGCTAACGCATCGTCATGCCAGGCCGGTGCGATCAGTGTGATACCGGCGGGCAGGCCGTCCGCGCGCAGACTGGCCGGCAGCGCCAGCGCAGACAAATCCGCCAGATTGGTGAAATTGGTGTAAATGCCGAACTGCGAGTTATAAAGCACCGGTTCCTGCACCATTTCATTGAGCGTGCGGATGGTCGGCGAGGTCGGCACCACCAGTGCATCAAACCCTTCCAGTGCCTGGCTGATTTTGCGTGCCAGCTCTGCGCGCAAATATTCGGCACGCCACGCATCACAAGCCGAATAATTCAGGCCGTTGGCCACAATGCCGCGCACGACCGGGTCCATCGCCTCCGGTTTTTGTTCGAAAATTTCGCTCACGGCAACGGTTCGCTCAGCGACCCAGGCGCCGTAATAGAGCTGCCCGGCCAGTTCACGGAAAGGGGTGAAATCAATGGGTACCAGCGTGACACCGCTGCCGGTCAGACGCTCGAGCGCCTGATCGAATTCAAATTCAGCCAGCGCGTCGCCAAAAAACTCCAGACTGTCTGGCACGGCAAAGCGCGGATGAACGGACATCGCGGCAGGGGCCGTGCGCGGGTTTTGGCGCGAATAGGCATCGGCGGCGTCATATCCGCCAGCGGCATGAGCGACGGTTTGCGCATCGGTGACGGTCAGGGCGAAAATTGAAACCGAGTCATTCAGGCGACAGGCGGGTACTACACCTTTATTTGACAGCCAGCCTTTGGTCGGCTTCAGGCCAACGATGTTGTTGAATCCTGCGGGTACGCGACCAGAACCCGCGGTGTCGGTGCCGAGGGAAAAGGCCACCAACCCGCGCGCCAGCACCGAAGCGGAACCGGAGCTGGAGCCACCGCTGACGTAATCCGGGTTGAAAGTATTACGCACTGCGCCGAACGGTGAGCGGGTGCCGACCAGACCGGTGGCAAACTGATCGAGATTGGTCTTGCCGATGACAATCGCGCCCTTGGCCTTCAGGTTGGCGACGACGGTGGCGTCGGCTTCGGCGGTGTAAGTGAATTCCGGGCAGGCGGCGCTGGTCGGCCAGCCTGCGATATCAATATTGTCTTTGACTGCGAAGGGTACGCCGAACAGCGGCAGGGCGCTGATCGAGCCTTCTGCCTTCTGACGCAGGCTTTCCAGATGCGTGATCTGGTCTTCAAGCTGCTTGGCCGTTGCACGGTAAATCCAGGCATTATCGGTGCTGCTCAGGCTGCCCAACACCATCGAAAGCGTGGTGCGCAAGCTGTCCGGCGCAGTGCGGTAATGCTGTTGCCAGTCGCGCAGGGTGAAAGCGTGAAACGGGGAGGTCGCAGAGCTTAAGCTGTCGTTCATCGGTTGAATTCCATCTGGTACACAAGATTGAATTCATCAAAGCAAAGGCTGTGCCATATTTCTTCTTATTGAATAACAAGGGTTTTTAATTGAGCTGTGACTGTTTTGCACAAATGTTGCACCAGCGTTACTGTGCAACTGAGCGAAAATGGCGCGGATTTTTTGCGGGGTGAAGGGCCAAATTTAAATCATTGCAGTAAAAATGCTTGCGATAATATCGCGCACTATTTATATTGAAATCCATGAACTCGAAAACAGAACCTGCAACCTCAGCGAATGCCCTTTTGCATCTGGACCAACAGATGTGTTTCGCGCTCTATTCGGCGAATCTGGCATTGCACAAAGTTTACCGCAAGCTGCTGGGCCAGCTCGATTTAACCTATCCGCAATATCTGGTGATGCTGGTTTTGTGGCAACGCGATGATGTGACGGTTTCTGATATTGGTGAGAAGCTGTTTCTGGATTCTGCCACGCTGACGCCGCTGTTAAAGCGTCTTGAAGTGGCGGGTCGGCTGATGCGTCAGCGCGCCAAAGCCGATGAGCGCCAGGTGATCATTACTCTGACTGATGCCGGAAAAGCGCTGCGCGAAAAAGCCCAGAGTATTCCCGAAGCCATTCTTTGCGCTACCGAGTGCGATATCACTGCAGTGGTCACGCTGAAGCAGCAACTGGAATCCTTGCGTGAGAACCTGAAAGATAAATCCTGATCGGTATAATCGGCTTCAGGATGAGATTGATGAACCCTATTGCAGCAAACAGACAACTCCGTAGTGTGCTTTCGAATTTGTCTGCTAGTATTAAATATATAGCGTGCGATTAAATCGTATAAAATTTATTTCAATCTAAAAGTACCCTTACCTTATAAGGAACGAACTATGTCTATCGAAAAAGTTGTGTATCGTGCTCACGCCTCTGCTACCGGTGGCCGTGACGGCCGCGCGGTTTCTGACGACGGCGTTCTTGATATCAAACTGGGCGTGCCTAAAGAAATGGGCGGCATGGGCGGCGGTACCAACCCTGAGCAGTTATTTGCTGCGGGTTACTCAGCCTGTTTCCTCGGCGCACTGAAAGCGGTTGCCGCGCAGGAAAAAATCAAGATCCCTGCGGATGCAAAAATTGAAGGTGCGGTAGGTATCGGCGCAATCCCTGGCGGTTACGGTATCGAAGTTCAGCTTGATATCACCTTACCGGGCTTTGAACGCAGCGACGCAGAAGCGCTGGTGGCCAAAGCACATCAGGTTTGCCCGTACTCCAACGCAACCCGTGGCAACATCGACGTAACATTGAATATTAAGTGATTTTTGAGTAGTCGCGCCTTCACCAGGGGCGTTGTAGGGAAAGTACCCAGGAGGCTTCGGCCTCCTTTTTCATCACTTGACCGATCACCTCTTGGCTCTCTTCTCCTGCAAGACCTTCTCCACACAGAACTTTCTGGAAATATGTATATAAACGTAATGTCGGCATGATCTGGGAACCTGCCGCGATTAAACATGTCACAATGATTCTGAATCTTTCTAAAACCTTCTGGAAAATCACATTACATGAATAGAGTGAAGACTCTATCGCAGCAAAATCTCTCTTTCTTGTTAGCGATTTACATCGGCATTTTTCTGAATGTCTCCGTTTTTCTCCGCCGCTTTGCCCCCCTCACACTGAGTGTCAATTTTATTGAGTTGTCTCAGGCTGTGACTGAAGTGGTGGTCATTGTGCTTTTCACTTTCTTCCTGCTGCGTTTGCTTTCACTGGGCGGGAGCCTGTTTTTCCGCATCACGGCCAGCCTGCTATTGCTGATTTCCGTGGGCGCCAGCTACTTTATGATGACGTTCAACGTAGTGATTGGCTACGGCATTATCGCGTCGGTAATGACGACGGATATTGATCTCAGCAAAGAGGCGGTGGGCTGGTATTTCTTCGTGTGGTTGGTGGCGGTCAGTGCTATTCCGCTGCTGCTTATCTGGAAGAGTGATCTCCGGTTAACTTTGATTGAGCAGATAAAAACGCCGGGCCAGCGGTTGTTGCCATTAGGCACTTTACTGGTGACGGTGGCGCTGGTATGGCTGCCGCTACGCATGCTGGACAAGCAGCAGAGCAACAACGAAAAACTGACCAATATTGATTTACCCAGCTACGGCGGCGTGGTGGCGCACTCTTATTTGCCTTCGAACTGGCTGGCGGCGTTGGGCTTGTTCGCTTATACCAAAGTGGACGAAAGTCAGGACGCGGACAAATTATTTGATCCGGCGAAAAAGTTTACTTATGTGCCACCGGCCGGCGTCGACGATACCTACATCGTGTTTATCATCGGTGAAACCACCCGCTGGGATCACATGGGCATTCTGGGCTATGAGCGCGACACCACGCCGCGCTTGTCGAAAGAGCAGAATCTGGTCGCGTTTCGCGGCAAATCTTGTGATACCTCCACCAAGCTGTCGTTACGGTGCATGTTTGTGCGTGAGGGCGGCGCTGAGAATAATCAGCAGCGCACACTGAAAGAGCAGAATATTTTTGCGGTGTTGAAATCCCTGGGATTCAGTTCTGAACTGTTCGCGATGCAAAGTGAAGTGTGGTTTTACAATAATGCCAATACGGATAACTACTCGTTCCGTGAAATTATCGCCTCAGAAAAACGCAATGACGGTAAGCCGGTCGATGACATGCTGCTGGTCAACGAGTTGCAGGAATCTCTGAAAACGCATCCTCAGGGTAAGCATCTGGTGGTGTTGCACACCAAGGGGTCACACTACCTGTATTCCCAGCGTTACCCGCGCAGCTTTGCCCGCTACACCCCGGAGTGCATGGGGGTGGATAGTGCCTGTACCAAAGCTCAGTTGATTAACGCTTTCGATAACACTGTGCTGTATACCGATACCTTTATTGCTAACGTGCTGGATCAGCTGCGCGATAAAAAAGCGCTGGTGTTTTATGCCGCTGATCACGGTGAATCCATTGATGAGAACTCGCACTTGCACGGTACGGTGCGCGAGATGGCGCCGCCTGAGCAATTCCGTGTACCTATGCTGGTGTGGGCATCGGACCGTTTCCTCGCGCAGCCCGATCACCAGCAGGCGTTCGAGCGCTTGAAAGCCCAGCAGCGGGTGGGCGGCGAAAAACGCCATGAAGAGTTGTTTGACTCGATTCTTGGTTGCCTGGGGTATACCTCACCGGACGGCGGGATTAACCCGGCGAACAATTGGTGTGCTAAACCGCTGTCTGACAAGGCACTCTGAGCAGGAAAACAGCGCCTGCGCTGAAATTCTAGGCAGTCAGCGCCGATGTTAAAAAAAGGCGTTGACGCTCTGAACCAGCGGCAGTAACATGCGCTCCGATTCGGCGAGTAGCGCAGCTTGGTAGCGCAACTGGTTTGGGACCAGTGGGTCGGAGGTTCGAATCCTCTCTCGCCGACCACATTCGAAAAACCTGCTTTTTAAAGCAGGTTTTTTTTCATCCAAAGTTTATGAGGATGAGGACCTCCGAAGGAGGTTTGAGCCGAGCGAAGCGAGACAACGTTGCTTTAGCAACGGCCCGCAGGGCGGCATCGAAGATGCACGTAATCCTCTCTCGCCGACCACATTCGAAAAACCTGCTTTTTAAAGCAGGTTTTTTTTCATCCAAAGTTTATGAGGATGAGGACCTCCGAAGGAGGTTTGAGCCGAGCGAAGCGAGACAACGTTGCTTTAGCAACGGCCCGCAGGGCGGCATCGAAGATGCACGTAATCCTCTCTCGCCGACCACATTCGAAAAGCCTGCTTTTTAAAGCAGGTTTTTTTTCATCCAAAGTTTATGAGGATGAGGACCTCCGAAGGAGGTTTGAGCCGAGCGAAGCGAGACAACGTTGCTTTAGCAACGGCCCGCAGGGCGGCATCGAAGATGCACGTAATCCTCTCTCGCCGACCACATTCGAAAAGCCTGCTTTTTAAAGCAGGTTTTTTTTCATCCAAAGTTTATGAGGATGAGAACCTCCGAAGGAGGTTTGAGCCGAGCGAAGCGAGACAACGTTGCTTTAGCAACGGCCCGCAGGGCGGCATCGAAGATGCACGTAATCCTCTCTCGCCGACCACATTCGAAAAACCTGCTTTTTAAAGCAGGTTTTTTTTCGTCTAACCCCCCCCCCCCGTACACTTCTGGCTGCGGTTTTTTTGTTATCCGCCATTCAAGCTCACTTCATCAATTTCAGATCGGTTTTCCGATGATTCTTCTGATCCTGATAAAAGTTCTCTTGCGACTCCAGACTGAGCAAATAAAGCTCGATTTTATCTTCCAGCCAGCTGTAGCCGAGCAGGGCAAGCTGGTTGTTGAGCTGAAATTTGTGTACGCGCAAATAACTCAAATCTCCTTTTTTCAGTTCGCCGATATCCGGGTTTTCCTGTATGCGTTCGATCTCATCTTCTACCGCCATCTGCTGTTGTTGCGCCAGACGGTTAAACGCTTTGGTAAAACGATGTGACTCGTACGTATCAATCCTTTGACCGCTCTGTCCTTCTGACATAACGCGTTACCTTGTTGTTATCAATTTCGCTTTTAGCCAATAACGTTTCCAGAATAAATCGGTAGGTCAGGTCAGGATTATCTTCGGCAATCCTGCCGATTTTTGCCCAATGCTCGATCTGTTTTGGAATGCTACGGTTGGTCGCTTCTGCATGAATTTTCACGTCGGCGACAAAGTCGTCATCGAGCCGGATGCTGGTCGCCATATTTTTACCTCGGTCAGTTTTCGTACGCGTTGACGATTTTGCGCCATAGTGTCTCTTTATGCAGCAATTTGTCGCTTTTTGGGGTTGTCCGCTCAGTGTGTGGAGGCTATCACTCACCCTGCACCACACCGGAGCAAAAGCCCTATTTTGGCGCCCCGGCGCACTGTTTTCAGGCTCTCCGGCTTTACATTAACGTGAGGCGATCATGACGCTATCCAGCATTTTCCGCTGCTTTCTACCCCAATCTTACAAATAACCGTTCATATAATCATCATTTGGCAATTAATTTTTGTGGATTTAAAACGGGGTAAACAGCTGGAAACGTTCTGCAGCAAAGCCGAATGTGTTGACTTAATCGTCGTAGACTGAATATTCATCCTGTAAATGTTAAAGAAAGGTTTTTTTATGTTTGTTTGCTGTTACTCACAGTCTTTGTAAATGCCTATTGGTTATATTGACGTCATCCATCAGAGTTGCCAAATTGATAGCCAGAAGTCAGACCAGAAGATTTTTCCGGTAGTTATCTGTAACGTTAAATTTACGGAATTTGCCTGAGAAAAGCGCTCCCGAGGCGTTCCTCCCTTTTCTGGAAAAAACTTCCCGCAGCGAATTGGACAACACAACCACCCGTCAATAAAAAATAAAGGGTGGCGTGAGCTGCAAACACAACACACACATCCACATCACCATGACTATAAATGGAGCAAAAGCGATGACAATTTCCTTGGGAAAAACAGGGATACTGAAATTCGGTATTGGCCTGATTGCGCTGACCGTGGCGGCCAGCGTGCAGGCAAAAACGTTAGTTTATTGTTCTGAAGGCTCACCTGAAGGCTTTAACCCGCAGTTATTCACCTCGGGTACCACTTACGACGCCAGCTCCGTGCCAATTTATAACCGTCTGGTCGAGTTCAAAATCGGTACCACTGAACTTCAGCCGGGTCTGGCTGAGAAGTGGGACATCTCCGCTGACGGCAAAACCTATACCTTCCATCTGCGCAAAGGCGTGAAATGGCAGGACAGCAAAGACTTCAAACCGACCCGCGATTTCAATGCTGATGACGTGGTGTTCTCTTTTGAACGTCAGTTAGACAAAACCAATGCTTATCATGGTGTTTCTGGCGGCAGCTACGAATACTTCGAAGGCATGGGTATGGGTGACTTGATTAGCAAGATCGTCAAAGTCGATGACAACACTGTTCAGTTCGTTCTGAACCGCCCGGAAGCGCCATTCCTTGCCGACCTTGGTATGGATTTTGCTTCAATCCTCTCGGGTGAGTATGCGGCCAACATGCTGAAAGCGGGCACGCCGGAAAAAGTCGATCTGGACCCTATCGGTACTGGTCCATTCCAGCTGCTGCAATACCAGAAAGACTCACGCATTCTGTATAAAGCGTTCCCAGGCTACTGGGGCACCAAACCGAAGATCGACCGTTTAGTCTTCTCCATCACGCCTGACGCGTCTATCCGTTATGCGAAATTGCAGAAAAACGAATGCCAGGTGATGCCGTACCCGAACCCGGCTGACATCGCGGCAATGAAGAAAGATAAGACCATCAACCTGATGCAACAGCCAGGTCTGAACGTCGGTTATCTCTCCTTCAACGTTGAGAAAAAACCGCTGGATGAAGTGAAAGTGCGTCAGGCACTGACCATGGCTGTGAACAAACAAGCCATCATCGATGCGGTTTATCAGGGTGCTGGCCAGTCGGCTAAAAACCTGATCCCACCAACCATGTGGGGCTACAACAAAGACGTGGTGGATTACCCGTATGACGTGGAAAAAGCCAAAGCATTACTGAAAGAAGCGGGCCATGCTGATGGTTTCACCATCGATCTGTGGGCCATGCCGGTTCAGCGTCCGTACAACCCGAACGCACGTCGTATGGCTGAGATGATCCAGTCCGACTGGGCGAAAATCGGTGTTAAAGCCAATATCGTGACTTACGAGTGGGGCGAGTACCTGAAACGCGCCAAAAACGGTGAGCATCAGTCTGTGATGATGGGCTGGACTGGGGACAATGGGGACCCGGACAACTTCTTCGCCACCCTGTTCAGCTGTGCGGCAGCGAAGGATGGCTCTAACTATTCACGCTGGTGCTACAAGCCGTTTGAAGATCTGATTCAGCCAGCCCGTGCAGAATCCGATCACGGCAAACGTGTTGCGCTGTACCAACAGGCACAGGTTGTGATGCATGACCAGGCACCTGCGCTGATCATCGCTCACTCCACCGTGTTCGAGCCAGTGCGTAAAGAAGTTAAAGGCTATGTGGTTGATCCACTCGGTAAGCATCACTTCGAAAACGTCTCGATTGAGTGACAGCTTACTGAATGACCCGGGAACCGCGTTGTGTGGTGCTCGCAATCTTCGCCTACCTGAAGGTATGTCTTGATTGCTGTGCTCCTCCGCCTTGTTCGCGGGCCATTCACTACAGCCTTAGAGTCATACGTTTAGAAAGCAATGTGAGTTAACAATAAGCCCGGCGAGCTACGGTTCTCCGGGCATTTTATACAGAGAGTACGGGATATGTTTCAGTTCATACTCCGACGTTTGGGGTTAGTTATCCCAACGTTTATCGGCATAACTTTGCTGACTTTTGCCTTCGTGCACATGATCCCAGGTGACCCGGTGACCATCATGGCCGGAGAACGCGGTATTTCTGCCGAGCGCCACGCTCAGTTGATGGCAGAGATGGGGCTCGACAAGCCTCTCTATCAGCAATACTTCCACTATGTGAACGGCGTGCTGCACGGTGATTTAGGCGTGTCGTTAAAAAGCCGCATTCCAGTCTGGCAGGAGTTTGTGCCACGCTTTAAAGCGACGCTGGAATTGGGTATCTGCGCCATGCTTTTCGCGGTGATCGTCGGTATTCCTGTGGGGGTGCTGGCAGCGGTTAAACGCGGATCCATCTTTGACCACACGGCGGTGGGCATCTCGCTGACAGGTTATTCGATGCCGATATTCTGGTGGGGCATCATGTTGGTGATGCTGGTCTCGGTGCAGCTTAATCTCACGCCCGTATCGGGGCGAATAAGCGATACCGTATTCCTCGATGACAGCATGCCGCTGACCGGCTTTATGCTGATCGACTCGCTGATTTGGGGCGAGCCGGGTGACTTCAAAGACGCTGTGATGCACATGATTTTACCGGCCCTGGTACTCGGTACCATTCCTCTGGCAGTTATCGTGCGTATGACCCGTTCTTCCATGCTGGAAGTGCTGGGTGAAGACTACATCCGTACCGCGCGCGCCAAGGGCGTCAGCCGTATGCGGGTGATCGTGGTCCACGCCTTGCGTAACGCACTGCTGCCGGTGGTGACCATCATTGGTTTGCAGGTGGGCACGCTGCTCGGTGGTGCCATCCTGACGGAAACCATCTTCTCCTGGCCGGGACTCGGCCGCTGGCTTATCGACGCATTACAACGCCGCGACTATCCGGTCGTACAAGGCGGTGTGCTGCTGGTCGCCATTCTGATTATCGTGGTTAACCTGCTGGTAGATGTGCTCTACGGCGTGGTCAACCCGCGTATTCGTCATAGAAAATAAGGGGCGCAACATGTCTCAGGTTACAGAGCCCGTCGCGAATGAAATCGTGACGGCTGCGCCAACGCCGATGCCGCCTTTGCGCGAATTCTGGCATTACTTCAAGCGCAACAAAGGGGCCGTTACCGGTCTGGTTTACATCATTTTGATGCTGGTGATTGCTATCGGTGCCAACGTTCTGGCACCACACGCGCCTGCCGAACAGTTCCGTGACGCGCTGCTGCGTCCGCCGGTCTGGATGCAGGGTGGTAGCTGGAAATTCTTATTGGGAACCGATGACGTCGGCCGCGATATTCTTACCCGCCTGATGTACGGTGCGCGTCTGTCGCTGCTGGTCGGTTGTTTGGTGGTGGTGCTCTCTTTGATCCTCGGCGTGGTCTTCGGTCTGTTTGCCGGTTACTACGGCGGCCTGATTGATGCCGCGATCATGCGTGTGGTCGACATCATGTTGGCCTTGCCAAGCCTGCTGCTGGCGCTGGTGCTGGTGGCGATTTTCGGTCCGTCGATAGTCAATGCCTCGCTGGCCCTGACCTTCGTTGCCCTGCCACACTACGTGCGTTTAACCCGTGCGGCGGTGCTGGTTGAGGTGAACCGCGACTACGTTACGGCGTCGCGCGTGGCCGGTGCCGGTGCGACTCGTCAGATGTTCGTCAATATTCTGCCTAACTGCTTAGCGCCGCTGATCGTGCAGGCGTCGCTCGGTTTCTCCAACGCCATTCTCGACATGGCGGCTCTCGGCTTCCTCGGTATGGGCGCACAGCCGCCAACGCCTGAGTGGGGCACTATGCTGTCCGACGTATTGCAGTTTGCTCAGAGCGCGTGGTGGGTTGTGACCTTCCCGGGCGTGATCATTCTGCTGACGGTACTGGCATTTAACCTGATGGGTGACGGTCTGCGCGACGCCCTTGACCCTAAACTCAAGCAGTAAGGGACGAGAGATGGAAACCACATTAATTCAAGATGTACCGGTCGGTAAAACGCTGCTGACCGTCGATAAACTTTCCGTTCACTTTGGTGATGAAGGTACGCCGTTTCGCGCCGTCGACCGTATCAGCTACAGCGTAAAGCAAGGCGAAGTGGTTGGGATTGTGGGCGAATCTGGCTCCGGCAAATCGGTCAGTTCGCTGGCACTGATGGGGCTTATCGACTTCCCCGGCAAAGTGATGGCCGAGACGCTGGAGTTCGGCGGACGCGACCTGCAAAAAATGAGCGAAAAAGAGCGCCGTCAGATTGTCGGTGCCGAAGTCGCGATGATTTTCCAGGACCCGATGACCAGCCTCAACCCGTGTTACACCGTGGGGTTCCAGATTATGGAAGCCATCAAGGTGCATCAGGGCGGCAATAAAAAGACCCGTCGTCAGCGCACCATTGATTTGCTCAACCTGGTCGGTATTCCTGATCCTGCTTCACGCCTCGATGTCTATCCGCACCAGCTTTCCGGTGGGATGAGCCAGCGCGTAATGATCGCCATGGCGATCGCCTGCCGGCCAAAACTGCTGATCGCCGACGAACCGACCACCGCGCTCGACGTGACCATTCAGGCGCAGATCATCGAGCTGTTGCTGGAATTGCAGCAGAAAGAAAACATGGCGCTGATGCTGATCACCCATGATTTGGCGCTGGTCGCCGAAGCGGCACAGCACATCATCGTGATGTACGCCGGTCAGGTGGTGGAATCGGCAAAAGCCACGGAGATTTTCCGTGCGCCGCGCCATCCGTACACCCAGGCCTTGCTGCGCTCGTTACCTGAATTCGCCGCCGACAAAGCCCGTTTACAGTCATTGCCGGGTGTGGTGCCGGGCAAATATGACCGTCCGAACGGTTGCCTGCTGAACCCGCGTTGCCCGTATGCAACGGATCTGTGCCGTAAAGAAGAACCGGCGCTGCGTGACCTTGCGAACGGGCGTCAGTCGAAGTGCCATTATCCGCTGGATGATGCCGGGAGACCTACCTATGAGTCATGAAAACCCCACCAAGTCAGCGCCTCTGTTGCAGGCGATTGACCTGAAAAAACACTACCCGGTGAAGAAGGGGCTGTTTGCCCCTGAGCGCACCGTTAAAGCCCTCGACGGCGTCTCTTTTGACCTCGAACGCGGCAAAACCCTGGCCGTGGTGGGCGAGTCCGGCTGTGGGAAATCGACCCTCGGCCGCCTGCTGACCATGATTGAGATCCCAACCGGCGGTGAGCTTTATTACCGCGGACAGGATCTGCTGAAACCTGACGCCACGGCTGAAAAGCTGCGCCGCCAGAAGATCCAAATCGTGTTTCAGAATCCTTACGGATCGTTGAACCCGCGTAAGAAAGTTGGCCAGATCCTCGAAGAGCCGTTGCTGATCAACACCAGGCTGACCCGCGACGAACGTCGTGAAAAAGCGCTGGCGATGATGGCAAAAGTCGGCCTGAAAACCGAGCACTACGACCGCTATCCGCACATGTTCTCCGGCGGTCAGCGTCAGCGTATTGCCATCGCCCGTGGCCTGATGCTTGACCCGGACGTGGTGATTGCCGATGAACCCGTGTCGGCGCTCGACGTTTCCGTGCGCGCACAGGTGCTGAACCTGATGATGGATTTACAGCAGGATCTGGGGCTGTCTTACGTGTTCATCTCACATGACCTGTCGGTGGTTGAACACATTGCCGATGAAGTGATGGTGATGTACCTCGGCCGCTGCGTGGAGAAGGGCCCGAAAGACGCCATCTTCAACAATCCGCGTCATCCGTACACGCAGGCGCTGCTGTCCGCGACGCCGCGCCTGAACCCGGATGAGCGCCGTGAGCGCATCAAGCTGACCGGTGAGTTGCCAAGCCCGCTTAACCCGCCAGCCGGTTGCGCGTTCAACGCCCGTTGCCGCCGAGCCTTCACCACCTGTACCCAGTTCCAGCCGCAGTTGAAACCGTACGGTGACCAACTGGTGGCCTGTTTTGCGGTAGATCAGGATGAGATGGGAAAAACTCAGCCACTGGTTGAGGCGGGGCAGGCGTAGGTTTTTGCCATTAACTGCACCCTAAAAGTTGGACCCAACTGATTAAGGTGCAGTTTTTTCGCTAAGGACGGGGAATTCTACTGGGCTAAATCGGCCAGGAAGAACACCAGCCTCAGAGGCAGTTATCATTAGGCTGATATCTTGAGTAACTCTGGAGGGATGATTTCTTTGACTTTTGTGATGATTTCCTTTGAATCAAATTCACTAATATTGGGTGTGTTGACTCGAATAACAGTCGAATTTTCATAACCAGGAAGCCACATGTTATAGGCAAGGAATCCTGTCTCCTCTATTCTTCCATTATTATAAATAGCGACCATTTTTTTATTAAAAGCTCGTGATAAATGAACAATGGACGTATCAGGTGTGATGATTAAATCTGCATTTTTCACAATGGCTGTAGCAAAACTAATTGTACTTTCAGGGAAAACAATACACTCATCTGTTTTAAATTCAGATATTTTATTGTATCTCCCAATGAGTATGATACCAATGCTATGATAATTGTCTTTAATGAAATAAATAATATCTTCCACTTGTTTTTTAGAGAGATTTTTATCTAATGAACTGGTGAGTGGATTTAACGCGATTAAATATTTAACATTCAGTGGTGACACTTTATCAGATAGTGTTTTCTCATCACTCTCGCTAACGCCCAATAAATATTCATAGTCAGTCGTCTCAATGCCAAGAAAGTCCAATACTTTTTTATACCGTTCCGTAATGTGAATATCAATATCCATAAATTCAATGGATTTTGAATACATTGGATATTTTGACTTGTTAAATCCAATGGTAATATTAGCATTAAGGTGATAAATTAATTTAATTCGTCGGAAGGTTAAAATATCATTCAAATCAATAACAATATCAAATTTTTCTCGTTTTAATCTTCGTGGGGATTTATCTCGGTCATATATAAAAACTTTATTAATAAAGGCTGTGTGGCTAAATAAATTCGCGCATGATTTACCGGCAAGAAAATTAACCTGATATCCCGCATCATATAATTTTTTCGCTAACCCTGTGGCTATTATAGCATCCCCAATTTCATCACCTGTTCTGAGAATGAGTATAGTTGGTTGTAGCTTGCCATTGAGGTTATCTTTTTTTGATACCCGGTTTTTTATTAATGAGCGTAATTTTAAAATATTAATCCGAAAATTACTTATGTCTTGTTTGAGTTTTCGGTGTTTTTTCCTAAAATCAAAACCCTTCATCTTTTTTCCCTGAAGATGCTAAATACAAAAAATGGTAAAAATTGTATGCGAATTATCCTGTGGTGTTGAACAAAAAGCAAGTCGCCCGTTTTTAAGCGAGCGGCATGAGTCTTTACTGCGGTTTTTTGGTGCCCAATCAGTTAATCGCCTCAATGATCACCAATTGGTCACTCAGCTGCTTTTTCACCACCGGATCGCTGGTGGCCTGCATTTGTTGTTGCAGCGCGGTGATCTGTTTTTTCATGATTTTCGCATCGCTAAACAGCAGTGGTTTGACGTTGATGGAGGCCACGTTGGTGTAGCGGCCATCCTCTGTCGTCGGGACGCTGATTTTGCCGTCGTTCAGCAACTGATCCACGATTTTGCGTTCACGCTCGTAACCTTCCATGCCGGTCAGTTTCCAGCGATGTTCTGCCTTGCCCTGATACTGGCCTTTCTTCACGTCAGTCAGATAGCGGAGGGTCAGATTACGGATGGTTCCGGCCTCTTCGCCATATTCCACTTTGGTATCTGACAGCACCGGGAACTGCATTCCCTCCAGCGCGCCGCCTTTTTGGGTCAGGTGGCCCATGCGATAAGCGTTCATGCCGAGGCGGATCGGTGTGCTGTCGGTAACCGGTGAGCCATCGTTCATTTTCAGATCGGTAATGCGCTGCCCGACCGGTTTACGCAGGTCGATGGTATAGGTGACGCCGTCGAAGAAGTCGTTGGTGGAATATTTAGATGCGCGGCGCAGCGGGTTAAAGCTGTAGGTCACGTCCCCGTCATGTTGCTGATTAAAGTATCCCGCCGACCACTCCATGTATTTCTTCAGTTCTTTACCGGTGAGCTGATACACGGTGATTTCGCCGCCCGCATACTGGTAGTTGAAGGCAATATCTTTGGCGGTGATGGTGCCCACGTTCAGTTTTGGCCGGTCATTGTCGATCTGCAAAGCGATGACCTGGGCCTTAGGCGCGTAGTAGCGGCTGGCTTCCTGATACAACGCGCTGATGCCGGTATCCTGAATATGCGCCTGAGGAATACCTTTCACAGCGTCCGGCGGTACCAGATCCTGCCCGGTCAGCTGGGCAATCGGCCGGTTGGCATTGGCCCGCAGGATGTTATGAAACGGCTGGTAGATCTCTTCCATCTGCTTGTCGGACGTGATGCCCTTGATCGGATAGGTGTAGCAGTCTTTATTGATCAGCACATATTTGCCGTTCTGCTGTTCAAACTGCAAATCGATGCGCGACAACGCCCGGCCATATTTATCCGGTTCGGTGATGATCACGCCATTAATCACTTCTTTATCCACTTTTACGTGCATATGCCCGGCGACAATGGCCGCCAGTTCCGGGTTGGCGCGGGCGATATCTCCCACGCCGGTGCCGGGGCGCTGGTTCTCGTTATCGATGCCCATGTGAGCGACCAGCACGATGGCGTCCACTTTGCCGTGAAGTTCCGCAATCACCTTTTTCACCGCGTTAACCGGGTCGGTAAAGTTCAGGCCTTTGATGCGATCGGTGCCTTTGGCAAATTCAGCGGTCATCGGGGTGTCCATGCCGATGACGCCGATTTTCACGCCCTGACGTTCAATGATTTTATAGGCAGGCAGATAAGGTTTGCCGCTGTCCCACAGAATGTTTCCCGCCAGCGCGGTGCCTTTAAACTGACTGAGCGGGGTGGCTAACGCCTTCAGACCAAAGTCGAATTCGTGATTACCCATCACCCAGACGTCGTAGTTCAACGCATTAAAGCCGAGGATCATCGGGCTGGTTTTATCGTTCTTGAAAGTCTCAATGAAGTTGCCCTGAATGGTGTCACCGGCATCCACCAAAATCACATTGGGTTGCTGCGCCCGAACTTTATGCACCTGCGTGGCAATTTGACTCAGGCTGCCCGCCAGATTTTCGGTGTCGGTGGAATAATCCCAGGGTACGAAGGTGCCGTGGAGGTCGGAGGTACCCAGAATAGTGATATTGACCGGTTCGGCGGCCATGACAGAGGTACTTGCGCAAAGCAGCATGGAGAGAATCGTCTTTTTCATCGTTTCTTCTTTTTATAGGTGGCTGTATTAGAAAGAAATTATGCGAGGCCAATCCCATATTGGCTAGAAACTTTGCAAAAGCGACATTGGAAATGCGACGTGACGCACTCTATGGCTGAGATGATTATTAGCCGATCGCCCTGCGCAGCGTATTAATTCGCAGAATAATTCCCTGTTTACTCATTTGCATTTTATATATTTAAAATAAAAATATAATTAATACAAATTATTAATAATAGCAGTTAACCAAGAGGCCGATCGGCATCACGTTTATAGTTAAAGTCTTTTGACAGATATTATTCTCTCGCCATACATTCCATTTTATTTATTTATTTATGTTGATAAAGATTTTTATAAAATTATGTTATTTACCATTCCGATTACGTTATTTCTTTAAATGGCTAATGAAAGGGACATCATGAAAAAATTAACACTTATCGCTTTAATGGTCGGGGCTGCGGTATCAGGTAGTTGTAATGCGGCAGCGTCCTCCTCTGCCAGTCTCGAAGCCCGTCTGGCGCAGCTTGAACAGCGGTTGCAACAGGCGGAAACGCGGGCAGACAATGCTGAAAAACAGATCCAGCAACTAAAACATGACGACCAGACACTGAAGAAAACGCAGGAAATGCAGGTGGCCGCCGTGGATATTCAACAGAAAGAACCGGCCAATACTAAAGCGCTCACCCTTAATGGTTTCGATAACCTGAAATTGTATGGTGATGTGGAATTTAATATGGACGGTGCCAGCCGCAGTGGGCAATTAACGTCGGCCAGGACCAGCGATAATAAAAACTGGAAGGCGGGAAATAATGAACGCTGGGATATTAACGGCCGCCTGTTGATTGGGGTCGATGGTTACCGCCGCAATGAGAATGGGCAATTCTCCGGTTTCACGGTACAACCACTGGCAGACCTTCACGGCAGCATGAATGTCGATGACGCCGCCTTCTTCTTCGGCGAGGAGCAAAACTGGCAGGCCAAAGTGGGACGCTTCGAAGCCTACGATATGTTCCCGCTCAATCAGGACACTTTTGTTGAGTATTCCGGGAATACCGCCAATGACCTCTACTCTGACGGTTACGGTTATATCTACATGATGAAAGAAGGGCGCGGGCGCAGTGACAGCGGCGGCAACTTCAATTTGAGCAAAAATATCGGTAACTGGTATTTCGAATTAAACACGCTGGTGGAAGATGGCACTTCACTGTTTGCTGACAGGGATTACCACGGTAACAGCCTGACCAATGACAAAAACGTGGTCTATCTTCGCCCGATTGTGGCCTGGAAAGGCGATGCTTTTTCCGCCGCTGTCGCGATGGAAAGCAACGTGGTCAACAATGCCTATGGGTATGAAAATGCGCAGGGTGACACGGTTGATCAGTCAAAACGTAATGGCTATGGCATGACCATGACCTGGAACGGCCAGAAAGCAGACCCTGATGATGGCGTGGTCGCCAACTTCAGCACCGCCTATCTTGACGCGCAGGACGAGAAAGATTTCTCCATCGGCGCCAACGTGTTGTGGCACCGTCTGGAACTGGGGTATATCTATGCGCACAACCAGATTGATGAGTTCAACAACAGCGGATTCATGCGCAATGACAACGGCGACTACGCCTTTGACGGTGCGGGCACGTACAGCATCCACACGGTGCATACGTCCTATCTGATCCCGAACATTATGAATATGCCGAACTTCAATCTCTATCTGGGTGCCTACGCCTCTATGCTCGACACCGCAGATAACGGCGATCAGAGCGATAATGACACGCGATATGGAGTACGTGCGCGCTTCAAATACTACTTCTAATTTGCCCTTCATCCTTCAAGTGAGCTCGGCGTTGGCGGCCTTCATTCACCCCGGTCACTTACCTGAGTAAGCTCTCGGGGATTCATTCAGTTGCCGCCTGGATCTAACTCGAATGATTTTGGGCAAATCAGTGTGCGTCTGGAAAATAAAAAACGGCATCCTCATCAGATGCCGTTTCCTCTTTTATTGGGTTGGATTTGCGTGAAATCTATTTCCCCTGACTGGCCCACCAGGTCAACAGTTGCAGGCATGACGAGTAGTAATCATCTTTTGGCACGAGATTCGGGCTGATGGCGCTGCGGTTGGCCATGGTGAAATCGCGGATAGCCAGCAGGCCCGGCGACATGTTGTAGGGCGCTGTGGTGCCGGTCATGACATCAACCCAGGCCGGTGTCGCATCGCGCGGCGTCTTTTGCCACAGCTGGATGAACGGGGCGAGATTCGGGCTGCCGGGGTGTGCCCAGCCGAGGTATAGCGGAATGCGCACCGCATCGTAACTGAAGCGCGTCGGCCAGCGGCTTGACGGTTTCATGGTGCCATCGACACTCATATCGACCCAGTCAGTCGGCAGGCGGGCATCGCCAAAGGCCATTTTACTCAATATCGCGGTACCGCTCTCATCCAGATCTTTCCACACTTTCAGATGGCTGTGTTGATAAAAGGCTTTCCATGCCGGGAAGATGAAGTAAGAGGGATTGAGCGTAATTGAACTGGTCTGATTAAACCCAGAAATGCCAGGCAGCATCACTTTATAACCGGCGTAGTCGATCACCGTGTGCTTAATCAGCGCCGCCTGCAATTTTTCTGACGCCTGTGTATAACGCGGGTCATGCCATTGGTCACCGGCCAGCAATAATGCCCAGGCTATCAGCGTATCGCCATCGGCGGCGTTATTTTTATCCACCACTTTTGGGGTGTTACTCGGGTCATAGCGCCATGAATAGAGCCCGACATCTTTGCGGTAGAGGGTGTCGTTGGCCCACTGCCACAGCTTGTCGAAGGTCTTCTGATCGTTGTTGAACACCGCCAGCAGCATACTGAAACCCTGCCCTTCGGTGTGGCTGACGTTTTTATTAGCGGTGTCAACAATCCGCCCGTCTGGCATCAGAAAACGACTTTTATAGTCTGACCAACCGGTGTCCTGCGCCATTACTGACGTAGAGAAAAGCGATAATGCGAGGCTGAACCACAGCACCAGGCTGCGGGCCCGAAATGACCACATAAAAATTCCTTACAATCCATTTTGATAACGAAAGACCAAGGCACCTTCGCGGGTGCTTTCCTGCCAGCGCAGCGGGACAAAAGATTGCCCGCCCTGCGCCAGCAGCCATTCGGCATAGGCCCCTTCAAGCAGGGCGATAAGCGCGATGGTCCACAGTTCTTGATCCTGCCCCTGCGGCGCGGCAGGCCAGGCAATATGCACCAGCGTCAGTTGCTGCTGGGTAGCTTCAATTTTGACCACCCCCCAGTCGAAATGGCTGAGCAACTGATTCAGGTTGTCCTCCAACTCGCCGAGCGTGGCCGAGGCCGGTAACGGATGCTGGCGCGCCAGATTGCCGCCCATCAGGGTCAGGAAGCGGCGGCCGTCTTCGTCATCGGCAGATGAAAGAATGCCGGAAAACAGCACCTGAACCAAACTCTGCCAGCCGGAAGTCTGATGACGGTGGCGATAGTATTGCTGCTCAACCTGCGAATAATCTTGTTCTTGCATGGTTTTTTCCACCGGGATCAGTTGTTGCCCATCAGATAACGGAAGTAGACCTGAGCCTTACTTTCATTGTAGTCACCGAACGTGTCATAGCCCACTTGCCCGCCAATCTGCATGTTTTTATTAAGATGATAGTTGCCGCCGACGCCCGCATTCCAGCCGATACCACTTTTGGAACCCCCCGTATAATAGGCTTCCTGCGCGGTGTTGTTTGCCACTTTGTTCTCCAGCTGTGCCTGCAAATCAGGATCTTCAGGGAAGTAAGGGCTTGCATCCTGGGTATAGGATTGGTAACCGACTGCACCGCTCAGCTTGAGATCCCAGTCATTATATTTCTGGGTATATTCCACCGGGAACGACACGCTGACGTAGTTCTGCGGGCTGAAGTAACCGCCCTGGCCGTAGCTGAAGTAGCTGAGGTTTTTGTCAAAGTTCATGTAACCGACGTTAATACCGGTTTTCAGCTCGCGGTCGTCATAACGATACGGGCGAATATACATACCGACGTTAGCATTGACCGCAGTATTCGAGGTCACATGGGTACCCAGATAACTGTAGTAGCCACCGCCAGCATAGAAACCGGCATCCCCATTATCATAGGAGAGGTTAACGCTGCCGCCGTTTTTGGTGACTTGTCCCCACTTACTGCCTGTGTAGCTATCCTGCACACCGACATAAGAGAGCAAACTGTCAGTCACCGCGCGGCGTTCAGCCGTTACCGTCAGGGTGGTGAAATCCCCCAGTTTTGGTGCCCACTGCGCGCCACCGAGCAGCGAGGTTAAATCCTGCCCGAGTGGGGTAGAACCCACATCGACTTTATAATTATCGCCACTGAGTGCGGCGTTCAGTTCCACGCCAGACTGACTTTGTGAACCGGAGGACTG
Source organism: Ewingella americana (assembly GCF_006438725.1). Taxonomy (GTDB): domain Bacteria; phylum Pseudomonadota; class Gammaproteobacteria; order Enterobacterales; family Enterobacteriaceae; genus Ewingella; species Ewingella americana_A. The sequence continues at coordinate 46,682 of NZ_RCZD01000015.1, read as the reverse complement.
ATCGGCGATATATTGCGAAGCCGACGGCGGTGTACTGGAGGTATTGGCCAGTGCCTGCGCCGACGGGCTGAGCACGCCGTGCAGCGCACCGGTACCGAAACGGTTATTGGCGTCGCCGCTGCTGGTGCCGGCGTCGAGCGTGATAGGGGTGACGCCAAGCGTAACGCGTGAAGTATCAAAGGGCACGAAGGAGAAGGTCATCGGCGCTTTGGCTTCGGTCAGCTGGCTCAGGCCGCTTTCGCCATCACGCCCGCGCACGGACAGATCGCCCTGCACCCAGTTTGCCGTTTTGTCCTGTAGCGTGGTGAGCATATCGTCGATCTGCTTCTCGGTAGCATTACGCTGAACCACGGCGGTCGGTGCTGCACCTGGCAGCGGAGCGGTGCTGGTTGAGGAGACTTGATCTGACTGCTGCCATGGCATCACCGTGCCATACACCGATTGTGTGGTGCTGCGGGTGCCCTGCGTAGAGCGGTTGATAAACGGATTGTCGGTCAACTGCAAACCGGCGATTTGCGACGAACCGCCGTCTGCGCCCTCCAGTCCGATCACCTTACCTTTGGCTGAACGCAACAGCGCCAGCGCCTGCTGGTGGTCACCTTCGGCTTCCGCGACGCGGGCAGCCAGTAACAGGCGATCCGGCGTACGTGGCCCGGTCAGGCCGTTCATCAGCTCATGCGCCCGCGCGTTATCTCCTTCGGCCAGCGCCACGTTAATGGCACCGATGCGGGCATCCTGCGTCGGGGTGTCGTTGCTCATCAGGTAGTTATAAACCTGACCTGCCTGTTTGTTCATTTTGCCGGACTGATAGAGGCGGGCCATCGCCAGCATCAGGTCGCGGTTTTGCGGATCGGCCTGCAGCGCGACAACCAGCTTGTCATAAGCGGCCGCGTACTGCCCCTGTTCACGCAGTTGATCGACCTGATTGATCACAAAGCCGTTGCGCATATCCGCCATTTCGGTCGGCGTGGTGCTGGCCTGAATCTGCGGATTCTGCAGGAAGGCCTGCGCTTCATTACTCAGCCCAGCCTGGTTCAGCACCGTGACCTGATCGGCATAATCACCGGCATTGCCGTGCACGCCTTTTTGCATATTCTGGCGCACTAACTGTACGGCCAGCGGAATCTGCCCGGTGGCGGCGAGATTTTTCGCCAATGCCCCGACATCAGCGGGTGCCGAAGGCGGATCCTGCGCCAGTGCCCGCAGCGTATTGGCGGCAGCGGCGCTGTTGCCCTGCTGCTGATAGGCCTCGGCGGTCGCCATTTGCTGATTGAAGTTGGCGCGCTGGGCCAGTTCACGCATCGCGGCGGTCTGGTTGCTGCGCGGAATACGTGACAGCAGAGCGCTGGCGGTGGACCAGTTTTTGGTTTCCGACGCAAACAGCGCGGCGGCGTACAGGTCTGTCGCACCGGCTCCCGGCCGGGTGGAACTGGCCATCAGCGACTGCGCCTGTGCGGTTTGCCCCTGCTTTTGCAGAATGCGCGCCATATCCAGTTTTACCCAGACGTTGCCCGGCTGACGTTGCTGTGCCTGTTGTAAAATATTCAGTGCGCGCTGCGGATCGTTGTTTGCCATGGCCTGCGCAGCCTGGCGGCGCATCGGTTCGATAACGTCCGCCACGGCAGGTGGTTGCAGTTTGTTGCGCAGCGCCACCGGCAGCGTTTGCAGAACCTGACTGGCCTCCGGCTTATTCTGCTGGCGCAGCACGTAATAGAGTCCGGCACGGGCATCCGGGTTGTCGCCCAGTGCGCTGTATTGTTGCTCGGCACCGGCCAGATCGCCTTTGCGGCGTAAAATGTCGGCCCGCAACAAACTGGCGGAGAGACCTTTGTCGCCTTCGGCCTGCGTCAGCGGCGTCACGGCGGCCAGCGCGCTGTCATAGTTGCCGGAACCGGCATCCGCTTTGGCTTTCGCCAATTGCGCGTAAAACGCGGAATCTTGTGCCTGCGCGGCGAGCTGAGCACTGTTGGCTCCGCCTTGCTGGGCGGCACGATTCAGATAATCTGCCGCAGCGGCAAAATCACCGCTGCGCTGAGCGAGATAACCCAAGCCGGCCAGCGCGTCCGGGTCGTTAGGGTTGCCCGCCAGTACGGTCTGGAACTGGGTTTTGGCGTCGGTGACGTCGCCGCTGTTGAGCGCATTGAAGCCCTGACTTTTGGCCACGCCGCCGATGTTTTTCTGGAAATAGGCCATCACGGCGGTGTCATTCGGATGGCGTGCCTGATAACCCTGATAAAGCTCGCGGTCGGTTTCTTTCGGCGCCATCCACAACAGCGCCTGACGCAGCGAACGGTCCGCTTCCGGGCTGTTGGCGGCCAAACTACCGAGTAAATTGATCCCGTCCCGACGGGATGATTCCTGATAGGTCAGGACTTTGCCCAACGCCAGTTTCGCCGACGTGTCGTCCGGACGTTGCGCTACGCGCTGCTGTAGCCCTTCGATGGCTTGTGGCTGTAGCGTCTTGTCACCGGCCATTGTCAGGTAATATTCGGTGGCCAGACTGTCGAGTGGCTGGTTGCCGTTAAAGATAGTGCGGTAGGTTGCCAGTGAACCACTGATATTGCCCTGCGCCGCCATCTGCCGGGCCGAGGCCAACTGGGTCGGCGGAATGGACTGCATGGCTTTGGCACTGTTGAGCGAGGCCAGCCGCGAGTCCTGCGGTGACACGGCACTCAACTTTTCACGCCACTGATTGGCGGCGGTTTTATCTCCAGCCTGCATCGAATAGAGCGACATCAGATAGAGCGCCTGCGTGTTGTTGGGGTCAACCAGCAACACTTTTTTCAACGCATCTTTCGCCAGATCGTCATGTGCGCGTTCGTGCCAATAAGCCGCCTGATCGAACAGCGCCTTCAGGGCCGGATTTGTGGTGTCCGCTGCGTAACTCGCAGCGCTGAAGCTTCCTATTCCGGCGATCCCTACCAGATAAATAGCCCTGACCACGGCCAGTGACAGTTTATGTTTTTTCATTTGTAACTCCGGTGATCGCCAGTGGCCTGCCCGAGTCAGGTGCTATCGTCATTATTATTGTGTTGTTCATTTTTTCGGCTTCTTACCCAGACGTTTCGCGGCATGTTTGGCCAGCAGGACGTACAGGCTCAAGCCTATCAGCAGTGAAAGCATCACGGTGATCAGCGACAGGATCACAATGTGCGTGCTGGCATACCAGACCACCATCATGTACCACGGCATTTGGCCGGTTGGGAACTGCTTGCCGACGGCAAAGCTGCGGATACCGTTTTCATCCGTAATGATGGCCAGATCACCACGAACACCGGCGTTGATTTTGGAGGACTTCAGGTCACCGTGGATCTTCAGCAACTGCTGGTCGTCGGTGCCGGTCGCCACGATCACCGCATGGTCAGGCGACCAGCGCGAGCGGTAGCTGATAAACCCGCGCCCGGCACCCGTTGACGACAGGTAACGGTCGGCATCCAGCGGCTGGCGATACCAGTCACCGGTCAGGGCGTCGAGCGCACGTTGCAGCTGTGTCGGCGTCTTCACGCTGAGCGAATTGTTGTTGATGGCGAACGGCGAGGATTCCAGCAACTGTTGGTTAAAGGCGGAATCCCCGAGCGTGGTGATGGCTAAAATATCGCGTTCAAACAGCGGATTATCCCCTTCGTTGCCTTTCAGCCCAAACACCACCTGCGCATGACTGACCGGCACGCCGGTCGCATTACCGGAACGCGCCGCCATGTTCAGCAGGGTCTGGATTTCCCCCGCCGTCGGCACCGGCGGCAACAGTAACAGGCTGTCGGAGAAGTCTGCCTGTTTGGAGAACGGATAAGACGCCCCCACGAAATACGAGAGGTTCGGTAACTGGGTAAAGTGGTAGCTGCTGCTCAGATCGATATAAGAGTTCGGGTCGATGCGGCTTTTGATGTTATCGCTGGTCAGGATGCTGCACGGCGCGTTTTTCTTCGGCTTGATATCAAAATAGAATGCCAGCTGGTTATCCCCATAGATCAGATAAGGGGGCAGTTTGATGGTGTAACTTTCCTGACGGCTATCACCGCCAAGACGCCGCCAGACGTTTTCCAGCAGGCCGACTTTATTGACCGTCAGGTTGCGCAGGAAAGTGCCGTTAATGGAGACATTGAGCTGTGAGTTGTCCTCGTCGATCCAATTTTCGGTGGGGAAACGATAATCAATGCGAACCGGAATGGTGTGACCATCCCACATAAAGAGATCCGGTGCCGCGCGGAACGGCACATGGATTTCATTATGGAAGATGCCGGTCGCGGTCAGTGGGTTCTGGTCGCGTGCGGCAAGCTCTCCCAATGTCACAGGACGGGAAGTATCAATCCAGCGCGAAGCATCGTACGGTTTACGCGTTGGAATGCTTTGCTGCGTGACGGTCAGATGATCGGTGTTGTTTGGCATCGCGGCGCTGATCAAGCGGTAAGAGGCCTGACGCAGCTGGTTTTCATCATTACCTAATACCAGCAGCAGTTTGTAGACCGGGTTCAGCGGGTTATCGATGATCTGAATCGACGGGCCGTTGCTGGCAGGCAGCGTCAGCGAACCAATTTTATCCCCCGGTTTGCCAAACAGAATGCCGTTCTGCTCCGGCAAATCATTCAGTACCACCGGGAAGTCGATGTCACGGTAGTCAGACAGCATACCGAGATAAGAAGCGACGATGGCGGCAGCGCTGACATCCTGCGGTTGCAGCGATGATGAGAACGCCATTGTCACTTTCGACTCTTGCATTTGCAGCGGGTCAAAGAACGGACGCGGGAAGTGACCGAGGTTACGGCCAATGTTGAGCTGCTGACCCTCCAGCCCGATGCTGGTGGTGGGCAGAACCGTGACCCAATATTTGTCCGACTGATCTTTCTCGCAGGTCATGGTGTTGATGTCATGAACGCGGAAACTCAGGTTGTTGCTCGACACCACCATCGCTGCCGGAATATCCAGTTCATAGACGTCACCGCCGTTGCTGCTCTGGCTCAGCGGCAGATTGCCCAATGGCTGGCCGTTAAGCATCAGCTCCAGCGTGGTATCCCGGGCAATCAGCGCCGGGGAGATTTTCAGTGCCAGTGACAGTTTGGCATTGGTGATCACCTGGTCGCCGGGCAGGGTGAAAATAATCCCTGACTGCAACTGGCCGCCGCTCAGCGTCAGGCCGTTGGGCTGGCCCATGTCCGCGACGGTTACGGTACTGGTTACCGCCTGTACCAGGGGGGATCCCTGCGCCGACGCTGCGTCCTGTGAAGCTGCCACCGGGAATGTGTTGGCCGGCGTGGTGTCCGCTTGCGGAGCGGCCTCACCGGTTGAGGTTGCGGCGACTTCAGACTGGCGGGTATCGATCTGGGGCACATTACCGGCCGGGACCGGCGGCGTCGCTGGCAACCAGGAGGGAGCCGGAGGCAAATTCCCCATTCCGCTGTCTGCTGTCGCATTCTGGCCGTTACTTTGAGTCATCGCGGGTGTACTGGCAGACTCTTCTGCGCTGGTTTGCACCAGCGGCAGAACGCCCAGTGAAAGCAGCAGTCCGGTGGTTAAACGGCGAGTGAATAATTTTTTTAATGGTCGTTTCATGCGGCTTCACTCTTACTGGCGGATTCTTTGGCCAAGGTTTTATTTTTTGCACGGCGTTCGCGCCAGGTGCCAAAGAAAAGATCGAACACACAACGGACAATACCGAACAGTGAGTGAAGCGGCCTGTCTTGCGGATATTCATCACCAATCCAGGCGTCAGCACGTGACAGCACAACCCGGACCAATTCACGCCGTTTATCCAGCGGGAGATTTTCGAACTGCAGGCGCAGGCGGTCTTTGTCAGCGCTGATTTGGCTGACCGGGAAGCTTTCGGCACCGGACGCCAGCTGAATTTCTACCTCTTCAATCTCTTCATTCAGATAGCGGACATCTGGTGTGACGAGTTGCACGCCGCCCATCGACATATCAATGGTTTCGGTGCGCAGGGAGATACCGTTGGCATAATGGATAATGGCCGGAATGGCGACATCGATGCGGATCGTTTTACGTACCTGACGGGTCTCTTTGGCGACCGCAATCGCGGCCAGCAGAATGATCACGCTAAAACTGCCCCATGCCACGTTCAGGGCAATAACGCTCGGATCGACATCAAAATAATCGTGGAATATCACCCGGATTAAACCCCAGCCAATGCCCATTAGCATCAGCGTCAATGCGATCAGATGTGGTTTAACGATATGGAAATCGAAGAATCCGTTGTCCAGCAACCCGCCTTTATCCGTTACGTTAAACTTCCCTTTTTTCGGGGAAATCAGCGTCACCAGGGTTGGGATAATCAAGTGGAAGGCCATGACCGTGTCATACACTTCGCCCCAGAATGAGTAGCGGAATTTGCCATTCAGCCTTGAGTTCATATAAACCGACATCACCAGATGCGGTAAGGCGTAGGCGAAAATAAGGGCCGAAGAAGACGCAATGATATTCAAGTTAAACAGCAGGAAGGCAATCGGGGCGGTAAGAAACACCACCCGTGGTAAACCTGACTGGAAACTGATCATCGCATTGAGGTAACAAAGTCTTTGCGGGATGGTCAGCCCCCGGCCGAACAGTGGGTTATCCATGCGTAAAATTTGCGTCATGCCGCGTGCCCAGCGGGTACGCTGGATGATATGCAAACCGAGGCGTTCAGTGGCAAGGCCTGCCGCCAGCGGGATAGCCAGGAAGGACGATTTCCAGCCAAGACGCTGCATTTTCAATGCAGTATGCGCATCTTCGGTGACGGTTTCCACGGCAAAACCGCCAATTTCATCTAACGCGCTGCGGCGAATAACCGCACAGGAGCCACAGAAGAAGGTGGCATTCCAGTTGTCATTCCCCTGCTGGATTGGGCCATAAAACAGCGATCCTTCTTTCGGGATATTGCGCCCTATCGATAAGTTGCGCTCAAAGGGATCGGGTGAGTAAAAATAGTGCGGCGTTTGTACCAGTGCCAGGCGTTCATCTTTAAGGAAGCCGCCCACTGTTGCCTGTAAAAATACCCGGGTTGCCACATGGTCACAGTCAAAAATACAAATCAGCTCACCTTTGGTGAGTTTCATGGCATTGTTTAGATTGCCGGCTTTCGCGTGGGCATTGTTATCACGGGTGATATAACCGACGCCCACATCGGCGGCAAATACGGCGAATTCGTTCCGTTTTCCGTCATCGAGGAGATAAATTTTTATCTTATCTTTCGGATAATCAATGCACTGTGCGGCCAGAACGGTATCTCGAACCACATCAAGACTTTCGTTGTAACTCGGAATATAAACATCGACCGTCGGCCACAGCGACATATCCTCAGGCAAGGGTTCAATCGTTCGGTTTAAAGGCCACATGGTCTGCAAATAAGCCAGCATTAACACCACCCAGACATAAATATCTGCCAGGAACAGTCCTATTCCCAGTATGGTTTCTATGGTGGAGTTAAAATGCAGGGTTTCTGTTGCCCGATAGTAGATATAACGGGTGGACATTAATACTGACAGAATCACCAGCACTATAGAGATACGTCGATTTTTTATTCGTCCTAAGATGAATAATAAACCGATGCTAATCAGACCAAATATATACTGCTTCTGGCTGTCCATGGGCGTGATGATAATAACTGCCGCTACCGGCAGCAAAAGAAGGACGAGCAGGGAGAATAGGAATTTATTCATCGCATTTAGGGTCGCTGTCTGCTGGAGCTATTAATAGTTATTTGGTTTTGGAGAGGCATGCAATTCTCCATCACCGACTTTGATCCCTAAAATGGCCGCGACTTTTTTGCTGATCAGTTCAATATCAAAAGCCGAAGCGGATACCGGGCTGAAATCAATAATAGAGCGCTGCGAGGCATTCGCCTCTGGCACACATTCATCCCTGTGGATGGTGCCCAATAACCGTTCGTTTAGGCGTTGTTCAAAGAACTGCGTGACATCACGACTCAGAGTCCGGCGATTATCACTTTGGTTAACCACGTAATACTCACCCTTTTTATTATTCAGGGGGGAACCGATGAGCTTATTTTTTTCCATCAGCGGTAATAGCGATAGCGATGCGGTATCCGCCAGCATCACCACCACGTGTAAATCAGCCAAAGGTTGCACGGCTTTTAACGCCGGACCGGGGCCAGGAGGGAAATCAGCAATCACCACCAGACCGGGGTAATTAAGCACGGTATTTAAACCACGCTGTAAAAAATGCGGGTCGCTGGCCAACTGATGTTCAAATTCCAGTCGCTGATCTTCACTCACTTCACCGTAGGGCAGGACGAACGTATTCGACCCAGCCTTGAGAATAAACTGGCTCCAGTCAGACTCATTTCCCGATCCGGCCACAAAGCCGCGGGTGTCGGAAATGGGTACACCAAAATGCAGGCGCAAGGCATTCTGTACATCGAAATCGATGACCAGGACTTTGCTGCCGCTACGGGCCAGGGAATACGCCAGGTTGGAGGCGACCGTGGTTTTTCCAACCCCACCTTTCGGGGAACACACACAGACTAACGGCATGATGCAATCATCTCTAACAAGGGTTGAAGCGGCGTATCGCGATGTAAGTAAGCACCCGCAGACAGCGGAGCTTTTTGTTTGAACATTTGGCGAAATTGCGCGCCCGGTGGTGGCGGTGCAGAAACGGGCACCGGCGCTACAACGGGTTGTGTCCGGGCCGGAGCAACGGCTGCGTTAACTGGCGCCGCAGGGGCGCTATACGCTGGCTGAGGCTGCGGTTGAGGCGCTTGTACCGGTGGCTGGACAGGCAGGGCATTTTTCACCGAATCGAGCAGGCTTCCTGCACTGTCTGGCGTAACCGATTGTGCATGTAAAATGGCAGCACTGTGCTGCGCTGTGGGTGCCTGAGGTGCCGCAAGAGGTGGCGATACTGGCGGCAGTGATTCACGTAGCGCTTCCATCAGGTTACTGCCCGTTGCCGGGATTTCTGCCGATAAGGTATTTATCGGCGCTGATTCAGCGATGGAGGGGGTGGAAACCGGCGTGTTCAACAGGTCATGGGCAACCGTCACCGTGCGCTCAAATTCTTCGGCGGAAATGGCCTGAGGTGTTGGCAGGGTGGTGCGGCCATTCTCCAGTGCACTCGGTGCTTCTTCACTGGCGGAGACCTGCTTGATTAATGACCATTTGTTCATCGAGCCGGTCATGCCATTGCCAACAGAAGACTCACTTATCTCTTTATAATCAATATCTTCTGTTTTTGATTTTTCAAGGAAGCGCTTAATGTCGTCATATTTATTCATATAACCTGCCCGGTGGGATTATATAATCAGGACGTGAAAACGGCCAACGATCATCAGTAGCTAAATTTCAGCAAAGAATTGATTCGTACAGAAAAAATGCCAGCTTAGGAATAGTCCTAATATATCAGCTAAGGTGCAGCAAGAAGCACAATTTACAAAAAATAGGAATTAGCCCATATAACTATAGGCCATTGTTAACTGCTTGGTAAAAAAGAATTTTTGGCCGAACTCGCTGCTAATATTCAATAGTGGCGTTAATTCCACCGCCTTTAATGTGATATGTAGCACACTTATTGCTTTGGGGTTGTTAATATCAGAATGACTATGAGAGGCGAAGTCGAACCTTCAGAGCGAAATGCAAATAGCAGGATTATTTTTATTTGTATGAAAAGCGTCAGGAATAGCAGTGAATGAAATCTCCTGTCATAAAGATGTTGTTTTAATAGACAAAATCGCTCGGGACGAGACCAGAGTCCTCTCTTATCAGGTATACTGCGGCAGGATAGGGTTACCCGTCGCTGCCTGTTAAGATAAGTGGGCTTTAAATCAGGTTGGTCGGTGTTGGAGAGTAATATATTGCGGGTCAGGCGTTCATTAACCATTAAACAGATGGCTGCAGTGTCAAGTGTCGCTGTGATCACTATCTGTATTTTTATCGTCATCCAACTGTTTCACTTTGTGCAGCAGCGGAGGGACGATTACGCCCAGCAACTTGAAAGCATTGCCCACTCCGTCAGGCTGCCCTTGTCGCAGGCCGTGTTGGAGGTCGACCTCAATGAAACTCAGGATATTCTCAACACGCTGCGTCCGGTCGGTATTCTCAGCCGCGCGGAGGTGGTTTTACCCAATGAAATCACCGCGCTAAGTACCCATTTCCCTGCCGGACGCCCGGTTCCTGAGTGGGTGGTCCGCATGTTTAATTTGCCGGTCACTATCTCGGTCCCGCTCTATTCCGCTGCGGCCAGCCCGACAGCCCCCAAGCCTTTGGCCTATCTTGAGTTACAGGCTGACTCCTATCGCATGTATCAGTTTATCGTCAGCGCGCTCTCCACCATGCTGACGACGTACCTGTTGCTGGCGCTGATTTTGTCGATCTCGGTCAGTTGGTGTATCAACCGTCTGATGATCAAACCGTTACGCGCGATCGCCCGTGAACTGGAAGCGCTGTCTGAAAGTGACATCGTCCATCACCAACTCAGCCTGCCCGCCCGCCACGAAGATGATGAGTTCGGGATGTTGGTCCGCAGTTATAACCGTAACCAGCAGCACTGGTTGAAAGCACAACACAGAATTCAGCACGCGAGTCTGCCGCCAACCGCCTTGAGTAATGAAGCGCAGTTTATGGCGCATTTGCAGCTGCGCATTAATGCCATCCCGGAAGAAAAAGATTTCCACCTGCTGCTGATCGGTATCGAAAGCCTGCGTGATGACGGCCATGTCGGTTGTCCGCTGGTCAGTTCGATCATGGAGGTCTTACCGCCGGAGTGTCTGCTGGCGCGTCTGAGTTACAACGAATTTGCCTTGTTGGCGACCGACATTGCGCGTCCCTTTATGGCGATGCGCCTGGCCCGGCAAATCATGGAGCGCATTAATGCGCCTCAGGAGAGCGACAAGACGCCGCTGGCGCTGCATCCGACCGGCAGCATCGGCATTATGCATTATAATGGCGAGGTGGCGGTCACCGCTTTACAGCTGATGGTGAATGCCCGCGCTGCGCGCGTTTCTGCCTATCAGCAAGGTAAAAACCAGATCCTGTTCTTTGAACCGGAACTGACCGAAAAAATTCAGAAACGCCTGTTGCAGGAGAATGAAATTCTGCACGCCATGGAGCAGAACGACTTTGTGCTGTTTATTCAGCCGCAGGTCAATATGTCGACTGGCGCGGTGGTGGGGGCGGAAGCGCTGTTGCGCCGTAAAATGGCCGACGGCAGCTACGGTCTGGAAAGTGATTTTATCGTGCTCGCGGAAGAGATCGGCGTGATGGGGATGCTGGGTTATAAAGTGCTCGAACTGGGTTGCCGCATTCTTGCTGGCTGGCAGCAGCGCGGCATTACGCTGCCGCTGTCGGTTAATCTCTCAGGCATTCAGGTACAACAGCGTAATTTCTTGCCAGAGCTGCGTAGCCTGTTGAGCCGTTATAAAATTAATCCCGGCCAACTGGTGCTGGAAATCACCGAAACGGCCCGCATTGATGATCTGGATCGTGCGCTCATATTGCTGGGCGAACTGCGTGCCGTCGGTGTATCCATCGAACTGGATGACTTTGGGTTGGGCTATTCCGGGCTGGACTACCTCAATCGACTGCGCAGCCTGCCGATCGACGTTATCAAAATTGACCGCAGTTTCGTCAGCGTCCTGCCGGATGACGACGTGATGGTGAACATTGTGGCCTCTATAGGTAAGGCCATGAACATCCAGCTGATTGCTGAAGGGGTGGAAACTGACGAGCAGCGCAGTTGGCTGTTAGAAAATCACATTCTGTTTGGCCAGGGCTATTTCTTCTCCCCGCCATTGTCCCAGGCAGAGTTTGAGCGCACATTTTGTGAAGAGAAGGCTGTGCAGCCTTGATGCTGTGACCCTGAGGTCATTTTCCTTCCGACGCCCACCCCGTATTTCACTGCCTGGCGGGGCCAGACGCCACGGATTTCCCCTTTCGTTACTGCTGTTTTGATGTATCCCGCATCTTGTTACTTTTCTGCTGAAAGCTTTCAGTTCTAGTTTTAAAACAACAGGGATTGCAAAACGAAACAAATTATTTCCATCTTGTTATGTCGGTGTTATTTTCCCGCCTATCACTTATGGGCATTACCCACAGTGAAGGTAGGGTTGTTGTATCACTACAGGATGGCAATAAATGAAAACGAATATCTTCAAAAGCCTTTATTTTCAGGTGCTGACGGCGATCACGTTGGGCGTTTTATTGGGGCACTTTTACCCTGATCTGGGTGCGCAAATGAAGCCTCTTGGTGATGGTTTTGTTAAATTAATCAAGATGATCATCGCTCCTGTGATCTTCTGTACCGTCGTTACCGGTATCGCCGGTATGGAAAGCATGAAGGCCGTGGGTCGTACCGGCGCGATTGCTCTGCTCTATTTCGAAATCGTCAGTACTATCGCGCTGATTATCGGTCTGGTTATCGTCAACGTGGTGCAACCGGGCGCAGGGATGAATGTCGATCCGGCCGCGCTGGATGCCAAAGCCGTGGCGATGTATGCCGAGCAGGCGCAAAGCCAGGGCATTGTTCCTTTCCTGCTGGATATTATTCCCGGCAGCGTGATCGGGGCCTTTGCCAGCGGTAACATCCTGCAAGTGCTGATGTTTGCGGTTCTGTTCGGTTTTGCGCTTCATCGCCTTGGGGATAAAGGCCAGCTGGTTTTCAACTTCATCGAGAGCTTCGCGAAAGTGATTTTCGGCATCATCAATATGATCATGCGCCTTGCCCCGCTGGGTGCTTTCGGTGCGATGGCGTTTACTATCGGTAAATATGGCGTGGGTTCGCTGGTGCAACTGGGTCAGCTTATCCTGTGCTTCTACCTGACCTGCGTGCTGTTCGTGGTGGTGGTGCTGGGGCTTATCGCCCGCTTCACCGGTTTCAGTATCTTCAAATTTATTGCCTATATAAAAGAAGAGCTGCTGATTGTTCTGGGTACCTCTTCATCTGAATCCGTCTTGCCGCGTATGCTCGACAAAATGGAGCGTCTGGGTTGTAAAAAATCGGTGGTGGGACTGGTTATTCCAACCGGTTACTCTTTCAACCTCGATGGCACCTCGATTTACCTCACGATGGCGGCGGTATTTATTGCGCAGGCGACCAATACCCACATGGATATCTGGCATCAGATCACCTTGCTGGTGGTGCTGTTACTCTCCTCAAAAGGGGCCGCAGGCGTGACCGGCAGCGGTTTCATCGTCCTCGCGGCGACCCTTTCTGCCGTCGGCCACCTTCCGGTTGCCGGCCTGGCGCTGATTCTGGGGATTGACCGTTTCATGTCCGAGGCCCGTGCCTTAACCAATCTGGTGGGTAACGGTGTGGCGACGGTGGTGGTGGCAAAATGGTGCAATCAACTGGACGAAGGTCAGTTGAAAGCCACTTTATCGGGTCGGAAAGGTCTGGCAGTGGCTGAGAAATCAGCCTGACAGATTAGGTCCTTCTAAAAAATTGATTAAAAAGAGTTAAAAGGCAGGTCGGAATTTCCGAATCCTGCCTTTTTCATGCCTAATTTTCCTATAAATCCACCGGTTGCTTGATGTAACCATTGGATTATCTTCATAATGTGTTATCCCCGGTGTCCCTTCGGTAGTGATTTCCAACAAAAATTTCGTGAGAACGGTGACATCGGTAAAAACGTGCGGTCTAACAGAGTGCTAAACTTTGCCGTCTTCGTTTTTACACATTGATATCCTGTGGGTGGGTCGAAAGACGCCGGCAGGACTAGCACTCAGAACATTGGATTGTCATTACGTAGGGGTTCACATGCAGGGCACCAAAATTCGTTTACTCGTTGGTGGATTGCTGCTGGCAGCAGCCGCAGGCAACGCACAGGCTGAAGCATTACAGCCTGATCCGGCCTGGCAGCAGGGTAAATTAGACAATGGTTTTACCTGGCAAATGCTGGCTACGCCGCAACGTCCAAGCGATCGCATCGAATTACGTCTTATCGTCGGTACTGGCTCTCTGGCTGAATCAAGTCAGCAATCCGGTTTCGCACATTTTCTGCCCCGAATTGCTCTGACCCATGCTGAAGGCTTCAGTAGCTCTCAGTTACAGTCATTCTGGCAGCAAAGCATCAACAGTGATCGGCCACTGCCTCCGGCCATCACCTCGTATGATTTCACCATGTATAACATCAGCCTGCCGAATGGCCGGCCTGACCTGTTAAAAGAAGCACTGGCCTGGCTTGCCGCCACCAGTGGCAAAATGGTGATTAATCAAGAAACGGTGGGTAATGCCGCCCGTATGTCGCAAGACCCTATCGGTGCGCTGCCAACGGACACTAAAGATGCCTGGTGGCGCTATCGTCTGACCGGCTCAACGCTGCTCGGCCATGACCCAAGCCAGTTACCCGCCCATCCTATTGATATCAAAGCACTCAGCCAGTTTTATCATCAGTGGTACACGCCTGACGCCATGACGTTGTACGTGGTGGGGAATGTTGACAACCGTAGCATGATGGAGCAGATCAACAAGACGTTCTCCGCGCTCAAAGGATCGCGTCATACGCCGCAGACCCTGCCAACGTTGCCGGGTTTAACGCCAAAAGCCATGACATTGATGGACGACTCGCTGACGCAGGACAAACTCTCTCTGCTGTGGGATATGCCGTGGCAACCCATTCAGGATTCGCAGGCGCTGAGTAATTACTGGCGCAGCGATCTGGCGCGTGAAGCGCTGTTTTGGCATTTACAGCAGTCTTTAAAAACGACAGCGGAAGGCAAAGAAGCCAAAACGGGTGAGAAGCCGGTATCTAATCTGAGTTTTGACTGTCGTGTGCAGTATCAGCGTGCGCAGTGTGCCATCCGTATGGATGCATCTCAGGAGAAGATGCTCGACTCGCTGAAGAACCTGGCGCAGGAGTTGGTCAAAGTGCGTAATAACGGCCTGTCGCAGGCAGAATTTGACACTCTGATTGCTAAGAAGAAGGATCAACTCAGCAAACTGTTTGCCACCTACGCGCGTACTGATACTGACGTGCTGATGAGCCAGCGACTGCGTTCACAGCAAAACGGCGTCGTGGATATCGCCCCGGAGCAATATCAGAAGCTGCGTCAGGAGTTCCTGTCTACGCTGACCTTGCCGGTGTTGAATCAGGAGCTGAAACAGCAGCTTTCCCGCGATCCCGCCTTATTACTGGTCCAGCCGAAAGGCGAACCTGAGATGAGCGCCAAAGCCCTGCAGGAAGCTTATGATCAAATCATGGTGCCTGCGGTGGTTCCGGCTGATGCAGTGAGTAATGCGCCGGGTGCGGCGCCAGCACAATAACGTTGTAGATAAAGGGGCTTTGGCCCCTTTTACCCCTTCGAATCTTTTAAATTCAAATTCAAATTCAAATTCAAGGTCGTGGGCGTCGGCCCACACCGACCAGAGACCCGCAGGCCTCTGGACTCCGCGCTTTTTCATGAAACACCGACAGCTTCGCCGCTGGCAGGGCACGTGTTTCAGCCACTTCCGTTCACGGCGCAAAATGTCACGGCTTCGCCGTCCCCGTCTTTCGGGTTCGAGCCTCAGGTCTCGAACCTCTCATCCGGTGCCATTTTTGACTGCGCCTTAGCGGCTATGTAAATCAAAAGATGGAAGACTAAAAACAAAACCCGATCTGCTTTTATGTTTTAAAAAAGTGTGGGCCGCATTCAAAAATGGCGCTGAGCAAGGGGTTCGAGACCTGAGGCTCGAACCCGCAGCGAAGGCACCGCCTAAGCGGCGACATTTTGCGGCTATCACGGAGATAACTGGAACACGGCCATCCCGATTCAGCGATAGCGCGCAGTTAAAGAGCCGGAGATTCTAAAGAGGCGCGGCGATAGGCGCCTCTTTAGGCCGGTTTGGGCGGCAGCCCAAGGTTTTGCCTTAGCTTTTTTAAAAAGCCATCGCTTTCCTGGGAATGATCGCCCCGCGATACTGAATCACTGTACTGGCAGTCAGATGCCCGCGCACAGCCGCTGCTTCGGCGCTGCCGCCGGTCAGGCGGACGGCGAGGTAACCGGCGCTGAAAGAGTCACCGGCGGCGGTGGTGTCGATGACTTTCTCTTTCGGCATTTTCACCGCCGGAACGTCATACTGTTTGCCGTCAGAGGCGGACACAATGCAGCTGTCGGCTCCGCGCTTGATCACCACTTCGCTTACCCCCAACGCGTGGGTACGGGCAATCACTTCTTCGTAAGGCTTGGCACCCCACAACATATCTTCATCGTCCAGCGTCAGGAAGGCGATGTCAGTACACGAAAGCATGGCGTTATACGCGGCTTGTGTTTTCTCTTTGTTTGGCCACAGGCGCGGGCGATAGTTGTTATCGAAAATCACCTTGCCACCGCGTGCGCGGCAGGACTGCAACAGTGCCATCAGGCGTTCACGGCTCTCATCGTTGAGAATGGCCAGACTGATACCGCTCAGATACAGGTAGTCAAACTCCGCCAGCTTTTGGCAAATCTCCGCTGACTGCGGGCTGTCGAGCCAGTAACGCGCGGCGGCGTCATTGCGCCAGTAATAGAATGTGCGTTCGCCGGTGTCGTCCGTTTCAATCACATAGAGGCCGGGAAGTTTATCGTCGAGACGTTGAATGAGATCGGTCTGTACGCCTTCCTGCTGCCAGGCTGCCAGCATTTCATTACTGAAGCTGTCCGTGCCAAGAGCCGTAACGTAATGCACCTTGAGCGCCTCTTCAGGGACCTGACGGGCGATATAAACCGAAGTATTGAGAGTGTCACCGCCAAACCCACGATGCAGGGAAGAGCCTTTCTGTGACAATTCAATCATGCACTCGCCGATAACGGCAATGTTTTTGCTGGTCATGGAAACGGGCCTATGTCTTGAGAAATGAAAATGGAGTAAGCGAAACGATGCGCCTAGTCTCTTCGCAAGATGCAGGGCAGTCAATAGTATTAAAACGCAGTTTTATTTTTTTTACGAGACGTATCGAAGAAGCGGAAAAAATTTATAAAAAAAGCGAAAGCCTGCAAGCTTTCGCCATGTCTTTAACCGGGGCGCAGACCCTTACTTCGCTTCACTGCGCAGGTCAGTCACGGTGCGTCCGCCCACACCCCAGTTATCGGTATCCACTTCATCGATGATCACCGTGGTGGTCGCCGGATTTTTGTTCAGAGTATCAACCAGCAGTTGGGTTACCCCCTCGATCAGCGCTTTTTTCTGTTCAGCGGTGGCACCGTCGCGGGTAATTCTGATATTGACGAAAGGCATAGTTTTCTCCAGATGTATCACAGGTTCAATTGAGTCTTTCACTGTAAAGCTTGCCCGGCGGAACTTCCAGCGCACCACCCAGACATTTTGTGCCCTCTATTTCCCCTCTCTCGCCACCGGTGATTAAAGTTTCCTCGCGCAACGCCGATAGATATCACTACGAAAGAATTGCAGGGGGCCGGACTACCCGTGTAGTCACGCAAAATATTTGCCGCAAGTGACCTATCGCGTTTATGACGGCGAAGCGTATAGCGGTGAAGGGTATGACAGCAGAAAGTATGGCGGCAAAAAAATATGATAACAAAGATGATGTTAGGTCTGATGATGCCTTCTATCGCTGTAATTGAACGTGTTCGGGCACAGTCTTACTGGCGGCAATGCCAGAGGGTGTACCGTTTTCAGCCCATTTACCGGACTACCGGGAAGTTACTGGGTATTGAGCTACTGACCGGTGTTTTTCACCCGTCGGAGCCGCAGAAATTCGTCTCCCCTGAACACTACTTTGTCGCCATTGCCTTAGGCAAGCGCGTGCAGATCGTTCAGGAGCAACTGGACCTGTTACAGCAGTGGCAGGAAATGTTTGTCGATCACAGCCTGCTGGCCTCCATCAATGTGGATGGACAGGTGCTGGAAGCCTTACAGGTCGATGGTGCGTTGAAGCGCCAGATCAACAACATGCCCTATGTGCGTTTCGAGCTGGTAGAGAGCGCCGAAAACGCCCTCAGCATCCCGCTGTCGCAAATTGAGCAGGCCGACCGTCTGTGGCTTGATGATTTCGGTCAGGGCATTGCCAACTTCTCTTCGTTCACCACCTGGCATTACGAATACATCAAGATTGCCCGCGATCTGTTTATTTTGCTGCGTCAAAGTGAAGAGGGCTCCCGCCTGTTCTATACGCTGGTTACCCTGATGAACCGCTACAGTAAAGGCGTGATCATCGAGGGCGTCGAAACCGAACAGGAGTGGTGTATGGTGCGTGATTCCGATGCGCTGGCCGCGCAGGGTTATTACTTATCACGCCCTAAGACCTTCGATTTACTGGATAAACTGCCCATAAATTTCGAGGACTGATCACGCCCTGCCTCGTTTTTCCTTCCCTTGCCCATTATGCAAGCTGCCGCAAACTCAACTATGGTTAGCTCTATTAATCAGTTAATTGTCTGATAGGAATAGGCTAATGACACGCACAGGTAAAGTGGTGAGTTGGGTGGCCGGTATTATCGTTATTATATTGATTGCCATCATTATTTTCATTTCGATGTTTGACTGGAATCGCCTGAAACCCACCATCAATCAAAAAGTCTCAACTGAGCTTAATCGCCCCTTTGCCATTCGCGGCAATCTGGGTGTTGACTGGTCACGCCAGAAAGATGAGGCCGGCTGGCGCGCCTGGGTGCCCTGGCCACACATTCATGCAGAAGACATCGTGTTGGGTAATCCGCAAGACGTACCGGGCGACAAAAAAGATGCACAGATGGTCACGCTGGCTCGCGTAGAGGCGAGTATTGCGCCACTGGCGTTATTGCATAAAGAGGTGCTGATCCCGCGTATCTGGCTGAAACAGCCCAATGCATCATTGCTCCGCCTGGCAAATGGCAAAAATAACTGGACCTTCAATCTGGCGAACAGCGACACCCAAGATCCGTCCCAGCCGGCCTCTGCATGGTCATTTACCTTAAACGATATCGTATTTGACCGGGGCCAGATTGACTATAAAGACGCACCGCTGAAAGCGGATTTCCGCGCGGTCATTGACCCGCTGGGTAAGCCGTTACCTTTCACCGAAGTGGTTGGTGAGAAAGGCGATAAAGCCACGGCCGACAATGGAAAAACGCCGAATTACGTCTTCGGCTGGAAGGTGGACGGCAAATACAACGGTGAGCCGCTGTCTGGCAGCGGTAAAATCGGCGGCATATTGGCGCTGAAAGACCCGAACTCCCGCTTCCCGTTGCAGGCTGATGTGCGCTCTGGCGATACCCGGGTGGCGGTAGCCGGTACGCTGACGGATCCGATGAATCTTGGCGCACTGGATTTGCGCCTCAAATTCTCCGGGCAGACGCTGTCTGACCTCTATGGCCTGACTGGCGTGCTGCTGCCGCAGACGCCGCCATATTCCACCGACGGCCACCTGAGCGCCACATTGCATGAAAAAGACGGCGCGGTGTACCGCTATCAGAACTTCAACGGTGAAATTGGCGACAGCGATATTCATGGTTCGTTGACCTACCGCGCCAGTAAACCGCGCCCGTCACTGGTCGGCAATGTCGAATCAAAACAGCTGCGTTTCGCCGATCTTGCACCGCTGATCGGTGCAGATTCCAACCAGGATAAGGCTAAGCGTGAGGAGAAAACCCGCCAGCCATCCGATAAAGTTCTGCCGGTTGAGAAATTTGATACCAAGAGCTGGGATGTGATGGATGCTGACGTGAAATTCAGTGCCAAACGCATTGAGCACGGGAAATCCCTGCCGATAAGCGATCTGAGTACCCACCTTAAACTGACTAACGGCGTGATCCTGATGGACCCGCTGCGCTTTGGCGTGGCAGGTGGCAATCTCAATTCGACTGTGCGGCTGGAAGGGGATAAATCGCCGATGCAGGGCCGCGTCGATATGCATGCGCGCGGTCTGAAGCTGAAACAACTGCTGCCAAGTGTGCAGTCGATGGAACGCAGTCTGGGGGACTTGAACGGTGACGCCACGCTGTCCGGGACCGGTAATTCGGTGGCCGAACTGCTCGGTAGCAGTAACGGTGATATGAAGCTGTTGATTAATGACGGGGTGATCAGCCGTGGGCTGATGGAAATTGTCGGCCTTAACGTCGGTAATTATGTGGTCGGAAAACTGTTTGGTGATGACGAAGTGGCCATTAACTGTGCGGCGGCCGATGTGAATGTCAAAAACGGTCTGGTCTCGCCAAGACTGTTTGTGTTCGACACCGAGAACGCCGTGATTAATATCAGCGGTACCACCAATATGGCCACCGAACGTCTGGATTTGACGATTGACCCTGAAAGCAAAGGCGTGCGTATTCTGACCCTGCGTTCGCCGCTCTACGTGCGCGGTACCTATAAAAACCCGGATGCCGGGGTGAAACCGGGGCCACTTATTGCCCGCGGTGCCGCCGCCGTTGCGCTGGGTGCCATCGTCGCCCCCGCCGCTGCGTTGCTGGCGCTGATCTCTCCAAGTGATAACGAACAGAACCAGTGCGGCCCGATTTTGCAGAAGATGAAGCAGAAGTAGTCTTTGTTCCTCCTCTGAAAAGGAGAAGAACAAAAGAAAAGGATCATCAAGAGGCGCTGATTCTGGTTGAGCACATCAACAAGCTGGCGAAACGTTTTGGTATTTCGCCAGCCCTGTTTGTCTGACTAAGCCTTCGGCACCGGATCCAGTACCGCGCAGTTGTGGTCCTGGATCTCTTCGGTGGAGGCGTTATTGAGCTTCAGCAGATTGCGTTCGTTGGCCAGCAGCAAGAAATGACCGCCTGGCAGGCTGACCATCGCCATGCCGAAATGCCCCATCTTTTCGTGCGCCTGAGGAACGCCTTCGGCCAGCAGGCGGAAAGCCCCTTTCTGATTTAATTCTGCCGGATCCACTTTCCGTGCCAGATAAGTGTGGCCCACCAGCGGCTCCGGCAGTTCCTGCCAGCGATAACCCACCTGACCCGCATCTTTCGCCAGCGTATCTTTCACCGCCGGCAGCAGGCAGGAGATGTGAATATGCAGCTGATTTTGTGAACGTCCGTATTGCGAGTTAATTGCCAGCGATACGTTACTGTCATCGATCGTCTTGCCGTATTTCTCCGCCATGTAGTGTCGTGCATCCCAGGCCTGACTGAAGTAGTTCGGTGTGCTCTCTTCGAGCAACGCCGGGCTCTCCATGCCAGTGATTTTGGCGGTAGGCATCAACAAATACTGCAACGGTCCGTTGATATCCTTGAGGACCACAAATCCTTGTTTTTCATCGACCTGAGCACATGGCGCAGGCTGGCCATTGGCGCGCTGATTGGGCACGCACTTCTGGCTGATAATATTCCATAACGCGTTGGGATTGGATTTATGCGGCAGAAACAACCACAGAGCGGCAGCGATCACCACCACGAATATAATCAGCGGAATAAGCAGTCGGTGTGAGAAACGCATGGGGTGTCCTTGGCAAAAACTGACGCAGCAACCGCTGCGTCAGTGGGATCAATTAAAGTGACTGGTCGCGGGTCTCTTTGGTTAACAGCAGTGCAATCAGGGTCAACATTGCCATTGATGCCAGATAGACACCGACATAAAACAGCCCGTAGCGGGTTGCCAGCCAGGTGGCGATATAAGGCGCAACGGATGCACCGAGTATCGATGCCACATTATAGGAGAAGGATGCACCGGTGTAGCGAACTTCTGTCGGGAACAGCTCCGGCAGCAGCGCACCCATCGGGCCAAAGGTCAGCCCCATCACCAGAAAACCGCATAGCAGAAACACCATCACCAGTGCCTGAGAACCGGAACCCAACAGGGTCGGGAACAGCAGGGCGAAGACGATCATCAGCAGCGTAATGCAAATCATGGTTTTGCGACGGCCAAAGGCGTCGGCGAGCTGGCCGGCAATCGGCACCATGACCCCAAATCCGACCACGCCAATCATCAGCATCAGCAGGAAATCGTTACGGGTGATGCCAAGCCCCAGCGGTTTCGGCATGGTGCCATAACCCAGCGAATAGACGGTCATGATATAGAACAACGTGTACGTGGCGACCATGATAAATGTGCCGAGCACGGTAGGTTTCAGGTGTTGACTAAATAGCGTGCCAATCGGCACTTTGACCTGTTTACCGGCTTTGGCTATTTTGGCAAACACCGGCGTTTCATGCAGCGACACCCGCACATACAGCCCTACCAGTACCAGTACGGCAGACAGAATAAACGGCACGCGCCAGCCCCAAGCGATGAACTGTTCTTCGGTCAGCAGCCAGGAGAGCAGCAAGAACATACCGTTGGCGAAGAAGAAGCCAATCGGTGCGCCAAGTTGAGGGAATGAGCCGTACAGCGCACGCTTTTTCGGTGGCGCATTCTCGGTAGCGAGCAACGCCGCCCCGCCCCATTCGCCGCCCAGACCCAAACCCTGACCAAAACGCGCCAGCGCCAGTAACAGTGGCGCAAAGACGCCGATGGTGGCGTAAGTCGGCAGCAAGCCAATCACTACGGTGGAGATGCCCATGGTCAGCAGTGAAGCCACCAGGGTCACTTTACGACCCACTCGGTCACCGAAATGACCAAACAGCGCCGAGCCAATCGGACGGGCGATAAAGGCGATAGCGAAGGTGGCCAGCGATTGCAGTGTGGCCGCTGTCGGGTCCCCCTGCGGGAAGAAAATGTGCGGGAAAACAATGACGGCTGCCGTGGCGTAAATATAAAAATCGAAAAATTCAATGGCCGTACCGATGAGCGATGCCACGATGACTTTGCCGCGTGAGTTCTGACTCACCAAATTCGCGTCAGCTTCTAATTCTGGAGTGATAGTGACTTGCATAAGTGTTTCTTATTTGTAATGAGTGAGTAGGAACTAATGTAAATAAATGTATAGCGAAAAGGCATCTTAAGCACAGCGCGATGGCATTTCAACGCGACTCAGGTCGGGGAACAGGGCGTTTTGAGCGGGATTGGGGGATTGTTTGCTGATGACCGGAGTTTGCCAGTCATAAGTTTGCCGAATAGGTAAAAGACAGAGTAACTGACTAAAAAAGCGCAAAAGAAAAGTATCGGCCTCAGTCAGTTATTCTGGTTTGTAGGGTAGAGGTGGTTCTTGATTGGTTTTAATCACTGCTTTATCGGACTTTTTTTAGCGTTAACTGCTGCTATGTGTATTTCCTCTGGCACGATGAGGTTGTCTGGCGTGTATTCGCTGTCGTTTCCCGTTGTGCTTTTCTCCTGATGTGCCGCCTTCTTTTTAGGTTCAGGCATTCGCGGATCGTCTTTGTACTGCGCAGTGGCTATCCAGGCCGCCACAAACAGCGTCAGGCGGGCGAAGAAGTAGAAGAACGCCATCAAACCAATGACCGAACCGAAAGCCGCACCGGACGGTGAACTGGCAAGCCGCGGCAGGGTCATGGTCATCACAAACTTGATCACCTCAAAACCAATGGCCGCCAGCAGCGTACCGCGCAGCAGCGCTTTTCTGCGCGGTTTGTGGCGCGGCAGCATCCAGAAAATCCACAGGAACAACAGGTAGTTTGCAGCAATCGAAATAACCAACGTCACCGAGGTCAGCACCGGGCGCAGCCATTCGATACCCCCCAGGCCCAGCGCATCCACGAGGGTTTTTTGCGCCGAACCGGCGATGGACGTCAGCGACAGCGTAATGATCAGCGCCAGTACCAGGCCGGTCAGCGAGATAAAATCACGGGCGTAGCGCTTGTAGATTTTCTCCTGATCCTGCGGATTACGCTCCCAGACATCGCGCGACTGGGCGCGGATCGCTTCACGCAGATTCCCCATCCAGCTGATGCCGGAATAAAGCGCAATCAACAAGCCGGACAACCCAACCGCCGTACGTTGCTGGATGGCCGTGTTGACGGTGTTTTTGAGGGTATTAGCCAGGTTCGGGTCGCTGATGCTGTTGACTATTTTGCCAATAAGTTTGGCCAGCAGATCGGGGTTGGAGGCCAGCACAAAACCGGCGGCGGCGAAGGACACCATCAGGATGGGGATCAACGACAGGAAGGAAAAGTAGGTGATAGCCGCACCGAACTGGCTACCGAGGCGATCATTAAAGCGCTCGGTGGTGCGTATCAGGTGAGCGACCCAGCCCCAGGCTTGCACTCGGGCAATCAGCGTTGAGGCGCGGGTGATATTTTTGTCCACCGTATGATTACCGGTTTTGAGCATAATCAGCGGCTTGAGATCTTCCTGCTTGGGGGTTTTATTTTCTGTTGTGGTCGGCATTAATCCACTCAGTCCTTAATCTAAAAAATTTTCCATGTCGTTAGTATAGCCCGCCACAGGCCGCGCGCAGGCACCGGGAGCGCCGACGGCTCACGGACTGTTCACTGAAGCGCCCAATACCTGGGGTCAGGCAATGAAGTCGTGAGCGATATCCGTCATCCAGTCCATGAACAATTTGGCGCGTCGGGACAGGTTAAGCCGGTGCGGATAAACCAGCGACACCGGCATTGGCGGGGCGCGGAACTGCGGCAGGATGCTCACCAGTTTGCCACTGGCCAGTGCGTTGCGTGCACCCGTTAGCGGCACCTGAATAATGCCAAGTCCCGCAAGGCAGGCCGACGAGTAGGTCTCGGTGCTGTTGACCGTTACGGCCCCCCCGGTTTTCACTACTTTCAATAGATTTCCCTCCAGATATTCGAACCCGGTTGGGCGGCTGCCGAGGGTTTGCTCGTAATGCACCATCGCATGTTGGGTCAGCTGGTTCGGGTGCTCGGGCGTGCCGTAACGTTGCAGATAACCGGGGCTGGCGCAGTTGACGACGGTGAACTCACCCAGCGGGCGGGCGATGAGCCCCGAATCTTTCAGCGCCCCTACGCGCACCACGCAGTCAAACCCTTCGCGTACCACATCGACACGGTGGTCGGTGCTGCTAAGCTCAATTTCGATCGCCGGATAGCGGTTGAGAAACTCGCCCAGCCGCGGCAATACCAAATCGCGGGCCATCGCGACTGACATATCAACGCGCAGCCGCCCGCTCACCGTTGACGGATGCGACTGAAACATCGACTCCAGTTCGTCCATATTGGCCAGCAGCTCTTTGCAGCGCTCGTAAAACACCTGGCCGTCTTGTGTCAGCTGCACGCGGCGGGTCGAACGGTGTAGCAAACGTGCCGACATCCGCGTCTCCAACTGCTGTACCAGCCGTGACACGCTGCCTTTGGGCATCCCCAGGCTTTCGGCAGCGCGGGTAAAGTTACTCAGTTCCGCCACCCGCACAAACACCTGCATTGATTGAATTTTATCCACATTTTGCCCGATTGTTGTTTGAGTTGAGACAGTGAAACTCATTATGTGCTCTTTATCATTACTCTGTCGTCTAATAGTCTGTATTTCGTACACAGCAACCCTATAAAATTCACTGCGGAGTCTTAAAATGAGCAATAAAATAGTATTAGTGACCGGTGGCAGCCGTGGTTTAGGCAAAAACGCGGTAGAGAAGCTGGCGGATCAGGGAATTGATGTCATTCTGACTTACAACAGCCAGGCCGACACCGCTCAGGCTGTCGTGGCGTCTGTCAAAGCCAAGGGCGGCAAAGCCGTTGCCCTGCAGCTGAATACGGCAGAAAGCGGCGGTTTTGATGCCTTCACCGCCGAAGTGAAAAAGCAGCTGGCACAGGTCTGGCAGCGCGATACGTTCGATTATCTGGTTAACAACGCAGGCGTGGGCAACCATGCGCTGTTTAGCGAAACCACTGAAGCGCAGTTTGATTTGATGATGAACATCCATCTGAAGGGACCTTTCTTCCTGACGCAAAAACTGCTGCCACTCATGGCCGATGGCGGCCGCATTCTGAACGTCTCCAGCGGGCTGACACGCTTTGCGCTACCGGGTTCTTCGGCCTACGCCATTATGAAGGGCGCGGTGGAAGTCCTGACCCGCTATCTGGCGAAAGAGCTGGGCCCGCGTGGGATCTCGGTCAACGTGCTCGCGCCAGGTGCCATTGCAACGGATTTCGGCGGCGGTATGGTGCGTGATAACCCGCAAGTGAACAAAATGGTGGCGGATAACACGGCGCTGGGACGCGTTGGGCTGGCGGACGATATCGGCGATATGGTGGCGCTGATGCTCAGTGATGCTGGCCGCTGGATGAACGCCCAGCGTGTAGAAGCGTCGGGCGGTATGTTTATCTAACGGCTTATTGGAGCGGCTAAATCAGTCCTCCTGGAAGCGTTTGGCTTTCTGATTCTGCTGCTTTTCCAGCTCGAAAATCGCCCGTTGCAGGTCACGTTCCTGTGCGGGCGATAAATACGGAAACTTGAAACTCAATCTTTGCGTGGTGACGGTTTCGCCTTTATTGCTCACCGACTTGCGGTCCATTGCGCTGATAAACTCCAGATCCAGCCTGAACGAACCAAACTCCGCCAGTTCCACCACCGTATCTTTAATCACCGCACCAGACTCAATGCACAGCGGCATCACTTTATCTACATGCAGCCCCAGGCCGCCGAGCGAGATATCTTTCAGCTTGAACGCAAAGTCGCTGGCGTCGGGGAATTTTCCGCTGCAAATATAGGCCGGCTGCAACGGAATGTTGACGCGAAAATACTCACGACGCTGAATAAAATAGAGCTCAGGTGGAATTTCACAGCTGAACGTCGGCAGATTTTGCCAGCTGATCTCATGAATTTTGCCGGACGTGAACTCCACTTTGGCACCGGCAGGCTCTGCCACAAAACGTAGCGTCTGAGCTTCTTTCGCCAACTGATTGTCATAATCGCCGCTGCCCAGGTCGAACAGTAACTGATTGGTATCTGGCAGAACTTCCAGGATTTTGCTGATAAATTGCCCGCGCCCGTGGCTCACCATTACCAGCGTATTGTTCTTTTTCAGGTCACGCAGAACCGCCAGGATCCCCAGCTTATTGCGTCTGACAAATTGCTCTTTCGATGCTTCGCTCACCTGCCATACCCCATCAGTATTTTATTATTTTGGTTATCCGGTGCTCAATTTGACTTAAAAAAGCGGTCATAACGGTTATCGGCAACAGGTGCCGAAGCTTTATCTCTTTTTCAGCATTACTGTTTTTTTAGGATTAACGCCATGCCGCAGAACGTTCTCCCTTCGACGACGTGAAATTTATTTTCCCAGATTGATAAATAAAATCGAATAAAAACCCATCCTCAGGTGTTTACTTCTTAACAGGACACTTATGGACGCTTCTTTTATGCAAAAACACTCGGTTTCTTCCGCTTCACCGCTTCGTCATCGCTATGACGGCCTGACGATCACCTTGCACTGGGCAACAGCGCTGATTGTCATCTTTATGTTTGCCAGTGCGCATATTTGGGAGGTGCTGGAACGTGGCACGCCGCTGCGCAAAGGGCTGCAATCGGTGCATATCTCGATGGGTATTTTACTGGCGGTGATAATTATCGGGCGTTTGCTTTGGCGGCTGTTTACCGTCAGTACCGGTCGTAGCAAGCAGGCACCCATCGCCATGCCGACGCTGATGAAAGCCGTTTCACATTTGACGCATCTGGTGCTCTATTTATTGTTGGTCGCGCAGATTGTTCTCGGCTTTCTGTTCCGCTGGTCGCAGGCTGAGCCCTTCTATTTCTTCGGTTTATTCCCGATCCCCGACGTCTTCAATTTCGACAGCATCATGACCAGTACCTTCGGGATGCTGCACAACAACGTGGCCTGGGCGCTGATCATCGTCGCGGGCGTTCATGCTCTAGCCGCGCTGTTCCACCATTACGTGTTACGCGACGGCATTTTGCGCCGCATGTTACCGGGCAGCCACGGCCGCTCATAATCCGTCAACGCAGTGATCTCAGGACACCAATATGAAAACCATCACTTCCGTTAAAGCCTTGTCAGCGCTGTGCCTGGTCGCCGGGCTGTCGCTGTTTTCCGTCGCCGCCAGCGCCATGGGTGACGACTCGCAAAAAACGCCAGACTGCCCGAAAGGCCAGGTTTACGACAGTAAAACCAAAAGCTGTATGGTCGAGAAAGGCAGCATGATTTCCGATCAGGATAAAACCCAGTACGCTTATCATCTGGCGAAATCGGGCCGTTATCAGGAAGCGCTGACGCTGCTCGATACCCTGCAACAACCCAATACCCGCGAAGCCTGGAACTACCGTGGCTACGCGACGCGCAAACTGGGTCGCACGGATGAAGGGATCGGCTATTATCAACGTTCCATCGCGCTCGATGGCCATTACGCCAAAGTGCGCGAATACCTTGGCGAAGCCTATATGATCAAAGGCCGTCCTGATTTAGCTAAAGCCCAACTGGCAACCATCAAAAGCATTTGCGGCACCGGCTGCGAAGAGTATCGCGATCTCAATGCTGCGATCGCCGGGCATCCTGAATCCTGATGTTGTCTGACTGACGACGAGGTTGTGAAAAATCACGCCCACTGAAATCCGGTACGAACTGAGCCTCTGCCTGGCGCGTCTTTGGCGCTATGGCATGGTGTTGTCGCGCAAGCGCGACGTGGCTGATGATTTGGTTCAATCCACCTGCGTGCGGGCGCTGGAACGCAGCCCGCAGTTTGAGGAGGGAACCCGCATCGACCGCTGGCTGTTTTCGATTCTGCATTCCATTTGGGTCAATGAACTCAGGGCGCAGCAGGTGCGTCAGGGGCAGGGATTTGTTGATATCAATGATCTGGACCCGGTCAGTGAAGCCAGCGATTTCGAAGACAGCCGCTGGCAGCGGCAGGTTATGCAACAGGTCGGCAGTTTGCCGGAGGCTCAGCGCAATGCGGTATTTCTGGTTTATGTCGAAGGTTTTACCTATCAGGAAGCTGCGCATACTCTTGCCGTTCCCGTGGGCACGATCATGAGCCGGCTGGCCACCGCGCGGCAGACGCTGGCGAAAACGGCGGTTGCTGCACGCCATGCGCAACAGGGGGAGAAAAAATGACGCAAAAGTGTCTTCCCGTTCCTTTCTCTGATGAGGTGCTGGTAGCTTATCTGGATAACCAGCTCAGCCGCGCCGAACGTGAACAGTTTGCCAGGCGTTTGCAGGAGGATGAGATCCTCAGCGAACGCCTGACGTTGCTTTCGCACAGTAGTTTACCTTTCCACGATGCCTTTGAGCCGATGCTGGCGCAGGCACCGCTGGCTGCTTTACAGGCACGGCTCGATGCCATTCCTGAAGCCGTCAGGCCGGTCGGGATAAGTCGCCGCAGACTGCTGGCGGCGTCGGTGAGTTTTTTGGCGGTCGGCTTGCTCGCCGGACGTTACTCGGCACAGGTTTCTGCCGCCGATAGCAACTGGCGCGAGCGCGTTGCCGGTTATATGTCGCTGTATACCGCGCAGACGCTGGCGGACGTCAATGATACCGCCGAACAGCAACAACAGCAGCTCTCGCGGGTACAAAACACGCTGGGTATCGCGTTAAGCCCGGCTGCACTGGCGGTGCCGGGCGCGACATTGAAGAATGCCCGCATTCTGCATTACGACGACTATGATATTGCACAGATCTCTTATCTCGATGAAGAGTACGGGCCGATGGCGCTCTGTATTACCCGCAGCGAACAGCAAAACAGTACGCCGCAGGAGAGTGAAATCCGACAGGGGATGAACGTGGTTTACTGGCGCAATGCTGGCTACAACTTTATGTTCATCGGCCACTGCCCGGCAGCGGAAATGGCGGTGCGTGCGGGGGCTTTGCGGGCCACCATTGCCTGAGGAAGGTGGCCGTGACACTCACTTATGTAATTATTTAAAGCAGTAAACTATTGTTAATGCACGTAACGGCAATGTTAAAATGTTTGCGAAATCTCGATAATATGAGTATTCGGTAACATTTGTGTGGTTGATTTGTCGTTGTTTGCCGCTGTTTTCGTTACTCCGCATTATTGTCCTTTCACACTCTGTGGAAATAATCGCTTGTTTCCCACCGCATCGGGTTGTTGATTTCGTTTATCCAGGGAGATCTGGATAGCTTTCACCTGCAAAACAAAAACTAAACATTCAGAGAAACAGACGTCATGAGAAAAATACTCGCCATGATCTTCTGCCTTAACGTGGTTGCCTTCAGTCAGTCAACGTTCGCAAAAGATGAAAAGCCCGTCGATGTACTACTGATCGGCGGCGGCATTATGAGCGCGACGTTGGGGACATACCTTCAGGAATTAGAACCGGACTGGTCAATCAATATGGTTGAGCGTCTGGATGGTGTTGCACTGGAAAGCTCCAACGGCTGGAACAACGCCGGTACCGGCCACTCCGCGCTGGCGGAAATGAACTACACGCCGGAAAAAGCCGACGGCAGCATCGACATCTCCAAAGCGGTTGAGATCAACGAGTCCTTCCAGATTTCCCGCCAGTTCTGGTCTTATCAGGTGGAGAATGGCGTACTGCATGACCCGCGCTCCTTCATCAACAGCACGCCGCACATGAGTTTTGTGTGGGGCGACGACAACATCAACTTCTTGCGTAAACGCCACGCCGCGTTGCAACAAAGCACGTTGTTCCGTGGCATGGAATACTCAGAAGACCCGGCGAAAATCAAACAGTGGATCCCACTGGTGATGGAAGGCCGCGACCCGAAACAGAAAGTCGCAGCGACCCGTATTCCGATCGGTACCGACGTGAACTTCGGCGAAATCACGCGCCAGCTGGTGGCTTCTTTGCAGAAGAAACCTAATTTCTCACTGAGCCTCGGCCACGAAGTCCGTGAAATCAAACGTAACCCGGATAACACCTGGAACGTGACGGTGGCTGACCTGAAAAATGGCGACAAAGAGAGTGTCATCAAAGCAAAATTCGTGTTTATCGGTGCAGGCGGCGCGTCTCTGACCCTGCTGCAAAAATCCGGCATTCCTGAAGCGGATAACTACGGCGGCTTCCCAGTCGGCGGTGAATTCCTGGTGACGGAAAACCCGGACGTGGTAAAACGTCACCTGGCGAAAGTGTACGGTAAAGCGTCCGTTGGCTCGCCGCCGATGTCCGTTCCGCACCTCGACACCCGCATTCTTGATGGCAAACAGGTTCTGCTGTTCGGGCCGTTCGCCACCTTCTCCAGCAAATTCCTCAAAAACGGCTCCCTGTGGGACTTGTTCGGCAGCGTTAACTTCTCCAACATCATGCCGATGACCCACGTCGGTATCGACAACTTTGATCTGGTGAAATACCTGGTCAGCCAGGTGATGTTGTCCGACGACGACCGTTTTGATGCGCTGCGTGAATACTTCCCGGATGCGAAGAAAGCCGACTGGCGTCTGTGGGAAGCGGGTCAACGCGTGCAGATCATCAAAAAAGATGAGCAAGAAGGCGGCGTTCTGCGCCTGGGCACCGAAGTGGTCAGCGCCAAAGATGGCAGCATCACCGCGCTGCTGGGGGCCTCACCGGGCGCTTCTACCGCCGCACCGATCATGCTGCACCTGATGGAAAAAGTCTTCAAAGACAAAGTCGCGACGCCAGCATGGCAGGCCAAACTGAAGGAGATTATCCCTTCGTATGGCACGCAACTGAACGGTAATGTTGAAGCCACTGAAAAAGAACTGGGCGACACCAGCCGTGTTCTGATGTTGGACAATCCACAGCCAAAACCGGTCGAACCGGCGCCGGCGGCGGATAATTCTTCTGCCCCTAAACCGGGGCAGGAGCAGAAACAGGTGGCTGACGTCGCGTTGTAAATTGTCGACTGAGATAAAATGCAAAACCGCCTTTAACCCGGCGGTTTTTTTATGCGCGCAATACTGGCCGTTAGGTGCCGGACAGCGCGTTAAGCGGGTTGGCTTTATTTACGCGGGCTTTCTCATGTTGTGATTCCAGTACCCTTCTCGCCAGCGGAGTGTCTTCGTGATAACGGGTTTGAGTATCCAGGCTTTTCGAGTATTTGTTGTATTTCCACCACGCATAGCCGAGAAATAGCACCAGGCCGCCGACGTTATAAAACACAATCGTCATAATGCTGGCGCCGGTCGGGAAGGTCGAAGCAATAAACCCGACGGTGAAAATAACAATCAGGGTACTGACAATGGCAATGCCCTGCATTCTCGAGCCCATCTTAAAATCGCGTTCGACGCTGTCATATTTCAGCCGTAAATTCAGGTATGCCAGCATAATAAACAGCGGCGGTAACATTGATGCCGCGGCGGTCATGTTGATCAACGTATTCATTAAATCCTGCACACTATTGGAGCCTAATGTTGGAATTAACATCAGAGGGATGACGATTAAAAACTGGATCCACGCCGCGCGCGTCGGCACGCCGTGTTTATTCAGGCGGATGGTTTTCTCACCAAAAATACCTTTCGGAATTTCAGTAAAGAAAATTTTGACCGGAGCCGCTGTCCACATCAGCAATGAGCCAAACATCGCGGTGAAAGAGATAACGCCGACAAAGCGGTTCATCAGCACCGCCGGTAGACCAAAGTGCGCCGACAAACCCTCAAAGATCTGTACCGTACCGCCGGTGAAATGCAGCGCGGACTGTGCCACGAACACGTTAATCAGCAAGGATGCGATGGAATACAGCACGCCGATCACCAGCCCGGAAATAATGATGACTTTGACAAACGAGCGGCTGCCGCCTTTGACGTCATTCACATATACCGCGACCGATTCCGCGCCGCCCGCCGCCTGGAATATCCACGCAATAATGCCTAAGAATGCCCAGTTAAAATGCGGTGTCATGGCTTCAACATTAATCGGATTCGCGGGTTCCACGCCACCGATAAGCGCTGCGCCCGCCAGCACAATATAAGAGAAAGTCAGCAGCAACATTAAGGTGGAGGTTACCGAGGTCATCGGCCCGAGTAATTTTGCGCCACTGTTGGAGATCAGTGTGGAAAAGGCGAACAAGCAGATGCTGATAAGGGCGGTGGTGACCGGTGTGAAAATAGAGTCATGCCCTAAAAACGCGTAAGACGCATAGGCAATAACGCGTGGAAGCAGCGCCGTGAAGAAAAACAAATTCACGAACCAATAAGTGTACGCCGTCATAAAGGCCCAGCGGCCACCGAGCGCACTTTTTACCCAGGCATAAACCCCGGCTTCCGAGTTTTTATTGAGTGAGACAAATTCGGCGATGATCAGACAAAACGGAATAAAATAAATCAGCGTCGCCAGCAGAAAGACCGGCGCAGATGCGATGCCCAACTGAATATTGTTATTGATGACATTATTGAAGCTAAAAACAGCGGCAAATGTCATGGATAATAATCCAAACTTACCGATAGTGTTTCTGCTCGACCCGGCCATAAAGATTCTCCAACTGCGATAATTGTAGGGTTAGGTTTTTTATTATTTGTTTAGAAAATAGCTCTCTTCGATGGTCACCTTCAGGATGACTTTTTTAACGTTTTTTTCCGGCCTGAACCGGCTGGCTTCGTGGTTTTCAAAAAGGATGACGTTGCCTTTGCTGGCCGTGATTTTTTCGCCACCGCCGGTAAACCATTCGCGGTCGGTTTCATCAAGGTAAGGCGCGACGGAGTTAAGCCGGGATTTCGCGGCGAACTCGATTTCCTCACGGCCTTCGAGGTAGTAATGCACATCAAAATAACGGCGGTGGCCTTCGAATTCGGCCCGCTGCGGCTCAGCGCCGGACGCCAGCCGGTAGACCAGCGAATCGCCGATCGAGTGAAAAACGCCGGGGCGGAGTTTTTCAAGGTTATTAATCGCTTCCATGCAGCGCTGCCATTTTTTTCCCGTGCGGTAAAGCCGCTGAAATTCAGATAACGCGTCGAGAATAATCATCAGTTTATCTCCGGGTGTTGAAAGACCGGTGTTTGAAAGGACACTTCAGCGAGACTCAGGCTGTCGGTGTCCTGCTGGCTGAACGGCACCAGCGTGAAGCCGTAACTGAACGCAGAGAAATAAACGCGGTAGGAATCGAGCACTTCCGAGCCCCAGGAGTTGGAGCCGAGCCCCATGATTTTATGGTCGAGATTGAGCGTCAGGCAGCTGTCCGGCGTGAGTTCGTCGATGTGCTGCGCCTGCTGCAACATCTGCGAGCTGTACGGCCACAGGCTAAAATTGAGTGGCTGACGCGGCTGAATGAAAATGCCGTGACCCGCTTTATCGCGCAGGCTCAGCCAACGCACATCCTGTCGGTTACCGTTATCCTGCGGCATCGGATAGTTCTCGAACAGGCTGCTGACCGGTTGCTGGTAATGCCCGATCAGGTTGGCCTGACGGCTGTCCTGATAGTTTTCGCCCGGCCCGCGACCGTAATATTCCACCTGTTCGAAACGGCGGCTGATGCCAAAATCCAGACCGATTTTCGGTATGACATGGTTGAAATTGCCGTAAGGCGTGCCGGATAAATCCAGGCTGACCGTGCCCTGTGATGATATCCGCCAGCGATACATACAGCGCATGCCGAAATCAAACACCGGCGGGGCGATCACCGTGCAGACTTCAATCACCATGTCGTCATTCTGACGCTCCCAGCGCAGTGAACGGCAATGTTGCTGCAGAATATGCAGATGGTTCGGTTGCCAGATGCCTTCAAATTCCGGCTTGTGGTTGTCGATCACCGGCTTGAAGAAATTGAGTTTTGGCGCACGCCCGACGATCTCTTCGCCATCCACTTGCCAGGATTTTAGTTCGCCATCGAGACGTGAGAATTCGAGGCGGAAATGTTGGCCGCTGACGATGAGCCGGTGCTTTTGCTCGTCGCAAATCAGCGGCATCCTGCTTTCAGGCTCGGGTAACGTCACCAGCGGCTGTGCCGCCTGCAACAGCACCTGATACTGCCCGAGCGGATGATTCGCTTCGCTGTACGCGGTTTGGCTGTTTTTACAGATGCTGACGTTGAGGAAGGTTTCCTTCCCGTTGGCGGTAAATTCTGGCAGCGGGATCTCTTCGGATTCGCCGGATTGCAGATGCGGGAGGGTGATTTCACGGGTTGGCAGGCCACGTCCGTCGAGCTGTACCGTCAGCGAGAGCCGGATGTCGTCGAGTGAGCTGAACCAGTAACGGTTTTTTATGCGGAGCGCTTTTTTGTCATCGGTGAGGCTAACTTCCACCGGGCACAGCACCTGTTTGTATTCGCGCAGGCCGGGGCCGGGCGTCTGGTCAGGGTAGATCAGACCGTCCATGCAGAAGTTATAGTTGTTCGGGTAATCGCCGTGATCGCCGCCATAGGTGTAGCGCGCCTGCCCGTGTTCATTGGTTTCTAACAGGCCGTGATCGCACCATTCCCAGATGTAGTGACCTTGCAGGCTGTCGTGGCGGTTAAAAACGGCCTGATATTCGGCGAGTCCGCCGGGGCCGTTGCCCATCGCGTGGGCGTATTCACAAATAATGCGCGGTTTGGCGTGCGGGTATTCGCCGAACGCATTCATCATCTGCACGCGGGAGTACATGGTGCTGATGACATCGGCCACTTCGGCGTCGCGGTCCTCTTCGTAGTGAACCAGCCGGGTTGGGTCGAGCTGTTTGCAGCGTGCCGCCATGGCGCGGATATTGCAGCCATAACCGGATTCGTTGCCGAGCGACCACATGATGATCGACGGGTGGTTTTTTTGCGCCATCACATGCCGTTCGATGCGCTCGACATAAGCATGTTCCCAGCGCGGGTCGTCGGTGATACGGCTCAGATCGCCGACGTTGGCGAAACCGTGGCTCTCCAAATCGGTTTCGGCCATGACAAACAGCCCGTAGCGATCGCACAAGTCGTAAAAGCGCGGGTCGTTAGGGTAATGCGCGGTACGCACCGAGTTAATATTGTGCTGCTTCATCAGAATGATATCGCGCTCAACCCGCGCCATATCGACCGCCCGACCTCTGCGGTGGTCGTGGTCGTGGCGGTTGACGCCGTGCAGTTTGAGGTAGCGACCGTTGACGTAAAACAGCCCGTCGCGCACGCAGATATCACGAAAACCCACGTGTTGCGGCACCACGCCAAGCACGTTGCCTGCGTCGTCATGCAATGTCAGCAACAGCTGATATAACTCAGGATGTTCGGCGTTCCACTGACGTGGCTGGCTGACCGGGATCGCCAACTGGCAGCGCGCTTCCACTTCCGCTTCAGGAACCTCTTTCCATTGCTCTGCCACGCAACGTTTGCCGTCAAATAACTGAGCATGCAGACGGTAACCGGTCAGTGGCACCGGACCCGCGTTGTGCAGCAGCGCATCTATTGCCAGCAGCGCATTGCAGTAGTTTTCATCGAAGGTGGTGACGACGGTAATATCATGAATATGAACAGGGGTCTGCCCGATGAGATACACGTCGCGGAAGATACCGGCCATCCACCACATGTCCTGATCTTCGATATAGGTCGAGTCCGCCCACTGCAAAACGCGCACCGATAACAGGTTGTCGCCCGGCTGTACGAAGGCGCTGATATCAAATTCCGCGCACAGGCGGCTGCCTTTGCTGAACCCTGCGTAGTGGCCGTTCACGTAGACTTCGAAGTAGGTTTCCACGCCGTCGAATTTGATGAGAGTTTGTGTGCCCGCCGACACTTCATCCAGTGTAAAGCGCTGCTGGTAGGCCCCGGTCGGGTTATTGGTGGGCACGAACGGGACGTCAATCGGGAAAGGGAATCCTTCATCGGTGTATTGCAGCTGGCCGTGGCCTTCCATCTGCCACATGCCCGGTACGGCGATATCGCCCCAGTCCGTCATCGGCTGGTGGTAGAACGCGTCCGGGACTAAATCCGGGTGCTCAAAATAGCGAAACTGCCAGCGGCCGCTCAGCAACTGAAAATGCTGGCTGGCGGCGCGGTCAAAGCTCAGGGCCTGCTGTGCATGCGGGTAGCTGAAAAAGCGGGCGCGCGGGGGTAAACGCTTCTCTGACTGTTTATCGATGTTTTCCCAATTATTCACGTGATCTCTCCTGAGACGTGTTTCTATGGGAAAGAAGATAGTAAAATTTTAGTAAAAATAACTAAAAATATTTACCGATTGTCAGAGGGATCACAATAAATAAAAAATCTGCTTGAGGATCATGTCGTTAATTTTACCGGTTGCAGTGGATCCCTCTGACGCCCATTGTTCATCTAAAAACATGGCGCCAGAGAGTGGCAATCGGGAAGCCGGTATCAGCGGCGGGTGGTGTCGCGCAGCTGGAGTGAACTCGGTACAAAGACCGAAAGGGGTACGCTGCGTTCATCGCGCAAGCGTTCGGTCAGCAAGTTGACCGCCTGTGCACCCATGGTTTCTGAATGAATACGTACCGTTGATAATGAAGGGAAAACAAAGCGGGCAGTCGGGATGTCATTGACGCTGATCAGCGCGATTTTTTCAGGGATTTTCACCCCGTGTTCCAGCAGAGCCCGCATCACGCCCAGCGCAATTGAATCGGTGGCAATCAATAATGCCGGAGGATACGGCGTGTTCTCTTGCAACATTTTTTTCGCGCACTGATAGCCGGACTGGCTGGTGAAATCGCCAAAATATATATCCTGCGCCTGCACCACATTCTTCAGACGGCCATACTCCACAAACGCCTGCTCGCGCTGGTCGGCAAATTCAGGATGATCGCGCCCGCCAATAAAGCCGATCCGTGAATAGCCCTGCGCGATAAAGAAATCGATCACTTTCTGGCTGATCTTAACCAGATCGACATTCACGCAGTCAAACTGCGGGTCTTCCATCACGCCATCAATGAACACCACCGGACTGGATTGCTGACTGAGCTGGGTATGCAGCGCGGGTTGCGGCTGCCCGATAACCAGAAAACCGTCCACGGACGGCAGCGGTTTATCCCCGTTAAAGTCATAACCGGAAACCAGCGTGATACCGAGCTTTTCACACTGTGTTTCAACGCCGTAGCGCATGGAAAGGTAGTAGGGATCGTCGATTTCCAGCCCCTGCCGGTAGGTGAACAGCGCGGCAAAAGTCATCCGGTGCGTGGTGCTGCGTTTGGAGGGCGACACTTTATATTCCAGGCGTTCTGCCGCTTCCAAAATTTTCTGCCGGGTTTGCGCTTTCACACTCAGGCTCGGATCGTCATTTAGCACGCGTGAAACCGTCGCAACGGATACGTTCGCGGCCTCAGCGATTTCCTTCAAAGTAGCCATCTGTGTCTCAGTGAATGATAAAGGGGTAAATCAGTCAGTTAGCTTAAAGGCTACGCGGACACATGTATACATTGGATCCGTGTCCCAATGGCCAAAATCTCGATGTGACGCAGTTAACAATTTACTTATTATTTAGTATATTTTAGTAAAATATTTACTAGTATGCCTTTTACTTTTTTGCCTTTCTCGTCCATGGATCGAATAAGTGAAGCGCATCGAATGAAGAAAACATCACCTAATAAAATATTACTATTCTTGTTATTCAGCACGCCAATAACTTTAATGGCACAGGAACCTGTCGTACCCGCCGAACATAATATTTTAACGCCACCGGAAATAACCGCCCAAAACCCGAACGCTACCGCGTACCGTTTTTATGGCGAAATGGGCGGTGGCGGTAGCCTATATTTAGAGGGGAAAGACCAGCATAAATACAGCGACGGCACCTATATTGAAGGCGGGCTGGAAATAAAGCATGGCAACTGGTTCGGGCTTATTTATGGCGAAGGCTGGACTGTACAGGCCGATCATCAGGGTAATGCCTGGGTGCCGGACCACAGCTGGGGCGGATTCGAAGGCGGACTCAACCGTTTTTATGGCGGCTACCGTACCGATGACGGCACCGAACTGATCCTCAGTATGCGCAATGACTCCTCACTGGATGACCTGCAATGGTGGGGCGATTTCACGCCGGAATACGGTTATGTGATCCCCAACACCCGCGATTTAACCCAGGCTGCAAAAATCCAGAACCTCACCGGGAAGTTTCGCTACAGCGTGACTGCCGCACCGCAAAGTCGCGTCGATGAGAGCAAAGCGCTGCTGCATTTCGGCAAATATGACCGCTATTCAGATAAATACACGTATCAGGCGATGGTCAATGGTTACACCCAATATGACCTGTTTGAAGGGCTGACCTTGCTGAACGGACTGGAACTGACCGACGGCATGGGGCAGCTGTTCCTGGCCGGTTTACAGGGTAAGAATCTGGCGGGCCGTGTCTGGCATCACACCGGCAAAGGCGATGGCCATCATCCAGGCACCGAGACCGGCATGATGGCCAGCGCCATGGTCGAAGCCGCCAACGGGCTCTATCTGTCCACGGCCTACAGTTACGCCGAACACCATCTGGATAACGCACCAGACACCACCACTTCCTATGCCCAGGCGGGCATCTGGTACGAATACGCCGGTGGCCGGTTTGCGACCGCGCTCGACAGCAAATTTTATATGACCAACGACACCACCGGCGCCAGTAACTCGGTCTTTCTGATGCAATATTTCTATTGGGGGAAATCATAATGAATAAGGTCAGCCTGCGAACACCTCTCGCTATTTTTATCTCTGCGGTTCTGCTTATTTCCGGTGGTGTGGCGGCCAGCGGCAGCGATATTCATTTACGCGCCGATGCCTATAAAAATGTCATCAACCGCAGCGCCGCGCCGCATTACATGCTCGATTACGATTCAGACGACCATCAGCGTCTGAATCCATTTTTCGACGACGGCTCATGGCACGGACATTTATTACCCGCAGGCCCGGAAGGGATGGGCGGATTCCCCGGCCCGGCGCTCTTGACCGAAGAATACATCAACTTTATGGCAGATAACTTTGATCGCCTGACGATCTACAAAGACGGTCAAAAAGTCGCGCTAAGTATGACGGCCTACAGTATTCCCGGTGCGCTGATCCAAACCCTGACCGCACCGGGTATCCGCATCGACATGACCTTACGTTTTGCCAGCGCGCGCACCTCGCTGCTGGAAACCAACATCACCACGAATGTGCCGCTGGAACTGGTGTGGGACGGTGAACTGCTGGAGAGATACCATGCAAAAGAAGGCAAGCCGCAGTCCGCACAAACCATCGAACAGGTCTATCCGGGCTATAGCCGTAAAATTCTGCCTACCGCCGACGGCCTGACCGTCACCTTCGGCAAAGTGCGGGCACCGTCCAATTTGATGACCTCCGGTGAGTCTGAATATCAGATCCATAAATCGATACCGATGCAAACCACCGTCGAGGGCCATCGGTTTGTGGCGAAAGCCGGTATTTCTGGTTCTACCACCCTTTACACCACCTATTCGCATCTGCTCACGGTTGAAGAAGTGCAAAAAGAGCAGCCGAAAATCGCCGATATGCTGGCTCATCCGCAGCCGTACCTGACGGCTTCCGCTCAGCGCTGGGAAGGGTATTTGAATAAAGGGCTGACCAACGCACACGCCACCTCTGTTCAGGAGCGCGTGGCGGTGAAAGCCATCGAAACCCTCAACGGTAACTGGCGCGGCGTGGCGGGTGCCATGAAGTTTGACTCGGTCACGCCTTCTGTTACCGGACGCTGGTTCTCCGGCAATCAGACCTGGCCGTGGGATACCTGGAAACAGGCCTACGCGATGGCGCATTTCAACCCGGACGTCGCCAAAGATAATATCCGCGCAGTCTTCGCGTTTCAGGTTCAGCCCGATGACCCGGTACGCCCTTGGGACGCCGGTTTCCTGCCTGATTTGATTGCCTATAATCCGAGCCCGGAACGCGGCGGCGACGGTACCAACTGGAACGAACGCAACACCAAGCCGAGCCTGGCAGCCTGGTCGGTGATGGAGGTGTATAAAACCACCGGCGACAAACAGTGGCTGGCCGAGATGTACCCGAAACTGGTGGCCTATCACGACTGGTGGTTGCGCAACCGCGACCACAACCATAACGGCGTGCCAGAATATGGCGCCACGCGCGATAAAGCGCATAACACCGCCGACGGGCAGATGCTGTTTACCGTCAAAGAGGGGCAAAAAGAGCAGACGGAATCCGGGCTGAAAAACTACGACCAGGTGGTGAAGTCAGGAAAATATGACCGCATTGAGATCCCGGCGCAGGTCGCCGCGTCGTGGGAGTCTGGCCGTGATGACGCTGCCGCCTTTGGCTTTATCGATGCCGATCAACTGGCGAAGTACGTCAAAAATGGCGGCAAAAAGCAGGACTGGCAGGTGAGTTTCGCCGAAAACCGCACTGCGGATGGCACGCTGCTGGGCTATTCGCTGTTGCAGGAGTCAGTCGATCAGGCCAGCTATATGTACAGCGACAACAAATATCTGGCTGAAATGGCGGATATTTTAGGCAAGAAAGCCGAGGCTGAGACTTTCCGCAGCAAGGCCAGCAAACTGGCGGATTACATCAATACCTGCATGTTCGACAGCCGCAGCGGCTTCTTCTATGACATTCGTATCGAAGCAAAACCGCTGGCCAACGGCTGCGCGGGCAAACCGATTGTCGAACGCGGCAGAGGCCCGGAGGGCTGGTCGCCGCTGTTTAACGGTGCCGCTACCCAGCCACATGCAGACGCCGTGGTGAAAGTGATGAAAGACCCGAAAGAGTTCAACACCTACGTGCCGCTCGGCACTGCGGCGCTGACCAATCCGGCTTTCGGCGCAGATATCTACTGGCGCGGCCGCGTCTGGGTGGATCAGCTCTACTTTGGCCTGAAAGGCATGGAGCAGTACGGCTACCGCAATGACGCGATCCAAATGGCCCAAACTTTCTTCGACCACGCCGACGGCCTGGTCACCGATGGCCCAATCCGCGAGAACTACAATCCGCTCAACGGCCAGCAGCAGGGCGCGCCCAACTTCTCCTGGAGCGCAGCGCATCTTTATATGCTCTATAACGACTTTTTCGTGCAGGGGAAATGAGGTGAGCCGTTCGTCGTAACGGCTGAATTTTAGGCACAAAAAAACCGCTTTAGAGAGCGGTTTTTTTGTTGGGGAGTTCAGTTAGCGCTAAACTTTCCCATTTTTCACTCGCTTGAAACAAGCGGGTACAGGCAGCCCAAACGCCTTTAATTTACACTACGGATAAAAGCATCACAAGTTTAAATTATGATCAATAACCTTATTTATTTTATGGTCTTAATGGTAGCATCTGCGCGGGGCTAATTTGCCCGTTTAGAGACGGGTCACCGGGCTTGAAATTAGAACTTAAGCACCGCGGGTACAGGTAGCTCAAACACTGCTTGTCCTTCGTCAGTGGGTCCCGGTGCTTATTGGTGAAACGCGGCTCTAAAAGGCCGAAACAATGAAAAAGTGTATTTATGCACTGATCGTTGTGCTGGGTTCTTTGATGACGCCAGCGGGAGATGGATGGAACATTAACGTTTCTCACATCAACTTCAGCATCAACTTAAGATCTGGTTTGTCACAATAAAGGAACCGCCCTTCGGGGCGGTTTTTTTAGCTATTTACCTTGCGCCCCAAGCCCCAGCACACCCATCCCGCGACAAACAGCGAAGGAAGTGTCGCACCGATATCGGGCAGGAAGTTTGCCATCAGTTGATAGACCACAATACCGATGGCCCAGGCCGCAAGCGATCGTCCGTTCAGGTCGCGGGTAGTCTGCTGACGCAAGACAAAGTGATGCGTCAGCACCACGCCGAACAGTGGCGCAAAGACGGAACCAATCAGCAGCAGGAAGTTTTCGTATTGTGTGAGTGGAACGCGCCAGGCAATCAGCGTACACAGCAGGCCAATCCCCAGCGTCAGCTTGCCGATACTGAGCGGTAATGAAGTGCCAGCAGATACGGCCGCTGAGTGGATATCGGCAAAGGCATTTTCGTGTTCATCGACTAAAATCAGCAGCAGCGGAATACCAAGTGCCACGCCGGACAGCGCCAGCAGCAGCGCATTGGCGTCGGTCGATGTGCTGACAAACGCCAGTGTATAGGCAACTCCGAGTGACATCATCCATACGCTGCCGAGGAAGAATCCGCAGGCCGTGCCCCAGAAGTTCTGCCGGGCGGATTTGCCAAAACGGGTGTAATCGGACACCAGCGGCAGCCACGAAAAGGCCATCGACACCACGATGTCACAGGCCATGGCGAATGGCATCGAGCCATCACCGGCTTTGTGCCACAGGGCAACGAGATTGGCATGCTGGAACAGATATACCGTCAGCCACGCGCAGCTGGCCATCAACAGCCAGATGCCCCAGCGGCGCAGCACCACGCGGATAAACGCCAGCGGGCCGCTTACCGCCAACAACGTAGCAACGGCACCGAAAATAAAGGTCCACAGCGTCGGGTTCGCCCACAGGCTTTCGCTTCCCCATGCCCGCTGCGCCAGCAAACTGGCGGCGTCGCGCATCACGACGATCTCGAACGCGCCCCAGCCAACCAGTTGGATCAGATTGAACAGCACCGGCAGCGCCACGCCGCGTTTGCCGAGGCTCAGTTTCAGCGACGCCATCGACGACATGCCCGTCTGCCCACCAATGACCCCAACCAGTGCCAGCAACGCCACACCCACCGCCG
Source organism: Ewingella americana (assembly GCF_006438725.1). Classification (GTDB taxonomy): domain Bacteria; phylum Pseudomonadota; class Gammaproteobacteria; order Enterobacterales; family Enterobacteriaceae; genus Ewingella; species Ewingella americana_A. The sequence goes on along the minus strand of NZ_RCZD01000015.1, from coordinate 3,600 downwards.
TTCCCAGCAAAATGGCGGTAATTGCCCCTGCCATCCCCAGACCCGGTGCCAAAATCGCACCCGCCTGCAACACCATCAGGCCCATACCGAGCGAGAACCACAGCGAGAATAAATCCGACCAACCCAGCACCCGCGACGTCACCGGCACCGAGGATTGAGGAGAATAAATACTATTATCTTTCATAAGGTTAATTTCGTAGCCACAGCGAACGGCTGTTATAGCATATTGCTGTGCAATTCTGATGGAGGGTGATGTAACAGAGCATTTTTATGCAGTCTCTTTCACTTAACCCTGCTTCGCATATCCTACTTCGAATGAATCACAATCACGCCCAATTTCTCCAGCAAATGACTCTGCTGCCAGTCGTCGATTTTCACACCGTCGAGGTCCACTTTTCGCAGGTTGAGCTCGCCGAGATCGGAATTGGTCAGGTCGCAGTGGGTGACGTTGACGTCGTTCCAGTTGAATTCGGTGAATTCGCCGCCGGAAAGATCTGAACCGCTCAGGTTACTGCCTTGCATGTTGGCGCCGGTCCAGCGGTTTTCCCACAGTTCGCACTTCTCCAAAATCACTTTGCTGAAGTTGGCATAGCTAAAATTATTTTTGGTCAGGAAGGCACTGCAAAACCAGGTGCGGGCGGTGATCATGTTCATAAAATTGGCACCCGCAAAGTCTGCGCCGGTGGCTTTGCATTCGCGCATTTCCAGACCCAGCGCCTGAATGTTTTTGAAATCTGCCATGGTGAGATCGCAGTTTTTGAAGCTGGCATCCTTAAGCTGTGCATGCTGAAAAGAGCAGCCTTTTTGCGTTTCATCATCATAGAAAATGCAGTTAACGAACGCCGTCTCTGACAGGTCTGTGCTATCGAAACGGCAGCGCAGGAAATGGCAATCATGGAAGATTTCGCCTGCCAGCGTTTTTTGCTGGCTGAAACGCTGATCGGTAAAGGTTTGATTTTTAATCATGATTAAGCCTGTAAAAATGCACAGTAGTTATGCGGCAAGACTAGCAGATCTCACATTAATGTCGCCATGATTTTGCTGATCTCCCAACCTGTTACTATGATCAGGACCTTACTGGAATTTATAGCAAAGGAGATCATCAATGCGTCTTTCAAACCTCTTTCTGGCCATTACTCTGGCATGCAGTCAGTACGCGGTAGCAGCAGAGACTTCCCCCGCGTCTGCCCCAACGCAGGAAAATGTCATGAACAGTCCGGCAAAACACGCCAATCCGTTCTTCGAACGCAGCCCGCTTGAGTACCAGGCGCCGCAGTTCAATCTTTATCAGGAAAGCGATTATGCCCCGGCGATTGCCGAAGGGATTAAGCAGAAACTGGCGGAAGTGGACAAAATCGCCAACGACACCGCGCCACCGACCTTTGAAAACACTTACGTGGCGCTGGAAAAGTCAGGCAGCTTGCTGACCCGTGTGATGAACGTATTTGGCGCAATGACCGGCGCGAATACTTCTGATGGCCTGCAAAAAATTGATGAAGATACCTCGCCGAAACTGGCGGCGATGAGTGACAGTATTTATCTGAACAGTAAGCTGTTTGCGCGGCTGAAAGCGGTCTACGACCAGCGCCATACACTGAAACTGGACCCTGAATCCCAGCGCCTGATTGAAGTGACCTACAAAGAGTTCGAACTGGCGGGTGCGAATCTTTCTGATGCGGATAAAGAGAAACTCAAGGCACTGAACCAGCAGTCTGCCACGCTCAGCACCCAGTTCACCAATAAACTGCTGGCGGCGACTAAAGCGGGCGGGCTGACGCTCAAAGACCAGAAACAGCTGGCGGGGCTGAGCGAGGCTGAGCTCTCTGCGGCGGCGCAGGCCGCCAAAGACCGCAAACTGGATAACGCCTGGTTGCTGGTATTACAAAACACGACGCAGCAGCCGCTGTTGCAGTCGCTGGAAGATCGCGAAACGCGCAAAGCCCTGTACGACGCCTCGATTAACCGGGCTGAACGTGGCGATGCCAACGACACCCGCCAGCTGATTTCCAAACTGGCGAAAGTACGCGCGGAGCAGGCGAAAATCCTCGGTTTCCCGTCGTATGCTGCGTGGAAGTTACAGGATCAGATGGCGAAAACACCCAAGGCGGCACTCGATTTTATGCACAAAATCGTTCCGGCTGCCACGGCGCGGGCGCAACGTGAGGCCGCAGACATCCAGGCATTAATTGATAAGCAGAAAGGTGGCTTCAAACTGGCAGCCTGGGACTGGCAGCACTATGCCGAACAGGTGCGCAAAGCCAAATATGACCTGGACGATGCGCAGATCAAACCCTACTTCGAGCTGAACAATGTGCTGGAAAACGGCGTGTTTTACGCCGCCAACCTGCTGTATGGCGTGACCTTCAAAGAGCGCCACGATCTGCCGGTCTATAACCCGGACGTGCGGGTGTTTGAAGTGTTCGACAAAGACGGAAAATCGATGGCGCTGTTCTACGCCGACTACTTCCAGCGCGACAACAAAGGCGGCGGCGCGTGGATGAGCAACTACGTCGATCAGTCCAAATTACTCGGTACCAAACCGGTGATTTATAACGTCGCCAACTTCCAGAAACCGGCTGCGGGCCAGCCTGCGTTGCTGTCGTGGGATGACGTGATCACTATGTTCCACGAGTTCGGACACACCCTGCACGGGCTGTTCGCCGACCAGCAGTATCCGAGCCTGTCCGGCACCGCCACGCCGCGCGATTTTGTCGAATTCCCGTCGCAGTTCAACGAGCACTGGGCCAGCGATCCGAAAGTGTTTACTCACTTCGCCAAACACTACCAGACCGGTGAAGTGATGCCGCAGGCGTTGCAGGACAAAATCGAGAAGGCCAGCAAGTTTAATAAAGGCTACGAGATGACCGAACTGCTGGCCGCCGCGCTGCTCGATATGCACTGGCACAGCCTGAGCGCCAGTGAGCCGGAGCAGGATGTGGATAAATTCGAAGCGGCATCGCTGAAGAAGGACAATATCGACCTGGCTTACGTGCCGCCACGTTACCGTTCCAGCTACTTCCAGCACATCTGGGGCAACGGCTATGCCGCCGGTTATTACGCCTATCTGTGGACCGAAATGCTGGCTGACGATGCCTTTGCCGGTATCGAAGAGCAGGGCGGGTTAACCCGTGAAAACGGACAGAAATTCCGTGACCAAATCCTGTCACGCGGTAACAGCGAAGACCTGGAAAAACTGTATGAAACCTGGCGCGGTAAAGCACCGTCGATTGAACCGATGCTGAAGAACCGGGGTTTAAAAGAAGAGTAAGGAATCGCGGAAAAAAAGGCGGGCCATTGGTGCCTAATGCCGTTCACTTAAGCCTCACGTGACTTAAAACTGAACGGATATTTAGGTGGTATGTAAAGCACTGTACGATCGTATCGTCGGTGCTTTCTTTTTTCCGGAAGGATAAACGCTTTTACATTTTCCCTCATTCCTTTCAGATGCTTAGGGATGTTTCCCGCAGCGCCTTTACCGCTCACTCTGACCTGCGATACCAGGATATTTAATGCCGCAACAAAGCTAATTCGCGTCGGTATGACTCCAGCCTCCCCTGCTATATCAACCATTTCCTTTCTCAGCAGATTATAGGAGACCAG
>NZ_RCZD01000014.1 GCF_006438725.1 Ewingella americana | reverse complement strand
TTTTTAGTCTGAGAGACTATAAAGTTTGATTTTCAGCGATGTTCCGAGATTGGTTCGTATGGCGTAATGGAGTGAGCGATCATGAAGTTGTGCGGTATGGATGAAACAGAATTTGCCTGGCGGCACTAGCGCGGTGGTCCCACCTGACCCCATGCCGAACTCAGAAGTGAAACGCCGTAGCGCCGATGGTAGTGTGGGGTCTCCCCATGCGAGAGTAGGGAACTGCCAGGCATCAAATAAGTGAGAAACCTCAGTCGAAAGACTGGGGTTTTTTGCTATGGGAATTTTGGTGATTCGAATTTGCTCGCCCAGTGGCCGCTTCACTCAGTAACGCTGTCAAAAATCTGGACGCGAGAGGTCATTTTTCGCCAACCAGTCGATAATAAACTGGCCAATAGCGGGGGTATTATTGAGATCTAAAGTAGGAAAGGAATGGTTAAGTGAACTATCGCTGGCTACGGCTATCACGTTACCTTCCATTAATCCCTCCAATGGCTTGGTGATCCCAGCACGATAGAGCGCAATTTTATCTATTTCCTCATGTTTAAAGCCTTCCACCAAGATTATATCCAGTGAGGTGCTGTCGAAACGGCTGGCGAGATACTGCAAATTTAGTCTTTCCAGTGTCGGTGTTTCCGTCATCAGTGCCCATCGCTGATTGCTCGCCACCATTGTCTGATAAGCGCCAGCTTTTCTCAGCTCGAAACTATCTTTGCCTGGAGTATCAACATCCACATCGTGGTGTGTATGCTTGATCAACCCGACACGAATGCCCTGACTGTTTAGATAAGGAATGAGCTGTTTTAAGAGCGTCGTTTTGCCGGTGCCACTATAGGCTACGATCCCAAGCAAAGGGATCACTGATGAATAGCTCACTTCACACCACCTTGCTCGTTTTCCCATTGCACAATATCCGCCGGGGTATTGAGATTAGCGAATGCGGTGTGGTCACTGAATGTGACTGATGGGGCATTGATTTGCTTGAAGAAGAACATCACTTTTCGTTCTCCTCTGTGAAGATATTCTTCTAATGCAGGGATAAGACTTTTGTTAAGAAAACACAACGTGGGATGTTCACGAAGCGAATCACGGGCATATAACCCCTGATGCCCTGATTTGTGATGCCAGAATTGCTCAGCCAGATCGTGCGGGAATGCGGGGACATCGCAAGGAACAAACAAAGCCCAATGAGTTTTGGTGGCTTTCAGGCCAGCCAGCATTCCTGCCAATGGTCCTGAATAATTTGGAATGAGATCGGGTATGACTTCAAAACGCTGTCCATACCGGTGCTGATTTTGATTAGAATTAATCAGAATATCACTGACCATCGGCCCCAATCTTTCGGCAATATGTTCGAATAAAGGTTTCCCGGCAATTTCCACAAGCCCTTTATCCTCACCCATTCTGGTTGAACGTCCGCCTGCCAGAATAATGCCAGTGATATCTGCTTTAACCATTATCTGAACCTCTGAATTCCATGACCTGGGCGATTGTAACGTTAAACCCTTGAGTGGGGCAGGTTTTAGTTATGCTTCCTCGCTGCCTCTTTCCCTGATCCGATAAGCCTGATATTTTGTGTGACTACTGCACATGGAAGGATTTTATTATGAAAGAACATCGCGTAAATGAGCTGATTGAATTACTTCATCCAGCCTGGAAAAATGACTCAGATCTCAATCTGCTGCAATTTGTGCAGAAGCTAGCTGCTGAATGCGGCTATCAGGGGCCGCTGGCAGAAATAAGTGACGATATGTTGATTTACCATCTAAAAATGCGCGGCAGTGAAAGCACTGCAGAGATCCCGGGCTTGAAAAAGGACTATGAGAATGATTTCAAAACCGCTATTTTGCGCGCCCGCGGTATCATTAAGGATTGATGTAAACTTATGTGAACTTCATGCGACATGCTAAAAATAGATGATACTATTTCCCACTATCATCTTTCCGTGCGGCCTATCTGAATGAAGTTATGAACAATTCTGCTTTCAATTTTCAGGCATTGTCGCCAGATCTAATCCTTGATGCGTTAGAAAGCGTTGGCTTGATAGCAGAGTCAGGGCTTACTGCATTAAACAGTTATGAAAACCGTGTTTATCAGTTTTTGTGTGAAGACAAAAAACGCTACGTGGTGAAGTTTTATCGCCCAGAGCGTTGGAGTGAAACGCAAATCCATGAGGAACACGTTTTTTCTCAGGATATGTCTGATGCTGAAATACCCGCTGTTGCACCGCTGAACATACAAGGTCACACCCTTCACTCCCATCAGGGTTACCTGTTCACCGTATTTCCGAGCGTCGGCGGACGTCAGTACGAAATCGATAACCTCGATCAACTGGAGTGGGTCGGACGCTTTCTGGGTCGTATTCATCAGGTCGGAAGTGAAAGTTTGTTTGTCGCCAGACCCACTATTGGCCTTGACGAATACCTCATTCAACCTCGTACCGTGCTTGAAAACACCACGCTCATTCCTAAACGTCAACGCACTTCATTCCTGGCAGCCACAGACAAGCTCATCACAACCATTGGTGAGTATTGGCATGGTGACTGGCAACCACTACGCTTACATGGCGATTGCCACCCAGGGAATATTCTTTGGCGAGACGGCCCACTGTTTGTCGATTTGGACGATGCGCGAAACGGCCCGGCGGTGCAGGATCTGTGGATGTTGTTGCATGGCGATTTGAGTGAACAGAGACTTCAGTTGGATATTTTACTCGAAGCTTATGGTGAATTCGCTGAGTTCGATACCCGGCAACTGTCACTGATTGAACCGCTACGTGCGATGCGCATGGTCTATTATTTGGCATGGGTTGCCCGTCGCTGGGAAGATCCGGCTTTTCCAAAAAGTTTCCCGTGGATGAAGGATGAAGACTTTTGGTTAGGTCAGGCTGCGGCGTTTACCGAACAAATTAAGAAATTACGGGCACCTCCTCTACAGTTGATGCCAATGTATTGAATCATGAGCAAACATTAAAAGTTTAATTAATTGGAGATGGGTTTTATATGAAAAAGATATTCCTGGCACTGATTGGTATGGTTATGGCATTCAGCGCAACGGCAGCACAATTTTCTAATGGTTCGCAATACGTTACGTTGGACAAGCCTGTAGCAGGCGAGCCTCAGGTTCTTGAGTTCTTCTCATTCTATTGCCCGCACTGTTATCAGTTCGAGCAGGTATGGCATATCTCTGAAGGCATTAAGAAGAATCTGCCTAAAGGTGTGAAATACGCTAAATATCACGTTGAATTCCTCGGTCCTTTGGGGAAACAGCTTACTCAAGCCTGGGCTGTGGCCATCGCGTTGGGCGTAGAAGATAAAGTCAGCCCGCTGATGTTTGAAGCGGTACAGAAGCAACAGTCAGTACAGACACCTGACGATATCCGCAAAGTCTTTATTCAGGCTGGCGTTAAGGGCGAAGAATATGATTCCGCACTTAATAGTTTTGTCGTGAAATCTTTGGTTGTACAGCAAGAAAAAGCTGCTGCTGACCTCGGTTTGCAGGGTGTGCCATCCGTCTTTGTGAATGGTAAATACATGGTTAAAAATGACGGACTTGATACCAGTTCACAGGATATGTATGTAAAACAGTATTCAGATGTGATCAACTTCCTGTCTACCCAGAAGTAATCATATTCAATGAAAAAACGCCAGCCAAGCGCTGGCGTTTCTATTTTAGATGAGCCGCGGGTACAACATGTAAGGCCGCTAAAACTATGATCACATATATATTGAAATCAGTAGTTTTATAAAATTTATTTTATTATATCCACATTGACGATTAAAGTTACGTGACAGCGATATTACGTATGCACCTTCGTTAACTGCATGAAAGTTTAAGTTAAAAATAACGGTTTATTCTCATTTATTCTAAATGACCCGCTTGATATTTTTTTTACTCACACAGTTATCCACAGGCCGATCCCGCGAGATCTCTTGCAAGTCTGATACCAATTTCTCTCTCGTGGTTCGTCTTTATCTCCACCTATGGCATCCTTAGGGTATGTCCGATCACGAATAAAGAAGAGTTATGGCCCAGATAGCAGAAAATCCACTTATCCTGGTAGACGGTTCGTCTTACCTCTACCGTGCTTACCATGCTTTCCCACCGCTGACTAACTCGGCAGGTGAACCGACTGGCGCGATGTATGGTGTGTTGAACATGCTGCGCAGTCTGTTGCTGCAATACAGCCCCAGCCATGTCGCTGTCGTTTTTGATGCGAAGGGAAAAACCTTCCGTGACGAACTTTTTGACCAATACAAATCGCACCGTCCGCCAATGCCTGATGACCTACGTGCCCAGATTGAGCCGTTGCATCAAATGGTCAAGGCCATGGGGTTGCCTTTACTGGTCGTTTCCGGCGTTGAGGCTGATGACGTCATTGGGACCTTGGCCCTGGAAGCTGAAAAAGCCGGCCACGCCGTGCTGATTAGTACTGGCGATAAGGATATGGCGCAGTTGGTCACGCCTGGCGTTACTCTGATTAACACCATGAACAATGCGATTCTTGGCCCGGATGAAGTGGTCGAGAAGTACGGCGTTCCCCCTGAGCTGATTATCGATTTCCTGGCATTGATGGGCGACTCCTCAGACAACATACCTGGCGTTCCCGGTGTCGGTGAGAAAACGGCACAGGCGCTATTACAAGGTATTGGCGGTCTTGATGCGCTCTATGCGGATCTGGATAAAATCGCCACACTCAGTTTCCGCGGCGCCAAAACCATGGCTGCCAAACTGGGTGAGAATAAAGAGGTGGCTTACCTCTCTTACCAACTGGCAACGATAAAAACGGACGTCGAGCTGGATATCACCTGTGACAAGCTCAACGTGGTTGAGCCTGATGCTGCTGAGTTACATACCCTGTTTGCCCGTTATGAGTTCAAGCGCTGGTTAGCCGATATCGAAGCCGGTACGTGGTTAAGTGGCAAAAAAGGTTCTCCTAAAGCGACCGCAGGTAAGAAAAAAAGCGCGGCGGAAATTGATGTTATCGCCGATGTTCCTGTCGAACGCGCTCAGCTGTCGCAGGACGGTTACGTGACTATTCTCGACCAAGCGACGCTGGATGAGTGGATAGGCTATCTGAAAGCCTCAGAGGTTTTTGCTTTCGATACTGAAACTGACGGCCTGGATACCCTTACGGCGAATTTGATTGGTCTCTCATTCGCTGTGGAGCCAGGCAAAGCCGCCTATCTCCCTGTTGCCCATGACTATCTTGACTCTCCGGTTCAGCTCGATCGTGATGCCGTACTGGCCCAGTTTAAGCCTCTGCTTGAAGACGAAAAACAGCTGAAAGTGGGGCAGAATCTTAAGTTTGATCGCGGTATTTTGTTGCGATACGACATTGAGATGAAAGGTATTGCCTTCGATACCATGCTGGAGTCCTATGTACTGGACAGCGTGTCTGGTCGTCATGATATGGATAGTATGGCCGATCGCTATCTGGGCCATAAAACGGTGAGTTTTGAAGAGATTGCCGGTAAAGGCAAAAACCAGCTCACCTTTAACCAGATCGCCCTCGAGCAGGCCGCACCTTATGCGGCTGAAGATGCCGACGTCACTTTGCAATTGCATCGGACACTATGGCCGAAAATTCAGGAAAGCAAAGCCTTGACGACGGTGTTCAATGATATCGAGATGCCGCTGGTTCCTGTGCTGTCTCACATTGAACGTACCGGTGTGCTTATCGACCAGCATATTCTTGCCGCGCACTCAAAGGAGCTGACGCTGCGACTGGCTGAGCTGGAGATTAAAGCTCACGAATTGGCCGAAGAGCCCTTTAACCTCTCTTCGCCAAAACAGCTGCAGGCCATTCTTTATGAAAAGCAAAAGCTGCCTATTCTCAAGAAAACCCCCGGCGGTGCGCCTTCGACTAACGAAGAAGTGCTGGCAGAACTGGCACTGGATTACCCTCTGCCAAAAGTCATTCTGGAATATCGTGGTCTGGCGAAACTGAAATCGACCTATACCGATAAACTGCCGCTGATGATTAATCCGCAGTCTGGCCGTGTACACACTTCGTATCATCAGGCGGTGACGGCCACCGGGCGTTTGTCCTCCAGCGATCCAAACTTGCAAAATATCCCAGTGCGTAACGAAGAGGGCCGCCGTATTCGCCAGGCTTTTATCGCGCCTAAGGATCACTGCATTGTTGCCGCCGACTATTCGCAAATCGAACTGCGCATCATGGCGCACCTGTCTAAAGATGCAGGGTTATTGAAGGCATTTGCGGAAGGCAAAGATATCCATAAAGCTACTGCAGCGGAAGTTTTCGGCACGCCGCTGGATAACGTCACCGGCGAACAGCGCCGCAGTGCGAAGGCGATTAACTTTGGTCTGATCTATGGCATGAGCGCCTTTGGTTTATCCCGTCAGCTCAATATTCCGCGTAAAGAGTCGCAGCGCTATATGGATTTATACTTTGAACGCTATCCAGGCGTGCTGGAATATATGGAGCGCACCCGCACACAAGCCTCTGAGAAGGGCTATGTAGAGACGCTGGACGGACGCCGTCTCTATCTACCAGATATCACGTCAAGCAATGCCATGCGCCGTAAGGGGGCCGAACGTGCAGCGATCAACGCCCCGATGCAAGGTACGGCGGCAGATATCATCAAACGTGCGATGATCAAAGTGGCGGATTGGTTACTGCAACCAGATGCGCCACGTGCTCGCATCATTATGCAGGTTCACGATGAACTGGTTTTCGAAGTGCATAACGATGATGTTGATGTTGTCAGTGAAAAGGTTCGCAGCCTGATGGAAGGCAGCATGGAACTGGCGGTTCCATTGAAAGTAGAAGTCGGTGTGGGGGAAAACTGGGATCAGGCTCACTAAGTGAAGATAAATTAAGCAGTTTTTGTAATTAAGCTACATGATTTTGTGATTATTTTATGAAGACGATCGCATAACCTGCAATTTTTGTGTAAGTAAACTACAAAAAAGTCTTTTTCCTGCTCATGAAATGAGGTAAAGTCTCGCTCGTAGGGTACAGAGGTAAGATGTTCTATCTTTCAGACCTTTTACTTCACGTAATCGGATTTAGCTGAATTTTTTAGCCGCCCCAGGCATTTATGTCTGGGGCGTTTTTTATTGTTCTTTTCTTACATCTTCTTCTGGGCCGTCGCTATAAAAAAGGGCGACCCGCTGGCCGCCCTTCAAATCTTGAAACGTTAAACTCCAACGTTCAACAAACTATCCCACCATCCTATTGCTCAAAAGCAACGGATCCCAATTACTCGCCAGAAAGTTCGTCTTGCAGAACTTCCGGGGGGATCTCATTAAACCAGGTGTTTAGCTTGTCGTTCAGTTTGTCCACGCCCACTTTTTTCAGCGAGGAGAACGCCTCAACCTGGATATCCCCCATAAACTCTTTGATGGTTTCTCGGACCATCTTGACTTGCGTCTGACGGGCGCCGGACGAGAGTTTGTCGCACTTAGTCAGCAACAACATGACTGGCGTACCGACAGCTACAGCCCAGGAGATCATCTGGCGGTCTAGATCTTTTAGCGGATGGCGGATATCCATCAACACGACTAACCCCTTCAGGGAGTTGCGCATTTGCAGATACTCTCCAAGCGCTTTCTGCCACTTACGTTTCATCTCTTCAGGAACTTGCGCATAACCATAACCCGGCAAGTCGACCAGCCGAATGCCGGGTTCCACTTCAAAAAGGTTAATCAGTTGCGTACGGCCAGGCGTCTTACTGATACGCGCCAGGCTTTTTTGCTGGGTCAACGTGTTCAGAGCACTGGATTTGCCGGCGTTTGAACGACCAGCAAATGCGACTTCAATGCCTTCATCACTTGGCAGATGCCGGATGTCCGGGGCGCTCATGACGAAATGGGTCATATGATAGTTGTATGTTTGGCTGGTCAAAACGTGCATCTCCGTGAGGCTTGGGTATCTGGCTGGCGATTATAGCTGCAACAGGAGCGGCATGCGTTTCTGTTTTTGTAATCCGAATGATGATGAATAGGGGTCACCGAGATGAAGGTGCGGAAATTATTCCTTCATGATGTAAGACATTTGCCATTCAAAATGCGGGCTATCACGCTTTATTTCGCGCCGTGATTTTTAAAAGTTTTTAAATTCAAAAGGATGCCGAAGCGGATAAAAAATCTCACGCCGGTCATGCGGCGGCTATCTTGAGCCTTTACGCCATTGGGGTAAAGTACTTCTTAACGCGATGAAGGCGAGAACGGAAACACGGATGAATCAGTCTTCAGGGATCTCAGGAAAAGCATCGCAACTCAGGGATGATCGGAGCCGGACGCTCTGAAAGGCAAAGGAAAAACCGGGAAGTTGAAGCCTTACATGGAAAGTGGTGTAAGAATATCCTTCCGATGAAGGAAAGAAAAAGGCAGCAAGGCTAACTTGCTGCCTTTTTTCTTTGCGCGCTTTCTGCTAGATTCCGGCGCAAATCTATACTAATTGAACACACCTAAGAGCAGATGCCATGAAACAGCCAGCGAAAGCCCCGCGCGCCAATACCGCGACAGCAAAACCAAAGAGAAAAAAAAATCGCGTTGAGCTTGATATCGAAGCGCGCGAACGTAAGCGTGATAACAAACGCCGTGGCCATAAAGCAGGTTCACGCGCTAACCCAGACGCAGAAAAAAAACAAAACGGTGCAGCCGGTAAAAAAACCGATCCACGCATCGGCAGCAAAAAATCCGTTCCGCTGGTGGTTGAAACTGTTTTCAACAACGCGCCTAAAGCGAAGAAAGCGCCTAAACCACAACAGGTTGAAGCTGAAATAAAAACCCAACCACAGTTGCCACCTGAAGAAGAGCTGACGCTGCTGGAAAATGATCCGCGTCTCGACAGCTTGCTCGACAAGCTCGACGATGGCGAAAAACTGAGTGCTGAAGACCAGTCTTACGTTGATCAGACGCTAGACCGTATTGATGCACTGATGGAATTGCTGGGTATTGAACTCGGCGACGAAGATGATGAAGTTGACGAAAAGACCAAGAACGAAGACATGATGCAGTTACTGAAACGCGGTGATCCGAAAGAAGGTTTCTAAAACTTGCGCTGGGTCATCCCGACAGCGATGGCCTTACTCTTCGCATGTTATCTGCTTTGGTTATTCGTTAAACTACGCCGGTTATCGAAAACCAAAGCACGTTTGTATCATGCAAGCGCTGCCCGGCAGATTAAACATCTGCCTGTCAGGCGTACCGGCAGGAGCAGACGCCGCAAGGAGTGAGCAAGCATTATGTCAACGAACGCTGCGTCATCAAACGCCGAATTACCGCAGACCACGGTCTGGGATTTAGCGCTTATTCAGAAATATAACTATTCCGGTCCGCGCTATACGTCTTACCCGACTGCACTGGAATTCAGTGAAAGCTACAATGACGCCGCCTTCCGGCGCGCAGCGCAACGCTATCCAGAACGCTCACTCTCCCTGTATGTCCATATTCCCTTCTGCCATAAGCTCTGCTATTTCTGCGGTTGCAATAAACTGGTCACCCGCCAGCAGCATAAAGCAGAAGAGTATCTCAACGTCCTCGAGAAAGAGATCCATCACCGTGCTGAGCTGTTTAAGGGCCGTCAGGTCAGTCAGCTCCACTGGGGTGGGGGTACGCCCACTTATCTGACTAAAGCCCAGATAAGTCGTCTGATGGGCCTTCTGCGCGGTCATTTCGACTTCATGCCTGACGCCGAGATGTCTCTGGAGTTGGATCCGCGTGAAATTGAGCTCGATGTGCTCGACCATCTGCGCAGCGAAGGTTTTAATCGCCTGAGTATGGGTGTGCAGGACTTCAACAAAGAAGTTCAGCGGCTGGTAAACCGTGAGCAAGATGAAGCGTTCATTTTTGCGCTGATCGCCCGCGCCAAAGCGCTGGGGTTTAACTCCACTAATATTGATTTGATTTACGGCCTGCCGAAGCAGACGGCTGAAAGTTTCGCCTATACATTGCAGCGCGTGGCCGAATTAAACCCCGACCGTCTGAGCGTGTTCAATTATGCGCATATGCCAAAACTGTTCGCTGCCCAGCGTAAAATCAAAGATGAAGATTTACCGGGCGCTGAGGAAAAACTGCGGATTTTGCAGGAAACCATCGCCTCGCTGACCGGCTCAGGTTATCGCTTTATCGGCATGGATCACTTTGCGCGTCCTGACGACGAGCTGGCCGTGGCTCAGCGGGAGAGGAAATTGCATCGCAACTTCCAGGGCTACACCACGCAGGGTGACAGTGATCTGCTGGGGCTGGGCGTGTCGGCCATCAGCATGTTAGGCGATACTTATGCGCAGAACGAAAAAGATCTGAAAACTTATTATGCTCAGGTGGAAGGGCAGGGACATGCGTTGTGGCGCGGTCTGGAAATGACCCCGGATGATTGCCTGCGTCGCGATGTGATCAAAGCGTTGATCTGTCACTTTGAACTGGATTTCGCCGAAATAGAAAAGCGGCATGGTATTGAATTTATTTCATATTTTTCTGATGACCTGGCTTTGCTGGCCCCGCTGGCGAAAGACCGGCTGGTGGAAGTGAGCCAGAACAATATTCGTGTTACCCCGCAGGGCCGCCTATTGATCCGCAACGTATGTATGTGTTTTGACGTTTACCTGCGCCGGCAGGTTCGCCAGCAACAGTTCTCCCGCGTGATCTGATTCTCTTATCGCACAAACAAAAACAGCCGCAAAAGCGGCTGTTTTTGTTTACCTGAAAACGGTTATTCCATTCCCAGCTCTTTAAGCTTGCGGGTCAGCGTATTGCGCCCCCAGCCAAGTAAGCGGGCTGCTTCCTGTTTATGTCCCTGAGTATGGCGTAATGCCGTGGTCAGCAGCGTTCGCTCCATTTCGGGTTGGGCTTCTGACAGCAGATTTTGATGACCGGAACGCAGTGCGCGATCGGCCCACTGTGCGAGCAGTGTTGCCCAGCTGTCCGGTAAACTCTGTCCGCCCACTTCCGGCGTAGAGCTTTCAAACAGTTCGCTCGGCAAATCCTGTATCAACACTTCCTGCCCGGCGGCCATCACCGTCAGCCAGCGACAGGTGTTTTCCAACTGGCGAACGTTGCCTTGCCACGGCAGGCGGGTCAGCGCAGTTTCCGTTTCCGGGTGCAGGTTTTTCGCTTCCACGCCCAGCTCTTTGGCTGCTACTTGCAGGAAATAGCGCGCCAGACGCGGAATATCCTCGCGGCGCTCGCGCAGCGGTGGCAGGTGCACGCGAATGACGTTCAGACGGTGGAACAGATCCTCACGGAATTTGCCTTCCTGCACCCGCAATTCCAGATTCTGGTGGGTAGCGGCAATAATTCGCACGTCCACTTTCACCGGCGCATAGCCACCGACGCGGTAAAACTGCCCGTCAGCCAGCACACGCAGCAGGCGGGTTTGTACGTCGAGAGGCATATCGCCGATTTCATCGAGGAACAGCGTGCCGTTGTCGGCCTGCTCAAAACGTCCCTGACGGATCTGGTTAGCGCCGGTAAATGCCCCTTTTTCATGACCAAACAGTTCTGATTCAATCAAATCTTTCGGGATCGCCGCCATATTCAGCGCGATAAACGGCGCTTTTGCCCTCGGACTGTGGCGGTGCAGCGCGTGTGCGACCAGCTCTTTACCCGTACCTGACTCGCCGTTGATCAGGACACTGATCGATGAGCGGGAAAGGCGGCCAATGATACGAAACACATCTTGCATCGCCGGTGCTTCGCCGATGATATCTGCCGTCGGGCCACTTGCCGGTTGGGTTCTTGCGGGTTGCTGCTGCTCCTGATAGTGACTGATGGCGCGCTCAACCAGAGCGACCGCTTCATCAATATCGAAAGGTTTTGGCAGGTAATCAAACGCCCCTTGCTGATAGGCACTGACTGCGGCATCCAAATCAGAGTGCGCCGTCATTATGATGACCGGAAGCATCGGGTGGCGCTGTTTTATCTGTTTGAGCAGCGCTAAACCATCCATGCCAGGCATGCGAATGTCAGATAACAACACGTCAGGGGTTTGAGTCGCAATGGCTTCAAGCACATCATTGCCGCTATCAAAGGCGGTACAATTTAAGCCCGCTCCAGTGAGGGCACGTTCAAGTACCCAGCGGATGGAGCTATCGTCATCGACGATCCAGACTATCCCTCGTTGCATAAGAACCTCACTGGCGAATAGGCAGGTAAACCGAGAATTCGGTATGTCCTGGCCAACTGTTAAATTCAACTTTACCCGAATGCTGATCAATCAAACTGCGCGCGATGGACAGGCCCAGCCCTGTGCCCCCTTCGCGGCCACTGACCATGGGGTAAAAAAGTGTATCCTGCAAATGTGCCGGGACGCCGGGGCCGTTATCTTCAATATCTATCCGGGCCGCCAGGCGGTAACGCACACCGTGCAGGGTAATTTGAAAAGCCGTGCGTGTACGCAATGTAATAGATCCGCCTTCCTCACCCAGAGCCTGTAAGGCATTACGGGTAATATTGAGCAGGATTTGTTCTATCTGGTCCGGGTCGTGCGCCAGTTCCGGCAGGCTGGGATCGTAATCACGAATCAGCTGTACGTTATCCGGTTTTTCCATCGAGACCAGCTGACAAACACGCTCCGCGACTTGATGAATACTTTGAGTTATATGCTGGCTGGGACGCTGAGGACCAAGCAAGCGATCCACCAGATTACGCAGCCTGTCGGCCTGCTCGATAATAACTTTGGTGTATTCCAGCAGTGCAGGATCCGGTAAGGCGCGCGACAGAAGTTGTGCCGCGCCACGTAATCCACCGAGCGGGTTTTTAATTTCATGCGCCAGCCCGCGGATCAAATCCCGCGCAGCGACTTGCTGAGCATGCTGTAACTGTTCCTGGCTCAGACGCCGCTGATTATCCATCGGTGCCAGCTCGATCAGGATAAAACCATCGGGCTGTGCCTGTGCCGTCAGCGAGAGGACGTGCGCACGGCCATCGACCACCAGCGTCACTTCACTGTCTGTAAAACCTTGTCCGGCATGCAGACTTTCGCGCATCAACTCAATATTGAGAGAGAAATAACCCACCAGTTCCGGCAACGGTGTACCAAATAGTTTACGGGAACTTTGCGCTAATAATTGCTGAGCTGCCGGATTGGCATAATGCACAGCCAGTTCGTCGTCCAACAACAGAATGCTGTTGATGAGGGAATTGAGGATCTGTCCAGCATCGGGCAGCTTGCCAGTTGCCATACCGCAGTCTCCCGCACCTGAACGGTGCATTTTATCCGGCTACCCGGTGAATTCACGGGTCAGATGGGTTAAGCAGGAAAGAGTGTGGAGAAAAAAGCCCATCCGGAGATGGGCTGAAGATTTCCACGGCAACAAAACATCTTACGTATTCGGGCGCTGAAGATCTTTCAACACGCTATTTTTGACCTTCAGTCGGATGTTTCTCTCTGCGCCCGCCCGGAGACGGACGCAGAGTCGTGCATTAAACGCTGTAGTACAGTTCGAACTCAACCGGGTGTGGAGTCATGCGAACGCGATCCATCTCTTCTTTACGCAGAGCGATATAAGCGTCGATAGCATCGTCGGTGAATACACCACCACGGGTCAGGAACTCGCGGTCTTCGTTCAGGCTGTTCAGTGCTTCTTCCAGTGAACCTGCAACTTTTGGAATTTCTGCTTCTTCTTCCGGTGGCAGGTCATACAGGTTTTTATCCATTGCATCGCCCGGATGGATTTTGTTGATGACGCCATCGAGGCCAGCCATCAGCAATGCGGCGAACGCCAGGTATGGGTTTGCTGCTGGATCAGGGAAACGTGCTTCGATACGTACCGCTTTAGGGCTGGAAACGTGTGGAATACGAATAGACGCTGAGCGGTTACGCGCAGAGTAAGCCAACATCACTGGCGCTTCATAACCTGGGACCAAACGCTTGTAAGAGTTGGTGGTCGGGTTAGCGTAGGCGTTGATGGCTTTAGCGTGCTTGATGATACCGCCAATGTAGAACAGTGCCATTTCTGACAGGCCGCCGTATTTGTCGCCAGAGAACAGGTTGTTACCGTTCTTGGACAAAGACATGTGGCAGTGCATACCGGAACCGTTATCGCCAAACATTGGTTTAGGCATGAAGGTCGCGGTTTTACCAAATGCGTGAGCCACGTTGTGAACCACGTATTTGTAGATTTGGATTTCGTCAGCTTTCTTGGTCATGGTATTGAAGCGGGTAGCCACTTCGTTCTGACCTGCAGTTGCCACTTCGTGGTGGTGAGCTTCAACAACCAGGCCCATCTCTTCCATGGTCAAACACATGGTAGAACGAATGTCTTGTCCTGAATCAACAGGAGGAACAGGGAAGTAACCGCCTTTAACGGCTGGACGGTGACCTTTGTTGCCGCCTTCGTATTTGGTGCCGGAGTTCCATGCGCCTTCGATATCATCGATAGCAACGTGGGAGCCGGAGATGCTGCTGCCGAAGCGCACATCGTCAAACAGGAAGAATTCAGGCTCAGGCCCGAACAGAACGGTGTCCGCGATACCGGAAGAGCGCAGGAAATCTTCTGCACGCTTGGAAGTCGAACGTGGGTCGCGGTCATAACCTTGCAGCGTCGTTGGCTCAAGGATGTCGCAACGGATGATCAGAGTTTGTTCTTCGTAGAATGGGTCGAGAACAGCAGTGCTCGCATCAGGCATCAAAACCATGTCTGATTCGTTAATCCCTTTCCAGCCACCGATTGAAGAACCATCAAACATTTTGCCTTCTTCGAAGAAGTCAGCATTAACCTGGTGAGATGGAATGGTGACGTGCTGTTCTTTGCCTTTGGTATCAGTGAAACGTAAATCTACGAATTTCACTTCATGCTCATTCAGCATCGTCAAAACGTGTTCAGCGGACATACTAGTTCTCCCGAATTTCTCATTATCGTCGTGGAACGAATAACCATTTGATTGGCATTTTATTGGAAATAACAACCCTACTCGAACTGGCGTGCGACCTAAACAGTTTCTTTCATTGCTCTGAAAGACCTGTTTTCACCCTGTAATAAATCTTTACGCCTAAAAAGAGGTAGCGAAATCTGTGCCAACTTTGAGAAAATGCCAATAACGCCATTTTAAGGGGCTTTTGCACCTTACGAGTATGCACCATAACGGGAGTGCTGCACTTTTTTGGTGCTCCTTGTGAGATGCGGAGCACTATTTTGGTGCGCCACATCGGTGAAGGGGTCTCTTTGCACCGTGAAAGGGATCACAAAGTAACCATTCTTGAGTTGTTTCGATAAGATCCTTGTGATCTTGTTTAGAACCTCGCTTAATACGTGTACAATAGCGCGCTATTTCTAATGCCTGAGGCAAAGCTGTGATCGAAAATTTGCGTAACATCGCCATTATTGCCCACGTTGACCATGGTAAAACCACCCTGGTCGACAAGCTGCTGCAACAATCCGGTACTTTCGGAGAGCGTGTAGAAGCAACCGAACGCGTAATGGACTCCAACGATTTGGAGAAAGAGCGTGGGATCACCATCCTCGCAAAAAACACCGCCATTAATTGGAAAGACTACCGCATCAACATCGTTGATACCCCGGGACACGCCGACTTCGGCGGCGAGGTTGAGCGTGTGATGTCAATGGTTGACTCGGTGCTGCTGGTTGTGGATGCAATGGATGGCCCAATGCCGCAAACCCGTTTCGTGACCAAAAAAGCGTTTGCTAATGGTCTGAAGCCGATCGTGGTAATCAACAAGGTTGACCGTCCTGGCGCACGTCCTGACTGGGTTGTTGATCAGGTCTTCGACCTGTTCGTTAACCTGGACGCGACCGACGAGCAACTCGACTTCCCAATCATTTATGCATCTGCCCTGTTGGGTATCGCGGGTACCGACCATAACGATATGGCCGAAGATATGACCCCGCTGTACCAGGCAATCGTAGACCATGTTGAAGCACCTAAAGTTGACCGTGATGGCCCACTGCAGATGCAGATTTCTCAGCTGGACTACAATAACTACGTTGGTGTTATCGGCATTGGCCGCATCAAACGCGGTGTGGTTAAGCCTAACCAGCAAGTCACTATCATCGATAGCGAAGGCAAAACCCGTAACGGTAAAGTCGCTAAAGTGCTGGGCCACATGGGTCTGGAACGTATCGAAACTCAACTGGCTGAAGCAGGTGACATCATCGCTATCACCGGCTTGGGTGAGTTGAACATCTCCGATACCGTTTGTGATGTGCAAAACGTTGAAGCACTGCCACCGTTATCTGTTGATGAACCAACAGTGACCATGTACTTCTGCGTAAACACCTCTCCGTTCTGTGGTAAAGAAGGCAAGTATGTGACTTCACGTCAAATCCTTGACCGTCTGAACAAAGAACTGGTGCACAACGTGGCACTGCGCGTTGAAGAAACTGAAGATGCTGATGCGTTCCGCGTATCCGGCCGTGGTGAACTTCACCTGTCAGTTCTGATCGAAAACATGCGTCGTGAAGGTTTCGAAATCGCTGTTTCCCGTCCAAAAGTTATCAACAAGATGATTGATGGTCGTAAACAAGAGCCATTCGAAAACGTGACGCTGGATATTGAAGAACAGCACCAGGGTTCAGTCATGCAAGCCATGGGTGAACGTAAGGGCGACGTTAAGGACATGATCCCAGACGGCAAAGGTCGTATTCGTCTGGATTACCTGATCCCAGCACGTGGTCTGATCGGCTTCCGTACTGAATTCATGACCATGACTTCTGGTACTGGCCTGTTGTACTCCACATTCAGTCATTACGATGATGTGCGTCAGGGTGAAATCGGTCAGCGTCAGAACGGCGTGCTGGTTTCCAACGGTCAGGGTAAAGCAGTTGCGTTCGCACTGTACAGCCTGCAAGACCGCGGTAAATTGTTCCTGGGCCACGGCGCAGAAGTGTATGAAGGCCAGATCATCGGTATTCACTCACGTTCTAACGACCTGACCGTGAACTGCCTGACCGGTAAAAAGCTGACCAACATGCGTGCGTCCGGTACTGACGAAGCCACTACCCTGGTTCCTGCCATCAAGATGTCTCTGGAGCAAGCTCTGGAATTCATCGATGATGACGAACTGGTCGAAGTGACGCCTCAGTCTGTGCGTATCCGTAAACGTCACCTGACCGAGAACGACCGTAAACGTGCAATGCGTGGTCCTAAAGAAGCTTAAGTTTCTTCCGCATTATCCGTTTTCAATAAAGCAGGGTGCCTTCGGGTGCCCTGTTTTATTTTGTGTTTTTTCTGATGCTACCTCGCAGCACCGTGCTTCCCTCCCTGTTCATGTGTACCTTTTCCCGCTAAAGTTAATTCCATCAACTTTGAAATCAGGAGCGTGCAATGCTGTACATTTTTGATATGGGAAACGTCATTATTGATATCGATTTCAAACGTGTGCTTGGTGTATGGAGCAATCTCAGCGGCACGCCCCTGGCGACGCTGACCGAGAGATTCTCCATGGGCGAGGTGTTTCAGAAACACGAACGGGGCGAGATAAGCGACGAAGATTTCGCGGTTGAGCTCAGTCATGAGATGGGCATTGCGCTGAGTTTTGAACAATTCAGTTTAGGTTGGCAGGCGGTGTTTGTCGGCTTGCGACCTGAGGTTATCGCCGTGTTCAAAACATTGCGCGAACAGGGGCATTGTGTGGTGGTGCTATCAAATACTAACCGTCTGCACCTCAACTATTGGCCTGAGCATTTTCCAGAGATCGAAGCCAATACTGATGCACTGTACCTGTCGCAAGATCTGGGTATGCGTAAGCCTGAGCCTGGAATTTTCGAGTATGTGCTTAACAAAGAAGGCATTACAGCCAGTCAGGCTGTCTTCTTTGATGATGTTATCGAAAACGTAGAAGCCGCCAGGTCGATGGGTATTGAAGCCGTGCTGGTGGAGGATAAGACGACTGTACCGGCCTGGTTTTCCTGATTGGAGCGTGAATGAGAACACGATGGCATCGAGTTAAAACAGGTTTACATTTTGTACACCTGTTGCTTAAGCGAGCGGATAAAGATGGCCTGACGCTGCTGGCTGGCCATTTGGCTTATGTTTCGTTGCTTTCACTGGTGCCGCTGATCGCCGTGGTCTTTTCATTGTTTGCACTGTTTCCGGTGTTTTCAGAGATCAGTGCTCAGCTCAAGACCTTTATTTTCAATAACTTCATGCCTGCAACTGGCGATGTTATTCAGCGCTATTTAGAACAGTTTGTTGCCAACTCCAGCAAGATGACGGCGGTCGGCACATGCGGGCTGATTGTCACTGCACTGTTACTGATCGCCTCCGTTGACAGCGTACTGAACAAAATCTGGGACAGTAAAAGTAAAAGGCCAATCGTCTTTTCGTTTGCCGTTTACTGGATGGTCCTGACGCTGGGGCCGATCCTGCTGGTGGCCAGCGTGGCAATCAGTTCGTACTTATTGTCTCTAAACTGGCTAAGCATTAATGGCGTCCATTCGATTATCGACCATACCCTGCGCGTACTGCCTCTTCTTATCTCCTGGATCTCGTTTTGGCTGCTGTATCAGGTCGTTCCTACGGTTCGTGTTCCTCCCCGGGATGCATTGGTGGGCGCTTTAGTGGCTGGGTCTCTATTCGAGTTGGGGAAAAAAGTTTTCGCACTCTATATCCAGCTATTTCCGTCCTATCAACTGATTTATGGCGTACTGGCGGTGATCCCGATTTTATTCCTCTGGGTTTATGTAAGCTGGTGTATCGTGCTTTTAGGGGCAGAGATCACCGTCACCCTGGGCGAATATCGTTCACTGCGAAAGCTACAATCCTCTGACGCCGCCGTGTTAACCGTTAAAGAGTCATAATTTTAAAAGACTGAAGGGTTTTTATGATTGCATTAATTCAGCGGGTATTGAGTGCCAGCGTCACTATCGATGGCGAAACCTGCGGGGATATTGGTCCCGGATTGCTGATTTTACTGGGCGTCGAGCAGGGTGATGATGAGCAGAAAGCCAAAAAATTGTGCGATAAGGTGATCGGATACCGTATCTTCGGTGATGAAAACGACAAGATGAACCTTAACGTCCAGCAAGCGGGCGGCAGTCTGTTAGTGGTCTCCCAGTTTACGCTGGTGGCAGATACACAAAAGGGGACGCGTCCCGGCTTTTCACGGGGTGCCGCGCCACAGGATGCCGAGCGGTTATATGATTATTTTTGTGGAGAGTGCCGCGAAAAGGGAATAGCGACCCAAACCGGGCGCTTTGCTGCCGACATGAAAGTGGCACTGGTTAATGACGGACCGGTGACCTTCTGGCTACAAGTCTGAATGTAAAGGCATTACGCCGGAGATAACGTATCTATGTACCATTTGAGAGTTCCTGTTACTGAAAAAGAACTGGCTGCCTATTACGCATTCCGTTGGGAAATGCTGCGTAAACCATTGCATCAGCCGGAAGGCTCCGAGCGTGATGCTTACGACGCAATGGCGCACCACCAAATGGTGGTGGATGAAAACGGTAAAACCGTGGCTGTTGGGCGTTTATACATCAATGCTGACAACGAGGCCTCTATCCGCTTCCTGGCGGTTGATCCCAATGTACAGGCAAAGGGGTTGGGTACGCTGGTAGCAATGACCCTGGAGTCTGTGGCGCGGCAGGAAGGGGTAAAGCGTGTGGTATGTAGCGCGCGTGAAGATGCCGTGGCGTTCTTCGCCAAATTGGGCTTTTTGAACCAGGGCGAAATTACGACTCCGCAATCCACGCCGGTGCGCCACTTTCTGATGATCAAACCGGTTGCAACACTGGATGACATTCTGCATCGTCCCGACTGGTGCGGGCAGTTACAACAAGCCTGGTACGACCATATTCCATTGAGCGAGAAAATGGGTGTGCGAATTAGCCAATATACCGGGCGGCGGTTTGTGACGACTATGCCGGAAAATGGCAATCAGAATCCCCACCATACCCTGTTTGCCGGAAGTCTGTTTTCGCTGGCGACGCTCACCGGATGGGGGTTGATCTGGCTGCTGTTGCGCGAACGCCATCTGGGTGGAACCATCATCCTCGCCGATGCGCATATCCGTTATAGCGCCCCGGTAACCGGTCGCCCTCGCGCTATTGCCGATCTGAGCTCCCTCAGCGGCGATCTGGACCGGCTGGCAAAAGGCCGCCGCGCACGCGTTCAGTTGGAAGTGAATCTGCTGGGTGACGAAACCTCGGGTGCTATTTTTGAAGGTACTTACCTGGTGTTACCGGTGGCCCCCGAGGCGCCGCTTGAGCCACAAATTAACTGATATGCTTTAAGCCACCGATATCGATGCATCCCGAAGGTTTCCGGGCTGCGCACTGAAAAGAAAAACAAAAGGCACCGCTAAGCGGTGCCTTTTGTTTTTCCTAAGCGGGAGTCTGCGACATTTACGGTGCGACAGCACCAGCCACAATGCCTTTGTTCATTTGCTGATCCAGCTGCTTTCCGTCAGCGGCTAATACGTGCAGCTTCCCACTTAATGTGGGCTGAAAATCAACATTTGCGGGCATCTGCCCTTGCAGACTGAGCTGCATATTGGCGTTGCCCTGCAGGTCCAGGTGCGGCCAACCCCAGGTTTCCAGAACATTTACCGGCACAGCCCGGCCATTCATCGTCACAGAGAAGTTACGCTCTGGCTGTTGATCGACGCTTGCCGTCGCTTCCATCAGCCCCTCTTTGGTAAACGCGCTCAGCTCTGTAAATTTCACCTGGCTGTCCGTGGCTTCAAGGGCGAGGGAAGGGCGGCGAACATCGACTTTATTGAAGGTGGCATCACTGGCATTGAGGTTCAGTTTGCCCGACCAGATACCCCATTGATGATTGCGTGCGAGCAGTAAATCCGTCCCGAAACCATCCAGCGCGGTGAGCTGGAAAGGGAACTGCGGCGAGATATCAATAATCAAATTACGATTGGTCATTAACTTTCCAACGTAAACCTCTGACAGCCAGTCCGGTAAGGCTTGTATCCAAAGCTGGCGCCAGTTTTGCGGCAACGTATATTCAAGCGCTGCGACGGTCAGCTCGTTCAATTGCAGGCGGTGGCTGTTTCGTATCCAGTTACCTGTGGTGCGCAGCAGCCCACCTTCCCAGCGCGCACTGACCTGCCGGAGGGTAATCCCTTGCGGGGAAAGATCCAGATTGATGATGGGGTCGATGATATGCAGGTTACCATTAATCATTTCGGTCGCATTCAGCGAAACCTCACCATCCTGACTCTGCCAGTCACCTCTCTCAAAGGTGACGTCTTTAACCGACAAATCGACATCGCTGAACGCCCAATCCTTGCCTTGCAGGCGCGCATCAATCAAATCAAAGCGTTTAACGATCACTTTCGGCTGCTGGTTGAAGTCTTGCAGGAATGCGGCCAGCGGTTGTGACGTCTGTAACCGCACATTGCTTAACCGCACGTTATCCACTGTCCAGCTGCCGTCCGGCGCACGACTCGCTTTACCTGTCAGTTGCCCCCGGGCCAGATCGCCGCCAAAGTTACTCAGCGTAAGCTGGTTATTATTGATCTGCCCTTGCACCAGCACATTCTCTGCGGGTATGCCATTTAAGCTGAGTGCCGCTGCACTCAGCTGGAACTCCGTATTTTCACCCAGCAGATGTCCGGCTTTTGGCTGCCACGGATAAATCCCGGCATTGACCTGTTGGCCGTCAACCGCCCAGCTATCAGCCTCCCCGGATAGTGTCATTTTACTCAACTGGAGGGTGTTCGCCTGAATAGGGAGATTTAGTGCCGAAGGATTGAGATTAAGCCGTCCGTTGACCAGAACAATGCGGTCGAAGAATCTCGGTTCGGTTATCTGACGCCAGCTCAGATCAAGATTGACCTGTGCAGCATTCAGCGCATCAGGTTGGTTTTTCTGACCCAGTCTCACGCCAGTGAGCGTAATGCGACCAGGTTCGGACCAGGCGTGGTCAATTTTTTCGAGTGACAGGCGGTAATTGGAGTTGTTACTCATCCATTGGCTGAGCTGGCCTGCTGCCCACCGGGTCTGCAACAACACATAAAGTAGTACGATTGCCAGCACCAACAGCAGGACTAGCGTCAGTAAAATTTTGCCGATAAATTTCATCGTCTGAATCCATATCCGTCGGGGAAAGGGAAATAATACCCTGTTTATGCCGTAAACAGTGGCCTTTCTCAATAGGTTAGCATGACTCAGACAAGAAAATGCGGCGAGGATTCCAGACCTCTCGCCGCATTTGGAGGGGTTACAGCGGATGTTTATTTTTCGTGAGGAAATATGAGATTCAACACAATGGCTGTGATGCCACCGGCTGCGATACCCGATGAAAGTAGGGTTTTCAGCCAGTCAGGAGCAAATTGCAGAATCAACGGTTGTTGAGAAACGCCCATCCCGACGGCCAGCGATAACGCCATGATCATAATCGCACGACGATTAAGACGCTCGCGCGACACAATACGTACGCCAGAGGCGGCGATAGTCCCAAACATGACGATGGTCGCGCCACCAAGTACCGGCTCTGGAATGTGCTGAACAAGGCCGGCAACTGCGGGGAACAGACCAAGAACGATCAGCATCAGCGCAACCACGAACCCCACATAACGGCTGGCAACGCCGGTCAACTGAATCACGCCATTGTTCTGGCCGAAACAGGAGTTTGGGAAAGTGTTAAACACCGCCGAAAGCATGGAGTTCAGCCCATTCGCCAGCACGCCGCCTTTAATGCGTTTCATATAGAGCGGGCCACTTACCGGCTGCTCGGACACATCGGAGGTCGCAGTGATATCACCAATCGTCTCAAGTGATGTCACCATGAAAATCAACATCAGAGGAATGAGTAGATTCCAGTCAAAGCCCAGCCCGTAATAGAGCGGCGTTGGCAGTGTTATCCAATGACTTTGTGTCACTGGCGTGGTGGCGGGCAGCATGCCCATCATCCACGCAGCGGCATAGCCGACGGCCATGGCGATCACCAGCGAAGCTACGCGCAGGTAGGGATTTTTCTGCCGGTTGAGCAGAATGATCACCACCAGAACAACGGCGGCGAGCAGCAGATTTTTAGGAGCACCAAAGCTATGGTCACTCATCGCTGCATAGCCGCCACCGATAGAGGTGAGTCCAACCTGGATCAACGAAAGGCCGATGATCATCACCACGATGCCTGAAACCAGTGGGGTAATAATGCGGCGCGCCAGATGCAAGAAACGCGACAGAATAATCTCAGTGCAGGAAGCAACCATTAGCGTGCCAAACAGTGCCGCCATCATCGTTGGTACATCCGCCCCGCCGTTTTTCAATGCCATTCCGCCCATGATCAACGGAGCCACAAAGTTAAAACTGGTGCCCTGAATCGATAGCAGACCTGAACCCACCGGGCCCCAGGTTTTAATTTGCAAGATAGACGCCAGTCCTGACGCGAACAGCGACATGCTGATGATGTGCTGTGTGTCTTGCGCTGGCAACCCCAGAGCCTGGCAAATCAGCAGTGCAGGAGTGATCACCGCAACGAACATCGCCAGTAAGTGTTGGCCGGCCGCAAACAGGGTCTGTGGCAGAGGAGGGCGATCCTCGAGACGGTAAATTAATTCGCTGTTGGGGGTGTGGGATAGGTCAGGGCGCTGAGTGTCTGACTCGGCGGATTGCGTACTCATGATTTGGGCATCCATTAAGCGGCAAAGCGGGCATTTTTAATGAAAACGAAGATAAAAGCAATCGATTGCTTTCTTGATTTATTGCTCTGTTAATTGCGATTTACACAGCATTCTCAGGCTGTTTTTCTTGCGCTGAGTTAGCAATCTGACTTCTAATTCCACATCTGAAAAATATCAGCAGACTGGGGTTCTTATAACTCAATAATATTATTGGATTTTTTCTAAAATGGAGTATTTGAATGATTCATCTCGATACCTATGGCACGTTGGTTGCCGCCACTCTGGTTCTCCTTCTGGGACGTAAATGCGTCCAGACGATTTCGTTCCTCAAGAAATACACTATTCCCGAACCTGTCGCCGGTGGTTTACTGGTCGCGTTCCTGCTGCTGCTGGCCAATCAGTTTTTCAGTTGGGAGGTCAGCTTTGATATGTCGCTGAAAGAGCCGCTGATGCTGGCTTTCTTCGCCACCATTGGCCTGAATGCCAATCTCGCCAGCCTGCGCTCCGGCGGCAAAACACTGTTCTTGCTGGTGTTTGTGGTGCTTGGGTTATTGCTACTGCAAAATGCGATTGGCATCGGCATGGCAAAACTGCTCGGTCTTGACCCGCTGATGGGACTGCTGGCTGGTTCAATAACGCTGTCCGGTGGCCACGGCACCGGAGCCGCCTGGAGTAAATTATTTAGCGAAAAGTACGGCTTTGAAAATGCCACAGAAGTGGCCATGGCCTGTGCGACTTTTGGTTTAGTTCTGGGCGGGATTATCGGTGGACCGGTTGCGCGCTATCTGGTTAGCCACTCTTCAACGCCGAACGGTTCGCCGGATGATGCCATCGACCCGAGCGCCTTCGAAAAACCGACAATTGGCCGGATGATCACGCCTTTGGTCATGGTGGAAACCATTGCGTTGATTGCTATCTGTCTGACGGCTGGCAGCCATGTTTCGGCCCTATTACAAGGCTCCGCATTCGAGATCCCAACCTTTGTTTGCGTACTCTTTGTTGGGGTTATCCTCAGTAATCTACTGGCGTGGTTGGGTTTTTATCGGGTATTCGATCGCGCAGTGTCGGTATTAGGTAACGTCAGCCTTTCGCTGTTTCTGGCGATGGCGCTGATGAGCCTCAAGCTGTGGGAAATGGCATCACTGGCATTGCCAATGATGGCTATCCTGGGCGTGCAGACGCTGGCAATGGCGCTGTATGCCATCTTCGTAACCTACCGTGTTATGGGGAAAAACTATGACGCGGCGGTACTGGCGGCGGGGCACTGCGGCTTCGGGCTGGGGGCGACGCCCACGGCAATCGCCAATATGCAGGCCATCACCAATCGCTTTGGGCCGTCACATCTGGCCTTTTTAGTGGTACCTATGGTGGGCGCATTCTTCATTGATATCGCCAACGCAATAGTCATCAAATTATTCTTGCTGTTGCCGGTATTTCCCGCCATCGCGTGATGAGATTGAGTGCCATGGAAGGCTATCAATCTCGGCGCAGGGAAGATATCAGGCGTTGGTGTATCGCACGCGTTCCGGTAACCAGCGTTCGATAAGAGCATGAGCATGCTGGGGAAACTGTTGTTGCAGATAGCGGGCAATACGCTGTACTTCAGGGATCATCGCCTGGTCACGTAATAAATCTGCGACTTTAAATTCGGCGCTGCCGGTCTGGCGTGTTCCGAGTAATTCGCCCGGCCCACGGATTTCTAAGTCCTGCTGTGCAATCACAAAACCATCGTTGCTATCGCGCAAAACCTGCAACCTTTTTTGCGCTGTCTTACTGAGCGGTGTTTTATACAACAGAACGCAATGTGAAGCGATGGCACCGCGGCCAACCCGGCCACGCAACTGGTGCAACTGAGCGAGCCCCAGACGTTCAGGATTCTCGATAATCATCAGGCTGGCGTTTGGCACGTCTACCCCAACCTCGATCACTGTGGTCGCGACAAGTAATTGGACTTCACCTTGTTTGAAAGCCTGCATCACTGCTTGCTTTTCTTGTGATTTCATCCGGCCATGAACCAGGCCTATTTTTAGCTCAGGCAGAGCAACTTTTAACCCCTCCCATGTCGCTTCTGCAGCTTGGGCTTCCAGCATTTCCGACTCTTCGATCAGTGTGCAGACCCAATATGCCTGTCGATTTTCCTGCTCACAGGCACTCTTCACTCTTGCGATAATATCGCTGCGGCGGGTGTCAGGGATCGCGACAGTGGTCACTGGCGTTCGTCCCGGTGGCAGTTCATCAATCACGGAAGTGTCGAGATCGGCGTAGGCGGTCATGGCCAGCGTCCTTGGGATCGGCGTGGCTGTCATAATTAACTGATGCGGATGAAAACCTTGCTGTTTTCCCTTTTCCCATAAGGCCAGGCGCTGGTGGACACCAAACCTGTGTTGCTCATCAATAATGACCAGTGCGAGCGATGAAAACAGAACCTGTTCCTGGAAAATGGCATGCGTGCCCACCACCATGGAAACTTGACCGCTGGCAATCGCCTCTTGTTGTGCCTGTCGCGCTTTGCCTTTTTGTTTACCGGCCAGCCAGCCAACCTGAATGCCCAGCGGTTCGAACCACTGACGGAAGTTATTGGCATGCTGTTCTGCCAGAAGTTCTGTAGGCGCCATCAGACCAACTTGCTGACCCTGGGCAATCGCGCACAGTGCCGCTAATGCTGCAACGAGCGTCTTACCAGACCCGACGTCGCCCTGAACCAGCCGCATCATCGGATAGCCCTTAGCTAAATCTTGTTCGATTTCGGCCACAACGCGATCTTGCGCACCGGTGGGGCTAAAAGGCAGCGCTGCTAAGAACTGGTTTTTAAGGCGGTCATCATGGTGCAGCGGTAATGCTTTGTAGCTTCGGGTACCAGCGCGAACCGCCAGCATGCTTAAATTGTGCGCCAGTAACTCTTCCATGATCAGCCGACGCTGGGCTGGGTGTTGACCTTTCTCAAGATCCGCTAACTGTATATCAGGCGGTGGGCGGTGCAGTAGGTGTAGGGCTTTGGGCAGCGAAATCAACGATCGACTCAGTTCTTCTGGAAGAAGTTCTGCGATGGGTACGGTATCAAGCAGTTCGAGCGCCTGATCGGTCAGTTTGCGAAGCGTCGCCTGACGTATCCCCTCGGTGGTGGGATAAACCGGTGTTAGCGACTCCTGCAGAACAACCTCACTATTCTCGCCCTGGATGCGATATTCAGGGTGAATAATCTCAGCACCTTGCGTTCCACGTTTTATCTCGCCATAAGCGGTAACACGACGTCCGGTCGCCAGGCTATTTTTCATCGCCGCATTGAAGTTAAAGAAGCGTAACGTAACGATGCCGGCACCATCACTGATCTGGCAGGTCATCATGCGGCGGCGGCCAAAGCTGATATCACTGCGCAGCACTTCGCCTTCCACTGTGGCAAAAATTCCGGGCAGCAAATCATTGATGGTATACAGGCGTGTGCGATCTTCATAACGCAGGGGGAGGTGGAGCAGGAGGTCCTGAATAGTTTCGAGGCCGAGTTTAGCGAGTTTCTCTGCCTGACTTGCTCCTACACCAGAAAGCGACGTGAGCGGGATGGCGTCGAGCAGGCGTCCTTTCATCTTTTAACCGTCATTTGCATGGCGGCCCACCACTGGTCATCAGCAATAATTTGTCCAGTTTCATCGATCAAGGGCCGGGGTAATTTTTTGCGTTTTGCCACATTTGATAACACCGGATAGCCGCCATCAAACAGCAGGCGTTGCTGCTCTTTGAGGCTGAGAGGGCTTGTCTGGCGTTGATACATTCCGGCATTTTCTCGCTGGCGCTGTGCTTCATACAGAATCAGCGCAGAGGCTACGGAGACATTCAGCGACTGAACCATACCGGCCATAGGAATCACGATATCGCTGTCAGCCAGTGTCAATGCTTCAGGGGTAATACCGGTTTTTTCCTGACCGAGCAGAATACAGGTTGGGCGGGTGTAATCGATGGTACGGAAGTCGACGGCTTTGTCAGACAAGTGTGTTGCCAGCACCTGCATCCCTTTCGCCTTCATTTTGGCGACCGCATCCCGAATAGTTTGATGCGTTTTGACCTGAACCCAGCTGTTACTGCCAGCTGCCGACGAGACTAAAGTACGCATCCGGCTCGATGGCCAAACTGCGTGAATTTCATGCACGCCGACGGCATCAGCAGTACGAATTACCGCAGCAATGTTGTGCGGCTTATGTACCTCTTCCATGCATACCGTCAAGTCTGGTTGCCGGGCTGCAAGCATTTCGCAGATGCGCGCATAACGTTCAGGAGTCATAACAGTTAGTTTCGGTTACGGCTGACTTTGATCACATCCGGCATGACACGAATTTTACGCATAATATTTGCCAGGTGCACACGGTCACGGGTTGTCAGGCGAATAAAGGCGCTATAAACACGGCCATCTTTTTCCTCAGTACTCAGGCTCTGAATATTAGACTGTGCGGCGTTGATTGCTGCGGTTAAATTCGCCAGTGCACCCTGATGATTGAACATATCGACCTTTATTTCGGCGATAAATTCTTGATCAGTCTCCTGGTCATCCCAGTCGACTGCCATGAACTTTTCAGGCTCTTTTTGATAACCGCGAATGTTACGGCAGGACTCGTGGTGAACCACCAGACCTTTACCCGGACTGACATGGGCAATAATTGGGTCACCAGGAATAGGGCGGCAGCATTTGGCAAAGGTGATCAGTACGCCATCAGCACCTTTGATCGGCAGATTACGCGTTCCGCTGGTTGCCATAGAGGATTGATCGCCCATCAGATTTTTGGCGACGACCACACTCATGGCGTTGCCCAGACCAATTTCGGCCAGCAAGTCATCCATGGCGGAGAGCTTCATTCGGTCGAGCTCGTTTTTGATATTCTCTGGTGGAAGATCGGAAATTTTCTTACCACTGCCGAGTGCATGATTAAGCAACCGACGGCCAAGAGAAACGGAGTCATCACGTTTGAGGTTCTTGAGCATCTGGCGAATTTTGGCACGTGCGCGTGAGCTCACGACAAAATTAAGCCACGCCGCATTCGGACGGGCGCCGGGCGCGGTAATAATTTCGACGGTCTGGCCGCTGGTCAGTGGCTGCGACAGCGGATATGGCTGACGGTCGACACGTGCGCCAACACAGGCATGGCCGATGTCGGTGTGTACGGCATAAGCAAAGTCTACCGGCGTCGCGCCAGCTGGCAGCTCGACGATGCGGCCTTCCGGCGTGAATACGTAGATTTCATCTGGGAACAGGTCAGATTTAACGCTTTCGATAAATTCGAATGAGTTGCCAGCGCTTTGTTGCAGCTCTAGTAAACTTTGTAACCAACGCTGGGCACGAATTTGTGCCGTGGTGCTGTTCTCACCATTCTCTTTATAAGCCCAGTGAGCGGCAACCCCCATCTCTGCCATCTGATCCATATCTTCAGTACGAATCTGAACCTCAACCGGCACGCCGTGTGGGCCGATAAGCGAGGTATGCAGAGATTGATAGCCGTTGGCTTTCGGAATAGCGATGTAATCTTTTACCCGACCAGGGCGCGGTTTGTACAAGCTATGAGCCTGACCTAAAACGCGATAACAGGTGTCGAGTTCTTTAACGATCACCCGAAAGGCGTAAATATCCATGATGGAATGGAAACGTTGCTCTTTCAGATGCATCTTGCAGTAAATCGAATAGAGGTGTTTTTCGCGGCCACTGACCCGGCACTGAATTCCGGCCTCGGTTAAACGCCCTTCTATTTCCGAAAGAATCTTCTGAATCATCTCTTTACGGTTACCACGCGCAGCTTTCACCACTTCTTTAATTACGCGGTAACGGTTCGGATAAAGTGCTTCAAAGCCTAGCTCTTCAAGCTCGGTCTTTAGGTGATGAATACCCAAACGGTGTGCCAGTGGGCTGTAGATTTCCAGCGTTTCACGGGCAATACGACGGCGTTTATCCGGGCGCAAAGAGCCCAGAGTGCGCATGTTATGGGTACGGTCGGCGAGTTTGATCAGGATGACGCGAATGTCTTGCACCATCGCCATGATCATTTTGCGGAAGTTTTCCGCCTGAGCTTCTTTCTTATCGCGGAATTTCAGCTTGTCCAGCTTCGAAACGCCTTCAACCAGCTCGGCCACACTTTTACCGAACAGTTGCTCCATATCTTGATATGTCGCAGGCGTGTCTTCAATAACGTCGTGTAGTAACGCCGCCATCAGAGTCTCGTGATCGAGCCTCATTTCAGCCAAAATACAGGCTACGGCTACCGGGTGAGTAATATAGGGCTCACCACTGGAGCGAGTCTGCCCCTCGTGCGCGTCCCGCGCAACGAGGTAGGCCTGCACGAGGCGCTTGATTTGCTCCTCCGGCAGGTATTTTTGAATCAGTTGATTCAGGCTTTCAAAGATGTACAAGTGAGATCCGTTTCGTTAATTAACGACGACCTTCAGCGATGGCAGTAACTGCCTGAATCTCTGCGGCTTCCTGCTCCTGTTGTTCCTGACGATCGCGAACATCAAGGATCTTATTCGTGATCAGACCTTCTTCGATTTCTCGCAGAGCGATAACGGTGACTTTGTCGTTTTCTTCAGCGACTAATGGATCTTTACCACCAGATTGGAGCTGGCGTGCGCGGCGAGCAGCCACCAACACCAGGTCAAAACGGTTACCAATTTTTTCTACAGCGTCTTGAACAGTTACGCGTGCCATATATGTGCTACTCCACAGGGGGACGAAAGACTGGGCATAATACTGAAAGTGTCTTCAGTCTGCCAATAGTTTGGTGATTAATCCGTCATGACGAAGCTTTTGACGGCTCAGACGAAGACGTTCGGCGCGAATAATGGTTTTTAAATCCGACAGTGCCAGATCAAAATCATCATTCACAATTAAATAGTCGTACTCAGCAAAGTGGGTCATTTCAGCCACGGCTTGCGCCATGCGTTTTGCGATGATTTCTTCGCTGTCCTGACCACGGCCACGCAGGCGGCGGTCAAGTTCGTCTTTCGATGGCGGCAGCACAAAAATACTGCGTGCCTGCGGCATTTTTTTACGGATCTGCTGAGCACCCTGCCAGTCAATATCCAAAAACACGTCAACACCTGAAGCCAGAACCTGCTCGATAGCTTCACGTGATGTGCCGTAATAGTTTCCGAAAACTTCCGCATGCTCCAGGAACGCATCGTTTTCAATCATTCCGCAAAACTCTTCTTTGGAGACGAAGAAATAGTGCTCGCCATGTTTCTCACCCGGACGGACTGCGCGGGTCGTATGTGAAATAGAAACTTGCGTATCGTAGAGCGGTTGTGTTTTCAGCAAAGCCTGAATCAGACTTGATTTACCTGCTCCACTCGGTGCGGAGACAATATATAACGTGCCTTGGACCATGATGACATTTCAACTGAATAGGTTGATGGGAAAAGTGCGAAGAGTGATCTTCCGCACAGTATACACGCTAGCCGCTTCTGGTGCAGCGTTCAGACGTATTTCATCGCACCTGAATAAAATAAAACAGGGCTGTAAGTTATTTTCTCGCGTCGTATTCCAAAATATCGACTTTTTGCTGCAACCTACATTAATGATGTGAATATGGATCGCATCATCAATTAATGTGGCTGGAAGGCCCTAAAAATCCGGCGTTTACTTGGTACCACAAGGAGGTGCCAATGCGCCAAGTACTCAAAATGTTGCTGATATTATTCATTTACTCCTCTTGTCAGGCTGCGGATTGCCCTGACTGGCCTCAGTCACGTCTGCGTGAAGAAACCAAAAATTTGGCTGCGCAGTTAGGGCAATGGGATGGTATTTACCATCTGCAAGGGCAGAGCCCGATTGACGACGCATCTTATGATAATTTACGTCTTAAAGAGCGCCTTTGGCTGGAATGTGCCAAACAGCCAGACTATGAACCTAATCCTCCCCGCGATATGGCTTCTGCACATCAGACTTTGACGGCACATCCTGTCGCTCACACGGGTCTGAAGAAAATGCGGGATAAAGCAGCGCTGGCAAGCTGGATGCATGGACATCAGGATTTGTGGGTACAGCCAAAAATTGATGGTGTGGCTGTCTCGCTTATCTACCGTGAAGGCAAACTGGTGACGTTACTCAGTCGTGGAGACGGTAAATTCGGTCAGGACTGGACGGATAAAGCCCCTTTCATTACGGCAATTCCCGCGTCTATTAATGATAAGCGGCAACTTTTAGTTTTGCAGGGTGAGCTTTATCTGATGATGACCGGACATCAGCAAAACTTGGCGGGTGGCATGAATGCTCGTTCTAAAGTTGCGGGTGCCATGATGCGGCGTTCGGCATCCGAGCTTTTAAAAAATCTGGGTTTGTTCATCTGGTCCTGGCCCGATGGACCACAAATGATGGAGAACCGCTTGCTTAGCCTGACCCAGTTGGGCTTTGCACAAACGGCCGCATTCACAAGGAAAGTTGCTTCAGTGGATGACGTTGCTCAATGGCGTGATAAGTGGTTCAACCTACCGCTGCCTTTTGCTACGGATGGCGTGGTGATCCGCCAAAGCGAAGAACCCGCCGGGCAGTACTGGAAAAATCATACTGCTGACTGGGCGGTTGCCTGGAAATACCCACCAGTGACAGAGGCGACTGAAGTCACAGACATCGAAACGACATTAGGGCGGCGAGGGAAAATAACCGTCTTACTCCACCTGAAAGAAATCAGAATCGATGACAAAACGGTTAGCAAAGTCAGCATTGGTTCTCTGGCGCGTTTAAAGCAATGGGATGTTGTTCCAGGCGATCAGGTTGCTATCACCCTTGCCGGGCAAGGGATCCCGAAATTAGATAAGGTTATCTGGCGGGTGAAAGACCGGACGATGCCAGCTTTGCCGCAGCCCATAGATTATTCCGCCCTCACCTGTTTTTTACCGATGCCAGACTGTCAGCAGCAATTTATCTCTCGGCTTATTTGGTTGAGTGGGCCAGAAGGGCTCGATATGTCAGGTCTTGGTGGCGCGACATGGCGCTCTCTGGTTCAGGAACAAAAAGTCACAAATTTGGCTGACTGGTTGCGATTGACGCCCGAGTCATTGGGTTCTGTACCGAGCATCAGCCCCAAAAAAGCACAGAAAATTTATGCGCAATTACAACTCTCGCGACAAAAAACCTTCAGACAGTGGCTTTCTGCCCTTGGCTTCCCGGCGTTTGCTGTCCGGGAAGCGGCAACCTACGGAAATTGGAGCCGGCTCAGCAATGTTACGCAGCAGCAGTGGCGGCATTCCACAGGAATAGGGGAAAAACGGGTGACTGATATTGTGGATTTTATAAATCATCCACAAGTAAAAGTACTGACTGAAATGTTGAGAGAGGAAAACGTGCCTGCCTTCGTTGCGGCTGACAGTTCAGAGGCCAACATAAACAGCGTAGATAACTAGTGGTCAGAATGCGGGTAATTAAAAACCGGCAAGCCCAGGCGAAAACGCAGTGCAATTAATCGTGCAATAAAGCCTGCCAACAGTGTGATGATTACCACCAAATTGTGCGGCAAAGCGAAGTATTGCAGGCCGATGTAAATCCAGGCTGATGCAAATGAGATACCGCCATAAATCTCTTTCTGGAACACCAGCGGGATTTGATTACACATCATGTCGCGTAATACGCCGCCAAATACGCCAGTGATGACAGCACAAACCGATGCGATAATCGCGCCATGCCCCATGTCCAGGGCGACCTGTGTACCAATAATCGAAAAGACCACCAGACCCAGTGCATCGAGAACGAGAAAAAGGCGCCGCAGATGGCGCATCAAGGGAGCCAGCAGCGTGGTAAGGATTGCAGCCGCCGCCACAATCACAATGTATTCAGGGTGCTTAACCCAGCCTAAAGGATAATGCCCCAGCAACATATCGCGCACCGAACCGCCACCAATTGCCGTGGCTGAAGCGATAATGATGACGCCGAAGGTATCCATTTTTCGACGTCCCGCGGCTAAAGCGCCGGTCATGGCTTCGGCAGTGATACCAATAATATAGAGAACGGTAAGCAGCATAGATTTTCGCAGGTTTTGAAAGATAGGTGGTTATAAAGATGAACAGTTTCTCAGGGTAAAGTGATTAGCATCACAGTACGACTGAATTTTTCTGCTGCACGTCATTTCGGATTATAAAATCTAATGTGTAGATATGTTTTTTGGCTTATATAAAAGGCCTGGATTTACTTTATCGATTTATCACATTAGAAATTGTAGATGATTTTCTTGCCGGGAGAATC
The DNA here is from genome assembly GCF_006438725.1 of Ewingella americana. Lineage (GTDB taxonomy): Bacteria > Pseudomonadota > Gammaproteobacteria > Enterobacterales > Enterobacteriaceae > Ewingella > Ewingella americana_A. The sequence continues at coordinate 90,660 of NZ_RCZD01000014.1, read as the reverse complement.
AGCTTTATTAGCTGCTGATGCAACTCTACAGCAATAAGTATGGAGAAATGTTGGCTAGAAGGTTACGATAATTTAAATTCATCACTTATCAAAATGCCAATCCGTAACCGGATATACCACTCTCGTACTCGCCTGGAGGAATGCATGAAGCCTGACATTCCGGCTGTATTAACGCAGCGCGGACCAGCAGAACATGAACGGCGCGAACAGATCATTAATGCTGCTTTTGACCATTTCCGTCACTACGGTTACGCCAAAACGTCAGTAGCCGATCTGGCAAAAGCCATCGGGGTTTCCAGCGCATATATTTATAAGTTTTTTGAGTCAAAACAAGCAATTGGTGAAGCTGTTTGTTCACAGCGCGTTGGGCAAATAGATCACGCGTTGCGCGAGATTGCTGATAGCAATGAGTCCGCGACATTACGCCTTCGGATTATCTTTAAGGCGCTGATGAGCAAAAGTCTGGATCTGTTTTTTGAAGACCGCAAACTGCACGATATTGCGGTGGCCGCGGCGGCACAGCGCTGGACTTCTGCGCAAAATCATCGTGCTGAGATATACAGTATTATCCAGCAGGTTATCGTCGATGGCAGAGAGTCGGGAGAGTTTGAACGTAAAACGCCCCTGGATGAAGTCTGTCTGGCGATCACCAGCGCAATGACACCGTTTTCCCATCCCCTAATGCTTGAGCAAAAGACGCCGGAGCAGTTGGAAGAACGCGTGATAGCTATTACTTCCCTGGTATTACGCAGTCTGTCGAATTAGTGGCGGAGACAAGATTTTCAGGGTTACGGGTTTGCAAAATCGTAATTCATCACATACTGTCATTCCTTATGACATAACTTCCCGCTGTGGCTGACCTATTTTTCAGCGATTCAGCGCATCAAATGAACGTATAGAAAGAAAGAGGAACCTTTTATGACTCATCGTCGAGTGGTTATTACCGGCATGGGGGCTGTGAGTCCTCTGGGCTGCGATATCGAAACTATCTGGAAACGCCTCCTGGCGGGCCAGTCCGGTATTCGCGTGTTGCCTGATGAAATCGTTGAAACTTTGTCGGTGAAAATCGGCGGGCAAGTGTTAACCAAAGAGCAAGACCCTGAGTCGGGTTTTGAGCCAGATCTGTTTGTCGTACCGAAAGATCAGAAAAAAATGGACCGTTTCATTCTGTTCGCCATGGCAGCAGCGGATATGGCCATTACCAATGCGGGTTGGAAAGCGGAAACCCCAGAACAGCAGGAACGCACGGCGACCGTGATCGGTTCCGGTATCGGTGGTTTCCCGGCTATCGCACATGCGGTACGCACCAACGACAGCCGTGGTGCCAAACGTTTGTCACCTTTCACCATTCCGTCATTCCTGGTGAATCTGGCAGCGGGTCAGGTTTCCATTAAGCACCAATTTAAAGGCCCGATTGGCGCGCCGGTAACGGCTTGTGCAGCCGGTGTTCAGGCGATTGGTGATGCCGTGCGTTTGATTCGTAATGACGAAGCTGATGTGGCGTTGTGCGGTGGTGCTGAAGCGGCTATCGATACGGTCAGTCTGGGTGGTTTTGCAGCGGCTAAGGCCATGTCCTCCGGCCATACTGATCACCCCGAAAAAGCCTCACGCCCTTTCGATAGTGCACGTGACGGTTTTGTGATGGGTGAAGGTGCAGGCATGCTGGTGATTGAAGAGCTGGAACATGCCAAAGCACGTGGCGCGACCATCTTGGCTGAAATCGTCGGTTATGGTACCAGCGGTGATGCTTATCACATGACATCCGGTGCCGAAGATGGCAACGGGGCAGGTCGTGCAATGAGAATTGCTTTGCGTCAGGCCGGCTTACAGCCTGCGGATATACAGCATCTGAATGCACATGCGACATCAACGCCAGTGGGCGATTTGGGTGAAATCAACGCGATAAAAACTCTGTTCGGCACTGACGGTAAACTGGCGGTGACCTCGACCAAATCGGCGACCGGTCATTTGCTGGGTGCGGCGGGTGGTCTGGAAACCATCTTCACTATTCTGGCTATCCGCGACCAAATCGTGCCGCCAACGCTGAATCTGGAAAATAAAGATCCAGTGGCTGAAGGCCTGAACATTATTGGTAACACCGCACAGCCGCATGCCATCACTTATGCACTGTCTAACGGTTTCGGTTTCGGTGGCGTCAATGCTTGCGTACTGTTGAAGCGTTGGGAAAACTGATTCGACGGTTTTCCAGGTTCTAAACGTAAAAAGCCCGCGATTGAATGCGGGCTTTTTATTATTTCAATCAACTGAAATTACTCGATATTCTGAATCTGTTCGCGCATTTGTTCGATCAACACTTTCAGCTCGATGGCTGAGGTTGTGACATCAGAATTGATCGACTTGGAAGCCAGGGTATTCGACTCACGGTTGAATTCCTGCATCATGAAGTCCAGACGGCGGCCGACAGCCTCTTCTTTCTTCATGATTTTGTGCGTTTCTTTGACATGCGCTTCCAGTCTGTCCAGCTCTTCAGCTACGTCAACACGTTGCGCCATCAGAACCAGTTCCTGTTCCAGACGGGTATTTTCCAACTGAACCTGCGCATCTTCCAGCTTGCTGATCAAGCGCTCGCGCTGCCATTGTAGAATATTAGGCATATGTGCCCGCACTTTCACCACTTCGGCGCTGACACCGTCCAGACGCTGTTCGATCATCACTTTCAGCGCAGCGCCTTCGCTTTCGCGGGCCGCGATGAAGTCATCAATGGCAACATCCAGCGCCAATAGCAGTTCGGTGCTGATTGCATCTAAATCCTGCTCTTCCGCCAGCATCACACCCGGCCAGCGCAGCACTTCCAGCGGATTAATTTCGCCTTCGTCGCTTTGCATTTTGACCCATTGCGCCGCTTCAACCAGCTGTTTGGCCAGTTTTTCATTTAGTTGCAGCGCGCTTTGCGCGCCAGGGTCGAGATCAAAACGCAGGTTGCATTCGACTTTGCCTCGGGTCAGGCGGGCACGAATGCGTTCGCGGACAACCGGCTCCAGGCTGCGAAATTGCTCTGGCAGACGGATATAAGTTTCGAGATAACGTTGGTTTACCGAGCGGAGTTCCCACGCTGCGCTACCCCAGCTACCCTTAATTTCGCGGCGGGCATAAGCGGTCATACTTCGGATCATATCTGCGTACCTGTTAATGTAAAGATGAAGCGATTATAGCTTCGGTGGGCGGGTCATGATAGGCATTACCTGATGAAGCCCGTATAATGCGCAGCCAAACATGAATCGCGACCCGGAGATCAACCCATGCGTCCAGCAGGCCGAAATGCACAACAGGTGCGCCCCCTGACACTGACCCGTAACTATACCAAACATGCTGAAGGCTCAGTTTTAGTGGAATTTGGTGATACCAAAGTGCTTTGTACCGCTACGGTTGAAGAGGGTGTTCCGCGCTTTCTGAAAGGCCAGGGTCAGGGCTGGATCACTGCCGAATACGGTATGTTGCCACGCTCAACGCACACCCGTAATTTCCGTGAAGCCGCCAAAGGCAAACAGGGTGGCCGTACTCTGGAGATCCAACGTTTGATTGCCCGCTCCCTGCGCGCGGCTGTTGATTTGAAAAAACTCGGTGAATTCACTATCACGCTGGACTGCGACGTCCTGCAGGCCGATGGCGGCACCCGTACTGCGTCGATTTCCGGTGCCTGCGTCGCATTAGCCGATGCGCTGAACAAGTTGGTTGCCGCAGGTAAACTAAAAGCTAATCCGATGAAAGGTCTGGTGGCTGCTGTTTCCGTCGGTATCGTGAAAGGTGAAGCGTTGTGTGACCTTGAGTATGTTGAAGATTCTGCCGCAGAAACTGACATGAATGTGGTGATGATGGAAGACGGTCGCATGATTGAAGTTCAGGGCACGGCAGAAGGTGAGCCGTTTAGCCATGAAGAGTTACTGAGTTTGTTATCCCTGGCACGAGAGGGAATCAACACTATCTTTGCAGCGCAGAAAGCGGCGCTGGCGGAATAGTTTTTAAGGCGGCTGAGAAGTCGCCTTTTTTATGGCCTGTTGGCCGACAATGTCAGATGAGAACAGTTTAGAGAGGAGATACACCCATGAAAGCCTATCAGCGCCAGTTTATTGAGTTCGCATTGAACAAGCAGGTTTTGAAATTTGGCGAGTTTACGTTGAAGTCTGGCCGCATCAGTCCTTACTTCTTCAATGCGGGTTTGTTCAATACCGGGCGTGACCTGGCGTTATTGGGGCGCTTCTATGCCGAAGCCTTGATGGACTCTCATATTGATTTCGATTTACTCTTCGGACCGGCTTACAAAGGTATTCCGATTGCCACCACCACGGCAGTCGCGCTGGCAGAACATCACGATCGTGATGTTCCTTATTGTTTCAACCGTAAAGAAGCCAAAGATCACGGCGAAGGTGGATTGCTGGTCGGTAGCCCGTTGCAAGGCCGCGTTATGCTGGTGGATGATGTGATCACTGCCGGTACTGCTATCCGTGAATCCATGGCGATCATCGCTAAACATCAGGCAACCCTGGCGGGCGTGATGATTTCACTCGACCGTCAAGAACGCGGGCGTGCTGATATTTCAGCGATTCAGGAAGTTGAGCGTGATTATCACTGTAAGGTGATCTCGATTATTACCCTGACCGACCTGATTGCGTATCTGGAAGAGAAAACCGAAATGGCTGACCACCTGGCATCAGTCCGCGCTTATCAGCAAAAATACGGCATCTAATGCGTCGTCTATAACCCTGCAAGGAAGTCAGTATGGATCTGTCGTCTCATAAGAATGGTGTTATGCCTTCCGGGGCGGCAGAACATCTTTGCCGTTCTCTCTCAACGTTAGTGAATACTCCCCCTACCGAAGCCAGCCGGTTAACGCCGGCTGCTTACCAACAAATCCTCATTCATTGTGGCGTACAGCCTGACATCTCGGGTTGGCGCAAATTCCTGACGCTGTTTCTCGCTCTGTTAGGGGTGTTGGCGCTGGTCGCGGGCGCGATATTTTTCATCGCCTGGAATTGGGCCGCGATGCCGAAGATAGCGAAATTTGCGCTGGCAGAATTACTGATTATTGCGCTGGCCGTGGTGGTTTGGTTACGCTGGTATGACACCGTATCACGTGTGGCACTTTTGGCATTGGGGCTGAGTTTTGGCGGACTATTTGCACTGTATGGGCAGATATACCAGACCGGTGCCGACAGCTGGGAGCTGTTTCGCGCATGGGCATGTATTCTCCTGCCGTTGGCACTGATTGGTCGCCAAAATGCCCTGTGGTTTTGCACCTGGGTGATCGCCAATCTGACCTTCCAGCTCTATTACGCCAGCCGTGCGGTATCCCTGTTTGATGATGTCATGCTGACGCATTTCTCGTGGCTGGCTGATACCACGCTTTACGCCTATTTCGCCATTCAGGGGATTTTACTGATCCTGCGCGAAACGTTATCTGAACGTGCGGCAAGGAAAGACCCGCATAGCTGGCTGGCACGCCGCTGGATGCCACGGGTGATGGCGGCCTACCTGCTGATGACAATCACGCCCGCCGCCGCCGAGGCTGTCTCATATTGGGGCAGTGAGTACGCCAGTAAAATATCCCTGCTTATCTGGGCCGTGACCCTGCTGGCCGGATATTTTTATTATCACTACCGGCGCCCGGATTTATGTGTGCTCACGCTGGGCGTGATAAGCGTCATGCTCGTTGGATGTGCCGTGATCATGCAGCTGTTTGATCGTTCCTGGGACGTCGGAACGCTTTTTGCTGCGGGGTGTTTGATGGCGCTATGGCTGGCGGGCGGTGGTGCAGTATTGTTGCATTGGCGGCGTAAGTTGTACCCACAGCAAGTGGCTGATATCACGCCCAGCGAGATGGACGACCTGCTGTGTGAACTTCGACAGCATCAACTTCTTAACGACGAGCAGGTGACAAGCATTGAGCAGCGCGATCACTCCGATGACTTGCCGTGGTATTTACGTGCGGTGCTGGCGGCTGGTGGCTGGGCGGCGGCGCTGATTATTCTTTTGCTGCTGGGGTTGATACTTTACGTCTCTGACTTACTGGATAGCCTAAGTGGCATCACCCTGATCATTCCTTCATTAGCGATCGCCGTGCTGGCTGCCGTGCTTTTGCGGGCGCAGGGTATCGGCAAGCAGCATATCGGTTTGGCCTGGGCCATCGCAGCCACCTGCGGGTTATGCCTCGGCGTCTATTTACTGGTTGATCCTCGATGGGACGAGAGTTTTATTCTCGGGTCGCTCTGGTTCCTGCCGGTGCTGGCATTGATGGCGCTTTCCATGCCGAACCAGATGTATCGCTTTATGGCAGTGACTGCGTTTGTCTCCATTCTGGTTGTATCTTCGGGTGTCAGCGCCAGCGTGTCTCTGCCACCACGGTTTGCTGTCAGTCTGTTATCGTTGCTGGTGGCCTGCATTGTGGCGTTCTGGCTGTGGATTATCTCCCGACAGGAGAGCGTTAACCGGGAGAGAGTGGCTTCCCTGATGTACGGTATCCCGACCGCCCTGATGCTGCTGTGTCTGGCCGGCGTCCACTCCGATTTTGTTGACGAATTAATCTGGGACGATTCGGTGACGGCTTATCTTCCTGCCGTTATGGGCTTTGGCATCGCCGCTGGTTTAGTGGTGAGCGGGGTGGTTCAGGCTGGTGCTTTCCGGTCACGGGCAACGGTAGTGTATCTTCCAGCCGCCATTATCTGTGCAGCCATGGCTATTTTTGCACCGGGAATTGGTTTTGGGCTGGCGCTTTTACTGGTTGCCCGCCAGAGGGGAAGTCGAGGATGGCTGGTGGTGTCCGGTTGCTTCCTGATGCTGTATCTCATCGACTGGTACTTCTTCCTCAGCGTTACCTTGTTGCAAAAATCGGTGCTGTTGCTGATCTCGGGCTTTGTGCTCCTGGGGCTGGCGATGGCGGCGAAAAAATTACTGCCAGCCAGCAGTGGAGCCGCTAATGAAAACTAAACACTGGATGAAGTGGCTGGCTGGTGGCGTGGTGCTGCTCGTGCTTATCGCCACCAACCTATCGGTTTATCAAAAAGAACAATTGCTTAAAAATGGGGCTGTGGTGATTTTAGAGCTGGCGCCTGTTGATCCACGCTCGCTGATGCAGGGCGATTATATGGCGCTGCGTTACGCCATTACCCAATCACTTCAGCAGCAACTGCAAGCGCAAAACGATGCCTGTCATGATTCAGGGGCAGCGTGCGTGCCTGCAAGCGGGACAGTCATTGTGGAACTGGATGCGCAGCGCCGCGCTGTTCGGGCGGAGTTTGACCACGGACAGATATTGCGGGCGCAGGACGTGGTGATGAAATATCACTTTTCTGAGCACGGACTCAACATTGGCACCCGGAGCTATTTCTTCCAGGAAGGGCATGCAGAACGTTTTGCTGGCGCCCGCTATGGTGAATTCCGGGTCGACAAGGAGGGTACGGCTTTACTGACGTATCTTCTTGATGCAAAAGGTAAACGCATTCTTCCCTGAGCACAAAAAACAAAAGGGCCATAAGGCCCTTTTCTCATACAAAGTATACCGATTTACTGCAATTGTGCGGCTATCAGCGGCCAACGGGTATCAAAATCCTGAGTTGGGCGATACTTAAACTCTGAACGAACGAAGCGTGACAACATGCCTTCGCAATACGCCAGTAGCTGGCTTGCCAGCAGCGTTTCGTCATAGGTATAACCGCTGCCTTCCCGCATTTTCTTCTCTCGCAAGACTTGTCTCAACTGAACCTCAATGCGTTCAAACAACTGATTGATACGGCCCTGAAGCCTGTCCTGTTCAAACATCAATGCATGGCCGGTGATAATACGGGTCAGGCCAGGATTGCGCTCCGCAAAGCCAAGAATGAGCAGCAGGATCAGGCGAAGTCTGTTTAGCGTATCTTTCTCATCTTGCAAAATCAGGTTAATACGGGTGATCAAACTGTCTTCGATAAACTCAATCAGGCTATCGAACATCCGCGTTTTACTGGGAAAATGACGGTAAAGTGCAGCTTCAGATACCCCAACATTGGCGGCAAGCTTTGCCGTTGTGATCCTTTGGCTGCCATCGCTGGACTGGAGCATTTGCGCTAACGCCTGCAAAATCTCCTCACGCCGGTTCCTTTTGGTAGTTTCTTTTTCTGCCATGTCTGAATAGACCCTTGCTAAAAACGGCTTAAAACATAAGAGACCACACGCTTGCCGCATGAATCATAGCGATCCTGCGGCTTATTAGTTCAATACCCTTCAATGACTTCGGGTATTACAATGTGGTCTGGTAGTGATAAGGATCTGTTCAATATCGCGGGTAACGCGGTGCTGAACAGGTTCTTATTGGCGTCCTGAATGGCCAAAGCCACCTTCGCCGCGTTCGCTGCTTTCGAAGTCTTCCACCAGATTGAATTCTGCCTGAACGACGGGCACGAAGACCATTTGGGCAATGCGCTCACCGGGTTCGATGATGAAAGTTGTCTGACCACGGTTCCAGACAGAAACCATTAGCTGTCCCTGATAATCTGAGTCGATCAGACCTACCAGGTTGCCTAACACTACACCATGTTTATGACCGAGACCCGAGCGAGGCAAAATAACTGCCGCCAGATTAGCATCACCGATATGAATAGCCAGACCCGTCGGTAACAGGGTCGTTTCACCTGGTTTTAATTCAACGGCCGCATCAAGGCAGGCGCGTAAATCAAGCCCGGCTGAACCTGGTGTGGCGTAAGCCGGTAATGGAAAAGTCGAACCGATACGCGGATCGAGAATCTTAATGTCTATTTTTTTCTTCATAACGGCTGACTATCTCATCAAGTAAACGTTGGCCAAGGAGGGTTTTATCGCTAAGCGGCAAAACGGTCTCTCCATCCTGCCAAAAGAGCTGCAAAGCATTGGTATCACCATTGAAACCATGCCCTGCGAGGGAAACGTCGTTGGCGCAAATCAGGTCCAGATTTTTACGAACTCGTTTTTGCCGTGCGTATTCTTCCACATTCTGGGTTTCTGCGGCAAATCCGACGACGTACGGACGGTGGCTTTTCATTGCGCCGATGCTGGCCACAATGTCAGGGTTTTTCACCAATTTCAGTGTGATTTCATCACCTTGCTTTTTGATTTTCTCATCGGAAATTGCTTCTGCACGATAATCTGCAACCGCCGCGCAGGAGATGAAAATGTGCTGTGAGGTAATACTCGCCTCAACAGCTCGCTGCATGTCGAGGGCACTTTCTACATCAACACGCGTGACATGCGCGGGTGTCGGCTGACTTACCGGCCCGGCAATCAGCGTAACCTGCGCACCACGATCGGCGGCGGCTTTAGCGACAGCAAACCCCATTTTACCCGAACTGTGATTTGTGATGAACCTGACCGGATCCAGGGCTTCACGCGTTGGGCCCGCGGTGATCATGATCTTCAGATGGGCAAGGTCACGACGCGGGGCGAAATGTTCATTCGCCATCTCCACAATCACTAAAGGATCAAGCATTCGGCCAGGGCCGACGTCGCCACAGGCCTGACTGCCACTGTCTGGGCCCCATAACAGCGTACCGCGAAGGGCAAGGCGCTGCAGATTTTCCTGGGTGGCCGCCGCCCGGTACATTTGTTGATTCATGGCGGGGAGGATGGCAATCGGCGCTGCGGTTGCCAGACAGACGGTAGTCAGCAAGTCGTTGGCCATGCCTGCGGCCATGCGGGCAATCAAATCTGCCGTCGCTGGTGCAATCAGGACCAGATCGGCCCATTTGCCTAACTCAATGTGCCCCATTGCTGCTTCGGCCGCAGGGTCGAGCAGGTCATCAGACACCGGATACCCAGACACTGCTTGCAAGCTAAGTGGTGTGATAAAGGATTTCGCTGCGTCCGTCATGACCACACGCACTTCAGCCCCCCTGTCGCGTAAGCGCCGTACCAGCTCAGGTGCTTTGTAAGCAGCAATGCCGCCACTGACACCGAGCACAATATGTTTGCCGGAGATCCCCGTCATCATGATTGTCCGATTCTAAGCCGAAAGAAGCGACATTTTAGCATAACGCGGATTGATGACAGCAATCCGCGCTGTCTGATGGCAGAGAATTAATTATTTGCGCGATGCCTCGCAAGGTTGAAAAGTGGTCAATGCACATGCAATCGCGTGTGGCAGTATGTTGCCGCAATAAGGAGCGTGCGTGAAAAAAAACAGGGATATGTGGCAAGGAGAACTTGCTCCAAGAGAGAAATTATTGAAATTGGGTGCACGGGCTTTATCGGACACCGAGCTGCTAGCTATTTTTCTGCGTACGGGGGGAAGAGGTGTGCATGTGATGAAGCTGGCGGAAAATATGCTCAAACACTTCGGTTCCCTGCATCGTCTTATGTTGGCAGAGTTTGAAGAGGCAAATGTTATTTATGGCCTGGGGATGGCGAAGTATGTCCAGTTATCAGCCGTGTCAGAGTTGTCACGACGGTGCCATGTCAGCCAGCTTTCCAGCGAAAGTGCGCTGCTAAGCCCGGCAATAATTCAGCAATACCTGCAGAATATTCTCTCTTACCGCGAAAGAGAGGTGTTTTTGGTACTTTTTCTCGACAATCAACACCGCGTTATTCGCCATGAGGAGATGTTTGCTGGTACCATTAGCAGCGTAGAAATTCATCCCCGCGAAATTGTTCGCGAGGCGCTGAAGGTTAATGCGGCAGCCATCATTCTGGCGCATAATCACCCGTCCGGCGTAGCTGAACCCAGCGCAATGGACATCCGGGTAACCGAGCAGATAATAAAAGCCTGCCAACTGTTGGGTATTCGTGTGCTTGACCATTTGGTCATAGGTCACGGAGAAACGGTCTCTTTTGCCGAGCGCGGTTGGATATAGACTTGTTTTTTGAAGATCCTTAAGGATCTTTAGCTGTTCGGGACTTGAGCACTTACGCTACAGAGCGTATACTACGCCACCTTTGAGAATCTTGGGTTTGGCGTTAAGAGCCTATCTCAGCAGGTTTCATACCTGATGATTTGGTTTTTTACCCGACGACAGTGAGTCGGTTCTCAGTGGAGTTTGCTGAGATGGGCTCTAAAAGCCTGACGAGGCGGCCATACCCTATACGAAGCTCGAGCTGATTTGATTTTTGGAGATATAGACATGTCCCGAGTCTGCCAAGTTACTGGCAAGCGCCCGGTGAGCGGTAACAACCGTTCCCACGCAATGAACGCGACCAAACGCCGTTTTCTGCCAAACCTGCACTCACACCGTTTTTGGGTTGAGGCTGAGAAGCGCTTTGTAACTCTGCGCGTATCTGCTAAAGGTATGCGTGTTATTGATAAGAAGGGTATTGAGACGGTCTTGGCCGATCTGCGTACCCGCGGTGAGAAGTATTAAGGAACTGAATCATGGCTAAAGGTGTTCGCGAGAAGATCAAGCTAGTTTCTTCTGCTGGTACTGGTCACTTCTATACCACTACGAAGAACAAGCGCACTAAGCCGGAAAAACTGGAATTGAAGAAATTCGATCCGGTTGTCCGTCAACATGTGATCTATAAAGAAGCTAAAATTAAGTAATTTTAGCGGACTAATAAAACCCGGCTCCGGCCGGGTTTTTTATTGCCTGTTTTCTGAGTATCCGTATCCTTGGATATTGTCGCGGTTTGTCCCCGTGTACCTTTCTTGATGTTCTTTAGGAGAAACCATGCCTGAATTGCCTGAAGTGGAAACCAGCCGAAGAGGCATCGAGCCTTATCTGGCCGGGCATACGATCGTGCACGCTATCGTACGTAACCCGCGCTTGCGCTGGCCTGTGTCACAGGAAATTCTCGCCCTGAGCGATCAACTGGTGATTAGCGTTCAGCGTCGGGCGAAGTATCTGCTGTTGGAGCTGAACATCGGGTGGATCATCATCCATCTTGGGATGTCGGGCAGTTTACGGATACTGCGTGAAGAGACTGAAGCCGGAAAGCATGATCACGTCGATTTAGTTATGGAGAGCGGTTATGTGCTGCGTTATACCGACCCGCGACGTTTCGGTGCCTGGCTATGGTGCGAAGATTTAGAAGCAAGCAGCGTGCTGGCGCATCTTGGGCCCGAACCATTGAGTGAGGATTTTTCTGCCGATTATTTGTTTGAGAAATCCCGCAGTAAAAAATCACCGGTGAAGCCTTGGTTGATGGACAACAAAATCGTGGTCGGTGTGGGGAATATCTATGCCAGCGAATCGCTGTTTGTCGCGGGGATCTCGCCTGAGCGTCCCGCAAATAGCCTGACACATGATGAAGTGGCATTGCTTGTCGAGACCATCAAAGCCGTGCTTTTGCGCTCGATTGAACAGGGCGGTACTACATTGCGCGATTTTCTTCAGTCTGATGGCAAGCCGGGCTATTTTGCGCAAGAGTTACAGGTTTATGGCCGCGCCGGGGAACCCTGCAGGGCTTGCGGCACGCCGATACTCAGCCTGAAACAGGCTCAGCGCACCACGTTCTTCTGCCCTAAATGTCAGCGATGAGCGTTAGCCTTCGGCTATTTTTTTCAGCAGTGCCTGAGTGATGTTGTTGGGCAGGAAGGGCCTGATATCGCCACCGTGACGGGCCACTTCCTTCACCAGCGACGACGAGATAAACGACCACTCTTTGGATGGCATCATGAACACGCTTTCCAGCGTAGGCATCAGATGCCGGTTCATATTAGCCAGTTGCATCTCATATTCGAAATCTGATACTGCCCGTAATCCCCGGACTAATATTGTCGCATTATGGTCTTTGGCAAAGGTTGCCATGAGATCACTAAAACCGATGACTTCTACGTTTTTGAGATGTGAGATGGCGGCTGTTGCCAGTGCAACACGCTCATCCAGCGAGAATAGGGGTTTTTTACTGGGGCTGGCGGCAATCGCCAGTATCACGTGATCAAACATCAATGCCGCGCGGGTGACCAAATCCAAATGACCGTTAGTCATTGGGTCGAAAGTGCCGGGATAAATCGCCTTAGTGATCATGATGGCTCACTTTTGCAGTTGGTGACTCAGCGCCCACAGGGCGGCATATTTGTTGAAAGTATATTGTGCGTTCACACCCGCCAGAATCAAACCTTGTTTCCCGTCGAGAAAACCTGCACGCAGGATCCAGGTTTTAAAAAAAGCGCCCAAGGTGTGGCTGAGAATTGACAGGAAACTACAACGGCGGCCTTGTTGAAGGCGCTGATTTGCCCAGGCTTCGGCGTAATTGAGTTGTTTGCGCTGGAAATCGAAGAAGTCACGGCAGGTCAGATGTAATAGGTCGCCTTTCAGCGCTACCACGTTAGCGGTGCCTATTTCGAGCGACTCATGCACCAGGTCATTGTTGTAGTGAAAATGCGCGGCGCTGTATAAGCGGTTAACGCGGTCAGGGTACCAGCCGCTGTGGCGCATGAATCGGCCAAGGAATAAGTTAAGCCGGCCCAGGCTGTAAACAGTATGGTGATCGACAGAGGGCAAAACGGACTCTATTGACTGACGCAGTTGCGGTGATACACGCTCGTCCGCATCGATCATCAAAATCACATCACCAGTGGTATAGCGTTGTGCAAGTTGTCGCTGCTTCCCAAAGCCCGGCCAGTCGGTGTTCTGGTAAAATTTCGCTCCGAACTGCTGTGCGATCTTTTCAGTCGCATCAGTACTGCCGGAGTCCAGCACGACAATTTCATCAGCCCAGGCGACCGACGTCAGACAGTCGGTTAACAGCTCAGCTTCATTGCAGGTGATCAACACCACTGAAAGGCGTTTTTTTTCGTGCATCAGTGGCTCCGTACAGGCAGGTAAGGCTCCAGCAGGTGGAGCAGACGCTGTAATGCGCCCTGATTTTGGCGAAGCACTTCAACCGCATGGCGTCCGTAGTAGAGACGGTAATCTTCGTCAGTCAGTAATGTGGAAATTTCTTTCACTAATGACGTCGTATCAGTGACCGTGATCAGTCCGTCAGCCTCTGCCAGTTTGGCACAGATGTCTTTGAAATTAATCGTATGCGGCCCCATCAGCACAGGAATGGCGTGGGCAGCGGCCTCAAGTGGATTATGCCCGCCACGCTCTACCAGGCTTCCGCCCACAAAGGCAATATCTGCAATGCCGTACAGCAGCATAAGCTCGCCCATGGTATCCCCAATAACGACCTGCGTGGCGGCAGAAGGGACTGCACCTGTGCTGCGTTGAGTAAAGGTGAGGCCGGCTTTCTGCGTTAACTCACGGGCAACAGCAAAGCGTTCCGGGTGACGAGGTACCAGAATCAGCAATAAATTAGGAAAGGTTCTTAACAGCGTTTTATGCGCTTCGAGTAACAGCGACTCTTCGCCGTCATGGGTACTGGTTGCAATCCAGACCTGACGCCGCGATGCCCACTGGCTGCGCAGGGTAATGGCTTTGGCTGCTAACTCTGGCGTGACCGAAATGTCAAATTTCAGGCTGCCAGTGACTGCCAACTGATTACGTTTAAGACCGAGGGCGATGAAGCGGGCGCCATCTTCTTCATTCTGAGCGGCAATCAACGTGATGCGTTGCAGGATTTTACGAATGAGTTCGCCGAGCTTTTTATATCCTTTGGCGGAGCGTTCAGAAAGGCGGGCATTGGCGATCACTAAAGGAATTTTTCTGTTGTGCAGGGCATTTATAAGATTAGGCCACAACTCGGTTTCCATAATGATCACCAGCTTTGGGTTAACCTGGTCGAGGAAACGATTGACGGAACCGACCAGATCATAAGGCAGATAGACATGGTGTACATCTTTACCGAAAGCTGACTGCACGCGCTCTGAGCCCGTAGGTGTCATCGTGGTGACAGTGATAGGTAAAGACGGGTAGCGATGGCGCAGCGCACGCACTAGCGGGATGGCGGCCAGCGTCTCACCAACCGAAACAGAATGCAGCATGATGCCGCCCGGAGCGACCTTACCCTTACAGAAGCCATAACGTTCAGCCCAGCGTTTACGGTAAGCGGGTGATTTTCGGCTACGTAAAAGTAAACGGATCCAGATAAGGGGCTGAATAAGGTAAACTAACACCTGATATAAACGCAGTAACATGCTTTAAAATTCATTTATATGGGATATTAGGAATAGTATCATACCTCATGGGGAAAGGCGCTAATCTTGCGTGATATGGGGTGGGGAGAAGCGGCATTGATGATATCGTTAACGGGGTTAGAATGAAAAATATACTGATTATCCGTCGGGATAATATTGGCGATTTAGTTTGTACGACGCCATTGATTGAAGGGGTTAAAAAAGCATATCCCGAAGCCAATGTTTATTTGTTGATTAACTCAGTGAGTCAGGATGTCATTAAGAATAATCCTCATATTCACAAAACTTATATTTATAAAAAGGCTAAGCATCGAGCCAAGAATCAAACCGCGCTGGGCGTTTATTTAGAACGCGCAGAGATATTTTTAAAATTACGGACGATCCACTTCGACGCCGCCATTCTTGCAAATCCAACCCCCTGTAAATACAGCTTACGCATGGCAAAACTTGCCGGGGTGAAGAATATCATTGGGGCAGATCTTGGAGTTAAAGGCATAACCTCTCCTTATACTGAAGCTGATTTCACGGGCAAGCATCAGGTTGAAAAGACCTTTAGTTATTTAAAATCCATTAGCAACGATAATATAACCATACCAGAAGTAAGGGTTTACCTGAGTGCTGACGAAATATCAACGGCAGCAGCTAAACGTCATGCACTATTATCAGGCTGTGATTATATTTTCGGTGTGCACATTAGCAGTCGCAGCCCTAAACGGCGCTGGTCAGTAGAAAATTACGCCGAAATCATTCGGAGAATGACCGCTGATACTCGTTGCGGAGTCTTGATTTTCTGGTCACCTCAGGGGACTTTATCACCCGATGATATTGGTGATCTGGCACGTGCTGAGCAGTTGAAGGCATTATGTGAAAACGACCGTGTCGCTTTATACCCAACAAGCTCAGTAGGTGAGTTAATCGGTGGTTTTGAACAATGTAGCACGATACTTTGCAGTGATGGCGGGCAAATGCATCTGGCTTCGGCGCTGCATAAAAAACTGGTGGTATTTTTCGGTGATACCGATAAAGAAGCCTGGCACCCCTGGTCAGGGCAATACAAGATATTGCAGACCCCAACCGGGGAATGCATGGATATTACCGTCGATGAAACCTGGCAGTCTTTATCAGAAATAAAGTAATAATAAGGCGGATTAGCCGCCTTATTAACTATTTCCCCGCGAGGTTTTTGTATTTTTCACAAATATAACCAATTTCATATATTTTCAGTAAGCTCTGATCAATATAGGGTGGGTTAGTATATATCTCGACAATCTTTTGAGCGAGTGACTGAGTGTTGATCTCTGCAAGCCCCCGATTCATCCCTGTGCTGTTGAGTATCTCAACGGGGCCACCGGGGCAAGCCGTGCTTACCACCGGCGTTCCACAAATTAATGCCTCTACAAGAACATTACCGAAGCCTTCGCTATCTGAGCTTAAAATTAACTGCTGGGCATGCTTAATGTAAGGAAAAGGATTGGCTTTAAACCCTGCAAAAATTACGCGATCGGCAATGTTTAGGGTTTCAGCTAATTTCTTGATTTTATTAATATAAGCATCACTTCCTGTCCCGATTAATACCAGTGGTGCCTGTAATTTTGTGTTTGCATAGGCTTCCAGTAGCCGATCATGTCTTTTTTGCACATGGAAACGGCCGACATGAAGCAGATATTCCTGGCCAGCCATTTCGCAAGGTTCGTCAGCCATCGTTTCTATTTCAGTGATGTTGAACGGATTATTAATGACCTGTATGTTCCGAGGGTTAGCCAAGATATTATTTTTTAAATCTACGCCAACTGCTTCTGAAACAGCAACGACATTTTTTTGTTCATAAACACGGGCCATTTTTCTTCGCTTATTCCAGCGGTCAAATCCTTTCCGATGGCCTAAATAAGTTTTTGAAAGAATTCCGTGGATACAGAACCACAGACGATCAGAGGAATAAATGCGGCTATTCATAACAATACGGTCGGTCTTATGTAGGTTAGATAAGATCAAATCAAAGCGACCGCGTTCATTTTCGATTTCTAATACGGCTTTATCCAGCTGCTTGCCTCTGCGCGAAAGTTCGGTTAGTTTCCGCCATGGAGTCCGTGAATTATCAGCTACAACTTTATAGTTTATTTTTTCTGGTAGTGTGTAGTGACAGACATCGCGAAGCGAAATAAGAGTGACATCAATGCCTGAATTTTGCATGCCCTGACATAGAGTTAGTACGACTTTTTCAGCCCCACCGCCCGGCAAACCGTCAATAATAATTAAAATACGCATAGTCAATCCAATATTCTTTTGTAGAGGTCAATGAGCTGTGCTGAAAGACGTGCTGGTGTTTCTTTCATAATGCGTGTTCTCGCAGCAAGCGACATGCCTGAATCAAATAATGAAGTTGGGAGGGCATGAATAGACTCCGCCAACGCTTTTATATCAAGGGCATCGCAAACGAAGCCATTTTTACCTGGTATAATAAACTCGGCACCCCCGCACGTTGTGCTGGTAATAACCGGTAAACCACAGGACATTGCTTCCAAAATAACGTTAGGGAACGGATCGTAAAGTGTCGGCAGCAGTAAAGCATCGGCAGCCTGATAAAACGGCAGCGTTTGCTTTTGTACTCCTGCGAATCGTACTCGATCTTCACAACCTAATGTCTGCGCCAGAGCGCGATAGCGTTTTTCATCTTTGTCCTGCCCCACGACCAGCAGAATACTTTTAGTCAATGCTATTGCGCGGATAGCCGCCTCTAATCCTTTGCGTTCAAACCCCGAACCTACAAAGATCAGGCAGTGTGCAGATTGTGGAATGTTAAGTTGCTGGCGAAGCTGATGACGAAGGATCTCAGTCGCGGGTAAGAATTTCTGGTTATCGATGGCATTATAGATAACGGTGATTTTTTCGTCAGGCAGGCCAAAGTCTGCCATGATTTCATTTTTGATCATCTGGGCATTACATATGACCGCTTTAAGTTCATGGGCTGAGTACATCTCCTGCTCAGCGCGCATGACATAACGATGGAAGCGATCGGCCATCAATAATTGACTGCGCCATTGTGGGAGTAAACGACTACGTTGCAATAACCAACGGCGATGGACACCATCACCTGCGCGATAGACATCGCATCCGGCAATTCGCTCATGGCTTTGTACAATATCGAATTTTTCTTTCTGCCATATCTGACGCGCAGCGTCGGCAAAGCCCCGCTCACGGCTTACCCGTCCCCATTTCATGGGATTGCAGAGATGAATATGCCAGTTTGGATTAGTCTCACCCAGCCATTCGCGAGTAATGACATTCAAATCCAGGTCTTCACCCTCCAGCGCTTCCAGCGCCCGAGAGACAAAACGCTCAGCGCCACCATCCGGACGGTACTTTTGGCGGACTAACGCCAGTCTAAAATGCTTCATGGCAATAATCTTCTCGCGGCTTCAATAACCGGTTCAACGGGGATCGCATCAAGATAGCGTTCTGATGTATGGGTGTCGATTTCATCAGGATCAGGAAGTTGGCAGAAATCACCCGCCCAGATAACCTCACCAACAGCTTGCCATGGGGACCAGAAAATCCTTTTGGAAGGACCGAATAACGCGACCAGCGGTGTTTTCAATGCAGCAGCCATATGCATAGGCACTGAATCAACGCCGATGAATAACGCTGCGTTATCGATCAGCGCCGCCAACTCTCTCAGCGTTAACTCACCTGCGAAAGAGACCACGCGCTCTTTTGGACACAAGGCGAGAATACGTTCAATCATTTTCAACTCATTTTCCGCCGGGCCGCTGGTAAGGATAACTGACATCCCATCGGTCTGAAGAGCAGAGAGGGTCTCGGCCATTTTTTCATCAGTCCAGCATTTGAAGAACCATCGAGATGTTGGCTGGACCACGATGTAATTGCCCAAGATGTTATGTTTACGCAGGAGGTTTTCGACTTTGATTTTATCCTCTGCGCCATAACTCATCGTCACCTGCAGCACTGACGAAGTCAGGCCTAACGGTGCCAGGATAGAAAGGTTTTGCTCTACCGTATGGAGCGCGTTGTGGCTGGCAACATCAACCAAATGAGTGTGACAGTGCTGCCACAGTTTGCCTTTACGTTTGGGGAAATCAAAACCAACCCTGACCGGCGCGCCCGTTAGTTTCGTCACCAATGCGCTTCGCCATTGGTCGGCCAGATTGATCACCAAATCATACTTGCGCGCCATCAGGCTTCGGATCAACGCTGTTTCATGACGCAGATGGGCAAATGTACCCTGCTTTTTCCAGGTGCGATCGATGGTGAAAAGTGTTGTCAGCGAGGTATTACTTGCCAGCATGTCCCTGGTCTCGAGATACATCAACATGTCTATTTCGGCTTCGGGATAGTGTTGTTTCAACGTACTAATGACGGGGGTTGTCAGCAACATATCGCCGTGATGACGCAATTTAATGATGAGTATACGCCGGGGGCGTGCGATGGTTTCTGGGGATGTGGCGTTTGTCATCTTTCATCACTATCTGAGAAATCAAACCTTGATTCTAAAGGACACAGGGAGATGTGGCTATACTTCCACGCCTTTCTTGCCTTGCGCGGTAAAATACCAAAGAATAGGCAACAAACCATGTTGAATGTTGTCCAAATCGTCTCCGCCTGAGCTTGATAGGCACGGCGTAATTTATCGTTCAATACAAACAAGCCGTTGGAACCCATCGTTATTATCAGGCATGTATTATGACAAAACCTGCATTTATCATCACGATCGACACTGAAGGCGACAACCTTTGGCAAAATCACGAGCAAATTTTAACGCAGAACACGCGTTTTCTTCCGCGTTTCCAAACGCTTTGCGAAAAGCATGGCTTTAAGCCGGTCTATCTCACTAACTATGAGATGGCGAGTGATGCTGAATATGTTGAGTTTGCGCGTGATGTTATCGCCCGTGGACAGGGTGAAGTAGGAATGCATCTTCATGCCTGGAATAGCCCACCATTGTTGCCGCTTACCGATGATGACTGGCGCCATAAACCCTATCTGATTGAATTTCCAAGGGACCAAATCCGCGCCAAATTTGAATATATGACCAGGCTGCTGGAGGACGCATTCCAGACCAAAATGTTAAGCCACCGCGCTGGCCGATGGGCCCTCGACGAATACTATGTGTCTCTGTTGCTTGAGTTTGGCTACCAGGTTGATTGTTCCGTCACCCCCAAAGTAAATTGGCAAACTTCTCGTGGTGCCCCCCAAGGAACCGGCGGAACAGATTATCGGCATTTTCCGTCAAACTCTTATTTCATCGATCCTGAAAATATCGCCCAATCGGGCAATTCTTCACTACTCGAAGTCCCGATGAGTATTCAGTATAAATATCCCGGCTGGATAAATAGCCTGAAACAAAGCGTCAATACATTACGAGGGAAGAAGCGCCCTCACTCTGTACACTGGTTACGTCCTTCAGGGGGTAACGCAGAAAATATGCAGAATGTAGCGGAAAAAAGTCTCGCCGAAGGTCATGATTTTGTGGAATTTATGCTGCACTCCTCCGAGTTCATGCCAGGGGGAAGCCCGACGTTTAAAACGGAAAGTGATATTGAAGGATTATATCGGGACCTGGAGCGTCTATTCGCATGGCTTAGTGAACGCACTGTCGGTATGACACTGGCTGAATATTATCAGAAGAAAGTGAATCAAGATGTCTAAAAAGTGGAAAGTAAAGTTAAGCAATTGGTTTTTACGTCGTTATGTTGCCAATCATGGCCGGTTGCTTGATAAATCAACCCTTAATAATCAAATCCAATTTGAGAGTATTGTTATCTATTCCACGACAGCATTGGGGGATTTTATGTTTAATACCCCGGTTATTCGTGCGGTTAGACAGCGCTACCCTGATGCTTATATCACTTTAGTTGCGCACCGAAAAAATCAACATTTGGTAGATAACGGTATCCATTATGATCGTGTTGTCTATTGGGATAATAAAGTCAAATCACTCCCTGTACTGGTAGCATCGCTAAAAGAACATCAGCCAGATCTTGCTTTAATTCTTCATTCACATCTTCCGTACGATGTAATAAGTGCTGTGATGTCTGGTGTGAATTATATCATCAGAGACAATTACATGGATGGTATTTGTGGAATGGAAGAGTGGCTTTCAAATTATGTTTTCAATTATTATGGACATTTTGTCCGGCGCAAGGTTGAACTGGCCAGCGTATTAGGCTGTGACAGCAGTAATGTTTCTATGGAAATCCCCTCACCTTATCAGCCCGGAGTAAAAGACCTTGACCATACCGTCATTGGCATGCAAATAGGCGCTTCGACGGAGTCGCGTTGCTGGCCTGTCGGACACTTTGTAAAGCTGGCTGATATGTTATCCAGCAACCATCCTAACGCCAGGATTGTATTGATTGGGGGCGGAACAGATGTGGATCGAGGCGAAGCGATGCTCAAGCAACTGTCTGATAAAACAAAAGATATTATTGATAATCTGATCGGTAAAACAGACTTGCAGCAATTGATTACTATAATTGATGGGTTTGACGTATTGGTAACCGGTGACACAGGACCGTTGCATTTGGCCGTTGCTTTAAAGACAAAAACTATCAGCCTTTTTGTCACTGCTGACTCCCGTTCTACGGGGCCTATTCAGGATAACGAACTGCATCGTATTATTCAGGTATCGCGTACAGGACATACTCTTGCGCTGGAGAAAATTAGCCCTATGGGGGTTATTCAGCCAGAGCGGGTGTATGCTGAGTTAATTACTCATCTGGACATGGGCGTAAACTAAAGTAAAAATGGCCACTCATCTATCTTATTTTTAAGATTGAATTTACTTTAGAGATGTAAGTATCCAATGTTGGGTATTTCATCTGAAAATATTTCCTACGGGAAAGATTTGTGTCCTTACACACACTGGCGGCTAACTTAAAGAGCTCAATGGTTGTCGGTGTGTAGTAGTAATAACCGTGAATTTTCTTAGTCATTTTCCTCACTTCGACAAAACAATTCTCTATCATCGGAGCGACCAGATTGGCTATTTCAATATCGTTATGATGCGTCTTGATAAAATAGAGCATTTTATACATGGCAAAAAGAATATCCTCGATATCCTTTTCACGAATATTTCTTGTTATACCTTGGTTATTTATGCGATAAAAATAAAGCTGCTCATCAATATGGGCAATTTTCTTAGTTTTAAAATATTGGAATGGCGTAAAAATCACATCCTCGTACCGACGACCCTTTACAAAATTATCGCCTTTAAGTAATTCCCGTCTAAAAATCCGACTCCATAAGTGCCAGTTTGAACGTTCAAAAATTGACTTCAAGCCATCGGTTTCTGACTCTTTAAAATCATAAGGCGTGCAGCTTGAATTCATCTGGACGCTGTCGACCGGGGGATTACCAGTGAATTCCTGGAAATTAAAATCAATAATGTCGAATTCATCCTGCTTCAGATAAGGAGCAAGGGTAGAGTAATAGGAGGGGCTGAGAATATCGTCGCCATCTAAAAATGTCACATAGACACCGGTAGCCGTTTGCAGCCCCACATTCCGGGTTTCAGCTATCCCTTGATTACTTTGGCTGATGAAAGAAAACCGCCGCATCGACACTGACTGAAGAAACGTCTCAACTAATGTTTTTGAGTTGTCCTCTGAACCATCGTCTATAATGATCACTTCCACTTCATCGTTGATCTGTTTAAACAACGACTCCAGCGCATCGATAATGAATTTTTCATTATCGTGGAAAGGCACAATGATCGATAGCAGCGGTAGCTTAGTGGTTGGCATTTCTCTCATTTTCCGAAATTAGAGCGTGATTAAACGTATTGTTACCGATTAGTACACTGAAAATAACAGCGAGTCCATATATTACAGTGGCTTCTGAGCTGAAAAATAACACATCACTCAAACCATACATAATAAGAGAAAGTGTCACAGCGAATAGCAGGGTGTTTTTTTGTGATTTCAGGGAAATCAACAGCAAGGACACATACATTACAATCAATAAAACACATCCCCATATGCCGCGCAACGAGTAGGTCTCAATCAGCTCGTTATGCATATGTACCGTAGTATATGGTAATGCACCCGCCAACAGAGGTTGCTGTTGGACTATCGTCGCGATCTCTGCGCTTCTCTGTTCCGCTGACTGGCCGAGAACATGTTGGTTTCCTGCTGCAATACCGACCTTATACATGGACAATCGGGAGCCAATTGAATTATCCCGCTGAGTTTGGGACAGTTCGTTCATGTCGTTCATATCTGTTTTAAAAGCTTCAACACGTTGCTGAATGATGCCTTTCAGGAAAAATGCACTAAACAGTATTAAAATTAAGATCGAGACACAAGATATTGTTTTTTGCTGTCGGTTTATATTTTTATCGCAAAGAAACATGATCACACTAATGATGGGGAACATCATTATTGCTGCACGGGTTTGTGTATGGATTATTGTAATAAAACACATCGCGAAACCTAAGGTGAATAAAATTATGCGGTGCTTCTTATTAATATGTAGCAGAGAATATAACATGACAAGATCAATGGCAGTAATAACATAAGCTGCTATGGTTGCACGATCAAAATTCAACTCTACGCGCAACTGATTGTTAACAATACTTTGATAAATAGCGTATGAATTTGCCGCCAGACCCAAGGCGATTACCACAGTCTTCAGTAACTTCTTGAAATCAATGCGCTCATTCAGGGAGATTAGAAGAACAAAACCTGTGGCAATAAGCAGTTTACCCGTGACCATATAGGCACGGTAAATGGTTATATAATCACCGGGTTGTTTATAGGCTTCAATCCAGAGGATGCATGCTAAGCCTACTGCAATACAAGATATTGGCGCATAGAGCAGTTCAACTTTTCGAGTGTAATATTTTAGATTTAATATAAATGCAATAAAAGCCAAGTAGCTGGCTACAAAAAAAATATTACGGCCGATATCCACGTTAAATGTAACAGTACAAAAACTCACTAAGCATCCGAAATAGATGAGATAGCTAAATATCGGATGGGGTGTTTCTCTTCTGATCATGAAAAGTCATTCCTGGTAGCTTACGCAATTGCGACAAAACGAGTCAAAATCACTTCAAATCGTGTCTTAAATGAAGCGTAATCGAGAGCTTCAGTGGTTAACCTATATGCATTTTCGCTCATGCGCTGATAGTTATCTTTTTGCAATAATTGCTCTATCGCATTGGCGCAATCAATATGGCAAAGCAATTTTGGTGCGACAAGTTGGTCTTTAACAGGATCATAAACATCATAAGGAAAGTCGATATGTATCCCTGTCAGTTTTTCATGTTCTTCAATACTGACAGTCGGTGTTAATCCCAGCCCACACTCTTTATCTTTTATGGCTTCCGGTTGCCCATCAACGAGTGGGAAGATCACGGGCACACCAAAATAAAGCGCTTCCAGACAGGATAAGCCGAAAGGCTCTGTTATCGGTGTGCTCATATACACGTCGGTCCGGTTGAAAAAATCAGCAACATTGTCTTGGAAACCCGTGAAGATCACATGCTCACTCAGTTGCAGTTTCGCCGTCAGGGTTTCAAAAAGTGCGCGGTCAGGACCTTTCCCCGCAATTTCTAGCTGTACTTTATGCCCGCGTCTGATCAGTTCTTGCATCATAAGCAGTGACACACTGATACCTTTCAGAGTGACAAGCCTGGATGCAGTACCGATCCTTAGTGTATCGGGTGGTACTTTCGGGCTATGGTGAATACCGGTTGGGGTCAGAATACGATTCGGTAATACTTCAACCGATAAAGGCAGGTTGAAACGAAGTTCCATAACACGTTTGGATGCCCATGATGCCGATATCACACCATCGAGCATGGAGAAAAAGCCCAATGTTTTGCTGTTCTTTGGATATCGCCATGAACATCCGTGATCATAATAAACTAATTTTCCCCGTGCCGGTTTTGCCGATAAGACCGGGACGAGATCCCAAACAATAATGACGTCGGCATTGGCTTTTTCAATTTTGCGTTTTAATACAAATTTGCGCAAGAACTGAGGGTAACGCGTTGAAAAAGCATTGAATATACGGTTTACGTAATTGATTTTTTTTCCTGAGAGCTTTTTCTCAATTTCACTGCCAACCACACTATTGATACAAAGGATCTCATTGGTGTTCTCGATATCTTCATTAACGTACTGAAGAAAGAGGCGTTCTACACCGCCCATTTTTTCTAAGTTGATAATATGCAGTTTTTTCATGGAAGTACCCCTTCCATTGCTTCGATTACGGTTGCAGGAGAAATGCTGGCCATATTTTTATCTTCAGCCGTTAATGACATTTGATTTTTTCCATACCCCCCAATCAAACCCGGATCCGTAGGGCCGTAGAGCGTGATATTCGGGCGGTCCAGGGCGGCGGTGAGATGACTCAGGCCGGTATCGACCGAAACAACGGCCTTCGCGCCAGCCAGAATTTCCGCGACCTGTTGCAAGTTGAGTTTTGGCAGCACTTCAACATGTTCAAAACCTTCGGCGAGTCTAAGTGCCCGTTGGTATTCATGCTCCGCCCCCCAGGGCAGTTTGATACGAATACCGTTAGCCTGGAGTAACCCTATCAGCTCTCGCCAGTGACTCTCCGGCCAGTGTTTATCTGCGCGCGTTGTGGCGTGCAGAAAGACCAGATAGCGGTTGGCATCTGCCGGAAGCTGTGACAAAAAACGTGTGGCAATCGCGTAATCGCCCGGTGTTGTCGGTTTTTCATAGCCCAGACTTTTAGCGAAAAGTTCGCGGGTACGTTCAACCGCATGCTGCTTTTTATCAATGTCGTGACGTTGATTAAAGAACCAGCTGGCAAAAGGCTCGCGGGCGCTTTTTGCATCCTGGCCGTGCTTTTTGCCTTTGGCCACGCGGGTGATCAGCGCAGCACTCTTAATCAGGCCCTGCGCGTCGATGACCGCGTCATAGGTGCGTAACTGTAATTCTCTTTTAAAGTCACAGCGCTGTTGACGGGTTTCAGAACCAAACCAGTTTTTTCTCCAGCGGCGAATTGCCACGGGGATAACGCGATCTACCGCCGGGTGCCAACTGGGGATCTGCGCAAAGCCTTCTTCCACGACCCAGTCAAATGAGATGCCGGGGATGGCCTTAGCTGCATCGGTTAAGGCTGGAAGCGTATGCAGGACATCGCCCATAGACGACGTTTTGACGATCAATACCCGCATTAACGTTCCATCCTTGTAGCCAGCAGTTGTGACAGTTCCTGATAAACCTGTTCGGGTTGAATATCGATCAGACTCTGGTGATAGCCCTGCTCGGCATCGCCTTTACGCACCTTGTGATAACCAGTGATGAGGCGAATGACTTTGGCATGCTGGCTCAGTGGCGGGGTGAAGTCCGGGCTGCTCGGGCCGTACAGTGCGACCAAGGGTTTATTGAGTGCAGCGGCAACGTGCATCAGGCCAGAATCATTGCTGACCACCGCCTGACAGGCGGCAATAAGGACAACGGCTTGATCCAGCGAGGTTTTACCGGCCAGATTAAGGCAAAGAGCCTGAGCCTGCACGGTTAATGACAGACGGATATCTTCACCCGCAGGATGATCTTTCACCGAGCCGAACAGCACGACCTGATACCCTTCGGTGATGAGTTTTTCGGCCAATGCTGCGTAGTGATAATGCGGCCAGCGTTTAGCTGGGCCAAACTCAGCACCAGGGCAGAAGCCAATGATTGGGCGTGAAGCAGAGAGCGTAAATTGTTCGCTGATCGCGCCAATCTCCGCCTGTGCGACCTGCAACTGTGGCCAAAGCAGAGGCTGAGGTAAATCAGTGGCGGATTTTATCTGCGTTGCATCATAAGCCAGCGCGGCATAGCGCTGAACCATCAGCGGAAAGGCTTGTTTATCCAGTACGCGCAAGTCGTTGAGCAAACCGTAGCGCATCTCTCCGCGCCAGCCGGTACGTTGAGGGATCTTCGCGAAGAAAGGCACCAGCGCTGACTTAAAAGAATTCGGCAACACGAAAGCGCGTTGATAATGGTTGTCGCGTAACTCAATGCCTAAACGACGCCGTTCACCAAGCTCAAGAGCGCCATGGCCCAGAGGCATGGGCAATGCCCGGCTGACTTCCGGCATTCTGTCGAGCAAAGGTCGACACCACGCCGGCGCCATGACATCAATCTCTGCCGCTGGCGCATTGGCCTTAATGGTCCGGTAAAGACTTTGCGACATCATCATGTCGCCCACCCAGGAAGGGCCAATGACCAGCATTTTCATTCCGTACTCTCATTCGTCAATAAACGCTTTGCTCAACGCCGGTGTTAAACCGCGCGGTTCAGCCAGGCCATGTATTCAGCCACGCCTTCGGCGACGGTTTTGAACGGTTTGTCATAACCCGCTGCGCGCAGGGCTGACATATCGGCCTGCGTAAAGGACTGGTAGCGACCTTTCAATTTTTCCGGGAAGGGAATGGTTTCTATGTGGCCGGTTTGGTGGTGTTCGATGACCGCTTCTGCCACAGCCTGGAAAGACTCTGAACGCCCGGTTCCGCAGTTGAAAATGCCGGAAACGCCGTTTTGCCAAAACCACAGGTTGACCGCCGCCACGTCGCCAACGTAGATAAAGTCACGCTTGAAGCCTTCGCTACCGGCGAACAGTTTTGGATTCTCACCCGCATTAATCTGATTATTCAGATGGAACGCGACGCTCGCCATGCTGCCTTTATGGCCTTCGCGTGGGCCATAAACGTTGAAGTAGCGAAAACCACAAACCTGCGACTCAGCCTGCGGCAAAATATCACGCACGTACTGGTCAAACAGGAATTTGGAGTAGCCGTAAACGTTCAGCGGTTGTTCATATTTACGGTCTTCTATAAAGCTGATGCTCTGGCTGCCGTAGGTCGCGGCGGACGAGGCGTAGAGGAAAGGAATGCCGCGGTCCAGACAGAAATGCAGGATATCTTTCGAGTACTGATAGTTATTGTCCATCATGTACTTGCCATCCCATTCGGTGGTGGATGAACAGGCACCTTCATGGAAAATCGCATCGATTTCGCCAAGATCATCGCCTGCAACAATGCTGGCAATGAAATCTTCTTTATCACAGTAATCCGCGATATCCAGATCGACCAGATTGACGAATTTGGTGCCGTCTTTCAGGTTGTCCACCACTAAAATATCGCGGTATCCCATAGCATTGAGCGATTTAATGATGTTGCTGCCGATAAAACCAGCGCCGCCAGTGACGATTATCATGGGACTCACCTTTAATCATTTAGAAAATCACGCACCATGCGTGACTTATACAGTTGGCGATATCATAACACTTCATAATGCAGGCCACATTGGGAAGCTATCCGATAAGTCGCATTCTTATCTATCAAGTCTTAAGGCGTGAACTATGCTGCAAAACGAAGATATTCTGGCAGCTTCCCTCGTTATTCCTTAGGCGGATTAGTAATGTGTCTGATGAATGAGTCATTTTCAGGAGATAACGTTATGTCCGTTTCGTTTTATCGCCAGTTGGAAGAAGATCTGGATCAGGCACGTGCTGATGGCCTGTTTAAAGAAGAGCGCATCCTTACCTCCGCTCAGCAGGCGAAAATCACTGTAGGAGGCCAACCGGTCATCAATTTCTGCGCCAACAATTACCTCGGTTTAGCTAACCACCCAGAGTTGATCACTGCTGCCAAGGCCGGCCTCGACAGCCATGGTTTTGGCATGGCTTCGGTGCGCTTTATCTGTGGAACACAGGATGCGCACAAAGAACTGGAAGGCCGCCTGGCCGATTTCCTTTGCATGGACGATGCAATCCTCTATTCCTCCTGTTTTGATGCGAACGGCGGGCTGTTCGAAACCCTGCTCGGCGCGGAAGATGCCATCATTTCTGATGCGCTCAATCATGCCTCGATCATTGACGGTGTGCGTTTATGTAAGGCTAAACGCTACCGTTATGCCAATAACGACATGGCCGAACTTGAGGCCTGTCTAGAAAAAGCCAAAGCAGACGGTGCGCGACATATCATGGTGGCCACCGATGGCGTCTTTTCAATGGATGGTGTCATCGCCAACCTGAGTGGTATTTGCGATCTGGCCGAACGTTACGACGCACTGGTGATGGTGGATGATTCTCATGCCGTCGGTTTTGTTGGTGAGCACGGTCGCGGAACGCACGAATATTGCGACGTGATAGGAAGGGTAGACATTATTACCGGCACGCTCGGCAAGGCGTTGGGTGGTGCTTCCGGCGGTTACACCGCTGCGCGAAAAGAGGTGATCGACTGGCTGCGCCAGCGCTCCCGTCCTTATCTGTTCTCCAACTCTCTCGCGCCGTCAATTGTCGCGGCTTCGCTAAAAGTCCTGTCGATGCTGGAAGAGGGCAGCGAACTGCGCCAGCGTTTGATGAGCAATGCCAAACTGTTCCGCGAAAAAATGACCGCCGCCGGTTTTACGCTGGCGGGTGCCGATCACGCGATTATTCCCGTGATGCTGGGTGAGGCCAAACTGGCGCAGGAGTTTGCCTCTTTGTTGCAGCATGAAGGCATCTATGTCACCGGTTTCTTCTTCCCTGTCGTGCCAAAAGGCCAGGCGCGCATCCGTACTCAGATGTCTGCCGCTCACAGCACCGAACAAATCGAACAGGCTGTGGACGCCTTCACCCGCATTGGTAAAAAGCTTGGCGTTATTGCCTGAGGAAGCTGCATGAAAGCGTTAGCAAAGTTAAAGCGTGAAGAAGGCATCTGGATGACCGATGCGCCGGTGCCGGAGTTGGGCCATAACGATCTGTTGATTAAAATCCGTAAAACCGCCATTTGTGGCACCGACGTGCATATTTATAACTGGGATGAATGGTCGCAAAAAACCATTCCGGTTCCGATGGTGGTGGGGCATGAATATGTGGGTGAAGTGGTCGGCATCGGCCAGGAAGTGAAAGGCTTTGCGCTGGGGGATCGCGTCTCCGGCGAAGGGCATATCACTTGTGGACACTGCCGCAACTGCCGGGGTGGGCGCACGCATCTGTGCCGTAACACGCAAGGCGTGGGCGTGAATCGCCCGGGCGCTTTTGCTGAGTATCTGGTATTGCCCGCCTTTAACGCCTTCAAAATCCCGGACAATATTTCTGACGATCTGGCGGCCATTTTTGACCCACTGGGCAATGCGGTACATACCGCACTCTCCTTTGATTTGGTCGGCGAAGATGTATTGGTATGCGGTGCCGGGCCGATTGGCATTATGGCGGCGGCGATTTGCAAACACGTCGGCGCGCGGCATGTTGTTATCACTGATATGAATGAGTATCGGCTGGATCTGGCGCGCAAAATGGGCGTTACCCGCGCGGTGAATGTGAAAAACGAAAACATCGAGCAGGTGATGGCGGAACTGGGCATGACTGAAGGCTTTGATGTGGGTCTGGAGATGTCCGGTGCGCCGCCTGCCTTCCGTTCCATGCTCAATGCCATGAACCACGGAGGCCGGATTGCATTGCTGGGTATTCCGCCGTCAGATATGTCAATTGACTGGAATCAGGTGATCTTCAAAGGCCTGTTTATCAAAGGGATTTATGGCCGTGAGATGTTTGAAACCTGGTACAAAATGGCTGCATTAATTCAGTCCGGTTTGGATCTCACACCGCTTATCACCCACCATTTCTCTATCGACGACTTCCAGAAGGGCTTTGACGCCATGCGTTCAGGGCAGTCCGGTAAAGTGATTCTTGACTGGCAATAAATCTTTCTGCAGAAATAACAAAGGCCAGCGTTGTGCTGGCCTTTTGCATTCCTGATATTCACTGCTCAGGGCTGTTTGGTAAACCAGGTATGCCAGGTGCGTTCAACGAAAGTGACAGCAGGAAGTTGCGCGACGCTTTCACCAATGGTTTTAACCATCACATCCGCGTAAACCGGTGGGACCGGTTGTTTCGCTGAACAGAGGCGTATGCCTTTGAACACGGTTTTCGGTGGGGTAACTTTATCTGGCACTTTACCTGCAGGTGCGCTGCGCGTCGGTTCATTCAACAGATCGCTTGGGCGAACCAGTACAATGTCGGAGGGCAGATTAGGTAGCATCTGTTGCAGAACGCGCACGGTAGTCGGGTGCGGGTGGCCGATGGCGATGGCATAACCGTTGCGTCGCGCAAGCTGAATCGCACGTTCAAACTGATGGCGGATCTCTGCTTCGTTTTGCACATCGTCCAGGAAGACGTTGCGCTTAATCACCCTGACTCGCGTTCCGGCCGCAGCCTGCACGGACTTGGTATTGCCTATCGTCATGCTATCGAGGAAAAACAGATTATGGGCGTTCATCGCCTGCATCACATTTTCCATACCCGGCAGGCTGGAGGTCATCGCGCTGCCCATATGGTTATTAATCCCAATGGCATAGGGCACGCTGGCGATAGCCTTATCGACAATGCGTTTAACTTCTTCGCGGCTCATCGACGGCGTTAAGGTATCTTTTTCCAGCGGCTGTTTACTGAGCGGAGCCATGGGCAGGTGGATGAGGATTTCGCGGCCTTGCTGATGGGCTTTTTCCATCATCACACGTGTATCCGGGGCATTAGGGAAAATCGCGATGGAGACGGCCTTGGGCATCTGCAACACCTGATTTTCGTTCTGCTGCCGGTAACCAAAATCATCAATAAGAATGGCTAACTTCGCAGCCTGAGCCTGACAGGCAAACAGGGCGGTGCCACAAAGTGCGGCTAAAACGGACTTTTTATATCGCAATGCTATCTTCCCAACCACGGCTGTGGGTTAACGGCCTGGCCCTGACGACGAATTTCGAAATACAGCGATGGCTGGCCCTGACCGCCGCTGGTGCCCACTAATGCGATGGCCTGACCGGATTTCACCTGGTCACCCACATTCACCAGTGCGCTTTGGTTGTAACCATACAGGCTCATATCACCTTTGCCGTGTTCAATGACCACCACCAGACCGTAGCCTTGCAGCCAGTCGGCTAGCAGAACGCGGCCATCGGCAATGGCCTTCACTTCGCTGCCTTCACGGGCTGAAATGACGATGCCTTTCCAGCGTAGCTCACCCTGCAACTGTTCGCCGAAGCGGTGCAGTACAGATCCACGCACAGGCCACATATCCTGGCCCGCTGGTCGGCCAAGGCCGCCGGTGCGGGATACCAGCGCTTGTTCGCCCTGGGTCGGTTTGTAGGTGGAGCCTTTCTTCTTGGCCTGCTGTTCTTTAGCGCGGACTGCTGCGGCCTCTTTGGCCTCTTTCTCTGCACGAGCGCGGGCGGCGCGTTCGGCGGCGGCAATTTTGTCACGCAGGCGTGTCTCGTTGGCGCGCAGCTCAGTCAGGCTTTGCTCATCTTTTTGCAATGAACTTTCCAGTGCGGTCAGGGTTTGTTTTCTGGCTGCACGGGCTTGTTCCAGTTTCTGCTGCTGGGTTTGCTGTTCATTGAGCACGCTTTTCTGCTGAGTTTGTTTTGACTGCAGCGTTACGCGCTGCGAAGCGAGATCGGTTCGTGTCTGCTTAAGTTCTTCAATAGATTTCTTGCGCGCTTCGTTGAGATAACCGAAATAGGCCAGGATCCGTTCGCTGCGTTCGCTCTCTTCACCGCTGAAAATCAGCTGCAAACCGTTGTGCTGGCCGAGACGGAAAGCAGCATCAAGCTGTTTCGCCAGAATGGCTTCCTGACTTTTTTGCTGTTTTTGCAGTTTATCTATCGAGGTATTCAGGCTGGAAATATCTTTACCGAGAGTGGATAAGGCCGACTGGGTATCACGTAATCCGCGGCTGGCCGAGGCAATGATTTTTTCCTGCGCCTGTAACTGTTGCTGTAAAGAGCCGCGTTGCTGTTTCTGCTGTTTAACACTTTTCTCTTTTTCGGCAATGCTCTGCTGGAGGGTTTTAAGCTGGTCTTTATTGTCATCAGCATGGGCAGCAAAGGGAGGAATAAGTAACGAAGCGCAGAGCAAAAGCGTGGATGCCGGGATCCCCGAAGTGGCCTTTTCTTTAGTCGAAAGGCGGTTTCTCAATGCGCTGAAATTGATGAATTTGCTCAAACTTTTTCCTGCTTGCCGACCGTGGATGATAGACAATCTGGCTGTCCTTCGGGTTATCGTAACACTAATCAACCGGCTGATGCACAAACAAAA
Source organism: Ewingella americana (assembly GCF_006438725.1). Lineage (GTDB taxonomy): Bacteria > Pseudomonadota > Gammaproteobacteria > Enterobacterales > Enterobacteriaceae > Ewingella > Ewingella americana_A. The sequence goes on along the minus strand of NZ_RCZD01000014.1, from coordinate 57,635 downwards.
AAGGCGTATCTGGTTATGCAGATACGCCTTTTAAACGCGGTTTATCGCGGGTTTATTTTACGATAAATAACGGTTTTCCGCTCATTTCCTGCGGGATTTCCATCCCCATCAACGACAGCATGGTTGGCGCGATGTCGGAAAGTTTACCGCCTTCAACCGCCTGCGCGTTACTACCGATGTAAATCAGCGGAACTGGCAGGCTGGTGTGCGCGGTGTGTGCCTGACCGGTAGCCGGATCACTCATTTGTTCTGCATTACCGTGATCGGCGGTGATCAGTAACTGACCGCCCACGTGTTTCACGGCATCAACAACCTGAGCGATGCAGGCGTCCAGCGTCTCAACTGCTTTCACCGCTGCTTCATAAATGCCGGTATGGCCGACCATGTCACCATTCGGGTAGTTACAAATGATGGTGTCATATTTGCCGCTGGCAATCGCACCCAGCAGTTTGTCGGTCAATTCTGCGGAGCTCATTTCCGGCTGCAAATCATAAGTTGCCACGTTCGGGGATTTAATCAGAATGCGGTCTTCGCCAGTGAAAGGCTGTTCCATGCCACCATTAAAGAAGAAGGTGACGTGCGCATATTTCTCCGTTTCAGAAATACGCAGCTGGGTTTTATCGTGCGCCATCAGCCACTCGCCCAGGGTGTTTTTCAGCGAAGCTGGCGGGTAAGCGCAGGCTGCGTCGATGTCGGCGGCGTATTCGGTCAGCATCACGAAATCACCGAAATTAATCACTTTTTCACGGATAAAACCGTCGAAGTCCGGGCTGATGAAGGCACGGGTGATTTCGCGCGCGCGGTCAGCGCGGAAGTTCATGAAGATCATTGCGTCGCCATCATCCAGTGCGGCATCCGCTTCGCCTGCTTTACGCAGAACCGTAGGTTTGACGAATTCGTCATTCTCATCACGCGCATAGGCTGCCTGCAAAGCGGTTACTGCGTTTTCTGCGGTGAACGCGCCTTTGGCCTGAGTCATCAGGTCATAGGCTAACTGTACACGGTCCCAGCGGTTGTCGCGGTCCATGGCGTAGTAACGGCCAATAATTGACGCGATACGGCCGGTGCCGATTTGCGCGAATTTTTCACTAAAGCGTTTTAAAGCCGCTTCGGCGCTGCGTGGCGGGGTGTCGCGGCCATCCAGGAAAGCATGCAGGTAAATCGCTTTGGCACCGCGACGATGGGCCATCTCGACCATCGCCATAATGTGATCTTCGTGGCTATGAACGCCGCCCGCAGAGAGCAGGCCCATAATATGCACCGCTTTATCTGCGCTTACGGCACGGTCAACGGCGGCAGCAAGCACGGCGTTTTCGAAGAAGTCCCCGTCTTTGATTTCTTTGTCGAGGCGGGTCAAATCCTGATAAACGATGCGGCCTGCGCCCAGATTGACGTGACCGACTTCGGAGTTACCCATCTGACCCTCAGGCAAACCGACATCCAGACCTGATGCGGCGATCAGCGTATGCGGGTAGGTGTTCCACAGGTTGTCCATCACCGGGGTTTTTGCATTCAGAATGGCGTTGTCCTGTTGCTCTTCGCGATGGCCGTAGCCGTCCAGAATGACCAATACCATGGGGTTTTTGTTGCTCGACATGTCAAATAGCCTCGTTGAAAGAGTAAATGCGAAATAGGCTCGCCGGTTACCGGGATTTGCATCCGGGCGCGGAGCCGGCGCGGCTATTTCCACTTTTGCCGGGGGATTTTACCTCAGCGGGCAAACACGAATAGCCATGAGAGATCAAAGATGACGCAATGTTTGGATTAACTTTGGGCATAAATGCGTGTTAGTTTTTCGAGATATGCCGCAGTTTGTGGCATTTGGAGATGCTTACTGGCTGTATTTGCCGCAGCGCGCAGGTATACTCTCAAGCCTTGAATTTTCCCCCAACAGACGGGAGTTGCTACACCCCATGCAAGATATTATGCCGTTCATTAGTGCGCATCCGGTTCTCAGCCTGGCGTGGGTTGCGTTGCTGATTGCAGTGATTGTGACCACCTTTAAAACACGTTTTTCTAAAGTCAAAGAGATCACCCGTGGTGAAGCGACCCGCCTGATCAACAAAGAAGACGCTGTCGTGGTTGACGTGCGTGCGCGTGAAGAATTCCGTAAAGGTCATATCTCCACGTCCTTAAACGTGTTGAGTACTGACATCAAGAACAACAACTTAGGCGAACTCACCAAGCATAAAGCTCAGCCGGTGATCGTCGTTTGCGCCAATGGCACTTCTTCTCGTACCGCGGCAGAAGGCTTGATCAGCGCTGGCTTCGAGCATGTCTATACTCTGAAAGATGGGATCTCAGGCTGGAGCGGTGAAAATCTGCCTTTGGCGCGCGGTAAATAATCACCGGGCATGATAAGCAGTACCAACATCAACGATTTAGAGGTGGTATCCGTGGCTAAAATTGAAATTTACACCAAGGCAACCTGTCCTTACTGCCATCGTGCGAAAGCGTTGCTCAACAGCAAAGGCGCAGCATTTGATGAGATTGCCATTGACGGTGATGCGGACAAACGTGAAAAAATGATCGCACGTAGCGGCCGTTCTACCGTACCTCAGATTTTTATCGGCGGGCAGCACATTGGTGGCTGCGACGATTTACATGCACTTGATGCGCAAGGCGGGCTGGATCCGTTGCTGTAAGCGACATCCTGCTGCTGTGCATATTCATTAAGTGTTTAAAAGGACTGTTAACTTAAGGGTACTACTCACATGTCAGAACAAAACAACACCGAGATGGCTTTCCAGATCCAGCGTATCTATACCAAAGATATCTCCTTCGAAGCGCCAAATGCGCCTCAGGTTTTCCAGCAAGACTGGCAGCCAGAAGTTAAACTTGATCTTGATACGGCTTCAAGCCAGTTGGGTGATGACGTATATGAAGTTGTATTGCGCGTTACCGTGACTTCTTCACTGGGCGACGACACTGCGTTCCTGTGTGAAGTTCAGCAAGGCGGCATTTTCTCCATCTCTGGTATTGACGGGAATCAACTGGCGCATTGCCTGGGTGCTTACTGCCCGAACATCCTGTTCCCTTATGCCCGTGAGTGCATTACCAGCCTGGTATCGCGCGGTACTTTCCCGCAGCTCAACCTGGCACCTGTTAACTTTGACGCGCTGTTCATGAACTATCTGCAACAGCAGGCTGATGGCGAAGGTGCAGAACCACATCAGGATGCCTGATGAAAACCGTCAATGCTTCAATGACTGTGATCGGTGCCGGCTCTTACGGCACCGCTTTAGCAATAACCCTTGCCAGAAATGGCCACAACGTCGTGTTGTGGGGGCATAACGCCGAAAATATCCGCACGTTACAAGCTGCCCGCTGCAATCAGGCATTTTTGCCCGATGTTCCTTTCCCTGACAGCTTAGTGCTGGAAACCGATCTTTCTCTGGCCTTGGCCGCCAGCCGTAACGTACTGGTGGTGGTTCCCAGCCATGTCTTTGGTGATGTGCTGCGGCAGATAAAACCGCATCTGCGCACCGATGCCCGCATTGTCTGGGCTACCAAAGGTCTGGAAGCTGAAACCGGACGCCTGCTACAGGATGTCGCCCGTGAAGCGCTGGGTGAGAGTATTCCGCTCGCCGTGGTTTCTGGCCCGACCTTTGCTAAAGAGCTTGCCGCGGGAATGCCAACCGCTATTGCGCTGGCGTCGACCGATGCTGAATTTGCTGAAGACCTCCAGCAACTGCTGCATTGCGGTAAAAGCTTCCGCGTGTACAGCAATCCCGATTTCATCGGCGTTCAACTGGGCGGGGCGGTGAAAAACGTCATCGCCATCGGTGCTGGCATGTCAGATGGGATAGGTTTTGGGGCCAATGCCCGCACGGCATTGATCACCCGTGGCCTGGCTGAAATGAGTCGTTTGGGCTCGGCGCTGGGCGCTGACCCTTCCACTTTCATGGGCATGGCAGGGCTGGGTGATTTGGTGTTAACCTGCACAGATAACCAATCTCGTAATCGTCGGTTTGGTATTATGCTCGGTCAGGGGATGGATGTTCAGGGCGCACAGGATCAGATTGGTCAGGTGGTCGAAGGCTACCGTAATACCAAAGAAGTCCGGGCGTTGGCGCAGCGTTTTAACGTTGAAATGCCGATCACTGAGCAGATCTATCAGGTGCTGTATTGTCACAAAGATGCCCGCGAAGCGGCCATCAGTTTACTGGCCCGTGCCAGTAAAGATGAAACAAGCAGCCACTGACCCCGTGCTGAGTCAGAGCCTCTCTATTGGCAACCCAATAGAGCGGCTTTTTATTACCCCGTCGCCTCATACTTTATTTATCCGTAAGGAACAGTGATGTCGTTAGAAGAGCTGGAACTGGTCTGGAAAAACATTAAATCAGAGGCGAGAGCGCTGGCTGAGTGTGAACCTATGCTGGCGAGCTTTTTTCATGCGACGTTGCTCAAGCATGAAAATCTCGACAGCGCGTTAAGCTACATTCTGGCAAACAAGCTGGGCAGCCCGATTATGCCCGCTATCGCTATTCGTGAAGTGGTCGAAGAAGCCTACCGTAACGACGCGCAGATGACGCTTTCCGCTGCCCGTGACATCCTCGCCGTGCATCAGCGTGATGCCGCGGTGGATAAATACTCCACGCCGTTATTGTATCTGAAAGGCTTCCACGCTCTGCAGGCTTATCGCATAGGTAACTGGCTGTGGAAACAGGACCGCCAGGCGCTGGCCATCTACTTCCAGAATCAAATTTCGGTGACCTTTGGCGTTGATATTCACCCGGCGGCCCGGATTGGTTGCGGCATCATGCTCGACCACGCCACCGGCATCGTGATTGGTGAAACGGCTGTGGTTGAAAATGACGTGTCGATTCTGCAATCCGTCACGCTCGGCGGTACGGGTAAGACCTGTGGTGACCGGCACCCGAAAATCCGTGAAGGCGTGATGATTGGCGCAGGAGCTAAAATCCTGGGTAACATTGAAGTGGGCGTCGGAGCCAAGATTGGCGCGGGTTCTGTCGTACTGCAATCCGTTCCGGCTCACACCACAGCTGCGGGGGTTCCGGCACGTATCGTCGGGCGTCCTGAAAGTGAACGACCATCCATGGATATGGATCAGCACTTCAACGGTATTACTCAGGGTTTTGAATTCGGCGACGGAATTTGAGCCTGACAATGGCATGTGTTCACGTGCCATTTCTTTAGGTCTTGACGTCAGGCTTTGATGATTGCGCCGGAATACCCTAGTTGGCGCCAGGCTTCGTACACCACCACAGAAACTGCGTTTGACAAATTCATGCTGCGGCTTTCGGGTTGCATCGGAATGCGGATTTTTTGCTCTGCGGGCAAATTGTCCAGAATGCTCGCCGGTAGCCCGCGCGTCTCCGGGCCAAATAATAGAAAATCCCCTTCGTGATAACTGACCGCGCTGTGCGCTGGCGTGCCTTTGGTCGTCACGGCAAAGATGCGCTGCGGATTTTCGCTGTCAAGAAAAGCATCATAGTTGGCGTGATGCCTGATGCTGGCGAATTCATGGTAATCGAGCCCGGCACGACGCAATTTTTTGTCATCCCAGCCAAAACCGAGTGGTTTGATCAGATGTAGCTGGAAGCCGGTATTGGCACACAGACGGATAATGTTGCCCGTATTGGGTGGGATTTCTGGTTCAAATAATACGATATTAAGCATGCGCCCCCCTGTTAGAGGGACGCAGAATAGCAGAATCTCAACGCTGATGCAGCGGTAGCCACATGATAAGACGCAGACCGCCGAGCGGACTGTCCTCGGCTTTTACCCAACCGCGATGCTGCTGAACGGCAGTATCGACAATCGCCAGCCCCAGCCCCGTACCGCCAGACTCCCGATCACGTGCTTCGTCAGTCCGGTAGAAGGGCCGGAAAATCTGCTCCCGATCGGTTTCACTGACACCCGGACCGTCATCATCCACCGTGATGGTGATGCCGTCGCTGTCACAGGAAAAATTCAGCGCAATGTGAGTATTGGAGTAACGCAGAGCATTACGCACGATGTTTTCCAGGGCACTGTCGAGTGCCGCTGGGTTACCGAACAGCTTCCACGGGCCTGGAGGGGCAGGTACTTCCAGCGTTTTGCCCATCTGCTCAGCTTCGAACTGTGCGTTATCAATGACATCAGCCCAAAGATCATTGGCTTTCAGTATCTCGCGCGTCAGCTCGTTTTTATGCTGACTGCGGGACAATACCAACAAGTCATTGATCATGCTGTCGAGGCGTTGTGCTTCCATTTCAATGCGTTGCAGCTCTTTCCCTTCACCATGACGGCGACGCATCAGTGCGGTGGCCAACTGCAGCCGCGTCAGCGGCGTTCTTAACTCGTGCGAGATGTCCGAAATCAGGCGCTGTTGCGCGTTGACCATGCGTTCCAGTGCGCTGACCATCTGGTTAAAACTGGCACCGGTGGCGAGGAACTCCTGCGGTCCGGCTTCCAGTTCAGGATGTTGCTTAAGATTACCGCGCGCTACGTCATCAGCGGCGTTTTTCAGCTTACGGGCCGGTTTGGCCAGACTCCATGAGAGCCACAGCAGCAACGGTGAGCTGATTAACATGGTGACAATCAGCAACAGCAATGGACGGTCAAACATCAGGTTGATGAAGTCTGACTGTGGGCTGCTGGCCGGTCGTAACAGGTAAAGCTGATAGTTATCTTCGCCGTCACGCACAGAAAAAGGACCGACCATTTCGACGCGGCCATATTTTTTCTTTTTGGGACGATCGGAGTTATCAGACTGGCCGATAAAGTTACGGACAATCTGCATTTCATTACGCTGCGCGCCAATCACCCGACCTTCGCTGGTGACCAGCAGCAGACGCTGGCCGGGCGGCGCCCATTTGTCGATAGCGCGGAACAAGCGGCGCCACCACATCAGGTCGTTGGCCGGGTCGCCTGCCAGTTCGGCTTCTACATGCTGCTCTATCATCAGGCCCTGCCGCTGTTCGTTGTCGAGCAGCGGAGTTAACTGGCGTGAATCGAGCTTTGGCACCATTAGGACCAGCATCAATACTAAGGCGACGGTAAACCAGAAAATAGCAAAGATGCGTGCCGTCAGGCTGTTGATCATGTAGCAGATACCATCAGATACCCGCGTCCACGCAGGGTTTTAAACCATGGGTGTCCATCCTGACGATCGGGCAGTTTTCGGCGAAGATTCGAAATATGCATATCGATGGCGCGGTCAAATGGCGTCAGGCGTTTGCCCAGCACTTCCTGACTGAGATGTTCACGAGAGACTACCTGACCTAAATGCTTCGCCAGCAGATAAAGCAGAGTGAATTCCGTGCCGGTCAGATCCAGTGCGACACCGCCAAAGCTGGCTTCCTGGCGGCCAGGATTGAGTTGTAGCCCGTCAACTTCCAGTGTCGGGGAACCGTTATTTTCTCCAGCTTGCTGTTGCTCGCTCCAGTTTGAGCGCCGCAGCATAGCGCGTATGCGCGCGACCAGTTCACGATCGTTAAAAGGTTTAGCCAAATAGTCATCGGCACCGAGTTCGAGACCCAGCACACGATCCAGCTCGCTTCCGCGCGCTGTCAGCATAATCACCGGCGTCTGATGGCGCTGGCGTAACTCTTTCAGGGTTTCAATGCCGTTTTTCTTCGGCATCATGACATCGAGTAACAGTAAATCGATGCTGTTATCCAGCTTTTCCAATGCTTGCTCACCATCGTAAGCAACCACGACATTAAAGCCTTCCATTTCAAGCAATTCTTTCAAGAGTGAAGTCAGTTCACGGTCGTCATCAACCAACAAAATTTTATTCATTGTATTTACCTCTAGACGCAAAATACGTCATCAATTGCCGCTATTCCATGACTTTACGTACTTTTACAAGCACTGACGCTTGTTTGCAGCGGCAGGTTTAGACTGCTTTTCAATGATTCGCGATAAGCGATAAAGACTATAGGAGTGAGTGATGTCTAAGGTAGCTGCATTAGTTACGGCCTCAATGCTGACACTGAGTTCCGGTGTCGTTTTAGCGGATACCGCTAACGTGATGCCTGTGGCCCCTGCCGCTCACGACACCAACATGCTGGACAAACCTCAGGAACGCAACACCATGTTTGATGGCGTTAACCTGACTGAGCAGCAACGCCAGCAGATGCGTGATCTTATGCATCAGGCGCGTAAAGACTTACCTCATATTAATGTCGATCAGCTGGAAGTGATGCACAAACTGGTTACGGCTGAAAATTTTGATCAAAAAGCTGTCAGGGCACAGGCCGAAGTGATGGCGCAGGAGCAGGTGGATCGTCAGGTCGAAATGGCCCGCATTCGCAACCAAATGTTCAATCTCCTAAGCCCTGAACAGAAAAACCTATTAAACCAGAAACATCAGCAGCGCATGCAAGAAATGCAGCAGCAGATGGCTGGCTTACGCCCTACTTCTGCCCAGAAGCCAAGTAGTATGAGTACCCAGTAATACCCCTGTTTTTCCTTGCCATAGACAATGTCCCTGTCTTCCCCACCGAAAGGTGGGTTTTTTTTATCAACCGCTAAATCTACCTTCAACAGATTGAGTATCCCAACAATTCATTCCCCTTGCTGATGTATTTTAAAAAGCCTCAGTCACATTAGAGACTACTCACCCACGCTCCCTTGGCTAAATATAAATGTGGAAAATAGCGTGACTGAATAATTTAACAAGTTAGGTATTGATAAAGAATGATTTTCTTTAATCAAATATTTATCTGGTGAATAAATATTTATACACGCTTAATCTCTTGAGAGAGAAAGTGAGGAAATAAAAAATCACACTAATCGGCTAGACGGGCTATAGGAATAGCTCGTGACTGCTTAAGTATGGTACATGACTGAAAGTGTTGAAACGGTTTCCACCTATTCCAACAGGATATTTAAATACTCAACGGCCTGACCGATTTTTTCAAAAATGGCGTGGGGTTTATGTGCAAGAGCGGCATGCTGCAATCATTTTTAATCCATGACTGTTGGGCGTAATAAAGTAACACGTCTCTTCTTACAGAGTTAATCTGCACTGTATTTAAGGGATTGCATAACATAAATGAAACTGTTATTTATATCACTTATATGAATGGTGACTATTTTCTAAAAATCTTTCCAATTTTTAAAACGCCCACCCATTCAAGACCTGGTGGAGCAGGTTTCAAGATTAGAAGGACTATAGAGACAATATGCCGACCATAATCATATGATTTTATTATCATTGCTTTCACGATAAATAACGCACATTTAAACCCCTTTATAGGATGAGTTCGCATGAGTAATTCAGGAAGAAAACTGATAGACACTATTCTAAGTCATAAAAAACTTATGGGTATATTAAACTGCCCTGCGGTATCGGTTGAAATAGGGCATGCTATTTATGGAAAAGTACAAAATGATTTATCGAGTGGTGAGGTCATCAAAAAGGAAGTGTTTACACAAGGGAAAATAAATAATTTACTCGGGTTTATCGGCGCAAATTCAGAGACAGCAGTCTGGCATTTTTTGCTTGAAGGGGTTAGAGCCACAACAATTCATCACTTTGTCGTCATTCCCTGGTATCAGCACGAACATCCATGGGGAAGAGTTTATACGGTACTCATGGCATATGAGGGAAAATATTCATTAGATCAATATATCAGTCGTAAGTTGCCAGCTCCCACGGGGTGTTATGGCTATAAAACAGTTTGGACAGCAACTGAACTCGGGAAAATGTTTTCAGACTTGTTAACCCATAGTAATGCTTGGGAACAATATTTCGGTCTGGTGGGGCAATCCCAGGCCAATAAAATAAGCTGCTGGAAATATAAGGTAATCTCAGTAGAATCAGCAATCGCCAATGTAAATAGATACATATCTATAGCGTCCACCTGAAACACAGAATATCGCCTACGCTCAGCCAAATTTTTTTGTCCAGGCCCAGTTTGTCCAGCCAGTTATACGGGCGCGTTATGCCATATTATCTATTTACGCGAACGGATAAGCTAAAGAAGAGATGTATAATTACATAAAATCAATGAGTTGAGTGATTTCTCGGCGCCTGGTATCTGTTTTCGGTCTATCAGCCCTCATATTTTTAACCCAAAATTTGCCACCGGGGCTCTATTCATATTGGCGTTATCTCTCAAAATGCTACAGCGCAGGCGTATTGCCGCGTGCAGAAACCTGCGCCGTACCCTCTGTTCTCCTGCTCAGCCATTTACCACTTATCTCGCATTATCAGTCAGATGTATCCCTGAAAAATGCTATTCTTAGGGTAAATGTTTCTGCTGACGACGTTTTAGCTGCCCCAGATTCTTTTGGTTTTCGCGGTTGCCGGCTACATTTAAAGCATATTTTGATACCGTGATGTCGTCACCCGCCGACAGGAAACCCTCAGATGTTCGCGGAAAATATGTTGTAAAAACAGGGTGGATCGGTAAATTGCCCAAGGGTTAGCAGAGTAAGCGAATTCTTGCTGACTTGAATCAATTCAGCAATGACGTTTTGTTATACTATTAGCATCAAACGGCATTCGCCAACGAGTACCAGTAATATCCGGGCCAAAAGGCATGCTCAAGAATTCTAAAGAAATTGCATCTACAAGTTCAGAGGTAGTCATGATTAAAAAAATCGGTGTACTGACAAGTGGTGGCGATGCGCCAGGCATGAATGCTGCCATTCGCGGTGTTGTACGCGCAGCGTTGTCAGCAGAGTTGGAAGTTTTCGGTATTGAAGATGGCTACCTTGGCATGTATGAAAACCGCATGAGAAAACTGGACCGCTATAGCGTGTCCGATATGATTAACCGCGGCGGTACTTTCCTGGGTTCTGCGCGTTTCCCTGAGTTTCGTGATCCGGAAAAACGCAAAATTGCCCTGCAGAATATGAAAGACCGTGGTATCGATGGCCTGGTGGTTATCGGTGGTGACGGTTCTTATGCCGGTGCAGATCTGCTGACTAAAGAAGGCGGTATTCGCTGTATCGGTTTGCCAGGCACTATCGATAACGATGTGGCCGGTACTGACTACACCATCGGTTTCTTCACTGCTTTGGGTACAGTGGTTGAAGCTATCGACCGCTTACGTGATACCTCTTCTTCACACCAGCGTATCTCTATCGTTGAAGTGATGGGCCGCTATTGCGGTGATTTGACTTTGGCTGCTGCCATTGCCGGTGGTTGCGAGTTTATCGCGATTCCAGAAGTTGAGTTCAAACGTGATGATCTGGTTGCTGAAATCAAAGCCGGCATCGCGAAAGGTAAAAAGCACGCCATCGTGGCCATCACAGAAAAGCTGGATGATATCGATGAGCTGGCTAAATATATTGAGAAAGAAACCTGCCGTGAAACCCGAGGCACAGTCCTGGGCCACATTCAGCGCGGTGGTGCGCCGGTTGCTTATGACCGTATTTTAGCTTCCCGTATGGGCGCTTATGCTGTCGATCTGCTGTTGGAGAAAGACCGCGACTACTCACTGGGTGGCTTCTGTGTGGGTGTACAAAACGAGAAAATGGTGCATGAATTGATCTCGGTTTGTATCTCTCCTGAGAATAAGAAAAGTAAATTCAAAGAAGACTGGTACGACACGGCGAAAAAACTGTTCTAAAACAGATTATCGCCTCAGTCAGAGAGCCTCCGCTTGCGGGGGCTTTTTTTATGTACATCATTTCTTTATTCCTGAATGGAATAGCAGAACACCTTTTAATCTTTAATTGTTTTATTTTTCTCTGGCAGGCTCTCTCTATCTGATTCGGTAAATCCAATCTATTGAGACTATTTCTGGGAGAAAGTGCGATGAATAAATGGGGTGTAGGTCTGGCATTACTGCTGGTCGCAACGGGAGCCATTGCCAAAGATATTCAAATCCTGAACGTGTCATATGATCCGACGCGTGAACTCTATGAGCAATACAACAAGGCTTTCAGCAAATACTGGCAAGGTAAAACCGGCGACACCGTGACCGTTCGTCAATCGCATGGCGGTTCAGGCAAGCAGGCAACGTCAGTCATTAACGGTATTGAAGCCGATGTGGTAACGCTGGCACTGGCCTATGATGTGGACGCCATCGCCGAGCGCGGCCGCATTGATAAGAACTGGATCAAACGTCTGCCGGATAATTCTGCACCTTATACCTCGACCATCGTTTTCCTGGTGAAGAAGGGCAACCCGAAACAAATTCATGACTGGAATGATTTGATCAAACCGGGCGTGTCGATCATTACGCCGAACCCGAAAACCTCAGGCGGCGCACGCTGGAACTATCTGGCAGCATGGGGTTATGCCCTGCATCACAATAATAATGACAAAGCCAAAGCGCAGGACTTCGTCAAAGCATTATATAAAAACGTCGAAGTGCTGGACTCCGGCGCACGTGGTGCAACCAATACCTTCGTTGAGCGTGGCATCGGTGATGTGCTTATTGCCTGGGAAAACGAAGCGTTGCTGGCCACCAAAGAGGTGGGCAAAGATAAATTTGAAATCGTGACGCCGAGTGAGTCTATTCTGGCAGAACCAACGGTTTCGGTGGTGGACAAGGTCGTTGATAAGCGGGGTACCCGCGACGTGGCTGATGCTTACCTGAAATATCTCTATTCACCGGAAGGGCAGACCATTGCTGCGGAAAATTACTACCGCCCGCGTGACGCAGCCGTCGAGAAGAAATTTGCCGCAGAATTTCCACAGCTGAAACTGTTCACCATTGAGCAGGTCGCTGGTACCTGGGCCGAGGCGCAGAAGGATCACTTCTCTACCGGTGGTATCTTCGACCAAATCAGTAAGCGCTAATGCCCGTCATACTTGAAGTTGTACCTGTGTTGGCTGCGTTTACTCACCCGGATCACTGACTTGAGTCCGTGATTCGGGATTCGCTCTCTTGCCGCCCTGGTACAACGCCAATTATTTAGGGCATGGGATTCACCTAATAAAAAACCCCGATTTCATTATGAAGTCGGGGTTTTTTTATGCAGCGTTAAAGCAAAACTTACGCTTTTTTCGCTTCTGCTGCTGCTTTCACGATAACTGCGAAGGCATCAGCTTTCAGAGATGCACCGCCGACCAGCGCGCCATCGATATCAGGCTGAGCAAACAGTTCTGCTGCGTTTTTGTCGTTCACAGAACCGCCGTATTGGATGATCACTTGTTTAGCGATTTCAGCATCTTGCTTGGCGATATGATCACGGATGAATTTGTGAACGGCCTGAGCTTGCGCTGGGGTGGCAGATTTGCCGGTACCGATAGCCCAAACTGGCTCGTAAGCAACCACTACGCCTTCGAACGCTTTCGCACCCAGGGTGTTCAGTACTGCGTCGAGTTGTTTAGCGCAAACGGCTTCAGTTTGGCCTGCTTCGTTTTCTGCTTCGGTTTCACCGATGCACAGCACAGGGGTCAGACCTGCAGTTTTCAGTACGCCAAATTTCTTAGCAATTAACTCATCAGTTTCTTTGTGATAAGTACGGCGTTCTGAGTGGCCGATGATGATGTATTTCGCACCGATATCTTTCAGCATGTCGGCAGAGATTTCACCGGTGAATGCGCCGGACAGGTTGGCATCAACGTTCTGTGCGCCTAAGGCAATACGGCTGCCCGCCAGTGCGTGTTTAGCCTGTGACAGGTAAACTTCTGGTGGTGCGATAGCAACGCCACAACCTTCAACCGTGGTCAATTCGGTGCGCAATGCAGCGATCAGTTCGTTAACCATGTGGGTACTACCGTTCAGCTTCCAGTTACCCATCACTAATGGATGTCGCATGTTTTTTCCTCCAAAAGGGGACGCGAGTGTCGATTAAAATTTCTGCCAAACAAGCAGATTACCTGCCCAACAGTATAGAGATGATTGGTGGTAAAGGCTTTGCTTTTTGTCATTAATTGCCGTCATGCCGGCGTTCATGACAGCGCCAGTTTTACGGGTTCAACTGCGAAGGTCAGCCCTTTCTCGCCGTTATCGGAGATCACATAACGGATGGCACCCAGCTGTTGTTGATAAAATTGCTGCCCTTTACCTTTGTCAATCAGCGAGGCCACTTTTGCCACACTTTGTTCGACTGACAGACTGGCATCGAACTGCCGCATCAGATTGGCCATATAATTTATAGCGAGCGAGCGTGCGGCCTTCTGTTCAGGTCCCTGAATGGGCAGATAGGTAATTTGAAGGGTTTTAATTTTGCCAGTGCCTTTCTCGAGCGCCGTCGACGCGTAGAGATTTTCATTAATCTTGCTGGCCGCACGGGTCAGCGGCTCATTGGCGGATTTATCACTGATGGCGCGGAATTCGTTGATCTGCTGAGTCGGGTTGGCCGCGTTGTACTTTTCACGGAAACTCACCAGCGTCATTTCAAACGTTGGCGCACCGGCGAGTAAATAAGGGGCTTTGGGCATCTCTTCGACGGTCTGGTGGTCGGCTGGCATTTCGGCACGCGCCAGATTCAGACCAGAAAGCAGGAGCAGTGCGGGCAGAGCCAGACGTATAAAGAATTTTGCGGTCATAACGTTGTTCTTGTTTTGAGACGATGGTCGATTAAAGCGGGGATCCGGGGGCAATGTCAAAAGGAGTACGTAAACATTGCCGTCACGCCTCCCGGCTGGGTTACACTTTGCGCCAACTTTTTTGCTGCTTACACCTGCTACGACACTTGATGGGATCAATGCCCGATGACACTGCAACACGCCTTATTTTCGTTTAATGGTCGCATGGGCCGCCGTGATTTTTGGATTTGGATGGCCAGTTGGCTGGTATTGATGGTGGCGGCATTTACCTTTGCCGATCGCCAGTGGATTGAGATCAAATCGGCGGCATTTGCCGTGGTCGTTTTACTCTGGCCGACGGCGGCGGTGATGGTCAAACGCCTGCATGACCGCAACCGCTCTGCCTTATGGGCTTTTTTGTTTATTCTGGCGTGGATGCTGGCGGCTGGTCACTGGGACATGATCCCGGTGCTATGGCAATGGGTGGTGGGGCGGCTGATCCCGGTCATTCTGTTTGGGATGCTGATTATCGATTGCGGCGTATTCGCCGGTACGCCGGGCGCAAATCGTTTTGGCCCGGAACCGGAAAACGTCAAACTCAAATAATCGCGCTGTCGGATACTTACCAGTAATGTTCGCTGGTCATATGGCCCGGTTTGCGTTTGAGATGCTTGCGCATACCACGGCTGTCCTTGAGAATTTGCTGGGTATCGCGCACCATCTGCGGGTTACCGCACAGCATAATGTGGCTATTTTCGGCCTCCATTTTCAGGCCGACGGCGGCCTCGAGCGTGCCGTCTTCAATCAGCGCAGGAACGCGCCCGGTCAGCGAGCCCGGCGTTTTCTCACGGCTGACAACGGTCTGGATATGCAGTTTGCCGTTGTAACGCTGCTGTAGCTGTTGCATCAACGGCAAATAGCTGAGGTCCTGCGAGAAGCGAGCGGCATGGACCAGAACGATATTCTGGAATCTCTCCAGCCCAATTCCTTCCTGCAAAATCGATAAATAAGGGCCGATCGCCGTGCCGGTCGCCAGCATCCACAACGTGTCACACTCCGGTACTTCGTCGATAACGAAAAAACCTGCGGCTTCTTTGGTCACCTGGATTTCGCTGCCAATCTCCAGCGCATGCAGACGCGGGCTGAGTTTGCCCTCCGGGACGGTGACCAGATAGAACTCCAGATTCGGGTCGCTGGGTGCGTTGACGTAGGAATAGGCCCGCTGCACGCGTTCTCCCTCAATCTCCATCGACAGTTTGGCGAACTGCCCTGCGCTGAATGCATCGACCGGAGCGCTCACCGTGATGCTGAACAAACTGTCGGTCCAGTTTTCAATTTTGGTGACTTTACCGTTAACCCAATCCGCCATAAAAAAGTGCTCCCGTTGCAGGTCTGTGCCGGGAGCAGAAATCTGCTGCCCGATTTACCCCGCTGATTTTATTTCACATTCTCTGAATCGATTATCGATTAAATGTTATCAGGCTGATCACCGGTGGTTAGACTACTTCGCAGTCGTACAGTTATCTTTACGAAGATGGCACTCAGGCCCACCAGTGATGTAAAGACAGTTTTCCGTCAGACACTCGCTTATTCACCCCAGTTTGTTAATTTATGCGCCCGACGGCCTCCCCGCGCCAATACCGGCTAATTATGCTGATATCTGGTGTTTCGATTGATTAATGAACTGAAAAATGAAAAAACTGGAAAATATTCACCTGCTTGTGATGTTGGTTTTGCTGGTTGCGGTAGGGCAGATGGCGCAAACCATTTATGTGCCAAATATCGCAGATATGGCGCAGAGTTTGTCGGTAAAACCGGGCGCGGTGCAACGGGTGATGGCGGCCTATTTAATAGCCTATGGGTCATCGCAGCTGATTTATGGTCCGCTGTCAGACAAGGTGGGACGCAAACCGGTGATCCTCACCGGTATGATGATTTTCCTGGTGGGCGCGGCGGGCGCTATGCTGGCGCAAAGCCTGACGTTGTTAATTGTGGCAAGTGCCGTTCAGGGAATGGGTACCGGCGTTGCCGGGGTAATGGCCCGTACCATGCCGCGTGATTTATACAGCGGTGGTGCCTTACGCCAGGCCAACAGCCTGCTGAATATGGGTATTCTGGTCAGCCCACTGATTGCGCCGCTGATTGGCGGGGCACTCTCTGCCTGGTTGGGCTGGCGGGCCAGCTTTGGTTTTCTGTTGTTGCTCTGCGCGGGCGTCGCATTTTCGATGTACCGCTGGCTGCCGGAAACCCGACCTGTCAGTCATGAGCCGCGCGGGATGCTGAGTAGCCTGCGACTGCTGCTGGCGGACGGTAACTTCAGCCGCTATATGGTGATGTTGATCGGTGCACTGGCAGGGGTGGCGGTATTTGAAGCCAGCTGCGGTGTGCTGATGGGCGGTGTCCTGGGGCTGAATGCCATGACCGTCAGCATTCTGTTTATTCTGCCTATTCCCGCCGCTTTCTTTGGTGCCTGGTACGCCGGGCGCTCTGAAAAAAGCTTCCAGCAATTAATGTGGCACTCGGTATTGAGTTGTCTGCTGGCCGGGCTGTTGATGTGGCTCCCTGGCTGGCTGGGCGTGATGAACATCTGGACGCTGATCGTGCCTGCGTCGCTGTTCTTCTTTGGCGCAGGGATGTTATTCCCGCTGGCGACCACCGGCGCGATGGAACCTTTCCCCTATCTGGCGGGAGCGGCAGGTGCGCTGGTCGGCGGTATGCAGAACATCGGTTCGGGGCTGGCAGCATGGATGTCCGCGATGTTGCCGCAAACCGGCCAGTTCAGTCTGGGCCTGCTGATGTTTGCTATGGCGCTACTGATCTTACTCTGCTGGTGGCCGATGGCGAATCGCCAGCAGGAACAGGGACATACAATTTAGCCTTATGCCAGGCGTATAAAAAAGCAGAGCCAAAACACGGCTCTGCTTTTTGCTTTCTGCATATCAGTCAGATGATAAACTCATGCAGCGCCACGTCTTTACGGTCGAGATAGTGCGTAGAGCGAATACGGCGGATAGTGCGTGATTTGCCACGGATCAGCAACGTTTCGGTGGTCGCCATATTGCCCTGACGGCTGATGCCTTCCAGCAAATCGCCTTTGGTGATGCCGGTCGCGGAGAAAATCACGTTATCGTTACGTGCCATATCATCCAGCTTCAGCACTTTGCCTGCTTCGATACCCATCGCTTTGCAACG
Organism: Ewingella americana; assembly: GCF_006438725.1. Lineage (GTDB taxonomy): Bacteria > Pseudomonadota > Gammaproteobacteria > Enterobacterales > Enterobacteriaceae > Ewingella > Ewingella americana_A. The sequence goes on along the minus strand of NZ_RCZD01000014.1, from coordinate 40,054 downwards.
CGTCAGCTCTTCCTCACCGATGCGGCGGTTTTCAGGTGTATCGCCTTTCACGTCATGACGCGCTAATAAACGGCCCTGCATATCACCATCCAGCGCGCGGATAACCGCCGCGGAGATCACCCCTTCCGGCGCGCCGCCAATGCCGTACAACACATCAACTTCACTTTCCGGCATACAGGTCAGAATAGTGGCGGCCACATCGCCGTCCGGGAAGGCGAAAACGCGTACACCGGCAGCCAGCATTTCACGGATGGCATCGTCGTGACGCGGTTTTGCCAACACGGCCACGGTGAGTTCGGTCAGCGGTTTATTCAGTGCTTTAGCCACATTGGCGAGGTTTTCAGCCAGCGTCAGGTTCAGGTTAATGACGCCTTTTGCACCAGGGCCGACGGCGATCTTTTCCATGTACATATCTGGCGCATTGAGGAACGAACCCTTGTCGCCCACCGCCAGAACGGCAAGGGCATTGGATTGGCCCATGGCGGTCATGCGCGTGCCTTCAATCGGGTCGACCGCGATATCGACAGCCTCACCGTTGCCGGTCCCGACCTTTTCGCCGATGAAGAGCATCGGTGCTTCATCAATTTCGCCTTCGCCAATCACAATGGTGCCGTCGATATCGACATTATTGAGCATGATGCGCATCGCCTGCACGGCGGCGTTGTCGGCGAGATTTTTGTCACCGCGACCCAGCCACTTATAACCGGCCAGTGCGGCGGCTTCGGTCACGCGGGAAAACTCTATTGCTAATTCACGTTTCATTGGAAAGCCTGTAGAAAGAAAAAAGAGGTCGGTGAGGCAACGGCTCATCTGTTCCGCAGATTTTAGCACAGTGGGAAGACGCATAAAAAAACTCCCCGGACGGGGAGTTTTGAACGTAGAAAAGATGTTGGTGACAGCAACTGGCGATTATTCGTCGTGATCTTCCCATGAACGTACGCGGGCAACGGCTTTCTGCCAGCCTTTGTAGCGCACATTGCGTTCGGTGGTCTCAATGCTTGGGCGGAATTCGCGTTCAATTGTCGCTTTGCTGCGCACTTCTTCCAGATCGCTCCAGAAACCAACGGCCAGACCGGCCAGGAACGCAGAACCGAGAGCCGTGACTTCCAGCACCGCAGGGCGCTCAACGCGGGTGCCGAGAATGTCTGACTGGAACTGCATCAGGAAGTTGTTTGCTACAGCACCACCGTCAACACGCAGAGATTGTAGGCGGGTGCCGGAATCGGCCTGCATGGCGTCCAGCACGTCGCGGGTTTGGTAGGCGATAGATTCCAGCGTTGCACGGATGATGTGGTTGCTGTTAGCGCCACGGCTCAGGCCGAAGATCGCGCCACGGGCATACGGGTCCCAATAAGGTGCACCGAGGCCAGTGAACGCAGGCACCACGTAAACGCCGTTGGTGTCTTTCACTTTGCTGGCGAAATATTCAGAGTCAGTGGCATCGCTGATCAGTTTCAGCTCGTCACGCAGCCATTGAATCGATGCACCGCCGACAAATACTGCACCTTCCAGTGCATAGTTCACTTCGCCTCTTGGGCCACAGGCAATGGTGGTCAGCAGGCCGTTTTTGGATTCCACGGCTTCGGTACCGGTATTCATCAGCAAGAAGCAGCCGGTGCCATAGGTATTTTTCGCCATACCTGGTTGTACGCACAGCTGGCCATACAGTGCGGCCTGCTGGTCACCGGCAATACCGGCGATAGGAATACGCGTACCGCCTTTACCCCCGATGTTGGTCTGGCCATAAATCTCAGACGAAGAGCGAACTTCCGGCAGCATAGCGCGCGGGATATCCAGCACTTCCAGCATGCGTTCATCCCATTCCAGGCTGTGAATATTGAACATCATGGTACGGGAGGCGTTGGTGTAATCCGTAACGTGAACGCGTCCCTGAGTCATTTTCCATACCAGCCAGGTATCAACGGTACCGAACAGCAGTTCGCCGCGTGCCGCACGTTCGCGGGAGCCTTCAACGTTATCGAGGATCCACTTCAGTTTTGTGCCGGAGAAATACGGGTCAACCACCAGGCCGGTGTTATGACGGATGTACTCTTCCATACCGTCTTTCTTCAGCTTTTCGCAGATTTCTGCAGTACGACGGCACTGCCAGACAATGGCGTTATAAATCGGTTTACCGGTCTCTTTTTCCCACACGATGGTGGTTTCACGCTGGTTGGTAATACCGATACCGGCGATTTGGTCTGAGTTGATGTCGGCTTTCGCCAGCACTTCTACCAGGACCGAACTTTGTGAAGCCCAGATTTCCATCGGGTCGTGTTCCACCCAGCCAGATTTCGGGTAAATCTGGGTGAATTCACGCTGTGACACACTGATGATGTTTGCATCATGGTCCAGGACGACGGCGCGGGAGCTGGTGGTACCTTGATCGAGCGCGACGATATATTTTTTTTCGTGAGTCGTATCTGCTGACATAATAATATTCCTACGAATGAGAGTGCTGTGAACAGTTTAGCCGATCAGGCTTTGCGTTGTTTTGCTGGCTGTTGGAGAGCTTCTTCTTCTGCCTCATGGATTTCGTAAGGCAGGTGGCGACCAATCAGCGCTTTATAACCGAAGGCGCCGAGCGATGCACCAATCAGTGGGCCAAAAATCGGCACCAGGAAGTAAGGAATGTCGCGGGCACCGGTGAAGGCGACTTTGCCCCAACCTGCGAAGTAGGCGAATACCTTAGGACCGAAGTCACGTGCCGGGTTAAGGGCGAAACCAGTCAACGGACCCATTGATGCACCGATAACCGCGATCAGAATACCGATCAGCAGGGGTGCCAGCGGGCCACGCGGGATGCCGTTGCCGTCGTCGGTCAGGCCGAGGATTAAGGCCATCAGAATCGCGGTGATCACCACTTCAACGATAAACGCCTGCATGACGCTGATGTGCGGGTTCGGGTAGGTGGAGAAAATACCGGCCAGATTCAGACTTTCCACGCTGCCGCGTACCATGTGGTGACTTTGTTCGAAATCGATGAACAGGTTGTAGTACAGACCGTAGACCAGTGCAGCGGCGCAAAAGGCACCGGCAACCTGCGCGATGATGTAAGGCAGAACTTTGCGTCCTTCAAAGTTTGCAAACAGACACAGCGCGACGGTTACAGCAGGATTGAGGTGAGCGCCGGAAATCGCTGCGGTCAGGTAGATGGCCATTGCCACACCCAGACCCCAAATGATGCTGATTTCCCACTGACCAAAAACTGCCCCGGCAAGTTTCAGTGCAGCTACGCATCCGGCACCGAAAAAGATGATAAGCCCGGTACCCAGAAACTCAGCGATGCACTGACCTTTTAATGTGGAACTCATGGTTTGGCTCATAGTCGGATCCTATAAAGGATGATGTTAAGGGTTAGTTATAATTTTTCTTACTAGAAGTACGTGAACGTAATCGGAATAAGACGTTCTTCATCAAATGAGAACGTAATGTGAATTTATCGTTAACGAGCATAAACGAGAAATAGCGAAATCAAAATTTGTGTGTTGTGTCATAAAAATGAGCGAATTCGAGTGTTTTGCGCTTTCTATCCCGCCTAAAAAACCGTTCCCGTGCCCAGTTTGTCGCTTGTTGGTGGTCTCGTATTCTGCAGCGGGTTTTGTCCATCCGACATTCTGAGTCCCCATGTCCGGGCACGTTATGCGAAATTAGCCTGAGATTCTCGCGACAACTCGTGCTTTTTAAGCATTTGCTGATGGTTTTGACGAGAAAATTGCAACAGACTGCGTGTAGGGCCGGTATGTTGCTAGACAGGGCAAGACTGGCTACATACAATCGTGTTTCAAGACATCGATAGGTTTGACGGCGTTTTCTTCAGAAAACATCAGGAAAATCTACGCGGTGCGAGAATTTTTGAGCCGTATCCGGATGATGCGGCAGAACTTACAAGATGTGCGCCTTGCGAACATAAGGGGACCGAAGAATGTCATTTGAAGTATTTGAGAAATTAGAAGCAAAAGTTCAGCAAGCGATTGATACCATTACCTTGCTGCAGATGGAAATTGAAGAGCTGAAAGAGCAGAACAACACACTCTCTCAGGAAGTTCAGCAAGCGAGCGGCAATCATGAATCGCTGGTGCGTGAAAATGCACAGCTGAAAGACGAACAACACGTGTGGCAGGATCGTCTGCGTGCACTGTTGGGCAAAATGGAAGAAGTCTGAATACCGATTTTTTCCCATTAAAAAAGGACGCCATGGCGTCCTTTTTATTGCGCTGAACCCGCCGCAGGAAGGGGCTTACTCGATGTCGAGTGGGTCTTCTGACAGAATAATGCCGGTGTTATCAGCGTAAAGGTGGTCACCGGTAAAGAAGGTCACGCCACCGAAATTCACGCGGATATCACTCTCGCCAATGCCTTCACTTGCCGCACCCGCTGGAATGGCGGCCATCGCCTGAATGCCGATATCGAGCTCCTGCAAATCATCCACCTGACGGACTGCGCCGTAAATCAGGATACCTTCCCACTGATTTTCCAGCCCCAGCGCAGCCAGGTCTGCATCGATTAACGCACGGCGAACAGACCCACCGCCGTCAACCACCAGAACCCGTCCTAAGCCGTTTTGCTCGAGCAAATCATAAAGCAAGCCATTGTCTTCGAAGCACTTCACCGTGGTGATCTGCCCGCCAAATGAAGTACGTCCACCAAAGTTGGAGAACAAGGGTTCAACGACATTCACTTCTTCGTGATAGATGTCGCACAGTTCGGAAGTATCGTATTTCATAGGATTTCATCTGGTTGCTGCATGAGTCTTCAGTATATCCCTTTCTGAAGGGTGTTGGCAAAATCATCAATTGTTAAATTTTGCCAAGTGCATGAACGGCGCTCAGCCTCTTAATTGAGCAACAGACCCAACGCAAACAGCACATTAGTCAGTAATGCCGCTTTCACCATTTTTTCCAGAAGGGGGCGGATGCCCTCGGTGGATTGCTCACGCATCACCTGAGAAACATGTTTCGCCAGCATCGGAATCGCCAGAACAAATAGCCATCCAGACCAGCCGTGCAGATAGAGTAAAGCAAACAGCGCCAGGCAAATGACGGCCGCAGAGACGATCACTGCGTGATACCGGCGGGCATTTTTCGGCCCGAGACGTACGGCCAGCGTATTTTTACCGTTGGCGCTGTCGGTGTCGATATCGCGCAGATTGTTGATATTCAGCACGGCCGTTGCCAGCAAACCTGTCGCCGTCGCTGGTAACATCACGATCCAGTCGAAATGACCTGCCTGCAGATAGAACGTTCCGGCCACGCTTATCCAGCCAAAGAAAATGAGCACCGAGATATCGCCCAGCCCCATATACCCATATGGGCGCGTACCTACGGTGTAGGTGATGGCAGCGCCAATCGACAGTAAGCCGAGGATAAGAAAGCCGAACACGTCGCTGGGCTTTTGGCAGGCGACGGCAATCAGGCCAATACCGGAAATAACCGTCAGTGCGACCGTCAGCATGATGGCCTGCTTCATCTGCGGGGCGGTGATCAACCCTTTTTGCATACCGCGCAATGGCCCGATGCGGTCCGGCGTATCGCTGCCTTTTTCCGCATCGCCGTAGTCATTGGCCAGGTTAGACAGGATTTGCAGCAGGCCAGCGGTCACTAATGCCAGCAGTGCGATCAGCGGGTGAAATACGCCTTGCAGGCTGGCAATCGCCGATCCCATCACAATAGAGGCAAAGGCCAGGGGCAAGGTTCGCAGTCTCAGGCTTTCAAGCCAGGCTTTGGCGGGCGATGTGGTGTTGCAGGGAGTCATTATGCTCATATTATTTTTCGCTCAGTAAAACAGGAGTCCCGTTTAGACATAACAAAGGGAGGCATAACGCCTCCCTATGGATCACTTTCGGAACGTATGAGCAAATTATAAGATAAATCGGCTCAGATCTTCATCAGCTACCAGTTGATCGAGGTGGCTTCTAACATAATCTGCATCAATGTTTATGGAAATACCGCTACTTTCGCTCGCGTCATAGGAGATATCTTCCATCAAACGTTCCAGAACCGTGTGCAGACGACGCGCACCGATGTTCTCGGTGGTTTCGTTAACCTGCCAGGCGGCCTCTGCAATACGGCGAATGCCATCGGGGGTGAAATCGATGGTAACGCCCTCCGTTGCCATCAACGCTTTGTACTGATGCGTTAGCGAAGCACTCGGCTCGGTCAGGATGCGTTCGAAATCTTCAGTAGACAGTGCCTGTAACTCAACGCGGATCGGTAAACGGCCCTGCAATTCCGGAATTAAGTCGGATGGTTTGGCCGTCTGGAACGCGCCAGATGCGATAAACAGGATATGGTCCGTTTTCACCATGCCGTGTTTGGTCGACACCGTACAGCCTTCCACCAGGGGCAGCAGGTCGCGCTGAACACCTTCGCGTGAGACGTCCGGGCCTGAATTCTGACCAGCGCGCTTACAGATTTTGTCGATCTCATCAATGAACACAATACCGTGCTGTTCAACAGCTTCAATCGCTTGTTCTTTCAGCTCTTCCGGGTTCACCAGCTTGGCGGCTTCTTCTTCAACCAGCAGCTTGTAGGCTTCTTTGATGGGCATCTTGCGCGGTTTTTGTTTCTGACCGGCCATGTTCTGGAACATAGACTGCAACTGGTTGGTCATCTCTTCCATGCCCGGAGGGGACATGATTTCAACGCCCATTGGCGCTGCGGCAACATTGATTTCAATCTCTTTGTCGTCGAGCTGGCCTTCGCGCAGTTTTTTGCGGAAAGACTGACGAGCAGCAGATGGCTCCTGCGCTTCGTCGGCCTGGCCCCAGTTGTTTTTGGCCGACGGGATCAGCACATCAAGAATGCGTTCTTCGGCCAGTTCTTCGGCACGATGACGGTTCTTATCGATTGACTGCATGCGCACCATTTTCACGGCGGAGTCGGTAAGGTCGCGGATGATAGAATCCACTTCTTTACCAACATAACCCACCTCGGTGAATTTGGTGGCTTCAACTTTGATGAACGGCGCATTAGCCAGTTTCGCCAGACGACGGGCGATTTCGGTTTTACCGACACCGGTCGGGCCGATCATCAGAATATTTTTTGGCGTCACTTCATGGCGCAGTGCTTCGTCGAGCTGCATGCGGCGCCAGCGGTTGCGCAGGGCGATAGCGACGGCGCGCTTTGCTTTATCCTGGCCAATGATGTAGCTGTCTAATTCGCTGACTATCTCGCGCGGGGTCATTTCCGACATAGTTTTCGATCCTTACGCTTTAGAAGACAATTCTTCAATGGTGTGGAATTGGTTGGTGTAGATACAGATGTCACCAGCGATGCTGAGCGATTTCTCAACGATCTCGCGGGCGCTCAGTTCTGTATTTTCCAGCAACGCGCGGGCAGAGGCCTGAGCGTAAGGACCACCAGAACCGATGGCAATCAGGTCATTTTCCGGCTGGATCACGTCACCGTTGCCGCTGATGATGAGTGAAGCATTTTCATCGGCGACGGCCAGCAACGCTTCAAGACGGCGCAACATGCGATCGGTGCGCCAGTCTTTCGCCAGTTCCACGGCGGCTTTCACCAAATGGCCCTGGTGCATTTCCAGCTTGCGCTCGAACAGCTCAAACAGCGTGAAGGCGTCAGCAGTACCACCAGCGAAACCGGCGATCACTTTGTCATGATACAGGCGACGTACTTTCTTCACGTTGCCCTTCATCACCGTATTTCCCAATGTGGCCTGGCCATCACCACCGATAACGACCTGGCCGTTGCGGCGTACACTTACAATTGTTGTCACGAGCAGTTCCTCGTTGCAGACGGAAAAGATCCTCGCGCTCTTGTGTTACACACTGCGTGTCACACAAGAGTACGAGGCATATTGAAAGTATAGATTGGGGAAGGATTACGGGTTTTCAACCCCCGGTTGCGAGGGGAATGCAACCGGAGATGCCTGCGCTCTTCAGGCGGGACAGGGTGCCGTCGGCCCCTGAGCGATTATTGTAAGGACCAATGACGACGCGATTCCAGCCGCCACCGGTGGTTATCCGGCCTTCAAAGCCTTCAAATGCCAGTTTGGCGCGCTGCGATTCTGCCTGATCGGTTCCTTTGAAGGAGCCACACTGCACCATGAAGTGCTGCGTTTTTTCCTGCTCTTTCGGTTTGTCTTTTGGTTTTTCCGGTGCGACCTGCGTGATGGCCGCTGGTTGCTGTTGCTGTTGTTGCGCTTGCGGCTGCTCTTTCGGTTTTGGCTTCGGCTGAACGGGCTGGGTTTGAGCCTGTGCTTGCGGAGCGCGAACCGGCTGTGTCTGCACTTGCGCCTGCGCCTGTGGAGCACGGACTGGCTGTTGCGGAACGACCGGCTGGACGTTTCTGTGCGTCGTCACGGGGGGTTGCGTATTTTGCTGATAAGCCGGTGGTTGCGTATAAGGTTGCTGCGTCGTGGTCTGGCGCTGAACCGGAGCGGTGCGCGTGACCTGAGAAGGATCGTTATACGGGACTTCAGACAGCGTGGTTGGCTGCTGGCGCATATCGGCCTGCATTTGCTCAAGCAGTTGGCGCTGTTCTGGCGTCAACTGAGTTTTTGTCTGTACTTCTCCACCTGCGGTTGGCTCCGTTGGCGCAGCCACACCCATCTGCCGGTTTTCCAACTCTTTGATGTAACGCCAGCGCTCTTCCGGTTTTGGCGGCAAGCCGTTGCCCGGCCGCACAGGGTGCGTCGGCAAAATGGCAGCATCTTCAGGTTTATTGTGCGTAATGAAATAGAGGCCACCGATAAACACCACCAGGACCGCAACGGCTAATACCACCATGGTTTTGGAGATTATCGGGGAACTGCTTTTTTTCTTCCGGCTGGTACTTTTCCGCCGCGCTCCTGAGCGCCCACGGCTTACATAGTCTCTTTGTGCCACTATCGTTTCGCTGTGTCGTTATGATGAGAGAAGTGCGCCATGTTACTCAACCCTGCGCCGTTACTGAAACGAAAACTTGCGGAAGGAGAAACATCTTATTAGCACTTGGGTGCGGCAGTGCTGCCACGGACGACAAGTTCGCTTTCCAGCAAACGCGAGCCGCTTTGTACTGAATTACCATAGAGCTGTTCCAGCAATAATAGCATGGCCTGACGTCCAAGCTGGAACCTTGGCTGTGCCACGGTGGTCAGTGGAGGATCAAAGTACTGGCTGAGTTTGATGTCATCAAAGCCAACCACTGATAAATCCTGCGGGATGCGCAGACCCATTTTTTTAGCCTGATACATTGCGCCAATGGCCATGACGTCGTTATGGCAGAAAATTGCCGTCGGCGGCACCGGCTGGCTCATCAGTTCGCTCAGCGCCAGCGCGCCAGACTCGTAACTGAAATCCCCTTTGGAGGTATAACTGCTTTCTACCGTCAGCCCATTACGGCGCAAAGCCTGAATGTAGCCCTGCGAGCGGTACTGGCACAGCGGCATGTGGTCTGGTCCGGCAATACAACCGATGCGTTGGTGACCCAAGCCAATCAGGTAATGTACAGCTTCATAGGCGGCCGTCAGGTTGTCGATATGTACCGTCGGTAATTCAAGTTCCGGGGCGAATTCATTCGCCATGACCATCGGCGGTAAATTGCGCTGTTCTTCTTTACTGGCATCGAAAGGCAGATCAGAGCCAAGCAGCAGCATGCCGTCAATCTGCTTGGTAATGATCAGATTGATGAAAGTTTTTTCCTGCTGATTCTGTTGCGCGCAATCGCCGATCAGCACCAGATAGCCATTTTCGGCAGCAGTGCGTTCGATCCCCTGGATCACATCGGCGAAATAGGGATCGCAAATATCGGGGACGATCACCAGTATCGTGCGGGATTCATTACGTTTAAGGTTACGGGACAGCGCGTGAGGCGAATAGCCCACAGCCATTACAGCCTGTTCCACCTTTTGGCGGGTCGGTGCCGATACCTTTTCCGGGTTCATTAGGGCGCGAGATACGGTTGCTGTCGAAACACCTGCCATTTCAGCCACATCTTTCATCGTAGCGGCGGTTAATTCTTTCTTTTCGTCCAACGCATCTCTCCTTGCAACTGCATCATTCTGATACGACAACATGGATGTTTCCTCAACGCTACCCTGGTTCCCTGAGATTCAGCCTGTGTTAATCCGGCGCTTAACGCGTCCGGCTCACGATGGCTGCGTAGCTCATCACATTCTAAACAGTTTGTGGTTAGGATTTGTTACCTAATTTGCATGAAAAGTGTGATGCAGATGCTTTTTTCGATCCATCACGCAGAAAACATCAGGGCTTTCACCCATTAGCTGTCGATCGGGTCAACATCCAGCGTCCATTTCACCTTTCTGGCCTGTGGTAAATTGCTAATCAAAGGTTGAGAACTTTTAATCAAATGCTGCAAAACCCGGCGTGAAGGATGCTGTAGCAATAATTGCCAGCGGAAGCGGCCATTGCGTTTGGCCGCGAGGGCGGGAACCGGGCCTAAAATCCACAGGGATTCATCTTTCAGCGGACTGGCTTCAAACAAATTACGCAACTGCTGTAAAAACAGCGCGGATTGCTGATTATCGTGATCTTCCGAACGAATCAATATGTGACTGGTATAAGGCGGTAAAAACACGCTCTTACGTTCTGCCAGCGTCTGTTTGGCAAAGGCGTCGTAACCCTGCTCAAGCAACACTTTCAGCAATGGATGATCGGGGTGATGAGTTTGTAGTACCACTTCGCCTGGCTTACCGGCACGGCCCGCCCGGCCAGACACCTGAGTGTAAAGCTGGGCGAAACGTTCAGCGGAACGGAAATCAGCCGAGAACAACGCACCATCGACGTCAAGCAGCGAGACCAGCGTGACATCCGGGAAGTGGTGGCCTTTGGCCAGCATTTGCGTACCGATCAGAATACGCGCGCCGCCGCGATGCACTTCTGCCAGATGTTGTTCCAGCGACCCTTTACGGCTGGTGGTATCGCGGTCGATGCGGGTGATGGGCGTATCTGGGAACAAGGGTGCCAGTTCGTGTTCGAGTTGCTCGGTGCCTACGCCGACGGAGACCAACTGCGTTGAGCCGCAATGTGGGCACTGATGAGGCACGGCGCGCTGGCTGTCGCAGTGGTGACAGCGCAACTGGCGTTGATTCTGATGCAGCGTGTAGTAGTGATCACAGCGCTGGCACTCTGCTATCCAGCCGCACTCATGGCACAACAGCGCCGGGGCGTAACCACGGCGATTTAGGAATAGCATCACCTGATTGTCTGCTTTCAGGTGATGCTGCATACGCTGGATCAGCGGTTGTGAAAGACCGACTTTCAGCGGCATACCTTTTAAGTCAATCAGATGCTGCTGTGGCGGTTTGGCATTACCGGCGCGTTTGGTTAGCTTCAACTGGCGGTATTTACCCAGTCCGACGTTATGCAGTGTTTCCAGCGCGGGCGTCGCGGAGCCCATGATGATCGGAATATTTTCTTCGTGGGCGCGGAACACCGCTAAATCGCGGGCGTGATAGCGCCAGCCTTCCTGTTGTTTATAGGAGCCGTCATGTTCCTCATCAATGATGATCACGCCGAGCCGGGCAAAAGGGGTAAATAAGGAAGATCGCGTGCCGATGACAATCCCTACTTCGCCATTGCGTGCGCGCAGCCAGACGGCCAGGCGCTCGCTGTCGTTCAAACCGGAGTGCAGCACATCGACAGGCGCACTGAACCTTTCGCGAAAACGGGCGATGGTTTGTGGCGTCAGGCCGATTTCCGGCACCATCACCAGCGCCTGACGGCCCTGCGCCAGAATATTTTCCAGCACACTCAAATAAACTTCCGTTTTACCCGAACCAGTTACACCTGCCAGCAACCAGGCGGAGAATTGCTGATCTTCGCTGCGAATTGCCCCCACGGCGGTTGCCTGTTCGGTATTGAGCCGCAAGCGTTCGCCGATGACGCTGAAATCCTTCCGCCAGTCTTGGGTCGTTGGTGCGATGCTGCGTAAATCTGCCAGCCCTTTGGCTCGCAATGCCTGAAGTGCGGCATCGGTCAGTTCGAGGTCACTCACCTGATGGCGATAAATACCGCCTTGCATCAACGCAGCCATGGCCTGCTGCTGTTTGGCTGCCCGTTTCAGGCTGTCGAGTGGCGTGGCACGCCCCTGTTCGGTGGCGAACCATTGCCATAATGGCGTCAGCTCGGCGGGTTTTCCCTGGCGTAATAAGACGGGAAGGGCATGGAATAGCACTTCGCCCAGAGGAAAGTGGTAGTAATCGCTCGCCCAGAGAAGAATGCGCCACAGATCCGGAGTGAACAGGCTGGTGGCGTCGAGAACGTCGCGTACCGGCTTAAGTTTCTCGAGGCCGAACTCGCTGGAGTCACTGATTGCCGTCACAATACCCATGGCGTCGCGTTTACCAAAAGGCACGCTAACGCGACAACCTTTCACCACCTGCATACCCTCAGGTAATAGATAGTCAAATGTGCGGGAGAGCGGAACGGGTAACGCAACGTGGGCAACAGGCATCGGGGGTCCAGACTTTAAAAAAATGACGAGATAGTGTACACTGTGTCACTCGAAATGCATGAACATCATTGCGCGGCCCGGTTAGATTCTGTATGATTCGCCGCCTTTGATGCATTTCGCATCAAAACCTATCATCCACTACGCGTGGTGTCCGACAAAACAGGGTTGGATAGCGACGCGGCCTTAAGAAGAGGTTTCCATGAAACAAGGTATTCACCCTAAATACGTAGAAATTACTGCAACTTGCTCATGCGGTAATATTATCAAAACTCACTCAACTGTGGGTCATGATTTGAACCTGGACGTGTGTGGCGAATGTCACCCGTTCTACACTGGTAAGCAACGTGAAGTCGCTACCGGTGGCCGTGTTGACCGCTTCAACAAGCGTTTCACCATGCCAAGCAGCAAGTAAGCGCTGTTTGAGAGCAAAAAAACCCGCCTCGGCGGGTTTTTTGTTGCCTGTTATTCAGGCTAAGCATTCTTCACAGCACATCATATCTCACGGTCAATGATTCACCTGCGCGACGGAGCGCACAGGCTGTTCATCATGTCGCTTAATATTCCCAGGTATCGGGATCCACACCCAGTTCACGCATCAGGATCTTCGCCGCTTCCGGGATTTCATCACTGCGTTCTTTGCGCAGATCTTCGTCATTCGGCAAAGGCTGTCCGGTAAAGGCGTGCAGGAAGGCCTCACACAATAATTCACTGTTGGTCGCATGACGCAGGTTGTTTACCTGGCGACGGGTGCGTTCATCGGTGAGAATTTTGAGGACTTTCAGCGGAATGGATACCGTGATTTTCTTAACTTGTTCGCTTTTCTTACCGTGTTCAGCGTAAGGGCTGACATATTCGCCGTTCCACTCAGCCATGGGACACCTTAAATTTATCAAAAAAAATAATATTCTGAAAACCGGGGGATTATGCCCGATTTTCGCTGATCTCACTAAATAAATGTCCCTGTGGGACCGGGTAATATCAGAGAAATGTGCGCCGTGCTGTTCATTCGGGCGGTGAACGCTTTCGCGGACTGGCCTGTCTACGCCCTGCCTGAACACTCTGTCACTGATAACGCTATAATTTTAGCGGGTATTGCCTCGTTGCTCAATCTATACGCAAAGAAGTTTAGATGTCCAGATGTATTGACGTCTATCTCGCCAGCGATTAATCTTTGTTACCTCATCCTCAGCATCCCGGCAGAGAGAAACAACTATGACACTCAAGCAAGCGACGATTGCCGTCGGCAGTGGCCTGAACAGTGACCAGCAATATGGCTGCGTCGTTCCTCCCATTCATCTTTCCAGCACCTACAATTTCGAAGATTTTAATCAGCCAAGAGCCCACGACTATTCACGACGTGGAAATCCGTCCCGTGATGTTGTACAGCGCGCACTGGCTGATCTCGAAGGCGGAGCCGGTGCGGTGATGACCAGCAGCGGTATGTCGGCGATTCATTTAGTGTGCACGGTGTTTCTCAAGCCTGGCGATCTGCTGGTCGCGCCACATGACTGTTATGGCGGCAGCTACCGTTTGTTTGACAGCCTGAGCAAGCGTGGCGCGTATCGCGTGCTGTTTGTCGATCAGGGCAACCCGCAGGCGCTGGCCGCCGCGCTGGCTGAAAAACCGAAACTGGTGCTGATCGAAACCCCGAGTAATCCGCTGCTGCGCGTGGTCGATATCCAGGCCATTTGCGATGCTTCACACGCCGCCGGTGCGCTGACCGTGGTCGATAACACCTTCCTCAGCCCTGCATTGCAGCAGCCGCTGAAACTTGGCGCGGATTTAGTGGTCCATTCATGTACTAAATATCTTAATGGCCACTCAGACGTCGTCGCCGGAACAGTGATTTCCAAAACGGCTGAGCACGCGACGGAACTTGCCTGGTGGGCCAATAACATCGGCGTGACCGGTGCTGCCTTCGACAGCTATTTACTGCTGCGCGGCCTGCGCACGCTGACCGTTCGCGTAAAACAACAGCAGGAAAATGCGCTGGCCATTGTGACTTATTTACAGCAACAACCCTTGGTCAAAAAGCTGTATCATCCTTCCCTGCCAGAGAACCAGGGGCATGAGATTGCCTGCCGTCAGCAATATGGCTTTGGCGCAATGATAAGTTTTGAATTCGGCGGAGATGAAGCCCGTTTGCGTCACTTCCTCTCTGAATTGACGTTATTTACCCTGGCAGAATCTCTGGGCGGCGTTGAAAGCTTGATTTCCCATACGGCGACCATGACCCACGCGGGCATGGCACCGGAGGCGCGTAAAGCCGCCGGGATCTCCGACAGTTTGCTCAGGATTTCTGTAGGTCTTGAAGACAGTGAAGATTTGATTGCCGATCTGGAACATGCATTCCAGGCGGCGGCAACGAGGTAAGCATGAATGCAATAGCGGTAGCAGCACCGGCGGGAAGTCGGCAGCTGCACAAATTTGGTGGTAGCAGTCTGGCTGATGTGAAATGTTATTTGCGCGTGGCCGGGATCATGGCCGAGTATGGTAATCCAGGTGACATGATGGTGGTGTCCGCAGCGGGCAGCACCACTAACCAGCTGATCAGTTGGCTGAAACTCAGTCAGACCGATCGCCTGTCAGCGCATCAGGTTCAGCAGGCCTTGCGCCGCTATCAAAGTGACTTGATCACAGGTCTTCTGCCACCGGAAATGGCAGAACCGCTTATTGCGAAGTTTATTCATGATCTCGAACGTCTGGCATCCCTGCTGGATGGCAAAATCACCGATGCCGCCTATGCCGAAGTGGTCGGGCATGGAGAAGTGTGGTCTGCACGCCTGATGGCCGCACTGCTGGCAACCAAAGATCTGCCAGCCGCCTGGCTGGATGCCCGTGATTTCCTGCGGGCTGAACGTGCGGCCCAACCTCAGGTTGATGAAGGGCGCTCTTACCCGTTACTGCAACAACTGCTGGCGCAGCATCCGCAGCAATATCTGGTAGTGACCGGGTTTATCTCGCGTAACGATGCGGGTGAAACGGTGTTGCTGGGCCGTAACGGCAGCGACTACTCAGCTACGCAGATTGGCGCGCTGGCTGGCGTTAACCGGGTCACTATCTGGAGCGACGTCGCCGGGGTTTACAGTGCTGACCCGCGTAAAGTGAAAGATGCCTGTTTGCTGCCTTTATTGCGCCTCGACGAAGCCAGTGAATTGGCCCGTCTGGCCGCACCCGTGTTGCATACCCGTACATTACAGCCCGTTTCCGCTAGCGACATTGACCTGCAACTGCGCTGTAGCTATCAGCCCGAGCAAGGCTCAACCCGTATTGAACGCGTGCTGGCCTCCGGGACCGGTGCGAAAATCGTCACCAGTCATGACGACATCTGCCTGATTGAAATTGTCATCCCTTCTCAACACGACTTCCAGCTGGCGCATAAAGATGTCGAGCTGCTGCTTAAGCGTGCTCAGGTCAAACCGCTGGCGACCGGTATCCATCCGGATCGCAACCTGCTGCAACTCTGCTACACCTCGGAAGTGGTCGGCAGCGCCTTGCAGGCGTTGGAAGAGGCGGGTTTGCCAGGGCGTCTCTCTTTGCGCGAAGGGTTGGCGATGGTGGCGTTGGTCGGTGCCGGTGTATGCAAGAACCCACTGCACAGTCACCGTTTCTATCAGGAACTGAAAGACCAACCGGTCGAGTTTATCTGGCAGGCGGAAGATGGTATCAGTCTGGTGGCCGTGCTGCGCCTCGGGCCGACAGAGCATTTGGTGCAGGGTCTGCATAACACGCTGTTCCGTGCGGAAAAACGTATCGGCCTGATGCTGTTCGGCAAAGGTAACATCGGTTCTCGCTGGCTCGAACTCTTTGCCCGTGAGCAGAAAAATATTTCCGCGCGCAGTGGTTTTGAATTCGTTCTGGCGGGCGTGGTGGACAGTAAACGCAGCCTGTTGAGTTATGACGGGCTGGATGCCAGCCGCGCGTTGGCGTTCTTTGATGATGAAGCCCGTGACCACGATGAAGAGTCGCTGTTCTTGTGGATGCGGGCGCATCCCTATGATGATTTAGTGGTGCTGGACGTCACCGCCAGCGCAGAACTTGCCGACCAATATCTGGATTTCGCCAGCTACGGTTTTCACGTCATCAGCGCCAATAAAGTGGCGGGTGCGTCCAGCAGCAATCAGTACCGTCAGATTCGCGACGCCTTCGCCAAAACCGGCAGCCACTGGCTGTACAACGCCACCGTCGGCGCGGGTTTACCCGTCAACCATACCGTGCGGGATCTCCGCGATAGCGGCGACAGCATTCTGGCGATCAGCGGGATTTTCTCCGGCACGTTGTCGTGGTTGTTCCTGCAATTCGACGGCACGCTGCCTTTCACTGAGCTGGTGGATTTAGCCTGGCAGCAGGGGCTGACGGAACCCGACCCACGCGTTGACCTCTCCGGTCAGGATGTGATGCGCAAGCTGGTGATTTTGGCGCGCGAAGCGGGTTATGACATCGAACCTACGCAGGTGCGGGTGGAGTCTCTGGTGCCACTGGGTTGCGAAACCGGCTCGGTGGATCAGTTCTTTGAAGATGGCGAAGCGCTGAACCAGCAAATGCTGCAACGTCTCGAAGCGGCGCGTGAAATGGGACTGGTACTGCGTTACGTGGCACGATTCGATGCTAACGGCAAAGCGCGTGTCGGTGTTGAAGCCGTGCGCGACGACCACCCGCTGGCTGCGTTATTGCCTTGTGATAATGTCTTTGCTATTGAAAGCCGCTGGTATCGCGACAATCCACTGGTCATCCGTGGCCCCGGTGCGGGTCGCGATGTGACTGCGGGCGCTCTGCAATCTGATCTTAACCGTCTGGCGCAGCTGCTTTAATGTTCCTCTCCCTCCGGCTTCAGCCGGGGGGAGTTTCATGTATTTCTCTCAACTTCCCGCCGTACAAAATCCCCAACTTGAAATTCCTTCAATTTGAGTGAAGATTAATCATAGATGGATGCGTTTTTGCCGTTGACAGTTTTGCCGACTTCCTTCATTGTCTATCCATACGTTTAGACGTCTAGACGCTTATCATAAAGAACCATAATGAAAACGCAGTGATCTATGAGGTAGTGTTTATGAGCTTTTTCCACGCTAACCAGCGCGAAGCGCTGAATCAGAATCTGGCCGAATTACAGGGTCAAATTAACGTCTCTTTCGAGTTTTTCCCGCCGCGTACCAGCGAAATGGAAGATACGTTGTGGAGCTCTATTGATCGTCTCAGCAGCCTCAAGCCTAAATTTGTGTCCGTGACTTACGGCGCTAACTCCGGCGAGCGCGACCGCACGCACAGCATCATTAAGGGCATCAAAGAGCGCACCGGGCTGGAAGCTGCACCGCATCTGACCTGTGTTGATGCCAGCCGCGAAGAACTGATTCAAATTGCCCAGGATTACTGGCAGAGCGGGATCCGCCACATCGTGGCACTGCGGGGTGATTTACCACCGGGCGGCGGTAAGCCTGATCTTTACGCCACTGATTTGGTGCATCTGCTCAAAGGTGTGGGGGATTTTGATATCTCTGTCGCGGCTTACCCGGAAGTCCACCCGGAAGCCAAAAGCGCACAGGCTGACCTGATTAATCTCAAGCGTAAAATCGATGCGGGTGCCAACCGCGCCATTACCCAATTCTTCTTCGACGTAGAAAGTTACCTGCGTTTTCGCGACCGCTGCGCCGGGCAGGGCATCGACGTGGAGATCGTGCCGGGCATTCTGCCGGTGTCGAACTTCAAACAGCTGACCCGCTTTGCCACCATGACCAACGTGCGCGTACCGCACTGGATGACCGCTCAGTTCGAAGGCTTAGATGATGACCCGGAAACCCGTAAAATGGTCGGTGCTAATATTGCCATGGACATGGTAAAAATCCTCAGCCGCGAAGGCGTGAAGGACTTCCATTTCTACACCCTGAACCGCGCCGAGATGAGCTACGCGATTTGCCATACGCTGGGCGTGCGCCCGGAAGCCGCTGCGCCGATTCGCGCTGCGGTCTGATTCCCTGTTCAGGAAAACGCCTGTTGGCATCAACTTCAGGCGAAAAAAAACCGGCATAATCGCCGGTTTTTTGTTTTTTGTGGTGCTGCTAGCCGGTGTTGCGCATACCGGCTGCCACACCCGCGATAGTGACCATCAGCGCCTGCTCAACACGGGCGTCAGGCGTATGGCCCTCTTTTTCTAACTGACGTGAGCGGTGCAGCAATTCAGCCTGCAATACGTTCAGCGGGTCAGTGTAGACATTACGCAGCGCGATAGATTCGGCAATCCATGGCAGATCGGCCATCAGATGGTCGTCGTTGGAAATCGCCAATACCACTTTGATGTCGCTTGCCAACTGGTCACGCAATTTCTGCCCGAGTGGCCACAGCGTTTTGTCCACCAGACGCTGATCGTAGTATTCCGCCAGCCACAGGTCAGCTTTGGCAAATACCATTTCCAGCATACCGATGCGGGTGGAGAAGAACGGCCAGTCGCGGCACATAGACTCCAGCTCATCGCGTTTACCGGCATCGACTACCGCTTGCAAACCCGCACCCGCGCCTAACCATGCAGGCAGCATCAGACGGTTTTGCGTCCAGGCGAAGATCCATGGAATGGCACGCAGGCTTTCGACGCCGCCGTTAGCTTTACGTTTTGCCGGGCGTGAACCCAGTGGCAATTTACCCAGTTCCTGTTCCGGCGTTGCGGCGCGGAAGTAAGGGACAAAGTCTTTATTTTCGCGCACATAGCCGCGATACATGGTGCAGGAGACGTCAGACAACTGCTCCATAATGTCCACCCAGGCCTTTTTCGGCTCCGGTGGTGGTAACAGGTTGGCTTCCAGAATCGCACCGGTATAGAGCGCGAGGCTACTGATGGTCACTTCCGGCAGGCCGAATTTGAAGCGGATCATCTCGCCCTGTTCGGTGACGCGCAGGCCGCCTTTCAGGCTTCCAGGGGGTTGTGACAGCAGTGCGGCGTGGGCAGGTGCGCCGCCACGGCCAATCGAACCGCCGCGTCCGTGGAACAGCGTCAGCAGAACACCGGCTTTTTCGCAGGTTTTGATCAGGGCATCCTGCGCACGGTATTGTGCCCATGAGGCCGCCATCACGCCCGCATCTTTGGCTGAATCGGAATAACCGATCATCACCATCTGTTTGCCCTGAATGCAACCACGGTACCAGTCGAGGCTCAGCAACTGAGTCATGACGGAATCGGCATTGTTCAGGTCGTCGAGAGTTTCGAACAGCGGCGCGACTGGCAGAGTGAACGGACAGCCCGCTTCTTTCAGCAATAAATGCACGGCCAGCACATCTGACGGCGTTTTCGCCATCGAGATCACGTAGGCAGCAATGGAACCTTCCGGCGCTTCGGCGATGACCTGACAGGTATCGAGTACTTCTTTGGTCGTTGCGCTCGGTTCCCAAAAACGCGGCACCAGCGGGCGCTGGGAATTCAGTTCGCGGATCAGGAAGGCCTGTTTGTCAGATTCTGACCAATTTTCGTAATCACCAAGGCCCAGATAACGGGTGATCTCAGCAATGGCATCGGTGTGACGGGTGCTTTCCTGACGAATATCGATCCGCACCAGCGGCACGCCGAAACAGCGCACGCGGCGCAGCGTATCAAGCAACTGGCCATTAGCAATAATGCCCATGCCGCAGGCTTGCAGTGACTGGTAACACGCGTACAGCGGCTCCCACAGCTGCTCATTGTTCACCAGTAAATCATGTGGAGTTGGCAGACGCTCGCCGTTCAGACGCGCTTCCAGATAGGCTTGGGTAGAAAGCAGCTGAGCACGCAGACGTTTCATGATCACGCGGTAAGCTTCCGGCTCACTTTCACCATCGGCGAGTTCACGCAGTTCTGGCGTACATTCGGTCATGGAAAGTTCGGAAACCAATACCGCGACATCGCGCAGGAACAGGTCGGTGGCTTTCCAGCGGCTCAGCAGCAGCACGTGACGGGTGATATCGGCGGTGACGTTAGGGTTACCGTCGCGGTCGCCGCCCATCCAGGAAGTGAAGCGCACGGGTACGGCTTCCACCGGCATTTTGTAATCGAGTGAGGTTTCCAACTGCTCATTGAATTCACGCAGAAACGCTGGAACGCCTTCCCACAGACTGTTTTCAACCACCGCAAAGCCCCATTTGGCTTCATCAACCGGAGACGGACGGTATTTGCGAATTTCGTCGGTATGCCATGACTGGGCAATCAGCTGGCGCAGACGGCGCATAATCTGTTTGCGTTCGTAGTCGGCCAGATCGTTGTGGTCGAGCTGTTTCAGACAGCTGTTTACTTCTACCAGTTTGTGGATCAGCGTCCGGCGCGCGATTTCGGTCGGGTGCGCGGTCAATACCAGCTCGATGGAGAGTTGTTCAACCGCATCACGCAGTTGTTGGGAGGACAGGTTTTTGGACTTCAAACGTTCGATCAGTTGCGCCAGCGCTTCCGGGTTACTCGCGGCTTCGCCGTGCGGCGAAATGCTGTGATATTGCTCTGCCACGTTGGTTAAATTCAAAAACTGGCTGAAGGCACGGGCTACAGGCAGCAGTTCATCATTAGATAAATTTTGCAGCGTGGACAGCAGCTCCTGGCGGTCTGCATCATTACCGGCGCGTGAGGATTTGGAAAGCTTACGAATTTTCTCAACACGATCAAGGATATGCTCTCCCAACGTATCTTTGATCGTGTCGCCAAGCAGTGTACCTAACATACTGACGTTACTGCGCATTGCGGAATATTGTTCGTTCATATCGCCTCTGACCCTCTACCCGTTCTTTTATTTAAAATTATATTTTCTGTAAATAACTATCACCCGTAAGACGCTGTCGCCTTAATTCATTTTTACGCTGCGAACGTGATCACATTTTCAAAAACAGCACCTGTTTTACCCCAAAAAGACCGATTCCCTCACTATAAAAATGGTGTTTTTGGCAAATTTGCTGAATTTTCATCATCGCCAGCCGCATATCAGTTTGGCTAATCACGCTTTTGTACAGTATCAAAGGGCACCCGCAGGTGCCCTGTTTGTTTCTGTCTCATCGGGAATACAGAATTAGTGGTAGCAGAAATGGTGCACAACCTGTGTGATCAACTCACGGGTCGGTTTGATAAATGCGGTATCAAGGTATTCATCCGGTTGATGCGCCTGTTCTATTGAACCGGGTCCGAGCACCAGCGTTGGGCACAGCGCCTGAATAAATGGAGCCTCGGTGCAATAGTTGACGATCTCCGTTTCCACGCCGAGCAGCTTTTCCACTACCTGAACCAACTGGTGGTCCGGCGGGCATTCGTAGCCAGGAATCGGTGGGTGTAACGCTTCGATAGCTACGCGGCCTGGCCAGCGGCTGCTTACCGGTTCCAGCGCTTCCTGCAACAGAGCGTCGAGATCGGAAAGCGTCAGCCCCGGCAGCGGGCGGATATCCATGTGCAGCTCGCAGCAGGCACAAATACGGTTAGCCGCGTCACCGCCGCTGATATGGCCAAAATTCATGGTTGGATAAGGAATGACAAACCCGCTGTGGTGGTAACGTTCTTTCAATGTATTGCGCAGCCCGATCAGCTGAGTGATGGCGTCATGCATCAGGTCGATGGCATTCACACCGCGGCCCGGATCGCTCGAATGGCCCGACTGGCCGGTGATACGAATCGCGTTGGAGATGTGACCTTTGTGCGCACGAACCGGCTTCAGTGACGTCGGCTCGCCGATGATCGCGCAGTCGGGGCGAATCGCTGTATTCTTGGAAAAATAGCTGGCACCGGCCATGCTGGTTTCTTCATCGGCGGTCGCCAGAATATATAGCGGTTTAGTCAGTTTGGTGGTGTCGACATCACGCAATGCATCGACGATAAAAGCAAAGAAACCTTTCATGTCCGCCGTACCCAAACCGTAGAGCTTATTTTCGTGTTCGGTCAGGGTGAAAGGGTCGCGGGTCCAGCGGCCATCGTCGTAGGGAACGGTATCGGTATGGCCGGCCAGCAACAGCCCGCCAGCGCCTTCACCCACGCTTGCCAACATGTTGAATTTATTACGGGTGTTGGGTACGGGTTGGATCTCAACCTTAAAGCCAAGATCGCGGAACCAGCCAGCCAACACGTTGATTAAGGTTTCATTACTCTGATCCAATGCGCTGTCGGTGGCACTGATCGAAGGTATCGCGATTAACGCCCGGTATAGCTCAATAAAAGGAGGTAATTTCATCTTCACTGTTGACAGCCTTTAGTTAGGGTAGTATTCATATTCATGCAGTTTATGTGAATAAAAATACAGTAAGCCAGCACGTAAGGAAACCGAAAAAATCCTTCGGTACCTTACCCAAAATTATTCGAGTTGCATCAAGGCGGCAAACGAACGCCGATGAAGCTTGAAGAATGATGGGTAAACGAAATGGTCGAAAATTTCGCGGGTGAACGGCGTATAACGCGGTGAACCCTGTTACCTAAGAAGTACGCTGTATCGCAGAGTCATACAGTTAAGTTGAGAAGGTGAACAGACCCCATGTTGAATACGCTGATTGTTGGTGCCACAGGTTATGCCGGAGCTGAACTCGCGGCCTACCTGAATCGCCACCCACATATGAACATAACCGGTTTAACGGTTTCAGCGCAAAGTGCAGATGCAGGAAAATTGCTTTCTGATTTGCATCCACAGTTGAAAGGCATCGTTGATCTGCCTGTTTTAGCGATGAAAGATGTGCAGGAAGCGGCTAAAGGCGTGGATGTGGTTTTTCTGGCCACGGCGCATGAAGTCAGCCACGACTTAGCCCCGCAGTTTCTGGCGGCCGGTTGTGTGGTGTTTGATCTGTCCGGTGCTTTCCGCGTCAAAAAACCTGAGTTTTACTCCGAATTTTACGGCTTTGAGCACCAGCACCTCGACTGGCTGAACAAAGCGGTATATGGCCTGGCCGAATGGCAGGCTGACAAACTCAAAGATGCACAACTGATCGCCGTGCCGGGCTGTTACCCGACGGCTTCACAGCTGGCACTTAAACCTTTGCTCGAAAACGACTTGCTCAATGACAGCCAGTGGCCGGTTATCAACGCCACCAGCGGCGTCAGCGGTGCAGGGCGCAAGGCCTCTTTGGGCAGCAGTTTCTGTGAAGTCAGCCTGCAACCTTACGGTCTGTTTAATCATCGCCATCACCCGGAAATTGTTGAGCACCTTGGCGTGCCGGTGATTTTCACCCCGCACCTGGGGAACTTCCCGCGCGGTATTCTGGCGACCATCACCTGCCGCCTGAAAGCCGACGTGACGGCGCAGGATGTGGCACAAGCTTTCCACAATGCTTATCACGACAAGCCTCTGGTCCGTTTGTACACCCAAGGTGTTCCGGCGCTGAAAGACGTGGTCGGATTGCCGTTCTGTGATATCGGTTTTGCGGTGAAAGGTGAACATCTGATTGTGGTTGCGACAGAAGACAACTTGCTGAAAGGCGCGTCAGCGCAGGCAGTACAATGTCTGAACCTGCGATTTGGTTTCCCTGAAACGCTCTCCCTGATTTGAAAAACCTTATATTAAAATCAAATACTTACTTTTAACCGATTGAGGCGCAAACAGCTATGAATCCGTTAGTCATTAAATTAGGTGGTGTGTTGCTGGACAATGAAGAAGCGCTCGAGCGCCTGTTCATGGCGCTGGTGACTTACCGCCAGCAATATCAGCGCCCATTGGTAATCGTTCACGGCGGCGGTTGTCTGGTCGATGAGCTGATGAAAAAACTGAATCTGCCTGTGGTGAAAAAGGCGGGTTTGCGTGTTACCCCTGCTGACCAGATTGACATTATCACCGGTGCACTGGCTGGCAGTGCCAACAAAACCCTGCTGGCATGGGCGATTAAACATGACATCAGTGCTGTTGGCCTCTCCCTGGCCGACGGTGGTTCTGTCAGTGTGACGCAGTTGAGCGAAGAGTTGGGTAACGTCGGCAAAGCCGAAGCCGGTTCCCCTGCGCTGATTAACATGCTGACCGCAGCCGGATATCTGCCGATTGTCAGCTCTATCGGGATCACCGCTTCGGGTCAATTGATGAATGTTAACGCCGATCAGGCCGCGACGGCCCTGGCGGCAACGCTGGGTGCAGATTTAATCCTGCTGTCAGATGTCAGTGGTATTCTTGATGGCAAAGGCCAGCGTATTCCAGAAATGTCAGCGCAAAAAGCCGAGTTGCTGATTGAGCAGGGTATTATTACCGATGGCATGGTCGTGAAAGTTCACGCCGCGCTGGATGCTGCACGTACGCTCGGACGCCCGGTAGACATCGCCAGTTGGCGTCACGCCGAGCAGTTACCGGCACTGTTTAACGGTACCGCGATCGGCACCCGTATTCTGGCGTGATCGCCGTATGTAAAACCTCATTGACCGACTTGTTGAATCAATAAAATTTTTAAAGGAAATCATCATGGCAGCAACCAAAGGCATCAAGAAAATTGTTCTGGCTTACTCCGGCGGTCTGGACACCTCAGCCATCATTCCCTGGCTGAAAGAAAACTATGGCGACTGTGAAGTTGTCGCGTTCGTGGCGGATATCGGTCAGGAACGTGGTGATCTGGAAGGCATTGAACAAAAAGCGCTGCGTACCGGTGCCTCTGAGTGCCACGTGGTTGACCTGCGTGAAGAGTTCATCAAAGACTACGTTTATCCGGTGCTGAAATCTGGCGCTTTGTACGAAGGCAGCTACCTGCTCGGTACTTCAATGGCGCGTCCGTTGATCGCCAAAGCGCAGGTTGAACTGGCACTGAAAGTGGGCGCAGATGCGCTGTGCCACGGCGCGACCGGTAAAGGTAACGACCAGGTACGTTTCGAAACCACTTACACCGCGTTGGCGCCACAGTTGAAAGTGGTTGCGCCATGGCGTGAATGGGACTTGCGTTCCCGTGAAGCCCTGCTCGATTATCTGAAAGAACGTAATATCCCCACCACGGCGTCGCTGGAAAAAATCTACAGCCGTGACGAGAACGCCTGGCACATTTCCACCGAAGGCGGCGTGCTGGAAAGCCCGTGGAATGCAGCCAACAAAGATTGCTGGGCATGGACTGTTGCACCGGAAGATGCACCGGATCAGGCCGAAACCGTCACCGTCAAAGTAGCAAAAGGTGAAGTGGTTGCCGTGAACGGTGTCGAACTGAGCCCGTATCAGTGCCTTGAAGCGCTGAACGTGCTGGGCGTGAAACACGGTATCGGCCGTATCGACATCGTTGAAAACCGTCTGGTCGGCATCAAGTCCCGTGGTTGCTACGAAACGCCGGGCGGCACCATCATGATGGCGGCACTGCGTGGCGTTGAGCAACTGGTTCTGGACCGTGACAGCTTCAAATGGCGTGAACAGTTGGGCCATGAAATGTCTTATGTTGTTTACGATGGTCGCTGGTTTGCACCGCTGCGTGAGTCGATTCAGGCTGCTGCGGATTCGCTGGCGCAGGACGTCAATGGCGAAGTGGTCATCAAACTCTATAAAGGCACCGCGACGGCAATTCAGAAACAATCGCCAAACAGCATGTACTCCGAAGAGTTCGCGACCTTCGGTGAAGACGAAGTGTATGATCACAGCCATGCGGGCGGCTTTATTCGCCTGTTCTCGCTGTCATCACGTATTCGCGCACTGAACGCTAAGAAGTAAAATAGGCTATTTTACTTGCCATTTTGGGCTTGGGCAGTGCTCGAAATCCTCACGTACTGTATGTACGCTGCGGTTCCTGCGCGCTGTCCGCACCCAAACTGGCTGCGACAATAACGCCTATTTATTGATTATATTAAGGGCGCACATGCTGCGCCCTTTTGCATAAATTAAAGGAGTACAAGTTATGGCACTTTGGGGCGGACGGTTTAGCCAGGCAGCCGATCAACGGTTTAAAGAATTAAACGATTCACTGCGTTTTGACTACCGTCTGGCGGAGCAGGATATCGTCGGGTCAGTGGCCTGGTCGAAGGCGCTGGTCACCGTGAACGTGTTGACCGCTGACGAACAGCTGCAACTGGAAGCCGCACTGAACGTGTTGCTGGAAGAAGTTCGTGCTAACCCTCGTGCGATTTTGGCAAGCGATGCCGAAGATATTCACAGCTGGGTTGAGCAGAAGCTGATCGACAAAGTCGGTGACCTTGGCAAAAAGCTGCACACCGGCCGTAGCCGTAATGATCAGGTAGCCACTGACCTCAAACTCTGGTGCAAAGCGCAGGTGGTTGAGCTCGGCGAAGCGCTTCATCATTTACAGCAAGCGCTGGTCGTCACGGCCGAAGCCAATCAGGACGCCGTGATGCCGGGCTACACGCATTTACAGCGTGCGCAGCCGGTGACGTTTGCCCACTGGTGTATGGCCTACGTCGAAATGCTGGCACGTGATGAAAGCCGTTTGCAGGACACGCTGAAACGTCTGGACGTCAGCCCGCTGGGCAGCGGCGCACTGGCCGGTACTGCGTATCCGATGGACCGCGAACAGTTGGCCGGCTGGTTAGGCTTTGCCTCTGCCACCCGCAATAGCCTCGACAGCGTCTCCGACCGTGACCACGTGATGGAGCTGCTTTCCAATGCGGCCATCAGCATGGTTCACCTGTCGCGTTTTGCCGAAGATCTGATCTTCTTCAATAGCGGTGAAGCGGCGTTTGTTGATTTGTCCGATCGCGTGACGTCAGGTTCTTCCCTGATGCCGCAGAAGAAAAACCCGGATGCGCTGGAATTGATTCGTGGCAAATGCGGCCGTGTGCAGGGCGCACTGACCGGCATGATGATGACCATGAAAGGCCTGCCACTGGCATATAACAAAGATATGCAAGAAGACAAAGAAGGGCTGTTTGACGCGCTCGATACCTGGATGGATTGTCTGAACATGGCGGCGCTGGTATTGGATGGTATTCAGGTGAAACGTCCGCGCGCGAAAGAAGCGGCTCAGCAGGGCTACGCGAACTCTACCGAATTGGCCGATTATCTGGTCGCCAAAGGTATGCCGTTCCGCGAAGCGCACCATATTGTCGGCGAAGCCGTGGTGGAAGCCATTGCTCAAGGCAAGGCGTTGGAAGCCCTGACGCTGGCGGACTTGCAGAAGTTCAGCAGCGTGATTGGTGACGACGTGTACCCCATCCTCGAACTGCAATCTTGTCTCGACAAGCGTGCGGCCAAGGGCGGTGTCTCGCCTGAGCAGGTTGCGCTGGCGATCCGTGAAGCGAAAGCGCGGTTGGCGTAACGTTTTAGCATCAGGCATAAAAAAGGCGGACCTAAGGTCCGCCGAATGTTCACGTAGTCATACTCTGTTTTATTATCGTAATTCTTATCTTAACGCGTCGTCTTATTGTGCCACTTCGCACACTTCTGCTTCGCTGTTCAGATAGACATCCAGGTCGTCGCTTCCCCCGATGTGGCGGCCTCCGATAAAGACTTGTGGCACAGTTGCACGGCCGGTGACGGCGCGCAAACTGACAGTCGTCGCATCTTTACCTAATACAATCTCTTCGTACTGCATGCCGCGTTCTTGCAGCATCTGTTTGGCTTTGGAGCAGAAAGGACAGCCCGGTTTGGTGAAGATCGACACGGATTCCTGCACTTTAAAATCCGGTGCCAGGTATTTAAGCAGGGTGTCGGCGTCGGAGACTTCAAACGGGTCGCCCGGTTTGTTCGGTTCGATAAACATTTTTTCTACCACGCCGTTACGCACCAGCATGGAGTAACGCCATGAACGCGGACCGAAGCCTAAATCAGCTTTTTCGACCAGCATGCCCATGCCTTTGGTGAATTCGCCGTTGCCGTCAGGAATAAAGGTGATGTTGGCGGCGCTTTGC
Organism: Ewingella americana; assembly: GCF_006438725.1. Taxonomy (GTDB): domain Bacteria; phylum Pseudomonadota; class Gammaproteobacteria; order Enterobacterales; family Enterobacteriaceae; genus Ewingella; species Ewingella americana_A. The sequence goes on along the minus strand of NZ_RCZD01000014.1, from coordinate 11,923 downwards.
TCGGCCTTCCATGCATTCATGACGAAAGTATCGTTGACGGAAACACACAGGATGCTGTCTACGCCATGGCTTTTAAATACGCCAGCCAGTTCGTTGTAGCGTGGCAAATGGCTTGAAGAACAGGTCGGAGTGAAAGCTCCCGGCAATGAAAATACAATCACTGTTTTATTTTTAAACAGCTCATTGGTGGTGAGGTCCACCCACTGATCGCCCTGACGGGTATGGAACGTAACTTGCGGTACTTGTTTCCCTTCGTGGCTTACAAACATGAATAACCTCTTAATTTTTCTTAATAAAAAACAAATAAAACTGATTTTTTGGCTGTGCCGTTTCGATGGGGGACATTATTGACGATTGTTGTTGATAGTTATAATCGTTGATTGCTATCTTATCTATCGCCGCGAGCTATCGTCGCGATCCATTATGGGCATGGGGTATATATGAATATTCGTGATTTAGAGTATCTGGTCGCACTGGCTGAGTTTCGTCATTTTCGCCGTGCCGCTGATTCTTGTCATGTGAGCCAGCCGACGTTAAGCGGGCAGATCCGCAAGCTGGAAGATGAACTGGGCGTGATGCTACTGGAAAGAACCAGCCGCAAAGTGTTATTTACCCAGGCCGGTTTGTTGCTGGTGGATCAGGCGCGGACTATTCTGCGTGAAGTTAAAGTCTTACGTGAAATGGCCAGCCAGCAGGGCGAGGCAATGTCCGGGCCACTGCATATCGGACTTATTCCGACCGTCGGGCCTTATCTGCTGCCGCAAATCATTCCGACACTGCACAAAACCTTTCCGAAACTCGAGATGTACCTGCACGAAGCGCAGACCCAGCAATTGCTGGCGCAGCTCGACAGCGGCAAGCTGGACTGTGCGATTTTAGCGCTGGTCAAAGAGAGCGAAGCCTTTATCGAAGTGCCACTGTTTGATGAGCCGATGAAACTGGCGATTTATGATGAACATCCGTGGGCATCGCGCGATCGCGTGGCGATGGCTGATCTGGCCGGTGAAAAGTTGTTGATGCTGGAAGATGGGCACTGTCTGCGCGATCAGGCTCTGGGATTCTGTTTCCAGGCTGGGGCTGACGAGGACACGCATTTTCGTGCCACCAGTCTTGAAACGCTGCGCAATATGGTCGCCGCTGGCAGTGGGATCACGCTGTTACCTGCGCTTGCCGTACCCAAAGAACGCAGCCGTGATGGTGTGACTTATCTGGTGTGTGACAAACCGGAACCGAGACGCACCATTGCATTGGTGTATCGTCCCGGTTCCCCGCTGCGTGGCCGCTATGAGCAACTTGCCGAAGCCATTAAGGTTCACATGCAGGCGCACATGGAAGCCGCTGCATTAAAACAGGCGGTTTAATCCGTTTAGCGCGGCAACGCGGTAGGCTTCGGCCATGGTCGGATAGTTGAAGGTGGTATTAACGAAATACTCGATAGTATTGCCTTCGCCTTTCTGTTCCATGATGGCCTGACCGATGTGGATAATTTCTGCCGCACGCTCTCCAAAGCAGTGAATACCCAGGATTTCCTTGGTTTCGCGATGGAAGAGCAGCTTCAGGCTTCCCACATTCATACCGGCAATTTGTGCGCGAGCCAGATGTTTAAACTGCGCGCGACCCACTTCGTAGGGCACTTTCATTGACGTCAGTTCCTGTTCAGTTTTACCGACGGAGCTGATTTCAGGGATGGTATAGATGCCGGTCGGAATGTTTTCGATCAAATGCACCTTGGCCTCGCCCTGAATCATCGCCTGCGCGGCAATGCGGCCCTGATCGTAAGCGGCAGAAGCCAGACTCGGGTAGCCAATCACATCACCGACCGCATAAATGTGCGACAGTGCTGTCTGGTACATACTGTTTACTTTCAGCAAGCCGCGGCTGTCGGCGACCAGACCAATATTTTCCAGACCCAGTTTGTCAGTGTTACCGGTGCGTCCGTTGGCAAACAGCAGGGCGTCTGCTTTCACTTTCTTGCCGGATTTCAGATGCATGATCACGCCATCTTCGACACCTTCGATTTTTTCGAACTCTTCGTTATGGCGGATAACCACGCCGTTATTCCAGAAGTGATAGGAAAGGGCGTCTGACATCTCCTGATCGAGGAACGAAAGTAAGCGGTCGCGGGTGTTAATTAAGTCTACTTTGACGTTCAGACCACGGAAGATCGACGCATATTCGCAACCGATAACCCCAGCACCGTAAATGATCACGTGGCGCGGTTCGTGGCTGAGCTCGAGGATTAAGTCGCTGTCGTAAATGCGCGGATGGCTGAAATCGACACCATGCGGGCGATACGGGCGTGAGCCGCAGGCAATAACAATGTTATCGGCAGTTAACTGGTCATGGGTACCATCGGCATAGCGAACACTGAGGGTATGTTCGTCAACAAAGCTGGCATCACCGGCGAAAAGCTGGCATTGGTTGCGTTCGTAGAAACCCTGACGCATACGGGTTTGCTGATTAATAACGGAATCCGCATGGCGCAAAATATCCGGGAAACTGGAGCTCATGGTGCGCGAGTTATCACTGTAAAGCGGGTTCTGGTTGAATTCGATAATTCTGCTGACGGCGTGGCGCAGGGCTTTGGAAGGAATTGTGCCCCAGTGAGTACAACCGCCACCGACGTTATTATAGCGTTCGATGACCGCAACTCTGGCCCCTTGTTTAACCAGTCCCATTGCGGCGCCTTCTCCGCCAGGGCCTGAACCAATAATGATGGCATCAAAATGAGATTGCTGTTGCATGGTTCGAAACCTATTTTTATACAAAATAACAACGAGAAAGTAACATATTAGTCTGGTTTCCCCTACATGCAGTTGTCAAAACGTGGGAAAACCGCAACATTCTGACCCACTTTATGCTGTAGTTTCTTTACCTCGGCCGATCAAAAACTTTGGTATAGTGAAATTGCATTGGACTAACAGCTAATAAGAAGAAAAGACTCCGTATGAAGGTTATGGGCGTAAGAGCACAACAAAAAGAGCGCACGCGCCGCTCACTGATTGAGGCGGCATTCAGCCAACTCAGTGCCGAACGCAGCTTTGCCAGTTTGAGTCTGCGTGAAGTTTCGCGTGAGGCAGGGATCGCGCCGACCTCCTTTTACCGGCATTTCCGTGACGTCGATGAACTCGGTCTGACTATGGTAGATGAGAGCGGCTTAATGCTTCGTCAACTGATGCGTCAGGCGCGCCAGCGTATTGCCAAAGGTGGCAGCGTGATCCGCACATCTGTTTCCACTTTTATGGAGTTCATTGGTAACAATCCGAACGCCTTCCGTTTGCTGTTGCGTGAACGTTCCGGCACATCTTCCGCCTTTCGTGCTGCAGTTGCGCGAGAAATTCAGCATTTCATTGCGGAACTTGCTGACTATCTGCAACTCGAAAACCATATGCCGCGCAGTTTTACTGAAGCGCAGGCAGAAGCAATGGTGATCATCGTGTTCAACGCCGGTGCCGAAGCGCTGGATGTCGACATTGCTCAGCGGCGCCAGCTTGAAGAACGGCTGGTACTCCAGTTGCGGATGATTTCCAAAGGCGCGTATTACTGGTATCGCCGTCAGCAGGAAAGAACGGCGGTGTCCCCCATGAATAAGTCCGGAGGAATAGAAAATGACTGAACAACCGAACCAGGATAATGGCACCCTGATCCTGGCCTTGATTGCCGGATTGTCGATCAGCGGTACGTTCGATGCATTTTTCAGTTCCGTTGTCGTGTTCTCTATTTTCCCGGTCATTGCGTTGGTGCTGGCGGTGTATTGTCTGCATTTGCGTTATCACCAGGGTGAAATGCCTAAAGGCTTACCGACGCTGGCCGCCGCCTGTTTTCTGCTGGGGCTATTGCTTTACAGCACCATTGTGCGGGCCGAATATCCGCAGATAGGTTCCAACTTCCTGCCGTCGGTGATTTGTGTCGCGTTGGTTTTCTGGATTGGTGTGAAGTTGAAGCGACGAAAATCGCAAAGTATTTGATGCCGACGTTCTGCGATATTGCGTCGCACACCGTCATAAAGGCAACCTGCGGGTTGCCTTTTTTGATGACTGGTTACTCCTGTTTTTTGCCCAAGCCCGATAGGCTAAAACTGCCTGATCAGCGCAAGTTAATGAACTGCCATTTCATTAATATCGAACCTATGTTCAATATTTAGAAGTTGATCGCCCCCATCTTCGTTTTTTTGCCATAAAGTCTAGTCAGGTGGCAAAACGAGAAAGGTTTTCATTGCTACCCCCCGCTAATTTGGATCATGGCAGAACGGGCCGGAGGTCGTTTGCATTCTGCCAAGGCCTATCGGTGATTCAATCAGGGGCATGACGGTAATGAAAACACGCAAAATCGGATTATTAAATTATCTGGCTTACGGCTCAGGGGATTTCCTCGGCGCCGGGACCACGGCGCTGACTGCCGCCTGGCTTCTCTATTTTTACACCACGTTTTGCGGGCTAAGTCCCATCGAAGCGACCTTTATTTTCGCCACCGCCCGCGTGGCGGATGCGGTACTCAGTCCGCTGATGGGCTATCTCACCGATAACTTCGGTGGCACCTGGCTTGGTAAGCGTTTTGGTCGCCGAAAATTCTTCATTCTTCTCGGTATTCCTTGCGTGTTCAGCTACAGCTTCATGTGGGTCGGCGATATGGGATACGTCTATTATCTGCTGACTTATCTCCTGTTCGATATCGTCTACACCATGATTCTGGTGCCTTATGAAACGTTGGTGCCGGAAATGACTGACGATTTCAAACAGAAGACTAAGTTTTCTGGCGCACGCATTGCGCTGGCTCAGCTCTCGGCGATTCTGGCGGCATTTTTGCCGGGCATTCTGCTTTCGCACCTTGGTAAAGACAATCCAATTTCATTCTTCTATTCGAGTCTGGTTTTCTCGGTGATTTGTGCGCTGGTATTGACGCTGGTGTATTTCTTTACCTGGGAGCGGCCTGCGGAGCTTAAGTCAGAAGCGACATTAAAAATTGAACGGGAACGTCAGCAACTGACGCTGGCACAAAGCCTGAAACGCCTGAAAGTAGAGTTGTCCTCTACGCTGCGCATCAAGATTTTCCGCCAGCACCTCGGGTTGTACCTCGGCGGTTATATCGCTCAGGACGTCTTCAATGCCGTGTTTACCTATTACGTGGTGTTTGTGCTGATGCAAACCGCCACGGTGGCATCGAACCTGATGGGGATGATGGCCATCCTGCAATTTGTGGCGGTTATCGCCATGATCCCGCTCTGTATCCGCTTCGGCCCTGCACCTTCTTACCGGTTGGCGGTCAGTTTATTCGGGCTGGCGGTTATCTCTTACGGTGTGCTCTATTTCTCCAACATGAGCGATTCGATGTCTCTGTTACTGCTGATTTCGGCACTGGCGGGTTTGGGGCGTGGCGGCATCAACTATGTGCCGTGGAACATCTATACCTACATTGCTGATGTTGATGAAACCATTACCGGTCAGCGCCGCGAGGGGATTTTCGCCGGTGTGATGACGTTAACCCGCAAAGCCTCACAGGCTGGTGCCGTCATGCTGGTGGGGATTATTTTGCAGTTGGCCGGTTTTGTCTCGGGCAAAAGCGAGCAGTTGCCGTCGGTGGGCCACACCATTCTCGGTGTGCTGACGATAGGTTCGCTGGTGATGCTGACCATGGGCTTCGTCATTTCCCTCTATTTCCGCCTCAACCTGAAAACTCACCGCGTGCTGGCGAGAGAAACGCAAAAGATGCGTGATGCTAACCGCATTCTTCCTGAGCAAATTACGCCGGAGGACCGCGCCACGGTGGAAGAACTGACGGGGATGAAATACGAATCGCTGTGGGGCAATAACAACATCGGTTATTTGCATCGCCACAATCCGCCACCGCAAAAATTGACTCGTCACACGGCACCCGACCTGTCGGTACAACAGCCCGGTCACCGTTTATAAATCAAGGAGAACCGCATGCAAGTTTTTGAAGTTAAGCACAGCGCGTTGCTGAGACAGCCAGAGCATTTTATTTCGCGCAGCGAATTGCAGGGGCTGATCCACAAAGTGACCGACAATCTGGTCAATATCGAAGATAAAACCGGTGAGTTTCTGCTGCGTCTTGACGATGGCCGGGTGATCGATACCAAAGGCTGGGCGGGCTGGGAGTGGACGCATGGCATTGGCTTATATGGAATTTATCAGTATTACCAGCAGACGGGTGACGACCAGATGCGCGCGATTATTGATGATTGGTTCACCGCGCGGCTGGCAGAAGGCACGCCCACCAAAAACGTCAACACCATGAGCCCGTTCCTGACGCTGGCTTACCGCTATGAGGAAACCGGTAATGCGGCATGGCGGCCTTATCTGGAGCGCTGGGCAGAATGGGTGATGTACGAGATGCCGCGTACCGATAAAGGCGCGATGCAGCATATTGTTTATAACAATGAAAACCATCAGCAAATGTGGGATGACACGCTGATGATGAGCGTGCTGCCGTTGGCGAAAATAGGCAAACTGTTAGGCCGCACGGAATTCGTCGAAGAGGCAACCTATCAGTTCCTGGTTCATATCCAGTATCTGATGGATCGCGAAACCGGCCTGTGGTTCCATGGCTGGACATTCGACGGTCATCATAATTTTGCCAATGCCCGCTGGGCACGCGGTAACAGCTGGCTGACGATTGCTATCCCGGAGTTTCTCGAACTGGTCGATTTACCCGAGAACAACGCGACACGACGCTATTTGTTACAGGTGCTGGAGAGTCAGGTTGCTGCGCTGGCGAGATGCCAGGATGACAGTGGCCTGTGGCATACGCTGCTCGATGACCCTCAGTCTTATCTCGAAAGCTCTGCGACCGCGGGTTTTGCCTACGGAATATTGAAAGCAGTACGCAAGCGTTATATCGAGGCCTCTTATGCGCCGGTGGCGGAAAAAGCCATTCAGGGCGTGATTAAACACATCAATCCGGCGGGCGAACTGACGCAAACCTCGTTTGGGACGGCAATGGGATCGAATTTGGATTTTTATCGTGAAATTGCGCTGACTTCTATGCCGTACGGACAGGCGATGGCGATTTTGTGTCTGTCGGAGTATCTGCGGGTGTATCTGTAAAACGGGTTTTTATTATCGTCTGCATAAAAATGGGCACGCCGAGGTGCCCATTTTCTATGTTAAGCGTTCGCCAGTCAGATTCTTTCCAGCAATACACCGCATTCCATGTGGTGCGTATAGGGGAACTGATCGAACAACGCCAGTTTGGTCAGACGGTGCGTGTGGCTCAGCGTGTCTAGGTTAGCGCTCAGCGTCTCCGGGTTGCAGGAGATATAAAGAATGCGGTCGTACGCCTGCACCATTTTCACCGTATCGTCATCCAGCCCGCTGCGCGGTGGATCGACAAAAATCGTGTTGCAGTTGTAGGCGGTCAGTTCAATGTCTTTCAGACGGCGGAACTCGCGCACGCCGTTCATCGCCTGAGTGAAGTCTTCAGCGGCCATACGGATGATCTGCACGTTGTCGATGTGATTAGCTGCGATGTTGTACTGCGCCGCTGCGACCGAGGGTTTGGCAATTTCTGTCGCCAGTACGCGGTTAAAGTTACGCGCCAGGGCCAGCGAGAAGTTACCGTTGCCGCAATACAGCTCCAGCAAGTCACCGGTTGACCCTTCCGTTACGCCCAGCGCCCACTCCAGCATTTGAATATTCATCTCAGCATTCGGCTGGGTAAAGCTGTTTTCTACCTGACGGTAAATCATGTCGCGGCCGGCTACCGGTAACACTTCATCAATGTAGTCCTGATCCAGCATGATTTTGGTTTTAGAGGCACGGCCAATCAGTTGTACATCAAACCCCTGCTCGCGCAGTTGGTCTCGAAGCACCGTCGCGGCCTGCGTCCATTCGTCATCCAGTTTGCGGTGGTAAAGCAGTGAGGCAATAATTTTGCCGCTGCGCGTGGATAAATAATCAATCTGGAATATTTTCCGCCGCAGCGCGGGTTCCAGCTTGATGGCCGCGATCAGCACCGGCATTAGGCGGTTGATAATCTCGCTGGCAGCGGGGAACTGGTCCACACGCACGCGAGCTTTTGTCTGCTGATCAAACATGATGTGGTACAGATCGCCTTCGTCATGCCAAACGCGGAATTCTGCACGCATGCGGTAATGGCTGACGGGGGAACGGAAAACCTCGGGGGCCGGTGCCTGAAAAGGCGACATCATCGCCGCGAGACGTGCGGTCTTTTCCGCCAGTTGGTCGTCGTATTGTTCAATAGGCAGGTTTTCAGGCGTCATTGGTTATCTCGTCTAACGGGCAATAAATTGGCTAACTTTGCGGGGGATTGTAGGGAATGTCCCCATTATGTCCAGTCTTGTTGTATTTATAAGAGGAATACTCTTTCTCCACGATGGATGTCTGGATTTCCAAACGGGTTGATCGTAGGATTGGCCTTCGGCCTCAATAACTGAGTTAAAAGGGAATCCGGTGTGAATCCGGAACTGGCGCGCAGCGGTATGGGGAAAGCACGGCGATAGCATTTTTCTTATGCAGACACTGTCTTCTTTTTCTTTTATAGAAAAATGAGAGATGGGAAGTCATCGCCCGGTGGCGGTTTATTATTCCTTCATTAATAACCAACAAATCCTAAGTCCGAAAACCTGCCGATATTACGTCGCAACTTCACTGTCGTCGCGAAAACGTCGGTGTCTTTCTGCGGCATCCGCCAATTAAGTTTGGATGCTCGATTAATGACAATTAAAAAGCACGTGCTGCTGACGGTTTTATCTGTCACAGCTTTTTCAGGGTGGGCGCAAGACAGTACCTCTTCTTCGGATAATAGCGATAACCTCGTTGTCACTGCCAACCGTTTTCCACAGCCTGTTTCAACCGTATTAGCACCAATGGATATTGTCACCCGTGATGATATTGACCGCTGGCAGTCGAAAAATATTTTAGAGGCTATGCGCCGCTTGCCGGGTGTGGATATTGCGCAAAATGGCGGAATGGGGCAAAGCGCTTCTTTATATGTGCGTGGGTCTGAGGCTCGCCATACATTAGTTCTGGTTGATGGTATTCCGCTGGCTAAACCTGGGATAACCGGTGTTGCCGATCTCAATCAAATTCCCATTTCACTGGTACAGCGTATTGAGTTTATTCGCGGCCCACGTTCAGCGGTATATGGTGCGGATGCCATTGGTGGCGTGATTAACATTATTACGCAAACCACAACCCCTGGCGCGATGGTCGAAGCTGGCGTCGGTTCAAACCACTATCAACAATATGACGGTAGCGTCAGGCAGAAAGTGGGTGATAACACGATGGTCACCGTCGCGGGCGCTTTTCAGGATACTCGTGGTTTCAATGTTCAACCTGATTCCACCTATTCTGTTGACCGTGATCGCGATGGCTGGAGAAGTAAATCGTTCTGGGCGGGGATTGAACATCAGTTCAATGACCAGCTTTCAGGTTTCTTCCGTGGCTATGGTTATGGTGACAACTCTGACTATGATGCGGGATATTCAGGTGGCAGTGATGAACGCCAGCTGTTTAACCACACCTACGATACCGGTCTTCGTTTCACTCAGGGTGATTACGCGACAGAGTTTACCGCCAGCGATCAAACCTATAAAGATTACAACTACGTCAGCACGAATGGACTCTATGGCGACGGGACCTCGCTGGACGATATGGAACAGCGTAATCTTCGATGGGGAAATACCTATCGTATTGGCCACGGCATGCTGAGTGCGGGCCTCGATTGGCAACAACAGAAACTGACTTCCTCTGACCAGTATCTCTCGGACGACTATAAACGCGATAACACGGGTGTTTACCTGACCGGACAGCAGCAATTTGGCACCGTGACGTTCGAAGGTGCGGTGCGTGGTGATGATAGCGATCAGTTTGGATGGAATGGGACATGGCAGAGTGCAGCCGCCTGGGAGTTTGTTCCTGATTACCGCGTCACGCTTTCTTATGGCACAGGCTTCCAGGCCCCGACCCTGGGACAAATGTATGGCCAGAAACGTTATTACATTTCCTCTAATGAGGATTTAAAAGCTGAAGAGTCAAAACAGTGGGAAGCCGGTTTGGAAGGGGACACCGGGCCATTGAACTGGCGTCTGTCTGCATATCGTAACAAGATCGATAATCTGATCACTTACGACTATAACGAAACTACGTTTGAAGGCAGCTATTACAATATCGAAGCCGCAACCCTGAAGGGTGTGGAGTGGACCGGGAGTTTTGATACGGGTCCATTAAGCCATCGTATTACGCTGGGATATTTAGATGCCCGTCGTGATTCAGATGATGAGGTTCTTGCCCGTCGTTCCAAACAGCAAGCCAAGTATCAGCTCGACTGGACGGTCTTTGACGTCGATATGGATGTTTCATATCAGTACTTTGGGAAGCGTTTCGACAACAATACGTCGATATACAATAGCGAACAACGACGTCTGCCAGGTTATAGCACGGTCGATCTCGCCGCGTCCTATCCAATCACTTCCCATCTGACCGTTCGTGGTAGAATTGCTAACTTGTTTGATAAAAATTACGAGACGGCATATGGATACCAAACTGCTGGCCGGGAATACTACCTCACTGGAAGCTATACCTTCTGATCACTCGATAATTCCCGACCGCCCGACCGTGCTGGTGTTTGACTCTGGCGTCGGCGGGTTGTCGGTTTATCATGAGGTCCGGCAGATGTTGCCGGACCTTCACTATATATACGCTTTTGATAATGTGGCTTTCCCTTATGGTGAGAAGTCCGAAGCGTTCATTGTCGAGCGTGTGGTCGAAATCGTCAGCGCAGTCGAAAAACGTCATCCCCTTTCTATTATTGTTATCGCCTGCAACACCGCGAGCACGGTTTCACTTCCTGCATTGCGAGCCAAATTCGATTGCCCGGTCGTCGGCGTCGTTCCTGCCATCAAACCGGCGGCAAAACTGACACGCAATGGTGTCGTCGGCTTGCTGGCAACACGCGCTACTGTTCAGCGTCCTTATACTCACGACTTGATCGCCCGCTTTGCGACGGATTGCAAAATTCTGATGCTGGGTTCCGCCGAGCTGGTAGAAATCGCTGAGGCGAAGTTGCATGGCGCTGCAGTGCCATTGCCGGTATTAAAGAAAATCCTTCAGCCCTGGTTACGAATGCAAGAGCCGCCTGACACCGTTGTTCTTGGCTGTACGCACTTTCCGCTGCTGAGTGATGAACTGGCGCAGGTATTACCTGACGGTACGCGGCTGATTGACTCCGGTTCAGCGATTGCACGCCGCGCGCACTGGTTGATTGAAACTTCTCACCAGAAAATGCCTGCTAAGAAAGAGGGCGTTGAAATAGAGAGTCTGGCGTATTGCATGGCGGCAACGCCGGAGACGGAAGTTCTGCTGCCTGTTTTGCAGGCATATGGCTTTAAAAGCATCCAGGAATTGTCGCTTTAAACAGCTTTTGCTGAAAGATTCAGCTGTCGGTAAATTATTTGTATTTTAGGGGTTGCCACCGTCTGAGAACTCCCTATAATGCGCCTCCACTGACCGGGAACAACGATTGCGAAGTCGCCTGATTAGGAAGAGAAAAAGAAGAATGTTCGAATGAATAATCTCTTGACTCTTCAGCGGGAAAACGTAATATACGCCTCCCGCGCCGCATAAGATTCTTATCGGAACAGCGGCATGCTCTTTAACAATTTATCAGACAATCTGTGTGGGCACTCACAAGACGATATCAGCCACTTCGGTGGCAAAAAATATCAAGTCTTAAAGAGTGACCAAGCAGTAATTCATTTAAGTGAATTATTACGAAAGTTAATTTTTGAGCACCGCTTCACGAGTTGAAGCAAATCGAACTTTTAATTGAAGAGTTTGATCATGGCTCAGATTGAACGCTGGCGGCAGGCCTAACACATGCAAGTCGAGCGGTAACACAGGAGAGCTTGCTCTCTGGGTGACGAGCGGCGGACGGGTGAGTAATG
>NZ_RCZD01000013.1 GCF_006438725.1 Ewingella americana | reverse complement strand
TCAGATCGGCAAACATCTGCTTCAGACGACGATTCTCGTCTTCAAGATCTTTGATTTTTTTGATATCAGCGGCTTCCATCCCGCCATATTTCGCCTTCCAGTTGTAGTAGCTGGCTTCGGAAATAGCGGCCTCGCGGCACACATCTTTGACGGTCCTGCCAGCTTCGACTGATTTCAGTACGGCGATGATCTGGTGCTCGGTGAAACGGATTTTACGCATAGCGATCTCCTCGGGGACATAATTAGTATGTCGGAAGATCTCTAAAAGTGAATGGGCCGTTTTGGTGGGATACTTACATTCAGGCCGCGAGCGTATTTAGTCCCCAGCCAACAAGCCACCAAGTGATCCACGACGACGAGCATCTCGGTTCATCAAGCAATCACTTGGCCGGTTACACACGGGATGGGTTTAACAGTCGTTGGATGAAGGCAAAACAAGAAGCGAAAGAGAAATTTCCTGAACTGGATTTCAATTTTACTTTCCATGATTTGAAGGCGAAAGGAATATCGGATCTGGAAGGTTCACTGTACGACAAGCAGGCTATCTCAGGCCATAAAACGGCAGCTCAGACGGCAAGATATGACAGAAAGATTGCGATTGTTCCCGCCGTTGGGGATCAATAATATTATGAAAGGGTATTATGAAGCAGGCATAAAAAAACCACCCGAGGGTGGCTATAAACGACATTACTGCTGTATTGCTTTTGATTATTCGGTTAATTTTCCATGGTACCCGGGACGAGACTTGAACTCGTACAGCCTAAGGCCGAGGGATTTTAAATCCCTTGTGTCTACCGATTCCACCACCCGGGCTCCGGGAAAATTGGAGGCGCGTTCCGGAGTCGAACCGGACTAGGCGGATTTGCAATCCGCTACATAACCGCTTTGTTAACGCGCCTTTAATTCTTACTACTTATCTTGCACTTAAGTCGATATCACTAGCGGCTTAATAAATTTGGAGCGGGAAACGAGACTCGAACTCGCGACCCCGACCTTGGCAAGGTCGTGCTCTACCAACTGAGCTATTCCCGCATTAATCAGAACTTACTGATTTTTTTAACTATCTTCAGGCTACCTGTTGGCTGCCGTCTGATGCGATGCATTCTACTTACCTGACGCAATGAGTCAATAAAATTATCCACTCCAGACGATCGTTTGACGGTTTTTAACTCAGTTTGATATCAGGGTTCCAGCAAATCATGACGTGCGGCGTTCAAATATTGGAACATTGACCAGAAAGTCAGCACTGCAGCAATATAGAGCGCACCCACACCGACCCAAATGACGATGGCATCAGGACGCCATAACAGAGCCACCAGCGACAACATCTGGGCTGTGGTTTTGACTTTGCCAATCCAGGAAACGGCCACGCTGCTGCGTTTGCCAATCTCAGCCATCCATTCACGCAACGCTGAAATGATGATCTCACGGGCAATCATGGTGGCTGCAGGGAGAGTTATCCACCATGCATGAAAATGCTCAGCCACCAGAACCAGCGCCATGGCGACCATGACTTTATCCGCAACCGGATCAAGGAAAGCACCAAAACGCGTGGTTTGCTTCCAACGACGGGCCAGATAGCCATCAAACCAGTCAGTGATCGCCGCAAACACGAAAATCAGTGCACAAGCCGTCGGCGCCCATGCATAAGGCAAATAGAATGCCAGCACGAAAAACGGAATGAGTACAACGCGAAACAGGGTGAGGCACGTCGGTATATTAAATTGCATAGCGTAGGTAACTGTCTGTCTTGTGTGGTTATTATGAGTATGTTGCTACATCGCTCTTAGTGTTTCAACGCATTATGGATCTTTTCTGCCAACGCGTTAGAAATACCTGGCACCTGTGCAATTTCCTCAATACTGGCATTCAGCAGCGGCTGAATCCCTCCCATATACTTCAGTAAAACTTGCCGACGTTTAGGCCCGACACCTTCGATCTCTTCTAATGCACTGGTATTACGTACTTTAGCGCGTTTCAGCCGGTGCCCGGTGATGGCATGATCGTGCGAATCATCACGAATATGCTGGATAAGATGCAATGCAGGTGAGTCTGAAGGTAGTGAAATGCCCTCACCTTCCGGTACGAAAAACAGCGTTTCAAGACCGGCTTTACGATCTGCACCTTTCGCAATACCAATCAACAACGGCTTTGACTTATCCCACGTGACATTCAGCGAAGAGAATACATCAATCGCCATACCCAGTTGGCCTTTGCCGCCATCGATAAAAATGACGTCAGGGATTTTTTTATCCTCTATCGCTTTGCCGTAACGCCGGGTCAGCACCTGCGCCATCGCGGCGTAATCATCGCCGGGGGTAATACCGGTGATATTGTAGCGCCGGTATTCTGAACGCAGGGGACCGTTAGCATCAAAAACAACACAGGATGCGACGGTTTGTTCGCCCATAGTATGGCTGATATCGAAGCATTCCATACGGTTAATTTCTGCAAGTTTGAGCGTTTTTGCCAGTTCGTTCATCCGTTGATGGATAGTCGATTGCTGTGCCAGTTTAGTCGTCAGTGCCACAGAAGCATTAGTGCGGGCCAATTTTAGATAACGCGCTCTGTCGCCACGCGGCTTGCTCTGAATTTGCACCTTGCGCCCGGCCATCTCACTGAGCGAATCCGCCAGCAGATCTTTTTCCGGCAGACTGAAATCGAGAAGAATTTCCCCCGGCAGTGTTCGGGACTGGCTGCCCTGCAAGTAAAATTGCCCGACGAAGGTTTGAACCACTTCGCCTAAATCAGTCCCGCCCGGTACTTTAGGGAAATAACTGCGGCTGCCCAGCACCTTGCCCTGACGGATAAACAACACGTGAAGGCACGCCATGCCGGACTCAAACGCAACACCGATAACATCCAAATCTTCACTGTTACCGGACACAAACTGCCGTTCCGTTACACGGCGCACGGCCTGAATTTGATCGCGGATACGTGCGGCGTCCTCAAAGTGCAGTGCTTTGCTGGCCTCTTCCATACGTTCAATGAGATTGTTCAGCACTTGCTGATCTTTGCCGGATAAGAACAGCCGGACGTAATCCACCTGTGCTTTGTACTCTTCCTCGCTGACCAACCCTTTCACGCAGGGTCCTAGACAGCGACCAATCTGATATTGCAGACAAGGACGCGAGCGGTTGCGATAAACACCGTTTTCACATTGACGGATTGGAAAGAGTTTTTGTAACAACGCCAGAGATTCCCGCACAGCATAAGAGTTCGGGAAAGGGCCGAAATACTCGCCCTTGGCGTGCTTGGCACCGCGGTGGATTGAAATTCGCGGATGGTTATCAGCACTTAAGAAAATCAGCGGATAGGATTTATCATCGCGCAGCAGCACGTTATAGCGCGGCTGGTAGAGCTTGATATAATTATGCTCAAGCAGCAAAGCTTCGGTTTCGGTGTGGGTTACCGTGACATCAATTTGCGCAATGTTTTTGACCAGGGTTTCCGTTTTACGGCTGGAAACCTGCAGGCGAAAATAGCTCGAAAGACGTTTTTTCAGGTCTTTCGCTTTACCGACATAAATAACGGTGCCACTGGCGTCATACATTCTGTAGACGCCTGGCTGGCTGGTGACCGTATTTAAAAAGGCCTTGGGATCAAATATTTCATCACTCACTGCCAGACAAAGTCTCCGCGTTGAACAGACCATGCCGGATAGCAAGGTGCGTCAATTCTACATCGCCACTGATATTCAATTTACTAAACATCCGATAACGATAACTGTTAACCGTCTTTGGACTCAAGTTAAGTTGCTCTGAAATCTCGTTGACCTTCTGACCTTTAGTGATCATCAGCATAATCTGCAGTTCACGTTCAGAAAGACTGTCAAACGGCGTGTCAGATTGCGGTTCAATCTGACTCAGTGCCATCTGTTGAGCGATATCGGAGGCGATGTAACGCTGGCCGGAATCAACCAGACGGATCGCATTCACAACTTCCTGTGGCGCCGCGCCTTTACTCAGGTAGCCAGAGGCTCCTGCCTGCATCACTTTGGCTGGCAACGGATTTTCGGTATAGATAGTTAACATGATGATCTTGATGTCAGGCGAGAAACGGACAATCTTTTTGGTCGCTTCTAACCCGCCGATCCCCGGCATATTCATATCCATCAAGACAATATCTACATCGTTGCTGCGACACCATTTTACGGCGTCTTCGCCACACGGGGCTTCACCCACAACCTTGATGCCTTTGATATCTTCTAAAATGCGTCGGATCCCTGCGCGCACCAGTTCGTGGTCATCAACAAGAAGAACGCTAATCAAAGAGTATTCTCCAAAAATAAAGGCAACACACAGTCATCTTTTCATGGCTTGTCGGCAGGCGATATTACGTAGTAAACGTGAATAAAGAGCTTTGGACAGCTTGACAACGAAGAGAGTGTAACATTGGCAGGTCGATTATGAGGCTGCTGACCTGGCTGTCAGACATTGACAGCGGAAATAAAATAGAGCACCCGAAAACAATGTAAATTTAATTAACTGTAGCATTTTACTCCATACGAGGTAAGTTGACCACGGAATGTCTGTAAAAAAATGCGATAATGCATGTAAATGTTAAATTCCATTAAATTAAAAAGATAATAAAATAAAACACTTTAAAATCATAGAGAAAGACTACGCTTCATGATATCCCTGACGAATTGTAAAAATACGTTGTCCATTTTTGAAAACATTTATGTCCGTTGATTAATAGCGCTCAAATAAACAACGTTGTTTCGCAAAGATATATCTATCCTAAAAAAACATTATTAGTGCTCGGCATAACGCGGAAACTCCTGAGTCTATAAAAGGTTTTAGGATATGTTACATGCTGTTTCCAATAAGAAGTCCACTCCCCTTTGCAACCATGGCCCCGTATAACCTGCGCATGTGCGGCATGATGGAAACGGAGTGCTTCACGAAGTATGGATTGATTGTGTTAGAATACGGCCACTTTCTTTCTGGTTGCTGACAAACAACCAAAAACACCTTTTTTGAATGAGCTGTTAACAGCTTTGGAGTCCAAATGAGTAATTGCGATTTTACCACTGAAGCCAATGTCGAGACGCTGGCAACGGAAGTGGCCTGCCTGAAAGCCACTCTGACCCTGATGTTGAAAGCAATAGGCCAGGCCGATGCTGGCAAAGTCATGCTGAATATGGAAAAATTCGCCTCTCAGATGGAAGACGAAAAACAAGCCGAGATTTTCAGAAATTCACTGCAACAAATTAAGTTCGCCTACCGTCAATAAGTTCTCAGGCAGTGCCTGCTTTTTCAGGCCCGTCAACGGATGGGTCTGAATACCCTGCCTCGCTTTTACATTCCTGTGACACCCCCCAATTTCTGCTAAAATCAAACCTCTACTTTCTCTAACAGACTTTTGCTCCAGTAAAATGTCTCCAACAGGATAAAATGATGAGTGAGAATAATAGCGAAAAAAAAACCAAAGCTGATGAAGTGCATATCAGCGATGGTTTGGCGAAACTGCATGAAGTTGCCGAGTTGATGACCGAAGAAGAATTGCAGCAAAAAGCCGAGGAAGCTAAACAGGCGGTTGAAGACGCCAAAAAGAACCCCCATCAATAATAGTCCTTCTCCCTGATGGGACATCACCGGGCTGTCTGGCAACGGGCAGCCTTCTGTAGCAGGCTATGGCCTTTGTCGGTAACGTTCAGTCTGGAAAATATCACCCGATGCACAGTTCCCCCCTTGCCCCTTTTCAGTCAATTGCCGCACTTGCCGTTGAGTACCAGCATGGTGATCACGAGCCATTACACAGCCATCGCTGTTCGCAGCTACTTCATACCCTGTGCGGCGTGGTGGAAGTCAGTACAGCGATGGGCGTCTGGATGGTGCCACCGGGGCGGGGCGTCTGGCTTCCTGCCGGCGTTGCACACAGTTTGCGCTTTATTGGCCGTGTTCAGGCCAGAACGTTGTATGTCGACTCTCTCGCCCGCGCGGATTTACCCTCGCAATGCCAGGCTGTACAGATTTCGCCCCTGCTGCGGGAGTTGATTTTGGTCTCCCTGAGTATCCCGGCTGACTATCAGAGCGGCGGTCGCGATGAACGTATTATGGAACTGCTGCTCGATGAACTGCGTCTGTTACCGGTACTGCCTCTGCATTTGCCTCAACCCAGAGACGGCCAGTTGCTGGAGATCTGCCAGCAAATTCGTGACGCATTATCATCACCCTGGGAACTGGAAGAGGTGGCCGCTCAGTTGAACATCAGCGGGCGGACCTTATCGCGCCGTTTTCAGCGCGAAACAGGGCTGCGCTTCAGTGACTGGGTAAGGCGTGCAAAATTACTGGCGGGATTACATGCGCTGGCGATCGGAACGTCGGTGTTGGATGTCGCACTGGCGCTGGGCTACGACAGCCCCAGCGCCTTCAGTGCGATGTTTAAACGTGCACTCGGCGTATCACCCAGCGACTACTTTTCTCTCGACTTCCCTCTTCCGGCACTTCATGCCAGAAATTGAACCGCCGCATTGAACAGTGCCTGCAACGAGGCGCTGGAGACATCACTGTCGATACCCACCCCGTAGTATGTTTCGCCTTGCTTACGCTGGCAACTCACATAGGCCACGGCGCGACTGTGGCTCTGATGCCCAAGCGTATGTTCATGATAGTCGCCAATATCAAATTGCACCTCAAACTGACGGCTCAGGGCGTCAACCGCACCCGACAGCAAGCCGTTACCCGTTCCGGTTAACACCAGCTCCTGTGCCTGATAAGTCACCCGTGCGCTGAAGTGACAAACGTTGTATGCATCACTGCGGATGTCATAGCCCAGTAACTTCAGTACCGGTTGATCTACCAGCCCGTAGCGTTGACGGAACAGACGCCAGACATCACGGGTACTCATCTCTTTGCCGGTGCTATCGGTTTCTCGCTGTACGGCTTTACTGAACTCGATTTGCAGGCCACGCGGCAATGTCAGGCCGTGATTCTGTTCGAGTAACCAGGCCGCGCCACTTTTGCCGGACTGGCTGTTAACGCGGATCACCGCCTCGTAACTGCAACCAACATCAGCGGGGTCGAGCGGTAAATAGGGTACCTGCCAGTGAGCGTCGCCGCGGCGAGTTTGTGCGGCAAAACCTTTCTTGATGGCGTCCTGATGCGAACCGGAAAACGCCGTGAAGACCAGCTCTCCGGCATAAGGATGACGCGGGTGCACAGGCAGTTGGTTGCACTGTTCGACAACCTCAACAACGCCCTGCAAATTGCTAAAATCCAGCCCCGGCGCAATCCCCTGAGTATAAAAATTCAGCGCCAGCGTCACCAGATCTACATTCCCGGTGCGCTCGCCGTTGCCAAACAGACAGCCTTCCACGCGATCAGCCCCGGCCAGCATCGCCAACTCGGCGCAGGCTACACCGGTGCCGCGATCGTTATGCGGATGAACGCTAATAGATACCTGCCGACGGCGGCTGAAATGACGACAGAACCACTCAATCTGATCGGCATAAATATTGGGTGTACTGACTTCAACAGTAGCGGGCAAATTAATGATCATCGGGCGCTGGGCATCCGGCTGCCAGATATCCGCCACCGCTTCGCAAATCTCCAGCGCGAAATCCAGCTCAGTAAAGCAAAAGGTTTCCGGCGAATACTCGAAGGTCCACTGCGTCTGCGGGTTCTGCTCACACAGCTGACGGATCTGTTTGGCGCCACGCACCGCCAGTTCACGGGTAGCCTCGCGGTCCTGATTAAACACCACATCGCGAAAAATCGGCGCTGTGGCGTTGTACAGATGCACAATGGCGCGCGGCACATCCTTCAGCGCCTCAAACGTGCGTTCAATCAAGTCTGGGCGCGAAGGCGTCAAAACCTGAATAGTGACATCGTCGGGAATGAGATTGCCGTCAATCAAGCCGCGCACAAAATCAAAATCAGTTTGTGACGCCGACGGAAAAGCCACTTCAATTTGCTTGAAACCGCAGCGGATCAGCAAGTCAAAAAACTGCAACTTGCGTTCATTATCCATTGGCTCGGCCAGTGCCTGATTCCCGTCGCGCAGATCGCTTGAACACCATTGCGGCACCTTATTGAGTACTTTACCGGGCCACTGACGGTCGGGTAAGTTGACAGGCGGAAACGGGCGATATTTCTGCGAAGGGTCGGCTAACATGGTGATTCTCCATTCAACGCTGCTGACCTCATGCCGCAGCCTGAAAAGAGTATGGCGTAATCGAAGAAACGGTGCGCCTTGCTAACTGACATCAACCCCCGCGTAACGGACAACGGGGCGCAATAGAGAGGGGAAAGTGAGAAATAATAGGGCTATAGATGGCCTATAGCCCAAGAGGAATTACTCTTCTTCTGCTTGTTCAGCGACAAAACGGGTTACTTTCAGCAGGCGGTCAAACTGAGCCAGGATCATCTCCACGTCGGATTGCAAGATATCCTGCGAGGACTGGGCCGCAGCCAATACGGCATGGTGAATATTCTCGGACAGAGAATCCGTCGCGTCTTTGCCTGCCGAAAGTACCAGCGCAGCAATTAACAGAGATTGCGCTTCCACCTGCGCCACCAGCTCTTTGGACTCTACTTCAACTTTTGATAGCTTGATCAGCACATCGATCATCAGATTTTTCATTTACACCCCTGGTTAACTCTGCAAAATCGAAAATAGCACTGAATGTTTGGGTACGGTAGTCGGGGTTGTTACACCTTGATGATATATCCTCGTACCGCTTTTCGCTGCCTGAATCTGACGAAAAACACAACTGCGCCCCCCTGCTTTCCTAACCTATGCTAAGTTGAAGATATACCGGCGGCAAACAGCGCAGTACCGCCAGGGGAGGAACCATGATTTTCCAGAAAGGCAGTATTGTGAAGCATCAATCAGGTGAGATAAAGGGTGTCATTACCAATATCTTTGAGCCTCTTTCAGGCGACGTATCCTATTACATTTCGTGGGGTGATGGCACCATCAGCCTGCATCGCGAAAGTGAAATTCGCTGGGCAAGTGTAGACGCTCCTCTGGAGATTAAAAATTTCTACGAGAAATAAGTGCCAATATTAAGTAATATTAGCGTCCTTATATAAGCAACCAAGATAAGCCATTCATGATCATCAAACCTAAAATTCGCGGTTTTATCTGTACGACCACTCACCCTGTAGGCTGTGAAGCCAACGTTCGTGAGCAAATTGCCTACGTGAAAGCGCAGGGCAAACTAAAAGACGGGCCTAAACGCGTCCTGGTCATCGGTGCCTCTACGGGTTATGGGCTTGCCTCAAGAATTAATGCTGCTTTTGGCGCAGATGCAGCCACCATCGGTGTATTTTTCGAAAAGCCGGGTAGCGAAACCAAAACCGGTTCAGCCGGCTGGTACAACGCTGCCGCTTTCGATAAAGCCGCCAAAGAAGAAGGCCTGTATTCCAAAAGCGTCAACGGCGATGCGTTTTCGAACGAATGCCGCAACACCGTTATTGATCTGATCAAACAAGATATGGGCCAGATCGACCTGGTGGTTTACTCACTGGCATCACCGGTACGTAAAATGCCGGAAACCGGTGAAGTCATCCGTTCAGCACTGAAACCTATCGGCGAACCGTACCAATCCACCGCACTGGACACCAACAAAGACAAACTGGTTTCCGCCGTGGTTGAACCCGCTAACGAGCAGGAAATTGCCGACACCATCAAAGTGATGGGCGGGCAAGACTGGGAACTGTGGATGGATGCCCTCGCTGACGCAGGCGTGCTGGCGGATAACGCCAAATCCGTCGCCTACTCCTACATCGGTACCGAACTGACCTGGCCGATTTACTGGCACGGTACGCTTGGCAAAGCCAAAGAAGACTTGGATCGCGCTGCACATGCCATCGACAGCAAACTCAAAGCCATTGGCGGTTCTGCCAACGTTGCCGTATTGAAGTCAGTCGTCACTCAAGCTTCTGCTGCCATCCCGGTAATGCCGCTGTATATCTCTATCGTGTTCAAAATCATGAAAGAGCAAGGCATTCACGAAGGCTGTATCGAACAAGTCCAACGCCTGTTTGCGACCAAACTTTATAACAACCAGAAACCTGAAACAGATGACCAAAACCGTCTGCGTCTGGATGACTGGGAACTGCGTGAAAACGTGCAGAAAACGTGTGGCGAGATCTGGGCGCAGATCAATGATGACAACATCTATGATTTGACCGATTACAAAAGCTATAAAGAAGAATTCCTGCGTCTGTTCGGCTTTGGTCTGAAAGGCGTAGATTACGACGCCGACGTCAGTGCTGAAGTTAATTTCGACGTGATCGAATTAGTCTAAATATTCCTTAACGACAAATTCGTTAATCTAACAAGCCTGCGTAATAGCAGGCTTTTTTATTGCTTCAATCACAGAAATAAGGCTGATTTATCCACAGGAAATAATTAGCAATAAATAATCTATCAGGAATGAAATGAATAAAATGAACAGGCGAAATGATTCTATTACAGCACAGGTCGGGCAAAGGGGGGGAAATACGGGACGCAGCAGGAAAGCTAACTTATTGATTTGTTGGTGGGTCGTGCTGGGTTCGAACCAGCGACCAATTGATTAAGAGTCAACGGCTCTACCAACTGAGCTAACGACCCAACGCGACGGATTATTCTCCTCTGACGTTCAGATGTCAAACTTTACACCCA
Source organism: Ewingella americana (assembly GCF_006438725.1). GTDB lineage: Bacteria > Pseudomonadota > Gammaproteobacteria > Enterobacterales > Enterobacteriaceae > Ewingella > Ewingella americana_A. The sequence continues at coordinate 125,836 of NZ_RCZD01000013.1, read as the reverse complement.
TGTTTTGCAGTCTTTCTCAGTCGTTATTGTGATTTTTATCACAACGAAACAAGGTATTATTGCTCGCTCTGGTGTCATAAATCGCCCAATTAACATTCATACCTCACGCATGTAAAAATTACTATACGTTTGTTTCGGTCTTAATTTTCATGCTGGTTATAATAAGCGAGATTTTAACATTAGTATTACACCGCCATTCCCAACCACAGGGGTAAATGACAGGTGTAAAAAGAGCCACTCAGAGCTCAAAAAAAACGATAAATGATAGCGACAAGGCAAAATCATGTCGCTACAAAGCTCAAACAGGAATAAATACAACATGCAAGAAGAGTCAAACATCCTCACAAAACCGGAAGAGGAGAGCGCAGACAGCCTGCGGCGTAACCTCAGTAACCGACATATTCAACTTATCGCTATCGGTGGCGCCATCGGCACGGGCCTGTTTATGGGCTCGGGAAAAACGATCAGTCTGGCAGGTCCCTCTATTATCTTCGTTTACATGATCATCGGCTTTATGCTGTTCTTTGTGATGCGCGCAATGGGCGAGTTGCTGCTTTCTAACCTTGAATACAAATCCTTCAGTGACTTCGCCGCCGACCTCCTCGGTCCATGGGCGGGTTATTTCACTGGCTGGACCTATTGGTTCTGCTGGGTGGTTACCGGTATCGCCGATGTGGTGGCGATCACCGCTTACGCACAGTTCTGGTTCCCTGGCCTCTCACAGTGGATAGCCTCACTGCTTTGCGTACTGCTCCTGCTGAGCCTGAATCTGGCCACGGTTAAAATGTTTGGTGAGATGGAATTCTGGTTCGCGATGATCAAAATCGTCGCGATTGTGGGCCTGATCATCGCCGGACTGGTGATGGTAGTGACCCATTTCCAGACACCAACTGGCTCTGTGGCGTCGTTCAGCAACCTGTGGAATGACGGCGGGCTATTCCCCAAAGGTGTCAGCGGCTTCTTTGCTGGCTTCCAGATAGCCGTCTTCGCCTTCGTCGGTATTGAGTTGGTCGGCACCACCGCAGCCGAAACCAAAGACCCGCTGAAATCTCTGCCGCGTGCCATCAACGCCATCCCGCTGCGCATCATTATGTTTTACGTGTTCTCGCTGATCGTCATCATGTCAGTCACCCCCTGGAACTCTGTGGTGCCGGATAAAAGTCCGTTCGTCGAACTGTTTATGATCGCCGGTCTGCCCGCTGCGGCCAGTATTATCAACTTTGTGGTGCTGACCTCTGCCGCCTCTTCGGCCAACAGCGGCGTGTTCTCCACCAGCCGTATGCTGTTTGGCCTGGCACAGGAAGGCAACGCACCGAAAGCCTTCGGTAAATTGTCCTCCCGCGCAGTGCCGTCCAACGGTCTGACCTTCTCCTGTATCTGCCTGCTCGGCGGTGTGGTACTGATTTACCTGATCCCGAACGTAATGACCGTCTTCACGCTGGTGACCACCGTGTCTGCGATCTTATTTATGTTCGTCTGGACCATCATCCTCTGCTCGTACCTGGTCTATCGTCGTCAACGACCGCAACTGCACGCAGCCTCTATCTACAAAATGCCGCTCGGCAAGCTGATGTGCTGGGTCTGTATGGCGTTCTTCGTCTTTGTACTGGTACTGCTTACGTTGCAGGATGACACCCGACAGGCGCTGATCGTCACACCACTGTGGTTCGTGATCCTGGGGATTGGTTACTGGCTGCGATCCAGGAAACGCGTAGCGTAATGACGAGATAAGAAATAACTAAGGAGCCGAAAGGCTCCTTAGTTACTTTAGCGACGGGTTCTCCCCTACTCGACCTTCAGCGCCTGCCTGAACTGCTTAAACAATTTACTGGCGGAAGGTCTGACCGCGATGACCTGCGTAGGCAAGGTGTTGGCGGCGTTGTTGCTGAGATCGCCAAGATTAAACACAAAGGTGTAATCGGGTTGCTGGCCCATGCGTAAGTCACTGACCAAGATGTTATTGCCCTGCTGCTTCACGCTGAAAAAACCGTGACTGAACCAGGCGACACGCGCCAGGAACGGATTATCTTTATAGGTTTCATACAGCGCAGCACCACGCGGATAAAAAGAGAAACGGATCGGAGAATCGGGGTGCAGCAGCGAGGTAAACCCTTCGCCATAGCTGTCTTTGGTCATCACCACCACGCGCCACACCAGCGAGTTCAGCGGCGTTGGCGTCACCAGCACTTGCGTGCTCTCAATATGCTGGCGCTCAAGCTCTTCGCTCACGTGCAGCGTCACCTGATGCTGTTCCACCACCGTACAGGCGAGATAGAGACAACTGACGCCCAACAGCAGGTTGTTCCAGAAAATGCCCCGGTGATTATGCCGGTAAAGCGCCATGCCAACGCCAGCGATCAGCGGCAACGTATAAAGCGGGTCCACAATAAAGATACTGCCGACGGCAAACGGGAAATGCGTGAAGGGAATACCAAGCTGGGTACCGTAGACCGTCATCATATCCAGCAACGGATGGGTGACCAGCACCAGCCACACTGCCAGCCACCAGCGGCGGAAGTGCGTCCCGGCACTAAAAAGTTTAGCCATCAACCAGGCAAGCAGCGGCGCGCCTGCCGTCAGGTAGAGCAGTGCATGAGTTTCCGTGCGGTGCTGCGTCATATTGCTGATGGCGTCGCCGTGGTCATAAAACACGTCGAGATCGGGCAACGTACCGCATACCGCACCCGCTAAGGCAGCTTTCCATACCGGCGTGCGCTTACCCATCACCGCGATCCCTACCGCGGCTCCCAGTACAAGTTGTGAAACCGAATCCATTAGTGCTCCTGCCCGCGAAGTTGAATTCCGCCGGTAATAATGCGCTGGACGTTAGTCACGGTCTGCTCGAAGAAGAGCGGATCGCTGAGCGTTTTGCCGGTGATAGCCTCCACCTGAACGCCGAAATCCGCGTAATGTTGCGTGGTGGCCCACAGCATAAAAATCAGATGCAGAGGCTCGACGGGCGCGATCAGCCCGGCTTTTATCCAGCCACGGATCACCTCAGATTTATCATCCACCAGCGTTTTCAGGCTACCGCCCAACTCCAATTTAAGTAACGGCGCGCCCTGTATCATCTCCAGACAAAACAGCCTTGAGGCCTGCGGGTGGTCACGCGACACGCACAACTTCAAACGAATATATTCGCCAATGGCTTCCAGCGGATGCTGCTCCGCCCGCAGCGCCTTTAACGGCGCCAGCCAGACATCAAGCAACCCCTTCAGCACCGCGATATACAGATCTTCTTTTGACGGGAAGTAGTACAGCAAATTGGTTTTCGACACGTCAGCGCGGTCAGCCACCTGATCCAGGCTGGTGCCGTGTATGCCATAAAGAGAAAAAAACTCCAGCGCTGCCGCCATGATAGTGCTGCGCTTGGCCGCCACCGCTCTCGAACGCCGTGTCGGCGCTTTCACCTGATGCTCCACCTCGTGCTTCACAGCCGCTCCCATGAGAATTCCAGCAAGGGCCTGAGCATAACAAATGCCTATGAATGCGACTATCGCGATTCATCCGCCGCTGCGCCAATCAAACCCATTAACTTTTTGTGGATATAACTTTAACAATTCCGCACCATTTTTGCTCAATCTTGCCTGCTTTATGTGCACACCTTTTTGACCAAATGGTCTGAAACAGACCAAATGTTCCATCCGAAGAATTCATATTTTCTTAATTAATTGAAAAATATAACAATTTAAAAACTGGCACTGCCTTTGCAATACTGTTTTTGAATCCCTTTATTCCTTCGTGTTGCATCAAGAGGTGAGCTATGAAAATCGGTGTTTTTATTCCTATCGGCAACAACGGTTGGTTGATTTCTGAAACTGCGCCGCAGTACAAACCGACCTTCGAACTGAACAAGATGATTGTGCAGCGGGCCGAGCACTACCATTTCGACTTCGCGCTATCGATGATCAAACTGCGCGGCTTCGGCGGTAAGACCGAATTCTGGGAACACAATATGGAGTCGTTCACGCTGATGGCGGGCCTTGCTGCCGTGACCTCACGCATTCAGCTTTACGCCACTGCCGCTACGCTGGTCATGCCACCGGCAATCGTCGCCCGCATGGCCGCCACCATTGATTCCATCTCCAATGGTCGTTTCGGCGTCAACGTGGTGACCGGCTGGCAAAAACCCGAATATGAGCAGATGGGTATGTGGCCTGGCGATGACTATTTCAGCCGCCGCTACGACTACCTGACCGAGTACGTCAGCGTACTGCGTGACCTGTGGGGCACTGGCCACTGCACGCTCGACGGCGAATTTTTCAAAATGGACGACTGCCGCGTCAGCCCACGCCCGCAGGCCGAAATGAAAGTCATCTGCGCCGGGCAGAGCGACGCTGGCATGGCGTTCTCCGCCAAACATGCGGACTTCAACTTCTGTTTTGGTAAAGGTGTTAATACCCCAACCGCTTTCGCACCGACCGCAGCCCGTATGAAAACCGCTGCCGAAGCCGAAGGGCGCGACGTCTCTTCTTACGTGCTGTTTATGATCATCGCCGATGAAACCGATGCGGCTGCGCGTGCTAAATGGGAACTGTATAAATCCGGCGCCGACGCCGAAGCTCTGGCATGGCTCACCGACCAGAGCAGCAAAGACACCAAATCCGGGGCCGATACCAACGTGCGCCAAATGGCGGATCCGACCTCCGCCGTCAACATCAATATGGGCACACTGGTCGGCTCTTACGCCAGCGTCGCCAAAATGCTCGACGAAATCGACACCGTGCCGGGCGCAGAAGGCATTCTGCTGACCTTCGATAATTTTGTGGAAGGCATTGAAAACTTTGGCCGTTTCATCCAGCCATTAATGAAAACCCGCCAGCATATCGCGACAGAACATAAAGAGGTGGCGTAATGAACATTGTTGAGAATCAAACCGTTGTCCGCCGCGAGCCGAAAAATACCGGCGAGGAAACGATCCTCACTGCCCGTCCTGAAGCCATCGCCTTTACGCCACAGCAAACCGCGCTGATCGTGGTAGATATGCAAAATGCCTACGCCTCACCGGGCGGTTATCTCGATCTGGCCGGTTTTGATGTGTCTGCCACGGCCCCCGTGATCGCCAACATCAAAATAGCGATTGCCGCAGCACGCGCCGCCGGGATCAAAGTGATCTTCTTCCAAAACGGCTGGGACAATCAGTACGTCGAAGCAGGCGGTGCCGGTTCGCCGAACTTCCACAAGTCCAACGCACTGAAAACCATGCGCAAACACCCGGAGCTGATGGGCAAACTGCTGGCGAAAGGCGACTGGGATTACGACCTGGTAGACGAACTTCAGCCACAACCGGGCGATATCGTGCTGCCAAAACCGCGCTACAGCGGCTTCTTCAACACCCAGCTCGACAGCCTGCTGCGCAGTTACGGCATTCATCATCTGGTGTTTACCGGCATCGCGACCAATGTGTGCGTGGAATCCACGCTGCGCGATGGGTTCTTCCTCGAATATTTCGGTGTGGTACTGGAAGATGCAACCCATCAGGCCGGGCCTGATTTCGCCCAAAAGGCGGCGATTTATAACATCGAAACCTTCTTCGGTTGGGTATCCAGCGTGCGTAACTTCTGTGACGCCGTGGGTTATCAATCGGAACAAAATGCCGCCTGACCTTAAGCTCACGAGGAAATTGAACTATGCCTAAAAGTGCCATTATTCCGGCGGGCAGCGGCGTTCCGCTGGCCCCTTTTGTTCCAGGCATCCTGGCCGACGGTGTGGTTTACGTCTCCGGTACCCTGCCCTTCGACAAAGAGAACAATGTTGTACACATTGGCGATGCGGCGGCACAAACCCGTCACGTGCTGGAGATCATTAAAAGCGTGATCGAAACGGCGGGTGGCACGATGGATGACGTGACCATGAACTCTATTTTCATCACCGACTGGGCGAACTATGCGGCGGTGAACCAGGTGTATGCCGAATTTTTCCCCGGCGAGAAACCGGCGCGTTTCTGCATTCAGTGTGGGCTGGTAAAACCCGACGCACTGATTGAAATTGCGTCTATTGCACACATTGGCCGCTGATGGTTGCTGATCACCTTAAGGGATAACCATGTATTACAAGGTATTAGGTAAAGACACCCCTGACGCCGACACGCTGGTGTTGTCATCAGGACTCGGTGGTGTACATGGCTTCTGGCAACCCCAGTTGGCGATGCTGGCTGAACATTTTCGCGTCATGGTGTATGACCAGCACGGCACCGGAGCGAGTCAGGGCACAGTACCTGCCGGTTACCGCATGGAAGACATGGCCGATGAGCTGGCCGGTTTACTCAACGAACAGCATATCGAGCGTTGTCACCTGGTGGGACATGCGCTCGGCGGGATTATCGGCCTGCATCTTGCAAGGCGTTACCCGTCGCTGCTGCAAAGTCTGGTGGTGATCAACGGTTGGGCGCAGCTCGACAACCAAACCCGTCGCTGCTTTGAAGTGCGCCAAAACCTGCTCCTTAACAGCGGCGTTGATGCCTACGTTCAGGCGCAGCCGCTGTTTCTCTACCCGGGCGACTGGCTGTCTGCCAATGATGCGTTATTGCAAGAGGAACGCCAGCATCAGGTGGCGCATTTTCAGGGGATGGAAAATCTGCTGCACCGCTTACAGGCGCTGATGGGGTCAGACTTGACCGATCAACTCGGGGAGATTGTCACCCACACGCTGGTACTGAGCTGCACAGATGATCTGCTGGTGCCGTGGCACTGTTCGGCCACTCTGGCTGCCGGGCTGCCCAACGGTGAGCATCAACAGATGAATTACGGTGGTCATGCCATGAGCGTGACCGACAGCGATACCTTTAACCCGATATTACTGGAGTGGCTGCTGACGCATGCGTGCAGGCCTTCAGACCACATACCGACGGAGATCTCATGGCCGAAGCCTTAACCGCCAGCGCACTGGCAACCTTATTCACCGAAGCCCGCACCCACAATGGCTGGCAGGATAAACCCGTCAGCGACGAACTACTCAAACAGGCTTATGAGTTGGCACGCATGGGGCCAACCTCCGCCAACTGCTGCCCGGCCCGCTTCGTCTTTGTGCGCAGTGCAGAAGCCAAAGAGAAGCTGACACCGGCCCTTTCCAGCGGCAATTTGGCGAAAACGCTCTCCGCGCCGGTCACGGCCATTGTGGCTTATGACCCGCAGTTCTACGAGATGTTGCCGGAGTTGTTCCCACACGGCGATGCCCGCTCGTGGTTTACCTCCAGCCCGCAGCTGGCCTACGAAACCGCATTTCGTAACAGCAGTTTACAGGCCGCCTACCTGATCATGGCCTGCCGTTCACTGGGGCTGGATACCGGCCCGATGTCCGGGTTTGATGCCGCACTGGTCGATGAACATTTTCTATCTGAACGGGGTTGGAAATCTAACTTCCTGATTAACATCGGTTATGGCGACAGCAGCAAAGTCTATGGACGGCTGCCTCGCCTCGATTTTGACCGCGCCTGTCGGCAAGTCTGAACACGAGGACATTATCATGCAAACAACCATGCTTCACGCCGATACACCGTCGGTAGATAAACAGGACTTCCGGGATGCCATGTCGCGCCTGGGATCGGCGGTCAATATCATCACCACCGAAGGCCCGGCAGGACGTGCAGGTTTCACTGCCTCGGCGGTGTGCAGCGTCACTGACTCTCCGCCGACGCTGCTGGTGTGCCTGAACCGTTCCGCGTCGGTCTACCCGATATTTAAAGAAAATCAGGTGCTGTGCGTTAACACACTGGCCGACAGCCACGAATCCCTGTCGAATTTATTCGGCGGTAAAACGCCGATGGCGCAGCGCTTTGAAGCCGCTGAATGGTCGCAACTGGCCACCGGCTCGCCGATCCTCAGTGGTGCCGTGGCGTCATTTGATTGCAAAATTACTCAGATCACCACCGTCGGCACGCACGATATTCTGTTCTGTGAAGCCATTGCGTTGTTACGCAATGACCAGAGCCACGGACTGGCTTATTTCGACCGGCGCTATCACCCGCTGATGTGCCACACGGCCTGATTAAACGGGCAGTCGACTAGCCCCTTACGATGTATTCATCCTTCACCCCGGAGCACGAGATGGCGAATTCCTGGTTTCCAAAATGGCGTAAACAGCAGGGCAATCTGGATGGCGCCGTTGTCGCGCCGGATGAACGGCTGCCGTTAGGGCAGACGATAATTATGGGCCTGCAACATACGGTCGCCATGTTCGGGGCGACGGTGCTGATGCCGCTGCTGATGGGGTTTGACGCCAATATCGCGATCCTGATGTCCGGTATCAGCACCCTGCTGTTTTTTATCATTGTTGGCGGGCGGGTGCCGAGTTATCTCGGCTCAAGTGCGGCGTTTATCGGTCTGGTGATTGCGGTCACCGGTTACAGCGGTCATGGGCCGAACCCCAATATTGCGCTGGCCCTTGGCGGTATCATCGCCTGCGGCGCCGTGTATATGCTGATTGGCTTTATCGTTATGGCCACCGGCACTCGCTGGATTGAAAAACTGATGCCGCCGGTCGTAACCGGTGCCGTGGTGATGGCGATTGGCCTGAATCTGGCACCGATCGCCGTGCATAGCGTTTCCGCCTCCTCCTTCGACAGCTGGATGGCCGTCGTGACCGTATTGTGTATCGGTAGCGTGGCGGTATTCACCCGTGGACTGGTGCAAAAACTGTTATTACTGCTTGGGCTGATTGCTGCCTATCTGATTTATGTGGTGATCACCAACGGACTGGGACTCGGAACGCCGGTGGATTTCAGCATAATTTCTCAGGCCGCATGGATAGGCTTACCGACCCTGACCACCCCGGTATTTAACACGCACGCCATGCTGCTCATTGCCCCCGTGGCCGTGATTCTGGTCGCTGAAAACCTCGGGCACATCAAAGCGGTAGCGGGAATGACCGGTAAAAACCTTGACCCGTACATGGGCCGTGCGTTTGTCGGTGACGGGCTGGCAACCATGCTTTCTGCCTCCGTGGGCGGCGGCGGGATGACCACCTACGCTGAGAACATCGGCGTGATGGCCGTGACCAAAATCTACTCGACGCTGATTTTTGTCGCCGCCGGTCTGGTTGCCATTATTTTGGGCTTCTCTCCCAAATTTGGTGCACTGATCCATACCATTCCCGGCCCGGTGCTTGGCGGGGCATCCATTGTGGTATTCGGTCTGATTGCCGTTGCCGGGGCGCGGATCTGGGTACAGAACAACGTGGACTTAAATCAGAACGGTAACCTGATCATGGTCGCGGTCACGCTGGTACTGGGGGCAGGCAACTTCTCTCTCACCCTTGGTGGCTTCACCATGGGCGGCATCGGCACTGCCACCTTCGGCGCGATTTTACTTAATGCCTTCCTGAGCCGCCGCCACAAGGAAAAAACACAGCCTGTTATCGAAACTGGCACAGAAGCTGCATTAAAAGATCACTGACGACCTCAGTTTCTCCTTAGCTCATCAAATTTGATGATCGCCAGCTGTTATTCGGTCCACCCGTCTGGATTAACAGCTGGTTTTTTTCTTTCCGGGTATTGAGTAAAGCTATCTACCCACGTCCCGCCCAACGATGATTCGCCCGGCCTCAGTGCCAGCAACCCCGCCAAAAAAATTTCCTGCAAGAAAAATCAACAACCTGGTGAAACTCTCAGCAAACAGACGCTATTTTGGTTTAACCCTTTGACATGCCCACGGGCACTCGCTATTATTCGCCCCGTTCAAACGATTCCTCTGTAGTTCAGTCGGTAGAACGGCGGACTGTTAATCCGTATGTCACTGGTTCGAGTCCAGTCAGAGGAGCCAAATTAGAAAAGCCCGCTCAGGTTTCCCTGAGCGGGCTTTTTGCTTCTGCTGCGGAAAAATATCGTGTCCCCGCTGACATATTTATATTAATGGCTCGTCAATCAAATACTGAGCAAGTGAATCTTAGAGGGGCATTCTATACTCTATGACACCGGGCTTCTCCGCGACCCAGTTATAAAGTCTCTGTGCCGTTAAATTCTTTTCCTGTGTATGCCAGTATAATCTTGCACATTGGCGCTCCCTGGCCTTTTGTTTAACATGCTCAATGAGATGTTTTCCTATATGTTTACTCCGGTTATCCTGGGCAACAAACAGATCTTCTAAATAGCAGAAATCATTTACCGACCATGTTGAACCATGAAAAACATAGTGAACGAATCCGAGGATTGTCTGCCCTTCTTTCGCTACTGCACAATACATGTCTTTATTTGCATCGAAAAAACGCTTCCATGTTTCAACTGTCGTCTCCTCAGGTAACTGAACCTCATAGAATTGCTGATAGTTCAACCAGTAAGGAAGCCATGCTGAGTAATCTTCTTCTTGAGCGGGCACCACTGAGATTTTTACTTTTTCATCAATCATATCAATCACTTTGTTAGAAGGTAACGTGTTTGGAGATGAAAGAATACCGCTTAGAGTGGTATCATATAAGGTACACTTGTTTAATTTTTTATGGGTCCACTTTTATGATGGAAAAGAACGTTGCCAGCTTCCCAAGCCTATTGCTTAAAAAAGGGAAAATTAAAGAGCAGTTTTATTTGGTTATAAAAGAACTAATACTGAATGGTCAGCTTAAAGCGGGAAGAAAAATCCCCTCCAGCAGAACCTTTTCTGAAATGATGTCAATTTCAAGAAATTCTATTTTATCTGGTTTAGAACGCCTCATTGATGAAGGTTACCTCATTACTAAAAAAGGTTCAGGAACTTATGTCACAGCGATCATTCCTGATGAAATGATTCATATAAAACCCATATCACTTCACAAGAACATGAGTAATAGAAATGACGATCCCTACATTAACCCTCATATGAAGGTAATGGAAAAAATATGGGGCATGACCTCGCCATACGCCGGATATAATCTGAAATTTAATATTGGAATAGGTTGCATAGATCTATTCCCATATGAACTTTGGGGCCGATTGTTAGGACGAACCTGGCGTCAGTTTCGCCACCAGGATTGGAAACTCAATGAACCTTTGGGGTTTAAACCATTAAGGTTGGCCATTAGTAAATATGTTCGCACAACGCGTGGCTTGAATTGCACTGATGAACAGATACTTATTGTCAATGGAACCCAACAAGCAATGAATCTTGCAGCGCAAGTTCTTTTGCAAAAAGGAGATGAAGTTTGGTTAGATGAACCGGGATATGATGGCGCTTTAGGGGCATTTACTTCCATGGGTGCTAAAATCCGCCCTGTCATCAGTGATAAAAATGGTATGGATGTATCCTATGGTATAAAGCACTGGCCGCATGCAAAAATGATTTTCACCTCACCTTCTCATCAATTCCCTCTTGGCGGGACATTAAGTTTATCCAGGAGGATTGCTCTACTTGACTGGGCATCTGAAAATAAAACCTGGATATTTGAAGATGATTATAACAGTGAATTCAGATATACAGCCCAGCCGATACAAGCACTTCAAGGATTAGATCAACACCAGCGGGTTATCTATGCTGGTTCATTTTCTAAAATGATGTTTCCGGGATTTCATCTGGGTTTTCTGGTTATACCAGAAAGTTTAGTGGAGTCCTTTAAAATTGCTAAATATTACGCAGATACGCGGACACCTTATTTAGAACAAACGATACTTGCCACATTTATTTCTGAGGGTCATTATGCGCGTCACGTCAGGCGGGTTAGAAAAGCATGCCATGAACGCCAACGGGTTATGATTGAAGCCATACAATTATATCTACCAGAAATTATTTTCGCAGAACCTTCGGATTCAGGTATTCACATTGTCTGTTGGTTATCGGAAGAAATTCAGGAATCTGACATGATTGATCAATGCCGTAAAGCAGGTTTAGGCGCACAACCCCTTTCACGATACTGCCAAACAAAACCAACAAACCAGGCCATCCTGTTAGGTTTTGCAGCACATTCACCATTAGAAATCGTTGAAGGTATAAAGAAACTGGCTCAAGTATTGACTCAATAGTACAAATGTTTCTATTCGACCTTAATGGTAAAGAGATCCGTTTTTCTTTCCCCCGGTGTTCCTGCTGTCGGAAAACCGTATTGTGGATACCGCCCAACAGCGTCCTGTCATGCAAGAATAACGGGCGCGTTACGCGAAGTATTCAGCACACCTGACAAATACTGAGTCCAAAAGTCGTTATTAGAGGTATCATCCGCTCCCACTCTTCATCCGGGCAGCCTGATGTCTACGATTATCGATACCTTTATTGCCCCACCGTGCCACGACAAGATAGAGACTCTCTATCAGGATGAGCATCTGGTGCTTATCAATAAACCCGCCGGGCTGCTGAGCCTCTCAGGGAAAAACCCGCAAAATCTCGATTCGGTGCATCATCGGCTGGTACAGATATTCCCCGGCTGCACCCTGGTCCACCGCCTTGATTTCGGTACGTCCGGGCTGATGGTGATTGCCCGCAATAAGGCGATAAATGCCGCCCTCTGCCAACAGTTCAGCCAGCGCACAGTGACCAAAGTGTACAGCGCACTGCTCTGCGGACACCTGGACGACAACGAAGGGGTGATAGACGCCGCGATTGCCAAAGACCCGGCGCTGTTCCCGCTGATGTCGATTTGCGCAATCCACGGCAAGCCCGCTCGCTCCGGCTATCGGGTCGTTGAGCGTTTCTACCACGAGTTGGAAGACCGGACGTTACTGCCATTGACGCGGGTACAGCTAACCCCGGAAACCGGGCGCACTCATCAACTCCGCATCCACTGTCAGCAGTTGGGTCACCCTATTTTGGGCTGTGACCTGTATGGCGGTCGCCTGCTGCCAGGTACCGAACGGACACCGCGGTTGATGCTGCACGCCAGTGAGCTGCATTTTGTTCATCCCATTGGCGGTGAGTGGATCAAAGCCCGTAATACCAGCCCGTTCTGAAAGCGAAAACCTCTGAAAACGTTAATTACCACATCAAATCATCAGGCACTTTAAAATCGGCATACGGATCTTCTTCATCTTGATCTTCCTGACTAAGTGCACTGTTTAATACAATACTGTTTGCATCTCGCTGCGCAATTTTATCGGCTACGATCGCGGGGATAATCGCGTATTGACTCTCGCTATTGTTATCAACAACCAAACGAGCAATGGCGAGGCGACCACTGATCAGTTGAGCTTGAGTAAGCTTATCCACAACGACTTTTTTAATGACGTTATTATCTGTGAAGTTAAAACCAATATCGCCTTTTGCAATCTCGATTCTATTCATTTCAATGAGTTGCTTCACCTGAGCCTTATGCTCTTTAGATAAAGCCGCTTGTTTTTGTTGTTCGCTGAGCTGTTTATCACGCTCAAGTTGGGCTTTTTTATTTTCTTCCACAGCCCCTCTTGCCTCACGAGCCTGAACTCGCGACTTTTTAGTCGTTCTTTGAACTTTGGCCATTTTTTTGCTGGTCACTAATCCAGCTTTTAGCAGTTGTTCTTGTAAGGTGAGTTTTGTCATCTTCGTTTCTAAGCCCGTTGAATAATTTGTGGGATTATACCTGTAATTTTTGAGGCTGTACCAGGTTGCAAGCGCTGATCACTGCGTGGCTTGAGTTTGGAGGGATCTATCAGAGGCTGGCGTGACCTGCTCGCAGGATTAGACACAACGCTCTGTTAATAACGTCCGTTTCTGGCACTTAGTTGTCCGCGTTGGATCAGGATGGCTTTGAGCGAGAAGCAGACAAAAGGCCCAATGACGAAACGTCTTAGATAAGCGGCTGCTCAAAAGATCCAGATGCATCCCGGCAGTCAAACAATACGGCAGGTTCGTCTTTTCTGGGGTACATCAACTCTACTCGTAATTTGTCATGTAAATAAGATCAGGCGCTCATTTTATGAGCATGTCGAGTATTATTCTGTGAACAATTTTCAGGGGGTACAAAATATGAAAAAGCTTCTGATATGTTGTTTGTTTGGTAATACAGCAAATTCTCTCGCCAAAAGGATGCAGTTGCTCGCAGAAAAAGAGGGGCACCATCTCATTATTAGCGCTGTGGGTCTGGATAATTTTGCCAGTGTCGCTCCCGCTTTCGACGGTTTTCTTATTGCGCCGCATATTCAGTACAAAGCCTCCGAGATAGAAAAAATTGTCGGAGACACTCGTTCAATTGCAATTATTGAAAGTCTGCCCTATGCGTCACTCGACGCGGAGAAAGTTTTAGCGTTTGTAATGGAACAGATGCCTGAACTGACATTCTGATACCAAAGGCCGCATTTCTTGTGCGGCCTCCACTCTTATGCATGAAGTTTGTGCATAGCGCTGTAAACGACGTCCAATAATTAAAAACTGTGATGTGCGTAATTTCCGCTTCTGGCACGAAGCCGCTTACAGCAGCGATTATTGGCTGCTAAGAACAAAAGTTAGTCAATTATTGCAGATGGTTTTTCATTCTCGGGCGACCAATAGCCACCACTGTAAACAAATCAAATTTTTCACCTCCTCTTTACACAAGCAACTGTGACCTTCAGGAATGACGATAACTATGTCCGCTCCTGGCACGAAGCAGCCCAATGCAAAGATCAAGGGCAGCTATGAGCGAAAAACAGAAGTTCGAATGATTATTACACTTTCAAACTTTAAAAATGCCTTATCGTTTTAACGCATGGAAAGTGTGTCAGAAATATATAATTTTTAATTGTCTGAACTTGGTTTTGGGATTGTAGACATCAAAACTTCAGGGTAGGCGACTTCCTGTTTTACTCGCCTCCATTCAGCACCTAAAATGGCTTCAGTATATGTTTGTGCTTCACCAATCAGCCTAATCATTTCTTTGAGTTGAAATTGGGTTTCAGTTGGCGTTCTTATTCCCTGGTAATTGCCTATAGTAGACCGAATATCTACTAGGCAATCCCTAAGCATGATGTGTAGTTTCTCTTGCGGGTTTAGCCTGAACATAATGCGGGTATGTCGTTCCTGATGTTCGCGGTCTCGCGCTCCGTTCTCAGGTGAGAATGCATCAGCCGCTTCTTGATAAATCTCTTCAGCCTTAATTTGGTCTACTTCTCCATTTGCATCAGTTGCATCTTGCATAACGCGTAGCTTTGCACGATCACGCATAGCATCCCACTTCCAGATAATCTCTTGCGATAAAGCCAGGTGAAAGGCCATGTCAGTACGCAGTTCATCAATCCACTTCTGTCGTTTGTCTGCAATAAATGACGCTGTTGAACGATGTGAGACTAGGTGCTGCAGATCAAGTTGTTTTGTAATCTGTTTTCGAGCCAGATAAGCGATTAATAATTGAGCTACGACGCCAATACCGGCAACAGTGCTGGCAATAATTGCTGACAATACAGGAGCGGTTAATGACATTTGATTTTACCTCAGGTAATTGTCTAAACTCCGACAGATATTGTTCGAATATACCGCGGCAATCTTATCAAACTCAACAGGCATCTTGCCTTGGACCGTTAACGTCAGCGTTAAGAAAAATGGCATTGTCTATTTTAACGCTTGAGTGTTATCTGAGCAGCTCAACTTTGATTAAGATAGATTGATATGTGGCATGTCCGCTCTTGGCACAAAGCTGCCTACGACCAGGGGTAACTGTGAGCGAAAAGCTGAAGTTAATTTTACGGCTATAGGATATAACCACTACGCTATTCGGTCGTATTTACCATAACAGAGCTATGGCTAACCAACTGCAAAGATATTAAAAGCGCATGGAATGTGCAGTGCTCTGGGGGCTACACGACAGGGATTGCTGGAGGTCATAACTGCAAGGGCAGGTTTTTTAACATGCCTGATAATGGAGTAAAAGAAAAAAGCGTAAAGTCTCATCGCAGCGCGCCGATAAAAATAGCGTCTTTTTTATTATATGGATATTACATGCGTAAAATTATCTGCTCCATTGGGCTCATGCTGGGAATGACAGGGGTAACGTTACCTGTTTACGCCAATACGTTGACGCAAAGCCTGACGCGTTGCGACACAACATTTTTCAGTGAAATTTATCATCAGCGAACCACACTCAGCCGCGTAGCACCTTTAACGGTTGACCAGCAATTTCGCGCCTGGTTCAAAGCGCCGGTTGACGGTAATGGCACCGTATGGTTTGCCCAACCTCTACATGAATTAAATCTGACGCTATCGGGATATTTTCTGCAAACCAGCAACCTCAATGAAATCAATTACGGTAAGTACTATTACTGGGGGCTGATTTTCAAAGAATCACCTGAAGAGGTCATGTCCAGGCTTGATCATTTAACCTGGAGTAAGGCCGGAGATGATTACCTCTCTCAGGCGATGATTAAAGCCGACCCAAACAGTGCCTGGAAAAAAAATGCGCAGGCGGTGTCGGGTATTGCTCCGGCAAAAGAAAGTACCGAAAAGTTGTTAATGCTCAGCAAAGGTAAAGAAGGGACATTATTGCTCTGTTCAGTTCAGGGAAATGTAACGCCTGACATGCTCGCGACATTACGACCTGATTTAACCGGTGGGGCAGCAAAATGAAAAAGCTGACATGGCTGGTATTACTTATGCTGACGGGCTGTACTGGGACCAGTAAACCACTGCCGCAAACGCCTGCCAAAGCACCGGCTGGTTTAATAAAAATTCTTGAAAATGAAAACGGGACTTCGTATGTCGATTTCAGGGTGATTTCAACTTACCAGGATAACAGCCACTTGCGCCGGTTTTATTTCATCAATAACTACGCGGAGCAGACACTGATTATAAAAAATCCACCCGTCTACGTTTCCAGTTCCCGGGCAACCGATGTGATTAATTGCGACAAAAACCAGCGTGCCGTTATGGGACATACGCTTTTTTCCAAACCGTTCGCGGAGGGCGATCTTATACATGCGACGCTGGATGTGGGGCAATGGGAAACCTTCCCGAAAGACTCTCTTTTTGGGATGATAGCTGAAAGCATGTGCAGTATTCCCGTTGAAAAACTCAAGCCAGAGCCGGCGAAAGAAAACCGCAAGCCGCTACTGGATTAATTAGCATTAATCGGAACCTGAGGGTCCACGCAGAAGCAGATGGCCTGTATTGATAACGGGCCATCTGCAATAAGTAAAAGAACAGGGCGCTTCTCTGGCGTGCCCGCTTTCACTTAAATCTGCATCCACTCAGAACGGGTAACGTTGCAAGCCCATCAGGAGCAGGCAAACGGATCGATTACGGGCTGGTAAAGTAAGATGATGTTTCCACTCGGATTTTACATCAATAGTGAACCAGCCCGCCGTCTACCGCATACTGACTTCCAGTCACGTAAGACGCATCATCTGAGAGCAGGAAAAGTGCGACGGCAGCAGCTTCATCCGCTGTACCGGCTCGCCTGAGTGGCACTTGGCTTACCACAAAATCTTCAAACTGTTGCCGCGACTCATCGGGCATGAAGTGTCTGAAATTAGTCTCGATGGGTCCTGGCACCAGCGTGTTGGCGCGAATGTTGCGCGTAGCCAGCGAGGCGGCCCAGCTTTTTACCATGGCGACAAGGGCGCCTTTGGTTGCAGCATACAGGCTGGTCATTGCCGCGCCTTCATAGACCGAAGACGATGCGGTGACCAGCACCGATGCGCCGGGGTTTAAAGTGGTGGAGAGTGAGGCAAGCTGGAGCATCGGCCCGCGGACATTGGTGTTCATCATGCGGTTAAAGGCGTCGGCAGTAACGGATTCAGGTGCGCCTACTTCCGCATAACCGGCATTCAGCCACAATCCGTCGAGGGGCCCCCAGCGGCTGACAGCCGTTGCGAGCGCATTAATATCAGCTTCACTTGCTGCGTCACTTTTCAGGATCAATGCGGTGCCCGGCAACAGCTTGCGGGCTTGTGCCAGACGTTCTTCACTGAGCCCCGTGATGGCAACTTGTCCCCCCTCTTGTACAATGCGCAGCGCACCTGCCAGCCCCATCCCGCTGGTGCCACCCGTTATAAGTACACGCTTGCCATGAAATCTGCCCATAATCACTCCCTCTTTGCCCTTAAAATCGCCATTTACCTTACGAAAGATATACACCGTCGTCATCTGTTTCATCACGCTGAACGGCCCCGCTAAAGTTGGGCAGTTCATATTAAGCAGGCTTGTTGCTGTTTAGCATTTATCATTACGTTCTTGCGGGACAGGAAACATATTCGCGCTCAGGAAATCGATAAACACCCGCAGTTTTGGCGTCATATAACGGTCAGAAGGCCAGACCACGTGCAGGCTAACTTTACGATGGACATAGTCGTCCAGCACAGTTTGCAGACTACCCGCCTGGAGAAGTTCACGGATGGAAAAATCCGGCAGACAGGCGATCCCGAGCCCCTTCAGAGCAAAGCAAACGCGGGTTTCGATGTTGTTACACACCATGGAAACGGGAATATCGCTGTCAGCACATTCACTCAGCGGCCAGCTTTCCAACTTCCCACTGGTGGGAAATCGATAATGCATGCACCGGTGTGCAGCTAAATCGCCGGGATGCTGCGGCTCCCCATAGCGCCGGAAATAATCACAAGAACCCACCAGTAGCATCTTAAAATCACCCAATTTTTTAGCCGAAAGCCGGGAATCGGTCAGTTCGCCGGTACGGACTACCGCGTCAAACCCCTCTTCCACCACATCAACCATCCGGTCGGTGAAATCCAGATCCAGCTCGATGTCAGGATACTGATGCATGAAGTCCCCCAACACGGGCAACACCAGCGAACTGACCAGCGGCAGGCTAACCCGCAACCGGCCACGTGGGATCTCTTTAATCTGTGAAAACTCCACCTCGGCAGCCTCAAGTTCGTTAAGGATGCGACGGCTGCGCTCAAGGAACATCATGCCCTCGGCGGTCAGGGTGATACTGCGGGTACTGCGGTGAAACAGTCTGACCCCTAGCCTGGCTTCCAGCCGCGCAATATTCTTACCGACTGCCGAGGCGGATATCCCGAGCAGGCGGCCTGCCAGAACAAAACTGCGGCTTTCTGCTACCTGCACAAACACGGTAAGAGTGCTGAGGTTCTCCATTAACGCTCCTATTGCGGACATCATTGTCCGCATACAAGAGAAATTTACCCTACTTTTTCCGCAGTGTGTAGTTCTCTATGGTGGCGACATCCCTCACCAAACAACAGGAATCGCCATGTCCACCGAGTTATCGCCAGTTGCAGTACGCTACGAATATTTGACTCATCTTCCGTCTCGCATTGATGCAGTGATCGATCAGGCCCTTTACGACCACCGCCTGGTGGGGACCGTCGTCATGGTTTCCCATCAGGGTACGCTCCGATATTGTCGGGCAGCCGGCTTGGCCGATCGGGAGTCCGCCCTGCCGATGGCGACTGATACGCTGTTTCGGCTGGCATCGGTCAGTAAACCCATTGTCTCGACGGCAGCGATGGTGCTGGTCGCGCAGGGAAAACTGGGCCTTGAGGATGATATCCGCCGCTGGCTACCGGATTTTGCCCCCCGCCTGCCACAGGGTGAAATGCCCCTTATCACCCTGCGTCATCTGCTCAGTCATACCGCCGGGCTGAGTTATCGTTTTTTAGAACCCGATCATCAAAGCCCTTATGCCCTGGCCGGAATATCAGACGGCATGGACAGCAGCACCCACTCTTTGCAGGAGAACCTGCGCAGGTTGGCAGGAGTCGAGTTGCTTTATGCGCCGGGAACATCGTGGAATTATTCTCTGGCGACGGATGTGGTCGGGGCGGTGATCGAAGCCGTCTGCCAGCAGCCTTTAGCCGACGTCGTCGCGCAACGGGTGACCGGGCCATTGGCAATGGCGGATACCGCATTTACCGCCGTCGATGTGGCCCGTCTAAGCCAGGCTTATGTGAGTGATACGCCAGCCCCGCATATTTTGCAGGAAGGGGAAATCGTTGCGCCATTTGAGGGAACGGTTGGCATTCCTTATTCCCCCGCCAGAGCCTTAGATCCTCAGGCTTTTGCGTCGGGTGGCGCGGGAATGGTGGGCAGTGCGGGTGATCTGATGCGGCTACTGGAAGTCCTGCGTCAGGGCGGTGCCCCGCTGCTGCCGGCAGATCTCGTCGCACAAATGGGCCGCGACCAAACCAATGGCCGGGACATTGCGCAGCTCCCCGCCTGCGGCTTCGGATTAGGCTTCTCCATTTTGCGTGACCCGCAGGCCATCGCCTCACCGGAATCCCCCGGCACCTGGCGCTGGGGAGGGGCTTATGGCCACTCATGGTTCGTCGATCCGACACAACAACTGAGCGTGGTGGCGTTGACCAATACGCTGTATGAAGGGATGTCCGGCCAGTTTGTCACTGACTTACGCGACGCGGTCTACGGCGTCACATCGGGCGTTGCAAAATGAAATCTCCCCTGCCGATTTCAGGATTATTGGCGCTCGCCATGACCGGTTTTATTGCCATCATGACCGAAACCTTGCCCGCCGGATTGTTGCCGCAGATTAGCCACGGTCTGAATATTTCACCGTCGTTTGCCGGGCAACTGGTGACATCATACGCGCTGGGATCACTGCTGGCGGCCATCCCGTTAACCGCCCTGACTCGCCGCTGGCGACGCCGTTCAGCCCTGTTGGCCGCCATCCTTGGGTTTCTGGCCTTCAATACGCTCACCGCACTCTCCTCAGACCTGATAGTGATCATGACAGCCCGTTTCATGGCCGGTGCGGCTGCCGGTCTGGCATGGGGATTATTAGCAGGTTATGCCCGGCGCATGGTCCCGCCGCAGTTACAGGGCCGAGCCATGGCGGTGGCCATGATCGGCGCGCCGGTCGCACTGGCTATTGGTCTGCCGCTCGGAACATGGCTCGGCGGCCAGCTCAACTGGCAGATGGTCTTTGGGCTGATGTCGCTGCTGACCGTTTTACTGGTGGGCTGGGTGATGCTGAAAGTGCCAGATTTCCCTGGGCAGTTGTCGCAGGAGGGCCAACCCGTGAGCAAAGTCTTGACCACCCCCGGCCTGCGCCCAATCCTGTTTGTCATTGTGGTCTGGGTGCTGGCGCACAATATTCTTTACACGTATATCACCCCCTTGCTTGCGCCTGCGGGTCTGACAGCTCAGGTCGATAGCGTTCTGCTGGTCTTTGGACTCAGTGCTCTCGGCGGCATCTGGCTCGTCGGCGTCGTGGTTGACCGCTGGCTGCGGCGCGCCGTGTTATTAAGTCTGGCCGGTTTTGCGCTGGCTGTCCTGGCATGGGGCGTGTCGGGCAGCTCTCCGCTGGTGGTTTATGCCAGCATGACGCTATGGGGGCTGACCTTTGGTGGCGCACCCGCATTGTTGCAAACCGCCTCGGCAGATGCGGCGGGCGTGGATGCCGATGTCGCCCAGTCGATGATTGTGGTGGCGTGGAATCTGGCTATCGCGGGCGGCGGTATTACCGGCGGTCTGCTGTTGCAGAATGTCGGCATCGGCGCATTTCCATGGACAGTACTTGCTCTGCTGATCACGGGCTTGTTCACCGTGTGGGGAGCCAGAACGCATGGTTTTACATCGGGGACCCGGGGGTGACGGCGGCAGCCCGTAGCACCTGAATCATTACCGGATCCCCGGTTCATGTCACGCGGCCTCTTTACAAAACCCGCTGACTTGTTTACTTAAGTAGTTAATTTTACTTTCTAAAAAGAGATATACCGCACCCTATCCCTGCCCGCAGACTGATAAAATTCAGACTCAACCATTAGTTTTCATAACCTAATGGCAACGTCACTCAACTTACTTAAAGGGAGTTTAAGGTGAACAAGATTCTGTCATTAGTCTCGTTGGTGATGATGATGTGTACCACCTTTCGGGTGTTTGCCGCGTGTCAGCATGATGACGATCAGCTCCCTGACGTCTCATGCTCTTTCGGTTCACACACCGGCGGGCAATAGATGCGGTTATATCGGGTGTTGTTATAAAGCCGCTCTGGTGATTCAGAGCGGCTTTTTGCTTTTGGAAATACGGGTGCTATAACTCACTCTCAGCCCAATCATCTCTTTCCAATAAGGAACCGCCCATGTCAGCCAAAATTCACTGTGCCATTCTCGATGATTACCAACATGTGGCATTGTCTTTTGCCGACTGGTCGCCGCTCAAAGAGCGAGTGGAAATGCAGGTTCTCAGCGAGCATATTGCGGATGAAACAGAACTGGCAGCGGCGATTATTGATGCAGAGATCGTGATTATCATGCGCGAACGCACCCCGTTCTCCGCCTCCCTGCTCGCCCGCCTGCCGAACCTCAAACTGCTGATCACCTCCGGCATGCGCAATGCTTCCATTGATATGGCTGCGGCCAAATCTCGCGGTGTCACGGTGTGCGGAACCGGCAGCGGCGGCAGTGCGCCGGTGGAAATGACCTGGGCGCTGATCCTCGGGCTGGCACGGCATCTGGTGGAAGAAAACAACGCGCTGCGCCATAACGGCCCGTGGCAAAATACGGTCGGTTTTGGTCTGAGCGGTAAACGTCTGGGGTTGATCGGGCTTGGGAAAATTGGGCAGAAGATGGCGGTGATCGCCCAGGCCTTCGGTATGCATGTCGTGGCCTGGAGCCAGAACCTGACCGCCGAACGTGCGGCTGAATGCGGTGTTGATTTTGCTGCCAGCAAAGAGGCGCTGTTAGCCACCAGCGATGTTGTGTCAATTCATCTGGTGCTCAGTGAGCGCACCCGAGGGCTGCTGGATGCAGCCGACTTAGCACTCATGAAACCCTCAGGACTGTTGATTAACACCTCGCGCGCAGCGATTGTCGATCAACCCGCGCTGATTGCCGCTCTCAAGGCCTGCAAAATAGGCGGTGCAGGTCTGGATGTATTTGACGTTGAACCCCTGCCCGCCAACCACCCGCTGCGCACCCTGCCTAATGTACTGGCGACACCGCATCTGGGATACGTTGCCGACGGTAATTATCAGACCTATTTCACCGAGGCCGTGGACGATATTGAGGCATTTTTGGCCGGAGAACCGGTGCGGGTGCTGAGTTAACTCAAATGCTGTAATACCGAATCCTTCCTATCATTTTGCCTGATGGCCACAAGGTGAAACATCCCCGCGTAATTTGCATGACTGAGAGGGTATCCGCCCTCGTTTTTTCATGCTAAAAGTTTCTCCTTGTATAATTAACCCACTATTAATAACCCTAATAAGCTTCCGGCTAACCATGGAATTTCCCCTTATCCACACGGCCAGAACAAGAATAGTGATCATCAGGAATGTGTTATGCCCCCTACCGGCGTTACCTCAGATTCATTATTGCAACACCGCTCTTTTGTCGCTTTTTGGGTAGCCAGAGCCGGGTCAAGCTTTGGTTTTCAGATGCTGTCCATCGTAGTGAGTTGGCAGATTTATTCGATCACCGGCCGCGCGTTAGATCTCGGGTTGATCGGTCTGGCGCAGTTTCTGCCTTCGGTAACGCTGGCGCTGTTCGCAGGGCATATGGCGGATCAGTTTGACCGTCGACGCATGGTGCTGTGGGGTCAAATTGCCGAATGGCTGGCGATTGTCGCTTTAGGCGTGCTGACATTCACTCACCACGTGAATGAGCTGACTATTCTCGGGCTGGTGTTTGTGATCGCCATTGCCAAAGCAATGGAAGCGCCGTCGATGCAGTCGATGCTGCCCGCACTGGTGCCACCGCACCTGCTGGCCCGCGCTATGGCAGCCAACGCGGTATCGGGTCAGGCGGCGGCGATGGTCGGCCCGGCCATCGGTGGATTGTTATATATTGCAGGCTCAGGCGTGGTTTATCTTGCCTGCGGACTGCTCTATTTTCTGTCGATTGTAATGGTCAGCCGCTTGCAGTACGAACAGGCGCCGCCGCAGCGCGTGCCGGCCACTTTCTCGACGTTGTTCGCCGGAATTCGTTTTATCCGTAACCGGCCAGACGTGCTGGGCGTGATCTCGCTGGACCTGTTTGCCGTGCTGTTGGGGGGAGCTACCGCCCTGCTGCCCATTTTCGCCAAGGACATTTTGCACACGGGTCCGTGGGGATTGGGCCTGCTGCGCGGCGCACCTGCCGTCGGCGGATTGCTGGTCGGGTTCTGGCTTAGTCGACGCGCATTGACCCGCAATGTGGGGATGATCATGTTCGCGGCCGTGGCCGGTTTTGGTGCAGCAACGCTGGTTTTTGCGCTCTCCACCACGTTGTGGTTGTCGATGATTGCGCTCTTTTTCCTCGGCGGTTTCGACATGGTGAGCATGGTGATCCGCGGTGCGCTGGTTCAGCTCGATACCCCCGATGAGATGCGTGGGCGCGTCAGTGCGGTCAACTCAATCTTTATCAACACGTCGAATCAGCTGGGTGAATTTGAATCAGGTTTACTTGCGGCGTGGATGGGAGCGGTGCCTGCTGCGGCGATAGGCGGGATCGGGACGTTGATCGTGGTGGGCCTGTGGATGGCATGGTTCCCGAATTTGCGTCGCCGCCAGCGGCTGGAAAATGAACCTTCAATTCAGGAAGGGAAAGTGCAGACAGTCTAGCCTTCAGATGATCCCTCACAAAAGCAAAAGGCCCCATCACATCCGTGACGGGGCCTTTTTAATACGAATCACTGTCTGAAAAACGACGCTTATTTGCTTTCGTTGGCTTTGATTTCGCCCATCGCTTTCAGCTTTTTCGACATTTCACGGCGTTCTTTAGACAAGTCAGCATTGCGGATGATGTAATCATCAACGCGGTCTTCATAGTCGCCACGCATGCTGGCAATGATGGCCTGAATTTCGTCAACACTCATACCTTGTTTGATGTAATCACCCAGGTTGTCGAGCAGCAGAACGCGTTTCTGGTTGTCGCGGATTTTCTTTTCGTTGTCGGCAATTTCGCGTTGCAGTTTGTTTTTGCGGCGGAAAACTCGTACAAACTCCAGAACGTCATGGAAGCTCGGCTTGTTGATATTGTCCATTTTAACACCTTCGATTAAGTTACACAGATTCAGTGACTGACAGCCCGGAACGTTGGTTACAGCGTAGCAGGAAATTCCTGCGCGTTCAGAACGAAAGTCCAATTCGCTTATCTTACCCGTTTTAGCGGGCAGACAAAAATTCCTTCACGCTTTCGGCACCGCACTGACCCCATTTAGCGCCTCTTCTTTGCGCATGGTCATGGTGATCAGGTCACCCAATGACTTGAGTTGCTCGGCCACCTGCATGCTCAGCCAGACATAACCATAAATAGGCGCTTCCAGATGCTGGCTGGTGTTCATCTCTTGCATCAGCTGTTTCAGCTCCTCGGCGGATTCATTGAGCTGATGATTCAGCGCCGACTCATCCTCTCTGGTACCGTTTAGCAGCATATCGCTTAATTGCTCGAGGGAATTGAGCATCAGCAACTGGGCACTGCGCAGCGTGCGGGCATTGAGCAGGAGATAGTGGCTTTCGCGTGAACTCCAATAAGCATCAGCCAATAACTCCAGCGTACACAACAGGTTGCGGCTGAGGGTTTGGATCGCGTCGAACACTTCGCGGGGAATATGGGACTCTTTGCTGGCCGGCGCGAACAGCGCGCGCATCTTCACCATTTGGGTCATGGCGGTTTTCAGCTTGCCCTGCAAATGCGGGCGTTCGAGCATGTTCGGCGACAGCCAGGCGCTGTAGAGCTTATTGAGCGACATCAGGTAGTCGGCCATCTGCATCCGCCAGTGAATAAAGGCGCGCTGCGGATAAATACTGGCAAAGAACAGTGCCAGCAGCGAGCCAAACACCACATCGCCCGAACGCCACAGCGCCGTCGTCATATCGCCCGGCCCGGCTCCGCACACCACCGCCAGCGTCACGCCGATCAGCAGTGCCATATAGGGCCGCTTTCCGAGTGTCAGATAGCCGCTGGCGAACATCACAATGCCGCACCACGCCAGCATCAGCGGAAAAGAATAGAGCTCCAGCCACAGCGCAATCAACCCAGATACCGAACCAAACACCGTTCCGGCGATACGCTCAGAGACGCGCTGTAAAACATTGCCCCAAAATGAAATCGGCCCCATCACCACCACCAAAGTGATGAGAGGCCAGGTGCCTTCGGGGATTGCTGTCAGGCGTACGATCAAAAAAGTGAGGATGAATGCCAGCGCAATACGCAGCGCATGGGTGATGCGGTAATGGCTGTAAATCACGTTGTCGAGCGGCGAGATTTTCTTGTCAAGACGCATGCATGCGATACCCATGAAGTGGCAGAAGAATCAAAGGCAGCTAGTTTAGCCGAGTTGTCAGAGAGGATCACCGTGGTTTTAGTGGGGTTTAGTCAAACTTTAGGTGAATAATGTGTGGTTTTCCAGGACAGGCCGCAGGTCGACAGATTTCCTCATGACATCTTACCGCTGAATGTTATCCTTACCGGCTGTTCGCTATGCCATATCATTACAACCAGCCGCGATTAAGGGTCAATTCCGCAATGTCAGACAAGCCGCAAAAAACTTTCTACTTCCATGACTACGAGACTTTCGGCAAGAACCCGGCGCTGGACCGCCCTGCGCAGTTCGCCGGTGTACGCACCGACCAGGATTTCAACATCATCGAAGAGCCGTTGGTGATCTATTGCCGCCCGTCTGACGACTATCTGCCTGAACCCGAAGCGGTGATGATCACCGGGATCACACCACAGCTGGCGCTGGAGAAAGGGCTGAGCGAAGCGGAGTTCAGCGCGCAAATCCACAAAGCGTTCAGCGTGCCGGGAACCTGTATTGTCGGCTACAACAATATTCGTTTTGATGATGAAGTCAGCCGCAATATTTTTTACCGTAACTTCTACGATCCTTACGCCTACAGCTGGCAATACGGCAATTCCCGCTGGGATCTGCTGGATGTGATGCGTGCCTGTTACGCCCTGCGCCCGGACGGCATCAACTGGCCGGAAAACGATGACGGCTTCCCGAGCTTTCGCCTTGAACATCTGACCAAAGCCAACGGCATCGAACACGAAAATGCCCATGACGCGATGGCCGACGTTTACGCCACCATCGCCATGGCCAGGCTGGTGAAACAGGCGCAGCCGCGTCTGTTCGACTTCCTGCTTGAGCACCGTAATAAGCATAAAATCAACGCACTGATCGACATTCCTGCCATGACGCCGCTGGTGCATGTGTCCGGCATGTTTGGCGCAGCACGCGGCAACACCGCCTGGGTAGCGCCGCTGGCGTGGCACCCTGAGAACAAAAATGCGGTGATTGTTTGTGATTTGGGCGGTGACATGACGCCCCTGCTTGAACTTGATGCCGAACAGATGCGCGAACGGCTGTACACCCGCCGCGATGCGCTCGAGCCGGGTCAGTCGCCGCTGCCCATTAAACTGCTGCACATTAATAAGTGCCCGGTGCTGGCCCCGGCGAAAACGCTGCTGCCGGAAAACGCCGAACGTCTGGGTATCGATCGTGAGCGCTGCCTGCAAAACTTGCAGCTGCTGCGCCAGAATTCTCAGGTGCGGGAAAAAGTGGTGGCGCTGTATGCCGACGCCGAGCCGTTCAAAGGCTCCGACGACGTCGATGCCCGCCTGTACGACGGATTTTTCAGCGACGCCGATCGCGCCGCGATGCGTATCATTCTGGAAACCAAACCCGAGAATCTGCCCGCGCTGGATCTGACCTTCAACGATTCCCGCATCGAAACGCTGCTGTTCCGCTACCGCGCCCGCAATTTCCCCGCCACCCTGACCGACGCCGAACAGCGCCGCTGGCGTGAACACCGCCAGGAAAAACTCAACGCCGAACGGGTACAGGACTACATTTTGCAGCTCGAATCGCTGTACAACCTGTACGAGGAGGATGCCGAGAAGACGGCGCTTCTTAAGGCGCTATTCGACTACGGGAAGAGGCTGGTGGCGTAAGCATGGCTTTCGCTTTTAAATCTTTAAATTCAAATTCAAGATCGTGGGCGTCGGCCCACACCGACCAAAGGGCGGCCAATCGCCGCCGCCCTTTGGAATCCCGGGCTTTTTTAAAAACAGCAGCTGCGCTGGTCACAATGGCCGCATTTCAGTCACCGCGGTTATAACCGCAAAATCCCGCCGCGTTGCGGTCCCCTCCGTTCGGGTTACAACCCGCGCAAAAAGACGCGCGGTTTTCCACCTCTCCTCCGGCGGCATTTTTGAATGCGGCCTCGACATTTTAAAGGTCAATACCACGTAGGTTTTGATTTTGAATTTAAAAAAGCTTCGGCCGTGTTCAAAATGTCACCGGCAAGTCGGTGGAGAGACAACATCTTTACCGTTGGCTCGAACCCGCAGCCGGGAAGCCCGGCAGGGCTGACATTTTACGGCTATCGCTGTGGCACCTGAAACACGGCCATTGTGACCTGCGCAGCTGCTGTTGTTTATAGCGCTGGGGTCTCGGGGGGACGCGCGCGGCCCCCTGAGCCGGTGTGGGCCGGCGCCCACGACCTTGAATTTGAATTTGAATTTGAATTTGAATTTAAAGTGATAGTTTGAAACCAAAACCGTTTCCTGCTCTTTCCAAAGAGCAAAAAAAAAGGACCCTTGCGGGTCCCTCACATTTTTATGCCTCTGGCATGATCTCGCCACTCATCTGCGGCGGCTTCTGCCGGAACAGATTGGTGATGAAGGCCAGATAGCACAGGCCAATCGAGCCCCAGACCAGGCCGAGCGTCATTGAGCTGACTTCAAGATTCAGCCACAGTGCGCCAACGGTCAGTGCACCAATCACCGGCAGAACCAGATAGTTGATGTGATCCTTGACGGTCTTATTGCGCTTCTCGCGGATATAGAACTGCGAAATAACCGACAGGTTAACGAAGGTAAAGGCCACCAGCGCACCGAAGTTAATCAGCGCCGTTGCGGTCACCAAATCAAAGGTCACGGCGGACATCGCAACCACACCCACTAACACCACGTTGAAGGTCGGGGTACGCCATTTTGGGTGCACATAACCGAAAATTTTCTCCGGGAATACGCCGTCACGGCCCATCACATACAGCAGGCGGGAAACGCCCGCGTGTGCCGCCATGCCAGATGCCAGAACGGTCACGCAGCTAAAGCACAGGATCACGGACTGGAAGAATTTACCGGCCACGTAAAGCATGATTTCTGGCTGTGACGCGTCCGGGTTATGGAAACGCGAGATGTCCGGGAAATAGAGCTGCAGGAAGTACGACACCACCACGAAAATCACACCGCCAATCAGCGCGGTCAGGAAAATCGCTTTCGGAATCACTTTACCGGCGTTCGGCGTCTCTTCAGACAGTGAGCTGATACCGTCGAAGCCCAGGAATGAGAAGCACAGGATGGTCGCCCCGGTGATCATCGGCACGACGTGCGCATTTTCACTGAAGAACGGTTTGGTGCTGGTCAGCGTACCTGCGCCTTCACCCATATACACACCATGGATCAGCAGCCCCATGAACACCACCATAATGGCCACCTGAACCACCACGATGATGCTGTTGAGGTTAGCGACCACCTTGATGCCACGCAGGTTAAACGCGGTCATCAGCGCCACCAGCGCGGTGACAAATATCCACGACGGCACGCCCGGGAAGATAGCTTCCAGGTAGATTTTTGCCAACAGGATGTTGATCATCGGCATGAACAGGTAGTCCAGCAGGGATGACCAGCCGACCATAAAGCCCACGTGCGGGCTGATGGCTTTCTGCGCATAGGTGTAAGCAGAACCGGCAGACGGGAAGCGTTTCACCAGTTTGCCATAGCTCACGGCGGTAAACAGTACGGCCACCAGCGCGAAGATATACGCGGTGGCAACGTGACCGTCGGTGAGACCAGACACAATACCGAAGGTATCGAAAATGGTCATCGGTTGCAGATAGGCCAGGCCCATCATCACAACCTGAACCAGAGTCAGGGTTTTACGCAGCTGTACGCGATTGGTGGCCGCAGCGGCAGTTGAGACATTAACAGACATGGCTCAGTCCTCCCTGATTTGCAAGCACCGGGTGCGTAAACACCTCCGTGCGCAAAGTACAGGGCTGACTTCGTGTTGGATAACCAGGAAACGGGGGATTGATCTTTACATCGCTGAACACGGACATAAAGGCTGAGCGCAGTTTGCCGCAGCTGATAAAGATACCGGCGGGCACCGGTACAGGTTTAAAATATTGCCCCATGATACATTTCCTCATAGTGGCGACCGTTTATTGATTGGGGGTCGCACACGAACCTGGTTATCTATCCGGATCTGGGTCCGGCCTCTGTTGAATTAGTTTGCATACCGTACAATGCAAAAAAAATAACCGGCGCCTTAAAGCGTCGGTTATTCTGCATGAGGCGCATTTTGCACTAACTCGAGGGCTGATGACAAGATTTTGAGGCCTTCAGTGACAATTTCTTTCTCTGCGGTGAGCGGGATCAATAAACGCACCACATTTGCACGCACGCCACAGGATAATAATACCAACCCCATTTTCCCCGCCTGCTGCACTAATGCCTGGGTCAGGGCCTTGTCCGGCTGGTTGGCATCACCGTGTTTAACCAACTCCATGGCCACCATCGCTCCCACACCGCGAATGTCACCGATACAGGCGTGATGCTCTGCCATTGCGTGCAATGCTCTGAACAGCTGCTGCCCCAAACGCTGGGCCTTTTCGTTGAGCTGTTCGTCGTCAATGAGCCGGGTCACCGCCAGTGCGGCGGCAATGGCCACCGGGGATCCGGCGTAAGTACCACCCAGCCCGCCCGGTCGGGCTTTCTCCATCAAACGTTTACGCCCGACTACCGCCGAGAGCGGAAAGCCCCCCGCCAGACTTTTCGCCATCGTCACCAAATCCGGCTCCACGCCGCTGTGCTCAATGGCAAAGGTTTTACCGGTGCGGCAGAACCCGCTTTGAATTTCATCGGCGATAAACACAATGCCGTGCTGGTCGCAAATCTCCCGCAATTTTTGCAGGAAACCGGCGGATGCGGCATAGAAACCGCCCTCACCCTGCACCGGTTCGATGATGATCGCCGCCACGTCATCCGGAGAGATATCGGCAGCAAAAATATCCTCGATGGCTTGCAGAGATTGCTCATCGCTCACGCCGTGATAGGCGTTGGGGTAAGGCGCGTGAAAAATACCGCCGGGGAATGGGCCATAACCCTGCTTGTACGGCACCATTTTGCCGGTCAGCGCCATGCCTAATAACGTGCGCCCGTGGAATCCGCCGCGAAAGGCGATCACCCCGCTGCGCCCGGTGGCAATACGCGCCACTTTAATGGCGTTTTCCACCGCTTCCGCGCCGGTGGTCATCAGCAGGGTTTGCGTCGGTGCACTGATCGGCACCAACGCATTGAGCCTTTCGGCCAGTTCGACATATTCCGGGTAGGGCGTGACCTGAAAACAGGGATGGGTAAAGCGGGTCAATTGCTCCAAGACGGCGGCAATGACTTTCGGATGATTATGGCCGGTGTTAAGCACCGCAATGCCGGAGGCGAAGTCGATATAGCGCTTGCCTTCGACATCCCACAGTTCGGCATTCAGTGCTTTGTGGATATACACCTGTAATGAATTGCCGACACCTCCTGTGACGGCATGTTCACGACGTTGTTGCCAGTGCAGATTAGTTTGACTCATCGGCGCCTCTCCCCGCCCGATCAGGCGTTACGCAGCATCCAGTCGATTTCAGTTTCGGTAACGCGCCGCTCGAACTGCAACAGCTCGCCCGATTTACAGGCGTGGTAAACCCGTGAGAAACGATCGCCAAGGTATTTTTTCAACGCCGGTTGCTGGTCGAACTCCATCAGTGCATCGCTCTGGCGGATCGGCAGCGGGATCCCTTCCTGCTCCAGCCCATTACCGGTAACCGGTTCAGGCAGCGGCAGATCGTTGTCGAGGCCATACAGCATCCCGGCCAGTACGCTGGCGACCACCAGATATGGGTTAGCATCAGCGCCCGCCAGGCGGTATTCCACGCGGTGATCGGCGGTTCCACTGCACGGTACACGCAGCGCCACAGTGCGGTTGTTGTGCCCCCAAGAGGCTTGCGTCGCCACATACATCCCCGGCTGGAAGCGGCGGAAGGCATTGACGTTCGGTGCCAGCACCGCCATTGAGGCGGGCATCAGGGCGAGCATCCCGGCCAGCGCACGTTTCATCAGCGCGGAATCTTCTCCTTCGCCGTCGGCCAGCAGATTCTTTCCATTGTCATCAAGTACGCTCAGATGGATGTGCATACCGCTGCCCGCGTGTTCGTCATACGGCTTAGCCATGAAGGTGGCGTCCATATCATGATTTTCCGCCACCAGACGCACCAGCCTTTTCAGGGCCAGCGCGTGATCACAGGCGCGCAAAACATTGTCGCTGTGGTGCAAGTTGATTTCGAACTGGCCGGGCGAAGACTCGGCGACTGCGCCGTCAGCCGGTAAACCCTGAATATGGGCCAGGCGGTCAATATCGCTGAGAACGTCGGCGAAATGGTCGAGATTATCCACCGAATAGCATTGAGTCTGGATATTACGCTCGTTGGTCCCTGGGGTGCATGGCGGCTGAATATAACCTTCGGCATCTCGCTGCCTGTCGAGCAGATAGAACTCCAACTCTACCGCTACCACCGGGAATAATCCCCGCTGGCGCAATGTTTGCCACAAATGATTCAGCACATTGCGGGGTTCAACGTCAAAGGGAGTGCCATCTTCGTCAAGCATGGTCAACAGCAACTGGCCGATGTGTTCGGGGTCAGATGCAGATGGCGCAAGCGTGCCGGGGACGGGTAAACAGATGCGGTCGGGCTCGCCTAATTCCTGGCCTAAACCGGCCTCTTCCACCACGTTGCCAAGAATATCCATGGCGAACACAGAGGCAGGGAAGTAGCAGCCTTTTTCAATTTTTCTAAGCGCTGTAACGGGGATGCGTTTGCCGCGGAAACTGCCGTTTAAATCTGTGAGGAGGACATCGATATGAAGTGTGAGGGGTTGACGCTCCAGGTATTGAGTAACTTCATCCTGGAACGCGCTGCTTCGCTTCTCTTCGCCGTGTGCAGCGAAGTCTTCAACTTCGGAACTGTTTGATTCAAGCATGATCGATTGCATAGGATTTCCACCGTTTGCCTTTTTGGCGACTCTGGCACCACCATGATGCCCCGCCGTTTAGAACGTTCTGTTTCTATCAACGCACTTTCTTTCAACACTTCATCTATTGATGGAACACCTCACATGATGTTCAAACATTAGTCTCATCAATAACCCTAGACTCATCGGAATTGTTTTGCAACCGCAACAGTTTCGTTACAAACCGGTTTGAAAAAGCCCCCTTCCGCTGCTAGTTTTAGAAGAGTAACGTCAACTAAATTGAACGGCGAAAGCGACAAGGCGCGGCATTTCAACCCTTCAAACAACTCAACGAGGCGGTAACATGGGCAATATATTTTCCACGGCGCAAGCCAGAAAAGAAACGAGCTTCAGACCGATCATTGGGGTAGTGATGTGTGAGAACTCTATCGACGAGAATCCGGCACTCACGGTGCATGAGAAGTATCTCGACGCCATCTTCAACGCCAATGCTTTACCCGTCTGTCTTCCCCACGAACTGGCTTCTCGTGAAGGGGCGATCGACGAGGTTCTGTCACGCCTCGACGGCATCTTCCTGACGGGCAGCCCGAGCAATATCGAACCCCATTTATATGGCGAAGACGGCATTGAACCCCTTGCCGATCCGGGTCGCGACAAACTCAGCATGGCATTAATCCGTGCCACGCTGGATCAGCGGATCCCGCTTTTCGCCGCCTGCCGGGGGATGCAGGAGCTGATCGTCGCCACCGGCGGCAGTTTGTACCGCAAAGTACAAGAGCAGCCGGGCTATATGGATCACCGGGAAGATACCTCCCTGCCGCATGACGAACAGTATAATTTAGTGCATCCGGTGCAGATCGAACCAGGCGGTCTGCTGGCGGAATTGCTGCCCGACTATCAACAGTTTCAGGTCAATTCGCTGCATGGTCAGGGGGCCAAACGTCTGGGCGCAGAGCTGACCATCGAAGCCCGCGCGCCGGATAATCTGGTGGAAGCCGTCAGCGTGCGTAATCATCCCTTTGCCCTCGGCGTGCAGTGGCACCCGGAGTGGCACAGCCTGACCGATGCAGTTTCACGCCAGCTGTTTGAATCCTTTGTGGATGCCTGTCGTAAAAATCATCACGGCATCCGTGGGCGCGGAGAACTCGCTGTATGAGCGAAGTCAGTCTGGCGCCCGGTCGCCGGCTTTCCGCCATCCGCCAGCATCTCGGTCTGTCCCAGCGCAAAGTCGCTGAGCTGTCTGGCCTGACGCACAGCGCCATCAGCACTATCGAACAAGATAAGGTCAGCCCGGCGGTCAGTACGCTACAAAAATTATTGCGGGTGTACGGGCTGTCGCTGTCGGAATTTTTCGCCGAAGAGAACAACAGTGATACGCCGCGCGTGGTGATCAATTCGGCAGATTTAATCGAGATTGGCAGCCGCGGTGTCTCCATGAAAATGGTGCATAACGGCACGCCTTCACACGCGGTCGTCATGCTGCTCGAAACCTACCAGCCCGGCAGCACGACAGGCGATAAATTTAAGCATCAGGGTGAGGAGGTTGGCACTCTGCTCGAAGGTGAGATTGTGCTCACGGTTGGAGGTCAGAGTTACCCGCTGCGGGCGGGACAGAGTTACACCATTAATACGGCTATTACGCACAGTTTTAGCAATATTTCGACGCGTATTTGCCGAATAGTCAGCGCACATACCCCTGTACCCAAAATAGTTCGAGGGGCATCGAGGCGGCAAGAGAAAGACAAATTGGCCATAGCCGGTTTGAACGGCGCTAGCGCCGGCCCGAAGGGTGAGCCTCAGAAATGAGGCTCATAATCCCGATGAGCTGAGTAAATTAAGTGATCCGGGTGAGTGAGCACCGCCGACAAAGATGCAGCTTGAAGTATGACGGATAAAATACCTTCTAGTTGTCGCCGGTCTGGGCCGGACAACGGGAACCGAAAGAAGGATAAAAACATGAGTGGATCGATCCGAAGTCTGCCCGCGGTTGACGGTTCCGCGCACGTCGACAGCTATTACGCCAGCAATGCCAATGACCACCAACCCTGGCCGGAACTGACCGACAATATTCAGTGCGATGTCTGCATTGTCGGCGCAGGTTTTACCGGTCTCTCTTCTGCTCTGTTCCTTACTGAAGCCGGTTACGATGTGGTGGTGCTTGAATCCGCCCGCGTCGGCTGGGGCGCCAGTGGCCGCAACGGCGGCCAGGTGGTTAACTCCTACAGCCGGGATATTGACGTCATCGAAGACCGCTACGGACGCCAGACCGCCGATATGCTTGGCAGCATGATGTTCGAAGGGGCCAATATCATCCGCCAGCGCATCGACCAGTACGCCATCGACTGCGATTACCGTCCTGGCTGTATTTTCGCCGCCCTCAGCCGTAAACAGTTCAATCAATTGCGTCAGCAGCAAACACTGTGGAACCGCTACGGCCATACCGAATTAACCCTACTCGACGAAAGCGGTATCCGCCGCGAAATTGCCACCGAACGCTATGTTGGCGGGCTGCTGGATAAAAACGGCGGGCACATTCACCCGCTCAATCTGGCACTCGGTGAGGCCGAAGCGATACGCCGTCACGGCGGACGCATCTTTGAGCGCTCCGCTGTCACCCACATCGACTACGGCGACCCGGCACGGGTGCATACCGCCACCGGCAGCGTAAAAGCCAAATACGTCATACTCGCGGGCAATGCTTATCTCAGCCATGCCCTGGCTCCGCGTCTGAGCCGCCTGAGCATGCCGTGCGGCTCGCAGATCGTCACCACCGAACCGCTGTCAGAGGACATGGCGCTGTCACTGCTGCCTAATAATTACTGCGTCGAGGACTGCAATTACCTGCTGGATTATTTCCGCATCACTGCCGACAACCGGCTGCTGTACGGCGGCGGCGTCACCTATGGTGGCAAAAAACCGCCGAGCATCGACGCCATTATCCTGCCGAAGCTCTACCGCACCTTCCCGCAGCTCAAAGGCGTACAGATTGACTACCGCTGGAGTGGTAATTTCCTGCTGACGCTCTCGCGTATGCCGCAGTTCGGCAGGCTCGAAAACAATATTTATTACATGCAGGGTGACAGCGGACACGGCGTCACCCTCACCCATCTGGCTGGCAAGCTCATCACCGAAATGCTGCGCGGCGACGCCGAACGTTTCGACGCCTTCGCCAAACTCCCCCACATGCCGTTCTTCGGCGGGAGGAACCTGCAGGTTCCTTTCACCATGCTGGGGGCAGCCTATTATTCCCTCAGGGATCGGTTAGGGGTTTGAACCCCTAATGACCCCCCTTTCAATTTCAACTTCAAATTCAAGGTCGTGGGCGTCGGCCCACACCGACCAAGGGAGACGCGCGCGCCTCCCTTGGAACCCTGCGCTAATAACTCCGCAGCTACGCTTGTCACAATGGCCGTGTTTCATGTACTTCCGTTATAGCCGCAAACTCCGCCGCTGCGCGGTCCTCTCTGTTCGGGCTTCAACCCGCGTAAAAAACCACGCGGTTTTGCGCCTCTCCCTCGACGTCGTTTTGAACGCGGCCTGAGCTTTTCTAAAGTCAAAACCGACACAGTGTTTATCTTTAAAAATGCCGAGGCCGCATTCAAAAATGGCGCTGAGCAAGCGGTTCGAGACCTTAGGCTCGAAACCCGCAGCGAAGGCACCGCCTAAGCGGCGACATTTTGCGGCTGTCACTGAGATACCTGAAACACGGCCATTCCGATTCAGCGATAGCGCGCAGTTAAAAAAACGCAGGATTCCAAAGGAGGTTCGTTTAAACCTCCTTTGGGCCCGTGTGGGCGGCGAGCCCACGGTCTTGACCTTGAAGTTGAATTTGAAGATTTTAAAGCCAGTTTGAGCGGCCGCTCAAAGCCCCCTGAACATGGCTCAATGTTCAATACATTCCTATTGCCACTTTCTCGCTATCCATAGCAATAATCCTTCGTTTATATCCTTTTTAAAAAGGTTTGATATAGAACCACCACTTTAGTTCTAAAGCCATTACGGCAGACTTCAGTGACGTTCACTTGCCGATAAGAAAAAGGATACGTTAATGCATAACATTCGCCGTTTGAACGCGGTTTCCCGCGCTCTGGCTTTAGGGCTTTTAATTTCTACCACCAGCGCTGCCATGGCGGCCGACGGAACCCCGGTCCAGGGCGGAACCCTGGTCTATTTAGAACAACAGGCACATACCAACTTATATCCACCGGCGGGCGGGTTTTATCCGAACGGCGGCATCCTGAACCAGATCACCGACAAGCTGACCTATCAGAACCCGCAGACACTGGCGATTGAACCCTGGATCGCCGAGTCATGGAGCTTCAACGCCGACAAAACCGAGTACACGTTTAAAATCCGCCCCGGTGTAACCTTCTCTGACGGTACGCCGCTGGATGCCGCTGCCGTGGCGAAAAACTTTGATACCTACGGGCTCGGCAATAAAGAACACAACCTGCCAGTGTCAGAAGTGATCAACAACTATGACCACAGCGAAGTGGTTGATCCACTGACCGTGAAGTTCTTCTTCAAGAAATCCTCGCCTGGCTTCCTGCAAGGCACCGCGACCATTGGTTCCGGTCTGGTTTCACTCAGTACCCTGAACCGCAATTTTGACTCCCTGGGCGACGCCACTCACATCATCGGCTCCGGCCCGTTTGTGGTCAGCAAAGAGACGTTGGGGCGCGAAGTCGATCTGACCGCACGTAAAGATTACAACTGGGGCCCGGCGAAGCTTAAACAACAAGGCCGCGCCAATCTTGATGGCATCAAAGTGATCGTCACCAACGAAGACAGCGTACGTATCGGTGCGCTGCTGGCCGGTCAGGCCGATTTCATCCGTCAGGTTCAGGCCTATGACGAGAAGCAGGCCAAAGACCAGAACTTCCCGATTTATGCCGCGCCAACCAAAGGCGTTAACGACGGTATCGCTTTCCGCCCGGATAACGCGCTGGTGTCGGATCTGAAAGTCCGTCAGGCGCTGCTGCATGCCACCAACTCCAAACAGGTGGTCGATACCCTCTTCTCACCAAACTATCCGCAGGCGACCTCCGTGGTGGCGAAAACCGCCGCCGGTTATGTCGATTTGGCCAACAAGCTGACCTACGACCCGGCGCAGGCCAAAAAGCTGCTGGACGAGGCGGGCTGGAAAGCCGGTACCAACGGCATTCGCCAGAAAGACGGCAAAACGTTGTCGCTGACGGTATATGAGTCCCTGCCACAGCCGCAGAACAAAGAAGTGCTGCAACTGGTGTCACAACAGTGGAGCCAGGTGGGCGTCAAACTCAATATTCTGGCCGGTGATGCAGGCAGCCGCGTGGCCGATAACCTTGACCCGGAAAAAACCGCCGCTTACGTGGTTGAAGTGGGCCGCGCCGATCCTGACGTGATCAAAAGCGCCTTCTACCCGACCAACCGCGACGTTCTGCTGCAAAAAGGCGGCTCCAGCAGCAAAGTGAAAAACTTCCGCGACGACAAACTCAATGATTTGCTGATTGCCGTCTCCGCCGAAGTGGATCCGAAAAAGCGTCTGGCACTGGCCGCTGACGTGCAGAACTACCTGCTGGATCAGGCTTACGTGATTCCGATCTTCGAAGAGCCGCAGGTGTTCGCCGGTGCGCCTTACCTCAAAGGCATCAACTTTGAAGCGGTTGGCCGCCCGAGCTTCTACGGCGCGTGGCTGGAAAAGCATTAATCAGCAGGAGTAAATCATGAGCCGATACTTTAGCGGACGCATCGGGCAGGCAATGTTGGTGCTGTGGGCGGCCTTTACCGTCTCCTTCATCCTGTTGCAGGTGTTGCCCGGCGACGCCATCCTGATCAAATTTCAGAACCCCGATATGGGTCTGAGCCCGGCACAAATCGCGGATATGCGCGCCGCCTATGGCGCAGACATCCCGGTGTGGCAGCAGTATTTCCACACGCTGGGCAATTTCCTGCGCGGGGATTTGGGCTATTCGATTCAGGCAGGGGTGCCGGTGACCGAGTTGCTAAGCAGCAACTTCCCACCGACGCTGCGTCTGGCGGTGCTCGGCTTTGTGCTGGCGACGGTGGTGGCCGTCGCCATCGCTTTCCTCTCCAGCCTGCTGCATTTCGGCTGGCTGAAGTCGCTGTTTCAGTCGTTGCCGTCGCTGTTTATCTCCATCCCGACCTTCTGGCTCGGCATTGCGCTGATCCAGTTTTTTTCCTTCCATCTGCGCTGGATCCCGGTGATTAACCCGGGGGAATGGGTCGGGCTGATTCTGCCGATCGTCACGCTGGCGGTGCCTATTTCTGCCCCGCTGGCGCAGATCCTGATCCGCAGTATTGATCAGGTGCAGACCCAGCCGTTCGTGGCCGTGGCCCGTGCCAAAGGTGCATCGCGCAGCGGTGTGCTGTGGCGGCATGTGGCGCGTAACGCCCTGCTGCCTGCTCTGACCATTGCCGGTCTGCTGTTTGGTGAACTGATTGCCGGGGCGCTGATCACCGAAACGGTGTTTGGCCTCAACGGTCTTGGCCAGCTGACTCAGCAGGCGGTGAATAATCAGGACGTCGCGGTGTTGCAGGCGATTGTGGTGATCTCCGCCGCCGCCTTTGTGGCCATCAACCTGCTGGTTGATCTGGTGTTTCCGTTGCTGGATCCGCGCCTTAAAACCTCTGCGGGAGCCCATGCATGAGCAGCTTACCAATTGATCAACTTCAGGCGGCGCCCGCCGCCAAACCAGCCACGCGAAGCAGGCTGTTCACCCGCCTTCAGCCGGGGTTGATTCTGGCCTGGGCCGTGATGATCGTGGTGATTTTATGGGCCATCGCACCGGGACTGTTCACCGCTTATAGCGGAACCGAAGGGGTGGCGGGCGCACAGCGTCTGGCGCCGCAGGCTGGCCACTGGCTGGGGACTGACCAGCTGGGCCGCGATGTTTACGCGCGCATTGTTTACGGCGCGTCGCATTCACTCTCCGGCGCACTGGTGGCCGTCGCCCTCGGGCTGGTGCTCGGCACGGCGCTCGGGCTGTTCGCCGGCGCGGTCGGCGGTTTTGCCGATACCATCGTCATGCGCATCGTCGACGTGCTGCTGTCCATTCCCGGCCTGCTGCTGTCGCTGTCGGTGATTATTTTGCTCGGCTTCGGCACAGTCCATGCAGCGATTGCCGTCGGGGTGACGTCGATTGCCAACTTCGCCCGCCTCGCCCGTTCCGAAGTGGTGCTGGTGCGGCACAGCGATTATGTCGAAGCGGCTTACGGCAGCGGCGGCACCTTTGCTGCCGTGCTGTGGCGACATATTTTGCCGAACTCACTGACCTCGGTGATCGCCTTTTCCGCTCTGCAATTTGGCAGCGCTATTTTGGCAATTTCCACCCTGAGCTTTCTCGGCTACGGCACCCCACCGCCAACGCCGGAATGGGGCTTACTGATCGCCGAAGGCCGTAACTACATCTCCACCGCCTGGTGGCTGACCACCTTCCCCGGCATCGTCGTGGTATTGGTGGTGTTGTCCGCTAACCGCATCAGCCAGTCATTTCGCCGGAGCCGCCGATGAGCCTGAATATGAGTCTTAACCGCACCGCCACTGGCGAAGCCACGCCGGTACTGGCGCTGGAAGATGTGTCTATTGCCTACAGCAGCGGTACGCAGAGCCAGACCGTGGTGCACAACGTGTCGTTCTCGATTTATCCGGGTGAAGTGGTGGCGCTGGTCGGTGAGTCCGGCTCGGGCAAAACCACCACCGCGCAGGCCATTATTGGTCTGCTGGCGGAAAACGGCCACCTGCAACAGGGCGCCATCCGCCTCAACGGCATTGATATCAGCCAGTGGTCGCAGCGCCGTCTGGATGCCCTGCGCGGTGCGCGCATCAGCCTGATCCCGCAGGACCCAACCAGTTCGCTCAATCCGGTGAAAACTATCGGCGCGCAGGTGGCGGAAATTCTGAACATCCACCGCCGCCTGCCGCGTAAACAGCGCGACGAACGCGTGGTGGAGCTGCTGGCCCGCGTGGGGCTTTCACACCCTGAACTGCGGGCGAAGCAGTATCCGCATGAACTTTCCGGCGGCATGAAACAGCGGGTATTGATCGCCATCGCCATCGCGCTGCAACCGGCGCTGATCATCGCCGACGAACCCACCAGCGCGCTGGACGTCACGGTGCAAAAACGCATTCTGGATTTGATCGACGAACTGCGCCGTGAATTCGGCACCGCCGTACTGTTCGTCACCCATGATCTGGCCGTGGCCGCCGAACGTGCCGACCGCCTGCTGGTGTTTCGTCATGGCAAAGTGCAGGAACAGGGCATCACCGCCGAGGTGCTGAATGCGCCGAAAAGCGACTATACCCGCCAGCTGTTTGCCGATGTTCCCGCCCTTTCGGGCAAACACCGCGCCAGCGTGCGTACGGCGTCGACCGAAAGCGTGCTGCGCGTTGAAAACGTCATCAAAGATTTTGCCCTCGGCGGCAAAGGTAAACCGGCGTTTCGCGCGGTGGATAACGTCTCCTTCAGCATTGCACGCGGCACCACGCACTCATTAGTCGGTGAATCCGGTTCCGGCAAAACCACGCTGGCACGCATTCTGCTCGGCTTCCAGCAGCCGGATTCCGGCCATGTGTTTATCGACGGTCAGGACATCACGCAGCTTAAAGGTGAAGCCCTGCGCCAGCTGCGCCGCAAGATCCAGCTGGTCTATCAGAACCCGTTTGCCTCGCTGGACCCGTCACAAACGCTGTTCAAAGTGATTGAAGAACCGCTGCTGAATTTCGAGCCGCTCAGCACCGGGGAGCGTCGCCAGCGGGTCCATAAGATTGCGGAACGGGTAGCCCTGCCGCTGGAACTGCTTAGCCGCAAACCACGGGAACTGTCCGGCGGTCAGCGTCAGCGCGTGGCGCTGGCCCGCGCCCTGATCCTCGAGCCGCAGGTGCTGGTGCTGGATGAAGCCACCTCGGCGCTCGACGTCACGGTGCAGGCGCAAATCCTCAGCCTGTTGCAGGAATTGCAGGACTCCCTCGGCCTGACTTATCTGTTTATTTCCCACGATCTTGCCACCGTACGGCAGATTTCACACAGCGTCTCGGTGCTCAACCGCGGACAGCAGGTGGATTCCGGCGATGTCGAATCGGTGTTTGCCCGTCCCGGCAGCGATTACACCAAAGAACTGATTAATGCGATCCCAGGCTCCGGCCGTCATCGCGCTGCATAACTGAAAAGATTGAAGGAATAACCATGAGCACTAAACGACTTGGATTCTTTACCCGTTTACTGGATGACACCAGCCCGCAGGAACGCTACCGGCTGGCAACGGAACAGATTATTCACGCAGAACAGCAGGGTTTTGACTCGGCCTGGGTTGCGCAGCACCATTTTCACGCAGCGGAAGGCGGCCTGCCCGCGCCGCTGGTGTTTCTGGCTCAGGTAGCGGCGCACACGCGTTTCATTCGTTTAGGCACCGGCGTTATCACGCTGGCGATGGAAAACGCCCTGCGCGTGGCCGAAGACACCGCCGTGCTGGATTTACTGTCAGGTGGTCGTCTGGAAATCGGTTTAGGCTCCGGCGGCACACCGACCTCATTCCCCCCGTTCGGACTGGAGAGCAGCCAGCGCGGCGCGGTATTTGGTGAGAATTTACGTGTGCTACTTCAGGCCTGGCGCGGTGAAGCGCTGGCCGGTACCGATAACCGTTTGTATCCGGCAGCGCCACAGCTGGCGGGCCGCATCTGGCAGGCAACCTTCTCTGTTGAAGGCGGCGAACGGGCGGGGCTGGCGGGCGATGGCCTGATGCTGTCACGCACCCAGCCGCGCCCGGCCAATGCACCAAACCTGACACTGGCCGAAATTCAGAACCCGATTATTGATGCCTATCTCGCCGCCCTGCCCGCCTGTGTCGAACCGCGCATTATGGGTTCGCGTACCGCTTTTGTGACCGAAGACGGCAACGAAGCGCGCCGTTTGGCGGAAAAAGGGCTGCGCCGTCAGGCAGAAAATCACCGTGCCAGCGGTCAGACCGTACAGGGCGATACCCTCGACGATCACATTCGTGCGTTCGACGTGCATCTGGGTTCGCCGGAGCAGGTCATCGCTTCACTTAAGCAAGACAGCGCGCTGGCGCGGGTCACCGATCTGGCTTTCCAGGTGCACTCCATCGATCCGCCGCACCCGTACATTTTACGCTCCATTGAACTGATCGCCCGCCAGGTAGCCCCTGCGTTGGGCTGGGTACGCCGTACTCCGAAAACCGTGACTTCCCCTCTGCCAGAACTTGCTAAGGAAACCTTATGACTTCTACCACGCATTCCACCGATCTGCTGGACCAGCTGGCCGCTATCGAAGCCGGTTCCGAACTGGCGCAGGCGCGCGAAACCCGCGACGCCGCCACCCGTCATACCCAGGGCAGCTACGAGACAATTTTCAGCGGGGATGACGCCGTGGATTTTACGCTCGCCGAACGCCTCCTGCTCGCCGAAAACGTCGCGCGCTGGCACGGGGATAACGCCCTGGCATCGCATTATGCCGAGCGTTTACAAGGCGTTAACGGCGATGGCAACAGCGACAGATTGCAGGCCGCACTCGATCACGGCGAACGTCTGAGTTTTAAACCCGCCAGCGCCACGGCGGCGCATCTGCGAAACTTGCAACTGGCAGGCTGGAACTTTGACGCCATCGTCACGCTGTCGCAGCTGATCGCGTTTGTCAGCTACCAGACCCGCGTGCTGCGCAGTTATCGCCTGATTGGTGGCCAGCCGGTGGAAAATTCCAGCGACAAATCAATCGGTGCAGCCTTCTGGCGTACCGAGGGGAAAACGCACAGCGGCCGCTCTGCGCCAAAAGTCTTTACGCAGGCAGAGTTGGGCTGGGAGCCGTGGATCGCCGCGAAAAAACTGGCCGAGTTTGATACCGGGCAGCAGGCGACTCTGGCGCGGTTTGGTCATACGGATTCCGACTATTTCCGCCTGCTTGGCCGCAACCTGCCGGTACTTGAACAACGCACGCTGACCGACAAAGGCATTTTCTACACCAGCGGCGGCCTGCCGCGCAAAGAGCGTGAACTGGCCGCCACCGTCGCCAGCAAAATCAACGGCTGCATCTATTGCGCGTCAGTGCATGCGCGCAAAGCCAGCCAGTTGTCAAAGCAAACAGATGATGTGCAGAAGCTTATCGACACCGCACCGGGTGGCATTTTAAGCCAGGGGCAGTCACCGCGCTGGCAGGCCGAAATCGACTTCGCCGCCGCGCTCTCTGCCACACCGCCGACCGCCAGTCCCACGCATATTTCCCGCCTGCGTGAACAGGGTTTAAG
Source organism: Ewingella americana (assembly GCF_006438725.1). Taxonomy (GTDB): domain Bacteria; phylum Pseudomonadota; class Gammaproteobacteria; order Enterobacterales; family Enterobacteriaceae; genus Ewingella; species Ewingella americana_A. The sequence goes on along the minus strand of NZ_RCZD01000013.1, from coordinate 81,807 downwards.
TACGCTGGAGATCGTCGATCTGGCGCAGTCCGCTGCCTTCTTCGCCTGGGCTAATCGCCTGATGTTAACGCTGGGAGAACCGTTTGATGACTGAATTTTTTATCAATGAACTGGCAACGCCTGAACACGCCACGGCGGCCGTAGAAACACGCATTACGCCACATCTGGATCACGCGGTGGTCAACGTTGCCGGCCGGCTCAACCACGCCGAGCAGCAGTTCCGCCGCCTCGGTTTTCAGCTCACGCCGCGCGGACACCATTCGCTCGGCTCAAGCAATCACCTGGCGATCTTTGGCGAGAACTATCTCGAGCTACTGGGTTATGAAGCCGCCAACGAACATACCCGCAAAGACCTGTGGCAGGCCCCGCTGGGTTTAACCGGGCTGGTGTGGAAAACGCAAAACGCTGACGCGGTGTTCAGTCATTTGCAGCAGCAGAATATTGCCGGTTCACCCCCGGCGGAGTTTTTCCGCCCGGTACAGCTTAACGACGGCTCCGAGCCGAACGCCCGTTTCCGCACCGTGCCGCTGGCCGCTGACCGCGTCCCCAATGGCCGCAGTTTCTTCTGCCAGCACGTCACGCCGGAACTGGTCTGGCGCACCGAATGGCAGCGCCACCCTAACGGCGTCACCGACATCAGCGGCTTTGTGATCACCGCCAGTGATCCGCAACAGGCCGCGCAGGTGTACGGCGAGCTGTTCGGCAAACCGGCCGTCGTCAGCGACGGTCAGGGTGGCTGGAAAATTCATGCCGGGCGCGCCACCGTGCGTTTCATCACGCCTGACCGCGCCAGCGCCGAATTTGGCAAAGTGCCGGAAGACGAAAACGGCCACGCCCGCATGGTGGCCCTCGAGTTCGCGACCGGGTCACTGGAGCAGGTACGTAATAGTTTGAAAGTGGGGGAGATTTCCTTTACCGACGCGGATGGACGAATCGTCGTGCGGGCCGAGGAGGCGCTCGGCGTCGCACTGACGTTCGGACTGCGGACCGAATACGCTGTTTAAATTGGATATATCCCTTTAAAACTGGTCTTCTTCCTCGGCCCTGTCATCAGCCCCTCCAGTGCCTCAACGCATTGAAGATAATGAGGGGTTTTCTTATGCGCCGCGACCGCGGCGTTATCCACATAGGCTTCGTAGATATAGAATCTGGTCGGTTCCTGCTCGTCCTGCAACACGTCAAATCTGAGGTTTCCCGGCTCTTCAATCGCCCCCAAATGATTGGCGCGGAACACGGTAAGGAACTCGTCTACCTTGTCAGCTTTGACATTAATTTCTACCAGTGTCACTTGCATGAATCACCCCTTTTCGTTAAGAAACAGTTCATAGGCATGGTCAGCGCGGGCGTGGCTATGCACCACCGCCTGCACGGCTTTGAGCATGGCCACGGGGGAATCGGACTGAAAAATGTTGCGGCCCATATCTACGCCAGACGCACCCTGGTCAAGGGCCTGGAAGCACATCTCCAATGCCTCGCGTTCGGGTAATTTTTTACCTCCGGCGATAACAATCGGTACCGGGCATCCTGCCGCCACGCGCTCAAAACCGCTGTCTACATAATAGGTTTTGATGATTTGCGCCCCCATTTCGGCGGCGATCCGCGTCGCCAGCGAGAAATAACGCTGATCGCGCACCATATCTTTGCCGACGCCGGTCACGGCCATGGTTGGCATACCGTAACGCATCCCCTGATCGACCAACTGAATAATATTTTTGATGGACTGATGTTCATACTCACTGCCGACATACACCTGCGCGGCCATCGCGCAGACATTGAGGCGCAACGCGTCTTCGATGGCCACCGCCACCGTTTCATTCGACAGCTCAGCCAGAATCGAATTGCCCCCGGAGGCCCGCAGTACAACGGGTTTATTCACCGCAGGCGGGACGACGCTGCGCAGAATACCACGCGTACACATCAGCACGTCGGCGTGGGAAAACAGCGGCGCGATATTGATATCAATACGTTCCAGGCCGGTGGTCGGTCCCTGAAAATAGCCGTGGTCGAAAGCCAGCATCACCGTGCGCCCGGAGGAGGGATTAAAAATTCGCGCCAGCCGCGACTGCATCCCCCAGTCAAGTGCCCCGCTACCTTTGAGAAAGAACGCGCTGTGAGTTTGCGGCGTGCCGATGCCGAAATTTTTGCCGTCTTTGATGTCGTCTAAATCCGCCATGTCTGTCTCTCCTGAAGTCAGCGTGGGAGTGAGGGGCATTGAAGTGATCAGTTGAAGTCATGCGTGGTATCAGTGCGTGTCATTGAAAGAATAAATAGTGTTGAAATTCAATATTGTTCAAAAGCCTAGTCTGCGCTGGCGGATAAAACCTGAGCGCCGGTCACAGTTTTTTAATTCATACAGCCAGCTTGATGGTTTGAGCGGAATTCATTCAGAATTTGCCATATCCATCACAGTTAACAACATTTTGTTAACGAACAATGATCTACCGTTACGCACGTGCCCGAAGGCATTCTCCGTCGCCGTTTGAGCATGACTGCCCCGCACAGGGTGTGGTGCGCGTCCTGAAAACAGCCTGAAAGAGAGACTGCTATGACTGTTTCGCCTACCTCCTCCCACTCTTATCTGATGGCGCTGGACGCCGGTACCGGCAGCATCCGCGCGGTGATTTTCAATCTCGAAGGCGAGCAGATCGCCGTCGGCCAGGCAGAATGGCTGCATCTGGCGGTGCCGGACGTCCCCGGTTCCATGGAGTTTGATCTGACAAAAAACTGGCCGCTGGCCTGCCAGTGCATTCGTCAGGCGCTGCATAATGCGGGGCTTCCCGCTTCCGCTATTCGCGCCGTGGCCGCCTGCTCGATGCGCGAAGGGATCGTGCTCTATAACAAAGCCGGTGAGCCGATCTGGGCCTGCGCCAATGTCGATGCCCGCGCCAGCCGCGAAGTGTCCGAGCTGAAAGAGATCCATGATTTTGAATTCGAACGCGAGGTGTATACGTGTTCCGGCCAGACGCTGGCGCTGAGCGCCATGCCGCGCCTGCTGTGGTTAGCGCATCATCGCCCGGACATTTACCGCGAGGCGGCAACCGTCACCATGATCAGCGACTGGCTGGCGTATATGCTGAGCGGCGAACTGGCGGTGGATCCGTCCAACGCCGGGACCACCGGTATGCTGGATCTGGCGACCCGTAACTGGCGGCCTGAACTGCTCGACATGGCAGGGCTGCGCGCCGATATGCTCTCACCAGTGGTCGAAACCGGTACCCGTTTAGGCTACGTCACAGCGGCGGCGGCAGACGCCTGCGGTTTGCAACCAGGCACCGTGGTGGGTATGGGCGGCGGCGACGTTCAGCTCGGTTCGCTCGGTCTTGGCGTGGTGCGCGCCGGGCAGACGGCCGTGCTCGGCGGCACCTTCTGGCAACAGGTGGTGAACCTGCCAAAACCGGTCACCGACCCTGAAATGAATATCCGCATTAACCCGCACGTGATCCCCGGTATGGCACAGGCGGAATCCATCAGTTTTTTCACCGGCCTGACCATGCGCTGGTTCCGCGATGCCTTCTGCTCGGAAGAGAAGCTGCTGTCCCAGCGCCTCGGCGTTGATACCTACTCCCTGCTCGAAGACATGGCCGCCCGCGTGCCGGTGGGTTCATGGGGCGTAACACCGATTTTCTCCGACGCCATGCATTTTAAAACCTGGTATCACGCGGCACCGTCATTCATCAATTTGTCGATAGACCCTGAGCGTTGTAATAAACAAACGCTGTTCCGTGCACTGGAAGAGAATGCGGCAATCGTCTCGGCCTGTAATCTGGATTTGATCGCCGAATTCTCCGGCGTGCGCGCCAGGTCGCTGGTGTTCGCCGGTGGTGGTTCGAAAGGGAAGTTATGGTGTCAGATCCTCAGTGATGTGACCGGTGTGCCGGTGAAGGTTCCGGTAGTGAAAGAAGCCACCGCGCTGGGTTGCGCCATCGCCGCCGGTGTCGCAGCTGGCTTATATTCCACCCTCGCCGAAACCGGCGAAGCGCTGGTGCGCTGGGAGCGGGAGTACCAGCCGGATGCGGCGAATCATGAGATTTATCTTTTGCAGAAGAGTAACTGGCAGGCGGTTTACGCCGACCAGCTGGGGCTAGTGGACAGGCAGTTGACGACGTCGATGTGGAAAGCACCCGGGTTATGAGGGAGGCGGCCCTCAAAGCCGCTTTTAACTTCAACTTCAACTTCAACTTCAAATTCAAGGTCGTGGGCGCCGGCCCACACCGGGTTAAGGGCCGTAAACGCGGCCCTTAACAATCCTGCGTTTTTTTAACTGCGCGCTATCGCTGAATCGGGATGGCCGTGTTCCAGTCACCGCGGTTATCGCCGCAAAATCCCGCCGCGTTGCGGTCCCCTCCGTTCGGGTTCGGACCAACTCACGATAAACCCGTTCGTCGTTTCTCACCGCTCCTCCGGCGGCATTTTTGAATGCGGCCCGGACTTTTTAAAAGACAAAAACAGATGAGGTTCTGAATTTGAATTTGAATTTGAATTTGAAAAAGCGTCGGCCGTGTTCAAAATGTCACCGGCAAGTCGGTGGAGAGACAACATCATTACCGTTGGCTCGAACCCGCAGCCGGGAAGCCCGAAGGGCTGACATTTTACGGCTATAACTTCTGCCCCTGAAACACGGCCATTGTGACCAGCGCAGCTGCCGGTGTCTCATGAAAAAGCCCGGGGGTCGAGGGGGCGGCGGCGACTGGCCGCCCCCTCGTCGGTGTGGGCCGACGCCCACGACCTTGAAGTTGAAGTTGAAGTTGAAGTTGAAGTTGAATTTGAATTTGAATTTAAATTTGAAGTTAAATTTGAAGTTAAAAGTTTCCCTCAGCTTTCCAAAGCTGAACTCAACCGACCGCTAAGAGTGGCTCAGCAACCCGGTTGCTCTCCCTCTCTACCAGCGTCAGCAAAATCCTCTGTACTGCCTGGGCGGGTTGCGACAACGTCTGACGGTCGGATACGCTTAATGACAACGGCTGATCAATGGACGAAGCGTTCACAAATGAGAGACCTTTGACCGGCGGGTGATCGTAAAGCACCGCCATGTCCATGCGGCCTTCGATCACCAGGTCGCTCAGGGTCGAGGTGAAATTCTCATTGAGGTACAACAGAATACCCGGATGCTGTTCACGCACGGCCTGGAGCAGTGGCATCGCCAGTTTGGTCGATACGCTGCCGAGTGCCAGACCCACGGATACCTGCCCCGTCAGGGACTGTCCGGCGCAGTTCACTGCGCTGTGGGCCTGTTCGCACTGGCGTAAAATGGTGGTGGCGTGCATGTAGAGAATGTTGCCCGCTTCGGTGGGGGTGACACCGCGCTTGGTGCGGATTAATAACTGCTGTTTCAGCTCCCCTTCCAGCGTCGCCAGTTGCTGACTCAACGCAGGCTGCGCGATATGCAATACCTCCGCAGCCTGCGTCAGGCTACCGATATCCACGATTTTCACGAAGTATTTCAAGCGTCTGAGATTCATCACTGTCTCCATCATGCCCTGAAAAGGGGTTGCCCCTAAGAGTAGTGCCAATCAAATTGGCTATGTGATGACAGCAAGAAATGGGCCAACAGGGGGAATTCAGGATAATTCAAGACTTTTTAAAACGTTACCGAATGATAATAAAAGAGAAAATAAGCGGAATGGGGTAACAGGGCCCAGGCGAGACCGCCGCTGCGCCCCGTTTCGGTGCACCATCATAATGCAATCTTATGGCTGATTAGCGCAGATGCCCTTTCGGTAACGCGGCAAAAAAATTAGCGTGTGACGCCGCGCGGGTCTGTTGCAGAATTTCCGCTAACGTCTCCAGCGGCGCATCCGACCAGTCGGCACGCAGATCAACACTGGCATACTGGCGGTCGCACCAGATTTTCAGCGCGGCTGATTTCAGCCCGCGCCGGTCCCCTCCGGCCTCAGCCCCGGCGTTCATGGCCGCCAGCAGACGGTCAGCCAGCGGCAGTTCACTATGCTGACGATAACTTTCCAGCATGGCATACAGCGTTTGCGCGCCAGTCAGCAAATTCCCGCCCACCACACACTGCTGCCCGGCGATGCTTCCGGCCCAGGCACCACAAGCCACGCCGCTCCACTGCGCGGTATTTCCCCGGTTATCGACGATCAGCACCTGGCGGCTGACCGCTTCGGCATCTTTTGCCAGCAATTTTTTCAGCGTGGCGGCGGCGTCAAATCCCTCCCGCAACAGCGCTAATCCCTGCTCGCCGTACAACGGATTGGTCATCGCTTGCGTGGCAATCGCGCCGGTTTGCGCCTGCCCGTGCACCACCAGCGCACCCACGGCAGGGCCTGCGGTAGCGCTGGCGACACCCAGCGCGCCTGAGTGCGGATCTCGCGCTACGATCGAAAAGGTCATAAACACTCCGTGACAGTCTGGTTAAATTTATGCGCATAAATTATTGCAATTACGTTTATTTATACGCATAAATAATAAACAGGACAACGCCTGATTCTTTTTCTGAGGCGTCCATCACCGGTTTACTTAGCAACGAGGTCGATATGCTGCCAGCTTTGCGAAAATCATTTATCCCGCTCTGTCTTTGTCTTGGCGCGCTGTGGTGGCAGGCCCCGGCGCAGGCTAAAACCCCGGCAGATGCACTGTTGATTGGGCAGGTGGCGGAGCCGCAGTCTTTGGATCCGCAGGTCGCTACGGCCGCCAACGACTCGCGTATTCTGGTGAATGTGTACGACGGGCTGGTGCGTAACGGTGAGGGCAAACTCGATATCGAACCGGCGCTCGCCACCCGCTGGGAGATCAGCCCCGATGGCCTCACCTACCGCTTTCATCTGCGCGAAGGGGTGAAGTTTCAGGACGGCACGCCGTTTAACGCGGAGGCGGTGAAGTTCACCTTCAACCGTATGCTGGATGATAAAAACCCGTGGCATAACACCGGTCCGTTCCCGCTGTCATTCTTCTTCTCATCGATAAAAACCATCGAAACGCCAGATGAAAATACGCTGGTCTTCACCCTGAAAGAGCCTTTCTCGCCGTTTCTCTCTAACCTCGCCACGCCGACCGGCCTAATCGTTTCGCCTGCGGCGGTGAAAAAATATGGCAAAGAGTTTGGCCGCCACCCGGTCGGCACCGGCGCGTTTAAATTTACCGAGTGGAAAGCCAATCAGCGCGTGGTGGTGACCGCCAATGACGATTACTGGGACGGTAAACCGGCGGTGAAAAATGTGGTGTTCAGGCCGATCACCGACGGCAATACGCGGGTGGCGGAAATGCTCTCCGGCGGCATTGACGCCATGGTGGAAGTGCCGCCCGATACGGTCAAATTGTTTGCGGAGAAAAGCAATCGCTTTCGTCTCTACCAGACCACCGGCCCACACGTCTGGTACGTGATGCTCAATACCCAGGTGCCACCGTTCAACGATGTGCGGGTGCGTCAGGCGGTGAATTACGCGGTGAACAAACAGTCGCTGGCCGACAATATTTTGCAGGGCTCCGCCGACGTGGCTGACGGCCCCATCCCCCGCGCTTTTAACTGGGCGGCGAACAAAGACGTCGCGCCTTATCCGTATGATCCGGCCAAAGCCCGCGCACTGCTGAAAGCCGCCGGTGCCGAGGGGGCGACGCTGACGTTTTATGTTACCGAAGGCGGATCCGGGATGCTGGACCCGATCCCGATGGCGACCGCCATTCAGGCGGACCTGAAAGCCGTCGGGCTGAATGTGTCGATCCAAACTTACGAATGGAATACCTATCTGTCGAAGGTCAACGCCGGTCTGGATAATCACACTCACATGGCCGAAATGGCCTGGATGACCAATGACCCGGACACCCTGCCGTTTCTGACGCTGCGCACCGACGCGTGGCCGAAAAAAGGCGGTTTTAACTCTGGCTATTACAGCAATCCGCAGGTCGATACCCTGCTGCAACAAGCGCGCATGACCACCGACACCGCCGCCCGCGCCGCGCTTTACCGGCAGGTGCAGCAGTTAGTCCATGACGATGCGCCGTGGATTTTCGTCGCCAACTGGAAGCAGAACGCCGTGACCTCTACACGCATTCAGCACTTCGCGCTGCAACCGAATTTCAACCTGTTGCTCAACCGGGTGACCAAACAGTAATCGGGGAGATTTCTATGGGGAGTTACGTGCTGAAAAGGCTGCTCTCAACCATTCCGGTGTTTATCGGACTGTCGTTGATCGTCTTTCTGATTATGGCGATGATCCCGGGCAACCCGGCCCAGGCGCTGCTCGGTGCCTGGGCGACACCGGAAAACGTCGCGCGTATTAATCAGGAGCTGGGGCTGAATAAGCCGTTGCACCAGCAATATCTGATCTGGGCGGGCAATATTCTGCACGGTGATTTTGGCCGCTCGTATGTGCTCAACCGCCCGGTGATTGACGAAGTGCTGGAGCGCTTTGGCGCCACGCTGCTGCTCGGCGGCTGCGCGCTGTTGCTCAGCACCGTGCTCGGGCTGCTGGCGGGGATTTTCTCGGCGGTGCGCCAGTTTGGCTGGGGGGATCGCATCATCACGCTGCTGGTGCTGCTGGGGATCTCCATGCCGTCGTTCTGGATTGGCCTGCTGATGATCATGCTGTTTGCGGTTCAGCTGCAATGGTTCCCGGCGTCCGGCATGTACGCGGTGTGGGGCGGCGGCGACTGGCTGGATCTGCTGCACCATCTGACCCTGCCCGCCATCACGCTGGCGATTGTTGCCACCGGCGTGATCGCCCGCCTGACCCGCACCGCGATGCTCGAAGTGCTGCGTCAGGACTTTATCCGCACCGCCCGCGCCAAGGGGCTTTCGGAAAGAAAAGTGATCTATAAGCACGCCTTTCGCATGGCGCTGGTGTCGGTTATTCCGGTGATCGGCATTCAGGCCGGTTTTGTGCTCGGCGGTGCGGTGTATATCGAGACGGTTTTCCAGTGGCCGGGACTTGGCGCGATGATGGTGAAAGCCGTCGCCACCCGTGATCTGCTGCTGGTGCAGGGCGGCGTGCTGGTTGCTGCGGCGGCCTATGTGCTGATCAATCTGTGCGCGGACATTCTGCAGGCGCTTCTCGATCCGAGGTTAAAATCATGAGCCAGATTATTTCCAACCCGACGCCGCGCCACCGCGAGTCATTATGGGCGCTGCTGCTGGCTAACCGGCTGGCGACGCTCGGCCTGACGCTGCTGGTACTGGCGGTAGCCGCCGCCCTCGCCGCCCCGCTGCTGCCGATACCAGACCCCGACGCCACCGATCTGCTCAACCGCCTGCTGCCGCCGTTTTCACCCGGCCACTGGCTGGGTACCGATCCGCTCGGCCGCGATATGCTCGCCCGCCTGCTATGGGGCACCCGCGTGTCGCTGGCGGTGGGGATTTGCGCCACGCTGCTGGCGGCCCTGTTCGGCACGCTGATTGGTCTGGTCGCCGGATACGCCGGGGGCAAAACCGACAGCCTGCTGATGCGGCTGATCGATATGCTGATGGCCTTCCCTTATATTCTGCTGGCGCTGGTGATCGTCGCGGTGCTTGGCCCCGGCCTGCTCAACGCGCTGTACGCCATCGCGGTGGTTAATATTCCGTTCTTCGCCCGTAATATTCGTGGCCTCACCGTCGGGCTGCGTCAGCGTGATTTTATTCAGGCAGCGCGGCTGTCGGGGAAAAATCATCTGCAAATCCTGCTGACCGAAGTGCTGCCCAACGTGATGCCGGTAGTGGTGGTCACCATGTCCACCACCGTCGGCTGGATGATTTTAGAAACGGCCGGGCTGTCGTTCCTCGGGCTGGGCACCCAGCCACCGAATGCCGATCTCGGTTCGATGCTCGGCCAGGGACGCGCCCAGATGTTCAGTGCGCCGCATGTCTCGGTGGTGCCGGGGCTGATGATTTTCCTGCTGGTGATGAGTTTCAACCTGCTCGGCGACGGCATCCGTGACCTGCTGGACCCGCGCCTAAAATCCGGCATTCTGCTGCGTGCCCGTGCAGTCACGGCGGTGAACCGCGCCAGCGTTCCATCTGCTGTGCAGGGCAAAGACGCACTGCTGGAAGTGGTCGGTTTGCAGGTGAATTTTCGCTCGGGGAATCAGTCGGTCGCCGCAGTCAAAGGCATCAGTTTTCACGTGGCCAAAGGTGAATGTCTGGGGCTGATTGGTGAGAGCGGCTCGGGGAAAAGCGTGACGGCGCTGTCGGTGATGGGGCTGGTTTCGTCACCGCCGGGGGAAATCACCGCAGGCGCGATTTACGTCGGCGGCGAAGAGATGCTGTCGCTGTCGCAAAGCCAGCTGCAACAGCGGCGTGGTGCACGGGTAGCCTATATTTTCCAGGATCCACTGACTACCCTGCACCCGCAGTTCAGCATCGGCGCGCAGATTATCGAGGCCATTCAGGCGCATCAGGCGCTCTCTAACCGCGCAGCAAAAGACAAAGCACTGGCGCTGCTGGCGAGTGTCGGGATAGAAGATGCTGCCTCGCGTTTTAATGCGTTTCCGCATCAGCTTTCCGGCGGGCAGCGGCAGCGCGTCGGCATTGCCATGGCGCTGGCCAATGACCCGGAAATCATCATCGCTGATGAACCGACCACTGCGCTGGACGTCACCGTGCAGGCGCGCATTCTCGAACTGCTGCAACAGCTGCGCCGTGAGCGCGGCCTGACGCTGCTGTTCATCACCCATGATTTTGGCGTGATCGCCCAGATTTGTGACCGCGTGGCGGTGATGCGCCATGGCGAAATCGTGGAGACCGGCGAAACGCAGTCGGTGCTGCGCCATCCTCAACACGACTACACCCGCAGGCTGATCGCCAGTGTGCCGAAACTCGGTCAGGGGCGCGGCTTCCTCAAACAGGTCGGCGAACTGTATGCCGCAGCCAAAACACAGCCGGAGGCACGATGAGCAATGTGATTGAAGTCAGTGAGCTGGTGAAAACCTTCCGCAGCACGTCCGGCTGGTTCTCCGGCAAACAACAGCAGGTGGAAGCGGTCAAAGGCGTGTCCTTGACGCTTGCAGAAGGCGAGACGCTGGCGGTGGTCGGCGAAAGCGGCTCTGGCAAAAGTACGCTGGCGCGCATGTTAGTCGGACTCGAGCGCCCCACCTCCGGCACGGTAAAACTGATGGGCGAAGCGATGTCGGCCCACAGTAAGCGCGGCGACAAAGCCTTCGGCCAGATGATCCAGTACGTGTTTCAGGATCCGGTGGCGTCGCTTAATCCACGAAAAACCATCGCCGACACGCTGGACGTGCCGCTGCGTTATCTGTGCGGCTACCCTGCGGCGCGGCGTAAAGCGCGGATGCTGGAACTGATGGAGGCAGTGCAGATGCCCGCCGACGCGCTCAGCGGTTATCCGCATGAATTTTCCGGCGGACAGGCGCAGCGGCTGGCGATTGCCCGCGCACTGGCGGCTGAAGCGCGCATTCTGGTGCTCGACGAGCCGGTCAGCGCGCTGGACGTTTCGGTGCAGGCACAGGTTTTGCTGCTGCTTGATCAGCTAAAACGTGACTTCGGCCTCTCCTACCTGTTCATCAGCCATGATCTGGCCGTGGTGGAGTCAATTGCCGATCGGGTGGCGGTGATGTATCAAGGCGATTTGGTAGAATGCGCGGATAATGACATGCTGTTCAACGCGCCGCAGCACGACTACACGCAACGTCTGCTGGCCAGCGCGCCACAGGTTTTGAGCCGATGAAGGAACCGATGAAGGGATTTATGAGCACTGAAACGTCACACCCGCCAGAACCGGTACGCCGTAAACGCACCGATGAAATTGTCGATGCCATCAAAGAGAGCATCATCAGTGAAAATTTGTTGCCGGGCGACCGCCTGCCGCAGGAGAAAGAGCTGACTACCCGTTATGCCGCAGGCAAAGGCACGGTGCGCGAAGCGCTGAAATCCCTCGAGGTGCAGGGGCTGATCCGCACCAAAACCGGCCCCGGCGGCGGCGCGTTTATCGATTCGATGACCGAAACGCGTGCCATGAGTTTGCTCTCCAACTACCTGTTCACCCGCCAGCTTTCCATCAGCAATATCTACGCCCTGCGTAAAGCGCTGGAGCCGCTGGTGGCGGTGAGCGCCATTGGTAATATCGACGCCAAAGGTTTCGAGCAGTTGCATCAGCTGATTGCCGTCTACGACCATGAACCCGCCGACGAAACCGAACGCTGGGAACAGCGCATGGCCGAGCTGGATTTCCACGGCGTGGTCGCCAGTTATTCTGACAACGTGCTATTGGCGTTTATCTGCCACTTCCTGCAACGCCTGCTCAAAGATCTGGCGGTGTGCAAAGATATTTACCAGCGTCCCGAACCGGTGGCGCGCAGCGTCGGCATTGATTATCAGTACCGCCTGATCGACGCCATGCGCCGTCAGGACGCCGACGCCGTAGAGTTGATCATGATAGAACACATGCAGCACGCCGAGGACGCGATGCTCGGGCTAGAAGCCACGCTCGAAGAGCGTTTTTTGAGTGACCGGCCAGAGTGACGAGTCTTGAGATACCCTGTTTCGGCTCATTTCTCAACAACTTGGCTAAAGTGCGAGCAAACAATCATAAATATGCATTTGCCCCTTTGACATGCCTGCGAGCAGTCGCTATTATTCGACCCGTTCAAACGATTCCTCTGTAGTTCAGTCGGTAGAACGGCGGACTGTTAATCCGTATGTCACTGGTTCGAGTCCAGTCAGAGGAGCCAAATTCTTATTTTCATGCCGCTTATTGAATCCTTATGTGATTGAGATTCAATAAGTTAGCGTGAAAAGTGTTCCCGATGCATTTTCACTTTTCCCTACGCATCGGGAGAATTTGGTGGTCAGATTTGGGGTCAAGTTGGTTCGATTATGGAGTGACCCCATATGTCTCTCAACGACACTAAAATCCGCAGTCTCAAACCTTCTGATAAACCCTTCAAAGTTTCCGACTCACACGGCCTGTACCTCTTAGTAAATCCAGGCGGTTCACGTCTCTGGTATCTCAAATATCGTATCAATGGTAAAGAATCCCGCATTGCGCTGGGAGCCTATCCTGCTGTCTCCCTCTCTGATGCCCGTCAACAGCGCGAAGGTATCCGCAAGATGCTGGCACTGAACATTAATCCGGCGCAGCAACGTGCTGCTGAACGCATTTCATACACGCCGGAGATAATGTTTAAGGCCGTGGCACTAGCATGGCATAAGAGTAATAAAAAATGGTCGCAGAACACCGCTGACCGTCTGCTTGCTAGCATGAGTAACCATATCTTTCCGGTCATCGGGCATCTGTCAGTTACAGAGCTTAAACCGCGTCATTTCATTGGCCTGCTGAAAGGGATTGAGGAAAAAGGCATGCTGGAAGTCGCGTCCCGTACGCGACAGCATCTCAGTAACATTATGCGCCACGCCGTCCATCAGGGATTAATCGACAGCAACCCGGCAGCCAACCTTGACGGGGTGACAACACCGTCTATCAGACGCCACTATCCCGCCCTGCCACTGGAGCGTCTTCCTGAACTGCTTGAACGGATTGGCGGTTATCACCGGGGACGTGAACTTACCCGGCTTGCAGTTCTCCTGATGCTGCATGTGTTTATCCGTTCCAGTGAGCTGCGTTTTGCATGCTGGTCAGAGATTGATCTCAGAAACAGAATCTGGACGATCCCTGCTACCCGTGAAGCCATTGCAGGCGTGCGTTATTCCGGTCGCGGTGCCAAAATGCGCACGCCGCATATCGTGCCCCTCTCAGGACAGTCCATCGCCATTCTGAAACAGATTAAGAATATCGCCGGTAATAATGAACTGGTGTTCCCCGGCGACCATAACCCGTATAAACCGATGTGCGAAAACACGGTAAATAAGGCACTGCGCCTAATGGGATACGACACGAAACTGGATATCTGCGGGCACGGCTTCCGGACAATGGCATGTAGTGCCCTAATGGAATCTGGCTTATGGCCGCAGGATGCCGTGGAGCGACAGATGAGCCACCAAGAGCGGAACACCGTGCGTCTGGCCTATATCCATAAAGCGGAGCATCTCGAAGCCCGTAAGGCAATGATGCAGTGGTGGTCGGATTATCTGGATACGAGCCGCGAATGTTTTGTACCTCCCTATATTCTGGGCAGAGGAAAAAAGGGTAAGTCCATCTGATCTGTAAATGACCAAGTCAGAAACCTCAACGCCGTATCAGTCTGCCCTGGTACGGCTTTTCATCATAACCGGCAACACAAAGGATTATTGCAAGTGACTCCGGGCAACAGGCAGGTATTTTAAAGTTCCGTTATGTCATTCCGCCCGTTGTTGTTTTACGTTAGACGCAGTATGGCTCGGTGCTCGCCTTGCTTCACTCCTGCAACAACCGTGTTTCGGGTGCCTTTACCTGATGTGTTAAAAATCCGCACAGTCAATGCCAGGGAAAAATGGCGGAGGTAGTCATCAGAATATCGGCCAACATGTAACACGTACTGCCACACCAGCCTACCAGAAAAGGCAAACAGGGCCGCGCTTCTGGCATCATTATCTCCCCAGATGTTACGGTAAATGCCCCGGACGAAATCAGCCTCCGATAATCAAAGTAGATTTGTTGTTGCTGATTTCTGTCCGGGCTTTGAGTATACGAAACTGTATCCCCTCATGGGGCCGTTGCTGCAATGGCGTTCTTAATAAGGCCATTACCCTGAGAAATCCGCTTGAGCCATCAGTATTTATAGTGCCAGGATCATCAGGTAGCTGGCATAAGCTGACTTAGTGGATGACGTTTGCACAGTACATTTGAGGTTCTATGTTTGACTGGGAAGATTTACGTTATTTTTCAATGGTTGCCAGAACCGGGTCGCTTGCCTCAGCGGCAAAAAACTGGGCGTGGATCATGCCACGGTTGCCCGGCGAATAGCTTCGCTTGAAGCCTCCGTTAACCTCAGGCTGATCGCTGAGCAGGACGGTGTTTCGTTATAAACCAGATACGCAACGTGATGAACCGGTGATTCAGGCACTCACTGAAGCGGACGAACGCTATCCTCGCTACGATTTTAAAAAGCTTTTTCAGCTGCTTCGCAGGCAGGGGTACGTCTGGAACCACAAGCGCATACACCGGATTTACTGCCTGTTAAAACTGAATTTTCGTCGCAGGGGAAAATAACGCATACCGGTGCGTACCCCCCCTGGTAACGCCAGAGGCACTCAACCAGAGCTGGTCCATCGATTTTATGCACGATGCACTGGTTTGTGGTCGACAGTTCCGGACCTTCAACGTGGTGGATAACTTTAACCGCGAAGCGCTGGCGATAGAAATTGACCTGAATATCCCGGCACAACATGTTGTCCGGGTCTTGGACAGGATCGTAGCAAACCGTGGATATCCACTGAAGATACGGATGGATAATGGCCCGGAGCTTGTATCACTGGCTCTGGCACAGTGGGCTGAAGAGCATGGGGTGATGCTGGAATTTATTAAACCGGGCAAGCCAACACAGAATGCCTTTATCGAGCGTTTTAACCGGACGTACCGAACAGAAATACTGGACTTTTACCTGTTCAGAACGCTGAACGAAGTAAGGGAAATCACAGAGCGCTGGCTGACGGAATACAACCGAAAGCGGCCTAATGAACCCCTGAATAACCTGATGTCGGAAGAGTACCGGCTGATGGCTGAAAAACCGGAAATCTCAAAAAGTGTGTGGAACTAAAACGTGTGTGCTTACAAGCATTCCAAGTTCAAATGATCGGATTGTACTCATCAATTCAGAACGAGAACCTTTTTGTTGCAGGCGGCGGAACCATGGGTCATCCAGACGCATCCCTGAAAGTGGGATTGGACGATATCAATACCCACAACTCTGAAGTGTCTGTTAAACCCGTGGCGATTCATTCTGCGCTGGCTATCAGCACACCGCCATTGTTTTAGCTAAGTATGTACGTGTAACATCACTTTCAATCAGTAACGAAATAACGTAGATCTTCATTTAAATAGGCAGAAAACCGATTATGGATTACCTCGATGATTTGCCTAAGCGCGATCAAAATCATGTACACGATACAATGGCTAAGACTGCGTTTGAGGCTTTTATCGCTTCGTCGGGCGTGGTTCTTAAACAGAGTTCAGATGCTAGTGATTACGGCAGTGACTATCAGCTCGAAGTAATGCATGATGGAATGGCTACCAATGTCCGAATCCAAGTGCAGTTAAAAGGTACTGCTGCAGATTTGAATGCCGATAGATCTGTGAGTATTTCAGTTAAACGTTCAAACCTAAATTATCTCCTTATGAGCCCGGGCTCCCTTTATGTTTGTCTTCATATTCCGACAAATACGCTGAAAGTTACCTCTGCTCAGAGTGTTCTTGCACAATACCAAAATATGGACGAAAGCTGGCAGTCTCAGAAATCCGTCACCGTCAATTTTGCTGAAGATTTGACAGAGCATCGCCTTATCAAGGCTACCTCACTGGTCCGCCTTAGCGCACTTGACGCGCGCAACCGACGTGTAGCTCATAGAAAAATGAGTGACAATGAGATGGTGGTCCATGTTAGGAATTTGCTAACCGTTTATGAAGTCGCAGATAATACTTCCTCTGCAGTTCATCAACTTATGAATCTTTACCATAGTAACCAGAATGAAGTTATCAGTGCCGCATATGAGCGATTCAAAATAGTATTAGGCGAAGAACATCCGGCAATGATGTTTTGCTATATGGCCGAGATTGATCTTGCAAGTGCTAATGAGGCTTTTGACCGCCAGCGCGTTGAGTTAGGTATTCTGAAAATGCAGGCTTATTCGATTGCAGATGATGCGGATCGTGCAGGACTGCATTACTCCATTGGCAATGGATTTGCTGCGCTCAATGATTTCAACGGAGCGCTGGAAGAATATAAAATAGCATGTGAGCTTAACAAGAAGCACGCCGATGATGAGCTGATGGCAATGATTTTCAAAAATATGGGAGGCAGCTATGCAGCTCTCGAAAATGAAAAACAGGCTGTCGAGTGTTACCTGCAGGCATTGAAACATAATCCTCATCTGGCTGAAGCCCATTATTCTCTTGGTCTTTATTATCACAATACGGGCCAGTTCGAAAAGGCTTTGGAACAACTGGATAAAACTGTATTTTCTAGTGACACGCAAGGAAAACTAATTGATCTTCAGGGCTGGCGTATATCGGCTCTCTTCAATGTTGGTGAAAGCAGGTCTGCGTTTAGAGAGATTAACGCCCTACTGAGCCAGGCAGATAAGGCGCAGTGGATATGGCCATGGTGTTTAAAAATCGTCGCTCAGTTTGGCCGTGAATCAATCGAGAATGCGAAGCTTGGCCTTACCTTCTGGGAATCAGCTTTGCGCCATTGTCCTGAAAGCTCTGTAGCTCAACGTGAATTACTGTTGGCTATAATCTACCTGCGAAATCGCAACATAAATGTTCATAAAACTTATCTCCAGTTTAAAGATGATCTTGAGGCCTGCGCAAATAAAATAGGGGCAGATGCAGCAAGTCTACTTTGGGATCTTCTGGGCCATTGGGCAGAGGATGAAGAACTGGGAGATGAAGCTATATTTTGTTTTGAAAAAGCCTATTTTCTTCAGAAAGGCGATTACGGGTTATGCCTTTCAATCGCACTGAATAACCAACACCGTTTTGAAGAAAGTAAAACATTGATGAAAGCCTATACGTTAGCTTTCCCGAATGATGATCAGGGATGGTACCGATTGGCGAGCGCCTATGATTTGATGGGGCAACTGGAAGAATGCATTGAGCCTTATAGCCAAAGCTTGTCGCTTAATGTCGATAACGATCATGCATGGTTTAACCTAGGTGGCGCTTTCTTCAATATGGGTAATTACACGGAAGCTCGGCGAGTCTGGAAAGAAGCAATAAGTAGATTCCCGGACCATCAATTAACTGCAAAAATCAAAGCTGATATCCCCTTCATACTTACCGATGAACCATCATAATAAAAGTCAACGCGAATCGCCATGGCTAAAAGAATATTAATATGGTTATGCGCAACGAGATAGTCACTTCCGCTATTCGCTCAAAGCAGCTCTTGACCTTTGCCTTGGGCTGCTTCGTGCCAGAAGCGGAACTACGAAAATTTACTATAGGATTATTTTATTGCGAATAAATTAGGTCTTTAACGCTGAGCGGCCTATTTTTTGTGAAGGGATATAGTTGACTAGGTGCAAAACATCTACGAATCAGATGTTAGAATAGTAGTCGTTTTCTTGTCAGTAAAAATTACATCTGCGTCATTATAAAGATTCCAATAGCCGTTATTTTGACCTCCGGAAAATGAACCTGATGGGGTATTAAAGGTTAATATTTCTGCAATAAGGTAAGCATATGAATCTAATTTTGAATCATAGAGACCATCTTTTCCAACAGGATATCTTTTAAATCTTTCTTTATTGTATTCTGGCTGTAAAAGGCTGACAAAAGCTTTTTCCGCATCTGCAACAATTTTTTTATGACCGTAGCCAAAATTTAAATCGACATCACTATTATCACCAAAGCTAGATATAAACAATGGTTCTAGCCTGAACATAAAAATAAAAATCTCTTCACTTACTCTGGCACCAGTGGAACGCTGTTTCTCATTGGAAAGAATATCTGTCCTAGCATGATGCCCATTTTTTATTAATCTATCATAGGTATCACCTACTTTTGCTATTCCTGTATATAACAGATCATATACCATCAAATCGCGATAATTATCAAAGCCGCGAATACCTTCTGTTTGTCTTGAACGAAACCAAAGAATACTTTCCGGCGTTAGTCTATTGATGTAAAAATAGGCTTCATTTTCATCAGGATATGATGTTGTGGCTATTTCCTTAGGCCCAATCATCACTCGCTTGGACATATTCTCTAACTCTTCCGGGCACTTTAATGCATTGAAATCTATTGTGCCTGCCGTTACTATTTTATCATCGGAACATATTTCCACATATATTTCATGAGTGGAAATGAGTTCAGGATTGCAAAAAGAAGTTTCTGCTTTACCTGCAATCATATAAAAGTCACTTTCTTTCATGAATCTCTCATGAGGTCCCTTCTTGAAAGTAACAGCTTCTTGATTTGAGATTGGGGGGAATGTAAGCTCTAAGTAAGTTATTTTAAATCTATTTGAGTCTTTCATTAATATGGCCAGTATACGTTCTCATTTGGAAACGCTATACATGAGAGCATTTAGCTTCAGCGCTGCCTCTAATTGGTTGTACGTAGATCAGCCTAACACATTATGGCTTTAACGTCATTATTATCGATATGCATAGTTTCATTTCAGTTATCATCTTTCTATCGGCAACTTTTAGTTTAATTGGACAATACCAACGTCACCTTTTCGCTGTGAGTTCAACCGATGGATGCAACACACTGATTGAACCGCTCTGGCTGCGTTCCGCCTCAATCATGTACCTACAGCGTTTCTGTCTAAACCTGGACCTGATGAAAAAAAACATTCCTATGCGACTCTTTCTTGCTCAGATTTCATCCACCAAATAGCGATGCGCTTTGGATGCGGCACTGGCGGCCTTGAAAATATAGCGTTTGTCGTTCTTCAGTGCTTTCAGCCAGGAAGCAATATAACTTTCATGCTGAACCTCTCCAGCGATACCCAGATCCGCCATCAGGAACGCGCTTCCCAGCTCGGCGATCAACTCCTCAAAAGCATAATCCTCACTGCCAAACTTCCCTTTCATTTCACGGTTCAGGCGGCTTTTTGCCCCGCTCCAGTGAACCAGCTCATGCAATCCGGTGGCGTAGAAATTGGCCGCATCGGCAAAAAGATACCGGTCCGGTAAGCGGATTTCATCGCTTGACGGTGCGAAAAAGGCGTTTTGTCCCTTCTCAATGATGGTTGCACCACTGTTACGGAAAAGCGCTTGCGTACGCGGTAACAACTCAAAGGTCTCTGTCGGTAAAATTGCTTCGTCACTCAGAGGCAAACCATCAATTTGCTCAACATTAAACACGGCGAACGTCTTCAGCATCGGGAGATAGTCAGTTTCTCCGTCGTCATTTTCCTTTTCCAGCGTGGTATAGAAAATGGCGGTAGTGCCGTGTTCTTCCTTGCGTACCTGCCCGCCTTCCGCTTTTGCCTGTTTGTAGGTCATCCAGCGCGAATCACTGAATCCTTGTTTTGAGGCACTGCACCACAGCAACATAATATTCATTCCACTATAAGCCATGCCAGTTGCGTAATTGGATGGTAAACCAGACATACCGAGGGCACGCTGCCACGGACACGCCCAGGGTTTAACACCGGCTTCCAGTGCCGCAATGATGCTGTCAGTGACGGTCTGATAAATATCAGTTTTGGTTTTGGAAAATTTCGTTTTTGAGGAACCTGACGGGTCCAGCGGGGATACGCTGGTCGCCGCTGCGGTGTTAGGGGGCGCTAGTCTGGGTATGCAGTGAAATCGTCATGGTTTTTCTCCGTCAGTGGTATGATTTTCGTCTTCGTATCGCCTGACGGTTCGCTTTCACGGCATCGTTCCGGCCCGCAAGGGCGCAGCATGCGTGCCATTTACCCTTGCGGGACGGGTTGTGATGGGAAACGATTAACCGGAAGCTAATACGGGAACGGAAAACACACGGGAGAAAAAACTGCCCCTGCATAGCCGGGCGTAGCGCCCCTTGGTTCGCAGCGGTGAAATGGGTTGAAGGTTGGGGTTTAGAAGTTGAATAGCTGTATGAGTTTAGACCTGAGATAGCAGTGTTCTGAGGTAGAACACACCCAAATCTGATATTCTGCTTTGAGCGAAAAACGGACGTTCTGGATCAATGTATAAAAGGCTGTGTGATTCAAAATCATTCCTAAAATTTTTGTCTACCCAAAAGAAGTTCGTCGCTTAATTGAGGCTTCCTCAATAGTAGGCAGCAAACACTGAGGTCTATTTCCTTTCATAACATTCCTATGATGCCCCAATGAACATCATATTTAGTACTAAGGTCTGACATCAGACAGGCCTTAGTGCCAAAGCAGTGTTAGCTTTTTTTATCAAGCATTACGCCGAAAATTAAGCTCCTCCTTCAACTAGCACAAAAGTTCCGGTCGCAGCACCTGCACGTATTGCTCTGGCTGCCTGATATCCAGGACTCTCGTAAAAACGCTTGGCCTCGGCAAAAGATGCAAACTCAAAAACGACGTGCCGTTCATGTGATTCTCCCTCAAGGTTTTCATACTGCCCAGACCAGGCAATAACCTTAGGACTGAACGCCTGCATTGCTTCTCCGGCAGCCTTCGCATATTCGGCGTAGGCAACAGCGTCCGATACGGTGACATGCGCGATCAAATAACCTTTATTCATTTCTTTATCTCTTTTGTTAGACGTGGTTTATTTCAGCGCAATGCAGTTCTACTGGCAAACATGCAAGCAGCGGGATATGGGTTTTTACAACGTTTTAATCACATTCAGTTTCTGAGGGCTGGAGGATGCCTGGCGGCGAGCGGCGTCCTGATGCTCAATCATCCATCCCGGATAATAAGGAGGCAGAGCGCTTACCGCATCCAGTCGCACCAATTCCTCTGCTGTCAGAATGATATCTGCTGCGCCGAGGTTGTCGTCGAGCTGATCGATACGCTTGACACCGATAATGACGCTTGTGACATATGGCCTGGCCAGTAACCAGGCAAGCGCTATGCGGCCGACAGATACGCCGTGTCTTTCTGCAATGACACGCATTTCGGCAACGCATTGCCAGGCCCGATCGAGGTCGACGGGTGGGAAATCGAATTTGCTACGGCGGCTATCGCCATCCGCTGATGAACCGGGTCCGTATTTTCCTGAAAGTAAGCCTCCGGCAAGTGGTGACCAGACAAGGAGGCCCATCTTTTCCTCCCGGACTAAGGGTACCAATTCCCGCTCCACGTCACGTCCGGCAATAGAGTAATAAGCCTGAAGGGTCTCAACACGTGATGTATTAAGTGCCTTACTCAGGCCAAGCGCTTTACCGAGCTTACCTGCGGCCCAGTTCGACACACCAACATAACGAACCAGCCCTTGCCGTGTGAGATCGTCAAGCGCGCGCAGCGTTTCCTCAACGGGCGTGACAGGATCGCTTGCATGAATCTGGTACAAATCAATATGATCGACTTGAAGTCTTTCTAGGCTCCTCTGCACCGAATCCATAATATGCCCACGTGATGCTCCCTGCGCGTTGGGCCCGGAGCCCATAACCCCGCCTGTTTTCGTGGCAAGAATAATGTCGCTGCGTGCAACACCGAGCTCTTTTAGCGCGATCCCTGTAATACGCTCAGACTGGCCGAAGGAATAAATATCGGCGGTATCGATAAAGTTAACCCCGCCGGCGAACGCTCGCGCGAAAAGCTGATTTGCTTCGTCCTGTTCTACTGCGCCTATGGAGGACCACATGCCAGCATCCGTGTTGCCGCCCAACGTCATTGTGCCGAGACACAATTCTGAAACAAACAAGCCTGTACGCCCAAGTTGCTTATATTTCATTTGATTTCCCTTTCCTCCTCACCCGTGACGCCGTGTGCTGATTCAGGATCTGCACATGAGGTAGTTCAATGACGCTATGGATTCATTGGGTGAAACTGTGCGGCAATATTTGCAACACGTGCGCTATAAAGGCGTGCTGTTTCAAGATCGCCTGATGACATTTCTTCAGGCGAAGCATCGGCGGGAGTTTGTGCCATTGGACCA
Organism: Ewingella americana; assembly: GCF_006438725.1. Taxonomy (GTDB): domain Bacteria; phylum Pseudomonadota; class Gammaproteobacteria; order Enterobacterales; family Enterobacteriaceae; genus Ewingella; species Ewingella americana_A. The sequence continues at coordinate 59,255 of NZ_RCZD01000013.1, read as the reverse complement.
ATATTTGAGCCCATCCGATTCAGATCATCACGCAATGAGGCCTTTGTATTCGAGGACTTAATATCCATGTTGACCCAGATACCGCCGTGCTGACCGGCCAGCAAAAAGAAATAGGCCAGCGTATTCAGCTTGTCACCATTAATGCTCGCGCTGTTAGTAAAGCCACCGAAAATCTTGTTAACCCATTTGCCCTCAAACCAGGGTTTTGACGAAGCGTCGGCAAATTTTTTGAACTGCCAGCTCGGCCCACCCATGTAGGTTGGCGAACCGAACAGAATCACGTCTGCCGCGTTGAGCTTTGCCCATTCGTCAGCAGCAATGTTTCCTTCGGAGTCGATAGCCACGAGCGTGGCGCTGGCACCTTCAGCGACAATGGCCGCCATCCGTTCTGTATGCCCATAGCCAAAGTGATAGACGACTACAGATTTAATCATTGAAAGGGTTTGAGTCATGATAATTGCCTTCAGCAAGTGTCTGCGCTGGATAACGCGGTGTGAAGACAGTCTATTAAGTATTACAGTAGGCATAAACAACCTAAAAATTAACACACTGTTATCTTAAAGAGGAACAATGAAAAATCTTGAGGCACTGATCATTTTCGCGCGCGTGGCAGAAATGAAGAGCTTTACCCAGGCAGCTGAAAGCCTTGGTATTCAGAAAGGGCGTGCTTCAATGGTGGTGCGCAAGCTCGAGCATGACGTAGGCGCTACGCTTTTGCACCGCACCACGCGGAGTGTGCAGTTGACCGAAGATGGCCGCATTTTTTATTCGCGTGCACGAGATCTGCTGGCGGAAGCAGACGAACTACAGTCAATGTTCTCATCTGGCGGAATGTCACTGCGAGGGCGTTTACGTGTTGATATGCCGACTATTCTGGCACAAAGCGTTGTTATTCCCGCATTACCACAACTACTGGATGCTCACCCGGAATTCGAACTTGAGCTTTCAAGTACTGACCGCCGTGTTGATCTGGTTCTGGAAGGATTTGATTGCGTAATTCGTCTGGGACCCATTGTTGATGAGACCCTGATTGCCCGGCCGCTGAGAAAATTACGGATGATCAATGCGGCGAGTCCAGGCTATCTGAAACGCTTCGGTGTGCCACAGACGGTTGATGATCTTCTTAATCAGGGACACAGGATGGTTCATTACATGCGGAATTTTGGCGCGAAACCTGACGGATGGGAATATCCGTCAGGTGATGGCTACAATTCGCTGATGTTACCCGGCACGATGACGGTCAACAGCGTACCGGCCTACCACGAAGCAGGACTGGCGGGTTTGGGGTTAATTCAGGGAGGTTATTCCGCACTCTTACCCCATATCAAAAGTGGAACATTGGTTGAAGTCCTTCCGAATCTGCGGCCCAAGCCGCTAAATGCATCTTTCGTCGTCGCGCACCGGCGCAATCTGTCGCAACGAGTGAGGGCTTTTATGAATTGGACTGAAGAAGTGTTGAAACCTTATTTTGACTAATGTCTGAGTGAATTAGGAAACCTAAGGATTGGATCCGTCTGATGAATGAACTGATTCCTTTTGCTGATGAAGAAATACAATCCAGTACGTGAAAGGATCTTGAGCGTGAAGCTGACATTCCTCCAATATATAAAACGTGACATGAGGTATAGCATATTCACGGCAAAATTCTCAGGCTTACTCACCTTGCGTCTGAATTATATGTTGGCCCGTTTTCATTGATAATTGGCTTAATGCCTACTCACATACCCACTATGTCGTTCCTTATACTGTCATCTTGACAGGTGCTGGTTCATCTGATAGATAAGACTTCCCTCAGCTATCATTACTCAGCCTACTTTGTGCGTGTTACGACGCTTCCTCAGACAATAGGAAAGTCGGAGTCTGGCACTCCCCGTAAGCTGATTTTCGTATCTATATGTGTCGGGGCTAACTATGCCATTTTTGAAATATGAGAGCGGCATTTTTACTAAAAACGAATCACGTAAAATCCTGTATATGTCAATGACATTATCGGTGATGTTGTGTATTTCTGTTACGGTGTTTAATATTGTAGGATTTACTACAAAACAAAATGAGGGCTCCTGGATACAAAATTCTGGCTGGATATTTGATGGCATCCAATTGCTGATACTTAACTTTATCTTATGGAACTTTAATCGGTTATTATTGAAAACGAATCTTCGTCGATGGATAAACGCGGGGCTGATCTTCTGGATTGTGTCTGCAGCATTTGATCTGATGGATGAAATTATTCGTCAGCCGATGTGGGTCGGGTATTATATCGAGGACATCAGTAAGCTGGCAGGTATGGTCTGCGTCTCGGTAGGCATCTATTTCATAGTGCGCTATGTGAATGATAAATATTCGGATATGAGCATTAATTCGTTTCGTGATGAGCTTACGCGTTTGCCAAATCGTCGTTATTTTAGAAATGCCCTTATGGACTTAGACAATGTAAGTGTTTACGTTTTTTTAATCGATATCGACTTCTTCAAAAATATAAATGACAAATACGGCCACTACATTGGCGATGACGTCCTAAGAGCCTTTAGCCTGATGCTCGGTGAACTCTTTAAAAAGAACGTCATCGCCGCCCGAGTCGGCGGAGAAGAATTTGCCGTGATCGTGCAAACGTCAGTATTTGAAGAAGCACGATTAATGGCCGAAAAAATATTAGATTGTGTCAGAGAACTAGTGATTAATGATGAAATTCGCTTCACCGTCAGCATCGGTGCCGGAATAAAAAAAGAAAATGAAAGCCAGGAAGGCTTGTTCAGACGTATAGATATCGCGTTGTACCAGGCGAAGCGCTCGGGAAGAAATCGTGTCGAATGGGCAGAGGAGTAAGATAGGAGACGATCGAGTATATCCCTATTTTTCACAGGCTGTATTTCCTTGTGACCTGAGGCCAAAATCAACCAAAAATGCGCTGATAAATTCTGAATGCGTAAATAGCGATGCATCCGAAGCTGTGTAAAAAAAAGCTGAGTCAGGCGAAATAAAAATATAAAACCTACGACCGGTAACCACCCGTGATGACAGAGTGGCAGTTTATCTAAGCGGCCGTTGACGTCCGTTAGTAGCAGGCATGGACAGGAATAACGCGCCAAAATGTGCATATCCCCAGTGGCCTTACCTATCCAACATATTTCCTACATTATACATTGACCAATTTCCATTGGTAATTGGCTGACAGCCTACTCACGCAATCATGACAGCGCTCCTTATACTGACACCTTCACAGGCTGCTGGCTCTTCTAATAAACAAGATCGACCGATTTTCCCCATCAGCCATCATCACTCAGCCTGTTTTCTGCGCGTTGCGACGCTTTCTCAGGCAGTAAGAGATGCGGAGTCTGGCACTAGCCTTATGCTGATTTTCGTATCTTCAGGAGCTTCACCAAAATGAGAAATATGCATCGGCAGGTCCTGATACTTGCAGGCTCTCAGGCCATCTTTCAATCAATATCGGTCCTGATAATGACCATCGGTGGGCTGGCCGGCGCGCTGTTGACGCCCAATCCCTCGCTGATCACCGTTCCGCTCTCAATGGCGAGCCTCGGAACGGTGTTAGTGATGTTTCCCGCGTCTTTATGGATGAGTCGTATAGGCAGAAAAACAGGCTTTATAACTGGCGCGCTGAGCGGAATGGTTTCGGCAGTCATTTCCATGGTAGCAATGATCCATCATTCATTCATGCTGCTGTGCCTTGGGATGTTCTTTTTAGGTATTTTCCAGGCATTTGCGCAGTTTTATCGTTTTGCTGCGGGCGAAGTGGCACTTCCGGCATTTCGTACTAAAGCTATTTCACTGGTCCTGGCCGGCGGCGTCGTTGCAGCTCTTTTAGGCCCGTTTCTCGCCAACTGCGGAAGTGATTTGTTCAGTGTGCCCTATGTGGGTTCATTCCTCTTTATGGGAATAATGGCCTCGCTGGGTCTGTTGTTATTGTCACGCTTGCAGATGCCGGCGCAGCCAGGTGATTCTTCAGGGCTAGTGGTGGCGCGGCCATGGAAAAAAGTGGTTTCACAGCCTGCATACCTTGTCGCCCTTTTTTCCGGCGCATCAGGGTTTGGAATTATGGTACTGGGCCTGACGGCGACACCTATCGCAATGAAGCATTACGGTTTTGACCTGTCACACATCGCTGCCGTGATCCAACTCCACATACTGGGCCGATTCGTACCGTCATTTTTCACGGGAAAACTGATCGATCGGTTTGGCGTCATTAAAATTAAGCTGACAGGCGTTCTTCTCATGTTTGCCTACATTGCTCTGGCTGTTTCGGGTGTCACGTGGGAGATATTTGCCATTGCATTAGTCCTGATGGGAATAGGCTGGAATTTTCTCTACATCGGCGGAACCAGCCTGCTGGCAACCACCTACACCACGGGTGAAAGAGGGATAGCACAAGCGGTAAATGATATGAGCGTCTTTATCTTCAGTCTTCTTTGTTCACTGGGTGCCGGTCCGCTGCTCAATGCTTATGGCTGGAAAACTATGCATCTCATCTTACTGCCCTGGGTTCTGTGCCTTGCGGTGCCAATGCTGTGGCTGGCTTTGCGGAAAAAACGTCAATAAATATCAGAGGAAGAAGTCACTTTGCCATTGCCGTAGAACGAAATACCGGCTCGGATGATTTTAATATTGACCCGATCCCATCGAAATTTGACTTTATGGCCCCTCACGGAGGGGCTATTTAGCTGTTAGCTTTTAAGGTAACTCTGTGAACCTTCCAATAAATAAAACCCAAGGACTGAACATGAAAAATGCCCTGATCGTAATCGATATTCAGAATGACTATTTCCCGGGCGGATCCTTTCCGCTTGAAGCGCCTGAAATAGCCTGTAAAGCCGCAATTAACACGATTGAAAAAGCGCGTGAGGAAGCCTGGCTTATCGTCGGTATTCAGCATATCGCAACAACCGATGCACCATTCTTCAAACCTGACAGTGAAGGGGCGAACATCCATCCAGATGTTGCCGCGGCACTGGGCGATGCGCCGGTTATTATTAAGAAAGAGGCCGACAGCTTCTTTGAAACCAACCTTGAGCAACTGCTGCGCGACAACGGCATCACTGATATCTACCTTACCGGCATGATGACGCAGCATTGTGTTACGCATACAGCGCTTTCCCCGCAGGGACAGGGCATGAAGATGCACATTATTGCTGAAGGATGCGCTGCGCCAACTAAAGCGCTGAGTGACCTTGCCCTGTTCGGACTGAGTGCGCGCTGCAGCGTAAAATAACCCTTGGGTTTGTAAAAATCGCAGGCCTTTATGCGGGCTATGTTGCTATCCGATAGCGTAGCCTGCGCTTTGATAAATCTCCCAACTTTATCGCTGCGAATCACTGTGTACGACCTCTTCATCACATAATCAGCCTAATTTCTTAAGGGAAGAATGCTCATCGCTTTGTACAGCCTACTGCCTATTTTCCTGGCTTTTGCGGGCGGACTTAATCTGAAAAAAGTCGTTAAAAATAGTCACCCTTCCACCTTTGATAAAATCTCAGGCCTGTCACTGTATTTGCTTCTGTTATTTATGGGGGCAACGGTTGGCGGGATCCCTGATATTAAGGAGAAACTCGTCGTCGCAGGCTTTAATGCGCTGGTTATTGCGTCAGGCACGTCAGTGATCACCTTTATTGCCCTGGTCGCTGTGGATAAAATGAGTGCAAAAAAACCACCTCTCCATCCCGCTCCTGACCTGCGGAATAGTCATTCAGATCTGCTGTCAATTTTAATCCCCACGCTCACTCAGATAATCACGGTGATGACCGGTTTTATACTGGGGTTCAACGGGTTAATGCCCGACCTGAACGCAAACTTGATTATCTCTTTGCTTTTGTATCTGTTGATTTTTGCCGTCGCGGTAAAATTATCGTATTCAAATATCAGCATCAAACGCGTGCTGTTGAATAAAGCCAACCTCCTGCTGACGTTGGTTACCATATTGTCATCCTTTGCGGGGGCCGCGCTGGCATCATTGTTTATCAAAATGCAGCTCCGTGAGGTTCTGGCGGTGGGTTCCGGGTTTGGCTGGTATACCCTTTCGGGAACGCTGCTCACCAAAATGGGCAATCCGCTGTTAGGAACCGTGGCCTTCTTAAGCGATCTGTTTCGTGGGATATCGGCCCTGCTGCTCATCCCGCTGATTTCGAGGTTCGGTTACATTAATGCTGCCATCGGCATATCGGGCTCGACGGCTCTTGATGTAACGCTGCCGGTTATTGAGAAGTACTGCGGTGCGGCTTATATCCCTTTTGCTCTGCTGATGGGAGGGGTAACGACGCTGGCCGTTCCCTTTATGATCCCTTTCTTCTATTACCTTTGAACATGCCGTTTAGCAGCAGCGACATGCCAGTATAAACCTGAGCCACTACTATTGGCCTGATTTCATCGAACACTGACCTGAGAACGTATCACGGCCTGTCCCTTTCACCTCTTATAGTAAACCCACTAGCAGCCACCCTGTCAGACAACAGAAAACACGGTGGATGAGCCTCAAAACCTGATGAATTACTGGAGCAATCAATGAGATTAACGCAAATTCGCAATGCCACGCTCGTGCTGGAATATGCCGGTAAAAAATTCCTTATCGACCCGATGCTGGCAGAAAAAGAAGCCTGGGATGGTTTTGCCGGGAATGCACGCCCGCACCTGCGTAATCCCATGGTTGCGTTACCTGTGGCCGTAGAGGATTTACTGGCCGTTGATGCCGTTATCCTGACCCACACCCATACCGATCACTGGGATGAGGCGGCCCAGCAGGCTGTTCCTAAAAATATGCTGATCTACACGCAGGATGAAAAAGACGCAGCGCTGATCCGTTCTCAGGGCTTTTTCAACATTCGCGTTCTGAAAGAGGAAAATCATTTCGTTGATGGCCTGACGATTTATAAAACTGACGGCCAGCACGGCAGTAATGAATTGTACGCAGATGCTGAATGGGGTGATTTACTGGGTGATGCATGTGGTCTGGTCTTCACACATCATGATGAAAAAACGCTCTATATAGCGGGTGATACCGTCTGGGTTAAGCCTTATGCAAGAAACCTGCAGCGCTTCAAGCCGGAGATTGTTGTGCTTAACACAGGTTATGCTGTCAACGACCTTTACGGTCCGATTATCATGGGCAAAGAGGACACGCTGCGCACACTTAAAATGTTGCCGACGGCGACCATCGTGGCTTCTCACATGGAGTCGATTAATCACTGCCTTCTCACCCGCGCGGAGCTGAGGGAATTCTGCTTTGAGCACGGCATTGAAGATAACGTTCTTATACCTGCAGACGGTGAGACCATGGCTTTCTGATACACACTTCGCCTGATTGAGGGGAAGAATGCCATTCCGACTATCACTTAGTGATTAAAAATTAATAAATTAACCGTCGGCGAACCGGTGGTTATCATTTACGGTAGGGTTAACGTTATGTCTGCACTGACGGTCGCCGTGATTGCCACGGACGGATTCAGCCCGTTTCACTTTTCTGTGCCCTGTATTATTTTCGGACAATCTATGCCGCAGTCGGACTTATTCCGCGTGGAGATATGTGCTGAAAAACCGGGCGTTATACTGTCTGATATTGGCCTGTCCATTAATGTGGAGCATGGTCTTGAGCTGCTTGATGTCGCAGACATTGTTATCGTGCCCTACTGGAACCATCCAGAAGAGAGACCTTCTCAGGCGCTCCTGGACACGCTTATAGGCGCATGGCAGCGCGGCGCAGAGGTGGTAGGGCTTTGTCTCGGCGCCTACGTGCTGGCTTATTCCGGCTTGCTGGATAAACACCGGGCTGCAACGCACTGGGAGTATGAACAGGACTTCATTGAACGATTCCCCGCCGTTCATCTGGACAGCAACTCGCTGTATACCAGTGATGAACATCTTATTACCTCTGCCGGCTCCGCCGCCAGCATTGACTGCTGTCTCAATATTATCCGTGACCATTACGGTACTACAGTTGCTAACCGGGTGGCACGAAGAATGGTTGTTCCTCCTTATCGGGAAGGCGGTCAGGCACAGTTTATTGAACGTCCGGTCCCGGTATCTTCGCGGGACCGAAAAATGAACGAACTGATGGACTACCTGCGTCGCAATCTGGACAAGCCGCACGATCTCGACTCACTGGCCGGGTTTGTCAGCATGAGCCGGCGGACGCTGACGCGTCATTTTTTCAAGGCTACCGGAACGACGCTGGGAGAATGGCTAAACGCGGAGCGTCTCCAAAGAAGCCAGGAGCTGCTGGAAACCACGGACAGTAGTATTGAAAGCGTGTCAGACATGGCTGGGTTTCAGTCACCGATTTCTTTCCGCCAGAGTTTTAAGACGAGATTCAGCGTTAGCCCAAGCGAATGGCGTCGGGCATTTCGTGGTCCTGCGCCTGTTGATCAGAAAAAGGCCTGAGCGAAAGGCAGGAGGAATGGGCGTTAAAAAGAGCCTTCTCCTTTTACAGCGAAGCCGTCTGCCTTTGCGCGATCCGCATCATACCGTCCTGATACTGTCAGATTTGGTCAAACATCATTCCTGCCGATATCTCTTTCTGGCAAGCATCTCGGCGGTATTAGACCAGACCCCATTAAATCGATATTCCGTGATGTGAGGAGTGGCAACACTTACAGTTGTAGTGGCAATCCAGATATCTGCGCGACTATATCAAAGAAACTTCATGGGCCCGCCCCAGATACTGGTTCCGACAGAGAGTGAGTGAGCCCTACGCATTTGAAATTTGAAAAGGAGTACGAAAAATGGCCCAAATGAATACAAGTATCAAAATCCATTGGAATGGTGCGATGCAAGGTGCTGGCCGGATCGAAGGCACTGAGCTTGGTGTCGCTATCGCCATTCCCGCCAGTTTCGGTGGCAGCGGCGCAGGCACCGATCCCAAATCGTTGTTAGTGTCGGCTGCGGCCTCTTGCTATGCCATGACGCTGATTGCCATGCTAGAAGCGAAAAAGTTGCCTGTCGCTGGACTGGCGATGCATTGTAACGCATCCGAATCCAAGGATGCAGGCGTAAGCATCGACTACGATGTACGCTTGTTGCTGTCTTCCGATGCGACTCAGGCTCAGCTTGATGCAACCAGACCGCTTATTCAGGCTGCAGATACGGTCTGTGCCATCGGCAATTTGTTGAGAACCGCAGGCTATCGTATCGAAGCTCAAGGTCAAGTGGCCACAATAGTTGAAGACATGGCTAATTAAGTGGAATGCTGGCTGGCCTTTTCGCCCGGCAGCAACCTCCGGTGAACTAGCCGCCGAAAATGCCCGCCTTAAACGGCTGCTGGCGGAGCTGAATATGAACCGGTTATCCTCCAAAAGATCGCAACACACCTGACGAAGCCAGGGGGGATGTTCAACTTAAAAATGGTTGCTTCCGGTCCGCGACGAAAGGTGTATGGCGGAAGGGTTTGAACACTTAAGCTCTGTTGACCTGCCCCCATGATTAGATACAACGCTCAGTTAGTAATGTCGGATCTGTGACCCGCGCCCCATATGTGATCCATTCATAATCAGGAATAACCGGCTTCAGTCTGGCTGCATATTCTGGCAACCGGCAGATTTTTCGGCGAATTCGGAGGGTGTCATCCAGCCCAGTGCAGAATGGGGACGACTCTGGTTATAGTGTATGCGCCAGGCCTCGATTTTGCACCGTGCATCCTCCAGAGACATGAACCCGTTCTCGTTCAGACATTCCTGCCGCAGTCTGCCGTTGAAGGACTCTACCGTCGCATTATCCGTCGGTGTGCCCGGCCGTGAGAAGTCAATGCGGATACCCCTTTCATATACCCACCTGTCCAGCATTTTACCTGCAAATTCAGAACCATGATACCTATTGAGTGCATCCAGCTAGCGTTTAAGTCAGCTATTTTCTACAACTTGTAATGTCTGTGTCTGTCACAAGTGGAGAAAATCAATGAACACTTTAGTTAGTAACATCGGTGTGTCGGGGACTCTGATTGCCCTAGATATCGCTAAAAAACATCACGATGCAAAAATTCGGCACCCGGATGGACGAACATCCTACCTGCGTATTGAAAATACCCTGGAAGGGTTCAACCGACTGCTTGCGCTCACCGCTTCACCCCATGAAGATATTATCGCTGCATTTGAACCTACAGCTGATTATCACCGTAACATCGCATGGTGGTTACATAAGCAGGGAGTTCAGTGCCATCTTGTTTCATCTGTCAGATGTGCGCGAGCTCGTGAGATGCTGTTTAAGACCTGGGATAAAAATGATCGCAAAGATGCCAGTGTCATTATGTATTTGCTCGAACAAGGATTATCTTCACCATTTTATGATCCTCTGGCGAATGGCATTATCGATATACAGGAGATATCAAACACATACCATCAGGTTACTCTGGCACGAACACGATGTCTGAACAGCCTGGTTAACCACTATCTAACCCTTTATTTTCCCGAAGCTGAGCAGTTTCTGCATATGTCCCGGGCAGAGTGGTTCTGCCAGTTTTTACTTCAATTCCCTACACCGTCTTGTATCACGTCACTTAACCGGGATGTGTTTGTAAAACAGTCATGGGATGTTGTTGGGCGGAAACAGTATAAACAGCAGTTTCTAGAACATCTCTATGATGTTGCAGCGAATTCCATTGCATTACCGTTACCAGATGATTCTCTGGCAGTGGCCACGTTCAGATTACAGCTTCATCGATATATCGAACTTTCGGCCCAACGATTACAACTTGAGAAACAAGCAGAAAAATATTTGCAGAAACGAAGTGACTACCAGCATTTACGTACGATCCCGGGGATTGGACCTGTGATTGCCCTTATGGTTATTGCTGAAAGTGGTGATTTGACACGTTTCGCTCATTATCGACAGTACCTCAACTTTTGTGGTTTTAATCTCTCCGCCATTCAGAGCGGGCAAAAGCACAGTGGTTACAGATTATCAAAACGTGGAAATGCGCGGTTAAGATATGCCTTCTGGCTTGCCGCCACAGTAGCAGTAAGAACGAGGGAAAACAGTTTCCGGTACAAATATGAACGCTATCTTCGGGAAAATGGAGACAAGCCTGATCAGAAAAGAAAAGCCATGACGGCTGTGGCAACAAAAGTCGCCAGAGTGGCGCATGCAATTGTAAAGCAGAATATTGATTACAAAGGGTATTATGAAATAAGCCATGGGACGTGATTCAACGGGCCGTAAGGCGCATCGCGACCATTAGATAATGCTCAACGTCCATGGTTTCCCAAAAATGCTTTGTTAAGTCCTGTCGGGCCATTTCGGACCCTTGTATGTCATGGTAAGCATATTTATAAGCCGAAAGGAAATGTGGGCAGTATCGGATATTAAAATGAACTATCGTCTTTGTATTAGATGGCTGTATCCCTGCGTGTAAAATAGTTGACTCAGACGGTAGTCCGTTATCAGTTTTCAGCAACGGCGGTAAAGGGCGCCTGAGCGCTATGCTGTTCAGCATTTCTGCCACTTCTGTTGAACGCAGATTCTGCCCCACGCAGATCCCCAGGCACTCGCGGGTGTACAGGTCGATAACCGTCAGCAGGCGCAATCTGCGCCCGTCAAACAGCGCATCAGAAACAAAATCCATGCCCCAGACGTGATTCGGATACAGGCCCTGGGGCTGCGGTTGCCTGCGCTGAGCGGATTTATTGCGGCGTGGCCGTTTGAGGCGCAGCGACAGACCCTGTTCACAGTAGAGACGGTATATCCGTTTGTGATTATCGCGCCAGCCCTCACGCCGGAGCATCACGTATACCCGGCGATATCCGTAGTGAATTCGCGTTTCGGTGATCTCACGGATACGCAGGCGCAGTGCGCTGTCATCGGCAGCAACTGAACGATACCTGAGCGAGCTGCGGCTGAGCCGTAACGCAAAACATATCTGTCTTTCGCTGGCACCGTACCGGGCCTGTAAATCCCTGACCCATTCGCGCAGGCGTGCCAGCGTCAGCTCTTTTTTGCCAGCACGTCCTGCAGCATTGCCTTGTCGAGGCTGAGATCGGCAACCAGCCTCTTCAGCCGCAGGTTTTCCTCTTCCAGTTGGCGCATATGTTTGAGTTCAGATGGGGAAATTCCACCGTATTTCTTACGCCACGTGTAAAAAGTGGCATCGGAGATACCCAGCTTGCGGCAGACATCCGGTACGGACGTACCCAGCTCAGCCTGCTTCAGGGCAAAGACAATCTGCTCTTCGGTGAATCGTGACTTTTTCATCGGCACCACCTCCGTTCAGGGGAGTGTTTATCATGCCGGAATTCTGTTTCTGAATGGAACAGGATTTTGGGGTAGGGTCATCTAGATGCCCGCATCAGCGATGAACGCATTTCTCTAAAATACAACATGATCGGACAGGAAACGAATGGCCTCGGTGGTTTTGCCAATGCCTGTCGTACCATTCCCATTGCTCTAGACATTGCCCATGAAATGGAACAGTTGTGCCCTGATGCATGGCTCCTGAACTTCACTAACCCATCGGGAATGGTCACTGAAGCCATTCTCAAAAACAGTAAAATCCGCACCGTAGGCTTGTGCAATGTGCCGGTCATTATGCAAAAAGGAATCGCTAAGATGCTCGGTACTGATGACATAAATGATTTCATTATGCAGGTTACTGGCCTGAACCATTTCATCTTAGCCCGCCATATCTGGCATGAAGGTAAAGACAAGCTGAATGTCGCTATTCAACAGATCTCAGCAGGTAACGACCCACTAATACCCAAAAATATTCCTCCTTTTAAATGGCCTACTCATCTGTTCGAAAGAATGGGAATGATACCCTGCCTTTATCTGCGTTATTACTACATGAGTGATGATATGTACCGCCAGGAGTTGGGTGAAGCTCAGGGTGAAGGGACTCGCGGTGAAGTGGTTAAAGAACTCGAAAGAGAACTATTTGAAATCTATCGCAATCCGGACCTGGCAGAAAAACCTAAAGCGCTGGAAGGTCGTGGGGGCCAATACTACTCTGATGCGGGCTGCGAGTTGATGAGCGCGATTTATAACGACAAACGTATCATCATGCACGTCAACACACGTAACAACGGTGCTATCGCTGCCCTCCCTGACAATTGTGCCGTTGAAGTCAGTGCTATGATCACCCGTTCCGGGCCGATCCCGCTTAACGTGGAACCCTTCCCTGAGGATATCCTTCGTTTAATTCAGTTAATGAAGACCTTTGAAGAACTGACTATCGAATCGGCAATGAGCGGAGACCGGCATACCGCATGGCGTGCTCTGGTTATCAATCCATTAATCAAGAGCGGTAAAGTACTTGAGGATGCATTAAATGAAGTGCTTGAACATAACAAAGCATTAATGCCTGCATTTCATCAGTGCTGACTATTCGAACTGACGAAGTATTAAAAAGATTGATCCTGAATTGTAGCAATGGTGCCACTTCAGCTTTGCGCTGACATTACAATTTCTGGGATCGTCACAGTGCCTGTGGCGATCTCCGCCCACGTTTATTGCTGAATTTTGAGACGGAAAGCGTTAGCGAGCAAACGCTGCCAGGTAACGACACTATCATTATTATTACCTTGCCACGCGATTGCGTGTCAAAAATAGGATGTGTTATCATCCGCCCCGGCTACTTACTTTTACATCTTTTATGATTTTTCATGCACTGAATATTCAGTGTAATTTCTCTCGCCCGCTTTTTTCTTCGTGGTGAGCGGAACAGTTATGTAAAAGGCCACTTCCATGTCATTTTCTTCCATTCGAAATTTCTGCATTATTGCCCACATCGACCACGGCAAATCTACGCTTGCAGATCGTTTTATTGAGTTAACATCTACCGTGTCCCGACGGGATATGCGGGAACTCCTGCTCGACTCAATGGATATTGAGCGCGAACGCGGAATTACCATCAAACTACAAACGGTACGCATGTGCTATCAGAGCGATAAGGGTCACCAGTATCAGTTCAATCTGGTGGACACGCCAGGACACGTTGATTTTTCTGCGGAAGTTTCACGCAGCATCGCCGCTTGTGAAGGTGCAATACTGTTGATTGACGCCACGCAAGGCGTCCAGGCCCAAACTATTGCCAATCTCAATCTGGCTAAACAGCACGGACTGACCATACTGCCAGTCCTGAATAAAATCGACAGTCCGCAAGCTGATATCGATAGCGTAATGCGGCAACTGGCCGGGATCCCCGCACTGGATCTCAGTACAGTATTACAGATATCGGCAAAAACCGGGGAAGGCGTGGCTGACGTACTCACCTTTGTCGCCCGATATTTCCCCTCCCCTTGTGGCGAGTCAAATTCCCCGCTAAGGGCACTGGTATTTGACTCTCATTACGATCCTTATCACGGCGCCATCATGCATGTCCGGGTTGTGGACGGCAGCATCAATATCGGCGATCCCCTCTGTTTCATGTCATCTGGTTTTCGCTTTGAGGTCGCCGAAACAGGGGCTTTCCATCCTGGGCGACAACCCTGTAAAAAACTGGATACGGGAGAAGTGGGCTATATCGCCGCCGGGATTAAAGATGTGGGGGTGATTCAGATTGGCGATACCCTGACGCAGGCAGTAAATCCGGCAATCAAAGCGGTTTCGCGCTATCAGGAAATGAAACCGATGGTGTTTTCCGGACTCTACCCTGATGCCGATGAAAATCTGAAAGGGTTACGTAACGCCATGGATAAACTGTCGCTTAACGATGCGGCACTGCACATTGAACAGGAAGTCTCCGCATCACTGGGCGCAGGCTTCCGTTGTGGTTTTCTGGGTATGCTACACATGGACATTGTCTGCGAGCGCCTGAAGCGGGAATACGGCATCTCTGTGATTGCCACCGCGCCGAGCGTTGAATATCACGTCTGGTTGCATAATGGCCAATGCCTGAGCGTCGATAACCCGGCTCATTTTCCTGGTGAAGACACGCTGAGTTACGTCGAAGAACCTTTCGTCGTCAGTACCATTCATACGCCGGATACTTATGTGGGTGCCATGATGGAGCTTTGCGCCTCCCGGCGTGGCGAGTTTGTGGATATGCATTATCTGGGCAGTGCCACCGTACGTCTGACCTGGGAGATGCCGCTTAATGAGATGGTATTCGGTTTTTTTGACACACTGAAATCCCTCACCCAGGGCTATGCCACGCTTGATTACGAATTTTCAGGGTATCGACAATCCGATCTGGTACGCTGCGATATTTATCTCGATAACCAACTGGTGGATGCCTTTTCTTTTATTATTGCCAGACAAAAAGCCTGGGCACGCGCGTCCGAAATCGTTAAAACGCTGAAGTACGTCATCCCGCGCAAACTGTATCCGGTCCCGGTACAGGCAAAAGTAGAAAACCGCTTTATCGCGAGGGAAGATATCCCGCCATTGCGTAAAAGCGCTCTGGCACAAGGGTTCCAGGGCAGCTTGTCGCAAAAAAAACGACTCATTCGTAAGCAACGCGAGAATAAGAAACACAATATTGGGTTTTCAAAACGGGAAATTCCTCGTGAGGCATTTATGGCGATTTTGGCGATTGACGGCTGATTGTTAATTACAACCAGACACGGATAAAGAAACACACAAATGCGGTCTGTATATAGGCGCATTTGCTTCAAGCTCTATGTACGCTGGCTTCCCAAATCACTTACTGGTGTAAGCTTCTGTGGATTCACGCGGTTGCCACCTTTCTGCAACTCAAAATATTTGGTGTACAACCTCGTTTGGCGAGTGCTCGGCCAGTGAATGGGACCAAAAACAATTCAGCACTGTCTTCGACTCGCCGGTGGCAAGTTCGTCTTTCACCAGGATAATCTGGAAGGCACGCGCTGGGGCTGTGTTACATTACCCTATCGGAAGAAGAGGACGAAAGAGCAAGTAGCACACGAATATTGCGACTTGATGCGACCCAGTTCATGCAAAACGGCTGCCAGACCGCTTTTGGTCAAGAGCGGCCAATTCCTAAATAGCAAAATGGCCCTTGTCCAAAAGGACCAGGGCCATTGATTATTCTACACTGCGTTAATGGACGGAATTTAAAACTTCAGAATTTCGCCATCGGCTGGAATAAGTACGCGGCCCTGGATACCATGTTGCTTCACATGTTCCTTTAGTTCCTTGCGACTTAGTGTCATATGGTTGATTGCATCCATATGCGTTGCGATTATCGTTGCCTTCGGCATCGCTTGATACGCGTGAAGGACGTCGTCCTTACCCATGATGATGGAACCTGTGTAACCAACCATGCGGGCGTCCCCCGTATTCAGGATGATCACATCGGGTCTGAACTTCGCCAGGGTTTGGTCTACATCGCTACCCCAAACAGTATCTCCGGCAATGTAAACCGTTTTCATCCCCGGTGCCTGGAACATAATGCCCATTGCTTCACCCAGCATCTCGGCTACCGGTTTTTTTGAGTACATCTCATCCGTACCGTGCTGCCCGCCAATTTTGGTCAAGTGCACGCCTTCGAAAATAGTGTCTTCACCCAAGATCCGAACGTTGGTATAACCCTGCCCGCGGATCAGTTTAGCGTCGACCTCATCCTGCACGAACAGAGGAATATCCTTAGAAATGAACTGCTGGTCACCGCCGTCCCAATGGTCTAGGTGGGTATGACTCACGATCACCGCATCTACTCCCTCCAAAATATCCTTCGCCGGCATTGGCAACTCAACGAGCGGGTTGCGTAGTTGGCTGTTGAATGTCCCAGGGAAACCAGGGTACTTGCCTTTTTCTGCAAGGAAGGGATCGACCAGGAAGATCTTTCCTTTATAGTTGATCTTCAACGTGGCGTTGCGAACCTGTTGAACTTGCAGTATCGACTTGGTCGTCGTTGAATCGATATTGGCGACATCATTAGCCATTACATTTGCTGCCCCAAGAGATAAAGACAGAACGAGAGCCAAGGCTTTCAATCGTTGCATTTTGTTGCTCCATAGATGTTGTAGTTGGTAACCGCATTGTAAACGCACTACGCTAACTGTAATATTGGCTCAAAAGTCAATTATCAATACTTTTAGGCCACGCAGAGAGGTTTTCCAGCTATGACCGAAAAATTACCTGTTGTCGCCTTAATCGTTTACCCCAACTTCAGCCCATTCCACTTCTCCGTACCGTACATGGTTTTCGGCGCAGAGTTGCCAGAGGGTCGTTTGTTTGACCTGAAGATTGTTTCATTGGGTGCACAGCCCCTGACTGCAGAACGTGCGATGACCATACAGCCGGACGGTGGGCTGGACTTGGCAGAAAAAGCGGACATCGTGATCGTACCAGGGTGGCACGACCTAGACACACATCCAGACCCAGAATTGGTAGAGGTGCTTGCGCATGTGCATGCAAGGGGAGCCCATGTCGTGGGACTTTGCTACGGCGCATACGTACTCGCTTATGCGGGACTACTTGACGGCAAACGCGCCTCGACACATTGGATGGCGGAAAAGGATTTTTCCAAACGTTTTCCGCGTGTTAGACTTGATATGAATGCGTTGTATATTGAGGAAGACCGGTTAATTACTTCGGCAGGTACTGGTGCTGGGCTCGACTGCTGTCTGTATATTGTGCGTGCTTATTATGGGCCGAAGATCGCCAATAAAGTTGCGCGGACAATGGTCATTCCACCTCATCGCGAGGGCGGTCAAGCGCAGTTCATTGAACAACCCATGGCCATATCAACGCAAGATTCACAGGTAAACCGGCTGCTCGACTACTTACGTGAAAATCTCGGCAAGCGGCACAGCATTGATGAACTGGCGACTAGGGTGGCGATGAGCCGTCGAACACTCACTCGTCACTTTCAAAATGCGACAGGTATGACAGTCATCGATTGGCTAATCAATGAGCGCCTACGGCAAACACGCGATCTTCTGGAAACGACCTCGTTGTCGATTGAAAGAATTTCAGAACTGACTGGCTTTCAAACGCAACAGTCATTGCGTCAGCACTTCAAAAAGCGTTTCCAAGTCAGCCCAAGAGATTGGCGCAGGTCCTTTGGACAGAAAGCAGTCGGTGACTGAAATGAATACACTCGGCTAACTGTGCGTCAGCCACAGGCCATCATTGTGCCTCATAGCAACGGGTTCAAGGTAACCCCGTCATCCTTTAGGCGTGACGTTACGGCAACTCCTCATGTTTTATAAGTAGATTCATGCAATGTCCACCCTCCCTTTAGCTGTACACCCTAGACAAAAACATATGAGTGTGACCTTCGTTGTCATTATCTGATCAATCAGCGAAAACAGGACTGGCCTCACAAATATAGGAAATTTCGATACTCGTAACAAACTTACTCGGAATCCTAAGAACTGATTCCGCAATAGGTAACAACAGTGGTATCTTTACCATTGTGATTCTCTGATAAAGATGGCCATTCTGGTGATTTTTACAGAATAGAGTTTCTCATTTAGCTTATTATTAGCAAGTTACTGGCAAAAGCAATCCCAGTCAGAGAAGCCAAATTAAAGAAGCCCGCTCAGGAAACTAAGCGGGCTTCTTTGCTATTCGATGGTTTCTGGGGAACGGTTAAGAGCGAAAAGCCGACTTACTGAGCTTTGTAGTAATCTTCTGATAATGTCGGCCGTTCATCGAATTCACCGCTAGACCGCCACCCAGCTTATTTGAGTGGCCCTTCAGCCAAGCATTTCAGCCAACCACTGCCGTACGCTACGCGGCTCAAGCCCAAGCCGGTGCTGCGCGCTAGTCTCGCCATCAATCACGTTGTCTGCGGCTTGCGAAAGAGTTTGATAGAGGCCCACGACGCCGACAGTGGCCGGGCCAAGCATCGGCTCAATCAGTTTGCCGAACGAGTCAGGCGTCAATGCTTCGAATGTGACGGTTCGACCAAACTGCTCTGAAAACCCCACAGCGAGATCTGCGCCCCTCAATCCAGGCTGGTGGCCAACGCCGACAACACCGGTCACGGAATGGTCGGACAGTAGCCTCTCAGCCACCTTGGCGACATCGAGGTGCGAGCTCCATGAAACCGGGAAGTCGGCACCCACCGGATACCGCAGAACGCCCTTGTTCTCCGCTGGCTCGAAAACCATCGGCAGGAGCAGGTTCTCCAGATAGAGACGTGGAGCGACGATGGCATGCGAGACGCCGCTTTCCTCCACGCCACGCACAAGGATTGCAACGGCGCTGTCTTCGGGTGCCTGCAGCACAGTTCCAGGTTGGTCTATGATTGTGCCACTGGTCGAGACCACGACACGTTTGGGTTTTGCGGCCTTGATAGCCTGGACAATATTCTTGGCCTGCTGGACGCGGGCGGGCTCAGACATATTCGGTAGGTGGATGAAAACGCCGTCAGCATCGCGGTAGGCGGCAACTAGCGAATCAACGGAATCGTTATCGACCGCAACGGCAGGCTTGCCTGCGACCTTGGCAGGATCGCGAACAGCGGCGAGCACGTTCTTGCCCGAAGCGAGTAGACGGATATAGAGTGGACCGCCTTGGGCGCCGGTCGCGCCGTGGATAATATAGGACATACATAACCTCTTCATTGCTATAGAAACTACATTTAAGCAATACTTGCACCAGTTACGTCAAATGCACTAATGGAAGAAAAACAAATATGTCTCGAAAAAAACTGCCCCGATGTGGCGTGGAGCGCTTCCTGCTCCTTCTCGACGGACCATGGGCGACGCTGATCGTGAGGGAACTGCTGCACGGCCCTCGGCGATTTACAGAGCTCCGAGGGGCCTTGAATGGCATCAGTGCGCATACTCTGACTCATCGTCTGCGCCGTTTCGAGGAACATGGGTTGGTAACGCGCACGACCTTCGCCGAGACACCGCCTCGGGTCGTCTATGAACTGACCCCGTTGGGGCTGTCCTTGAAAGATGTTCTTTATGCCATGAAGGATTGGGGCGACGCGATTCCGGATGACGCACTGGACGCGCCAACATCCGACGTGGCGGCCCAAGTGTAAGCACCCCGGTAATTTGGTCAATATTAAACACAGCAAACGTTTTCAGCATAGGAGTGTAATTGGTTTCTCCTGTGACCTGACCCAAAATCCTGCTCCATTCAGTAACAGAATTGCGGCATGATAAATACTCCCCTGAACGAGGGCTGTACCGATAAAAAGTCACGATTTACCGAAGAGCAGATTGTTTTTGCCCTGAAGCTGGCTGAGCTTGGAATGTCCATGCCAGATGTCTGCCGCAAGCTGGGTCGCTAAAATGACCAATCACACCCTGTTTACTGTAGCCAGAGACATTCAGGTCTATTTTTGTGATCTTCAATCACCCTAGCAACCTGGATCAAATGAAAACACGAACAGATTACTCAGGCAGTATTTCCCAAAAGAAACTGACTTATCAGTTCACAGCCAGCAAAGATTAAATAGTGTAGTCAGGCAACTCAATGAGAGACCAAGAAAAACGCTATACTATGAGTCAGTGCAGAAGGCTTCGACTCAAGCAGCGCCTTAAGTGAACGGGAGATTTCAGCGATTTCCTGCGTCCGGTTCTCCTGGTAAGGACACCGCATGAGTTGCATCATGATCAGCGAAGACCTACAGAACTTGCGCGCATTGCGACGGCCCCGAATGCGCAACATCGACGGTGTCAAAATAGCTGGTATCATCAATTGACCTGCTCCCCATTGATTAAAACAGCGTGATGTTGGCTTTGTTGAATAAATCGGGTTTAGATAAAACTACCCCTTATCAGTCATTTTCTCAGGAAATTCGTACACTTTCAGGCATGCCTGCACGCGTCATTTTGTTCAATGCACGGATCATAACCATGGCCTCACCGACCGCCGGTTATAAGCCGTGTTCCATTTCCAGTAAGCATTGCTCCCCGTAAGCCTCTACCTCGCCACCGCCTGATTTCTGTCCGCATACTCCACCGGCCAGTAACCCGCCCGGGTGCGCGGCGGGATAAGCGCCTTGATTTTCTTACGCCGCAGCTCGTCATGGCATAGTTTTGTGTCATAAGCGCCATCGGCGGAAGCCACCTTAACTTTCCGATGGGTCTGACGAATAAGTCCCGGGAATGCTTCCGAATCGGTCACGTTGTTCAGGGATAAATCAGCGCAGATAACCTCGTGGGTATCGGCGTCCACCGCAAGGTGCAGTTTCCGCCAGACGCGACGTTCTTCCTGACCGTGCTTTTTCACCTTCCACTCACCCTCACCGAAGACTTTTAAGCCGGTGGCATCGATAACGAGATGGGCAATCTCGCCGCACGTGGTGTTTTTGAAAGGGATACGGACGGACTTAGCCCGTCTGTTGACGCAGGAATAATCTGGGCAACGGGGCGGGAGCTTCATTAAGGTAAAAATGGAATCAATGAATCCCTGAGCGGCGCGTAGTGTGAGGCGAAAGACGCGTTTGAGCATCAGTACGGTGGAAATAGCGAGTTCAGAATAGCGTTGCGGACCACCCCGTGAAGACGTTTTGGGTTCGTCATACCAGGCCTGAATGGCCGACTCATCAATCCAGAAGTCAGTGAACCTCGATTGACGAGAGCCTTGTTGTAGGCGTTCCAGTGGGTAATTTTGAACTTTTGTTTTGCCACGTGATACCGCCAGAGGGGGTAGGAATGTTGTGATCTGATCCTGATTGCGGCCAAAATTTCGATTTATTCAACAAAGCCCGTAAATTAATATGCAATTGTGTATGTTCAATGACGATATTTTCATAATATCCTGGTGGAGTCTCAGGAATCGTTTTTAAACTCAACCATCCGAAGTTAAACAATCCAATGCAAACCATGAGTAGCACAGCAATTATTTCATATTGATTTCTTCTAATACTTTGTAAAAACACAATCATCGACGAAACTCTCTTATTGATGTCATTTGTATATGAGATTCCTCGTTCAACCTCTGTTTTTATTAGGCACTATAGGCCACAACAGATGATGGTCGATGCCCCATTTCCTTCACACTGTTCTCCCCGATTGATAGAGTGCGCGTAGGATACACCTGCCCAAGTATGATGCATGTTACGATTTAAAACATGTGAATATTCATTATTGCCGTCACCCGATCAAAACATTCAGCAAAGACAGCTCAGACTATCTATATGTAACCTACAACTATTGGTGGTCATTCTGGTGGTCTTGACAGAAAGGGAATTTATGTTTAGCCTATTTATTAGCCAGTTACTGGCAAAGGCGATCCTAGCCAGAGGAACTGCTGTTCATTCGTTCCACGGTCTCTCGCGAGACTGCAACCATGTAGCATTTAAACGCTTCCATAAACAGTTATCGAAAGCAGCGTAGTTGCTACCAGAGCGGCAGGAGGTGGAATGATGCTTTCATTTAGTGTATCGATGTGAATGTTTGCTATTACCGCAGAGCTGATTGCAGCTATTGGAACAATAGTACAATTAGGAAATCTACGGAATAATTAACCTAATTGAATGCTTTATCATGTTTGCATAATTATATTGCGATGAGGACCATGCAGAGAATGGATTAAAGGCCTGCTTATTTTCGGCTTCAATTTCAGGGAAATTGCTAATTTTCAGGCCGGGATGCTTCGCGGTATTGCTGTGTTATACGAGAGTATAGTGCTAGCAAGTTCTATCGCCATCAGTCCATCGCTTGATATCACTTATAGTTGGCGACCTGATGCCCGTACTCAAGATATTCTTAGTTGTGTATAGACTGATCTTAGCGTTGTCACCACCATGGTTTTCTATCTCAATAAGCGTGTTGTTGATAAACAATCCCTCTGAAAGAAGCTTTTGATTGATCTCACCTACTTTGCGCTCACTGTCAAACTCGCTTAATACGATGACCGGATTTCCTGAATATGACTGATATTCCAGACACTGCCTTGCCATGTGCCTTAGGGTTCGATAAGTATCGGAGGACCCCGTCTTGCTAATGAAACTGCCGTCTAAAGATGATTGGCTGTTTTTTAAATCGCTTACGGTTATGGCGCATCCGCTGAGTGATATAGAAAATAATATTGTAGCCAGGGCCAAATATTTCAATTTATGCTCCATTATTCTGGTAAATGTCCTACGCAGGGTTGGGACAAAAATTGTGCTTTCTTTCAGACGGAATTGTGCTTTGGGAAGTCAACAATAACCATGAGCCCACCTTCTGCAGACGTACCCAGGAAAACACTGCTGTTGTGTTGCTGCGCAACCGCTTTGACTATTGCAAGCCCCAATCCACTCCCGCTTTGCATCTGATTGGGATCACGAAAAAATCTGTCGAACACCCGCTCCCTCAATTCAACCATGATGCCGGGCCCTGCATCTGAGATACGCAGTTGAGTGGATTTATCTAATGACCGTACCTCTACCTCAACCCGCCCGCTCTCAGGACTGTACTTAACGGCATTTTCAATTAAATTGTCGATCAGCGACATCAGCCGTTCCCTGACACCTGTAATCCAGATTTCATCATGAGAGTAGAATTCAAGCTCAATCCTGCTCTCAGCAGCTAGCGGTGCCAACTCAGCCATTCGCTCTTGTATGAGCGTCGTTAGCGGCACAGACTCTATAACAGTGTCAATGCGCGCTTCGCTGTGCATCAGCAGCAGCAACTGATTGACGAGACGAGCAGCACGGCTATTGCTGCGAATAATCCCTTCAAGCAACTCCTGTTGACTAACGCTGCTCACATAGGACTGCAAAGCCTCAACATTAACTCGCATCGCAGCCAAAGGGGTACGCAACTCGTGAGCGGCATCTTCAATGAAAGTCCGTTCCCTTTCAGTACTTTCTCTCACCCTGGCAAGAAATACATTAATCGCGTCCACCATTTGGCGAAGCTCCATGTGCTTTGGCACTGCTTTTAAGGGAGAAAGATCTTCTGGTGTTCGTAAGGAAACTTCATTTGCCACTTTGTTCCAAGGGCGCATTGCAATGCGGATTGACAGCCACGCAGGAAACAAAAGAAAAGGAATGCATACCAGCAGCGGCAATATGTAGTATCCGCGCGAGTTCAGGTATATAAAGAAGTTCCAGCCTCCTGCAGGGGTGACTAGTGTTACCTCTGTGTCGGAGGTTCCAGACTTCAGAGTACGGCTAGTCCAAGTGCGACCGTTACTCTGAATACTCTGAATTGCCCCATACCTAGTGTTTGTCACCCCTACCGGAGCGCCATCAGATGAATAAATTATCTCTTTATTCTTCCGAACGATTAGGCTGATTGACAGTTCTGGGTCTTCACCTCCGCCATAACCTTCCCGCAACGCCGTGCTGAACTTTTCCAGCACATCGGTTAGATCCTGCGGACGATCACCAACACGATCAACCAATGTCAGAATGGTTTCGTAAGTATTGCTGCCTGATAGCATAGGGGGGCTACGCAAGTTCTCCCACAAAATATAGGTCAGGAAAAGACACCAAAGCAGTGTAAGCAATAGCATCTGGGCGATCATAATTCGCCGTACGAGCGTTGGGGTTCTCAGATGGCGCCAAAAAATGCGCATCAACCTGCCCCCTTCCGTATCGGTACGGTATCAATGACATACCCTACGCCCCTCACCGTTCGCACATAGCCCTCGCCGATTTTGCGACGCAAATTACCCATATGCACATCGAGAGGATTGCTCATGTTTTCTTTTGCACCGAATATCCTTTCTTCCAGAAACCTTCGTGTAAGCACGCGGTCAGTGCGCAGCATTAAAGTTTCAAGCAGCGCGTATTCACTTGCCGTCAAATCAACATTGCCTGCACTCACTGTCACGCGTCGAGTCGGCACATGTAGAGATAATCCCCGAATTTCTATCACCTCATTCTGAAAACCGTAACTGCGCCGCGCAAGTGCTCTCACCCTGGCCAACAACTCGGCAAGAACAAAAGGTTTGACGAGATAGTCGTCTGCACCAGCATCCAGCCCAGTCAGGCGATCTTGCAAAGTGCCTCGCGCTGTCAGGATGATGACGGGGATCCCCTTGAGCTGCTGACGCAGGCGCGCCATCAGGCTCATGCCATCACCGTCGGGCAGGCCGAGGTCGAGCAATACAAGTTCTGGCACGCAGACATCGAGTTGATGCAGCGCATCCACTTTACGGCGAACCCATATGACATCTAATCCTTGATCTGCAAGGGCAATACGTACGCCATTGCCGAGATCGATGTCGTCTTCGATTAGGAGAATTTTCACAATAGTTATTTTATCAACAGTGAATGAAGAACGTCTGAAGAAAAAGACGGTATAAGGAAATCTATCAGATTTGCAGCACCGATACTTACTTCAGTATTTCTTCATTTTTGGCTCATGAGAACTTCAGGGTGAGCATTCAAACTGAACGTTCTGGCGTTTAAAACCGCTTGTATCGTAAACAGTTTAATCCACAAGGACTTCTTTAATGAGAAACATCGAACTACGTCATAAGTTCCTCCATTCACTCTCGGGGCGTACCCTGAAAAGACTGTTGTCGGGAGCTTTCCTGGCGTTACTGGCCACCCCAATACTGGCAGCAGAACAGAAACAGGGCAACGAGTTGACCCTGGGGGGTGGCGTGGATGTTGGGCCACGTTATTCAGGCTCGAATGAAAGCCGCGTCACGACTGCCCTGGTGATTGATTACTCTATGGTAAATGGTTTCTTCGTCAGCACCACGCGTGGTATCGGTTACGGTAACAGCATCGGCAAGCTGGATTACAGCGGGGCGCTGAGCTATCGCGCAGGCCGTAAGGATCGTGACGTGGACAGCGACTCGATCAACTACGGTAGCGACTACTTGCGAGGTATGGGTGACGTCAAAGGCTCGGCTATCGGTGTGATTGGCCTGGGATACGAGGTGACCGATTGGCTTAATTTGCAATTGCAGGCTGAGGTACCGATTTCTCAGCGAAGCAATGGTGAGGCCCTGCATTTCGGCATTGTCAGCCCGCTCTATACGTCATCGAAAAATGCTGTGAAGCTGGCGCTGACCAGCAGTTGGGGGACCAGTGAATATATGCAGACTTACTACGGGGTAAGTGCATCACAGTCGGCCGCATCGGGGTTTACTCGATATGATGCCGGGTCTGGAATTTATGCCTATTCACTGAATATGGACTGGACGCACAAGATCAACCAAGACTGGAGCGTAGATGCCGAAGCAGGTTTTACGCAGTTGACTGGTGACGCACGCAATAGCTCAATCGTTCAACGAAAAACATCGCCCACTGGAAGCTTGAAAGTGACATATAGCTTCTGATCTTTGTTTGTTACTGGACAAACAATTGAAACATCTGGCGGAGCTGGCAGACTTATGTAATTTCTTCCATTCCACTCAAATAATGTTTGAGAACTGGATTAATTTAGTCTGGTATTTTTTCTTGTTCTTTTTACCTACAGCTAGACATGGGCCGGACACGGGGCCTGAAGCGCTAAGCAGCCCCGTTTCAATATAATCCAGACCTCACAACGTTATAGATACCGCACCCTGAAAAAATTTCACTGAACAATTTCATGAAATTTTTGAAAAACCCAATAAAAAAGAGGAGATTTATCATGTCAAAAAAACAACCATTATCAAGTACAAACTATAGTTCTCCTGACTGGCTGACTATAAGTGAAGCAATTGAAATGACAAATAAAAAAGGGCTGGGGATTAAAAAAAAGTGACATTTACAAACATGCGTTACATGGTAGTATTCGTCTCTCCATTTACTTTCAGTCGCCAATAATATTACGAAAAATTCAAAGATCAGACTATAAAGTAAAGCTTAGAAAATCAGAACCGTCATTAATTAATCGTTTATGTTTTCTTGATAAAAAAACCTTTCTTAACGGGCATGATTTTATTATTAGTACTAACGGTACATATATCATACCCACGCAGAGAATCCTTGAAACTTCATTAATTGGATATGAACATGTTTTAATACAGAGGTTACTTTCCTACTCTCTTAAAATCCCCTTACCTGTAACAGGATCCATTGAGTTTAATTATGGCATAACAGTCAGTGTCCATGAGGAAACATATCAACTATTTGATAGGGTAACATGGAAACAAAGAATTAAACAAAAGATTATGCAACTACCTACAAATATCGCACAAGATGTACACGAGAAAATATTCTCTCAGAGGATAAATGGTTACTTGGAAAAAGAGTATTTCCCCGCTCATGTTCTACCCCGGGATGCATGCTTTGTCATTCGACATGCTGAACTTGATAAATTAATTAACATCGAGATTAAGAACAAAATGAACCCATTATCTTCAACACGAATATCAACACCACTATCTCGTTTTTTCTGGCTAGCCTGTAAAAATAATGAAGCTATCAGCCCGTTAATAAAAAAACCGTACAAGTTACTGTCCATTTTCGAGAAATGGGCATCTGATGAAGGTATTACCGACAGGCTCAGTGGTGATACGCTAAAAACTGCGCTTGAGCGCGGCTCTCCCACATCAGAATCAGATTGATATGAGTGAAATTCACTGAATCAGAATGTCCGTATTATGGGCTCAAAAAACAGTAATACGGGCTTGATTACTTTCTTTCCCTCACTCCTTTGTGTCTCTTTGTCATCTCCGGGCATATGCTATTTCCGTACTGGAGACAACTATAGCTTCTCATCAATTATTAAGTCTGAAACAAGTAGAAGTATAACCCGGTCTGAAACGCTCGAAAATACCCATGTACATGGAAGAAGATGTCTTCCCCTATTCAATAAAAATTTGACCTGCCAATGTAGCCTGGCTCGGTTCTTAAATTAACGAATGGATCAAAATCAAATTAGCCAACCACTAAATATATCCAGATAAGAGCCAGAATCATGATCGTATTAATGGATTGCACTGTATTATCCGACGCCTTACGAGCCCTGAAAGATGATAATATTCATCACTGCGACCCCCTAGGATTCACTTGCGATGAGATGAATGCCTTCAATTTTTTCTTCGGCAAGTTTACTCCAGAGGCACGACGACTAGAATTACCAGGAGGGACCTGCACGTAATTTAAGACGACCCTTGAATATTTCCAAAAAAATGAACCTAATGATGCTGGTAGTTATTTTATCCCCAAGGAGAGCTATTTTGAATACTGATAGCAATTTTCCTATACTTGTGTGGCGGGAGATTGTGTCTTTTGCGGAATGCTCTGGTTAATGATTGTTGAGAGTCAAAGCCAAATCGTATCGCTATGTTAATCAATGATTCGTTTGTTGTGATAACTGTTTCTGCGATAAGGTTTAATTTTCTCTCTCTGATAAATTCCCCAAGGCTCTGACCAGTTTCTAAAAAAACAACCTCTGCAAATGCCATTTTGAATATCCAGATTTGATAGCCACATCATCAATTTTTAGTGGCATGTCAATATTATTATTTATCCAAATAATTAAGTCTATTATAAATTCTTTTCTGTTTTTCATAACCATAATCTCAGAGTTACTCTACCAGAAAGTAGATTCTCATCTGGCTTATAGATTCAAGAGTTGACAACTCTCCGGTTCTGTAGAAATCCTCAATAGAGACCATACTTTTTATTATGGTGTGATGGATATACTGGCAGACAGCCCAGCCACCAATTCAACTCCCTCCGGCAACGTGTCTATATGAATCCGAACCGGGATACGCTGCGCGAGCCGCACCCAGCTAAATGTCGGCTCGACATTAGGCAGGCCAAGCTCACCCGTCTCGTCATTGTTGTCACCTATTCCACGTCCGATACTCTCAACATGCCCCGTGATCATCGGCTCAAATCCCATCAGAGAAATGTGTGCAGTATTTCCCGCGCGAATATGGACCAACTTGGTCTCTTCAAAATAGCCAACCACCCAAAAACTATGGGCATCAATGATGGCAACTTTAGTTTCTCCCGCCGTGGCATGGTCTCCAGGGCGAAGCCGCAAATGCGTGACATAGCCCGCAACCGGAGACCGAACAGTGGCATGACACAAATTAAGCTCTGCAAGGTCCAGTGCAGCCAGTGCACCATGATAATTGGCCGCAGCGACGCTGGCTGTGCTGGCTGTTTGCTGTAAATCCTCGCTGGAAATCACCCCTTTGATCTGAGAGCGTCGCCTGGCCGCATCCTGGCGCATCAGCATCTCATGACGTTTCGCCTCAACATCTGCTTGTGCGCTGACCACTGCCAGCTTCAGCCAGTGCGGATCGATGGAATAGAGCACATCGCCACGATTAACCCACTGATTATCGCGGACAGCCACGTCCAGCACCGGCCCGGAGACATCCGGCGCAATCTGTACCACCTCCGCACGAACCCGGCCATCGCGGGTCCAGGGCATCTGCGCATAATGTTTCCAGAGAATAAAAGCCAAAAGTGTAGCCACCGCCACCGCGCTTAGCGTCAGCGCGTAGCGGCCCAGTAGAGAAAGTAACGATTTCATGCAAATAACCCCAGTTTGGTCAAGCCCTGCAGCAGCAGGTAAAAAGTAATAATACAGATGGAGAAATCGAGCAGCGGGCGAAACGGCAAGCGGCGGTAACCCCTGCTGAACGAGAAAAGCGGTACGAGTAACAGCGTGCAGGCCAGAGCGACGAGGGCAATCACCAGCAGGCCGGGTACAAAAACGCCCCCAATATTGAAATCATTGATCATCGGCAGGGTCCATTTTCTGATCACGTAATGCGCAGTACAGATCAACCAGTCGGTCGACATACTGTCGCGATAGTTCGTCTGCAGCGGGCAAGCTGCGCTCGGTCAGGGTGGCGATCCGCTGAGGTAAGGTGTCAATATCTGTCGAACGGGTAAGGAGCGTCAGGACTTCTGTTATTTCATTGTTAACATGCGCATCACATCGGCGTAAATGCATTACACACAAGCCTATACGTAGGGCGTGCAACAGATGATTCAGTGCCCGTTCCGGTGACTGTCCGCTGCGCTGCAAACGCGGCAGTAACAACGCTGCCCGATCGATCATCAGGTTGGTCCAGCGGGTTTCGTCGATATTCAGCATGCCTTTCACGCTGCGGTTAATATCGCGCTGGCAAAGTTTAAGCAGGCGTTTTATCGCCGCATCTGCCTGAACGGTTTGTAGAAGGCTCATACCGATCACCGCAAAGCCGGTTGCGGAAAATAGTGCAATGGCGGTGTTAAGTGCCACGGAAAAATCTCCGCTGTAGTGCGCACCAAGTTCGCACAAAATAGGAAGTGTCAGGGTGATCCCCATGGCCATAAAAGTGGTGGGCGGCCTAGCCTGGAGCGATCCGGCAAACAGATATACTGGAGCAAAAACCGCAGTCAGCACGATGAAATCACTTACTTGTGGTAGCAAGGCGAAACTGTAAATCAAGCTAATAACAACCCCCCATACGGAGCCGATAATGTATTTCACAATATGCGGGGTGGGTGTGTCGAAACTGCCAAACAATGTACAACAGACTCCCAGGATCGAAACCGCCGTGCCGCCATCAGGCCAGGCCGAGAAAATCCAGACAAGGCAGCCGCTCAGGATGATGACGAAAGCGCCTAACGCCATGCGGGCTGCAGTAAGGAAATCCTGGTGGAATACATACCCTTTCACCGTATTCTTTTCCGCGTGCATCGGCGCGATCTTCGTGTGATGTATGGCCTCAGAAAGGCGCTCGCACTGCTGGATAAGGACAATAGCCTCTGTCAGATAGCGCGCAAAACTTACGCGCAAAGCATCTTCAAACGTCAGCACTTGCTCCGCATGCCAGTGCAGCAGTTGTTCACTGCGTTTTTTGAGCGCTTCAGCCGCGCTTTTACATTTTCCTTCATCTTTACACACAAGCCAGGCCTGGATATCACTCAGCAGGGTTTGCACATCGGCAGACATCCCCGCCATCAACGACAGGCGATCGCGTAATTCACAGTTGATGATGACTAATCGCGCTAGCCGGTCGTGGATCCCTTTTCTGGCTTGTTGGATCGGTACAGAGAGCGCAAAGTCATATGGGATATGATGGCTGATGCCCTGTAGGAACTGCAACGCCAGCGCCATATGCAGTGGCCCGGAAACAGCATCGGGCTTGCCTGCTAAAGTGTCTGCGACCCGCTGTCGCGCCGCGTGCAGCGTCTGCGATAATTTACTGTTGAACTGGCCGGAGATGCGCGAGGGCAATGCATAGCGATGAATAAGCGCCGCACAGAAAATACCAATCATGATTTCCTGTACCCGAACTATAGCGATGTTAAAAATCGCGCCAGGATCGGATACCGCAGGGAAGCCAATCAGGCTCGCGGTATAACCAGCTAGAACAAAGCCATAGGCGCGGGGCGTGCGTTCCAGCAGGGACAAATAAAGGCAGAAGGTGATCCAGCCCGTCAGTATCACGCTGCAAAATACGGGCGTATTCTCAAACGCGGGTACAATTATTACAGTCATACCCGCACCAACTACCGTTCCCGCCAGACGATACAAACTTCTGCTCAGCGACGCTCCGACGGAGGTTTGCGAAACAATATACACGGTGATAATTGCCCAGGAAGGCCGTTCAAGGCCAATTGACAAGGCAATGTAGTATGCGAGCATCGCTGCGGCAAAACTCTTCGTAGAGTAGAGCAGAGCGCTGGCATCATTCAACAGCGCAGGAGAAGCCGTACCGCGAAGACGATGGCATATCGTGTGTAAAAAATGAAAGTGAATAGCATTGATTTTTCTCATGCCGGGAATTATTACCGGGTTGCATATCCTATTAAATACTCTATTCTGTCAAAAAATACCTAAATGTTGCCAATCCTATGCTACCCCCACTCGCCAATACGCTGTTTGATCCGGACTCCACACCCTGCCCTGCAGTCGCGCGTCATCTGGATTTCGTTGATTACGCCGCAGAAGTGCCAGTGCATGCGCACCGCAAAGGGCAATTGATTATTGCCCTCTATGGGGCGGTAATTTGCCGTGCCGAAAATGACATCTGGATCGTGCCGCCCGATTGCGCCGTCTGGATCCCGGGGGGAGTGCCGCACAGCGCCAAAGCTACCTGGAATGCGCATCTCAACTATCTATTTATCGAGCCTGGAGCCGCCGCGCTGCCTGAACGATGCTGCACTCTGGCAATTTCCGGGCTGATCAAAGAACTCGTTGCTCGTTTAACCCGCGAGGGCGTCGAATACCCACCGGAAAGCCATCTCGCCAGACTGACCAGAGTGACACTTGATGAATTAGCCACCATGCCTCAGCAGAAACTGAGCCTCCCGGTGTCATCGCATCCTAAAATCCGCGCCATGGTCGATGCGCTGGTCAGTCACCCTGACGATCGAAGCACGTTCAAAGTGTGGGCAAAAAGGCTGGCACTCAGCGAGCGTTCTCTCGCGCGTATGATGCTGCGCGAAACCGGGTTGACGTTCGGACGCTGGCGTCAGCAACTTCAATTGATAATCGCTCTTCGGGAACTGGCTAGCGGCGTGTCGGTACAGAATGTGGCGGCAAATCTTGGGTATGAATCGGTTAATGCGTTTATCACCATGTTCAAAAAAACAATGGGCAGTACGCCCGCGCACTATTTTGCCGAACGGAAAATAAGCTCACACTAAATTGATATGTTGCAGCATCAGGTTATTCGATAAACCATAGTGTTGAGCGCCAGGAGTAAAGGTGGGCAAGGCCCGTATTATCAGAGCGCGAGTACATTCCAGCACGTCTATTAGCCAGCAGCATCAGGCCCGTAATCGCATACTAGAGCAGCTTGCGTCAGGGGACGGAGATGAAATCAGCCACCAGTTCTAAGCTACAACGCGTACCACTTAGCGCATTGAGCACTAAATTCGCCTGAGGAGAATCCAAAAGAGTGAGTCACGGGGTCGCACGCAGCCACACCGACGCATCCATCTCCCTTTGTTCGGGGAACCACACTACAGAAGGCAGCGCCTCAGCACTTCCAACGTAATGTGTCAGATGACTTTGCTGTTCGACACCATATTACAGGGCGCATACCACCGAATATTTACCATATGAAACCTCCAGCCAGGGCGCTATTGCCTCAGTCTGAGTCGCCTTGACGACAACAAAAATCAGATCAAAGGACAATGTTATATCTGCCGGATCGGTCTGTATCAGGCCGGGGGCCACAATCAGTCCATCATTGTGGCGAAGATGTGGTTGAGGATATGCGGTTCAAGCGCACAGAGCAGCTCTACGACCATGCTTTATGGAGCACTGCTGCTATGGTGGTACCAATAACACCCGGACCAATAAGCGCAACGGATGGATTTAACGACATAGTTTTATTCTCCTCATTACCACACTGAGCCATTGCTGCCTTTGTGCAACATTCTGGACTGTGATCGTCAGCCAATCGGTACAGTACCGATAACAATTATGGTATTTACCATAACTTTAATCCGGCAGCCTTATGAGATCCTGTCCATTTTTGAGCAATGAGCTCCTGATGATGGCATTACTGAACGTTTGAGCAGCGACACACTGAAAACTGCACTGAAGCGCAGATCTCCTTCTTCCGCATCCTTATCCAGCTAATAGCGTATTTATTTGTTTCACTATAAAACCGTATTAAGGATCTTCCCATACGTAATACTGCTTCATCGACTTTCCCTGCGTTTTCTACTGTGTTTTTTTGTCTTCTCCAGGCATGCCCCCGGTTAATTCACAACAGGAGATAACGATGACAACACATCACTTATTGCGACTTAAACAGGTCGAAGAAAAAACGGGGCTCAAACGCTCTCAGATTTACCTGTATATGAAAAATGGCGATTTTCCTCGTTCCATTAAAATCGGCCCTGCCAGTGTGGCGTGGCTGGAATCAGAAATTGATGGGTGGATCAACCTGAAATTAGCCGGGCGCGAAGTCAGTTGATGATATTCGTTTGGATTTTATCCACTTAATTTTTCCCTAAATACAGCGTGAGGAGATAACAGGATGATCCCATCAATTAATTACGCCATCCTGACCGATGCATTGCATGCACTGAAAGAAGGCAATATTCGTTACTGTGAATCCTTCGGATTCACTTTCGACGAAATGAATGCCCTCAACCAATTATCACTAGACGAGCTGTTTATCATTAGTCGTGAGTCTGCGCCATTTTTGACTGTGACGGTTCATCACGACGCATTACGCCTGCTTCTGGCAAAGTCCCGTAAGGAGATTATGCAGCAACAGCGTATCAACCATGCCATCCGGCTGGGTGGGTCGATTGCACTGCTAAATCACTATTTTGGTCTCACATCCAATGAGGTTAGCCTGCGTCGCCGGTTGCTGGATATCGCCATCCCTTATGGCAGGACACCCATCCCGGATGAGGAAACCGATGCCCGAATCTGGCGACAATGGCAAAAATGCCGGGTGGCTAATCTAGAATCAGCCGAGGCACTAGGGGCGATGATACAGGTCACTGAGAAATTGTCCGCCCAGCCCGATAACCCCTCGCTCACTGTAGTCTGGAACCGTATCAAGCTTTTCGAACGTGAAGCGTCTGACAGGGAGACGTCTCATGCCGGATGAGATCGACCGCGACCAGGAGTTTAATGAACAGCGGCTGGAAGATATGATTGAACAGAGCCGTTTCAAACCCGCTGTAACGCCTTCATTATTTCACTGTCAATTCTGCGGGAAGCCTATTCCAGAAAAACGGCGGCAGACACTTCCGGGGGTGACGACATGCACGGTATGCCAGTCCATCCTTGAACGTCGTAGGCGCTAATCATCATGCCAGTTATGCGCGGGGAATTCCTCTTCCCCGTGCGTTTTTATATTCCACTATCTGTCAACCATCCGTTAATTTATTTTATTACCCCCAGTAACAGAAAGAATAATCCGCCAGGAAAATCCATTTTAAATTTTATTAACTCTCTTTCTTCTTTTTTTGATTTTTTATATCGAAGGGTTTTTTAATATTGCACTCTGAATGCGCTGTTACTTAATGACTGATCTGATGGGCGTTAATTCTTCCGGAATGGATATTGCTCTTTAAAAATAAGGCTCGGGCTGTCACGAAACCACAATTCAGGGTGCCGCTGAATGTTCTCTCTGGCCCGTTAAAACCGGAATGCAGAATTGGGATGTGACATTTATTTAACTCATCGTTGTTTTTATTAGAGGAGGCCTCATGCGAAAACCCATTTATCACGTATTTGTCACCCACGAAAGTCAGCCCGACCCACAGGGTGAAAAAAACACCTGGTGGACGAAAGTCGGCGTGGCTTTTGCCCATAACGATAAACCCGGCCTGAACGTGGTTTTGACACCCGGCATTGCCGTTTCCGGCAAGTTAGTGCTCCTTGAGCCCAGGGATGACGGCGACGCGACACAGGATACTCAGCCCGTTTAACCGCCCTTCCCCCTTTTCCCGGCCCTGTGCCGTCTGATGGCGGTACGCGTTGCCCAGTTTACCGTTCCGAGGCCACCATGCTTTCCACCACCGTATTTCTGACGGCGGCCATGCAGTGCGCCCCCAGCATTCACCCGTCTACGGCACTTGATGTGGCGCGGGTCGAATCCGGTTTGAATCCGTATGCCATCGCTGAAATTCTGCCCGGTGGCAAAGGCGTGACTTCACATTTCCCCGCCAGCAAGGATGAGGCCGTCAGCATCACTAGACAGCTGACGGCACAGGGCCGACGCTATTCGGTCGGGTTGATGCAAATCACCAGCACCAATTTCCGTCATTACGGCGTGAGCGCCCGCGACCTTCTTGACCCCTGTACCAACCTGTCCGTCTTTGAGCACATCCTCACCGACTGCTACCGCCGCGGTGGTTCCCTCAAGCGTGCGCTCAGCTGCTACTACTCAGGAAATTTCACGACCGGTCAGCAAGCGGAATCTGCGTTTAACCACACCAGCTACATCCAGCGCATCGGCTACACCGTGCCGTCAACGCGGGAAGACCGGCAGCGACCTCCCGCCGAAAAGCTCGTGCCGGAAATCCATTACCCCACCGCCGTCATGCGTGGCGAGCTTACCGATAACGCCACGCCAGTTCTGACATCCCTGCGCTACCCCAATGCCGTGATCCGCGGCGCGTTACCCATTCTCGGCCCCCAGGAAGAACAATGATGAAACGAAAACAGTATGACTGGCCCGTCCTCTCTTCCTTGTTAATGGCAAGCCCGGTGCTGGCAGCAGACAGCGGATTTAATAAAGCCAATGAGACGCTGAGCAACACCTCTACCGGCCTGCTCGGACTGGCCGCCGTCACCATCACGCTGGCCACCATGTGGGTGGGATACAAAGTCTTATTTGACGGCAAGAGCCTGCATGACATGCGCAACGTCATCATTGGCGCCATCCTTATCGTCGGTGCGTCAGGTTTCGGTGCCTACTGGGCGTCATAAGGGAGGTAACGATGGCTACGCTGAACAAAGCGCTGACGCGACCTGCCGCCATAGCCGGCATTCCCCTCGTGCCGTTCGTGATTGTCAGCGGGGCCATCGTCCTGCTGGCGGTCTATGTCAGCTATTACCTGATATTACTGCTTATTCCCGCCTGGCTGGAGATGAAGGCAAAGGCCAGAACCGATATTCACTATTTCGGCCTGCTCTGGCTGGCCTTTAAAACCCGTGGCCGTTTTGGCACCAATAAACATTTTGGTGCCAATGCCCTGCTGGCAAACCGCTATGACGCCGTCGCCGTCTCGGAGTTTATTGAAAAAATGAAGTTAAACGAGCACGTTACGCTGGATAAATACATTCCGTATTCCTCCCATATTCACCCGCACGTCATCAGAAACCGCCAGGGGGATTTGGTTGCCAGCTGGGAGCTGGAGGGCACCGTTTTTGAATGCGAGGATGAACATCACCTGACGTTAATGGCGACGCATCTCAATAACGTGATTCGTGCGTATGAAGGCCTGCCGGTTACCTTCTATCTTCACCGTATCCGGGAAAAGTACCACGATGTCTTTGACGCGAATTCAGGCATTCCCTTTTCTGATGAAGTGACCCGGCTGTATTACCAGCCGATCAGCGAAAAACCGTTCTGGCGGCACCGGCTGTTTTTCACCGTATGCTATGCGCCCTTCTCTCCGCTTGAGAAAAAGGCCATGAAGGCGCAGCCGTCCGGTAAACGCAAAGCGGCGCTGGATGATGCTCTGAAAATGATGCTCGAACACCGGGAGGCACTGGCTTCGGCGCTGTCCCGCTATACGGCCACGCCACTGGGGATGTATGAAGACAACGGGCGGGTGTATTCCGCCCAGCTGTCCTTTTATCACCGCCTGCTCACCGGCCAGTGGCAGAAGGTGGCGGTCACGCGTTCGCCGTTTTACGACACGCTCAGCACGGCAGATGTGTTTTTTACCACAAATACCGCCGAGTGCCAGACCGTCCGCGGCTCCCGTTTCTTCCGCAGTCTGGAAATCAAGGACTACTCGCCTGAAACCGCGACCGGCCTGCTGGACGCGCTGCTGTATGCCGAAAGCGAGTATGTGCTGACGCAGTCCTTCACCTGCATGGCCCGCGATGAGGCGCAGAAGCATATCCGTCTGGCGGAAAAGCGCCTGAATTCGGCGGATGACGACGCCATTTCGCAGCGCGAAGAGCTGATTGTGTTGCGTGACTTGCTCCAGTCCGGGCATGTGTCCTGCGGAAAATACCACTTCTCCCTGCTGGTATCCTCAGACAGCGCCGACCAGGTGGTCAAGGATACCAACGCGCTGGCGCAGCCCTTCGCCGACCTCGGCATAATGACGACGCTGTCCACGCTGTCGCTGCCCGCCGCGTACATGGCGCAACTGCCGGGGGTGTATACGTTGCGCCCCCGTCTGGTGGCCGTCAGCAGCCAGAACTTTGCCGACCTGGCGAGCCTGCACAATTTTCATCCCCACAAGCAGAGCGACAATCCCTGGGGCGATGCCATCGCCATCCTCAAATCACCGGGTGGTGGCGGGTATTACCTGAACCTGCACGACAGCCAGAGCGGGCGGGATGACTTCAACGAAAAAACGCCGGGTAATACAGCGATTATCGGTAAAACCGGCTCCGGGAAAACGATGCTGATGACCGTCATGCAGCAACTGATGCAGAAGTACCGCAATCCGGCGACGTTCTCCGCCTCAGCCACAATCCAGCGGTTCACAACGGTGTATTTCGACAAGGACCGGGCGGCGGAGATGGCAACACGCCAGATGGGCGGACGCTACTTCCGTATCCGTACCGGCACGCCCACCGGGTTTAACCCGTTTTCGCTTGCCCCAACCCGGCGGAATATCAGCTTTATCAAACGACTGGTGCGCATGCTGTGCGGCCGCAACGGCAAGCCGCTCGATCCGCGCGATGAGGAGCGGATCAGTGCCGCCGTAGATACCATTATGCTCGACTACCCGCCGGAATACCGCAAGTTCGGTATCACCCGGCTGCTGGAAGCGCTGCCGGAGCCGCCAACCACCGATGCCCGCATCAACGGGCTGCGCATCCGCCTTAAACAGTGGGCGCAGGGCGGCGAGTTCGGCTGGGTATTCGACAATGAGGAGGACACCTTCAACATCAGCCACGTTGATAACGTGGGTATCGACGGTACGGAA
The DNA here is from genome assembly GCF_006438725.1 of Ewingella americana. GTDB lineage: Bacteria > Pseudomonadota > Gammaproteobacteria > Enterobacterales > Enterobacteriaceae > Ewingella > Ewingella americana_A. Next base: position 21,007 of record NZ_RCZD01000013.1, on the reverse strand, counting down.
TTTCTCGATGATGACGATATTCGCGGCCCCATCACGTTTTATCTGCTTTACCGCGTCACCAGCCTGCTGGATGGTCGCCGGCTGGTGATGTTTATGGACGAGTTCTGGAAATGGCTGGCCGATGTCGAATTCTCACGCTTCTCGCTCAATATGCTGAAGGTGATCCGCAAGCTGAACGGCATCTTCGTCCCCGCCACCCAGTCGCCTGACGAAATCGTCAAACACCCTATTGCTCCGGCGATTATCGAACAGTGCAGCACGCAGATTTTTCTCGCCAACCCGAAGGCCAGCCGGGCGGATTACGTGGAAAAGATGAAAGTGCCTGAAAGCGTGTACGACATCGTCAGAAACCTCGATCCGGGTGAGCGCTCTATGGTGGTTCTGAAAACGCCGTTACGCGCGGGTGAAACCCGGCCTTTTGTGGCGATGGCGAAAATGGATTTATCGGGCCTCGGGAAACTTACCAAGATGCTGAGCGGGAGCGAAGACAACCTGAAACTGTTCGACACCCTGTATCAGGAAGGTATGCAGCCTGATGACTGGAAAGCCGCCTTCCTTAAAAAAGCCCTGTAATATTCATAACGGAGGTAATGAAAATGCGGTTCAGAGATATCACACTGGCATTATCGTTGTGTATTTCCACCCAGGCGATGAGCGCCGGAATACCGGTATTCGATGCCGTACAGAATACCGAATCCATGAATCAGTGGATCCAGAAACTCCAGCAGTGGCAGGAAACCGTCACCCATTACAGAAGTGAACTTGATGCCTACAAGCAGCAATTAGCCACGGCAACGGGCGTGCGTGACGTTCAGGCATTTCTCCGCGAGGCCAAAAGTCTGAAAACCGATATTGATAATCTTCGTCAGAACGGTATTTCACTGGATGACCTGCTGAGCAACCAAAGCGGGTCATATTCGTCTGAACTGAATAGCTTGTATAACAAATATAAAACGTTCGACACCTGTAGCCCATCCAGCTTTTCACAACGCTATCTGGACAGTTGCAAACAGATGATCCTGAATCAGGCCGTAGCGATAGAAAATACGTCCGAGGTTGAAAACAAGATCACGGGCACGCTCAACGATATATCAGATTTATCAGACCGTATTGCTAATGCGCAGGATTTGAAAGAGTCGCAGGACCTGGCTAACGCCATCGCAGCCAAAAGCGTACAATTGAATGCGCTGACCAGCCAGTGGGAAATGTCAGTCAAACAGGCTGAACAGCGAGCAACGCTGCTGGAACAGCAAAAACAGAAGGCCTTTGAGCAACAGCAATTAACTGCGCCCGTTGCCAATCTGAACTCTCTATAGGGAGGTTAACATGTTAAAACCCGTATTAACCTTATGCGTCATGTCAGGCATTCTCGTCTTATCAGGTTGTAAAGAGACGAAATCAGAAGCCTGGTATAAAGAACATCCCGATGAAACCTATAAGGTCTATACGCAATGCCTCAGGGATGGCAAGGCAAGCGACAACTGCGAGTTTGCGCACCGGGCAGCACTCATGTTTGCCCAGACAGGCAAACCCGGCATCAGGGAAAAATTCGAGACACTGTTTCAGCAGGAAGCCCAAAAAAGAAAATCCGTCACTCAGTAAGATCCCCGTCAACAAAAACAGGGATCCCTCCCTGTTTTTATCCCCTGTCTGTTCCTGACTAATGAGAGGCACCATGTCCGGTGGTATTTTTGTTGGTATGGACAAAAACATCATGGATGGACTCAATGCCGTGTTAGAAGGTCAGTCTTCTACCTACGGCACCCTAATCAGTGTGATTATCGTCAGTTCCTTCACCCTATTTATTACGTATCGCGGGTATCAGACGCTTGGCGGCAAACTCCAAACACCGGTTGAAGATGTTGTCTGGGATGTGGGGCGCATGTTGCTGATAACCACCTTTGTTTTAAACCGCGAGGGCTGGATGAATGCCATCATTGCGGCCATTGAAGGGCTTAAGGACGGCATAAGTGGCGATGATAATGTCTGGGCACTGCTCGACACGGTGTGGGAAAAGGCACAAGCGCTGGGGCAAACGCTGTTTAATCTCGATACCTCCACCTACGTTAAAGTGAATGGCGGTTTTGCCGAGGTGCTGGTCTGGGGCGGTGCAATCGTTATGTTACTGGCTGCAACGTTTGTCAATCTGCTCGCCGAAATCACCATTCTGTTAATGACCACCACCGCCCCACTCTTTATTTTCTGCCTGCTGTACGGTTTTCTTAAACCCATGTTTGATAACTGGCTGAAAACAATATTTACCGCAATCTTAACGATCATGTTCTCTGCCCTGTCTGTCCGAATCGCCATCAACTACCTGAATAAAATACTGGATGCCGCCACAGCAACGTCTGCTGAAAGCAATATGGTGACCCTGGCGGCGCAATGTTTGCTGGCCGGGATTGCCGCAGGCGTCGTGGTGTATTTTTCAGCGAAAATAGCCACTGCGCTGAGCGGTGCCGCCGTACAGGCCGTGTTACAGGGGGCAGCCATGAGCGGACTGAGCGGGCTGGCCAGCCAATCTGCCGACGTCGCCAGACCCGGCATAAAGACCGGGGGCCGACTGACCGCCAAAGGTGGCATGGCCGCAGCAGCGACAACCGGCAGGTTCATTGCCGCAGGTGCGGGCAAAGCCGTGAGCGCCTGGCAGAAACGCGCCACCGCCATTGAAAGCATGAAACGCCAGAATCAGCAGCGTCACCGTTAATCCTCCCGACCGCTAATTTCTTTTCTCTGTCACGCCGTGGCCTCTGCCAGCGGTGCGGCTCCTTGCATTAATCCGATAAGAGGCTTCCATGAAATTCAGCATCTTGCTTCTGGTGCTGTGCGCGCTTACGGGCTGCGCGCAGCATCAGGGCAACCTCCCGCCGGTGTCCGGCGATCCCCAGCCGGTTAATTCCCCCGCCATGATCCAGGAGCTGACTCACCATGTCTGATATTCAGCACATCATTAATGTCTCGCGCTCTTTTGAATCCATCCTGCTGGAAAAGGAAGAGCGTTCCCGCAAAACCGCCTGGCGGGTGGCCGCTGCCGGGCTGATTCTGGCTGCACTGGCGATCACGGCCATGATTATTCTGCTGCCGCTGAAAACCACTGACATTGAATTGTGGTCGGTGGATAAACAAACCGGTCGTTATGAGTATATGACCCGCATTAAAGAGCGGGATATTGCGTCTGAAAAAGCGCTGGCCCATTCACTGGCGGCACACTATGTCAGACTCCGCGAAGGGTATAATTATTTCTCCCTCCAGCGTGATTACGACGACGTACAGTTATTTAACAGCGACAGCGTGAACCGGGATTATCTGGACGGGTTTAATGGCGACCAGGCTCCGGACGTTATTTTTAATAAAGCCGAATATGTCGTCTATATCGACATTATTTCTAATGTGCATGCGCCTGCCACCGGGCCTGATAGCCTGGCAACACTGCGTATTAAGCGTACCCTCCGCCGTGTTTCTGATAATTCAGTGAAAACGGACTTCTGGAATATCCGTCTCACTTACCGCTATGTCCCGCATCAGCAACTGACGGACAGTCAGCGTGAAGTGAACCCGCTGGGCTTTATCGTCACCAGCTACCAGCGCGATAAAGAACTGAGGAGCGAATGATGCTGAAAAACATCCTGCTCCTGACGGGCTTAATGGTGTCATGCGCGGCATGGAGTGCCGCCACCCCGCGTGGCAGCGGCTATGACAGCCGGATGCAGAACGTATCGTATAACAGCCAGAACGCCACCGTGGTGAACACCCGCCCTGGCTACGTCACCACGCTGCTGTTTGACGACGATGAAGCTGTGATTGATGCGCAAGCAGGCTTTCCCAAAGGCTGGACGGTAACGAAAAGTGATAACCGGGTGGGCGTCAGCCCGAACCCCATCACCCAGCCGGTGACGGACGCCAGCGGCAACAACGTCAGCCAGGTATTTTTGCCCACGGCGAAGGACTGGAAGACCAACCTCTTCGTGGTGACCTCAAAGCGTGATTACAGTCTGGAGCTGAACGTGCTGGACCACGATTCCCCCGCGCAGGCGTTCGTTATCCGCTACCACTATCCGACCGAGGCTCGCCAGCAATCCGCCGCCGCCAGCGCCGCACGTCAGACGCAGCAGCGTGAAAGACAGGAGAAGCAGCAGATAGCAGCAGCATTCGGACAGGCCAGCACGCCACGCAACTGGCGCTACACCAAACGGGTCGCCGCCGGTTCGGCCTCCATCGCACCGGATTTTGCCTGGGACGATGGTCGTTTTGCATATATCGGTTTTTCCCCCACCAGAACCCTGCCTTCCGTTTTCCGGGTAGTTAACCGACGGGAGCAGGCGCTCACGCCCCGGACGGTTAAAAAGGGTAACTACATCGTGATGGTGGTGCCGGCAGCGCCACAACTGGTGCTGCGTTACGGCACCTCGGTGGTGGGGATCGAAAACAACGGATTCGGGCGCATCCCGATAACCCGCAGCGACACTGTTTCACCGTCCGTTACGCTGGAGGCCAGATGACCGATAAACCTGTCCCGGATGAACCGGAAAAAACCACCGCAGAGCGGGAAGCGGAAGCCCGCGAACGCGCCCGGGCGGCAATGGCGTATCAGGAGCCGGAGCAGAAAACACCGCCCGGCCAGCCGGAAGTGACCCGCTTTCGTAAGACATCCGGCCGCCGCACGCTGATCGTCAGCCTGCTGAGTCTGACTCTGGTGATCGCCCTGGCATCCGGCGGCGATCGTCTTTTCAGTGCATTGAAAGGGGGTAATGAGAAAGAAGCCAACACCGCGCCGCCGCCCTCTGCCGGGGCTGCGCAGCAGGAGCGTCAAAATCTGGGGATGGACAGTAACCCGTTTGGCCTGTTCGGGCCGCACACACAGGACGGAACAGCCCCTGCCCGTCAGATCGTCACTCCCGCACCACCCCGGCCACCGGCCCACCCCGCCCTGAACAAGGCAGCCGCGCTGGCTGACGGGCTGAACAACGCCCGAACAATGCCGGGCGATAATACACGCACGTCTCCGGGCCAACTTCGCAGCAACGCAGAAACGTCCGACAGTCGGTCATCATCCACGACGTACACATCCTGTCCGTCAGTACTGACCAGGGGAAAGGATGGCAGCCTGCGCTCCCCGGGTACCGCCGCGCCGGAAACGGGTAACAACGACAATGCGGGCGTCGCCCGTGTCACCGGCGTCAGACGGTTGGGTCTCGATCCTGATCTCTATATCCCGGTGGACCGCTATATCCCGTGTTCGATGATGTGGCGCTTCGTGTCCGATGTCGGGGGGCATATTTCCTGCCTGGTCAGTGAAGATGTTTACAGCGCCAGCAACCATGTGACGCTGATCCCGGCGGGAACGGTCGCCCGTGGCATCTACCGCACCGGGGCGCTGCAACACGGACGCAGCCGGATGTTTGTGCTGTGGACGGAGCTGCGTACGCCTGAGCCCGGCAGCCTGCAAATCCCGCTAACTGATACGCAGGCCAGCGGCCCGCTCGGCGAGGCGGGGATCGCCGGCTGGATCGACAACCACTTCTGGGAGCGCTTCGGCAATGCCCTGATGCTCAGTACCGTGCAGGACGTGGCGGCGGCGGCGTCAGATGCTGCCCCGGGGAAAGACCGCAATACCGACTACACCGAAAACACCCGCGCCGCCACGGCGGAAATGGCCAAAACGACGCTGGACAACAGCATCAATATCCCGCCCACCCTGTACCTGAATCAGGGTGATGTCATCGGCATCATGACCGGCACCGATATTGATTTCTCATCCGTCTGGCAGCTGCGACTGAAAAAGAGGTGGTATGAACGCTGAAAACCTGTCGCTGGATTTTATGAAAAACCAGCTGTTTGGTGATTTTATTGCGCAGGACGGCCTGACGGAAATTGCCGTTAACCGGCCGGGTGAACTGCATACCAAAATCCGGGGGAAATGGCGAACACATGAAGCCCCGATTACGCTGCGCCAGTGTTACGCCTTTGCCAGAGCGCTGGCGTCCTGGCAGGACGATAATATCGACGACACCTCGCCGATCCTTTCCGCCACGCTTGAATCAGGCGAGCGCATTCAGGCCATTATTCCCCCGGCCTGTGAGCGAAATACCGTGTCTATTACGCTGCGCAAACCCTCATTCGGGCAGAAAACGCATCAGTCATGGATTGATGCGGGATTTTATAACCGGGTGACCGGTAAGGAGCGGACGGAAGGCAAAGATGTTGAACTGACCCGCTACTATCAGAGTGAGGATATTCCCCGCTTTATGGAAAAAGCGGTGGAATACGGCAAGACGATTTTTATCGTCGGTGAAACCGGATCCGGTAAAACCACCTATATGAAAACGCTGCTGCACTATATTCCCCGGCACCTCAGGCTGACCACCATCGAGGATAATCCCGAAATCCGGTTCTATCACCACACCAACTATGTCCATCTCTTTTATCCGGCAGACGCCGGGGATAATGCCATTGTCACGCCCGGCAGACTGATACGTGCCAATTATCGTATGAACCCTGACCGGATATTACTGGCTGAAATTCGCGGACAAGAAGCCTGGGATGCGCTGAAAATCGTCGGTTCAGGGCATGAGGGATTGATGACCTCCCTGCATGCGGGCAGCCCGAAAGAATGTATTGAAGGGTTAATTGACCGCTGTTATGAAAATCCCGACTGCCGGAACATGCCTTTCGACGTTCTGTTACGCAAGGTGCTAAAAAGCATTGATGTGATAGTCAGCATTGATATTCACGGTGACATACGCCGGATGAGTGATGTTTATTTTAAACCCCTTCATCTCAATGGCATGAGAGGTCTATTCACCAAAGGACTCCAATAAATAACACATCAAGATACGTAACCGTCGTTTAAATATGAAGGTGACCGAAATGAAAAAAGTAATACCCTCCGCATTATTATTCTGCATTATGGCGTCATATTCAACCTCCGGCATGGCCGCTGACGCCTGTGAAGTGGTGTTATGCATGTACGGTAAAGCCACCGGGAACGGCGGCGGCAACGAATGCCATTCTGCTGAACGCACATTCTTTAATATCGTCAAAAAGAACAAGCATGGTTTTCTGCCGGACCATACCGCCGATGCCAGAAAATCATTTTTACTTGAATGTGACTCGGCAGCCCCGGCAATTATCAGCCAGATTATCAATAAATTCGGCCGCGTGCATGGTTAATTAGCGGAGGTTATCTTTATGGCCAAACCGGGTTTTATTCAGCATCCCTGGACACATCAGCGTGGGGATTCCATGAGCGCAGCCTGCGTTATTGAGTACATTGAAAATGAGGCGATGCGTGGATGCGGCATTTATTATGAAATTTATCACTACCGGGTTATATGCCGGTTATTGCAATTACTGCAAACGCTGAACGCTACCGACAGAGTAACGCTGACAGAAGAAGCTAACCTACGTGGATTTACGCTTGATGAAACCAGCATTAAAGAAAGTCGTCAGTGTTATTCCGACATCATCAGGGAAATCCGTGAGAGCCACTATTAATCCCTGCCTTAGTTTTATTCGCAGGTCTCCTATAGTGCCAAAATATTTTAGCCGAGTCCGGCTTAAGGTGTGGCGGTTTTCAGGTTTTTACGGCCCAGCACATTTTTCGCGAATTAAGGAGTGAAAAATGCGGGCCGTAAAAATGAGGCAGCGGACAGAATTATTTTCGCGGGTTAAGGAGCGAAAATAGTTCAGGCGCCGCGCCTCACCGGCAAACAGCCGCGCCCACGCGGATTTTGCCAGCCGGGGGGAGCCGAATAAATTTCGCCGCCCCAGCGAGCGAAAAGCTGTCGCCCACGACAGCGGTTTATTTGGGGGGCATCGCCCCGCACACCGTCGCGGCTAAGTCTCCGGCCAAAAGCCGGTAGCGTGGCGCGACCACCCTCTTTAAAGGTCAGCTTCCCTTTTATTCCCGCTGCGAGGAACGAGCAAAGGGAAGAAAAAGGCGAAAGCGACCGTCTTAAAGGGGGTGGTCGCGCGTAGCGGGCGACGGTGTGCCGCCGTTGACGTCGGGGGATTTGGCGCAGCGTCCAGCCGCGACATTACCCCCATGCGACATATCATAAGGGCGTCCAGCCCGCATGTACTGGCGCAAGCCGTGTCGTGCAGGAAAGCATGCTTCCCTGTACATGGCCCTACAGCGGCCACCTTCTTTACCCCATACGCTCGCCCCGCCTTTTCGCCCGACACCGTGGGGCGAATTGATGGGGCGATGTCATGGGGCGAACTGCTGACGAAGGAGGCATCGTGATTTTAAATAAGCTGGCCGTTTCACTGTCGCCGATAGTGAATGGCGCGCTGAGCTTCATGGCTTTTATGCAACAGCATCAGCTGATGCTGGCGTTGTTATCGGGCCTGACGATGCCGTTTTTCGCGTCGATGAAAAGCGATGAACGGCAAAAAGCCCCGGTGTGGCAAAAGCTGATTATTGCTTTTTCCATGCTGTGTTTTCTTTCCGGTACGATGGCCCCAGTTGTTATCTGGATTTTCCAGTGGCTTTATAAAGGCCGTGTAGTCGCCAGCATTCCAGTTCTGGCATGGCCGGTGCTGATTACTTTTACCGTAACGGGTTTTATTTTGCATATTCTGCTGCGCAGGGTATTAACCCCTGAATTAGACAAAATAAAGAAACACCTCGTCAGAAAAACCACGCTTGAACGGGAATTACGCACCGATGTCCGTACGGTGAAATCACTGCTGCCGGAAACACTGCATTATGATCCGCTGGACTATATCGACCTTAACAACGGGTTATTTATCGGCATGGACCGTGATATTCAGCCGATGTACCTGCCGTTAAATGACTGGCAAAAACAACACGCGGATATTATTGGCACCACCGGCGCCGGTAAAGGGGTGGCCACTGGGATATTGCTTTACCAAAGTATTCTGGCTGGTGAAGGGGTATTTGTGATGGACCCCAAGGATGATGAATGGGCCCCCCACCTTTACCGGAAAGCCTGCGAGGATGCAGGCAAACCTTTTGCCCTGATTGACCTGCGTAAACCCCAATACCAGTTTAACCTGATTGAAGAGATCACCGCCGATGAACTGGAAGAATTGTTTGTTGCCGGGTTCAGCCTAGCAGAGAAAGGTCAGGAATCTGACTTTTATCGCATTGATGACCGGAAAGCGGCCCGAATAGCCGCGCAGTTTGTCACCCATAATACTGCCTCAACCATTCGGGATGTGTATAACGGTGACTACGTTCAGGGTATTGCAGATAAGATAAAAGCCTTTTTCGGGAAAATTGAAGAGCTGGCTTTACTCAATGCCATTAATGCCCCCACTGGATTTTCGCTTAATACGATATTTGATGAAGGTGGTTGCTGCTATGTGATTGGCTCAATGCGCAACAGCAAAATCATTACCGCGCAGCGCATGTTGCTGGTTCGCCTGTACCAGCTGGCAGAAAGGCGCGAGCGAGTGAAAGACATCCCCCGCCCCATTGCTATTTATCTTTCCGAGCTGAAATACCATTTATCCAGACCGGCGCTGGAAGGCTTAGGCGCGGCACGCGATAAAGGCGTGCATATTATTATGGACCATCAGTCGATTGCCGATTTAAAAGACTGCCCGGCAGATTTGAAAGGCGACGCCGTTGTCGGCGCGGTCGTTGAAAACGCCAAATTCAAACTGGTTTATCGGGTCATGGACCCGGACACCGCTGAATGGGTGGCCAGGATGTCCGGCACGATATTAGTCGATGATGAGGTCCGCAAAGCGAAAACCGACGCCGTGCTGACAGAGACTATCGACGATGAACGCACCATCAGGCAGGCCGAGCGTTTCTTTACCGACAGCAATATGATCCTGAACTTACCCGATTTTGTCAGCTTCATCTTCACGACAAAAGCACTCCCGTCTGCTTCTCTGATTTCGCCCATCAGGGTGAAAAAACGCGAACTGGAGATCTGTGCCGTGTCGCCCGCGATTGCCGCCACCGCCACAACGGTAAACATCACCCTGGATTTTAGCGAGGAGGAAACCTCCCCCGGACCGGCATCAACGCCGGATATCACCACAACGCGGCCCGATCTTTTTTTTGATACGGACGAAAAAGACACAACAACACCGAATGCCGATAAAGAGGAAAACCCGTCATTGCTGAATTTTTAAAGGGGGGAATGATGCTTATCACCGCATACCGCGAACGCCAGACTCGGCACCGTGAAAAAATACAACGACTGCTGAGTTTTCTGAAAGAAGAAACGTACAGTGACTTTAAAACGCTGATGCTGCTATTCGGCTTCAGAGACCATAAATCGCTGTATTCCCTGCTTTCAAAAGTCGAGGGCATGGGCTTAATACAAAAGCACGTCCTGGTATCGCGCACAATGAAAATTTCTTTGTGGGGCATAACCAGTGACGGACTGGCCGTCGTGTTAACCCCCGGCGATGCGCTTTTCCCGGCGCGGTTTGAGCCGTCAAAAATCACCGGCTGGACGTTGGAACATCACCTTGATAATCAGGCAGCCCGGATCATTCTTGAGCAAAAAGGCGCATCCGGGTGGATAAATGGCGATCGCACAACCTTCCTCAGTCGTTACCAGGTCAGTCACCGTCCGGACGGTCTGATTACCCTCCCCGGCAGCACGGTGATCGCCATTGAGACCGAGCGCCGCCTGAAAACCAGAGCCCGTTATCAGTCTATTATCGCCAGCCATTTGCTGGCCCGAACCCGTAAAGACTGGATTTACGTTTTTTATATCGTGCCGGACCCGCAGAAAAAACGCGGTCTTGAACGGCTGTTTGACAGCATCCGGCACGTCATCGTTAACCATCAACACATTCCGCTGGAAACCCGCCACCGGAATGTCTTCCGCATCTATACGCTCGACGAGTTGCAACGGATCGATTTAGACCACGGCATATAGTTCTTCTCTATCACTTACAGTCCCAACCCACCCAACCAGCAGCGCAACGACCTGAAATAATACCCCTCGAAATACTCACCCAAAATCAGAACAGACAGGACACCAAATGAAAAGAGAAACTGATCTACTTTCGGACGTACTGACCGAAATGAGCGCAAAAGCACTGGTGACATGGATGACGCATTCCGCTTTGCAGGACATACCGCGCGAAGCATTACTGGTTCGCGGCCACGATTTTGTGTATGCCCTACATGCAAATTTTGTGCTGCTGCGTGATGTTCTGTCAGAAACGATGGAAGATATTGAGCAGCAGAGCCATGACCTCGAAGAAAGACTGAATAGCCTAGAACAACGCCTTCAGACGCTTCAGAAAGATACTGATAATTTATATTAGCTCACCTTTGACCTAGCACAACTACGACATAGGGCCAAACCTAATCTGACAGGCAGCTTTGTGCCAAGAGCGGACGTTGCTAACATCATTCCTTATTAATTAACGGGGAGCAGGTCAGTTAGACTGTGGGATTCTTATCAGTAGTGGCGATTAACTGTGCCAGTTTTTCTTTTGTTAGTGGTCTGGCGAAAAGATATCCCTGTAACTGTGAACAACCGGCATCGATCAAAAAATCTCGCTGTTCATCGGTCTCAACACCTTCCGCGATAACCTGCAGCCCCAGTTGGTTTCCCAAAAGAGAAACCGCAGTAACAATTGCTGCTGTGCCCTCCAGTTGCGTTACGAATTGCACGAACGAGCGATCAATCTTGACGCTGTCCACCATGATATCCTTTAGCAGACTCAGGCTAGAATAACCGGTACCAAAGTCATCCAGCGCTATTCTTATCCCATGCTGACGCAGGATACTCAGTTGCTCTTTGCTATGAGTATCAGAATTCATAATGGCAGTCTCGGTTAGCTCCAGTTCCAACCGGTGAGGTGGAAAACCCTCCTTTGCCAGCAGTTGCAGGATCATACTGGCAAAGTCATTTTCACAAAGCTGTACAGGCGAAATATTCACAGAAACCGACAAATCATGCCAAGGGAGCATTTCTTGACAGGCTCTCTTCAGGATAAACTTGCCCAGGGGCACAATCAGTCCACATTCTTCTGCAAGAGGGATAAACTGAACTGGAGAAACTGAACCTAGCTCTGGATCGTCCCAGCGAGCCAAAGCTTCAACACCTATAATTTCGCCATTTTTCGCGCGAACAAGGGGTTGATATGCGCAGTCAAGTCCTTGTCCACTGAGCAGAGCCATAGCCAGGGCTTTTTTCATTTTTCGTTTTCTTGCCCAACCTGCATCCAGAAGCTCAGAGTAAACACAATACCTGCTTTTACCCATCCGTTTTGCCTCATAGAGGGCTGTGTCGGCTTTTCTCAGGCACTCCCCCGCCGTGATATCTGATGGCATGATAATGGTCATACCCACTGAAACAGTAACGTACGGTAGTGCCCCCTTAAGGATAAACGGGGCACGCGTGTTCAGGACTATTTTCTGACACAGTGACTCTGCCTCCTCTTGCGAAAAGGGAGACCCCAATAATACTGCAAACTCATCGCCGCCAAGGCGGGCAATAACACTGTCCTCCGGGGTGGAATGGGAAAGTTGCCGTGCAAACTCACACAACATAAGATCGCCAGCCTGGTGACCCCAGGTGTCATTTACATTTTTAAATCCATCCATATCGAACAACATCAGCACACCGCCGGGCTGTTCAGATTTTGTAGGGGGGAGCAGTACATTCTGCAATCTCTCATTGAATGCAGCGCGATTGTATAAACCCGTCAAAGGATCGTGGTAAGCCAGATAACGCATGTGGGCTTCAGCCTGCCGCAGTACAGAAATGTCACTCAGTGAGATAAGCAGATAGGATTCAGCATTTAGGATAATCCGGGATGCCCTTATTACAAAAGTTCTGGTTTGGTTATCAGGACCGGGTACTTGTTCCTCAAATTCAACTGGTTCTCCCGTGTCCAATACATGCCTTTCCTGGACCAGAATGCGAGATGCAAGTGGCAAACCCAGATGTTCCAGCCCCTTTTTACCGATCAATAACTCGGGCGACTCACCGAACAATTTAGACGCTTTATGGTTTAAAAAAACCAACCGAAAATATTTGTCTTTGAGGAACACAGCCTCAGGTAGAGCGTTCAGCACCGACTGGCAAACTTTAAGGTTATTGAACATTATCCGTATCCAGTTAAGGCGGTTTAAGAAGATTAGCAGGTTTTTTCATGGTATTAATTGCCAGAGTTCAAATGAGGATCCACACCGCAGGTGACAGTACAACACAAGCAGACGGCGGAGGTAAGAAATTACTGGAAGCGACTTCCCAGTGGACTTGATGCGAGTGTATGGCTGCCGGCCCAAACAAACTAAATTTTTATATAAATGAATATGCGGATGGTAAAAAATGTCTGAATTAAATCACTAGGGTCATCATTATCCGAGTGGAAAATGAGAGAACGCCCTACAAAAAATGTTCTTTCTGGGAAATATTGTCGGCTTGAACCCATTACCTTAAGGCACAGTCAGCAATTGTTTGAGGCTTGGCATAGTATCCACGATGACCGAGACTGGACATACTTTCCTATAAACCGCCCCATTACTCTTCGCCAAAGTGATCATTTGATTACATCACTTGCAAACAGTTCAGACCCATTATTTTTCTGTGTTATCAATCAACTTACTGAAAAGCTATGGGGTTTGTTGCATTGCAGCGCATAGATCCTGAGAATGGTGCCGTTGAAATTGGATGGATAAACTAGACGCCACAAATGAAACGTACACCATCCAGTACTGAAGCTTTTGCCTTGTTGCTATCGTATATTTTCGACACGTTAGAATACCGACGATGTGCGTGGAAATGCGATAGTCTTCATGAGACTGCAATTAAAGCAGCAGAACGATTGGGGTTTCAATATGAAGGCACGCTGAGACAAATACAGGTCTCAAAAGGGCACAGCCGGGATACCCGTTGGTATTCTATCCTTGATAAAGAATGGCCTGCACTGCGTAATGCTATGAACTTATGGCTGAGTCCCGCTAATGTCGATGAACGTAGTCGGCAAAAGCAGCGTCTGGGCGAATTTATGCCAGCGCAGTTCAGCGTTGATAGCTAAGGATACCTACTCATCTCCACCCTTATTGAGCGATTAGAGGGCCTCCCCCCTATCGCACAAATAGTCTTTATTTTTTATCCGACTGATTATTAGAAGCGGGCCCGCCATAAATTTTAGAACAATACGGCCCGTATGCTTCATTTCAAAAGAGGAATGAGACCAGCTGGAAACACGGACTAAGTGGAACTGTGGGATACACCATATTTGCAGTAAGCGCTGAAATGGATATGCTATAACGGATAATTAAGACAAAACCCAACAAATTTGGCTTAGAGCTCGCGTGAAACGCTGGTTACTCATCTATCGGTCATGAACAAGGCATTGTCATGCCCGTTTTATTACACTGCGCGTTCGGCACATACTCTGTTTCGTCCGGTACGTTTAGCCTCATAGAGCTGCTGATCGGCGCGATTGACAACATCCTCTGGCAGCAAACCTCGCTGCTGGCCTGGGTAAACAGTCGTAACGCCGAAACTTGCGCTGACCCTGCCCCATGGAGTATCCAAATGGGCAATTGTCAACGCGAGGATCCCCTCGCGAATGCGTTCAGCAACCGCGATCGCACCATTTCTGCCGGTGCTCGGCAAGATAACGACGAACTCTTCACCACCATAGCGTGCGGCCAGGTCGCCGGCGCGGGTCACCTGTTCGGTCATTATCCGCCCGATGCTGCGAAGAACGGCGTCGCCGGCCACATGCCCATAGCGGTCGTTGAACTTCTTGAAAAAGTCTACATCCAGCAAGATCAGCGAGAGGCTGTCATCGCCGCGTTGCGCGCGCTTGAATTCCTGATCAAGAATTTCATCGAACATGAGCCTATTAGCGATGTTAGTGAGCTTGTCTGTGTTCGCCAGTATCTGCAGGCCGATGTTGTGCTGTTTCAGATCATTTGAACGGGCGCGCAGTCTTTTATCAAGCTTGTCGCGGATACTTATTTGCCTGACCAGCTTTGATGCGAGTAATCCGAACATAGAGCAGATCACCAATACGGCTCCCCCAAGAAGAAAGCTCGAACGCTGCCATTGGCTTAATAATTCTGTTTTCGTGCGCCCGACAGCAACGACAAAGGGGTAGCCGTCCACGTGCCGGTAACTGTACAGTCGTTCGATCCGGTCGATCTGTGAGACCAGGATTGAGGAGCCGGCGTAACGCGTGGACAAGGCCTGCATGACTGGGCCTTTCGAAATATCAGTCCCGACCAGCCGTTCTTCAAAGGGCCGCCGGTACACCAACGTTCCATTGCTAAGTGCGAGCAACACTGTGCCGGTTTTACCAATATCAATTTCGTCAAAAATGCGTTCAAAAAAATTAATTTTGAGAGTGACGAGAACAATACCGCCGAAGCTCCCGTCAGGCAGGTTAATCCGCCGCGACACAGGAATAATCCAAACCCCGGTGGATCTACTTATAATTGGCGGTCCTATATGAACTGCGAGATTACGATTAGCGCGGTGGTACAAAAAGTATTCCCGATCCGAGTTATTCCCTTTAACCGGATGACTTAATGACGTCGCCAGCCAGGACCCGTCCGCTCCATAGACGAATAGTCCGTGGAGTTCGGGGCTGGCCTTGTCTATTTCAATCAAGTGAGTCTGCAACCGGTGCAGCTCGTGCGAGCCCATGCCGTCGACTTCAAGACGTTCCGAAAGGTCAGACAAGGTGACACTCGCGGTTTTGAGGGTAGATTCCACCTGAACAGCGATCATGCGAGCAATATTGGTGTTGGCCACTTCAGCATCGCTCAGTTGTGCTGTGCGGGATGCTGCAATAAATGCGCAGCCGAATGCCAATAACAATAGGCAGACAACTGCTGTGGCAAGTATGACAAGAGCCGTGACAGGGCGTTTCTTACCGCTCAAGCTGATGAGATAACTTTCCGAGTCGTGGGGTGATGCATTCAATGCAGCTCGCTCCTTCACTCAATGGGCATGAAACCGGCGGGGTGTGATCTAGTATGGCATTTATCCAAGGTTTGAGGTGGACTGTATCACCACCATTCGCTTTTCCTCGTCGGGCTTGTGAAAGGGTTCATCAGCGGATGCGCTCCCATGTCCGTTCCAGGCTCTTGTTTTCGCAGTATAAGATGAATTGCTAGCCGATAGGTCCATTTTTCGCTCAAAGCAGCTCTTGACCTTTGCCTTGGGCTGCTTCGTGCTGTGAGTTCAACGGGTCGATGCAACGCCATACCTAAAAGGAATCCAGATGCTAACTGTATGGGGTCGAAAAACGTCTTCGAATGTTCAGGCTTTGATGTGGTGCATTGGAGAAATGGGATTACCTTATGTCAGGCACGACGTAGGGCATAAGTACAAAGGAACGGATACTGATTTTTTCTACTCACTTAACCCAAACAGGACCGTTCCGGTTCTGCAGGATGGCTCTGCTCCGCCTCTGTGGGAGACGGGAGCAATTCTCCGTTATTTGGCTAATCGCTACGGAGCAGAAAGCTTCTGGCCTTCTGATGACACGAAAAAAGCTAACGTTGATAGATGGGCTGAATGGTCAAAAATTAATGTCGCGACGGCTTTCACCGCTCCAGTGTTCTGGCGTGTTGTCCGGACACCGGAGGAAAATCGAGACGAAAATGCAGTCAGAGAAGCGATGGTGAATTTAGAGAGAAACCTTTTAATCGCAGAAGCGCAGCTCGAAAAGCACAGCTTTATGGCTGGCGATAATTTCTCTCTGGCCGACATCCAGTTTGGTCATGTGTTATACCGCTATTTCGACATAGACGTAGTCCGAAAACCTTTGCCCAGACTACGTTCGTACTATGAAAATATAGCTATGAGACCTGCTTTCCAAGAGCATGTCACCGTATCCTATGAAGATCTGCGCGCTTAGCCGTCCCGCTCTGATGCAGGCAATTGTGTGCCAAAAGCGGAGATTCCTTGCATCATGATGTGTTAATCACTGGGGTTCATCAGGTCGTTTTCTATGCAATCTATGAGTTTTCTGTATGTCAGTTAAACGCAAACGTGATGGCTGGTAAGAGAGTTACTGACGTAGCGGTGAATCATCAATGCTGGCGGGTCATTTGCAGGAGGAACGTTTACTTTTCCAAACCAGACAGGATTAGCCGGGCAGACGGAGCCACAAATGTAGGCGGGTATGCCCGCAAACATACCCGCTATTGGTCTGTGGACATGGCCTGTAGAAATGGCTAGTAGTCTGGCCGGGGCGCGTCTAATCAAATCTTCCATCTCTGTTAGACCTCTGCACATCGTTTCGTCTAGCGTCGGTATGCCAGATGCAAATACGTGATGGTGCATAAACAGCAATGACGGAGGGCCGCCTGTGTCGCTAAGTTGATTATCCAACCATTCCAGATGGTCAGTCACACTGCCGTAATCCTTATAGTCAATCGTCGAATCCCAACCAATTAGGCGAAGACCACTGGTGTTATGGATTAAGTGCAGGGCCTCTCCTTGGGCATTGTGCACCCATCTGTTCTCACCCCAAACCGAACGCATCAGACTGCGGTCGTCTGAGTTACCCGGCAGGATCAACGAAGGGTAATTTTGCTGATTCAGGCGGTCAGCTATCTGTTTATAACCTTCCTGCCAGTGCCCATCAGCTAGATCACCTGTAAGTACCAGTACGTCCGGTTGCAGATGCGTAAGCCAATTTAGTATCTGGTCGAACCGAAACAGATGATCATTTTCGGGTGAGGCGTGAATGTCTGAAACCTGCGCTATCAGCATAAAGACCTCATACGATTATTGTGTGGGGAACAAGATCGTGATTCATGGCCATGAATCCGGTTTCAAATTTCATGTTTTTCACCACTACGGCAACAATGGACAGATTAATTAGGATTAGTAATCCAAAAGTTACGGTGAATCAGGCTGCCTGCAAAGGCGGTAGGGAATTCGCAATGAATCGCTAAGTTCAATTCCCACTGCTCAGAGCCAATGTTAGCAGGGATGCGTAAGGTCCGCTCCTCGCTCTCAGCAGACCTTGAGCGTCACGTGTTTTCTGCTGTGTGCCCAGGCTGTGTGAAAATCCTGACCAAAAACTGAAGTGCGCACGTCTACGCAAAATCTGGAATTGATCGACTGGTTAGTAGAGCCGAATTTTACGTATGAGCGCGGTTTTCAGCTCTGTTTTTGGCAGTTTCAGCGGCCAAAAAAGTTTTCACACAACCTGTGCCAGAAGCGGACGCTGCAAATGGCACTCCGCATCGATTATTGAACGATGTTTGAATAGCCAATTGTAAAAATTAATGCTTTTTAGCCCAGTAAATGATGTGAAAATAATTGTGGAATTATAAGTGATTTTTGGGCTGGCCGTTACCTCACAAACGGAAGAACATAATCAAAATACTCTAATCGAGCAGTCCGTAAAACTTTCCAGTGCTTAGCATTAGCCGGTTCATCACGCTTGTTCGTATGAGTTAAAATAAGGCGTCTCTTTGCTCGCGAAACACCGACAAAAAACGCGCAGCGATTTTCTTCTTCTTTACCAAAGAAAGTCTCATTTTCTACAGCCATGATGACAACCGAATCAAACTCTAATCCTTTGCTTTTGTGAATGGTCAAAATTCGCACAGCTTGATCATCTGCAAATCGTTTTAATGCGAGGGGTAAATCAGATTCGATTTCCAATAAATCTTTGATACGTTCTCTGGCATCGCGAATAACCTGTTTCAGACGCTCAGGGGACTCATAATCAGGAGATAATGCAACAAGCGTCTGTAAACCTATATGCTTTAAAAGAGCGCGACCAAATCTCCACCATTCAGAAAAGGGCATTTCCGTTTTTTTTGCATCAGACACTTCCTTACGATGCTTTCTTATAAGTTGATCAAGACCTTTTCGTACGCTGGTCTGAATCTCTTCATCAGCAAAGGGAACCAGCTGGTTCATCAGGCGAATCCAGGCTTTAGGTTCCCGCTGCGCATAAAGACAGGACAGGTAATCAACGATTAAACGAGCCAATGGTTCGACCGTGATGTCCTGCATTTGCTGCTCATTGCGGTAGGGAATTCCGCGCTGCTCTAACTCTCTGAAGAGGTGATCAGCATACAAATCTGGTTGCCTTGAAACCAGGACTGCAATTTCAGCTGGGGGTAGCTGCTCTTTATTTATCCATCCATCAATTAGGTCAGCCAGATAGATAGCTTCAGTTTGACTGTCTTCAAATTTCAAGGCAAAAACCTCCCCTTCGTCCCCTTTCAGTTGATCATCAGGCATTACAGAGTCAGGATCTAACTTACGAATAATTTCGTTCTGAACACGTAGCAATGTTGGTTTTGAGCGGAAATTGCGATACATGTTGAGCGGCACCGCATTAAAGTCCTTTGTGAAGGACTGGAAAATGCCGTCCAGAGCACCTGCCCAAGCCATAATTTTCTGTTTTGTGTCACCGACTGCAGTCAGTCGAATTTTGGTTCCCTGAAAAGCGAGCTTTACTAGGTCATATTGTAAATTTGTGCAGTCCTGAAATTCATCAAGGAAAATGTCACTATAAGTTTGCCGGATTGCATTTCGGGCTATTTGTGACGTTTGCAATATTTTAATTGCACAGGGAACCAGATCGCCGAATGCTATTTCGTGACGAGATGCCCCGCTTTTCTTGTCTACAATGGTGTAACCAGCATCTAAGGCATATTCTCCCGTGAGTACCGGCCTAAATCGATCTATGATGCGCTTGGCAAATGCGTGGAAGGTAAAACTGTCAAAGCGAGAAGCCAGATCCCGTCCACACCTGCGTTCAACGCGTTCTGTAAGGTTTCTGCTGGCATCAACCTTAAATGAGATCGCCAGAATCCTTTTGGGGTATCGACATGTTCCTGTTCGCAAAAGGAAGTCAGCACGCTGTGCAAGCATTTCCGTCTTACCCGCCCCCGGTCCGGCAGTCAGTGCCAGGCAACGTTTACTCGCTTTCGCTGCACGTTTCGCATTAGGTTCCAGCGTCAATCCATCTGCGGGCTGCCATTCTTCGACAGTAATCATTCTGGCAGTTCCGAGAGTTTGGCAATAACCGCATCAGCCAGCCTGTTCAGTGAATCTGGCATGCTTTTAAGTAGATCAGCATCATTTAGCTGAGTTAACGCCTCAATGTGAGCTGCGGGTTTACTGCCGAGCTTGAAACGTTGGTGATAGGTATTAAAAAGCGCTAATTCAACATCCCTGTACTGAGATGAATCGTAATGACTTTTTCCAAGAACAGCTTTTATAGTTGCATTGTCGGGCTTCTCTTCCTCAACGTTATAGGCTTCTGGGTACGCAAGTAACATTGCAAAGTCTAAATCCATCGGGTAGGAGAAAAACACGCCGCGCTCTTCAAGCATGTCGAGATAATGTTCGAAGCCCCGAATTTTATGTTTTTCATCATCCCATTTTGGAATTCCGTGAGATTCAGGAAGTTTGTAACGCCTTTGACGTTTGGAAAACTGGTCATTTACGTACTTAATTCGCCCCCATCCTGCCCCATGGCGGGCTACATCAAGATCGAGCAGTGTAAAAAACGGAATCTTTAACGCTGTAAGTAATCGCCAGAAATGGTTTACATGCCGCCCCCCCAAAGGCGCTATCGTGATGGCTGATTCATCAACGGGCGCACCCTTGGCCTGAAGCAAGCGTGGCAGCACAATCTCTTCGCTATCACCTTCGCCAAGCACTACCAGCCTTGAAAAATAGACTTCCGGAAACGCCTGAACGGCTTCCCTCACAAACTTATGTGCCTCATCAGTTTCATCAGGCAATTTAATACAAGTTGAATAGACCCGGGTTTCGTAGACACTTTTTTGCCTCATAATGGAGGCCTAATGAAGGAGTGTTTATGTCAGTCAAAACGTTCACTGAAGAATTCAAAATTGAAGCCGTAAAACAGATCACTGAGCAGGGGTACCCTGTATCTGAGGTCTCCTCTCGACTTGGTGTATCCACTAATAGTCTTTACGCCTGGGTTAAGCGCTACCAGAAGCCCGAGCCGCAGCGTAAGCAGGACGATGCACTTCAGCATGAAGTAAAGCGCCTCAGGCAAGAACTTAAGCGAGTAACTGAAGAGCGGG
>NZ_RCZD01000012.1 GCF_006438725.1 Ewingella americana | reverse complement strand
GAAACAGAATTTGCCTGGCGGCACTAGCGCGGTGGTCCCACCTGACCCCATGCCGAACTCAGAAGTGAAACGCCGTAGCGCCGATGGTAGTGTGGGGTCTCCCCATGCGAGAGTAGGGAACTGCCAGGCATCAAATTAAGACCATTTCCCCTGACAAGGAAGTGAGAGAAATACCTGACATGAGAGGCATTATTCTTGTGTGAGTACAGAATCGGTGGAGCGGTAGTTCAGTTGGTTAGAATACCTGCCTGTCACGCAGGGGGTCGCGGGTTCGAGCCCCGTCCGTTCCGCCACTTATAAAAATTATGCCTGCTAATTTTAGCAGGCATAATGTTAAGCGTAATTTAGGGGCGTAGCTCAGTTGGTAGAGCACCGGTCTCCAAAACCGGGTGTCGCGAGTTCGAATCTCTCCGCCCCTGCCATTTAGAAACCCTTCGCGAAAGCGAGGGGTTTTTTTCTTTGTGCCATCCCAAAATCCCTGAATATTCACCTGATCATGGCCTCAATACCTCCTCTTCGATCCGCGCCTTATTCTTTTTACCCTCACTTGAAAGCCTAATCCTGTCTTTTTCTCACGTATTTTCTGTGTTTTTTTAGCTGAATACATGCACTAAATGATTGTTCTACACGTATGTGACTCCGCTCATAACGCTTTTTTTGGTTTGTACTAAAACTACTAATCGCCCTATGACGCTAAAAAATCTAACGACCTCCTCTCTCCTTTGTTCTTTGTTGGTCTCAGAGAACAAATAGAAGACAGGCGCGTTAGTGAGCCGTCTTAGTCGTATCCGAAAAGCGATAACAAAAACAGCGCAAGACTACACGCGAGGAACGAACCATGTACAAGAAATTATTATTGGCAGCAGCAGTTGCAACGGCATTTTGTGGAATGGCGCAGGCCGCACCTCTTGTTGTCGGTTTTTCACAAATCGGCTCTGAGTCAGGCTGGCGTTCCGCAGAAACTAAAGTGTCTAAACTTGAAGCTGAAAAGCGCGGTATTACGCTGAAAATCGCTGATGCTCAGCAGAAGCAAGAGAACCAGATTAAAGCGATTCGTTCCTTCATTGCCCAAGGTGTGGATGCTATTTTCATCGCTCCTGTTGTGGCGACAGGTTGGGCTCCGGTACTGACCGAAGCTAAAGAAGCTAAGATCCCTGTATTCCTGCTCGATCGTACCATCGAAGTCAGCGATCCTTCTCTGTATACCGCAGCGGTTGCTTCTGACAGCGTGCATGAAGGCAAAGTGGCCGGTGACTGGCTGGTAAAAGAAGTGGGCGGTAAACCATGCAATGTGGTTGAGCTGCAAGGCACGGTGGGTGCGAGCGTAGCATTGAACCGTAAAAAAGGGTTTGCTGACGCACTGGCTGCTGCGCCAAACGTGAAGATTGTGCGTTCTCAATCCGGCGACTTTACCCGCAGCAAAGGCAAAGAAGTTATGGAGAGCTTCATCAAAGCGGAGCAAAACGGCAAAAATATCTGCGCCGTCTATGCACATAACGATGATATGGCGATCGGTGCCATCCAGGCCATTAAAGAAGCTGGCCTGAAACCGGGCTCACAGATTAAAGTCGTCTCTATTGATGGTGTGCCTGATATCTATAAAGCCATGCTGAATGGCGAATCTAATGCCTCCGTAGAACTGACACCGAATATGGCGGGCCCTGCTTTTGATGCTCTGATTGCCCTCAAAACGAAGGGGACTCAGCCACCGAAATTCATTCAGACACAGTCAACTTTAGTGCTGCCTGATGCAGCGCAAAAAGAGTACGACATGAAGAAAGATATGGGTTATTAAGCCGTATTCGCCAGCTCAGCATGCATGTCGGGCTGGCGATTATCATGATGATTCATTCCCATTTCGCCTCAGGCGAATGCCGTAGGAGTTGATACCGTGACGGATAATGCACGCTCTCAAACTTTGCTCGAAGTCCGCGGCTTGTCTGTAGAATTTCCCGGCGTTAAAGCGTTGGAGAAGGTCGACTTCACGCTACACAGCGGTGAGATAGTCGCGCTGTTGGGGGAAAACGGGGCAGGGAAATCCACGTTAATCAAAGCGCTGACCGGTGTTAACCGGCGTTCTGCCGGGACGGTATATCTGAATGGCCAGGCTATCGATCCTATCAACACGGCACATGCCCAGGCCTTGGGAATTGGTACGGTATATCAGGAAGTGAATCTACTGCCGAATATCTCCGTTGCCGCCAACCTGTTTATTGGCCGCGAGCCTACCCGCTTTGGACTTGTCAACCAACGCAAAATGGAACACCAGGCACGTGACTTACTTGACGGTTACGGCCTTAACTTCGATGTCAGCCAGCCCCTTGCGACGTATTCCATCGCTATCCAGCAAATTGTGGCGATTGCGCGTGCGGTCGATCTCTCTGCTCAGGTGCTCATTCTGGATGAGCCAACTGCCAGTCTGGATGCCAAAGAGGTCAGCATGTTGCTCGATATTCTGATGCAACTTCGCAGTCAGGGCGTCGGGATGATTTTCGTCACACACTTTCTTGATCAGGTTTACCGCATTAGCGATCGCATTACCGTATTGCGTAACGGAAAACTTGTGGGCAGTGAACTTACCTGTGACCTTCCCCGCATGGATCTGGTACCGATGATGCTCGGGCATAGTTTCGATGAAAGCCTGCTCAAACGTGGTGAACATCGGACGATTAGCGGTGAACCGCTGGTTGATTTCAAAGAGTATGGGCGTCGGGGAATGGTGGAAAATTTTGATCTGAATGTGCGTAGAGGCGAGATAGTCGGCCTCGCAGGGTTGCTAGGCTCCGGGCGTACTGAAACAGCGCAACTGATTTTTGGCATCAAAAATCACGATACCGGCAAAGCACGCGTTGATGGTGTGGCGTGTCAGATCAACACACCGCGCAAGGCTGCAAAACTGGGATTTGGCTATTGCCCGGAAGATCGTAAAACTGACGGTATCATTGGTGCGGCGACGGTCAGGGAAAACATTATCCTGGCCCTCCAGGCACAGCGTGGCTGGTTGCGGCCACTTTCAATGAAAGAACAAAACCAGATCGCCGAGAAATTCATCAAACTACTGGGTATTCGCACCCCCAGCGCTGAGCAAGAAATTCAATATCTGTCAGGAGGAAATCAGCAGAAGGTTCTGCTGTCCCGCTGGCTGGCTACCAATCCACGCTTCTTAATCCTTGATGAGCCAACGCGCGGAATTGACGTCGGCGCCCATGCTGAAATCATCCGCTTGATCGAAAAGCTGTGTGATGAAGGATTAGCTCTGTTGGTGATCTCCTCTGAACTTGAGGAGCTGGCTGGCTATGCTGACCGTATTGTCGTCCTGCGCGATCGTCGCCATATTACAGAAATCACGCAAGACCAAATCTCCGTTCCGGCGATTATGAAAGCCATTGCGGTTCAATGAGGGGAAGGCGATGAACAACAGGAGCCTGCCGATGACAGGAAAACCGCGCAAAGTCAGATGGGTATTCCCAAAAGGTACTACGCAGTTCGGTGCTTTGCTGGCGATATTGCTGATTGATAGTCTGGTGGCACCCGGATTTTTCTCGATCCATATTCAGGATGGCCGTTTGTTTGGTAGCCTGGTCGATATCTTTAACCGCGGCGCGCCGGTGGCTCTGTTAGCTATCGGCATGACGTTAGTGATTGCGACGGGCGGTATTGATCTCTCCGTCGGGGCCGTGATGGCGATTGCAGGCGCGACTGCAGCCACCATGACCGTTCAGGGATATCCGTTGGCGAGTGTCATTTTGGCCGCTGTTGCAGTCGGTGCAGCTTGTGGTTTATGGAATGGCTTTCTTGTGGCGGTACTGCAAATCCAACCAATTGTTGCCACTCTGATGCTTATGGTGGCAGGGAGAGGCATCGCCCAATTGATAACCGAAGGCCAAATTGTCACTTTCGAACATAACGGTCTGTCGCAATTCGGTAGCGGTTCATTCTTTTACTTACCGATGCCGGTGATCATTGCGGCCTTGATGTTGTTGTTTGTTTGGGCGTTGACCCGTAAAACCGCGCTTGGGCTGTTTATTGAGTCAGTCGGCATCAACATTCGTTCTTCCTACTATGCGGGAGTGAATGCGCGACTGGTATTGATTGCGGTATATGTGATTTGTGGAGTCTGTGCGGCCGTTGCCGGGGTGATCGTCACCGCCGATATTCGCGGTGCTGATGCCAATAATGCCGGATTATGGCTCGAATTGGACGCTATCCTCGCCGTTGTGATTGGCGGAGGCTCGCTGCTGGGCGGGCGTTTCAATCTGCTGCTCTCGGTGATAGGCGCATTGATTATTCAGGGGATGAACACCGGGATTTTACTTTCCGGTTTCAAACCGGAATTCAACCTGGTGCTGAAAGCCTTGGTTGTGCTAGCTGTTCTGGTGGTCCAGTCGCCACGGGTATCGCTGAGTGCCTTATGGCGGAGGAAAGAATAATGCTGAAAAGAAACCTGCCACTGCTGATCACAATTTTGGTGTTCATTGTCGGTTACGGCTACTGCTTCACTCAGTTTCCCGGTTTTGCCTCGACCCGTGTCTTTTTCGATCTGCTGACTGACAATGCTTTCCTCGGCATTGTTGCCGTAGGCATGACATTCGTGATCCTTTCGGGTGGTATCGACCTTTCTGTTGGATCAGTGATTGCCTTCACTGGCCTTGCGCTGGCGAAGTTAATTGGTGTGTATGGCATTGCACCGGGTTACGCCTTTGTCATTGTGCTCTTCGCCGGTGCGATTTTTGGCGGGCTGATGGGGTGGATTATTGACACGCTCAAGCTTCCCGCTTTTATCATCACTCTGGCGGGTATGTTTTTTGTTCGTGGGATGAGCTTCATTGTTTCAGAAGAGTCGTTGCCCATTAATCATCCGCTTTATGCGACGCTTGCAAACTATGCGTGGAAAATGCCCGGTGGTGGGCGCTTAACGCTACTGGCGTTGATCATGCTGCTGGTCGTGGTGTTCGGCATGATTCTGGCGCATCGCACGCGTTTTGGGAATAACGTCTATGCCGTGGGTGGCAATAGCGTATCGGCGGCATTGATGGGCGTGCCGGTCAGACGTACCACGATTTATATCTATATGCTCTCAAGTACGCTGGCCGTCTTGTCTGGCATCGTATTTTCTCTCTATACCTCTGCGGGTTACGCCCTGGCGGCCAGCGGTGTCGAACTGGATGCGATAGCGGCTGTCGTTATCGGAGGAACGTTGCTGAGCGGAGGAGTAGGAACGGTGCTCGGTAGTCTGTTTGGCGTATTAATTCAGGGTCTGATTCAGACTTACATCACCTTTGACGGCACCCTAAGCTCCTGGTGGACCAAGATAGTGATGGGGATTTTGTTGTTTATCTTTATCGCCCTGCAAAAAGGCATGGGCACCTTCTGGGTGGCACGCCGCGCTCGCCATCCGCGACCTGAGCCGGGATGAGGAACGGAGAGCTCTTTCTGTCATAAGTAGGTCAGCAGCGGCGTTTTTAATAACTGCCGAATCAAAACCTGTTGGTCGCTGTTCTGCAACCAAACGGCGTATAGCGGGCGGATCACCGGTGGAATATCGTGGTAAGCCGACAGCTGTGGGAACTCTTTTTCCCAGTGTGATGGCAAATAGGCACAGCCTCCGGTGGTTTCCAGCAACTGACGTGTCAGATGGGCAGAGGTCGTCGTCAGCACCGGTTCCAGCTCATTAGTCTGGGCGCGGCTTTCCTGCTGGGTGAAGTCGGCACCCCATTCCAGACGAACATAAGGCGCGTGTTCGGTTTTATCTTGTTTGTCTGATGCAAAAAGACGTAACGAGAAATTACCCAGCAGCTGGCTGGAGAGCTCATCCATCTTGGGCGGCTCGGTGGTTATCAAAAGATCCAGTTGCCTTTCATGCAGTTGTTTGACCAGCGAATGGCGAAGTGCAACGCGAGCTTCGAGCCGTAATGCTTCCCGCTGGCTATATAGCGCCTGCAACCATGGTGTCAGATAGGCTTCCCATAGTGACGCCGTTGCTCCAATCGATAATTCTGTGTGCTGTAGAGAGCGCACAACCTCTTTCTTTGCCATTTGCCAGGTTGACATCAGGTTTTCTGCGTAGGGCAGCAGACGCTCACCTGCGGGCGTTAAGCGGATATTATTTCGATGACGGGTGAACAGATTTGCCCCAAGTTGGGTCTCCAATTGACGGATGCGAAAACTGACCGCCGATTGCGTCAGATAGAGAGATTCAGCCGCTCTACCAAAGTGGCGCGTTCTACTGACCTCCAAAAAGGTTTTCAGTAATTCCGTATCCAAAACTATCTCCAATATTTTTTGTCGTTAAGATTCAAATGTTTTGTTTTACACATTGTCAAGCCTATCTAATACTCCGCGCCATAACAGCACGACCATGAGTGAATTAGGAGCGTGTCAGATGGCGGAAAGTTTCACCACGACAAATCGTTTTTTTGACAATAAACATTACCCTCGCGGGTTCTCCCGGCATGGCGATTTCACCATTAAAGAAGCGCAAATGCTAGAACGTTACGGCTTTGCATTCAATGAGCTGGACTTAGGGAAACGTGAGCCTGCAACCGACGAAGAAAAGCTCTTCCTTGAGGTTTGCCGCGGTACCCGTGAGCCAGTAACTGAAGCGGAAAAAGTATGGAATAAGTACATTATCCGTACCCGCCGTCCGAAAAAGTTCCACACGTTGTCTGGCGGTAAACCGCAGGCTGACGCAGTGGAAGACTACACCGAAAGCGACGATTAACGAAACGGGGCATTGCCCCGTTTTTTTATGCCAGGCTCTTATGCAATTTTAACAATAGCCTATCCATGCATCTGTAGCTTAATGCTTCAGAAATATGAGCTTTCTCTATCATAGACTGATTACTGAGATCGGCTAATGTTCTCGCCACTTTCAAGATCCGGTGCCAGGCCCTGACCGATAACCCTAGCTTGTGCAGTACGCTTTCTAAAAACTCCGCATCATCTTTCCTGAGTTCACAATATTTCTCCACTTCGCTGCTGCTCAGATGTGCATTAATTTTGCCGGCGCGCGCCAGTTGAATATTTCGGGCGGCGATCACCCGTTCTCGTACCTGCCCGCTGTTCTCCCTGATGCACGATGCCTGTCGTTGGCTTTGCTGGCTAAGTACGCCAGGAGGCAGTAAAGGCACTTCGATAGACAAATCGAAACGGTCGAGGAAGGGCCCCGAAAGCCGGCTGAGGTAACGCAGAACCTGCTGGGGAGGCGTTCGGTTATGGATACCCTGATAATGTCCCGTTGGGCTGGGATTCATGGCGGCGATCAGCTGGGCTCTGGCGGGATAACGCACTTTAGCGCGTGCCCGAGAAATCGTAATTTCGCCTGACTCCATCGGTTGGCGCAATGCATCCAGCACTTTTCGTTCGAACTCCGGCAGCTCATCCAGAAATAATACACCGTTGTGCGCTAACGAAATTTCTCCGGGACGTGGCAGAGAACCGCCGCCGACCAGCGCGCTCATCGACGTACTGTGATGGGGCGAGCGAAAAGGGCGCTTGCGGGAAAATTGCCCGTTTTCTTCGGGGTTATAAACCAAACTGGCGATAGCCGCCGTTTCCAGCGTTTCCTGATTGGTCAGGGGAGGCAATAAACCCGGTAAGCGGCTCGCCAGCATTGTTTTTCCCGTGCCGGGTGGGCCAATCAGCAGCAGGTTATGACCGCCCGCTGCCGCTACCTCCAGCGCCCGCTTAGACTGCTCCTGCCCAATAATGTCCCCGATGTCAGGCTGGTCAGCCGAAATATCAGTTTCTTCTCCTGGCTCAACATCACTCAGGCTCTCTTCCCCCTGCAAAAAGGCACAGACCTGCAAAAGGTGGTCCGCGACTTTTGCTACGCCGGTTTCAAGTAAGGCCATCTCCTGCCGGTTATCGGTGGGCAGGATCAGCAATCGCCCCTCTTTCTGCGCTTCAAGTGCCGCCGGAATAGCGCCATTCACGCCGCGTAACGCCCCTGACAGGCCTAACTCCCCCAGAAACTCATACTCACCCAGCTTATCGCCACAAAGCTGCTCAGAAGCCACCAGAATCGCCAGCGCGATCGATAAATCGTAGCGGCCCCCCTCTTTAGGTAAGTCTGCCGGGGCTAAATTGACGGTGATACGTTTTGCGGGAAAGGTAAACCCGCCATTGATAATGGCGCTGCGCACACGGTCTCTGGCCTCTTTCACCGTGGTTTCCGGCAGGCCAACCAGAGTCAGGGCCGGTAAACCGTTGCTGATATGCACTTCCACCGAAACGCCTGGCGCCTGAACGCCGAGTGAAGCACGGGTATACACCACCGCTAATGCCATGGTTTTTTCCTTGCGATAAGCAATCCTCAGGCTTCAGCATGCCTTAATGGCGGCGGAGGTGCTCTTGCGCAGATGCGCTCTCCAGCAATCCTCGCGATCATATTTGTTGGTCGTGAAATTTCAGCAGCGTATTGCGAGCCAGTTCGCACAGTGAGCAACACCCGTTAACACTTTGCGCTACCTGGAAACAAATTAGCCCCCTAATAATATTGATGGCGACTCATTCAGGGTGTTTAATTCATTGGCATATTAACAATAATTAAACATTTGCGGTTGTTGTTTAACATCACCTCTGCCTCACTGCCCCTGACGGAAAACTCAGTGAGTGCGCTCCTACATTTTTCCGCGATAGGAAATACATCATGTTCGGTTGGACTTCCAGACAGCGCAATGTCGCTATTGCCAGCTTCCTCAGCTGGACGCTCGATGCCTTTGATTTCTTTATTCTTGTTTTCCTGTTAAGCGACATTGCCAGCGCTTTTCAGGTCGATATCAAAGAAGTCACCCTTGCGATTCTTCTCACCCTTGCGGTGCGCCCCATCGGGGCGCTTTTATTTGGCCGCGCGGCAGAAAAATACGGCCGTAAACCGATCTTGATGATCAATATTGCTTTCTTCTCCGTATTTGAACTCTGTACTGCGGCCGCGCCTTCACTGACTGTCTTTCTGATCCTGCGCGTGATTTACGGCGTTGCGATGGGTGGAATCTGGGGCGTGGCATCGTCACTGGCGATGGAGACTATTCCCGACCGTTCCCGCGGATTTATGTCCGGTGTATTCCAGGCGGGTTATCCGTTCGGTTACCTGCTGGCGGCGGTCGTTTATGGGTTGTTCTCCAATGTCGTTGGCTGGCGCGGCATGTTCGTCATCGGTGCCGTACCCATTTTCTTGCTGCCTTTCATTTGGTTTAAAGTGCAGGAATCCCCGGTCTGGCTGGCGGCTCGTGAGCGTAAAGAGAGTACGGCGCTGCTGCCGGTTCTCAAGTCGCAATGGAAGTTGTGTCTTTATTTGGTGGTTCTGATGGCGGCCTTTAACTTCTTCAGTCATGGGACTCAGGATCTCTATCCTTCATTCCTGAAAATTCAGCACGGTTTTGACGCCCACACCGTCAGTTTGATTGCTATCGGTTACACCATCGCTTCTATCATTGGCGGCATTTTCTTTGGTTCGCTGTCGGAACGCATTGGACGTAAAAAAGCCATTATTATCGCGGCGTTACTCTCCCTGCCAGTGATACCGTTGTGGGCATTCTCCAGCGGGACATGGACCATTGGACTGGGTGCATTCCTGATGCAATTTATGGTGCAGGGCGCATGGGGTGTGGTGCCTTCTTACCTCACCGAGCTGGTGCCCGCAAACACGCGCGCCGTGCTTCCGGGATTTGTTTATCAGTTGGGTAATCTGCTCGCCTCAGTCAACGCGACTTTGCAGGCTTACATTGCCGAAAGCCATGGGCATAACTACGGGCTGGCGATGGCCATGGTGGCGGGTACGGTAGCCATTGTGATTTCAGTGCTGGTGGCATTTGGTCGCGATACGCGCGGAAAAGTGCTCAATGATGCAACAAAATCATCGGCGGGGAAAATTCGTTCTGGTGCCTGATTTTATTCATTATTTTTGGATTAATGACAAGCAGGCTACAGATGCTACCGCAAGAAAAGTATTGTCATGTGGCGTCTAACTGTGATAACTCTGTAGGCAATCGTTCGTAAGAAAGAATTGAAGAAACCAAAAATGAAAGCCCTTCTCCTCGTAGTTAGCCTAGTCGTTATTAGCGTGGTGGTGATTATTATCCCACCGTGCGGGGCTGCACTTGGACGAAGAAAGGCTTATTAAACAAGCCTGAACCTGAAAAGAAACCCCGCACCGAAAGGTCCGGGGTTTTTTTTTGGTCGGCGATTTACGTAAACAATGAAGCGAGGTCGGAAAATGAGCAACAGCATAATGTTCTGCACTTGTCGCCAAAAGGCAGGGGAATAAGGATGAATGGAGCACAGTGGGTAGTACAAGCATTGCGCGCACAGGGCGTCGATATGGTTTTCGGCTACCCGGGTGGAGCAATCATGCCGGTCTATGATGCATTGTACGACGGCGGCGTGGAACACCTACTGTGTCGGCATGAGCAGGGCGCTGCCATGGCGGCTATCGGCTATGCCCGTTCAACCGGTAAAGTCGGCGTCTGTATCGCCACTTCCGGGCCCGGCGCCACTAACCTGATCACCGGCCTGGCCGACGCGCTCCTGGACTCCGTTCCCCTGGTTGCTATCACGGGTCAGGTTGGCTCAGCGTTCATCGGCACCGACGCTTTCCAGGAAATCGACGTTTTAGGTTTATCGCTGGCCTGCACCAAACACAGCTTCCTGGTTGAATCACTGGAGGCGCTGCCGGAAATCATGGCAGAAGCCTTTGCCATCGCCAGCAGCGGGCGTCCCGGCCCGGTTCTGATCGACATTCCAAAAGATATCCAGCTGGCTGTCGGTGAATTGCCCCCACATCTGCTGGCGGTTGATGAAAGTTTTCCGCATCCGGTGGCCGAACTGGAACAAGCTCGCGCGATGATCGCTGCGGCGCAGAAACCGATGTTATACGTCGGTGGTGGCGTGGGCATTGCGCAGGCGGTTCCGGCGCTGCGTGAATTTATCTCTGCCACGGGTATTCCGGCGGTCGCCACACTGAAAGGCTTGGGGGCGCCGGATGCCAGCGACCCATGCTATCTGGGCATGTTAGGCATGCACGGCACCAAAGTGGCAAATCTGGCGGTGCAGGGCTGCGATTTACTGATTGCCGTTGGTGCGCGTTTTGATGACCGCGTGACCGGCAAATTAAATACCTTCGCCCCGCACGCGGCGGTGATTCATATGGATATCGACCCGGCCGAACTGAACAAACTGCGTCAGGCACATGTGGCATTGCAGGGGGATCTGAAAACGTTGTTACCTGCGCTGAAACAACCGTTAGCGATCAACCCATGGCGTGACCACGTGATGACGCTGAAAGCGCAGGGTGAATGGCGTTACGACCACCCGGGCGAAGCCATCTATGCACCGTTGCTGCTCAGGCAGATTTCTGACCGCAAAGCAGCCGACACCGTTATCACCACCGACGTGGGTCAGCACCAAATGTGGACCGCGCAGCACATGCAGTTCACCCGTCCTGAAAATTTCATCACCTCCAGCGGCCTGGGTACCATGGGCTTTGGCATTCCCGCTGCCGTGGGCGCACAGGTTGCCCGCCCGAATGACATGGTTATCTGTATATCGGGTGACGGCTCATTCATGATGAACGTTCAGGAACTGGGTACCATCAAACGAAAACAGTTACCGGTAAAAATCCTGTTACTGGATAACCAGCGGTTAGGGATGGTTCGACAGTGGCAGGAACTGTTTTTTGATGGGCGCTACAGTGAAACAAACCTCTCCGATAACCCCGATTTTGTCACGCTGGCCAGCGCATTTGATATCCCCGGCCAACGTATCAGCCGTAAAGATCAAGTCGACGCCGCCCTGGATGCTCTCTTCAATAGCGAAGGTCCGTATTTGCTTCAGGTTTCCATCGATGAAAGCCAGAACGTCTGGCCCCTGGTTCCGCCGGGTGCTGGTAACGAAACCATGTTGGAGAAAATGTCATGATGCAGCATAACGTCTCAATCCAGGCGCGTTTCCGCCCTGAAATGTTAGAGCGCGTATTGCGCGTGGTGCGTCACCGTGGTTTTCAGGTGTGCGCGATGAATATGAGCCCGATGGTCAATGCGGAAAATATAAATATCGAATTGACCGTTGCCAGCCTGCGGTCTGTAGATTTACTGTCTTCACAGTTAAGCAAATTGATGGATGTCGCCTGCGTCGAGATCCAACAACACACATCACAACAAATACGCGCGAATGCGTGAGTAAATAGGGACGAGAAGAATGACGAAGAAAGCAGATTACATTTGGTTCAACGGCGAGATGGTTCCCTGGGCGGAAGCCAAAGTGCACGTAATGTCCCACGCATTGCATTACGGCACTTCAGTCTTCGAGGGCGTGCGTTGCTACGACTCCCATAAAGGCCCGGTTGTATTCCGTCACCGCGAACATATGCAGCGTCTGCGCGACTCAGCCAAAATCTACCGTATGCCTGTGACTCAGAGCGTTGATGAGCTGATGGAAGCCTGCCGCGAAACTCTGCGTAAAAACAATCTGGTCAGCGCGTATATCCGTCCGCTGGTGTTTGTGGGCGATGTTGGCATGGGCGTGAACCCGCCGGATGGCTACAAAACTGACGTGATCATCGCCGCCTTCCCGTGGGGCGCGTATCTGGGCGAAGAAGCGCTGGAGCAGGGTATCGACGCGATGGTGTCTTCATGGAACCGCGTTGCCGCCAACACTATCCCAACCGCCGCGAAAGCAGGTGGTAACTACCTCTCCTCACTGCTGGTGGGCAGCGAAGCACGCCGCCACGGTTATCAGGAGGGGATCGCCCTCGACATTCACGGTTATGTTTCCGAAGGTGCTGGCGAAAACCTGTTCGAAGTGAAAGAGGGCATTCTGTTTACACCGCCGTTCACCTCTTCTGCACTGCCGGGTATCACCCGTGACGCGATCATCAAACTGGCGAAAGACATGGGCCTGGAAGTTCGCGAACAGGTACTGTCACGAGAATCCCTCTATCTGGCTGACGAAGTCTTTATGTCAGGTACCGCGGCTGAAATCACGCCAGTGCGCAGCGTTGATGGCATCCAGGTCGGTATCGGTAAACGCGGTCCGATCACCAAACAAATTCAGGATGCATTCTTCGGTCTGTTTACCGGCAAAACCGAAGACAAATGGGGATGGTTGGATCCGATTAATCCTCAGTAGCCTACAGAACAAGAATTATGCGGGTGGCGATTGCGTCACCTGCTAAACAGAAATGACTTGGAGTGAATAGAGCATGCCTAAGTACCGTTCCCATACCACGACTCATGGCCGCAACATGGCGGGCGCCCGCGCACTGTGGCGCGCCACCGGGATGACCGATGATGATTTCGGTAAGCCCATTATTGCTGTTGTTAACTCCTTTACCCAGTTCGTGCCGGGTCACGTGCACTTGCGCGATCTGGGTAAACTGGTTGCCGAACAAATTGAAGCCTCCGGCGGTGTGGCCAAAGAGTTCAACACCATTGCCGTTGATGACGGTATCGCCATGGGTCACGGCGGCATGCTGTATTCATTGCCTTCACGTGAGCTGATCGCCGATTCCGTGGAATACATGGTGAACGCGCACTGCGCCGATGCCATGGTGTGTATTTCCAACTGCGACAAAATCACCCCGGGAATGCTGATGGCGTCACTGCGCCTGAACATTCCGGTGATCTTTGTTTCCGGCGGCCCGATGGAAGCCGGTAAAACGAAGCTGTCTGACAAAATCATCAAGCTTGATCTGGTTGATGCCATGATTCAGGGCGCAAACCCGAACGTCAGCGACGCCGACAGCGAGCAGATCGAACGTTCCGCCTGCCCAACCTGCGGATCCTGTTCTGGTATGTTCACCGCCAACTCCATGAACTGCCTGACCGAAGCGCTGGGCCTGTCCCAGCCGGGCAACGGTTCACTGCTGGCGACCCACTCCGACCGCAGAGAGTTGTTCCTGAATGCCGGTCGCCGCATCGTTGAGTTGACTAAACGTTATTACGAAAAAGACGACGAAACGGCGTTGCCACGCAACATCGCCAGCAAAGCGGCGTTCGAAAATGCCATGACGCTGGATATCGCAATGGGCGGCTCGACTAACACCGTTCTGCACCTGCTGGCTGCGGCGCAGGAAGGCGGGATCGAATTCGATATGATCGACATCGACCGTCTGTCACGCGTCGTACCTCATCTGTGTAAAGTGGCACCGAGCACCCCGAAATATCATATGGAAGACGTTCACCGTGCTGGTGGCGTACTGGCGATTCTGGGCGAACTGGACCGCGCCAACCTGCTGAACCGCGACGTCAAAAACATCCTTGGCCTGAACCTGACGGAAACACTGAATCAGTACGACATCATGCTGACCAAAGATGAAGCCGTGAAAAAAATGTTCCGCGCCGGTCCGGCCGGTATCCGTACCACGCAGGCATTCTCACAAGATTGCCGCTGGGACACGCTGGACGATGACCGCGCCGAAGGCTGTATCCGTTCGCTGGAAAATGCGTTCAGTCTGGAAGGCGGTCTGGCCGTGCTGTACGGCAACATCGCCGAAGCGGGCAGTATCGTTAAAACCGCAGGCGTGGATAAAGATAATCTGATTTTCCGTGGTCCTGCCAAAGTGTATGAAAGCCAGGACGACGCCGTGAGCGCGATCCTCGGTGGCAAAGTGGTTGCAGGTGACGTTGTGGTTATCCGCTACGAAGGGCCAAAAGGCGGTCCGGGCATGCAGGAAATGCTCTATCCGACCACCTATCTGAAATCCATGGGGCTCGGCAAAGAGTGCGCACTGATCACCGACGGGCGTTTCTCCGGCGGGACTTCAGGTTTGTCTATCGGCCACGTTTCTCCTGAAGCGGGCAGCGGCGGCATGATTGCGCTGGTTGAAGATGGCGACTTCATCGACATCGACATTCCAAACCGCAGCATGGTGCTGGACGTTCCGGCAGCAGAACTGGCTGCGCGTCATGCAGCAGAAGAGGCCCGCGGTGACAAAGCGTGGACGCCGAAAAACCGCGTGCGTGAAGTCTCTTACGCGCTGCGTGCTTACGCAATGCTGGCGACCAGTGCCGACAAAGGCGCCGTTCGCGACAAGTCCAAGCTGGGAGGCTAAAAGTCATGGCGGTATCACAACCTCTACCCGACCAGCCGTGTGGCGCGGAGTATCTCCGCGCTGTACTGCGGGCACCGGTTTATGAAGTGGCGCAGGTTACGCCTTTGCAGGTCATGGAAAAAATCTCCACCCGGTTGGGCAACACCATTCTGGTGAAGAGGGAAGACCGTCAGGCTGTTCACAGTTTTAAACTGCGCGGTGCCTATTCCATGATTGCCGGCCTGACCGAAGAACAGGCGGCTCGCGGCGTGATCACGGCTTCGGCCGGTAACCACGCGCAAGGCGTCGCGCTGTCAGCCACCAAAAAGGGTATTCGCTCGCTTATCGTTATGCCCGTTGCCACGGCAGACATCAAGGTCGATGCCGTGCGTAATTTTGGCGGTGAAGTGATGCTCTATGGCGCGAATTTCGATGAAGCCAAAGGTAAGGCCATCGAGCTTGCACAACTGCAGGGCATGACCTTTGTGCCGCCGTTTGACCATCCGGCGGTGATCGCCGGGCAGGGCACGCTGGCGATGGAACTGTTGCAACAGGATGCGCATATTGACCGCGTATTCGTCCCCGTCGGCGGCGGTGGCCTGGCCGCTGGTGTGGCGGTGTTGATTAAACAGTTGATGCCGCAAATTCAGGTGATCGGTGTTGAAGCCGAAGATTCTGCCTGCCTGCGTGCCGCGCTGGACGCGGGTGAACCGGTTGATTTGGCGCGCGTTGGTTTGTTCGCCGAGGGCGTGGCAGTGAAGCGCATCGGTAATGAAACCTTCCGCCTGTGCCGTGAATATCTTGATGATGTGATCACCGTCGACAGCGACGCCATTTGCGCTGCGGTGAAAGACCTGTTCGAAGACGTGCGCGCTATCGCTGAGCCTTCCGGTGCGCTGGCGCTGGCCGGGCTGAAGAAATACGTTCAGCAGCACAACATTCAGGGCGAACGTCTGGCGCATGTGCTTTCTGGCGCGAACGTTAACTTCCACGGTTTGCGCTATGTATCAGAACGTTGCGAACTTGGCGAACAACGCGAAGCACTACTGGCAGTGACCATTCCAGAAGAAAAAGGCAGCTTTCTGAAGTTTTGCCAGCTGCTTGGCGGGCGGTCAGTGACCGAGTTCAACTACCGCTATGCCGATGACAAAAGTGCCTGCATCTTTGTCGGTGTGCGTCTGACCCGTGGTCATGCTGAACGCCAGGAGATTCTCGACGAACTGCACCACGGCGGCTATCAGGTGGTGGATTTATCTGACGACGAAATGGCCAAACTGCATGTGCGTTACATGGTCGGTGGGCGTCCAAGCAAGCCATTGCGTGAAAGGCTTTATAGTTTTGAGTTCCCAGAATCACCGGGCGCACTGCTGAAGTTCCTGCACACACTCGGTACGCACTGGAATATTTCGCTGTTCCATTACCGCAGTCACGGCACTGATTTTGGCCGCGTCCTGGCTGCTTTCGAACTGACCGATCAGGAACCTGAATTCGAGAAAAACCTTTCGGCCCTGGGCTTCGATTGCCACAACGAGAGTGATAATCCCGCTTTCCGCTTCTTCCTGGCGGGGTGAAGAACTGAAGGGCCCATGGGCCCTTTTTCTTTGCCATCGTTTGTCGCAAAAGGGGCTATAAAAGCTGCCAGAAGGCGTCGATTAGTGGTTCGTTGAGCCGTTTTTTCTGCACACAGACACCCAGTTCCAGGGGTGCGCCAAGCGTGACGTTATCCAGAATCGAAATACGGTTACGCACCGGTTCCGGGCTGTTATCGACCACGACCGACGGGATCAGTGCGATGCCACAACCGAGTGCCACCATCGAGACAATCGCTTCGTGGCCGGACACGGTGGCATAAATCAGCGGATTGCTCAGGCGGTTGCGTTTGAACCAGATGTCGATGCGTTTTCGCGCCGGGCCGTGTTCGGGAAGAATGAACGGGATTTGCGACCAGTCAGGATGCGGTTCGCTGACCTGGGTCCGCACCGCACAGGGCAGGGATGGGGAAATCAGAATCATCGGGATTTCGCCGATTTTGGTGAAATCGACGCTGCCCGGCAATGTTTCAGGATGACCGGCGATACCTAAATCCGCTTCGGTGGATTGCACTTTTTCGACCGCATCGGCGGCATCACCGGTGGTCAATTTGATTTCGACCAGCGGATGCTGCGCCCGGAAGCGGTCAAGGATCGGCGGCAGATGGCTGTACGCGGCGGTTACCGAGCAAAACAGACGCAGCTCGCCGCTCAGCGTCGGGCCATGCTGATCCAGCCCGCTGCGCAGTTGCTGGTAATGCAGCAGCGTTTGCTGGGCAAAGTTTTTGAGTTGTTCGCCCGCACTGGTCAGTTGCACGGTGCGGTTGTCACGCTGAAACAGCGGCTGGCCGAGTTCCTCCTCCAGCCGCTGGATCTGGCGCGACAGCGTTGACGGGCTGACGTGCATGGCCTTCGATGAACGGCCAAAATGGCGGCTTTCCGCCAGATGCAAAAACAGTTTCAGATCACGTAAGTCCATAAAGATTACCCGGCTCTTTGGTTTTACAGGTCATGTTGCAGATTTTGCAACGTCATCTTCGCAATATATCAATTTAAGCAATGTGTCGCATGACATATAGTGAATTCACGGCGTTCACCGGCTCACCGGTGAAACAAAAAATAACAGCACTTACCTCGATAGAACGGAGCAAGACATGGCTAACTATTTCAACACACTGAACCTGCGTCAGCAGCTGGCACAACTGGGCAAATGCCGCTTTATGGGTCGCGATGAATTCGCTGACGAAGCCAGCTACCTCAAAGGTAAAAAAGTGGTGATTGTCGGCTGTGGCGCACAAGGTTTGAACCAGGGTCTG
Organism: Ewingella americana; assembly: GCF_006438725.1. Classification (GTDB taxonomy): domain Bacteria; phylum Pseudomonadota; class Gammaproteobacteria; order Enterobacterales; family Enterobacteriaceae; genus Ewingella; species Ewingella americana_A. The sequence goes on along the minus strand of NZ_RCZD01000012.1, from coordinate 124,299 downwards.
AATATGCGTGATTCCGGCCTGGATGTGTCATACACCCTGCGTGCAGAAGCGATTACTGAGAAGCGTGCTTCATGGCGCAAAGCCACCGAAAACGGCTTCAAAGTCGGTACCTACGAAGAATTGATCCCACAGGCTGATCTGGTGGTTAACCTGACGCCGGACAAGCAGCACAGTGCTGTGGTTAAAGCGGTTCAGCCTCTGATGAAAGATGGCGCTACCCTGGGTTACTCCCACGGCTTCAACATCGTTGAAGTGGGCGAGCAAATCCGTAAAGACATCACCGTCGTGATGGTGGCACCGAAATGTCCGGGTACTGAAGTACGCGAAGAGTACAAACGTGGTTTTGGTGTGCCGACACTGATCGCCGTTCACCCGGAAAATGACCCGAAAGGCGAAGGCATGGCGATTGCTAAAGCCTGGGCTGCGGCCACCGGCGGCCACCGTGCCGGCGTTCTGCAATCTTCTTTCGTTGCAGAAGTTAAATCTGACCTGATGGGTGAGCAAACTATTCTGTGCGGCATGCTGCAGGCCGGTTCACTGCTGTGCTTCGACAAATTGATAGCTGACGGTGTTGACGAAGCTTACGCAGAGAAACTGCTGCAATTCGGCTGGGAAACCATCACCGAAGCGCTGAAACAAGGCGGTATCACGCTGATGATGGATCGCCTGTCCAACCCAGCTAAACTGCGTGCTTATGCACTGTCCGAGCAGCTGAAAGGCATCATGGCACCGCTGTTCCAGAAACACATGGATGACATCATTTCCGGCGAATTCTCCAGCGGTATGATGGCTGACTGGGCAAACGACGATAAAAACCTGCTGACCTGGCGTGAAGAGACCGGCGCATCTGCATTCGAGAACGCACCTCAGTTCGAAGGCAAAATTGCAGAGCAGGAATACTTCGACCACGGTGTTCTGATGATTGCGATGGTGAAAGCGGGTGTTGAACTGGCATTCGAAACCATGGTGGATGCAGGCATCATCGAAGAGTCCGCTTACTACGAATCACTGCACGAGCTGCCGCTGATCGCTAACACCGTTGCACGTAAGCGTCTGTATGAAATGAACGTGGTGATCTCTGATACTGCAGAGTACGGTAACTACCTGTTTGCTAACGCCGCTGTACCATTGCTGAAAGAGTTCATGACCACGCTGCAGGCGGGCGACTTGGGTAAATCTGTGGCGGGCACCCACGTTGATAACGCGCAACTGCGTGACGTTAACGAAGCCATCCGCAACCACCCAATTGAAGCAGTCGGCCATAAATTACGTGGTTACATGACTGATATGAAACGTATCGCGGTTGCCAGCTAATCAGCTAAACCCGCTGGGCTTGAAATAGAATAAAAAGGGCACTGCATGAAAATGCGGTGCCCTTTCTTTTTACTGCGCCGAAACGGAAACTCAGTTGCGGTACAGGATCTTAATGATGTGGTAACCAAACTGGGTGTGCAGCGGGCCTTGTGGCTCGATCAACGGAGCGGAAAACACCACTTTATCGAAAGCGGGAACCATTGCGCCTTGCTTGAATTCGCCTAAATGACCGCCTTTTTTGCCTGACGGGCAGGTAGAGTGTTTTTTCGCCAGCTTCTCGAAATCACCACCGTTTTTCAACTGTTCCAGAAGTTCGAGTGCCTGTGCTTCTTCCTTTACAAGGATGTGCATTGCTGCGGCTGTTTTTGCCATGATAAGACCTTTTTACGAGAGAGTTTCCAGAGGCGTAATGTAACATCTGCAACCGGCTAAGTGGAATCCAGCCTGTATTCCAGACATAACAAAATGCGCCGTAAAGCCTGACAATCTCCCCCCGGCTTTCTGCTACAATCGCCGTCCTTGTCCATCAAGTGAGCAAAATTACGCCATGCGATTAAACCCCAGCCAACAACACGCCGTCGAATTCGTTACCGGGCCATGCCTGGTTCTGGCCGGTGCTGGATCCGGCAAGACCCGGGTCATCACCAATAAAATCGCACACTTGATTCGCCAATGTGGTTATCAGGCGCGCCATATCGCCGCCGTCACTTTTACCAACAAAGCCGCCCGCGAGATGAAAGAGCGTGTGGCGCAGACTCTTGGTCGCAAAGAAGCGCGCGGATTACTGATTTCCACCTTCCATACGCTGGGTCTGGAGATCATCAAAAAAGAGTATGCTGCGCTTGGCATGAAGTCGAACTTCTCCCTGTTTGATGACCAGGACCAACTGGCGCTGTTGAAAGAGTTGAGCGAAACCTGGCTGGAAGAGGACAAGACGTTGTTGCAGCAGTTGGTCTCGACGATCTCCAACTGGAAGAATGATCTGATCGATCCCTCTGCGGCGACAAATATTGCACGATCCGAGCGCGATAAGATTTTTGCGCATTGCTATGGTCTGTATCACGACCATATGCGCGCCTGTAATATTCTCGATTTCGACGACCTGATTCTGCTGCCGACGCTGTTGTTGCAGCGTAACGAAGAGGTCCGCGAGCGCTGGCAGAACAAGCTGCGTTATCTGCTGGTGGATGAATATCAGGACACCAACACCAGCCAGTACATGATGGTGAAATTGCTGGTGGGTAGCCGTGCGCGTTTTACCGTGGTCGGCGATGATGACCAGTCGATTTATTCCTGGCGCGGCGCCCGTCCGCAGAACCTTGTGTTGCTGAAAGAGGATTTTCCCGCCCTTCAGGTGATCAAGCTCGAGCAGAACTACCGCTCTTCACAGCGGATTCTGAAAGCCGCCAACATTCTGATTGCCAATAACCCGCATGTATTCGAAAAACGTCTGTTTTCCGAACTGGGTTACGGCGAAGCGCTCAAAGTGATCACCGCCAATAATGAAGATCACGAAGCTGAACGGGTGGTCGGTGAACTTATCGCGCATCACTTTATGAATAAAACCGACTACGGCGACTACGCCATTTTATATCGCGGTAACCACCAGTCGCGGTTGTTTGAAAAGATGCTCGTGCAGAACCGCATTCCTTATCGCATCTCTGGCGGAACGTCGTTCTTCTCCCGGCCTGAAATCAAAGACTTGCTGGCGTACCTGCGCGTGCTGACTAACCCGGATGATGACAGCGCTTTTCTGCGTATTGTGAATACACCACGCCGTGAGATTGGCGCCGCCACGTTACAGAAGCTGGGAGAGTGGGCAAATCAACGTAATAAAGGGCTGTTTAAAGCCAGCTCTGACTTCGGGCTGAGCCAGTTTCTGACCGGTCGTGGCCTTGAGTCGCTACAACGCTTCACGCACTGGATGGGCACCATTGCCGAGCGTGTTGAGCGGGAACCGGTGGCGGCGGTGCGTGATTTGATCCACGGTGTGGACTACGAGAGCTGGCTGTTTGAAACCTCGCCCAGCCCGAAAGCCGCCGAAATGCGCATGAAAAACGTCAACCAGCTTTTTAGCTGGATGACGGAAATGCTCGAAGGCACCGATCTTGACGAGCCGATGACGCTCACTCAGGTGGTCACGCGGTTTACCCTGCGCGACATGATGGAGCGTGGCGAGAGTGACGAAGAGCTGGATCAGGTCCAACTGATGACCTTGCACGCCTCTAAAGGGCTGGAGTTTCCCTATGTATTTTTGGTCGGGATGGAAGAGGGCTTGTTGCCACACCAAAGCAGCATTGACGAAGATAATGTTGATGAAGAACGTCGTCTGGCCTATGTCGGCATCACACGTGCCCAGAAAGAGCTGTTTTTCACGCTTTGCCGCGAAAGACGTCAGTACGGTGAGCTGCTGCGCCCGGAACCCAGCCGCTTCCTGATGGAGTTACCGCAGGATGATCTGGAATGGGAAACAGAGCGTAAAGTGGTCAGTGCGCAGGAGAGGATGGTCAAAGGGCAAAGCCACTTAGAGAAGATCCGCGAACAGTTAGCGAAAGCTAAAAATAGCGGATAATGGCGGTAAAAAAGGGCAACATTGCTGCCGCCCTGATGCTTTTAGAAATGAACGGATAGGTTGCTTATTTACCGCTCTCTTCGATATACAGCGGCCAATGGGCGTAACTTTGCCAGTGGCTTTCCTGCTCCAGCTCTTCGGCACGTAGCGGGTGCTGTTCCAGCCAGCCATGAGGGACAATTACATTCAGATCGTCCTCATTGGCGCGCAGACGCACTGCGGGCAGCGTATCGTCGCGACGACGACTGGCAAAGATAATCGCCAGTCGCAGGATACGGCATAAACGTTCTGCCTGACGCGGAGGAACGGCGTTTTGCTGGCTCAATAATGGCAGATCAAGTGCATTGCCTTGATTCTGCAAAAGCGTGGCCAGCAGCTTTTTCTGTGCCGGGGTAAAACCGGGTAAATCTAAATGACGGATCAGGTAAGCGGCATGGTGAGATGCCAGCTTGAAGTCAACGCTGAGACCAATTTCGTGGATCAGACAGGTGCTGTTTAGCAACTCCCTGGCGCGTGCATCCAACTGCCATTCACTCGACACCTGCTGTGAGAAATTCTCTGCCAGTTGTGCTACCCGTGAAGCCTGCTCGCTGTCGAGCAAGTAACGTCGCTGTAAATTACGCAACGTGCGCTGGCGGATATCCTGTTCAATGGGCAAATGCAGCATGCCATACACCAAACCTTCACGCAGTGCACCACCGGCGAGGGTCATCGTTTCGATATTCAGGGCTTTGAAGATAGCGATCAGGATAGACAGTCCGCTCGGGAACACCAGCGCACGCTCCAGCGTCAGCCCTTCGATCTCGAGTTCTTCCAGTTTTCCGCACTGAATGGCTCGCTGTTTGAGCTGTTGCAGTTTGGCGAGTGTAATACGCTCATCCATACCCTGAGCGACCATGATTTCCTGTAACGCCTGCACGGTGCCTGAGGCACCTACGCAGATTTGCCAGCCATTCGCCAGCAACGCGGGCGCTACCGGGGTGATCATCTCGAGCGCGGCCTGTTCGGCCTTATCGAAGTTCTCTTTGCCCAGATTACGATCGCCGAAATAGCGTTCAAGCCAGGTGACGCAGCCCATTGATAAGCTGAAAAGCGAAGTTGCCTGTGCGCCAATGCCGGTGACTAACTCCGTGCTGCCGCCGCCGATATCGACCACTAAACGTTTATCCGGGCCGCCGGTTGTGTGGGCAACGCCGTGATAAATCAGACGTGCTTCCTCTTCACCGGCAATCACTTGCACCGGGCATCCGAGGATCTCCTGCGCTTTTTGCAGAAATTCATCCGCATTGCTGGCCAGGCGCAACGTCGCCGTCGCCACCACCCGGATTTGCTCTTTTGGAATATCTTGCAGACGTTCCGAGAACAACCTCAGGCACTGCCAGCCGCGTTGCATGGCTTCCTGAGAAAGCAGGTTCTGTGAGTCCAGACCTGCTGCCAGACGCACCTTACGTTTGATTCTCGCCAGCGTCTGAATACTGCCGGCCACCTCACGGACAACCAGCATGTGAAAGCTGTTTGAGCCAAGATCGATTGCTGCATACAGTGAGGTGGAACTCAGCATGATATTAGCCCGTACGCTTACGGTTGCTGCGAGGTGCACTGCTGCTACGACGCGATGATGAATTATTACCGTTACGTCGCGGACCATTACCACTGCGGGCGCGAGCCAAGCGTTTTGGCGCAGGCAAATCTTCCAGCAGAGCATCGCTGTTGTAGCGGCTAACCGGAATGCTGTGACCGGTGTAGGTTTCGATAGCCGTTAAGTTCAGCGCGTACTCTTCACAAGCCAGGCTGATGGAGTGACCGCTTAAACCCGCGCGGCCGGTACGGCCAATACGGTGAACGTAATCTTCACAGTCGTCTGGCAGGTCATAGTTGAAGACGTGCGTTACCGCAGGAATGTGCAGGCCACGTGCTGCAACATCAGTTGCCACCAGAATATCCAGCGTACCTTTAGTAAAGTCTTCCAGCACACGCAGACGTTTTTTCTGCGGCACATCACCAGTCAACAACCCCACACGGTGACCATCGGCAGCCAGGTGGCCCCAGACGTCTTCACAACGGTGTTTGGTGTTGGCAAAGATAATACAGCGATCAGGCCATTCTTCTTCAATCAGCGTCTGCAACAGGCGCATTTTTTCTTCATTTGAAGGGTAGAACAGCTCTTCCTGAATACGGTGACCTGTTTTTTGTTCCGGCTCGATTTCAATCGATTCGGCATTGTTCATATTTTCGAACGCCAACTCTTTTACGCGGTAAGAGAGTGTCGCGGAGAACAGCATATTTAGGCGCTGCGTCGCGGGAGGCATACGGCGGAACAACCAGCGGATGTCTTTAATAAAGCCGAGATCAAACATGCGATCGGCTTCGTCTAAGACGACAACCTGAATTGCACCCAGATCAATATAATTTTGTTTGGTGTAGTCAATCAGACGACCGGTGGTACCGATGAGAATATCAACGCCACTTTCCAGTACTTTAAGCTGTTTGTCGTAGCCATCGCCGCCGTAGGCCAGGCCCAATTTCAGCCCGGTGGATTCAGATAATGCTTCTGCATCGGAGTGAATTTGTACCGCAAGTTCGCGCGTTGGTGCCATGATTAACGCACGCGGTTGATTGATCTTTCGACCCTCAGCGGCCGGGTGAGAAAGCAGATAATGGAAAGTAGACGCTAGAAAAGCCAGCGTCTTGCCGGTACCGGTTTGCGCCTGACCTGCAACATCACGCCCAGCGAGCGTGATTGGCAATGCCAATGCCTGAATAGGAGTGCAGTAATGAAAGCCTTTCTTTTCAAGGGCTTCAACTGCAAGCGGGTGCAGGGCGAAGTCGGAAAACTTCTGTTCGGTCAAGTGTGTTTTGCTCATAGTGTGGTAGAATATCAGCTAACTATTGCTTTACGAAAGCGTATCCGGTGAAATAAAGTCAACCTAATGTTGGTTAATGCTACATCAACAAGGTAAAGATAATCCTTTGGAGTAGAACATGAGCGATAAAATTATTCACCTGACTGATGACAGTTTCGACAAAGATGTACTGAAAGCCGATGGGCTGGTTCTGGTCGATTTCTGGGCTGAATGGTGTGGTCCGTGCAAGATGATTGCTCCGATTTTGGATGAAATTGCCACCGAGTTCGAAGGCAAGCTGACCATCGCCAAGCTGAATATTGATGAAAACCCAGGTACTGCACCTAAATACGGCATCCGTGGTATTCCTACCCTGCTGTTATTTAAAGACGGTGAAGTCGCAGCAACGAAAGTTGGCGCACTGTCAAAAGGTCAGTTGAAAGAGTTCCTGACGGCAAATCTGTAATCGGTCGGGATGACCAAACCCAGGTGTTTAGCGGGCTGACGTGTTTTTCATATTGTCCGCTAGACGCCTGTCAAGAAGCGTGCTAAGTTTACGCTTACTGCAAATAGAGCTTACCTGTAGTTTGATTCTTACGTTTTATTCTGTGTCAAAAACATCTGCCTAGACCTGTAAAGTAACTTTGATAAAAATAAGTTGAACTGGCACTGTGCTTTGACAATCTAACGGTTTTGACAAAATCGGCATTAAGACACCTTCAATATCAGTCTGCCCATCAAGAATAGCCCCATGCGACTGCCTGTGGCTTATATTCAGAAACTGTTAATTGAGTGTCCTACACAAACAGGCATGGATGATCCTGCCATACCCATTCACGACAGATGTTCGAGACATACCCCGAGTTTAAGAACCCACCATTATGAATCTTACCGAATTAAAGAATACGCCGGTCTCTGACCTGATTGCACTCGGCGAAAATATGGGGCTGGAAAACCAAGCCCGTATGCGTAAGCAAGACATTATATTTTCAATCCTGAAGCAACATGCGAAAAGCGGAGAAGACATCTTCGGTGATGGCGTACTGGAAATATTGCAGGATGGATTTGGTTTCCTCCGCTCTGGAGACAGTTCCTACCTCGCCGGTCCCGACGACATCTACGTTTCTCCAAGCCAAATTCGCCGCTTCAACCTTCGTACTGGCGACACCATTTCCGGTAAAATCCGCCCACCAAAAGAAGGTGAACGCTATTTTGCCCTGTTGAAAGTTAACGAAGTTAACTACGACAAACCAGAAAACGCCCGCAATAAAATCTTGTTCGAAAACTTGACCCCGTTACATGCTAACTCACGTTTACGTATGGAACGCGGCAATGGTTCGACTGAAGATTTAACCGCACGCGTACTTGATTTAGCTTCACCGATTGGCCGCGGTCAGCGTGGTTTAATCGTGGCACCACCGAAAGCCGGTAAAACCATGCTGTTGCAGAACATCGCTACCAGCATTGCGTACAACCATCCTGACTGCGTGCTGATGGTTCTGCTGATTGACGAACGTCCAGAAGAAGTGACCGAGATGCAGCGTCTGGTTAAAGGCGAAGTTATTGCTTCTACCTTTGATGAGCCAGCCTCGCGTCACGTGCAGGTAGCCGAAATGGTTATCGAAAAAGCCAAACGTCTGGTTGAGCACAAGAAAGACGTTATCATTCTTCTTGACTCCATCACCCGTCTGGCCCGTGCGTATAACACCGTGGTCCCAGCGTCAGGTAAAGTACTGACCGGTGGTGTTGATGCCAATGCCCTTCACCGTCCAAAACGTTTCTTCGGTGCAGCACGTAACGTTGAGGAGGGCGGCAGCCTGACCATCATCGCGACGGCTTTGGTTGATACCGGTTCTAAAATGGATGAAGTTATCTATGAAGAATTCAAAGGTACCGGCAACATGGAACTGCACCTCGCGCGTAAAATCGCTGAGAAACGTGTCTTCCCTGCTATCGATTACAACCGTTCAGGGACGCGTAAAGAAGAGTTGCTTACGACGTCAGAAGAGCTGCAAAAAATGTGGATCCTGCGCAAAATCATCCATCCAATGGGTGAGATCGACGCGATGGAATTCCTTATTAATAAGCTTGCGATGACCAAAACCAACGACGATTTCTTCGATATGATGAAACGTTCGTAATTGGTGTGAAAGTCAGCTAACGCCACGCTAAGTCGTGGCGTTTTTTGCTTTTGGCGGCTAGGATAAGGCAAATTCTGAAAAGAGTTGGAATTAAGATAAGCGCTGATAGTCTTTCAGTGATTCTTTCTCTACCTTGTCGAAGCAACAGGAAAGAGGCATCAGTTAAAGGTATTGCTTGAGACAACACCATAACTGTCACCATAGGATATGACTTTAAGGCTGTGAGGTTTTATGACGTTGGCCCAGGCTAAGCTGCCTTATCTTTTTGCAGAGATTTATTGACTGTGAACATGCTCAATATGAGTACTGAACTCCTCGCTATTTTCTTTTTTTCTTTTGTCTTTTTATTTTTGGCCCGCAAGGTTGCTAAAAAAATCGGCTTGGTTGATAAACCCAATTATCGTAAACGTCATCAGGGTCTGATCCCTCTGGTGGGCGGAATTTCTATATTTGCGGGTATTTGCTTCACTTTCCTGATCACTGACTATTACATTGCCCATCGCATGCTCTATCTGGGGTGTGCTGGACTTCTGGTTTTAGTGGGTGCGTTGGACGATCGCTTTGATATCAGCGTTAAAATCCGTGCATTCGTACAGGCGCTGGTGGCGATCGTCATGATGGTTTACGCGGGTCTGATTTTGAAGAACCTGGGTCATATCATCGGCCCTTGGGAAATGGTCCTCGGCCCATTTGGTTATCCCATCACGCTGTTTGCCGTTTGGGCTGCCATCAACGCTTTTAATATGGTGGACGGAATTGACGGGCTGTTGGGCGGTTTATCCAGTGTTAGCTTTGGCGCGATAGGGATTGTCATGTACATGAGCGGTCACATGGATCTTGCGCTCTGGTGCTTTGCCATGATTGCTGCCACCCTTCCGTATATCATGCTCAACCTCGGCGTTTTTGGCCCGCGTTATAAAGTCTTTATGGGTGATGCAGGCAGTACGCTGATTGGTTTCACCATCATCTGGATCTTACTGCAAAGCACTCAGGGCCCGACGCACCCGATGACGCCGGTCACCGCGCTATGGCTGATCGCTATCCCACTGATGGACATGATCGCCATCATGTATCGTCGTTTGCGTAAAGGCATGAGCCCTTTCTCCCCGGACCGTCAGCACATTCACCATCTGATTATGCGGGCCGGATTCAGCCCGCATCAGGCCTTTGTCTTAATTACGCTGGCTGCTGCATTACTGGCTGCGGTGGGGGTTATCGGTGAGCATCTCGGGTTTGTCCCCGAATGGCTAATGTTGTTACTGTTCCTGCCGGCTTTCCTGTTTTATGGCTACTGCATCAAGCGTGCATGGCGCGTAGCGCGTTCAATCAAACGTTTCAAACGGCGTCTTCGTCGCGCTCGATAACTCCATCAATTATCCATTATTTAGAGGTTTACTGGCTGTGATGACATCAGAGACAAACGCCAAAAAAGTAGAGGCCAGCATCGATAACGAGCTGGATATCCGCGGTTTGTGCTGCACGCTGTGGAGTGGGAAATTTTGGATTGTCGGGATGGGCGTACTGTTTGCTGTCATTGCGCTAGGTTCTTCATATTTGATGAAACAGGAGTGGAGTTCAACGGCGATCACCGACCGGCCGACGGTGAATAATCTGTCTTCTTATTTCTCTCAGGCGCAGTTTTTACGCAATCTGGATGTGCGCAATGCGCAGGCGCCGTTGGACAGTCAGCCCACCATTTCCGAAGATGCTTATAACGAATTTGTTATGCAGCTCGCAGCGTATGACACCCGTCGTGATTTCTGGTTGAACAGCCCTTATTACCAGCAGCGTAAAGAAGGTGATGCGCGGACCGACGCGGTGTTGCTCGATGACATGATTAACGATATCCAGTTCACCTCACGGGACGCACTCAAAGTACCGAATGACAGTGTGAAGCTGACGGCCGAAAGCTCCGCTGACGCCAATAAACTGCTGCGCGAATATGTGAATTTTGCCAGCAAGCGTGCTGCGCAGCATTTATACGATGAATTGCAGGGAGCCTGGGCCGCACGCACACAGTCGATGAAGGCGCAGGTCAAACGTCAGGACGCCGTGGCGCAGTCCATCTTCCAGCGTCAAATGAACAACACCCAGCAGGCACTGAAAATCGCCCAGCAGCAGAAGATTAACGAGAGCCTGACGGCGACGCCGGCTGAGCAACTGCCCTCTTCGGATATGTTCCTGTTAGGGACACCCATGTTGCAGGCCCGTCTGGAATTATTACAAGCTTCAGGTCCGAATTTTGACCTAGACTACGATCAAAACCGTGCCATGTTATCGACCCTGAATGTGGGGCCGACGCTGACAGCGCACTTCCAGACATACCGCTATCTGCGTACCCCGGAAGAGCCGGTAAAACGCGACAGCCCGCGCCGCGCCTTCCTGATGGTCATGTGGGGTGTAGTGGGGGGGCTGATCGGAGCCGGTGTTGCGTTGGCACGCCGCCGGAGTGCCATAACCCAATAAATGAATCTATAAGGGCGAACGATTTCGCCTGGCTAGCAGGATGTGTCTGCGCCTAACTGAACAAGAGAGACTCACTTTGAAAGTGTTGACGATATTCGGCACCCGCCCGGAAGCCATCAAAATGGCCCCGCTGGTGCACGCTTTGGCTCAGGATGACGCCTTTGAGTCAAAAGTCTGTGTCACGGCCCAGCATCGTGAAATGTTAGATCAAGTATTGCATCTGTTTGGTATCCAGCCCGATTATGACCTCAACATCATGCAGCCCGGTCAGGACCTGACAGAAATAACCAGCCGCATCCTGAAAGGATTAAAACCTGTTTTGCAGGAATTCCAGCCAGACGTGGTACTGGTGCATGGTGATACGACCACCACGCTTTCGGCCAGTTTGGCTGCATTCTATCAGCGAATCCCCGTTGGGCACGTTGAAGCCGGTTTGCGCACTGGCGACCTCTCATCACCATGGCCGGAAGAGGCCAACCGCCGTTTAACTACACATTTGGCAAAATGGCATTTTGCGCCGACTGAAACCTCGCGTGACAATTTGTTGCGTGAAGGGATCTCGACAGACGATATTTTCATCACCGGGAATACAGTTATCGATGCTTTACTGTGGGTTCGTGACAGAGTCAAAGCCGATGCCGGTTTGGTTGAGCAACAGGCGTCCCGCTATCCCCTTATCGATGCTAATAAGAAAATGATTCTGGTTACCGGCCACCGCCGCGAGAGCTTTGGCGGCGGCTTCGACCGTATCTGCAATGCGCTGGCAAGCATTGCGCTGCAACATCCGGAGGTGCAAATCGTTTATCCGGTGCATCTCAACCCGAACGTCAGCGAGCCGGTAAACCGTATTTTGCGCGGTATCGACAACATTATATTAATAGACCCGCAGGACTATTTACCCTTTGTCTATTTGATGGACAAGGCCTACCTGATCCTCACCGATTCAGGCGGCATCCAGGAAGAAGCGCCCTCACTGGGTAAACCTGTGCTGGTGATGCGGGAAAGCACAGAACGGCCGGAAGCGATCAGCGCCGGAACCGTCCGGCTGGTTGGCACCGATACTGCAAAAATAGTGAAAGAAGTGAGCCGGCTGCTGAGCGACGAAAATGAATATCACAGCATGAGCCGGGCGCATAATCCTTACGGCGACGGACAAGCCTGCCGTCGTATTCTTGACGCATTAAAGAATCATCGAGTATCACAATGAGCTTCCAAACTATTTCTGTCATTGGACTGGGTTACATCGGTCTGCCGACTGCGGCAGCCTTTGCTTCGCACCAGAAAAAAGTCATCGGTGTGGATATCAACCAGCATGCCGTGGATACCATTAATCGCGGAGCCATACATATTGTGGAACCGGCGCTCGATGCGTTGGTGAAAACCGCCGTTGATGACGGTTTTCTGCAGGCATTCACCCGCCCACAGCCCGCTGATGCTTTTCTGATTGCCGTCCCGACGCCCTTTATGGGCGATCATCAGCCCGACTTGAGATACGTTGAGTCGGCCGTGCGTTCTATTGCGCCGGTGCTGAAAAAAGGCAATCTGGTGATCCTTGAGTCCACCTCGCCGGTTGGTACCACCGAGCTGATGGCCGAATGGCTGGCAGAATGCCGTCCTGATCTGAGTTTCCCCCAGCAAGAAAGCGACCACGCTGATGTGAATATCGCCTACTGCCCGGAGCGGGTCTTACCTGGGCAGGTGATGGTGGAGCTGATTAAAAATGATCGGGTGATTGGCGGTATGACGGCGATTTGTTCGCAGCGTGCCTGCGACTTATACAATATCTTCCTGCAGGGCGAATGCGTGGTGACTAACTCGCGCACCGCTGAAATGTGCAAGCTGACTGAGAACAGTTTCCGGGACGTCAACATTGCCTTTGCCAATGAACTGTCGCTGATTTGTGATGCGCAGGGCATTAATGTCTGGGAGCTTATCGCGCTGGCCAACCGCCATCCACGCGTGAATATTCTGCAGCCTGGGCCTGGTGTGGGAGGGCACTGCATTGCGGTAGACCCCTGGTTTATCGTGGCGCAAAACCCTGACCTGGCGCGGCTCATCAAAACGGCGCGTGAAGTGAATGATAGCAAGCCACATTGGGTGGTTGACCGCGTAAAATCGGCACTGGCTGACTGCCTGACAGCCACGGGCAAGCGGGCTTCCGAGGCGAAAATTGCCTGCTTTGGGCTGGCATTCAAACCCAATATTGATGACCTGCGCGAAAGCCCGGCCGTTGAAGTCACCCGCCTCATTGCTGATTGGCACGCCGGGGAAACCTGGGCGGTTGAACCGCACGTGCACCATCTGCCTGCGGCACTGGACGGCAACGTGAGCCTGCATACGGTAGAGGATGCGTTGCAAAATGCCGATCTACTGGTCATGTTAGTCGATCATCAGATTTTCAAAGCGATCCCGGCGGATCAGGTTCATCAGCTATGGATTGTCGATACCAAAGGTGTCTGGCGTTAATCATCGGCAGGAGAGTGGCATGAGTCTTTGCGGCACGCTCGAACCCCTCGAATGGGAAAGTGAATTTTTCGGTTTGTGCACTGCAAAACTGCACATAGACCCGGCAGCTGTTGCTGTGACTGAACCGGCGTTCGCCGCCTATGCGCGGGTGCAGGTGAAAGTGAATGCGGATGATACCCAGATACTTGATACCTTACAGGCCCGTGGTTTTCAGCTGGTCGAAGGTGAGATTGACCTGTGCATCACCCCCGGTGGGACAACGCCGTCGCCTGTTGACGTAAAAACCGCTACCGGTTCGGATATTTCGGCCATCAGCGCTGCGGCGGGTGCCGCTTTTCGCCTCAGCCGCTTTCGCACCCCTTGGTACCAACCGCAGGACAGTGAGCGCTTTTATGCCCGGTGGGCGGAGAAAGCCGTACTGGGTACTTTTGACCATCTCTGTTTATTGATGAAAAGCTCCTCCGGTGAAACTCAGGGTTTTGTTACCCTTCGTCAGACGGCGCAGGGTGCGGCGCGCATTGGCTTACTGGCTGTCCTGCCCGAATGGCAGGGCCATGGCGTCGGCAAACAACTCATGACGGCGGCGAAACAGTGGTGCGTCGCCAATAGCGTCTCCCGGCTGTATGTCGCGACACAAACCAGCAATCTTGCTGCTCTGAATCTTTATATCGCCAGTGGGGGAAAAATCTCTCGCTCGGCATATTGGCTGTACAGGTGAAAAAATGATCCCTTTTAATGCCCCCCCGGTTGTTGGCACTGAAATTGACTACATGCGTTCAGCGATGAGCAGCGGAAAAATGTGTGGTGACGGCGGCTTTGGGCTGCGTTGCCAGCAGTGGTTCGAGCAGCGTTTCGGCAGCGCCAAAGTGTTGCTGACGCCCTCTTGTACTGCATCGCTGGAGATGGCCGCGTTATTGCTCGATATCAAAGAAGGCGATGAAGTGATCATGCCGAGCTTCACGTTTGTCTCGACCGCCAATGCCTTTGTGCTGCGCGGCGCGAAAATCGTCTTTGTGGATATCCGCCCGGACACCATGAACATCGATGAGATGCAGATCGAAGCGGCAATCACTGACAAAACCCGTGTCATTGTACCGGTACACTACGCGGGCGTAGCCTGCGAGATGGACCACATCATGCAACTGGCTGAAAAATATAAGCTGTTTGTGGTGGAAGATGCGGCGCAGGGTGTGATGTCGACCTATAAAGGCAAAGCACTGGGCACCATCGGCCACATTGGCTGTTTCAGCTTCCATGAAACCAAAAATTACACCTCGGGTGGCGAGGGCGGTGCGACGCTGATCAATGACAACACATTGGTCGATCGCGCCGAAGTCATTCGGGAAAAAGGCACTAACCGTAGCCAGTTTTTCCGCGGCCAGGTGGATAAGTACACCTGGCGCGATATTGGTTCGAGTTATCTGATGTCCGATTTGCAGGCCGCCTATCTGTGGGGTCAGCTTGAGGCCGCTGAGCCGATCAATCAGCGCCGTCTGGCGCTTTGGCACAACTACAATGAGACATTGCAAATGCTGGCACAGGCGGGGCGCATCACGTTGCCGACCGTTGCGCAGGGTTGTGTGCAGAATGCGCATATGTACTACATCCGTCTGAACGATATCGAAGACCGGGATGCCTTTATTGCGCACATGAAAGCCGCCGATATTCTGACGGTGTTCCATTATATTCCTCTGCACGCCAGCCCGGCGGGAGAGAGCTTTGGTCGTTTCAGTGGTGAAGACCGCTTTACGACCAAAGAGAGCGAACGCCTGGTGCGACTGCCATTGTTCTATAACATGACGGATGAGACTCAGCAGACCGTCATCAGTGCCATGCTGAAATACTTCGCCTGATATGTCTCTGGCAAAGGCTTCGGTCTGGACGGCAGGCTCCACGCTGATAAAAATCGCCGCTGGCCTGCTGGTGGTGAAATTGCTGGCGGTGGCCTTTGGCCCGGCAGGTGTGGGTCAGGCGGGGAATTTCCGCCAGATGGTCACGGTGCTGGGCGTATTGTCAGGCGCCGGTATCTTTAATGGCGTGACCAAATACGTGGCCGAGCATCATCAGGATCCGGCCCGTTTAAAGGCTGTTCTCGGTACCGCTTCAAGCCTGATCTTAGGTTTCTCCACGCTGCTGGCGGTGATTTTTCTGCTGGCTGCGGGCCCGGTCAGTGTCGGGCTGTTTGGGCATGCTGATTTTCAGCCGGTGATCCGCGCGGTGGCGCTGATTCAAATGGGTATCGCCTACGCCAACTACTTTCAGGCCATCCTTAAAGGCTATCGGGATGCCAGAGGCAACGCGCTGGCGGTGATTGGCGG
The DNA here is from genome assembly GCF_006438725.1 of Ewingella americana. Taxonomy (GTDB): domain Bacteria; phylum Pseudomonadota; class Gammaproteobacteria; order Enterobacterales; family Enterobacteriaceae; genus Ewingella; species Ewingella americana_A. The sequence continues at coordinate 108,179 of NZ_RCZD01000012.1, read as the reverse complement.
CAGCCTGATTGGGTTGGTAGCCTATTTACTCTGTTTCTGGCTGGGTGGTTATGAGGGAGCGCTGGCCGGACTGGCGCTGGTGCCTGCGCTGGTGGTATTGCCTGCCGGCGCGATGTTATGGCACCGTCATCCTTTCCCGCTGCATTTCCTGCGGCTGGGCTGGGACCGCGCCATCGCCAGCCATCTGGGAAAATTCACCATCATGGCGCTGATCACTTCGGTGACGTTGCCGGTGGCGTATGTGATGATGCGAAACCTGCTGGCGAAATATTACAGCTGGGACGACGTGGGGATCTGGCAGGGCGTTAGCAGCATTTCGGATGCCTACCTGCAATTTATCACCGCCTCATTCAGCGTCTATCTGCTGCCAACGTTATCCCGTCTGACCGACAAACAGGCGATTTCACGCGAAATTATTAAGTCGCTGAAATTTGTGATCCCGGCCGTGGCCTGCGCCAGCTTTATGGTGTGGCTGCTGCGTGACTTCGCCATCTGGCTGCTGTTTTCCCATCAGTTTACCGCCATGCGCGATCTTTTTGCCTGGCAACTGGTCGGTGACGTGCTGAAAGTCGGGTCCTATGTTTTTGGGTATCTGGTGATTGCCAAGGCGTCCCTGCGCTTTTATGTACTGACCGAAATCAGCCAGTTTTTACTGCTGACCGGTTTTGCGCACTGGCTGATCCCGTTACACGGTTCTTTGGGCGCCGCACAGGCCTACATGGCGACTTATATCGTCTATTTCACCCTGTGCAGCGCCGTTTTTGTTATCTATCGTAGACGAGCATGACAACGCTGATTCACGTTTTGGGATCTGATATCCCGCACCATAATCTCACCGTACTGCGCTTCTTCAATGACGTGCTGGCTGAGTGCGCGCCGCAGGATCAGATCCGTCACTTTATGGTGGTTGCGGCAGACAGCGCTGCGTTTGCCGGATTTACCCGCTTACAGATTGATATTTACCCGGATAAAAAAAGTCTCGCGCAGGCGGTGATTGCCAATGCGCGGCAGAACCGCAGCCATCGTTTCTTTTTGCACGGGCAATTTAACCCGACACTGTGGCTGGCATTACTGATCGGCAAAATCAAAGCGCGACAGGTGTGCTGGCATATGTGGGGCGCGGATTTGTATGAGGCGTCGGGTAGTCTGAAGTTTCGTCTGTTTTACCTCCTGCGACGCATTGCCCAGGGGCGGGTCGGCCATGTGTTCGGCACGCGCGGCGATCTGATTCATTATCACCTGCGTCATCCGCGGGTAGCTTCATCGTTGCTGTACTTCCCGACGCGTATGGACCCGGCGCTGACTCAACCGGCTGACCAGCCTGAGCCAGGCGGGCCGATGACCGTGCTGGTCGGCAATTCTGGCGATACCAGCAACCGGCACATCGAAGCGCTGAAGGCGTTGCATCAGCCGTTTGGCGCCGATATTCGGGTAATTATTCCGATGGGCTATCCGGCGAACAATCAGACTTATATTGAACAGGTGCGGGCTGAAGCGCTGACACTGTTTCCGGCAGAACATGTGGAATTACTGACAGAGGCCATGGCGTTTGATGATTACCTGAATATGCTGCGCCGTTGCTCGCTGGGTTATTTTATTTTTGACCGCCAGCAGGGCATCGGTACCTTGTGCCTGCTGATTCAGTTTGGCGTGCCCTTTGTGGTGAGTCGTCAGAATCCATTCTGGCAAGATTTGGCCGAGCAGCATCTGCCGGTACTGTTTTACGGCGATGCGCTGGACACTGCGACCGTTGCCGAAGCGCGCCGCCAGTTATTGAGCACTGACCGTCAGAATATCGCGTTCTTCAATCCCAATTATATTGCCGGATGGCAACAGGCGCTGAATCTGGCGGCGGGAGCCACATCATGACGCTGGCCCAGTTCGGCGGTCTTTGCGTGGTCTATGTTGTTTCGTTGATCTTCATTTTGACGCTGACCTACAAAGAGTTTCGTCGCGTCCGTTTTAACTTCAACGTCTTCTTCTCAATGCTGTATTTGCTGACGTTCTACTTTGGTTTCCCACTGACCTGCCTGCTGGTGTTTCGTTTTGACGTACAGGTAGTACAGGTGGAATACCTGTTACAGGCGATGCTGGCTGCCACCTGTTTCTACGGTATTTACTATGTCAGTTACAAAACCAGGCTGAAAGCGCGCCCGGCCACGCCAAGAGCGCCGTTGTTCACCATGAACCGGGCTGAAACCCATCTGACGTGGATACTGTTGGCCCTGGTGGCGCTCATCACGGTGTCGATTTTCTTCCTGCATAACGGTTTTCTATTATTCAAACTGAAGTCCTACAGCCAGATCTTCTCCAGTGAGGTCTCCGGCGTGGCACTCAAACGTTTCTTCTACTTCTTTATTCCCGCCATGCTGGTGGTCTATTTCCTGCGGGAGAACCGTCGCAGCTGGCTATTTTTCCTGGTAAGCACGGTGGCTTTTGGGTTATTGACCTACGTGATCGTCGGTGGTACGCGCGCCAATATCATCATCGCGTTTGCGCTGTTTCTGTTTATCGGCATCGTGCGCGGCTGGATATCGCTGTGGATGCTGGCCGTGGCGGGTGTTATGGCTATCGTGGGGATGTTCTGGTTGGCGCTGAAGCGTTATGGCATGAACGTAAACGGGCCGGAAGCGTTTTATACTTTCCTCTACCTGACCCGCGACACCTTTTCGCCGTGGGAAAACCTGGGCCTGCTACTGCAAAACTACGACAAGATTAGCTTCCAGGGACTTGCCCCGATTATTCGCGATTTCTACGTGTTTATTCCGAGCTGGCTGTGGCCGGGCAGGCCGGGCGTGGTGCTTAATTCTGCCAACTACTTTACCTGGGAAGTGCTCAACAACCACTCCGGCCTGGCCATGTCTCCGACCCTCATCGGCTCATTGGTGGTGATGGGCGGCGTGGGGTTTATTCCGCTGGGGGCAGTGGCGGTGGGTCTGATCATCAAATGGTTCGACTGGTTGTACGAACTGGGAAAAGCGGAGAAGAACCGCTACAAGGCCGCGATTTTGCAGAGCTTCTGTTTCGGGGCGGTATTTAATATGATCGTGCTGGCCCGTGAAGGCGTGGATTCGTTCTTTTCGCGCGTGGTCTTTTTCTGTCTGATTTTTTGCGCCTGCCTGGTCATGGCAAAACTACTGTACTGGCTGTTTGACGCCGCAGGGTTGGTCCGCCCGCGCTCGAATCGCGTTGGTAATATCATCAACACCGAAGGGATCTCAACGACTGGCCAGTCGTCGCAGGAACATTCATGAATTCAAATAATAACATTCCCCTCTATTCTATTCGTGGCATTAATTTGTGGGGCTTTCGCGATATGGGCCAGTTTCTGGACTATCTGTTTGCCGATACTCGCGTAAAGACCGGCGCTCTGGTGGCGATGAATGCTGAGAAAGTGTTGACCATGGAAAGCCAGCCAGAGATCGCTGAGCTGATTAGCCGCGCCGAATACAAATATGCCGATGGCATCAGCATCGTGCGGTCTATCCGTCGCAAATACCCGCAGGCCAACGTGTCACGCATCGCCGGTGCCGATCTATGGGAAGGGCTGATGCAGCGTGCCGGGCAGGAAGGCACGCCGGTATTCCTGATTGGCGGAAAACCCGAGGTGCTGGAGCAAACCGAAGCTAAACTGCGCGCCCAGTGGGATGTGAACATTGTTGGCAGCCAGAACGGCTACTTCACCGATCAGCAGCGCCAGCCATTGTTTGAGCGCATCAAAGCCAGCCAGGCCGCGATTGTCACCGTGGCGATGGGTTCCCCGAAGCAGGAGCTACTGATGCGCGACTGCCGAGAGGTGTATCCCGATGCTTTATATATGGGTATCGGCGGCACTTACGATGTGTTTACCGGCCACGTAAAGCGTGCGCCAAAGTTCTGGCAAAAGCTCGGGCTGGAGTGGCTTTATCGTCTGATTCGCCAACCCAGCCGCCTTGGGCGTCAGCTTAAACTGCTTAAATACCTGCGTTATCACTACACCGGTCGTCTCTGATTCCTCTGGCGCCACAGCATTTTACGCCAGTGGCGCGCCATCTCTCGTTTTCGTTGTCCGCTTGCCGAAAATTTCAACGCCTGTTGCCAGATGAACCCCAGCTTTCTGATTTGTGGTTTGCAACTGATCACAAAATACGAAACCATACCGCCCGTTTTGGCGCCCCACTCGGGGAAGCAGACTATAAAAATAACATTCCGGTCATCCCGGAAGGCAAACACAACAACGACAACATTGAGGATCTATGGCAAGTAACGAGGAAAAAGGTGGGCTACACCGCGGGCTAGAAGCCCGGCATATAGAACTGATAGCACTGGGTGGTACTATCGGCGTTGGGCTGTTTATGGGGGCGGCCAGTACGCTCAAATGGGCAGGGCCGTCGGTATTGTTAGCCTATATCTTGGCGGGTATCTTTGTTTTCTTCATCATGCGTTCTATGGGCGAGATGCTGCACCTCGAGCCGGTGGCCGGTTCGTTCGCCGTCTACGCGCATAAATATCTCGGCCCTTACTACGGTTATCTGACGGCATGGAGCTATTGGTTCATGTGGATAGCGGTGGGGATTTCAGAAATCACCGCCATTGGTGTCTATGCCCAGTACTGGTTCCCTGATTTACCGCAGTGGATCCCGGCGCTGGCTGCCGTGGCCATTGTCGCAGCGGCTAACCTGGCCGCTGTAAAACTGTATGGTGAGATGGAGTTTTGGTTTGCGTTGATCAAAATCACCACCATCATTGTGATGATTGTGGTCGGTCTGGCAGTGATTTTCTTTGGTTTTGGCAACCATGGTCAGGCCGTCGGCTTTGCTAACCTGACTGCACACGGTGGCTTCTTTGCCGGGGGCTGGAAAGGGTTCTTGTTTGCGCTCTGTATTGTCGTGGCATCCTATCAGGGTGTGGAGCTGGTGGGGATCACTGCCGGTGAAGCCAAAAACCCGCAGGTCACGCTCAGACGCGCTATCAATAACATCCTCTGGCGTATCCTGATTTTCTACGTCGGTGCGATTTTCGTCATCATCACTATCTTCCCGTGGAACGAAATGGGGACGCACGGCAGCCCGTTCGTGCTGACGTTTGCGAAGATTGGTATCGCCTCGGCAGCAGGCATCATCAACTTTGTGGTGCTGACGGCGGCGCTGTCGGGTTGTAACAGCGGGATGTACAGCTGCGGGCGTATGCTTTACGCGCTGGCGAAAAATCGCCAGGTCCCGGCGTTTCTCGGTAAAGTGTCGAAAAGCGGCGTGCCGGTCTACGGTATTGCGGTGACTATCGCCGTGCTGCTGATAGGTTCATGCCTGAATTATCTGATCCCTAACCCTGAGCAAGTCTTTGTTTATGTCTACAGCGCTTCGGTGCTGCCGGGTATGGTGCCGTGGTTTGTGGTGCTTATCAGCCAGCTGCGTTTCCGTGAGGCTCATGCAGAGAAGCTGAAAGACCATCCGTTCAAGTCAATTCTGTTCCCTTATACCAACTATCTGACGCTGGCATTCCTCGCCTGCGTGCTGGTGGGAATGGCAATTAACCCGGATACGCGAATTTCTTTGCTGGTAGGCGGGATTTTCATCGCGGCAATCAGCCTGATATACTTCGGGCTGGGGATGAACAGACGTTCATCTCTGACGGCTGAACAGACAAAATAACGTCGTAAGTCATGGGTGGGGAAGGTGATGCGCCTATTTTTAGCGCGTATTGGACAAAGAGCAGTCAAACGAAACTTTTCCAATAAAAAGCACTAGACAGGGTGGCATGAAAACCGTAGTATCCCCACCCGCAACGGCGCTAAGCGCCCGTAGCTCAGCTGGATAGAGCGCTGCCCTCCGGAGGCAGAGGTCTCAGGTTCGAATCCTGTCGGGCGCACCATTAAGTTTGCGCTAGAGTTGCGGTGGTCTTGTTTGAGGTTAAACAGTCCACGATGTAGAAGAGTTTGAAATGGTGGCTATAGCTCAGTTGGTAGAGCCCTGGATTGTGATTCCAGTTGTCGTGGGTTCGAGCCCCATTAGCCACCCCAAATTTTTTAAATGATTTTGTGAACGTGACATGCGATGGTGGCGGAATTGGTAGACGCGCTAGCTTCAGGTGTTAGTGTCCTTTGGATGTGAGGGTTCGAGTCCCTCCCTTCGCACCACACACAAAATGCATTTAAATGATGCTGTTAGCACCAAAAAGTAGTAAGATGCACGACATCGGCGAGTAGCGCAGCTTGGTAGCGCAACTGGTTTGGGACCAGTGGGTCGGAGGTTCGAATCCTCTCTCGCCGACCAATTCGAAGAAACCTGCTTTCATAAGCAGGTTTTTTTTCGCCTGTAGTTTATGAGGATGAGAACCTCCGAAGTAGGTTTGAGCCGAGCGCAGCGAGACCACGTTGCTTTAGCAACGGCCCGCAGGGCAAGCATCGAAGATGCGCGTAATCCTCTCTCGCCGACCAATTCGAAGAAACCTGCTTTCATAAGCAGGTTTTTTTTCGCCTGTAGTTTGCCACATAGACCCCTTCTTCCCCTGCTGTTGCTCTGAAGCGACATTCTGTCTTTCTATTGTCGTTACGCGACGACATCCAACCAACTGAAAGTAAACGAATTGTCCCCATTATGGGCAGGTTGTCTCTGGCAGACAACACTAATTGGCGTTAAGTCATTCTTTGCTATGCGTGGCTTTGGAATGGCCAACATGCTTTCTAAATAAAAAATGATAATTAAGTCATTAAAATCAATAAAATACGTGTTTTTTATTTTCCGGGCCTGAAAGAAATCCTGATGTGGCACGCGTCCTGCACTACCTGATATGTAGATGCTCATTCCACCCCTTATGTTTGCCTTCCGGCTTCATAAACCTGGGAATGATGCAGAGCCAATTTATAGTGCCTATTGTCTATCTGCCCGATAAACACCTCTCATCAGGTATTTATCAACCAGCAGGCAAAACGTTGAGTGAGGCACTCCCCTGTTGTCCATGACCTGATTGTTTTCGACACTTGCCATCCGGCAAGTGTTTTTTTTTGCGCTAATACCCGTCATCCTTCAGGCGGCAGATGCGTTGGCTTCTGTTACTCACCCGAATCACTGACTTATGTCAGCTCATCGGGATCCCCAAGTTTGCCGCCTTTCTGCCACTCGAATGATTTAAGGTATTCATTTACTCAAAGCATAAAAAAAGCTCCCGAAGGAGCTTTTAGCCGTGGGCTTAAACTTACTGCCCTTGTGAGTTATTCAGGGTCAGCATTAACCCTTTGTGACGCATCTCGGCGGCTTCTGCGGGTTTATGCAGTTTATCCAGCGCATCGGCCAACCACGCATAGTCGTAAGCGTCAGGGCGCTGTTGTAGCGCTTCACGGAAGGCTTCAGACGCCTGCAACCATTCACCATGCTTCATCAGCAACTGGCCCAACGTGCTGTTAAGCAGAGGAGTAGCGCCATTCTGCTTGATGATCTGACGCAGTGTCTTCTCCAGCTGTTCAGGATCACCCGAACGCAGTTTCGGCATCATGGCGATCAGGCGTTCATCGTACTGACGTTTTAGCCCGTCGAGGATCACTTCCTGCGCGAGGTCCTGATCGTTGCACTCAATAAGATGTGCAGCCATCGCCACCTGCAAGGCGACTTCGTGACGGGTTTTGCGGTTCTGGTCTTTCCACCAACGTTTCAGACCTTCACTGCCTTCTTCGGCCATCATTTGATTCATCATGCCGATGTACGCCTGCTCTTGCAGCACACGCAGCTCTTCGTCGTCATGAATACCGGCTTTGGACATCGATGGCAGAATCTCCAGCAATGAGCCGTAAGCCCCGGTGCGCAAATAGGCCTGTTCGGCCAGACGCAGGATCTCCGGGTGACGCGGCGACTGACCAATCAGACGGTCAACGCCGTGGCGTGCGGCGTGAATTTCGCCCCGCGCCAGCTGAATACGCACGCGGGTGATATCCACCGGCATTTGATCGATATCTGCAATTTCAGCCGCACGTTCCAGATACTGGTTGGTGCGAACATCATCGCCACGTTGTTGTGCCGCTTCGGCCGCCAGCAAATAGTTCACCACCGGTTGTTCCGCATGGTCAGCATTACGCGCCAGTAACTTCTCCATTTGACGGTGATCGCCTTCTGCCAGCTTCAGCATGGCAGCCTGGGTCTGTTTGCGCGCTTTGGAGCTTTTGCGGCCAGCGAACCAGCCTCGGGTGCGTGCGCCAGTGCGCAAGACACGGCGTAAAATCCATTCGATGAAAAACAGCACCAGCATCAGAACCACAAACATGATCACCATGCCTGTGACGCTGGTTTCGATGTTGTAATTGTCCGTCTGAATCAGTACATAGCCCTGATGCCCGGCGAGCATAGGCCCGACGACAATCCCGGCAATGATGATAATGAATAATACGAAAACCTTTAGCATGCGTTATTCCCCCTGAGCAGCGGCAGCGGGCTGTTGAAGCAGATTACGCACCCGCGTTTGCATCAGTTTTTCCAGCATGGGCTGACTTTTCAACTGATCGGGTACATCCATCGAAATGGACTGCTGGCTGAGGTTGTCTACCTCTTCAAGGAACGCTTTGGTCGACGGGTCGCTGGTATCAAAATAGGCGCGTACCCAGGTCGATACCGACTCAAGAGACTGCTTGTAGATTTCGTCCTGATGGCGCGGTACAGCCTGTGCGGCAACCAACAGGCGCGAACGGATGTTTTCACGCAGATAGACGTCCTGATTAGGTGCCAGCAAAGGCTCTGCGCTGCTGTCGCGGCGACGGACTGTGATGAAGTCCGATATAAAGCTATGCCAGCTTTTGGTCAGGTTCTGACGCCATTCGCTGAGGGATCCCGACAGGCTGGTGCCGTCGTCGTCCATTGGAGCCTCATCGCTGTCGTTGTCAGCCAGACGCAAGTTATCAACCTGGTTGGACAGCTGATTCACTTTCAGAATAATACCGTCGAAATCGACCTGCGTAACCGCGGAGAGGCTGGCGACGTCTTCATTTAGCGCACGGCGCACATCAATCAGGCTCGGGTCATTCATGTCGGCCAGGCTGGCATCGGCACTTTTCAGGAGCGCAGCGGCGGTGGTGACATCCTGATCGCTCCACAGTTTACGGCCAGCCAGTTTGACCAGGAAATCGGCCTGCGCCAGCATCCAGGTTTTGGCATCGCTGCCAGAAATGCTGGCGACTTTGTCCTGTAATTCATTCAACTGTCGACTAAATGAAGCCTGCTGGCGCTCGCTGGCCTGCTGTGATTTATCCTGTTCACCGAGCAGGGCGGCAATTTGCTGTTTGTCCTGCTGCTGGCTTTTTTGCAAGGCGATAAGCTGGTCTTGTAGCTCATCGACGGCTGCCGTTTGTCTGAGCGTCTGCTGGTGCCCGTGATAATAGAGGCCCGCGCCCAGTGCGATGACCAGCACGATGGCAATCGCGCCGAGAACCGGAGCAGTACGCTGTTTTTTACGCAACGAGTTCAACAGGTCATCTTGTTGTTTTTCACGGGAATCAACGTCTGGCTGTTGGGGGCTCTCAACCGCTGGGGTGATCACATCATCCTGGGCGGAAGGATTTTTTTGTTCCGTCATCTTGGCACATCCCTTAGTCAGGTTATTTTAATGCGCGGATCAGCGCATCATTATCTGCGTTTTCAGCCACACGGATGTCGCTCCAGCCCAACTGGCGGGCGAGGGTGGCTAAACGTTCACTGACCACTACCAGGCTACAGCGCAGCAACCAGGTGTCACGGTAGTATTCAGGAACTAACGTATGAAGCAGTTGTAACATTTCGCCGCTGGTGACGACCAGCGTCGTGATGCCTGCGCGCTGCCAGCTTGAGCTTTGCTCACTGCCGTCATAAAAAATCGGGCTGCGCTGGTAGCATTCGCAATAAATGACTTCAACGCCGCGTTCGCGAAGCGTTTCGGCCAGCAGTTCCCGGCCGCCATTGCCGCGCAGGATCAGCGCTTTCTTACCTGCCAGATTTTGTAAATCCGGCAGTTGTAATAAGGTTTCACTGGTTTCACCATCATGCGGATAAATAACAGGAAGGCGACTCAGGCGATGAAACAACAGACCCGTTGTCCGGCCAATGGCATAATAATGCACGTTTCCAGCCCAGCGCTGCTGTGACTGCTGCAAGGCGTGGTCAGCATATTTCACCGCGTGTTGTGACAGTATAAACACCAGATCTTGCTGATTTAATGAGGATAGCAGGTTCGGCAGGCTTGCGAGTCCGTCGCCTGGCGCAAATTCAATCAACGGAGAATGATAGGCAACCCGGCCAAGCGTGCGCAACCGGCTGACAAGCTGCTCGCCGAAAGGAGAAGGACGGGTTACCAATATGGTCATCGTGGTGGGTTTCCCTGGTAAACCTCATGCAGAATTTCACGTGCGCCGTTGGCCAGCAACTCTTCGGCCAACTCAATGCCCAGCTTTTCTGCATCAGCGGTGTTGCCGCGACGTTCGCCGCGCACCATCTGGCGACCATCCGGTGCGCCAACCAATGCGCGCAACCAAATTTGATCACCCTCTATTTCAGCATAGCTGCCAATCGGCACCTGACAGCCACCTTCAAGACGCATATTCATCGCCCGTTCTGCCAGCACGCGCAGCGTAGTTTCACGATGGGCGAGAGGAGCCAGCAATTCGCGGGTGTGGTGATCGTCAAGACGACATTCGATACCGACAGCACCCTGGCCAACCGCAGGCAGGCACTCTTCCGGCGACAGCGCCACGCGGATACGGTCTTGCAGATTGAGACGCTTCAGACCGGCAACGGCCAGAATAATGGCGTCGTAATCGCCGTTGTCGAGCTTACCCAGACGTGTGCCGACGTTACCGCGCAAATCGCGGATCACCAGATCAGGGCGTTGTTCGCGTAGCTGACACTGACGGCGCAGGCTGGACGTGCCGACCACGCTGCCTGCAGGCAGGGTATCGAGATTGGCAAAAAGGTTGGAAACGAAGGCGTCACGCGGATCATCCCGTTCACAAATCGTCACCAGGCCCAACCCTTCGGGAAACTCAACCGGCACATCTTTCATCGAATGCACGGCAATGTCTGCCCGGCCATCCAGCATGGCCAGCTCAAGTTCTTTAACGAACAAGCCCTTACCGCCGACTTTTGCCAGGGGCGTGTCCAAAATGACATCGCCACGCGTCACCATCGGCACCAGTTCGACCTGTAAGCCGGGATGAAACGCCATTAATTGGGTTTGAACATATTGTGCCTGCCACAATGCCAAAGGGCTTTGTCTGGTGGCAATTCGAACGATTTTGTCTAACATGCTTGTTACCGTTTTACTGATTCGCTGACCATCCTACCACCGACGGAGGGAGGCGTCAGCCATCGTCAAACGAGGAGAACGGGCAAAAAAGGAATTTGTTACATCCAGGATCAGGACGTAAAATGTAAAGTAGCGGAAGAATAATTGTGGTGTGTTACTTCCTTTACGGTCAATCAGCAAGGTGTTAAATTGATCACGTTTCTAGCATTTATCCGTCAACTAATTTCCATTCTTACGATAAATGACGGTTTTGGAACGGGGTTTTTTCTAGACACTGTAAAATCAGGCGAACAGTCTTGTACCTCTACATCGAGACACTGAAGCAGAGATTAGATGCGATAAACCAGCTACGTGTGGATCGCGCTTTAGCGGCCATGGGGCCGGCTTTCCAACAGGTCTACAGTCTTCTGCCAGTTTTATTACATCATCATCACCCTCTGATGCCGGGATACCTTGACGGTAAGGTTCCACACGGCGTCTGTATTTTCACGCCTGATGATACCCAAACGACCTACCTTTCCGACCTCGAAGATAAATGGGGCAGCTCCGTCGAAGCCATGGTGAAAGGCGAATTGCCGATCACCGGTGTCTACTCTATGGGCAGCACCTCATCTATAGGCCAGAGCCACACCTCGGATCTCGATATCTGGGTATGCCACCAGTCCTGGCTCGACAACGAAGAACGCAACCGTTTACAGCAAAAATGCAGCCTGTTGGAAAAATGGGCCGCGTCGCTGGGCGTGGAAGTCAGCTTCTTCCTGATCGACGAAAACCGCTTCCGTCATAATGAAAGCGGCAGCCTCGGCGGCGAAGACTGCGGTTCGACGCAGCATATTCTCTTACTCGATGAATTTTACCGTACCGCCGTGCGTCTGGCCGGGAAACGAATTCTGTGGAATATGGTGCCGGGCGAAGAAGAGGGGCATTACGACGAATACGTGCTGTCGCTTTATGCGCAGGGTGCACTGACGCCCAATGAGTGGCTGGATCTCGGGGGGCTGAGTACGCTGTCAGCTGAAGAGTATTTCGGTGCCAGCCTGTGGCAACTGTATAAAAGCATTGATTCGCCGTACAAAGCGGTGCTGAAAACCCTGCTACTCGAAGCCTACTCGTGGGAATACCCAAACACGTCGCTACTGGCGATGGACATCAAAAAGCGTCTGCATCAGGGTGAGATCGTCTGCTTCGGCCTCGACTCTTACTGCATGATGCTCGATCGCGTAACCCGCTATCTGACTCAAATAGAAGACTTCACCCGGCTTGATCTCGTCCGCCGCTGCTTCTATCTGAAAGTGTGTGAGAAGCTCTCCCGCGCCCGTGCCTCCGTGGGCTGGCGTCGTGAAATTCTCAGCCAATTGGTCAGCGAATGGGGCTGGGACGAAGAACGACTGGTGATTCTGGATAACCGTGCCAACTGGAAAATTGAGCGTGTGCGTGAAGCACATAACGAACTGCTTGATGCGATGATGCAGAGTTACCGCAATCTGATCCGCTTCGCCCGTCGCAACAATTTAAGCGTCAGCGCCAGCCCGCAGGATATCGGCGTGCTGACCCGTAAATTGTACGCCGCCTTTGAAGCGCTGCCGGGTAAAGTCACGCTGGTGAATCCGCAGATTTCGCCTGACCTGTCAGAAAGCGATTTAACCTTTATTCACGTGCCGATTGGCCGCGCCAACCGCACCGGCTGGTATCTGTATAACCGGTCGCCGTCGATGGAGTCGATTGTCAGCCATCAGCCACTGGAATATAACCGCTATCTGAACAAGCTGGTGGCCTGGGCCTACTTCAATGGTTTATTGACCTCCACCACGCGGTTGCATATTAAAAGCAGCAACCTGTGCGACATCGCCAAGCTGCGTGAACTGGTGGCGGACGTTTCACATCACTTCCCGCTGCGTCTGGCGGCCCCAACGCCAAAAGCGCTGTACAGTCCGTGTGAAATTCGCCATCTGGCCATCATTGTTAACCTTGAATATGACCCGACCGCCGCGTTCCGCAATCAGGTGGTGCATTTCGATTTCCGCAAACTGGACGTGTTTAGCTTCGGCCAGCAACAGCAATGCCTGGTGGGCAGCATTGATCTGCTCTACCGCAACTCGTGGAATGAAGTGCGAACCCTGCATTTCAACGGCGAGCAGGCGGTACTGGAAGCGCTGAAAACTATTCTGGGCAAAATGCATCAGGACGCCGCGCCGCCGGAGTCGGTAGAAGTGTTCTGCTACAGCCAGCACTTACGCGGCCTGATCCGTACCCGCATTCAGCAGTTGGTGTCGGAGTGTATTGAGCTGCGTCTGTCGAGCAAGCGTCTTGAGCCGGGCCGCTTTAAAGCGGTGCGCGTCGCCGGGCAAACCTGGGGCTTATTCTTTGAGCGCCTGAGTGTTTCGGTGCAGAAGCTTGAAAATGCGATTGAATTCTATGGCGCTATCTCCAACAACAAACTGCACGGTTTGTCGGTCAAAGTACAAACCGATCAGGCGCATTTACCGGCGGTGATTGACGGTTACGCCAGCGAAGGGATTATTCAGTTCTTCTTCGAAGACAGCAGTGATGATGCCGGTTTTAACATCTATATCCTTGATGAAGCTAACCGCGTTGAGGTTTATCACCATTGCGAAGGCAGTAAAGAAGATCTGGTGCGCGACGTTAGCCGTTTTTACTCCTCCTCGCACGACCGGTTTACCTACGGCTCAAGCTTCATTAACTTCAACCTGCCGCAGTTCTACCAGATTGTGTCGCTCGATGGCCGCACTCAGGTGATCCCTTTTCGCAATAATCCGCTGGCGCATTTATGTGTCACCGCGCCTGATAGTACAGCAGAAGAGCCGAAGCGTTTCCAACTGCATTAAGCCGAGATTTCGCTCCCTGGATGCACTAAACAGCGCGGCCTGAGATTATCGATTCCTATTGCTTTTCATGATCCACCTGCGATGATAGAGAGCTTGGTGGCATGAATTACAGGCATTCATAAAATGAAAAACGTTTTACTCTGGTCTTTGGCCGCAACGGTACTCTTTACGCTTTCTGGTTGTGGATTGAAAGGACCGCTCTATTTCCCACCGGCTGACAAATCATCGACACAAAAAAACGGCCAGACACAGGGTGTTCCAGGTGATGGCTCATCTCAGCAAAACGGTGTGTCACCCGAGAAGCTCGGTACCCATTCAAGAAGTTAATTGAGTGGCCAGATTGCGTTTTCTGCAGGGTTTCTGTGGAAATAGACAATAATGTAAAGGATCATCGCGACTGGATCTGACCAGCGGTAAGCGGAGCAAAATATGCAGTTCTCCAAAATGCACGGCCTGGGCAACGACTTTATGGTCGTCGATGCCGTCACCCAAAATGTTTATTTCTCTCCCGAGTTGATCCGCCGTCTGTCTGACCGTAATCGTGGTGTAGGCTTTGACCAGTTGCTGGTTGTAGAACCCCCTTACGATCCTGAACTCGACTTTCACTACCGTATTTTCAATGCTGACGGCAGTGAAGTGGCGCAGTGTGGCAACGGCGCACGCTGCTTTGCCCGCTTTGTCCGTATTAAAGGCTTAACCAATAAACGTGATATCCGCGTTAGTACGCAAACCGGCCGCATGATATTAACCGTCACCGAGGACGAACTGGTGCAGGTCAATATGGGCGAACCGATTTTCGAACCGCAGCAAGTCCCGTTCCGTGCGCCCAAGCAGGAAAAAACCTACATTCTGCGTGCCGAAGAGCACACCGTATTTTGCGGCGTGGTCTCGATGGGTAACCCACACTGTGTTTTACAGGTGGAAGATGTTGCCACCGCCAGCGTCGAACTGTTGGGTCCGATGCTTGAAAACCACGAGCGTTTTCCTGAACGCGTCAATGTCGGTTTCATGCAGGTCGTTGATCGTGAAACGGTTAAGCTGCGCGTCTACGAACGTGGCGCGGGTGAAACCCAGGCCTGCGGAAGCGGCGCCTGTGCTGCGGTCGCGGTGGGTATCCAACAGGGGTTATTGGATGAAGACGTTCAGGTGGAACTGTCGGGAGGCAGCCTCGAGATTCGCTGGAAAGGACCGGGTCATCCGCTGTATATGACCGGCCCTGCCACCCACGTATATGATGGATTTATTCATTTATGAACAATCTTGATGACCAACTGGATGCCGCCGTTGCCCTCGTGCTCGACGACGACAGCGTGATGCAGTATCTGCTGCAAAACCCGGACTTTTTTATTCGCAATGCGCGCAGCGTTGAACAAATGCACGTACCGCACCCGGTGAAAGGCAGCATTTCGCTGGTGGAATGGCAGTTAGGCCGCCAGCGCCACCAGATTGGCCAGTTGGAAGAAGAGATCACGCTGTTGATGGAGCAGGCGTCAGTCAATGAAGGCCTGTTCGGACGTTTAATCGAATTACAGGCCACGCTGGCCGCCGCCAGCAGCCTGCAGGATATGCTAAACCGACTGCAACGCTGGGCGCGCGGTCTTGGGCTGGCGGGCGCGAACGTCCGCCTTTTCAGCGAAAGCTGGCGCATCGGTGCGCCGTCGGACTTTACTCATCTGGCGCTCAGTCGCAGCGCGTTTGAGTCACTGCGCATTCAGCGTCTCGGCGACACCCACCACTTCCTTGGTAGCCTAAACGGCCCCGAATTGTTGCTGGTACTGCCACAGGCCAAAGCCGTCGGTTCGGTTGCGCTGTCGATGATGGGCGAAAACAGAGAGTTGGGCATGCTGATTTTCAGCAGCCGCGATGCGCAACATTATCAGCCGGGAATGGGGACCGTCATGCTCAACCAGTTGGCGAAAATGCTGCCTGGTTTGCTGGAACGCTGGATAGAACGGGCATGAGCCACACTGACTCGCCCCTGAATCCTGTGGTCGAGGCATTTTTACGTTACTTGCGCATTGAGCGCCAGCTCAGCCCGCTGACCTCCAGCAGCTATGCGCGCCAGCTCGACGTCATTATCGGCATGGCTGGTGATATCGGTATTACCTCCTGGGATCAGCTGGATGCCCCAAAAGTGCGGATGTTACTGTCAAAAAGTAAACGCGCCGGGCAAGGTGAAACCAGTCTTGCTTTACGTATGTCCGCATTGCGCAGTTTCCTTGACTGGCAAGTCAGCCAGGGCCTGCTCGAGGTGAACCCCGCGAAGGGGATCTCCACACCGCGGATGAACAAGCATCTGCCAAAAAATCTTGATGTTGATGAAGTCGACAAACTGTTGGATATCGATCCCAGCGACCCGCTTGCCGTCCGTGACCGCGCCATGCTGGAGGTGATGTACGGCGCAGGTTTGCGTCTGTCAGAACTGGTCGGTATTGATATCAAACATGTGGATCTGGCCGAAGGTGAAGTCTGGGTATTGGGTAAGGGCAGCAAAGAGCGTCGCCTGCCTCTGGGCCGCACCGCCGTAACCTGGCTGGAAAAATGGCTGGTCTGCCGTAAAGAGTTTGGCCCTAAAGATGATGCGATGTTTTTATCCAGTCAGGGAAACCGAATCTCCGCCCGCAATGTGCAGAAGCGCTTTGCCGAATGGGGCGTCAAACAAGGCGTCAACAGCCATATCCATCCGCATAAACTGCGCCACTCTTTCGCTACCCACGTACTGGAATCGAGCGGCGATCTTCGCGGGGTGCAGGAGCTGTTAGGCCACTCAAGCCTGTCCACCACGCAAATTTACACCAGTTTAGATTTTCAACATTTGGCGTCGGTGTACGATGCCGCGCATCCACGGGCTAAACGAGGAAAATCCTGATGAAGTTCTATCGACCGCTGAAACGCATTGAAGCGATCACCTTCGATTTAGACGACACGCTGTATGACAACTATGAAGTTATCCGTCACACCGATGCCCAGACGCTGAAATTTATTCAGGAGTTCCACCCGGCGCTGGCGGACATGGCTGCGGACAGGATCCGTCTTATGCGCGCAGAATTACTGGCGCAGGACGCTGAGATTTACCACGACGTCACCGAATGGCGTCGGCAGGCCGTATTGCTGGCGATGACCCGTGCGGGCCTGAGTGACGGCGATGCTAAACAGGGCGCGAAAGCTGCGATGGAAAACTTCGCCTACTGGCGCAGCAAAATTTATGTGCCTGAGGAAAACCATGAGGCGCTGGCTGCATTGGCTGAACGCTGGCCGCTAGTGGCGATCACCAACGGCAATGCAGATCCCCATGCCTGTGGTTTGTCGCAGTATTTCCAGTTCACATTGAGAGCAGGCCCGCATGGCCGCGCCAAGCCCTATTCTGATATGTATAAAAAGGCCGCGCTGAAACTGGATTTACCGTTGGAACAGATCCTGCACGTGGGCGATGACCTCACCACTGACGTGGCCGGTTCGGTGGCGTGCGGCATGCAGTCATGCTGGATAAACCTGCGTGAAGGCAACCTGATGCACATCAAAGATGCCCGCCTGTTACCCCACATTGAGATTTCGCAGTTGGCATCGCTGACAGCATTGCTATAATTCCCATCGTTCTCAGTATATACCCGTCATCCTTCAAGCTGCAGTCGCGTTGGCTGCACTTACTCACCCGAATCACTGACAAGTGTCAGCTCATCGGGATTCATTCGTTTGCCGCCTTACTGCAACTCGAATGATTTTGGGTATTCATTCACAGTAGAAAAGCGTCCTCCGGGGGCTTTTCTCTTCCAGACCCACGGTGCCTATGGACGTTTCTGACCTGCTCGACAGCCTGAATGAAAAACAACGTGAAGCCGTGGCCGCGCCGCGCAGCAATCTGTTGGTGTTGGCGGGAGCAGGCAGTGGCAAAACCCGCGTCCTGGTCCACCGCATTGCCTGGCTTTTGTCGGTAGAAAACTGCTCGCCGTACTCCATCATGGCAGTGACCTTCACCAACAAAGCCGCAGCGGAAATGCGCCACCGTATTGACCATCTGATTGGTACCAGTCAGGGCGGCATGTGGATCGGCACTTTCCACGGTCTGGCGCACCGTCTGCTGCGCGCCCACCACCTTGATGCCAACCTGCCGCAGGACTTCCAAATTCTCGACAGTGACGACCAGCTGCGTCTGCTCAAACGCATCGTTAAAGCACTGAATATCGACGATAAACAGTGGCCGCCGCGTCAGGCGATGTGGTACATCAACGGCAAAAAAGATGAAGGTTTGCGTCCGCAGCATGTTGAAACCTATAACAATCCGGTGGAAGCCACCTGGCTGCGCATCTATCAGGCCTATCAGGAAGCCTGCGACCGCGCCGGGCTGGTGGATTTCGCCGAGCTGCTGCTGCGCGCTCATGAACTGTGGCTGAATAAACCGCATATCCTGCAACATTACCGCGAACGTTTTACCAACCTGATGGTGGACGAGTTCCAGGACACCAACAGCATTCAGTACGCGTGGATCCGTATGCTGGCGGGCAACAACAACAACGTGATGATCGTCGGCGACGATGACCAGTCAATCTATGGCTGGCGCGGAGCACAGGTCGAAAACATTCAGCGCTTCCTGAAAGATTTCCCCAATGCCCACACCATCCGCCTGGAGCAAAACTACCGCTCGACCAGCACCATTCTGACCGCCGCCAATGCGCTGATCGCCAATAACAGCGGGCGCATGGGGAAAAACCTGTGGACCGAAGGTGTCGAAGGCGAACCGATTTCGCTCTATTGCGCGTTCAATGAACTCGACGAATCGCGCTTTGTGGTCAACCGCATTAGAGCCTGGCAGGACAATGGCGGGGCGCTGAAAGACTGCGCGATCCTCTATCGTAGCAACGCCCAATCGCGTGTGCTGGAAGAGGCGTTATTACAGATGGCGATGCCGTACCGCATTTATGGCGGGCAGCGCTTCTTCGAGCGCCAGGAAATCAAAGACGCACTGGCGTATTTGCGCCTGATGGCCAACCGCAATGACGATGCCGCTTTTGAGCGCGTGGTGAATACGCCGGTGCGCGGCATTGGTGATCGCACCCTGGATGTGGTGCGCCAGACAGCCCGTGACCGGCAGATGACTATGTGGCAGGCCACGCGTGCGCTGTTGCAAGACAAAGTACTGGCGGGCCGTGCAGCGTCTTCGTTGCAGCGTTTCTGTGAACTGGTGGACGCCCTGGCGCATGAAACTGCCGATATGTCTCTGCACGTGCAGACCGACCGGGTGATCAAAGACTCCGGCCTGTTCATGATGTATGAGCAGGAAAAAGGCGAGAAAGGCCAGGCGCGTATCGAAAACCTTGAGGAACTGGTGACGGCCACCCGTCAGTTCAGCTATCAGGACGAAGATCAGGACCTGATGCCGCTACAGGCCTTCCTGTCCCATGCCGCGCTGGAAGCGGGCGAAGGGCAGGCGGATGCCAATCAGGATGCCGCGCAACTGATGACGCTGCACTCGGCCAAAGGGCTGGAGTTCCCGCAGGTATTTATCGTTGGTATGGAAGAGGGGATGTTCCCGAGTCAGATGTCGCTTGATGAAGGCGGACGTCTGGAAGAGGAGCGCCGTCTGGCCTACGTTGGCGTGACGCGAGCCATGCAAAAACTGACGCTGACCTACGCGGAAACCCGCCGCCTGTACGGCAAAGAGGTTTACCACAAGCCTTCACGCTTTGTCGGTGAGTTACCGGAGAACTGCGTCGAAGAAGTTCGCCTGCGCGCCAGCGTCTCGCGTCCGGTCAGCCATAAACGCATGGGCACACCGGTAAGTACCAGCGATACCGGGTTCACGCTCGGCCAGCGCGTGGTACACCCGAAATTCGGCGAAGGTACCATCGTGAATATGGAAGGCAGCGGCGAACACAGCCGCCTGCAAGTGGCCTTCCCCGGCGAAGGCATTAAATGGCTGGTTGCCGCATACGCCCGCTTGGAAGCTGTATAAGCTAGCTTACTGGCGATCTTGAGCCCAGGCAGTGCTCGACATCCTCATGGACTACGTGTCCATTCCGGTGTCTCCGCGCTGTCTGGACTCAACCTCGCTGCGCCGCTGACGCTTAACCTTTAATATTTTTACTGGAAAACATCCCCCACATCGGCCTTCGCATACCATTCCAGCGTTGCTTTCACGCGTTCGTCGCCTTCGGGTGCTGAGCCCGGCAGGTAATCTTCTTCAGTGACCGGTTGGTAAGCGCCGCGTTTCACTTCGAAAATCACGCCGCCTTCGTCCAGCGACAGCACGCTGTGCCAGGTGTTGGCAGGGATCTCCAGCAGACGTGTCTCCGCGCCGAGCCACAGGCGGTCGGTAACTTTCCCCTCGGCGTCATAAATCAGCACCAGAAAACGTCCGCGCAGCGCGGTGAGCATCTCCCAGGTGTGCGGATGGCGATGCACTCGCACGTAAGTGCCCGGCTCCATGGCGATGGCCAGACGCTGCACGTCATCTTCCGGCGCCGGGTGGATATTCAGGTTCTGACGCAGGCGGGGCGAGTTGGCCGCTTTTGTGATCAGTTCGCACATCATGTCTTGGTTAATCTGTTTAATCATCGGAGTTCCTGTGCAGCACGTGCCGGAAAAGGGCAGAATCGAGGCCGTTGAGTG
This sequence comes from Ewingella americana, assembly GCF_006438725.1. Taxonomy (GTDB): domain Bacteria; phylum Pseudomonadota; class Gammaproteobacteria; order Enterobacterales; family Enterobacteriaceae; genus Ewingella; species Ewingella americana_A. The sequence continues at coordinate 87,492 of NZ_RCZD01000012.1, read as the reverse complement.
TAGCCAAAAATCCTGTGGCATATAAGCCCGTGCAGGTTATCGTGATAGCCTGAAAATTATGCATAAATGTTGCGGGATTACTTTTGTTCGTAGTTGACACTGTTTTTCTTCTCGGCGTAACATGCGCGCACTATTATCTTTGAGGACCTTCGCCTTGGACACACCCAGTAGATACTGGCTCGATAACCTGTTCTTCAGGTACCACTTCTAAGGCTATCCTCTTTGCTGATAGCCTTAGTGGTTGTCAGCGACTTCCGTACTGTCGCTGTGAGTCGGATCTGAATTTGGTCTGAAACACGCCGGTGACACCTTCTCACCCTGTGTTTTCCTGTGCTTCAACGCGTTGTCCATACCTGTCACCATAGGGAGAACGGGCACATGCTGAGTGCTTTTAAATTAGATAACAGCCGCTTATCCCGTTTGGAGCTGGACGAAGCCGATTCTGACGACCTGAAAACGTCGTTGTGGGTCGACTTGATTGAGCCAGATGAACAGGAACGTGAGCGTGTTCAATGTGAGTTAGGTCAGAGCCTGGCAACCCGCCCGGAGCTGGACGATATCGAAGCGTCGGCCCGTTTCTTCGAAGACGAAGACGGCCTGCACATTCACTCCTTTTTCTATTATGAAGATGCGGAAGACCACGCGGGCAACAGCACCGTGGCATTTACTATCCGCGAAGGCCGCCTGTATACGCTGCGTGAGCGCGAACTGCCGGCATTTCGGCTCTACCGTATGCGTGCCAGAAACCAGACGCTGGTGGACGGTAATGCCTATGAACTGCTGCTGGATTTGTTCGAAACTAAGATCGAACAGCTGGCGGATGAAATCGAAAATATCTACAGCGATCTGGAAAAACTCAGCCGCGTGATCATGGAAGGTCAGCAGGGTGATGAATATGACGCCGCGTTGTCCACGCTGGCGGAGCTGGAAGACGTGGGCTGGAAAGTGCGTTTGTGTCTGATGGATACCCAGCGTGCGCTCAACTTCCTGGTGCGCAAGGCGCGTTTACCGGGCAGCCAACTGGAACAGGCGCGTGAAGTCCTGCGCGATATCGAATCGCTGTTGCCGCATAACGAATCGCTGTTCCAGAAGGTCAACTTCCTGATGCAGGCGGCGATGGGTTTTATCAACATCGAACAGAACCGCATCATCAAGATCTTCTCGGTGGTTTCCGTGGTGTTCCTGCCGCCAACGCTGGTGGCATCAAGCTACGGCATGAACTTCAAGTTTATGCCGGAACTGGAGCTGACCTTTGGTTACCCGGCAGCGATAGGCCTGATGATCCTGGCCGGTCTGGCTCCTTATCTGTACTTCAAGCGTAAAAACTGGCTTTAAGCATTCAACCTGTCAGCCCCGATGCTGGCAGGTTTCTTCCTTCCTGTTTCCTTTGCCAGATTTCCCTCCACGGTTCGAACTGTGTTAGAAATGTGCCTCCGCTTACGCTAATGCAGAATTAAATCATGTTGATGGAAAGGATTGCTCCCTGGGGCCAGTGGTCATTGCTGGTTATCGCGTCGCTGATCCTCGGTTTCTTCTTTCAGGCCTTTCATGTACCGGCTGCCTTGCTGCTGGGGCCGATGATCGTCGGCGTCCTGATGGGATTGCTCGGTGCCACGGTGCGCATCGCACCGGTCTTCTTCAAAATTGCCCAGGGTATTTTGGGGTGCATGATCGCCCAAAGCTTGTCGCCCTCCATATTGCCGCCCCTGCTCAATGACTGGCCGATGGTGTTACTGGTACTGATTGCCACCCTGCTGGCAAGTGGTCTGTCAGGTTGGTTGCTGGTGAAATTCAGCAGCCTGCCGGGGCCGACGGGCGCATGGGGTTCATCTCCCGGCGGTGCCAGTGCGATGGTGGCGATGGCCGGAGATTTCGGCGCTGATGTGCGTCTGGTGGCCTTCATGCAATATCTGCGAGTGCTGTTTGTGGCAACAGCAGCGGCGTTTGTCGCCCGCATGAGCCTCGGGGATAGCGCATCGGCGGCGGCGGCGGTGATTTGGTTCCCGCCGGTTGACTGGCGTTTCGCCGCCACCTTGTTGTTGGCGCTGGCAGGCGTCTGGCTTGGGCCGTTATTGCGAATACCTTCCGGTGCATTGTTGCTGCCTGCGGTGGTCGGTGCGGCGCTGCATTCGACCGGCACCATGACGTTGCAAGTACCGGAATGGCTGCTGGCAATGGCGTATACGCTGATTGGCTGGAGCGTCGGGCTGCGCTTTACCCGGCCTATTTTTAAACTCGCGTTAAGAACCCTGCCGCAAATGATCGCGTCGATCATCGGGCTGATGCTGATTTGTGGGGGAATGGCGTGGGTGCTGACGAAAGTGCTGCATGTGGACATGCTGACAGCTTATCTGGCGACCAGTCCCGGCGGGCTGGATACCGTGGCGATCATCGCGGCAGGCAGTGATGTGAATTTAGGGTTTGTGATGGCCATGCAGACGCTGCGTCTGCTGACCATCATTGTGACCGGTCCGGCCATGGCGAGGTTTATTTCGCGCAGTGCCAGACCGTCGTCCTCAACGCCGTAAGCGGCGCTGGGTGTAAAGCGCATCAGCGACAAAGCAGAACAGCCCGGCCCAGATAAAGCCGAAGGTCACCAACTGCGACGTCGTGACGGACTCACCGTAAACCGCGACAGCCAGAATAAACATCAGCGTCGGCCCCAGATACTGGAAGAAGCCCAGCGTCGACAGCTTCAGGCGCGTGGCGGCAGCGGTGAAAAACAGCAGCGGAATGGTAGTAATAATACCGGCAGCCATCAGCATGAGGTTGAGTGACCAGGGATTCGCCGGTAAGTGACTGGTCGCGGTGTCGGCGATGAAAAACAGATAAATAGCTGCCACCGGCAACAACCACAACGTTTCAATCAACATGCCGGTCTGGGCCTCGACGCCGATGCGTTTACGCAATAACCCATACAGCGCAAAACTCAGCGACAGACCGAGGGCAATCATTGGCACGGAGCCATATACCCACACTTGATAGCTGACGCCGATAAACGCCAGCACCACGGCGACCCATTGCATCCGGCGAAAACGTTCGCCTAAAAACATCATCCCTAACAGCACGTTAACCAGCGGGTTGATGAAATAACCCAGGCTGGCTTCCAGCAGATGATTGTTGTTGATAGCCCAGATATACAGCAGCCAGTTCCCGCCGATGATCACCGCCGTCAACAACAACAGGGCCACTTTCTTCGGCACTTTCAGCACCTGACGCACGTTCCCCCAGCTGCGGCTGACTGACAGCAATACCAGCATAAAGAAGAACGACCAGATCACCCTGTGAGTGAGGATCTCGTCCGCTGGGACCTGTTTAATCAACTTAAAATAGACCGGAGCGATGCCCCAGATAAGATAGGCAACGAAGGCAAAAATAATGCCCTGCCGTGTGCGTTGTGCGTCCATGTTCATGCCTGATATCAGAAGAAGAGGGCGAGTTTACCCGATACTTGCCACCGGTGTTTTGCTTTGTAATGGGTTTAGTGCAACCTCATCAACCCACCATATACGTGGCTGTGGCGGTAGCGATATGTACCCCGCTTTCGTTGTGCAAATCCACCCTGGCCACCGACACCTTATTGCCGGCGCGGATGAGGTGGGCGCTGGCGGTAAAAACGTCACCACGGCCAGGGCGCAGGTAATCAACGCGCAAATCAATGGTGCCCATTTTTGCCAGACGCTGGCGCATTTCGGCCTCCAGCAGCGGATGGTCGGGCTTATCGCGGCGGATTAACGAACTGGTGACGCACACCAGACCAGCGGCGACGTCCAGCACGGCGGCAATCACCCCGCCATGCAGAATTTTCTGTGCGGCATTGCCGACCAGGCGGTTTTGATGCGTAAAGGTCAGTTCGGCGAGGTCAACGTCGAGTTGTTTGAGCTCAAGACCCAGCTCGCGGTTAAACGGCATATCGTAAACGAAAATATCGCCAATTAACTGGCGGGCGGCATCGTGGCTCATGGATGTGGCAGACATGAAAGAATTCCTGAAGTGCGGGCCTACATGTTAACAGAATGTAGATTTTAGGCCGTGGGGGAATTGATTTCCAGAGTGCAAATGATAAATCTAATCAATACTCAGTCAGCGTGCATTTTGTGTGTAAAATGGCCTACTTTTCTGGGTTCTTAACAACGTTTGATTGATAAATATAATCCAGCCGCTCTGACGGCAATGACTTTTGGTGGAGGAATAATGCGTAACAACTGGGCTGTTGGGGCAACCTTACTGGTAATGCCAGCACTGAGCTATGCGGCAGAAGCAACAATTCAAGAAGTGCATGATCAGCCTAGCGTGCGCGGTAGCGTGATTGCCAACCTGCTGCAGGAGCATGACAACCCGTTTACCTTATATCCCTATGACACTAACTATTTGCTTTACACCGATACCAGCGGCGTAAACAAAAAAGCCATTCAATCCTATAACTGGTCAGATAATGCGCGGCATGATGAGGTCGAATTCCAGTTAAGCCTGGGCTTCCCTATCTGGCGCGGTATTGCGGGTGACAACTCGTTGATCGGCGCGTCTTACACCCAGAAGGCCTTCTGGCAGTTGTCGAACCGTGCTGAATCTTCGCCATTTCGCGAGACCAACTATGAGCCTCAACTGTTTATTGCCTGGGCGACGGACTACAACGTCTTTGGCTGGACACTGCGTGAGGCCGAATACGGTTTCAACCATGATTCGAATGGCCGTTCAGACCCGACGTCCCGTAGCTGGAACCGGGTCTATGCGCGCTTTATGGCGCAAAACGGTAACTGGCAGGTGGATCTCAAACCCTGGTACCGCATTCCCGAAAGCGACAAAAATGACGATAACCCGGACATCACCAAATATATGGGCTACTACCGTCTGAAAGTGGGTTATGCATTGGGAGAAAGCGTGATAAGCGTTGAAAGCCGCTACAACTGGAATACCGGTTACGGCGGCGCGGACGTTGGCGTCAGCTACCCGATCACCAAACATATGCGTTTCTACACCAAGGTGTTCAGCGGTTATGGTGAGTCATTGATTGACTACAACTACAAGCAGACTCGCGTGGGTGTTGGTATCATGCTCAACGACATTATGTAATATACCCGTCATAGTTCAAGTTGCAGGTGCGTTGGCCGCGCTCAATCACCCGAATCACTTACTTGAGTAAGCTCATCGGGATTCTTTCGTTTGCCGCCTTCCCGCAGCTCGAATTATTTAGGGTATATGATATATGGCAGCCCCGGTGGCCTTTTCAGGTCGCCGGGCGGTTTGAACAGTTGGGGAATTGAGTGTCTACGGCGGCAGTGATAAATGCAGTGATAAATAAAGAAGAGCTGGCTCATCAGGTATTACGCGATACCTTCGGCTATCAGCAATTCAGACCGGGTCAGCAAACGATCATCAATACGGCCCTTTCTGGCCGGGATTGTCTGGTAGTGATGCCGACCGGCGGCGGTAAGTCGCTGTGCTATCAAATCCCTGCATTGGTGATGGACGGCCTGACGCTGGTGGTGTCACCGTTGATCTCCCTGATGAAAGATCAGGTAGACCAACTGATGGCGGCGGGCGTTGAAGCCGGCTGCCTGAATTCGACCCAAACCCGCGAACAACAGCAGGACGTGATGGCCGGTTGCCGCACGGGCCGCATCAAGATGCTGTATATCGCGCCGGAACGCCTGATGCTGGGCGATTTCCTCGAACAGCTGCAACAGTGGAATCCGGCCATGCTGGCCGTTGATGAAGCCCACTGTATTTCCCAATGGGGCCACGATTTCCGCCCTGAATATCGCGCACTCGGCCAGTTAAAACTGCGTTACCCGCAGCTGCCGGTGATTGCCCTGACCGCCACCGCCGACGAAGCCACCCGCAACGACATTGTCCGTCTGCTGGAGCTTAACGATCCGCTGATTCAGGTCAGCAGTTTCGACCGTCCGAATATCCGTTACACGCTGGTGGAGAAGTTTAAACCCCTCGACCAGTTGATTCGCTTCGTGCAGGACCAACGTGGCAAAAGCGGCATTATTTACTGTAACAGCCGGGCCAAAGTCGAAGACACCGCCGCCAGGCTGCAAAGCCGTGGGCTGAGCGTTGGCGCCTATCACGCTGGTCTGGATAACGACACCCGCGCCCGCGTGCAGGAAGGTTTCCAGCGCGACGATCTGCAAATTGTGGTCGCCACCGTGGCGTTCGGGATGGGTATCAACAAGCCCAACGTGCGCTTCGTGGTGCATTTTGATATTCCGCGCACCATCGAATCTTACTATCAGGAAACCGGGCGTGCCGGGCGTGATGGCCTGCCTGCTGAAGCGGTGCTGCTCTACGATCCGGCCGACATGGCCTGGCTGCGCCGTTGTCTGGAAGAGAAACCCGCGGGCGCTCAACAGGATGTCGAGCGGCATAAACTCAATGCGATGAATGCCTTTGCCGAAGCGCAAACCTGTCGCCGTCTGGTGCTGCTCAACTATTTTGGCGAAGGCAAACAGAACGCCTGTGGTAACTGCGACGTCTGTCTTGATCCGCCAAAACGCTACGACGGCCTGCTTGATGCGCAGAAAGCGCTGTCGGTGGTGGCGCGGGTTGGGCAACGCTTTGGTTTAGGTTACGTGGTGGAAGTGCTGCGCGGCTCGAATAACCAGCGCATCCGCGAATACGGGCACGACAAGCTGTCTGTTTATGGCATCGGTAAAGAGCAAAGCAATGAACATTGGACCAGCGTGGTGCGCCAACTGATCCACCTCGGGATGATCATGCAGAACATCGCCATGCACTCGGCGCTGCAACTGACTGAAGCCGCGCGTCCGGTACTGCGCGGCGAAATTCCTTTGCAGCTGGCGGTGCCGCGAATTCAGACGCTGAAGATCAAAAGCAGCGCCAGTCAGAAAACCTACGGCGGCAACTACGATCGCAAACTGTTTGCCAAACTGCGTAAGCTGCGTAAATCATTGGCAGATGACAACAACGTGCCGCCATACGTGGTATTTAACGACACCACGCTGCTGGAAATGGCCGAACATTTGCCGATCAGTCCAAGCGATTTGTTGGATATCACCGGCGTTGGCCAGCGTAAGCTCGAGAAGTTTGGTCGTCCGTTTATGGCGATGATCCGTGACCATATTGATAACGGCGACGAATAAGCGCCTATTCCCAAAGATAAACAGAGAGATACACACTCATGCTGATTCTATTTCTGACTGTTGCCTTGATGCATATGATCGCGCTGGTAAGCCCGGGTCCTGACTTTTTCTTTGTCTCGCAAACGGCGGCCAGCCGTTCGCGCAAAGACGCGATGATGGGTGTGGTGGGCATTACGCTGGGCGTGGCAGTCTGGGCGGCAGTGGCGCTGATGGGATTACATCTGATTTTGCAAAAAATGGCCTGGCTGCACCAGATTATTACCGTCGGCGGTGGCCTGTATCTATGCTGGATGGGCTGGCAATTGCTGAAATCAGCGCGGGCCAAAAAATTGGCTGGTGATACCGATGAAGTGGAAAGCCCCGTCGATCTGCCTGCCCGTGGCCGCACTTTTATGCGCGGTCTTCTGACCAACCTTTCCAACCCGAAAGCGGTGATTTACTTCGGCAGCGTGTTCTCATTATTTGTCGGTGACAATGTCAGTGGCGGGGAGCGCGGGGGCCTGTTTATTTTGATCGTAGCGGAAACTTTTGTCTGGTTCTCGGTGGTGGCGATGGTCTTTGCGTTGCCGGCAATGCGTCGTGGTTACCAGCGTTTGGCGAAATGGATTGATGGCGTAGCGGGCGTGGTGTTTGCTGGTTTTGGTATCGCGTTAATTGTGAATCGTTAACAGGCTTCGTGCCACTTACCATTTTAGCTGCGGGCAGTGCTCGACATCCTCATGGACTACGTGTCCATTCCGGTGTCTCCGCGCTGGCCGCAGCCAAACTGGCTGCGCGCACTGTGCCTGAGTTGTCGCTAAATCAAACTTTCCTCGCACTCGCCAGCAACACCCCGACCAGCATAAACAGCGAGCCGAAAATGCGGTTCAGCAGTTTCATCTGTTTCGGCGCTTTGACCCAACCGGCAATGCGCGTCGCCAGTGTCGCATAACCTATCATCACGATAATATCGACCATCACGGTGGTGACACCAAGTACCACGTACTGTGCCGTTTGTGGCTGGTGCGGGATGATAAACTGCGGGAACAGCGCGGCTAAAAACACAATACTTTTCGGGTTGGTGAGATTGACCAGAATTGCGCGTTTGAACAGCCGCCGGCGTGGCATACTGCTGGCCAGCGCATTCAGATCGATGGCTCCGGCGGCGCGCCACTGGCAGATACCTAGCCAGATCAAGTATGCGGCCCCGAGCCATTTCAGCACTTCGAAGGCCATCAGCGATTGCGACACCAGTGCGCCGAGACCGATGCCGACCAGGACGATGTGGATCGCCAGCCCGAGCTGCAAACCCGCAATGGATGCGACGGCACCGCGATAACCATGGCTGATGCCTACGCTCATGGTATTGATAGCGCCGGACCCCGGGGAAAGACTTAAAATCGAAGTTGTGAGCAGATAGGTTAACCACCAGTCTAACGTCATCGAGCGACTCCCTGAATACACCATTTTATGGCACAATACGCTATTGTTTATGGGCTCACAAATAACTTACTTCACCTTCCTGTAACACGGTTTCGGAACCCTTCCATGTCATCGAATTTTGCAAAGTGGTTAACACGTGAGAAAGAGTTTTCTGCTTTTGCAACCGGTCCCTTGCTGGATTTTTGGCGTCAACGGGAAGAAGGGCAATTTGCTGGCGTGGACGACGTGCCGATTCATTACGTCCGCTTTAGCGCTTTTGAGCACGACAGTGTCATTGTGGTGTCACCGGGGCGTATCGAAAGCTACGTAAAATACCCGGAACTGGCTTATGACTTATTTCACAGCGGGTATGACGTCGTCATTGTTGACCATCGCGGGCAGGGGCGCTCCGGGCGTATGCTCGATGACCCGCACCGTGGACATGTGCAGCACTTCGATGATTACGTTGAAGATTTTCACCGGCTGTATGAACGGGAGATCACCCCGCGTCATTACAATAAGAAATATGTCCTGGCCCATTCGATGGGAGGCGCGATTGCCGCCCTGTTCCTGGCGAAATACCCACAGACGTTTGACGCGGCAGCCTTTTGCGCGCCAATGACCGGCATCTATTTACCGATGCCCGGCTGGATCTCACGGCGAATACTCAACTGGGCGGAAAATCACCCGCTGCGCCGCGACGGATATGCCCTGGGAACCGGCCACTGGCGCCCACTGCCGTTTGTGGTTAACCGTCTGACGCACAGCCGTGAACGCTATCGCCGCAACCTGCGTTTTTATGCCGATTACCCCGAGCTACAGGTTGGCGGACCGACCTACCACTGGGTGCGGGAAAGCATTGAGGCAGGTATGCATATCCTGCAACAAGCCGAAAAGATCACCACACCCCTGCTATTATTACAGGCAAGTGAAGACCGGGTCGTTGATAACCGGTCACACCTTGCTTTTTGTCAGGCGATGGCCGTTGCCGGACACCCTTGTGAAGGGGAGAAGCCAATGGTCATTGAAGGCGCGCGCCATGAGATCCTGTTTGAACGGGACGACCTGAGGGCACAGGCGCTCGATGCCATCATGCGCTTTTTTGCGCGGCATTAACTCGCGGCGAACTGCCGCGCATAACTCCATCAGAGGTTAGAACCTACCGCTATGTATCATGTTGTTGCTTCCGATTTAGATGGCACCCTGCTGTCACCCGACCATACCCTGAGCCCCTACGCCAAAGAGACGCTGAAGATGCTGACTCAGCGCGGCGTGCACTTTGTGTTCGCCACCGGCCGCCATCACATTGATGTGGCGCAGATCCGTGACAACCTGGAAATCAGCGCATTTATGATCACCTCCAACGGCGCACGGGTGCATAACACCGAAGGCGAGCTGATCTTTTCGCATAATGTCGACGAAGACATCGCCCGTGACCTGTTCGGTATCATGCACAACAACCCGAACATTCTGACTAACGTCTATCGCAATGATGACTGGTATATGAACCGCGATCGTGACGATCAGGACCAGTTCTTCCGCGAATCCGTCTTCAAATACAAACTGTACGAACCGGGTCTGCTGGAAACCGATGGCATCTGTAAAGTCTATTTCACCTGCGAAAGCCATGAAGAACTGATCCCGCTGGAAGATGCGATCAACGCCCGCTGGGGCGATCGCGTTAACGTCAGCTTCTCGCTGCCAACCTGTCTGGAAGTGATGGCCGGTGGCGTGTCGAAAGGCCACGCTCTTGAGCACGTCTCTAAACTGATGGGATATTCGTTGAAAGATTGCATCGCCTTTGGCGACGGTCTAAATGATTTGGAAATGCTGACCATGGCCGGTAAAGGCTGCCTGATGAGCGGCTCTCTGCCGCGTCTGAAAGCGGCAATGCCGGATGCCGAAATTATTGGTTCGAATGCTGACGACGCAGTGCCGCATTATCTGCGCAAAATGTATCTCTCCGAACCGGCTTAATTTTCCGCTGTGTTGAATGATAAAAAAAACGGGCAGGGTGAAAACCTTGCCCGCTTTTTATGGCGTCGCATCCTGAGAAAAACTTACTTCTGAGGCTGCGTTTGCTGGTGCTCTAAATAACTCACCGCTTTGTCCGGGAAGTCAGTGAACAGACCGTCAACGTGCGCCTGCTGATAGAGAATTTGATACAGCGAATTCACATTGGTGACGTACTTCGGCAAATCGTCTGCGCGAACGGTAAACGGATGCACCACCAGCTTGCTGGCGTGCGCCTCCGCCGTCATCGGCGTCAGTTTGATGTTATTGACCGTAGAGTCCGCTTCAATCAGCATATGGTAATCCGGCCCGATGCCGTCAGCGTACTGCGCAATCTGTTTCATCGCGCCCGGCTTGAACATCCAGTCATAGTTGTAGTTCACCCACTTGCCGTCTTTCTGCTCCTGGGTTTCGTCCCACTTGGTGTAGGCGATCAACTGAACCAGTTTCAGGTCGATGCCCATCTTCGGCTCCAGCTCATTTTTGATGCGCTTAAGCTCATTCGGGTCGAAGCACTGGACATAGACGTTGCTGCTTTTGCGGGTGTATCCGTACTCCTTGAGTACCTCCAGCACTTTGGCAGAAATGTCTTTGCCTTCCTGACGGTGGAACCACGGTGCTTTGATCTCGGTATAAATCCCGACGTCTTTACCCGTCGAATGATTCAGCCCCTGCACAAACTCGATCTCTTCCTGGAAGGTGTGCACACGGAAATCAGATTTACCCATCGGGAAACGTCCCGGATAGGTCTGCACCTGCTTACCGTCTTTGATATTAAAACCTTCGGTGAACTTCAGCGACTTGATCTCAGGCAGCGTGAAATCGATGGCGTAATAACGCCCATCTTTACGCGCCCGGTCCGGGAAGCGCTGTGCCACGTCGGTCACGCGGTCCAGATAGTGGTCATGCAGAACGACCAACTGGTCGTCCTTGGTCATCACCAGATCCTGCTCGAGGAAATTGGCACCCTGCGCGTAAGCCATGGCTTTGGCGGGCAGGGTGTGTTCCGGCAGGTAACCGCTGGCACCGCGATGGGCGATAACCACCGGCTCGGCAGCACTGGCGTAGCATGAGGCGGCAATCAGCCCTGCCAGCAGACTACTTTTCAATACATTCCCTAATACCTTGCGCATCCTTATGCTCCTTTAGCCAGTTGGGCTTTGTGTTTGTTTTCACTCAGCATGACCATCACCAGCAACATCACCGCCAGCACACAGCCACCGATCATCACGATAAAGCCGCCGTCCCAGCCGAAGTAGTCAACGGTATAGCCGACGATAGCACTTGCCGCGACCGAGCCACCGAGGTAGCCGAACAGACCGGTAAAGCCTGCTGCCGTCCCTGCCGCTTTCTTCGGGGCCAGCTCCAACGCGTGCAGACCAATCAACATCACCGGGCCGTAAATCAGGAAGCCGATGGTGATCATACAGGCCATATCAATGCCCGGATTACCCACCGGATTCAGCCAGTACACCACGGTGGCGATAGTCACCAGTACCATGAAGAACACACCGGTGGCGCCACGGTTACCTTTGAACACTTTGTCCGACATCCAGCCGCACAGCAGCGTGCCCGGGATCCCGGCATATTCATACAGGAAGTAGGCCCACGAGGATTTATCCAGCGCGAAGTGTTTCACTTCTTTCAGGTAGGTCGGTGACCAGTCGAGGATGCCATAGCGCAGCAGGTAGACGAACACGTTGGCGATGGCGATGTACCACAGCAGTTTGTTCGGCAGGATGTACTGCATGAAGATCTGTTTCGCCGTCAGTTCCTGCTCGGCGGACTCTTTCACGTAGTCTGGCGGATAGTCGTTTTTGTACTCTTCAATCGGCGGCAAACCGCAGGACTGCGGGGTATCTCGCATGGTGATGAATGCAAAAACGGCCAGCGCAATCGCACCGAAAGCGGGCATATACAGCGCCGCGTGCCAGTCGTTAAACCACGCCATACCCAGCAGGAACAGCAGCGGAGGAATACCGCCGCCGACGTTATGGGCGCAGTTCCACACCGACACAATGCTGCCGCGTTCTTTCTGCGACCACCAGTGAACCATGGTACGTCCACACGGCGGCCAGCCCATTCCCTGGAACCATCCGCACAGAAACAGCAGTACAAACATGATGGCAATGCTGGACGTTGCCCAGGGCACAAACCCCATAAACAGCATCACAGCGGCGGCCAGAATCAGGCCGACAGGTAAAAACACGCGTGGGTTAGAGCGGTCAGAGACCGACCCCATGATGAATTTGGAGATACCGTAAGCAATGGAGATCCCGGAAAGGGCAAAACCGAGGTCACCACGGGAGAAGCCCTGATCGATCAGGTAGGGCATGGCCAGTGCAAAGTTTTTACGCACCAGATAGTAAGCAGCATAACCGAAGAAGATCCCCATGAAGATCTGCCAGCGCAGGCGGCGGTACAAGGGGTCAACATGGCTATCTGCCACGGGGGCCTGATGGGCTGCGGGCTTAAAGATACTGAGCATTAACGCCTCCAATGGCATTGGTCAGTTCACTCATGCTGAGTGGCTGACAATAAAATCAAATCGAAATGTTCCATAACGAGCGCCATGCTAATCACATGCGCATAAGCGAATTGTGATAGATGACATAATTGTTACAGTTTTATGAATCTGGAGGCGGATTTTGCGACATTGGGTAACAATTGGACATATGAAAATGCGGACTTTAGCTGCCCGTGATCACACTTTTGGCTTTTTATTGCCCTATTTCAGCGCACTGGTGCGAAATTATTCGTTTATGAGCGAATAAGTCCATAAGGAAAGTGATGTTTTAATATTTCAGGGGATATCAGACATGAAAAAGCGGGGCATGCCCCGCTTTCATCGTGCTTAGATGAGAATGATCACTGAACTTTCAGGGTGCTAATGATCGCTTCTGCATCGGTTTGCGCCTGCTGCTGGTTGTCAGCCGGCAGGGTGATTTGCAGGGTCAACAAGTGGTTGTCCACTTTGCCCAGCACGATAGACGAATAGGCCTTCTGACCGGCAGAAGAGATCACACTGTCATACTGTTGCAGTGTCTGGCCATTGACCTGAATCGACTTATTGGTCACGACTTGCAGATTGGTATCGCGGGCTTTTTGTTGATCTTGCAGGCGGGCTGTCAGAACGTCCAGCGACTCAGCGGTGTTGTCACTCAGGATCACAATCACCGCTTTCTGGCCGGTACTGTCGGCGTAAACGTGCATATTGTTGGCCTGGCTGCCCAGCTTGCCGCTCTGGTCACTCATGCCCTGCGGCAGAGAGAAGGTCACTTTACCGTCAAGCAGACTGACTGGCACGGTTGACGTCGCAGAGGCCGCCGGTGCGCCTTTATCCGCCGCCGCTTTGTCAGTGGTTTTACCATCACATGCTGCCAGACCGATGATCAGTATGGTCATGCCTGCAAATTTCACTAAGTTACGCATAGTTCTTCCTTTGATTTTAAAGCGCCGCAGATTCTTGATTTCACTGCCCGTATGGCAACCCATTCACGCGCTAAATGCAACTCCAATTATCTGGAATATAACCCTAACGCGATGAGTGTGAATTTAGCTGAAACTGAGCGTTATGGCCGCTTTCAGAAAGGCGTTTTAACAGTACATTGAGCAGCACACCGTACATCGGCAGGAAGAACACCAGGCAGATCAGCACTTTGAAGGCATAATCCACCATGGCGATCTCCACCCAGTTGCTGGCCATAAACGCATTGCTGCTTTTATAAAACGCGATAAAGAAGAACGACAGCGTGTCGCTGATATTGCCAAGGAACATGGCAGCGGCCGGGGCTATCCACCAACTGCGCATCTGGCGCAGGCGGTTAAAGACATGAACGTCGAGGATCTGGCCGAGCACATAAGCCATAAAGCTGGCGATAGCGATGCGGGCAACCATGATATTCAGGCTGCCGAGTGCGGCAAAACCTTGCCATGCGGCGTCAAAGAACAGCGCGGAAATGATATAGGAGATGATCAGCGCAGGCATCATGACCGACAAGATAATGCGTCGAGCCAGCGGCGCGCCAAAGATGCGCACGGTCAGATCGGTGGCCAGAAAAATGAACGGGAAAGTGAAAGCACCCCAGGTGGTGTGTAAACCGAATATCGAGATCGGTAGCTGCACCAGATAGTTACTGGAAGTGATGATGGCAATATGAAATAGCGAAAGCCATATCAACGCGGAAAACCGCTGTTGAGCAGTAAAGGAATACATAGATGTGACCTTTTTAGTGAATGGGGTGAGGGAACCCAGGAATATCTTTTCGTTTCGCACCCAACTTGTATCAGCAAGGGCGGCGCGCATAGTAACCGTTTATATCGGTATTGCAATGGTTAATTTTAGCGCAATGGTTTGCGTTTGTTGCGTCGCAGAATCAGCGGTATAAACTGTCGCGCATTACCGCATTAAGATGTCGAGAGAAGAAATGACCGATCCCTTTATCAACCCTGACCACCAGTTGGATGCCGTGGGACTGCGTTGCCCGGAACCCGTGATGATGGTTCGCAAAACGGTGCGCGGTATGAAAAATGGCGAAACCCTGCTGGTGATTGCCGATGACCCTGCGACCACCCGCGATATCCCAGGTTTCTGCCGTTTTATGGAACATACCCTGTTAGCGGCCGACACTGAACAACTGCCGTACCGCTATTTGCTCGCCAAAGGGTCTGTTCAGCCGGAGTAATGGCTTACCTGGCTTTCTTACGCAGTAACCTCAACGCATTGGCCGTGACCAGCGCGGTAGCCCCCGAATCTGCCAGCACCGCCAGCCACAACCCGGTCAACCCCATCAGCGTAGTGACCAGGAAAATGGCTTTCAGGCCAAGCGCAATCGTGATGTTCTGACGGATATTGGCCCGCGTCGCCCGTGACAGGCTGATCATCTGCGCCAGTCCGCTCAGGCGGTTGTGAGTTAACGCCGCATCGGCGGTTTCCAACGCCACGTCGGTGCCACTGCCCATCGCAATACCAATTCGCGCCGCTTTCATCGCCGGTGCATCGTTAATGCCATCACCAACCATTGCCGTCGGGCGCAGGGCATTGAGAGCAGTCACTGCCTCGACTTTATCCGCTGGCAGCAGCCCGGCGCGAAACTCAATGCCCAGTCGTTCGGCAATGGTTTTGGCGGCCCGAGGGTTGTCCCCGGTGAGCATCACCGCTGAAATCCCCAGTGCTTTCAAATCGGCCAGCGCACTGATCGCGTCTTCGCGCAGAGTGTCCTGCATAGCAATCAACCCGATCGCATTCCCTTCCTGCAAAACCACCACCACGGTTTTTCCGCTGGATTCCCACTCAGCAATCTGGCGCAGATGCTCTTCTGCCACGCCTTTTGCTGCCAGTCGTTTCGGTGCCAGTACCTGAATTTTTCTTCCAGCCACTTCACCTTCGACGCCAGATCCGGCCAGCGCACGACGCGCCTGTGCATTGATAGGCAGCGGGTTTTCCGTTCGGGCGCGGGCAATAATCGCCAGCGCCAGCGGATGATGTGAGCCTGCTTCTACCGCAGCCGCCAGACTCAACAGTTCATTTTCACTTACGCCACCCAGCGGCATGACATCGGTGACTTCCGGCTTGCCTTCGGTCAGCGTACCGGTTTTATCCAGCGCAATGGTCTGAATCAGTGCCAGCTGCTCCAGCGCGGCACCGCCTTTGATTAATGCCCCCTGACGCGTTGCCGCCGCAAGGCCTGAGGTAATAGCCGCCGGGGTTGAGATGACCAGTGCACAAGGGCAACCAATCAGCAGCAGGGTCAGCCCGCGATAGATCCAGGTTTCCCACGGCAGGCCCATCGCCAGCGGCGGGATCAAAATCACCAACAGCGCCATCAGCATAATCGCCGGGGTGTAATAGCGGCTAAAGGTATCGAGGAAGCGCTCAATCGGGGCACGGCGTTCGTCCGCTTCTTCAATCAGTTGCAGAATACGATCAATGGCGCTGGCACCGGGCGCGGAAGTTACGCTCAGATGCGCCACGCGATCCACACATAAACTCCCTGCCGGAACTTTTTCCCCCGGCTGATGCTCAACCGGTACCGACTCACCGGTCAGGGCGCTTTCATCAAAACTGGCGGCGTTGTCCAGCAGGGTGGCGTCAGCGGGAAGACGCCCACCGGCGGCCACTTCGATGACATCACCCGGACGCAAATCAGCCACCGGCACGCGGGATGACTGGCCCTCAACAATGCGCACGGCGCTGTCGGGGATCAGCGCCATCAGCGCTTTCACACCACTGCGTGCGCGGTTGGCGGCGAAAGACTCCAGCCGTTCACCGACCATAAACAGCAGCAATACCATCGCGGCTTCTGCGGTGGCACCAATGAAGAGCGCGCCGAGTGCTGCAATGCTCATCAGGGTTTCAATGGTGAAAGGCGATCCGGCGCGGGTAGAGCGGATAGCCTGCAACAAGACCGGCCACAGTCCGACCAGTGTGGTGGCAATGAAGGCGATTTCCCCCAGCGGCTGGCTAAACTGATCGACTATCCAGCTGATCACCATCAGCACAATCAGGATCAGCAACGGCGCGTATTCTTTCAGGGGTGAAATTTCAACGGCAACGTCGGGATTTTTGGCGCTGAGAGACTGCAGGGTAAAACCGGCGCTGATGACGGCCTTTTGCACTTCAGGAGAGACATCACTGGTGGCGCTGACCACTAATTTTTCGGTGGCAAACTGGACCTTTACACCGCTGACACCCGCGACGGCGCTGACGGCTTTTTCGATGGTGCGGGCGCAGGCCGGGCAGTCCATGCCGTCCACTTTCCAGCTGAGTTGGCAGGCACCGGCAGGCAATCCGCTGGGGTCACTGTCACCGTCGCCTGAACCGTCATCATCACTCTTAGACGTTGGTGAGTGCTCACTGGGTTGTGAGCGACAACTGTCGGATGCGCAGCAGGCCGATGCGGCAAGCGGGGCTTTGTCACTGCAACAGGTCGCCGGATGTGGCTCGCTGTGGGTGGTTTCAGAGATTTTGTTAATGCGCAGCATCGTCGGTTTTGCACATTTATCGGACGAGCAACCGCAACCGCTGTTGGTGTGTTTGTGTGGCTGAAGCATAAGAACTCCTGTCGAACCAGAGTGGGATTGCTTACAGTCTACAGCCTGGAGTTGACTCCAGGGTCAAGAGGAAAATAACGGTGCGTAAGTAAAAGGCGAAACCGGGCAGTTTCGCCTGAAAGGATCGGTTAAAGATAGAGCGAACGCACAATCAGAAAATGGCCACCGAAATAGCAGGCGGCGACGATAGCATCCGATGCCCGGAACGTGATGCGGTAGCGGCTGACCAGCCAGACCACGTTACCCAGCAACAGCAGAACCGTACCGCACAACAGAGAAAAGGCCAGATCGGTACTGCGGGCGAAATATTGTTCCCCCGCCAGCCACACCATCAGCAGCGTCATGGCGATATAGGTCGACACCGCCCAGCGCATTTCTGCCAGCCGTGACCAGATCACCGCCAGCAGCAAAGCCCCAATGACGATCAACGCCAGCGGTAACGGCCAGAAGAACGTCAGCGTCATCTGGCTGGCGAAACTCAGCGTATAGAGCAGATGCGACAGGAAAAAGGCGCCAATGGCGTAAAGAAAACGCTCTTCCGGCAGCAACAGCAGCCCATCGGCCACCAGTGTGGCCGCGAGACCCAGCAAAATCAGGTAGCTGTAGACGTTAAGAACCGGTGCCTGCCAGGCTAACAGCAGCAGCAGTAAAAGGGTGACGGGTTTAAACAGCCAGCGTTGCCAGCGCGGCCCACGATAACTGGCATCGACGAACAGCCAGCCTGAGAAAAATACGGCAAGAAATGGCCAACTCATTGTTTATCCTTTTTTAAAAAATAAAACGTAAGCAAGGTTCTGCCTGTTAGGAAAGGGCTTCCTGCTTTCCTGCATGGTTTTCAGTGTAGGAGATCGGGGCCTTCGTCTACAATCAGAATCCCCTGTCATCTGAGATGAAATATGCACTATGAACAAACCGCCGCTGATTATTTTGCTGGTTGTGGTGGCCATCGCCATCTTCGCCATCCGTCAGTATTTCCATCAGCGTCGTGAGAATGCCAACAACGATGCCGCGCCTCAGCGCGATGTGATGGTCGAAGTCACGGCCAAACGTGACTGGTTGTCACCCAACCGGCGATCGCGCCAGCGGGAAAAGATCCCGGTGGAAGAGAGGAAGTATGAAGCGTACTTCAAGCCGTTAAACGGCGGAGCGCAAATTAAGCTGACGCTGGAGCCGCAGGCCTATGACCAGCTGGCTAAAGGGCAGCAAGGCGTGCTGAGCGTGAAGGGGAAGCGGTTTATCGCTTTTAGGCCGCAGGACGCCGCACAAAAACCATAAACCCTTTGTATTTTAAACGGGTACAACGCTGCTATTTGCGGCCAGGCAGCGGGGGCTGTTTTTTCTGCCACGCCAGCAGTTCAAACACGCCAAATAAAAAGATGCGCACCTGCAGCCAGGTGCCAATTTTGGTCTGGTCCTTCCCCTGGGTAGCCTTGAGCAGCATGACCTGCAAACCGTGCATGAAGAACATGAACACCATCGCCACATCCAGAAAGTATTTCATCGGTTTGGGAAACGGGTGAATGATATTGAACAGCAGGAAACCCCAGATACACAGCATTAATAACCGACCAACATTGATTAACATTTTACTGCTCCTGTTCGCCAGACGTTGGCGAGGTATCTCGATGATAAAGACGGTAGGCGACCTGTCCGGCGACCTTTTCCCGATGCAGACGCCAGCTGGCAGGAACCGGAATGGCGCCGTGCTCCACTTCCGCTTCGACATAAATCCAGGCTTCATCCGCCAGCCAGCCCTGTTGTTCCAGCAGGAGCAGCGTCTCTTGCAGAATCCCTTTGCGAAACGGTGGGTCGACAAACACCACGTCAAACGGCGTACCTGTTTTCGCCAGCCAGTTCAGCGTGTTGGCGTTGAATACCTTCGCACCGGTGGCATTGAGCAGCGCCAGGTTTTTCTCCAGTTGCTGGGCGACCGGACGCTCAAATTCCAGCAGGGTGGCGCTGGCCGCATAGCGTGACAACGCTTCAAGACCGAGCGCGCCGCTGCCGGCGAAACAATCCAGACAGTGCGCACCACGAATAACGGGGGCCAGCCAGTTAAATAGGGTTTCGCGCACGCGATCGGTGGTAGGGCGTAAGCCTGGGCTGTTTGGTACCGGCAGCTTGCGTCCACGCCATTGGCCGCCAATCAGACGGATTTGACCCGCAGCGGGGGTGTTAGGTTTTTTAGCCATAGCTCGCTTCAATAATACGCAACCGTGATGGCGGCGTGGTAAATCAATGGGTGGCTATTCTACCGGTGTGTCGGCCTGCGGCAAATCTTTATACCCTTCTCACCGTCACTCGAACGATTTTAGGTATTGATTGAATACCCTCCACAAATCAACAGGCGGGTGTGTAGCCTTATAGGAAAGTGATAGACTGCGGGCATTACCTTATTAACAATCCGTTCGCCCTGAATTAACGGCGAGGAGTGAAGTTGTAAAATGGCAAAAGATAAAAAACGCGGGTTTTTCTCCTGGTTTGGCCGTGGCCGTCAGGAAGAAGAACAGCAGAAAGAAGAGACCCGCGTTGAAAAACCGGGGATTGAAGAGAACTCCCCTGAAACGGCGGGTATAGCGGGTATAGAAGAACAGCCCGTTGCAGCAGAACCTGAAATTGAACACGCCGAAGCGCCGGGTGTACCGGTTGAAAATCACCCCGGCGAATGGGATGCCACCTCCACCGTGGAAGCTGCCGCAGAAATCGAACCTGCTTTCGAACCTGTGCATGAAATCCCGGCCCCAGCGGCTGAGCCACAGCCTGTTGCCAAGGAACTTGCTTCTGTCCAACTGGCTGAAGACATTGTGGCGGTCACGGAGCAGGTTGCCGCCGCGCAGCATGAACCGGTGGCTGAAGAGTTTGTCGAGTCAGACGTTGAGATCGCCGCTGATGTTCGTCAGGACGCGCTGGATGTTATCGACGATAGCCTGGCGGAAGAGCCACTACCGGTGGCGCTTGACCCCATCATTACACTGCCAGCCGTTGAAACCGAGCAGGAACGCCCGACCAAAGAGGGTTTCTTTGCACGTCTGAAACGCAGCCTGGTGAAAACCAAAGAAAATTTGGGATCCGGATTTGTCGGGTTGTTCCGCGGTAAGAAGATCGACGATGATCTCTTCGAAGAGCTGGAAGAGCAGTTGATCATCGCCGACGTTGGCGTTGAAACCACCCGAAAAATCATTACCTCGCTGACCGAACATGCCAGCCGCAAACAGTTAAAAGATGCCGATGCGCTGTATGGCAAGCTGAAGGAAGAGATGTCCGAAATTCTGGCGAAGGTGGATCAACCCCTGGATGTCAGTGGTAAAACTCCGTTTGTCATTTTAATGGTCGGTGTTAACGGTGTCGGTAAAACCACCACCATCGGCAAAATGGCGCGCCAGTTTGAAGCGCAGGGCAAATCCGTCATGCTGGCAGCCGGTGATACCTTCCGCGCGGCGGCGGTAGAGCAGCTCCAGATCTGGGGCCAGCGCAACAAGATCCCGGTGATCGCCCAGCACACCGGCGCGGATTCCGCCTCAGTGATTTTCGATGCAATTCAGGCTGCTAAGGCCCGTAACGTCGATGTGCTGATTGCCGACACCGCCGGGCGTTTACAGAACAAAGCGCACCTGATGGAAGAGCTGAAGAAGATTGTCCGGGTCATGAAAAAACTGGACGAAGACGCCCCCCATGAGGTTATGCTGACGCTTGATGCCAGTACGGGCCAGAACGCGGTCAGTCAGGCGAAATTATTCAATGAAGCCGTGGGTCTCACCGGTATTACATTGACTAAACTGGACGGTACCGCCAAAGGCGGCGTGATATTTGCCATTGCCGATCAGTTCGAAATCCCTATCCGCTATATCGGTATGGGTGAAGGCATTGAAGATTTACGGCCGTTTAAGGCTGACGATTTTATTGAGGCACTTTTTGCCCGAGAGGATTAATACGGATGATTCGCTTTGAACAGGTCAGTAAAGCTTATCTAGGCGGGCGACAGGCGCTGCAGGGCGTCGATTTTCACATCCAGCAGGCAGAAATGGCCTTTCTGACGGGGCATTCTGGTGCCGGTAAAAGTACCCTGCTGAAACTGATATGCGGAATTGAACGCCCGAGCGCCGGACACATTTTATTCGGCGGTCATGACATCAGCCGTCTGAAATCGCGTGAAGTCCCTTTTTTACGCCGCCAGATCGGCATGATTTTCCAGGACCATCACCTGCTGCTCGATCGCACCGTGTATGACAACGTGGCGATGCCGCTGATTATCGCCGGTGCCAGCAGTGAAGATATTCGGCGTCGTGTTTCAGCGGCACTGGATAAAGTGGGTCTGCTCGATAAAGCCAAAAACTTCCCGATCCAGCTCTCCGGCGGTGAACAACAGCGCGTGGGTATTGCCCGTGCGGTGGTGAACAAACCGGCGGTGTTACTGGCTGATGAACCCACCGGTAACCTTGACGACGCACTGTCAGAAGGCATTTTGCGCCTGTTTGAAGAGTTCAACCGCGTCGGCGTTACTGTTTTGATGGCAACACATGACATGGCACTGATCGCCCGTCGTAATTACCGGACGCTGACACTCAGTCAGGGTCGCATGGCGGGGAGCGCACATTATGGCCAATAGCCCTAACCCGGCGAAAACCGCCAAAAGCGCCCGCGCCGCTAAAAGTAAAGCCTTGCAGGGCGGCTGGCGTGAACAGTGGCGTTACGCATGGATGAACGCCCTGGCGGACATGATGCGTCAGCCGCTGGCGACGCTGCTGACTGTCATGGTGATCGCGATTTCCCTGACGCTGCCAAGCGTCTGTTACCTGGTGTGGAAAAACGTCAGTACTGCCGCTGAGCAGTGGTATCCGACGCCACAGCTGACGGTGTATCTCGACAAAGCACTCGACGACAACGCGGCCGAAAATGTGATTAAGGCATTGAAAGCGGAAGCGGGCGTTGAGAAAGTGAATTATCTGTCGCGTGACGAAGCCATGGGCGAGTTCCGCAACTGGTCAGGCTTTGGTGGCGCAATGGACATGCTGGAGCAAAACCCGCTGCCCGCTGTGGCGATCATTACGCCGAAGATGAATTTCCAGGACTCTGCGACGCTCAATACGTTACGTGACCGCGTGGCGGCCGTTCAGGGCGTTGACGAAGTGCGCATGGATGACAGTTGGTTTGCACGGCTGGCGGCGCTGACCGGGCTGGTCGGGCAGGTAGCGGCAATGATCGGCGTACTGATGATCGTCGCGGTCTTCCTGGTGATTGGTAACAGTGTGCGTCTGAGTATCTTCAGCCGCCGCGATACGATCAACGTGATGAAACTGATTGGCGCCACTGATGGCTTCATTCTGCGTCCGTTCCTTAACGGTGGGGCGATGCTCGGCTTCTGTGGTGCGTTGCTGTCACTGATCCTTTCCGAAGCGCTGGTGTTACGTCTGGAAAGCGTGGTGACGCAGGTGGCGAAAGTCTTCGGTACGACGTTTGATCTGCACGGTCTGGCGTGGGACGAAAGCCTGTTGCTGCTGCTGATTTCCGCGATGATTGGCTGGATTGCCGCGTGGCTGGCAACGGTACAACATTTACGGCGATTTACACCACAATAGCGATTCTTTGATATACTCTTCCCCTGATGTACAGGATCTTGTGCACAGGGGGAGAGCAAGATCGGTTGCTCTATCACGTCGTCTTACATCTCTTCTTCCCCGAAAGCACAAATTCCCTATCCGGTAGCCTGATCGTCACATAAAGTCGCTAGGCTCTTGCATTGAATAATGAACTTTATGTAAAATTCGCGGTCGAAAAAACGGCAAAAGTATGAGCCGGTACGCTGAAGCATTGGGCAGAAAAGAATTCAGTAATAAAGCAGTAAACGGTGAAGGGCTCTGCGTTGTTTTGTTTGTGCGCCACGAAGGCGAAGCGGTATTCACTCCGCAGCAACGCAGTATAAAACCTACATGACGTCATACATGAGAGGCTTTGAATGACCAAAGAAATGCAAACTTTAGCATTAGTTCCCCAAGGTAGTCTGGAAGCCTACATTCGGGCAGCCAATACTTATCCTATGCTCACCGCAGAGGAAGAAAGGGCGCTGGCTGAACGGCTGCATTACGACGGTGATCTGGAGGCAGCGAAACATCTGATCTTGTCTCACCTGCGCTTTGTTGCTCACATTGCCCGCAACTATTCAGGCTATGGTCTGCCACAGGCTGACCTTATCCAGGAAGGCAACATCGGCCTGATGAAAGCGGTACGCCGCTTCAATCCTGAAGTCGGTGTGCGTCTGGTTTCCTTTGCGGTGCATTGGATTAAAGCGGAAATTCACGAATATGTGCTGCGTAACTGGCGCATCGTGAAAGTCGCGACCACCAAAGCGCAACGCAAGTTGTTCTTCAACCTGCGTAAAAACAAACAGCGTCTGGGTTGGTTCAGCCACGACGAAGTTGAGCACGTTGCCCGTGAACTGGGTGTGACCAGCAAAGACGTTCTGGAGATGGAATCACGCATGGCCGCACAGGACATGACGTTTGACCCAACCCCGGACGACGAACCACGTGATGGCGCAGCCATGGCACCGATGCTTTATCTGCAAGACAAGAGTTCAGACTTTGCAGAAAGTATTGAAGAAGATAACTGGGATAAAGACGCGACGGACAAACTCTCTTATGCAATGGAAGGTTTGGATGAGCGCAGCCAGGATATCATCCGCGCCCGCTGGCTGGACGATGACAACAAATCCACCTTGCAGGAGCTGGCCGACAAGTACGGCGTCTCCGCAGAGCGTGTTCGTCAGTTAGAAAAGAACGCCATGAAGAAACTCCGCCTGGCGATTGAAGCCTGATAATACGGCGTTTCCAAAGTAAAAAAGCGACCTTCGGGTCGCTTTTTTTATGCCAGAAATTCAGGGCTGTCTTTCCCAGCCACCCGCAATTTTGCGAAATCCACAAGCTGGCATAAACGCATCCAGCACAGCCTCCGGCTCCGCTTTCATCTCCCAGCGTTTCACCTGCGGCAGTTGCGCCTGCAAGTCTTCCAGCAGATACAGCCCGACCCCCCGACGGCGAGTGACTTCGCGCACCAGTAAATCGCTCAGTTGGGCCGAGTCTCCGCTCAGTGCGATTTTTACTGCCCCAAGAATACGTTCGTTAAATACGGCGGCGAATAATGCCCGATCACCTGCAAGCGTGGCTTGCCAGTCAGCCGGGGTCTGACCCGGCCAGATTTTTGCCAGATCGATCAGGTCCTGGGTGCTGAGTGAAGTGAGTCTTTGAATGGTTAATTTCATGGCATGAGGTTTCAGAAAAATCAGGCGACCAGTATAGCGAATAGCCTGAAAACAGGGGCGTAACTTTTTTTGTACAGTAACAGGTTGAAAACTTTTTCGGCGATCCCGCTATAAGCGATAAATGTTGGCTTTAATTGATAAAGCCAGCGTTAACAGCTGACTGCTCATCAAAACACCGAGTTAACACCCAAATAAAATTCTGTTTACACCTCTTGTTTCTGATTGGCTCATTTGATTTGCAGCAGAATATTCCTGTTTAATGATATGAAAAATAAAGTCTTATTTAAAAATAAGACCCTATAAGCCGCTAAGGCGTTATTACTTATAGTAAAATTCTTAAGTGATGATGTTTTAAGCAGGCGCAAAACAACATACACATCACAGACAAATGGGGTATCAGGATGAAAGTAACAACGGGCAAGATCTGGTTGGCAGGATGTATCGCTTTAGCCATGAGCCATGCAGCAGTCGCAAAAGATATCAAAGTGGCCATCGTCGGTGCCATGTCAGGTCCGGTTGCCCAATACGGCGACATGGAGTTCACGGGTGCCAAACAGGCCATCGCTGACATCAATGCTAAAGGTGGTGTGAAAGGCGACAAACTGGTTGGCGTTGAATACGATGATGCCTGTGACCCGAAACAAGCGGTCGCCGTAGCAAACAAAGTGATCAACGACGGCATCCGTTACGTGATTGGCCACCTGTGCTCTTCTTCTACCCAGCCTGCGTCTGACATCTATGAAGACGAAGGCATACTGATGATCACGCCAGCAGCGACCAACGCTGACCTGACCACCCGTGGTTACAAAATGGTGATGCGCACCACCGGTCTGGATTCTGACCAAGGCCCGACTGCCGCAAAATACATCCTCGATACCATCAAACCTAAACGCATTGCCGTCGTGCATGATAAACAGCAATACGGCGAAGGTCTGGCGCGTTCCGTTCAAGACAGCCTGAAGAAAAACGGCGGCAATGTGGTGCTGTTTGAAGGCATCACTGCAGGCGACAAAGATTTCTCCACGCTGGTGGCGCGCCTGAAAAAAGACAACGTGGACTTCGTTTATTTCGGTGGCTACTACCCGGAAATGGGCCAGATCCTGCGCCAGGCGAAACAAGCCGGTCTGAATGCTAAATTTATGGGTCCTGAGGGCGTGGGCAACTCTTCACTGTCGAACATTGCCGGTGATGCGTCTGAAGGCATGCTGGTGACCCTGCCAAAACGCTACGACCAGGTTCCGGCTAACCAGCCTATCGTTGATGCGCTGAAAGCCAAGAAACTGGATCCAACCGGTCCGTTCGTCTGGACCACCTACGCCGCGTTGCAGGCGCTGACCACTGGCATGGAACGCAGCGGCAGCATGGAACCGGCAGATATCGCCAAAAACCTGAAAGCCGAACCGGTGAATACGGTCATGGGGCCACTGAGTTGGGATGCGAAGGGTGACCTGAAAGGCTTCGAATTCGGTATCTTCGAGTGGCATAAAGACGGCACGTCTACCCCAATCAAATAAATGCCCTGCATCCTTCAGGTTGCAGGGGTGTTGGCTGCAACCAGAATGATTTTGGGCATCCAAAGTAGAACAACGCAGTACTCCGCTTTGCATCGGATAGATGCAAAGCGGGGATCGCAGCACCGTATTCAACCCCCTTGATGTAAAAGGATAGGGTATGTCAGAGCAGTTCTTATATTTCCTTCAGCAGATGTTCAACGGCGTGACGTTGGGCAGTACCTATGCGCTGATTGCCATCGGTTACACCATGGTTTACGGCATTATCGGCATGATCAACTTCGCCCACGGCGAGGTGTATATGATCGGCAGCTATGTCTCCTTTATTGTGATTGCGGCCCTGATGATGATGGGTATCGATGCCAGCTGGTTGCTGATCGGTGCCGGATTCATTGCCGCGATTGTCATTTCCAGCGCCTATGGCTGGAGCATTGAGCGCGTGGCATACAAGCCAGTGCGCAACTCCAAGCGCCTGATTGCGCTGATTTCCGCCATCGGGATGTCGATATTCCTGCAAAACTACGTCAGCCTGACCCAGGGCTCGCGCGATTTAGCGCTGCCAAGTCTGGTCACCGGCCAGTGGACGCTCGGCGTGGCCAACGGTTTTGCGGCAACCATTTCCACCATGCAGCTGATTATCTGGATCGTCACCTTTGTAGCGATGCTGGCGCTGACGTTGTTCATCCGCTATTCCCGCATGGGCCGCGCCTGTCGTGCCTGCGCTGAAGACCTGAAAATGGCCAGCCTGCTGGGGATCAGCACTGACCGCGTGATCTCCCTGACCTTCGTCATTGGCGCCTTAATGGCCGCCGTGGCGGGCGTGTTGCTTGGCCAGTTCTACGGTGTTATCAACCCGTACATCGGCTTTATGGCCGGGATGAAAGCTTTCACCGCCGCTGTTCTCGGTGGTATCGGCAGTATTCCAGGCGCGATGATTGGCGGGCTGATTTTAGGGGTTGCCGAAGCACTCACCTCGGCCTATCTCAGCACCGAATACAAAGACGTGGTCTCCTTCGCGCTGCTGATTGTGGTACTGCTGGTCTTACCGACCGGGATCCTGGGTCGTCCAGAGGTTGAGAAAGTATGAAGCGCCTCAATCTGTTCAATGCCCTGTTATCGGCCTTTGTATTACTGGTGCTTGCCTCGTTCATCATGGGCCTGCAATTGGGTCTCGATGGCACGAAACTGGTGGTCAACGGTGCCGGTGAAGTGCGCTGGATGTGGATCGGCATCGGCTGCGCCATTGTGTTTGTGTTCCAGCTGTTCCGCCCAATGATGAGCAACGGACTGAAGAAGCTCTCCGGTCCGAGCTGGGTACTGCCAAGTTTTGACGGTTCGACGCCGAAACAGAAACTGTTGGCGTTGGTGATGATCATCGCCGCCATCGCCTGGCCGTTTATCGTCTCTCGCGGTACCGTGGACATCGCCACGCTGACACTCATCTACATCATGCTCGGCCTTGGTCTGAACGTCGTGGTGGGGCTCTCAGGCCTTCTGGTGTTAGGTTACGGCGGCTTCTATGCCATCGGCGCTTACACCTACGCGTTGCTCAACCACTATTACGGATTAGGTTTCTGGGAAGCTCTGCCACTGGCTGGCCTGGTGTCTGCCGCGTTTGGCTTCCTGCTCGGTTTCCCGGTGCTGCGTCTGCGGGGTGACTATCTCGCCATCGTGACCCTTGGCTTCGGCGAGATCGTGCGTATTTTGCTGCTTAACAACACTGAAATTACCGGTGGTCCGAACGGTATCAGCCAGATCCCTAAACCGACCTTGTTTGGGCTGGAGTTCAGCCGCACGCCGCGCGACGGCGGCTGGGATACCTTCAGCCACTTCTTCGGCCTCAACTACGATCCCGGCGACCGCATTATCTTCCTGTACATGGTGGCGCTGCTGCTGGTGATTGCCACGCTGTTCATCATCAACCGCCTGCTGCGTATGCCGCTGGGAAGGGCGTGGGAAGCTTTGCGCGAGGATGAAATCGCCTGCCGCTCGCTGGGCCTGAACCCGACCCGCATCAAACTGACCGCATTCACCATCAGCGCCGCTTTTGCCGGTTTCGCCGGTACGCTGTTCGCGGCACGTCAGGGTTTTGTCAGCCCGGAATCCTTTACCTTTGTTGAATCCGCCTTTGTGCTGGCGATTGTCGTACTGGGTGGGATGGGTTCGCAGTTTGCGGTGATCCTGGCGGCGATCCTGCTGGTGGTTTCCCGCGAGCTGATGCGTGATCTGAATGAATACAGCATGTTACTGCTCGGTGCGCTGATGGTATTGATGATGATTTGGCGTCCGCAGGGCTTACTGCCGATGAAACGTGTGCAGCTTAAACTGAAGCTTTCGAAGAAACAGATCGCCGATCAGGGGGAACAGGCATGAGTACGCAACCTCTGTTAACCGTTGAAGGTCTGATGATGCGTTTTGGCGGCCTGCTGGCGGTCAACAATGTGGCACTGAACCTCAATCAGGGCGAAATCGTTTCATTGATCGGCCCGAACGGCGCCGGTAAAACCACGGTATTTAACTGTCTGACCGGCTTCTATAAGCCGAGCGGCGGCACCATCAAACTACGCGATCAGCATCTCGAAGGGTTGCCGGGGCAGAAAATCGCCCGTATGGGCATGGTGCGTACTTTCCAGCACGTACGCCTGTTTCGCGAAATGACGGTGATCGAAAACCTGCTGGTGGCACAGCATCAGCATCTGAAAAGTGGCGTCCTGGCAGGGCTTTTCAAAACGCCGGGTTTTCGCCGCGCTGAAGCTGACGCCCTGGACCGCGCCGCCGACTGGCTCGAACGCGTCGGTTTGCTCGAACTGGCCAACCGTCAGGCGGGTAATCTGGCTTACGGCCAGCAGCGCCGTCTGGAGATTGTGCGCTGCATGGTCACCCGGCCTGAAATTCTGATGCTCGATGAACCCGCTGCCGGTCTGAACCCGCGCGAAACCGAAGAGCTGAATCAGCTGATTGCCGAACTGCGTAACCAGCACAACGTTTCCGTGTTGCTGATTGAGCACGACATGAAACTGGTGATGGGCATTTCGGACCGCATCTACGTGGTGAATCAGGGCACGCCGCTGGCGCAGGGCACTCCGGCTGAAATTCGTAACAATCCTGACGTGATCCGTGCGTATTTGGGTGAAGGCTAAGGGACAGAACACGATGTTGTCATTCAATCAGGTATCCGCCCACTACGGCAAAATTCAGGCACTGCACGAGGTCAGCCTGCACATCAACAAAGGCGAAATCGTTACGCTTATCGGCGCGAACGGCGCGGGTAAAACCACGCTGCTCGGCAGCTTATGCGGCGAACCGCGCGCCTCCCACGGCTCGATTCTGTTCGAAAGCCAGGACATCACGCAGTGGCCGACGGCGAAAATCATGCGCGGCGATATCGCGATTGTGCCGGAAGGCCGACGGGTATTCTCGCGCATGACGGTGGAAGAAAATCTGGCGATGGGCGGCTTCTTCGCTACCCGCGACCAGTATCAGACGCGGCTGGTGAAGGTTTTTGAGCTTTTCCCGCGGCTGAAAGAGCGCCGTGCTCAGCGCTCCGGCACCATGTCTGGTGGTGAACAGCAGATGCTGGCGATTGGCCGTGCGCTGATGAGCCAGCCGCGCCTGTTGCTGCTCGACGAGCCGTCGCTGGGTCTGGCGCCGATCATCATCCAGCAGATTTTCGACACTATCCAGCAACTGCGCGAAGAGGGCATGACTATCTTCCTGGTCGAGCAGAACGCCAACCAGGCGCTGAAACTGGCCGACCGTGGCTATGTGTTGGAAAACGGCCATGTGGTGCTGGAAGACACGGGAGCGGCGCTGCTGGCGAATGAAGCCGTGCGCAGTGCCTATCTTGGGGCATAAAACCCGGCGATAATCAGCCGCAAACCGTTATCATTTAAAAAACCGCACGGCTGGCGCTTGGCGGTTTTTATTTTTGCTTTAAATTACTGCCATTAACATTTCATTAAATTTTACGCATCATTTGGAGCCGTAATGAATACAGAGGGTTTACTCGCCAACCGCATGGCCCGGATCAAGAGTTCGGCCATCCGGGAGTTACTGAAACAAAGCAAAATGGAAGGCGTTATTTCACTGGCGGGTGGTATTCCTTCGGCGGCATTATTCGATTTCGAGGGGCTAAGGCTGGCGACGCAAATGGCCATCACCGAACAGCCTGAACACGCTTTCCAGTATGGTTTGACCGAAGGCAGCCACACGTTGCGTCAGGGCATTGTTGAATTGTGTGCCGGGCGCGGCGTACTGGCCAGCGCGGAAGATATCGTCGTCACCGCCGGTTCCCAGCAGGCGTTGGATCTGGTGATGCGCGCGGTGGTCAATCCGGGTGATGTAATTGTCGTGGAAAGCCCAACCTATCTGGCGGCGCTGCAAACGTTAGAACTGGCCGAAGCGAAAATGGTGACGGTCGGGTCAGATGCGGACGGCATGCTGGTGGACCAACTGGCTGAACTGTTGCAAACGCAAAAAATTAAAGGCGTTTATCTGGTGCCGACCTTTGGCAACCCGAGCGGCGTGACGCTGAGCCGCGCCCGTCGCGAGCAACTGGTGACACTGGCGGCGGAACACCACTTCCTGATCATTGAAGATGACCCTTATGGCGAGCTGCGGTTTACTGATGAACGCCAGCCAACGCTGTATCAGTTGGCGCATGAGATTAACGGCCACGCTGAGAACGTCATTTACACCTCGACCTTCTCTAAAATTCTGGCTCCTGGCCTGCGTTTGGGCTGGGTGATTATGCCCGCCTGGCTGCTGCGTAATGTGGCTATCATCAAGCAGGCCGCAGACTTACATGCCAGCGCACTGTCGCAATCGGTGGCTGAATGCTATCTCGGGCTGAACCGCATGGCGGCCCAGGTCGAAAAAATCCGCGCCGCCTACAAGAAAAAATGTGAGGTTCTGGCACAACTGCTGGAAAGCGAACTGGGTGATGTACTGACGTTTGAATACCCGAAAGGGGGCATGTTCCTGTGGGCTAAATTCCGCGAGCCGCGCAATTGCAGCGAATGGCTGAAAAAGACGCTGGAGCAGGGTGTGGTATTTGTTCCCGGTGAGTATTTCTTTGCCGAAAATCCCGATCACTCGACCTTCCGCTTGTCATTTGCGACGGCCACTGAAGAACAAATGCAGGAAGCGGTTGCCCGTTTGAAACGCGCTTTATAATCTCTACGGCGTATTGCGCCCGCAATACGCCTTGTTCTGGCCCCGTAAAAATTGCCATCTCTCCGTCACCTGCACTTCACGTCTCTGTAACCTTAATGTCATTTAACCTTTATTTTTCTGTCATTTAGACATGTCATGTTAGCTCCCGAATCAAAAAATCCTTTCACCACCGACATCACACCAGCCCTCTTCAGGAGACAAGCATGCTTAAGCACGCTGTTACAAAAACGACACTTTGCATCGCACTGGCATTCGCGTTCAGCACCCAGGCGATGGCGGTTACGGAAATTCCTTTCTGGCACTCAATGGATGGCGAATTGGGTAAAGAGGTGAATTCTCTGGCCGACCGTTTTAACCAGACCCACCCGGACGTCAAAATCGTACCGGTATTCAAGGGTAAATATGATGAAAGCCTGGCCGCTGGCATCGCCGCATACCGTACCGGTAAAGCCCCGGCTATTTTGCAGGTCTACGAAGTGGGCACGGCGACCATGATGGCAAGTAAAGCCATCAAACCGGTCTATGAAGTGTTCGCCGATGCGGGCCTCAAACAAGACGTTGCCCAGTTCGTGCCGACCGTCTCCGGCTACTACTCCGATTCCAAAGGGCGCCTGCTTTCGCAGCCGTTCAACAGCTCCACCCCGGTGCTGTACTACAACAAAGATGCCTTCAAAAAAGCCGGTCTGAACCCGGACCAGCCACCAAAAACCTGGCAGGAGATGGCAACCTACACCGAAAAACTGCGTGAATCCGGCATGAAATGTGGTTACGCCAGCGGCTGGCAGGGTTGGATCCAAATTGAAAACTTCAGCGCCTGGCACGGCCTGCCGGTTGCCACCAAAAACAACGGGTTTGATGGCACTGACGCGGTTCTGGAGTTCAACAAACCGGAACAAATCAAACATATTCAGATGTTGCAAGACATGAACAAGAAAGGTGATTTCACCTATTTTGGTCGTAAAGACGAATCCACTGCCAAGTTCTATAACGGCGATTGCGCGATGACCACCGCGTCGTCCGGTTCACTGGCTGATATCCGCCAGTACGCCAAATTCAACTACGGCGTAGGCATGATGCCTTACGACGCTGACGTGAAGGGCGCACCACAAAACGCCATTATCGGCGGTGCCAGCCTGTGGGTGATGAACGGCAAAGACAAAGAGACCTACAAAGGCGTGGCTGAGTTCCTGCAATTCCTGACCACACCGGCGATTGCCGCTGAATGGCATCAGAAAACCGGTTATCTGCCAGTCACCACCGCCGCGTATGAGCTGACTAAGCAGCAGGGCTTCTACGATAAAAACCCAGGTTCCGACGTGGCAACCCGTCAGATGTTGAACAAGCCACCGTTACCGTTCACCAAAGGTATGCGTCTGGGCAACATGCCACAGATTCGTACCATCCTGGATGAAGAGCTGGAAAGCGTCTGGAGTGGCAAGAAAACCGCTAAAGAAGCCTTAGACACCGCAGTTCAGCGCGGGAATCTGCTGCTGCGTCGCTTCGAAGCTTCTACTAAGTAAGTCGGCTACTGCGCTTTGCCAGACTGGGATGGGGCAGTGCTCGCCCTCCTCATGGACGTTATGTCCACTCCGGGGGCTGCGCGCTGTCCGCACCCAGTCTGGCTTCGCTCGCTACGCCTCATTCGGAGTGGCCTGCCTTTTGTCTTAACGCATTAACGAGTAACCCAATATGAGTTCACACCGCCCCGGTTTTGGTTGTAGCTGGCTGCCCTATGTACTGGTACTGCCGCAACTGCTGATCACGGCAATTTTCTTTTTATGGCCTGCCGGTCAGGCGTTGTGGTATTCGGTTCAGACGCTCGACCCGTTCGGATTATCCAGCCAGTTCGTGGGGCTGAGCAACTTCGAGCAGCTGTTCCAGGACCCGTATTACCTTGAGTCTTTCTACACCACCCTGAAATTCAGTTTCCTGGTGGCGTTTATCGGCCTTGCCGTTTCCCTGTTTTTTGCCGCGCTGGTGGACCACGTGGTGCGCGCCAGCCGGATTTACCAGACGCTGATGATTCTCCCTTACGCCGTAGCCCCTGCGGTTGCCGCCGTGCTGTGGATGTTTTTGTTCAGCCCTGGTCTCGGTCTTATCACCCATTTCCTCGGATCGATGGGCTACAACTGGAACCACGCGCAAAACAGCGGTCAGGCAATGTTCCTGGTAGTGCTGGCGTCGGTGTGGAAACAGGTCAGCTACAACTTCCTGTTCTTTCTCGCCGCGCTGCAATCTATTCCTAAATCACTGGTGGAAGCGGCGGCCATTGACGGCGCAGGCCCGGTACGGCGCTTCTTCAACCTGGTGCTGCCGCTGATTTCGCCGGTCAGTTTCTTCCTGCTGGTGGTTAATCTGGTGTACGCCTTCTTCGACACCTTCCCGGTGATCGACGCCGCGACCGGCGGCGGCCCGGTGCAGGCCACCACCACGCTGATTTATAAAGTGTATCGCGAAGGCTTCGCCGGTCTGGATCTCTCCAGTTCTGCGGCGCAGTCGGTGGTATTGATGGTGCTGGTGTGCGGCCTGACGTTTATTCAGTTCCGCTTCGTCGAACGTAAGGTGCGTTACCAATGATTGAGAACCGCAGAGGGCTGGATATTTTCAGCCACATCATGCTTATCCTCGGGGTGCTGGTGATCCTGTTTCCGCTGTATGTGGCGTTTGTGGCCGCATCGCTGGATAACAAACAGATTTACGAAGTGCCGATGAGTCTGATCCCAGGATCACACCTGTGGGATAACATCCGCGCCATCTGGACGCAGGGCGTCGGCGACAACAGCCCGGCGTTTGGCCGGATGCTGATCAACAGTTTTATCATGGCGATAGTCATCACCATCGGGAAAATTTCGGTGTCGATGCTGTCGGCTTACGCCATCGTCTATTTCCGTTTTCCGCTGCGTAACCTGTTCTTCTGGCTGATTTTCCTCACCCTGATGCTGCCGGTGGAAGTACGTATTTTTCCGACCATCCAGGTGATCGCCAATCTGAATATGCTCGACAGCTACACCGGCCTGACGCTGCCGCTGATGGCCTCGGCCACCGCCACGTTCCTGTTCCGTCAGTTCTTTATGACCCTGCCGGATGAACTGCTGGAAGCGGCGCGCATCGACGGCGCGGGCCCGATGCGCTTTTTTTGGGATATCGTGCTGCCGTTGTCGAAAACCAATCTGGCGGCGCTGTTTGTCATCACCTTTATCTACGGCTGGAACCAGTATCTGTGGCCGATCCTGATCACCAGCGACGCCTCCATGGGCACGGCGGTGGCGGGAATCAAAAGTATGATCTCTTCCGGCGATGGTTCCACCCAGTGGAATCAGGTGATGGCAGCGATGATTTTGACTTTATTGCCCCCGCTTGCGGTGGTGCTCCTGATGCAGCGCTGGTTCGTGCGCGGTCTGGTAGACAGTGAGAAGTAATGCGAAATGGCTAATTTAAAACTACAGGCAGTAACCAAATCCTACGACGGCAAAAATCAGATCATCCAGAGCATCGATCTGGACGTCGCGGACGGTGAATTTATTGTGATGGTCGGCCCGTCAGGCTGTGGCAAATCCACGCTGTTGCGCATGGTAGCCGGGCTGGAACGCACCACCAGCGGCGATATTTACATCAACGATCAGCGCGTTACTGAGATGGAACCGAAAGATCGCGGCATCGCCATGGTATTCCAGAACTACGCGCTCTATCCGCATATGAGCGTGTTTGACAATATGGCGTATGGCCTGAAAATCCGTGGGTTCGGCAAAGCGCAGATCCACGCCCGCGTCGAAGAGGCGGCCCGTATTCTGGAACTCGGCCCGCTGCTCAAACGTAAACCGCGTGAACTGTCCGGCGGCCAGCGGCAGCGCGTCGCCATGGGGCGTGCGATTGTGCGCGAACCGGCGGTATTCCTGTTTGATGAGCCGCTGTCGAATCTCGATGCCAAACTGCGCGTGCAGATGCGCCTCGAGCTGCAACAGCTGCACCGCCGCCTGCGTACCACCAGTTTGTATGTGACGCACGACCAGGTCGAAGCCATGACGCTGGCCGAGCGGGTGATCGTGATGAACAAAGGCGTCGCCGAGCAGATCGGCACGCCGTCTGAAGTCTACCGCCGTCCGGCCACGCTGTTTGTTGCCAGCTTTATTGGCTCACCGGCCATGAACCTGTTACCGGGCATACTTGCCAGTGACGGTACGTCGCTGGTGATGGAGGGCGGCTTCGAGCTGCCGCTTCGCAAACCGCGCCCGGAGTGGGGCGGGCGTGAACTGACCGTCGGCATCCGGCCGGAACATATTCAGCTGTCTGACGACCGGGACACCGGCATTCCGCTGAATCTCACCACGCTGGAGTTGCTCGGTGCCGATAACCTGGCGCACGGCAAATGGGCGGGCAGTGGCGTGGTGGTTCGGCTCAATCATGAAAATTGCCCGGAGCCGGGCACACAGTTACGTTTGGTTTTGCCGACGAACGCGCTACACTTTTTCGATTCACACAGCGGATCACGAATGGAGTAAAACATGTCAGTCTGGCCTTATCCACGGATTGTGGCGCATCGCGGCGGCGGTTCGCTGGCCCCGGAAAATACCCTTGCCGCCATCGATATGGGCGCGAAATACGGCCATACCATGATTGAGTTCGACGCCAAACTGGCGCAGGACGGCGAAATTTTCTTGTTGCATGACGACACCCTAAACCGCACCAGCAACGGCTGGGGCGTGGCGGGTGAACTGAGCTGGAACAAGTTGCACGAACTGGACGCCGGTGGCTGGTACAGCGCGGCATTCAAAGGCGAGAAACTGCCGACGCTGGCAGAGGTTGCACAGCGCTGTGCGCAGCACAACATGATGGCGAACATCGAGATCAAACCGACCACCGGCACCGATACTGAAACCGGCACCCAGGTGGCGCTGGCCGCCCGTGAGCTGTGGAAAGATCACTCTGCGCCGCCGTTGCTCTCCTCGTTCGAATTCGATGCGCTGGTGGCCGCTAAAAAAGCGGCACCTGAGTTGCCGCGCGGGTTACTGATTGATGAGTGGCGTGACGACTGGAAAACCCTGACCGACCCGCTGGAATGTGCATCGTTGCACCTTAATCACAAAGTGCTGACCGCCGAACGGGTCAAAGAGATCAAAGACGCGGGGCTGCATATTCTGGTTTATACCGTCAATAAACCGGAACGTGCGCGCGAGCTGCTCGGCTGGGGCGTGGATTGCATCTGTACGGATAAGATTGATGTGATTGGGCCAGATTTTGTCTGAGTTCATCGCCTGAAAGCGCCAGCCGCAAAACGGGATATCCTCTTTGTGATATCCCGGTGATACCTTTCTTATATTAATATCTTTGGAATTCTCCCGGTTCTGACCTTGATTCATACTCACTTTTTATTCTGAGGAGAGACGAAGATGCAAATAAGAACATTAGGTAGAGAGTTGAGCGTATCGGCGATGGGCTTTGGCGCAATGGGACTCAGTGAGTTCTACGGCGAAGCGAAAGATGCGCATTCCCTTGAGGTATTGAAAACGGTGATCGACACCGGCGTTAACATGATCGATACCGCTAATGTCTACGGCCGTGGACATAACGAACGCCTGATCGGACATTTTCTGGCCACGCTGAAAAGTGCGCAGCGTGAACAGATAAAAATCGCCACAAAATGTGGTATCGACCGCCCGGCCGACGCCACCTACGAACGCAGCATCAACAACCAGCCTGATTACATTCGCCAATGCTGTCATGAGTCTTTGCAGCGTCTGGGCGTGGAACGCATTGATCTCTACTACCTGCACCGCGTCAACCCTGATGCCTCTATTGAGGAGAGCATGTCTTGCCTGAGCGAACTGGTGAAAGAGGGTAAAATTGCTCATGTGGGGCTGTGTGAGGTTTCGGCGACCACGCTCGAAAAAGCTCATCGTGTTCACCCGGTCGCTGCGTTGCAAACCGAGTATTCCCTCTGGACGCGTGATATTGAACAGGACATCCTGCCGATGGCCGTCAAACTGGGGATTGGCGTGGTGCCGTATTCGCCGCTGGGACGAGGTTTCCTGACCGGGAAATACCTCAATAACAGCCATTTCTCTGAGGGTGATTTCCGTAAAAACAACGCCCGTTTCAGTGATGAAAATATGAAGTACAACACCCGCATCCTGGATGTTATTCAGCCCCTGGCCGAAAAGTATCACTGCACATTGGGGCAAATCGCCCTGGCGTGGCTTCTGGCGCAATATGATCAGATTGTGCCGATCCCAGGCACCAAAAACAGTCAGTATGCGGTGGAAAATGCCGGTGCGGCTGACATTAGGTTAAGCCCAGAGGATGTGGCGTTTATTAACGCGCTTAAAAACAGCATTGAAATTAAAGGCGAGCGCTACAGTCTCGAAGGAATGAAAGGCGTGAATGCTTAGCGGCGGAGCTTGACCGGCAGGGAATAAAAAAGGGCTGAATTATCAGCCCTTCATTTTTTGTCTCGTTTAACCTTCAATCACGTTGTACTGCCAGAGCCACACCTTCCCCACCACCGATACACAAAGCAGCCACGCCTTTATGTAAATCATTACGTTTCATATTGTGGATCAGCGTGACCAAAATACGGCAACCGGAAGCGCCAATCGCGTGACCCAGCGCAATCGCCCCGCCATAAGGATTCACGCGGTCGGGATGAATATGCAGTGCGGAAAGGACGGCCAGGGCCTGGGCCGCGAAAGCCTCATTGGACTCAAGCACCTCAACGTCGGCGACATCCCAACGCTGTTTTTCCAGACAGCGGCGGATGGCGTCAATCGGTGCCGCCCCCATGATTTCAGGTGTAATACCGGTATTGGTGAAGTGTCCGAGCGTTGCCAGTGGTACCAGGCCCAGGCTTTCGGCTTTTGCACGGCTGCAGAGTAGGATCGCCGCTGCGCCATCATTCAGTGATGAGGCATTGCCTGCCGTGACGGTACCGGCTTTTTCGAATGCCGGTTTCAACTGAGATAACTTGTCGAAGCTGGTTTCGCGCGGTCCTTCATCCTGAGAAAATACCGTGACTTCTCCTTTGCGGGTGACAGATTCAAACGGCACAATCTCGTCGCGAAAATGCCCAGCCTGTTGTGCTTTTAACGCCCGCTGATGTGAAATGGCAGCGTATTCATCCTGACGTGAGCGGGGGATGTTGAACTGGCGGGCGACATTTTCCGCCGTCACGCCCATGTGGATATGGTGAAAGGCATCCCACAAACCGTCGTGAACCAACGTGTCCTTCAACTCGCTGTGACCGAGGCGCAGCCCCTGACGAGCACCGTTTAGAATATGCGGCGCCAGAGACATATTTTCCTGCCCCCCGGCGATCACCACTTCAGCCTCGCCGCACTGAATTGCCTGCATCGCCAGATGCACGGCTTTCAGACCTGAACCACAGACTTTATTGACGGTCATCGCATTCACGGTGGCGGGCAGACCTGCCAGTAATGCGGTTTGCCGTGCTGGATTCTGGCCACAGCCTGCGCTCAGAACTTGTCCCATGATGACTTGCTCAATGGCCTCTGGCGGAATGCCGGTTTCGTCGAGCAGCGCCTTAATAACGGCGCTGCCTAATGCGGTTGCCGGTTGCTCAGCCAGTGCACCCTGGAAACTTCCCGTTGCGGTTCGTTTTGCCGCGACTACCACTACTTCTATCATGGTGTTTCCTTTGTTAATGGTTCTGCGCCTGGTACTGCGCGACGGCTAAGCGGTAAGCCGTGAGGGCATTCATACAGGCAGGGACACCGGCATAAACCGCCATTTGAATGACAATCTCCAGTAATTCTTCCTGGGTCACCCCGACATTCATCGCACCGCGCATGTGCAGTTCAAGCTGAGGCTGCGCGTTTCCCAACGTGATGAGCGAGGCGACGGTGATCATCTCGCGTGTTTTGAGATCCAGGCCGGGACGTCCCACCACCGCTCCAAAGGCATAATCGGTGATAAGTTTTGGCAGGTCGCTGTCCAGTTCACTTAAACGTGAAGTGACTTTGTCAGCCAGACCTGGCTCTAACTTGTCCATAATCGAACGGCCGTGCTCGGTTAACGTGTTGCCTGATTTCATGCTGCCTCCCCGGAGAGAATGGATGTCTGCTCAACTTTTATCGGAATGATGGCGACCAGAAGTAATGACAGAGCGATCGCCACGCCAGCAATGCTCATCAGTACAGGAATACTCAGCGTGGAGACCAGCCAGGCGCCAGCCAGTGCGCCACAACCAATCGCCCCATTAAAGAAAGAGACGTAGATGGCCGACGCCGGGAAAGCGTTGTCGCCAGCCAGCCTCAACACCCAGGTCTGGAAGCCGACGAAAATACCGGAAACCGCCAGGCCCCAGACCACAATCAGTGCCAGAATTTGGCCCGCAGCCAGGTTTGCACCCCATTGTCCAAGGGTGATCAGCGTTGCGGCAATCAGCACCACGGAGAGCGATACCAAAGGTTTCAACCATTTATCAATCAACATACCGGTGACAAAATTGCCCGCTAAACCGGCGATACCAAAAACGAATAGCATGACGGGGATCATGCTGGCAGATACGGCGTTAATGCTGTGCAGCCAGGGTTCGATGAAGGTGAATGCGGCAAAGTGTGCAGTGATCGCCAGCAGGGTGGCAGCATAGATTTTCCACAGTGCGCCGGAGCGTAATATCCGGCCCAGAGCATCAAGCCCCAGCGTGCTGCTGCTTTTCACTTTCGGTACAATCAGGGCGATACCGAAAAAAGCGATCACGCTGAGTAATGACATCAGCCAGAAGGCCGGACGCCAGCCGAGATTAAGGCCGATATAGTTTGAAAGCGGCACACCAAATACGCTGGCGGCAGAGACGCCACCAAAAACCACCGAGGTTGCTACGCCGATATACCGCGCAGGAACCATCGAAACGGCGGTAGCCCCGATCATTGCCCAAAACGCGCCGTGTGCGAGTGCACCAATGACCCTGGCCGCCAGCAACCATGAATAGCTGTCAACCGATGCACATAGGCTGTTGGAAACTAAGATAATCAAGGTCAACACCAGCAACAGCATTTTCTTCGGCAGATTGCCCAGAAACAGCGAAGAGAGCAGGGCGCTGATCGCCCCAACCCAGGCATACAGCGTGACGGTCAAACCAATCATCGATTCAGACTGATGTAAGCCCTTTGCCATGGGGGTTAACAGGCCAATTGGTGCTAATTCCGTGGTAACGATGGTAAACGTAGAAAGCGCGAGAATAATCAGTGCCAGCCATGTTTGCAGACTCAGCGGCGGATGGTCATGATGTGAGATATTCATAATATTCCTTACGTTGCTGGAACATTCTGTTCAAGAATGGTCCATTTATTCTGAAGCGCATATTCAGCAAGTTTTGAATCTGCTCCGACACATACGGGATAGCCTGTTACTTCCAACATCGGAATATCTGAAAGATCATCGCCATAGGCATAACTCTTTGTGAGGTTAATCGTGTTTTTTTGGCTAAATTCTAATAATGCTCGCTGTTTCCCACGGCCAATGGTCTGTGGCTCACCAATTTCGCCGGTTAATATTCCGCTGCTATTAATCAGCAGCGGCGCGCTGAGTATGGCGTCAACGCCGAGATGCTCTCCGAGCGGTTTCAAAATAGGCAGCATTGAACCAGAGATAAATACCGTCACATACCCGAGCGACTTATGTTGACGAAGCGCATCGACTGCACTCGAAATATAAGCCTCATCGTGCTGCAAGAAGTTGTTGAACCAGTTCTCTCCCACACGGTTAAGGTCATTGATATTGACGCCAGCAAATTCGCGATAATACATCCGATTAAGCTCTTCTCTGGCGGTGCCTGCCGATAATGCGTGCCTGAATCTCT
This sequence comes from Ewingella americana, assembly GCF_006438725.1. GTDB lineage: Bacteria > Pseudomonadota > Gammaproteobacteria > Enterobacterales > Enterobacteriaceae > Ewingella > Ewingella americana_A. The sequence continues at coordinate 46,161 of NZ_RCZD01000012.1, read as the reverse complement.
CGGTAAAATGCTGATGTTTTTCCTGCCACTGGCAAACATCGCTCCAGTATTGATAAAAATGGAACATGCTTTTCATTTTTATCAATGTTTCATCCACATCAAAAAAAGCAGCTGCCGATTTCACAGCTTCTCCTCATAATTTTTCCTACGACTTTGGGTAGGGAATGTTTCATCACTGCCTAATATCCCGGCATCTGACCAGCGGGAAGGGGATAATTCGCTGATCACCACGGATATTTTATCCAGAGGTGCGCCGCAGTGCAGATGAATGGCATGGGTGATGTCCTCGACTAATTTTTTAACTTTAGCCTCATCATTCATTTTCCAGGTGGTGATTTGTACAAATGGCATAGTCTTTCCTTATTCAGAGGTATTTAATTCACTGAAAGATAATGTCGGTAATTTTAGATGAGCATGAATATCCCCACCCAAACCATACAGGCCGATTGCACCGCCATAACTTTGTTGGCTGCTCATAAATAGCACCACAACATTAATTACCCGATTTCGCGCATTGCCCGTGGCAGGAAAGGGATTGGGCAGTTCAGCCCAATAGGTCGCATTGCCTTGTGCATCGGTAATAAATACGTTTGGAATACCTAACGGGCCAGGTCTGCTCGGTTGCTCCGGGGCAAGATCTCTTTCCCTTAAACTCATCACGGTATACAGACTGTCAGGGAGTAGATTTTTAAATATAAAATCAAAGCGTGCGGAACGTTTATCTTCACTCAACGTCACGACGAGTTCGCCCTGAGCTTTAACCCAGTCTGCCAGTGTGATGGCCGGCAATTTCCTTCGGCCATCTGCCGGGCGAAAATCTGCGATATACCCTTCATGCAGCGGTCGGGCTGGCCGCTGATCCTGTGCTGCCTGCGGTCTTTGTTCCGGGGCAAACAGCATCGGGTAGTTATTCAGAGGAAGAGGCAATGGCAGGGTGTAAAGCGTAATTTCGGCCAGTTGATCTTCTGTTAACTCACTAATATTATGAATAATAGTATAAGGTTTTACCTGGCCAAACGGCGGGAGTGGACTGTTCTTATCCACAATCGCGCCACCCCAGGCAATGCCGGCGTGCGTTGAGATCTGACCGATAACAACAAAATTCCCCTGTGCGTCCACGACCTCCGCAGGGGGGTAAAGCGGCCCCTGCGTGGTCACGGCCAGAGTATAATGTTGGCCGTTTGGTTTAGACATGTGTGCTCCCGTCAGACACTAACGTGTGTGTTATTTGTGACTGTAAAATGGAGTGGGTCATGTCCGTGGCTAATAACCCTTCCTTCTCACTGATCACGCTTGAGGGATAAACGGTGAACGCGACTGACATCGTTGCACATAACGTGGTGTGCTGAGATATTCGAATCGTGGCCTTAAAGCGCGATCTTCTTTCATTAATATCTTTTTCCAGCAACTCATAATTAACCAGCGCCGGAAGTGGAAAAAGAAAATTATCAAATTTAATATTCATGTCATTAATAACGTAATAGGACTTGCCCACTTGCCCGGCCATGTAAAACTCTTCCGTAATGGCAATAAACGTCTGGCGGCAAGCCTCAACTAATATCATTCCCTGAATATGCTGACCTGTCTGATGGTCAGCCATCAACTCGCAACGCTCATCAATTAATAACGGGAGCGCAAATGAATCCTCTTCAACCCTTTCTGCCATGCCAATTAAGGTGTTATGGTACATTTTCTTATGTGAATGTGCATTTTTGGCAGAAGTAGTCAGTTGCTGTAATTCGGTTAAATCGAGTTTGTTCTCATGGTTTTTATTTCGGCGCTGATTATCCAATACCTTGCCGGCATAATCATCACGAACACCTTGGCCTACAATAAAATGACTGTCCGTATCAATGATATGTGCGGGTATTTGGGTGATGAGATCTAACTGACTAATTGTAACAACATCTTTTCCGTTAGAAAACTCGCTAAATTTGTCGCCAACGACAATGATTCTTTTAGTCATGATTATTTCCTATCATAGGAGAAAACATCAACAACCCGAAATTGAACGATAGAACCGGGTATAAAGCCCCTCGTTCCCGCCAGTGATGTAATTATCCCCTGCTTGTTGGATAATTGTCTGGTAGCGCTCGTTGGTGAATGCTTCTTTATAGGCTTCTTTATTACCATTGAATGCGGAGATAAACATCACGCCAGGCTGGCCACTGATCAATGAATGATAAGCACCAAAGCTGACGATCTTATCTTTGTTGTCACGAACTACATTGAAAATGGTCTCGTCACGCCATTGACGATACTGACTGTAATTCTCTGCAGGGACTTCAACATGGCGCAGTTGTACATATTCAGTCGCTGGCAAATCATCCGTGGAGTCGATCGGGGCTTCAACATATTTAACTAACTCGCGGCGGACATCACCGGCAAGCACTTTAGCGAATGTTTTAAATGCTTCTTCTAATTCACCTTCCTGACTTTCAATGTCAGCAATTGAACTGAAAGCACGCAGCTCCAATAATTCATTGATGCCCTGTTCGTCGGAGAAAAAATATTTTTTGCTATCGCTATTATTTAATGAAGAGAAAAGCGTTTTATCAGTATTGGTTTTCAACGGGAAGCGCGAGATGAGTACATATTTAGCTGACATAGTAAAGCCTCTATAGGAACGTGTGTGAGAGACATCACAATATCAATTCGCTCTTTTTAGAGAATTGTTACTTTTGTAATATAGATTTGGTATCACACATGTTATGGAAAGTGATGATTGGTTCGGGTAACCTACTTAACAGCACTCTTTCTACCTTAACTGACACCTGGACAGGTTGTTTTTCTGATGTTGACTATTCCCTCTTTCTCTCTGGATCCAGGGAAAATGGCGCGGGAGCTATGCATTGAATTATTTCAACGAAAAACTGCCTACAATCAAGCAATTACAATGCTTCGTTGCGGTTGCTCATGAACTGAATTTTCGGCGGGCCGCTGAACGAATGCGAATGACTCAGCCCCCGCTGACCCGACAGATTCAGTGCCTTGAGGACGTGATTGGTTGCCATCTTTTTACCCGTAATACTCATCAGGTTCACTTAACTGAGGAAGGCATGCGGTTACAGACTCAGGCCATGCAACTGATTGAACAACTTTCACAATTGGTCAAAAGTCTTAAAGTAGAAAGTGGGACCGTCAAAATTGGCGTGACCCGAACGTTGGATTTCACGTTAATTCCCACCATTAACGCACATCTGGAAAAACTGATTGATGCTGATGATGTTTCTTCTTATCAGCTGACGTCCAAGCAGTTATTACAAATCCTCGGCCGTGGAAATTTGGATATCGCGCTAACCGGGGAGAAATCTTCCAGTAATGATGACGAATTCGATTTCCGCTGGTTGCATCGCGAGCCTCTGATGCTGGCCTTGCCTTCATCACACCCGGCCAGTATTAAGGACAGCCTCTCATTGCAGGATGTGGCTGATTTGCCACTGTATTGGTTCAGCCGCAGCGCAAACCCCAGCTTTTATGATAAGTGCGAAGCATTTTTTGAAAAGCTGCCTTTTACCCTCAAGCGGAAATCAGAACCGGATGACTCTTTGCTGACGCTGGCGAATGTGGCCCGTGGAAAAGGGATGGCGTTGATGCCTGAATCCATGTGTTTGTCGATGCGTGAAGGGTTGTGTTATCGCAAGCTGGAGGCGCGGACGGCCCGGCAGTTGAATATTGATGTCTATTTAGTGGTACGCAAAAATGAGCAGCGCGAAAATGTCCTCAGAGCCGTGGAGCAGTTGATACCGCTGGCCCCCGAAGAGCAATCTGAACGGGTTTAAACCAGGCAGAACCGGATGAAAAGACGCCTTTACGGCGTCTGATTCAATTTCTGATTTAGCTGCTGATTGTTCTGATTCAGCTGTTGGGTTTGCAGGCGCTGCTGATCGTTTTGGATCTGCGAGCGCAGCCTGAGTTGTTCCTGCTGCTGGCTGTTGGTTATCCCCTGCTGCAACTGGCGCTGTTGCAGTTGTGAGTTGTTTTGCTGCTGCTGTTGCATCCGTTGTTGTGAGGGATTATTTAACAACTGCTGTGCACGGTCCGGCGGTGGGATCGTATTGGCCGCTGTGGCGTGTACGGCGAAAATCAGCGGCATTAGGGCCAAGAGTCCATAAACATGTTTCATCAGAGTACCCTCCATTCAGTCATTGCTTAAGTTTACGCTATAGAAGCGCACATCGTGGAGGTTCGCAGCACGTAACGCTTAAAGCGTGTCCTGGCTCTCATTGGGTGCATTATTGTACAGATGTAAACCATCTTTGAGCGCTGTCCCTTTCCAACTTCCGTTACAATCCCTCATCTTGTTCCTTTTCGGGCTGAACTGCGTGCCGTTACTTATTATTACCACCCTTTTGTGGGCCTTTTCTTTCAGCCTGATCGGCGTCTATCTCGCCGGTCAGGTTGACAGTGTTTTTTCCGTGCTGGTCCGTCTGAGCCTGGCTGCGCTGGTGTTCCTGCCGTTTCTGCGCTGGAAAGGGTACCCGGTTAAAACCCTGCTGATGTACATGGCGGTCGGCGCGATGCAGCTTGGCATCATGTATCTGATCAGCTTTGAGGCCTATTTGTACCTGTCGGTGCCGGAGTTCCTGCTGTTCACCGTGATGACCCCGCTCTACGTGACGCTGATTTATGACCTGATCAGTGGCCGCAAAATCCGTATCGGCTATGCATTGAGCGCATTGTTGGCCGTTGCCGGCGCGGCAATCATTCGCTATGACCATATCAGCGAACATTTCATCATCGGGCTGTTGCTGGTGCAGGCGGCAAACCTCTGCTTTGCGCTCGGGCAGGTGGGGTACAAACGTCTGATGGAAACCCATCCGATGCCACAGCACACGGCATTTTCCTGGTTTTATCTTGGTGCGCTGCTCTGCGCGGTGGTGGCGTGGTGCCTGTGGGGCAATCCGCAAAAACTGCCCACCACTGAACTGCAATGGGGGATCCTGGTATGGCTGGGGATTGGTGCGTCGGGGCTGGGTTACTTCATGTGGAACTACGGGGCGACGCAGGTGGATGCCGGAACGCTGGGGATAATGAACAACTTTCATGTCCCGGCCGGGTTGCTGGTTAATCTGGCGATCTGGCAACAGCAGCCACACTGGCCGAGTTTTATCCTCGGCGCTGCGGTGATTATGTCCTCACTGTGGGTGCACCGGCGTTGGGTCGTGCCGCGTCGCGAACAAACGGCAGATGATCGCACGCGTGCTGGCGCGCCGAACGAATAAACGCTTCGGTCACCGGCTGACGCTGTTCGCCGTCTCTCACGGCGGCGTACAAACGGCTCCACAAGCCGTCGCCCAGGGTTTTGGTTACGACTAAACCCTGGCGCTCAAAACTCTCCACCACCCAGTGTGGTAATGCCGCAATACCCATTCTTGCCGACACCATCTGAATTAATAACAAGGTGTTATCGACACTTTTCAGTGACGGGCTGACGCCTGCCGGTTGCAGGAAATGCCGCCAGATATCCAGACGTTGACGCTGCACCGGATAAATCATCAGCGTTTCTGTGCTCAGATCTTCCGGCGTGATGACAGGTTTGGTCGCCAGCGGATGGTCCGGTGCCAGCACCAGACGGACTTCAAAATCAAACATCGGTGAATAGTGCAAACCGCTGCGCGGCAGAATGTCAGACGTTAAGACGATATCCAGCTCGCCCTGTTGCAGCGCCGGTTGCGGATCAAAGGTCACGCCAGATTTGAAATCCATCAGCACCTGAGGCCAGTTCTGATGGAAGCTATCCAGCGCGGGCGTCAGCCACTGAATACAGCTGTGGCATTCGATGGCAATGCGCAATGAAGTCTGATGCGGTTCATTACACGCCTGCAACGCCCGCTGGATTTGCGGCAGCACCTGCTCGGCCAGATTCAGCATGATTTCGCCCTGCGGCGTAAAACGCAGCGGCTGACTTTTACGCACGAACAACCTGAAACCCAGCCGTTGCTCAAGGTCACTGAACTGGTGCGACAGGGCCGATTGTGTCTGATGAAGCTGCGAAGCGGCAGCAGCCAGTGACCCTGTGTTGCGCAGTGCTTGCAACGTTCGCAGGTGTTTCAGTTCGATCATGAGAGTCCTTCACTGTGACATGAATAATTTGCGCTTGTGGAATATACAGTACCTGCGGATTATGGATGTGTAAACATCTGGACGGCTAAACAGGAATTAAAAAGATGACGATACTGAATCACACTCTGGGTTTTCCACGCGTTGGTCTGCGTCGTGAACTTAAAAAAGCACAAGAAAGCTACTGGGCAGGCAATTCCACGCAGGAAGAGCTGTTGGCAACTGGCCGCGAACTGCGCGCCCGTCACTGGAAACAACAGGAAGAAGCTGGCGTGGATCTGGTGCCGGTCGGCGATTTCGCCTGGTACGATCACGTACTGACCACCAGCCTGCTGCTCGGCAACGTGCCAGCCCGCCATCAAAATGCTGACGGTTCTGTCGATCTCGATACCCTGTTTCGTCTGGGACGTGGTCGCGCACCGACCGGTAAACCGGCTGCCGCTGCGGAAATGACCAAATGGTTTAACACTAACTATCACTACATGGTGCCGGAGTTCGTGAAGGGGCAGCAGTTCAAACTGACCTGGACCCAACTGCTGGACGAAGTGGATGAAGCCCTGGCGCTCGGTCACAAAATCAAACCCGTTCTGCTTGGTCCGCTGACTTACCTGTGGCTCGGCAAAGTGAAAGGCGAGCAGTTTGACCGTCTTTCCCTGCTCAGCGACATCCTGCCGGTTTACCAGCAAGTGCTGGCCGAACTGGCAAAACGCGGTATCGAATGGGTGCAGATTGATGAACCTGCGCTGGTGCTGGAATTACCGCAAGCGTGGCTGGATGCCTACAAACCGGCTTACGAGCAGCTACAGGGTAAAACCAAACTGCTGCTGACCACCTATTTCGACAGCGTCGGTCACAACATTGAGACCCTCCGTCAGTTACCGGTTCAGGGTCTGCACATTGATGCGGTGGCCGGTCGCGATGACCTGCAAGCGGTGATTAACGCACTGCCCAAAGAGTGGCTGATTTCACTGGGTGTGATCAATGGGCGTAACGTCTGGCGTGCAGATTTGAGCAGCTGGTTCGACCGTCTGAAACCACTGGTGGAAGGCCGTAACGTCTGGATCGGCAGCTCCTGTTCACTGCTGCACAGTCCGATCGACTTAAGCGTTGAAACCCGTCTGGATGACGAAGTGAAAAGCTGGTTCGCCTTTGCCCTGCAAAAATGTGCCGAGCTGTCGCTTTTGACGTCGGCGCTGAATAACCCGACGCCTGAAGCCCAGCAGAAACTGGCGGACTACAGCGCACCTATCCGCGCCCGCCGTGAATCGACCCGCGTGAACAACGCTGCCGTCGGCAAACGTGTCGCCGCCATCGCTGCCGCCGATATCGAGCGCCCGCACGTTTACACCCAACGTGCCGAAGCGCAGCGTGCCCGTTTCAAACTGCCTGCATGGCCGACCACCACCATCGGTTCATTCCCGCAAACCACTGAAATCCGTGGCTTGCGTCTGGACTTCAAACAGGGTCGCCTCGACGGTAAAAACTACCGCACCGGCGTCAGCGAGCACATCCGTCAGGCCATCAAAGAACAGGAACGTCTGGATCTGGACGTCCTGGTGCACGGCGAAGCCGAACGTAACGACATGGTGGAATACTTCGGTGAGCATCTGGACGGTTTTGTCTTCACGCAAAACGGTTGGGTACAGAGCTACGGTTCCCGCTGCGTCAAACCACCGGTCATCATCGGCGACGTCAGCCGCCCGGAAGCCATCACCGTTGAGTGGGCGAAGTACGCACAGTCCCTGACCGAAAAACCGGTCAAAGGCATGCTGACAGGACCTATCACCATTCTCTGCTGGTCCTTCCCGCGTGAAGATGTCAGCCGTGAAACCATCGCCAAACAAATTGCGCTGGCGCTGCGTGACGAAGTGGAGGATCTGGAAAAAGCCGGCATCGGCATCATCCAGATTGACGAACCGGCACTGCGCGAAGGCTTGCCGCTGCGCCAGTCAGAGTGGAATGCGTACCTGCGTTGGGCAGTGGATGCGTTCAAACTGAACGCCGCGATTGCCAAAGATGACACGCAGATCCACACCCATATGTGTTACTGCGAATTTAACGACATCATGGATTCGATTGCCGCGCTGGATGCTGACGTGATCACCATCGAAACCTCGCGTTCCGATATGGATCTGCTGGAGTCCTTCAAAGACTTCGAGTACCCGAACGAAATCGGACCCGGCGTTTATGACATTCACTCGCCGAACGTACCGAGCGTTGAGTGGATCGAAGACCTGTTGCGTAAAGCGGCGGACCGTATCCCGGCAGAGCGTCTGTGGGTGAACCCGGACTGCGGCCTGAAAACCCGTGGCTGGCCGGAAACCCGTGAATCGCTGGAAAACATGGTGAAAGCTGCCAAACGTCTGCGTGCAGAGAACATCTGACCCTGACTGGGTGTGGTGATGCAGTTACATGAGGGCACTTCGGTGCCTTTTTTTGTTTTCATTCTCGCCTGAAACGCCTATCTGTTAATCGTCATATGCCGAATGACTTCTCCGTTTTTTATTTATTACAGCGATACTCATTAAGCGAAGGATTTCCTTTTGCGACTGCACACAATCAGTTTTAAACGGAGAGTTTTACAATGAATGTACTTATTGTTGATCAACTATCCATTTTCATTCAGGGTATGTCGGCGGGTCTAAAAAATATAATGCCGGAGATTGGTGTAAACGGCGTCAATAGCTTAGATGCAATATGGCATGCTCTGGACGAAAATAATATTTCAGTGATTTTACTTGATGGTGAAATGGATCATGAAGCCTGTGTTCCTGTACTGGATGAAATTTCATTGTCGCACCCAAATATTCGGATCGTGATCATGTTGGTGAAGGTAAAAAAGAGCGCCTTACAGTTTTACCTGCGACATCATGCTATTGCGGTAGTCTCTAAAAATGCATCGCTGGAAACCATTGGGCAGGTATTAAGAACGGCATCCTGCGGAATGGTCTGTGTACCGAATGAGCATTATGAAGATATTGGTGAGGAGCAGTCATTAACCCGGCTCAGTCAACGGCAAAGGGAAATATTGCGACTGATCGCGGCCGGAGAGTCTAATAAGCAGATCAGTCGCCTGTTAAATATCAGTGCAGGAACGGTAAAGTCCCATCTTGAATCCATTTACCGGCGGCTGAATGTGAAAAATAGAACGCAGGCCGCCATGATGTTATCACTCGATGAATAATCGTCACTAGTCAGTCCTTTCTGTTCTGCTTTATTTCTCCAGGGATCCTTTATTGTTATTTCACACGAGTGGCACCGTTTTATTTCTGAACATTTTTCTTGGTTCGTGGTGACAAGCGTGTCCCCAATTTTCGTTTATCTCGGATGACTTGCCAGAAATAGTGGCAGGCCACCATCGCAATCCCGACATCTTTCAGCGCCCAGAACGGCAGTGCATGAGCATAAAGCTGTATATCGAACAGCAAGTACGGCAGATTCAGCCCGCCCTGAGCGGCGAAACCAAAAGCGGCGGCGATCAGCCCGATCCTATACCAGGCTGGTAGCAGCAACATGCGCTCGTTCAGTGCGCAGAAAAAGATAATCAGGGCTGTGGTGATATCAATCAGCGTCAGGGCTAAAAAACCCCACCATTCAATGTTCATTGCGGTTATCTCCGGCAGATTTTTTGGTTGCCCGTGTGCGCGGCGGGGTATCGCGTGGTGTGGCGGCGCGGGGTTTCGACATACCCCGCGCCACGCGTTTCAGCTCCCCGGCCACTTCGAGAATGTCGTCGTCTTCGCGGCGGTTAAAGAAATTCGCCAGCCAGGCGATCATTCCAACGCTGACAGCACCGACGACATAACCGAGGCCCATGGCGGTGTCGGCTTCGTTAAAATTCATCCCCAGCCAGCGGGAGACAATACCGCCAAGGGCTGACGTTGCGCCGACGCTGATGCTGCCAATGATCAAGCCAGCCGAAAACCGGCCATGGCGATGAAGCTTTTTGGGCTGCCAGAAAAACGAAATACTCAGGCCGCCAAACAATCCGGCAAAGGCGGCGAGGATCTGGCTGACAAAAAAATTACCGACGGGGTCAAGTATCGCGGCTGTCATAGTCTCTCCTCATGGCTTAACACAGTGCCACGGAGGGCGTGGCACTGTCTGATTGCGGGGGACATGCTGTCAGAAGCAGATCAGAATGCCGGCGAACACATAGTTTTGCGCATTGAACGTCAGCGCATTTCCCACCAGACCGGTCGGAATGCCGTGCTGTCCGGTTGCGGGGTCATACATGTAAAATCCGTGTGCATCACGACCGAGTGCCACCCAGTGTGTACCGCCCGCCACCAGCGCCAAATAATAACCGGCGGCTTGCACCATTCCCTGAAGCTGAGCTGCACTGTCAATCACGGTGGCGGTATTGCCGATTCGCGCCCGCTGCGGAGCAATGAGCGGAAGCAGAGCGCCGGGTAAGTCAGGCGTCACCATCACCTGCACGCCATCATTAAAGCCACTCTGGATACCGAGGCTGACCAACGTGGAGGGCAGAGAGAGCGGCGCGGCGTTGGTAAACGCCGCTGGATATCCCGCCAGGCCGTTCTGGATGTGGATCACCGCGTTGTAAGTGGTATTACCCAGCGGTGTATTGGCCGGATTGCCCAAATTACGGGCATTAATTAACGCGCTGAGTGCATAAGCACCGCATGAATTACTGCCGGCAGGCTGCTGAAGATTATAATTTTGGAACATAATAACACCTCAAAAGTCATTAACAGGATGGGCGGAGTATTGAACGCCGAAAATAATGTCGCCGTTCAAGCTTTAATTGAAATAAAAGAGTGAACCGGTTATTTATTCGCAGGGGCTGATCTTCACCCAGGAATGATAAAGATCGGTGGTTAAATAACGCGTCTGTGTTTCGGGTGAATATGCCAGGCGTTTAGGACTGCGATTACCGCGCACCGCTTCTATATCGGCGCTGTACCAGCGGTATTTTTCTGGTAATGCCTTATTTTCAAGCGAGTCACCACCAATCGATTTCTTATTCAGCGACCAGCTGTTCCATAATGAGCTATTATCTTTTCCGCTCCAGCCGGCTTCTTTGGCCTGCGCCGTGGTGACATAACTGGACGGTAAGACATCATCGCGGTTGAGTATCTTTAATAACTGCACTAACTCTTTTTCATGTTGAATAGGTTTTACACCAAGCTGATGCAATGCCTTATTTGCTTCGCTGACGGCCGTGGTGCAAGAAATACTTTCTGCCGCGCTGGCAGAATAAACCGGAGAAAGGGCGCAGGCCAGCAGGGCACTGTTAAGCAGCGCGATGGCAATACGATGAGGGAGCAAATCGGACAACGGCGTTTTTTTCATGACAATATCCTTAATGATGAGCGTGTTCAGGCCAATAAAAATAAGCTACGTTCTGCGATTCTGCGGCGGGTCAGCCCGGCGACCTCTTTGCCACCGGCTTTATTCCAGCGCAAAAACTGGTCGGCGGCGCTCTGCAACTGTCCCTGATTGAGTAATTTCAGCAGCGTTGAGCTTTGTAAGTTGCCGACACCTAAATTGAAGGTAAATGAGACCAGTGCATCGAACTGGTTTTGCGTCAGCACCATGCTGACCCACTTATTCACCCCAGCCTCGCTGACTGCCAGATCCTTACGCAGCAAATCCCCGGCTTGCGCCCCGGTGATGGGTTGCGGAAAACTTTCGGTCGGTAGGATCAAATGGCCGTAACCAATGGTCCATTTGCCGACCACGTCCTGGTACTTCTCCAATCGCAGGCCTTCGAAATCTTTGATCAGCGCCAGGCCATTCGCGCCGGTGGTTAACATGACATTACTCATCTGCTGACTCCTTAACGTTAGGGATTGGGATCACCCGGTTGGTGTACTCATCGATCAGGCGCATGACACTTTCCGGTGGCTCCAGCACCGTGAACTGCATTTCGATCTCCACATGGCGGCTGTCGCGGCCTTCACTGTCTTTACTGGCGGGTGACAGGCTGACATGAAAACGGCTGACATTGTCCTGCCCGCTGTCTGGGCCAGCCGACAGCTGTTCGACGCCATCGGTACGCACAGTCAGATGCACTTTCATCTTTTCCAGCATCAGGCCGCGCGGTGTGGCCAGTGCCACCAGCGGCAGCTCGAAGTGATTTTTCTCATCAAGCTGCATAATCAGAGTGCGCGGCATCAGACTGCCGTCGTCCATATGTTCAAAAAAGGGGTCCAGCGCCTGCATATATTGGTGCGCAATCAGCTGGTTGGCTGACGAAGCCGCGAGCTGCATACCTCGGGTAATGTCCTCCAGCGTGACAGGAACCCGCGGGCCCTCGGCCACCGGTGGTTCTGGTGGAGGATCGGGTAAGGTGGGATCCGAGGGGGTATCGGGTGGGCCTTCTGGCGGGCGCTTTCCGCCGCCAAACCAGTTTTTCAATGACATAACTGACTCCTGAAAAAGAAGGCCGCCACAGACGCGGCCTTCGGTTTACATTGCCTGCCACCAGGGGGATAACTCAGTTCACTTTTTCAGGCTCTTTGGCTGGGGTCGTCCCGGGACCTGCGGTTGAGGTTTCCGGGAAGGCGTCGAGTTTTTTGTCGTCCAGTTTTTTCGCTTCGGCAGGCAGAACGGCCGGTTTAGTGGCAGCATCTGTCAGAAAATCAATCACGCGCATCAGCGCTTCCGGCGGTTGCTGGCGTTTGATTTGGGTATGGATGCTGTACTTCGCGCGGGTATCGGATTTGCGGGTTTGTTCTGCTTTATGCGAAACACGGCCAGAGACTTTTACTTTGACCGGACCCCAGCCGAGCGTGGCTTCGAAAGACCCTTCTGCATCGTCCGTACTGGAACTGGCTTCGCTTTGGGTGACTTCAAGTTCGAAATCAATGGTCCCTTCTTCGATACAAATGATCGGGTGAGTGATGGCCGCCAGCAGAGGAATGCGCATGGTTTTTTTGACCACCCCCTGAATCACACCGGCTTGATCAACCACCGTTTCGTCATAATCAAACTGCACGGCTTCGGCCTTGCCGTCCTTGATACAGACGGAAAGCAGGAAATCGGCATAAGCCTTGCTGGCCTGAACCTGCGCTTTAATCATGGCCTGCAGCGGGCCGCCAATCATATTTTCTAACGGCAGGGCATTGATAACGGAACCAATAAATTGTGTATCCATAATGCGTACTCCTGTGAGGTGAAAAGTGATGACGAAGTGCGAGCTCGCAGGAGAAACAATAGGGGGTATGGGGCGGTGAAAATATCCGCTTAGCGGCGGGCGACATGGCTATGAATGGCGGAGTACCTACCGGATATCTGGCCGATGGCAAAGTGCAAAAACGCGTTTTTTACTGGGGCGAATTCCCCGTATCCAATTCATTGCTGCCCGCATTGCTGATGCGGGCAGCAATCCTTCTACATTTTATCGACCTTTCTCGCATTCCCTGCGAGCGGAACAAAAGTTCGCGCTGTAGTTTGGTTATGATGAGCTGCTTATTTCTGAAAGGTCGCCGACGATGAAAACCCCTCTGCACATTGCTCTGATGCCGTTGCTGGAAAACCCCAAAGGGGTGCGGCAAGTGTATTTTGCGGGGAATCAGCATCCTGCACCGCCGCTGGCTTATGACGTTAATTTTCCGCGCCTTGAGCTGGTGCTTTCCGGCGAGCAGGAGATGGGGTGGGGCGATCCGCAGGGGCATCATCAAGTGCAGACCCTGTCCGTCGGTGACGTGCTGTTTGTGCCTTCTCACGGTTGGAACAACCCGCGCTGGCAGTTGCCGGTGACGACCCTGAGTATTTTATTTGGTAAACAGCAGCTTGGTTTCAGTTTGCTGAACTGGAACGGTGAGGTTTTTTTTGCGGGGGAGAAGGGCAATGTGGCACGACGTGGGCCGAGGGTCGGGGCATTTATGTTGCAGGCACTGAATGAGTTGGCCTGGCATCAGGAGGATCAACTTACTGCGCACTTTCTGGTGAAAGGGTTATTGAGCCATGTGCTGGATCTGTTTGGGTCTTCCACGCTAACCACATCGCGCAGCCAGACGTTATTTACGGTGATCCGTGAATATTTGGAAGAGCATTACCGTGAACCGCTGACCCGGGAAGCGGTGGCCAGCGTCTTTTATATTTCGCCCAACTACCTGTCACACCTGTTCCAGAAATCAGGCGGCATCGGTTTCAATGAATATCTCAATCATGTACGGCTGGAGCAGGCTAAAAACCTGCTTAAACGCTATGATATGAAGGTAAAAGAAGTGGCGCATGCCAGCGGCTTTCTCGACAGTAATTACTTCTGCCGTCAGTTTCGCAAAAACACAGAAAGGTCACCTTCTGAATACCGCAGCCAGTATCGCAGCCAACTGAGCATCACGCCTGATTGATCGCTGAAAGTTAAATATTTGTCGCGGTTATTCAAGCCGAATCCGGGTTTCCTGCGGTGAAGTGGCCACTTTACGCACCGCGCTGATCACCCGGCCACTGCCGCTTAAAAAACCATGAATACTGACCTCCACTACGCGCTGGTGAGCAAATCGTTCAGCCTCTTCGAGCATAATATCGGCAATTAACAGTACGACATCAGCCTGGGCAATATCTTCTGCAGAAAGGCGGTTTTCGACGCCGAGCGCGCCCTGAGTTTCCACTTTCAGGGACCATTTCTCCTGCGCACAGAGTTTTTCTAAGCGTTCAGCGGCCATGTAAGTATGGGCTACGCCGCTGATACAGGCGGTCACGGCCACCAGTTTTATAGACATATCCCCATTCTCCTTCAGGCCGCATTGGTGCGGCTTCCTTCACTCAGCCGCCAATATGCACATCATAGCCTGCACGGATTGCCACTGTTTGAAAACGTGCAATCTCTGCGGTATCTGGCACAGGAATATGCCGCATCAGATAAGGCTTGCCGAGCAGGGCATATTTGTCCTCACCGTACTGATGAAAGGGCAGCAGATGCAGTTCGGGTAATTGGAAAGGAGCAAGAAAGTTCAGGATCGCCTGAAAATTGTCGCAGTCCAGCGTGTAGCCAGGGATCAATGGCAGACGTGGTAAAAGCAGGGCTCCCCGTTTCGCCAGTGCCTCAAAGTTCTTCAGCACGCGTGACTGGTCCATGTTCAAAATCTTACGCGCCTGTGTGATGTCCATGATTTTCAAATCGAATAAAATCTGATCGCAGTGTTCCGCTACGCTCAGCAGATGCTCACAGGGTACATCCCCCGCTGTTTCAATTGCCGTATGAATGCCTAATGCCCGCAGACGTTGCAGCAGATGACGGGCAAAATCATGCTGCATAAGTACCTCTCCACCGGAAAGCGTGACGCCTCCGCCGGAAGTGCGAAAGAACACTTCATCTTTCAGTATGCGTTCCAGTAATGCACTCAGACCGATAGTTTCCCCTATTCGCTCCATTGCGCCGCTTGGGCATTCATCTGCATCATTCAGACAATGCCTGCAGTGCAGGCATTTTGATTCGCGCCGGACGGTTTGAATCCGGGGCGAAATAGATTCTGGGTTAGCGCACCATGGGCAACGGTGTGGGCAGCCTTTGAAAAAAATCAGGGTACGGATACCCTGACCATCATTGAGCGAAAAACGCTGAATGTTGAATATCCGCGCCTCGGGTTCAGGCGGTACCCGGCCCGATTCGACGCAGTTACAACTGATGCGCTGTGCGGCGGATGATGTCATCCTGAATCTCCTTCGACAGTTCGACGAAGAATGCGCTGTACCCAGCCACCCGCACCACCAGACCGGCGAAATCTTGCGGACGTGCCTGCGCTTCCCGCAGTTGTTCAGCATTCACTACGTTGAACTGAATGTGTTGCAGTTTTAGCTTGGTAAAAGCGCCGAGAAAGTCTGCCAATTTATTCAACCCCTGTTGGCCCTCGAGCGTTGATGGGGTGAATTTCACATTCAACAAAGTACCATTGGATAACAGATAGCTGTCGAGTTTGCTGACTGATTTCAGCACTGCCGTCGGCCCCTGATGGTCCCGCCCTAACATCGGCGAAAGACCGCCGTCGGCTAACTGTTCTGCGGCATAACGGCCATCCGGTGTTGCGCCGACCACCGCCCCAAGCGGAACGTGAGCGGAGACGGTATACGAGCCGGGTGTAAATTGGCCCCCTCTCGGGTTACGGAATTTTTCTACTTCTTTGCAGTAAAAACGCAGTAAATCTGCGCTGATTAAATCGACATCATCAATGTCATTGCCATATTTATCGAAACGGTTAATCAGCCGCGCGCGAATCGCTTTCCCTTCTTCGCTGGCGAAATTCTCTTTCAGTGAGGCCAGCAATTGATCAAAGCTCAGGCGTTGCTGGTCAAAGACTATGCCTTTGAGGGCAAACAGTGAGTCACTGAGATTGGCAATGCCAATGCCCTGCACGCCCGAAAAGTTGTAGCGGGCACCACCCGCAGTGATGTCCTTACCACTTTGCAGACAGCCCTCAATGAAAGAGGAGAGCAGGGGGACCGGCGCCCAGTCGCGATGTCCGATATCGCAAATATTGCTACCTTCGACCATCAGGCGCACAAAGTGACTGATTTTATGGCGTATTTGGTCGAGGAGTTGTTCATACGTGATAGCACTGTTGCCCTGGTTTTCATGCAGGGTCAGCTCCATCACTTTCAAAAGGTTGAACATCGCGATGTCGTGTAAACCGTAGGTTTTCCCCGGAATTGAGAGCTCGACGCAGCCAACCACGGCGTAGTCGCGTGCGTCTTCCAGGGTAACCCCCCGATTAAGAAAGGCCGGTACCACGACTTCATCATTAAAGATTTGCGGTATGCCGGTACCGAGCCGAATGGTTTCTGCGGTTTTCAGCAGAAATGGGCGGTCAATTAACTCATTGACGCGGACACCCAGATTGGGTTGCGGCAGGCGAATGTTCTGATAAGCATCAAGACATAAGGTGGAGAGAGGATTGACCGCACTGCGGCCGGTTTCTGTCAATCCTCCAAGTAAAATGGTGTAACCCGTCGGGAAACCGGCAAAGTAGCGGGCGCTGGAGGTTGAGCGCAGCAACACAATGTCATTACATTTCACCCACAGGCATTCCAACAACTCCTGCAAGAACCCAGGATCTTCTCCCTGGCGAAGCGATGTCTGATAAAACGGCAACATATATTGGTCGAAGCGGCCCAGAGATAACGAGCTGGCGTTGGACTCGTACTGCAAAATGATATTCATGTACCAGAACAGCTGACACGCCTGATGGAAATCCTCAGGTTTGCAGTAAGCAATGTGCAGCGAAACTGATGCGATGCGCTCAAGTTCAAGGCACCGCTGTGGATCCTGACACTGTTCGGCTTCGAGCGTAGCCAATGAGGCATAGCGTAAAATATGTCGCTGTGAGGCCTGTAATAAAATCAAAGCTGCCTGATAGAACGCGTTGTCGGGGGATTTTTCCACATGGTTTTTAATCTCTACCAGCAGAGCATCCAGTCCTTTATTCAACAGGCGCGGGTAATCGATAATGATGTGCCCCTGGCCTTTATCCGTCTGGTTGATACTGAATATTTGTGTGCTGGTTGCCGCTTTGACCTCTTCTGACATCTGGCCGTTGATGAAATCCTTCATCGAACGTTTTTCCCAGTAGGGGAAAAGCATCTGGCGATAAATCTGTTTATCTTGCTCAGAAATGGCAAACCTGTCCTGCGGGCGGGTTGGGAAATCCTCCAGCTCTTTCATTAACCAATAAGGGTCCATCTCCGGTGAGATAATTCCCGCCCGCGGTTTTACCGTACGGTTACCGGCGATCAGTTCGTCGTCGCGCAGGGATATTTCCACATTCTCCAGAATATGCGCCGTAGCTTTGGCTCGCCGGATAACTGTAGGTTCACCCTCGGTCTGACGGTGGCTTTCCGTATACAGCAGGGCACGCTCCAGTGAGATCTCACGCGGGCTGGAAAACAGCGCCGACTTGAGACGTTCGATGCGAGATGTCATCACTTTCTCCTTGTGGCCTTAGACCCGTGTGGCGAGGTGTGCGGCAATTTTTTCCATAATGGTGTCGGTGCGTTTTACAGCATCACTGATCCCAACACGCACCACGATTTTACCTTTGAAGCGCTCTTCAAATTTGATACCGATGTCCTTGGTCAGAATAACCATGTCCGCACCGGCAATGTCTTCTGCCGACAGCTCATTTTCCAACCCTATTGACCCCTGAGTTTCTACTTTGCACAGCCAGCCCCGGGCAATGGCTGCGCGCTCGATGGCTTCTGCGGCCATATAAGTGTGTGCAACACCTGATGGGCAGGCTGTAACAGCGATAATAGTCGTCATAATGATCTCCTTATGTACCCGCAATCCTTCCTGCAACTTGAAGGATTTGGTGGGTAAATGGGTTAGTTAATTTCGAAGTCCAGATCCAGGTCAGATTCTTGTGGCACAGCGGCTGTGGTTTTTTTACTGGCTAAATGTTTGAGCAGATTGACGCATAGCGCCGTTATCACCGTGCCTACCAGCAATGCGACGAGATACCCGAGCTTGCCTTCGACTACCGGTAACACGATGAGGCCGCCCCAACCGGCGTAGCACTGCGCGCATACCAGTGCTGCTGTCACAGCCGCACAGGCTGAGCCAATCATGATGGAGGGGATGACGCGCAGCGGGTCAGCGGCGGCAAACGGAATGGCCCCTTCGGAGACACCCACACAACCCATCAGCAGTGCGGCTTTGCCGGCTTCGCGTTCATCTTCGCTGTAGTAGCGCCGACCGATCAGCGTGGCAAAACCCATACCCAGCGGCGGGGTGGCAATCGCCACTGCGGCGATAGCGACCACGGCATAAACGCCCTGTGAGACACAAATCAGCATAAAGGCGTAGGCGACTTTGTTGACTGGCCCACCCATGTCGAAAGCCAGCATCAGACCCATAATGATGGCAAGCACAATAATGCTGCCTTGCTGCATCCCTTGCAGCCAGTGGGTCAGGCTGGTGGTTAGCAGCCCTACAGGCTCGCCGAGTCCCCACATCATGATCCCGCCGGTGAGAAGGGTGCCAATAATAGGAATGACGAAAATAGGCATAACGGAACGCAGAATTTTGGGTACCGGGGCTTTCTTCAAATAGAAAACAATGATGCCGCCCAGCATGCCGGCAATGATGGCACCGAAAAATCCCGCGCCGAATGAAGCACCCACCCATGCGCCAATCGCCGAGGGTGCCAGTGCTGAGCGATCCGAAATGGAGTAGCCGATGTATGCAGCCAGGAAAGGCACCATCAGGGTTAATCCTGCGACGCCGATATCAAACAATTTTTTTAGGTTGGGATCTGTTGCGGCATCAGGCACTGCGCCTTTGCCATAAAGCATGACAGACACTGCCAGCAAAATGCCCCCTGCTACCACAAAGGGGATCATATGGGACACGCCGGTCATCAGATGCTGGCGCGTATTTTTCAAAATCGTGAGCAACTCTTTCATGATTGGCTCCTGTGGGTTATCAGAGCGGGTCGATGGCGCGTGTTGTGTTCGGCTCCGTTTTAGCGCCTCTTTTGAAAACTGATCACCCTATAAAAAGAAAGGTAATTGGCCTACACGATAGGCTTAGGTGACTCGGCCTGACAGGAGACAAAATTGCGTTTTACTGGATTTTTGTAATCTAAAAACAAAAATGCGAGCAGCCTCAAATAATCGATGTTTCCAGCTATCGCTGGTTAACTTTCTCTCTGTGAGATGCTTCGCAAAAAATCACCAAGAGTACATTTGTCCAGTATTTGGCTTTTTTGTCTCATATTCATCATGACGTACAGCCTGCAAGCTAAAGCAAACCGGTATTGTTCGCCGTCATTTGGATGAGAGTGTATTTGGATGAGGATGTATAAATGGCCAAAAAAATGACCTTCACCTGCATGTTGCCCAATGGCGTACACGCACGTCCCGCTAGCCATATTGAGACGTTATGCCACCGTTTCAGCGCCCGTATTGAATGGCACAACACGCGTACAGAAAGAATCGGTGATGCCAAAAGCGTGCTGTCGCTGATTGGTACAGATACGTTGCTGGGCGATGAGTGTTACATCATGGTTGAAGGCCAGGATGAAGAGGCGGCACTGGCGGCTTTTAGCCACTTTATCGAACATGAATTTGCGCACTGTGATGAAGCGCTGGCACAAGAAAATGAAGGCGATGAAGCTGAGCCCATTCCTGAATCATTAAGCCATCTTGCACCGACTCTTTTTCGCGGGCGTTCAGTCAGCGCGGGCTGTGCCAGTGGAAAGCTAACCAGCCTGATAAGCGTTAATTTAAACGCATTGGGTGCTTTACCTGCTGCCGGAACGCTTGACCATGAGCAAGCGCTGCTTTCTGCCGGAGTGAGCCGCTTTGCGAAGGTGCTGGAACTGCGGTTAATGGAAGGCAACCCGACGACTACCGCTGTACTCGAAGCTCATCAATCCTTATTACGTGACCAGGTATTCCGCGACCAATTACTGCTGCAAATTGAGGAGGGTAAGAGCTGTGCGCAAAGTATTGTCGGGACTGCTGCTTATTTCAGCCAGCAACTCGGACTCTCTTCCAGCGCCTATCTTCGTGAACGCGAGCTGGATATCAGGGATGTCAGCTTCCAGCTGTTGCAGCATATTTATGGCGAGCAACAGTTTGCTTCTCAGCTTGCGTTGAATGAACCCAGTATCTGTCTGGTTGATGAACTCACACCCAGTCAATTTATCGAGCTGGATAAGCGTTATCTGAAAGGGCTATTGCTCGGTAGTGGAGGTAGTACGTCGCATACGGTGATCCTGGCCCGTTCTTTTAATATTCCGACATTAGTAGGCGTAAATACCCAGGCACTGCAGCCCTATCTCAACCAGACAGTGCAAATTGATGGCGATCTCGGCCTGGTTGCTTGTGAATTAAGTGAACAGGTACGTCGCTATTTTCAACAGGAGCAATGGGTTGCCGGGCAACTGCGTCAGCAGCAGAGCCAGTATCTGGATAAACCGGGATATACCGCCGATGGCGTCAGGCTTGAGGTCGCGGCGAATATTGCCCATTCCATTGAAGCGCAGGCGGCTTTTGCCAACGGCGCTGAGGCGACAGGACTGTTTCGCACCGAAATGCTCTATATGGACCGCACGAACGCGCCGTCAGAAGATGAACTCTACAATATTTTTTGTCAGGCCAGCGAGGCAGCAAAAGGAAAAACCATCATTGTCCGCACTATGGACATTGGCGGTGATAAGCCTGTCGATTACCTGAATATTCCTGCAGAAAATAATCCTTTCCTTGGCTATCGTGCAGTGCGTATCTATCAGGAATATCTACCGTTATTTACGACTCAGCTACGCGCAATTTTGCGCGCTTCGGCTCATGGGCCACTGAAAATCATGATCCCGATGATCTCTTCTATGGAAGAGGTGTTGTGGGTGAAGGATAAACTGGCGGAGGCTAAACAATCCCTGCGCACAGAGCAGATTCCCTTCGATGAGAGAATCCCCTTAGGCATCATGCTGGAAGTACCCTCGGTGCTGTTCATTATTGATCAATGTTGTGAAGAGATAGATTTCTTCAGTATTGGCAGTAATGACCTCACACAATATTTGTTAGCGGTAGACCGTGATAACGCCAAAGTGACCCGCCATTACAACAGCCTTAATCCGGCATTCCTGCGTGGGCTGGATCATGCCGTGCGTGAAGTACACCGGCATGGGAAATGGATTGGTCTGTGTGGCGAGCTGGGCGCGAAAGGTTCAGTGTTGCCGTTGCTGGTGGGACTCGGGCTGGATGAAATCAGTATGAGTGCCCCTTCTATTGCTGTTACCAAGGCGCGTCTGGCGAAGCTGGACAGCCGTGAGTGCCGTCAACTGTTAAACAGCGCTATGGCATGCCGCACCTCACTGGAAGTAGAGCATCTGCTGGCGAAGTTCCGTATGGAGGTCAGCAATGCGCCGCTCATCACACCGGAGTGTATTGCTCTTGATACGGACTGGTGCAGTAAAGAGGAGGTGATTAAAGGCATGGTAGATAACCTGATGCTGGCCGGGCGTTGCCGTTATCCGCGCAAATTGGCGTCAGATCTGTGGGCACGAGAAGCAGTATTTTCGACCGGGCTGGGTTTTGGTTTTGCCATTCCTCACACCAAGTCCGGGCACATTGAGCAGTCAACCATCAGCGTGGCAAAGCTGCCCCAGCCAATAGCCTGGGGAGATGAACAGGCAGAGTTTGTCATTATGCTCACCCTCAATAAACATGCGGCAGGGGATCAACATATGCGTATTTTTTCCAAACTGGCGCGCCGCATCATGCATGAAGCTTTCCGTGATGCGCTGGTCAATGCGACCTCCGCGCAGCAGGTTGAGTTGTTGCTGAAACAAGAGCTTGAACTCTAAATTTGCAAGGATAAGGAATGTTATGGAACTCTATCCAGTAGAGGTCGCGGAACAGCTGCTTAGTACACCGGCGGTGCAGGCCGCAGTGAAGAAATTTGAGCAAGAATGGCAGGGCGCATTTGGTCAGGCTGGCCTGGCCTGGCCTGGCCTGAGGTTGATTGACACAACGACCCTGGCAAAAACGCCCCACAGGCATGACTGCCTTGGGGCGTGCCATGCCTGTGCGTATTATTTCACGCCATATTGCTCAAACCATTTCAGCATGCGCTGCCAACCATCGGCAGCGGCTTCGGGGTCATAACTGGCACGGTAATCGGCATTGAACGCATGTCCGGCATCCGGGTAAACCACGATTTCAGCTGTGGCGTTCGCTGCGCGGATGGCCTGACGCATGGTTTCCACACTTTCGAGCGAAATTCCTGAGTCCTTGCCACCATATAAGCCGAGCACCGGTGACGTTAAATCGACAGCTTCATCTACCGGATGCGTCGGGCTGGTGAGCGTCTTATCCCCCACCAGTTTGCCGTACCAGGCGACACCGGCTTTCAGTTGCGGGTTATGTGCGGCATAAAGCCAGGCGATTCTCCCACCCCAGCAAAAACCGGTGATCGCCAATTTTGAAGTATCCCCGCCATGCTGTGAGGCCCAGTGCGCCGTGTGATCAAGGTCCGATAACACTTGTTGGTCGGGCACTTTGCTGACGACTTTACTGATGATATCGCTGATTTCGGTATAGTCGCGGGGATCACCCTGGCGGAAATAGAGCTCAGGGGCGATTGCCATATATCCCTGCTTTGCCAAACGGCGACACACATCCTGAATGTGCTCATGCACACCAAAAATCTCCTGAACCACCAGCACGACCGGCAATTTTCCCGTGTAATGTTCCGGGCGCGCAAGATAGGCAGGCATGTCCTCACCCTGAGATGGGATAGTGGTCTGACCGGCGTGCAGGCCTTCGGTATCGGTGTGCACCGTGGTGCTGGCGACAGGTGTAACCGCCGGGGCGAAGCTGGTCGGAGCCTGTTTTACTTGCGGTGCAGGCACAGGTAAGTCGTCATTCTTCATGTCGGTCTCCATACTTTTCTTATGCAATGAGTCGTGCTGTTGTTTTTAAACTATAGCCATAAACCCGGTACGGCAAGACACAGGACATGTCCTATAGTTAGGCGTTGAGTAAAATGCAGGTCTTTGTACGCTTCCCTACCGTGTCAGGGTTCTCGTGGCCTGGCTAAGACCTTTGCTATTTTCAATGCGTAAAAAAGAGAAATCAGTACGGTATGAATAATCACCAAATAGAGCCTTTATTGTGAAATGGATCACATTTTAAATGTACGCCGTATTTTTGTTGTTACGCCATAGTGACCTTCATCACTAAATAACGGCACAATGATCAGTAGAGTAGCCGGGTGTCCTCCTGCGAAAATATGACCTTAAATAAAGAGGAGTTTGTTATGTCTGACGTTTTTCACCTTGGCCTGACCAAAAAAGATTTAAATGGCGCGACGCTGGCTATCGTTCCCGGTGATCCTGAGCGCGTTGAAAAGATCGCCAAACTGATGGATAACCCAGTGCATCTGGCTTCGCATCGTGAATTTACCTCATGGCGTGCAGAGCTTGACGGCAAATCGGTCATCGTTTGCTCAACCGGTATCGGTGGTCCGTCTACCTCTATCGCGGTTGAGGAACTGGCCCAACTGGGTATCCGCACCTTCCTGCGCGTGGGGACGACCGGCGCGATTCAGCCACATATCAATGTGGGTGACGTTCTGGTGACCACCGCTGCTGTGCGCCTTGATGGCGCAAGCCTGCACTTCGCACCGATGGAATTCCCAGCAGTGGCTGATTTCACCTGTACCACGGCGCTGGTCGCCGCGGCGAAGGCCGTTGGCGCAGAAATTCACATCGGCGTGACCGCGTCTTCTGACACCTTCTATCCGGGTCAGGAACGTTATGACACTTACTCCGGCCGCGTAGTTCGTCGCTTTAAAGAGTCGATGAAAGAGTGGCAGGAGATGGGCGTCATGAACTATGAAATGGAATCAGCGACGCTGTTGACCATGTGTGCCAGCCAGGGCCTGCGCGCCGGTATGGTCGCTGGCGTCATCGTCAACCGTACCCAGCAAGAAATTCCGAATGTTGAGACGATGAAAAAAACCGAAAGTCATGCGGTGAAAATTGTCGTAGAAGCCGCTCGCCACCTGATCTAAAGGCCGCTGCGTTGCTTTTACTTACCTATAACGGGCTGCTTCGGTGGCCCGTTTTTTTATCTTACAACGCGAATCTGTTAAGGTCTGGGAAGAGATAATTCCAGAAAAAGGACCTTTTATGACCGCCACCATTTTACTTCACCCCTCGCTGACTCCTCTTGAAGGTGGCATCAATTTTCGCGAATTAGGCGGCAACAGTGTCGCAGACGGACGTCGGATCAAACGCGGCTGGTTGTACCGTTCGGGCTCACTTGACGCACTGACGGCGAAAGATTGCGACTTTCTGAGTAAAGTCCCGGTTGCGCATATTCTCGACTACCGCGATGCCGATGAAGTCGCCGTAAAACCTGACGTTCTCTGGCATGGTGCTCAGTATCACCATGCGCCGGCCAATCCACTGAGCCACGTAGTTAACGCCAACCTCGAAAAGCTCACGGAACACACCATCAATGCATTTGACCCCGAAGCCTTTATGCTCGAGCTTTATCGCCGGTTGCCCTTCAAAAATGCGGCTTACCAGCAACTGGTAACCCTGCTGAGGCAACCCCGCGGCGGTATTGTCCAACACTGCGCCGTGGGGAAAGATCGCACCGGCATGGGCTCTGCGCTGGTCCTTTTTGCGTTGGGTGCAGACCGCAACACTGTGCTGGAAGATTACTTGCTCACTGACACTACGCTGGCGCCATTCCGCGAACAAATGCTCGATAGAATGTCTATAAAACTCAACGAAAAAGCGCTGGCTAAATTTGCCTATGTTCTTTCTGTGCGCGAAGAGTTTATCGACACTGCGCTAAAATCTATCGATGATTTGTACGGCTCCACCGATTTGTGGCTTGAAAAAGAGTACGGTCTGACAGCAGAGCAGCGTGGCAATCTGCGTGACCGCTATCTTGAGTAGCTTCGAATGGTCAACCCACTCAGTGGTGAGCTAAAAAGTCAGATTTTAAAGTACGTATGATGAGGAAGAGCTTTGACCGTTAACGACATTATTCACCTCACCACCGAATTTGTTCGTGCGCATGAGGGATGGGCTGTGCCCATTGTTTTTTTCCTCGCGTTCGGTGAATCCCTGGCATTTCTCTCCCTGTTGCTTCCCGCCACGGTGATCTTGCTGGGGCTTGGGGCACTGATCGGGGAAAGCGGCATCCCTTTCTGGCCTATCTGGGCGGCGGCTGCAGCGGGTGCTTTTTTCGGCGACTGGCTCTCTTACTGGGTTGGCGCACACTTCCAGAACCGGGTAGGTCATTTTTGGCCGTTTTCAAAACATCCGCAGATGTTGGCGCGCGGGCACGCTTTCTTTGACAAATGGGGGATGCCTGGCGCCTTTATCGGCCGCTTCTTTGGTCCCCTTCGCGCCGTTGTACCGCTGGTTGCGGGCATTTGCGGCATGCCCCAGCGCTATTTTCAAATAGCGAACTTCACCTCCGCCCTGATATGGGCATTTTGGGTATTGGCGCCCGGTGCTTTTGGTATTCAGTGGCTCAGTCGCTGGTTTTAATCTTGTGGTGCGCGGAGGGTTTGCGCAAGAGGGGGGGGGGCTGAGAAATCACATCTTGCGAGACGTCTCGCAAAGTACCAAACCGCCTTAAAATGGGCTGGACATCCATACAGCATGACATTACCTTGGCCGCAAGAATTGACTGATAGGGAGAATCCGTGGACCTCAGCATCCTATATCTGATGGGCGGCGGTTTGGTTGGCATATTATTGGGTTGGCTGATTGCCAGCCTGCGTCAACAGCGGCATCAGACCGAGCATGAAACGCAGCGCCGGTTGTTACAACAAGCTCTGGAGCAGCGGGCTGCGGAAAACGACGGGCTGAAGGCTGAGCGCCAGCATGCCCAGCAGGAGATCCGTCAGGCCGAACTGGAACATCGCAATTTACACAGTGAACTGGCGGGTAACCGTGAAAAACTACAGGTCTTGGCTCACTGGCAAAGTGAGTGCGAACAACTGAATCAGGAATTGCGCGCCCAACGTGAAATCAACAGTGCGCAGGAAGCTGAATTGCGTGAAGTCTCGACGCGACTTGATGAAACTAGGATGGCGGCTGAAGACAAGCAGCGCTTGCTGATCAATAGCGAACAGCGGCTGACCAGCCAGTTTGAAAATCTGGCCAACCGAATTTTTGAGCACAACGGGCGGCGTGCTGATGAGCAGAATAAACAGAGTCTGGACAAGTTGTTACTGCCGTTGCGTGAACAGCTGGATGGTTTCCGCCGTCAGGTACAGGACAGCTTTGGGCAGGAAGCACGTGAACGTCATACGCTGTCCCATGAGATTCGCAATCTGCAACAACTGAACGAACAGATGGCCCGTGAAGCGATAAACCTCACTAAGGCGCTTAAGGGTGACAATAAAACCCAGGGCAACTGGGGCGAGGTAGTCTTGAGCCGGGTGCTTGAGGCCTCTGGCCTGCGTGAAGGGCATGAATATCAGACGCAGGTCAGCGTACAGGTCGATACCAACAGCCGTATGCAGCCTGATGTGGTGGTAAGGTTGCCGCAAAACAAAGACGTAGTGATTGATGCCAAAATGACGCTGGTGGCTTATGAGCGCTACTTCAACAGCCAGGACGAAATCGAACGTGAAATCGCCCTGAATGAGCACATCGCTTCGGTACGCGGCCATATCCGTCTGCTTGGGCGTAAGGATTATCAGCAGTTACCGGGGCTGCGTAGCCTCGACTACGTGCTGATGTTCATTCCTGTCGAGCCAGCTTTCCTGTTGGCTATCGACCGGGAGCCCGAATTGATCAGTGAAGCGCTGAAGCACAACATTATGCTGGTCAGCCCAACGACCCTGCTGGTGGCGCTAAGAACGATCAGTAATCTCTGGCGTTACGAACATCAAAGTCAGAATGCCAAACGCATTGCTGACAGGGCTGCACGGTTGTATGACAAGCTGCGCCTGTTCGTTGACGACATGGAGTCGATGGGACAGAGCCTCGAAAAAGCGCAGGGCAGCTACCGCCTGGCGATGAATAAGCTGGCGCAGGGGCGAGGTAATTTGATCGGCCAGGTTGAAGGTTTTCGTGCGCTGGGTGTTGAGGTTAAGCGGCCAATCAGCCCCTCTCTGGCTGAACAGGCAAGAGCAGAAGACGAGCCGGAAATTGCCGCTTCTCTTGAGAATGATTTACCGCAAGAGGGCGATGACCTGACGCAAAAAAGCAATAACGGTGACACTAACATGTCACGTGAGCGAGAATAATCAGGTCTTATCACTGTGGTTTTTCAAAGATTATTCCAGTGAATGTCTTTGGAAGTTCAATCAGCATCGGTGATGGGGCTTTCCCTGGGGTTCTGATACACTTTCCCCAAGAGTTTGACTGAATAAGCAGGCATAAATAATGGAAAAGCAGACGAAGGACACCACCCATTTCGGTTTTCGTACCGTAGCCAAAGATGAAAAAGCGGAAATGGTGGCGGAAGTTTTCCACTCCGTTGCCGCCAAATATGACCTGATGAATGACCTGATGTCTTTCGGTATTCATCGTATTTGGAAGCGTTTTACCATCGACAACAGCGGTGTTCGCCGTGGCCAGCGCGTTCTCGATTTAGCGGGCGGTACTGGTGATCTCACAGCTAAGTTCTCTCGTCTGGTCGGCGAGACGGGTGAAGTGGTGCTGGCAGATATCAATGACTCCATGCTGAAGATGGGGCGTGAAAAACTACGTAATCTCGGTATTGTTGGCAACGTCAGCTACGTGCAGGCTAATGCCGAAGCGTTACCTTTCCCTGATAACTATTTTGATTGCATCACAATTTCATTCGGTCTGCGTAACGTGACTGAAAAAGAAAAAGCGTTGCGTTCCATGTTCCGCGTGCTTAAACCTGGTGGGCGTTTGCTGGTGCTGGAGTTCTCCAAACCAGTGCTGGCTCCACTGAGCAAAGCCTACGACACTTACTCATTCCACATTTTGCCCCGCATTGGTGAACTGGTCGCTCAGGATGCAGGGAGCTATCGCTATCTGGCGGAGTCCATCCGTATGCACCCCGATCAAGAAACGCTTAAAGGCATGATGGCGGATGCTGGTTTCGAAAACGTCAACTACAGCAATCTCACCGGTGGCATTGTCGCGCTGCACCGTGGTTTTAAGTTCTAAGATGAGTATGCCGATGTTGTTAACGCCGTTACTGACTGCCGCGATTGAGACGTCGCTGAATTATCTGTTGTTCAGAGACCGCAGTTTGAAAGCTGCGCGCACCCGTTTAGCGGGGAAGGTTCTGCGTGTGGAATTGCAGGAGCTTAGCGCTCCGCTGACGTTCATCTTCAGTGATCAGAAGATTGACGTTCTTGGGCATTGGGATGGTGCAGCAGATTGCACCGTTACCTCAACGTTATCCGTTCTGCAGAAATTACGCGATCGGCAGCAACTCTCTCCTTTGATGCGCAGCGGCGAACTGATTGTTGACGGTGATATTGCTGTCGTCCAGCAGTTGGTCGCGCTGTTTGATCTTGCTGAGTGGGAACCCGCTGAATTTCTTGCACCCTATATCGGCGATATTGCAGCGCAGGGTCTCACCCAAGCCATAACAGGCGGTTTTCGCCTGGTAGAAAAAGGCCTAAAGCGCCAGCAAAGTTATGTGGCGCAAACGTTAACTGAAGAGTGGAAACTGGCACCGGGAACGCTGGAAGTGGTGTGGTTTAACGATGAAGTAACCGAGTTGGCCCGCGAGCTCGCTGCACTGGATAAACGTTTCGACAAGCTGGAGAATACGCCATGACTCCAGGTGAAATGCGACGCCTGTACCTGATTATTCGCATGTTTTTAACTTACGGCCTTGACGAACTGATTCCCAAAATTCGGTTAACACTGCCATTGCGACTGGGGCGTTATCTGTTCTTCTGGCTGCCACATCGCCATAAAGATAAACCGCTCGGTACGCGCCTGCGTCTGGCTCTCGAACAACTGGGTCCGGTATGGATTAAGTTTGGTCAGATGCTCTCCACGCGCCGTGATCTTTTTCCTCCCCAGATAGCCGATCAACTTGCGTTACTGCAAGACCATGTTGCCCCTTTCGACGGTGCGCTGGCCCGCAAACAGATTGAAGAAGCCTTGGGCGGACCGCTGGAAACCTGGTTTGATGAGTTTGATCAAACCCCGCTGGCGTCTGCCTCTATTGCGCAGGTTCATACAGCGATACTGAAAGAGAACGGTAAACCCATTGTACTCAAAGTGATCCGCCCGGATATTTTGCCGATCATCAAAGCGGATATACGCCTGATGTCGCGCTTAGCGGGCTGGGTGCCGGTACTGCTTCCTGATGGCCGTCGCCTGAAGCCGCGAGAAGTGGTGCGTGAATATGAAAAAACACTGCTCGATGAGCTGAACCTTCTGCGCGAATCTGCCAATGCTATTCAGTTGCGCCGCAATTTTACGGGCAGCCCGATGTTATATGTTCCTGAAGTGTATCCCGATTATTGCAGCGAGCGGCTGATGGTGATGGAGCGTATTTACGGCATTCCTGTTTCTGACGTTAAAGCGCTGGAAAAGCAGGGTACCAACATGAAATTGCTGGCCGAACGTGGCGTCCAGGTGTTCTTTACTCAGGTCTTCCGTGACAGCTTTTTCCATGCAGACATGCACCCAGGTAATATTTTCGTCAGCTATGAAACGCCTGAAGATCCTTGCTACATAGGCATTGATTGCGGCATAGTTGGTTCATTGAACAAAGATGATAAGCGTTATCTGGCGGAGAATTTCATCGCCTTCTTTAACCGAGATTATCGCAAAGTTGCTGAGTTGCATGTTGATTCAGGTTGGGTTCCACGTGATACCAATGTTGAAGAATTTGAGTTCGCCATTCGTACCGTTTGCGAGCCGATATTCGAGAAGCCTCTGGCAGAAATCTCCTTTGGTAATGTGCTGTTAAACCTGTTTAACACGGCACGCCGCTTTAATATGGAAGTACAGCCCCAGCTGGTTCTGCTGCAAAAAACTCTGTTGTATGTTGAGGGTTTGGGACGTCAGTTATACCCCCAGCTTGATCTCTGGACCACAGCCAAACCCTTCCTTGAAAGTTGGGTGAAAGATCAGGTCGGCTTACCAGCGATGCTACGGGCTCTGAAAGAGAAGGCGCCTTTCTGGATTGAGAAAATGCCAGAGCTTCCTGATCTGGTTTACCAAAGCCTCAATCAACATAAGCTTTTGCAATACAACATTGAGAAGCTGTCTACGCAAATCCAGCATCAGGGCGTGCGACAGGGGCAGTCCCGATATCTTTTCGGTATTGGTGCCACCCTCCTGCTCAGCGGTACAATCTTGCTGCTTGGTCAGGTTGAGGTTTATCCCGCCTGGCTGATGGCCGCCGGGGTGGTTTTCTGGTTGATTGGCTGGAAGCGCAGCAGTTAATCCCCGGGCTCTTAAGAACGTTTTACGTGTTTAAATTTGAATGTCGCTTTTGGCGACAATGAATGTAGTCCCCTTCATATTGAGGTGAAGATAATGGGTGGTATTAGCATTACACAACTTCTGATCATTGCGGTGATAGTGGTCCTGCTGTTTGGTACCAAGAAACTGCGTGGTTTAGGTTCAGATCTGGGTTCTTCAATCAAAGGCTTCAAAAAAGCCATGAGCGATGAAGACACGACAACCAAAGTACATAAAGAAACTGACACTACGCCCGCTGACGCTGACTTTACGGCTAAACCTCTTGAGGTAAAACCGGAAGCAAAGGCGGAAGAAACCAAGAACAAAAACAAAGAGCAGGTATAAGCCGTGTTCGACATAGGATTTAGTGAACTGTTGCTGGTATTGGTGATTGGTCTGGTGGTTCTCGGGCCAGAGCGTTTGCCAGTGGCCGTCAGAACAGTTGCAGGCTGGATCCGTGCGCTACGCGCCATGGCGGCCTCGGTACAGAATGAACTGTCACAAGAGCTGAAACTTCAGGAATTACAGGACAGCCTCAAGAAAGCTGAAGAGTCTGGCCTTAAGAATTTAACACCTGAAATTAAAGCTTCTATGGATGAGTTGAAAGAAGCCGCCGAGTCAATGAAGCGCTCCTTCACCACCGAGCCTGATGCGGTAGCGAAAGAGGTGCAGGCTGCCAGATCTGAAGGCAATACCATTCATAATCCTGTGGTTCAGGAAGCCGAAGCGTTACATGACGAAGGTGTGTCGCCTGCGACGGCCAGCCATGTGGCCTCTTCTCCTGCCCAAGCCCCGCAAAATGCGGTAGAAGCGGCTCTTGCTTCCAGCAAGCCGGTTCACCAGGCCGAAGCGGCTGCCGAGGCGCATGCAGCATCGGCTCCTGTTGCTGACGTTGCGTTAGACATTGTGGCCCCGTCTAAAGTTAGTGACGCTCAGGTGATGAATACACCTGCTCCGGCGAGTGAAACTGTACCCGCAGTGAAACCGACCTCTTCTACTCATTCTACAGGCGAACGTTAAACCATGGCTGTTGAAGATACCCAACCGCTTATCAGCCATCTGATAGAACTGCGTAAGCGTCTGCTCAATTCCATCATCTGTATTTTGGTGGTTTTCCTGGCTTTGGCCTATTTTGCCAATGATATTTACTACCTGGTCTCTGCGCCGTTAATTAAACAAATGCCGCTTGGCGCGAGCATGATTGCAACCGACGTGGCGTCGCCATTCTTTACCCCGATCAAGCTGACGATGATAGTGTCGGTGTTTGCTTCTGCGCCGTTCATTCTTTATCAGATATGGGGTTTTGTGGCACCGGCGCTGTATAAGCATGAGCGTCGTTTGATGATGCCATTGCTATTTTCCAGCTCGCTGTTGTTTTACCTCGGCATGGCGTTTGCCTACTTTGTGGTGTTTCCGCTGGCGTTTGCCTTCTTTGCCAAAACGGCACCTGCCGGTGTGCAAATTGCGACGGACATTAATAATTACCTCGATTTCGTCATGGCGTTGTTTATGGCGTTTGGCGTGTCGTTTGAAGTGCCGATCGCCATCGTTCTGCTGTGCTGGAGCGGTGTAACGACCCCCGAAGATCTCAAGAAAAAACGGCCATATGTGTTGGTGGGCGCGTTTGTGGTCGGTATGTTATTAACGCCGCCGGATGTTTTCTCGCAAACTTTGCTGGCTATCCCGATGTACTGCCTGTTTGAAATCGGGGTGTTCTGTGCCCGTTTCTATGTCGGTAAGCGCCGTCGTTCTGACGTTGATGCTGAAGACGACGAGCAGGATCAGGCTTCCTGATGGGATCATTGATCTAAAAAACCGCCCTGTTGGGCGGTTTCTGTTTTAGGACCGGATATGTTTGAAATTGGCGTAAACCTGACCAGTAATCAGTTTGATAAAGACCGCCTTCAAGTGATTGAACGCGCACGGGCCGCCGGGCTTTCCGGTATGTTAATCACCGGAACATCTGTGGCTGAAAGCGTTGAAGCCGGGCTGCTTGCGGCGCAATATCCGCAGTTCTGCTGGTCGACTGCGGGTGTGCATCCGCATCAGGCCAGCAGCTGGAACCGTGAAACCGAACAGACTATCCGAACGCTGGCAGCCGACCCTCAGGTGGTGGCAATTGGTGAATGTGGTTTAGATTTCAACCGTAATTTTTCACCCGCAGATAAGCAGGAGTCGGCGTTCAGTGCACAGTTGGCGCTGGCAGCGGAACTGAGCTTACCGGTCTTCCTGCATTGTCGCGACGCGCATCCCCGTTTTGCTGATTTACTGACACCTTGGCTAAGTCAACTACCCGGTGCGGTCGTTCACTGTTTTACCGGCACTCAGCAGGAGCTTGAGCTGTATCTTTCGCTGGGGCTGTCTATCGGTATCACGGGTTGGGTATGCGATGAGCGTCGTGGATTGGCGCTGCGGGGGATGCTGGGCCTTATTCCGGCTGACCGTCTGTTGCTTGAAACGGACGCTCCTTATTTGCTCCCGCGTGATATGCCTGAAAAGCCGAAAAATCGCCGCAATGAGCCTGCCTTTTTACCGCATATCATCAAACAGGTGGCGCAGTGGCGCGGTGAAGACCCGGTGTGGTTGGCGCAAAAAACTGAGGCGAACGCGCGTTCTCTGTTCGGTTTACCGCAACATTAAATGGTGTATATAGGAAAGGCACCTCAAAAGGTGCCTTCATTTTTAGTACCTGGCCTTGGTATCAGGAAAATTATAAGCCGGTGTCGATCAAATCTTTTGAAAATGCGTGTTATCGAGACTTTGCTTAACCTGTTGATTGATAAGATTGAGTAACAACAACGAACGCGCTTCGCCATCAGGTTCGGTATAAATCGCTTCGAGGCCTTCGAAGGCACCCTGAGTAATGACGACCACGTCACCGGAGTGCGGGGTATCGGGGTCAAGGACTTCGGGCATCGGCTGGGCCATCAGTTGATGAATGACATCCGGCTGCACCGTGGCCAACTGTGGGCCAAAGCGAACAAAATGACTGACGCCACGCGTGGCGCTGATCGTTGTTGTATGGATGCGCTCGGGGTCAAACTCAATGAACAGATAGTTCGGGAATAGGGGTTCACTCACCGGAGTACGGCGGCCACGCACCATTTTTTCCAGTGTGATCATCGGGGTTAAACAGTTAACCTGTTGACGTTCTAAATGTTCTTTAGCGCGAAGAAGTTGCCCGCGTTTGCAATATAATAAGTACCAGGATTCCATAGTCTCACACGCCTTCAAGCCTAGCCCGTCAGCATAGCAAAAGTGACCGGTGATAGACAGACTGGAGGGATGATGATTGCAGGCGAACGCCAGACGTATCGCGGCACTTTACACAGGTTTCTAACGACAATAACGGAGAAGCGTCATGGAGTTGTTCTTGTTGAGTAACGGTAAGCTTTCAGGGGAGTCCTCGCTGTTAGGCTATGCCAATGAACATATTCAGGCAATGTTGAAAGCTCGCAATATTACTTCTGCTGTTCTGATCCCTTATGCCCTGATTCGCAGCGACTATGACGCCCGCGCACAGGATCTCGAACAGGCGCTGGGGATTAAGGTCGGCAGTATTCACCATGCCGAAACGCCATCTGAAGCCATCGAACAGGCGGAGTGCATTCTGATAAGCGGCGGGAATACCTGGATGCTGAATCAGTTATTACACGAGAACGGCCTGATTGTTCCCATCCAGCGCGCTGTGCGTGAACGCAATGTGCCTTATATCGGCTGGAGCGCAGGTTGTAATGTCGCGACGCCAAGCATTCGCACTACCAATGATATGCCGGTGCGTAACTCAGTGGTTTTGCCGTCTCTTGGCCTGTTCCCGGTGCAAATCAATCCGCACTATATTGATGCGCATCTCAGCGGTCACATGGGCGAAACCCGAGACGAACGCATTGCTGAGTTTTGTGCTGTGAACCCGAGTGAGTCGGTGATTGCGTTGCGTGAAGGCAGCCTGTTGAAGGTGTCAGGCAATGATCTAAGCTACTTCAGCGCGAAGGGGCAAGGCTTTAAGGTCTTCCGCCACGGCCATGATATTCGGGAATATCACGATACTCTGGCCCTGAGCCCACTGGTACCGTTTAACTGCCGATAGCCGCCATCTCCGCTTTTCGCACCGCCAGTTCAACCGATAGCCGGGCTGATGGTTACACTGCCTTTTATTATCGGTATTTACTTATTGATAACGAAAAGGCAGCAACAACTCTGGAGAGGCTTTATAATGCTCTCCTCCAATTTGGCGATGAAAATTAGCATGAAATACCGTGACTTACGTGACTTCCTCTCATTACTTGAAAAGAGAGGCGAACTGAAACGCATTACTCAGCCTGTCGATACCTATCTGGAAATGACCGAAATTGCTGACCGCACGCTGCGTGCCGGTGGCCCCGCGCTATTGTTTGAAAACCCCAAAGGTTACGACATGCCGGTGTTGTGCAATTTATTCGGTACGCCTGAACGCGTGGCATTGGGGATGGGGCAGGAAGAGGTTAGTGCGCTGCGTGAAGTCGGCGAGTTACTGGCATTTCTGAAAGAGCCTGAGCCACCGCGCGGGTTTCGTGATTTTTACGACAAAATGCCCAAGTTCAAGCAAGTGATGAATATGCCGACCAAGGTTCTGCATTCAGCACCTTGCCAGGAACTGATTTGGGAAGGGGATGACGTTGATCTGTCGCGTATCCCGGTGATGCACTGCTGGCCCGAAGATGCCGCACCGCTGATCACCTGGGGTTTGACGGTCACCCGCGGGCCACACAAACAGCGTCAGAACCTGGGCATCTACCGCCAGCAGGTGCTAGGCAGGAACAAAGTGATCATGCGCTGGTTGTCGCATCGCGGCGGTGCGCTGGATTTCCAGGAGTGGTGCCAGCAAAACCCGGGCAAACCGTTCCCGGTTTCTGTGGCACTTGGCGCTGACCCCGCGACCATTCTCGGCGCGGTGACGCCTGTACCGGATACGCTGTCAGAATATGCTTTTGCCGGTCTGCTGCGCGGCAATAAGACCGAAGTCGTGAAATGCATTTCCAACGATCTTGAAGTGCCTGCCAGCGCGGAAATTGTGCTGGAAGGTTATATCGATCCGGCGGAACTGGCACCCGAAGGCCCTTACGGCGATCACACTGGCTACTATAATGAAGTAGACAGTTTCCCGGTGTTTACCATCACACATATCACTCAGCGTAAAAACGCCATTTACCATTCCACCTATACTGGCCGGCCGCCGGATGAACCTGCCGTGCTGGGGGTGGCGCTTAATGAAGTCTTTGTGCCGATTTTGAAAAAACAATTCCCGGAAATTGTGGATTTTTATCTGCCGCCTGAGGGTTGCTCATACCGACTGGCAATCGTTACCATGAAGAAGCAGTATGCCGGTCATGCCAAGCGCGTGATGATGGGAGTCTGGTCATTCTTGCGCCAGTTTATGTACACTAAATTCGTGATTGTCTGCGATGACGACATTAATGCCCGTGACTGGAATGATGTGATCTGGGCAATAACCACCCGCATGGATCCTGCGCGTGACACCGTGTTAGTTGAAAATACGCCCATCGATTATCTCGACTTTGCCTCACCGGTTTCCGGTTTGGGGTCGAAAATGGGGTTAGACGCCACCAATAAATGGCCGGGCGAAACGCAGCGCGAATGGGGACGCCCTATTGTGAAGGATCCCACCGTGACCGCGCGCGTTGACGCCATCTGGGATGAACTCGGCATCTTTGCCGGTGATAAGTACGCCAGTAAAGCGCCAACCTATAATAAAAATGCAGGCAGCGGCAGCGCGAAGAAATAACCGCGCCGCTGTTCTTCGCCTTGCTTTGATGACCCACAGAGGGAACGCATGACAACATTGAGCTGTAAAGTAACCTCGGTTGAGGCCATTACTGATACGGTGTACCGGGTTCGGTTATTGCCGGAAGCACCGTTTTCTTTCCGTGCCGGTCAGTACCTGATGGTGGTGATGGACGAGCGGGATAAACGCCCGTTCTCCCTCGCGTCTACGCCTGCCGAAAGCGAAAAGAGTGACACAATTGAGCTGCATATTGGCGCGTCAGAATTGAATCTGTACGCCATGGCGGTAATGGATCGCATTCTGAAAGAACAAACCATTGCCGTGGATATTCCTCACGGCGATGCCTGGTTGCGTGACGAGGGCGATCGTCCGCTGGTACTGATCGCCGGTGGTACCGGTTTCTCTTACGCGCGTTCGATTCTGGTGGCCGCCCTTGAGCAGCAGCCGGATCGTGATATTTCCATTTATTGGGGCGGTCGTGAGCTCAAACACCTTTATGATTTGGGCGAACTGGAAGCACTGAGCGTGAATCACCCGAACCTGAAGGTGATCCCGGTGGTTGAACAGCCGGAAGAGGGTTGGCTGGGCCGCAGCGGTATCGTGTTAAGCGCTGTGCTTCAGGACTTTTCTTCGTTGGCAGGACATGACATTTATATCGCCGGACGCTTCGAAATGGCGAAAATCGCCCGCGAGCGCTTTGTGGCTGAACGGGGTGCATTAGCAGATCGTATGTACGGTGATGCGTTCTCTTTCATCTAAACGCTATCTGCAAAAAGCCCGCCCCTGACGGGCGGGAACAACAGCAACTAAACGCGGTAGTAATGAATACATTCAAAGCGGGCTAATGCCCGCTTTTTTACGTTTGATCAGACTCTTTCAAAGACGGTTGCAATTCCCTGGCCTAATCCGATACACATGGTTGCCACGCCAAACTGTACGTCGCGGCGCTCCATTAGATTGAGCAGGGTGGTAGAGATACGGGAGCCGGAACAGCCAAGCGGATGGCCCAGAGCAATGGCACCCCCGTTAAGGTTGACGCGTTCTTCCATCGTTTCCAGCAGCCCAAGATCTTTCGCACAAGGTAAAGCCTGGGCGGCGAAAGCCTCGTTCAGTTCAAATAGACCGATGTCCTGTACGCTCAGCCCGGCGCGTTTCAATGCCAGGCGGGTCGCCGGCACGGGCCCGTAGCCCATAATCGACGGATCACACCCCACCACCGCCATCGCTCTGATGCGGGCGCGGGCTTTAAGTCCCAGGGATTTGGCCTTCGATTCGCTCATAATCAGCATTGCCGACGCACCGTCGGACAGCGCCGATGAGCTGCCCGCCGTCACCGTGCCATTAACCGGATCAAACGCCGGACGCAGGGCAGCCAGCGTCGCCACGGTGGTTTCGGGGCGGATCACTTCATCGTAGTTGTAGTTGGTCAGCACGCCATCAACGTCATGTCCGTCTGTCGGCACAATTTCATGGGCGAAATGCCCGGCGACAGTGGCAGCATGGGCGCGCTGATGTGAGCGGGCGGCAAATTCGTCCTGCATTTCGCGGCTGATCTGATGCATTTTCGCCAGCATTTCGGCGGTCAGCCCCATCATGCCTGCGGCTTTTGCCACGGTTTTGCTCAGGCCTGGATGGAAATCTACGCCGTGATTCATCGGCACGTGACCCATATGTTCCACGCCACCAATCAGGCCGACGTGAGCATCACCCACCATAATGGCGCGGGCAGCATCGTGCAGTGCCTGCATAGAAGAACCGCACAGGCGGTTGACCGTCGTGGCCGGCACGCTGTGGGGAATGCCCGCCAGCAGCGCGGCGTTGCGGCCAATATTGAAGCCCTGTTCCAGCGTTTGTTGCACACAACCCCAGTAAATATCGTCAATTTCTTTTGGGTCCAGCACCGTATTGCGCACCAGAAGGGCACGCATCAGGTGGGCGGATAAATCTTCGGCACGCACATGGCGGAAGGCTCCGCCTTTTGAGCGGCCCATCGGTGTGCGGACGGCGTCAACAATGACTACGTTTTCCATGATTTCGGTCCTTATGCCTGAGTGCCGGTGCTGAGATCTTCCAGCGGTGCTGCGACCGGATAATAAGTGTCATTGGTTTTGGCCTTGGCGCGTAACCCTTCAGGTACCTGATACAACGCGCCGAGGTGCGCATATTGCTCAGTTAATTTCAGGTAAGCGGCTGTGCCCAGCGTATCGAGATAGCGGAATGCGCCACCGTGGAACGGAGGGAAACCAATGCCATAGACCAGCGCCATATCGGCCTCGGCCGGACTGGCGACAATGCCCTCTTCCAGACAGCGCACGACTTCGTTGATCATCGGGATCATCATGCGGGCAATAATCTCTTCTGGCGTGAATTGGGCCTTTTCGGCGCTATTTTCAGCCAGCAGTTTATCGACTTGATCGTCGTTTTCTTTACGCGGTTTGCCTTTGCTGTCTTCGCTGTAGCGGTAGAAGCCGAGCTGGTTCTTCTGGCCGAAACGCTGGTTGTCGAATAATACATCGACGCCATCGCGGTAATTTTTGGCCATACGATCCGGG
Organism: Ewingella americana; assembly: GCF_006438725.1. Taxonomy (GTDB): domain Bacteria; phylum Pseudomonadota; class Gammaproteobacteria; order Enterobacterales; family Enterobacteriaceae; genus Ewingella; species Ewingella americana_A. The sequence goes on along the minus strand of NZ_RCZD01000012.1, from coordinate 6,904 downwards.
AAACCGGCGGCCATTACGGCCTGCGCATGATGAGCCGTGTCGATTCCCACCACGTCGAGCAGATAAGCCGGGCCCATTGGCCAGCCGAACTGTTTCTCCATCACTTTGTCGATCTGGCGGAAATCCGCGCCATCGCGCAGTAACAGGCTGAATCCGGCGAAGTAAGGGAACAACACGCGGTTAACGAAGAATCCCGGGCAGTCATTGACCACAATCGGCGTTTTGCCCATGGTCAGCGCGTAGGAGACGATGCGCGACAGGGTTTTTTCTGACGTTTTTGCACCACGCACAATTTCAACCAGCGGCATACGGTGCACCGGGTTGAAGAAGTGCATGCCGCAGAAGTTTTCCGGGCGCTTCAGCCCCGCCGCTAACTGATCGATGGGAATGGTTGAGGTATTGGAGGCCAGCACGGTGTCGTTGTCCAGCAGCGCTTCGGCTTCTGCCAGTACCGCCGATTTGATTTTTGGATTCTCCACCACCGCTTCAACGACAATACTGGCGCGCTCAATGCCGCTGTAGTTCAGCGTAGGCTGGATGGTCGCCAGCACTTTCGCCATTTTTAGACCATCGAGTTTGCCGCGTTCCAGCTGTTTGTTGAGCAGTTTGGCGGCTTCATTTATGCCCAAGGTCAGGGATTTGTCATTAATGTCTTTCATGATGACCGGCACCCCCTTCAGTGCAGACTGGTAGGCGATGCCGCCGCCCATGATACCTGCACCGAGAACGGCTGCCTGAGCGACTTTTCCGCTGTCACTGGCCAGTTTTTTAGCTTTGCCTTTAACAAACTGATCGTTAAGGAATATCCCGACCAGGGCGCGGGCCTCTTTAGATTGTGCGAGCGGCACGAAGCTGGCGGTTTCTAGTTTCAGGGCTTCGTCACGACCCAGCTTCGCGGCCGCTTCAATGGTTTTCACGGCGGTTATCGGCGCGGGGTAATGTTTTCCTGCCGTCTGCAGCACCATACTTTTAGCTACGCTGAAGCTCATGGTGGCTTCGATAGCGTTCAGTTTAAGCGGCAGGCGTTTCGGTTCACGGCGCGCCTGCCAGTCCAGTTTGCCGTCAATCGCCTGCTGCAATATATTCAGCCCGGCATCGCGGAGTTTATCTGCGGCAACCACGGCGTCTACCAGACCGACCTTCAGCGCTTCTTTACCGCTGATGTCTTTTCCCGCCGCGATAATCTCCAGCGCACTGTCTGCGCCCAGCAGACGCGGTAAACGCACTGAACCACCAAAGCCCGGCATGATCCCAAGCTTGGTTTCAGGCAAACCGATGCGGGCGTCAGGTGTGGCAATACGGAAATCCGTCGCCAGCACACATTCACAGCCGCCCCCGAGCGCGTATCCCGCAATAGCGGAAAGCGTCGGCACGGGTAGGTCTTCCAGACGGTTAAAAATACTGTTGGCAAAATTCAACCACTGATGCAGTTTTTCCGCCGGTGCATTGAACAGGGAAAGGAATTCGTTTATGTCGGCGCCGACGATAAATGCCGGTTTGGCTGACGTGAGCAGCAGGGCTTTCAGATCGTTCTGTTTTTCCAGCACACTGATCGCTTCGCCAAGACTGGCGACGGTGCGGGTGTCGAGCTTGTTAACGGAGCCGGGTGCATCAAACACCAGCTCGGCTATGCCGTCATGGAGCCAGTGCAGGTGTAGTGTTTCGCCTTGGTAGAGCATGTGTCTCTCCTGAATCATCTGGGATGATCTGGTATGACCAGATGAATAGAGTGTGGTTTTTATGTTAATAATTTGCAAATGAGATGAGTGTGATTTGCAGGCAAGATCACAAACCTTCCAGGGCTATGACCCGCGCACGGCTGTGATAAGATGCGGCATCGTTGTGCAGGAAAAAGGACAGTTTGATGGAATCGCTCACTACGCTTTACAAAGAACATATCGCCACGCTGCAAGCGCGTGCGCGCGAAATACTGCAACGCAATCAACTCGATGCGTTATTGATTCACTCGGGTGAATTGATGACGACTTTCCTTGATGACCATAGCTATCCGTTCAAAGTGAACCCGCAATTCAAAGCCTGGGTGCCGGTCACCAAAGTGCCGAATTGCTGGTTATGGGTCGATGGGGTTAATGCGCCTAAACTCTGGTTCTACTCACCGGTAGATTACTGGCACAGTGTGGAACCGTTGCCGGATAATTTCTGGACCCATGAAGTGGCGCTGTCGCCGCTGGCGAAAGCGGATGACATCAGAAACCAACTGCCTGCGGACCTAAAACGTGTGGCCTATATCGGCTCAAGCCCGGATCGCGCCCTGCATATGGGTGTACCTGCGGGTAACATTAATCCTCAGGCCGTGCTGGATTATCTGCATTACCACCGCGCGTATAAAACAGGCTATGAAATGGCTTGTATGCGTGAAGCACAAAAAGTCGCGGTCAGCGGCCACCGTGCGGCGCAAGAGGCGTTCCTGTCCGGCATGAGTGAATTCGATATCAACCTCGCCTACCTGACTGCGACGGGTCACCGCGATACCGACGTACCTTATGACAACATCGTGGCGTTGAACGAGCACGCTGCTGTGCTGCATTACACCAAACTTGATCATCAACCGCCGTCTGAGATGCGCAGTTTTCTGATCGATGCTGGTGCTGAATACAACGGCTATGCTGCCGATTTGACGCGCACTTACGCAGGGAACTCTGACAGCGATTTCGCCGCGTTGGTGAAGGATTTAAACCAGGAAGAGCTGGCGTTGATTGACTCCATGAAAGCCGGTGTGACCTATACCGACTATCATATCCAGATGCATCACCGCATTGCCAAATTGCTCAAAGCGCACAAGCTGGTGGTGGATATCAGCGAAGAAGCGATGGTCGAGAAAAACCTGACCGGCCCATTCCTGCCGCATGGTCTTGGCCACCCGCTTGGGTTACAGGTGCATGATGTTGCGGGTTTCATGCAGGATGAGAAGGGTACGCATCTGGCGGCGCCGTCGCAGTATCCTTTCCTGCGCTGCACGCGTGTTATCCAGCCGGGTATGGTGTTAACCATTGAACCGGGTCTGTATTTCATCGAGTCGTTGCTGGCACCTTGGCGTGACGGGGAGTTCAGCAAGCATTTTGCCTGGGATCGTATCGAGGCGATGAAACCATACGGTGGGATTCGTATCGAAGACAATATTATCATTCACGATAATCATATTGAAAACATGACGCGTGATTTGAAACTTGCCTGATGCAGCCTTACCCGGTTCCTGCTGAAGCCGTCAGTTTCAGTGAGGAAATAAAGAAGAGCCGCTTTATTACACTTTTGGCACCCACCGAAGGCGTAGAAGCGGCTAAAACGTTTATACATGATGTAAAAAATCAGCATCCGGCAGCGAGGCATCACTGTTGGGCGTTTGTCGCGGGTGCGCCAGCAGATTCACAGCAACTGGGTTTTTCAGATGATGGTGAACCGGCGGGTACAGCCGGTAAACCTATACTCGGGCAGTTGATGGGAAGTGGCGTTGGCGAGATAACGGCGGTGGTCGTGCGTTATTATGGCGGCATCATGTTGGGCACGGGGGGTTTAGTGCGAGCCTACGGTGGTGGTGTTCAACAGGCGTTGAAGTTATTGCCGGTTTATCAAAAAGTCCCGCTGGCAGAATATAAGCTGCACTGCGATTACGCTCAGCTCACGCTGGTGGAAAGCTTGATGCAGCAGGTTGGCGGGCATATTTTACACAGTGATTTCGGTGCGGCTGTCGAACTGCGTCTGGCATTGCCCGCCGCAGAGGCAGCAGCGATCGTCATCCGTTTATATGATCTCAGTCGCGGCACGCTCCAATTGCAGCCGGTGTCATAAATTTTATTCAATGGTTAATTCGCTGAGGAACGCGCCAGCATGCATTTTCGTGCCATAACACGCATCGTGGGGGTGCTTGTCATCCTGTTCTCTGGAACGATGATTATTCCCGGATTGGTCGCGTTAATTTACCGCGATGGCGCAGGGCGCGCGTTCAGCCAGACGTTCTTTGTCGCGCTGGCCATCGGGCTTTTCCTTTGGTTGCCAAACCGAAAACAGAAGAGTGAGCTTAAGCCACGCGAAGGTTTCCTGATTGTCGTGCTGTTCTGGACGGTGCTGGGAAGTGTGGGGGCTTTGCCTTTCTTGTTCTCAGAGCGACCAAACCTTTCACTGACCGACGCCTTTTTTGAATCTTTCTCAGGGTTAACAACCACTGGCGCGACTACGTTAGTCGGCCTGGATTCGCTGCCGAAAGCCATCCTCTTCTATCGCCAGATGTTGCAGTGGTTTGGTGGGATGGGGATCATTGTGCTGGCTGTCGCTATTTTGCCGATTTTGGGCGTTGGGGGGATGCAGCTCTATCGCGCTGAAATGCCGGGGCCGCTGAAAGATAACAAGATGCGGCCGCGCATAGCAGAAACGGCGAAAACGCTATGGTTGATTTACGTGCTGTTGACTATTGCCTGTGCGCTGTCCCTTTGGGGAGCGGGGATGTCGGTATTCGACGCTATCGCTCATAGCTTCTCAACCATTGCGATTGGCGGGTTCTCTACTCATGACGCCAGCATCGGTTATTTCCATAGCGGTACAATTAACACCATCATCGCAGTCTTCCTGCTGATCTCCGGTTGTAATTATGGGCTGCACTTTGCGGTACTGAGCGGTCGCAATCTTAAGGTGTATTGGCGAGATCCCGAATTCCGTATGTTTATTGGCGTGCAGCTGACGCTGGTGGTGGTCTGTACATCGGTACTCTGGATGCATGACGTTTACAGCTCTGGGCTGGAAACACTCAATCAGGCCTTCTTCCAGGTGGTATCAATGGCGACTACCGCAGGTTACACCACCGACAGTATCTCTAAATGGCCGTTGTTCCTGCCCATCCTTCTGCTGTGTTCTGCTTTTATCGGCGGCTGTGCCGGGTCGACCGGTGGTGGTCTGAAGGTAATTCGTATCCTTTTACTCTATTTACAAGGATCGCGTGAGCTAAAACGCCTGGTTCACCCGAATGCGGTATATACCATTAAGCTCGGTAGCCGTGCATTGCCGGAGCGAATTATCGAAGCCGTATGGGGATTCTTCTCGGCTTATGCGCTGGTATTTATCGTCAGCATGTTGGCTATTGTGGCCACGGGCGTAGATAACTTCTCAGCCTTTGCGGCGGTAACGGCTACGTTGAACAATCTCGGCCCGGGTCTGGGTGTCGTGGCCGACAACTTTGCGTCGATGAACTCGGCGGCGAAGTGGATCCTCATCGTCACGATGTTATTTGGTCGACTTGAAGTGTTTACGTTATTGGTTCTGTTTACGCCGACCTTCTGGCGCGAATGATTCAGAGCCTTATAAAGAGAGAAAGGAAACTGTTATGAAAGCATTGGTGCTCTATTCAACGCGTGATGGACAAACACATGCCATTGCTTCTTATATAGCAAATTGCATGAAAGAGAAGTATGAGTGCGATGTGATTGACCTGCTGCACGCGCAGCATGTGACGCTTTCTCGCTACGATAAGGTGCTGGTGGGCGCGTCAATCCGCTACGGCCACTTCAATGCCGTACTGGATAAATTTGTAAAACAGAATATCCAACAGCTTAATAGCATGCCGTCGGCGTTCTTTGCGGTGAACCTTACTGCGCGTAAGCCTGAGAAGCGCACGCCTCAGACCAACTCCTATGTACGCAAGTTCCTACTGGGGACACCATGGAAACCTGCCATGTGCGGTGTATTCGCTGGCGCGCTGCGTTATCCGCGCTATCGGTGGGTAGATAAAGTCATGATTCAACTTATTATGCGCATGACCGGTGGCGAAACGGATACCAGTAAAGAAGTGGAATACACCGATTGGGAGCAAGTTAAGAAGTTTGCCGAGGATTTTGGCAAGTTATCGTACAAAAAAACGCTCTAATGCTGGATCTCTGGGCGTATCGGCCAAAAAAAAGACGGTCAGTAAATTATTTGAAATTAAGGGTTGCCACTGTCTGAGAACTCCCTATAATGCGCCTCCACTGACCGGGAACAACGACTCCTCTAACGAGAACCAAGTCGCCCAGTCAGGAAGTCTCAACCCGGTGAAAACACCGCGTCTCGTAAGAGAAAAAGGTTGACTCTTCAGCGGGAAAGCGTATTATCTGCCTCCCGCGTTACCGAGAACTTATCCGGTAACGAACGCTCTTTAACAATTTATCAGACAATCTGTGTGGGCACTCACAAGACGATATCAGCCACCTCGGTGGCAAAAAATATCAAGTCTTAAAGANAAATTAAGGGTTGCCACTGTCTGAGAACTCCCTATAATGCGCCTCCACTGACCGGGAACAACGACTCCTCTAACGAGAACCAAGTCGCCCAGTCAGGAAGTCTCAACCCGGTGAAAACACCGCGTCTCGTAAGAGAAAAAGGTTGACTCTTCAGCGGGAAAGCGTATTATCTGCCTCCCGCGTTACCGAGAACTTATCCGGTAACGAACGCTCTTTAACAATTTATCAGACAATCTGTGTGGGCACTCACAAGACGATATCAGCCACCTCGGTGGCAAAAAATATCAAGTCTTAAAGAGTGACCAAGCAGTAATTCATTTAAGTGAATTATTACGAAAGTTAATTTTTGAGCACCGCTTCACGAGTTGAAGCAAATCGAACTTTTTAATTGAAGAGTTTGATCATGGCTCAGATTGAACGCTGGCGGCAGGCCTAACACATGCAAGTCGAGCGGTAACACAGGAGAGCTTGCTCTCTGGGTGACGAGCGGCGGACGGGTGAGTAATGTCTGGGAAACTGCCTGATGGAGGGGGATAACTACTGGAAACGGTAGCTAATACCGCATGACCTCGCAAGAGCAAAGTGGGGGACCTTCGGGCCTCACGCCATCGGATGTGCCCAGATGGGATTAGCTAGTAGGTGAGGTAATGGCTCACCTAGGCGACGATCCCTAGCTGGTC
>NZ_RCZD01000011.1 GCF_006438725.1 Ewingella americana | reverse complement strand
TTACCGGTACTCCCCATCCTCAGGCGGTTTGCCTGCATCAGAATGTCGGCGATACCTGCCGATTCAAACAGCATGCCACCTTCGGGGACGATAATTAGAAATGTTTGCATGTCCTTAAAATACAAAAATGACAAAATAAGTCAACAATCACTTCTGAGAAAGCTCTATTGCCTGAACACGATCACTGGAAAAAGATATCGCCAGATTCCGCTTTGAGGATTTTGCCATCAGTGTTGGTGATCAACGCATAGCTGCCGCCAATGTAGGTCCAGTGGCTGTCAGCGGATGGTGCAGGCAGATTACGTTTTTGCCACTCGGTGATCTCATAGAGTTTGGTGCGGTAAAGGTCTGGCACGACGCTGCCTAGCGTATAAAGCTTTGAAGCATCGTAGAATGATTTGATTTCATGAGAGTTTGTCGCCGCGGCCGCTGTACCCGCCAGTGGCAGTACTGAGGAGAAAACCAAAGCCGATAACATTACCCATTTAAAATGACGCATAATTTATCCTGTTCAGACTATCATCTGTTACATGCATCGCCACTCAACCGCCAACGGGTTTAGTCAGCGGCACAGCGAAGCATCTGTTGTCATGTAGGACAGGATAATAGCGAGAAAATGCCCACAAGCAGGGAGCTTTAATTGTGTCGAAATGCAAATTTTCGCCGTCTACTCACCCAGGTTGAAGGACTGACCTGCCTGATTGAAGATCTACGCGTTGTGGGGCTTGCCGACAGCGGCCATCTCCGCTTGCAGTGGCGGATGGCAGATATTTCTGAAGCCATTAGGATTACCCACTTGACGGGGATATCTTATATCTACTATGCCCGTCATTTTTCAAACTGCAGGTGTGTTGGCCGCATTTGTAACTCGGCCCATCTACAGGGCTCGTCTCTGTTTGCCGTCGCCCCGCACCTTTAAATCTATTGTGTATAGCACATTGAGTTTAAGGATATTGCCGCATGGAATTTAAAGACTATTATGCCGTCATGGGCGTCGAGCCCACGGCTGCCGTGAAAGAGATAAAAACAGCCTATCGCAGGCTGGCACGTAAGTACCACCCTGACGTTAGTTCCGAAGCTGATGCTGAAAGTAAGTTTAAAGAAGTTGCCGAGGCTTACGAAGTATTAAAGGATGCCGAAAAGCGAGCTGAATACGACGAATTAAGATCACACCGCAATGACCCACGGTTTGGTCAACAACAGGCGGCCTACAACCCCGGTGGTCAACAGTGGCAAAGCAGTACAGACGCTGGCACGCATGACTACTCAGACTTTTTCGAATCTTTCTTTGGTCATCGTGGTTCTTCAACTCAACACTCATCGCATCAAGCATCTCCCAGGGGGCGCGGGCAGGATCTTGAGATGGAACTCCCCATCTTTTTAGAAGAAACGCTAACTGAACAGACTCGTTCAATCTCTTACAATATACCGACCATTGATGCATCGGGCTTCCCAGGTGCTGAGACCTCTAAGACGCTAAAAGTAAAAATACCTGCGGGCGTGTGTGATGGCGAACGTATCCGTCTTAAAGGGCAGGGAGCTCCGGGTGTTGGCGGAGGAAGCAATGGCGATTTATTCTTGATTATTCGCATTGCTCCGCACCCGGTGTTTGATATTGATGGTCAGAATTTACAAATTGTGGTGCCGTTAGCCCCATGGGAAGCGGCATTGGGTACCAGTGTTGAGATACCGACACTGACGGGGAAAATTGCCTTAACTATCCCGGCGGCTAGCCAAAGTGGTCAGCGCTTACGTATTAAAGGCAAAGGTCTGGTCAGTAAAAAGGGCGCTGGCGATCTGTATGCAATCCTCAAAGTTGTCATGCCACCCAAACCAGACGAGAAAACGCGGGTACTTTGGCAACAACTGTCAGAGCAGGCGGCATTTAATCCTCGGACTGGATGGGAGTAGCAGATTATGACTGAAATAGAAATCACCTACACCGTGACTGAATTATGCCAGTCAACCGGGATCATGCAGGATGAATTAGTCGAGGTCGTCGGGCTGGGTGTGATTGTGCCATTAGAGTCGACAGATACGGTTTGGATTTTTGATGCAGATGCGTTGAACGACCTTAAACGTGCCCGACGCCTGCAAAATGAGCTGGATTTGGACTGGTCTGGTGTCGCCATGACGTTGACTCTGCTTGAGAGAGTGGAGCAGCTAAAGAAAGAAAACGACCAATTGCGCAGGCAGCTCGATCGTTTTGTTCAAACATCTTAAAATGACGAACACGGGTTGGTGCCCATGGTAGCTCAACCCGTGTTCGTTAAGTTATTGATGGGTTTTTATAATTTAACATAATCATGATTATACGCACCAAGCATGTAACGCCTCAATAGTAATGTCCGCCTGTAGCTCAATTCACGTGACCGCGATATGGTGAGTTTCACGGAGTCGTTTTTCATCAGTAAAAACTACCGGGAGATTGCCATGTACGCAGAAAGCTCAGGAATGTTTACCTTGAAAGAGATCAATCGCGTCAAAATTATCCAGGATGTCATCGAGCGCCGGATGACAACGCACCGGGCAGCTGAACACCTCGGGATCAGCGACAGACAATGTCGCGGGCTTCTGGTGCATACGGCTACAGAACGTTGTCATATCAGGTCTATGACAAGCTGGCCTGCGTTGACCAGGGCGCCATCGTGGACAATAAACGGCTTGGTGCCGTATTGAAATTAGCGCAGGTAACTCAGGACGAACGGGAACGTGAGGGTAAAAGAGAACGCAGCAAGAAAATGCCCAAACGACGCGCTCAGGCAAGGGTTCAGGAACAGCTAAAAGCCATCAATCCGGTACTGGTTAATCCTGCAGAATTCAGAGCCAGCCTCAAACGATAACCACCCTGCTCTTTCAGACTTAATCACAGTAAAAGTGACATTTTAACTTTGGAACAGAGGGTGACATTTCAACTTCGGATAGACAAAGAATGTTACTCCAAAGCGATAATGTCGTGTTCTAGCAAAGTTAAAATGTCGTACTCCGGTTAGCCTGTTCTTATTCAGGCAGCCAGGAGTATCACTATTATGTTGGTCACCATGAGCCAGAAAGAACTCGATCGAATCCCTGTTTTACAGCAGCTATGCGATAAACGTCTGACGCAGTCGCGCGCCGCCAAACTTCTGAACCTCAGCGTTCGTCAGGTGCAACGTCTTCTCGACCGCTATCAGATTGAAGGCGCTGCCGGACTGTCATCCCGAAAACGCGGCAAGCCCGCAAACAATCGTGCCCCTGATGAACTCCGGTTTAAAATTCTGACGCTGCTACGTGAAAAATATAGCGATTTCGGCCCTACGTTAGCCGCCGAGAAGCTTCTCGAACGTCATTGCATCAGGATCTCCATTGAGACGCTGCGCAGCTGGATGACCGCTGATGGTCTCTGGGTACCACACTCGCGGCGTAAGCCCCGGGTTTATCAGCCTCGTTATCAACGCGACTGTCTGGGTGAACTGGTCCAGATTGATGGTTCTCACCATGACTGGTTCGAAGGCCGCGCAGATAAATGCTGCCTGCTGGTCTTCATTGATGATGCCACCGGCCGTCTGATGCATTTGCATTTTTGCGAGACTGAATCAGCCTTCGATTACATGAACGCGACACGTCAATATGTTGAAAAGCATGGAAAACCCGTCGCATGTACCCATATCACCCTGGGCCTGCCGGGGACTGCGCACCAGGATGCGATCCTGGGATTTGATGCGCTGCGGGTGTTTGTGCCGGCCGAGGCATTCGGCGAGCTGGTCCGGGAATTGACGGAGCGGGTGGAGACGGGAACACTGGCCAATGCCGTGGAGGCTTTACGCGCGCTGTACGGCGATTTATAAAAACCAAACGGCGCGAATGTCTGAAAGGTTCACGCCGATGCTCCCTTAGCGGATCCCGCAGGGCTATTTCGGAGACTCTCCGCGCCCCATATTGCGCAGCATCAGCATGGCGGAGAGTGAGATCAACGAGGCCATCATGATGAATGACGCGAACACCCCGCCCAGCGCAAAGAAGCCATAAATCAGCCCCGATGCGGCTTCACCCGTGTTGGCCAGCGTGGAAAACAGGCCAAAATTCTTTCCGATATCCTGTTTTCCCGACAGCGCCTGGATCAGGCTGACAATGGAAATATCGACAAAGGCTCCGCAGCCGCCTAAGACGAAAGAAATACCGTACGAGAGAGAGATGGACAGGTTAATTGTGCAGGCCAAAAGAATAAATACCGCGCCATAGGCCATCCACCATTTCATCAGCGCGGATGGCGATCTGATCACCGAAAATCTGGCGTAGAGCAGACTGCCGACCACGGTACCGGACGCCAGCGCGGCAAAGATATAACTGACCTCAACCTCTGTCCCTCCTTTGAAAATCACAAACGCAGGCAGCACGTACCTCAGCAGGGAGGCGGTAAAGAGAATGCACAGTGCTGAACCGATAATCGAAGCGAAAAGATCCCTCGAGTGCCAGCGCAAAAATTGGACGTTCGCCCACGTCTCTTTAAAAATAGACGCTACTGAAAAGGCAGGGCGCAGGCTCCCCTCTGCCTTAGCCTGCGTGAGCATTAACAGCGCGGCCATAGAGACCACGTAGGTCAGCGAGTCGAATATCAGGACGCCCTGCTTCCCCACTGAAACGATCAGCAGCGAACAGAGCAGCGGGCCTGCAATAGAGGCGATTTGATCGATCATCTGAAAGGAGCTGTTGATACGGATAAGCGAACTTTCACGGAAAAGCTTGGGCACGCAGGACTGAAAGCTGGGTTGAAAAATGCTTCTGCCCACCGTGATCACCAACGTACAGGCGATCATCGAGACCAGGTTAAGCGCATTGTATTCATACAGGAACAGGAGTGACACTGAGGCAACAAGCCTGAGTAATTCACTGTAGAGCATTGTATTTTTTAAGGGATAGCGGTCGGCTAACCAACCGCCAATGGGGCCAAAAAAAATAAAGGGGACAAACCGAAAAAAGTACACGACGCCGATCAGGAGATAGTTCTCGCGAAGGAGTTCTATCACGATCAGGGCGAAAACCACCTCATGGGCATAGTCCCCCGTCTTGGAGATAGCCAGAGAGGAGGACAACGCCAGATAGTTTTTATTGATTTTCGCTTTCATTGAACCGTCGTTATCGAGTGGAGAAAAAGTCTGTCACCTATTGTGCAGTAGTAAAAATTAACTCTTTTTTCGAAATAAATTTACCCGGCGTGCTGAGCTGTTTGTGGATATAACTTTTCATAATGTCTTTATCAACATCCGGCATCAGATAATACATAATGTTGGTGTACCAGTACCACCCCTTCTTGGTCAAACGGAAATACTCCGCATCTTCGGTAATGAGACCTTCATTTTTAAGTTCTGCGATCCTTTCCATCAAACTGTCCGGTATGGTTTCCATACGCACCTTTGATTTTTCTAAACTGGCGAAATACGCCAGATGTAGAATCAAAGGCTTCATTTCATCCATATAGGAAGGATGCTGGCTGATCGTGCAACTGACTTCGCCTTGCTCAATTGCGTTAATATATTTTTCCCGACCGGAGGTATTAGTCACAGCATGTTCGCGTAACGATGACGCCGCGTTCACCCCAAAACCATGCAGGTCATGATCTGCATAACCGTATACGTGTTCATGATAAATAAACTTATAATTGGTTGTCACCACGTCAGAGGTGATGTTATTACACCGAACATAACCGTGTCCGTTATGTGGCATAAATCCTCGGCTGCGCATATAGGCATCGATGAGAATATTCATGGTGAATTTTCGGGTCGCAGACGTCACTCCTAAATTCGTGTCTTTTATATGCTTATGCAGCTTTGGCTGGGTGGAGACATTATTGATAGGATAAATATCGATGTTGGTGGTGCCCAGCGCGATCGCCTGCTCAAGATCGGAAATAATATCCTCTTCATCCTGCCCGTTCATGCCATAGATGATGTCAAAGGAGACGTGCGGAAAAGCGGCATTCAATGCGCGGGCGGCGTACTGTATCTGTTCTATCGTGGAGGTCAGGTTGAATAGCTTTCGCCATAAAGGGCTGAATGTCTGCAGGCCAAACCTGGGATGAGTCACACCGATGTCCTGTAATGCACTGATTTTATCATCATTTAGGCTTTTTACTTCAATTTCAAAGGAAAATTCCTCCAGCTTTGACAGGTCAAAATGGTGGTGTATGGCAGCCCCAATGGCCCGGATATTTTCTGCGGATAAAATCGAAGGCGTTCCGCCACCAAAAAAAATCGCGCGAACGGGAACAGCATGATAGTCGACCATTTGCGCCTTTATTTCAATTTCTTTTATCAGGGCCTTGGTATAACGGTCTACGTCATTGTGATCTTTATATCCACCACGGGTAAAATGACAAAAGCTGCAAATAGTTTCACAAAATGGGATGTGAAAATACAGCGCGCGGGATCGAATATTTTCATTGGAGGTTGAGTATGTCTGCTGCAGTGTTTTTGTAGTGATGTTTTTATGCTGGTTAGGGAAGAAGTAATTGTAAATCGGAAACTGATAGTCGAAGCACATAAGGCCATTTTTAGTGAGTTTCATTGCGATTATCCTCAAGAACCACCGTTGACGATGTGAAAAAAGGGTTGGTTTTTGCTAAAAATGTACTTCCCCGTTCAATGTAACGCGATCTGAATTTTGTGGGGTTATTAAAAATGGCTTCAATATCCCGACTTAAATTTACCGCATGCTTCCCGCAGGTATATAAATCAATGCTGATATAACCTGTTTCGGGGTAAGTATGAAATGACAGATGAGATTCAGAGAGAAGAAATATCCCCGTTACACCTTCCCCGCCACTTTGGAATTTATAAACCAGCCTGCCAATGATGTGAAAATGGGAAAGACGCAGTATTTTCTCAAAGGAATGAGTTAGTAATGTCTCATCTTTAAGGAATTCAACATCCTTAGAGATGATATCTATCACATAGTGATGTCCGGTATCATCCATATTTACCTCCGCTGAAATAAAAAATGAAAGGGCAAAAAATTGCCCTTTCATTCTATTTCTTACCAGTCAGAATCATTGAAATCATAGTTGTCTACGATATCCATTGATTTTTCTACGTAAAACAGATCGATAGCACTTTCCATAATAGTGTCCTCAATAAATTTTAACGGAATGGATCAGATATCAGCTGACGATATAACTTATAAGTCAAAAAAATGTTATCGGTTTGTTTGAGGATTAATAATGTGATCTGTGTCACATATAATTTACTTATATTTGAAGGTTTATTTTATAACGATATGAATTTAATTAGAATTTTTAAAGCCGCCTCACTTGCAAAGTGAGTCAGGCACATAAATAAATGAAACACATATCTCATAGAAAAAGCGCGATTGTTAAAATTAAATTACCATTGTTGCCGCCTTATTTAGGCTATATATCGCAGGGCATAGTCACAGCCAATCAGCTCGTATGTAACAACATCTCAGTAGCGGACCTGGCATGCTGCCCCTATCACGTAAGGAACATGATCAGGAAACGGCTTTGTTGAATAAATCGGATTGAGACAAAAACTTTCCCGAATTGACGAGCACTGTTGTGCCCATGCCAGCCATCTCTTATCTCTCCCGACGCCAGCTCATATGGGTACTGGAAGGCAGACTCACTTTTGAGGAAGGTACCAGCAAATTTGACATGCTTGCTGGCGATTGCCTGGAGCTTGGCGATCCCGCAGATTGTGTCTTCAGAAATGACACCGTCGTGATATGCCGATATGCGGTGATTGTGTTAAAGCCTGCCTGAATGAAACTTCCCCAGCAGTAAGCCGGAGAAACGCGTTATGAGCAGCTTTTCCGGGTAACGCCTTCAGTTAGTCAGCTTTACAATATTCAGGATCTGCTGTAAAAAACATTTCAGGCTGATGCTGCCCGCCGCTCGCTTCCGAAAGGAAAGGTGAAAGCACTCTTCTTCTCCTCCCAATGACTGTCGAGTCTCTTGACGATCGAGGTTTGGCAATGCGAGCACCAAAATGCCTCATCACCAGGATGAACAACGATGTTAACAGTCAGTCAAGCAAAGCAGATGGCCAAGAAGCTACGTGTCTCATTAGATTCTCGCAATCAGGAGATCACTCATTCCATTGCTCTGGAAATAGTGGCTTGCCAGTTAGGTTACAAGGACTGGAATACCGCATCAGTGATGCTACTTCAGGACAATACCTCACCTGCGATTGTGTTCGACAAGCCTATTCCTATATTGCGGATGTTCGACGAATCTAAGGCGCGAGAATTCTACATTGATTTCCTCGGTTTCAGCGTTGAATTCGAGCACCGTTTTGAAGCTGATTTACCCCTTTATATGGGGATCAACCGAAACGGCTTACAACTCCACCTTTCCGAACATCATGGCGATGCGAGTCCAGGTTCGACGGTGTTTGCCCCGATGCAGAATATCGAACAACTCCGTGATGAACTACATAGCAAACGCTACGGATACATGCGTCCAGACATTGTTACGCAAGATTGGGGAAAAATTCTGGAATTGTTTGATCCCTTTGGTAACCGGATTCGGTTCTGCCAGAGCTGAACTATTTGATGATGAGTCCCTTTCATTGCCAGGTGTTCCTGGCCTCCCGGGCAGTGGCAACAACAACGCCCGGGAGGCATGGTCTATCAGAAATTATATTGCACACCAATACGGAACCGCGTTTGGCGTTCGTCGGTGGTTTTTCTCACCGACACATCGCCGACCTGGACATAAGGCGTCCATTGCTTATTAATATTATACGCGACTTTTAAGTCCTGTTCGTAATCCCATTTGTCATTGTCGTATAACACCTGGTCGCTGTGTTTATAAATATAGTTATACTCGAATCGCCAGTCAGCAAGACGATAACCCAGCCAGATTTCACCCCGGTTGGTTTTACGATCTTCAGTATTCTCTTTAGTATAACGGGTATATTCATAACGATAACGGGCATTAAAATAAATACCGCTGTCGAAGGTATAACCCGCCGTCAGATAGGGTTTATAGATACTGTTGTCAGAGCTGGACTCCAGCGTAAAGCCAGGTTGCAGGAAGAACGCCTTGGTCACTTTATACTGATAGCTGATGGTGCTTTCTGTGCCATTATCTACCAGATTATTAAAGGGTTTATTCTCATCATTACCGCCTGACTTCCATTTGGCTTCCAGCGAAAAACCAAACCCGTTGTCAAAACGGTGCGATATTAATGCCCTATCTTTGTTTTGCTTACTGTCGTCCAGCCATTCATGGCGAAGATCAATCGTCACAGCCTGGCTGCTGGCACTGGCCAGCAGCAGACCACAGAACAGCAGTCTGTTATTTTTCATTTTTTATGTTCCCAGAGATATTAATCAGTATTTTTATATTTGCGTTATAACGCTTATGGGTGTTGCATTTATTTCTTTTCAAGAAAATCGTGGTAATTAAATCCCCCGTCCAAACTGCGGACAATAGGGTCTGGCAGCGTGACAGATTTAAAATCTGCAGGCTTTATGGGTTTGCCCGTGTTATTCACACTTGAAGGGTCAATATAAAAGTAATTACTCTTGTCAACGTTGCCAGTGACTGCATCGTCATACTTGCCTGCCGTAGTACGTAGCGAAATATTGCCTTTGAATGTGCCCTGCTTGTCGGCAGTGGTGTAAGGCGACGGGCGGAACAGGAAGTTGAAACGTTGGTTGTCCACCGCACGGTTGCCTTCGATTACCAGTGCGCCCGGATTGAAGTTGTCGGTAAAGCCGTCCATCCCGTTTTCCACCGCCACATTATTGCGGACCACGTGCGCCACCGGTAATCCTTCGCCACCGAGCTTGAAACCGTTGCTGCCGTTGTGCACTGACAGACTGTTCTCAATAGTGACGCTGCCATTTGGGCCGTCTTCAATCTTATTGAAGAGATCGAATCCATCGTCGATGTTGTCGTGGGAATAGCAGTTCACCAGCCGGTTGCCCTCACCCACGCGCATCTTCACTGCAAAACCATCGGCATTTTTACGCCCAGGATCCTGATTGGCCCAGGATTCAGAATTGCTGATCAGATTGTTGCTGGCCCACAGTGCGCGGCCAATGCTGTCCGGCGATGCTACCCAGATGCCAGTATCGTCGGCGTGATGGGCCTTAACTCGGTCGATATGGTTGAAACTTCCAGCAATCTGGAAGCTTTTTTGCGTTACTGTAATGCCCTGGACATTCCAGTAACTGCCATCGAGCTTCAGGCCGTTAAACACGGCGCTGCCACCCTGCGCGCGCAGTATTTTCATGTTGTTTTCCGTACCGCTGGCTGTCGCCGGGATCTGGCTTGCCGGATATTCACCGTCAGCTACCCACAGTGTGCCACCCGGTGCTAATAAATTGACCGCACTGGCGAAATCCAGCGGATGTGCGCGTGAACCGTCGTTGCCCTCTGCGCCTTGTGGCGAGACATAAAGTTCATCAGGATCACTGACCAGCACCATGCTGACGGGGAATTCCTGCGTCAGTGGTTGCCCGCTATCCGGTGTAAAGGTGATGTTCAACGTGGTCGTGGGATCATCGGCGTGGAACGGCACCGCGACTACCTCGCCAGCGCGGACGGTTTTCTGGCGCAGTAACGGTTTCCCGTGCTGTTCGATCTGCAACTGGCCATCACCGTTGGTACGCAGCTGGAATATGCTGTCGCGGCGTGTGATAACGGGCGATGACATCACTTCGATGCGCGCTTTCAGTGACGGCGCCACGTAAGGCACTGACGCTTGGGTATGCGCTTCAGTGAGCGTCAACTTGGCGTGATTAACGGTGATTTTGGCATTGCGCGAGGCGAAGAAGCCGACGTAATAACCCGTTTTATCCAGCTGCGTGACGCGGTCTGCACCGGCCACGGTTTTGGTGACCCATATATCACTGCCCTGTGGCGCATAGGCGACGTCAAAACCGGTGTCCGTGCGGATCAGTCGCAGCGAGAAATGGTCCGGGGTGGTGAGCGGATGATAGCTTTCGCGCACAATACTGATGCCGGTATTGCCCCACGGTTGCTGCACGCCCTGTCTGGCGATCAGCGCAACCACTGGTGGTTTATCTCCCGTCGCCATCACGCTGTTCATCACCATATTGGACGCCGCCGGTAATTCCTCAATGCCCGGCTTAGTAACCGGCTCTCGCGGCGTGCCTAAAATATCGCGCACCAGTAATCCGGCCCCTTCCTGCCCGGCAGGTTTAGCCCCGTTTTCCGGACCAAACTGATTCAGCGTAATATCTGCTTCCAGCTGGAAGTTCGCGTTAGCCGGTAAGCGCGTGTAGAAATAGGTTAATCCATCGTGGCTGTTTCCCACTTTCCCGCCGCGGCTTTCAAGGGTAAACGGCGTGGTCAGCGGCGTGCCGGCCTGCGGGATCGTTTTCCCATCGGGCAGATGTGTTTCGTTTATGCCGATTTTTTCCGGCAGCACGTTGGTGGCGAAATTGATGTCGGTAGACTGACCAAATGTGATGCTGTGCCAGGTCAGGCTGCTGGTGGCAGGCAATGCGGTGGCCATGCCATGTGCGCTAACCCCGAAAGATAGCGCGACAATAAACAGATTACGTTCCCACATAGTCGTTCTCATCCTAAAAACGTAAGGCGTCGCTGGCCGGTTTTCCCGGCCAGTCGGTAAGGTGATTGATGGTGTGGTAAAGCTGAGGTTTTACGGGTGTTGCGTGGTGCTCACCATGGGTTTCGGCTCGGTTAACGCAATGGCCGGTGTATCGAAAATTTTGCGGCAGACTTCACTGTTGCCCCAGCATTGTTCGTATGGATAACCAATCAGTTCTTCCATTACCACGCGTACGTCAGGTTGGATCTGGCTGATGTCCCCCCCCGCTTTGATACGCGCCACTTCGCCGAGCACGACTAAGTGCGTTTTACGGTTCAATTTCATCTGATTACTGAACACCATCGCCATCAGTGCCAGTGCAATGACCCCGATACAGAACACCAGAGCAATCGCCGTCACCGCGCTTTCTGGTTGGGTGTGTGATTTAGACTGGAAGCCGTAGAAGCTGAGGATCGCCCCCATCACAAACACGATGACCGAACGCATCAGCTTGCCGGAGAAGGTCATCGCACCCGCATAGATCCCTTCTCGACGACGGCCAGTGAAGGCTTCATCAATGTCTGCCAGGAAGGTGTAAACCGTCCACGGGATGTAATACACACCACCGGTACCGATACCGAAAATGACAGTGATGGTCAGCATTGCGACCGTTGCATACTGTTGTGGCAGATGTAGGAAGTGCAGCAGGCTGTAACAACCCACTGAGAACACCACAATGCCCAGCGCCAGAATGTAAGGCTTACTGAAACCGTGCTTCACACAAATACCGATGAAGATTGCAGTAGAGAACAGTTGCAGAATTGAGTTCAGGCTGCTGAGTCCGGCAACCATCGTTGGGTCATATTGCAGTACGAAAATAATGAAGTAGGTGAAGACTGAGGCAAACAGCCATTCCGCGCCGAAACCGCACAGATACATGCCCAGATGCTTGCGGAACACACGCAAGTGGAAGGTGGACTTCATATCTCGCATCAGCGTGATCATGGTTTTGCCGAGGCTTTGTTTTTTCTCATCAACGGGTGTGGTTTCTTCCACCGGACGTTCCCAGGAAGATAAATAGAGCATGCCCATGGCGACAAATAAGATCACGCCGTAGGTCAGCGCGGTGAAGAAGAACGGCTCTGCGGAGTCTTTACCGTAGATGAGGATGAACTGGCCAGGGATGAACGCGGCGAGGAAGTTCGCCACTTTACCGAAAATCGCCTTGTAGCCCGTTAGCTTAGAGCGTGCGGAGAAGTCGGTGGTCATTTCTGTGGCCAGGGTTTCATACGGCACCATCACCGAGGTGTAGATCAGCTCGAACATCACGTAGGTAGAAAGGTAGTACCAGAAGCCAAAGCCTTCGACCCACAGCAGCGGATAGAACATCATCAGCGGTATGCCGAGCAATATAAAGAAGCGACGACGGCCAAAACGCTTACCGAGACGCGTCTTGCCGAAGTTATCGGAGAGGTAACCCATCAGCGGATTGCTAATAGCATCGATGATACTGGCGACGGAAAAGATCGCCGACGCTTGTAAGAGTGTCAGGCCACAGAAGGTGGTGTAAAAGTACAGCAACCAGATACCGGCAATCGCCAGCGCCCCGCTACCTAACAAGTTCCCGCCGCCATACGCCAGCTGATGTCTGAATAAAATTGGTTTTTCTGCGTTCATGGAGTTTCCCGCCCAGAGAGATTTTATATTTATGAACCGTTGTTTTGTTTTTTTAGAGATAACGTTTTATATAGATTGGAGTGATGAATAGATGTGAAACAGTTCACATTTGAAATCAAGGCTGACAAGTTACGGGTCTATTTTGCGATGCACGTAGCATTATTAATGATAGATAAATTGAATGTTTCGTGATTATTCATATTCAATTAGTTATGAATGAAATCATTATCACCCTACTCTGTTTGGTTGATCAGTAGTAGGTTGTTAAGTTTATTATTTGTTGTATAACATGGTGTTATATGACATTTCGCAGTTCGTCGCTAAACTGTGCGAGGCTCAAGCCTTAAATAAAGGGTTGGAATTTGTGTGATCTTCTTAACATTTATTGCAGTGCCTAACGTCATGGTAAAAACCAAGTGATACATTGTTTTTAATTTAATGAAATATAATTTCAATTAATAATATCAGCCAGCGCAACGGCGATCTTCATTATCACTAAGAGGTGAATCATGGCAAAGGGTTCTCAGATTCAATTCCGCTTTCACACCGTTTCGGATCCTCAAACCGGTGCTCGCGTCACGCGTTTGACGCCCCCTGATGTGTTGTGCCACCGCAACTATTTCTATCAAAAATGCTTTACCCGCGACGGCAACAAGGTGTTGTTTTCAGGCGAGTTTGACGGGAATCGTAACTATTATCTGTTGGATCTGAACACGCAGAGAGCCGTCCAACTGACTGAAGGAAAAGGCGACAACACCTTTGGCGGCTTCCTGTCGCCAGACGATCAATACCTTTACTACGTCAAAAATGAACGCAGTCTGCAACGGGTGACACTGGCTGATTTCAGCGAGGTCAGTGTGTATCAGGTGCCGCAGGAGTGGGTCGGATACGGGACGTGGGTAGCCAACAGCGAATGCACCAGCCTGGTGGGGATCGAAATCAGCCGTGAAGACTGGACGCCGCTTTCGGACTGGACAATATTCCAGGCGTTCTACCACAGCAACCCGCACTGCCGCCTGCTGCGTGTGGATTTACTCAGCGGTAAGTCCGTGGTGATCCACGAGAAAAAAGAATGGCTCGGCCATCCGATATATCGTCCGTTCGACGACAATACTGTCGCCTTCTGCCATGAAGGTCCGCACGATCTGGTCGATGCCCGTATGTGGTTGGTGAATGAAGACGGTACGAACGTGCGCAAAGTGAAAGAACATGCGCCTGGTGAAAGTTGCACCCATGAATTCTGGGTGCCGGACGGTTCTGCGTTGATATATGTGTCCTATCTGAAAAGCCAGCATGACCGTTATATCCGCCGTTTTGATCCACAAACCGGCGAAGACATTTGCCTGATGAGCATGCCCGCCTGTTCACACCTGATGAGCAATGAGAACGGCTCACTGTTGGTCGGCGACGGTTCAGGTACGCCGGTCGATGTGAAAGATACCGCCAGCCATACGATTGAAAACGATCCATGGTTGTACATCTTCGATGCCAAAACCCGCCAATATGCACCGCTGGCGGCGCATAACAGTTCGTGGCGCGTACTGGACGGCGACCGTCAGGTGACGCATCCGCACCCTTCTTTCTCGCCGGACAACCGCCACGTGTTGTTTACTACGGATTATGAAGGACTGCCGGCACTGTATCTGGCGGAAATTCCCGACACGTTGCTCAGTGAATTACGCAAGGAATAAGCCTCAGTGAGGTCTGGGTATTACCCAATAAAAAACGGCTCTTGTGCAGGCAAGAGCCGTTAATTGGCGAATAATATTACTTATGCTGTTTGGCGAATTCGTCTTTTGCCTTCTGCAATTGCTGCAGGAAAGCTGCATTGGTGTGCAGTGTTGCCACCACGGCTGAACCCACGATACGCGCGGCATCTACGTCGCTCTGCCAGTGATATCCACAGATA
Organism: Ewingella americana; assembly: GCF_006438725.1. Lineage (GTDB taxonomy): Bacteria > Pseudomonadota > Gammaproteobacteria > Enterobacterales > Enterobacteriaceae > Ewingella > Ewingella americana_A. Next base: position 181,090 of record NZ_RCZD01000011.1, on the reverse strand, counting down.
ACGCGACTCTGCCCCAGATCATAACCACGTTGGAGGATCTGATCCTGGTGTTTTGGGTTAATTTCAGTCAGTACTAACGCGGTCGCCCAACCTATAGAAGTGTGACCAGAAGGATAGGAGCCGTTTTTCGACAGCTTGTCCTGATCTTTGGTGTTGCAAGTCGGCACACCGTAGAAGGCGAACGGACGAATGCGCATGTACTTCTCTTTGGCTGAACGCGTCGCCAGGTCACCGGCATCTTCAATCATATTGGTCAACAGCTTATGCAACTCAGGGGTATCTGCGGCGGTGATTGGCGAGCCAAATGCGCCGGAGAAGGCATTTGCCACCCCGCCAGCGCTAAGGTTAGCATCTTCAGCTGCCTGAGCACCGCGTTCCGTTGAACGCAGCAGACGGCCTTTCTCATACATTGCCTGGTCGTTAAGAAATGCAATGCTGCCCACTTCCGGCGGAGGTGGCAGAAGCGACAGGCTGTTAATTGCCTGATCATTCTTCAGGTAGTAAAGATCGGGTTTGGTGGTCGCATCATTGCCTGCAGGGACCAGGGCAAATGCATTGACAGAGAAAAGACTGGCTAAACAAAAGGTAACAACACTCTTCATAAAAGTTTCCTTACTTATCATTATGATTTACGTCCCGAAATCGGGTTCGTAACATTTTCTAACACCTGCCTTTTTAAACAAATTAGTAACAAAAAAGATTGAGCCGTATCGCAAAAATACAGATGCATTATTCAAGCGAATGATTAGTAAGCATTTAAGCGCTATTTATGCACGATGCGAGTGAGGGGTTGTACTTGACACTATTTTACTGCTTTAAAGTAAAAGGGGTCATTACCCTTTGGTTGCCAGTTTCAGTAGAACAACGCCGGAGAAAATCAGCAATACGGCGATCACCCGCATAGGGTTGAGGCTTTCACCGAACATGATGACACCCAGGATAAACGCCCCTATCGCGCCAATACCGACCCAAACGGTATATGCGGTGCCAAGCGGCAGGTATTTCATCGCGATGGCCAGCAGAGCGACGCTCAGCAGCATAAAGAAAGCGGTAATAATCGTCGGGATGAGGCGTGTAAACCCATGCGACTCTTTCATTGCCGTAGACCAGATAACCTCGAAAATGCCTGCCAGAACCAAATAGACCCACGCCATAATATTTCCTTATTTCAGCTAAGGGCCGTCCCTTTATGATTTTGCCGAGTCTCTGGTCGTCCAGTCGGCTTTTGTACCCTGTGATTATAGGCAAACCGTTAAAAGGTTTACAGCCCTTAACCATGGCCTATGTGCTGCGATTGCGGGCTGGTTAAGCAGCCCACCGGGAGGCGGAAAGGGTCATTCGCTCACCACCCAAAGGCTCAGGCTGCCTGCGTTGCAGCGAAAAATAGCGGTACCCTGTTCATCTGACTCCACTTGTTCCTGACGGTTATCGAGCAGATCCTGCCATTTTTTCCCCGCGTAACTCTCGCCCAGCGTGATGGATTTCTCTCCCTCATCGCCGTTGGACATGATCACCACGCAACCCGGATGTTCATCAGTGCCGCTGCGGCTGAAGGCCAGGCAGTTTGGATGATCGAAATAGTCAGTCTGTACGCCCCAGGCGTGCGTCTGGCGAGCTTTGATCAGGGTTTCCAGATGAGGTACCACCTGCAATTGCACTTCATGGGCGTTGCCGTCGCTGCCGGTGTCTTCATAGGTCGCGCCAAACAGGCCAGGATAAAACACCATCGGCACGCCCTGCTCGCGCATCAAAATGAGTGCATAGGCCAGCGGTTTGAACCAAGGTTCGATCGGCGCTTCCAATGACTGCAACGGCTGGGTGTCATGGTTAGCGACCAACGTCACGGCGTGAGCCGGGTCGGCCGATACCAGCGTGTTGTCGAAAATTTTACTCAGATCATAGTCAGCACCTCCGCGTGAAGCGTGATGGAAGCTCAGCTGCAATGGGGCGTCGAACAACAGGGTTTTGCCTTCAACCTGATGAATATATTGTTGCAGCGTCTCGACGTCATGTGACCAGTACTCCGCCACAATGAACATCGGCTGTTCAGCTTCGGCCTGAATGTGATCGATCCAGTCTTTATAGAACCAGGCTGGGATGTGTTTCACGGCGTCTAGCCGGAAACCGGTACAACCGGTCTCGGCCATCATCCAGCGCGCCCAGTATTTGAGCTCTTCGTCGACGGCCTTGTTGCGAAAATCGACATTGGCGCCCATCAGGTAATCATAATTGCCAAATTCGGAATCGACTTCGGTATTCCAACCGTCGGCGGTGTAATCGTTGACGATTTTAAACACGCCATTTTCATCCGGGTTTTCGATGTGGTCCACGCCGCTGAAGCATTGGTGGTCCCAGATAAACGTGGAGTATTTGCCCTCTCGCGCCGGGAAAGTGAAACGTGTCCAGGCATCGGCTTCTACCACTTCCTCATGGATCTCGTCGCGGTTATCTTCATCGACCCGGTTAACCTGAATACGTTCTTTCTCATCAGCCCCCATTTTATGGTTGAGGACCACATCCATGATCACCCCGATGTGACGCTCTTTCAGCGCGTGGATCGCTGCCAGCAGTTGCTCTTTATCGCCATATTTGGTGGCGCGGGAACCTTTCTGGTCGAACTCCCCCAGATCGAATAAATCATAGGTGTCATAGCCGACAGAAAATCCGCCGGAAGCCCCTTTATAGGCGGGTGGCAGCCAAACGGAGGTAATGCCAATCTCTGCCAGATAGTCGGCGCGCTCGGCGACTTCTGTCCACAGTTTTCCGCCATCCGGGTAGTACCAGTGAAAGAATTGCAACAGTGTGGGATTTCGCATGTCCGTATTCCATTTCTCATGACAGGGAAATGAAGTATGGAGCAGGATAGCCAAAAGGGTTAGCCAGATTATTCGTCATCGATTGTTCGAATTCGGATCCTGTGTTAAGCAGTGTCATACTTTGTGTTATGCACGCATAAAACCAATAAGGAATCACGTTGAACACAAGCAAATCTGACACTCAACTGACGGCCGCCGACGCGGTTGACCGGTTAGAAGTCCTTTACAGTGCTGCCGTCGTGGCACTGCGTAAGGCGATTGGCGAGTTTATTATCGATGGCTCGTTGCCTGATCCGCACCTGCGGTCGGCTGGTTTATTTACTTACCCCGAACTTAGCGTCAGTTGGGACGGTACGGCGCAGAATTCGTTTAAATCCCGCGCCTATGGGCGTTTTCCACGTGCGGGTCAGTACACCACCACCATTACGCGCCCCGAACTGTTCCGGGATTATTTGGCCGATCAGTTAGCGCTGTTGGAAAGTGAGTACGGCGCCAGTTTTGTCGTCAAACCTTCGCCGCTGGAGATCCCCTTTCCGTTTGTGATTGATGGCTCTGACCTAAATCTCAACCGCACCATGAGCGCAGCGCTGGCACACCATTTCCCGACTACCGAGCTTTCGCAAATCGGTGATCAAATTACTGATGGGCTGTCCCTTTCGGGCTCGGTGTTCCCACTGTCCCATTTCGATGCCCTGCGCACCGACTTTTCCCTCGCCCGCCTGAAGCACTACACCGGCACTCCGGCGGAACATGTTCAGCCCTATGTGCTATTCACTAACTACACCCGCTATGTGGATGAGTTTGTCAGTTGGGCCTGCGATCAACTTGTCGATCCCGCCAGCCCCTATATTGCGCTTTCCTGCGCCGGTGGGGCGTACGTGACACCGGAAACCATCAATCTGAAAGAGACGGTGTCAGATTTGGCGTGGAAGAAACACCAGATGCCGGCTTACCATTTGATTGCACGGGACGGCAAAGGCATCACGCTGGTCAATATTGGTGTTGGACCGTCTAATGCTAAAACCATTTGCGATCATCTGGCGGTATTGCGCCCGCATGCGTGGCTGATGATTGGTCACTGTGGTGGTCTGCGTGAAAGTCAGCAAATTGGGGATTACGTTTTGGCCCACGCCTACCTGCGCGATGACCACGTGCTGGATGCCGTTTTGCCGCCGGATATCCCAATCCCGAGCATTGCCGAAGTGCAGCGCGCGTTATATGACGCCACCAAGGCAGTCAGCGGGATGCCGGGCGAGGAAGTTAAACAGCGTCTGCGTACTGGCACTGTGGTCACCACGGATGACCGCAACTGGGAGCTGCGTTACTCGGCTTCGGCAATGCGTTTTAACCTCAGCCGCGCTGTGGCGGTAGATATGGAAAGTGCCACTATTGCAGCGCAGGGTTACCGTTTCCGCGTTCCTTATGGCACTTTGCTGTGTGTGTCTGACAAGCCGCTACATGGTGAAATTAAACTGCCCGGCCAGGCCAATCACTTCTATGAAGGGGCCATCTCTGAGCATCTGCAAATCGGTATTCACGCCATCGATTTGCTGCGTCAGGAAGGTGATAAACTGCACTCCCGCAAGCTGCGAACTTTCAACGAACCGCCGTTTCGCTAGTCAGCTTATCGTTACATTGTCACCTCTGCGGGGAAGGGTGTTCCTTCCCCGCTATCCTCTGAATATTTCTACACAATTACTGTCGATAACTTAGCGTATTCCCCCTGATTTCCCGCGTAAAAAAACGCTTGTACCGGCGTATATTCATCGTCATCGATGGGCGCTGCGCCCAAAGTCAGTGATGTTGTTAAAAGCAGGTTTTCGAGGTGGGTTATGAAAAGGCTATTGATGTTAATGCTGGCTGCGGGGGCGCTGATGTTTGTCACTCAAGCCTCGTTGGCTTATGGCTATTACGGGCATGGTTACTATGGACACGGTTATTATCATGGCTATAACCGCGGCTGGTATGGCGGTCCTAATGTGGTGATTGGTGTGCCCTGGGGGCCTCCGCCACCGGTCTATTATGGTCCGCCACCGGTGGTGTATGTGACGCCACCACCGCCGCAAACCTATATAGAGAAAACCCCGAACTACGCCTATTACTGCCAGAATCCGGCGGGCTATTACCCCCGTGTACCGCGTTGTGCACGCGGCTGGATGAAAGTCGTGGTTGGCGAACCCGCATCCCGTTAAGCCTGAGTACATATTCTATGAAACGTTTTTATCAAATGGCACCCTTGGCTTTGCTGGCAGCCCTTTCCGGTTGTGTCTCGCCGCCTTCCAGCCCGGATGTCACCGTGTTGCCGGGTAGCAGCAAAAGTTATGGACAGTTCAGACAGGACGACATCTTGTGCCGTAATAGTGCGCAAGACAGCGTGAGCGGTGGTGCACAGGCGGCGTCGAACAATGCCGCAGGTACGGCCGCAGCAGGGACCGTTGTGGGTGCTGCTGCTGGGGCGTTATTGGGGGCGGCCTCAGGACATGCCGGCCCCGGTGCGCTGATTGGCGCGGGCAGTGGCCTGCTGGTGGGCAGTGCAATGGGCAGTAATACGGCGGGCATGAGCAGCGGCGATTTGCAGAATCAATACGATGTGGTCTACACCCAGTGCATGTACGCGAAAGGCAACAAAATACCCGCCGCCTACGCCTATGATCAGCAAAGTGAATCACGTCAGTCTGACGTACCTCCCGATTACCAACCGGCTTACCCGCAAAGTGATGTACCGCCGGATTATCATGGCGGCTCCCCTGATGGAGATGCACCGCCAGATTATCAATAACAGGTTTACCGCTAGAACTTCACCACGGCACCCAGCTCAATCACTCGGTTTGGTGGGATTTGATACAGGTCGGGTGCCCGTAAAGCGTTACGCTGTAACACCTGGAAAAGCCTGCCACGGATGCGCAAATACCACGGACGCTTGTCCAGTGCCAATGTGTCCCTCGACAGGAAGAACGACGTATCGCTCATGGTGCAGCGCAATCCATCCTGTCCGCAGCGATAAAACACCTCTTCCAGATTCGGCGTTTCGCGCCAGCCATAACTGGCTACTACCCGCCAGAACGACGGTGATAACCGTTCAATAGTGACGCGCTTAACTTTGTGAACATAAGGCGAGTCGGCGCTGGCAATGGTCAGCAGAATCACCCGGTCATGCAGCACTTTGTTGTGTTTGAGATTGTGTAATAACACCAGCGGCACAGCGTCCGGTGCGCGTGACATAAAGACTGCCGTACCCGGCACCCGCTGCGGCGGGGATTTTTCCAGTGATGTGATCAGCGAATTCAGGGCATCCGGGTCTTCACGCAGACGCCGCAGCAGACGGGTACGTTCGGTGTGCCAGGTCATCATGATCAATAGAATGCTCAGCCCCAATACCACAGGCAGCCAGCCGCCGGAGAACAGTTTGGTCAGGTTAGCGGCAAACAGCGGAATATCCACGAGCAGCATCAGAACCATTAACAGCAGTCCCCAACGCGGCTTCCAACCCCAGTTTTTTATCGCCACAATGCTAAGTAACACGGAGGTCAGCGCCATGGTCCCGGTGACAACAATGCCGTACGCCGAGGCGAGATCGCTGGAGTGTTTGAAACTGATGATGACAATCAGTACTGCGACATACAGCAGCCAGTTGACCACCGGAATATAAATCTGCCCGGATTCCACATCTGAGGTGTAAACAATGCGCATTGGCGGCAGATAACCAAGGCGCATCGCCTGGCTGGTCAGAGAGAAGACACCTGAAATCACCGCCTGGGAGGCGATCACCGTTGCCATGGTAGCAATCAGCAACAGAGGCACTAAGGCCCAGTCTGGCGCCAGCAGGAAGAACGGGTTCTTAACCGCCTCAGGGTTGGTCATCAACAGTGCGCCCTGACCGAAATAGTTCAATATCAGCGAAGGGGCGACCAGCAGGAACCAGGCGATACGAATAGGTTTTTTACCAAAATGTCCCATATCGGCATACAGCGCTTCGGCACCCGTCACCGCCAGGACCACCATGCCAAGGGCGAAGAAAGAAACGCCTTTATATTCGATAAAGAAATTCATCGCCCAGTAAGGGTTCAGTGCTTGCAATACGGCAGGGTTTTTCAAGATTCCACTGATACCCAGCACTGCCAGCGAAACGAACCACACCACCATGACGGGTGCAAACAGCTTGCCGACGATGCCTGTGCCTTTCTTCTGGATGATAAACAGCAGGGTCAGGACGGCAATCGACATAGGAATGATGAAAGGGTCAAGGGAGGGTTCGATAATCTCCAGCCCTTCTATCGCTGACAGCACGGAGATCGCCGGGGTGATGACGCCGTCGCCGTAAAAGAAACTGCCGCCAATCAGCCCGATAAACACCGTAACCGTAAACCAGCGCGGGTTGATTTTTCGCACCGCCAGCGACATCAGCGTCAGGATCCCGCCCTCGCCGTCGTTATCTGCCCGCATCACGAAGCCGATGTATTTGACCGAGACGACCAGCATCAGCAGCCAGAAAATCAGCGACAGAAAACCGAAAATCGAACTTTGCGTCATAGTAATACCCGCCTGCCCGGTCAGGCATTCGCGCAGGGTATATAGCGGGCTGGTACCGATATCACCGTACACCACGCCAATTGCCGCCAGCGTTACCGCAGGCAAAGGCTGCTTGTTCGTTATATGCATAGAGGGGGATTCGCAAATTCAGTGGGCTGAAGAAAGCCGGTGCCTGTAGGCAGTATAGTACCGGCAAAAACCAGTACATCTCTTGATGTGAATATTTTGTTAAATTTGACTTTCTATCGCATTTTTCTGCACTTAGTGAGCGGCCCGCAATAGCGGATAACGCCGGAAAATAAACACACACCACGTCAATGCCACGCAGCCCATCACGCCGCCGACATAACCCACATTCGCCATTCCCAGATGCAAACTGACCTGATTGCCGAGTAATGCACCAGCACCAATGCCCAAATTATAGATGCCGGAGAACAGCGCCATTGCGACATCGGTGGCGTCGGGTGCCAGCGCCAGAACGCGGATCTGCATCGCCAGTCCAATCGCCATCATGCCCATTCCCCATAAAATCGAGAGTACGGAGATGCTGACGGTATGCGTCGCCGCCACGAGTAGCAACAACATACTGAGTGTCACAATGGCAATTGCCCCGACCAAAAAGGCTGACGGGAACCGGTTGCCCAGTACGCTGAACAATACGCTACCCAGAATTCCTGCACCACCAAAGATCAGCAGCAGGAAGGTGGTGAAGTTTTCGCCCATATCCGCCACGTTCTGCATAAAGGGTTCGATATAGCTGTAGGCAGTGTAATGCGCGGTGACAATAAGCGTGGTCAATAAATACATGCTGACCAGCGCCGGACGTTTAAACAGCATCGGCACACTGCCGAGTGAACCAGTATGTTCGCTTGGCAATTTAGGCAAAAGCTTCATCAGGCACAATAAGGTCACCAGCGCGACAATGCCGATGATCGCAAACGTGATGCGCCAACCGAGGTATTGTCCAATCAGCCGCCCGAGCGGCAAACCCAGCACCATCGCCAGCGCCGTACCGGTGGCCAGCATACTCAGTGCCTGCGTTTTCTTGCCTGCCGGAGCCACGCGGATCGCAAGCGACGCGGTGATCGACCAGAAGATAGCATGAGCGAGTGCAATACCGATACGTGACACCACCAGTGACCAGAAGTCCCATGCCATCACCGACAGAATATGGCTGACAATAAACAGCACAAATATCACAGTCAGCAAGCGTCGACGTTCAACATTTCGAGTCAGCAACATCAGCGGCAACGACATCAGGGCGACAACCCAGGCGTAGATGGTCAACATCAGCCCGACCTGAGCCGTTTCCATCGAAAAACTGCTGGCGATATCCGACAGCAAACCAACCGGAACGAACTCCGTGGTGTTAAAAATGAAGGCGGCGATGGAAAGCATAATGACGCGAAGCCATTCGGTCTTGCGTGAGACGGGTAGTGTTTGCATGAAAGTATGTGGCTTTTTGGTGAAATGATAGTTGCGCGCATGACAGAAAAAATGTCACTTTTGTGAGCCGTATTGTGTTTTATTTCGACCTGAATGAAAACCGTTAAATCCGGCAAAGGGGAAAATTCCCTCCGCAGGTTTTTCATTAGGCTGATATATCACTTCGCCTGATGCATTCTCAGGACACCCCTAACCCGCGCAGGCCAGCCGTCACGACAGCCGCGGCCAGTATGACAATAATCAGTGGTACCTTGCGCCACGCCAGTATGGCCGCTACCCCAACGCCTGCCAGGCGTGCAAAACCGGCAAAATGCTCCCCTTCCAGTAACGTGGCGATCACTGCGACTGACAGTAGCAACGTTGTCGCGGCATCGGCGATCAAGGCGCGGCGACTTTCGCTAAAGGTTATCCGTGAACCGAGTTTCACCCCGGCCAGGCGCAACAAGTAGGTTCCCGCGGCCAGCATGACGATGCCAGCAATCACCAGAGCAGGCTGGTTCATGATTTTTTCCCCCTGATGGTCAGTCCCAGCAGTGAAAACAGTATTGGCATCCCAACCGGGACAAAAGGCACTGCTGCGAGGGAAATCACTGCGCCTGAAAAGGCTGAGATGATGGTTTTGGCGTTTTTCAGTGCGGGCAGAATGAGTGCCACCATAATGGCTGGGAAGACGGCATCGAGGCCGATAGCCTGCGTATCAGGAATAAATTTCCCCATTAAACCGCCTATCACTACGCCCAATGGCCAGCAGATCGCAATCCCTATGCCACAGAACCAGAAGGCGGCTTGGCGGCGGGTGTGTGAGGATTGTGCGACGCCGAACACTACGCTTTCATCATTCATAATGTGGCAACCTAAATAACTTGCCGCATTATGCCCAACCAAATCCTTGACCGCGATGCCGAACGGCAGATGGCGTGCGTTGACCAACAGTCCCGCCGCCGCAGCGGCAAACGGACTGCCTCCACTGGCGACAATACCAATAAACAAAAACTCGGATGCCCCGGCCAGTACCACTAATGATAACGCCAGTGGCACCCACAGCGGAAAGCCGCTGCCCGTAGCCAGCGATCCGTAAGATATTCCGACGATACCATCCGCCAGACATACCAGCACAATGGCTTTGATGGTGTCCGCACTCAGCGAAGAAAAATGGCTGGACTTCATAAAACTCATCCCATAACGAACAGTTAGACTGTTATAATGAACAATCGTGATTCTATTTACAAGTCGAACGATCGTTCGTTATAACATTGTGCAGGGTGATTTATGTCTCAACCGATCAGCATTATTGCCAAAGCGCTGCTGCGCGAGCGTCAGCGAACCGGTCTGTCTCTGGCCGAAGTGGCCCGCCGGGCAGGCGTCGCCAAGTCTACGCTCTCTCAGCTTGAGGCGGGAAATGGCAATCCGAGCCTGGAAACGTTGTGGGCGCTGTGCGTCGCGCTGGATATTCCGTTTGCCCGGTTGATGGAGCCGCAGATCAATAAATCTCAGGTGATCCGGCGTGGTGAGGGGCCGTCAGTGGCGGCGGAGTTGGCGAACTACAAGGCTGTATTACTTGCAACTTGCCCGCCCGGTGCGCGGCGGGATATCTACTTGCTGATGACCCAGCCTGGCGCCGATCGTATTTCCCAGCCACATTCACCGGGTGCAGTCGAACATATTATTATCACCCAGGGTCAGGCGCTGGTTGGGTTGGTAGAGGAGCCCTTCACGCTCAATGCCGGGGATTACATCAGCTACCCTGCCGATCAGGAACACATTTTCCGTGCGCTGGAAGCGGATACTCAGGCGGTATTGGTTTCTGAACAGAATTAACTTATTGAGAATGCGACGGGAGTTGCCTGCAATAAAAACCAAAAAGCCCACCAAATAGGTGGGCCTGATAAAGATAGTCGGAATTAGAACTGGTAAACCAGACCTAATGCTACGATGTCGTCGGTAGAGATACCGGTTGATTTATAGAAGTTGTCGTCATTGTCCAGCAGGTTAATTTTGTAATCAACATAGGTGGACATGTTTTTGTTGAAGTAATAAGAGGTACCAACAGAAACATATTTGACCAGATCTTTGTCGTTATATTCTGAATTGTTAGCAATGTCGACGGCCAGGTTTTTACCTTTAGATTGCAGGTAAGAAACTTCCGGACGCAGACCGAAGTCAAACTGGTATTGCGCAGTCACTTCGAAGTTCTGAGTTTTGTTCGCGACCAGTGCGTCATTGTCACCGAAACCGGTCATGTTGCGTGTTTCAGAATACATAGTCGCTAAATAAATGTTGTTCGCATCATATTTCAGGCCAAGAGTCCAAACCTCGGCTTTGTCACCATCGGCAATGGTTCCATTAACTTGATCATTGGTACGGTCAGAAGAGGCGTAAGCACCCGAAGCACTAATACCCATACCGAAATCATAGCTGGTGGACATACCGAAGCCGTCGCCATTCTGAGCGCGGATGCTACGGTTACCATTATTTGTACCTTCACCCGAAATATTGCCGTCGTTTGCGCCCTGGTATTGCAGTGCGAAATTCAGGCCGTTAACCAGACCGAAGAAGCCGGTGTTACGGTAAGTTGCTACGCCGTTGGTACGGCCAACCATAAAGTTGTCAGCGGTAGTATAACTATCGCCACCGAACTCTGGCAGCATATCGGTCCATGATTCAACGTCATAGACGACACCATAGTTACGGCCGTAGTCGAATGAACCGTAGTCACCAAATTTCAGACCTGCGAAGCCCAGACGGGTCGCGTTACCCGACGAGCCATCTCCTTCTGCGTGGTTAGCCTGAACGTTGTATTCCCACTGGCCGTAACCGGTCAGTTCGGAATTGATCTGGGTTTCACCTTTGAAACCGACACGCACATAAGACTGGTCACCGTCTTTTGACGCGTCATCGGAGAAGTAGTGCAGGCCATCAACCTTGCCGTACAGATCCAGTTTATTGCCGTCTTTATTATAAACTTCAGCCGACTGCGCTGCGCCTGCTACCAGCAGTGCTGGAATGATTAATGCCAGTGCTTTCAATTTCATTATGGTATTCCTTTATCATTAATATGAATGTTTTTATTCTAAAAATACAATATATATATGCTTAGCCCTTCGCACTAATCATAACTATATAGTTCCGTAGTTTTTTAATTAAATTATCAAAAACACTTTTATTATTTATTGCTAATTATTTCAGTGACAACTTTCATTTATATATAATATATTTCATTATTAATTCATATAAAATTTGTATTTATTAATAGCTAAAGTGTTGTGATATTTTAGTTCCCAGATCATGGACTCATCACCATGGTCTACTATCCTTGTTGAGCGTCATCTTATTATTTTCAATAGCCCTTCCCTGTGGCTGATATTGCATCTTCGCCCCGCCCTGACTGGCGGGGCTTTTTTTTGCCTGTTATTAGCGCCTACCCTGTTGTCTAAAAACAGCGGTGAGTGAGATTTGGGAGATGAGGGCAATAAAAAACCCATAACTGCAGGCAGTTATGGGCTCCACAAATGAGAGAGATAATCACATTTACGACGAGGTCAGAGAGAACGAATTTACTACTACTACATATTTGCCCTACCAGGAGAAGCATTAAGGCCTTTTGTTAACACGCAGAGTTCATTCCAATAAAATATGCGCATCATGCGATGGACGCGATTATTTCTCGCGATACCAGGCCGGGTCGATATTTCCCATTTCGATACCATATAAACTTCCTGTTGGGATTAACGCTTCCATCATACGGGTGCTGTCCTGTGAAGGTTCGCTGATAAACGCACTGGCACACTTGTGTTTGACGCGCTGCCAAAATGAGATTGAAGTCTTCAAACGTTTTGTCTGCGGCATGATGAAAGCACTCCCGTGTTAGTGAAATCTTGAAGAAAAACGCTTTCACATTGTTCTTCGTTGAAACCAGTTAACCGTGGAATGGCTGGGAAATAAAATATCCATTTCTGCTTTCTATAGTTGCCCAGCAACTATGCGGCTTCGCGTGCCATACGCAGGTAACCAGAAATGAAGGGGATGATTAACGGTTCTGGTAGAACGCCAGTACGGTGGCGGGCGCAAAGGTGAAGATTGCATAGCTGCGGCCATTCAGCTCGAAGCTGCCAGGCTCTTTCATCGGGTAATGGCGGTGGATTAACAGCGATTTATGATTCTCTTTATCCACAAAAGCTACGCCGAGACTATATTGATCTTTCAGCGCCTGGCAGATATGGATAAGCAGCTGCGTGAGGATACCTTTACCTCGGAAAGCCTGACGGACGGTAACGGGGCCATAGAGGAAAATCTGGTCTGCCGTTACTTCACCACTTTCCAGAACTATATTGTACGCAGCCTGCGCCGTACCGTGTTTTGCCAACCTTCCCGGTACCGTCATCGCCACGCCGGTGATCACCGTATTATCGCTGGCCTGCGCTTTACTGACAAACACACCGCTGCCAGCCTGGAAGTTTTTCAGCATGGCTTCATCCATACTGCCCTGAGTAAACCCCTCTTCTGCGCGCTGCTGCGGCGTGAGGTTTTCCCCTTTAGATTCGCCCAGCATCTGTAATATTTCCCGCGCATCGCTGCTGTCAGATTTACTGATATTCATTGCTGCTCCTTCCTCAGGTTATCTGCCAATGAGTATGACAAATGTTCTGTTCTATTTCTGATTTATAAGACTAAGACAACTCCGCCACCGGCTTCGGATTTCCGCGCAGCAAGTGTACCGCCAGCGCCAGCAGGAAGAACAATGCCTGAATCAGCACGATGGTCGGCCCGGTCGCCGCGTCGATATAAAAACTGATGAAGGTACCGCTGATAGCGGCCAAAAGTGACGCCGTCACTGCGATCATCACCATCTTTGGCAAGGTTTTACTCAGTAAAAATGCGGTGATACCGGGCGTGATCAGCATCGCGACCACTAACACCACGCCTACCGCCTGCAGCGCGGCGACAATGGTCAAAGCCAGCAGACACAACAACGCATAATGGTAAAACCGTACCGGCAGCCCGATAACTTTGGCCTGTACCGGATCAAAACAGAACAGCACCAGATCTTTGAATTTCAAAAATATTGCCAGCGTGACCAGGGCCGCGATAATCAGCGTTTGCAGCATTTCGCCGTCTGTCACGCCCAGCACATTACCGAACAGAATATGACTCAAATGCTGTTCGGTATTCACCCGCGAAAACAGCACCAGACCTGCCGCAAACATACCGGAGAATACAATGCCCATCACCGAGTCTTCTTTCACGCGGCAGTGCTCTTTGATAAAACCGGTAGCAACGGCGCAGAACACCCCAGAGCTGAACGCGCCGACCACCAGCGGAATACCGGCCAGATAAGCCAGTACCACGCCGGGCAGTACCGCATGGGAGATGGCATCGCCCATCAGTGACCAGCCTTTGAGTACCAGAAAGCAGGAGAATATTGCGCAGACAATACTGGTTGCGGCGGCGGTCAGCAGCGCGCGTTGCATAAACGCGAAACTCATTGGCTCCATCAGAACATCAATCCAGGCCATCATGTGCGGCTCCCTGCCCGGTAGAGACGAAGGCGATTAACCAGCCAACCATGTTTTGGTGCGAACAGAAACGCCAGCAGGAATACCGTGGTTTGTAGGCAGACAATCACCCCGCCGGTTGCGCCATCGAGGTAATAACTCAGCCAGGCGCCGACTGCACTGGTGGCTGTACCCAAGATGACTGCAATGATGAGCAAATGGGAGAAACGGTCAGTCAGCAGATAGGCGGTTGCGCCGGGTGTGATCACCATAGCGATCACCAAAATTGCGCCGACGGTCTGGAGCGCGGCCACGCTACATGCGCTGAACAGGGTGAAGAAAATCACCTTGAGCCACAGAGGTGAAAGGCCAACCGACCGCGCATGTGCTTCGTCAAAGAACACCGCCAACAGGTCACGCCAGACAACGCACAGCACCAGCAACGAGACGCCGACGATAATTTGCACCTGCAAAATGTCGGCGTCATCAATACCCAAAATATTGCCAAACAAGATGGACTGCACGTTGACCGACGTCGGGTTCATTGACACCAGTAACAGCCCGAGGGCGAAGAACGTCGAAAAAACGAAGCCGATGATCGCGTCTTCCCGCAGTTTGGTGTAATGACGTAACAACGTCATCGACAGCGCGGCCAGAATGCCGGTACCGAATGCGCCAATGGCGTATGGGAAACCCAGTGCATAAGCGCCAGCGACGCCGGGCACCACGGAGTGTGATAGTGCATCGCCCATCAGCGACCAACCTTTGAGCATCAAATATGCGGATAGAAACGCACATACCGCGCCAACCCCGGCGCTGACCCAGATGGCTTTGACCATGTAGTTGTAGTGAAACGGTTCGAGCATCAGTTCAATCATTGCGCCAGCCTGACTGGCGAGGGACGATCCTGAGACAGGTAGTTGATGTTACGCAGCGCGCCGCCAAAGGTGCTCTCAAGATTTTCAGCGGTAAACGTGGTTTCCAGCGGGCCGTGGGCAATCACGGTTTTATTGATCAACACTACCCTGTCACAGAACTCCGGTACGCTGGCAATATTATGCGTAGAAACCAGAATCAGATGTCCTTCTTCGCGCAACTGACAAAGTAACTCGATAATGGCATTTTCGGTTTTGATATCAACGCCGGTAAAAGGCTCATCGAGCAGCATTACCCGGCCTTGTTGCGCCAGGGCGCGGGCCAGAAACACGCGCTTCTTCTGACCACCGGACAGCTCGCCAATCTGACGCTGTGCCAGATCTGTCAGGCCGACTCGCGCCAATGCGGAAGCGACTTGTCGCTTGTCCTCTGTTGACGGAATGCGCAGAAACGACATCTTGCCATAGCGGCCCATCATCACGACATCACGCACTAACACCGGGAAATTCCAGTCCACCTCTTCGGACTGTGGCACGTAAGCAATCAGGTTTTGTTTCAGTGCCTTAGCGACGTTCAGCCCGTCGAGGGTCACGCTGCCCTGCGTTGGGCGGATAATGCCCATAATGGTTTTGAACAGCGTGGACTTGCCGCTGCCGTTAACACCAAGCAGCGCGCAAATAGAACCGCCACGTAACCGAAAGCCAGCGTTTTGAATCGCCGTGTGGCCGTTATTATAAGTCACCGAAATATTGTCGACGTTGAGATCAAGGCGCGGCAAAGTCATTGTCCGAATCCTTCGGCAATGGTGCCGACGGTGACCTTCAGCAAATCAATATAGGTCGGTACCGGGCCACTGGCGGCGGAAAGCGAATCGACATACAGCACGCCGCCGTACTTTGCGCCAGTCTCTTTACTCACCTGTCTGGCGGGTTTATCTGAAATAGTACTTTCGCTGAACACCACCGGGATCTGTTTTTCGCGCACCCGATCGATCAGTTTTTTAACCTGCTGAGGCGTACCCTGCTCTTCGGCGTTGATTGGCCACAGATAAGCCTCTTTCAACTGATAATCTTTCGCCAGGTAACTGAACGCCCCTTCACTGGTGACTAACCAGCGCTGTCCGGCAGGGATCTGCTCCAGACGGGCGCGCAGCGGCGCATCCAGCTGACTGATTTTTTCCGCGTAATTTTTGGCGTTGCGGTCATAGGTCGGGGCGTTGTCCGGGTCATATTTGACCAGCGCCGCACGGATATTCTCGACGTAGATCAGCGCGTTTTTAGAAGACATCCAGGCGTGCGGATTGGGGTTGCCGACGTACGGCCCTGCCTGAATAGGCAACGGGGTAATGCCGTCGGTCACCGTCACCGACGGCACATTCTTGATATTGGCAAAGAATCGCCCAAACCAGCGTTCCAGATTGAAGCCGTTCCACAGAATCAAATCGGCCGACTGGGTTTTGACAATATCACGCGGTGTGGGCTGATAATCATGGATTTCAGCGCCGGGTTTGGTGATCGACTCTACCGTGGCGGCGTCACCGGCGACGTTCTGCGCGATGTCCTGAATCACCGTGAAAGTAGTGACTACTTTGAACTTTTTTTGATTTTTTTCAACCGCTTGTGCATTACCGCCGAGCAGCGAAGCCATCATCCCGACCAGCATCAGCCGTAAGCGAAACGGTGAATGACTGAACCAGGCTGAAACAGCGTGATTTATAAGACCCCGGCCTCTTTCCATGAAATTCCTCCTGAGAACACAACAGCACAAGATGGCGGTTTATTATTCATGTATAGCATAGGCTATACTACATAGCCAAGGTGAAGTTTGCAAAAATTGGTGCTGGAGGCCGCTTGGTTTACAATGTCACTCCTTGCCGCTGTGATAGCGGCCAAGGTAAAAAACCATTGAGCAAGAAAGAGGCAGGCGTTGTGAATAATAAGAAATCGAATCCGTTATTGGATGCTGAAGAGCACGCTCAGGGTTTTTTACAGGTGCGAGAGGCACATCGTCGGGAATTAATGGATGACTACGTTGAGCTGATCTCGGATTTGATCCGCGAATTTGGTGAAGCGCGGCAGGTCGATTTAGCCGCCCGTCTCGGCGTTTCGCAGCCGACGGTGGCGAAAACCCTTAAACGTCTGGCCAGCGCCGGGCTGGTTCGCCAATTGCCGTATCGGGGAACATTTTTGACGCCGGAAGGTGAGAGGTTGGCGGCGGAAAACCGTGAGCGGCATAATGTGGTGGAGTCCTTCTTTATTGCTCTGGGCATCAGTCCGGAAACCGCACGCCTCGATGCTGAAGGTGTCGAGCATCATGTTAGCGACGAAACCCTCGATGCCTTTCGCCGCTTTACGGCGCAGCAGAAACTGTTATAGCAATATTGATCGCCTGCCGGGACTCTTCCCGTCAGGCGTTCCCTTTCTTTGTATCCTCTTCGGCCTGACGCAAAATCGCTTTCGCCATCCACTGGGTGACGTTGAGGATTTCTTTGTCGTCAACGTGCCAGATATCCTTCATGACCATAAATACCTCTGAGCCGTAAATCAGCGAGAAGGCGTAGATCATCCGCTGCAAACTGTCGGGTGACATTTTGCCTTCCAGCGGTTCCACCACGCGTTTGAGAATATTTTTACGGTTACCACGAACCAGCGTCTCTGTTGTTTTCGGATCACGGCGTCGTTCAGACCACTGCTGCAATGAGAGTTGCAGTGCAGCACGCAGCACGCCTTCGTGTTCGAGCATACGCGGATAGGCAAAGGCCAGCAGTTCATGGATACGCTGATCGGCGTTGTCCTGATGTGGACGCCACTCGAGGATTGGGCCGAGGCTCTCTTCAACCATGGCCGCCACCAATGCCCCCTGGGTCGGGAAGTAGCGGTAGGCCGTTGCGCGTGACATCTCTGCCTGCGTGGCCACTTCGGTCAGCGTGGGTAACGCACCGCTTTCTGACAAACACATGGCTGCCGCCACCAGCCGTCGGCGGGTGCGGCGCTGCGCCGGAGTCAGTTCTTTTTGAGTGTCGATAGGTGTCAAAGTCAATTTCCGTCGATATCCTGATGGGGTCACTTTAGCAAATTCAGCAGCTATACGAAGTAAAATCACCGGTGTGTAAATTTTATGAGACTACAGTCTCAAATGTGTATGATAGCCTTGCATGAATAAGATCGCCGTCTCATTATGACGTTATCTTACTCATATTAAGGATGCCCCGATGACCGTGCCAACGCCCAGTGTTTACATCGCCACCACGACGGATACCAAAGGTCGGGAACTGGTTTTTGTCAGTGATTTGGTCCGTGCTACCGGCCTGAAAACGGTCACGGTGGATTTATCAACTAAAGCAACGGGCCACGACACGCTGGCCGATATCAGTGCCGCGACGGTTGCCGCGTTCCATCCTGATGGCGCAGATGCGGTGTTTTGCGGCGATCGCGGGCGGGCTATCAGCGCGATGGCCGTGGCATTCGAGCGCTTCATCGAATCGCGAAATGACGTCGCCGCCCTGCTCGGCCTGGGTGGCTCTGGGGGGACGGCACTGATTACTCCGGCGATGCAAAGCCTGCAGGTGGGGGTACCGAAGCTGATGGTCTCGACGATGGCGTCGGGTGATGTGTCGGCTTATATCGGCGCGAGCGATATTGCCATGCTCTATTCCGTCACCGATGTGGCAGGGCTAAACCGCATTTCGCGCAAAGTGCTGGCCAATGCCGCGCACCAGATCGCCGGCGCGGTTTATTTCTCGCATCCAGACAGTGAAGATGACAAACCGGCGATCGGGCTGACCATGTTTGGTGTCACCACGCCATGCATCCAGGCCGCCAGCGAACTGCTGGAAAAAGAATTTGACTGCCTGGTGTTTCATGCCACCGGCAGCGGCGGTAAAGCGATGGAAAAACTGGTCTCCAGCGGGCTGCTTTCTGGCGTACTGGATCTGACCACCACTGAAGTGTGCGACTTCTTATTTGATGGCGTACTGGCTTGTGGTCCTGAACGCTTTGACGCCATTGCACAAACGCAGGTGCCTTACGTCGGCTCCTGCGGCGCACTGGATATGGTCAACTTCGGCCATATTTCCAGCGTTCCGGCCAAATACGCCGGCCGCCAGTTTTACGAGCACAATGCGCAGGTGACGCTGATGCGCACCACGCCGGAAGAAAACGCAGAAATGGCGAAATGGATTGGGGAGAAGCTCAACGCCTGCGAAGGTGAAGTGCGATTCCTGATACCCGGGGGCGGTTTTTCTGCCCTCGATGCGGTCGGGCAACCTTTCTGGAACCCCGATGCGCTGAATGCTTTTGCCGACACCTTGGAAAAAACCGTAAAACAGACCGCAAAGCGGCGTTTAGTCAGACTGAGCTGCAACATTAATGATCCAGAGTTTGCCGCTACCGCAGTCCGACACTTTAGAGATATTGCCCAACATTAAGGGAAACCATCATGGCTAAATTTGAACGTCAGGCGTTGCTGGCTAAATTTCATGAAATGATCGCCCGCCGTGAGCCGATTATCGGCGGC
Organism: Ewingella americana; assembly: GCF_006438725.1. Classification (GTDB taxonomy): domain Bacteria; phylum Pseudomonadota; class Gammaproteobacteria; order Enterobacterales; family Enterobacteriaceae; genus Ewingella; species Ewingella americana_A. Next base: position 161,415 of record NZ_RCZD01000011.1, on the reverse strand, counting down.
GGTGCGGGAACGGGGCTCTCCGCCAAGTGCGAAGAAGCCGGTGGGATTGACCTGATCGTTATCTACAACTCAGGCCGTTACCGTATGGCCGGGCGCGGGTCGCTGGCCGGTTTACTGGCTTACGGCAACGCCAATGAGATTGTGGTCGATATGGCCAAAGAAGTGATACCGGTGGTGAAACATACGCCGGTACTGGCGGGTGTTAACGGAACTGACCCATTCTGCCAGTTCGATAAATTCCTCGATGACTTGAAAGCCCTGGGGTTTGCCGGTGTGCAGAATTTCCCGACTGTCGGGCTAATTGACGGTAACTTCCGCGCCAATCTGGAAGAAACCGGCATGGGCTACGGGCTGGAAGTCGATATGATCCGTCTCGCCCATCAGAAAGACATGCTGACCACGCCTTACGTATTCAGCGCCGCCGATGCCATCGCGATGACTGAAGCCGGTGCGGACATTATCGTGCCGCACATGGGCCTGACCACCGGCGGGAACATCGGTGCCGGAACCGCGCTTAAACTCGAAGATTGCGTGCCGATGATCAACGAGTGGGCGAAAGCTGCCAAAAGCGTGCGTGAAGACGTGATTGTGCTGTGCCACGGCGGGCCGATTTCATCGCCGCAGGACGCAGAGTACATCATGAAAAACTGCCCGCTGGTGGATGGTTTCTACGGCGCAAGCTCTATGGAACGTCTGCCAACCGAAGTGGCGTTAACAGAAACGACACGCCAGTTTAAATCGCTCAGCCGCTAAGCCTTTCACGCATAAAAAAAGCCAGAGTGCCGTTAACGCACCCTGGCTTTTTTTGGGTTTTAAACCCGTGAATCCGCTGCGCCCGGCCACATTCCTTCACAGAGAATCTTCGCGCAGGCGATGCTTTGCTGATGGCGCAGGGCCGCGTCGGCCGGCTCCTCCCGCATCTGGTCCAGCATGCCGACAAAACTGCGGGCCAGCCATCGGGCTGAAATGTCTTTTCTGAACAATCCACCTTCCTGACATTGAGCAAAATTATCGCCGATGGCACTGACCAGTGCGTTTTTCGCCTGCGCGTCAAACGCCAGCTGGCTCCGTTCACTGTCCTCGGACAGAAAATTGAGCAGTTTGCGAAAGCTGAGTGCCACGCGGTCCAGCACCTGATTGTCCGCCACGTGCGGATCAATATTCAGCGTCAGCGTGAGCGCCACCAGTTTTTGGCGGAAAAGTTCGTCGGGATTATCCGTTGTCATATTGGGCCTGAAAGTGGACGCCATCGTTATGGCGCAAACCTTACCTTAAATCCGTTCCGGCAGAAACCGCCGTCACACCCCGCCCGCTTTCCCTATCTCATTTCGCGCAACTGAATAGCAACTATTGTTGTTTTACAACTTTGTAACCTGCCTTTAATAATCGAACCCATAACGTACCGCCGGGAACAAAAGGACAGGAATACTATGAGTTACCGATTAAGTCTGCTGGAAAAAAGCCCCATCGACGAGGGTGAAACCGCCAGCGGTGCGCTTAAACGCACGCTGGAACTGGCACAGAAGGCTGAACGTTGGGGTTATCACCGCTTCTGGCTGGCCGAACACCACAACACTGATAAGCTGGCGATCTCTTCACCCGAAGTGGTGATCGCCTGGATCCTCGCGCATACCAAACGCATCCGCGTCGGCTCCGGCGGTGTGATGCTGCAACATTACAGTCCGTACAAAGTGGCCGAAAACTTCAACCTGCTGGCATCGCTGGCGCCGGGACGGGTGGATTTAGGCGTCGGCAAAGCGCCCGGCGGCCTGCCGCTCTCCACGCGCGCGCTGCAATATGCAGTCGACCCCACGCTGAAAGGCGATTTTGCGGCGCAGCTGCAACAACTCGATGGCTGGCTGTCGGCGCAACCCTCTGACATTCAGGGCGATACGCTGTTCGCTACGCCGCTGCCGGAACAACCAGCAAGCCGTTTTCTGCTCGGTGCCAGCGAACAGAGCGCACGCCTGGCCGCCAGCCTGAACTGGAACTTTGTGTTTGCCGCGCACCTCAACGGTGATCCGGCGGAAATTGGCCGCGCGCTGTCAGCCTATACCCACGACAGCCTCGGGCGTCGCGGGCTGCTGGCCGTCTCAGTGATTGTGGCTGAAACCGCCGCGCAGGCTGAGAAACTGGCCGCCGACCGTCAGCAGTTTCGCGTCACCGGCAGCGACGGTCAGAGCGTCACCGTCGGCAGCCATGCGCAGGCTGAAGCCTATATCCGCCAGTCCACCGCCACGTCCCATCAGATTGAAGAGCGCACCTCGTCAGTGCTGACCGGCACCGCAGAGCAGGTTCACCACAAGCTTGAGGAATTACAGGCGCGCTACGGCGTGGAAGAGTTTGTGATCGATACCCCGCTGGCCGAGGCCCAGGCGCGGCTGAAGTCGCTCGAACTGCTGGCGGCCGAAAGCCGCGTGCTGGCCTGAGGAGAACCCCATGAGCCAACAAATCCGGCTGGCACGCGAAGATGAAGCGGCTGAGCTGCACGCGTTGTTGCAACAGGCCTATGCCCCGCTACTCAAGCTGAATATTCATTTCACCATCACCCGTGCCTCGGTTGACGAGGTACGCGAGGTGATCCGTCGTGAGACCACCTATGTGCTGGAAACCGAACAGGGGCTGACCGCCACGTTGACCACGCGCTTTCCGTGGACGCCCTCCAATAAAGAGTTCGCGCCCTGGCCGTTTGTTCACTGGTTTGCCGTCAGCGAAAGCGCCAAAGGACAGGGATTTGGCGCGCAGATCATGAGTTATGTCGAAGATAACTTTCTGCGCGACACCCTGAAAGTTCCGGCGGTTTATCTGGCGACCGCCATCCGGCATCCGTGGCTGACGGCGCTCTATCAGCGCCGCGGCTACGAACCTTTCCACACGGCGGTCAATCCGCTCGGTGTGGAACTGGTCTATTTACGCAAAATTCTTAACCAACCGCTGTATGAAGCACAGGCGCAGAAAGAGTTCGTGCGCACCGTGCCTGAAGCCAAACTTTACGTCTGATGACGTTTGAATCTGATGGATCTCTGGGGAAATAATGAATCGTATAACGCTCACCGCTGGCATGGCCAGCCTCTCTCTGTTGGCGCTGGCCGTCAGCCACAACGTTTTCGCCTCCACCGGGCAGCCCCGCAGCGGCGGTGCGCTGACCTGGGGTGTCGAAACCGAACCCAACACCTTTAACCCGCAGCTTAACGGCCAGTCGAAAGCGGAATTGATCCTGCGCGTAGCTTATGAATCCCTGCTGGCGCGCAAACCGGACGGTTCGTACATTCCGTGGCTGGCACAGGGTTACAGCCTGTCCGACGACGGAAAAACCTATACCTTTACCCTGCGCCCGGACGTCACTTTCTCTGACGGCAAAAAACTCGACGCCAATGCCGTGGCCGAGAATTTCCGCCATGCGCAGGATCCGGCCTACTGCGCAGGTTCAAGCCTGTGCGCCATCGCCAGCCGTATCGACAATGTCGGCACACCGGACGACCACACGGTTACCGTGACACTCAAACAGGTCTACGCCCCTTTCCTCTCTTTCGCGGCGAGTCTGAAATTATTGTCCCCGGCGGCGTGGAGTTCACCACAGCTGAAAGCCGGTGGGCCGGAGCTGGCAGGCACCGGACCTTTCATCCTTAAAAAATATGAGAAAGGCCAACAGGCGGAGTTCGTCAAAAACCCAAATTATAACTGGGCGTCGGCCAATGCGGCACATCAGGGACCGGCGTATCTCGACAGCGTGACCTACCGCTTCCTGCCGGAGTCCTCAGTGCGCAGCGGCGCGCTGCTCTCCGGGCAGGTTGATGTGATTGAAGGGATTTCCGGCAACGACGCGGGGGAATTCAAGGACAACAAAGACTTTACCTACCAGCACGCACTGAATACCGGCACGCCTTACTCGCTGTTTTTGAACGTCACCTACGGGCCGACGCAGGAGCTGAAGGTGCGTCAGGCGCTGTTGCAGGGGCTGGACGTCGGGCCGATATTGCAGTCGATCTATCGCGGCGAGCGGACCCGTGTCTGGGGCATTACGTCACCGGTGGATCCGCTGTATGACAACAGCCTCGACGGCAAATATGGCAATAACCCGACGCTGGCCAACCAGCTGCTCGACGAAGCGAGCTGGAAAACCCGTGACGGCGAAGGCTTCCGCTCAAAAGACGGTCAACGTCTGAGCATTGAAATTATTCAGGCGCAGGCCACGGTACGCGACCAGCGTGACGTATTACTGCAGGCGTTGCAGGCGCAGGCCCGCCAGCGTCTGGGCGTTGAGTTGAAAATTCGTTATGTCGATTCCGGCACCTATACCGACGTGCGCAATACCGGCCAGTTTGGCTCGATTGCCAATTCCAACACCGATACCGATGGCATCGATATTGAAAACCATTACCTGCCGGTAAAAGGCGGCGGTGCAATTAACTACAGCCGCACGGCAGCCCCGGAAATCACCCCATGGTTGCAGGGGGCGTCGCAGACGCTGGACACCGAAAAACGCAAAGGCTTTTACGCCCAGTTGCAGGAGTTCGCCATTGTGCAGCAGGCGCTGGCCATCCCACTGTATGAGCCGGAAGACCAGATTGCGGGCGCTGCCTACGTGCATGGTCTGGGCTTTCGGCCATTCAAACAGATGCCGGAAAATGCCTATGACGTTTGGCTGAGCGATCACTAATTGACGTGAATGAAAAAGGAGCTCTCCGATGACCGTAGAAAGTTCACTCGCCACGCCCCGCCGCTGGCGAAGCAACCTGAACTGGCGTGCGCCGCTGTTGTGGCGCGTGCTGCGCCGCGTCGGCAGCGGTGCGCTGGTGCTGTGGGCGGCGGTCAGCCTGTCGTTTATCAGCGTCTATCTGGCGCCCGGCGATATTGTTAGTTTGCTGGTTGGCGAGCAGGTGCGTACACCGGCCATCGAAGCGGCGATCCGCGCCGAATGGGGGCTGGACCAGCCGCTGTGGCTGCAATATCTGCATTACTTATGGCGGGTGCTGCACGGGGATTTTGGCCGCTCTTATATGCTGAATACGGATGTCAGTTCGCTGGTGTTGTCGCAGCTGTGGCCGACGCTGAAACTGACCGGCGCGGCGCTGGTGGTCAGCCTGATTTTCGCCGTGGCGATGGCGGTACTGACTGCCAACCGCCGTATCGGCAGGCGCATTGCCGGTTTCTTTGAACTGCTGCTGGCGTCAACGCCGTCGTTCTGGCTCGGTATCGTGCTGCTGTTTGTTTTTAGCTTCACCCTGCGCTGGTTTCCGGTGGCCGGTGACCGCAATTTCTCCGCCCTGGTGCTGCCCGCGCTGTCTCTTGGGCTGGCACAGGGCGCAGTGGTCGCACAGGTGCTGCGGCGTGGGCTGGAAGATGCCCTCAACGAGCCTTTCGCCCTGACGCTGCGCGCCTGGGGGATTGGCAACCTGACCATCCGCTTACGCCACGCGCTGCGTCATGCGGCGCTTCCCGCCGTTACCCTCACCGGCTGGCTGATTGGCGGACTGCTGAGCGGTGCGGTGATCACCGAACAGGTGTTTGGCCGCCCCGGCTTAGGCAAAATCACCGTCGATGCAGTGCTCGGTAAAGATCTGCCGGTGGTGCTGGCGGTGGCGATTTTCTCCGCGCTGGTTTATGTGGTGATGAGCACGCTGGTGGATATTCTCTATCTGCTGATTGACCCGCGCCTGCGTGACCAGCCCGCTTCCCACGGAGGCGCCTCATGAGCCTGACTCTTCCTTTGTTACGCCGTCGCGCATGGCCCCCCGCCGGTTTGCTGGTCTCTGGCATTTTTCTGCTGTTGGTGCTGCTGGCGGTACTGTTCCCTGCGCTGCTTAGCCCTTATGACCCGCTGATGGCGGATCCGGTGAACGCTCAGTTACCCCCTTCGGCCGCGCACTGGCTGGGAACGGACCAGCTCGGGCGCGACGTGCTGACGCGGTTGATTTACGGCAGCCGCTATTCGTTGCTGATCAGTATCGCCGCAATGGCGCTGGCGGTTACCGTTGGCAGCCTGCTTGGGCTGCTGGCCGGTCTGGCGCGCGGTGCGCTGGATGAGTTCATCAGCCGCGCCGTGGACGTTGTCTCGGCGTTTCCCGATCTGCTGCTGGCGCTGATGCTGATTGCGTTCACCGGCCCCGGCACCATCAATTTGATCTTCGCGCTGGGCGTGGCGTCGATACCGCGCTTTGCCCGGGTGGTCCGCGCTCAAACCTTTTTAGTGATGTCATCGGGCTATGTCGAACAGGCACGCACCTTTGGGCTGACCCGCCGGGTACTGGTCTGGCGGCACGTCCTGCCGCACGCCATTGCCCATGTGCCGGTGCTGGCGACGCTCGGTTTGGGCACGGCTATTATCGGCACCGCCGGGCTGAGTTTTCTCGGCATGGGGCCGCAACCGCCGACGGCCGAATGGGGACTGATGCTGGCCGAAGGCCGTAACTACCTGCGTAACGCCTGGTGGATTGGCGTCTGGCCGGGCGTGGCAATTACCCTGACCGTAGTCGCGGTTAATACCGTCGGCCGCCACTGGCAGGCCCGTTTCGAAGGGAAAAAGGCATGAGCCGCGAACTGTTCATTGATATCCGTAATCTCACCGTGCGCTTCCCTTCGCCACAGGGGCTGAAAGCCGTGGTCAGTGGCCTGAATCTGCAACTGCAACGCGGCCAGTCGCTGGCGCTGGTGGGAGAGTCGGGTTCAGGAAAAACCGTCACCGCACGCTCATTGATTGGCTTACAGGACGAAAATGCGCTGCTGACCGCCGACCGTTTCATGATTGACGGTCGAGACATGTTGCAGGCCAGCCAGCGCGACTGGCGGGCTATCCGTGGAAAGCAGATTGGTTACGTCCTGCAGGATGCACTGGTGTCGCTCGACCCGCTGCGGCGCATCGGCCAGCAGCTCGGCGATGCCCTGCGGGCCAACCCGCGCGATGGCAACACGGACTTGCGCCAGCGCAGTTTACAGCTGCTGGCCTCGGTGGGCATGCCTGAAGCACAGCGGCGGCTGGAGCTTTACCCGCACCAGCTTTCCGGCGGACTGCGTCAGCGCGCACTGATCGCCACCGCGCTGGCGGGCAGACCCGAACTGTTGATCGCCGATGAACCCACTACCGCGCTCGATATGACGGTACAAAAGCAAATTCTCGATTTACTGCAACGCCGCCGCGACGACGGTCAGGCGCTGTTGCTCATCAGTCACGACCTGTCGGTGGTTGGGCAACTGGCCGATTTTGTGATGGTGATGAAAGACGGCATCGTGGTGGAACAAGGCCCGGCGCAGCGCCTGTTGCAGGCACCGGAACATCCGTGGACCCGCCAGCTGTTGCAGGCGGTGCTGGCGGCGGGAGAAACGCTGGGCATTGTCGGCGAGTCGGGTTCGGGCAAAACCACCGTGGCACGTATGGTGCTCGGGCTGACCGAGCCCGACAGTGGACTGATTCAGATTGAAGGCCAGCCGTGGAGCCGCGTGGCAGAAAACCAGCGCCGCCTGCGCCGCAGCCGTATTCAACTTATTGCCCAGGATCCTCTCAGCTCGTTTGACCCGCGCTACACGGTGGAAAAAATCATTGGCGAGAGCCTGGACGCCGCCGGTATTTTCGGCGCAGAACGACGCCAGCGCGTGTTGCAGTTGCTGGACGAAGTGCGCCTCGGTGCCAGTTTCCTGCAACGCTATCCGCGTGAGCTCTCCGGCGGACAGCGCCAGCGGGTGGCGATTGCCCGCGCCTTTGCGCCTAATCCGGCCCTGCTGGTCGCCGACGAGCCGGTCAGTGCGCTGGATGTCTCGGTGCAGGCGCAGGTGTTGGATCTGCTGGCCGATATGCAGGCGGAGCACCGCACCGCGCTGCTGTTTATTTCTCATGACCTCGGCGTTATTCATCATCTGGCTGACCGGGTGCTGGTGATGAAAGACGGTGCGGTGGTCGAAAGCGGCGACGTCGGGCGCGTGTTTACCCATCCGCAGCACCGCTGGACACAACAATTGCTGGACGCCCTGCCGGTTCTTCCCGGTCAGGCGGCCTGAACCTGACATCCTCAAGATAATAGAAGCGAGCCAATCATGAGTAACAAAAGACAACTGCGTTTAGGGGCCATTATTCAGGGCGCATCAGGCAATATGTCGGCATGGCGCCACCCGGACGCGGTGGCTGACGCCAGTATCAATATTCAGTTCTGCCAGCAGCTGGCGCAGAAAGCTGAGCAGGGAAAATTTGATTTCCTGTTCGTGGCTGACGGTTTGTATATCAATGAGAAGTCGATCCCGCACTTTCTCAACCGCTTCGAGCCAATCACCCTGCTCTCCGCGCTGGCGCTGGTAACCCAAAAAATCGGGCTGGTGGCGACGCTTTCCACCTCTTACAGCGAACCGTTTACCGTGGCACGCCAGTTTGCCAGTCTCGATCATCTGAGCGGTGGTCGTGCGGGCTGGAACGTGGTGACCTCGCCGCTGGAGGGTTCAGCGAAAAACTTCTCACGGGATAAACACCCGGAGCATGATGAGCGTTACCGCATCGCCAGCGAATACGTCAGCGTAGTGAAGGGATTGTGGGATTCGTGGGAGGGCGATGCTTTTGTGCGCAATAAAGCCGACGGCCAGTTCTTTGCGCCGGAAAAACTGCATACCCTGAATCATCAGGGAAAATATTTTGCGGTACAGGGTCCGCTGAACGTCGGGCGCTCGCCGCAGGGCCAACCGGTGGTGTTTCAGGCCGGGGCGTCCGATCAGGGCAAAGCCTTTGCGGCAGAAGCGGCAGATGCCATCTATACCCGCCAGGCCACGCCGGAACTGGCCCGGGAATTTTACCAGGACGTTAAACGCCAACTGGTGGAAAACGGTCGCGGTGCCGATGGTATCCGTATTTTCCAGGGGATCAGCCTGATTGTCGGTGACAGTGTCACCGATGCCGAGCAAAAATATCAACAAACCGCACAGCTGGTCACCGTGGATAAGGCGCTGGAATACCTTGGCCGCTATTTTGAACACTATGATTTCAGCCAGCACGACCCTGATGCGCCCTTCCCGGACATCGGCGATCTGGGCCAGAACAGCTTTCGCAGCACCACCGATGAGATCAAACGTGACGCACAGGATCGCGGCCTGACGCTGCGCCAGGTTGCGCTGGAAGCCGCTACGCCACGCCCGACGTTTCTGGGTACGGCAGCCGATGTGGCCGACGGTCTGGAGCACTGGTTTACCGGCGGCGCAACCGACGGTTTTATCGTGCGCGGCGGCACGCCGACGGCGTTCGACGATTTTGTCGAACAGGTGATCCCGCTGCTGCAACAGCGCGGTCTCTACCGCACGGAATATGAAGGCAATACGCTGCGCGAAAATCTGGGCCTGCGTGAGCCGCAAAATCAGTTTGCCGCGAAAGCGTTGAGTGAAGAGCGGGAACTGGCCGTGGTGAAATAATTGCGCTAACGGTAAAAAGAACGCCCCTGCGATGGGGCGTTTTAGGTTTATTCAGCCGCCTGCTCAAGCGCAGCGACATCCCCCGATACAATCAACCCCATATGACGGGTGATGCGCTCCACCGGCCAGTTCCACCAGGCAATATTCTCCAGACGGCAGACGACGTCCGGGGCGAAGCGGCTTTTAATCAGTTTCGCCGGATTTCCCCCAACGACGCTGTACGCCGGAACGTCGGCAGTCACCACCGAGCGCGACGAGATGATGGCCCCGTTGCCGATGTTCACGCCGGGCATGATCAATTCGTCGTAGCCAATCCACACATCGTTACCGACAATTGTGTCGCCTTTATAAGGCAACTCTTCCATCGGCGGTAATGACTTTTCCCAGCCGTTACCAAAGATCCAAAACGGATAAGTCGAAACGCCGGACATCTTGTGGTTAGCGCCGTTCATAATGAACTTTACGCCGCGTGCCAGCGCACAAAATTTGCCTATCACCAGCTTGTCGCCAATAAACGGAAAGTGATACAGCACGTTGCGCTCGAAGTTTTCTGAATCTTCGGGATCGTCGTAATAGGTGTAGTCACCGATAATGATATTCGGGTTATTGACCGTGTTTTTGATGAAGCAAACCTGAGGGAAGCCGGCCATCGGATGTCGGGCTTCAGGTGCCGGGCCAGTCAGGGTGATCTCGTCCATTAAAGCGTCTCCTTGCTGTTTTTTATCACCCTAATGGAAAGCGTCTTTGAGGTCCAATGCTGAGACTTCTACTTATCCCACTGGCTGATACATATCCCCGCGGCTAAAGCTCCACTCCTGCGCAGTATTAAATTGAATCACCACCATCACATCATCCGGGTTGATGCCAAGTAAGACATGTAGCCGTTCGCTCAGTACGCGATAGAAATTTTGCTTCTGCTCAGACGTACGGGGTTTCCCCGCCACAATATGGAACAGCATGAAATCCGCGCTGCGCGTCCCGCTGAGATAGTGGCGATCGAAACTGCGCTGCACGTCCGGCAGCATCTCAATGATTTGAAAACGGTCAGCCGCAGGCACTGCAAATTCATCAACCAATGTCTGATGCAGGACGTCTGAAATCTGCCCGAGCGCCGCGTCGCTGTATCCCTGACGCAGGGTGATCCGGGTCATTGGCATTTTTCACCCTCCTCTGCCATACAGCTGATGGCCGATACCGCCGCGGGCCAGCCCGCATAGAAAGCCAGATGGGTGAATACTTCGGTGATTTCCACCCGCGTCAGACCGTTTTGTTGGGCAAAGTCGATATGCCAGGGCAACTGCTGGACGCGGCCCAGTGCGGTCAGCGTTGCCAGCGTGATCAGGCTGCGTTCACGGGGTGACAGCTCAGTGCGCTGCCAGATATCGCCAAACAGCACCTCCTGACTCAGTTCAGCCAGTTTGGGAGCGACCAGGGCGAGAGATTGACGATCAAGATTTGTCGGCATAGTTTTTCTCCATTGTGAGTGAAAATACTATGCCGTGATGATACTGTGCAGAAAATCAAAATATTCAGAACTTTTAATCCCGAATTTAAGGATGATTGTGGACAAACTCCCGGTCTCTCTGGACACCGACGCCCTGCGCAGTTTTGTGCTGGGTATTGAGTGCGGCAGCTTCGCGTTGGCGGCACAACGTTTGTGTCGTTCAACGTCGGCGGTCAGTGCTCAGTTAAAAAAGCTGGAGCAGCAGTGCGGTACGGCACTGGTGGTAAAAAACGGACGCCATCTCGTGCTGACCCCCAGCGGTGAAATGTTAATCAGTTATGCCCGTCGCTTACTGGCACTCAATGACGAGGCACAGTTGGCAATTAAGGGCGAGTTGCTCCAGGGAGAAGTACGGCTGGGTATGCAGGAGGATTTTGGTGAGTCAGCCATGCCGGAGGTCCTCGGAAAGTTTAGCCAGCAGCATCCGGGGGTGAAAATCTATGCCCAGGTAGACAGAAATCAGGCGCTGCTCGACGGTATGGCAGCCGGCAAACTTGATTTGGCACTTCTGTGGCAACCAGAAAAAGCATTGCCGGAATACCAGCCCATCGGCCACTGTCCTCTGGAGTGGATCCACCACCCAGACAGGGATATTCACGCCTATCTGGCGGATGGCGAACCGCTGCCGTTGGTGATGTTTGACGCGCCTTGTCTGATTCGCTCCCGTGCCATTGCTGCGCTTGACCAGGCAGGGATCCCGTGGCGGATCGTGTTTTCCTGCCACAGTCTCAGCGGCATCTGGGCTGGTGTTCAGGCCGGGCTTGGGGTGACGTTGCGAACCCGCATTGGCATGCCGGAGACGTTGAGCGTGATCACCGGTATTTTACCTTCACCTGGCCAGCTAGGTATCTCGCTGTTGCATAAAGGAAAGACATCTAATGCTGCCGTGCAATTATTACAACGGCTGATGGTGGAGAAGGTAAAAACGTTTACTCTTCTGTAGCTCACTGAAATAAAGGGTGTTTGCGTTCATACCCTTGCACGCTCAGCTTTACACTTTCCTCTTTTCTGCATTCGGAAATTAGTTACTTCCCGTGGCTAATATTTGCGCCTACTCCTGTTGAGAGGTAACAATAATCCTAACTTCTCAGCAAGAATTATTGGACGGAGTGTCCGGTTTGTTATGAGAAGTACCTGAAACCCAATACATAGAGGATAAGATGTATGTCTGATCATGGAAAAGTGGCGTTAGTAACAGGTGCAGGACAAGGGATCGGCAGAGCCATTGCGTTGCGGTTGGCGAAAGACGGCTTTGCCGTCGCCGTTGTGGACTTTAACGCAGAAACCGCCAATAGCGTGGCGAAAGAGATTAATCAGGCCGGTGGCCGGGCTATCGCGCAACTGGCGGATGTATCAGACCGCGACCAGGTGTTTGCCGCAGTGGAAGCCGCCAAAACCCAATTGGGCGGATTTGACGTTATCGTCAATAACGCGGGCATTGCACCCACTACGCTGATTGAGGATATCACACCGGAGATCGTAGACCGTGTGTACAACATCAATGTGAAAGGCGTTATTTGGGGTATTCAGGCGGCGATCAAGGCCTTTAAATCTCTCAATCACGGCGGGAAAATCATCAATGCCTGTTCGCAGGCCGGGCATGTCGGGAACCCTGAACTGGCAATCTACAGCTCAAGCAAATTTGCCGTACGCGGGCTGACCCAAACCGCCGCACGTGACCTGGCTCCGCTGGGTATCACCGTTAACGCCTACTGTCCGGGTATCGTGAAAACGCCGATGTGGGAAGAGATTGACCGCCAGGTGTCCAAAGCAGCCGGGAAACCGATCGGTTATGGCACCACCGAGTTTGCCAAGAACATCACGCTGAAGCGTCTGTCCGAGCCGGAAGATGTGGCAGGCTGTGTTTCTTACCTCGCGGGCCCTGATTCCGATTATATGACCGGTCAGTCACTGTTGATCGATGGCGGCATGGTGTTTAACTGAGTTAAACGCGATGGCAGCACAAACAAAAGCCTCCCTAATACGGAGGCTTTTTGCATTCTGGTTTGCCAGCTAAATAAATGTTACACCACCGGAATGTAATATTCGCAGGTAATGCCATTACGGGCGGTGGCCTGGGAGTATTTTTCCAGATCATGGCTCATACGGAACTGCAAGCCAAGCGTCGGTAAAAATACCGAGTAAAGGTAGAGGATATAGTCATTGAGGCGGCCGAGTTCGTGTGGATAGTCGATCTTCAAATAGCGCCCTGCCGGAACAGTCAGCGTAGCGGCTTTGTTATCGCTGTTATCCGTTGTTTTTTCCCGCCCGTAGGTATAGGCCATCTCCATCACCGACGTCAGTTCTTCGCCTGGTCCACAGTCCGACAGCCCCCACACTTCTCCCTGCATGGATTCAGGCTCTTTCAGGTAGTTGAGCAGGGCGTCGCGGTGGACGTGGTTTTTCGGATTGAACAGGGCTTCAATGGGATAAGTATGGCGCGTGGTTTGACCGACAAAAGCCATCTCTGGCATGTTAACTATCTCGTAATCGGGTTGCGGAAAGTCATCAATCAGCAGTGGTGCGGTGATGCCACCCATATCCCACTCACGGTTACGGCGAAATACGGCCGGCGTTTCGGCGAAGTTCTTTTTAAACGAACGGGTAAACGTTTGCTGTGAGTCGTAAGAGTAATAGAGCGAAATATCCAGGATCGGCATATTGGTCAGGCGCAGCGCAACCGCCGCCATCGTCAGGCGACGATCGCGGATATATTTGCCCAGCGCATAGCCGGTTTTGCTCTTGAACAACCGTTGCAGATACCAGGGCGAATAACCGGTTTTCTTTGACGCACTTTCCATCGTCAGGCGATCGTTCAGATTCACTTCAATCCAATACAACAGCTCTTTAATCAACTGATCATGAAAATCGGGTTTATCTACGTTGTACAAAATGCACTCCAGACGGTCCTGATGATGAAACTAATGTCCGCACTCGCAGCACGGAAAGCTATGTCACTTTTTTATTACTCAGTGCGCAATGGATTTTGAGAAAACGTTTACCACAATAACCCCAGCGATGATAAGACTTAGGCCGATGATAGCCGGGGTATCGAGTTTCTGCCCGTAATAGACCCAGCCTATCGCTGATACCAGCACAATGCCTATACCGGACCAGATGGCATACGCGATGCCGGTTGGCAGAGTACGCAGCGTCAATGAGAGCAGGAAGACCGCCAGTCCGTAACCGACAATACAAATCAGGCTGGGCCAGAACCGGCTGAACCCTTCGGAACTTTTGAGACTGCTGGTCGCGATGACCTCAGCCATAATGGCGATACAAAGATATAAATAAGTGATAAACATTAAACAGTTCCTTGTGCCGAAATGGCGTCACAATGTGAAGTACACCGTAATTCAATGTCAATTGCGCGGTTTAGGTTATGGGCAACGCGCTGTTCGGTGAGGCCCAGCGAAGCAAGACGCGCCATGCCGTCGAGACTGCTGCTCAGGCCTATAAGGCGCCAGGCAATGTCATCTGCGCACTCCCCACTTTTAAACTCGCCACTTACCCTGCCTTCTTCTATCACCTGCTTAACCAGCCTGTGCCAGTCAGACAATGAGCTGGCGAAAGCGGTTCGCATTAATTCATCTTGTTCGGTTAACAGCATCGCTTCACGCCACAGGCGAATGACCCGGGTGTAGTGCTGATCTTTGGCATCGATCAAATACAGCCGTATGCGCTCAAATGGCATTAAGTGACGGCTGGTCAACGCCAATGACTGCTGCATGTTGCGCATCACCAGCAGGTAGGCTTCTGCCCGCAACGCGGCCGCGCTGGAAAAATGATGATGAACTTGCCCTGCTGCGGTGTCCGCTTCGCTGGCCACCCGGCGAACAGTGGTCGATGCCAGACCCTCATCCAGCGCGATGCGTGCAGCAGCCTGTAAAATGGCGGCTTTGCGATCTTGTTTACACAGATAAACCACGGGAAGTGACCAGCGGTAAAGGAAGGAGACGTGCATCATGCCAAATGTTGGACGGATGTTCAAGTTTTGAGAACGCTCGTTCGCAAATGACCCAGTGTGACGGTTTGATCAGGGCCATAAAGAGACGGATTACCAACAACGGCGGGAAATCTCTCTCCTTATAATCCATTCCAAATTGGTATCCAATTTTGGATATATAAATAAAGGGTAATTAAAGGTATGATGCATTCACTGAGTTGATGGAAACAACATCTCATTTATCCATTTTTATAAATATCTTCATGAAGAAGAACACTATGATTTATTTCTCGGATCTCACGTGAAATTTTCCCTGGCGAAGGAATGTCTGAAATTAATGTTCATAAACGCGCCTCCTGTTAATAGGGGTGTTGTTATTACAGAGTGTCTACTGATATATCCATCGGCCATATTTTGAAATATTTTATCTAACATTGATATTACGATATGAAAAAAAATATATACTTCGAATATGCGAAAGTACTCATCTGTATTTTAATGAGTTTTTCTGCCTATGCACGTGATGGAATCGCATTACCTACTTTAGGCGGCGGTGACGTCTATTCTGATAATAAAGACGCAACGTTGCCTTCGACACAAAGTGAAAAAAATGAGAAAAACGTAGAGAGCCGCTCAGCGCAAACATTAATGAGTGAAGCTCAACAGAATTTCCAAAATTTGACAGTAGACGGTGCGACGAATCAACTTTATCAATATGGGAAAAGTGCAGTCACCAGCACGGCGCAATCGAAAGTCGAAGCGTTACTGTCACCTTACGGGCATGTCAGAACCAATTTAACCCTTAATGATGGCAGCCTTGATGGTTCATCACTGGATTACTTAATCCCCTGGTACGCGGGTGAAAGTACTTTGTTATTCAATCAATTCTCAACACACAGTAAAGATGGCCGTAATATTGCTAACCTGGGTGCGGGAGTTAGATATAACCTTAATAAAGATTGGTTGGTCGGCGTTAATGCTTTTTATGATTATGACATCAGTCGGGGTCATCGCCGGGGAAGTATGGGGACGGAAGTCTGGACCAACTATTTAAAGTTCAGCGGCAATTATTATATTCCTCTTTCCGAGTGGAAAACGTCGAAAGACTTTGATAATTATGAAGAACGACCGGCAGAAGGTTGGGATGTGCGTCTGCAGACCTATCTGCCTTCATATCCGCAATTGGGTGCCTCACTGGTATATGAACAATATTATGGTGATCAGGTTGCGCTGTTTGGTATTGATGATTTGCAGGAAGACCCTTCAGCCGTGACGGTGGGTGTGGATTACACTCCAGTGCCTTTGGTCACCATGGGGGTGGGCTATAAAAAAGGCAATACGGACAGCACCGAACTGACAGCCAATATTGCCGTGGATTACCATATCGGTGTGCCAATATCTAAGCAGTTGGATCCGTCGGCAGTGAGTGCGATGCGCACGCTGGCCGGTAGCCGCATGGATTTTGTTGATCGCAACAATGACATTGTTCTTGAGTACCGCGAAGTCAAAGATCTGGATATTGATACTTATCTCAAGCCGACCGGGACCGCACCGCAGTGTATTATTTCCGACCAGCCTGATCTTGCCGAAGCTTATGAAGGTTGCCACTGGACACTGAATGCTGACATCAAATCGCATCGGAAAATTAAATCAGCCCAGTGGGTCCCTGTGGG
The DNA here is from genome assembly GCF_006438725.1 of Ewingella americana. Taxonomy (GTDB): domain Bacteria; phylum Pseudomonadota; class Gammaproteobacteria; order Enterobacterales; family Enterobacteriaceae; genus Ewingella; species Ewingella americana_A. The sequence goes on along the minus strand of NZ_RCZD01000011.1, from coordinate 144,911 downwards.
CGGATTCTCCGCAGAGTCTGCTCTAGGGTTACCGGCATTATCGCCGCAGAGTAATATTGGTGCAGGGAAGGATAATCACTGGACATTGACGTTCCCTGCCTGGGTGAACTCAGCGGCAAGTAATGCCAATGAGTATCAATTGGCGGTGACTATTACGGATGATAATGGCAATACTAAACAGTCTAATGTCGTCAAAATTAAAGTGGTGGAAGCGCCAGTGAGTTATCAGTTGCTGATCAGCAATTCACCCAATAATAATAAAGCCATTAAACAGACGGCCAACGGTAAAAATACTGTTGAGCTGGCGGCAACAGGCACTAAAGTTTCTGGCTTGCAAGGGGAAACGACGTCGCTACCGGCTGAAAATACCAATATGAAATTCCATATTTATTCCGTGTCGGATAAAAATCAGGAGCACGAAGTCACAATTCACAATTCGCAAAGTGAATGTGATAAGACCTCTGGCTGTATTTACTATGTTAAATCACCGACTCAAGGGAATACCTCTATTGCCAGTACGTTACCCGGTGTATTCACCGCCGTTGCAACGCCGATAGATGATGATACTAAAAAGACGAATTCTGTTTATATCGAATTTAGTACAGGTAATAAGGATATTGTGACAGCCATTGTTGATGTACAAAACCCTAATGTGAACCTGACTGAACTGAAAGGGAATAAATTACAATCTGGCCATGAATATCAGTTCAGGGTGGCGTACGACAGTAATGGCAACGGTAAATGGGATACTTCAGACCGTGAAAATATTTCAGACACCAACCCGACACTGATTGCCTCACTGGTGAATTACAAGTGGGTATTTGATGGAGTGAATGATCAGGGTGAAAAAGGTGGGTATGCCAATCAGGATACCAATAATCATAACCTGACGATTCCGGTAGAAAACGCCCAGGCTACGCAAGTGTTTGCGGCGGCAGGAAAAAGCGGAATTCAGGGATACGAATTAAAAGTCGATTTTGAACCATCATCAGCCGGTTTGAAATTACTTAATACTGCAAGCAGCCAATAAAGTTGTTAACCAATTATTTGGCTATTTATAACATAAACTTACTGAATGATGACTGATATGAAAACCTTCAACAAAACGCTTCTTGCCAGCCTGTTATTTGTAGGCTGCTCCCATCTCGCGATGGCAGAAATGACCGAGTCCGCCGGGCAATTGATCGGTACTGTTCCGGTATTAAAAGGAACAGGGAGCAGTTCTACCGACCACAGCGTCTCTTTCTCTAACGGCCACGAAAGCGGTTCAACCGAAGCGATGTCTCCGGGCGATACCATCACGTTGAGCTATGGCTTCACCGACGCAGAAGGCGATACCGACAGCAGTAAAACCACCATCAAGTGGTACACCACCAGTGATGGTAAAGGTGGCGACAAAATCGCGTTAGATAATGATGGAAAGGTGGGGTATACCCTGCAGGCATCAGATGCAGGTCGTTACCTTGGCGCAGAAATCACCGAACAGACCTCAACGGGTACACCGGCTAAAGGCCAGCTGATCACCATTGCTGATGTCAGTACCAACGACGCGACAGATGGCATTCCAACCGGTCCGGTTGTCGGCGGCAATATTGGCGTGATGATCGTCGATTCCGCATCACCTACCGTTAACCTCATTGGTAAGGAAGATAGTCAGTTACTGGTTGGTCATACTTATCAGTTCAAAGCCTGGTATGACGCTAATAACAACAGCGTCTGGGACGCTGGCGAAATTGAAGCGACGAGTAACTACAGCTACAAATGGGTCTTTGATGGCACCAGTGCCACTACCGGTACAGCGGGCGGTTATGCGGTTACTTCAACGAATAATAAAGATCTGTCTATCCCTGCAACCAATGCTCTGGCAACGAATGTCTTTGCGACGGCCGGCGCAGACGGTGTTCAGGGTTACAGTCTGAAAGTTGACTACACACCACTGCTGAAAAGTAGCCATAAATAAGGGCGTGAAATAGCGACGAGTCGATCATGAAAATTGAGCACGCAAGTGCTCAATTTTTTACACCCTCGTTCGCGCATAGGATGAAACCATCATGGCAAAATTATTGAAGTATTCTGCACTCTCCTGCTTGATGTTCCTCTCACTGAATACGCTGTGTCATGCTGAGATGACAACACCCTCAACCGGCCACCTCATCGGAACCCCTCCCTCGTTCTTCAACGTCGCTGGCGAAAGCGGGAAAGTGAATTTTACTAAAGATGATAAACACGAAACCGATCATGACCTGGATGTAAATGACACGGTGAAACTCTCATGGAAATTGCTCGACAACGAAGGTGATGCTGATGCGTCGCTCGCTTCCGTGGTCTGGCGTTGCGATCATCCGCAAAAAGGGCAGCGTGTTTTGGCAACCGGTGTGGACAGTTACACCATTACCTCGCAGGATCTGGGCTGCTTTATTGGCGTCAGTCTGCAACCCAAAACGCTAACCGGTGACCCACGTGAAAACGATCTCCTGACGATAGACGACATCAGTAATTACGATCAGGATGACAATATTGTTGATGGGCCTGTTAACCCGCATGCTATCAATATCACCGAGTACACCGTGGCACCCGGCACCACACAAAGTAAGACTGTAGCGGCCGATCTCATTTTGCGTACTGGCTGGAATGGCGCCAAATTACAGTTGGAAACCGACAATGTTGCCTCCCAGGTGACCTGGAAAAGCAGTAATGATGAGATTGCTACCGTTTCATCCAGCGGTCTGGTGACGTTTAAATCAAAAGGCGCAGTGACTTTCACGGCCACTAATGAGGAAGTCAGTAATACTATTACGTTTAATCCCGACCTTTTCTATGTTTTCAGTACGGTAGGACGCAGCTGGTATGAAGCTGATGCCTGGTGTACGGAACAAGGATACACCATGCCAGCACTCAATCAGTTGTCAACCGGCGCTGCTAATAAAAGGGAGATACCTTCTGCTACTTTGTGGCAGGAGTGGGGGAATGTTTCGGTAGATGGAGCCAAAGTTGCCGGGTCTGTTGTCTGGTCTAGCGATGAGTGGTCTAGTCACGGGTATTATATGTATATTTCTGACGGTCACACTACTTCAAACAGCAAATCAATGACAGAAGGTGCTGCGTGTCTGGTTCCTTAGTGATGGGTATTCCATGGGGTTTTTACCCCATGGAATACAAAGATTACAGACCTTCCGTCACGATTTTAGCGGCGGCGGCCAGCACATCTTTACGCGCTTTCGCATTCTGATGCGGCTGGGTGAAATAGGTCACCACAACCAGCGGCGGATGGTTTTCCGGCCAGATCACCGCGATATCGTTAGTGGTGCCGTAGTCGCCGCTGCCGGTTTTGTCACCCACTACCCACGTTGCTGGCAGGCCTGCACGGATGCTCTCGGCGCCGGTGGTATTACCCTTGAGCCATTCAACTAACTGTGCACGCTGAGGTTCACCCAAGGCTTTGCCTAATGTCAGGTTGTGCAGGCTGGTTGCCATCGCCAGCGGCGACGTGGTGTCTCGTTTATCACCCGGAATGGCGGTATTCAACGTTGGCTCAGTGCGGTCCAGACGGAAAGTGGTATCACCGATAGAGCGGGCAAACTTCGTCACCCCCACAGGCCCGCCAAGCTGGGCGATAAGCTTATTCATGGCAGTATTATCACTGTATTGCAGCGCAGCAGCGCTGAGTTCAGCCAGTGTCATGCCGGTATCCAGATGCTTTTCAGCAATGGGATTGTAGTTGACCAGATCGGATTTTTTGATCTCAACTCGCTGGTTCAGCAGTTCTTTCTCTGTCTCACTCTGTTTTAAAATCGCTGAAGCGGCCATCACTTTACTGGTGCTGCACATTGGAAAACGCTCATCGCCGCGATACTCAATCCTGGTGTTATCGGCGGTATTGATCAGCACCACTCCCAGACGTCCACCGGAATTTTTTTCCAGCGCTGCCAGTTTTTGTTGAATGGCTGCCACGTTTGTCGAGGTTTGTGCAAACAGGGGCGCACTGCCAAAGAGGAGTGGCATCACCGCCGTTGCCATGAGGGCCGCTTGTCGGAAGGTCATTTTGATCATGCTGTCTCTCGATTATGATGAATATTTATCTTTAAAATACATAGATTTGAAGATCCCCTCTTTCTCAAAGGATCGACAAGTGAGAAGGATTTTATCCGAACCTAAAGTAAACACATAGCTGAATATCCTGCCTGCCGCCCAGGTCTATGTCCGGGTTGAGATAAAAAATACGAAGACAAGGCTGCCCGCTAACCTGTTAATGCGTCAGGCTGATCCAGCCATGAAAACCCATATAGAGGCCGACGCACGCGATCAGCGCACTCGAGAAATAAGGGGCACGACGGGCTAAGGTGTTAAAACCACTCCAGCGTTTTGTCGCCTGCCTGACGCTATAAGCTGCGGCAACGCCAACGGTCACCAGCGTGATCGCCAGACCGATGCTAAAGCACAGCACCAGCGCAGCACCCAATGTAAAGGCTTTGACCTGAATGCAGAGCAACAGCACGGTGATCGCCGCCGGACAGGGGATCAACCCACCAGTCAGCCCGAAAAGGATGATCTGACCGGTGCTGACATTCTGGTTGGTAAAACGGCGCTGAATGTCGTTGGCATGGGCTTTTTCATGCGCGTCCTGATATTCCTGTGAACTGATATCCAGCCCCTCCAGCGCCGCGTGATCGTGCTCGTGATGTGGGTGGGCGTGCTCTGTAAACACCACATCATAGTCATGCGAATGACCCCCATGCCCCAGCGACAGGCGCGCAGTGAAATTATGCGGCTCGGGGACGGCATGTACTGACTGCAAGCCGCCCTCGATTTCCTCGAATTGGAAAATCTGCGCCATCCCTGTTTCACGCGACGTGGTCACGGTGACGGTTTTTGCTCCCCAGCGCTGTCCCGACAGGTTCTTCAGACGCCAGTGCGGCGGCATACCTTCTTCAAAAATTGACAGTTCGACGCGACCGTGACCGGTATCAATCAGATGAGATTCATCATGATGATGGTCATGTTGTTCTACCTGCTCCCTCTTCCATAATTGTTCCCCGCGCCAGGTGCGCCAAAACATCCAGATAGCGGTGGCAATAATGATGACGGCCGAAATAATCTGGAAGTAAGGTTCGGTTGCTTCGGCGGTGAATTGACGGCTCAGATACATGCCACCGAAGGCGATGAGCCACACGATGGCCGTGTGCGACAGAGTGGCAGCCAGCCCCAGGTAAACCGCCTGTTTCATCGTGCCCCGGATCGCGATAATAAATGCCGCCATCATCGTTTTCGAATGCCCCGGTTCCAGCCCATGCAGCGCACCTAACAAAATCGCGCTGGGAATAAAGAGCCATGCGTTGCTCGTGCCTTGCTGTAACAGTGCGGAAAAATCAGTCATAGCGTGCCTCAGAGATACTTGGTGATGTCTTTAAATTCACGGATGACATCAGCCGACACTTCACCATCCTCCTTTACCGCGTGATCCAGACAGTGGTCCAGGTGGTCGTGAATGAGCGTTTTTTTAGCGTTAACAATGGCTTTCTCTACCGCCTGAAGCTGCTGAGCTATATCGAGACAGGTTCTGCCCTCCTCCAGCATTTTTATTGTGCTGTTCAGATGGCCTGTGGCGCGCTTAAGTCGTTTGATAATGTCCGGATGTGTTGTATGTGCGTGCATATTATATCCTATGGGGGGGGATAGGATGATGCTAGCGGAATTGAGTCTTATTGTCATCCATGAAATGAATCACGTGATCCGCCAGCCCTTAAATTCTTTATCGTTTCCCCGAAGATATTGATCACAACTTCCAGTCACCATTGAATTCTGAAGTACAACCCCTCGCTTTCTTTTACTTATCTCAGTCATGCCCTGGTGACACATACAAAAAGCGGGTTATAAAGCCGTTTCCTGAGGTGTGTCGTTATCGTGTCATGAAGGTGTCGCCTGTCTGTCGTGCCGCAGGGGAGATGGATGTGCGAAAATACTCTTATAAAGAATCAGTGAGGGAGCATAAATGAGTACAGGTGAAAAAATTAAAGAGTACTGCGGTTTATAAGAGAACAAATGTCCTGGCTGCACGGGAAATATCACATTCAGGAAAGGGAGACTAATACATACATTCTTGCTGTCTGAGTCGAAGTGGGGATTTCTTCTATAGCCAGTCAATAGTGGTTTTTTATCAATAAGGTGAAAATATGTCTGTCATACAGTTTTTCAAAGATATTCCTGTATGGGTGTGGGTTCTGCTTATTTTCCTGCTTCGCCGCGGATTTACCGCTCTCTTCGACCGGGAAATGCATCCGGGAAGACTGTTCTTCCTCCCGGTCTTGTTTCTAATCTGGGGAGTCTATGATGTAACCAATGAGACATCCCGCCCCGGCCTTAGCCTGATCATGATGGGATTCGGAGTACTGGCAGGCATTATTTTCGGGTATATATTATGGTGGTCGCAACCACCACTGAGAAACTCAGATCATTCGGGTTTTATCGTACGCAGCGGGACGCCACTGACGCTTGGCATGATAATCGTTGCCTTTAGCCTGAAATTCACTCTAACCTCAGCCCTGTATCTCCAGCCTTCATTACGTGAAGCGGAGACATTCTGCATAGTTTTTGGATTAATAACAGGAATGATCGACGGGATCTTCTGGGGGGGAACGCTCCGGTTGTTTATGCCATGGTATAAACATCAGCGGACGCTTGAACAGGGCAATAATTGTAATGATTAAATACATAATGCACTGAAAGAGGCCAGCATATCGAGCATCATCCCATTAATGGCTGTCAGCATTGCCTGGGTGAATCAACGCCATGTGGCTCGTCGGTAAATTCAGGCTTACTACAACAAGGTGCTTTTCCTGGATCAGGTGCTTCAGTTTTTGCCACCCTTCTTCGTCCAGGCGCGAAATCTATCAACCTGCTCAATGAGAATAATGTCACCAGGTGCAGCGTTATCCAGAAGGCGCAAAAGCTCCGGCCGTTGAAGAGATGCGCCGGATACATATTCGGTGTATCAGCTGACCAACCGAAAACCTTTCTCCTCAACGAACGCCTTCATTCTGTTTTTTTGCCCGAAGAGCATTTTGTTCTTTCGTCGATGCCCGGAGATATCCGTGATATGTACATTTTTTAACCTTGCTGTGTCACTTAGGTGATGATCATCATGTACATGACAGATAAGTGATGATCCAACGTTGAAAAACGCCGTTTATGGCTAGTGATACAGGCGTATAGCTTAATGTTGTATCAGTTTTGGGAGTGCCTTTTATAATTGGGCGTAATAGCTGCAGGGAATCTATTGGCACAATAGAGCGGATAAAACTATACTGGATGTAAGATTAAATCTTACATCGAGGTGGGTATGGCTAGAACTATGACGGTTGATTTGGGTGATGAACTTCGAGAATTTATAGATTCATTAGTAAAATCCGGTGATTACAGAACTCAAAGTGAAGTGCTTCGGGAAGCATTGCGCTTATTGCGTGAAAAGCAGGCCGAATCTCACTTGCAGACTCTACGGGATCTATTGGCTGAAGGGGTGAGCAGCGGAACGCCAGAAACATGGGATAAAGATACGTTTCTGCAGCGGGTGAAAGGAAAGGCTAGTCTGCATGAAAGAGATTAACCTGACGCCTAAAGCGACTGAAGATTTGGAAGCTATTTGGTCTTATAGCCAAGAACAATTTGGCCTTGTTAAAGCTGATGAATATATCAGTCGCATTTCGAACATTTTTGAAGTTCTAGCTACCCATGAAATCGGAACAGAAAGGCGTGAGTTAGGAGATCATATCTTCTCATTACCTATTGAAAGGCATGTGATTTTCTTTGTTCCATCTGAGTTTTCCATCACTGTGATCCGCGTTCTGAATCAATCGCAGGATGTTGTTCGTCATCTTTCCTGGACTTAATTTGAGCCAGATATAGAACGGAAAATTTAAGGAAGGGGATGAGTTATACTCGACGCAGTTTGAAAATAACCACGATATTTAACACAATATCATCGTGCGTACCGAGTGTGTAGTCGCTAAGCTAACCGCTTGGGGGACATTTAAAACCAGCCTTAACAAAATAAGATTTTTGGTTATGTTGAATAAAAACAAGTCTCTGCCAAAAATGCCGCAACGCCCTTGCAACGTTGGCTTGCGCAAGGGCGTAATCATCACGTCGAAGTCAAAACGACATTGCTTACCGAGGATATTGTTCACGGCAGCTGCGTGCCCTGCTTTATCTTTAGCGCCCGAGATCACCTTTAACGGTTATGTGCAACAGTGCCGCTACAACTATCAGTGATGACCAAATAGCATTGTCCAAAACATGCCCAGGACGACCAACGCCATAACGCCGGTGCAGGCCCAGCCTAATGCTTGCATACGCTTGCCTATGACAAATTCCCCCATAATTTTTTTGTTTATGGCCATTAACATCATAATTATCATGATGGGCACTGCAATTACGCCATTAATTACGGCGCTCCAAAAAAGAGCTTTTATCGGGTCAATAGGCGTAAAACAGATACCTAGCCCGATCAACATGGCGATCGCAATAATCGCATAGAAATGCTTGGCCGCCACCGGTTTGGCTTCAAGGCTGTTTCTCCACTGGAATGCTCCGGCCATGGCATAGGCTGCTGAACCTGCCAGCACGGGGATCGCTAATAAGCCTGTGCCGATAATCCCCAGGCTGAATAGCCAAAAAGCAAACTGGCCAGCTACCGGGCGTAGTGCCGATGCCGCTTGTGCAGAGGTCTGAATATTTGTCACATGATGCATGTGCAGAGTAACGGCAGTGGTTAACATGATGAAAAATGCCACAACGTTGGAAATCCCCATACCTATCAATGTGTCGATTCTGATACGGCGAAAATTGGCACTAGCCTGATTGGGCGCGTCTATCAGCGGCTTGGCATCGGGATGTAAATGCAACTCCTCCACCTCTTGTGAGGCCTGCCAGAAAAATAGATAGGGGCTTATAGTGGTGCCGAATATCGCTACCACCATGATTATATAGTCAGATTTCCAGGATATATGCGGAATAAATGTGCTTTTTAATACCTGTCCCCAAGGAATATGGACGACGAAAATAATACCCACATAGGCAAATAACACTAATGTCAGCCATTTCAGTACGCGGACATAGCTGTTATAAGGTATGAAAATCTGTAATAACAATGAAATAACTGCAAACCCCAAAGCATAAAGATGGGGCGGGCCACCAATGAGTAACGCCAGGGCCTGCCCCATTGCGGCAATGTCGGCGGCAATATTAATGGTGTTTGCAATAAAAAGCAGACCAATAATCGCATACAGCATGGATATGGGATAATGCAGCCGAATATTGGTGGTCAACCCCCGGCCGCTGACACGACCTATTTTGGCGCTGATAAGCTGAATACCTACCATCAACGGATAGGTTAAGATCAGCGTCCATAACATGGCAAAACCGAATTGGGCGCCACTTTGGGAATAGGTCGCGATACCACTCGGATCATCGTCTGCGGCACCCGTTATCAGCCCAGGGCCTAACTTTTTCCACCAAGGTTTTTGGCCTTTGGAAGTATCCTCTGCAGTAGAATTTTTCATTTTTGCTCTTAGAGAGAAAAAAATCAGCGTCTGTATAGCATAGCAGTCAAATGTCGAGGGCTGGGGTGTAACGGAATCAGGAACGTCTTTAAGCCGTCATTTTAAATAGTCAAAAATTAACCAGCCAATTTACATCGCAGATTGCCCTTCTTAGCGTACGTTTTCGCCCCATTGGACCTCAAACCCCGCATAGTGAAAATAATTGCTAACGGTTCAATGCCAGTCTTAGTTACCACGGTGTTCTTTATTCCCTCCGTATATTTTATAATGAAGGGAAGATTGCTGCTGAAAATCATCAGCTCCGTGGTATTACTTAGTGGAACTGCAGTGATAGCCACGCTGTTTATTTAAGTCCTATCCCAGAACATAAATATCTCCTGTTTTCGGAGTGACTGCATCCGGCAACCACAAGCAACCCCATTTACCAGTACAATGACAGCCCATTATTTTATCTGGCTTTTGGCTGCGTAGAAACTGTCTCACCTCCCAGAGTTTACGAGGTGACGCACAACGCAAGTGAAAACCACCGAAAAGAGCGTGAATATGATTTATTCCTGTTATTTTCTGGCAATGACGCACGATATCAATGAGTCCGCGATGTCCACAACCGATAAAAATGATCAGTCCGCGGTCAGATTTATAGATCAGAACTCCTTCATCTTGTACATAGTCTACTCTGGTATTCTTATCTCTGATAACACCGTATGCCTGCGGCTTGGTCATCGGGATCTCCCCTGACCACATAAAGCGTTCCCCTATATGCAGTGGGGCACTGCTGTACTCCATAAGGTGTTGTGAATAATCAATATTCAGAGACAATTTTTTTATTCTGGCGGTATAGCCTGAAAACCTTACGGCCGAGTGGCGCTCACTGGCCACTTGGGGATGGCATACGATCCGGCATTTATCAGGCAACCACGGAACACCGCCACAATGGTCATAGTGGCCGTGTGAAAGTACAGCCGCGGTTAGGCTTGTCAAATCGACCCCCATCAGGGCAGCGTTATGCAGGAAGCTATCATCAGGTCCGGTATCAAACAAGATTGAGTCATTTTCATCCTGGATAAACAGACTTAGCCCGGTTTTAGCACGCAGCAAATTTATAGAGCCGGAGTTAAGCCTGTTTTCCAGCAGGACGCTGATGGTTATGGACATGTTCGCTCTTTCCTTGGCGTGATGAGTTACCGCAGGGTATGAAATTTATCGACAACATCTCTGTGGTATGCAGCCAAATAATACCCCATTCCCTGAGTAAACTAAATTTTCTGAAGCTTGGAACAAAAGAAGATCCAGTGGAGGAAGATATTGCTTAACGTGAGTTTTCGTTCCACTGATTTGATTCGGATCGTTACTTTGCGGGGGCACTACCCCGCCGCCATTGAAATCAGCTGATGTCTTCGAGGCGGCGGCGGTGCGCATCAGGCGCTAAACTTCTTTCGGTCACTGTCGTTAATCGGTCGAATGACTTTGCACGGATTACCTGCGGCAATCGAATCTGCCGGTATATCGCGGTTAACGACGCTGCCTGCGGCAATCACGCAGTTATCACCAATAGTGATGCCTGGCAGTACACTGACCCCCGCGCCTAGCCAGACATTATCGCCTATAGTGATGGGCCGCGCGTATTCCAGCCCCTGATTGCGCCGTTCATGATCAACCGGATGCCCGGCGGTATACAGCCCGACATTTGGCGCGATAAAAGCATTGTCACCGATAGTGACTTTGGCACCATCGAGAATGACCAGGTTAACGTTGGAGTAAAAATTCTCACCAATTTCGATGTTAAAACCGTAATCGCAGTGGAACGGTGACTCAATGACCAGCGACTCACCGGTTTTTGCCAGCAGGTTTTTGATAAGGTCAACGCGCTCCGAAATATCGTCAGGATGCATATGGTTATATTCAAACAGTGCACGTTTAGCAGCCTGACGTTGTTCAAGTATCAGAGGATCGTAGTTGGCGTCGTAGAGTAGCCCGGCCAGTGCTTTTTCCATTTCTGTCATGATGCTCATTCTCCGTTGATCTTCCCAAAGATGCAGCCAGTATAGACGCTGCCTGACGACAAAATAAATGAAAGAGTTACCTATGTGCCAAAGGATTATCACCTTATCAAAGACGGGGATGGATTGTTTTTTTCAATCTTGTTTTTTCCTGAATGGTAAGGTGGCAAGGACCTGACCGTCTAAACTACATTACTCTTAGTCCGTCGCTACTTCACTCTCACACCGGAGCACTGCATGTTTGACTCTACCGCTTTCCCGATTACGACACGCTGGCCAGCACAGCACCCAGATCGATTGCAACTGTACTCATTGCCGACGCCAAATGGTGTCAAAGTATCAATTATGCTCGAAGAGATCGGCTTGCCGTATGAAGCACATCTCATTGATATTGGTAAAAATGAGACCTGGACACCGGAGTTTTTAGCACTGAATCCTAACGGTAAAATTCCGGCTATTCTTGACCCGAACGGTCCGGGAGGAAAACCGCTGGCGCTGTTTGAGTCCGGGGCTATCCTATTGTATTTGGCTGAGAAAAGTGGGCGGTTCTTACCGACAGATCCTGTCGAACGCATTGAGACCTTGCAGTGGCTATTCTTCCAGATGGCCGCGGTCGGCCCGATGTTTGGCCAACTCGGTTTCTTCCACAAGTTTGCTGGTCGGGAAATCGAAGACAAACGCCCTCTCGAACGTTACCGCAAAGAGTCAATCCGCCTGCTCAACGTACTGGAATCACGTCTCGCGGGGCGACAGTGGATCATGGGCGATGAATACACCATTGCCGATATCTCATTGCTGGGTTGGGTTCGCAACATGATTGGCTTCTATGAGGCGCGTGAATTGGTCGACTATGACAAGCTCATCCAGGTCCCTCTTTGGCTGGAACGCGGTCTGGCACGCGAAGCGGTACAACGTGGCCTGAATATTCCGGCAAGATAACATGAGCGGGCTTGCCTGATAAAACGGCAGGCCTTTTTTACAATCTCCTTTAGTTACAACATACAGATGTTTTGAATCACTACAACCGTGGCAACTCAACCATTAATCTCATCACTTTATTCATCCAGGGCCGTGGGCCCACTGGAGATTGACTTCCGGGGCCTGGCTGGATCATTCGCTGTTAAACGGCAGGAAAGCCACCTTGCTTTTCAGAGACTTCCCTGCCGGTACACGATATTTAAGCGGAGATTAACGCTTACGCCACACCGTCAGTTGCGCCACCGTATGCTGATATTTTCTTGCCGTTTCGCGGATCACAAAAGGCACCTCTATCGGGGCCTGAACTTCGGTGAAATCGGCCGCCAGCAGGCGTTGCAGTGCCTGGTGTGTGGTCAACGCTTCGCCATTTTCACGCACACCACCGATCCAATTCTCTTTTGGCGTGAACGCCTCCAGCCAGGTATAAGGCGAAGAGAGCATCAGCAGGCCTCCGGGGCGAATCATCGGCGCGATATCTTGCAGGAAGCGTTTCGGCTGGCGCAGCCGGTCGATGAGATTGGAAGCCAGCACCAGATCGTAAGGCTCTTTCTGCGGTTTCAGATTACAGGCATCACCCTGCAAAAAACGCACTTTCTCTGCCTGTTCGGCACTTAAGCCCACATCTGACAATCGCGCCTGACAATATTCCATCAGGTCACCCTCTTCCGGCATCAGATAACGTAAATCTTCACCGCTGGCCAGCGACAGTGCCACATCAATGAAGCGTGCAGAATAATCCATCCCCGTGACCTGCTCAAACAGGCGTGCCAACTCAAAACTGGCGCGGCCTGTGGCGCAACCAATATCCAGTGCGCGATGACGTTTGTCGCACAGTTTTTCGGCGATATCCACCAGAGCGCGGGCGTAATTATCCACGCCGAAATACCGTTTTCCGTATTGGAAATCAAGGTACTGCGACACCAAAGTGTCCGTTTCATACGGATTGACCGTCAGTTTTTCCTGATGCGTCGACACCACATAGCGGAAACCTGCATGCTGGAAAAAGTGGCGGCGGAACGCGTAGCGGGATGAGCGCAGTGCTTCGTTACCGGTGGAGATCCAGCTGCCACCTTTCATGATCGAGTGTTTACCATCAAAGGTCGGTGTGGAAAAATCGTCATATAAAGGATGCACGCGGAAACCATCAAAACCACTGATCGGCGTCGTGGTCCATTGCCACACGTTACCGACGATATCGTAGAAATCCCCTTGCGGGAACTGGTCCACCGGGCAGGTAGAAGCCCACCACGCCAGATTAATATTGCCGGGCGCTGTCTGCCAGTCTGGCTGATCGCCTTCCACCTGATTGCGAAGCAGATACCATTCGGCTTCGGTCGGCAACTGGATGGATTTGCCGGTTTCATCAGCTTTCCAGCGGCAGAATGCGGCGGCTTCCAACTGATTAACCTCCGCTGGCCAGTCCCATGGCATCGGGATCTCTTCAGTCATCAGACGCAGTTTTAGGTTCTCCGATTGTGTCGCAGAACCGACCCAGAACGTAGGCATCGTCGCATTGGCAAAATCCCGCCAGCCCTGGCCCTCGTCATCCCACCACTGTACATTCTGATATCCACCGGCCTGTACAAACTCGAAAAATTCCGCATTACTGACCAACATTTTACTGGCTTTGAACGGTTTGACGTCGCTGTGCGAAGTGCCGTATTCGTTGTCCCAGCCGTAAGTATCATCCGTTTTTCCCAGCGTCACTGCCCCACCGGCCATGGTTACCAGTGCGTTTTTCGGCGCAGCAGCACGATCTTCGCGGACATGCGTGCAAGCTGGCCAGTGCCCCTGGGGCTTAACCCATTCGACCGGCAACTGACGGATCAGCACGCTCGACGTCTCAAGGTGAATGCGTTCATGCTCAATACCCATCAGGATCACCCACGCCGGGCTTTCCCAATTGAGCGGCAATTCAAGCGGCATATTTTCGATGAAATCGACTAAAAAGGTGCGGACTTTGCCGCGATAATCACGTAACGCAGCAACACTCGGCCAGCTGTAATGGCTATTGTCTAAATCATCCCAGCTCATTTCATCCACGCCGATCGCCAGCATCGCCTCAATACCGTCATCAATACGTTGAGAGACTAAACCGGCGGCCATCAGCTTATTAATGTAAAAAGTCGCGGTATGGCCAAAATAGAAAATCAGTGGATGGCGCAGAGAAATGGCCTTATTAAAGTAGGCGCGCTCATCGGCCAGGCAGTCAAACAGGCTTTCGTACAGGTCCCAGGTCTGGTTAAAGTACCCAAGAATTTCATGGCGTTTTTCGGCAGCACTGTTGCCGTTCAGGCGTAACGTTTGCGTCGGCTGAGGTAACCCGGTTGTGGTTATTTTTAGGGGACTCATGGATATTCCTTAGTTCTCTGGCGAGGCAAATGAACTGCAAAGTGTAGCATTTATTCATTTCACGGCGGTTTCATGAGAAATTGTGACACACTTTAGTCAGCACTTTTCGGGTTAATCGAGCATAAAGAGCAGGGATCGTTCAGGCAGTCGCAGTGGCTCACCCTCAAAACGGTGGCGTAATGGCAGATAAGATTCCGCTGAGATAATACGTTCAATGTCTGCGGAAAGCATTTCCAGCGCCCGTTTCATTTGTGGCAAATAATCGTGGGTATCGTATACACGGTCAATCCCTTCCAGCGAATGATTCATGATTTTACGCGCAACATCGTTGGCAACGCTCAGCGACGCCAGCTTGGATCGTGCAGTTCGCCGTAGATCCCGGGTAGTAAACACCTCAATGCCCGGCCCTCTTTCAGCGCGCAGCATACGCCGCAGCGCTTGGGTGATCGCCCCACGCGACAACGGTTTTTGCCCGTCAGCGGGCGAAGGCACCAGCCACGGGCTATCCGCCGGGCTGGCTTCAAGCAGTGCACTCACACAGCGGATCATCAGCGGGGTCAGGGGTAAACTGTGGTCACGCCGCGATTTATTGCGCAGTCCCTGCCGCCATACACCGATGTGTAAATGAAATTCCTCTTTTCGCGCCCGCACCACTTCGTCGGGGCGCCTTGCGGTAAGTAAACACAGGCGCAGCGCCCAGCGGCATTGCTCTGAAATACCTAATAAATCAAGGCTATGCCAGAAAATCCAAATTTCCGCATCGGTCAGAGAACGTTCGCGAGGAGGCGTATTACGCCCGCCGACATCACGGCGTTTCATTGAACTGATCGGCGAATGTTCGAGATAACCCTGAGTTTCTGCCCAGCTGAGAAACTGTTTACATAAGGCAAACACCCGTTTGGCTTCGGCGATTTTCCCCTCTGCCAGCAGCACGTTGAACAACCGGTTGAGCCGCAAACGGCTGACTTTATTGAGCGGCAGCGGGCCGATCATCGGCAGTACATGATTGAGCAATGAGGAGACAGCAATTTCCGGGCGACGGCGGGTGATCATCAGCGACAGTTTGATCCACACCTTCATCACCTGCTCAACCGTCGCGTTGCCCTCTTCATCAATATTGTCCAGTTCAGCCAGCGGCGCGTTTTTGATCTGCGCAAGAAACTGGATCACATGGCGCCCAACCTGCTCGGCGGCGATGTCGGGTTCGGTCACGACTCTATTCATTCAGGCTATTTCAACAGGCTAAAGTCCGGGACGCAGTTATAGCAACTCTGCAGATCCTACGCAAAAGGTTTGTGACTCCAGACCTATTAAGTCTGGAGTCACAAAGCGTGCGGAGAATCGAAAATAGCTGACTCAGGCGTATCAATTTAGCCAAATGAATTAACGGGTGAAACGGGCGCTAATAGGTCAATTAACCAGCGAAAATAAGCGGATGATTAATGACATATAAGATGTTAAAAACAGGGCAGGATATTTTGCTACCTTACGACCAGAGAAAAAAATGAGAATCATCCCCTCTCTTTGCGGTGTAGCGCTGATATTGCTCACCAGCAACAGCGTCGCCGAACAGCGCAAAACATTTAGCGAAACCGACTGTCTGGCCATGAAGCAGATTCACATCGGAGCTTCTCAAATTGGGCTGCCGACCAACGGTGCCGTGATCACGGCGGCGGCTATGGTAGGCCAGGCCAGCGAGCGCCACTGCCAGCTTGAAGGTGCCATCAAACCCGTTGATTCCTCTGCGCCGGATATTAATGTCCAAATCAATCTGCCTCTAATATGGAATGGCAAAGCGCTGCATCTGGGTGGCAGCGGGTTTAATGGCGCTGTGCGCAAAACAGACACCGCGCGCTTTTCGCCAGTTGCAACGCCCGGCGTACTTAAACAGGGTTATGCCACTTTCGGCAGTGACTCGGGCCATCAGGGAGGGATCTCCGATGCGTCCTTTGCCCTGAATAACGGAGCCTGGAAAAATTTCACCGGTTTACAATTGAAAAAAACTCACGATCTGGCGATCGCGATGATTCAACAAGCCTATGGCAGTAAGCCAAAACACATGTATTTTCAGGGAAATTCTCAGGGCGGCCACGAAGCGCTGGCCGTCATTCAGCACTATCCGCAAGATTATGACGGCGTGATCGCCATACACCCGGTTTATAACTTCATCGAATTACACGTGGCGGGCTCGCTTTTAGGTCAGGCAATGTATAACACACCCGATGCCTGGATCTCCCCGGCGAAGGCTGCGCTGATATCTAACGCCGTTTATGCGGTTTGCGATCAACTGGATGGTCTCAGCGATGGCGTCATCGCGAATATAAAAGCCTGCGACAAAACCTTCCGTCTTGAAGGCCTACGCTGTAGTGGCGGCACAGACAGCGGCCCGACCTGTCTGTCAGATGTGCAGATGTCGCTGGTGAGGAAAATGACCCGACCTCAGCCGCTGGGTGTGACCTTACCCACCGGCGATCATTTTGCCTCATGGCCAATATTACAAGGGGCGGATGCACCGACGCTGATAAGCATGTTTGGAACAGGGATCAACAAATCAAAAACCATCGCCGCCGCTGAGTTAAACGGTCAAACCGGGCCGCAACCTGGGACCGCCCCGGCACCCGCCAATCTGATTATGTCATTCCCTTACATCATGGGTGATCAGGTAGTACGTTACGCTGTCACGCAGGATGCAACGTATGACACCCTATCGTTCAATCCGGCGTCGTACCAAGCGCGTTTGCAGGAGTTGGCTTCTCAGGCTGATGATGCCGATCCAGACATCCGCGTATTTGAGCAGCACGGGGGAAAGCTGCTGCTGATGCACGGTTCAATAGATATGTCCGT
The DNA here is from genome assembly GCF_006438725.1 of Ewingella americana. Lineage (GTDB taxonomy): Bacteria > Pseudomonadota > Gammaproteobacteria > Enterobacterales > Enterobacteriaceae > Ewingella > Ewingella americana_A. The sequence continues at coordinate 127,183 of NZ_RCZD01000011.1, read as the reverse complement.
CCCACCGGCAAATACGATTGCCTACTATGAAAAATTGCAGGCCCAATTTGGAAACGCGGCCCTTCATCAATTTGTACGTTTTTACATTGCGCCTGGTTTTGCCCACAACACCGGTCCTTTCCCGATGAGTTGGGATTCACTGGGCACGCTGGATAATTGGGTAGATAAAGGCATCGCTCCAGGCCCGCAAACGATTATCGATACTCATTCGGCTACGGCCGGGCGGGAACTGCCCCTGTGTGAATTTCCGTCATATCCGAAATATCAGGGGCATGGGAATAAGAATTCCGCCTCAAGCTTTAGCTGCGTGACGGAGTAAAAGCCGGGCGAGATATTAAATTTGACAGGCCAAAACGTGATTTTTCATAGAAATTCCCTCGGTTCAGATGACGAGAAAATTCCACTGATGAACACACTGCTTTTTCGGAGGTTACTATGACATGGGGGGATTTTTAAAATGGCATATAAGCAAATAAAATTGGTCACTCTCATAGCGAGTTCTAGTGTGAATTATTCATATAATAAAAACTTAAAGTTTTTTATTACCAGTCCGATGACACTTCTTTGTTTTTAGGTAAATCAAAGACAGTAGTACTAACCTAATGTTATGTCTCATGGCACTTAATTTAAACCGTTTAGTACTGCCCTACTAGCGCCCCGTATAATAGGGCAGTACTTGATGCTACAAATATAATATTACATCAGCCGTGCTCGTTCACTATGGTAGTCCTGCTAAATCTTTTTACAAGACTCAGAAACTTTGCCATTCTTCTTCCCGCTCTGCTGTCTTTTTCTTCGCTGGCAGCCCGGAAGGTGATGATGATTTTGTAACTCCAGCCGGGCTTATCGCTGTGCGCAATTTCACCGCTGACGGCGCTTCGATGACAAAGGCGGCTACCAGCTGGTTGAGGACGGTGGCCTGCTCCATCAGCGAGTGTGAGGCGGCTGATGCTTCCTGTACGAGTGCCGCATTCTGCTGCGTCACTTCGTCCATCTGGTTAACTGCCTGGTGGACCTGGCCAATACCCTGCATCTGCTCGTGAGCGGCGGCCGCGATTTCATTCACCAGGTCAGCGACCTGACCAATTGCTTCCTTCATACTGTCCATATTCTGCCCGACTTCTTCCGCCTGACCAGCACCCTTCGCCACGAAATTCATTGATGACTCAATCAGCTCTTTGATCTCACGGGCTGAAGACGATGAGCGCTGCGCAAGATTACGTACTTCACCGGCAACCACCGCAAATCCGCGACCCTGATCCCCGGCCCGCGCCGCTTCAACTGCGGCATTGAGTGCAAGAATATTGGTCTGGAAAGCAATACCTTCAATGAGCGAGATAATATCGGTGATTTTTTCAGAACTGTTCCTGATATCGGACATTGTGCCCAACATGGTACTGACCTTGGCTGTGCTGTCTTCAGAGATCCGGCGGGCATTCTGTGAAAGCTGGCTTGCCATACCGGTATTTTCGGCAGTCTGCCGTACCGTTTCACTCAACTCTGACATGCTGGCCGCCGTCTGCTCCAGGGAGGCTGCCTGTTCCTCGGTCCGGGATGACAGATCCTCGTTGCCTGCAGATATCTGCGCAGAGGCCGTACTGACGGACTGGGAGGAAGCGCTCACGGACAACAGCGAGGCAGCAACATTTTCCACCAGGTCATTGAATGCTCTTGCCGTCAGGCCGATTTCGTCTTTACGGGAGTCATCCGCCCGCAGGGTCAGGTCCAGGTGGGTACTGGCAGACTCCATGGTGGAACGCATGGCGTTAAGGTTTCTGCGGATACCGGTTATCGTCCTCACGGTGAATAAGCCGAGGATAAGGATCGCAATTGCTGACCCTATAATCATGCCCCAGAACGTCAACTGATAGATTTGGATATTCTGACTTTTGAGCGATTCACCGATGTCCACGTTCAACTGCAACTGCTTCTTGTAGCCGTCGATGAGGCGGCGGGCGGCTTCACCAGCACCTGTGTTGCCCTGGAGTTCAACCAGAGAGACCGCAGCATTCTGTTCACGGGAGCCTTTCAGGAAGGCCGGCAATCTGTTCTGGAAATCTTGTATGGTGGCGGAGCCCGCCTCCGTCAACTGCCGATCGCTATCGTTGGAAATATCGTTATCCAGATAGTACTGATTGAGAGACTTCAGACTACTCAGCAGTTCGCTAAGTTTTTTCTCAACCTCGGCCTGTCTGGCCGGATCAGTTGAGCTCTCATGCCTGTACATCCAGATAATCAGCTGGTTGCTGCCATCCACCATTTTGCCTAAGTCAATAATCGAAGGCACGGTATTGCTCTGGACATACTGAAAGCGCGACTGAAACCCCGTCACGACCAGAACGGCCACAATCACCAGGGTGATAAGTGAGGCTGAAAGCAGAGAAAAGACCAGAAACAGCCGCTGTGTAATTGTCATATTTATTTTTACCTGAGATATTGCCGGGCTAAAAAAGGCTGCATGACGTAAACCATACAGAAGCACCATTAGCTATCGGCGTCAGGCAGTAAATAGTTAGCTTATTTTTGATCTTTTACAAAAGTCAGCTGTTTTAACGAGTTCTGACGAGTCCTATGAGCACCTCAATATTGCCATTAATTATTCTTCCCATTAGAACCACAATTGCATTCAACCCCAAAAAATATATGGGATAACCAATTGTTTTAATGAAATATTCTTAGTTTTATTTTTCCATAACAGTTAAGTTCGATAATAGAGAAAAGGTGGGCTTCTAACCGGTATTTTAGAGAAACAGTATTTCTTTCATACTTAGACTATTTCCCTCACTCGTTGTAATTCTTTGCGTTAATAAGAGGTGACTACAGTCGTGTGTCCTTGAAATAAATTATATTGGAAGAGACAATGAGGGCATTGCAGTCTATCCATAACCACATTGCACGTTATTTTTTCATTGATTCTGTGCTCTAAAATCAGATTTCTTGAGCACTGAATCAAACCAGATCAGATATGCTATCTAATGACTACCATCTTCTACGTGGAGCACCTGATGCCAGATTACTATTTATTTAAAAAGGGTAAGCAAACCGCTGTGCTGGAAAGATCAGACACACGCGAAGCCTCTCGGCTGACCGGTCAGGGCTATGAAAAACAATTTGAAGAGATAAACGCACCGGATGCAAAACGCGCGCTTGCCCGCTTTACTGATATCCGCAAAGAAGAACGGACAACAGAATATGCCTTCGCAACAGGGGCTGCGTTCATCGCGCTTGCCGTAGGATTGATGGCGGTGGCTGACTTTATATTTCTGAAATAGCAGCCAGCGAATAAAGACCATTTACCGTAGCACCAGATCATCGCCGTTCTGAAATCTGTCGAAGCTGGACGCACCGTCGAGGCCTTACAAACAGGCCGCGATGTGCTCAAATGCTTTTCTGATTAACCCTGGCGGACAGCTCGGCGGCGCTTTCTTTACGTTCACTGTAACGGTCAACCAGATATTCAGCATTGCCACGGGTTAACAGCGTAAATTTCATTAGCTCTTCCATCACGTCGACAATGCGATCGTAGTAGGCAGAAGGCTTCATCCTGCCGCTCTCATCGAACTCCAGAAACGCTTTGGCGACGGAGGACTGGTTGGGGATGGTGATCATCCGCATCCATCGTCCGAGAATGCGCATCTGATTTAGGGCATTAAACGACTGAGAGCCGCCACTAACCTGCATGATGGCGAGCGTCTTCCCCTGTGAGGGACGAACTGCGCCGACCGACAGAGGGATCCAGTCAATCTGAGCCTTCATGATGCCAGTCATCGCCCCGTGGCGTTCAGGTGAACACCAGACCATACCTTCAGACCACATAACAAGCTCTCGCAGTTCGAGCACTTTTGGATGTGTATCCGGTGCATCATCAGGGAGCGGCAGTCTGGAAGGATTGAATATTTTAACCTCAGCCCCCATAGCCGTTAGCAGTCGGGCAGCCTCTTCCGTAGCCAGACGGCTGTATGACCTTTCCCGCACTGAACCGTAAAGCATCAAAATTCGTGGAGCGTGGAGACCCGCGGTCAGGGAGAACCTTTCGGTGCTGATATGGGTATCCAATATTTCAGGCTGAATGTTGCTAAGTTCGTTCATCGAATCTGACATATTACTTTCTCTGTGTGGTGTCTTTAGCAGCTTTGACCCTTATCGGCGCAGCATTCGTCGATAAAGAAGGCCATAATTTCGTTCAGAACCTCATACTGTGGTAAGCAGTACAGCGTTCTGCCCTGCCGGTTCTGGCGTACCAGGCCTACCGCAACCAGGGCCGCGATATGATGGCTCAGCGTGGAGGCTGGTATGTCCAGACGTTTTTGCAACTCACCGACGGGCACCCCCTCATGCCCCGACTTCACCAGCGACTTATACACGGCGAGGCGAGTTGGATGGCCAAGCTCTTTTAGCGCATTAGCGACGTCATTAAGTTCCATTGCAACTCTCCTATAATTCTATATTTCCAGAATAATGGAATTATAGGAGAAATCAACACCACGACTTAAAAGAAATTTCGTGGTGGTTAGAATGCGCACTAACTCTTCAAGACAGTTGCTTGCAGCTCACGCTCCGGACGGATCTGCTCAATGCGGCCGGGTTGCAACATCAGGGTAAAAGTTCCCTGGGTGAGATCCTGCTCCTCGGCCATAACCCGCGTGGTGACGTAGCCTTGTTCTAAAAGGGCATTCTGAACTTTAAGGAGTCTGGAAGAACTCAACAGGGGATGAAACATCAACACCTCTGAGGGGGAAGTGTGGATGATAAATATTAATATAAACAGTAAGTTATATTTTTATACAGTTTGCGCTACCGGGCCTAACCCTGCCCCATACAAACATTTTGGCTCAGCGAGCTTTCAGCGTGGCAGCGATCACCTCTTGATAAGGCGTGGTACTACGCCCAATCAATTTGCTCAGGGTGTGGCTGTCATCAAACAACCCGCCTTTGGCTGCACCGGCGTCGGAATCCGCCAGCATATTCGCCAGCCACTCATTCAGCCCGGCACCGATCAGTGCTTTGGCAAATTCGGCCTGTGGCAGATTAACGTAGTTCACCGTTTCACCGGACTGACGGGCGATTTCTGCCGAGAATTCTGCCAGCGTGTAGCTTTCGTCTCCGGCCAGTTCGTACACTTTGCCCGCCTGATTTTCCAGCACCAAAACTGCAGCAGCCGCTTCAGCATAGTCCTGACGTGCAGCCGACGAAATACGCCCTTCTCCCACCGCGCCAATAAATGCGTTGTGCGCCAGCGCCGGAACAATACTCGCCGCGTAGTTTTCGTGATACCAGCCATTACGCAATACCACTACCGGCAGGCCGGATGCGCGCAGCGCGGCTTCTGTCGCCAGATGGTCAGCACTCAGGCCGAGCAGCTTTTTGTCAGCATGCAGCAGACTGGTGTAGGCCAGCAGTTTCACACCGGCACGTTTCGCGGCCTCGATGACCGCCTGATGCTGGGCTTCACGCTGGCCGACTTCGCTTGAGGAGATCAGCAGTAATTTTTCCACGCCCTTAAAAGCGCTCTCCAGCGTCGCAGGCTGGCTGTAATCTGCCTTGCGCACCTCAATGCCGAGGTCAGCCAGGTCTTTGGCTTTTTCCGGGCTGCGCACTGCGGCGATGATCTGGCTCGCAGGCACTTTCTTCAACAATGCAGCGATAACAAGGCGGCCAAGCTGGCCGGTGGCACCGGTAATAGCAATCATGATGTTTCTCCGAAAGTGATAAATGATGCGGGGGACGACCGTCTTATGACGAAACAATCTTAAAATCGCGTCCGTGGAAAATATCCTATGCGATATACTAACTTTTCGTAAGTACGTACAAAAAGGTTAGTATGAAATTAACATCGGTCAAGCATGACATCATTGAAGATCAGGTGGCGGTAAACAGCCTGAGCGAACGGCTGCGCCGGGGTGAAGTGATGAGCGCCCACTGCCCGTCACGGGAAGTGCTGAGCCACATCACCAGCCGCTGGGGCGTGTTGATTCTGATTGCGCTGGGCGATGGAACGATGCGTTTTAGCGAACTGCGCCGCAAAATTGGCGGCGTCAGTGAAAAAATGCTGGCGCAGACGTTACAGGCGCTGGAGGCCGATGGTTTTATTGACCGGATCGCTTACCCGGTGGTGCCCCCGCACGTCGAATACACCCTGACCGGGATGGGCGTCGAAGTGCAGGTGCAGCTCACTGGCCTGACTGACTGGGTGGAAAATAATCTCTACCGCATTATGCAAAAACGTCAGTCAGCCAAATAACGGCTGAGCGTTTCACGGATAGAGGCCGCGCTCTTTGCGGGCCATCAGGATGCGTTCGCAGGCCACGGCATAGGCGGCAGTTCTCAGGGTGATGCCGAGCGAATCCGCCTTCTGCCACACAGCAGCCAGCGCCTCCTGCATAATACGGTCCAGCCGCTGGTTTATCTCGTCTTCGCTCCAGAAGAAACTGGAGAAATCCTGCACCCATTCGAAATAGCTCACGGTTACGCCACCCGCATTACAAATCACATCCGGCACCACCACGATGCCACGCTGACGCAAAATATCATCAGCCGCCGGAAACGTCGGGCCGTTGGCCCCTTCCAGCACCAGTTTGCAGGTCAGCCGCTGCGCCCTTTCCGGCGTGATCTGCCCTTCGAGCGCGGCCGGTATCAGAATTTCAAACTCTACTTCCCAGAACGCTTCATGTGTTATCACTCTCGCCTGCGGGAAACCGGCAATGCTGCCGTGTGCCTGTTGATATTCCTGTAGTGCCGCAATGTCCAGCCCCTGCTCATTGAACAAGGTTGCGCTGTGATCCTGCACCGCCACCACTTGTGCGCCCTCGGCGACAAACAGCTCAGCCGCCACGCCCCCCACGTTGCCAAAGCCCTGCACCGCCACTCTGGCGCCGGGCAGCGCCAGGCCGATACGTTCCGCCGTCGCCTTGCCGGTCACAAAAACACCCCGACCGGTGGCTTTCACCCTGCCAAGCGAACCGCCGAGATGGATCGGCTTGCCGGTCACCACGCCGGTGGTGGTCGCCCCGGTATTCATCGAATAGGTGTCCATCATCCAGGCCATCACCTGCGCATTGGTGCCGACATCCGGCGCGGGGATATCCTGCTGCGGCCCGATAATGCTGCCGATTTCACTGGTGTAACGGCGGGTCAGACGCTCCAGCTCTTTGGCCGATAACTCGCGGGGATCGACACGAATGCCGCCCTTCGCCCCGCCAAACGGCAGGTTCAGCACGGCGCTTTTGATGGTCATCCAGGCCGACAGCGCCATCACTTCTTCCAGCGTGACGTCCGGGTGATAGCGCACGCCGCCCTTACCTGGACCGCGCGACAGATTATGTTGCACACGGTATCCCTCGAAATGCCGCACGCTGCCGTCGTCCATCTCCAGCGGAATATCAACAATCAGCGCCCGTTTAGGGTGGCGCAACGTATCCGCCCAGTGGGTCAGTTCACCGAGGTAGGGCAGCACCCGGTCAACCTGAGACAAATAGGTGGCCCAGGCTGAATCTTTATCCGATGACACGTAAGAAAGTACACTCATAACTCGCCTCTCTGAGACTGAATGGATGAATTTTGGCTGTGACAACGCCTCGCCGTGAGGCGCTTGTGCGGCGTTGGAGTTGAATTTATCTACAAAATTTAGCGGGCCTTCAGGGCCTCGATAGAGTAATGGTTGGCCGTGGCCCAGCCATTCAGGCCGCCCACCAGCACCGACATCAGCTGGGTGCCGACCTCTTTTTCGCTGAGCCCCACGGTATCCACCAGATCGAAAATTTCACGCGGGTCAAACAGAATATTCCACAGGAAAACCGCCTTGTCGCCGATGTCCGGCAACCCCATCTCTTCCATCGCTTCGCGCAGCGGAGGGCGTACCGCATCGGCCTGCACCAGCAGGTAATCTGCGCCTTCCCATAAACGCTCCAGATAACCGCGGCGGTTACGCATCGGCACCATGGCGGCACCGCGTTCACGCACCAGTTTTATCCAGTAGCGGCTGACATTTTCCAGCCGCTGTAATCCGCTGCTGGTCTGCTGCTGGCTGAACTCCAGCAGCAGCACCCCGACATCCCGGCGGTAAGTGTTCAGCACTTCCTCAACCGAGGAGAACTGACGATACGCCGTCGCTACCGAAACTTCGGCCTCAGCGGCAATCTCGGTCATGCTGATCGGGCCATCTGCCTTTTCAAATAACCGGGCTGCTGCCTGAATTAAATTCCTGCGATTTCTTTCGGTATCACTGCGCATTGCCTGTCTCCGTGGTTAGCCTTGCCTGCCGACCGATGTTTTGATGTGAACTCTGTCCCTGGCGGTGATCGCTGCCTGATGGTTAATATTGCCCGTAAACATTAATAAAGTCTCGCCAGACCCCGCTGTAATCTGGCAACGCCTTCGACAATGGCCTCTTTGCTCGCCGCGTAGGAAAGGCGTAAATGGCGTTCGCCCGCCGCCCCAAATTCACTGCCTGGGCGCACCGCAATGCCCTGTTCACGCAATATTCCCACCATATCGATGGCCGGGATCGGCAGATCATATGAAGGGAAACAGTAGAATGCGCCTTCGGGTTGATTCAGTGTCAGACCGCGAATATTCATCAGCCCGTCCATCATCAGCTGACGGCGCTCTTTGTAGACCTCAAACATGCGGCGCACATCCGGCCCGCACTCTTTCAGCGCCACCAACGCCGCCCGCTGCACCGCAGTGTTGACCGAACCGTTAAGCGTGTTATGCACCCGTGCGGCGGCGGCGATCATCTCCGCCGGTCCGGCCAGATAGCCGACACGCCAGCCGGTCATGGCATAACTTTTCGAGAATGTCTGGCAATAGAGCGTGCGCCCGCGAAACGCCTCAACCTGTAAGACCGAGGTGAACGGCTGGCCGGTGAACACCAGATCACTGTAAGCCTCATCGGCGATCACCCGCGTGTTGCTGGCTTTAACGATGCGACCCAGCGCTTCAACTTCCTGCCGTGTATGCACGATGCCGGTCGGGTTACCGGGGTTGCAGAATACAAACAGCTTCGCGCCGTCCATCACCTTCTCCAACCGGTCGAGATCCCAGTGCAGGTCACTGCGGCACGGCATCGGAACACAAATCCCCCCGGCCATATTGACCAGATCCGCGTAGAGCGAATAGGTCGGATCCGGGATCACCACCCGGTCGCCCGGATTGACGATAGATAAAATAGCCGCCGCCAGCCCGCCGGTCCCGCCATGGGTCACCAGCACTTCACCAGCCGCCACCGGATACCCGGACTGCTCCGCCACCTGTTCGGCCAGCGCCTGACACAATAACTTGTCGCCGAGCAGCGGCGCATAGTGGGTAAACCCCTTTTGCAGCGCGTCGGCGGCGGCCTGCACAATACGCGGCGGCGTGTCGAAATCCGGTTCACCCATCGCCAGCGACACCATATCGCCAGAAGAGGCCGGTTGTTGTACGCGCAGCGAACTGCGTTCCACCCGTAATACCGCTTCAGCGGCTTTAAAACCTAATGCAGAACTCATGTTATTCACCTTTTAGCAGGATGATTGAGGGCAAGATTCAGGGATTATTTCGTTCGTTACGGCACTCTGGCGGGGCACCTTTCCAGCGGCTGACATCCAGGTCGCCCGAGATATCGCGTAAAAACGTCGGGGCGATGATCAGCTCCTCAATCACCGTGCGGCCCGGCAGTGCGGCACACAGCAATACGGCATCGGCGACGTCCTGCGGCTGAACCATGGCTTCACGCACGCTGCGCAGCGGCGGATTGGCGCGGTTATCCATGATCGGCGTATTGACCTCCCCCGGCAGGATCGACGTGGCACGGATCCCCTGATTGCGGAAGGTGTTGTGCAGATAAGTCATAAAGTTGCGCACCCCGGCTTTGGCTGCGCCGTAAGCGGCACCGCCGAGCAGGTTCGGGCGCAATGCGGCCAGTGATGACACCGTGATAATGGTGCCGCCGCCGCGCGCCAGCATGTCCGGCAGTACCGCCTGCGTCAGCAGAAATACGGCTTTCAGGTTGACGTCCTGCACCTGCTGCCACTCCTCCTCTTCTATCCAGCGCGCATTCAGCACCTTGCTGGCGCTGCCCGCGTTGTTGACCAGAATATCCACGCCGCCCAGCTCAGCGAGGGTCCAGCGCACCAGTTCGGCCACCTGGGATTTTTGCTCGATGTGGGCAGCGAAAGCCCAGGCCTGACCGCCTTTGGTACGGATGGCGTTGACCACGTCATCCAGCACCGCCTGGCGTCGCCCGACCAGCACCACACGCGTACCCTGCGCAGCCAGTAACTCTGCTGAGCTGCGCCCGATGCCGGTGCCTGCGCCGGTAATAATCGCCACTTTGCCGTTTAAATCATTCATGGTTAACCCCGGAATCCGTAATCACGTTCTGCCCCAGCGGCAGTGATATAGCCTTCGCGTAAATCCTGTAAAATCGCCGCGCGATCGCGCTCAGCGGCCGGATATTTCCCGCCGCCGCCGGGCATCTGAATGGTGATTTCATCCCCCGGAAACACGTCATGGCGGCCGACCGGTTTCTCCAGCACGTCTCCGTTAATGGCAATCACGTTGGGTGTCCCCGCCCCGCCGCCGAGCACGCCCAGCGCCGGGTGATTTTGCCGCGAATAGAACATGCTGTGTGACAGCGGGAACTTGCCCAGATGGCGGATCACCATGCGCTGCGCCAGCCCACCACGGTAACGGCCAGCACCGCCGGAATCCGGCACGATGGCTTTTTGCATGAACAGTAATGGCGTGGCCGCTTCGATAAGTTCGATAGGGGTTGAGGACATATTCCCAGGGAAGCCGGTGATAAAACCGTCCGCCTGCGGGCGGGCACCGGTGCCACCGTTGACGCACAGGCTTTCAACAAAGCGCTGGCCGTCGTCCAGTTGCCCCGAGAAAACGTCACAGGTCACCGGCGCACTGCCGGAGTGGCCCATCACGCGTTCCGGCATCACCTGCGCCAGTGCGGAGAAGATCGCCGCATGGGCCATGTGCCCGACACGGTTACGCATCTCCACAGCGCAAGGCGGCTGTGCGTTAGCAATACAACCCACCGGGGCCGTGACGGTGATCGGCTTGAAGCAGCCCTCGTTATTAGGCAGCCAGGGTTCCAGCAGGCATTTGAGCGGATAGACGCTGTAGGCATAGGTAAACGACATCGGGCAGTTGGTACCAAACAGCGACTGCGCGGAAGACCCGGTGTAGTCGATGGTGATATCACTGCCGCTGACAATCACCGCCACCTGCAGATGGATTTCACCTTCGTAATCGCCAATATCGACAGAGGCCTCATAGCGGCCGTCCGGCACGTCGGTGATGGCTTTGCGCATCGCGTTCTCGGTCAGCGAATGGATTTTCTCCGCCAGCGGCTCCACCCGGTGCAGCTGTAAATCCTCCATCAACCCCAGCAGGCCGTTGGCCCCGACCTGATTAGCCGCCAGCATGGCGTGCAGATCGCCCTGAACCTGATCCGGCGATCGCACGTTAGCCAGCAGTAAATCCACCAGTTGCTGATTAACCTCGCCGCCGATCACCAGTTTGCTCGGCGGGATCATAAAGCCCTCTTCGAACACGTCGCGGGAGGAGCCCATATTCAGCGTGCCGCCGATATCCGACATATGCGCAGCTGACCCGGCAAAGGCCACCAGCACGCCGTGGCGGAAAATCGGCGTGACCACGGTGACGTCATTCAGATGGCCGGTGCCCAGCCACGGATTATTCGTGACCAGACTGTCGCCGGGTTTCAGGGTGTCCGCCGGGAATTTTGCCAGCATATGACGCACCGTCGCCGGTAGCGTGCCGATAAACACCGGAATACTGGTTTTCGGCTGCGCCAGTGAGTTGCCCTGCGCGTCCATCAGCAGGCAGGAGTAGTCGCCCACTTCGCGGATGATGCTGGAAAACGCCATGTTCACCAGCGTGGCGGCGGCCTCTTCGGAGATGCTCACCAGCCGGTCCCAGGTGATGCGCAGGCTGACCGGATCGTTGAGGAAGTCGAGGTTTGCTTGAGTATCAGTCATCAGTGGATCTCCATCAGAATATTACCCTGGGCGTCGAGTTGCGCGCTGGCACCGGGGCCGACGTAAATCGCGCACTCTTTTTCCTGCAACAGCGCCGGGCCACTCACCGCTACGCCGACGTTGAGCAGGCTGCGCGGTACCACACGGCACGGCTGGCTGCCCGCATCGCGGCCGAGATATACCGACAGCGTTTTCTCGCTTTCGCCTTCATCCGGGCGGTCGTTCTGGTCCTGCGTCGCCAAGGTCGGCGGCGTGGTCTGTACGCGCCCGCGCCAGTTCACCACTTCCACGCCGACGCCCGGTAAAGTGCGGCCAAAGCGGGCGAAATGCGCGGTTTCAAATGCGACGATCAGCGCGGCTGCATCGCCATTGTTAAGGAAAGCATCCGGCAGCGTGACGGTAAGTTCCGAGCCCTGACCGACATAGCGCACGTCGGCCAGCTGTTGGGTAAAGGCAGTTTTTGGGTCAACGTTGGCGGCAGCCAGCGTGGTGAAGGCTTCATCAAAACCTTCGGCCAGCAACGCATGAATGGCGGGCAGGTCCATGCCCTCCTGTAAACGGCAGCGGTCGCTGCGCACGAAATCTGCGCTCGGCGGTGCGGTCAGCAGGCCAAACGCGGAATAGACTCCAGCCCCGTCCGGGAAGTACACCCGCTTCACGCCGAGCAGCTTCGCCAGCGACCAGGCGTGGCTTGGCCCCGCGCCGCCGAAGGCCAGCATGGTCATGTGCTGCGGGCTGACGCCCTTCTCCACCGCGTGGGTGCGCAGCGCTTCGGCCATTTTGTTGTTGGCAACCTCATGAATACCCCAGGCGGCATCTTCAATACTCAGCCCTAACGGCGTCGCCACGCGTTCGATGGCGCGGCGGGCGGCGGCCACATCCAGCGTCATTCGCCCGCCCAGAAACGCGTGCGGATCCAACAGCCCCAGCACCACATTGGCATCGGTCACGGTCGGCAGTTCGCCACCGCGCCCGTAGCAGGCCGGGCCGGGAAACGCACTGGCGCTTTCCGGGCCAATTTCCAGCAGGCCGAGTGAGTCAACCCGCGCGATACTGCCGCCACCGGCGCCGATCTCAATCATGTCCACCACCGGCAGTTTGACCGGCAGACCGCTGCCTTTGAGCAGACGGTCGGCGCGGCCCACTTCATAATTGGTGGTAATCGAAGGCTGACCGTCACGCACCACGCAAGCTTTCGCCGTCGTGCCGCCCATATCGAACGCCAGTACCTGTTTATGTCCGTTCTTACGGGCAAAAGCCGCCGTCGCCACAATGCCGCCCGCCGGGCCGGACTCAATGATTCTTGTCGGGAAATCAGCCGCAATCTGCGGTGCCATCAGCCCACCGTTGGAGCCCATCACCAGCCAGTCGCAGGTGAATCCGCCTTCGCGCAGTTTGCTTTCCAGACGCGACATATAGCGCCGGGCTTTGGGCTGCACAAACGCATTCATCGCCGTCAGCACGCCGCGGTCGTATTCACGAATTTCCCGCGACACCTGATGAGAAACCGAAATAGAGACGCCCGGCAGTTCACGTTTAAAGATCGCCGCCACCTGATTTTCATGCTCCGGCCAGGCATAGGCGTGCATAAACAGCACGGCGACCGCCTCATAAGCCTGGGCCTTCAGTTCGGCGGCCAGCGCGACAACTTCCGCCTCTTCCAGTGAAGTGACCACCTCACCGCGCGCCGTCACGCGTTCATTCAGTTCGAAAGCCTGTGAGCGCGGCAGCAGCGGTGTGGCAGGAGAGCCGTTGAGGTCATAGATGTCATAACGGTATTCGCGCCCCATGATCAGCACGTCGCGAAAACCTTGGGTGGTCACAAACGCCGTCTTAGCACCGCGACGCTCAAGCAGCGCGTTGATAGCCAGCGTGGTGCCATGGGTGATGGTATGCACCTGACTGGCCGCCACACCGGCGATCTCCAGCAGTTGCGTCAGGCCGGTATAAGCACCTTCGGAAGGATCGTCCGGCGTGGTCAGGGTTTTGTGGCGCAGGGCGTGGCCTGTGGCGTCATCGAGCAGCACCAGATCGGTAAAGGTGCCGCCGATATCAAAGCCCATCCGCCATGTTGAAGCGTGTTTCATAGTGACCTCGGAAGTCGTGTCAGGGTACGGAGTACAGATGTGATGAATGTCAGAGTGCATGACGCCTCAGCTGTCGCGCAGCGGCTGTCCGGCCGTTTCTTTCAGGTACAGGGCGCTGATTAAGGTCAGCGAGGCGGTGAGGATCACCATATAGCTCGGGATGCTGGCGATACCCGTCAGGCCAATCAGCCAGGTCATCAGCAGCGGCGCGGAGCCGCCAAATACCACGGTAGAGAGGTTAAAACCGATGCTGTAGGCGCTGTAGCGCACGGTGGTCGGGAACATTTCCGCCAGCGTGCTTTGAATCACGCCGGCGTGACCGGCAAATGCAAAGGCCAGCAGCATCGCGGACATACAGGCCAGTGGCATCATGCCCAGCGTCAGCAGCCAGAAACAGGGCCAGGCCAGCACACCCATCGCAATGGCGGAGGCGATCAGCAGCGGTTTTCGACCCAGACGGTCAGACAGCCAGGCCATCATCGGAATAGCACCGATGATGGTCAGCAGACCACAGGCGGTCACCAACAGGCTTTGCATCTGGCTGAAGTGCATCACTTTGTTGAGATAAGTCGGCATATAGACGAACAGGATGTAGTAGCCAGGGCCATTGACCGCAGGCAGCGTGATCGCCAGACCGATGGCCTTCAGATGGCGTGGAGAGGAGAGCACCTCTTTCAGCGGATTGGGCACAATGCGCTGGCTCTCTTTCACCAGCTTAAAATGCGGCGTGTCTTCAATGCGGGTACGGATATAAAAACCGATCATCGCCATCGGGATCGCCAGCAGGAACGGAATACGCCAGGCCCAGCTACGCATGGCATCCATACCGTAATAGTTAATCAGACCGCTGATCAGCAGACTGCCGAACAGCAATGCGATAAACGACCCCATCACCAGCGGCGACATCACCGTGGCACGGCGATGATCTTCGGCATACTCCGCCACAAAAGAACCGGCACCGGAGACTTCGCCACCGGCGGAGAACCCCTGCACCAGGCGCAGCAAAATCAATAACGCCGGGGCCGCCCAGCCGATGCTGCTATAGCCGGGCAGCAGGCCAATGGCCGCCGTCGCCAGCGAGATCATCAGCAACAGCACCGCCAGTAATTTCTGCCGCCCCATCTTGTCACCCAGATAGCCGCAGATAATGCCGCCGAAAGGCCGCACCACAAAGCTGACCGTAAAGCCCACGTAGGTCAGCATCAGACCTGCGTTGGTGCCACCGATATCATTGGCCGAGAAAACCAGCGCCAGCGTACCGACCAGCAAACCGTAAATACCGTAGTCATACCATTCGACAAATGAGCCGACGCCCCCGGCAAAGGACGCACGTTTAACGGCGCTATTTTTGACAGCCGAATGGCGGTTAACCGAACGTGATGCACTCTCCTTTGCAGGCATTGCTTGGTCCATTAATGCCATAGATGATTTAGTCATTGTTCTGCCCTGCAATCATGTGAATGTCGGGCCGGTTTCTCTGGGAGACCGACCGCAATTACGTCAGATCAGCGATACTTTTGGGTCACTTCGGCGGTCATTTCAGCTTCCCGTCTTGCCACCTCTTTTACGCTGGCGAGAATCGCCTCTGCCCGCCAGAAGGGAATAATGGCGATGCCATCGTCGTCGGCGACCACGATATCGCCCGCACAACACACCACGCCGCCGATGGCGACCGGCTCGCCGATCACCCCCGGACCGTTTTTATAAGGCCCTGCAGGACTCGTGCCACGGGCGAAGGTCGGGAAATTGACTGACTCGATAATGCGGCGGTCACGCACGGCACCGTCGATCACCGCGCCGTTGGCCCCGGCATGCTGAAAGCGCTGGGTCAGTTGCTCGCCAACCAGAGCGCGGTCGATGTGGCCCAGCCCGTTAATCATCATCACGTCGCCCGGCTCAATCACCTCCAGCGCCCGGATCACTGCGGCGTTATCACCCGCGGGAACCAATACCGGCAATGCAAAACCGACAAAGTGGATACCCGGAAACAGCGGCACCAGCCCGGCGTCACACATGCCAAGGCGTTCCATGGCATCGCCGATGTTGGCAACCGGAAAGGGTTTAAACGCTTCAATCCATTCAACTGACGGGCGTTCCCAACGCGGGGCGAAACGAATATCTGCATCTTCAAGCGACATGGTGAATTCCTCTTTTATGTTATTTTTCGGACGTTGAAATCTGAGGGATAAAGTATAATTAAATATCGAATGAGAAATGTTTATCATTTTAAAAATAACGCCGTCAACAAAAAGATGATTATTTTTTCCGCGATGGGATTTTCTTCAAAGAAAACAGGGCGTTTGAAATTTCACCAGTAGCACCCCCTGTAAATAAGTCCATAAAAACCATAAAATTCAACAAGATATTAATTTTATCTTTTGCATTAATTCAAAAATGAATAAGTTTTACTTATTGTTCAGAGGGGAAGAAAAGAAACATAAAAGCAGGGAATTGAATATTTCGCCGGATTAATTATTAAAATTAATAGCGTAAGGAAGGATAATGAAAAATAATTAAATAAAAAGCTCAGCGCCCTATTATGGGGAGTGCACTGAACTATTATGGCGCATGACTAATATCAAAGAAGAATACTTCCGTTTATCAGCCATCTGCCCATACTCTTTTGCACTGTTAACGCGCCCCGCTTCACCTCCGTATCTGCCGTTGCGAAAAAAAAAGCCTCCTGCTGGTCATCTGCCGGAAGCATTCGGACCACCATAAGAGGCTTTTTTTCGCACAGAAACAGTGACAGTTATCACTGTTAGTTATGTTACATAATTGTGTTACTTGTTACGTGATCTCTATCATTTGCGCAACCGGCGTTTCATCATGCCGCTGCTGTTTCATGCAGATGCCGCCACACCACCTGACCCGTTTCTCCCAGTTCAAACACTACGGTGGAATAACGCAGCGTCGCATTCTGGCCGGGAAGTTGCTGGCGTTCCTGATAGGTCACTACCGCGCCCGTTGCGCTTTCGGCCACCAGTTGCATGTTTTCAATGCCGATCTCAAGCCCGGCTTTTGCCCCGCCTTGTGCACGGAAAAATGCGCTGAGCCCGGCGTTGTCCAGCCGGTTCCCACTGAGCCCGACCATGGAAAAGGCCGGGCTGAAGCGGGCCAGCAGTGTTTCGCATACGTCTTGCGGCGCACTGGCCTCGCCCAGCCAGCGACTGATTAACTGATGCGCATCGAGCACTTCCTGCAAATAACGGTTCATGGTTTCTCCTGGTTCAGGGTAAAGATCACGTTGCGGTTGGCTATCCGCAGGCACAGTAAAATCGGAATGACGACACTACCGGCAGCCAGCGCAAAACAGAGGCGGTAAGCCTGTTGCGAAGCAATGCCCGCCTGGCCGAGCAACAGATTGAGCAATAAGCTGAGCAGCGTGACGCCAAAACAGAAACTCAGCTGACGGTTGATGTTCCACAGCGCGCTGGCGTCCGCCAGCTGGGTATCCTTAATCTGGATAAAAGCACAACTCTGCGCCGTGCTGCTGCACAGGCTGCTGCCAAATCCCATCAGGGTAAACGCAGCAACAGAAGTGACAACGTCACCTGACGTGCTGATTTGGGTCAATAAAGCAATACCCATCCCCTGCATCACGCAACCCGTAATAAACAGCGGACGCGGCCCCCAGCGGTTAAACTGTTTGCCGGTCAGGCTGATGGCCACAAACGCAGCCAGCGCCCACGGCAGCATCAATGCCCCCACCTCACCGGCCCGCATGCCCAGTTGATTTTGCAGGTACAGCATGGCAACCAGGCTGACGCCGGTAAACAGGCCAGGGATAAACTGATAGATAAGCATCGCAATGCGCAGCAGCGGATCCTGCACCAGCCGCAGGTTCAGCAGCGGCTGCGGTTTGCGCAGTGCGCCGCGCACATACCACGCCATCAGCGCGATGCCTCCCAACAGCATCAATCCGCCGGATACCTCCTGGTGCGCTTCACCCATACGGGTCAGCCCCAGCAGGATAAGCGTCAGCGCGCCGCAAGAGGTCAGCAGACCGCTGAGATCCAGCGGCTCCGCAGGTCGGGTTGGCCTGTCCGATTTCAGCCAGTATCCGGCCAGGATCAGCGCCACTATCGCCAGCGGCAGGCTGGCAAAAAATACCCAGCGCCAGCTGACGTTGTCGACAATGATTCCACCGAGCGCAGGCGACAGCGCCGGGGCCAGTAAACCCACCAGCATGATGGCAGCGGACAATCTGGCGCGTTCATGGCTGCGGTACAACGCATAGGTCAGCGTCTGCCCAAGCGGGATCAGCAGACCACCGCCCAGCCCCTGCACTAACCGCCAACCGATCAGCTGCGTCATGGATGACGCACTGCCCGCACCGCCGCTGCCGAGCATAAAAATCAGCAACGACAGCATAAAAAGACGCTTTGAGCCGACACGTTTCGCCAGCCAGCCGCTGAGCGGGATGATCAACGTCAGCCCGAGAATATAGCCATTACTCACCCAGGCCAGCAGACTGACCGGCGTATCAAAGTATCGCGCAATATCCGGGTAGGCCACGTTGGCAATAAACATGTTGATCAGATCGATAAAAAAGCCCAGCAGGTAAACGCAGGCGACACGCGTCCGGTAGGTCATCGTTTTCTCATAAGAAATACTATCAGGCACGCAGTGTAGAGGGGGATTAAGGCGGGATAAATCCGCCTGCGGCAGTTACACTGTCAAATGTATTTTGACAATCTGCCTTATGAAAGGAAGTGAGATGCTGAATTTGCAGCGGCTGGAGATGTTTGTGGCGGTGGTGGCTGCCGGCAGTTTTACGGCCGCCGCTCAGACACTGGGGCTGACCAAAGCGGTGGTGAGTTTTAATATCAAGCAGTTGGAGGCGGAACTTGGTGTCTCGCTGCTGACCCGCACGACCCGGCGCATCGCCATGACCGATGCCGGCGAGCGTTTTTATCAGCGTTGCCTGCAACTGTTGCAGGATGCAGAAAGCGTGCTCGACGACGTGCGCCGCGACCATGCCGGGTTCAGCGGACTGCTGCGCATCACGACTACGCCGGAGTATGGCGCACGGGTGGTAGTTTCGGCACTGGCGGCTTTTACCGCGCTGCATCCGCAACTGCGCATTCAGCACGTTTCTTCGTCAAGTCATGATGACCTGATCTCAGGGCGGTTTGACGTGGCGATCCGTTTGGGCCAGCTGGCAGATTCCAGCCATCACGCGGCGCTGATCGACCACTTCGCTATTTTTCCCGTGGCGTCCGCCGCGTATTTACAGCCTTACGGCGGGCAGATGGCAGATCTTAAGCAGCTTGAACAAGCACGCTGGATTGCCCACAGCCGCCTCGCCACGCCTTTAACCTGGCAGGTAGTGACGCCCGCCGGTGAAACCGTGCTGTTTAACGCTAACTCCCCGATGCTGACGGCTGACAGCGCGGCGTCCTTACTGGCCTTTGCTCTGAGCGGTGCGGGCGTCGCCCTGCTTCCGGCGTGGCTGGTGCAGGAGGATATCGCCGCCGGTCGTCTGACCCTTCTGCTACCCGATCACCGTTTTCCTCAGCAAGGGATTTACGCGCTCTACCCCAATACCCGCCACGTCCCGGAAAAAGTGCGGGCCTTTATTGATTTTTTGCAAAGCCGGGTGAGCGGGTGAAGCCAGGCCACTACGCGATGGTTAAGTGGCCTATCAATTTTGGAAAAAAAAAGGGGGGGTAACACACATACGAAGGAAACTGATAATGAACCGCAGGCTTCCTCACTGAGCAAGAAAGCCTGAGCGCATTTTACATTCAGGGCGCGCTTTAGTCAGCCATTCAGGCGGCTTTCACTGAACGGGCCTTTTTACTGCTTGTTGCTTCTTCAGCATCTATCGGTTCTGCGGGTTCTTCTGTCTCAGCGACGGGCTGTTCAATACTTTCCGCTTCCGGCAATTTGCTGGTACGCAGAATATGCTGAACGGCATCTTTTTGTTCAGCCAGATAAAGCGCGATATTTTCAGCCACGGCGTCGTCCAGTTGAAGATCGCTCTTGAGCAGCCACTCACTGAAGGCGTCAGCCATATCGAGCATTTTATCGTAAGCATCCGCTTCTTTTTTGTTGGCAAATGTCATCTTCTCTTCACCTTTTCTGACCACAACAAATTTTGTTACAACAGCCATGATTCGCTCCTTACACTGTGATTACATACAGTATGACAGTAATGAGGGCAAGATACACCCTCTCATCGTTTAGAAGACTTTATTGGCAAGTTGTTTAGGGGAATGATGGTGGCAGGACGATTGCGTTCTAAAAAAACGACATCGTCCTGCTCCAGAGTGATGTTTCCCTTCTGGTAGCCCATGCCGAAATGCTTTTCAAATGCTTCCCAGCCCGTGGCGGTGACCTTTAAGGCCCGCGAGTCCGCCTGACGGACGACCCACTTTTTCTCAATAAACACATGCAGCATTTGCGCGCCGAGGGGGCCGGCAAGATGGTATTGCCGCTCTGTCCAGTCGAGACACCCGCGAATAGTCTCTGTCTTTCCTAAGCCCCTTTCTGCCAGTTCAATGCCTTGCTCCTCAAACCACCTGAAACCGGCTTCTGTCAGGGAGTACTGCGAGTTATCACATTTCATAATCAGATGGCGATTAAGCATCCCCTGCGTAATGGCAACGCCGGCTTGCCCGGCCAGATGATCGTAACAGCAGCGGGCAAAACGCAAATTTTTCGCCGCCGGGCTCGGGGTGGTCAGCCAGGTAGACGTCACCGGCCCCACCGACGCCAGGCTCTCAAGCAGGTGCGCAATATGGGGCCCGGCTAAGCGGAAATAACGGTAGCGGCCAGCCGATTCTACGCTCACCAGCCCGCCTTCCCGTAACTTTGCCAGGTGAAAACTCGCGGTTTGTGCCGTCACTCCTGCCGCCTCTGCCAATGCCCCGGCGGAGAAAGCTTCGCCGCCAGATAACATGATCAACATCACCGATCGGACCGGCTCGGCAATGAGATGAGCCACTACTGAAATTTGAAATTGATTCATTATTATCCAGCCTCATGGTGAGGGGCGTTAAGAGAAAAGTGCACACTTCGATTTTGGTCGAATCATGGCGAATGAGCATAAAGGTATAGTCCATTATCCTCATTACCACGCGATGCTTTGACATGAAAAACCTTTCCCCCCATCAACGGCAGGTTCTGCTCGCCACCAGCCTGAGTTACATCATCGTGATACTCGATACCAGTATCGTGAATGTGGCACTTTCGGACATTGCGCTCAGTTTGCATTCGACGATAGCCGGGCTGCAATGGATAGTGAATGCCTATACCTTGACCTTCGCGGCCCTGCTGCTCAGTGGGGGGGCGTTGGGAGACAAACTCGGGGCCAAAAATATTTATGTTGCGGGCCTGCTCTTATTTGCCGTTGCCTCGCTCATTTGTGGGCAGTCTTCAACGCTGACGGTGCTTATCGTGGCCAGAGTCTTGCAGGGGATCGGTGCCTCACTCCTTGTCCCCTCCTCGCTGTCGTTAATTAATGAAGCTTTTCCCAAAGCACATCAACGGGCTAAAGCCATTGCCGTCTGGGCTGGATGCGGGGGACTCGCTATGGCCGCAGGTCCGTTGTTGGGTGGGATCATTATTCAGCTGCTGGGTTGGCGAAGCATTTTCCTGCTGAATGTGCCGGTAGCGTTGTCAGCAATGGTATTGGCAATGCGGATCAACACGCCACCCAGGGTGCAACTGAATAGGGCGTTGGACTTAGCGGGCCAGCTGTGGGTAATTATTGCACTGAGCAGCTCGATGGCCGTGCTGATTCAGGTTCCCCAACTGGGATGGCAAGATAACGAGATACGCTTTGGCGTGTTCATCGCCTTAAGCTCATGGGCTGGTTTTATTCTGACTGAGCGAACACATCAATATCCTATGCTGCCTTTGGCCTTGTTCCGCCTTCCTCTATTTTCAGCGTCTGTCGTTGTGTCACTGATGTCTGCGCTGGTTTTTTATGGGCTATTTTTCCTGTTAAGCATGTATTTTCAGCAGATCCGCGGGTGGTCGCCCTTTGATTCAGGTATGGCTTTCCTGCCTTTAACCGTGATGGTGACAACGGGCAGTTTTATCTCCGGGAAACTGAATAAAGTCTTCGGCCCGATTAGGCTGATATCCGGGTGCTGTGTTTTATACGCCGTAGGGTTTGTCGGCCTGTTTGGCCTGAGAGACGATGTGCCCTACTGGCATATTGCGCTATTTTTTCCGGCGCTCGGCCTGGCAGCGGGCATTATTACCCCGGTAGCAACCGCTGCACTCATGAGTAAGGTGACACAGGAACAAGCAGGCGTCGGAGCTGGTGTGCTCAACGCGAGCAGACAAACAGGCTCGGCCCTTGGGGTGGCGATTTTTGGCGGTCTGCTGAGCGCATTTCAACCACCTGCCGAAGGGATTTACCTCGCCGTTCTGGTCGGTATCACGTTGTCATTGCTTGCGGGCGTGTTTTGGGCCGCAATACTTATCGGCTCGAGGACGAGCAGCAGACCCTGACAGTCAGGGGAGTCTTGCTGCCTGACGTCTCAGCCGTCTTACTTTGGCTCAGTTTTCTTTTCTTACGCTCAACAGACTTAATGCCATATACCTGAAGTTCCCTCAGAAAAGTTTGAGAGCTAATGGAACGGAAGCGTACGTTAAGAGAGATTATTATTTTTAAAGGATGTCTAATTACCCTTTATGACAAAGGATCTTATGAGGATACTTTGTCATAAATCGATAAGATAATCTGGAGAGACTTATGCTTAAAACCCAAACCGTGGGCTGTATTCAGGAGCATAGCCTTTTGATTTTAACATGTGATAGAAAGTAATTAATTGATGCTTTGACGTGGCTAAAAAAACCTCGCCTGTAGGAAGAAAAAATATGGGCTTATCTTTTTCGTCAAAACCAGGACTAAATGGATTACCCGTTTCATCGTTATGCCAAATTAGCTTACCCCCGTGTATCCCAGTCTTTTTATTTCAACATTCAGTGTATTTACTATAACCTCTCCAAAGAAATGAATATTCCCCTTATTAACATTTTCTGTTCCTCCACAAGGGCTGCGGGGGGTTAATAAATCAATGAGTGATGGTGTAATATACTCTAACATGATGGAAAATCCTTCCTGGTCTTTATTAATTAATATAGAGGATTGAAATTCTAACCGATGAAAAGACACGGTAATAACATACAGGAATATGTTTCATATGTCGGGATCTATTATACTATGGCTTATATATAATAGACATGTCCAGCTGCCTCATATTTTAAGAAAGCTGAGTTGCCCGCAATATCCGCAGATATCTAAATTTCATTAAGACACTTATTGAAATAAGGGCATGAGTCATACCATCGAAAGAAATGACCTTGTCACCCTAAAATACAGCGATTTTCTATGCCAATGTTTGTTTGCTGGAGACATTGCACGCTCGACGCCATTAGCCGCTATGCTCTGCATAAATTCGGGGATTTATCGCTTTTTTGCAACACAAAGCAGCACGTTGAGGCTCAGCCACTACGCTGACCTTCATACCCTTCTTATGTGGAAAGATTTCCTGTCTGCAAACGGAAAAAATTGGAAGGAAAAATACCTGTTTAAGAGGATAATAGCGGCATCTTTTTGACGATGGACATCACGAGGCCCACTTATGGACAACCAATCCGCCGCACCTGTTAGCGCCGAAGACTTTTACGCTGATAAATACGGCCTGACACGCACCCATTCAGAAGTGATCCACGCAGCCACGTTAGTTCCTGTCGGGCAAGTACTGGATTTAGGCTGTGGCAGCGGACGAAACTCGCTGTACCTGAACCTCAAGGGTTCGACAGTCACCGCCTGGGATCACAACCCGCAGAGTATCGGTAAACTCAACGACATAATCCGGGCCGAATCCTTGCAAAATATCACCGCCAGCGAAGTCGATCTCAATACCCATCGCTTTAGCGGAAATTATGACTTTATTCTCTCCACCGTGGTGATGATGTTTTTGCAGCGCGACAGCATCCCCAACATCATTGCTGATATGCATTCCAGCACCCGCGTCGGGGGCTACAACCTGATTGTCGCTGCGATGGACAGCCCGGATTACCCTTGCCCTATCCCCTTCCCGTTCAGCTTCCAGCCCGGTGAACTGCGCAACGATTATGCTGACTGGAAAATAGTGAAATACAACGAAGACGTCGGTGAACTGCATAAACGTGACGAAAACGGCAACCGCTACAAAATGCGCTTCGCGACCTTGCTGGCACAGAAAATAGCCTGACCGCGATGGCCACCCCCAGCCGTAAGAAGGACCAGGTCCGCTATTACCGCCCGGATGACATTCCGGGTATGGTGCTGGGTGAAGCGCATTTCACTGATTTCAGCTTCGAGCCGCATTTCCATCTGGATTACCACATCGGCCTGATCGCCGAAGGCGCACAACGCCAGCGGTTTGCCGGTCAGAACGGCGTGCTAGCCGCGGGGCGTATTTCGATTATGCCGCCTGGCGAAGTCCATACCGGGACGCCCGAAAACAGTAACGCCTATTCCCTGCGCACCTTTCGCGTCGCACCGGCGCTGCTCGACAGTCTGGCTGAAGAGTTTTCAGGACATAGGCAGACGCTGGCACTGCGGCCGGAAATTATTGAGTCGCCTCACCTGAGCCAGCACCTGACTGCGCTGCATCAACAGATGACGTTAAATACTGGCGCTGCGGGTCACTCATTCGATGAGCAATATCTGGCCACGCTGGAGCCGCTGTTTGTGGCGTTAAACGTGGCAAAGCAGGCAGAAGAGATTAGCGGGCTATCCACCGCTCATTGGGGCCGGATTGAAGAGTATTGTTACGCACATCTCGCTGAGAAAATCTCCCTCAGCGAGATGGCGGGGTTATGCGGGTTAAACCGTTTTCAGTTCCTGCGCCATTTCAGCCAGCGCACCGGCATGACGCCCTATGCGTGGCTGAAACGTTTACGGCTGGAAGTGGCCTGCGGCTGGCTGAATAAGCCCGGCCGCAGTATCGCAGAGGTGGCGACGTCCGTCGGCTTTTATGATCAAAGCCATTTCAACCGCGCCTTCCGGCAGGCCTTTGGTGTTGCGCCTTCGGCCTACTAATTCAACAGGTTATAAAGTGAATCACGTAATCTTAAAATCTCAGGATTACAGAATCCTTACCAGCCTTTCACCGCATCACCGTGATAGATTTTATCGGCCGCAGCGGCGACTTCATCTGTCTGATAGGCCTTAACCAGGTCCTTCACTTTCTGGCTATCTTTATTATCTTCACGCGCCACGATGACATTCACGTACGGTGAATTCTTGTCTTCGACAAACAGCCCATTTTTGCCCGGCGTCAGGCCAACCTGACTTGAATAGTTGGTATTGATGATTGCCAGATCGATTTTGTCGTCATCGATGGCGCGGGTCAGCTGCGGTGCTTCAATTTCAACAATTTTCAGGTGCTTCGGATTTTCCACAATATCCAGCGACGTCGGCAGCAAGCCCACGTTGGCTTTTAGTGTGATCAGCCCCTGTTTCTGCAACAGCAGCAATGACCGCCCAAGGTTAGTCGGGTCATTTGGCACTGCCACCTGCGCGTTATCTTTCAGTTCGGAAACGGATTTAATTTTGCGCGAGTATCCGGCAATCGGATACACAAAGGTATTGCCTACTGCGGCCAATTTATAACCGCGCTCTTTGATCTGTTTTTCCAGATAAGGCACGTGCTGGAAGGAGTTGGCATCAATATCACCGCTGCTCAGCGCCGAGTTCGGCAGGACATAATCGGTAAAAGTCACCACTTCAACATCCAGATTGTATTTATCTTTAGCCACTTTTTTCACCGCGTCCCATAACGGCTGGTCGATGCCTGCACTGATGCCGACTTTGATGTGATTATCTTCTTTCTTCGGCCCACAACCGCTGAGGATCAGTGCGGTAGCCAGAGAAGCTGAAAGCAGGGAGAGTTTTACCGCGAGTTTCACAGAGGTGCGCATTGAGAATGTCTTTCCTTTAGCTGTATGAAATGAATCAAAAATGAAGCCTGCCCCAAACACGGAGCTTATTGGTGTCGTAAGCCTATGACGTGAGTTTTTCAAACAGCACCCCCGCTGGCAAATAAGAAAATGACATAACCTATGCATTAAAAGTGCGGGACTTTTGCCGCGATATCAGCGTGCACTGTCAGGGCTGCGGATACGTTATTTCAATAAGGGGGGTTTTACTCGGGCAACCGTTGGCGGCAGACGCTCAACAGCAATTGTCGGAGCCAGCGATGAGCAGGGTCTGCCTCGGAACGTGGGTGCCACATCTGCGATATCGTGATTTCGCGGGTTTTGACAGGAAGTTCAAAAGCATAGAGCGCCGCCATGGCCTGTTTATCGTAAGTCACCGACTGAAAAATAAGGAAAGAAGCGGGAACCAGGGCAACCAGATCAGAGGCCTGAGCCACCGCCAGCGCAGCCGAAAAGCCCGGCACAACGGCTGCAATGTTGCGTTCCAGACCCAATTCAGCCAGCGCCTGATCTACCGGCCCGCTGAAACGTTCACGGCGTGAAACAACCACATGCCCGAAAGAGGCATACTGAGCGGCGGTCATCATCGTAACCTGCTCAAGCGGATGACCCTTTCTGACCACCGCAACGAAGCGGTCCCGGAACAGCGCCTGCAGACGTATTTCCGGCCCCATGGCGTTCTCCCCCAGCACACCAATCTCGAGATCCACCTGGCCTTCGCGTAATTGTCTGGCACTTTTTTCTGGCTTAGGCGCAAAACGTAAGCATACCAAAGGTGCTACGGCCGCCGCCGCCGCAATCAGCGAAGCACCAAAAGCCACCACAAAACCATCATTGGATCGAAGGGTAAAGGTGCGTTCTAGCGTGGAGAGATTAAGCACTGACGCCGAGGGACTCAGCACAGCTCGCGCCTCAAAGGCCGCACTTTGCGTACGTGTACGAATGTCCTCAGCATGTGGCGTCAACACCATGTGTCGTCCCGCCCGCACCAGCAATGGGTCGCCGGTGGTGGCACGAAGGCGGCTAAGTGTGCGGCTCATTGCCGATGCACTTAATCCCAAACGACGCGCAGCACCCGCTACACTTCCTTCAGCAAGAAGTACATCGAGCGCGATGAGTAAGTTCAAGTCAGGTTCATTCATAGCGCATAGTAACTCAGATAAGGCGTTTCATGCAGGTTATAAGTGCAAAGGCTGCGCCTTCCGCCTTATGTCACGCGTGGATATAGTTCCTGCACTCACCAACCCAAAAGGGATTATCGGTATATGGAATTATTCTCTAACAAACCTGGCGACGAAGGCCTGCCAGGCCGCGAACGTGGTTTCGCCATGGCAGCCGTCATGACGATGACCACCATGGCGGTCTTTGACGGTTCAATGGTCAACATCGCATTGCCGCAAATAGCGCATGCACTGGACGTCTCCGCAGGATCGGCCGTCTGGGTATCGAACGGCTATTTGTTGTCTGCCGCCATGACGCTGGCGATCTTTGCCGCGCTGGCCAACCGCATCGGCTTTCGGGCGCTGTTTACCCTCGGTCTTAGCGTGTTCACGCTGGCATCAGTGGGGTGCGCGTTAGCATCGACGCTGGATATGTTGATTGTCATGCGGGTACTACAGGGTATTGGCGGTGCGGCCACGCTGAGTATTGGGCCGGCGATCCTGAGATCGATTTTTCCCAACCGTTTGCTGGGGCGAATACTCGGTCTGAATGCCTTAATGATTGCCATCAGCACGGCCATCGCGCCCGTACTTGGCGGCACTATATTGTCGGCCATGAGCTGGCAGTGGTTGTTCGCCATCAATATCCCGCTCGGCATTGTTGCGGTGATCCTCACCCTGCGGGTGATTCCCGGTAAACCGGCCTCAACGCGTGAATCTTTTGATTTCGCGGGAGCTATCTTGTCAGCAGGGGCGCTAGGGTCGCTGGTCATGGCGGCGGACACCTTTTCACATCCGGGTAATGGCGATCTCACGGCCGCAATAGCTTACGGGTTAACCGCGATCCTTGCTGGCGCAGCGTTTGTCTGGCGTCAGCGACGCGCACCAAAGCCACTTCTGCCACTGAGCATGTTTGCTTCCTCGCGGTTTTCGCTGGCGGCGCTCACCTCACTGGCCTCTTTTGTCAGTCAGGGCATGACCTTCATTGCATTACCGTTTCTGTTCCAGAGTGTTTATGGTTACAGCGCATTTGTGTCGGCGCTGCTTTTTACCCCCTGGCCAATAGGCATTATGCTGGCGGCACCTTATGCCGGACGGCTCGCCGACCGCTATCCTGCAGCCATTATTTCTACTGCAGGACTCTGTCTGTTTGCGATTGGATTAGTGCTGCTGGCGCAACTTCCCGATCACGCACAGGCATGGGACATCGGCCTCAGAAGTTGGGTATGCGGTATCGGGTTTGGTTGTTTTCAAAGCCCTAACAACCGCGAAATGCTGTCGAATGCCTCCCGTGAGAACAGCGGTTATGCATCAGGTGTTCTGGCGATAATGCGCACTTTCGGCCAGTGTCTGGGCGCGGCCTTTGTCGGGGTTATTCTGTCGATGTATGTACAGCCCGCCAGCGATCCCCTGAAAAATGCACTACAGGAAGCACAGGCGGTTCAGTTGAGTTTGTGGGTCGCCGTCGCCGCCACGCTGCTGGCTGTCGTCATCAGCGTTAGCCGCCTGCGCAAGGCGGGCAGCCAGGAACAAAAAGCGCTATAAATCAGTGCACATTACGCGATTTCATAACTGATTTTCACCCGATCTTTGACTTTGATTTTGCGTAGTTCCAGGCCCTGCAGTGCACCTGTGCTACCCGCATGGGTGCCACCGCAGGCGAAGGGCAGATAACCGCCAATCGTCACCGTGCGGATCGCCTCATTTTGCGGAATAGCCCCGGCCAGCTCAGGGCGCAGACCGGCAATCTCGTCAAAACTGAGAGTGCCGGTCGTGACCGGTAAATCGGCATCGATGGCCTGCTGCACTTTTTCCTTCACCTGCTCCAGCAACTGTTCGGCGGATAACGTGCTGTTACCGCTGAATTCCACATACGAGCCCGGCAGAAAATGGTGACCTTTGGCGGGTATCAGTGAAGGCATCAGGGTTTCAACCACGTGCGAGATCAGGTGGCCTGCCGTATGGGCGATGGACGCCCGCTGGCGAAATGCCGCGTCAATGTCCAGTTGTACTTCTGCACCCTCTTCCAGCGCGATCAGGGCATCCGCCAGATAATGTCGAGCCTCACCCGCATTCATCAATACCTGTTTAATGGCAAACGGCTGGTCGTTGTATGTCACGCTGCCCACATCCGACATCTGCCCGCCGCCCTGCGGATAAAACACCGTTTCTCCGGTGACAAAATAGTGCCCTTTCTCATCGGTGCCAGTATGCAAAATCGTGGCGGTACAGGTCGTCAGCTCAGGCTGGCTGCGGCTTAATAACAACGTCATGCGATATTCCTCAGGTGTTTTGTCATGATGATGGGCAAGTATGCGCATGTCCGCCGGGGGCTGGATTGTAAAAAATTGCGCGGCGGGAGGAATTATTTGGCGCGCTGCAAATGGTAGTCCACGTGGTACTCGTTGGCGTTGCGGATCATCACCGAGTAATTCAGGTAATCACCGGTATCACTGTAAGAAAGTGAAGTGAGGCGCAGCAGCGGCGTGCCTTCCGGCACATGCAGCAAGGCGGCCACCGTGCTGTCGGCCAGGATCGGACTGAAACTTTCGTAATTCCCGGCAATGCAAATATGGCACTCATCTTCTATATACGTGAATTTAGAGCCTTCAAGATGGGCCACCGACAGGTTGCCAAACAACCGGCAAGGCATATAGCTGTCCTCCAGCACCAGCGGTTTTCCTTCCACTGAGCGCACCCGGCGGGAGTAGTAGATACGTTCGTCGGTCTTGATACGCAGCTGGCTGGCAATCGCCGGGGGTGCGCCCATCAGCTGGAACTCCAGTACTTCACTGACCGTCGGCCGCCCCAGCTGTTTCATTAATTCAGAAAACCCCATCAGCCCGCGTGTTTCATGCTGTACATCTTTTTGAGCCACATAGGTTCCGCTGCCGTGACGGCGGCGCACCAGCCCCCATTCCACCAGCAGATCCACCGCCTTGCGCAGGGTCATACGCGATACGCCAAATTCCGCGGCCAGTGTTTTCTCACTTGGCAATGCGTCTCCCACGCCGTAATCGGCAGAATTAATGCGAATTCGTAAGCGTTCGGCAAGGATTTTGTAGATCACTGGCAGACCTCTTTTTAGGGGGAGAAAGTACCGGGACAACCCGTTTGAACGTAATCAGGGGGCTGAAAAACTTCAGTTTTATGCTGAATTTTTACGGCCAAAATGCTCTGACTTCTTTCAGTGTATACAAATCACGCCAAATGTAGATCACTTGCCCTGCATAAAAAGCATGAATGCGATCACGAATTGATAAATCCCTCTGCGAACTTATTTTCTATTGTTCCTACTCTCTGATCAGAAATAAAACAACAGATGCCAACAAATAGACCATTAAAAGAACTCTGACCCGGAAGTAATATGAGGATAATTTATGCTCAGTCAAATTCAACGTTTTGGCGGTGCGATGTTTACGCCCGTGCTGCTGTTTCCGTTTGCAGGCATGGTGGTGGGGATCGCCATCATGCTGCAAAACCCGATGTTTGTCGGTGAGTCACTCACCCATCCTGACAGCTTATTTGCTCAAATTGTTCATATTATTGAAGAAGGTGGATGGACGGTCTTTCGTAATATGCCGCTGATTTTCGCCGTCGGCCTGCCCATTGGCCTGGCGAAACATGCTCAGGGGCGTGCCTGTCTGGCCGCGCTGGTCAGTTTTATGACCTGGAATTATTTAATTAATGCCATGGGAATGACCTGGGGCGATTATTTCGGCGTTAATTTTAATGCGGAACCCGGAGGGCAAAGTGGTCTGGCAATGATTGCCGGAATTAAAACCCTTGATACCAGTATTATCGGCGCGATTATTATTTCCGGTGTCGTTACCTCAATTCACAATCATTTATTTGATAAACAGCTGCCGGTATTTTTGGGTATTTTCCAGGGCAGCTCATTTGTGGTGATTGTGGCTTTCCTGCTGATGATCCCCCTCGCCTGGGTAACGCTGCTGGTCTGGCCCAAAGTGCAGATGGGCATCCTGTCGATGCAACACTTCATGCTGGTTTCCGGCGCGCTTGGCGTGTGGGTTTACACCTTCCTTGAACGCATCCTGATCCCAACCGGCCTGCACCACTTCGTCTACGGCCCGTTTATTTTCGGCCCCGCCGCGGTAGAAGGCGGCATTCAGGTCTACTGGGCTGAACATCTGCAAGCCTTCAGCCAGAGTACCGAACCGCTGAAATCCTTATTCCCGCAGGGCGGATTCGCGCTGCACGGCAATTCAAAAGTCTTCGGTTCAGTCGGTATCGCACTGGCGATTTACGCCACGGCGGCACCGGAAAACCGGGTCAAGGTGGCAGGACTGCTGATCCCGGCGACCCTCACCGCCATGTTGGTGGGCATCACCGAACCGCTGGAGTTCACTTTCCTGTTTATTTCACCGCTGCTGTTCGCGGTCCACGCCCTGCTCTCCGCCACCATGGCAACCCTGATGTATATGGCGGGCGTGGTCGGCAATATGGGTGGCGGCTTGCTCGACCAGTTCCTGCCGCAGAACTGGATCCCGATGTACCACAACCATGCCTCGATGATGTTCAAGCAGATTGGCATCGGTCTGGTGTTTACCGGCGTGTGGTTCCTGGTATTCCGCACCCTGATCTTGCGTCTTAACCTGAAAACGCCAGGGCGTGAAGAGAGCGAAATCAAGCTCTACAACAAAGCGGATTATCTGGCGCGTAAAAACAGTACCGTCACCGATACAGCACAAAGCCCGGCAGCCGGGATCCTCAGCGCGCTGGGCGGCGCGGCCAATATCCAGAATCTCAGCAACTGCGCCACCCGCCTGCGTATCACCCTTGGCGATATGGCACTGACGCAAAGTGACGAAATCTTCAAAGCCCTCGGCGCACACGGCGTCGTGCGGCGCGGCAACGGCATCCAGATCATTGTCGGCCTGCACGTACCCCAGGTACGGGACAAGATTGAAGCCCTGATGAAAGAAACGCAGGTTACACCATCCAAAACCGGGGGACCTACCCCGACAGAATCATCCCTTACGGAGGCAGTATGATGAAGAAATTTTCAGTAGTCGTGGCAGGCGGTGGCAGTACGTTTACACCGGGTATTGTATTGATGTTGCTGGCTAATCAGCAGAGATTCCCCCTGCGGGCCATCAAGTTTTATGACAACGACGGCGCGCGGCAGGAGATCGTGGCCGAGGCGTGCAAAGTGATCCTCAAAGAGCAGGCGCCGGAGATTGAATTCAGCTACACCACCGACCCAAAAGTGGCCTTTACCGATGTCGATTTCGTCATGGCACATATCCGCGTCGGCAAATATCCGATGCGCGAAAAAGATGAAAAAATCCCACTGCGCCACGGTGTGGTTGGCCAGGAAACCTGCGGCCCTGGAGGGATTGCATACGGAATGCGTTCGATTGGCGGCGTGCTGGAAATTGTCGATTACATGGAAAAATATTCGCCGAATGCCTGGATGCTCAACTACTCGAATCCGGCGGCGATTGTGGCTGAAGCCACCCGCCGTTTACGCCCGCACTCAAAAATCCTCAACATCTGCGATATGCCGATTGGCATTGAAGGCCGCATGGCGCAGATAGCAGGGCTTAAATCCCGCAAAGAGATGCGCGTGCGCTACTACGGGCTCAATCACTTTGGCTGGTGGACGTCGATTGAGGATTTACAGGGCAACGATTTGATGCCAAAAATCCGCGAACACGTGGCTAAACACGGTTATGTGCCGCCAACGGACGAACCGGGCGTCGAGGCCAGTTGGAACGACACTTTTGCCAAAGCTAAGGACGTCTGGGCGCTGGACCCGTCGACGTTCCCGAACACTTACCTGAAATATTACCTCTACCCGGACTACGTGGTGGCGCACGCTAACCCCGAGCACACCCGCGCCAACGAAGTGATGGAGCACCGCGAGAAGCACGTTTTCAGCTCCTGCGCCGCCATTACGCAGGCCGGTAAATCTTCGGCGGGTGAACTGGAAATTGATGAACATGCGTCATATATCGTCGATCTCGCCACGGCGATTGCCTTCAACACGCAGGAAAGAATGCTGCTGATTGTGCCGAATCAGGGGGCTATCAATAATTTCGACCCGGAAGCGATGGTAGAAATTCCGTGTCTGGTCGGCAGCAAGGGGCCGGAGCCGCTGACCGTCGGCAAGATCCCGCTGTTCCAGCATGGGCTGATGAGCCAGCAGGTGGCGGTGGAGAAACTGGTGGTGGAGGCGTGGGTTGAGAAGTCTTACCTGAAACTGTGGCAGGCCATCACGCTGTCGAAAACCGTGCCGAGCGCGTCGGTCGCCAAAGCCATTCTTGATGACCTGGTTGAAGCCAATAAGGACTACTGGCCGGAACTGAAATAACGCCCACAAAAAACGGCGCACCTTAAAAAGTGCGCCGTTTTTTTTAATTCATTTTGCTACTTGCCGTCAGGCCATACCCGCAGGCCGTTTTCGACAATCGCCAGCATCTCCTGCTCCGTCGCCCCCTCTTTGGCTTTGATCGACATGCCGTTTAATAGCGTGCCGAAAAAGCTGGCGAGACCCGAGGCATCAGCCGTGGCGGGGACATCACCGTCTTTTATCCCCTGCTCAATACGTGCTTTCAGCACACATTCAGACTGATGACGCGCCGCATTCACCGCCTTTTGCACCGGCGAAGAGACCGGGCATGAATTCACCGTCGAAACCACCAGCATACAACCCAGAGGGGTTTGCGGATCGACAAACGAGCGGGCCGCTTCATGCAGAATGCGACTGACAGCGGCTTTGGCGGTCTCTTCTTTGCAGGCTGCTTGCTGATAACTGCCGGGGCCGTGGTTATAGCGCTCAATCGCCTGTAAAAACAGTCCCTCTTTATCACCAAATGCGCTGTAAATACTGGGCGGCGTGACCTGCATCTCGGCCAGCAGCTCGGCCATGGAGGTGGTTTCATAGCCCTGCGACCAGAACAGGCGCATGGCCCGTTCCAGTACAGTATCGCGGTCAAAAGAGCGCGGCCGGCCGCGCGCTTTGGAGGTGGAAGGTTTATCTGTTTTCATGACAACCGATTCTAAGAGATGCGGCTTATTGCAGCAAGCCGCTCACTGTTACTCCAGCGGAACAACCCGCGTGACGGACTGCGGGCGGGTGAGGAAAATCGTCACCACCGCCAGCAATGCCAGACTTCCGCCAAGCACGAAGGAACTGCTGGTGCCCTGAGTATCTGCCAGGATGCCGCCGAAGAAAGCGCCGCTGGCCAGGGCAATCTGGAAAATAAAGACCGTCAGCGCAGAAGCCGCTTCAAACATAGACGGGGCCGCCTGATATAACCAGATATTCAGACAGACCGGCAGTGCACCGAAGGCCAGCCCCCACAGAACCACCAGCGACGATGCCGTAACCGTACTGGCGCTGAGTTGTGATGCCGCAAACACCGCCACGCCGAGTAATAACATATTGACTAAAAACGTTCGTTTCACGCCAAACTCACGCACAGTAACTTCGGTAAGGAACGTACCAATCAGCCCGGCAGCGCCATAGGCCATCAGCAATAATGATAAGTCAGAAGGGGCAAGGCGCACCTGAAAACGTAACCATGGCTCAAGGTAGGTATAAGCCGAGAAGTGAGCCGAAGCCATAAACAGCGCAATGATTAAGCCATAACGTACTCCGGGGATTTTCGCCACGCTGAACAGAGTCCGTGCGTTCATAGACTGGTTGGCTGGCAACGAAGGTAACGTCGCCCATTGCAGCACAAATACGGCCACCGCCAGTCCGGTATTGAGGGTGAAAGCCATCCGCCAGCCATAGAGCTCACCAATAAAGGCGCCAGCGGGCACCCCGGCCACGGTACCAATCGCCACACCGGCGCTGATAAGCGAGATAGCCCGTGCGCCCTGCGCATCGGAGACCAGGCGTCGCCCGGCCGGAATGGCAAACGACCAAAACCCACCCACTGCCACGCCGAGAATAATGCGTCCGATCAGCAAAACACTGAACGAAGGTGCCAGCATGGCGGCCGCATTGGAGAAAATCAGCAGCCCCGAGAGCGTCAGCAGCAACGTACGGCGGTTCAGTTGGCGGGAAAACAGGATAAGCAGGATGGCCGAGAGAGCGGCCACCACACCGGGCAGCATAACGGCCAGACCAGCCTGCCCTTCGGTGACATTTAACGAACGGGCGATGGGCGTCAGCAAACCGATGGGCAGGAATTCGGTATTGATCAGCACAAAGGTGCCGCAGGCCAATGAAAACACTCCCAGCCAGCGCTGGAAAGAGGAAGTGTGCGGCTGGGCGTCAAGCGATGGGCACTCAGTCATGATGGTTGTCCTGATATTTTTATAAGTGAATGGAGCAGGTGTAATGTGGCTATAAAACGTGATTGCGCTCACGCCGTCAACCAATTTCGTAGTGATCGTTACGATATTATTTAGACGCATTTTAGCTAAACCAGAAGTAGCCTGACCTGCGACTGTTTTTGCCTGTCAGGCAGGTACAGAGAGCATTTGCGGCTAAGACAAAATGCCAATACTGGCAAGATGCACGAACAGGAAATCATTCCACGTATAAGTATGTTGTAACTAAAAAACAATAATGGACGGTAAATAATTTAATTAAATTCGGAAGAGTTTGCGGACAACAACAGCATCAATATCAACGACGTCTCTTTTGACAACAATGTTGAAGGCGATGGCATCAAAGTCAGCGCGGGCATGGAATACAAACTGCGCAAGAACTTCGGTGCCTACGTGGCGGGAAGCAACACCAGTAAAAGCAGCGACACAGGCACCGACAGCCCGTGGAGCGTGAGCACCGGGGTCACTTACACCTGGTGAAAGAGAACCCATTGTGACATCGGTTTAGAAACAACAAGGCGCATCCTCAGGGTGCGCCTTTTTTCATTGGCCAGTGCCGTGAGCGCGTTCACTGGACTTTTTTATACGTCGCACATATTCTGCCGCCGCTGATCGAATGAATTTCCGATATCTCACTGTTTTTGATGTAGAGATCACAGTCGCCACGAAAGCGCTGATCAATGGCTATCTGTAAGGAGTTGATGCTATGAAAAAGAAGGAATTTATTGCCCAGGATTTACTGAGCAAAATCTATCAGCGCAGCGCCCTGCCCGAAGATCAGCGTCCGCAGAAGTTACCGCCGGAACGCCAGCTGGCACTGGAGTATGGCGCGTCACGCTTTACCGTGCGCAAGGCGCTGGAGAAGCTGGTGGATATCGGCGCGGTGCGCATCGTGCAGGGTTCGGGGATCTTTATTAACCCTGGAATCAGCCGTAATCCGCTGGTCTATAACTCGATCACCGAGAAGAAATTCGCGCAGATCAGTTTTCGTATGTTGAATCTGCACAAGCGCCGCCCGGATCAGGAGGAACAACAGATCTTCGGTCTGACCGGGGAGGATTTTATCTGGGCGTTTTGCCGCCTGCGGGCGGTGAATCAGCGGCTGGTGCAAATTGAGCAGGCCAGAATGCCGTTTCGCGATTTTACCGACCTGAATCAGAAAGTGATTGAAAGCTCGATCCAGCAGTACGTGCTCGGCAAGGGCTACCGTATTTCACACTCCCTCACCCACTATGATGCGGTGAATGTGACTAAGGCGCAGGCGGAACTGCTCGGCTGTAAAAAAGGCGTGGCCGCCATGCACATTCTCAACCGTGGAATGTTGCACGACGGCCGGGTTTACGCCTTCAGCGATATCATCGACATCGACTACTCCTGCACCTACGTCATCCCGTTCAATCAGGACAATCTGGCCTTTCGCCAGACCTGATTTCGTTAAGGGGTATGAATCGCCCCATTCGGCAATCGGCTTTGCGTCCACTCATGCGGCCGGTAGACCACCGGAAACTCTGCTGCCGCCCCGGCATCAAAGCCAACGCCAATACCGGCTTTCTCAATCGGATAGAAATAGCCACCTTCTGGCGCGACGGAATCCGGGAAAACGCGCTGCGTGTTTTGCGGATAGGCCACGAACTCCTGGATAGCCGCATTGTGCAGATGAATATTCAGATGCGTATTCACCGCCGCGCCGATGGGCGTCATGTCCGGCGGGCAGTGCCAGGCCAGACGCACACCAAAACTCTGACAGAAAGTCCCCAGTTTCAGCGCCGGCGTAATGCCGCCAATCTGCGACACGTGGCAGCGGATGAAATCAATGCGGCGGTTGATGATCAGATCCTTCCACTCGGCCGGATTGTTAAATAGCTCACCGGTCGCCAGCGGTACGGCGGTCTGGTTGCGGATCTGCTCCAGCCATTCGTTCTGCTGCGGCGGCAGAATATCTTCGATAAAATAGGGCCGGTACACTTCAACCTGCTTGGCGAACTGCAACGCCTGTTGCGGGAACAGCCGCTCATGAACGTCGTGCAGAATGTGGAAACGGTTGCCGTACTTTTCACGCAGCGCTTTGAACATCGCCAGCGTGTTGTCCATGTACTGATCCTGATCGTAATAGGCCCCTTCGGTCGGCGAGCGGGTGCAGTGGAAATCTTCGGCATTGCCGCCGTAAAAGCCCAGCTGGCAGCGGATATGGCGGTAACCCTGCGCCAGCAATGTGTCTACCTCGGCATATAAACCTTCCAGCGTGTCGCTGGCCGCGTGGCTGTAGGCAGTGATCGCGTCTTTGGATTTCCCGCCAAACAGCTGGTAGAGCGGCATATCCGCCAGTTGGCCTTTGATGTCCCACAGCGCCATATCAATGCCGGCCACCGCGTTATTCATCACCGGTCCGTTACGCCAGTAGGCGTTGACCGTCATCATCTGCCATAAATCTTCAATATGGTTGGCGTCGCGGCCGATCAGCAGTGGCTTCAGGTACTCATCCACCATCACTTTTACCGCCAGTGGCCGTTGCTGGAACGTCGCACAACCGTAGCCGGTAACGCCTTTGTCAGTTTCAATGGTGACCACCACCAGATTATGGCGATCGGGACGGGTTATCTGGCAGTCGATATTTTTAATGATCGTCGGTTGCATAAAATTTTCCTTAAGCGCCTGCATTAACCGCAATAAATATTGAATATTCGCAGGTATAAAATAATGAAAAATAATTCGATGGCATCGATTTCACCCTATTTCCATGCGCGTTGTAAACCTTAAAATTTAATGATTTTCAGTGGTTCACTTTCACAAACATAAAGGCAACAAAAACCAGACCAATTGAGTTGAGATGGCATAAACAGGGCTTTATAGCTGCGGTTATGTGATGAGTATCATGTTTTATTGGTTTGTTTTTTAAGGTTTTGACCTTTAGTATTCAACGCTATTCATCTGATAATAATATGCGTTTGGCTCAGAGGTTTTTATGGCAAAAACAGAATCCATGCAGGCGATTATTCAGCTTGTCGGCGGACCCGAAAATATTAATAAAGTCTGGCACTGTATGACGCGTTTGCGTTTCGATTTAATTGATGAAAATAAAGTCGCGTGGCAGGAAATAAAAAACCTGCCAGGTGTATTGGGTGCGCAGAGTCAAAGCGGCCAGGTACAAATCATCATCGGGCCGAAAGTGAATGAATGGTATCAGGTAATTATCGATAATCTGTCACCGGTCACCGTTACTGCCACGGACACGTCCCGCCCCCGCAAAGGGCTAATTTCGCTGTTTATGGACACTGTTTCCGGCGTTTTTGGCCCCATCGTCCCCGCCATCGCTGGCGCCGGGATGATCAAAGGCCTGCTGGCCGGGCTTATCGCGCTAAAGATTATCTCCGCGAAAAGTGACACGGTGATGGTGATTGATCTGATTGCCAGCGGCGTGTTCTATTTCCTGCCGTTTTTCCTGGCGGTCTCAGCCGCGAAGATCTTCAAAACTAACGAATATCTGGCTGCCGCCGTGGCCGCCTGTCTGATGTACCCGACGCTGATTGACGCGGCCAAAGCCCTGGCTACCCATACGCCGGGTGCTGCCAGCGCCATCTACTTTATGGATGTGATCCCCGTTTCGGTCTTTAACTATTCGGCCAGCGTGATCCCGGTGATTTTCTCGGTGCTGGCGCTCAGTTATATTCACCGCTGGGTGGATAAGATCATGCCGGACGTGCTGAAAACCGTATTTACGCCGACGCTGACGCTTTTCATCGCCGCACTGGTGTCGCTGTCGGTGATTGGCCCCGCCGGGATTTACCTCGGCAAGCTGCTGGCGTTCTTTATTCAGGGGATGTTTGATATTTCGTCGGTGTTCGCAGGTTTTGTGGTCGGGGCCATCCGCCCTGTAGCGATTCTCACCGGCATGCACCACGCCATGACGCCGATCGCCTTGCAGAACTTTACCGATCAAGGCTGGGACATGCTGATGCCCATGATGTTCATGGCTAACATGGCGATTGCCGGTTCCACCTTTGCTATCTACTTCCACGTCAAAACCCGTGAAGAGAAAACGCTGGTGCTGTCGGCGGCGGTCTCCGGCCTGCTCGGTATCACCGAACCGGCGCTGTTCGGCGTGCTGACCCGCTACAAGAAAGCCTTCATCGCCACCACCATCAGCAGCTCCATTGCGTCGGCTTTTATCGCCTTCTTCGGCGTGCGGCTGTACGGCTATATTTTGTCGAGCATCTTCAGTCTGCCCGCTTATATCGGCCCCTACTTTATCTACATCCTGATGGGCGTCACCCTTGCGCTGGTCCTCTCCTTTACGCTCACCTGGATGCTGGTAGTTCGGGGTGATAGAATCACAGAATCACCAAATCCTAAGATTATTGCATCTCAGGATTCACACTAAGTGGCAGGCCACGCGATGACCAGTTTCGCCGACATCGCGTAGCAGGGGAATTTCGCCCCGGCAGCGCTCCGTTGCCTGCGGGCAGCGGGTGTGAAAACGGCAACCGGTTGGCGGTTTTGACGGGTCAGGGATTTCACCCCGCGCCATCGCGACAGGTCCGCTGTCCGGGTCGAGCGTTGGCACTGCCGCCAGCAGAGCCTGGGTGTAAGGATGCAACGGCTGGCGGAACAGGGTATCGCGGTCAGCGGTTTCCACAATCTGCCCGAGGTACATCACCACCACGTCATCGCAAAGGTGTTCTACCACGCCAAGGTCGTGGGAGATAAACAGAAACGTCACGCCGTGGTCATCACGCAGGTCAGAGAACAGGTTGATGATTTGCGCCTGAATCGACACATCAAGCGCTGAAATAGGTTCATCTGCAATGATAAAATCCGGCTGTAGAATCAGCGCCCGCGCGATACCAATCCGCTGGCGCTGCCCCCCGGAAAACTCGTGCGGGAAGCGGTTGTAGTGCTGCGGCGACAACCCGCAGATTTTCATCACCTCTTCAACTTTGCCGCGCAGTTCTGTCGCAGAACAGAGCTTGTGAGCCAGCATCGCTTCGCCGATAGAGCCCCCAATGCGCATACGCGGGTTGAGCGAACTGTAAGGGTCCTGAAACACCAGCTGCATTTTCGGGCGCAGCGCGGTCATCTGTTTAGGTCTGAGCGACTGTAAATCCACACCGCGGAATTTCACGCTGCCTGCGGTTTTTTCATACAGACCCAGCAGGGTTCTGCCCACCGTGGTTTTCCCACTGCCCGACTCCCCCACCAGACCGAAAATCGATCCTTTGCGGATATTGAAACTGACGCCGTCCACCGCGCGCAGCTGACCGGTTTCCTGCCCGAACAGGCCATCGCGGAACGGAAAATGCTTTTTGAGGCCTTCGACCTCGACTAAGTATTCTGTATTCATCGTTGTAACCCTGCCTCAGGAACCGCCGTCAGCCCGCTGTAAAAACAGGCGGCCTGTCGACGCTGGCCGGTAAGCGGCGGAATGCCCTGACGGCAACGGTCAGTGGCTTTGACGCAGCGGTCAGTAAATGCACAATACGGCGGCAAGGCGGCGAGATCCGGCACCTGCCCCGGAATGGAGTAGAGACGCCGACGACGCTCTCCCGGCACCGGGCGCGACGCAATCAGCCCCTGCGTGTAAGGGTGCAGCGGGTGACGCAGCACATCGGCCACCGGCCCCTGCTCCACCACTTTCCCGGCGTACATCACCACCACGTGATCCGCCATCTGGGCTATCACGCCCAAATCGTGGGTGATGAGCATCAGCGCCATCTGCTGGCGCTCTGCCTGTTCACGTAACAGCGTGAGGATCTGCGCCTGCACCGTGACGTCCAGTGCAGTGGTCGGCTCATCGGCAATCAGTAATTTTGGTTTACAACTCAGCGCCATGGCGATCATCACCCGCTGCAACATGCCGCCGGAAAGCTGATGCGGGTAGCTGTTCATCAGGCTGTCAGCGCGCGCCAGCCCGACTTCCGTCAGTAATGCCATGCCCTTCTGCCACGCCGTTTTCGGTGCATCGCCAAGGTGGCGGATCAGCGGCTCAACCAGTTGTTCGCCAATGGTCAGCACCGGGTTGAGCGCACTCATCGGTTCCTGAAA
The DNA here is from genome assembly GCF_006438725.1 of Ewingella americana. Taxonomy (GTDB): domain Bacteria; phylum Pseudomonadota; class Gammaproteobacteria; order Enterobacterales; family Enterobacteriaceae; genus Ewingella; species Ewingella americana_A. Next base: position 85,642 of record NZ_RCZD01000011.1, on the reverse strand, counting down.
GATCATCGCCAGCTGGTTGCCGCGTAAATCCGCCATTTGCGACGGGCGCAGGGTCAGCAGGTTCTGTCCGTCGAACAGGATCTCCCCGCCGTCGATATGCGCTGACTGTGGCGGGAGCAAGCCCATCAAGGACATAGCGGTAACGCTTTTTCCGCAGCCGGATTCACCGACAATGCCCACCGTCTGGCCGGGCATCACGTCAAAAGTGACGTCCTGCACCGCGCGCACCCGGCCCTGATCGCTGGCAAACGACAGCGACAGGCGGTTAAATCTCACTAAAGGTTGAGTCATAGCGTCAGCCTCGCTTCATTTTTGGGTCGAGGGCATCGCGCAGACCGTCGCCCAGCACGTTAATCGCCACCACGGTGAGGAAGATGGCGATACCCGGTGGCATCCACAACCACGGGCGGCGCTGAAAGTCGATCAGGCTGTTGGCGGCGTCCATCATGTTGCCCCAGGATGCCATTGGCGGCACCACGCCCAGACCCAGATAGCTGAGGGCGGATTCGCTGAGAATGGCATTGGCCACGGCCATAGTGGCCATGACCACCAAAATCGGCACCGTATTGGGCAGCAGATGACCGAAAATCCTGCGGCGGGCGGATAACCCCAGCACCTGCGTCGCCAGCATAAAGTCGCGTTCGCGCAGGGAGAGAATCTGCCCGCGCACCAGACGCGCCAGCTTCGGCCACTCCAGCAGGCTCAGCATCACAATCACCATGTAAACCCGCGAGTCCGGCGAGAAATCCAGCTCGGCCAGCATCGCGCCCATCACGATCAGCAGCGGCAAACTGGGAATAGTCATCATCAGATCAGCAAAACGCATGATTAGCCGGTCGGTTAATCCGCCGGCATAGCCTGAGAGTGCGCCAAGCAGATAGCCGAGCGTCACGGACAACAGCATGGTCAGCAGGCCGATGATGAGCGAGATGCGCCCCGCCAGCAGTAAGCGGGTGTAGATATCGCGGCCAATAAAGTCAGTGCCCAGCCAGTGCTGCGCGCTGGGGGCTTTGTTGATCATCAGTGCGTCAGTCGCTTCATCGCGCCATGGCGAAAACATCGGGCCGAAAATGCACCATAGCGCCATGGCCCCTAACAGGATCAGGCAGAACATCGCCAGACGGTTGCGGCGCAGCGACTTCCAGGCCTGATGTAACGGCGATGGTGTCACCTGTGCCAGCACCGGTATTTGCGCTTTGCGCAGGCGGCGTTGGGTGGAAAACAGAGAACTCAGCATCAGGACCTCACCCGGATCCGTGGATCCGCCCAGGCATAGAGCACGTCGGCAATCAAATTGCCCAGAATGGTCAGCACCGCCAGAAACAGCGTAAAACCCATCAGCACCGGGTAGTCGCGCGCGGCCAGTGAATCGATATGGATATGACCGGCACCCGGCCAGTTAAAGACTTTTTCAGTGATCAGCGCCCCGGAAAACAGCCCTGGCAGCTCGAACCCTAACAGGGTGATGATCGGCAACAGCGCATTACGCAGCGCATGTTTGAGGATAACCGTGCGTTCACGCAGGCCCTTGGCGCGCGCGGTGCGGATGAAGTCCATACGCACGACGTCCAGCATACTGGCGCGGAAGTAACGCGTCAGGCTGCCTGCCTGTAACATCACCAGCGCCAGCACCGGCAGGATCAGATGCGCGCCAACCTGCATCACCCAGGCCCAGCCCGTGGCGTCACTGCCGGTATTGGTCATGCCGCCTACCGGCAACCAGTGCAGATCCACCGCAAACCACTTGATCAGTAGCAGACACAGGAAGAAGGTTGGGAAGGACATGGCGGCAAAGATCACCACGCTGACGCCGTGGTCAAACAGTGAATAGGGTTTCATGGCCGAAACAATACCGACCGCCAGCGCGATGCCCCAGTAAAGGATCATGGCAATCACCGCCAGCAGGAATGAGTTCCAGATGTACTGATTGAGCAACTGGCTGACCGGGATTTGGTATTGCAGCGAAAACCCCAGATCGCCGCGTAATAACTGGCCAAGCCAATGCAGATAGCGGCTAAGCAGCGGCTGATCCAGACCATACAGCGCTTTAAGCTCAGCGGCGCGTTGAGCCGTCAGGGTAACGTTGCCGTCAATAAAATCGCCGGGTGTCAGGGCAAACAGCATGAAGATCAACAGCGAGGCCAGAAATAGCATCGGGATTGTTTGCAGCAGTCGCCGCAGGATAAAATTTCTCATGACTTTCTCATCACCGCTGGCGGAAAACTTCCCGGCAGCGGCTTGGTTACTGATGACTTAATAAGACTTCGGGACACTGTTATTTAACGATTTTGACATCCGGCAGGCTGCCGGTCAGGCCGTTATAGATATCCGGTTTGAAACCGGTCACACGAGCGCTGCTGGCAGAGAGAATTTTACGGTTAGCCAGCAGGATCACTGGCGGATCATTGGCCAGCACCTGATACAGCTGGTGGTAGATCGGCTTACGTTTTTCGATATCCAGCTCGGCGTTGCCCTGATTGATCAGCTTATCAACCTGCAGATTGCTGTAGCCGCCACGGGTTGCCGCTTCGGTGCTGTAGAAATCCCATACGCCATCGTGCGGGTCGTTAAGGGTACTGGTGCTGAAGGAAGCCAGGTCATAATTACCAGATTTACGTTGTGACATCAGCGCGTTGAAGTCCACACCTGCGGTTTCAGCAGCACGCCAATCTGGCGGTAGTTCTCTTTGGCAATGGGGATTAACGCGTCGTTCAGCACTTTTTTGCTGACCAGCAGTGTCAGTTCCAGACGTTTACCGTCTTTCTCACGAATGCCGTCAGCACCCACTTTCCAGCCCGCTTCGTCGAGCAGTTTCTTCGCCTGTGCCGCATCGTATTTATATGGGTTAACGCCCTCAGCATTGTAAGCCCAGGAAATTGGCGCGATAGGTTCATTGGCTACGGAGCCGTAGCCCTGATAGACCACGTCAATCAGCTTCTGGCGATCCAGACCGTAGATCAGCGCCTGACGGACTTTCACATCCTGCAGGGCCGGACGTCTGAAGTTGAATTCAATTTCGCTGTAATCGCTCGATCCGTACAGATTGATGTTGGCGAAGCCGAGCAGTTTCAGCTGTTCAATATCATCCGGGCGCGAGGTAAAGGCGTCGTAATCTGTTTCGCCGGTCTGGAATAGCTGGAAGTTGGTGGACGGGTTGGTCACGCGATAGATAAAGCGCGGCGTTGGTGGCACACCTTTGTAGTAGTTCGGGTTGGCGTGGAAGCGGATCTCCTGGCCGGGAATGTATTTGTCATAGATATAGGGCCCGTTACCCAGCGGTTTTCCATGCAGCGTGCGTAAGGTGTCGAGGTTGCCGCGGCTGTAGCCTTTGCCGTAGTAAGCTTTCGACAACACCGGCCCGCCGATTTTTTGCAATGTGGTGGCGCCCTCTTCGCGGGTGGTCACCTGCAGGGTTTGCGGATCCAACACTTTCAGGCCACTGACACTGTCGGCTTTTCCGGCCTTATAGTCGTCACCGCCCACAATGTGCGCCAGCGAAATATCGGTATCACCGTCATATTTCGGGTCATAAAGCACAGTCAGCGTGAAAGCAACGTCCTCGGCAGTGAGTGGAGATCCGTCACTGAATTTCAGGCCCGCCCGCAGTTTGATGGTGTAGGTTTTTCCATCCGGGCTGATGGTCCAACTTTCGGCCAGGCCGGGAACGGATTCGCCGTGACTGTCCCAGTCTATCAGTCGGGCAAAGATCACATTGGTGACGTTTTCATCCCAACCATTGACGAAGAAATACGGGTTGAAAATTCCCTGCGGTTCGGAGATACCAGCGACCACAGTGTCTTTACGCAAGAGAGCCGATGCCGGGATCTGGCTGGCATCCGTCGCGGGGGTGACTCCCTCTTTGAGCAGCTCGTCAGCCATGCTGCCGGAAGAGAATAAAATCGATCCGCACAAAAGCGCGATCTTCAGCGGCGTAAAGGGTGATAACCCGCAGGTATTAGGATTTTGCAGTGACTTTGCCAAAAGACGTTCCTCATCAAGGGATTTGCAGGATATTTTACAAAACGTGACAAAGAGTAAGGTTGCGTTTTCGGCTTGTCTAACAACGAAAAATTATGGCTTATAGCTAATTTGTACTGGCAACTCGCTGGATAAGATGACGACCGTGGCAGGTTATGCTTTAGTGTGAAGGAAGTTGCAGCATCCATTTTCTCGTCATCAAGGAGCGGGTCATGATGATCTACAACGTATTCGGACGCCTGCTTGGCGTGAAGAAAGTTGGCGGGCAGTGGCAGGTACTCAACGTTACGCTACCGGAAAGAAAGTTTTCACTAAACCATCAGGTGGTGATCCCAGACTTTATCGAAGAACATGAGATCGCGACCTATCTGGGCGATATATTTCATGAGGCCGCCACGGAGAAACACCCTGATGTACTAAAGGTGGAATGATTTCCTGCTCTCACCCAGTAAGTGCTCACTAACTTTTGTGGCCCGTAAAAACAGTGATCTAGTCTCCCCTGCCAGGGAGAACATGCTTGTTTTTAGGGGGTTACGAAATGGAATGACGAGGAGTGGCCGATAAGTGCCCCGCCATAGCAGACTACTTGGCGCTGCCTTTTTTACTGCGGGCGCTGACTTCCGCCAAAACCTCTTTCTGTTTGTTCTTATCCCCGATCACCTTATACCAGCCCGCCAACTTACGCAGGTCAAGCAGCGCGGCCTTATCATCCACGTCATAAGCGGCTAATTTGATTCGGTAATCTTCAAAGATAACGATACAGCGGCGTGCCCAGTCCCCTTCAAGTTGAGAACCAGCCACTGCACGCGGGCGACGCGGTAAACGTGGACGCAAAGGCTTGCTGGCCTCAGGCGCTGACTCATCAACGTAGGCAAATTTGACGGATACCACGGTTCTGCCCTGCTTTACCGGCTCCCACACGACGGAGATGTCCGTATTGGCGTTAATGCGGTTTATGGTGGGCTCCAACAGCTTCTGACGGAAGTCTCGGTAATCTTCATACTTCCCCGCCAGCCCGGCCTTTTCGCGCATCCAGTTGAGATCCAGCGTCACTTCAATGGCCTTCCCGCTGCGCCGGCCATAGAGATTCTTGGCTTTAATCAGCCAGCCATACAGACGCACGGAGAATGGCGTATCAAGCTTGGCGATGTTCGCGAAATTCAATTTGGTGAAAGATTCTTTTAATTCATAGAGATAAGGAGCCACATCCTGACCAAACCGTAATACCACAGCGCTGTGGTCGTCGCTGCTTACGTACTCAAGGCGGGAAAACCAAGAGAGCTGTACTGTGCGAATCTTGCCGGTTTTGGTGTCAGGCTTGTAGATGGTTACCGGCTTTTTCATCAGGCTTTCAGCGGCCTCTCGCAGCTGCCTGTGGCTGCTGGTGGGGTTCACACCGTAGATCCGCTGATAATCCTGAGGGAAAAGTCGATAGAGGGTGTCAGGCTGGGGTTTCCGGCTGTCAATTTGCGCTAATGCCAAATTGAGTAACCGCATCTCATCCAGCGTGACGCTATACGCGCCTTCAAGGAGGTCGTTTCCCTGAACAACGGTCAGTTTGTTGAGTTCCATGTCGCAGGATCCATAGGTGGAATGTAGATAAATTATTCCACATATAAATTAGTGGCGTAAAGTAAAAATAATCACTATTTACTGCCTTTAAATCATATAGTTATGATGGTTACTCAAGAACACGATCAGGAAAAAACTCCACATAAGATTTTTCATCCACGTTATCTGGCCAGGATCCTCTTCTCATCAAGCCCGTCATTCAACAGGAAAAAACTCCACATAATGTATTTATATGTTCCCGCTTTGGCTGCAGGAGATCAACTAACCTATTCCCTCTCCTTTTTTGCTTTTTTCAGGAAATCTTTCCACATATAGCCTTTAAACCGAAGGATCCTGTTTTGTGATCGACCTCTCAAACCGTTTTTACGCTATCTCCTTAGGGTAAGCCTTCACTTAAAGGGGCCATTAGCAGGAAATCTCTCCACATAACCGTCCAGGATGCAGGAAAAGTTTCCACATAAGACGCTACGCACGGCATACAGGTAATCTGTCCACATAAGAGTAAAATACAGGAAATCTTTCCACATATGCGCAGCCGGAGCCGCTAAAACAGAGGGATGCCGGTGAACAGGTTGAGTTCGAACAGGAAATAACTCCACATTGAATACCGGTAATGGGATCAGATAATCTTTCCACATATAAAAATGTGACAGCGTCACAACACCAGTAAGTGGATGATTTAGAGGTAAACGTAAGCCAATCCTGTACTCGGCAGAGATCTCTTCCAGAACATGAAAAACCTCCACATGGTATTTTCATTTACGCGGACAGGAAATCTTTCCACTTAAGTACCGCAAACTAATCTTTTTAGTAATCTGAGTCGTGTGACGCTGTCACAGGAAATGTCTCCACATTAGGTCGACATAAGAAAAGCACCACAGGAAATCTTTCCACCTTTGATTGCCAGAAGGCCCTTCCTGCGTCACATATTCGCATTACCGTGTTAAGTAACAGACTATCTGCTAGATTCTGGAAGGCACTGGCAATTGCCGCTAAAGTTATCAACAGAAAATTCTTCCACATAGATAAGTTTATGATCGGCCAGGATTTTATCCACAGGAAAAAACTCTACATTGATCAGGAAAAGGATCCACATTCAACAGGAATGATCTCCACACAGGACAGGAAATGACTCCACGATAGGACGCGCAACAGTATGAAATATAAGGGTTAAAAGCAGTGCTAAAGAGAAAAGTTTAAACTTAAAAAGAAACAAATACGTTATTAGATCTTAAGATCCGAAGGGAAAAAACGGGAGATCGGGGAAATTAGCAAAGCGCTATGGATTTCAGTTGGACTGGCATGCCGGTCACTACTGTAACCGGCAATGTGATTCTGAACTTATGCTTGACCACGTTCATTGTGCACTAACCAGCCTTCTATAAGCTCAGTCAGCACATCTTTCATTTCTCTATCTTGCAGGAAGCAACTGGTCTTAAATCGCTTGTGCAGATCTTCATCGATATTGGTTTGCAGCTTTTTCACGGCTGCCGGAGGCTTTGATACTGCTTCAAGTGCGCTATTTAGCTGTCGGTGTTGGCCCAGTTTCATTTTCATTTCAGCAACTCCGTGATCTCTTTGGTCATGATTTCAATCTCGCCTTTCGCATTGCCATCTGAGGTATCAAAGACTGTCCCGCCATCCATCATGGTCCGCACATAAACCTGACGCTGAGTCGTACCTGTGCGCAATGCAGGAACACCGGTATCTGCGATGGAAGCTTTTAGTACTTCCAGCATCTTCGCGGAAGCCACCTTCTTGGTGATCAGAAAACGGGCAATGATAGGCTGAAGATTTTCGCGAGCTTCAACAACGGCCAGAATTGCGCCACATGCGGCAAAATCCAGGGGTGAAGGTGTCACAGGGATAAGCACCAGGTCGCTGACCATGACAGCAGCAGATGAAATGGCTGAAATAGCGGCAGCCCCGTCTATGACCACATAGTCATACTCTTTCAGCTGCTTTCTTACGGTATACACTTCTTTTTCCGATGCGGCTTCGGCCAGGTCGAACTGACATTTACTTTCGTCGTACCAGTTACTGATGCTTCCCTGAGGGTCTGTATCTACCATCACCACTTTATGTCCTTGTCTGGCGAGACAGGTTGCAATGTTAATGGACGTTGTGGTTTTCCCTACCCCGCCCTTCCCGTTCAGGAAGGAAATTATTTTCGCTGCCATAACAACCTCTTGGTGATGAATTATTGGATTGTATAATCCTGTAATCTTTAAATCCTAAGATGACAAGATAAATAACGCTTACAATCTTGTCATCTTAGGATTCTGTGATTCTTATATCCATGAATCTCGTGATTCTAGCTACTATAGTGCCTGCCTCTCAGGATTTCAACATCATTGGATTTAAGGATTTCAAAATCATGGGATTCCATAATCCTGAGATTTCACAACGTGCTCTTCCATAAGTAGCCCTTGCCGGATTTTTGAGTATGAATTTTATTAAGGTTAGATTGAGTCGTATAAAGATCACATGGCTCCACGATTCTGTCAGCCGTCAGGATTGAGTCTGACCAGGCGGGATGCTCGTACGAAGTCTGAATCACAATACAAAATGATTCAGGGATTCAAGGATTCAGAAATCCAGGGATTATAAAGTATCAGGATTGAATGATTATATTCACTTGTGCCTGGCAAGATACCCGGATACTGGCGTACTAAGATTCTGGGATTCCTTGATGCTTACCGTAGCGAATCTCAGAATACAGGGATTCTGTAATCCTGAGATTTTATGGTGGCAGGATTCTTACCTTCTTAGGATTACAAGGGTCAGCGAATCCTGATAGCATTACTCCTACAATCCTACAATCCTACAATCCTACAATCCTACAATCCTACGACCTCAGGACCTCAGGACCTCAGGACCTCAGGACCTCAGGACCTCAGGACCTCAGGACCTCAGGATTACATCCCATAATCATGTAATCCTGAGATTGTTTTTCAAAATCAAAAAATCATACCTCGCGAGTTATCGGTGTGGTGGAAGGTGGAAGACTTTATATTCCAGGATTATAGAATCCCGGGATGGTTATTTCCTTTACCCCGGGCTTAGCTCTGAATAAGCGTACCAGAGAAATATTTAACTATTCAGTGATTCAGTGATTCAGTGATTCTGGGATTCTTGAATTGTACTAATCTGTGAATCTGTGAATCTGTGAATCTGTGAATCTGTGAATCTGTGAATCTGTGAATCTGTGAATCTTGAGATTTTGAGATGCGAGGATATGAGCGTCCTTGTATCTTGATATCATGTGATTTCAGGATTCTGTAATTCCATGATTACCATCCTTATTTTAATTATTTTCGTTGCATAAAGTTTATCCACCACTTGCCGATAGAACTATCTTCAGGGCGATCGCATGTTGCTTTCCCACGCTACCGCCTGCCTGTAGTCCTATCGTTTTTCTGGGGGTGTTATGCGATTAACCATTCGCGCGCGACTAACGGGAATTGTTGGCCTGTTGTGCATTTTGTTAGCGGTGGCAACGGTATGGGGAATTGTTGGATTGCGTGCAGCGGATCAACGTGCAATATCCACTTACCGTACAGAACTGCTTCCGTTGCAGCATTCCTCAAAACTCTACCGTTTAGCGCAATTACAATCAGCAACGCTGTTTGAAACGTTGCGCTACTGGACTGACAGCGATGAAGTCAGCCTGCGAATGCAGCAAATTGACCATTACCGCAAACAGATTGTGGCCGAACAAAAATCTTATCAGGCTACGTTCGCTATCCCAGGCAGTGAAAAACTGCGCAATGATTTTATTAATAATCTGACGCAATACCAGACGGCGCTGACTGATGCCGGTGCGTTACTGACCTCGGGTAATCCTTCCGGGGCGCTTGTGATCATTGAAACCCGTCTGCGCACCGGAAGCCTGGCACTTCAACAGAATATTGATGGGTTGGATAACTTGATGCGTCAGCATGCTGAGCGTAACTATGCTGACAGTTCGGCAGCCTATGCCACCATGCGTAACAGCATGGCCGCTATTCTGGCTGGCGGGCTATTGATGGCATTTATTACCGGCGGGCTGTTAATCCGTTCACTGACGGCATCCATTCAACGAGCACGCCGTCTGGCAGAGTCTATTTCCGCCGGTGGCCTGAACCATCATATGGGTGCCATCCCGCACGACGAAATGGGCGAACTCATGCAGGCGCTGGCAAAAATGGATGCCCGGCTCTCATCCATCGTGCGTGACGTGGGGGAAAGTGCCGTGGCGCTGAGTTCAGCCGCAGGTCAGATGGCTGATGGCAATCATGATCTCTCTGCGCGTACACATTCTCAGGCCAGTTCGCTCGAGCAAACGGCGGCCAGCATGGAACAGATGACGGCGACGGTGAAATTTAATGCTGAAAATGCCTTACAGGCCAGTGAGCTTGCGCAAAATGTGCGTGAACAGGCTCAGCGCGGCAGTGCCGAACTCACCAATGCGGTAACGGCAATGCGCGACATCGAAGAGTCGAGCAAAAAAATTGGTGATATCAACCGGGTGATTGATGAAATTGCCTTCCAGACCAACTTACTGGCACTGAATGCGGCGGTTGAAGCGGCACGCGCCGGGGAACAGGGGAGGGGGTTTGCGGTAGTTGCATCAGAAGTGCGGCAATTAGCACAGCGTTCGGCTAAAGCGGCACAGGAAATTAAGATCTTAATTCAGGCCAGCGTCAGTAAAGTGGATGCCGGTAGCAAGCTGGTGCTTCGTTCTGGTGAAACACTCAATGAAATCAACGGTGGCATGGCGAAAATGGTGGAATACGTCGCGGATATCGCCGTTGCCAGCAGACAGCAGTCCAGCGGTATTGAGCAGGTGAATTTGGCGGTAGTACAGATGGACGGCGCAACGCAACAAAATGCCGCGCTGGTTGAGGAAGCTACCGCCGCCAGCCAGACGGTGAACGACCACGCTGCGCGATTGGTTGAGAAAATGGCCTTTTTCCACTTGCGTCCCACACCGCCCCAGCCTTCAAAGCAACGCCAGGCATCACACAATCGCCAGCCACATGCGGTCATTCTGGAGTCTGTTAATGTCTGAATTTTCGCTAATCAGGCCGTGGCTGCGCGCCTTGCCTGTCATGTTATTGGGGCTGAGCTTTACCACTCAGGCCACCACGACACTGAAAATCGCCACCATTGCCAACGGTGATATGACCATTATGCAGCAGCTTTCCGCCAGTTTTGAGAAAGCCCATCCCGATATAAAACTCGAATGGCACGTGATGGATGATGGTGAGCTGCGTAAACAGGTGCTCAGTGATATGAACAGTGGGAAGGCTAATTTCGATGTGATCACGGTTGGTACGTATGAAGCTCCGCTGTGGGGCAAGAAAGGCTGGCTGATGCCGCTGGATAATTTACCGGCGGATTACAACGTTGACGACCTGCTCAAACCCATTCGCAGTGCACTTTCCTGGCAGGATAAACTTTACGCTTTGCCGTTTTATGGTGAAAGCAGCATGACTTATTATCGCAAAGACCTGTTTGCCGCCAAACAACTGACTATGCCTGCGCAACCCAGCTGGGATGAAGTAAAAACGCTGGCGGCGGCGTTAACGGACAAACCCAACGGGGTCTACGGATTATGCCTACGCGGGCTGGCAGGGTGGGGCGATAACGTGGCCTTCCTGACCACGATGGCAAATGCCTATGGCGCTGAATGGTTTGACGCTGACTGGAAACCGCATCTGGACAGCGATGAGTGGCGTAGTGTGCTGAAAGATTACGTGTTTATGATGCAAAACTTCGGCCCTCCTGATGCGAAATCCAACAGCTTTGGTCAGAACCTGAAGCTGTTTTCGCAAGGCAAGTGTGCCATGTGGATCGACAGCACTGTGGCCGCAGGTATGGTTATTAACCCGCAGATCTCAATGGTGGCGGATAATGTCGCCTACGCTCCAGCGCCAACGGGGATCACGTCAAACGGTTCTCACTGGCTTTGGGCGTGGGCATTGGCTGTGCCGCAAAGTGCCGGGCATAAAGCTGATGCGGAAGTGTTTATCAGTTGGGCGACGTCGCAGGCGTATATAAAGGAAGTGGCGCATACGGTAGGTTGGGGCGCGATTCCACCCGGAAGCCGTTATTCGTCCTATGCCGAACCGCATTATCAAAAGTTGGCCCCCTATTCTGCACGGGTGAAAGAGGCGGTGGAGAGTGCGACACCGGAAGAACCGACGCTCTTCCCGGTGCCCTATCAGGGGGTGCAATACGTCAGTATTCCAGGCTTTGACCAGATGGGGGATGCCGTGGGGAAAAACGTTTCGGCGTTGCTGGAGGGTAAAATGACGGTCGATGAGACGTTGACGGCTAACCAACAGGCAGTAACGGCAATATACCAAGCCACCGCGAAGTAATACTCATCGCAATCAAAAGATTACAGGATTATAGAATCCTGTAATCTCAAAATCCAAGAATCTTGTGCTGTGATAAAAAGACCGGCAAAGCTGCACTCTTAATGTCGCCTTAAGTCTTTACGGTTAAGGTGCCATTAACTTCTACACCGATCGAGTTTACCATGCGCACGAAATATGCCCTCCCTCAGATTGTTCTTCACTGGCTGGTTTTCATCCTTGTGGTTTGCACCTATGCTTCGATGGAGCTGAAAGGTTTTGTGCCTAAAGGCACGCCGGGGCGCGAATACTTCAACATAGTTCATTACAGCCTGGGTTTTAGTGTTCTGGTACTGATGGTGGTTCGCCTGCTGGTAAAAGCCATGTATGTAACGCCGGCTATTATGCCACCAGAACCGAACTGGCAGCGCCTGGCCGCGAACGGCGCACACGGTCTGATTTATCTGATGTTCATCAGTTTGCCCGTACTCGGAATTTTATCGATGTACTACAGCGGTGAAGAGTGGCTGCTGTTTGGCATGAAGATGCCGGAAAGTGTCGTGCCCGATATTGCGATGCAAAAACAGCTTAAAGGGCTGCATGAGCTGATCGCCAATACCGGCTACTATCTGATTGGCCTGCACGCGGCGGCGGCACTGTTTCACCACTATATCCTGCGGGATAATGCGCTACTGCGCATGATGCCAGGGAAAGCGAAAAAGGATTCTGAGCGTTTTCCCAATCGATAAAGGTATTGCGGAGAGTACGCGGGCAATAAAGTGCCTTCTATTGCCCAACCTCACAAAAATCATGGGAACTATGGTCAATCTGTGCGCAACGGCAGAGCTAAACTTCAAAAATGCAACAGTGTTTGTTATATTATTGCCTATTGACGTTCATCGTTCTGGCATTTTCCACCGCCAGCTAACCCTAAGAACTTCGTCTCTCAGGACAATGACATGTTAGATTTTCGCTTTCCGACAGCAATGCAAATGGTACTCAGCGTCGCCGTAGCCGAGAAGGTAGGCATACGCTCCACCAGTGCGGTTCTGGCCGCCAGTCTGGAAGCTAACCCGAGTTTTATCCGCAAACTGATGGTCCCGCTGACCCGCAGTGGCATTATCGTTTCGACACTGGGCCGTACTGGTTCCATCCATCTCGGTCGTCCGGCCAACGAAATTACTTTGCGTGACATCTATACCGCCGTTATTGACGACAAACGTATTTGGGCCGCTCGCCCCGAAGTTCCGGCGCGTTGTTTGGTCAGTGCCAATGCCTGCTGGTATTTCAAATCGGTAGTGAATGAAGCGGAAGAGGCATCGTTGGAAGTTCTGGCCCGTCATACCGTGGCGGATGCGCTGGCGCAGTTCGAGTGTAACGATAAGCGCGTTTGTACCAGTGAACCGCAGGATGCGACGGTCGATAAATAACGCTGCGTCTCATTTTCTTGCATAGCCACGCCATTCAGGCATAAAAAAAGGTCGGGTATCACTACCCGACCTTTTTGCTATCTGGCGGAATGTCAGACAGTCACTGCTTCTGCACGTGCTTTGCGCGTCACCAGACGGCGCAGCGCTACGTAAAACACGGGCGTCAGGAACAGACCAAACAACGTCACCCCTAACATGCCGGAGAACACCGTAATACCGGTAACACCGCGCACTTCGGCACCCGCACCATGCCCTAAGATCAGCGGGATCGTCCCGGCGATAAAGGCAATCGACGTCATGACGATGGGCCGCAGACGCAGGCGACAGGCTTCCAGTGCGGCCTCAACAATGCCTTTACCCTGCATCTCCAGTTCGCGGGCGAACTCGACAATCAGGATGGCGTTCTTACAGGCCAGCCCCATCAGCACCACTAACCCGACTTGCACGAAGACGTTGTTATCCCCGCTGGTCAGCCATACGCCGAACAGGGCGGAGAGCATGGTCATGGGCACAATCAGGATCACCGCCAGCGGCAGTGTCCAGCTTTCATACAGTGCGGCCAGCACCAGAAAGGCCAGCAGTATCGCCACCGGGAAGACAATCAGCGCCGCATGTCCCTGGGTGGATTGCTGATAACTCAGGTCAGTCCACTGAATATTCATGCCGTTAGGCAGCAGGTTCTGCGCCAGCCCGGCCACTTCAGTCATCGCTTCGGTTGACGAGAGCACGCGTGGATCGGCATCGCCGATGATGTCCGCCGCCGGATAACCGTTGTAGCGGATCACCGGGTCTGGACCGTAAGTGGTGGTGATATTGACCATACTGCCGATCGGTACCATTTCACCTTTGTCATTACGGGTACGCAGGTTGGCGATGTCCTCGACACTCTGCCGGTAAGGCCCGTCAGCCTGCGCCATCACTTTCCAGGTGCGGCCATAGCGGTTGAAGTCATTGATGTATGATGAACCGAGATAGGTCTGCAGCGTACTGAACAGTTCGTCCAGCGACACGCCCTGCGCTTTGGCTTTATCGCGGTCAATTTTCGCATCCAGCTGCGGCACGTTGGCCTGATAAGAGGAAATAGGGAAACCCATTCCCGGTGTTTGCATGATTGCGCCCGACATGGTGTTGATTGCCGTTTGCAATGCGCCGTAACCGAGCCCTGCGCGGTCCTGAATATAGAGCGAATACCCAGAACCCTGACCTAAACCGAGGATCGGCGGCGGCATAATTGAGAACGCAAACCCTTCCTGTAGCTGCGAAATCTTGGCGTTGATTTCCGCATTGATCGACGCCGCAGTGCGGGTACGTTCATTCAGAGGTTTCAGCGCGAAGAACACTGTGCCGGTATTCGGCGTATTGGTGAACTGCAAGGCATTCAGGCCGGGGAAGGCGATGGCATCGCTGACACCGTCAACGCCAAGCCCGATGGCGCTCATTTTGCGGATCATGGCATCCGTTCGCTCCAGCGATGCGCCTTCCGGCATTTTCACGCCACCGATCAGATAGAGTTTATCCTGCGTCGGAATGAAACCGCCCGGCACCGCTTTAAACATAAAGGCAGCAGCGCACAGCAGCACCACGTAGACCATAAACACAGCGCCACGGCGGCTCAGTGCACGTGAAACCGCATGCTGATAACGCTCAGAACTTTTATTGAAGAAGCGGTTGAACGGGCGGAACAGCCAGCCAAACAGACGATCGATAATCCGGGTCGGGATATCTTTCTTTGCGCCGTGTGGTTTTAACAACAGCGCCGCCAGGGCAGGGGAGAGCGTCAGTGAGTTGATGGCCGAGATCACGGTAGAAATGGCAATTGTCACCGCAAACTGCTTATAGAACTGCCCGGTCACGCCAGAGAGAAACGCCATCGGCACGAACACGGCACAGAGAACCAGCGCAATGGCAATAATTGGCCCTGACACTTCCCGCATCGCCTGATGCGCCGCCGCCAGCGGACTGAGCCCTTCCTCAATATTTCGCTCAACGTTCTCCACCACCACGATGGCATCATCCACCACGATCCCTATCGCCAGCACCAGTCCAAACAGGCTCAGCGTATTGAGCGAGAAACCGAGCAGATAAAGAACGCTGAATGTCCCGACGATAGAAATCGGTACGGCCAGCAGGGGAATAATCGAGGCACGCCAGGTTTGCAGGAACAGAATAACCACCAGCACCACCAGCAGTACCGCTTCCAGCAGGGTGTGAACCACTGCGCTGATAGAGTCGCGCACAAACACCGTTGGGTCGTAAGGCGCTTTCCAGGTCATACCGTCCGGGAAGCGGGTGGCCAGTTCGCCCATCTTGGCGCGGACGGCATCAGACAGATCGATGGCGTTGGAACCGGGCGCCTGGAAGATACCAATCCCCACCGCGTCTTTATTATTGAGCTGTGAACGCAGGGCGTAACTGCCAGAACCCATTTCGATGCGCGCCACGTCACGCAGCCGCACAATGGTGCCGTCATCGCTGGTTTTCAGGATGATATTGCCGAACTCCTCCTCATTTTGCAGGCGGCCCTGGGCGTTGATCGACAACAGATAGTCACTTTTGGTCGGCATCGGTTCCGCGCCGAGCTGACCGGCAGAGACCTGCACGTTCTGCTCACGCATGGCTGCGACCACATCCGAGGCGGTCAGGCCGCGGGAAGCGACTTTATTCGGATCCAGCCAGACGCGCATGGCGTACTCACCGGCACCGAAAATCTGCACCTGGCCGACGCCCGGCAGACGCGCCAGTTCATCTTTGACTTTCAGCGTGGCGTAGTTACTCAGATAGAGGGAGTCGTACTTGCCGGAAGGGGAAACCAGATGCACCACCAGCGTCAGGGTAGGGGACTGCTTCTGGGTGGTGATCCCTTGCCTGATCACATCCTCCGGCAGTCTTGCCTGCGCCTGTGACACGCGGTTTTGCACCTGAACCTGCGCCTGATCCGGGTCAGTACCTGGGCGGAAGGTCACGGTGGTGACCAGCACGCCGTCGGAACCGGCGACGGATTTCATGTACATCATGTTTTCGACGCCGTTGATCGACTCTTCCAGCGGCGTTGCCACGGTTTCAGCGATCACTTTCGGGTTGGCACCCGGATAAACGGCGCGCACCTGCACGCTCGGCGGAACCACGTTCGGATATTCACTAACCGGCAGCAGCGGAATAGAGATCACGCCACCAACGAAAATCAGTATCGACAGCACCGCCGCAAAAATTGGCCTGTCGATGAAAAAGCGGGAAAAGTCCATGTGTCAGGATCCTGTGGAAGCTTAGTGGGAAACCGCTGGAGCAGCGTTGGCGGCGATCATCGCGACAGGTTTGGCGTCAACCGACATTCCCGGCATAAACACTTTCTGCACGCCATCGACGATCACTTTGTCGCCACTGGCTAAACCTTTTTGCACAATGCGCAACCCGGCGTACTGGCGGCCAACTTCGACATCACGACGCTGTGCCTTGCCCTGTGTATCCACCACGTAGACGTATTTACGGTCCTGATCGGTGAGTATGGCGCGGTCATTAATCAGCGTGGCGTTGAACTGCGGGCTGCCCGGCATCTGGACGCGGGCAAACAGCCCCGGCGTGAAGCGGCGATCACCGTTGTCGAGCACCGCACGCATACGGATGGTGCCGGTCCCGGCGTTAAGCTGGTTATCGGTAAAATCGACATAACCGCTATGCGGATACCCTTCTTCACCGGCCAGTGCGACTTTCACCGGCAATTTAGTGCCAGGGTCGGCAATATGCTGGCCGTTGCGTGCCAGCGTCTGGTAGCGCAGGAAGGTTTCTTCATCCACATCAAAATAGACATAGACCTTATCGAGCGATACCAGGGTGGTCAGCACACTGGCGCTGTCCCCGGCGGTCACCAGATTTCCGGCAGTGATCATCGCGCGGCTGGCGCGGCCATCAATCGGCGCGGTGACCTGAGTGAAGTCCAGATTCAACTGAGCCATGTCCAGTTGAGCCTGCGCCGCCAGCACATCGGACTGTGCCTGTGACGCCGCAGATTTGCGTTGTTCCCAGATTTCGGTTGATATCGCCTGAGTCCCAATGAGCTTCTCAGTACGTCCTGATTCGCTGCGGGTCAGACTGGCCTGATTGCGGGCGCGGACCAGTTCGGCTTGTGCCTGCTCGCGGGCGGCGCGGTATGTACGGTCATCGATGGTGAACAGCACCTGACCCTTTTTCACTTCCTGACCTTCGGTGTAATTGACTCTATCGATATAACCGGAAACCCGCGGGCGCAGCTGCACGCTCTGTACCGCTTCGATCCGGCCATTAAAATCGTCCCACTGGCTGATGGGTTTAACGACCACGTCCGCGACGCTGACCGCCGGTGCCGGAGGTGGCGCATTCTGTGCCACGCTGCGGTCACAACCGCTGAGCAGTACCGCCAACAGCGACACGGCTGAAAGTTGCAGCGCAATAAGGGAACCGCGACGGTTCCGTTGAACCAGGGAATTTTGCAGGTTTAGCATTATTTTTATTTCCAGTGAGTAAGCTATCCGAAGCAATACACCCGGTCCTGTCATCCGGGTAACGTCCTTTGCCTGAATCGCTTTTGTCCGATTTGCGTCGTTCACTGACGCAAGTTTGCAGCAAGAATAGAGAGCCGTGCTAAATTTAAAGTATCAATGAAAGATACATTAATTCGGAGGGATTGTAGGGAGGTGCTTATCAAAGTGCAAGAATTACTGTTGCACTTTATGTGCTCTTTTTCAGGGGGGTGGCGAGGTGAGGAAAATGACTCTACACTGAGACGTGTTTAATGCAACAATAAAACTTGCATTTATCGGCAAATCCCTTCAGGCTAAAAACAGAACAAGACTTAGACCCACATCATTCACGTTGCTGCAAGGCGGGAGAGAGAACATGAAAACGGCTGATTTTATTCACGATTTAACTGACTGGATCGACAAAAACCTCGAAGAGCGGCTGGATATCAACACCGTCGCCGAGCGCGCCGGGTACTCGAAATGGTATCTGCAACGGATGTTTAAAGAGCACACCGGCTCTGCGCTGGGTGAATATATCCGTGCAAAAAAATTAAATATTTCGGCAGAAAGACTGGCCAACAGTGGCGAACCTATCGTCAATGTGGCGATCTCCTTAGGGTTCGATTCCCAGCAGTCCTTTAACCGCAGCTTCAAACGTCAGTTTGGACAGACTCCGGGTGACTGGCGCAAAACCCTGCACAGCCAGCCGGAACGTGCGGGTTGTATGTGTAGCTGATGCTGTAACTGATATCACAGACCCTCGTGTAGCAACGCCCGGCCATCTCCGACCGGGCGTGTCTTTAGCCTTTTATCCCCTGCAAAATCTCTCTTAACTTCTCCTTCTGCTGCGCACTGATCTCGCGTCCCGCGGAATAACCGGTGTTTTGGATGATGATCTCATTCAGGGCCACCAGCCAGTCATAGATATAAAACGCGGTATTGTTGACCGGTGCCAGCGTCAGTTTGGTCAGGCGTTGAGAGGTGCTCCAGGTTTTTGGCGGTTTGGCGAAGATTTTATGCCCGCGATTAATGCGGCTGTCAGGGCGCTGTGACTCTTCAATGTTGAGAAAACCCAGCCAGGCGACGAAATCGCCCATCACGGTTAACGCGCGCGATACCTGACGGTCGGCCTGGCTTTCGGCGCTGGAACCGCTAAGCGGCGTCTCTTCCAGAATATTGACCAGTTTTCCCACCACGTCCATGCGAATCCCGGCGGTGATCACCTCTTCAACCAGCATCTCGACGCCCGGTTTGCCGATACCCAGCAGATCGACCAGCGGGGCGTTGTCCGGTAAACTGCGCAGGTGGTTAATCCAGTGATGCTGAGCCTTGCGGGCAAAATCAGTTTCGGCGACGGCAGGCGCGTTGGGCTCTTCGGTCACCACTGCTTGCACCGGCTCTTCGCTGAATAAATCAATACTGATGCCGATACCGAAGGTTTCTGTCACCTGCGGCGCGTTTAGGCCGGTTTTCTGCACGGCCACTTGCGGAGTATTGAATTGTTGCAGATAGAGGCGGCGCAACTCTTCGCGGGCGGGCAGCAGGCGTTCGAGCAGCTCACCGTGAACACCCGCGCGGGTTTGCAGTGCTTTCAACAGACTTTCCGCGATGCGCTGTTTTTGTTGCAGCTCTTCTGCACCGGCTGGCTGATGCCAACTTCCCAGCAGGTTATCTGCCAGTTCGCGGCGGACTTCTTCTAACTGTTCCATGACCCGCTTTTGTTTGCTTTGCGGCGTCACTTCGGTTGATAACCACGCAGCCATCCGCTCGATGCCGCGTTTGTCCATTGCCAGCATGGTGCCCCAGGCATCGCCCGGCGTACCGACATAGCGCTGCACGGCTTCATCAAAATGTTCGCTATGGGTGATGCGCTGATCAAACGGCGTCAGCGCCCAGATAAGCCCCGGTTTACGACGGCTGCGCACCTGTGCGTTTTCACCCTGAGTCTGTTTTACCCAGTAATCCAGTGCCTTGCCGATGCGTTTTACTGCGTCGCGGCTACCCGCTGCTGTGCAGACCATCAGCAAATTCACCTGCTGGCTGTCGGTATAACGCTCGAGCAGACTGGCATTTTTGGCATGTAACAAGCCGGGTGACAGCAGGCTGTGCGGCCGGCCGGGGGCAAGCGTATCGACATC
Source organism: Ewingella americana (assembly GCF_006438725.1). Classification (GTDB taxonomy): domain Bacteria; phylum Pseudomonadota; class Gammaproteobacteria; order Enterobacterales; family Enterobacteriaceae; genus Ewingella; species Ewingella americana_A. Next base: position 65,687 of record NZ_RCZD01000011.1, on the reverse strand, counting down.
GGCCGGGAAGGTCAGCAGGTCGACCTGTTCAAACAGCGCCTCCTGTGGTGCGGACATCAGCGGCACCAGCAGTTCTACGCTGAGCAACGTCAGATCCACCAGCGTGATCTCAACCGGCGTATTTGCCACGCCGTGTTGCAGCGGACGTACTGTCACCGTTTTCCCATGGCTTTCAGCTTCAAATTCACCACTTAAGGTCAACGGACTCATGATGCCGTCAGCGGGCAGCAGGTGATCGTCAACCAGCACGCCGAGCGGCGCGAGAACCTGTGCAGCGCTGCTAAGTTGTTGCAACGTATGCGCAAAATGGCGATAGAAGGCGGTCGGATGCACAGCCTCATTCCATAGCACCGAGAATAAACGCGCCCGATCATCAACACTCAAATAAGGTGCAAGATCGACTGCCGCAGGCCAGAAATGCAGGGCGAACGGTTTGTCTTTTTTTGCATCAGCCCGCGTCATGGCGTCCCAGAGTGCCACCACGTCGTCACCCGTCAGCCCGTCAACCGGTTCCGGCTGGCGATGCATAGCCAGGCTCTGAAGATGGGCGAGGATCTGCGGCGGGTCCCACTGTACCGGCGTATTCTCTGCATTCAGCGCGGCGATTTTTATCAAATCGGCTTCGCTGAGCAACGCCAACTGCACGGGCCACAACGGGTCCAGGACATCCGACTGGCGGCTGAAGCGGGTGATCACACCGCAGGCTTGATCGCCAGGGTTGATATGGCTCAGATAATCAAGCACATGATTACCGAGCAGTGTCTCCAGACGCCCATTTTCTGCCGCCACCATTGCGTTCAGCAGATGGGCTTTGCCCGACTGCGCCTGACCATACAAACCGATAGCAGGATTCTGGGATGCTGTAATTCCAAGATGATGGGATTTATAGCGCTGACGGCGAAGTTTCAACTTCAGCCGGTCCGCTTCCATATGTAAACGCGGTGACGTCACGCGGTTTTCTTCCATCCAGGCCATGGCCTGATCAACGCCGTGAACAATCGCGTGGAACTGACCGGCTAGATGTTCAGGTTTTTTCGAATTCATTTTTTAAATACGCTCCCACTGTCGATCCAGTAATGGGTGGCACCTGAACCGCTGGCCGCTAAGGTGTTGAGCTTTAACCGCAAATGTGCCGGCGGGATCGGGGTACCGTCCTGCAACTCGGCGTCGGCAATTTCCACTTTTTCCGGGCTGTCGGAATTCCCCTCTTTGCTGACTTTCAGTTTCAGCGTCAGCACGTTGTCTCCGGCAATTCGGCGCGCCAGTTTGTGGTCGCTGATTGACAGGGTATACAGCGGTGATGCGGGCCAGCGATCGTTATCCAGCTGGCGGAAGCCTAAACATAACGGGCCACGCATCTGGAAACTGACCTGCTGGCTCAGCTGGAAATCAGGCTGATCGAGGTCAATGTCGCTGTAATAGACATTCTCGGCAGTCAGGGCGTTATTGCTATCGAGCATGCCGAGGTAGCGGATGGTCGAGTAAGGCTGAAAATCACCCGCCTTAAAGTAGAAACTGTTCAGACGCAGGTCAAGGGACAGCAGGCACAGCATGGCACCCACGGCGGCGGTGGATTTCGGGTTCTCAATGCGGCCAAGTTTATTAAACGGATACCAGTCGCTGGTGTGGTAGCCATCCAGTGACAAAATGCGATTCGCGGGCAGCGGTTGCAACAGACGAAATAGCGCCTGAATACCGGGGAAGCGAGACGGGCGGCCGGTCAGCAGTAGCACGTCACAGGAGTAAAGCGCCACCACTTCGCACAGCGAACGCAATTGCTGGGTGATGTTCATGCGTGGCGATAAAAACTCGGCGTGCAGCTTGCTCAGGTTGAGGATCAACGGCACCTGTAGAATGTCAAACGGTGCGGCGTCGCTGCGCAACTCGCGCTGGACTTCACTGTTGATGTGATCCAGCACTTTTTGCGTCGGTGACTGGCCGATCAGCGCGCTGAAGCGGGTTTCAATTTCAGCTCCTGCATCCAGCGGGTCAAACGTTTCGTAAGTTTCAAGGATTGCCCGTCCGACCGGCATAAAGATTTGCAGTGTGACTTGCTGGCGCAGAATCGACAAACCATCCATGCGGCCTTCGTGGCCGAACAGCTTGTCCATCAGGGGTTCCGGGTTGGCGATCCCGGCTTTTTTCAACGCACCCTGTAACGCAGGCAGGACGTACAGTTGGATCACGTCGAGCAGAATGTCATCACCCGCGACTTTAAACCCTTCGCGGAACAGCAAACGTGGCAAAATCTTAACGTTATGACCCACGCCGTCATCCAACCAGTACTGGGTGATGGCTAAATCTGTCGTGCCGCCGCCGATATCAATCGAGGCGATGCGCAACGTTTTACCGGCGCTTTCACCGTCGGCCAACTCTTTGTCCGGCCTTGCCATGCTGGCGAAGAAAGCCTCGGTACGGCCGGCAAAATTCACCTGCGATTCGTTATACAAGTAGACCATCTGGCCGCAGGTCGCTTCGTCCCACTCCATTTGTACTTCAGGTACCGGCACCAGGCTGTTGGCCTGCTGTTCTGGCGTGCTGAAGGCTTCATCCGCCGGGTGCCAGCCCATGGCTTTCCACACCACACCAATGGCCTCAATCATTCTGCGGCGGAAAATCTCGCGTTCTGGTTTTGGCATCGCCGAAGGCAGGGTGAGAATAATATTACGCAGTTGGCGCGGGGCGGTGGAGTGGATCATCTTCATCCGTTGTGCCGCGCTGTTGATTTGCATCAGCGCCTGCGCCAGCAGCTCAGACAGCATAAACGTCATGACCGAACTGCGGCTGTAGTGTGGCGAAAATACCGGCAGACGCTCATCGGCAGGCAGCGTAAACAGTGGCTGGCCTTCATCGTTGAACAGGAAGGTTTGCGGCAGGGCGGTAGCGGGGGGTTCCTGCGTTGAACTGCCCTGACATTGGCTGAAGCGCCAGCCCGGCGCGTAGCTCTCTTCATCCCACAAATAACGGCGCGGGCTGGAAAGGCCGGTCGAGCCTTCTGTGCCCTGACGCACCAGCGCCATACGGCTGGCTTCTCGCCCAACGCGGGTGATCGACGGCCAGATAAAGGCATCGTCGCGGCCGCTCTCCACCGAAAAATTCTGCTTACCAAAGGCGGCTTCAGCAAACTCGATGCGGCTTTCAAACAGCTCGTTGTACAGTTTATGCGGCTCGCTCAGGTCACGGATTTGCAGCTCGTAGGTCTGCTTTAGGCCGTTGCTCTCATCCGGGCTCTCTTCCACCAGAATACCGCAGGTATGGGAGTTACCGACGTCGAGGATTAAATCCACCTTGATGGCGGGTTCCTGTAACGTGCTGGCGCTGATTTTGATTTCCGGCACGGCTAATTGCGTGCCCAGCATGTCCAGCAGGTTGAGGTAATGCGCCTGATACTCAAACTCGCGCAGGGCGGTTTTGATGTCCCGTGGATTGCGTTTTTCACGCAGGCTGGCCTGTTGGTTAAACACTTCGCGCAGCCAGCCGTCCACCCAGGTCAGATCGAGGAAATCGCTCAGCTCATCGTTATAAAAAGCCAGCGCAAAACTGACGCCGGTTTTGATGTCATTTTCATTAGGAGCCAGCAGTTCGTTGTTCTGACCTTCGCCATAGACTTTGGTATCGAACGCCAGACTGATGCGGTGCGTATGGCCTTCCTGGTCCGGTGCGTCGAGCGCCAAAATCTGCATCCGCGCCCAGTTATCCGGGCCGCCGGAGAAATTACGTGGCGGCGTAAAGCGCAGGAACGGCACCGGCAGCCACACTTTTTCCAGTAGCTTGAGTGATTGTTCCAGCGAGAAGCTGGACTCAGGGCGTACGACTTCTACCTGCATACCCGGTACCGGCAGGGAATACTTGCCGGTCAGCGGATCATGGTCCAGCCGCAGCAGCGGGCCATTGGCGCTTTTACGCACAAATTTATAGGGCAGATCGGCATCGATGTGCGGCGTTAGCGCAAAGTCGAGGAACTGAATACCGCTGTTTTGAATCAGCGTAATACGTTGTTTGTAATCGGTGATCGTCGCCAGCATCGGTTATTTACTCTCACGCTTCATGGTCATTGGGAAGACCGTGTTGCCGTCATAGCGGCCCTTACAATCTGCGGGTCCGGTCAGGGACTGAGTACAGACGATCTCCGGCATCTGATAGCGGGAGCCGTCGCTGCATTTGGCTTTAAACCGGCTATTGATCACCAGATTTCCAGAGCTCATTAGCCCTGCATTGATATCAGCCTTACAGCTCATGCCGTCGCCATACAAGATCCGCGCAGTGCCTTTACCGTTTTTAATCTGGTATTTCAGGCTCGGCGGTTTGCCGGTGATTGGCGTTTTAATATCCAGCATTACCCGCCAGTTACCGTTAAGGAATTGGGTCGAGCCGACTTTTACCGCGTCCGGCGGCATGGTCAGCACATTCTTATCTACCGGAACAGCAGGCACATTTTGCGCCTCAGCGACCGGCGGTACTGGGGCGGCTACCGTAGCCGGGGCAACCACCGGAGCAACCACCACTGGCGGTACAACGGGTTGCGGTGCGGCAACGGGCGCAGGTTTCTCTTCAACGACCGGTGTTGCAGGCAGGGCGCGTTTTTCCGCCACCACCGGCGCGACAGATTTCGCTGGCGTGGTCGGTGGCGCTGGCGCAAACACGCCGCTGAACTGCATCACCAGCGTTGCCAGCAGGGCGGCACCCGGAATTAACCACCAGAAACGCAGCCAGCTTTTACCGGTAGCAGGTTTTGTCACGGCAGCGGCAATGGCTTCCGGCGCAGTGTCCGTTTGAGGTTTCGGCGGCGTTGTCGGTGTGGCGACCGGCGCAGCTTTGCTGGCCTCTGCCATCGGTAAATCGACCAGTGAATATTCCGGAGGAGCGGCCGGTGGGCGCAGGCAGTCCAGCGCATCGGTCCGGGATTTTTTGTCCAGATGCACGAAGCCCCAGAAGGTCAGTACGGGTTTACCGTCCACCAGATAAACATGGTTCTGATCGGGAAATTGAATGGCTTTGGCGAGCAGAGCGCCAAACAGCTGCTGCCCTGGTTTGTCAGATTTCAGCGCTTTCTGACAGAGTGTATGCACGATAGCACGGCACTGCTCCAGCTGCGTTACCGCTGATGCACGTTCGGCGTCAGTGGCGGCCAGCCACGACGTAACTTTGCCGGGGATTGGTGCATACCAGTCAATGCGGTCGCCCGCTTCATTGGGTTGAGGGATTGCCAGAATGTTGGCGACGGACTGTTGCCGGCGCAGGCGCAAGGTTTCGCGTAACTGAAGCGCTGAGGCATACACCGGTTGGCCGTTTTCGCCCAGGGCCAGAATTTCGTCCAAACTTCCACTGCGTAAAAATGATTTTGCCACGCAAAAATGACCCTGAGTTGGAGAGGCTAGAGAAGATGCCAGCGGCAGAAAATAATGCACTATCGGCGATTGTGGTGATTTTAACGTCACCCGCTGGCAATCAAACGCAGGAATAAGGGGGTAAAGCGGGGCTTGTTTAGGGCAATCAAGCCATTATGCGCAGGCCTGTTCTCTGTTAGCGGAGGCAAAAATGTTGCCGCCCAACGCCTGTGCTTTAGCCAGGTGAATAGGGATATCCATGGGTTGCGCGGAAAAAAACAGCTCGGATGTGGCCACCGTCGCGCCGCAATAGTTGAAAATACCGTGATCTATCTGGGTTTTCATGGCCCCAAAATAGCCATGTCGGGCAAAGGTTCGCATGTCTGCACCGCCTATCGCCACCAAATGAACCTTAAGATGTTGCAACTTCTTCACGACCTTCCCTTCCCCCTTGTCATCATAGGCCCAGCCATTGGCGAATACGCGATCAATCCACCCTTTTAGCTGGCCCGGCATGGACCACCAGTAAATCGGGTAAACCAACACTAATGCGTCAGCGCGGTCGAGGCGTGTTTGTTCGGTGATAACGTCCTGCGGCAGCGGTGCTTGTTTATTAAATGCCGACATATCCGCCGCAGTAAAGCGCGGGTCAAAACCCTCGGCGGCGAGGTCGGCTATTTCAGCGGAATGGCCTGATGCCGACTGAGCAATACCCCCGGCAATTTTGCGGGCAATGGTGTGGGTCAGCGAGTCACTCACTGGGTGCGAAACAACGATAAGGGCGTGCATAGTGCAAATTCCTTCTTGTAGCAGGGCGGGGTGGGCTGTAAAATAATATACTATTGGTAAGTTACTTTTGGTATATAGCAATGTCAAGTAGTGAAAACAGAAAACCGGTTGCCTCTTCAAGACCCCGCGTGCGGTTATCCAGAGAAGATCGTTACCAGCAACTTTTGCGCATGGCGTGGGCGGTGATCCGTGAAGAGGGCACTGAAGCGCTGACGCTGGGCTATCTTGCTGAGCGCTCCGGCGTGACAAAACCGGTGGTTTATGATCACTTTGGTACGCGTGCCGGCCTGCTTGCGGTGCTCTATCAGGATTATGATCAGCGACAAACGGCGCTGATGGACGCGGCCCTGGAGCAAAGTGAAGAGACGCTGGCGGGGAAAGCCACGGTGATCGCTTCATCCTATATCGATTGCGTGTTGTCTCAGGGACGTGAGATCCCAGGCGTGATCGCCGCCCTGACCGGTGCGCCTGAGCTGGAAAAAATCAAACGTGACTATGAGGCGACTTTCGTTGAGAAGTGCCGCGGCATTCTGACGCCTTTCTCGACAGGGGAGTCCATCCCGTCGGCGGGTCTTTGGGCCATGCTGGGGGCCGCCGAGGCATTATCGTCTGCGGCAGGACGAGGAGAAATTAGCGCTGAAGAGGCAAAAAATGAACTGTTCGACACCATTGTCTCGATGGTGAAACGGGATAAACGCCGCACCTAAAACCTATACAGGCTGCATTGCTGAGTCTTGAAAGTTATCCCTGATTTTTGAGTCGCATGCCTCGGCCCTCCGATTTGGTCTAACCTTTCTCTATTGTATTTTTATTAACAAGATTGCCCTCAATCCGCAAATAGCAGGAGTTAATGATGAGTTTTTTGGGATGGACGGCGGCTGTGGGTGGACTGTTACTGCTGATGTCACTGGCGTCCGGTTGGATACATCGCAGCCCGGTGACATCGTTTGGCTTGTATTTGGCGGCGGGTGTCGCCTGCGGCCCGTGGGCGCTGGACCTGCTGCATATCGATATCGTGGCGCATTCGGCTCTGACCGGCCGGCTGACCGAAATCGCCATGGCGGCATCGCTGTTTATTACCGGCCTGAAACTGCGTATTCCTTTTCGCGACCACGGCTGGCGTATCGGTGCGCGGCTGGCGTTCCCCGGCATGTTACTCACCGTGGCGGGTATCACGGTAGTGGCGCACTATCTCACCAGCCTCTCCTGGCCCATGGCGCTGGCCTTTGGGGCGATTGTCGCCCCCACTGATCCGGTACTTGCGAGCCTTATCTCCGTCAACGATGCCAGTGATAGCGACAATCTGCGGGTGTCGCTGTCGAGCGAGGCGGGCATGAATGACGGCTCGGCTTTGCCGATTCTGATGCTGGCGCTGTTACTGATGAACACGACTGAGCCACTAACGTACTTGCAAATCGGCCATTGGGCGCTGGTGGATGTGCTGTGGGCATTACTGGGCGGACTGGGGATCGGTTACGGTTTGGGGCGGCTCATTGGGCTGCTTGCCACCCACTTTCGCCACGCACAGGGGGATATCGCCCCGAGTGATTTTATCGCACTGGCGCTGATTGCCCTGAGCTACGCGGCGGCGCAGAGCCTCGACGCGTCAGGATTTTTAGCCGCCTTTGCCGCGGGGGTTGGGCTTCGTAGCGCAGAGTTACGCATTGTGAATCTGCATCCGCCGGAGAACATGGCCGATGACTTGCGCTACCGGCCTGCTGAAGAGTTGGTGAATCCACACATCCGCCACTCATTTGCCGATCGCGGGCCGGCAAAATCCATGGGCCTGGTGGTGGGGGACGCCTTGTCATTCGGCGATACCATTGAGCGCCTGTTTGCCGCGGCCATTATTGTGGTGCTGGGCATCACTCTGTCACAGCACTGGGATCCCATGGGGTTACTGATTGCAGCTGTGCTGTTTATCGTGATTCGCCCGGCCTCGGTGTATATCGCGACTCTCGGCGGTCAGGTTCCACGTGCGAGGCGTTTGATGATTGGCTGGCTGGGGATCCGGGGCATCGGCAGCATTAACTACATTGCTTACGCCTACACCCACGGCATGGCGGGGGCAGAAGCTGGCCGCATGGCCGATATCGCCTTTACGGTGATTGTCACCAGCGTGTTAGTACATGGTTTAACGGTGACGCCGCTGCTCAACTGGCGACAGGGGCGTCAGGCGCTGCGCGCAGAGCAGGAAAAGGAGAAGTGATTAGCTCATTTATGTAACGGGCGCAGCACTCTGCGCCCGTCAGTCAAACAATCAAACACCTTATCAATGCTTATTTGCCGATTTCAGACATCACCTTCACATCGGTTTGGGCAATCTGACGCTCTTTGCCCCAGGCATCTTTGTACTTAATCAGGCCGGTGTCTTGGTCAACTTTGGGTTTGCCCTCACTGACAATAGTGCGTCCGTCGTTGGTTTGAATGGCGTAATTGCTCGAACAACCCGCCAGCAGGGCGGAAAAAACGATGGCAGATGCCAAAAGATAGCCTTTTTTCATAACCTACTCCTTGTCGTTAAACCTGATTTAGGTTTAGCACAGGATGGAAATTGGGCCAGTGGATTTTTCTCTGCTTCTTCATAACTCTATCTATACTCTGTCGGGGTTTGCGAAGTCAGATTCGCAAAAAAGGCGGAAAAGTTTTGATAAGAAAGGCCGCCAGTTAAGTAAAAGTGACCAGTGACGGCACTTATTTTTAAGCCACCAGCGGATTCGGTGTCTGGCGGGAATAAGGTGTAAGCAAGGGAGTTAATATGAGATTTGACGGTATTTCGAAGGGGTTTTTTATTCTGATCCTGTTCATTGTGACCATCGCTTTTCTGGATGTACTGGAGCCGTACTATTCGTCGGTACTGTGGGCCATCATCCTGGCGGTGATTTTCCATCCAATGAAAAACCGGATTAAACAGCATATCGGAGAGAAAAACGGGCTGGCGTCGTTCCTGACCGTGATGGTGATCTGTTTGATTGTCTTTACGCCTTTGGGGATCATTTTTTCCTCTCTGGCTATTGAACTGAACGTGGTCTACAACAAATTGCAGAGCCATGACACGCAGCTGCCCGCGATGCTGGCCGATGTCATGCAGCATCTTCCGGTGTGGGTGCGCCATTTCCTGACTGAGCACAATCTGGACAGCACGACAGAAATTCAGCAGAAACTCTCTGGCGTGGCGCTGAAAGGCGGGCAGTACCTGGCCGGTAGCGTATTCGTGATCGGCAAGAGTACTTTCGGCTTTACCGTTGGTTTCGGGATCATGCTTTACCTGCTGTTTTTCCTGCTCAAAGATGGGGCTTACCTGGTTAACCTGACCATGCAGTCCCTCCCGTTGTCCAAGGATGTAAAGCATCATCTGTTTGTTAAGTTCGCCGCCGTATCGCGTGCCACGGTGAAAGGGACCGTGGTGGTGGCCATTGTGCAGGGGATTTTAGGCGGTCTTGCGTTCTACTTCACCGGCATAGAGGGAAGCTTGCTGTGGGGCGCGTTGATGGCATTCCTGTCGATCATTCCAGCCGTCGGCTCTGCCATCATCTGGGTACCGGCTGCGATCTATTTCTTCGGTGCAGGCATGCTGTGGAAAGGGATCTTCCTGGTGGGTTTCTTCGTGGTGGTTATCGGTTTGGTTGACAACATCCTTCGCCCGCTTCTGGTCGGAAAAGACACCAAAATGCCCGATTATCTGATCCTGATTTCTACCCTGGGGGGGATGGAGATTTACGGCATAAACGGGTTTGTCATCGGTCCGCTTATCGCCGCTTTGTTCATCGCCTGCTGGAACATCTTCTCTGGCCGTGAAAATCAGGGAACGATGGACGAAATTGACGAAGAATTTATCGAAGAAGGGAAGAATCACCCCGACGCGTAGTGGGGCGACGCCGTTCCCATTATTGACTCGTTCTGCTATAGGTTGATGCTTGTCAGCCTTATAACGCCCGATGAACGTTATCGGGCGTTATGTATTTTAACGACAGGTGTGGCCGCCGCGTCTATTAATAATTCATTATTATTTCATTAAAACTTACAAAATCTAACTTTCAAGAAAACATGATCTCTGGTTGAAATAGTTAGTAACTACCTGGTTATTTGTTAGTGACAATAATCTTTAATGCGTTCCATTATTGCTCTTTTTGCGCACAAATACATTGTCACCGAAAATGAATTATAGTTAATTAATGTATTTCATGAATCAATCTCTTCCCTTGTGTCCTATTTTATTCAATTTTGGTCAGAAAGTGTGGGGTGCATTTTAAATGTTTATGTAGCACCCTCTCCGCATCAGAATAACAATCGTTTATGTTTCGAGCCAAGAGAGGTAAGGCTACTGTGGAACTTCATATTTAATAAGGTATAAGTATTAGCTGATGGTTCACACTTCTATTTATAATTTCATGAAAAAACTAAAATATAGACTTAACGTGTTGTGGGTCAATCACATCGAACTGTGTGAGCAACTGTGCGATTTAGGTAGCCGGGCAGCGAGCAACGGGTGCCTGAAAGAACAACTCTCCGAGTTACTCCAGCAGCAAAGCCTCCCTTTGGGCACAGGTAAACCCTCCGTTAAGCAGCCTTCAGCAAGGTGGAGAACCGGTGCTGGCACAGCTTGATGATTTGCGCATAAAGCAGGAAAGCCATCAACCTATCAGCCCAGTGGAAATTAACACCATCTCTCAGCACCTGGCAGCGTTACACTGCCGTTTAATTGAGATACAGAAGAAACCCATTTTATGTTTCATATAATCCCAATAGATAACTATTCGCCATTGTGAAAAATATGAAATATATAAAAATAAGTATTTATGCTTCCATGCAAAAATAAAAACCAAATTTTATAAAACCATAGAATACATTGGTATATTAAAAATCAATGACTTACAATCAAAGGAACAAAGTATGGGTATTTTTAGTAGCAAGAAAAAAATAGACATGAGTACAAGTACGCTTTCTCAGGCAATCATGTTGAAATGTCAAAAAAAGGACTTCTCTTATAAGTCGGAAACAAAAATTCTCACCCTCATTTATGAGCATGTAAAATACAACAGGGTTAAAGGCCAATGTCAGCACAACGGTAGAAATACAAATCTGGTGCATGGATTACTTCTTCATTTTTTAACTGATGCAGGTATCAACAATACTGAAGATCCTTCTTATCGGCCATTAGGAAATGCCCTTGCCGCCATTACGGGAAGGATTTATTTTTGTGAGGAGATCACTAAAAGCATCGCAATATTAACAAACCCTGCTCTTATAACAAATGGACAACGCCGAGAGTTGGTTTTGGCACTTTTACGTAGCATTAAGGTTGAAGAAGATAACCGGCTCAGGAGAGAAATTGCTAATGTGGCTCCCATTCTTTATCCTGATACTCGCAGGCATTTTGTACATATCTCAGAAGCAGAACGTCAGCGATTTATTTCATCACTGACAACCAAGATAATTGATCATGTTAAAAATAATCATGCTACTCGCTTGCGCAGTATTACCTACGTTGAGGAGTATGGCAATGATGTGATAAGAAATAGAATCGAAGATTTAAGAAACCAAGTGGCGACTCAGCGTTTCCCCGTAGGACCGCGGAGAGCGCCTCGAGCACCCGTTCGAAGGAACTCGCAAATACAGCAGGAACCCGTCATATCAGAGCGAGACACGAGTCATCGAAATGAACTCCATAAACAATTAGCCTTACTCTTTTCGCATATGGATCAAGTGAGGGAGCTTTCACCGCGGGATAAAATAACGGTATATGAGTATGAGTCTGAATATTATTTAAGAGAAGAGTGTGTGAGTCAAAATATCCCCATGGACAGTGGCCCCATTGTTCTTGAGTATATGAATGAGAATGAATATCTTAATAAATGCGATGCGTTTAAAAAACAATTTACTGCTGTCTTGCCTCAAATTCACATTATGGTATAAATATGACCGAGTGATTTATTTCCAGAGTACCAGGCCGTTTTGAAAAACGCACTGGTTTATCTTCTTAGATATCGTAGACTTAAATCCATCTACGGATAAAGTTAACAAAATGATAACCCAATTTTAGAATTCCGTTAAAGCGGGTTTTATCCGCTTTAACGATTTACAGGTCTTGCCACCCAACCTGCAGCGAATACAGCGTCATTCACGTCTATACTAATCTGCGTTCATGCCAATTTCGAAGGCGGATTAGGCTCAGGTCATGTCAATCGCCTGGGTGTCATAATAATCTCAGCGCCAGCCGGTATCCCGCCATCTGCCTTATGTTTTATTATGGAAAGCTCATCTCTTTTTCTTGGTAGCCAATCAAAACCGTCACGCACTACTTTAGGGGTTTGATTTACAAGAGAAGGGGATAACGTGGCTGGCAACAATAAACGACGCTTGAAAACGCTGGTGGGTGCAGGCAGCTATCTTTACGCGGCTAATGACCAGAAACCTTTGCCGGGTATACAACGGGCTGTCGAACTGGCGCGTAAGGCCGAGGCGGCGAAAATCACCGGCCTGTTTACCGCCGACCTGCTGCAGGCCGACCCGGCGGGGCTGGCGGGCAGCACCGGCAGTCAGGATCCCTTGATCACGCTGGCGGCGCTGAGCCAGGTGACCTCACGTATCGGGCTGGTTGCCACCGTCTCCACCACCTATCAACATCCTTATAATCTGGCCCGTCTGGTTGCCACGCTGGACCACGTCAGCGGCGGGCGGGCGGCCTGGAATGCGGTAACGTCTTCAGTCGGCGAGGAAAATTTCGGCGATATCACTCTGCCCGATCCGGCCCAGCGCTATGCGCGCGCCACCGAGTTTATTCAGGTACTCAACGCGTTGCTGGACGCCAATGACCCTTCCGCCGTGCAGCGGGCAGCCTCCGGCGGCGTGAAGATTGACCCGCAAAAACTGCACCCGATTCACTTTCACGGCGATTTTTTCCGCGTGCAGGGGCCGCTGAATGTGCCGGTGCCGCCGCAGGGCAGGCCGGTGCAATTTCAGGCCGGGCAGTCGGAAGAGGGGATAACCCTCGGCGCGCGCTATGCCGAAGTGATTTACACCTCGCAACCCACCTTTGAAGACGCCGTGGCCTTTGTCGAACAACTGCATCAGCGGGCGCGTGGCTTTGGCCGGGCGGAGAACCTGCCACTGGTGATGAACTCGTTCCACTCGGTGATCGGCGAAAACGACGCCGATGTGGCCCGCAGGCTGCGCGAAAAACATGAGCGTATCGATTACCAGCAGGGGCGGCTGAAGCTGGCGGATATGCTGGGCGGTGAGGTTGACCTGCGTGATGTTCCGCTGGACCAACCCCTGCCTGCGGCGCGGTTGCCTGACGTCGCGCAGGTCAACCGCCGTCGCGGACGTGCGGAGATCTTCCGCCGGTTTGCCCTTCAGGGGCTGACCCTGCGCGAGTTAATTATTCAGGCGCAGGAGACCGGTCACTGGTTCACCGCCGGGACGCCCGAACAGCTGGCCGACGCCATCGAGCAGCGTTACCGCGCCGGAGTGCTGGATGTTATCTCCCTTCACGGACTGGGGCAGCCCGATCAGGAAGATCTGTTGGTAAATGGTTTGCTGCCTGAATTGCGTAAGCGCGGGCTATTAGATGAGGATTATCAGGGGGATACTTTCCGGGAAAACCTGGGGTTACCCGCTTTAAACATGGGTTCTTTACATTCAAAATAATTTGCAAAAATTGCCCCGTCATGGCGCACGGTTTTAGTGATAAAATCGGCGAATATCATTCAACCTGCCATTGCAGAGAGTGACACCATGAAGGGAATACCATGAGCAAAATCATTATCGCCGGGCTTTTAGCCACCCTGCTGGCCGGGTGTGCCACGCAATCTCCGTGTGTTCCGGTGTACGACTCAGAAGGGCGTCTGGTCCACACCAATACCTGCATGAAAGGCACCACGCAGGATAACTGGGATACCGCAGGCGCCGTCGCCGGTGGCGTGGCCGCCGTTGCTGCCGTCACGCTCGGGATTGTCGCGCTGACCCGTTAAGCGCCAAATATCGTTGTCATAAAACAGGCCGGTGGTGTTAATCCCCACCGGCTTTTTTGCGCCTGAAATCAGCGAATACCGCCCGCAACTAAAGAAGCGCGGCTGATATCACCAATGGTTTTCGCACCGGTCAGGGTCATGGCCACGCGCATCTCTTTTTCGATCAACTCCAGCAGATTTACCACCCCGGCTTCACCGGCGGCGGCCAGCGCATAAACGAAGGCGCGGCCGAGCAGCACGCTGTCGGCCCCCAGCGCTATCATGCGCACCACGTCCAGCCCGGTGCGGATACCCGAATCCGCCAGAATGGTAATATCGCCTTTCACCGCATCGGCGATGGCCGGTAGCGCGTGGGCGGTCGAGAGCACGCCGTCCAGTTGCCGCCCACCGTGGTTGGACACCACGATGCCGTCTGCGCCAAACTTCACTGCGTCTTTGGCATCTTCCGGGTCCAGAATGCCTTTGATGATCATCGGCCCTTTCCAGAATTCGCGGATCCACTCCAGATCTTTCCATGAAATCGACGGGTCGAAGTTGGTCCCCAGCCAGCCGATATAATCTTCCAGCGTGGTGGGTTTGCCCCGATACGCCGATACATTACCGAGATCGTGCGGTTTGCCATTCAGGCCGACATCCCACGCCCACTGCGGATGCGTCACCGCCTGCAACATGCGGCGCGCGGCGGCATGAGGCCCGCTCATGCCGGAGTGTGCATCGCGGTAACGTGCGCCCGGCACCGGCATATCGACAGTAAATACCAGCGTTTTAACCCCCGCTGCCTGCGCGCGCTCCAGCGCATTGCGCATAAAGCCCCGGTCTTTCAGCACGTACAGCTGAAACCACATTGGCCGGTTGATGGCCGGTGCCACCTCTTCAATCGGGCATACGGACACCGTGGAGAGCGTAAAGGGAATGCCTTTTCTGGCTGCGGCACGGGCGGCCTGCACTTCGCCGCGCCGGGCGTACATACCGGTCAGACCGACCGGGGCGAGGATCACCGGCATCGCCAGTTCTTCGCCAAACAGCGTGGTGGCAGTGCTCAGTTCAGACATATTTTTCAAAATGCGCTGACGCAGGGCGATATCAGCAAGATCGGCAGTATTACGGCGCAGCGTATGTTCGTTGTATGCGCCGCCATCAATGTAGTGAAACAGGAAGGGCGGCAGCCTGCGCTGCGCTGCCGCACGGTAATCGGTCGAAGCAGAAATAATCATCTTGATTCAGTGTCCCTTTATTCTGTCAGTGTTTGCGGGTCCGGCGCATTTAACGCGCTCTCTGACGTAAACCATAGACCAGCACCACGGCAAAACAAGCCATCGGTAGAATATAGGAGACGGCGGTATTGTAGTGATCAGCTACCGCGCCCATCAGGTACGGCATGATGGCGCCGCCGACAATCGCCATGATCATCACCGAACTGGCGCGTTTGGTCTGTTTGCCCATGTTCTTGACGCCCATCGCAAAAATGGTCGGGAACATGATCGACATAAAGAAGAACACCGCCACCAGCGCAATCACCGAGACATTATCAATCCCGGCCACCACCACGCCACACAGCACGATATTAATCAGGGCGTAAACCACCAGCAGCGTGGCCGGGCGCACGTGACCCATCAGCCAGGTGCTGAAGAAGCGCCCGACCATAAAGCTGATCATACCGATGGAGAGCAGGTAAGAGGCATTCTGATTCGACAGCGTATGCCAGTGCTCGGTGGTGTAGTTGATAAAGAACGCACCGACGCCAACCTGTGCCGCTACATAGAAGAACTGGGCTACCACGCCGCCGGTAAAGTGCGCGTGCTGCCACAGCCCTTTTTCCACGCCACCGGTGAGATCCGTGCTCTGCTCGCGGATATCCGGCAGACGGGTACGGCCAAACAGCAGGGCAATCAGCAGCACCAGTACGGCGATGGCAACGTAGGTGATTTTGACCGACGCCAGACCTTCCGTCGTGGTGCCCTGTGTCGCGGTGAAGAACAGTGAACCGCCGATGATCGGGCCGACAAACTGCCCAAGGCCGTTGAAGGACTGGGAAAGATTCAGGCGACGCTCTGCACCGGCGGGGTCACCTAATACGGTAGCGAAAGGATTGGCAGCCGTCTCCAAACAGCCCAAACCGAGGGCGATCACAAACAGCGCGAACAGGAACATAGCGAAACTGCCTGCGGCCGCGGCCGGAACGAACAGCAATGCGCCGAGTGCATAAAGGCATAAACCGACCAGGATCCCGGCCTTATAGCCGTAGCGATCCATAAAGAAACCGGCGGGCAGGGCGATGATGAAATAGGCACCGAAATAGGCCGCCTGCAATAAACCGGACTGGGCTTTATTGACGTGCAGCACCTCCTGGAAATGCTTATTCAGCACATCCAGCAGCCCGTAAGATAACCCCCACAGGAAAAACAGCGTGGTGACCAGAATAAATGCCAGCCGGAAGCTGGACGTGGCTTTCTGCCCGGCATAAGCCGGAGTGGCAGTTTTGTTTGCGAGCATGGTTAATTCCTTGATATCTGGTTGCAGGGTTTGTTTCAGCTCAGAGCGGCTGGTTTTTTATGTCAGATAACGTGAAAAACAATGTCTTGATTGACTCATCCCTTTTCAGGGTTGTTCCGCCAGGGAAAAAATTCGTGTCATTTCCACCCACTTCTCTCCGGCGGGGGTCCAGGGCGTGGGGCGCTGATATTTCCACATCAGGGCTTCCCATTCGCCGACTTTAGGGTTCTCCAGACTGCGGCGTTCGAACAGGCCGCCGTCGAAGTCGTCCGTGGTCTCCATCACCATCATCAGGCGGTTACCGAGCCGGTAAATCTCCATCTGCTGAATACCGTACTGGCGAAGATGGGTGGCGATCTCCGGCCAGATTTGCCGGTGGTGCTGCTGGTATTCCTCGATGAGCGCCGGGTCATCGACCAGATCCAGTGCCTGACAGAAGCGGCGGCTCATGTTAATGCCCGGTCAAGGTGGGTGTAGCCGCCATCGACCGACAGCCACTGGCCGGTGGTGTGCGAGGCCCGCGATGAGAGCAGGAACACCACGGTGTTGGCGATCTCCTGCGGCGTAGTCATGCGGTGCCCGAGTGGAATGTGCGAGGTGATCTGTTGCAGCTTTTCTTCGGGATGGTCGAAGCTTTTGATCCAGCGTTCATACAGTGGCGTCATCACTTCCGCCGGGATGACCGCGTTGACGCGGATGCCGTCTTTCAGCAGCGACGCGGCCCACTCGCGGGTCAGTGCCAGAACGCCACCTTTGGCCGAGGCATAACCGCTGGTGTTGCCCTGGCCGGTCAGCGCGGTCTTGGAACTGATATTAACGATGGCACCCCGGCTGGCGCGCAGGGCGTCGAGGCTTAGATGTGCCATCAGATAGTAATGAATCAGGTTCTGCTCAAGCGATTGCACGAAGGCGGCGCGACCGGCCTCCAGGCCCACGCTGTCATTGGCACCGGCGTTATTCACCAGTCCGTTGATGTGCCCATAACGTGCCAGGATCTGGCTGACAGCCGCAGAACAGCTGGCTTCATCGCGGAGTTCAGTCAGGAAAAAACTGGCCTGTGGCTGATGCTGTTGCAAGCTGTGCATCAGCTCGTTGGGCGGTTCGGTATTGCTGATGATCACCGGAATAGCCCCCTCTTCTGCCAGCGTCATTGAGATGGCAGCACCAATACCCGAGCCGCCGCCGGTGACGATCACCACGTTATTTTGCAGATGCAGATTCATTGCTTGTTTCCTGTAGTCGGTAAATCGCGCAGGCATTGCCGCCGTAAAGGGCTGCCTGCTCGTCAGAACTGAGTGTGGCCGTGGCCTGTTCGCATAATGCCCATGGGTTTTCGTCACGTCCGGCCAGCAGGCACACTGGCCAGTCGGAACCAAACATCAGCCGTTCGCTGCCAAACGCCTCCAGCACCACCTCGAAATAGGGCAGCAGATCGTGAAGCGTGACGCCCGCCGGTCGTGGTTCGGTCAGCAGCCCGGAAATTTTGCAACTGACGTGGGGCAGTGCCGCCAGCGGAGCAATCTGTTTCGCCCAGTGCGCTGCGCCCAGGTGTAGATCCGGTTTGCCAAAGTGATCCAGCACCAGCGCGTGCCGGTCATGGCGGGCGGCAAACTGCGCCGCGTCAGCCAGATGGCGGTGCGTGACCAGTATTTCGTAGACATACCCCTGCTGCTGGATTTGCCGCAAACCGTTGTTCACTGCCGGATCGGCCAGCCAGTGTGCGGGCGACGGTTCATCCTGCACCTGATGACGAAACCCGCGCAGCAGCGGATGGGCCAGTAACGCCAGTTGCCCTGCAAGCTGCGGCGACGCCAGATCCACCCAGCCGGTGACGGCGCGAACAAATTCCGTCTGCTCCGCGATATTCAGCAGCCACTGCGTCCCGGCGATATCAGAACAGGCCTGAACCAGAATGCTGCCCTGCATGTCGTGACGTTGTAACGTCGGCAGCAACTGTTCCGGCAGGAAATCCGCTTTCAGTACCGCCATCTCGTCGCTTATCCAGCGATAGTCCTGCGGCCTGTAGCGCCAGAAATGCTGGTGGGCATCGATTCGCATCATCGCGGTTCTCCTGCACATGGTTAGCCGTGGAAACGGTATTTATCGATCGAGGCCTGATGCATCTCGATGGAGAAGCCCGGTGCCTGCGGTGGCATATAGGCCGCGCCGCGAATATCGCAAGGATGCACAAAATGTTCGTGCAGATGGTCAACGTACTCAATCACGCGGCCCTCATGCGTACCGGCGATACACAGATAGTCGATCATCGATAAGTGCTGCACGTATTCGCACAGGCCGACGCCACCGGCATGCGGGCAGACCGGCAGGTTGTATTTGGCGGCCATCAGCATCACGGCCAGCACTTCGTTGACACCGCCCATGCGGCAGGCGTCGATCTGCACCACGTCGATGGCTTCGCGCATGATGAACTGCTTGAACATGATGCGGTTCTGGCACATCTCGCCGGTGGCGACTTTGACCGGCGCCACGGCCTGACGGATTTTGCGGTGGCCTTCAATGTCATCCGGGCTGGTCGGTTCTTCGATAAACCAGGGCTTAGCGAAGGCAAGGGCGTTGACCCACGGAATGGCGTCGTTGGTTTCCCACACCTGATTGGCGTCAATCATCAGTTTGCGGTCGGGGCCGATCACGTCGCGGGCGATGCGCACCCGGCGGATATCGTCTTGCAGATCGCGGCCTACTTTGAGTTTCAGGTAATCGAAACCGGCATCGACGGCCTCCTGACACAGGCGGCGCAGTTTGTCGTCGGGGTAACCGAGCCAGCCTGCCGAGGTGGTGTAGCACGGGTAACCTTCGGCCAGCAGTTTCTCCCGGCGCTGCGCTTTGTTGTCGCCGCGCTGTTGCAGCAACGTCAGGGCTTCCTGCGGGGTGATGCAGTCGGTGATGTAGCGGAAATCGATGCAGCGCACCAATTCCTCCGGCGACATATCTGACACCAGTTGCCACAGCGGTTTGCCCGCGGCTTTGCTCCATAAATCCCATACGGCGTTGACCACCGCGCCGGTCGCCAGATGAATGGCACCCTTGTCCGGGCCAATCCAGCGCAGCTGACTGTCGCTGGTAAATTCACGCCAGAACTTGCCCATATCGGCGGTAATAGTCGCTAAGTCACGCCCGACCACCAGATGTTCCAGCGCGTTAATCGCTGCGCAGCAAATCTCATTGCCGCGCCCGATGGTGAACGTCAGCCCGTGGCCGCTGAGCGCCGGGTTATCAGTATCTAAAATCACGTAAGCCGCCGAATAATCGGGATCCGGATTCATGGCGTCAGAGCCATCCAGAGCCAGTGAGGTCGGGAAACGCACATCTTCAACACGCAATGCAGTAATCGTTGTCATCGCTTAGATTCCATCAGCAAACATTGTGGGGTTACGCCTGCACCGTCTTCTGACGCTGCTCGCCCAAGCCTTCAATACCCAGACGCATTACCTGTCCGGCCTTCAGGTAAACCGGTGGTTTTTGCCCGAGGCCCACGCCCGGCGGGGTGCCGGTGGAGATGATGTCGCCCGGTTGCAGGCTCATAAAACGGCTCAGGTAGCTGATGATCTCCGGCACTTTGAAAATCATGGTGCGGGTGTTGCCGTTCTGATAGCGCTTGCCGTCCACCTCCAGCCACAGATTCAGCTGATGCGGGTCAGGAATTTCATCGGCGGTGACCAGCCACGGGCCGGTGGGTCCGAAGGTGTCGCAGCCTTTGCCTTTGTCCCAGGTGCCGCCGCGTTCAATCTGGAATTCGCGTTCGGAAACGTCATTGATCACGCAGTAACCGGCCACGTGTGACAGGGCGTCGGCTTCGCTGATATAACGCCCGCCCTGGCCAATCACTACGCCAAGCTCCACTTCCCAGTCGGTTTTCACCGAGTCGCGCGGGATCTCCACATCGTCATTCGGCCCGATAATGGCGCTGGTCCACTTGCTGAAAATCACTGGCTCTTTGGGAATGTCTGCCCCGGTTTCGGCGGCGTGATCGGCATAATTGAGACCGATGCAGATAAATTTACCGACCTTGCCCACGCAGGCGCCGAGACGCGGGTCGCCGCTGACGAAAGGCAGGCTGGCAGTATCCAGCTGGCGCAGCTTTTCCAGCGTCTCAGGCTGTAAAAACTCACCGCTGATGTCGCTAACATGCGCCGAGAGGTCGCGCAATTTACCGTGACCGTCGAGTAAGCCGGGGCGCTCCTGACCTGCCGGGCCGTAACGTAATAATTTCATGTCAAAATCCTTATCTGGAAAAGTGAGGCTGAGAGGGGCCGGAGGTCAGTTGCTCCAGCCACCGTCAATAATGTGTACCGTGCCGGTGGTGTAGGAGCTGGCGTCGGAGGCCAGATAGAGCGCCAGCTGGGCGATCTCTTCGGTCTTGCCAATGCGGCCAATCGGCTGGCGGGCCACGAAGGCTTTATAAACGTCTTCTTCGCTGCGGCCTTCGGCTTCGGCCTGCGCGGCGATGCGCTGACGCAGCGACGGCGATTCGACCGTGCCGGGGCAGATGGCGTTACAGCGAATGCCGCGGGTGACGTAGTCCGCCGCCACCGAGCGGGTCAGGCCAATGACGGCGGCTTTTGAGGCGCTGTAGGCAAAGCGATTTGGCACGCCCTTGATGCTCGAGGCGACCGACGACATGTTAATAATGGAACCGCTGTTGCGTTCGAGCATGGCGGGCAGAAAGGCGCGGATAGTGTGGAACATAGCGGTAACGTTGAGATCGAGCGCAAACTGCCATTCGCGCTCGCTGCAGGTCAGGATATCGCCGCTGTGGACCACGCCCGCACAGTTGAACAGCACGTCCAGCGGGCCAATCTCTTCGGCGACGGCGTTGATCGCCTGCGGGTCAGTGACATCCAGCAAGCGTGGGTGAATGCCCGCAATGCCGTGCAACTTATCGATGTTGATGTCGGTGGCGATCACCTCGGCGCCGTGGCTGGCGAACAGGGCGGCGGTATTAAAACCGATCCCTTGTCCGGCGGCGGTGATCAGCACTTTTTTCCCCGTCAGGTTCATAGCTACTCCCGGTAAAATCGGTTATTTAGGTCTAATGGTCAGGCCATTGACTGCGAAAAAAAACGCGTTAAGTGAGGTTCTTTTGCTAAGATGTTCAGCAGACTTCAACTTAAAACGCTTTTTCATTTAACTAATTTTTTACATGTATAAAACAAATCAGCAAGATTTTTGTCCGATAAATGCTAGCTGAATCACTTAATTGAAAAAGAGCTCAGGTGTCCGATGCCGATAAAAAAATTAGAAAATCCGAGAATATACAGGCAGATAGCTGACCAACTTAAAACGCTGATCGACAATAAAGAATTTCCGCCCGGCAGCCGACTACCGGCCGAGCGCGAACTGGCCAGCCAGTTGCAGGTCAGCCGGGCATCGGTGCGTGAAGCACTGATTGCGCTGGAGGTGATAGGTCTGGTGGACGTGCGCGTCGGCAACGGCGTGATTGTCTGCGAGCCGCCGGTGTCACAGGCGGCCCCCTCGCAGGAGCCGGTAATGGCGCGGGCAGGGCGTAATCAGTGGGCCGACGTGGATGACGAGCTGAATATTGAGCTGGATTTCACCGCCGAGCTGCCGCCGTTCTCGTTGCTGCAAACCCGGCGGCTGATCGAACCGGAAACCGCCGCGCTGGCTGCCCGTCACGCGTCCGATGATGAACTTGCAGCGATCAGACAGGCATATGAACAGAACTGCCGCGATAACCGGCAAGGATCGGCAACTCACCCCGGCGACCGGCTGTTTCATATCCGCATCGCGCAGGCCAGCGGTAATCCGGCCTATGCGTTTATCATCGCGCACCTGCTGGGCCACCGTTACGGCACCATGTTCCGTGGCCTGCAATTGCACTACACGCCGCAGGACATGCCGCACCGCTCCGAAGTGGAACACCTGGCGATCCTCACAGCGCTGGAAGCCCGTGATACCCGCGCGGCTAAAAAGGCCATGAAAGAGCATCTGGATGCGGTGATCGCCATTTTCGGGCGTGGTTGATTGACTCACTTAACCCTGGAGCTGGCGTATGCGCAGTGATCCCCCTTATATTCGGCCCGGCGAACGCATCGTGATTTTCGATGGCACCTGCAAATTGTGCATCGGCTGGGTGAATTTCCTGATCCGCCATGACCGTCACCGCAGCGTACGGATGGTGCCGGTACAGTCGGAAAAGGGCCAGGCGCTGTTTGCCTGGTCGGGGCTGGATGCGGATAAAATCAACACCATCGTGCTTATCGATCACGGTGAGGTACTCCTGCGCTCCGAAGCCATCTTCCGCGCCATGAGCGGGTTGCCGGCGCCGTGGCGCTGGATGAGTGTACTGAGGATTTTTCCGCAGTCATTTCGCGACATGTGCTACAACCGCATTGCGATCAACCGCTACCGACTGTTTGGGCGTTATGATGCAGTGCAAAAACTGGATGCCGACCATAGTCAGCGTTTTTTGGATTAGGGATTGCAGGAGAGCGGGATGGCAGGTTATCAACCACCTTTCAACATAACAGCAGAAATACTGAACCTTGTGGTTGAGGTGGGGGAGTTATTGGGGCACTGGGCGGCTCAGGCTGGCCGCGCCTCTCCGTTGCTGCGTAAAGAAAACCGTATCCGCACTATTCAGGCGTCCCTCGCGATTGAACATAATAGCCTCTCCGCCGAACAGGTCACCGCGATTATGGATGGCAAGCGCGTGTTGGCACCGGCGAAGGATATTCAGGAAGTGCGTAATGCCATTTTGGCTTACGAGCAACTTCCCCACTGGAATTGTCACCGGTTGGCGGATTTACTGGCGGCACACCGCCTGTTGATGAGTGGTCTGGTGGATGTGCCGGGGCAACTGCGCAGTGGCAACGTGGGTGTTTACCGCGATAAACAGTTGATTCATATGGCGCCACCTGCCCACCAGCTGGCGCGTCTGGTTGATGACCTGTTGTCATGGCTGGAACACACCGATATTCACCCGCTCATTGCGAGTTCAATCTTCCATTATGAGTTCGAGTTTATTCATCCTTTCGCCGACGGTAATGGCAGGATGGGGCGACTTTGGCAGACGCTGATCCTCAGTGATTGGCGCGCTGAACTGGCCTGGCTGCCTGTTGAAACCTTGATTCACGATCAGCAACAGGACTATTACCGCGTGCTGGGGGAGTGTGACCGGGCCAGTGACTGCACGGCTTTCATCGCCTTTATGCTGGAAAAACTGAGGCTGGCATTAAGAGAAGGGATTGACGCGCAACAGCCAAACGTTAATGTAATGCCGGTAGAAATGCCGGTAGAAATGCCGGTAGAAATGCCGGTAGAAATGCCGGTAGAAAATGCCGGAAATCTATCAGTAACAGCAAGCAAGATCCTTGCCGCCGTTGAAGCCACGCCGTCAATCACTATCGCTCAGCTGGCACAGGCTCTGGGGATCAATTCCCGCACGGTTGAACGTAACATTAAGACGTTGCAGGACAACGGCAGGCTGCAACGTGAGGGTTCCACCAAAAGCGGCGTCTGGCGCGTGATGTGATAAAATATCCTTAATGATCAATGGCTGTTGATGAGGCGCTATGAATACCCCGGTTACCCGCACGACCCGAGAAATGAAAAAACACAATGTGGTGCTGGTGGTCAATGCGTTGAAAGCGCTGAATTCTGCCACCAAGGCAGATCTCTCGGAGCAAACCGGGCTGAGCGTCGCCACTTGTGGCACGGTTCTCAACCACCTCTGCCTGACCGGCGAGGTGTTGTCGCTGGCGCTGGATGCGTCGAGCGGCGGGCGTCCGGCCCAGCGTTATGCCTATAACCCGGATTTCTTCTCGGTACTCAGTCTGTATGTTGAAGGTAACACCACCTCCGCCCGTATCGCCGCCCTGATCACTTCCGCTACCGGCACCACGCTGGAACAGCTGGACACCGTCTTTCAGCCACTCTCTCTGGCGCAATTTTTTGATTATATTGGCGATATCGTTTCCCGATATCCCAACCTGCAAGCCATGGGTATTGGCCTGCCGGGGGTGATCGTTGATGGCGTGGTGGCTTCCTGTGATATCGCGCTGTTTAACGGTCTGCCGCTGGTACAGATATTGCGGGAAAAATTCGGTCTGTTTGTGCAGGTCGGTAATGACATGAACTACACCGCCTACGGTTTTTACCGCAGCAATTGCCCGCAGGAAACGGGGCCGGTTGCCTACCTGTTGCAGCCGGAAGGAGAGTGCACCGGCTGCGGCATGGTGATCAATGGCCGCGTGTTACAGGGCGCCAGCCATTTCGCCGGTGAGGTTTCCCACATTCCGCTGCCGCCTGCGGATGGGCAGATGACGGAGCGGCTGAGCCATATTATTGTCACGCTGGTGGCGGTGATTAACCCGGTCACGGTGGCGCTGTCCGGGCCACAGCTAAAAGCGCAGGATCTGGCCGACATTCGCCGTCATTGCCAGGACCATATTCCCGAGCAGCATCTGCCTGCCCTGATCTACCGCCCCTCTATTGAGCAGGATTATCTGCAGGGCATCGCTGAACTGACGCTCGAAAGCTATAACTTCCATCTCATCTTTGAACTTTGATCCTCCGCGTATTTCTTCTGTCTGACGCTTGACTTCATTTCCGGCTGATCTGTATAGTAATCACTTATTAAAAGTCTTTTAATAAGTGATTCTGGTCTTGCCGGGATGACTGTTTTCCGCCATGGGAACCCTATTTATGTCACTGGACATCACCACTACGTTGACCGACGCCAAAGGCAAACGCGTTGCAACCCGCGCGATTTTCTTCGTCACCGGCCTGGCCATGGGGCTTTGGGCCGCGCTGGTGCCTTACGCGCAATTGCGCACCGGAGCAGCAGCGGGAGATCTGGGCTTACTGCTGCTTTGCCTCGGCGGCGGTTCACTGCTGGCGATGTTGGGTTCCGGGCGGCTGATTGGTCACTTTGGTTGCCGGGCCATTATCCTGTTTGCGGTGGCGCTGTTCTGTGTGCTGTTTCCGGCGCTGGCGACTTTCAGCGATATCCGCTGGCTGGCGGTGTCGCTGTTCCTGTTCGGCATGGGGATTGGCCTCGCCGATGTGGCGATGAACGTACAGGGCTCGCTGATAGAACAGGTGTCGGCCAAACCGCTGATGTCCGGTTTTCACTGCCTCTACAGCGTGGGTGGCATTGTCGGTGCGGGAGGGGGGTCGCTGCTGCTCGGCGCCGGTCTGTCGCCGCTGGCCAGTACATTCTCGGCCATTGTACTGGTGCTGATGATTACTGGTTTGTCATTCACAGAACTGCTGCCATTCGGCAACCATGAGTCCGGTCCGGCTAAACCTGCGACCAAAGCACGCCCCAATTTCCGTCTGATCCTGATGGCCGCGATGGCGATGATTTGCTTTATGGCCGAAGGCGCGGTGCTGGACTGGGGCGGAATATTCCTTACCCAGGATCGCGGTCTGGCGGTGGAACACGCCGGGTGGGGCTTCGCCGTGTTTGCCGTCACCATGTCATTGATGCGTTTAACCGGAGATGCGGTAGTCAGCGCGTTGGGCCGCCAGCGGGTACTGATTTTTGGCAGCATTCTGGGCATCGCCGGTTATCTGATGGTGGTAGCCCTGCCGGGCTGGAATCTCTCGCTGCTGGGCTTTGCGCTGGTGGGCGCCGGGGCGGCCAATATCGTGCCGGTGCTGATCACCCTCGCCGGTCAGGAGAAGGTGATGCCGGTCAATATGTCGGTGGCGATGGTGGCGACACTGGGCTATCTCGGGGTGCTCGGCGGACCGGCGATCATCGGGTATATCGCGCATCTTTCCAGCCTGGCGGTGGCATTTTCTGCGGTCGCCATCCTGTTTCTGGTCATTACGCTGGGTGCTTTTAAGCTGAAATATTAACGATTTAAACTGAGTGGCATGTTGCCAGCCGGCGCTCCGGCGCTGGTTTTTTTTCACTCTTCAACTCTCTCATTGTCTTTCTAAGGAGTCACGATGACCGTCAAACTCATTGCCGTGGATATGGATGGCACCTTTCTCAACACGCAGGGCGACTACAACCGTGCGCGCTTTGCCGCCCAGTACGCCGAATTACAGCGTCGCGGCATCAAATTTGTGGTCGCCAGTGGCAATCAATATTACCAGTTGAAAACCTTCTTCGATGCGCTCGACCCGGACATCGCCTACGTGGCCGAAAACGGCGCTTACGTGGTGGATAAACAGCAGGAAATCTACTGTGCGCACATGCCCGCAGAGCAGACCGCGCAGGTGCTGGCGTTTATCAGCGGCATTGATGACATCGAAGTCACTGTGTGCGGCAAAAACGGCGCGTACATGCTGGAAAAGTTCGGCGAAGACTTCTTTAAAAAGATGAACCGTTACTATTTCCGCCTGAACCGGGTGGCGAGTTATGCCGACGTTAACGAACCTATTTTCAAATTTGCACTGGAAGTGCCACATGAAAAACTGGCCGGGCTGATGGCGCGGGTGGAAGAAAATATTGGCGGGATGGTGAAGCCGGTTTCCAGTGGTCACGGCTCAGTGGATCTGGTGATCCCCGGCAACCATAAGGCCAATGGGCTGAAGAAAATCCAGCAGCTGTATGGTGTTGAAGACAGTGACGTGCTGGCGTTTGGCGACGGCGGCAACGATCTCGAAATGCTGCAACACGCGGGGTTCGGTTTTGCCATGCAAAACGCCCAGCCTGCTGTACTGGCCGCCGCCCGTTACCGGGCGGGCCTGCATCATGAGGAGGGCGTGTTACAGGTTATTGACGATTGCCTGGAAGGGCGCGCACCGTTTGACCGAAACTAAAACGGTTTGGTCGGCAGGTATTTACCGTCGAGAGTGATCACGGCGCGTTCGCCACCGTCCGGGTCCTGCACTTTTTTGATATCCAGCTTGAAGTTGATGGCGCTGATAATGCCGTCGCCGAACTGCTCATGCACCAGCGCCTTCAGCGTGGAGCCGTAGATTTGTACCATCTCATAGAAGCGGTAGATGGTCGGGTCGGTGGGAACGCCGCCGGGGATGCTGCCGCGCAGCGGGATAGTCTGGAGCAGGCGCACCGCGTCTTCATCCAGTTCCAGTTTAGCGGCTACCGCTCTGGCGGCTGTTTCTGGCAACGGATGCTGCCCCAGCAGGGCGGCAGTCACGAAGGCCAGGCTCAGGCCGGTGCCTTCGGTGATCGCTTCAAAGGTCAGGTTCTTGCGGATTTTGGCATCCATGATGATGTCGGTGAGATGCTGGCGTGAAGTTTGGGTGTGCAGTGACTGAGTCATAAAAATTCCTTTAGGCTATCAATTAATTAAAGCGTTAGAGGCAGGTGGCGGAGGGGGTAGCCGTAACCTGTGGGTTGGCAGCCAGCGGGACAAAACGGCGCGTGTTACCGTCAAGGGCATCAACGCCGCCGCTGGCAATGTCATACACCCAGCCGTGCAATTTGAGTTTTCCCTGTTCAAGCGCCAGGGCAACGGACGGGTGGGTTTTGATGTTGGTTAGCTGAGCAATCACGTTCTCGCGCACCACGGCATTCACACGCTCCTGTTCAGAAGCATAGTCATTGGCCTGAGTAATGCTACGGGCGGCATCGGCATAGCGCAGCCAACTGGCGACGGTGGGCATGTGGTCCAGACACTGGCAGGTGGCGATAGCGGTCATTGCGCCGCAGTCGGAATGACCGCAAATCACGATATCTTCGACGCCCAGCGCAGCAACGGCATACTCCACCGAGGCACTGACGCCGCCCGGCTCAGGGCCGAACGAAGGGACGATGTTGCCCGCATTGCGGATGACAAACAGATCGCCGGGCTCGCGCTGGGTTAGCAGTTCCGGTACCAGACGGCTGTCGGAACAGGAGATAAACAGCGTTCGCGGGTTCTGGCGTGTCGCCAGTTGTTTAAATAAATCGCTGCGCTCGACAAAGGCCTCGCGCTGGAATTTCAAAATCCCGTCAATAATTTCCTGCATATTCACTTCCACTCATTGATGTTTCGATGGGCAGATGATGAACGTAACTGGCTATAGGGTCTAAGACCCATTTATAATGGGGGCTATTGGTTTTACTTATAGTGAGGTGTTTGTGCTACTGCGACACATCCGTTACTTTCTGGCCGTGGCTGAGCAGGGGAATTTCACCCGCGCGGCTGAGGTGTTGCATGTCTCCCAGCCGACCCTGTCGCAGCAAATTAAACAACTTGAAGCCTCGCTGAACGCGCAGTTGTTCGACCGCTCCGGCCGGACGGTGACACTGACGGATGCGGGTGTTGCCTGGAAGCATTATGCCGAGCGGGCGTTGCAGGACTTGCAGGCCGGCGCGAGGGCGATTCATGATGCGGAAGATTTACAGCAGGGGACGCTGCGTCTGGCGATGACGCCGACCTTTACGTCTTACCTGACCGCGCCCGTGGTGGGCGAGTTTTACCGGCGCTATCCGGGGATTCGGCTGGAACTGGGCGAAATGACGCAGGATAAAATCGAGGTGTTGCTGGCGCAGGACCAGCTGGATCTGGGCATTGCATTTGAGCCGGTGCAGTCGGCGGAGATCGCCTCTACACGGCTGTTTGCGGAGACGCTGAATCTGATGGTGGGGGAAGGACATCCGCTGGCAGGCAGGCGCGAAAAGTTGGATCCGGAGGCGTTTGCGCGTCAGCCGCTGGTCTTACTCAACGGGGATTTCGCGACGAGGCAGTTTATCGATCTGTTTTATCAGCGGATTTCGGTACGTCCGCGGGTGGTGATGCAAGCCAGCACCATCAGCGCGATTATCGACATGGTACGTTGCGGGCAGCTGGCGACAATCCTGCCGCAGGCCATCGCCAGCGCTGACCGGCAGTTGCACCCGCTCCGGCTGGAGATACCCATCAGCGTGCGGCAGGCCGTGCTGTTACAGCGCAAAGACGCGTACCGCAGTGCGGCTGCGCGCGCCTTTGTTGAGTTACTGAGTGATTACGCCACCGGCTTGCACACTATTTCCCCGGAAACCAATTCCCCGGAAACAAATTCCCTGTAAACAAAAAGTACCCTGCCGCAATCACCAGCGCGATAAAGAACAGCCGGACCCCCCGTCTGACGCGCGAAGCAGGGCGCTGGCGGGACTGCGCATTTTTGCGTGAAGATCGCGTTTTGCGCGGCAGTTGCGCGAAGAAACGGTTAACAATCGTCAGGTTTTGCTCCAGCTTCGCACGGTTCTGCGCATCTACGCTGAAATCGGCATCGTGAGCCGCGGCGTTACGCAAATGGGTGATATGGCGCAGCGCGGCGCGGACTTCCGGCGTCAGCTGGTCATCCACCGACAGGGTCAACTGTTTCAGACCCTGTCCCTGTGCACCCAACCCTTTCAGGGCTTTCTCAATGACGGCACCCCGTTTTATCAGTGTGCCCCGCAGTTCTTCCTGCCCCATCAGCGGTAAACCGGCAGCAGATTAAGGCTGGAAAGAATATGCACCGCCGCATTGAGCACGCCAAACAGCAGCACCAGCACAATCATTTTATTACCGCCCCATACCCGATACTGCGGGCTGCCGAAGCGCTGGCGCGAAGCCCGCGCCATCAACGCAGGGACAATCACTGCCCAGACGGTGGCGGCCAGACCGGCAAAACCGATGGCATAGATGAAGCCGTCTGGGTAGATCACGCCGCCAACCATTGGCGGGATGAAGGTCACCAGCGCCGTTTTAAAACGGCCCATACGGCTGTCGTCGAACTTAAACAGGTCAGCCAGATAGTCAAATAGCCCCAGGGTCACACCAAGGAATGAACAAGCGACGGCGAAATTCGAGAAAATAGTCAGCAGCAGATCCAACCCCGCGCTGTTGAGGATCTGGCTCAGTGACTGCACCAGCACATCAATATTGCCACCACGTTCAGCGATACCAATAAACGCCGGGCGCGGGATATTGCCCATGGTGCCCAGCATCCAGATGACGTACAGCCCCAGCGCCATCAGGGTGCCGAGCAGCAGGCATTTTTTAATCACCTGCGGATTTTTGCCGTAGTACTTCATCAGGCTCGGCACGTTGCCGTGATACCCAAACGACGCCAGACAGAACGGCAACGTCGCCAGTACATAGGGCGCGTAACTCGGGTTGAGTTGCACACTGTTGAGCAGGTTAACGGGTTTGATATGCCACAGCAGGCTGCCGAAGGTGAGGAAAAAAGCGATGATCTTCGCGCCCAGCACGATGGCTGTCATGCGGCTTACCGCGCGGGTACTCAGCCAGACGATAAAGGCCACGGCCAGCGCGGTCAGCAGGCCGCCGAGACGGGGTGAAACATTGACAGACATTTCGCGCATCGTGTGCTGAATCACTGAGCCACTGGCGGAAATATAGGCGTAGGTGAGGATATACAGCACAAAGGCGATGGTGACCCCGTTGAGCATATTCCAGCCGTTACCGAGTAAGTCGCGGGTCACGGTGTTAAAGCTGGATCCGATCGGGTAGTTCAGGTTGGCTTCCAGAATCATCAGGCCGGAATGCAACATACAGAACCAGGTGAAAATCAGCGCGGCGACTGACCAGAAAAACCAGGCACCGGACATCACCACCGGCAATGAGAACATTCCCGCGCCGATGATAGTTCCCCCAATGATCATCGCGCCACCCAATACAGAGCGGTGCGGCATGTTGACAGCAAGCGTAGCCATAGTGCGGATCCTCGCGTGGCTTTAATGTGTATTGACCTGAAAGGAGGGCAAAAAGTGAGAAGGCAAAAAACCTGCGTTTATGCTGCGGGTCTGGCCTTAAGCGCGGCAATATAGTGCAAATGGGCAGCAATGTATATGCTTGACTAGTTCACTAGTACGATGAGGGGTGAGTTATTCTGTTAGTTGATATTATTGCCGGGGTATCGCAGTCGTGAAGGGGCTTGCTGTTGACTCTTTTCGATTGACGGCTCAATGACGAAAGGTGCAGAGCTGGCTGACGCTTTGCACCTTTCGTCACCTGGACAGGGCGGTGAGACGTTATGCCGGTGGGTTCTGCGGTTGCTCCGGCTGTTTAGGGCTATTGCTCAATTCTGAAAATGCGGGCTTGTTCTTCGTGACGGTATAGGCGACGTGCTTAGCGCTGTCGGCCGCGGTCGTGACCTCCACCGGTGCAATCGTGACGCGGCCAATCAGTGTGCGGGCATAACCGCCAACCTTGTGCGCACCTGCGGGAACGTGTAAGTCAACGCTTTGACCTATAGCCAGCGCCGCCGCGTCGGTACCATCGACAGTCACAAAAACGGTGGTGCCATCGTCAGTTTTGTCGTGAACATGTGTCACGGTGACCAGCGTATCACCGCTGGCAAAATTTTCCGCCGGTTCGCCAGTGGCGTGATGCTTCGCACATCCTGTCAGTACGATAGCGGCCGCAGCTACGGCCAGGGAGAAACGATGAATCATAGTGCAGTGTTGTCCTTTAGTGCATCAGTTAGGGTAATAGCTTGACGCCCGGCTCATGCCCGGCAACGGTCAGCGCGATAATATAACTGATATCCCTACCGGGATGAATGCACGGATCCTGATCTCAGAGAAATCGCCATAGAAATAGCCCCAAAGGCTAAAGCCGGGCAGTCCCAACCTGAGTTTTCCCGTTATGGCTGATAGCGCAATGCGTCTACCAGCAGTGAAAACGCCGTGGTGTGCTGTTTACGGCTGGGGTAATAGAGATAGTAGCCGGGAAATGGCGGGCACCAGTCCTCTAAGACGCTGACCAGTTGACCCTGCCGAATATCCTCGGCCACTGAATTTTCCGGTGCAAACATCAGCCCTAACCCACTCTTCGCCGCATCAATTCTCTGCCGCAGACTGTTAAAGGTCAGTTGACCCTCAACGCGGACTTTAATTTCCCGGCCCTCTTTTGCGAACTCCCAGGCATACAGCCCGCCGAGCGTCGGCAGGCGCATATTGATGCAGCGGTGTCGTTGCAAATCTGCGGGCGAGTGCGGAATGGCATTTTTATCGAAATAGGAGGGAGAAGCGACCACCGCCATACGCATCTCCGGGCCGATACGCACAGCAATCATATCTTTGGCCAACTGTTCACCCAGGCGGATACCCGCATCAAAGCGGCCACTGACAATATCGGTCAGCGCGTTATCTACGCTAATTTCAACGTTGATATCGGGGTACTTTTCGAGGAAGGGTTTCAGTTTGGGCCATAGCACCCAGTCAACGGCATGTTCAGCGGCATTGATGCGAATATTACCGACCGGCCTGTCGCGCATTTCGCTCAATGCTTCCAGTTCATCTTCCAGCTCGGCAAAACGCGGGCCAAAAGCATTTACCAGCTTTTCGCCGGTTTCGGTGGTGGAGACGCTGCGGGTGGTGCGGGTGAGTAAACGCAGTTCCAGTCGCTCTTCCAACCCGCGGATGGCATGGCTAAGGGCTGATTGTGATACGCCCAGTTTCGCGGCAGCACGGGTAAAACTGCGCTCTTTTGCCACGGCCAGAAAAAAAATCAGATCGTTCACATTTTCTCTTAACATTCTGGCCCTTTGACGATGCGATGAAATCCTGATCAGAATTGTACCTCTATAATCTGGTTGAGAAGAAGCCGCGTTGTCACCTTATTAATGAGCACAGCTCATAGGTCCATGCGGATTTTGCCCTATGGTTATGCCAAATGAATCGGGGTAACGTAAAGACATCGCATGATAGATCAGAGGAAAATATGAAAATTACTCGCAGTGGTTCCCAACCTTCCCAAGTCGGCCCGGCTGACTATTTTACCGGTACGGTGCGCATTGATGCTCCCTTCAGCGGCACTGAACCTGCTCGTGTCGGCGGCGCGATTGTGACGTTTGAGCCGGGTGCCCGCACGGCGTGGCATACCCATCCGCTGGGTCAGACGCTGATCGTTACGCAAGGTCGTGGGTGGATCCAGAAAGAGGGTGGCCCGATTGAAGAGATGAATCAGGGCGATATTGTCTGGATCCCTGAAGGGGTTAAACACTGGCATGGTGCAACCTCCCAAACGGCAATGACACACATCGCGATTGCCGAATCACTGAACGGTAGCCCGGTGGC
Organism: Ewingella americana; assembly: GCF_006438725.1. GTDB lineage: Bacteria > Pseudomonadota > Gammaproteobacteria > Enterobacterales > Enterobacteriaceae > Ewingella > Ewingella americana_A. The sequence continues at coordinate 32,148 of NZ_RCZD01000011.1, read as the reverse complement.
GTGGATGGAGCACGTCACAGACGCGCAATATCAGCCATAAACCGCATAAATCTTTTTTAATGATGTGTGTGATAGCTAACACAGGTATCACACACATCAATTGAGTGGGCTAATTGCCATCACTCGCACTGTAAATCCCCCTCTTCTGCATGATGTTCCCTGTTCTTCGCGTCAAAACCTCTAAAGATCAAATCTCAAATTCAAATATAAATCACAAAATCAGCATAGAGCGATAATAAAAAATCATTTCAGTAATAATTATATTTTGTTGATATGAACTTATTCAAAGATCAGTAAGGATATTGTAATGCTTAAGTGGAATTATTCTTGGGTTTGGCTATAACTTATTGACTATGAATTTCTGGCGCCGATGAATGACTTCATCGCGTGAAAAACCTGTTTCAATTGTATCTGCTTATGCAGAGGTCGTTTCACATTAACTCCCTATTAAACGGGCGGCGTTATTTTATTGCTTATTTAATTAAACCTCATGGAAATCAATACCTCGAATATAGGGTGAATAAACTATGCTATGCGTAAATGATGACACAGCAACTGACCCCAGCCAGCGCCAACTAAAAGATTACCCCTTAAATAAACTCTATATTGCTTTAAAGATTATCCTGCTCTCTTCTTCCATGGGAATGCCTGCAGCCTTTGCGGTCGATCTGCCCTCGTTGGATGCGGGTTGTGATGGTGGCACGACCACCTGTAGTGTGACCAGTACGCTGGGTACTGATTTTGATGTCACCAGTAGCATTAACGCCCCAGGCCATGCCATCAACGCCGATGCTACCGTGACGGGCAGCACCTTCACCGTCGGGAGCGGCGTGACTGTCGCGGGAGGCATCACCAGTGCCGGGTTCAATTTTGCCAGCGGCAGCAGCGCCAACACTATAACCAACGACGGTACAATTCAGGGCGGTCACGGTATTAATTTTAACAGCGGCAATGATTTCACTGTTATTAATAATGGGTTAATTGACAGTAACGGTGGTGCAGCCTTCTATGGTCTGGGTAATTTCGGCAGCGGATTTACCCTGACCAACAATGAAGGTGCGACTATTTCAGGCTCGCATACCGTCATTGACGGCGTGTTATCCAGCGGCGGTGTCACCATCAATAATGCCGGGGCGATCACACCTGATGATGGTAGTGGAGGGGTAGCGATAAAACTCTTCGGCAGCAATAATACTATTAATCTTAATACCAGCTCCGCTATTACCGGTGATATTCAACTTGCAACCGGTCAAACAAACAACACCATTAATCTGCTGGGGGGGAGTGCAGCGACCGGCACCTTCAGTAATTACGTGAATAGCAACACGATTAATTTACTTAATATTAATGCGCCTGGGAAAGAATGGGATATTTCAGGAACCTTGCCGGTGGCTGGCGCTATTCATCTTCAAAGCGGAAATGTGTTGTTGACCGGCACATTGACCAACAGCGGTACCGGGGGAACGACGATCAATTCAGGGAGTTCATTCCAGGTGGGCAACGGTGGCACCACTGGCGTGTTGAATGACACGGTGATCAATGACGGCACCCTGACGTTCAACCGCAGTGATGACGTCACGTTCACCGACGATATTAGCGGAACCGGTAATGTGGTTCAGGCCGGCACCGGCCTCACTAATCTGGCGGGCAGTGGCACCTGGAGTGGGGGGACGCAAGTCACCTCCGGCACGCTCAATGGGATGTCGGCCACCAATGCGTTGGGCACGGGGGCGGTGGATGTCACTAACGGCGCTATCTTGCAACTGGGCGATGCCTCTACGTTTACTGATTACTATTTTTCAGCGAATGCGCTTTCACTGGAGGCTTCTACCCTGCGGATGAACGGTACCCAGGCCTCGGCGCTGAGCAGCGATGTGACGTATCATTTTGACAACCTGATTGCACCGATTTCCCTGTCGAACTCGACGCTGGATTTTGAGCAAACTGCGGGTGTGAATAGTATTTTCGATGGCGACGTCGACGCCATCAACACCAGCTCGCTGAACTATGTCGGCGACAGCGGCGTTCATACGCTGGCGATGAACGGCAACCTGACCGGTTCTGGCACACTCAGTCTCTATATGTCGGAGAACAATACCGGGTCACTCAACTTGTCGTTTAACGGTGCGACGAATAATTACACCGGGACGGTCAGTCTGAACGGCGACGCTTATAGTGTGGATGTCAATACCCCGCTTGGACAGGCGGCCTGGTCGATCACCGGTGCGCAGACGCTGAATTTTAACGGCAGTAATACGCATGTAGTGACTGCGCTGAGCAGCGATGCGAACGGCATCGTTAATATCACCGACGTGGATACCATTTTACAGTTGGGTGCCGGTACGGTGAATGGCGTGATTGGCGGCCTGGGGGATCTGACGAAAACCAGTACCGGTATTTTGTCGCTGGATGGCGTGAACACGTATACCGGCAGTACAAAAATTACCGGCGGGACGGTCAATCTTGGCATAGCCAACGCGATTGCCAGCAGCACATCCGTTGACGTTGACAGTAACACCACGCTGGCACTGAAGAATTTCGACCAGGTATTGCAGGATTTGAGCGGCGCGGGAACCCTCACTCTGGGCTCAGGGGATCTGACCGCGCAGAGCAACACCGATACGACTTTTGACGGCACGATCACCGGCAGTGGCGGGTTAACTAAAACCGGTGCCAGCATGCTGACACTCTCCCATGCCGGCAATAGTGTCGGCGCGGCTGAAATTGCCGCCGGTATTTTGCATCTGACCCAAACCGGCACCTTCAACGCCGCCAGTCTGCTGGTGGACAGCGGTGCCACGGCGCAGCTCGACAGCACGGCGCAGATTGCCACCACCGGAACGTCTACGGTGAACGGCACGCTGGATGTCACTTTGGGTGGGACAACGCCCATGCTGACCGCCGCAGATGCCACCCTCAACACCTCCAGTTCCGTGCTGAATATCTCCGGCTACAGCGGCAGCACAGTGGCGAAAGCCAGCGATCTCGACGCCGCCCGCACGGTGGTGATTCACACCACAGGCGGCATTACCGGTGATTTCAGCGCTGTTGAAGGCATCGGTGCGGGCAATGCTGATTACATTGTCGTCGATGCGAAAAAATCCACCGACGGTAACGACTACAGCATCGGCAGTTCACTGGCATGGAATGCGGTTGCGCCGCTCTCATCGGGCATTTTTACGCTGACCAATGCCAGCGATGCGTTTGACGTGGATGTGGTTCTGGCCGATCAGGCGGCCAACGGCCTGACCTGGGATGGTCAGTCACTGACCAAACTGGGTGACGGCACGCTCACCTTTTCTGCGGCTAACACCTATACCGGCGTGACGCGGCTGCTGGCGGGCACATTAAAAACCGGTATTGCCAATGCCTTTGCCGACAGTGCATCCCTGGTGGTCGGACTGGGTTCTACGTTTGATCTGAACAATTTCAATCAGCAGGTGCAGAACATCAGCGGTGGCGGGGATATTGCGCTCGGTACCGCCACCCTGACGATGGATAACAGCAGTAACAGTGGGCTGAATGGTGTTATCAGTGGCACCGGCGGCATAGTGAAAGAGGGGGCGGGAACGCTTACGCTCACAGGTGACAGCACTTATACCGGCGGCACGCAGATCAATGGCGGGAAACTGTCAGCCCTCACCGAAAACTCGCTTGGGGCAGCAACCAGCGGCGTGACCATCGATAATAACGCCATCCTGGACGTCGGGGCGCCGGGCGAATTCATGCATTATATTACCCTTGGCAGCGGGGGTGGAACCCTGATCGGTACGGCAGGTATCAACGCCAGCGGGCTTATCGACGGCACTGGCCGCCTCACTACGCAGGGTGTCATTGATTTAACCGCAGACAATACCTACACCGGCGGTACTACCATTAATAACTCTGCCACGCTCTCATTGGGGCGCGGTACCACGACCGGTAGCGTACAGGGCGATATCATTGATAACGGTGTTCTGGCGTTAAGCCGCAGTAATGATATGACCCTCGCGGGTGCGATCAGCGGCAGCGGGCGGGTGGATGTGCTGGGCGCAGGGACCGCCACTTTAACCGGTGCCAACAGTTACAGCGGTGGCACCAATGTCTACGGCAATCTGCGTCTGACCGATGGCGGCACGCTGGGCAGCGGTGCGGTGGAGATCGCTACGCCGGGGGTCTTACACATTGATACACCTACCGGCGGCAGCTACACCTTTGATCATGTGCTGACCGGCAGCGGTACCCTGCAAGCTAACCTCGCCGCGACCACGGATACCTTCGCCTTCGGCTCGACGACCGGCAATGCCTTTAGCGGCAGCGTTCAATTGGGGCAAGGTCAGTTCTCGCTGTCGGGTGATAACACCGCTGCGCTGACTAACGCCACGCTGCAACTCAATACCGGCAACACCACCACAGTGGCGGCGGCCGATCAAAACATCGGTAATTTAACGCTGAACGGCGGCACCATCGCGTGGAGCGGCCAGACACCGCCGCAAACGCCGGTGGGCAAAGTGAACGTGACCGATCTTACGCTCACCAGCGGCACGGTTCAGGTGGATGTCCCGGAAACTGGCGGGATCGCTAACCCGGTGCTGTCTCCGGGGCTGAACCTGCTGGCACAGGATGACGGCGATATTCAGACTCAACTGGTGGCCGCCAGCGGCAGCGTCACCGGCGATGCTTCGGGGCTGGTGCTGGTCGATAGCACGGGTCAGGCGGTGAATAATCCGCAGACGCTGGCGATCACTGAAGGCGGAGCCACGGTGGCCAACGGCAGCTATGACTTCCTGCTCTCCACCGGGAGCAATAACGACGGGCTGTATCTCGGTTATGGCCTGAAAGGGCTGGATTTAGTGAGCGGGCAGACGCTGCATCTGTCCACGGACAGCGGCGCCACCTCAAACAGTGCGGTGCTGAATGCGCAACTGACCGGCAGCGGCAATCTGGACGTCAACGGCAGTGCCTCTGCTGCGCAGACTCTCACGTTCAATAACGCCGCAAACAGCTACACCGGTACGACGACGGTCAGTGGCGGCACGCTGGTGGCGGGCAGTAATAATGCGCTGGGTGCGACGTCTGAGTTGATTCTGCAAGACACCACCGGGTTTGATCTCAATGGTAAAACGCAGACGGTCGGCAGCCTGAGCGGTGCCGCAGGATCTACGCTGAACATCAACGGCGGTAACCTGACCCTGAGCCAGGGCGGACAAAGTGACGGCACGTTGACTGGCGCAGGGTCTCTGACGCTAAACGATGGCACCATGACGGTGAATGGCGCCAACGGCGGGCTGAGTGCGGCGGTGATCCTCAATAATAGCGCGCAGGCGCTGCTCAGTGATGTCGCGGGACTGGGTACCGGCACGGTGAATCTCAACGGAGCAGGGACAGAACTCCAGCTTAATGGTGCAACCGGCGCGCTGGCGAATGCGCTGAGCGGAACCGGTGATACCCATCTGTTGAGCAATGCGGCGGTGGGGCTTTCCGGCAATAACAGCGGCTTCGGCGGCAGTTTCACCCTGGACAATGGCACGACGCTGACGGCGGGTGTGGCGCAGAATCTGGGCACGGCGGTGATCAACAATAGCGGCGCACTGGTGCTGGACAGCAGCACTGACTGGGCCTTCATCAACACGGTCAGTGGCAGCGGGACGCTGGAAAAATCGGGCAGCGGCAACCTGTCTGTTAACAGCGCGAACACTTACACCGGCGGTACAACAGTCAGCGCGGGTACCCTCACGCTGACCAATGCGCAGGGCGCCGGTAGCGGAACGGCCACCATCGCGGCACCGGCCACGCTGGCGGTTAACGTCACCAACGGTAACTTTAGCAACGCCGTGGATAACGCCGGTTTACTGACCCTCAGTGGTGATGGTAACCAGCTCAGTGGTGACATTAGCGGCAGTGGTACCAACCGGGTTCTCGCCACCCATTTGACCATCAGCGGTGATAACAGCGGCTTCGATGGCGTATGGGATTTGGCTTCCGGCAGTTCCTCCACCGTCACAGCGGCGCAAAACCTTGGGACAGGCAGCGTCGGGCTTAACGGGACACTGAACGTTGCCCCGGCGAGCGGTAACTACGTCTTCACCCAATTACTGAACGGTCAGGGTGTGCTGAACGTGGCGATGGCCGCGGCGGCGGACCGTTTCTCCTTTGGCACCGGGAGCGGCAGTGCGTTCGCCGGTCTGGTGAATCTTGGGCAGGGCGCGTTTACCTTGTCCGGCACGGATACCCAGGCGCTGACCAATGCTACGCTGCAAATTCAGTCCGCTCATCAGACGGTCGGTGTGGGGACGCAAAACGTCGGTAATCTGGTACTCAACGGCGGTAGCAGTACGTTCGATGTGCTGACGCACAGCCTGATTCAGACCAACCAGTTAGCGCTAAATGGCGGTGAAATCCGGGTTAACGGGCTCAATACGCTGCCAGATCCGTCCAATGCAGCCAGTGAGCCGTTACTGCAACAGGATGACATTATCGGTGATGCGCTGATTCTCTCACAGGGCAATACCGGCTCCTCCGCTAACCTGACGTTGACCGATGGGTTGGGCAACCCGCTGGGATTGACCACCGCAGATGTCACTCAATTGGGCAACGTGGTGGGTGTGGGCACTTACAGTTACGGGCTGACAGACAACAATCTCCAGGGGCAAACGGGGGTGTTCCTTTACTCCGGGCTGATTAAACTCGACCTGTTGGCGGGGCAGCAAGTGTCACTGATTCAGAACGGCAACGCACCACTGGGTGGTAACGAGATGCATGCGTTGATCACCGGTGCGGGTGGTTTGAATGTCAATGTGATGGACATTGCTACGCTCAATAACCCGCTCAACGATTACACCGGCCAGACGACCGTCACGAACGGCACGCTGCGCCTCGGGTTTAATCACACATTGGGGAATACGTCGTCATTGGATCTGCTGGGTACCAGTCAGGTTGATCTCAACGGTAAAACCCAGAGTGTCGGCGCACTGAACAGTGCGGCAGGGACGCTCCTCAATCTGAATGGCGGTACGCTGACCCTCACCGACAGCCAGCGTACTGCGGGCAATACCCACGGCGGTACGGTGTTCGGGGGACTGACCGGCAGCGGTACGCTGGTTGTTGACCCGAGCGTGCTGACCATTGACGGCGCAAATCCGACCCTCTCGGCTAACACGGTGATCACCGGCGGTTCTGCCGTGCGCCTGAACAACGTGCAGGGCTTAGGCACCGGCAGCATTACCCTGGACGCCGCCGGTGACCTGCTCACTTTCGAGACTTCCAACGGCCAGACCGCCAGCGGCGCGCTGAACAATACACTGCTTGGCCTGGGTTCTGTCCAGCTCGACAGCAGTGAAGTGATCAGCCTGGCGGCGGATAACGCCACGTTCAACGGTAATTTCACCCTTGGCAATGATGCGACGCTGATCGCCTCTGCGTCGCAGAACCTCGGCACCGCTTCCATCACCGATAACGGCACGTTGCAGATTGATAACAGCAGCAACATGACGCTTGCCAACAGCCTGACCGGCACCGGCGATCTGGTTAAATCTGGCAGCGGTACGTTGACGGTTTATCAGCCTGCCTATTCCGGGACTACCGCCATCCACCGCGGTACGCTGGTCGTCGGTGACGGAACGCAGTCCGGTGCCAGACTGGGGGCTAATGGTGCAGGTGCAGTGACAGTGGCTTCGGGGGCGACCCTTGCCGGTGACGGCACGGTCAGTGGCGGCGTCAACAACAGCGGTACGCTGGCGTCACTCAACAGCCTGTCGGCATACGGATCGGCGGCGGCCAGCATACTGAACCTCAGCAGTGATCTTACCAACAGCGGTCTGCTGCAATTGGCGGGTGCTTCGGTGGGGAACACGCTGTCGGTGGGCGGTAATTACATTGGCGGCGGCGTGCTGGCTTTGCAAACCGTGCTGGGGGGTGACAATTCGGTGACCGATAAACTGGTGGTAGCCGGAAATACTTCGGGCACCACGCAGGTGACGGTGAAAAACGCAGGCGGTGCTGGCGCACAAACTAACACCGGGATTCAGGTGGTGGATGTCGGTGGGCAATCGGACGGCGTGTTTAACCTCAATGGCCGTGCGGTAGCCGGGGCGTATGAATACCATCTGGTGAAAAACAGCAGCAATGGCGACTGGTACCTGCAATCACAAGACAGCACCCCAACGCCGCCGACCCCAACGCCTGCGTCGAACTATCGTCCTGAGCCGGGCGCTTATCTGGCGAACCAGCGTGCGGCACAGAACATGTTCTTGCATACCCTCTACGATCGTTCCGGGGCCGCGCGCAGCCAGTCAGAGACTGACATGGCAAAAGGCTGGGTACGTCTGGGGGGTGACTATACCAAGCAGAAGAGTGATGGCGGGTTGTTTGATGAGAAAACCCACACCACGCTGGTTCAACTCGGTAGTGATGTGTATCAGTTAGACGGCGTGAATGGCGACCAGATTAACGCCGGTGTGATGGGCGGCTACGGCCATTCCACCAGCAATGTCAGCGTGCAAAATAGTGGTTATGAGGCGAAAGGGCAGGTCAACGGTTACAGCGTGGGGGCTTATGGCACCTGGTATGCTCGGGCGGATCGTGTCAGCGGTGCGTATGTGGACAGCTGGATCCAGCACGCCTGGTACAAAAACGATGTGAACGGTGACGACCTGCCGCAGGAGTCTTACAACAGTCAGGGGACGGACGTGTCAGTCGAAACCGGTTACGGCTTCGCGTTGAAACAGTCTGATGATGTCCGCTGGATGGTGACGCCGCAGGCGCAATTGATTTACAGCCATTACCAGACCTCAGGCCACACCGAAGATAACGGTACCCAGGTTAATGCCAACGGTGATGATGGGATCAGAACGCGCATGGGTGTGCGCCTGACGCGACAGAATACGCGGGTGGCAGGCAGTGCGCAGCCGTTTGTGGAAGTGAACTGGTATAACGGTAAACCGGCATCGGACAGCGTGGACTTCAATCAGGTGCGCTTTGAAAACGCCACGTCGGTTAACCGTTATGAAGTGAAAACGGGTGTCACCGGGAATATCAGCCAAAACTGGCAAACCTGGGGACACGTCAGCAGCACCTGGGGGAACAACGACTATCAGGGCTATCAGGGCATGGTGGGGGTGAGATACCAGTGGTAGTCAGTGGTTAACTGATGAGGAAAGAGAACCGGAAACTCAGTTTCCGGTTCTCTTTGCCTCAATCACGGCCAGGGCGTCAATACTTCGTGGCCTTCTTTGGTCACCAGCACCATGTGCTCCCACTGTGCCGACAGCGAATGATCTTTAGTTACCACTGTCCAGCCGTCTTTGAGTACTTTTGAATGACGCTGACCGGCGTTGATCATCGGTTCGATGGTAAACAACATGCCCTCTTTCAGCACCACGCCGGTGCCGGGTTGACCGTAGTGCAGCACCTGCGGCTCTTCGTGATAACCCTGCCCAATACCGTGACCGCAATACTCTTGCACTACTGTGAACCCTTCGCGCTTCGCCACGTTGGCGATAGCAAAACCGACATCACCCAAGGTGGCGCCGGGGCGCACCACGTTAATGCCGGCGAGCATGGCTTCCAGTGTGGTATCGACCAGGCGGCGGGCCAGAATCGAGGGCTCACCGGCATAAAACATGCGGCTGGTGTCGCCGTACCAGCCATCTTTGATCAGCGCCACGTCAACGTTGACGATATCGCCTTTCTTGAGCACTTTCTCTGACGGAATACCGTGGCAAATCACGTGATTGACCGAAATACAGGTGGTTTTTTCATAGCCGTGATAGCCGATGTTGGCCGGGATCGCCTGAAGTTCATTGACGATAAAGTCATGGCACAGCTGATCGAGGTGATCGGTAGTCACACCCGGCTGAACGTGTGGTTCAATCATCTGCAGCACGCGTGCGGCAAGCTGTCCGGCGATGCGTGCTTTGGCGATACCTTCCGCCGGTTTGATAAAGCTCTGGTCAGTCATTGTGGGTTTTCCTTGCGGTGACGCCATCATTGAGAAGGGTTTTGATGCCATCGAAATGTGTCGTCGATTCTGCGCTGGCGCGAACCAGTAGCTGACAGATATCGCGGTGAGACAAGTCCGGGTGCATCTCCATCAGCATGCCCACTTTCATCCAGTGTTCGGCCTGCGCATTCATCGAACGGGTGAACGCCAGACTGGCGATGCGCAGATTTTCGTGCATCATTTCTGAGATTTTGATAATGCCCATCGTGGGTACCTGTGGTATATGGTCTGTATATGCTTTATATATTCTTCGTATCATACACGAGCCACGATACCCCTTTCAACCCGCCCCTTTGCGATTGATGAGCTGAGCTCATCACCCCTTGCCTTAAGGGGGTGGGAAACGTCCCGCTTGGGTTTGAACATTCACAAGAGATCCTCTGCCGCAATGTCCCTGCCCGATGGCGGTGGCGATCTCACCGGAAAGACGACGCAGCAACGCCTGCTGCGTAGCAATCAGATCCGGATATCCCCCGGCTGATGCCTGCACAGCGCGGGTGTAACAGACTTGTTGCGGGCTGCCATCGGTGAAATTGAGTTGCCAGGTGACCGCAATCCTTGCTTTCTGGCCAAGCCAGCCATCGAATTGCTCAAACGTCGCGTTGATTTTAATCACCGGTTTACCTGCTGACAGGCGATAACTCACCACGTTGGTGGTATTCAGCTTGTGCTCCAGCTGGAAAATCAGCGCTGCCCGTAGCTCCTGATCCAGTGGCGATGCCCACAGGGCCTCTTCGGCAATGATCATTTCGCTTTCGCCGTGCCGCAGCATCAGCTGTGGCTGATTGAGTGGCCCGGGGATCGACACCGGTTGTACATCAATGACATAGGGTGCCTGCCCGGTGGGCGCAACCGCATCGTCACCGGCGGGAACCAGCGTGTAATAATGCACCGGTGATGAGGCGCAGCCACTTAACAACAGCGCGGCCAGACCGAGTTTTACTGCGGGGTGGCGTGGGCCGGTTCGGTTCATTGGGCCTCCTTAACGGGGATCTCGACGCGCTTTTGCCGCCCTGAAATCAGCGCACCCGGCTGACGGGTCAGCAGGCTGGATAGCGTGCGCACCGAGTAAAGCGTGCGCTGGAATTCGGCCAGCGTTTGAAACAGTTGTTGTTGGAACGGGGAGTCGGTGGCCATAAGATCCTGCGCAGAATTCAGTGTTCGGTTGAGCTGGTCCAGCGTTTGCGAGGCCTGGGGTAATAGCTGGCCGTTAACCTGCACTAAAGCCTGATTGAGGTTGCCCAGCGTGGTATTGAGATTATTGCCAATCGACTCGATAGGCATTTTTGACACTTTGCCAATCAGCGTTGCCATCTCTTCCTGCAAATGATCAAAGCCGCCGTTAATCGTGGGAATGTGTAGTGGGCTGGCGGTGAGGTCAAAAGGTACGGGCGGTGTATTAGGAATGAAGTCGAGAGAGACATACAGCTGGCCGGTCAGCAAATTCCCTGACCGCGCCTGTGCCCGCAGCCCGTTTTTGACCATATCGCGCAGCAGCAGTGCCGCCTGTTTCTGGGTGTCTTTTTCCGGTTTGGGCAGTTTATCCACCACCGTACCCAACCGGCTTGGGTAAACTTCAATGCCCACCACGGAGGTGAAATACCCCTTTTTCTCGTAATCAAGGCTAACCGACGTCACCTTGCCAATTTTTATGCTGGAGAATTCCACCGCCGCGCCCACTTTCATGCCGCGTAGTGACTGATCGAAACGCAGCTGGAAAAAGTTCGCCGGACCGTCAGGCGGTGCCATCGCCGCTGCCTGATCTTCAGCCAGGACAAACAGCGTGCGCGGTGCTTCAGCAGGCGTGACCGCAGGGGTATCCGGTGTGGCAAACGCGATACCCCCGGCAATCACGGATGCCATGGTTTGGGTTTTCAGCCGCAGACCATCGGCATCGAGCGAGACATCTACCCCGCTGGCATTCCAGAAACGGGTATTGGCGGTCACGAAACGGTCGTAAGGGGCATCGATAAAAATATTCAGGCTGACGCCTTTGCCGTCCGGGCGCAGCGCATACGATGCCACCCGGCCTACAGGGACCCGGCGGTAATAGACGGCGGAGCCGACATCCAGCGACCCGAGATCATCGGTCACCACGGCAAAGCGTGTACCGGGCTGGCCGTTAATCACCGCCGGGGGAGATTCCAGCCCCTGAAAATGCCGTGCCGGTTCGGTCGATATGCCAGTATCCATGCTGATATAAGCGCCCGACAGCAGCGTGTCGATGCCCGAAACGCCGCCCATGCCGACTCTCGGTCGCACCACCCAAAACCGGCTGTCGGTCCTGACCAGGCTCTCGGCATTTTTTGTCAGTGACACTGTCACGATAACGCGCTCATTATCCCCGCTTAAGGTGATATTTTTTACGGTGCCGACAGTGACATCTTTGTATTTAACGCTGGTTTTTCCTGCCTCAAGTCCGCTGGCGGCCTGAAAGGTAATGGCAATCTCCGGGCCAGTAACGCTCCAGATCTGCATCAGCAGAAAAAGCCCACTCAGCGCTGCCGCGACGGGGAGTAGCCAGAACACTGAGAGCCGGGGCGCAGGGGGGTTGACTTCAGGTGAGGGCGGCAGAAAGGTGTGGGGATCATTCATTATGGGTACCATCCCAGATTAACCGGGGATCAAATTTGAGAGCGGCGAGCAGGGTGATGAGCACCACCGCGCCGTAGAACAAAATACCGATGCGCGGCTCAGCGCGGCTCAGGCCGGGAATATTGATTAAGGCCGCCACCAGGGCCACCACGATCACATCCAATATCGACCAATAACCGATATGCTCCATCAGCCTGAAAAGACGGGTGCGTTCAGCCCTGTGGCGCGTTTGCTGGCGTTGTACGCTGATCAGCAACCCTCCCATCACCAAAAATTTTAGGCAGGGAACCAGAATGCTGGCGACGAAAATGATCAGCGCAATGCCCTGAGAACCGGCATTCCAGAAGGCGATAATGCCGCCCATAATGGTATTTTCGTGGCCGTTACTGGCGATGCTATTAAACATGACAGGCAGCAGATTGGCCGGAAGGTACAAAATCATGCTGGTGATCAGCAACGCCCAGCACTGGCTCAGGCTGTCGGGGTAGCGTGGATGTAGCACGGTCTGACAGCGGGGGCAGATCCCCGCATGATTAATGACCCTGATGTGTTCGCAGGCCAGCCCGCACAGCGGGCAGCGAACAATGGTGATGGTCAGCGCACGCGGTGAGTCAGTCATGAGTGCGTCCCCGGACGGTTTTCAGCGCCCAGAGGCGGTGATAATCCTGATGAATGATCACCGGCAACAGCAGGCTTAGGCCTGCCAGTGCCCAGGTACCAGGCCCGGTAGCCACTTGCACCATGCTCGACAGCTTGATGCCCGCGATCAGCACGCCGAGCAGCGCGACCTCCACCATGCTCCAGGGTGCCAGCCCTGCCAGTAAGCGCATGGCGGCAGAAAAACCCGGTGCGGTTTTCTGCGAGCAGGCATAAATCAGTACCCAACTGAGCAGCAAGATCTGTAATGCCGGGCAAACGATAATCAGCAGCGCAATGGGGATCACCAGCGGAGACGCATAACTGTGCGCCAGTGCCGCTGCGGTTTCCCATAACGTTGCTGCCTGATGTTGGCCGTGAAACTGAATCTCAATCACCGGAAACAGATTGGTGATAATAAATAGCAGCGCGGTAGTGACGGTCAGTGCCAGCCATTGTTGCAGATTCAGCCACGGACCGCGGCACAGTACCGTACAGCAGCGCGAGCAATAGGCCGCCTCACGGGGTTGCAGACGTTTTCGTGCATACAGGCTGTCGCAGTATTTGCACACCACAAACGTTGGGTAGATTTTCATGCTCGGTCCCGCCGTTATTGCAGCTGCTCTGCCAGCTGTTCTGCCCCGTTATCTAACCCGGCCTGTGCTGCACTGAGTGAACCCCAACTGGCGCTGATATTCATCGGGCTTGGATACTGTTTGCTGACATAGGTTTTGAGTAACTGGCGGGTCGAGGCGTCGTAAATTTCCACGGCGTAACTGACCGAGCCGGTAAAGGACCCCTTCTTGCCGCGTGCAGTTTGCACCAGGTTGTAAGGGCCACCCATCAAATCAAAACGTGAGAACGTGCCCAGCACCGGCGTGGTGGTTTCCGCCCCGGTGAGTGTCAGGTGGACCCGCAACGTGCCGGGGGCCGGGGTATCCGTTGTGCGGAAACGTTTGCTCAGCGCATCTTCAAATTTTTGCTGTAGTCCGTTGGCCAGAATGCGCTGGTCTGCCGGTGACACATCGTCAAACTGCGCATCATGCCCCTGATACACCACCACCGGATCCATCATCATCTGCGAGTATTTTTTCCAATCAGTGGGAACGGAATAGCTGTAAGGAATGTGTCCGGTTTCATCCTTGAGGTCGGGTTTCATGTGTGATGAAGAGGAAACCCCGGCGTAGGGCACAGGCTGGCTATCCGCACATCCTGCTAACACGGTGACAGAGAGCAAAGCCGCCAGAGAAAAACTTTTAGGGAGTGCTGACATGGGCAGAACCTTTTTTAATGGGCGAAGGGGAATCGGTGTCGGCTTTTTATAAACCGTACAGTACGGTACACTTATGCCCGGTTAGCTTTCACCTGTCAAATAGAAATGTACATGTCGGTACGGTTATGAAAGTGCAGTGTCTGCGAAGCCGCGTGAAATGAGCTGGCTTTACAACCACGGATCCCGACGTTAGAGTGAAGTAATGTGAAAACTGTACGGTACAGTTTTCGATAAGCGTTTGAGTTTGCGACAGTATCGCGTCTGTAGGCTCTTTTGAGGAGTGAAGTGACCATGAAGGTGAAAACAGAGGCTCGCCGGGAAGCGATCATCGATGCTGCTGCCAGTCTGTTCAAAGAAACGGGCTATGAGCGGGCCTCCATGAATGCGCTGTCCAAACGTCTTGGCGGCTCAAAAGCCACGCTTTACAGCTATTTTGCCTCGAAAGAGGATCTGCTGGTGGCGGTGGTTCAGGCTTATGCGACGGGTCATCTTTCGGAGGCCGTCAGTAAACTCTCCGCCAGCGGCCCAGACGTTGATCTGGCCACCATACTGACCCGTTTTGCCGAACGGATGTTACTGGTATTGACCAACGATGGCAGTGCGCTGGCGCTCTACCGGATGGTGATCGCCGAAGCGGGTCATTCAGATATTGGCATGTTGTTTTATGATTCTGGCCCCAGCGAGTCTATCGCGATGCTGGCGTCGTTTATGAGTATGGCGATGGAAAAAGGCCAGCTGGCGCACGCAGATGCGCACTTGCGGGCGTTACAGTTTTTAGCGTTAGTGACGGCTGAAACAGAAATACGTATTTACCAGCGCAACCCGGCCCCGCTCGATCTGGAGCAGATTCGTCATCTGGTCAAAAATGCGGTGGAGATGTTTCTCCACGGCGCGCGTTAGCTCATCCTGACGTTCACCTCTGCGTTATTTACCCGCAGGGGTCATCGCCCTCGGAGTCCCCTCCGCCCGCCAGGCAAACGTGGATGTTTGCCTGGATGGGAGAGTGCAGTGAGAATCACTGTTTTCCAGTTTAAGGATGAGGGACCGCTATCTCTGCGCTGATACGCAGGCCATCGGCATCGAACACCATGCATTGCGTGGCTTCAAATCCAGGCTGTAATTTCTGATAAGGCTGAAAATGAGCATCACCCGGCAATAACATTTTGAAACCATCATGACCGTGGCACTGGCCAAATAAATAGGTGCTGTTGCCCAGCCGTTCGACCACTTCGCATTGAAAATCCAGGCGCAGGGGCGAGTGGCTCAATGTTGAAAGATGCTCCGGGCGGATACCCAGCGTGATGTTTTCTCCGGGTTCCACCTGCCGGGTTTTGAGGGCGAGCGCCAGGGTTTGGCTGCCACCAAGGGAGACGGTCAGTAAATCGGCCGTCCAGCTGACTACGGTGACCGGCAGAAAATTCATTTTGGGGGAACCGATAAAGCCGGCCACGAAACGGTTTATCGGGTTGTAATACAGCGCCATGGGTGAACCGACCTGTTCGACTTTGCCGTAGTTCATCACTACGATTTTGTCGGCCAGCGTCATGGCTTCGACTTGATCATGGGTGACATACACCATGGTGGTCTTCAGCTCGTGATGCAATTTGGCAATGTGCAGGCGCATATCAACGCGCAGCTCGGCATCGAGGTTAGAGAGCGGTTCATCAAACATGAAAACCCTCGGATCCCGCACGATAGCGCGGCCGATCGCCGTGCGCTGACGCTGCCCGCCGGATAGCTCTTTGGGCTTTCTATCCAGTAAATGAGAAAGTTGCAGCGTTTTGGCCACCATTTCGACCTGATGCCGGACTTCGCTTTTCGGCATTCCGTTGACTTTCAGCCCGTACCCCATGTTTTCAGCGACGGTCATATGTGGATAAAGCGCATAGGACTGGAACACCATGGCGACACCCCGGTGCGCGGGCGCCACATCATTCACACGTTCTTCATCAATCAGAATATCCCCTTCTGTGACCTCTTCCAGCCCGGCAATCATACGTAATAAGGTCGATTTACCGCAGCCGGATGGCCCGACAAATACCGCGAACTCGCCATCATTTATCTCAAGGTTGATCCTGTTGAGTGTCACGTTTTGCCCAAAACGCTTGGTGACGTTCTTCAGTCTTATGCTGGCCATTAATGGTTCCTCAGAAAATTATCAGTGATTGGCCATATCAGTCGGTGTTTTCACGCGTTATTTGGTTTGTATGTAATACGTATAACAGTCGTGATGTAACCTAACGTGGTCAATGAAAAAGCCTGATGTGACTATAACTGCGCATGATTACTGGCTATATCATCGGTTTTCATTTCTGTAATCATGATCACAGAATAGCGATGTTCGTATAGTGTTATCAGTCACATGAAGGTAACGTGTAACAAAACAAGGTGAAGGCGGACTCTTCAGGCGACAGCTGTAAAAATAAGGATATTGACCCAGGTTTTTTTAAAAAATCCGATGGCGAAACCAAAAAATGTAATACCTTCACATGAGGCAGGAAATGAAAACCAATAAAATCACCGCTCTGGTATTGGTCGCACTGGCCGCCGGTCAATATTCTGGTTTTGCGTCCGCTGCGGCCAGTCAGCAGCTGACGGTCTGGGAAGACATTAAAAAATCCGACGGTATTAAGCAGGCTATCAGCGATTTTGAAAAGCAAAACAACGTGAAGATCACGGTGCAGGAGATGCCGTTTGCACAACAGATAGAAAAGCTGCGGCTGGACGGTCCGGCGGGCATTGGTCCTGACGTGTTGGTGATCCCCAATGATCAGCTGGGTGCTGCCGTGGTGCAGGGCCTGCTGGCACCGATGAAAGTGGACCAGGCGAAAATCGACGCGTTTACCAAGCCATCCATTCACGCTTTCACCATGAATAATGTGCTGTATGGCATGCCGAAAACCGTTGAAACGCTGGTCCTGATTTACAACAAAGATCTGCTGCCTAAACCGCTGGATACGCTTGACGCCTATTACGATTTCTCTAAAAAAATGCGGGCGGAGAATAAATACGGCCTGCTGGCAAAATTCGATCAGCTTTATTACAGCTGGGGCGTGATGGCCGCCATGGGCAGCTATATCTTCGGCAAAGAGGATAACGGGGCACTGAACACCCATGATATTGGGCTCGCCACCTCAGGCAGTATTGCAGCAGTGAATGAGTTGAAGAAGTTTTACCATGACGGCCTTTTCCCTGCGGGGATCATCGGTGACAGTGGTCTGAATGCAATTGACTCCCTGTTTACTGAGAAAAAAGTCGCGGCGGTGATCAACGGCCCTTGGGCGTTCAAACCTTATGCCGAGGCGGGCATCAATTATGGTGTTGCGCCACTGCCGAAACTGGCGAATGGCAAACCCATGAATTCGTTCCTCGGGGTGAAAGGCTACGTGCTGTCGACCTGGAGCAAAGATAAGGTGCTGGCGCAGAAATTCATTGAATTCATTAACCAGCCGGAGTACGTCAAAATCCGTTACCAGGTCACCAATGAAATCCCGCCGCTGGTGGCGATGATTAATGATCCCCTGATTAAGAATGACGAGAAGGCCAGCGCCGTTGCGGTTCAGGCCAGCCTCGCCACCGCTATGCCGGGCGTGCCTGAAATGCAGGAAGTCTGGGGTCCGGCTAATGCCGCCCTTGAGCTGAGCATGACCGGTAAGCAACAACCTGATGTCGCGCTGAAAGAAGCGGTAAATCAGATCAAGATGCAAATCGAGGCGATGCAGGCCAGCAATCAGTAAAACCTGACTCATCTCATCTGAACGGGAGGCTTTCTCCCGTTAAAAGAAGGAATACTCTGTGATTATCACCCCCAGTGAGAATTTTGCCGCCGACAAGGTGAGCCGCCGCCACGCAATGGCTGGGCTGTTGCTGGCGCTGATACCCGGCTTCGGCCAGTTCTATCACCGGCAATGGGCTAAAGGCCTTATTTTCCTGATGTTACTCTGCAGCTTTATCGGGATTTTCCACGATTTCCTGGCCGAAGGGATGTGGGGCTTATACACCCTTGGTGAGGAAGTGCCGCGCGATAACTCGATCTTCCTGCTGGCCGAAGGGATAATCAGTCTGTTAGTGATCGCTTTCGGACTGGGGGTTTACGGTTTATCACTGTATGACGCATGGATAAACGGCAAAAAGCGGGATGAGGGCAGGCCGCTAAACAGCGTGCGGCGGCAGTACCAAATGCTGCTGAGTGAGGGGTTTCCGTATCTGATGATCACCCCTGGTTTTATCCTGCTGGTGTTCGTGGTGATATTCCCGATCCTGTTTGGTTTTTCGATTGCCTTCACCAACTACAACTTGTACCACACGCCGCCAGCCAAGCTGGTGGATTGGGTCGGTTTTAAAAACTTCGTCAATATTTTCACTTTGTCGATCTGGCGCTCCACCTTCTTTGATGTGCTGCAATGGACGGTGATCTGGACGCTGCTGGCGACCACGCTGCAATGCTCGGTCGGTGTGATGTTGGCCATCCTGGTTAATCAGAAGGATTTACGTTTCAAGGCGCTGATCCGCACGATTTTTATTCTGCCGTGGGCGGTGCCCGGCTTTGTCACCATTCTGGTGTTCGCCGGGATGTTTAATGATTCCTTTGGGGTGATCAATAACTCGATTCTGGCGTTTTTCGGCATTGCGCCAAAGGCATGGCTGACCGATCCGTTCTGGACCAAAACTGCGCTGATTCTGATGCAAACCTGGCTGGGTTTTCCGTTTGTTTTTGCCATGACCACGGGCGTGTTGCAGGCCATTCCTGATGATTTATACGAGGCCGCCACCATGGATGGTGCCAGTAGCATGACCAAGCTGCGTACTATTACGTTGCCGCTGGTGCTCTATTCCATCGCGCCCATCATCATCACGCAGTACACCTTCAACTTTAATAATTTCAACATCATCTATCTGTTCAACAATGGCGGGCCCGCGGTGGCGGGATCGAACGCGGGGGGGACCGATATTTTGGTGTCCTGGATTTATAAACTGACGATGTCTTCTTCGCAGTACGCCATTGCCGCCACCATCACTATTTTGCTGTCAATTTTTGTGGTGGGTATCGCGCTGTGGCAGTTCCGCGCCACGAAGTCATTCAAAAATGATGAGATGGCTTAAGGAGATAACGATGGCAAGGTCAAAAAGTATTAAGAAAGAGAAATGGGTGCGGTTATCGCTCTCCTGGCTGGTGATCCTCGCCGTCTCGGCGATCATTATCTACCCGCTGGTGTGGACCCTGGGCGCGTCGCTCAATGCCGGTAACAGCCTGCTCAGCAGTTCGATCATTCCTGAAAACCTCTCATTTCAACACTACGCAGATTTGTTCAATGGGCAGGTCAATTACATGACGTGGTACTGGAATTCGATGAAAATCAGTTTCATGACCATGATCCTGACGTTGGTCAGCGTCAGTTTTACCGCGTATGCCTTTTCACGCTTTCGCTTCCGGGGGCGTCAGAACGGCCTGATGTTGTTTCTGTTATTGCAGATGATCCCGCAGTTTTCCGCGCTGATAGCGATTTTTGTGCTGTCGCAGTTGCTGGGATTGATTAACAGCCATCTGGCACTGGTGCTGATTTACGTGGGGGGAATGATCCCCATGAACACCTATTTGATGAAAGGCTATCTCGATGCTATCCCGAAGGATCTCGACGAGTCAGCCCGCATGGATGGCGCCAGTAACTTCCGAATTTTTATCGAGATCATCATGCCACTCTCCAAGCCGATCCTGGCCGTGGTTGCGCTGTTCTCCTTCACCGGGCCGCTGGGGGATTTTATCCTTTCCAGCACCATTTTACGCACCCCGGACCAGTACACCTTGCCGATTGGGCTGTACAACCTGGTGTCCCAGAAGATGGGGGCCAGTTACACCCTCTATGCGGCGGGCGCGGTACTGATCGCCGTACCGGTGGCGATTTTATATCTGGCCTTGCAGAAGTATTTTGTCTCCGGCCTGACCTCTGGCAGCACGAAAGGATAATGTGATGAACGTGTTTAAACCTACATTTTTGAGCCTCAGTCTGGCTATGGGCTTGGGCTGCTCCCTGGCGATGGCGGAGTCTGTCGTACTGAAACCGCGGGTCAATCAGCCCGCCGATTTTATCAAAGGGGTGGATATTTCCACGCTGGCAGATGTCGAAAAACACGGCGGCGTGTTTTATGACGAGCACAATGTCAGGCAGGACCCACTGGTGATCCTCAAGCATGATGGGGTCAACTATGTGCGCCTGCGTCTATGGGTGGACCCGAAAGACAGCGCGGGCAATCCTTATGGTGCCGGAAATAACGATCTCGTGACCACCCTGGCCCTCGCGAAGCGGGTGAAAGCGCAGGGGATGAAGCTGTTACTTGACTTCCATTACAGTGATTTTTGGACCGATCCGGGTAAACAATTTAAGCCTAAAGCCTGGGAAAAGATGAGCAATGACCAGCTGAAGCAGGCTATCCACGACTATACCCGTGACACCATCGCCACGTTCAAGCAGCAGGGCGTATTGCCGGATATGGTGCAAATCGGCAATGAAATTAACGGCGGGATATTGTGGCCTGAAGGTAAAAGCTGGGGGCAGGGCGGCGGCGAATTTGATCGTCTGGCGGGGTTACTGAATGCCGCCATTTCTGGTCTGAGGGAAAATCTTGATTCGCCGTCACAGGTCAAAATCATGCTACATCTGGCTGAAGGCACTAAAAATGACACCTTCCGCTGGTGGTTTGATGAAATAACCAAACGCAACGTCCCGTTCGATATTATTGGCCTGTCAATGTACACCTATTGGGATGGCCCGATTTCTGCGCTGCAAACCAATATGGACGACATCAGCAAGCGTTATAATAAAGACGTGATTGTGGTGGAGGCCGCCTATGGTTATTCACTTGATAATTGCGATGATCTTGAAAATAGTTTCTCTGCAAAAGAAGAAAAGGCTGGCGGGTATCCGGGGTCAGTGCAAGGGCAGGCTGATTATATTCATGATTTAATGCAAAGTATTATAAATGTGCCGGGCAAACGCGGTAAGGGCCTGTTTTATTGGGAGCCGACATGGATTGCCGTAACAGGTGCAGGTTGGGCTACCCCCGCGGGTATGAAATATATTGGAGAATCGGGTAAGCAAGGGAATGCCCGCGAAAACCAGGCGTTATTTGATTGTAAGGGTAAAGCACTCCCTTCCCTCAAAGTATTTAAATAATCCCTGCAATAAGCCACACATGATTTCTGTCGTAAATTTTTAAGGAATTATTAATGAATAAATTTCCTCCTTTGAGTGCAAAGGTTCATGGCCTATTGCATGGAGCAGACTATAACCCGGAACAATGGATTAATGATCCCGGTGTGATTGAACAAGATATTCCGATGATGAAACAGGCCCACTGTAATGTCATGTCGGTGGGCATTTTTAGCTGGGCGATGCTCGAGCCGGAAGAAGGGAAATATCAATTTCACTGGCTGGATGATGTGCTTGACCGCTTGTATGCGCAGGGCATCCACGTTTTTCTGGCCACACCCAGCGGTGCGCGGCCTGCCTGGATGTCGCAACGCTACCCTGAAGTGCTGCGTGTCGGCCGTGACAGGGTGAAAGCGCTGCACGGCGGGCGGCACAATCACTGCCTCTCTTCGCCGGTTTATCGCATGAAAGTGAAGGCCATCAACCAACAGCTGGCGCAGCGTTACAGCCATCATCCGGCCGTAATAGGCTGGCATATCTCCAATGAATACAGCGGGGATTGCCATTGTGACCCGTGTCAGGCGCAATTTAGGCACTGGATAAAACAGCGTTACCAGACATTGGATCAGCTCAATGCCGCCTGGTGGAGTACCTTCTGGAGCCATACCTACACCGACTGGTCGCAGATTGAATCCCCTGCGCCGCAGGGCGAAGTCTCCATTCATGGTTTAAATCTGGACTGGCGGCGGTTTTGTACTGCGCAGGCTACGGATTTTTGTGCGCAGGAAATGGCTCCGCTGAAGGCGGCTAACCCTGAACTTCCCGCCACCACCAATTTCATGGAGTACTTCTACGACTACGATTACTGGCAGATGGCCCAGGTGATTGATTTTATCTCCTGGGACAGCTACCCGATGTGGCACAACGCTCAGGATGAAACCGAGCTGGCGTGCTATACCGCGATGTACCATGACCTGATGCGCACCCTAAAGCAGGGCAAACCCTTTGTGCTTATGGAATCCACCCCGAGCGTCACCAACTGGCAACCGACCAGTAAACTGAAAAAACCGGGTATGCATATTCTGTCATCGCTACAGGCGGTGGCCCATGGCGCGGATGCCGTTCAATATTTCCAGTGGCGAAAAAGCCGTGGCTCAGTAGAGAAGTTCCACGGTGCGGTGATTGACCACTCCGGCCGGCTGGATACCCGCGTCGGGAAAGAGGTCAGCGAACTGGGGAGGATGCTGGCTGCGATGGCGCCGCTGGCTGGTAGCCGGGTCGAGGCGCAGGTCGCCATTATTTTCGATTGGGAAAGCCGCTGGGCGATGGACGATGCACAGGGGCCAAGAAACAGCGGCCTGCATTACGAAAAAACCGTCGCCGAACACTACCGTCCGTTCTGGGAGCAAGGGATCGCGGTGGATATCATCAATGCTGACTGTGATTTCAGCGGCTACAAACTGGTGATTGCGCCAATGCTTTACATGGTTCGCGAAGGTTTTGCGGCAAAAGCGGAGGCGTTTGTCCGGCAGGGCGGTCAGTTTGTCGCAACCTACTGGAGCGGTGTGGTGAATGAAAGCGACCTCTGTCATCTCGGGGGATTCCCCGGGCCGTTACGGCCGCTGATGGGCATCTGGGCTGAAGAAATTGATTGCCTGACTGATAATGAAAACAACCGCATACACGGGTTACCGGGTAATACACTGGGATTACAGGGCACATATCAGGTCCGCCATCTCTGCGAATTGATCAATCTTGAAGGTGCCACGGCGCTGGCGGTCTACGGTGATGATTTCTATGCAGGACGCCCGGCGGTGACGGTCAATGCGTTCGGTGAGGGCAAAGCGTGGTATGTCGCTTCACGCAACGATGCGGCCTTCCAGCGCGACTTCTTCCAGCGTCTTGCGGCTGATCTGTCCTTGCCGCCCGCCATAGCGACGGATTTCCCGGCCGGTGTTACCGCACACCGGCGCACTGACGGTGAAAACGAGTTCATTGTGGTGCAGAACTACAGTGCGAAAACGCAAACGCTCGCCCTCCCGGCGCGCTATGAGGATATGATCGAGGGTGGCGAACTCAGTGGGAACCTGACGCTGCCGCCCTGGGGTTGCCGGGTGCTCTCCCGCCGACTGGCATAATTCATCTCTCACATACCTGTTCAGTTGAACGGGTATTTTTTTATACCCTGTATCTTGCTCCCACTCACTTGAATTATTTACGTGCATAAGGAATTCATTATGGTCAGTTTAAAATCGTTTATTCATTATTTTACTCATCCTCAAAAACCGCCGAAAGAGCATAATATTGATAGCGACTATTTAGCTTTGCTCATGGCATGCTTTGGCGGAAGGGAAAATATTATTCATATGGATGCCTGTATTACGCGCTTGCGTGTGACGGTCAAAAACCTCGCCGATGTAGATTCCGAGGGTTTACAAAAGGCAGGGGCGCTGGGTGTAATTATTATTGGTCAGGAGGTGCATGCTATATTTGGTAAACAGTCAGACAACTTGCGGAAATTACTTGAAGCGCGTTTTTCTGTCAGCAAACCGTAATAAAAAATGGACAACCCCCGGCAGGGGGTTATCCATTGATGACAATAGCCGGAGGGCGTTATTAATTATGATGAAAAATTAATAACCTTCGTCAATCAAAAACAGCAGCGACACGAGTCAGTCAAGACCAGATAATAACCATGAGCAGAGGTATTTACTTATAAATAATAAACAGATGCTTTAATGCCATTACCTGATGGTTACCACCAGGCTTCGACCTGAACACCAAAGTTCCAGGTGTTATTGGCCGTGCCGTCCTGGAATGATTTACCGTTTTCAGCGTCATTCAGATAAGAAGCAAACACACGCAATTCCGGGCGGGACATGAAGGCCGGGCCATCCGCCAGACCTAACGCGATGGTGTACTTCTCGCCGCCTTGCTTGTAGTGGCTGCCATCGTGGTTGTCATCTTTTTGGTAGAACCCGCCGACCTCACCAATACCGCGAACATATTGGGTAAATTGATACTGTGCGCGACCCACCAGGGATACCAGACGGCTTTTGTCGATGTATTGGCTGATATTGTCTGCTGAACCCCAGGTCAGTACGTGGTTAAGCGAGAACTTTTCAGTGATGGGAATCAAACCAGTGTTGATAACGCGGTAACCGGTGGCGTCTTCGGTATTGTTCCAAACGTCATACCAGCCTCCGCCCTGAGAGATCATGTTCTGCGCCAATCCTTTGGTGGCGTACTGGAACACCGTCTTGTTGTAACCACTCAGCATGTCTTGACTGATCTCACCGGTCAGCATGACGCCGTTTTCGGCATCGTACAGCCCGCCGTACTCTTTTTGTTTATTGGTTGGGTTAGGCATGGCGTAATCCACGCCAAATTCAGTCCAGGCACCTGTCCAGGGCTTCCAACCGGCATAGCGGACATCAAGGTAATTGATGTTCAGATCGTTATCGTTGTCCACCCGGTAGTCGACGTCGTTACCGTCTCCGCGGATCCAGGCGACAGATACCGCGCCGGGACCGAAGGTGACATTTTCAATGCCCGCGCCCGCACCGGAAATATTCCAGTATTTTGTGTCGATGATGTGCAGGTCATGCCGCTGGTAGTAACGCTTCCCGCCCCAAATGACCGCGTTCGGATCCCCAGGTACCAACCCTTTAATTTGCAGGTTAAGCTGGCGCAAACCGAACTCAGCGTCATCATTGAGGGTAGATTCATTGTCATTAGAACCATCCGACACCATGCTCACCATGCTGTCTACGTAAAAACTCACGTCGTCCTTTTTATACACTTCACTGCCTAGTTCAATCTCACCGTAGGTGTCGGACTCGTTCCCCAAACGCCCCACTTTGTTCTTTTGATACTGCTCTAATCCGCCATCACGAGATACACCAAGGCCAGAGCGTAAATAGCCATGGAAATCAACGGCACTGAGATCAGCCGCGTACAGGGAGGGAGAGGTAATGGCCATTGCTAATGCAACGGTTTGCAGCTTAGTCTTCATGTATGCCCCATATTTTATTTGTAATACGTTCACATAAGGAGGCTGTAAGATGACAAAATGTGACAAACAAACAATTTGTTTATCGAGTTATTGTGAGTTAGTGCAAATAAAACAAGGGGATTTATAATTTTTAGTGAGGGGGATCACTGCATGGAATAATGTGAACGAATGACTTTTGTGTTATTTGCCATGTGTGTGATGAGGGAACTATGTTGACTGAAAGGTGCCTGTTACAATTGCAGCAGGATTAAACGCAGAGAATTTGAGATGAAATCGAAGAACACCACATTAGAGGATGTTGCACGCCATGCCGGGGTGTCTTACCAGACAGTTTCTCGTGTACTCAACAAGTCTGAAAGCGTATCTGAAACCACACGCCGCAAGGTGCAACAGTCCATCGAGTTGCTCAGATATGTGCCCAACCGACTGGCCCAGCAGTTAGTCGGTAAGGAGAGTAAAACGCTGGGGCTGGTCACTATTTCACTGGCTCTCCACGCCCCGTCTCAAGTGGCTGCGGCGGTAAAAAGTTATGCCAATGCCGAAGATTACCAGGTACTGATCTCCATGATTGATGAGAACGTCAATCATGCCGTACAGGATTCTATCAATGAGCTGAAGTCGCAGCGGGTAGAAAAGGTCATCATCAACGTTCCGCTGGAAACCGCTGCCGCAGAAAAAATCGCCGAAGATAACAATGACATTACCTGTCTTTTCCTCGATGTTGACCCTTACAGTTCGGTCTTCAATGTCTCGTTCAATCCGGCAGATGGCACCCGTGCCAGCGTTAAATATCTGTATGAACTCGGCCACCGTGACATTGCTTTGCTGGCGGGCCCCAAGCGTTCAATTTCTGCCAATTTACGGTTGAAAAGCTGGCTGGATGCACTCAGTGATTACGGCCTTAGCCCGGTCAACATGCTGCACGGTGAGTGGGATGCGAAGAGCGGCTATGCGGGCGCGTTGCAGATGTTGCGGGAAACGCCCAATTTCTCTGCGCTGCTAGTGGGAAATGACCAAATGGCGCTCGGAGTCTTGAGTGCTTTCCATCAAAATCAGCTCACCGTGCCGGGACAAAAATCCATCATTGGCTACGATGATACCTATGAAAGTGCTTTTTTTTCCCCGGCATTGACTACGGTTTCTTTGGATCTGGATTTGCAGGGTAAAGAGGCCGTCAGGCGAGTGCTGAGCGCCAGTGAGAATGAGATGCAGCGTTCATCATCGATACTGCCTGCCAGGCTGGTTATCCGCCATTCAACGGGTCCGAAAATCCATGAAGAAAAAGATTTACACAGCATCGCCGAGGCGTTGCGACAGATAGCCCAGCGGTTGGAGTGTTGAGAACATCGTGAGCATTCGCGGGGAAATGTGCCGTAATGGGTTGTTGTCGCGGGATTAATTGCCTTGGGCGAGATGCTGAAAAAAAGCGAGTGTTGCCATAACAAATAATTATTATCCGTGGAGGGGGGGCATCAACGTCTTAAAGAATCTTACTGGACTACTGATAATAAAATCATGTTATTAAAAACAGTGTTGACACCTCGCTGAGAGTGAGTAGATTAGAACTCAGCACCGGCGCAAACGGCAGTAAGATGTTTTTTAACCCGGTGTTTTAAATAACTGTAAAGACAGTTATTAGTACAGCAGTCAATAAAGTGCGATGAAGGCCACGAAGTATTTTAGTATGGGAGAGTCGATGTTGAGTTTAATATCCAACTCATTCGACGGTGCTCTGAGGCCACGCAGTAAATCTCTGCAATCGCATGCTGGGAACGTAACGCGATGATGTAAGGCCTTGTTGTGAAGAGTAATGTTCGCGATTTTGGGTGTGTAAATTTGAAATCGAGAATGTCGCGACGAAAGTAAGGCAACGCATCAAAGAGTATATATCGCGAGGGTGATGTACATCACATAACCAAATGAGTATTGAAATGGTTAAGTGAGCTAAACAGGATTGTCATCTCATTCAATAATTTATCGGAGGACAAGACCAAACAGTGTTAGCAATATATCCTGTGATAAAAGTACATCTTTTGAAGAAATATTTAGTGTAGTGTTATGTTACTAAGTTGATTAATGTTAAATATTAAGTCTGTAGTACCTTAAAAGCCCTGGCAATCACGCCGGGGCTTTTATCATTAGGGCGTTGTCAGCTTACTTTCCGTCAACATCAATCAGAACTTTATCCCAAATCTAGCAGAGCGCTGAGCTGAGCAATTTGTTGTTGCCACTGGCGTTGCAATTCTGGCTTCTGGTGCCTGACTTTACGCGACAGATCTTCTTCCAGTTTACTTTCCAGCTCCAGCAGCGTCGCCAGCAGGCGTTCTTCCTCGGTTTCCGGCAATATCCTTGACCCTGTACTCTGTTTCGGCGCGGCCAATGTGGCGGGTACAGAAATATCAGCCAGAATGTCATACACCGGTGCCAGTGTGTGCCACTCCTTCAGCCGCTGTTTATCGATTAGCCAGAAGCGGTTGCAGCTCTGCTCAATCAGCGTGCGGTCATGGGAAACCAGTAACACCGCGCCGCTGAACGTTTTCAGTGTTTCCGCCAGCTCCTCTTTGCCTTCCATATCCAGGTGGTTGGTTGGCTCATCAAGCAGCAACAACGAATAGTTGGCCAGCGTCAGGCCAATAAACAGCAACCGTGACCGTTCACCGCCGCTCAGCGTGCTGACTTTTTGCTGATGGCGAACGTAAGGGAAACCGGCACCAATCAGTGCCATTTTACGCTGGTCTTCCGTCAGCGGTGCAAAAGGTGCGAGAGCTTCACTTAACGTATCTTCGTCGAGCAATTGATGCAGGCTCTGATCGTAATAACCCACACGCACTTTCGGATGGAACACCACGCCCGGCTCAGTACTTTCCGGCTGGCAGAACGCCCGCCATAAGCGGTGCAGAAGTGACGATTTACCGCAGCCGTTGCGACCAACCAGTGCAATACGATCGCCGCTTTTCACCCGCATCTCGTCCAGTTCAAACAGCACAGGCGCATCCGGCGCAGGCCGCACCTGCAATGCAGATAATGCCAGCACGCGGTCGGCCGGCAATGCTTCGCCATTCAGACGCAGCTTCCACAGATTCCCGGCCGTGATTTCAGTTTGGTCATCTTTCATCCGGTCGACCTGTTTCTCCATTTGCTTGGCCTTGCGCGCCAGTTTTTCGTTGTCGTACACGCTGCCCCAGATTGCCAGCCGTTTGGCGCTTTTCGCCACGCGGTCGATCTCTTTTTGCTCGGCTCTGCGACGCAGAGCATCGGCAGCGTCTTTGTCCTCCAGTGCCTGACGCGCCTGTGTGCAGGGCAGGCGGATAAATTGCAGCGTTTTATCGCGTAAAATCCAGGTGCTGTTGGTGACGTTGTCCAGCAGGCTGCGGTCATGGGAGACCAGCACAAAGCTGCCGCTCCAGTTTTTTAGAAACTGCTCCAGCCACAATAACGTTGGCAAGTCCAGATGGTTGCTGGGTTCGTCCAGCAGCAGTAAATCCGGCTGGCGGATCAGTGCGCGGGCCAGCAGTAGACGGGTGTGCTGCCCACCACTGAGTGTTCCGGCCGTCAGCGTCCAGGACGCTTCATCAAATCCCAGACTAACCAGCAGTACTTCCGCTTGCCAACGTTCGGGCTGATGCAGGCTGTCGGGCAGGTGGTTAAGCACCGCGTCGAGCAGCGCACAATCATGCAGTTCGTCAGGGAGGTGCTGTTCAACCCTTGCCATCAGGCACTGGTTTGACTGGGTGAGTGTGCCGGAAGTCGCGTCGAGATCGCCGCTGAGGATTTTCAGTAAAGTACTTTTACCGCAGCCGTTATGGCCGATAAGTCCGATGCGGTCGCCTTTTTTCAGGCCAAAGGAGATCCCAGCCAGCAGAGGGCCGAAGGTGTTATCAAAAGAAAGGGATTGTGCAGATAGTAAAGTCATAGTGCTTACTCAAGGTTTTTAGGCATAGCAATGCCTCTCGTCAATAAAGCCGACGATAACCGGTAAGCCGGAGGGAAGTTCTCAGATTGTCAGTTAGCTTCGCTCAAGCAGGTTATCGCAGCACGATACCGGTAACGCTTGAGCAGTGACGATCGCTAAGGACGAGTGAAGTTAAAAACAATTCACGGGTCAGCATGGCAATCCTCCTTAATATAACGTTGGTGAATGAATGGACTGATTATATTGGGGAATTAGGGTTTTCGCCAGCAGGATAAAAAAAGGGCCGGAGCGCTAATATTAAGCAGCTCCGGCCCGCAGACTGCCATGTGCTATCAGAGGCCGCGTTTTTCCATCAGCACGGCGAGATCAACCAGACGGTTGGAGAAGGCCCACTCGTTGTCATACCAGGCGAGGATCTTCACCAGATTGCCACCGATCACCAGCGTGGAGAGTCCGTCGATGATGGATGAACGCGGGTCGCCCCGGTAATCACTCGACACCAGCGGTTCATCGCTGTAGCCCAGAATATCTTTCAGCGGACCAGACTCTGCGGCTTTACGGAATGCGGCATTCACTTCTTCGACCGTGACATCACGTTTAAGCGTGACGGTAAGATCGACCACAGAAACTACCGGCACCGGCACACGCAGGGAGTAACCGGTCAGACGGCCGTCCAGTTCAGGGATAACTTTGCCGAGCGCTTTCGCCGCACCGCTGGAGTAGGGCACGATAGACAGCGCGGCGGCACGCGCCCCGCGTAGATCTTTCTCCGGCTGGTCGTGCAGTGCCTGACTGTTGGTGTAGGCATGTGTAGTGTTCATCAGGCCGTGTTCAATACCAAAACTCTGATGCAGAACCTGCGCCGCCGGGGCCAGCCCGTTGGTGGTGCAACTGCCGTTACTGACCACGGTATGTCTGGTGGGATCGTATTTCTCATGATTGACGCCCATGACAATGGTCAGGTCATCATCCTTGCCGGGTGCCGAGATAATCACACGTTTGGCGCCGCCCTGGGTGATGTGAACTTCGGCTTTGGCTTTCTCGGTGAAGAAACCCGTCGCTTCAATCACGACATCCACGCCCACGCTGCTCCAGGCAATCGCTGCCGGGTCGCGTTCGGAGAAAACGCGGATCGCTTTGCCATCAACCCATAGCTGGTTATCACCCGCTTCAACGCTGGCCTGCAATGTGCCGGAAAGTGAGTCGTATTTCAGGAGGTGGGCGAGGGTTTTACTGTCGGTAAGATCGTTGATGGCAACGACCTGAAAATCGTCGCGACCCAGCGCAGCGCGCAATACGTTACGACCAATTCTGCCGAATCCATTAATGCCTACTTTAACCATGATGTGCTCCTTAGTTATCTGCCTGACTTAAAAATAGACGGGCAGCCATTTGGCGTAAATGACAATAAAGAATCAATTTACGCCAATGAGCGGGAGCAGAAGCGTTCGCGGTATTCTGTGGGCGTGAGCTGAAGGTTTCTTTCGAATACCCGGCGCAGATTCAGGCTATTGCCAAAACCGGTGACGGCAGCGATCTGTTCGATTTTTTCTGAGCCCTGTTCCAGCCTCTGTCGGGCGCTATCCAGCCTCACTTCTTCTACATATTTTGCCGGGCTGGTACCGGTCTCGCGGGTGAAGACGCGGGTAAAGTTACGCGGGCTCATGGCAAGACGTTCGGCCAGTTTTTCAACCGAAAGGTCTGAGTCCAAATTTTCGATGATCCAGCTTTGCAGATCCCGCAGGGGACCGGGCGAGGGAGCCTGATTATGCAGAAAACGGCTGAACTGTGACTGCCCGCCAGGCCTGCGCAGAAACATCACCAGATCCTGTGCGACGTCGCGGGCGAGAGTAAAACCGTGGTCGTCTTCCACCAACGCCAGCGTGAGGTCAAAACCGGAACTGACGCCTGCCGAAGTCCAGACAGCACCGTCCTGAACATAGATCGGCCCCTTCTCGACGTTCACTTCAGGGAAACAGGTCTGAAGACTGTCGAGCATACGCCAGTGCGTGGTGGCACGTTTGCCGTCAAGCAGACCGGTCCGCGCCAGCAGCCAGGCGCCGCCGCAAATAGAGACCACGCGTCGTGCATGAGGTGCCGCGCGGCGGACCCATTCAACAACGGCATCGCCTTCCGCTTCAGTGGTTCCCCGTCCGGTGATCATGATGGTGTCACGGGTAACCTCAGGGTCAACATCCTGCAGTCTGTGATCCGCCAGCAGATTTAAGCCCGACAGTCCGTGGACGACGCGATGCGGTTGCGTGGTGGCAACGGTCACCTGATAAAGCGGCTTACCGGTACTCCCCATCCTCAGGCGGTTTGCCTGCATCAGAATGTCGGCGATACCTGCCGATTCAAACAGCATGCCACCTTCGGGGACGATAATTAGAAATGTTTGCATGTCCTTAAAATACAAAAATGACAAAATAAGTCAACAATCACTTCTGAGAAAGCTCTATTGCCTGAACACGATCACTGGAAAAAGATATCGCCAGATTCCGCTTTGAGGATTTTGCCATCAGTGTTGGTGATCAACGCATAGCTGCCGCCAATGTAGGTCCAGTGGCTGTCAGCGGATGGTGCAGGCAG
>NZ_RCZD01000010.1 GCF_006438725.1 Ewingella americana | reverse complement strand
GATGGCAGACATCTTTGATGGATAAATCACGCAACAACCCCATCATCAGGATGAGCCATACAGCCTGCTCAGCAGGCAGACGACGCCTGCGAATACTGGCCTTCTGGCAGGCAGTCAGGGCCTGGTGGATCCAGAGAGGGTCAAGTGAACGTGAAAAGGCATCGATCTCAGAGGAGAAAGCATCAACAACAAAATCCATGTCATCTTCAGACATAAAAAATCCGGGAACAGAAGGCTGTTCCCGGATTGTCTCTTACTGGCAGGATCGTTCAAGTACTCTTAAACGATCGGCATTACATCCTCAGGGTGCGCCTTTTTTATTGTGCCTGTACCGCCCTCTGCGTCGCCAGCCTGTGCCCAAGCCAGAAGAACACCAGACCACCGACGGCGGCGGCGATCAGCGCGATAAACATCACCGGTGGGGCGGTGTAGCTGAGCAGGAAACCGCACAGCACCGGGTTGATGGCGCCGCCGAGGTTGCTCAGGTTCTGCATACCGTAATAACTGCCTTTCATGTTTTCCGGGGCAATAAAGTCGATAAACATATATTCCACCGGAATGACGATCAGCTCGCCGAAGGTGAAAATTGCCATCGCGATGATCCAAAACAGCATCGATTGTCCGGCGGTCATAAATCCGATCAGCCCGATGATGAAGAAGAGTGTGCCGAGTAACAGCCATTTGAGCAGGGTGTTTTGTTTCATCCGACTGCTTAAAACGTACTGGAAGGCGATAACAATCACGGCGTTGGTGATCATCACTGCGCCGATAATTTTGTACGCAAAGGCAGCATTCGAAACAAGGATCAGGTATTGCGACAGATAACCGGCGAACTGGCCGAATACGACCGATCCCAGTGTGCTGCCCAGCGTGAAATAGATCAGGCGGCGGTCGTGGGCCAGGATGCTCAGCGTCTGGCGCAGATTGGGCTTAGGCAGCGGTTTTTGTTCCTGCTCTGTCTGCGGCGGCGTATGAGGAATATTGCGCAGACCCCAGGCCAGGGAGAGTACCGTGCCGAACGCCAGTATGGCGGAAATCACAAACGGCAGAACCGGGCTGTACCCTGCCAGCCATACGCCAAGCGATGAACCTACAGCCCAGCCGACGTTCACCAACGTGTAGTTCATCGAAAAGGCTTTCACCCGTTTCGCGACCGGCAACCAGCTGGCGATGCAGGCTTTGAGCGTAATACTCAGCAGCGCATAAGACGCATTGAGCAGGGCTAAAACCAACAACACGCCGGTGACGTTGGGCAGTATTGGCAGCAGTAAAAAACTCAGGCCGAATGTGCTGATCGATACGGTGATCAATGTGCGGTGATTGAATTTATCCACCAGATAGCCGCCGTACAGGCTGCTAAGAATGCCGATCGCCAGGCTCGCTCCGAGAATAATCCCGACGCTTTTCGGCAGCAGATGATAGTGCTCCGTCAGATAAATCGTGATAAACGGCAGCGTGACACCGCGTCCGATAGTAAGTACTAACGAACTGGTGAGCAATGCGAGGATCAGTGGCGGCATTCCCTTCATTTTTACAACCACTCCTTAATTCACAGCAACAATTTCGTTACATGATAATAGAGTCCGCGCAGTATTTTTCGATACAAAAATGAGGAATTAAAGTGAGTTACGCGGAGATCCCCCGCGCAGATACGTATTCAATCCAGGGTTTGTGCGGTGCCACGCCTGAGGCCATCGGAAAGCACATCAAGCTGAACAGGAGGTTAAACAGCGACGCGGGGTGATAAAATAACTGATGTCACATTTTTTCTCGTAGACTGTGACGGTTTAACTCATGCCACGTACAACCTATTACGAATTGTTTATTTCATTAACAACAAATCAAATATATTAAATAAATTTAATCTATTTAAGGTCTATAAGTTAATTTATTTTCTGTTTAGACTATTTGAAATTAAATGTCACGTTTCATATTGATGTGGAATATAACTGCATGGAATTCATAAGTGAACTGTATATATAATGTAATAGATGTTGAGGATTTTAAAGTTGCTAAATCAGGGCAGTGGTTCATTGGTATTTTTTGCACTCACCCTCGAGGGGTTTTTATTTCCCCGGTCAATATTTTTGAAACAAGAGGCTGCAAACTCGATGCTGATATTATAAACAACTGTTCGAGCCGAGGGATGAATCGCTATGCTTCGGGTGCGCCGGGAGAGCGTCAGGGAACGATGGCACCGTTTAAAACCTACAAAGAAGGTAATTGGTTAGCCAACAGAATTGTCGGCATGACACATCATTCTGCTGTAATGCATAAAAATAAGCTTCCTGAACCCTATTCTTACGGGTTTTCATTAATAAAAATAAATAATTCATTCGCGCAGATTAAATTTAGTTCAACGTCCTTAAATTCTAAGGAAGGGGGATATACATCGCATAGTTTTTCAAGGGGGACACATAGTAATAAAAAAGGATTCTTTCCGGGTACAGTGTTAATGCCGCGCAACGTACAGGAACTCCTCATTGTAGCCTTGAGATCATCACCGTTCTCAATTCCGCATATTGCCCGGTCTCAAGATTAGATTAAATGAGTAATAGATAAGAGATATAGAAGAGTAAACCAGATATAAGACCGCGGGCTTGGCTACTTATTCAGTGAAAGCCCGCAATATAAAAAATTAATTAGTAATCGTTATGGCTTGTGCGGCGCAACGCCGTGGAACAGCAAAACGGCGACGTGTTTGCGCAGGGCATCGGGGGTAATGAGTGAGGCCGCACCTTGCCGCATTTTCATGGAGGCGAGCGGGAACAGCGTCAGGCCAAACAGCGAGATAAACAGCAGCGCCGGATCGAGGTCGGGGTTAAGGCGGCCTTCGGCCTGCCATCTGGCGATCGAGTCATGCACGATTTTTCGATTTTTGTCGCCATTGCGTGCTTCCATGCGTTTTTTCAGCATCCCGCTTTCGCTGATCACTTCCCGCACCCACAGCGGGGCCACCCATGGATATTTAACGGCGGCATCAATCATGCACTGTGCCATGGAGGTGATGGCCATCAGCGGATCGTCGGCGTGGGTATCAAAAATGTCGGTGAAACCGGCGCGCACGGGCTGGAAACGCTCGTCGATCAGGACATCCAGCAGCTGTTCGCGGGTATTGAAATAGTAATGCAGCATGGCGGTGGTCACGCCGGCTTCTTTGGCGACCGCGCTCAGCGGTGTTTCAGCGATGCCGGATTGGGCAAAGAGTGTCAGGGCCGCATCCAGCAGCAGTTCGCGTTTATCCACGCCTTTTTTAACCCCGCTTGGGCGACCTGGCCGACGTGCGGGCATTGTTGCTTCGGTTTGAACTTTTTGTGCTGTCAGCGTCTTTTCTGAGATTTTTCTGTCTGTCATAAGTGGGGTGATCCATTGACCGAATGAATAAGTTGCTTCAATATTAATTATACAGTTAATTAATTACAAGCCAGATGACTCTTTATGACAACGATAAATTCGACGCAGGATGAAGTGACGGAGCCGAAACCGTCAATAAAACTGCTGTTCTCCGCACTGATGCTGGTCATGCTGTTGGCCGCGCTCGACCAGACCATCGTTTCCACCGCGCTGCCGACCATCGTCAGCGAGCTGGGCGGGCTGGATCAGCTTTCGTGGGTGGTGACCTCATATCTGCTGGCTTCCACCATTGTGGTGCCGCTGTACGGAAAGTTTGGTGATCTGCTGGGCCGTAAAATCGTGCTGCAAACGGCGATCGTGGTCTTCCTGCTCGGCTCGGTATTGTGCGGGCTGGCGCAGAACATGACCCAGCTGATCCTGATGCGTGCGCTGCAGGGGCTGGGCGGCGGCGGGCTGATGGTGGTGAGCATGGCCGCAGTCGGCGATGTGATTCTCCCGTCTGAACGCGGGAAATACCAGGGGCTGTTTGGCGGTGTGTTCGGTCTGGCGACGGTCATCGGGCCGCTGATCGGCGGCTTCCTGGTG
The DNA here is from genome assembly GCF_006438725.1 of Ewingella americana. Lineage (GTDB taxonomy): Bacteria > Pseudomonadota > Gammaproteobacteria > Enterobacterales > Enterobacteriaceae > Ewingella > Ewingella americana_A. Next base: position 208,668 of record NZ_RCZD01000010.1, on the reverse strand, counting down.
GAGCATATGTCGTGGCACTGGATTTTCTACATCAACCTGCCGCTCGGTATTTTCGCGCTGCTGGTGATCGGCGTGGCGCTGAAATCGCAGAGCGCGCGTATTCGCCATGAGATCGACTTCCTCGGCGCGGGTTATCTGGCGGCGGCGCTGACTTGTATCATCCTGTTCACTACCGAAGGTGGCACGGTGTATGAATGGTCGGATCCGCAGCTGTGGTGCATTTTAGCGTTCGCCCTGGTGACGCTCGGTGGCTTTATCTATGAAGAGCGGCTTGCCGCCGAACCTATCATCCCGCTCAGCCTGTTTCGCGACCGGACTTTCCTGCTGAGCTGCGCCATCAGTTTTATTATCGGTATGTCGCTGATGGGCTCGATGACCTTCCTGCCGCTTTATTTGCAGGTGGTGAAAGGTTCAACGCCGTCGCAGGCCGGGATGCAGCTGCTGCCGCTGATGGGCGCGTTGCTGGTCAGCTCGATCATCAGCGGACGGTTGATCAGTCGCATCGGTCGTTACCGTATCTTCCCGATTATTGGCACGCTGTTGAGTTTTATCGGCATGGTGTTGCTGGGCTTTTTGAAGGTCAGCACGCCGCTGCATCTGTTGTATCTCTACATTAGCGTACTGGGTTTTGGTCTGGGCATGGTGATGCAGATACTGGTGCTGGCGGTACAAAACTCGGTGTCGATGAAGCAGATGGGCGTGGCGACCTCGGGCGTGACGCTGTTTCGTTCGATTGGTGGTTCGATCGGCGTGGCGATGTTTGGCGCAATTTTCACCCATGTTCTACGCAACCAGCTTCAGGCGCGGATCCCCGAGGGTACCGTACTTCCCCGTTCACTCGGCGCGCAGGCCGTTCAGCAATTGCCCCCGGCCATCCGGGATGATTATTTACAGGCCTTTGGCACAGCCCTGCACTCGGTGTACCAGATTGCGGCGGGGGTCATGGTATTGGCGTTTGTGCTTTCGCTGTTGCAGAAGGATTCGGTGCTGAAGAAATAGGGCTGCGGCCCGAACACGCTTTTTAAATTTAAATTCAAATTCAAATTCAAGGTCGTGGGCGTCGGCCCACACTGGTAAACCTTGGGTTGCCACCCAAACTGGCCTTAAGAGGCGCCTATCGCCGCGCCTCTTAAGAATCTCCGGCTCTTTTAAAAACAGCAGCTGCGCAAGTTGGGGTGGCCGTGTTTCAGGTATTTCCGTTATAGCCGCAAAATGTCAGCCCTGACGGGCTTCCCGGCTGCGGGTTCGAGCCAACGGTAAAGATGTTGTCTCTCCACCGACTTGCCGGTGACATTTTTGAACGCGGCCGAAGCTTCTTTCAATTCAAAATCAAAATCTGCGCGGTGTTTGTCTTTAAAAATGTTGAGGCCGCGTTCAAAACGACGTCGACGGAGAGGTGGAAAACCGCGCGTGTGTTTGCGCGGGTTGTAACCCGAACGGAGAGCACCGCGTAGCGGCGGAGTTTGCGGCTATAACAGCGATACCTGAAACACGGCCATTGTGACCAGCGCAGCTGCGGTGTTACAGCAGCAAAAAAACGCAGGATTCCAAAGGGTTTCGTTTAAAACCCTTTGGGCCAGTGTGGGCGGCGAGCCCACGGTCTTGACTTTGATTTTAAAAGCAGGTCTGGGCAGCCGCCCGCGAATCGCCATTCATCAATTAAACGGTTTGTCCCCCGCCAACACCTTGTCTATCACAGTTAGCACCCCTTCCTCATTATTCGACACCGTCCTGTAGCGCGCTGCCGCCGTCGCGACCGGCATGGCGTTCGCCATGGAGAAGCCGAAACCGGCCTGTTGCAGCATTTCGACGTCGTTGCCGCCGTCGCCGAACGTCACCACTTCACTGTCGTCGATACCCCAGAGATTCTGCAAGATGCGCAAACCGTTGGCTTTATGGCGGCCGGGGATGATCAGGTCGGCAGAACCATGACCGCTGGAGACCGGGGTGATGATATGGCCGAGGGCGTTATCGAGGGTGGTCATAAACTCCGCCAGATGCTGGTCGGAGATATTCAGAGCGAATTTGAAAATCGTGTCATCAATTTCATGATAACTTTCGATTTTCTGCAGACGGTGGTAAAAGCGATTCATCTTGAGGTAAAAATCTTCCGGCTGCGAAGACTGGATCCACGCGCTGTTTTTACCGCAAATCACGGTGCGTAACCCAGGTGTGTTGTCGAGGAACTCGAGGATTTTGCCGACGGATTCAGGGCTGATTTCAGCGACAGAAACATCCTGACCTTCATTGACGATATAGGCACCATTTTCGGCCACAAACGCGATTTCTGCGGCAATTTCCGGGAAGAAAGATTTCAACTGGTAGTACTGGTTTCCGCTGGCGACAACGAATTTAATTCCCTGTTTTTTTAACTGTGCGTACTGCGCTAAGAATTTATTCTTATTGTATTTCTTAGCATCATCCAGAAAAGTGCCATCCATATCGACTGCAATTAACTTTACTGACATAAGTCCCTCTCGTTGTGCTCAAAATGTTATCTTCATGATAAAAGCAATCGCATAAAGATCAAACAAAAAGGCCCGTAGTCCTCTACGCTTATAGGTTCTGCAAAGCCATTAAAAACCAGAAGATCAGGGCAGGACAGCTCTGACGATAAATAACTTAAGAGGTGTACCATGCTGTTTCGCCGTTTCGAGCGAATGATCGACATCTTCCGTGAGGCGCCGGGCGGGGAGCCGCCTGACAAGGTCTTTCCTTTCTATCTCTACTATCTGCGTCAGGTCTGGCCGAGTTTTGCCGTGTTGTTAGTGGTCGGGCTGGTGGCATCATTGATCGAAGTGTCGCTGTTCAGTTACCTCAGCCAGATCATCGACCTGACCAAAGACACACCGCCCGGCAGTTTTTTCTCCGATCATAGCGGGGAGCTTCTCTGGATGGCGGCCGTGGCGATGATCCTGCGGCCGGTGTTTTTCGGGCTGAACGATTTGCTGGTGCATCAGACCCTGACGCCGGGCATGACCAGCATGGTGCGCTGGCAAAACCACAAGTATGTGCTTAAACAGAGCCTGAATTTCTTCCAGAGTGATTTCGCCGGGCGAATTGCCCAGCGCATCATGCAAACCGGCAGCTCGCTGCGGGACTCGGCCGTGCAGATGGTGGACGCCATCTGGCATGTGGTGATTTACGCCGCCAGTGCGCTATTTTTGTTCGCCGAAGCCGACTGGCGGTTGATGATCCCGCTGATTGTCTGGATTTTCTGCTACGCGATTTGCCTGTGGTATTTCGTGCCAAGAGTGAAGCAGCGATCGGTTGAGTCCTCTGAAGCGCGTTCGAAACTGATGGGCTGTATTGTCGATGGATATACCAATATCTCCACGCTGAAATTGTTCGCGCATACCGATATGGAACAGAAGTATGCCCGCGAAGCCATCCTCGAACAGACGGTGAAAACTCAGTTGGCCGGTCGCCTGCTAACCGGTATGGCTTTTGCCATTACCACGCTGAACGGCTTGCTGATTGTCGCCAGTACCGGGCTGGCGCTGTGGTTGTGGACGCAGTCGCTGATCTCCGTCGGTGCGATTGCGCTGGCGACGGGCCTGGTCATCCGTATCGTGAATATGTCCGGCTGGATCATGTGGGTGGTGAACGGCATATTTGAAAATATCGGTACAGTTCAAGACGGCCTGCACACCATTGCGCAGCCGCTGACGGTCACGGATAAACCGCAGGCGAAGGCGCTGAAGGTGGAACGTGGGGCGATCCACTTCGATCACGTACAGTTTAATTATGGTAAACAGAACGACGGTAAAGGTGCGCCGGTGATCCCTCATCTGGATTTGGCCATTCGCCCTGGTGAGAAGATTGGTCTGATTGGTCCTTCCGGTGCGGGGAAATCGACGCTGGTGAACCTGCTGCTGCGCTTGTATGACATCGACGGCGGACGCATTTTAATTGATCAGCAGGATATCTCGCAGGTGACACAGGCGAGCCTGCGTGCGCAAATCGGCATGATCACCCAGGACACCTCGCTGCTGCACCGCTCGATTCGCGATAACCTTTTGTATGGCAGACCGGGCGCGACGGAAGAAGAGTTACAGCTGGCCATCCGTCAGGCGCGTGCCGACGAGTTTATTCCCCAACTGTATGATTCTTTAGGTCGAAGTGGGCTGGACGCGCACGTCGGCGAGCGCGGCGTGAAACTCTCCGGCGGCCAGCGTCAGCGAATCGCGATTGCGCGGGTATTACTGAAGAATGCGCCGATCCTGATCATGGATGAAGCCACGTCGGCGCTGGATTCTGAAGTCGAAGCGGCGATTCAGGAAAGCCTGGAAACGCTGATGGGCGGCAAAACGGTGATTGCCATCGCGCACCGTTTATCAACGATTGCCAAAATGGACCGTCTGGTCGTGCTGGAGAAAGGGCAGATTGTTGAGGTAGGGAATCACGCCGAACTGCTGGCACACGGCGGGCTTTATGCCCGTTTATGGCAGCATCAGACCGGCGGGTTTGTCGGGATGGATTAAGACGGGTCGTGCCGGTACGGCAGCATGTCACGGGCTTCCTGCGCCCAGCGCAGCACGCCGGCACGCTCTTCCACTAAGAAATTCGCTACGGCATCGCACAGACCCGGATGCCGTAAATAATGCCACGAGTCGGTGATCACCGGTTCGAAGCCGCGCAGCAGTTTATGTTCGCCCTGCGCTCCGGCGTCAAAACGCGACAGGCCATTTGCGATGGCGTAGTCCATACCCTGATAGAAACAGGTTTCGAAATGTAGCCGGTCGAACTCGGCCAGACAGCCCCAGTAGCGCCCGTAAAAGGTATCGCCATCCACCAGGCTGAAGGCCATGGCGACCGGTTGGGTGTTTAAGGTGGTCAGCACCAGCCGCAAATTTTCCGGCATACGCCCGGCCAGCAAACTGAAAAACGCCCGCGTCAGATAAGGCGCACGACCCCGGACCCGATAAGTGTTGGCGTAACAGGTGTAGACGAAATCCCACTGCGCTTCGCTGATCTGCGATCCCTCCAGCCATTCAAACTCAAAGCCTTGCGCCGCCACAGATTCGCGTTCTTTACGCATCTGCTTGCGCTTGCGTGAAGTCAGCGTATCGAGGAAATCCTGAAAGTCGCGGTAGCCTTTATTGTGCCAGTGATATTGCAGGCCGGTACGGTGCAGCCACGCCGGATTGCCGCTGAGCAGCGAGCTGTTTGCTGTATCGGTGAAGTTAATATGTGCACCGGAAAGATGATGCTGAGCGAGATAATCAGGCAGATTTGCCAGCAGTTCTGCGGCAGCGGCAGGTTCGCCAAGCAGGCGTGCACCGGTCACCGGGCTAAAGGGAACTGCGCCCAGCCACTTGGGATAATAACGAATTCCGGCCCGTTCGCTGGCTTCCGCCCAGCCCTGGTCAAACACATACTCACCAGCGGAATGCATTTTGCGATAGCCGGGGATCGCCGCCAGCACGTCGTCACCCTGTTGCCACAACAGATGCTCAGGTTGCCAGCCGGAGTGTGGCCCCAGACTGCCGCTCTCTTCGAGTGCAGAGAGAAAAGCATGACGCGCAAAAGGCTGCCCGGCGGGGACCATTGCGTCCCATTGAGCGGCAGGAATATCAGCAATGCGGCTGACTGTTTTTATCGGCATGAGGGTTCCGGTACAAAGTGAAAAGGCCAGCAACAATTCGTCACTGGCCTTTTTAGTATCAGTTTTACCGGCGTGATGCACTTAAAAACCGTAACGAATCGCATCCTTGCTTTTTTGCATCAGTGCATCAATTTTCTCTGAATAGATCTCCAGCCCCTGGCCGTCTCCGGCTTCTGAGCACTGGCGTCGGCGTGCATTGTACGCTTTCATCAGCTGCGCCTGAGCAAAACCGGGTTTACCGTAACAGGCCATACTTTGTTCCCAGCAGGCAATCGCGGCGTCCAAATCCTGCTGCTCCTGATACTGTGTTCCCAGCGCGTTGAGCACTTTGGCGCACTCTGCCGGCGGCAGGTTTTGCGCCACAATGGCGTCGATCTCTGCGTTCATATCAGCCTCCGTTGAACTCAGTGGAAGAAGTTAAGGAAATGACCAAACACCAGCCCGACGCTGATGACGTCAGAGTCGCTGAAGGTCACGTTGGAGAAACCGAATTTGCCAAGCAGCGGCAGCAGCAGCGCGGGGAGCAGGGTGATAAACAGGCCATGGAAGATGCCGCCGATGATGGCACCGCGCCGTCCGCCCACCGCATTTCCGAAGATCCCGGCGGTACCGCCCGCGAAGAAGTTAGTCAGCATGCCGGGCAGAATCATCGCCAGACCGATACTCGGGAACAGGAACATACCGATAATCGAACCGATGGTGGTGGAAATAAAGCCGATGATCACCGCGTTCGGCGCATAAGGGAACAGCACCGGGCAGTCGAGCGCCGGAATGGCATTCGGCACAATACGCAGGGCAATCCCGCGAAACGCCGGTACGATTTCCGCCAGCAACAGGCGCACACCGGCTAGCAGTACATACACCCCAACCACGAACTGCACCGATTGCAGGAACGAGTAAACCAGATAGTTAACGCTATTGGCGTAAGGCGCGACCACTTCCGGGCCTGCGGCGATGGCGGGGATCAAGTAAATCGGGATCATCACCACCATCATCGACAGATAGGTGTCCTGCAAAAAGGATAAAGCCTGCGGCAGTTCGAGGTCTTCGGTGCTTTTACTGACGTCACCGGTGACTTTCGCCACACCGGCCTGCACGATATAACCGATGGTGCAGAAATGGCCGAGCGCAAAATCATCTGAACCGGTAATTTTGCGCACAATCGGCTGTGCCAGTACCGGCATCGCCACCGCCATCACCCCGGCAATGACGCCGCCGGTAACAATCAGTTCGGTGCCGCGCAAACCGCCCATATAACCAATCACGGAGCAGACGGTGGCCATCCATAAAGAAGCCTGGCCGGTCAGGAAGATATATTTAAAGCGGGTAAAGCGGGCAATCAATATATTGACGACAAACGCCAGTACCATAATTAATGCGGTTTCACGTCCGAGCGTTTGCTGGGCGATACCGGCGATCGACCCGACGTCCGTCACGATGCCGCGCATGTGGAAACCTTTCTGGAATATTTCTCCCAGGAAAGTTAAGGCGTTAACAATAATACTGGCGCCGGAGAGTAAGACTAAAAACCCCAGCAGCGTTTTTAGTGTGCCGGTGATGATTTGCCCGGGGCTTTTTTTCAATGCGATCAGACCGATCATCGCAATCAGCGATATTAATATTGATGCCTGGCCTAATACATCATTAACAATAAAGTGAAGGAAAGACATAAGCGTCCCCTGTAGTAGAGATGTAGAGTTGTTCTATGGAAGTAGACTATTTTATTATTATACGGTCAGGTGCCCCATTTCCTGAAGGACGGGCATCAGTTTGCTTTTTATTTCATTCTTATCGACGAGTCTTTTCAAATAAATAATATTGGCTTTGATGGTGTAGTGCTGGAATTGTGATCTGAAGTTTTCTCCGGTGAAAATAATATCTGCGCGTGTTGACGTGGCGCTGGATATATCGCAATGGGACAAGTCAGCTTCGATACCTAAATCTTTTAAGGCGGCTTCTATGCTCATTTCACAGGCAAAACTGCTGCCCAGACCCGCACCGCATACCGCCAGGATTGATAATTTTTTCATGATTTTCCCTTACGCATTTTGTAGGTGATGATAAAAGGGTTATGTTCATCTCTCTTCACTTCACGTTTAAAACTGTCGAATGATCTCTAATGCTTCCTGCTTGTTTTGACTCTCTTTTAATTTTTTCGCGGCATCCTCGTCGCAAAATAAATGAGAAAGGCTGGCGATCATTTCAATATGTGAATGGCTGTCTATGGCGGCCAGTGCGAAAATAACATACACGGGATCATTATCTTCGCTGCCGAACTCGACCCCTTCTGACACAATCACTAACGACAGCGCCGTTCTGATGACCCCTTCTTCTGGCCGGGCGTGAGGCATTGCAATACCCTCACCCAATACATAATAAGGACCAATTTCACGGTGCATATCATATATAGCCTGAAGATAGCGGCCTTCTGCCGCACCCGAATCAATTAACGGTTGCACGGCTAATGCCACCGCTTGCTGCCAATTTTCAATATGATTAATTATGCTAATGTTACTTTCATTAATCCAGTCAGTTAACATATTACCTCTTAACAATAATTAACGGCTATTCTCAGTATCATAGTTAAAAATAATAAAAACTGTGATCAATCTATTCCTATTTATCATTGGAAAGAATAATAATGCTAAAATTTGTTCTATAATTAATGACATAGAAACTCTGTGGGTACTGAATTAATGTCAGTAAACCGTTTTGAACAGTAACATAATATTTTCCAGATATTGCGATTATGCTTATTGCTCTTTTAATACAGAGTCTATCCAGTGTCGAATCATCTGAATGTTTATCTGTTTATCCTGGTCGGCATAATATACCGGTCCGAATTCCATTGGCTGAGCATTTGCCGCCAGAATTTTTAATTCGGGAATATATTCCGCTCCTAAATGTCCGGGAAGACGTTGATCCAGCCGCGCAGCGTAGCGCGCTGCCGCCAGATCTGCGGAGATCTGACACCAGATTTCCACCACCTGCGTTACGCCGGCCTGCGTCAGGTAATTCCTGAGCACTTCTTTTGGCTGAAAGCCAAACCAGGCATCGACAATAAAGGTACTAGTTTGCGGTGCATCCGCCACGATCGACCAGATAACCTGATAGCTCGCCTGTCCCAGCACGCGATTGAACGCACGGTCCACGCCTGCAATCCGCTGAAGGAACGGGTTTTTTATGCCATCAAGCGACAATTGCAGCCAGCCTGTTTGCGCAGAGAGCTCAACGGCGAGACGGCTTTTACCGGAGGCAGGGATCCCGTTGACCAGAATAACCCGTTTACCCGGCTGGCCCGCAGGTTCGACGTTAAAAGCCGCTCTGTTCTCAGACATGTTCCACCTGTTCGGTTTGGTTGCGTGCTGGCGCATGGAAATACTGCTGAATCACTGCCTGAAGCTCATTCAGACGCGGAATGGCCAGCGTCTCCAGTTTGGATTTTGTCGCGCTGCGGTCGAGCGAAATGCAGTCTTTCCACAGTGAACGCCCGGCGATAACGCCTGATGCCCCTTCACTCATGGCATCGGCCACTTGTTTGAGGAAGGTTGTGTGATCGACACCCGCTGAAAGCACGGCCCACGGCACGTCGCCCGCCAGTGTGGTGATGTCTGCACAGGCCTGTTTTGATCCAGGATAAGGCAGTTTTAGCACCTTCGCGCCGCACTCCAGACAAATTTTCGTGCCACCATAAATCAGCGCCGGGATTTTTTCTTTATATTCTTCCTCGGTTTCGTTGTCGAGTTTGTAGGTCAGGAACTCCACCACCAGCAACAGGTCTTCGCGGGCAAAATCTTTGACACACTGGTGCAGGATATCAATGTTGTGGCGGTTGGCTTGCGGCAGATCAGCCCGCAGGTAGACCATGATTTTTCCGCCGGTGGCGCCCAGTTCACGCACGCGGCGGGCATCCACATTGGCGACCAGCCGCGACAGGCGGTAGCCTTCCGGTGAGTTATCCCAACCCGATGCATCGAGGCCAATCAGCAGGGCGGTATCGCGGGCAATGATGCCATCATCCACCAACTGCGGGACAGCGCAGACCGGGTCGACCAGCACACAGGAGGCTTTGCTGGCGAGATATTGGGTGATGTCGGCTTTAATCTGACCGAGTGCGTGTTCGGAAATTGACGCCTGTTGTTGCGGGTCGCTGGACAGCAGGCTGCGCATAGCCCCGCGCTGATCGCAGGCTATCACCAGCATCGCGCCGTTTTTACCACAAATCTGCTGATAACTACGAAGCTCTGACGTTGACATTTTTGACATGAAACTCTCCTTTGCGTGAAATTTATTACAGATGAAAAAATCTCGATTACACTGGACGTTCTGTCGTTTCCCTCCTGATGAAAGGGGGCCGAAAACCGTGAAAAGCGCCGGTTTACAAGGGATTCAGCCCTGTGAGGAACATTGCATTTGCCGGGCTGTTGCGCAATAATTCCTCAATCGACAATTTGAGTGTAATTCATTACTGAAAGGAATTTCAAGCTGAAAGAGCCAATTTTGCAAGATATTGCAGCAACGCGCGCTATGATGCATATGGTGGCTAAGCTGCACTACGAGTCTGATATGTCGCAAGTGGAGATCGCCCGCAAGCTGGATGTTTCGACGGCAACCATCTCCCGGTTACTGAATAAAGCCCGTGCGGCGGGCATTGTGCGCATTGAAGTCATTGGTTTATCGTCACCGGAAAACATGACCGCCGACCTTATTTCACGTCTCGGGCTGAAAACCGCCTACGTCATTGATGCCCCACCCAACAATGTGCTGGGTTCGCTCGCCGCGCCGCTGGCGTCGATTCTGTCGCAGGCTGATTTAGGCGCGGGTTCGGTGCTGGGTATCGGCTGGGGCAGGGCGATTCGCGAAGTGACGCTGACCGGTATGCCAAGGTTGCCGGGTATTCTGACCGTGGCACTGAACGGCGGTATGCAGCAGGCCGCGCCACATTTTCAGATAACCGAATTCGTGCGCCGTGCTGCCGAGCAGATGGAGGGCACGCCCTATTTTCTGCATGCGCCCTATATTTCGTCGACGGAATTGCGTGATGCGTTTCTCGGCGATGCGAGTGTGCAGGAAATCATCTCCCTGTGGGACAGACTGGACGTGGCGATCGTCGGCGTCGGCCTGACCCATGCGCCAAAACCGAGTGAGTCCAGTACCGCGACGCCGGGTGAGCAGGCGCTAAGCCACGCCGCAGGCGACGTACTGCGGCATTACGTCACCGAAGCGGGTGAGATCCTGCACTGGGAAGGGGAAGAACGGATGATTGCGGCCTCGGCCGAACAGCTGCGCCGTACCCCTCTGACCATCGGCGTGGCGGCCACGCCGGAAAAAGCCGCCGGGATCATCGGTGCCGTGCGCTCGGGCATGATCAACTCGCTGGTGACGGATGTGAATACCGCCCAGGCGATTCTGGACCGTTTGCCGGTCTGACGCTGCGCCCTGTCTATTCAGGGTGATACACACTGCTCAGCCCGTCGAACGCTTGTAAATGCTCACGCCACCAGAGGGCGGCATTACCGGTCGAATTTTTATTCCACGCCAGAAAGGCCTGGTCTCGCCGTGTTTCGCAGTCCAGATGCCGTTCAACCAGCGAGCCATCGGCAAGGTAAGGGGCGGCCAGATAACGCGGCAGATAGCCGCAGCCGAGTCCGGCCACCTGGGCCTGAACCTTGGCGTTGAAATCATGCACGCTCAGCGTTTTTTGCTCATCCAGCACGCGCAGATCAACCCCCGCGCCGTGCCGTGAGGAGTCATGAACCACCACTGCCCGATACTGGCGGATTTGCTCACGCAACAAGGGTTCCGGCAACGAGGTCAGCGGGTGGTGCGGGGCTATCACAAAGACATATTCCAGCCAGCCAATCGGCACGCAGCCAATGTCACTGCGCGTGACTGGCTCGTGTACGGCACCGAAAACGATGTCGGCTTCGCCATAACTCAATGCTTCCCAGCACCCCGCCAGTACGTCCTGACGAAACAGAATCTGGGTGTGCTGATGCTGCTGATAAAAAGCGTCAATCAGTGGCGTCAGGATTGAGAAGGGGACGGAAGCGTCTACGCTTATGGTGAGCTGATTTTCCCAGCCGCTTTCGACGTATTGCGCCTGTTGCTCCAGTTCACTGACGGCTCTCAACAGGACGCGGCCCCGTTCCAGCATCAGGCGGCCGGTCGGGGTGAACGTGGCGCGATGCCCCGAGCGGTCAAGCAGTGTGATGCCGAGATCGCTTTCCATCTTCTGCACGGTGTAACTCAGGGCAGACGCGGTTTTAAACAGCCTGGCCGCGGCGGCGGCGAAGGTGCCATGCCGGTCCAGTGCATCAAGAATCAGCAATGCTTCAAGGTTCAAACGCATTCTTTTCCCCACCCAAAAATTATTGAACAACAACCCAAAATCTTTCCGTTATCAAGAATCAGGCTGAATTCGTATTGTTTGATCACTCAACGCAACAAGTTGTTAACCCGACCAACAGTAACGAGGAAATCAAAAATGTCCAAACTCGACCTGCTCGACCCAATCAACTCCGCACTGATTTTCATCGACCATCAACCACAAATGTCTTTCGGCGTCGCCAATATCGATCGCCAGCAGCTTAAAAATAACACCGTCGCTCTGGCCAAAACGGGCAAAGTTTTTAACGTGCCGGTGATTTACACCTCGGTGGAAACCGAAAGTTTCAGCGGCTATATCTGGCCTGAATTACTGGCGGTTCACCCGGATGTGAAGCCGATTGAACGCACCTCGATGAACTCCTGGGAAGATGCTGCCTTTGTGAAAGCGGTGGAAGCGACGGGGCGTAAAAAACTGATTATTTCGGCGCTGTGGACTGAAGTCTGTCTGACGTTCCCGGCCCTGATGGCGCTCAAAGCCGGTTATGAAGTCTACGTGGTGACCGACACCTCCGGCGGCACCAGCGTGGACGCCCACGAACGCTCGATTGACCGCATGGTGCAGGCCGGCGCGGTGCCGGTGACCTGGCAACAGGTTTTGCTGGAATACCAGCGCGACTGGTCACGCAAAGAGACCTACGACGCGGTGATGGATCTGGTCCGCGAGCACAGCGGGGCTTACGGCATGGGCGTGGATTATGCCTACACCATGGTGCATAAAGCCCCGGCCCGTCAGGCCTGAAGCTCCGTTTATTCATAATATCGACCCCGGCGTTGTCGGGGTAAATTGAAGGAAAATCCCGTGGCTTATCCTCATCAACCTGAACACATTACTTTGGTGATCACCCACAGCGTGCTGGCGGGAAAACAGCCCGATTACGAAGTTTGGCTGGAAAAAATCATGCCCGAAGCGGCGCTGTTTACCGGGCATCTGGGCGTCAATGTTTTGCGTCCGCAGCATGGCGAGACCACCTACACCATACTGATCAGGTTCGATAACGTGGATAACCTGTACCACTGGATCCAGTCTGATGCGCGTCAGGCCCGCGTGGCGGAGCTGGCGACCTTGCTCAGCGGCCAGGAACATATTGAGGTTCGCCCCGGTGCCGCGTTCTGGTTTACGCCAGCCACGGCGGCGCACCCTGCGCCTGCCCGCTGGAAGCAGTTTTTGGTGACGCTGGCGGTGATTTTTCCTTCGACCAATCTGGTCCCCTGGTTCTGGGGCACGGTGCTGCCGGTAGCCAAAGGCACGCTCTGGGGACATTTGCTTAACGATGCCAGCGTCGTGGCGCTGGTGGTTTATCTGTGGATGCCTGCGGTCACCCGCCTGCTAAAAAACTGGCTGAGCCCGCGTGGCTAATCCGTTCTGGAGAACAGTAATGAATACAGCATCATTGATTTTGACCAACGGTAAATTTCATACGGTGGATCGCGAGAAACCCCTGGCAACGGCGGTGGCCATCAAAGACGGAAAGTTTATTGCCGTCGGCAGCGAAGCGGAAGTCATGCAGTTCGCCGATATATCCACCCAAATCGTTGACGTGCAAGGCACCACCGGGATCCCCGGTTTGAACGACTCCCACCTGCATTTAATTCGCGGCGGGCTGAATTACAACCTCGAGCTGCGCTGGGAAGGCGTGCCCTCGCTCGCCGATGCGCTGCGGTTGCTGAAAGAGCAGGCCTTGCGCACGCCATCGCCGCAATGGGTACGCGTGGTCGGCGGCTGGACGGAATTCCAGTTTGCCGAACGGCGTATGCCGACGCTTGATGAGATCAACGCCGCCGCGCCCGATACGCCGGTGTTCATTCTGCACCTGTATGACCGCGCACTGCTCAACCGTGCTGCGCTCAGGGTAGTCGGTTATACCCGCGACACGCCCAATCCGCCGGGAGGCGAAATTCAGCGCGACAGCAACGGTAATCCAACCGGCATGCTGATCGCCCGTCCCAACGCCATGCTGCTTTACGCCACGCTGGCCAAAGGGCCGAAACTGCCGCTTGAACAACAGGTCAATTCCACCCGCCAGTTTATGCGCGAGCTGAACCGGCTGGGGCTGACCAGCGCCATCGATGCGGGTGGTGGTTTCCAGAACTACCCCGACGACTATGCGGTGATCGCCGAGCTGCATGAGAAAAAGCAGCTGACGCTGCGCATCGCCTATAACCTGTTTACCCAGCGCCCCGGACAGGAAGTGGAAGATTTCGAAAAGTGGACGGACATGCTCAAACCGGGGCAGGGCACCGATTTTTATCGCCATAACGGCGCCGGTGAGATGCTGGTGTTCTCGGCGGCGGACTTCGAAGATTTCCTCGAGCCGCGACCCGATCTGGCACCGGGCATGGAAGATGAGCTGGAGCGCGTGGTGCGTCATCTGGTGGAGCACCGCTGGCCGTTCCGCCTGCACGCGACCTATAACGAATCCATCAGCCGCATGCTCGACGTGTTTGAAAAGGTCAACAGTGATATTCCCTTCAACGGTCTGCACTGGTTCTTTGACCATGCGGAGACCATTACCGAGGCCAATATCGAACGGGTGAAAGCCCTCGGCGGGGGCATTGCCGTTCAGCACCGGATGGCGTTCCAGGGCGAATATTTTGCCGACCGTTACGGCAAGGAAGCCGTGAAGCAGACCCCGCCGGTGGCAAAAATGCTCAATGCGGATCTGCCGGTGGGTCTCGGCACGGACGCCACCCGCGTGGCGAGTTATAACCCGTGGACGGCGCTGTACTGGCTGGTCTCCGGCCGCACGGTAGGCGGAATGGCGATGTACGATGACGACGCCCGTCTGGACCGGGAAACGGCGCTGATGCTGTGGACGCAGGGCAGTTCCTGGTTCTCCAGCGAGCAGGGCAAAAAAGGTCAGATTAAGGTCGGTCAGTTGGCGGATCTGGTGCTGTTGTCGAAAGATTATTTCAGCGTTGCGGAGGAGGAGATCAAAGGGATTGAATCCGTGCTGACGATGGTTGACGGCAAAATTGTCTACGCGGCGGGCGGCTTCACTCCGCTGGCACCCCCTGCCATTCCGGTATTGCCCGACTGGTCGCCGGTGGTCAATGTGCCGGGTCATTACCGCAGTGCACCGCCGCTGGCGAATGGCCGCGTCGGCATGGTGCAGGTGCATCAGTGCAGCGGGCCGTGCGGTGTGCATGTTCATTCGCACGATGTGGCGCGCCAGTCGTCAGTGCCGGTATCAGACGATAACGCCTTTTGGGGCGCGCTGGGTTGTTCCTGTTTCGCGTTCTAATCTGCCTGCTCATCGGCCAGTCTCAGGACTGGCCGTTTTGATGGACCCCGTGTGCGGATGCGTCGTCGAGGAAGCGTCACCTGTGCGTCATAAAACCTTCACCCAATCCCGCTAGGTTAGGCCCATTACTCTTTGCAGAGATGCACAGCGGGCATGAGCTACCTATCACTACACAACATCAGGAAAACCTGGGGCCATAAAGTCGCACTCAATGACATCAGTTTTGATGTGCAAGAGGGCGATTTCATCGCGCTGCTGGGGCCTTCCGGCTGTGGTAAATCCACGATGTTACGCACCATTGCCGGGCTGGAATCTGCCGACAGCGGCGCGATCTACTTTCAGCACTCGGATGTCACCACACTGACGCCTTCCCAACGGAAGCTGTCGATGGTGTTTCAGTCCTACGCCCTGTTTCCCCATCTTAGTGTGCGGGAGAATTTGCTGTTTGGCCTGCGCGCCCGGGGGGAAGACAAACGCCAGTTTGCCTCACGGCTGGCCGAGGTCAGTAAGCTGATGGAACTCGAGACGCTACTGGATCGGCTGCCGGCTCAGCTCTCCGGCGGGCAGCAACAGCGCGTGGCACTGGGCCGTGCGGTGATCGCCAATAACAAACTGTGTCTGATGGATGAACCGCTGTCAAATCTCGACGCCAAACTGCGTCAGAGCATGCGCCGTGAAATCCGTGGCATTCAGAAAAAACTCGGTCTGACCATGGTGTATGTCACTCATGATCAGACTGAAGCCATGAGCATGGCCGACAAGATTATCCTGCTTAACGATGGCGCCATCGAGCA
The DNA here is from genome assembly GCF_006438725.1 of Ewingella americana. Classification (GTDB taxonomy): domain Bacteria; phylum Pseudomonadota; class Gammaproteobacteria; order Enterobacterales; family Enterobacteriaceae; genus Ewingella; species Ewingella americana_A. The sequence goes on along the minus strand of NZ_RCZD01000010.1, from coordinate 192,634 downwards.
GCACGACACGCCGGACAATTTATACAACAATCCGGCGACGGTGTTTGCCGCCCAGTTCATCGGTGCGCCGCCCATGAATATCATCCCGTTATTGCGCCGTGACCTGCACCATTATTTGGGCGATATGCCGATCCCGGTCGTGGAAAACAGCCGCGAAGACGCGCTGTGTCTTGGCCTGCGTGCCGAAGAGATTCAGCTCACCGCAGCGGATAATGGCATCCTCAGCGGGCAGGTTATCAGCTATGAATATATGGGCGCAGACACGCTGGTGGTATGCCAATTGACCGCCTGTCAGGGCGCGATGACCGTCAAGATCCCGGGCATGAAACATTTTGCTGAAGGCAGCCCGGTTGGGCTGCGCTGGGCCACCCCTTCTCAATATTTCTTCTCGACCACCACGGGAAAGCGCTGCTACAGCGCTGAGCAAAAAATTTTACCGTTAGAGAAACGCTACGCCGTGTAGTCATCACTTTTTTATTTGCTCACATTCATTTGCTGAAGGGAAAAATATGTCTCTTGCTTTGCGTTTATCACGTCTGACGACGGCGGTTCTGCTGGTCACTGCAACCTCTGCTTACGCTGCTGATGCGGTGAAATTGCAGATGTATTACCCGATTGCGGTAGGGGGAAAAGTCAGCCATACCGTCGATAATCTGGTCGCCGATTTTGAAAAAATCCATCCTGATATCAGTATTCAGCCGGTCTATACCGGTGATTACGCCACCACCATCACCAAAGCATTAACCGCATTTCGTGGCGGGAATGCGCCACAGATGGCGGTCATCGGTGACATCGAAGCCTATTCGTTGATCGACGCTGGCGCGATTTTGCCCGTCAGCGATTTAGCGAACGACGCGGCGGGTAAAGCGTGGATTGATGGTTTTTACCCGGCCTTCATCCGCCACATTCAGGGCAAGGTCTGGAGCATTCCATTCCAGCGCTCAACCGTGGTGCTGTACTGGAACAAACAGGCTTTTGAGAAAGCCGGTCTTAACGGCGATACCCCTCCGGCCAACTGGCAGCAGGTGGTGGACTTCGGTAAGAAGCTGGTCGTGCGTGACGGCACTAACGTGACGCAATGGGGTATTGAAATCCCGTCGACACCAAACGGTTATTGGAACTTCCAGGGTATTGCTGCCACCAATGGCAGTCATCTGGATAACGGCAAAGGGACGGCGGTGACCTTCAACACCCCGTCTAACGTTGAAGCATTGCATTGGCTGGCCGATCTGGCGCAGAAAGAGAGCGTGTCGCCGAAAGGCGCTATCGCCTGGAGCACCACACCGCAAGACTTTATTGATGGCAAAACGGCCATGATGGTCACCACCACGGGCAACCTGACGACCGTGCGCGATAACGCGAAATTCCCGTTCGGTGTGTCGATGCTGCCTGAGAAAACCCAGCGTGGCAGCCCGACCGGTGGCGGCAACCTTTACGTCTTCAAAAATACCACGCCGGAACAACAGAAAGCCGCGATGGAATTCATCCGCTGGGTGTCTGCACCAGAGCAGGCCGCTCGCTGGAGTATTGCCACCGGATACGTTGCCACATCGCCTGCGGCATGGGAGACCGCCGTCATGAAGGATTACGTCAAGCAAGTTCCTCAGGCGCTGGTGGCCCGCGAACAGTTGAAATATTCGCAGCCTGAGCTTTCCACCTACAACAGCGTGCAGATTCAGGAGTTGCTCAACCATGCGATTGAAGCTGCCGTTACGCAGACCAAGACGCCAGAGCAGGCCCTTGAGTCCGCGCAGACGCAGGCCGACCGCCTGCTGAAACCTTACCAATAACGGACACCGTATGAGCACTCTTTACACGGTTGCCAGTGCAGCTCAGCGCCGGGGCCTGTCTTTACAGGTTTATGGTTATCTGTTGCTGTTACCCGCGCTGGGTTTTCTGCTGCTGTTTACCCATTACCCCGCGCTGGCAACGGTGTGGGAGAGTGTTTTCAGCGCGGCGCGAGGCGGAAATCCGGCCCATTTTGTTGGGCTGGATAACTACCGTGCGCTGTTGGATGACGACACCTTCCTGCTCGCTCTGCGAAATAATCTGCTGTATGCGGCCATCACCATCCCGCTGTCGGTGGTGCTGGCGTTACTGATGGCACTGGCGGTTAACCGCCACCTGCGGGGAAATGCCATCACCCGCGCAGCTTTCTTTATTCCCTCCCTGCTTCCGATGGTGGCCATCGCCAATCTGTGGTTATTTTTCTACACGCCGCAATTGGGCTTGCTTAACAAATTGCTGGCACTGTTCTCGCTGCCGGCGGTGAACTGGCTCGGCGACCCGCATACCGCGTTGTACAGCCTGATGGCGGTTTCCATCTGGCGTGAAGCGGGTTTTTTCATGATTTTTTATCTGGCCGCCTTGCAGCAGATTGACCCGAAATTAGCCGAAGCGGCGGAGATTGAAGGCGCATCCCGCCGCTACTTTTTCCGCCGCGTGCAGTGGCCATTATTAATGCCGACCACGCTGTTCATTTTGATCAATGCCTCGATGAATGCTTTCCGCATTGTCGATCAGGTGATCGCCATGACCAACGGCGGGCCGGACAACAGCACCAGTTTACTGCTGTTTTACATCTACCGGACTGCGTTCAGTTATTGGGATTTGCCTTATGCCTCTGCCATGACGGTGGTGCTGTTGGTAATACTGGCTGCCATTGCATTAATTAAATTTAATCTGCTGGATAAGAGAGCGCATTACCAATGAGCATGACGATAACCCTGGCCCCGCGCCGCCCTTTTTCTGTCGGCAGGCTCTGTCTGAATCTGACGATCTGGACGGCGGCCCTGCTGTGGTTTTTGCCTATTCTGGTGGCCGTTTGGGTGGCGATTCACCCGGCGTCTGAGCAGGGCAGTTTTAACCTGTTTGCACCACTCACGTTGCAGAACTTTATCCACGCCTGGCAGGCAGCACCGTTTGGCCGCTATTTTCTCAATACCATCATGCTGGTGTTGATGATTGTTATTTGCCAGCTGGTGTTGGCCACCATGGCGGCCTATGCGCTGGTGCGGTTTGGTCTTAAATGGTCCGGGGTGCTGTTTTCATTGATTTTATTGCAACTGATGATCAGCCCCGACGTCTTGATCCTGAATAACTATAAAACCATCGGCGCGTTTGGGCTAAGGGACAGCCTGCTCGGTATCGCACTGCCTTATTTTGCCTCCGCGTTTGCGATTTTTCTGCTGCGCCAGACGTTTAAAAGTATTCCGCTGGTGCTGGAAGAGGCGGCCATTGTGGAAGGTGCCAGCCGCTTTTATATTTTGCGCAGGATTTATATTCCGCTGGCGAAGCCGATTTATGTGGCGTTTGCGCTGGTGTCGATCAGTTTTCACTGGAACGATTTCCTCTGGCCGCTGGTGATCAGCGACTCAGTCAACGTGCGCCCCCTGACGGTGGGATTGCAGCTGTTTTCAGCCCCGGAGCAGGGCGTGCAGTGGGCGCTGATAGGTGCAGCGACCCTCATCACGTCATTGCCGTTGCTGCTGCTTTTCCTGGTATTCCAGCGTCAGTTTGTTCAATCCTTCATGCGTGCTGGCATTCGCTAGCAGGAGTACCCCGATGACTTTGCTACCTGAACATTACGTGTTGTCTCTGCCACAACAGCAGGCGCTGGGTAAGGTCAGTACGCTCTATCAAACGCCTGAAATCCGCTCATCATCCCCTGTTCGTACCACGTTGCGCTTCGGTCTGATTGCCGATCCGCAATATGCTGACGTGCCGCCTGATCTGGAAAATAACCGTTATTACCGGCACAGCCTGAGCAAACTTTCTGCCGCCATCACTGAGCTGAATGCGTTGCCGCTGGAATTTGTGGTGACATTGGGTGACCTGGTGGACCGCGACTGGTCAAGTTACGAACAGCTGCTGCCGCTGTATGACGGACTGCACCATCCGCACGCGGCATTGATTGGCAATCACGATGCGCAGGTGATCTCCGACCATCTCGCAGCGCAGTCTCCAGCCCTCGGACTGCCCAAAAGTTATTATCAATTCACGCTGCCGGGTTACCGTTTTTTGGTTCTGGATGGCAATGATGTGAGCTTGTATTGCAACCATGCTAACGGCGACGATCGCCAGTTGGCCGAGTTCATGCTGGAAGATTTGATTGAGTGCCAGCAGTCGCAGGCACAGCCCTGGAACGGTGCGGTCGGGGCGCAACAGTTGGCCTGGATTGAGCAGAATTTGCAACAGGCCAAACGGCTGGGCGAGATGGTCATCGTCTTCGGCCATTACCCGCTGACCCCCATCAACAGTCATAACCTGTGGAACTGCGAAACACTGTTGGAGCTGCTTTGTGAGTATCAGGTGCGGGCCTATTTTGCCGGTCACGACCATCGCGGCGGCTATGACCGCATCGGCAGCACTGACTTTATTACGCTCAAAGGGATGCTCGACGGGGCCGACAGCTTGCCCTTTGCCAGCGTTGAACTGCAAAACGGTGAGTTAATGATCCACGGCTATGGCCCTGAAATCAGCCGCGTGCTGCCCGCCGTGGCCACTGATTGAAAAAGGTGGGTTCACCGGCACTCATCGACTAGGATTAACACAGGTTAATTCTGTGTTCTGAGTTCGGGAGAGAGTATGACAATCGACTATGCCATCTTTGGCGGCGGGTGTTTCTGGTGTACTGAAGCGGTGTTCAAAGATGTGATCGGTGTCGAGACGGTGGAAAGCGTCTACACCGGCGGGCGGCGGGCCAACCCTACCTATGAGCAGGTTTGTGCCGGTGTGACCGGTCATGCGGAAGCGATCCGCGTCGGCTTCGACCCGGAAAAACTGAGCTACGGCGATCTGCTGGATATCCACTTTGTCACCCATGATCCCACCCAGCTTAACCGTCAGGGCAACGATGTCGGGACGCAATACCGTTCGGTGATCTTCCCAGCCAATGAAGCACAACGCGCCGAAGCTGAAGCCGCTATTTTGCGCGCGCAGGCGGACAACAGCCAGCCGGTAGTGACTTCCATCGAGCCGCTGGGCGAGGTGTATGTGGCCGAAGATTATCACCAGAACTACTGGGACGGTGCCGGTCAGCGCAACGGTTACTGCATGGCCGTCATTCCCCCCAAACTGCAAAAGCTGCGTAAAAGTTATGCCAATCGAGTGAAATCATTGCACTCCGATAACGGATAGCTGGAGAGTAACGGATGATCACCGAGATGATTTATCCTCTCATATAGCCAAAACCGAGGCCGCCACCCCGTGTCACTTCCGGCCCATTTATTGATATGATTGATGGCACGGATTGCGCTGCAAGCTTGTCCGAAGCCCAATAGGATTGTCCGGCGCAACATCGGGTTGCGCCCGGTAAAGGGACTGGCGGAGAGTGAATGAAAGCTTTGATGAAAAACACGGAAATTGCCTGGGTCGGGATCACGTTAATGGTGCTGATTCTGGCAGGGTGTTCCAGTAAACCGCACTATAAAAAATATGATGCCCATGCTTATGACAGCGTGATTAACGAGGCGGCTGGCGACTATAAAGTTGACCCGAGGCTGATTACCGCCATTATTGAAGTTGAGTCGGGTTTCAACCCTGATGCGGTCAGCCCGTCGAATGCGATTGGCCTGATGCAGCTTAAAGCCTCGACCAGCGGCTGCGATGCGTACCGTTACAAAGGTAAACGCGGCTGCCCTGACGACAGCGATTTACGGGATCCTCAAACCAATATTGATCTTGGCACCGCCTACATCAGTGCGCTGCAACATCAGCAATTGAACTGGATAAACGACCCGGTTACCCGCCGCTACGCCACCGAAGCTGCCTATGCCAACGGCGCGGGTGCGCTGTTACGCACCTTTTCCAGCGATCGCACAACGGCCATCAGCATGATTAACCAACTGTCGCCTGACGCGTTTAACTGGCATGTTCGTCAATACCATCCGGCTGCGCAGGCACCGAGATATATGATGAAAGTCGAGAAGGCCTACAGCAGGTTGTAAGGTAAATTCATGCCTTTCCTGTGTATATATGCAGACAGGTATGGGCTTATTTTTTAACGCCGATAAAACCAATGTTGGATTAACATCCTCCCACCAATAATATGTGGGAGGATGGCATGAAAAAATTAATTCAAAATTATATTTTTCATGGGTGGAATATATCCATAGTCGAAGACGCGCTCTACATATGAGCGATCTCCCGTCAGCACTATTTTCACGGTAGGGGCTTCTGTCCCGCCAATTCTATAATTGCCATCGCTGGTAGGGACGTTATCAATAAATGACGTGACCAAACCATTAGGCATCACGCAGTGAGAATATGTTTGGAAGGGTTGTGATGGCGGATTACCTAAGACTAAACCGGAACCGTTCATTGGTGAGTAAGGTCCTGTCAGATTATTACTGAAGAAGCCGTACACACCGTCAGGGCCGGTTAATCCATCGGCATAAGTATATTTATGACTGATCGTGAACAGATAATATTTTCCATCCTGAAACACAAAATGAGGACGCTCAGTCTGGTCATTGACCCCGACAGCGGTCACCAATGGAGGAAGGATTTCCCATTCATCACCGGAAAGGTCTTTAGCCACGGCCATGCCAATACACCCTACTTTGTCTTTAGCATTGCCAATATCCTGATAACCAGGAGGAACGATCCCCATCTCTTTTTTGGTAATAACATGTGTGCCGCTGTCACCCGCCACATTACCCTCAAATAGCATATACAGTTTGCCATCATTCTGATCGATAAACGGACTTGGGTCTCTAAAGTTCCAGTAAGGGTTTTGGCTTTCGGTTTGATAAATAACACCATCAGCTGAGAACAGGGGTTTAACTTCATTAAAGCCCGTTAAGGTGACTCCGTCATCTGAAGTGAGGACCTTACCTTTTACTTTAACGATGGTTGCACCCGGTGTTACCGCGGTGTAATAGAGATCAATATCACCCTCTTCGTTGAGTAAAACAGGGGTGCCTGCCCATTCACGGGTGGTCGGAGAGACACCTTCTGCCATAACGCGCCCGCCAAAAATCCAATCTTTACCTGTGCGGGAGTACCAGAAACAAATTTTTGCCCGCCCATGACGGTTAGTCCAATCACTTGTTATGTCATAATTACCCTCGGCATCCAGGTATTCTGAGTTATGGGTATTGCGCTGAGCTGTTAATGTGAAAATAACTGACCAGCCGTCAACCGATACAATAGTTCCATCCAGGGATCTCAGTGGCATAGTATCCCAAATAAAGACGTCTTCACTCATTACAGGAAAGTCAGGGCTGACAATCGGCTGAGTTGTGGTGGGGTCATTTTCATTGACCTTTAAAGCATCAGCACGAGTCCAGATAGTGGGCTTATAGTTTACGTTAGTCATAAATATCCTTTGATTAAGCGTTAATATTGTGTGACTTATTAAGTCGTGAAAATACTCGCATGATTAACGCTTAAGTGCATTGGCTTGCTGTTGTGTGGTAATTCTGACATTGTTTGCATGATTTTTATAAAACCCAATAGTGCCTCTATTAATTGATTTTTATGAAATTAACCAGGTCTTTTAATTTATATTTTAATTGAGGGGTGTCGGCTGTTTTTATAATGTGTTTTCAGATTAAGACTATTTGATTTTATTTTTATCGGTTGTGTTTCTATGAGGTTTACTTATTGCGTTGAACGCGAGAAAAGCCAAATATTTCTGATGAAGGCTGCACTCAGCTAGCTGATAATGGATAGGGTAAACATTCAAATTTATTTATGCCGTGATGACATTCACTCGTCATGAGTAATGAACACGGTATGACATTGTTTCTTATATAATATATGAAACACTCTCCCTCCATGCTTATGCTGACAAAAAAGGCTTCAGATCCAAAGATCTAAAGCCTTTATTTTTAGCGGCGTCATAACGACGCGGTTATCTCATGGTAACGAATTCTTCCGCGCCGGTGGGGTGGATCGCCACGGTGTTGTCGAAGTCTTTCTTGGTCGCGCCCATTTTGACGGCCACGGCGAAGCCTTGCAGCATTTCGTCCATGCCATAGCCGATACCGTGGATACCGACGATTTTCTCCTCAGCACCGACGCACACCAGCTTCATGCGGCACGGCTGGCGGTGTTTCGTCACGGCGGTATACATCGCGGTGAATGCCGATTTGTAGACTTTCACGTTGTCTGCGCCGTACTGCTCAATCGCCTGAGGCTCAGTCAGGCCCACGGTGCCGATTGGCGGATGGCTGAACACCACGGTGGCGATGTTGCTGTAATCCAGATGTTCGTCAGGCTTGTTGTTGAACAGGCGTTCAGACAGGCGGCGGCCCGCCGCCACGGCTACGGGTGTCAGTTCAACTGCGCCGGTGTTATCGCCCACGGCGTAGATACCTTTGACGCTGGTGTTCTGGAATTTATCGACTTCAATGTAGCCTTTGGCGTTGGTTTTCACACCGGTCGCTTTCAGGTTGAAGTTGTCGGTTTCCGGTTCGCGGCCAATCGCCCAGACCAGGCTGTCGACTTCAAACTCTTTACCGTTTTCCAGCTTCAGGGTCAGGCTGCCGTCGGCATTTTTCACCACTTCTTTTGGAATCGATTCGGTATGCAGCGCCGGGCCTTCGGTGTTGATCACTTCCAGCAGGGTCTCGACGATTAACGGGTCGAAAGTACGCAGTGGTGCGTGTTTACGCACAAACAGATGGGTTTCAGAACCCAGTGCATTCATCACACCGGCGATTTCTACCGCGATGTAACCGGCGCCAACCACCGCAACGCGTTTCGGCATTTCGGTCAAATCAAAGAAACCGTCGGAGTCGATACCGTATTCCGCACCCGGAATGTTCGGGTGGCTCGGGCGACCGCCGGTGGCGATCAGGATGTGATCCGCGGTGATCTTCTCGCCGTTGACTTCCACGGTATGATCGTCAACGAAGCGCGCGAAACCTTTGATCACGTCAACGTTGTTTTTGCCCAGCACGTTGTCGTACGAGGTGTGGATGCGGTCGATGTACGCGGTGCGGTTGGCAACCAGCGTCTTCCAGTTGAAGCTGTTGACGGTGGTATCAAAGCCGTAATCCGGGCCGTAGTTACGGATAGCTTCAGCGATTTGCGCCGCATGCCACATCACTTTTTTCGGTACACAACCCACATTGACGCAGGTGCCGCCGAGCTCTTTCGCTTCGATCAGCGCACATTTTTGCCCATACATGGCAGCACGGTTAATTGATGCGATACCGCCGCTGCCGCCGCCAATTGCCAGATAGTCATAATGTTTGGTCATCGGATTTTCCATGAATTTTGAAAAATGAAGAACGCCAATACCAGCGTCGCTAATCTACATAATTGCCTAAGAGTTTAACGTGGGAATTGAGTTTGTCGCAAAGTTTGGAACGATGATTGCGATAGGTTTGATAGCCAGAGCCTTTGGATAAGCGGCTCTGGCATGACTAAGCGGGAAATATCAGCGAGGATTTACTCAGGAACGACCCATTTGACCAACTGATGGCCGGTACCGGAAGGCACCAGCGTTTCGAGCAGCCAGGGTAGAACGGTGTTCATTTGCTGCTCGAGTTTCCATGGCGGGTTAATCACGATCATCCCCGAGGCGGTCATACCGCGCTGATCTCTGTCCGGGCGCACGCCCAGTTCGATTTGCAGAATGCGGCGGATGCCGGTCGCTTCGAGCTCACGCAGCATTTTTTTGATCTGCTGACGCAGCACCACGGGATACCACAGGGCGTAAGTGCCAGTGGCAAAACGTTTGTAGCCTTCCTGGATGCCTTTTACCACGTCCTGATAATCGGTTTTCAGCTCATATGACGGGTCCATCAGGATCAGGCCACGGCGTGAGAGAGGCGGCAGCTGGGCTTTAATCTGCTGATAACCGTCTTCGCGCAAGACTTTCGCACGGCTATCTTTCTGGAACTCATTACGCAACAGCGGGAAGTCGCTCGGGTGCAGTTCGGTCATGTGCAGTTTGTCATCTTCACGCAGCAACTGGCGGGCGATGAGCGGTGAGCCTGGGTAGTAACGCAGATTCTCGTTGCGGTTGAAATATTTGATGACCGACATGTAAGGAGCCAGCTCGGCGGGTTGATCTTCGCGCTGCCAGATGCGTGCAATGCCTTCCATATATTCGCCCGTGCGTTCGGCGTGTTCACCGCTCAACAGGTAGCGACCGGCACCGGCGTGGGTGTCGAGATACAGGAAAGGTTTATCTTTTTCTTTCAGAGATTCAATGATCAGGCTCTGAACGGTATGTTTGAGGACGTCGGCGTGGTTGCCAGCGTGAAAACTGTGGCGGTAACTCAGCATGGATTTACGTTTCCGAATAATGAATGTAGACAGTAAAATCAGTGGGTTACCGAAAATTTATACTGTGCCTGGATAGTGATGCAGGCTGCCGCTGAAAACGGCGCGCCTTTAATGCGGCTTAGTATAAACCGTCTGTTAGCCACAACCTAACCAGATCCCAACACCCATTGATTTTCCCACCCCTTGACCGCATGTTAGAAGTTACGTCATCTTTAAGAAGACCCTCATTCCCGGTGTGTTGCGCGAAGAGCCGAAGCCAGCGCCACGCGCATCATGCACACAACAACAGGACCTCCCTATGACTACAGCTTCAACCAATCCGCTTTTGCAAGACTTTACCCTGCCGCCGTTTTCTGCGATTCGCCCTGAACATATCGTTCCTGCCATGCAATCGGCTATTGAAGCGTGCCGCCAGACGGTTGAAAAGGTGGTGGCGCAATCCGGCCCTTTCAACTGGGAAACCTTGTGCCAGCCGCTGGCGGAAAGCGACGATCGCCTGAGCCGTATCTGGTCACCGGTCGGGCATCTGAATGCGGTGAAAAACAGCCCTGAGTTGCGTGAAGCCTACGAACAGTGCCTGCCGATCATCTCCGAATTCAGCACCTGGGTAGGGCAACACGCCGGTCTGTACAACGCCTACCGCGACCTGAAAGAGGGCGAGCACTATGGCCAACTGACGCTGGCGCAGAAGAAAGCCGTGGACAACGCGCTGCGTGACTTCGAGCTGTCAGGGATTGGTCTACCCCCGGAGAAACAGAAACGCTACGGTGAGATCTCCGCCCGCTTGTCTGAGTTAGGTTCGACCTACAGCAACAACGTGCTTGATGCCACCATGGGTTGGAGCAAACTTATCACCGACGTTGCTGATTTAGAGGGGTTGCCGGAAAGTGCGTTGGCGGCGGCCAAAGCGCTGGCCGAATCGAAAGAGCAGGAGGGCTGGCTATTAACGCTGGATATCCCAAGCTATCTGCCGGTCATGACCTACGGTGTAAACCGTGAACTGCGTGAAGAGATGTACCGCGCCTTCCTGACCCGTGCGTCAGACCAGGGGCCGAATGCCGGGAAATGGGACAACAGCGCGGTGATGGCCGAAACGCTGGCGCTGCGCCACGAACTGGCAGAACTGCTGGGCTTTGCCTCGTTCGCTGATATGTCACTTGCCACCAAAATGGCTGAAAACACCTCGCAGGTGATCGACTTCCTCAATGACCTCGCCAAACGCGCCCGCCCTCAGGCGGAGCAGGAGCTGGCCCAACTGCGCGCTTTCGCCAAAACGCATTATGGCGTGGATGCAATGGAAGCCTGGGACCTGCCGTTCTACGGCGAAAAACAGAAACAGCATCTGTTCTCTATTAATGACGAACAGCTGCGGCCGTACTTCCCCGAACAGCGCGCGCTGGAAGGGCTGTTTGAAGTCGTGAATCGTATTTACGGCATCACGGCCAAAGAGCGCACTGACGTTGAAATCTGGCACAAAGATGTGCGTTTCTTCGACCTGTTCGATGAGTCCGGTGAGCTGCGCGGCAGCTTCTATCTCGACCTGTATGCGCGTGAGCATAAACGCGGCGGTGCCTGGATGAACGACTGTGCCGGTAGCCTGCGTAAAGCCAACGGTGAAGTGCAAAAACCGGTCGCTTATCTGACCTGTAACTTTAACGGTCCGGTTGGCAACAAACCGGCGCTGTTTACCCACAACGAAGTCACCACGCTGTTCCACGAATTTGGCCACGGTCTGCACCATATGCTGACCAAAATCGACACTGCAGGCGTGGCCGGTATTTCCGGTGTGGCGTGGGATGCGGTCGAACTGCCAAGTCAGTTTATGGAAAACTGGTGTTGGGAACCGGATGCGCTGGCGTTTATCTCCGGCCATTTTGAAACCGGTGAACCGCTGCCGAAAGAGATGCTGGATAAAATGCTGGCCGCCAAAAACTATCAGGCTGCGTTGTTTATTCTGCGTCAACTGGAGTTCGGCCTGTTCGACTTCCGTATGCATGCCGAGTATGACCCGGCCAAAGGCGCGCAGATTTTGCAGACGCTGGCGGAGATCAAAAAGCAGGTTGCCGTGGTGCCATCACCAAGCTGGGGCCGTTTCCCCCACGCATTCAGCCATATTTTTGCGGGCGGTTATGCGGCCGGATATTACAGCTACCTGTGGGCGGAAGTGCTCTCTGCTGATGCCTATTCGCGCTTCGAAGAAGAAGGGATTTTCAATCGACAAACCGGGCAGTCTTTCCTCGACAACATTTTGTCACGTGGCGGTTCGGAAGAGCCGATGGAGCTGTTCAAACGCTTCCGTGGGCGTGAACCTCAGCTGGATGCTATGCTGCGTCATTACGGTATTAAAGAGAGCGGCACGAAAGAGCCTGCCTGAGGAAACGTCACCCCGTGAGTGTCTGTTTAATTTGTGAAGAAGGCGCCGATGCAGGCGCCTTATCTATTCTGGCCGAACGCTGGAACCTGACGTCAGATAGCGACGCCGTGATGGCGCTGGTGCTGACGCCTGAACGTCTTGAGTTGCGAAAGCGCGATGAGCCTAAACTGGGCGCGATTTATGTCGATTTTGTCGGTGGCACTATGGCACACCGGCGTAAGTTTGGCGGCGGTCGTGGTGAAGCCGTGGCAAAAGCCGTTGGCATCAAAGGCGGATACCGGCCCAATGTGGTCGATGCGACGGCGGGGCTGGGGCGTGACGCCTTCGTACTGGCGTCGCTTGGCTGTCACGTGCGGATGCTTGAGCGTAACCCGGTGGTGGCTGCGCTGCTGGATGATGGCCTGGCGCGCGGTTATCGCGATGCGGAAATCGGCCCGTGGCTGCGTGAACGTATGACGCTGTTACATGCATCCAGCCTGACGGCACTGGCGGACCTGACGCCAAAACCGGAGGTGGTGTACCTTGATCCGATGTATCCGCATAAACAGAAAAGTGCGCTGGTGAAGAAAGAGATGCGGGTATTCCAGGGGTTAGTGGGCCCGGATGCGGATGCAGATGGCTTGCTGGAACCCGCACGTCGTCTGGCGACCAAGCGGATTGTCGTTAAACGGCCAGACTATGCGCCACCGATGGCCGATACCCCCGCGCAAGCTGCCCTGACCACCAAAAGTCACCGGTTCGATATATACACACCGTTATAAAACAATTTCTCAATCAAGGCCGTATCGACGTTCGCCGGTTGTGGCTTCACCGCCGCCACTGGCAACTGCGTCACATGGCCGACCAGCATGACCGGCAAACCTTCCGCTTCCCATCCATGAAACAGCGCCTGCTGGCGTTCGTTCAGGCGTTTATCTGACCAAATCACATAATGTTGCATGTTAAAGCGCGACAGATCCGGTTCGGCAATGGTGGCAGAGATCACTTCCACCCGTAAGCCTTCCCCTGCCAGTGACATGGCTTCCAGCCACATTTCCAGCGGGTCGCGGATGTGCATCGCCATCAGCAATATGCGGGGCAAGCCTTTCTTTCGTGACGTGGTGAGGATAAAAGCCGAATACTCGATGATGGTGCCGTCGAGCAGGCCGAGTTGTTGTTTCATCAGCGGGTGTTTGCTGGAGGCCAGAAAACGGCGCAGCGGACGAAACACGTCATTCACCAGATTGGCAGGCGGGTATTCGCGGCCGCAGCGCCAGGTAATGCGGCGTAATTTGTCGGCATCGAAATGGTCGAGACAGGTGAGGATTTCAGCCTGAATCTCCCGCCAGCCATTGAGACATTCAGTGGTTTCGCCCAGGATCCGGCTGCGGATCTGGCCGAGTGGTACGCCACGGTTTACCCAGTCGAGGATCACATGAATCTGTGACAGATCGTCGTCGCTGTAGAGGCGCTGGCCTTGTGGGGTACGGTGCGGTTTGATTAATCCGTGACGCTGCCAGGTGCGCAAGGTAATGGGGTGTACGCCGCAGAGCTGGGCGGTGGTGTCGATATCGTATGTCGCCATGACGTCTGACAGTTCCTTTTTGCCTGAGAGATACCTCCCCTAGCTATAAAAGAAATTCCTGATTTTGTATAGCTCATTCATTAGTTTTGTGAATGTTTTAAAAAATTTCAATGATACAAAACAAAAGGAGATGCCGTGGCATCCCCTTTTCCATGCCGTCTTTCAGACATTATTCGGCGTCTTCTTCGTCACGCAGCGGAACAATCAGCATATCGATATGAACGGTGTTAATCAATTGACGTGCTGAAGACATCAGTTTGCTCCAGAAGTCCTGATGATGGCCACACAGCACTAAATCGACGCTGTATTTATTAATGGCATCCACCAACACTTGCGCTAAATCACCGCTGCCGCTCAGGGTTTCTGAAATCGGGTAGCCCGCATTTTGCGACAGTTCAGTCAGCGCGTGGTGGGTTTCTTCAGAAATACGTTTCTGCATGTCGCCCAGATTGACATCAATCAGACCAGTGTATAAATCGGAGTAGTTAACATCAACATGGATCAGCGACACTTTGGCGTTATAGGGGCGCGCCATGGAGACTGCTTTTTCGACCAGCACTTTGCTTTCGGGGGACAAATCAACCGCAATGAGTATGTGTTTGTAAGACATAAGAAAACTCCTTCCATAGGTCAGCGAATAGCGATATCAGTATCATACGATCTTCATTTTTTAAGTATAGCGCTAAAAGGGCGTGAGAAATCAAGCCGGTCACCCCGTTTCCAGAAAGTGATTCTGATGCAAATCCATAGACGTAAATAATATGAAGATGCAGCCCCCCTTTTTTATTTCGTTTCCTACACTGAATATTAAGGGACCGGCGTTGTGTGCCAGACGTCTCTGGTTTTTATTGTGACGACAGGGTGGGCGGGTGCACTTTTACCCGGGGGGTGAGATGTCTTAGGTCGTAGGGCGAAGCGGCGAACAGGCGTCATATTTAAGGCGGCACTGTGCGTGGTAAATTCGTCTTGAGGGGGAATTATGATCAGTCCCGTTGCGCTGTTTTGGGCCTTATGTTTTGTCTGCGTCGTCAATATGCTGCGTTACTACTCTTCATTGCGGGCATTACTGGTGGTGTTACGCGGGTGCGATCCTTTGCTTTATCAGTATGTCGATGGCGGTGGTTTTTTCACGGCTCACGGACAACCGAGTAAGCAAATCAGACTGGTGCGATACATCTATGCCCAGCGCTATAGCGATCATCATGACCCCGAGTTTATCCGACGCTGTGAGCGGGTTCGCGGGCAGTTTATGCTGACGACATGCCTGTGTGGGCTCATTTTGGTCTGTATGTTGGCGATGATAATCTGGTATTGAAAACCGGCTATGGAGGGTGTGGTGAAGAGGCAAGGCAAATAAAAAGGCGGCTTATTCCTATGAATAGCCGCCTTTTTTACATCACGTCATCAGACTTAAATCAGTTTCAGCGCGATCCAATACAGCCCACCGGAAAGCACAATCGAGACTGGCAGGGTTAAGATCCATGCCATCGCGATGTTTTTCACCGTTTTGCTCTGCACACCGCCGCCGTCTACCAACATAGTACCGGCCACTGCAGATGAGAGAACGTGGGTGGTGGACACTGGCATTCCGGTATAACTGGCCACACCAATCGACACGGCGGCAGTTAACTGCGCCGATAGCCCTTGTGCATAAGTCATGCCTTTCTTGCCAATTTTTTCACCGATGGTGGTCGCAACGCGCTTCCAGCCAATCATGGTACCCAGTGCCAACGCCAGGGCAACAGCGATGATGATCCAGATCGGGGCATATTCTACGGTTTGCAGAATGTCGCCTTTCAGCTCACCAAGAAAGCGTTTGTCAGCCGGGGTGGTTTCTTCCAGCTTGGCGGCTTTATCGGCAGTATCCGCAGCGCACATCAGCAGGCGACGCATATGGCTGCGTTGCTCCGGTGACAGGTCGCTGTAGGATTGCAGATTCGCCAGTAACACCTGCGTACGGTCAATCGCGTCCAGTGCATGCGAACTGTCGCAATGGAACACTTTTTCCTTCTGCGAATCTGCGACTGCCGCTGCAGATTCATCTGGCGTTTGCACCAGCGGCGTCATCGCCACGATGTGCGGCAGGGCGTTACTATGCTGCTGATAGTACTGTTGCAAGTGCGTAACGGCGTCGCGGGTACGGGTGATATCGTAACCGGTGGCGCTCATGTTCAGCACAAAGCCCGCAGGTGCTACGCCAATCAGCACCAACATGATCAGACCAATGCCTTTCTGACCGTCATTGGCGCCGTGCGAGAAGCTGACCCCAATGGCTGACAGAATCAGACCGATGCGGGTCCAGAAGGGCGGCTTCTTTTTACCGTCTTTCTTTTCACGTTCAGCTGGCGTCAGGTGAATACGCGCGTGTTTTTTGGTTCCGCTCCAGTAGCGGCGCAGCACGAAAATCATGGCTCCGGCCATTATCATCCCGACCAGCGGTGAAATGATCAATGACGCGAAAATACCGATCATCTTCGGAATGTTTAATGCATCTACCACCGAGCTGTGGGTGATTAATGCATTGGTCAGACCGACACCGATAATGGCACCAATAAGGGTATGAGAACTGGAGGCCGGCAGGCCGAAGTACCAGGTTCCCAGGTTCCAGATGATGGCGGCCAGCAACATGGAGAACACCATGGCCAGACCGTGAGTGGAACCGACATTCAGTAAAAGATCAGTCGGCAGCAAATGAACAATGGCGTAGGCCACGCTCAAGCCACCAAGAATAACGCCTAAGAAGTTAAATACCCCAGCCATAACGACCGCAAGTTGCGAGCGCATTGCGCGGGTATAGATGACGGTTGCTACTGCGTTAGCCGTATCGTGAAAGCCGTTGATGGCTTCGTAGAACAGCACAAACAGTAACGCGAGAATCAACAACGAGCCGGTATGAAAATCTAACCCGGCAAATAAATGCAGCATAATTGTTACGCCAGTTTGTGGTCATGAACGCCGCGCATTATCTGCGAGAACAGGGGGACGGTAAAAGGAAAATATGACATTTTTTTGACTAGAAACAGGTCATTATTTACCTTTTTTAAGGCTAATCTTTTCTAAATCAACGCGTTATTTGCTCATTAAAGATGAAACATTTGCTTACTTTGGTATTTCGACGGGCTTACTGGCTGGCTTCAGGCCCGTTAGCACCTTACAATCGCGCCCCGAAGCGGCGAATGGCGAATTTTTTGCTCCCGCCTGCTGCTGCTATAAACGTAGCTAACCTAGCTAAAGATTGAAAGAAAAGTGAGGCCGAAGTGGAACAGGTTGATGTTGTTGTCGTTGGCGCCGGTGCTGCCGGACTGTTCTGCGCAGCGCTTGCAGGCCAGGGTGGCCGCCGCGTCGTTTTGCTGGATAACGGCAAGAAGATTGGCCGCAAAATTCTGATGTCCGGCGGTGGGCGCTGCAATTTCACCAATTTATATGCAGAGCCGGCGGCTTATCTGTCGCAGAACCCTCACTTTTGTAAATCGGCACTGGCCCGTTATACCCAGTGGGACTTCATCGATATGGTCAACCGGCACGGTATCGCCTGGCATGAGAAAACCCTCGGCCAACTGTTCTGCGATGATTCGGCGCAGCAAATTGTCGCCATGCTGGAAAGCGAATGCGCCAAAGGTCTGGTTGATATACGTCTGCGCAGTGAAATAACCGGTGTCGAAAAAACAGAAAATGGCTTTGATATCAAGGTTAATGGCTCAACTGTGAGTGCTCACTCACTTGTGGTAGCCAGCGGCGGGTTATCGATGCCTGGCCTGGGAGCCTCCCCGTGGGGATACCGTCTGGCCGAACAGTTTGGCCTGAAGGTGTTACCTACCCGCGCGGGTCTGGTGCCTTTTACGCTACATAAACCGCTGCTTGACCACATACAGACGCTCTCTGGTGTCTCCGTACCTGCAGTCCTGACCGCCGAAGATGGAACGGTGTTTCGCGAAAGTATTCTGTTTACTCATCGCGGCATGTCAGGCCCGGCCGTTTTACAGCTGTCGAGCTATTGGCAGCCAGGTGAGTTTGTGAGCGTTAACTTACTCCCTGATGTAGACCTGGCGGGGTTTTTAGATTCTCAGCGTCAGCAGCACCCCAACCAAAGCCTGAAGAATACGCTGGCGATGCAATTGCCTAAGCGGCTGGTGGAATGTTTGCAAACCCTCGGCCAACTGCCGGACGTCACGCTGAAGCAACTGCATGCGTCACAGCAGGCAGAGCTGGTAGAACAATTGCAAAACTGGCAGGTGCAGCCGAACGGCACCGAGGGCTATCGCACTGCAGAAGTCACCCTCGGCGGTGTCGATACCAAAGCACTCTCGTCAAAAACCATGGCCGCCGCCAAAGTGCCGGGTTTGTACTTTATTGGCGAAGTGGTAGACGTCACCGGCTGGCTGGGGGGTTACAATTTCCAGTGGGCGTGGAGCTCCGCGTGGGCCTGTGCGCAGGATTTGGTGAGTGTTCTGGAAAAATAAACTTTGTACAGAGTCGTTTTCAGAACCTTCGCATCTGCGCATTCGTGACCCTGACCCAGAATCCTGCTCCATTCAGAAACAGAATTCCGACCATTGCCTGCACGGCTTAAAACCGATAACAGCACTGAATTTGCGGGAAAACTGCCGGGCAGGTGGCGTATCAAAGGGGAATTAGGATCGACTTCTCACGGCCGGGAACACCGGCGGATAACGCCACTGCGGAGTCTTTCAATGAGTGGCTGAAATGTCTTTATTTATTTCCCATGCGTCCGCAAAAGATGACACCATCCTTCGATTTCATTTAACGTAATGTACATGAACTTATCAACACCAGACTCTTTTTCTTTCGGGATCGGGTAGATAATACATGGGTACTCGGAGGGTTTGTCGTTCTCCATCCAGGTTGTCACTTCATCCTCGGTAAAAACATCACAGATACAGAGGTTGTTCTCATAATACCAACGTTTGTATTCTTCAAAATTTCTCAAAACAAGTGTATTCATTTTATATTTCCATATTAGGTGCGGGCATACGGTTATGTGACGAAAACTCATCGCCGGCACGTAGGTCCATTTAAGATTTATTAATTTTAACATTCGTCTTCGGGCAGGCGTTAAAATGATTATTTTTGTTTTTGTAAATGATTGCCGCGATGAGGCGCACAATGTTTTTTGTTTTTCAGTACGTTAGTTTATGAAAATCATTTAAAAAATTTTGGTGTAATTATTTACTCCGCCTTAAAGATATATTTTTATTTATTAAATTATTACTTTCGAATTCATTGATGAGGATGATTCCATGTTTGGTTTTTATAAAAAATACTTTCATATTATGGAATTTATCTTTTGATTAATCAGCCTATACTTTGTCTGCAGTAAGGCTGCGGCTGTGATGTTTTTTAAGTGGATACACCACAGTGATATTTTTGATATTAATGAGGAATTATATTTTGAACATTAAAACGTTAGGGCTAGTAACATTAATTGCTTGCCCACTCTTTTCTTTCGCCTCCGATGGGGACATTACCTTTACCGGGCTGGTCACATCATCAGCCTGTAGTCTGAATGGTTTTAATGGTGGCACGACGACAACAGGGGAAACGATGGAGTTGCCTACCGTAACACCCTCTTCTTTTTCTGCGAGTAATGGTTATGCAGGTATGACCGATTTCACTGTTGACCTTAAAGATTGTGATATCACAACATTTAAGAATGCGCAGGTTGCTTTCAGTGGTTCGCCCGATTCACTGGATAATGAAATCTTAAAGAATAATGCAAGCACCTCACCCGCTTCAGGTGTCGGTGTCGCCATTTTAGAAAATGATGGGACTACGCTGATTGATATTAACGGTGGTGCACCTTCACAAAAACAACAGTTAAGTGAGGGGAAAACCTCCCTGAAATTTAAAGTGGCATATAAATCCAATGCATCAACCCCCGCAGTGACTGCCGGTAATGTCAGCGCCAAGACATTTATTGATATCACTTATCAATAAAAACGTTATTACGGCAAGGAGAACCGTCGACATTCAACAAAAATGAGAAGCAGCACACTGTGAAAAAATTTAAATCATTCTTTATTTTGAGAACTTTCATTGTGTTGACTGCTTTCTTCTCTTTATCATCATTCGCCGGTGAGAGCATTACACCCCCAGCGAATAAAGATACAGAATTCGATGCGGATTTTTTACGTAAAGACACTCAGGAAATACCTCAACAATTTTATCACCCGAATGCTATTTCAGCCGGAATAAAGAATGTTGATATTGTTTTAAACGGCAAAGCTCTGTTCAAAACGAAAATTAATTTTATTACAGGTAACGACTCCCAAAATGCCACTCCATGCTTAACCATGGCGTTATTGCATCAGATGGGACTGGATCAGCATCTAAATAAATCTGGCACCAGTGGTAATGAAGCGTGCTACGACCTGTTAGCAAAATGGCCAGATGGCACAATTAAGTACGATGAAGCGATGCAGCAACTTAATATCACCGCACCGCAGGCTGCAACCAATGTCGCTTCGCAGCGTGAAATGATTGATCCCTCGCTGTGGGATCGCGGTGTGAATGCACTGCGTATGAGTTACTCGGGTTACGTTTATCATACCGATAGCCATGACAACCGCGATGGGGATTCTGAGAGTAGTGATACGGCTTATTTGAGTCTGAACTCTGGTGTAAATCTCGGTAACTGGCGCTTCTATAGTTTCGATACGTTCAATAAATCCCAGCAGGGCTGGGAACAAAACCACGATCGTGCCTATGCCGAGCGTGATATCGCTGCTTTGGTCTCGCGTTTTACCGTCGGTGATGTTTATGCCAGTACCTCAAGCGATGTGCTGGGGATCTTGCCGATTCGGGGTATGACGCTGGAAACCAATAATCAAATGTTGCCTTCGGATACGTTCAGCTATTCGCCGGTGATCCGTGGGGTTGCCCGCAGCAATGCGCGCGTTGTTATCCGCCAGCGGGGGAACATTATCTACAGCAAAACCGTTCCACCCGGTAACTTTGCGATCAGTGATTTGAACAATGGCCAAATTGGGGCCGATTTAGATGTCACCGTAGAAGAGAGTGATGGCAGCAAGCAGCAGTTCACGGTGCCTTATACCTCGCTGCCCAATATGCTGAGGCCCGGCACCTGGCGTTACAGTCTGAGTGCCGGACGCTATCGCGATGACGGACTTGCCTATCAGCCACTGGTTGCGCAAGGGAGTCTGCAATATGGCTGGGAGAAGTTAACCCTCAATGACTTAGTGGTGGCGGGTGAAGGTTATCACTCCATGGCACTGGGGGGCGCATTCAATCTCGGTTCACTCGGGAGTATCTCGCTGGATTGGGCGCTGGAGAAACATCAGTCTGCTTCAGGTATGCGTGTCGAGGATGAACAGGCTGCCGCAGGAACCAGTGGCAGGGCGCTGCGTCTGCTTTATGCGCGTCGTTTTGACACCACGGACACATCATTGCAGCTGATGGGATACCGGTATCAGTCCAGAGATTTTTTAGATTTTCCTGAATATGCGAGCGCAATGTGGGGAAATGACGATACCCAGCATCATCGCAAAAATGAATTTCAGGCTACGCTTAATCAAGGTCTTGGTGATTTCGGTAATGGATACCTGACGCTTCAGCGCGATAATTATTACGACGAAAGCGCCAGCAATACCTCTTTAACCATGGGGTACAGTTTTAATATTAAAGCGGTCAATGTAGGCATCAGCTACAGCTATCAGGCCAACTCCGATGACGGCTCGGATAGCGCACCCGATCGCCAACTGTCACTCAATTTCTCCGTTCCTTTGGATATGGGCGACAGAAGAAGCCGCAATCTATCGTTTAGCACTAACTCCGGTAACCACTCCAGTGGATCGCAAATGGCGACGGTATCGGGTACGGAATTGGACAATGCCATGAACTACTCTTTGTCAGCACAGCATGACAGCAACGGATATTCGCCTTCGGCATCGGTTACCTACCGCAACAGCATGGCTAATATGAATGCCAGTGCCAGCGTCACTCAGGATAGCCGCCAGTATTCAGCCGGGATTTCTGGTGGCGTCGTGGCCTATAACCACGGCGTGGTGTTGTCTCAACAACTGGGCGACACGATTGCGATTATTGAAACACCCGGAGCTCAGAATATCAGTGTGGAAGGGCAGCCTGGGGTGTCGACCAACCGTTGGGGACGTGCCGTAGTGCCGTCGATTTCAGCCTATCGCGATAATTCGCTTTCGCTGGATACCCGCCATGCCGCCGATAACATTGAACTGACGGAAGGCGGTTCAAACGTTATTCCAAGTCATGGCGCGGTGGTCGTTCGCCGCTTCCAGACAAAAGTAGGACGCCGTGCTCTGGTGGGGTTATCACTCGCAAACGGTAAGCCCGCGCCTTTCGGCGCGACTGTCCGGCAAGGAGAAGAGCAGGTTGGCATGGTCGCTGATAATGGACTGTTGTACCTCAGCGGCGTACTTGCTGAGGGAGAAACGACACTGCATGTGACGCTGGAGAATAATAGCCAGTGTCAGTTTACTCTACCCGTTGCCAAAGGCCTTTCAGACCCATGGTATCAACAAATCAATGCGGTTTGCCGCTAAACAGAGTGTTCTATGAATGTGACTAAAGTGACCCTTGCTGCACTGATGAGTCTCTTGCTCTTAACGAATGCTGCCAGTGCAGCCATACGCCCGGCGCTGACACGCGTGGTCGCGCTGGAGAGCGATAAAGAGACCTCCATAAAACTCATTAATGATGATAAATCTCAGGACTATTTAGTGCAGTCGTGGATTGAAGATCTCAATGGCAATGATAAAAACCTGCCTTTGGTTCTGACCCCTCCACTATTTAAAATTGGCGCTGGCCGCGAAGGCAAATTGCGCATGGTGATCATCCCGGGGAAACTGCCCCAGGACCGTGAATCGGTATACTGGCTATGGATACAGGAAATACCGCCGGTCAGTAAATCCAAAGGAAACCAGTTGCAGGTCGCAGTGCGTACGCACCTGAAGATCTTTATCCGGCCAGGTGCACTCAAAGAGAAACCCGCCGATACCGTGGGTAAATTACAGTGGCAGGCCAGCTATGAAGGTGGGAAATACTGGCTAGTGGCGAAAAACCCCACAGAATACTCCGCGAGTTTCTCTGAACTTTCTGTCTCCTCCGGTGGCAAAGCTCAGCCCATCGCGGATAAAAATGTGATGGTTCCACCCAAAGGTGAAGCACGTTATCTGCTCCCCACCGGGGTAGGTGGTAAATCAGGAACGGTGAATTATTCAGTTATCAATGATTTTGGTGGTGAGTCAGCGGTACTCCACCAGTCTTTCTAAATTTTGAAGGCTTAATAAATGAAAAACAGGTTGGCTCCCATTGCCATTTCACTTTCACGCGCAGCGCTACTTCTTTTGGGGGTTGTACCCGCCATGGGCTGGGCCGGTGTTTTGCATTGTGATATCGACACCGGGGGCGCAGCGCCTTTCTCCCCTTATACGCGGGAAAATCCGATTGCCGCAGATCAGAATACGCCGGATTACACGGTGTTATTATCGCTTGATTACGCTCAATTTTTGCCGAATATGCGCCTGACATGCACTTCAGATGGCCAGGAATTTGATGCTCCTGCAACCTTTGACGGGGAAATTTCGCTCAGCCTCAGCGCGGTCAATGATACGGCACTGGATTGGGCTGGAGAGGCGCAGACCACGAATAACGGCATCAAACTCAAGATGTATATCAAAGCCGTGTCAATAAATGAGGAAACGCTGGCTAACAGTTATCCCCCTGCAAAAATGGCGGCCGGAAAAAACCTTGGTGTTGAATACCCCATTGTTAATGGTAAAAACGACACCACGCTGGTTCAGTTTGGTGCCCAATATAATGACGGCAAAACGCTGTATAAATATGATCAAAAATATAACTTTGCCATTCAGTCGATGCGCGCTGAATTGATTAAGCTTGGCTGGATGGAGTATCAGTCCGAGGCGGTGATCCCCCCTGGCGCTCATTTAACGTTTACGATTGATGGGCTTAACGGTGCTGGTACGGTAGACGTACCACTGGGCTCCGGCGTTTATATGGCTGCACCGTCCTGCAAACTTGACAACAAACATCAGACAGTCGATTTAGGTACCTATCGTAAAACCAGCAGCGGCAGCTTCCCGCAGACGGGGCCGCTTACGCGCTTCGGCATGGATTTCACCTGTAGCAGCTATACAAATAATGTTGAGTTCACCTTTGATGACGCTAATTCTGTACTTACCGCCCGCGATTCATTAGTGGTTCATAATGCAGACGATGGTAAAAAGCTGGAGGGGATTGCGGTTGGTCTCTATGACAGTGACGGGAAAACGGTGAGAACAGGGGTTAAACAAAATCTTGGTATTGGGCAGCAGGGTAAAAATACCGCCAACTTCCAGGCGGCTATAGAACAAACCGCAGCAGAGGTGACGGACTCGGCGGGTAAAAGCTTCACCGGAGGCATTACTGCCAAAGCGAATATCACTATTACTTACTATTAGGGGCGTCATTTCCCTGACTGAAAACCAGACAAATACCCTTCCCATATAAACATCCATAGTGATGGCATGGGTTTCATTGAAGGTATTGATTTTGTTTTCGGTGGAAATATCTACTACTATTAATCTGAAATGCCTCAGATTTTCTATCGGCATTGTGTCTTCGGTGCTATTGAGCAGCACATTAAAGAAACAATGGGGAAACGGTTATGTCCAGCAACACAATTATAAATAACTTCGAAAATATTAACGCTTTTGACTTCAACTTATTATTTGTCTTCGAAACAATATTTATCTACAGCAGTGTTTCAATTGCCGCTGATAAGCTGGACTCCAGCCCATCATCAGTGAGTCAATCTCTTAATAAGTTACGTGCTTATTTCTCAGACCCTCTTTTTGTACGTAAGGGACAAGGATTGGTTCCTACCACTGTCGCGATTCTTTTACATGAACGGATCGGTGATGATCTGGGTGGTTTGGTTAATAGCCTGGTAAATTTCACTGAGTCTGATACCAGAAATAAATTCATCGTTTATTGTTCGCCCTATACGGCTCAACGAATTCTACCGGATATATGTTCCGTCATTCACCAAAATAATTTACCGTATGAGCTGGTCCATATTAGTGCGGATGCTTCACTGGACGCCAGCGAAGATGTTCTGACGTACCGCAAAGCCGATGTGATTTTCGATACCAAGCCCCAATATGGTAACGCAACGGTAACGATGGAATATATGAGGGAGAATGTCCTGGCCGTTTGTGAAAAATCTCACCCACGCTTAAACGATAAATTAACCACAGAAGATCTTGGGCGGGAGAGTTTTACCTTTTTAAATATTAATACCCAGGGGCTAAAGCGTTTTCAGGATATGATCGAGGAAGTAAAAAGCAATCGCCATAAGTTTTTTACCAGCAGTTCTGTAGAAGTGAATGCTGCAGTGACTGAGGTCACTGAATGTGTGAGTTTTGTTACTGAAACATTTTTTGCTAAATTTGGTGAATGCTATAATCTTAAGGCACTTGAGTGTTCTTTTGAACTACCACCAATGATTTTTTATATGACCTATAATAAAAGTGCGATGCAAAATTCCAACTTCTCGCAGTTTATTGAAGTGATTAAGAAGATTAAAAACCTCGGTTCCTAATAACTCAAGACACCCGCGATTAAAAAAACCGCACTCTTCTTTTGCAAGGAGAGTGCGGTTTTTTATTTCTTTTTTCCATTCCCAGGAATGACTTGAATCGTCACTGGTACGGTGTGGGTAATCTTTATTGTTAATAAATTGTTCAATTTGGTGCTAGAAATTGTTTTAAATTGCCATGAATGATATTTTATATAGAATTAGGTTATCTTTCAAAATGCCAACATATACCTTAACTGTCTGATTGTAATGTGATTTACGCAGGTTGCCCCTCCCCCCTAAAAAACGCCAGCTATCCTCACTATTAGAAGTGAGTTATCTTGCTTTCACGGAATCATGATGCATTCCAATAATGGGCTCGTAATTGATTAATATTATTTTCCCGGGACGGGTTTTTAGTATTTCTAATTTTTCATTAAGCCGCCCATGACTTTAATATATGTTTCACCTCATATGTATCGAAAAGGAAATGATATGTCTTTTAATAAATCAGCAGTATGTTTAACACTGGTTATGGCAGGTTTTGCTTCTTCTGCAATGGCCGATAGCGCTTATGACACTTCTAATGGAACAGTTGATTTCACGGGTAGCATCACGAACACTCCGTGTGCAATTAGCGCTAGCAACCAGAACCTTAAAGTGGATTTGGGCGCTGTTAAATCATCTGTGTTCGCCAAAAAAGGAGATACTTCTACTGCCCAGCCTTTCAGTATCGTTCTGAGCAACTGTACGGTAGACAGAACGACCCCTTTTGAAGCCACTGTAAGTTTTAATGGTGCCGGTGCTGACACCGCTAAAACCTCATTGGCAGTTAATGCGGGTTCTGACACTTCTGGTCAGGCAATTGCAACCGGTGTTGGTATTCAGATTCTTGATAACACGCAGACCGGTCTGCCTTTGAATACCGATACTACTGCAATTAAAATTACTGAAACTGAAATGATCCTGCCATACAGCGCACGTTATATTTCTATTGCAGATTCTGTTACTGCGGGTCTGGCAAATGGTCACACTGACTTTACTGTAACGTATAACTAATCAACCCGGCTTCTATATCATTGGTTACTTTAGTTAGCTCTATAACCATGCCGTAGTCATTACGGCATGGTTATCTCTCCGATGGTAATAAAGACCATTAATTAAAGGGCTCCATAAGTGAAAAAATTAAATGTTATTGCAGCCATGCTTATCATGGCCTGTACACAAAGCGTATTTGCGGCAGAAAGTGGCGGTATTGCTGTTGGGGCGACCCGCGTTATTTATAATGCTGCCAGTCGTGAAGCTTCACTGTCGGTAATTAACCGCAGTGGCGCGCAGTATTTTTTAATTCAGTCATGGGTTGATGATGCCAGTGGCAGTAAAAATGTGCCCTTTACGGTTACCCCCCCTTTATTCAGACTGAACGCAAATAAAGAGAATATGCTGCGTATTATTAAAAAAAGTGACAAGGAACTGCCTGGCGACAAAGAGTCGGTGTATTGGGTCAACGTTAAAGCTATTCCACCGGCACCTGCTGCAGGTGATGGGCAGAACGTACTGCAAATGGCAATTAAAACCCGCGTAAAACTATTCTATCGGCCTGCTGGTTTAGCAGGGAATGTCAGTGACTCTCCGGGGAAATTACAGTGGAGTCAACAAGGCAATGATCTCGTGGTGAAAAACCCGACGGCCTATTCAGTCTCATTCAACAATCTGAGTGTGAATGGCAAAGATATTAAAGACGCTAATCTGGTGTTGCCGCAGTCGGAGATGCATTACAAAATCCCCGAAGGGGCAGGCCATGCAAGCACCGTTAAATACAAATGTATCAATGATTTTGGTGGCTTAACCCAATCTATCGATATGGCTGTTAAATAACAAAGCTCAATCATTAGGTAAAAGATAATGGTCTCGAAAAATAAAGCAATATTAAAAAAGGCAGGGAGCCTTAATCCATTATCTGCTAAAGGGACTTATTTCAAATTAACCATTCTGGCATTACTGATCTCATATGCTTCCAGCAGTTTTGCGGGCAATGAATTCAGTTCTGAAATGCTTGAAAACCTGGGGACTGGGGAGGTTTCCGATTTATCCGCTTTTAATAGCGGTAATAGCCAGGCCCCCGGGAAATACATGGTCGATATTTATGTCAACAACGATGCCGTTGATCATAAAGAGATCATGTTCAATGCTGATAAAGACAAAGTTAACCCTGAGGGCAACGGGTTAATTCCCTGCCTGACACTCGAACAACTCAAGCAGTACGGGGTAAAACTGGATGCCGTTCCCCAGCTGCTCGCCCTGGTCAAAAAAGCGGCGACTCAGCAGGCCGCTGAGAAGCAAGAAGGGGATCAAACCGCTACCGCGCCGGCTACGCCTTCCGTGGTTGCTGATGAAAGCGAATGCATTGATTTTATCTCAATGATCCCTTCCTCCTCGGCGGCGTTTGATTTCGAGAAACAGCGTTTGAATTTGAGTTTTCCACAGGCCGTACTCTCAAAATCGGTGCGCGGCTATGTTGACCCGACCCTGTGGGATGAAGGCATCCCCGCGTTCCTGCTCGATTACAACTTTACCGGGTCGAACGCGACCAACACCTACGCGAACTCGGATAAAACCAAGGATGACAGTTATTACCTCAGCGTACGTAACGGCATCAACCTTGGCGCGTGGCGGGTACGAAATTACTCCACCTGGAACGACAATAACGGCGTGCGTGAATGGCAGAACATTAATACCTATGTCCAGCGCAGTATTGTGCCGTTTAAATCCCAGCTGACGATGGGCGATGGCAACTCAGGTAGCGACGTGTTTGATAGTGCGCAATATCGTGGTGCACAACTGGCGTCAGATGATCAAATGTTACCCGACAGTCAGCAGGGCTTTGCCCCGATTGTGCGTGGTATTGCCAAATCAAATGCTCAGGTCACTATCAAGCAAAATGGGTACACCATCTATCAGGGATATGTTTCTCCGGGTGCGTTTGAAATAAACGATCTCTATTCCAGTGGCGACAGCGGTGACTTAGACATTACGGTGAAAGAGGAAGACGGCAGCGAGCAGCACTATATTCAGCCGTATTCGGCCGTACCGATTTTACAACGTGAAGGGCGAATCAAATATAGCCTGACGGCGGGCCAGTACCGCGGTGGAAACGGCGGTGATGATACGCCGGAGTTTGGTCAGTTTACGCTGATCCGTGGGTTCTCTCATGGCATAACGCTGTATGGGGGCACGCAGGGCAGCAAGGATTACACCGCGGTGGCATTAGGCGCGGGTAAAAATATGGGGGACATCGGTGCCGTTTCCGTCGACGTCACCCAAAGTAAAACGAACCTCCCTGAAGGCGAGGTTTCGAAAGGGCAGTCTTATCGCTTCCTGTATGCCAAATCCTTCATTGGTACAGGTACTGATTTCCGCCTGCTGGGTTACCGCTATTCCACCAGTGGCTTTTATACCCTGCAGGAATCCGTGGATATGAATAATACGGACGACGATTCAAACGACTATAACCGTTCCCATCATAAACGCAGCCAGGTTCAGGGCTCTGTGACCCAGACATTACCGCAAGATTGGGGGTCGTTCTATCTCTCCGCCAGCATGCAGGATTACTGGGGCGTGGATGGCGAAGAGAAAACCACGCAGGCGGGTTATAACAATAGCTGGAGAGGTATCAGCTACAGCATTTCGTACAGCAATACCCAAACGCCGGGTGAATCCGCGGATAAGCAGGTTTCCCTGAATGTCTCGATTCCGCTGGATCGCTGGATACACGGAGCTTCCGCCACCTACAGCTCAAGTCATGACAATAGTGGTCATGTGACTCAGCAAGCGGGGGTGAGCGGTCAGGCGATGGACGACCGTCTTAATTATAATATGAGCACCAATACCGGCAATCAGGGCGACAGCACGGGGGGCAACGGCAGCCTTAACTACCGTGGCCAGCGTGGTAACAGCAACCTGGGGTACAGCTACTCGCCGGAGTCACAACGCTGGAACTACGGATTATCCGGCGGCGTGATTGGCCACAGCGGTGGGATCACACTGTCTCAACCTCTGGGGGAAACCAATGTGCTGATTGCCGCCCCTGATGCTGGCGGAGTCGGTACCACCAATGACAATACCGTCTTTACCGATTCCCGGGGATATGCAGTTCTGCCTTATGCCACGCCGTATCGCCGTAACAGCGTAGGCCTGGATACCACCACCCTCGGTGCCAATGTTGATATCGACGACAACGTGAAAGAGGTGATCCCGACACGTGGCGCCGTCGTGCGGGCAAAATTCAATACCCACGTCGGTGCGCGCGCCATGATCACCTTATTGCGCGCGGGGGGCAAACCGGTGCCGTTTGGTGCCACCGTGATGCAAATAGCCAGCGAAGAGAGTGATCAGCCGAATACGGGCATTGTCGGTGACGGGGGGGAAACCTATATCAGCGGATTAGCCGAAAAAGGCCAGCTCAAAGCCCAGTGGGGCAAAGGCAGCGATCAGCAATGTACGGCCGATTATCAGCTGAAAATCAATAAAACTGAAGATACGTTACTGACGCTGATGCTTAATTGCCTGTCGGTGCCTGCGGGGAAATAATCATGTTGAAGAAGATAAAACAGTTGCTCAAATACCTGCCACTGGTTGGCATGGCACCGTTAATTTACTCCGGGATGGCATTAGCCTCACCAACCTGTGATGTGACGCCGGCGCATATTTCTGCCTCCATGACGGTTCATTTGTCAAAGTTTGGTATGAACTATCCTATTAGCCGTGGAGATTTTCATTTCAGTAGTGTTTCACCTATTAGAGTGGGGAATTGCACTGAGAGTTATTATTCACAAGCAATGCCAAACAAGGCTATTGTACACGCCAGCACATTGGATAAATCCACTGATGCACTGGGGAATCCTGCCTGGAAAATACCGGTTACTGCTGGAGTACTTCAATTGGGTATTGAGCCGTTTTTTAATACGGGAGACCCTAGAGAAGGTGAGTTTTATATGGATGGTGCCGATACTCAGCACAATAATACCAATGGTATAATCACTGCCGGAGTGGATGTTTCTTCACTCTCAAATTTTTCCATACCAACCAATAATAGCGGTGTGCTAACGTATACTATTGCACAATCAGTAGCGCAGATGTCCTTTGGCATCCCCTATAACGCCTCGGGGAGCTCAAAATACACCCCTTATTATGACACCTTATTCCTGGATAATTTAACCGTTAATTATATCGTCAGCTCCTGCGGGATAAAATCGAAGCAAGGGTCAGTCGTTAACTGGCCGTCGCTGACTAAATCAGATGTGCGTAATGGCAAAGCGGCGACGCTACCTTATAGTTTGTACCTGATCTGTGGCAATGAGTCAGACCCGGCAACGCCGGTGAATATTACCTTCTCTTCCACCCACGGCTTTGCTGATGCGGCCAACGGTATCGTTAATACCAATCTTCAGTCGGTAGGCATAAAGCTTTCCTGGGCCAATACTAACCTGCCTCCACTTGTGCTGGACCAGGTGAACCGCAGTACGCTGTCCGGCACCGGTGATTATTCCGTTCTGGCAAAAGTCGTAAAAACCGCCAGCGAAAATAATGTGATCACCGGTGGGCACTTTGACACCAATGTCACCATGAATATCGAATTCCCCTGAGAGATTATTATGAAGTCATTAATATCCGGATTTCTGTCTGTTGCATTATTTATTCTGCCACTGGCAGGTAAAGCTGATGTGCCTAATCAGGTTGTCCTGCATTATACCGGTGATATCATTGTTAAGCCTTGCACCGTATCAACCAACCAATTGATGGTGAATTTCGGCGATGTAGATGTGGCCAGATTGCAAAATGTCGGGGATACCAGCCAGGCTGTAAATGCTGGCGTTCGGTTTAGCGATTGTGACGTTGATTCCAATGTTGAAGTGTCATTCGTAATGCCGGGTCCTTCATTTCTTTATAAAACATCACTAACACCTTGTGGTTTTTATTTCACCCCTACCATGTCATCTGGGCCTGATGATTCATGGCAAGGTTGGCCGACTAATATGCCATACGGCATTACAGGCAGCGCAATGATAAATGGAAAATCAATTGATTTGGCGTGTTATGATGGGACTGCACGGGCTCCATTGATCATATCACCATTGCAAAGAGAGGGTTCGTTATCAACCAGTTTTAATTTGACAATGACATTCAGAATAATGCGCATAACAACTGCCCAACCGAATTTTCCAATGAGTGTCAAAAGTGAAGCTTTTTTGTATATGGTCGTTTCCTATAAGTAATGAGAGACTTGATTGATTTTATATCTGTAGTGCAACCTATAACGGATATTCATAATGTTTCGTAAATTATATTTTATACTCCTGTTCAGTATACCGGGTTTCTTCGTTGGTGGTGTAAATGCGGACCAAGTCGGTACTGTTGACGTTTATACCAGTTTCACTATCACCCCAACTTCCTGCACCATCGCCGGTTCCGACTTCACCTTTAATTTTTATATTAATGAGGCGGATTTAGCTCAGGCGGACAGCGCCACCGACTGGAAAGATATGCCCGGAAAATCCATCCGCCTTATCAACTGTTTTGGTGGGGTGACGGCGGTCGGGGTGACGGTCAGCGGCACGATGGATGAGCTGGACAAAGACGGTTTTAAAAATATGGCCACCGGCGACACGGTAGCCACCGGGCTCAGCGTAGAGTTAAAAAGCGGAACCAAGGTGTTACATAACCTCGATGTGATTGAAGGGGTGATGAGCGATGATAACAGTATCGATATACCCCTTTCTGCGCGTTTATACACCACCAAAGGCAGCGTAACGCCGGGTGACGTATACGCCATTATTAACCTGACGATGACCTATAAATAATGCCATTTTTTAAGGAGCCTCCTATGTTAAGGCCGGTTTTGTGTATCAATCGTCATCCGCTTGCGGCGTTATTGGCGCTGATGCTCGTTTCTGCTCCCGGGTTTGCCAATGACACCAATGTTATTATTAAAGGCATTGTTGCCGGGGGCGCCTGCGAGGTGATCAATAATGATGGCAGCAACGGGAAGAGCGTGGACTTAGGCACGGTGCCTGCCGCTGTATTAGGGACATCAAATGCAGCATGGACATGGACCAATTTCTCCATCGGTCTGGACCGCTGCCCAACGCGGATGACCCGTGCCACCATTACCTTTACCGGTGAGGTGGACCCGGAAAACGCGCTTTATTATAAAAACAGCGCCGTTAAGACCGATAGCTCCCCTGATGTGGCAGAGAATGTGGCTATCGAACTTGCCGCACAGGGTAGCAATACCCAGTTAAGTAACGGTAATTCATTAACAACCGAAGTGAACAGTCAAACCCATGGTGGTGAATTCTTACTTAAAGCCAGAATGATCAGCCCTGCCGGTAGAGCGACCGTGGGTAAGGTTTCAGGACATGTGGAATTTTTAATTGATTATAAATGATGTCTGTTCCCACCCCAAATACACATTGGGGCAGTGACGGTAATTCCCCCATTTTTAACAGCGGTCAATAGTAGAACGTAGACTACACGCAGTTCATGTTGTTTTTGGGTATAACCGGCCAGTACTCTATTCGGTCTTATCTCATCGCTAAATAGCGAGTAAAGTCATTTCTCAGGTTATTTCCTGCACGTTTTTTGGGGTATAAAAAGCCCGCATTCAAGCGGGCTGGTAATAGGTTTTCTTGGGATTGGCTGTTCTATTGTCAGCTCATTATAAACATAGAGAAACTTATTTACAGACCTGGTGTTGGCAATTTATATGGGGACAGTGGTGTTTACTGTCACTCGCTTCCTTGCACAAAAATACAGTTTCATCGCGTACTAAGTTAATCAGTACCATGACGCTTCTCGAATAACCATGCCGATTGTCACAAAATGAATAAATGCGTATTTACCACCCTGAGTCTGTCGTATCCAGCGTACCCAGAGAGGATAAAAATTTACGTGCGCATACCAGGGGCCAATAACCCCTTGACTTTGCACAATGTAAAATGAGTTTTTGCACATAAACCCTCACCGTAACTTGAGCGTCCGGCTAAAAAAACGTAATAAGCCTAAACTTTAAGCTGATTGTGCCGATAAGCTACTATTAGGTTTGTGATGGCTTCATATCGCCGCCCATGGACGAGATATTATGGCGACATCATAAAACAGAGGGTCATGAAATACTTTGGGAGGGTGTATGGTACCAGTGTCTCGTAATAATATTAAGATGGAATGTGTATTTGCAGGAATTGTGTTTATAAGTGCATATTTTATTTCATCCTTATTTAATTTTAGCGAGGCGCTTTTTTCATTTTTTTCGAAATATGAACAATACAATTCAGATGAGATTTTCATTGCGATAAACATCACCGGGTTGGTGATGTTTATTTACAGCGCAATGAAAATAAGCAAAATGTCAAAGGAGATCGCAAGGTGCATTGAGGCTGAAAAGAGCATTGAGTGGATTTCCAGCCATGATCACTTAACCGATCTACCCAACCAAAAATTCCTTGATTCTTATATTTCCCGCTCTGCTGAGAACAAAAAAGAAATCAATTATGCAGCATTCAGCATAGAAATAAATAAGTTCAAGGATATTAGCGATCTGTTAGATTATGAAAACAGAAATGAAATATTTAAACTTGTAGGGCAACGACTCTCGAATATATTCCCTGGTAAAGTCTATAAATTGCGAGGTGATGAATTCCTTATATTAAAATCAAATAAAGACAAAACGGACCTCCTGTTGCTCGGAGGAAGGATCATCAGGACGATTGGTGCTCCTATTAATATCAACGGTTTTACCTTAAATATCGCCTCCAACGTGGGTATATCGCGCTATCCCGAGGACTCTGCGGATCTCAGGCAAGTCATTCAGCAATCGACTTGTGCTATGCACATCGCGAAGAAAGCGGGCAGGGAAGAAGTCAGAGCCTTTATTCCCGCTATGCAAGATTCCCTTCTTTCAATGGCCCAGCTTAAGAATGATTTTAAAAATGCGTTGGACCGTAAAGCATTTACAATGTATTACCAGCCATTAGTGGAGCTCATCAGCAAAAAAACGGTTGGTTTTGAAGCGCTTGCCCGTTGGGAGGTCTCACCAGGAAAATTCATTCCACCCAGCCTGTTTATCCCGCTGGCGGAAGAGTTGGGAAAGATCTTTGAGCTGACAGAGCAGTTGTTTCGGCAGGCCTGCCTTGAAGCGTTAAGCTGGCCAGTTGATGTCACGCTGTCATTTAATATTCCCCCAATACTGTTGTGCAACAAGCAACTGGGGCCGCGTATCATGAGCATAATGGATGAACTGGGGCTCCCGGCAGATCGCCTGGAGGTAGAAATCACGGAAAGTGCACTGTTTCAGAATGCGAATGCTGCCCGATATACGCTTAAAAAACTCAGAGATGAGGGGATAAAAATTGCGTTGGATGATTTTGGTACCGGCTATTCCAGTCTCTCTCAGCTCTGCAATTTCCCGTTTGATAAATTAAAAATCGATAAAAGTTTTATCGATACTTTTCAGCATAATGGGAAACAAGAGAAAATTGTTCGCGCTATTATTTCCCTGGCTGGGTCCCTGGGGGTAAAAGTGACCGCCGAAGGTATAGAAAACGCCAGTCAGCTTGCTCGTTTGCAGGATCTCGGTTGTGATATTGGTCAGGGCTATTTACTCGGCATGCCTGCACCTGCCGCTGTTTTACACTATGTGATGCCCGGTATGAGGTACGATTTTTCAACGAAGATGAGTGAAGTGCATAATGCTTAACAACGAGTCAGTGGATATTCTGGCCATATTTTTTGCAAAAAAATAAAATTAAAATTAGCTGTGCAGTAACTCTGCCTGAAAATACCTAAATTAATTTCAATTGATATGAGATTGTTCTGTTTTGTTTAATTTTTTTCAAAAAAAACCCGGGATTAGCGGGTTAAATCGAGCAAATTTAATTTTACTCAGGAACATGGACGCGTTGACCACGCCCAATTCAAAGTATAGGTCTATTTTTGGGTTTTATGGAAATTAAATTCACTATGTGAAGTCGAACCCTTTTAAAAAAGGCCAAATTTACTTTTCAATCCACATATTTTAACAGCTTTGCATGCTTAAATGATTTGCATTTTCTTCATTAATTTAAAATGGATATTGGCTTTGCCATGTCAACTTATTTTTACTGTCCATCTGTTATTATTGGCTTGATTAAATGACCTTATCTATACGATTAACTCCATGGAAAGTAACAAGTAACGCCTTATTTTAAACACGCGATACCGAATGGGCGGTGACAGCATATTCGATGCCGGGTCATTTCAGACGTTGACTCTGTGATTTTGTCCATTTTACCTTTGCCATACTTCAGTCTCACAGGTAAGATATATGAAGTCATTTATGCTTAGTATCAGCAATCGAGATTTTATCTTGAGTTATTTTCATGATTGTAAAATAAAAATAATTATTCGACACGGCTCACATACTCACTGTTCAGTAGGTGCGACTCTCTGTAATTATTACTTTTTTTACAAAATAACGCGCATTAAGGATTTATTAACATTTTGGTAGTACATGAATTACTTTTTGCCAGAAAATTTGGCATGTAACGGAAAAACAAATAGTTTCATGGAGGTGAGATTTGTTTTTTCTGGAGGGTATACCTAAATCTTTTAAATTCCACAACACAGGAATTATTTTTAATGCAAGAATTAAACATTTATGGTCAAACCGTAGGTAAATCATTACCTGATTGGCTGCCGCGTGCTCTCCCTCAAAGGGTTATCCTCAAAGGAGAGCATTGTCTTCTTGAGCCGATTGACATCAAACATAGCAAAGATCTCTATGAAGCCTGGTACAGCATTGATGATGAGCGTGACTGGACCTACTTCCACATTAACCGCCCTATTACAATGAGGCAATGTGACCATTACATTGCCTCCCTTGCTGGCAGCAAGGATCCTCTTTTTTATTCAGTTATCAGTAACGCTACGCGAAAAGCGGTGGGGTTCATCGCTTTACAACGTATTGAGCCAGAAAATGGCGCGGTGGAAATTGGTTGGATTAACTGGTCACCCCTGATGAAACGCACCTTATGTAGCACTGAGGCCATATTTCTTTTGCTCTCCTATGTATTAGATACTTTGCAATACAGACGATGTGCGTGGAAGTGTGACAGTTTGCATCAGGCAGCGATTCAGGCGGCAGAGCGGCTGGGATTTCAATATGAAGGCACATTCAGACAGAAACAAATATCCAAAGGGCGTAGTCGCGACACTCGCTGGTATTCCATCATTGATAATGAATGGCCTGGGATCCGTCAAGCCATGCAGCTTTGGCTCAGCCCCGCTAACCTGGACGATCGGGGTAAGCAAAAGCAAAGCCTAGCCGAATTTATGCCCCAACAGAAATAGCGTTATTGTCCGCCATGACAGTGCTGGTCTTGCCCCTGTGAGGCCAGCATTGATATTTTGCAGAATATGTTCGCGTAGGATTTTGCTTCAGACGCATAATACGCGCTTGCGGACTCGCTTTAATCTCAGCATCATCCGTTGAAAGGCCGGTTATATTTCTTGTCATGCCTTTAGTCATATTTTTGAAGTGTTTAATGACACGCATTAATTTAATAAATCCAACATCAGATAATAAGATATGCATTGCGTCTACGTGGCGGTAAAAGATAAAAACCAATAATGGGGTAGTCATCGCACGTATATAATCTACAAAGCATGATTAAATACCATGCTGAGAAAATAGAGTACATAAGCCGCGACGGTGACCGATTTCTTCCTGCAGCGTATTCTTCCAGCGCCTGAGGCCCGGATGTTGGCGAGGAAAGGATCAAGATGTCAGGTGCTTTCACCGAGTGACACCTGCACCGCAATCACGTGACGCAAAATCATCGTCATCACGCGCTAAGAAGCATACAATCTCGTCTCATAACCAGTAGGAAGAAAAGAATGAAACGCACAGTTGAGAAAATTGAGTCCGATTTAATCCGAGCTCGCCGGGAGAGGGATACCTGGAAAGGTGGTCGCAACGGTCGGCAGAATGTCGAAATGGTCAAGAAGTACATTTCATCGTTAGAGAAAGAGCTGGCAGAAAGCCTCAAACCAGAAGCTGATAACGCGTAGAACCTGTCCATTTTTATCTGGGTTAATACCACTTTTGACGGCGCGTTATGGTAGTCAAAAGGGATAGCTAAGACGTTAAATCAGACAGTTAATGATATTTTGATGCTCAGCGTGGGGTCTCACCCCGCTGACATTCAAACCCTCTAAAACACACAAGTCTATTCACCTCATCTGCAGTGGGTTTAGCCGACAGGCTTTATTGTTTCTGCACATCCCATCTTCTTCGCATAAAACAGCCGTCGACGTGAATCGCCAACGTTTGCCGGGTTATCTGTCCGGCAACAGAAAAGCAGTGAGTTCAGCGCAAATCGTTGTATTGTGGGTTTATACCCAAACAGTGATCGGGACCGCCTATGCTGCCAGCCCAACTCGACGCGTTGAATATTTTGAGCACCCCGATTTGGGTTGTCTCACCAAACAGCCAGGACATTCTTTTTGCCAACACGGCGGCACAAAAACTGGCCGGCCACGGCCAACTGCTGCTATTGCGTAACGGACAATTTTCGGCCCGTGCCCAGCTGTCGCTGGCGTCCTATCTGCCCGCCCTACTTAAAAATGAACAAATCGTTGAAATCTGGACCATTCAGCGCGAGGGCGTTGCGTTTCCGCTCAGTTGTCATCTCTCGCTCTCTCACTTTGATGTGCAGGGTACGGTGATCATTGTCGAAGGACTGAATTCCTCGGGTGTGGCGATGCCGGTCGCCAGTCCGCGTCAGGATCCGCTGTGCATCAGACAATATTGCCGTGATGAACGCGGCTTTTACGAGCGGCTATTTCATACCAACACGGCTCCGATGCTGCTGATTGACCCGGCGTCAGAAGGAAAAATTGTGGACGCTAATCTGGCCGCTACGCATTTTTATGGCTACACCCGTGAGGAGATGTGCCAGAAGCATACGTGGGAGATCAATGCGATGGGCCGCGATGTTTTGCCGGTCATGCATGAAGTCGCCAGATTACCCGGCGGCCACAAGCCGCTGAATTTTATTCATAGGCTGGCTGATGGCAATCTCCGTCACGTGCAGACCTACGCCGGACCGGTGGAGCTGGACGGAATGCGGCTCATGTTATGCATTATTCACGACATCACCGAACAGAAGCGTCTCGAACAGGAGCTGGAACACGCGGCCTTGCGCGATGCACTGACGGGGCTGGGTAACCGACGTCAGTTTCTACAACTGGTTGAGCAGGCGCATGCCAAAAACCAATATTTTGAGCAGGATTTCAGCCTGATGCTGGTGGACGCCGATCACTTCAAAGCCATTAATGATGCATACGGACACCACCGGGGCGATGAAGTGCTGATCTCGTTGGCGCGTGCGCTGGAGTCCTGTATTCGCGACAGTGACCGGGTGTTCCGCTGGGGCGGTGAGGAGTTTGTTATTCTGTTGCCGCTGACCAATTTGCAAGGCGCGCTGCACGTAGCGGAATCCCTGCGTGAAACCGTGCAGCAGCTCAGCCAGCCCAATTTTCCGCCACTGACCGTGAGCATCGGCGTTGCACAGCATCTGACCGATGAAGACTCCATCAGTCTGTTTAAGCGTATGGATGAAGCGCTGTACCGCGCTAAAACGTCAGGGCGTAATAAGGTGATGGCGGGGTAGGCTTTACGCCCGCGCCGGATGTTTTGATAAAAAAAACCGCGCCGTTGCACGGTTTTAAATAGACACCCACCAGGCCGCCGGGGATGGGCATCAGCGCATACAGTACCGGCGCCGCTGCAATCCCGCCATTACCTGCGCGATGATATAAGGCACGATGTTTTTTGCCTTATCACTTTCGTGATTTTCTCTCCCTGCGGATCAAAATAGCGGCTGGGCCAGATCTGAGCGGGCGGGACACCGATTGTCTGCGCGATAATCATTTCACCTTTCGGCCACGGGCGGGAAAGGGCATTTGCCAGTGTCGAAGAGGATAAACCCGCAGCGCGCGATGTGGCGGCCAGCGTGGTGCCTTTCTTGCGCAGTGCGGCGATGATATCGGCCTGATGCCAGTCGGTCTTAGCAGGTTTTTTCATTGCTCAGCTCCCCATAAACAGAGGGCGAGAAACGGCAGGAAAGTTGGGCTGTGTGAAATTCGTTTCATTGTAAGTCTCGTTAGTAGGTAAATAATTCCTACCATCCAAGAGCTGCAATTCTCTTTGGGTGGTAGCTCAGACGGGAATTGCAGTAACCGGCACTAACGACACCGGCCTGACCGAAGTCAGCCCCGCCTGAGCCACCATTGAACGTATCCAACACCACAAGAACGGGGTGTTTTTTACGGATGTGACAAGGCTTTCACAAGGGTTTTGCATCTCGCGCATTCCTTGCTGTCGTCAGTTCCGGGCTGCAATTCCCGCACTGCGGATATGCCGCAGTGGCGCAATAATACCGTAACGACTTAATGCCCGCCAACCCTCAAATCAATAACGTGAGAGACAGCTTCCGCTAAACTTTTTCCATTACATCCGTTGCAGCCCGCGCAATAAAAAAGGGCGCAATACATTGATTGCGCCCCGGCGGGTTGATTACCGGCGGTTTATCAGAGGCTGACTTTCACCCCGATCTAGGGGTTACTGATGAACGCCAATATATCGCTCAAATTTGGCCGGTTTTAACTGGTGAAGATCAACCAGCACCAGTCCGTCGATACAGTGATTGAACGCCGGGTCGGAGCCGAAATCGATAAACTGTACGCCACCGGTTTCGCAAAGTTCTGAATACTGTTTATAAAGTGGTGGAATACTGCACCCTAAATTGCTTAATAGTCGCTTCAGGCGCTGTAAATCCTGCGGGTAATCATCACCTGAAAACTGCGCCAGTACGTCTGGCAGTGATGCCGGATAAGGGCGGCGTGAGGTCGCAAGCGGTAACGTGGGGGCGAAATAGAGCCGGTAAAATGCGATCAGCAGGTCGCGAGCGGCCAGTGGGAAGCCACCTGAAATCGATACCGGGCCAAACAAATAGCGGGTTTGCGGATATTTCGCCAGATATGCACCGATGCCCAGCCACAGATAATCCAGCCCGCGTTTGCCCCAGTAGGCGGGCTGAATAAAGCTGCGGCCCAGCTCAATACCCTGCGCCAGAATCGGGTCCATCTGGTGTCCATAATTGAACAAACTCTGACTGTAAATACTGTCTAAACCTTTCTGATTAATGCGCCCGGCGGTGGGAATAAAACGGTATGCGCCGACAATTTCCAGATCCTGCGGATCCCACAACACCAGATGATAATACTCATCATCGTAGCTATCGAGATCGCGGCGGCGACCGCTGCCTTCACCGACCGCGCGGAAGGCGATTTCCCGCAGGCGTCCCAGTTCGCGCAGAACCGGCACATAGTCCTCACCGTTGCGACGGTACAAATAAATCAGTTTTCCGTCCGGCGTCTGGCCCAGTTTCTCACTGGTTTCCAGCGCACGCTTTAGTACTGCCCGGTCTTCGGCGCGGGCAATGGCTGACTCAGACTGAAATAACCCTTGTTTGCCCTGCCCGAGACGGTACACGTGGCGGCGAAAACGCTCGGCCAGATCATTGGCCGGGGTGTGGCCGTCATGCCAGTTGGCGTAAGGAATTCGCGCACCAATCTGTAATTTCAGGCAGTTGCCACGCTGACGGAACATTTCACGCACCAGTAATAACGAGGAGAGCGGCCGGTAAATCAGTGAGCTGAGATAAAACAACGCGCTGTTGGCGCCGCCGATATGCACCGGCACAATGGGCGCACGGGCTTTGGCCGCCATGCGGATAAACCCGGTATGCCAGCGGCCATCGCGCACGCCTTTTGACGTCAGGCGTGACACTTCGCCTGCCGGAAAGACAATCAATACGCCCTGGTTTTCCAGCTGTTCCTGCATTGCTGACACTTGTGAACGCTGGGTACGGCTACCCATATTATCTACCGGGATCATCAGGCTGTTGAGTGACTCCACCCGTGACAACAGGCGGTTCGCCACCACTTTGACGTCGGGACGCACTGAGGCGATGGCGTGCAACAGCGCCAGACCGTCAAGTGTACCGATAGGGTGGTTGGCGATCACCACCACCGGGCCATAACTGGGGATTTGTTCGAGGTCGCGTTCGGCCAGTTCGCAGCGGATATCAAAATATTCCAGCACCTGCTCAACCATATCCATGCCTTTCAGATGGCGGTTCTGGTCCGCCAACTGGTGGAACTCTTTCTCATGAAACAGGGTTTTTAACAGGCTGAGCTGCCAGGGAGGGGTAATGCGCTGTGGGTCTAAGTCCTGAAGTACGGTATCCATGCTGAACATAGGATGTCCTCCGGTTAAGTTACTCAGAACATAAGCAGCGCAGATGACAGCGAAATTGCAGTGAAATGACAGAATGTGGAAAGCGTCAGTCCGAAAATTCCGCTACCCTGCGGAAATTATTCTTCCTGACGTCATGATGACTCGGGTAATCCCCTGGGTATAGAGGCCTGGCTCGGGGCCTTGCAGCAGAACGCATGCCCCGCACTGAAAAGGCCTCAGACCCCGTGAATACGCCCCATGTGTAGCGTGTCCACCAGTTCCCCGTCGCGCATCGCGTAGCAAGGGCTTCGTCCTTCGAGCTTAAAGCCGAACTTTTTGTACAGCGCGATAGCCGCGTCGTTATCGGCATAGACCGTCAGCTCAATGCGTTTCACGTTGAGCCATTTGTCGCACAGTTCAATGGCGGCGGCGAGCAACTGACTGCCCACGCCTCTTCCCTGACAGGCCGTATCAACGCCCAGCCCAAATGACGCCACATGGCGGCGTCGCCAGACGTCTTCAACTTTC
Organism: Ewingella americana; assembly: GCF_006438725.1. Lineage (GTDB taxonomy): Bacteria > Pseudomonadota > Gammaproteobacteria > Enterobacterales > Enterobacteriaceae > Ewingella > Ewingella americana_A. Next base: position 149,994 of record NZ_RCZD01000010.1, on the reverse strand, counting down.
AGCGTAATATTGCCGACGACGTTGCCGTCGATGCAGGCCACCAGCGCGAATTTCCCCGGCACATCGGTGGCCAGGCGGCCTTCCCAAAGTGTTGCCGGTGGGTAAGGGAGTTGGAGAGTGTCGCGGTAAACAGAAACCTGAGCGTAGAGCTGATGAAGGGCTTCTGCATCCGAGGCTTGTGCGTGACGTATGACTATTTCGCTCATGGCGACACTCCTGTTGTGGGGGTTACTGTTTGAATATCCTTTAGATTTATCAGGATTCTAAAAAGTGTCAACGGAATGTTGGCTTAAAAATAATCCTTTACAAGTGCGAATGATAATGATTATTATTGTCATGTGTTCCGGGGATGGCCACACACCATGGTCAAACGGGTCCCCATGAATGCACGACATTGCTCACATTGCTTCCAGTATTATTTAGCCAGCCAAGTGCTGGCTTTTTTTTGCCCTTCATACTTCGAACCGCAGATGCGTTGGCTGCGCGTTCATCCTGGTTACCTGACTCATTCATTCACAGTCGTCCAGCCACTTTTCGCATAGCCGATGCGTAACCGGCCGTAGTTCTGGAAAAAAATATTCCACGGTAGCTTAGGGCAGTAGATGACGCGCAGAACACAGGATCTCAACTGAGCCATTAATAAATTATTCGCATTTTGTCATATTTACTATTCCATCATGCGAGTATGACTGGACAAAATCAGGGTCTCCGGTCCAAAAATAATTATTTTTTTTCTTATCAAAGAAACCAAACCATTTTAAATTACCAGATTTATGTTTATATTCTAACTCGGCAATTTTCTTGCTTTTATCTATATCATCCCATTTTATGTTCATCCCTCCGCGCCCAAGATCTAATGGACCATCAAGATAAACATCAACAACACTCTCTTTGATTACAGAGTGTACAGAAATTACAATCTGATTGTCGTTGACAACTAGTGAAGATGTTTTTTGTTCAAAAGGGAAATAAAAACCATCATCGTTGCAAGTGGTTGCCCACAAACCTAAATTATCGCTAGCATTGGATGTAAATGAAATAGCCAATAATAAAATAAAAAAACAGCGCATTTATTTATCCCTCTGATACATTTAAGATATAACCTCCTGGGAGGTGAAGGTCGGTCTTACCGTCTAACTCAAGCCAACCCACCTTTTAGTGGGCTGGCTTTTTGCTGAGCAAAAGGATCTCAAGAGGATCCTTTAAAAATGCTGGCTCAGAGTCAACCCATTGAAAGATATTTTGTTTCTGGGCTAGTAGTTAGGCACAGATAAAATAACTCTTAAGTATTATTCACTATCTTTCAATTCTCTAAAATGCTCTGAGTCTCTCCCTTGATTTGTAAAGACCCGTCGATCCTTCTTATCTATTCGCAAATCAAACATTTTTACTGATACATTCGAGTCGCCACCGCAAACTACCGAGGCATGATTTTCTCTTACCGAGATTAAATAATATTCATTGTTTGAATTATCAAAATCAAACATCAAACATTCACCTTTGGTACTCGTTAACTTATTTTTATAAATTTCATGGTAAGCCATTTCAATCACCTTATCCTCATTGCTATCAGCAAAAGAATAAGATGAAGAAAATAGCAAAGAAGTTAAAATAAAAACCTTAATTATCATATTCATATAAATCATATTTCCGCATTAACTGTATGAGTTTTTGAGCATAATCAGGATCAGTTGCATAACCAGACTTTGCTATTTCAGTTATAAATAAATCAGGCTGAGTACTATATAAAAAGGCATTTTTATACCTATTGTTTCCTCTGAGGAATTGCCCATAATCATCGACCGACTCGGCATAATCTGCATATGCTCTAAAAGAGTCTGTTATATGAATCACCTTTCCATTAATAACCTCAGTTGTTCCAAATGAAACGCTGTTACCACTTGGTGACTTACCTTTTATTCCAAAATAAGCATTATTTTTCACATACTGCCCCCAGCCAGACTCCAACGCAGATTGAGCTAGCAATACAGATGCTGGTACCCCACATCGACTAGAAACAGAGCTTGCTGATGACGAAGCCATATCAAGAAAATTTTGAACATTCTTAGGCCTTTTTATCGTTTTTTTAACAACTGCAATTGCCTCCAAAAACGCCACAGGATGCATATGCCACGGCTCCGGACCCATGCCCTCCACCTGCTTCATCCACGCCATTTTATCAATAAATGTTTCAAGGTAGGTTTTCCACAGGGCGCCGTCCGTCGCCAGCGTATCAAGATACGTCTTCCACAGCGGGTCATCCTTGCCGTAATACCACTCGCTGGCGTGTTTCGCGATAATGCGTTGCAGACGGTCGCGGTAAGAGACGATATGAATCGCCTGGAGATACTCTTCAGTCGAGTAATGTCCGTCCTTGTTGCTGTCAATCTTCTCCAGCAGGCGCTGGTAGTTATACTGATTGAGGGCATAAGCCGGCCGGGTTTCAGCCTGCGCGGCCTTTTTCAACTGCTCCAGAATAACCTTCACGATGTTATCCGGTTGCAGGGTGCCGTTTATCAGGTCAAAGCTCGCCCCGGCCTTGTTCAGCGTCACAAATCCACGGTCTGCCAGCGCATACTGCGAGATCTTTTGGACATCCGCGGCGGCAACCCAGCCCCCTTCAGGCCGTATCTGGTAATACGCCGGCTGCCCGTTCGCCTCCAGCACTGGCACCTTGCTCAGGGTCAGAATGCCCGGCGCCTTCGTTTTGCGCGTGCTGTCCGCCATCTCGCCTTCGCCATTTTTGACAAACAGCGTCGCGCCTTCCGGGTACTTAAGGAACGCCGGCGACTGCTCGCCCGCGTGCTCCGGGTTCGTCAGGAACGTCGGCAGACTGTCGTCCATGCTCAGGCACTCGATATGCACCTGATAGCGTGACCGCTTGCCGTTCTCCTCCGGCAGCTGGTAAAAGCCCATATGCCCGAGGCTGTCACCAGCCTTAATCGCGATGGGCGCGGAGGGTACCACTACGTCACCGAACACCGGATGACTGCCGGAGGCCGTGGCGGTCTGAGGCGTCAGGCTGTCGCCGTCAGACACCACCCAGACCCGGTCGCCCTTTTTCTGCTTGCCCACGTCGCGCCCCAGCGTGACCAGGCTAAACCCGCGGGAAGCCTCGTCCGGGGTTTTGCCCGGACGTGTCACCTGCTGCGTGGTATTGCCCGGCTCATACGTCAGCGGGAAGCCCGCCGTCAGCGCTCCCGCCTTTTTCCCCTGCAGCACGTCGTCACGGCTCAGGTAATACTGCCAGTTCGTGCGGGCGGTGCAGTTCACGCTGCCGGCCGGCGGCGAACCGTAGGCCGGCCAGCATTTATCCCACCATGACGGCAGGGGGACTGACGGCGCTGCGGATTTCAGGAAGCCCTGATCGGACACCGTCCAGACCTTCGTCCCGGCCGCCACGGTGACGCCCGCCGCGTTCTTCGTCTCTGCGGCAATCGTCACCTCCGTAAACTGGTGGCCGTCGCTGTGGCGGGTAATGATATTATTGCTCAGGGTGACGCGCGTATCTTTCGCCAGCGTGCCGCCGGCCTTCCCTGCCAGTACGTCGTCCGCGCTGGCGTAATAGCGCTGAGTGCCCTTGGTTTTTCGCTCCAGCATACCGCCCTGCGGGGCGTACGCGGCAAAGGGGGCGAGCTGCATGTACAGGGTGTAAAACGTCAGCCCGCTGGCCGCCGTATTGCCCGGCTGAACACGGTGCCTGACCAGCACAAAGGAGGTGGAGAGGTGCAAATGCTCATCCCGCCACGGGATGGCCTCGCTCGCGTAATCCCTGCACACCCGAAAGGCCACGATTTCGCCGTCCGCCATGCACCGAATGAACTGCTCCCCTTTGTAAGGCTGCCGGAGATAGGCCTTCTCCTCCTCGCTGTCGGTGCTCAACGCGCACCACGGCACCGTCGCATCCGTAATGTGAATGCCCCCATGCCACATCCCCTGACTCCCCACCAGATACTGCCCCGAACTTTCGCCGCCGAGGACGGTGAGCAGGTCTTCCGGTGAGGAAAACTCGGTGCCGTTCCTGTTCGACGGCACCGGGTAACTGATTTTTGGTAGTCTTGCTGACATAGAGTTCCTTCCCTGTTGGTTGTAGTCCATCTTTGCCTGGACGGGAACTAGCTCACAGCATTCCCGGCTGACAATAGCCGCATCATACTCGCAGCTCTTCCTAACCCAAATTTTTTAGGGCGGGTGATAGAGATATGAAATCCAATAGAATGAAAACGTACGCTAAGCGTGAAATGTGCGTTTTCATTTTCATTACTTTCCCCAATATCTCCCACAAATCCTTTGAATTTAGCCAGCTACACTTGTTCATATTTTTTGAACAGAGGGATGAGATTTTTACGCTTTCTTATTCTCAGCCGTTGACTAGACTAGAGAAAACATTGAGGAGAGTTGAACATGATCTACTTACGCAAAGCACAAGAACGCGGTCACGCAAGTCACGGTTGGCTGGAAAGCTGGCACACGTTTTCTTTCGCCGATTACTACGATGCAAATTTCATGGGCTTCTCCGCGCTGCGGGTTATCAATGAAGATTTCATCGACGCGGGGCAAGGTTTTGGCAAGCATCCGCACAAAGACATGGAAATTCTGACCTACGTGCTGGAAGGCACCGTGGAACATCAGGACAGCATGGGCAATAAAGAGCAGATCCAGGCCGGTGAATTCCAGATCATGAGCGCCGGGACCGGCGTGACGCACTCGGAGTACAACGGTAATAAAGATAAGAAATTACACCTGTACCAGATCTGGATCATGCCTGATAAAAAAGGTCTGGAACCGCGTTACGAACAGCGGATGTTCGACGCGCCGCAGGGCCGCCAACTGGTGCTTTCCCCGGATGCCCGCGAGGGGTCGCTGAAAGTGTTCCAGGACATGGAACTGTCACGCTGGGCGCTGAAGAAAGATGAACAGTCGGTTTATCAGATTCAGGCAGAACGCCGCGTGTGGATCCAGGTGGTAAAAGGCACCGTATCGATTAACGGTCAGAAAGCCGGCCCGAGTGATGCCCTGGCCATCTGGGACGAAACCGCGCTGTCGGTACATGCCGATGAAGACAGTGAAATCCTGTTGTTTGATCTGCCACCGGTCTGATAAGTATCAGGTTCTGCGACGTCATAATGGGCAACGCCGGTTGCCCATTTTTTTGTTTTCATTCCCCTGCGCCATAGTCTTCCCTGCATAACATTGCTGATATTTCATTCAACTTCGTGATGCCATTCACAGCCTTGTGCATGGTTACGCCCGATTTTTGAACGCGCTCTCATTCTTCATCTTTAAGTGTGGAAACCGGTTTCCAAAATGACTCCAATGCCTGTGTGATCCATTTAACTCAGTAGCCCTTTCATCATCACTGGAGTGAAGCACTATGAAAAAAATCATGCTTTGTTGTGCGGCGGGAATGTCGACCAGTATGTTGGTTCGCAAGATGAACGAAGCGGCGCAGGCGCGCGGCGACGAAGTAGAAATAGCAGCCTTTGGGGCCAGCGAGTTCGAGGAGAAATTCCGCGACTATCAGGTGGTACTGCTGGGGCCACAGATTCGTTATATGCATGCTGATTTGGCGGCCAAAGCGGCTGAGTTCAACATTCCTGTTGCCACCATCGACATGATGGATTACGGCATGCAGCGCGGTGAGAAAGTGCTGGACCACGCCCTGTCGCTGATTGAGCAGGAAGGAAGCCACGTATGAGTGCTTACCAGTCGATGGTGAATGTCATCGAAAAGCACATCACGCCACTGGCCGGCAGCGTCGGCCAGCAACGACACGTGATTGCGATTCGTGACGGCTTTATTGCTGCGCTGCCGTTTATGATCATCGGTTCATTCATGCTGGTGTTTATCTTCCCGCCATTTTCGCCGGACACCACCAACGGTTTTGCGCGTGGATGGCTGGATTTGTCGCTGAAATACCGCGAACAGCTGATGCTGCCGTGGTATTTGAGCATGGGTGTTATGACGTTTTTCATCTCGGTCGGCATTGGCGCGAGTCTGGGAAAACACTATAAACTCGACCCGATCATGACCGGTTTGCTGGCATTTATGGCCTTCCTGCTGGTGGCGGCGCCGTATCATGACAAGCAAATCTCCACCCAATATTTCTCCGGTGAGGGCATTTTCACCGCCATTCTGACGGCGATTTACGCCGCCGAAGTGTATGCATTATTAAAACGGCGCAATATCACTATCCGTCTGCCGAAAGAGGTGCCAACCGGTGTGGCGCGCTCGTTTGAAATCCTGATCCCGGTGATCGTGATTGTCGCGACGCTGCATCCGCTGAATCTGTTTATTCAGGCTGCCACCGGCATGATCATCCCTGAAGCCATCATGCAACTGCTCGCCCCGTTGGTCTCCGCATCCGACTCCCTGCCTGCGATTCTGATTTCGGTGTTTATCTGCCAGGTGTTGTGGTTTGCCGGTATTCACGGCGCGCTGATTGTCACCGGCATCATGAACCCGTTCTGGATGACCAATTTGGCACTGAACCAGGCCGCATTATCCACCGGCGCCCCGCTGCCACATATTTATCTGCAAGGTTTCTGGGACCACTACCTGCTGATTGGTGGCGTCGGTTCGACCCTGCCGTTGGCCTTTTTACTGCTGCGCAGTAAAGCCATTCATCTGCGAACCATCGGTAAAATGGGCGTGGTGCCAAGCTTCTTCAATATCAACGAACCGATTCTGTTCGGCGCACCGATAATCATGAATCCGGTGTTTTTCCTGCCGTTTATCTGTGTGCCGATGCTCAATGCCGTCTTTGCATACACCGCCACCAAACTCGGCTGGGTCGCGCAGGTGGTGTCGCTGACGCCATGGACTACCCCCGCGCCCATCGGGGCATCGTGGGCCGCTAACTGGGCGTTCAGCCCGGTGATTATGTGCCTGTTCTGTATGGTGTTATCGGCGGTAATGTACTACCCGTTCCTGAAAGCCTATGAGCGCACGTTGTTGAAACAGGAAGCAGAAAAGGCCACTCCACAAACGGCGGGTAACGCCGTGCCAGCAAACAGCTAACGGACTGCGAGGATGACGATGAAATACCCATTCCCTAAAGAATTCTGGTGGGGCAGTGCCAGCTCTGCGCCGCAAACAGAAGGTGAAACCCTGACTCATGGCAAAAGCGCCACGGTCTGGGATCACTGGTTTGAACAACAACCGAACCGTTTTCACGGTGAGGTCGGGCCGCAGGACACCTCGACGTTTTACAAACACTGGCGCGAGGATATCGCGCTGCTGAAGCAGCTCAATCACAACACGTTCCGTACCTCAATTTCCTGGGCGCGTCTGATTCCCAACGGGCGCGGCGAAGTGAATCAGGAGGCGGTCACCTTCTACAATCAGGTGATTGATGAAATGCTGGCGCAGGGCGTGCAGCCGTTCATCAACCTGTTCCACTTTGACATGCCGATGGCGCTGCAAGAGATCGGCGGTTGGGAAAATCGCGACGTGGTCCGGGCCTATGAAAAGTACGCCGACACCTGTTTTGCGCTGTTCGGTGACCGCGTGAAACACTGGTTCACCTTTAACGAGCCGGTAGTGCCAGTGGAAGGCGGTTATCTGTATGATTTCCACTATCCGAACGTGGTGGATTTTAAACGTGCAGCGACGGTCGCTTATCACACCATGCTGGCGCATTCGCTGGCGGTGAAAGCCTACCGGGCGCGTCAACAGGGCGGCGAAATCGGCATTATTCTCAACCTGACGCCGTCTTATCCGCGCTCGCAGAATCCGGCGGATCTTAAAGCCGCCAACATCGCTGACCTGATGTTCAACCGCAGTTTCCTCGACCCCGCGTTGCGTGGGGAATACCCGCAGGAACTGGTGGCGTTGCTGAAAACACACGATCAACTTCCTGCCTGTCAGCCGGGTGACGCCGAATTGTTGCAGCAGGGCGTAGTGGATTTACTCGGCATCAACTATTACCAGCCGCGCCGTATTCAGTGCCGCGACAGCATGGTCAATCCTGACAGTCCGTTTATGCCTGAATGGTTTTTCAGTAGCTATGAGATGCCGGGACGTAAGATGAACCCGTACCGTGGCTGGGAAATCTATGAAAAGGGTGTCTACGACATCCTGACTAATCTGCGCGAAAACTACGGCAACCCGCGCTGTTTTATTTCCGAAAACGGTATGGGCGTGGAAAACGAGCTGCGCTTCGAACAGCAAGGCCGAATTGATGATGATTACCGCATCGACTTCGTGCGCGGGCATCTGACCTGGCTGCACCGCGCATTACAGGAAGGCAGCGGCTGTCTCGGGTACCATATGTGGACGTTTATCGACTGTTGGTCGTGGATGAACGCCTACAAAAACCGTTATGGCTTTGTGCAACTGGATCTGGCGACGCAAAAACGCACGGTGAAAAAGAGCGGTGAGTGGTTTGCCCGTGTAGCTTCACAGCACGGCTTTGATTAACCGGCTATCTATAGGGGTTGTATGGCAAACATTAATGACGTTTCGCGGCTGGCGCAGGTGTCGAAAGCCACCGTGTCGCGGGTGCTCAGCGGCAGTCGCAACGTAAAAGAGGAGAGCCGCCTGGCCGTGATGCGGGCGGTGGAAGTGCTGAACTACAAGCCCAACGTCATTGCCCAGTCGTTGTCGAACCAGTCTACGGGTTGCATTGGTGTGGTCTGCGCGTCGGAGAATATCAACCAGACCACCGGTTATCTTCACGCGCTGGAAAAGCAGCTGCGGCTCAACCAAAAACATCTGCTGCTGCGCTTTGCCAGCGATGCGGCGAGTGTCGCGCATTCCCTCAATGAAATCGGCAACGGTTTATGTGATGCGGTGATTGTCATTGGTGCGCGTTTTCCTCTGCCGCCATTGCCGCACAGTGCGATCACCATTGATTGCCTGCAGAGTCACACCGAGCGCAGCATTCAGTTTGATCACAGCTTTGCCGCTGAAACGGCCAGCCAGTATTTGATTAATCAGGGACGGCGTAACATCGCGCTGATTAACCTGCATGACGGCGACGCTGCCGAACAGGTTTCACAGGGCTACCATCAGGCGCTGGAACACCATCTGCTGCCTTACAACCGCCAACGGGTGTTCAGCGGGGAGAATGCGCTGCAACGGCTGCTTAATCAGAATGTCAGCTTCAACGGATTGTTGGTGCCGGACGACGCCATGGCGCAGGAGGCCCTGCGTTTACTGCCGCAGTTTGGCCGTCAGGTGCCGGCAGATGTCATGGTGTTCAGCCTCGACAGCACGTTGCCGCAGGGCGCATCGGCGGTACCGGCCATTGCCTATCCGCTGGAAAAACTGGCACAGCGTGCCATCGCCCTGTTAACCGCGCCGCTTTCTGCCGTTGCTGGTACGGCACCGGTTCGCGGCACGCTGATGACCCCGTTCTGATTACGTTATCCGTCAGGGCGAATTTTTGCTAAAATCAGCTTCAGATTCCCTTAACCAGTTCATTGAAAATAATGAAGAAAAAAAGGCCAGTGCTTCAGGATGTGGCAGATAAAGTGGGCGTCACTAAAATGACGGTCAGCCGCTATTTGCGTAATCCTGAACAGGTTTCTACCGCATTGCAGGAGAAAATCTCCGCGGTACTTGATGAACTGGGGTACATCCCCAATCGGGCTCCCGATATTCTCTCCAACGCCAAAAGCCGCGCCATTGGCGTGCTGCTGCCGTCGCTGACTAACCAGGTGTTCGCTGAAGTGCTGCGCGGCATCGAAAGCGTGACCGATATTCATGGCTATCAGACCATGCTGGCGCATTACGGCTACAGCCCGGAACGCGAAGAGCAGCGGCTGACGTCGCTGCTTTCCTACAATATCGACGGCCTGATTCTGTCCGAGCGCACGCACACCGCGCGCACCTTGAAGATGATCGAAGTGGCGGGCATTCCGGTGGTTGAGATGATGGACTGCGTGTCGCCGTGCGTCGATCTGGCGGTCGGTTTTAACAATTTCGAAGCCGCACGGCAGATGACTCAGCAGATTATCGCCCGTGGCCACCGTCATGTGGTCTATTTCGGCGCGCGTCAGGATGAACGAACGCTGATCAAACAGCAGGGCTACGAGCAGGCGATGCGCGAGTCCGGGCTTGAGCCGTACAGCGTGATGACCAGCCGCTCATCGAGCTATTCGGCAGGGGCTGAATTGCTAAAGCAGGCGCAGAAAGACTGGCCGCAGATCGACAGTATTTTCAGCACCAACGATGACCTGGCGGCGGGCGCGTTTTTTGAGTGCCAGCGCCAGGGGCTGCATATTCCTTCTCAGATGGCCATCGCCGGTTTCCACGGCCACAACATGGGGCAGGCGATGGAGCCGCAGCTCGCCAGCGTCCTGACACCACGTGAACGTATGGGGCAGATTTCCGCCGAACGCCTGCTGGCAAGATTACGTGGCGAAGCTGTGACGCCACGTATGGTCGATGTTGGTTTTACGATATCTCCGGGTGGAAGTATCTGAGAGTCCTGTCACAGAACGCCATAACCGGCCTTGTTTGAGGATGAACGCAACGTTATAAACGAGCTTCGGGACGTTATCAGCGCAGTACCCTGAGCGAAACCTGATTCGACGTCTGTCTTTACTGACAGACGTCGAATCAGGTTTTTTTTTGGCCGTAATTCGGCAAGTCCAGTATGGGAATAAGGATAAAAACGATGAATATCAAATCCCTGGCAGAAGAAATAATCCGTTTAGTCGGCGGGGAAGCTAACGTGGAAACCGTGGTGCATTGCGCCACCCGCCTGCGTTTTTCGCTGCGTGATAAGAGCAAAGCCGACGTGGCGGCGATCGAAAATCTGGACGGCGTGATCACCACGGTAACCGGTTCAGGCCAGTTCCAGGTAGTGATCGGCAACCGGGTGGCAGAAGTGTACCGCGAGCTGGGGAATTTCACGGCGCTGCTCGAAGACAGCCATCACCATGCGCAGAAACCCGCCAAACGCAGCGGCAGCCGGGTCGGCCATCTGATTGATATCGTCTCGGCCATTTTCACTCCGCTGCTGGGGGCAATGGCCGCCGCCGGTGTGCTGAAAGGGTTGCTGAACATCGCGACGTCGCAGGGCTGGATGGTGAAAACCGAATCCACCTACATTATTTTGCAGGCGGCCTCCGACAGCCTGTTCTATTTCCTGCCGATCATGCTGGCCATCACCACCGCCAGAAAATTTCAGGGTAACGTGTTTGTGGCCGTGTCGATTGCTGGTGCGCTGATTTACCCGTCGATGATTGACCTCTTCACCCGTCAGGTGGAAGTGACATTCTTCGGTATTCCGGTGGTGATGATGAAGTACACCTCGACGGTGGTGCCGATCATCTTCTCGGTGTATGTCATGTGCCATCTGGAGCGGCTGTTCGATAAATTCATCCATGAAACGGTGCGCAGCATTATCACGCCGTTCCTGCTGCTGGTGATCATGGTGCCGCTGACGCTCATCACCCTCGGCCCGGTTGGGATTTACACCAGCGAAGCGGCGGCAGGCGTGTTTGTCGCTATCTTCAGCTACAACCCGATTATCGCCAGCGCCCTGTTTGCCGCACTCTGGCAGGTGTTTGTCATCTTCGGGATGCACTGGGCCTTTACGCCGGTGATCATCAACGACATCACGGTGTTGGGGCGCAGTACGCTGAAAGCCTCGACGGTACCTGCTGTTTTCGCCCAGGCCGGAGCCGTGCTCGGGGTGATGTTCAAAACCAAAAACAAAAAGATGAAGGCGCTGGCAGGCAGCACCTTTATTACCGCGCTGTTCGGCATTACGGAACCGGCGGTGTACGGCGTGACGCTCAAACTCAAAAAACCCTTTGTCTGCGCGGTGATTGCTGCCGCCGTGGGCGGTGGGGTGGTCGGTTATTCCAACAGTGCGGCGATCTCTACCGGCATTCCGAGCCTGCTGACCTTACCGATCTTTTACGGTGAGGGGTTTGGTGGGCTGATCCTGGGGATCGTCATCTCCTTTGTGATGGCCGCCGTTCTTACCTATATCGTCGGATTTGACGATCCGGTGGAAGAGTCTGCCGCTGCACCGGTTGCAAAACCCTCGCCTTCCCGCCCGGTGATTGCCGTTCCTACCGGCGTTGCCGAACAAATCATGGTGCCGGTTGCCGGGCGCGTGATTGCGCTGGAAGAGGTGAATGACAAAGTCTTCTCCAGCGGCGTGGTCGGTGATGGCATCGCCATTCAGCCGGTCAACGGGCAGGTCTATTCGCCGGTAAACGGCATCGTCACTGCGACCTTTGACTCCGGCCATGCGCTGCAAATTCTCTCTGATCACGGGGCGGAAGTGCTGATCCACATCGGGCTGGATACCGTGCAGCTCAACGGCGAGCACTACGTCATGCATGTGAAGGAAAATCAGTGCGTTAAGCAGGGCGACCTGCTGATCGAGTTTGATTTAGAAGCCATCGGCCAGGCCGGATACGACACCATCACGCCGGTGATCATCACCAATTCTGAGCAGTACAAAGGTTTCCATAAAACGCGTCAGCCCGATGCCATCGCTGGTGATGTGCTGCTGACGCTGTCTTAACCCAATTTGTCTCAAAAAGAGAGGAGAACACCGTGAAATACCGTGAACTTAAACCTTTTCCCGCCGACTTTTTATGGGGCGCTTCCACCTCAGCTTATCAGGTAGAAGGCGCATGGAATGAAGAGGGTAAAGGCCCCTCAGTGATTGACGCACGCCGTGCATACCCGGCCGGCACCACCGACTTCACCGTCGCCAGCGATCACTATCATCGCTATAAAGAAGATATCGCCCTGTTCGCCGAAATTGGCCTCAAATCTTACCGTTTTTCTATTGCCTGGACCCGTATCGTGCCCGACGGCAGCGGTGAGATTAACCCCGCCGGCATCGCGTTTTACCATAAATTGATTGATGAAATTCTCAGTCACGGCATCGTGCCGATTGTCACCCTGTACCACTTCGATTTACCGCAGGCGCTGCAGGAAAAAGGCGGCTGGCATAACCGCGAAACGGTGGATGCCTTTGCGCGCTATGCCGATATTCTGTTTGATGAGTACGGCAGCAAAGTGAAATATTGGCTGACCATCAATGAGCAGAACCTGATGATTTTACAGGGTGCGGCGCTCGGTACGCTGGATGAGAAACTGGAAGGGCAGAAGAAGAATCTCTATCAGCAAAATCACAATATGCTGGTGGCGCAGGCGAGGGTGATGCATTCGCTGCATAATAAAATTCCGGGAGCCAAAATCGGCCCGGCGCCAAACATTGCGGTTATTTACCCGGCCACTTCTAAACCTGAAGATATTCTGGCGGCATTTAACTATAACGCTATCCGCAACTGGCTTTATCTGGATATGGCCGCGCGCGGGGAATATAACGTCATGGCGTGGCGGTATATGGAAGAGAAGGGCTACACGCCGGATATTCAGCCAGGGGATATGGAGATCCTGCGCAGCGGAAAACCGGACTTTATTGCCTTCAACTATTACACCACCCAGGCGGTGGAAGCCAGCCGTGGTGATGGTCAGGATGAAGTGATCCGCGGTGGGAACAAATTGCTGAAATCAGGGGAAGATGGTGTGCACCGTGGGGCGGCAAATAACCATCTGCCACGTACTGAATTTGGCACCGAAATCGATCCGGTGGGTTTTCGTAATACCTTACGTGAAATCTACGACCGTTATCATTTGCCACTGCTGATCACGGAGAACGGCTTGGGCGCATTCGATAAACTGGATGAAAACGGGGAAATTAATGACCACTACCGCATCGACTATTTACGCCGCCATCTGGAACAAATGCAGTTAGCCATAACCGATGGTGTGGAAGTATTTGGTTATACGCCGTGGTCGGCGCTGGATTTAATTTCCACCCATCAGGGTTGCTCCAAGCGTTACGGCTTAATTTACGTGAACCGCGACGAATTTGATCTGAAAGATCTGCGGCGTATTCGTAAACTCAGTTCTTACTGGTATGCCGATGTGATTAAAAACAACGCATTGCCATAAATGGTAATAATCACCCTGACCGGTGCTAAGGTGATAACGTGTGATGCGTTATCGCCTTTATGTTTTATAGCGGGTGAAGTTTTATGGCCCTGAATAAAGTAAGGAATTATCCGGCATGAGATCACGGTGATGAAAGTCATAAAGGTATTAAGCAATAACGCCATTATTGCCACGACGGATGATCAGCAGGAAATGGTGGCCATTGGTCGGGGGATTGGTTTCGGTAAACAGGCGGGTGACGAGGTTAATCCTGCTGATATTGAAAGCCAGTTCGTTAAAAAAGCCAGCGGCATGACCGATGTTCTGGCGCAACTGACGGCAGCGATACCGACGGAATATCTCTTCATCACCCAGCAGGTGATTGTACTGGCTAAATCCAGGCTGAATATCGACGTGCAGGAAACGCTGTTTTTTGCGCTAAGCGATCACATCAGTTTTGCGGTGGAAAGATTTAAAAAAGGGCTCGAGATAAAGAACATCTTACTGTGGGATATTAAGCAGTTTTATCAGGCAGAGTTTGCGGTCGCCATGGAAGCACTGACGCTGATTAACCAGAAATTGCAGATTGAACTGCCGGAAGATGAGGCGGGTTTTCTGGCCCTGCATCTGGCTAATGCGACCAATAATAATATGCAGAGCACCATGCAAAGTGCCGGTATGATTAAAGATATTCTTAATATCATCAAATATGATTTACGTATTAAATATGATGAAAAATCCATCGACTATCAGCGTATTGTTACCCACCTGAAATTCTTTTCTTTGCGGTTATTAAACCGCACTGCCGTCAATCATAATGACCAGAGTATTTACGCCGGAATTCAGGATGCCATGCCAGCATCTTACCAGTGCGCATTAAAGATCAATGATTACGTGGCGAAAAATCACCAGAGCCAACTGACCACCGATGAGCTGATGTTTTTGACCATACACATCAATCGATTGAAGCCCGTCTAGACGGGCCTGGTTACCTGCTAAAGATCACTGATTGTGCTTATCTAATGCCGCCACACAGCGATCCACCACACCTTCAAACTTGTGATCAATATTCACGCGCAGCACATCCGGTTCATCTTCGCCGGGTTCTTCGAGTGCATCGAACTGGCTTTTGAGCAGGTCCATCGGCATAAAGTGACCGGCGCGGGCTTTCAGGCGTTCGGAAATCACATCAATGCTGCCTTTTAGATAGATAAACACCACACCCTGATTTTCATCACGCAGCGCATCGCGGTAGCGGCGTTTGAGCGCAGAGCAGACAATTACCCCGCTTTCATTTTTGTGATACAGGCTGTAGGCGGCGTCATTCAGGCGTTTGAGCCACGGCGCGCGGTCTTCGTCATCCAGAGGATGACCGCTGGCCATTTTCTGAATATTGGCGCGGGGATGGAGATCATCGCCGTCGATGAATTTTGCGTTAATTTCCCGGGCTAGTGCCGCGCCGACGGTGGACTTACCGCTGCCTGACACGCCCATCAGAATGATGCTTTGTCCTGCCATAAGTTGATCTCTATCCCAAAATGAAAATATTGACTGTGTAGTGAGTCCTAATATTAGCATGTTACCGGTATCATGATACCGGTAACAAATGGAGATGTGACTAATATCACAAAGGAATGCACTGCTGATTTATCGGTCGCGGCCTGTACCCGTTGCACTGTTAACTCCTACAATTCGTTGAAAATTAAAAAATAATGCACCCGTGATTTTTACCTGAAGCACGGGATAACGCATAAGGGGAAAAGATATGCCATTAGTCATTGTAGCGGTTGGCGTCGCGCTGCTGCTGTTGCTTATGATCCGGTTCAAACTCAACGGCTTCATCGCATTGATCCTGGTCGCACTGGCGGTCGGTATCATGCAGGGTATGCCGGTGGATAAGGTCATCACCTCAATTAAAAACGGCGTCGGCGGCACGCTCGGCGGTTTGGCGCTGATCATGGGCTTTGGTGCCATGCTCGGTAAAATGCTGGCGGACTGCGGCGGTGCACAGCGCATTGCCACGACGCTTATTGCCAAATTCGGCAAAGAACACATTCAGTGGGCCATCGTGCTGACCGGTTTTATCGTCGGTTTTGCGTTGTTCTATGAAGTGGGCTTCGTGCTGATGTTACCTCTGGTCTTCACCATCGCGGCGGCGGCACGTTTGCCGCTGTTGTATGTGGGTGTGCCGATGGCGGCTGCGCTGTCAGTCACCCACGGTTTTCTGCCTCCGCACCCTGGGCCGACTGCGATTGCCACGATTTTCCATGCTGATATGGGTAAAACCTTGCTGTATGGTTCACTGCTGGCCGTGCCGACGGTGATCCTCGCGGGTCCGGTGTTTGCTCGTTTTCTGAAAGGCATTGATAAGCCCGTTCCAGAGGGCCTGTTCAACCCGAAAACCTTTACGGAAGAAGAGATGCCTGGCTTTGGTGTCAGCGTCGCGACGTCATTGGTGCCGGTGATTTTGATGGCCTTCCGCGCGGTTTGCGAAATGATCCTGCCGAAAGGCCATCCGGTTCTGGCCTATGCAGAATTCTTCGGCGACCCGGTGATGGCAACGCTGATTGCCGTGCTGATCGCTATCTTCACCTTCGGTCTGAACCGTGGACGTTCGATGGATCAGGTGATGACCACCGTTACGGAGTCGATCAAAATCATCGCGATGATGCTGTTGATCATCGGTGGTGGCGGGGCGTTCAAACAGGTACTGGTCGACAGCGGCATCGAGCCGTACATCGCCAATATCATGAACGGCAGTAATCTGTCGCCAATCCTGCTGGCCTGGTCGATTGCTGCGGTACTGCGTATCGCACTGGGTTCAGCGACCGTTGCGGCGATTACCGCAGGCGGGATTGTTGCCCCACTGATTGCCACCAGCGGCGCCAGCCCTGAGCTGATGGTTATCGCCGTCGGTTCCGGCAGCGTGATTTTCTCCCACGTTAACGATCCCGGCTTCTGGTTGTTCAAGGAGTACTTCAACCTGACTATCGTTGAAACCTTCAAGTCATGGTCAATACTGGAAACCATCATCTCCCTGTGCGGCCTCGGCGGTTGTCTGCTGCTGTCGATGGTGGTGTAACGGGTTACTTTTTCAAGTAAAGCAAAGCCTTAAAGAATAAAAAACGGCGGACCTTTGGGTCCGCCGTTTTTGTTTATGACGAGAAAAACCTCGCGTTGAACTCTTACCCTGTGAGAGTATTATCTGGCCATCTTGAGTCAGGGAATGAGTCATATGGAATATGTGGAGTTTATTGAGACGCCGACATTCAGCCGCAAATGCAAAGAGTTGCTTACTGAGGATGAATATCGCCAGCTTCAGGAATATCTAACCCATTCACCCGATGCCGGGGCGATTATTGTTGGGACCGGAGGTTGTCGGAAGATCCGCTGGATGCGCCAAGGCCAGGGTAAAAGCGATCTTGAAAGATATTGTACAAAGTCTGTCGTGAAACAGGAGATAGACCATGAATAAAGAATTATTCGAGGAGTTGCGGCAATCAGCCGAAGAGATGGTCGCTATCCGCAAGGGTGAGATGGTAGCGGCTAACGTGACACGTGTTGCTATGCCAGCGGTAAAAGAGATTCGTTCTAAGGCCGGAGTTAAGCAGGAAGAGTTCGCTAAACTGATTGGTGTTTCTCCTTCTCTGGTTCAGGCGTGGGAGCAACAAAAACGTTTGCCTAACGGTGCCGCACTAAAATTGCTAAAAATGATTGAGCTAAATCCGCAAATCATAAATACGCTGAAAACGATTTAAAGACGGCAACAAAAACGGCGGACCTCTGGGGCCGCCGTTTTTGTTTATGACTAAAGAGTACCACCGACTAAATCTTCAAATACGCCCTGATCCCATCAAGGAACATCTGGGTGGAGAGCATCACCAGAATCAGCCCCATCAGGCGCTCCAGCGCGCTGACGCCTTTGTCGCCGAGCAGGCGCAGGAACAGGTTCGACAGCAGCAATATCCCCATCGACAATCCCCAGGCGATAAACAGTGCCAGCGTCAGGTGAGTCATCTGGTTGGGATATTGATGCGATAGCAGCATCAGCGTGGCGAGAATCGACGGCCCGGCCACCAGCGGGATCGCCATCGGCACCAGGAAGGGTTCTTCACCGGCCGGTAAGCCGCTGCTGCTTTTCTCTTCGGACGGGAAAATCATTTTGATGGCGATCAGGAACAGAATAATACCGCCGGAAATCGACACCGTTTCAGTACGCAGGTTGAGGAAGGAGAGGATCTTCTCACCGGCGAACAGGAAGATTAGCATCAGGATCAGCGCGATCAGCATCTCGCGGATCAACACCACGCGACGGCGTTTTGGATCCAGATGTTTTAATACCGACATGAAGATCGGCAGGTTGCCCAGCGGATCCATAATTAAAAACAGCAGGATGGTTGCTGAAATCATTTCAGTCATGACTACCTCAAAGACAGAGTTCGGCTTTCTTAAAAACGCCTGTTATAAGTCGCGCTGCTAAAAAAGCCCCGACTATCGATTAAATTCACTTGCCACTTCTTATGCATCTTGTAACTTTGTATCTCCTGCATCATTCAAGTGGCAGATGCGTTGGCTTCGCTCACTCACCCGAATCACTGACCTATGTCAGCTCATCGGGATTCTTTCGTTCGCCGCCTTCCTGCCACTCGAATGATTTTGGAGATTTCTCGTTGCGTTGACAGGGTCGTCAGCGCTAAAAATTTCAAACACACTTTACGCAGCGATCACGCTCAGGGCAGGACAGTAATTATGAAAAATGTAGGTTTCGTTGGCTGGCGCGGGATGGTCGGTTCTGTACTCATGCAACGCATGATTGAAGAACGCGATTTTGACGCCATCCACCCGGTATTCTTCTCCACCTCGCAACATGGCCAGGCTGCACCGGAATTTACCGGCCGGCATGGCACATTGCAGGACGCTTATGACCTCGACGCACTGAGTGCGCTGGACATTATCATCACCTGTCAGGGCGGCGATTATACCAACGAAATCTATCCAAAGCTGCGTCAAATCGGTTGGAAAGGCTACTGGATCGACGCAGCATCCTCTCTGAGAATGCATGATGACGCGATCATTATTCTGGATCCGGTCAACAGCGCGGTGATTCATCAGGGCATCGACAAAGGCATCAAAACCTTTGCCGGGGGTAACTGTACCGTCAGCCTGATGCTGATGTCGTTGGGCGGTTTGTTCGCCAATGACCTGATCGAGTGGGCCTCAGTGGCCACCTACCAGGCAGCTTCCGGCGGCGGCGCGCGCCACATGCGCGAACTGCTGACCCAAATGGGCATGCTGCACAATAGCGTGGCGAAAGAGTTGCAGGACCCGGCCTCCGCCATTTTGGACATCGAACGTAAAGTCACTGCGCTGACCCGCAGCGGCACCTTGCCGACGGACAACTTCGGCGTTCCGCTGGCCGGTGGTTTGATTCCGTGGATCGACAAACAGCTTGATAACGGCCAGACCAAAGAAGAGTGGAAAGGTCAGGCTGAGACCAACAAAATTCTGGGCACCTCCAGCGTGATCCCAGTGGATGGCCTGTGCGTGCGTATCGGTGCGCTGCGCTGCCACAGCCAGGCGTTTACCCTGAAGCTGAAAAAAGATGTGTCGATTCCTGAAATCGAACAGATGCTGGCGAGTCATAACGACTGGGTGCGCGTCATCCCGAATGACCGCGAGCTGTCGATGCGTGAACTGACACCGGCTGCGGTCACCGGCACCATGAACACGCCGGTTGGGCGTCTGCGCAAACTGAATATGGGCCCGCAATATTTGTCTGCGTTCACCGTGGGTGACCAGCTGTTGTGGGGGGCGGCAGAGCCGTTGCGCCGCATGCTGCGCATCCTGCTGTAACCTTCATACTTGAAGCTGCAGCTGTGTGAGCTGCGCTTGCGAACCCGAATCACTGACTCATGTCAGCGCATCGGGATTCACTCGCTAGCTGCCTTGCTGCAACGTCAATTATTTTGGTTACTCAATGGGTAAATAACCCTGTTTTCACCCAACGGGACACCAGCACGGTGTCCCGTTTTTGTTCCACTCATCAATCACTTCACCCGGTTTGAATCTCTTCGCCAGCGCTTTTAGCTGAATTTCACGTGGTGAAAAAATCCTCGGCTTTTGCCCCCCGCTTTTGGCGACTTTTGTCTATGCTTAGTAGATGACCAAAGCGTTTTTGAGAAGCACAAACAAGCACTTATTTAGAATCTGTGAGCTTGAGCGCTGGCAGGCACGTTTAAACAAGAAAAAGTGACACTCTCATCACAAGGTGATCACCCCTTCAGGAGCAAACTGACTAGAGATTTATTGTTGAGCATCTGAATGATTTCATTGAACTTATTGATTTAATTAATCATAGGACGAAATGCATGTCAGTACTTCTTGATCAGCACGT
Organism: Ewingella americana; assembly: GCF_006438725.1. Taxonomy (GTDB): domain Bacteria; phylum Pseudomonadota; class Gammaproteobacteria; order Enterobacterales; family Enterobacteriaceae; genus Ewingella; species Ewingella americana_A. The sequence goes on along the minus strand of NZ_RCZD01000010.1, from coordinate 129,683 downwards.
TATTAATCAACTCATTTCCGGCCACTATGCTGATCCGTTTTCGTTATTGGGAATGCATTCTGTGGCGGCGGGTATTGAGGTGCGCGCACTTTTGCCGGATGCCGATCAGGTCTGGGTGATTGATGCCGAGAAAGGCACAAAAGTGGCTGAACTGCGCCGTGATGACCATCGCGGCTTTTTTGTCGGGATAATGCCCCGGCGCAAAAATCTCTTTCGCTACCAGTTGGAAGTCCGCTGGGGCGAAAATACCCAGTTAATTGACGATCCATACCGCTTCGGCACGTTACTGCAGGAACTGGATATCTGGCTGCTGGCTGAAGGCACGCATTTGCGGCCATACGAGAAGCTGGGCGCGCACCCGCAGGTGCTGGACAACGTTGAAGGGGTGAGCTTTGCACTCTGGGCACCCAACGCGACGCGTATTTCCGTGGTCGGTGAATTCAACTTCTGGGACGGCCGCCGTCATCCGATGCGTCAGCGCCGCGAAAATGGTATTTGGGAGCTGTTTATCCCGGCGGTACGCGAGGGGCAGCTGTACAAGTACGAAGTGATCGACTGCCGGGGTCACATCTCCCTGCGCGCCGATCCTTATGCTTTTGAAGCGCAAATGCGCCCGGAAACGGCGTCGCTGGTCAGCCATCTTCCTGAAAAAGTGCCGTTCTCTGCTGAACGTAAAAAAGCCAATGCGCTGAACCAGCCGGTCTCCGTGTACGAAGTCCATCTGGGGTCCTGGCGTCGTCATACTGATGATAATTTCTGGTTAAGCTACGGCGAACTGGCGGAGCAACTGGTCTCTTACGCCAAATGGATGGGCTTCACGCACATCGAACTGATGCCGATTAACGAACATCCATTCGACGGCAGCTGGGGCTACCAGCCGCTCGGTATGTATGCGCCGACCCGCCGTTATGGTACGCCGCAGGAGTTCAAAGCCTTCATCGATGCCGCGCATAACGCCGGTCTGAATGTGATCCTCGATTGGGTGCCGGGCCACTTCCCGAGTGATGCCCATGGCCTGGCCCAGTTTGACGGTACCGCGCTGTACGAATATGCCGATCCGCGCGAAGGCTACCATCAGGACTGGAACACGCTGATTTACAACTATGGCCGCCACGAAGTGCGTAACTATCTGGCAGGCAACGGTTTCTACTGGATTGAGCGCTACGGCATTGACGGCCTGCGGGTTGACGCCGTGGCTTCAATGATTTACCGCGACTACAGCCGCAAAGCGGGAGAGTGGATCCCCAATCATTACGGTGGCCGCGAAAACCTCGAAGCCATCTCTTTCCTGCGCTACACCAACCAGACGATTGGTCGCGAGCTCGATGGTGCGGTGACGCTGGCGGAAGAGTCCACCGACTACCCTGGCGTTACCATGCCACCCGACGCCAACGGTCTGGGGTTCCATTACAAATGGAATCTGGGCTGGATGCATGACTCGCTCAATTACATGCAACTTGATCCGGTTCACCGCAAATATCACCACAATCTCATGACGTTCGGCGTGCTTTACGCCTACAGCGAAAACTTCATGCTCCCGCTTTCCCACGATGAAGTGGTGCACGGAAAGGGCTCGCTGCTCGACAGAATGCCCGGTGACGCGTGGCAGAAGTTTGCCAACCTGCGCGCCTATTACGGCTTTATGTGGGCGCATCCCGGCAAGAAACTGATGTTTATGGGCTGTGAATTTGCACAAGGCCGCGAGTGGGACTTCAACAGCAGCCTCGACTGGCATTTGCTGGATGACCCAAACGGCTGGCACAGTGGTGTCCAGCATCTGGTGCGGGACCTCAATCATGTTTACCGCCAGCAAACGCCACTTTACGAACTGGACTTCAACCCGCGCGGTTTTGAATGGCTGGTGGTCGATGACCACGAAAACTCGGTGTTCGCCTTTGCACGTCGCGACGACAACGGTGATGAAATCATCGTTGTCAGCAACTTCACGCCGGTGCCGCGTTACGACTACCGCATTGGCGTGGCACGCCCCGGGCGTTATCACGAAATCCTCAATACGGATTCGCACTTCTATCGTGGCGGCAATATTGGTAACGACGGCGATGTGTACAGCCAGCCGACCGGCCACCATCAGCGTGAGCACTCTATTTGCCTGACTATTCCGCCGCTGGCGACCGTGTATCTGCGGCGGGAGGTGCGATGAAACAGCTCGAACCTGGCCAGCCAGCGCCGTATGGCGCACACCTCCAGGCAGACGGCGTGAACTTCTGCTTGTTTTCAGCCCATGCGGAAAAAATTGAACTCTGTCTGTTCGACGAATCTGGCAGCGAGCAGCGTCTCACTTTACCGGGCCGCACCGGCAATCTGTGGCACGGTTTTCTACCCGGAGCCAGGGCCGGTCAGCACTATGGCTACCGGGTTTACGGGCCGTTCGAACCCGCGAAAGGGCTGCGTTTTAACCCGAAAAAATTGCTGATCGACCCGAGTGCCCGTGCGCTGGAAGGCGAATTGCGCGATAACGCACGGCTAAACGGCGGCATTGATACGTTGGACGAAAAAGACAGCGCCGTGGCCGCACCGAAGTCGGTGGTGGTCAGTGACACTTTTGACTGGGGCAATGACGCACCGCCCGCCACGCCGTGGGCCGAAACGGTGATTTATGAGGCACATGTGCGCGGCCTGACGCGCCAGCATCCGCACATTCCGGCGGCGCTGCGCGGTACCTATGCCGGCCTCGCGCATCCGGTCATGTTGGAGTATTTACAGCATCTGGGTGTCACGGCGATTGAGTTACTGCCGGTGCAGCATCACGCTGACGAGCCCCGGCTGCAACGCCTTGGGTTGAGTAATTACTGGGGCTATAACGTGCTGGCCCCTTGCGCGGTGGAGCCACGCTACGCCAGCCGGCAAAAAGGTATTTCAGCGCTCAGCGAATTCAAAGCGGCAGTCAAAGCGCTGCATCAGGCCGGCATTGAAGTGATCCTCGACGTGGTGTTCAACCACAGCGCCGAGTTGGCTATTGACGGGCCTTTCGTCTCGTTTCGCGGCATAGATAACGCCAGTTGGTACTGGCTGCGCGAAGACGGCAGCGACGATAACGTCACTGGCTGTGGTAATGCGTTGCGACTGGTGGATGACGACATCGTCGAGTGGACGCTCGACAGCCTGCGTTACTGGGTGCGCGAATGCCATGTGGACGGCTTTCGCTTCGATCTCGCCACCGTTCTGGGCAGAACCCCGTCGTTTACCCCGCAATCCCCGCTGTTCAGCGCAATGCGTGCCGACAGCGTACTGTCTCACGTCAAGCTGATTGCCGAACCCTGGGACATTGGCACTGGCGGCTATCAGCTCGGCAATTTCCCGCCGCCGTTCGCCGAGTGGAGCGATCTGTGGCGTGACGATATGCGCAAATTTTGGCTGCACGGTGATTTGCCTCTCGGGCAGTTTGCCGGGCGCTTTGCGGCATCTGCGGATCTGTTCGACCACGCCGGGCGCTTGCCTCACGCCAGCATCAACATGCTTACCGCGCACGACGGCTTTACCCTGCGCGATGTGGTCAGTTTCAACGATAAACACAATCAGGCCAACGGCGAAAACAACCGCGACGGGCATAACGAAAACTACAGCCAGAACCACGGCGAGGAAGGGCTGGATGCCTCTGAAGAGGTGCAGCGTCAGCGGCGCCTTAGCCAGCGCGCGCTCTTAGCGACCTTATTGCTGTCGCAGGGCACCCCGATGCTGCTGGCCGGTGACGAACATGGCAACAGCCAGCAGGGCAACAACAATGCCTATTGTCAGGACAACGCGCTGACCTGGCTCGACTGGAACAGCGCCGATGACAACCTGACGGCTTACGTGGCGGCGCTGGTTGCACTGCGCAAAAAAATTCCCGCGCTGACGCAAAACCAATGGTGGCGCGGCGAGGGTAATGATGTCGAGTGGCTGGATGCGCAGGGCCAGCCGATGCAGGCGGCCAGTTGGGAGCACGGACCGCAGCAATGGCTGCAAATCCGCCTTTCTGGCCGCTGGTTGCTGGTGTTGAACGCCTCGCTCAGCGATGTCGATATGCAACTGCCACAAGGCCGCTGGGAGCCGGTTGCCCCGTTTAATTCGGTGCTGTTTGGAGAAGAACCCCAGCGTGTCAGGGACGGTTCGACCTGGCGTGCCGCAGCAAAAACCCTCTGCGTGCTCCATTGCCATGAATAACAACACCGCACGCATGCAGGAATGTCAGCAGAGTGATGCAAGGAGTCAGCCATGAATAAAACAGAAAACAGAGATCCGGTAATGCTGGCCAGACAGTTACCTCTTAAATCCGTCGCGCTGATCCTGGCCGGTGGTCGGGGTTCACGTCTTAAGGATTTAACCGCTACCCGCGCCAAGCCTGCGGTTCATTTTGGCGGCAAGTTCCGCATCATCGACTTTGCGCTGTCGAACTGCCTGAATTCGGGCATTCGCCGCATCGGCGTTATTACGCAATATCAGTCACATACGCTAGTTCAACATATTCAACGTGGCTGGTCATTTCTTAATGAAGAGATGAACGAATTTGTCGATTTACTGCCCGCCCAGCAGCGCCAAAGCACCGAACATTGGTACAAAGGCACCGCCGATGCTGTCTATCAGAATCTGGATATCATCCGCCGCTATGAGGCCGAGTACGTGGTGATCCTCGCCGGGGATCACATCTACAAGATGGATTACTCGCGCATGTTGGTGGATCACGTGCAAAAGGGAGGGGAATGTACCGTCGCCTGCCTCGCCGTGCCGCTGGCGGAAGCCAGTGAGTTTGGTGTGATGGATGTTGGCGAAGACTATCAAATCAACAGCTTCCTTGAGAAACCGCAGAACCCACCTTGCATTCCCGGTCAGCCGGACATGGCGCTGGCGAGCATGGGGGTCTACATTTTTAATGCTGACTACCTGTTCCGCCTGCTCGAAGAGGATATGTCCAAGGAGGATTCCAGCCACGATTTCGGCAAAGATTTGCTGCCGAAAATCACCGCCGAAGGTGTGGCCTGGGCTCATCCTTTCAGCTTGTCCTGCGTAACGCAAAACACGGAATTACCGCCGTACTGGCGCGATGTCGGGACGCTCGATGCGTACTGGAAGGCGAATCTGGATCTGGCGTCAGTCACGCCGGAACTGGATATGTACGACCGCTCGTGGCCCATCCGTACTCATATGGAACCGCTGCCGCCCGCCAAGTTTGTGCAGGACCGCTCCGGTAGTCACGGCATGACCATGAACTCTCTGGTGGCCGGTGGCTGCATCGTTTCCGGGTCGGTGGTGGTCAATGCCGTGCTGTTTCCGCGCGTGAGGGTGAACTCGTTTTGCAATATTGATTCGACCATCTTATTGCCGGACGTCAACATTGGCCGTTCATGCCGCTTACGTAAATGTGTGATCGACCGTGCCTGTCACATTCCCGAAGGCATGGTGATCGGCGAAAACGCCGATGAAGACAGTAAACGTTTTTACCGCTCAGAGGACGGCGTAGTGTTAGTCACCCGGGCGATGTTGGCAAAATTGTAATACCCGACGTCCTTGAAGCCGTGGCTGCATTCGCGAATCCGAATCACTTACCTGTGTAAGCTCATCGGAATTCACTCGTTTGCCGCCTTGCCACAACGCCAATGACTTGGGTATGTCTGTGAGAAATTGAAAACGAGATAACTCGGAATGAAAGTGGTCCGGGACGGTGCAACAGGGAGATTGTTGACGTCTGCCCCGATAATATTTACTCGCCATTGCGGTTTTTATCCCGTGATGGCGGTGATAATTCAGGAGCGCGAATGCAGGTTTTACATGTTTGTTCAGAGCTGTTTCCCTTGTTAAAAACCGGGGGACTCGCTGACGTCGCGGGTGCGCTTCCCGCTGCTCAAATAGCGGGGGGGACAGACGTACGTGTACTGATCCCAGCCTTCCCCGATATTAAACGAGGCATCGGAGAGACGCAGGTTGTTGGCCACCTTGATACCTTCGCCGGGCACGTAACGCTGCGCTATGGCGTTTTTCAGGGCGTGGGTATTTATATTATTGATGTACCAGGACTGTATGACCGCCCCGGCAGCCCGTATCACGATCAGTCTTCTTACGCTTACCCGGATAACCATCTGCGTTTCGCCCTGCTGAGCTGGATGGCCGCAGAACTGGGCAATGGTTTCGACGCAATGTGGAAACCCGACATTCTTCACTCGCATGACTGGCACGCTGGGCTGACGTCGGCTTATGTACGCGCGCGCCATATTCCGGTCAAAACCGTCTTCACCGTACACAATCTGGCATTTCAGGGGTTGTTCGACGGTTACCATTTACAGCATTTGCAGATCCCGTTTGAGTTCTTCCAGATGTACGGTCTGGAGTTCTATGGGCAGATCTCTTATCTGAAAGCCGGGCTATTTTATTCGGACCATATCACCACCGTCAGCCCGACCTATGCCAAAGAGATCACCCGCCCTGAATTTGGGTATGGGATGGAAGCTTTGCTGCTCGAACGACAGCGGGAAGGCCGCCTGACGGGGATCCTCAACGGCGTCGATGATGCTATCTGGCAGCCGCGTGATGACGTATTGCTGTCGGCTCGCTACGACGCAGATGACCTGCGTTCCAAGATGATCAATAAAGCCTATCTGCAACGCGCAATGGGGCTGGATGTGGATGACTCGCGGCTGGTGTTCGCCGTGGTGAGCCGTTTGACCCATCAAAAAGGGCTGGATCTGGTGCTGGAAGCGCTGCCGGACTTGCTGGAGCGTGGTGGCCAACTGGCGCTGCTCGGCGCCGGTGACGCGGTATTACAACAGGCATTTCTGGCCGCAGCGGCAGATAACCCAGGGCAGGTGGGCGTACAACTTGGCTATCACGAGTCGTTCTCGCACCGCATTATCGGTGGTGCGGATGTCATCATGGTGCCAAGCCGCTTTGAGCCCTGCGGCCTGACGCAGCTTTATGGTCTGAAGTACGGCACCTTGCCACTGGTTCGACGTACTGGCGGGCTGGCCGATACGGTGGTGGACTGCGCGCTGGAAAATCTGGCCGACGGCACCGCCAGTGGATTCGTTTTCGAAGAGGCTAACGGCAAATCTTTGGGTAGCGCCATTCGCCGGGCGTTTGTATTGTGGAGCAGGCCAAAGCACTGGCGCCATGTACAGCATCACGCCATGGGTATCGACTTCGGCTGGCAGGTAGCGGCTCAGGCCTACCTGTCACTTTATCAACGCTTGCTGTCGTGATGCTTGTTGTCATGAGAGCTGCTAAGCGGCATTACTTGATTGGGAACGCAACGCTATGACTTCACCGTTTAATTACACTTCGCCGACCGTCAGTGTTGAAGCGCTGAAACACTCCATTGCCTACAAACTGATGTTTATCATCGGTAAAGATCCCTCTATTGCCACTCAGCATGATTGGCTGAATGCCACGTTGTTTGCCGTACGTGACCGCATGGTGGAACGCTGGTTGCGCTCCAACCGCGCCCAGACCTCACAGGATGTCCGGCAGGTTTATTATTTGTCGATGGAGTTTCTGATTGGCCGCACGCTGTCGAATTCCCTGCTGTCGATGGGCATTTATGATGACATCAAACAGGCACTCGATGAGATGGGTTTTGACCTTGAGGAACTGATTGTCGAAGAGAACGACCCAGGCCTCGGCAACGGCGGTCTGGGGCGCCTGGCGGCCTGTTTCCTTGATTCGCTGGCAACGCTGGCGTTGCCCGGGCGCGGTTACGGCATCCGTTACGAATACGGTATGTTTGCGCAAAATATTATTAACGGCCAGCAGATGGAGTCGCCAGATTACTGGCTGGAATACGGTAACCCGTGGGAGTTCCAGCGCCATAACACCCGCTACAAAGTGCGTTTCGGCGGCCGTCTGCAGCACGAAGGGAGCAAAACCCGCTGGCTGGAAACCGAAGAAGTCATTGCCTGTGCCTACGACCAAATCATTCCCGGTTTTGACACTGATGCCACCAACACGCTGCGGCTGTGGGGCGCGCAGGCCAGTAACGAAATCAACCTCGGTAAGTTCAATCAGGGTGATTACTTTGCGGCGGTAGAAGATAAAAACCACTCTGAGAACGTATCGCGGGTACTTTACCCGGATGACTCCACCTACTCAGGCCGCGAGCTGCGCCTGCGTCAGGAGTATTTCCTGGTCTCTGCCACCGTGCAGGACATTCTCAACCGCCATTACGTCACCCACCATACCTATGAAAACCTGGCCGATAAAACCGCCATTCATCTCAATGATACGCACCCGGTCCTTTCCATTCCTGAACTGATGCGGCTGTTGATCGACGAGCATAAATTCGACTGGGATAAAGCCTGGGACACGGTGAGCAAAGTTTTCTCCTACACCAACCATACCTTGATGAGTGAAGCGCTGGAGACCTGGCCGGTGGATATGATCGGTAAAATTTTGCCGCGCCATCTCGAAATCATCTTCCAGATTAACGATCACTTCCTTAAAGAGGTGGCGGTGAAAGTGCCGAATGACAGCGGGATTTTGTCGCGCGTGTCGATTATCGATGAAGAGCATGGCCGCAAGGTGCGTATGGCCTGGCTGGCGGTGATTGCCAGTCATAAAGTCAACGGCGTGTCGGCGCTGCATTCCGAATTGATGGTGCAATCGCTGTTTGCCGATTTTGCCAAAGTGTATCCCGATCGCTTCTGCAACAAAACCAACGGCGTGACGCCACGTCGCTGGCTGGGTCTGGCCAACAAACCGCTGTCGAAAGTGCTGGATGATGCCATCGGCCACCATTGGCGTACTGACCTGAGCCAGCTTGAAGAGTTGAAACAGAATATCGATTACCCCAGTTTCCTTGAGGCGCTGCGCAAGGCTAAGTTTGAGAACAAAAAGCGTCTGGCGGTTTATATCGCACAGAAACTTGACGTGGTGGTGGACCCGAAAAGCCTGTTCGATGTGCAGATCAAACGCATTCACGAGTACAAACGTCAACTGATGAACGTACTGCATGTGATCACCCGCTATAACCGCATTATTGAAGAGCCGGATGCAGGCTGGGTGCCGCGCACCGTCATTTTCGCCGGTAAAGCGGCATCGGCTTATTACGCCGCCAAGCAGATCATTCGGCTGATCAACGACGTCGCCACCGTCGTCAATGACGATCCGCGCGTGCGCGATAAGCTCAAAGTGGTGTTTATTCCAAACTACAGCGTCAGTCTGGCACAGATGATCATTCCGGCAGCCGATCTCTCCGAGCAGATTTCTCTGGCAGGTACCGAAGCCTCAGGCACCAGTAACATGAAGTTTGCTCTAAATGGTGCACTGACCATCGGTACGCTGGACGGTGCTAACGTCGAAATGCTCGAACACGTTGGTGAGGAGAATATCTTCATCTTCGGTAACACGACGCCAGAAGTGGAACAGTTGCGCCGCGATGGCTACAACCCGCATACCTACTACGAGCAGGACCCAGAGTTGCACCAGGTGCTGACCCAGATCGCCACCGGTGTTTTCAGCCCTGGCGAACCGAAGCGCTACAGTAATCTGTTCGACACGCTGGTGAACCTCGGCGATCACTACCAGGTACTGGCAGATTACCGCAGCTACGTCGACACCCAGGATAAAGTGGACGAACTCTACAAACAGCCCGAAGAGTGGACCCGCCGCACCCTGCTTAATATCGCCAATATGGGCTATTTCTCCTCTGACCGTACCATCCAGGAGTACGCCGACGAGATCTGGAATATCAAACCGATTAAGTTGTAGCAGCAACGTCGATATAAAAAAGGCACCCGATGGGTGCCTTTTTTTGTTGATCTGCTGAAGTTTACGACGCCAGCGACAAATGTTTCTTCTGCTGCTTATGGCTTGCCAGCCAGTCGGTGATGCGTTGTTGTTGGGCCTTGTCCAACCACATGCCGAGTTTGGTACGGCGCCAGATGGCGTCATCCAGCTCGATAACCCACTCTTTTTCCACCAAATAACGCAGCTCGGCTTCGTAGAATCCATGACCGAAATCTTCGCCCAAAGATTCCAGGCTGGTGGCATCAGCGATAAACAACTCAGTCTGGCTGCCGTACGTATGGGTATAACGACGGGCCAGCGATTCTGGCAACCATTTGAAACGGCTGCGCAGGTTGGCGGCATAGGTTTCGCGATCCCCACCCAGTTTCCCACCCGGCAATACGGCGTTTTTGGTCCAGGCCGGACCGGCTTTCGGGTAGTACTTGGTCAGTTTTTCCAGCGCATGTTCGGCCAGCTTACGGTAAGTGGTCAGCTTGCCGCCGAATACTGACAGCAGCGGTGCCTTGCCGTCCTGATCGTGCACGTCCAGCGTGTAATCGCGGGTAACGGCCTGCGGTGAATCAGATTCATCATCACACAGTGGACGCACGCCGGAATAACTCCAGACAATATCCTCAGTGGTCAGCTGTTTCTTAAAGTGGTCGTTATACACTTTCAGCAGATAGCTGGTCTCTTTCTCATCGATTTTTACATCTTTCGGATCGCCGTGATACTCCACGTCGGTGGTGCCGATGATGGAGAACTCATCCAGCCATGGGATCACAAACACAATACGGTGGTCTTCGTTTTGCAGAATGTAAGCCTGTGGTTGATTGTGGGCGCGTGGCACCACAATGTGGCTACCTTTGATCAGACGAATACCGTAAGGGGATTTCAGCTTCAGGCCGTCGTCGAAGAAATGTTTGACCCACGGACCCGTAGCATTCACCAGACCTTTGGCGCGCCAGGTGAAGGTTTTGCCGGTATCGATCTCTTCGGCCTCGACCATCCATAGCCCATCTTCACGCCATGCGCGGTTCACGCGAGTACGGGTGCGAACTTCGCTGCCACGCTCTTCCACTTCCTGAGCGTTGAGCACCACTAAACGCGCATCATCTACCCAGCAGTCAGAATATTCGAAACCTTTGGTCAGTTCAGGTTTCAGTACGGAATCCGCGCCGAATTTAAGGCCTTTACTGGACGGCAGGCTGGTGCGTTTACCCAGATGGTCATACATAAACAGACCGATGCGGATCATCCAGGCTGGGCGCAGGTGCGGCTGATGCGGCAGGCGGAAGCGCATCGGAAAAGCGATGTGTGGCGCAAGGCGCAGCAGGACTTCGCGTTCAGCCAGTGCTTCACTCACCAGGCGGAATTCGTAGTGTTCAAGGTAGCGCAAACCACCGTGAATCAGCTTTGAACTGGCCGAAGAGGTCGCGCACGCCAAGTCTTGCGCTTCCAGCAGCAGAACGGACAGCCCACGGCCAGCCGCATCCGCAGCGATGCCAGTACCATTGATACCGCCACCGATTACGATCAAGTCTTTGGTTTCCACGTCATCTTCCTCCAGATGTTCGTAATAGCTCTTTTATGTTCGTTTTCGCTCACGATTGTAATCGAGAATCGTCAAACAAGCCAAGCGTTAACCAAATAAAAACATTTATGCGTGATGCAGGTAACAAAATTTCGGCGTTTTTGCGCAAAAATGTCATGGAAGAAGCAAAAGGAAGGGAAGAGGCGCGGAGCTTTTCGTAATTGTTCGTTTAGAACGTTAGATTGAGCGAATGGGGATAACCGGATGCACGCAGTGAGCGCACCCGGCGGGCCGGGCGATTTAGCAGAGTTCGAGCTGGACGTCGTATTTGTCGATAATCTTCATCACGCTTTCCGGCGGTTGCTGGTCGGTGAACAGATAGTCGATGAGGCTCATGTTACCGAGATTCACCATGGCGTTGCGGCCAAACTTCGAGTGGTCAGTGACCAGCATTACGCAGCGTGAATTCTCGATGATGGCGCGTTTAGTGCGTACTTCATGATAGTCAAACTCCAGCAGCGAACCGTCCATGTCGATGCCGCTGATGCCCAGAATGCCGTAGTCGAGGCGAAACTGAGAGATGAAGTCCAGCGTGGCTTCGCCCATGATGCCGCCGTCGCGGGTGCGGACTTCGCCCCCGGCCAGGATCAGCCTGAAATCTTCCTTGGCCGTCAGCAGGGTAGCGACGTTCAGGTTATTGGTGACCACGCGCAGATTCTTATGATTGAGCAGCGCATGAGCCACCGCTTCCGGCGTGGTGCCGATGTCGATAAACAGCGTTGCACCATCGGGGATCTGGGCGGCGACGCGCTGGGCAATGCGCGCTTTCTCTTCCGACCACATGATTTTACGGTCGTTGTAGGCAGCATTAACCGAACTAGAGGGCAGGGCTGCGCCACCGTGATGGCGGTGAATCTTGTTCTGCTCCGCCAGATCATTGAGGTCGCGGCGGATAGTCTGAGGGCTGACGGCGAAATGCTCTACCAGCTCCTCGGTGCTCACATAGCCCTGCTGGCGTACCAGATCAATAATGGCATCGTGGCGTTGTGTCTGTTTCACCTGAATCCCCTAATTCTATTTTTTATGTGACGTTCGGGTGTCCACAAAGGCCATTAACAGGCCAAGCACCAGACCGAAAACGTGGGCAGCATTGGCGATGGCCATTCCCATCACGTTGAAATAACCCAGCACCAGCCAGGCAATGGAAAATACCATTAGTCCGCGTGGCAGAGAAAGACCGCGATCAGGTTTTAACTCGCCGGTCAGCCAGACGTAACCCATCAGGGCATATACCACGCCGGATAAACCGCCAAACCAGATGCCGCTGAATAACGACTGGCCCCAGCCGCTGATCAGTGCCGACACGAGAGTAATCGTAAACAGTTTGCCGGTGCCGAGGCGTTTTTCCACCGGCCCGCCGAGATACCACCACCACAGCAGATTGAACAAAATATGCAGCAGGGAAAAATGCAGCAATGCCGGGCTGAACCAGCGCCAGATTTCAACATACTGACTGCTGTTCATCGGCCACGCCAGCACGCGCATTACGCTTTCATCGCCGTAAATTTGTTGCAGAATATAGACCGCGATACACAGGAAAATCATCGCCATGGTCAGTGGCCCGGCCTGGCTGCGAATACGCTGCCAGTAAGAATAGTGCTGATAACTCAAGTTGGCATCGGTGCTGCCGGTGTGCCAGCTTGCGGCCAGATAACGCGCATGCAGCGGATCTTCTAAAAACAGTGCGACCTGCTGTTCTACTTCGGGCAGGCGGGATTCATCCTCCAGCCACAACTGCACTTCCTGACTCTCTTTTTTGACCTGCAGTTTTATCCCCTGCGTCGCCATGTAATCGACAAAGGCCAGGGCCAGACGGGGATTGTTCAGGCTAAGAATACGTACCATATTATTTTGCTGGTCCTGTAATGGATTGATTTTTCGACGACATGGGTAGGATAACCTTTTTCTGCCAGCATTGAGAAAACCGATTATACCTGCCATCCAGCATGCTGCATAAATCAGTCAAATTTTCCGCTCGCTTAAAACATTTGCATAACTTAAACGACAATTTTTGTTTACTTCCGTTTTAACAATCAGGCTATGAGCAGCATCACTCTTTCATAAAACCGAGGCTTATATTCTGAAAATAAGAGAGGACTGATAAATATGTTTTTAGAGGAAAGACGACAACACATTTTGGAGTATCTCGATAAATTCGAACGTGCCAGCGTCGAACAACTGGCATCACTGTTTTCTGTGACCAAAGAAACTATCCGCAGCGACCTGAATGCGCTGAATGTACAGCAACTTGCTCAGCGTTGTCACGGCGGTGCGAGAGTGATTCGCCGTAGCCTGCAATCGAAACTGATCACCGATACTGGCGGAGATTTTGAAGTGTTACTGAAGCGCTTACACAGCCATAAAGTCCGTCCGTCAGCGTCTAAAACGGGAAAAAAAATGAACGGTAAAGTGTGTATTTTGGGATCTTTTAACGTCGATATTGTGGCAAAAGTAGAGCGTTTTCCTAAAAGTGGTGAGTCGTTGCTGGCGTTAGGCAGCACCCTTGGACCGGGTGGCAAAGGTGCGAATCAGGCTACGGCAGCCAGCCGTGCTGGGGCGAAAGTACACTTTGTCTCCAAAGTGGGTCGCGATCAGTTCAGCCAGTTTGCTTATGACCATCTGACGTCTTCTGAGATCCACTCTTTTACGTTGTATCAATCCGATACTGAGCCAACGGGTAACGCCATTATCTATGTTTCGCAACAAAACGGCGAGAACATGATTGCGATTTACTCGGGTGCCAATAAAACCATCACAGATGATGAAGTGGCGGCGATCACACCAGAGTTGTCGGATGCCGATGTGTTGTTGGTGCAACTTGAAAATAACTTCGCCGCTACCCTCAACGCCATGAAACTGGCGAAAGCGCTCGGTATCAAAGTGGTTCTCAATCCAGCCCCTTTTTCTCCTCATGCTCTGGAGTGTATGGAGTATGTCGACGTGATCACTCCTAATGAAACCGAAGCGTCACAGCTTTCCGGTATCGATGTGCAAGACCTTTCCAGTGCCAAAGAGGCCGCTCTGCGTATTGCCAGTCAGGGCGCGCAGCGGGTGATCATTACAATGGGGTCTCGCGGTGCGCTGATCCTCGACGGCCAGCAATTTCAACATATTCCTGCATTTTCGGCGCTGAGTGTTGATACCACCGGAGCGGGTGATGCGTTCAATGGGGCATTTGCTGCGGCGTTGGCGCGTGGGGAGTCTGTCGCGCAGGCCGCGACTTATGCCTCTGCATTTGCTTCGCTGGCAGTGGAGCGGGAAGGTGCATCCAATATGCCAGACAATGCGCAGGCTTTAGCGCGCATGGCGCAGTACTAAATTTCGCAACATGTTTTTGACTAGAAAGGTAATCGATTACGTCGATGCCATTGGAGTATCACAAGGAGAATAAAATGAAGAAAATTGAAGGTATTGTGCCGGTTATGCTGACCCCGTTCACGGGCGACAACCAAATTGATTATGCCGGTCTGGCACGTCTGATCGACTGGTATCTGGATAAGGGGGTCGATGCGTTGTTTGCCGTATGCCAGTCAAGTGAAATGCAATTTCTCACTCTTGATGAGCGTGTTGAACTGTCACGTTTTGTGGTTGAAAAAGTGGCGGGTCGTATTCCGGTGATCGCTTCTGGGCATATCAGTGACGATATTGATCAGCAAGTTCACGAGCTGAAAGCGATGGCTGAAACCGGTGTCGATGCGCTGGTGCTGGTCACCAATCATCTGGATCCGCACAACCAGGGCAGTGCCACGTTTTTTAGTACGCTGGAAACTCTGCTGGCAGCATTGCCAGTCACCATGCCGCTCGGTTTGTACGAATGTCCGGCACCTTATCGCCGTTTACTCAGCGACGAAGAGCTCAGTTATTGCGCGAATACCGGCCGTTTCGTCGTGCTGAAAGATGTGAGTTGTGATCTGCCGACGGTTACGCGCCGGGTGAAACTGGTTGCCCACACGCCGTTAAACATCATTAACGCGAATGCGGCGATTGCTTATCCGGCAATGAAAGCCGGCTCGAAAGGTTTCAGTGGCGTATTTACCAACTTCCATCCTGAACTGTATAGCTGGTTATACCACCATGCTTCCCACGCTCCACAGCTGGCGGATGAACTGGCGACGTTCCTGTCCCTGGCCGCAGTCACCGAAACACTGGGCTACCCGAAAAATGCCAAGATCTATCACCAGCGTCTGGGCACTTTTGACAGCGAAGCATGCCGGGTAAATAAAGATAACGTGTTGGAAAAATTCTGGGGATTGGGTGTGCTGCTGGAGCAAATCCGTACCGGGACTGAGTTCTATCAGGGAAAAATTGCAGGCTGATTGGTTGCGGTGATAAGGCGCCGTCTTCTCCTGCCGCACCGCTTCATCGTCGTACCACAATACCGCTGTACCTAAAATACCCGCTAAAACAATCATTACACGGGAAGAAACGACATCATGATGATTTATAATCTACAGGATTGGATTCGCGCGAAAAACGCGCACCGCCAGGCTATTACGTTTATTGAATGCACGGATTTTTCTACGCTGCAACCCGGAGAAATCAACCTCTATAGGGAGGAACCATTATGAAAGATATAGTGGCACCTCTGAGTCCAAATACGCTTGCACAGGCCACACCCATTTCCCGTATAAGGTGGGGGATCATTCTGATCCTGCTCCTGGCTGCCGTTGTGAATTATCTCGATCGCGCCAACTTAAGTATCGCCAACACCACGATCGCGAGGGAATTTGGTTTCTCATCTACCGAAATGGGTTTACTGCTTTCAGCTTTTCTGTGGCCTTATGCGCTGGCTAACCTGCCCGCAGGCTGGCTGGTCGATAAATTTGGACCGAAAAAAATGTTCTCCTGGGCCCTGGGCCTGTGGTCGGCATTCACCATGATGGCCGCATTTGTTAACAGCTATTCGATGTTTTATGGACTGCGCATGCTGCTGGGTGTCTCGGAATCGCCGTTCTTTACCTCAGGAATTAAGATCACCCATCGCTGGTTCTCAGAAAAAGAGCGTGGCCTCCCGACGTCAATCATCAATACGGGTTCGCAGATCGCTAATGCTGTCGCACCGCCTATTCTGACCGTGTTACTGCTGACGCTTGGCTGGCGTGGGATGTTTATTGCTATTGGTTTGGCCGGTATTCCGCTGTTGCTGGCGTGGTTGAAGTTTTATCGTGATCCGACAGCGCGTGAAGAAGCATTAATTCATGCCGAGCAACGTGCTGCTGAGAAAGCGATCGCCGGTAATGCATCAAAAGGCAGTTGGGGATCTCTGTTCCGGCACAGAACCACCTGGTTTATGATTTTGGGTAATTTCTCCATCATGTTTACCATTTGGGTTTACCTGACGTGGTTGCCGAGTTATCTGGAAAATTCCCTCGGTTTCAGCCTGAAGCAAACGGGCTGGATCGCCTCGATCCCCTTCTTTGCCGGTATTCTGGGGGTACTGTGTGGCGGAGCGATTTCCGATCGTTTGATCCGCCGTGGTGTGGCGACCATTACCGCGCGTAAGATTCCGATCGTCGGTGGTGCTGCACTGGCCGCGTGTTTCGTTGCACCGATCCCGTTTGTAGACAGTACACCCTTGTGTATTTTGTTGTTATCGCTGGGATATTTTTGTTCGCAATTACCGTCAGGAGTGATCTGGACGCTGGCGACGGATATCGCGCCGAAAGATCAGGTTGCTTCACTAGGGGCTATCCAGAATTTTGGCGGCTTCCTGGGCGCCGCAATGGCCCCGATCATTACCGGGGTGATCCTCGATATGACGGGGCAGTTCACCAATGTGTTCTTGCTGGGCGCGGGACTCTTGATGTTGGGGGCGTTTAGTTACGGCCTGTTTGTGAAAAAACCGATCACCGTCGCGCTATAAAACAAAAAAGGGCGGCAGAAGCGTTAATGCTCTCTGACGCCCTGGCGTTCAATACCCTAAAAGAAGAGTCACAGCGGTTTTTACAGCCCTTCAAGCGCCTGCTGAATATCGTCCACCAAATCTTCCACATCTTCGATGCCGATGCTGATACGCACCAGACCATCGGTAATGCCGCTCTGACGGCGTACTTCCGGTGATACCGCGCTGTGTGTCGTCGTGGCCGGGTGGCAGGCCAGCGAGTCGGTGTCACCGACCGACACGGCTTGCGTGATAATCGTGAGTTTATCGAGGAAGGTACGTGCCGCATCGCGGCCGCCGCGCAGTTCAATCGCCATAATGCCGCCGAACAGTTTCATCTGACGCGCCGCAATCTCATGGCCAGGATGACTTTTCAGCCCCGGATAAAATACCTGCGACACCGCCGGGTGCGTGTTCAGCACTTCTGCAATGTGCGCCGCGCTGAGCGAACTGGCCTCTACGCGCAGTGGCAGGGTTTTCAGCCCACGGGTCAGCAGCGCGGCTTCGAACGGGCTCAGGCAGCCGCCAAACTGTTTCAGGCACAGGGTGCGGATCGGGTCAATGAGCGCTTTACTGCCAACCACTACGCCGCCGGTCGCATCACCGTGACCGCTGATGTATTTGGTGGCAGAGTGCAGGGAAATATCGATGCCCAGATCCAGCGGGCGGGTCAGATAAGGGGTGGCGAAGGTGTTATCCACCACGCTGACCGCACCGGCTTGTTTCGCAATGCGCGCGATTTCAGCGATATCCGCAATGCCCAGCACCGGGTTAGCCGGGGTTTCGACGAACACCATTTTGGTTTGTGGCGTCAGCGCCGCCTGCAAATCTTTCGTGTCTGCCACGAACACCGGTTTGATGCCATAACGTGGCAACAGATTGCGGATCACCCCTTCGGTGCCACCGTACAGTGTGCCGACGTGGATAATCTCATCGCCCGGCGACAGCAGGGCAAACAGCACAGCACTGATGGCTGCCATGCCGCTGGCGCAGGCTACTGCGCTTTCTCCGCCTTCGAGGGCTGCCATTTTTTGCTCGACGACGGCGACGGTCGGATTGGCAAAGCGGCTGTAGGAGTAGCCCGGTTCTTCGCCGCTAAAACGCCGTGCACCGCTGTCGAAATCGTCGTAGGAAAAAGCCGAGGTGGCTGTGATCGGCGTGGCAATCGCGCCGGTTAACTTATCAGGTTGCTGGCCAGCGTGAACCGCCAGTGTACGCATGCCCAGCGGGCGGGAGTTTTCCAGGTGTTTCATCTTCATATCCTATAAATATTAGAGATAAATTATACCAATACTTAAAAGGTGCAGCTGATTCCGCTTAAGAACATTTAACGCCCAGACCAAACCAATGGTTATAACTGCAAGCTGATGTCAGCTGGATTTGGGGTAAACAGGGAGGGGAAACACCTGAAATCAGGCTTCGATGTCCTGAGGAAAGGTTTTTGACCAGGCTTCGAAACCGCCGTCGACGCTGTAAACTGACTCAAAACCCTGCCCGATCAGAAATTGTGCTGCGGACCGGCTGCTGATGCCGTGATAGCACATCACCAATACCGGCGTTTTGGCATCGGCGTTTTGCATAAAAGCCGCCATGCTTGCATTGCTCAGATGGAATGCGCCCGGCGCGTGTGCGGCGCCAAAACTTTGCGGGTCGCGGATATCGACCATGACCGCGTCGCCTGATTTCAGGCGGGTATGCGCAAGTTCTACGCTGATTGCTTCAAATTGTTCCATTAGGGCAGGCCTCGTTGATCAGTTATCCGCGCATTCTACCTAATTATTCGTCAGTCAAGACCAGACAAACATTAGGGATAACGTTTAAACCAATATCACCTGCACGCCTTTGCTGCGTAACTGTTCGAGGATTGCTTCGTCGGCGTCCAGCCCTGTGATCAGCACATCGATTTGCTCGGTACGGCTAAACAGCATACCGGCACGTTGGCCGACTTTGCTGCTGTCTACCAAAACAGCTAATTTTCCGACGTAATTCAGCATCTTCTGCTCGGCCATGGCGGTGAGCATATCGGTTTTATACAGGCCATCGCTGGTCAGCCCTGCGCCGCTGGTAAACATCCAGTGACCGGCATACAAACTGGCATCGCCATCCTGCGGGGCCAGCGTTATCGACTGACTTTTATTGTACTGACCGCCCATGATCACCACGCTGTCGTGTTCCTGCTCAATCAAATAATTGGCCAGCGGCAGATAGTTGGTGATCACCTGAATATCTTTGCCGCACATTTCACGGCCCAGGAGAAAAGCGGTGGAACCGCAGTTGATCACTACGCTTTCACCCGGCTGACAGAGTTGCGCAGCGGCCTGGGCGATACGCATTTTCTCATTGAGATTTTGCGTCTGGTGAATATTGAGCGGCGTCCAGTTCTGGCGTGGGGAGCTCACCGCTTCGGCACCGTTACGCACTTTACGCAGCTTGCCAAGTTCATTGAGTTTGGTGATATCACGGCGCGCCGTGGCAGGCGAAATATCAAAACTGTCGATCACATCCGAGACAGAAATCTGACCCTGACGTTGTAAAAGATCAAGGATCGCATTGTGGCGTTGTGGTTCTGTCATGGTGTCTCCGCGGGGATAATGATTACCGCGTGATTATAAACGAGCATTTATAGCATTCAATCATCATTTTCCCGTCATCCTTCAAGCTGCCTCTGCGTTGGCTGCCATCGCCAACCCCGGTCACATACTTGTGTATGCTCCCGGGGATTATGAGCCTCCTCCCTGAGGCTCACCCTTCGGGCCAGCGCTTGCCGCCTGGATGCGGCTCGGATGATTTAGGGAAAAATATTTAGCACTACAAGAATGATTTGAAAGGCAGATCCGTTTCGGTGGTGAAGCAGTCATCGAAACCGCGCGGATAGTGGTACTCGAAATTATCTTTGTCATCCGGGTAAGTAAATTTGCCGCCAACCTGCCAGATAAACGGTTTGAAACCATATTTCAGGCGATCTTTCTTCATTTCCCACAGCACACGGATCTCCTGCGGGTCGGCCTGAAAGTTTGACCAGATATCATGGTGGAATGGAATAACCACCTGTGTTTTCAACGATTCGGCCATGCGCAACATATCCACGCTGGTCATTTTGTCGGTCACGCCTCGTGGGTTTTCGCCATAAGAGCCAAGTGCCACGTCGACTTTATATTCATTGCCATGTTTGGCGTAGTAGTTGGAATAGTGGGAGTCGCCGCTGTGGTACAGATTACCGCCTGGCGTTTTGAACAGGTAGTTCACGGCGCGCTGGTCCATCATGTCCGGCAGTACGCCCGCCGCCTTCTGGTCTGCTGGCAAGGTGATGAGCACGGTGCGGTCAAACGAGTCCAGCGCGTGAATTTCCACATCCTTAATCCGCACGACTTTCCCTGGCGTCATCACGATGCAGCGCTCCGCCGGAACGCCCCAGCTCATCCATAAATCCACACAGGTCTGCGGGCCGATAAACGGCACGTCTGCGGCACAGTTTTGCATCACCGCCGCGGCCACGTTGACGTCGATGTGATCGTTATGATCATGAGTCGACAGTACGGCGTCGATCTCTCTGATGGCGAACGGATCCAGCACAAACGGCGTGGTGCGCAGGTTTGGTTGCAGTTTCTTCACACCGGCCATGCGCTGCATCTGGTGGCCGTTTTTCATCAGCGGGCTGCTGTGATTTTGTTTGCCCACGCCACACCAGAAGTCGACACAAATGTTCGCGCCACCTTCAGACTTTAGCCAAATACCTGTGCAGCCCAGCCACCACATAGCGAAGGTGCCGGGGACGACACGCTCCTGCTCAATTTCTTCATTCAGCCAACTGCCCCATTCAGGAAAGGTGCTGAGGATCCAGGACTCGCGGCTGATGGTTTCTACTTTGCTCATGATCTTCCCTCGTTATGTGTTGAAGTGCGAATTCAAATCACATTCGATCATTAAATGATTGTTTATGACTTTGTTGTGAGGAAATTAGCACTGATTTTAGTGATGCACAATGCCAAAATTGACACAAAAACACGTGTATAACGCAGAGAGATAATCAGTAAGTCATTTTTTTAGATGTCAGATATGAAAGAATATTTCATTTATTTGCATGAATTTATTCAGATATTTATCTGGATATTATAAGTCATCATTGCAACGTCAGACGATATCTTGCGAGTGCGCTCACAAATAATCATTTTGAATCTTTTACTGATTTGTCGTGAGCATTAGAGTTCTTACGTCCCTACATCGTTTGTGGCTGTTCCATCAGGGTGGAAAGTCCGGGCGAGTCTCTCGAAGGTTAACGGAGAGTTTTATGGAATTCCTCTACACCGTATTTACCGTATTTTTTAATCAGGTGATGACCAACGCGCCGCTGTTGCTGGGCATTGTCACGATGCTGGGTTACATCCTGCTGAGGAAAAGCGCGAGTGTGATCATCAAAGGCACCATCAAAACCATCATTGGTTTTATGTTGCTGCAGGCAGGGTCGGGTATTTTGACCGGAACATTCAAGCCGGTGGTGGCCAAACTGTCGGAAGTGTATGGCATTAACGGCGCCATTTCTGATACCTACGCTTCAATGATGGCAACGGTTGAGCGCATGGGCGATGCCTATAGCTGGGTCGGATATTCGGTGCTGATCGCCCTCGGCCTCAATATTCTTTACGTTGTGTTTCGCCGCATTACCGGTATCCGCACCATCATGCTCACTGGCCACATTATGTTTCAACAAGCCGGGATCATTGCCGTGTTCTTCTACATCTTAGGCTACCCGATGTGGACCACTATCTGGTCGACGGCGTTTCTGGTGTCGCTCTACTGGGGGATCACCTCCAACATGATGTACAAACCGACACAAGCCGTCACCGAAAACAGCGGTTTCTCTATTGGCCACCAACAGCAGTTTGCTTCGTGGGTCGCCTATAAAATTGCGCCGTATCTGGGTAAAAAAGAAGAGAGCGTGGAAGACCTCAAGCTGCCGGGCTGGCTGAACATTTTCCATGACAATATAGTCTCCACCGCTATTGTCATGACCGTTTTCTTTGGCATCATCCTCTGCTCCTTTGGTCTGGATACCTTGCAAAAGATGGCCGGTAAAACGCACTGGACTATCTACATTCTGCAAACCGGTCTGATGTTTGCGGTGGCGATCTTTATCATCATTCAGGGCGTGCGCATGTTCGTCGCCGAGCTGACCGAAGCCTTTAACGGTATTTCTCAGCGCTTAATACCCGGTGCCGTTCTGGCTATCGACTGCGCGGCAATTTACAGCTTCGCGCCGAACGCCGTGGTCTGGGGCTTTATGTGGGGCACCATTGGTCAACTGCTTGCCGTCGGCATTCTGTTCGCCATGGGCTCTTCTATCATGATCATTCCTGGTTTTATCCCCATGTTCTTCTCTAATGCCACCATTGGCGTCTTTGCCAACCACTTCGGCGGCTGGCGTGCTGCGCTGAAAATCTGTCTGGTTATGGGGATGATCGAAATCTTCGGCTGCGTCTGGGCCATTAAACTTACTGGCCTCAGTGCCTGGATGGGCATGGCGGACTGGTCAATTCTCGCACCACCGATGATGCAGGGCTTCTTCAGCATAGGCATGGCCTTTATGGGCGTCATCGTGGTCATTGCACTGCTTTATATGTTCTTTGCGGGGCGCACATTGCGTGCCGAAGAGGACGCTGAAAAACAAGCACTTAATCAATCCACGTCTCACTAATCAACGAGGTTCCCATGACAGTACGAATTCTGGCGGTATGCGGTTGCGGGCAAGGCAGTTCGATGATCATGAAGATGAAGATCGGCCAGTTCCTGACCCAGGAAGGGGTGGATCACACCATGAACAGCTGCGCAGTGGGCGAGTACAAATCTGAACTGAGTGGGGCAGACATTATTGTCGCTTCGACTCACGTGGCGGACGAGATCACCGTTAGCGGCAACAAATACGTAGTGGGTGTGCGCAATATGCTCTCCGCCGCCGACTTTGGCCCGAAAGTGATGGAAGTGATTAACGCGCACTTCTCCAAAGACCTGAAGAAATAAGGATCTCTCCATGAAACTGCGTGACTCTTTGGCTGAAAACCAGTCGATCTGCCTGAATGCTGAAGCTGAAACCTGGCAGGATGCGGTGAAAATTGGCGTCGATTTACTGGCGGATGCCGGTGTGGTGGAACCACGTTATTACCAGGCGATTCTGGAGGGTGTTAAGCGTTTTGGCCCCTATTTTGTTATCGCACCCGGCCTGGCGATGCCACATGGCCGCCCGGAGGAAGGGGTATTGAAAACCGGTTTTGCGCTGGTAACCCTGAAAAAACCGCTGGTCTTCAACCATGAAGATAACGACCCGGTAGATATCCTGATCACCCTGGCCGCCGTTGACGCTAACGCGCATCAGGAAGTCGGCATTATGCAGGTGGTGAACCTGTTTGAAGATGAAAAGAACTTTGACCGGCTGCGTGCCTGTACGACATCTCAACAGGTACTGGATTTGATTGATCAAACTTCTGCGGCCGCGGCCCATTAACAATAAGGAAGGCATTATGTCTCACTCATTACCGATGTTGCAGGTCGCACTGGATAACCAGTCCATGGACGACGCCTACAGAACCACCCGTCTGATTGCTAACGAAGTGGACATTATCGAAGTCGGCACCATTTTGTGCGTTGCCGAAGGGGTGCGCGCGGTGCGTGACCTCAAAGCGCTGTACCCGGAAAAAATCGTGCTGGCTGACGCCAAAATCGCTGATGCGGGCAAGATTTTGTCGCGCATGTGTTTTGAAGCCAATGCTGACTGGGTAACCGTGATTTGCTGCGCTGACATCAATACCACCAAAGGCGCGCTGGAAGTTGCCAAAGAGTTCAACGGTGATGTGCAGATTGAACTCACCGGGTACTGGACCTGGGAACAGGCGCAGGAATGGCGGGATGCGGGTATTCAGCAGGTGGTTTATCACCGCAGCCGTGACGCACAGGCGGCAGGCGTAGCGTGGAGCGTCGCCGATATCACCGCCATCAAACGTCTGTCTGATATGGGCTTCAAAGTGACCGTGACGGGTGGCCTGGCGCTGGAAGATTTGCCGCTGTTTAAAGGCATTCCGATCCACGTCTTTATCGCCGGTCGCAGCATCCGCGATGCCAAAGATCCCGTCGACGCCGCCCGTCAGTTCAAAAAATCAATCAGCCAGCTCTGGAGCTAAGGAACGCGCAATGATGCATAAAGCCGTGCCACTCGGTATCTATGAAAAGGCCCTGCCTGCGGGCGAAGACTGGTTCGAACGCCTGAGTCTGGCGAAAGAGCTGGGTTTTGATTTCGTCGAAATGTCAGTTGATGAGAGCGATAACCGGCTGGCACGGCTTGACTGGAGCCGCGAGCAGCGGATGGCGGTGGTTGACGCCGTCACCCGCACCGGGATCCGCATTCCGTCGATGTGTCTCAGTGCGCACCGCCGGTTCCCGCTGGGGTCTGAAGATGACAAAACCCGTGCTCAGGGTCTTGAGATCATGCGCAAGGCCATCGTATTAGCGCAAGACCTCGGTATCCGGGTGATTCAGTTAGCGGGTTACGATGTCTATTATCAGGATGCCAACGACCATACCCGCGAACGTTTTCGCGACGGTTTGCAGGAATCGGTCGAAATGGCCAGCCGTGCGCAGGTCACACTGGCGATGGAAATCATGGATTACCCGCTGATGAATTCCATCAGTAAGGCGCTGGGTTATGCCCATTACCTGAATAATCCGTGGTTCCAGCTCTATCCTGATATTGGCAATTTGTCCGCCTGGGACAACGACGTACAGATGGAACTGGCAAGTGGCGCCGGACATATCGTCGCCGTACATATCAAAGATACCCAACCTGGCGTGTTCAAAAATGTCCCGTTTGGCAGCGGCGTGGTGGAGTTCGAACGCTGCTTCAGCACCTTGCTTAAAAGCGGCTATCGCGGCCCTTACCTGATCGAAATGTGGAGCGAAACCGCGGCTGACCCGCTAAAAGAGGTGCGTGAGGCGCGTGCATGGGTGATTGACAAGATGCAGAAAGCCGGGCTGAACATGAAGGAGTCCGTATGTTAGAGCAGCTCAAACAGCAGGTCTTCGCCGCCAATATGGCGCTTCCCGCCCGTGGACTGGTGACGTTCACCTGGGGTAACGTCAGCGGCATCGACAGAACCTCGGGACTGGTGGTCATCAAACCCAGCGGTGTGGAATATGAAGCCATGACTGCCGACGACATGGTAGTGGTTAACGCATTGGGCGAAGTGGTGGAGGGGCACTTCAAACCTTCGTCCGACACGGCAACCCACCTCGAACTCTATGCGCGGTACCCCGAACTGGGCGGCATTGTGCATACCCACTCGACCTACGCGACCTCATGGGCGCAGGCCAGTGTGCCTATTCCGGCGCTGGGCACAACTCATGCGGATTACTTTGCAGGGGCCATTCCCTGCACGCGTCCGTTGAGCCGTGAAGAAGTGGCCGGTCAGTACGAACTGGAAACCGGCAAAGTGATCGCCGAAACGTTGGGTGAAACGGACCCGCTGCATATGCCGGGGATTCTGGTGTCGCAACACGGTCCGTTCTGTTGGGGAAGTACACCGGAGCTGGCAGTACACAACGCCGTGGTGCTGGAAGAAGTGGCAAAAATGGCGTGGATCACCGGCACACTTAACCGGCAGATGTCGCCGATGGACGGTTATCTTTTGCATAAACACTTCAGCCGTAAACACGGGCCGGATGCCTATTACGGGCAGAAATAAGCCCAATATCATTACTATTTATACCCAAAAGATTTCAAGTTGCATTGAGGCGGCATGAGAGCAAATCCCGATGAGCTTACTCAAGTAAGTGATTATTAGGCCCATTAATGGGCCTAACCCCTTCGGGACCGCTGCTAGCAGCGGTCAAATCTACTTACAGCAGATTTGTCGGGTGAGTGAGCGCAGCCAACAAAGAGGCCACTTGAAAGATGACGGGTATATCGACAAATCCCCGAGCTCATCGTATTCACATGATGAGCTTTTTTGCATTATAGGGTTTATACCTATATGTGATCACAGATCACGCTTTGATCCCTGAATATAGCCAGAACAGACTTCTTCTCCCGGTTGATTAACGAAAAGGAAAGAGCTGCCTTATGACCAAGCCCACTCTCAAGCAGGATGTTTTTTTGGCGGCGTTAGCTCGCCATTGGCAAGCGTTTGGACTCACTTCAGCCAGGGACATGACCCGGCACCAATGGTGGCATGCAGTCAGCGCCGCCGTCGCAGAACAACTGCCGCCGCAAAGCGATACCGTCAGCAGTAAAAGCAAAAAAATTACCCGCCATGTTAACTATATTTCGATGGAATTTCTGGTCGGGCGCCTGACCGGCAACAACCTGATTAACCTGGGCTGGTATGAGAAAATTGCCAGCGTCCTGGAACCGTTTGATATCAATCTGACGGATCTGCTCGAAGAAGAGATTGACCCCGCGCTCGGCAACGGCGGGCTTGGGCGTCTGGCTGCCTGTTACCTGGATGCTATGGCGTCGGTCGGCCAACCGGGTATTGGCTACGGTCTGAATTATCAATACGGTCTGTTCCGCCAGCGCTTTGTTGACGGGCATCAGAAAGAGTCGCCGGACGACTGGCACCGCAGTGAATACCCGTGGTTTCGCCACAACAGTTCGCTGGCGGTGAGCGTCGGTATCGGCGGCAAAGTGGTAAAGAATGACAACGGAACACTGCGCTGGGAGCCAGAGTTTACCCTGCGCGGCGAAGCCTGGGATCTGCCGGTGCTCGGTTACCGCAACGGTATCACTCAGCCGCTGCGCCTGTGGGAAGCCACCCATCCGCACCCGTTTGATCTGGAAAAGTTTAACGACGGCGAATTCCTCAAAGCCGAACAGCAGGGCGTGGATGCCGCCAAACTGACCAAAGTACTCTACCCCAATGACAACCATCAGGCCGGTAAACGCCTGCGCCTGATGCAGCAATATTTCCAGTGTGCCTGCTCGGTGGCCGATATCCTGCGCCGCCACCACTTCCTCGGGCGGAAAATTGCTGAGTTGCCGGACTATGAGGTCATTCAGCTCAACGACACCCATCCGACCATCGCCATTCCTGAAATGTTGCGTGTATTGCTCGACGAACATCAGATGAGCTGGACAGATGCGTGGCACATTACCAGCCGCACCTTCGCCTACACCAACCACACGCTGATGCCGGAAGCCCTGGAAACCTGGGATGAAAAACTGGTGCGCAGCCTGTTGCCGCGCCACTTCCAGATAATTAAACAGATCAACACCAACTTTAAGAAGCTGGTCAGCAAACAGTGGCCGGGGAATGACGCAGTCTGGGCAAAACTGGCGGTGCATCATGACAAACAGGTGCGCATGGCCAACCTGTGCGTGGTGGCCGGTTTTGCGGTCAACGGCGTCGCCGCACTGCATTCTGACTTAGTGGTCAAAGATCTGTTCCCGGAATATCACCAGCTGTGGCCGGAGAAATTCCATAATGTCACCAACGGCATTACGCCGCGCCGCTGGATTAAACAGTGCAATCCGGCGCTGTCAGCGTTGATTGATGAACGGTTGAAAACCGACAGTTGGGTGACAAATCTCGACCTGCTTAAAGGGCTGGAAAGCGGCGTAAAAGACAAAAAATTCTGTAAACAGTACCGCAAAATCAAGCATGAAAATAAAATCAGGCTGGCGGAATACGTGTGGCATCGCATGGGGATTAAACTCAACCCAGAGGCTATTTTCGATGTACAAATCAAACGCCTGCACGAATACAAACGCCAGCACCTCAACCTGCTACATATTCTGTCGCTGTATCGGCAAATCCGCGATAACCCGAAACTGGATATCGTGCCGCGCGTATTCCTGTTCGGAGCCAAAGCCGCCCCGGGCTACTACCTGGCCAAAAATATTATCTATGCGATCAATCAGGTCGCCGAGAAGATCAACAACGATCCGATCGTCGGCGATCGTCTGAAAGTGGTATTTATCCCCGATTACAGCGTGTCCGTGGCGGAAATGATGATCCCAGCGGCTGACGTGTCTGAGCAGATTTCCACCGCCGGCAAAGAGGCCTCGGGAACCGGCAACATGAAGCTGGCGCTGAACGGCGCACTGACCATCGGCACGCTTGACGGCGCGAATGTCGAAATCGCCGAACAGGTCGGTGATGAGAATATCTTTATCTTTGGTCTCGATGTTGATGACGTCAAAGCGCTGCAAAAGAAAGGCTACAAGCCGCAAAGCGTGGTGAAAAAAGATAAACACCTGAAAGCGATTCTGGACGAACTGGCCAGCGGCTTTTTCAGCCATGGCGACAAGCACGCTTTCGATCTCATGCTCAACAGCTTCAAAGAGGGCGGTGACCCTTATCTGGTGCTGGCGGACTTTGCGGCGTACTGCGAAGCGCAGAAGAAAGTCGATGCGCTGTACCGCGATGCCGAAGAGTGGACTCGCCGGGCGATCCTCAATACCGCGCGCGTGGGGATGTTCAGCGCAGACCGTTCAATCCGCGATTACCAGCAGCGTATCTGGCAGGCCAAACGTTAGGAGCAGGCATGGAGGGCAAGCAACTCGAACAGGCAGCACAGCAGGCAGGAATTTTAGACAGTTTTATTAACATGCGGGATGAGGTTCAGTCGGTTTCCGACGATACCAAACAGGCACTTTTAGCCGCGATGGGGCGCGGGGAGGCCAGCACTGACGAGGCCTTGCCGCTGCCTTTCGTGAAGGTGTTTTACCTGGCTGAGCCGGTGGTGCTCACGCCGCAGGGTGGTCAGGCCTTTCGCTGGCAGCTGACGCAGGAAAATGGCGACCAGTTGGAAGGCAAGCTGGCAGCGGAGGCAAAACTGAAGCTGCCGGCCAATTTACCCGTGGGTTATCACCATCTGACCCTGAACTGGGGCGAAAAACAGTGCGGGTGCCGCATTATTATTGCGCCACGCCGCTGCTATGAACCGTCTCAATTACAGGCAGGAGAAAAGTTGTGGGGCGCAACCGTGCAGCTTTACACCCTGCGGTCTGAGCATAACTGGGGCGTGGGTGATTTCGGTGACCTCAAGCGGATGGTGGAAGAAGTCGGTCTGCGCGGCGGAGCCTTTGTCGGCCTCAACCCGATTCACGCTCTCTATCCGGCGAATCCGCTGAGTGCCAGTCCGTACAGTCCGTCATCGCGCCGCTGGCTGAACGTCACCTATATCGACGTTAATCAGGTGGAGGAGTTCGCCCAAAGTGAGGAGGCTCAGCGCTGGTGGCAGTTGCCGCAAACCCGCGACGCATTGCATCAGGCGCGAAGTGTGGAGTATGTCGATTACCCGCAGGTGATGCAGTTGAAGTCCGACGCGCTGAAACTGGCGTGGAAAACCTTTTGCGATGTGCCCGAAGCCAGCCAGCGTAAACGAGATTTTCGCCGTTTCGTGTTGCTTGGCGGCGACAGCCTGCGACAGCAGGGCGTGTTCGATGCGCTGCATGTCCATCTGCGCGATCTCGATTTAGGTCTGTGGGGCTGGCCGGTCTGGCCGGAGGCTTATCGTGATATTCAAAGCCCGGACGTCGACGAGTTTTGCCAACGCTATGCTGACGAAATCGAATTCTATCTGTGGTTGCAGTGGCTGGCCCATGTGCAGTTTTCCGACTGTTATCAGACCAGCGTTGCGCTCGGCATGCCGCTCGGACTCTACCGGGATCTCGCGGTCGGTGTGGCTGAGGGAGGGGCGGAAACCTGGTCTGATCCTGCTCTTTATTGTCTTAAGGCCACCATTGGCGCGCCGCCGGATATTCTTGGGCCTCAGGGGCAAAACTGGGGGCTGCCGCCAATTGATCCGCATGTGATGAAAGAGCGCGCCTATCAGCCGTTTATCGATTTATTGCGGGCAAACATGGCGGAGTGCGGTGCGCTGCGCATTGACCATGTAATGGGATTGCTGCGTTTGTGGTGGATCCCGGCGCATGAACACGCGGGCAGGGGCGCTTACGTGCGTTATCCGCTCGACGATCTGCTCGGCGTGCTGGCGCTGGAGAGTCAGCGCCATCAGTGCATGGTGATTGGTGAAGACCTCGGTACGGTACCGAGAGAGATTGTTGCCAGCCTGCATGACAGCGGCGTTTACTCCTACAAAGTGCTCTATTTCGAGCAGGAGAAAAACGGTGTTTACCGTGCGCCGGAGGACTATGTGGTGCAGGCGATGGCGACCGTCACGACCCACGATTTACCGACGCTGCGCGGTTACTGGGAGGCCGGGGATTTAACCCTCGGTGAAACGCTGGGTATTTACCCTGACCCAACCGTGCTGGCGGCCTTGCGTGGTGCGCGGGAAGCCAATAAACAAGCGTTGCTTGACGCACTGCACCGTCATGGCTGCGTGGCGAAAAGTGTCGGGCATCGGGCGGATAAAATGGCGATGACGCCTGCGCTCAACCGTGGCCTGCAACGCTATCTGGCCGACAGCGCCAGCGCCTTACTTGGCCTGCAACCGGAAGACTGGCTGGATATGGCGACGCCGGTGAATGTTCCCGGTACCAACACCGAATACCCAAACTGGCAGCGAAAACTGACTCACACTTTGGATGAGATGTTCAGCGACGCCTGGGTAAACCGGCTGATTAAGGATTTGGGCCGCAGAAGAAAAGCCTGAACGAATGAATAAACAATAAAAAAAGCACCCGGTTAAAGGGGGGCTTTTTGCATTCAAGCCAATCAAGGTTTGATCAGTAGAATGAGTGCTCGCCGCGCTGGTGTTCGGTCAGATCGCGAACGCCTTTCAGTTCCGGGAAGTTTTTCAGCAGATCTTTTTCAATGCCGTCTTTCAGGGTGACATCGATCATAGAACAGCCGTTACAACCGCCGCCGAACTGCAAAATGGCGATGCCGTCATCGGTGATTTCCATCAATGACACGCGGCCGCCGTGACTGGCGAGCTGCGGGTTAATTTGTGACTGCAACTGATATTCAACGCGTTCCATCAACGGCGCGTCATCGGCCACTTTGCGCATTTTGGCGTTCGGGGCTTTCAGCGTCAGCTGTGAACCGAGCTGGTCGGTCACAAAGTCGATCTCGGCTTCAGCCAGATACGGCTTGCTGAGTTCATCGATGTAGGCGGACAGTTTCTCGAATTTAAGTTCGGTATCGGTCGCTTCCACCGCGTCAGGTGGACAGTAGGAGACACCGCATTCGGCGGTAGGCGTACCGGGGTTAATCACGAATACGCGGATCTGGGTGCCTTCTTCCTGGTTTGCCAGCAGTTTGGCAAAGTGCTCTTGGGCAGCATCGGTAATAAGGATCATAGTATTGGCTCAATAGTTGACTACTTCAGTTGGTTATAATACGCCCTTTGCTTTTACCCGTCATCCTTCCCGTTACCGCAGAGTTAGCAGCATGTGCTCAACGCGACAGCGTCCGGCAGATACACCAAATTTGTAATGATGCAACACCCTGATTGCGCAACAGTTTACTGATTTCACGCAATGTGCTGCCGGTGGTCACCACATCATCGATCAGCGCGACATGTTTTCCACGGAAGTCCTCTGTGAACCGGAATGCCTTACGTAAATTCAGTTTCCGTGCCGCTTCTGACAGCCGTTGTTGCGGTGGGGTGGAACGGATACGCCGCAGGGCGTGCGGGCGATACTGGCAGCCAAGCCAGCGCGCCAGCGGTGTGGCCAGTAACTCACTTTGATTATAGCCGCGTGAAAAATAGCGCCGCCGGTGTAGCGGCACGCTGAGCACAATCTCGGGGCGTACCACGTCACCGGCGCGAAAACGGGCAAGCCAGCGCAGCAGCAGCAGACGCGCCAACGTGGCGGCCAGTTCAGGCTGACGGGAAAACTTTAGCCGCAGCACCAGCCCGCTCAGCGGCGGCAGATAATCAGTGGTATAAATCATTGCATCCCACGGCGGGGGTTTGTTCAGGCAACGTCCGCACTCGAATTTCTGGCTGGCGCTGGGTGATCCACAACGCGGACAACACGGGGGCGGCTGGGGTAAATTTTTGACGCACACACTGCAAATGCCGTGGCGGGCAAGATGTAACGGTTGTTGGCATAGCCAGCAAAGGCCGCGAATTGTTATCCTTAACGTCATATCTATCACTTCCCCTGAATTTGTGAAATCTAACGGACATTACCTTATGAACAGGCTCTACTGGCAGACCTTTGGCGAAGGCGATCGCAATCTTGTGCTGCTTCACGGATGGGGGCTGAATGCTGAGGTATGGCGTTACACGGCGGAGCGACTTGCGCCGCAATTTCGTTTGCATTTAGTGGATTTGCCTGGCTATGGGCGCAGCGCAGGCTTTGGGCCTATGAGCCTTGAACAGATGGCCGATACGGTATTGGCTGCAGCACCGGAAAAAGCGGTCTGGCTTGGCTGGTCACTCGGTGGGCTGGTGGCCAGCCAGATTGCGTTGACCGCACCCCAGCGGGTGGAGAAACTGATCACCGTGGCCTCTTCGCCCTGTTTTGCCGCGCAGGATGAGTGGCCGGGTATCCGCCCGGAAGTGCTGCACGGGTTTGAGCATCAGCTCAGCGAAGATTTTCAGCGCACCGTTGAGCGCTTTCTGGCGCTGCAAACCCTGGGCAGCGACAGTGCCCGTCAGGACGCCCGTATGTTGAAGGCTGTGGTGCTTGAACTGCCAATGCCGCCGGTGGAGGTGCTGAACGGCGGGCTGGAGATCCTGCGCCAGGCTGACTTACGTCAGGCGATGTGCCAGTTGCCGATGCCTTTACTGCGCATTTATGGCGCGCTGGACGGTCTGGTGCCACGCAAGGTGGCGGGATTACTTGATGTGTTATGGCCGGATTCCACCTCCCGGATAATGGAAAAAGCCGCACACGCGCCATTTGTGTCTCATCCGGATGCCTTTTGTGAAGAAATTATGCGGTTCATGGTCACAAATTGAAATGTAATGTAATTATTTTGCACATTTCGGCTGGCTAATTTTTAGAAGTGATTAATACTGAAGAGGATAATACCGCTTAGTGACTGAATGGTTGCGTTCCGGCCATTGCGATAAAAGCTGCGTTTCTGGGGAAACTTTGGTGTCTGACCGGGAAGGTTCACGCCAGCGCGGGCTTCACTGGCGTTACTGTCGCGGGAATTTCATTAATAATAATCACTCTTTAGAGGTAACTTCATGAAATCTTATAAAATTATGGCAGTGGCATTGGTGGCTGGCTTATTTTCAGTGAGCGCAATGTCAGCTGAAATGATCACCAAAGAAGTAGCGAAAGAGAAAGGCTACACCAGCATCGGTACGGTCAGCACCAGCGGTGAATTCACTGCACCGATGGATGCCCGTGAAGAGCTGTCCAAGCTGGCTGATAAGAAAGGCGGCAAGTATTTCGTGATCATCGGTGGCCAGGAGAAGAAGAAGATCAGCGCAACGGCTGAAGTCTTCAAATAACATCCTTTATACCCGTTATTCGGCAACTCGAATGGCTGTGGGTATATCGTGAATAAATCATAGAAGAGGGATGCCTGCGGGCGTCCCTTTTTTATGCTAATTGTGTGCGTCCCATCACTTTATTATTCTCTATCTCTCTGTTTTTAAGATTAAAAAATCAATCATTACTCTCAGGGTAACGATCGGTTGCTGCCCTTGATTGATGCAATCCGCCTCCCTTCCTACACTTAACGGGTTAACTATCCTACGCATTTATGATGCACCGCCACTTGTCTGAGCCCGCGTTTGTACTGATAGCCACCTGCCGCTCAGCAAGTTAACCCAGGGAGGTTCAGGCATGACGCAACATCCGCAGTCCACCAGAGCTTGGGACACCCGCCGCACTGAAAAGCAACGGCGAATAGAGAGTGTCCGGGCCGTGGCTCAGGGCAAAGTGTTACCCACCGACCAGATTATCCCGATCCTCGAAACGCTGATTGCTCCCGGCGACCGCGTCGTCATGGAAGGGAATAACCAAAAGCAGGCTGATTTTCTTTCCCGTTCATTAGCAAAAGTGAATCCTGAAAAGCTGCATGATTTGCATATGATCATGCCGAGCGTCAGCCGCGCTGAGCATCTGGATCTCTTCGAACGGGGTATCGCCCGCAAACTGGATTTCGCCTTCTCCGGTCCGCAAAGTCTGCGCATCGCGCAGTTGCTGGAAGACGGGCAGATGGAGATCGGCGCGATTCACACCTATATCGAGCTTTATTCCCGCCTGTATGTGGATTTAGTGCCCAACATCGCGCTGATTGCCGGTTTCAAAGCTGACCGCAAAGGCAATCTTTATACCGGCGCGAGTACTGAAGATACGCCCGCGCTGGTGGAAGCCGCCGCTTTCAAAAACGGCATTGTGATTGCGCAGGTCAATGAACTGGTCGAAGAGGGCTGCGACCTGCCGCGCGTGGATATTCCCGGCGACTGGATTGATTTTGTGGTGGTCGCCGACCGTCCGTTCTTTATCGAACCGCTGTTCACCCGCGACCCGCGCCTGATCAAACCGGTTCACGTCCTGATGGCGATGATGGCGATCAAGGGCATTTACGCCAAACACAACGTGCAGTCGCTCAATCACGGCATTGGTTTCAACACCGCGGCCATTGAACTGCTGCTGCCAACCTACGGCGAACAGCTCGGTCTGCGCGGAAAAATCTGTAAACACTGGACGCTGAACCCGCACCCGACGCTGATCCCGGCCATCGAAAGCGGCTGGGTCGACACCGTGCACTGCTTCGGCGGTGAACTGGGGATGGAAGAGTATATCCGCGCCCGTCCGGACGTGTTCTTCACCGGTTCGGACGGCTCGATGCGTTCCAACCGCGCCTTCTGCCAGATGGCCGGTCAGTACGCAGTCGATATGTTCATCGGCTCGACGTTGCAGGTCGACGGTCTGGCTAACTCTTCCACCGTGACCCGTGGGCGTCTGGCCGGTTTTGGCGGTGCACCGAATATGGGCCATGACCCGCACGGCCGCCGTCACGCGACACCCGCCTGGCTCGACATGATTGAAGAGCCGGACCCGCTGGCGCGCGGTAAGAAGCTGGTGGTGCAGATGGTGGAAACCTATCAGGCCGGTGGCAAACCGACCTTCGTGGAGAAACTCGAAGCGGTGGACGTCGGTAAAGAGTCCGGTATGCCGCTGGCACCGGTGATGATTTACGGCGATGACGTAACCCACGTGCTGACCGAAGAGGGCATCGCCTATCTGCACCGGGCACGAACGCTGGAAGAGCGTCGCGCCATGGTGGCCGCTGTCGCCGGTATCACGGACATCGGGCTGGGCGTTGACGCCAAACGCGTTGCCGAACTGCGCCGTCAGGAGCTGGTGGTGTTCCCGGAAGATATGGGTATTCGCCGTACCGATGCCACCCGTTCACTGCTGGCCGCCGGCAGCGTCAGCGATCTGGTTGACTGGTCTGGCGGTCTGTACAACCCGCCAGCCAAATTCAGGAGCTGGTAATGACGATGCCGCAGATTCATGCGATCAGGGGCGAAAGCGCCGCTGAACAGCTGGCCGCAGGGCTGGCGCAACAAGCGACGCAGGCGCTGATCGATGAAGCGCGGCTCAGCCCGAAACCGGGTCTGGTGGACCGACGGGGTTCAGGGGCGCATCAGGACCTGACGCTGGCGCTGATGGAGCGTTCGGCGCACAGCCTGACTTCCACCTTTTATGCTCTGGCGCTGCACAGTTTTCAGCGCCCGGCGGATGTCGCGCTGCGTCAGGAAGTGGGGCGTCTGGGGCGCGAAGGAGAGGCCCGCATGATGGCGGCCACCGGCGGAGTGAACACTCACCGGGGCGCTATCTGGGCGCTGGGGTTGTTGGTCAGCGCCGTCGCGATGCAGCCTGAAACCCTCAGCCCGCAGACCATTGCCCGGCGGGCGGCAAAACTGGCGGCGCTGCCCGATGCCTTCAGCCCGAAAAGTTTCAGCAAAGGTTCGCATGCTGTTCAGCGCTATCAGGTGCCGGGCGCACGGGAAGAAGCGCAGGGCGGTTTTCCGCACATTCTGGAGCTCGCCTTGCCGCAGTTGCGTAGCAGCCGCAAGGCCGGGGCGACGGAGAGCCAGTCGCAGCTCAATGCGCTGCTGGCGGTAATGACCCGGCTGGCGGATACCTGCGTGTTGTCGCGTGGCGGGCTGCCCGCTTTGCAGGCGATGCACGGCGGTTCCCGCGCGGTGCTGAATGCCGGCGGTACACAAACGGCTGCCGGACGAAGGCATCTTCAGGCGCTGGAAAACCGCATGCTGAGCGACAACGCCTCACCCGGCGGCGCTGCGGATTTACTGGCTGCCACGCTGTTTCTCGATCGCGTCTCACTGGCGTGACCGGTCCGATTATTAACATCATGATGGGTATAAAGAGGTGTTATGGAACGTTTTGAATTTACTTACCCGGCGCAAACATCGCTGACCGGATGCGCGCAGGCTGGCGTGGTCGGCTCAGGCGATTTAGAAGCGCTGTATGAACCGAAAAATGGCGACAAGCTGCACGTCACCGTCACGACCTCCGTCGATGGCAGCCACACCTTGTGGCAACGTTTTTTTGACCGTCTGAGCCAACTGCGTGAACTGCCCGCAGGCCAGCTCGACATCAATGACTTCGGCGCTACGCCTGGCGTGGCGCGTCTGCGGATTGAACAGGTATTTGAGGAGGCGGGTTATGCCAACTGATCAAAGCTTTATTGAGCTGAATGCCCGCCAGCGTGCGTGCAACCTGCTCGATGCCGGGACGTTTCGCGAACTGCTGGGGCCGTTCGAACGCATTATGTCACCGTGGCTGGAACCGCAGGGCATCGTGCCGCAGGCCGATGACGGCATGGTGGTCGCCAAAGGCACTATCGAAGGCCAGCCAGCAGTGGTAGTGGCTATCGAAGGGGCATTCCAGGGCGGCAGCATGGGGGAAGTCTCCGGTGCGAAAATGGCCGCGGCGTTAGAGCTGGCGGCCGAAGATAATCGCCACGGCATCCCGACGCAGGCCGTGCTGCTGCTGGAAACCGGCGGTGTGCGTTTGCAGGAGGCCAATCTCGGCCTGGCTGCTATCGCCGATATTCACGCCGCGATTGTAGATTTACGCCGCTATACGCCGGTGATTGGCGTGGTTGCCGGTACCGTCGGTTGCTTTGGTGGCATGTCGATTGCCGCTGCGCTGTGCAGTTACCTCATCGTGACCCGTGAAGCGCGTCTGGGCCTGAACGGCCCGCAAGTTATCGAGCAGGAAGCGGGTATCGAAGAGTATGACTCCCGTGACCGGCCGTTTATCTGGAGTATCACCGGTGGCGACGTACGCTATCACACCGGTTTTGTTGACGCGCTGGTGAAAGATTCGCTGAGTGAAGTGAAAAGCAACCTGTTGGCGTTTATCGCCAAAGGTGTTCCGGCGCAGCATCGTTCCGATAAATTCGACGTTTACCTGCCAAAACTCACCGGCTTTGATACCACTCAGCAGGCCAGCCGAGACGTCACGCAAACCTTGTTCAAACGGGAGGACCTCGCATGAGCACGCTTGAAAATATTGCTAAAAACGCCGTCAGCCGCGGTGATTACTGGTTTGCAGAGCTGACCAAAGACGCCACGCCGTTAACCGGATTGTGCCCGTCGGTGAAAGCGGCAGACGGGAAAATCAACGATCAGGACGTGCGTTATATCGTCGTGGTGCCTGATGCCAATAACCATTATCCACGTGCGGCGGGCGGCGAAGTCGGCCTGCTCGAGGGCTGGACGCTGGCCAAAGTGGTCAGCCAGACCATCGCCGAAGATGCCGGAAAATCTACCAAGCGGGCAATTGTGGCAGTGATTGACGTGCCGAGTCAGGCTTATGGCCGCCGCGAAGAAGCTTTTGGTATTCATCAGGCGCTGGCCGGGGCGGCCGGGGCTTATGCCAATGCGCGTCTGGCCGGGCATCCGGTGATTGGACTGATTGTTGGCAAAGCCATGTCCGGCGCGTTTCTGGCCCACGGCTATCAGGCCAATAAGCTTATCGCCTTCAATAACCCGGATGTGATGATCCACGCGATGGGCAAAGAATCGGCGGCGCGCATTACGCTGCGCTCGGTCGAGGCGCTGGAGAAACTGGCGGCGACCATCCCGCCGATGGCCTATGACATCGAAAACTACGCCACCCTCGGTCTGCTGGCGCAACTGATGGAGATCGGCAATCCCGACAGCGCGACGCCGGACGATATCGTCAATGTGCAGTCGGCGCTGTGGAACAACATCCAGCAAGCGCGTCAGGAGGGGGTTGGCCTTAAAAATCGCTTAGGCGCCGACAACCGCGCCAGTTCGCTACACGTTCGTGAGCGTATGCGCCAGGCGTGGTAATTCGCTAACTTTTCAGTCTTTCAGCCGGTAAAGGCACCTGCATACAGCGAGATGCGGCACAGAGTTCAACGTGCTGCATCCGACTGGAATTTATAAAAAACATCGTAACCGGCGGGCTGGGTAATTCCTTTTTATTTACCTCAGGTACATCGCTATGACTTATGTAATTTTGCACGCACTCGCCCCGATTTTCGTCATCATGCTGCTCGGTTATTTTGCCGGGAAGGCGAAAATGGTGGATAACAAAAACGTCTCGTTACTGAACGTATTTGTGATGGATTTTGCTCTGCCCGCTACGCTGTTTGCTGCCACCGTACAGACCCCGTGGGCCGGGATTGTTGAACAGACGCCGCTGATTGTGGTGCTGGTTCTGGCGATGTGGATAACCTATGCGGCGATTTACTTCACCTGCACCCGGGTCTTTCACAAGTCCCCGCAGGACGCCGCGGTGCTGACGCTGACCGTCGCGCTGCCAAACTATGCGGCACTCGGTCTGCCGATTCTCGGCAGCGTATTGGGGGAGTCTTCCACCACCTCGCTGTCGGTCGCGGTGGCGATTGCCTGCGGTTCGGTACTGATGACGCCGTTCTGTCTGTTGATCCTCGAGCGTGAAAAAGCGCGTCTCGGCGGTGAAGGCCAGGGTTCTTCGCTGGCGCTGTTGCCGGTACTGATGTGGCGTTCGGTAAAAAAACCGATTGTCTGGGGTCCGCTGCTGGGGGTGGTGCTGTCAGCCATCGGCATCAAAATGCCGGAAATTGTGCTGGCCTCGATTAAACCGCTGGGGCTGTCCGCCACGGCATCAGCGCTGTTCCTGACCGGTGTGATCCTGTCGGCGCGTCAGCTGAAAATCAACGGACCGGTGCTGGTCTCCTGCGTGGCGAAAAACCTGATTCAGCCATTTATTGCCTGGGGTCTGGTGCTGGCCTTTGGCCTCAGTGGCCAGATGGCGGTGACGGCCATTCTGATGATTGCACTGTCAGCCGGTTTCTTCGGCATCGTGTTCGGTAATCGGTTCGGCGTGCAGTCGCCAGATGCAGAAGCGTCACTGTTGATCAGTTCAGTGTTGTGTATCATTACGTTACCGCTGTTTATAACACTGACCGCTTCACTGCACTGATGAATAAGGAACCGTAACGATGAGTCTGCCGCGTGCCCATGATCTGATTTGGATTGCCGACCGAGCTTCGCTGGAAAACGCCCAGGGCTTACCTGACTGGGTGAGCAACTGGCGGCCGCATCTGCCGCTGGTGGTGCGTCGTGACCGGCGCGACGATGGCGCCATCCCGGTCGGGATACGCGGCATGACCAAAATTCAGCGCGCCGCCGCCTGGATAAAACCCGAAGACGTGCTGCGCGTGGTGACGCCAGAATCGTTGGTGGCCGACCCGGTTACGCTGCTGCATTCACGCTTTATCTCCCTGCAACCCATGCAGGCGCTGATCACTCTCGCCAGCCTGAAACTGCCCTGGCAGTGGGGCGTGACCGGTAGCTGTGCCTATGCCATGGCCAGCGATATTCCGGTCATGCACGCAGAGAGCGATCTCGATTTACTCATCCGCTGTGACCAGCCGGTGGATTCCATTGAATTTTCCGCTTTCCACACCCGCCTTGAAGAGATGCCGTGCCGCGTCGATGTGCAAATCACCACGCCGCAGGGCGGTTTCTCGCTGACGGAATGGCTGCGCGGCGGGGAATTTATGCTGAAAACTGACTCAGGCCCGGTTCTGATCACTGACCCGTGGAGCAAGCCTGCAGTCTGAGGAGTGTTATGAACATCTTGTTTACCTTTCCCGGCCAGGGGCCACAGGTGCCTGATATGTTGCACCGCCTGCCGGAAAACGCTCTTACCCATGATCTGCTAACCCAGGCCAGTGCCGCGCTGGGTGAAGATATCTATCTGCTGGATACTGCCGATGCACTGCGTTCCACCCGTGCGGTGCAGCTGTGCCTGCTGATTGCCGGGGTAGTCTGGGCAAAGCAGCTGGAAACCGAAGGGGTGAAGCCGGATTTTTGCAGTGGTCTGTCGATTGGTGCGTTTCCGGCGGCGGTGATAGCCGGTGCTTTAGGCTTTGACGATGCCGTGCGGCTGGTGGCGCTGCGCGGCGAGCTGATGCAGCAGGCTTATCCGCAGGGGTTTGGCTTGTCGGCCATCACCGGACTGAGCCAGGATAAGGTTTCCGCGCTGCTGGAGCAGGTGAACAGTCCGCAAACGCCGGTGTATCTGGCCAATATCAATGCGGAAGATCAGATGGTGATCGCCGGCAGCGACGTCGCTATGCAGCAGGTATTGAATTTAGCCAAAGCGCAGGGAGCGCAGAAAACCCACCGGCTGGCGGTCAGCGTACCCTCTCACTGCGCTTTGCTGGATGCACCTGCCGCCAGACTGGTTAACGCCTTCGAGTCCGTCACGTTACAGCGCCCAACCTGCGGTTATCTCAGCGGCACCACTGGCCGGGTTTACTGGCAGCCGGAAAAGATTGCCGACGATCTGGCGATGAACATGGCGCGTACCGTTAACTGGCGCGATGCCATGGTGGCGGCCTACCAGCGGGACGTGCGTCTGGCGATAGAAATGCCGCCGGGCAGCGTGCTCACCGGCCTGACCCGACGTGCGATGGATCAGGGCGAAGCGCTGTCGCTGTGCCAGTCAGGCATACAGCTTGCGAGGACTCTCGCAATGCGGTTACGGGAAAAGGAACGGCAATAAAAGGCGTGGTAGGTTGGTCCGCAAACGCATGACCGGCAGGCATTATATGTTCATGTAATGCGAACACTGTGGCAGCGTCAGGGAAGCAAAATTGCTCTTCTATTTTGTTGGTATATTGAGCACTATGCTTTAATCCAGCCACTCATCAGCGGTATCTGATGAGTTATCTTTTAGTATGAAGGGATATCATGCCAGTTCTGATTCGCGGGGATTCACAAATGATCGTGCTCGAAAGATCTTATAGCACAGCTACTCTGGCCCGACGGTTTGAAATCATTGATGAGATACGATTCAACAATATCGATATGTTAATCATTTATGATGAAAAAATTCCGTTTATCGCTATCGCAGAAGCAGAAACCAGAATCGACAACCGGGGTGAAAAACGACACCACGTGGTTGCCACGCTGGAACTTACCCGCCGAAAAAATGATGATGAGATTCTGGATGTGAGTCAGCTTTGGGAAGACGAGCAGGTGTTTCAAATTGAAGGCGTAGTCGTTAATCCTGAAATGCGGGATTTCCGCCTGGCAACTTTACTGTATGAAACATTAGTGATTAAAAAGAAACTGACTTTAATGAGTGACAATGACCACTATGCTGGCGGTAAGGCCTTGTGGCAGCGCCTGGCGCAGGACTCGAGCGAATTAGTCGTTTTTGTGCTGGATACTGATAAAAGGCAGTTCTACCCATACGATGGTACGAAAATGCGTTACGACGGCGTCAGTATTCCCGAGTCAGCTATCTGGAGCCCGCACCCGGATAAAACGCACAGCTCAGTCGTCTTTATTGCTCAAAACCGCGACAAAACGTCAGCCAGCCGCATTCCCTAACGCATACATCCGGCATTCAGCCGCCAGTGCCAGCAGATTCGGGTCGCGCTCGCGGCTGTGCGGATAGACCAGCGCGATGGTTTGTCGCATCTGATAAGGTTCGGCCAGCGGCATCAGGCGCACGGTGTTTTCATACACCCCTTTCATGCGGCCCGGAATCAACGTATAGCCCACGCCCGCCTGCACCAGACTGAGCATCGAAAAAATATCATTCACCCGGGTGACAATGTCCGGGTCGAAACCCGCTATCTGAAAAGCTTCCTGAAAACCGTGGTAGGTGGCAAACCCTTCGGCCAGCGCCACAAATTTCTGATGCCTGAAATCACGTAAATCGGCAGGACCTTCTGTGGCTATCACTGAACTGGCGGGGGCGGCGAGGAAGATATCATCCTGAAACAGCGGTATCTGGTCATAGCGCAGGGGATCCACCGCAGAGTCGCTGGTGGAGATCAGCACGGCGTCCAACTGGCCCTCTTCCATTCTGTCCAGTAAATGACTGTTTGACCCCATCACCAGCTCCAGCTCCAGTTCGGGCCGACGCAGTTTGAGGCCCATGATCAGACGCGGAATAGTTTGCAGCGTGAGGGAATAGAGTGTGCCCAGCTTCAGCCGTTTCTGGCCAAATCCGGCGGCAAGGCGCGTGGCCTCAATGCCGTGCTCCATCTGCTCAGTCACTAACGCGGCGTGCTCCAGCAGCGCTTTGGCGGCGGGAAGTGGCAGCAGGTTACGGCCTTTATGAATAAACAGCGGGCAGCGTAAACCCTCCTCCAGTGAATGCAGTGCACGGTGAACGCTGACGCTGCTCAGGCCCAGATGTTCAGCCGTACGGGTGATGTTGAGTTTTTCCATGTAAGCGATGAAGATTTCCAGCTTACGGAAGGTGATTTCACTATCAATCATGCATCAGCCGGTAGCTGACAGTCAGACACTTTTGACCGTCGGCGCAGCTTTTACAACTGCCGCTCAGGCAGCTGTTATCGGGTTCTATGGCTTCCACTTTGCGCATCGCAACCAGACGGTCGAGCATCGCCTGTACCAGGGGCTGCGGAGCTTGTAACTGATGGCTCAGTTGTCGGGCATCAACCCTACCCGCCAGCGCTACGCCGTCGCGAACGGCAATCAATGAGGTCATCCTTTACTCCTAGTGGCAGTCGCCCGAAGGTGAGCTACAGCAGGCAGCAGCTTTGCGCGGTTTCAGCGTGACGCTGACGCGGCTGCGCATTTTTCTCAGGGTCAGCAGTACCAGCGTATTGAAAATAATCACTGTCAGGATGATACCCGCGCTGCGTCCCGGATGGTCGCTGAAGGTGGCGACCTGGAAGAACAGCGTCGCCAGTGAGTAGGCCACGTTAAGCCCCCAGAAGATGGAGAATGTCATCCAGCCACGGCTGGTTTCACGCGCGATAGCCCCCATGACTGAGACGCAGGGAACGTAAAGCAGCACGAAGATCAGATAACTGTAGGCCGAAATGGCGGTGCCAAATTTACTGCTCATCACGCCCATTGAGGTCGCGGCCATTTCCCCGTCGCCTTTACTGGCTTCGATCGGGTTGGACAGCACGCTCAGACTGAAGGTGTCTTTCAGTCCCTGCCAGGTCTGACGCATTGC
Organism: Ewingella americana; assembly: GCF_006438725.1. Taxonomy (GTDB): domain Bacteria; phylum Pseudomonadota; class Gammaproteobacteria; order Enterobacterales; family Enterobacteriaceae; genus Ewingella; species Ewingella americana_A. The sequence continues at coordinate 86,126 of NZ_RCZD01000010.1, read as the reverse complement.
GCCGTTCAGTTCGCCCGGCAGATCGAAATTGGCAGCGTCGAACTGTTGCTTGGTGATGTGTTCGGCGGTGTAGAGGGTGTTGAGCGTACCGACCACCACTTCTTTTGCCATCGCACCGGTGACCAGCCCGACGGTGGCCTGCCAGTTGTCTTCATGCACACCCATCGGACTGAGGATTGGCGTCAGCACTTTACTGACGGTCGCCAGCGCTGAGTCGTTAATGTTGTCGACGGCTTTGCCACTGAAGGAGAAGCTGTTGAGTGCGCCAATGAAAATACTGGCGATGACAATCACTTTACCGGCCCGCAGTACAAAACCTTTCAGGCGTTGCCAGGTCTGCAACAGCAGACTTTTCAGGTGGGGAATGTGATAAACCGGCAACTCCATGACGAACGGCGAGGCTTCACCGCGCATGATGGTGTACTTCAGCACCAGGCCGGTAAGAATGGCGACCACGATACCCAGCAGGTAAAGAGAAAAGACCACCGATGCGCCACTCTGTCCGAAGAACGCGGCGGAGAATACGGCGAAAATCGCCAGACGTGCACCGCAGGACATAAACGGCGCCATCATGACGGTCATCAGCCGTTCACGTGGGGCATCCAGTGTGCGTGCACCCATAATTGACGGCACGTTACAGCCAAAACCTACGATCAGCGGAACGAAGGATTTGCCCGGCAGGCCCAGCGCCTGCATCAGACGGTCCATCACAAAGGCGGCACGCGCCATGTAGCCGGAGTCTTCCAGGAACGACAGAAACAGATACATCATGCCGATTTGCGGTACCAGCGGCAAAACGGTATTGATCCCGCCGCCGACGCCCTGAGCAAGGAAAATAGTCAGCCACTGCGGGAAGTGCAGGGTGAAGCCCAGCCACTGGGTACCCTGAATGAAAATAGCCGCCGAGCCGATATCGAAAATCGGTTGCAGCGCACCGCCGATGTTAATGGCCAGCAGGAACATCAGGTACATCACCAGCAGGAAAATAGGCACACCGAGGAAACGGTTGAGGATCACCTGATCGAGGCGTTGCGTCATGCGGTTCGGTGCAGTCAGGTGAGCGTTGCTTACCGCTTCACACAGGCTGACGATGCTCTGATAGCGGGCATCGGCAATCAGCAGTGCCGGGTCTTCATGCTGCTGTTCGGCCAGTCGGGCACGGACCTGCGGCAGGAGAGCTTCAGCATTACCGGCGTGCGTCTGGCTGTAGATATCCCCCTCGAGAATTTGCAGAGCCAGCCAGCGCCGTTGCTGCAACGGCATCCCAGCGGGCATCTCATCGGCCAGTTGGTCAACCGCCTGTTGCAGAACTGGCGGGTAGATCACGCGGGTAAGGTTTGAAGCTGCCGGGCGCTGGTCGATAGCGGCTTTAAGTTCGTTAATGCCGCTGGCGCGGGTAGACACCAGGGCGATCACCGGGCAACCAAGGCGTTTGGCCAGGGCCGGAATGTCGATGGTGATGCTCTGAGTTTTGGCGATATCCAGCATGTTCAGCGCGACGATACACGGAATGCCCAGCTCCAGCAGTTGCAGCGTCAGATACAAATTACGTTCCAGATTGGAAGCATCGACCACGTTAATCATCAGGTCTGCTTCGCCGCCGAGGATGTAATGACAGGCAATCTGTTCGTCGAGGGACGTCTGTTCTGAAATGGTGGTCAGGGAATAGGTGCCGGGTAAATCCACCAGCGTGACCTGATGTTGCTGGGTAGCGAACTGCCCCTCTTTACGCTCAACCGTGACGCCAGCCCAGTTGCCCACGCGTTGGCGCGCCCCGGTTAATTGGTTGAAAAGTGTCGTTTTGCCGGAATTTGGATTACCAATTAACCCAATGGTCAGTGCTTTCATTCGTTTGTTTCTGCGTGGGAATAACGTAAAGGGAGGCGGGCAAGCGGAACGGCCCGCACTGGAAAATCAACAGGCCTGAATTTCAAGTTTTAGCAGATCGAGATCTTTTTTACGCACGACCAGACTGGTACGGCGGGTTTCAATCTGAACCGGATCGCCCATCGGCGCTACGCGGATAATATTGAAAAGTGAGCCAGGCAGCATGCCGAGAGACAGCAGTTTCTGGCGATATGCCGGGCTTATCTCAGAGGAGAAACCGGTGATTTTGTAAGCACGTTGAGAGAGAAGTTGCATAGATCCTCGCGAAGCATTCAGGCGTTAAAAGGGCGGCATGGATTTCATGCGCCGCGCTTCCGTGCCCGGATTCCCACTTGTCGTTGCGAAATACTGCGTATCTTTATCTGACGCTGAAAGCGCCTGCTGACTAAATATTAAATCAACTATCCGCGGAAGTAAAAACGAGAATAGTTATCATAATTAGTACGTGAATGTGGAATTAAAAAAGGGACATTTCCCTAAAGACCCCACGCGATAGCCTTCATCGCAGGGCTATCCTATGCCGTCATCCCTGCCGTTTTATTGATTTACCTCAGTGATCATGTGATTAGTAATCATTCAGCAAATGGATGTTAGTAGACGAAAATAAAAAGCCGCTGAATTTCAGCGGCTTCGGCACAACAGATCACAGAGAGTTTTTAGTGTTTTTTACCCAAAGCGGCAGCCAGGGCATCCATCATGGCGCTGTTACCGGCACTGTTTGACGACGGGCGTGCGGCAGGTTTGTTCGATGCGCCACGTTTTTGCTGATCGCGGCCTTTATCTGCCGTCGGTGCCGCTGAGTTGCTGTTACGCCGCGCCGGTGCTTCACCTGGTTGTTCGTCCAGACGCATGGTCAGGGCAATGCGTTTGCGCTGCAAGTCCACTTCCATCACTTTGACTTTGACGATGTCACCCGCTTTCACCACGGTATGCGGGTCCTCGACGAACTTGTTCGCCAGTGAGGAGATGTGTACCAGACCGTCCTGATGAACACCGATATCCACGAACGCACCGAAGTTGGTCACGTTGGTGACTGAGCCTTCGAGGATCATGCCCGGCATCAGGTCGTTTATGGTCTCTACGCCATCGGCAAAGGTGGCGGTTTTGAACTCTGGGCGCGGATCGTGCCCCGGTTTTTCCAGCTCTTTGATGATGTCCGTGACGGTTGGCATACCGAAACGTTCGTCGGTGAACTCGCTGGCTTTCAGGCCACGCAACGCGTTGGAATCGCCCATCAGTTCTTTCAGCGCGAGGTGGGTCGCCGCCAGAATACGTTCAACTACCGGATAGGTTTCCGGGTGAACCGTGGAGGCGTCCAGCGGGTTATCACCATGGTTGATACGCAGGAAGCCCGCACACTGTTCGAAGGCTTTTGGCCCCAGACGGCTGACTTTCAGCAGCTGTTCGCGGTTGCGGAACTGGCCGTTTTCATCGCGCCAGTTAACGATATTCTGCGCCATCATACGGGTCAGACCGGCGACGCGGGTCAGCAGCGGTACTGAGGCGGTGTTGAGATCCACACCAACGGCGTTCACGCAGTCTTCCACCACGGTATCGAGTTTCTTCGCCAGTTGGGTCTGGCTGACGTCATGCTGGTACTGGCCGACGCCGATCGATTTAGGGTCGATCTTCACCAGTTCTGCCAGCGGATCCTGCAGGCGGCGTGCAATAGACACTGCACCGCGAATAGACACGTCGAGATCCGGGAACTCCAGCGCAGCCAGTTCAGAAGCGGAATAGACCGAAGCCCCGGCTTCGCTGACGATGACTTTTTGCGCTTTTACTTCCGGGAACTGTTTTTGCAGATCGAGGAAGAAACGCTCAGTTTCACGTGAGGCCGTGCCATTACCAATCGCCACCAGTTCGACGTTGTGTTTGATGCACAGCGCGGCAACCTGCTGCGCGGCTTTAGCTGCCTGACCGGTGTGTGGATAAACCGTATCAATACCCACCAGTTTGCCGGTGTTATCCACAACGGCAACTTTCACACCGGTGCGCAGGCCCGGATCGAGGCCCATGGTGGCGCGCATACCGGCCGGAGCGGCCATCAGCAGGTCATGCATGTTACGGGCAAACACGTTGATGGCTTCATCTTCGGCGCGTTCGCGGATGGTACTCATCAGTTCGGTTTCAAGATGCAGCAGCACTTTGATACGCCAGGTCCAGTTCACCACGGCACGACGCCAGACGTCAGCCGGTGCGTTGTTTAAGCGCAGCTTCAGATGGTCGATGATCAGCTGTTCGGCGTAGCTCTCTTTCGGCGTTTCATCTTGTTGTGGATCAGCGTTTAGCGACAGTTGCAGCACGCCTTCGTTACGGCCACGGAACATCGCCAGTGCGCGGTGCGAAGGGACTTTGGCAATGGGTTCGTGATGATCGAAATAGTCACTGAATTTGGCGCCTTCCTGCTCTTTACCCTCAACCACGCGTGAGACGAGATGGGCATTTTTCCACAGATAGTCGCGGACTTTTGCCAGCAGGGCGGCGTCTTCAGAGAAACGCTCCATCAGAATATAGCGCGCACCGTCGAGGGCCGCTTTGGTGTCGGCTACGCCCTTGTCGGCATCAATAAATTTGGCAGCGGTGGTGTCAGGATCGTGCTGTGGTTCGTTCCACAGCAGATCAGCCAGCGGCTCCAGCCCGGCTTCCATGGCGATCTGTCCGCGGGTGCGGCGCTTGGGTTTATAGGGCAGGTATAAGTCTTCCAGTTCGGTTTTACTTAGCGTGGTGGTAATGGCTTTGGCCAGTTCGTCGCTTAGCTTGCCCTGATCCTCAATGGATTTAAGGATGGTCTGGCGTCGGTCTTCCAGCTCACGCAGATAACTCAGACGGGTGTCCAACTGACGCAGTTGGGTATCATCCAACCCACCGGTGACTTCCTTACGGTACCGTGCAATAAATGGCACGGTATTACCTTCATCCAGCAAGCGCACCACGGAAGCAACCTGCTCCGGGCGAACCTGCAATTCAGTTGCGATAATGCGGCTCAGTTGATCATTCATAGGTCTGGTATCTGTTTTTCTTTAGTTAAGAGACATAAAAGCAGGGGGACAGTTATACGTTTTGAAGGTCAGAAATGCCAGTGCTGCGGGCCTTCTGACCGGCGTTTTGAGAGTTATGAACGCTTTATGAATCTGGATGCTCTTCACCGTAATGGATTTCATTGATGTACCACAGCGCGTCACCCACAGGCGTCTGTACTATGGTGCTGTCGCCCACCTCTTTTTTCAGCAAGGCCCGCGCCATCGGGGCGTCAATCGAGATGTAATCTTTACGGCCAAAAATTTCGTCATAACCGACGATACGAAAACGTTTAACGTCGCCGTCATCATTTTCCACTTCCACCCAGGCGCCAAAGAACACTTTGCCATCCTGCTGCGGCGAGTGATCAACAATGCGCAGCTCTTCCATACATTTGGTCAGATAGCGGATGCGACGGTCGATTTCACGCAGACGTTTCTTGTTGTACTGGTAATCGGCATTTTCGCTGCGGTCGCCCAGGCTAGCCGCCCAGGTGACTTTTTTCGTCACTTCAGGCCGCTCGTCGCGCCAGAGAAAATCCAGTTCTTGTTTAAGCTTGTTATAGCCTTCGCGGGTAATGAGTTTGGTTTTCAACGATGCCTGCCTTGAAATAAATATCTTTCGAGAATCACGACGAATTCAGATGATGCGTGGCAATAGTCTATCAGCAGACAACATAGCAGCGCAGGTATTCCCGTTCAATTGGAGAGACCTGCGCTGCCTGGCGTAAAGGTTAACGGATATCGATTTTCAAGGTCGCGGTGGCATCAAATTCACCGGTATCCAGCGGTCCGCCCACCAGATTAATCACATAGGCTTTGAGCGATATGCGGCCACTGCCGAGCTGGTCCATCGGTAAATCGCCGGCAATAAAAGGGATGGCGGTACCCGAGGCGTTATACACCTTGATACCAATATCAGGAACGTTGTCTGACGGGCGGCGTCTGGCGATCAGGTCATATTGATCTTTCACATCGTTACCCTCGAGTGTCATCGCCAGACGCGTGCCGACAGGGATCGTCGGTATGCCGTTTTGGGTGCAATCGTAAATGATGTCGAATGAGCTGGGGCGGAATCCCTCCGGCGGCTGCGATCGGGTGGTGAATTTACCGACGGGGATATAACCAAAATCGACTGAGATGGTCTCTCCTTTATTGATTTCACAGCTTTGTGGGACAGTCAGGGTTCCGCTGAGGATGATTTTCGCCACCGGTGAGCCCAGAGGCGGCAGGCTGGTGGCATTGTTACCTGAGCTGGCATACACCTCGGCAATCACTGTCGGGGGGATCTCAATCTGGCCGATAAACGGCCGGGTAATGTAGAGCGTGATCGTACCCTGAGAACCCGCATTAATATTGGCTTTGGGTTCTTGTTGTTCGCACACGCCGGTACCGTCTTTGGCCCGGTGATGTTGTCTGTCGCTGGTTGCGGCGATCGGCACCTGCATTTCCCCGCCGCTGTCGGGCAGGTCGACTTTCATTGAAACATTCAAATGGTCATTAATTTTGTATTGGTTAGTGACGCCGCCGGAAGGCAGCGGTGTTTTGACGCTATACATCACCACCACGCCGCCGCTGCTTAAGGCATCTGTCGCAGAGCAACTGCAGGTAATTTGGTATGTCTCGGGTGAAGCATTGAATGCTGAGGCGTAGTTATAGCCAATGATATTTTGTGATGTCTGAAGATCGTCATGGCGGTTATTGTCATAGCTACCGGGGGAACTCACGGGTTCACAGGCCGCGTAGTCGGCAAATGTGTAGGGAGAAAAGCAAAGCAGTGCTCCACACAACAGGGTGTAAATAAGGGGCTTACGGTGAGCGGAATACATGACGGCTACCACCCGGCTGTTCTGATTATTCATGGTTAGTCCTTAAATACATTGGCTGGTTCCTGTGAGAATGGGGGCGTCGGTTGGCGTTACGAAGAAATTCGCCCAGCATTGCTGGCTGGCCGCCGTTCCCCATTTGACGTGCAGGCGCAACCTGTCACCGCTTTTCACGCCGCTTAAATAAAGCATCCCGCCGTCATCGACAATATTTTCCAGCGTCTGATCTTCACTGACCGCCATGGCCCCGAAAGGCACGGGAGCGCCATTGTTACCCACCAGTTTGATCAGTAACCGGTAGCCGGTACGGGCATCGAAATGCACGTTGACCATCGCTCCTTTATTTGGAATAACCGTTTCGGCCGTGTTGTTACTGTCTACATTGGCGGGCAGGGTGGTGGTATCGAGGGCTATCCGGTTTTCGCTATAGGCGGTCAGGTACGGCACAATCGCATAGCCGCGCCAGTCCGTTTTAACGCCTGGGATATTACGAATGCGTGCGCCGCTGGCACCGTTTGTATCCACCAGAGCGAAAGATTCACCCAGCGGCTGTGAGAGCGTGACGCCGTGATGATGGGCAACGATGCCACCGGAAAGTCCATAACTTATCTGCTGGGACTCTTTGTCGTAGTAATAGCCCGCATTCATATCTGCCATCGCGGAGTGGTAGGAGGAGTACAGACTGCTGCTGTCTCCACCGCTGCCATCAGAGTGACTTTGCCTTAATGAATAGCTCAGACGGTTATCGTCCAGCGCGGTGCCAGTCAGCCCCACTTGCTGGACCGTATCACCGCTTTTTTCGTGGCTGATGTTGTAGGTCGCCCAGCCCCGGGGTAACCAGCGGCTCAGGGGAATGCGGACGCTGAGGGCCATTTGCTGATCATTGGTGTCACTGAGCTTGCTGTAGGAGTAAGTCAGGTTGTAGTTAATTCGGTCTACATTGCTGTTTAGGCCAAAAGAGAGATTTTTTTCCGTCTGCCGGCTGTTCCAGTAGCTTTGCTGATAAGCCGATAAATACAGACTTGTACTGTCGGTCACTGACTGGTTGATGTTGATCTGCTGCTTACTGTGTTTATGCCCCTGCTGCTCGCTCTGATTTGCGCTGTTTTGCTGCTGGTTGGCTTCGTCAAAATCATAGTAGCCTTTGGAGGAGTAACGGTAAGCCGCCATCGTGACATTGGTCTCTGTAGCTTCGATATTTTTCGCATATTGCAGCCGGTAGGATTCACCGCTGGAAGACTGACTCTGGCTTTGATCCTGCTTAGTCCGGGCATGGCTCATATCGAGGGAGAGAGAACCCAGAGCGTGAAGACTGTAGCCAACGCCTGTGACGCCGGACTGATAATCCTGCGACATGAGTAAGCCTGCATAGGCGGTGACATCGTTGGAGACACCATAGATTGCAGTGCCCTGTGCAAATTCTGGTTCCTTGTCCCCACTGTTGGTGGCGCGGTAACGGCCCAGCGTCGCGCTGTATTTCAGCCTGCCAGGGCGCTGCATGATAGGTACGGCGGAAAATGGCTGGTTAAAATGCCGCTCCGTGCCGTCGGCCTCTTTCACCGTGACGTCGAGATCACCGCTGTAGGATGAAGGGTAGAGATCGTTGATTTCAAAGGCGCCAGGCGCCACATAGCTTTGATAGATAATAAAGCCGTTTTGCCTGACCGTGACTTCAGCGTTGGTATTGGCGATGCCACGGATAGTCGGGGCAAATCCGCGCTGGCTGTTGGGCAGCATATTGTCGTCGGAGGCAACCTGCATACCGGTGAACTGCACGCTGTCAAAAACATCGCCGTTCGTTGCACTTTGCCCGACCGACAACTTCGACCTGAGCGATTTTATGTCGCGCTCAATGTAGGTCGATACAGTATCCCAATGCTGCCCGCCCTCACCGTTAGAGTAGGTAGAATAATTACGTAAGCGCCACGGCCCTATGTTGAGACCATTTTGCAGATTCAGATACTGGCTGTTGTCGTCGCTGCCGTTGTTATTTTTCCGCTGTGCGCCAGAGAACGAGTAGTTGGAAAACAGCACGGGGATACCGTCATCCCATCTTGCCGGGTCGACATAATCCTGCGCATTGGTCTCCATCGCGGCCTGGGGGATACTGATGTTAAGACGCATCAGGTTGAAGTCCAGTTTGGCGGATGCCGCCGGGATATAGAGAGCCAGATCGCCGAGCGGGCTGTCTTGTGGCTGATTCATCAAAGCCGGGAAAGCTGCCACTTTGACACCCAGCGCACGCAGGAGATCGGGGGTTAACTCAGGAACTAACCTGCCGTCGGGGGCTGCGTCATATCGGATGTTCTGTTGCAGCTTCTGCTTCATATTCACAAAAATAGCCGTGTCGTAGGTTCCCGCGATTTGTGCCTTTTCCTTGGAGAAAATCGAGAGATCAACCTGGCTTTTTGTCTGGTCATTTAATTCGAGCAGTCTGGGGTCAAAGTAAACTTCGTCCGCAGACGATGGTCTGATGGAACAGATAGCGGGCAGAATGGCGCAGGCAAGATACCATTTTAAAAGGACGGGGCTTCTGACGTGTTGGGCACATGCAGATTCCCATTCAGCTAACTTATTATTTTTATTATTAAGCATCGTCATCTGTCTCTGTAGGAGGGGCCGTCGCTTTCGGGGAAAGGGTGTTGATGAATCTATTGATTTAGATTCATAACGTTCGCTGCTGGACAACGTTGCCGCCGCCATAGTCGGTGATGGCACTCCATCTGACGGTGTTACCGCTGTTATTGCGATCAAGAGGAATGTCGATTGCGCTTTGCGGTGCGATCATTTCAACCTGCGAAAGCACACTGTTCCCGGCTTTGAGGCTGCTGAAGGTGACGTAGAAGGACGTAGGGTTATGGATATGCAACTGCCCGCCTGAGCGGGTGAATGTCAGCAATTTATAGGCTTCAGCGGCGGAGCCTGCTAAGCCCTTCGGCCGGTAAAAGAGTTTGAGGCGTGTTTTAACGACCAGCTTCAGTTCATTGGTCGACCCTTTTTTGGACGAAGGAATAGCACGCACATTTATATAAAATAATGATTCTTTGTCTTTGGGTAATTGAGCACCTGTATATGAAATGCGTAGCGTATGCTCTTCCTGCGGATTAATTCTAAATAACGGTGGGGTCACTACAAAGGGGCCGTGCGTTTTACTCTCTCCGGTATCAACCCATGATTGAATTAGAAAAGGATTGCTCTCCGAGTTGTTCGTGATAGAAAGTGCCGCTTCTTTTTTATCGGCATCATAAATGACTCGCGTTTGGCCAATGACAATGCCCCCCGCATGACTTATCTGCGTAGTGATAAGCAATAATGTTAAACCTTTAATTAAAAAGTTTACTGTATTACGCATGTTCATATTACATCCTGTAATAAGCCGACGATAAATATGTGTCTTACATGAGTTAACCAAGAGGCTCACAGGCCAGAATCCCGGCCTGTGATAAGTCACCTGTTAACGATAATCAAGAGTGACATTGACGCTGGCTTCTGCCGGCCCAGCCTTGATGTCTGTAGGGGCTTTATACGATTCGTAGTAGGCAATCAAATCGACATTCATACTTGCTTTAGATATTTTGTAGATAATTTCTGGCAGGGTATTGAGCTGCATAACCGCTTTGGTTTGGCCATCCAGAATTTTAACCCCAACACCGTCGGCGATGGTGTCATCATCAAACGCGGAGGTGACCTGAACCAGGTCCGGGTGGTCGGTAACGGTGGGAGCTTCGAGCCAGATACGAAACTGTGGAACGGTAGGGTCTTCTGCTGTAGCCACCGGACAGTTAGTTAAGGGTAAAGTAAATGGAATGCTAGGGGATTTATCACCAATGCTACGGAACTGAGCTGCAGAATAGGTGCCCAGTTGAACGTCAACGTCCTGACCGCCATTTATTTCACAGGCCTGCGTAATAATACTTCCGTGGAAATTTATTATGCCATCTATCGCCAGGCTATTTGCCGAAAGCGCCATAAATAAACCACCTGTAATAAAACTAAGTTTATTTTTCATCTGAGAATCCATTCTAAAGTTAGTGGAAAACTTAAGTGAATATGATGAGTTGTGCCGAATTTTATTATTACCCGCACCACACGAAAGGAAGTCTAGCATAGTGGTTTGACCGGGATGAAACGATATTGTGTTCGTTTTATCTAAAAAAAATCGAGGCGGGTGAGATTATTTGTATTAATTTATCTAATGATTTATATGAAATATTAATTAATTTATTTTTAATATTCGCAATATTGATCATTCGCTAAAAGTTAACGAAAATTATTTATTGGGTGTTTTATTATTTTCTGGAAAATTAAGGTTTTTAAAAATAAACAACTACGGTAACGGGGGAGTGTTAGCGTCACAGTCCAAAAAAGAAAGCGGCGGCTTTGGGCTGCATGAGCGTTGTGCTGTGGATATTAAGTTAGGTTGCGCAGACAGAAGAGTGCAAACTTGCTCAGTGATGACGATGATGAAGCCAGTGATGGTTGTAAAGTTTGCATACTGCTTGAAAATTGTTGATAAATTAGGAAAAGCATAAGCTTTGTAACAATTTCGACTAGAATATATACCATTAAATGCTGTCTGTTTTACCACATTTTTCTAACAATAGACGCTTGGGTATTAATGCCTTTGGGAGTAATAAAAATGCAAGAGAATCACAAGATTCTGGTTGTTGATGATGACATGCGCTTGCGCGCACTTTTAGAGCGTTATCTGACCGAACAAGGCTTCCAGGTACGTAGTGTAGCAAATGCTGAACAAATGGATCGCCTGCTGACCCGTGAATCCTTCCATCTGATGGTGCTTGACCTCATGTTGCCGGGTGAAGACGGTCTCTCTATCTGCCGCCGTCTGCGCAGCCAGAGCAACCCGATGCCGATTATTATGGTGACTGCCAAAGGCGAGGAAGTCGATCGCATCGTCGGCCTTGAGATCGGCGCGGATGACTATATTCCTAAACCGTTCAACCCGCGTGAGCTGCTGGCCCGTATCCGCGCTGTTTTGCGCCGTCAAGCCAATGAGCTGCCTGGCGCGCCTTCGCAGGAAGAAGCGGTTATCTCCTTCGGCAAGTTCAAGCTGAATTTGGGAACGCGCGAAATGTTCCGCGAAGATGAACCTATGCCGCTGACCAGTGGTGAATTTGCTGTGCTTAAAGCGCTGGTGAGCCACCCACGTGAACCGCTGTCTCGTGACAAACTGATGAACCTGGCCCGTGGCCGTGAATACAGCGCTATGGAGCGTTCTATTGATGTTCAGATCTCCCGCCTGCGCCGCATGGTGGAAGAAGACCCGGCACATCCACGTTATATCCAGACCGTTTGGGGTTTGGGTTATGTCTTTGTACCGGACGGCAGTAAGGCATGAAACGAATACGCTTTTCACCGCGTAGCTCGTTTGCCCGAACCCTGCTGTTGATCGTCACCTTGCTGTTTGTCAGCCTGGTGACGACCTATCTGGTGGTGCTGAACTTTGCCATCCTGCCCAGTCTGCAACAGTTTAATAAGGTGCTGGCTTACGAAGTTCGTATGCTGATGACCGACCGGTTGCAGCTGGAAGATGGCACACTGCTGGCCGTGCCTCCGGCGTTCCGTCGTGAAATTTATCGCGAGCTGGGTATCTCTCTGTATACCAATTCTGCGGCTGAAGAGAGCGGCCTGCGCTGGGCGCAGCATTACGAATTCCTCAGTCAGCAAATGGCCCAGCAACTTGGTGGCCCGACCGACGTTCGCGTTGAAGTGAATAAAAATACCCCGGTGGTGTGGCTCAAAACCTGGCTGTCTCCTGACATCTGGGTCCGCGTGCCATTAACCGAAATCCATCAGGGCGATTTCTCCCCGCTGTTCCGCTACACGCTGGCCATCATGCTGTTGGCGATTGGCGGTGCGTGGCTGTTTATCCGTATTCAGAACCGACCCCTGGTTGAGCTCGAACATGCCGCCTTGCAGGTGGGGAAGGGCATTATTCCGCCACCGCTGCGGGAATATGGCGCGTCTGAAGTACGCTCCGTGACGCGGGCATTTAATCAGATGGCCGCTGGTGTGAAGCAACTGGCCGACGACCGAACGCTACTGATGGCCGGTGTCAGCCATGACTTGCGCACGCCGTTGACCCGAATTCGTTTAGCGACTGAGATGATGAGTGACGGCGATGGCTATCTTGCGGAGTCGATCAACAAGGACATCGAAGAGTGTAATGCCATCATCGAGCAATTCATCGATTATCTGCGCACGGGTCAGGAATTGCAGACCGAAGTGTGTGATTTGAACGCGATCCTCGGCGAAGTGATTGCCGCTGAAAGCGGCTACGAGCGCGAAATTGACAGTGACCTGATCGACGGTGAAGTCCTGGTTAACGTGCATCCGCTCTCCATCAAACGTGCCGTGGCGAATATGGTGGTGAACGCAGCCCGTTATGGCAATGGCTGGATTAAAGTCAGCAGCGGCAAAGAGTTACACCGTGGATGGTTCCAGGTGGAAGACGACGGCCCGGGCATTGAGCAGAGTCAGCTTAAGCACCTGTTCCAACCTTTCGTACGTGGCGACAGCGCCCGAACCACCAGTGGTACAGGTCTGGGTCTGGCGATTGTTCAGCGCATCATCGATGCTCATGCCGGTTCCCTCGATATAGGCCGCAGCCCACGGGGTGGGTTACGCATTCGTGCTTATCTGCCATTACCGGTGGAGAAGGTTGTAGCGTTAGCCCTTCCGCAAAAAACAGTTTGATTTAGGGGGGCTTTGCCCCTTTTACCCCGCTTAAATCTTTAAATTCAAATTCAAATTCAAATTCAAGATCGTGGGCGTCGGCCCACACCGACCAGAGGGCCGCAGTCGCTCGGCCCTCTGGACTCCGAGCTTTTTAAAAACAGCAGCTGCGCTGGTCACAATGGCCGTGTTTCAGGTGCCACAGCGATAGCCGCAAACTCCGCCGCTCCGCGGTTCTCTCATTGCGGGTTACAACCCGCGAGAAAAGACTCGCGGTTTTCCACCTCTTATTCGACGTCGTTTTGAATGCGGCCGAAGCTTCTTCAAATTCAAATTCAAATTCAAATTCAAATTCAAAGCCTGCATGGTGTTGACCTTTAAAATGTCGAGGCCGCGTTCAAAAATGACGCCGAACCTGAAGTGAGGGCTCCGCCTAAGCGGCGACATTTTGCGGATATAACGGAAATAACTGAAACACGGCCACCCAACTAGCGAAGCTGCGAAGTGATTAGCGCAGGGCTCCAAGGGAGCCGCGCGCGGCTCCCTTGGTCGGTGTGGGCCGACGCCCACGGTTTTGACCTTGACCTAAAAACTTGATGAAGCTTTTAAAGCTTCGGTCCCGCCGCTACTAACTTGGCCCCCGCTTCCGTATCGGTATATTTATCAAAGTTAGTCACAAACCGCTGCGCAAGGTCATGCGCCTTCTCCTGCCACTGTTCGCGGCTGGCGTAGGTGTTACGCGGATCAAGAATATGGGTATCGACGCCTGGTAACCCGGTAGGAACTGCGAGGTTGAATACCGGCAGCGTGAAGGTTTCGGCATCGTCGATTTTTCCGTTAAGGATGGCATCGATGATGGCTCGGGTGTTTTGAATCGAAATCCGTTTGCCCGTGCCGTTCCAGCCGGTGTTCACCAGATAAGCCTGCGCGCCAGCGGCCTGCATACGCTTCACCAGCACTTCGGCATACTGGGTCGGGTGCAGCGTAAGGAATGCTGCGCCGAAGCAGGCAGAGAAGGTTGGCGTCGGTTCTGTGACACCACGTTCGGTACCTGCCAGCTTGGCGGTGAAGCCCGCCAGAAAATGGTATTGCGTCTGGTCGGCGGTCAGGCGTGATACCGGCGGCAGAACGCCAAAGGCATCGGCGGTCAGGAAGATCACTTTGGTGGCATGGCCAGCTTTCGATACCGGTTTAACGATATTGTGAATGTGGTAAATCGGGTAGGAGACGCGGGTGTTTTCCGTCTTGGAATTGTCATCGAAGTCGATTTTACCGTCTTCGCTGACTACGACGTTTTCCAGCAGCGCGTCACGGGTGATAGCCCCGTAAATGTCCGGTTCGGCCTCTTTACTCAGCTTGATGGTCTTGGCGTAGCAGCCGCCTTCGAAGTTGAATACGCCGTCATCATCCCAGCCGTGTTCGTCATCGCCAATCAACTTGCGTTTTGGGTCGGTAGATAGCGTGGTTTTACCGGTGCCAGACAGCCCGAAGAAAATCGCCACATCGCCTTTTTCGCCGACGTTCGCCGAGCAGTGCATCGAGGCAATGCCTTTGAGCGGCAATAGGTAGTTCATCACCGAGAACATCCCTTTCTTCATTTCGCCGCCATACCAGGTGCCGCCAATGAGCTGAATGCGCTCTGTCAGATTGAAGGCCACAAAGTTTTCGGAGTTCAGCCCTTGCTGCTTCCAGTGTGGGTTGGTGCATTTCGCACCATTCATTACGATAAAATCGGGTTCGAAACTTTCCAGCTCATCATCGGTCGGGCGGATAAACATGTTTTTGACGAAGTGCGCCTGCCAGGCAACCTCCGTGATGAACCGGACTTTCAGGCGCGAATCAGGGTTGGCACCACAGAAGGCGTCGATAATGAACAGGCGTTTACCGGAGAGTTGCTCCGTCACCAGGGATTTCAGCGCACTCCAAACTTCCTGGCTCAGCGGCTGGTTGTCGTTTTTCCCTTTGCCCTGATCGGCCCACCAGACGGTGTCGCGGGTCGTATCATCGCGCACGATATATTTATCTTTCGGTGAGCGGCCGGTGAAAATCCCGGTATCTACATTGACCGCACCCAGCTCAGTAACCTGACCGCGCTCAAAACCTTCAAGCCCCGGCGCGGTCTCTTCTTTGAAAAGTAAGTCGTAATCCGGGTTGTAGATGATGTCGCTGGTGTCGTTGATGCCGTAGGTGGCCAATATTTCTTTACTGAGATGACGTGTTGGCATATCCCTGCTCCTCAATCGAATGGTTAAACCTGAACGGCCAGTCAGCCGCTATGATTAAATTGACTGTAATTGTAGGGTTTTATGGCGTTTTATCCGCGATAGCTATCAAAGAATGGTATCAGTGACGGGATTTTTGGTAATTCTGCGAGAGAGTGCACGTGAATGGTGTAACAGAAGAACAAGACTGCAATGAAGGTGGAGCAATGTCAGACATTGCTCCGTTTTATGGGGAGTTAATGGTGCTTAATGGACTGCGCCATCGGCGTCCGGCAGACTGCCGCTGGCTTTCAGCGTCGCCATGTCCATGGCATCAAAGATGTAATCGCTGCCACAGTAGTCGCAATGCATTTCGATTTTTCCGTCTTCTTCCAGCATCTCGAGCACTTCTTCACCCGGCAGAGTCATCAGCGCGTCAGCGCAGCGGTCACGTGAACAGGTGCAGCGGAAACAGACATCCTGTGGTTCATACAGGGTGACTTCCTCCTGATGATACAAACGGTACAGCACTTCATTGGCTGGCAGGCTGAACAATTCGTCCGCTTTGATGGTGTGAGTCAACTGAGACAAGTGACTGAACTCTTCGGGATCGGTTTCCTGCGCCGGAAGGACCTGCAACAGCAAGCCGCCCGCAGCCGGTTTGCCTTCAGACTGCCCGGTGCGAATGAAAATGCGCGTTGGCAACTGCTCCGACTGCATAAAGTAGTTTTCCAGACACTCGGCCAGCGTCTCGCCCTCCAGACCGACCACGCCCTGATAACGTTCGCCTTCGGTTGGGGAAATGGTGATCACCATATAGCCGTTACCGATCATCTGGCGCAGCGTACTGTCTGCGGTAATGTCACCCTGCAGACGCGCGACACCGCGCATCTCCTGACGGTTATTGCCGTTGATCACCGCCAGTTTCAGCGGGCCATCGCCTTGTAACTGAACGGTGATATCGCCGTCAAACTTGAGCGTTGCCGTCAGCAGGCTGGTGGCTACCAGCATCTCGCCAAGCAAAGTACGGACTTCGGCAGGGTAGTCGTGACCTGCAACGATCTGTTGAAACGTCTCGCTAAGTGATACGAGTTCACCGCGCACGGCGTGGTGAGTGAACAGATAGCGGTGCAGTTGGTCGTGATTAGACATAATTTCTCTCTGTTTAATGGTTAACGCCGGTTATTCCGCGTCGCCATTTTTAAATTTGATCAGGTCGCGGCGTTCCTTTTTATCAGGACGACGATCCGGATGAGGCATGGTATTCATTTTGCGTGCCAGGGCGACTTTTTCCCTTTTGACGACGCTTGCCTCGGTTTCCTGATAGAGCTTTTGCGCTTCTTCCGCAGTGCGGCGCTGGAGGGTTAAACCCAACACCAAGACCGTTTTCTCGTCATTTCCCTGACGCAGGGTAATTTCGGCGTTCATTTCCATCAGCTTGCTGGGCTTACTGCGCTGACCGTTGTAATGCACTTTACCGCCATCAACCATCTCCCGTGCCAGCGCACGGGTTTTGTAAAAACGCGCCGCCCACAACCATTTGTCGAGGCGGATTGCGTTGTCATCTTCGTCCGTTTTACCCTTCATTCGTCTCTCCAGGGGTGAGCGAGGTTTACGCGACCCTGCCTGCAACCGGTTGAATCAAAGGCAGCAGGCTGCGGTAATCGCTGATCGACGGGTGCGCATCAAAGGACTTATCCGCCAGAGTGGAGTCGGGGTTTTCTATACCCAGACAATAGCGGATACCAAAGGTTTTTGCCGCATTGAGGATAGGTTCACCATCATCCACAAAGAGGGTGCGCTGTGGGTTAAAACTTGTTTGCTGTTGTACTGCCGCCCACAATCGCTGATCTTCCTTCGGATAACCAAATGTGTGGGTGGAAAGTAATAAATCAAGGTGCTGGTCTAAACCCGTGTGCTGACATTTCACCGCCAGGCTGTGCGGGTGGGCATTGGTCAGCAAAATGGCTGTGCGGCCACTGTCGCGTAACTGCTGTAAAAACGGCAGGGTATCGTCACGCAATCTGGCGTTACTGCCGATATCGGTGGTCATCTGGTAGATATCCAGATCCAGCTTTTGGCTCCAGTAATCGAAGCAATACCAGTTCATGGTGTGCTGAACGGCGAGATATTCGGCATGGATATATTGACGCGCTTCCTCGAAGGCAATAGCGCGCTGCTGGCTCAGCGCCAGCGGTACGTCCTGCAACCAGAACTGGCTGTCGAAGGCCAGATCCAGCAGAGTGCCATCCATATCAAGCAGTACGGTATCAATAGTGTTCCAGTCGAAATCCGGGGACATGCAGGCTCCATATCGCCCGCCAGGTGGCATTTGTCAGCCACCGCAGGGAGCGAATGTTTAATCACAGGAAAGGGTTTCAGGGTAGCACAGGGGCCGCTGACACAGAAAGTCGTCAGTCCAGACTGCGAACCGTTGTAGTGACCAGTGTCGGATTGAAGCAGTTGTTGTAGTAATTCTGAATATTGTTCATGCGGTACTTATCTTTCAAGCGGCGCTTCACCAGCAGAATGCTGTTGAGCAGCAGGAAGACAATCAGCAGCAGCAGCAGCAGACTGGTGCCAAGGTAACGCCACAGAGTGGAGATATCTGGCTCGCTGTGCAGTGAAATATGGCGCGTCCCGTTAGCATCAGTACTGATGTTGGTAATAACGCCCTGCGCACTGAATGGCGTGTGCAACAACATTGAGGATAAATTCTGTAACTGCTTCCACTGGCCGAGTGGGTTGTAGGCATATAACGACACAGGCGGAACAGGCTGTTCTACCAACTGCTTACCTTCGTCATTACTGATCAAGAAGCCGCCCGGCGGCGGACTGTTTAACGTTTCCGCTGCACGGCGTGTTTCATGGGCGAAAAAGGAGGAGGTCGCGGTGTTAACCAGTTCGCTGAGTGATTGTGCACTCACCGGCCGCAATAGCACGTTCATGCCCTTCAATGTGCCAGATTTTGCGCGTTTAACTAACGTCGCCCAGTTATCCGCGTTGCCCAGATTGACCAGCGCATTTTTCAGCCGTACACAGTCATCGCTGGTGCTGCAAAGTGTTTGAGTTTTCAGCACGATGTCAGAAAAGTCATCCAGCAAAATCATGCCTGATTTCTCAATGGCCGTTGCCAACTGAGGGTTGATATTTTGTTCCAGGGTGTCACCCGGGTGCAACTGGGTGTTGACCGTGGTCAGCAGCGCCGTCGCGGCATCAATAGATTCTGATTCCGGCATCGGCAGCGGCGCGGCTTCATTCCAGTAAATCCCCGAGCAATCAAACGGCATAAACCCGGTAGGCGCTGTTCTGGCATTTGCCGGTGGAACGTAACACATGCCGGTACCCTGTACTTTCAGCGTATCACCGACGCGCAGCGGGGTTTTCTCCAACGCCTGCACACTGCTGACCTGTGTGCTCTGCGCGCCCTGTAGCCAGGCAAGGCTGAGTTTCAGTGGCAGACCGAGCGGGACGTAAATCAGCAGCATCACCAACAACACTAACGCACTGGCCGCCAGTACCAGATTTTTTCCCCACAGCTGTAACGGGAAGTTTTTGACTTCGTCATGCAGTGAGAGATAGGCCCCCTGACGAACGACCTGGCTGTTCATGTAGAGTTCGACGTCCGTTGGCTGGCCCAGGTCCCGCCCAATATAGGCGTGCCAGTGCGGTGGATAAATCAGATCTACCGCGCCTAACGAAATATTGCTGATATCGCCCTGCTTTGATTCACCAAACAGGCCCCAGCGTTTAGGCTGACCGCGCAAGCAGTGGATCTCTTTACGGTTTTTCCCCAGACGCTCAGCCAGAAAACGCCAGCCGACCCATCCGAGCAGAAGGGCGGCTATCGCCAGCATCCACGGTAAAATCACCGCCGGCCCTACCAGGGTGATAAACAGCAACAGCATCACTGCGGAAATCGCCAGCGCTTCACGCACGCCGTTGGAGCGGGTAAGGGCATGCTCTTCGCGGGTTTCGTAGCGAACCTTCACCAGCTGAATATGTTCACTTTCTTCATGGCGGATCGAAGCATTTTGTGGTGGTGTGGGTATGACTGAGGGGCCGGGGGCAGAACGTTCGTAAATATGGTCGACCAGAGAGTGCCCGTTGAGCGAAATCACCAGCGGCACCGTTTGGGTTTTGATCAGCTCAACGTGGTTTTCATGGGCGATGTACTGCTCCCAAAACGGGGGCAGATGGATTTCAGTCGTTTCCAGAAAATAACGCCATTTATTGGGTTCTTCGCTGGCAACCCCATAGCGGGTGATGGCGCGGGTCACGGTGTAGACACTTTCGCTTTTGGCCGTCAGCGTGAGCTTGTCGCGTTGGAGCATTAAATTACTGCGATGGGTGATCGGGGTCTGGCTTAGCTTTTCATTTTGGCGCAGATATTGCTCGACAGCGTCGCGCTCCTGCTGCGTCAGCTTGCGTTGATTGGGCTTGGAAAAATGCACATTGGAAGTCGCCGTACTACGGCGCCGGACGATAAACCAGAGGAATACCCCTGCGGCAATGACGGTGAGACACAATAAAAAAAGTGTAACGACTACTGTGCTCATCCGATCCCCTGACTAAGATGACTGATATCGACGCGTTGGAAAGACATGTTTATGAATGAGTTATTCGTTTAATTGCTTCATAAAAACAGCCATTTTCGATCATACCAATAATCTCAACGTAGAGGGTATCGGTATAATCCTATTTTTATACGTGAAGCTTTTTGTTAAGGGTTATTTCTCGGATTTGAGAAGCGGATCCCGAACTCCCATGCGGAAATTTCCTGGCTGACGGTGACGATACCGAATTTATGTCGCACAAATATTGCGATGAAGGTTCGCATTAACGCACAATGCCATTAAGTGACAACGAATTGAAACCCATTGCGTCACCGGTATCAGGTGAACAATAAATT
Organism: Ewingella americana; assembly: GCF_006438725.1. Lineage (GTDB taxonomy): Bacteria > Pseudomonadota > Gammaproteobacteria > Enterobacterales > Enterobacteriaceae > Ewingella > Ewingella americana_A. Next base: position 65,584 of record NZ_RCZD01000010.1, on the reverse strand, counting down.
GGGGAACACATGGATAAGCACCTGCAAAAACCTGAGATTCACAAAGTGACAACGGTCGCGAGTTCGCGATTGTTCACCATTGAATCCGTCGATCTTACTTTCAGCAACGGCGTGCAGCGCGTCTATGAACGCATGCGCCCATCGAACCGTGAAGCCGTGCTGATTGTTCCGGTTATCGGCGAAGACCTGCTGTTGATTCACGAATATGCCGTGGGTATCGACAGCTATGAGCTGGGTTTCCCCAAGGGGTTGATTGATCCCGGAGAAAGTGTGCTTGAGGCTGCGAACCGGGAGTTGATGGAAGAGGTAGGCTATGGCGCGCAGCACTTCGATTTCCTCTCTCAACTGACTATGGCCCCTTCGTATTTCTCCAGTCGCATGAATATTGTCATTGCCAAAGGGCTGTACTCGCAAAGCCTGGAAGGGGATGAGCCGGAACCGTTGCCACAAACCCGCTGGCCCATCGCCCGCATGATGGAGCTGCTCAACGAGCCTGACTTCAACGAGGCCCGCAACATCAGCGCACTGTTCCTTGCCCGTGAATTTCTGCTGAATAACCCGCTCTAGTTTTTGCTCTTCTTAACGTCCTGAAAATTTCTCAATAAAAAAGCCGGTCTGCGAAATGTGCATGACCGGCTTTTTTGTCTTCTGGTTTTAGCGCATCAGAACAGTTCGTGCGCCTGGCCGTTGTCCATCAGGGTGGTACCCACTTCGTGAACGGCATGTTCAGTCGGTTGCGTGCCATCAATGAAATACTCAGGGCGACTTGCGCCACCGCCATCAGAAAGCTTGCCAGTCTGTTTGTCTATGGTGACCGTCACAATACCCGGTGGTGGAACTTGTTTCTCTTCAGGTACGCCCTCCAGAACGGCTTTCATGTAGTCATCCCAGGCTGGCTGAGCACTCTTCGCGCCGCCTTCCGCGCCAGAAATCTGGTCAGGAATGGCGCCTGAAGCCGTTGAGCGGCCCAGATCACGGCGATGATCGTCAAAACCAATCCACACTGAGGTCACCACATTCGGACCATAGCCAGAGAACCACGCATCTTTCGAGTTGTTGGTTGTACCGGTTTTACCGCCGATATCATGACGCTTCAGATCCTTGCCAGCACGCCAGCCGGTTCCCATCCAGCCAGGTTCGCCGAAGATGTTGGAATTCAATGCATCACTGATAAGGAACGACAGCGGGGTGCTGATCACATGTGGCGCGTACTGTTGCTCTCCATCTTGCTGCGTCTGGCCGGCAGGAACCTGCTCAAGCTGTGGCATAGGGACGCTGTTGTTGTTATTGCCTTCGCTGGAAACCGCGACGTTCTCAACGTTGTCATCAGACAGCACTGCTGATTTCTGCGAATCACCATAAATCACCGGGATGTTGCAAGTGCGGCAGGCAATTTTAGGTTTAGCTTCAAACTGAACCTGACCCGACTCATCCACGATTTTCGTGATGAAGTAAGGATCAACCAGATAACCCCCGTTAGTCAGAGTGGCATAGCCCCGGACGACCTGTAACGGCGTGAAGGATGCGGATCCTAATGCCAGCGATTCGGAGTGAACGATGTTGGCGGCCGGGAAGCCGAAGCGCAGCAGATATTCCGCCGCGTAATCGACACCCATCGCACGCATCGCACGCACCATCACGACGTTCTTCGACTCACCCAGCCCCTGACGCAGGCGGATTGGGCCGACATAGGTTGGTGGGGAGTTTTTCGGCCGCCAGTCCTGACCCGCACCGGCATCCCAACGGGTAATGGGCATGTCGTTGAGGATAGTCGCCAGCGTCAGGCCTTTGTCCATCGCGGCGGTATACAAGAACGGTTTAATGTTCGAACCGAGCTGGCGCAGCGCCTGTGTTGCACGGTTAAACTTACTTTGGTTAAAGTCAAAACCACCGACCAGCGCTTCAACTGCGCCAGTGTTCTGGTTCAGGGAGACAATCGCTGAGTTGACGTCGGGAACCTGTGCCAGCCACCAGACGTCACCTACTTTACGTGCCCAGACTTGCTGACCGGACTGCACCACGTCAGATGCTCTCTTCGGTGACGGGCCCTGGCTGTTATCAGAGCGATAAGGGCGCGCCCAGCGCATACCGCTGAACGGCAATGAAATCACCGCGCGGTTGGCCATGGTTGCCGTTGCCTGCTCAGCGTCCACCTGTGTCACAACCACCGGGAACAGCGGTCCGTAAACGGGCAGAGTTTTCAGTGACTGAACAATTTTGTTCTCATCCCAAGGTGTCTCACCCACTTTCCACATCTGATTAGACGGGCCGCGGTAGCCGTGGCGCATGTCGTAATTCAGAACGTTGGTGCGCAAGGCTTCTTGTGCTGCCAGCTGGGTTTTCTTGGTGATAGTGGTGTAGACCATATAGCCGTCGTTATAGGCGTTGTCGCCATAACGTTTCACCATCTCCTGACGCACCATTTCCGTCAGATAGGGTGCTGAGAACTCGATGTGTGGCGCATGGTAATTGGCGATCAGCGGTTCTGCACGTGCAGCGTCGTACTGCTCCTGCGTGATGTATTTCTCATCAAGCATACGGGACAGTACGGTGTTGCGACGCGCCAGCGAGCGGTCGTGGGAATAGAGCGGGTTGAACGTGGACGGTGCCTTTGGCAAGCCCGCGATCACGGCCATCTCACTGAGTGTCAGTTGGCTGACATCCTTACCAAAATAGACCTGCGCCGCTGCGCCCACGCCATAAGCGCGGTAACCGAGGTAGATCTTGTTCAGATACAACTCAAGGATCTCATCCTTAGTCATCATCTGTTCGATACGGATAGCCAGAAACGCTTCTTTGATCTTACGCGTCAGCGTGCGTTCCGGGCTCAGGAAGAAGTTACGTGCCAGCTGCTGAGTGATGGTACTGGCGCCCTGCGAAGCATGGCCAGAAACCAGTGCCACGGAAGCCGCACGGAAAATACCGATCGGGTCAACGCCGTGATGTTCATAAAAACGGCTGTCTTCGGTTGCGATGAATGCATGCACCATCTCCGGTGGGATCTGGCCGAGTTTTAACGGAATACGGCGTTTCTCGCCGTATTGGGCGATTAAATCGCCTTCAGCACTGTAAACCTGCATCGGTGTTTGCAAACGCACGTCTTTGAGCGTGGCGACATCGGGTAACTGCGGCTCGATATATTTGTACAAGCCAAATATCGAGGCTGCTCCCAGCAAAATGCAACACAGTGCAAGAATCAAAAAATACTTTACGAACTTCACCTGAGATTTCCCATTTAGTGTCAATTGGGCAGTTTATAAACAACCGCGCGGTAGTATAAAGGCAAGCCTACGACATGGATACGTACTTTTATTAACTTGACGATATGGAGATTGGGCGAAAATGCGACTACAAGCATGGCAGGTAGGCCTGGATATTCAAGCCGGTTTTGCCCGGGCGATCGCGGTTCAACGGCGTCGCCACGGTTGGCAATTACGGCACTGGTGGCACCATCCGTTACCGGCCCTCACGCTGCGCGGGGGGATTTTACATGAGAGCGCGTCGCTTTCCGCTATTTTATCTGCATGGCGCAATACCTTGCCTACCAAGATCTCGTTACGGGTTTGCCTTCCCGCCCAGCGTGTTATGCAGCATCTCCTTTCACCACCCGATGCCCGGCTCAGTGCCGCCGCACGCAGCGCTTTTATTTTAGCCAGCGCAGCCCGCCATTTCCCGCTGAGCGTTGAGCAACTGGTGATGGATTACCGGACCGATCCCTGCGGTGACAAAAATATTATTGTCACTGCAGCGAGGCAGCACGAAATTCAGCAATGGCAACACTGCCTGGCACAGTCACGACTGTTTGCCGACGTATTTGAACTCGCCCCCTGCGCGCTGCAACTTGCCGCCAGTGCCGCAGGTGTTAGTGCTGAAAAACTCTTACTGCACCGGCTGGATGACGGATGGTTGTGGGCTGCTCCCCATGGCTTACCTTTTCAATTTGGCGTATTCGACCAAGAGGAGATCGGTGATATTGCACAACTTGCACTTTATGCCCGTGAACAATACCGGGCGGTAAAACTGTGTGACGAACACTGTCTGTTCAGTAGCGTCAATACTGAGGCATTGCCGGCAGGTGTTCTCCCATGGTCGCCTTTCACCGCGATAGAGCAACTTTCACCGCCTCTTCCTGCCAACCCCGGCGCTTTTGCTCTCGCCACCGGTTTAGCCCTGCGCCCGGAGGATCGCTGATGCTACAGGTCAACCTGTTGCCATGGCGCGGCCTTCAACAGCGGCGACAACAACGCTTTTGGCTGCGGCAGACGACGTTGCTCTTCATGCTGGCGGTGGCACTCATGTCCGTCTGGATGGTGATCACCCAGCGCTCGGTGCGGGCAATGGAGAGTGACGTACAAACGCTGGCTGATAGCCAGACGCGACTTACCCGACAGCTTGAGAAAGTTCACGACGCCACGCTGCAACTGCAAGGGTTGCAACGCGCAGCCAGCCAAAGGGAGCAGCGCCGGATGAAAAGCCTCGGTTATCTGGCTCTGCTGAGGTCTATCGCCGGGAATATCCCAGACAGAGTATGGCTGACGGAAATCACTGAAGAGCCGGACGGTGATCTGCAACTGCGCGGAGAGAGTGGCGTATATCAGGCCATCATGATCTTCGCGGAGGCACTGAAAGATGACGCGTTGTTTACGGAGGTGCGGCTGCTCGACATTCAACGTCTGCCAGCCCAAAGCCTGGGTTTTGGCGTACAGGTACGGCTTAGCGGATCGCGCAACATTTTATAAAGGAGATCTCGATGAAAACTGCGTTTTCGCGGGCTTTCACGCAAATGATGGAAAGACCCGTCTGGCAGCAGTGGGGAATGCAGATATCGGGCGTGCTGACCCTGCTGGGTCTGCTCTATTTTCTCATGCTCAAAACCCCCTTACAGCAGCTGCAACAGGAACAACAACGGGCTGCCATCCTGCGGGAAAGCGTTTCTGGTCAGCAGCGTCGCCTACTGACGCAACCTTCCCTCGCGGCGTTGTTACGGCAACAGGCCACTTTTGCATCTGGGCAAACCGTAAACGTGACGCTGATGGAGAAAATCTCCGGGCCGTTGCGCCAGTCAGCCAGCACGCTGGTGCAGTGGCAGCCTGAACAACACGTCCCGGTTGGTGCGGGTGGTGTAAAAGATGAGAGAGGACGACTGACATTGCAGTCAGATTTCAAAGGGCTGCTGTCGCTAATGGGCGGCTTACTGGACGACCCTGCCGCGCCTTTTTTTAGCCAACTACAGCTCCACGCAGAAAAGTCATTTCTTAACATCACCTTCTCTTTAGCCGCAGAAAACATCACTTCTGCGGCATTCTTACCCCTTTTGGCGGCTGATGCAGTGGGGCGGGATCCCTTCTCTTCAATGTCGAATTCGGCGTGTTCAGATACCCACGATGCTTTTAGCGAGGTGATTCTTGGTGGGGTGGTAGGAGACACTGAACATCATCAGGGCTGGGTACTCTGGCCCGGTCGCGGCTGGCAAAAAGTGGCAGTGGGGTGGCGTGATGAATTATCAGGCTGGCAGGCAGTGGCCGTTGAGTCAGCACAAATTAGTTTCGACTTACAGCAGCCGCCTTGTGCTGCCAGGCAGCACACGTTGGCGTTGCATCGCTAGCGGAACACTTGTCGTTAGGCACCCTCCAGGGAAAGGAAAAAAAATGAAGTATTTTAAGAAAACAGGGCGGATTCTGGTGATGTTTACTTGCCTGTTAGTCAGCAGCGCAGGCATGTCGGCAGCGCCAGATATCGCCGCCAAACCGATCACCCTGGAGTTTCAGGAGACGCCGCTGACGGTGATTTTGCAGGCTTTGGCCGATCATCAGCAGATGAATCTGGTCACCGCGCCGGGTGTGGAAGGCAAGCTCAGCGTCAGGCTGCAGAATGTTCCATGGCAGCAGGCGATGGATATCATTCTGCAGATGGGCAAGGTGACCCGCCAGCAACAGGGCAATGTGCTGATGATCTTCCCCCAGGCCGACCCCGCAGCCCAACGGCAAAAACAGAAAGAGGAGAGCGAACGCGAGTTGCAACAGCGCCCACTGGACAGTTTGACTGTGGCGTTACAGTACGCCGACGCTACCGAAACTGCCGCCAGCCTGAATGCCCAGAAAGGCTCGCTATTGTCTGAAAAAGGACATGCCTCAGCGGATGTGCGAACCAATACGCTCTTAATCCGTGATACCCGGCAAGCGCTGGAAATTGTCACGCCCTGGCTGAAAGAGATGGATCTGCCTTTACAGCAGGTACAGCTCGCTGCACATATCGTCACCATGAACAGCGAAAGCCTGCGTGAACTTGGTGTGCGCTGGGGGTTTAATGGCGATAACCCGATCACGAAGTCGGTCAGGATGAATAATTTTAGCATGGGGTTGCCGGTGGAAAATCCGATAGTGACAGCGGGGTTTAATTTGGCGCATATCAGCGGTCGGATTTTGGATCTGGAACTGACGGCGCTGGAGCAGGAAGATCAGGTGGATATTATCGCCAGTCCGCGCCTGCTCACCGCGCACATGCAGACTGCCAGCATCAAACAGGGGACGGAAATTCCCTATCAGGTGTCGAGCGGTGCCAGCGGCAGTACGTCAATTGAATTCAAAGAAGCGGTGCTGGGGATGGAGGTGACGCCTAAAATTCAGCGCAACGGCAGCATCACACTGGCGCTGCAAATCAGCCAGAACATGCCGGGACGCACTATCAAACAGGCCGAAGGCGAAGCGCTGGCTATCGATAAACAGGAAATTAAAACGCAGGTCACCGTCAAAGATGGAGAAACTATTGTGCTCGGCGGCATTTTTCAGCGCCATAATCAGAACACGGAAAACAAAGTTCCAGTCTTCGGTGACATTCCCGTGGTGGGATCTTTATTCAAACAGCAGTCAAAAAGCATGAAGCGTCGCGAATTGGTGATTTTTATCACTCCAACCTTAATTAGCGGCCATTAATCGGGGAGTTGGCGTGACTAAAATGGCATAATAGCGTTGAGCTTATGCAACTTTTTGTGTCACGAAAGGCTTCTGAGTTTGACGCTGCGGCCGATTTAGCTTACAAGGGTTACCGAATTGAGCACCGTGATTTTTAATGACTGCTGAAACGCCGATAAAAACGTACGGTTTCCCTCCTGCGGCGCGCGATGCAATTTATTCGGTTGCCAAACTACCAAGAGTGTTGAGATAATTTTTGTCTGATCTCGCACTACCGCTCATGAGGTTTCAGTTTAGGTCCCGCCGCTAATTTGATTGGCGGGGCGGGTTATCATCAACGAATTGTCTTAGTAATACCAAAAAACATGGCAGAGAAACGCAATATCTTTCTGGTTGGGCCTATGGGTGCCGGCAAAAGCACTATTGGTCGACAGTTAGCTCAGCAACTCAATATGGAGTTTTTTGACTCTGATCACGAAATTGAGCGACGCACCGGAGCTGATGTAGGCTGGGTATTTGATTTAGAAGGCGAAGACGGATTCCGCGACCGCGAAGAAAAAGTGATCAACGAACTCACAGAAAAGCAAGGCATCGTTCTGGCGACCGGCGGGGGTTCTGTTAAATCACGTGAAACCCGTAACCGTTTGTCAGCGCGTGGCGTTGTCGTCTATCTTGAAACTACCATCGAAAAACAATTGGCGCGTACACAACGCGACAAAAAACGTCCATTATTACAGGTGAGTGCGCCCCCACGCGAAGTGCTTGAAGCACTGGCGAAAGAGCGTAATCCGCTGTATGAAGAAATTGCGGATGTGACTATCCGTACTGACGATCAAAGCGCCAAAGTAGTTGCCAACCAAATTATTAACATGTTGGAAAGTAACTGATTTTTGGCATTCTGTTATTGCCTGAGAGTGTAAGTTTAGAAGGTCACTGAGCACGAAATGGAGAGGATTACCGTAACGTTAGGGGAGCGTAGCTATCCCATTACGATTGCTGCCGGATTGTTCCACGATCCGGCTTCTTTTATGCCTGTAAAGGCGGGTGATCAGGTCATGCTGGTAACAAACCAGACTCTGGCACCTCTCTATCTGGACTCCGTTCGCTCAGTCCTGGAGCAGGCAGGCGTTCGTGTTGATCAGGTGATACTGCCTGATGGTGAACAATACAAATCCCTGACTGTTCTTAATGAGGTTTTTTCAGCGTTACTGGAAAAACCTCATGGTCGTGACACCACGCTGATTGCCTTAGGTGGCGGCGTGGTTGGCGATTTGACCGGCTTCGCTGCTGCCAGTTATCAGCGTGGGGTACGCTTTATTCAGGTGCCTACCACGCTGTTATCTCAGGTCGATTCCTCCGTTGGTGGCAAAACTGCCGTCAACCATCCGCTTGGCAAAAACATGATCGGCGCGTTCTATCAACCCGCTTCGGTTGTGGTCGATCTCGACTGCCTGCGTACTCTGCCCGCCCGTGAGATGTCTTCCGGTATGGCAGAGGTTATAAAATACGGCATTATTTTGGATGCCGACTTCTTTGTATGGCTCGAAGACAACATGGATGCCCTGCTGGCGCTGGATATGAATGCGCTGGCATATTGCATACGTCGTTGCTGCGAGCTGAAGGCTGAGGTGGTGGCTGCCGATGAACGCGAAAGCGGTATGCGTGCTTTGCTCAACCTTGGTCATACTTACGGGCACGCCATCGAAGCTGAAATGGGTTATGGCAACTGGCTGCATGGCGAAGCCGTGGCTGCGGGCATGGTGATGGCCTGTTATACCGCGCATCGTTTAGGCCAATTTAGCCTGGCCGATATTGCCCGGGTTAAAACTCTACTTCTGCGCGCCGGATTACCGGTAACCGGTCCTCAGGAAATGCCTGCCGGGGCTTATTTGCCGCATATGATGCGTGACAAAAAGGTTCTGGCCGGTGAGCTGCGTCTGGTATTACCGAAAGCGATTGGTCAGTCTGAAGTTCGCTCCGGTGTGTCACATGAAATGGTGCTGGCGTCGATTGAGGATTGCCGGTAACGCACAGTGTGTGGGTTATCTCACAGGCCTTGTCTTACCGATTAACCCTTTGCCAGCAAAGCGTTATATTTATCAGTCAGGATAGTTGCTCCGCATAAAGCCGCTTTTGCAGGCTTTTAGCCGGGTTGGAGGTTTTAGATGGATGATTTAACACCGGAAGACGATCTTAAGCCAGATACCAGCGATCGCCGTCCACCGCGCTCGCGTAAACCGGCGTCTTCTGCACCAAGACTTGCGGTCTCCCGTCAACATCTGATGATTGGTGTCGGCATTCTGGTGCTGCTGTTACTGATCGTCGGTATCGGCTCCGCTCTTAAAGCTCCAACTCAGCACGAAGCTACCCAACAAAACAACGGCCCTAAAGACATCAATCTGTCTGGCTCCGGCAATGATGCTGCCGCTCCGGCGCAGCCTTCTGCCCAGGCGCAGGGAAATACCGCGCAGGCGAGTAACAGTGCGCAGGCGAATAACGGTCAGCAGCCGCAGAACGTTGGCTTGCCACCAATATCCCCGACGCCAACCGAGGCTCAGCCACAGCCTGACAACGGTAACGCCAAAGAGCGTGTGGATCTGCCGGGCGACATGTCTGATGCCCTCTCCTCGCAGCAAGGGCAGGTTAATGCCGCCGTACAGGATGGTGTGAACGCGGGAACGCAGTCATTGACGTCTTTACCGACCTCTCCGGCCACGGTTGACGGTGCCGCGAAAGGTAAAGTGCCAGCGGCTACGCGTAATCCGCAGCAAACGGCACATACCAAACCCGCAGTAACCAAACCGGCTAAGACGCACACCACCGCGCCTGTGCAGGAGTCCAAAAAACCGGTACAGACGAAACCAGCGACAGCCGCGTCGCATTCGACGAAAGAAACCACTAAACCGGTAGCCACCACCAGCCCAGCAACGGGTACCGGCGGCGCGATTAAATCTGCACCGGGAAGCCATTTTACGCTGCAACTGAGCGGAGCTTCCCAGTCGAATACTCTGAATGCGTTTGCTAAACAGCAGGGTTTAAAAAACTACCTGGTTTATCAGACAGCACGTGATGGTAAGCCATGGTATGTACTGGTGAGCGGCAACTATGCCTCATCGGCTGAAGCGAAAAGTGCAATTTCCAGCTTGCCTGCTGACGTGCAGGCGAAAAAACCGTGGGTTAAGCCTGTACATCAAGTACAGCAAGACCTGAAAAAATGAATCTGATCTCAACGCGATTTGCTGTCTAAAAACAGGATACAATCCGCGGCTGTGAATTGTATAAGTAGCTAACTGACGGCATGAAGAAAAACCGCGCTTTTTTGAAATGGGCTGGTGGCAAATATCCGCTGGTTGATGACATCAAAAGTCATCTTCCAGCAGGAGATTGTCTGATAGAGCCTTTTGTTGGTGCGGGGTCGGTATTTCTTAATACTGATTATAAATCGTACATTCTGGCCGATATCAACAACGATCTGATAAACCTTTACGACATTGTAAAAACACGTACCGACGAATTCGTGCGTGATGCCCGCGTGTTTTTTTCCCCGGAATTCAATCAGTCAGAGCGTTTCTATGAGCTGAGAGCGGAATTTAACCAAAGCAGTGATATCTATCGCCGCTCGGTTCTTTTTCTCTATCTCAACCGCCATTGTTACAACGGCCTGTGTCGTTATAATCTCAGCGGTGCGTTTAACGTGCCGTTTGGTCGCTATAAAAAGCCCTATTTCCCTGAGACTGAACTCTACTGGTTTGCTGAAAAAGCGCAAAATGCCCTGTTTGTGTGTGAGCATTACCAGCAAACTTTGTTGAAAGCGGAGTCTGGCTCGGTGGTCTATTGCGACCCACCCTATGCGCCACTGTCGGCGACGGCGAATTTTACGGCGTATCACACCAACAGCTTCAGCATGGACGATCAACGCAACCTGGCCCGGCTGGCCTATCAGCTCTCGTCAGAAAATAACGTGCCGGTTCTGATCTCCAACCATGAAACGCCGCTGACGCTGGAGTGGTATGCACAAGCGACGTTGCACCGCGTTTCGGCGCGTCGAACCATCAGCAGCAACGCATCGCAACGCAGTAAAGTGAACGAACTTTTGGCGCTCTATCGCTGATTTGCGTAAACAAGCGCAGGCCAGCTCGTAACCCTCTTGTCTGGAGAAGCGGATGAAAAAGTTTTTGATTGCCCCGTCCATTTTATCGGCTGACTTTGCCCGTCTGGGTGAAGACACGGCCAAAGCACTGGAAGCTGGCGGAGACGTCGTACACTTTGACGTAATGGATAACCACTACGTGCCTAATCTGACGATAGGGCCGCTGGTGTGTCAGTCACTGCATAATTACCTGCAAAAAGCCGGGATTAACGCACCGATTGACGTGCACCTGATGGTGAAACCGGTCGATCGCCTGATCCCGGATTTCGCCGCTGCCGGTGCCACCTACATCTCTTTCCATCCTGAAGCCTCTGAACATCTTGATCGCACCATTCAACTGATCAGAGAGCACGGCTGTAAAGCCGGTCTGGTGTTTAACCCGGCGACGTCGCTGAGTTATCTGGATTACGTGATGGATAAACTCGACGTGATCCTGCTGATGTCGGTGAATCCAGGCTTTGGTGGTCAGTCGTTTATCCCCGGCACGCTTGATAAGCTGCGCCAGGTGCGCAAACTGATCGATGACAGCGGTTACGATATTCGTCTGGAAATTGACGGTGGCGTGAAAGCTGAAAATATTGGTGAGATCGCCGCGGCGGGCGCGGATATGTTTGTTGCCGGTTCTGCTATCTTCAACCAGCCTGATTACCGCACAGTGATTGACCATATGCGCAGCGAACTGGCGAAGGTTTCCCATGGCTGAGTCAATGCAACCGCTGGGCGTTGCCTTTGATCTCGACGGCACGCTGGTCGACAGCGCGCCGGGTCTGGCTGATGCCGTCGATATGGCGTTGAAAGAGTTCGGCCTGCCTCCGGCAGGTGTCGAGCGTATCAGCACCTGGATTGGTAACGGGGCCGATGTCATGGTCGAACGCGCCGTACGCTGGGCCGAAGGTGATATGTCGCCGGAGTTTTGCCAGCAAGTACGCGACAGATTTGACCATCACTACGCTGAAATGGCCGCTGGCGGCAGCCGCTTATATCCGCAGGTGAAAGAGACGCTGGCCGCGTTGAAAACGCAGGGCATACCGATGGGGCTTATCACCAACAAGCCGACACCGTTTGTCGCACCGTTGCTGAACTCGCTCGGTATTGAGGCGTATTTTTCAGTGGTGATCGGCGGTGATGACGTCGTGCAGAAAAAACCGCATCCGGCACCGATGTACCTGATGCTGGCGAAGCTCGGTCTGCGGGCCAGCGAACTGGTTTTTGTTGGTGATTCGCGCAATGATATTCAGGCGGCACAGGCCGCCGGTTGCCGCTCGGTCGGTTTGACGTATGGCTATAACTACGGTGAAAGCATCGCGCTGAGCAAGCCCGATCGCGTCCTTGAACATTTCGCCGACCTCTTGCCCACTTTTGGGCTGTAATCCTTAAAAGATCAGGAAGCATAAAAATGAGTAAACCCATCGTATTTAGTGGTGCACAACCGTCTGGTGAACTGACCATTGGCAACTACATGGGTGCGCTGCGTCAGTGGGTGAAGTTGCAGGACGACTACGAATGCATTTACTGCATCGTTGACCTGCACGCTATCACCGTACGTCAGGATCCTGTGCAACTGCGCAAGGCCACCCTCGACACGCTGGCGTTGTATCTGGCTTGCGGCATTGACCCGCAAAAAAGTACTATTTTTGTGCAGTCCCATGTTCCTGAACATACTCAGTTGAGCTGGGCGTTGAACTGCTACACCTATTTCGGCGAACTGGGCCGCATGACCCAGTTCAAAGATAAGTCGGCCCGCTACGAAAACTCCAATAGCGAGAATTCCAGTATCACCGCGGGTCTGTTCGATTACCCGGTACTGATGGCTGCAGATATCCTGCTTTACCAGACCAATCAGGTGCCGGTCGGTGAAGACCAGAAACAACATCTTGAGCTGAGCCGCGATATCGCCAACCGTTTCAACGCGTTGTATGGCAACGTATTTAGCGTGCCTGAACCGTTTATCCCTAAATCTGGCGCGCGCGTGATGTCGTTGCAGGAACCGACGAAGAAGATGTCCAAGTCGGACGATAACCGTAATAACGTGATCGGCCTGCTGGAAGATCCGAAATCGGTGACGAAGAAAATCAAACGCGCCATGACCGACTCCGAAGAGCCGCCGGTGGTACGTTATGATGTGGCGAATAAACCCGGCGTCTCGAACCTGCTGGATATCCTTTCCGGCGTGAATGGTAAAACTATCGCCGAGCTGGAAGCCGAGTTTGAAGGCCAGATGTACGGCCACCTGAAAGGGGCCGTAGCCGAAGCAGTAGGCGGGATGTTGACCGAGTTGCAGGCGCGTTTTAACCATTTCCGTAGCGACGAAGCATTACTGCAGCAAATTATGCGTGACGGTGCTGATAAGGCCCGCGCCCGCGCCAGCGTAACACTGAAAAAAGTCTATGAAGCTATCGGTTTTGCCACTTTGCCGTAATCGTAAATAGAGCGTAAGAAATGAAAAGGCCAGCTGATTTGCTGGCCTTTTGCTTTTGTATTTTCTAAAGGCTGGCGAACCAATTCAGTTTCTCCCGTAAGCTCACCACGCTGCCGACGATAATCAGGCTCGGACTTTGTACCTGTTTTGCCAGAGTGCCCAGTTCGGTCAGCGTTCCGGTGACCACGCGCTGCTGCTGGCTGGTGCCGTTTTCGATCAGCGCCACTGGCGTTGCTGCTGGCAGACCATTTTCCAGCAACCGGTGCTGGATTTCTCCGGCCTGCGTCAGCCCCATATAAAACACCAGCGTTTGCTGCCCCTGAGCCAGACAGGCCCAGTCGAGGTCACCGTCTTGTTTGGCATGCCCGGTGATCAGCCGCACACTCTGCGCGTGGTCACGGTGGGTCAGCGGAATGCCGCTGTAGGCCGAGCAACCTGACGCCGCCGTGATACCCGGCACGACAGAAAACGCGATGCCTGCTGCTTTCAGCGCCTCCAACTCTTCGCCGCCACGACCAAAGATAAAGGGATCACCGCCTTTAAGGCGAACGACGCGTTTACCCAGTTTGGCCTGCTCAAGCAGGATCTGGTTGATCTGCTCCTGCGGCACGCAGTGGTGGCCCGCGCGTTTGCCGACAAAAATCCGCTCGGCGTCGCGCCGTACCAGATTCAGTACTTCATCAGACACCAGCCGGTCGTATACCACCACGTCGGCCAACTGCATTTGCTGCAAACCTTTGAGCGTCAACAAACCGGCATCACCCGGACCGGCGCCGACTAAAATCACTTCACCATGATGCTCAACCGGCTCACTGAACAGCTCTTCGATATAGGCGTCACTTTGTTGCTGGTCACTGTTAGCCAGCGACTGCGCCAGACGGTGATGATTGAACAGCTTTTCCCACCAGCGGCGGCGTTCGGACATGTCGCTGAAATGCGTTTTGACCCTGGTGCGCAATTGGCCCGCCACCTGCGCCAGTTTGCCCAGATGCTGCGGCAAAATGGCTTCAAGACGTTCGCGCAGCAGCCGCGCCAGCACCGGCGCATTGCCCCCGGAGGAGACAGCAATCATCAGTGGTGAACGGTCGATAATCGACGGCATGATGAAACTGGCGCTTTCCGGCGCGTCAACCACGTTGCAGAACACCCGGCGACGCTCGGCAGCTTCGCTGACTTCCTGATTCACCAATGATGAATCTGTTGCGGCTATCACCAGCCATTTTTCATCCACCAGCAGCGGAGAGAACGGGCCTTTTAACAAGCTGACCTGACCTTCGGCGGCCCACACCTCGAACTGCGGTGTGAAGATGATAGCGTTAACTGTCAGCTTTGCTCCGGCATCAAGCAGCAGCCGTGCCTTGCGCTCAGCGACCTCCCCAGCGCCAACCAGCAGACAGGCTTTATTATGTAACTGGCAAAACAGCGGGAAGTAGTCCATTGCTCAGGCGCTCCTAAAGGTGAATGTGTACGTTGCCATCTTTTATACGGGTTTCAAACGCCGCGATGGAATGAGTGTCGTCTTCCATGCACAAACCGTCGGTCAGGCGAAAATGCTGTTTTTTCAGCGGGCTCGCGACCCACAGCTCACCCTGATGTTCGCCAATAATACCGCGCGACAGTACACTTGCCTGCGCAAACGGGTCAATATTTGACAGTGCGAAAATCTGCTCGTCGGCATACGGGCGGAACAGCGCAACCTGCTGCCCGCCTGCCAGTGCGCACACGCCGCAACCCGGCAAGATTTGGTCGATGGAACAGAGTGTCAGCCACTGGCTCATAATATCTCCTCCCCGGCGTTAACGAGGGTTACCGGAATACGTTCGTTGGGACGAGCCGGACGATGCTGTTCGCGTTCTGCCACAAACTGCACATTCGGATCGCGCTGTTCGCTGTTGATAAAGTGCGTAAAGCGGGTTTGTGCTGCCGGGTCATTCAGCGTTTCCTGCCATTCGCAAACGGCGGATTCACGCAGGCGCGCCAGTTCGGCTTCCAGCTGATCGCTCAGACCAAGTTTGTTGTCGATGATGACTTTACGCAGATAGTCGATGCCGCCTTCGAGGTTGTCCATCCAGACCGACGTGCGCTGTAGCTTATCGGCGGTGCGGATGTAGAACATCATGAAACGATCGAGATAGCGTAACAGGGTGGCGTTATCCAGATCTGCCGCCAGTAAATCGCCGTGGCGTGGTTTCATCCCACCGTTGCCGCAGACGTACAGGTTCCAGCCGTTTTCGGTGGCGATAATCCCCACGTCTTTGCCCTGTGCTTCAGAACATTCGCGGGTACAGCCGGAGACGCCAAATTTCATCTTGTGCGGGGTGCGGATACCCTTGTAGCGGTTTTCCAGGCTGATACCGAACCCAAGGCTATCGCCGACGCCGTAACGGCACCAGGTGCTGCCGACGCAGGTTTTCGCCATGCGTAGCGCTTTGGCGTAGGCCTGGCCGGTTTCGAATCCGGCGTTAATCAGTTTCTGCCAGATGGCCGGTAAATCGTCTTTCTGTGCGCCAAACATGCCGATGCGCTGCGAGCCGGTGATCTTGGTATAGAGATTGTACTCTGCGGCAATTTCGCCAATCGCCAGCAAACCCTGTGGCGTGATTTCGCCACCCGGTGAGCGCGGAATAACAGAATAAGTGCCGTCTTTTTGTATATTGGCGAGGAAAGCGTCATTGGTTTCCTGCAACGGCGTGTGCTGTGCTTTCAGCACGTAGTCATTCCAGCAGGAGGCCAGCAGCGAGCCGACGGTCGGTTTACAGATTTCGCAGCCGTAGCCTTTGCCGTATTTGTTGAGCAAGTCGTCGAACGAGCGGATGCCTTCGACGCGGATCAGGTGATACAGCTCCTGACGCGAATAGGCGAAGTGTTCACAGAGATGATGATTGACCTCAATGCCTTGCTTGCTTAGCTCGGCGTTCAGCACCTGTGTGACCAGCGGAATACAGCCGCCGCAGCCGCTACCGGCTTTGGTGGCGGATTTCAGCGCCGCCACGGTGTGGCAGCCGCCTTGCACCGCTTTAATGATGTCGCCTTTGGTGACATCGAAACACGAGCAGATTTGCGCGCTATCGGGCAGGGAGTCAGTACCCATCGCCGCGCCGCCGCCGCTGCCTGCGTGCGCGGGCAGGATCAGCGCGTCCGGGTTCTCCGGCAATTCGATATTATTCAGCACCAGCTGCAACAGATTGCCGTAATCGCTGGTGTCGCCGACTAATACCGCACCAAGCAAGGTTTTGTTGTTTTCGCTGACGATCAGGCGTTTGTACAGCGCTTTGCTTTCGTCGAGATAGACATAACTACGTGCGCCTGGCGTGCGTGCGTGGGCGTCGCCGATACCGGCTACGTCAACGCCTAAGAGTTTCAGCTTGGCGCTCATGTCCGCGCCGGTGAAGCTGTTTTGACGGCCCAGCAGATGGTCGGCGGTAACCTGCGCCATTTTGTAGCCCGGAGCAACCAGACCGAAAGTGCGCTGATTCCACGACGCACATTCGCCGATGGCATACACGTCAGGGTCGCTGGTCTGGCACTGGTCGTTGATCACGATGCCGCCGCGCGGCGCGATCTCCAGATCGCACTGGCGCGCCAGTTTGTCCTGCGGGCGGATACCGGTGGAGAAGACGATGAAATCGACTTCAAGCGAGGTGCCGTCGGCGAACACCATGGTTTTGCGTGCGCTGCTGCCGCCCTGAACGATCTCTTTGGTATTTTTTGCGGTATGAACCTGCACGCCCATGCTTTCGATTTTCTGGCGCAGTTGGTTGCCGCCCATCACATCGAGCTGTTCGGTCATCAGGCCGGGGGCGAATTCCACCACATGCGTTTCCACGCCGAGGTTTTTCAGTGCGCCTGCGGCTTCAAGGCCGAGCAGACCACCACCGACCACCGCGCCGCGTTTGCTGCGCCGGGCGCAGGCTTCAATGGCGTGCAAATCTTCGATGGTGCGGTACACAAAGCAGTCCTGACCGTCAGAACCGAGGATCGGCGGTACCCACGGGTAGGAACCGGTGGCGATAATCAGTTTGTCGTACACCACCGTACGGCCGCTGCTGGAGTGGATGACTTTCTCTTTGCGGTTCAGCGTGATGGCGCGTTCGCCGATCAGCACATTGACGTTATGCTTCTCGTAGAATCCTTCGCGCACCAGCGACAGTTCTTCAGCGGTATGGTGGGAAAAATAGGAGGAAAGGTGGACGCGGTCATAGGCCACGCGCGGTTCTTCACACAATACCGTGATATCGAACTGATCCGCCTCGGCTTTATCCAGTAAGCCTTCGATAAAGCGATGGCCGACCATGCCGTTACCAATAATCGCGAGTCTGACTTTGCTCATAATTGCCTCAATATTGATTTTCTAAGGCTAAACATAGCGCGCGCGTAGCAGGGGATATTGATGCAAATCAAGCCGATCCCAATATACCTCTTAGGTGGTATTTGACTGATTTTATTGAGTTTTTACGTAACCTTTCGATTTATAGACAGTTTCAGGCTATTGTTCTCTTATTGCATTCTCCCCACCGCCTTTCTGAAACCATGAGGTAGCGCGTGATCAAACCCCCTTTGCGTTCCATTAAAAACGTACGGATGCCTGACCGTGAAGGATTATGGCAGATCGATATTGAAGATGGTGTCGTCCGCCAGATTATCGCCCAGCCGCAAAACAACGATCGGGGTGCACACCTTCTTGACGCCGAGGGCGGGCTGGCGATACCGCCGTTTATCGAACCGCATATCCATCTCGACACCACGCAAACCGCCGGTCAGCCTGCATGGAATCAGTCCGGTACGCTGTTCGAAGGTATCGAGCGTTGGGCTGAACGCAAGGCGCTGTTGTCGCACGAAGACGTCAAACAGCGCGCCTGGCAGACGCTGAAATGGCAGATCGCCAACGGCATTCAGCATGTGCGCACCCACGTCGATGTTTCCGACCCGACGCTCACCGCGCTGAAAGCCATGCTGGAAGTGAAAGCCGAGGTTGCGCCATGGGTCGACGTGCAGATTGTGGCGTTTCCGCAGGAGGGGATTATGTCGTACCCCAACGGTGAAGCCCTGCTGGAAGAGGCGCTGAAGCGGGGGGCGGATGTGGTGGGGGCCATTCCGCATTTTGAATTTACCCGTGAATACGGCGTGGAGTCGTTGCATAAAACCTTCGCGCTGGCGAAGCAATACAACCGGTTGATCGACGTACATTGCGATGAAATCGACGACGAGCAGTCGCGTTTTGTGGAAACTGTCGCCGCGCTGGCACTGCGTGAAAACATGGGCGAGCGCGTCACTGCCAGCCATACCACCGCGATGCACTCTTACAACGGGGCGTACACCTCGCGGTTGTTCCGTCTGCTGAAAATGTCAGGCATCAACTTTGTTGCCAACCCGCTGGTGAATATTCATCTGCAAGGCCGCTTCGATACTTACCCAAAACGCCGGGGCATTACGCGGGTGAAAGAGATGCTCGACGCCGGCATTAACGTCTGTTTCGGCCATGATGACGTCTTCGACCCGTGGTATCCGCTTGGCACTGCCAATATGTTGCAGGTGCTGCACATGGGGCTGCACGTCTGTCAGCTGATGGGTTACCAGCAAATTGATGACGGCCTGAAACTGATCACCACCTACAGCGCACGCACCATGAATTTGCAGGGCTACGGCCTGGAATGTGGTCATGACGCCAGTCTGGTCATTTTGGCGGCAGAGAGCGGTTTCGACGCGGTGCGCAGGCAGACGCCGGTGCGCTATTCGATTCGTCGCGGCGTGGTGATTGCCGAAACGCAGCCCGCGCAGACGGTGATCCATCTGGATAAAACCGAGTCCGTCGATTTCAACAGCTGACAGGCTATCTTATGTGCCATTTTGGCGCAGGGTAGTGCTCAGGCAACACTTTGGTTTTGAACGACTTATTGGCGGCCCGAAGGGTGAGCAGAGCGAATCATCCTCACGTACCAGGTGTACGCTCCGGTTCCTCCGCGCTATCCGTGTCCAAACTGCCTGCAACGATTACGCCTATGATTGAGCTAATCAGCCCGGTGGCGGCGCGACCGAATCCCGGCTGACGATTTTCGGCGCGAACTGTTGGCGGGGAATTTCACCGTCCAGTGAGAGTTCGTTAAGCAGTAGACGGGTAGCGAACTGCGCCATATCGGTGATCGGGAAATGCACGCTGGTCAGCGCCGGGCGGACAAAGTCGGCGCGCTCACCGCTGTCATAGCAGATCAGCGAAATATCCTGCGGCACCCGCAGGCGGTGTTCACTGATGGCCAGCAATGCGCCAATCGCCATATCTTCGTTACAGCAGTAAATCGCTGTCGGTCTGAGCGGCTGGCGCAAGAGTGTATCTGTGTGGCGAAAGCCGCTGTCGATATTGTAATCCCCTTCCAGCGTCGCCAGCGGCGTGACCCCAGCCCGTTCCATGGCAGCGATAAACCCTTGCCAGCGCAGACGGGCGGAAAATCGCCCCAATGGGCCGCTAATGCAGGCGATGTGGCGATGCCCGGCATCAAGGAGTGTTTGGGTGGCGAGCTGACTGGCGAGAGCGTGATCAAAACTGACGCAGTGTGATTCCAGCCCCGGCACCTGCCGGTCAAGCAGTACAAACGGATTACTGTCATGCGCCAACTGCCGCAGGCGTTCATCAGTAATGTAACGGACATGCAGAATCAGGCCATCACAGCGCAGGCCAAACAGCCGCGAAATCGCCTGCTGCTCATTTTCCTCGCTGTCACGACCCTGCGTGACCACCAACTGTTTTCCCTGAGACTCGGCTTCAGTCTGGACCACGTCCATCAGCGAGCCGAAAAAGCCGCCACGATAGGACGTGGTGACCAGTCCAAGGGTATGGCTGTGACTTGACGCCAGCGCGCGGGCCGCCGGATGCGGGCTGTAACCCAGCATCGCGATGGCCCTGACCACGATTTCACGCGTGGCCGCCTTGACCTTCTGATCACCGTTGACCACCCGCGAAACGGTGGCCCGGGACACTCCGGCATAGGCGGCGACGTCTTCCAATGTCACCATACTGGCTCCTGTAGTCCCGCCAGTCAGGGGCAGGGAAAGATCATCTGAACTGAGGTAGGTACGGCGCGTTGAGCTGTAAAACCTCGTCAAAGAGTTGTTGTGCCAGTGCGGCATCGCCGACCAGCGGATTGGTCATCAGCGCCAGCAGGCCGCTTTGCCGGTCGCCATGAACGGCGCAGTCAATGGTCAGACGTTCGAAGGTTTTCACCTGATCGGCCAGCGTATGCAATACCGGTGGCAAACGGCCAAAGACCAGCGGCGTGGCACCATTGGCGTCAATAATACAGTTGGTTTCTACCACGGCGTCGTCCGGTAAGCCATGAATTGCACCATGATTTGAGGTATTTACTACCATTTGCGTGCCGAGATTATTATGGATTGAGCGGATCAGTTCCAGTGCCACCTCAGAATAGAACGAACCGCCGCGGAAACTCAGCTGTTCCGGCTTGGTGTTCAGGTGCGGATCGGCGTAGAGCGCAAACAACTCTTTCTCTACTTTCATCACTTTCTCTGCGCGGGTTCCGCCGTCGGCGGCCTGCTCCAGTTCTTCGGCCAGCATCGCGCGTGGCAGATAGAAATAGCGGTGATACGGGCAGGGAATAATGCCCAGCGCGCGCAGCAACTCCGGCTTCCACGGCTGTTCTTTGATGTTGTTCATGGTCAGGGTCGCGCCATCGCACAGCATATCCAGCGCCGTTTGCGTGACGTCTTTGCCGTTTTGCAGCACGCGGTGTACCCAAACCATATGGTTCAGACCGGCGAATTGCAGGTGGATCTCGTCATCTTTTGCGCCGAGCATTTTGGCGATCATGTGGTGCATGGTGATCGGCACATTACACAGGCCGATAATTTTGGCTTTGCTGTGGCGGGCCACGGCTTCGGTGACAATACCGGCCGGGTTGGTGAAGTTGATGATAAACGCGTCAGGCGCCAGTTCTTCCACTTTGCGGGCGATGCCCAGCAATACCGGGATGGTGCGCAGCGCTTTAGCAAAACCGCCAACGCCGGTCGTTTCCTGGCCAATCAAACCGTATTTCAAGCCCAGGCGCTCATCGGCAGCACGGGCGGGCAACTGGCCGACGCGCAGCTGCGTCAACACGAATTTTGCGCCACGGATGGCGTCATCCAGCGTAAAGTGCACACTGACATTCACATGTTCCAGACCAGCGCGCGCCAGCATACGGCGGGTGAGGTCGGCGATGATGCCCACTTTTTCGCGCCCGGCTTCCACATCCACCAGCGCCAGTTCGGTAACCGGCAGTTCGTTACTACGCTGAATTAAACCTTCGACCAGCTCCGGCGTGTAGCTGCTGCCACCGCCGATAATGGCAATTTTAAACGGCTTCATGTGTACCTCCGATAAGCTCAAGCGCTTTGTTCAGTACTTTATCGCCGCGCATGGTGCCGTAATCCATCATGTCGATCACTGCCACGGTTTTACCCAGCGGCTGGGCAATGTCAGTCAGGCGCGCCAGTTCGTAACGCACCTGTGGCCCGAGCAGCACGACATCGGCCTGGTCAATAATGGCTTCAAACTCTGCCACCGGCACGGCGCGCACGTCGACTTCAAGGCCGCGCGTCTGCGCTTCACTCAGCATTCGCTGAACCAACATACTGGTCGACATTCCTGCGGCACAACAAAGGACAATCTTCTTCATGTTTGACTCCTGCCTGTTTTAGAAAGTGTGATTCAGTAAAATTCGATGGATGAAACAGAAAATGAGAGCGCTCTCATTTTTTATATCTTAGCCTGAACACGAAGTCAAAAATTGGACAATATGCAAAAGCGCGATCCAACTCGAAATATTTGAGGTATAAACACGCGCTACTACGTAAATAAAAGTAAAGCTCTGGCGCTATGGTTAGAGCCTCTTTAGAATCAATCAGATCAGTTGTTTGTATTCTGGAGAAAGGAACCGTCATGTTTAAACGTACTTTAGTGACCTTCACCGCACTGCTGTCTCTGGCTGCGTTGTCGCCAGCTGCGTTGGCTGCTGCACAGCAACACGTGCTGCTGACTACCTCCGCAGGGAATATTGAAGTGGAACTCGACAGTGCCAAGGCACCGGTTTCTGTGAAGAATTTTGTCGATTACGCCCAAAGCGGCTATTACAACAACACCATATTCCATCGCGTCATCCCGGGCTTTATGATCCAGGGTGGCGGGTTTACTGCTGATATGCAGCAGAAGAAGACCAATGCGCCGATCGCCAACGAGGCGGACAACGGCCTGCGTAACCTGCGCGGTACTATCGCTATGGCCCGCACCGCGGAGAAAGACAGCGCCACCAGCCAGTTCTTCTTCAACGTCGCGGACAACGCCTTCCTCGACCACGGCCAGCGTGACTTCGGTTATGCCGTCTTTGGTAAAGTGATCAAAGGCATGGACGTGCTTGATAAAATTGCCCAGGTAAAAACCGATAACGTCGGTCCTTACCAGAACGTGCCGACCACGCCAGTGGTGATTCTTTCTGCGAAAGTTTTACCATAAACCGTTAAGCATTTTTCACCGGCTTATTGAAACCTCCGTTTTTTAACGGGGGTTTTTTATTGCCTGTTTTCCGCCGATCACTTGACGCTTATTCGGCTGACTAATAGGTTTTAATCAGCGGGCGAGCACACCCGATCTCAAAGGACAATCAAATGAGTGAAGCACGTCTGATAGCCAAAGCCATGCATGATGGCCAGCCGACGCGGGATCTGGTCATTTTGCCTGCGCTGGCGAACCGTCATGGCCTGATCACCGGCGCGACCGGCACCGGGAAAACCGTCACCTTGCAGAGAATGGCCGAGCAATTTTCCCGCATCGGCGTGCCGGTGTTTCTGGCCGACGTCAAGGGCGACCTGTCCGGCATCGGCGCGGAGGGTGTCATCTCGGAAAAACTGAATGCCCGGTTGCAGGGCATTGGCGTCACCGACTGGCAGGCGCAGGCCTGCACGCTCATTCCCTGGGATATCTTCGGCGAGAAGGGCCACCCAATCCGCGCTACGGTGTCTGACCTCGGCCCGCTGCTGCTGGCCCGCCTGCTGGATTTAAACGACGTGCAGGGCGGCGTGCTCAACCTGGTGTTTAAAATTGCCGATGACAACGGCCTGCTGCTGCTCGACATGAAAGATTTGCGGGCGATGGTGCAGTTTGTTGGTGACAACGCCAAACAGTTCCAGACGCAGTACGGCAATATTTCACCGGCCTCAGTGGGCGCTATCCAGCGCGGGCTGATGTCGCTGGAAAGCCAGGGAGCCAATCAGTTCTTCGGCGAGCCGATGCTCGACATCCAGGACTTGATGAAAACCGACGCCAACGGTCACGGCATCATTAACCTCCTGGCGGCCGACAAACTGATTAACCAGCCGAAACTCTATTCGGTATTCCTGCTGTGGTTGCTGGCTGAACTGTTCGAACATCTGCCGGAGGTGGGTGACCCGGAGCAGCCAAAGCTGGTGTTTTTCTTTGATGAAGCGCACTTGCTGTTTACCGATGCGCCTGCCGCCTTGCTAACCAAGATCGAGCAGGTGGTCAGGCTTATCCGTTCTAAAGGTGTCGGGATCTATTTTATCACCCAGAACCCGCTGGATATCCCCGACAGCGTACTCGGGCAGTTGGGCAACCGGGTGCAGCATGCCCTGCGGGCCTTTACCCCGCGCGATCAGAAAGCGGTAAAAGCGGCGGCGCAAACCCTGCGTGCCAATCCAGCGTTTGATGCTGAAACGGCTATTTCTGAGCTGGGTGTCGGTGAAGCGCTGGTCTCTTTTCTTGATGAAAAGGGGCGTCCGAACGTGGTTGAACGGGCAATGGTGATCGCACCAGAATCGAAAATGGGCCTGCTGGGTAATGACGGCCTGAACCGGGCGCTGAATAAGTCGCCGCTGTATGGGCGTTATGAAGATGCGATTGACCGTGAATCGGCGTATGAAAAAATTAACGCACAGGGTTTTGACACGGTAGCGCCAGCGCCAGGCAGTACCGCGCCGAAACCAGCAGAAAACCCGGCCAGCGGCGGCGGTCTGATGGGCGGCCTGAATGAAATTCTGTTCGGCTCGACCGGTCCGCGTGGCGGGAAACGTGACGGCGTGGTGCAGTCGGTGGCGAAAAGCATGGCACGTGATGTCGGGCGTCAGATCTTGCGCGGCATTTTGGGGTCAATAATGGGCGGGCGTAAGAAATAAACTGATTTTTAGACCCGCGTACACCCTGCTCCGGCAGGGTTTTTTATGTACATAACATAATAAAATTAGCTGAAGCGCGTCAGCTTTTGCTGTTTTTTCCTGCGTAGCATCACCTTGTCAGTGTAATTCCTCTTCTTCTTGCATGCAGTAATGTCAGATAACCGACAAATCCTTCCACTGAAACGCGTCAATGTCCCGCGAGTTGAAAGCTGTCACATTTTTATAGCGTGGCTGTTACTAGGCTTAGGCTGTTTCCGCTTAATCAATTCAGCAAAGGGTATGAAGAATGAAAAAAATCATCGTAACGGGCGTGGTAATGGGGCTGATGTCATGGCAGGTCGCGGCACAATCTTTCGTGCTGACCGATGCTGAAGCCGGGACTGACAAGGGTGACTGGCAAATTAGCAGCCAAAAGCTGAAGCTGGCGGGTGCCGATTTCAGCATTGAGCAGAAAGTGCTGCACGGCGGTAAGCAGGAAGGCTCCAAAGTCCTGACCATCACCAGTAAAGGACTGACGATTGCTCTCAGCCCGACGCGCGGCATGGATTTACTCCATGTGACCGGTGACAACATCCGGCTCGGCTGGGATTCCCCGGTCAATGAAGTGGTTAACCCGGCGTTTATCAATCTGGAAAGCCGCAATGGTGTGGGCTGGCTTGAAGGTTTTAATGAGATGATGGTGCGCTGTGGCTACGAATGGACCGGGCATCCGGTGGTGGCTGACGGCATGATTTATACGTTGCATGGCCGTGCAGGCAACACGCCAGCGTCGAAAGTGGTCGTGGACATTGCCGACACTGCGCCGTATCAAATCACCGTGCGCGGCTTGATCAAAGAACACACTTTCAAGAAAGCCAAACTAGAGACGTGGACCGAGCTGCGCTATGTGCCGGGCAGTCACTCGTGGACTATTCACGACACCCTGACCAACCAGTCTGACTACCCGCATGACTACCAGATCATCTATCACAGTAATTTTGGTCAGCCGATCCTCGAGCAGGGCGCGCGTTTCATCGCACCGGTGAAATCAATTTCACCTTTTAATGATTACGCCAAAAAAGGCATGAAAGACTGGCAGACCTACGCCGGTCCGACCAAAAACTTTGATGAAATGGTCTTCAACATGGTGCCTTACGCCGATGCGCAAGGTAAAACCATTGCCGGCGTGGTTAACCAGGCGGGTAATAAAGGCGCATCCATTGAGTTCAATACCCATCAGTTGCCATTGCTGACCTTGTGGAAAAATACCGATACGCTGAAGCAGGGTTACGTCACAGGCATCGAACCCGGCACCAACTATGCTTATCCGGTGACCATTGAACGTAAACAGGGCCGTGTCAAACAGCTGCAACCTGGGCAGAGTACCGTGTTCGAACTGACTTACTCGCTGCTGCCGGATGCTGACGCGGTGAGTAAATTTGAGCAACGGGTGAAAACGATTCAGGGCACGCAGAAAACCGAAACCAGCGATACGCCTATCGCCGTTGAGTGATTTTCCTGAAATATGAATTTTTTCAAGGCGCCCCGGTGGCGCCTTTTTGTTGGTTTTTTCGCCCGTCTTTTCCCTGTCTATACTTAACCCCAGAAGACAGGTGTTAAAATCCATGCCAGAGGAGTTTAGATGAGTACTACACCGACCCTAAAACAGAAAGAAAAGTTGTTCCGTGAGCGTCAAAACCTCAATTTTATGGCCAGCAGTCAGCTGGACGGATTACAGATCGACCAGGTCAGGCTAAGCGACGAGCAAATTGCCCAACGGCTTGAAGATTTGAGGGCGCACTATGAACGATAAGCTGAACGCAGGCGTCGACCCCTATGTCTATCCCGGTATCCATGTACTGAAGAATAAGCTGGAAATCCACGAAGCCAACCGTCTGGCGCAGGCCGAGATGGCCTTTACTGCGCTGCGTGCCGCGACGATCACCCTCGGACAACCCGCGATGGGCTTACCGCATCTGTGCGCTATTCATCAGACGCTGTTTCAGGATATCTACACCTGGGCCGGTGAACTGCGCGAAATGGATATCTATAAAGAGGACACCCCGTTCTGCCACTTTGCCTACATCGAGAAAGAGGGCAATGCGCTGATGCAGGCGCTGGAAGGTGAGGCTTATCTGGCGGACTTGCCGCTGGACGCGTTGTGTAAAAAACTCGCCCACTACTACACCGGTATCAACCTGCTGCATCCGTTTCGCGAAGGGAATGGCCGTGCTCAGCGTATCTTCTTCGAACAGTTGATCATTCATGCCGGTTATGACATCCAGTGGTCGAAAGTGGGGCAGGTGCGCTGGCTGGAGGCCAACAAGGCGGCGGTATTTGGTGATGAAAAACCGCTGACCGAAATCTTTAAAAAAGTGGTCAGTGAAATCGACAGCGGCAACTAGCCGCGAAAGTGGGTAGAATTGGCCGGGTAATTTCATTGACTGAAGACCCGGACCGCCATGCTGCTGCTGATCGACAACTACGACTCGTTTACCTATAACCTCTATCAATATTTTTGCGAGCTGGGTACCGAGGTGCTGGTTAAACGTAACGATCAACTCAGTCTCGCTGATATTGAACAGCTGGCCCCTTCCCATCTGGTGATCTCGCCCGGCCCCTGCACGCCGGACGACGCGGGCATTTCCATGGCGGCCATCACCCATTTTGCCGACCGGCTGCCTATTCTCGGCGTTTGCCTTGGGCATCAGGCCATGGCGCAAGCTTTTGGTGGGCAGGTGGTGCGGGCGCGTCAGGCCGTTCATGGCAAAACCTCGCCGATTCGTCATACCGGACAGAGTGTTTTTAGTGGTCTGAATAATCCCCTTACCGTGACGCGCTACCATTCGCTGATCGTTGCCGCAGAGAGCCTGCCTGAGTGCTTCACGCTTACCGCCTGGACCGAACGCGATGGCCAGCCGGACGAGATCATGGGTATCGCCCATAAACAGCTTCCTCTGCACGGTGTCCAGTTTCACCCTGAAAGCATTCTCAGCGAGCAGGGCCATCAGCTGTTGAATAATTTCCTTAAGATTTAACTGCTTAACCTCCGGGAGTAAATTACTTCCCCGCAAAGGCCGATTTTTGTTTGCCTGCGCGTGATTTATTATGCATATTTTATGACTATATTTTCACATTCAGCGCGAGTGTGGATGCTGTCTTATAACGGCGGTTAACGTGTGATATCACGTGTAACAGATTGAAGAGGATAAGGATAATGGCAGAGAAAGCAGCGGTGAGTCGTGATGTATTTGATCGGGTGATTTTGCCTATTTTTGCACCTGCGCAGTTTATTCCTGTCAAAGGGAAAGGCAGCCGCGTGTGGGACCAGCAGGGTACCGAGTACGTTGATTTTGCTGGTGGTATCGCGGTGACCGCCCTGGGGCATTGTCATCCTGCGCTGGTGAAAGCCTTGCATGAGCAGGGCGAGACCCTGTGGCATGTGAGTAACGTCTTCACCAACGAACCTGCTCTGCGACTGGCGCAGAAGCTGATTGACGCCACCTTTGCTGACCGGGTGTTTTTCGCCAACTCCGGCGCAGAAGCCAACGAAGCCGCCTTCAAGCTGGCGCGTTATTACGCCTCGCACCGCCATAGCCCGTACAAAAGTAAAATCATCGCCTTTCATAACGCGTTTCATGGTCGTACGCTGTTCACCGTTTCCGTTGGCGGTCAGCCAAAATATTCTGATGGCTTTGGCCCGAAACCGGCTGACATTGTCCACGTACCGTTCAACGATCTCGCCGCCGTAAAAGCCGTGATTGATGACCATACCTGCGCCATCGTGGTTGAACCGGTTCAGGGCGAAGGCGGTGTAATGCCAGCCACTCAGGAATTCCTGCAAGGTTTACGTGATTTGTGCGATGAGCATCAGGCTTTGCTGGTGTTTGACGAAGTACAAAGCGGTATGGGCCGCAGCGGTAAGTTGTTCAGCTACATGAATTACGGCGTTACCCCGGATATTCTGACCGCGGCCAAAGCGCTCGGCGGCGGTTTCCCGGTCAGTGCGATGTTGGCGACGGAAGAGGTAGCCTCGGTCATGGAGCCGGGTAAACACGGCACTACCTACGGCGGTAACCCGCTGGCCTGCGCTGTTGCCGAAGCGGCGCTGGATATCATTAATACGCCAGAGGTGCTGGCAGGTATCAGTGAGCGCCGCGAGGCTTTCATTCAGGCGCTGGAAGCCATTAATCAGAAATACGGCGTGTTCAAAGAGTTCCGCGGTCAGGGGTTGTTGATCGGTGCCGAGCTGTCCGACGCCTACAAAAACCGCGCGGGCGAATTCCACAAAGCCGCCGCCGAGTGTGGCCTGATGATTCTGGTAGCCGGCCCGAACGTTATGCGGTTTGCGCCATCCCTGGTGATTGAGTTCGCAGACATCAGCGAGGGGATGAATCGCTTTGAGAAAGCGATTGGTAAAGTTTTGGGGGGCTGAGCGAGCCCCGGACGCTTTTAAATTCAAATTCAAATTCAAGGTCGTGGGCGTCGGCCCACACCGACCAGAGGGCCGCAGTCGCTCGGCCCTCTGGACTCCGAGCTTTTTAAAAAACAGCAGCTGCGCTGGTCACAATGGCCGTGTTTCAGGAATTTCCGTTATAGCCGCAAACTCCGCCGCTGCGCGGTACTCTCATTTCGGGTTCGGACCAGCTCGGAAAAACACTCTCGCTGTTTTTCACCACTCATTCGACGTCGTTTTGAACGCGGCCGAAGCTTTCTTAAATTCAAAACCAGACAGATTTATTGTCTTTTATTCTGTTTTTTATCTTTTGACCTACATAGCCGCTAAGGCGCAGTCAAAAATGGCACCGGATGAGAGGTTCGAGACCTGAGGCTCGAATCCCGAAATTCGGGGACGGCGAAGCCGTGACATTTTGCGCCTCACGCGGAAGTTTCAGAACATGTCCAATAACCCAGCGATAGCGCGCAGTTAAAAAAACGCAGGATTCCAAAGGAGGTTCGTTTAAACCTCCTTTGGGCCAGTGTGGGCGGCGAGCCCACGGTCTTGAAGCTGAAGCTGAAGCTGAAGTTGAAGTTGAAGTTGAAGTTGAATTGGCGATTGAACAGCCGAAACTGTTCAGCGATCCCTGACTCGCCGTGTCAGCCAGATCCCATGATGTGGCCTCTGCTTCCACGCCAGTGACGAAATAGTGTGCATGACACTCAAATGTGACAGCACCCGCCGCAGATGGCGTTCCATCTCGGTTATCGGCATGTCGGGGTGTAATTCGGGGGTGGCGAACAGGCTGTTTTCGCTGCTCGGGCCGTCGTAGGTCAGGCGTTGCTGACAACTTTGCAGGGCGATTTCGCAACGTTGCAGATAGTCCATCGCCAGCTGGGGCGTCAGCATGTAGTGCTCACGAGCCAGAATGGTCATGGCATTAATATGCTCGACCACAAACTGGCTGTGCGTCACCCATAAGCGCATGTCGGTCAGATAACGCGAGTTAAAGCCCGGTTCCTGCATCGCCTGATTGAGCGCCGTGAACAGGGCATTGTGCGCCTGCGTGACCTGCATGCGGGCGTAAGCCAGTTTCACAGGATCAGGATTTTCTTCCAACAGTAACCGGATGGCGTTCTGATCGCTTTCCAGCGCCTGCCAGGCATTCTGCCGCAACAGGCCACTCTGCCACTGCGGCCATAGCCAGAGCGTGCCGCCAAATGCCAGCGCGCAGCCAATCAGGGTATCGATAAGCCGGGGAACCAGAAAATGTGCGCCATTCATCGCCAATAGTTGCAGCGTATAGACCGCCGTGACCGTCATACCAATCATCGCCAGCCCGTAGTTTTTTCGCAGCACAGTGTATGAAGCCACGGTGATTAACAGCATACACATCAGCGTCACCCCTTCGGGCAACTCAAGTTGCAACAGACCGGCAGCGAGCAGTAAACCGATCAGTGTGCCGAGCGCACGGTGCTGGATCCGCACCCGCGTGGCGTTGTAGCCGTTCTGGCTGACCAGCATCACGGTGAGCAAAATCCAGTAGGGTTTTGGCAAATTGAAGAACAGCCCGAGGCTGCTGCCGATGGCCAGTGCCACGCCGAGGCGTGCGGCATTACGCAGCGCCACGGATTTAAACGACAGATAACTTTTCAGTGCCGCCCAGAAGGGCAGGCGGGTCTGCGTTTGCATCAGATCGCGGCGATAAAGCGGGCGCTGGGTGCGCAGCAGACGTGCGATGCGGCTGAAATGGTAATAACAGAACTGACCGACCGGGTTATCACGGTAGCGCGAGGCGATTTTCTCCAGTGCCGCCAGCTCATTGGCCATGGTGAAACGCTCGGAACGCCGGTGATAAAGAATGTCGTCCGCCAGCACCCGCAGCCGGGCGGCAATCACCTGTGCATTACGGCGGATCACCGCTTCGGCATGACTCTCCTCCACCAACTTTTGCACTTCTTCGGGCAGATGCAGGCTGACGGTAATGTGCTCCTGCAAGTCGAGAGCTACCTGAAACCGCTGGAACAGCCGTTTATGCTTATGTTGGTTGTCATGATGCGGCAACATATGCAACTGCTGATAGAGCAGGGCGATGAGGTCAATCACCTGCTGCTGGCGTTTGAGCAGCGGCGGCAAGGCTGTTTCGGGGTCGGTGTGTTGCGTCAGCAGGCTATATTTGGCTTCGAAGTAGTCCGCCAATTGCAGATAGAGCTGGCTCAGGCTTTCGCGCATGGGTTGTTCTTCGGACAAGCGGAACCATGCCCAGTTAAACAGCCCGTACCAGGCGGTACCGACGATGTACAGCAGCGGTGCATGCCAGATAGGCACCACGCCTGCCATGCTCAACGTGAAAATAGTGGCCACCAGCGCACCCGGCAGTAAACGCGCATGCAGCGGGCTGATTTCACCGGTGACGCCGAGCATCAGTGCCAGCGATAACATAATCAGCGGCAGCGGAACGTGCCAGTTCACCAGCATCAATTGCAGTATCAGGCTGCTGAAAGCAAACAGAGAACCGCCAATAATCAGGCGTTTGAAAAAGCGTTTATGCGGGGTATCGAGACCGGAGATATTGCAGCAGGCAGGCACCAGCGAGAACAGCAGGCCCATTTGTAACTGGCCGAACATCCAGGCAAGCGCCACGGGAATTGACAGCACCAGCGTCTGACGCAGGGCATAGTTGACTTCGGGATGATAAAAAAACCGACGCCACAACATCATCCGTTGCTTTTTCAGCCGCGCGATCATGTTTCCTATCGACCAATAAAAACGGCGCGACAGTTGCCTGCCGCGCCGTTTATCTGGGAATTAACGGGTGCCGTAAACGACAATCGTTTTACCGTGTGCGGAGATCAGACTCTGATCTTCCAGCATTTTGAGGATACGGCCCACCGTTTCGCGTGAACAACCGACGATTTGACCGATTTCCTGACGGGTAATCTTGATCTGCATACCATCCGGGTGGGTCATCGCATCCGGTTGTTTTGCCAGATTGAGCAAGGTCTGCGCGATACGGCCGGTGACGTCGAGGAAGGCGAGGTTACCCACTTTCTCTGACGTGACTTGCAAGCGTGTCGCCATCTGAGCAGAAAGGCGCATCAGAATGTCTGGATTTACCTGTATCAACTGGCGGAATTTTTTATAAGAAATTTCAGCCACTTCGCAGGCAGATTTGGCGCGAACCCATGCACTACGTTCCTGACCTTCTTCGAAGAGTCCCAGCTCGCCGATGAAGTCACCTTGGTTCAGGTAGGAAAGTATCATCTCTTTGCCTTCTTCATCTTTAATCAGGACGGCAACCGACCCTTTCACGATGTAGTAGAGCGTTTCGGCTTTTTCACCCTGGTGAATCAGCGTACTTTTCGATGGATATTTATGTATATGACAGTGAGACAGGAACCATTCAAGAGTAGGGTCTGTTTGTGGCTTGCCGAGAACCATTAGCTATTATCCTCTGTTGTTATCGCTGCCCAAAATCACAGGGCTCAGAGTTCCCTGTATGGCGTCTTAAAAAAATACGCGCCCTTTTAGCATAAGAACTGTCCAGTAATGCTGCAAGCGGGAGTCGGAGTGCAACAACTTATATATCTATATATTGCTGTTAACACCGTGGCTTCATTTTGAAAACCACAAACCCATCACCGCAATTTACTGAAAAGTGTGTATCGGCTTCGTTTGTAGCACAGGTTTGCCTGAGTGTCTTCTGTTGTCTCGCTTCAGCATGATGGCGATCGGGTTACGTTGCCGGTTTTTTCCTAAAAGGGTAGTCTGGAAGAAATTTTGGCGTAATAACGATACCGGGAGTAAAGCACATGCAGGCACGGGTAAAATGGGTTGAAGGGTTGACGTTTTTGGGTGAATCAGCGTCGGGTCACCAGGTTTTGATGGATGGCAACGCGGGCGATAAAGCCCCAAGCCCGATGGAAATGTTGCTCATGTCTGCCGGTGGTTGCAGCGCCATCGACGTCGTCTCTATTTTGCAAAAGGGTCGCAATGATGTGCAAAACTGCGAAGTGAAGCTGACCTCTGAACGTCGTGAAGAGGCACCGCGCCTGTTCACGAATATCAATTTGCACTTTATTGTCACCGGCAAGGATTTATCAGACAACGTGGTGGAGCGTGCCGTGGCCTTGTCTGCGGAGAAATACTGCTCGGTATCGCTGATGCTGGGGAAAGCCGCCACTATCACGCACAGTTTTGAAGTGGTTGAACCGGAATAAAGGTTCACCAGCAGTACGCCTGGCAATGGGCCCGCAGTA
This sequence comes from Ewingella americana, assembly GCF_006438725.1. GTDB lineage: Bacteria > Pseudomonadota > Gammaproteobacteria > Enterobacterales > Enterobacteriaceae > Ewingella > Ewingella americana_A. Next base: position 32,253 of record NZ_RCZD01000010.1, on the reverse strand, counting down.
AATCCAGAAATCGCCGCGCCGCAAAGGTTAGCGGCGATTTTTGCGAATAGAGTACGCAATATTCCGCCTGCGGCAGACTATCAATGGACAGCAGGTGCAGCTTGTCCTGCAAACCGAAGGGCGTGCCCATCGCCCGCGCCACAATGGTCAGATAGTCAGACTGCAATACCAGATTTAACCCGCAGACCACCGAGTCAGTGCGTACCGGCGTTTCCGCCGACTGCTGATAAAACATCCCCATCGACAGCTGGATCTGCTGGTAGTACCCCATATCCGTCTCGGGCAGCACCCAGCGGGCGGTCTGTAACTCTTCGAGCGTGGTGGCGTTTTCCAGCGGATGCCCACGCCGCGCAAGAATACCGAAAGGTGCGCAAAATAACGGCTCGCGCACCAGATCCTCCAGCGGCAGCCCCGGACCAATCGTCCCCACGGCAAAATCCAGCCGGCCTTCGCGCAGCGCAGGCAGCAGCGTCGAAAGTTGCCCCTCTTTGACCATCAACTTGGCCTGCGGAAATGCCCCTTTAAACTCATCGGCCAGCGCCGGAAAAACCGTCATCGCAATCAGCGAAGAGCAGCCAATGGCGACCGCACCTTGTGTGTACTGATTCATTTGCTGAATTTCGTCGGCGGCCCGTTCCAGCTCCTCAAGAATGAACTGCATACGCTGCGCAAAAGCCCTGCCGGTTGAAGTCAGCGTCATCCCTTCGTTGCCGCGCACCACCAGTTGCGTATCGAGTGTTTGTTCAAGCTCACGCAGCGACCGGCTGACCGCTGGCTGAGACTGGTTCATCGCCCGTGCGGCACCGCGAATACTCCCACTGCGGATCACCTGCTGGAAAACCTTCAATTGCTGCAATTTCGGCAGATATCTCATCTCGCGCCCTATCAGAAAAAAGCATCACTCGTCTGAAAATTGCATCTTATGGCGCGGCTGTAAAGCTGGTAGCGTCATCTGGCTATCAATAACTTGTTGTAATTCAATAAATAAGTGATGTGCGTCGCATTTTAGCCTTCGTCCGACAGTGAATAAAACTGAGCGGGTGATAACAGAAAGGGATATCCGCTATGAAAAGTCGTTCCCTGATGATTTTTTTGCTGTTCGTCGGTTACGCGGTGGTTTACATCGATAAAACCGTGATTGGTTTTGCGCTGTTGCCAATAGAAAAGGAATTTAATCTTAAGCCCGAGCAATTTGGCTACATTACCGGTGTTTTTTTCCTCGCCTATTCCCTGTTTCAGATCCCTGCCGGGTGGCTCAATGATCGGGTTGGCTTCAAAAAGGTGCTGATCCTGTCGCTGTTTATGCTGGGCGGCTTTGCCCTGTGCTTTGGTTTACTGGGATTTGGATTCGGTCTGCTGGTGACGTTCCGTTTTCTGGCCGGCGTCGGGCATTCGGGGTATCCCACGTCCTGTGCGAAAGCCGTGGCGGCCAATTTCCCGCTTGAGCAGCGCACGTTCGCGCAATCTATTTTGCTCTCTTCGGCCGGTCTGGCGATGACCGCCGGACCGCTGATTGCGGTCTACAGTCTGGATTCCCTCGGCTGGCGCGGATCTTTCTCGGTATTAGGCATCCTGGCGTTTGTTATCGCCATTTGCATCGTGATTTTCGTCCCTAATCCCCCGCAGGCGCTTAATGCTAAATCGACTTCAACCCGTTGCGGCTATCGTGCCTTGCTGAAAAACCCGATTGTGCTGCTGCTGTTTGTTTCTATTTTCTGCATCAACATTCCTTCATACGGTTTGATGGCGTGGCTGCCGAAGTATCTGGTGCAGCAGCGCGGCATGTCGCTGGATACCTCGGGGCTGGTGGTGGCGACCGGCGGTTTAGGGATCTGGATCTCCTCCCTGGTTACCGGCTGGCTGGTGGGGCGCTATATGCAGGGTAAAGAGCCGAAAGTGGTGTTTTGCAGCTCAATGCTCAGCGCGCTCTGTATCTGGCTGGTGTACACCACGACGTCGGCTATGACCGCCGGGCTGTTCTTATTCCTCGGCTATATTTTCCTGATGGCTTCCTTTGTGACGGTGTTTACCTTGCCGATGAAACGCCTGCCTACGGACGTGATGGGCGCGGCGATGGGCATTATTAATACCGGCGGCACGTTAGGCGGCTTTGTGGCACCGATCGCCATGGGGTATTTGATCACCGTGACGCAAAGCTATTTTTCGACCTTTATTTTTCTGGCGATGGCCATGGTGGTTTCGGGTCTGGTGATCCTGCCGCTGGCCCGTCGCTCCCAGGCGCTGCTGCGCGATGCGGTTTAACAGAATATGACTGAGGAAATGATCATGACAGTGTGTTTTGAAACCTTACTGAACGATGTTAAACAGAAAGTGATCGGCTGGCGCAGACACATTCACGCCCATCCTGAGCTCTCTTTTCAGGAACAGGCGACCGCCGATTATATCGCCGCTGAGCTGGCCGCCTTCGGCCATCTTAAATTAACGCGGCTTACGCCAAACAGCGTGGTGGCGGATTTACAGGGCGCGCATCCTGGCCCGACCTATGCGCTGCGGGCTGACATTGATGCGTTGCCGATTCAGGAAGAAAACGACGAGCCATTCTGTTCGACGGTACCCGGTGTAATGCACGCCTGCGGGCATGATGCGCACGCCGCGATGCTGCTGGGGGCGGCCTGGGTACTGAGCCAGTGTCAGGCTGATTTGCACGGTTCGGTCCGGTTCATTTTTCAGCATGCCGAAGAGCTGCCACCGGGCGGTGCGCAGGAGCTGGTGGATCTGGGCGTACTGGATGGCGTGGAGAAAATCTTTGGCCTGCACGTGCTGCCGAACTTCCCGACCGGTGAAGTGGGCCTGAAAGAAGGCGTCTTCTGCGCTTCAACCGATAATTTCGATATCGTGATCCACGGCAAGGGCGGCCACGGTTCGATGCCGCATCTGTGTATCGATCCGGTGGTGATTGGTGCTGAAGTGGTGACGTCGCTGCAAAACGTGGTGTCGCGCCGGCTGGATCCGCTGCTGGTGCCGGTACTGACCATCGCGACTTTCCAGACCGGTGAAAGCTACAACGTGATCCCGGAACGTGTACGGCTGGCCGGTACGTTGCGTACCCATAACAATCTGGTGCGTGAGCAGGTGCCGAAGCTGATGGAGCAAACGGTAGCGGGGATCACCGCAGCCTATGGCGCAACCTATGAGATTCGCTGGACGCGTGGCTACGTCAATGGCGATAACCACCCGGATGCCTGCGTGATTGCGCGGCAGGTGATTGCCGACACCCTGGGCCAACAGGCGCTGAAGGAGATCGCCCAACCGATGTTTGGCGGCGAGGATTTCTCTTCTTATCAGCAGAAAATCCCCGGCTGTTTCTTGTTTATCGGCAGTGGCAACGAGGCGATCGGCGCGACCTATGGCGTGCATCACCCGCGTTTCAAGCTCGACGAAGAGGTGTTACAGATTGGCGTTAACCTCCATGTCGGTTTTATCCGCCAATTGCTGATGAACAACGCATAACGCAGTTACTCGATCTTCTTCCCTTCGAGCAGGCGCTGCACCAGCGGCGCCATGATCAGCTCCATCGCCAGCCCCATTTTCCCGCCCGGCACCACCAACGTATTGATGTGCGAGATAAACGAGCCCTGCAACATCGCCAGCAGATAGGGGAAATCGATATCGTCGATGCCACGGAAATGGATCACCACGAAACTTTCATCCAGTGACGGAATGGCTTTGGCGGCGAACGGGTTGGAGGTATCCACCGTCGGCACGCGCTGGAAGTTGATATGCGTGCGGGAGAATTGCGGCGTGATGTAGTTGATGTAGTCGTCCATCGAACGCACCACGGAATCCATCACCGCTTCACGCGAATGCCCGCGTTCGCCGGTGTCGCGCACCAGTTTCTGGATCCACTCCAGGTTAACAATTGGCACCACACCGACCAGCAAATCCACCTGCGCGGCGACGTCAATCTTGTCTGCCACTACGCCGCCGTGCAGCCCTTCATAGAATAAAACGTCGGTCGGTTCCGGCAACGCCTGCCACGGCGTAAAGGTGCCTGGCACCTGGTTATAGGGCACGGCTTCGTCATAAGTATGCAGATACTTACGCGACCGGCCGCTGCCATTTATGCCGTACTCTTTGAAGCTCTGTTCCAGCAAACCAAAGTCATTGGCTTCCGGCCCGAAATAGCTGATATGGCGACCGAGGTCACGGGCTTTGCGGATCGCTGCGTCCATTTCAGGGCGGGTAAAGTGGTGGAAGCTGTCGCCTTCCAGCTCGGCGGCACGCAGGCCAAGCTGTTGGAATATCTTACGAAACGCCAGACTGGTGGTGGTGGTTCCTGCACCGCTCGAACCGGTGACCGCAATAACGGGATGTTTGGCTGACATAATGCGCTGTTCTCCGTAAAGGTGATGCTGGCAGTCGTGCGGCGGTCTTTTCTTTGGTCGAAGACGTGGCGTCAACGCTGCGCATAATTACGCCTATTGTTACCATATTTATTCGAAAAGTGACAGATCTGACGCTTGCAGAAAAGAGCGCAGACGGCGTTCAACTGATGCCTGAAACGCAACGCAATGACGCCTTTTTGATGCTTTATTCTCCCCGGGTTTGCTCTAGACTGAAACTCACATTTGCCCGACATTTCGGAGTCACTTCGCCATGAATATGCCGTCATCCCGCTGGTGGTGGGACCTTTCCACGCTGGAATTCAGTCAGCTCGATATGCAAAACGTCGTGGCTATCCTGCCGATTGGCGCTGTGGAACAGCATGGGCCGCATCTGCCAGTACGGGTGGATGCCGCGATTAACGCCGGTATTGTCGCCCGCGCGGTGGAACTGCTGCCCGCCGATCTGCCGGTTTTGGTACTGCCCGCATTGCCGGTGGGGAAGTCAGATGAACATCTGGAATATCCCGGTACGCTGAGCCTGCCTTATGACGTGCTGGGTAAAGTATGGTTTGAAGTGGCAAAAAGCGCATGGCGCGCCGGGGTGCGGAAACTGATTTTCTGGAATTCCCACGGCGGTCAGCCGCAGTTGATGGAAATCGTCTGCCGCCAGTTGCGCATTGAGCTGGAGATGTTTGCCGTCGGCGCCAGTTGGTTTGCGACCATCGACAGTTCTGATTTATACAGCGCCACAGAAAGGGCGTTTGGCATTCACGGCGGCGAATCAGAAACCAGCGTGATGCTACATCTGCACCCTGATTTGGTGGCGATGGGCAACGCGGAAAACTTTATCTCTGCCGCCGCAGCACTGGCGGCACAGGGCGGTATTCTCACGCCGGAAGGCGGCGTGAGTTTTGGCTGGCAGGCGCAGGATTTACACCCCGCAGGGGTAACGGGTAACGCCGCCGCCGCCGACGCGGCACGCGGTGCCATCGAAGTCGAACGCGCCGCGCAGGCCCTGGTGCGGCTGGCGCAGGAAGTGTATGACTATCCGTTGGCCTCGGTCACCCAGACCACCCGTTTCAGGCAATAAACAGCCTGATAAGCGTAATGACGCGCAATGATGCAAACCCGTCAGGCGGTTTGCGTCATCATGGCTTTCACCGTTTCGGCCAGCACGCTGCCAATGGCGCTGGTGCCACGGTCGTGCCCTATCAGCATCAATTGCTGAGTCTGCTGCCCCAGTTCCCGCACCGGAATATAGATAAGCCGCCCGGCGCGCAGGTCGAATTCAATATCGAACGGCGTCAGGAAGGTCAGCCCCTGATCTTCCATCGCCGCATGGCGCATCACTTCAATCGAATTGGTTTCAATCACCGGATGCGCCGTGACTAACGCCTTGGCGAAGACGTCATTGAGGTACGGGCGGATCACGGTGGATTTATCGGCGATAACAATCGGGTAAGCGATGCAATCGCTGATGCGCAGGCTGGTTTTATCCGCCAGCGGATGGCCTGGTGCCACCACGGCGCCCAGCCGCCCGACGGCGCTTGATAACAGGCGCAGCGTGGGCGGCAGCACGAAATCAAAGCCCAATCCCAGATCCGCCTCGCCTGATTCAACCGCGGACATAATGTCATCGCCGTTGGTCAGTTGCCGCAATATCAGCTTCACGCGCGGGTTGGCGCGGCGGAATTCGCCCGCCATGCGTGGGATCAGGTTCGCCGCCAGCCCGCTCATCATCGCCACCGTCACTTCGCCGCGCCGCAACCCCTTCAACTCCTCGATTTTTACCTGCGCCCACTCCAGCTCTTTGAATGTCTGGCGGACATGATGGATCAGCACTTCGCCGGCAGCGGTCAGCACCATTTTACGCGGCAGACGCTGAAACAGCGGGGTACCGAGTTCATCTTCCAGCGCCAGAATCTGCCGGTTTATCGCTGATGCGGAAATGTGTAAACGCGCCGCCGCTTTGCGGATCGAGCCCGCCCGCGCCACCTGATCGAGATACATCAACAGCCGGTGCTGCAACATAAGAAAACCTCCGTGAACGAGCGTTGCTTAAAAGGCATCGCAGAGTGCGAAAAACTGTGCTTTTAAGGTAACGAAAAAATCGGCATAACTGAAGGACTGTTATCGGGGGAGTAAAGGCTATGTCTGGTTTATCGCGCCGTAATTTTGCCAAGGCTCTGGCAAGCATGATGTTGATTCCGTTGGCTGCACCACTGATGTCCCGCAAAGCGTTTGCTGCGGGTGAAACCATCAAAGTGGCGCTGTTATTACCGGGTTCTGTCGCCGATGGCGGCTGGAGCCAACTGGCGTATCAGGGTTTGCAAAACCTGAAATCGCAGGGATTTAGCGTCGCCAGCAGCGAAAGCGTGCCGCAGGCGCAGATGGAGCAGGTGATTCGGGGTTATGCCGATGACGGCTACAACCTGATCATCGGTCACAGCTTCGAATACGGTTCGGCTTTTAATGAAATCGGGCCGGAATATCCCGACACCTATTTCTTCGCCACCACCTTCAAACCGTCAGAAAAAGCGCCGGGCAACGTCGAGTTTGTTGATCTGGCTTATTTGAACGCCGCCTACGGCGCCGGTGCGCTGGCCGCGCTGATTTCCGAAAAGGGCAAAGCGGTGGGCTACGTCGGTGGCGGGGATAACCCGACGCAGCAAGGCATGATGCGCGCCTTTATTGCGGGGGCAGAGAAAGCGCGTCCGGGGGTGAAAGGACTGGGCATCGTCACCGGTGATTATGACAACGCTGCCAAAGGCCGCGAAGCCGCCAGCACCATGATCGGCAACGGCGCAGACGTTATCTGGCACAGCGCCGACGTGACTGGCCTCGGTGCAATTCAGGGCGCGGCGGCGGCCAAAGTGAAAGCCATCGGCTGTTATTCCGACCAGAAAAGTATCGCACCCGAGTTCGTGGCAACCAGCTTTGAAACCAACCTGCCGTGGGTGGTCGAGCAAGTGGCACACAGTGTACGTGACAAGAAATTCCTCGGCGGCCAGGAGTGGAAACCGAAAGTCTCGCAGGCGTGGTTACCGCTGTATGGCAGCGAGAAGTACAACAGCAAGTTAGTCAGCGCAGCGGCGTGGGCGACGTTCCAGGAAATCTGGGCACAGCTCGCCAGCGGCAGTATCGATGTCGCCAGTTTGATTAAAGCGAAATAAAGCCTGAGGACGTTGCATGACGCGATTTACCCCCACTGAGACCGACGCCGTCGTTGAACTGCGCGGTATATGTAAACAGTTCGGCAAAGTTCAGGCCAATGACCGGGTTGATATGACCATTGCGGCCGGTGAAATTGTCGCCCTGCTTGGGGAAAACGGCGCAGGCAAAAGTACGCTGATGCAAATTTTGTACGGTTTATATCAGGCCGACACCGGGGATATTTTTGTGGAAGGGCAGCGGGTCAGTATTAAGGATCCGGGCGACGCAATACGGCTGGGCATCGGCATGGTTCATCAGGAATTCATGCTGGTTCAGCCGATGAGCGTGGTCGAAAACGTGATTTTAGGCCTGAAAGAGACCCGCAGCGGCTATCTGGATTTGCGCTCAGCGGCCAAACGCCTGCAAGAGATTTCAGACCAACACGGACTGGCGGTGGATCCCTGGGCGAAAGTCCAGCATTTGCCGATCGGCGTGCAGCAGCGGGTGGAGATCCTCAAGCTGCTGTACCGCGACGCCAAAGTGCTCATTCTCGACGAACCCACCGCCGTACTGACACCGCGTGAGAAAGAGGGGCTGTTCGCCACGCTCGACTCCTTGCGGGCCGAAGGGCGTTCGGTGGTGATCGTCACCCATAAACTGTATGAAATCATGGCAGTGGCCGACCGCGTCTGCGTAATGCGCAGCGGGAAAATGGTCGAAAGCGTCGCCGTTAATGACACCTCAGAAACGGATTTGGCCCGCCGCATGGTGGGGCGCGATGTTTTACTGCGGGTAGAAAAAACAGCACAGGCGCCGGGTGAGGAAGTGCTGCACATCGACAACATCGCCATGCGCGACGAAGCCGGAAACCAGAAGATCTGGCGCGTGGCGCTGAAAGTGCGGGCTGGGGAAATCCTCGGTATTGCGGGGGTGGACGGCAACGGGCAGTCGGAGCTGGCTGACGCCTTGCTCAATCTGCGGCCTATCGAGGCTGGCCGTATTGTGCTGGGCGGCGTCGATATTTCTGACTACACGCCCGCACAGCGTCGTGCGGCAGGCATGGGGTTTATTCCCGCCGACCGTCGCGGTGTTGGATCGGTGACGTCGATGTCCATCAGCGATAACGCGATTCTCGGTGCGCCGCGTCAGCATACGCGAGCGCGCGGCTGGTTGTTTCGCAAGAAAGCCATCACCGCCAAGGCGCAGGAGATCGTGAATCATTTTCGCGTGGTGACGCCGGACCTGGAATTTGAAGCCGGAAAACTCTCTGGCGGCAATCTGCAAAAACTGATTTTAGGCCGCGAAGTGCTGCGCCGCCCACGGGTGTTGGTGGTCGAGCAACCAACGCGGGGTCTGGACGTCGGCGCAGTGGAAGCGGTGTGGCAGGCCTTGCTGGAGGCGCGTCAGCAGGGCTGCGCGATTGTGATGATTTCCGCTGAACTGGAAGAAATTATGAATTTATCTGACCGCATTGCGGTGATGTACGCCGGGCAGATTGCGGGCGTGCTGGATGCTGTCGCTGCCACCACCGAACAGATTGGCGAACTGATGGCGGGCGGGCAACTGACTGATAAGCCGCTGAACACCGGAAAAAGCGCGGCTATGCGGGAGGCATCATGAAAGCCTTTCTCGAACGCCGCCATGCGCCGGTGGATTCCACGCTGGCATTAGTGCTGACCACGGTTCTGGCCCTGGTGGCTGCTTTTATTCTGGCCGGTTTGCTGTTTATTCCGTTCGGGGCCAGTCCGTTGTCGGCATTCGGTTCGCTCTTCGCTGAAGCGTTTGGCTCGCTGCGCGGCTTCAGCCAGACGTTAGTGCAGGCGACACCGCTGATTTTAATTGCCCAGGCCACCATCGTTATCTGGCGTGGTGGACTGGGGTACATCGGATTCGAGGGCTGCTTTTTAGTGGGAGCCGCTGCGGCATCTTATGTGGCATTGGGCGGCACGCCGCAGGGCATGTTCATCATGTTGCCGGTCTGGGCATTCTGGCCGGTGGTGATCGTGGCCGCCTTTGCGGCAGGCGCTCTCTGGGCTGGCATGGTCGGCATCATGCGCGTGCGCTTTGGTGGCAACGATGTGCTGATCTCCCTGATGGCGAACTATGTGGCGGCATTCCTGATTCAGTATCTGGTTTCCGGCCCGATGCGCGCTACCGGTGATTTACCGCAGACGCCGCGACTGCCGGTCGAAAGTTGGCTGCCGATGATCATGCCCGGCATGCGGGCGCATATGGGGCTGCTGATCGCGCTGGTCTGTTCGGTGCTGGTGTGGATTTTGATCCGCGCCACCCCGGTCGGTTACGAAATGATGGTCAGTGGCCTGAACCCGAAAGCGGCGCGCTATGGCGGCATTAACGTGGTACGCCGTCAGATGCTGGCGGTATTTCTCGGCGGCGGCCTGGCGGCGCTGGCCGGGTTGTGCGCGGTGCTCGGCGTGCAGCACCGTCTGATGGACGGCCTGGCGGGCGGCGTTGGTTTCGTCGGCGTGGTGGTGGCATTACTGGCGCGGCTCAACCCGCTGGTTGTGATCCCGACGGCCATTCTTTACGGCGGTCTGGAAGTTGGTGGCAGCGCGATGCAGCGCCAGACCGGCTTGCCGACGTCGGTCATTTTTATTCTGGAAAGTCTGGTGGTGCTGTTGATTCTTGCCGGGGACATTCTGCGTTACTACCGCATCAACTGGCCGGGGCGCGTTGCCCCGACGCTTACGGCACCGGTCACGGAGAATAAATCATGAGTCTGTGGGCGCATCTTGATACGGCATTTTTCATTACCTGGCTGGCGGCGGCAGTGCGTCTCGCCGGACCGGTATTGCTGGCGTCGCTGGGTGAGATTTATGCGGAACGTTCCGGCGTACTGAATATCGGTATCGAAGGCACGGTGCTGATGGGCGCGCTGTCGAGTTATCTGGTGGCGGTATGGTCAGGTTCGACCGTGCTGGGTTTCTTCGCCGGTGGCGTGGGCGGGTTAATCGTCGGGCTGTTTCTGGCATTTCTCTATCTGCGTGCGCTGGCCAGTCAGGTGGTGGTCGGTATTGTCTTCAATATTCTGGCGGCCGGTGTGGCGACTTACGTCTATAGCTTAGTGATTGGCAACAATACTTCGCCGACCATCGCGATGTTCAATGCGTTGCCGCTGCCGTGGTTGTCGCATTTGCCGGTGATTGGCAGCATTTTCTTCAACCAGCCGTGGCCGCTGTACCTCACGCTGATTTTGGTGGGGGTGGCGCAGATCGGTCTGTTTCATACCCGCTTCGGGTTAACGCTGCGTGCGGTGGGTGAAAACCCCCGCGCCGCCCATGCCGCCGGACTGAACGTTCAGCGTGTCCGAACCTATGGCGTGATGCTCTCCTGCCTTGGCGCAGGGCTGGCGGGCGGGTATCTGGTGACGGCGCAGATTGGCCTGTTTCGCGACAACATCGTCAGCGGGCAAGGGTTTATCGCCCTGGCGATTGTGATTTTCGGCCGCTGGAGCCCGGTGAAAGCTTTGCTGGCGGCCTTTATTTTCGGCGCTGCCGATGCGCTGCAACTCTCTTTGCAGCTGTTCGACAACGCACTACCGGCGCAGGTGCTGCTGGCCCTGCCTTACTTACTCACCATTCTGGCGATGTCGGGCATTGTCGGCAAAACCGTTCAGCCGGGCGCACTGACCCAGCCTTATCGCAAGGAGTAGTAAACGATGTTGCACAGTTTCCGTGGTACTGACGCTAAGTCAGCGCAGGCTTTCCGTATCAGCCCGCAAGACACCAACTATTTCGCCATTCTGTTCGACAAAGAACAGGATCAGATCGAAAACATTTTCGTCATCGAAATCTTCAAAGTCGGCGGTGCGACGCCACCCAATGAGCACGCGACGGCGCACGAGTTCTTCTATGTCCTGCACGGCGAAGGCATTGCCCGTTGCGATGGTAAAGAGAGGGCGCTGAAGAAGGGCGACGCGCTGTTACTCGCGCCGGGCAATGAGCATCTGATCCGTAATACCGGTACGTCGAAGCTTTACACCCTGACGGTGATGACGCCGAACGAAGGCTTCGCCGAACTGATCCGGGGTGGCGAGCCCGTCGAATTAGACCAAGAAGATTTATGCATCCTGAGCGGGGCGACGGGGAGCGAGACGGCATGATGTCGAAGCAGTCTGATCTTATTCCACTGGGCGCCAGCCCGCGTAATCAATGGCATGTCTCGGCGCAGCAGGTTGATCTGGTGCGCGAGGGTGTTCCGCCACAGACCATTACGGTGGCTGACGGCGAGCGGCACATCCGGCTGGATGTACGGCGCACGGCGCTTATCGTGATTGATATGCAAAATGACTTTTGCCATCCCGACGGCTGGCTGGGGCACATCGGCGTAGACGTCACGCCAGCTCGCGGCCCGATTGCGCCATTGCAGCGCTTGCTGCCCGCGCTGCGCGAGACGGATATTCCGGTTATCTGGCTGAACTGGGGCAACCGTGCCGACAAACTCAACCTCAGCCCGGCGGTGTTGCATGTTTACAAACCGACGGGGGAAGGGGTTGGCCTGGGCGATCCATTACCGGTTTCCGGTGCACCGGTATTGCAGCAGGGCAGCTGGGCGGCGGCGGTGGTCGATGAACTGACGCCGGTGGAGGGCGATATCAGCGTCGACAAATACCGCATGTCCGGTTTCAAGGACACCGAGCTCGATAGCATCCTGCGCAATCTTAACGTCACCACTTTGCTGTTCGCCGGGGTTAATGCCGATCAGTGCGTGCTCTGTACCTTGCAGGATGCCAACTTCCACGGTTATGACTGCCTGCTGCTCGAAGACTGCTGCGCCACCACGTCGCCGCAATATTGTCTGGACGCCACCTTGTACAACGTTCGCCAGTGTTTTGGTTTTGTCACCGGTTCGGAACAATTGCTGACGCAGCTGGAACGTTAATTCTCAGGAGAAAGAAGATGTCTTACATTCTGGCCGACGGCTGGGTTATCACCATGAACCCGCAGCGCGAGGTGCTTGAGCACGCCAGCATTCTGATTGAAGGCGACCGCATCAGTGCTATCGGGACGCGTCAGCAACTGGTGGCCAGCCATCCTGAGTCGGAAGTGGTGGATTGCCGCGATGCGATCATTATTCCCGGCATGGTTAATACCCATACGCACCTGTTCCAGACCTTACTGAAAGGGCTGGGCGACGATATGGTGCTGAAAAAGTGGTTCACCTGCATGACTGGGCCGAGTGCGGTAGAGCTGACGGAAGAGGATGTGTTCGCGGCGGCGATGCACGGCTGCGTTGAGTCGCTGCGCTCCGGCGTCACCTCACTGATCGATTTTATGTATGCCCATCCGCGCCCTGGCCTGACGGCCAAAGTGGTCGAAGCGTTTGAGCTGACCGGTATTCGTGGCCGCGTATGTCGTGGTTTTCTGACCACCGGCGCAGAACACGGCATCCCGGAACAGTTAATCGAAGCGCCGGAAGCTGCGCTGGCCGATGCCCGCAAGCTGATTTACCAATACAACCGCGAGGGCGGACGGGTGAAGGTCGGGCTGGCGCCGAGCATGATCTGGGCGCTGGATGAAAAAGTGCTGCGCGGTACGCGGGAACTGGCCAACGAAACCGGCGTGCTGATCACCACGCATGTAGCAGAAACCGATTTTGAAATTGCGCAGTCACAGCTGCGTTTCCAAAGTACCGATACCGAATTCCTCAGCGAGATTGGTTTTCTCGGCCCTGACGTTCTGGCGGTGCATTGCGTGCAGTGCAGCAGTCGCGATATCCGGGCGCTGAAACATCATGATGTGCGCGTGTCGCATAACCCGTGCAGCAATATGTATCTGGCCTCCGGCGTTGCGCCTATTCCTGAAATGCTGGCGGCAGGGCTGACGGTAGGGCTGGGCTCAGATGGTCCGGCGAGCAGCAATAATCACAACCTGTTTCAGGCCATGAAAATGGCGGCACTGGTGCAAAAGGGCGTACATCGTGACCCGACCATCATGACGGCGGAGAAAGTGCTGGAGATGGCGACCATCGACGGTGCGCGGGCGATTGGCCTCGAAGATGAAATCGGTTCGATCGAGGTGGGTAAAAAAGCGGATATCGCGGTGATTAGCACTGACCATCCGGCGATGACGCCGCTACATCATCCGGTTTCTGCACTGGTCTATTCAGCGCTCGGTCATGAAGTGACGGACGTGTTTGTTGATGGTCAGCCGGTACTGCGCAACGGCCAGCTGACGCGGGTGAATGAGCGCGACGTCATGGTGCGTTCGCAACAGGCGGCCAACAGTCTGGCGGCGCGGGCGGGCAGTGACCGGTTCAAACACCGTCCATGGCGTTCGGCGTCATTCTGATTGTAGCGAATTCAGTTCCAGTCGTCCTGCCGCTCTTCTTCGCCCGCACGGAACTGACCGCGCGGCATAATGTTCAGCGTTTCGTGCAGTTCCGACCACACCAGCACCACGTCACCGCTTTTTAACTGGCGTTTGACGTCTTCTACCTTCTGTTCCAGCGTGCGTTCCTGCTCGCCGTAATCGGTGCCTTCACGCAGTACGAAGGCTTCAATCACGCTGTTGAGGATCTCAGCGTCCAGTTCTTTCCAGGGAATAATCACAAACTTTGTTCCTTTATATACGGGGCGATCCATGCCGGAATGCGTTGCTCGAGCCACATTTTCGGGTTGCGCAGGCTGCCGGAGACGAAACCCACGTGGCCGCCATGTTCGGTTAATTGATACTCGACGCATGCCGGTAAATCAGTGGCTTGTGGGATCACTTCCGGCGTCATGAAGGGGTCATCTTTGGCATGAATGATCAGCAGCGGAATGCGTACCTGTGACAGCATCGGCAGGCCGCTGCAACGGCGGTAGTAGTCCAGCGCATCGGTGAAACCGTGGGCTTTCGAGGTAATGGCGTCGTCGAAATCACGGATGCGCCGCATCGATTTCAGCTCTGCCAGCGTCACCGGCAGGGTGCCGGGATATTTCGCCAGTTTACGCGAAGCGTTTAGCTTGAGCTGGTCGAGTAAATAACGCTGATAAAACCGCGATGATCCGCGTTCCAGCCGGTAGGCACAGGGTTCAAGCATCAGCGGGGCTGAGACCACAACGGCCGCTTTGAGTTTACAGTTTTCACCCTCCTGCCCGAGATAACAGGCCAGCATGTTGCCGCCGAGCGACACGCCGACGGCACCGGTCGGCACATCCCCGTAGGTGTCCCGCAGCCAGTTGAGAAAGAAGCGGGCATCTTCGGTTTCGCCGGAGTGGTAAATGCGTTGCATTTTATTGGGTTCGCCGCCGCAGCCGCGAAAATGCATCACCACGCCGAGCCAGCCCTGTTCACGCCAGGCGTGCAGCAGGCCGTGCGCGTAGGGGCTGTAGAAATTCCCTTCCAAACCATGAAACAGCACCATGCGGGGTTTGTGACGCGCCAGCGCCGGATCTTCGCTCCAGGCTAAATCAACGAAATCGCCGTCCGGTGTGTCCAGTCTTTGCCAGTGCGGTTTGAGCATCGCGTGCCGCCGGACCAGCCGTGGCAGCAGCGTTTGCAGATGCGGATTACTGGCTCCGCGCAGGGGGCGAAAGGATTCATGCATATGATGAATAATATTCTCGTCATGAGGTCTTGTGCGATCAATATCACACTGATAGCTTCAATCCTATCGCACATTCTTCGGGTCGGAGTACCCAATTAAATGGAACTTAGTTTATTCTTTTCGATGCTTGGTTTTTTGTGGGTCGCGGCCATCACACCAGGCCCGAACAATATGTTGCTCACCACGTCCGGCGCTAACTTCGGGTTCTTGCGATCACTCTGGCTGATGATGGGTATTATGCTGGGTATGCAAAGCATCTTGTTGCTGGTGGCGTTCGGTGTCGGCAGCCTGATCATGGTCTATCCCGCGCTGCACCTATTCCTCAAAATTGCCGGTAGCCTCTATCTGCTGTGGCTGGCGTGGAAGATTGCCACCTCGGTGTATGAAAAACTGGAAGTCGGTGCCGCACCGCCAAAACCGCTGCAATGGTATCAGGGCTGGTTATTACAATTTCTCAACCCGAAAGCCTGGCTGATGGGCCTGGGTGCGGTCGCCAGTTTCAGTCTGGCGGGTGCGGAATATAACCATTCCATCGCAGCGATTAGCGTCGGGCTCTTCATCGTCAATCTGGTGTCGGGCATTATCTGGCTGGGATTTGGTACGGTAATTGGCCGACTGCTCAGCAGCCGTCGCGCCTGGTATACCTTTAATGTGGCGATGGGGATTTTGACAGCGGCCTGTGTGCTGCTGATCTGGCGCTGATTTTCTCCCTTGTTACCAACGGCTTCCCATCGGAGGCCGTTTTTATGCCCCGTTATATTCCATAAAGTAATTAAAGATAATTTCTAATTACTTTCTATCTTTTTTCGCCTCCGCTAAAACTGTCTGACAAACAACAATCATTCCCCTGCGCGGAGCACCTTCTTATGGCGAGCAAGTCTTTCACCCGTTTCAAATTTCATGGCGTGGCCCTGGCACTGAGCCTGGCCGCGTTTGGCGCACAGGCGGCGGATGTCACCGTGGCGTATCAGACTTCTGCGGAACCGGCCAAAGTGGCACAGGCGGAAAATACGTTCGCCAAAGATTCCGGTGCGAAGGTGGACTGGCGCAAGTTTGACAGCGGCTCCAGCGTGTTGCGTGCGCTGGCCTCCGGCGATGTACAAATCGGTAATATCGGCTCCAGCCCGCTGGCTGTGGCGGCGAGTCAGAAGCTGCCTATCGAAGTGTTTCTGCTGGCCTCCGAGCTTGGCAGTTCGGAAGCGCTGGTGGTGAAGAAAGAGATTAAAGACCCGAAAGATTTGATTGGTAAGCGCATCGCGGTGCCGTTTATTTCCACCACCCATTACAGCCTGCTGTAGGCGCTCAAACATTGGGGCATCGACCCTAAACAGGTCACCATCGTGAATCTTCAGCCACCGGCTATCGCTGCGGCCTGGGCACGCGGTGATATCGATGGCGCTTACGTCCGGGCTCCGGCGGTCAACGAGCTGGAGAAGACCGGCAAGGTGCTGACGGACTCCTCGCAGGTTGGCAAATGGGGCTCGCCAACGCTGGATGTCTGGGTAGTGCGCAAAGATTTCGCCAAAGCGCACCCGGAGATTGTGACGGCTTTTGCCCGCAGCGCACTGAAAGCGCAGGGCGACTATCTGCAACAGCCGGAGAAATGGCTGCAGGATAAAAACAATCTCGACACGCTGTCGCGCCTGAGCGGTGTGCCGGATGAGCAAATTCCTGATCTGGTGAAAGGTAACCGCTATCTGCCAGTGGATGAACAAATCACCCAGCTCGGCCAGCCGGTGAATAAAGCCATTAAAGACACGGCGGCGTTCCTCAAAGAGCAGGGGAAAATTCAGCAGACTGACGATGACTACAGCGACTACGTGACTAACGAGTTCGTGAAAGCCGTCAAGGCTGACCCGAAATCCTGAGGAGCCAACTATGTTAAACGTCTCGCATCTGTCGGCTGAATATCAGGGGAAACCTGCGCTGAAAGACATTTCATTGCAGATTGCCAGCGGTGAACTGGTGGTGGTGCTCGGCCCGTCAGGCTGTGGCAAAACCACGCTGCTGAATCTGGTGGCCGGTTTTCTGCCTGCGTCCGGCGGTTCCATCACCCTCGACGGCCAGCCGGTCAGCGGGCCGGGAGCCGATCGCGGTGTGGTGTTTCAGCATGAAGGTTTGCTGCCGTGGCGGGACGTGCAAAGCAATGTGGAGTTCGGCCTGCAACTGGCGGGCGTGAATAAAACCCAGCGGCGCGACACCGCGCAACGCATGTTGAGCAAGGTCGGGCTGGCGGGTTACGAGAAACATTTTATCTGGCAGCTCTCCGGCGGTATGCGCCAGCGCGTGGGGATCGCCCGTGCACTGGCGGCGGACCCGCGTTTACTGCTGCTCGACGAGCCGTTCGGCGCGCTGGATGCCTTCAACCGCGAACAGATGCAGGAGTTATTGCTGACCATCTGGCGCGATACCGGCAAACAGATTCTGTTGATCACCCATGACATCGAAGAGGCGGTATTTCTGGCCAGCGAACTGTTGCTGCTCTCGCCGGGGCCGGGGCAGGTGGTTGAGCGGCTGAAACTCAATTTCGGCCAGCGTTATGCCGGGGGTGAGAACTGCCGGGCGATCAAGTCTGACCCGGAATTTATTGCCCAACGCGAATATGTGCTGAGTAAAGTCTTCCAGCAGCGCGAGGTGCTGATATGAGCCTGGATTCCACCTTGAAAGAAACGGTCCGCGCCGCCACTCCGCGCCGTCTGTGGCTGCCACGCATCCCGCGCAATGTGCGCCTGAGCATCGCCACGCTGGCGGTTCTGCTGTTGGTCTGGTGGGCGGTGACCGCGCTGAAGTTAATCAGCCCGCTGTTTTTACCTGCGCCGCAGCAGGTGTTGCATCAGCTGTATGTGATTGCCAGCCCGCAGGGGTTTATGGACGCCACGCTGTGGCAGCATCTGGCCGCCAGCCTGACGCGCATCGTGATTGCACTGCTGGCCGCGGTGATCATCGGCGTGCCGGTTGGGATCGCGATGGGTCTTAACGATACGGTGCGCGGAATATTGGACCCGCTGATTGAGCTTTACCGTCCGGTACCGCCGCTGGCCTATTTACCGCTGATGGTGATCTGGTTTGGCATCGGCGAGACCTCCAAAATCTTGCTGATTTATCTGGCGATTTTCGCGCCGGTGGCGCTTTCCGCCGTCGCCGGGGTACGCAGTGTTTCGCAGGTGCGGGTTCGCGCGGCGCAGGCGCTGGGGGCCAGCAAATGGCAAGTGCTGCGTTATGTCGTCTTGCCGAGTGCGCTGCCGGAAATTTTAACCGGTATCCGCATCGGGCTGGGTGTGGGCTGGTCCACGCTGGTGGCCGCCGAGCTGATTGCCGCCACGCGCGGTCTGGGATTTATGGTGCAGTCCGCCGGAGAATTTCTGGCGACTGACGTAGTGATTGCCGGTATCAGCGTCATCGCGCTGATCGCTTTTAGTCTTGAACTCGGGCTGCGCGCCTTGCAGCGCAAACTGACCCCGTGGCATGGAGAACAACAATGAATGAACGTCTGGATATCACGCCGTTAGGCCCTTACATCGGCGCGCAGATTGAGAATGTCGCGCTGGCCCGCCCGCTGTCTGACGCCCAGTTTGAGCAGCTGTATCATGCGTTGCTCAAGCATCAGGTGCTGTTCCTGCGTAACCAGCCAATCACGCCGGTGCAGCAGCGTGCGCTGGCGGTGCGCTTTGGCGATCTGCATATTCACCCGGTGTATCCGCATGCGCCGGACGTTGAAGAGATCATCGTGCTGGATACCCATGACGACAATCCGCCGGACAACGATAACTGGCACACCGACGTGACCTTTATCGAGACACCGCCTGCGATTGCCATTCTGGCGTCAAAACATCTGCCTTCCACCGGCGGCGACACGCTGTGGACCAGCGGTATTGCGGCCTATGAAGCGCTGTCTGCCCCCTTCCGGCAGTTGCTGTCCGGGTTGCAGGCCGAGCATGATTTCACCAAGTCGTTTCAGGAGTTCAGGCACCGTAAGTCTGAGGAAGAACACCAGCAGTGGCTGAAAGCCAAAGAGAAGAACCCCCCGTTATTGCACCCGGTGATCCGCACGCATCCGGTGAGCGGCAGGCAGGCGCTGTTCGTCAACGAAGGGTTTACCACGCGGATTGTCGGGCTGAGTGAGAAGGAGAGTTCGGCAATTTTGAATTTCCTGTTCAGCCACGTGACCAAACCGGAGTTTCAGGTGCGCTGGCGCTGGCAGGAAAATGATATCGCGATCTGGGATAACCGCGTGACGCAGCATTATGCTAATGCCGATTATTTGCCGCAGCGGCGCATTATGCATAGAGCGACGGTGCTGGGCGATAAGCCTTTCTATCGATAGTCGCGTTTTTGTACGGGGCTGCGGCGGCGTTGCGGCGTCACCTTGGGTTGCTCACATACTGGAGTATGCTCCGCTCCCAAGGTGACTGGCGCCTTGCCTCGCTCCCGTACAACCACGCTCGGAAAGGGGATTGTGAGGGAAAAGAAAGGATCAACTTTCTAAATCAAATCCTTTCGCTGACTCTTCCAGTTGTTCCTGGGCGTCGAGCCAGGTCATTTCGGTGTCGTCGAGTGCGCTTCTCACTTTGATTTGCTGTTGCAGGCATTCGGTCAGTTCGGCTTTGCGGCTGATGTCGTAAAGCGCTGAGTCGGCCAGTTTCTCTTCGATAACGCTCAGCTCTTTAGTGAGCTTTTCCATCTGTGATTCCAGCTTGGTGATCTGCTTGCGCAGCGGCTGGGTTTGATTACGGAAGTCGGCTTCGCGTCGCTTCTGGTCTTTACGCGATTGCGCACTGTTCACGCCATCTTTAGCGGGTGCTTCTTGCTGGCTCTCCTGACGCTGAATATCCACCAGCCATTGCTGATAATCTTCCAGATCGCCGTCGAACTGCTCTACTTTACCGCCGTGAACCAGATAGAGGTCATCGGTGGTGGAGCGCAGCAGGTGGCGGTCATGCGAGACCACGACCATGGCACCTTCGAAGTCCATCAGCGCTTCGGTCAGCGCCTGACGCATATCGAGATCCAGGTGGTTGGTCGGTTCATCGAGCAGCAGCAGGTTAGGGCGCTGCCAGACGATGAGCGCCAGCACCAGACGGGCTTTTTCGCCACCGGAGAAGCGTTCGGTCGGGTCTGTGACTTTGTCGCCGTGGAAACCAAAACCGCCTAAATAGTCACGCAGTTGCTGTTCGGTCTCTTTGGCTGCGATGCGCGTCAGGTGTTGCAGCGGCGATTCGTCGGCCCGTAAAAACTCCAGCTGATGCTGGGCGAAATAACCCAGTTTCACGCCTTTCGATAGCCCGATATCTCCCCGCAGCGGCGGCATGGTGCCCGCCAGCAGTTTGATCAGCGTTGATTTACCCGCGCCGTTACGGCCAAGCAGCCCGATACGCGAACCCGGTACCAGATTGAGTTTGATGGAGTCCAGAATGGTGTTGTCGCCATAACCGGCGCTGACTTTTTCCATGCGCAGCAGCGGATCGGGCAAGTTTTCCGGCGAACGGAAGCTAAAATGAAAAGGATTGTCGACGTGTGCCGGGGCAATCAGCTCCATACGCTCGAGCATTTTGATGCGGCTCTGCGCCTGTTTGGCTTTGGTCGCCTGGGCGCGGAAACGGTCAATGTAGCTTTGCAGATGCGCCACTTTTTCCTGCTGGCTTTCAAACAGCGACTGCTGTTGCGACAGTTTGGTCGCCCGCTGGCGTTCAAATGACGAGTAGTTACCGGTGTATTCGTTCAGCGTCTGCTGTTCGATGTGCAGGATTTTATCGACAATCGGGTCGAGGAAGTCGCGGTCATGGGAAATCAGCACCAACGTGCCGGTGTAGCTTTTCAGCCACTTCTCCAGCCAGATCACCGCATCTAAATCAAGGTGGTTGGTCGGTTCATCAAGCAGCAGCAGATCAGAGCGGCAGATCAGCGCCTGCGCCAGGTTGAGACGCATACGCCAGCCGCCGGAGAAGGATTTCACCGGTTGCTGCAACTGGCTCTGGGTGAAGCCAAGGCCGCTGAGTAAACTGGCCGCACGCGCCGGGATGGTCCAGGCCTGAATGGCGTCGAGCTTGCCATGCACGTGTGCGATGGCGTGGCCGTCGTCACGTTCGTTGGCTTGCTGTAATTCAGACTCCAACTGACGAAATTCGCGGTCGCCATCGATAACATACTCAATGGCAGGGACGTCAAGCGCAGGCGTTTCCTGATTTACCCAGGCTAATGCCCAGTTATTAGGAAACGTCAGGTTGCCCGCATCGGCGCTCATTTCGTTTTTCAGCAGTGATATCAGCGTGGATTTACCACAGCCGTTTTTGCCGACCAGACCGACTTTCTGGCCGGGATTAATGGTGGCTGACGCGTTGTCCAGCAGGACATTGGTACCGCGTCGGATTTGTAATGAGGAGAAAACAATCATAAAGCGCCGTGTTGAGAGTATGTTAAATTGTCATCTAAATTCGAGATGATTTATGCGGCGTCTGTACCGCTTATTTGAGCCAAAATTGTCACAATATTAAACAAGACGTATTGCGTCCTATTTTTAGTCTTTGCGAAGCATGGTAACGGAAAAACCGCACCCTGACGACGCTTTGGAGGTATTGATGTCGCAGCCACCCAAGGTTTTGCTGCTGTATGCCCACCCGGAATCGCCCGATTCGGTTGCCAATCGTGTTTTATTGCAACACGCCCGGCAGCTGGAGCATGTCACGGTTCATGATTTATATGCCCATTACCCTGATTTCTTTATCGATATCCATCGCGAACAGGAGTTGCTGCGCGAGCATAAGGTGATTGTCTTCCAGCATCCGCTCTATACCTACAGTTGCCCGGCGCTGCTCAAGGAGTGGATGGACCGCGTGCTGGCCCGGGGTTTCGCCAGCGGCGCGGGCGGCAATGCGCTACGTGGCAAGTATTGGCGTTCTGTAGTGACGACCGGTGAACCCGAAGGGGCTTATAAGGCCGGGGGGTATAATCGCTACCCAATGAGCGACATCATGCGGCCGTTCGAGCTGACGTCTGCCATGTGCCATATGCACTGGATGACGCCCATTATCATCTATTGGGCGCGCCGACAGAAGCCTGATGTGTTGCAAAGCCATGCGCAGGCGTATGGCGAATGGTTACAGTCACCGATTGCACACGGGGGCCACAAATAATGGACGGTTCCAATCTACCGGCAGCCATTCTGCTGTTTCTGTTTGCGGCAGTCGTCGCGGTGCCCATCGCTCAGCGACTGGGGATTGGCGCGGTGCTCGGTTATTTGATCGCCGGTATCGCCATCGGCCCCTGGGGGCTGGGCTTTATCCGCGATGTGGATGAAATTCTGCACTTCTCTGAGCTCGGTGTCGTATTCCTGATGTTTATCATCGGGCTGGAGCTGAACCCCGGCAAACTGTGGGAGCTGCGGCGGCAAATTTTTGGCGTCGGTGCCGGGCAGGTGATATTGACCGCTGCGGTACTCGGCGGTTTGTTGTATCTGACTAAATTCTCATGGCAGGCGGCGCTGATCGGCGGCATCGGCCTGGCGATGTCATCGACGGCGATGGCGCTGCAGCTGATGCGCGATAAGAGCATGACCCGCAACGAAGGCGGCCAGTTGGGTTTTGCGGTGCTGCTGTTTCAGGACATTGCGGTTATCCCTGCGCTGGCGCTGATTCCGTTGCTGGCCGGTGGCTCGGAAGGGGCCAATAACTGGGCGCTGATTGGCCTCAAGGTGCTGGCGTTCGCCGGGATGTTGATCGGCGGGCGTTTTTTACTGCGGCCGATTTTCCGGCTGATCGTGGCTTCCGGCGTGCGGGAAGTGTTTACCGCCGCCGCGCTGTTGCTGGTGCTTGGCTCGGCGCTGTTTATGGACTCGCTGGGCTTCTCGATGGCGCTCGGCACGTTTATCGCCGGGGTATTGCTGGCGGAAAGTGAATATCAGCATGAGCTGGAAATCGCGATTGAACCCTTTAAGGGGCTGCTGCTCGGGCTGTTCTTTATCTCGGTCGGCATGGCGCTGAATCTCGGTGTACTTTATACCCATATTCTGCTGGTTCTGGCGGGCGTTCTGGCGCTGGTGGCGGTAAAAGGTGGCGTCCTGTACGCCCTCGCCAGAGTATTTGGCCTGCGCACCTCGGTACGGCTGCAATTTGCCGCCGTACTCAGCCAGGGGGGAGAATTTGCCTTTGTGCTGTTCTCGGCCGCCGGGGCGCAGAAAGTCATCTCTTCCGAGCAGTTGTCGCTGTTATTGGTGGTAGTGACCTTATCGATGATGACGACGCCGTTGCTGATGCAGGGCGTGGACCGGATTCTGGTTCGCCGCTACAACGATAAAGAGGAAAGTGACGAAAAGCACTTTGTGCAGGATGACGAACCGCAGGTGATCATCGTGGGCTTCGGGCGATTTGGCCAGGTGATTGGTCGCTTGCTGATGGCCAACAAAATGCGTATTACGGTACTGGAGCGTGATATCAGCGCCGTGGGCCTGATGCGCACCTACGGCTACAAAGTCTATTACGGTGACGCGACGGAGCTTGAGTTGCTCAGGGCATCGGGTGCGGAGAAGGCCAAATCCATCGTCATTACCTGTAATGAACCTGAAGATACGATGGAAATTGTGCATCTTTGCCAGCAGCATTTCCCGCATCTGAATATTCTGGCGCGTGCCCGCGGGCGTGTTGAAGCGCATGAACTGTTGCAGGCGGGCGTCACGCATTTCTCCCGCGAGACGTTCTCCAGCGCACTGGAACTCGGTAAGAAAGCTTTGGTGACGCTGGGAATGCATCCGCACAGTGCGTATCGTGCGCAACAGCATTTTCGCCGTCTGGATATGCGCATGCTGCGTGAACTTGTACCGCAAAACCGTGGCGACGTGGCGCAGATTTCCCGCCTCAAAGAGGCACGCCGCGAACTGGAAGAGATCTTCCAAAGTGAAATGCATAACGAACGCCGCCAGCTTGATGGCTGGGACGATGACGAATAACCGCCTTTTATTGCGGGCCGCTAAAATTTTTTTTGCAAAACGTTTCCGCTGCCCCCACGTTAAAAGCAGGCGCAAGACGCAACATTTCTGGAGAGTAAGTGATGGCTACAACCCGTAAGCGTTTCATTGCCGGGGCGGTTTGCCCGCAGTGTAAGGCGCTGGATACGCTGGCTTTATGGACAGAAGATCAGGTCGAAGTGGTCGAGTGCATCAAGTGTGGGCTGCACAAGCGCCAGACGGATGAGCAGGTCAGTAAGACGTTGCGCCCGGAAGAACAAGTTATCGGTATTTTTGATCCGAAGTAGCGTTCTTGGCCGCGTTTTTTTATGCTGTTCGGTACAGAGGCGCGGATTTCCGCTACACTCTTCGCCAAATTTATTCGGCACCGTTTTCGTATCCGCTCGTTTGTCTCAAGATACGGGTAACGCGCCGTAACTGAATTAGCCTGAAACGACGTGGCGTTCGTTACCCGAAGCGTTCGCAGACAATAAATTAAGTTTCCAACGGTAGGAGTTATCATGAAAGTATCTAAAGATCTGGTCGTCAGCGTGGCATACCAGGTACGTACAGAAGACGGTGTGTTGGTTGATGAATCTCCGGTGAGCGCACCGTTGGATTACCTGCACGGCCATGGTTCTCTGATCTCTGGCCTGGAAACTGCGCTAGAAAATCACGCCATTGGTGACGTATTCGACGTGCATGTTGGCGCAAATGACGCTTACGGTGACTACGACGAAAACCTGGTGCAGCGCGTGCCTAAAGACGTGTTCATGGGTGTTGAAGAGCTGGAAGTGGGTATGCGTTTCCTGGCTGACACCGACCAGGGGCCGGTTCCTGTTGAGATCACTGAAGTTGACGGTGACCACGTTGTGGTTGACGGTAACCACATGCTGGCAGGTCAGGATCTGAACTTCCACGTAGAAGTGGTGGCTATCCGTGAAGCAACCGAAGAAGAACTGGCTCATGGTCACGTTCACGGTGAGCACGGTCACGACCATGGTCACGATCACGAGCATGGTGACGGTTGCTGCGGCGGCCACGGTCACAGCCATGATCACGAGCACGACCATGGCGAAGTGAAAAAAGGCGGTTGCGGTGGCAACGGCGGCTGCGGTTGTCATTAATCGCCAGCCATGAAGAAAAGGCATCCTGCGGGATGCCTTTTTTGTTTCTGCTGCCCGGCAAGACCCGTAATTAATAGTGTGGCGGAGGGGTTTCTTCGGACTGGTCAGCAATCTGCGATGGCTGCGAGGCACGCAGTTTGTCAGTCAGCAGACGCAGGTGGTCATGCAGTCGGCTCATCTCCAACTGATGAGACGTGACGATGGTGTTGAGTTCATCAATTGTCACTTCCTGGAATGCCAGGCGACTTTCCAGCATTTCCAGTCGGTGTTCCAGTGTGTTCTGGTCCATAGTATTCCCCTCTAAGTGCGGCTGACAGGACAGTCAGGAGCGCGATTCTACCTGCAATGAAAGAGAATTGCCTGACCTCCTGATGTAGGACTTTTCGTAATATGTGCCTTTGCCGAAACTAATTGGATCAAAAAAGGTCCGAATAAGACGCTATTGGTTAGTATAGATATTGTCTTGTCTGAACAGGGACAGTTATAGTAACCGACGAATTTTCGTAATTGTTACCTGAGGTAATACGCTTCAGGTCTTGGAGAAATGGATGAAATCACTGTTTAAAGTAACACTGTTAGCGACCACGATGGCACTGGCTCTGAATGCTACGCAGGTTATGGCAGCCGACGCAGCGAAAGCCGCTGAGACGCCAGCTGCTGCACCAGCCGCCGCCGCTCCGGCCGCGACTGATACCGCAAAGTTTAAAAGTGATGACGAGCAGGCTGCTTACGCTCTGGGTGCTTCACTTGGACGCTACATGGACAATTCTCTGAAAGAACAAGAGAAACTGGGTATCAAACTGGATAAAGACCAGTTGATCTCCGGTGTTCAGGACGCTTTTGCGAATAAGAGCAAGCTGTCCGATCAGGAAATCGAAAAAACCCTGCAAACCTTCGAAGGCCGTGTGAAAGCTTCCGCTCAGGCTAAAATGGAGCAAGACGCTAAAGCTAACTCCGACAAAGGTGACAAATTCCGCGCTGATTTTGCTAAAACCAAAGGCGTGAAGAAAACGGAATCAGGTTTGCTGTATCAGGTTGAGAAACCAGGTACCGGTGAAGTGCCAAAAGACAGCGACACTGTGGTTGTGAACTACAAGGGCACCCTGACCGACGGTACTGAGTTTGATAACTCTTATACCCGCGGCGAGCCTCTGTCTTTCCGTCTTGACGGTGTTATCCCAGGCTGGACCGAAGGCCTGAAACACGTGAAGAAAGGCGGCAAAATCAAGCTGGTCATTCCACCAGAACTGGCTTACGGCAAAACCGGCGTTCCGGGGATCCCTGCTAACTCTACTCTGGTCTTCGACGTAGAGTTATTGGACGTTAAAGCGGCACCAAAAGCAGATCCAAAAGCAGCTGAACAACCTGCTGATGACGCAGCCGCAGCCGCAGCACCTAAAGCAAAATAAATTTGCCCGGTGTAGTGAAGAACCGTCGCTTAATGCGGCGGTTTTTTTTGTCTGATGGATTAATTGCATTCAGACCCTCATTTTACTGCGGTTACTCTATGATGATCACTTGACGCGTTTGCCCGTCGGGCATAACGTCACTATTCCACGTGATCCCAGCGTGTCTGCCTGTGCAATTGTTACAGTAACGGACCTGGGATATTGATTGATACGTATTGCTGCTGTCAGGCAAATGCGATGTAGAGGGTGGTAGCTTCGATGTCTAATTCGCTTATATCTGGCGAAACCGGCGAACTGGATTTGCTGGACCAACGTCCTTTCAATCAGACCGACCACGAAATACTCACCTCCTATGAGGCAGTCGTCGATGGTCTGGCCATGTTGATTGGTGAACATTGCGAAATTGTTCTGCATTCTTTAGAAGATCTGAAATGCTCGGCGATTCGGATCGCTAATGGTGAACATACCGGACGGAAAATCGGCTCACCGATAACCGATCTGGCGCTGCGTATGCTGCACGATATGACCGGCGCTGACAGTAATGTCTCCAAAGCTTATTTTACCCGCGCCAAAAGCGGCGTCCTGATGAAATCTCTTACTATTGCTATCCGCAATCGTGAACAGCGAGTCATTGGGCTGCTTTGTATCAACATGAATCTTGATGTGCCTTTCTCGCAAATTATTCAAACTTTTATGCCGCCTGAAACGCAGGAAGTGGCTCCCTCTGTGAACTTTGCTTCATCGGTTGATGATCTGGTTGCCCAAACGCTGGAGTTCACCATTGAAGAGGTTAATGCCGACCGAAATGTGTCTAACAATGCGAAGAATCGTCAGGTTGTGCTGAATCTTTATGAGAAAGGCATTTTTGATATTAAAGATGCCATTAATCAGGTTGCTGACCGGCTGAATATTTCCAAACACACTGTTTATCTCTATATCCGACAGTTCAAAAGCGGTGATCTGGTGGGGAACGAGCGTTGAAGCTACGTTATTGTCTGCTGGTCACCGGCCCTGCGTATGGTACGCAGCAGGCCAGTGCGGCCTATCAATTTGCTCTGGCGCTGCTCGCTTGTGGGCATCAGCTTGAAAGCATCTTTTTCTACCGTGAGGGCGTGTTGAATGGCAATCAACTTTCTACGCCTGCGTCGGATGAGTTTGATTTAGTGCGAGCATGGCAGCGCTTAGCCGCCGATAACCGGGTTGCACTGAATGTCTGCGTGGCTGCCGCTTTGCGGCGTGGCGTGATTGATGATGCAGAGGCGCGCAATCAGGGGATGGAGTTTGCCAACCTTCAGCCCGGATTTACCCTCACCGGTTTGGGCAGTCTGGCTGAAGCGTCGCTGACCTGTGACCGATTGGTACAGTTTTAAATGCAAGGTGTGAACCCACTATGAAGAGAGTCGCTTTTGTTTTTACGCATGGGCCACACGGGACGTCATCAGGACGGGAAGGGCTGGATGCTTTGCTGGCGACGTCGGCATTAACTGAGGATATCGGGGTTTTCTTTGTGGCCGATGGCGTATTTCAGCTATTAGCCAATCAGCAACCGGATAAAATTTTAGCACGTAATTACATCGCGACTTACGGCGTTTTATCTCTGTATGACATCGACCAGTGCTTTGTCTGTGCGGCCTCGTTAAAAGTGCGAGGGTTGGCCGATGAGCGCAACTGGGTACTGGATACAGAGGCGCTGGCAGAAGATGAATTACGTGAAAAGTTGTCTGAATATGATGTTGTTATGACTTTTTAATGCAGGAAAACTCATGCTTTTTACCTTGGCTAACTCTCCGCAATCTTGTGATTTAACAGCACTTCTTCGTCTCATCGGTCCACAAGATGCACTCTTGCTTGTTCAGGATGGTGTACTGGCGGCTGTGAAAAACGGCGAGGCTGGCGAACGTTTGGCGACACTGGGTCTACCGGTTTATGTACTGAGTGAGGATCTGTCTGCTCGCGGGTTGGTTGGTCAAATTTTACACAGTGCGACCTTAATCGACTATACTGGTTTCGTTGCGCTGACCGAGAAGCACTCCCAGCATATGGCATGGCGATGACCGCTAATACTGTATATTTCTTGACACCCTCGTAGGTCAGCCCTAAAATTCTGCGTCCCCGTATTAGCTCATGCTTTTAGTGGGGCGGTTTATCATGCGTTTACAAAGTAGTTTATGAAACAAAATCCAGGAGCTTTTTAATGGCAACAATTAATCAGCTGGTACGCAAACCACGCTCTACGAAGGTTGCTAAAAGCAACGTTCCAGCGCTGGAAGCTTGCCCGCAGAAACGTGGCGTATGTACTCGTGTATATACTACCACTCCTAAAAAACCAAACTCCGCACTGCGTAAAGTATGCCGTGTGCGTTTGACTAACGGTTTTGAAGTTACCTCCTACATTGGTGGTGAAGGTCATAACCTTCAGGAACACTCCGTGATCCTGATCCGTGGCGGTCGCGTAAAAGACTTGCCAGGTGTGCGTTATCACACCGTCCGCGGCGCATTGGACTGTTCAGGCGTTAAAGACCGTAAGCAATCTCGTTCTAAATACGGCGTTAAAAAGCCGAAGTCTTAATGGTTCTCCGTTAAGTAAGGCCAAACATTTTCACATTACTGTCAAAATAAACTCTTAGAGTTTTGGACAATCCTGAATTAACAACGGAGTATTTCCATGCCACGTCGTCGCGTCATTGGTCAACGTAAAATTCTGCCAGATCCTAAGTTCGGATCCGAACTTCTGGCTAAATTCGTAAACATTCTGATGGTAGATGGTAAAAAATCTACTGCAGAAACAATCGTCTATAGCGCTCTTGAGACCCTGGCTCAACGCAGCGGTAAAGGCCACCTGGAAGCTTTCGAAGTCGCACTGGACAACGTTCGTCCGACTGTCGAAGTTAAGTCCCGCCGCGTAGGTGGTTCAACTTATCAGGTTCCAGTAGAAGTACGTCCGGTTCGTCGTAATGCCTTGGCAATGCGTTGGATCGTTGAAGCTGCTCGTAAACGCGGTGATAAATCCATGGCTCTTCGCCTGGCGAACGAACTTTCTGATGCAGCAGAGAACAAAGGTACTGCTGTTAAGAAACGTGAAGACGTTCACCGTATGGCTGAAGCCAACAAGGCGTTCGCCCACTACCGCTGGTAATCACCTCGCAGTAGTTATGCTAACCAAGCGGGCGCTTCAAGAAGCTAACCCGCTTGGCTTAACTGAACTTGAACGTCCTAGTAATAGAGGAATCAAATGGCTCGTAAAACACCCATTGAGCGCTATCGCAACATCGGTATCAGCGCGCACATCGACGCCGGTAAAACGACGACGACCGAACGTGTTCTGTTCTACACCGGTGTAAACCATAAAATCGGTGAAGTTCATGACGGCGCAGCCACCATGGACTGGATGGAGCAGGAGCAGGAACGTGGTATTACCATCACGTCCGCTGCGACCACCTGTTTCTGGTCTGGTATGGCTAAGCAGTTCGAACCACACCACATCAACATCATTGACACCCCAGGGCACGTTGACTTCACCATCGAAGTTGAACGTTCCATGCGTGTTCTTGATGGCGCGGTAATGGTTTACTGTGCAG
Source organism: Ewingella americana (assembly GCF_006438725.1). GTDB lineage: Bacteria > Pseudomonadota > Gammaproteobacteria > Enterobacterales > Enterobacteriaceae > Ewingella > Ewingella americana_A. The sequence goes on along the minus strand of NZ_RCZD01000010.1, from coordinate 2,154 downwards.
TTGGTGGTGTTCAGCCACAGTCTGAAACCGTATGGCGTCAGGCAAACAAATATAAAGTTCCACGTATCGCGTTCGTTAATAAAATGGACCGTATGGGTGCTAACTTCCTGAAAGTTGTTGATCAGATTCAAAAACGTCTGGGTGCAAATCCTGTTCCTCTGCAGCTGGCTATCGGTGCTGAAGAGAAATTCACCGGTGTTGTTGACCTGGTGAAGATGAAAGCGATCAACTGGAGCGAAGCCGATCAGGGCGTGACCTTCGAATACGAAGAGATCCCGGCTGATATGCAAGAGCTGGCTGAAGAATGGCGTCAGAAACTGATTGAGGCCGCTGCTGAAGGCTCTGATGAGTTGATGGAGAAATTCTTTGGTGGCGAAGAGCTGACTGAAGAAGAGATCAAAACCTCACTTCGTGCGCGCGTATTGCGTAACGAAATTATCCTGGTTACCTGTGGTTCTGCGTTTAAAAACAAAGGCGTACAGGCAATGCTGGATGCGGTTGTTGAGTATCTGCCAGCACCAACTGACGTTGAAGCTATCAACGGTTTGTTGGATGACGGTAAAGACACTCCGGCAGTTCGCCATTCTGACGATTCTGAGCCGTTCTCTGCTCTGGCGTTCAAAATCGCTACTGACCCATTCGTGGGTAACTTGACGTTCTTCCGTGTTTATTCCGGCCTCGTCAACTCAGGTGACACTGTATTTAACCCAGTGAAATCGCAGCGTGAACGTCTGGGTCGTATCGTTCAGATGCACGCTAACAAGCGTGAAGAGATCAAAGAAGTTCGTGCAGGCGATATCGCTGCAGCGATCGGCTTGAAAGACGTGACTACCGGTGACACTCTGTGTGATCCAGATAATGTGATCATCCTGGAGCGTATGGAGTTCCCTGAGCCGGTTATCTCTGTAGCGGTAGAACCAAAAACCAAAGCTGACCAGGAAAAAATGGGTCTGGCTCTGGGCCGTCTGGCAAAAGAAGATCCATCATTCCGTGTATGGACTGATGAAGAATCTGGTCAGACTATCATCGCAGGTATGGGTGAGCTTCACCTGGACATCCTGGTTGACCGTATGCGTCGTGAGTTTAACGTTGAAGCGAACGTAGGTAAGCCGCAGGTTGCTTACCGTGAAGCGATTCGCGCTAAAGTTACCGACATCGAAGGTAAACACGCTAAGCAGTCTGGTGGTCGTGGTCAGTATGGTCATGTTGTTATCGACATGTACCCGCTGGAGCCAGGCACCAACCCGAAAGGCTACGAGTTTGTCAACGAAATCAAAGGTGGTGTGATTCCTGGTGAATTCATCTCTGCGATTGATAAAGGCATCCAGGAGCAGCTGAAGTCTGGTCCATTGGCGGGTTACCCAGTAGTAGATCTCGGTGTGCGTCTGCACTTCGGTTCTTACCACGACGTTGACTCCTCCGAGTTGGCGTTTAAACTGGCTGCTTCTATTGCCTTTAAAGATGGTTTTAAGAAAGCGAAACCTGTTCTGCTTGAGCCGATCATGAAGGTTGAAGTAGAAACACCGGAAGAGAATACTGGTGACGTAATCGGTGACCTTAGCCGTCGCCGTGGCCAGCTGAAAGGCCAGGAATCTAACGCTACTGGCGTTCAAATTCACGCTGAAGTTCCGCTGTCTGAAATGTTCGGATACGCAACTCAGCTGCGTTCTCTGACCAAAGGCCGTGCATCTTACACCATGGAATTCCTGAAGTACGATGATGCGCCGAATAACGTGGCCCTGGCCGTTATTGAAGCTCGTGGCAAATAAGCCACTGGTTTAAACACAATTGATCCCGTGCTCTCTCTATGAAGGGAGAGCACACGAGTAAGGAATATAGCCGTGTCTAAAGAAAAATTTGAACGTACAAAACCGCACGTTAACGTTGGTACTATCGGCCACGTTGACCACGGTAAAACTACCCTGACTGCTGCAATCACTACCGTTCTGGCTAAAACCTACGGTGGTTCTGCTCGTGCATTCGATCAGATCGATAACGCACCAGAAGAAAAAGCTCGTGGTATCACCATCAACACTTCTCACGTTGAATATGACACCCCAGCTCGCCACTACGCGCACGTAGACTGCCCAGGACACGCCGACTATGTGAAAAACATGATCACCGGTGCTGCTCAGATGGACGGCGCTATTCTGG
>NZ_RCZD01000001.1 GCF_006438725.1 Ewingella americana | reverse complement strand
AGCGGGAGTACAGGAATAGCCCGGCTGAATGTCCTGTGCCTCCTGTCAATGATAGCGTCAGTCATGACATGGTTCATTGGATATCTTATTGAACTGACAGGGAAACATCATTCATACCAGGCAAATACAATAAAGACTCGCAGGGTCCTTTCATTCCAGACATTAGCAAGAAACGTGCTGCGCCATGAATCCGATTTAATCACAGCAGCCAACATATTGAACGCCTTCAATATCTGGCAAAAAAACTACGACTCAGTGTCTCATTGGTGAGAAGAGTAATTTGTGGGGATCCCTCATCCTCTGGACTCCGCGCTCTTTTAAAAACAGCAGCTGCGCTGGTCACAATGGCCGTGTTTCAGATACCCCTGTTATAGCCGCAAAATGTCAGCCCTTCGGGCTTCCCGGCTGCGGGTTTGAGCCAACGGTAAAGATGTTGTCTCGCCACCGACTTGCCGGTGACATTTTTGAACGCGGCCGAAGCTTCTTTAAATTCAAAACCAAACTCATTTTGTCTTTCCTAAGTCATGTTTAAATTCAAAACAAGAACTGTTCCTGTTTTTTAAAAAAGTGTGGGCCGCACTCAAAAATGCCGCTGAACGAACGGTGAGAAACGGCGAGCGGTTTTATTGCGAGCTGGTCCGAACCTGAAGTGAAGGAACCGCAACGCGGCGGGATTTTGCGGCTATTGCAATGGTAACTGAAACACGGCCATCCCGATTCAGCGATAGCGCGCAGTTAAAGAGCCGGGGAGTCTTGAGGGGCGCGGCGATAGGCGCCCCTCAAGGCCGGTTTGGGCGGCAGCCCAAGGTCTTCGGTGTGGGCGGCGAGCCCACGGTTTTGACTTTAAAAGCAGGGTTGGGTGGCAACCCAAGGTCTTGATTTTGAGGTTGAATTTAAAACCGGTGTGGGCCGGTGCCCACGACCTTGACCTTAAAAAACTTTGCTTAGCTTTTTAAAGCGCTTAAAGCCTTACTTCCCACTCCACGCCCGCAAATTCGTATCGCGAACCTTGAGTTTCTGCTCTGGAGTCAGCTTGTTGTACTCTGCCGCGAGGCCACTTTCCCAGTCACCGTACAGTGGGTTTGGCAATACGATGTACTGCGTGCCGAACTGGCTGTGGTTCTGGTTTACAAAGGCGCGGCGCTGGGTGTTGTCTTTATGATAAGTGGCTGAGCCAAAATCATTCAGATTGTCTCCGGCGTAGATAACAATGTTGTAGCCAGCGGCTTTAATCGCGTCGAAGCGCGTCTGTTTATTCGACGTATTGCTACTGAGCAGCAAAGTTTTTTCGTTCACGCCAGTAAAACCGAGGCGGTTTAGGTTATCCATTGTCGCGGCGTATTCGCTGGTTTTACGGTTCGACACGTAGAACATCGTCCCGCCATGAGAATTCACGTAATTCGCAAAATTCACGGCACCTGGAATCGCCAGCGCCTGTTTGGCTGAGGTCCATGCAGACCAGGTTTTGCTGTCGAACGGTTTGTTGGCTTTTACCTGCCATGCACTGTAGGCGCTGTTGTCGATCATCGTTTCGTCGAGATCGACCACCACGGCTTTAGGTTTGCCGTCGAGAGGTTTGGCATTATCAAAGGCCATCGTGGCGGCATTGAATGCCTGATAGGTCAGCGCCTGATACTCTCCGGATTGCTGGAACCAGTTCAACGCCATGACAGATTGATCGTTAAGCTTTTGTTGGGCATCCGTTTTTTGTTGCGCACAGCCGGTCAGGGCCAGCATCACTAACGCGCCGGTGGCGCAAAGCGTCATCTTGTTCATTCACTATCACCTTTATGCATTATAAGAAAAATCCTTAAAACATTAGCAGATTCATGAGATTAGTGAAGAGTGAAGATCGGGTCATGCGACACAGGCAATAAAAAAGCCGGGGGATGAGCCCGGCGAATAGTGAAGCGAGTAAAATTTTATCAATGAGGGTGGTGTGTGGACTTGTGAAGGTCACACGGGTCAATCTTAGAACTGATAAACCAGGCCGACTGCCACGGTGTCATCATTATTCAATTTCAGCGTGTTGTTATCACTCAGTTGGTTAATTTTATAATCAACGAAGGTAGACATGTTTTTATTGAAATAATAGGTTGCAGCGACGTCGACATATTTAGTCAGGTCAGCATCACCAATGCCTTCAATATCTTTTGCTTTAGTCTGTACATAACCCAATGACGGACGAAGACCCCAGTCGAACTGATATTGAGCAACGGTTTCAAATGTCTGGGTTTTATTTGCGTAACCGCTGACAGATGCTGCTGTTCCAGCCAGGCTGCCGGGTACGGAAATACCGATCATATTACGGGTTTCAGCATACATAGCGGCTAAATAAACACCGTGGTTGTCATATTTCAGACCACCGGTCCAGGCGTCAGCTTTATCACCTTTACCAAAGCGTGAGGCTGTCTGCCCATTAGTACGGTCAGAAGACGCGTATGCACCACCGGCACTGATACCTGAGTCACCAAAGGTATAAGTGGTAGAGAGCGCATAACCGTCGCCGTTCGCCGTGGTGGAGGTACGGCTGTCGTTTTCGTTTTTACCCTGATACTGCAACGCAACGTTCAGGCCATCGACCAGACCGAAGAAGCCGCGGTTACGGTAAGTTGCCAGGCCGTTGGCACGCCCGGTCATGAAGCGGTCAGCTTTGGTATAACCGTCGCCGCCGAACTCTGGGAACATATCGGTCCAGGCTTCGACGTCATACAGTGCGCCGTAGTTACGACCGTAATCGAATGAACCGTAGTTGGCGACTTTCAAACCGGCGAAACCAAGACGGGTTTTAGTGTCCTGAGTGCCTTGTGATTCGGAATGGTTAGCAGCTACCTGATATTCCCACTGGCCATAGCCGGTGAGGATGTCGTTAATTTGTGTCTGTCCTTTGAAACCCATACGAACATAAGTCTGGTCACCGTCTTTGCTGTTGTCATCAGAGAAATAATGCTCTGCTTTGACTTTACCGTACAGATCCAGTTTGTTGCCGTCTTTATTATAAATTTCTGCTGAGTGAGCCCCGGACGCAATCAATAAACCAGGAATTAATAATGCCAGAATCTTATGTTTCATTTTTTTTACCCTGCTTTCTTTTAAACCCTTTCATTGGAGAGAGTATTAAAAGGTTTCATTAAAAAGACGCTTTCATCTTGTGTACTGTGCTTTCAATGTGTGCCTGAAATTCTCACAGCGAGGATTTTTTACCTTATTTATGTGACCTATTTATGACAAGTGAAAATGAACTTTATAGATATTTTACAAGTGAACTGATTTTTACACGTTCAGTAACAACAATTGCAGGCTGATCCCAAGGCCCGTCTGTGGGACAATGCCCGCCGGATGTTCCCTTAATAACGCAACTTTATAAGAGATGAATGGCGCTTTCCCCCGCAGTTAAAGCTCAGATAAGTCAGTGGTACAAAGCCCTGCAACAGCAAATCCCGGACTTTATTTCCCGTGCGCCACAGCGTCAGATGATTGCTGAGGTCGCGAAGGCATTCTCCGGGGATTCCGCACGCCATCTGGCGATTGAGGCGCCAACCGGTGTCGGCAAAACCCTGTCTTATTTGATCCCCGGCATTGCTGTCAGCCGTGAGGAGGAGAAACCGCTGATCGTCAGCACCGCCAACGTGGCATTGCAGGACCAGATTTTTAGCAAAGATTTACCGCTGCTGAAAAAAATCATTCCAGATTTAAAATTCACCGGTGCGTTTGGTCGGGGTCGTTATGTCTGCCCGCGTAATCTGTCGATGATGAGTAATGAGAATGCGCAGGGTGATTTGGGGTTGTTCCTCGGGGATGAATTAGCGCCTTCCAGCGGCGAAGAGCAAAAACTGTCGAAAACCCTGGAAACCGCGCTGGCCCGCTACGAGTGGGACGGATTGCGTGATCACTACAAGCTGACGATTCAGGATCCGCTGTGGGCCAAAATCAGCACTGATAAAGCCAACTGCCTGGGTCGCAACTGCCATTATTTCAAAGCGTGCCCGTACTTTGTGGCGCGCAAAGAGATTGAAAGTGCCGATGTGGTGGTGACCAACCACGCGCTGGTGATGGCGGCGCTGGAGTCAGAATCGGTGCTTCCGCCGGCCAAAGATTTATTGCTGGTGCTGGATGAAGGCCATCATCTGCCCGATGTGGCCCGCGATGCGCTTGAAGTTGAGGCGGAAATCACCGCCGTGTGGAACCACCTGCAACTTGATAATTTTGTCCGCCAGATTGAACAATGTCTGGCGCTGTTCACGCCGAAGAACCCGCCACCGCTGACCAATGCCGAACGCCTGCACACTCACTGCGCCGAGATGCGCGAACTGCTGTTGCTGATTGAACAACAGGTCAGCCAGTATTTACCGCCGGACGTGCCCGAAGCCGAGTACCGCTTCGAAATGGGCGCGCTGCCGCCTGCGTTGACCGAACTGTGTGCCCGCCTGTTCAAGCTGACCGACGGCCTGCGCAGTCTGGCGGAATACATGGTTAATGATCTCAGCGAAAAGACCGGTAAGCACGACATCATGCGTCTGCACCGTGCCATTTTGCACATGAGCCGCATGCAGGGTTATCTCGAAACCATGAGCAAACTGTGGAAACTGGCGGCAATGGAGAAAGCCTCCAATGCGCCGATCGGCAAATGGGTGACGCGCCAATACTTCGATAATCAGAGCCATCTGGTTTTCCACTGCGTAGGCATTCGTGTCAGTGAACAGCTGGAAAAGCTGCTGTGGCGCAAGGTGCCGCATGTGGTGATCACGTCCGCGACGCTGCGCTCACTCAACAGTTTTGCCCGCCTGCAAGAGATGAGCGGTCTGAATGAGAAAGCCGGCGACCGCTTTATCAGCCTGGATTCGCCGTTCAATCATATCGAACAGGGCAAACTGGTCATTCCGCAGATGATTAATGAACCGCTGATGGCTAATGAACCGGCGCATCTGGCTGAAATGGCAGAATTCTTCCGCGCCGAACTGGCCAAAGGACTGCACAGAGGCCAACTGGTGTTGTTCGCCAGTAACCGGGCGCTGCAACAGTTTGTCAGTCTGCTGCCTGATTTGCGTCTGATGCTGCTGGTGCAAGGGGATCAGCCGCGTTACCGGCTGGTGGAAGAGCACCGCAAGCGGGTGGAAGCCGGCAGCACCAGCGTGCTTATCGGCCTGCAATCCTTCGCGGAGGGGCTGGATCTGAAAGGGGATCTGCTCACGCAGGTTCATATCCATAAAATCGCTTTCCCGCCTATCGACAGCCCGGTCATTCTGACCGAAGGCGAATGGCTGAAAACCCTGAAGCGTTACCCGTTCGAAGTGCAGAGCCTGCCAAGCGCCTCTTTCAATCTGATCCAGCAGGTCGGGCGACTGATCCGCAGCCACGAATGTCGGGGCGAGATCGTGATTTATGACCGCCGGTTGATCACCAAAAATTACGGTGCCCGCCTGCTGGCGGCCTTGCCCATCTTCCCTATTGAGCACCGTGAAATGCCAGAGCCAGGTTCAGTAAAACGCCCCGACCTGCTCAAAAGTGCCACCAAAACCGTGAAGCGCCGCCGCAAGGCCCGGTAAATTTTCGATCTGTATTCCTGAAATCACTTTCCTCTGTATCTTTACGTCCCCTCGTTCATCCATTATCAATAAAGCCTGATAACGGATGAACGAGGAGGCGAAAATTATTGAGAGCAGCCAATGGCTGCTCAGGCTATGGCAGGAGCTCACCACGCTACATGAAGGCGGGCAGCATTCGATATTAATTAATGGCGGAGCAATGGATTACACCAAACTTATCAAAGAAGTCGGTCGCGGCAAGAACCACGCCCGCGATCTGGACCGTGAACAGGCGCTGGCGCTTTACCGCGAAATGCTGGCAGGCGTGGTGCCTGATTTGCAGCTCGGCGGTTTGCTGATTGCCCTGCGCATCAAAGGCGAGTCCGAAGAGGAGATGCTGGGTTTTTATCAGGCGATGGAAGAACAGGTGATGCCACTTCAGGCCCCGGCTGAACGCCCGATGCCGGTGGTGATCCCAACTTATAATGGTGCACGTAAACAGGCCAACCTGACGCCACTGCTGGCGATGCTGCTCAGTAAACTCGGTTTGCCCGTGCTGGTTCACGGCGTGGATGAAGACCCGACACGCATCACCAGCGCTGAGATTTTCCGCGCACTGGGCGTTGAGGCCGCGCAAGATCAACTGCAGGCGCAACAGCAGCTTGATGCAGGAGGTTTGCCGGTGTTTGTCCCGGTATCGGTGCTGTGTGCAGCGATAGACAAGCAGCTTGCGCTGCGCTGGCAAATGGGCGTGCGTAACAGCAGCCATACGCTGGCAAAGCTGATCACACCTTTTGCCGGACAAGAATCACTGCGTTTGTCGAGCGTATCGCATCCTGAATATATTCAGAAAGTTTCGTCGTTTTTCCGTCAGGTGGAAGGGCGTGCATTGCTGTCGCAAGGGACCGAAGGCGAAGTCTACGCCAACCCGCAACGCTTCCCGCAAATCCATTTGATTGCCAACGGTATCCAGGAGATTTTATCTGACAGGCAGGATTTCGAAAACGTCGAACTGCCTGCATCAAAAGACGTTGTCGCGACCGTCGCTTTTACTCAGGAATGCCTGAGCGGCCAGCGCGCGATTCCCCAGGCGATCCTTAATCAACTGATGTGCTGTCTGGTCGGGGCGGGAATATCGGGGGATATGGAAGAAGCGAGAATGATCATCGAGCAGGTGTTTTAGGCTTTTTGGAAAAGCGTAAGTAAAATTTTAAATTCAAATTCAAATTCAAATTCAAAACCTTGGGCTGCCGCCCAAACCGGCCTGAAGGGGTGTCTATCGCCACACCCCTTCAGAATCCCCGGCTCTTAAACTGCGCGCTATCGCTGAATCGGGATGGCCGTGTTTCAGGTGCCACAGTGACAGCCGCAAAATAGCGCCGCGTTGCGGTCCCCTCCGTTCGGGTTACAACCCGCGCAAAAAGACGCGCGGTTTTTCACCTCTCCTCCGGCGCCATTTTTGAATGCGGCCTTGGCTTTTTTAAAAACAGACACTGTGCCGGTTTTGACTTTAAAGAAGCCCCGGCCGTGTTCAAAATGTCACCGGCAAGTCGGTGGAGAGACAACATTTTTACCGTTGGCTCGAACCCGCAGCCGGGAATCGCGGAGCGATGACATTTTACGGCTATCACTTTGGCACCTGAAACACGGCCATTGTGACCTGCGCAGCTGCTGTTTTTAAAAGAGCCCGGGGTCTTGGGGCGGCGGCGATTGGCCGCCCCAAGTCGGTGTGGGCCGACGCCCACGACCTTGAATTTAAAGATTTGAAGATTTAAAGATTTAAAGATTTAAAAGCGATATTAGGGCGCCTCCTATCAAACTCCCCCTTAAAAGGGTAAAATACCCGGTATTAAGGAGTTACATCCTAATTTTATTCATTTTTTATAAAAAAATTTAATGAGGTTATCAGATGGAAAAGTTACCTAAATGCCCAAGCTGTAGTTCTGAATTCACCTGGCAGGACGGTGCGATGCTGAACTGTCCTGAATGTGGACATGTCTGGTCACTGGAAGGCGATGCTGAAGCTCAGGACGACGCGCTGGTGGTGGTTGACGCTAACGGGAATGTGCTGGTAGACGGCGATTCTGTCACCGTGATCAAAGACCTGAAAGTTAAAGGTAGCTCGTCGATGCTGAAGATTGGCACTAAAGTGAAAGCCATCCGTTTGTGCGAAGGTGATCACAACATCGACTGCAAGATTGATGGTTTCGGCCAGATGAAACTGAAATCTGAGTTCGTGAAGAAAAACTAATTTCCTGCGCGTTACCCTGTCAGCACGTTAAGCGGTTTTGTTACATCGACATAACCGCTGTCTGAACATACACTCAATGCATAATCTCGTTAACTTTCAGTAGAGAAGACTGCATGAAAAAGCCTCAAGACTATTTTAACGCCCTGAATCACGACTACCTCAATGTCCACAAAACCAAAGAAAATCTGTTCTGGCAGAACTATATGGGCACTGGCGACGAGAACGTTTCGGCAGAGTTTTCGGCGGCAGAGAGCGCTTATAAGCGTTTCATCTCTGAACCAAGCCGCTTAGGTGAGCTTCGTGAGCTGATTGCCGGGCTGGAAAAGCACAGACTCGACGACAGTGGCAAAGCGTTGCTGCACGGCCTGCAAGGTTGGTACCGTTTCTTTGACTGCAACGCGATTGAAGACCCCCAAGCCCAGGCGCTGCTGGATGAAATCATTCAGGCAGAAGCTGCCCTGTACACTAAACGCAAACAGCACCGTCTGACCCACATCAATGCCAAAGGCGAGCGAGTTAATGCGTCGCTTGGGGAATTGCTGACCAACCAGGCTAACAATGAAAATGAAGCCTACCGCCGCAGTTCGCAAATTGCCCTGCGCGAGTTGGAAGAGTGGTTGCTGCACAACGGTTTCCCTGAACTGATTGGCCTGCGCAACCGCTTTGCGCGTCAGTTGGGTTTCCGCAATTATTTCGATTATAAGGTGAACAAAACCGAGCGCATGACGCCGGAACAGTTGTTCGCCATTCTTGACCGCTTTGAAGAGCAGACCCGTGAAGGTAACGTGCGTAGCCTCAACGAGCTGGTGGCACGTGAAGGCGACGCTGCACTGCTGCCGTGGAACATCCGCTTTGCCAGCGCGGGTGATGTCACCCGTCAACTCGACTCTTATTTCCCGTTTGCTGATTCTTTGCGCCGCTGGCTCGACAGCTTCAAACGCCTGAATATCGGTTTTAACGGCGCCGAAATGCAGCTCGATTTACTGGTGCGCGAAGGCAAATATGAGAATGGCTTTATGCACAGCCCGGTACCGGCATTTTATGACGGCGCTCAATGGGTGTCTGGCGTGATCAACTTTACCAGCCTGGCAAAACCGGATCAGGTGGGCAGCGGAGCCAGCGGTCTGAATACGCTGTTCCATGAAGGCGGCCATGCGGCGCATTTTGCCAATATCCGCCAGAATGCGCCGTGCTTCTCCCAAGAGTTCCCACCGACCTCGATGGCCTATGCGGAAACCCAGTCAATGTTCTGCGACAGCCTGCTTGATGATGCAGACTGGCTGAAACGTTATGCGAAAAATGCACAGGGCGAACCGGTGCCGGATACGCTGATCCATGACAGTATCGCTGCACGCCAACCGATGCGCGCATTCAATGAGCGCCATATTTTGCTGGTACCTTATTTCGAATGGCAGCTGTATCAATGGCCAGATGAAAAACGTACGCCGGAGGCGATGCTGGCGCTGGCGCGCGATGTCGAAACGCATATTCTGGGTGTCACCGGCAGCCCGCGCCCGACGCTGGCCATCCCGCATCTGTTGTCGATGGATTCCGCCTGCTCCTATCAGGGATATTTGCTGGCGTTGATGGCCGTCGAACAGACCCGCGCCTTCTTCCTCAAACGCGATGGTTACCTGACGGATAACCCGGCCATCGGCCCTGATTTAGCCAAACATTACTGGACGCCGGGCAACAGCGTCAGCCATGACGACACCTTACGCAGCCTGACCGGCGAAGGCTTTAACCCTGATTATCTGGCTCAGGTGTGTAATCAGACGGTTGCGGCGGCATGGGAAGAGGCGCAATACACCATCGAACTGGCGGCGAAACGTGAACAACCGGTGGCCGATTTTGACCTCAACGTGCATATCCTGGTGGTAGATGGCAGCCGCGTACTGGCCGACAGCGCTGACGGCGATGATGCCATGTGTCAGGACTTCGCCGATTTTGTCGAACAGACCTATTTGGGCAAATAGCAGCACTCAGAGAATCAGGCGCGGGGCGATCCCTGCGCCTTTTTTATGGCAGGGGTCAGCGGGCGTCAGGGCGGGTCAGATCAAAACGGTTCTCTTCAGAAATACCGTAGTAAGCCGTCGGACCACCGGCGCGCAGTACCGGCTCGGCCAGCGCCGTCTGGTAAATGCCATCGATCAGTAAACACGGTGCGATATGAACCGCGACAACTTCGCCTAAAATAAGCCAGGTATCGACTTTCTCTCCGGCAGCGCTTTGCAACTGAATGCATTGCGTCAGTTTGCACTCAAAATTGACCGGGCTTTCTGCCACGCAATCTGCGGCGACGATGCGCCCGGGGCGCGGTGTCAGACCGGAAAATTCAAATTCATCACTGCCACGGGGCAGGGAGGCTGAGCTTTCGTTCATCTTTTCCAGCAAGGTGCGGGTAGTGAGGTTCCAGACGAACTCGCCAGTTTCAACAATATTAGCCACGCTGTCTTTCCAGCCACTGCTGGCAAAACCAATGATCGGCGGATGATAGTTGAACGCATTGAAAAAGCTGTAGGGCGCAAGATTGCGCTGCCCGGCGGCGTTGCGTGAGGCTATCCAGCCGATGGGCCGTGGGCCGACGATGGCGTTAAAAGGGTCATGTGGCAGGCCGTGACCGGCAGAAGGCTCATAATAATAACGTTCGTCTGTGCTCATGGGGGTCCTTTGGCGCGAAATATGCGGTGTGTTGGTTAGCACGTTAACCGTTTTTCTGCATCGCTGCCAGTCAGTGTCCGGCAGAGGCGAGCGGTTTGTGTTATCTTACGCGCCAGAAATTACGACAGGTTGGTTATCATTCGCAAAGCCTGCCGTTTCATCACCCCATACGTTTTATAAAACTATTTTTCATAAAAACATTCCGGAGAGTCATTCAGGTGGAAAACAAGAAAATCTTCCCGCAAGAAAAAAGCGGCCTGCATCCGCGCAACCGCCACCGCAGCCGCTATGACTTCCCGGCCCTGATCGCCAGCAGCCCTGAGCTTGAGCCGTTCGTCTCTGAGAACAAATGGGGCGATCTGTCCGTCGATTTCGCCGATCCCCAGGCGGTAAAAGCGCTGAACCGTGCGTTGCTGCGCCATTTCTATCAGATTGAAAATTGGGAAATTCCGGCCGATTACCTCTGCCCGCCAATTCCCGGCCGTGCCGATTATATTCATCATCTGGCTGATTTACTGGCCAGCAGTAATCAGGATGAAATTCCTAAAGGTAAAGATATTGCCATTCTGGATATTGGCGTGGGCGCAAACTGCATCTATCCGATTATCGGCTTGCGTGAATATGGCTGGCGTTTTACGGCCAGTGAAATCGATGCCACCTCGATGGCTGCAGCGAAGAAAATCGTTGCCACCAACCCCTTGCTGACCAATCAGGTACGTTTCCGTTTACAGGCTAAACCGCCGCGTATTTTCGACACTATCATCCGTCATGACGAACGTTATGACGCGGTCCTGTGTAACCCACCGTTCCACGGATCTGCGGAAGAAGCGGCGGGCAGCAGCCAGCGCAAGCGCCAGAATCTGGGCATCGATCGCCGCACCGGCAAAGCTGAACTGAACTTCGGCGGCCAGCACAATGAATTATGGTGCGAAGGCGGTGAAGAGTCCTTCGTCGTGCGCATGGCAGAAGAGAGCGCTGAAAAACGCAATAACTGCCTGTGGTTCACCGTTTTGATTTCTAAGAAAACGACGCTGCCCCTGATTTACGAAGCGTTGGAAGAACTGGAAGCTACCGACGTGCGGACCGTTGAAATGACGCAGGGCAATAAGATCAGCCGCTTTGTCGCCTGGACATTCCTCACGCCATGGCAGCAAAAGACCTGGGCAGATAAACGCTGGAACTGATCTAATCCGTTCGAATTTCCCCGCATTTCATCAGCCTGACGTGCAGTATGGCGTCAGGCTAAAAAAATCGTAGACGTCCCTTCTTTTTTGCCTTTCATCATTTGACCTATATAGCCGCTAAGGCGCAGTCAACAATGGCACCGGATGAGAGATTCGAGACCTGAGGCGCGAAACCCAAAATACGGGGACGGCGAAGCCGTGACATTTTGCGCCGTGAACGGGAGTGCCTGAAACACGTGCCTTGCCAGTTATAACTGTTACCCATCAGCCCGGTCTAAAGTGTTACCTATCAGCCCAGTTTGTACGGTTTACGCCTCCTTTTGTACGGTTTTGGGCGGCAGCCCAAGGTTCACCGGTGTGGGCTGCCGCCCAAGGTCACGGGGCGCTACTCCCCAAGAACATCCTCAAGGGCCTCTTTCAGCTCCTGATGACTGTAAACAAACCCGGCATCTTCCAACCGTTTAGGGACGGCTCGCTGGCCGCCGAGCACCAGGACGGCGGATTCACCCATCAGCAGCCTGACTACGCCAGCAGGAACGCGCATAAAGGCCGGACGGTTCAGGACTTCGCCGAGCAGGGCGCTGAACTGTTCGTTACGAGCCGGGTAGGGCGAAACCATGTTGAACGGGCCGTTAAGGGTTTCGTGCATCAGCAGGAAAATGATGCCGTTTACCATGTCGTCGAGATGGATCCATGGCATGTATTGCTGCCCGTTGCCGAAAGGGCCGCCGAGACCGGCGCGAAACGGCAGGACCATTTTTGCCAGTGCACCGCCTTTTTTCGCCAGAACAATGCCGGTGCGCAGCAGGCAGACTCGGGTGCGGTCACTTTCAGCTGCCAGCGCCAGCGCTTCCCAGCGGGCACAAAGTTGCCAGGTAAACTGCTTGTTAGGTGGCTCATCCTCTGGCACTAAAGCCTGTCCCTGATCGCCGTAATAACCCACGGCGGAACCGGAAATAAACACTGACGGCGGGTTCTTGCTGGCATTGATCAGCGTCGCCAGACGTTCGGTGATTTTCCAGCGGCTATCGCATAATTTTTGTTTCTGTTCTTTGGTCCAGCGCTTGTCGGCAATGGGTTCTCCCGCCAGATTGATCACGGCATCGAAGCCATCGAGCGAGGTTTTGTCGTCCAGTGTTTTCCACAGCAATACTTCAGGGCCGAGGAGTTTTGCTGCCCGTTCAGGTGCGCGGGTCAGTGCGGTGATGTGGTGTGATTGGCCAAGAAGGCGTTCGGTGAGTCTGCGTCCGATAAGGCCGGTGGCTCCGGTTATCAAGATTTGCATAGGCTGGCTCCTTAACTGTTTGAATGCGTGCGCGAACGCTTCTTTTCAGCATAGGTTACTCCTGCAGCTAAACACGCGATATGGAGCACATCCCGACGTATTTATTTTCTATCAGTGGGGTTGCTCAAAAGAAACCCTCGGGAGAATTCCAGAGGGTAACCGCTTATTTTTGTTCGGCGATCGCGTAAGCCTTTTCAGTGGCTGGGCGATTTTTAATGCGTTCGAACCAGTTACGCACCGCAGGGAAATTCGCCAGATCTATGCGCTGGCGCTCGTGAGAGGCAACCCAGGGATAGGTGGCGATATCAGCAATGCTGTAATTCTCACCGGCCATGTAGGCGTGCTTGCCGAGTTGAGTATTCAGCACGCCGTACAGGCGTTTGGTCTCTTGCTGATAGCGTTCAATGGCGTAAGGCACCGGTTGCGGAGCGTAATGGGTGAAATGGTGATTCTGGCCGAGCATCGGGCCGAATCCGGCCATTTGCCAGAACAACCACTCAAGCGTCAGCGTGCGTTCTCGCAGCTCCTGGCTAAGCAGTTTGCCGGTTTTCTCCGCCAGATATTGCAAAATCGCCCCTGATTCAAACACGCTGAGGGGAGCACCGCCGTCGACAGGTTGATGGTCGACAATGGCTGGAATTTTGTTGTTGGGGGAGATGGCTAAAAACTCGGGCTTAAACTGGTCACCGGCGCTGATATCAATCCGGTGAAGACGATAAGGTAATCCGGTTTCTTCGAGGAACAGCGTAATTTTGTGACCGTTTGGTGTTGGTGCGTAATAAAGATCAATCATGGTGCCTCCTGCGTTATTTAATTCTCTGTCCGTGGGCGTGTAAACCGCCGATCGGCAGGGCTGGATGCGTCTAATTTACTAAGAAATAATCAGTTTAAAAATTTGCGCGGGTTGTTCACTTTAAAGTCCCCGGCCTTGGGTTAACATAGCAGGTTAGGCTCATCGTCACTGTGAGACTAGTCTGATGGTTTCCCACGCAGGGTGTCATAGGTTTAACATATCGACAACGCATTGGTTGCTATTGAGCCCCCCCACCGAGACAGATAGAATCAGCGAACACTGGCCTTCTTTTGAAAGAAGGTGTTGAGTAAGTCATAAAACTTCCCCGATAGTACAACAATCGCGCATAAGCCTGCGCTCAAAGAGAAGGTTTCATAGGATGGCGGAACAAGAGCAGAACACCGACACCGGCGAATGGGTTGATATCGTCAATGAAGAAAATGAAGTTATCGCCCAGGCCAGCCGTCAGCAGATGCGAGCTCAATGCCTGCGCCATCGTGCCAGCTACATTGTGGTACATGATGGTATGGGTAATATCCTGGTGCAGCGTCGCACCGAGACCAAGGATTTCTTTCCCGGCTGGCTTGATGCCACGGCGGGCGGCGTAGTGCAAAGCGGTGAAGTGGTGCTGGATTCCGCGCGACGCGAAGCGGAAGAGGAACTGGGTATCGCCGGTGTGCCTTTCGCTGAGCACGGCATGTTCTATTTCGAAGAACCGAATAAATGCCGTGTATGGGGTGCATTGTTTAGCTGCGTGTCGCATGGTCCCTTCGCTTTACAGGAAGAAGAGATCGACGAAGTGCGCTGGATGACCCCGGAAGAAATTACTGCACGTTGTGACGAATTTACCCCAGACTCGCTCAAAGCACTGTCGTTGTGGATGACCCGTAACAACGAGAAAGATCACGGTAAGCCGCTGGTGCGTGAGGAGAGAATCTTACCAGGCGATCCACTGCCGGTTGAAAGTTCATCGTTCTCGCTTGGTTCGGTCGATGAAAGCAAAAAAAACGACGGGGTGTAACCCCGTCTACAGTGGGGCGGCTCAGTCCGTCCGCTGTTTTACTCTACTTAGCCCCAGCCTCTCAGCAACTGTCGCGTTTGCATAATGACGATGCAATCGTCACCTCTTCCCACTCTTCATCATGAATTCTGGCCAGTAAGGCCTGCGCTGCGCGGGTACCGATCTCTTTGTGAGGAATGGCAATGGTCGTCAGCGGGGGCTGGCATACGCGGCTGACGTCGCTGTTGCCAAAGCCGACGACGGCAAGATCGTCGGGGACTTTAATGCGTCGGCGTTGACATTCGTACAGCACGCCACAAGCCAGTTCGTCAGAAACACAAACCAGCGCATCCAGTTCAGGCCAGGCGAGCAGGAATTCGGGTAACTGCCGTGCTCCGGTCGAAAAGCTGGCCGGTTCTGCCGAGTTAATCACCCTGTGCACTGACATATGCGCCCGCAGCATGGCTTTGTGCCAGCCTTGCAGATGCTGCTGGAAAATCCACTGTTCCTGATTGGCGCACAGCATTCCTATGTTCTGGTAGCCTTTATCGATCACGGTTTTAGTCAGCTGATACATCGCTTCGACGTTATCAATACCAATATTCATGTCGATAGGCGAGTCGGTCAGCGCACCGATTTCCAGCACCGGTATCGAAGTGTTATCGAGCCAATTACGGACATTGGGTGAGTGCTCAACGCTGAGTAAAATCGCCGCCGCCAAATTATAGGAGAGCAGGGTTTCCAATAATTTCTCTTCACGGTCCATACGGTGCTGCGATTCGGCCAGCATGATTTGATAGCCTGCCGGTTGCAGGATTTTTTGCAATCCGGCAAACATCTCGGCACAACCTGATTCCGACAGGCTCGGCACAATCATTGCAATGGTATAAGACGAGGCGGAAGCCAGCGAACTGGCGGCCTGATTAGGCAAATAGCCTAGCTGACTGACGGCTTCTTCAATTTTTTCCCGTAACTTGTCCGACACCTGCTCCGGCGTTCGCAACGCCCGGGATACGGTCATGCTGCCGACCCCCGCGAGTTGCGCGACATCGGCCAGCGTCACTCTTCCGGTACTGCGTCGTTTTTTGTTAATCGACATTCCCAATCCTGACTTTCAACTGCGCATCGTGCGCACAATAATGGCGAAAACAGCGGGCCGCGACCGGTGGGATCCCACACGGGTTCCGGGGTCAACAGCGGCAGATGTGATGAATTATCGGCAATTCGCAGCCAAAGTATATCCTTATTTCCTGTCCGACGCGGGAGGCGATATCCTGAAGTGACTATTTTTGATAGCGCTATCACAGAATCTGATGGTGGCTTTTTGGTAGCGCTATCTTTGTGAGATGTATCACAGATGTTAACGCTATCGATGAGTAAAGTCTGGATCGTTAACAGGATCGGGGGTGGTTTTTAACTTCAACAGGAGGGAGAAATCAGCGGGCCTGAAGACGCATCAGAACAACATCGCAAAACAAGACAAGAATAGTTGGGAGTAGCAATGCTTAACGATTGGCTGACAGCAGAAACGATTCACATTAGAAATGATATCACCACCTGGCGCGATGCCGTACAGGCCAGCGCGGAGCCGCTGCTGGAAAAGGGAGCCATAACACCAGAGTATGTGCAGGCTATTTTCGCCCAGCATGAAAAACTCGGACCCTATTATGTGCTGGCTCCGGGAATTGCGATGCCCCATGCGCGGCCCGAAGAAGGCGCACATGCGTTAGGGTTGTCGCTGCTGAATCTTCCACACGGCGTTAAATTTAATTCAGAAGATAATGATCCGGTTTATACCGTGGTGATGCTGGCTGCACCCGATAAACATAGCCATATTGAATTGATTTCTGAACTGGCAGAGTTATTTTCAAACGAAGAAGCGATGCAAGAAATACATCAGGCAAAAGACATTAAAACTATTCAGGAGATTTTATCTAAATTCTAATTTCCTGAGCCAGTCAAGGGAATAACGTCAGTTAAACATGGAAGCAGTTAACCGATATTGACATCAGACTCTATTCTGATGCGCTACCCTACAAACTTTAAAACACAGGTAAATATCATGAAAATTATGGCGATTTGCGGTTCCGGTTTAGGCAGCAGCTTTATGGTGGAAATGAACATCAAGAAAGTGTTGAAGAAATTAAATATCCAGGCTGACGTCGAGCACTCAGACCTCTCCTCGGCCATCCCTGGTGAAGCTGACCTGTTCGTGATGGCGAAAGATATCGCTGCCAGCGCGAATATCCCTGAAAATCAGTTGGTCGTCATTACTAATATTGTGGATATCAATGAGCTGGAGACGAAGTTAGTCGCCCACTTCGAAAAGCATCCAATATCCTGACGGGTATTGAATAAAAACCTTACGAATAAAACAAATAGAATATTGAGGTGGGTATGTTTATCCAGGAAACGCTCAAGTTTGTGGTTGATATATTAAAAGTGCCTGCCGTACTGGTGGGGATCATTGCATTAGTCGGTCTGGTCGCGCAAAAGAAAAACTTTTCTGATGTGGTAAAAGGTACGGTTAAAACAATACTGGGTTTTCTCGTTTTAGCGGGCGGTGCGACGGTATTAGTCGGCTCGTTAAATCCGTTGGGCGGGATGTTTGAACACGCCTTCAATATTCAGGGGATCATTCCGAATAACGAAGCGATTGTTTCCATTGCGATGGAGAAATTCGGTGCGCCGACGGCATTAATTATGGCCTTTGGTATGGTCGCTAATCTTGTCGTGGCGCGTTTCACCCGTCTCAAATACGTATTCTTAACCGGACACCATACGTTCTACATGGCCTGTATGATCAGCGTCATCCTGACCGTAGCCGGTTTTGAAGGCGTGGCGCTGGTCTTCACCGGTTCTCTGACGCTCGGCCTCATCATGGCGTTCTTCCCGGCACTGGCGCAGCGTTATATGCGTAAAATCACCGGCAATGACGATATTGCATTCGGTCATTTCGGCACCATCGGCTATGTGCTTTCCGGCTGGATCGGCAGCAAAGTCGGTAAAGGTTCACGCTCTACCGAAGAGATGAACCTGCCGAAAAACCTCAGCTTCCTGCGCGACAGCTCCATCTCCATCTCGCTGACCATGATCATCATTTATCTGATTATGGCGGTCTTCGCCGGACAGATTTTCGTCGAGGCCACCTACAGCGCAGGCCAGAACTATCTGGTGTACTCCATCATTATGGCGATCACCTTTGCGGCCGGTGTTTTCATCATCCTGCAAGGCGTGCGACTGATTTTGGCGGAAATCGTCCCGGCGTTCGTCGGCTTCTCTGAGCGACTGGTACCGAATGCCCGTCCGGCGCTCGACTGTCCGGTGGTCTATCCGTATGCACCAAACGCGGTGTTGATTGGTTTCCTGTTCAGCTTCCTCGGCGGTCTTGTCGGTTTGTTCCTGCTGGGTCAGATGCATATGGTGCTGATTCTCCCAGGCGTAGTACCGCACTTCTTTACCGGTGCAACGGCGGGCGTGTTTGGTAATGCGACCGGTGGCCGCCGCGGTGCGATGGCCGGTGCATTTGCCAACGGCATCTTGATCACCTTCCTGCCAGTCTTACTGCTGCCGGTGCTGGGTGCGCTGGGCTTTGCCAACGCCACCTTCTCTGATGCTGACTTTGGTGTCATCGGGATCCTGCTCGGCAATCTGGCGCGCTTTATGTCCAAAGAAGCCATTATGGCGCTGATTGTTGCCATTTTCGCCGCTCTGGTTGCCTACAACTATCTGGCGAGAAAGCCAGCCGCAGAAAAAGCGGTTATCGAAAAATAAGTTCTCCGTTAGTCACCATTAACCCTCCGGGAAAACACTACGCAAGGCCCGTTAGTCGCTGTTAACAACTAACGGGCCGGGTCGAGTGCTAACTAAAATAAGGACCAAACAACATGAAAGATGTCCAAGAGGTTCGTGAGTTTGCTCGTCAAATCCGCATTGAGACACTGAAAATGCTCACCGGATTAGGCTTTGGTCACTACGGCGGCAGCATGTCGGTGGTGGAAACGCTGGCGGTGCTGTACGGCGATGTGATGCGTATTGACCCGGCACGCCCTGACTGGCAGGAGCGCGATTATTTCGTACTGTCAAAAGGCCATGCGGGCCCGGCGCTGTATGCCACGCTGGGTCTGAAAGGCTACTTTCCACAGTCCGATTTGAAAACGCTGAACCAGAATGGGACCAAACTGCCGAGCCATCCGGATCGCCTGCGCACGGTCGGCGTGGACGCCACCACCGGCTCTCTTGGACAGGGTGTTTCCATTGCTTCCGGCATGGCGCTGTCGCACAAACTGGCAGGCCGCGCCAACCGCGTGTTCTGTATTTTGGGTGACGGCGAACTCAACGAGGGCCAGTGCTGGGAGGCTTTCCAGTTTATTGCTCATCATAATCTGAATAATTTGACGCTGTTTATCGACTACAACAAACAGCAACTCGACGGCCTGCTTGATGAAGTGATTAAACCCTTCGATCTGGCGGCGAAATTCAGTGCGTTTGGCTTTGATGTGTTGACCATCAAGGGTGATGACGTGGTCGCACTGCAACAGGCGCTGACGCCGGTTCGTCAGGGCGAGCAACGCCCGCTGGTGGTAGTGCTCGATAGCAAGAAAGGGCAGGGCGTGAAATATCTCGAGCAACTGGCGAATTCGCACCATCTGCGTTTAACGCCGGATGTGAAACTGGAAATTGAAAACGCCATTGCAGAACTGGAGGCCGCGCATGTTTGAAGTCACGCTGGAACTGAAACCTGATACCACGGAAATGCGCAAAGTGTATGCCAACACCGTGCGTGAGAAGATTGTTGAGAACACGCCGATCATTGCTCTTGAAGCCGATCTGATGAGCTCGATGGCGATGGACGCAGTACATAAAGATCACCCGCAGCACGTGATTAACTGCGGCATTATGGAGGCCAATGTTATTGGCGTGGCGGCAGGGTTGTCGCTTACCGGGCGTGTGCCTTTTGTTCACACCTTTACTGCGTTCGCCAGTCGCCGCTGTTTCGATCAGCTGTTTATGTCGCTGGATTATCAGAAAAACAACGTCAAAGTCATCGCCTCCGATGCCGGTGTCACCGCCTGCCACAACGGCGGTACCCATATGTCATTCGAAGATATGGGCATTGTGCGCGGGCTGGCTAATTCAGTGGTGCTGGAAGTAACGGACGCAGTAATGTTCCGCAATATCCTGTTGCAGCTGATGGATTTAAAAGGCTTTTACTGGGTACGCACTATCCGTAAACAGGCGACACAGATTTATCAGGAAGGCTCGACTTTTACTATCGGTAAAGCCAACCTGCTGCGCGACGGTAACGATATTACGCTGATCGCCAACGGTATTATGGTGGCGGAAGCTTTGAAAGCGGCACAAATGCTGGAACGTGAAGGCGTGAGCGCCGCCGTCATCGACATGTTCACCCTCAAGCCTATTGATAAGGAGATCATCCAGAAGTACGCCGCCAAAACCGGCAAAATTGTGACCTGCGAAAACCACAGTATTCACAACGGGCTGGGATCGGCAGTGGCGGAAGTTCTGGTTGAGCACCATCCGGTACCGATGCGCCGCGTCGGTGTCAAAGGGCGTTACGGTCAGGTGGGCACGCAGGAGTTTTTACAGCAGGAGTATGGTCTGACGGCCGAACATATTCTGGAAGCGGCGAAAACGCTGTTGTGATGATGTGATACAGGAACGGAAGTCAAAAAAAACGCCGACATGATGTCGGCGTTTTGCACTGCAAAGCGTTATTACGCTTTAGCAGCAGCTTCGGCCTGTGCAGACTGAATCGCCGTCAGGGCAACGGTGTAGACGATATCGTCAACCAGTGCGCCACGGGACAGGTCATTAACAGGTTTACGCATACCTTGCAGCATTGGCCCGATAGAGACCAGGTCCGCTGAACGCTGAACCGCTTTGTAGGTGGTGTTACCGGTGTTCAGATCCGGGAAGATAAACACAGTAGCCTGACCTGCAACCGGAGAGTTCGGCGCTTTGGATTTGGCAACGTCGGCCATGATGGCGGCGTCATATTGCAACGGACCATCGATGATCAGGTCTGGACGTTTTTCCTGTGCCAGACGGGTAGCTTCACGTACTTTCTCAACGTCGCTACCGGCACCGGAGTCGCCGGTGGAGTAGGAGATCATCGCAACGCGCGGTTCGATACCAAAGGCAGCGGCGGAATCGGCAGATTGAATCGCGATTTCAGACAGCTGTTCAGCGGTTGGGTCCGGGTTAATCGCGCAGTCACCGTAGACCAGAACCTGGTCAGGCAGCAGCATGAAGAACACAGAAGAGACCAGTGAGCTGCCTGGTGCGGTTTTGATCAACTGCAACGGTGGGCGGATGGTGTTGGCAGTGGTGTGAACCGCGCCAGAAACCAGACCGTCGACTTCACCTTTTTCCAGCATCAGAGTACCGAGAACCACGTTGTCTTCCAGTTGTTCACGGGCGACTACTTCGGTCATGCCTTTGCTTTTACGCAATTCAACCAGACGGGCCACGTACTCTTCGCGCACGACAACCGGGTCAACAATCTTGATGCCTTTGCCCAGTTCAATACCCTGAGCGGCAGCAACGCGTTGAATTTCTTCCGGGTTGCCCAGCAGTACGCACTCTGCAATACCACGTTCAGCACACAGTGATGCGGCTTTCACAGTACGTGGTTCGTCGCCTTCTGGCAGCACGATGCGTTTGTTGGCACTGCGTGCCAGTTCGGTCAACTGATAGCGGAACGCTGGTGGAGAGAGACGACGTGAACGTTCTGAATGGGCGCTCAGGGAGTTGATCCAGTCGCTGTTGATGTGCGAGGCAACATACTGTTGCAGCTTCTCAACGCGCTGATGGTCATCAGCAGGCACTTCGAGATTGAAGCTTTGCAGGCTGAGCGAGGTCTGCCAGGTGTTGGTTTCTACCATAAACACCGGTAAGCCGGTTTTGAATGCACGTTCGCACAGAGTATTGATGCGATCGTCGATGTCGTAACCGCCGGTCAACAAGATAGCGCCGATTTCAACGCCATTCATTGCGGCCAGGCAGGCAGAAACCAGCACATCAGGACGGTCAGCGGAGGTCACCAGCAGTGAGCCTGGGCGGAAATGTTCCAGCATGTGCGGGATGCTGCGCGCACAGAAAGTCACGGATTTCACGCGGCGGGTCTGAATGTCGCCTTCATTGATCACGCGTGCATTCAGGTGTTTTGCCATGTCGATTGCGCGGGTGGCAATCAGTTCGAAGCTCCATGGAATGCAACCTAAGATTGGCAGCGGGCTGTTGGCAAACAGCTGGCTTGGGTCAACATTCGCGACGCTGGCTTTGGTGGAATCATCGAAGATTTCAGACAGATCAGGACGGGTGCGGCCCTGTTCGTCAACCGGTGCGTTCAGTTTGTTAATGATAACGCCGGTAATGTTTTTGTTTTTGCTGCCGCCGAAGCTGCTGCTTGCCAGTTCGATACGCTCTTTCAGCTGCGCCGGAGAGTCATTACCGAGGGCGATAACAAACACAATTTCTGCATTCAGGGTTTTAGCAATTTCATAGTTCAGCGCGTTGGCAAACTGGTGTTTGCGCGTTGGCACTAAACCTTCAACCAGCACCACTTCGGCATCTTTGGTATTTTCGTGATAACGGGCAATGATCTCTTCCATCAGCACGTCTTGCTGATTGGAACTCAGCAAGGCTTCCACGTGGCTCATTTTCAGCGGTTCAGCCGCTGGTACGTTCGAGTTGGCGCGGATAATGGTGGTGGTCTGGTCAGGTGCATCGCCGCCGGTGCGTGGTTGCGCGATAGGCTTGAAGATGCTCAGGCTGACGCCTTTTTGTTCCATGGCACGGATAACACCAAGGCTGACGCTGGTCAGACCCACGCTGGTGCCTGTAGGGATCAACATAATTGTACGGGACACGGCTAAACCTCTCTGGTTTGCCAGACGACGCATGACACGGTTGGGAAGGGGCTGCGCGCGCTCGCCAGACTGTATGTAAACAGGGTTCGAGGGCTACTTTACGCTGGCTGCTTCCGGACTGGCTACGCTCGCCTGTTATGAAAAAAACTGCCAGCAGACGCTGGCAGTGGGATGCATGTTATGCGGTCAGACGGGCCGCATCTTGAGCAATAACCAGCTCTTCGTTGGTCGGGATGACCAGCGCGGCACGGGTGCCTTCTTTGTTGATAGCGCCGGATTTGCCAAAACGGGCAGCCAGGTTGCGTTCATGGTCAACTTCAAAGCCCAGCAGAGCCAACTTATCAAGAGACAATTCGCGAACCATCGCTGCGTTCTCGCCAATCCCTCCGGTGAAGACCACAGCGTCAAGACGACCTTCCATCAGTGCAGCGTAAGAACCGATGTATTTTGCCAGACGGTGACAAAATACGTCCATTGCACGTTTGGCATCTTCTTTCGTGGCGTAGTTATCTTCAACATAACGGCAGTCGCTGGTCACTTCAGTCAGGCCCAACAGGCCAGATTCTTTGGTCAGCAGCTTATTAATTTGATCAACACTCATCCCCAGTGCGTCATGCAGATGGAAGATGATAGCCGGGTCGATGTCACCGCTGCGGGTGCCCATAACCAGGCCTTCCAGCGGGGTCAGACCCATAGAGGTATCAACACATTTACCGTTACGGATGGCGCTGACAGAACCGCCATTGCCCAGGTGGCAAGTGATCAGGTTCACTTCGTCCACGGGTTTGTTGAGCATTTTCGCGGCTTCTTGAGTCACGTAGAAGTGGCTGGTGCCGTGTGCGCCATAACGACGGATGTGGTGATCGCGGTACAGGCTGTACGGGAGAGCGTAAAGATAGGACTCTTCCGGCATAGTCTGATGGAATGCGGTGTCAAAGACGGCGACATTTTTATCGGCCAGTTTCGGGAAGGATTTCAACGCTTCAGCGATGCCGATCAGGTGCGCAGGGTTATGCAGTGGTGCAAACGGGATGGATTCTTTGATACCCTGAATCACTGCGTCGTCGATCAGCATGGATTGAGTCAGTTTTTCGCCGCCGTGAACGATGCGGTGGCCGATGGCAACCAGTTCAGCAGACAGTTCAGGTTTTTGTGACAAGACGTTGTTAACAATGTATTTCAGTGCTTCGCTGTGCGCTGCACCAGCACCCAGAGAGGCTTCTTCTTTCTTGCCGTCCATTTTCCATTTAAGGCGGGCTTCAGGCAGGTGGAAACATTCGGCCAAACCAGAAATATGCTCTTCGCCGTTCACTGCATCAATGATGGCGAACTTAAGGGAAGAACTGCCACAGTTAAGAACCAGAACTAGCTTACTCGACATGGAAGTACCTATTGATAGTTGGTGCTGTTTAAGAAGGAAAACAATACACATGGTTAATAAATCGTCAGTCTGACATCAAGCGTAGCGCATAATGGCGCTGACAATTATGATTAGCATCATGCCAGACAACCAAAACCGGCATGACAATGAAAAACTGGCTTGAGATTTTCCAGGCCATCATAGAGCAAAAACTATCAGGGCTTCGAACAAAACGCGCCTGTTATCGGCTCTTCAAAATGTTATTTGTTAGTGTTGTTTGTTTGTAAAAACACTAACAAATAAGGCGATATTTAATTACAAAACAGCGCGTGCAGAGGCAATATGCAACCAGTCCTCTGTAAAAAAGGGTTAAGGGCCATCAAACCGCCAGCAGGCTGGATGAGACACTTTTTAAAACGCCCCGATTTTGCTGGGACAGGATACCGACAGGTGTCGGCAAAAACAAAATATATTTAATCGTGCTAAAAACTCGTTTGTTATTTACAACTTTTTTTTAAATTTTATATGTGAAGTTGAGGTGCATCATGACCACTAAACCATCAGGTTCTGTCAGTTGGTTTCAGGTATTCCAGCGCGGGCAGCATTATATGAAAACATGGCCGTCCGATAAGCGCCTGGCCCCGATGTTTCCTGAGAACCGCATATCCACGGCGACGCGTTTTGCTGTGCGCTTTATGCCACCCCTGGCTGTCTTCACATTAAGCTGGCAAATTGCCCTCGGCGGCCAGCTCGGCCCTGCGGTTGCCACCTCAATTTTTGCCTGTAGCCTGCCGATGCAAGGCCTTTGGTGGCTGGGACGTCGCTCGTTGACCCCTCTGCCACCGACGTTGTTGGGCTGGTTCCACGACGTGCGGCAAAAGCTGGTGGAAGCCGGGCAGGCACTGGCACCGGTAGAAGGTACACCAACCTACCAGTCGCTGGCCGATGTGCTGAAACGGGCTTTCAAGCAGTTGGATAAAACCTTCTTTGACGATATTTAGCGGAGGCTGCGACATCCGTTTTGCTGAATGCACTTCTTCGTTGTTCATTCAGGCTTCTTAATTAAATGCATTTCAACTCAGTTTATGGGTTCAAATCAAAGAATGGTCAGCTTGCGATTTCGCACAAGTTTGCCCTGTGCCATGCTTTGGTCATTATGCAGACACGAGGAGTTTCACGATGGAAATGACAAACGCTCAACGCCTGATTTTATCCAACCAATATAAAATGATGACCATGCTGGACCCGGACAACGCTGACCGTTATCGCCGCCTGCAAACCGTGATCGAACGTGGTTTTGGCCTGCAGATGCGTGAACTCGATCGTGATTTTGGCGAATTGTCAGAAGAGACCTGCCGCACCGTCATTAACATCATGGAAATGCACCACGCGATGCAGGTTTCATGGACCAATCTGAAAGACACCCAGGGGCTGGATCGCCGCCGTCTGGAATTCCTCGGTTTTGATGCCGCCACTGAATCCCGCTATCTCAGCTATGTCCGCTTTATGGTGAACACCGAAGGGCGCTACACCGATTTTGATTCAGGAACGCACGGTTTCAATTCCCAAACCAAAATGTGGGAAAAATACCAACGCATGCTGGCTATCTGGCTGGCCTGTCCGCGTCAGTATCATTTAAGTGCGGTTGAGATCGCACAGATTATTAATGCCTGAGACTAAAAAAGGAGTCGCTTGTGGAGTGTAAAGGTTTCTTGTTCGACCTTGATGGAACGTTAGTGGATTCACTGCCTGCCGTTGAACGTGCGTGGATCAGCTGGGCGCTAAGCCGCGGCATCAATCCGCAAGAGGTGCTGGCGTTTATTCACGGCAAACAGGCGATCACTTCTTTACGTCATTTTATGCAGAGCGAAAGTGAAGAAGCCATTCAGCGTGAGTTTTTGAAACTCGAGCAGAGTGAAGCGACGGATACCGAAGGTGTTACTGCGCTTCCAGGTGCGCATGTGTTGCTCAGTGAACTGAACCGCCAGAATATTCCCTGGGCGATTGTGACCTCGGGTTCTGTGCCGGTGGCCCATGCGCGCCATGCGGCGGCTTATTTACCAAAACCCGAAGTCTTTATCACTGCAGAGCAGGTCAAACATGGCAAACCGCAGCCGGATGCCTACCTGCTGGGGGCGGAACGTTTAGGCCTGGCACCAGCGGATTGTGTCGTGGTGGAAGATGCGGCGGCCGGAGTGATGGCCGGGCTGGCCGCAGGTTGTAAAGTGATTGCCGTCAATGCACCCTCTGACACGCCGGGGATGGACCGGGTGGACATGATCCTGACCACACTGGAAGTTCTGGTGGTAGAAGCGATCGGGCAGCGGGTCAGCGTGACGCTGCGCTAAACTGCACTTTGCTGATGAATACCTCAATTTTGTTGATATTGACCCCGCCCTTGCGGGGTTTTTTTATGGCATTCTTTCAGACACGCTTTTACTGCTTTTGCCTTTTCATCACAAAGGGAGCCTTGTTTTGACCAGTGAACTGATTTGGGTACTGACACTGCTATTGGCCGCGATGGTGCTGTTCGCCAGTAACAAGTTGCGCATGGATGTGGTGGCCCTGTTAGTGATCATCGCTTTTGTAATGAGCGGAACGCTGACTCTCAATGAAGCCATGGCTGGATTCAGTGACCCGAACGTGATTCTGATTGCCGCACTGTTTGTGGTCGGCCATGGTCTGGTGCGAACGGGCGTGGCGTATCAGGTGGGTGAATGGCTGATGAAGGTCGCCGGAAACAGTGAAACCCGCATGTTGGTGCTACTGATGATAACTGTTGCCGGTCTGGGCGCGTTTATGAGTTCTACCGGCGTGGTGGCGATTTTCATCCCGGTGGTGTTGAGTGTGTCGGCCAAAATGAAAACTGCCCCGGCGCGGTTGATGATGCCGCTAAGTTTTGCCGGCCTTATCAGCGGAATGATGACGCTGGTGGCTACACCGCCGAATATGGTCGTGAACAGCGAATTACTGCGTGAAGGCTTTGACGGTTTCGGCTTCTTTGGTGTGACGCCGGTAGGGTTAGTGGTGCTGTCCATGGGGGTAGTTTACATGCTGGTGGCGCGACGCTGGCTCTCTTCGGAAAATGGCAATGAGAAAAAAGAGACCTGGCAGCGCCGCACCTTTCGTGATCTGATCCGCGACTACCGGCTTACCGGCAGGGCGCGCCGGATGGCGATCCGACCCGGATCGCCATTGGTTGGTAAGACGCTGGACGACCTGCATTTACGCTCGCGTTACGGGGCGAATGTGGTGGGTATTGAACGCTGGCGTAAGTTCCGTCGGGTGATGGTCAGCGCGACCGGCAGCACCGAGCTCCGTGCGCGCGACGTCCTGTTGCTTGATATGTCGGACAGCGAAGTTTCCATCCGTCAATTCTGCGTAGAGGAACAGCTTGAGCCGATGGTGCTGCGCGGTGAGTATTTCTCCGAACAATCCCGCGACGTCGGCATGGCCGAGGTGTCGCTGATCCCCGATTCAGAACTCCTGGGTAAAAGTCTGCGCCAGGTGGGGTTTCGGTCGCGTTACGGATTGAACGTCGTGGGAATACGCCGTCAGGCTGAAGCGCTGGAAGGTAAGCTGGTTGATGAGGAGTTGCAACTCGGGGATATGCTGTTGGTGATTGGCGACTGGAAGCTTATCCGCCAACTGCAACAACAGATGCATGACTTTATTGTGCTGAATCTTCCCGCAGAGGTCGATGATGTGGCACCCGCAGTCAGCCAGGCTCCGCATGCACTGTTCTGCCTGACGTTAATGGTGGCGCTGATGCTTACCGACGAAGTGCCCAACGCGATCGCCGCGATTGTTGCCTGTCTGCTGATGGGGAAATTCCGTTGTATCACGATGGAAGGGGCGTATAAATCGATTCACTGGCCCAGCTTATTATTGATTGTCGGCATGATGCCGTTCGCGCTTGCACTGCAAAAAACCGGCGGGGTGGCATTGATTGTTGAGGGGCTGACGGATGTCAGCGGTGGTCACGGCCCGCGTATTATGTTGCTCAGCCTGTTTGTGCTCTGTGCCACCATTGGTCTGTTTATCTCGAATACGGCCACCGCAGTGTTGATGGCACCCATTGCCATCGCCACTGCGCACCAAATGGGTCTCTCGCCTTATCCGTTTACGATGATCATCGCCATCGCTGCCTCAGCGGCTTTCATGACACCGGTTTCATCACCGGTGAATACGCTGGTGATGGTGCCAGGGAATTACCACTTTGGCGACTTTATGCGAATTGGCGTGCCTTTCACTCTGCTGGTGATGGTCGCCAGCGTCCTGCTGATTCCGGTCCTGTTCCCGTTCTGAGATTCACAGCGGTGAATCCTGACTGATTTCATCCAGTGACAGGCTGAAGCTCGGAATGAAGACATCCATAAAATAGTCCATTTCCGGGCTTTGGCGCAGTGCGAGAGTTTTCTCCAGACGGGCTTTCGCCAAGGTGAACTCAGTATTTCCCGCCGACAACTCTTCGAGGCACTTCAGATAGGCGCACAGCGCATCAGCCTGTTTCACCGTCAGCTTTTCTTCTTCGCTGTAATAATGCTCATCGATCAGCGAACGGAAATCGGCCTGAAGTTCCTCTGGCAGCATCTCAATCATTTTCTGCTGAGCAATCTTTTCTATCTTTTTGTATTCATGGGCGATCTGCGGATTGTAATACTTAATCGGCGTGGGCATATCGCCGGTCAGTACTTCACTGGCGTCGTGATACATCGCTAGCAGCGCCACGCGTTCTGCGTTGAGGTGCCCATCAAATTTACGGTTTTTAATCACGGCCAGTGCATGGGCCACAAACGCGACCTGCAAGCTGTGCTCAGACACATTTTCTGTACGCACATTGCGCATCAGCGGCCAGCGGCTAATCAGTTTCAAACGGGATAAGTAGGCAAAAAAGTGGCTTTGGCTCATAAGACTCTCAAAACAACAGCGAATGAGATTCTATTGTGAGCAGTCGAGGGGCAATCGGCAAGGGCGAAGGGAAAGATAAAGCAGGGCGCAGCCGCAGCCACGCCCATGAGCATTATTGACGATAGGTTTCGAGGAACCGGCCAAGTTTGCCTACGGCCATTTCCAGCTCGTCTACGCGTGGCAGGGTCACAATGCGCACGTGATCCGGGTAAGGCCAGTTAAACGCCGTCCCCTGAACCAGCAGAACCTTTTGCTGTAACAGCAAGTCGAGAACCATTTTCTGATCGTCGTGGATATTAAAACGCTTGGCATCAATGCGCGGGAACATATACAACGCACCTTTTGGTTTCACGCAGGACACGCCGGGTATCTGGTTGATCAATTCCCAGGCTTTATCTCGCTGTTCGAGTAGTCGTCCGCCAGGCTGAATGAATTCGCTAATGCTTTGATAGCCGCCGAGTGCTGTCTGAATCGCATGCTGCATAGGTACGTTAGCGCACAACCGCATTGAGGCCAGCATCTCCAGCCCTTCGATATAGCCTTTCGCGTGTTTTTTCGGCCCGTTTAGGACCATCCAGCCTTGACGGAATCCCGCCACGCGGTAGGTCTTTGACAGACCGTTGAAGGTCACGGTTAACAAATCTGGTGCCAGGGTGGCGATGGAAATGTGTTCGGCATCGTCATACAGAATTTTGTCGTAGATTTCGTCTGAGAAGATGATCAGGTCATGCTCACGGGCGATTTTGACGATCTCCATCAGCAACTCTTTGCTGTACACCGCACCGGTCGGGTTGTTCGGGTTGATGATCACAATACCGCGAGTTCGCGGAGTGATTTTCGCGCGGATATCGTCCAGATCAGGGAACCAGTCGGCTCCTTCATCACACAGATAGTGAACGGCATTGCCGCCGGAAAGTGATACGGCTGCAGTCCATAGCGGGTAATCCGGTGCCGGGACCAGCATTTCATCGCCGGTATTGAGCAGCGCCTGCATAGATTGCACGATCAATTCTGAAACGCCGTTGCCGATATAAATATCTTCAACGGTCATGTCGCGCATTTCACGAGCCTGATAGTGCTGCATGATCGCTTTACGGGCAGAAAAGAGGCCTTTCGAGTCACAATAACCCTGGGCGGTCGGTAAGTTACGGATAACGTCGACAAGAATTTCGTCCGGCGCATCAAATCCAAACGGCGCAGGATTGCCAATATTCAGTTTGAGTACTTTATTGCCTTCTTCTTCCAGACGTTTTGCTTCTTTAAGCACCGGGCCGCGAATGTCATAGCAGACGTTGTCCAGTTTGCGGGATTTTTCAATCGGGGACATGAAATGTGAGCCTTTTTCTGTAAAGCCTGTTCTTCCCTGGCACATAACGGCCGTGGAACAAAGCGAAGGGCACAATTTACTCCCCCCAGCGTGGCTTTTGAAGGGGGGCGTCAGGCTTTGGTGTAAAACAGCACGTGCTATAGTGATTTTGAAATATTATGTTTATGATTTTATATTTTACGATTTAATGCTCTACTTTTTATGTTTTATAAAGAATAATATTTTAATTGAGTGGCCTTTACCTGCGATCACCTACGGATGTTCGTGTCTGTTGTCTTACCGACTGCATAATTTAAGGGCTGAGCTAAGCTTAGGGATATTAAGGGAAAATTAAAAAAGAGAGCTGACACAGATTCTTCAGATAATGTTTAGTGTATAAAAGATATCCTAAGGTGTTTATGTCTATTTTTTATGAAGTACTGGATAAATTAACAGATCTTCGTAAGCGCAATGTAAATGCAAACCAGTAATTCGTAAGCCAGACGAATCAATATAAGTAATTTGTGCTAAGTAATGATAATAACAATGAAAGTGGAAAACTCTTAAGTTTGCTTTAACTTAATGGACACATTCATTATAGGGTTTTCTAACTGAATCAATGAATTTACTCGATTATATTTCAGGTAATTAATGTTATTAATCAATAAATCTTATATTTAGTAGCCGTTGTGCAGCAGCGACTAGGCTGAGAGGCCTGTTAGCAGGGGGTCACTCGGCAGGGGGCAATGGCATTTCACTAATGACCAAAAAGTCTAAAATCAGTTGCTCTAATCATTTTTATTTATTTGGGATGTGGCAATATTTAGGGCTCAAGAACATAACGAGGGAAAATTCCCCATAAATTTGAATCATATTGCAGAAATATTTCTCATTTCTACTTATCAAATGAGTGAGTGTCTGCCATATCTGGTATTCTGCATTTTGCGGGGGATTTTGCCGCATTAATCAGGGTAGCTTGTTATTAGATTTTAAAAGTGAAGAAAAACTATGACAAATGCAAATCGTCCAATCCTCAATCTTGACCTAGATCTGCTGAGGACCTTTGTTGCAGTCGCTGATTTAAATACGTTTGCTGCAGCGGCAGCTGCGGTATGTCGTACACAATCAGCGGTCAGCCAGCAAATGCAGCGTCTCGAACAACTGGTAGGGAAAGAGCTGTTTGCCAGACATGGACGTAATAAATTATTGACTGAGCACGGTATCCAACTGTTGGGATACGCGCGAAAAATACTGCGTTTTAACGATGAAGCCTGCACGTCCCTTATGTATAGCAATGTGCAGGGCGGAATTGTCATCGGGGCTTCTGACGACACCGCAGACACGATCCTGCCGTTCCTTCTCAGCCGCGTGACGTCTGTGTACCCTAAACTTTCTATTGATGTCAGGGTAAAGCGCAGCCCGTTTATGCTTTCAATGTTGGAAAGTGAGGAAGTGGATCTGGCCATTACCACCATGACCACGACCGATCATCCGCATATCGTGTTACGGACTTCTCCAACATTGTGGTACTGCTCGGCTGATTTTTCCTATCCTTCGGGTGACAGCGTGCCATTAGTTTTGCTCGATGAGCCCAGCCCTTACCGGTCTATGGCAATCGATTACCTTAACCAAGCAGGCATCCCTTGGCGCATTGCATACGTTGCGTCGACGCTATCTGCTATCCGCGCTGCCGTAAGGGCCGGACTGGGCGTGACTGCTCGACCGATTGAGATGATGAGTCCTGAACTGCGGGTGTTGGGCGAACAGGATGGTTTACCCCGCCTGCCTGATACGCAATATGTTTTGTATAAGAACGCGCATTGTGAAAATGAATTGGCCATGGCAATTTTTAACGCCGTAGAGCAGGGCAACGACCCGTATTCATTGAACTCATATGCTCAGCGTCCTGCGGTTGATGACCAACAGGTCAACGCTGCAAAACCCAAAGCATAAGCTCATTTTCTGAGTCCACTTTACCCCCAGCCTTCGGTAAGTTTGAGGACGGGGGGTAAAGGCTTATCCCTCCTAATAAGTAGTAAAAGTAATGAAAACGAAGCTTTGATATTCTTTGGTAATTATAAGCTCTATTTATTACTATTAAACTCCGCTATTCTCCCTTGAAAGTCGCCATTGCTGTTGAGCATTGCATGCTTAAGGAAAAGTGATACAACAGATTTTTTTGTCATTTTTTGGCGTTGCTTATTTGGTTCCAGAATGCGTATTCAGTTTTGGTTTTCAAAAAAAGTTGTTAAATCGCTGTGTTTTTTAGCGCCAAAGTTGCCTAAAACGTGTGCTGGATCAAAAAAATAACCTTGTTTTTAACGTGGAAGAACCGTTTATTCCTCAGACAATGTTATTGTTTAACCCGAAGCATTAATCCCGAGAACATGCCCTTGTTCTGTCAGACAATTTAACTGACACGATTTAGCACATCGTGGCCGCATGTTATGTTAATAAAATGATGCGCATGTAAATTAATGTGGAGATACTTTTGTCTAAGTTGACAAAAGGTTATAGAAAGGGGTAAAAAGCCCACAGTAAATCACTGGCTTAAACCGTTTATAAGCCGTGAAACGGTGTGGTTATTAATCCTTCCCTTGAATCGATGTGGTGCGCAAGCTGCCGTCAAAGAGCAGATGCTATAGCGCCGCTTTTGATGAGTAAGTATAAGAGTATGTCAACAGCCACTGAAGTTATCGCTCAACACTGGGCGTTCGCGGTATTTCTGATCGTCGCAATGGGTCTTTGTTGCCTGATGTTACTGGGCGCAGCGTTCCTTGGCGGGAGAGCCAGAGCGCGATACAAAAACACACCTTTTGAGTCTGGTATCGCATCTGTGGGTACCGCCCGCATGCGTCTTTCCGCCAAATTCTATCTGGTTGCGATGTTCTTCGTTATTTTCGACGTTGAAGCCCTGTATCTCTATGCATGGTCAACCTCTATCCGTGAAAGCGGGTGGACCGGGTTCGTTGAAGCCACCATTTTCATTTTAGTCCTGTTAGCCGGTCTGTTTTATCTGGTGCGTATTGGCGCACTGGACTGGACACCAACACGTTCGAAAGGACCTGTTAAGCCGAGCCCAGTGATTAACACCAACAGTCATCCGCAGTAAGTAATAGCGAGGCATTAAGATGGACTATACGCTCACCCGCATAGACCCGGACGGTGAGAACGACCGGTACCCCCTGCAAAAACAAGAGATCGTTGGCGATCCTCTTCAGGAGCAGGTTAAACGCAGCGTCTTTATGGGGAACCTCGAAGAGGCGATGCATGGGATGGTGAATTGGGGTCGCAAAAACTCTCTTTGGCCTTACAACTTCGGCCTTTCCTGCTGCTACGTTGAAATGGTGACGTCATTCACTGCGGTGCATGACGTTGCGCGTTTTGGGGCAGAAGTTCTGCGTGCTTCGCCGCGTCAGGCTGATTTCATGGTCGTTGCTGGCACCTGCTTCACCAAAATGGCCCCGGTCATTCAGCGTCTGTATGATCAGATGCTTGAGCCGAAATGGGTGATCTCCATGGGGGCTTGTGCAAATTCAGGTGGCATGTACGACATCTATTCCGTAGTGCAAGGTGTGGATAAATTCCTGCCGGTCGACGTGTATATCCCAGGCTGCCCGCCGCGTCCTGAAGCTTACATGCAGGCCCTGTTACTGCTGCAAGAGTCCATCGGAAAAGAGCGCCGCCCGCTGTCGTGGGTCGTTGGTGATCAGGGCGTTTACCGCGCGAATATGCAATCTGAGAAAGAGCGTAAACGTGCAGAGCGTATCGCCGTGACGAATCTGAAGTCTCCTGACGAGATTTAACACTGCGGTCTGAGAGTCAACCCTGAGGGTGACGGATCCCCCCTTACGGCATAAATGACCATTTAGTGTGGTGAAAATAAAATGACAGATTTGACGACGCAAGACACCGCTCAGCCAGCATGGCAGACCCGCGATCATCTTGATGATCCGGTCATCGGCGAATTGCGCAACCGTTTTGGGCCTGAGGCCTTTACTGTTCAAGCGACCCGTACCGGAATACCCGTGGTATGGTTTAAGCGCGAACAGATACTTGAAGCGATCACCTTTCTACGCAAACAGCCAAAACCTTATGTCATGCTGTTTGACCTGCATGGCATGGATGAGCGTTTACGTACCCACCGCGACGGTTTACCGGCCGCGGATTTTTCCGTTTTCTACCACCTGCTTTCTGTTGAGCGTAACCGCGACATCATGCTCAAAGTCGCGCTGGCGGAAAACGACCTGCATCTCCCAACGATCACCAAGGTGTTCCCGAACGCCAACTGGTATGAGCGTGAAACCTGGGAAATGTTTGGTATCACCTTCGATGGCCACCCGCACCTGACGCGCATCATGATGCCGCAGACCTGGGAAGGGCACCCGCTACGTAAGGACTATCCTGCGCGCGCGACCGAATTCGATCCTTTCGAGTTGACCAAGCAGAAAGAAGATCTGGAGATGGAGTCGCTGACTTTCAAGCCTGAAGACTGGGGCATGAAGCGCGGTACCAAAAACGAGGACTTCATGTTCCTCAACCTCGGTCCAAACCACCCGTCTGCGCACGGTGCTTTTCGTATCATCCTGCAGCTTGATGGCGAAGAGATTGTCGACTGCGTACCGGATGTTGGTTATCACCACCGTGGTGCGGAAAAAATGGGCGAGCGTCAGTCATGGCACAGCTACATTCCGTACACTGACCGTATCGAATACCTTGGCGGTTGCGTTAACGAAATGCCTTACGTGCTGGCGGTTGAAAAACTGGCCGGGATCACCGTAGGTGACCGCGTTAACACCATCCGCGTGATGTTGTCCGAACTGTTTCGCATCAACAGCCACCTGCTTTACATCAGTACGTTCATTCAGGACGTCGGTGCGATGACTCCCGTGTTTTTCGCCTTTACCGACCGTCAGAAAATCTACGATCTGGTTGAAGCGATCACCGGTTTCCGTATGCACCCGGCCTGGTTCCGTATCGGTGGCGTGGCTCACGACTTGCCGAAAGGCTGGGAACGTCTGCTGCGTGAATTCCTGGACTGGATGCCAGCCCGTTTAGACTCCTACGTCAAAGCTGCGCTGAAAAACACCATTCTGATTGGCCGTTCCAAAGGTGTTGCAGCCTACAACGCGGATGACGCGCTGGCATGGGGCACCACCGGCGCTGGCCTGCGCGCAACGGGTATCCCGTTTGACGTGCGCAAATGGCGCCCGTATTCAGGTTACGAAAACTTCGATTTTGAAGTGCCGGTCGGTGATGGCGTCAGTGACTGTTACTCCCGCGTGATGTTGAAAGTGGAAGAGTTGCGTCAGAGCCTGCGTATCCTGGAACAGTGTTATGCAAACATGCCGGAAGGCCCGTTCAAAGCCGATCACCCGCTGACAACGCCGCCACCGAAAGAGCGCACGCTGCAACACATCGAAACCCTGATCACGCACTTCCTGCAAGTGTCGTGGGGACCGGTTATGCCTGCGCAAGAATCTTTCCAGATGGTTGAAGCCACCAAAGGGATCAACAGCTACTACCTGACGAGTGACGGCAGCACCATGAGCTACCGTACCCGTATTCGTACGCCAAGTTATCCGCATTTGCAGCAAATCCCATCAGTTATCCGTGGCAGCCTGGTTTCGGACTTAATTGTCTACCTGGGCAGTATCGATTTCGTAATGTCAGATGTGGACCGCTAACGATGACAAATTCCATCAACAATTCAGAGCTTCAGTTCATCAACGTTTCAGAGCCAAACGTGCAACCCGCGTTTGAACTCAATGACGCTGAGCGCGAAGCCATTGAGCATGAAAAACATCACTACGAAGATTCGCGTGCGGTGTCTATCGAAGCACTGAAAATCGTGCAAAAACACCGAGGCTGGGTTCCTGATGGCGCAATTTATGCCATTGCTGATATCCTGAGTATTCCGGCAAGTGATGTGGAAGGCGTGGCGACATTTTACAGCCAGATCTTCCGCCAGCCGGTTGGCCGCCATGTGATCCGTTACTGTGACAGCGTGGTGTGCCACATCACCGGTTATCAGGGCATCCAGGCCGCTCTCGAGCAGCAATTGAACATCAAACCGGGCGAAACGACCGAAGATGGGCGATTTACCCTGCTGCCAACTTGCTGTCTGGGCAACTGTGATAAAGGTCCATCGATGATGATCGACGAGGACACACACAGTCGTTTGCAGCCTGAGAAAATCAGTGAATTATTGGAGCGTTACTTATGACATTCCAGGGATTTACACCAAAACAGATCGACCGCACGCCGGAAATGCATCCGCTGACCTGGCGTATGCGTGAAGATGAACAACCGGTTTTCCTCGACGAATACCGTAGCAAAAATGGCTACGTCGGTGCAGAGAAAGCACTGAAAGGTATGGCGCAGGATGACGTGGTGTCTTTAGTCAAAGACGCTGGCCTGAAAGGGCGCGGCGGCGCAGGTTTCTCCACGGGTTTGAAGTGGAGCCTGATGCCGAAAGACGAAAGCATGAATATCCGCTATCTGCTGTGTAACGCCGATGAGATGGAGCCGGGTACCTATAAAGACCGTTTGCTGATGGAGCAAATGCCACACCTGCTGGTGGAAGGCATGTTGATCGCAGCATTCGCGCTGAAAGCCTACCGTGGTTACATCTTCCTGCGCGGTGAGTACATCGAAGCGGCTGTGAACTTGCGCAAAGCTATTGAAGAAGCCAAAGCGGCTGGACTGTTGGGTAAAAATATCCTCGGCACCGGTTTTGACTTCGAGCTGGTGGTGCATACCGGTGCCGGGCGTTACATCTGCGGTGAAGAAACTGCACTGATCAACTCCCTGGAAGGTCGCCGCGCTAACCCGCGCTCCAAGCCCCCTTTCCCGGCATCATCCGGCGTGTGGGGTAAACCGACCTGTGTGAACAACGTCGAAACCTTGTGCAACGTACCAGCCATCATTGAGTACGGCGTCGAGTGGTACAAAAGCATTTCCGCAGGCAAAAGTAATGATGCCGGTACCAAAATGATGGGCTTCTCGGGTCGGGTGAAAAACCCGGGCGTTTGGGAGCTACCCTTTGGTATCACTGCACGTGAAATCCTGGAAGATTATGCCGGTGGCATGCGTGATGGCCTGAAATTCAAAGCCTGGCAACCGGGCGGAGCAGGGACCGACTTCCTGACGGCCGATCACCTTGATCTGCCCATGGATTTCGAAAGCATCGGTAAAGCCGGTAGCCGTATGGGTACTGGTCTGGCAATGGCTGTCGACCATGAAATCGGTATGGTGTCGCTGGTCCGCAA
Source organism: Ewingella americana (assembly GCF_006438725.1). Taxonomy (GTDB): domain Bacteria; phylum Pseudomonadota; class Gammaproteobacteria; order Enterobacterales; family Enterobacteriaceae; genus Ewingella; species Ewingella americana_A. Next base: position 705,646 of record NZ_RCZD01000001.1, on the reverse strand, counting down.
TCTGGAAGAGTTCTTCTCTCGCGAGTCCTGCGGCTGGTGTACGCCATGTCGTGATGGTCTGCCGTGGAGTGTGAAGATCCTGCGCGCACTGGAACGTGGTGAAGGCCAGCCGGGGGATATCGAAACCCTTGAGCAGCTTTGCCGTCAATTGGGTCCGGGCAAAACCTTCTGCGCACACGCGCCGGGTGCCGTGGAGCCATTGCAGAGTGCGATTAAATATTTCCGGGAAGAGTTTGAAGCGGGCATCGCCAAACAGCATTACAGCAATGCGCGGGCAATTGGCGGCATTCAGCCAAACAATCTGCTCAAACAGCGTTGGTAGCAGATTAAGTAGACAGAGTGGCAACAGACAGTGGACGGTGAGCCCACTGCGTGCGAAGCCTTAAAAAGGACGCGCTGCCAAGATGATAATCGCCAACCCGGCAAGAATTTTTGATTAACGCCTGCTGTAAAGTGGGCCACGTGGAAGCATGCTGACTATGGCTACGATTCATGTAGACGGCAAAGAATACGATGTAAATGGAGCGGACAACCTCTTGCAGGCTTGCCTCTCTCTTGGCCTCGATATTCCTTATTTTTGCTGGCATCCGGCGCTGGGAAGCGTCGGCGCTTGCCGCCAATGTGCGGTTAAGCAATACCAAAACGCGGAAGACACGCGCGGTCGTTTGGTGATGTCCTGTATGACACCGGCGTCTGATGGAACCTTTATTTCCATCAATGACGGCGAAGCCAAAGAGTTCCGTGAAAGTGTGGTCGAGTGGTTGATGACTAACCATCCGCACGACTGTCCAGTGTGTGAAGAGGGCGGCAACTGCCACCTGCAGGATATGACGGTCATGACCAGTCATAGCATGCGTCGCTACCGCTTCACCAAACGCACCCATAACAACCAGGATCTCGGCCCGTTCATTTCTCACGAAATGAACCGCTGCATCGCCTGTTACCGCTGTGTCCGCTACTACAAGGATTATGCGGACGGTACCGATCTGGGTGTGTATGGCGCGCACGACAACGTCTACTTCGGTCGCCCGGAAGATGGCCCGCTGGAAAGCGAGTTCTCCGGTAACCTGGTAGAAGTCTGTCCAACCGGCGTGTTCACCGACAAAACGCACTCCGAACGCTACAACCGTAAATGGGACATGCAGTTTGCGCCAAGCATCTGCCAGCAGTGTTCCGTTGGCTGTAACACCAGCCCGGGTGAGCGTTATGGCGAACTGCGCCGTATCGAAAACCGCTACAACGGCACCGTGAACCACTACTTCTTGTGTGACCGTGGCCGTTTCGGCTATGGCTACGTCAATGCGAAAGATCGTCCGAAGAAACCACAGCAGTTGCGTGGCAACGACTGGATCGAACTGAACGCTGAACAGGCAATGCAGGGCGCGGCAGATATTCTGCGTCAGGCACAGAAAACCATCGGTATCGGTTCACCGCGCGCCAGTCTCGAAAGCAACTTTGCATTGCGTGATCTGGTCGGTGCTGACAACTTCTATACCGGCATCAACGCTGCCGAACAGGGCCGCCTTGAGCTGATGCTCAACGTTCTGCGCAACAGCGGCGTGCATACGCCAGCGCTGCGTGAAATCGAGGAGTATGACGCCGTACTGATTCTGGGCGAAGATCTGACCCAGACCGGTGCGCGTATTGCGCTGTCTGTACGTCAGGCTGTGAAAGGCAAGGCCCGCGCGATGGCTGCGGCCCAGCGCGTTGCTGACTGGCAGATTGCTGCAATCCAGAACATTGGTCAGCACTCGAAGCATCCGCTGTTTATGACCAACGTCGATAACACCCGCCTCGATGATATCGCTGCCTACAATTACCGTGCGCCGGTGGATGATCAGGCCCGTTTCGGCTTCGCCATCGCTCATGCGCTGGATAATTCAGCCCCGGCGGTCACCGATTTGGCGGCCGGTCTCGACAAAAAAATCGACGTGATCGTGCAGGCCTTAACGGATGCACGTAAACCGTTGATCATTACCGGCAGCAATGCGGGCAGTGACGCAATCATCGCGGCAGCCGCTAACGTGGCGAAAGCGCTGAAAGCCCGCGGTAGTGACGTCGGAATTACCTTTGTCGCTTCAGCGGCCAACAGCATCGGATTGTCGATGATTGGTGGCGGTACGCTGGACGCGGCACTGGAACTGCTGGCCAACGGCGGCGCGGATAGTGCCATCGTGATGGAAAATGATCTTTACCGTCATGCGCCAGAAGCTACAGTCGATGCCGCTCTTGCAAAAGTACAAAATCTGCTGGTTGTTGACCATCAGCGTACCCGCATTATGGATAAGGCCAGCCTGATCCTACCTGCGGCAAGCTTTGCTGAAAGTGACGGTACGCTGGTGAACCAGGAAGGCCGCGCCCAGCGCTTCTTCCAGGTTTATGACCCGGCGTATTACGACACCACCGTCGCGATGCTGGAAAGCTGGCGCTGGATGCATTCGCTGCACTCCACGCTTAACAGCCGCCACGTTGACTGGACTCAGCTTGATCACGTGATTGAAGCCTGTGTTGAAGCACTGCCACAGCTGAAAGGCATGGTAGAAGCTGCTCCTAACGCCAGCTTCCGTATTCGCGGTCAGAAACTGGCCCGTTCTCCGCACCGTTCGAGTGGACGTACCGCCATGCGCGCCAACATCAGCGTGCATGAACCGCGTCAACCGCAAGATAAAGACACCATGTTTGCCTTCTCAATGGAAGGGAACAACAACCCGTTAGCCGAACGTAACCAGGTGCCGTTTGCCTGGGCGCCGGGCTGGAACTCACCACAAGCCTGGAACAAATTCCAGAGCGAAGTGGGGGGCAGCCTGCGTCACGGTGATCCGGGTGTGCGCATGATCGAAGCAGGCGAAGGGACGCTGGATTACTTCTCCGACATTCCTGCGGCCTTCATCGCTTCGACTACCGAATGGCGTGTTGCTCCGTACTATCATCTGTTCGGCAGCGAAGAGATGAGCCAACGTGCGAGCGTGATTCAGCAGCGTATGCCACAACCTTACGTGATGGTTAACCCAGCGGATGCCGCGCAGTTAGGCGTCAATGCCGGTTCGCAAGTGGAATTCACTTGTGGCGGCCAGACACTGAGCTTGCCGGTACGCCTGAGTGACACCTTGAGTCAGGGACAGGTTGGTTTGCCACTGGGCTTGCCGGGAATTCCTCCGGTTCTGGTTGGCGCAACGGTTGAAAATCTGCGGGAGGCAGTGCGATGAGCTGGTTTACACCTGAAGTGATCGCGACGCTTATCGCCGTGCTCAAAGCCATAGTGATCTTGTTAGTGGTCGTGACCTGTGGTGCGTTCATGAGTTTCGGTGAACGCCGCCTGTTGGCCCTGTTCCAGAACCGTTACGGACCAAACCGTGTCGGCTGGGGCGGCTCGCTGCAGCTGGTTGCTGACATGATCAAGATGTTCTTTAAAGAAGACTGGGTACCGAAGTTCACCGACCGCGCGATTTTCACCCTCGCGCCGATGATCGCTTTCAGCTCCATGCTGATTGCTTTCGCCATCGTGCCGGTTACGCCGACCTGGTTTGCAGCTGATCTCAACATCGGTATTCTGTTCTTCCTGATGATGGCTGGCCTCACCGTTTATGCGGTGCTGTTCGCTGGTTGGTCAAGTAACAACAAATACTCCCTGTTAGGCGCGATGCGTGCATCTGCCCAAACTCTGAGCTACGAAGTGTTCCTTGGCCTGTCACTGATGGGCGTGGTGGCGCAAGCCGGTTCGTTCAACATGCAAGATATCGTCAATTCTCAAGCGCACATGTGGAATATCATTCCACAGTTCTTTGGCTTCTTGACCTTTGCGATAGCGGGCGTAGCGGTGTGTCACCGTCATCCGTTTGACCAACCGGAAGCCGAGCAGGAACTGGCCGACGGTTACCACATTGAATACTCCGGTATGAAATTTGGTCTGTTCTTCGTGGGCGAATACATCGGTATCGTTACCGTCTCTTCACTGATTGTCACCTTGTTCTTCGGTGGCTGGCAGGGTCCGTTCCTGCCGCCGTTTATCTGGTTTGCGCTGAAAACCGCGTTCTTCATGGTGATGTTTATTTTGATCCGTGCTGCTCTGCCGCGTCCGCGCTACGACCAGGTGATGTCATTCGGCTGGAAAGTTTGCCTGCCGCTGACCTTGCTTAATCTGTTGGCGACCGCTGCGGTCATCTTGTACAACGCGTAATAAGGGGTGATTTAACCATGACATTGAAAGACATAGTTGTCGGGTTCGGCACCCAGGTTCGTAGCTTGTGGATGATAGGCCTGCACGCCTTCGCCAAGCGCGAAACCCAGATGTACCCGGAAGAAAAAGTTAACGTACCTGCCCGTTACCGTGGCCGTATTGTGCTGACGCGCGACCCCGACGGTGAAGAGCGTTGCGTAGCCTGTAACCTGTGTGCGGTAGCGTGCCCGGTCGGCTGCATCTCACTGCAAAAAGCGGAACATAAAGACGGTCGTTGGTATCCAGAGTTTTTCCGTATCAACTTTTCGCGCTGTATTTTCTGCGGTCTGTGTGAAGAAGCCTGCCCGACTACGGCTATTCAGTTGACGCCGGACTTCGAACTCGGTGAGTTCAAACGTCAGGATCTGGTGTACGAAAAAGAAGATCTGCTGATCTCGGGTCCGGGTAAATATCCGGAATATAACTTCTACCGGATGGCCGGTATGGCAGTTGACGGCAAGTCGAAAGGCGAAGCCGAAAACGAAGCCAAACCGATCAACGTCAAAGGTCTGTTGCCTTAAGGAGCCGCAAGCATGGAATTTGCATTTTATATTGCAGCCGTGGTGGCCGTGTTGGCGACATTGCGTGTTATCACGCACACCAACCCTGTTCACGCATTGCTGTATCTGATCGTCTCGCTTCTGGCGATCGCTGCAGTGTTCTTCTCGCTCGGTGCGTATTTCGCTGGTGCGCTGGAGATCATCGTTTATGCCGGTGCCATTATGGTGCTGTTTGTGTTCGTGGTGATGATGCTGAACCTTGGCAACGTCGAGGAACAGGAACGTGTCTGGCTGAAACCTTCTACCTGGATCGGGCCTTCGATTTTGGCGGTGGTGCTGTTGGGCGTGATGATCACCTCAATTCTTGGTCTGCATGATCAAAGCATCAAAGGCACGATGGTCGACGCGAAAGCGGTGGGTATCGCGTTGTTTGGTCCTTACGTTCTGGCGGTTGAGCTGGCATCGATGTTGCTGCTGGCCGGTTTAGTGGTGGCCTTCCATATTGGCCGTGAACACAAAGCGGGTGAAGTGTTTGGTGATGCACCTGCCACGACTGAAATGGCGAAAAGAAAAACGGAGGAGAGAGCATGATCCCTCTACAGCATGGCCTGATCTTGGCCGCAATCTTGTTTGTTTTGGGGCTGACCGGGCTGCTTGTTCGCCGTAACCTGCTATTTATGCTGATCAGTCTGGAAGTGATGATCAACGCAGCAGCGCTGGCGTTCATCGTGGCCGGAAGCTATTGGGGTCAGGCAGATGGTCAGGTGATGTATATACTGGCAATCAGTCTGGCAGCGGCCGAGGCCAGTATTGGTCTGGCGTTGTTGTTGCAACTCTATCGCCGTCGCCACACCCTGAATATCGACACTGTCAGTGAGATGCGCGGATGAACCTATTATATTTAACAATTCTGTTTCCGCTGATTGGCTTTATTTTATTGGCCTTCTCTCGCGGTCGTTGGTCTGAAAATACTTCCGCTACCGTTGGCGTGGGTTCAATTGGTTTGGCTGCGCTGACAGCAATTTATGTCGGCTTCGATTTCATGACCCAGCGTGCTGCTGGCGTTGAAATCTTCAACCAGAACCTGTGGAACTGGATGCAGGTCGGCGACTTCAACATCGCCGCTACGTTAACCCTCGACGGCTTGTCGATGACCATGCTGTCTGTGGTCACTGGCGTCGGTTTCTTCATCCACATGTTCGCTTCCTGGTACATGCGCGGTGAAGAAGGGTATTCGCGCTTCTTCGCATACACTAACCTGTTTATCGCCAGCATGGTGATTCTGGTACTGGCAGACAACCTGTTGCTGATGTACCTCGGTTGGGAAGGTGTGGGTCTGTGCAGTTACCTGTTGATCGGTTTCTACTACACGCATCCGGCTAACGGTTCGGCAGCGATGAAAGCGTTCATCGTGACCCGCGTCGGTGACGTATTCCTGGCCTTCGCGTTGTTCATTTTGTACCGTGAACTGGGTACGCTGAACATCCGTGAACTGATGGTGCTGGCACCTCAGAAACTGGCCGTTGGCGATACCGCTATCACCTGGGCAACATTAATGTTACTCGGTGGGGCAGTGGGTAAATCCGCGCAGCTTCCGTTGCAGACCTGGCTGGCAGACGCCATGGCTGGTCCGACACCGGTTTCCGCACTGATCCACGCTGCGACCATGGTGACTGCCGGTGTTTACCTGATTGCACGTACGCATGGCCTGTTCCTGATGGCACCTGACGTTCTGCATCTGGTGGGCATAATCGGTGCGGTGACGCTGGTACTGGCAGGTTTTGCTGCCCTGGTGCAGACCGACATCAAACGCGTCCTTGCTTACTCGACCATGAGCCAGATTGGTTACATGTTCCTGGCGCTTGGCGTTCAGGCTTGGGATGCAGCAATCTTCCATCTGATGACCCACGCGTTCTTTAAAGCGCTGCTGTTCCTGTCCTCTGGCTCGGTGATCCTTGCCTGCCATCACGAACAGAACATCTTCAAGATGGGCGGCCTGCGTAAATCGATTCCACTGGTGTATGTCTGCTTCCTGGTCGGTGGTGCTGCGCTGTCAGCTCTGCCAATCATTACCGCAGGTTTCTTCAGTAAGGACGAGATCCTCGCTGGCGCACTGGCAAACGGCCATCTCAATCTGATGATTGCTGGTCTGCTTGGTGCGTTCATGACCTCCCTGTATACCTTCCGCATGATCTTCATCGTGTTCCATGGCGAAGAAAAAATTAAAGCCCATGCGGGTAAAGGCATCACTCACCATCTGCCACTGCTGGTTCTGCTGGTACTGTCGACCTTTATCGGTGCGATGATTGTGCCACCGTTGAAAGGCGTCTTGCCGGACACCACTGAACTGGCGCATGGCAGCATACTGACCCTGGAAATTACCTCGGGCATTGTGGCGATTGTCGGCATTTTGCTGGCCGCTGCGCTGTACCTGGGTAAACGCTCACTGGTCAACAGCATCGCGAAAAGCGCCATTGGCCGCTTCTTCACGGTGTGGTGGTTCCATGCATGGGGCTTTGACTGGTTGTACGACATGATTTTCGTCAAGCCATATTTGGCCATCGCTAAGCTACTACAACGCGATCCGCTGAACACCATGATGTATCTGCCCGCTGTGCTTTCCCGTCTGGGGAACCGTGGGCTGACGTTGAGTGCAAATGGGCAGACACGCTGGTATGTCGCGTCAATGGGTTTGGGAGCAGTGGTTGTTTTGGCACTGTTGCTGGTTATTTAGAAAAAAATAGGGACACAAAACGCCATGCTATTACCTTGGCTAATATTTATCCCCTTTATCGGCGGGCTGCTGTGCTGGCAGACTGAGCGCTTCGGGACCAAAGTACCGCGCTGGATAGCTCTGATTGCGATGGGGCTGACCTTGGCACTTTCCCTGCAACTGTGGTTGCAGGGAGGTTACTCATTAATGCATCCGGCGGGTATTCCGCAATGGCAGTCTGAATTTTCAGTGCCGTGGATCCCTCGTTTTGGTATCAGCTTCCATTTGGCTCTGGACGGTTTGTCCCTGCTGATGGTGGTGTTGACCGGCTTGCTCGGCGTACTGGCTATCCTCTGCTCGTGGCGTGAGATCCAGAAGTATCAGGGGTTCTTCCACCTGAACTTGCTGTGGATCCTCGGCGGCGTGATCGGCGTGTTCCTCGCCATCGACATGTTCCTGTTCTTCTTCTTCTGGGAAATGATGTTGGTGCCGATGTACTTCCTGATCGCACTGTGGGGACACAAAGCATCAGACGGTAAAACCCGTATCAGCGCCGCAACCAAATTCTTCATTTATACCCAGTCCAGCGGGTTAGTGATGTTGATTGCGATTCTGGGCCTGGTGTTTGTGCACTACAACGCGACCGGCGCGTGGACCTTCAACTACGAAGATCTGCTGAAGACGCCAATGTCCCACAACGTTGAATACCTGCTGATGCTGGGCTTCTTCATCGCCTTCGCGGTGAAAATGCCGGTCGTGCCGTTGCATGGCTGGTTGCCGGATGCGCACAGTCAGGCACCGACCGCAGGTTCCGTTGACTTAGCGGGTATCTTGCTCAAAACCGCGGCCTACGGCATGCTGCGCTTCATGTTGCCATTCTTCCCGAATGCGTCGCATGAGTTCGCGCCTATTGCTATGTGGCTCGGGGTGATTGGTATCTTCTATGGCGCGTGGATGGCGTTCTCTCAGACGGATATCAAACGTCTGATTGCCTACACCTCGGTTTCGCACATGGGCTTTGTTCTGATTGCCATCTTTACCGGCAGCCAGCTGGCGTACCAGGGCGCAGTGATCCAGATGATTGCACACGGTCTGTCCGCAGCCGGTATGTTCATCATCTGCGGCCAGTTGTACGAGCGTCTGCATACCCGTGATATGCGTCTGATGGGCGGACTGTGGGGGCGGATAAAATACCTGCCTGCACTGTCGCTGTTCTTCGCGGTTGCGACTTTAGGTATGCCGGGCACCGGTAACTTCGTCGGTGAATTCATGATCCTGTTTGGCAGCTTCCCGGTTGTGCCGGTTATCACTGTCATCTCGACCTTTGGTCTGGTGTTTGCTTCGGTTTACTCGCTGGTGATGATGCAACGCGCTTACTACGGTAAAGCGAAGTCTGACGAGCCATTACCGGGCATGAGCACACGTGAACTGTCGATCATTCTGTTACTGGTGGTATTGCTGGTGGCGCTGGGTGTTTACCCGCAGCCGGTCCTCGATACGTCGAGCGCAGCGATGAGCAACGTGCAGCACTGGTTCGGATCATCAGTTTCCACTATTTCAACGACAAGGCCGTAACTCGCCATGACATTTACACTTCAAAATCTGATCGCACTGTTACCGCTGATGATCGTCGGATTGACAGTGGTGGTGGTGATGCTGTCCATTGCGTGGCGACGCGACCATTTTCTTAATGCCACACTGACCGTTATCGGTCTTAACGTTGCCCTGCTTTCCCTGTACTACGTAGGGCAGGTCGGGCCTCAGGACGTCACGCCGCTATTACGTATTGACGGTTACTCAATGTTCTACATTGGGTTAGTGCTGCTGGCGAGCCTCGCTACCAGCACGTTCGCTTACGCCTGGCTGGCCGGTTACCCGGACAATCGCGAAGAGTTTTACCTGCTGGTGCTGATTGCGGCCATGGGTGGCATTCTGCTGGCGTGTTCTAACCATCTGGCCTCCATGTTCCTCGGGATCGAACTGATTTCGTTGCCACTGTTTGGTCTGATTGGTTATGCCTACCGTCAGAAGCGTTCGCTGGAAGCCAGTATCAAGTACATGCTGCTGTCTGCCGCTGCGTCATCTTTCCTGCTGTTTGGTATGGCCCTGTTGTACGCACAGTCAGGTAACCTGAGCTTCGTCGCACTGGGCAGAAATCTGGCCGATGGCGTGATGTTGCATCAGCCGCTGCTGCTGGCGGGTCTGGGTATGATGATTGTTGGCCTGGGCTTCAAGCTGTCACTGGTGCCTTTCCACCTGTGGACGCCGGACGTCTATCAGGGCGCACCTGCACCGGTATCAACTTTCCTGGCTACCGCCAGCAAGATTGCTATCTTCGCCGTGGTGATGCGTCTGTTCCTGTACGCACCGGTGGCGGACAGCGAAGCGATCCGCACCGTGCTGGGCATTATCGCCTTCTGCTCGATTCTGGTCGGTAACCTGATGGCTATCAGTCAGAGCAACATTAAGCGTCTGTTGGGTTATTCGTCTATAGCGCACCTTGGTTATCTGCTGGTGGCACTGATTGCGGTGCAAACCCATCAGCTGTCGATGGAGACCGTGGGTGTGTATCTGGCCGGTTACCTGTTCAGCAGTCTTGGTGCATTCGGTGTAGTCAGCCTGATGTCCAGCCCGTACAAAGGCCCGGATGCCGAATCCCTGTTCTCCTACCGTGGTCTGTTCTGGCATAAGCCGATTCTGTCTGCGGTAATGACTGTGATGATGCTGTCACTGGCCGGTATCCCGATGACGCTTGGCTTTATCGGTAAGTTCTACGTGATTGCGACCGGTGTCACCGCGCATCTGTGGTGGCTGACCGGTGCTGTAGTCGTCGGTTCTGCGATTGGTCTTTACTACTACCTGCGCGTGACGGTGAGCCTGTTCCTCAGCGCGCCGGAAACGCTGGTGCGTGATACCCCGAACAACTGGGCGTTGACTGCCGGTGGTGTGGTGGTGCTGATCTCCGCGATTCTGGTATTGGCTCTGGGTATCTACCCGCAACCGCTCATTACCCTGGTTCAGATGGCGCAGCCGCTGCTATAAGGCCGGGCTCTGAATATCCCAAAGCCGCTCCTGTGAGCGGCTTTTTTACGCCTGTTTTTTGCACAACAAAACATATTTATGTGATATAAGTCACATTTATATGTACGTTCATAGATAAATTACATCGATATTGTGATCTCTCCCATTCCATTCTTTCTGCCAATGCGTACACTGCGCGCTTGTCCAAATTCCTATAGGTTCACACATCATGAATGTATTGGTGATGATCGCCATTACTACCGGCATTCTTTCCGGCATTTGGGGCTGGGTGGCTATCAGCCTTGGCCTGATAAGTTGGGCGGGGTTTCTTGGCTGCACGGCTTATTTTGCCTGCCCGAAAGGGGGATTGCGTGGGCTGGTTATCAGCACGCTGACCTGCCTGAGCGGTGTGTTCTGGGCCGAAGTGATCATTGCAGGCAGCAGCCTGCGCCCTGAATGGACCATTGTGGGTTATATGCTCACCGGTTTTGTGGCATTTTTGATGTGTCTTCAGGCATGGCAGCAGTGGCTGGCTTTTGTGCCAGGGACTTTCATCGGTGCCTGCGCGACCTTCGCCGCACAAGGGGACTGGCGTCAGGTTGTGTTATCACTGCTGGTCGGTTTGTTATTTGGCTACGCGATGAAAAACAGTGGCCTGTGGCTGGCCGAGCGGCGTGAAAAACAGCGGCGTGCGGCGCTGCCAAAAACGCCTCAGGATGCGTCATTCTCCCCGGTACAGCGGTCGGAAGGTTCTTAAAAGCGCAATGGCAGCGTATCTCTCCGTTTTTGGCACTGCACGCAGAGCAAATTTGCGCTAGGGTTAATGGGTATGTGATAACCACAAATAAGGAGATATCTATGTCTAACCAATTTGAACCACAGCAAACCTCGCTGGACGATGATTTAAGAATGCTTTCTGAAACACTGGAAGAAGTCCTGAAGTCTTCCGGTGATAAAGCGGACCAGAAGTACATCGACATTAAGAGCCGGGCAGAGCAGGCGCTGGAAGAAGTGAAATCACGCCTTAATGGCACAGCAAACTCCTACTGCGCCAAAGCGCGACAGGTTGCCGAACAGACTGACAGCTACGTGCGCGATAACCCATGGCACGGCGTCGGTGCGGGTGCCGCCTTAGGTTTAGTCATTGGTCTTCTGTTGCGTCGCTAAGCCTTCATGACAGAGGCAGCTAAGACTGTCTCTGTTTCGTTTTCCCCCTCAATGACTCCTGCGAAGTACGATCTACCCCTTCATATCCACCGCCTCTGGCTACGGTTTGATCTGCCGCATATTATCAATCTGCGTAACGCCGCATAATTCTCCCGTATTTGATTTACCCCGTTTTTTGATCCAGATGGGCATTCCTGCCCGTCATCAAATCCATCGGATGCAGCCTGAGGTTACGGTGAAACAAATTTCGGCAATTCTTGACCAGTTGGATACGGCCCTGTCGGGGGATTTCCCTGACGCAGCGGGTCTGCGGCAGTTTAGTTATGCGCTGGCTGACCAACCGGAAAGTGGCATGCTGGAATGGTTGAACGCGCAAAGCTGTTATCCCAAATTCTACTGGCAACAGCGTGATGAAAATGAAGAGGCGGCCCTGTGTGGCGACGCCTGTAGCTTCGGTCACTTGTCTGCCGCGCAGGTTTTTTTGCAACAGCATCCGCAGCTGCCTGAATTACGTATCTGGGGGCTGAACGCCTTTCATGGGGCCGACGTCTGTGCGTCAGATGCCAATTCACTCTTTCTGCCGCGTATTGAAATCAGCCGCCACGAGGGGCTGTGCATTTTGCGCTGTAACCTCTACAGTGCGCACTCTTTGCGTGATGAGGCCCCAACAATGCGGGCTTTCCTGCGTTCGCTGGTTAACCGCCGCCGTCTGCCCGCGCTGGCATCCCGTGTCTTACAACATCAGCATCTGCCAGCCCTGCCAGAGTGGCAATCCATGATCCACACCGCACTGGCCTGCATTGAGCTGCGCCAGTTCGACAAAGTGGTGCTGGCACGCAAAACCACCTTGACCCTCAGCCAGCCGCTGAATGCCGTGGCATTTCTCGCGGCCAGCCGCGCCGTGAATCATCACTGTTATCACTTTATGATGGCCTTTTCGGCACAGCAGGCGTTTCTCGGCTCCAGCCCGGAGCGCCTGTTCCTGCGTGAACAGAATGAACTTTTTACTGAGGCGCTGGCCGGTACGGTTGCGGGTGCCGCGGATAACCACCTGGCCCATGAACTGGGGCAGTGGCTGCTGAAAGATGCTAAAAACCAGCGCGAAAACATGCTGGTGGTTGACGATATCTGCCAGCGTTTACAGGGCAGCGCACATTCACTGGATGTCATGCCCGCTGAGATTCTGCGTCTGCGGAAAGTGCAGCATTTGCGTCGTAGCATTCGCGCCGTGCTCACCTGTGCCGATGACGCCACCTGTCTGCAACGGTTGCAACCCACTGCAGCCGTCGCGGGGCTACCGCGCCAGGCTGCGCGGGAATTTATTGCGCAGCACGAGCCTTTTGACCGTCAGTGGTATGCCGGGTCTGCCGGGTATATTAGTCTTGCTCGCAGTGAATTCACCGTGGCATTACGTTCTGCGGCGGTGACCGGTAATTTACTGGATTTATTCGCCGGAGCGGGCATTGTAGCCGGCTCTGACGCTGCACAGGAATGGCAGGAGATTGAGAACAAAGCCGCCGGGTTGCGCACCCTGCTGGAAGAGAACGTTCAGTCCGTTGAAAGCGTTCTGTCAGACGAAAATTATGCGCGTGCCGTCCGGGCCGGTTAAGCCCGTTTTGCCGGAGTCACTCATGTCATTGACGCTTTCTACCGCCATTTTTAATCGCCGCTGGGCGACGCTCATTCTGGAAGCGCTGAGCCGTCATCAGGTACAGCACGTCTGTATTGCGCCAGGCTCGCGTTCGACCTCTCTCACGCTGGCGGCGGCGGCCAACCCGCGTCTGATTTGCCATACGCACTTTGACGAAAGGGGATTAGGGCATCTGGCTCTGGGGCTGGCGAAAGCCAGCGGTCAGCCGGTGGCGGTGATTGTGACGTCAGGCACCGCGGTGGCGAACCTCTATCCGGCCATTATTGAAGCCGGACTGACCGGCGAGCGTCTGATCATGCTCACTGCCGATCGCCCGCCAGAGCTGATTGACTGCGGGGCTAATCAAGCCATCCGCCAGCCAGAAATGTTCGCCAGTCATGCGCAGCAAGCCCTTAACCTGCCGCGCCCGACGCCAGACATCAGCGCCCGCTGGCTGGTCTCCGCGATTGATAACGGCATTTCAGCGCTGAGTCATGGCGCGCTGCATATCAACTGTCCCTTTGCTGAGCCGCTGTATGGCGAGCAGGGGGATGACTATCTCGACTGGTCCCAAAGCCTGGGCGACTGGTGGCAGGGTACTCAGCCATGGCTGCGCTCTTGCGCACCGCAACCGCACCTCACCCAGCCTGACTGGTCACACTGGCGGCAAAAGCGCGGGGTGATTATCGCCGGAAGAATGAGTGCGCAGGCTGGGTTGCAACTGGCACAGTGGGCAAAAACCCTCGGCTGGCCGCTGCTGAGCGATGTGCAATCACACACCGATAATCCGCTGCCCTGCGCCGATTTATGGCTGGCGAACCCGCAGGCACACAGCGTGCTGGCGAAAGCGCAATTGGTGGTCCAACTGGGTTCCAGCCTGACGGGCAAACGCTTACTGCAATGGCAGGCTAACTGCCAGCCAGAAGAGTACTGGCTGGTGGATCCGCTGCCGGGGCGTCTTGACCCGGCGCAGCATCGTGGCCGGCGTTTACAGATGCCGATCAGTGACTGGCTGACACTGCACCCGGCGCAGCCTCAGGTCCACTGGGCCTCGGCGCTGGAAACGCTCTCTCTGCAGGTGAGCGAGCGGGTTCAGCGTCGGCTTGACGATCATTTCGGCGAAGCCTCACTGGCCCGGCAATTACCTGCGCTGCTGCCACAACAGGGTCAGTTGTTCCTTGGTAACAGTCTGGTGGTCCGGCTGGTGGACGCTTTGGCGCAACTGCCTGCCGGGTATCCGGTGTTTGCCAATCGGGGTGCCAGCGGCATCGACGGTTTAATTTCAACCGCAGCCGGGGTGCAGCGCGCGACCGGGAAACCGACGCTGGTGCTGATCGGCGACCTCTCAGCACTGTACGATCTCAATGCGTTGGCGCTGATGCGTCAAAGTTCAGCCCCGACGGTTATCATCGTTGTGAACAATAATGGCGGGCAGATTTTCTCGCTGTTACCGACCCCACAGGCGGAGCGAGAACGTTTCTACTGCATGCCGCAGAATGTTGAATTCAGCCACGCGGCAGCCATGTTCGGGCTGAGTTATGCCTGTCCAAACAATTTTGCGGCGCTGAGCGAAGCGGTGAATCACTGCTGGCAGCACGGTGGCGTGAAACTCATTGAACTGAAAGTCAGCCCCACCGACGGTGCTGACATATTGCGTGAACTGGTGACGCAGGCGGGAGACTTATGACCCTGTCATGCCAACGCGTGAATGGCCACATCACCGGGAAACCCTGGCTGGTCTTCCTGCACGGTCTGCTCGGCAGTAGCGAAGACTGGCAATCACTGATGCCCTGGCTATCTGACTGGCCTTGTCTGTTGATTGATCTGCCTGGCCATGGTGCTTCAACCAACGTGACTGCCGCCGGTTTTGCCGATGTCAGCCAATTAATAAGCTCAACGTTGCAACAGATGGAGATTCACGATCACTGGCTGATCGGCTACTCCCTTGGTGGGCGCATCAGTCTTTATCACGCCACCCACGG
Source organism: Ewingella americana (assembly GCF_006438725.1). Lineage (GTDB taxonomy): Bacteria > Pseudomonadota > Gammaproteobacteria > Enterobacterales > Enterobacteriaceae > Ewingella > Ewingella americana_A. The sequence continues at coordinate 690,417 of NZ_RCZD01000001.1, read as the reverse complement.
CGATATCCGGGGGCTGCGTGGCGTGATGGTGGAAGGGGCTCATCCGGGGTTCAAAAGCCTGCGTGATCGCCAGCAACGCCGTCATCATGATCATCTGTGGGCCACGCGGTTCTTGCATCAAACCTGGCAGCAGGCGTTACAACTTTGGTACCGCCAGCCGGTGTTTAGCGATCTTACCGACGAGCAGCGCCAGCAACTGGTGGCCCTGCGGCTCAATAATAATCCGGCTACACTGGCAGCCATGCTCGGCGCTACCTCGCTGGCAGTACAGCCTGATCTGCGCGAACGTATTTCACGTTTGCCGCTGCCGGTCGTCTGGCTGTGTGGCAGCCTTGATTCTAAGTTTATCACTCTTGCGCAGCAGGCGAATTTCCCGCTGCGACTCATCGCCAATGCCGGGCATAACGCCCATCGTGCCAATCCGGCGGATTTTGCCCGCCAGGCGCTGGCCCTGATTACTTCACCTGTCTTAAAGGAAGTAGAACATGATCTATCCTGATGAAAAACAATTGTATGCACCGGTCGAATGGCTGGACTTTAGCGGTGAATACGAAGATATCCGCTATCACAAATCCGTGGATGGTATCGCCAAGATCACCATTAACCGTCCGCAGGTACGCAACGCCTTCCGCCCGCTGACCGTAAAAGAGATGATCCGCGCGATGGACGACGCACGCCATGACGATAATATCGGTGTGATTGTCCTGACCGGCGAAGGCGACAAAGCTTTCTGCGCGGGTGGCGATCAGAAAGTGCGTGGCGACTACGGTGGCTATCAGGATGCCAGCGGGGTGCATCACCTCAACGTACTCGACTTCCAGCGTCAAATCCGTACCTGTCCGAAACCGGTGGTGGCGATGGTGGCGGGTTATTCCATCGGTGGCGGCCATGTGTTGCATATGATGTGTGACCTGACCATTGCGGCCGATAACGCTATTTTTGGCCAGACCGGCCCGAAAGTCGGTTCGTTCGATGGCGGCTGGGGGGCTTCTTACATGGCCCGCATCGTCGGTCAGAAAAAAGCCCGCGAAATTTGGTTCTTGTGCCGTCAGTACGACGCGGCCGCTGCGCTGGATATGGGACTGGTGAACACCGTGGTTCCGCTGGCGGATCTGGAAAAAGAGACCGTGCGCTGGTGCCGTGAAATGCTGGAAAACAGCCCGATGGCGCTGCGTTGTCTGAAAGCGGCACTCAATGCCGACTGCGACGGACAGGCAGGCTTGCAGGAACTGGCGGGTAACGCCACCATGCTGTTCTATATGACTGAAGAAGGTCAGGAAGGCCGCAACGCGTTTAACGAAAAACGCCAGCCGGACTTCAGCAAATTCAAGCGTAATCCGTAATGCGCCGCGCCTCGGTGTACCGGTACAGCCTGCCAATGGAGGCAGGCGTAGTGTTGCGAAATCAGCGGCTGAAATCCCGCGACGGGCTGCTGGTGCAGCTATGGCAGGATGATAAAACCGGCTGGGGTGAAATAGCCCCCTTGCCGGGCTTCAGCCTGGAAAGCCTCGATCAAGCACAACAGGCGGCGCAACATGCGCTGGCGCAGTGGTTGCAGGGGGCGTCACTCAGTGCGGTAGCTTCGGCATTCGGCGCGTTGCCATCGGTGGCTTTTGGTTTAAGTATGGCCGATGCTGAACTGCGTGAGCAGTTGCCCACAGAGGCCAATACCCGCAGCGCGCCGCTGTGCCATGGTGATCCTGACGAGCTGTATACCCGTCTTGGCGCATTGCCCGGCGACGTTGAGGGGCAGAAAGTGGCGAAGGTCAAAGTGGGGTTGTATGAAGCCGTCGGTGATGGTCTGAACGTTACGATGTTGCTGGAAGCCTTGCCTGATTTGCATCTGCGCCTGGATGCCAACCGCAGTTGGACACCCGCTAAAGCCGCAGCCTTTGCCCGCTACGTGGCCCCGGCCCTGCGTTCGCGTATCGTCTTTATTGAAGAACCCTGTAACACGCGCGAGCAGTCGCGAGAATTTGCCCTCGCTACCGGGATTGCTATTGCCTGGGATGAAAGCGTGCGTGAAAAAGGTTTTGAGGTCCATGCTGAACCGGGGCTGGCAGCCATCATCATCAAACCGACCTTAACCGGTAGCCTGACTCGCTGCCGCGAGCTGATTGCCCAGGCGCACCGCGCCGGACTGGCGGCAGTGATAAGCTCCAGTATTGAATCAAGTCTGGGGCTGAATCAGTTGGCGCGCATGGCTGCATGGCTGACACCGGATGCCGTGCCAGGGCTGGACACGCTGGACTTGATGCAGTCGCAACTGGTCCGCCGCTGGCCTGATTCGCCGCTGCCGCTTATAACAGAAGAACAACTGGAGCCGATATGGCAGGCATGAACAACTGGCCCTGGCGTGTATGGGCCGAACGGACGCCGTTTGCTGTCGCGCTGAAGTCACGCGGCACCGCATGGTGCTGGCGCGATTTATTACAGCGCATAGATTCACTGGCGGCGGGGTTTATTCAGCAGGGCGTCAGTGAAGGCGCTGGCGTTGTGTTGCGCAGTAAAAACAGCCCCGACGCGTTGCTGGCCTATTTGGCGTTGTTACAAACCGGTGCCCGCTTATTGCCGCTCAATCCGCAGTTGCCCGCTTCGCTGTGCGCAGAACTGCTGCCGTCGCTGGATATCCGCTTTATTCTCGATCTCAGTGATTCGCCACCTGAACTGGCCCCGTATGCGCTTGAGCTACGCCATGCCGGTTCTGGCACCACGACTGCCGCGTGGCATCCTGAGCGCCTGGCGACGCTGACGCTCACCTCAGGTTCCAGCGGATTGCCGAAAGCTGCCGCACACAGTGCACAGGCGCATCTCGCCAGTGCGGCGGGCGTACTCGGGTTACTTCCATTTTCTCCGGGCGACAGCTGGTTGCTTTCTCTGCCGTTGTTCCATGTTTCAGGACAGGGGATTATCTGGCGCTGGCTGAGTGCGGGTGCCACGCTGCGGGTACTGGCTGACGGTGAATCACTCGACGCCGCGTTGGACAATTGCAGCCATGCCTCGCTGGTGCCGACGCAGCTCTGGCGTTTGCTACAGCAACCACAACGGCCAGAAAAATTGCAGGATGTCCTGCTCGGCGGTGCGCATATTCCTCAGGAACTTACCGAACAGGCTGAGCGCGCGGGGATCCGCTGCTGGTGTGGCTATGGCATGACAGAAACCGCTTCGACCGTGACGGCTAAACGTGCCGATGGTTCACGGGGGGTCGGCCATGCTCTCGCCGGTAAAGAAGTGATGCTGCAAAATGACGAAGTGCTGATCCGCACCCCAAGTCTGGCTGCCGGTTACTGGAAGTCCGGGGCGTTGACGCCATTAACCGATGCTGAGGGCTGGTTTCACACCCGCGACCGTGGTGAGTGGCAGGGCGATGAACTGCATATCGCCGGAAGACTGGATAATCTGTTTTTTAGCGCCGGAGAGGGGATTCAACCCGAAGACATCGAGCGGGTGTTACAGTCGCATCCGCAGGTAGATCGCGCCTTCGTACTGCCCGTGAAGGATGACGAATTTGGTCAGCGGCCGGTAGCGCTGGTGGACGCCCATCCAGGGGCAACCTTTGAGCATTTAGCTGAGTGGCTGCAGGACAAACTGGCGCGGTTCCAACTGCCGGTGCGTTACTACGCTTTGCCGCAGGAGGTCGCGCAGGGGGGGATTAAGATTTCCCGCCAGCAACTGAAACTGTGGCTGGAAAAACAACCAGTCTGACAATGCATCAATTTTAAAAAAGGGCCGCGCTGGTTAGACAGTGCGGCCCTTTTCACTTGAATGGGCTAAACGAGATTACGCTTTCAGCGCTTGTTCCACGCCTGCGCCATAAGCAGGATCGACTTTATAGAACAGGTCGAGCTGGCGTTTTTGCGTTTCAGCTGACGCGTGTTTCAGCTCACCGGCGATACGGCCAAACATGCGCTGATGTTCTTCGTCAGACAGCAGATTGAACAGCAGACGCGGCTGAGTGAAATAATCGTCATCTTCGCGGTGATTCCAGTGATCGGCAGCGCCTTCAATCGTCAACGGCGGTTCGCTGAAATCAGGTTGCTCCTGGAACAAACCGGCACTGTTTGGTTCATAGGTCACGCTGTTGCCGCTGTTGCCGTCCACGCGCATAGCGCCATCACGGTGATAGTTATGGAACGGGCATTTTGGTGCGTTCACCGGGATCTGGTGATGGTTCACACCCAGACGGTAGCGGTGCGCATCGCCGTAGGAGAACAGACGCCCCTGCAACATGCGGTCCGGGGAGAAGCCCACGCCAGGTACTACGTTCGCCGGGCTCATCGCCACTTGCTCTACTTCAGCAAAGTAGTTTTCCGGGTTACGGTTCAGCTCGAACTCACCCACTTCAATCAGCGGATAGTCACCGTGTAACCAGACTTTGGTCAGGTCGAACGGGTTGTACGGCAATTCTGAGGCTTCATGCTCTGGCATGAGCTGCACGAACAACTTCCATCGTGGGAAATCACCGCGTTCGATAGCGTCATACAGGTCACGCTGGGAGCTTTCGCGGTCTTCGCCGACCAGTTTCTCCGCTTCGTCATCCATCAGGTTTTCAATACCCTGCTGGCAGACGAAGTGGAATTTCACCCAGAAACGCTCGTTTTCGGCATTGATAAAGCTGAAAGTATGGCTGCCGAAACCGTGAATGTGGCGGTATGAGTTAGGCAGGCCGCGGTCACTGAAGTCGATGGTGAGCTGATGCAGCGATTCTGGCAGGTGGGAGAAGAAGTCCCATTTGTATGCCGGGTTACGCAGGTTGGTGCGGGGATCGCGTTTGACGACGTGGTTCAGGTCAGGGAATTTCAGCGGGTCACGCAGATAGAATACCGGCGTATTGTTACCCACCAGATCCCAGTTGCCCTGCTCGGTATAAAATTTCATCGAGAAACCGCGAATATCACGTTCAGCATCTGCTGCGCCACGTTCGCCAGCCACCGTGGAGAAGCGGATAAACATCTCGGTTTGCTTGCCAATTTCAGAGAAGATGTTGGCGCGGGTGAATTGGGTGATGTCATGAGTCACGGTAAATGTCCCGTAGGCACCAGAACCTTTAGCGTGCATACGACGTTCAGGGATCACTTCACGGTCAAAATGGGCTAATTTTTCGAGAAACCATACATCTTGCAACAACAGCGGCCCACGGCGACCGGCAGTGATGACATTGTTGTTATCAACAACGGGAGCACCGGCTGCGGTGGTTAATCCTTTTTTCTTCATGGCGAGATCCTTCCAGTATTCAGTGGGTGTAGGGAAATGAGATCAACGTGTTCGATCAAGGTGAATCTGATTCAGCGCTCCTGCGCGGGGGCCTTTCCTTAGGTTAATTCACTCTAACTCTAATTTAAGGTCAATTGTTGATCGAGGGCAAATAGGTGGGGGTTATCATTCCAATCAGTGATCTTCATTTCATCAATGTAATCGATGATTCTTACAATTTTCCGCGTCTTAACTGATAAGTTTGCAAGGTAAAAAGATGTTGCATGAGGGTAAATTGCTTTAGACTCCGCAGGGAAGTTTTACTGCTGTATAGCAATTATTTAGGATAAATAATGAAAAAATTACTTGTCGCTGGCGCTGCCGCCAGCCTGATGTTGGTTGCTGCTTCTGCCAGCGCCATCAGTGTCAACGGTGAAGTTGGCGAGCATTACACCCATCTGGGCGCAGGTTTCGGTACTACCACGCCAGGCTTGGCACTGACGGGTGACTGGACGCACAACGATGACGACGGTGATGTTGCAGGTCTGGGTCTGGGCTATAACATCCCATTAGGTCCATTCATGGCGACCGTAGGCGGCAAAGGCCTGTACACCAACCCTAAAAACGGTGACGAAGGTTATGCTGCGGCTCTTGGCGGTGGTTTACAGTTGCCAATCGCTAAAATGTTCACCCTCTACGGTGACTACTACTATTCCCCAGATTCACTCTCCAGCGGTATCGGCAACTACAAAGAAGCCAATGCGGGCGTCCGTCTGACCGCTATTCCATTAGTCACTGTGAGTGTGGGTTACCGCTACATGGCGCTGGATGGCAAAGATGGCAACCGTGACAACATCGTCGCTGACGGTGCGTATGTTGGCGGCGCAATCAACTTCTAATATCCCTGCCTCTTTCGAGTTGTAGGTGTGTTGGCTGCGTTTGTTCGTCCCGGTCACTTACTCATGTAAGCTCCCGGGGATTTACTCACTTGCCGCGTTACTACACCAAAAGTAGGCGCCTCTAGGCGACTCGAAATCTCTTGGGATAGTCGATGTGTAAATTTTAAAAGCCTGCTTAGCAGGCTTTTTTTTCGTCGGTGATATCACTTTGTGCCTATGTGATTGTTTTTCGGCTGCAGCCTTTCTACAGTGGAGGGATAAAATGAGAGGAGAAAATGATGCTTAGGGTTGAGATGCTCAGTACTGGCGAAGAAGTTCTGCACGGTCAAATCGTGGATTCCAACGCCGCCTGGCTGGCCAGTTATCTGTTTGATGAAGGTCTGCCAATGACCAGCCGTGAAACGGTGGGTGACAGTCTGGAAGAGCTGGTCAGCGTGATGAAAGAGCGCAGCCACATTGCCGATGTGCTGATCGTCAACGGGGGGCTCGGACCGACCAGTGACGATTTAAGCGCGCTGGCAGCCGCTACCGCTTGCGGTGTCAGGCTGGTGGAAGATGCCAACTGGATCCGCACGATGGAGGCTTTCTTTGCCGGACGAGGCCGCCCGATGGCCGAGTCGAACCGCAAACAGGCGCAAATTCCCGAAGGTGCCGAAGTGCTGGATAACCCGGTGGGGACGGCATGCGGGTTCAGCATAACGCTCAACCGCTGCCAGATTTTCTTCACTCCTGGCGTGCCGTCTGAATTTAAAGTGATGGTTGAGCAGCAAATTGTTCCGCGTCTGCACAAGAAATACCCGGCTCTCGAAGCGCCGTTGTGTCTTCGCCTGACCACGTTTGGCCGTGGCGAAAGTGACCTTGCCACCGATCTGGATGCGATGGTTCTGCCTGAAGGGGTGACGATGGGGTACCGCTCTTCCTCGCCAATCATTGAGCTGAAAGTGACCGGGCCGCGTTCGCAGGAAGCTGCAATGCGTAAAGCCTTCGAGCGCGTGCGTGAAGTGGCCGGTGAAAGCACTATTTTTGAAGGTTTCGGCAGCTTGCCTGCGTGCCTGGCCGGGCGTTTGTTGGAACAGGATCTGCGCGTGTCGGTCAGTGAAAGCTTTACCGGCGGTCTGCTCAACTGGCGTCTGCAAAGTGCCGGTATGCCGTTGGCCGCGGGTGAACTTTTACCTGCTGATGCTGAGCTTTCCCCGGATAAATCCCTGCAAAACACGTTGGCACGTGCGCAGCAGCTGGCTAAAAGAACAGGCGCACATTTGGCACTGGCAGTGGGTGCGATGTCAGGTGAAGAGTTAAGTCTGGCGCTGCATACGCCTTCAGGTACCCACGGTTTAACGCTGCGTTACACCGCCACCCGTCATGGTCTCGCCCTGCGCCAGGAGACCATTGCGATGGTGGCGATGGATATGCTTCGCAGGTATCTGAATGGCTGGGATCCGGTGGCTGACTACCCGTGGTTAGAGAGAATCGCTAAGGCGTAGTTTTTTGGGCTTGCAGCCCAAACCCGCTTTTAAATCTCTAAATTCAAGGTCGTGGGCTCGCCGCCCACACGGGCCCAAAGGGTTTGAAACGAAACCCTTTGGAATCCTGCGTTTTTTTGCTGCTGCAACACCGGCAGCTGCGCTGGTCACAATGGCCGTGTTTCAGGTGCCGCTGTTATAGCCGCAAACTCCGCCGCTGCGCGGTGCTCTCAGTTCGGGCTTCAACCCGCGTAAAGCCCCACGCGGTTTTGCGCCTCTCCCTCGACGTCGTTTTGAACGCGGCCGACGCTTTTCTAAATTCAAAATCCAGACTGTGTTTATCTTTTAAAATGTCGAGGCCGCATTCAAAAATGGCGCTGAGCAAGAGGTTCGAGACCTATGGCTCGAACCCGTAGTGAAGGGACCGCTAAGCGGCGACATTTTGCGGCTATCACCAAGGTAACTGAAACACGGCCATCCCAACTTGCGAAGCAACGGAGTGATTAGCGCAGGGTTCCAAGGGAGGCGCGCGCGTCTCCCTTGGTCGGTGTGGGCCGACGCCCACGGTTTTGAATTTGAAGTTGAATTAAAAGATTTGAAATTAAAAATATAAAGCGGAATGGTGGGCCGCAACCCACCTAGAACTCAAGTTCTACATCACCAATGGGTAGGCAACAACACGGCAAAATCTCGCCTTCCGAGATGAATGCCAGTGGCTTCTCACTGTAAGTGACTTCCCCGCTGACCAGCCGCATCCGGCACGATCCGCAATAACCTTCCCGACATTGATACTCAACATCTACGTCGTGATGTTCAAACACGTCCAGCAGATTTTTATGGCCAGCCAGACAGGCCAGCCGTTTGCCATTTGCTGATAAGGTCACGATAGGCTGAGACATTTTAGAACTCAAAATCGCTCAGGTCGTCGGCGTTCATTTCTGAATCAATCTGACCGACCAGGTAAGAACTGACTTCCACTTCCTGCGGCGCAACCTGCACGTTGTCCGACACCAGCCAGGCGTTGATCCATGGGATCGGATTGGTGCGGGTTTTGAACGGTGCGGTCAGGCCCACAGCCTGCATGCGGATATTGGTAATATATTCCACGTACTGACACAGAATGTCTTTGTTCAGACCGATCATCGAGCCGTCACGGAACAGATATTCGGCCCACTCTTTCTCCTGCTGCGCGGCCAGCACGAACAGGTCATGGCACTCCTGCTCACACTCTTTGGCGATTTCCGCCATTTCCGGGTCATCCTGACCAGAGCGCAGCAGGTTCAGCGCGTGCTGGGTGCCGGTCAGGTGCAGGGCTTCGTCGCGGGCGATCATCTTGATGATCTTGGCGTTGCCTTCCATCAGTTCACGCTCGGCAAAGGCAAAGGAACAGGCGAAGCTGACGTAAAAGCGCACGGCTTCCAACGCGTTAACACTCATCAGGCAGATATAGAGTTTTTTCTTCAGTTCATGCAAATCGACGACGACTGTTTTGCCATTGACCTGATGCGTACCTACACCCAGCAGATGGTAGTAGCTGGTCATTTCGATCAATGTGTCGTAATAGCCGGAGATGTCTTTTGCGCGCTTGAGAATCTCTTCATTGGTGACGATATCGTCAAACACTACCGCCGGATCGTTGACGATATTACGGATGATGTGCGTGTAAGAGCGCGAATGAATCGTTTCTGAAAATGCCCAGGTTTCGACCCAGGTTTCCAGCTCCGGGATAGAAATCAGCGGCAAGAGGGCGACGTTCGGGCTGCGGCCCTGAATAGAATCCAGCAACGTCTGGTATTTCAGGTTGCTGAGGAAGATGTGTTTTTCGTGATCCGGCAGTGCCTGAAAATCGATACGGTCACGGGAAACGTCAATCTCTTCAGGACGCCAGAAGAAGGAAAGCTGCTTTTCAATCAACTTTTCGAAGATTTCATGTTTCTGTTGATCGAAACGGGCAACGTTGACCGACTGGCCGAAAAACATCGGTTCCAGCAGCTGGTTGTTCTTGTTCTGAGAGAAAGTGCTATAAGCCATATTGTCCTCGGACAAAAGCCCCTGTGCAGGGGCTTTCTATAAAATGATAAATCAAAACAGATGATTAGATTTTGCAGGCACCGCTTTCGCAGTCGTCAGCTACGTCGGCTTTCATGTCTTCTTGTACATCATCAGCACCATCACGGGTGTTCTGATAGTACAGAGTTTTTACGCCGAATTTGTAGGCCGTCAGCAAGTCTTTCAACAACTGCTTCATCGGCACTTTGCTGTTCGGGAAGCGCGACGGATCATAGTTGGTGTTAGACGAAATCGCCTGGTCGATGAATTTTTGCATCACGCCAACCAGTTGCAGGTAACCGTCGTTGTTTGGCATGTCCCACAGCAATTCGTACTGATCTTTCAGGCGCTCATATTCGGGCACGACCTGACGCAGAATGCCGTCTTTCGAGGCTTTAATGCTGATGTGGCCGCGCGGTGGCTCGATACCGTTGGTGGCGTTGGAGATCTGCGATGACGTCTCGGATGGCATCAATGCCGACAGCGTGGAGTTGCGCAGACCGTGGGTTTTGATCTCGTTACGCAGTGTGTCCCAGTCATAATGCAGCGGCTCGTTGCAAATGGCATCGAGATCCTTTTTATAGGTATCGATCGGCATGATGCCTTGCGCGTAGGTGGTTTCGTTGAACCACTGGCATGCACCTTGCTCTTTGGCCAGCTCATTGGAGGCTTTCAGCAGGTAATACTGAATGGCTTCGAACGTTCTGTGCGTCAGATTGTTTGCGCTGCCGTCAGAGTAACGCACGCCGTTCTTCGCCAGATAATATGCGTAGTTAATCACGCCAATACCCAGAGTACGACGACCCATTGCGCCACGTTTGGCGGCTTTGATTGGGTAATCCTGATAGTCGAGCAGGGCGTCGAGCGCACGAACGGCCAGCACCGCCAACTCTTCCAAATCATCCAGGCTTTCGATAGCACCGAGGTTAAAGGCAGACAGCGTACACAGCGCAATTTCACCGTTTTCGTCGTTAACGTCATCCAGCGGTTTGGTCGGCAGTGCGATTTCCAGACACAGGTTGGACTGGCGAACCGGCGCAATAGCCGGGTCAAACGGGCTGTGGGTGTTGCAGTGGTCAACGTGCTGAATGTAGATACGGCCTGTGGACGCTCGTTCCTGCATCATCAGTGAGAACAGTTCAACCGCTTTCACTTTCTGTTTACGGATGCTGCTGTCCTGCTCGTATTTTTCATACAGACGCTCGAACTCGTCCTGATCGGCGAAGAACGCATCGTACAGACCAGGGACGTCGGACGGGCTGAACAGGGTGATATCGCCGCCTTTGACCAGACGCTGATACATCAGTTTGTTGATCTGCACGCCGTAATCCATATGACGGACACGGTTGCCTTCAACGCCACGGTTGTTCTTCAGTACCAGCAGGCTTTCCACTTCCAGATGCCACATCGGGTAGAACAGGGTCGCTGCACCGCCGCGCACGCCGCCCTGAGAACAGGATTTCACCGCCGTCTGGAAATGTTTGTAGAACGGGATACAGCCGGTGTGGAAGGCTTCGCCGCCACGGATTGGGCTGCCCAGTGCACGGATGCGGCCGGCGTTGATGCCGATACCGGCGCGCTGGGAAACGTATTTTACGATGGCGCTGGAGGTCGCGTTGATGGAGTCCAGACTGTCGCCGCACTCGATCAGCACGCAGGAACTGAACTGACGCGTCGGGGTGCGAACGCCGGACATGATCGGTGTTGGCAGCGAGATTTTGAAGGTGGAGATCGCATTGTAGAAACGCTTCACGTAATCCAGACGGGTTTCTCGCGGGTAGCCGGAGAACAAGCAAGCGGCGACCAAAATATACAGGAACTGGGCGCTCTCGTAGATGTCGCCGGTGACGCGGTTCTGCGCCAGGTATTTGCCTTCGAGCTGTTTGACCGCCGCGTAAGAGAAGTTCATGTCACGCCAGTGATCAATATAACTGTCCATCTGCTCGAACTCTTCAGCCGTGTAGTCTTCCAGCAGATGTTTGTCATATTTTCCCATCTCAACCATGCGGTTCACCTGAGCGAGCAGGGCCGGAGGTTCAAACTGGCCGTAGGCTTTTTTGCGCAGGTGGAAAATCGCCAGGCGCGCCGCCAGATATTGATAATCCGGGGCATCTTTAGAGATCAGGTCAGCTGCAGCCTTGATGATGGTTTCATGAATATCGCTGGTTTTAATGCCGTCATAAAACTGGATATGAGATCGGAGTTCGACTTGTGAAACGGAGACGTTTTGCAGACCTTCAGCTGCCCAGTCGATGACTCGGTGAATTTTATCAAGGTTGATGCGTTCTTTACGGCCATCGCGTTTAGTAACAAGAAGACTTTGATTCATGAGGGACTGTACCTTAGAGGTCTATAAACAGGCTGACCAGACACAAAAACAGACCGAGGTGGCTTCACTCGTCCCTAGTGTGCTGGTCAGGATATAAACACAATATATTGTGGATTTGTTATTTTCTGATGACAAGATAGTGTCTGAAGATGCCTTTTGCAAGTGAACAACATGGCCGATTTTGTGGATAAGTTGGGGAGAAATTTGCGGGGTAAGCCCTGAAGCGTCCGTGGTTGCTGGCACCAAAGGAGTGTCAATAACTTCGATACGATTTTCTTATATTTTTTGAAATGTTGATCGACTGCCGATTTCTTAAACGTTAGAAAAAAACGCTATATTGATGTAGATAACTATTCTAAAAAATCATGTTGCGCAGTCATGCTTTACCAACGCGCTAAAAACTAAGCTTTTAGTGATTATCAGGACGCCGAATTGGCCCTCAGGCAGGGTTTTCTGCGCCCGGATTAACACTTTTTCGCTTGACGCGGACGTTATTGCTGCAGCGCCTGGGTGTGAACCATGTAGTTCACATCAACATTTGGCCCAAGTTTGAAATGATCGGTCAGCGGGTTGTAATGCAGGCCCATAATATGACGTTCAAACAGCGGGGTGCGGTCAACCATCGCCAGTAACTCAGAGGGTTTGATGAATTTTTTGATGTCATGTGTGCCCTTCGGCACCATTTTCAGCACGTACTCTGCGCCGAAGATCGCCATCAGCCAGGCTTTATTATTGCGGTTGATGGTGGAGAAAAATACGTGGCCTCCCGGTTTCACCAGCCGTGCACAGGCGGCGACCACAGAAGCGGGGTCCGGCACATGCTCGAGCATCTCCATGCAGGTCACCACGTCATACTGCTGTGGGTTAGCCTCAGCGTGGGCTTCCACGAACTCCTGGATGTAATTCACTTTCACACCGCTTTCCAGCGCATGCAGGCGCGCAACCTGTAACGGCTCGCCGCCCATGTCCAGCCCGGTGACATGGGCTCCGGCAACCGCCATGCTTTCACTCAGAATGCCACCGCCGCAGCCGACGTCGAGAACGGTCTTGCCAAACAGACCGTCTGCGCGTTCAAGAATATAGTTGAGACGCAGTGGATTGATACGGTGCAGCGGTTTGAATTCACCTTCCAGATCCCACCAGCGCGAGGCAACTGCCTCGAATTTGGCGATCTCATTGTGGTCAATATTCTGATTGTTGGCATTGGATGCTGTATTCATTAGCGTGATGAACTCCTTATTCCTCGTTAAGCCAGATTATACATATTCCAGGAAGTGGGTTCAGGTTTGTGTGTGGCGAATGTTTGCGCGAAATGCCGCACTTTGCAACGCCGCTTGCGATGCGCGAAGGCAAGGGTTTGAAACGCGCCGAATAATGGCGAGAAAAAGGGAGGTTCTTTTCCACAGATCACAGCTTTGTGGTATAGTTTTACACCTTTGCCTATACAGGCAGCGGCCATGAATAATCAGTAGAGGGATAGCAGCTCCATGAGCGACCTTGCCAGAGAAATCACACCGATAAGCATCGAAGAAGAGCTGAAAAACTCTTATTTGGATTACGCCATGTCCGTTATTGTCGGACGTGCGCTGCCAGATGTGCGCGATGGTTTGAAACCGGTGCACCGCCGCGTACTTTACGCAATGAATGTTCTGGGTAACGACTGGAACAAAGCCTATAAGAAATCGGCCCGTGTGGTCGGTGACGTTATCGGTAAGTATCACCCGCATGGTGATACCGCGGTTTATGACACCATTGTTCGTATGGCTCAGCCTTTTTCACTTCGCTACATGTTGGTGGATGGGCAGGGTAACTTCGGTTCGGTAGACGGCGATTCCGCTGCTGCCATGCGTTATACCGAAATCCGTATGTCCAAAATCGCCCACGAACTGTTGGCTGACTTAGAAAAAGAGACCGTCGACTTTGTGCCGAACTACGATGGCACCGAGCAGATCCCTGCCGTCATGCCAACCCGTATTCCGAACCTGTTAGTGAACGGTTCTTCGGGTATTGCCGTCGGTATGGCGACCAACATCCCGCCACATAACCTCAACGAGGTGATCAACGGCTGTCTGGCGTTTATCGACGACGAAAACATCAGCATTGAAGGGCTGATGGAACACATCCCTGGGCCAGACTTCCCGACCGCAGCCATCATCAATGGCCGTCGTGGGATTGAAGAAGCCTACCGCACCGGCCGTGGCAAAATTCTGATCCGCGCGCGTGCGGAAGTGGAAGCTGATGCCAAAACCGGCCGCGAAACCATCATCGTTCACGAGATCCCGTATCAGGTGAACAAAGCCCGTCTGATCGAAAAGATCGCCGAGCTGGTGAAGGAAAAACGTCTCGAAGGCATCAGTGCGCTGCGCGATGAGTCTGATAAAGACGGGATGCGCATTGTTATTGAAATCAAACGCGACGCCGTGGGTGAAGTGGTTCTGAACAACCTCTACTCCCTGACTCAGTTGCAGACCACGTTTGGTATCAACATGGTTGCCCTGCATCAGGGGCAGCCAAAAATTTTGGGCCTGAAAGACATCTTGTCTGCGTTTGTCCGCCACCGTCGCGAAGTGGTGACACGCCGTACTATTTTCGAACTGCGTAAAGCCCGTGATCGTGCCCATATCCTTGAAGCGCTGGCGATTGCTCTGGCGAACATTGAGCCGATCATTGAGCTGATCCGTGCTGCGCAATCTCCGGCCGAAGCGAAAGCGGGCCTGGTTGCTCGTTCATGGGATCTGGGCAACGTAGCTGCCATGCTGGCCAGTGCCGGTGATGACGCTGCGCGTCCTGAGTGGCTGGAACCGGAATTCGGTATTCACGAAGGCAAATACTTCCTGACCGAACAGCAGGCACAAGCCATTTTGGATCTGCGCTTGCAGAAACTGACCGGTCTTGAGCATGAAAAACTGCTGGATGAATATAAAGAACTGCTGACGCAAATCGCAGAGCTTATCTTCATTCTGGAAAACCCTGATCGTCTGATGGAAGTCATTCGTGAAGAGTTGGAAGCCATTCGTGACCAGTATAGTGATCCGCGCCGCACCGAAATTACTGCCAATACCTCCGACATCAACATCGAAGACCTGATCAATCAGGAAGACGTTGTGGTAACGCTGTCGCATCAGGGCTATGTGAAATACCAGCCTCTGACCGACTACGAAGCGCAACGCCGTGGTGGTAAAGGTAAGTCTGCAGCACGCATCAAAGAAGAAGATTTCATCGACCGCCTGCTGGTGGCCAACACCCACGACACCATTCTGATGTTCTCCAGCCGTGGTCGTCTGTACTGGATGAAGGTTTACCAACTGCCTGAAGCCAGCCGTGGTGCGCGCGGGCGTCCAATCGTCAACTTGTTGCCGCTTGAACCGAACGAACGTATTACCGCGATCCTGCCGGTACGTGAATACGAAGAAGGTCGCCATGTGTTTATGGCCACCGCCAGCGGTACAGTGAAGAAAACTGCACTGACTGATTTCAGCCGTCCACGCAGCGCTGGCATCATCGCCATCAACCTTAATGAGGGTGATGAGCTGATTGGTGTTGACCTGACTGACGGTAAAGATGAAGTCATGCTGTTCTCCGCCGCCGGTAAAGTGGTGCGCTTCTCTGAAGAAGCGGTGCGTAAGATGGGCCGTACGGCGACCGGTGTTCGCGGTATCCGTCTGGGTAGCGGCGACAGCGTTGTGTCACTGATCATCCCTCGCGGTGAAGGTTCTATCCTGACCGTCACGCAAAACGGTTACGGTAAACGTACCGAGTCAGCGGAATATCCAACCAAGTCCCGTGCGACGCAGGGCGTTATCTCGATCAAGGTGAGTGAGCGTAACGGTCCGGTTGTTGGTGCGATTCAGGTAGATGAAGCCGATCAGATTATGATGATCACTGACGCCGGCACGCTGGTTCGTACCCGTGTTTCTGAAGTCAGTACCGTAGGCCGTAACACCCAGGGTGTGACGCTTATCCGTACTGCGGAACAGGAACACGTGGTTGGCCTGCAACGTGTGGCTGAGCCAGTCGAAGACGAAGAACTCGACGGCGTAGCGACCGAAGAAGGTGAACTGGAAGCCGCTCAGGCGAGCGACCTGCCGGATGAAACAGAATCAGACGATGAAGTTATTGAAGATGATGTCGATTCTGACGAAGCGGATTCTGATAAAGAATAAGTTTCAGGCGCGTTGAAACAGGGCATACCCTCTCACGGGGGTGTGCCCTTTCTTTTTGACCGGCCTTTTTAGTCCGTGCAACTATAGTGTATTCTGATGGCCGTTTTCCGCTGTGGTGACGTCGTAATGTTAATGGTAGCCCTTTGAAATATCTTACCTCGTTTAGAACAACGCTCAGGATCTCCCGTTACCTTTTTCGGGTTCTGGCCTTTATGCTGTGGTCACTCGGCGCACTGCTGACGACGTTCTACGTGCTGAGTATTTTCCATACCAAAGAGTCGGAGATCCGTGACGAGGACAACCTCAACTACGATCAGGCACAAAGTTATATCCGAAATTCTGCAGATATCATGCGGGATATCAAATACATGGCCGAGAAACGCCTCAACGACTCCATGAATGGCCTCGACATCATCAACGGTGTCATCAGCAGCAAAACCATTACGCCGACCTATCATCCGCTCTATTCCGAATCCGACTGCTCTCAGCTTAATGACAGCTATCGAAACTCGCTGACCTCGCTCGGCAATATGATCCACTACTGGAAAGATAATTTCTCCGACGCTTATGACCTGAACCGGGTGTTTTTCATCGGTGGCGAAAGCCTGTGCATGGTGGATTTTGGTATCACCAGCCTGCCGATTGAGCGCGAAAACAGTACGGTGCTGAAATCACTGCATGAGAAGATTCTGCAATACCGCAACGGTAAAAGTCAGGATAAAGAGAACAGCCTGTACTGGGTTTCATCCGGTCCGAATAAAGATGTGGGTTACTTGTATGTTCTGACGCCGATTTACGTCGGCAACAAGCTGGAAGCGCTCATGGGCATTCAGCAGACCCTGCGTCTGGAAGACATGGTGGCACCGGGTTCACAGCATACCGGTGTGACGCTGCTCGATGACAACAATCAGCCGTTGCTGCGTTTCCCCGAAGGGGAGCGTTATGCTTCACTGCTCGGGAATTACCCCGAAGATCCGACCTATTTTGGTTACATGAATGGCTATAACGATCTGATCTATAAAAAGCCGCTGTCCCCTTCCGGTTTGAGCGTGGTCTATTCGCTGCCGTTTAATACCGTGATTGAACGCTTTAAGATCCTGATCTTCAATGCGGTATTACTGAATATTTTCTCTGCGTTGTTGCTGTTTATTCTGGCGTGGGTGTTTGAGCGAAAAATGTTCCTGCCCGCCGAAGAGAATGCTTTCCGCCTCGAAGAGCACGAGCAGTTCAACCATAAAATTGTCGCCTCTGCACCCGTGGGCATCTCCATTTTGCGTATCAGCGATGGCGTGAATATCCTCAGTAATGAGCTGGCGCATAACTACATCAATATGCTGACGGCGGAAGATCGCCAGCGTATTACGCGCATTATCTGCGACCAGCAGGTTAATCTTGTCGATGTGCTGACTAAAGATAACAACAACATCCAGCTCAGCTTTGTCCATTCTCGTTACCGCAATGAAGACGTGGCGATTTGCGTGCTGATTGACGTCAGTGCGCGGGTCAGGATGGAAGAGTCGTTGCAAGAGATGGCCAATGCCGCTGAGCAGGCCAGCCAGTCAAAATCGATGTTCCTTGCTACCGTCAGTCACGAACTGCGCACGCCGTTGTACGGCATTATCGGTAATCTGGACTTGTTACAGACGCAGGGCTTGCCGCAGGGTGTTGACCGCCTGGTGACGGCGATGAACAACTCGTCGGCACTGTTATTAAAAATCATCAGCGATATTCTCGACTTCTCGAAAATTGAATCAGAGCAGCTGAAAATTGAGCCGCAGGAGTTCTCCTGCCGCGAAGTATTGGCCCATATTGCAGGTAACTATTTACCCCTGGTGGTGAAAAAACACCTCGGGTTGTACTGCTTTATTGAACACAACGTGCCAATGACGTTTCAGGGTGACCCTGTACGCCTGCAGCAGGTGTTGTCCAATATTCTGAATAATGCGATTAAGTTCACTGATACCGGCTGTATCGTGCTGCATGCACGCACCTGCGGTAACTATATGCAATTCCAGATCCGCGATACCGGCTGTGGTATTCCTGAGCGGGAGATCACCCGTCTGTTTGACCCATTCTTCCAGGTCGGAACCGGTGTGCAGCGTCATTTTCAGGGAACCGGGCTGGGGCTGGCCATCTGCGAGAAGCTGATTAACCTGATGGACGGGGATATCTCGGTTGATTCTGAACCGGGCCTCGGCAGCCAGTTTACCGTGCGCATTCCGCTCTACAGCGCGACTTTCCCATCGGAACAACCGCTCGATCTGTGGCAAGGCAAAATCCTGTGGTTGGCGATCCGCAATGCGCATCTCGAAAGCTACCTGATGCAGCTTCTGCGCCACCAGGGCGCTGATGTTCAGCGTTTGCAGGCAGACAGCATTAGCCATATTGACGATGTACTCATAACGGATACCTCATTGATTCACAATGGAGAACTGGTCGCGCAGATCGAATTCTCGATTGATCACATTGGCCCACCGGTAGAAACTCGTGCGGGCTACTGGACCCACAGTACCTCCACGCCTCTGGAAGTCACCGCGCTGCTCAACCGCATCTATCAGCTGAGCGACCCGGCAGGAGAGAGTGCTTTATCATTGCCGGTAGCGGGAGCCGCGACGACGCAGGACAACAGTGATATTCACCTGCTGGTGGTCGATGACCATCCGATTAACCGCCGTCTGCTGGCCGATCAACTTAGCTCGATGGGATATCCGGTGGTGACGGCGAACGACGGTATGGACGCGCTGGATGCGATTAAAGTGCACACCGTAGATATCGTGCTCAGTGACGTAAATATGCCAAGACTCGATGGTTACGGCTTCACTCAGAAGCTGCGTGAACTGGGATATACCCTGCCGGTCATTGGTGTGACGGCGAATGCGCTGGCGGAACAGCGCCAGCGTTGTCTTGAAGCGGGCATGGATAACTGCCTGTCAAAACCGGTCACTCTGGAAACGCTGCGCGATACGTTGGCCTTCTACAGCAAAGCGGTCAGGCGAGCGCGAGACACCCACTAAAACCGAGCCACAAAAAAGGCACCTTTTCAGGTGCCTTTTCTTCATCTATCGAATCTACTGACTTTCTCACTGTGCCAATCCAATGCTTGCGCATTTGGCTTAGCCACGGTCAACCGGCTGAGAACTGACGGAAGAGAGATAGTTCAACAGCGCGATATCGTTCTCCACACCCAGTTTCATCATGGCTGATTTCTTCTGGCTACTGATGGTTTTGATACTGCGGTTGAGTTTTCTGGCGATCTCAGTCACCAGGAAACCTTCAGCGAACAGGCGCAGCACTTCACTCTCTTTCGGAGAGAGACGTTTGTCGCCGTAACCGTTGGCACTGATTTTTTCCAGCAATTTCGCCACGCTGTCCGGCGTGAATTTTTTGCCTTTTTGCAGGGCGGCCAGGGCTTTTGGCAGGTCGGTCGGCGCGCCTTGTTTCAGCACAATGCCTTCGATATCCAGATCCAACACCGAGCTAAGGATTGCCGGGTTGTTGTTCATGGTCAGCACGATGATCGACAACTGAGGATAATGGCGTTTGATGTACTTGATAAGCGTAATGCCGTCGCCGTATTTATCGCCCGGCATTGACAGGTCAGTGATCAAAACATGAGCATCAAGTTTGCTCAAACTATTGACCAGTGCAGTAGAATCCTCGAACTCTCCTACGACGTTTACCCATTCAATTTGCTCGAGTGATTTACGGATCCCAAACAGGACAATAGGATGGTCATCAGCAATAATTACGTTCATATTATTCATGTGATTAGCTACCTTGCTGCAGCAGTCTGGAGACAAAAGAATCAATGTGATTAATGTTATCGGTGATCATCAAAACGTCGCCAGCGACGATATGTTGTTCTAACGTTTCACACAAGTGCTTGCCTGGGGTCAGGTTCAGCATAGCGAACACTCCCTTAAGGCGATGGGCGGTCTGGGAAAGTGATGTAAAATCACGACGTTGATTTTCATTATACAGTTTCTCAAGATCTTCCGGTACTGTCTCAACAAACAGCTGATAATAGTCACTTGATTTGAGCTGTTTTTCATAAAAGTCGAGAGAGTCTTCCCCGGGTTCTTCGGATGGAACACTGTCATCGGGAACCGCAAATTGCTGTTCGATTAACAGTAAGGTTGCGTCAATCAGCGCACTGCTGATGTTGTAGTTGACGCGAATGTAATGTTTTTCAAGCTGTTGGAAACCGGCTTCATCGCTGGTCAGCAACAGCGTGTAATGGTCACTGTTCTGCGGGTTATCGGTCAGTAACACGTCGTATTCGCGGGCTACCTGACGCTCGTCGGCCACAATGCACACCGCGCCGTAGGCGTTCAGGGTGCGGGTCACAATACCGCGTACCTCTTCGGAGGTGATATCCAGCAACAGCGTGACGTCATCGAGCAGCTTTTCATGGGCTGCCTGTGGTTCAGTTTCTTCCAGCGTCTGCTTGATCCGTACCGTGTAGCGCGTGCCGATATCCAGTTTGCTGCGGATTTCCAGCTGCCCGCCGAGTTTCTTGCACAACTGATTACACAGGAAGAAGGTCAGGCCCGAACCGTGATTAAACCGGTCAACCATTGTCTGACTCAGGAAAGGATAATTCAGATTGCTCAATTCTTCCTTCGAAATGCCGCTTCCGGTGTCAGTAATGTGGAAAATCAGCTGACCCGGTTGTTCTGCGTCGTGCTCGGTGGTCAGGGTCACCTTGCCCACGGAGGTGGTTACAATCGCGTAATCCATCAGCAGAGACAGCACTTTCTTCAGCGCGGGACCGTCGCCGATAAAACGGGCTTCCGGTTCAGGATGGAAATGATTAAGGACTACCAACCCTTTCTGATTCAATTTTGGCAATGCTTCGAGCAGAAGTTCATCCACCAGCGGTGACAGCGCGTAAGCCTGCTGCGCAGGCTGCCAGTCCTGCGTTTCCAGACGGGTCAGCAGGGTGATGTTGTCCACCAGCGTCAGCGCATTGTTTGACTCATTCAACAGACGAGCATTCAGCGTATTGCGCTCCTGCGCATCGGTGTTTTCTGCCAGGGAATGCACCAGCTCGTTGAGTTCGTTCAGTGGCTGATTAAGCTCAATCCCCAGATTGTGCAGCATGAGTTTACGGGCCTGCAGGTTTTTATCGAACTCGCGGCGTGCCTGCTGTAGCGTCTTATTGACCATCACTTCCTTGTCCTGATCGTGGAGCAGGAACAGGTAAGTCTCCGGTGAGATTTGACTACGCAACATGCGGATTTCATACACTTCGTTGTTGACTGTCGCCTGGATCACGCCATGGTGCTGCTCTGCCATATTGGCGATTTTGTTCAGGCTGAGGTGTGGCAGTAACTGGTCGGCAATTTTGTTACTGACCACCACGCTGTGATTGCTGAAGTTGTAGACCAGCAGACCAATCGGCAGGCTGGAGATGATCTCCTGATTGAGTGCTTGTTGGGTATGCAACTGCGCCGCCATATTTTCGCTCGGACGGATATACTGATGGCGGATAAAATAGATCCCCGCCATCGCCAGCCCCAGTAACAGCAGATTGACCAGCACCAGCCAGAAGTTGTTGCGTGACAGGTCCATCAACATGCTGACCACCGGCACATGGTAAGTCAGCGTCAGCGGCGAATTACTCAGCGGTGCGGTGAAGCTCACCGCCCAGCCCTGCAGCGTGATGCTGCTGATGTCCGTACTCTGTGCCGGATCACCCTCATTAACCGTGCCATTGTTCGTATTGAGCTGAAAATTATCCCGTGCCATCGACAGCGGGATCAGATCACTCATCGGCAGATCAAACGCGATCACGGTAGCCAGATGGCCGGGGTTATTAAACGTGGTGCGCAGCGAGAAGAAATAGTCGCTGGATAATCGCGATTTACGCAGATTCGAATAGCTCTCGCGCTCGTCGAGTGTATTGGCCTGTTGCAACATCTCTGCGCGGCGTGCCTGTAGCGTGCTGGTAAAAGAGTTCTCTTTCAGCCGCGAATCCTGCTGCTGCAAAGGCTGCGTGGTGATCAGGAGCATGCTGTTGTCCTGACCGTTCAGGTAATACATCGAGTAAGGCAGGTTTTTCGCGCCCCACTGATCGTCCAGGAATGCAGAAATTTTGAGCGTCAGATCGAGCGTTGAGCTGTCATGGGTGCCAAAAATCAGCGCATCGGTTTTTTTATGCGGCTTAGTGATGTAGTACATATCCTGGCGCAGTCGCAATTCCTGCGCGGTAGTGAGCTCCGGCGTCAATGGTTGGCCGGTAAAATTGTCATAAATCTGATAGGTGATATAGCGGTAATGATCGATGCGTTTTTGCAGACGTTCGGCGGTGGTTTGCAGCGTTCGCTGCTTATCCTTCAGATAGGCATTGGTGTAGTTGTACCCATACATGCCCAGGCCCATTGCCAGCAGCAAAATGAACAACCAAAAGAAACGCGTGATGTTGGTTGAAGTCAGCGAAAGATATTTACTTGGCATGATGGTGACGCATTTCCTTGATTATCGAGTCACGGCGCGTGCGCTGGCGGTCACCAGCAACAACAACGCGGCTACGCAACTTAAGGCAACCGACAGGCTGCTGAGTTGGGCAATAAAACCAATTAACGCCGGGCCAGCCAGAATACCGGCATAGCCGAGCGTTGTCACAGAAGCAATCGCCAGATTAGCAGGCATTGTGGTTTGACTCCCTGCCGCACTGAACATAATCGGCACCAGGTTCGAAGCACCAAAGCCGGTCAAAATGAATCCCAGCCCGGCAATCCACAGGTTATCTACGTTGACCAGCAACACCATGCCCAGGCTGGCGAGCAGGCTGCCAAACAGCAGCACGTAAAAACGGCCGATCGCGCTGATAATCCGGTCGCCGGTCAATCGCCCCGCCGTCATGGCAATGGAGAATACGGCGTAACCGATCCCGGCCTGATGGGTGCTGACACCGCGTTCTGTCGCGAGGAACAGCGCACTCCAGTCCAGCATTGCGCCTTCGGTCATGAACATCACAAAACAGAGCAGGCCGAGGAAAACCACCCAGCCGCGCGGCAATACAAACATCGGACCGTCGCCGCCACTATGCGTATGGCGCCAGAAGTGCGGGCTGGTGGGGATCAGCGTCACCGCCACCAGGGCGACGACCAGTAAAATCGACTGAAAAGGCGAGAGACCGTAAAACAGCAGGGCACTGACGGCCAGGGCGCCGAAAATGCTGCCGAGGCTAAAGAAGCCGTGGAAACCGGACATCATGGCCCTGCCACTGGCTTTTTCCACGACTACGGCGTGAACGTTCATCGCGACGTCCACCATACCGATGGCCGCACCAAACACCATCAGCACCACCGCCATACCTCCCACTGAATCCATCAGCGTCAGCAGTGGTAAGTCGAGACACAGGATCACCGAGGCGAGCAAAATCACCGCCTTACAGCCCAGCCGCCCGGTCAGGATGCCGGTCAGCGGCATCGACAGCGTAGACCCCGCCCCGATACACAGCAGCAGCAGCCCGAGCGTGCCGTCGCTGATATCCAGCCGCAGTTTCACAAAAGGGACCAAAGGTGCCCAGGCAGCCATGGCAAAACCGCAGAGCAGAAAAATGATCCGGGTGGCATGTTGCTGAGCACGACCCGGAAGGGCAGGAGAAACCGCAGACGCATCGCCTGATGTGGTGGTGTCGCTCGGCATGATCTCGGGGTCCGTTTTGATGCTTCGTGAAGTATGAGGGAAAGAAAGAAACCAAATCGTTACAGGACGTTGATTTATCACATACCCCGTAAACGCTGGCAACTCTCCCTTTATTTTAAGGCGACATATTTTAACAGTAAGCCTGCCTGGACGTTATTACCTAAAGTCTTATTTGTTACACCTTCAAATGTGAATAAAATGTGATTTTTTTGGTTACATCGCACAATCATTAAGTTTTGTTTATGCGTTTATAAGGTAAGTAAAACTAACCATTGGGCTTTTTTATCCCTTCCCGCCCCCCATAATTTAAATCAAATCCCTTGTTAATCATCTTATTAAAGCCAAATTTTAGCAGGTAGATGAACAAGGCTCGCTCGTCAAGCTTATATTTATAAACATTTTAATCGATTTTATTTATCCTGAAGATAACAATTTTTTAATGTCTTTGCTCTGAATGATGCATATAACTTATGAAGTAGCCCGGCGAAACGCCGGGTTTTAAACAAAAAAATCCTGTCAGTGAATCAGGATAGGGTTATCTGCACGTTTTGGCAGTACATGACGCAATACCCCCACCAGTTGGAAAGTAAATCATAGTTTTTATGCTCATAAATTCACCTCAGTCTCTCTCCGTTGCATCGGACAGAAATTTTTGCGGTGCGTATTTACTTATCTGGGTTTAGAAGGGGCACAGCATGGCTCAAAATGGCAATGTCATCGTCGATGTACTGTCACGCATAAACGGCAGCGTAGTCTCCCAGGTTTCAGGCGCCAGCCAGACCGTCAACCTCAACCAACTCAGCATTGTTCGCGTTCACGCCACCCGTGCGGCGGTGACCCGCTACGAGCGCGTGGGCAATGATCTGATTGTCCACATGCAGGACGGCAGCGTTGTCCGTTACCACAGCTTCTTCAACACCGACGGCAAAGGTCATCACAGTGAACTGGTGTTTGATGACGGCGTGCATCCTATTGAACATGCAACGTTTGTTGATACTGGCCTTGCTCCGGGATCGGCGATTGCGGTTGTCCCCGGTTATGAAACCATTCCCAATGTTGGCGCCCTGGTGCTGGATGGCACCCACTTTGATCCGGCGACACTGGGCTGGGTTCTGGGCGCGATTGCCCTCGGTGCGGGGGTTGCGATTGCTGCCAGCAGCGGTGGCGGTGGTGGTGGCGGCGGGAGCAGCAGTAACGGCGGTTCGGACGGCGGCAACACCGGGGGAAATACCGGCGGAAGTCCCGGCGGCACCCTTCAGGCGCCCACACTGACGCTGGCCACCTTTGCTGGTGATAATGTCTTAAACATGTCTGAAGTCGGCAGTGCGCAGGTGTTTAGCGGTACCACCACGCATGTCACTGCTGGGCAGACCGTGACGCTGACGCTCAATGGCAAAACCTATACCACTACGACGGCGGCCGATGGCTCATGGAGCATTACGCTGCCAGCGGGTGACCTGCAGGCGTTGGCCGACGGCACTTACATCGCCAGCGCCAGCGTTACCGGCACCGATGGTTTGACGGTGACGAAGGGCGTGACCGTCGGTGTGGATACCACGCCACCCACGCTTACCGTTAATCCAATCGACGGCGATAACATCATCGATGCGCAGGAACATAACCAGCCGCTGAATATCAGCGGAACGGCTTCGGTGTCTGAAGCCGGTCGCACGGTCACCGTGACCCTCAACAACACGGAATACAGCGCTACGGTCAATGCCGATGGCACATGGTCGGTCACTATTGCGGCCAACGTCGTTTCGGCACTCGGCAATGGCCAGTAAACCCTGACCACCAGCCTGACCGATGCCGCAGGCAATACCGGCAGCAGCACGCCAGTGCAGGTCACGGTCAATGACAATGCGGGGCAAATCACCGTCAATGCTGTCGCGGGCGACGGCACGCTCAATGCGGTGGAAGCCGCATCAACGCTGACGATTTCCGGGAGCACAACCGGCTTTACGGCGGGTACCACCATCACCGTGCTCCTCAACGGTGAGACTTATACCGGCACCACGGCGGCCAATGGCGTATGGAGTATTGGTATTCCGGCCAGCGCCCTGGCCGCTTTGCAAGATGGCACCGCAACCCTGACGTTGAGTGCCACCGACGCATTAGGCGAGCCTATCACGCAGACCGCGACGTTCAATGTGGTGATCCACAACCTGCCGGACGCCACCCTCAATCCGCCTTTTGGCGACGGTATTCTCAATGTTGCGGAAGCTGGCCAGCCACAGATCCTGACCGGGACTACCGGGGTCAGCGGAGCCGGGCAGACGGTGGTGATCACGCTTAACGGCCAGCAATATACCGGCACAGTCGATACCAGCGGCAACTACAGCGTCACCATTCCTTCCGCGGCAATGACCGTTTTACCCGAAGGTACCACGCCAATCAGCGTCACTGTCACCGATGCGGCGGGTAACACCAATACCCTCAACAGCAGCGCGACGGTGGATATGACCCCGCCGACCCTGACCATCAATCCGCTGACCGGCGACGGCCAGATTAACCTGGCGGAAGCTGCTCTCGCGCAAACCCTGACCGGGACGGCTACCGCCAGCGATGCCGGGAAAACCGTCAATATCACCGTTAACGGCCACAGCTTTACCGCTGTGGTTCAGGACAACGGCACCTGGAGTACCACGCTGCCTGCCGGTACGCTGAGCGGCCTGACCGGCAATTACCCGATCACCGCCACCCTGACTGACGCCGCTGGTAACACCGGCACGGTCACGCTGGATCAGCATTTCGCGACCGACCCGACCGTGCAGCCAACCCTGACGCTGAATGCGTTTGCCGGTGACAATCTGGTTGATGGCGCGGAACTGGCGGTATCACAGGTACTGAGCGGCAGCGCGACCAATGTTGAGGCGGGGCAAATTATCACCCTGACGCTTAATGGTAAAACCTACACAGCAGAAGTCGGGGCCAGTGGCAGCTGGAGCGTGATTGTTCCGGTTGCCGACGTGGCGCTGTTAGCCAACGGGCAGGGCACGCTGACTGCGACAGTGACTGACCGCGCGGGTAATACCGGCACGGCGAGTGAAACTTACACAGTCAATAATGGCCTGGACGGCGTGGCGATTGACCCGGTTACGGCCGATAACAAAATCAGTCTGGCGGAAAGCGAAGCGGGTATCACTATCAGCGGCACCACGCTGGGTGTAAATACGGGTACGCCGGTGGTTATCACCTTCGGCGGACACACCTATTCCGCGCTGGTACTGGCAAACGGCCGCTGGAGTGTCAACCTGACGCCAGCCGACCTGCTCAATCTGGCCGAAGGATCACAGGCAGTCAGTGTCAGCACTACAGACAGTCTGGGCAATCCGCTGACCAACAGTCTGGATGTCGGCGTATTCACCTCGCTGCCTGTCCCGCTGCTGAACCACCGTTTGGCGACAACGTGCTGAATATTGCCGAAGCCGCCGTCGCGCAAACCCTCAGCGGCACGACCAGTGTTTCCGGCGACGGTCAAAGCGTGCTGGTCACCCTGAATGGCAAAAACTACGCCGCCACTGTTGATGCCACCGGCAACTGGAGTGTTACGGTTCCGGCGGCAGATTTGCAGGCGCTGCCAGCGGGCAACAATGCCGTTAACGTGACAGCCACCGACAGCGTCGGCAACAGCAGCACAATTAGCCCGACGGTGAGTGTCGATCTCACTGCGCCAACCCTGACGGTGAATCCGATTTCCGGCGACGGCTTGATCAGCGTCGCTGAAGCCCATGCGGACATCGCCGTCACCGGCACGGCATCCATTTCAGAAGCGGGCCGCACCGTGACGCTGACCCTCAACAATGTCAGCTACACCGGTACGGTACTGGGCAACGGCAACTGGAGCATCACTATTCCGGCCGATGCACTGACCGGCCATGCCAACGGCACGCTGCCGGTGCAGGTCTCCCTCAGCGATGCAGCAGGCAACACCACCACGAATAACACCCGCGTGACGCTGGCGACCGACCCGGCCGTTCAACCGGTCGTTACACTGAACGCCTTCGCGGGCGATAATATTTTGGATGGTGCGGAACGGCAGGCACCGCAGGTGCTCAGTGGCTCGACGGCCAATGTGGAAGCCGGTCAACTGGTGAGCATTAACCTCAACGGACACCTCTACACGGCAGTGGTGCAGGACAGTGGCGCCTGGAGTGTCTCTGTCCCGGCTGCGGATTTGCTGACCCTGACCGACGGCACGCAGACCATCAGTGTGAATGTTACGGACAAAGCCGGTAACGTCGGCACGGCAACCGAGAACTTCACGGTGAATGTCGAGCTGGGTGGGCTGGGGATAGACACCATTGCCGGAGATAACCGCATCAATGCCACCGAAGCGGGCGCACCGGTAGTGGTCAGCGGCACGTCGTTTGACGTCGCAGCGGGCGCTACGGTGATTGTTACCCTCAACGGCAAAACCTACAACACCACCGTCGGGCCGGACGGTACCTGGAACACCAACATTCCAACGGCAGATCTGGCACTGCTTACGGACGGCCCGAATACCATTACCGCGCAGGCGGTTGATGCGTCGGGTAATCCGCTGAGCAACAGCGTCAGCGTCGGTGTGTATACCCATGATCTGCCGGATCCCACCATCAATACCCCGTTTGGTGATGGTCTGTTAGGCACCGCTGAAGCGGCGGCAGCCCAAACGTTAAGTGGTACGACCGGCACCACCGGCGACGGCCAGACTGTCGTCGTAACCATTAACGGCCATGACTATACGGCCACCGTGGGCGACAACGGTTTCTGGACCGTTCAGGTACCGTCCGCTGATTTGCAAACTCTGCCGCCGGGAGCCAACCCGATTCTGGTGACGGCGACCGATGCGGCAGGCAATACCGATACCCTGACCAGCAACGTCACGGTTGATTTCACGCCGCCAACCCTGACCATCAATACCATCGCCACCGACGGCATCATCAATGCTGCTGAAGCTGCGGCGGCCATTCCGGTCAGCGGGACGGCAGACATTGGCGACGCGGGCCGCACCGTCACTCTGAACATTAACGGGCAGACCTATACCGCCGTGGTGGCGGGTGATGGTTCCTGGAGTACGTCTGTTCCAGCCAATGCGCTGGCCGGTCTGGCGAACGGGGAGTACACCGTGACCGCCACGCTGTCTGACGCTGCCGGAAACACCACCACCATTACCTCGAACGTCACACTGACGGCGGATCCGCTGTTGTTACCGACCATTACCCTGAACGCGTTTGCCGTTGATAACATACTGGATGGCGCAGAGCGGACGGTGGATCAGACCCTCAGCGGGACGACCACCCATGTGGAATCCGGCCAGATTGTCACCATTACCATCGGAGCGGAAAGCTATTCTGCGACGGTGCTGGCCAGTGGCGCATGGAGCGCCACCATCCCGACGGCGGTGCTGCAAGCGCTGGCCGACGGCACGGCGACGTTCAACGTCAGCGTGTCTGACGTCGCGGGCAACCCGACCACGGGCAGCGAAAGCTTTACGGTGAACAGTACGTTAAGCGGTATTGCAATCAACCCGATCAGCGGGGATGGCAACGTCAGTGCAACCGAAGCGGCAGCGGGCATCACCATCAGCGGCACCACGGCGGATGTCGCGGCGGGCACCGCAGTGGTGGTGACACTCAATGGCCAGAACTATAACGCGACCGTCGCTGCCGACGGCACATGGACCACCACCGTACCGTCAGCGGCCCTGAACGCGCTGACCGATGGCCCGAATCTGGTGAGCGTTTCTACTACGGATGAAGCGGGCGTCACCATTACCAACACCGGTGATCTCGGTGTGTATATTCACGATCTGCCTGCACCGACCCTCAACACACCCTTTACCGATGGTTTACTGGGCAACACCGAAGCCACCACGGCACAATCGCTGAGCGGGACTACCGGTGTTTCCGGCAACGGGCAAACCGTCACGGTGAGCCTTGGTGGTCATGACTACACGGCGACGGTAGACATCAGCGGCAACTGGACCGTCAGTATTCCGTCCGCTGACCTTCAGGCACTGCCAGCGGGGCCGGACGCAATCAGCGTGGTCGCCACGGATGCCGCGGGTAACAGCGCAACCATACCTGGAACGGTGACCGTCGACTTTACACCACCAACCCTGACCGTGGCGCCGGTCGCCACCGATGGCACGGTGAACGTGAGCGAAAATGCCGATGGCTTTGCCCTGGCCGGTACCGCGTCAGTCAGTGAAGCCGGGCGCACGGTAAACATCAGCTTTGGTGGACAGAACTATCAGGCAGTTGTGGCCGGCGATGGCACATGGTCCGTGCCGGTTCTGGCCGGAACGCTCGACAGCGTTGCCAGTGGCCAATATGTGCTGACAGCCACGCTGAGCGATGCGGCGGGTAACACCACCACCTTCACGGAGAATTACACCGTGGCGGGGGCGGATACCGCGCCAGTGCCTTCCATTAACACGCCGTTTGGCGACACCTTCCTCAATATTGCTGAGGCCGCCGGGCCGCAAATCCTCAGCGGGACTACCGGTGAAATGGGCGACGGGCAGACGGTTGTCGTGTCGCTGGGTGGCGTGAGCTACAACGCCACCGTCGATGTCAACGGCATCTGGAACGTCAGCGTGCCAGGTGCAGCATTACAAGTGCTGGACGAAGGTGCACAAACCATTACCGTGACCGCGACAGACAGCGTCGGCAACGTTGGCACCGTCAACAGCGTGGTCACGGTCGATTTGGTCGCGCCAACGCTGACGATAAGCCCGGTCGCCACCGATGACATCATTAACGCCGCCGAAGCACTGCAACCGGTCGTTATCTCCGGTACGGCGTCGCTCAGTGATGCCGGGCAGACAGTCACGGTGAGTTTCAACAGCGTTAACTATACCGCCCTGGTGCATGCCGATGGCACCTGGAGCTTTACCCTGCCGAGCAACGTGGTGCAGGGGCTGGCGAATGACACCTATCTGCTGAGCGCCAGCATTACCGATGCCGCAGGCAACACCACCACCCAGCAGCACAGCTTCTCCGTGGATGCGAACGCCGCCAGTCTGCCAACCCTGAGCATTGGTGTGATGTCCGGCGATGATTACATCAACGCGACCGAGAAAGGGGAGCCGCTGGTGATCAGCGGTACCTCGACCCATCTGGAAGCAGGACAGGTTGTTACCGTGGTCTTCAACGGAAACAACTACACGACGAACATTGTGGGCGATGGTACCTGGACCCTGACCGTTCAGCCGGGTGATTTCGCTAACCTGTCCGACGGCCAGACCACGATCACCGCCAGCAGCAGCGATCTGGCAGGGAACCCGGCCTCGGCGACGCACAACGTTGACGTGATTGCCGATCCGGCTGATTTACCCTCTATCACCATTTCGCCAATCTCCGGCGATGACGTGATCAACAGTACGGAGCACAGCCAGCCGCTGGTGATCAGCGGGACTTCCAATCATCTGGTGGCGGGTGAAACGATCACCGTTAACCTCAATAACATAGGGTATCCGACTACCGTTGCGGCGGATGGCACCTGGACGGTGACAGTCCCGGCTTCCGCGGTCGAAGCGCTGCAAAACCAATCCTACACCGTGACCGCCACCGGCAACGACGTGGCCGATAACGTCGCCACCGGCACCCATACCCTGACTGTTGATACCACGCCGCCATTGCTGACGATCACGGTGGACACCGGTGTAGACAACATTCTCAACGCGGCCGAAGCGCTGGCCGGTTTACCGGTATCAGGCACTGGCGAAGCGGGGCTGGCCGTGACCGTCACCCTCAATAATGTCAATTACACCACCGTGGTACTGGGGGACGGAACCTGGTCACTGACCGTACCCGCCGGTGATTTGCAGGCGATCCCGACTGACGGTCTGCTGCCGATCACTGCAACGGCCACCGACGCGGCAGGCAATAATGTCATCGTGTCGGTCGCCCCGGAAATCTCACTGGCTATTCACGCGTTGCCAACGCTGACACTGGATGCCATCACCGGCGACAACATCCTCAATATTGCTGAATCAGCCGCAAACTTCACCATCACCGGGACCAGCACCAATCTGCCGGACGGCACCGTTGTGGCGGTAAATATCGGCGGAACTATCGTTAACGGAACGGTCACGGGAGGGATCTGGAGTGCGCCGGTCAGCGCCAATCTGCTTAACGGTCTGACCGAGGGAGTCAACACGGTCACGGTCAGCGTCACGGATGCCAATGGCAACCCGGCCTCCACCAGCCATAGCCTGACCGTAGACCTGATTGCACCGCCGGTACCGGTGATCAACACGCCGTTTGTCGATGGTGCGCTGAACCAGCTGGAAGCGGGCGTGAATCAGATCATCACCGGCTCAACCGGTCTCACCGGACCGGGGCAAACGGTGGTGGTCAGCGTGGACGGCAATCCGGCGCATAACGTCACCGCCACCGTTGGGCCGGACGGCTCCTGGACGGCGACCCTTCCGACCGCCACCCTTGCAGGCTTGCCGGATGGCCCGAATACCGTCTCCGTCACCGTGACGGATGCCGGGGGCAACAGCACCAGCGGCACACTGGCCTTTACTGCGCTGATCCATGCCCTGCCGGTGGTGACCGTCACCGACAGCTTCGACGGGCTCATCAATGCTAATGAAGCCGCCGCCGGTGGTTTGCTCAGTGGCGTCACCGGGATCACCAGCCTGGGCCAAAGTGTCATCGTCAATATCAACGGCCAAAACTACACCGCCAACGTGATTGATACGGCCGGGACCTGGTCGCTCGACTTGCTGCCGTCGCTGTTACAAACCTTGCCGAACGGCAACTGGACGGTCACCGTGACCGCGACAGACTCGGTCGGTAACACCAGCAGTGCCAATGAAATTCTGGGTGTACAGCTGACACCACCACCCATCCCAACCATCGGGCTGCCGTTCGGTGACGGTATTCTTAACAATGCCGAAGCGGCAGCGGGGCAGATTCTTACCGGTTCGACCGGCGTCACCGGTGCCGGTCAGACGGTCAGCGTTGCCTTCGCCGGTGTCGTTACACCATTCACTGCCACCGTGGCGGCGGACGGTACCTGGACCCTGAATCTCTCCCCGTTACAGTTGGCCGATTTGGGCGGTCTGCCGAGCCATACGATCACCGTCACCAGCACCAATGAGTTCGGCAACAGCAGCAGCAGTGCGCCGCTGCCCTTTGACGTGGATTTTGCCACACCAACGCCAGCCATCAATGCGCTGTTTGGCGGCGACAATATCCTGAATATCGCCGAAGCGGGCGCTGCGCAGACCATTACCGGGATCACCGGGATCCAGGGTGATAACCAGAATGTGAAACTGTCTATCGACCTCAACGGCGTGCAGTACAACGCCACCGTGGCGGCCGACGGCAGCTGGAGCCTGACACTGCCTGCGGGCACGCTCAGCACGCTGACCGGTATTCCGCATTCAGTCAACGTGACCGTCACCGATGCCAGCGGCAACACCGCCAGCACCGCACTGCCGTTCACCACGGACTTTACGCCACCCGTTGTTGCTGTCACCAGCGTGTTCGTTGATGGCTATCTGAACGCTACGGAAGCGCAGTCTAACGCCGGGATCACGGGCACCACGGACGGCACAGCAGTGCATGTCACCATTGGCGGCGTGCCGTTTGATGCCACGGTACTTGACGGCGTCTGGACACTGAACCTGACACCAG
This sequence comes from Ewingella americana, assembly GCF_006438725.1. Classification (GTDB taxonomy): domain Bacteria; phylum Pseudomonadota; class Gammaproteobacteria; order Enterobacterales; family Enterobacteriaceae; genus Ewingella; species Ewingella americana_A. The sequence goes on along the minus strand of NZ_RCZD01000001.1, from coordinate 657,027 downwards.
CGCAATTGGCGACCCTGCCACAGGGTGACCAGACGATGGTGGTCACCGCCACCGACGTCTCTGGCAATACCAGCAACATCAGTACCCAGGTCGGTATTGCTAATACCTTGTTGCCAACCGTGTCTGTTGCCACCTTTGCCGGTGATAACGCGCTGGATTACGCTGAAAGCCGCGTGCCGCAGGTGTTGTCCGGTACCACCACGCATGTCCAGCAAGGCGAGACAGTTAACATCACCATTCCGGGGGTCACCGGTCCGCTGACGGCGCTGGTACAGGCCGACGGCAGCTGGAGCCTGACCCTGACGCCTGCCCAGCTACAAGGGTTGGGGAATGGCACCGAAAACGTCACGATCAGCGTTAACGATCTGGCGGGCAATACGGCTACCGGCGGCACCAGCTTCACGGTAGATCTCACCGCACCGGTCAACCCGTTCCTCACCCTCAACCCGATCAGCACCGACAACATTATCAACGTGGGAGATAACCTCAACCTGACGCTGGCCGTAGGCGGTGAGTATCGCAACGCGGCGGTGATACAAACGGTGAACGTGTTCGTGGATGGCGTCGTCGTGGGGACGGCACCCATCGTTCTGGCGGGGGACGGAACCTGGAGCCTGGCGGTGCCGTTGGTGTCGTTAACCACCTTCCCGCTGGACGGCACTTACACCGTTTCCGCTGAGCTTGTCAGTATTCTGCCGGTCCCGGGAACGGTCGTGGCGACAGTCAGCGAAACGGTGGTTGTTGACCGTACACCGCCAACGCTGACGATAAATACCTTCGCGGGTAACGACGTGCTGAACAGCACCGAAGCGGCCGCGGGCCAGATTGTCAGCGGTACGGCATCCACCACGGAAGCGGGCCGTACCGTCACCGTCACACTCAATAGTAAAACCTACACCGCCGTCGTGGCCGGTGATGGCACCTGGAGCACCACTATTGCGGCCGGTGATTTGCAGGCAGTGCCGCAGGGCAGCAATACCCTGACTGCCAATATCAGCGACGCCGCCGGTAACGTCACCACCGATACCCACACATTCACCACCGACACCTCAGCGCCGTTGCTGAACCTCAACGTGGTGGCGGGGGATAACGTCATTAACCTGGCCGAATCCCTGTTGGGTACGCTGTTAAGCGGAACCTCCAGCGGTGCCGACGGGCAGACCGTGACCGTCACGCTGGCGGGGGTGACGGTCGGCACGGCGGTGATCCAGTCGGGCGGGGCATGGAGCCTGCAACTGCTGCCTAACCAGCTTTCAGGATTGCTCGACGGTCCGACTATCCTCAATGCTACCGTTGCCGACCAGGCGGGTAATACCACCAGTGTCGATCTCGGCCTGAACATTCTGTTCAACAGCCTGCTGAACGTCTCGGTGGTCAGTGGTCTCGGCTCGGTCGGTAACACCGTGCTTAACGCCGCCGGTGCGCTGCTCGGCCAGACCCTCAGCGGTGTGACTACCGATGCGGGCGTGGGCGCAGTGGTTTCCGTGCAGGTCGGCGGGCAAACCGTCAGTGCCAACGTGGGCGCGAACGGGGCCTGGAGTCTGGTGATCCCACCAACGCTGCTGGCAAATCTGGCCGATGGCCCGCTGGCGCTGAATCTCACCGTGACCGATGCGGCGGGCAACAGCAAAGTCGATGTGCTGAACCTCGATATCGCGAAAACCGTACCGGTCATTGGCGCGCTCACGTCAGCCCTCGGCGGCGTGGACAGCATTCTTAACGTGGCTGAGTCTGCGGCGGCACAAACCGTCAGCGGCGCAGTGACGGCGGCGAACGGAACGGTCGTCACGCTGGCGGTTGGCGCACAAACCTTTACCGGCACCGTGTTGAATAACCTTTACAGCATCAACGTTCCGGCCGGAGCGCTGACTACGCTGGCGGACGGCGTCGTGCCGGTGGTTCTCACCCTGACCGATGCAGCGGGTAACACCGTTTCCCAGACCCTCAACCCACTGACCGTGGCGCTGCATAATCTGCCACAAATTATTCTCGACCCGCTGTTTGGCGATGGCCTGCTGAATGCAGCAGATTTGCTGCTTAACCAGACCATCACCGGTACGGTCAAAAATGTGGCGGCCGGTACGACAGTATTGGTCACGCTTGGCAATGGTTCGCCACCGCTGAATGCCCTGGTTGATGCCAGCGGACACTTCAGCGTTACCGTCCCGGCCAGTTCATTAGCAGGCCTGTTGACCGGCACACTGGGCATTGATGTCAGTGTCACCGACGTCACCGGCAACAGCGCCAATACCTCCGCACTGGTTGCGGTCAACGTGGCGTTACCGACCATTTCACTGAGTTCCATTCTGGATAATGGCGTACTTAACGCCGTTGATGCGCTGACGGCGCAAACCATCAGTGGCGTAGTGGGCGGTGTGACCGCAGGGACCACGGTGAATGTCACGATTGGCGGCAAAACTTTCCTTGGCGTGACCGATGCAGGCGGCAATTTCAGCGTCACCCTGCAACCGGGTGACCTGAAAGCGCTGACCGACGGTACGCTGGCAATTGGTGTATCGGTGGCGAACGATGCCGGTAACGTGGCATCAATATCTGCGAATGCTAATGTGATCATCAACCAGTTGCCGAAAGTGGTGCTGGATACGGTCTTCGGCGGTGACGGTATCCTGAATGCGGCAGAAGCCCTGCTGACGCAAACCATCAGTGGCACCGTCACGAACGCCGCCGCGGGTTCCAGCGTCAACATCACTGTCGGCACGCTTAACCTGACGGCGACGGTGGATGGCAGCGGGCACTTCAGCGCATCACTGTTACCGGCACAATTGTCGCAGCTGCTTAACGGCAATATCAGCGTCAGCGCCACCGTGACCGATGCCGTGGGTAACGCCAGCAGCGCTAGCGCTGGCATCCTGGTCGGTATTCACAACCTGCCGTCAATTGTTCTTAACCCAATCTTCGGCGATGGCGTGCTCAACGTGGTTGACCTGCTGACCGGGCAAACCATCAGCGGTATTGCCACCAACGTCGCGCAGGGCACGCAGGTTCAGGTATCCCTTAATGGCAAAAACTATTCGGCCACCGTGGGGATCGGCGGCGCGTTCAGCGTCACCGTACCACCGCTGGATCTGGGGGCGATCCTTAACGGTACGATTAACGTCGCGGCCAGCGTGGTTGACGCCACGGGTAACCCGGCGTCCGCCACCGGTCTGCTCAGTGTCATCGCGCAGTCCCTGCCAACCATCAGCCTTAACCCGCTGTTTGGTGACGGGCTGCTCAACGCGGCCGATGCACTGCTGACCCAAACCATCAGCGGGACCACCACCAACGCCGTCGGGTCGACTGTCACCCTGACGGTGGGCGGTGCCACGCTGAATGCACTGGTGAAAGCCGATGGCACCTTCTCGGTCAGCGTACTGCCTGCGGTACTGTCTGGCTTGCTTGACGGAACGCTGAACGTCGGCGCCTCTGTCACTAACGCCGCTGGCCACAGTACGACCGGCAGCGCCACGGCGACGGTGGGTATTCATACCTTGCCATCGCTGGTGCTTGGCACGCTGTTTGGCGGCGACGGCTACCTCAACCTGTCTGAAGCCAGCAGTAATGAAACCCTGAGCGGCACCACTAACGTGCAGACCGGCACGGTGTCGGTGAATGTCGGCGGGATCGTGCATACCGGCACAGTCACCGGAGGCGTGTGGAATGTGGTTTATACCTCGTCAGAGCTGAAAGGCATTACCGATGGTACGACGACGGTCAATGTCACGGTCACGGACGCCGTGGGCAACACCACCATGCAGACCAGTCCACTTATCATCAAAACACATGAACTGCCGCTGGTGGCGCTCAATCCATTACTCAACGTCACGCTGGGACTTGTACTCAACATTCTGGGCGGGCAAGGGTTAACGCTGAGCGGGACCAGCCGCAACGTTGGGCAGAACGGTCAGATCAGCGTCACGCTGGCGGGTAACACGCTGTCGGGAACGGTTCAGGCAGACGGATCATGGACGGTCAAATTCAGCAGCGCATTACTCAGTAGCATTGGCGCACTCAATCTGTTGGGAATATTAACCAGTGTTCTCACCGTGATTGATATTCATGCCGCCGATGCTGCCGGGAATACCGTCGACGCACACATCGGGCTGACCGCGGGTTCAACATTACCAGCGGATACCAGCGTCGTTGCCGCGTCCTTGTCGGTGGATGACACCCACACTCTGGCGGCGGTTCATACCACGGATACCAGCAGTTCAACCACGGACACCACAACGCACACCACCAGTACGCTCACCGATCCGCTGGTGACGGCTGACACCAGTTCGTCTGCTTCGAACACCACGACCACCCCGGTGGAAACGACTTCTCATGCGGAAGCGGCGTTCTCGATTGGCGGCGTGACGATTGAGCTGACGGCCACTGACGGCGTGGCGGTCGGTGGTGCAGGCAACGACACCATTTCGGTTCATACCCTCGATTTCTCACAAGTCGACGGCGGAACCGGTGTCGATACCCTGTTGCTGGCGGGCACCAATCAGCATCTGGATCTGACGCTGCTGGGGCTGAAAGTCGAGCATATCGACATCTTCGACCTCGGTACGTCTGGCACCAACAGCATCTCGCTGAATCTGCATGAGGCGCTGACGGTGAAAGACAACCCGACCGACGAAGTGATCATCAAAGGGGGAACCGGAAGTCTGGTGAACCTGGTGGCAGGCAACGACGGCGCGTGGAGCGAAACCGGCCAGCGCACCGTCGATGGCCTGACGTTCGACGTTTATCACAACGCATCCCTGTCTGACACCAACACGTTGGGAGACGTGTTGGTTCAACACGGTCTGCACGTTCAACAAAACTGATAATAAAGCCCTCAGGTGCGTATGCACCGGGGGCATTTTTTGCACTGCCCGAATTTATCAGGCCACAAGAGGCTGAAAAAATAATAAAAGTCCGGCGAAAATAAGTGGTGTCGCTCATGAAAAAAAACAGAACAGCCCGGCGTTTTGCCGCGGTACTCGGGACGCTATGGATAGTGGTTGCCGGTACAAACAGTAGCAGTGCGGTTGCAGCCCCTAAGCAGCCCGAATTTGACTGGCAGGCCGCGCCCAGTGAGGAGATGCAGGCCAGCCTGACGTTGCGCGATGCGATATTGCGCGCCTTTGCCCGTAACCCGCAGATCGCTGAGGCGGCGGCGCAGATTCGCGTCGGCAGCGGCAATCTGGATGCGGCCAAAAGTGCCTGGTATCCGCAAATCTCATTGCAGGGAACGGCCGGTAAATCGCGCCAGACCGACTCTTCCGGCACCCTTGATAACAACGCGTCGGGCGGTGTTCAGCTCAGCCAGTTGCTGTACGACTTTGGCCGTACCGGCGGTAGCATTGATGAGCAGGAACGCCTGTCCGACTCCTACCGTTACTCCCTTTACGGCACCATGACCGACGTGGCGCTCAGTACTTTACAGGCCTACCTGGAAGTGAAGCGCTATCAGGCGCTGAGCGTGGCGGCCCGCGACAATATTGACTCGCTGCAACGCGTGGCGGACACCGCCAAACTGCGCGCCGACGCCGGGTTAAGTTCCCAGTCTGACGTCTTACAGGCAGAAACCCGCATTGCCGGTATGCGTGCAACCGTCGAGCAGTACCGCGCCCAGCAGCGTTCAGCGCAGGCACAGCTCACCGTGCTGACCGGCGTGGTGGCCGATAACCTGCCGGACCTGCCGCAAAGCCTGCTGAATCAGAAAGTCACCCTCAACAAAATCCCGTATGAAAACAGCGCGCTGGTGCGTGCCGCGCAGGCCAAACAGCAGGCGGCTATCGAGCGGGTGAATCAGGCCGAGGCGCAGCACTGGCCGACCATCAAAGTGCAGGCCGGGCGCACCCGTTATCAGAACGCCAGCAGCAGCGGCGGTTCCTACTGGGACGACGAACTGCAACTGGCCGTAGACGCGCCGGTCTATCAGGGCGGTGCGGTCAGCGCCAAAGCCCGCGCGGCGGAAGGTGAGCGGCAGGCGGCGCAGGCGGATGTCGAGAAGACCAAGCTGGATATCAATCAGAAAGCCTCCATTGCCTACGCCGACATGATTGGCGGTCAGCAGCGGCAGGCGGCCGGTGAGGACCAGTACGCCAGCGCCACTCACACCCGCAGTGTCTATCAGGACGAGTACAAACTGAGCAAGCGCAGCCTCAACGATCTGCTGAGCGTTGAGCAGGACGTTTTTCAGGCCGAGACCATGCGCATCGGCGCACTGTATGACGGCTGGGACGCCACCGTGCGCTATGCCGCCGCCGTAGACAATCTGGTGGACATGTTGGGTATCGACCGGCAAAAACAGACCGGCGACAGCCTGCCAAGCTTATAAATTTGTCCGAACAGAATGCGCGAAAGAGGTGATATGAACACTGAAACCACAACCAGTACCCCGACACCTCAGTCGATAGAGGTTTGGATCAGCGCCTTGGTCCGGGTGGCCGAAATTTTCGGCAAACCTGCCGATCCGCAATATTTACGCCAGCAGATGCGCTGGTTTGAACATCAGCCGCTGGGCCGCCAGCTGGATCGTCTGAGCGGCCTGATGGGCCTGCAGGTGGGCATGGTCAGCTGGACCAAAGTCCGCTGGCGGGCCGAAGTGCTGCCGGCCATTATTCAGCTGGAGCAGGGCGGCATCGCGGTGATTGAACGCCTGCATGATGACGGGCTGGCGGACTACTGGCTCAACGACGGCGGCGACCTGCTGCGTTCAGCCGAACTGGTGACCTTGCTCGAGCAAAGTAACGGGCCGGTGTTTCTGGTCGGTGTGGCAGCCCGTGGGCGTGATCAGCGCATCGATGAATTTGTTCAGCCGTATAAAAAACACTGGTTCTGGGACAATTTCCGTGGCGCGGGACGGAAAATCGCGGAGATCTCGCTGGCCTCGGTGATCGGCAACGTGCTGGCGCTGGCCGGTATTTTGTTCTCGATGCAAATCTACGACCGGGTCATTCCTGCCCAGTCGCTGCCGACGCTGTGGGTGCTGTTTTTCGGCGTGGTGCTGGCGGCGGCACTCGAATATGTCATCCGCCTGATGCGCACCCTGGTCTCGGACCTGATGGGGAAACGCATTGACCTCAACGTGTCGTCGCTGTTTTTTGTGCGGGCGATGAACATCAAAAATGACCACCGGCCCAAATCCACCGGCTCCTTTATCTCCCAGTTGCGTGAAATCGATCAGGTCCGCGAACTGCTGACCTCCACCACCGTCAGCGCCGCTGCCGATATGCCGTTTGTGCTGCTGTTCCTCGCCATTATGTTTTTCATCGGCGGTCCGCTGGTGATCATCCCGCTGCTGGCGATCCCGCTGATTGTTATTCCCGGCATCATGATCCAGTGGCCGATGGCAAAGCTCGCGAAAGAGGGAATGCGCGAAGGGGCGCTGCGTAATGCGGTGCTGGTGGAAACCATTGAAGGCATTGAGGACATTAAAGCGTTGCAGGCGGAAGCCTATTTTCAGCGTCAGTGGGAACAGACGCATGAAGTCAGCGCATCGGTGGGCATGAAACAACGGCTGTGGGGCGCGCGTCTGACCGGCTGGGCGTCGACCGTTCAGCAACTGACCTACGCCAGTATGCTGGTGTTTGGGGTGTATCTGGTGCTGGCGGGGGAGATCACCACCGGTACGCTGGTGGCCAGCAGTATGTTGTCGTCGCGCACTATCGCGCCGCTGATGCAGCTGACCATGGTGTTCTCCCGCTGGCAGCACGCCAAAAGCGCCATGCGCGGGTTGGATGACTTGCTGAAAAAACCGATCGACCGCCCGGAGGATGCTGAACTGTCGCACTGCCCGACGCTCAGCGGCCACTATCAGCTGCGTAACGTCCAGTACACCTATGACAAAGAGCAGTCGCCGAACGTGCTGGGGATCAATCAACTGGAGATTAAACCCGGCGAGCGGGTGGCGATTCTGGGCAAAGTGGGGGCCGGAAAATCAACGCTGCTCAAGCTGTTGTCCGGCCAGGCTGACGCGTCGCAGGGCAAAATTCTTATCGACGGCGTGGACATGAAACGCATTGAACCGGCCGACGTGCGCCGCCAGCTCGGCTATCTGTCGCAGGATTCACGGCTGTTCTTTGGCACGCTGCGCCAGAACCTGATGCTGGGCTACCCGCACGCCACCGATCAGGAGATGTTGCAGGCGCTGCGCATCAGCGGCGCACTGTCGATGGTGCAGGCCGACGCCTCCAGTCTGGACAAAATCATCAATGAAGGTGGGCGCGGATTGTCCGGCGGACAGCGCCAGATGGTGCTGCTCAGCCGCCTGATCCTGCGTAATCCGCAGGTGGTGCTGCTCGACGAGCCGACGGCCTCAATGGACGAAGCGCTGGAGGAGTATGTGATCCGCCAGCTGCACACCTGGCTCACCGGCCGCACGCTGGTGGTGGTAACACACCGTCCGGCCCTGCTCAAACTGGTAGACCGCATCGTGGTGATGGATAACGGACGCGTGGTGGCCGACGGGCCGCGTGACCAGATCCTCGCCAGTGCGGTTTCGAATACGCCCCCTCCCGCCGTCGCGGCTTCGGCTTAAGGAGTCCTTATGACACACGCAACCTTGCACGACGAGCTGGATGCCCAGCAGAGAAAAGTGTCCGGTATTGTCTGGGTCTCGCTGGCGGGACTGTTGCTGTTTTTTGTCTGGGCCTATTTTGCCACGCTGGATGAAGTGACGGTCGGCACCGGTAAAGTGACGCCTTCAAGTAAAGCGCAGCAGATCGACTCGCTCGACGGCGGTGTGATCCTCAAACTGATGGTGCAGGAAGGGTCGATCGTTAACCGCGGGCAGATGCTGGCGCAGCTGGACCCGACGCGTTCGCAGTCCAATTACGGTGAAGCGGCATCCAGGGTGCGTACGCTGCGGGCGTCGTCTGAACGTCTGAGTGCAGAACTGACCGGCGCACCGCTGAAATTCAGCAGTGAAACCATGAAAGCCCCGGAGCTGGTGGCCCGCGAACGCCAGCTTTACCTCTCGCGCAAACAGAACCGCGATGAAACCGTCAGCAACCTGCAACAGTCGCTGAAACTGGTTAATGATGAAATCAACATGACACAGCCGCTGGTGGCTAAGGGCGCGGCGGGGCAGGTGGAAGTGATTCGTCTGAAACGTCAGGCCAGCGAATTGCGCGGAAAAATTGATGATGCCACTAACCAGTACGCCGTTCGTGCCCGTGAGGAGCAGGTGAAGAACAACGCCGATCTCGACGCCGAACTGCAGGTGATGGCCGGTAAAGAGGACCAGGTCACCCGCTCTGAGCTGTTCTCGCCGGTGCATGGCATCGTGAAGGATATTCAGGTCAGTACCGTCGGCGGGGTGTTGCAACCCGGCGGCAAGCTGATGGAGATTGTGCCGATTGAAGACCAGTTGCTGATCGAAACCCGCATCAACCCGCGTGATATCGCCTACATCCGCCCCGGATTACCCGCCACGGTAAAAATCAGCGCCTACGACTCCTCGATTTATGGCGATCTGGAAGGGCAGGTGGAAAGCGTCTCGCCGGATACGTTGCAGGATGAAGTCAAACGCGACCAGTTCTACTACCGCGTCTATGTGCGCACCGACAAAGCTGTCCTGACCAACAAAGCCGGCCGCCAGTTCCCCATCGTTCCCGGCATGGTCGCCAGCGTCGAGATTAAAACCGGCCAGAAAACTGTGCTGGATTACCTGATTAAACCGCTGAATAAGGTCAAAGAGTCGCTGCGGGAACGTTAAATCACGCGGTATTTCGCCACGGCGTCGGTTTCGTCGGTTTTACGTTTGTCCTGCCACAGGCTCATACGGTTGCGCAGGGAGCCGGTCAGTTCATTGAGCACCTGGCGGGCAGCGTCGGATGCTGGATCCAGTTCGAGAACGAATTCCATAAATTGCGCGGCAGTGTGGCGATTCTTTTTGACACCGCTGCCGGTCAGCCAGGCCATGCCGAGGGTGTAGGCGGCTTCGCTGCGATCGGGATGTTGCGGGTCAAGCAAAATGGCGGGTAGCCACTGCTCAGCGGCCAGGCGTTTATCCTGCTCAGGGCCGTGATCCAGTGCGCAACTCGCACGCCAGTATGAGGAGGAGGGGTGTCCGGCGTCGATTGCCCGCTGATACCACTGCATAGCCTGTTGATAATCGGTTTCGCCGCCGATACCTTCACGCAACGCATTCGCACAGGTGAACATGGCGGGAACCATGCCCGAACGGGCGGCGCTGAGCACACAGTCCATGGCGTTGCTGTCGCTGTGGAAAGTCTCAGGAACATCCTGATGCCAGCCGTTGCGATAGAAGAAATAGAGCTCGTAGCTGTGCAATGCGCTGCCACGGCGGGCCATTTCGGTCATCAGGAAGTGCGCGGCGTCGAAGTTGTCATTGATCGCCATATCGTGGGCGATGGTGATGAGATCTTTTGCACTGGTGTCCTCACCAGACTGCTGTATCAGTGAGGCCGCATGATCCATCAGACCCCGGCTGAGCTCTGGTTGCAGCGGCAGGCCATACAATCCGTACTGCACCGCAGCGGCGGCATAGGCCACCAATACGGCGTCGTCGGGTTGGTTGATGGCACGGATCAGTAAGGACGTCAGCGTCGCTAACCCCTGCTGTTCACCATTGGCGAGCACAGCGCGGGAGATAAACATCGCGGCAAAATGGCCCGGCATCGCCTGCGGTGAGAGGTCAAACAAGGCGTTGTAGACCGCCAGGCCAGCCTGATCGTCATCCTGCCAGTAAGCGGCACAGGTGCCATAAAGGTCGAGCAGGCGGATGCGGACGGTATCCTCCAGCGGCTGCGCGAGGAGTTGTTGCAGGCGCTGTTGCAGTTGATTAGCGCGTTCTGAATCACGATCGGCAATGTCGCCGGACAGCGCGTCAGTCAGGGCGTTAGCACGAAAATAGTTACGCTCATCTTCACTAAACTCGGCACACAGTGGCCCGTCGATAATCGCCATCTGCTGGTTGTCATCCCCGCCCCAGGCGGCAGAGTGGAAAATCAGGTACGACTCCATCGTTCCCACATCACTCTGGCGCACTGACATCGCCATGCGCAGCCAGTGATCCAGCGCCTGTTCCTCCTCCTGACGGGTGTTTCTCAAGGCGGCGGGGAGCGTTTGCGGCCAATGGGTAGCGGGCTCGATGCCCAGCGCGTGCAGATGCGCCACGCCGGTATGCCAGACAGGGCTGCCGGCAATGTTAAATTTTTCGTGCAAAGGAAGGGGAGACCGCCCGGCAAACAGGTCGCGTAACCAATAAGGCTCGCCAAAACCGCCGCTCAGGTTCATCAGATGACGAAACGCGTGGGTTGGCCGCGGATGCAGTTCGATGGCGCGTAAAAAAGCCAGTACCGAGTAGTCGCAGCACAGTTGTGCGCCCAGCCACTGGCTGTCTTCAATGTCATCTTTTCCGTTTCCCTGACGGATCCTCCACGCCTGCTCATGCCAGAACATCCCCAGCAGAACATGGGCATGGTAACTGTGAGGGCACTGCTGCACCCAGTCACTGAACACATCGAGCGGATCAAGCGTTTGGGTCTCCGGCCCGGACGTCAGCGTTCCCGGGTGCAGAACCAGACCGTAGTCACTGTGACTATCCGTCTGGTTCTGCCAACCGCGCATCAGCGTCAACAGCCACTCGTCGAGTTTAGCAAAACGGCGTGTTGCCAGAAGCATTCTGGCTTTTGAGAGGTTGTCGTGCTGATCCTGTTGTGACATGAGGTTCCTTGAGTCCGGGCGTGAATGTGGCGCGCTTTAGCCTGACAGGCAGTCAGACGCGGGCAAAGCAAGAGTGTATCGGCTGAGAAGGGCAACATCAGCGGGATTGCTCTTAGATTGGTCTTATAGTAACGGATTAACCTGTCAGGTGACCAACACTGTACAAAAATTGATTTTTTTGTGGAGAAAACCGGCGATGACCAATTAACTGATTGTTTTATGGCCGCTATAATTGATTGTTTTTGTATCAGATATTAATAAATTACTGTTCAGATTGTGAAGGGAATAAGATAAATAAGAGGGAATAATGACAAGGATGAATGAGTGAATATGAATATTGATAAATTATCCGTATTGTACTACCGGTATGAAATAACCCGATTTTGACAATGTCACATGCTGTAACTACCGCACAAAAGGCGAAAAAAAACCGGCCATAAGGCCGGCTGTCGTTTCCATAAAATGTGGAATGAAGGTAATGAATAACAAATAATGATGATAGCAAGTGGGATTATATAGAATTATTGATTTTTTGCTTTATCACTTAGTGCTCTATGGGTTGTTCTTATTTTATTGATATATATGTATTTTTTAATAAATTAGCGATAAGTGCTATATTTTAACAATTGAGTTTTTTCAAGAAAGTTCGTCACCATTAACATTATGTTACATTTAATAATAGATACGAAACACTATCACTAAGTTGGTATCATTTTCTTTCTGGATTAATAGACTTTATATACAGAGAATGGATTTGCCATGTCGGGCATATAATTTTAATCGTTTTACTTCACCCAAGACTCTTCAATCAGTGGCACGCCCGACACCTTACGAGGATAGCTCAAATGAAATATCGAATTCTTTCTCTCTTGGTCCCTGCATTATTAGTGGCAGGATCAGCAAGTGCGGCAGAAGTCTATAATAAAGATGGTAATAAACTGGACCTGTACGGTTTGGTTGATGGCTTACACTATTTCTCAAATAATGCTGGCTCTGATGGTGACCAGAGCTACATCCGTCTGGGTTTCAAAGGTGAAACCCAGATCAACGACCAGTTGACCGGTTATGGTCAGTGGGAGTATCAGGTTCAGGCTAACCACGCTGAAAGCTCTGATTCTGGTGATAATTCCTTCACCCGTTATGGTTTTGCTGGTTTGAAATTTGGCGACTACGGTTCATTCGATTATGGCCGTAACAATGGCGTGATGTATGACGTTGCATCATGGACCGATATGCAGCCTGAGTTTGATGGCTCTACCTATGGCGCTGACCAGTTCCTTTTCCAGCGTACTAATGGCGTCGCCACCTACCGTAATAACAACTTCTTTGGTCTGGTTGATGGCCTGAAGTTTGCTCTTCAGTATCAGGGTAAAAACGATAGCGGCGGTGCTGAACCCGGTACGCGTGATGTCTTGACGCAGAATGGCGACGGTTACGGTATGTCCCTGAGCTACGATATCGGCGCTGGCGTCAGCGTTGCCGGTGCGTTCTTCAACTCAGACCGTACAGATGAGCAAAATTCTGCAGCGGGTATTATGGGTGGCGGTAAAAAAGCGGAAGGTTATACCGGTGGTCTGAAATATGACGCGAACAACGTCTATCTGGCCGCGATGTTTACTCAGGCTTATAACGCTTCACGCTTCGGTTCTACCGATTCAGAAGCTTATGGTTATGCTAACCAGTCACAGGCGTTTGAAGCCTATGCAAGTTACCAGTTCGACTTTGGTTTGCGTCCGTTCGTGGCCTATAACCAGACTCGCGGTAAAGATCTGGGCAGTGACCGTTTAGGCAATAACTACGATGATCAGGACCTGGTGAAGTTTGTTGACTTGGGTGCGACCTACTATTTCAACAAAAACATGTCGGCTTATGTTGATTACAAAATCAACCTGATCGACGCCAGCACCTTCACCGACAACGCCGGTATCAATACCGATGATGTGACGGCGGTCGGTCTGGTTTATCAGTTCTAACCTGTTGCTGAGTGTAGTGAGCAAAAAAGACAGGCATTTTCAGACACAGAATAGTAGTAACAAAAAACGCGGCTCTGGCCGCGTTTTTTGTGCCTGATGGACGTTGGCTATGCGTCAGCCATTATCTCTCCCAATAGGGTGTCTCGCCGTATTTCTCCCGCAGAAAATCAATCACCGCACGGACTTTAATCGACAGCCTTTTACTGTGCGGATACACGGCAGAGATCGTTTGTGTTTCCAGCGAGGTGGAGACGTCAAAGCCCCCCAGCACGTTGACCAGACGGCCGTCATGCAACGCATCGCCAATAAGCCAGGTCGGGAAGACCACCAACCCCACGCCGTCGATAGCGGCCTGTGTCAGGGTTTCTGCATTGTTGCTGGTGAGTGCGCCGTGCAAACTGTACGGTTGCCATTCATGGTGCGGTTGGCGGAAAAACCAGCGCTGCGAACCGGCAAAACCTTTAAAAACCAGGCAACTGTGTTGCGCCAGTTCTGCGGGCGAAGCTGGGGTTCCGGCGCGGGCCAGGTAGGCAGGGCTGGCAGCAAGCCTGAAGCGCTGATGCCCGAGCGTGCGCGATTGCAAGGTGGAGTCGGCCATAACGCCGATGCGGATCAGCAAGTCGGTGGCATCATGCAAAGGATCGATAAAATCATCTGTCTGCATCAGCTCAATGTGAAGTTTGGGATAGCGTGCGCAGAGTTCATGCAACCAGGGGGCAATGTGGCGCTGGCCGAACACCACGGGGGCGTTGATGCGCACCAGTCCGCCCGGCTCCAGATCCTGCTCCTGTAAACCGCGCTGAGCCTGATCGAGTTGATCCAAAACCTGCCGGGCATGATGAGCGAGCAGGTTCCCCGACTCGGTGGGGCTGACTGCGCGGGTATTGCGATACAGCAACTGAGTCTGTAAGGCTTGTTCTATCTGCTGCACGGCGCGGGAAATGGTGGACGGCGACATGGCTTCGCGGCGCGCCACTTCGGAAAAGCTGCCCTGATCCACCACTGCGACAAACAGACGCAGTGCCTTGAAGTTGATCTGATTAAAACCTTCCATCTGTGCGTATCCGGCAAAAGTATTTTCCTGATTGTCCTGTTTTTCGCAATGAAACGCTACGCTATAGTCCGTTTCTTTTATCAGGGCGTAACTGGAAAATAATGAATCTGATCTTAATTCCGCTGGTGGTATTGGCTGGCATGGGGCTATCGCTGGAGGCCGGGCTGCTTGGACCGCTGGGAACGGAGGTCGGCCATTTATGGGCGACGCTGAGTATCTTTGGGGTTGGTGCTGTGCTGACCGGTTTATTGGTGCTGTTTTTCAGTCCGCGCAATGCCCCGGCGTTTACTCAACTGCCGGGCTGGCAACTGCTGGGCGGTGTACTGGGGCCGGTTTACGTGATTGTGCTGACACTGGCGACGCCGCTGATTGGTATCGGCCTGACGATGATCGCCATTCTTTCCGGTCAGGTGGCTAAGAGCTTGCTGATTGACCATTTTGGCTGGTTTGGCAGCCCGGCGAAAAAAGTGGGCGTTGAGCGCTTGCTGGCGCTGGCGTTTATTGTCGTCGCGTTAATTTTGATTGCCTGGAGCTGAACATGACGGAAGTCATAATGATTATTCTGGCTGTGGTAGCCGGATCCGCACTAAGCATGCAGGCGGCGGTCAATGGTAAACTGGGCGAAAAAGTCGGCGTGCTGAAAAGTGCATTTTTGACTTTCAGCGTAGGCGCAGCCATCACCGGCGTGCTGATTTTGTTTATCCAGACACCGCAGTCTGCCACGCTGCTGACTGTGCCGAAATGGCAACTGATGGGCGCACTGTTTGGCGTGCCGTACATCATCATCATGGTCACCGCTGTACCACGGATTGGCACTGCCGCCGCGACGGTGGCGGTTATTCTTGGGCAGTTGTCGATGGGGATGATGATTGATAATTTCGGTTGGTTGCAAAACCCGACGATCGGCCTTTCATGGCAACGCATGGCTGCGGTTCCCTGCCTGGCGATCGCTTTATGGCTGATTTACCGCAGCAATCGCCAGTCATCATAAACGCTTCGTCCTAAACCACATCACGCGTCTGGCCGTCAGGTCAGGCGCGGATCAAATATCATCGCTTCTGTTTTTACTGTCTCAAGCAGGGCGGCGAAATCGGCATGTTGCGGATTCATAATGGCATTGAATTCGCTCGGTACAATCACCGACGGCACTCTTAATCCGACACTTTCCCCGGCCAGTAACCAGGCTTCCCCCAAATTTTGCGTACTGTCAGGCGGCGACGGATCTTTCCAGTCGGTATTGAGTGCTGATGTATCGAGCGAGGGCAGCATCTCATCGGGTACATCGATACTCAGCAGCGTATAGGCCTGTAACAACAGGCTACTTTGCAGATGCACCATGATTTCCAGTATGGCCAGTGAAATGCTGGTGGCGAGGTATACCACCGGTTTTCCGGGTGGGTTCCAGCGGCCGCCATAAAGTTGCGCGCCGGAACCCGACCAGGCTGTCGCCAGATGTTTGGTTTTCACTATGCGATATAGCCTCACCCAAAGACCCCGTATTCCAGACGGCCAATCAGGCGATTCACTTCCAGCGCACCCGCCTCTGAGGCCAGCATCTCTACCGGTGGAACACCACCAAGCGCCGGAGCTGGGCGGCGTATCCAGTCGAGCGCGGCGCTGCGGTCGCCTTCGAATAAGTCAGTGGCCGCATCCACGATTCGGATCAGGCGTGCGACGCGTTCGCTTTCGTCGGTTTTCAGCAGACCGTTCTCCGCTTTGCGGCGTGCAAAGCTGCGTTCGTTTATTCCCATGATTTCCAGCAAAGCCATTTTTGACCATCCCAGTTCGGCGTTTAGGCGATGAATACTATCAACTGAAAATCCCTTTTGTATGGCATTGATCAAACTTATTCCACCACTTGCGGGAAGCCCCGCAGATTGCCAAAGGCGCATTGCAGGCACGGGGGGATTTTTGGAATGCAGCTCGGAAATTTTGGTTTGCATGATGGACTCCTTTTTTCGCTAATTGTCATAATAATAGCACGACAATTGTCAATTGTACGCATTTTGCACAATCGATATCGAGCGGTATAAGAAACGTCCTTATCAGCAATATGTGAATTTTGTGTGACTCTCATCACACAAACTATGTATCGGAATGAAACAGAAATTGACAAACCTTGACCAAATCTATTTATTAGCTATCAAACGTTGAATCTGATCTTAGGTGGCTGGTATTTGCTCAACCTTTGTATTAAGGCATGGCAATCGGTTGCAGGTCACAGTTTCAGATTCTTTTTTATGCGTAGTGATGTGGCACGCCAATTACGGTTTTAAGCAGGCAGTGGCCCTGAATAAATATTCAGACGCTGAATGTTTCGTAAAAAATTGTCTCCTTCTGGCAGGGAGTTGCTTCCTAACCCGCTTCTGGTAAACAAATGAAAAATAAAATTATTGCAGCTGGCGCACTTTTAGCTTTGTCTTACAGCGCGACTGTGCTGGCTGATGACACCAAGGGTGAATTCGTTTCCGACTGGTGGCATCAGAGCGTTAACGTAGTCGGCAGCGCCGATACCCGTTTCGGACCAACCATTCGTAACGACGTCTACCTCGAATATGAAGCCTTCGCACACAAAGACTGGTTTGATTTCTACGGCTACATCGATATTCCAAAAACCTTCGGCGCCGGTAATGGCAACGACACCGGTATCTGGGATAAGAACGGTTCCCCGATGTTTATGGAAATTGAACCGCGCTTCTCTATCGATAAAATGACCAACACCGATCTGAGCTTCGGCCCGTTCAAAGAGTGGTACTTCGCCAACAACTATATCTACGATATGGGGCCGGATAGCGATAACCGCCAGAACACCTGGTTCATGGGTCTGGGTACTGATATTGATACTCATCTGCCAATGAGTCTCTCCCTGAACGTATATGCGAAATACCAATGGGAAAACTACGGTGCAGCCAATGAAAACAGCTGGGATGGTTACCGTTTCAAAGTGAAATACTTCGTACCCTTAACTCAGCTGTGGGGCGGTAGCCTGAGCTACATCGGGTTCACCAACTTCGACTGGGGTTCTGATCTGGGCGACGGCGGCTTCAATGACGTTAATGGGCGTCAGGCACGTTCAAGTAACTCTGTTGCGTCCAGCCACATCCTTGCGCTGAACTATACGCATTGGCATTACTCGTTCGTGGCGCGTTACTTCCATAACGGCGGCCAGTGGCAAGACGGTGCTGAGCTGAACTTCGGCAACGGTAACTTCGACGTGAAGTCCACCGGTTGGGGTTACTACGGCGTGATCGGTTACAGCTTCTAATCTCACCCGCAAAGTTCAAAAATGAAAACCCGGCATTGCCGGGTTTTTTTATGGCGCTATTTCTTAGCCTGAATCGCCATCACGACTTCATTGCCATTTTCTGCTTTCAGGGTGAAATCGACGGTTTCCCCTTCCTTAATATTCTTCAGCAATGCCGGATCCGCCACTTTAAAACCCATGGTCATGGCTGGCCAGTTGATGGCCGGAATCGGGCCGTGTTGCAGCGTCACCATGCCTGCTGCCGTATCGATTTTTTTCACCACACCGCTGGCATTGGCGGTATCACTTTTTGCCGGTGTGTCTGCCATTTGCATACCGGCCATGCTGGTGTCTGCGGCCATTACCGGAGCAGCAGCGGCAAACAGCACTGAGAGAGCGATGATATTGATGATGTTAGACATGATATTTCCTTCACTTATTAAGATCATGGGAACGGGTAGCCTGCAAAGAGGCTGAGGATTTACGTCCAGAGAATTCACGTTCTGCGAGCAAACGCCAGAGCGCGGGTATAAGAAACATCGACAGCAGCGGGGCGCTTATCATGCCGCCGACCATCGGTGCTGCAATGCGGCTCATCACTTCGGAGCCCGTGCCGCTGCTGAGTAAAATCGGCACCAGCCCGGCCAGGATCACCGCCACCGTCATGGCTTTTGGCCTGACGCGTAAGGTGGCCCCTTCACGAATAACGGCATCCATTTCTGACGCCGTCAGCGGCAGGTTGTGTGGGTTGTGCACGCTCATAGCCTGACGCAAATAGACCAGCATGATCACGCCAAATTCCGCCGAAACACCGGCCAGCGCGATAAAGCCAATGCCAGAAGCTATCGACAGGTTGTAGCCGAGCAGATAAAGCAGCCAGATACCGCCAATCATGGCAAAAGGTAAGGTCAGCATGATCAGCGCCGCTTCTTCCACCCGGCGGAAGATCAGATAGAGCAGGAAGAAGATAATGGCCAGCGTTGCCGGAACCACCAGTTTCAGACGTTGTAACGCGTGTTGCAGGTATTCAAATTGCCCGGCATATTCGAGGCTGACGCCGGGCGCGAGTTGCAATTGCTGATTAACCGCATGGCGCAGCGTCTCGACGACGTTAGCAATATCGCTGTTGTTGGCGTCGATATAGACCAACCCAGAAAGACGGGCATTTTCCGTTTTGATCATCGGTGGCCCCTCGCTGACGTTCAGCGTCGCCACCATGCCAAGGGTGATTTGCTGGCCTGACGGCGTGTAAATGGGCAGCTCGCGCAATCCGCCGAGTGAGTCACGGGTTTCACGCGGATAACGCAGGTTGATCGGATAACGCGCCAGCCCCTCGACGGTTTCGCCGATATTTGCCCCGCCGATAGCCGAAGAGACAATCGCCTGCACGTCAGCGATATTCAGTCCGTAACGGCTGGCAGAGGCCCGGTTGATATCGACGTCAATATAGTGGCCACCGGCTAAGCGCTCCGCTAACGCAGAATTCACGCCCGGCACGGTTTTGGCGATCCGTTCCACGGCCTGTGCCGTGCTGTTGATCGCGCTAAGCGTCGGCCCGGAGATCTTCACGCCGATCGGGCTTTTAATCCCGGTGGCCAGCATGTCGATACGGTTGCGGATCGGCGGCACCCAGATGTTGGCTAAACCTGGCACTTTCACGATGCTGTCCAGCTCTTTCACCAGTTTTTCCGGCGTCATACCCTGGCGCCACTGGTCGCGGGGTTTGAACTGAATGGTGGTTTCAAACATCTCCACCGGTGCCGGGTCGGTGGCGCTTTCCGCCCGTCCGGCTTTGCCAAAGACGCTCTGCACTTCCGGCACGGTTTTGATCAGCCGGTCGGTCTGTTGCAGCAGTTCGGCCGCTTTAGATACCGAAAGGCCCGGCAGGGCCGACGGCATATACAGCAAGTCACCTTCATCAATAGCGGGCATGAATTCCGAACCGATGCGGCTGAGCGGCCATAGTGTGGTCAATAGAATAAGGGCCGCCAGCAGCAGTGTGAGTTTAGGGTGGGTGAGTACCCCATTGAGCATTGGCCGGTAGACGCGGGTCAGGCCGCGATTGATAGGGTTGCGGCGCTCATCGGGGATGCGGCCGCGTATCCAGTAGCCCATCAGTACCGGGATCAGTGTCACCGACAACAGGGCAGCACCCGCCATGGCGTAGGTTTTGGTGAAGGCCAGCGGGCCAAACAGTTTGCCCTCCTGCGATTCGAGTGTGAAGACAGGGATAAACGAAAGGGTGATCACCAGCAAACTGAAGAACAGCGCGGGGCCAACTTCGGTTGCCGCCTCGGTGATCACTTCCCAATGCGCCTGCCCCTCGAGCTTCTCGCCGGGGTGATCGTGGGTCCAGTGTTCAATCTTTTTGTGGGCGTTTTCGATCATCACGATAGCGGCATCGACCATCGCCCCGATGGCAATGGCGATACCTGCCAGAGACATCATGTTGGCGTTGATCCCCTGAATGCGCATCAGAATAAAGGCGATCATGATACCGAGCGGCAGCGAGATGATAGCGACCAGCGCTGAGCGGAAGTGCCATAAAAACAGCGCACAAACCAGCAGCACGACGACAAACTCCTCGATCAGTTTATGGCTGAGGTTATCGATGGAGCGGTCAATCAGCTTACTGCGATCATACACCGGCACGATTTCGACGCCGGTGGGTAAACTGCGCTGTAACTCGTGGAGTTTCTGTTTCACGCTGGCAATGGTGGTGCGGGCATTTTCGCCGGAACGCAGAATAATCACGCCACCGACGGTTTCCCCCTGACCGTTAAGTTCGGCCACGCCCTGACGCAGTTCCGGGCCGATGTGTATTCTGGCAACATCCCCGAGGGTAACCGCAATGCCATTTACGACACCGAGCGGGATCAGCCGGAAATCATCCAGGGTTTTCAGGTAGCCGGAAGCCCTGACCATGTAATCCGTTTCCGCCAGTTCGACCACCGATCCACCGGCCTCCTGATTGGCCTGCTGTACGGCAGCGATCACCGCCTGCTGAGGCAGACGATAGGCGGCCATTTTTACCGGGTCGAGCACAATCTGATACTGCTTCACCATGCCGCCGACGCTGGCCACTTCGGCCACATTTGGGATGCTTTTCAATTCGAAGCGCAGGAACCAGTCCTGCAAACTGCGCAACTGGCTTAAATCGTGAGTTCCACTTTTATCGACCAAGGCGTATTCATAAATCCAGCCGACACCCGTGGCATCAGGTCCAAGGGCGGGTTTGGCTCCGGCAGGTAAGCGTGACTGCACCTGGCTGAGGTACTCCAGCACCCGCGAACGCGCCCAATACAGATTGGTGCCTTCCTTGAAAATCACGTAAACAAAAGAGTCGCCGAAGAAGGAATAACCGCGCACGGTTTGTGCCCCCGGCACCGAGAGCATGGTGGTGGTCAGTGGATAGGTCACCTGATTTTCAACCAGTTGTGGCGCCTGGCCCGGGTAACTGGTCCTGACGATCACCTGAACATCGGACAGATCGGGCAGGGCATCTACTGGCGTGGTGTTGATGGCCCAGACACCGGCAGCGGCGATAAACAGCGTTGCCATCAGTACCAGAAACCGGTTGGCGACTGACCAGCGAATCAATAGTGCAATCATGGCTGATTCCCCTGATTTTCAGCACTGCCCATCCGGCCAAGAACACCTTGCAGGCTGGCTTCTGAGTCAATCAGGAATTGGCCGGACGCCACCACCTGCTGGCCTTGAGTCAGGCCGGAGAGAATCGCTGTTTTTCCCGCAGCGTCAGGCCCTATTTGCACTTCAACAGGGGAAAAATGGTGATCTCCTTCGCTAACGATCACCACATCGCGCAGACCGGTGTGGATCACCGCCTCGCTCGGTACGGTGAGGTTTTCCAGCGCGTTACTGTTATGCAAACTGACCTGGGCAAACATGCCCGGTCTGAACTGTTGTTGAGGGTTAGCCAGTTCCACTCTGACTTTCAGGGTCCGGCTGGCGGCGTCGGCGACGGGTAAAATGGCGCTGACCTTGCCGGTAAACGTTTTTCCGGCATAAGCCGGGAAAATTATCTGTGCCGGTTGGCCCAACACCACCTGCGCGCCTTGCGCTTCAGGCACCGCGACATCCAGCCATACGGAGGAAATACCGTTGAGTGTCACCAGCGTATTCCCACTGGCAACGGCCATTCCCTGGCGGACATCGAGAGACTGAATCACGCCTGTGATCGGCGCAGTGAGGGTAAAGACCGGCTGCGGTTTGCCGCTTTGTTCCACCTGGCGTATTAGGGACGGTGGCATCCCCAGCAGTAACAGCCGCTGTTTAGCCGCGTTGGTCAGTGCGGTGTCCCCGGTGCTGCGCATCGCCAGGTATTCACCCTGCGCACCGGCCCAGTCTGGCATCAATAAGTCCACCAGCGGTGACCCTGCCTTCACGATATCGCCTGCTGCCAGCGGATAACTGTGTTGCACAAAGCCATTACTGCGCGCCTGCACAATCGCGACATCGCGGTCATTGAGTACCACGTTGGCGACCGCACTGACACGGTTTTCGACCTGACTATGGGTCACCGTCGCCAAGCGGATGGCCAGGTTCTGTACCATGCCAGCGTCAATGCGCACGCTGTTATCCGGGGTTGTCTGGTCGGCGTATTTTGCCGTTAACGGCATATCCATAAACGGGGATTTTCCCGGTTTATCAAAATGCTGAGCCGGGGCCATCGGGTCATACCAGTAGAGGACTTTGCCCCCGGTGGGTGCCGCGTCTTTGGCGATACTATCGTGCGGGGGGACCGTCTGCGTGTTGGCGTACCAATAACCTGTCGCGCCACCCGCAGCAAGACAAACCACAGCCAGAGCCGCCAGTTGAAAGGGTTTCCGTTTCATTGTTGCACTCCTGCAAAGGTGTAATAGAGGGCCGCTGCCCGTTGTGCACGTTCACTTTGCAGCCCGACTTTGCGGATTTGCTGTTCAAGCACGGCGCTGCGGGCATTGATCAGTGCGGCGCTATCGCTGGTACCGCGCGAGTAACCTGCGTTCAATAGCGTGACTTTCTGCCGGGCCAGCGGCAGCCAGCGTTGGTCGATACGTTCAATCTGGCGGGTGAGGGTGGCGTACTCTGCGAGGTCGTTATTAAGTTGATTGGTTTGCTGGCGGATGGCGGCATCACGCAGTTCACCGACCTGCGTCAGGTCGAGGGTTTTGGCCGCGATAATCGGATCCTGACGGTTGGCGGCAAACACCGGCAGGCCGACGGTAAATTGCACCGACACCATGTTGCCGTACTGCGGGTCGCGCCTTTGGTAATCCAGTTCGACACTCCAGTCGGGGTTTTTCTCGGCTTGGGCTGCACGCAGCTCAGCCTTCGCTTTCGCCGTCTCACTGTTATATGCCTGAATCTTTGGCGTGTTATGCAAGGTTTTCAGATAGCTCGTCGCATCGACCGGTAAGTCCGGCGCGCTGCCCACCAGTGGCTGTTGTGCGTCCGCGCCAATATAACGGCTGAGACTGGCTGTGGCGGTGCGCAGATCCCGCTGAAGTTGGTCTTCACGGTCGGCCAGTTCGGCCTGTTTTTCGTCGGCATTCAGTACGTCGGCAAGGGGCGTTCGCCCCGATACGATCTGTGCTTGTAACGCTGTGCCGAGCAAGCCATTTTCATGTTCCAGCTGTTGTAAAAGCCCAAGCTGTTGTTCGAGATAATAACGGCTGAGCCAGGCTAAGGCAGCGCCCTGCGCGACATCAACCTGCAAGATGCTGTGCTGTGAACCCGCCTGCTGGATCTGCGCGCTGGCGACCTCCTCGCGGGCATCGCGCTTGGCTGAATTGGGAAATTCCTGCATCAACCCAATTTTCTCCATGGTCATGGATTCTTCGGTCAGGGAGTTTGCCATCGGGCCGGAGACCGGGAAGTTGTCGAGGCCGGTGATCAATTTTGGGTCTGGCAAGGCTCCGGCAGGAATAGCCGCTGCCTGTGCGGAATGAATGCCAGTCCGGCTGGCAGAGAGTTCGGGAGATTGCTGCAACGCACTGCTCACCGCGTAGCTGAAGGTCAGCGGCGCGGCATGGGCGAACGGGGTTATTCCCGCAAGCAAAAGCTGCGCAGGGACATAGATCGATTTGAAGGACATCGTATTGATTCCATGAAAGTAACGGCACGCACCAAGGCATACCTTTTCCGTCAGCTACAGGCCAAACGGCGTTAACTATCGATAAGAATCAGACGGACCGGGGAGGGCGCCATTGGCCTTCAAGGGCCGGGGAGAACGGAGTTTCAGGCGTCGGTAAGACGTTGTCCTGATAGGGGG
Organism: Ewingella americana; assembly: GCF_006438725.1. GTDB lineage: Bacteria > Pseudomonadota > Gammaproteobacteria > Enterobacterales > Enterobacteriaceae > Ewingella > Ewingella americana_A. Next base: position 632,812 of record NZ_RCZD01000001.1, on the reverse strand, counting down.
AAGATAATGTCAGGGGAACGAAAGAGGTCAGGATCGTGCTGAGATTACAGTTAGCGCCAAACTTACAGTTCTGGCCGCCTTGCTGTTTGCCCTTTGACGACATGTCGCTTTTTGGTGTCATGCAGTCATCAGGAGAGTCGGTCATCGCGGACATGCCCGGCATAGCCGTCGGCCCGCTGGTAGTCATTTCCGTCAGCGTAGAACACTGCGCCATCAAATTCACCGACGCCAGCCCTAAAGAAGGCAGCGTGATGCTAAGAATAAGCAGAATCAACAGACGGATTTTTTTCATGAGCCGCAGTGTAATGCAAAGCGCCAGAACATGCATCCGGCTAAAATTAACAAAAAGTTACCGATGTGAAGAGGTTTGCCTGAAAAACAACCACCCCAACAGGCGATCTCCTTGCGCCGTTGTGGCATAATGCGCGCCAAATCACATTCCTAATTAAGAGCGAGCGTTGTGTTAAGTACTTACAACATCACCATGCAATTCGGCAGCAAGCCGTTATTTGAAAATATTAACGTGAAATTTGGCGGCGGTAACCGTTACGGTTTGATCGGCGCTAACGGTTGCGGTAAATCCACTTTCATGAAGATCCTTGGTGGCGACTTAGTGCCATCAGGCGGCAACGTGGTACTTGACCCGAACGAGCGTCTGGGTAAATTGCGCCAGGATCAGTTCGCCTTTGAAGCGTTCAGCGTGCTGGACACCGTGATCATGGGCCACGCTGAATTGTGGGCCGTGAAAGAAGAGCGTGACCACATTTACGCGATGGCGGAAATGAGCGAAGCCGACGGTTATAAAGTGGCAGACCTTGAAGTCGAATACGGCGAAATGGACGGCTACAGTGCGGAATCTCGCGCGGGCGAACTGCTGCTCGGCGTTGGCATTCCGGTAGAACAACATTACGGCCTGATGAGCGAAATCGCACCGGGCTTTAAACTGCGCGTATTGCTGGCGCAGGCACTGTTCTCTGACCCGGAAATTCTGCTGCTCGACGAACCGACGAACAACCTGGACATCGATACCATTCGCTGGCTGGAGCAGGTGCTGAACGAACGTAACAGCACCATGATCATCATTTCGCATGACCGTCACTTCCTGAACATGGTGTGTACACACATGGCGGATCTGGACTACGGCGAGCTGCGCGTGTATCCGGGTAACTATGACGAATACATGACGGCGGCAACGCAGGCACGTGAACTTCTGAGCGCCAATAACGCCAAGAAAAAAGCACAGATTGCTGAACTGCAATCCTTCGTCAGCCGCTTTAGTGCCAACGCCTCAAAATCTAAGCAGGCGACGTCCCGTGCCCGTCAGATTGACAAAATCCAGCTCGACGAAATCAAAGCGTCCAGCCGTCAGAACCCTTACATGCGTTTTGAGCAGGACAAGAAACTGTTCCGTAATGCGCTGGAAGTGGAAAAAATCACCAAAGGTTTTGATAACGGCCCGCTGTTTAAAAATCTTGGCCTGATGCTGGAAGTGGGCGAGAAAATTGCCATTCTGGGCGCCAACGGTATCGGTAAAACCACCCTGCTGAAAACGCTGGTGGGTGAGCATGAGCCGGAAAGCGGTTCGGTGAAATGGTCTGAAAACGCCAAAATCGGTTACTACGCGCAGGATCACGAATATGAATTCGACGACTCTCTGAACGTATTCGACTGGATGAGCCAGTGGAAGTCCGAGAAAGATGACGAACAGGCAGTGCGCGGCATTTTAGGCCGTCTGTTGTTCGGTCAGGACGACATTAAGAAGAAAGTGAAAGTGCTTTCCGGTGGTGAGAAAGGCCGCATGCTGTTCGGGAAACTGATGATGCAGCGTCCTAACATCCTGATCATGGATGAACCGACCAACCACCTTGATATGGAATCCATCGAGTCGCTGAACATGGCGTTGGAAATGTACGAAGGCACGTTGATCTTCGTCTCCCACGACCGTGAATTCGTCAGCTCACTGGCGACCCGTATCATCGAAATGACGCCGACTAAAATCATCGACTTCTCCGGTAACTACGAAGACTATCTGCGTAGCCAGGGCATCAACGACTAAACCTGCTTCATCCTTCGCGTTGACTCTGCGTTGGCTGCCTTCACGAACCCCGGTCACATACTGATGTATGCTCCCGGGGTTTATCCGGTTGCCGCGTTACGAGGCCTATTTCCAGGCCTCGCCCCTAAAGGGGCCGCTGTAAGCAGCGTTCAAAACCTGCTTGCAGCAGGTTTTGTGATTCAACGCGAATGATTTTGGGGATTACTGTGTTGCATAATAAAAAAGTCCGCGAACGTGCGGACTTTTTTATACTCAAAATTCAGCGAATCAATGCCCCCCACACACCTCGCACCGCGGATCTTTCATCAGTTTCATTTCCCGAAACTGCATCGTCATTGCATCAAACATCAGCAAACGGCTGTGGAGAACTTGCCCGAAATCCGTCAAGAGTTTGATGGCTTCCATGGCCTGCAAACTGCCGATGGTGCCGACCAGCGGTGCCATCACACCGGCTTCCACGCAGGTCAGGGCATTCTCGCCAAACAAGCGGCTGAGGCAGCGGTAACAGGGTTCGTCGGGCTGATAGGTGAAGACGCTGAGCTGGCCCTCCATGCGGATAGCCGCGCCGGAAACCAGCGGCGTTTTCGACGCAAAACAGGCGCGGTTAAGCTGGTCGCGGGTGGCGACGTTGTCGGTGCAGTCCAGCACCACGTCGCACCGGCGGATAGTATCGGCGAGCGCTGCGTCATCCAGTTGACGGTCAATTGGCGTGATGGCCACATGCGGATTAATCGCTTTCAGCGCCAGCTGTGCCGAGGCCACTTTGCTCATGCCGATACGGGCATCGGTATGCAGCGTCTGGCGCTGCAAATTAGACAGCGACACGGTATCGAAATCCAGCAGCGTCAGGGATCCGATCCCGGCGGCCGCCAGATATTGCGCCGCAGCGCAGCCCAGGCCGCCCAGCCCGACAATCAGCGCATGGCTGGCTTTCAGTTTTTCCTGCCCGTCGAAATCGAACCCTTTCAGCACGATCTGGCGGTTATAGCGCAGGGTTTCGGCGTCGGTCAGTTCCGGCAGCGTCGTCATATTCAGCTCCGCAGCAGTGCGTTAAAAGGTTCGACGTCGACCAACTCACCTGCGGACACGCGGTCACGTTCACGTTCCAGCACCACAAAACAGTTGGCCTGGCTGAACGAGCTGAAGACGTGTGAACCCTGATGACCCGTGGTGCGCACTTCCAGTTCTCCGCTGGCGCTGGTGCTGAAAATACCGCGCTGGAAATCCAGACGCCCCGGCGATTTATTAAATGGCGTAGTCGCTTTGGCTTTCAGACGCGGCGGCATCGTCCATGACGTATGACCGCTCAGCCCGGCGATAAACGGCTGCACCAGCTGATAGAAGGTGAGGGCAGCGGAAACCGGGTTACCCGGCAGGCCGCAGAACCAGGCTTTTTTCAGCTTGCCGAAAGCGAAAGGTTTACCCGGTTTAATCGCCAGTTTCCAGAAACCAATTTCGCCCAACTCATCGAGCATTTTCTTGGTGTAATCCGCTTCACCGACCGACACACCGCCGCTGGAGATCACCAGATCGGCAAAGTCATTGGCCTGTTCAAAGGCTGCACGCAGCGCCTGCGGGTCGTCGCGGATGATGCCTAAATCCAGCACTGTACAACCGATCTGCTCGAGCATCAGGCGCACAGCAAAACGGTTGGTGTCATAAATCTGCCCTTCCTGCAGCGGCGTACCGACCGGTTGCAGTTCGTCGCCAGTGGAGAAAATGGCCACTTTCAGCGGCTTGTACACGTCAACGTGCTCCACGCCGAGCGAGGCCAGCAGCGGTAATTCGGCAGCGCCCAGACGCACGCCTTGCGCCAGCACACTGTCACCCTGTTTGATGTCATCACCGATCAGACGAATGTTCTGACCTGGCCGCACACTGGCGGTTAAACGCACGCCCGCGTCAGTCACTTCGGTCTGTTCCTGCATGATCACCGCATCCGCGCCCGGAGGCACCGGTGCGCCGGTCATGATGCGGATACAGCTTCCGGCTGGCCACTCACCGTGGAAAGGCACACCGGCAAAGGCTTTACCGGCGACGGGAAAAACAGCGCCGTCGTGCAGGTCGGTTGTGCGCAGGGCGTAACCGTCCATCGCCGAATTATCAAACGGTGGCACAAACACCGGTGAGCGCACTGGCGCGGCGGTGATGCGCCCGGCGGCGGCGGCCAGCGGCAAGGATTCGACATCTTCTTCTGTTTTAGCAGGTGTATGGGCGCGCATTTTGTCCAGCGCGTCCTGCAGTGAGATCAAACCGGCGGTATTGAATTCCATCTTAAATTCCTTGTGGTGCCCTCCGCACCAGACGGCAGCGGAACGTGGCAAAAAGCATCCGGCTATTATGTCAGAGTAAAGAGTGGCTGAGAAATCACGCTGACCAAAAATCTCCCGGTGCAAAAAAGCCGCAGCTTTTTTCTAAAAATTGAGATCGATCCCAAAATTAAGCTGAAAACCTGCGTATGATTGCCGTCAGTTTTGTGACTTTGTTCACAAATAAATGTCGAGTGCCAACGGGAGTTGCATCGTGATGAAAAAAAACCGCCATCAAGCCATTCTCCGGTTGGTGGATCAGCATGAAGTGGTGCAGGTCAGTGAACTGGCGCAATGGTTGGAAGTCAGCCTGGAAACCATCCGCCGTGACCTGAGTGAAATGCAGGATCAGGGCCTGATTTTGCGCCGCCACGGCCGCGCCCGCCGCCTGATTCAGCAACCCGTCACCGGTTGGATGAACAGCTTGCAGCGCGCACCGCAGCTGTAAAATCCCGCAGATTTAAGAACGCAAAAGGGAAGACTTCATGGTCTTCCCTTTTTTTCATGCCCGAAATATGTATTATCCGTGCGCAGGCTGCTGCTCAAACCCTTCGGCCTTGCTGTTTACGCAGGCCAGAATCAGCGCCACCAGCAGGAACACGTAGGAGACCGTCGCGGTATTCAGCGCCCAGAACAGACCGTAGTGGCTGTAGACCAGCGACGACAGGGTGGAGAAAATCAGCGTGCCGATGGTGCCGATAGTCAGCAGCGCCGAGGTCAGCGTTGGCGGCGAGTTGCGTACCTGCAGGCTGCCGTAGCTCATGATCCCCGAGAACAGCCCCGAGTTACAGAAACCAAACAGACCAGCGCAAATCAGGATCAGCCCCGGCTGGTTGCTGTTGGCCGCCACGGCCAGACACGCCAGGCCAACCACGCTGGAGATCAGCAAGTAGGTGCGCAGTTTAATGAAACGCACGGTGAACTGATTCACAAACAGGCCGATGGATTTCACCGTCCAGTAGGTGGTGATGTAAAACGCAGCGCGGTCGGCGGCCATGCCGAAGTGCTCTTTCAGCCAGCTCGGCAACCACATGGTGAAAATCGGCTCGGCCAGCAGGAAAGCAAACAGCGCAAAACAGAGTACCCACACTGACATTCCCCAGCGCGGCTGGTTAGCCTGAGTGGAAGAAGCTGCAGGCGCCTGCGGAATGGAAGGGAACTTCTGCCCGACACATAACACGATCATCATCAGGCTCAGCACCGCCATCACGCCGTACATTGCCAGCCAGCTGGCGCCATGCTGGAACAAATAACCCAGCAGCAGCGAAAGCACTACCCCCGCCAACGCAAAGAAGAAGTCGGTCAGGATTAAGTTCGCTGAACGTTTTTTCGGATCCTCATTAATACGCACCACCAGATAGCTGCCGATGGACATCATGATCCCAGACGCCGCACCAATCAGAAACACGCCGATGCCAAACATGGTGATCGACGGCATCAGAAACAGCGCAATGCAGGTCAGCACGGATACGGTTGAACCGGTGATCAGCTGCTTACCCAGATTAAACTTACGCATCAGCAGACCGCTGACCATGATCGGCAGGAACAGACCGATGTTCATCAGGGTAAACATCTGGCCGATAAAACCGGGGTCTTTGCCAAAAGCTTCAGACACCGGACCAATAACAATGCCGAGAGTGGAAACCAGCGCGCCGGTAAAGAAGTAACTCAACCAGGAGATCATATTGATTCGCCGGCGGTTGAAGGTCTGTTCCATGGCGGACTCCTTATTTTTCTGCGCGGGCCATTACGGCGAAGAAGGCGCGGATCAGACGGGTGAAATCACCGGCCGCCAGTGCGGCACATTTCAGGGTCTGCTCGTGGGACAGCACGGTGTCTGACAGCCCTTCGGCATAATTGGTCATGGCCGAGACGGCCAGCACTTTCAGGCCACAATGACGCGCTGAAATCACTTCCGGCACGACGGACATACCGACAACATCGCAGCCAAGGGTTTGCATCATGCGGATCTCCGCCGGAGTTTCAAAATTCGGGCCGGTATAAGAGGCGAAAACACCTTCCGCCACGTCGATGCCGAGCGTCCCGGCGACCTGATGCAACTGCGTACGCAGATCTTTGTCGTAAGCATTGGCCAGGCTGAAGAAGCGCGGGCCGAAGCGTTCATCATTAGGGCCGACCAGTGGGGATTCAGGCATAAAGTTGATGTGGTCAGTCAGTGCCACCAGACGCCCCGGCGCCACCTCTTTTCGCAATGAACCGGCGGCATTGGTGGCCAGTAAGAATTCGCAACCGAGCAGTTTGAAGGTGCGCACCGCGCTGGTCATCACGGACATGCCGTGGCCTTCGTAGAAATGCCCGCGGCCTTTCATGCACATCACCGGCACGCCTTCGAGTTTACCCAGCACCAGTTCACCGGCGTGGCCGACCACGCTGCTTTGCGGGAAGCCCGGCAGCTCGTGATAGGGAATGGCGATGGCGTCGGTCATGGCGTCACATAATGCGCCAAGGCCGGAGCCGAGGATCAGCGCAGCGCGTGGAATAAAGCCGGGCGCACGCTGGCGGATTAATGCGGCGCAGTCAAAAGGATGATTATTAAAGTCTAGGTTATTGAGCATGATCGCTTCTCTCGTCTTTCACGGTAGGATTGGGTTACCTCCAATGCTAGGGTGAGCGGCATATCACGTCTAATACCGTTATCGGACCCTATTTATAGGGAAACCCTATAAATCCGTCAGCCTGTCAGGAAACCTGTTGATGACCAAACCTTTTACCGATTCCCCTTTTGATTTGGGGCAGATCAATCTGCGGTTGCTGCACTATTTTCGCGTGGTGGCGGAAGAGCTGAATTTCAGCAAAGCCGCAGTACGCCTGAACATGTCGCAGCCACCGCTCAGCCTGCACATCAAAGAGCTGGAGTTACTGCTCGGCACGCCGCTGTTTAACCGCACCACGCGTTCGGTATCGCTGACGCCTGCCGGTGCAGCGCTGATGCGCGAAGCCGGGCTGATGCTCGACGGCATCAACCGGTCGCTGCATCACGTACGGAAAATCGGTCGCGGTGAAGTGGGGCATATTCAGTTTGGTACGGTAGGGACCGCCGTCTGGGGCCCGCTATTGCCGGCGTTGAACGCTTTTACTGCCGGTGCGCCGGAAATCAGCTGGTCTCTGACCGAACTGACGCCGGTCCAGCAAATTGATGCCCTTCAGCAAAATCGTATTGATATCGGCATCTGGCGTGAAGCCAATACCGCGCTGCCGCCGGGCATGGTCAGCACGCTGTTCGGCCATGAAAATGTGGCGCTGGCGCTGCCGGATAAACATCCGTTAGCCGCGAAAAGCAGTGTCGGGCTGAGTGAACTGGAGCATGAAGATTTCGTGCTGATGCCGATGAGTGCCTCAAGCCTCGGCAGTTATCTCTATGCCCGCTGCCGTCAGCACGGTTTTTTACCGAAGGTCAGGCATCAGGTGAATGAGCCGCAAACCGCGCTGGCGCTGGTGGCTAACGGCTATGGCATCACCCTGCTGCCGGAAAGTTATGCGCGTATTCACTGGCCCGGCGTGCGTTTTTGCGCCCTGCAGGAGCGGCTTCCCGCCGATCTCTACGCCATTTATCAGACCGAGACGGTCACACCCGTGGCGCTGCGTTTTCTGGCGATGCTGGAGAGCGGAAAAAGCGCATAAAAAAACCGCCGGGGATGAGCCCGGCGGCTGTTTTCAAACATCACACCGCGTCGTTTAGTGCGCGGAAACGTCGTGATTAATCTTTTCTGCTTTGCTCTTAATTCCCGCAATAATGACCGCAATCACCAGCATCACGTAAGAGATAGTGGCGATATTCAGTGCCCAGAACAGGCCAAATTCGCGGTGAATGAAAGAGGAAAACGAGGCGAAAATCAGCGTACCGACGGAAGCGGTGGTCAGCAGGGCTGACGTCAGTGTTGGCGGTGATTTCTTCACCTGCAAACTGCCGTAGCTCATCAGGCCGGAGAACATCCCTGAGTTACAGAAACCGAATACGCCGACGGCAATCAGCACCAGCGAGGTGGATTCACTGTGGGTCACAATGCTCAGGCTGATAAAGCCCACCACGGCAGAGACCAGCAGGAAGGTGCGCAGTTTGACAAAGCGCACGGTGAACTGGTTCAGGAACAGACCAATCGCCTTCACCGTCCAGTAGATGGTGATGTAGAACGCGGCGCGGTCAGCATCCAGCCCGAAATGCTCCAGCAGCCAGCTTGGCATCCACAGAGTAAAGACCAGTTCGCTGAACACGAAGGCAAACAGGGCGAAGCAAAGCACATACGCAGCAATGCCCCACGGCTCTTTGGCCACGCGATCGCTTTTGGCGACTTTCTCCGGTTGCGGTACGGATGGGAATTTCTGCCCGACGCATAACAGGATCATCAGCAGGCTCAGTGTCCCCATGATGCCGTACATCGCCAGCCAGCTTGCGCCATGCTTGAACAGGAAGCCGAGCACCAGAGAGAGTGTCATCCCGGACAGCGCGAAGAAGAAGTCGGTGAAGATCAGGTTGGCCGAACGTTTTTTCGGGTCATCATTGATTCGCACCACCAGATAGCTGCCGATAGACATCATCAGGCCCGCCGTTGCACCAATCAGGAAGACGCCAATACCAAACAGCGTGATCGACGGCATCAGGAACAGGGCGATACAGGTCAGTACGGAAATGACTGAGCCGGTGATCAGCTGTTTGCCCAAATCAAACTTACGCATCAGGATGCCACTGATCATGATCGGCAGGAACAGGCCGATGTTCATCAGTGAAAACATGAGGCCGATAAAGGCAGGGTCTTTATTAAACGCTGTGGCTACGGGTCCGATAACAATACCGAGAGTAGAAACCAGCCCGCCGGTAAAGAAGTAGCTCAGCCAGGAGATCACATTGATCCGCCGACGGTTGTAAACAGTATCCATTGTCATTCCTAAAAGTACTCTCATCCTGAAATTCGAATGATATTGAGTAAGTAAAAAGTAAATTAAAAAAAAGCGTGGAAAGCTTTGCCTGAGGGGCTTTACCCACCATTAGAACGTTTATTATTCCTGTTCTTTAGATGTTTGTCTCGCGCGTTTATACCTTCCCCTTATTTAATTTTCCTAAATATTCTAAGCAATTAGCCCCTTTTTTCTGGTTATGCATTTCCGCTTTACATACTGTAGCGGGCTAAATATAGTCAAAAATAGACCTATCATCCTTCTATGCACATAGATACACCAACACAGGGTGCAGCGCTAATGAGTTCTTCTACTGATAATTCAGCAGCTTCCGTTTCGAACAAGAAGCGCCCGGTCATTGCCATTCACGGTGGCGCAGGGGCCATTACCCGTGCGGCCATGAGTGCCGAAAAAGAGCAACACTATTTACAGGCGCTGGAAGATATCGTCGCCAGCGGGCAGGCCATTTTGGCCGCCGGTGGCAGTGCACTGGATGCCGTGACCGAAGCGGTGCGCTTGCTGGAAGAGTGCCCGTTATTTAATGCAGGCAAAGGCGCAGTCTTTACCCATCAGGGCACCCACGAACTGGATGCCAGCATTATGGATGGCCGCACGCTTGACGCCGGTGCCATCAGCTGTGTGAACCATATCCGCAACCCGATTCTGACGGCGCGCAAAGTGCTGGAACTCAGCCCGCACGTGATGTTTACCGGCGCAGGTGCCGAGAATTTTGCCCGCGAGCACGGCCAGGAAATGGTCGGTGCCGACTACTTTCATACCGATGAGCGTTTCGAACAGCTACAACGCGCCAAAAGCAGCGAAAGCGGCGTGGTGCTGGATCATGACGGTGCCGCGCTGGCCGCATCCGGCTCTGATGACCCGCTCGATGCTGATCGCAAATTTGGCACCGTAGGCGCGGTCGCCATTGATGCGCAGGGCAACCTTGCTGCGGCGACCTCCACCGGCGGGATGACCAACAAACAGGCCGGACGCGTTGGCGACTCACCCATTATTGGCGCGGGCTGCTACGCCAGCAACCGCACGGTCGCGGTCTCCTGCACCGGCACTGGCGAAGTCTTTATGCGCACGTTGGCGGCGTATGACGTCGCCGCGCTGATGGATTACGCCGGGCTGACCCTGCAACAGGCCAGCGACAAAGTGGTCATGGAAAAACTGGTGGCGCTCGGCGGCTCCGGCGGCATGATTGCCATTGACCATCTGGGCAATGTGGCGCTGCCGTTCAACAGCGAGGGCATGTATCGCGGCGTAGGTTACGTCGACGAAGCCCCGCAGGTGGCGATTTATCAGTGAGCAACTCTCCTTTAATACTTCCCGACAATCAGGTGCTGGCAGCGCGCAATCTCAGCGTGCGGTTTGAACACGAAGGCCAGGCGATTGAAGCTGTCCGCGGGTTGAGCTTTGAGGTGAACCGTGGCGAAACGCTGGCGATTGTCGGCGAGTCAGGCTCTGGCAAGTCGGTGACTTCACTGGCGCTGATGCGGCTGGTGGAGCAGGGCGGCGGGCAGATAACCCAGGGCGAGGTGCAGTTTCGCCGTCGCAATGGCGACGTGGTGGAGATCACCGCAGCACCGCAGTCTACGATGCGCTCCCTGCGCGGTGCCGATATGGCGATGATCTTTCAGGAACCGATGACCTCGCTGAACCCGGTGTTTCCGGTCGGCGAGCAGATTGCTGAATCCATCCGGTTGCATCAGGGAAAAGACCACCGCACTGCACGGGCCGAAGCCCTGCGTATGCTCGATTTGGTCCGTATTCCCGAAGCGCGAAATATTCTCGACAGCTTCCCGCATCAGCTCTCTGGTGGCATGCGCCAGCGGGTGATGATTGCCATGGCGCTGTCGTGCAAACCGGCCTTATTGATTGCCGACGAACCCACCACGGCGCTGGACGTCACCATTCAGGCGCAGATCCTGCAACTGATCCGTGTGCTACAAAAAGAGATGAACATGGGGGTGATTTTTATCACCCATGATATGGGCGTGGTGGCTGAAATTGCCGAACGCGTATTGGTGATGTATCAGGGCAATAAAGTGGAAGTGGGCGAGGTCGGCACCATTTTCAGTGCGCCGCAGCATATCTACACCAAAGCGCTGCTGGCCGCCGTGCCGAAACTCGGTTCGATGACCGGCAAAGCCTTACCTGCGCGGTTCCCTTTGTTACATCACGATGAAACCCTGACCGGTTCCGCCAGCGATCTGACCCAAAATACGCTGACGCCCGGTGCGCAGCCGGTATTGCAGGTGCGCGACCTGGTGACCCGTTTCGACCTGCGCAGCGGCATTCTCAACCGTGTTACCCGTCAGGTGCATGCGGTGGAGAAAGTCAGTTTTGATCTCTACCCCGGCGAAACGCTGGCGCTGGTGGGCGAGTCTGGCTGTGGGAAATCCACCACCGGGCGCTCCCTGCTGCGGCTGGTGGAGAGTCAGGGCGGCAGTATTACCTTTAACGGCCAGACCATCACCGATCTTAAAGGCCCGGCGCTGCAACATTTGCGCCGTGACATACAATTTATCTTTCAGGACCCTTATGCGTCGCTGGATCCGCGTCTGACGGTGGGCTACTCGATTATGGAGCCGCTGCTGGTGCACAACGTCGCGCGCGGCAAAGACGCTGAAGCGCGGGTGGCCTGGCTGTTGGAGAAAGTCGGTTTACTGCCGGAGCACGCCCAGCGTTATCCGCACGAGTTTTCCGGCGGGCAGCGGCAACGTATTTGCATCGCCCGTGCGCTGGCGCTCAACCCGAAAGTGGTGATCGCCGATGAATCCGTCTCGGCGCTGGATGTGTCGATTCAGGCGCAAATCGTCAATTTACTGATGGATTTACAGCGCGAATTCGGCATCGCTTTTCTGTTTATCTCTCACGACATGGCGGTGGTGGAGCGTATCAGCCATCGCGTAGCGGTGATGTACCTCGGGCAGATTGTGGAGATCGGCCCGCGCCGTGCAGTATTTGAACATCCTCAGCACGCCTATACGCGCAAACTGATGGCCGCTGTACCCGTGGCAGACCCGGCGCATCGCCGTAAAGAACACACCTTGCTGGTGGATGACATCCCGAGCCCTATCCGCGCGTTACATGATGAACCGGTGGTATTCCCTTTGGTTCAGGTTGGTGCGGGGCATTTTGTGGCCAGACACGCCGTCGGCGGGCTGTATTAATTTCAGTCGCGTTTTTTGAGTACGTATAACGGGTAGTTTATTTTTGACAGACCAATAAAAAAACAAGGAACAAACATGACTCAGACTTTGAAGGGTAAGACAGGGCTGCGTAAAGCCATCCTCGCTGTCGCTATCGTCGGCGGGCTGGCTTCCGGTTCCGCCTGGGCGACAAAAGATGTCACCATCGCTGTAGGTTCTAACTTCACCTCGCTCGACCCCTATGACGCCAATGACACGTTGTCGCAGGCGGTGGCGAAGTCGTTCTATCAGGGGCTGTTTGGCTTTGACAAGAACATCAAACTGGTTAACGTGCTGGCTGAAAGTTACACCGTCAGCAAAGATGGCCTGGTTTACACCATCAAATTGCATCCGGGTGTGAAGTTCTCCGACGGCACCGATTTCAACGCCGCTGCGGTCAAAGTGAACCTTGACCGCGCCAGCAATCCTGATAGTCATCTTAAACGTTATAACTTGTTTAAAAACATCGATAAGACCGACGTGGTTGACGCCAACACGGTGAAAATTACCCTGAAAACACCCTTCTCCGCCTTTATCAACAATCTGGCGCACCCGTCGGCTGTGATGATCTCCCCGGCCGCGTTGACCAAATATGGTAAAGACATTGGCTTCCACCCGGTGGGTACCGGCCCGTACGTGCTGGACCAGTGGAACCAGACCGACTTTGTGAAAGTGAAGAAATTCGACGGTTACTGGAAAAAAGGCGAGCCGAAACTCGATACCATTACCTTCCGCCCGGTGGCGGATAACAACACCCGCGCCGCCATGCTGCAGACCGGCGAAGCCGATTTCGCCTTCCCGGTACCTTACGAGCAGGCCGCATTGCTGGAGAAAAACAGCAAACTGGATCTGGTGTCAGCCCCTTCCATCCTGCACCGTTACATCAGCTTCAACGTGACACAAAAGCCGTTTGATAACCTGAAAGTGCGTCAGGCCATTAACTACGCCATCAACAAAGATGCGCTGATCAAAGTGGCCTTTGCCGGTTATGCTGTGCCATCTGAAGGTCCGTTGCCGCAGGGCATCGAGTACGCCGCGAAATTCAAACCCTGGCCTTATGACCCGGCTAAAGCCAAAGAACTGCTGAAAGAAGCGGGCTACCCGAACGGTTTCACCACCACGCTGTGGTCATCGCATAACAGCAGCACCGCGCAGAAAGTGATTCAGTTTGCTCAGCAGCAGTTGGCGCAGGTGGGCATTAAAGTCACCGTCACCGCCATGGACGCCGCACAGCGCGCTGCTCAGGTCGAAAACGTGGGGCAGAAAGAGTCGGGTCTGCGTATGTTCTACACCGGCTGGTCAGCCTCTACCGGTGAAGCGGACTGGGCGTTAACGCCGCTGTTCGCCACCCAGTCAGCGCCACCAAAGCAGTTTAATACCGCGTTTTACAGCAACCCGCAGGTGGATAAAGACCTGAGTGACGCGCTGAAAACCACGGATAAAACCGAGAAAGCCAAACTGTATGCCGATGCGCAGAGCAAAATCTGGGCCGACGCACCTTGGGCATTCCTGGTGACCGAACGTCTGGTGTCGGCCAATAACAAACGCCTGATCGGCTTCTATGTGATGCCGGATACATCGTTCAACTTTGATAATGCCGATATCAAGTAACATCGTTTGAATTAACAACGTTACATTTTAGGGGAAACGCGGTGATGCTCTTCCCGCCGGGAGGAGCACGCCGCGGTCGCCCCGTGTATCTCGGGCTAAACCTAAACGGTTTCACAAAAGCGAATATTCATGAACGTACCTGATTTGCCATGTTGAATTACTTTCTAAAACGATTACTTGGCCTTATCCCGACGCTGCTGATTGTGGCGGTACTGGTATTCCTGTTTGTGCATCTGCTGCCGGGCGACCCCGCAAGGTTGTTGGCCGGGCAGGATGCGGATCAAAGCGTGGTTGAATTGGTGCGTAAAGATCTCGGTCTCGACAAACCGCTCTACCAGCAATTTTTCACCTTCTTCTCCCATGCATTGCAGGGCGACTTCGGCCATTCGATGGTGTCGAAACGTCCGGTGATGGATGAAATCGGTTCTCGTTTTCTGCCGACCCTGTGGCTGACCCTCACCAGCATGGTGTGGTCGGTGATTTTTGGTCTGGTGATTGGTGTGGTGTCTGCCGTTTGGCGCAACCGCTGGCCGGACCGTCTGGGTATGGCGCTGGCCGTTTCAGGTATCTCTTTCCCGGCTTTCGCCCTCGGCATGCTGCTGATGCAGGTCTTCTCGGTGGAACTCGGTTGGCTGCCCACTGTGGGTGCTGATAGCTGGCAACACTATATTCTGCCTTCCATCACCCTCGGCGCGGCGGTAGCGGCCATTATGGCGCGCTTCACCCGTGCGTCATTTGTGGAAGTCATGCAGGAAGATTACATGCGCACCGCGCGGGCTAAAGGTGTGCATGAGTTTTTTGTGGTGGTCAAACATGGCCTGCGCAATGCCATGATCCCGGTGGTGACCATGATGGGGCTGCAATTTGGCTTCCTGCTCGGCGGCTCAATTGTGGTGGAGAAAGTCTTCAACTGGCCGGGTCTCGGACGGCTGCTGATTGATTCTGTCGAGATGCGCGACTACCCGGTGATCCAGGCCGAAGTGCTGCTGTTCTCGCTGGAATTCATCCTGATCAACCTGTTGGTGGACATGCTGTACGCGGTCATCAACCCTTCAATCCGATACAAGTGAGCAAGCGCATGAAAAACTGGCGGCGAAATGCCGTGCTGGCGTCGATGCCGGTAATGACCGCGGAGTCGGTACAAAAACAGACGGTGCGCACGCCATGGAAAGCCTTCTGGCGACGCTTTCGTAAACAGCACATCGCGATGGCGGCGGGCGTTTTTGTCCTGCTGATGATCGCCATAGCCGCGCTCGCTCCGTGGCTGGTGCCGTTTGATGCCGAAAACTATTTCGACTATGACCGACTCAATCAGGGGCCCTCGCTGGTGCACTGGCTGGGCGTCGACTCTCTCGGGCGGGATATCTTCAGCCGTATCCTGATGGGCGCGCGGATCTCATTAGCCGCAGGTGTCTTGTCCGTCGTATTAGGCGGAGCGATTGGCACAGTACTTGGGCTGATGGCCGGTTACTACGAAGGCTGGTGGGATCGCATCACCATGCGCATTTGCGACGTACTGTTTGCTTTCCCCGGCATTTTGCTGGCGATCGCGGTGGTTGCTGTGATGGGCAACGGGATGTCGAACGTGATCATCGCCGTGGCGATTTTCAGCGTCCCGGCTTTCGCTCGCTTAGTGCGCGGCAATACGCTGGTGCTGAAACATCAGACCTATATTGAATCCGCGCGCAGCATCGGCGCATCGGACGCTGTCATCCTGTTTCGCCACATCCTGCCCGGTACGCTCTCGGCCATTGTGGTCTATTTCACCATGCGCATCGGCACGTCAATCATTACCGCCGCCAGCCTCTCATTTCTCGGCATGGGCGCACAGCCCCCGACGCCAGAATGGGGTGCGATGCTCAACGAAGCCCGCGCCGATATGGTGATGGCGCCACACGTGGCGATTTTCCCAAGTTTGGCGATATTCCTGACAGTACTGGCGTTTAACCTGTTAGGCGATGGGCTCAGAGATGCGCTTGACCCCAAGCTAAAGGGGTGAGTTTTGGGGGGCGGCCCAAATGCCGCTTTTAAATTCAACTTTAAATTCAACTTTAAATTCAAATTCAAATTCAAATTCAAATTCAAGGTCGTGGGCGTCGGCCCACACCGACCAAGGGAGCCGCGCGCGACTCCCTTGGAACCCTGCGCTATAAACAACAGCAGCTGCGCTGGTCACAATGGCCGTGTTTCAGGAATTTCTGTTATAGCCGCAAACTCCGCCGCTGCGCGGTACTCTCAGTTCGGGCTTCAACCCGCGTAAACCCCACGCGGTTTTCCGCCTCTCCCTCGACGTCGTTTTGAACGCGGCTGAGGCTTTTCTAAATTCAAAACCAGACTCGTTTTTATCTTTTAAAAATGCGTGGGCCGCATTCAAAAATGGCGCTGAGCAAGAGGTGAAAAACCGCGAGTGTTTTTTCGCGGGTTGTAACCCGCAGCGAAGGCACCGCCTAAGCGGCGACATTTTGCGGCTATCACTGAGATACCTGGAACACGGCCATCCCGATTCAGCGATAGCGCGCAGTTAAAAAACGCAGGATTCCAAAGGAGGTTCGTTTAAACCTCCTTTGGGCCCGTGTGGGCGGCGAGCCCACGACCTTGACCTTGAATTTAAAGATTTAAAAGCAGGTTAGGGCAGCAGCCCAAGGTTTAGCGGTGTGGGCGGCGAGCCCACGACCTTGACCTTAACCGTGCAACCACCTTGCATGAAACCTCAGGTGATCCTCAATAAACGTCGCTATCGTGAAATAGCTATGATCATACCCCGGCTGCGCCCGCAGCTGTAACGGCCAGCCGCGCTGACGGGCGATCTCCACCAGTTTCGACGGCTGTAACTGATCGGCCAGGAACTGATCGCCATCGCCCTGATCGACTAAAATCGGGAACGGTTTTTGATCTTTCGGCAGGGCGCTCAGCAAATGGCAACTGTCATATTGCAGCCACTGGGTTTCATCCTCACCGAGGTAGGCACTGAAGGCTTTGCGGCCCCACGGCACCTGACACGGATTGACGATGGGCGCAAAGGCGGACACCGAGCGAAAGCGCTGCGGATTGCGCAGTGCCAGCATCAGTGCGCCGTGGCCACCCATGGAGTGTCCGCAGATTGATTGCTTGTCGCTGACGCTGAAATGCCCGGCAATCAGCGTGGGCAGTTCATCAATCACATAGTCGTACATGCGGTAATGTTCGGCCCACGGCGAACGAGTGGCGTTGAGGTAAAAACCGGCGCCCTGGCCCAGATCGTAACCTTCGTCGTTAGCGACGTTGTCGCCACGCGGGCTGGTGTCCGGCATGACCAGTACCAGACCGAGTTCAGCGGCGATGCGCTGCGCGCCTGCTTTCACCGTAAAGTTCTCGTCATTGCAGGTTAGCCCTGACAGCCAGTAAAGCACCGGCGGCGGGTTATCATCGCGCGGCGGCGGCAGGTAAATGCTGAACGTCATGCTGCAATTGAGGCTGCCGGACGTATGGCGGTAGCGCTGCTGCCAGCCGCCAAACATCCGGTGTTCTTCGAGAAGTTCTATCGAGCTGCTCATCGCCAGAATTCCTTATTTATTAAAGTGAATAACCGTGCGAATTGACTTCCCTTCATGCATTAAATCAAAGGCTTCGTTGATCTGTTCGAGCGGCATGGTGTGGGTGATAAAGTCATTGAGGGCGAATTCGCCATCCAGATAACGCTGCACGATGCCCGGCAACTGCGAACGGCCTTTGACGCCACCAAATGCTGAACCGCGCCATACGCGACCGGTGACCAGTTGGAACGGACGGGTGGAGATCTCTTCACCGGCACCGGCCACGCCAATAATGACTGATTCACCCCAGCCTTTGTGGCAGCACTCGAGTGCGGAACGCATCACGTTAACGTTGCCGATGCATTCGAAAGAGAAATCCACGCCGCCGTCGGTCATTTCGACGATCACGTCTTGAATCGGCTTATCGAAATCTTTCGGATTGATCAGATCAGTGGCACCGAGTTTGCGCGCCAGATCGAATTTGCTGGTGTTGAGATCAATCCCGATGATGCGGCCCGCACCGGCCATCACCGCGCCAATAATCGCCGACAGACCAATGCCGCCAAGGCCGAAGATCGCCACGGTATCGCCTTTCTGTACTTTGGCGGTGTTCATCACCGCACCCATGCCGGTGGTGACGCCACAACCCAGCAGGCAGACTTCTTCCAGTGGCGCTTCTTTGTTGATTTTCGCCAGTGAGATCTCAGGAACCACGGTGTATTCGGAGAAGGTCGAGGTGCCCATATAGTGGAAAATCGGCTTGCCGTCTTTGAAGAAACGCGTCGTGCCGTCGGGCATCAGGCCTTTACCCTGGGTGGCGCGGATCGCCTGACACAGATTAGTTTTGCCGGATTTACAGAATTTGCACTCGCCACATTCCGGGGTGTAGAGCGGGATCACGTGGTCGCCCACGGCTACGCTGGTGACGCCTTCACCGAGCGCTTCCACCACGCCGCCGCCTTCGTGACCAAGAATGGCCGGGAAGACACCTTCAGGGTCTTTGCCGGACAGCGTGTAGGCATCGGTATGGCACACGCCGGTCGCCACGATGCGCACCAGGACTTCGCCTTTTTGCGGCGGCATCAGGTCCACTTCTTCGATGGACAACGGCTGATTAGGGCCCCAGGCAACTGCCGCGCGGGTTTTGATCATTTTCATATTGGTGCTCATGGTAGTGCTCCTGAATTCATCACCGGGTGGTTTTCACCGGCAATCGGGTGTTTTAGCAACGGCACGACGCCGTCATTTTGTACGATTATCAATTCTTTCAGTGCCCGGACATTGGGGCTGAAGGCATCACGTCGCCAGATAAGCCAGGTGGCCGTATCGGCGAACTCATCAGGAATTTCATTGACCTGCACGCGCTCGTGGCCGGGCAGTTGCTCGAGTACGCTGCGCGGCACCATGGCAATGCCTGCACCACTGGCGACACAGGCCACCATCGAATGGTAGGACTGAATTTCCATGGTGTTAGTGACCGACAGGCCGGTGTGTTTTATCCACGCCTGTAAGCGGGAGCGGTACGAACAACTTGGGCGGAAGGCGAAAACGGTATGGCCGGGGCGACCGGGCGGATTTTCCAGCGGTGATTCACCGAGCGGGGAGATGACCACCATGCGCTCGCGAAAGGCGATGCAGCCATTGATGTCGTCAAAGTCGATCGGTCCATCGACCAGTGCCGCAGCCAGACGCCCGGAACGTACACCATCGATGGTTTCGCCGGAGGTCATGGTGGTGAGCGACAGCGCCACCTGCGGATAGTGCTGATGATAAGCCGCCAGCAGGCCCGGCAAGCGGGTGGCTGCGGTGCTCTCCATGGAACCCAGCGCAAAACTCCCGGCCGGTTCACCGGCATGGGTGATGCTCATGGCTTCATCGCTCAGCGCCAGAATGCGCTGGGCATAGTTGAGGAAGTTGTGACCCATCGCCGACAGGCGGATGCGCTGTTTTTCACGGATGAACAGATCGGTGCCGAGTTCCAGCTCAAGCTGGCGCAGGCGGGTGGTCAGGTTCGACGGTACGCGGTGCAGTTGTTCAGCGGCGCGGGCCAGCGATCCCGTTTCGGCCACACTGCAAAACATCCGCAGTTGGGTGAGATCCATTATCTGTTCTCCGGGGCTAGAAAGTGTGCTGTTCTCTAAAAGGAAAGAACTTGGTGATTATTATTCAGTTTTCGTGATTGTATCTTTGCTGCATCATGACCACAACATTCTTTTAACCCTGTTGCTGGGGAAAGAGAGAAATTCACTGTTTTCGTACAGTTGCATTGAGTATGTTTATTCATTGTTTCTTATATGTTGCGTTTCAGTTTCTTCATGGCGGAGCGGTTATGGCATTTCGTATTGCATTAAGTGGTTTTCTGGCTTTTGTGGTGGCGATGGGCATCGGGCGGTTTGCCTTCACGCCGCAGGTGCCTTTAATGATAGCTGAACATCAGTTCACCCTGACCGGAGCCGGGCTGGTGGCGGCAGTGAATTATCTTGGGTATCTGTGCGGGGCTTTTGACGCCATGCGAGCTACCCGGCATCTGGAGCGCCGCCTGTGGCTGGGCGTATGGGGCGCAGTGGTACTGACGCTGCTTTCAGCAGCGGTGACCGGTGAAGTGCTACACAGCGTGATCCGCTTTATGATTGGCTGGACCAGCGGCTGGGCGATGGTGATGGTGGCCGCATGGTGTAATGAGCGGCTGATGCACTATGGCCGTCCGGCCATGAGTGCGGCGGTATTTGCCGGGCCGGGTGCGGGGATTTTTCTCAGCGGAATGCTGGCGGTGGGCATTCATAGCCTGCAGCTCAGTTCCGCGCAGGCGTGGGCCGTATATGGCGTGCTGGCGCTGATCTTTATTGCCTTAATCAGTGTGAATCTGCCGCGCAAAGGAGAGTTACACCGCGCTCACGTGGTGGCGGAGCCGCTGAAAATGACGCCAGCGCTCAAACGTCTGGTGCTCAGTTATAGCCTGGCCGGCTTTGGTTATATTCTGCCTGCGACATTTTTGTCGCAGATGGCGAATGCTCGTTTTCCTGACAGCCTGTTCGCGCAATTTGTCTGGCCGGTATTTGGCGGTGCGGCGGTGATTGGGATTGTTATCGGTATCCTGACCCGCCACCGTCTGACCAGCCATACGCGTCTGGCGCTGACGTTATGGGCGCAGGGGCTGGGGATCCTGTGTGCTGAAGTGGTGCCGGGCGTAACCGGGCTGGTGCTTGGCGCGCTGTTGGTCGGCGGTGGTTTCCTCAGCGTCGTTCAACTGGCCCTGCAATATGGCCGCGAGCTGGCGCCTAATCACAGCCGCTACCTGGCGGGTTTGCTGACCACCGGCTATGCCATTGGTCAGCTGTGCGGGCCAATATTATCCGCGGTCTCGACGTCGCTGACTCATCGTCTGGAACCGGCGCTGTATGTCGCGCTGGTGGGGTTTATTATTGCCGGGGCGCTGGTCGTGCGCCGCCCGGTGGCAAACCTGCAATGATAACTTGCAGCTATTTCATTCATCATGAAACACAATCACTGGATTATGGATCCGCTCTCCACTACAGTAAGCCACCTCAATTTGGTGTGATCTGCATCAAATTGACTACATTTGCGGGAGCTGCTGGAGAGAAAATATGTCGACATTGAGTAAAGAAGCCATTCTGGTCCATGAGGCATTAATGGCCCGTGGTCTGGAAACCCCACTGCGTGAACCCTTGCCTATCGATAATGAAACGCGTAAACAGCGGATTCAGGAGCATATGACGGGCATCATGCAGTTGCTCAATCTTGATCTCACTGATGACAGTCTGACGGAAACGCCACGCCGCATCGCCAAGATGTATGTGGATGAGATCTTCTCCGGTCTGGATTACGCCAACTTCCCAAAAATCACCGTCATCGAGAATAAGATGAAGGTGGATGAAATGGTGACAGTGCGTGACATTACGCTGACCAGCACCTGCGAACATCACTTTGTGACCATCGATGGCAAAGCCACCGTGGCCTATATTCCGAAAGATAAAGTGATTGGCTTGTCGAAGATTAACCGCATCGTGCAGTTCTTCTCGCAACGTCCGCAAGTGCAGGAGCGTCTGACCCAGCAAATTTTGCTGGCGTTGCAAACCCTGCTGGGTACCACCAATGTGGCCGTGTCGATTGACGCCGTTCACTATTGCGTTAAAGCCCGGGGTATCCGTGACGCCACCAGCGCCACCACCACCACGTCGCTCGGCGGGTTGTTTAAATCCAGCCAGAATACGCGTCAGGAATTTCTCCGCACAGTGCGCCACTCTTAGTAACAGAAAACGCAGCAGCTTTCGCTGTTGCGTTGCTGTTGCCACGCCAGTGACTTCGGATGTCGTCTTCCCCTTTTTGATTTATTCTTAGAAATCCCCCTCAATTCCAGAAAGGAACATCAGGAATGCGCCCACGTATTGCCACGCTGGACTTTGCCCGTGGCATCGCCATTTTCGGTATTTTACTGCTTAATATCAGTGCGTTTGCTTTGCCGAAAGCGGCCTATCTGAACCCGGCATTTGCTGGTCAACCGTCACCCCGCGACGCCTGGACCTGGGCTATTCTCGACGCACTGGCGCAGAGCAAATTCCTGATGATGTTTGCCATCTTGTTTGGTGGCGGTATTTATCTGCTGTTGCCCCGGGGTAAACACTGGATCCAGTCGCGTCTGTCGTTGCTGGTGATGTGCGGTCTGCTCCACGCCACCTTTTTCTGGGATGGCGATATTCTGCTCTCCTATGGTTTGATCGGGCTGGTGTGCTGGCGGATGGTGAGGGAAGGGCGCAGCAGTCAGTCGCTGATCCACACCGGCATCGTGCTTTATCTGATCGGTGTGGCGGTGCTGTTGATGCTGGGATTTATCTCTACACCCAAGCCGGGGAGTTTCTGGCTGCCCGGTCCGGCGGAGATCCAATATGAACAGTTCTGGAAGCTGAAAGGCGGACTGGAAGCTATCCGTAACCGCCTGGATTTGCTCTCATCAAGTCTGATTGCGATTGGCGTGCAGTATGGCTGGGAACTGGCCGGGGCGATGTTGCTCGGGGCCGGGCTGATGCGCAGCACCTGGTTACGCGGCGGCTATAGCCTGCGTCACTACCGGCATCTGGCCGCACTACTGTTACCGTTTTCATTGCTGATTCAAATTCCGGCGATTTACCTGCAATGGCATCTCGGTTGGGACTACCGCTGGAGCGGTTTTTTGTTGCAGGCACCCCGTGAAATAGGCGGTCTGATGCAGGCTGTAGGCTATCTCGCGCTCTGTTATGGCTTCTGGCCTGCGCTTTCTCGGCTGCGCCTGGTGCACTGGATTTCCCAGGTCGGACGCATGGCGCTGACCAACTACCTGTTACAGACGTTGATCTGCACCACTTTCTTCAATATTTTCGGTTTCTACCAACAGTTCGACCGGCTGCAATTACTGGCGCTGGTTCCCCTGGTCTGGGCCATTAACCTGCTGGTGACACTGGCCTGGCTGCGATATTTCCAGCAGGGACCGGTGGAGTGGGTGTGGCGAAAATTGACGGTCAGGGCGTCCGGCGTGGAGTTAAAAACGCAGGGCTAATATTCATCAAAATAATGAATTTGAGAGAGACGTTGCAAAATTGTATGTAAACGTTTTCTTTCCTGTGACGAGATTCACGCAGGTGTTTTCGCAAAGCGTTTAGGATAGCGGTCGTGCAGAGTTAGCCGATCGTTACACTAAAACAGGAAACACCATGATCACTGTACTGCGGCCTTACTTGAGGTCCTTTATCACCACCTGGGCGTTATCCCTCAGTTTTCCTCCCTATTCCTTTCGGGCCGATGCGGCTCGCGTAACGCCTGCACCGTCAGAACACGGAGCGGCCTATGGTCACCATTCGTGATGTAGCCAAACTGGCCGGTGTGTCGGTCGCGACGGTATCGCGTGTGCTGAACAATCCCGCCATTGCCAGCAAAGAGGCCCGCGAACAGGTGTTGCAGGCGGTAGCCGTGCTGGGTTACCGGCCCAATGCCAACGCACAGGCGCTGGCAACGCAAAGCAGCGACACCATTGGTGTCGTCGTCATGGACGTTTCCGACCCTTTTTTTGGTGCACTGGTTAAAGCGGTAGATATGGTCGCGCAGCGCCATCAGAAGTATGTGCTGATTGGTAACAGCTATCATGAGGCAGAAAAAGAGCGCAATGCGATAGAAGTCCTGATCAGACAGCGCTGTAACGCGCTGATAGTGCATGCAAAAGCGTTAGGAGATGCTGAGCTTGCGCGCTTTCTCGATCAAGTGCCGGGTATGGTGCTGGTCAACCGCGTGATCGCCGGTTATGAGCATCGCTGCGTCTGTCTCAACAATGTCGTCGGCGCGGAAATGGCCACGCGTTTGTTACTGTCGCAGGGGCATAAGCGTATCGGTTACATCGGTTCGAACCATGGAATTGAAGACGAATTGCAGCGCCATCAGGGATATCTGGCAGCGATGACGGCGGACACGTCAGGGACAATGACGCAGGCACGTCAGTCACCTCCAGACAGCTGGCGGGCGCAGGGGTCACCGGATTTGCAGGGCGGAGAAGCGGCGATGGTTGAATTATTAGGCCGCAACCTGCATCTGAGCGCCGTTTTTGCTTACAACGATGCGATGGCAGCGGGTGCGCTGGCGGTGCTGAAAGAAAACGGTATCAATGTTCCGCAGGATTTTTCACTGGTTGGCTTCGATGATATCCCGATTGCGCGCTACACCAGCCCGAAATTAACGACGGTTCGCTATCCAATTGTTTCTATGGCGACATTAGCCACTGAACTGGCTCTTCAGGGGGCCGCAAACCAGCTGGTAGCAGGGGTTTCGCACTGTTTTATGCCCACGCTGGTCAGGCGCCATTCGGTTGCACCCTGGCAAAATGTGGCACCCGTCACTTATTGATTAAATAACGGTGTGTAACCGTTTTCAATCTGTGAGAACTTTCACAGTTTATTAACATCGGCGCCATTATGATTCATGCGTTTTCTATATGAATTAGTTTTAGTCCGAACGTACGGACAGGTTTCACAGCGAGTCAGGAAGTCAGACGTCAAGGAAGGCAGGCACCGCACGATTGTCGAGGCGCGGACGCACTGCTCCCGCAGGGATTGCCGGTGCCAAATTCTGTAACACCCTACATAACCGGAGATACAAATGAATAAGAAGGTCTTCACCCTGGCGACTCTGGCTGCAAGCATGATGTTTGGTTTTGCCGCGCATGCTGCCGATACAAAAATCGGCGTCACCGTTTACAAATATGATGACAACTTCATGTCAGAAGTTCGCAAAGCCATCGATAAAGATGCAAAAGCTTCTCCAGATGTGCAACTGCTGATGAATGACTCGCAAAACAGCCAGTCCACCCAGAATGACCAGGTCGACGTCATGCTGGCGAAGGGTGTTAAGGCGCTGGCAATCAACCTGGTTGACCCGGCTGCGGCCCCGGTCATTATTGAGAAAGCCCGCGGTGCTGGCATTCCTGTTGTTTTCTATAACAAAGAACCTTCCCGTAAAGATTTGGACAGCTACGACAAGGCTTATTACGTAGGTACTGACTCTAAAGAGTCTGGCGTTATCCAGGGCGAACTGATTGCAAAACACTGGAAAGCGAACCCAGCCTGGGACCTGAACAAAGACGGCGTGATCCAATACGTGCTGATTAAAGGCGAGCCGGGCCACCCGGATGCCGAAGCGCGTACCAAGTACGTCATCAGTACGTTGAATGGTAAAGAAGGTCTGAAAACCCAGCAGTTACAACTTGATACCGCCATGTGGGATACCGCACAGGCGAAAGACAAGATGGATGCCTGGTTGTCGGGTCCAAACGCTAACAAAATCGAAGTGGTTATCGCCAACAACGATGCGATGGCAATGGGCGCTGTAGAAGCACTGAAATCTCACAACAAGTCGAGCATTCCAGTCTTCGGTGTGGATGCATTGGCAGAAGCGCTGGCGCTGGTGAAATCCGGTGCAATGGCCGGTACCGTGCTAAACGATGCGACCAATCAGGCTAAAGCGACGTTTGATCTGGCGAAAAACCTGGCAGCAGGTAAACCAGCAGCTGAAGGCACCAACTGGAAAATTGAAGACAAAGTCGTCCGTATTCCTTACGTGGCAGTAGATCAAGACAATCTTTCTAACTTTGTTAAGTAAAGACCCGTCATTTTTTATGGCGAAAGGCACAAAGTTGGGCTGATAAGAAATAGCTAAATATATAGCTAAGCAGTGGCATTAATAAGTAATAAAAGTGAAAGATGTTTTTCGCTTATAGGTTGAACGACGTTAATACCTGCTAACAGGACGTTATGTCGGAAACGCCGGTCAGTTCGCTGACCGGTCGTTTTAACGATGTCAGGAATTAATAACTCAGTTTCTTTTTATTTTTAGCCTGGTACAACTATGGCCGATATGAACAGCCCTGACATAATATTGTCTGATAAAAACAGCGAGCAACAGCGTGAGTTTTTGCTGGAAATGAGTGGCATCAATAAATCATTTCCTGGCGTTAAGGCATTAGATAATGTGAATTTAAAAGTACGCCCGTACTCTATTCATGCCCTGATGGGCGAGAATGGCGCGGGAAAATCCACATTATTAAAATGCCTGTTTGGTATCTACAGCAAAGATTCCGGCACCATTCTTTTTCAGGGGCAGGAAGTCAATTTTAAAAGTTCGAAAGAAGCGCTTGAACAGGGCGTGTCGATGGTTCACCAGGAGTTAAACCTGGTGTTACAGCGTACCGTGATGGACAACATGTGGCTCGGGCGTTATCCGACCAAGGGCTTCTTTGTCGATCATGACAAGATGTACCAAGACACCAAAGCCATTTTCGACGAGCTGGATATTGAGATCGATCCGCGCGAAAAAGTGGGTAAGTTGTCGGTTTCACAGATGCAGATGATCGAGATTGCCAAAGCTTTCTCCTATAACGCGAAAATCGTGATTATGGATGAGCCGACCTCTTCTCTGACCGAAAAAGAGGTCAACCATCTGTTTACTATTATCCGCAAGCTGAAAGACCGTGGCTGCGGCATTGTGTATATCTCTCATAAGATGGAAGAAATTTTCCAGCTGTGCGATGAAATAACCATTCTGCGCGATGGTCAGTGGATCATTTCCCAGCCGCTTGAAGGCCTGGACATGGATAAAATTATCTCCATGATGGTGGGCCGTTCTCTTAGCCAGCGTTTTCCAGATCGCCTGAATGTACCGGGAGAGGTCATTCTTGAAGTCCGTAATCTGACGTCGCTGCGCCAGCCTTCCATCCGTGATATCTCCTTTGATTTACACAAGGGTGAGATTCTCGGGATTGCCGGTCTGGTCGGTGCAAAACGTACTGATATCGTGGAAACCCTGTTTGGGATCCGCGAGAAAGTGGCCGGTACCATTAAGCTGCATGGCAAGAAAATTAATAATCACAGCGCCAACGAAGCCATTAACCACGGCTTTGCCCTGGTCACCGAAGAGCGCCGTTCTACCGGTATTTATGCGTATCTGGATATCGGCTTTAACTCGCTGATTTCGAATATCCGTAATTACAAAAATAAAATGGGCTTGCTGGATGTCGGTCGCATGAAAAGCGATACCCAATGGGTTATCGATGCGATGAGAGTGAAAACGCCAGGGCATCGTACCAGTATTGGTTCGCTCTCTGGCGGCAATCAGCAAAAAGTGATCATTGGCCGCTGGTTATTAACGCAGCCTGAGATCTTAATGCTGGATGAACCTACGCGCGGTATTGACGTTGGGGCTAAGTTTGAAATTTATCAGTTAATCACCGAACTGGCGAAAAAAGAGAAAGGGATCATTATTATCTCTTCCGAAATGCCAGAACTTCTGGGAATTACAGACAGAATATTGGTTATGAGCAATGGACAGGTTGCGGGGATTGTTGACACAAAAACAACGTCGCAGAATGAAATCTTACGCCTTGCATCCTTGCACCTCTAATTTTTAAGGGTTCTTATTATGAAAGCATTAAATAAGAAAAGTTTGCTCACTTATTTAAAAGAGGGCGGGATTTATGTGGTGTTGCTGGTATTACTGGCAATTATTATTATCCAGGATCCAAGTTTCCTCAGCCTGGTCAACTTAAGTAACATTCTTACCCAATCCTCCGTGCGCGTCATTATTGCACTCGGCGTAGCGGGTCTGATTGTGACGCAGGGGACTGACTTGTCAGCCGGGCGTCAGGTCGGTCTGGCTGCGGTGGTTGCGGCTACCATGCTGCAAGCGATGGACAACGTTAACAAGGTGTTCCCGAGCCTTGACGTTGTGCCTATTCCGCTGGTTATTCTGACCGTCTGTATTATTGGCGCACTGATCGGTTTACTCAACGGTATTATTATCGCGTATCTGAACGTAACGCCATTTATTACGACCTTAGGCACCATGATCATCGTTTACGGTATTAACTCACTGTATTACGACTATGTGGGTTCCTCACCGGTAGCTGGTTTTGATCCGGGCTTCTCGCATTTCGCACAGGGCTTTATCCACCTGGGTGGCCTGAAGATTTCCTATATTACCTTCTACGCGCTGGTGGCTATTGGCTTCGTCTGGGTACTGTGGAATAAAACCCGTTTCGGTAAAAACATCTTCGCCATCGGCGGTAACCCGGAAGCGGCGAAAGTCTCTGGCGTTAACGTACCGTTAAACTTGATCATGATTTATGCTTTATCCGGCGTGTTCTATGCCTTCGGCGGTCTGCTGGAAGCGGGGCGTATCGGCAGTGCCACCAACAACCTCGGCTTTATGTATGAGCTGGATGCTATCGCAGCCTGTGTGGTCGGTGGGGTATCTTTCGCCGGGGGGGTAGGTTCTGTTGCGGGGGTGGTGACCGGGGTACTTATCTTCACCGTCATCAACTACGGCCTGACATACATTGGCGTTAACCCTTACTGGCAGTACATCATCAAGGGTTCGATCATTATCTTCGCTGTGGCGCTGGATTCACTGAAATACGCCAAGAAGAAGTAAGCGCTATTTCAGCACTGAGAGTCGGTAAATAAACCAAAGGGCGCCCCGGCGCCCTTTGGCGTTTCATATCAATGGGTGAAAGGCCGTGTCTGTGAGAACGGGTTTCTACCGGGAACGGTTGGAATAGCAGGCGCCGGAGCCGGAGTGACCTCTTCGGTGTCGTCTTGCTCGGCATCGCGGGCGTCCTGCTCGGCTTTAATTCGGGCGGCTTCTGCTGCCGCTGCCTTGTCTGCTGCCGCTTTCTCTGCGGCCACTTTGAGCTGTGCGGCTTTTTCTTCGGCGACTTTTTTCTCATCGGCCAGACGTTGTTGTAATACCAGCAGCTGTTCTGGTGTCACCGCTGGGTAGCCCTGTGCGTCGTCGGGAATATGTTGTACGGCTGGGATAGGGATCAGCGGGCCGAGAAAACGGGGTTCGCGTTTAAGAATATAAAGATCCGTCAGCGCACCGAGACGGGCAAAAATTTCGCGCACCCGCACGGTCATAATATCTTTCGGTGATGGCACGGCAAAACACTGCGCCTGAATGCCCATATGCAGCGCGATGTAGAGTGCACGCTCACAGTGGAAACGCTGGGTGATGATGATGAAATCATTGGTGTCGAACACCTTGCGGGTGCGCACGATGGAGTCCAGCGTGCGGAACCCGGCGTAGTCGAGCACGATATCGCTAGACGGAACACCTGCTGCCATCAGGTCACGGCGCATGGTCATAGGTTCATTGTAACTTTGCTGGGCGTTATCACCGCTGAGCAGCAGATATTTCACTTTGCCGCTGTTATAGGCGTTGATGGCACCCTGAATGCGGTAATGGTAGTACTGGTTCGGAACGCCAGCCCGGTAATATTTCGCCGTGCCGAGCACCACACCCACCTGGCGGTGCGGTAATTCCTGCACTTCATCATAGATAAAATCTTTAGTTTTCCAGCTCATCCATCGGTCAAGCCCAATAGCGACAACCAGCATCAGAATGATGATGCCGGTGAAGCCTAAGAGGAGCCTTTTAAACATGGTTGTGCCCTGTGTGGAAGTTAATAGCCGGAAACCAGGATTTCAAGGCTACTTGACCTGTGAGAACCATGCAATAAGCACAAAGCGCGATCGCGGGGCTTCGCGGAAATTTCCAGCGTTTTTCAGTGAATTACTCCAGATTTTGGAATCAGCGCTGCATTTTGCAGATAAAAAAGGGCCAATATTCTTTAACATTGGCCCGGACACGTTATGACGCAAAATCTCTTTCAGTTAAAAGGAGGTGCGTTTGTAATCGCGGTACTGCGGTGCCCAGAAGTTATGTTCGATGGCTTTAGACAGCGCATCTTCTGAGGTCACCATGGCCACTCCCTGCAATTGTGCCGCTTTACCCACTTCCATCGCGATGCATTTTGATACGCCCTGAATATCGTCAACGTCTGGCAGCAGAGAACCTACGCCGTCGGTCGCCAGCGGTGAACACTCGGCCAGCGCGCGGCTGGCGGCCATCAGCATGCCATCAGTGACGCGGGTTGCACCCGAAGCGACGACCGCCAGACCAATACCTGGGAAGATATAGGAGTTGTTGCACTGGGCAATGGGGTAGACCTGACCTTTGTAATGCACCGGCGCGAATGGGCTGCCGGTTGCGACCAGCGCCGCACCGTCGGTCCAGTTGATGATATCGGCCGGTTGCGCCTCAACGCGTGACGTCGGGTTGCTCAGCGGCATGACAATCGGGCGGGCGCAGTGTTTATGCATCTCGCGGATCAACTCTTCGGTGAACAGCCCCGGCTGGCCTGATACGCCAATCAGCACGGTCGGTTTGGCATGACGAACCACATCCAGCAGCGAGATGCTGTCATTGTTCAGCCCCCAGATGCTCAGGTCGGCACTTTTTTGCGTCAGTTTGCTCTGAAAATTCAGCAGGTTAGGCAGTTTGTCGGTCAGCAGGCCGAATCTGTCCACCATAAAGACCCGTGCACGCGCCTCTTCTTCGCTCAATCCTTCGGATTTCATTTGGGCAATGATCTGTTCGGCGATGCCACAACCGGCGGAACCGGCGCCGAGGAAGGTCACCGTCTGGTCGCGCAGGCGGCTGTTCGCTGCTTTACAGGCGGCAATCAGACTGCCGAGCGTCACGGACGCCGTGCCCTGAATGTCGTCGTTGAAGCAGCACAGTTCGTCGCGGTAGCGGGTCAGCAACGGCATGGCATTTTTCTGTGCGAAGTCTTCGAACTGTAACAGCACGTTCGGCCAGCGTACTTTGACGGCTTCAATGAACTGATCCACGAAATCGTAGTATTCGTCGCCGGTAATGCGCGGGTGACGCCAGCCCATATAAAGCGGGTCATTGAGCAGTTGCGGGTTATTGGTGCCCGCATCCAGCACGACCGGCAGGGTGTAAGCCGGGCTGATGCCGCCGCAGGCCGTGTAGAGCGACAGCTTACCGATCGGGATGCCCATCCCACCGATGCCCTGATCGCCAAGGCCCAGAATACGTTCGCCGTCGGTCACTACGACCACTTTAACGTGCTGCTTGGTGGCATTTTGCAACATGTCGTCGATGTGGGCGCGGTTCGGATAAGAGATAAACAGCCCGCGTGCGCGGCGATAAATGTCCGAGAAATGTTCGCAGGCTTCGCCTACGGTCGGGGTGTAAATCACCGGCATCATTTCGCTGAGATGGGAGTCAATCAGGCGGTAAAACAGGGTTTCGTTAGTGTCCTGAATATTGCGCAGATAGATATGCTTATCGATATCGGTTTTGAAATCCTGAAACTGGCGGTAAGCGCGTTCTTCTTGTTCTTCTATCGTTTCAACGGCTTCTGGCAGCAGTCCGTGCAGGTTGAAATTACTGCGCTCTTCTTCGGTAAAGGCACTGCCTTTATTGAGCAGCGGGAATTCCAGCAGGATAGGGCCTGCATGGGGGATATACAGCGGGCGTTTACTCTCGTATTCAAGTTCCATTGATTTTACTCTTCAGGCTCTCGGAGCGGGTGGCTGATTTCTTAGTATTCACTATGTTAGGAAGCTGATCCTAAGAGATTAAGTAAATATGTACAGTATTTGTTATCAGTCTATGACGAAAGGCCGGGAATTTGTGATTTGTATCGAGTTTCTGCAGGGAAGGGTAACAATGGCAACGGAGGATTTCAAATCAGGGTGCATTGACGGGCAGCGGCGAAGAAGCCCCCGTCAATGTGTTTAGCGGGAAATTACAATGTCAGGGCAGTAAGTTCATTGCAACCCAGCGCGGCCAGCGTTGAACGGGTGGCATCGCGCTGGCTGACCAGCGGTTGTGAGCGTTCAATCAACACTGCGCGGCGCACTTTCAGGCAGTCTTCGCCGGAAAGATTCAGCAGGATAAGCGCGCCCTGTAACGGCGGCAGGCTTGGGTTGAAAGCGGCGTTTTCAGCATAGCGCCCGGCAAATATTTTGCCGCTGTGGGTTTCCAGTGCGATACCACTGTGCGACTGACTGTAAGGCGCATGGCTCTGGTTGCAGGCCTGCAACGCCTGCTGGGTCAGGGCATCAGTCTCTGTCAGGGTGTAACCGTGGTCGACCTTATCCATTAGCAGCGTGGCGATATCCAGATCTTTCGGGCCGAAGGAGTAGGGCAGGTAGTCGCCAAGTGTCGCGACGTCGCGGTCCGGCAGATGAATATTCAGCTCAGTACCGCTGTTGAGTTCATTCATAAACTGGCGACAGTGGCCGCACGGCGTGTAGTTGACGGTGATGGAAGCCAGTTTGGCTTCGCCGCGCAACCAGGCGTGAGTTACGGCGGACTGTTCAGCATGCACGGTTTGTTGCATGGATGCGCCGCTGAACTCCATGTTAGCGCCGAAGTAAAGATTCCCTGAAACCCCACGGGCGACGGCACCGACGTGGAAATGCGAAATTGGCGTAATGGAACAGGCAGCGGCGAGCGGTAGCAATGCAAATGCCAGTGCATCATCATCCAAACCGGTTTGCGCACGGACGTCGGCAACCTGCGCGGCGGTCAGCATAGCCGGGAAATCGTCACGGCGGAGTAACGGTTCGAGTGCGGTCTGAAGAGCGGCGGGCAGTGTGGCGAATGCGTCAGAGAAACGGGAATGCATGAGGTGTGATCCTTCAGGATTTACGGGAAATCATTCTATGAGCCTTTTACCTGTTTTTATGTGACGTGTATCTCTATTTTTATGAAAATTGAATGCGTTGTTGCAGGGATGCGAGATGTCTCGCAAG
This sequence comes from Ewingella americana, assembly GCF_006438725.1. Lineage (GTDB taxonomy): Bacteria > Pseudomonadota > Gammaproteobacteria > Enterobacterales > Enterobacteriaceae > Ewingella > Ewingella americana_A. Next base: position 600,052 of record NZ_RCZD01000001.1, on the reverse strand, counting down.
TTTTGTGTGGAAAATACTTTTTCCCGCGCATAAAAAAGACGACCCGAAGGTCGCCTTTTCAGCTTAGCGTCTTTAAAGACAATGGCTCAGTTGCGGCGTTCGAAGGCCAGTGCACGGCGTTCAATCAGGCGCATCATCAGCGTCAGCAGGCCGTTGACGCAGAGGTAAACGACCCCAGCGGCCCCAAACACCATGACGTCGTAGGTACGACCATACATCAACTGGCTGTGGCCCATGACATCCATCAGCGTGATGGTGTAGGCCAGCGAGGTACTTTTAAATACCAGCACCACTTCATTGGAATAGGACGACAGTGCGCGCTTGAAGGCGAAAGGCAACAGGATGCGCAGCGACTGTTTTTTTGACATCCCAAGCGCTTCACACGACTGCCACTGGCCCGACGGAATGGCCCGCATCGCACCCGCAAACAGTTGCGTGGTGTACGCAGCACTGTTTAGCGCCAGCGCAAACATCGCGCAGAGCCACGGCTGCGACAGCACTTCCCATAACCATGGGATCTCCCGAATGGAGGGAAACTGCCCAGGGCCGTAGTAGAGCAGAAAAATTTGCACCAGCAGCGGTGTACCGGTAAACAGCGTGATGTAACCCTTCACTATCTGGCTCACCACCGGCAGTTTCAGCGTCAGCACGACGGTGAACATCAGCGCCAACAAGAGGGCAACGACCAGCGCCGCAGCGGTCAGGGTCAGGCTGGTGTGCAGCCCTTTCATGACTTCAGGTAAGTAATCCCACATCAGGAAGCACTCCGTTCAAAGCGGGTGGTACGGAGTTCGATGCGTTTGATAACAAACTGGCTGAACAGGGTAACGATCAGATAAATGCCACCGGCAATCATGTACCAGGTGAATGGCTCCTGAGTCCGGGTGGCGATGCTCTTGGTTTGTAACATCAGATCATTGACGCTGATCAGTGACACCAGTGCAGTATCTTTAAGTAATACCAGCCACTGATTACTCAGGCCCGGCAGGGCATGGCGCCACATCTGCGGCATGATCAGACGAAAGAAAATCGCCGCTTTTTTCATGCCCAATACTTGACCTGACTCCCACTGGCCTTGCGGTACGGCTTTTAGTGCGCCGCGCAGCGTCTGTGACGCGTAGGCAGAATAAAGCAGTGACAGCGCGATCACCCCACAGACAAATGGGCTGACTTCGAAGTTATCGATAGGCAGTTTTACCGGCAGTTGGAACAGGCCGAAATTGATGTTGAAGCCATCGGCCAGTACTACCAGCAATTGTGATGAGCCAAAATAGATAAACAGCACCACCAGAATTTCCGGCAAGCCGCGCAGGACAGTGACCCAGGCGGTACCCAGCCAACTGAGTGGTTTCCAGGGTGCGGATTCCCAAACGGCAAAAATCATCGCCAGAAACAGGCCGAGGATCAATGCACAAAGGGCAAGGCCGACGGTCATCCCGGCGGCGCTGGCTAAAGGTTGGAGTTCATTCATTGATTGCAAAACTTATTGCTGGAACCATTTTGAATACAGGGTCTGGTAAGTGCCGTCTTGCTTCACTTTCGCCAGGGCTGCATTCATTTTAGTCAACAGTTCAGTATTGTTCAGGCGAACAGCGATGCCGAGACCGGTGCCGAAGTAGGTTTTATCGGTGATTTTGTCGCCAACCGCAGCGAGATTGGGATTCTGCTTCAACCACTCGTTAACGACGGCGGTGTCACCGAACACGGCGTCAAGACGGCCATTTTTCAGATCCAACACGGCATTCTGATAGCTGTCGTAAGGCACGGCAGTGATTTCCGGGTGTTTTTCCATCAGGAATTTCTGGTGGGTTGAACCGTTCTGCATCCCGACACGTTTGCCTTTTAGCGCGGCGAGGTCGGCAAATTTGCCTTTCTCAGCGATGAAAATGGCGGAGTTATCGTAGTAAGCATCGGTGAAGGCCACTTGTTTCTGACGATCTTCGGTGATGTCCATGCCGGAAATGACCGCGTCAAAACGACGGAATTTCAGGCTTGGGATCAGGCTGTCGAAGGCTTGGTTGGTAAAGGTGCAGTCTGCCTGCATCTGTTTACACATGGCGTTAGCCAGATCGACATCAAAGCCCTGCATTTTATTCGTGGAATCCATGAATTCGAACGGAGGATAAGAGGCTTCCATCGCGAAACGGATAGTGTCAGCCGCGCTGGCGGATAAACTGACGCTTGCCAGAACAGCAGCAATTAATAATTTTTTCATCGCAAACTCCGTATTAACCATCAATGAGATCAATGAGACAGATAGCTGGCAAACTCTTTGGTTTGCGGCTGGGTAAAGCAGGTGGCATCGCCCTGTTCAATGATGCGACCGTTTTCCATGTACACCACGCGGCTGGCGGTTTTACGCGCCACTTCCACTTCGTGGGTCACGATGACCTGAGTAATGCCGGTGCCAGCCAGTTCGCGAATGATGCTGACGATCTGGGCGGTGATTTCCGGGTCCAGCGCGGCGGTCGGTTCGTCAAACAGCAGCACCTGTGGTTCCATCATCAGCGCACGGGCAATGGCCACGCGTTGCTGTTGGCCACCGGAAAGATGCAGCGGGAAGCGGGTGGCATAATCTGTCAGACGCAGGCGGGAGAGCAGTTTTTCAGCACGCTTCATGGCAACATCTTTACTCAGGCCCAGCACACGGCAGGGCGCTTCAAGGAGATTGTCGAGCACCGTGCGGTGCGGCCATAAGTTGTATTGCTGAAATACCATGCCGACGTTTTGGCGCAGTTCACGCACCGCTTTTTCGTCAGGTTTCTTAGTAAAGTCGAAGGTGTTCCCGGCTATCTGCAAGGTGCCCGAACGCGGCATTTCCAGCAGGTTTAACACCCGCAGAAGAGAACTTTTCCCCGCACCGCTTGGCCCGAGCAACACGAGTGTTTCTCCGGCAGGGCAGTCGAGCTGAATGTCGAACAGCGCCTGATGCGCGCCGTAGAAGCAGTTGATGCTATTAAGTTGAATACTCATGCGCAAATAGTGAATAGCCATTGATGCCGCAGATGGTAACTTCCGTAGCATAGTTATGCAACGATCGCGGGTTAAAATTTATGAATGAGGGGTGTAAGCCCTAAAGGATAGCACAAGATATTGTTGCAGTTCGGTTAACGCAGCGAAAGTCAGGCCCCGCTCACGCGGGCCCGACTGACGTTATGCAAACTTACTGATTTTCCAAAACCTGACGCAGAGAGCCGCTGGAGGCGAAGTCGAGGTTAGCCATGTAGCGCACATCGTCAACGGCCCAGCACTGGCCTTCACGTACCATTAACACTTCGTCTTTCCAGGTGGATTTCGCGGCGTTATCTTTTTCACGCGACATTGTAACGCGTAGAGGGATGTTACGGGCATCTGTGTTCGGAATGGTGGAGGCGCTGTCTACAGTGGCTGACGTCGGGCCGTCAAACAGGCTTGAGAACACATCGCCATCGCGGGCGCCCGATTTTTCATTCGGGGTGGCGGCAATATCTACTTTATGCCCTGACTGCGCTTTAATTAGCTCATTATACAAGCCGGTGCTCAGGTAAGGGCGGTATTCTGCCAGCTGACTGCTATTGGGCATGCCCATGCCGCCTTTCTGAATTCGCAGGTCGTAAAATTTCTGCGCTACAGTGTCCGGGCCGCCGTCAACGCATGGTGCGGACCGCGTGCCAATGTCCTTAAATACGGGATCGACTGTAGTACAAGCGCTCAGAGTCAGCACCAGAGGGATCGCGGCGGCAAGTGTTTTATATTTCATCGTTTTCCTTACTGAAAGATTGAACGTTTTCACCATGACTTTCTTTATCATACAGTATAAAACCGATTTGAATTGCTGCATGGTGCGCTGCGAAATCAGGCGCAATGGCCTGCGCTATACTGGCTGCCAGGTCATTCGGGGCAAGCTTTTCTAATGGATGACCACTGATAAGGAATACTTATGCAATTTTCAACTCAATTACTTTGGCTATGAGACGGCGACTTCACGCCATGTGCGCGGTGTTGACTGGGATACTGATGCTGGCGGGTTGCCAGTCATCGCCGCCGGCAGGAAATGCTCTTCCCTACCGGCTGGAAAGTCAGCGTCAGGCACAGGGTGCTGACCCGCGCGTGCGTTTTTTGGTGATTCACTACACCGCCGAAGATTTCAGCAACGCATTAAACACGCTTACCGATGAACATGTCAGTGCGCATTATCTGATCCCAGCCAGCCCGCCGGTGGAAGAGGGTAAACCGGTGGCCTGGCAACTGGTCCCTGAGTCAGAAAGGGCATGGCACGCCGGTGCCAGCGGCTGGCGCGGGCGTAATAATCTGAATGACACTTCAATCGGTATCGAGCTGGAAAATAAGGGTTATAGCAAGCATTTGCTCGGCAAACGTTTCTATCCGTTCCCGCCGGCGCAAATTGACCTGCTGGCATCGCTGAGCCAACAGATCATCGCACGCTATCAGATTGAGCCGCGCAATGTCGTCGGGCATAGCGATATCGCGCCGCAACGCAAGGACGATCCGGGGCCGCTCTTTCCCTGGCAGGAAATGGCGAAGCGCGGCATTGGCGCATGGCCAGATGCACATCGGGTACAGGTAAACCTGGCCGGACGCGACCCGCATCAGACGGTGGATACCTCGACTCTTTTGGCTAAACTGGGGCAGTACGGTTATCCACTGGCCGACAACATGACGGCCAGCCAGCAACGCCGCGTGATTGCTGCGTTCCAGATGCATTTCAGACCCCGGGATTATCGTGGTGAAGCCGATGCTGAAACCGACGCCATCGTCAGCGCGCTGTTACAGCAATACCCGGACAGGAACTGAGAAGGGGGTCAGTCGCGATGTGGCCCGACGCCGTGCAGGCCTTGCAGGCGGCCGTGGTCGCGTAGCCAATTGGCGGTGCGGATGATGCCCTGATCGAGCGACACCAATGGGCGGTAGCCCAGTTCATCCTGTGCACGTTGGGTATCGAGGGTTAAATCGAAGTTAAGTTTTGCGACACTGTAGTGGGTCAGCACCGGCTCTTTGTGAGAGCTTTTGCTGATTTTCTCCATGCCGCGCGCCATCATGTCTAACAAAGGATAGGGCACCGAACGGATGCGGTACTTCATCTCCAGCGCATCCATCAGGAGCTGCACCAGTGTGCGTAGCGGGCGGGGTTGCTGGTTGGTAATATTGAAGGCACGCCCCAACTCGGTGATCGGCGCCTGGGATGCCAGCCACATGGCCTGCACCACATTTTCTACATAAGTCATGTCCACCAGTGCCTCACCACCGCGCGGCATCATCAGCGTTCCACTGTATTTCAGCATCTGCAGCAGGCGTGGCAACAGAACGTTGTCATGCGGGCCAAATACCCCCTGAGGGCGCAGGATCGTGAACTGAGTTTGCGGATTTGACAGCGCCAGCGTGCTTATCACCTGTTCAGCCGCCGCCTTGCTGCGGGCAAACGAGTTGGCATAGCGATGTGGGCGGAAATCTTCTTTGATATTGCGATGGTGATGGAAATCGAAGTAAACCGCCGGAGAGGACATATGCACAAAGTTTCCGACGCCATACGCCGTAGCCCACTCACCCAGCCGCCGGGTAGCGCGTACGTTAGCCAGTTCGAACTCCTGTTCATTGCCCCACGGGGCAATCATCCCGGAGCAGTGCCACAGCGTATCGATATCGGCCAGCAGGGCTTTCGCCTGGGCGGAAACCAGCGTGGTGAGATCGGCGTGAATAAATTCAGCACCCATTTTCTGCAACAGGGGTCCCATGGCGGCATTACGGCCCGTCGCCCTGACTTTGATGCCTTTATTGAGCAGAAATTCCACCGCGTTGCGGCCTAAACCGCTGCTGGCGCCAGTAACAAGTACCTTCATTAGTAGATCAATTCCAAGGCTTTTTTTGGGGCTGACGGTCTGCCTGACACCCCTCAGCAAGAAGGATGCCATTCTTTCGTGAAATTGTGCGGGTTGCAATGGGTAAGGTATGTCTGCTTGTCTGAAACTGTGCGACTGCGCGCTAAATGAGCCGCTATCAGCGGCCGCAGCGGTCTTTTTGCCGTGCCAGGCTCGCGATACGTTTAGCCATGCCGCGAAAAATAAACTGATGCGCAGGCATCATGCTGAACCAGTATAGCAAACCGCTGAAACCGGCCGGATGCCACCATGCGCGAACATCGATACTGCGGCTTTCACCGTGGTCGGTGATGGTGAACGTCAGACGGCCCAGCCCTGGCGCTTTCATGCCGAAAAGCAGCGACAGTTCCCGTTGCGGTTTCAGACCAATCACTTTCCATCCGTCAATTTTATCGCCAATTTTTAACGAGTCCCGCGGCGGTCGCCCATAGACCACGCGCCCGCCGATCAGGTCATCTATCCGTGCGCGCAACTTCCAGAGCGCATTCGCGTAAAAATAGCCCTCTTTCCCCCCCAGTTGCTGCACGATCTGCCACAACGCGGTTTTAGAGGCTGAGGTTTCAAGGGTAAAACCGGCTTGTTTCGGGTAATAACCGTAGCCTGGCCGCCAACGCGCGCGGGCATCGGCGTCGTAGTGCCAGTCAGACGAGTCGAGAACCTGCTGTTCTTCTTTCGCCAGCGTTCGGCGGATAGCCTCTTCAACCGGAATCAGCTCCTGCGGGATTAAGGCTTCCAATGCGGCGCTGTCAGTCGGTAAATCATGGTTCAGTCCCTGAATCAGCGCCTTGGCCAGCGGCGTTGGCACCGAGGTGATCAGGCTGAGGAAATAGACTGAAATCATCGCCGTTGGCAGCGGAACAGGCACCAGCCAGCGGCGTTTTCCGCTGATGGCGATAAAGCGTTCGAACAGGGTCTGATAGCTGATGTACTCCGGTCCTGCCGCGTCAAACTGCCGGTGCGATTCAGCAGGCAGGGCGATCAGGCCGCTGAGATAGGTCAGCAGGTTTTCGAGCGCCAGCGGCGACGATTTGGAACGCACCCAGCGTGGTGGCGTGAGGATGGCGAGGTTGTACACCATGTCGCGCATGACTTCGAAAGCGGCCGAGCCGGCACCAATCACAATACCTGCACGCAGTTCGGTGACCGGAATATCGCCCATCCGCAGTAAATCACCCGTCAGTTTTCGGGCTTGCAGATGTGCCGATTGGCTCTCATGAGGTTGCATGGCACCAAGATAAACGATGTGCCTGATGGTGGAGCCTTTCAGCGCCAGCAATGTGTTTTGCGCCGCCTGACGCTCTTTTTCCAGCAAGTCATCTTCTTCTGCCATGGCATGAACCAGATAGACCAGAACCTCGGCGCCTTCGAAGGCCTCTTTCAGGCTTTTAGTCTGATAAACATCTGCAAAGCAGCAGCGCACATTGGGCCACTTTTGCTGTTGCAGCCAGTCGAGACGGCGGGCGGCAGCGGTAACCTGAAAGCCCTGTTGGCTTAAATGAGACGTCAGGTGTTGGCCAACATAACCGCTGGCACCGAGCACCACTACCCGTCCGTTACGTGTTGAAGCAGGCATCATCCATTTTGCTCATTGAGGGGGAAAGAAGTGGAAACCAGCGGCACATCGGGGCGTATTTAGCTGCCGAAGTGTGCCGCCAGAACTCTTGTCAGGCGTGATGGTGCAGGAAGTCCTGCCACAACGACACCACTTTCTGCAGGTCAGTGCGGCTGATGTCGATATGTGTAATGACGCGGGTAAGCGGACCGGCGCTGATAAGGACGCCTCGCTCACGCATCCACGGCCCCATTTTAGCAGCGAGATCAGCATCTTGCCTGATATACAAAATGTTAGTCTGCGCGCCCGGCTCGGCGATTTCCACACCAATATTGCGTAACTGCTGTTCCAGCCAGCGTGCGTTGTCGTGGTCTTCCTGCAGACGTGCGACGTTATTTTCCAGCGCATAGATGCCTGCTGCCGCGAGAATGCCCGCCTGACGCATACCGCCACCGGTCATTTTCCGCCAGCGGTTCGCGCGGTGGATATACTCTTTGCTGCCGCACAGCAGAGAACCGACCGGCGTACCCAGCCCTTTTGACAGGCAGATAGTCAGGGAGTCACAGTATTGGGTGATATCGCTCAGCGGCACATTCAGCGCGACGGCAGCGTTCATGATACGCGCGCCATCAATGTGCAGCGCCAGACCTTTTTCACGGGTGAAGGCGAAGGCTTTTTGCAGATAATCCAAAGGCAGGACTTTACCGCTGTGGGTATTTTCCAGACTGAGCAGACGGGTGCGAGCGAAGTGAATGTCGTCCGGTTTGATGGCAGCTGCGACTTTATCCAGAGGGATTGACCCGTCGGCGTCCATGTCCAGCGGCTGCGGCTGAATGCTGCCGAGCACGGCGGCACCCCCTGCTTCATACATATAGTTGTGCGCTTTCTGGCCAACAATATACTCTTCGCCGCGCTGACAGTGAGTCAGCAGCGCCACCAGATTGGCCTGGGTGCCGGTGGGTAAAAACAGCGCGGCTTCTTTACCGGTAAGCGTAGCGGCCATCTCCTGTAAAGCGTTGACGGTCGGGTCATCACCGTAAACATCATCGCCGACTTCAGCACAGGCCATTGCCTGACGCATTGCCGCACTCGGGCGCGTTACGGTATCACTGCGTAAATCGATCAACGTCGGTTTCCTTCTGCTGGGTGAATGTAAGTGCAGGAAATACGGGCAACATATTTAAGCAATAAAAGAAGCAATATGCCCCGTAGTCATCCTCCACTATAGCGCCGTCTGGGTTATCGCAGCCAGTTGGTTTTCGCCAGTTCCACCACTTCATCACCACGGCCGTTAATCACCGCACGCAGCATGTAGAGACTAAAGCCTTTGGCCTGCTCGAATTTTATCTGCGGTGGCATGGCGAGCTCGTCGGTGGCGGTGACGACATCCACCAATACCGGACCCTGATAGGCGAAAGCATCCTGCAATGCGGCATCCACCTCCGAGGATTTTTCCACGCGAATACCTTTGATACCGGCGGCTTCTGCCATGGCAGCAAAGTTCGGGTTTTTCAGTTCGGTGCCGTCGGTCATGTAACCCCCGGCTTTCATTTCCATCGCCACAAAGCCCAGCACGCTGTTATTGAAAATAATGATTTTCACCGGCAATTTTTGCTGGGCCAGCGTGAGGAAATCTCCCATCAGCATGGTGAACCCGCCGTCACCACACAGCGCCACCACTTGCCGGTTGCGGTCGATGGCCTGTGCGCCCAGGGCCTGCGGCATAGCGTTGGCCATAGAACCGTGATTGAACGAACCAATCAGGCGGCGTTTGCCGTTCATTTGCAGGTAGCGGCAGGCCCAGACGGTCGGGGTTCCAACGTCGCAGGTAAACACCGCGTCGGCGTCGGCAAATCGGCTGATTTGTTGTGCCAGATATTGTGGATGGATCGCCTGTTTATCGTTGGCCGTTGCCAGGCCGTCCAGATCTTTGCGCGTTTCGGCGTAATGCTTCAGCGCTTTGTCGAGGAATTTGCGGTCAGCTTTCTCCTGCAACTTAGGCAGCAGGGCGGTCAGGGTTGATTTTATGTCGCCGACCAGCGCCATATCGACCTGACAATGCGCGCCGATGCTGCCTGGGTTGATATCAATCTGGATGATATTGGCATCGGTCGGGTAGAAAGCGCGGTAGGGGAACTGAGTGCCGAGCAGGATCAATGTGTCGGCATTCATCATGGCGTGGAAGCCGGAGGAGAAACCAATCAGGCCGGTCATGCCGACGCTATAAGGGTTGTCCCATTCGATATGCTCTTTGCCTCGCAGGGCATGTACTACCGGTGCTTTGAGGATTTCAGCCAGTTTCACCACTTCGTCATGGGCCCCGGCGCAGCCGCTGCCACACATCAGGGTAATATTTTTCGCGCCATTGAGCGCAACGGCCAGTTTTTCCATCTCGGAAGCATTTGGCTGCACCACCGGCAACTGCGGCGGATACCATTTGGCAGTGGCCTCTTCCGGTGCAGGTTTCAGCGCCACGTCACCCGGCAATACGATCACCGAAACACCCCGGTTGAGAATGGCTTTGCGCATGGCGATGCCCAGCACCTGCGGTAGCTGCTCCGGGTTGGTGATCATTTCGCAATAATGGCTGCACTCGCGGAAAAGTTCGGTTGGATGGGTTTCCTGAAAATAACCGCTGCCGATTTCACTGGAAGGGATATGTGCGGCGATGGCCACCACGGGGACGTGGTTGCGATGGCAGTCGAACAGGCCATTAATCAGATGCAGGTTGCCTGGCCCGCAGGAACCGGCACACACTGCCAGTTCGCCCGTCAGTTGCGCTTCGGCACCGGCCGCAAACGCCGCCACTTCTTCATGACGAGTACCCATCCATTCGATGGTGCCCATTTTATTCAGGCTGTCGCTCAGTCCATTTAATGAGTCGCCGGTAACGCCCCAAATCCTTTTGACGCCTGCCTGCTCAAGAGTTTTTGCCAGTAATGACGCTACGCTGTGTTTCATTTTTAGATCCTTACCGTGTATTCAAAAATAACTGCGTTAATCATAGTTCAATGATTACGGCGATGAATGCTCAGCGTTAAACCATACCTAAGTAGAGGCGCAAGGGATCTGTAAATTTGTAAAATTGCCCGCCCTGACTGTAAAAAGTCATGAACGGGCAGAGGATCAGGCGAGGGTGGCGTCGCCCTGAAGCTGACAGCTACAGGCCAGTACATACCCCTGAGCGATCTCGTCTTCGCTTAGTGTCATTTGACTGGTGGTGCGATAGTCGCCGGAGGTCAGGTGGGTTTTGCAACTGCCACACACGCCCGCCCGGCAAGCTGCTGTCACGGGTATGCCATGCTGCTCCATGGCGGCGAGCAGCGTGGTGCCGACCGGCACGCGATAGTGCTGAAGTGGCGTCAGGCGGGTAAGGGTGAGCTGATCATGGTCAGAAACCGGTGCTTCAGTGGCCTGAAACTGTTCTTTGACAATATTTTCCGTCTTTACGCCCAGCTCGCCTGCCCAGTTTCCTGCCAGTTGCATGTACGGCGCGGGACCGCAAATCATCACCCGGCGCGAACGGATATCGGGCACCTGTTGTTGCAGCAGATCCTGACTCAGGCGCCCGGCGATCTGGCCGGGCTGGGCATCATGCTCGGCCAGAATGGTCAGGCTAAGTTGTGAATACTGTGCCAGCAACTGTTGCCACTCGGCGGCAAAAATAATGTCCTGCGGAGTGCGTACGCTGTAAAACACCTGCACGCTTTGCGAAGGGTGATGAGCCAGCACGTCGCGCGCTATCGACATTACCGGCGTCACGCCGCAGCCTGCCGCCAGCAGTAACAGTGGCTGTTCGCCCGCATGGGTGAATTCCCCCTGTGCATCAGACAGCCACAGGTAATCGCCCGGTTTTACCTGCTGCGTCAGCCAGCCGGAACCTGCGCCGTTTTCAATATTTCGCACGGTCAGGGTGATAAAGCGACTGACACCCGGCGTGGACGAGAGCGTATAGGCGCGTTGCACATCACCGCCGTGGCCGGTATTGACCAGCGCAAACTGGCCGGGCTGGTACGGGTAAAGGACGTGGCTGAACAGCGAAATCGTCCAGACGTCGGGCGTTTCGCGGAGAATATCATGCACCTGCATCCGGTTCTGACACAGCAGCGTGGGTTGATCGGCAAATAAAGGAAAATTCATCGCGTATTACTCCGGCAACATCATTTTCAAATCCTGCTCAACTGAGCTGATGGCCCGCAGACCGAATTTTTCGTTGAGTATCGCCAGCAGGTTGTCCGTCAGGAAAGCCGGAGCCGTCGGGCCGGTGGCAATATTCTTCACGCCGAGCGAAAGCAGCGTCAGCAGGATCACAATGGCTTTTTGCTCGAACCATGACAGCACCAGACTTAACGGTAAGTCATTCACGCCGCAGCCCAGTTTTTCGGCCAGATTGACCGCCAGCATAATGGCGGAATAGGCGTCGTTGCACTGGCCGACGTCAAGCAGGCGCGGCAACGGACCGAGAGTGCCGAAATCAAGTTTATTGAAGCGGTACTTGCCGCAGGCCAGCGTCATGATCAGGCAGTCTTCAGGCACGGCGCGGGCCAGATCGGTAAAGTAGCTGCGTTCGCCACGGCTGCCGTCACAACCACCAATCAGGAAGATGTGACGCAGTTGCTTAGTGGCCACCAGATCAATCACGGTATCGGCCGCGCCCAGCAAGGTTTCGCGACCGAAGCCGACGGTAATTTCCTGCTCGATTTCGTCATAAGGGAAGCCCGGCTGTTCCAGCGCCTGAGCAATGATCTGCGCGAAATCTTCCCCTTCGAGATGTTTCACACCCGGCCAGCCGACAATACTGCGGGTCCAGATGCGGTCACCGTAGTTGCCGACATTCGGATCGATAATACAGTTGGAGGTCATCACCACGGGCCCCGGGAATTTGGCAAATTCGATCTGCTGATTCTGCCAACCGCTGCCGTAGTTACCGGCCAGATGCGAATATTTTTTCAACTGCGGATATCCGTGGGCAGGCAACATTTCACCGTGGGTATAAATGTTAATACCGCGGCCCTCGGTCTGTTCGAGCAGCATTTGCAGGTCTTTCAGGTCATGGCCGGAGATCAGAATGGCTTTGCCCGCGCGCGGGCGAACATTTACCACGGTCGGTACCGGATGGCCGTAGGCGTCGGTTTCACCTTTATCCAGAATCGCCATCACGTGGAAATTCATCTGGCCGATACCCATAGCGTTTTCCAGCAGGGTATTCATATCGGCCGGCTGAGTGCCGAGCCACGCCATCAAACGGTGATAGTCAGCATAGATACTGACATCAGATTGACCGAGAACATGCGCATGTTCCATGTAGGCCGCCGCGCCTTTCAGACCGTAAAGACACAGCAGTCGCAGGCCGTGAATGTCATCACCGACCGCCGCTTTGTCGCTGTTGAGCGCAAATTGCTGTGCCTGAAGCTGTAATTCAGCGAGGGCTTCGCCTGCCAGTGTCAGCTGCGCCAGCGGGTGATCCACCGTGATGGATGGGTCCATCAGACGGCAGCGTGCGGCCAGTGATTCACGGTGTGAAATGGCTTCGCGGGCATAGCCCACAATGCGTTCAGAGTCGAAATTCACATTGGTCAGGGTGGAGAAGAAGGCCCGTGGCGCAAAAGCGTCGATTTCAGCATCGACGATGTCATACCCTCGGGCAGCCAGCGCCCAGGCCGACAGACCTTGCAGCACAGCAACCAGCAGATCTTGCAGGTCTGACGTTTCTGCCGTTTTGCCACACATGCCTTGCGCATAAGCACAGCCATTTGCCGCCGGGGTGCGGACCGTTTGTTCACATTGCACACAAAACATCATCAGTTCCTTTTATAAGTTGCATTTTAAATGCGTGTTTTAAAATGAGCCTAGAACTGATGAGGCAAAAATTGAAGCGCTTTTTGGAATATGTGCGAGAGAGTTGATTTAACGCAAGTATTCGGCGGGCTGAAAACTGCCGGTCCGCAGACCAGCAGGGGGAGAATCAGGCAGAGAAGAAGGCCATCAGGACCGGTGCCAGCAGGCTCAGCAGGAAACCGTGCACCACGGCAGGCGGCACCATGTCCAGACCGCCGCTGCGCTGCAATACCGGCAGAGTGAAGTCCATAGAGGTCGCACCACACAGACCCAGTGCAGACGAACGGCTGGTGCGCACTAAGGTCGGGATGAGCATGATGGCGACCAGTTCGCGGGCCAGATCGTTAAAGAATGCGGCACTGCCGACCACCGGCCCGAAGGAGTCCGTCAGCACGATACCGGAAAGGGAGTACCAGCCATAACCGGAGGCCATCGCCAGGCCGGTTTTAACGGGTAAGCCGAGCATCACGGCCGCCAGCGCGCCGCCAAGCAGTGAGCTGACCGCCACGACCGAGGCCACCAGCATACCGCGACGATTGAGGATGATCTGGCGCAGCGTCATGCTGCTATTACGTAACTGCATGCCCACCAGCGCCAGCAGGAAAATCAGCGCAGCTTCGCTGGCCTGAGACGCAAAGGTCAGCCAGTGCCATTGGGTCAGCCCGAGCAGGAAACCGGCCACAACTACGCCACATAACTTCAGCGAGTCCAGCGCCATGTTCAGACGTGACGGCAGGGATTCCTGCTTATGAGTGGTTTTCCAGGGCTTGCGGCGTTCGAGCAGCCACAGGGTCGCAAAGTTGATGATGAAAATACACAGAAAACAGACGGCGGCGTATTTGAATATCAGCACTAAGTTGGTGCTCAGATTGTCCAGAAATGCCAGGCTGATCCCCATAATGAACAAGATCACATACACCATCCAGCTCAGTAACCGGTTGATGATATGAAGAAGTGCTCTCTGTTTTATCGGGATGAGATAGCCGATGATCAGCGGCAGAAGAATGATCAACAAACCTGAGTACATGAGATGAATCCGTATAAGATAAAAATCCTGAATGGGCGGTCCACACGCTAACCAAAAGTTATCGAACTGTAAAGTCGCTTAAACACGCAGGCTGCTTGCAGAGTGCTTGACCGATAAGCGTTTTTACCGCCATGCTCATATCAGAGGAAAGCACAGGGGAGCGGTCTGATGTATCTGGAACATATCGACATTGCAGGATTTCGCGGTCTTAACCGGCTTTCACTGACGCTGACGCAACCCGTGCGGCGGGGGGCATCTATCACCGGCCCGCTCAACGAAGACAGCGTTTCTTCGGTCACCACCAATACCGTACTGATTGGTGAAAATGCCTGGGGTAAATCCAGTTTGCTGGATGCCCTGACGCTATTACTCTCACCGCAGCCGGAGCTTTACTGCTTTAAAGAAGAGGATTTTTACTTCCCGGCGGGAGAGCAGCAGGAAAAAACCAAATACCTGCACGTGGTATTTACGTTCTGTGAAAATCAGGCAGGACATCACACTTCGCCCCGCTTTAATCCGCTCTCTCCTTTATGGGTGAAATGCCCCGATAAGCTAACGCGGATTTATTACCGCCTTGAAGGCGAACTGGATGACGATGGCAGCGTACTGACGCTGCGCAGCTTTCTCTCCGCCAATGGGCAGATGTTGAATCTGCAAACTATCGATCCTCTGGCTCAGGCGCTTATCACCCTCAACCCCGTTTTACGCTTGCGCGATGCGCGTTTCATCCGTCGGTTACGCAGTGAAACGCTGGCACCGCGTTTGGCAAAAAATAACGAACAGATGGCCAAAGAGCTGGACGAGCTGACGCGTGGCCTGATCCACAATCCACAGAATCTGACTAACAGTGAGTTGCGCAGCGGACTGGCGGCCATGCAGCAACTGCTCGAGCACTATTTTGCCGAGCAGGGAACCAACAACAGTGTGTCGTGGCAGCAAAAGCGATACGGCAGGGCAGAGAGCCGCCGGGCGTGGCGGTCACTGGGTAATATCAACCGGATGATTGCCGAACCCAATAGCCGCAGTATGCGGGTCATGTTGCTGGGGATGTTCTCGACATTGTTGCAGGCGAAAGGCTCTGTGCTACTGCATCCTGATGCTCGTCCGCTATTATTGATAGAAGACCCTGAAACCCGTTTGCATCCGATCATGCTGTCGGTGGCCTGGGGACTTCTTGACCAGTTGCCTCTGCAACGCATTACCACCACCAATTCCGGCGAATTGTTGTCGTTGGTGCCGGTCGAGCAGATCTGCAGACTGGTGCGCGAATCGGGGCGGGTGGCGGCGTACAGCATCGGACCACAGGGGCTAAGTGCAGAAGACAGCCGCCGGATTGCTTTTCATATCCGCTTCAACCGGCCCTCGTCCCTTTTTGCCCGCTGCTGGTTGCTGGTGGAAGGAGAAACCGAGGTGTGGCTCCTGAACCAGTTGGCGCGGCTGTGCGGTTATCATTTTGAGTCGGAAGGGATCAAGGTGATTGAATTTGCCCAATCCGGGCTGAAGCCGTTATTGCGTTTTGCCAGACAGATGGGGATCGAATGGCATGTGTTAGTGGACGGGGACGACGCGGGCAAGAAATATGCCGCCACGGTAATAAGCAACGTTGAAGCTCATGACGACACGTTGCGTTACCGCCTGACAGCGTTGCCTACGCAGGACATTGAACATTTCCTGTATCGCGGTGGTTTTGAAGAGGTATACCGTCGGCACGCGGCGTTACCGGAAAACGTACCGATGTCACCGCGCCGGATCATCGATAAGGCCATCCACCGTACTTCAAAACCGGACCTGGCGATTGATGTGGCTCTGGCGGCGTCTCAGCGCGGCGTCAGCTCTGTGCCGCCTTTGCTGAAGCAGATGTTTTCTCGGGTAGCATGGCTGGCACGCGGGCGTGCGGACTAAGTCGCGTTGGCGTAGCTTCTTTCGATTATCTCTGCGAAAAGGCCTGACGGATCTGTTTTTCCAACTCGTCGAGCAGCAGGTAACGACGGCGATATTCTGAACGGCGCTTGCTGGCGATCTCTTCCAGCGGGCGGTGGGAAATTTGGCGCGGCAGGTGGTAATAACCCTCTTTGCTCCGTGTGCCGTTCAGGGTTTCCCAGAAGTTGTCGTAATCGGCAAAGATCATGCCCTTACGTTTTTTGTAACGCGGGTGCCCATAAATATGGGTGTCATTGCTTACGGCCACGATCTGCGTCATTTGGGTCAATTCGGCGACCAGCATTACCGCTTCCATGATCAGCCGTTTCGGAAACAACCCGTGGCAGGCTTTGGTGACGCGCTGGATTTCAGCATGGTCAACATAGGCTCTAGGTCCCTGAATCGCCCCGATGAACAGCGTGGGTTGGCCCAGGTAATTAATCAACGAGAAGGTCACCGTGGCAACAGGCTCGTCGGTTTCATTGGTGAACACCAAAGAGACTTCACCCTCTTTGTCCTGCCGGGGGAGGGCGTTGAACCGAATTCTAAAGTGTTGCCCCTCTTTGCCTTCCAGGCTGGCGATGTACAGAGGCTTTTCCGCCAGGAGTGCATGGTTTATCGCCGGTGGCACGTGTGACGTCAGGTGCTCATAATGCGCGATAATATTGTTCAGCGCCGTCTCGCGGCTGACGTTCACGGATTGATAGACTCGGTGCAGTTTGCAGGGCAGTGGTGGCATGGCATGCAGGATCTCATCACGCTGCGGGTGCTGAGCCACGTAGCCGAGTAAGCTTAGCGTCAGACGCGGCGAACACAGCGTGCGCAGCAAAAACTTTATGCGGTAGCGGGTTCGGTTCCATGCGCTGCCGGGCACCAGTCGATGTAAAACCAGCGCTGACAGCAGTTGTAAACCAGACAGTTTTTTATCGGTTTCGAAAGGGTAAACGAGGGTTGTCATTGTTAAGTACCTGTTCATCACGGGCCTGAGAGGCCGAATGAGACTATTTGAACAGGTGGTTAATAAACCAAAATGCAACGGTGATTTGGTGGTGTAGAAATCCTTACAATTGTTTGGATTCTGTTTATTTTGGATGAGCAGATATCAATGAAGGTAGCGTTGTGCGCCAATTTTCCTCCGCTAAACCTGACAAATAAGTGCCTTTTTCCGCCTCAGGACTTGAAGCCCAGGCAATTCTCCCCCATAAATAAAAATGCCAGTCAATGTAAGACCGGCATTTGGAAAAGAATCTTTAGCAAGAGGGTATGACGATAAGCGTTATGCAGCTGGTTCGGCAACCGCTTCACTTTCCACTGGGATGATGAGGCTGGCATGATTTCCTTTTGGCCCTTCATGAACATCGAAGCTGACTTGTTGTCCGGCTTTGAGGGTGCGATAACCCTCCATTTGGATTGTAGAGTAATGCGCAAAGATGTCTTCACCACCATTAACGGGGCAAATGAAGCCAAAGCCCTTAGCATTATTGAACCATTTAACAGTACCCGTCTCCATGCTTCTACTTCCCTCTCATGACTATTGGGTGAGTTGAAAAGATTAAGCCAGCTGGTGAGCACGAATGCCCGTACGTCGCTGAATGCAGGCGTTTCTGATAGGTATTCAGCCCACGAAATTACACTCTAGTGGAATTGATCCGGACGTCAAGGGAACGGCATTTGTCGGCTTGGGGCAGATAACCAAACTTTGAAGCAGGTAACGCTATTGAAATAATTAGGTCATTATTTAAACAGTGTCGCCGATAACAAAGAGAGGTTTATGTGCTGGGGCATGATGGTGTAAGAAATGGTAAAATGAATGATAAACGTTATGACTAAAGACAAAACACCACAGGTGTCCTTGTCATTTTGGTCACAATAGCCCCTCAGAAGGTGATGGACAGGCAATGGGTAAGAATCAAGACTGGCTGAATTTCGAACATTTAGCGGCGGATAAGTTAAAGGATGAGGTAAAACCGCCATCTATGTATAAAGTTATATTAAACAACGACGATTACACTCCAATGGAATTTGTGATTGACGTTCTGCAAAAGTTCTTTTCTTATGATATTGAACGTGCAACGCAACTGATGCTCCAGGTGCACTATAAAGGCAAAGCTATCTGTGGTGTTTACACTGCGGAAGTCGCTGAAACCAAGGTCGCACACGTAAATGAGTACGCCAAGGAGAATGAGCATCCGTTGCTGTGTACGCTGGAAAAAGCCTGATTAAGGCAATCTATTTGGGAGGTGCCTATGCTCAATCAAGAACTTGAACTCAGTCTCAACATGGCTTTCGCAAGAGCCCGTGAGCACCGGCATGAGTTTATGACCGTGGAGCACCTGCTGCTGGCGTTGCTCAGCAACCCTGCAGCCCGTGAAGCGCTTGAAGCTTGTACCGTTGACCTGGTGGCGTTACGCCAGGAGCTGGAAGCGTTCATCGAACAAACCACGCCCACCTTACCTGCCAGTGAAGAAGAACGTGACACCCAGCCTACGCTGAGTTTCCAGCGCGTGTTGCAGCGTGCGGTATTCCACGTTCAATCTTCCGGCCGTAGTGAAGTGTCTGGCGCAAACGTTCTGGTCGCCATCTTCAGCGAGCAGGAATCCCAGGCCGCGTATCTGCTGCGCAAACATGACGTCAGCCGCCTTGATGTGGTCAACTTCATCTCTCACGGTACGCGTAAAGACGAACCGGGCCAGACGCCAAACAATGCAGAAAACCCAGTTAACGAAGAGCAGTCGGCGGGGGAAGATCGTATGGAGAACTTCACCACAAATCTTAACCAGTTGGCGCGTGTGGGAGGGATCGACCCGTTGATTGGCCGTGACAAAGAGCTTGAGCGTGCGATTCAGGTGCTTTGTCGTCGTCGTAAAAACAACCCATTGTTGGTGGGCGAGTCCGGTGTGGGTAAAACCGCCATTGCCGAAGGTCTGGCATGGAGAATCGAGCAGGGCGATGTGCCGGAAGTGATTGCCGACTGCACCCTCTATTCTCTGGATATCGGTTCACTGCTGGCTGGCACCAAATACCGTGGCGATTTCGAAAAACGTTTCAAATCGCTGCTTAAACAACTTGAGCAAGACAAGAACAGCATTCTGTTTATCGATGAGATCCATACCATCATCGGTGCGGGTGCGGCGTCTGGCGGGCAAGTGGATGCAGCAAACCTGATTAAACCATTGTTATCGAGCGGTAAAATCCGTGTTATCGGTTCGACGACCTATCAGGAATTCAGCAACATCTTCGAAAAAGATCGTGCTTTGGCACGTCGCTTCCAGAAGATTGACATCACTGAGCCTTCAGTCGAAGAAACCGTGCAGATCATCAACGGTCTGAAAACCAAATACGAAGCGCACCATGATGTACGTTATACCGCGAAAGCAGTGCGTGCGGCGGTTGAGCTGTCGGTCAAATACATCAATGACCGCCATCTGCCGGATAAAGCTATCGATGTTATTGATGAAGCGGGTGCCCGCAGCCGGTTGATGCCGGTCAGCAAACGCAAGAAAACCGTTAACGTCAGCGACATTGAGAGCGTGGTTGCGCGTATTGCGCGTATTCCGGAAAAAACCGTCTCTTCTACCGACCGTGATGTGCTGAAGAACCTTAGCGATCGCCTGAGAATGCTGGTGTTCGGGCAGGATCCGGCGATTGAAGCGCTGACCGAGGCGATCAAAATGAGCCGCGCCGGTTTGGGGCAGGATCACAAGCCTGTTGGTTCCTTCCTGTTCGCCGGTCCTACCGGTGTGGGTAAAACTGAAGTCACGGTGCAACTGGCAAAAGCGCTGGATATCGAACTGCTGCGTTTTGATATGTCCGAATATATGGAGCGTCACACCGTCAGCCGTTTGATTGGTGCACCTCCAGGCTATGTCGGCTTTGATCAGGGTGGTTTGCTGACTGACGCTGTGCTGAAGCATCCGCACTCTGTTGTACTGCTCGATGAAATCGAGAAAGCGCACCCGGACGTCTTCAACCTGCTGTTGCAGGTGATGGACAACGGTACGCTGACCGATAACAACGGCCGCAAAGCGGACTTCCGCAACGTCATTCTGGTGATGACCACCAACGCCGGCGTGCGTGAAACTGAACGTAAGTCGATTGGTCTGGTGCATCAGGATAACAGCCCGGATGCGATGGATGAGATCAAGAAAGTCTTTACGCCAGAGTTCCGTAACCGCCTGGATAACGTGATCTGGTTCAACCATCTGTCCACTGAAGTGATTCAGCAGGTGGTTGACAAGTTCATTGTGGAACTGCAGGCGCAGCTGGATGCGAAGGGCGTTTCGCTGGAAGTCAGTGACGAAGCCCGCAACTGGTTAACCGTTAAAGGTTACGACAAGGCCATGGGCGCACGTCCAATGACGCGTGCCGTGCAGGAGAACCTGAAGAAACCATTGGCTAACGAATTGCTGTTTGGTTCGCTGGTTGACGGCGGTTCAGTTTCCGTTGCGCTCGATAAGAGTACTGACAAACTGACGTACCATTTTATGAGTGCGCAGAAGAAAAAAGCCGAAGGTGCCGTGCATTAAGCGGCAGCAGAGAGCGTAAAAGTGAAAAAGGCGATGAATTCATCGCCTTTTTTTATGCCTGCTGTTAGATAAAACCGGGAATTTACAGAGAATCTAAAGCAGGGACTCGCTGAATAAAAGCCGAATTGCGGATACCACAAAACGCCCTTGCAATAGCAGGAAGGGCGAAAAGGGTATCCTCAGGTATCGCCAGAAAAATCAGCGATGAGTAAACCGCTTATTAGCGGCTACGGAAGACAATGCGGCCTTTGCTCAGGTCGTACGGGGTCAGCTCTACAGTGACTTTGTCGCCCGTCAGGATGCGGATGTAGTTCTTACGCATTTTACCGGAGATGTGTGCAGTGACTACGTGACCGTTTTCTAACTCAACGCGGAACATAGTGTTTGGCAGCGTATCAAGTACGGTGCCCTGCATTTCAATATTGTCTTCTTTGGCCATCGAATCCTCTAGGTCTAACTACCATAGTTTTTAACCGGCAAGATAATGCCGAAAAACCCACATTATGTAAAGATATATGGACCACGATCGCATCTATTCCCTATCCTTCGGGACTATCGGCAGGTCTTCATAACGTGGGGATAAGTCTTGGGGCAGCCAGCATTCCGGCGGTAATTGATGCTGTGAAAGCCGGGAAAGCAGCTGCAAAAATTGGCGGCGGGGGATCTCTCTCGCACCCAGCGACGCAGTGTGAGGGTTGAGCACCTGACAGTCAATCAGTTCTCCGCCATAGCGGGTAAAATGTTGGCAAAAGATCATCACTGCGCATTTTGAGGCGTTTATCTGACGGGTGAACATCGACTCACCGCAGAACAGGCCGCCAACGTTTACTCCGTACATCCCGCCGACCAGCGCATCCCCGGACCACACTTCCACCGAATGTGCGTGTCCCGCATCATGCAGTTCCTGATAGCCACGTTTTACCAGCGGGCCAATCCAGGTACCTTCTTCACGCTGCTGGGCGCAGGCATTGACCACGTCACTGAACGCGCGGTTCAGAGTGAACCGGTAAGGCTCCTGACGCATGAAACGTCGCAGGCTGCGGCTAACGTGCCGTTCGGACGGGAATAACACGGCACGGGGGTCTGGCGACCACCACAGGATCATCTCGCCGGGGTCGAACCACGGAAAAACACCCTGATGATAAGCAGAAAGCAGGCGCGGCAGCGTTAAATCCCCACCCAGCGCCAGTAGCCCATTAGGCTCCTGCAAGGCCGTTTCAGGGTCAGGGAAATTGAATGAATTCGCCTCAAGTTTAACTAGCTGCATCGGAGACCTTACTCATCATTAAGAGATTTGATTAACCACGTGCGCGAAAACGGGCATAGCGGCCAGCCAGGGTCATCAGGGTCTGGTGATCGCCTTGCTCAACAATGTGACCCTCTTCCATTACGCAAATCTTGTGCATATTTTCAAGGCCGTACAGACGGTGAGTCACCAGTATCAATGTCCGGTTATGGCAGTGCTTGCGCAGTAACGCCAGAATATGACGCTCGGTTTCGGCATCCAGCCCCTCTGTCGGTTCATCCAGCAGCCACAGCGGCGCGTTGTGCAATAAACCGCGCGCGAGCCCGAGTCGGCGCTGTTCGCCGCCAGAAAGCTGCCTGCCGCCTTCTCCCAGCCAGGCGTTTAGCCCTTCGCCTTCGAGCAGGGCATGTAAATCAACCGCTTCCAGCGAGCTCGCGAGCTCTGCATCACTGCTGTGAGGCGAGGCCATGAGCAGGTTTTCACGCAGCGTATTATTGAAAATATGTACCCGTTGGCTGACCACGGTCATCATCTGGCGCAGGGTTGATTCAGCATAGTTGGCCAGCGGTGCGCCGTTGAGTTTTAAATTGCCGCTGTCGGCATCCCACGCCCGGGTAATCAGTTGCAGCAGTGTGGATTTACCGCAGCCGGTCTGGCCGAGCAAAGCCACGTGCTCACCCGCATGGATATTCAACACAATATTTTTAAGTACCGGCAACGGCTGTCCTGGATAGGTGAAATTCAGGTCTTCAATGTGCAGGGCGGCCTGCTGTTGTGCTGAAGCACCCTGCTTCGGGAAGGTGACCAGCGGTTGCTGTTCGATCACCTGACTGACACGGTTGGCGCTAGCCATGACCTGTCCCAGATGCTGAAACGCGGCCGCGACCGGGCCAAGTGACTCAAAGGCAGCCAGCGGTGTGAAGACGAACAGGGCGATCAGTGCACCGGGCTGGGCGAGAGTGCTAAATCCGCCCGCAGCCAGCCACAACATCAGTGTCACGGTCAGCCCCGCGCATGCAATGATCATTGCCAGTGACAAGCCTGCAAGTTTGGCCTGCTGTTGCTGGCGAGACATCCAACTGCGTTCTATAACATCCAGCGTTTGGCGAAAACGTGCTTCAGCGCCAAATATCACCAGTTCAGACTGGCCTTGTAACCAGGCATTCAATTGCGTGCGGTAAGCGCCGCGCAGGCTGGTCAGTTCACTGCCAATCGGCTGCCCGGCGCGGTAGAAAATCACCGGCAACAACAGCATCAGCGCCATCATAATGGCGCCCAGTGTCAGCGCCAGATTGAGATCTAAAAAACTCAGTCCGCAAGTGACGACCAGAATAATGACCAGTGCGCTGACTAGCGGAGAGATAACGCGCAGATAGAGGTGGTCAAGCGTATCGACATCCGCCACCAGGCGGTTGAGTAAATCGGCCTGACGAAAACGGGCGATGCCACCGGGTGACAGCGGCATGATTTTGGTGAAAGTGAATACGCGCAAATGCGCCAGTACGCGGAAGGTTGCGTCATGACTAACCAGCCGTTCAGCATAACGCCCGGCAGTGCGGAGAATGGCCGCACCGCGCACGCCTGCGGCAGGTAACATATAGTTGAAGGTGTACAACCCGGCTAAACCTGCCACCGCCGAAGCGGCCAGGAACCAACCGGAAAGCGTCAGCAATCCGATGCTTGCAAGCAGGGTGACAATCGCCAGAATAATCCCCAATGACAGCCGCAGCCAGTGGCGGCGGTACAGCGCGAGGTAAGGCAGTAGAATTTTCATGGTTACAGCTCCTGACTGCGCTGGGCCAGCAAACGGGAGAATGCGCCGTTTTGCGCCACTAATTGCTGATAGCTGCCTTGTTCGATGAGTTGGCCTTTATCCATCACCCAGATCACATCGTAATGTTCGGTATCTTCTAACTGATGCGTGACTAGCAGGGTAGTTTGCGACGTAGAGGCCTCACTCAGCGCATGCATCACGCGCTTTTCACTGTGTGCATCGAGGCTGGCCGTCGGTTCGTCCAGCAACAATAGCTGGCAGGGCGAGAGCAGTGCGCGTGCCACGGCAACGCGCTGAGCCTGGCCAACAGACAGGCGTGCGGCACTGTCGCCCAGTTCGGTATCCAGACCTTGCGGTAGCAAGGCTAAAAACTCACTGACATAGGCACGTTCTATTGCAGACTGGAGTTGGTTTTCGCTGGCATCAGGCTGATTCAACAGGATATTAGCGCGCAGTGATTGCTCTGGAAGATGGGGGTTCTGACCCACCCAGCTAAGCTGCTTGCGCCATTCGCTGCTGCGGATATCTCGCAATTCAAGGCCATTAGCCTGAAGCGAACCCTGGTAGGGCAAAAAGCCAAGCAGTGCATTGAGCAGGGAGCTTTTCCCCGCTCCGCTCAGGCCAACGATGGCCACGCGCGTTCCTGCTGACAGATTAAAATTGAGCGGGCCAGCTAACGTTTTGCCCTCCGGTGAGCGGACTACCCACTCACTGGCCGCCAGCGATACCGGCAGTGTACTTTCCCAGCTATGCGTCCCTTCCCCCTGACTTTCGGCCTCTGCAGTAAGAAACGTCAGCAGGCTTTCTGCCGCACCGACGGCCTGGGCTTTAGCGTGGTAAAACGCGCCAAGGTCGCGCAGTGGCTGGAAAAACTCGGGTGCCAGAATCAACACCAGGAACCCGGCGAACAAGGTGACCGGTGTGCCGTAGCTGCCAAAATTCAGTTCACCCAGATATGAGAAGCCAAAATAGACCGCAACAACGGCGATGGAAAGAGAAGCGAAGAATTCGAGCACGGCGGAAGATAAGAATGCCAGACGCAGCACGTCCATCGTTCTGGCGCGGAATTTCTCGGTCGAGCGGGTGATCTGGTCTGTTTCGGCCTGTGCGCGGTGGAACAGGCGTAGGGTGTCGAGGCCGCGCAGGCTGTCGAGGAAGTTACCGCTCAGGCGGGCGAGGGCAGTGAAGTTACGGCGGTTGGCATCCGCAGCGCCCATACCTACCAGCGCCATAAATAGGGGGATCAGGGGCGCGGTGACCAACAGGATCATGCCTGCTGCCCAGTTGACCGGAAAGATACTGACCAGAATCAGCAGCGGGATGATCCCCGCCAGGGCGACTTGCGGCAGATAGCGCGCGTAATAGTCCTGCATGTCTTCGATCTGTTCAAGAATGATAGTGGCCCAGCTTCCTGCCGGTTTGCCCTGGATCCAAGCGGGGCCAAGCGTCGTCAGCCGGTCGAGTACCTGTTTTCGCATCTCCTGGCGGATCACTTTTCCACAGATAAAACCTACCTGCTCACGTAACCAGGTCACCACCGCACGTACAATAAACGTCAACGCCAGCAACAGGAAACTTTGCAGTAGGGCCTCGCGTGGCGTGTGTTGAATGATCAGGCTGTGCAGTAATCCTGCCATCAACCAGGCCTGAGCCAGGATCAATAAACCGGAGAGTAAACCGAGCATCATCGACAGGCGTACCCAGCCTTTAGCGCGAGTGCTTTGTTGTTTTAACCAACGGATCAGTTCTTGTTGTCGAGTTTTATTCATCAGGCAATCAGTCTGCGCAGCAATACAGAAATCACTGTGTGGATATTTCTGCATAGAGTGACATGCGGCTTGGCGGGGAAATCAGGAGGACGCTGAAGAAGCCCGATAGCAGGTCGCATGATCCAAAAAAGCGCCGCAGTGACGGCGCTATCAACCGTTGCGTTCCGAGCTAAGTCGAAAGCCAGCTCATGTTACATGTTCAAAGTAAGACTGAAAACATTATCTATTTTTATAAAAAATAAGGCGGCCATTCAGCCGCCCTATAGGGCATACAACATACTGTTGTCGCAGAAATGTTTAAACCGCAGCAGGTTTAACCAGACCATCCAGATAACGTTCTGCATCCAGCGCGGCCATACAACCGGTACCGGCCGACGTGATGGCCTGGCGGTAGATGTGGTCCATGACATCACCCGCAGCAAAAACGCCTGGAATACTGGTCTGAGTGGCGTTGCCGTGAATGCCTGACTGAACTTTGATATAGCCGTTTTCGAGCGCCAGTTGGCCGTCAAAAATCGCGGTGTTCGGGCTGTGGCCGATGGCGATAAATACACCGGCAACGTCAAGTTTCTCCAACTCATCAGTACGCGCATCACGCAGATTTGCGCCGGTGACGCCCATCTGGTCGCCAAGAACTTCATCCAGCGTTTTATGGGTGTGCAGCACGATGTTGCCGTTTTTGGCTTTCTCGTTCAGGCGGTCAATAAGGATTTTCTCTGCACGGAAGCTGTCACGACGGTGGATCAGGTGAACTTCTTCGGCGATGTTGGCCAGATAGAGTGCCTCTTCCACGGCCGTATTACCCCCGCCGACCACGGCAACTTTCTGGTTACGGTAGAAGAAGCCGTCGCAGGTCGCACAGGCAGAAACGCCTTTGCCCTTGAAAGCCTCCTCAGAGGGCAAACCGATATAACGTGCAGAAGCGCCGGTGGCGATGATCAGGGCATCACAGGTGTACTCTTCGCTATCGCCAAACAGGCGGAAAGGACGATGCTGCAAATCAACTTTGTGAATATGGTCAATGATGATTTCGGTATTAAATTTTGCCGCATGCTCGTGCATGCGATCCATCAGGCCTGGCCCCGTCAAACCTTCCGGGTCACCCGGCCAGTTTTCAACTTCCGTCGTGGTGGTCAACTGACCGCCTTTTTCCATGCCAGTGATCAGCACCGGGTTCAGGTTGGCGCGGGCAGCATAAACCGCTGCGGTATAACCGGCAGGACCTGAGCCTAAAATCAATAACTTACTGTGTTTAACCGTACTCATGAGCAATTCATCTCCGTGATGGGGACTAGCAATGAATCGATTGTAGGGAAAAGCGCGCCGTAAAAAAAGTAAACTCAGATGTTGTTAGCGATTTGTCTGATAGTTTTTACTGTTAAACCCGCGTAGAACAGAACCGCAGTCAGGCTTTTAGTTGGGTAACTGATTGAAGGATTGAGAAATAAATTTGGGCTGGGTCATAAGTTCGGGTTTATTTGGTCCATCACAATGTGACGTTTTCAAGCTAAATCCTGTCTTCTTGCAGGGTTTATCGTGGAAAAGCTATCGAATTGTTTTGTTGTTGTCGGTCAGGGCAGATAGCTAAAAAGGACGTCGTGTCATTTCAATCTGGCACGTTCTTCTGATTTTGCTTCTTTTACTTTGACAATCCGCTGTGCATTTGCGAAAACATCTGGGGACGAAGAAATTAATCGCCTGCCTGTAACTTGAAATTACGCAAACAGCTGCTACCTGGCTCGTTCGGGGTTTTACAACGCTGGTCATTTCTTGTGCAGGATTTAGTGAAAACAGCTGTCAGCATGCAAGCTATTAATTTCACAGCGTTATTTTTTCTCGGTATCAGGTCACTGAACGCGTTTTCTTTCGACAGGGGACGAACGTGTTTAAACAGGGTGCTAAAACCTATAACAATCGGGTCTTCGCTTTGGACAAACCCTGACACATTGAAGTTGGCTAGGGTATGGCAGGTGCAGGGAAGGACAGCAGAGAGACAATAATAATGGTAGACAATAAAAAACGTCCGGGAAAAGATCTCGATCGTATTGACCGTAACATCCTCAATGAACTGCAAAAGGATGGCCGGATTTCAAACGTCGAGCTTTCCAAACGTGTGGGATTATCTCCAACGCCGTGTCTGGAGCGCGTTCGTCGTTTAGAACGTCAGGGCTTCATCAACGGTTATACCGCATTGCTCAATCCACATTATCTGGATGCTTCACTGCTGGTGTTTGTTGAAATAACACTCAACCGTGGTGCACCGGATGTGTTTGAGCAATTTAATGCTGCAGTACAGAAACTCGAAGATATTCAGGAGTGTCATTTGGTTTCCGGGGACTTCGACTATTTGTTGAAAACCCGCGTACCTGATATGTCCGCTTACCGTAAGTTGTTAGGAGAGACGTTACTTCGTCTGCCGGGTGTCAACGACACCCGCACCTATGTGGTGATGGAAGAAGTAAAACAAACTAACCGACTGGTCATTAAGACCCGGTAAAGGTTCAGGTGCAAAACCTTATAAAGTTAGCTACACTCCTGTGTATCTATACAGCTCTGGCGCCGAGGCCCGTTCTCGGCGCTGTTGCTTTTTCAGCCCACAGGAACCTGGAGAGCCTTTCTTGAGCCAGGAATATACAGAAGATAAAGACGTTACCTTGAAGAAACTGAGCAGTAGCCGCCGTGTATTGGAGGCTGTGCTGGTTGTGGTAGCCGTTTTCGCCGTTTACCTTATTGCGGCATTGGTGAGTTTTAACCCATCAGATCCGAGCTGGTCGCAGACTGCTTGGCATGGACCTATCCATAATTGGGGTGGGGGTGTCGGGGCCTGGATGGCCGATACATTATTCTTCGTTTTTGGCGTATTGGCTTACGCAATTCCCCCTATCATGCTTAGCCTGTGTTGGGCGGCGTTTCGCCAGCGTGATAATCAGGATCATGTCGATTATTTTTCCTTATCGCTGCGCCTCATCGGGACGCTGGCGTTAATTCTTACATCTTGTGGGTTAGCCGCGTTTAACATCGACGACCTCTATTACTTCGCTTCCGGCGGGGTGATCGGCAGTTTGCTGGGAACAGCAATGACCCCGTGGTTGAACAATGTTGGCGCAACCCTGTTGCTTCTATGCGTCTGGGCAGCGGGTTTAACGCTGTTTACAGGGTGGTCATGGCTGACGATTGCAGAGAAAATTGGCGGTGTGGTTTTAGGTGTAACCACCTTTATGACTAACCGTTCGCGCCGTGATGACGATGAAGAATATGACGATCACCATGATCAGCAAGCCCAGGATGCGCATGACGATCCTCTTCTTGATAGCGATTATGTGCCTTCTGATGCAGCACGTGCTGCGGCAGTTACCACGGCGGCCGTTGCAGCTTCATCTGCTCCCGCTTCGGCTGCTGAGGAAGAGGATGATGTATTGTTCTCTGCGCCGTCAGTGCACGAGCCTGTTCATGAGAGCCCGCAGCCACAAACGATAGCCTCTCCCGCTGAACCAACTCCGGCAGAACTCACTCCGCCTGCGCATATTCCTGCGCCGGAAGCGGTTATTTCGCCACCTCCACCGTTATACAGTTTTGAGATCCCCCAGGAAACGCCTGCGCCGCAACAGCCTGTGCCGCATTCGCCTCACCGTCAGGATGAGCCGCGTCTGGGTAACTGGAGTGCACATGCCGATCCTGACGCTGAGCACTCGCCTTTTGATTTTAGTACCGCACAGCGCGACAGCTCCGATGTGAATAGTGTTGCAGCAACGGCGGCACTGGCGACGGGCCTGGCACAGGCCGGGCAGTCGGCTATATCGTCAACCAATACCTTTATGCCTGCGTTCAGTGCTGTCAGTGATGGCAATTCGCAAATTAAAAAAGGTGTCGGTCCAGAATTACCGCGTCCAAATCCGGTTCGTATCCCTACGCGTCGCGAGCTGGCGTCTTACGGTATCAAGTTGCCTTCCCAACGAATGGCAGAACAACAGGAGCAAGAGCAGGTTGCCGCACAGCAACATGTCGCTGGTCCTGCGATTGATGATACCGATAGCATTCAGGGCGACGATGACCAGGCTTTACAGGAAGCGGCGCTGCGTCAGCAGTTTGCCCATCAGCAAAGCCAGCGTTACGGTGAAGAACACCAAGCTACCGAGCAGGACGAGGAGGCGGCGCTAGAGGAGGCCGCATTGCGTCAAGCGTTTGCTACGCGTGAGCAGAATCGTTACCAACAGGAAGCGCAGGAGCCAATGGATTCCGTGCCCTATCAGGAGCGTGCTTTCTCCTCTGCGCCAACGGAGTCAGCTTCTGAGGTTCTGGCGGCGGCGGCAATCAATATCAGCACGCATGATGCCTTCACCTTCTCGCCAATGGCGGATTTGGTCGATGACACGCCTTCGGAACCGCTGTTTACGCTGTCCCCACAGAAAAGCGAAGAACCTGATGTGCCAACTTTCGGCCAGTCAGTCCATCGCCCATCCCATGCGCCGGTGGAAGCTATCGAGCAGTATGAAGCGCCGCAGCAGTCACAGGCGACGCATCAGCCAAACATGGACAGTCTGATCCACCCATTCCTTATGCGCAATGAGCAACCGTTGGTCAGGCCGACCACGCCATTCCCATCATTGGACCTGTTGACTTCTCCTCCGGTTGAAGCTGAGCCTGTAGATGACTTTGCATTAGAACAAATGGGTAACCTAATAGAAGCGCGTTTAAATGATTACCGCATAAAGGCGGATGTTGTCGGCAAATTACCTGGGCCAGTGATCACGCGTTTCGAGCTGAATTTGGCTCCAGGTGTTAAAGCTGCACGTATTTCAAATTTGTCGCGTGACCTTGCGCGCTCCCTGTCTGCGGTGGCTGTTCGTGTGGTTGAGGTTATTCCGGGCAAACCTTATGTCGGATTAGAATTACCTAACAAAAAGCGTCAGACCGTTTATCTACGCGAAGTGCTGGACTGTGCGAAATTCCAAGACAGTCCTTCACCGCTGACGATCGTGTTGGGTAAAGATATTTCCGGTGAACCGGTAATAGCTGATCTGGCTAAAATGCCACACTTATTGGTTGCTGGTACTACAGGTTCCGGTAAGTCGGTGGGTGTTAACGCCATGATTCTGAGTATTCTTTATAAAGCGTCAGAGAAAGACGTGAAATTCATTATGATCGACCCGAAAATGCTCGAGTTATCGGTCTATGAAGGCATTCCACACCTTTTGACTCCTGTTGTAACAGACATGAAAGATGCCGCTAATGCATTACGCTGGTGTGTGGGCGAAATGGAGCGTCGTTATAAGCTCATGTCTGCACTTGGAGTGCGTAATTTAGCGGGCTATAACGATCGAGTAAAAGAAGCCGAAGCCATGGGCCGCCCAATTCCTGATCCATTCTGGAAGCCAGGTGATGGCATGGCGGCTGAACCTCCGCATCTTGAGAAAGAGCCTTTCATTGTGGTTATGGTGGACGAATTTGCTGATCTGATGATGACGGTGGGCAAAAAAGTTGAAGAATTGATTGCACGTCTGGCACAGAAAGCGCGTGCGGCGGGTATTCATCTGGTTCTGGCAACCCAGCGTCCGTCAGTGGATGTTATCACTGGCCTTATCAAAGCCAATATCCCCACCCGTATTGCGTTTACAGTTTCGAGTAAAATTGACTCACGCACTATCCTCGATCAGGGCGGTGCCGAATCTTTACTGGGTATGGGTGACATGTTGTATATGGCGCCTAACTCCTCGATCCCTGTGCGTGTTCACGGTGCCTTTGTTCGCGACCAGGAAGTGCATGCAGTCGTTCAAGACTGGAAAGCCCGCGGTCGTCCAAAATATATCGAAAGCATCATCTCCGGTGGTGAAGACGGTGAGGGCGGTGGTCTGGGTCTTGATAGTGATGAAGAGCTGGATGCCCTGTTTGATCAGGCAGTGGCTTTCGTGGTGGATAAACGCCGTGCTTCTATATCCGGTGTACAGCGTCAGTTCCGTATCGGCTACAACCGTGCGGCGCGTATCGTTGAGCAAATGGAAGCGCAGGGCATTGTCAGTGCTCCGGGCCATAACGGTAACCGCGAGGTGCTGGCACCGCCATCGCACGAATAAATCTCTCCTGATTTGCTTGTATTTTGTTAAGAAGGGTCGCGAATGCGGCCCTTATGCAAAGATGCGTAAAACAATGGTTTTTCAGACGATTGAGCTACCGCTGGCACGCTGCCTCGGATAGAGTTCGCACCATACGTCTTTTGCCTGTGTGAAAGGCATCGTCTGAATTTATGGATTTCTGAGGCAAGTATAAGAATGAAAAAATTGTTAATGGTAGGGTGTTTATTGACTGCGTTTACCTCCGCTTCCGTTCTGGCTGACGCTAGCAGTGATCTTAAATCTCGTCTTGGCAAACTGAATACGTTCCATGCCAGCTTCACTCAAACCGTCACCAGTGATGATGGTGCTGCTGTGCAGCAGGGTGAAGGCGAGCTGTGGGTCAAACGCCCCAATCTCTTCAACTGGCATATGACATCACCGGATGAAAGCATTCTGGTGTCTGACGGTAAAACTCTGTGGTTCTATAACCCGTTTGTTGAGCAAGTTACTGCAACCTGGCTGAAAAATGCGACCGGTAATACGCCGTTTATGTTGATTACCCGCAACGACAGCAGTGACTGGTCAAAATACAACATCAAGCAAAAAGGCGATGATTTCGAATTAACGCCGAAAGCAGCAACGGGCAATCTCAAGCAATTTGCGATTAATGTGACCCCAACCGGCACCATCAAAAGCTTTACCGCCGTTGAGCAGGATGGCCAGAAAAGTGCTTATGTCTTGAAAGGCCAGCAAAACTCCACGGTTGATGATGCCAAATTCAAATTTACACCGCCGAAAGGTGTGACGGTGGATGACCAGCGTCAGTGAGGCCCCTTTGAGTAATCTGTCACTCGATTTTTCCCACAATGAGTTCCAGCCACTGGCCGCAAGAATGCGGCCAGTTTCTCTTGCAGAGTATATCGGCCAGCAACATTTACTGGCGCCGGGTAAACCGTTGCCACGTGCGATAGAAGCCGGGCAACTGCATTCGATGATCCTATGGGGACCACCGGGAACGGGGAAAACGACGCTGGCAGAGTTGATTGGGCGCTACGCCAGCGCGGATGTGGAACGCATTTCGGCTGTCACCTCAGGCATTAAAGAGATCCGTGAGGCAATAGAGCGTGCGCGGCAAAACCGTGATGCAGGCAGACGCACCATACTGTTTGTTGATGAGGTCCATCGATTTAACAAAAGCCAGCAGGATGCTTTCCTGCCACATATCGAAGACGGCACCATCACCTTTATTGGTGCGACGACCGAAAATCCCTCGTTCGAACTCAATTCAGCACTGCTTTCCCGTGCACGCGTCTATCTGCTCAAATCCCTGACGGCGGAAGATATCGAGAAAGTGATTGATCAAGCGCTGACCAACAAAGAGCGCGGCTATGCGGATCAAAAAATTGTAGTACCCGATGAGACGCGTCGAATGCTGGGTGAACTGGTTAACGGTGATGCACGCCGTGCGCTAAACAGCATAGAAATGATGGCTGATATGGCTGAAATCGATGCCAACGGCATCAGGACTTTAACGCCTGAGTTACTGAAAGAAATCTCCGGTGAGCGCAGCGCGCGTTTCGATAACAAAGGCGATCGCTATTATGATCTGATTTCTGCACTGCATAAATCGGTGCGCGGTTCTTCCCCCGATGCCGCTCTTTACTGGTACGCCCGCATTATTACTGCCGGTGGCGATCCGCTTTACGTGGCCCGACGTTTATTGGCGATTGCGTCAGAAGATGTCGGGAATGCGGATCCACGCGGTATGCAGGTTGCCATTTCTGCGTGGGATTGCTTTACCCGCGTTGGGCCGGCTGAAGGTGAACGGGCAATCGCTCAGGCGATTGTTTATCTGGCCTGCGCACCGAAAAGCAATGCTGTCTACAGCGCTTTTAAAGCGGCGATGCGCGATGCCCGCGAGCAATCGGATTATGATGTGCCCGAGCATTTACGCAATGCGCCAACCAAGCTGATGAAGGAAATGGGGCTGGGCGCAGAATACCGTTATGCCCATGATGAACCCAACGCCTATGCCGCTGGTGAGAACTATTTCCCGCCGCAAATGGCGAAAACTCAGTACTATTATCCATCATCTCGCGGGCTGGAAGGTAAGATCGGCGAAAAGCTGGCATGGCTGACTGAACAAGATCAAAATAGCCCGACAAAACGCTACCGCTAATTTTGCTCTTGCGGTAAGGTTACTTCTGATAACTCTTTGACATGCTGCCGGTTCAGGCGGCGTGCTTCATCTACTTCACAATCAAAACGACACGTACAGGATTAGCATGCTCGATCCCAATCTACTGCGTAATGAGCTAGACGCAGTTGCAGAAAAACTTGCTCGCAGAGGTTTTAAACTCGATGTGGAAACGCTACGTTCTCAAGAAGAACGTCGCAAAGTCTTGCAGGTAGAAACGGAAACTCTCCAGGCTGACCGTAACGCTCGATCGAAATCTATCGGTCTGGCAAAAGCCCGTGGCGAAGACATCGAACCCCTGCGTCAGGAAGTGAATGCGCTGGGTGAGAGACTGGATGCCGCGAAGGCTGAGCTGGATGCGTTGCAAAATGACATTCGCAATATCGCTTCCGCTATTCCTAACCTGCCAGATGATTCCGTGCCTGCCGGTAAAGACGAAAACGATAATCAGGAAGTCAGCCGCTGGGGTACACCTCGTCAGTATGATTTCGAGGTGCGCGATCACGTGTCCCTGGGCGAAATGTCCGGTGGGCTGGACTTTGCCGCTGCCGTCAAACTGACCGGTTCGCGTTTCGTGGTGATGAAAGGGCAGGTCGCCCGTATGCACCGTGCTTTGTCTCAGTTCATGCTGGATCTGCACACCGAGCAGCATGGCTATCTCGAAGCTTATGTACCGTATCTGGTTAACCATGACACGCTTTACGGCACCGGCCAGTTGCCGAAATTTGGTGAGGATCTATTCCACACTAAACCGCTAAGCGAAGAAGCAGGCACCAGTAACTATGCATTGATTCCAACGGCTGAAGTTCCGCTCACCAATCTGGTGCGTGACGAAATTTTGGAAGAAGAGTCCCTGCCGCTGAAAATGACTGCCCATACCCCGTGCTTCCGTTCTGAAGCCGGTTCTTATGGCCGTGATACTCGTGGTCTGATTCGTATGCACCAGTTCGATAAAGTCGAGATGGTACAAATTGTTCGCCCGGAAGACTCCATGCAGGCTTTAGAGGAGCTGACTGGCCACGCTGAGAAAGTGCTTCAGTTGCTGGACCTTCCATACCGCAAAATGTTGCTGTGTACCGGCGATATGGGCTTTGGTTCCGCCAAAACCTACGATCTGGAAGTGTGGCTGCCTGCGCAGAATACTTATCGCGAAATTTCTTCATGCTCAAACATGTGGGATTTCCAGGCGCGTCGTATGCAGGCTCGCTGCCGTAGCAAAACCGAGAAAAAAACACGTTTGGTTCATACCCTGAACGGTTCCGGCTTAGCCGTAGGCCGTACTCTGGTGGCCGTGTTGGAAAATTACCAGTTGGCCGATGGCCGTATCGAAGTGCCAGCAGTATTACGCCCTTACATGGGGGGTTTAGAATATATCGGCTAATGCCGTTATATATTCTAAAATATAGCGAAAAAGCGCCAGCGGGCGCTTTTTTTATGTGTGAAATAGTGCGTGGTGCGACGAATTTACTAATCACTGGTGTTCAATCCTTCCTTTTTTGATAGCAAACAAAGTTTCCTACCTCATGGTGAGTAGTATCCATGCAATCTGAGTGGGTATGCTGATGCTCCAATTTAAACGCTTTCCCCGGCCCGCTCATTTCTTCGCCAAGGTCTACAGGCATCGGTGTTGTTACCGGTGGGACAGGACGGAGCAACAGGAAGCAGCAACTTACCGGAGCGTAGCATGTCGGAAATTAAACCTGAAATAACCCCAGAGAAAGCGGGGATCAGCCGCCGAACGTTGATGAAAACATCCACGCTGGCAGGACTGGCCATCGCTGCAGGCAGCGTTTCATTGCCTTTCAGCCGCAAAGCTATGGCTGAAATTGTCACTGCCGAAACCCAGAATGGCAAAGACCGTGTAGTCTGGGGCGCTTGCTCTGTAAACTGCGGCAGCCGATGCGCCCTGCGGTTGCACGTTCGTGATAACGAAGTGTACTGGGTTGAGACCGACAATACCGGCAATGACGAATATGGTGACCATCAGGTGCGCGCTTGTTTACGCGGACGCTCAATGCGTCGCCGTATGAATCATCCTGAGCGTCTTAACTATCCGATGAAACGCGTGGGTAAGCGCGGTGAAGGTAAATTTAAGCGTATCAGTTGGGAAGAAGCATTCGACGACATTGCCAACAACTTGAAACGTATTGTCGCCAAATATGGCAATGAAGCGGTATACATCAATTACACCTCCGGTGTAGTGGGCGGCAACATTACACGCTCTTCGCCTTACGCCTCACTGGTCGCCCGCCTAATGAACTGTTATGGCGGTTTCCTCAGCCATTATGGTACCTACAGTACGGCGCAGATCGCCTGCGCTATGCCTTACACCTACGGCAGCAACGACGGTAATAGTACGTCGGATATCGAAAACAGCAAACTGGTGGTGCTGTTTGGTAACAACCCGGCTGAAACACGCATGAGTGGTGGCGGGATCACCTATTATCTGGAACAGGCGCGTGAGCGTTCGAATGCGCGCATGATTGTGATCGATCCGCGTTATACCGATACCGCCGCCGGGCGTGAAGATGAATGGATCCCTATTCGTCCTGGCACAGATGCCGCGCTGGTCGCAGGCCTTGCCCATGTGTTGATCACCGAAAATCTGGTCGATCAGCCATTCCTTGATACGTACTGCATCGGCTACGACGAAAAAACCTTGCCTGCCGATGCGCCTGCTAATAGCCATTACAAAGCTTATATTCTCGGTCAGGGTGAAGATGCCACGGCCAAGACGCCGTTATGGGCCTCACACGTCACGGGTATCCCCGCTGACCGTATCATTAAACTGGCGCGTGAAATTGGACAGGCCAAACCGGCGTACATTTCCCAGGGCTGGGGGCCGCAGCGCCAGGCCAACGGTGAGCTGACTTCCCGTGCGATTGCCATGCTGCCGATTTTAACCGGCAACGTCGGCATTAATGGCGGTAACAGCGGCGCGCGTGAATCCACTTACACCATCACTATCGAACGTATGCCGGTGCTGGAAAACCCGGTGGAAACGCAAATTTCCTGTTTCAGTTGGACTGATGCCATTGTACGCGGCCCCGAAATGACGGCCAAAAAGGACGGTGTGCGCGGCAAAGATAAGCTTGATGTGCCGATCAAGTTTATCTGGAACTACGCCGGAAACACCATCACCAATCAGCATTCTGACATCAACAGAACTCATGACATTCTCCAGGATGACTCACAGTGCGAAATGATTGTCGTGCTGGAAAACTTCATGACCTCTTCGGCAAAATATGCCGATATTCTGCTGCCTGATCTGATGACTGTCGAACAGGAAGATATTATTCCCAACGATTACGCCGGGAATATGGGCTACCTAATATTCATTCAGCCAGCGACCACCGCCAAGTTCGAACGCAAAGGCATCTACGAGATGATGAGCGAAGTAGCGCGCCGTCTTGGCCCGGATGTTTACGCTAAATTCACTGAGGGCCGTACCCAACGTGAGTGGCTGCACTATCTTTACGCCAAAATGCTGTTGAAAGACCCGACATTGCCGGCCTACGAGGAATTGCGCGAGATGGGTATTTATAAGCGTAAAGATCCGGCAGGGCACTTCGTGGCTTACAAAAAATTCCGCCAGGATCCGCAGGCTAATCCGCTGAAAACTCCGTCAGGGAAAATTGAAATTTACTCTTCTGCGCTGGCTGACATCGCCTCGCAGTGGGAGTTGGAAAAAGATGAAACCATCAACCCGCTGCCGATTTATGCGTCGACGTTCGAAGGATGGGACGACCCGAAACGCAGCCAGTTCCCGCTACAGATGTTTGGCTTCCATTACAAAGCCCGCACTCACTCAACTTACGGCAACATTGATGTGTTGCAGGCTGCCTGTCGCCAGGAAGTCTGGATCAATCCGCTTGATGCCAAAACCCGCGGCATCGCAAACGGCGACAAGGTGAAAGTTTTCAACGATCGCGGTGAAGTGCGGGTGGCGGCCAAAGTGACGCCACGCATTATGCCAGGCGTGGTGGCGATGGGGCAGGGTGCGTGGCATCAGGCCAACATGAACGGCGACCGCGTCGATCACGGTGCCTGCATGAATACGCTCACCACCCAACGAGCGTCGCCGCTGGCCAAAGGCAATCCCCAGCATACCAACCTGATTCAAATAGAAAAAGTATAAGCGAGGCCGGGGACGCAAAGACTCCCTCCCGCAGAAGTCGTCATCAATGTTTATCCCCCTGAACGTTTTATGCGGGGGATATTGAGGAGCAAAGTAATGTCGATTAAGAAGCAAGAGACATCAACCAAAGGCGAGGGAATCAGTCGTCGTTCGCTGATGAAAAGTTCCGCTCTGGTGGGGTTGGCAGCAGCAGCGGGGGGAGTATCACTCCCTTTTCGTCATGCACTGGCGACAGAAGCAGTCTCTGGCAGCAAACCGGCCAATCAGAAAGTGGTCTGGAGTGCCTGTACGGTGAATTGTGGCAGCCGTTGTCCGTTGAGAATGCATGTGACAGACGGCGAGATCCGTTATGTCGAAACCGACAATACCGGCGATGACAGCTACGAAGGATTGCATCAGGTGCGTGCTTGCCTGAGGGGCCGTTCGATGCGCCGTCGTGTCTACAATCCCGATCGCCTGAAATACCCGATGAAAAGGGTAGGCGCACGCGGTGAAGGTAAATTCAAACGTATCAGTTGGGAAGAGGCATTCGATACCATTGCTGGCAGCATGAAAGATATCATCAGCAAATATGGCAATGAAGCGATCTACCTGAATTACGGCACCGGAACCTTAGGCGGCACCATGACCCGTTCATGGCCACCGGGTTCTACACTGATTGCGCGCCTGATGAACTGCTGCGGTGGGTATCTCAATCACTACGGCGATTACAGCTCAGCGCAGATTGCCGAAGGTTTGAATTACACTTATGGCGGCTGGGCTGATGGCAACAGCCCGTCAGACATTGAAAACAGTAAGTTGGTGGTGCTGTTCGGCAACAACCCGGGTGAAACGCGAATGAGCGGCGGCGGGGTGACCTATTACGTCGAACAGGCTCGGCAGAAATCCAATGCCCGGATGATTATCATCGACCCGCGCTATACCGACACCGGTGCTGGCCGTGAGGATGAGTGGGTGCCGATCCGTCCTGGTACGGACGGTGCACTGGCTGCCGCGTTGGCGCACGTGATGATCACCGAAAATTTGGTGGATCAACCGTTCCTTGATAAATACTGCATTGGTTATGACGAGAAAACCCTGCCTGCTGGCGCACCGGCTAATGCGCATTATAAAGCCTATATTTTGGGCGCAGGCGCGGATGGCATTGCCAAAACCCCAGTGTGGGCGGCGAAGATCACCGGTATTTCAGCCGACAAAATCATTAAGCTTGGGCGCGAAATAGGCCAGGCAAAACCGGCCTTTATCTCACAAGGGTGGGGACCGCAGCGTCATTCGAACGGTGAAATAGCCACCCGCGCCATTGCGATGCTGGCCATTCTGACCGGTAATGTGGGAATTAACGGCGGAAACTCGGGCGCGCGTGAAGGCTCTTATAGCCTGCCGTTTGTCCGCATGCCTACGTTTGAAAATCCAGTTCAGACCAGCATTTCCATGTTCATGTGGACGGATGCGATTGTCCGCGCTACTGAAATGACGGCCACGCGAGATGGTGTTCGGGGCAAAGATAAGCTGGATGTTCCCATCAAATTTATTTGGAACTATGCCGGTAACTGCCTAATCAATCAGCACTCTGATATCAATCGCACTCACGACATTCTTCAGGATGACAAGCAGTGTGAGATGATTGTGGTGATAGATAACCACATGACTTCTTCGGCAAAATATGCCGATATCGTCCTGCCCGACTGTACCGCATCCGAACAGATGGATTTCTGTCTGGACGCCTCGGCGGGCAATATGGCTTACGTCATTTTTGCCGATCAAGTCATCAAACCGCGTTTCGAATGCAAAAACATCTATGAGATGACCAGTGAACTGGCTAAACGCATGGGCGTTGAGCAGAAGTTCACTGAAGGCCGTACTCAGGAAGAGTGGATGCGCCATCTGTATCAGCAATCCATGCTGGCGATACCCGCCTTGCCGGACTTCGACACTTTCCGCCAACACGGTATTTTCAAGCAGCGCGATCCGCAAGGGCACCATGTCGCCTACAAAGCTTTCCGTCAGGATCCGCAAGCCAATCCTCTGAAAACCGCATCGGGTAAAATCGAAATCTACTCCGCTGAGTTGGCCAATATCGCCACGAAATGGCAGTTGGAAAAAGATGACATTATCGATCCGCTGCCGATCTATGCCGCTGGATTTGAAAACTATGATGACCCACTGGCGAGCAGTTATCCGTTGCAACTGACCGGTTTCCACTATAAAGCCCGCACCCATTCGACCTACGGCAATGTCGATGTCCTGAAGGCCGCCTGCCGTCAGGAGATGTGGATCAATCCTCTGGATGCCAGTTCGCGCAATATCAGCAATGGCGACATGATCCGCATCTTCAATGACCGTGGCGAAGTACAGATCGCTGCCAAAGTGACGCCGCGTATGATGCCGGGCGTGGTTGCGCTGGGAGAGGGAGCCTGGTACTCACCTGACAGTAACAAAATCGACCGTGCAGGTAGCATCAATGTTTTGACTTCTCAACGGCCTTCACCCCTGGCGAAAGGTAACCCCTCTCATACCAACCTTGTGCAAGTGGCGAAGGTTTAAAGGAATAAATCATGACAACCCAATATGGTTTTTATATTGATTCAAGTCGTTGCACCGGCTGCAAGACTTGCGAACTGGCGTGCAAAGATTTTAAGAATCTGACACCTGATGTCAGTTTTCGACGTATCTACGAATACGCGGGGGGGGACTGGCAGCAGGACGGCGACGGCTGGCATCAGAACGTTTTTGCCTACTATCTGTCGATTGCCTGTAACCATTGTGAAGACCCGGCTTGTACCAAGGTCTGCCCGAGCGGCGCAATGCATAAACGTGATGACGGTTTCGTCGTCGTTAACGAAGATATCTGTATCGGCTGCCGTTATTGCCACATGGCCTGCCCGTATGGCGCACCACAATACAACGCCGCGAAAGGCCATATGACCAAATGCGACGGATGTTACGAACGCGTGGCCGAAGGTAAGAAACCGATTTGCGTCGAATCCTGCCCATTACGCGCGCTGGACATGGCACCGATCGAAGAGTTGCGGGAGAAATACGGCACGCTGGCGCAGGTTGCGCCTCTGCCTGGTGCGCAGTTCACAAAACCGAATATTGTTATTAAGCCCAATGCGAATTGCCGTCCGGTAGGCGATACCACTGGATATCTTGCTAACCCGAAGGAGGTCTGAGATGGGAAACGGATGGCATGAATGGCCTTTGATGGTCTTTACCGTTTTAGGGCAGTGTGTGGTGGGGGGCTTTGTCGTCTTAGCCTTGGCTCTGCTCAGTAAACGCACTCAGGAAGAGATGCGCCGAATTCACCTGGCAATGTTCTTCCTGTGGGTGTTGATGGCGGTGGCTTTTATCGCCTCCGTGCTGCACCTTGGTTCACCACTTAGGGCGTTCAACTCATTGAATCGTCTGGGGTCATCGCCACTGAGTAACGAAATCGGCAGTGGTTCTTTGTTCTTTGCGCTGGGCGGCATTTACTGGCTGCTGGCCGTATTGAATAAAATGCCTGAGGCGTTAGGTAAGGTCTGGCTGGTGATCACCATGGTGGCGGGCGTGGGTTTTGTTTACGCCATGTGCCGGGTTTATGAAATTGATACGGTCCCGACATGGGACAATGCGTATACCTCACTGAACTTTGTCCTGACGGTCCTG
This sequence comes from Ewingella americana, assembly GCF_006438725.1. Taxonomy (GTDB): domain Bacteria; phylum Pseudomonadota; class Gammaproteobacteria; order Enterobacterales; family Enterobacteriaceae; genus Ewingella; species Ewingella americana_A. The sequence continues at coordinate 558,491 of NZ_RCZD01000001.1, read as the reverse complement.
ATTGGTGGACCGCTGCTCGGTGCTTTGCTGCTGCGTTTAGCCAATATCCAAAGTTGTACGTTACGTTTGTTGCCGATGGTAAGCGTCGCTGCACTGGTTGTCAGCATGGCGGCCGTGGTGATGCAGAGTGCGAGCCTGGCGATGATCAACAGCTCGGTTCAGGCTGCGTCTGCGCTGATACCGCAATATGGCGCGTTGAGTGTTGCGCGTCTGGTGCTGGTTGTTCTTGGTCTTGGCTGCTGGATTTGCCCACTGATTCAGCGTAACCGTCCTGCGGTTGCCTCCCTGACGCTGGCTTTTGTTATGGTGTTTGCCGGTGAGTTAATCGGGCGTGCCGTTTTCTATGGTCTGCATATGACCGTAGGTATGACAATTGGCAGTTAATCCTTTATCTCTCGCGCATTGCTTCGCTGCAATGCGCGCTTTCAAAGCGAGTGACGTATGTCAGTAGAAGCCATCGCCGCCACAGGAAAAATCGTAGGTTCGCTCTTATATTTTCCGCCAAACTCAGTGCAGGCACTGCCCCTCATCCATTGGTTGCAGAGCAATCAGTGGATGCAAGAGTGGCCTTATGGTGAGCCAGGGGATCTGCAACCTATTGCTACACTTTTAGCGCAATTTACAACCCATGAAGAGCCAGATGCAGAGGCTTTCCAGCGCCTGTTTGTTGGCCCCTATGCGCTGCCCGCACCACCCTGGGGATCGGTTTATCTGGATCGTGAAAGCGTACTGTTTGGTGATTCCACCCTTGACCTGCGGGAATGGATGCGTGATCACGGTATCGAACCCAATCGGACTCAGGCTGAACCTGAGGATCACATCGGTCTGATGTTGATGATGTCAGCCTGGTTGGCGGAAAACTCTCCGGCTCTGCTCAACGAGTTTCTGGCAATGCATCTTTTCCCCTGGTCTTTCCGTTATCTGACCCTGTTAGAGGAGGGCGCTGCGCATCCTTTGTATCAGAGCCTTGCTCAGTTAACCCGCATCACGTTGACGGGATGGCAACAGCAATGTACACACGCAGTAGTTGAGCATGAGCTATATCGCTGATGAGTGACTCTCGCGACTCGGCTTATTATCGTGCCTGGATGAGTTCAAGGACGGTCAGTCGCCGCGGGCTGTTTCGCGGTTTACTCGCTCCTGGGCAACGAGCCTTGCAGCACGGCTTTGAGTCGGAGGCATTGCAGCGGCGTGTGGCACGTCCACCTCAAGCCGCCGTAGAACCGCTGTTTTTACAATCCTGCGATGGCTGTGGGGCTTGTCGCGATGCATGCCCGATGGGGATCATTGCTCTGGATGGCGGAAAAGCGCAGGTGAATATCGAGTTTGCCGAATGTGATTTCTGCGGTGCCTGTACAGCGATCTGCCATAGTGGGGCGCTGGACTTCAGTGCGGTCATGGATACCGGCCTGCGCCCGGTGATTTCTGACCAATGTCTGGGGCGGCTGGATGATTTATGCCGGATGTGCGAAATTGTGTGTCCGCGCACGGCAATATTTTTTAATCAACAGAATCAACCCATCATCGATAATACGCACTGTAATGGCTGTGGGAAATGTAAACTTGTTTGTTATCATGGTGATATTACTTTGTGTTTAGTGAGCCTGTGACATTGTTCCCCATGATTGATGAGTGATTTGAATCATTGCCCCGCAGTTCGTGCTCATGCCGATTTTCACCTGATTGACTTTTAATCCGCTGGTGGCATGATGCGCGCAATTTCTTCGCATTCGTGGTCGCCAACGCCCTATGTCCGCCTATTCTCGCCCGGTAATATTATTGCTCTGTGGGCTCCTGTTACTGACGGTTTCTATTGCTGTTCTCAATACGCTTGTCCCTCTCTGGTTGAGCCACGACATGCTGCCAACCTGGCAAGTCGGACTCGTCAGTTCCTCGTATTATTCCGGGAATTTGGTCGGCACACTGATCGCCGGTGCGTTGATCAAACGAATCGGGTTTAATCGCAGCTATCATCTCTCCTGCATTGTGTTTGCTATCGCCACCGCCGGTCTGGCGCTCTCCATGACATTCTGGAGCTGGATTGGCTGGCGCTTTGTTGCAGGTATGGGATGCGCACTGATTTGGGTCGTGGTTGAGAGCGCATTACTGCGCAGCGGCACGGTGAAAAATCGCGGCCAGCTGTTAGCGGCCTATATGATTATTTATTACATCGGTACGGTTTTCGGACAGTTGATGCTTGGTATGGTTTCTACCGAACTGCTTAATGTGTTGCCATGGGTCACGTCACTGATTGTGATTGCTATGCTGCCGCTACTTTTCACCCATATCATCAATCAGGACAGCGGGCAGCCGCGTATGACCGTGTGGCCTATGCTTAAGCGCCGCAGCGCGCGGTTGGGAATTAATGGCTGCGTTATCTCGGGGATAATTCTCGGGTCACTGTATGGTTTGATGCCGCTGTTCCTGAATCATCAGGGGATGAGCGATGCAGACGTGGGCTATTGGATGGCGTTGCTGGTCAGCTCAGGCATCATTGGCCAATGGCCGGTCGGGCGTCTTGCCGACCGCTATGGTCGTCTGATTGTTTTACGGGTGCAGGTCTTTGTGGTGATTTTGGGCAGTATAGCGATGCTCAGCGGGTACGCAATGGCACCCACCTTGTTTATTCTGGGTTGCGCGGGTTTTACGCTATATCCGGTGGCTATGTCCTGGGCGTGCGAAAAGGTCAATCCAGACGAACTGGTGGCAATGAATCAGGCGCTGTTGATGAGTTACACCATTGGCAGTCTGGCTGGCCCAACGATGACCGCCATGCTGATGCAAAGCTATTCCGACCGGCTACTGTTTGTGATGATTGCCATCGTTGCATTGGTTTATTTGGTGGCATTGTTACGTAAGGCCGACAAGCACCAAAATCCAGTGGCAGCAGCTTAATCCTACGTCAGACAGATATTCCCCGAGTGACTCTTTGGTCAATAAAAAACGCCCGGCAGTAAGACTGTCCGGGCGTTTTTTATGGTGAGTAAGTTGAGTTTCAGAATTAGTAAATCACTTTATGTCCGTAGCTCTCAAGAATACCTTTCACCCTTTCCATGATCTCTTTGGTCGGCGGGTTTACACCGTCCAGACCGTACTCTTCACCCATCGCCGTCCACTTATGCTTGCCCAGTTCATGATAAGGCAGCAGTTCAATTTTCTCGATGTTGGCCATGTCTTTGGTGAATTCGCCCAACAGATGTGATGACTTATCATCGTCAGACCAGCCCGGGACAACGACATAGCGGATCCAAGTGCGTTGGTTGCGTTTAGCCAAATAGCGCGCAAAATCCAGCGTACGGTGGTTGGATACACCGACCAGATTCTGATGGATATCATCGTTCATTTGCTTTAAATCAAGCATCACCAGATCGGTCACATCGAGTAATTCATCAATGACTGGATCATAGCGGCGCACAAAACCGTTGGTATCCAGGCAAGTGTTAATACCTTCTTTCTGACAGGCGCGGAACCAGTCACGCACAAATTCAGCTTGCAGGATTGCTTCACCACCGGAAGCCGTGACACCACCACCAGAGGCATTCATAAAGTGACGATAGGTCACCACCTCCTTCATCAAATCCTCAACATTGATCTCTGTACCGCCGTGCGTGTCCCAGGTATCCCGGTTATGGCAATACATGCAACGCATCAGGCAGCCCTGGAAGAAAACAATAAAACGTATACCCGGGCCATCTACCGTGCCACAGGATTCATAAGAGTGGATACGACCTTGAACTGACATTGCGGGTTTTTCTCCAATATTGACCAATAGGTTGCAGTCTAAAACGCGCGGATGCTGACCTGGCAGAGATAAACTGAAAAGGTGCCATTATCACATTGAGTTTGGTCTTGTGGTTACCAGCTAATAATAACAGACAAACAGCAAGGTTGATTGAGTCAGCACTGCGGAACTGCTTTGCCAGAGATCCGCCTGTAGGAGATATCTGGCAAAACAGTCTACTCGAGAATGTCGATAGTTGAGACGGTAGATGAAATAAAGGCTCCACAGGTGTGGAGCCTTAGTTTTATACCTGCTTATTGCGGGTAGATAATCTTACAGCGTTTTGGTGAACGTACGGGTGATCACGTCTTGCTGTTGTTCTTTGGTCAGCGAGTTGAAACGCACTGCGTAACCAGAGACACGGATGGTCAGTTGCGGATATTTTTCCGGATTTTCCATCGCGTCTAACAGCATTTCACGGTTCATTACGTTGACGTTCAGGTGCTGACCGCCTTCGATATTTGATTCGTGATGGAAGTAACCGTCCATCAAACCAGCCAGGTTAGCTTTACGAACGTCATCATCTTTACCCAGTGCATTTGGCACGATAGAGAAAGTATAAGAGATGCCGTCTTTTGCATAAGCAAACGGAAGTTTTGCAACGGAAGTCAGAGAGGCGACAGCACCTTTCTGGTCACGACCATGCATTGGGTTAGCACCTGGACCAAATGGCGCGCCAGCACGGCGACCGTCTGGGGTGTTACCGGTTTTCTTACCATAAACCACGTTAGAGGTGATGGTAAGAACAGACTGAGTTGCTACAGCGCCACGGTAGGTACGCAGTTTCTGAATTTTCTTCATGAAACGTTCTACCAGGTCACAAGCAATGTCATCTACGCGTGAATCGTTGTTACCAAACTGCGGGTATTCGCCTTCGATTTTGAAGTCAACAGCCAGGCCGTCTTCGTCACGAATGGTGCTAACTTTTGCATATTTGATAGCAGACAGGGAGTCAGCAGCCACTGACAGACCTGCGATACCACATGCCATGGTGCGATAAACATCACGGTCATGCAGCGCCATCAATGCCGCTTCATAGCTGTATTTATCGTGCATGAAGTGAATGATGTTCAGTGCAGTCACGTACTGTTTAGCCAGCCAGTCCATGAAGTGATCCATACGTTCCATGACTTTGTCATAGTCCAGCACGGCATCCATCATTGGCGCTTCTTTAGGGCCAACCTGGATTTTCATTTTTTCGTCAACGCCGCCGTTGATTGCATACAACATGGTTTTCGCCAGGTTGGCACGCGCGCCGAAGAACTGCATTTGTTTACCAACAATCATCGGGCTTACGCAGCAAGCAATTGCGTAGTCATCATTGTTGAAGTCAGGACGCATCAGGTCATCGTTTTCATACTGAACAGATGACGTATCGATAGAGACTTTCGCCGCATACTTTTTGAAGTTCAGTGGCAGTTTTTCTGACCACAGGATGGTCATGTTCGGCTCTGGTGAAGGCCCCATGGTGTATAGGGTATTCAGGAAGCGATAGCTGTTTTTAGTAACCAGAGTACGGCCATCAACACCCATACCTGCCAGAGATTCAGTTGCCCAGATAGGGTCACCGGAGAACAATTCATCATACTCAGGAGTACGGAGGAAACGAACCATGCGCAGTTTCATAACCAGATGGTCAATCAGTTCCTGAGCCGCTTCTTCAGTCAGTTTACCTGCTTTGATATCACGTTCGATGAATGCGTCAAGGAAGGTCGATACACGACCGAAGGACATTGCAGCGCCGTTCTGGGATTTAACCGCAGCCAGATAGCCGAAGTAAGTCCACTGAACTGCTTCCTGAGCGGTTGTTGCTGGTGTAGAAATATCGCAGCCATATTTGGCAGCCATTTCTTTAATCTGGCCCAGGGCACGGTATTGCTCTGAGATCTCTTCGCGCAGCTGGATGGTCATTTCCAGGTTTACGCCATTTTCCATATCATCTTGCAGTGACAGGAATTGTTTGTATTTGTCAGCCATCAGGAAATCAATACCGTACAGCGCAACGCGACGGTAGTCACCGATGATACGGCCACGGCCGTAGGCGTCTGGCAGACCGGTCAGAACACCTGATTTACGGCAATTCAGGATGTCTTTGGTATAAACATCGAATACACCCTGGTTATGGGTTTTGCGGTAGTCGGTGAAGATTTTTTTCAGCGCAGGGTCCAGTTCACGGCCATAAACTTTACATGAACCTTCAACCATCTTGATGCCGCCGAACGGGATCAGGGCGCGTTTCAATGGTGCGTCAGTTTGCAGACCCACGATAGTTTCGAGGGACTTGTTGATGTAGCCCGCATCATGAGAGGTGATGGTTGCAGCAACGTCGGTATCAAAATCAACTGGAGCATGAGTGCTGTTTTCCAGTTTGATGCCTTCCATTACTTTATCCCATAGCGTAGAGGTCGCTTTGGTCGCACCGGCCAGGAATGACTCGTCACCTTCATACGGGGTGTAGTTCTTCTGGATGAAGTCACGAACGTTAACTTCATTCTGCCAGTCGCCAGCACTAAAACCTTGCCATGCGTTGGTCAATTTTTCATTGAGCTTGGACATTATGCACCTACCTTCTAATTTGGCTTTCTTTAAAAATCGGTTTGTAAACCTGTCGTGACAAGCATCCCACAGTACTTAGTGATGCTGCTCATCGCGGAGATATATTACCCAGTAAGTTAACCCTACCATCAGACCGCCACCAATGATGTTCCCGATAGTGACGGGGATCAGGTTGTCGATAATAAAGTTACTGATATTCAGTTCTGCGAATTGCGCTGGCGTGGTTCCAACCGCTTGCCAGAACTCAGGCGATGCAAAGTTCTTGATGACAATACCGAGAGGAATCATAAACATGTTGGCGATGCTGTGCTCAAAACCACTGGCAACAAACATAGCGACGGGAAGGATCATGGCGAACATTTTGTCCATCAGGCTGCGGCCAGAGTAACTCATCCATACCGCAAGACAGACCATCAGGTTAGCCAGAATACCGAGGCACACAGCTTCAATGAAGGTGTGATGCATTTTGTGGTCTGCGGTTTGGAGAACATTCAGCCCCCACAAGCCATTATCGACCATGTGTTCGCCAGAGAACCAGATCAGTGCGACAAAAAACAGTGCGCCAATGAGGTTACCAATGTAGACGTTGATCCAATTACACGCCAATTGACCCCAGGTTATGCGGCCGCTGGCCTTAGCAATAACGATGAGTACAGTAGACGTGAAGAGGTCAGCACCACAAACGACGACCAACATCAGGCCAAGTGAGAAGCAGATCCCCCCAACCAGTTTTGCAAGACCAAAAGGAACGGCCGCAGCACCAGTGGTTGATGTGATATAGAAAACAAAAGCAATGGAAATAAAGACGCCAGCAGTGATCGCTAAATAAAACGTTTTCAGCGGTTGTTTAGTGGCTTTATAAACACCTGCATCTTCGGCGACTTTCGCTGTTGCTGCGGGTAACAATAAATTGAAGGGGTTGTCAGCTTTCACAGTAACTCTCTCTTTAAGGGTTATCTACTGCACAACGAGATACTAGCAAAGCAGTATAACGTAAAAATTGACTTGGATCATAAGGGGGGGTGTTAGGGACGTATTCAACGTAGGCTAAAGGGGTGGTTTAGTGGTTATCTCATTGAAAATTATGAATTAAAAACATTTTAAATATTACAAATAAAGTTGAAGGGCTTTTTAGCCAACGCAAAAAACATGTTAACATTTAAGCTTCAATGTAACTATTACACCCAAGAATGAACATAATATATTTACTGTTCTTTAACGTTTAAAAAAGAACCCGCCTGATTAAAGGCCTAAGCAGGCAAGTATAGTCAGGCAAAGGCGAATTACACGCCACTTTTATCTGCGAGTCAAATATCTTGCGAGATAAAAAAACCGGCAGTTAGAGGCTGCCGGTTCTAAAAGATTAACCTGGTCAAACGGCTTTAAATCAGGCTTTGGACCAATGACGGCGTTTAGCCACTTGCAGTTTTTCGTAAGCGGCCAGCAATCCCTGATGGGACGGTAGGGCACGCAGGTCCATCTCGACGGCGAACAAGCTGTGGAAGCGTTCTTCGCCACTGATGGCTGCTGAAGCGCTGTCTACAGCATCCTGGCCATACATTTTGACAAAAGCGCCATAATATTGAGCCGGAGAGCGATCTTCTTCCAGTGATAGTTGCAGTAAGGTCTGCAGGCAACGGTAATAGTTGTTGCGTTCATCGCTGTAAACGGAGGAGTTAAACTCATGAGCCCACTCAGCCCAGGTCAGGGCCTGATCTAAATCACCGCCTGCCAGTGCCAGCATGGATTTCAACTCACCAACACGAAGTGTATACCAGCCATTGTTTTTGCCACTGGCGATACCCAATAATTCCCGCACGCGGGTAAAGTCGTCCAGACCTTCTTCATCTAATTGGGTGATCATTTCCAGGTAGGCTTCTTTCGGCAAATCACTGCCCGGCAATGCCAGTAACTGTTCGCGCAGATGAGCGCCCATCGTGTTGTTGGCCAGTAACAAATCTTCAGCCGGATAAATATCAGACATGCCCGGAACAATGATGCGACAGGCGTAGACATCCAGATGTTCGTAATCGGCGATATAAACTTCGGCGTCTTCTTTATCAAAGATAGCCATCAGCGTGGCAAACTCTTGTTCTGTGGTGCCGCTGAAGCTCCAGTCTGCAAACGGATAGTCAGCATCTTGCTTGAACATATCCCACGAGATTAAACCGCTGGAATCGATGAAGTGGGTTTCCAGATTGGCATGTTCCGCGACTTCTTCATCATCAAAGGTCGGTGCGGTGAAGACGTCCAAATCTTTCAGGCTACGACCCTGCAGCAATTCGGTGACGGTACGTTCCAGCGCCACGCCGAAATCAGGGTGTGCGCCAAAGGAGGCAAAGCAGGTGCCATTGGCCGGGTTAAACAACACTACGCAGATAACGGGGTAGTTGCCGCCGAGCGACGCGTCATAAGAAAGGATCGGGAAACCTTCCTCTTCCAGTTTAGCAATAGCTTCAACCACACCAGGATAACGTGCCAGCACGTCGGTTGGGATCTCCGGCAAGCTGATGGATTCAGCGATGATACGGTTTTTTACGTAACGTTCGAACACCTCGGAAAGCCCCTGAACGCGAGCTTCGTTGGCGGTATTACCCGCTGACATACCGTTTGAGACGTATAAGTTACCGATAATGTTCATCGGAATATAAACGGTTTGTAGATCAGACTGACGGGTGAAAGGCAGGGCACAAATGCCACGATCTGGATTGCCGGATTGGAGGTCTACCAAATCGTTGCCGGTCAGTTCTTTATCGGCATCATAAAAATCGTGTAAACGCTTATCCAGAATTCCCGCTGGCAGACTATTGTCCGCTGGGATCGGGAACCATTTTTCGTTCGGGTAATGCACAAAATCGCCGTTAGCAATCTCTTTGCCCAGATAGAAATCGGCGAAGAAATAGTTGGTCGACAGACGCTCAAAATATTCACCGAGCGCTGAGGCCAATGCCGCTTTTCTACTGGCACCTTTACCATTGGTAAAACACAGTGGACAGTCGCGATCGCGGATATGCACAGACCAGACGTGAGGAACCGGGTTCAGCCAGGAAGCTTCCTCAATGTTAAAACCGAGATCAGTGAGTTTTTGTTGGAAACGGGAAATGGAGTCTTCCAGCGCAGCGTCTTTGCCAGTAATAAAGGTTTGAGTCATTGAGTTCACTTTTAAGCGTTCTAAAAACGCGCAATCATACGGGATTTTGGGCTACAGGCAACCGATAACGCAGTGACAACAATGTGATCATGCTCCCGTTACGAATAACCGTTGCAGACTGCTTGTCTCGGATGATAAAACCGGTAAATTGGTTATATCTTATGGTTGTCTCAGCGGAGTGGTGAGGGGAAATGACTCAGGTTTATAATTTTAGTGCTGGTCCGGCAATGATCCCGGCAGAAGTGTTGCGTCGTGCTGAACAGGAACTGTGTAACTGGCATGGGCTGGGAACGTCAGTAATGGAAATCAGCCATCGCAGTAAGGAGTTTATCCAGGTTGCAGAAGAGTCCGAACGTGATATTCGCGAGCTGATGAATATCCCTTCCAACTATAAAGTTCTGTTCTGTCATGGTGGTGCGCGCGCGCAATTTGCCGCCGTACCGATGAATTTACTGGGTGACAAAACCACTGCAGATTATATCGACGGTGGTTATTGGGCGCACAGCGCAGTTAAAGAAGCCCAAAAATATTGCACGCCAAATGTTATCAATGTGACGACTACTGTTGATGGTAAGCGTGGGATTTTGCCGATGAGTCAGTGGGCATTGAATGATGATGCCGCCTATGTTCACTACTGCCCAAATGAAACCATTGATGGTGTTGCTATAGATGAAGTGCCTGACTTTGGTGACAAAATTGTTATCGCTGACTACTCCTCCTCTATTTTATCCCGGCCTGTCGATGTCAGCCGTTTTGGTGTGATTTATGCCGGTGCGCAGAAAAATATCGGTCCTGCGGGTCTGACCCTGGTTATCGTGCGGGAAGATTTGCTCGGCAAGGCGCAAAAAGCGCTGCCGTCGATTCTTGATTACACAGTACTGGCCGAGAATGACTCGATGTTCAACACGCCGCCAACCTTCGCCTGGTATTTATCCGGGATGGTGTTTAAGTGGTTGAAAGAACAGGGGGGATTACGTGAAATGGAAAAACGGAATCAGGCAAAAGCTGAATTGCTCTATGGCACCATTGATCGCAGCGATTTTTACCGCAACGATGTAGCTGTAGCCAACCGCTCGTGGATGAACGTTCCCTTTCAGATGGCCGATGCCTCCCTGGATAAACTGTTCCTGCAACAATCTTTTGAGGCTGGCATGCACGCGCTTAAAGGCCACCGCGTAGCTGGCGGCATGCGTGCTTCAATTTATAATGCTATGCCGATTGAAGGCGTGAAGGCATTGACCGACTTTATGGCTGATTTCGAAAAACGCCACGGTTAATGTGTGTCAGAATGGCTGAGTAAGTGTGGTTTTAAAATGACCCCGGCCGGAAGTCCGGGGTCATTTTATGAATAAAAGAAAATGGAGAAAGCGTGGAATCCCTGACATTACAACCCGTTGCACTAGTTAACGGTACCATCAATTTACCTGGCTCAAAAAGTGTGTCCAACCGTGCACTTTTACTGGCTGCTTTTGCACAGGGCACGACCCGCCTGAATAATTTGCTCGACAGTGATGACGTCAGGCATATGTTAAATGCCCTCACCAAACTGGGTGTTACCTATCGCCTCTCCGCTGATCGTACACACTGTGAAATCGATGGTCTGGGTGGTGTTTTTCAGCCATCAGCGGCCCTGGAACTTTTCCTGGGTAATGCCGGTACGGCTATGCGCCCGCTTGCAGCAGCCCTTTGTCTCGGCTCGCACGATGTGGTGCTGACTGGCGAGCCGCGTATGAAAGAGCGTCCGATTGGCCATCTGGTTGATGCGTTGCGTCAGGGCGGTGCGGATGTTGAATATATTGAGCAGGAGAATTATCCGCCAGTGCGCCTGCGTGGTGGATTTAAGGGCGGCGAAGTGACCGTTGATGGCAGCGTCTCCAGCCAGTTCCTGACAGCGCTACTGATGATGGCTCCGCTGGCAGAAAATGACACCAAGATTCAAATTAAGGGCGATCTGGTTTCCAAACCATATATTGACATCACCTTAAATCTGATGAAAACCTTCGGTATTGAAGTGGAAAATCACCAATACCAGCAGTTCCGTATCACCGGTAAGCAGCAGTATGTTTCGCCAGGTACCTACCTTGTTGAAGGCGATGCTTCTTCCGCCTCCTATTTTCTTGCGGCAGCTGCGATTAAAGGCGGCACCGTGCGCGTGACGGGCATTGGCAAAAACAGCATGCAGGGCGATATCCGTTTTGCCGACGTGCTGGAACAAATGGGCGCTAAAATCAGCTGGGCTGAGGATTATATCGAGTGCACCCGCGGTGAACTGACCGGCATCGATATGGACATGAACCATATCCCTGATGCCGCGATGACCATCGCCACCGCCGCACTGTTTGCCAAAGGGCCGACGACGCTGCGCAATATTTATAACTGGCGCGTCAAAGAGACCGATCGTCTGGCGGCAATGGCGACTGAGTTACGTAAAGTTGGCGCAACAGTTGAAGAGGGCGAGGATTACATTCGCGTGGAACCGCCGCAGTCACTGACATTTGCTGAGATTGGTACCTATAACGACCACCGAATGGCAATGTGTTTCTCGCTGGTGGCGTTGTCGGATACCCCAGTGACGATCCTTGATCCGAAATGCACCGCGAAAACATTCCCCGATTATTTTGAACGGCTCGCGTCTATCAGTACGCTCGCATAGTCTATAACTATGACGGACATCGAAAGGTGTCCGTTTTTTTATGCACTTTATTGCAGGCTTGTTTGATAGGCGTAGTCTGCTTTTTCGGCAACTGAACAACGTGGGGTAACAGTTGTGATAAAGGCAGCGTATAATACCGCTCCTGAATTAGCCCTGTCGGGTTAATGATGAGGGTTTACCCCACTCAAAGGAGACTGAAATGACGGCTTTAGCCCCGGTGATCACCGTTGATGGGCCAAGTGGCGCAGGTAAAGGCACGTTGTGTAAGGCGCTGGCAGAGGCGCTCGAGTGGCGTCTGCTGGACTCGGGTGCGATCTACCGCGTTTTAGCGTTGGCTGCTTTACATCATCAGGTCGATATTGTCTCTGAAGAGGCGTTGGTACCGCTTGCCGCACACCTGGACGTTCGTTTTGTCGCTCAGGATGGGCAATTAAAAGTGATTTTAGAAGGTGAGGATGTCAGTAACGAAATCCGCACTGAAACGGTGGGTAATACGGCCTCTCAGGCTGCCGCGTTTCCGCGTGTTCGCGAAGCCTTGCTTCGCCGCCAGCGTGCTTTTCGTGAAGCGCCCGGGCTGATTGCCGATGGGCGCGACATGGGCACTGTCGTGTTTCCTGATGCACCGGTAAAAATATTTTTGGACGCCAGCTCGGAAGAGCGTGCAAACAGAAGAATGCTACAGTTGCAGGAAAAAGGCTTTAGTGTTAACTTTGAACGTCTTTTAGCCGAGATAAAGGAGCGGGATGACCGTGACCGTAATCGTGCTATTGCGCCTTTGGTCGCTGCTTCAGACGCGTTATTACTGGATTCAACCAGTATGTCGATTGACGAAGTTATCCAACGTGCGCTGGCCTATGCCACAGAAATTCTAGGATTGCCGCAAAAACAAACCCGGTAATCGAGCCGTAATTTGGTGCTGAAGAATATTCAGTGCCAGTTTTGGCTATAGTTTTTTTTAACCTCGCCGCAAGGATCTGTAGCGGGGCATTTGAAACAACCCCATCCAGCAGGACGCCAGATGGACGTTAAACTTAAGAACTTAAAGATTAACAACATGACTGAATCTTTTGCTCAACTCTTTGAAGAATCCTTAAAAACAATCGAAACCCGTCCTGGCTCCATCGTTCGTGGTGTTGTTGTGTCTATCGACAAAGATATCGTACTGGTTGACGCCGGTCTGAAATCTGAGTCTGCAATTCCGGCAGAACAATTCAAAAACGCACAGGGCGAACTGGAAATCCAGGTTGGCGACGAAGTTGATGTTGCGCTGGACGCTGTCGAAGACGGCTTCGGTGAAACTCTGCTGTCCCGTGAAAAAGCTAAACGTCATGAAGCTTGGATCACGCTGGAAAAAGCTTACGAAGAATCTGCAACTGTTACTGGTGTTATCAACGGTAAAGTTAAAGGCGGTTTCACTGTTGAGCTGAACGGTATTCGTGCGTTCCTGCCAGGTTCACTGGTAGACGTTCGTCCTGTTCGCGACACGCTGCATCTCGAAGGCAAAGATCTTGAGTTCAAAGTCATCAAACTGGACCAGAAACGCAACAACGTTGTTGTTTCTCGCCGTGCAGTAATTGAGTCTGAGAACAGCGCAGAGCGCGATCAACTGCTGGAAAACCTGCAGGAAGGCATGGAAGTTAAAGGTATCGTTAAGAACCTCACTGACTACGGTGCATTCGTTGATCTGGGCGGCGTTGATGGCCTGTTGCACATCACTGATATGGCTTGGAAACGTGTTAAACATCCAAGCGAAATCGTCAACGTTGGCGACGAAATCACTGTTAAAGTTCTGAAATTTGACCGTGAACGTACCCGTGTATCACTGGGTCTGAAACAACTGGGCGAAGATCCTTGGGTTGCTATTGCTAAACGTTATCCAGAAGGTACTAAACTGACTGGTCGCGTTACCAACCTGACTGATTACGGCTGCTTCGTAGAAATCGAAGAAGGCGTTGAAGGTCTGGTTCACGTTTCTGAAATGGATTGGACTAACAAAAACATCCACCCATCTAAAGTTGTTAACGTGGGCGATGTTGTAGAAGTGATGGTTCTGGATATCGACGAAGAACGTCGTCGTATCTCCCTGGGCCTGAAACAATGCAAATCTAACCCATGGCAGCTGTTTGCAGAAACCCACAACAAGAACGACCGTGTTGAAGGTAAAATCAAGTCAATCACTGACTTCGGTATCTTCATTGGTCTGGATGGCGGCATCGACGGCCTGGTTCACCTGTCTGACATCTCCTGGAACGTTGCAGGCGAAGAAGCAGTTCGTGAATACAAGAAAGGCGACGAAATCGCAGCTGTGGTTCTGCAGGTTGACGCAGAGCGCGAGCGCATCTCCTTGGGCGTGAAACAACTGGCTGAAGATCCGTTCAATAACTACCTGTCTACGAACAAGAAAGGTACTATTGTTACTGGTAAAGTCACAGCAGTTGACGCTAAAGGTGCTACAGTTGAATTAGCAGGCGGCGTAGAAGGTTACCTGCGTGCTTCTGAAGCTTCTCGCGACCGTATTGAAGACGCAACTCTGGTTCTGAGCGTTGGTGATGATGTTGAAGCTAAATTCACCGGTGTTGATCGTAAGAACCGCGTAGTAAGCCTGTCCGTCCGTGCTAAGGATGAGTCAGACGAGAAAGAAGCAATCGCTGTGGTTAACAACAAACCAGCAGAAGAAAGCAACTTCTCTAACGCTATGGCTGAAGCGTTCAAAGCGGCAAAAGGCGAGTAATGACGGGGGGCGGTTTCAATATCGCCCCGAAACGGTAGTTTAGCTGCAAAGCTTGGAGGTAATATGACCAAGTCTGAACTTATTGAAAGACTTGCTGGCCAGCACTCTCATGTCCCGGCGAAAGCCATTGAGGATGCAGTGAAAGAGATGCTTGAACATATGGCTGCAACTTTAGCTGATGGCGAACGCATTGAGATCCGTGGGTTTGGCAGTTTTTCTCTTCACTACCGTGCTCCGCGTGTTGGGCGTAACCCAAAAACTGGTGATAAAGTAGAGTTGGAAGGTAAATATGTTCCACACTTTAAGCCGGGTAAAGAGTTGCGTGATCGCGCGAATATTTATGGCTAAGGCTCTGGCCTGACATAAATTCTGCCTATAGCGAACCTAAAGCGGTGCCTTTTTAAGGTACCGTTTTTTTTTGCATAAAATTCAATGCCAACGTCCTTTCTTGCGCGATGTCTCGCATCCTTCACCTCTGCTGCTTGTCCCCTGCATCATGCCCAAATCATACTTGCTGCCTAAACGTCGGGTATGGAGTCCCGTCGATATCCAAGCTGAATCCGGTTGAATACGAAGACAGGGACGTCATTATGAAACTTTCAATGGATGAACTGGCGCTGGCCGTCACTGCGGGCATGCTCCCGCTGCTCATTTTACCCTCTCTGCCTTCTTTTTCGGGCTGTCTGTTGATCGCATTCTTTGCATGGGGTCTGTGGATAATCGACCACAAATTTACTCGCCTCCTTGCGATACTCCTGGTGAGCTTTGTTTGGGCTGCGTGTCAGGGGCAATATCTATTATTTCAAACCAGTGCGTTGAGTCGCGGGGATAAGGAGATTATCGCCAGCGTTCAGTCGATCAATTTAGATCGCCAAGACAAGCATCAAGTGATAATGCGTATTCGCGAAGTGGCGGGAAAGCGTGTTTTTCCGCCGATTTATTTCAGGGGCCAATGGGGAAATGCAGAGGAAAATAATTGTGCTGGGCAGGTGTGGAAATTGACAGTGAAGTTAAGGCCTGTTCATGCATCTCTTAACGAAGGCGGATTTGACTCCCAGCGCTGGGCTTTAGCAAATCATTGGCCATTACAAGGAAGAATTGAGCATGGAACGTTGCTTAATGACAAGTGCGATGCACGCCAGCGGCTTATCAGCAGTATTCAAAACGATCTGCTGGGGTTGAACAATCGCGCGGTGCTTGTGGCGCTGGCCTTTGGAGAAAAAGGACTTATCAGTCAGGAAGATAAGTCGCTGTTGCAAAAAACAGGCGTAGCGCATCTGGTTGCGATATCGGGGCTGCACATTGGTATCGCCGCGTGGATTGGCTGGTTGTTGGCGAGAGGAATACAATATCTCCTACCGCTTAAATTTATTGATTATCGTTTTCCGCTGATTGTCAGCGAAGCCACGCTGCTCATTTACACCTGGCTTGCCGGAAGCAACGCCCCCGCGCTGCGCGCTGCTCTGGCGCTTTCGTTGTGGATGACGTTACGATTTTACCGGGTCAGATGTCATCCGTGGCAAGTGTGGCTTTGGGGGATCGCCACTCTGTTACTGATGGATCCCATGAGTATTCTCTCCGACAGTTTTTGGCTTTCATGCCTGGCCGTCGCAGCGCTGATTTTTTGGTTTCAATGGGCTCCGCTTCCTGCACGATTTACCCGTCATGGCTATTGGGTAGTATTACGTTGGGGGCATTTACAGCTTGGTATGACATTGTTGCTTCTGCCTATGCAGGTAGGCCTGTTTCATGGCATCAATTATTCCTCCTTCATGGCAAACATGTGGGCAGTGCCCATTGTTTCATTATTCACCGTCCCGCTGGTTCTGCTCGGGTTGATCAGTCATGGAATATTCTCGACAGAAATTAACCAGATAATTTGGTCCGTGGCTGATCACACTCTTTCACTGGCCTTTTGGGGAGTGAAGAAATTTGCCAGTGAGTGGTTTTATTCAGGAGCTTCTGCTTTTTCCCTAACGTTCTCGGGGTGGTGCGGTGTAATGGCATGGCGTTTTGGTTGGATACAGACGAGTCCAGCGAATATCCTGATTTTGGCAGTGGTGATCACAGTTTGGCTCAATGCGAAAGCGCCTGAACGCTGGCGTGTCGATATGATCGATGTTGGCCATGGTCTGGCGATACTTATCAGCAAAAACGGCCAAGGAATTTTATACGACACGGGAAATCGCTGGGAGGGTGGCTCCGCAGCGGAGATGAATATTTTACCTTTCATCAGGTGGCGTAATATTTCGCTGGAACAAATTATTATCAGCCATGGCGATGAGGATCACCGGGGTGGTTTAGAGAGCATACAACGGGCTTTCCCTTTGGCGAGCGTTCGCGAAAGTTCAATAAGCTCACCGCTACCTTGTATCAGTGGCACACGATGGCAGTGGCAAGGGTTGACCTTTAACGTGCTGTGGCCCGATAAACTGACCAGCCGGGCGGGTAATGACGACAGCTGTGTTATCCGCATTGATGACGGGAAATTCAGGGTATTACTCACTGGTGATATTGAAGCCAGCGCTGAGCGAAGTCTCGTCTCCCGATATCATCATGAACTGGCTGCAACGTTGTTGCAGGTTCCACACCACGGCAGCAATACGTCCTCAACCGGGCCTTTCTTGCGGGCAGTCAATCCTGAAATGGCAATCGCTTCCGCTTCCCGGTTTAATCAATGGCACTTACCTGCCAAAAAAGTGGTGAGCAGATACGACCATGCCCAGCTTGGCTGGCGTGATACTTCACATTCAGGCCAGATAACGGCACTTTTTTTCGAAGATTACTGGTCTGTTAATGGTTTACGCGAACAAATATTTCCCCGCTGGTACCACGCCCGGTTTGGCGTATCCGACGATAATGAGTAGAATGGTCGGCTATCTCTATCGCAGCTGGTTAATAATGCATGATGAATGATAAAGATCTCTCCACCTGGCAGACATTCCGTCGCCTGTGGCCGATGATCACTCCTTTTAGAGCCGGGCTTATCGCTGCGGCTGTTGCGCTGGTTGCTAACGCCGCCAGTGATACGTTTATGTTATCTCTTCTGAAACCGCTTCTTGATGACGGCTTTGGTAAAGCCGATCGCTCAATTTTGCTGTGGATGCCACTGGCTGTGATCGGCCTGATGATCGTCCGTGGTATCAGTGGTTACATTTCAAGTTACTGCATCTCATGGGTCTCTGGCAAAGTGGTGATGCAAATGCGCCGCCGTCTGTTTGGACACATGATGGGGATGCCTGTCGCCTTCTTTGACCAACAGTCTACCGGGACTTTGCTGTCACGTATTACTTATGACTCTGAGCAGGTCGCGTCCTCCTCATCGAGCGCTCTGGTTACCGTGGTTCGCGAAGGTGCATCGATCATCGGACTGTTTATCCTGATGTTCTACTATAGCTGGCAGTTGTCGATCATCCTGGTGGTGATCGCGCCGATCGTATCCATCGTTATCCGGGTGGTGTCGAAGCGTTTTCGCGAAATCAGTAAAAATATGCAAAATACGATGGGGCATGTCACGACCAGCGCTGAGCAGATGCTGAAAGGGCACAAAGAAGTGCTGATTTTTGGCGGACAGAAAGTTGAAACAGAACGTTTTGACTCAGTGAGTAACCGCATGCGTCAACAAGGTATGCGTTTGGTGTCTGCGTCATCGATTTCAGACCCTATCATTCAGCTGATTGCCTCTCTGGCGCTGGCATTTGTGCTTTACGCGGCTAGTTTCCCCTCCGTTATGGAAACATTAAGTGCCGGTACTATCACTGTCGTCTTCTCCTCCATGATTGCCCTGATGCGTCCGCTGAAGTCATTAACCAACGTTAATGCCCAGTTCCAGCGCGGTATGGCAGCCTGCCAGACGCTGTTCTCCATTCTGGATATGGAACAGGAAAAAGATGACGGTAAGCGTGTTGTAGAGCGTGCGAAGGGCGACGTTGAGTTCAAAAACGTTACGTTCACCTATCCGGGCCGTGATATCCCCGCATTACGCGACGTGGCTTTCACAATCCCTGCCGGGCGCACCGTCGCACTGGTTGGTCGTTCGGGTTCAGGCAAATCGACTATCGCGAATTTGTTGACCCGTTTTTATGATATTCAGGAAGGCGAAATCCTGTTAGATGGACATGATTTACGCGATTACACGTTGTCCTCGCTGCGTAATCAGGTGGCCTTAGTGTCGCAAAATGTTCATCTTTTCAATGACACTATCGCCAATAATATTGCCTATGCCCGTACTGATGTCTTCACGCGCGAAGACATTGAGAAAGCGGCGACAATGGCATATGCGATGGACTTCATCAATAAGATGGACA
The DNA here is from genome assembly GCF_006438725.1 of Ewingella americana. GTDB lineage: Bacteria > Pseudomonadota > Gammaproteobacteria > Enterobacterales > Enterobacteriaceae > Ewingella > Ewingella americana_A. The sequence continues at coordinate 539,312 of NZ_RCZD01000001.1, read as the reverse complement.
ACGGTTTAGATACGGTCATTGGGGAAAATGGCGTGCTACTTTCTGGTGGGCAGCGTCAGCGCATTGCCATTGCCCGCGCACTGCTACGTGACTCGCCGGTCCTTATTCTTGACGAAGCGACCTCAGCGCTTGATACCGAGTCTGAGCGTGCAATTCAGGCTGCACTTGATGAACTGCAAAAGAACCGTACTTCTCTGGTGATTGCGCACCGGCTCTCAACGATCGAAAAAGCGGATGAAATCCTGGTCATTGAGGATGGCCGTGTAGTCGAACGTGGTAATCACGTCGATTTACTCGCACAGCATGGCGTCTATGCTCAGCTTCACCGGATGCAATTTGGCCAATGATAGCGCGCATTTGGTCAGGTAAATCACCGCTTTATCTGTTGCTGTTACCTTTTGCATGGCTGTACGGGCTGATCACTTTTACGCTTCGTTACAGCTATAAAAAAGGGTGGAAGAAGAGCTGGCGCGCCCCCGTTCCGGTGGTGGTGGTCGGCAATTTAACCGCAGGCGGCAATGGTAAAACGCCGGTCGTTATCTGGCTCGTTGAAGCGTTACAACAACGTGGTTTACGTGCAGGCGTTGTTTCCCGTGGTTATGGGGGCAATGCCGCAAAGTATCCGTTGGTATTAAACAGCGCAACTACAGCAGCCGAAGCGGGCGATGAGCCTGTATTGATCTTTCAACGCACAGGTGCGCCGGTGGCGGTTTCACCGGTCCGTTCGGACGCTGTAAAAGCGCTGTTGAAAGAGAGTCATCTTGATGTGATCGTCACGGATGACGGTTTGCAACATTACGCATTACAACGAGATATTGAAGTTGTCGTGGTTGATGGTGTTCGTCGTTTTGGTAATGGCTGGTGGTTACCAGCCGGGCCAATGCGCGAACGTGCTGCGCGCTTAAGTACCGTGGATGCAGTGATCACTAATGGTGGTACTGCCCACGCGGGTGAAATTAGTATGACACTCGAAGCGGGCCTTGCCGTTAATGTACTGACCGGTGAGCAGTGTGATGTGACAGCCTTGCAAGATGTTGTAGCGATGGCCGGGATAGGGCACCCCCCGCGTTTTTTCGCCACATTAAAAAGTTTGGGTGTGGTAACTCAGGCGGAGATCGCATTCGCGGATCATCAGGACTATCAGCCCGACCAGTTAAACCCTCTCGCTTCGCCAGATCAGACACTGTTAATGACAGAAAAAGATGCAGTGAAATGCAGGTTGTTTGCCCAGCCACATTGGTGGTACCTACCTGTTAATGCGCGCATATCGCCAGATGAATCTGGAAATCTGTTTGCTAAAATAGACCAAGTGATATTGCGTAAATAAACGTGTTTCCAGGCACGGCATGTTTTCTTTTACACCCTTTGGTGCATTTAATTTTCTGTGGAACTTTTTATAATTCCCTGATTTTAATCATAAAAATTTTAACGCTGCTGTGCTTAATCTCTCCTTTAGTAAATCGACTTGCTATTTGTTTTTACTTATGAGTAAATGTCTAACGGCCTGTGATACAGAGCTATTTATGTACGAGTATTAGAGTCAGGTAGTTCCTCCCAAGACGTTATCTAATGATGCCGCTTCAAAGACGAACCTTCTAAGTCCCTCCCATAAGTATTCAATCTTATCGATTGGCCCTGATTGCCTTATGGCAGATCTTTTTGATGTCTCCATTAAAAAGAAAACTATTTTCACAATCGCTCATTAGAGGTTTTTATAAAAAAATAACTTTAGTATGGGCAAGCGCATCCGAACAATAATAAAAAGCGTGTTCATGGATGCCCAAATAAAGGATTTACAATTATGATGTTAAAAATGGGTTTAGTTAAGTGGTACAACCAAGCCAAAGGTTATGGTTTTATCTGCCCTCTTGATGGTTCGTCTGAAATTTATGTTCAACGCGCCTCAATTGCCAATACGGGTAATAAGTCTTTGAATGCAGGTCAGCGTGTAGAGTTCACAACCTACCGCAGCGTAGTTCACGGCCCGGCAGCTGCCGACGTGATTGCCTTCTAAGTCTGGATTTACCTCTGATCTCAGCGTGTAAAATTTACGCTCTGGGCAAAATATGCTATCGGTATCTGTAAGATGATTGTCATTAACGGATACCGATATGTCTCACCCAGTTATACCTCTTTCTGCCGCCCGAACGTTGCACCTTGCTGCACAACAGTTACAACACCCTCTAAAGCGTAAACCTGCTCGCGAAGATCTGATCTCGGCCATTAGTACGATGGCGCTGCTGCAAATTGACACCATCAGCGTGGTGGCTCGCAGCCCTTATCTGGTGCTGTTCAGCCGGTTGGGGCATTATCCTCCCGAATGGTTGGAGGAGGCACTGGCTGCAGGAAAACTCTTCGAGTATTGGGCACATGAAGCCTGTTTCATTCCAATCGACGATTATCGGTTACTACGACACCGGATGCTGCAGCCAGAAAATATGGGCTGGAAATACTCCCAGGCATGGTTTGATACCCATCAGGAAGACATTGCTATTCTGATTCGTCATATAGCGGATAATGGCCCGGTACGTTCTGCAGATTTCAATGCCGAAAAACGCTCGACCAGTGGCTGGTGGGATTGGAAGCCGCATAAAAAGCATCTCGAAACGCTGTTTACCGCAGGAAAATTGATGGTGGTAGAGAGACGTAATTTCCATCGTGTTTATGATCTGGCAGAAAGGGTATTGCCTGACTGGAACGATGCAACGCAGGCATTATCTCAGGCCGATGCGGAATTTCAGATGTTGCGTCGTTCGGCTCAAAGCCTCGGTTTTTTTAAGGCTGAATGGCTGGCCGATTATTACCGCTTAAAGCGCGTAAAAACCGCTGATGTAGTCAAGGATTTACTGCAACGTGGTGAAATCACGAGGGTGAATGTCGAGGGGATCGAGGGTGAGTGTTATGTGCATCAGGCGCAGTACCCTTTGTTACAGCAGGCGCTAGATGGACGAATTAGTTCCACGGTGACGACCCTGCTTTCACCTTTCGATCCAGTTGTCTGGGACCGCAAGCGTGCACTGACGTTGTTTAATTTTGACTACCGTCTGGAGTGCTATACCCCAGAAGCAAAGCGTCAGTTTGGCTATTTTACTTTGCCGATTTTACAGCGTGGTGAATTGATTGGTCGAGTAGATGCCAAGATTCATCGCAAGGAAAAAATTTTTGAAGTTAAAGCGTTACACCTGGAAGCGGGTCTGAAAATCAGTCCACGTCGAGTCAAAGACCTGACCGATGCGTTTAGCCGCTGCGCACTGTGGCACGGAGCACAGGAAATCAGGACAGGTAAACTTCCTGAAACGCTGCACGCTTGCTGGGGAAAGGGCTGGTCTCTACTTCAAGACGTGAAATAATGTAAAACAAAACGGCCACATTCAGTGGCCGTTCTTTCACGATGAATGCAGGTGAAGCCAGTATTAGTTACTGAAGTTCGCGAACATTGAGATGATTTTGTTGATCAGTTTCATTTTTACTCTCATAATTTGATTTGTTTTTGTGATGCAGGTCACATTAAAAATTCTACGCCGCTATAAACCTGTTTGCAATATTATCGTAACCAACATCCCAATATTTTTTTCTTAACACTCTCGCAACCCTTACCTGCCGCTTCCCGATTAACGACCTGTTACGGCTTATGGTATTCTCGGCACCCTAAAGGTTTATCTCAAAAAAACATTGCTGCATTGGGCTGCTTGCCATGTGGGCAATCTCGGGGAGGAAGTATGGATCATCGTTTACTCGAAATAGTCGCTTGTCCTGTCTGTACCGGTAAGCTCTACTTCAACAAAGAATCGCAAGAGTTAGTGTGCAAAGTGGACGGGCTCGCTTTCCCGGTTCGCGACGGCATTCCGGTGTTGTTAGAAACAGAAGCCCGCGCGCTATCAGCTGACGAGACGCATCCATGAGTTTCATTGTTATCATTCCCGCTCGCTTTGCCTCCAGCCGTTTGCCCGGCAAGCCTTTGGCTGATATCAACGGAAAGCCGATGGTGATCCATGTAATGGAGCGCGCTCTGGAATCGGGTGCCGATCGCGTCATTGTGGCGACGGACCATCCTGATGTATTCAGCGCTGTACAGGCGGCGGGGGGCGAAGCATGTATGACCCGCGCCGATCATCAGTCCGGTACTGAACGTCTGGCGGAGGTCATCGAGCACTACGGTTTTACTGATGAAGATATCATCGTGAACGTACAGGGCGATGAGCCACTGGTGCCTCCGCTGATTATCCGTCAGGTCGCAGAAAATTTGGCGTCTTGTGAAGCAGGTATGGCTACGCTAGCCGTGCCGATTAGCAGCGCTGAAGAAGCGTTCAATCCGAATGCGGTGAAAGTGGTGATGGACATCAATGGCTACGCCCTTTATTTCTCGCGTGCGGCCATTCCCTGGGAACGGGAGCGTTTTGCCAAATCGAAAGAGAGCGTGGGCGACACTTTCCTACGTCATATTGGTATTTACGCTTATCGTGCCGGTTTCGTCAGGCGTTATGTCTCCTGGGCGCCGAGTCAGCTGGAAAATATTGAACTGCTCGAGCAACTGCGCGTACTCTGGTACGGTGAAAAAATTCACGTTGCGGTTGCTAAAGCCATTCCTTCTGTCGGTGTCGATACACCCGAAGATTTGCAGCGTGTACGTGAATTCTTCGATCACTAAATAAAGCCTGTAACCGTGAGTTTCCGTTACCGGCACTGATACGGAATGTCATTGCGACATTCCGGCTTTTCCCTTATGCATCCAGCCACATCGCCTTTCTATTGTTACCCAGGCAAATTTATGCCGTTTTCCTTGATCTGAAACGGAGAAATCCCCGGGTAATGCTTCCATCATGACCCAGAGCCCATTCACTACAGTGCAATGATTATGGAACAGCTGAAAGCCGAATTAAGTCTCGTCCTGGGAGAGCGTATCTCTCGTCTCGAATGTGTCAGCGAACAACCCTATGCCCATCTGTTTGCCATTTATGATGAGCAGGGGCATGCGATGTCGCTGCTGGCGAAGAGTTTTACCTGTGCAGGTATTGCCGCGCAGGAAGCTTATAAGTTGTCGATGCTGGCTCGCGAGGGTGTTACCAGGGTGCCGACGATATTTGGCATGGTGACTACACGTCAGCCCCCTTATAAAGAGATCCTACTGATTGAGCGTCTGCGCGGTGTCTCTGCCGAAGCGCCGACCCGCACCCCACAGCGCTGGAATGTGCTGATGGAGCAAATTGTCGAGGGTTTGCTGGCATGGCATCGTATTGATAGCCACGGTTGCGTCGGTACGGTCGACAGCACACAGGAAAATAACTGGACGGCGTGGTATCAGCAACGGGTAGAAGTGCTGTGGGCCTCGGCAACTAACCTACAGTCCGGCATTCTCACGCAGGATGACCGCACGTTGCTGTTTCGTGCCCGAGCCAGCATGAACGACTTATTTGCTGACTTCGATGACAACCCGGTTCTGGTACATGGCAATGTGTCATTGCGCAGCTTGTTGAAAGATCCGCGCAGTGACCAGCTACTGGCGATGATCAATCCGGGAACTGTATTGTGGGCACCGCGCGAGTTCGATCTGTTTCGCCTGTGGGAAAAGGGCATGAGCGAAGAACTGCTGTTCAGCTACTTACAGCGTGCGCCAGTCTCTGACACTTTCCTCGCCAGACGCTGGCTCTATATTATCTGGGAATCTGTCTCTCATCTGATTCATACCGGGCAATTTGACCGGCGCGCCTTTGACTATGCGCGCCAGCAGCTGTTGCCGTGGCTGAACTGAGCTTACTCCGGCGGGCTGCCTCGCAGCCATTGCCAGACTCTTCCCATGCTTTCATACCAAACGCGCTCGCTGTGCGATAAGAACTGAGGGCTTGGCAATATTCTCTCCCACGGATTCAGCGGGGAGTCAATCGCCAGCTGGTTAGCGGGAGCCGGTATTGGTGTCAGTCCTTGCTCATGGAAGAAAATCATGGCGCGCGGCAGATGATTAGCGGAGGTCACCAACACCATCGGTTGTTGCCCAATCAGCGCTTTGACCTGCTTGGCTTCCTGCTGCGTATCGCGCGGCGTATCCACTTTTAGGATATCACTTTCCGGCACACCCAGGCTTATCGCCACTTTAGCCGCGACTTCCGCCGAACTCACCGGATTAGTCACGGCTTTTCCGCCGGTAAAAATCATTTTTGCTCCCGGATTCAGCCGGTAAATGCGGATCCCTTCCGTCACGCGCGGCAAGCTGTTGTTGATCAGATTCGAGCTGGGGGCCCACTCGGCGTTATAGGTATAGCCGCCACCGAGTACCACAATATATTTCACCGGCTCTGCCGTGTTCGGCTGATAAGTGGGGTAGGTGTTTTCGAGCGGACTCAGCAGGCTATCGGCGACGGGTTGCAGGCTCAGCAAGGCCAGAATCAACCAACTCAATAAAAAACAGACTTTGCCGGCCTTCTGCCAACGGGTAAACCACAGCAAAACCAACGCGAATGCCATCAGCAATAATAAAAACGGCAAAGGCAGTAACAACCCACCAACAGTTTTTTTGAGCATAAACAGCATCTGAAAGCGCTCCTTTTGAGTGAAAAAACGGCATCCGGGAATGAATCCACGTCAGGATGATTTATTCTATGTCAGCCTGTGCCAAAATAGCAGGCTGGTCGGTCAGTCCGCCATGAGCAATCAACTCATTTCTTCTTCTCGCAGCAGGTGTCATTCCATGCAGGATCGCAATTTCGACGATATTGCTGAAAAATTTTCGCGCAATATCTACGGCACGACGAAAGGACGAATTCGTCAGGCGGTGCTGGGGCAGGATTTACAGCAGTTGATCGCAACACTGCCCGACCGCCCGCTGCGCATTCTGGATGCTGGCGGTGGTGAAGGGCAAATGGCGTGTGAACTGGCCGCTTTAGGACATCAGGTCTTGTTGTGTGATCTGTCAGGTGAGATGATCCGCCGCGCCAAAGTGGCTGCCGATGAAAAAGGTGTGAGCGGGAACATGCAATTTGTACAATGTCCGGCTCAGAACATCGCACAGCATTTGGAACACCCAGTTGATCTGATATTGTTCCACGCGGTGATCGAATGGCTGGCGGAACCGCAACCGGCATTACAAGCATTAACCGAATGCCTCGCGCCCGGTGGCGCGCTGTCGCTGATGTTTTACAATATCCACGGTCTGGTCATGCGGCACATGATTTTGGGTAATTTCGGCCACGTTGAGGCTGGCGTTCCAAAAATAAAAAAAAGTTCGCTGTTGCCCGATCACCCGCTGGAACCCCAACAGGTCTACCAATGGCTTGACGATCTGGGCATGCAGATCTGCGGCAAGACGGGTGTCCGGGTATTCCACGATTACCTGCGTAACAGGCAACAACATAAACAGGATTTTGACGAGCTCTTGGCGCTGGAGCAGCGCTATTGCCGACAGGAACCTTTTGTTAGTTTGGGACGTTACATCCACGTGATGGCGCACAAACCCAATCTGAAGGACGAATCATGAGTGAATTTTCCCAGACTGTACCCGAACTGGTCGCCTGGGCACGCAAAAATGACTTCTCAATTTCGCTGCCAACGGAGAGGCTGGCCTTTCTTCTGGCGATCGCTACGCTCAATGGTGAGCGCCTTGATGGGGAAATGAGTGAAGGTGAACTGGTTGATGCGTTCCGTCACGTAAGCAAAGGCTTCGAGCAGACGCATGAAACTGTCACCGTACGTGCCAATAACGCCATTAATGACATGGTGCGTCAGCGTTTACTCAATCGTTTTGTCAGTGAACTGGCTGATGGCAATGCCATCTATCGTTTAACCCCGCTGGGAATTGGCATTACCGACTACTATATTCGCCAGCGCGAATTTTCCACATTGCGACTCTCTATGCAGTTGTCTATCGTGGCGCAGGAACTTAAGCGTGCGGCGGATGCCGCCGAAGAGGGCGGCGACGAATTTCACTGGCACCGCAACGTTTTCGCCCCGCTCAAGTACTCCGTGGCTGAGATCTTTGACAGTATCGATCTGACCCAAAGGATCATGGACGAACAGCAGCAGGGTGTAAAAGATGACATCGCTTCACTGCTCAATAAAGACTGGCGTGCGGCTATTTCAAGCTGTGAAATGTTATTGTCTGAAACCTCCGGTACGCTACGTGAACTGCAAGATACGCTGGAAGCCGCAGGCGACTTACTCCAGGCGCATTTACTGCGTATTCAGGAGTACACCCTGGGCGACGGCGAGCTGGGTTTTGTCGACAAACTGGTGTTTGATCTGCAAAGTAAGCTTGACCGTATAACCAGTTGGGGCCAGCAGGCGATTGACCTCTGGATTGGCTACGATCGCCACGTCCACAAATTTATTCGTACTGCCATCGACATGGATAAAAACCGCGTCTTTGCGCAACGTTTACGCCAGTCGGTGCAAAACTATTTCGACCAGCCCTGGACTCTGACGTTTGCCAATGCTGAACGTCTGCTGGATATGCGTGACGAAGAGCTGGCTTTGCGCAGTGAGGAAGTGACCGGGGAATTACCGCCGGATCTCGAGTACGAAGAGTTCAGTGAAATACGTGAACAACTTACCGCGTTGATTGAACAGGCATTGCTGGTTTATCAACAACAGAAGACGCCACTCAACCTGGGAACCGTGATGCGTGATTATCTCGAGCAGTATCCGCGTGCGCGGCATTTTGACGTAGCGCGAATTGTAGTCGACCAGGCCGTGCGCCTTGGTGTGGCTGAAGCAGATTTTTCAGGGTTGCCAGCCGAATGGCAGGCAATCAATGATTTCGGAGCCAAGGTGCAGGCCCATGTCATCGACAAATATTGAACACATAATGCCAGCTAAGCTGGCGCAGGCGTTGGCAAATTCCCTCTTTCCTGCTCTGGACAGTCAGCTTCGTTCTGGCCGTCACATTGGCATTGATGAATTGGATAACCACGCCTTCCTGATGGACTATCAGGAAGAATTAGAGCTGTTTTACCATCGTTACAGCGTTGAACTGATCCGTGCGCCGGAAGGATTCTTTTACCTGCGCCCGCGTTCAACCACCCTTATTCCGCGCTCGGTGCTTTCCGAACTGGATATGATGGTTGGCAAAATTCTCTGCTATCTGTACCTCAGCCCTGAGCGGCTGGCACATGAGGGTATTTTTACCCAGCAGGAGTTATACGACGAGCTGTTAAGTCTGGCGGACGAATCTAAGTTGATGAAATACGTCAACCAGCGTTCCACCGGTTCGGATCTGGACCGTCAGAAACTGCAGGATAAGGTCAGAACCTCACTCAATCGCCTGCGCCGTCTGGGCATGGTGTGGTTTATGGGTGCTGACAGCACCAAATTCCGTATCACCGAAGCGGTGTTTCGTTTCGGCGCTGACGTGCGCAGCGGTGATGATGCCCGCGAAGCACAGTTGCGGATGATCCGCGACGGTGAAGCGATGCCGATTGAAAATGCCCTGTCGCTCAATGATGAAAATGATGACGGTGAACCGCAGGCAGAGCATGGAAATGAGAGCGCAGAGGATGAACAGGAATGATTGAACGCGGTAAATTTCGCTCACTGACGCTGGTTAACTGGAACGGTTTTTTTGCCCGGACATTTGACCTTGATGCGTTGGTGACTACGCTTTCCGGCGGTAACGGTGCCGGTAAATCCACCACCATGGCAGCGTTCGTCACGGCGCTCATCCCCGATTTGACCTTGCTGCATTTCCGTAACACCACGGAAGCAGGCGCCACCTCGGGTTCACGCGACAAAGGCCTGCACGGTAAATTGCGTGCGGGCGTCTGTTATTCGACGCTGGACGTGGTTAACTCTCGCCATCAGCGGGTGATCGTCGGCGTGCGCCTGCAACAGGTTGCCGGGCGTGACCGCAAAGTGGACATCAAACCCTTCACCATTCAGGGCTTGCCAACGTCGATTCAACCGACCGAAATCCTCACGGAAACCGTGGGTGAACGTCAGGCGCGCGTGCTCTCTTTGCAGGAACTGAAAGACAACGTCGAAGCGATGGAAGGGGTACAGTTCAAGCAGTTCAACTCCATTACTGACTACCACTCGCTGATGTTCGACCTGGGTGTTATCCCGCGCCGCCTGCGCACGGCCTCGGATCGCAGCAAATTTTACCGTCTGATTGAAGCCTCGCTGTATGGCGGTATCTCCAGTGCCATTACCCGCTCTCTGCGTGACTACTTGTTGCCGGAAAACAGCGGCGTGCGTAAAGCCTTCCAGGATATGGAAGCCGCATTGCGCGAAAACCGCATGACGCTGGAAGCCATTCGCGTTACCCAGTCTGACCGTGATCTGTTTAAGCATCTGATTTCAGAAGCCACTTCGTACGTTGCTGCGGACTACATGCGTCATGCTAACGATCGTCGTATTCATCTCGACGGCGCCCTGGTTTTGCGAAATGACTTACTGAGTAGCCGCAAACAGCTTTCCAGTGAGCAGTATCGCCATGTTGAAATGGCACGTGAACTGGCCGAGCAGAGCGGTTCACAAAGCGATTTGGAAACTGACTATCAGGCGGCCAGTGATCACCTGAGTCTGGTGCAGACCGCGATGCGTCAGCAGGAAAAAATCGAGCGCTACGAAGGCGATCTCGAAGAGCTGACCTATCGCCTCGAAGAACAAAATGAAGTGGTGGCCGAAGCCGGTGAACTGCACACTGAGCATGAAGCGCGCGCGGAAGCCGCTGAACTCGAAGTCGATGAACTCAAAAGCCAGCTGGCCGATTATCAGCAGGCGCTGGATGTACAGCAAACTCGTGCCATTCAGTATCAGCAGGCGCTGCATGCTATCGAACGTGCCCGCGAACTGTGCCAGATCCCCGATCTGACAATTCAAAACAGCGAAGAGTGGCTGGAAACCTTCCAGAGCAAAGAGCAAGAAACGACAGACATCTTGCTGATGTTGGAACAGAAAATGAGCGTGGCCGATGCCGCGCACAGCCAGTTCGAAAATGCTTATCAACTGGTGGTGAAAATCGCCGGTGAAGTCAGCCGCAGTGAAGCCTGGCAAACCGCCCGAGAACTGTTGCGTGACTGGTCTGCCCAGCAGCATCAGGCCGAACGTGTTGAGCCACTGCGTATGCGCCTTACCGAGTTGGAAGGACGTCTGCGCGAGCAGCAGGATGCTGAGCGTCAGTTGCAGGAGTTCTGCAAGCGCACCGGGCAAGACGTACATCCTGAAGATCTTGATGAACTGCAACGCGAACTCGACGTACAGATTGAAGAGTTGTCTTTGGTCGTTTCCCAGGCTGGCGAACGCCGTATGGAAATGCGTCAGGAACTCGAACAAGTTCAGTCGCGCATTCGTGAACTGACGGCTCGTGCTCCTGTCTGGCTGGCCGCACAGGAAGCCCTCAGCCAGTTGAGCGAGCAAAGCAAAGAACCGCTGGAAAGCAGCCAGCAGGTGACTGAGCATATGCAGCAACTGCTGGAAAGCGAGCGCGAAACCACGGTTGAACGTGATGAAGTCGCGGCAAAAAAACGCCGTATTGAAGGGCAGATAACCCGACTTAGCCAGCCAAGCGGTGCTGAAGATTCTCGCATGATTGCCCTGGCGGAACGCTTTGGTGGCGTGCTTCTGTCAGAAATTTATGATGACGTGACCATTGACGATGCGCCGTACTTCTCCGCGTTGTACGGTCCGTCACGCCATGCCATCGTCGTGCCTGACTTATCACGCATTCGCGATCAGCTCGATGGCCTGGATGATTGCCCTGAAGATTTATATCTGATTGAAGGGGATCCGCAGTCCTTTGATGACAGCGTATTTGCCGTCGAAGAGTTACCTGGCGCAGTCCTGGTGAAAAGTGGTGAGCGCCAGTGGCGTTATTCCCATTTCCCTCAGGTGCCGCTGTTTGGCCGTGCGGCGCGTGATAACCGACTCGAGACGCTCAATAAAGAGCGTGAAACACTTTCCGAGCGTTATGCCAACCTGTCGTTTGATGTGCAGAAAATTCAGCGAGTGCATCAGGCCTTCAGCCGTTTTATCGGCAGCCACCTGGCCGTCGCGTTTGATGCCGATCCAGAGGCTGATATTCGTAGCCTGAGTGCCCGCCGTGGTGAGCTGGAACGTGCGCTTAATGCACATGAAGGTGCAAATCAGCAGCAGCGCCAACAGTATGAACAGGCAAAAGACGCCTTCACGATGCTCAATAAGCTGCAACCGCGCGTTGGTCTGCTGTGTGATGAGACGCTGATTGATCGTGTTGAGGAATTGCGTGAAGAGCTGGAAGAGGCGCAGGACTCTGCCCGCTTTATCCAGCAGCACAGTGCTTCGCTGACCAAGCTGGAGCCGCTGGTATCTGTATTACAAAGCGACCCGGAACAGCATGAACAGTTAAAAGAAGATTATGCTCAGGCGCAGCACGCTCAGCGTCTGGCCAAACAACAGGCCTTCTCGCTGACCGAAGTGGTTCAGCGCCGTGCGCATTTCGGTTATACCGATTCTGCCGGCATGCTGACTGAAAACTCAGATTTGAATGACAAACTGCGCCAGCGTCTCGAACATGCTGAAGCGGAACGTACTCGTGCCCGTGACCTGTTGCGCCAGCATCAGGCCCAGTTCACCCAGTACAGCCAGGTGCTAGCGTCACTTAAAAGCTCGTTTGATGCCAAGCGTGACATGCTCAAAGAGTTGGGGCAGGAGTTGCAGGACATCGGTGTTCAGGCCGATGCCAATGCGGAAGCGCGCGCTAAATTGCGCCGTGACGAACTGCATGCAGCGTTGAGCACCAACCGTTCGCGTTGCAACCAGCTGGAAAAACAGATCACTTTCTGCGAAGCCGAAATGGACAACTTGCAGAAGAAATTACGCAAACTAGAACGCGATTACCATCAGAGCCGCGAACAGGTAGTGACGGCAAAAGCGGGCTGGTGTGCCGTGATGCGTCTGGTGAAAGATAACGGTGTTGAGCGCCGTCTACACCGCCGCGAGCTGGCCTACATGGACGGCGATGAGTTGCGCTCGATGTCGGATAAATCACTCGGTGCCTTGCGTCTGGCGGTGGCAGATAACGAACATCTGCGTGACGTGCTGCGACTTTCTGAGGATCCGAAGCGTCCTGAACGTAAAATCCAGTTCTACATTGCCGTTTATCAGCATCTGCGCGAACGTATCCGCCAGGATATTATTCGGACCGATGACCCGGTTGAAGCCATTGAGCAGATGGAGATCGAACTGGGCCGTCTGACCGAAGAACTGACCGCACGCGAACAGCAACTGGCGCTAAGCTCAAAAAGCGTAGCGAACATTATTCGCAAAACCATTCAACGCGAGCAGAACCGTATTCGCCAACTGAACCAAGGCCTGCAGGCCGTGGCCTTTGGTCAGGTGAAGAGTGTACGGCTTAACGTTAATGTGCGTGAAGCACATGCCGGATTACTCGATGTGCTGTCTGAGCAGCAAGAACAACATCAGGATCTGTTCAGCAGCAACCGTCTGACCTTCTCGGAAGCGCTGGCTAAACTTTATCAGCGTCTGAATCCACAAATCGATATGGGCCAGCGTACGCCGCAGACCATCGGTGAAGAGCTGCTCGACTACCGCAACTATCTGGAGATGGAAGTGGAAGTTAACCGTGGATCTGACGGCTGGTTGCGTGCAGAGAGCGGTGCACTTTCTACTGGTGAAGCTATCGGGACCGGTATGTCGATTCTGGTGATGGTGGTGCAGAGCTGGGAGGAAGAGTCGAGCCGTATGCGCGGTAAAGATATCTCGCCTTGCCGTTTACTGTTCCTTGATGAAGCAGCGCGACTGGATGCCAAATCTATTGCCACGCTGTTCGAACTCTGTGATCGACTGGAGATGCAGTTGATTATCGCTGCCCCTGAAAACATCAGCCCAGAGAAAGGCACCACCTATAAACTGGTGCGTAAAGTATTCAATAATCATGAACATGTCCATGTGGTGGGTTTACGCGGTTTTGCCGCCGAGCAGCCCGCGATCGTCAATACTGAGGCGGGCAGTTCCTGAGTCGAAAACCGCAGCTGTAACACGTTGATACTGAAAAGCCCCGCATGCGGGGCTTTTTCATGCTCATGAAATATATATCAGATAATGCAGAGTCTTACATCACACTGTCTGCGTGGGGGAGGAAGGTCATGTCTAGAGGTCGCAACTCATTTCCATACAGCGTAAATCAGCATTAGCCATAGGTGAATGGTGAATACTTTCCTTTAACAGGATAAAGCCATTCTTTTTATAGAATTCAAAAGCGTTGGGCGTTGAAGATAAAACTAATTTTTTTAGCCCCCGTAGCCGGGCTTCATTTTTTATAGCATCGAGTATTGCTCTTGCCATTCCCTGACCCGTAAATTCGGGAAGGGTAAATATAGCTTCAACACTCTGGTTTTTTAGGTCAAGAAAGCCAGTGGCAACGGGATATTCCCCTGCAGGATCATCAATAACAAAAAATGGATTTTCAGCGATGGTATTGCGGAAGCCTTCAGGCATTTTATCTTGCGTCCATGCCTGGAGGGTCTCTTCGCCATAGGAATCTTTGCAGCCGTGTCGTATGGCTTTGTTTCTAATTATCCAAAGTTTTTCCGCTTCTTGCGGTGATGCCAATCTGACGACCATTGTTTTCTCCTTGTCCCACTATTCAGTTCATACCCTATTAATTACCCTAATTTTTATTCAGCCGCACTCTCACTTTTCATCAGTTCATCAAAATACCCGTTCCGCCATGAAGGCGAGATTCTTGCGGGAATAGCGCATAAGGATAAATGAAATTCTGTTGCATAAAGAACATTGCTGTTGGACGAGGTTTATTTTTTGTGCAAATAAACATCACTCATGTTGAATGAGATGATAATCCCACTGACAGTGCTTTATTTAACGCCGCTGCTAGCATAGAGTCTTCTTAGCACGCGGGGGGCGCTATTGTGTTGAGATCCCGCGCAAAAATAGAATTCTCTTTTATACTTACACTACGAGTTGTTTGCTTGAATTCAGCTATTTTAATTTGGGCATGTTAACGGGAGGCAAGGGATGTTGTTTACGAGTCAAGGGTCTCTCAGATTTCTGGTAGCCAGCTGTCTTTTCGCCATGGGACTGGCTCCTGTGGGGGCTGTATTTGCAGCGGTACCAACGTTGCCCGTTCGTTCCGCAACGCTTTCGAGTGTGCAGAGCCTCAGCCAGTTGCAGGCTGAGCTACCGGCAAGTGTTAAACCTCTTTATATTTCATCCCTTGCGACGTTGTATGCCGCGAATCACATGCAACCCATGTGGCAGAACCGGGACGCTGTTCAGCAATTTCAGCAGCAACTCGCCGAACTGGCTATTTCTGGTGTGCAACCACAGTTTACGCAATGGGTTAAATGGCTAACTGATCCGCAAGTGACGGGGATGTCGCGTGATATCGTTTTATCGGATGCGATGCTGGGGTATTTGCAGTTTGTCAGCGGGGTTGAAGCCAACGGCGACAACTGGCTCTATAGCGGTAAACCCTACAAAATGACTACGCCGCCCCTGACGGTGATAAACCAATGGCAGCTGGCACTACGCAAGGGAACGACCGCGGGGTATATGAAGACGCTGATGCCTCAGCATCCTTTATATTCCAAAATGCATTCCGCGTTAAAAACCATGCTGGCGGACAACCGCCCATGGCCTCAGGTTACTCACTTAGCCAGCCTGCGACCTGGGCAACTCAGTGATGATATCCCGGCGTTGCGTGAAATCCTCAACCGTAGTGGCATGATGACCGCTTTACCGGCCGAGGCGAAATCGCCACAGCCTACCGATGAAACTATTGCTAAAGATGGCCCGGGCGCGGCCGCCAACGATGATTTGTCCGTTGATGAATCAGCAGATAAATCCGCGCCGCTATCTCCGGTTGTCAGCCCTGCTGCGACGTCGGTTACTGACGTCTTACCTACAGTCGAAAGTACTGGACATTCAGCTGCCGCAGTTCCGGTTTCCGTGGCTGATAATGTGTACTCGCCGGAGCTGGTAGAGGCGGTTAAACGCTTCCAGAAATGGCAGGGACTTGAGCCGGATGGTGTTATCGGTTTACGTACACGCGAATGGTTGAATGCCTCTCCACGCCTGCGTGCTACGCTGTTTGCATTGAATATCCAACGCCTGCGTATTCTGCCGGGTAACATCAATACCGGCATTATGGTGAATATTCCCAACTACCAATTGACCTATTATCTCAATGGCAGTGAAGTGCTGTCGTCAAGAGTGATTGTCGGCCGTCCCAGCCGTAAAACCCCGCTGATGAGCAGTGCGCTAAACAACGTGGTCGTGAACCCACCGTGGAACGTGCCGACTACGCTGGTTCGGGAAGATATTGTGCCCAAAGCGATGCGCGACACCGGCTATTTCCAGAAGCACGGTTATACGGTCCTGGCTGGCTGGAACAACGATGCTGAGGTGGTGGATCCGTCAATGATTGACTGGAGCGTCGTGACGCCAAACCACTTCCCATACCGTATCCGTCAGGCACCGGGCGCGACAAACTCCCTTGGCCGCTATAAATTCAACATGCCAAGCTCGGATGCTATCTATCTGCATGACACGCCGAATCACGGCTTGTTCCAGAAAGATATCCGCGCCCTGAGTTCAGGTTGCGTGCGCGTTAATAAGGCGTCTGAACTGGCGAATATGCTGTTGCAAGATGCCGGCTGGAATGACACCCGTATCTCCTCAACCCTGCAGGCCGGGAATACGACCTTTGTGCCAATTCGTCATCACATACCGGTTAAACTGTTTTATTTGACGGCATGGGTTGCTGAGGATGGTAAACCTCAGTTCCGCACAGACATTTACAATTATGACTCTCCGGTGCGATCCGGTGCACAAATTTTGTCAAAGGCTGAACTTTTGCTGCAATAAATGCAGTAAAACTAAAATGATAGCGGTCAGAGTATTTGGCCTGATAACGGGGATGGCTGTGATAGCCTCCCCGTTTTGCTTTATGGATGGGTTGACTCACTGAAATAAGGCAGTTAAGGTTCGAAGCGGTACTCTTTTTGTGCCTATTTTTGACTCTCTTACCGGGTAGTAGACTGTTCATGGATCAAATTGACAAACATCGCCGTAAATGGCTGGCACTCGGCAGTGCCGCTATGGGTATTGCGCTCCTTCCAGGACGTGCTTTCGCCACTCTTTCCACACCTCGTCCGCGTATTTTAGTGGTTAATAACTTGAATACCGGCGAAAGCCTCAAAACAGAATTTTTCGATGGAAAGCGTTACAACAAGGATGAGTTGGCCAGATTGAATCATCTGTTCAGGGACTATCGGGCAGAAAAGGTGAAGAGTATTGATCCGGCTCTCTTCGATCATCTTTACCGTCTGCAAATCATGCTTGCAACCAATAAACCAATTCAACTGATCTCCGGTTACCGTACGGTCGCAACCAACAACAGCATGCGCAGACCAGGCAGCGGGGTAGCAAAAGACAGCTATCATACCAAAGGCCAGGCGATGGATTTTCACATCGAAGGCATTGAGTTGAGCTATATCCGCAAAGCTGCGTTAAAAATGAAGATGGGTGGTGTAGGATATTATCCACGAAGTAACTTTGTGCACATCGACACGGGTCCGGCAAGAACCTGGTGATATGCGTAATTTGCGGTCTATCCTTTGCGGGATAAGCTGTTGTGGAGCCTTATGAAATACCATCTTATTCCTGTCACGGCATTCAGCCAAAATTGTTCTGTTATCTGGTGCAGTAAAACCCTTCAGGCCGCGATTGTTGACCCGGGTGGTGAGGCTGGAAAAATCATTGCGGAAGTTGCCGCCCTGGGTGTGACTGTCAGCCAGATCTTGCTAACGCATGGTCACCTTGATCATGTGGGGGCTGCAGCGGATATTGCCAGGCACTTTAACGCCCCCATTGTCGGGCCGCAGAAAGAAGATCTGTTCTTGCTGGAATCACTGCCGACGCAGAGCCAGATGTTTGGCTTAGACTATTGCGCGCCACTGACGCCGAACACCTGGCTGGAAGAGGGTGATGAGGTAAGCGTCGGCGAAGAGCGTCTTACCGTTCTACATTGCCCAGGTCATACGCCGGGACACATTATATTTATCAATGATAAAAGCCGTTTAGCCGTTTCTGGTGACGTTATTTTCCGTGGTGGCGTCGGGCGCAGTGATTTCCCTCGGGGTAATCACCAGGCGTTGATCAAATCAATCAAAACCAAGCTGTTACCGCTGGGTGATGATATGACGTTCATTCCCGGTCATGGGCCGATGTCAGATTTTGGCCATGAACGTAAAACCAACCCGTTTTTGCAGGATGAACTGCCGGTCTGGTAACTCGTTTCAATAAAATACAGAATGCTATAAATAAGAAAACCAGTCAGTGGCTTGACTGGTTTTTTTTTGCAGCTTTATTTGATCACAAAACAGCGACGATGGCTTCGCACAGTGGTGCCATGTTATCGAGGGTGATACCGGCAACGTTAATACGGCCGGAGTTAACCGCGTACACGCCGAACTCGTCACGCAGACGCATAACTTGATCTTTGGTCAGCC
Source organism: Ewingella americana (assembly GCF_006438725.1). GTDB lineage: Bacteria > Pseudomonadota > Gammaproteobacteria > Enterobacterales > Enterobacteriaceae > Ewingella > Ewingella americana_A. The sequence continues at coordinate 520,857 of NZ_RCZD01000001.1, read as the reverse complement.
CGCTAAACGAGAACATGCCGTTTTGGTTAATAATAAAGCTAAAGTCCTGCTGAGCCCCTTTTTCCTGCAACGTGGTCACAAACAACTGGCGCATACGGTGAATACGTTGACGCATGTCGCTCAATTCCTGCTCCCAGATAGCACGCAGCGCTTCGTTACCTAATATAGTGGCAACAACCGCAGCGCCGTGTGACGGCGGGTTAGAGTAGTTTGCGCGGATAACAGATTTTACCTGGCTGAACGAACGGTCAGCGGTTTCAGCATCAGCGGCGACCAGAGTACAGGCACCCACGCGCTCGTTATACAGGCCGAAGTTTTTCGAGTAAGAGCTGGCGACCAGCAATTCAGCATGTTTAGCCGCAAAAATGCGCAGGCCCTGTGCATCTTCTTCCAACCCTTTGGCAAAGCCCTGATAAGCAAAGTCAAACAGTGGCAGCCAACCTTTAGCGACAGAAAGTTCAGCCAGTTGCGCCCACTGTTCTGTTGTTGGGTCGATACCGGTTGGGTTATGGCAACAACCGTGGAACAACACCACGTCGCCGGCCTGAGCTTCATTCAGGCTGTTTACCATGCCATCGAAGTCCAGTGCGTGGTTAGTTGCGTCGTAATAATTATATTCCACCACTTCCAGACCCGAGGCGTTGAACACCCCTTTGTGGTTAGGCCAGCTTGGATTGCTTACCCAGATGCGCTTGGCGCTGGTCTGTGTTGCGATAAAGTCTGCGGCGATACGCAGGCCGCCTGTACCACCTGGCGTCTGTGCGGTGCGCGCACGTTTATCTGCGATGATGGCACTGTCTTTACCAAACAGCAGTTCCTGAGTACAACGCGCAAAATCAGGCAGTCCGTCGATACTCAAATAAGTCTTGGTCGTTTCGTTTTCCAGCAAAAATTGCTCAGCTTTCTTCACGCTGGTCAGAACCGGTGTTTTCCCCGTTTCATCTTTATAAACACCAATCCCAAGATTGATTTTATCCTGGCGAGCGTCAGCACGGAAAAGATCGGTAAGACCGAGAATAGGATCAGCAGGTGCAGCAGTGATTTTTTCAAACATAGAGGAGACTTCCATGGCCTGATATTTAGCAGAAAGAGGGCATCAGGTTACCGCCTGAAAGTCCGTTTGCCAACCGTTTGCGGCAAAAAGAAAGCGGAGTTGTGAAGCGGGCTTTGAGATTAATAATTGTGATAATTGAAAAGGGTGGGGAAGTGTGTAAAAGCAAAAGGCAGAGCCGAAGCCCTGCCTTTCAAATCACTCAGGATGCACCCGTAAGCGCATCGGTTAAGCGAAATTAGAACTGGTATTGCAAGCCAACACCAACAACGTTGTCAGTGCTTGCACCGGCAGCTTTGGTGTAATCGTTGTCGTCCAGCAGGTTGATTTTGTAGTCAACATAGGTGGACATGTTTTTGTTGAAGTAGTAGTAGGTACCCACTTCGATATATTTAACCAGGTCAGCATCGCCGCCGCCGTAGGTAGCGCCAGTGCTGCTGTTAGTTACGCCATTCAGGTCCTTGCCTTTAGACTGCAGGTAAGCGATGGATGGGCGCAGACCGAAATCGAACTGGTACTGAGCGACAACTTCGAAGTTCTGAGTTTTGTTAGCAGTCTGTGGGTTACTGCCTTGACCGTATGCCGTGGTGTTAGTTGATTCACCATAGAATGCAGCCAGGTACAGGTTGTTGGCATCGTATTTGGTACCGAATGCGTAGGCAGACGCTTTGTCGCCGTTACCGTCAAGTTTCTGAGTATCGGTACGGTTTGAAGAGAAGTAAGCACCGGTCACGCTAACGCCAGAGTTGCCGATGGCATAAGCTGTTGATGCACCCCAGCCGTCGCCGTTCTGGGTAACAGATGAACTGTGAGGAACACCTAAATTGGTAAGGCCGTCTTTAGAAAATGCATCATCGTTACGATCATTTTCATTTTTGCCTTGGTACTGAACAGCGAAGCTCAGGCCATCAACCAGACCGAAGAAGTTGCTGTTACGGTAAGTAGCCAGACCATTTGCACGACCAATCATGAAGTTGTCGTTGGTTTTGTACATGGTGTCATCGCCGAATATTGGCAATTGGTCAGTATAAGACATTACGTCGTAGATCACGCCGTAGTTACGACCGTAGTCAAATGAACCCCAGTCGCCAAATTTCAGACCTGCGAAGCCCAGACGAGTTTTGTTGCCTTCGTCGCCAGCGCTTTCAGCGTGGTTAGCCTGAACGTTGTATTCCCACTGGCCGTAACCGGTCAGTTGGTCGGTAATTTTTGTTTCGCCTTTAAAGCCGAAACGAACGTAAGTCTGGTCACCGTCATCGCCGGTGCTATCAGAGAAGGTGTGGCGTGCGTCAACTTTACCGTACAGGTCCAGTTTGTTGCCGTCTTTGTTATAAATTTCAGCTGCGTTTGCTGCACCAGCAGCCAACAGAGCTGGAATTACGATTGCAAGAATATTGCGCTTCATCATTATTATTACCCTCATTGGTTTTATTTGGACACCTGCCACTGCCGTCAATAATTCTTTAGGGAACTATTGTTGAGAGTTTGGTGTCTCCTGTGTCTGAAGGCAGTGTTCCATCCGAGGACTGCTTAATCTACATCGAAAATGCTACCAAACCCCTAAACTTGTTTCAGCGAGAAAGAATGTATTACAAAGTGTAATTTCTACGGAACTTTGTGACAGGGATCTACCTTTAAAAATGACTAAGGCCAGCTGAGCTGGCCTTAGTTTTGTAACTAAAATGTTATTCGGAAAATATTTTAGTTAATTAGAAGGTTGCATTACGTGGTGTGCGTGGGAACGGGATCACGTCACGCACATTTTGCACACCGGTCACATAAGCGACCAAACGTTCAAAGCCCAAGCCGAAACCTGAGTGGGGCACGGTGCCGTAGCGACGAAGATCGCGATACCACCAATAATCTTCTTTATTCAGGCCCATTTCTTCAAGGCGCGCATCAAGAACATCCAATCGTTCTTCACGCTGTGAACCGCCGATGATCTCCCCAATACCAGGGGCCAGCACATCCATAGCTGCAACTGTTTTTCCGTCGTCATTCATTCGCATGTAGAATGCTTTGATATCTTTCGGATAATTTTTGACCACCACTGGCGCTTTAAAATGCTGTTCTGCCAGGTAGCGTTCATGCTCAGAAGAAAGATCGACACCCCATGACACAGGATTTTCGAATGTCTGGCCGCAATTCATCAGTATTTCTACTGCATCGGTATAATCGACCTGAGCGAAATCTGATGTCACAAAACGCTCCAGGCGAGAAACAGCATCTTTGTCTACGCGTTCTGCGAAAAAGGCCATATCGTCTGCCCTTTCATCCAGAACGGCCTGGAAAACATATTTCAACATGCTTTCTGCCAGTGCGGCGATATCATCAAGGGTGGCAAATGCCACTTCCGGTTCAACCATCCAGAACTCTGCCAGATGGCGGCTGGTGTTGGAGTTTTCGGCACGGAAGGTCGGACCGAAGGTGTACACCTTGGAGAGTGCGCAGGCATAGGTTTCGCCGTTCAGCTGACCAGAAACGGTAAGGAAGGCTTCTTTACCGAAAAAGTCTTCGCTGAAATCGACTTCGCCTTTATCGGTGCGCGGCAGGTTCTGGAAATCAAGGGTAGAGACGCGGAACATTTCGCCAGCGCCTTCGGTATCAGAGGCGGTAATCAGCGGTGTCGACACCCAGAAGTAGCCGTTTTCATGATAGAAACGATGAATCGCCTGCGACAGGGTGTTACGCACACGGGCAACTGCGCCAATCAGATTGGTACGCGGGCGCAGGTGCGCCACTTCGCGCAGATATTCGATGGAGTGACGTTTCGCCGCCATCGGGTAAGTGTCCGGGTCATCCACCCAGCCAACCACGTTAATGGCCGTGGCTTGCAGCTCAAAACTCTGGCCTTCACCCGGTGAGGCGACAACGGTGCCGGTCACTTCAATTGAACAACCGGTGGTCAGGCGCAGAACCTCATCCTGATAATTAGGAAGAGAATTATTCACAACGGCCTGTAACGGATTAAAGCAGGAGCCGTCATAAACGGCGAGGAAGGAGATACCAGCTTTAGAATCTCTCCGGGTACGCACCCAACCGCGTACGGTGACTTCACTGTCAACCGCAGCACGGCCTTGCAGTACGTCGACTACAGGCACAACGCTCATAAATTTCTCTCTTTCTTATATGTTCAGATGATAGTTGAGAACTAACGGACCCCTATAAAAAGGGATTTTGCTATGTTACTTAGCCTTTCTCAGGACACAAGCAGAAATCACCTTGCCCGGACAACATTCGTCTGTGCAGAGCAATAGATCTCCCTATTTATCGTGTGACTGACCGGAAATTCGCAGATCTAAATAATATTTATATAAAGGAGGAAAAAGTGAGTGGGAAAAGTCATCTGGATAAGATGATGGCAGGAAGGGGGAGGTAAACCGCCTGCATTTAGAATAAACACAGTCGTAAGGGTCAGGAGGCTTTCTTGACCAGCGGCAGGTCAAAGGCTTTACGTAAGGCTTTCACGAAGGCTTTATCCTGACAAATAGTTTTCCCCGGGCTGTCAGACAATTTCGCTACCGGTTTGCCATTACATTGCACCAGTTTTATCACGATATTCAGCGGATTGACCCCAGGGATATTACAGGTCAGGCGCGTACCGATCCCAAACACCAGATTCACCCGGGTGTGGAAATGGCGATAAAGACTCAAGGCTTTGTCTAAATCCAGATTATCTGAGAACACTAAGGTTTTGCTCATCGGGTCAATGCCGAGTTTTTGATAGTGCGCGATAGCTTTTTCGCCCCATTCAACTGGATCCCCCGAATCATGGCGCAATCCGTCGTAGGCGTTGGCAAACGTCGGGCCAAAATCGCGCAGGAAAGCATCCATCGTTATGCAGTCGGTCAGCGCGATACCCAGTTGGTCGGGATATTCATCCAACCATGCCTGGAGCGCAGCGCGTTGACTATTGGCCAGAACCGGGCTGATTTGCTGATGAGCCTGAAACCATTCATGCGCCTGGGTTCCGACAGGTGACAGCTGTAATTTGCGGGCGACATCATAATTGCTGGTGCCGACCAGATACGGGAATTCCGCTTTCAGTGTACTGACAATCGCGTGCTGAACTTCACCGGAGAAACGGCGGCGTGTGCCGAAGTCCATCAGGCGGAAGCGGGAGATATCGATGTCAGACGTTTCCTGTTTGAAACGTGCAAGATTCTTGCGCAGTTGATCGACCGCCATTTGTGTGGTCACCTGAGCAGAACGGTGACGGTGTACAACCTCGCTGATCACGGCCAGCAGCGGTACTTCCCACATGATCACTTCACGCCATGGGCCTGAAATGCGCACGTGCAAATGACCGTCGCTGTCAGATACGACAACCTGTTGAGGGTTATAGCGGAAAGTCTTCAGCCAATTGAGGTAATCGGCGCTGAAAAACGGCAATCCAGAGAGATAAGTGAACTCATCATCAGTCAGAGCCAACTGGCTCATCATCTCGATTTGCTGGCGTATTTCGCTGGCGTACTCGCCCAGCAGCTCGTCACCACGGCAGCGGAATTCTGCCACGACGCTAATATTATGATAGCGATGGAAGACGGCTTGCTGCATATGCAGCTTATAAGCGTCGGTATCTAACAGCGAAGTCAAAATCGGGGAAGCGTATGAAGTCATAGCGCGTTTACAGCATCCTCGTCAGAAAGGGCTGGCTGGCAAAAACCTCGACATAGCGTATTGAGGCCGTTCGCATAAACCCAACCATTCCAGATAAAAAAGCATTCTGGATAAAACAGCAAAGTCTGTGAAGTATACCGTAATATCCTGCGAAAGAATCCTCATCACATCATAATTGTCCGAGAGGGGTCGAGGCTTAAACGTGCTTTGGTCTTCAAAATGGCATCTTTTTGTTAACAATTGGTTTGCACAGTCGCTGGGGTTTCCGTTTTGAACAAAACGTGGTCTAACAGACTCACAAACCTGCAACAATCTGGGAATTTAAAGTGCCTGTGGTAAAGTTCAGGAAAGCTTTATAAGTCGCTGAGGTTTCTCCTGCCGGAGTGCTCAGACCAGCCACGATGAGCAACAGACGTCGTCACTAACGAAAACGTTAAAAGGTTTTTTATGACTCAACTGCCACAAGCCAAGTTCCGTCACGATTACCGTGCCCCGGACTATACCATTACCGATATCGACCTCAATTTTGAACTCGATGCGCAAACTACCGTGGTTACCGCTGTCAGCCAGATTAAACGCCAGGGCGCAGAAGGCGCTTCGCTGGTGCTTAACGGCGAAGACTTGACGCTAATCAGCCTGAAAGTCAACGGCCAGGATTGGCCGAGTTATCAGGTGACGGATAAAACGCTGGTCATTGACCGCCTGCCGGAAGCCTTTGAACTCCACATCGTCAACGAAATCCACCCGGCCAAAAACAGCGCGCTGGAAGGGCTTTATCTCTCTGGTGAAGCGTTGTGTACCCAGTGTGAAGCCGAGGGTTTCCAGCACATTACCTATTATCTGGACCGCCCGGACGTTCTGGCACGTTTCTCGACCCGCATTGTGGCCGACAAAGCGCGTTATCCCTACTTGCTCTCCAACGGCAACCGTATTGATTCAGGCGAGCTGGAAGGCGGCAAACATTGGATTAAGTGGCAGGATCCGTTCCCTAAACCTTGCTACCTGTTTGCGCTGGTGGCCGGTGATTTTGATGTGCTGCGTGATTCCTTCAAAACCCGCTCAGGTCGCGATGTGGCGCTGGAGCTGTTTGTTGACCGCGGCAATCTGGATCGCGCCGACTGGGCAATGGCGTCGCTGAAGCAGTCGATGAAGTGGGACGAAACCCGTTTCAATCTGGAATATGACCTCGATATCTTCATGATCGTTGCCGTTGATTTCTTCAACATGGGCGCGATGGAAAACAAAGGCCTGAACGTCTTTAACTCTAAATATGTGCTGGCAAAAGCGGAGACGGCGACGGATAAAGATTATCTGGGCATTGAAGCCGTGATTGGCCACGAATATTTCCATAACTGGACCGGTAACCGCGTGACTTGCCGCGACTGGTTCCAGCTCAGCCTGAAAGAGGGACTGACGGTTTTTCGCGATCAGGAGTTCAGTTCTGACCTCGGCTCACGTTCGGTAAACCGCATTGATAACGTGCGCATCATGCGTTCCGCACAGTTCGCCGAAGACGCAAGCCCGATGGCGCACCCGATCCGTCCTGAAAAAGTGATCGAAATGAACAACTTCTACACCCTGACGGTGTATGAAAAGGGTTCAGAAGTGATCCGCATGCTGCATACCCTGCTGGGCGAAGAGAAGTTCCAGGCCGGTATTCAGCTCTATTTCGAACGTCATGATGGCAGCGCAGCCACTTGTGATGACTTCGTGCAGGCGATGGAAGATGCGTCGAATGTTGACCTGTCTCTGTTCCGTCGCTGGTACAGCCAGTCAGGCACGCCAATTTTGACCGTACGTGATGACTATGACGTGGAAAAACAGCAGTACACATTAACCGTCAGCCAGAAAACGCCACCGACGGCCGACCAGGCTGAAAAGCTGCCGTTGCATATTCCGCTGGATATCGAACTGTATGATCCGCAAGGCAATGTGATCCCACTCAAGCAAAACGGCAGCATCGTCAGCAACGTGCTGAACGTGACCGAAGCTGAGCAGACCTTCATCTTTGAAGATGTGCAATATCAGCCGGTGCCGTCTTTGCTGCGTGAATTCTCCGCACCCGTGAAGTTGGACTATAAATATGGCGATCATCAGCTCACTTTCCTGATGAAGCATGCACGCAATGACTTCTCTCGCTGGGATTCGGCGCAAAGTCTGCTGGCAATTTACATCAAACTCAATGTGGCGCGTCATCAGCAGAAACAACCGCTGTCACTGCCGCTGCACGTGGCTGATGCTTTCCGCGCAGTATTGCTGGATGACACGATTGATCCGGCCCTGGCCGCGCAGATCCTGACCTTGCCGTCTGAAAACGAAATCGCGGAACTGTTCGATATTATCGACCCGGAAGCGATCAGCGCGGTGCACGCGGCGATCACCCGTTGCCTGGCAACCGAAATGGCTGACGAGTTCCTCGCGGTGTACAACGCAAATCGCCTGCCGGCGTACCGCGTAGTGCATGCGGACATCGGTAAGCGCGCACTGCGTAATACCTGCCTGCGTTATCTGGCGTTTGGTGATGTGACTCAGGCTGACAAGATTGTGCGTGCCCAGTTTGAGCAGGCGGACAACATGACCGACTCGCTGGCGGCGATGTCTGCGGCCGTTGCGGCCCAGTTACCGTGCCGTGAAGCGCTGATGGCGGCTTATGATGAGCGCTGGCATCAGGACGGTTTAGTGATGGATAAATGGTTCATTTTGCAGGCCTCCAGCCCGTCGGCGGATGTATTGCAAAAAGTCCGTTCATTACTGACTCACCGTTCATTCACCATGAGCAACCCGAACCGCGTACGATCGCTGATCGGCGCCTTTGCCTCGACCAACCCGTCTGCATTCCACGCCGCCGATGGCAGCGGTTATCAGTTCCTGGTGGAAATGCTCACCGATCTGAATACCCGTAACCCGCAGGTAGCAGCACGAATGATTGAGCCGCTGATCCGTCTGAAACGTTATGACGCCAACCGTCAGACGTTGATGCGCAGTGCGCTTGAGCAGTTGAAAGGGCTGGAGAATCTGTCAGGGGATCTGTTCGAGAAGATCAGTAAGGCGTTAGACGCTTAATAAGCAGCGTTATAATTAATAACCAAAGGGCGATGGAAACATCGCCCTTTTTACGTCATGGCTTGATGGTTCTTTATGACTAACTCTGCGCGCGTTTGGCTTCCTGCGTCCCCGTTTGGGACGGTTGCGGTGTCAGAACACGCTCCAGGACTTCGGCTTCCAGCTCCGCCAGGCGGGCAGATCCTTTGCGCCGTGGGCGGGGCAAATCAATCTGTAAATCCAGACCAACCTGGCCCTGTTCAATCAAAATTACCCGATCGGCGACAGTGACAGCTTCGCTGACGTCATGGGTAACCAGCAACACGGTAAAATCATGCTGCTGCCATAAACGTTCGATCAATCCCTGCATCTCGATGCGCGTCAACGCGTCGAGCGCACCCAGAGGTTCATCCAGTAAGAGCAGGCGGGGGCGGTGGATCAGTGCACGGGCCAGGGCGACACGCTGTTTTTGCCCACCGGATAACGCCGAAGGCCAGTCGTTGGCACGGTCGGCCAGCCCGACCTCTTCCAGGGCTGCCTGCGCTGCCTCGCGCCACTGACCTTTCAGGCCGAGACCGACATTATCAATGACCTTTTTCCATGGCAGCAGGCGGTCATCCTGAAACATCAGCCGCGTGTCATCCCGCACCTGACTGAGCGGTGCGCTGCCGCTGCGCATTTCCCCGTGCGTGGTACTCTCCAGCCCGGCCAGCAGGCGCAACAAGGTACTTTTGCCACAACCGCTGCGGCCGACCACCGCCACAAACTGTCCGGGAGAAATGCGCAGATTAATGTCATTTAACACCGTGCGGTTGCCATATTTCTTGCTGATACCTGTCAGCGTAACCGGCGTGCCTTGTGGAATACGAGCCGTGTTGCTCATGCGGCGTCTCCTTGTTTCTTCTGATAAGCCGGGTGCCAGCGTAGCCAGACGCTCTCCAGCGCGCGGGCCAGCAGGTCGGCCAGTTTGCCGAGAATGGCGTACAGTACAATAGCGACCACGACCACATCGGTTTGCAAGAATTCACGGGCGTTCATTGCCAGATAACCGATACCGGAGTTGGCCGAAATGGTTTCTGCAACGATCAGCGTCAGCCACATAAATCCCAGCGCGAAGCGCACGCCGGCCATGATTGAGGGCAGGGCACCCGGTAAAACCACCTGTATAAACAGTGGGAAACCGGACAACCCGTAGCTGCGTGCCATCTCTAGCAGGCCACGATCGATATTGCGAATGCCGTGATAGGTGTTGAGGTAAATTGGGAACAATGTGCCGAGGGCCACCAGGAAAATTTTGGCGGATTCATCAATGCCAAACCATAAAATCACCAACGGGATCAGCGCCAGATGGGGAATGTTGCGCAGCATCTGTAACGAGCTGTCGAGCAGACGTTCGCCCCAGCGTGACAGACCGGTAATAAAGCCCAGCAGCAGGCCCAGACTGCCACCGAGGGCGAAACCGACCAGTGCACGGAACGTACTGATTTTCAGGTTTTGCCACAGGTCACCGCTTTTCGCCAGCGTCCAGAACGCCTCCACCACAGCGCTCGGCGCGGGAAGAATTCGGTTCGACAGCCACCCGGCTTCTACCGCCAGCTGCCAGCCACCAATCAGAGCGAACGGTAAAATCCAAGGCAATACACGATCCAGCCAGCGTTGCGATGCATGCATGTTGGACTCCTCAGTGTTGAGCGGCAGAGCGCTGAGGTGCGAAATCATGTGCCACCAGTTCACCGCGCGCTTCAATGGCGCGTTTCACCGTGGTGTCCTGATCGGCTGTCGCCAGATCCAGATGCGGGAACAGCAATTCGCTGACGCGGTAGGCTTCTTCGAGGTGTGGATAACCTGAGAAGATAAAGGTATCGATCCCCAAATCGGCATATTCCTGCATGCGGGCCGCCACGGTTGGCCCATCGCCGACCAGTGCGGTGCCTGCGCCGCTGCGCACCAGGCCCACACCCGCCCACAGATTTGGGCTGATTTCCAGTTTGTCGCGGTTACCGCCGTGCAGGGCAGCCATGCGATGCTGGCCAACCGAGTCGGTTCTGGCAAACGCCGCCTGCGCTTTTTGAATGGTTGCATCATCCAGATTGGCAATCAGTCGGTTCGCGGCCAGCCAGGCTTCTTCATTCGTTTCACGCACTATCACGTGTAGACGAATGCCAAAGCGCACGCTGCGCCCGTGGGCTGCCGCTTTAGCGCGGACCTGCTCAATTTTTTCTTTCACCAAATGCGGCGGCTCGCCCCAGGTCAGATAGAGCTCGACCTGTTCAGCGGCAAGGTCCTGTGCTTCGTCCGAAGATCCGCCAAAATAGAGCGGCGGGCGCGGCTGTTGTACTGGCGGGTGCATCAGGCTGGCGCCTTTCACTTGTATGTGTTTGCCTTCATAATCGACGGTTTCGCCTTCCAGCACTTGCCGCCAGATACGGGTAAACTCCGCCGAGGCCTCATAACGCTCTTTATGATTGAGGTGCAATCCTTCGGCCGCCAGTTCGGCAGGATCACCGCCGGTCACCAGATTAAACAGAGCGCGACCGCCGGAAAGCCGGTCCAGCGTCGCAGCCTGACGCGCCGCCAGCGTCGGGGAGATAATCCCCGGCCGTAGCGCCACCAAAAACTTCAGACGCTGAGTGACGGAAATCAGCGATGCGGCTACCAGCCAGGAGTCTTCGCAGGAGCGGCCAGTCGGCAGCAGCACGCCACCAAAACCAAGACGGTCCGCCGCTTGGGCGATTTGTTGCAAATAGCTGAGATCAACGGTGCGGGCATCTTTGTCGGTACCGAGATAACGTCCATCGCCGTGAGTGGGCAGAAACCAGAAAACGTTCAGACTCATGTGATAACTCCTCTGTCGTCGATGCCGCCGCTTCTATCAGCGGCGGCCGTTGTTATAGAGAGATCGGTGCTGACTATTGCGCAGCGCGGTCATGCCAGATGCGGTCTTTAATATCGACCGGTTTGGGTAAAATATGATTCTGATAAAACAGGTCCGCTGTCGCCTGCTGGGCTTTTTCCGTACGTTCGTCTACCGGCGTAATAGGGGAATCGGGTAGATGATCCAGGTAGCTGGCAATCACGTCTTCCGGCAGGCCCATGGCTTTGGCAAGCAGCTGGATACTTTGCACCCGCTCGGTTTTGACCAGCGCATTGGCTTCAGTCAGCACAGCCAGAACCTGATGAATGAACTGCGGGTTGGCCTCGGTATATGTCTTCGGTGCCAGATAGAACGAACCGGTCTGATTCAGCGTGCTGCCATCAATCAATACGCGCACATTGCCTTGCAGTTTCGCGGCGGAGTAATAGGGATCCCAAATCGCCCAGGCATCAACGTCATGCTGCTGGAAGGCAGCGCGTGCGTCAGCCGGTGTCAGGTAAATCGGTTTGATATCGGTGAACTTCAGACCGGCCTGTTGCAGGGCGCGTAATAACAGATTGTGTGAGCTGGAGCCTTTCTGAAACGCCACTTTATGACCTTTAAGATCGGCGACGGTTTTGATTGGGCTGTCGTTATCAACCAGAATCACTTCGGCTTTCGGCTTCGGCGGTTCAGAGCCAACATAGAGCAGGTCGGCCCCGGCAGCCTGCGCAAACAGTGGGGGAAGATCACCCGTGCCGCCGAGATCAATACTGCCGACGTTCAGTGCTTCCAGAATTTGCGGGCCGGCAGGGAATTCTACCCAGCTGATTTTGGTATCAGGAAAGCGTTTTTCCAGCAATTGATGGGACTTCGCCAGCACCAGTCCGACAGAGCCTTTTTGATAAGCGATGCGAAATTCCGCCGGGGCTTTTTCCTGCGAAGTGGCTGCTTGCGTGCTGAACGAAAGCGTGACCAGTAGCCCGGCCATTAACGGCAGGTGGCGTAACAGAGAGAGCGGTAACCTCATCATTCTATTCCTCTTCTGGCCTGTCAGACCCGCAGGGTCACGGCGGTTTGGGTGGCAGGGCGGGGAAGCGGACGGCGGCGGCTCAGCGCCAGATAGAAATTCTCCAGAGACTCTTCCAGTCGTTCGCTCAACGCGGGTTCCAGCGTGGCCGGAAAGGTCTGGTAATCACTGATCAGACTGTCATCGGCAAATACGCCCTGCAAAACCTCCTGTGCTTTCAAAGAAGCCAGTACGGGTTTTAGCGCGTAGTCCACTGCCAGCATGTGGCCAATCGACCCAGCGGTTGCCAGAGGCAGTACCACTTTATGGTCCAGCGCACGTTCGGGTAAAAGATCCAGCAGGGTTTTCAGCGCCCCGGAAAATGACGCCTTATAAACCGGTGTGGCGACGATCAACCCATCGGCTTCGGCAAGTTGCGCGGTCAATTTTTTCAACTGAGGACTGGCGAAATTAGCGAACAGTAAATCTTCTGCTGAGAAATCCTGCAGGCCATAAGAGATCACTTCTACGCCACGTGACGTCAGCCAGCGATGGCTCAACGCCAGTAATGCTGAAGATCGGGAGGGTTGCCGTGGACTGCCTGCCAAAGAGATAACGCGTATCATCACACCATTCCTTATAACTTAAAGTTCTAGATTCATCATTTTGTTTAACGAAGTGATTTAAAGCTAACAGGCGTGGGCAGGGGACTGGAAATCTAAATTTTAGAAATGAATAGTGAAAAAGCGGCTATAGCCGGGAATTTATGGCTTAAAAGTAATGAAAAGGTAAAGTGGAAGTGAATAAAAGGGTATCGATTGCGCAGAAGTCAGTTTTTAGCCGTGAATCGTTTCCCTTTATGCGGCGCTTAGTCGATAATGTCGCCCCGTCTAGCCACCGGGAATCCAGGAGTCTTCATGTTTTATCCTCTTGTCAGGAAAGCACTGTTTCAGCTCGACCCTGAGCGCGCGCACGAACTTACTTTCCGCCAACTGAGCCGTATTTCTGGTTCGCCGTTTGAATTTCTCATCCGCCAGTCCGTGCCGACCAAACCGGTCAGTTGTATGGGGCTGTCATTTAAAAACCCATTAGGTCTTGCCGCCGGTCTGGATAAAGACGGTGATTGCATTGATGCCTTCGGTGCGATGGGTTTTGGTTTTGTGGAAGTCGGTACAGTGACGCCGCGTGCGCAGGACGGTAATGATAAGCCGCGCTTGTTCCGTATTGTTGAAGCACAAGGTCTGATTAACCGCATGGGTTTCAATAACCGTGGTGTAGATAATCTGGTCAACAATGTGAAGCGTTCACACTTTGGCGGAATTCTCGGCATTAATATCGGCAAGAATAAAGACACGCCAGTCGAGAACGGCAAAGATGATTATCTGACCTGCATGGATAAAATCTATCCTTATGCCGGTTATATCGCCGTCAATATTTCCTCGCCAAATACACCGGGATTACGTTCTTTGCAGTACGGTGAGGCGCTGGATGATTTGCTGGCAGCGATCAAAAATAAGCAGCTCGAATTGCAGCAGCGGCATCAAAAATATGTTCCTGTTGCGGTGAAGATCGCGCCGGATCTTTCTCATGAAGAATTGATCCAAATAGCCGACAGTTTAGTTCGCCATAATATGGATGGCGTGATTGCCACCAATACCACCTTGGATCGTAAACTGATCCAGGGGCTTAATTATTGTGAGCAGACCGGCGGGTTAAGTGGACGTCCCGTTCAACTGCGCAGTACGGAAATCATCCGTATGCTCTCTGATGAACTTAAAGGCCAGTTGCCTATTATTGGTGTTGGGGGGATAGATTCATTAACCGCCGCACGGGAAAAAATGGCAGCCGGTGCCTCGTTAATTCAAATCTATTCCGGCTTTATCTATCACGGACCGCGTTTGATTAAGGATATTGTCACTCATATCTAATATTTTTCACGCCTAATGACAGCCGGGGGTTTATTTATTAACCCGGCTCGTCTATATTTTGTCCACTGCCTTATATATCGGCAGCAGCAGCTCAAGATTTGTCTGATGTTGATTCACTACTAAAAAGCCTAATGTAAGCTCGGTGCTTTTAATAGTCAGTCATCAGATTGTGGGTTCGGAGCAAACAGGATAACGAAATGAAAATCAAACCAGATGATAATTGGCGTTGGTATTTTGATGCCGAACATGACCGGCTAATGCTGGATCTCGCCAATGGCATGATTTTCCGTTCCCGTTTTCCTGCAAAAATGTTAACTCCCGACGCCTTCAGCGATGCCTCATTTTGCGTCGATGATGCCGCACTCTATTTTGATTATGAAGAGCAGTGTAAAAACGTCAAATTAGGTAATGAGCAACGGGCTGAATTAGTGTTGAATGCGCTGGTGGCTTTCCGTTTCCTCAAGCCATTGATGCCTAAAAGCTGGCACTTTACTCAACAGTCCCGACCATTCCAGCCTGATAATGGCCAGATTGCGCAGGTCCAGGTGATGGAAAGCGGTGAACAGGCCACGTTGTTGGTGGTGGAGTCCGGTGATAGCGCCAGCCTCTGTTTACTGGCCCAGGACCGGCTAACACTGGCTGGCCGGGGGATGGTGCTCGGTGATGCGATTAAGATCATGCATGACCGCTTGATGCCAGCACCGGTTCGTGCAGCGAAAACCCATTTCTACGATCAGGCGGTCTAAGTTCCCCGCCTGACTTCGTCACTTTGCATCTAACGCAGAACGATATCCGTTCCTGGAATACAGCTACACGACAATATTGTCCCGTCTTTACCAATGGCACTGGCTTTCAGCGGTGACACTTCGCCTGCCTCCAGCGTCAGCTTGCATGCACCGCAAATTCCCGCCCGGCAGGAATAAGGGATACGTAAACCCCGCATTTCCAACTGTTCGAGTAAAATCTGCTGATTATTTCCGGTGAACGCCGTGCCCTGATAATGAATGCTGACACTTTTGACCTCATTCCTGGGTGCCACAATGCTTTCAACCACCACGCCGGGAGAGTAAGGGCGCGGGGGTTTGGTCGCCAGCACCTGAATGCTGTCACCTGCGCGGATCATCCCGGTGTTACGGGCAATCATGTTCTGGCCGAAATCCACATCGCCGTTGTCGGCGGTGCGATAACCTTGCAGGGTTTTCAGCGGCTCACCGCGTGGATGCTTGCGCCCACGTTCGGTACTGACGGTGGTCAGCACGCAACGACTGCAAGGTTTCACCAGGTCAAAAATGACGTCGCCAATGCGGATGGTCTGCCAGCTATCTTCGGCGTAGGCTTCCACGCCACTGACCACCAGATTCGGCCGGAACTGTTCAAGCTTCACGCTGCTGGGGCAACGGTTTTGCAAATCGCGCATCGAGGCTTCATTCATTAACAGGTAAGGGAAGCCGTCGGCGAAGGAGAGCGGGACATCAGCGTGCTTTTTCACGCGGCGTGTCGGTTCTTCGCCCACCCAGCGCAATTGCACGTCGCGGTTTAAATAGCGGCTGAGCCACTGATTTACCGCATCTGGTGCGATGAGTGAGGTAAACTGATTGCCCCAAACTTCCGTGGCTGCACCTGGTTGGCTAAAATCACGAAAACGCATACTGATGGTTTCGCCATCGGGACTGTTGATTAACAGGCCATCGGGAAGCAAAGCGGGCGTAAACTGGACCAACTGCGGATATTGGCGGGCGGTGATAAACATTCCCTGTGGGTCTGTCAGCATGAAGAGGCGATCAAACGCCAGACCGCTGGCTGTCACCTGTGCGTGAGACAATTGCAGTCCACGCATCGACTTTACAGGGTGAACAAATAATCGTGAAAGGGTGGCCACGGAAACGTGCCTCCTTGCTCTATTTTTTCTGATGACCAGAGACTTTATGACAAGCGGGCCGGATTAGCTATAATGCGCAACTATTTTCTTTTTGGTGATATGTCGATATGAACTCTTTGTTTGCCAGCACGGCGCGTGGACTGGAAGAACTTTTAAAAAGCGAACTGGAAACGCTGGGTGCGCAAGCCTGTAAAGTTGTGCAGGGAGGGGTGCATTTTGAAGGTGACGATCGCCTGATGTATCAAAGTTTGCTGTGGAGCCGTCTGGCTTCGCGCATTCTGCTGCCTCTGAATGAATTTAAAGTCCACAGTGATTTAGACCTCTATATGGGCGTGATGGCGATCGACTGGCCGGAAATTTTCAGCGTCGATAAAACCTTCGCAGTGCACTTTAGTGGTCTGAATGATGAGATCCGTAATAGCCAGTACGGTGCCTTGAAAGTTAAGGACGCCATCGTTGACAGTTTCACCCGTAAAATGGATGAACGTCCTAACGTGGCGAAACAGCAGCCGGACATCCGCGTCAATGTGTTCCTGCAACGTGACACTGCCAGCGTGGCGCTCGATTTGAGCGGCGAAGGTTTGCATCAGCGTGGCTACCGTGACCTGGCCGGTCAGGCACCGTTGAAAGAGAGCCTGGCTGCCGCCATTGTCATGCGTTCTGGCTGGAAAGCCGGCACGCCGATGGTCGATCCCATGTGTGGTTCTGGCACCTTGCTGATTGAAGCCGCCATGATCGCGGCCGATCGCGCACCGGGTCTGCATCGCCCACATTGGGGTTTTACCGGCTGGAATAAGTTTGACGCGGATTTATGGCGTGAACTCACGACCGAGGCGCAGGTGCGTACCCGTCGTGCCTTGCAGGAGACCACCTCGCGCTTCTTCGGTTCTGATATTGATCGTCGCGTGATTGAAATGGCCCGTGCTAACGCCCGTCGTGCCGGTGTCGCTGAACTTATCACCCTCGAAGCGGGCGAAGTCGGCAAACTGGTGAATCCGCTGCCAGAAGGCCCGACCGGTACGGTGATCAGTAACCCACCGTATGGTGAGCGTCTGGAAAGCGAACCGGCCTTGATTGCCCTGCATAACCAACTGGGCCGCATTATGAAAACCCAGTTTGGCGGCTGGCAGCTCTCTCTGTTCAGCGCTTCGCCTGAACTGCTGAGCTGCGTACAGTTGCGCGCCGATCGCCAATTTAAGGCTAAAAACGGTCCGCTGGAATGTGTGCAGAAAAACTACCTGTTGGCCGAAAACCCGACCGGCGCGGCAGGCACGCAAATGGCAGAGGATTACGCCAACCGTCTGCGTAAAAACGTCAAAAAGTTGGAAAAATGGGCCAAACAGCAAGGGATTGAATGTTATCGCCTGTATGACGCCGATCTGCCGGATTACAACGTTGCCGTTGACCGCTACGGCAGCAAAGTGGTGGTGCAGGAGTACGCGCCGCCAAAAACTGTCGATGCACAGAAAGCCCGTCAGCGTTTGTTCGATGTGATCAATGCTACGCTCTCCGTGCTGGATATCTCTTCCAGCCAGTTAGTGTTGAAAACCCGTGAACGTCAGAAAGGCGCAAATCAGTACGAGAAATTGGCGCAAAAAGGTGAATTCCAGCTGGTGGAAGAGTTCAACGCTAAGCTGTGGGTTAACCTGACCGATTATCTGGATACTGGCCTGTTCCTCGATCACCGTATTGCCCGCCAGATGCTCGGCGAAATGAGCAAGGGTAAAGACTTCCTTAACCTGTTTGCCTATACCGGTACCGCCAGCGTTCATGCAGGACTCGGTGGCGCACGCAGTACCACCACGGTGGATATGTCTCGTACTTATCTTGAGTGGGCGGAGAAAAACCTGCGGGTCAACGACCTGACAGGGCGTCAACACCGCCTGATCCAGGCAGATTGTCTCTCCTATTTAGGCATGTGCGACGAACAGTTCGATGTGATCTTTATCGATCCGCCGACCTTCTCCAACTCTAAACGTATGGCCGAAAGTTTCGACGTTCAGCGCGATCATCTGTCATTAATGAAAGACCTGAAGCGTATTTTACGTCGCAACGGTACCATCATGTTCTCCAATAATAAGCGCGGTTTCCAGATGGATCTCGAGGGACTGAGTCAGCTCGGTCTGAGCGCAAAAGAGATCACCAGCCAAACCCTGTCGCAGGATTTCGCCCGTAATCGTCAAATTCATAACTGCTGGTTGCTTTCTCACGCCGGCGAGGAAAAGTAAAGTTTATGTCGTTAATCAGTATGTCAGGTGCCTGGCTGTCATTCAGTGACTCGCCTTTGTTGGATAACACCGAATTACACATCGAACCGAACGAACGCGTCTGTCTGGTAGGCCGTAACGGCGCCGGTAAATCGACGCTGATGAAAATCATCAACCGCGAAGTCCCGCTGGATGACGGTCGTATTGTTTACGAGCAAGATTTGATCGTGGCGCGCCTGCAACAGGATCCGCCACGTAATGTCGCCGGTACCGTGTTTGACTTCGTGTCTGAAGGCGTGTCTGAGCAGGCGGAACATCTGAAGGCGTATCACGCTATTTCGCATCTGGTAGAGACCGACCCGAGCGAGAAAAACCTGAACAAACTCTCTCAGGTAATGGAAATTCTTGACCACCAGGGCTTATGGCAGCTCGATAGCCGCATTAGTGAAGTGTTGCTGCAACTGGGTCTGGATGCCGATGCTGAACTGACTTCGCTGTCCGGTGGCTGGTTGCGTAAAGCCGCGCTGGGCCGTGCGCTGGTCAGTTCTCCGAAAGTATTACTGCTCGACGAACCGACCAACCACTTAGATATCGAAAGTATCAGCTGGCTGGAAGAGTTCCTGAAAGAATTCCAGGGCAGCATTATCTTCATTTCCCATGACCGTTCGTTTATCCGCAATATGGCGACCCGCATTGTCGATCTTGATCGCGGCAAACTGGTTTCCTATCCGGGCAACTACGAAGCTTACCTGCTGGCGAAAGAAGAAGCCCTGCGTGTAGAAGAGTTGCAAAATGCCGAGTTTGATAAAAAGCTGGCACAGGAAGAAGTGTGGATCCGTCAGGGTATCAAAGCCCGTCGTACCCGTAACGAAGGCCGCGTGCGCGCCCTGAAAGCCCTGCGTAAAGAGCGTTCTGATCGCCGTGAAGTGATGGGCACCGCCAAGATGCAGGTCGTTGAAGCCTCGAGTTCCGGCAAGATTGTCTTCGAAATGGAAGATGTCAGCTACGCGATTGCCGGTAAACAGCTGGTGAGCAACTTCTCTGCTCAAGTGATGCGCGGTGATAAAATTGCGCTGGTTGGCCCGAACGGCTGTGGTAAAACGACATTACTTAAACTGATGTTAAGTCAGATTCAAGCCGATAGCGGCCGCGTTCACTGCGGCACCAAGCTGGAAGTGGCGTACTTCGACCAGCACCGCGCTGAGCTTGACCCGGAACGTACCGTGATGGACAACCTGGCAGAAGGTAAACAGGAAGTGATGGTAAACGGTCGCTCACGCCACGTGCTGGGTTACCTGCAGGACTTCCTGTTCCACCCTAAACGCGCCATGACGCCGGTAAAAGCGCTGTCAGGCGGCGAGCGTAACCGTCTGCTGCTGGCAAAATTGTTCCTGCGCCCAAGCAACCTGTTGATTCTTGATGAACCAACCAATGACCTGGATGTGGAAACGCTGGAGCTGCTGGAAGAGATGATCGACACCTATCAGGGCACCGTGATGCTGGTTAGTCATGACCGTGAATTTGTTGATAACTCGGCAACCGAATGCTGGATTTATGAAGGCAACGGCGTGATCAACAGCTATGTGGGGGGTTACCATGATGCGCAACATCAACGTCGCCACCAGAAGCCAATCCGCCAGGTTGCAGCGACAGAAAACAAAGCGTCGACACAGCAGAAAGCAGAACCTGCCAAACGCACTGCCAATAAGCTCAGCTATAATCAGCAACGTGAGCTGGAGCTTTTGCCCCAGCAAATCAGTGAGCTGGAAGGGCGGATTGCCGGATTGCAGCAACAAATGAATGATGCGGATTTTTTCACCCGTCCGCATGATGAAACCCAGCAGGTATTAAACTCGTTGGCGGCCGTCGAACAAGAGTTAGAACAGGCCTTTGAACGTTGGGAAGCGCTGGAAGCGCAGAAAAACGGCTAAACCTGTCCCTCCCTGCGCAGGCGAATAACGGATTTATTCGTCCGCGCAGGTATTAGTATCTTCCGCCGTTGAGGAGTTGACAGTGTGTTCTCATGTCCATGACCCGCACATTTTGTGTCCCCAATGCGACTTATTGGTGGAGATCCCTGCTGTTGCCATCGGGCAAAAAGCGAAATGTCCCCGTTGTCACACCACGCTGACATCGCGCTGGAAAGAGCCCCGCAGGCGTCCTATCGGCTATGCTGCAAGCGCCCTGTTTATGCTGTTGCTTGCCAATCTTTTTCCCTTCGTTAACATGAAAGTCGCCGGTCTTGGCAGTGAAGTGACGCTGATCCAAATTCCGCAAGTGCTGGTCTCTGAAAACTATGCCAGCATGGCCTCTCTGTTTATGATCGTGGTGCAGTTGCTACCTGCTGTCTGCATGCTGTCAATCATCGTTCTGTGCATGAAGACCCGGCTTTCAGCCCACTGGAAAGTGAGTATTGCGCGCACGCTGTTCCGTTTGAAAGCCTGGTGCATGGTGGAGATCTTCCTTGCTGGTGTGCTGGTGAGTTTTGTCAAACTGATGGCATATGGCGATGTGGGGGTGGGTACCAGTTTCCTTCCTTATGTGCTTTTCTGCTTGCTGCAATTACGGGCCTTTCAGTGTACTGACCGCTACGGGTTATGGCAGCAGGTTGAACCTGCGCCACGTCCGACCCAGTCGCTACGAATCGGTGAGAGTGGTCTGAGTCAGGGGCTACGTTCATGCCATTGCTGTATGGCTATTTTGCCGGTGGATCAGCTGGTCTGCAGCCGCTGCGAAATGAAAGGTTACGCACGGCGTAAAAACAGTGTGCAATGGACTATGGCATTACTGGTGACGTCGATACTGCTTTATATCCCCGCTAATTTATTACCTATTATGATCACGCAGGTGTTGGGTACGCCAATGCCGTCGACGATTATGGCCGGTGTTATTCTACTATGGAGCGAAGGGTCATATCCCGTTGCCATGGTGATTCTGATCGCCAGTATTTTGGTGCCAACATTAAAAATGATTGCCATCGGTTGGCTGTGTTGGGATGCCAACAGCAACAAACCCATCGACCGTGAGAGATTGCATGTCATTTATGAGGTGGTCGAGTTTGTCGGGCGTTGGTCGATGATTGACGTATTCGTTATCGCAGTGCTTTCTGCACTGGTCAGAATGGGGCAGCTAATGAGTATTTATCCAGACATCGGTGCACTGCTTTTTGCTGGAGTCGTTATTCTTACTATGTTCGCCGCAATGATTTTCGATCCAAGGCTGATTTGGGATCGGGCCGTGGTACAGCCTATGAAGGAGCAACAAGATGGCGGAAAATAATATGCCCCACAGTAACGGTGGCACCGCAAAGATCGAAAAAATTAAACGCTGGTCGCCTGTCTGGATCATTCCTATCGTAACTGCCCTTATCGGGGCCTGGATCCTGTTTTACCATTACAGCCATCAGGGCCCGGAAGTGACATTAATCACCACGACTGCCGAAGGTATTGAGGGTGGGAAAACCGCCATCAAGAGCCGTAACGTCGATGTCGGTAAAGTGGAAAGTGTGACCCTGAGTGATGACTTACAACAGGTTATCATCAAAGCGCGTCTGAACACTGGCATGGAAAAAATGCTCCGCGACGATTCAGTTTTCTGGGTGGTGAAACCGCAAATCGGACGCGAAGGGGTGTCGGGTTTAGGGACACTGCTGTCCGGCGCCTATATCCAATTGCAGCCCGGTAATAGAGGTAGCGAGAAAGCGGAATACAAACTTGATGACTCACCACCTCTGGCGTCCCCTGATGCGAAAGGGATCCGCGTGGTGCTGGAAAGTGAACGCTCTGGGCAGCTTAGTCCTGGCGATCCGGTACTGTTCCGTGGCTTCCAGGTCGGTAGTGTTGAGACCAGCCATTTCGACCCGAAAGCCCGTAACATCAAATACCAGCTATTCATTCGCGCTCCTTACGACACGCTGGTCACAGACAACGTACGCTTCTGGAAAGACAGCGGTGTGAACTTTGATATGTCTGCCGCAGGTATGCGTGTCGAAATGGGTTCACTGACGACGCTCTTCAGCGGTGGCGTCAGTTTTGATATTCCTAATGGCTGGACGCAGGGGCTGGAAGCTAAGAACGGCGATAATTATCAGCTGTTTGACGACCAAAAAAGTATTCAGGAATCTCTGTATACCCGTCATATGGATTACGTGATGTTCTTCTCCGATTCTGTGCGTGGCCTGCAACCAGGCGCTCCGGTGGAGTTCCGCGGTATCCGTCTGGGAACGGTGGCGGAAGTACCGTATCCGCTGAACGTCATGAAACAGCAAATTACGGATGACTACCGGATACCGGTTCTTATCCGCATCGAGCCGGATCGTTTTGATCAATTATTGGGTAGCAGCTTCAATATTGAAGATCACATTCGCGATGGTATCGCCCATGGTCTGCGGGCTTCGATGAAATCAGCCAACCTGCTAACGGGTTCGATGTTTATCGATCTCGATTTCTATCCAAATGAGAAACCGTGGAAAGGTCCGCTGGAAGTTGCAGGACACAAACTGCTACCAACAGTGAGCGGTGGTTTTGCGCAGATCCAGCAGAAACTGATGACTACGCTGGATAAGATTAACAATCTGCCGATCGAACCGATGATACGTGAAGCGACCAGTACGCTGGCTGAAAGTCAAAAAACCATGAAGTCGACGCAGAGAACTATCGATTCACTGAATGCCATTGTGAGCAGTAAAGAGATGAAAACGCTGCCGCAGGATATGCAACAAACGCTTATCCAGCTTAACCGCAGCCTCAAAGGCTTCCAGCCTGGTTCACCGGCATACAGCAATCTGGTCGGTGATATGCAGAGTCTGGATAAAACCCTGCGTGAACTGCAACCGGTTCTGAAAACACTGAATCAGAAAAGCAACGCACTGATTTTCGCCGCCCCAGGGCAAGATGATCCTCAGCCGAAGAAGGCCAAATAATGATGAAATGGATACCTGTCGTCTTAGCATTATTTCTGACTGCCTGTAGCAGCAGTGACCATAAAACCTATTACCAACTGCCAGCACTGAGCAGCACCCCAGCAACAACCAGCGGCAGCAGCATGATGCCGCAAGGGCAGCAACGGCAGTTGTGGGTTGAACATGTTAGCGTCGCGGATTATCTGGCAGGTAACGGTCTGGTGTTTCAGACCAATGACGTCCAGTACGTGCTGACACAAAATAACCTGTGGGCCAGTCCTCTGGACCAACAGCTCCAGCAGTCGCTAGTGACTTATCTGGGGCGTGAACTGCCGGGACGCATTGTCTCTGCGCAGCCCGCCGGCAGTGCTGAACAGGATGTGCTTAACGTCAATGTGACGGGCTTCCATGGTCGCTATGATGGGTCTGCACTGATAAGCGGAAGTTGGGTATTAACCCACAATGGGCAGACTATTCAGCGGAGTTTCAACCTGACATTGAAACAGCAAGAAGATGGCTATGATGCGTTAGTACGCACGCTTGCCGCGGGTTGGCAGCAAGAAGCGAGCCAGATCGCCCGTCAGATAAGATGAACATTTTTTAAGCTTAATTTTATTTAAGCTAAACAGATAAAATCCCGGATGCTGAACGCTCAGTGTGCGGGATTTTTTATTGGTGATCAGCCAGATGAGATTTTTATGGCGCGATTAGCTCGCGCGCAATCAGATAAAATACCTCACAAATATGACACTGGCGTGAAATTTTCGCATTGACCTCTTCGGCTATAGCAGCTATTTGTTAAGTGTGGACGCAGATGCGGACCACTGTTTTCTTTCCACCTGAACCTGAATAAATGAGGGAAACAAGGCATGAAGAGACAAAAACGCGATCGCCTGGAACGGGCATTATCACGTGGTTACCAAGCCGGAATAGGCGGGCGCTCGAAAGAAATTTGCCCCTATCAATCATTAGATGCCCGATCGCATTGGCTCGGGGGTTGGCGACAAGCCATGGAGGACAGGGCAGTTACCGCTTAAGCGGAGCTCTGTCAGAAAAAGGAACAACCTCCGCTACGGGCGGAGGTTTTTGTTTCTGGTGCTTTCATCCACGATATGACAGACATAAAAAAACGAATATGTTGCCATATTCGTTTTTTTTCAGGGTATAGCTGTTTGTCAGAAGGCGGCGGCGTCTTTGAAAAGACCCACTTTAAGATCGCTGGCGGTATAAATAACCTGACCATCAACCAGTACTTCACCATCAGCTACGCCCATGATCAGTTTACGGTTGATCACGCGTTTAAAGTTCAGTCGGTAAGTCACCACTTTTGCAGTCGGCAATACCTGACCGGTGAATTTAACTTCACCGACACCCAGTGCGCGGCCTTTGCCTTCGCCACCGAGCCAGCCCAGATAAAAGCCAACCAATTGCCACATTGCATCAAGGCCCAGACAGCCAGGCATCACCGGGTCACCAATGAAATGACAGCCAAAGAACCATAAATCAGGATTGATATCCAGTTCGGCTTCCACATAACCTTTGCCATGGGTGCCGCCGTCTTCTTGCATCTTAACGATGCGATCCATCATCAGCATGTTGCCAGATGGCAATGGCGGGCCGCCAGCACCGAAAAGCTCACTACGGCCAGAGGCTTCTAGGTCTTCTTTCGTATAGGAATCGCGTTTATCTACCATGTTCTATGTAAGCCTTATTTTGTTGAAGGACGGAGTTTAGCTAACAGGTGTAAGCCGGACAACTCCGATCAGCTGTAGTTGAATCAGTTCAACCAGCGAAGAGGCCAGGGATAACGGCGGCGATCCTGCGGCAGGGCCAGCGCGATACGTTCCTGAATCAAACTCAGCAAGCTTGGGCGCACTTCTTCAGCCTGCTCTTCATATGAGTAAATTAATCCGGTCAGGATAGGCAGCGCTTCTGCTGCATTATCAACTGCCCATAAATGGAACTGGCCTTCGCGAACGGCATCCAACACCTGCGGATGTAGGCACAGGTTACGCACGTTGCTGGTGGGCAGAATGACCCCTTGTTTACCGGTCAAACCGCGGCGCTGACAAACTTCGAAGAAGCCTTCGATTTTCTCATTTACGCCACCAATGGGTTGTACATTACCAAACTGGTCAACAGAGCCGGTCACTGCAATTTGCTGGCTGATCGGCTGCAATGACAGTGCGCTTATCAACGCACAAAGTTCTGCCAGTGAGGCGCTGTCGCCATCGACTTCGCCGTAAGATTGCTCGAAAACAATCGATGCGGAGAACGGCAGAGGCTGGTCAAGTTCCAGCTCAGAGATCAGGAACGCCTGCATAATCATCATGCCTTTCGCATGCAGATTACCGCCCAATTCTGCTTTACGCTCGACGTCGGTGAATTCGCCGTCGCCGGTGTGTACGACACAGCTTATACGGGAAGGTTCACCAAAGGCGCGTGGATGTCCCGGATATTCCAGTACCGACAAGCCATTAATCTGACCAATGACCTCACCGTCGGTTTCAATGCGGATCTGCCCGAGTTCAATCTCATCTTGCATACGTTCTTGTAAATAGCTTTCGCGCCAGGAACGGGCGTTGATCGCAGCTTCAAAGGCTTTCAGACTGAGCTGTTCCTCTTCGTTGTACAACGCCGCCTCGGTAAGTTGAGCGCTTAGCCATGCCGGACAAAGCGTTAAACTACCCTGATCAGTGCTGTATCTCACGGCAAGTCGCAGCATGGCCGGCCAGGTATCTGCTGCCAGACGAGGGATCTCCAGCTCATCAGCCAGTGTATTGATGTAGCCACACCAGGTCGTCATATCACTGGGTTCTGTCAGCGGCAGGTCGGCTTCAAACTCACCATAAACGGCGGATTCCAGCAATTCCGATTCCATATCGTTGAATTCGCCAAGTGAAATACGATCACCAACGAGTATCAGACGGATATCCAAAGGCATAGGCGGAATGGAAACGGGGAGTGGGCGTGTCTCATCAGGCGAGGCCCAGCGATACCAGCCCTGCGTGATCATCTGTTTGAGACGTAGCCACATCAGCGGTTGTGCTAAAAGAGAGCGTACGGAAAGCACCAGCACGCCGCCATTCACCTGATGGATAAGCCCTGGCTCAAGTTGAATTTGATCTTTATACAGGCGGACACAGCCAAACAGTTGTTCTGACTCAATCCATTCCTGAAAATGACAGGAGAGTTTTGCCGCAAAGGTGTCATCAACCGACTGCGCGGGCTCAAGTGTGATTTGGCTGCCATTAATAATATAGCGGGAGCCAAGCACTTCTTGCTGATCGGGCAGAATATGTTTAACGACATCTGTGATTCGTGACAAATACTCACGGCTTTCCAGCGCTTTGATAGTCATAAAGCGTGGACGCGAAAGCGGATGGCAGAACAGCGTTAAACCATTTTCCAGTCTTGGCTGTATATCAGCAAAATCAACTGGGGCCAACTCAGCAGCCGTTGCGAAAATTGCCTCGTAAGGCGCGGTATCAGGCAGTAATAGCTGCCAATCAAGTCGGTTATTGGTCAATGTGTTAGCTGTGATCTTTAAAAAGGGAAAGGGCGATTATACAAGAATTAACACTGCTGCATACAGAGAGTGTCACGGTTAAGACCCTCATCACTGCAGTGGGCGTTCGTCCGTGCAAAAATTGAGCAGAACGACATGTTTTATTTGCAGTGAAAAATGAAATAAAGCTGTTATGCTTATTAAAGTTACGGGGTCACAGAAGAGCTCACAATGAAATATCAGCAATTGGAAAATCTTGAGAGCGGTTGGAAATGGAAATATCTGGTAAAGAAGCACCGTGAAGGTGAACGTATTACCCGCCATTTAGAAAACAGTGCCGCTCAGGACGCAGTTGATGAACTTTTAAAATTAGAGAACGAGCCGGTCAGAGTCCTCGACTGGATTGCCAATAACATGAACGTGGCTTTAGAGAACAGACTGAAGCAGACAATTCGTGCACGGCGTAAACGTCATTTCAACGCTGAACATCAGCATACGCGCAAGAAATCGATCGACCTCGAATTTTTAGTCTGGCAGCGGCTGGCTGGATTAGCTCAACGTCGCAGTGCAACGCTCTCTGATACAATTATTCAATTGTTGGAAGATGCGGAACGCAAAGAGAAGTACGCTACTCAAATGTCCTCCCTCAAAGAAGACCTGCAACAAATCCTCGGTAATAAAGAGTAGTCCCTTTCAGGGAAGTGCGCCGACCGGGATTGTCTATTCCCCCCTTTCAAACATAAAAAAACCCCGCCGAAGCGGGGTTTTTAATATCTGTGGTTAAACAGTATTAAAGTGGAATGACTTATGCCTGAGGCTGAGTCACAACGTCTTTGATACCTTTAACTTCGATTTCTACGCGACGATCTGGTGCCAGGCAAGCGATCTGAGCCTTGTTAGCACGGCCAGTTTTGTAGCCACAGGTGTTACCAGTGATAGAGTTAGTTTCGCCCATACCACGTGCAGAGATTTTATCTGACGGGATGCCTTTAGAAACTAAGTAATCAACCACGGTTTGAGCGCGTTGCTCAGACAGTTTCTGGTTAGACTGTTCAGAACCTACTGCATCGGTGTAACCCAGAACGACAACAGAACCGTCTTTAGGATCCATAGAGCTCAGTTGGGTATACAGCTGATCCAGAGCCTGTTGGCCTTCTGGTTTCAGGCTAGATTTGCCGAAGGTGAACAGAACGTCAGATTTCAGAGTGAACTTTTTGGTCTGAACAACTGGAGCTGGAGCTGCTGTTGGAGCAACAACTGGTGCAGCTGCTTCATCTTGACCGAAACGGTAAGAAACACCTACAGACAGCATTGCGTTATCAGGACGTGCACCAACGGTAGCAGCATCACCAATGTTGTTAACCCACTGGTAATCCAGACGAGTAGCCCAGTTTTTGGTTACAGCGTATTCCAAACCAACGGCTGCCAGTGGAGAAACGCCAGTGTCGTGGTCGCTGACACGGCTTGCTGCAGTAGTAGGGGTTGCACCAAAGTTACCTTTGGAGTCTGCACGCCAAACCATACCACCCAGACGAGTGTAGATGTCCAGTTCGTCAGTCAGTGGGTAGCTCAGTTTAGCAGTCAGCTGAACGCCCTGTGCTTTGAAAGCACCGTTGTTCGTGTCGCCTTTGTAAGGCATACGGCCAAGCCAGTCATATCCCATTTCAAAGCCCAGGTATTGGTTTGCTTGGTAACCTACAAACGCACCTGCACCCAGTTGGCTATCGTGGGTAGGGCCATTGCCGATACCTTCGTAAGCATTTGCGAAACCAGTGTCATGGTATTGGGACCAACCCAATTTACCACCGGTGTACCAGGTGTTATCTTTAGGGGCAGCTTGCGCTACGGTTGCGAAACCTGCCAGTGCCAGTGCTAATGTGATAGCTGTCTTTTTCATTTTTGCGCCTCGTTATCATCCAAATGGGCCAATTGAGCTTTAAGCATTTTAAGCCCTTGGTTAAAATCCTTGAGCCAAAGTTATTGCTTCCGTTAAGAACTTTGCCACTTTACGTTGGCATTATAGAGCAACCTTGGCGTTGTAAAGTCTACAACGTGGCGAGAAACTTACAAGCTTGATATGGAAAGAGGGGCGGAAAAAAGGCAAAAACGTACACATTTCTTAACATGTTTGGCTATATGTTGACGAAACTGTAGGGTTGGTTGCACCTTCTAAGACCATTTTTACCGACAAAAACGCACTTTTTAGCATAAATCACTAAATAACCGCTTATTTTCATCAGAATATTCCTAATTTGAACTAATGGTATACGGAGGACTGAATTTTTGCGATTGGTTGCTGTCCATGACCTGAGATTGCATCATTTGTAGGCCTCATTATGAATCCGTAGGCCCCTCCCTGAACTGCTGCTAACCGCAATCTTTCACGCTCTGAATCCGTCAGATCTGGCAACCATCCAAGTACTACGCTGTAGTTTCCCGTCTGCAAAGCTTTTTCCATAGCATCTACGGTCGACATCGCATTAATTTGGCTCACCTGTACAATTTTTCCAGCAGGAAGGCCTGATTGGGATATCCAATGGCGGCTGAGTTTTTGTTGTGGCGTAAGCCATAACAACCAACGCGATTGAAGTCCGAGATGTTGCAATACCGGTAAAAGTAACTGTGAAAAGGCTGGCTGGCTCTCGCTATAGACGAACTCAGTGATCAGACCATTATTTGTCGATGCCGGTGAAGTGATGCATTGAGACTTTGTAGAAAGCGCCTGATGACTGAAACGATGATTTGCCAGATGTTGAGTTCGCATAATGTGCCTCGCCAGTGGGTTACTGTATGTATGTACAGTACTCGTTGGTTGGACAAAGATCAACCCAATTTTTTCCAAGAAATCTCGCATATTTTGAAGGCAAATTCATGTAAACGCATTTTGTGTTTGGAGCTTCGAAGGACTTTGAGTATTTTGCTTTTAGTTGTCCGGGTAACTAGAAAGGGCACGTCTACATCCACACATGAAAGGATATCGCAATGATTAATCAATCAAAAAAAAGGATTTCTGAATCTAAACTACTTTTCGCTTCTTTAGGAAACATACATTCCAGATCGCAGTTTGGCGGTTATAGCCTGTCTGCGAATGGCATCATGTTTGCGCTCGTCTCCGAGGGGGAGTTATACCTGCGAGCGACCCCAGAGAATGAAAAACAATTTTGTTTAATGGGCATGGAATCCCTGATTTACCGTAAAAGAGGCATCGCCATCTCCTTACGTTACTTTAAGGTGGGTGAGAGACTTTGGGCGGAACCTGAGCGGCTTTTGTCTCTGGCGAAGAGTTCACTCGAGGGTATGCTTCATGACATCAAGACCAAAAAAAATGGTGATGCAAGGCTGAAGGATCTACCCAATATCAGCCTGAGTCTTGAACGTTTGCTTTGGCAGGTGGGGATATCAACATCTTCAGAATTAAGGGCGCACGGCGCATGCACAACTTATTTGAAACTGTGTTCGGTCAAGCAAAATGTGGGGCTGAATGTTTTGATGGCACTGGAAGGGGCCATCCTGGGGTTTCATGAGGCTGCGCTGCCTCATGATGCCCGTATCTTGCTGACTCAGTGGTATATTTCGCATCAGGCAGTGATGCCACTGCCTGCATGCTAACTCCACGTCAGCGAAAATTCAGTCTTGTTGGCGGGTATTTTATGCGTCAATAACGGGCAAAATTTTGCTGTTAAGATCGGTCAGCTCAGGAAGATGAGCAACCAGCAGACCTATTTGTTGTAACACCAACTGTTCCTTACTGTCAGACTCGGTGGTGCGCAGTTGAATGCGCACCATCAACTGTTCCAATGCCTTTTGAATACGGGCCGATTCAGAGGGTTCGTGATGGAGAGCACCATCAACGCAGCACGCCGCGTCATCAAGTAGACGTAAGGTTTCCTCATCATGTAGCTTCTCACGATGTGCCCCCAGCGCCGAGATATAGCTCAGCATGGTGTGGTTCAGGCACAATAGTCGGAATGCTGCTTCAAGCGTTTCCGGGTCGTTATTTTTTTCAGACGTCATATTTGAAACAACTGACGCAAGTTCTGCATCACAGTTATGCGCATCGCGCCTTGCTAGCCGGTAGTCCAGACCGTTGTCTTTGCCCTGATGATACTGAACCAAGATGGCGTCCAGATAACGACAATTAGCAGTAAAGGTCTTGTCTACCACCATCGGCAATTGTCGGAACTTCCAGTCTGGCCAGATAAACGTCACCGCCGCCCAGGCAATACCACAACCGATTAATGTGTCGATAATACGTGGGATCGCGATCTCGAACCCTTCACCCAGCAAGTTAAAGCACAGCAGCACCAGCAGTGTGATGAACATGGTGGCATGCGCGTATTGCACATTTCTGAATGCAAAAAACAGCACACCAGTGATGACGATGAGTATCATCTGGCCTTCAATAGAAGGCACGAAATACAAAATCGGGATCCCCAATGCAATCCCTGCCAGCGTGCCGATAATCCTCAATGCCAGACGGCGGCGTGTAGCATTGTAGTTTGGCTGACAGACGAACAGGCTGGTGAGCAAAATCCAATAGCCGTGATTCAGTCCACTGACCTGAATAAAGCCATAACCCACTACCAGTACGATTGCCATACGGATGGCATGGCGGAACAGTGCTGACTTTGGTGTCAGGTGGCGCGATATGCGTAACCAGATATCGTCGAGCCCGGTGAGCCTGTTTTCAGCAAACGGACTTTTACCGTCCTGGTTCTCAGGTAATGTTTGTTCCGACTCAATACTGGCTAACTGGGCGTCAATCGCGCGCAGGTTGCGCAGTAAATGGCGTAGCGCCTGAAGCATTTCCCTGTGTTGTGCCTGTGCATCCAGGCGCAACAGGGCTTCATCGAGACGTGAAAAAGCTCGCTCAAATTGGGTATTGTGGGAATATTTCTGCCGGTAAAGAATAGATTGCGAAAGCTGGGTGCAGGCACGGGCTTGCATACTCATCAGGCGCTGGAAGCGGAAAAGAATATCGCTGTGATGAAATTGTTCGCTGAGTTTTTTGTATTGAACATGCGACGAACTGGCCCGTTCGTGGATGTCCTGCACCACAAAATAGTAGTGTAGTGTTCTGCGCGTTCCTTTTTGGCCACGGTCACCTTTCAGGCGGGTTTGTAACGTATTCTTGGTTTGGTTCAGCGTGGCCACCAACTGGCCGTTAGCCATTGCCAGCTCCACCAGCTGTTTATTATCTTCCCCTTCCTGGTCAGGATCGAACAACGCCGCCTTAGCTTCAAGGTAATGTGCCAACTGCTGATAGCAACGTGAGATCAGGTCCTGTAACGGGCGAATGGGATAGAGAATATGTCCTGCGAGTGTGAGCAGGTTGTACCAGATGGCACCGCACAGCAGCAGTACCGGCTGCTGGTACCAGATGTGGTACATGCTGGTACCGAGCATGGTGTAAATGGCGATCAGTAATGCACCGAAAGCAATGGTGGCATAACGCTGGCCCAGCGCCCCGAGCAATATAAAACCACAGGTAGAGACCATCAGCCCTAATGCAAAGAACCATGGGTAAGGGAATAGCAGTTCAATGGATGCCGACGCAATAAAAAAACAAACCAGCGTGATCAGCAAATTCCTCAGCCTTCCGGCCAGCCGGTCATCCAGGTCGGCCAATGCAGCAGCGACCACGCCCAGTGTTAAAGGAATGGTGAGTGTCGGCAGGTGAAGCCACCAAGGAACCGCCGCCGCCCCGGTAAGCGCAATAAAAATACGGATGTTATAAAGAACATTGCTGTTGTAGGCATAACGCCTCAAACCCGGAGCAAAAGAGAGCACGACGAACTCCACGTGTTAAAAAGGGCTGATATCATGGCTGAAGAGGCCAGACGATAGTTAACGGATCCGGCCATTGGCGAGAGTGCGACTTGCATTGGCTTCACGCACCTGTTTTGCCAGTTCAACGGAAACCACACGCTGGCCGACAGGCCAAAGGGCAATCACGGCAATTTTGAAATTAGCGATACCGACTGGTATGCCAATAATGGTGCAACACTGCACAATGCCCGCCGCGATATGAGACAGGCACAACCACCAGCCGAAGAAGATAAACCAGAAAATATTCAGCAAAGTCCCGCCACCGGACAATACGGCATTGCGTTTTTCCGGGTACAATTCATTAACGTGCATGGCTTCGTTGCCAAAAGGCACCAGCGAAAGCCGCGTGATTTCCCAGCAGGAGCGGGTCAGTGGCAGAGTGAAGATCAGCAAGATGCTGATGAGAGTGGCCAGAAGCCACGCCAGCGTGGTAAATACACCACCCAAAACGAAATTCAGAATATTTAAAATAGCACGCATGTTATCACTCGGCTCAAGTCAGAAGAGGGGGTTGCCCCCGCAACGTTAACGGAAATTCTACCCTTTTTATTCTACCCTGATTTTGGGGGTAGAGTGCCAGCGCTTGTTGCAGGTAAACTGCCAATAAATCCTTAATTAATAATCAGCTATCAATAAGTGGCTCTTACAGCGAGAAAATGGCGTGATGATATGGAACTGAAATCGACTTCATTCGGGAAACATCTGGCACAACATCCTTATAACCGGGTGCGGCTGCTCAATGCAGGCGTCGAAGTCAGCGGCGATAAACATCACTACCTGATCCCTTTCAACCAGCTTATTCATATCCGCTGCAAGCGGGGAATCGTCTGGGGGGAGCTGGAATTTGAGCTACCGGAAGAAAAAGTCGTCAGGCTTCATGGGACCGAATGGCAGGAAACTCAGCTGTTTTATCAGCATCTTCTTAAGGTCTGGCAACGCTGGAGTGAGGAGATGAGTGAGGTCAGCGCCGGTGTCTTGCATCAGCAGGCTGAAAATATTGCGCGTATCGAACAACAGGACAAATGGTTCAAAAAAAGTGAGCTGTCTGTTGTTCAGCAGAATATCGCCGACGCTTTTTCTGCGGTGCCGGTTCCCGTTGAGCGCCTCGGTGAATTTAATAATTGTCGCGACGATTACGAACTCTGCCTGAAATGGCTACGTCAGGGGGCGCAGAGCGTCGATAAGCGCAATGCTGCCTGGACCGGGCGGGTTATCGAACAACACCGTGATTTCTTCGACAACATCGAAACCTCGCCGCTCAACAACAGTCAATGTCGTGCCGTGGTTAATGGGGAAGATGCTGTTCTGGTATTAGCCGGTGCGGGCAGTGGTAAAACTTCCGTGCTGGTGGCCCGCGCAGGGTGGTTGCTGCATCGTCAGGACGCGCATCCTGAACAGGTTTTGTTGCTGGCATTTGGCCGACAGGCGGCGGATGAAATGAATGCCCGCATCAACGAGCGGCTCAACACCTATGACATCAAGGCTAAAACCTTCCATGCGCTGGCGCTGCACATCATTCAGGAAGGCAGCAAAAAAACGCCAAAAATCAGCAAGCTGGAAACGGACAGTAAAGCACGGCGCAGTTTATTGATCAAAACCTGGCAGCAGCAGTGTGCCGAGAAAAAAGTGCAGGCCAGCGGTTGGCGTCAATGGATGACCGACGAGTTGGAGTGGGACGTTCCCGAAGGGGATTACTGGAAAAATAAAGCGCTGGCGGAGCGCCTGGGTAGCCGCCTTGAACGCTGGCTCGGGCTGATGCGCATGCACGGCGGTAGTCAGGCTGAAATGGTTGCACAGGCATCTGAAGACGTGCGGGACCTTTTCCTGAAACGCATCCGGTTAATGGCGCCTTTACTGAAAGCCTGGAAGTCGGCGCTAAAGGGGGAAGATGCGGTTGATTTTTCCGGCCTTATCCATCAGGCCGTGAATATTCTGGAGAAAGGGCGCTTTGTCAGCCCCTGGAAACATATTCTGGTCGACGAATTTCAGGACATTTCTCCGCAACGCGCACGTCTGTTAGCTGCCCTTCGCGAGCAAAATAGCCACACCAACCTATTTGCGGTCGGTGATGACTGGCAGGCGATCTACCGCTTCAGTGGGGCGGAACTGTCACTGACCACGGCATTTGCGGCGAATTTCGGTGATAGCGCGCAGTGCGCACTCGATACCACGTATCGCTTCAACGATCGCATTGGCGACATTGCCAATAAGTTCGTGTTGCAAAACCCTTACCAGCTGAAAAAACCGCTCAATAGTTTGACGAAGGGAAATAAGAAAAATGTAGTGATCCTGCCAGATGACCAGCTCGATGCCCTGTTGGATAAGCTCAGTGGCTTCGCTAAACCTGACGAGCGGATCCTGATCCTGGCCCGTTATCATCACCTGCGTCCTGAGGTTTTACAGAAAGCGGCCACCCGCTGGCCGAAGCTGAATATCGAATTTATGACCATTCATGCCAGTAAAGGTCAGCAGGCGGAATACGTGATTATTGCTGGGCTGCACGAAGGTAATGATGGTTTCCCTGCGGCAGCGCGCGAGTCGTTGCTGGAAGAGGTCTTATTGCCGGAGCCGGAGAATTTCGCCGATGCTGAAGAGCGGCGTCTGCTCTACGTCGCCATGACCCGTGCAAAACACAATGTCTGGCTATTGCAGAATAAATCCCAACCGTCGGTGTTTGTCGAACAGCTGGAAGATTTGGGCGTACCCGTTCAGCGTAAACCCTGACAGGTTAATGAGGATGCCCGCCAAACGTCCTGGAACAGACATTGACGGGCAAAAGGATGGCTTAATCTTTCAGGCGTGACCACAAATAGCGCTGGTAGTCAGGGATAGAAATTTCCACTTCCGACTTAAATAGCGGCGAGGCGATCAGGAAGTCTGCCGTGGCCAAATTGGTGGCCACCGGAATATTCCACACGGTCGCAAGACGTAACAGGGCTTTCACGTCCGGGTCATGGGGCACCGCGTTCAGCGGATCCCATAAGAAAATCAGCATGTCGATTTTCCCTTCCGCAATCATTGCGCCCACCTGTTGATCGCCGCCCATCGGGCCGCTCAACATGCTTTTTACCTCAATACCGGTATTGCGTTGCACCAAATTACCTGTGGTACCGGTGGCGTAAAGTGTGTGCAGTGCCAGTTCGGCCACATTCTTATCGACCCATTTCATCAGCATATTTTTGCAATGGTCATGTGCGACCAGCGCGATATGTTTTTTCTTGGCAATGGTGCGGGTGGTAAATTCCATCAATTTTCCCTTAAACGCAGAATCAAAAATGCAAAGTATGGTTGTATCCAGAATACTGAAACTGCGTTTCACTGCATAGCGCCAGCGCAATAATTATGGGATGAAAGTGCAATCCGTGACGCCGGTGGGGAAATTTGTGTGATGTCAGGCGTGTGGAAGGGTGAACCAGGAGAAAAAACGGCCAAAGTGAGGGGATGCGGTAAGCTGCGACCAGAAAGGAGGTAATGACTGCCCATGGTGTTGGCTGGCAGGCATCAAAGCCGAGAGCGGGGTAACGTTCGCTGTGGCCCCTCCTTGTTGTGCCAGAACAGCAAAATCAGGCACGGATGCTTTGAGGCCCGATTGATTGTAGTGGATCATCATTTTCACCACGTCGACAGAATTACTGTAGGCCACTGATCTCAGCACATCGCGTCGTGTGGCAACATCCTGGCCGTTTTCATCAACCACGCGGTAGTTAAGATTTTTACTGAAGAATGCGGCGTCCATTTCATTATCCAGCGCAGGTAGTTCAAACGAGACAGAGCGTAAACCTTTGGCGCTAAACGTGACGATCATGGCGGGGGAGTGGTAGGTCAACGGGGCCATCATGGCGGGGTGCAGATTTTTACTCACCTGAAACAAAATTTGGTGCTGTCCCGCATCCACCTCAAGACTGTCTGCTCCTTTGAGGATCGCACCAGACATTTTTTTTCCGTCAATAACCAGTAGATCCAGATCGGGTGAAAGTTTCAGGCTGGTCGCACATGCGGGTGCCAGCAGGCAAACCGACAATAAAGCGGTCATCATTCTGACTTTCATTTCTCACCCCTTAACTGCTACCGACAACTTCTATTATTGAGCAATACAGATAGTGTGTCAAAGTTTTGCAGAATGTATTTATGTTTACTTCTTGAAACACTATTTCTAAAATTCTGCGTCCGGTCGTGTGAGACGAAAGGCTGCCAAACCTAAAAGGCTGCGTTACACTTTGCTTACGCCCTTTAATGAGGTTTTTGCAATGCACGATGATGATATCAGCACCATCCTTAACGACGTTAAAACCATCGCTTTAGTTGGGGCTAGTGATAATCCTTCCCGCCCGAGTTTTGGGGTGATGAAGTATTTGCTCTCTCAGGGGTATCAGGTAACGCCAGTGAGCCCGAAATTAGCCGGTACAACCCTGCTGGGGCAAAAAGCCTATGCGACGCTGGCTGAGATCCCCCATCCGGTGGACATGGTTGATGTCTTTCGCAATGCCGAAGCGGCTTTTGGTGTAGCACAGGAAGCCGTGGATATTGGAGCAAAAGTGTTATGGCTTCAGCTCGGGGTGATCAACCTTCAGGCAGAGGAATTGGCAACGCAGGTTGGGCTGAAAGTGGTTATGGATCGCTGCCCGAAAATTGAGATCCCGCGATTAGGTCTGGAAAAATAACCCGGTGATGCGCTTATCGGGCACAAAAAAACCGGTCTGAGAAGACCGGTTTTTCATCAAAGACATGCGCCTTTTCAGGTTTAGTTTCGCAGGCGTGGAGCCAGTAACTGATTACGAATAGACTCTGCCAAATCGTCCAGCGAAGTTTGCTCAGGATGTGAGCGTGCGGCTTCGTGATCGATTTGGATCTCTGCCAGATAAGTGTGCACTGGCTGGCCTTTATCATCTTCCATTACCACGTGATACCACGGCGCCGTGCGCATGGCGTCGTCGGCTTCAACGTCGTCGGCATCCGGTTTATCCAGTGAATATTCCGCATCAACGTCAATCACTACCCCTAAATACCCTAACAGTCTGTGGCGGACCTGCTGGCCTATACCGAATTTGCTGGCAATCATAGTCACCTCTTGAAATTACATTCTACCTTCTAATATGGAGGCAGGACGCTCGATTTCAAGTTTTTACCCCGTTATGCCCTGAGGATGGGTGATCTGAGCCAGGATAAAGCACAGATCGATAACATCAGGACATGACTACGCAGGCAAAACCTTTCAGGTAAAGACCTTCTGGATAAGAACCGATCACCGGATGATCAGCTGCCTGACGGAACTGCTCCACAAACTGGATTTCACGATGAGCATCCAGCGCGGCATCGGCCAGGATCTTCTGGAATAAATCGGTTGGCAGCAGGCCGGAACAGGAGAAACTCAGTAAAATTCCGCCTGGACGCAATAACTGTAATGCCAGCATGTTGATATCTTTGTAACCACGACAGGCGCTGGCCAGCTGATTTTTGTTTTCGACAAACTTCGGCGGGTCCATCACGATCATGTCGAACTGTTCGCCTTCCGCACGGTATTTGCGTAGCAGCTGGAACACGTCTTCGCGGACAAATTCCACTTTAGACAGGTCCAGATTATTCAGCTCGACGTTCTGGCGGGCGATATCCAGTGCGCTTTGTGAAGTATCGACGTTGATCACTTTCTCACAACCGCCCATCAGCGCAGATACCGCGAAAGCACCGGTGTAAGAGAAACAGTTCAGAACTTTACGGCCTTCGGCATATTTACGCGCGGCCAGACGGCTGTCACGCTGGTCAAGGTAGAAGCCGGTTTTATGGCCTTCCTTAATATCGACCAGCAGACTCATGCCATGTTCCTGAATCGGCAACAGGGCTGGGGGCTCTTCGCCGAATATGTGGCCCTGAGTCAATTCCAGGCCCTCTTTCTTACGCACGGCGACGTCAGAACGGTCCCAGATTGCGCATTCCGGGTAACATTTTTGCAGCGCGGCCAGCAGAGGCGCGCGCTGATATTCCGCACCGGCAGAGAGCAATTGCAGCACCAGGAAGTTCTGGAAGCGGTCGATGGTGATCCCCGGCAGGCCGTCGGATTCACCAGCAATCAGGCGGTAGCTGTCGAGGCTATCGCGCCTGGCAATCCAGTCACGCCAGCTCTGCGCTTGCTGCAAGCGGCGGACGAAAAACTCGATATCAATGTCTTCATCCTGGCGGAATGTCCAGATGCGGGCACGGATTTGCGAAGAGGGGGAATAGGCACCGCGGGCCAGCCATTTCCCCTGATTGTCTACAATATCAATAGTGTCGCCAGAATTAGCTTTGCCTTCGACACGGGTAACCGCGCCGGAAAACACCCACGGATGGCGGCGCAGGAGGGATTTTTCGCGGCCTTTGGCCAGAAATAAACGAGCAGTCATAGAGTTAGGTTCTGTCAGTTCGGAGACAAAAAAAGAGCGTCATTGTCCGGGCAAGCAGTCGAAATTGCAACGAACCATACCGCTAACGGAGAGAATATTATGGCAAAAATCAGTATAGCCGCCTATGTCTACGGCCGGGTACAAGGTGTCGGATTTCGTTTCGCGACACAGCATCAGGCCACTGCACTGGGTCTGACCGGTTATGCCAAAAATCTGGATGACGGCAGTGTCGAAGTGGTGGTCTGCGGCGAGCAGGAAAACGTCGAGCAATTACTTGAATGGCTGAAACTGGGTGGGCCTAAACACGCCACCGTAGACCGCGTACTCAGCGAACCTGTTGCACCGGGCGAGTTTAGCGAATTTAAAATCCGCCACTGATTTTCAGTCGTTGGCTTACAGGCATTTCACCGGCTTCGGCAGCCCGGCAATCTTAGTCGCCTGTTTGGCCGGACCTTGTGGGAACAGTCGGAACAAATACCGGCTGTTGCCTTTTTCTTCGCCATACTTTTGGCCCATAGCTTTCACCAGCATACGAATGGCGGGCGACGTATTGAATTCCAGATAGAATCCGCGCACAAAGTGGATCACTTCCCAGTGTGCGTCTGTCAGGGTGATGGCTTCCTGTTCGGCCAGCAGCGGGGCCAGGGCTTCGTCCCAGTCAGCGCTGTTTTTCAGATAACCCTGCGCATCGGTCTCAATTTCACGACCTGCAAACTCCAGCATAAAACCTCAAAGCGGTAAAAAACTCAGCCCACAGTCTACCAAAAAGAGGTTCAGCACAAAATAAAAAGCCCCGCATTCGCGAGGCTCTGACACATCTTCCTGGAGAGTTAGTTGCTGCGTGACAGCCCTAAAATACTCAGCAGGCTGACAAATACGTTATACAGCGAGACATACAGGCTGACCGTGGCACGAATATAATTGGTTTCACCACCGTGAATAATATTACTGGTCTCCCACAAAATCGCGCCTGCCGAGAACAGAATAAACAGGCAGCTGATCGCCAGCGACAGCGCCGGGATTTGCAGGAAAAGATTCGCGATAACCGCGACCAGCAGCACCACAAAACCGGCCATCATCATGCCTGACAGGAACGACATGTCTTTGCGCGTTGTCAGCACGTAGGCGGAACAGCAGAAGAACACCAGCGCGGTACCGCCAAGCGCCAGCATAATAATGTCACCGGCGCCGACAGACAGCAGTGAACTGAGCATCGGGCCTAAGGTGTAACCCATAAAGCCGGTCAGCGCGAAGGCCGCGAGGATACCTACCGGGCGATCGGCGGTGCGGTAGGTCAGGAACATCAGACCATAAAAGCCGACCAGCGTGATCAGCATGCCCGGAGAGGGCAGACGCAGCAACGTACTGGCAGTCGCGGTCATCGCAGAAACACCCAGCGTCAGTGCGAGCAGAAAATAAGTATTACGCAGCACCCGGTGTGTGCTGAGCAGTGAGCCTGCACGTGAAGACGAAGAGGCAACAATACGATCCATAATTAAATTCTCACTCTTAAAATAGAATTGGAGTCGGTGAAAATAGAGTCAGACTGGAGTGTAAGTAGTTGCCTTGCGTTATCAAAGACGTTTTACCCTTCTTTACCTCGCCAGGCGTGGCCGGGCAGGGTTTCCTGACGTCACAATCGCCGTAATGATGCTTAAATCACCGTTTGATAACCGAATGCCTGTTTTTCAGGCAATCGGATAGAATCAGGCTTTACAAGAGGATCGGCTATGTTTATAGTTCGCTTCGTTGCGGAGGGGTGGCCGAGCGGCTGAAGGCACCGGTCTTGAAAACCGGCGATGGGAAACCATTCGAGAGTTCGAATCTCTCCTCCTCCGCCATAAACAACACAAGAAAGCTGCTAAGTCATTAGCGGCTTTTTTTGTATCTGAAATTCATGAGCACTGTGTAAATGTTCATAAAATCAACAAACTAGCCTGAAAATAATATTTGCATCTTTTTTTCGGTCTTGTATACTACGCCCCGTACTGAGCGACTGATGTCGGTCGGTGCTTGTTGTTTACGGAGGGGTGGCCGAGGGGCTGAAGGCACCGGTCTTGAAAACCGGCGATGGGAAACCATTCGAGAGTTCGAATCTCTCCTCCTCCGCCATAAACAACACATCAAAGCTGCTAAGCAATTAGCGGCTTTTTTTGTGCCTGAAAGTTGAGATTCTTCACGTGTGGCGGGGGTTACGTAAGGAATACGTGCGCACTGCCCTCGACAGTAATTTCAACCGTTGATCCCACCACAAGATCCTTTTTACTGACCGTTTTGATCTCAATTGTCTGATGGCTGCCCGAAATGTCCAGGCTTAGCGTTGAGATAAATCCTGCAAAATCAATGCGTGTCACCCTTGCCAGGCATTGCTTCGTGGGCTGCCCGGCGACCTCGACTGGCGTCAGGCGGATTTGCTCCGGGCGCAGCATGACGCGCGCACTGCCGGTGCGGGAAGCGTTATCCACGGCGATTGTTCCCAGCACACATTGTGCCCAGCCATGTTCCAGGTGCGCATCCAGTAACAGTGTTTCACCTAAAAATGTTGCCGTCATTTCATCGGCAGGACGTAAATACAACGCCTGTGGCGCGCCTACGTGTGCCAGTTTCCCGTTGCGCATCACTGCGACTTGATCGGCAAATGACAGCGCTTCGGTCTGGTCGTGTGTAACCAAAATAGAGGCGATACGGGTTTGTGCCAGCAAGTCGGCAACCGCTTTGCGGGTTGATGCGCGAAGGGCGGTATCGAGTGCGGAAAACGGCTCATCCAGTAACATCAGCACCGGTTTTTGTGCCAACGCTCTCGCCAGTGCTACACGCTGCTGCTGCCCGCCGGAAAGTTCGTGCGGCCATAAGGTTGCAAGACGCCGGTCCAGCGCGACCATCTCCATCAGTTCGTCGATACGGATTTGCTTCTCGCGTTTCCCGCCGCTCAAGCCGTAAGCAATATTTCCCGCCACGGTAAAATGTGGGAACAGCGCCCCATCTTGCGGCACAAACCCAATACCTCTTTGGTGTGCAGGGACCTGTGTAGTGACATCAAACAACCTTTGGCCCTGCAACAGTACTTGCCCGCTATCCGGGGTTTCGAAACCGGCAATAATGCGCAGCAGTGTGGTTTTCCCAGAACCGGAAGGCCCGACAATCGCCGTGCGGCTGCCGGGGCCCACCCGCAGGTTAATACTTTCCAGCACTTTTACCGCTGAATAAGATTTTGTGATTTCCCGCAGGTCGAGCGTGCTCATAGTCCAGCCTTACGTTGAGATTGTGA
The DNA here is from genome assembly GCF_006438725.1 of Ewingella americana. Lineage (GTDB taxonomy): Bacteria > Pseudomonadota > Gammaproteobacteria > Enterobacterales > Enterobacteriaceae > Ewingella > Ewingella americana_A. The sequence goes on along the minus strand of NZ_RCZD01000001.1, from coordinate 478,385 downwards.
ATAAAGGATCCAGGTTAATGGCAGCGACAGCAATACCATCAGCAGTGCATAGGGTGATGCCGCAACATAATCGATTTCGCTGGTCAGTGCCCAGAAGGCGGTCGCCAGCGTTCGCGTGCCATTGGGTGCCAGCAGCAAGGTGGCGGTCAGTTCATTGGTTACGGCCAGAAACACCAGTGCAGCACCGGCGGCGGCACCCGGCGCGGCCAGCCGCATCGTTGTACTCCACAACGCCTGAAACGGTGTGCGGCCCAGGCTGCGCGCCGCATTTTCTAGCTCAACCGGTGCCTGAGCAATACCGGCCCGCAGGTTGATCAGCGCACGCGGCATAAACATCAGCAGATAGGCAAATAAAATGGTGATTTCCGTCTGGTATAGCGGACGGGCGATGCGGATGGTGATGGTCACCAGCGCCAGCGCCACCACAATGCCGGGCAGCGAACTGGTTATATAATTGCAGCCTTCCAGAAAGCGGTATAAGCGCCCCGGATAGCGGACGGAAATCCACGCCATTGGCACCGCACACACCGTGGTGATTGCCGCACCGGCCAGCGCATACCACAGCGTTTGTTTCAACGCAGGCAACAGTTGAGGGTTGAGCCATACGTCAGTGCCGCCCAGATACAGCCAGCGCGTCAGGGTGACAAAAGGTACGCCGAGCGACAGGGCAGTCAGCAATATCGGCAGGCACAAACTCAGCGCTGTCAGGCCCGGTTTTAATGACCGTAGCGTTTGTCGTCTGGCGCTGCCTGACCCTACTCGTGCATAACGCGCTGTGCCACGGCTGGCGGACTCCACCATTAATACCGCAAGGCAGCACAACGCCAGAACGCCCGCCAGCATGTTGGCGGCCGGACCGTTAAACGTTGACTGGAATTGATCAAAGATGGCGGTCGTGAAGGTATCGAAACGGATCATGGCATACAGGCCATATTCAGCCAGTAAATGCAGCGCAATAAGCAGTGAGCCGCCCCAGACGGCCAGTTTTAATTGCGGCAGGATCACGCGGAAAAAAACCGCCACAGGCGTAGAACCCAGTGAGGATGCAGCATCTTCAAGGCCGGGATCGAGGCGTCGCAACACGGCGGTTGCTGGCAGATAAATAAACGGGAAGTAGGCAATGACGGAGATAAATACGCCCGCCCCCAGCCCATGCATTGACGGAACGAGGCTTATCCAGGCGTAACTTTGTACAAACGCTGGCACGGCCAGAGGCGCTATCGCCAACAAAGACCAGAACCTGCGCCCCGGCAGTTGAGTGCGTTCTGTGAGCCACGCCAGCGCGATGCCAATAACAGCGCACAGCGGTAGCGTGATGATCACCAGCAGCACCGTATTGGTCAGTAATTCGCCCACGCGTGGGCGAAAAACCAGTGCCTTCACCGTCGCCCAACCGGTATCAAGGGTAATGCCGACCACAAATCCCAGCGGCAGTAGAGACAACAGGGACAGCAAAACCGCGGCCAGCACGATACCGGTTCCAGCCCGGCGTGAGGAACGGCGACTGTTGTTACGCCATCTGGCGCGGACACCTTCGATACTGATATTCGACATAATAATTAAGGCACGCTGCTGGGAAAAATAACTGCTATTACAGCAGGCCTGCTTCAGTCATTAACTCGACCACTTTTTTGCTGTTCAACTCTGACGCATCCACTTTCGGTGCATCCAACGCTTTCAGCGGAACCAGTTTCGGGTTAGACGCGGCATTCACACCGACAGCATATTCGAAGGCGTTATTGGTGCGCAGAATCTCCTGACCTTGTTTACCGGTGATCCATTTAACAAATTCCTGAGCTTCTTTTTGATGCTGACTAGAAGCCAGAACGCCGCCGCCGGAGATGCTCACAAACGCACCGGGATCGTTATGTTTGAAGTAAAACAGTTTGGTATTTTTGCTGTTTTCACCGGTCTTGGCCTGATCGACAAAGCGGTAATAGTGATAGATGATCCCGCCATCAATCTGACCGGCATTCACCGCTTTCATCACGGTACTGTTGCCTTTATAGGCGGTGAAGTTGGTTTTCATCGCTTTCAGCCATTCCAGCGTTGCTTTCTCGCCTTTCAGTTCCAGTAATGCGCTGACAATCGCCTGGAAATCAGCACCCGAAGGGGAGGCAGCCCAGCGGCCTTTCCATTCTGGTTTAGCCAGATCCATCATTGATTTAGGTAACTGCGCTTCGCTGATTTTTTCCGGGTTATAAACAAACACAGTGGTACGGGCAGCAATGCCAATCCAGCGGCCATGCGTTGGACGGTAGGCGGGCTCAACCTGCTTTTGGGTCGCTGAGTCGAGGGGGGCGAAAAGTTTGGCGTTATCGACCAGCACCATAGCCGGTGAGTTCTCGGTCAGGAAAACGTCGGCCGGAGAGGCGCTGCCTTCTTGTATCAGCTGGTTGCCCAGCTCGCTATCGCCACCGTTACGCAGCGTGACTTTGATGCCAGTATCTTTGGTGAAGCCATCAACCCAGGATTGCACCAGGTTTTCATGCTGAGCATTGTAAATAACAATACCTTCATCAGCGGCGCTGGCAGAAAAGGCCAGCATCAGTGAAGAAGTGAGTAAAGCGACTGGCCCGAGTGAGGAAAAGCGTAACTTCATAAAAAAGTCCTTAAGAAAAAAGAAGAAGAAAACGACGTCGCCGACATGCGCAAGGCATGGCAAAGTTTACATATTACACTGATAACAGTTCTGAAACTGATTCGCATTTAATTATGTAAAAACATCTCATCATCTTTCGGCCCGGCTTTATGCCACATCTATTATTAAGAAAACCTTAGGTTGGTGAAGGGGACCACGAATTTGTGCCGATGATCATCGCAATGGCGCGTGAAAGGGGGGAGCGGCGGATATCGGCACTGCGGATTCTTTGGATAATCACGCCCGCATGTCTCTCCACAACGGGCCACCTTCAGTTGGTCTGTTTCGCGCTTTTACCGTGGTTTTTATGGTGTTAATTGCCTAAAAAACGCCCCGAATCACAATTTAAGAAGATAAAAGAATTACTCCATTGCCTGTCAGATGTTATGCGTTATGTTGATTTTTAGTTTCTCAAATGTAACTAGAGGTTAACAATAATGTCGAAAAAATTACGCCTGTCTCTGCTTGCTTCTGCTGTACTGATTTCTACCTCTGCCATGTCTGCATTACCTCAAGGGTACCCGGCTGACTATCAAAAAATCGTCGATGCGGCCACCAAAGAGGGCAAAGTGGTGGTCTACTCCACCACGGATACCAAAGCCGCAGGCCCGCTGATTCAGGGCTTTGAAGCTGCTTATCCGGGCGTGAAAGTCGAATACAACGACATGAACAGCACCGAACTCTACAACCGCTACATCAGTGAACAGGCAGCCGGCGGGACCAGTGGCGATGTGGTGTGGAGTTCGTCAATGGACACCGCGCTGAAGCTGGCGACCGATTATGCCGCTGAATATTCTTCACCTGAATTGAAACAATTGCCGAAATGGGCCGTGTGGAAAGAGAAAGCCTACGGCACGACCTATGAGCCGGTGGTATTTATCTATAACAAGCGCCTGATCCCGCAGGGTGATGTCCCGGATTCCCACGCAGCACTGGCAAAACTCATCGCCAGCCAGACTGACAAATTTAATAAAAAAGTCACCACCTACGACATCGAAAAATCGGGTCTGGGTTTCATGCTCTCCGTGCAGGATTTCAAAGCAGATCCGAATTATTTCAACACGCTGAGCGAAGTGGCGAAGGGCGGTCTGGCAGTGCAGTCTTCCACCGGGACGATGATGGAACGGGTCTCATCAGGTGAAAACCTGATCGGCTTTAACATTCTCGGTTCCTACGCCGAAGCCCGTGCCAAAACGGATCCATCGCTGGGTATTTCCTATCCGAAGGATTACACCCTGGTGCTGTCGCGCGTCTCCTTCATCAGTAAAGAAGCCAAAAATGGCAATGCCGCCAAACTGTGGCTGGACTATGTGCTGTCTGAAGCGGGGCAGAACATCCTTGCCAACCAGGCCGACATTCCGTCCATTCGCAACGATATCGAAGGCAAAAATGACATTGATGGCTTGACCAAAATGCTAGGTAACGCGCTCAAGCCAATTCCGGTCGATGAAACCCTGCTGGAGTATCTGCAACAGAAAAAACGTCTGGATTACATCAAACAGTGGCGCACCGCCGCCGGCAAATAATATACCCGCCATCCTTCAAGCTGCAGGGCCGCTGGCTGCCGCGTTCAAATCTGCTCCAGACAGATTTACTCCTGCAGCTTGAAGTATTTTGGATATAGACGGGGGTGTAAGCCTCCCTTTCTCTTGCCTGATCACGCTGTTCAGGGTTTCTAACCGAAGGGAAGTAACATGAATGCATTGCGCCGAAAGTGGCAGGGTCTGCCGCGCAGCATAGTGGTGTTAATCACGGCACTGGTTATCTACATTCCGCTGTCGTTCATCGTCATACAGAGTTTTCTCTCGGCCCCGTTCTTTTCCCCGTCAAAAGAGTGGAGCCTCGAGTCTTTTGAATTTATCTTCACCGACCCGGATTTCTATAAGGCGCTGAAAAGCGGCTTTATCCTGGCATTTGGACTGGTGATTATTTCGATTCCACTCGGCGGTATCCTGGCATTTTTGATGGTGCGTACCGATTTGCCCGGCAGACGCGTGATTGAACCGTTGATTCTGGTGCCGATTTTTGTCTCGCCAATGGTGTTGGGGTTTGGTTACGTGGTGGCCGCCGGGCCAGTCGGTTTTTTCTCGCTGTGGGCGCAATCCATTCTCGGGTTCGTGCCGTGGAATATCTACGACATGTTGAGCATCGTGGTGATTGCTGGTCTGACTCACGTGCCGCATGCCTATCTCTACATCTCCTCAGCGTTGCGCAGCGTCGGGTCTGACGTCGAAGAAGCAGCGCGAACCGCCGGGGCGTCGCCCTTGCAGGTGATGACGGCCGTCAGTCTGCCGATGGTGCGTCCGGCCATTTTATATGCCGCCGTATTGTTGTTTTTCCTCGGGCTGGAAGTGTTCGGCCTGATGCTGGTGCTCGGTGACCCCGAAGGCAACCTGGTGCTGGCCACCTACCTCTATCAGCTCACCAACAAACTCGGTACACCCTCTTATCATCTGATGGCTGCCGTGGCGGTGGTGCTCATTTGCATCACCATCCCGCTGGTGATGTTGCAGCGTCGCCTGATGCGCACCGCCAACCGTTTCGTCACCGTTAAAGGTAAAGCTTCGCAGGCCCGCGCATTACCACTTGGCAAGTGGCGCTGGGTAGCCGGTGCCGTGGTGGCCTTCTGGCTGACGGTGACCATTGGCGTACCGCTGGTGGGGGTGATTTTACGTGCTTTCATTTCTAACTGGGGCGTGGGGGTGTCGATATGGGATGAGCTTTCTCTCAATACGTTCCGCACTATCTGGCAGCAGCCAAACCTGCTGCGGGCGATCGTTAACTCAATGGCTATCGGCGTTATCGGTGGCGCGCTGGCGGTAGCCTGCTATCTGTTTATCGGTATCGCGATGCATCGTAAACCTGACGGCGTAACGCGCTTTTTGGATTACAGCGTGCTGGTGCCACGTGCGGTGCCAGGACTGCTGGCCGGTCTGGCGTTCCTGTGGGTATTCCTGTTCCTGCCGATGTGGCTGGACAACTCGCTCAAGTCCGGCTGGCTGTCCGATATGTCATGGTCGCAGTGGCTGCGCGACAACCTGGTGGTGTGGCTGCGATCGCTGCGCAGTACCATTTTTAGCGTATGGCTGGCGTATACCGTGGTCTGGATGGCCTATGGTCTGCGGCTGATCTCCTCGACCTTATTGCAGGTCGGCCCGGAGCTGGAAGAGGCGGCACGCAGTACCGGTGCCACCCGCGGACAAATCACCCGTCATGTCACTATTCCTCTGTCACGCTACGGCCTGATTGGTTCGTGGCTGCTGATGTTTCTGATTTTTGAGCGTGAATATTCTACCGGCGTCTACCTGCTTTCGCCGGGAACGGAAACCATCGGCTCCATGCTGGTTTCCCTGTGGGCCGCCGGAGCGATTGATATCGTTGCCGCGCTCTCCTTTATTAACATCCTGCTGGTGGTGTTAGGTCTGGGTATTGCCCTTCGTTTTGGAGTCAAATTACATGATTGAATTATCGGTCGAGAATCTGCACTTAACCTATGGCGACAATCCGGTGTTAAAGGGCGTTTCCATGGATCTAAAACGCGGGGAAGTTGTCTCGCTGCTCGGGCCTTCCGGCAGCGGTAAAACCACGCTGCTCAGAGCCGTGGCCGGGTTGGAAAAGCCTACGCAGGGGCGCATTATTATCGGTAAAAATACCGTATATGACGGCAGTTCACGCAGTGAGATCCCGGCAGAAGAGCGTAACCTCGGGCTGGTATTTCAGTCCTACGCACTCTGGCCACACAAAACCGTGTTTGAGAATGTCGCCTATCCGTTGAAGTTGCGTAAGGTCGCCTCATCGGAACTGACCCAGCGGGTGCAAGCGGTACTTGATCAGCTCGGCCTTGGCCATCTTGGTAAGCGGCATCCGCATCAGCTATCCGGTGGACAACAGCAGCGCGTGGCGATTGGCCGCGCACTGGTCTACAACCCGCCGGTGATCCTGCTCGATGAACCGCTGTCCAACCTCGACGCCAAGCTGCGCGAAGAAGCCCGCGTGTTCTTGCGGGAACTGATCATCAAGCTCGGCCTGTCGGCGCTGATGGTGACGCACGACCAGAATGAAGCCATGGCGATCTCCGACCGTATTCTGCTGCTCAATAACGGAAAAATAGAGCAACAAGGTACGCCACAGGAGATGTACGGCTCGCCGAAAACACTCTTCACCGCCGAATTCATGGGCAGCAATAACCGCCTGCATGGCAAAGTGACTGAAGTGCGTGACGGCAAAGCCCGCATTGAGGGTAAAGACTGGGTTCTCTGGGGGCAGGCGGGCGAAAGCGTGAAGGCTGGTGAGGAGGGGACCGCCGTTATCCGTGTGGAACGTGTGCGCATGGGGGACAACCCGGATGGCAACCAGATAGAACTGCCGTTACTGACCAGCATGTACCTTGGTGACCGCTGGGAGTACCTGTTCCGTACGGTGGCTGAGGACTTCGTGGTGCGGGCTTACGGCAACGACGTGCGGGGCCAGGAGATGTGCCGTCTTTCCCTGCCTGTCGATGATGTATGGATTTTCCCTAAAGTATAAGTGCTAACAAATAACCCATATAAATTAATTTGCATGGGTTATTTGTTTTTGTTCACCCGAATATTTAATAAGGCATGTTTCTTATTGAAATGCCCATTGTTATTTATAATATTAGCCTTTATTATACTGTGGGTTATATGAGATGTTGAGGCGGTTTATTATTTGTTGATTATAATAAATAGGTGTGACGAGATGATTATACATTGTCTATTAGTCATTCTCAGGAAATGAACAGGTTGTAAATAATCACGAATAGATATTCCTCTACGCGATGAAAATGATAAATCGTCCCGCCATGGTTGAATTTGTTGTGATGGTGTTTATGGAGAAGGTTGAAAGGATGTCCAAATGGAATTGATTGTTAATTTTCAGCGTAACTATAATGAATTTCTTAATACGCATAAATCCGAAGGTTTTTGTATGGGTTTCTGCCTGACCTGGCTTGGTGATATTTTAAAAAATCGCCCGGTGAAAACAGAAAAAAATCTCCTTGAAAGATGGGTGCCGGGTTGGTTTTCCTCGGCTCCTTCGGTGATGCATGTACATATCCCGGTTGATCGACAAGAGTTTATACATTTTTTGGAAAGGGCGGCGAGACGGCAGAAAAATTATGAAACACGTGTGGGTATAAATGGGACGAATAGCTCTAATGCAAGAGTGAGATCTGCGGAATTCACTGCGCATTATAAGAATAATCGGCAGAGAGAGTTGGAAAAAAACAGCGAAAATCCTGGTTTGGAATATTCTTATTCTAAATCTGGTGGGTTTTCATTATTTCAAGGGTTGAAATATTTTGGTAAATCCTGTGGTGTTATTTTTGGTGTCTCAGCCCCCCAATTTAAAAATACGATGCATGCAGTCGCATTAGTCCGTATATCCTCAGGCGAGTACTATTTTCTAGATCCTAATTACGGTCTTTTTAGAGTAAATGGCCAATTTATACGTATGGATATTAATACTACGTTGCAGCGTCACTATCCTGGCCATGAAATCTTTGAACAAATAGTGATTAGTCAGAAATAGTTAACCGTTCTGACATTAATTTTCTTTAGAAGCAGTTTACCCTCAGAAAAAGCCACAACAAGCCAGATACTTAGTCTTAGTTGTAAACTGCTTAACGTTTAAACTAACATGCTGGTTTGTCGTTAATTGCCAGGTCATCGCCATTTGGTGTAAACAAGGGCTTGAAGGCAATAACATACCCCAGAGTGAGCACTGTCAGAGCGAAAAATATCATGAAGCAGTAGCTTGAATTTTTGATCAAGTAGATGCCGAGAAACCCCCCCAGACCTTCGCCGATTCCCATAGCAATAGAATTGATGGCCAAAACACTGATGAGAATATTTTTGGCAGAATAGCCCGAAATACAGCTTTGTAATGTCGGGATTAGTAGCAACTCACCTAACGTCCAGACAAAGATAGCAAAATAGAGTTCTGTTAGCGTTGTAGCGTAATGCAGCCATAAAGATCCCATCGCATGGGCCGCCAAAGAAAAGAAAAGTGTCTGGAATGTGTTGATTTTATAGTGTGTAAATAGTGCCTGTAACCTGGGAGCTAGCATTATGGAAAGGATACCATTAAACGTCATTATATAACCAAATTGGCTAGTGGATCCCATAAGCTGATTAATATGTAACGGTAAAGATGTAAATAATTGGGAATAGATCATCCAGCATAGCGCTGTTAGTAGAAAATAGTGTCGCAACGTTTTGTCACCCAGCTGTTCACGTAATGCATGCGTCCATTTTTTTTGCGCAGCCAGGGGAGGCCATAATTCGTGGCTCCTCAAGAGCGCGAGTGAGAAACAGAACATCAGGAAAGAAGCAACTAAGAAAGGTAGGCGTGGCGAAATGTGGTTATAAAGATAAATGGCGATTAATGGTGCCAGCATGGATGCCAGATTTGTGATGACGGACAATCGGACAAAGAACGCAGTACGCATATGAGTGTTATCAGTTGCTCCCGCGACAGCACGGATTAAAATGCTGTTACTTCCATAAGCAATGCCAAAAAAACCTACAGCGCACAATACTGGCAGGTACTGTTGCGAAAGGGCGATAGTGATGCAACTCAGGCTCATCGTAAAGGCCGAAAGAGAAACTAAGTATGCTGGTGTAATCAAGTCCAGAAATGGCGAAATCAGCAAGCGTGTGACCTTAGAACCAATAGAGGACACCATAATAATACTGCCAGTTTCTAATGCCGACAGGCCAAGAAATGCATCCATATACAAAGCCAGGATCGACAATGTCATAAAGTAGGTGAACGAGAATAAAAATGAGTCGATGGTCATCAAGGACATGCTGTTTTTAGAGGATGTCAAAGTGGACATATGCTGCCATCTCCATTGCAGTGTGTTTTGCCTTGTCACTACTTTCCTCCCGAACAACAACACATCCCACGCGCTTACCAGACTCAGTACATGGTGGAAGTATTTCTCCGGGTTTAACAGTGATTTCAGTCAGTATTATTTGATTCTTTTTTTGTAAGTCAGCTATTCCGTAGATCGCAATCAGTTCACCCTCTGGGGCATCGAAATATTTCACCGCAGCGGCGCATCGGTGAGTGATTGTGGGAGCAGGTTCATGACAAGATGCAGATTCAATATATTGTTGGAATACCGCCGCATAAGTGGGAATACCTGTCACGACTTCTGTTAAAAGATGAATGTAATCGCCACCTGGTCGACTATGAATTTCACCAATGATGATTTGGCAGTCAGAAATCCAAAACTCCAGATGAAAATGCCCAAACATCAACCCAACACAATGTAAGGCTTTTTTTGCCACCGCAAAAACGTCATTTCTCGTTTCTATAGGCAATTCAGCAGGGAAGATATGCATATCTTCTACAAAACTACTGCCCGGCTTAAGGGCTTTTTCTGTGATGCCTTGAAATATTGGCTCGCCATAATGAAAGAATCCCTCAAGGCTAAATTCTTTACCAATAATAAATTTTTCTATAATAAACCCTTCCTGTTGAGTGGAAGTCAATCTGGAAAATGCTGTGTGCAGTTGATGTATGCCATTATTGGTTATACGACTGACTCCTTGGCTACCTGAGGCGTCGATAGGTTTAAGAATCCAATCTCCACCTCCAGTCGGTTGGGTTTGTAAACAATAACAGGCCTGTTGCAGATTGTTGAAAATGTGTAATTCCGGCTGCGGCAAGCCATTTTCAGAGAGAATTTGACGACAACTGTTTTTGTTCCTAATTCGTAATATGGCCGCCGTTGGGTTATTGATGAAACCCAACGTGGCGCAAAGACGCGAGCAGGTTTCCACGGAATACTCTTCAAAAGTATAAATTCCAATTACCGGAAATGTTGTACACAGTGATTTGATTAGCGGAAAGCAAGCATCATAATCTTTTGAGCTTACTGTATAAATTTGAATGTTCTGCGGAGCATTAGCTGATAGATTTTCGACATTATCCTGAGTATCAACCAGAATAACATTGAGCCCTAATGAGTGAGCTTGAGAAATAGCACGTGGTCCCTGACGGTGTGATGCACACCCAAATAAGATTAGGACGTTTTTCATTTGATTGTAAACCTTATTTGTTCTGCTGCCCATTCTAAGGTATCGGCAAGCTGATTGTAATCCTCGCCCGTACCAATAATTACACCGAGACGATAAGCGCTGTAATCCTCGGGTGGTAATGTGACAATATGCCCTGGGGAGAAATGTAAATATAGATGCTGAATGTTAGGATGGTTCAGTACTTTGGTCACGTTATCTATACTGTGTAATGTGCCATTTTTTTCTGCAAATAAATATCGTACGCCGATATAATCTCCGCTTAAGCGTAAAGTTGACGGCTGAATTGCGCAGCAAACCTGGACATAGTTTTGTAAGTGTTGGTGACGGCTGGCATGCTGTAATAGATGGGTCGATATGTACCCACCGGCTGGTCTGGCGGCACACTCAATAAATTTAAATCCGTTACATGAGTATTTTCCTTCCAGATGGAAAACAGTATTATTTATTTCTAGTGATTCGACAATCTGACGCGCACAGCGTTCGATCTCATCCTGTATGGGATCGCTATGGTTAGAAGGAAATATATGACGGTTTTCCACAAAGGTTACTGGATCAGACTGATAGTCAGTGATACCGATGACTGTAATCTTCCCGTCAGACACATAACCATCTACGCTAAACTCAGGCCCTTCAATAAACTCTTCAAGAATAATCTCCCCCCCAAATGCACTGAATACCGTATCAAAGGAGTCTGTAGCGATGTTTGAAAGTTGACTAAGCGCCTGCTCTAATGCGTGGTCGTTGTTAACTTTAAATATACCTTTTGATCCCGAACCTGATGCAGGTTTGACGATCACCGGATAACCTATCTGCCTTGCTGCGTTTTTCGCACTCAGTAAAGAGATGACTGCTTGAAAACGAGGAATCATCGAGCCAAGATGTTTTACCTTTTGTTTCATGGCAATTTTATCGCGGCTATGGCGAACGGCCTGCGCACTCATGCCTGCAAGATGTAATTCGTTCGCGAGAAAATTTTTAAGCGGAACATCTGTTTCCGACCAACAGACAATGCCTTTAAAAGCATACTTTTTATTCAACAAACTGGCGACGCCGAGACAAGTTTCGAAATCATCCAAATCAACAGTGACGGTTTCGATGGCTAATACAGCGGCATATGCCGGTATGTTTTTAGCCATAAGCACAATGTTCAGACCCAAAGAACGTGCTGCGCGCATTTCTGCCATCCGTTCATGAGGATTTTGTCGACCATTAATGTATAAAATATAGTTATTCATTCGATTCGTCTCGTTGGTATAAACCGATTCAGATGGTGGCCGGAATCTGATGCAATGGTGTGCCGAGTGCAATTGAGGAAATGGACATCTCCTTGCTGTCATAGATCATGACGCCATTTTCCATCGTGCCTTTAGACAGTGTTGGCCCGGTTATCCAGGCGACGGATGTCCCTAATTCATGACGTTCGAATCCAGTCTGGACAACATGCTTAGGAGTAAATACTTTCATGCCCGGAATATGATCATTGCCTGATAAGCCATGCAGACAACGATGCTCATCCATAAAGGCAAAATGTGCTGCAAGATCCTGATGAGTTTTGACTTCATGGGTACATGAACCGGTAATGTCAGGCAGTGCGTAGTGAGAGAGCAATAAATTATGAGTGGAAAAGGATTTGATGATTTTTTCTGGTAATGAGTTTAAATAGCTAAGGTTATTGTCATTGAGTAGGCTTGGTAATTCGTGGTCTTCATAAAGGAATATTTTTTTATCGGCTAATAACTTACGCTGCTCATAGTCCTGCTGATACCAATCAGCAGGGTAAACAAAGTCTGCCGCTGCAGAAGGCACCTTGCGAATAGCAAATAGATCATGGTTACCAATAACCACGGCACAACAGTTTTTTTGTATCAATTCCACACAACGGTTAGCATTTCTCGTCTTAAGATAACCATAGAAGGGTACAGAATAACCAACGATATCACCCAGGCAAACCACATCATCTATTCCAAGAGCTTCGAATAGTTTTAACGATTCTTCAAGCCGGACAACATCTTCATGGATATCAGAAATAACACCAAGTTTCATATCTAAATAATATCCTGTTATTTATTTGTACAAGCTGTGGGATAGGCGCATGTTAATATTAGATAATGTCAGGTCTTGTACTACTAACAATGTATGCTGCTGCAGATATTGTTCAATCCTCTTATAGATATGCTGTGTTTTGTAATGGGTTAGTTCGAAATGTCTGGCAGCATCTGCAATAAATTCGATTGATATACTATTTTTTAAGCGTAACTGATTTAGGCCTTGAAGATATCGACGCAAAACTCTGCCTCGATTATTCGCTATAGGTTGGATATCGAATGACATGATGGCGACACAGGCAACCAATGCATCAATGATGTACAAGTTTTCAGCTGAGTGGATTGAAAAGCAAGTGGCTGCGCTCAAAGCCAGAATTGAGCTGCACAACCCATGCATACGCGTGACGATGGTTTCAAGCCCGAATGCCGCTTCAACACCAAGCGGTGCCTGTGCTGACTCAATGACAATGAGATTACCAATGTCCATAAACGTTTCGCCATCACTGCTGACGGCAAGGTTGCAGTTTCGGCCAGTAATGCCATCCATACCAAACTTATGGCAGTAATAGGCTGGTTGTTGGCTATCAAAATGGAGATAATCAGCCATCCCTCCAGCCTCCAGCATGTCAATAATATCATGGTCCAGGCTAGCAATATTAATCCGCAGACGCGCAGGAGTATTCAGCTCCAGGTTAGAGATGAAATCACGCAAAGCCTGAACTATTAGATAGCGATCCTGATATCGCCCGATTGCGCCTACACTACTAAACAGAGAAGACCATTTGGGGTAATTGACTACATCTTGCATCGCAAGATTATTTTGGGTGCGTAAACAGTCCTGAACCGTAAACATAGGATTTAGAACAAGTCCCGCATTTTGTTGCAGATAAGGCTTAAAGGTACTAATAGTAGAGCCTGTAAATAGGGTGGATTTATCATGGCTGGGTATCAATCCATCAGGTTGATGAAAAGTAAAACCAGCCCCCGAAAAAGCCTGTGAAAAAGCCTCTTTAGCACGCACTTTTTCTGATGCCATGAGATGCAGTTTATTATCACTGAGTGTTTTACTGGTAATATTCATCATACAGACTCAACCAATGGTACTATTTTCGACACTTGTGGGTTGTTGTAGGCGGAATATCCCCCATGGTACAGACCCGGAGAACCCTGATTAACCCAGAAAGATATTTGACCGATACGCATACCAGGATAGAGTCGGAAAGGGCGGGTAGCAACTAACTCCAATGTCCATTGATGGCAGGCCCCGGTATGTCCAAGATTAGCTGAAACTTGCAAGAAAAGGCCTAGACGTCCTAAAGAGCTACGCCCAATCAGAGACATAGCGAATTTATTGCTACCCAAAATCTCCAGCGTATGCCCCAAATAAGTGGTTCCAGCATCCATTACAAATCCCTCTGGAGGGAGATCGATAAAGTCAAAAGAAACATTATTCCCAGTGAGGTTAGGAATACCTAATCGTGGGCCTAAACAATAGTTATAGCTGTTTGGATTTAATTGTTTTTCATTAAATGGAATTATAGTAATGTCGTTACTGGCGGTTCTCTTTTTTATTTCGCTGCCGGTAAGAATCATATTCTGAGTCCATGTTGAATTGTTTGATTATTACACTTTAAAATCTGAATAAGCCATCGATGCCCTCGGCCCCACAGAACCCTGATACTTCCCGCTGTAGGGAATAATCTCCCCCAGAGGTTTCCAGAACGTTACTTGGCCTATTTTCATTCCGGGAAATAATCTTATCGGTAAGGTGCTATGCAACTGGAAGGTTACACAGCCAAATGAACCAATGTCAATTAAGTCTGCTGTGATATGCACAAAGAGCCCCAGCCTGGCGATACTGGATTTGGCGTGAATAATGGGAACATACTTATTACTGCCGAGTTTTTCAATGCTATGAGCTAATAGAAAATCCCCTTTGCTCAGTAATATGCCTTCAGGGCCACACTCAATAATATCGTATTTATTTTCTTTCTTAGGATCCATAACCTCTTCACTATACCGAATAAATTGGCATCCTAAAGTAAGATCATAAGAATTTGTTGTTATATTATTTTTGGAGAAAGGAGATATGGAAATGTCACCATTCCTGACAAATTCCTCAATGGATTTTCCTGTCAATATCATCTTTAAATACCTTGAACACCACAAAATAAGTGGCAGCCCTCCATTGCGAGAAACTGCCATGGCTAAATAATATTAGCGGCGCACGCAAATAGCGACGTATTCAGAACCAAAATATTCATTTGGACTCGAGGCGCCAGGAGCATCAGTTACCCAAGACGGGTGTTCGTACAAGTAAATTTCTTCTATACGGAAAAACGGTTCGAGCAGAGCTGATGTGGCTGCAGCATTCAGGAAAGTATGAATAAGACCTTTTTCCGGGCCAGACTCTGGAATATAGGAGACATCCTCTTCAACTTCCGTACCTTTTTTCCAATCGGATGCACGTTCCGAAGAGAAAGTGACGAAAAATAGGCCACCTTGTTTGGTTGTGCGGGCAACTTCAAAGATGGTTTTTTTAACATCCTGTAAAGAGGCGTGGTTGATAACAGCACGAGATACAGTAATATCAAATGTATCATTTTCAAAGGGGAGTTCTGTCATTGGGCAAAGAACGAGTTCTGCGCTTTGTTGACGGCGTGCTAATTCAGACTTTGTAAACTCAATGGCATTTTCAGACAAATCACTGCCCGTAACCTCAAAACCTCGTTCATTAAAGTAAAACAGATGACGTCCGCCACCACAACCGAGATCATGGAGCTTATTGCCAGAAAGTGAGAATCGATTACGTAAAGCTAAAGAGGGGTTAACGATGTATTTATGATAAAAGTCAATAACTTCATCGGCGGGGTTCATCAAAATCCATTTGGGTGATTCAAATAGTCCATGCCATGCGTTGTTTTTTATTATTGTGGCTAAGTCTTTGTTGTATTTTATATTGCCAGTTAACTCTTCCTGACTCCATATTGGGTTGTTGATAGGCACAATTATTCCTTTATTTTGTTGGTTTGAGATTTCTAAAATAGATTATTCATCCGAGCGAAGGTGAACTCTCTATATATACTCTGCGGAAGATTCTAAACCTGGAGGGACAATAGTCAAGGCGATTATTTTTTTGCTATTATCAGCAAAAAAATAATAATTCGCCATTAAAGCGATGAGTAGAAATCTGTGCTTTATTTTCTCTTTTTATTGCAATTTGAGGCTGCTTTCCTTTTTAAAGCAAACGATTGCTCTGATATGTGTTTGAAATGAAAAAAATGAACTCTATTTTGTTGACAAATTGAATATTAATATTTTAAATTAAAATATTTAATACAGCATGACATAATAATTAACTTTTTTATTACACTTACTGCATCAAAACGGAATAGATCCGGATTTCGTAGACACTTTTTTGCCTCATTTGGCGTGCCCCCCTGGACGGTAACAGGATCGTGCACCTCATGAGGTTCGCTGAATTAGCGTCTCAGACTGGATACCGAAAACGACGCTATTACGGGGGCGGAAAACCTTCAGTTGCCAGCCCCAATTATCTTGAACGCCAGTTCGTTGTTCCAGCCCCAAATACGCATTGGGTGAGTGACATGGTGATCCCTGAAATATTTATGTCATTTCCAGGGATTAAAATTCTGCTTACATTAAAAATTACGCAGAATAATCATGAAATTAACATTTCCTCTTACTAATTTGCCACGCATTTTAACCACAGCACTCCGTTCAATATTCATATCCCGCCAGCGGGGGATTCTTTTTGGGGTAATTTGTGTCATTACGCTGTTTTCGGCGTTACAGATTTTCTCAACCCTGACCCTGGCCAATATTTTACAAGACGCCCGCCAAAACGTCATTGCCACCGAAAGTCTGCGCCAGCAGCAAGCGGTCATGGACAAAGCCCGCATGGAATTGCTGATGGCCAGCGACAAGCTCAACCGGGCTGGCATTTATTTCATGCAGGATAAGGAAACCGGCTCTGACGGCAGTTGGCATAGCCTGATGGAAGCATCACAGGCTTCGCTGGTCGCCTCGGATAAATACTTCCGGCAGTTTGCGGCCCTCACCGGAGGTTTGCAGGGAGATGCACAGAAAGCGGCGGCTGAACTGCAAGTCAGCTATCAGATGTTTTACGACGGCCTGCGCGAACAGTCGGAGGGTTTGCAAAAAACCAACACCATTGATGCTTTCTTTAATGTGCCGATCCAGGCCTTTCAGGATGATTTCAGCGATAAATACTACCGATATCTCAGCGTTAACGAGCAGACAGCCGTGTCGCTTAGTGACCGGCTACTGGGGACGTTATCACAGGCCAAAATACTTTTTTTTGGGGCGCTAGGGTTGCTTGCGTTGATAGCCTTTGCTGTCTGGCACGGCATTACCCGCTGGGTCATTCGCCCGTTGCAACAGGTGATTGCTCACATTGGTGTACTGGCCGCGGGGGACCTCTCTGGTCAGATTGACGGCAAAACCTCACGGGTGAGCGAGGTTCATCAGCTTAATGAAAGCCTGCGCGGAATGCAGACCGGTCTGAGACGGCTTATCAGTGAAGTGCGCGATGCCTCCTCGCAAATCATGGTTAACATCAACCAAATTGCGCAGGGTAATGAAGAGTTATCTTCACAATCACTGAAACAGCACGATGAACTTAATGCGGCAAATCATCACATCACGTCACTCACCGAGCGTGTGAAAGACAATGCGCAGAACGCGCATCAGGCCAGCCAGCGCGCAGAACAGGCGCAGAAAGTCGCGACCAGCGGTGGCGATGTGATGATAAAAGTAGATTCAGCGATGAAAGAGATCGTCAGCCAGTCGGCGGAAATGAGCAGCATTGTGGCGATAATCGACAACGTGGCGTTTCAGACCAATATTCTGGCCTTAAACGCGGCGAT
Source organism: Ewingella americana (assembly GCF_006438725.1). Lineage (GTDB taxonomy): Bacteria > Pseudomonadota > Gammaproteobacteria > Enterobacterales > Enterobacteriaceae > Ewingella > Ewingella americana_A. The sequence goes on along the minus strand of NZ_RCZD01000001.1, from coordinate 460,720 downwards.
TGAGGCCGCACACGCCGGGCAGTACGGGCGCGGTTTTGCCGTGGTGGCCAAAGAGATCGGTCTGCTGGCGCAAAAAAGCAGCCATTCTACGCGCGGGATTCATCTGCTTATTGAAGAGTCTGTGACGCAAATTGGGCGCGGTTCAACGTCAGTCACGCTTCTCAGTAAAAGCCTGAATGAGATCATCACCCTTTTCAGCGGCCTGCATACGCTGGTCAGTGAAATCGCCGAGGCGTCTCAGGATCAGCGCCAGAGCATTGATGAAGTTTCAGAACGTATTGTTACGCTGACCCAAGTGACGCAACAAAATAGCCAACTGGCACAGCAGGCGGCCAGTTCGTCACAACAACTGTTATCGCAGTCACAACGACTGGAAAAAGCGGTTTCTCGATTTGGATTGGGAGAAATACCGGCTGCGGCTTGACAGCCAAGGGGGGAATCGACAAATTAGTTCCCCCTGATAGCTTAAAACGGTTTTCCCATGACTGAGACTTCTTCCCCATCCAGTGCCTGTGCGGTGAAAATCGCCAGCCTTGCCGATGTTCCCCAATATCTTGAGGTGATCACCCAACATTTGCATGGCGAATGGTCAGATTTCCCGCACTGGGCACAGAAAGACTACATCCGTCAGCGTCTTGAACAGCGCATAGCAAGCAGTGGCCGCCAGTTCGTGCTGGTCGCCTTTGATGAAAACGACCAGGTGACCGGCACCGCCAGCGTTATGCGTTATGAACTTGATGATGTGCCTGAGCGCAAATATTGGCTCGGTGAAGTGTTTACCTGCCATGCGATGCGCGGTAAGGGGATCGGCTCGGCGCTGGTTAAAGCCTGTATCGCGCGGGCAAGTCAGACCGATGTCGACACACTGTGGCTCTATACGCCAGATCAGCAAGCTTTGTATGCGCGTCTCGGCTGGCAGGAGGTTGAAACCCGCGAAGTAGATAACGAGCAGGTCACGGTCATGCAGCGCCCGCTGCGCTGAAAACTCAGTTCTTGCCGTGCCAGTACAACATGCTGCCTTCCGAATGACCGGTCACCGGATCGGTTAGCGGTAGCGGGACTTGTTCGATAGTTTTTACCCGCCCGGCCATTTTCTTTGGCTCATCGTGACAAAGATCGGCGGTCACGTCCGGCGGGTATGCCCCTACCAGCATAAAATCCTCGTCGGCTGACATCTGTTTGTGCCCCACACCGGCTGGGATCAGCAGCACATCACCCACATTGACGTGTACCACTTTGCCTTTCTCTCCACCGAGTTGCAGCTGTGCGGTTCCCGAAAACACCCCCAACACTTCATGCGTATTGGCGTGAAAATGTGTGAAGGGATAAACCGGATAGCACCACTGAGGCGGCCAGCCGTTGGATTTAAAAAGATGTTCCAGATAGTCTGCATTATCCACCACCTGCGGCGGGATCACATGATGGTAAATCAGCAGGGGCAGCCGGTTATTGGGCACGCCACCGTCGGGTTTATCGATATGCAGAATTTCCACGGCAACTTCTCTGGGTTGGGCTTTGAGTGACAGGGAGAGCGGCAGCAGGGCAGCCACACTAAGCAGCGTACAAAACTGGCGTCGATCCAAAGGCATGAGCACGGCTCCTTGTCGCAAAAAAATAAAATGAAGCACGTAAGCTCAATGGCTTACAACCTTCATGTATAGAACAAAATCGGCGGGTTAACATTATATTTGCCGGTAAATAGGCAGGAATTTGCGACACAGTTGGTTATCAGAAAAAACTGAATTTGTGGTGAAATTGATAAATAAAAGTCATATGTGCTGGAAAAAATCCTTATCTCTTCTACGCTTAATAGGACATAAAGCACTTCAGGAGAAAGAAGTCATGAATAAGAAAATGTTGATTATTGTTGCTACAGCCGTTTCAGTCCTTGCTGGGTGTCAGACTTACGATCGTGCGGCAAGCTACGTTAAAGAGCCCGTGGTCAGTGACGTTAAAGTCGGTATGACTAAAGCTCAGGTACGCGCCCTTGCAGGACCACCGTCAACCGAAGCGACGCTGGTACATGCTAAAGGGACTTGCCAGACTTATGCCGTTGCCCCACGTGATGGTAAAGCACAGACCTATTTCGTCAGCTTCAATGACACCGGTCATGTCATGAATAAAGGCTACCAGTCTTGTTCTGATTACGACAAAGACCCGCAATCCGCTGCACAATAACGGTTTGACGTAAGGTTTAATTGAACGTCGAAAATAAAAACGCCTGCAAGGTTAAACCTGACAGGCGTTTTTTTATGTCTCTTCTTCTCTATTTCTCAGGCTTTTTGCGTCACAATTCTCACGCCGACTTTACTGACATCTTTGCCTTCCATTTCCGCGATAGTCCAGGTCAGGCCGTCCCATTCAATATGGTCGCCGATGACCGGTTCGCCCCCGAGCAGCTTAATCACAAAGTTGCCCAGTGACAGTGACTTATCGACGGAATCATCCAGATTCAGGCCGTAGAGCTGTGAAATGGCTTCAAGAGGCGCATTGGCCTGCAATATAAAGTCACCGAAGAAGCGGTCGTCAAGCACCACGGCGTTGCTGTCACTGAACAGTTTACCCAGTTCCGGTAAATCCTTCTCCTGCCCAATCACACACAGAATATCGCCCTCTTTCAGGCGGGTACTGCCGGTCGGGTGCAACATCTCAGTACCGCGAAACAGGGCGGCGATCCGCGTTTCTTGCGGCATTTTCAAATCACGCAACGCGGCGCCAACGCACCATTTCTCCGATCCAAGCTGATAAATAAACTGTTCCCAGTTGTTATACACGTCGATATCCAGCCCCACGCGCGACACCGGCGTTGGCATAGGGGGAACGATGACCCGGGCTTTTTTCGCCGCATAGCCAAGCGAGGTTCCCTGCAACAACAGCGACACCAACACCACAAAGAACGCGACATTGAAGTACAGATTGGCCTGTGGAATGCCGGCCATCATTGGGAACACCGCCAGGATCACCGGCACCGCGCCGCGCAAACCGACCCACGAGATAAAGAAGCGTTCGCGCAGGGTAAAGTTCTTGAATGGCAGCAGCCCGACGAACACGGAAAGCGGGCGGGCGAAGAAGATCATCCACACCGAGAGCGCCAGCGCACCCGCCGCAATCGGCAGCAAATTGCTCGGCGTCAGCAGCAGGCCGAGTACCAGGAACATGCCAATTTGGCTCAGCCACGCCAGCCCGTCGAAGGTTTGCATAATGCCGTGACGGTTACGGATCGGCATATTGCCCAACACCAGCCCGCACAGATAGACCGCCAGAATTCCGCTGCCGTCCATTGCTACCGTCAGCGCGTACACCATCAGCCCGCCGCTGAACGCCAGCAGCGGATATAAACCGGTAGCCAGTGAAATCTTATTAATCAGTTTATGCAGCAGCCAGCCGCCGCCCAGACCGAAAACAATCCCCAGCCCGAATTGTTGAATAACATCCAGTATGAACATCCAGCTCAGGCCGTGTTGGCCTTTGGCGATCATATCGATAAGCGTGATGGTCAGAAATACCGCCATCGGGTCATTACTGCCGGATTCGATCTCCAGCGTCGCACTCACACGCTCATTCAGACCTTTACCGCCAATCAGCGAAAAGACGGCGGCAGCATCGGTTGAACCGATAATGGCGCCAATCAGCAAGCCCTGAATCAAATCCACTTTAAACAGCCAGGCGGCTGCCAGACCGGTCAGCCCGGCGGTGATCAGTACGCCGACGGTGGCGAGAGACAGGGCGGGCCAGAGTGCCACGCGAAAGGAGGAGGCGCGGGTGCGCATACCCCCATCGAGTAAAATCACCGCCAGCGCCAGGTTACTGATCAGATAGGCCGCCGGATAGTTATCGAAGGCAATTCCGCCAATGCCGTCAACACCCGCCAACATACCGATGGCGAGGAAAATGACCAAAATGGGGATCCCAAGGCGTGAAGAGAGCGAACTGAGCAGAATGCTTGCTGCTACCAACAGGGCGCCAATAAAAAAAAGTGTGTTGATAGTGCTCGCGTCCAAAATGCCTTCTCCTGTCGGTGCGCCGATAAATCCTGAGGAAGCCAGTGTACTCCTGACTAGCCCGTTAATTTATCAGGAAAAGGTTATTGCCGCTGAAGGAATGTTCGGATTTTTGTTATTCGAGTTTTTCCAGAAAAAAACTATGCTTAAACATGAGCACGTCATTGTCGGTAACTTGTATCCGGCTTCAGTTGATTAGCATAAAGAGGAACTTATGAGCGAATTTACCGGTATTCACCGTGAAGTACTGGAAGATGGCACAATCAAACATGTCCTGGTGCGGGATGCGACAGGCCATGAACAGGCCAAAGCGGCAAAAGATTATATCTCAGAAGGGATCCAGCCCGCTCTTGATGACCTGCCGGAAGTCCCTACTGACCACGAATTCCCCAAGACCGGGAAAGACAACGGATAAACTCTTGAGTGGTTGAGGCGGATGCAGCAAGTTGGTATTACTTCGCTTCAGCCAGCCATTGGTTACCGGCAGCCTTCATCTCTTGTTCCTGGCTGCTAAATTTAGTGGCGAATACCCGTTTCACCGGGAAACCACTTTTCTCCAGCAGATAGGCCAGCGCCGCGTATTCACGCGGGTATTTTGCTACCACGCTCTTATCAATCTCAACCACGCCCGTTGGGAAAGTGAAATTGCCCATGTCGTAAATCGACTGGCGTTTCACAATACGCCACACGCCATCACGTTTTTCCACCAAATCATAAAAACGGTTATGGCCGTTGCAACCCAAACCCAGCTTAGTGTTTTCACCAATAATAATGGCGTTGGTTTCAACAATGGCGCGGTTACCGTTAAAGGTAACGGCCGGCGAGGCGATTAAATGTTTGGTGGCAAAATCTGAGCCGCCCATCTTTTTCGAACCTTCTACGAACTGGCTGAACAGGCCTTCAAACCAGGTCACTTCAATCACACCGTCATCATGAAAAAGTTCCAGCAACTGATTCCACTCGGCCAAATCACGGTGGATCCAACCAGTCATTAAGTCGGCGATGTCCTGACGGTCTTGTAATGTATTACTCATGGCGTTTTTCCTGAAATAAAGCGGGGTAACTGAATTTTTCTGTGCACAGCATCGGTTCTTGCAGCCATCAAAACAAATAGTTTAAATTGAGTTATTAATCATTTTAATTGATGGAATCGCCGGAATGGATCTGCGTCAAATGCGTTACTTTCTGACTGTAGCCGAAGAGGGGCACTTTGGCCGTGCCGCGCAGCGACTTAACATCGTACAGCCCGCACTGAGCATGCAGATTAAGTCGCTGGAGGAGGAGATCGGCGGGTCACTGTTTCTGCGTACCAGCCGCAAAGTCGAACTGACCGAGGCCGGGCGGTTGTTCCGCAGAGAAGCCGGGCTGGCTGTCGCGCAGGCCGAAAGAGCCAAAACCCTGGTGCAGCGCTCCCTGCGCGGAGAAACTGGCCGGGTACGTATTGGGTTTGCCGGTAACGCGGTGTTTACCGGCAAGTTACTGGCGGATATGCGCACCTTCAGCGCGGCCTATCCACAGGTCGAACTGGAACTGCGCGAAATGGGGCCGCAGTTGCAGGGGCAGGCGATCATGGCCGGTGAGATTGACGTTGGGTATTGTCCGGAAATGGGGTTTGATGTTGACGACCAGCTAAGTGCCGAGCGGGTTGGCGACTGGCCGATGATGATCGCCATGGCGTCTGACCATCCGCTGGCCGCGCAGCCGTTTCTGACCACTGGAATGATCGCCGCAGAACCACTGGTGGTGTATGCCACCGAAGGGGCCGCTGATGCCGGTCAGCTCGCTCAACTGCGGCAGGCTCTGGGCGCCGAACCCAACATCTCCCATCGCGTTTCCAGCACGCTGAGCGTATTAATTCTTGCAGCAGCCGGGCAGGGGCTGGCAATGGTACCGGCCACCTTCGAACAGGTTCCGCTACCCGGGCTGCTCTATAAACCGCTGCATGATTTCAACCTGCGTGCCAACATGACTATTCTGCAGCGCAAACAAGAAAGTACCGGAGCGGTGCTGGCGTGGTTGGCATTAAGCCGGCTGGATCTGGTATTCTGAAATGCTGTTTCTTAGCTACAACCGGTCCATCAGCAAGGAGAAAACATGCAAGCGTTTACCGTTCCCGTTGTCACCCCAATCATCGAAATCACTACGCCGCGCCTGTTGATACGGCAGTGGCGTGAAGAGGATCTTGTGCCTTTTGCGGCTATGAACGCTGACCCAAAAGTGATGGAGTTTTTCCCGTCACCGCTGACCCGGGAACAAAGTGATGGAATGGCAGCACGCTGTAGCGGGCTTATCGTCGAGCGCGGCTGGGGGATCTGGGCGCTGGAAACCCGTGATGACGGCAAGTTTATCGGTTTCCTTGGCCTGCATACGCCGGGTTATAACCTGCCGTTTACTCCCTGTGTGGAAATGGGTTGGCGTCTTTGCACAGAAGCCTGGGGAAAAGGGTTGGCCAGCGAAGCCGCCCACGCTGCGTTCAATGTTGGTTTTAACCAGCTGAATCTCAATGAGATTGTCGCGTTCACCGCGTTGCCGAATATCCGTTCACAAGCGCTGATGCAGAGAATGGGTATGATCCTTAGCCCGGATGAAAACTTTGACCATCCGGCAGTCGGGCCGGGGAGCTGGCTGCAGGAGCATTGCCTGTATCGGCTGCGGAAAGGGGATTGGGCTGCTGCCCAGTTTTTATAAAACTTTTTCTAAAAAGCTTCGGGTCCTCTTATGAACAGGTCTCTCCAGTACCTGTTCCGCACTCCCACTCTCCACAACGGCCCCATCCACCATAAACACCACCTGATCGGCGACTTGCCGGGCGAAGCCGATTTCATGGGTGACCACCACCATTGTGACGCCTGACTGGGCCAGTTTCTTGATGACGTCGAGCACCTCGCCGACCAGTTCGGGGTCAAGCGCCGAGGTCGGTTCGTCGAATAACATGACTTTCGGATTGAGCGCCAGCGCGCGGGCGATGGCGATACGCTGCTGCTGGCCGCCGGAAAGATGGCGCGGATAGGCGTGGGCTTTTTCGCGCAGGCCCACGGTGTCGAGCAGCTCATAGGCGCGGGCAATGGCTTGTTTGCGGTTCAGCAGGCGGTGAACGATGGGGGCTTCAATAATGTTGTCGAGCACCGACATATGCGGGAACAGATTGAAGTTCTGAAACACATAACCGACGTGGGTGCGCTGTTTCAGGATGGCGCTCTCTTTCAGCTCGTAAAGCTTATCGCCTTTGCGCCGGTAGCCGACGTAATCGCCGTCGATCTGAATCGTCCCTTCGTTGACGCGCTCAAGGTGATTAATGGTGCGCAGCAGGGTGGATTTCCCTGAACCGGACGGGCCGAGGATCACCGTCACCGTGCCGGGCTCAATCGTCAGGCTGACGTCATTCAGCGCTTTATGGGCACCGAAATGCTTGCTCAGATGGCGGATTTCGATGCGCCCCGGCGCGGCGCTGCTGGCCTGCGGGCGGCGCAGAAAAACGGTATCCGCCGTTTTGGCTGGCGGGTGGGGGACGAACAGATCAAAGGCTTCGGACATCGGGTTGCTCCTTCACGGCTTAGCCGCGCGCCCACAGGCGAAATCGTTGGATGGGCGTCGGGCGAAGTTCGCGCACCGCACCGCGTGAGAAATAACGTTCGACGTAATACTGCAACACCGACAGCACGGTGGTGATGACCAGATACCACACCGCCGCCACCATCAGCAGCGGGATCACCTGCTGCGTCCGGTTGTAAATCACCTGCACGGTGTAAAACAGCTCCGGCATCGACAGCACATAAACAATCGACGTGCCTTTTGCCAGGCTTATCACTTCGTTAAAACCGGTCGGGATAATCGCCCGCAGCGCCTGCGGCAGAATAATGCGAAACGTGCGGCGGTAACCCGGCAGGCCGAGCGCCGCCGCGGCTTCGTGCTGGCCGTGTTCCACCCCTAAAATACCGCCACGGATGATCTCGGCGGTGTAGGCCGACTGCACCAGCGACAGGCCGAGCACCGCGACGGAGAACTGATCCAGCAGATCGACGGTCGGGTGGCTGAAGAACTCAATCGAGGTAAAAGGAATGCCGAACGACAAGCTGTCGTACAGATAGGAAAAGTTGTAGAGAATGATCAACACCAGCAGCAACGGCAGCGAGCGGAACAGCCAGATATAACCCCAGGCCAGTGCGTTCAGCAGGTAAGATTTCGACAAGCGGGCCAGCGCCAGCGCGGTGCCGAAGATAATGCCAAACAGCGTACCGAGCAGCGTCAGCAACAGCGTTTTCGCCAGTCCCTGCAAAATTGCCGGCTCGAAAAACCACTGGCGGAATACCGACCACTCCCAGCGCGGGTTGGTGGCAATCGACTGGACGATCACCAGCAGAATAAACAGCGAGAACACCGCCCCGACCAGCCGCAGCGGGTAGCGGGCGGGGACGACTTTCAGCGGTGGCTCATCGTTTTGGCGAAGCGGGATTTCAGTCATACACGTTCTCCGCCACGTTCAGCGCCGCGGCGTGTGTCACCGGCAGCGCCTTGGTAAAGGGCAATCTGCCGTCATACGGCGGCAGTGAGTAGACCACCGGATCCACGCGGGTATCGAACTGCGGCTGATAGCCGTTGGAAAGGTATAACCCGACGGCTTCGGTCTGGCGGAAACCGGTGGTCAGAAACAGCTGGCGGTAACCTAATGCCTGCGCCCGCTGTTCCAGCTCAATCAGGATTTTTTGTGCCAGACCCTGACGGCGCAGGGTGCGGTCGGTCCAGATGCGTTTGAGTTCAGCGGTCTCGGCGTCATAGCGTTTGAATGCGCCCATCGCAATGGGCACGCCTTCACGCAGTAACACAATAAACACCCCGTCCGGCGGCGCGTAATAGCTCAGCGGCTCCTGTTCCTGTTCGCCAAAATAGTCACCGTAACGGGCGCGGTATTCGCCGAACAAGCCGTCGATCACCGGGGCGATCAGCGGATCATCCGGCAGGGTTTGTATGAAAATATCCTGGCTCATGGTCGGCTCCTGCTGAGCGTGATGGTTAGTCGCCGAGACCCGGCGGGTTGATTTCAGAGTGGTCGATTTTCTCGACGCTCTCGCCCCAGCGGTCCAGTACTTTCAGGTAGCTGCCGCTGGCGATGGCGCTGTTGAGCGAGGCCTGCACCGCATCTACCAGTCCGTTGCCTTTCTTCAGCGTCACCGCGATGTTGGCGGTTTTCGGCCAGCCACCGGCGACGGTACCGACCAGCACGGTTTTGCCGGTCAGCAGTGATTTATACGCGCCGGTGACGTTCGGCCCGAAGGTGGCGTCGGCGCGGCCAGACTGAATCGCCAGCGTGGCGGCGGCGTCATCGGTGACATATTGCGGCTGGAAGGGCGCCAGACCTTTGGCCTGATTCTCTTTATCCCAGGCCAGCAGAATGGCTTCCTGATTGGTGCCGGAACCGACGATGATTTTCTTACCGGCGATATCCGGTGCGGAGGTAATGGATTTAATTTTGCTGCCGGTTTTCACGTAGAAGCCCAGCGTATCCTGACGGTAGGTGGCAAAATCGAATTTGGTTTTGCGCTCTTTGGTGACGGTAATGTTGTAGATGGCGGCGTCATATTTGCCGGAGGTAACGCCAAGCGGCCAGTCTTCCCACGAAGCGGGTACCACTTTGAGTTTCAGCCCCAGGCCGTCGGCCACCAGACGGGCGATGTCCGCTTCGCTGCCGATCACCGTTTTGTTGTCACGGGCAAACAGCCCGAACGGCGGTGCGCTGCCTAAGACGGCCAGCGCCACGGTCAGCGTGCCGGGCTCCACAAACTTAAAGTTGGCCGGAATTTTTGCCGCCGCTTCCGCACTCTTTGGTGTGTTAATCGGCGTTTCATTGGCGATCAGGTCAATGCCCGGTGCGGCATTGGCTACCCCGGAGAAAAGGACCACGGCGGCCACTGCGGTTAATTTAGCTAATTTAGCGCTATGCATCATTTTTGTTATTATCCCTTATTGTTTTATCGGTCTTAGCAGGTGTTGAATTCACTATTCCCGAGCGCTGAGGGGATGTAAAACAACAAAATTAAATAACTAAACTGATAAAAGGCAAATAAGGGGGCTGAAAATTTTGTCCATAAAAAATAAAGGGAAAGGCGAATTACAGGGAAAGGAAGGAATTAATGGCGGCGTAAAAGGGCGGCGGGTTAGCAGGCTGCTAGAGTGACCTGAAGGTGACCAGAACCGGCACCTTCAGGTTTACGGGCTATTACATCAACGCAGGGCTACAGGGACTCGGCATTAGCAGCACGAACCGCCTGGAGCACCCGGGTTTTCAGTTGGAAAAAATCCTGACTGTCGCGCAAAGACAGCGTTCTTTGGCTACCCAGCAGGGCGGTGACATCGATATCCTCCAATATGCGAGTCGGGCGGGATGAAAAAATCACGATACGGTCGGCAAGAAATACCGATTCTTCAACATCATGAGTGACGAAAATAACCGTCCGTGACTCCTCACTTTGTATTTTCCGCAGTTCCAGTTGTAACTGTTCACGCCGTTGTGCATCCAGCGCGCCAAAAGGCTCATCCATCAGCAGAATTTCTGAACCTGCCGCCAATGTTCTGGCGATGGCTACCCGCTGGCGCATGCCGCCGGATATTTTCGCCGGGTAAACGTCGGCAAAATCGCTTAATCCCACCAGCGCTAAATAGTGTGCGGTGCGTTTTTGCACGGTCTGCTTATCGAATTTCGAGTTATAACGCATCCCGAAAGCGACATTCTGCGCCACAGTCATCCAGGGAAACGAGGAGTAGGATTGGAAAACCATGCCGCGCCGTGAATCGGGCTGACTGATCATTTCGCCCTCGAGGCGGATTTCACCCTGAGTGGGTGTATCCAGCCCGCCTGACATGCGCATTAAGGTGGTTTTTCCGCAGCCCGAGGGGCCAAGAAAAACCGTAAACTGGCCTTTAGGAATAGCCAGATTAAACGGCTGCACGACCACCGGTAAGTCACCAAACTGTTTGGTGACACGATCAAAAACCAAATACTCTGCTGACATGGCAATATCCCGGTATCACTGATAGTGGAAGAGGCGGCGATGGAGGGAGCGCATTAGCTGATCGCTCACCATGCCGATGATGCCAATAACAAAAACACCAGCCATCATTTGATCGGTTTGCATATAACGCCGGGCATTCCAGATAATAAAGCCCAGGCCGCTGTCGGAGGCGACAATTTCGGCCAGAATCAAATACGTCCAGCACCAGCCAAGCATTACCCGCAGATTATTGAATAATGAAGGCAGCATGGTAGGCCAGATAATGTCTTTAATAATCTGCCAGGGTTTGGCCCCCAGTGTTTTTGCCATTTCAATGAATTCATCGGGTACCCGGTTGGCATCCTCGACCACCAGCAAAATTAATTGAAAGAAAGTGCCCAGCCACAGCAGAAATATCTTGGTCTCCTCGCCAATACCAAACCAGATAATACTGATGGGAACCAGCGCAGGCGTCGGCAAGTAGCGAATGAAATCATTCACCGGCTCCAGTGCGGCATTAATGACCGGATAGCTGCTCATTAATAATCCCAGTGGCACGGCCATTACCACTGAAAGGGTGAACGCCAGTAATATTCGCTCGATGGATATCCCCGCATTACCCAGCAAATTCTGCTGTATTAACAGCGTATTAAGACTGCTCAGAATGGCGACCGGAGAGGGCAGGAATATCGGATCCAGCCAGCCCAGCCAGGACGATATCTGCCACCCGGCGAGCAATAACACGCTGGTGCTGATGCCAATCACCACTTTTTCAGTGCGGGTCAACGTCCCCCGCAGTGAAAAATCTATCTGCAGGAAGCCCATTAGTGCAGATCCGAGTCTGAGATGTTATTGACCACCGATGTGTCGATCGATTTTTGGGCGGATAACAGGCTATCGGCGGCTTTATTTTCGACATTGAGTTGCATCAGCGAGTCAAAAATCTGATAAGCCGGCCCCGGATTTTGGGTTTCACCTAAATATTTTTTGACCTCTGCCAGATTGGTATAGGCGAGACTGCCGTCGATACTGTCTTTAAAGTCTTTGTCACTCAGGCCGAAATGCGGCGCTGCCAGATGAATAAAGTTTGTCGGGTTCTGTTGGTAATAAGCCACGGCTTTGTAGATCCCAATCAGGAAATCACGATAGGCGACGGGATCAGCCTGTAGCTTCTTCTGGTTAACGATCATCACATCAACGATGGTGCCGGGATAGGCTGCTGAGGAAACAATAATATGAGCACCTCGTTTTTTCTGTAATTCCACCGCTTTATTCATAAACGGCTGGAAGGTACCAATAGCGCTAACGTGCGGATCAGCAAATACAGACAGCGCGTCGGAGCCGGAGGTTTGTTTAATGTTCAGATCGTTATAGCTCATGCCGGCTTTCTTTAATTCCAGCTCCAGCAGTAAATAGGCTGGAATGTCATTTTCGATGGCAACAGTTTTGCCTTTCAGGTCTGCCACCGTTTTCACCGAACCCTCGGCGACGACGCCATCGCCGCCGGTGGATTCATCAATAGTACCGATGATCACGCCCGGCGTTGAGGCGGTTCTTGGACGTCGCTGATAGTCATCGATGGTGCGCATATCAACTTCCACATCACCGGCGGTGATGGCGGCCATGGCATCGGACTGCGCGTCGTCAAACTTCACATCCACTTTTAGTCCCAGTTTTTTGAAATACCCTAAATCACTGGCAACAAATACCGGTGCAAAACCTGACCAGTTATTACAGATAACGCGCATCTCTTTCTCTGCCGCATTAGCCGACGGCGTCGCTGAACAAGCAGCCATAATAAAAGAAGCGGAAAGAAGGGCCTGAGTTAATTTGCTTTTCTTCAACATGCTGTATTCCTCATTATTCGCGGTGATATAGACTCGTCATAGCGGAAAATACGTGCGGGGGATCCCCCTGCGCTTAGCCGTATTTCGATGTCTGTGGCTTATCCAGGTTTTGATGAAACATCGCGCAGAAAGTTATTTACTCTGCGCAGGATTGGCATCACCAACCCAGCGGTTCATCCCGACATCAATGGTGAGAGACTTGTTATACATCGCGCGATAAAACGGCAGGCGTTGCGCTGCTTGCTCCATTAAGGCGTCGCGTTGAGTGCTTAACCGGGCAAATAATTCCCGTGCTTCTTTACGTAATGCGGCTTCATCAAGGGTTAATAATTGGCCATCGCGCATGACAACCTCACCCGCCACCATCGTCATCACAACCGCTCGGCTGGCGTCGGCATAGACCAGCTGGCGGGGCAGATCATTGAGGGGCGTAAACGGCAGTGAGTCGAGGTCGAGCATGATCAGATCAGCGGCATAACCCACCTGTAAACGACCTAACTCATCTTCCTGCAACATGGCCGCTGCACCGCCGTGAAACATGCTGTTAAGGATTTCATCGGCTTTTGGCCAGTGGTCGGGGTTGGCATCTCCCTGAGTGTGGATGAGCGCTGCGGTTTTCATCACTGACCACAAATTCACGCTGTCATCGGCGATGATCTCATCGGAACCCAGCGCAATAGTGACGCCGGCCTTGGCGAGACGGTGGAAGGGCATCACGCCGCTGCCAAGTCGCAAGTTACTGATAGGATTGTGAATAACTTTAGCCCCGGTACGGGCCAGACAGGCGATGTCCTCGTCATCAATCCACACCGCGTGGATAACATTCATGCGCTCAGACAGCAGGCCAAGGTCATCCACATAACGGATTAATGAACGTTTTTGCAGGCAAACTTCTCCAAACACCCGCTGCAGGCGTGTTTCCAGCATATGGATATAAAAAGGTAAGCCATATTGTTTGCTTAGATTGTCCAATTCCCGCAGGTATTCTGGTGTGACCCGTTGTGGCGCGGAGCAGGATACCGCCGCACGTAAACGGCCATTTTCCTGACCATGCCAGCGTTGAATGAACTGGTGGTAATACTCCAGTAACGCTTTGGCTGACATCGGCGGCGGGGTCAGGAGTTGGGCTTTGAGTTCAGGTGGAACTAACTCTGATAAGAAGGGTAATTTTTGCAGTTCGGGCACTTCAGTCTGATCAAGGGCGACGCTGGCACGGATCCCGCTGTCACGGTAAGCCGACATCACGGCGTCAATCTCGGCGGCCGACGGGCAAGGAAGGAAGAATGCATCGTCCTGCACTGCCGTGACACCCAGCTTGAGCATTTCAGCACAACCTAACAGCGTACGGATATAGGCGGTGCGGGCATTGACTGCCGCATCCTTGCCTTCCGGCACTTCATACAGCATGAACAGCTCAAGCGGCAGGCTGTCGAGCATGCCCTTTAAAAAGTTAGCAGGAGAGTGGAAATGGGCGTTGATCAACCCCGGCATCACCAGATGTCCGTGGGCCTCAATGACCTGGGTTTCAGCGTCAATGTGTGCACTAAGATCGGCATCTATGGCCTGAATCACCCCGTTCTTAATCAGAATGTCAGCACAAAGCCATTCCGGGCGGGCGGGATCGAAAGTCAGGAGTCGGGCACAACGTATAACGGTCTGTGAATCATGGGGATTATTGACTGGGCGTGATGACATTACTGCCTGCCCAACCGGATTTTCGCTCATGGCGATAACCTCTCTGTGGACGGGCACGCCAACCCAGATCTTTCACTACTGTTGTCGTAGCAAAGCGCGCTTCAACGAAACAATATCGCGCTTCCCTGAGGATGACAACATGGTCATTCATAGGGTTTTTGTATGATGTTTGAAGCAGAAATTAATCTGTATCAGAGAGGGGGAGTATTTTAATACTCTTTGATATTCATTGGGTTAAAAGGGGAGCGTTTAAAGGACTCTGTGGCGTCGGGTCAGAGGTTAAGCTTATTTAAACCACGCGCAGGTAAAACCAGCCCGGGGGGGCCGGTTTCGCCGTGTATGGATTTTTTCTATTTATCCTTTAATTCATTCAGCGCTTTTTCCGCTAATTGCTGGAAATAAACGGCTGCTGGATAAATGGCTTTTTCATTCGGATTAAATTTAGGATGATGTAAGCCGAATTCGCTGGCCGAACCGATGCTGACAAATGCGCCGGGGACATGATGCAGATAATGCGCGAAGTCTTCGCCACCCATTTGTGGCTCCGACAGTTCAACGTTATACCCCGCCTCACGGGCGGCTTCGCTGGCAAATTCGGCCCAACGCGGAGTATTGACGACGGCGGGTGGGCCGGGGAACCAGAACAGTTCGGCTTCGGCCCCCAGTGCCTGGGCTACGCCGGTTATCACCTGACGGATTTTCTCCGGCACCTGTTCGCGGATCTGTGCATTGTGGGTGCGCACCGTGCCTTCGAGGTAGACCTCCTGTGGCAGCACATTCCACGTATTGCCGCCCTCAATGCGGGTGACGCTGACCACCACCGACTCTTGAGTGCTGAAGTGGCGGCTGACCAGGGTTTGCAGAGCGGTGACGATGTGGCTGGCGGTGACAATGCTGTCGATACCGTCTTCCGGGTGTGCGGCGTGCGCGCCTTTGCCGGTGACGGTTATCTGGAAGCGGTCAACGTTGGCATAGAACGCCCCCCCTTTGGTGGAGAAGGTGCCGACCGGCAACTGCGGCGCATTGTGCAGGCCAAAAATGGCATCGACATTGTTGAGCGCTCCGGCCTCAATCAGTTGCAGTGCGCCGTTAAAACGCTCTTCGGCAGGCTGGAAGAATAACCGCACACGGCCCTTCAGTTCAGCTTCCCGCGCTTTCAGCAGGTAAGCCGCGCCGAGGATCACCGAGGTGTGGAAATCATGGCCGCAGGCGTGCATCACGCCCGCCTGTTGCGAACTGAACGGTACGCCGGAAATTTCGTGAATCGGCAGCGCGTCGATATCACCGCGCAGCGCCACCAGCGGGCCGTCCTGCGGGCCAATTTCAGCCACCACGCCGGTCTTCAGGCCTAAGTCCAGAATGCGAATACCAGCCTGGTTCAGCCAGGCGGTAATACGTTTGGTGGTAGCGAATTCGTGATTCGACAACTCCGGGTTCTGATGCAGTTCACGACGATGGGCGATCAGTCGTTCCTCAAGAGAGGCGGGCGTGTGCGATGTGGCGCCGCGTATTTCGTCGGCAGAGTAAAGGCTCATATTTTTTACGTCCTATTCTATTAATCAGCAGGAGCTGGCAGGAGATCGAATGCTCGGTTTAATCCTGAACGGTTTCCCCCGCTTTACTAAATATCCTCTGGTTATCATTTATATCTTTTCGTATATCTTTTTGGGTTTATTGCCCTGAATGTCATTAGCTAATTAATGACATTAGAACGACGGTTTTTATATTTAGCTTGCGGCAACTTGTATGAAATTCTTTTCGTATCTTATCGCCAAGCGATTATTACGGAGCCTGAACATGAGCCAATTCCCTGAATCAACTAAACGTTCTGCCAATAAAAAAAGCATAAAACTGGGCCTGATGCTGCACGGTGCCGGTGGTCATATGAATTCATGGCGACATGAAAAAGCGCCGGCGGACGCCAGCGTGAATTTCCCCTATTTTCGCGAACTGGCGCTGAAGGCCGAAGCCGCCAATTTCGACTTCCTGTTTGTGGCGGACGGGCTGCACATCAATGAAAAATCCCTGCCACATTTTCTCAACCGCTTTGAGCCGGTGGCGCTGCTGTCGGCGCTGGCCTCGGTGACGGATCGTATTGGTCTCGCGGGCACTATTTCCACCTCCTACAGTGACCCGTTCACCGTGGCACGCCAGCTGGCGAGTATCGACAATATCAGTCACGGCCGCGCGGGCTGGAACGTAGTGACCTCACCGCTGGCGGGTTCGGCGAAAAACTTCGGTAAAGACCATCCGGAACATGCGCTGCGCTATCAGATTGCCGAAGAGTACATCAGCGTGGTGCAGGGGTTGTGGGACTCATGGGAAGACGATGCCTTTATCCGTGACCGTGAAAGCGGGGTGTTTTTCGACGCCGCCAAACTGCATAAGCTCAACCATCAGGGGCAATTTTTCTCGGTGGAAGGGCCGTTGAATATTAAGCGTTCGCAACAGGGCCAGCCGGTGATTTTCCAGGCCGGTGCTTCTGAAGCGGGCATCGCGCTGGCGGGGAAATCTGCCGACGCGGTCTTTACCAATGCGCGTACGCTGGAGGAAGCCAAAGAGTATTCTGCCAAATTGCAGGCACAGGTGGCGAAAAATGGGCGTCAGCCGGTGGGGATTTTCCCCGGTATCAGCCCGATTGTTGGCGCGACCGAAGCCGAGGCTGAAGCCAAATATCAAACGCTGCTGTCACTGATTTCCGTTGACGATGCGCTGGCCTATCTCGGGCGTTTCTTTGACCATCACGACTTTTCGCAGTACCCGCTCGACGCGCCGTTCCCGGACGTCGGCGATCTCGGGCAGAACACCTTCCGTTCGACCACCGATCAAATCAAACGACTGGCGAAGGAGCACAACCTGACGCTGCGCGATGTGGCCTTCCAGACCACGTTGCCTAAGGGGGAGTTTTTCGGCACGCCGGAGCAGGTGGCCGACACCTTTATCCGTTGGGTCGAAGAGGGCGGTGCCAGCGGGTTTATCATCAGCGGACCGGTGCTGCCTGAAGCGCTGGAGGACATCACGCGCTTAGTGCTGCCGGTGCTGGCCGAACGGGGCTACTGGCACCCGGCGACGGAGAGCCAAACGCTGAGAGAACGCCTGGATATTCCTTACAAAGTGAACCGTTATTCACAGAAGAACGATGTACGCCAAAAAATAGCGGTCGGTTAATCTTTTGTTAATAAGTTTATCTTATATTTTTCACTGCTATTGATATGAGTTTTTGTTCGTAGTACCGTTGTGTGGCCTGTGTAATCCTCTGCTTTACAAGATAAAAACGTCCGCAGGCATGCAGTTTGCGGAATACCCTTTTTTGCCGTTTTGGCAGTCCTTGATAAGGAAAACACATGGCCCGTAATGCCCGCCCTTTGTCCTCACTTTCCGCGCTGGCTCTGCTGGTTTTTAGCAGCGTCGCCGCTTTCGCGGCCCACGCGGACCAACTGGCAGATATCAAAAAAGCCGGTGTTATTAATGTCGCGACTTTTGACTCCAACCCGCCGTTCGGTTCGGTGGATGCTAAAACCCATGACATCGTGGGCTACGATGTGGATTTCGCCAAAGCGCTGGCCAAATCCCTGGGCGTGAAGCTGAAGCTGGTGCCGACCAACCCGGCTAACCGCATTCCGCTGTTGCAGTCTGGCAAGGCTGACATCATCGTTGCGGACATTACTATCACGCCGGAACGCGCCAAAGTGGTGGATTTCTCGGTACCGTATTTCGTGACCGGCCAGCAGTTCCTGGTCCCGGCGGGTTCGCCTGACAAGCTGGACGCTTACGCGACGGCACGCATTGGCGCAGTCAAGGGCACCACCGGTGAACAGGAGTTGCATAATCGCTTCCCGCAGTCACGTGTGCTGTCGTACGACGACATTCCGCTGGCGCTTTCTGCTCTGCGTAGCGGCAATGTGCAGGCGATCACGCAAGACAGCACCATTCTGGCCGGATTGCTCGATGGCGCGCCGGACAAGGCCAAATACAAAGTCTTGCCTGAGCTGCTGAGCAAAGAAGAGATTGGCGTTGGGGTGAAAAAAGGGGAAACCAACCTGCTGAAAGCCGTCAATGCTGAGTTGCTGAATCTGGAAAAAACCGGGGATGCGGCCAAGATTTATAACGTCTGGTTTGGACCGCAGACTAAATCACCGCAACCGCGTTTGTTTAAGATCGAAGCAAAATAATCAGGCAGGCACCTTATGCAGCAACCCTCTTTAACAACCGCAGACTCGTCTGCGGTTTTTTCGTCTCCAGCGTCTGACGGCAAACCGGTCGCGGTTGAGTTTCGTCAGGTCAGCAAATATTTTGGCCCCCATCAGGTGATTAGCGGTGTTGATCTGAGTGTTGCCGCCGGAGAAGTTGTGGCCGTTTGTGGTCCGTCCGGGTCGGGAAAATCAACCCTGATCCGTCTGATTAACCATCTGGAGACGCTGACCGACGGCGAGATTTTCGTTCACAATCAGCCTACCTCCGGGCTGAGTGGCAAGGCGCTGCGCGAGTTACGCACCCACATCGGTTTCGTGTTTCAGCAGTTCAATCTTTATGCCCATCTGAACGCGCTGGACAACGTCAGTCTGGCGCTGGTGAAAGTCCACGGCTGGAAGCAGGCGCAGGCGCGGCAAAAGGCCCGTGAGCTGTTGGAACGCGTAGGGCTGGCGGACCGCGCACATCATTTTCCCTCTCAGCTCTCCGGTGGGCAGCAGCAGCGGGTGGCTATCGCCCGTGCACTGGTGACCGATCCGAAAATTATCCTGTTCGATGAGCCGACCTCGGCCCTTGACCCGGAGATGATCGGCGAAGTCCTGCAGGTGATGCAGGCATTGGCGCACAGCGGGATAACAATGATCGTGGTGACTCATGAGATGAGTTTTGCCCGTGAAATTGCTGACCGCGTGGTGTTTATGGATGGCGGGGAAATCCTCGAACAGGCAGACCCTGAAAGCTTCTTTACCCGTCCGGCCCATCCGCGAGCGCAACGCTTTTTGCAGAAAGTCCTGTTCCCGTTACAGGCGGCGACCGGGAGGGAAGGCTGATGGCGTGGCATCTTGACTGGGCCGGGGTATTAACTGGCCAGCCGCTACAGTGGATTATCTCCGGCTTTCTCACCACGCTTTACGTGACACTGGCGGGCAGCGTGCTGGCGACGTTATTGACGCTGGTGTTACTGGCGCTGCGACTGGCGCCGGGCCGCGCCGGGCGCAGCATTGTGGCGGTGTATGTCTCTATTTTTCGCAATACGCCGTTGCTGGTACAGCTGCTGTTTTGGTACTTCGCTGTTTATGGCGCACTGCCGCAGGCGCTGAGGATGTACATCGGCGATGTGCATCCGTGGGCAGTTTTGCCGGTGAATGTCTCATGGCTGACGCCGGAGTTTCTCTGCGCCGCCTGGGGGCTGGCGCTGTTTAGCGCGGCATTTCTGCTCGAAGAGGTACAGGCCGGGTTGAACTCCGTACCTCATGGGCAGAGTGAAGCGGCATTATCACAGGGCTTCGGCCGCTGGGCGATGCTGCGTTATGTGCTGTTGCCGCAGGGGCTGATAAACGCCTGGCAGCCAATCACCGGGCAGTATCTCAACCTGATGAAACTCTCGTCGCTGGCGACCGGTATTGGTTTCTCCGAACTGACCTATCAGATCGGCCAAATCGAAAGCTACAACGCCCATGCGCTGGAAGGTTTTGCCGTGGGTACGGTGCTCTATCTGCTGCTCGGTCTGGTGATGGGCTGGCTGATGATGGCGCTGGGACCACGGCGGCCAGGAAAACGCCAGCCGTTGCTGCTTGCCGCGGTGAAAGCGCAGGGAGACGGCCATGGAGTTTGATTACTCGGTACTGCACGACAACTTCACCTATCTGCTGTGGGGAAGGGTGGCAGACGGCGAGCCAGGCGGCGTGTTGCTGACGCTGATCATGGCGCTGTCTGCCGGTGCCATTGCGCTGCTTCTCGGGGTGCTGATGGCGGCACTGGCGTGGCGTTTTGGTGGCTGGACCCGGCGGGCGCTGTTCATCTGGGCCGACTTTATTCGCGGCATTCCGCTGATTTTTGTGATCTTCTGGCTCTACTTCCTGCTGCCCGTCGTCTTTGGCAGCTCGATGCCGGGCGCGCTGACGGTGATTTTGGCGCTGGCGTGGTTTACGTCGGCGGCGGTGATGCACTCGACGCTGGCCGGTCTGGAGTCGTTACCCGCCGGACAGAGCGAAGCGGGATTGGCCTCGGGTTTCAGTCAGTGGCAGGTACTGCGGGTATTGCTGTTACCTCAGGCCTGGCCGAACCTGCTGCCGTCCTACCTGGGGCTGCTGATTGCGCTGCTCAAAGACACGTCGCTGGCGTTTATCGTCAATGTCCCGGAGTTGACCACCGTAGCCGGGCAGGTTAATAACCGCGTGCAGATCTATCCGGCGGAGATTTTCCTGTTTATTGGCCTGATCTACTACCTGCTGTGCGCAGGGCTTGCGGCAATGGCCGGGAGATGGATGCGCGCGCGGGTCTGAAAGGAGCCCGCGACGCGCGTTTCTCCAGTTAAAAGACCCTGCTCATACCGCCCGTTATTAAGTGAGCGGTATGAGCGATTGCTTCGATTTTTTAAGCGCACAGAGCAACGCGTTTTTGTATAGATAATATCACCATGACGCCGGGAATATTATGTGTGGATAATAGTCTCGGTTATTTTGATCGTGTTGTTGAGTTGATTAATGATTAATGATTTTTGATTAATGATGTAAATAGGTGGCATAAAATCTCGTGGGTAAACAGTCAATGTGAGACGAGTAAAAAATGGCCTTAGATATTACTAAGGCCATGTGAAACACTGTGTTTTTATTAAACGTGCACAAAGGTCGTGGTTAATGACTGACTTTGACTGCTGTCTGCTGTGAGTACGACAGAGACTGTTTCTGCTGAGTTATCCACGATATTGATATTGGAAGGCAGTTGCCAAAAGCTATAAGTTATGACATTTGTTTTTGTATCACTAAAAACAGCATTTCCGCTTAGAGTTAACGTTAACTTAGCATTAGCCGAAATGTTATCCTGGGTAGGCTGTACATAAATGCTATTCGCTATCCCCGTTGCTGCCGGTGCCCCGGAAGTCACCGCCATTTTATACCTATCGACGCTTTGCATGGAGACGAAGCTAACCGTTGTACGTTGCTCAGCAATATTGTCATTGTCTGCTGAGAGTATTACCGTCACCCATGCAGTATCGCTACTGTAAATCTCAATCGGGGTCATGCTCCGTGCCGGTAAAATAAAGGTATCCATTGACTGGTTATTGGTGCGGAACATTCCCCCTCCGAGCAATTGCAGAGTAACGGTTGTTGCCTTATTAGAATAGAGGACCACCGTATTATTGGCTGAGTAGTCCTCGGCAGAGCTTGGCGCATGAGTGATCGGATACATCGTGATCTTCATACTGTTATCAAATGAGAGAGCCGTCGTAAATTCGCCCGCCAGGCCAGTCGACTGTACCGGTGACAGGGTGAAGTCTGAGGGAGCATCCTGACCCAGTACGAGTACCGGCTTCGCCAGATTATTATCCCAGCGTGCTGTCAGGGTAGTATTGGTCTCCCAGCTCGCCGTGCCATCGGCGTTGAGGGACCCCAGCTGAATCGGGATAGTGTGCACTGACTGGGTTTTATCAAATACGATGAATACCCCTGGCTGTGCGATACCGGCAACATAGGCCGCAGCAGTATAAAATGCCCGCGGCCAGCTCTGCGAAGCACTCAATACCGCGTTTTGGCTGGTATCCTGAGGTTGTAATTGCACCTCAACCACCACGTCGTTGTCCCCCAACACGATCCCGTTAATCGCCGCACTCGCCAGCGGATAATCTTTACTGATATCCGGCACGTCGGCATCACTGTAACTGTCGCGGTATTTACGATAGTCGTAAGTGCTACTTTGCGGATCAAACAACGTACTGCTCAACCAGTGTTTGCCGAAGAGCCGCAGTGAGTCGTATTGCCATAAATCAGCCAGAGTGCGTAATTCCACCACCTGATGCTCTTCCAACGGCTGAGGTGTGCCGCCATAGTTTACCTGCGGGTACAGGGCTGGATTAAGGACAACTCTCGAGTCAGCAATGGCCATATTCCAGCTTCCATCGTCCAACTGAGTAGCAGCACTTAATTGCAGGGTTGCTGGCCAGTCATCGCCGGGAGTGAACGTCGGCACGCCATTTTCCAGATTGGCACTCAGGGTCGTCGTACCGGTTTGGGTAAAATACCCACTGCCGTTCAGACTGCCATAACTCAGGGTGATTTGCTGGCTGTCGCCTGAGGCCGGTAATATCGCGAGCAACCCAGACTCGCGGGTACTGGCGAAGGTGTAGAAGGCCTGAGGATAGGGTTGGGTCATTATCCACGCGCTGCTATTGTCTTTCTGAGTAATGATCATCAGCTGGACAATCACATCAGTATTGTCCAGCGACAGCAGGTTTACCGGCGTACTGCCGGTAAAGGAGGTGGCAAAATCGGCGACATCGGCAGTCAGTAACTGCTCCTTGTAGCCGCTATAGGCATAGCTTGCGTTAGTCGGGCTAAAGGAGGAGTAAATAAATGCTGGCATAGTGGACAGCTTGAGAGAGTGATAAGTCCAGCCAATACCACTATTAAGCTGTGTCAGTGTGTGGGGCAATAGAATTTTTGATGACCCGGTGAAGCCAGTGCCGGTGTAGAGTGTGCCGGTATTCGCCGCAGTGCCTGCGCTCAGCGTCAGCAGCCAACTGCCATCGTTCTGTTTCGCAGGGATACCAAAGCGCCAACCGATCGGCAAACTACTCGAGCCAGTGACCACCGGGGTGTTGCCATTCCATTCAATCGTAAGGCTACCGTTGCCCGTCCAGGTGGCGCTGCCACTCACGATTGAATAGTCGCCATACTGCACGGCGACGGTATTGCTGCTATTAAGCAGGAGTGAAAAAAAGCCTAATGCGCCGTCAATACCCTGCGCGGCAAAAGTGGTGAGCGGCACGCTGCTATTAGGGTAAGTTTGCGAGAATGCCAGCGCCACGGGGGCGTCGCGGCTGTCGACGCTGACAAATAGCACACCGACTTCTAACGGGTTAATGCCAAGGAACTGTAACGGAAACTCCGCCGTCGGATAGTGTGTGGGTAGATTGATTTGGTTGGTGCTGAGTAAACTCTCAATATGACCGCTAAAAGAGTAGCCCGGCGTTGCCGTGTCCGGTGCGCTCCAGACAAACAGTTGCATCGCGGAAATGCCCACGGATTTGTAATCCCAGATACCCACATCAGCGGCAAGAATACCCGCCTGAGCATTGCTCACTTGCAAAGGGGACCCGCTATAATTAACCCCAGTCCAAAGCGCTAATGAACGTGACGCCTCGACGTTAGTCGTTTTCTTTACATTATTCATGAGAGGTATCCTTAGCAGAAAGCGGGGAGGCAAATGTGATATTGCCTGTCACGGTAGAGGGAATGGATGACTGCGGCGCATTGATAGTAAAGGCGCTGAGTTCAGCGGTGCTATCAATAACATTGACCGAGGCACTGCGGGCATCAGACAGGTTGATCAATGCAATCTGTTTATAGCCTGGGATCGTCGCATTGCCTGTGACACTAAAAGTGACGCGGGTGATAGCGGGATTATCATCCATCCACACGTACAGGCTGTTCACCGTACTGCCGTTAGCGGATGCCCCGGTGGAGTAACCGTATTTGAGCAAACCGCCACTGCCGGTAAAATAATCGTTAAATACCATGGCTCCGGCGGCAAAGTTGGAAGCATTGGTAACATCGAAAGCCGATACGCCAACCGTACTGATCGCCATACAATAAACCGACAGGTTAACAAACCCAGCGACCGGTAGGTAACCGCGCCAGGCCTGCGTTCCGTCTGTAAAGTAGGCTTCTCGCGTACTCTGAAGGTTGACCTCGACTTCGGTGCCCGGAGCACCCGAAACGGTCACAACATTACAGGGACGAACAATATCAGCCGGGTTGCTCCAATAAGGGGCGCCTGATGTGGTTTTAATCTGAAAAACGGGTGTTTGTTCTGCCATAACGGTTACCTTTATGGAGGTTGAGTTCGCCATGCCGCCGGCCAGGAAAGTAGCCTGATATTGGCCCGTGGCGTAGCCGTTGCCAATGACGGTGATGTTGCTGGAAGGGATAGTTATCGTGACTTTTTGTACCTGGACTTCCTGCGCGGTTACAGTATGGATATCTGAGAAACCTGAGCCTGAGATAAGAGTAATGCCGTCGCTTTGATAGCCCTGCCAGTTGACGCTGATACCGTCGCCCTCGGCCATTCCCGGGTAACTGACTTGCATCGTCGTCCCGTCGGCGGCCTCACTGAACGTAATTCCATCATTACCGGCTTCTGGAAAGCTGGGAGCAGGCAGTAACTGGGTATGTAAGGTGTCGACATTGATCAGGGCCGCGGCGGAGACGCCTTGGGATCGATCGATAAAACTGACCCGGTAATAGGCCTGTCCTTCACCGATCCCAATGGGCGTGATCGCAGTACCAGGAACAGAGGTGGTAAATCCTGATATAAGATCAGCGGCAACCACGATATGCGTATCGATATTAAACGCCTTGGGAACGAGCGTTCCCTTCACTTTCCCCTGCCAATAGATGGTGACGATATCGTTCACGCCCATCCCCGGGTAAGCCGGTATTGCCAGTGAAATACCGCTGCTGCTGGTCGCCTCGCTGGCATCAATCCAGCCATCGTTACCCTCAGGAAAAACCGGTGCCGGTAAGGTGACTTCCGTCATATTGACCTGTGCCTGAGCGATTTTTGAACTGATGGGGAGGTTGTGGTTAGCGGGTTGTACGGTATACCAGGCTGACGCCTGACCGACGCCAATCGCCGCAATAAAAGGGGGGACGATGGAGACCTTAAATCCCCCAGCGACTTCATTGGCCGTCACGACATGACTAAGGGTGACGACGCTGTCAGGAATGGTTTCTCCCGCGCTGTTCGCCCCAACCCAGGCTATCTGGAGGGTGTCATTTTCCGCAATGCCGTTATAAGCCGGTACGGCGATCGTTGTGCCGTCCGAGATGGCGCTGCCGCTTAAAATATTATTAATGGCTTCAGGGAAGGTCGGTGCGGCTAAGACTCCGCTGGCATCGCGTTGTACCAACGCAGTGACAATTGATGATGCCGCGATATTTTGCGCCGCATCCATACGGATATACTGCACGGGGTAACTGCCATTCGGCACCAGTGACGCAGGAATAATGGTTTTCCAGGGGAAAAAATCAGACGGGGTATTGGTATCAATATAGAGAATATTAGCCTGAATCCCATTCCAGTAGAGCGTCAGATAATCCCCTATGGCGGCGTGTGCTGATTTTGATATCACAATCAGTACCCCAGGGGGATCCAGTTCATTCAGATCCTGATAGGTAATGACTCCATCAAGAGTCATTTGCGGAAGGTCAGGGAGCGCCAGTGTCGTCGTACTTGTTAGTGGCATATTTTCTCTCCGACACAACCACACCATCCAATAAAGGATGGTGTGGTTGCATATCGTGTTAGGCCTGAGTGTCTACGTTAACTTCAGCAACCACCGACGTCGCGGTATCGCCTCCAGAGACAGGGGTGAGTTTGTAATAAGCCTGAGCGCTCCCGGTGGGGATTGCCATAATATTGGCAGTCGGTATGACTTCGCTGGCCAGCTTCGCCGTGACTTCATCAGCCGTCACGACGTGGTCAACTTCGTAATTGGAGTCAGGAAGATTGATATTGCTTTCACTGTATCCTTCCCAGACCACGTGCAGAATATCGCCAGCGGTCATTTTCAGGTAAGTCATATCAATTGGGGTACCACCATCGCTTCTGGCTTTATTGATATTGATTGTCCCTGTCGTTGCTTCCGGGAAGGTCGGTTCTGGCAGACTGGCTGGTAATGTTCCACCGGTTACCGTCACGGCACAGGGTTTTGATACCGCGATGTTTTGATTGGAGTCTATGTGTTCATAGAACAGCTGGTATTTGCCATCAATCAGGCAGGCTGGCGGGAAAGTTTGGGTGATATTGATGCTAATAACCGAGTTTAAATTTTTCGCGGTGATATCAATGGAGGTGTGGTGAACGTTATCCCAATAGAAAATGATCGAATCACCGATTGCCTCATTGTTGTATTTAGGGACCTTCACTACGATATCGTTCTTGAGGTCATATTCATCAATATCACCGTCGAGGCTGCCCAACACATAGGGCGCAGTGACGTTACCACTCTGGTAACGTGCCGCCGCCAATTTGTAGCTGCTGCCAACGCTGGCTTTTACCGGGACAATGCCTTCGTAGGCAGAAGTGACAGTCACCTTCGCGATACCCAGCGCATCGGTTTTCGACGTCGTGGCGCTGAGTGCATCCTCATTACCGGCCGTGGTGGTCCAGGTCACGTCGGTACCCGCAGGTGCTGCTGTACCATCCGCTGCGACAACTTTGGCCGTGATAACTTCTGGCGTATTGATTGCGGCAACCATAGGGGAAGTTGTGGCTCTGCTGATGGTAAATTCATCCGCGCCGACGCGGTTTTTTTGAGTGGAAATAGTCATAGTAATGCCTCTTTATCAAGAAAGTGTATGGGTTAAAACGCTTCAGAGACGACGAGAAGGAAACGACACAATTGGATCGTCATCTCGGAACAGTGCTACAACTCAATAATAGTGAGATAAAAAAAATCCGATGGGCAAAATAGGCGCAGCAGGTGGGCATTTTTGACGCGCTAAAAATAAACGATTGTTATCGATGTTAAATGTTGTTGAAAATCAAATACCCCATCTGTCAATAGCTCGTTATTAGATGAGTTCATTTTATTGGTGAGGGTTTTTTTATATTGAAATCATTATGTTAATGTGGATTTTACTTTTGGTTAGGCGATATTGGTTTGATGCTGTAACACACTGTTTTTATAAGAAATAATAGGTGTTGTTAGTATTTTAAGTCCAAAATAGGACGAGTTTTTTTATTGATGGCATTAAGTTATCTCTGTAATGTAACGCACATTAAAGGACGTATCCTGTGGGGCGTTAATATATTAATTACCTCGTTGCTTATCTTTGACACTCAACACCCCCCTCCCGAAAAAATGGTTTTGATTTACATCCGGGTCGTTCTAATTATAACCTTTCAGATTGCTAATTACGTTAATGCTGAGGGGTTGAAATATTTCCCGTTCAATGTTATCGCTAATATAGAACCACTTAATCATGAATAAAGTAAATTTAAATATGGCAAGGTTGCAAATTGCATTGCAGTTTGTCATTGCTATTTCACCCGTATTTACTGTTCCCTATTCTCTGGCTAAAAATGATGCCTTGTCTCCATTCTCTGTGGATCGGAGCAGCAGTAAATTGCCCGCAGATAAGGGTTTTGCCCCTTATTCCTCTGAGTTAAGTACGGCGGCTTCGGCCGTGTCCAATGCGAACCCTGCGATGGCGGGGGCCTCACTGGTGACGGGCCATGCGGCCAACACCGTCGAGCAATGGCTCAATCAATTTGGCACTGCACGCGTTCAGCTTAATGTGGATGATCAGGGCAACTGGGATAACAGTGCGCTGGATTTTCTGGCGCCGGTTTATAACAGCAAAAAGGCCATGCTCTTTACCCAATTAGGTATGCGTGCTCCCGATGGTCGGGTCACCGGTAACCTTGGCGCTGGGGTGCGTACTTTTTATCTCGACAACTGGATGTTAGGCGGGAATGTCTTTTTCGATGATGATTTTACCGGAAAAAATCGCCGGATGGGGTTAGGCGGTGAAGCCTGGACCGATAATCTTAAGCTGTCCGCCAATAGCTATTTCGCGATCACCAAATGGCATGATTCTCGTGATTTTGATAACTATTATGAAAAACCGGCCAATGGTTATGATGTTCGAGTGGAAGGCTATTTGCCTTCCTACCCGCAGTTAGGCGGGAAGTTAATGTATGAAAAATACTTCGGTAATGATGTCGCGTTATTCGACAAAGATACCTTACAGAATGACCCGTCGGCGGTCACCGTAGGGGTAAATTATACGCCTGTGCCATTAATTACGCTGGGAGTGGATTATAAGCGCGGCCAGAGTGCCATGCATGAAACCACGATTGGCGCGAACTTCCGCTACACCATAGGCCAACCCTGGGCCCAACAAATATCCCCTGCACAGGTGGCGGTTCAACGTAGTCTGGCAGGTAGCCGTTATGATCTGGTTGAGCGTAATAATGAAATTGTTATGCAATATAAAAAGAAACCGGTCGATAACGTCCTGACCGATATGCAAATAACCAACGCGAAAGATAATAGTCCCGCAGATGGCGTTACGGCGAATATCGTTTCGGTCAAAGCCTCTACCAGCAATGGTGCATCCGCCAGCAATGCCGTCATCAACTGGACCGTATCCGGTCAGGGGAAATTGAGTACCACATCCAGCGTGACTGACTCAAGCGGCGTGGCCTTCGTGAATGTTACCAATCAGTCTGCTGAGCAGGTTTCTGTCACCGCGACATCGGGTGCCATTACCCGTTCGACGATGAGTGCTTTTACCCAGTCAGTGGCGACCGTTGATCTGCAAATGACCAAAAATAATAGTCAGGCTAATGGCAGCGACCAGAATATCGGGCGTGTGCTGGTGAAAGACGCCAATGGTCAATTGATGTCCGGGGTCGCTATTCAGTGGAAAGTGAATAACGCGGCGATCATCGTGAGCAGCGATAACCAGAGTAATGATCAAGGTCAGGCTGAGGTGCATTTCACCAATAGTACGGCGGGCGATGTTTCGCTTAGTGTCGATGCTTCAGGAAAAACTGCATCAACGGGTTCAACGTTTACCTCCATAGCGAAGACATCCGTCGCGGTGGTGATGGCCAAAGACGGTTCTCTGGCAGATGGCACCGCGGCCAACTTAGCGCAGGCGACGGTGACTGACAACAGCGGGAAAGCTATGCCAAATGTGACAGTAAACTGGTCAGTCACCGGTGGCGCGAAACCGACAGCCAGTAGCTCAATAACTGATGCTAACGGCCAGGCCACCATGAACTTCACCGATCTGACGGTTGAAAGCAACCTGACAGTGACGGCGACGGCGGACGGCCAGAGTAACAGTGCGGTGACGCAGTTTGTGGCAATACCGGTTGCCAGCGTTGCGGTGATGATGACCAAAGATGCTTCTGCGGCCGATGGCAGCGCGGCTAACGAGGCGCAGGCTACAGTGACGGATGCCAATGGCAAAGCGATGCCCAATGTAACAGTAAACTGGTCTGTAACGGGTGGTGCGACGCCGACAGGCAGCAGTTCGATAACCGATGGCAGCGGTCATGCGGTCATGAACTTCACCGATCGGACCGTTGAGGCTAACTTGACCGTCACCGCGAATGCGGGCGGGAAGAGCGGAAGTGCGGCTACGCAGTTTGTGGCAATACCGGTTGGCACAGTGGCGGTCACCATGACCAAAGATAATTCTCTGGCAGGTGGCACCACGGCCAACGTTGCGCAGGCGACGGTGACTGACGCTGGCGGTAAAGCCATGGCCGGGGTGACGGTAAACTGGTCCATAACAGGTAGCGCAACGCCAGCAGCCAATAGCTCACTCACTGATGAAAACGGTCATGCCACCATGAGTTTCAACGACAATACCGTTGAAGACGGTCTGGCGGTGACGGCGACGGCTGATGGTCAGAGTGGAAATACGACCACCCGCTTTACGGTGAAGATGGGGGACATTGCGGTGACTTTCCCTACTGCGCGCACTGGCATCAATGTTAATGCAGT
Organism: Ewingella americana; assembly: GCF_006438725.1. Taxonomy (GTDB): domain Bacteria; phylum Pseudomonadota; class Gammaproteobacteria; order Enterobacterales; family Enterobacteriaceae; genus Ewingella; species Ewingella americana_A. The sequence goes on along the minus strand of NZ_RCZD01000001.1, from coordinate 430,473 downwards.
CAAAAGTGGGTTGATTATCTACGTTAACTATACGGGGATGCAGGTTGGTGATCAGGTGCAGGTTAACTTTGTAGTGAAAGGCGATGTTGCCCTAATATCGCACAATCAAGTTCTGCCGGATCATACTTTCGCCACTTACACCGTGACTTCGGCGGATATTGGTAACCCATTGAAATTTACCGTGCCTAAAACTGAGGTGGAGGGTTTGGAACCTGAATCAGTCAATAGTTTGACGGGGACGGCGACAGCCGTGGTGAATAGCCCACTGACAGGTATGGAGAAAACGGGAACCGTGTCAGCAAATGTCGATACGCAGGCGTAATTATTAGCGATTGTTGTGGCGCGATATCAAGCCCTGCCTTCAACGGCTGGGCTTTTTTTGCCTGTTAGCAGACCAGACCGCTTTTTGAGATGCTACCGGTTGTCACGTCTGTGCGGGGCTTGCGGCAATGGCCGGGAGATGGGTGAAGGGAAAATCATTGAAAGCGTTGTAGTATGAGTGCGCATGACACACTGTTAATCAGGGAGAAAAGAGTGAGAATTCAGAAACGCGGGATGGGGTATATCGCCATTGTGGTCGATGATTATGACCGGGCCATCAGTTATTACACTGAACAACTCGGTTTCACGCTGATGGAAGACACGCCGCAGGAGGGCAAGCGCTGGGTGGTGGTCGCGCCCTCGCCGGAAAGTGAGTGTCATCTGTTGCTGGCGCGTGCGTCGAATGCCACGCAGGAAACCTTTATTGGCGATCAGTGCGGTGGCCGGGTGTTCCTGTTCCTGCACACGGACGATTTCTGGCGTGACTACCATGCGATGAAAAACAAGGGCGTGCATTTTTGTGAAGAGCCGCGCGAGGAAGAGTATGGCACCGTGGTGGTGTTTGAAGACCTGTACGGGAACCGCTGGGATTTGTATCAGAATGTGCAGCCCGCGCAGTCATAATATCAGGGCGGGTGTGGCCTGAGGTCTGGCCGCCCCGTTTTTTCCCCTGAATTTCCCCGTTCTTTGCGAGAAAAGACTTTGCAAAACAGGGATGTTTTTACCATTCTTAGTTCAGGCCTTCGTCCCTCCTCATAGCTGGAACTATCTTGCAAAACATCAGAGTCACTGTGCAGCACGCGTTGGACCGCACGAAGTGGTATCACAAACGACGTTCCAACCGTGTGCTGTTCTGGCGTGAAATTACCCCTCTGGCGATACCGATATTTTTCGAAAATATGTGCGTATTGCTGATGGGGGTCCTCAGTACGTTCCTGGTCAGTTGGCTGGGCAAGGAGGCGATGGCGGGGGTCGGGCTGGCCGACAGTTTCAATATGGTGATCATCGCCTTCTTCGCGGCGATCGACCTCGGCACCACCGTGGTAGTAGCCTTTAGCCTCGGCAAGCTCAACCGCAAACGGGCACGCGCCGCGGCCCGCCAGTCGCTGGTACTGATGACCGGTTTTGCCTTTCTGCTGGCGCTCGGTATTGAATTTGCCGGGACGCACATTATCGACTTGATTGCCGGCAGCGCCGAGCCGCGGGTCAAAGCTTTAGCCCTCAATTATCTGACTATCACCGCCTGGAGCTACCCGGCCGCCGCTATTGCGCTTATCGGCTGCGGTGCGTTGCGCGGTGCGGGCAACACCAAAATCCCGATGCTGATTAACGGCGGCATGAACATCCTCAATATCATGATCAGCAGCGTGCTGATTTATGGCTGCTTTGGCTGGGGCGGACTCGGTTTTACCGGTGCCGGATTGGGGCTGACCATCGCCCGCTATATCGGTGCCGCCGTGGTCATTTATGTTCTGATGATTGGCTTCAACCCTGCGTTGCGTATTCCGCTGAAAAGTTATTTCAAACCGCTCAATACCGGCATCCTGATGGAAGTGCTGAGTATCGGTGTGCCTGCCAGTATTGAATCAGTGCTGTTTAACAGCGGGAAGTTGCTGACACAAATTTTCGTGGCGGGCATGGGGACCGATGTTATCGCGGGTAACTTTATCGCCGCGTCTATTGCATCGCTGATCAACCTGCCGGGGAACGCACTGGGCTCGACCTCAACCATTATTGTCGGCACGCGTTTGGGAAAAGGCCAGATGGCGCAGGCCGAGCATCAGCTCAAACATATCTTCTGGTTGTCGACCATTGGGCTGTGTGCGCTCTCCTTGCTGTCGGTGCCACTGGCCGGGGTTTTGGCCTCGTTTTACACCAAAGAGGATGACGTTATTCACGTGGTGAAAGTGCTGGTGTGGCTCAATGCTGCGTTTATGCCTTTCTGGGCAGCCTCATGGGTGCTGCCTGCCGGGCTGAAAGGGGCGCGCGATGCCAAATTCACCATGTGGGTGTCACTGCTGAGTATGTGGGGCGGACGTATTGTCGCCGGGTACCTTCTGGGTGTGGTGCTGGGCTTCGGCGTGGTGGGGATCTGGCTCGGTATGTGCCTGGACTGGATCATCCGCGGCGCCTTTTTCTACTGGCGCCTCGCGAGCGGCAAATGGTTGTGGAAGTACCGCTGATCGTCAAACAGCAACGAAAGTGTTCATCGTCCAGCCCGATTTCCGGGTTAGTTTGGGGTATATCCGTGTTGTGTTTCAGCACGGATGTTGCCTGGCTAACCGCCGCTCTAACCTGCTCGCGCAAAGCCAGTGCCCTCGGGGTTGGCACGCGTTTGCGGCCAGCCTGAACGAACACGGGATCTCCCAGCGTTTCCATGATGTCATATGCATTAATTACGATCTGAGCAGAGTTATAAAGATCCGATCTGTGTTCTTCTAAATGCTGTTAACGGCAGATATAAGCGGCTTGTAGGTATTTATGTCAATTCTGCTGGCGCGGGTGAGGCCATTAATGGTGACTTAACTGTCGATATCGCCATCCTGTTTCCCCATTATTTCAATTCGAGTCGAGAAATCGCCACTGTATTTCACCATGGGTATCAGGTGCAGTTCTGACTGTTATTTTTGGATATGAAAAAAACAGTCATTTAAGATGCTGGATTTCTACCGATTTAAATATATATCCGGTTTGTTGATTTGCCAGACAAAGTTCGGCCGATTGACCGGACTGTAACCTATTTTTTCATAGAGCCAGGGGGCGCTGTCTGTGACAAGCATAATACGGCGAAGACGAGACATGAGAGGGTGAGACTGGCAGCACTCCATCAGCCAGCGACCAAGGCCAGTTTTATGGTATTCATTGAGAACATATACGTCACAGAGATATCCGAAGGTTGCAAAATCTGTCACCAGACGCGCAAAACCAATTTGTTTTTCTCCCTCCAGCAGGGCAAAACACAAACTATTTTCAACAGACAGTCGGACGGTTTCCTCATCAATACCTGGAGCCCATGAGCTTGCTTTGAGATAACTATGAATGGCGTGCAGATCGAAACACGAAGGATTGGTAGTAACAGTAAAACCCTCTTTATGGTGATCCAAATGCTGATACTTCATCGATCATTTTTCCTTATAGACAGACTTAGCGAGTTTTTTCACTCACCGTCATAATAAAAATTGTGCGTGTATTATCCGGGTTTTGTACGAGTGGGGAAGATCTGTTTTAGCCACCACAGAACACCCTGGATTCACCCGATAAGCGTGAACGCTTATATTAAGCTCGAGCATACCATTCAGAACATACCACAGTGCAAATGAGCCTTCAGAGTGCCCAAGGGAATCAAATTTTTCTCCTGGCTCCATCACCCATTCCCAGAGCTCAACCCTATCCGGGCCGGTCGATCCCGCCAGTAGTCTTGCCCGTCCTCCTTTTGGTCCCTGCCACAACTCAGGAATATCCGCCGGATCAATAATACGCGCAATCCTTCTATTTCAACCAGCATACCTTTGCTGATATTTGCACGTCGCGACAACTCATCAAACGAGATTTTCTACTGTTTACGATACTGTTTTATCCTGGCGGAAATAGCCTCGTTTATGGTGCTTACATCCGCGCCGGTCATTATATTGACCTTTTTGAACATGGGTCGATATTATAAAGTAAATTAGCCATTATAGGATAATCCAGTGCTAACAGTCTCTCCGTCAATCAGTCAGGATATCTATCGTCAAGTGCCTGGATTTCGGGCACTCAGTATTTATGTAAAAGCTGCCCCAGTAGCAAATACCCAGGTGGGGGAAGAAGCTTTGCGTGAAGCCTGTGCTGCTGTTCTCTCAGGGAAGCCTGAATGGGCTGAGGCTCATCTGGCTGCATGGGCCGCAGTGTTTCGTGGGTTTGGAGCAAAGCCGAAGCGCACCCCTTGTTCTGCCGAAGCTCTGCGTAAGCGTGTCCAGCGAGATGGCTCGATGGCTGCACTTGATCCCGTTGTCGATTTATATAATGCCGTCAGTCTCCGGTACGCTATTCCCGTCGGCGGCGAAAATATTGCGGCCTACAATGGCGCACCCCGTCTGGTCATTGCAGATGGCACTGAACTCTTTGATACCATGAAAGAAGGGGCCCCCGCTATCGAGTACCCGGAAGCTGGAGAGATCGTCTGGCGTGATGATTCGGGTGTGACTTGCCGTCGCTGGAACTGGCGCCAGGGTGTCAGAACGCGTCTTAGCGCAACGGACGGACAGATGTGGTTCATTCTTGAAAGTCTACCTGAAATGCCGCTGGAAGCGCTTCATGCCGCGGGTAAAATGCTGACTGATGGCCTGGAGAAAATGATGCCCGGATTAAGGTATGAAGCAACCTTAATCAGACTCGTTGGCCCTGAGTAATTTATAAGGAATAAAATATGTTCAAGGGGTTGTGTGCTTTCCCTTTGACTCCTGTTACCACGCAGGGTGTTGATGAGAAAGGATTTACGAAGCTTCTTTCCCGGCTCACAGAAGCTCGGGTGGATTCTATTGGTGTGCTGGGTTCTACGGGCAGCTATGCCTATCTGACGCGTGAGCAACGCAAACGGATCACGCTGATTGCCAGAGAGCAATCTGCAGGTATTCCCTTAATGGTTTGCGTGGGCGCTGTCAGTACTGAACAGGTTCTGCAGCATGCCGAGGATGCGCAAAATGCAGGCGCCGAAGCGCTCTTATTACCTGCAATGAGTTATCAACGGCTTAGTGATGATGAAGTCTTCGGTCTGTTCGAGACGGTAACCCAGAATGTTTCACTGCCGGTGTGCATTTATGATAATCCGGGGACCACTCACTTTGAGTATTCTGACGAACTTTATGGCCGCTTATCAGAATTACATGGAGTACGTTCAGTAAAAATACCCGGTGTCCCGAACAGCCCTTCAACTGCCGCACAACGGGTGAAACAAATACGTTCACATCTTTCCTCTGACGTTAGTATCGGGATCAGCGGAGATGCTTTCGCCGGCCTGGGTCTGAATGCAGGCTGTGATATTTGGTATTCCGTCTGTGGTGGGCTGTTTCCCATCACAGCCAAAGAGATTACCGAGGCTGCAGCAAAAAATGATAAAGACGGGGTTACAGAACGGGTTGCCCGCCTGGAACCTTTATGGGCGCTGTTTCGCAAGCACGGTGGCAGTCTTCGAGTCATTGCCGCTGCCGCCGGTATAATGGGCATTACAGAAATTGACTGTCTGCCACGGCCTCTCCGTCCCCTGCACGCGGATGATGTGACCGAAATTGCCAGGGTAATATCACAACTTGGGCTGGACTAACCTCTGCGTAAGACCAGCATAAAGCCTGCTGGTCATTATTTATTTGTAGTCGGGGGAGGTTACTGGCAATTAAAGAGTGAGTCAGGGATGATTTAAACAAATCGTGGCTTTGTTGAATAAATCGGATTTATTGTTTTGAGATAGTCCTCAAATAACTTACCGCTCTCTTGCCTGAAATGTTGGCCAGTTCCCACAGCCAAAGAAATATTATCGACTCTTAAATTACGAAAGTCCGAGCGATTTTCGCACCAAACTGTCAGTAGCCACACATCATCAAATACTGTCAGACCAAGTGGGCGCGCTATTCGGTTACTCTCTCTACCCCGAAGATCAAGATAATTAATATTCAGTTGGAGTCTTTTACGAATAGCATCGCGAAGAAAAGCCAAATGTTTAAAAGCCCTCTCATTCTCCACAGTCTGTCGAGAAACAGCACGGAGAGGTAACCTCTTGTAAATATCTGTTTTTTTCACATCGATCACCGCACTGATCTTAGCTGAAACTCGGTTAGCGGCGGCTGAAAGTACATCATCGCCACGGGCTCCTATCAGCCGCATGCCAAGCATGATCGCGTCCAACTCATCGGGGGAAAAGTTAAGTGGTGGGAGAAAAAAATCTTTTTCGAGCATGTAACCTAAGCCCGATTCTCCGCGAACAGGCGCACCGATTGCCTGAAGCGTTGCCATATCCCTGTAGATAGTTCTCACCGATACATTTAAAGCCTGGGCCAGCACTTCAGCCGAAACCGGATGAACACGGCCGCGAAGGTGGTCGAGTAAGGTGAATAGTCGAATAGTTTTCATTCCAGGAGAATACACCACCCTGACAGGAACTGTCAGGGTGGTGTATTACGATAAGGACCTCATCTCACCATGTTAACGGAATGCGTAATGACTACCCCATGCTACGAAATAGTGACCTACCAGGTAAAAACCCAACCGGAAGCTGATGCTGCGAGATCATCTGCACAACGTCTTCTTAAGCATTTTCCCGGATTTATCGACTGGATTGCATTGTCTGGTACTGATGACTCAACGAAACGAGTGGACCTCGTTACCTGGAACAGCCATGAAGACGCACTGACGGCAGCGAAAGCCGTCGAGCTCCAACCCGAATTTTCCTCTTTCAGAGCTTCTGTCAGTGGTTTGCAAAGTATGGGGCACTATATCCCTCAGGAAAAACAAACACCTGCACTGATAAAAGGGTATGGAATCGAAATTGGGAGATTCCGTTTAAAACAGGGTGTTCAGGAAAGTGAAATGCGTGAAGTTTATAGCCGAATGGTTGAAGGTCACCTGGCACTTCAGCCTGGATGGAAAAGTCAGCATCTGGTGAGTTTGAATAATGCGGTATTTGTCGATCTTGCATTTGCTGATAGCCAGCTCTGTGCAGAAGCAATTTGTGCATCCTGGCAAGGGCAAGCCGTATGTGATGCTTTTCTGGAAATGATTGAACCTGAAAGTATGGAGTTTGGCTCGTTATGCTAAATGCATAAAGGAGCCTAGCCAAAATCGAATGCATACACGCTTTCTGTTTTTGGCCTGACTGCAGTAATAGTTCTACCCGGCTCATGTATGCCGGGTAGAACAAAAGTAGCTCTGTCCCAAAATCCTGCTCTATTCAGAAACAAAATTTCGGCATGATAAACACTTCCGTCAATCTTTGCTGTAGTGGATCCCTCTGGGCTGACGTTGCCCGGAAATCTCTGCGTACAGATTCGACCGGCCTTGTTGAATAAATCGGATTTAGATGACAGATCCCCCCCTGTCAGTCATTTTCTCAGACAATCCGTACACTTTCTGGCATGCCTGCACGCGTCATTTTGTTCAATGCACGGATCATGGTCATAGCCTCGTGGCTATCGTCAGGGATGTGGTGATCTGATCCTGATTGCGGCCAACAATTCGATTTATTTAACAACGCCTATCAGATCACAACGCTCCTGAAGGTATCCCGGTAAAGCCGTATTGTTCATAAATGATTAACTATTAATCTTCTGCTGCCGATACTCAAGGTTCAACTAATCCAAACAAGCCTGCACAGATGAAACTATCAACACGACTTATTACAGGTTTTACAGCAATTATCATTTTGCTGATGATCACCGCTTCCGCAAGTCTGTACGGTTTGGGGATAATGAATGGTAAATTCCGTGAGATCGTTGACGTAAACCAGAATGAAACCAAGTTTGCCGTCAATATGACCTCCACCGTGCGCGACCGGGCTATTGCTGTCAGGAACCTGGCATTGATCACTAGTCAGGACGAACTGAATACAGAGTGGGCAAGGTTCGTTGCGCAGTCGGAAATTTACATTAAAAACAAGAAGATGCTTGAAGAGTTATTCGCCCGGGAGCCGACAACGACAGAAACCGAAATTCGGCTTATGTCTTTAATAGAAAAAAATGAAGCGGCTGCGATGCCCTTACTCATCAAAGCCGCTCAGTTGGGTAAAAATAGTAATCGTCAGGAAGCCACAAGGGTTTTGCTGGAAGAGGCAAGGCCGGTGCAGAAAGAGTGGCTGGACAATCTCAATAAGCTGACAGAGTTTGAAAACGTCCTCAATGTGCAAGCCGGTAGCGAAGCCCAGCAAACCTTCTCTGTTTTTTTCAAGCTATTAATTTTGCTTACCATTATTTCAATCATATGTGGCGGCGCACTTGCTTTACTTATTACCCGGAGCGTTCTCAGGCAAATTGGTGGTGAGCCAGCAATTGCTCAGTCAATAACCACCGCAATTGCATCAGGAGACCTGAGCAAAAACATCATACTTTCTGAAAAAGACACGGGCAGCATCATATTTTCACTGAGTGTTATGCAGAGTCGCCTCAGGGATATTGTGAGTGGGATAAAGCAGACGGCAGATTTAATTTCACTGGCATCAGATGAAATTGCTCAGGGAAATACCGAATTATCGGCAAGAACGGAACAGCAGGCGGCTGCGCTGCAAGAAACGGCAGCAAGCATGGAACAGCTGACATCAACAGTTAAACTCAACACCGAAAACGCAGCTGAGGCCACCCAAAGTGCCAAACTGACCTCGCAGAAAACAGACCAGGGAGGCCGCTCAGTGAAAAAAATGATTTCCATGATGAGCAGCATCTCCGGGAGTTCGACAAAAGTGGCTGAAATTATTACGGTTATTGAAAGCATTGCTTTCCAGACCAATATTCTTGCTCTTAACGCAGCAGTAGAAGCCGCGCGGGCTGGTGAACAGGGGCGTGGTTTTGCCGTGGTGGCCGGAGAGGTTCGTACGCTCGCACAGAGAAGTTCGGTGGCGGCCAAAGAGATTAAGCAGTTAATCGGTGAATCCGTGGATTTTGTCAAAGAGGGAACTGTCGTTGCGAACGATACCGGCAAGGTTATTGAAGACATTATTCAATCAATTAATGACGTGTCGACCGTGATGAGTGAAATTTCACTGGCATCGGGAGAACAGAGTCTGGGCATCATGCAGGTAAACGTGGCCGTTGGGCAAATGGAGAGTGTCACGCAACAAAACGCCTCGCTGGTAGAGGAAGCCTCTGCGGCCACCGATGCTCTTGCAGATCAGGCTCGTAGCCTAAAAGAGATGGTCAAAGTATTTATTGTCTGACCTTTAAAGGCGTCAGATTTTAGGTCTGACGCCTCTTCCTTCGATGCTTTTCCCTGCCTAACGTGTTTTTAGGCCGTCTTCTAATAATTTGCGGCCTTGTTGAATAAATCGGATTTAGAGCACTTTCAGTTTTCATCCCAACCTTAGAACAGGCGCTCACTGATCCAGAACTCTTCCACGCGAATGATGTTAGAAAGGTCAAAACCTGTCATGTCTGCTTTGAATTCATCGCTCTGCATGTATTTTCTGTCTAAGGCTTTAGCATCACTTTCTGCAGGGTAACTGACTATCGCCATCACCTTATCCGCATTCTCTTCAGCCCCGAGATAGACGTCATTTACTGCAATACCAAACTTTGGCAGGCTTGATAAGTGTTTCATCCAGTGGTGTTGAAAATACTCTAAGGCAGCGATTTTACTTTTCAGTGTGTAAATTCTTAATTGCTTCATGACGTATCCTTAATGACGTTGAAATATTCTGGATAGCTAGCAGGTCGGTGATTATTCCGGTGATGATAATGTGACGGTGAGCAGAGAAATGATCTCTTCGGTCAGCGCCGCCAAAGAGTCGTGCGATCAGTGCCATATCCACCTCAGCTTCGGCAACGATTCTGCGCAGTGACGTGCCCTCATCGCCATAACGTGAAAAGTGACGGATAGCGACAGGCATGAGTGACTCTTTCCCCCGTCTCCTCCGAACCGTCATCTCCCTCACCCGTTCGTCGAACACGTTATCCGGCATTCGACTCTCTTTTGGTGGCGATGGTCTCTGGTTAGTCTGTTTTTTTGTTTTGTTCCAGAGTCGTAAAGTCGGTCATAAACTTCTTCAATAATCTTTCCAGTTCAGCACCCTCATCATTTGGCCAGTTCTGAAAGATGCTGCCATAAATGAGTGCGCGCGTTTGATCGATTTTATCGGTCATCACTTTTCCTTCAGCGGTAATGACGGCTTCATTAATTCGCTTATCCTTTACATTCTTCTGTCGCCGGGCCAGACCGGTTTGTTCGAGTTTCGCTATTTGGCGGCTCACCGTCGTGTAATCCCGACCCACCCGGTCGGCGAGTTCTCCAACACCCATTGGGCCAAAGCGACCTATCAGCACCAGCAGTGGAAATAAAGCGCGATCAAGATTTATCCCGGAATCTTTTATCATTATTTCATCACGTTGCGGGCGATTAAAGGCGCCGACGATAGCCAACAACGTATCATGCAAATCATCGAAGTTTGAGTGGTTATGTGTATTTTGCACTTTTTTCATTGACGGTCTCCGGGAACAAGAATAATGTGTGTATTATACACTTATAATTTCATCAACAGAAGGTGATATCAATGAAAGCAGCAATTGTTATTGAGAAAGGCGAAACGCCGGTTTACGGTGATTTCATGGATCCTCAGGGCGATGAACGGCATATCGTGGTCAATGTGAAAGCGGCCGCGATCAGTCAGCTGGCTAAGTCACGGGCTGCAGGAACTCATTACAGTTCAGCGGTTCAATATCCGTTCATACCCGGAATCGATGGTGCCGGTTACCTGACTAACGGCGACCCGGTCTTTTTCTTCGCCTTGAACTCTCCCTTTGGAAGTATGGCGGAGATGACACTGGCTACCACCCAAAGTATCGTGCCGCTCCCTGGAACACTTGACCCCTCAATGGCAGCAGCAATGGGTAATCCCGGTATGTCATCCTGGACGGCTTTAACGCGCCGGGCACAGTTGCGAAAAGGGGAAACGGTTCTAATCAATGGCGCGACCGGCACGTCAGGCGGTCTGGCAGTGCGTATCGCCCGTCACCTGGGCGCTGGCAAAATCATTGCGACCGGGCGTAATACTGAAGTGCTGGAAAAGCTACGTCATCAAGGTGCGGATATTACGCTGACGCTGGATGAATTGCCGCTTGAACTTCCCAAACTGATGGAGGAGGGGATCGATGTCGTTCTGGATTATCTCTGGGGTGAGAGTGCACTTGATATCATGAAGTCTGCCGTGGCGGGAGGTGCCAGGGTAGTCCGTTTTGTACAGATCGGCTCATTGAGCGGACAAGAAATACCGTTGCACAGCAAATTGCTGCGCTCATCAGGACTGACCCTGATGGGCAGTGGTCTTGGCAGCGTATCCAATGCAGAGTTAGTTTCTTCTGTAGGGGAACTCTTACAAGCTGCTGTGCAGAGCGATTTCTCCATCCCATTCCGCCTTCGCCCGTTAAGTGAAGTGAAAGACGCCTGGAATGAAGATGACAGCCGTTGCCGCACGGTTTTTACCCTCTGATATCAAGATGATTTACGCATACGGCTAAGCGAGTCTCTCAAACATCTTATGCAGATATGCGATAATTTTCTGAAATTTCAAAGCAATAAGTCTGACACCTGTATTTTAACGATGAAAGGTACAGACCCTGTGAATCGGAAACTTTGAAAGGTTTTTCAGAAGGCTTGAGACTGCGGATTTTCGCGTCGTTAAAAGACATTGGGTGGTCACACCATCATCGAACTGATCAGGCCACCGATTCCTCCCGATGCACAGGGAAAACTGAAAATGTAGTGGGAAGATTTTTCACGCAAACCTATTGCATCAAAATCATACAGGGATTTGCTCAAGTGCATGAAAAGCAAAAAGCCCGCTTAAGTTTCCTTAAGCGGGCTTTTCTAATTTGGCTCCTCTGACTGGACTCGAACCAGTGACATACGGATTAACAGTCCGCCGTTCTACCGACTGAACTACAGAGGAATCGTTTGAACGGGGCGGATAATATCCAGAGCCTCGCTGAGTGTCAACGCTAAATTGCCACTATCAGACTGACTGCTCAGCAACTGAGCAGAAAACCCCGAAATAGCTAAATTTCTCGCTTTGAACCGCCATTAATAGGCCGGTTAACAGTCACAGCGTTGGTTTCGGAGCAGCCTCGCCAGCGGGTCTTGCTTATAAAAACGGGTAAAATGGCCGTAAACGAGCGGAAAACGGGTTGAAAGCAGTTCTGGCGCACTGAAAAAGTATTCGGAGAGTACGGCAAAACACTCAGCAGCGTCGCTGGCTGCGTATGCATCCATACTGGCCGCGTCCTCTCCTACCATGTCGATTTCATCCCGCAAATTTTCCATCGCGGCGTGTAAATCATGTTCCCAGGCCACTACGTCACGCAGCGCGATAGGTGGAATCCCACTCACCTCGCCGCCGTTACGCAGATCCAGCTTGTGCGCAGCTTCATGAATGACCAGGTTAAATCCTGATGTATCGAAGGAGTCTTCGACGTCCTGCCAGTTGAGGACGATAGGCCCCTGATCCCAACTCTGGCCAGCATGAATCTGCGAACCGGCATGCACCAGTCCGTGTTCGTCTTGCCATGGCGAGTCAACGAGAAAAGGGCTGGGATAGAGCAGGATCTCATGAAAACCGTCGAGCCACTCCGCGCCTAATTCCATCACCGGCAGAGCAAACAGCAGGGCAATCCGTGCCGACATCTGTTCATTGAGAACAATGCCCTGTAGCGGAACTAATCTTTTTTGATGCAGTAACTGGCTGGCAACCTGCACCAGACGTTTTTGCTCCTCGTCATTCAACGACGTAAAAAGCGGGATATTCAGCGCATCTCGCCACGCATCCCACTTATCGGACTGGAGGTCATTCGCTTTCCACGGCCACTTAATCATCGGATTGCTCGCAAAGTGATCATTTGAACTGCTCGCTGGAGGTGAACTGTAAACTTGCCGCAAAACGGGGGCACTTTACAACCACCAACACGAGAGATATTGAAAACGCTGAATGGCACTTTCTCATAACTGTCTGAACCGTAGCGATATTCAGTCAGGTTCAAACAGCTTTCTCTTTGCGACTATTCAATCACTTACAGCGACAAATGTCTGTGACCAAAACCACGTTACTCTGTACCTAACTTATCGTATCCCTTCCAGCGATAGTTGAGCGCCGAAATTCCCCAAAAGACGATGAACACCCCTACGGCAGCATAGCCAACGCTGCCCATATTTTCATTCAGGCTGTCGATGATTTTCCACCCACCCTGATGCCAGTTGAATTTATCAGCTAACAGACCGAGCGCTTCCATACCGCCGATAAACAACGCAATCACTACGCTGGTGGCCGTAATGGTCATGTTGTAATAGAGCTTGCGCACTGGTTTGTCGAAAGCCCAGCCGTACGCGCCCACCATCACAAAATTATCAAGCGAGTCGATGAGCGCCATGCCGCTGGCGAAAAGGGCGGGGAATACCATGATGCTCCAGACTGACATCCCCGAAGACGCACCCGCCGCAGAAATACCCAGCAGACCAATTTCTGTCGCGGTGTCAAAACCCAGCCCGAATAAAAAGCCGACCAGATACATCTGCCAACTGCGGTTGACCAGCCGGAAGGCAAAACGGAAAATTTTGGTCATTACGCCGCCCTGAACATGATCCGCATCGACCGCCTGAACAAAGGATTCTCCCCGCTTTACCTGACCGAAACGGCGCCAGACATCACGCAGGATCGCCGCATTGACCACCGCCATCAGCAATAAAAACAGTGCCGAAACCAGTGTACCAATGGTGCTACCGTAGTCGTGCAACCAGCCGATCTTGTCACCAAATAGTAAAGAGGTGGCGGCAATCGCCGCACAGGCAATCACTACAATGCTTGAGTGGCCGAGGGAGAAGTACGCCCCAACAGCCACCGGGCGTTGGCCCTGTTGCATCAGTTTACGGGTGACGTTATCAATGGCGGCGATGTGGTCGGCATCGACCGCGTGACGCAGGCCGTAGCCATAGGCCAGCAGGGACGCAGCGATCAGCCCGGCATGCTGACTGAAAAGGGCGAAAGCCCAGACCCACGCCAGCACATTGAGCGCAACCAGCCCGAGCAGCAGCCAAAAAGCACGACGATGGGTGTGGAAAAATGCGCGGTTAATCATGAGAGCCCTTATGTGAAGATGAAGTGATTGACGCCTGAATACGGGCGCAGGCCACGACGCCCTGGCCCAACGCCAGCCCGCCGTCTCCGGCTGGAATAGCCTGCGGAGCGAGGACGTGAAGAGGCGCTAAATGCCTGAGCAGGCAGCGGCGCAGCAGGGTGTTGTGAATCACGCCGCCACCCAGCGCCACGGTTTTCAGGCCGTGCTGACGTGCGGCATGGTGTGCCATGCTGGCAAAGCCTTTTGCCAATGCGTCATGAAATGCCCATGCCCGTTCCGGGCACGGCGCTTGCCAGTCAAGCCATTGCTGCCAGAAACCCGCCAGATCAAGGCTAAGCCCGTGCTCTGTGGTTAACAAATTTAGCGTGATGGGATGAGGCACACCCTGCGCTTGCTCGGCAAGAGCTTGCAGGCGGCAGGCCGCTTCGCCTTCCCAACTGAGCGTTGGGGGCGCGCAACCTAAAGCCGCCGCGACGGCGTCAAATAACCGACCACAAGAGGAGGCGAGCGGTGCGTTAAGCCCGGCCGTGATGGCTTTTAGCAGGGGCTGCCAGTGCTGAGTTAACAAACCAGCGGCTTCCGGGCGTGTCTGCCAGTCGGGCACAAAGCGTTGCCATTGTGCCAGTTGGTTACGCCACGGCTGTTGCGCAGCCCGCTCACCACCCGGCAATGCGACGGCAGGTAACCCGCCCAGATGTTGACAATCTCGATAGTCAACCCGCAAACATTCGCCGCCCCATAGCTGCTCGTTTTCACCAAAACCGAGGCCGTCTAGCGCCAGGCCAATGACCGGACCGCCATCCAAAGGCCAGCGATGCTCGGCCATACAAGCCGCAATATGGGCATGATGGTGCAGCACCTCAGTAACCGGCAGCGCCTGCTGTTGTGCCCACTGGCGGCTGACATAGCCTGGATGGGCATCGCACACCAGTTGCCGGGGCTGAGAGTCAAACAGATGGGAAAAATGGCTAATCGCCAACTGCCACTGTTCGAAAATGTCACTGTTTTCCAGTGAACCAAAATGAGGGCTGAACACGGCCTGTTTGCCCTGAATCAGACAAAATGTGTTTTTCAGGTCTCCGCCCAGTGCCAATAATGGAGGCTGAGCGGCGAAGCCGGGCGGCAGTTCAATGGCGTCGGGCACAAAGCCCCGCGCACGCCTCAGCATCTCCGGGCCTGCGGACGTGAAACGCACCACGGAGTCATCGGCCCGCTGCACAATATCCCGGTCATGTAACAACCAGAGATCTACAATGCCGGCGAGCTGCGTCAGCGCCTGCTGATTGGTAAGTGCGGGGGCCAAGCCTGCAGCATTACCTGAGGTCATCACCAGCGGCGAATTCATCCGTTGCATGAGTAAATGCTGTAGCGGTGAGGAGGGCAACATCAGCCCGATGTGGTTCAGCCCAGGGGCGATATCGGCACACAGCGGTGACGTAGCGGCCTTTGAAACCAAGACAACAGGCGCAGCAGCAGACTCTAATAATGCCTGTACGTCAAACAACGGTGTGGAATCGGTGCATTCTGCCAGCCAGTCACCATCGGGCAGCATTACCGCCAGCGGTTTACCGGGGCGATTTTTGCGGTCACGAAGACGTGCCACTGCCCGCGGCGAAGTGGCATCACAGGCCAGATGAAAGCCACCCAGCCCTTTGATGGCGACAATATTGCCCGCCCGCAATGCCTCAACAGCCAGGATTAATGCGTTATCAGCCGCAGCTATCGGCTTGCCATCAGCCAAACTGGCGGAAAGTTGCGGGCCGCAGTCAGGGCAGGCAATAGGCTGGGCGTGAAAGCGCCGTTCGGCAGGGTCGGCATACTCTTTTGCACACGCCTCGCACAGCGGGAAAGTGACCATGGAGGTTGCTGTGCGATCGTAGGGCATCTCACGAATCAGCGTGAAACGCGGACCACAGTGAGTGCAGTTGAGAAAAGGGTAGTGATAGCGGCGATCTTTCGGGTCGTTCATCTCGCGCAGACAGTCAGGGCAGGTGGCGGCATCAGGAACCACTTGAGTGTTCATCGAGCCGGGCTGGCTGCTGAGGATATGAAAATGGGCTGGAGCGCTGAGCCAGCAAAAAAAACGCAGGCTGATGCTGTCGATATGGGCCAGTGGCGGACAATATTGCTGCATTTCACGGAGAAATTGTTCGACGTTCACTGGTTGCAGCAGACGTATTTCCACGCCCTCACTGTCGTTGTGCACTTCTCCGCACAGCTTTAAACGCCGGGCAAGTTGCCAGATAAAGGGGCGAAAACCCACGCCCTGTACTTTGCCGCTGACGCGAATCAATAGGCCGGAATCAGACATAAAAATCCCTTTCAGTAAGTGACTCCCCCATTTACAGGGGAGTCACTTAACTCATCAACTAACAGCAACGACTGGGATCACATCTTCCACGGCACTACGCAGGCGCGCTTTCATATCGCTGTAGGCCTGCTGAGCATAGTTTTCTGCCCAGCGCTGATCGGTGATCGGTTCCAGTTTAACCGCACAGTATTTGGTCTCTGGCGTTTTGGAGATCGGATCCAGATTTTCCTGAGTCAGCTCATTACACGCGCCAATCCACCATTGGTAGGTCATGTACACCGCGCCAACGTTAATGCGTTCATTAAAATTGATGCGGGTAATCACTTTGCCGCGGCGTGAAGTCACCCATACCAACTGCTGGTCACGTACACCGAGCGGTGCGGCATCCAGAGGATTGATCTGCACGAAGCCTGGCTCATCGGCCAGCGTTTGCAGGGCGGCACAGTTACCGGTCATCGAACGACAGGAATAGTGACCGACCTCGCGCACAGTACAAAGTACCAGCGGGTAGCTGTCGTCAGGCACTTCTGCCGGAGCACGCCATTCAGCGGCAAACAGCTGGCCTTTGCCCGTTGGTGTCGTGAACTGATTATCCTGATACAGGAACGGTGTACCGGGGTGATCAAGCGTTGGACATGGCCACTGTATATGCCCGAGCGCACCCATTTTCTCGTAGGTCGCGCCATAGAACAGTGGGCAGAGTTCACGCATTTCATCCCAGATTTCCTGGTTATCGTTGTAGTGCATTGGATAACCCAGCTCGGTGGCCAGCAGGCTGATGATCTCCCAGTCACGCTTAACATTGTATTTTGCATCGATGGCTTTTTCGAAACGCTGGAAGCCGCGATCGGCGCAGGAGAAGACCCCACCATGCTCGCCCCATGAGGTCGACGGCAGAATAACGTCGGCTTGCTCTGCCGTTTTGGTCATGAAGATGTCCTGCACAACCACAAACTCCAGAGCTTCAAATGCGCTGCGTACCAGCCCAAGATCGGCTTCGGTCTGCAGTGGGTCTTCACCCATGATGTAGTAGGCTTTGACTTTCCCTTCGTGGGCCAGGTGCGGGATCTCGGTGATCCGGTAACCGACTTCGCTATCCATTTGCTGAGCATCGATACCCCAGGCTTTAGCAAATTTAGCGCGAACTGCCGGGTCAGTGACGGACTGATAGCCTGGGAATTCGTTTGGCAACACGCCCATATCGCAGGCCCCTTGCACGTTATTTTGCCCGCGTACTGGACCGACGCCCACATTGGCGCGTCCGAGGTTACCGGTCAGCAGTGCAAGACTGGCAATACCTTTGACAACATCCACCGCCTGGCCAAACTGAGTGACCCCCATGCCCCACATAATGGTAGCGGACGGTGCACTGGCATAAGTGCGCATGGCCTGGCGAATTTGCTGCGCGGTCACACCGGTCAGCGACTCAACGGCTTCCGGCGCATACCCGGCAAGATTTTCACGGTAGGCTTCGAAACCCTCGGTGTATTTGGCGACATAGTCGTGGTCATACAGATTTTCTTCAATCAGCGTATAGGCGAAAGCATTCACCAGCGCCATGTTACAGCCGTTTTTGATTTGCAGATGTTGGTCAGCGATGCGGGCCGTTTCGATGCGGCGGGGGTCGCAGACGATGATCTGTGCGCCTTTTTCTTTGGCTTTAATGACCCGGCGGGCGACGATGGGGTGTGAGTCCGCACAGTTATAGCCGATCACTAGCAGGCATTTTGAATTCTCGATGTCACCGATCGAGTTACTCATTGCGCCATTACCCAGTGTGGCCTGCAAGCCAGCCACCGAAGGGCCATGGCAGACGCGTGCGCAGCAGTCGACGTTATTATTACCGATCACTGCGCGGGCAAATTTCTGCATCACATAGTTGGTTTCATTGCCGGTGCCGCGTGAGGAGCCGGTGTGCATGATGGCGCGCGGTCCATGTTTTTGTTTGATCTCTTTCAGGCGCTGCGCAGTATAGCGGATCGCTTCATCCCAACTGACGGCTTCGAATTTCCCGCCCCTTTCCCGGCGGATCAACGGCTGTGTCAGGCGCGGTGTCAGCAACTTGGTATCGTTGAGGAAATCCCAGCCGTAATAGCCTTTAAGACATAATTCACCCTGATTGGTCACGCCATTTGCTGCTTCAGCACGAATGATTTTGCCGTTATCCACAACCAGATTCATTTTGCAGCCAGCCCCGCAGTACGGGCAGACAGTGGTAATTTTTTTCATGGTATTCCTTCCTCTTTTCGAGGTTAAAACAGCAGGGGAGATGTACTGTCCAGCGCGGCGCGACGGCGCTTTTCGCTGTTCATTTCCTGTAGCAGGCTGCGGTCAACGGAGTACAACGCGTTGGTCGGGCAAATTTCCATGCAGGCCGGGCCATTGTCGCGGCCCTGGCAGAGATCACATTTGTGTGCTTCTGCTTTATCCGAGGTGGCATTCATCGCCGCGCCGTTCTGGCGGAAGATCGGTTTAGTCACCACTTCCATTGCGCCATAGGGACAGGCGACCACGCAGGTTTTGCAACCGATACAGCGCTCCTGCATCACTTGAACATGATCATTCATCCTGCTGATGGCGCCGTTGGGGCAGACATTAGCGCAAGGAGCATCTTCACACTGGCGGCACATCACGGCGGTGCTGATGTTGACCCCTTTGATCACATGCAGACGCGGCGCAAACGTGGCGGCATTGAGCAGTGAGATATCCTGCGAGTCACTGTGTGCCATGACGCAGGCAATTTCACAGGTACGGCAGCCGATACACTTTTTTGGATCGGCGATAATGAACCGGTTCATCCTTCTCTCCAAATCCCCTTCGTCCTTGACGCCTTCCTGCAAGGCCAATGACTTTGGGTTTTCTATGTTGGGTTGTTAACGTTTCTCAGCTACTGGCTATACATAAACCATGCCAGTCAGGCGGGTAATATTTTATTCAATATATTCATTCAGTTACTCGGCATCTTTGTGGGTTGTGACGAACGTGTGGCGTCAGCATGCAGTGACATCGACACCGTATCGACAGATATGACGAGGCGGTGTCAGACATTCGCCACCGCCTGAAAACGCGCAATACGGGTAGTGATATTGGGTTGTTGCAGCAGCTCGTGCAGGCGGATGACCGCCTGTTCGACCGCTGCACTGAGCGGGTAGTAAAACGCCACGACATCAGGCTGAATACCGATGAAGGTCGTGCGCGAAACATCTTCGCGCAGCTGTTGCATCAGGAACGTCAGCGGCATGTTGTGGGTAGTCATGATGAACATGTCGGGGATGTCACTTTCGTCGATAATACGTATCTCGCCGGGTTGCAGGCCCATCTCGGTTGCATCAACGATCACCAAATGTGTCGGACGCAGTTCACGGATAAAGTGCACATCGTTTTCGGGGGCCGCGCCGCCGTCAATCACCGTCCAGCCGGCAAGGGGGTTAGCGATGCAAAGTTCGGCCAGACGCGGCCCGGCGCCGTCGTCACCCATCATGCAATTACCCACGCAAAGCAGCACCTTGTCGGAGCTGGCCTGCGATTGCACAGGGGGTAAAGTCTGTATGATCTGTTCAGGCATCGTATTTCCTTACCATCAGGTACATGGCGGGTTCATGCTCGATTTGCTGTAACAGGGCGATGAGCTGTTCACTCCAACCCTGTTGTTCTTCGTTCATCTGTGGCCGGGCATCGCTAAGGGCGCGGGCCAGCAGGTGGGTGTGGCTAATGTCGATATTGATTTCGCCAAACCGCTCAACCCCTGCCATTTTGCGATGCGCTTCGCTCTGCGGCGGTAAGGTGTTCAGCCAGTGTTGATAGCCCGTCAGAGGGCATTCGAGCTGAGCTTTTAGGCAGTCAATCACCCCAAGATGATGGCCAATTGCCAGGCTGTAATAGATGATTTCCTGGGCTTTTGGCGGTGTGCGCGTCTGAACACTTTTTTCATCGACAAATTTGCTGCTCAGTGCATAAAACACCACTTTGCCGCTGGCGAAGTAGCGGTCACCGGCGTGTGGCTGATGACGCGCATAGCGCTGGTCATTCATAGCCGTACCTCACCGCGCAGCACCTGGTGGTAGATCGCCAGCAAATTGCCGATGATTTCATTCAGACGCAGATCGCCACGCTCCGCCAAAAAGTCACCGATCCGGCTCTCTACCTGACGCCCGTCGTCCCCGACCAGTAACTGCATAAACTGGTCGGCAATCTGGCGGCCATAGCGATAACCGGCCATCCGGCGGGCTTCGCGATCAAGCAGCACACGTAATGGCTGCGGGACTTGCGGATGCAGCAGGGCGGCTGCCACACCGTCGGTTTCATCATGCTGCTGGCCTTTGATTTTCTGATCCAGCAGGCCGAGTGCCATGGCGAAACCGTAAATGGTGGCGGCCGGTGTCGGCGGACACCCGGGAATATAAACATCAACCGGCACAATCTTGTCGGTCCCGCCCCAGACGCAGTACAGGTCATGAAATATGCCGCCGCTGTTGCCGCAGGCACCGTAGGAAATACAGATTTTAGGATCAGGGGCCGAGTCCCAGGCACGCAAAGCGGGCACCCGCATAGCACGGGTCACCGCGCCGGTGAACAGCAGAATATCGGCGTGTCTTGGCGATGGAACGACTTTAATCCCGAAGCGTTCGGCATCGAATAGCGGAGAAATAGCGGCAAAAATTTCAATTTCACAGCCGTTGCAACCGCCACAATCGACCCGGTAAACGTAGGCTGAACGGCGAATATCTTTCAGCAACGTGCTTTTCAATTTGGCAATGCTCTGGTCGAGCGTTACCGGCACCGGCAGACCGTTTTCGTCGCGCGGGCCAATCAGGGTCTGGCTCATAGCGCGTTCTCCGCTGTCAGATGGCGGCCCAGATCAATACGGCCGGTTGGGGTCAGGTGATGTTGCTGTTTGCAGGCCGGGCAGGTTTCGTACTGCACCCGGTGTTTTTCAAGTTCGATGGCATCCAGCCCCTGGCTTTCCTGCAACAAGGCCAGTGCGAAGTCGATCTCTTTTTGCGCCGCATAGGCTTTGCCGCATTGCTGACAGTGACAAACGGCAAAGTCGGCGATTTCAAACAGGTCTTCTTTGCGCCATACCGCCAGTTCGAATTCTTGTGACAACGCGATGGCCGCCGTCGGGCAGACCTCTTCGCAACGTGCGCAAAAAATGCAACGCCCCAGAAACAGTGACCAGCGGATCGTTTCGCCGTCGTCAGCTGGCGTCATGGTCAGCGCGTTCGACGGGCAGGCATTCGCGCAGGCGCCGCAGGCAATACACTGTTGCGGGTTGTAGAGCGGCTTACCACGAAAGTTGGGCGACAGATCCAGCGGTTTCGCCGGATAGTCCACCGTCGCCGTCCCGGTTTTGAGGACTTTTTTTATCAGTTTCAGCATCTGTTGTTCCTCCGGTTAAAGCGGCGAATTTTTCCGCTCAATGCCATAACGCTCGATCTCTTTGTAGGGAATGACAATCGAGGTTTTTTTACGTACGTCGACCACCGTCATGCGGTCGGTGCAGGAGTAGCAGGGGTCGAGGCTGCCGATGATCAGCGGCGCATCGGAGACGGTATTGCCGCGCAGCATGTAGCGCAGCGTCGGCCAATTAGCGTAGGTGGCGGCGCGGCAACGCCAGCGGAACAGCTTTTGGTTGTCACCGGTCATGCTCCAGTGGATGTCATCCCCGCGCGGTGCTTCGGCGAACCCAAGCGCGAAGCGGTGCGGAATGTAGGTAAAGCCTTCCACCGCCAGCGGGCCGCCGGGCAGTGATTGCAAACCGAACTCAATCATATTCAGCGAGTTGAACACTTCATGGATACGGACTTTCAGCCGTGAATAGACGTCGTTACCGTTTTCGCTGCACAGTTCAAAGGGCAGTTTGGCGTAACCGGCATAAGGGTGATCTTGTCGCATATCACGGCGATGGCCGCTGCCGCGCACCATCGGACCGACGTTGCTGAAGTCGCGGGCAACTTGCGGATCAAGCAGGCCGACACCGACGCTGCGCTGTTCGGTATTCGGCGTACCAAGCAGGATGTCGACCAGGTCGGTAAGCTCGCTGCGCATGCCGCCCGCCAGGGCGATGGTCTGGATCATGTCGTCTTTAAGAATATCGCGACGGATACCGCCGATCAGATTCATGCCGTAGGTTTTACGGGCCCCGGTCAGGATCTCCGCCATTTTCATCGACATTTCACGCACGCGGAAAAACTGCATAAAGCCGGAGTCAAAACCAACAAAATGACAGGCCAGACCGAGGTTGAGCAGATGGCTGTGCAGGCGTTCTACTTCGAGCAAAATCGAACGGATCATCTGTGCCCGTTCTGGCACCACAATCCCCATCGCATTTTCAACCGAGGAGGTGTACGCCACGCTGTGGGTAAAGCCACATATGCCGCACACGCGGTCAGAAAGGAAGGTGACCTCGTTGTAACCCATGCGGGTTTCAGCCAGTTTTTCCATGCCGCGATGGACGTAAAACAACCGGTAATCGGCATCGATAATGTCTTCGCCATCAACGAACAAGCGAAAGTGTCCGGGCTCGTCAGAGGTAACGTGCAGCGGACCAATGGGCACAATTTTGCTGCCTTCTTTGGCTTCAGAAATAAACGGGTAGGTTTCTTCATCCGTCGTCGGGGCGGGGCGCTGACGGTAATCCATCGAATCTTTGCGCAGCGGATAGAGATCGTCTGGCCAGTCATCCGGCAGTACCAGTCGGCGTTCGTCAGGCAGGCCCACCGGGCGCAGGCCGTACATGTCACGCACTTCACGTTCGCCCCAGACGGCGGCCGGAATGCGCGGCGTCACGGAAGGGAACTCCAGCGAGACCGGGTCTACTTCGGCCCGCACGGTTATCCAGCACTTGATGCCTTGTTCCATCGACAGTACGTAATAGAGTGCATAGTTGCCGCACAATGTGCGTTCATCATTGCCAAACAGCACGGACAGCCAGCCACCTTGCTGATAATAAAGCCACTCCACCACTTCCGGCAGTGCGTTGAGTTTAACGGTGACTGTCGCCTGGGTGTCGGTCTGCCATTCGCTGCCAAGGATGGCTGATGGGAACTGTTTATCCAGCGCCGCCAGATAAGACAGACCAACGGGATGTTGATTTAACGCGGTATTGATATCACTCATTACAAAGCCTCTTCCCGCCGCAGCGGGACAAGAAAAATGTCAGGTCAGCCGGCAACCAGCCAGGAAACCAGCGCCAGAAATGCCAGACCAAACCCTGCCCACGTTGTGCGGGAAGTTTTAAGAAACCGCAGCCGGGCGACGCTGTTTTCAATCAACGCGATCAGCAGGATAGCCAGCGTTAATTTCAGCAGGCACAGCACCAGAGCCCACAGCAGTGACGCTGCACTCAGGTTTTCCGCCAGACCAAACGGCAGAAACAGGCCGAGGAACAGTTGCAGCACCACCAATTGTTTCAGGCTGATGCCAAGTTTGAGCACCCCGAGCGCCGCGCCGGAATATTCGGTCAGCGGCCCCTCCTGTAACTCCTGCTCCGCTTCTGCCATATCGAACGGCAGCTTGCCCATTTCAATAAAGGTGGCAAAGGCGCAGGCCAGCGCGGCGAGGATCAGGGTCAAGCCAGAGGAGACCGGCCAGTGGCCTACCGTGCGGCTGATGGCGCTCAGGCTGGTGGAGCCGGCGACCAGTGCCGCCACCCACAGGCCAAGCAATAGGATCGGTTCAACCAGAACGCCCAATACCGCTTCACGGCTGGCCCCGATACCGGTAAAGGTGCTGCCGGTATCCAACCCGGCCAGGGCGAAGACCAGGCGAACAATGGCAAACAGATAAATCACCGTCAGCAAGTCACCGGCGGCACCGAGTGGAGAAGCCAGCGTCACCACGGGCAATGCGGTGGCAATCACCAGCAAGCCGCCAGTCAGCAGATACGGCATCGTGCGAAATGCCGGACCGGAGGAGGCCGGAGATACACTCTGACGTTTCAGCAGTTTGGCGATATCCCGGTATTCCTGAAACACGCCTGGCCCGCGACGGCTGTGCATTCTTGCGCGCAGTACGCGGCTGAAACCAGCAAACAGCGGAGCCAGCGCCAGTAACATCAACGCCTGGAGCAAAGCCAGCGGCCACAGTGGCCCGGCGAGTAAAGCAGGGAAAGTCATAATGAATTCCTCAGGCAAGGGTGATGACCAGCAACACAGCCAGTTCAATGAAAGCCAGACGATGGCACAAGGCGGAAATCCCCCCACGATGCAGCGTGCTGACCAGCCGGTCAGGTGTGGCGATGCGCCGTAACCGGTAGACCGGAGCGAACATCACGCGCAGCGGTTGTGCAAAACCGGTCGCGGTTACCACCATGTCGGGGGAATGGCCATAGCCACAAGCCCAGGCATCACCCCGCTGGCGTGCGGGTAAACGTGCACCGCGCAACAGGCTTGCCAGCAATAAAGGCAGCAGCGGCAATGACAGCAGCAAAATGGCGATCATCGGTGGCGATACAGCCGCCGTGCGCGTCAGCAGCACGCCCTGGCTGGCGACCTGCATTGGCGGTGCCTGGAGAATGGATGACGCCACGCCAGCCAGGAGAGGGATAACCCACGGAGCCGCGACCCCGACGGCCAGACACAGCAGCGCCAGCATCGCGATGCTCAATGTCATCGTGAAAGAGGGGGGCAGTCCGCTGGCAGCGGCGTCACTGCGAGGCGCACCAAGGAACGTCACGCCAAAGACTTTAGCGATACACATCAGCGCCAGCGCACCGGTCAGTGCCAGTCCCACCGCCAGTAAAGGCCCGAGCAGGCGACCCGCAATATCGTGACCTGCACTCATCTGGAACAGGGACTGATAGAGCAACCATTCGCTGGCAAAACCGTTGAGCGGCGGCAATGCGGCCATCGACATCAGGGCGATGAGCATGGCGGCAGCGATCCATGGCATGCGCCGCGCCAGCCCCCCTAACTTCTCAATATCTTTAATGCCGGTTTGCTGTTCGATAGCTCCGGCACCTAAAAACAGCGCGGTCTTGAACAGGCTGTGATTGAGCAGATGAAATAACCCGGCCAGCAACGCCAGTGCGGCAAAAGCGGGTTGGTTAAGTGCCACACCCACCATTGCCCCACCAATACCCAGCAAAATAATGCCGATATTTTCCAGCGTGTGATAAGCCAGCAGGCGGCGCAAATCATGTTCCATCAGGGCATATAACCCCCCGATAAAGGCCGTGATAAGAGCCAGTACCAGAACCACCACGCCCCACCACAGCGGCGGAGCACCCAGCAGATCCAGCCCTACTCTGATGATGCCAAGCAGGCCTACTTTCATTAGCGCACCTGAGAATAACGCCGCCGCCTCCGGGGAAGCCGAAGAGTGCGCCTGGGGTACCCAGCTATGCAGCGGAATAACGCCGGCATAGATTCCAAAGCCTGTTAAGGCTAATAGAAAGACCGCCGACTGCAGCAGCGGAGTGAGTGTGATGCTACGCGCGGCGGCCAGTGTGCTACTGCCGGTCGTGTGGCAAAGCAGCGAAAAGGCCAGGATCAGACATAAGGTGCCGAGGTGAGAAAAAAGAAACTGGTTAAGGGCCGCGCGACGGCTTTTGCTGTCGCCATGCAGCGCAGTGAGGAAATAGGCGCAAAGCGCCGCGACCTCAAGAAACAACACCAGCCACAATGCGTCAGCGGCCAATATCGAGGCCGTGATTGCCGCCAGCATCAGGTTGAGCAACCCGGCACTGCGCGCATTTATTTTCTTGAGTACTCCAGCCGAACCGGCGTGGTAAGAACCGGCAATATACAGGCCGCTAAACAGGGCGGGTAAGGCAATGGCCAGCAGCAGTACGCCATTGAGTGCGCTGAGTTCAACCTGCAAATGTAGCCATGGCAGGTAAAGCCCGACAGGTGCAGTGAGTGAAATCATCATCAGCGCGGCTGTCACCGCCAGCGCAGCGGCCAACACCATTCCCAAACCGCTTAGTTTGCGGGCAAAAACGGGCCATGCGGTTAACAGGCCACCTGCCAGCGCACAGAGTCCAAATAGGATGAGTGCCACGGAGAGCAGATTTGGTGCGTTAAAGAGTGCGGTAGTCATTATTTCGCCTCCCGTTGGCCGCTGTCTGTCAGCGGGTCTGACGAAGTCAATAGAGGGAGGTCGTGGCTGAACACATTCATTGCATTCAGTCTTTTCTGTTCACTGGCAAGCGAGGTCATCTCGGCGGTAACCAGCGTAATCGCGTTGGTCGGGCAGGTGCGAATACAGGCCGGACCTTCGGCGCTGAAACTGCACAGGTCGCATTTCACCGCCACGGCGCGGACACCGGGAATGCAGTCCAGAAAGGCGCTGAGTGATCTGGGCATTCGTGGTGCGGGCAGGGCTTTTGCGGTATTGCAGTCGCGCGGGATAGCCACTGGCAGGCTGCCCGAAAAACCAATCGCCCCAAACGGGCAGGCGATGCCGCACAGTTTGCAACTGATACACAGGCTTTCGTTAAGGTGAATGGCATTGCCCTGATGGCTGATGGCATTCACCGGGCAGACTTGTGCGCAGGGGGCATCTTCACACTGGTGACACATCACCGGTGCGGAGTCCCTTTCGCTGCGGATCACCTGCAGGCGCGGCGCATCTTGCAGCCCAACCTGGCGATGTTCCTGTGAGCAACTGGCCATGCAGGTGTTACAGCCGATGCAACGTGACGCATCGGCAATAACAAACTGATTCATGGCGCGGTTTTTCACCGGCGCTGATGGGGTTACGGGTACAGGCATAACCACGGAACGGCTCATGAAGGTTCCTTGTTATTTCGTCATCTTTGACGAAATCGGCATTTAAAATGACATTTCGACAGTTCTGTCATTAAGAAATGACGTCATTGAACAGCCAATAATTTAAAAATTCTGTTTGCTGAAAATAATCAGCCTGCATCTCTTCAGGCATGGCTTAATAATTTTCTTAGCTGTGCGTGGCTCGAATGATTTTCATGAATTGAATCGAACAGACACTGATAAATTGTGCTGATCTTATTGAGGTAATGCTCCAGTACCGCATTGCGATCGCTGATGTCTACGGCAGTATCAACGCACCCGTCTTCACCTAAGGTGGCATGGGCGAATTCTATAAATTCCTCTGGTTCGCTGGGGGCGGCGAGATTGATGCTGTAGAGAATATCCTGACTGTAAAAATCAGTGCTTAGCTGAATGCGCACGATGAAATAGTCAAACAGCATAAAGCAGATATCCTGCCCGTCACCACAAATGAATTCATGATTTATTCTTTTATTTGATTGAGTTACCGCAGTGATGAGGTGACTGCTATAGGTCTGCCACTGGTTTTTTAGCCGTTTGTTTTTACTGGCGATGTAATCCGCCTGGTGAGTTAATTCACTGATTGTGCTCATTGTCGTTACCTGTCAGGTCGTTCGAATTCATGGAGGAAAGGGCCTTTTTGGGGCACTGATTTATGACGCCACTTTTGCCTTTTCTCCGTCGTGTTACTGCTGTTAGGGCATAAAGCGTGCCAGTTTCAATGCGTTTTATTTATTTTATTTAAAAACAACGTGTTAACTGTTTTTTTGTCGGCGGTGATGGGAACGTATCGTGACGTTACAGGTGACGGTGACGAACTATTTCGTCAAATTTGACAGGATATTTTCGCCACTTTTCATTTTTCAGATAAATAAGGGTGATCCCTGAACTTACCGGCTTATTTAAATGCCGAAATGCAATCTGGCATCTTATTTGCAATGTCTTTCATCATGGCGTGTGGCTATTTTTATGGAGCAGACCGATAAATAATGCATGAAATAACCCTGTGCCAGAATGTGGTGGACATTATCACCCACCATGCGCAGCACAATAATGCGCATCGCATCACTGCCGTTTGGCTGGAAATAGGGGCATTTTCCTGCGTCGAGTCAGAAGCGCTGAATTTCTGTTTCGAGTTGGTGTGCCGCGAGACGCTGGCGGAAGGATGTCAGTTGCATCTCATCATGCCGCCCGCACAAAGCTGGTGCTATGACTGCCAGCAGGAGATTGCGCTGCTTAGCCCGAAAGCACTGATTTGCCCACAGTGCGGCGGACGAAACCTGCGGGTTACTGCAGATGACGGCATGAAAATCAAACGTATTGAAATTGAATAACAGGCTCGAGGAAAACATTATGTGCAGTACTTGTGGTTGCGCCAGCGGCGAGCTTTGCATTGAGGGGATTAGCGGGATATCCCATGAACATCATGGCCTGCCTTTTGCCAAAGGCATCAGCCAGCGGCGTATGCTGGATATTGAAATCGATGTATTAGCGAAAAATAATCATATCGCGGCACACAACCGCCAGCATTTTGCACAGGCGCAGATTCTGGCGCTGAATTTGGTGTCCAGCCCCGGCTCAGGCAAAACGACCTTATTGACCCATACGTTGACGCGCCTTTCGACCCAGGTTAGCTGCGCGGTGATTGAGGGCGATCAGCAGACCACCCGCGATGCCGACCGTATTCGTGAAACCGGCGTGGCGGCTATTCAGGTCAACACAGGAAAAGGGTGCCATCTGGACGCACAGATGGTGCACGATGCCGTTCATCAGCTGTCACCGGCCCCGCACAGTCTGTTGTTTATTGAAAATGTGGGCAATCTGGTTTGTCCTGCCAGTTTTGATCTGGGCGAAAAACATAAAGTCGCCGTACTGTCGGTGACCGAAGGTGATGATAAACCACTGAAATATCCGCACATGTTTGCTGCTTCTAGCCTGATGATCATCAATAAAGTCGATCTGCTCCCCTACGTCAATTTTGATGTCGATGCCTGCATTGCTAACGCCCGGCAGGTCAATCCGCAGATTGATGTGATGGTTCTGTCGGCGACCAGCGGTGAAGGGATGGAGCAGTGGCTGAAGTGGCTTGAAACGCAGCGCCTGTCAGTGGGCATCGCGTCATGTGCATAGGTATTCCGGGCCAGATTGTGGCGCTGCACGCAATCCGCGCCGATCATGCCTGGGCTGACGTATGCGGGTTGCGCCGCGAAGTGAATATTGCGCTGGTGGTGCCAAATGACCAGCCGCTGACGACGCTGGTCGGGCGGTGGGTGTTGATTCACGTTGGTTTTGCCATGAGTTTACTTGATGAGCAGGAGGCTAAGGAGACATTGGCCGCGCTGCGTGCCATGGAGGAAGTTGAAGCGGATGTCGGGCTATTTCTGCGTGGAGAGGGCGGGAATGATGCGCTACGTTGATGAGTTTCGCGACCCGGCGTTAGCGAAAATATTGCTGGAAAAACTCGCTCAGCGCTCGGCGCAGTTGCCTTTCACCGCTGACAAACCGATGCAAATCATGGAGGTGTGCGGGGGGCATACGCACGCTATTTTCAAGTTTGGCCTGGATAAGTTACTGCCCGCCAACCTGGAGTTCATCCACGGCCCTGGTTGCCCGGTCTGTGTACTGCCGATGGGTCGCATTGATGCCTGCTGTGAGATTGCCTCCCGGCCCGCGGTGATTTTCTGTACTTTCGGCGATGCGTTACGCGTGCCGGGTCAGCATGGTTCGCTGTTGCAGGCCCGTGAGCGTGGCGCTGATGTGCGGGTGGTCTACTCGCCACTCGACGCGTTGCAGCTGGCGCGGGAAAACCCGCAGTCTCAGGTGGTATTTTTTGCACTGGGTTTTGAAACGACCATGCCGGTCACTGCGGTAACTCTGCAACAGGCCCGACGCGAAGAAATCACTAATTTCAGTGTGTTCTGCCAGCATATCAGCCTGATCCCGACCTTACGCAGCTTGCTGCAAACGCCGCAATCGCGCATTGATGCCTTTTTGGCGCCCGGCCACGTCAGCATGGTGATCGGTATTCATCCCTATGACTTTATCAGCCGTGAATTTGGCAAACCGCTGGTGGTCAGCGGTTTTGAACCGCTGGATATGCTGCAAAGTGTTCTGATGCTGGTTGAACAAGTTTGCGAGGTGTCACGTAAAACTGAAAACCAATACAGCCGGGTGGTGCCTGAACAGGGTAATTTACTGGCACAATCTGCGATGCAGGACGTTTTCTCGCTGGGGGGGGACAGCGAATGGCGCGGGTTGGGGGTGATTGCCGGTTCGGGTATTTCACTCAATGACGATTATGCCGTTTTTGATGCAGAGCGCCGTTTCCGCCCGGTAATGCAACGGGTGAGTGATGACCCGAATGCTCGCTGTGGCGATGTGCTGACGGGCCGTTGCAAGCCACACCAGTGCCCGATGTTTGGGCACGGATGTACGCCGCAAAATGCGTTTGGCGCACTGATGGTATCGTCTGAAGGGGCATGTGCTGCCTGGTATCAATACCGGTACGAAGACGCCGAAAACATGAAGGTTATTGGATGAATGAGATGAATAACGTGGTGACAATGGCGCACGGCAGCGGCGGGCGAGCCATGCAGCAGCTGATTGAGCGGCTATTTTTACAGGCCTTCGACAACCCTTGGTTAAACCAGCGTGAAGATGGAGCAAGGCTGTTATTGTCAGACCTCACCTCACAGGGCGACCGGCTGGCTTTCACCACGGACAGCTATGTGATTGACCCCATTTTCTTCCCCGGTGGCGACATTGGTAAGCTTGCCGTCTGCGGGACGGCCAATGATCTGGCGGTTAGCGGTGCGACACCGGCATGGCTGTCGTGCGGGTTTATTCTCGAGGAAGGGCTGCCGATGAGCATGCTCGAACGTGTGGTTAACTCCATGGCGGCGACGGCCCGCGACGCCGGGATCGCGATTGTCACCGGCGATACTAAAGTGGTGCAGCGTGGTGCCGCCGACAAAATCTTCATTAACACCTCTGGCATTGGGGTTATCCCCTATGCGGTGCACTGGGGGGCTACACAAATTAAGTGTGGGGATCGGATTATCGTCAGCGGAACGCTGGGGGATCACGGTGCGGCTATACTTAACGTGCGGGAAAATCTGGGCATGGAACTTGGCGTGGTCAGTGATTGCGCGGTGTTAAGTTCTCTAATAGCACCACTGCGCGCCATTCCCGGCGTGCATGCCCTGCGTGATGCAACCCGAGGCGGTGTTAATGCGATTTTGCATGAATATGCGGCCGCCAGCGGACTGGGTATTGAGATCGCTGAAGATGCTTTGCCGGTGAAACCGGCGGTGCGTGGCATCTGCGAACTGCTCGGGCTGGAACCACTCGACTTTGCCAACGAAGGCAAGTTGGTCGTGGTGGTATCGGAACAGGCACAAGAGGTTGTTCTGTCCGCGCTGCGTGCGCACCCTCTTGGTCGTGACGCCACTGTGGTTGGCGTAGTCACAGAGGAAACACGCGTGCAGTTGCGCGGCCGATTTGGCGTGACGCGCCAGCTTATGCTGCCTCACGGGGAGCCTTTACCTCGTATTTGTTGATCCCAGCGGGGAGTCTGCCGGCCACAACGCGGTAGACTTTCCGACATGTAAACTTTTTATATTGAGTACTTCATGCAGACTCCGATCTCCGCCACTCCGACGCTTACGCATCCACATTCGCCTCACGGATTATTTGAACTGGCTCGGGCTCTGCTCAGTCAGTGTTCGCTTGCTTCGCTGGTGGAATACGTTACTCAAATTGTGCAGAAAGCGGGCATTGCCGATGTTGTGACGCTGGTGCTGTTTGAAGCCGATGGTCAGCGTGTCAGCTTCAACGGTATCGACCTGCACCATCAGCCAGTGAATTATGAAGACGAGACATTGCTGGCCAGCGGCCCGGTGCGGTTATTGCAGAAAAACAGCCAGTTTCAGTGCTGGAAGGGCGATGCGCTGCGTCTGCGTTTTCCGCAACTGGGCGCGCTGAACCTCTACCCCCCCTTTACCGATTACTGTTTGATGCCGGTGGTGGTCGCCAGCGGATTGCTGGGGGGCTGTGAGTTTATGCGTTTACAATCACGGCCTTTTACATCGTCTGAATCTGCCTGGTTGCAGGAGTTAATGCCGCTGGTTGCGCTTGGTGTCGAGCAGATTCAGCAGCGGGAGGCGTCAGTTTTCCACCAGGCTACTCTGCGCCACGAGCGCGATGATTACCGGATTCTGGTCGATGTCACCAACGCGGTATTGTCAAAATTGGATCTGGATGATTTGACGGGTGAAATTGCCAGCGCTATTCATCACTTCTTCAAACTGAACGCTATCAGCCTTGTGTTGTGTGAAGACGACAGCGACCAGTTCAGCGTATATGCCACTCATTATGTTCAGCAGCACGTGGCCGAGCGTGAACAATACCGTATGGCGCGTGCTGGAACGCTGGAGGAGCAGGTGATGCAGCGCGGTGAAATGTTGCTGCTCAACCTGCAACCCTCCGACGAAATGGCCAGCTATGAGCGTAATTTGTTTAGCTTATGGAGTGAGCAAACTCAGACGTTGTGCGTGCTGCCTCTGAGTTTCGGTGATAAAACGCTGGGCGTGCTAAAACTGGCGCAGTGCCAGCCAGATCACTTCAGCGCGGCTAATTTACGGGTTTTGCAACAAATCGCCGAGCGCATGGCGATTGCGGTAGACAACGCGCTGGCCTATCAAGAGATCAAACGGCTCAAAGAGAAGCTGGTACATGAGAATCTCTACCTGAATGAGCAAATCAACAGCAACAATCCTGATTTCAGTGACATCGTCGGGCGCAGTGCGGCCATGTCAGCGGTACTTAAACAGGTCGAAATTGTCTCGAAAAGCGACTGTTCGGTGTTGATTCTTGGGGAGACGGGCACCGGCAAAGAGCTGATCGCCCGCGCCATACATAATCTCAGCGATCGCCGCCATCAGCAGATGGTGAAGATGAACTGCGCTGCTATGCCTGCCGGGCTGTTGGAGAGCGATCTTTTCGGCCATGAAAAAGGCTCATTTACCGGTGCAACATCGCAACGCATGGGGCGTTTTGAGCTGGCGGATAAAGGCACACTGTTTCTTGATGAAGTCGGGGAGATCCCGCTTGAGCTGCAACCCAAGCTGTTGCGCATCTTGCAGGAGCGCGAGTTTGAGCGAGTCGGTGGTAATAAGCAGATCTCGGTCAATGTCAGGCTTATTGCCGCCACCAACCGCGACCTGCAACAGATGGTCAGCGACCGGGAGTTTCGCAGCGATCTCTTCTACCGCCTGAACGTATTCCCGATTGTTATTCCCCCCCTGCGTGAACGCCCTGAAGACATCCCGCAGTTGGTGAAGTTTCTCACCTACAAAATTGCCAAGCGTATGAAACGCACTATCGACAGCATTCCTGCCGAGACGCTGCGTCATCTCAGTAAAATGCCCTGGCCTGGCAATGTGCGCGAGCTGGAAAATGTCATTGAGAGGGCGGTGTTATTGACGCAGGGAACGGTGCTGGATATGCAACTTCCCGAACTGAACTTTACCTTTACACCGGCACCGGTAACAAAAATGCCCATCTTGGCGGCATCGGTGCCAAAAGTGAGTGACGAGGAGGAGTGCCAGCGGATCATGCAGGTATTAAAGGAAACGAATGGCGTCGTCGCCGGACCACGGGGAGCGGCGCAGCGTTTGGGGTTGAAACGCACTACTTTGCTGTCACGTATGAAAAAGTTGGGTATTAACCCTCACTGATCACCCAGATCTCCTCAGGGTGCCCGACCCGGGGGAGGCAGTAAATAACTCAGTGATTATGCATTTTTGGGCTGTAGCCATTGGCGCGTGAATGCTTCCAAAGGCGCAGGTTTCCCAAAGAAATAGCCTTGCAGATAATCAAGTTTATAGGACGCAAGGTAATCGATCTGGGTCTGGGTTTCGATGCCTTCGGCCACAATGACCATATCCAGACGTTTCGCCAAACTGATGACGTTATCGACAATATGGCCGGAGAGGGCGTCAGTGCCGATGCGGGCAATAAAACTCTGGTCGATTTTCAGGAAATCGATGTGGAATTTTTGCAGGTAGGTCAGGCTGGAGTGGCCGGTGCCGAAGTCATCGAGGGCGATGAGTACGCCAAGGCGGCGCAGGGCTTTGAATAAGCTGTCGGTGATCTCACTGGGAACAATCAGTTCGCGTTCGGTCAATTCAAGTACCAGTTTAATGGGTTTAGCTTTGAAGGCGTGGATAAAGGCTTTGCAATCGTCTATCAGACTTAAGTTTTTGAAATGACTTGCACAGATGTTAAAACCAAAATGGAAATCATTCGGCAGGTCTTTAGCCATCGGCGCATAAAAATCACGAGTTTGTGCCATCATCTGACGAGTCATTTCAACAATCAAACCGCTCTCTTCAGCCAGTGGGATGAACTGATACGGTGGCACCAGACCCATTTGTGGATGCTGCCAGCGCATCAGGACTTCACCGCCCGTCAGCCGATGTTTTGTGCCGTCCACCACTGGCTGGATGTAAGGGATAAATTCATGATGTGCCAGCCCCGCCTTCATCATTGCCAGCGGAGTACCGATGCGGCCGAGCGCCAGATAGGTCATGGTAGCGACAAACAGACCCAGCAAAGGGAATAGAATCAGGCTGATGGGCGTGTAATCCAGGGCATAGCGCCAGTGGTTGGTGTGGTGAATAAATAACACAACCTTATACGGGTGATGTGCGGAGCTGAGCTCAATTTTGTCACCGTTGTCGCTGTAAATTCCTTTCGACACTTTGCCGTGGTCGTCCATCCATTGGTTACCAATCTGAAGTGTCATATTGACGCGGGTACTGAGCAGATTAAGAATATTGTGCAGGTAGTAGCCATCAACCCCAATCAGGATACTGTTTTCACCATGCGGATCACGGTATGCAATCAACGGGTGATCAGGGGTGACTTCATTGCCGCTCATCAGCAACAACTGATTACCTGCATAACCTTTGCTGTCAACGGTCCCGCTCCTGGGGCCAAATAATGCCGTGCAGTAGATGTTATTGCCTGTTGCCAGGTTGATGGTGCGAACATTGGGCACTATTGCAATCTGCCTGCGTAACTCTAAAACCACCTCATGGGTACAGGCCTGACCAAGATAGGGTTCCATTGCTTTTGCCGCTTTTCCGGCATTATTGAGCATCATATCAATCTGCTGCACGGCCATACTGAGCCGCTCACGTGCGTCATTTTTCAGGCCCTGCGAGGTTTGCCATGAAATAGAAGCGACGCCAATCGCGACGATCAGCAGAAAAGCGACCACCGATGTGATGATGCGTGTACGGCGTTTATTGATGTTAGCTCGGAACAAAAGGCATCTCTGTTTAGGTATAAAAGCGCGGTAGAAATATCGCCTAAATATAACCTATTTCCTGAAAATCAGCTTTCAAAAACAGACTGCTGGGGGATGAGGGGATGGCGCAGATGATGTTTCTTGTGCGACTGCGCCACCGTTTTGTTCCTTGAGTGGCGTAAAATTTGTGGGTCGTCCTTTAGGCCGCTAACCAGGCTCGATGATTTAAAGGATTGAACGAGGCTGTTTCGACGGTTTACTTCTCTTTTCATATTCGAAATATCAAATATGTCATTGACAATGTTTGCGCGAATTCTATGATGGCCACATCAAATAAAGGAGATCCTATGAGCGGCTTGTCTTCACTTTTGTTGTTTAAAAACCTGTCTGATGAAACGCGCTTGTCAATTGTCATGCTGCTCCGGGAGGCCGGAGAATTATGCGTTTGCGAAATTATCGGCGTGCTCAATGAATCACAACCAAAAATTTCGAGACACCTCGCCATGCTAAGAGAAACCGGACTGCTTATGGATCGCCGGGATGGTAAATGGATTTATTATCGGCTCTCTCCCCACATGCCAGCGTGGGCGGCGGCTATTATTGAGCAGGCCTTTTTGAGTGAACAAGACAAAATCATTGCACAGGCCAAGGGCATCACGCGTAATCAGAACATGACCGGTGGAAAGGCTCTTTGCCAGTGATGCAAAATAACATGATATATTCGTTTTTACGGATTTATTAAATAATATACGTCACGGCTGGCGAGGTCATATAACCTGCCAGAAAAGGAGTCGTTATGTGGTTAGCAGGGGCAATTTTTGTTCTGACAATTGTGTTGGTTATCTGGCAACCCAAAGGTCTGGGCATTGGCTGGAGTGCCATTATGGGGGCCGTTCTGGCATTGATGTCCGGGGTTGTACATATCGGTGATATTCCCGTTGTGTGGAACATTGTCTGGAATGCGACGGCCACTTTTATCGCCGTGATCATCATCAGCCTATTGCTGGATGAATCTGGCTTTTTTGAATGGGCGGCGTTGCATGTAGCAAGATGGGGGAATGGCCGCGGGCGTTTGCTGTTTACCTATATTGTTCTTCTGGGGGCGTGCGTTGCGGCGCTTTTTGCCAACGACGGGGCGGCACTGATCCTGACGCCGATTGTGATTGCCATGCTGTTGGCATTAGGCTTCAGTCGTGGTGCGACGCTGGCGTTTGTGATGGCGGCGGGGTTCATTGCCGACAGTGCCAGCCTGCCGCTTATCGTTTCAAACCTGGTGAATATTGTCTCCGCTGACTTTTTCAAACTCGGGTTCAATGAGTATGCGTCTGTGATGGTGCCGGTCGACATCGCGGCCATTGTGGCGACACTGGTGATGTTGCATCTGTTCTTTCGTAAAGCAATTCCAGTCACTTATGAGGTGTCGAAACTGCGCGCACCCAGGGACGCGATTAAAGATCCTCTGACCTTCAAAACCGGCTGGCTTGTGCTCCTCCTTCTGCTGGTCGGTTTTTTCGGGCTGGAACCGCTGGGCGTACCTGTCAGCGCGGTGGCGGCGGTGGGCGCCTTTATCCTGTTTGTCGTGGCCAAACGCGGGCATGTGATCAATACCGGCAAAGTGCTGCGCGAAGCACCGTGGCAAATTGTCATCTTCTCACTGGGTATGTACCTGGTGGTATATGGTCTGCGCAACGCCGGTCTCACTGACTATCTCTCTCTGCTGCTCGATCGTTTCGCTGAGCAGGGGCTGTGGGTGGCCACGCTAGGTACCGGTTTCCTGACCGCTTTCCTCTCTTCAATCATGAACAATATGCCGACCGTGTTGATCGGCGCGCTGTCCATTGAAGGCAGTAGTGCGACAGGCGTGATCAAGGAGGCCATGATTTATGCCAACGTCATCGGCAGTGATTTGGGGCCAAAAATCACCCCTATCGGTAGCCTTGCCACCCTGTTATGGCTGCACGTGCTATCGCAGAAAGGCATTAAGATCACCTGGGGATATTACTTTCGGGTCGGGATTGTGATGACGATTCCTGTGCTGTTTGTGACGCTGGCCGCACTCTGCCTGCGTTTATCGTTCGCCCATTAATTCAGCCCTTATTATCTGCCTGGCATGACGTAGGGCAGGTTTTACTGACAAGAGAGCACTTTTATGACCCCAATCACGATTTATCATAATCCTGCCTGCGGCACGTCGCGCAATACGCTGGAAATTATCCGTAACAGCGGTGTTGAGCCTACCGTTATTCACTATCTTGAAGCACCGCCCACCCGCGATGAACTGGTGATGCTTATCAATAACATGGGCATTTCAGTCAGGTCGCTGTTGCGAAAAAATGTAGAACCTTATGAACAGCTGGGACTGTCTGAAGATAATTTCAGCGATGTGCAACTGCTGGACCTCATGCTGCAGCACCCCATTTTGATCAATCGTCCGATCGTTGTGACGCCGCTGGGCACCAAACTTTGCCGCCCATCAGAGGTTGTCCTGGATATTCTCCCGGACGCACAGCAAGGCGCCTTCACCAAAGAAGACGGTGAAGCCGTCGTGGATGCTCAGGGAAACCGGGTGATCGCATCAGGCGACCGGCGGGCATAAGACATTTAACGCTGCGTTGCTGAAACTCCTGAGACCGTCATGGGGACACCTTGATGTCAAAACGCCCGCTGCGATCATCCCGGCGGGCGTTGTTTATTGTGTGTATTTTAAACGGCTGAGGATTTTCTCAGTGTAAACCGGCCGGGAAATCTTTCGGCAATTCGCTGGCGGCACAATCAATCACGCTTTCGTTGTTTTCACCGCAGTCACGAACGAAGGTGATGGTGGCGAACTCATCGATCACTTCGGTCGGGTAAGCCGGGCCTGCGTCACGTAGCGCCAGCATTTCTGCAATATGTTCATTCTGGAAGCAGACGGTTTTTTCCGGGTTGTTGATCACCCAACGCGGGAAGAAAATGGTGCCGTGGAAGACTTTGTCGGCCAGATTGACGATCAGGCTGACATCCGTGCCGGTCGGTTCTGTCCAGGAAATTTTGTAAATGTCCTGACCCACGCGGACGATATAAGCTTGCTGGTCTTTTACCCAACGGTTGCCGACCAACCCGCTGTGGATGCGGTAATCAAGCGTGTTAGCGTTTTTGACATAAATTTCATAGTTCCAGCCGTTGTCGTAGGTGTACACCAGATGTTTACCGACAAAACGGCTCAAATCCTGTTTATCAAAACTGCTCATGTATTTCTCCTCAAAAAGTCTGTTTGGCTTGCGATGTGATGATCCTACGCTTTCATTTTTTAAATAAAAAATGCTGATTTTTGATAAAAAATATCTAAAATTTAGATGTCTATTCTTTGTACGTCGACACTTCCAGGAGCGAGAGATGGCGTTACCCAAAACCACGCTCGAACAATGGTTTGTATTATTGACGGTGATTGAGCAGGGCGGTTATGCGCAGGCGGCGACACAACTGCACCGCAGTCAGTCATCGGTCAGTTATGCCTTGAGCAGTCTGCAGGAGCGGCTCGGTTTGCCTTTGCTGGAGATAGTGGGCCGCCGGGCTGTGCTAACCGAACAGGGGCAGGCATTACTGGCGCAGGCAAGGCCTCTGATTGCCGCATTCACCCAGCTCGAACAGCGCGCCATTGGGCTGAAAGGTGGTACCCGAACGCAGCTCCATCTGGTGGTAGACAGCGTGTTCCCCAAACGCCAGTTGTTTGCCGCGCTCAGGGCTTTTCAGCAGCAATTTCCCCAAACGCAGGTGCATCTGACGGAAATTCTGCGTACTGAAAGCGCGCACCAGCTCTCTGAACGTGCGGCAGATTTGTACATTACGACGTTGGCACCGGAAAACACGCTCAACGGCCGCTGGTTACTGGATGTGGATTTCATTCCGGTCGTCAGCTGCGATCACCCTTTGCTGTTATTGCCGGTACCGCTCTCAGCCACCGATCTGGCGCGTTTCCCGTTGATCACCATTGCCGATCGTGATGCCCAGCGTCAGGAGAAGCGGCGTCTGGATCCCGCCGCCAGTTGGACGTTTACGACGGTCGAGGCGGCTATTGATGCTATTTCAGTGGGGGTCGGTTATGGCTGGATGCCGCTTGAGAGAGTAAAGCGTGCGCTGGAGAACGGGGCGTTGTGCCGCTTGCCGCTGGCGTCGGGAACGGTGCGCCAGACACCGTTGTATCTTACCTTGGGTGCAGACCCGGATGCTCACGACCATACGGTAACGGCACTGGCGCAGATTGTGACACAGGAAATTGCCGCCACACCGTTATGAGCCTTTAGGGGCCAGCGGCAGCATCAGCTCGCGCAGGATGCGCATACGTTTTTCAACGGGAATATAAAGCAGACGGGCCAGAGCGCCCTGGGGTTCAGCATGCTGTTTCTCGGCCAGACGGAACAGCTGTTCGAGGTTACGCAAATCGGTTTCAGTTGTGTCCATTTTCATCACCTTTCAGAGGGGTAAGCCGACGATTCTGTCAGGCAACCACCCCGTTGCGGGGCCTGTCGCCTGACCAAACCAGCTTATGACTCAAAAAGCGGAATAAAAACGGATAGCTTTGAATGTAGTGTTCCGGTTTTTCTCCAACCGCGTCAGGTGCGGTTAAACCCCGGTTTTACAATCACGCAAGATGTTCAACTGCGGGTCCAGTTCGGACGTTTTCACGTTCATCGCATCCAGCACGGTATGAAACAGGTTGTCTTGTGACACATCGGCTTTAGCCCCTTTTTGTTTCAGGCATGTCAGATTAATGCCGTTGGCTTTGACATAGCCGGGCGAGAGCCAGAACAGCATCGGTACGTGGGTCTGTTCCGCCGGGGCAATACCATAAGGGGTGCCGTGCAGATACAGGCCATTTTCGCCCAGAGATTCACCGTGATCGGAGAGATAGATCACCGCTACGTTGTACTTATCCTGATACTGCTTCGCCTTTTCAATGATTTGTGACACGACGTAATCGGTATAATGCAGGGTGTTGTCATAGGTGTTGATCAGCTGTTCACGCGTACAGTTCTCGATGTCACTGCGCGGGCAGTCGGGCATAAACGTACGGAATTCAGGCGGATAGCGTTTGGAGTAGGTCGGGCCGTGACTGCCTACCAAGTGCAGGCCAATCAGCGTATTTTTACCGTCACTCTTAATTTTGGTATCAATGTTGTCCAGTAATGCCATGTCATAACAGGTATCACCGTCGCAATATTTGCCCTCTTTAGCTGTGCTGATGATCTCATTAGGCACGCGGTCACACACGCCTTTACAACCTTCATCATTGTCTTTCCAAAAAACGGAAACCCCGGCTTTCTGCACGATGTCCAGCACGCCTTCGCTGTTACGGGCGCGGTTATTGTCGAAATCCACCCGCTTCATATTGGAGAACATGCAGGGGACCGATACTGCCGTTGCCGTTCCGCAAGACGTGGTGTGGTTGAAATAGATCACGTCGGGTACTTTTTGGGTGAATTCGTTGGTCGGTTTGTCATAACCGTTGGAAGACTGATTTTGCGCGCGCGCCGTTTCGCCAATGACCAGGAATAGCAGGGTCGGTTTCTGGCCCGGAAGCTGAACCAGTTTTGCATCATCGCCGATATTTTGGAAAGGCCCGGTATGGGTGAAGTAGCGGTGGTTGTAGTACTGAAAGGCGCTATAGAGGTAGTTAGTCGGTATAATTTCAAGATTGAGCGTGCGGTTATTACGCCCGACTGACGCGTAATCCTTGTAATAAACGCCAGCAACCGAGGCCACCACCAGCAGGGACAGCACCATCGATAACAGACGAACGCCCAGACGGCGCAGCACTGTTTTTTCATATTTCACCGGCGTAAAAAACAGCAGGACAGCAGGTAACACGCCGCTCACCAGGAACCACAGTACGACAGAAATGTTGAGGTAGGACGTGGCCTCGCTCTGTTGAGTTTCAACGATGTTCTCTATCATCCCGCGATCAAAAATGATCTGATACTTGTACATGGCATAACTGGCGAGTGCACTGACCGGCAGAATGACAATAAAGAAGGGTTTAAGTAATGGGCGAAAACTGAAGGGCGTGAAGACAAAATTTAGCGCAGCGAAGAGCACCAGTGGAATAGTGATGGCAAAGCCAATGCTGAAGGCGGGAAGCGCGTGAAGTATCCGATAAAAATGCAACAAAATCGGAAAGTTAACAACGAAGGCAAAGTATAAGCTCAGGAGTAAAGTCAGTGTCAGAAAGCTGACTTTAGGGATGGACTTGCGCAAGGAGAACTCCAACAAAAAAGGCAACCCGCTGAAGAGATTAACAGCAAAAGTGAACGGCCAGGTGAGGTCAAAGGCTGATTGAATCAGAATGCCGGGGATGCTACCCCAGTAAGCTTAAGATAGCCTTAATACGACGAGAGTATCCGTATTGCTTCAAAGGTTCATAAAATAAATAAAATATAAGATAGTCACTTAGTGGTGCAATCACCGTATGCTGTGGCGTGTGTACGAAAATGGTCAGATGAATTGACCACGTCACAACACTGCGTGCTCTCTGAATGCCTTTCTGTTTTTTCAGCGCGACTCCAATTCTCTATCGATTTTCCTTCTGTGAAGGCGGCAAGGTTGTCGTTTTTGTCGGATTCTGGAGATTTTTGCGTTGATTTCAACTACTGCCAATGTGGCAAGTAATTCCATTATAGCCTCCGGCGCCATTATCGGCGCGAATGTCCGTATTGGTGCTTTTTGCATCATCGACGCAGATGTCGTGATTGGCGAAGGCACCGTTGTTGCCTCTCACACCGTGATTAACGGCCATACACGTATTGGCTGTAATAATGTTATCGGTCAGTTTTCGTCGATTGGCGAGATTAATCAGGACCTGAAATACCGGGGTGAGCCGACCTCCGTGGTCATTGGGGATGGTAACCAGATCGGCAAGAATTCCACTATTCACCGCGGCACACTTCAGGGTGCGCAAAGCACGGTGATTGGCAATCTCAACCGGCTGTTGTGCAATGTCCATATCGGACACGATTGTCGGGTGGGAAATTCAATACTCATCGGTGACAACAGCGGGCTGGCCGGACATGTTGTGTTGGGCGATTTTGCTGAGATTGGCTCAATGTGCGCCATTCATCAGTTTTGCGTGGTGGGCCAGGGGGCTCGGGTCGCTGACCAGTCTGGCGTGGTGCAGGATATCCCGCCCTATGTTTGCGCCAGCGGCAACCATGCCGTGCCCCAGGGATTTAATGCGCTGGCCCTGGCTTTTGTGAACGCCAGTCCACCGCTCAGGCAGATATTATTGTCAATTCACGCCAAGCTTTTTCATGACGGTGTGGCGATTGATGAGGTGAAGTCCGAGGTGTTGCAACTGAGCGCAGAGTACCCGCTGCTGTGCTGCTTTAATGAGTTTTTCAGGCTTTCAACGCGCGGGATCATTCGCTAGTTTCCCGTGCGGATCCCGGTCAGGCCTCCAGCGTCATCCCGGCAAGGTGGGACGCCATTTCTGGCGTCATTTGCATGGTTATTCTCTGTTTTCCTGCCCCAAGGTTATTGGTCGTTTTCGTCACCGTAATATTTAACCCCCAGCTTAATCAGGTCGCGGCCCTGCGATTTACGGTGCAAATTGCTGTCGCGTAGTGAATAAACGCAACCGCAGTACTCTTGCTGGTAGAAACGTTCACGCTTGCTGATTTCCACCATGCGCGCTGCGCCTCCTCTCTTGCGCCAGTTATAGTCCCAGTACACCATGCCCGGATAAGGTGCTGCGGCCCGTACGCCACAGCCGGTGATTTGCTGCATGTCTTTCCAGCGGGAAATACCCAGGCAACTGGTGATCGCGCTGAAGCCATGTTCAAAAGCATAGAGTGCTGTTCGTTCAAAACGCATGTCAAAACACATGGTGCAACGGATGCCGCGCTCGGGCTCTTTTTCCATGCCGCGTGCTCGTTCAAACCAATTATCGCTGTCGTAGTCTGCATCAATAAAGGGAATTCCGTGCTGCTCGGCAAAGCGCATATTCTCTTCTTTGCGCAAAATATATTCTTTTTGCGGATGAATATTCGGGTTATAGAAGAAAATGGTGTAATCGATACCGGATGCCTGAATGGCTTCCATCACCTCGCCGGAGCAGGGCGCACAACAGGAGTGGAGTAATAATTTGTTGTGGCCTGTTGGCAGTGACAATTTCTCTCGGATCAGTTCTGACATCTTTATCACCTGTTGCTAAGATTTTCTTTATAAACACATGATGTTCATCATGGTAGATGCTCATGATAAAAGACAGATTTTGACAGTCAAAAATTTCTTATCCGTTTAACTGGCGTGCTGCGCGGGGCAGGAAACAACAGTGCTATGATATTGGCCGGGATGTTGACCGAAGACACGGGACGATGCCCGGCTATTGAATGTTAAGGACGCAGGCAATGCAATTAATGAGATCGCATCACATCCGCTGGCTCAGTTTATTTATTGTGATGGGCGGGTTGTTACTTATTCTTCCCCTGCATTTACTGGCATGTTTTATCGCCGGTTTTGTGGTGTATGAGCTGGTCAACGGGCTGACGCCCCACTTTCAGAAGATCATCAGCGGCGAGCGCGCACGCTGGCTGGTGGTGGCACTGATCAGCACCATTGTAGTCAGTGTCCTGACGCTGGCCGTGGTAGGGATCACCAACTTTCTGATGCAGGATGTGAAAAACCCAGCGGCCTTCAATGCCATGGTTTCCAGACTGCTGACCGATGCACAGAGTCGGATTTCACCCGTGATGCTGCACTATTTGCCGGCCAATATTGAAGAGTTACAACGCGAATTTCTGCAATGGCTGCGTGAGCATGTAGCGATGATTCAGATGGTCGGAAAAAACGCCGCTCACGCCTTTGTCACTATGCTGATTGGCATGATTTTAGGGGCCATTGTCTCCCTGCAACGCCACGATAAAGATGCGCAACATGCGCCACTCAAGAGTGATCTCCTGCAGCGTGTGCGTCTGCTGGGTAATGCTTTTCGCAATGTGGTGTTTGCGCAGTTCCAGATTTCACTGATTAATACTGTGCTGTCAGGCGTGTTCCTGTTTGGCATTTTGCCCCTGTTTGGGATCCACCTGCCGCTGGCGAAGACGCTGGTGGTCTTCACGTTTGTCTGCGGGCTGTTGCCAGTGATTGGCAATCTTATTTCCAATACGGTGATTTTTATTGTCGGCCTGTCGGTGTCACTGTGGGTCGGCGCACTGGTGCTGGCGTACCTGATTGTGATTCATAAGGTGGAATACTTTCTTAATGCGCGAATTGTCGGCACGCGGATTAACGCCAAATCATGGGAAGTTTTACTGGCGATGCTGATCTTTGAGTCAGCGTTTGGATTGCCGGGGGTGGTCGCCGCACCGATTTACTAT
The DNA here is from genome assembly GCF_006438725.1 of Ewingella americana. Taxonomy (GTDB): domain Bacteria; phylum Pseudomonadota; class Gammaproteobacteria; order Enterobacterales; family Enterobacteriaceae; genus Ewingella; species Ewingella americana_A. The sequence continues at coordinate 385,633 of NZ_RCZD01000001.1, read as the reverse complement.
GCTTATCTGAAAAGTGAGTTGAAAGAAGCCCGTTTAATCTGACGGTATTCCCTTTCAAACGCCTGACGGGCAGCCAGTGACGCGGTATCTTCCGCCACGTCACTGCGCAGACCTTAGCCATATATCCTGAGAAAAACAGATTCAGGCAAGTAATGGCGAGGATCGTTATAACGATTTTCTCTTCCCAGGGTCCATACTTCTTACCGTCAGTGCAGCTTGCGCTGGCGTATTTCGTCTATCGATTACCCCTCAGGAGAAAACAGATGACCCTTAACGTCCGAGGTTTTGCTGCAACGTCCGCTGATGCACCGTTGGCACCCCATAACTTTGTGCGTCGTGATCCGCGTGATACCGACGTAGTTATCGACATTATGTATTGTGGTGTTTGTCACTCAGATATTCACCAGGCACGTAATGAATGGCATCAGAGCATCTATCCGATGGTTCCGGGACACGAGATTATTGGTCGTGTGACCAAAGTTGGCGCCAAAGTGAAAGGCTTCAGCGTCGGCGATACCGTCGGTGTCGGTTGTATGGTCGATTCTTGTCAGCACTGTGAATCCTGCGCAGAAAGCCTGGAACAGTACTGTGAAGAAGGCGCGACCATGACCTATAACGCCTATGATCGTCATGACAACATGATGACCTACGGCGGTTATTCCGAGCAGATCGTCGTGGCCGAGAAATTCGTCCTGCGCATTTCCGAAAAACTGGATATCAAATCTGCTGCACCGTTGCTGTGTGCCGGTATCACCACCTATTCGCCACTGAAACACTGGAAAGTGGGCAAAGGCCATAAAGTGGCGGTTGTCGGTTTAGGCGGTCTGGGCCACATGGGCCTGAAATTTGCCAAAGCGCTGGGCGCTGACGTGACCTTGTTCACCCGTTCGGCGGGCAAAGAGCAGGAAGCGTACCGTTTGGGCGCCGATCACGTGGTGCTGTCGACGGATGAAAAACAGATGGCAGCTGTGAAAAGCCACTTCGATTTCATCCTTGATACTGTACCAAATCAGCATGACCTGAACCCGTACCTGGAAACACTCAAACGTGATGGTACCCATATTCTGGTTGGGTTGGTTGAACCGATTGAGCCCGCGTTGCACAGCGGCGCGTTGATCATGGGCCGCAAAACCGTAGCCGGTTCTCTGATCGGCGGTATTGCAGAAACTCAGGAAATGCTGGATTTCTGTGCTGAGCACAACATCGGTTGTGACGTCGAAATGATCAATATGCAAGACATCAATGGCGCTTACGAACGTATGCTGAAAAGCGATGTTAAATACCGTTTCGTCATAGATATGGCGTCACTGAAAAAAGCCTGATTTTTTCGAATATGGTTAAAAAGCGCTGATATGCGCCTGTGGGTTAATGCCCACAGGCGCATTTTTATTTAGGGTCAGCCTGAATCTGTCCGATGAAACCATTGCGTGCTGAAATTTCATCTTTCACTGCTTTGCTGGCTTCTCGCTGGGTGGCGGCGGTGGTATTCTTCCGCTTTCGCCGAGCGAAGGAAAATCAGTGGCAAAGAATTTTGATGAATTGATCAGAGATATTGATCTGATGATTGAACATGTGGATGGCCTGAAAAACCTTCCACCGCGTGCACAAATAGTTGCTGCAGTGCCTGCTGACAAGCCTGCCTATGACTCTTTTTGTGAAATCTATGCACTTAAAGCGGTGATGCGGGCGTTTATTTCTTCCGTCGATACCATCGTGAAAGTCCAGATTGCCAAGAAAGTCGAAAAGGATATCGGACATCTCGAAAGTACCGTGCGGTCCATTGGTGGTGGCAATGCTAATGCCGAAGACTTAGCGCAAATCACCGCCTATGTGCGTAATGCTGTTTCTGAATTAATGGATTAAACCGCTTCAGACAGCATTCGAAAAAGAGACGTCGGGCACCTGTGGGTGGTCGGCGTTTTTTTATGTCGGCCCTACATGTGTCTGAAATAGGGCAGGGAGCCGATAGGTTTCAACGCAAAAAATGGTTATCCTTGCGTCATTCACTCGCTGGGATGCCTGTTTTATGCCGCCTCGTTTCCGCTTTCTCGCCGTCTGGCGCCGCCGTTGCTTTACGCTGCTGTTTGATAATCGCACCCGCGCTGGTCGGTGGATGGAAACCTTCTGGCTGCTGACGGCCGTCCTGAGCGTCATCGTGCTGTTTTTCGAGTCCAGCGCGACCGACCTGTTTCCCAATACGCCGGATATTCTTCGTCGCTTTGGCTGGATTGAAGTTGGGTTTACGGCGGTGTTTAGCCTGGAATACGTTCTGCGGGTGTTTTCTACGCCGCGGAAGGAGCGCTATCCGCTCAGTTTCTTCGGTCTGATTGACCTGATAACTATTCTGCCGCTCTACATTCTCTGGTTATTCCCGTCGCTGCTGAGCACCGGAGATGTGGAAGTCCTGATCCGTTTACTGCGTATTCTGCGCGTCCTGCGGGTCCTTAAACTGCTGCGGTATATGAACGAGGCGGGTGTGCTTTGGCGCAGCCTGATGCGCGCCAGGCACAAATTGGGGCTGTTTTTTGGCTTTGTGGCGATCATTCTGTGTCTGTTTGGCGGGCTGATGTTCGCAGTGGAAGGCGGCAAAGACGGTTTTACCTCTCTCGCCGCGTCGGTGTACTGGGCGGTCGTGACACTGACGACGGTGGGGTATGGCGATATCACACCACATACCCCACTGGGTAGGGTTTTGGCTTCCGTTCTGATTTTGCTCGGGTATTCAATTATTGCCGTACCTACCGGGATCCTGACGGCTTATATGTCTCAGGAGCTGCAAAAAGGGCGGGAGCAACGTTCCTGTCGCCATTGTCATCGTGCCGGGCATGAATTAGATGCACGTTTTTGCGGACATTGTGGAACAATCTTGCCGCCACTTCGCGCCCAACTTATTGATAAAAAACCGGTTAATTGCGCAAATAACGAACGCGATGACGCTTAAATCATCATTTAAGCGTCTTTACACAGATTATGAGATAAAAAGAGTTGCTATTAGAAGGCTGTCATGAGTAAATACATCCCGGCCTGTGGTACAGACCTATTTATGCACGACATCCTGAGTAAAGTTGTTCAAATTTAATGCGTTATCCATGATAACACTGATCTGACGAATTTCCTTCTTAGTGCCTCCATAAGTAACGACTGAAATCCGGCTATAACATGCCCATGGTGGCGAAATTTTTATTTAAAAGGTAATTCTTATGTCAATGATGAAAGGTCAGGTTAAGTGGTTTAACGAGTCTAAAGGCTTTGGCTTCATCACTCCTGCTGATGGCAGCAAAGATGTGTTCGTACACTTCTCTGCAATCCAGGATCAAGGTTTCAAGACCCTGGCTGAAGGCCAGAATGTACAGTTCTCTATCGAGAACGGTGCTAAAGGTCCGTCTGCGGCTAACGTTACCGCTATCTAATCTCGCTTCTGCGCTGTTTACAGCACATTAACGTAGATTACAAAAACCCGCATATGCGGGTTTTTTTATGCCTGAATTTTGCCAAACGTGTTACCTCCAGCTCCTTTGGCAAAGTCCGCGCCTGCGTGCCTTTTTGACTGACTCTGTACTACAATCAATAGCATTGAAAACGATGGGATAACTCGATGAAAGTTAACGATCTGGTGACAGTAAAAACTGACGGCGGTCCGCGTCGTGAAGGTAAAGTTCTGGCCGTTGAGGCGTTTTACGAAGGTGTAATGTATCTGGTGTCGCTGGAAGACTATCCGGCAGGGATCTGGTTCTTCAATGAAGGCGACAGTAAAGATGGCACCTTCGTTGAGCCACGCGTCGTAAGTAAATAAGCGAGGGGAATAGATTCGCCCCGCGTTAGCACTGAGTTGGTCCTATTAAAAAAACACCGGAAGCGGCAGCGTCCGGTGTTTTTGTTTTCAGTGGTGCTTGAGGAACCGTCTAACGCAATTTTTAACGTTCAACGTTAGGCCACTGACACTTAGAACGTTTCCCAGTTTTGAGTGTTGTTGCTGCTCGCGCTGGAAGCCGGTTTGGCGTCCGGCAGAACCAGCGTTGGCTTGTGGCTCACCGTCGCGGCACGCGAATCGAGGCGGAACACCGCGACGGACTGCGTCAGACGCTCTGCTTGTTCCTCCAGTGATGCCGCCGCCGCTGAGGCTTCCTGCACCAGTGAAGCGTTCTGCTGGGTCACGCTGTCCATCTCTGACACGGCCTGGCTTATCTGATTGATACCGCGGCTCTGCTCGTCAGAGGCTGATGCAATCTCACTCATAATATCGGTGACATGAGTGACGGCGGTGACAATTTCATACATGGTGTCGCCTGCGTCTCCGACCAGCAGGCAGCCTTCGCCGACATAATCCACCGACTCTTCAATCAGCGATTCGATCTCTTTAGCAGCGTCTGCGCTGCGTTGGGCCAGATGGCGCACTTCACTGGCGACCACCGCAAAACCGCGACCCTGTTCACCGGCGCGTGCAGCTTCAACCGCCGCATTCAGTGCCAGAATATTCGTCTGGAAGGCGATGCTGTTGATGACGTTGGTGATATCCGCGATTTTGGTCGAGCTGCGGGAAATATTTTCCATGGTGCTGACAACGCTGGCGACGATATCTCCGCCTTTCTGCGCTTTTTCGGAGGCATCGGCGGCCAGTTTGCTGGCGTGATGGGCATTCTCCGAATTGAGTTTCACCGTCGCGCTGAGCTGCTCCATGCTGGCTGCTGTTTGTTCCAGTGCAGCGGCCTGCTGTTCGGTACGCGAAGATAAATCAGTATTACCGGAGGCAATCTCGGTGGAACCCTGATAAATCGAGGTAGCCCCTTCGCGGACAATCAGCACGGTGTTAGCCAACGACGCCTGCATAATGTCGACGTTGCTGCTCAGTACGCCGATTTCATTGTGCCCGGCAACATCACCTGGCTGGGTTAAATCGCCTTCGGCAATTCTCTGAATGTGGCTGACCAGCCGGTTAATTGGCGTGATGATCACTTTGCGCATCACAATATAGGTCAGGACGGTCAGTACTAAAGCCAGCACGAAACTACCCAGCATCAGCGCGTAACCCAATTTGGCATCTGATTGCGCTGTCTGATTAATCTTATTGGCGGTGTCGGTACGGTAGGCAATGGCGGTCAGCAGTGGGATGTTATTGTCCTGATCCAAACCACGCACTGTGTCTGCCTCCTGAGAGATGACCTCCTCAAAATGTGCCTGACGGGCGGATTCAAGCATCGGTGCCATACCGATTTTCAGATAATTGTCATAGGCTTTTTTCAGTGGTTCATCGAGAGAGAGGTCGGTGGCCGTTTTGTTCGGGCGGTTAATATACTGTGCGAAGGCTGATTGCGACTGTTTAATGCGGTTTTCAGCATCAGCTATATTTTTATTAAATACCTCTTGATCGCCAATACGTGCGGCGGCAGTGGCCTGAATCAGTAAAAGACGTGCAGTGCGCAGGTGATTAGAACTGTTCGACAGCGCCAGACGGATTTGCAATTCCTGTGTGGCATTTTCCAGTGCGTCATTACTTTGTTTCAGAAATAAGCTGGATGAACCAATAGAAACGGCAAATAAAACCAATATTCCAAATAAAATAGCGCTAATTAAGGTGATGAGACGAATATTACTGATAATGGGGATGTTTTTTTTCGCCGTGGTTAACGGGTGTTCCATTGTAAAAGTATCCATATTATTCCGCTCTGTTAATCCTGCATGTGCGGCGGGAGTGCAGCACATACGATACCTTTCATACTTCGTGGTGCAGGTGTGCTTCCTCTCTCCCTGCAACTTGAACTATGCGGGTATACAACGATGTAGATATGCCTTATGGCAATACCTCCCGTGGCGAAAAAACGCCGTAGTATGTCATCGGCATTTTGGGGCGGAGATTGAATTTATAAGTGAGATCCAGCTCTCACTTTTGCTATTCACTGATGTAAGAAAACCGGCGGCATAAAAAAAGGAGCAATGCGTGCGCATTGCCCCTGGAGATAAAAGAGTAATACTAATTAACATAGATGCCGCCAGTGAATTGATCGCTCAGGCGAACAACATGATAAATAATATGCTTATTAGGTGACTTGATTTTACGTTTAATACTGCCTTTATAGGAGGAAACTGTTTTTACTTTAATGCGCAATTTGTCTGAAATTTGAATAGTGCCTTCACCGGACATCCACATTTTTAACGTATTGGATTCACTGCGGCTAAGCATCACAGGAGTAATATCCAGCATGGCGAACTCAAGCCCGGCTAAATCATGATGGTGCAGATAGTTACGGATCAGCTGATTAAGCGTGTCAGTTTTAATCGATTTCGAAGAAATAATAACGTTTTTCCTGACGAAAACATATTCCTCGAAATGAATTCTCGTTTCTGACATAAAAATAAAGAACAGCGTTTCCGGGTACTGACTGATTAAACTTCTTATCTGTTCTTTGCTGTCACAATGTGGCTGCAGGCAAGTTTCATTGATGAAAACGACACCGGGAGTATTTTGCTGGCTGCGTAATTTTAACTGGTCAAAAGTATCAACAAAACTGATGTCCTGCGCCTGGATGCCGTTATCACGTAACGACTGAAGTAAGCCGAGGCAGGTAAAACCGCATGAATCTAATATTATCGTTTGCATAGTCACTCCTCATGGGACCTCCTTGTTCTGCGTAATGTTTGGGTGATGTATCATCTGATGATGAAATACGAATTGCGTATTTCAGATACCTTTTTGCAACAAAAACGCGCACAGTTCAAAGTTATTTTTCAGTCATGATCGGGCACAAAGATGTTAGTTCAATTTGGCTTAAGTTGCGGGGGAGGGGAAAATGACGATAATAGGTTTTATGGACTAGGAATATTCCTAATGTTGGTAATCACATAGCGTGAATTGTGAAATGAAATATTAGGATTTTCCTTATGAAAATTGATTAGTCGGTTTATTTTGCATTCCCGGTATGCTTAAAAATAATTCATGTAACTTGTTACTGAACATTAGGCGGGTAAAGGAGGCATCGTTAAGACGGCCAGCGGTGGCCGTCAGGTGAAACATCAACATACTTTACCAGTAGGGCTGCCAACTTTGGGTCAGCCGGACCAGCGCTTCGACATAAAAATAGTCCCCCCAGCTAGCGCACTGGTCCACCCCTTTACCGCTCGCCATATGGTAAACCGAATGTTTGAGCAGGCCGTCGCACGCTTCGTCATCACCGGCCAGATAATTCGCCGTGAGCGACGCCATTATGCGTAGTGCCATCTCTTCATAAATGGCGCGGGATGCATCGGTGGCGGGCAGAGCGGTGGCCAGATCCAGCAGGCCGCAAACCGCGATTGCCGCTGCAGAACTATCGCGGGGCTGGTCGGTGCCCAGCAGCGCTAAATCCCAGTGGCAGACGTCATCTTCGGGTAGGCGGTTAAGGAAATAATGTGCCAGCCTGCGCGACAATTCGACCTGATCCTTATCACCGGTATAACGATAGCTGAGCAGGAAACCATAAATCCCCCAGGCCTGACCGCGCGACCAGCAGGAGTCATCGGCATAACCCTGATGTGTGTTCCCATAGCGCGGATCACCGGTGACGGTATCCATGTAATAGGTGTGATAGGTGGAGGCGTCAGGCCTGACGATATACTTCGCCGCCTGACTGGCGTGCGTGCGTGCGGCGTCGGCATAGCGGCTGTCACCGGTTTGCTGCGTGGCCCAGTAGAGCAACGGCAGATTCATATTGCAGTCGATGATCATGCGCCCGGCCTGTTCCGGGTCTTGCAGATCGCCCCAGGCCTGAATGATGCCGGACTGCGGGTTAAAGCGTTCCAGCAGGGCATCGGCGGCCAGCAGCGCAAAACCGCGTGCCTGGCGGTTGCCGGTCAGACGCCAGGCGCTGACGCACGATAACGTATAAAGAAAACCCAGGTCGTGGGTGGCGGTATCGAGGCGGTTGGCGATGCGGTTGCCAAACGAGGTGATATGTTTTTCGGCCGCCAGACGGTATTTGTCATCACCGGTCATTTCCCAGGCCAGCCACAGCTGACCGCTCCAAAAACTGGTGGTCCATTCGACGTTATCCGTCAGCGCATAGCGACCATTCTCACAGGTTTCTGCGGGGAATTTGCCGTCAAATTTCGGGATATTGCGGTCGATTTTTCTCAATACTTGCTGACGGGCATTTTCCAGTTGCTGGCGCAGGGCAAACCTGTCCAGCTGATTCAGTTCTACTGGCAGTAATTTTTCTTTAGCGATGGTCATATCATGTCCTTTTCTTTCTGAATCAGCGTTTAATGGTGGTCAACTGTGCAGAGGGGGTGATGTCCGGCGGTGAGGCATGCGTCAGGCCGCGTTGCTCATCGCGCCGGTTGTGGCAGGCGGAGAGAGTCAGGGTGGATATCAGGGTAAACAGCAGTGCGATGCCGCCCATAATCAGGTAAGTGTGAGCAAAGCCGATGCGGTCATAGTAATAACCCGCAGGCGGCGCGACCACGATGGAGCCGACGTAAATCATCGCCTGATAACCCAACAGGTACATGGTGGCGTTAACGCGCTTATGGAAATGCTCGGCGATATATTTAAACACCGATACCAGCAGCAAGGCGATTTCCAGCCCGTAGAATGGCTTAATCAGCGAGATCAGCAGCGGGTCACTGGTCAACCCTGAGGCGATCAATCGTAGCCCAACGACCAGGCCGACCAGCAGCAGGCCTCGTTTGGCACCGAAGTAGTTCACCAGGAACGGGATCACCATCATCATCAGGAATTCCAGCCCGGACTGAACGGTACTCAGGTAGCCATACATGGCATTACCCTGTTCTTTGGTGGTGAAGAAGGTGACGAAATAGCGTGAAAACTGCTGTTCCGCCACAAACATCATCCAGGCCACACCGGCAACATACAGCGAGAACATCCAGAATTTGCGGTTCTTCAGCAACAGGATCACATCACCGAAGACGATTTTATCCTGGGCAATCACATCATTATTGCGCAACTCATCTTCACCGATTTTCAGCGAGAGCAGCACGCCAAGCATCAACAGGGACGTCACGCTGCTGAGACTGAAATTCCACGCCGGCGACAGATTAAACAGAATGCCGGAGAACGACGCGGCCAGCGCCCAGCCAAGCGAACCCCACATACGGATTTGCCCAAACTCCATGCTGTACAGACGGCTGAAACGGTCGGCGTAGGATTCCGATGCCGCCACGCCCGCATACCAGCCAAGGCTGAGATAGAATGCGCCGACGACAATACCTATCATTAAATGTTTTTCGAGCAGGGGCTGATAAACATAAATAAAGAACGGCGCCATCATGGCGGAAATAATCACCACAAAATAAAGCAGGCTTTTGCTCATGCCTATTTTATCCATGATATAGCCATAGACCGGTTTCATTATTACGGCGAAAATACCGTTAATGGCAAAGACGCTGCCGATGCTCATGCTGTCGAGTCCGGCTTTCTGGCCCAGCCACAGGGCATATAACCCAAAGCTGGAAGACCAGGTAAAGAAATACAGGAATATAAAGCAACTCATTTTGTAGTAAGCCGTCTTACTGGCCGTTTTTATGGCTTTCATATTGACTCCAGAGATCCTAAAGGGTGAGTGCGACGGCCCAATTGCGGCCCTGATAATCGATATGGATTTGCTGCGTATCTCGTCTGACCACCGGCAGCGTCAGGGTTGCCCCCGGTGTTGTCGCTGAGGCAAACACGACGGACATCAGCCAGTGCGTACCCGGTGTGATCACCGTTTTTAGCACCGGGATCACCGCCGTTTCGGCAAACATAATGCTGCTGTTCGGCGGCGTGACCACCGTTGCCGCTTCACGTCGGGCATCTGCGCCAACGCTGGCGATTCGGCTACTGCCGTTACAGGCCATTACCCGGCTGGAGGCACTGTTCTGATCAAGTTCGACCTGCGTCTGGCGGTTATGAATGACGGCGAAACCGCCTTCCACGGCGTCCAGCTCACGGGCGGACGTGATGTTATGCAGCCGCAGATGCCCGTCACCGCAGGGAATCAGCCAGGTGCGCACTTCAACGTCGTGCCAGGGCAGCCAGCGCGAATAGATAGCGTCATGGCGGATCTGCGTCTCTTCACAGCCCCGGCGGCCACGGTAGTAATCGTCGTGCTCAGAAAACACCAGCATCGAATCACAGGCAGCATGGTTGAGGCCAAAGCGCCCGCGATCGAGCGTGAAACCGAACTGGCTGGAGTAAGCGAATTTGGTGTATTTGGCTTCAGTATTGACGAAGTTATTCAGCTCCAGCTGGCCGGAGGTGAGCATCACCACGTGCTGCTGGTTGGCGTCGCGCAGTAGGATCTGGCTGGCATGGGGAATGCAGTGCGGACTGTCGAGCGGCGGCAGCGGCAACTCTTCGGCTTGCCAGAACGCATGATCTGCGGGCAGCGCCAACACCAGAAATAGCTTACAGGCCCAATAGGGTGAACCGGGGGCGTTGTAGTCTTCGGCCATCACCAGATTGGGCGTGTGATAGCCAATGCTCAGCACGCCATCGCGGTCAAAGAGCGGCTGCTTCAGCCAATGACGCAAATGGCGTAAAATCAGCCCCTTAACTACGCCTGGAGAGAAAACCTCCAGCCCGCTGAAGGCCGCTGCGCTCCAGAATGCCGCTTCGGCAAAGCGGTAGGTCAGGCTGCGGCCAAAAGGCACCGCTGAGCCGTCGGCAGAAAACAGCGTAATGAAATCCTGCGCAAAGTGCCGTGCCCTTGCGCGCAAGGTGGCGCAGCGTTCAGCATCTACGTCAGTCATATGCGTGGCGTAAAGCAGGCCATAATAGTGGAAAGCCATCGAAATATAATAATCGCGCGGCCGACCGGGGCCATCTGAGTACCAGCCGTCACCGAGATAATAGTCCTCCATCAGCGCAAAGCGGGCTTCTACCGCTTCGCGGTCCCAGGGCAGACCGGCCTGTTTGCAGCCCATCTGCACCATGATCGGAAAATAATTCCAATTATTGTTGGGGATCGTGGCCCCGGTTCCCTGATTGAGCCAGGCGATGAGATTTTGCTGTTCCTGCGGGCTGAAATACGCCAGCAGCCGCTTATCCAGCAGCGCCAGCCCGACGCCAAATGCGGCCATTTCCACGCAGCGCTGGTCGAAGTCCCAGATATCGCCCCAGTACTCTTCATGCCGCGGATCGGTGCCGTGGCGGATGGCGGTCAGATAAAAAGAGAGGTTTTCGCACGCTCCGCCACCGGCCAGCAGCGGGAAAATTCCCCATAACATGCGCGACAACGCTTCCATTTTGGCAATCTGTTTACCGTAATGGGTGGTGGTATTACCTAAATCGATGCCACTTTTGCCTTCCTCGGTATAAGGCGTGACTGCCGACAGCAACTCACTCAGCAAGGTTTTCACCTGCTGGCGATCGCGAAGCGGGTTTTCCGTATTGATTTTCACCTGGCTCATTTCACGCTCCGCACCTGTAGGGATTAATGTGATCGAATAAATGAAATATATGAAATATTGTTTCAATTTAGCGAGTTTATTATTTATGGAATGATATTCACGCTCTTCCTTGCCAATGAAATATAGTGAATTTGACCAGTCTGATTGTTATGCGGGTCACATAATGCTGCGTTTTTTTAAATTGATATTGGCGGAGTGGGATAAAATGGGCTTAAATTGCAAAATTAAGCCAGAAAATTGTAATTTCTTGTCATTGGCTTTGACGCGGGCCAGTGCACTTAACCTTAAGGAAGATAAATATGGCGGTGACAGACTTCCTCGAGCGTATTGCCCTTAACGAGCGGCAGATCTCATTTAACCGAATGAATAAAGGCAGCGCTAACTATTTTCACTGGCATCAATGTCTTGAAATGCTTTTTGTCAGCCGTGGCTACGGCATCGTGATTGTCGATAACCAGCAATACACGCTGCGGCCGGGGCGGTTGTTTGTCTTCCCGCCCTTTAAGCTGCACAAAGTGTTTGTCGAACAAAGTGAGAAAAATCAGTACGAGCGCACCACGGTCCATCTGGACCACCAACTGCTCGACGGTTTTTTACAGCCGTTCCCGAAGCGAAGGGCGCGCTTTGGCCGTCTGTGGGACACCGACTGCGAGGCGCATATCTATGATCTGACCTCCAGCGCGGCGCACATCGAGGTGATCCTTGAGAGCTTTCACCGGCTACAGCAGGCGCAAACGCATCAGTGGGAGGATATCGCTATGCTGGTGCTGCAACTGATGGCCTTCATGCCGGACCAGGACGGGCAGCAAAAAACCATCAGCCGCACCACGGCGTCAAAAGTGATGCAGTGGATAGAAGAAAATTATGTGCAAAAATTTTCACTGGCGGATTTATCGGAGTCAGTGGGGCTGTCACAAAGCTATATTTCGCGGGTGTTCAGTCAGGAAACAGGCGGTTCAATTGCGGATTTTCTGGCAACCAGGCGTATCAAACGTGCCTGTGAATTATTGCGTTCAACGGATCTCTCCGTCAAAACGGTCGGCAGCCAGTGCGGTTTTGCCGACGCGCCCTATTTCATTACGTGTTTCCGTAAACTGATTGGCAGAACGCCGCTGCAATATCGCAAAGCCGCATTCCGGCTGGAGCTGTGACGGTCAGCGTTCCGCACGGCAGGCTTTTATCGATGCCAGCGCCAGTTCGATGTCATGTTCAGCCGTCATCCAGTTAACCAGTGCTGCCCGCATCCCAGGTTTGCCGTTCAGTGATGTTGACGTGCAGCGCACTACGCCTGCGTTATCGAGCCGACTCAGGAAGCGGTTGCGGCGTGCAACAGACTCCGTGCTGCTGTCGGCGTCGTCGAGTGCAAAACAGACCACGTTGAGGGTTACCGGCGCGAGCAGGTGAAAACCTTGCATCTCTTCGATGTTCCGGGCGAACAGGGCGGCCAGCTCAACATTACGTTCGACCACTTCTGCCAGACCGGCGCGGCCATAGGCTTTCAGCGCCATCCATACCGGCAGCGCGCGGAAGCGGCGGGAGTTTTCCGGCGTCAGGTGCAGATAGTTATCCGGCCGCACGCTTGGCGGTTCGAGATACGCCGAGTGGTTCTGGAATACCTCAACTTGCAATGCCAGATGGGCTTCGCGGGTAAACTGAATGGCGCTGTCATAGGGCACGTTCAGCCATTTATGTGCATCTATCGTAATGGAGTCCGCCAACTGCCAGCCCTCAAGCAGGTGGGCGAATTTTTCTGATGCTGCCGCCACGCCGCCAAAAGCGGCATCCACGTGCAGCCAGAAATTGTACTTCTCGCGCAGTTTTAGCAGTGTGGGGAGATCATCAAAGGCCACGGTATTGACGGTACCTGCACTGGCCAGCACCAGCGTCGGGGCGTCAGGATGCCGCTGTAGCGCCTGTTCCAGCGCCTGTGGGTCAATGGCTTCGCTGCCAGGCAGTGTGGCGACGTTCTCCAGCGCGTCGCGCCCGATACCCAGCATACTCAGCCCTTTCACGCTGCTCGAATGCGCAGCGGCAGCCAGTACCCGCACCGGCCCCAGCGCGTGTAAACCCTGCTGCGCGACGTCGATGCCGCGCTGCTTGCCAAGCCACTGGCGGGCAATCGCCATGCTGACAACGTTCGCCATGGTCGCGCCGGTGACAAAACTGCCGCACTGATCGGCAGGCAGACCAAGCAGTTGTTTCAACTGACTGATGGTTGCAAGCTCGATGGCCGGTGAAACCGAGTCAAAATGCAGCTGGGTATTTTGGTCGATGGCGCTGACCAGCCAGTCCGCCGCGATGGAAGCCGGTGTCCCGCCGCCGGTGACAAAACCGAAATAGCGCGGTCCGGCGCTGGCAGAAAACCCCTCTGCGTATTTGTCCCAAAAATCATGCAGCGCCGCTTCGGCACCTACGCCATGCTCGGGCAGAAGATCGTCTCCGGCCTTCAACTGTTGCGCCGTCAGCGGAGGGCACGTCGAACGGTCTGGCAGAGAATCAATAAATGACACTGCCGTATCACGTGCCTGTTGCAAAATATCGCCAAGCGTATCGAAGTCATGCTGAAGAACTGGATGCATAGGGTGCGTAAGCCTTTTGGGTCTGGTTAATGAGGTTGAAGATTCATTACGTTAGCCGATTTCATGATGATGCAAAACTGAGACTTTTTCACTGTGGCTCCAGCCAGACAGGCTGAGCCGAACCCAGCGCTGAGGCAGGGAAATTCCACTGCATTTCTGTTCCCGCGAGTGTGACCGGTGGCAGCAACCGCCAGCCATCGCCCCATTGGGTCGGCTCCGGCGTGGCGGAATAATCGTTTTTCTCTGCCTGGCCGATATTGGCGTTCAGGTCACGGCCATCCATGGCGGTAAAACACATCAGTTCGGTCGCGGTACGCGCCAGCGACAGACGGGTTTCGCTGCCCTGGCCGCGACGAAGCCGCTCCATCAGTCCGTGGAGAACCGCTGCCGCCATCAGATAACCCGTTGCGTGATCCAGTCCCTGCACCGGTAATGGGGTGGGTTTTTGGCTCTCAGCCCAGTGCATTCCCTGTTCGGCAATACCGCAACTCATCTGAACCAGACTGTCGAAACCTCGCCGTTCGCGCCATGGTCCACTCCAGCCGTAGGCATTCAGACACACATCGACCAACCCTGGTGACAGCAGGCGGCGTTGCTCACTGGTGTAACCCAACTTATGCAGTGCACCCGCCCGGTAGCCATGAACAATGACATCAGCCTCGCGCAGCCGTTGTTCGAAAGTATGGCGGTCCTGCGGATTGTGCAAATTGAGGCGTGCGCAGCGCTTACCCAGCGTAACGTCCGGCTCCTGACTGGGTTCCTCCCAGCCGAAAGGGTCGATGCGCAGGACATCCGCGCCGAAACCCGCCAGAAAACGTGTTGCGACGGGGCCTGCAATAATTCGGGTGAGATCAAGAACGCGGATACCCTGCAAAGGCCGCTGGCGGGTTACCGGCCAGGCTGGCTGAGATTGGCTGGGAAATAACGAACGCTGGAACAACGGCTCCTGCGCCACGCTTTTTCCCTGTATATGTTCTTGCCACGCCTGCGCACTGCGCATTTCTGCCGCACAGCCTCCCGCGGCGACAATGGCCTGTTCCAGCTCCCGCTTCTGCCAGGTTTTGACCGTTTTTGCCATCATCTGCCGGTCTGCGTGGTGGCCGAGAACCGCTTCCACCACTTTGCGGTGTGCTGGGGCGTTGGTATGCAGACGGATCCAGCCATCAACCGTGGCGTAGTCCCCGGCGATGGCATCCCACACGGGCGGTAGCTCCCAGCCCTGCGGTTGTAATGTGGTTGAAAACCAAAGCGAGGCCAGCCGCCGATCGACATTCACTTTCGGCACGCTGAATCCGCTTTCTGCCATAAAAGCGGCTAACGCCATGGAGGCCACCGCCACGGAGGCCGTCGCCAGTTCCGTCACCGGATAGGCCGAAGGGAGATGTCCTTTGCCGGTGAGAGTCAACCCGGCGGGCAGAGAAGGGGAGGCGGTTAATTGTGCATACAGCGTTTGGGTCCATTGCTGAATCAGCCTGTCAGACATGAGGGCGCTCCTGCATTGATGAAAAGAAAGTAAATCGCTGCTTTTAGCTTAGTTAATGTTTTCATAACTTTTCATTAACTTTTAGCGGACGGAATCCTCTTAAAAGTCCGCCAATAGGCAGTTTATAAATCCATTCATAAACGTTCTGTAAGGGTTGCTTAAGATTTCTGTTAGCCGCCGCCTGTACCGCCTGCAGCGGTTTTCTGACATGCCGGAAGCGCCAGTCTGTGCAAGCTATTTTTAGCTGAAACCCCTTAATTTTATGGTACTCGCCATGTGAATTTTACGTTAGCCTTGTGGTCGTATTTTTGACATCCCGCGGTTGCCTTTGAGCGCCACGTCCGGCAGCTTGCCTTTCGGCGCTAAGCAGTCCGCGGATCATTTGAATTGCCCAGCACAGGAAACCCTTCTTGCATGGAACGAAGAGCATTTATCAAAGCGTCAATGGCGTTTGCCGCCTACTGCGGGGTGCCAGCGATGGCATCAGTGTTCACACGATCTGCTGCGGCAGCGCAGGAGAACGTCGCGGACGGTGGAGCCACCACGTTCAACTTCTCCGTGCTGCAAAAGATGGCCAGCTCCCTCGCTTCGCAACCCTACGGCGGAGCGCCTCAACCTCTGCCGCAGACGCTGGCTGAACTGACGCCACAGGCGTATAACGCCATCGAGTACGATCACGGCCACTCTCTGTGGCATGACTTGCCGAATCGCCAGCTGGACGTGGAGTTGTTCCACGTCGGCATGGGCTTTAAACGCCGTGTGCGTATGTATTCCGTCGATGCCGACAAGCATCTGGCACGCGAAATCCACTTCCGTCCTGAACTGTTCAACTACCACGATGCCGGGGTGAAAACCGAGCAGCTCGAAGGCATTACCAATCTCGGGTTTGCCGGATTTAAGGTCAACAAAGCCCCTGAACTGACCCGCCGTGACGTGGTGTCCTTCCTCGGCGCCAGCTATTTCCGTGCGGTGGATGACACCTATCAGTACGGGCTTTCAGCCCGCGGCGTGGCGGTAGACACCTTCGCCGGTGTGCCCGAAGAGTTCCCTGACTTTACCGCTTTCTGGTTTGATACCCCGAAACCGGGCGACACCACCTTCACGGTCTACGCGCTGCTGGATGGTCCAAGCATCACCGGTGCCTATCGCTTTATCATCCACTGCGAGCCAAAGCGCGTGGTGATGGAAATCGAAAAACACGTCAATGCACGTAAAGACATTAAGCAGCTCGGTATCTCGCCAATGACCAGCATGTACAGCTGTGGTACCAGCGAACGCGGCCGCTGCGACACCATTCATCCACAAATTCATGACTCTGATCGTCTGGCGATGTGGCGCGGTAATGGTGAATGGGTCTGCCGTCCGCTGAATAACCCGCAAAAATTACAATTCAATGCGTTTGCCGATGAAAACCCGAAAGGTTTTGGTTTGTTGCAGTTGGACCATGAGTTCAATAATTATCAGGACGTGATTGGTTGGTACAACAAACGGCCAAGCCTGTGGGTGGAGCCGGTAGGGAACTGGGGGAAAGGGGCGGTTAATCTGCTGGAGATCCCGACCACCGGTGAAACACTGGATAACATCGTCTGCTTCTGGCAGCCGGAAAAACCGGTCAAAGCCGGTGATAGTTTCGACTTCAGCTACAAACTTTACTGGAGCAGCGAACCGCCTGAGCGCAGCCCGCTCTCCAACGTATTAGCGACCCGCACGGGTATGGGCGGTTTCCCTGAAGGTTGGGCACCGGGTGAAAACTATCCGAAAGTCTGGGCGCGCCGTTTCGCGGTCGATTTTATCGGTGGCGAGCTGAAAGCCTATGCAGATAAAGGCCTTGCGCCGGTGATCAACGTGTCAGCCGGTAAAATTAAAGACATCGAAATTCTGTATGTGCAGCCGTTTGATGGCTACCGCATTCTGTTCGACTGGTACCCGGACAGCGATTCAGTCATGCCGGTGGAGCTACGTATGTACGTGAAATCGGGTAATACCGCGCTGACGGAAACCTGGCTCTATCAGTACTTCCCGCCAGCGCCGGACAAACGCCGCTATATTGATGACCGCCAGATGAGCTAACGGCGATGAAGTCTCAAATATGACAAAGCCCCGTCTCTTGCGAGCGGGGCTTCTTTTTTACTTCTTTTTCGCAGGTGAATCAGAAGCTTATTCTTGCTGGTATCCCTGACACAGGAGACCTTGCAGCAATAGAATCAGAACGCTTTCACCAGCACCTGACGCTGTGAAGGTTCCTGACCTGTTTTCAGCAAGGAGTCGAAGGATTTCTCCATCTTCTTAACCTGCTGCAAAAATTCTTGTGGTGAAAAATCGTGTGATTTGCCGCTCATGTAGGCAAGTGCCAGTTCTTTGGCCTGGTAACGCTGGAAGTTATACATGTTATCCCTCAATAATTGAAAAGTGATACAGGATGGCTAACAGCGAGCTCAATAGGTTGCAACTGCTTACATCGTGCTGCCAATGCAATGCATTCTACGGATTCGATTGATAAGTAAAAGTCGCTTTGATTGATAGATTTGATAGTTAAAAACTTACATTGGCCGCTTTGGCGCTAAGAGATAATAATTTTCATTCCAGACTTTTATTTCACTGTTTTTTTCTTAGCATTCTATGCGGTTGTTATTAGATTTAATAATGTGACTTTGCGGGGGAGAAGGTTACTCTCAGAGTAGGTTTTTCAACGGAAAGAGGTTGTAATCATGAGTAAATTTATCTTCTCTTCGCCAAGAAAATACGTTCAGGGTAGCGGTGTGCTGGATGAACTCGGCAGCTATCTGCCTGCGCTGGGCGGTAAATCCTTATTGATTGCTGATGATATGGTTTGGGGCATCATTGGCGATCGTGTCAAAGCGTCACTTAAAAAAGCCGAAGTGGCATTCCACTATGAAAAATTTAAGGGGGAAGCGTCATCCAACGAGATAACCCGTCTGGCCGAGATTGCCCGCAAAGCCGGCACTCATGTCGTCGTCGGTCTTGGCGGTGGTAAAACGCTCGATACCGCCAAAGCCATTGCTGATGAACTGAAACAGAACGTGGTGATTGTCCCCACCGTAGCCTCCACTGACGCCCCCTGCAGTGCGCTGTCGGTCATTTATACCGACGAAGGGGTGTTCGATACCTACCGCTTCTATGATAAAAACCCTGATCTGGTATTGGTGGATACGCAGGTTTGCGCGCAGGCCCCTGTGCGTCTGTTCGCCTCCGGTATTGCTGATGGCCTGGCGACCTTTGTTGAAGCGCAGGCGGTATTGCGTTCGCACTCACACTCAATGGTGGGCGGCGACCCGACGATAGCCGGTATGGCGATTGCGGAAGCCTGCGAAAAAACGCTGCTGACCTACGGTTACAGTGCGTATACCGCCGTGGAGCAAAAACTGGTCACTCCGGCGGTTGAAGCGGTGGTCGAAGCCAACACGCTGCTGTCTGGCCTCGGTTTTGAGAACGCGGGTCTGGCGGGGGCGCATGCGATCCACAATGGTTTTACCGCGATTTCAGGGGATATCCACCACCTGACTCACGGTGAGAAAGTGGCCTACGGTACTCTGACGCAAATGGTGCTGGAGCAGCGCCCGGACGAAGAGATCGCCCGTTACATCCGCTTCTACCGTGCCATCAAAATGCCGACCACCTTAAAAGAAATGCACCTTGAAAATGAGTCTTACCAGAATCTGGTGAAAGTCGGTGCGCTTGCGGGGGGTAAGGGCGATACGCTTGGCAACCTGAATCAGCATCTGTCAGCGGAAGATGTCGCCAACGCGATTCTGGCGGTGGATGCGTTCAGTAAAACAGTGAAATAGTATGATGGCACTCCCCCTGTGCCGGGGGGAGTGTCAGATCTTTGCCATCACCCACGGTAATACTACCGGCAACTGCGACAGCAGATATAACACCAGGCCGATAAAGGCACCGACCAGCGTGCCGTTGATGCGGATAAACTGTAAATCCTTGCCGATATTTAGCTCAATCTGGCGTGACATATCCCGAGCATCCCAACCTTTCACCGTGTCGCTGATGTGACGGGTGAGGAACGCGGCAAAATCGGGCGCCATTCTGGCCGCGACCGTTTCCATCTGCACATTCAGTGATGCCCGCAGCTTGTCATCCTGCTCCAGCGCTTGTCCCAGCCATTGCCCAGACTCGGTGATTTTGGCGCGGACTCTGGAATCTGGGCTTTCTAAATCTTCCTTCAGCCAACCGCGCATATCGGCCCACAGCTGTATCACGTAGCCGTTGAGTTTCTCGTCATTTTTCAGGTACTGCTTAATCTCTTCGGCTTTTTGCGCGGTAGCCGGATCACTTTGCAATTGGTGGATAAAACCCTGTACCGAGCGATCAAAGCCTTTGCGGAAGGCATGGGTTTTATCGTTGCCCATGTCGTCGAGCACCGAATTAACCGCGTTCGATACCATGTCAGCGCCATTTCTGCCAAGCCACCCGGTAGGTAGCAGTTTGGCAGTGAGAGGGTGCTCACGCTTCATCCAGTTAACAATCTGGGCGGAGATAAAGGTGCGGGTACTCTCTTTGGCCAGCAATAATTCCAGCTGATCCATGGCTTGATCAAGCAACTCCTGATGACGTCCGTCTTTGGTCAGACTTTCCAATAACGTGGCGATCGACTGCGACAAATCGATTTTATCGATCACCCGAAACAGCGCACGCTTCATCAATTGCGCAATGCGCTGATCGTCAGTGACATCCAGAAAACCGCGCATCACCTTAATCATGTAACCGGCAAAACGTGGAGCGTTATCCGGGGCATTGAGCCAGGCTGAGAGCATCTGTGCCGGGTCATGCTTGCGGATAAGCTCAACAATCGAGGCGGGTGCGAGGAATTTTTCCTGCACGAACACCGCCAGATTGTCAGCAATTTTGTCTTTATTCCTGGGGATGATGGCGGTATGCGCGGCAATAAACGGGACGGGCACGCGGCGAAACAACGCGACTACCGCAAACCAGTCGGCCAGTGCGCCGACCATCGCGGCCTCGGTGATCGCTTTCAGCCCGTAAACCCAGAAGTTGGGGGTTAAAAACAGCGTAACAACAAACAGGGCGGCCGCAACCAGCAGCAACCCCAGTGCATTTCGTTTACTTCTGCGAAGTTCATGTTCTTTATCCATTACAGAAGTTTAGGAACTGTGGGCAAGGCTGTCAGTTTTTTTCTCTGTATTCCGGTTGTTGCAGATAAAATGGGAATTATTCTTGATATCAACCCACCGCTCATTACACTGCGGGCTGAAGCCAAGTCTGTATTGATGAGCCGATTGACCAACGTGAGAGTCTGATGGCGTTGTTGCGGGTTGCGTTTAAGCAGTTCCGCCGCACTTTCTGCCGCGAACGTTTACCGCACTTGCGTGAAAGGGGGTAAAACCGTGCTGGCAATCAGTCATGATGATCATTACTTTGAACACGCCGATCGTCTGCTGGAGATGCGTTCCGGCAAATTAAACGAACTCCATGGCGAAGCGCGTGCTGGTATCAGCTGCGATGCCGTTGCACAAATCGGAAACGAACGAAAAGGAAGCAGGGAATGAACTGGAATGATGTAATTATTGCTGCCGTGGTTGCTGTCATTTTGGGTGGCGTGCTGAAGGCGCTGTACAAGAAAGGCAAAATTGGCCGTACGCCAGCCATTATTATTTTCCTGGTAGTGATACTGGGTGGGAATTTCCTGTACGAAGGCGTGATTAAACCCCGTCTGGCGGGCGATGAGCAGACCCAGGACATCGATCAGGCGCTCTCCGCACTGCCGATTTACAGCACCATCAAAGCGCAGGAACCGGCACTGTACAGCCAGATTCGCGGCAATATTTTGCGGCTAAAGAAAGAGGGGAAAACCCAGCAGGAAGCCATTGATACGGTCAAACCGATGGTGTCAGACTTGCTTTCTGAGCGAATGAATACCGCGCCGGATGCGAGCGTGATTGCCGCCATGCAAGTCAGCCTTGAAGAGATGCAGGCATTGCAGGCGCGCAACGACGGCAGTTGTTTTAAATTTCTCTATCCGCAAATCAGTGGGGGCGTCAACACCGCACAGGTGCTGCCACCGGAACTGTTCAAGAAAGATCTGGATACCATGAATGATTTATTGCTGGCCAGCGGCAGCGGCCAGACGGCACAGCCAACGGCCGTGAGCGGCGAAAAAGCCAAGGTGCTGATGGCGCCTGTTCGTCAGGCATTGCAGGATAAATACGGCGACCAGCTGAATGTGTTCAATGATTTGAGCGCTGCAAATGTCGATCGCGCGAAAATTTGTGAAATCTCCCTCTCTCTCTATTCTGGTATTCTGGCGTTGCCTGAGCAGGACTCCGCTGCAGTATTACGCCTGATGCTGGGTAAGAAGGGCTGACGCCGGTGTCTGAGGTTCCCTCTGGTGCGCTTTCAGTGGGAACCCGGATATCAAACGCCTGAAAGGTTTTGTGGTTTTTCATGGGCGACACAGTAAAACCTGTCCTTTAAACGCCCATTAACCGCTATTCTTATCATACTGAAAAATAATAATTCCCCGGGTTGCGGATACATTCCTTTATGCATACTTTCTTGAAAATGCCCGTGATGTGGGCACTGTTGTTGTCGTTAATGACAGGGCCTGTGACGGCGATGGCTGCGACGGATGCCGCGTCGCCCGCTCCCGCTGCCAACGGCGAGCCAGTCGATCCGGTAAAAATCAATGCACCTGCGGCGCTCACCGCGTTGCAAAAACGGCTCGATACCACTAAACAGCAAGTTGCCACCGCGAAAACCGAGAAGAAACTCAATGCGCTCAATGACGACGCGCTGAAGCTTTACGACGACGCAGAAAAACTGCTGACGGCTCTCGGCCCGCAGCGCGCACAAGTTCAGGCGCAGCTCGATGTCCTTGGCCCCGCCCCGGCAGCCGGGGCTTTGCCTGAAACCCCGGAAGTTATCCGCCAGCGAAATAAACTCAATGCCAGTAAAACGCTGCTGGATGCACAAATTGATCAGGCCAGTGCTATCCGCACCAGCGCGCAGAATCTGTCGGCACAAATCAGGGGGCTGCGCCGTGAAACGCTGAAAACCCAGATTGCCCTTAACTCTGGCAGTATTCTCGGCATTAGTTTCTGGACGCCACTGTTTTCGCCGCAGGATAACGACGTGGCCCGTTTTGATGATTTTGGGGCGCAGGTTAAAGATGCCTGGCACCAGGCGTGGCAACCGGAATGGCGGGTCGGATCAGCGATTTATCTGTTACTGGCGTTGGCCATTGGTGTTTTTGGCCGCCGGGCGCTTGACCGTCCTCTGGGCTGGATGCTGCCGCGTTGGCTTCCTGGAGGGCGCTTACGCCGCAGCCTGCTGGCGAGTATCGCCACGCTGATCATCGTGGTGTCGCAGTGGCTGAGTGCCACGCTGTTCTGCCAGTTTTTTGTGCGTCTGCCGGACACCTCATCGTTGCTGATGGAGTTGGCTAATTCCATCACTGTGCTGGCGGTATTTTCGGCGCTGATCGCCGGTCTTGGCTCCGCACTGCTGTCAAATCGCCACCCGTCATGGCGTCTTCCTGGGCTGGCGGATCCTATCGCGAAGACACTGGCGTCATTCCCGATCACGCTGGCCGCCTTTATCTTTATTTTCGGCATTGTAGAAGTGCTCAACGGCCTGATTGACTCCAGCGTGGCAGTGACTCTCTTCGGTAACGGCATGTCGGCCCTGCTGGTGGCGGTGAACTGCCTGATTGCGCCGATGCGGGTCAATCGTGTTCGCCGCCGTCTGCTGGCGCGCGGCGAGCAGCCGGAAGCCCGCTCGATGCTGGCCGGGCTGATTCACATGGCCATCAGTGTGACCGCGGTGGTGATTATTCTCGCCCTGCTGGTGGGGTATATCCCGCTGGCGCGGTTCCTGACCTATGAACTGGTGTGGGTTGGGCTGGTACTGACCTGCCTCTATTTGCTGATTCACCTGGTGGTGGATTTCAGTGAGAGCTTTTTCTCACCGACCACCTACAGCGGGAAATTGCTCAAAAGCACCCTCAGCCTGAATGAACGCCACCTGTCGCTGGCGGCCACCCTGTTCGCGGCGGTGGGTAAAACCCTGTTGGTCCTGTTTGCTGCCCTGGCTTTGCTCAACGGAACGTTCGGCACCACAACGCCGCTGGAATTACTCAGCAAAGTGGTGGATATCTGGGGTGGCAAGGGTCTGGAAAGCATGAATATCATTCCCGCGCACGCGGTGAATGCTTTCCTGTTTTTGGCGGTGGGCTGGTACGTGCTGCGTTCGGCCAAGCGTTGGCTGGACAAAGATTTCCTGCCAAAAACCATGATGGACCGGGGAATGCGTGCGTCGCTGGTGACGCTGTTTAGCAACGTCGGTTATGTGTTAATTATCCTGCTTACGCTGTCGACGTTGGGTATCGAATGGAACCGGCTGGCATGGATCGTCAGTGCGCTGTCGGTCGGTATCGGTTTTGGTTTGCAGGAGATTGTGAAGAACTTTATCTCGGGTTTGATCCTGCTGACTGAGCGCCCGGTGAAAGTGGGGGATTTAGTGACGATCAGCGGTGTGGAGGGGGATATTCGTCGCATCAACGTGCGCGCCACTGAAATTCAGCTCAGCGACCGCTCAACGGTGATTGTACCGAACTCGCAGTTTATTTCGCAGAACGTGCGTAATGCCACGATGGGGAATGCGCAGGGTGTTGCCACCATCACACTGACCTTCCCGCTGGACATCGACCCCGAGCAGGTGCGCTCGCTGCTGCTGGCCTGTTATGAGCTGCACGAAGCCGTTCTCGACACACCGGCACCGTCGGTCAGTTTCAAAGAGCTCGGCCCGACGGGTATTGTGCTCAGCGTGACCGGCTACGTCGCCAGTCCGCGTGTGGTGAGCGGTACTAAGAGTGATTTACTGTATGAAATCCTCAAAGCCCTGCGCGCGGCGGACATCAGTCTCAGCCAGACCCAAACCATGGTGTTGGAGCAACCGGTCGAAAAACAGTAAGGTTTTCGCCTGACGCGGCGGGCTTTTTGGGCTTTTGCAAAGCCCGGGAAATGCTTTTCAATTTCAACTTCAAAACCTTGGGTTGCCACCCAAACTGGCTTTTAAAATTCAAGGTCAAAACCTTGGGTTGCCACCCAAACTGGCTTTTAAAATTCAAGGTCAAAACCTTGGGTTGCCACCCAAACCGGCCTTAAGAGGCGCCTATCGCCGCGCCTCTTAAGAATCTCCGGCTCTTTTAAAAACAGCAGCTGCGCTGGTCACAATGGCCGTGTTTCAGGTATTTCTGTTATAGCCGCAAACTCCGCCGCTGCGCGGTACTCTCAGTTCGGGCTTCAACCCGCGTAAACTTCCACGCGGTTTTGCGCCTCTCCCTCGACGTCGTTTTGAACGCGGCCGAGGCTTTTCTAAATTCAAAATCCAGACTGTGTTTGTTTTTAAAAATGTGTAGGCCGCATTCAAAAATGCCGCCGGAGGAGCGGTGAGAAACGACGAACGGGTTTATCGTGAGTTGGTCCGAACCCGAACGGAGGGGACCGCAACGCGGCGGTATTTTGCGGCGATAACCGCGGTGACTGGAACACGGCCATCCCGATTCAGCGATAGCGCGCAGTTAAAAAAACGCAGGATTGTTAAGGGCCGCGTTTACGGCCCTTAACCCGGTGTGGGCCGGCGCCCACGACCTTGAATTTGAATTTGGATTTGAATTTAAAAATTTACCTCAGCTTTCTAAAAGCTGAAAAACACTCATAACCACCCGGATTTCTTCAACTTCCAATACAACAACACGCACCCCACCACCGTCACACCCACGGTAACCGGGTATCCCCATACGTCATTCAGCTCCGGCATGTTCTTAAAGTTCATGCCGTAGAGGCTAAATACCACGGTGGGAATGGCCAGGATTGCCCCCCAACCGGCAAGGCGCTGGACGACTTCGTTCTGATGTACGGACACCAAAGCCAGGTTGACGTGCATGGCGTTGGCCAGCATTTCACGCATGTCATCGGTGACGGTGATCACCTGATGGGCGTGGTCTTGTACGTCGCGGATATATGCCCGCAGGCTTTTCGGGATCAGATCCTCGTAGTGGTGGCTGAGTTGGTTACAGATATCTTCGGCAGGAACGGCGGCGTTGCGCAGTGACAATAACTGGCGGCGCAATTTATACACTTCCTGTACGGCATCCTGGTCAAAATCTGCCTTGAACATCTTCTGTTCGATATGATCAAACTGTTTGGTGTACTCGGTGACAATCGCCAGATAGTTATCCACCACCAGATCGAGCACACAGTACAGCGCGTACGCCGGGCCTTTGGCTAACATGGCCGGGCACTCTTCGGCATGGGCGCGGATATGTTTATAGCTCGACGATGCGCCATGACGGACGGTGACCAGGAAATTTTTACCAACAAACAGATGGGTTTCGCCGTATTCGATTTTGTCATCCACCAATTGCGCGGTGTGAATGACGATGAACAGCGAGTCGCCATACTGCTCGATTTTCGGGCGCTGATGGGCGGTGAGTGCATCTTCAATCGCCAAATCGTGCAGGCCGAACTCTTCCTGGATGGTGCGCATCAGGCTGTCTTCCGGCTGCCATAGTCCCAGCCAGACGAAAGTCCCAGGCTCTTTCAGTACTTCGCTGATGTCCTCGGTGGTCACGTCCTGCAAACGCTTCCCATCCCGGTAAGCCACGCTGTTGACCACGGAATCACAACTGGGTTTTTTATCTTCTTTTGCAATGGCGTTCATGGGGAGTTACTCCTTGGTCGTAGTTTGCACGTGGACATCTGACGTTTCTGCCGGGCCGAACACGGTATAAGTTGGCAGTTTCACATTCTGGTAGGGTTCCCAGCCGCCGCCAAGGGCTTTATACAGTGAAACCAGATCGGTACTGGTTTGCACTTTGGCTTCGGCCGACTGCTGTTTGGCCTGCGCCAGTTGGCGCTGCGCATCCAACACGTTGATAAATGACGACAGACCTTGGCTATAGCTGTTGCTCGCCAGTTCAAAGGTGGTTTGTAACGCCTCGGTGGTTTGGTCCAGCCCGGTAACGCGATCCTGATCGGTACGGTAATTGACCAGCGCGTTATCCACATCCTGCAGGGCGGTCAGCACCGTCTGGCGGTAATTGAGCGCGGCATTGGCTTGCTGTGCGCGGGAGAGATGCACGCTGGAGACCAGCCGTCCGCCCTGGAAGATAGGCAGGGTCACCGACGGGCCGAACGAGTAGAAATTACTGCTCCATTTATCGAGATAGCTGGCGTCAGTGTTACGCATCCCAAACTGGCCGGTAAGTGAAATACTCGGGAACAGCTGCGCCACGGACACGCCAATATTGGCCGTTGCGGCATGGAGATCGGCTTCTGCCTTGCGCACGTCCGGGCGGCGTCGCGCCAACTGGGACGGCACCCCGACCGGGACCGCAGCAGGCAGGGCGGGTATCGGTTTCACCGCCGTCAGTTCGCCATCGAGCGTACCGGGAGCCTGACCGAGCAACACGGCCAGCCCGTTCATCGCCTGACGCTCCTGCGCCTGATACTGTGGCAACTGGGCGCGCAGTGAACCCAACTGAGCGCGGGCGTTTTCTACGTCCATTTGTGGTGCCAGACCGTTTTTTTGCTGGCTTTGGGTCAGCGCCAAGGTCTGCTCTGCGACGTCAATTTGCGTTTGAATAGCGGCGGTGATGCTCTGCGCCCCACGCAGTTGCAGATAGGCACGGGCCACTTCGGCCTGCAATGAGACCAGCGCATCGTTGCGCTGCTCGATGGACGACTGCTGCTGTGCATTAGCGGCTTCGACCTGACGGCGTGTGCCGCCAAACAGGTCCAGCTCCCAGCTGGCGTCAAAACTGCCCTGATATAAATTCACCGGAGCGGTGGCGGCGTCAATCGCATGGGAGACTTCCGGGCTGAGATTGACCGCCTGGCCTTCAACCCCGGAAGATTCCAGTTCCCCCTTTAGGCCAAGTTGTTGGCGGGTGGCTTTGACGTTGCCCTGAACCGACGGCATCCATGCGCCACGCGCCTGAGTGACCTGCTCACGGGCACCGGCAATACGCAGCACCGCCTGTTGCAGCGAGATATTGTCGGCAATTGCGCGGTCAATCAGGCTGTCGAGTTGCGGATCTTTAAAGGCTTTCCACCATACCGGATTCGGCTCAGAGGGCAGGGCGATAGACGCACCGTCCTGCACCTGCGGGCGGTTCATGTCGTTATACGCTGCAGGCGTTTTGGCGTTCGGCTGCTGGTAATCCGGGCCGACCGAACAACCGGTCAATGCCAGGGCCAGTGCGGAAAGGGTAAATGTCAGCGTTTTCATTTTTATCAGTGTGCTCCGGCATTGCCTTCGCTCTTAACCGGCGAAAGCAGCAGACAGAAGGGGATCAAAATCACCGCGACGATGGCGCAGTAACTGAATACGTCGATGTAAGCCAGAATGCGCGATTGTGAAATCATCTCCTGATACATTCGCACCGTGGCGATTTGCATCGGGTCACCCACAATGTGGGCGTAATCGCGGATAGCGGCGGCACTATGGCTGACGGCCTGATTGAACCGATCGTTGAGCGGTGTCATGTTGTGCACCATATGGGCGCTATGCGCCTGGGTTCGCTCGGTAACCCCGGCGGTTGAGAGCGAAATACCAATCGACCCGGCGACGTTACGGAACATGGTGAACAGCGCGGCGGCATCGGCATTCAGACGCTGCGGAATGGTCACAAAGGCGATGGTGGTCAGTGGTACAAACAGGAAGCCAAGGCCCAGTGACTGGGCACTGCGATACATCACCAGCGTTGCAAAATCGACATTGGGTGTCAGGCTGCCAGAGTAGATAAACGACGCGGCCAGCAAGAAGAAGCCGAAGGCGATGATAAGGCGCGTTTGCACGATGGGCATCAGTTTGAGCACCAGCGGGATCGACAGCACGATCAGAATCGCCCCCGGCGACATCACCAGCCCGGAGAGCGTGGCGGTATAACCGAGTTGCTGCTGCGCCAACTGAGGGATCACCACCGAACTGCCGTAAAGAATCATCGCCATACCCGCCATCAGCAGGCCTGCAACCGCAAAGTTACGGTCTTTCAGGCAGCGAATATCCACTACGGGTTTTTTGGCATACAGCAGCCAGTAAATCGCGCCGACAATCCCGGTGATGGCCAGCAGGGCAAAGGTGACGATAAAGGCCGAGTTGAACCAGTTTTCATCTTCGCCACGGTCCATCATCACCTGTAAACAGCCGAGGCCCAATGCAATCAGTCCAATACCGATGTAATCGACGCTCAGTTTGACTTTGGCTTTACGCTCCCACGGCGGGTCCTCCAGTAACTGGTAAATCGCCAGCAGGGCGATAATACCCACCGGAATATTGATAAAGAAGATCCAGCGCCAACTGACGTTGTCGGTGATGTAACCGCCCAACGTCGGCCCGATCACCGGTGCGACGATAATGGCAATGGATGACAGACCAAAGGCCTTGCCGCGATCTTTTGGTTTGAAATAATCCAGCAGCACCGATTGCTGCACTGGCTGTAACCCCCCGCCGAAGAAGCCCTGCAAAATACGAAACAGAATCATCTGCCACAGTTCGGTGGCGATGCCGCACAGGAACGAGCAAACGGTGAACATCGCGATACAAATCAGGAAATAGTTCTTACGGCCAAGCACCCGGCTGAGAAAGGCGGAGATCGGCAAAACGATGCCGTTGGCCACCAGATATGAGGTCAGCACCCAGGTGGACTCATCGTAACTCGAGGAGAGGGAACCGGCGACGTGCGGCAGTGCTACGTTAACGATCGTGGTGTCCAGAATTTCCATGAACACCGCGATAGTCACTACCGCAGCCACCGCCCAGGGATTGCTGGCGGGTTTCCAACTGCTGCGATCTTCATTCATTCGACAGTAACCGTCGGATCAACAGAAAGCCCCAGTGGTAACGGCTGTTTAGGGTCCAGACCGCTGTCGATAACAATTTTCACCGGCACGCGCTGAACAATCTTCACATAGTTGCCCGTGGCATTTTCCGCCGGGAAGGCCGAGAAGCGTGAGCCGGTGCCTTGCTGCACGCTGTCGACGTGGCCGTGCAGTTCGATGTTTGGATAAGCATCAATCTTCACCAGGACTTTGTTGCCCGGACGCATACGTTCGAGTTGTGACTCTTTGAAGTTGGCGGCGATCCAGATATGTGGTGAAACGATGGAGAACAGCGAAGAGCCAGCCTGCACCAGCGTACCCAGTTGCACATTACGCATCGTCACGTAGCCATCGTAGGGAGCACGAACATCGGCATAGGAGAGATTCAGTGTGGCGGTTTCCAACTGGGCTTTTGCCTGTTCAACTTGTTGCTGACGTGCTTCGACGTTGGTTTCGGCCTGACGGATTTGTAACCCGACCTGCGCGGCAACCCGCACCTGCGCTTTGGCATTTTCCAGATCGGCTTTCGCCGAACGCAGTTGTGCGCTGGCGCTGTCAATGTTCTGTTGTGAGGTCGCACGTGGGTCAACGCCGTGCTGACGACGGAAATCCGCCGTGGCGTTCAGCAAACTGGCCTCAGCCCTCGCCTGTTGCGCCTGTGCCTGCGCCAGTTGCGCCGGATATTGCACTTTCGACAGGTCATACTGCACCTGCGCCTGATGCAGCTGTGAAACCGCAACGCCCAGTTGGGCCTGCGCCTGGTCTCGCTGGGCGGTGGCATCGCGCGGATCAATCTGCACCAGCAGTTGGCCTTGTTTGACCAATTGGTTATCTTTTACCGCCAGATTCGTGACATAACCGGAGATTTTTGGCGCAATGGTGACAGCGTCACCGTCGGTAAAGGCGTCGTCGGTGCTGATCTGATCTTTGGTCATCAGCCACCAGACCAGCGCCACAATGGCCATGATAATCACCACCAGGCCCAGGATAATCAGCGGCTTTTTACCGGGGCCTTTGCGCTTTTCGCCGTCTTCCTGCCCCTCTTTGTTCTCGTCATCCTGCGAGCGCTCCTCTTGCTCTTTTTTAGAGGATCGCGTTGACTTGTCTGCGTCGTTGAACGCCGAAGAACGGTGTCCTTCCCCGGATGTTATCTGGCTGGAATCGAGTTCGGTTAGTGTGTCGTTTGACGATGCTTCGTCGTGGTGGGTGGCGTCATTTTTATTAGTGGTCATAATACTCATCTGGTTATCGGCATGATGCCTGAACGAGAAATCTCATTATTCTCGTTTTACCCTAGATCGTATTGATGTAAAAGCAAGTAAATAAGCGTCAAGTTAGCGCAGCGTGAGCACGAAGATCCACACTATAGGTATGTTCTGAAAAACTGAAATACCGATATAATCTCGCCGCCGATTTTGGCCAATAGCTTGTTATTTTCAATCAAGCCAAATTTTGTATCAGGAACCCCGCGTGAAAAATTCTCAAACTGATGTTATTTCGTGGACTGCCCCATGAGCCGCACTATTCCGTATAAAGGGCTGACGCGTGTTGCCTCGCTGATTTCGGTGTGCGTGGCGCTGGTGCTGGTGTTCATTAAGGTCTGGGCCTGGGGGGCCACCGGATCGATCGCCATGCTGACCTCAGCGGCTGACGGTTTGGTCGATGTGCTGGCTTCGATGGTGACGCTGATTGGTGTGCGTTATGCCGGCCGCCCGGCCGATAAAGGCCACCGTTACGGGCATGGGAAAGCCGAAGCCGTGGCCGCCTTTGTGCAGGCGCTGTTACTGGGTGCTGCCGGTCTGGTGCTGGGCGGGGAATCTATCAGCCGCATTATCAATCCGCAGCCGCTGGCACAGCTCGGCCTGGGTATTTGGGTGATCATCGGCAGTTGCTGTGCGGCGGTCTGTCTGGTGCTGATGCAAACCTATGTGGTGAAACGTACCGGGTCAACGGCCATTGCCGCTGACCGCGCGCATTACATTACTGACGTCGCGGTTAACATCGCGGTGCTGGTGGCGTTGATACTGGAACGTCATCTTGGCTGGACGCGTTCTGACTCCATCGGCGCACTGCTGATTTCCTTCTATATGATTTGGAACGCACGCGGCATGGCGGGTGATGCGCTTAAGCAACTGCTGGACCGCGAACTGGACATTGATGATCGCAAACGTATTAAAGCCGCCGTGCTCGGCGTGCCCGGGGTCAGCGGTGTGCATGATATCCGCACCCGTAACGGCGGCGACCGCGTATTCGTGGAGTTTCATGTGGAAGTTGACGGGCATCTGTCGGTGGATATCGGGCATGATATCGGCGATGCCGCTGAAGTGGCGGTCAGCCTGCTGTTCAGTGCCGCCGACGTCACCGCGCATCTTGAGCCTGCGGGCATCGACGACGATCGCTTAGATGATTTGCTTAATAATATTGTGAAGTAAAATCGCCCTTTCTTTTGACTTACAAAGCCAGTAAACCGCATTCAAAAATGGCTCGCACCCGCAGCGAAGGCACCGCCTAAGCGGCGACATTTTGCGGTGATCTCTGCTGCATCTGAAACAGGTCCATTCCAATTCGCGCAGCAACGGAGTGAATAAAACGCGGGATGGGTAAGGGGATTGGTTTCAATCCCCTTACCCCGGTGTGGGCCAGCGCCCACGACCTTAAGCCACCCTAATGACTCCTCATGCCCGCCGCCGTCATTAACAACCGGAACACCGACGCCACCAGGAACAGCGCCAGTACGCTGCCGCCCCAGATGATGGCCAGCCAGCCTACGCGTTTCCACCATGGCTGGGGGATCACGGTCTGAACATCCATCTCTTTGATGAGTTTTTTCAT
Organism: Ewingella americana; assembly: GCF_006438725.1. GTDB lineage: Bacteria > Pseudomonadota > Gammaproteobacteria > Enterobacterales > Enterobacteriaceae > Ewingella > Ewingella americana_A. The sequence goes on along the minus strand of NZ_RCZD01000001.1, from coordinate 353,483 downwards.
TACTACCTCCTCAATGATAGCCCTGATCATGGGTCACTTTTCCACGGAACACGTAGTAGCTCCAGAAGGTATAGACCAGAATGATTGGGATGATGATGACCGCACCCACCAGCATAAAGCTCAGGCTTTGTGGCGGTGCTGCGGCTTCCCACAGTGTGATGGATGGCGGAATAATATTCGGCCAGATGCTGATCCCAAGCCCGCTATAGCCGAGGAAAATGAGGGCCAGCGTCAACAGAAACGGTGCGTGGTGCGACTTTTTATTCACCGTTCGCAGCATCCACAGCGACACCAGAAACACCAGGACGGGCACCGGCAGGAACCACAGAATATTCGGCATAGTAAACCAGCGATCGGCAATCTCAGGGTGTGTCATTGGCGTCCACAGGCTGATGGCCGCTATGACGGCGATGAAGGCCAGCAGCAGCGGTTTCACCCGGCCCTGCATATTTTCCTGTAACGGCCCTTCGGTTTTCATGATGAGCCAGGTACAACCGAGCAGGGCATACGCCACCACCAGCCCGACGCCACAGAACAACGTGAACGGCGACAGCCAGTCCAGCGCACCGCCCGCATAGGCACGGTCAACCACCGGAATACCGTTAATCAACGCCCCGAGCACGACCCCCTGACTGAAGGTGGCAAACAATGATCCCCAGATAAAGGCTTTGTCCCAGACGTGACGCTTTTCGGCGCTGGCTTTGAAGCGGAATTCAAAGGCCACGCCGCGAAAAATCAGCCCAAACAGCATCAGCGTCAACGGGATCGCCAGCGCATCAAGGATCACGGCATAGGCCAGCGGGAAAGCACCGAACAGCGCCGCGCCCCCCAGCACCAGCCAGGTTTCGTTGCCGTCCCATACCGGGGCCACGGTGTTCATCATCACGTCGCGCTCATGCTCGGCTTTGACCAGCGGAAACAGAATGCCGATGCCTAAGTCGAAGCCGTCCATCACCACGTACATCATCACGCCAAAGACGATGATTAAAAACCAGATCAGCGGAAGATCAACGTTCATTGTCAGCCCCTTTATCAGCATCATTCAGCGATTCCTGCGCCGCAGAAAGCGGACGTGACGGTGTGCGATGTTGCCCCGGTCCGCCGTGATTGGTTTCAAGCCCTTCATGTGCCACCGGCCCTTTACGGATCAGACGCATCATGTACAGATAGCCGACGCCAAACACCGAGCAGTAAATCAGAATAAACAGCAGCAGGCTGATGCTCATCTGTATCTCACCGTGCCCGGACACCGCGTCTTTGGTGCGCAGCAGGCCATACACCACCCAGGGTTGCCGGCCAATTTCCGTGGTGAACCAGCCTGCCAGCAGCGCCAGTAAACCTGATGGCCCCATCCAGAAGATAAAATGCAGGAAGGCGCGCGAACGGTACAAGGTGCCGCGATAGCGCAGCCACAGGCTCCAGACACCCGCCAGGATCATCAGCAGACCCAGCCCGACCATGATGCGGAAGGTGAAGAAAATGATGGTGGAGTTCGGCCGGTCCTCTTTAGCAAAAGACTTCAGCGCAGGAATTTGCTGGTCCAGGCTGTGGGTCAGGATCAGGCTGCCGAGCCACGGAATTTCCAGCGCGTAGCGCGTCTGTTCACGATTCATGTCCGGGTAGCCAATCAGCACCAGCGGTGACGGTTCACTGTTTTTGTTCTCCCAGTGACCTTCGATAGCGGCAATTTTTGCGGGTTGATACTTCAGGGTATTCAGACCGTGTGCATCACCGATACCCGCCTGAATCGGTGCGACGATCAGCGCCATCCACATCGCCATCGATAACATGGTGCGCATGGCTGGAGTATCGCGGCCCTTCAGCAGATGCCATGCAGCGGATGCGCCGACAAAGAAAGCCGAAGAGAGGAACGCCGCCGTGGTCATGTGCAGCAAACGGTAGGGGAAGGAGGGATTGAAAATGACTTTCAGCCAGTCCACCGGCACCACTTGATTATTGACGATTTCAAAACCTTGCGGTGTTTGCATCCAACTGTTGGAGGCTAAGATCCAGAAGGTGGACATCAGTGTGCCGAGGGCCACCATGCAGGTGGCGAAGAAGTGCAGGCCGGGGCCGACGCGGTTCCAGCCAAACAGCATGACCCCCAGAAAACCGGCTTCGAGGAAGAAGGCGGTTAAGACTTCATACGTCAGCAGCGGGCCGGTGATGCTGCCCGCAAACGAGGAGAAGAAACTCCAGTTGGTGCCGAACTGGTAGGCCATGACCAGCCCTGACACCACGCCCATCCCAAAGTTGACGGCAAAGATTTTCGACCAAAAATGGTACAGGTCGCGGTATTCCTCTTTTTTGGTTTTTAGCCACATGCCTTCCAGCACCGCCAGAAAACTGGCCAGTCCGATAGTGATGGCGGGAAAAATGATGTGAAACGAGACGGTGAAAGCAAACTGGATCCGGGCCAGTTCGAGTGCATCCAGACCAAACATAATAACCTCTGTTTTTGTGGAATGGCTCTTTCAGCATAGGCGCAGGCAGCAGAAGGTGCGCGATGAGATTTGCAGGTGAATTCTCGAAGAAAGGTCATGCCACGTTGGGTTTTTGCGAGGCGTGAATTTAAGCACAGCGAAGGGCATGTATAACAGTAACAATAAGATGAATAAAAGCTATAACAGAAGGTGAAGAGTCATCCGTTATGGCGCGCTTTCCGGGTCACGCGATGCGTCCCGCTCCTCGAAATTACGCCGGTACTGCGTCGGGCTGACGGACAGGTGCTTACGGAAAATACGTGAGAAATAGAGCTGATCTTCATAGCCGACGGTTTGAGCGATTTTGGCGATGGGCTGCTGGCTGACCTGCAACAACGTTTTTGCCCGGTTGATACGTTGCTCTTCGCGCCAGCACAGGATGGTGGTATTCAGCTCCTGCTTAAACAGATGTGCCAGACGCGACGGGGAGAGAAATACCCGCTGTGCCAGCTCATCAATTTTAATGTCGCGGTCCAGATGTTCATTGAGGTACAGGCACACCTGGCTGATGCGTCGATCGCGCTTTGGGTTGTTGTGGAGAGGCAAAAGTTGCTGGCAGTGCAGGATCAGCTTTTCCAGCGCATTCATCGCCAGTGCTTCTGATAGCTGGCCGCCGCTGTCACTGTGGGTCAGGATGTCCTTGAACAGCGTCATCACTTCCTCCATTTTTCCCTGTGACGGTAGCGATAACTGACCGATGGCGCACCCGCTGGTTTGCCAGTTCAGCCAGTCTATCCAGTAAGAGCGCGGGCGAAAATAGACCCACAGATGATCCCAGCTGTCGCTGTGCGCTGCCCGGCCATAATAGTGAGGGATGCCCGGCGGAAACAGCAGCAGGTCGCCGGGATGACAAGCCCGGTGGTCATTGCCTGAGGTGATGTCCCCCTGACCGGATAAGGTCAGATTGAGGATATAACCCTTCATACCGTTGGGCCGGTTAATGAAGTAATCCAGCGGGCTGTCGGTGGTGATCGGGGTAAAGCCTGCCACCAGATAGGCCTGAAAACTGAATTTTTTCATCAGCGGTGAATGGTGGAGAAAATCAAAACTGTCCGCCAGCTGGCTCATGTCACGGTCCTGTCTCTGCTGATAAACCCGTAGTACCTGCCGGGTGTGTGTCACACCTGCGGCAGATGATTGATGTTATCAGCTTGTGACGATTGCTACACCCCAGGGGGCCAGTGTCATTGACGGTTTGGCTTCAAGTGACTCACCGCTGAGTAATTCACGCCGGGCATTCCCGCTCAATACCACCTGTTGCGGGCTGGCCGAGTAATTCAGATAATAACGAATCTGTTTGCCGTCAGCCCCCAGGCCGCCGCGCACGATCAGCGGATAGGTGTGATCACTCATTCTTGAGCCAAGGGAAATGTCCCGCGTGAAATGGCGCACCAGCTGTTTTATCAGCGCCCCGTCGGGCAGGAATCCGATATACATCGCTTTCCCCCGGCCAAATGGGTTCTCCGTAATGGCCGCATACTCTCCCCACACCGGGTGTTCATAACGAGCCAGCACCTGTGCGCAGGTTGGGGTCAGTAATTCCATCCACATCGATACCGCTGATTGCTGCTCATCCAGAGACAATACGTCAGACGTAATGTGGCTGTTATCGGGCAAAATGAACTGGTTATAGGTGACACCACAACTCTCATGCAAAATGCCGGGCTGCGCGCTCTGGCGCACCTTCACGTGCTGATCGCTAAAGCCGGATTTAAAACTGATGATGGCGCGCCCACCGGCTTCAATGTAGGCATTTATGCTGTGCAGTGTGGCGTCATCGGCGGCGTACAGTGCGGGGACGATCAGCAATTTATACTGGCGGGTGTTTACCCCGACCTGATTTATCACGTCAACGGACAGGTTATCTTCATACAGCGCGTCGTAAAAACGCCGGAAGATGTCGTTGTACTGATTACTGTCGCCGGGTTGTGGTTTAAAGGCATTGAAGGCGTCCATCGCTTCATTGCTGACCAGAATCGCGACATCATTGGTGATCTTCATGCCGGCCAGCTGAGGTGCGAGGCGGGCGAAATCTGCGCCAATGGTTTTGGCCTCCAGATAGGTAGGGTTTGCTGCGAAGTCATGGCTCAGTAGCCCCTTCCAGTAGGTTTCAAACGCGTTATGGATGGAGTGCCAGTGCCAGTATGAAAGAAGCGTAGCCCCCGATGCCAGATGGCTGAAAGCCTGTAACCGCAGCTGGCCGGGGTAAGGCACCCATTGGGCGAAACCTTGCGCTTCGGTCTCCATCACAAAATAGTTTTGCCCCGGTTTCATGCCACGGGCAATATCCCCGCCAAAGGCGATCTCTTTGCCGGTCAGATGGTCCTGCGATGGGTGATAAATATCCACGCTGGCCACGGTCATGGCTTTTGCTGCAGCAAAGTGATCCACCCTGGGTTGTACGCCAAAGGAGTAACCCCGCCATTCGAAATCAAAATTTTGTGTCACAAACTGAGACGGCTGACGGTATTCATTCACTATTTTCGCCTGCCACGCCAGATAATCTGTCACACACTGGCGCTGAAAGCGGGAAAACGCACAGGTCAGGCTGGCATTGATAGAGGTCTCCGGTGGCGGAAAATCACTCCAGTCGTCAATGCGGTTACTCCAGTAATTTAGCCCAAAGGCCTCATTCATCTGGCTGATATCGGGGAACTGTTGTTGTAGCGAAGCGATGAACTTATCGCGTATCAGCGGGCCGCAGTTATCATAATGTTTGGTTTCGTTATCCACCTGATAACCGATAACCGCCGGGTGATCCTGAACGTGGTCCAGGAGTACCCGAATGATCGTTTCCGCATGGCGCAAAAAATCAGGGTTAACGATATCCATGATTTGCCGCCGGCCATATTTTTGCTGCCCCTGTGGCGTCGTCACCATGATGGCGGGATATTTCCGCGCCAGCCAGGCCGGGATCGCGTAGGTCGGTGTGCCGATAATCACGGCAATTCCCGCATTATGCATGGCGTCCAGTACGCGATCGATATGGCGGAAGTGGTATTCCCCTTCACGCGGCTCCAGCGTACTCCAGGTGGATTCCGCGATGCGCACCACATTGATGCCTGCGTCCAGCATCATCTCAATGTCTTTTTCCAGCCGCTCGTGCGGCATATATTCATCATAATAAGCGACGCCATAATATAATTGGCTCATAACAGCTCTCCATTAATCAGCCTGAAACGGCTTCCTGAGATAAACGCTGACGCGTAGGTGACAGCGTGAAGATCGAAATAAAGGTGAAGCTCAGCGCAATCAGTCCGAGAATAATGTAGGTGTCGCGGAAATCCAGCGTGTTATACATTTTGCCAACGGCACCGGAGAGAAATATCTCGCTGAAGCGTTTGGAAAATTGGAAACCGATCAAATACACCGTAGCGGAAATATAGGCAGGGAAGTTGGCGGAAATATATTTCAGCCCTGCGACTAAAAATACCGAGCTTTCGAAGCCGTGCAGCATTTTAATTGCACTGATACTCAGCGGGCCGACTGCGTAGGCGGAACCAATAATGCGGATACTCATGATAATTCCGCAGTATAACAAGGCGTTTTTGGGGCCAATTTTGTTCACAAACCAGGGCGCGAAAAACATCACAACGGCATCGAGGAAGATTTGGCCGGTATAGAGATAGCCATACACGGCGGCGCCTTCGGCTTTGGTCGTAAAGAAGCGGCTGTAATAAATGGCAAACTGCTGGTCGTATGTTTCATACACTGCACCGACGCCGACCATATACAGTGCGAAGAACCAGAAACCCCGTGTTTTGAGCAGGGTGATGACATCCTCGCGGGAAATGGTCTTTTTACTGTCGACTTGTACCGGGCATGAACTGTCATGTTTCGGGTCGGTCATGTACACCACAAACAGCAGGAATACCCCGGCCAGACTGGCCATCCAGAAAATATAATCCTGATTAATGCCATATAACTCACCGGCCATGAACGTCCCGACGGCGGCACCTAAACCACCAAACATGCGCGCCCGGCCAAATTCAAAACCGGTCATCCGGCTGACTTTATCAATATAAGCCTCGCACACGCCGCAGCCTGCACCAAAGGCAAAACCGATATAAACACCACCGGCCAGCGCACCGGCAATAACGTGATATTTCATCAGGGGAGCGAAGACATAAATCCAGTAGGGCGCGAACAGCACCATAATAATGGCCAGCATCCACATCAGGTGTTTGCGAAATTTAAGTTTATCGGAAATAAAACCAAATATTGGTTGAATACAAACTGAGACAATTGCTGTAAAGGAATAAACCAATCCGACATCACTATAGCTAACGCCAATCGTGTCGGTCAGCCACAGGGATAAATAGGGATAACAGGCACCCCAGCAGATAAAAAAGAAAAAGAAGAACAAACAACACATCAGGTAATTTCGATTTACTCTTCCCATCATACTCTCCGTTATTCTGGTTATTGGCTGTTTCAGCGTTGTAGGGTGCAAACAACCTGAACACTAAAATACGCAGAGCGGAAAGCGGGCATCAGGGGGAAAGTCGCTGTCGGTATGAAAAAATCTGCTGCGGCAATAGAATTTGTGACAGAACTCTCTCAGGCAACGGCAGGGAGAGGACGTGATGTTCATCAACAGCCGCGTATTAAGGCGGTGACAACAAGCGGGCATGAAACGTTCAGGCTCACTTCACCGCCAGATAGCAGACTCAGTCTTTCTTTTTATTCCTCATGATTTTGACGATGGGCTGTCCATTTTCAGTGAAATAACGCTGCGGCCAGATCTCAGCAGGCCTGACACCAATCGCATTGGCTATCAACAGCTCTCCTTTCGGCCAGGGCCGGGAAAGTGCATTGGACAAGGTTGATGAGCTAAGGCCTGACTGGCGGGACAAGGCTGCCAGCGTGGTGCCTTTTTTGTGCAAGGCAGCGATGATATCCGCCGGATGCCAGTTCTGACGTGGGTGAGGGCGCAGAGAGGAGAGTGAGGACTTCTCGTAACGGGTACTTTTTACAGTTTGATGGGAGATAGACATTCGCATTTTCCGTTGCATAACGAATTTCGCTACCAACCTGAGGTGCAAATCTCTTGGGTGGTAGCCCAGGCGGAGTTTGCACTACCGGCCACAACGGATCACCGGCCAGCCCGAAGGCTGCCCCGCCTGAGCCACCATAGAGCAATTGCTTATTACGTGAACGAGTAACAAACAAAAGGTGTGCCAAGGCTTCAATATATAAAGGTAATCTATATATCGACGTTGTGTTATGCAGGGTGCAAATCCCGGCTGCGGATTTTGCCGCAGCGAGCGAAACTATACCGTAATCGCTTAGCGGAAACCAATCACCTGATGAGGCTTTATATAAGTCACTGGCGTTAACCCAATAAATAATCCGGCCTGTAAGCCGGGTTATTTACCCAAGGTAAGAATGGACTCTGTTATTTAATCGCCATCGCATTTTTGATGGTAAAGAACAGATCGGTCTGGTCAGTCAGTCCCACCACGTTCGCCGCATGCGGACCATAGGCCGCAATGCGCAACTGTGCCCCGGTGTGGCCCTGAGAATCATCTTCGGAGTTACCGTAACTGATGGTCATTGGTGCGCCGTCTTTCGTCGTCAGCGTCTGCGTCAGGCCTGGCGCTTTGGCGTCGGTTTCAATGATCTGGCTGGAGTGTGCGTGGTCAGCTGTCACAATCACCAGCGTATTGCCCTCTTTGCGGGCAAATTCGAGGGCTTTTTGTACGGCTTCGTCGAGATCGACCGTTTCGCCGAACTGCCCGCACGGGTTGGCGGCGTGATCCTGTTTATCAATCGACGCGCCTTCCACTTGCAGGAAGAAGCCCTTTGGCTGCGTTTTTAGCAAGTCGATGGCTTTTTCGGTCATCACGGCCAGCGTCGGAATGTCTTTGGTACGCTGAGGATTGGCTTCGCAGGTGACGGCCGGTTTATCGATATTGCCATGATAACTGGCTTTTGGACCGCTCCAGCGTACCGGCATGTTGCCTGCTGAGAACAGGCCCAGCAGCGGTTTTTTCTGATCGGCCAGCGTCACGGCATTCAGCTCATCGGCATTTTCCACCCATTGATAACCCTGCGCAGTGGCCTGATCTTTGAGTGATTTTCCCTGAAACTCGCCACTTTTGGCCAGCTGGCTGAAGGATTTGGCGCCGCCGCCCAACGTGACGTCCGCACGGGCTTTCAGTAATTGTTCGGTGATCGAGCCACGGCCACCATTTTCCAGGGCGTTAGTCGGGCATTTTTCACTGGTCTCTTCGGGACCGTAGCATTTGCGCGATGTAACGTGGGATATCTGCGCCGCCGGGGTGGCATCCTGCAACTCGGCGGTAGAGACGTTACCGGTCGCAAAACCGGCCGCTTTGGCCATTTCCAGCAGTGTGGCGTGGTCCTTACTATTAACGTCTACGCCCAGCGCGCCGTTGTAGCTTTTCACGCCGGTTGACCAGGCCGTTGCAGAGGCGGCGGAGTCAGTGACGTAGTTTGGCTTATGGGTCTTTTTATCCAACGAATAGTGGGTGTACTGACCGGTCAGCGGTAGCGCATCAATCCCTTTGAAATAACCACCCGCACCCAGCGCGTAATTACGCGCAGAGGTGATTTCAGAATCTCCCATGCCGTCGCCGATCAGTAGGATCACATTTTTCACCGTCTTGTTGGACAGTGACGCTTTCAGCGCTTCGGTTTGATCGCCATTTAGACGGCGCGCGCCGCCCTGTTCGGTAATATCGCCCCTGGCGGCACGGGACGTCAGGGACTCGTCGGCTAATGCAGTCTGAGCAGAAGAGAGGATCAGAGCGGCGAGAACCGCACGGGCGATCAGAGATACAGGCTGGTGCATAGCGAAAACTCCTTGTAGTGAATCGTCAGAAAAGAAGAGATACAACTTGTCTTACTTTGTTACACGGGAGCTTAAGTCAGTGGCGTGACGCTTTTATGACATCGTCAATCTAAGTTAAAAAAAGCGATGCCTTTTCACGTTCACTTGACCCTCTCTGGATCCACCAGGCCCTGACTGCCTGCCAGAAGGCCAGTATTCGCAGGCGTCGTCTGCCTGCTGAGCAGGCTGTATGGCTCATCCTGATGATGGGGTTGTTGCGTGATTTATCCATCAAAGATGTCTGCCATCATCTGGATATTGTCATTCAGCCCGATTACGGTTATCAGAGTCTTGCACCCAGTGTTTTAACCGCTGCACGCCAGCGGCTGGGAGAAGCGCCACTTCGCTATCTTTTTCATGCCTGCAACGAAGCATGGCAGCCCGCAGCACTCGGACCAGCTACTTTCCATGGCCTCCGGATACTGAGCGTCGACGGGACACTCTTTCGCACACCCGATTCACCCGAGAACGCCACCGCTTTTGGATTTATTGAGCCGTCCACCGGCACGTTCCCTCAGGTCCGGATGGTTGGGCTGATGGCAACCCATTCCCATATGCTGCTGGATGCAGCTTTTGGTGGCGCTACCGAAGGCGAGTTAACGCTCGCTCACCGTCTGATTTCTTCTGCTCCGGACCACACTCTGACGCTGTTCGACCGTTGTTATTTCAGCGCTGCTTTCTTCCTGGAGTGGCAACAGGCAGGCACTGCCACGCACTGGCTGACGCCCGTAAAAAGCAAGCTTCGCTATGAAGTTATCGAACGATACAGCGATTACGACATGCTTATTGAGATGTGGTCTCCTATAATCTGCTGAGAAAGGAAATGGTTGATATAGCAGGGGAGGCTGGAGTCATACCGACGCGAATTAGCTTTGTTGCGGCATTAAATATCCTGGTATCGCAGGTCAGAGTGAGCGGTAAAGGCGCTGCGGGAAACATCCCTAAGCATCTGAAAGGAATGAGGGAAAATGTAAAAGCGTTTATCCTTCCGGAAAAAAGAAAGCACCGACGATACGATCGTACAGTGCTTTACATACCACCTAAATATCCGTTCAGTTTTAAGTCACGTGAGGCTTAAGTGAACGGCATTACCTCATTTGAGGAGCTTTTTGCAGCGACTGAGGTTGAATTAATTCACCTGAGTAGGCATACCTGAACGCAGTTCGAGGGCGCGCTGAACGATGGTTTGGTTAACGCTTGGGTCCATAGCCACGGCACCGACTTTACCGGTCAGGGATACAGGGATGGGTTCCTGCGAGTCAAATTCCTGCTGATTTGCAGACAGCGGGTTATGGATCTCAATGTAACGCTTGCCATTTGGCTCAACGGTGGCCTTGACCGGCTCATTGATGAACTGTACGCGGGTGCCCTGCGGCACGTTATCGTATAGCCATTTGATGTCAGCATCACGCAGACGCACACAGCCATGGCTCACACGCAGTCCAATACCGAAGTTAGCATTGGTACCGTGAACGGCATAAAGACGACCTACATAGAGCGCATACAGACCCATCGGGTTGTCCGGGCCAGCGGGGAAGACAGCGGGCAGGAATTCACCGCGCGCGGCATATTCTTCATGCATTTTAGCCGTTGGCGTCCAGGTTGGACCGGCTTTTTTACGCTGGATAGTTGTCACCCAGTTCAATGGGGTGTCTTTACCCAGTTCGCCGATGCCGATTGGCAGAACGACCACCGTATTGCTGCCTTTCGGGTAGTAGTAAAGACGCATTTCAGCGCTGTTGATGACGATACCTTCATGCGGCGTATCTGGCAGGATCAACTGGTGTGGAATGGTCAGTACAGTGCCCGGTACAGGCAGGAAAGGATCCACGCCAGGGTTGGCTTCAAGCATATTGCTCAGGCCCATCTGGAACTGTGCTGCATAGCTTTCCAGCGGTAATTTGCTGTTTTCTGGAACGGTGACGGTGATGTTTTCCCCAATCAGCCGGCCGTTATTGGTCGGGAGAGGATAGACCACGGCAGAGGCTGCCTGGCTGTACGCAGCAACTGCCAAAACCATAGTAAGGATCGCGCGAATGCTCATTTTCATATTTTCGTTGGTTATTGTTATTGCCACACAGGCAGTTGTTGTCAGATTGTTCCCCCGGCGTTAAATGGCCGGATGACTATTGTAGATACACATGGGCTTGAGAGAGAATCAAGATGTGTAACCAATCACATTTCTGGGCCGCCAATTATAAGGATTTATTTCAAACAGGCCAAAGCTTTCTCAGTAAGTATGAAAAGTTCCCTAAAGAGACTGCATTTTTTACCGGATTGATCACAGACCTTTTACATTTCATGACACTCCACCGCTTATTTTCGACAAAACGGCACCATCAGCAGCGCGGCGAGAAACATCCATGACATCAGCATAAACACATCATTAAAGGCCAGCGTGAAGGCATCGGCCGCCACTGTTGCACCGAATACGCTTTTGGCCATCATCAGCGCGTGCTGGACATCGGGCGTAATTTGCGAAAATCGGGCTGCTACGGCGGCAATCACCTCCTGCGCTTCGCGGCCTGAGTGCCCCAGTGTTTCGCCGAAATGGGCAGTATGCGCGCGCGTCCAATCCTGCAACCAGGTATTGACGGTCGCGATACCAATGGCGCCGCCAAGATTACGCATCAGATTGAATAACCCCGACGCATAGCGCAGCTCCGGTCCCTGAAATGCCGTCAACGCCATATTCACGCTGGGGACGATGCACAACATGATGAAGAGTCCGCGAATAATTTGTGGCCACAAAAACTGGTCTGCGCCCCATTGTGTGGTCACGGCGCTGGTCAGCCACATGCTGAGTGAGAACCCCAGCAGACCCACGGCCACCAGGATCCGCCGGTCGACCACGCCGATTAATTTTGCCGCCAAAATCGTACTGAAAAATTGCCCGATGCCTACTACAAAGACCGTAGTGCCGATTTGCAGACTGTCGAAATCGCGGATGCGGCCAAGAAATACCGGCGTCAGGTAGGTTGAGGCATAAAGCCCGAAGCCGATCACCAGATTAAACACACAGGCAAACGTGAAGGTGGGGTCGCGAAAGGGCGTGAGCCGCACGATCGGATTTTTGGAATAAAACGAACGCTCAAGAAATAGCACGAAGGCCACCAGTGAGAACCAGGCCGAGACCTGAATTTGTGGATCGCTAAACCAGTTTTTACGCGGCCCCTCTTCCAGTACATATTCCAGACAGCCCAGCGCGACGGCCATCGACAGCAAATGCACCCAGTCGATGCGTTTGAGCATCGGAAAATCGGCCTTATCGACGTGGATAAACAGTACCGCGCCGGTCGCCACCAGAATGCCGGGTATGATGTTAATGAAGAAGATCCAGCGCCAGTCCAGCCACTGAGTCACCACGCCGCCGACCGTCGGGCCAAGCGTCGGGGCCAGTACGCTGACCATGCCGAGAATGGCGGGGATCAGCGCCTGTTGTTTGCCTTTAAACAGGGTAAAACCGGTGGAAAACACCGTCGGCACCATGGCCCCACCGGTAAACCCCTGCAGGGCGCGAAAGAAAATCATTGATTCAATATTCCACGCCAGCCCGCAGCCGATGCTGCTCAGCGTGAACAGCGCCGCCGATGCACTGAACAGCCAGCGGGTTGACAGCGCCTGCGTCAGAAACGCCGAGAACGGGATCATCACCAGTTCGGCAATTAAATAGGAGGTTTGCACCCAGCTAATTTCATCCGGCCCGGCCGAAAGCCCTGCCTGCACATCGTTAAGCGAAGCGGCCACAATTTGGATATCGATCAGCGCCAGAAACATGCCGAATGCCATCACGCTGAAGATCAGAAACTTGCGCGCCGTCGGCAGGTCACCGGGGGCGACGGGCATAAGAGCAGAAGCGGGAATGCTTGCATCGGACATGTTCGGACCTTTTGTGCTTGTTTATATGATAGGCATCATATTAAGATGATGGCCATCATGCAATGAGCGGAAACAAAAATGAGCGAAACAGTGGCTACAGCACCGGCAGATGTTCCAGTTTCAACCAGCGGAAAAGTGGGGGCACGTCGTTCGTCGCGGATCTGGATCGTCAGCGGCATTGCGCTGGCGGTCGCGTCAGGCGGTGCATTGTGGTTGCTGGCCGCGCCTGCCAGTGAATCCACCGATGATGCTTATATCAGCGTCGATGCCACCACGGTAGCACCGAAGGTGAAGGGGTTTGTCGCTACGGTGCTGGTGAAACATAACCAGTGGGTGAAAGCCGGCCAGCCGCTGGTGGTCATTGACAGCGAAGAGTTCAATGCCCACGTGGCTTCGGCACAGGGGGATGTGGCCGATGGTAAAGCGCAGGTGGCTGCCCAACAGGCGGCGTTAATCAGCCAACAGGCACAGGAGCAACTGGCGCAGGCGCAGATTCAGGCCGCGCGCACGGCTATCCGTTCCTCACTGGCTGAACAGCAACACGCGCAGGATGAGCAGCGTCGTTATCAGTCGCTGGCGGTGAGCGGTGCCACATCGCGTAACGATGCAGACCGTTACAAAACCGTAGCGATCACCGCCGAGCAGGAAGCCGCTCATGCCAGCGCGATGCTCGACGTGGCGCAGAATCAGGCGCAGGTGACGCATGCCCAGCGCGCAGAAATTCAGGCCGCGCTGGCGCTGGCTCAGGCCACGGTGCAAAAAGCGCAGGCCGCGCTGGATCTGGCGCAGCAGGACCAAAAACACACCACGATTTTTGCCGCCGTGGACGGCGTGGTGGGTAACCGTCAGGTGCAGACTGGCGATTACGTCACGCCCGGCCAGCGCCTGATGACGCTGGTTCCCCTTGGCGATCTCTACGTGATGGCCAACTTTAAAGAGACACAGACCGAACGCATTCAGCCAGGGCAGAAAGCCAGCGTCAGCGTAGACGCACTGCCGGGCGTCAAATTCAGCGGCGTGGTGGACAGTCTGGCGCCAGGTTCAGGTTCCACCTTTGCACTGCTGCCGTTTGAGCCGGGCACCGGTAATTTTACTAAAATCGTGCAGCGTGTGCCGGTGCGTATTCGTCTGAATCCCGGGCAGCCGGAGCTGGTATCGCTGCGGCCGGGTCTGTCGGTCGATGCACGAATCAACCTGCGGGATTGATTGTCATGGCGCGGTGCGCCAGACTGTGGCCGCAGCTGGAACCGCCGTTTATCAGGGAGAAAACTATGCGTTATGAAAGTGAACATAAACCGAAAATCCGTGAACGTATCGTCAAAGAGGCGGCGAAAGCGATTCGCGCCAAAGGCCCGCAGCAGGTGAGCGTAGCGGGCGTGATGAGCAAAGCCGGGCTGACCCACGGCGGTTTTTATGCGCACTTTGCGTCGAAGGATGCGCTGATTCAGGCGGCTATCGGCCAGATGTTTGATCAGGTCATGGCGCGCTGGGAAAAAGACAACAAGGGCCTTGCGCCGCGTGAGCAACTGGCTGGTTATATTGATTTTTATCTTTCGCCGTGGCACCGCGATAACCGTGCGCTGGGCTGTCCGGTGTCGGCGCTGGCATCTGAAACACCGCGCATGACCGCACCTTGTCAGGCGGCGTTTGCTGCGGGTATTGCCAAGATTCGTGGCATGATTATCGGCCAGTTACGTGACATGCAAATCTCTGACCCGGAAACCCTTGCGGTATCGGTTATCGCTGAGCTGATGGGCGTTCTGTCGCTGGCGCGCTGTGAGCCCGATCGTGCGACATCGGATGCGCTGCTGGAAAATGCCAGAGTGAGGATCAAAGCGCGGCTCGGATTAGCATAAAAAAAGCCCTGATTGCTCAGGGCTTGAAAGGGCCGATATTGGAGGGAGGAACTGTGTGAAGTTTTTCCCGTTGTCGTCAGCTATCAGAAATCATAGCCAACGGTTGCCACCACGGTACGTTCCTGACCCCAGTAGCAATAGCTGGTGCCGTAACAGGCCGCGACATATTTCTTGTCGAACAGGTTATTAGCGTTGAACTGCACGTAAGCCCCTTTCAACTGAGGATTAAACTGCACCAGATTCATACGCACTGAGGCATCGACCAGCGTGGCTGACGGCATGCTCAGGGTGTTTTCGTTGTCTGCCCACTGCGTACCGATGTAACGCACACCTGCTCCCAGATCCACACCCACCGGCGTCTTATACTGACCCCAGATTGAAGCCATCTGTTTTGGCGTCACGTATGGCGTATTGCCGTCGTTACTGGTGGAATCATCAAAGCGCACTTTGTTATAGGTATAACCGGCCATCACGTTGAAGCGCTCGGTCACCTGTTTCTTCGCTTCCAGCTCAAGGCCCTGCGAACGGACTTTCCCTGCCGGCTCGTAGTAGCTGCCGACAACCACGCGGTTACCGACATCATCCTGCGTCAGGTCAAACAGCGCGGCGGTATACAGGTCTGACGTTCCCACCGGTTGGTATTTAATACCGGCTTCGTACTGCTCGCTTTGCATCGGTTTGAGCAGAGTGCCGTCCTGACCTGGCAGGGCAGACGGCGTCATCGCCTGGCTGTAGCTGACGTAAGGCGAGATACCGTTTTCAAACGCATACAGCAAAGAAGCACGGCTGTTGAAGTGACGGTCGGTACGCTCACTGTCAGTCTCTTTGACAGTAATGCTGTCATAGGCGGTATTTCTGGTTTTCAGTGTGTCGTAACGGCCGGACAGCGTCAGGTGCCACTGGTTCCAGCTCATATCATCCTGCAGATAGGTGCCCATCTGCTCATAACGATCTTTACCGGTTTTGCTGCTGTAGTAAGCCAGGTTCGGACCGCCGGTGTAACCGGTGTACGGGTTCAGCTGACTGGCCGTCGCGCCCAGTGATTTCAGGTCATTCATAAAGTAGGAGTAATCGAAACCGACCACCACTTTATGCTCCAGCTCGCCGGTGGCGAAATCTGCTTCCAGCTGGTTATCGATGGCAACGCTGTCCAGCGATGACGTCTCACCGGAGTAGTAACGGTTCATCAGGGTACGATCTGCATTCCAGCCTGCCTGATAGACCTGATCCAGCTCGGTGTTGGAGTGGGTGTAGTTGGCATTCTGACGGAATGACCACACGTCGTTGAAGGCGTGACGGAATTCGTAGCTGTAGATCTGCTCCCAGCGTTTGAACTGGTTGAGAGAAGATTCGCCATCGAAGAAGCCGCGGCTCAGTTTGTCGCCATACAGGCTGCCGTCGGCGGGCACGGCGGCGTGGTAACCACCGGACGGATCTTTTTGCAGATAGGCGCGCAGTAACAGCGAAGTGTTTTCATCTGGCTGCCACATCAGCTGCGGGGAGATGGCATAACGCTCTTCGCGCTGGTGGTCGTACTGGGTGTCGCTGCTGCGGGTCAACCCGGTCAGGCGGAATGCCCACTGGTCGTTGATGGCGTTGGTGTAATCGAATGCGCCGCCCTTGGTGTCTTGCGTGCCGCCGGAGAGACGGAAGTGGCCTTCTTCAGCAAACTGCGGGCGCTTGGTGCTTTCCATCACCAGACCGCCCGGAATGCTCTGACCATACAGGGCAGAAGAGGGGCCTTTGATCACATCGATGCGCTCCAGGAACCACGGATCTACCTGAATGGAGTTGTAGCTGGCGCCATCGCTGAGAATACGCAGGCCATCGAGGAAGGTGTTGTTAACGTCACCGCCGTGGAAACCGCGCAGGGAGATGGTGTCATAGCGGGTTGCGCCACCGGCAAAGTTGGTAAACACGCCCGGCGTATAGTTCAGGGCGGCGTTGACGGTGGTGGTGTTCTGGTCATCCATCTGCTGACGCGTCACGACGGATACGGCCTGACTGGTGGTAATAATCGGCTGATCGGTTTTGGTGGCCGTTCTGCTGGTTTTTGCGTTGTAACCCTGCGTTGGGGTATCCGCAGTCTGTGCCGGTGATGCAGTGACAACCACGGTTTCTTCCGCGAAAGAGGCAGCAGGAAGCGTCAGTGCGACGGCGCAAAGCAGCACCGAACGCTTAAGAGGGAAGGCCAGCTTATTCAAGTTCAAAGTCCCTATAAATAACAAAATAAATTATCGAGTGATGGATGACATACATGTGTCACCGGTAAAAAACGAACCCCAGAGGTCTACTTTTCAGCGCAGTGATTCCCACCGGTCAAAAGAATGTGTATTTAGGAATAGTTGGCGCAGATGTTAAACTTAATGATAATTGTTATCATTATTATTTTACATTTTCAAGTGAACTTTTTCAAAAGTTGTGAACTGAGGGGATTTTTATCCGCATGAATATCATGGAATTAGGTGAGGTTTTGGTCTAAGCCCGGAGGGAGAACGTGGTTAATATCAACTTTCCCTACATTTTTAAAAGTATGTGCCGATAACACTCAGGCTTCACTGCAGCGGTTTCGTCAACAAGAAACCCTTTTTCAGTCAGTGTTTTGTCGGAAAGCACTTTGCTTGCCGGTGTTATTTATTAGGGTTCATAGGAATTTTTTAATGAAAAAAGTATTACTTACAGCGGCTTTCGCCGTACTGTTGACCGGTTGTGCACAGCAGACTTTCAACCTGGGACAGGGCATTGCGACTAAGCCGAAAGTAGTGACGACACACCACTTCTTTGTGAGCGGAATTGGCCAGAGCAAATCCATTGATGCAGCAAAAGTCTGTGGCGGCGCCGATAAAGTCGTTCGCGTTGAAGCTCAGGAAACCTTCCCGGATGTATTGCTGGGGATGGTAACTTTCGGCATCTATACACCACGTGATGCACGCGTCTTCTGCTCATAAATGAAGCTGAGAAGAATAGTCTTTACTGGCTATAAACTTTACTGACTATAAATAGTAACGGGCACCTTATGTGCCCGTTTTTTTTGAAAAAAAATAATCTCCTAAATTCAATAATCTTTCTGTCTTAACGCGCCAGACCTGCGCCAATCGGGTAGAGCGGATTTTCGGTATCGTGCGGCAGATCTGATTTCTGCTTCAGCACCTCATCCATTGATGATGGCAGCTCAAACGGCAGTTTGCCGGTGTAGGCTTCATCGCTGGTCAGGCGGCTGAACAGTACCGCATCGCTGACGCCGAAGTTACCAATGATGGCTTTGGCTTTATTTTGCACATGGGTCAGGATGGCGGGGCGGTCAAGATAGACGGTCACCACCACCGGCACTTTGGCACTGGCTTTCACGATGGCCTGGTAATCAGCATTGTCGGAGGTGAACGCCAGTGAACCCTCGTGATGACGTTTGCCGAAGAAGTAATTTTTATGCGGTTGTTCGAACGGAGCCTGGGCCCGGATCACCGCCACATCGGCTTTTTCTGGTGCATCGACCACCGTGAAACCGGCTGCTACAGCGGCCTGTGGCGCGATGCCGTACAGCCACACTTTTTTACCTTTCTTCAGCGGTAACAGATTATCGCTGTTTTGCAGCAAGACCAGTGAACGGCCCTGCGCCGCGTTGGCCTCTTTCTGCCAGTCCTGACGGCCGACAGTTTGTGCCGCATTTTGCGTATCGACATAAGGATTTTCAAACAGACCGATGCGGAATTTTTGTTGCAGAATTCGCTCTACCGACTGATTAATCCGCGCTTCGCTCAGTTGCTTCTCCTCTACGGCTTTGACGATCATAGTAGAGTCGGTCACGCCGCCAAACTGATCCACGCCCGCTTCCACTGCTTTCACAAAGCGCGCCTGCTGGGTCAGGTTTTCAACACCCCATGACATTCCGCCCGGTACGGGTTCGACGCCCTCTTTGGTGCCGTTGATGCAGACGTCATCGCAGTCGTTGGTGATCAACCAGTCGCTGAGGATCACACCTTTGAATCCGTACTGGCCGCGTAAAATATCTGTCAGGAGTTGATGATTAAAACCGGCACCGACCTGTTCCACCTCTTTGCCTTCTATCATCAGGTTTTTCAGAATCGAATAGGTGGGCATAACACTGGCAACGTTAACTTCAAATGCACCGGTAAACGGATAAATATGTTCTTTTAGGTTATTACCGGGGAACGTGGCGTTCTTGCCATACACATTGTGGCTGTCGTAACCGTCCTGCGCCGCGCCATAACCGACCCAGTGTTTCACGACAGAAATCACGCTGCCGCTATTGAGACCGTCGGGTCCGTTCTGCATGCCTTCAATATAACCGCGCACCATATTGTGAACCCGCGTCGGGTCTTCACCGAAGGTCCCGCTGATCCTCGCCCAGCGGGGTTCGGTGGCTAAATCGGCCTGCGGTGAAAGGGCTTCACGGATACCGACCGCGGTGTACTCCTGGCGAATAATGTCGGCGTAACGGCGGGTGAGTTTCTCATCGCCAATTGCCGCCAGTCCGAGGGTTTCCGGCCATTGGGTAAATTTACCGGCTGAGGTGCTGGCCCCGTCGAGATATTCAAACGAATTACGCGGATCACTGCTGATGGTCAGCGGAATACCCAGCCGTGTGCCTTCCGCGATAGCCTGAAGTTTATTGTTTTCTTCAGCAAACGTTGCCGCGTCATCGGCGGAAAGGCGAGTGATCAGACTGTTGACCTTCTGGTCATCAATCATTTTTTTCGCCGCGGTTATATCATAATTTTTACCCGCGCCGATCGGGCTGTTGGCGGTTGGCGCGGAGCCGTGCATCATCACGCCGGCTTTCTCTTCCAGCGTCATACGCTTGATCAGATCCGCTGCGCGCAACGGCGGCGTCAGACGCCAGTCCTCATAGGGTTCGAGTTGGCCCGAATGGTTAAGGTCTTTAAATTGCAGGCCATCGACGGTGAGCACTCTCACTTCGCGCTGACTGAGTTCGGGCTGGGTATTGGCAGCATAAGCGCCAGTGGAGATAAGCAGGGCAGAAACCGCAAGGCTCAGAGGGTTGATATTCATCATCATCCTTAATAAACACGGGCAAGGGAAAGAAGAGGCACTTTGTTGATATTCTTACAATTAGCCTGCATCACATTTTCAACAATTTCCGAAAAATTGCTGCGATCCTCTTCGCACCTCTTCAAGAAACTGGCAAAAAAGCGCACGCCTTCTTCACCCCACGGCCAGCCCCAACAGCGCACCGACCGCCAGCACCCATAGCGGGTGGAGCCGTTTACTCAGGGCCATCAGGGTGCAGAGGGCGATCACCCCGGCCAGCGGTAAGGTCGGGGCGGAGGCTTTGGCGATCAGCAACCCGCTCGATGCCACCAGACCGACAGTAACCGGCACCAGTCCGCGCTGAATTATCTGCCTCCATGGGCGGTCCTTATAGCGCTTCCAGCCCCCCATCGCGACGAGAGTAATCAGCGATGACGGGCCGAATTTTGCCAGCGATGACACCAGCAAACCTGACCATCCCGCTACCTGCCAGCCAATCAGCGGTACGATCATCATATTCGGGCCAGGAGCCGCCTGTGCCAGTGCAAACAAGGCGCTGAACTCCTGGGCGCTCATCCACTGATGAATTTGCACTACTTCGCGCTGCATCTCCGGCAAAATGGTATTGCCGCCACCAAACGCCAGCACTGACAGCTGGGTGAATAACAAGGCCAGACTGACCAGTACCGGGCTCATGCTTTGCTCCTCGCGCAGATGAAGATACTGATGGGAGACAGCACCAGCATTACCGGCAGCATCGGCAGACGCAGCCCGGCGATGGCGATAACACCGGCCACGACTATCGCCAGTTGCAGCCATTTCCCCCACAGCGGCGCCAGCATTTTAATCCCGGTGGAAAGTAACAGCCCGCCTGCAGCGGCAGCCAGCCCGGCAAACAGATGCTCGACCAGCGGGTCATTCTGATAGCGCGCATACACCATACCCAGCAAAACCACGCAGAGTGTCGGGGCCAGAATCAAACCCAGCAGCGCTGACAGCGCACCGCGCAGCCCGCGAAACTCCATACCGAGCGCGACCGACAAATTAATGATATTTCCTCCCGGCAGGAACTGGCACAGGCCGAGCAACTCAGCAAACTGTTCGCTGCTCATCCAGCGGCGCTTTTCCACCAGCATATGCCGTGCCATCGGCAGCACACCGCCGAAACCGGTCAGGCCGAGCACGAAAAACCCCATAAAAAGCTGGCGGCAGTCGGGGGAGGTCAGATCTGCTGCGTCAGCAGAAGGGGTGTCTAAGGAGTGATGTGTCATAACGGTAAGTCCCTGCAATCGCGCATTACGCCGTGGTTTTTTTGCCATCATGCGCGGTAGCGTGCCATGATGTCTAATGCCTTTAATGACCATTAAGGATACCTAAAAGGTATGTCAAAACTCGATCTGCGCAAACTGCGTGCTTTTGTCACCGTGGTGGAGCAGGGCAGCATCTCTGCTGCCGCTGAACGCCTGTTTATTCAGCAGCCGCCGCTCAGCCGTTTATTGCAGGGGCTGGAGGCCGAATTTGGCGTCGCGCTGTTGCATCGCCAACCGCGCGGTGTGATACCCACTGACGCAGGGAAAGTGCTGTTACTTGAAGCACAAGCGCTACTGACCCGCGCCGATCAGCTCGAAGCCGCCATGCAACGGGCGGCGCAAGGCAAGCAGGGAAATATCACTATTGGTTTTACCAGTTCATCAGCGCTGCACGCTTTTGTTCCTGAGTTACTGCGCCGATACCGGGAGATTTATCCGTCGGTGACCACCCAGTTGGAAGAAGCGGGCAGTGGAGAATTACTGCAGGCCGTGGTGGCGCAGCGGGTGGACGTGGCGTTCGTGCGTATGCCGGTTAAGGGGATCCCTGAACTGGCGGTGGAAAAGGTGTTGGAAGAACCGATGAGGGTGGCACTCCCGGCGCGTCACCGTCTGGCAGGTTTACCGGCTGATGAACCTATTTCACTGAAAATGCTGGCGAATGAATCCTTCGTGCTCTATCGCCGTCCTGCGGGTCAGGGGTTATACGACGCCATTCTTGCCGCCTGTTTTCGTGCCGGATTTAGTCCGAAGATTGTGCAGGAAGCGCCGCGCCTGACCTCATGCCTGAGTTTGGTCGGGGCGGGTCTCGGCGTATCGATCGTGCCAGAGTCGATGACCCGTCTGGGCGGCGACGGCATGGTATTTCTCAAGCTTTCGCCGCAGGCACAGCTTTATGCACCGTTATACCTCGCCCGGCGGGAGGAGAGTCACGCATCGTCTATAATCAATAGGTTTTGTCAGTTGGTACACACCCAACTGGAGAAAAACTAAAGATGTTGTTCAGAAATATGTTTTTGAGTGGACTCCAGCGTGATGCCGTCCGATTCAATGGCGTTGAGCAAAGAGGCAAGCAGGCCAGGGAAGCGGGCGTCGAGGTCGTCGCGGCGCAGTGACAGTAAATTGGCGCGGCCGTCCGGGCGCTGCCAGATAACACCGCTGTCGCGCAGTACGCGCCAGTGGTGTGTCAGTGTCGATTTCGACAACCCCTGCAACAGCGTGCCGCAAGGGTGTTCGCCGCCTTTTGCCAGCGTGCGTACCACGGCCAGACGCAGTGGATTGCCAAGGGCAGTCAGGACGTTTTCAAGGCGGATCTGCTCGCGCTCAGGGTGATTGGCTATCATTGGCTTATCCTCGTGCGCTTCATCTTTCACGTTGCCTCAGCGTTGGCTGCCTTTGCTCATCCCGGCCACTTACTCATGTAAGCTCCCGGGATTCACTCAGTTGCCGCCTTGATGCAACGCGAAATCTATTGCGCATATCAGTTGGTGTATCTCGGTGATTACCGGCCGCGCAATATAGCCTATACCCGCTTTACTTTACAGCGGGCTCGCTGATGCACCGATTTCATCAATAGAAAAAATAATTGTACGAATATACACGTACAGTTGTATTATACGCTCCGTAAAACGAAATGACGAAAAACTGTACTGAACAGATCGTCAACTTTGCCATCCATCACGTAAGGACGTTATATGGCTCGCCAAACCCCCATCGAGCGCTACCGCAATATTGGTATCTCAGCACACATCGACGCCGGTAAAACTACCACTACTGAGCGTATTCTTTTTTACACCGGCATGAATCACAAGCTGGGTGAAGTGCATGACGGCGGCGCGACCACGGACTGGATGGAGCAGGAGCAGGAGCGTGGCATTACCATTACTTCTGCTGCGGTCACCTGTTTCTGGCAGGGGATGGATCACTCGTTTGATTCGCATCGCATCAATATTATCGACACCCCCGGACACGTGGATTTCACCATCGAAGTGGAGCGTTCCATGCGCGTTCTCGACGGCGCGGTGATGGTGTATGACTCGGTCGGCGGCGTGCAGCCACAATCGGAAACGGTGTGGCGTCAGGCCAATAAATACAAAGTGCCGCGTCTGGCTTTCGTCAACAAAATGGACCGCCAGGGTGCTGACTTCTTCCGCGTTCGCCAGATGATGGTGGACCGCCTGAAGGCCAATCCGGTACCGATTGTTATTCCGATCGGCAGTGAAGAGCACTTCATTGGCGTGGTGGATTTACGCAAAATGCGTGCGATCTACTGGGATGACGAAACGCAGGGCATGACCTTCAGCTATGGTGAGGTTCCGGCTGAACTGCAAACGCTGGCCGAAGAGTGGCGCGAGAAAATGGTTTCTGCAGCGGCGGAAGCCAGTGAGACACTGATGGATAAATACCTCGAAGAGGGGGGATTATCTGAAGACGAAATAACCCAGGGCCTGCGTATACGGACTATCGCGGGGGAGATCCAGCCGATGCTGTGCGGCAGCGCCTTCAAAAATAAAGGTGTTCAGCGCATGCTCGACGCGGTGATCGAACTGATGCCGTCACCGCTGGATATTCCGCCGATTGCCGGTACCGACGAAGACGGTAATGAAATATTCCGTCATTCCGATGACAGCGAGAAATTCTCGGCGCTGGCCTTCAAACTGATGACTGATCCCTACGTCGGCCAGCTGACGTTTGTGCGCGTCTATTCCGGCGTACTGAAGAAAGGCGACAGCGTTTACAACCCAATTCGCGGAAAAAAAGAGCGCATTGGCCGTATCGTGCAGATGTATGCCAATGACCGTATCGAAATCGACGAAATCCGCGCGGGTGATATCGCGGCCTGCGTCGGCCTGAAAGATGTGACGACGGGTGAAACACTGTGCGACCCAACGGACATTATTACGCTGGTGCGCATGGAGTTCCCGGAACCGGTGATCTCGCAGGCTATCGAGCCGAAAACCAAGGCCGATCAGGAGAAAATGGGCATTGCGCTCTCAAGGTTGGCGTCGGAGGATCCGTCGTTCCGTATCCGTACTGATGAAGAGTCCGGGCAAACCATTATCTCCGGCATGGGCGAGTTGCATCTGGAGATCATCGTTGACCGCATGAAGCGTGAGTTCGGCGTTGAGGCCAATATTGGCAAACCGCAGGTGACCTACCGCGAAACCGTGCGTAAAACCGTGAAAGATGTGGACGGCAAGTTTGTGCGCCAGTCCGGTGGTAAAGGCCAGTACGGACACGTGGTGTTTACGCTGGAGCCGCAGGAGGCGGGCAAAGGCTTTGCGTTTGTCGATGCCACCAAAGGCGGCGTGGTCCCACGTGAATTCATCCCGGCAGTAGAGAAAGGGGTGGTGGAAGCGCTGAACAACGGCATTCTGGCGGGTTACCCGGTGGTGGACGTCAAAGTGACGCTGACGTTCGGGTCATATCACGAGGTGGACTCCTCTGAAATGGCGTTCAGGATGGCGGCGATCTTTGGTTTCAAAGAGGCTGCGCGCCTGGCCAGCCCGGTGATACTCGAGCCGATGATGCGCGTCGAAGTGGAAACGCCGGAAGACTATGCGGGCAGCGTGATGGGGGATTTATCCTCACGTCGCGGTACGGTGCAGGGTATGGAAGAGATCGCGGGCGGCGGTGGCAAAATCATCAAAGCCGAAGTGCCGCTTTCCGAGATGTTTGGTTACTCGACCACGTTGCGATCGATGTCGCAGGGCCGTGCAACCTACACCATGGAGTTCAACCATTACGCCGAGGCACCGCGCAATGTCGCCGAAAACATTATCGCGTCGCGTGGTAAGTGATGTGCAAAGGAGTATAACGAAACGGCCTGAATAGGCCGTTTTTTTTGGCCTGTTTTTTAACCAGATTTAAGCAGGAAGTGAACATGAACTGGTATGAGCAATGGAAGTGTGTGACTATTATGCGCATGATGGGTGTGCTTATGGAGTGTGTCATGCCACCGGTTTCTACCGCATTAAAGAAAAGAACCAACGTCACTCTGAGTGCTGATCTGCTCGAGCAGGCCAGAGAACTGGGTATCAATCTATCAGCAACCTTTGATATCGCCTTGAGGGAAGCCGTACGAGCGCAACGGAGGAAACAATTTATGGAAGAAAACCAGCAGGCCATTGATTCGTGTAATGCTTTTACGCAAGAAGCCGGACTCTTTTCCGAAGGTCGGGGAGTGTTATAAATGGCTCAGTTTGATATTTACGAAAATCGGGGACAGGGGAAAAACAGATATCCCTATTTTATGGATATTCAAAATCCGCTGATTGAAAGACTTAACGAGCGGGTCGTCATTCCTTTGACCTCCATCGATAACGTTAAAGCTATCAGGCAGTTGCATCCTGCCGTCAGGGTTGAGAATCAACAGTATCTGCTGATGACCCATTTGCTGACCAGTATCAGTCATCATGAGTTACGGCATGAGCCGGTGATGAATGCAGAAAGCCATCGCGACGATGTGGTGTCTGCGCTGGATCTCCTGGTGATGGGAATTTAAGGCGCAATATTTTGCGCCTTTTTGCGATTGCCTGACGCTTAACTCACCAGCTTACTGGTGATCGTTGCCACATGTTTGCCCTGATGATGAGCAATCCGCAGCTCTTCAGCACTTGGCTGACGTGAACCGTCGCCGCCGGCGATGGTTGTCGCACCATAAGGCGTACCGCCGCGAACCTGGGAAATATCAAACAATTCTGGTGTGGTATAGCCGATAGGCACAATGATCATGCCGTGGTGCGCGAGAGTGGTCCAGGTCGAGGTAATGGTCATTTCCTGGCCGCCACCGGTACCGGTTGAGCTGAACACGCTGGCGACCTTACCTGCCAGTGCGCCTTTAGCCCATAAGCAGCCGGTCTGATCGAGGAAATTACGCATCTGCCCGGTCATATTACCGAAGCGGGTTGGGGTGCCGAGAATGATGGCATCATAATCCGCCAGTTCTGCCGCAGAGGCGACGGGCGCAGACTGTCCGGTTTTTCCGCCAGCGGCTTTGAACGCCTCGGGGTCCATGGTTTCAGGCACTCGCTTAACGGTGACTTCCACGCCGGGAACGCTGCGTGCACCTTCTGCGATACTTTGCGCCATGGTTTCAATATGGCCGTACATAGAATGATAAAGCACCAGTATTCTTGCCCCACCACGTTTTTCTTCTGACATGTATTATCCTCCTAATCTCGTAAATCCAGGCAGTCCACACTATGAAATTGCTCGTTTCGTTTATTCGCTGGTCAACCAAGAAGCAAGACTCAGGCGATAACCTGCGTTGGTAACAGGAACTGATAGATAGCTTCTACGCTAAACATCAGGATGAATATGCTATGACGCCTGAGCATCGTTATGTGGACAAGGGAAAGTCAGGGTTTCACCAAAAACACAAAGCTGAAAGTGCTGCATTTAAACGCATGTTCGACAATGTTATTTCTAAGGCGATTCCCACAGGCTCTTTAATTATTGTAGAGAATTTTGACAGGATTTCCTGTGCTGACATTGATACGGCAATCGAAGACGTGAAGAAAATGCTCAGGAAGGGCGTTAGCGTCATGACTCGTGGGGCTTTGTTGAATAAATCGGATTTAGATAAAAGATCCTCCTGCCAGCCCTTGCCTGATTTCTGTCCGCAGACTCCACCGGTCAGTAACTGGCACGCGTTCGCGGCGGGATCAGTGCCCTGATTTTCTGCGCCGCAGTTCGTCGTGGCAACGTTTTGTGTCATAAGCCCCATCGGCTGAAACGCCCCTGATTTTCCGATGCGTCTGGCGGATAAGTCCCGGGAATTCCTCCGCATCGGCCACATTATTCAGGGATAAATCAGCGTTCGATTTATTCAACAAAGCCGCAGTTGGACTGTGTTTTTAGATTGGATTCTCAATCATTCATGGCTTATACATAAAAACGAAAATAATCTTTTAAAATTAATTTATGCAAGTTATGCCATAATGCCTCCTCAAGATATAAACTTTATAGGAGAGTGCGATGATTATTCTAAAAAACTTTGAAGAATATAAATCTTGGTTTTATGAAAGCCGTGATTGTGATTTTTTGACCACTCTGCGAGGTGGAACTGTGCCTGAATGATGACAAGCCTACTGAATATCCTTGCGCCATCTATAATCCGCCTGAAGCGGGAGGGTTTTGTATCGAAAAAATGATTTACATCTTGCTGACTGAAATCGGCAGCATCTATAACCAGTTAAATATTTAATTCATTGCTATTTTGAATTTATAAATCCGACTCTCCTCATTGATGGTTTTTTATCTGGTTGTTTTTTTATGACATCATGAAATATTTACAGTTAACGTTAACGATGATGAACATTAACTATTATGCATGGTTCATGTTGCCATGTCAGGCATCTCTCGTTTTGAATGAGTTATTGCCCACATGAAACAGTCAGAATAGCATGATGTGATACGGCATTCATTCATGCGACAAATGTATAAACTGATTTTATAATTATTTTTAATCTGTCTCTCTGCCTGTCTGATATAAATATGCCTGTCTATAGACATAAAAACTGCCTGAGAGTATAACCTCCGCCATACCAGTATCAGCCAGTATCAGCGTGTGAAATAGTTGGTGTTATAGGGTTGTCTTACAGTGATGCCTCCAAATTCAACGACTACTTTTATGATGAGTAATTAGTAGCATCGTAAAATACCAGCAGCGATGTCTTGATGAAAAATTGAATATTAACTTTTTAACTTTACTGACTAAATTTAAAGGCACTATTTATGATACATCTGAAGAGAAGTCATTCTCTAATAAAATCAACCACTCACTCCTTTGCTTTGCGTTTTCTTTCTGCTGCCGTATTAGCGGGAATAAGCGGGATGGCACAGGCTGATTGTGTTATTACAACCACATCAGCGGAGTGTGATACTTCTTCCCCGAACCCTTTTGGTAGCACGCTGGACTTTAGCAGTGTGACCGGTGCGACGGTAACGATAGATAGCGACGCTATCCTTGATACCGGTAGTTACGCGGGGATTACTACTGGTGACAATGCCAATATTATTTTGCAGCCCGGTGCGCAAGTGATATCAGCATCATCAAATAATTCTGCCATAGCAATGGCTGGCGACTCGCATATTACGATTGGTAAAGATGCATTGGTATCACAAACCAACGGCACTCCAATTACTTTATCAGTACTGGGTTATGGCAATACCATTGAAAATAGTGGCACCATAATTAACGCGGGAAATTCAGCGGCAATCAGTTTTGTCCACAGCAACCAAACTGTCGTTAATCAAGGTATCATAAGTTCAAATGGCCTCGCGATTAATGGTTTCGGCGGTTTAGAGATAATTAACTCAGGTGAAATAATTGGAGGGTCGGGAACTGCCATTTTATTTGGCGGCCTCCTCAATAATTATAATAATAATAGCCTTGTTTTGGAAGAAGGTTCCAGCATTATTGGTAATGTCATTGCTACCAGTGACTCAAATGATACCTTTGTTCTGGGCGGTGAGGCTAACCCCGGTTCTGATGGCGATACGTTTGACGTCAGCACGATTGGGCAAAACGCACAATATCGTAATTTTGATAATTTCAAGAAACAGGGAAGCAGCACCTGGACGCTTGACGGTACCGCTACGCAGAATATTAACTGGAGCGATGAAGAGGGAACCTTAGTATTTGGCAGTTCAAATCAGGGGGGCGGGACTATCAGTGGTAACGGCGGCGATATCGGTTACCTTGATGGTGTCTCATTGACGAATGCCGTCGTGCTTAATCAGGACACCGGCATGATTGTTAACGCCGGGGCGGCAAGCCAAAGTGGCATTATCTCGGGAACGGGAGCCATGACGAAGACCGGCGAAGGACTCCTGATACTCAGCAATGATAACACCTACCAGGGCTTGACAACTGTCGAGGCGGGTAGCTTGCAGCTCGGAAATGGCGGAACAACCGGTATAGTCAGCGGGGATATCCTTGACAACGGTACGCTGATATTCAACCACAGCGGCGACCTGACTTATTCCTCTGCGATTTCCGGAACCGGTAGTCTGACCCAGTCCGGTCCCGGCAATTTAATCCTCACTGGTAATAACACCTATACGGGTTCTACCACCGTCAACAACGGCGCTGCTCTGTCTCTGGGGAATGGCACCACCACCGGCATGGTCAGCGGGGCTATTGTTGACAACGGTACGCTGATATTCAACCACAGCGATGACCTCGCCTATGCTGGCATTATCTCCGGCACCGGTGACCTCACACAAGACGGGGCCAGCACCCTGACTCTGACAGGGGATAACACTTACACCGGCAAGACAACCATCAACAGCGGCAGTACCCTTTCAATGGGTGATGGTGGCACTACCGGCAGCGTGGCAGGCAATATCAGCAACAACGGCACCCTGGTCGTTAACCATGCTAACAGCTACACGGAAGATGCTGTGCTGAGCGGGACGGGGAACCTGACCCAGGCCGGTGCAGGGACACTGACACTGACCGGTGCGGGATCCTCGCAGGGCGCCGTCAATGTGAATCAGGGAGCTCTCGATTTTGCGCAAAACGGCCAGTTTAACACCGGCACCCTCAACGTTGCCGCCCAGGCCACCCTCAAACTGGAAGATGCCGCCCGGCTGACCGCCAGCGGTGCCGCTACCCTCAACGGCGGCCTGGATGTTGATATCTCCACCGGCGGGCCACTGATAACGGCCGACAGCATCGCAATCGGTACCGATTCCGCACTCACCGTTACCGGCTTGTCCAGCGACACGCCCGACACCGCCAGTGCGGTGGCGCAGTCGCGTACCACCGTATTGCAGACTACCCAGGGTATCACCGGCGATTTCGCCAGCGTGAACTTTGGGACGACCGATGCCCCAGATTACCTGCTGGTTGACGGTAAAAAATCCGCTGACAACCTGAGCTACAGCGTGGGCAGCGAACTGGCCTGGACGTCCGGCACTTCGGGCTCCAACGGTAGTTTTACCCTCAGCGCGCCGACCGACCATTTTAACGTTGACGTGACGCTGTCTGACCAGACGGCTAACGCGACCACCGGCTGGGACGGCAAGAGCCTGACCAAATCCGGCGACGGTAATTTAACTCTCTCCGCCGTGAATACGTACAGCGGCGCTACCGCAATTAACGGCGGGACCCTGACCACAGGCGCTGCCCATACGCTTGATGCCAGCAGCGGTGTCAACGTCGCCAGCGGAGCCACCTTAGACCTGAACGGCTTTGACCAA
The DNA here is from genome assembly GCF_006438725.1 of Ewingella americana. Lineage (GTDB taxonomy): Bacteria > Pseudomonadota > Gammaproteobacteria > Enterobacterales > Enterobacteriaceae > Ewingella > Ewingella americana_A. The sequence goes on along the minus strand of NZ_RCZD01000001.1, from coordinate 322,882 downwards.
AATGTGAATGCCCTCAGCGGAGCGGGCAACATTGCCCTTGGAAATGCCACTCTTGGCGTAGTGAGTGCCACGGCGAATAATGAGTTTGACGGCGTTATCTCCGGCGCAGGTTCATTGAGTAAAACCGGCATGGGTACCCTCGTGCTGGGCGGTAATAACACTTTTACCGGCGATACCACGCTTTCCTCGGGAACATTGCAGGTCGGCAATGGCGGCACGGCCGGTGCGCTGACGGGCAATATCGTCAACAACGCCGCGCTGGTGTTTAACCGCAGCGATGCGTCAGCTTACAACGGCGTGATTTCCGGTACCGGTAACGTCACGAAGGACGGCGCGGGCACGCTGACGCTGAGCGGCACGAACACCTACGGCGGGGGCACGGTTATTGATGCCGGAACCTTGTCGTTGGCCCAGGCGCAGGCTATTGGGGCCGGTACGGCACTGATAAATGCCGCAGGCACGCTTGACCTGGCTTTCAATAACGCCACCTTTGCCAACGCGGTGAGTGGCGATGGTAAAGCACTCATCAGCGGAACGGATGTGGCACTGGGTGGCGACAACACCGCCTTTACGGGAGCGTGGGACATTACCGGCAGTGCTATCGTCACACAGGCGTCTCAGCTTGGCAGCGCGGGCGTACAACTTGACGGCACCGGCAGCCAGCTTGCGCTGAACAATTTCAGCAGTGATTTCAATAATGCGTTGAGCGGCAACGGTACGTTGCAGATTAACCAGAACAGTAAAAACGACGATTTCACCTTTGCCAGCTCCACAGGTTCAGCCTTCACCGGCACAGTGCAAATGGAACAAGGGGACATGTTACTCGATGCCAACGGCGCGCAGGCACTGACGAATGCCACTTTAGCCTTGTCGCCAAACGGTATGGCGACGCTGGACGCTGACCGCAGTATTGGTGGGCTCACGACCGGCGGCGGAACGCTGAGGATTAATAACAACCCGCCCGATACCTATACGCTCACCACCCAAACATTGGATGCCAGCGCCGGAGGCGCGATAGCCGTCAATATTCCTGCGACGCTGACACCACCGGTCATTTCGGTAAATGCTTCCTATTTTGACCAGGATGCCATCCGTACAATACAGGCGGTCAATACCACCGGCACAGTAAGTGGTGTTGGCAATCACCTGTCTCTATACAGTTATGATGGTGTTACACCCGTCAGCACCCCAACCCTGGTGGATATTACCAGCGACGGTACTCAGCTCGGTATTGCCACCTATAATTACGGTGCTGTGGTGACCAGCGACGGCGTCTGGATAGGCTATGACCTGTTGAAACTGGAGGCCAACGCGGGCCAGACTCTCGCCCTGCAAAATGAGCCGGGTCAGGATAATACACTCAGTGCTCAGCTCACCGGTGCCGGTAATTTCGACGTGCAGGGTGCGGGCACGGTGATACTTAATAATATCGACAACGACTACACCGGCAATACCATTGTCAGCAGCGGTACTTTACAGCTGGGCAGTGATAATGCGCTGGGCAATACGGCTGACGTTAGCATCGCCAATGGCGCAGGTCTGGACGTCAACGGTAAAACCCAGACCATCACCACACTGCACGGTGTGGCGGGCAGCAGCCTTAATATGGGTAACGGCGTCCTGACCATTGCGCAGGGTGGTGTCAGTCAGGGCACATTAACCGGCGCAGGTCAGCTCAATCTGGAAGGGGGGCTGATGCAAATAAGCGGCGCTAATGCTGGAATGAGCGCCACGACACTGATAGCCGCACCTGCAGAAGTTGAGCTGGATAATACCCAGGGCCTCGGCACTGGTGATATTGCACTTGACGGTACCCTGAACCTGCTGAGCGCGACCGGTACCCTGAGCAATCAGCTCAGTGGTGCCGGTACGTTGTCCCTGCAGGATAGTGCACAGGTCAGCCTGAGTAACAGCCTCAATACTCTGAGTGGGAATGTCGACGTGGCCAGCGGGACGCAGTTAACCGCTCTGGGGGCCGGGACATTAGGCTCGTCCAGCGTGACCGACAACGGCACGGTGGTGCTCGATACCGCAACCGACTGGACGCTGACCAACGTCATCAGCGGCAGCGGCGGGCTTGCTAAAACAGGCAGCGGCACGCTGATTGTGAACAGTGGCCTGACCTACAGCGGTGATACTCACATCAGCGAAGGGACGCTGCAGATTGGTGATGCGCCAGGCAGTCTGGACAGCACCGGCACAGTGTATGTTGAAACGGCCGGTACGTTGCGCGGCAACGGCAGCGTCGGCGGCTCTGTCGTCAACAGCGGTCACATCGGGATGCTGAGCGATACGCCAAGCCAGCTGCTGATTGCCGGCGACCTGACGAACAACGGGGTGGTTGACCTGACCAACAACGCCGTCGGCAATACGCTGACGGTGGACGGTAACTATAACAGTGACGGCGGTCAGCTGTGGCTCAACAGTGAGCTAAACGGTGACAGCTCTTCCACTGACGAGCTGATTATCAAAGGCAACACCAGCGGCAGTACGCAGGTCACTGTGAATAATATGCACGGTCTGGGCGAACAGACGGTAAATGGCATTGAGGTGGTGAACGTACAAGGTCAGTCTGGTGGCACTTTTGCCCTGCAGGGCCGTGCCGTTGCTGGCGCCTATGAGTACTCCCTCTATCAGGGCACGCCGACGGTGAACGACGGCAACTGGTATCTGCGTTCACAATCCGGAGAGCCGGGGCCGGACCCACAGACACCGGTACTGCGTCCGGAGGCGGGAGCCTATCTGGCCAACCAGAGCCTGGCCAACAGCGTATTTCTGACGACGATGCATGACCGCAATGGTGAAAATCGTCAGACCGGCGACGATGCGCCAGCGACCTGGGCACACTTTGATGCCGGACGGGTCAACAGCGAAGCGGCGGGCGGGGCGATTTCCACCGGGTCAAACACGGCAGTCCTGCGGGTTGGTAGTGACATCTACCGCCATGACTTTGGTAATCAGCAGATAAAGGCCGGGGTCATGACTGGGTATGCCGACGTGGATACGCACAGCGATGCCCAGGGTGTCAGCGGGTCGACGGACAGTAACCTGAAGGGATACAACTTTGGTCTTTACGGTACCTGGTATGGCGGCTCCGCGGAGCAGAAAACCGGGCCGTACGTTGACAGTTGGGTGCAGTACGGCACCTTCCATAACACGGTCAACGGCAGTGACTTACCGGAAGAGAAGTACCACAGTCATAACTGGACCGGGTCGCTGGAAGCGGGCTATGACATTGCGGTGAGTGAGGCGCACGCGCTTTATTTGCAGCCGCAGTTCCAGACGATTTACTCCAACTACAGTCAGGGTGACCACAGTGAAGCCAATGGCACGCAAATTCATAGCCAGGACTCAGGCGGTGTCACTACCCGGTTAGGCGGACGTTTTTACGGCCAAATAGAAAACGCGGCCCTCACCCAACCCTACGTTGAGTTGAACTGGTGGCACGGAGGCAGCAGCAACAGCATCCAGATGGATGAAACGACGGTAGACCAGAATATTCCGGTAAATCGGTATGAGGTGAAAGTGGGTGCCCAGACCAACGTCAGTAAAAACTGGCAATTATGGATAAATACCGGCGTTCAGGCGGGTAAGGATGATTACTCCAGCGTGCAGGGACAGATGGGCGGTAAGTACTCCTGGTAAGGTAAGTAAAAGCAGTCAGGAATACCTTCTCAAAGGTCAGTAACTGACATTTTAAAAGTGATGGTCTAAAAGTTGGAGATCACCTGAAAGTTCAGGTGATCTCCTCATCTCCTCATCTCCTCATCTCCTTATCTCCTGCGAACTCCTGCGAATGTAAATTTGTAAAATGAAGCCAATATCAACGCTGCTTTTCTCTATTTCTGACGCGTAACGTTAAATGCAACGGTAAATTGAGATGTGGGAGTCCACAAATCGATTATTATTGCTTTTGAATGGACTAAAATTGAGACGATAATCACAAAAAAAACAGGTGAGCACTGTATTTAATTAGGGGGGTAAGCCATAGTATTTATACTGTAAGCTTTTATAAGCTCATAGAGAATAAACCCTGTTATTTAACTATCCTAAATTAATGTCTGTGTAATTATCTATTGTGAGGTTTTATGATGAAAAATATCCTAATGCTATTGCTAGGTTTTATAGCTATGCCTCAAAGTGTTCATGCGGAGATGTGCGACATTCTTGGTGGCGGAATTGGGTACACAAAATATCTTGATAAAAACACTGTTCCCCACTCAACTGCCACCACATATGCTGAATTGAAAAGTCAATTGGCCCAGGGTATTACCTATATTTATATCCCACCGGATGTGACTATAGAAATCCCAAGCCAGCAAAATGCCATCGTTATTAATGAAAATCAGACGATTTTTAGCGATCGCGGCGAGAAAGGAAGTGAGGGGGCTTTGTTAAAAACGCCTTACCTCAATGAAAATGCTAATAACTATCCTGTATTTATGATTAAGAGTCATGCGAGATTGACAGGCCTAAGAATAGAAGGTCCTTACCAGGAGAGTAATACAAACGCTCAAACTATCGGGCTGCAGACTTTGCCTGGCAGTCAGGGGGTTCAGATTGATAACAATGAAATTTATGGCTGGCCTTGGGCAGGAATATCTATTAAGCAATCAGAAAGTAACACGGTCCACCATAACTATATTCATAATAATATTAAATCTGAATTAGGCTATGGCATCGTTGTTCAGAATGGCAATGCTCAAGTTGAAATTAGCTGTAACGTTTTCAACGCTAACAGGCATGCTATTGCAGGAAGTGGATCTGCTGGAGAAGGATATTATGCACATGCAAATTTAGTATTAAACGGTGGGGGATATGGCGCATACCATCAATTTGATATGCACAAAAGCGGCGAAATTGGTGGAGAGTATGTCAATATTCAAAATAACTGGTTTGATTATGGCCGCTATGGTACGTCTAACCGATCCTCTATTGGTTTGCGCGGTGTTCCGAGCCAGGGACCTGCTACAATAACCGATAATTTTTTTAGTCAGGATTATAATGTGGGTACACAAACGGCTGTATCGGTTGAAGGTGGCGTCCCAACAAAAGAGGATATTTTGGCTACCAATAAATTCACTGTCCCTATGGTTTATGGTAAGTATGGTGAAGGATGTGTAATGAATTTCGACAGTGATAATAAACCACAAGTTGTAAATTGTAAGTCTGTAGGTTTATAAATCGTAGAATAACCCTTGCTATGATTTCAGGGGAAGGTCACACAGATCCCCGCTGTCGCTATTACGGCGATAAAGATGCTGTGGTTTATGAAATAATCTGACAGCCAGATATTTGAGCGGTGGGCGATGGTGCAGGATTTCGGTGCGCCGATTCGTAAATATATTGTGAAGGCGGGCAATAAATAACAGGTTGGCGCGGGCAGTGCAGATTAATTGATATTTATGTCAATGATTTAATAAAATAGAGGCCAGTAACACAGGCCTCTGTTTTTTTGATAATTAATAAATATTTTATTGCGTAATTCCAACGGACTTCGCTAAATGATGGACTTCAGCAAAGACCTCATCTACCGAAATAGACATCACGTTCTCATCGCTCTTCTGAATAACTTTGTGTGGTACTGCCCACGGTGCCCAACTGATCGGATCACTGTTGCCGAAAAGTGCGACGATAGGTTTGTGAAGCCCGGCAGCGACGTGCATTGCGCCGCCATCACTGCAGACCAGAAAATCACAAAGCGCTGTCGCCGCTATCATCTCGTCAAGCTCAAGAGTAGGGACTGCGATCATCGCCAGATCGGCACAAAGTGACATCACGTCGGCCGCTTTGGCATCATCACCGGGGTGTCTTGGGTTGTGTTCATCCCCCGGCGACCATAACAGCATCAACTGGCAGGGCGTCATGGTTGCAATACGGTGGGCCAGAGCAGCGAAGTTTTCGGCTGACCAGCGTTGCCTTATTTTGCGGGAGCTTATGTGTAAAGCGAAGACCGGCAAAGTCTGGGTGATGCCGTACTTTTCACGCGTCGCGATAACTTGTTGCGGATCTGCCGTTATCTCCAGCGGGCCAGGCGCTTCTTTGGCACCAAAAGGTTCTAATAAACGGTGCATACGCTGCACACAATTTTCATTACAGGATTCTGGCGGGATCACCAGATCGGTGATCCGTGGGTGTTCAGTAAGACCCAGCGCAATGACTTTTGTGGGACGAATTAACGGTATCCAACGCAATACTCTTTTATCCCAACGACCTTTAGCGATAAAAACAACGTCATAGTGCTGCCTTCTTAATTTAACCATCAGGGCAAGGCGGCTAAGTATAATTTTCACCACGGATTCACCGGCAACGCGATGGTGGGTCTTTTTATAGGTATAGACGTTATTTATATTGGCATTGCGATCGAGCACTGCGGCGTTGTAGCTGTTGGCGAGAATATCCACATCAAAATTAAGCTCCTCTGAAACGCTTCTAATCAAAGGTGTGGAGATAATGGTGTCACCAATGTTATCCCGACAAATAATTAACGCTTTCAACACTGACTCCTTGGTGATTTTTTTATTATTGCGCAAGATCTATCTCTCATCATTGCGGTGACCAGTAGACTCGGACGTTTTAGCTTGGTTCATTGGGTTGCATGTAATTTTTACGAAAATTGTGTTTATGAGCGATTAATGAACAAATTGCGGATGCTAACAACATTTTTTGTGGCCGGATAATAGCGTTGTTTACCCTGTAATGCACTGCGTAACGTGAACCGTTAAGAGGGGCGGAGTGAGTGGTGACAGCACATAAAAGTAATGTCCTGTAAAGAGCAAATCGGCCTGACATCTCAGCATGTTAAGCTCTTGCAATATTTTGAAATATTTTTCAGGAATCACAGGGCATGGAAGTTTTTTTGGGATATGTCATTGAAAACCCGTCACGCGTGATTGTTTCCGTTGCTTCGCTGGGTATCGCGGTTTTTGCCGCGTTACTGCGCGGAATGCACGCCGTGTTTGCCAGTCTGCTGGCCATTTTCGGCTCCTTTTTAGCGATGATGTTATAAGTCATCAGATACAGATGCTCTGGTTTCACCGGGAGGGCTTGCTGACGCAAACCGGCTAAGCTGCGCCAAACCCGATAAAGCCACGAATTACCATCACATAAGCCCGAAGAACACCGTATGCTGGCCGCTCATCGCCATATCGGCGGGCAGAGGAAAAGCAGTGCAATGAAAATCATCATCTTCGGGGCGACCGGTATGGTCGGGCAGGGCGTATTGCGTGAGTGTCTGTTGGCCGCAGACGTCGAACAGGTTACCGCCGTAGGACGCACATCCTTAACGCAGAGCGACCCGAAACTGCATCAGGTGCTGCTGGCGGATATGTATCGCCCGGAAATGATAGAAGAGCAGTTGAAAGGTTATGACGCCTGCTTCTTCTGCCTGGGTATGTCGTCGTCAGGTAAGAGCGAAGCGGTTTATCGCCGGGAAACCTATGACATGACCTTAGGCGTGGCGAAGCTGCTGGCCGCTCACTCACCCAACATGACCTTTACCTATGTCTCCGGCGCAGGCACCGACAGCTCAGAGAAAGGGCGTGTAATGTGGGCGCGGGTCAAAGGTCGGACGGAAAACGACTTGCAGAAACTGCCTTTTGCCAGTGTTTGTCTGTTTCGCCCCGGCATCATTGTGCCGCTGCACGGTATTGAGTCGAAAACGGCCAGCTACCGGATTTTCTACCGTCTGAGCAAACCGCTGCTGGCGCTCGCCCGTAAACTCTTTCCCCGCCAGATCATCACGACCGAAATCCTCGGCCAGGCCATGCTTAACGCAGCGCGGGGTGAGGCAGGACGCTATGTGCTGGAAAGCAAAGATATCGGGGCGCTGGCGAAATCAGTTCAGGCTAATGGATCAGACGTTTAATATTCAGTGAATAATGTGTCAGAGGATTAATTGGCATTCCCCTTATTTCGGCGCTGAATATCGACGGAATATAAACGGATGCTATTAATCCTAATTTACAGTTGACAATAATAGAGTGCATGGGTAGATTGCACGAGCCGGAAGTAGCGGCCTTTCTAAACTTAACATAAGAGACTAATGGACACTGTATCTAGTAGCTTCCCGAATGTTGCCGATAACGCCATTCGGAATATTAAACATGAAATCGATTGTGATCGTTTCATCGTTTGGGTGTGCCTCGCCAGAGCCTGACGCTCTCGCGTCTAAACACCTCAACCTGAACGTTCACGGTCCCGAGGTGTATTATGAACTTCAAATCGACTCTTTTCCCTGATGTCAATTCACTGACATCCACGTTGCGTGTTCGCCACTCCCGCGATCGGACTCTGGCTGCGCGTAAAAAACACTCCGTTTCAATTTTTTCGACTAAAATCAATGAATTGAACCAGCGAGTCACCAACTGGCGTGTCAGTCCTGTCACCGGCCAGCTGGAACAGCGTTGCTCCTTTTCTGATAGCGATGACCCACATAGTCGATCCTTCTTTGCCTGATTCATGCCGTGAACGCCGGTTGAGCCGATTGTGTAAGACCAGCACGCACGTTCTGAATTCCGTCATTATTAACGCCTGAACGTTATCCTCTCGCTTTTCTTATTAACGAAAATAGAGGGCGGCGAAGCCATGCGAAAATAAAAGACACCCCATAAGGTTACACCCCTTTATTTATTAAAGGGCAGGAAACCCTGCGCGAAATTAATTAAAAACCGATCGCTTTAAACGATGCGGAATATTGACGGCTGCCTGTTATCCGGGACCCCGTTAAATACTCTCTGTTGTGTGGCGACAGGAGCACCACCATGACTGTAGAAATCAAAAACACGCAAAAGAAAAAACCAAAGGACAACAAGCTCTCCATGCGCGCTGTTCAGGAAGCCAAAAACGGCGTGGCCGTGACGTTACTCAACGTCAATGCCACTCGGGATGGCCTGCTGAATTCGCACGCCGCCGGACGGCTGGAAAAAGAGGGTTACAACGAAGTCGCCCACGATAAGCCACCTCATGTGGTGGTCCAGTTGTTAAAGGCGTTTAATAATCCGTTCATTTATGTGTTAGCCGTGCTGGCGGTTATCAGCTTTTTCACCGATTTCTGGCTGCCAATGCGTGCCGGTGAGGACGCCGATCTGACCTCCGTTTATATCATTGGCACGATGGTCGGCCTGAGCGGGCTGGTGCGTTTCTGGCAGGAATACCGTTCGGCGAAATCCGCCGAAGCGCTTAAAGCGATGGTGCGGACCACCGCGACGGTGCTGCGGCGTGATAACGCGGCGATGCCGGGGAAACTGCACGAAATCCCGATGCGTGAACTGGTGGTCGGTGACATCGTGCAGCTCTACGCCGGGGATATGATCCCGGCTGATGTGCGGCTGATTGAGTCTCGTGACCTGTTTATCAGCCAGGCTGTCTTAACCGGTGAAGCCTTGCCGGTGGAAAAGTACGACACGCTGGGCGATGTAGCGCAAAAATCGGCCAGTGCCGTGGCAGAAGACGAAGAAAATCTGCTCGACATGCCGAACATCTGCTTTATGGGCACCAACGTGGTGAGTGGCACGGCGCAGGCGGTCGTGGTGGCAACCGGCCCGCGCACCTACTTCGGCTCGCTGGCCAAAGCGATGGTGGGCACCCGCGCCCAGACCGCGTTTGACCGGGGTGTGAACAGTGTCAGCTGGTTGCTGATCCGTTTCATGTTGGTGATGGTGCCGGTGGTGTTCTTGATCAACGGCATCATGAAAGGTGAGTGGTGGGATGCGCTGCTGTTTGCGGTGGCGGTGGCCGTCGGCCTGACCCCGGAGATGTTGCCGATGATCGTCAGCGCCAATCTGGCGAAAGGTGCCATGGCGATGGCGAAGCGCAAAGTGGTAGTGAAACGCCTCAACGCGATTCAGAACCTCGGCGCCATGGACGTGCTCTGTACCGATAAAACCGGCACGCTGACGCAGGATAAAATCATTCTTGAGCACCACATGGATGCCCACGGACAAAAGAATGAGTCGGTGCTGGAACTGGCCTGGTTGAACAGTCATCACCAGAGCGGGATCAAAAACCTGATGGATCAGGCCGTGATCTACTTCTCTGAAAATACGCCTGGCTTTGTTAAACCGCAGGGTTTCAGCAAAGTCGATGAAATGCCTTTTGATTTTATCCGCCGTCGGCTGTCGATTGTGGTGAAAGACCCGCAGGCCAATCATCTGCTGGTGTGTAAAGGTGCGGTGGAAGAGATGCTGAGCATTTCTACCCATGTGCATGAAAACGGCAAAGTGGTTGAACTGGACGAGGCGCGCCGCGATGCGCTGCTGAAACTGGCCAATGACTACAACCAAGACGGTTTCCGCGTGCTGGTGGTGGCGACCCGCGACATTAAAAAGAGCGAAGCGAAAAAACAGTACAGCACGACGGATGAACATGACCTGATCATCCGCGGGTTCCTGACTTTCCTCGATCCGCCGAAAGAGTCCGCAGGCCCGGCGATTGCCGCGCTGCGTGATATCGGTGTGGCGGTGAAAGTGCTGACCGGGGATAACGCCGTTGTTACCTGCCGTATCTGTCGTCAGGTCGGGCTGGAGCCGGGCGAGCCGGTGCTGGGGCCACAGCTGGAAAAACTGGACGACGCCACGCTGAAAGTGCTGGTGGAAGAGCGCACGGTGTTTGCCAAACTGACGCCGCTGCAAAAATCGCGGGTGCTGAAAGCGTTGCAATCCAACGGCCATACTGTCGGATTCCTCGGCGACGGCATAAACGATGCGCCAGCCTTGCGCGATGCTGACGTCGGGATCTCGGTTGACAGCGGCACCGATATTGCCAAAGAGTCTGCCGATATCATTCTGCTGGAAAAAAGCCTGATGGTGCTGGAAGAGGGCGTACTGAAAGGCCGCGAGACCTTTGGCAATATCATGAAGTACCTGAACATGACCGCCAGCTCCAACTTCGGCAACGTGTTCTCGGTACTGGTGGCCAGTGCGTTTATACCGTTTATGCCGATGCTGGCTATCCAACTGTTGCTGCAAAACCTGATGTATGACATTTCCCAACTGGCGCTGCCGTGGGACAAAATTGATAAGGAGTTTTTGAAGAAGCCACGTAAGTGGGACGCCAAAAACATCGGTCGTTTTATGGTGTGGATTGGGCCGACCTCATCGATTTTCGATATGACCACCTTTGCGCTGATGTGGTACGTCTTTGCCGCCAACAGTGAACATATGCAGACGCTGTTCCAGTCCGGCTGGTTCGTTGAAGGGCTGCTGTCACAGACGTTAGTCGTACACATGTTGCGTACCCAGAAGATCCCGTTCTTCCAGAGCACCGCCGCGCTGCCGGTGATGCTGATGACCGGACTGGTGATGGCGGTGGGTATCTACGTACCGTTCTCACCGCTGGGTCCGATGGTGGGGCTGCAAGCTCTGCCGTGGCAGTACTTCCCGTGGCTGGCCGGTACCCTACTGGCGTATTGCTGTGTGGCGCAGGGTATGAAGATGTTTTATATCCGCCGTTTCAAACAGTGGTTCTGACCGTCTGACAACCAACAGGTGCCGCACCGTATCGCGGCACCTGCTTTTAATACGATGAATCATCAAGTCGCTTTACCCGTACAACCCTGAATAAGGGGGAATTATCATGTCTGGAACTACCCTGTTAATTAACCTCGCGGGTGCCATTGCGCTGTTGCTGTGGGGAAGTCATATGATTTCTACCGCGCTACAACGCGGGTTTGGCACGCCATTGCGCCACTGGATGGGGCGTCACCTGAATAACCGCTGGATGGCGCTGCTGTCCGGTATTGGCATTACCGGTATTCTGCAAAGCAGCACGGCGGTGAGCCTGATGGCAACGTCGTTTACGGCGGCAGGAACGCTCAGTCTGGCGCCTGCACTGGCGGTGATGCTCGGGGCTAACATCGGTTCCACGCTGGTGGTGCAACTGATGAGTTTCAATACCGCCCTCGCCATTCCTCTGCTCATAATGGTTGGCTTTGTTATCTTCAAATTGCGCGATAATTCCAGCTTTGAAAGCGCCGGTTGCGCCATGATTGGCCTCGGACTGATGCTGCTGGCGCTCAGCCTGCTCAGTGCGACGCTGGGCCATATTGAATCCACCCCCGTTTTTCATGCAGTGATGCAGGGGCTGGAGGGCGATACCCTGATTGCGCTGATGGTGGCGGTGATGCTCACCCTGATTTGCCACTCCAGCGTGGCAGTGATTTTGCTGATTGCCTCACTGGCGGCCACCGGCGTCATGACGCCTGCCACGGCGATGGTGCTGGTGCTGGGGGCTAATATCGGTGGCGCGTTACCGCCGGTACTGAATGCCGGTTCGCCGGTCGCCCGCCGTCTGCCGATCGGCAATCTGATGGTGCGCGTGCTGGGCGCGGTGCTGGCGATGGCGCTGTTGCCATGGCTGACGCAGACGGCGGCCAAAACAGCGCTGACCACGCCGCAGCTGGTGGTTTGGTTCCATACCGCTTTCAGCGCGGTGCTGGCGCTGATGTTCATCTGGCTGACCGGCCCGCTGGCGCGACTGCTGGAGCGGATGTTTGTTGAGAAAGAGCGGGTCGGTGACCCTGGGATGCCACTGTATCTGGATGAAGCAGGGCTGAACGTTGCCTACCTCGGGCTCTCCAATTCGGTGCGTGAATCGCTGCGGGCGGCGGATATGTTAGCGATGATGCTCGATCGGTTGTGCGTATTGTTTGAAACGCTGGAGCAACGCACCGCGGACGAAATCCGCCAGGTTGATCAGTCATTGGATCTGCTCAGTGCCGCCATTCGCGCCTATCTGGCTGACCTCGGTCAGGACGGCCTGAGCGACACCGATGCGGACCGCGCACAGGAGATCCTGATGTTCGTGATTAACGTGGAACACGCGGGGGATATTCTCTCCAGCAGCCTGACCCAACTGGCGACCCGCCGCGCACGCCGGGGTGAACTGTTTAACCCCTTCGAACAGAACCACATCCGCCTGTTGCACTGGGAAATCCTCACCAGCCTGCGTTTGGCGATCAGCGCCTTTCTGGGGGAAGATCTGTATGCCGCGCATCAGTTGGTGAACCGCAAAGAGGTTATCCGCCAACTGGAGGCCTCGGCCAGCCGCGAGCATTTCAAAAAGCTGCGGGAGGATAAAAATGCCTGGGCTGAATCTGGGGATATTTTCCAGCGGGTACTGCGGGATTACCGCCGGGTACATCACCATATTGCTGCCGTCGCCTATCCGGTTATTGACCGGCTGGGTGAAGACATACGGCTTCAGGAATCCGTGTAATGAGAGTTTTAATCTGCGCCGGGCGCTTTTATGCCGATGCAAAAAGCATGACCCGGATATTGGATCTCTATTCACAGTTGCATCAGATACAGGTGGTGATCCACGGTGGGCATCAGTGTTCGGGAGGGGTAATAGAGCGTTGGGCCAGGGACGCGGACCTTCATGTAGTGCGCTACCCGGCCAACTGGGCGATGCACGGCAAATACGCGGAGCTGCGCCGTAATCTGTTTATGCTCGAAGACAGCAAGCCCGATGCAATACTGGCTTTCCCCGGCGGCGAAGATACAGCGGACTGTATCCGACAGGCGAAGAAAGCCGGTATTACGGTGGTTGAGGTGGATCTTTAGGCGGCGGTTACGCGCCCTGACGTTTTTCCAGCGTCGTCGTCAGCCACGGCAACACCTCTTTCTTGCGGCTGAGCATACCCGGCAGCGAGATGGAGACGGCGTCAAACAGCGTATTTTGCGAGAAGTAGATCACCGAATTTTTGGTGCGGATGTCGGTAATGATCAGCGCAAACAGGTCCAGCGTGCTTTCGCTGCACTGGCTGTCCATCGCGGCAATCAGCTGTGGCAAGAGCGCGTCGGTCTGGGTAAAGCTGCTGACTTCGATTTGCGCCAGCAGCACGTTCAGATCGGCAATGTGATAATTTTTGGCGTCTTTATTGATAAGCGTCTTCGGGCTCATACCGGCCAGATCGGTCTTCGCCGCCAGCAGACCGCTGATAAAAGTTTCACGGTCCAGTTGGCTGATGGCAAAGAGTTCATCTGCTGCTTTGATATCCACTGGCGTAGTGGTTGGTGAGGTAAGGGCGACGGTATCGCTTAGCAGCGCGCCGAGCATCAGCGTGGCCTGAGACGCCGTGATCGTCTGATCGGTTTCGCGGGTGATCAACTGCCACAGCAAGGTGGCACAGCTGCCCAGCGGCTGAACCCATACTTCGGCCGGGTTGCGGGTAGTGACGGTCCCCAGACGGTGATGATCCACGATGCCGAGAATGTTGCTTTGTGCCAGCGAAGCCGGGCCTTGCTCCATTTCGCTGAAATCCACCAGCCAGACATCTTTATCTTCCACACTTTCTGCCAGTAACGGCGGGGCTTCTACGCCTGCTGCGTGCAGAATGAAGCGGGTTTCCGGGTTTATCTCCCCCAGTCGAAAGGCTTGCGCCGGACGTCCCTGCGCATTAAGCCAGTCAGCGGCAATCAGCGCGCTACAAACGGTGTCGCTGTCAGGATTCAGGTGCCCGAAAACAGATATCATGTTGACCTCAAAAGTGATTATTCAGAGAACCGCGTTCTCCGGCTGCGCGAAGTGTATATCAGAAACCACGATTTCTTTATCGGATGTCTCTGCGTTGGCTAAAGCTGTTGTGTTGGGCGAGTTCTTGTACCGGTAAACTGACCACAAAACACATCCCGTTTTGCGGCCCGTTGGCGGCCTCAAGCGTCCCACCGTGTGCCTCACAGATGGCCCGTGCGATGGACAAACCCAGACCGCTGCCCCCGGAGTTTCTGGCCCGCGAGGTTTCAGCCCGTGAAAAACGTTCAAAAATCTGCGTGAGAAAAAGATTATCGACGCCTGGGCCGTGATCGCTAAACGTAATGTTTACTGTTTTGACCTGCTGTACCACGGCGATCTCAAGCACTTTGCCTTCTCTGGCGTAGCGCAGCGCGTTATCCATCAAAATAGAAATCACCTGGCCCATCCGGTAGGGATCCGCATGACAATTTGCCGTGTTCTGCCGCGTAAAAACGATAGTGAAATCGGTATCTTCCGTGCGGGGTTTCATCCAGGCGACACGTTCATCCAGTAGATCATTCAAATCAAAGGGGGTTTTATCCAGGGTCAGTTTTCCGGCGGTGGCCAGCGAGAGCAAATGCAGGTCATCAATCAAACGGTTCAACTGATACAACTGGCGCATCACGATACTGATCTGATGGCTATCCGCCGGGAATACGCCGTCCATCATGCCCTGTAAACGCCCGATAGCCGCTGTCAGTGGTGAGCGAAGTTCGTGGGCCATGGCGGCATTGGAGTCACGCAGTTCATTTTCGTAACGTTCAAGCTGAGCCGTCATCGAGTTAAAGTCTTCGGCCAACTGGGTCAACTCATTGGGTGCTTGTTTTTCTATTCCCGCACGCTTAGAGAATTCACCGCGCGCGACCGCTTTTGCTGCCATGGCGATCTGGCTAAATTGGTTGGAAAGAGGGCGTGCGGCCTTCAGACCCAAAATGACGATCAGCGGAATCGCCACCAGAACCAGTATAGCCAGCATCAGCCAGTCACTGGAGGAGATGGACGGGTCGGTGGCTTTTTCACCAAAATAGGTGTCGATGATACTGTGATAGCGCGCTGTATTTTCTGACGGGTTTTGGCTCAGTTGTGCAAACTCCTGGCGGACCTGCGGGGACATGCTGTCAACGGCGTAAAAATACCACACCGCATAACGCAACCACATACAGAAGGCGATGAGAATGACGGTGCCGATCGCCAGGGAAAGGATGCGTACACAGATCCAGCGCCAAAGAGAGATGTGCGTAGATGTTTTCTTCATGATTATCTGAACCTGTAACCAATGGCGCGCACGGTCAGCAAGACGCCAGTGATACCCTGCAACTCCAACTTCTTACGTAAATTATAGACGTGAGTATCGACGACACGCTCAAGCGCTTCGCTGTCTGGCAAGCACGCCTCAAGCAGCTCCTGGCGTGAGAAGGCTTTGTGAGGCGCGCGCAATAAGGTGGCGAGCAGCGTAAATTCTGTGGCGGTGAGATCCAGCGTCAAGGGTGATTGCCCGGGGTTTTGTACCTTGGTGGTGAAAGCGTCAAGATCCAGCGTCAACGTTTCGTGGATCAGTAAGGTCGCCGGGGCATTTTGCTTGCGGCTGCGCCGAAGCACCGCGTGCACCCGTGCTACCACTTCACGGGGGTTATAGGGTTTGACGACATAGTCATCAGCACCGTAGCGCAGTGCACCAATTTTGTCCGGCTCATCCCCCATGGCGGTCACCATGATGACCGGTACATCACTTCTTTTGCGCAGGGCAGACAGCAGGTCGGTGCCATTCATTCCCGGTAGCATGACATCCAGCAGGATTAAGTGTGGTTTCCAGCTAAGTGCTGTTTCAAGACCCTGAATTCCGTTCCCGGCAATGGCAACGTTAAAATTATCCCTTAAAAGATAGGCCTCAAGAACATTGGCGGCATCCATATCATCTTCAATAACCAGAATGCGTTCGTTAACCATATTTATTCTCTTGATGAAATCTTGATAAATTACACAACGGAAATTGATGTTTCCTCTTCATTCTTGCTCTTAACCGCGGTCACAATGATCGTGTTGTGTAGCAAAAAATAAAAGAATTTGGAGAGCTGTAAGAATGAAGAACTCTTTAATATTGTCAATATCAATTATCACAACGGGGTGTTTACAATTTTCGGCTCAGGCGGCGGACGGCGGTTTTTGGGGCGATCATACGGATGTTTCATTAGGTGCGGGGGCAGTTAATAAACCGCGATACAGCGGGTCATCACAGACGACCTGGGGGGCGGTACCCTTGGTGCAGGTCCACCGTGGGGCGATGTTTATTGATTCGACGAAAGGGATTGGCTACGACCTGCCGATAGCCGGTGGGTTGTATCTCGAGCACTCACTGGGCTATGGGACTGGCCGGACAGAAAGTGATTCTTCATGGCGTGACGGGTCTAAAAAACTCAAAGGGATGGGCAATATCAAAGGGGTGCTCAATACCTCATTGACTTTGGGGTATCAATTTTCGCCACGTCTGGCGGTTGAAGCCATGACCACGCTGCCTTTAACCGACAGCCAGGGCGTACGTTATCAGGGTTCAATAAAAGGTGTTCTCTGGCAGGGAAATAAAGACGAGGTCGATCTGCAAGGTGATTTATTATTCGGCGATCATCGTAATAATAATCTTTTTTATGGGGTTTCAGCACAGCAAAGCAAAAATACATCATTCAATGAATATAACGCTGCAGGGGGATTATATGCGCAATCCGCGACGTTAAGCTGGAGCCATCAATTTACTGCCTCATGGAGTACGTTGGCCGCAGTGGACTATACGTTATTGACAGATAAAGCGGATAAAAGCCAGATTGTCGATAAGCGTTCTTCTTTTAATACCACGTTGGCCGTCTTATATACGTTTTAAGAGGCAAGCAGACCGCGCGGGATCACCCCGCGCAGTTCATCAAAACGGCAGTTGGTTTTTCTTCATTGCTTCAATTTTCATCAGCATGTGGTAAAGCGGGGCGATTTTTTGGAAATCTTTGCTCAGAATGCTCACCAGTCGATCAGAGAACAGCGTGTCCATGTCCATATGGCTGCTTATTAATGCAAAGGACTTTTTGTTGTACCAGGCTGCCAGTTCCGGGGCTTGATCTTTAACCAGCGGGCGTTTGTAACTGTCCCCCTCAAGGGTAAAATTGGGTTCGATGCATTTTGCTATCTTAAGAAAGCCTGTCGGGTCACGCAATAATTGCTGACGGAACAGGTCCATGGTGGTTTTGGACGCGCTGTAGTAGCCCAGACCATAACGCCACCAGTCCTGACCAAATTCAAAAAAGTAGGTCGGTGCGTCGGTCCAGTTTTTACGTGATCGTTTAAAGGTGATCCAGATATTGCTGCGATATATTGATTTATCATGGGAAAAACGCGTGTCCCGGTGCATTCTGGAGATGGTTTTGCCAATCGCCGGGCGCAGTTCAAACAGGTCATCAATGATCTGCATATCCTGGCTTAAATCTGTCACCAGTGTACGAACGGGCTCGAGCAACTGCTGTTGATAGATATCGCGATGCTCCTCAAACCACTCTTTATTATTATTCTGGCTGAGCTGCAGTAAGAAAGTCAGACCAGATTGAGTAAAACCGGTAAATGCTCCCATGATGCTCCCTGTTGCATGACAAAACCTGTTGGCTGTACGGGTCGGTTAACTGTGTATTAATACAGTATCAACGAAGCGGCGCGAGAGATCAAAGGAAGAAGGCCTCGCTGGAGGCAGAAAGTCAGCGGAGGCCCTGTGGTGATCAGTAATAGGAGATCGTGACATTGGCTTTGGCGGTGAATTTACCGGTGAAATCTTTATTGTTGGCGTCAGTGATATCAGCGGCTGTCTGCACAATGGCGGCCTGAAAAGAGGCCGTGTTTTTACCCTGTTGGCCAATACCTATATTCTGTTTCACGCCCATATGCACAGTTTGCCCCTGGCTGTCATACATTTCGACTGCGATGCCATTCAGCGCTTTGCCATCAGCAGGGTTATGAGCGACCAGCATGTTACGGCCTTTAAGGATCGAGTTGGCATCCTCAAAAGTAAGTTCCACATTATTGGTGTAGCTGCTGCAAGTGAAATCCATTCCAAAGCGGGTCAGTGGGCCAGTCACAGGGTAACTTTCTCCGCTGCTTTTACGGATACTGCCTAGCTCGACGGCCTGGTGTTTATCGTCGAGTTTGCATGACGGTGCAGCAATATAGACGCCCGAGCCTAAAGGTACGTCGACGGTGGCAATTCCGCTCATTCCATCAATAGTGAAGGTTAAATGTGAACCTGCGGGAATGACAGCTTCTGAACCGTACTCCATCCAGCCAAACTTGATAAGCTCAGCGCGCATGGATTCAATGGCGAAATTGTATTTGGTATCGTATTTAAACAACGACTTATCAGTATTATATTGAGCGCCAAACTGGACAAGCGTGGTGTCATCTTTACCATTAATGATCGGATATTCCACACCAAGGCGCTTGCCCGTCGGCATTTTCGCCGGGGGATAACTGTTCGCCAGTGTTTCTTCATTAATCGACACGGCCTTGATGTACATCTTCATTTTGATGCCGTTGTTGGTGGTTTGGGCTTCACCTGTCCAGTCCAGCGCACGGTCATTAATGGCGCTGAGACTGAGAGAAATCATGCCATCAAATGCAGCCGGGGCGGTAAAGTCCTGGCCATCAGAGGTACAAGTCAGGCGCATATTGGGCAGGAACTGGGCGTAATCCAATGACAACACCACGGTATAATCGGGTGTGTTTTGGTCTGCGGCGATAGGGTTTTCGCGGGTGTAGGGAGAGAAGGGCATGGCTCCCCCGGAGTCGATGTCACAATGTAAAACCCCAGCCTGGCTGAAGCCTGGGGATAAGCCGATCAGCATCAGGGCTGCACCAGGCAGTAAGGTTCTGATTGGCAGAGACGGTTTTCTCATGGTGATAATCCGTTAAAAGGTCAGTTGCTGATGCTGAACCGATGAGTCGCCACCGAAGTCATTGATAACAGAATAATTCAGGACACCTGATTTGCCTGCCACACCGGTAGGTAACGCGTAACGTGCCTCACCTTTGGCCGGAACCATGTCATTTTTACCGGCTACGGGGACTGTTTTACCCGCGACCATCACGGAAAGTTCAGCCAGGCTGGCGTAATATTCGGTCGGGTTGTTCGCTTTCAGCCAGGTTTCCCCCCCTTCATTGACCACCTGCCACTGCAATTTATTAAGGGTGTCAGTCGGTTTCTCCGCCAAACTGGTTGGGCGAATAAAGACTTTCAGACGTGTGCGTACCGCAATCTGCAACTGGTTTTCTTTGCTTTTGCTGACTGGCGGTATTTCCTGGATCCACAACCAATAGACGGACTCGCGGTCCTGGGGGATTTTGCCAGGAACAACCACCATGCGCAGTTTGCCTTCACGGCCCGCACTGATTTTAAATAACGGCGGTGTCAGAATAAAAGGCAGGTTTTTATCGTTGCCTTTCAGATCTTCCAACCAGGACTGAACCAGGTAATCCTGAGTTTTATTGTCATTCAGTAACTTGATGGAGGTCTCTTTATCACTCTCCAGCGCAACAATCCGGGTCAATGCCGGGCGTACTGCGGCACTGGCCGCATTGGAGAATAATAAGGCGCTCACCATTACGGATACGGCAATTTTATGAAATTTCATCATTTTCTCTGTTTAGCGACAAACCGCATTAACTTGTTGATACCACGGGTCTGACGGACCTTTAGTGACCGGTAATTCGAACTGGCATTGGGTGTCATTCTCCAGTGTCACGTGCAGTGTCGTGTCGCCTTCGGCCAGGATGCCGTTGAGATACAACAATCCGTTATCGGCGACCATGCCGACCTGTTCTTTCCCTTGCCATGCACTTGCCCCGAAAGGGGCTGGCTTGCCGTCGGGCAGTGATAGCATCACTATCGCGCGGCGGCCGACTTTGGTTTGGAAGCGACGAACGACTACCGCACCGTGGGTGGGGATCACGTTTTCCCCACCGTCAATCAGTTCTACATTATCCGCCGCGTAACGCGTATCCAACGACAACGCGTTGTCCCGGTAGGGTGAAATTGACGGTACTACGGCACGTCCCCACCGGTTGGTGGATACGCCTGGCTGGCCTTCCACTCTGATATTTTTTGCGCCAGGCGTTTCGATGATGGCGATGGTATCCCCCATCTGCTGGGATAACACCACGCCGTGGTTATATGCCACGATCCCCCCGGAAATCCCCGCCGAATACTGGTTGCTACCCTGGCTGGCACTGGCGCTGGCATTCATATTGGCCATGCTGTTGCGATAGGCCACCGACGCCGACGGCGAGTAACCACTGCTGTCATGCTGTGCCGACAGGGCGTAATTCATCGCGCTATCCAGTTCAGTTCCGGATACCGTCGCCATCTGTGCATCACCAGAATGATTACTGCTGGTCGTGCTGAATGAGAGATTGCGGCTACGTCTTTCGCCCATATCCAGCGGTACGGAAAAATTCAACGACAGCTGCCGGTCTGGGCTATTTCCTGAGAAAGAGTCGTCCCCGGTATTGGCCTGATAGCTATAGTTCATGCTGACATTGACTGCCCGTATATTGAAACTGTAGCCGAGGGTTAACGAGGTGTTTGCTACGCTCGAATCATAATAAGTATCGCGCTGTAATGTCAGATAGCCGTTGCCGAAATGACCTAATCCCTGATTTACCGTGGCCTGAACTTCATTTTTACGGTGATGATGACTGTTATCGTTACCCCAGCGCCACCCGGCATATTCGGGGAAATCCATAAAGTCAGCACTTTGATAGCGAAACCCCATCAGCTGTAATGATGTATCGGTGACATCAAAACGTCGCGCGTAAAGCAGGCGCAGCGCCCGGCCACTGTCACCCACGTTCCGGGCGGCTGTCTGGTCAGCGTCATCGGGGCGGACCTCTGCAACGGATTGATGACGTTCCAGTGCCCAGTCAAGGGAAACACTGCCGAGGGAACCCAGATTGAATGCGCTGCTCAGGGCCATGGACTGATAGCCCTCGCCGGTGACCACTAAGTCGCTCAGGGTGAGTTTGTCCCAGCCATATTGCAGGCTACCTTGCGCGACTAAGGGTTGATAGAACAGCCCGTTATCACGATAACGGCCACCGCTCAGGCTGTAGCGCCAGGTGCCGGGTCTGAGCATGTTCGGCAAAGAGGTGTAGGGCACCGTAAACTGCTGTTGGCTGCCGTCACTTTCTTCTACTGTTACGGCCAAATCAGCGCCAATCTGGCCATTCGTCAGGTCGGTGATGGCAAAGCTGCCGGGTGATACGGTCTTGCTGTAAATAATGTTGCCACGCTGGCGGATCACCACCCGGGCATTACTTCGCGCCACGCCGCGGATGACCGGTGAATAGCTAAAGGTGCCTGATGGCAGCATCTGGTTGTTGGTTTCCAGCGTCATACCGCGAACGGGTAAAATCCCCAAAACGTCACTTGAGGTATTGGCATACACATCCCCGACGGTAAACCGTGAAACCAGTGAGGCCAGGTCTCGTTCGGCATAAGCGCGGTCATGATTTTGCTCCCAGCCTGTGTCAGATTTATTGAAAGTATCGAAACTGTAGAAACGCCAACTACCGAGATTAAGACCGGAGTTCAGGCTAAGATACGCCGTATCGCTGCCTGACGAATCTGAATTGGAACCATGGTTATCTGTATGATAAACATAGCCGGAATAGCTCATGCGCAGTGCATTGACGCCGTTATCCCATAACGACGGGTCAATCATTTCACTCTGGCTGGCGACGTTCATCGCAGCTTGCGGTGCCGAGATCAGCAATTGCTGCATCGCGTCATCGTATTGAATTTTGGCGTCAGGCCATTTGGATAACAGGTCATAGCACACTTCATTACCGGCTTTTGTCAGCTCTTCAAGATGATGATCCAGACCCAACTGATGCAATAATGCTTGTGTTAAACAAGGAGAGGCACTGTTGCTTTCTTTAAGCGTAATAAACTCGACTTTTGTTTTAAATAACGTGTGTCCATTTAAAACAATATCCGCTGTTTTAATTCCGGGAGTGACGTCTTTGGGATGATAAAATTGTTGAGGAATAACCTGTGTATCTTTGCGCAAAAAATCCACGTCAAAGGCCGCCTCGCCATTGTCTGGTGCTGGCTGGTTTTCCGTTGCATAGGAGGGGAGACTAAAAAAAGCAGGCGAAAAAATGAAAGTTTTCATTATTAAGGATAAATGATTTCTGTTCACAGATGGCCTGCTTTTTATTAATAATTAATAAACATTGAAAATGTTAAAAATATTTTCGGCAATGTCAGTTATATGTAATATCAATAAAAGTCTTGGCGCTCACTTTACCGGCAGTTACAGCGGGTGTTGTACTATTCGCTTTATAGGCAACTTTAAACTTCAATGCGTTGTCACCTTCAACCAGTGCCTGAGCATTAGACGGTGTACCCCCGTTGATATCAACCAGCGTAGTCCCGTTACTTTCCAAAATAGCGACGCCAACACCTGTTGCCGGGGTCGCTGTCGCGATGTTGCTTAAAATGGAGTTATCCGCGCTGTCAGGCGACCCGCTAAATGCCACCTGGGCATTTTTGATCGTGGTGATATTGCATTCTTTCAGATCAATGGTGAAATCCTGCATGCCCGCATAACCGCTGTTTTCTGTGAAGGACTGAGGTGTCACATTGGACAGCGTCATTATTTCGCCAGTCGTGGTTGTGCCGTTGTTAAAACCTTTCAGGCTACAAGAGGCTGCCGTCACTTCACCATTGAAAGTAATGTCACCATCAGAGGCAAATGAGGACACAGGGGAAAGGCAGACAGTCATTAATGCTAACGTTTTTATTTTCATAAACCACCTTAAAAATGATTTGATTAATTTCGTGTTGATAGTCAGGTCTAATAATCCAGCTTGCCCATCATTAAAGTGGGATTATATCCATAACGGAATATATTTATGCTTAAATCATTTTTAAGCATTGCTTATGTTAATTATTTTGGTGATAAGATAATTTTTTATAAAATATATTGGGTTTATTGTTTTAAATCTAAATCTTTGACATTAACAACTCAGAGGGATAACGACGCTAAAATATTGCAGCTGCATTTCTGGTTTATTACTTGATATGATAAATACTATCAGGTAGAAATCTTCTACCTATACTCTCGTGCGGATGAGGGGTATCTACGGTTACCGTTCGCATGTAGCAGCTTATCGGATTAAAAGTAATACAAAAGTATTTCGTTGTTAGATGACTGATTTCAAAGAGTAAATCTTCAGAGCGTTTAAAGTGATGCTCGATTTCTTCTGCTATAATTATCAAAAATACGTTATTACCTTTAAGTTTCATCAGGGTTTAATAGAAAACATCAATCAAATCAGGCGATTAAATGTCAAACAATTCACTTATCGCGAGTATCGCAAAAATCAAAGGTTTCGATTTAAACCTGTTGCTGAATTTCGAGGCCATTTTCATTCACAAGAGTGTCTCCAAGGCCGCTGCGTTGTTAAGTGTCAGCCCTTCAGCCGTGAGTCAGTCACTGAGCAGGCTTCGTAGCTATTTTGCCGATCCATTATTTATTCGTGAAGGTAAGGGGCTGGTCGCCACGACGGTTGCTGAGAATTTGCACATTCATCTGAGTGACGGTTTTAGTCAACTGATTAACAGCCTCGACTATTTTTCGGACACAAGTACAAAAAGCAAATTTGTTATACACTCCACACCCTATGCGGCAATGCGTTTACTGCCAGACATTTGTGCCAAAATCCTGGAGGATCAGCTAAATTGTGAAATTAGCCATATAAACTCGGATGCGCTTATTGACTCTGTCGAGGATGTTTTGATTTACCGCAAAGCGGATATTATTTTTGATAGCAAACCGTATTACAACTTCTCAACGGTAACTGAAGTCTATTTGACTGAATACCCTGTACCCGTATGCCGTAAGGAGCACCCGCGGCTGGGGACCAGGTTGAGGGCGGAGGATATTAATCATGAGAGTTTTACTTTTTTGAACGCGGGTTCTGAAGGCGTAAAACGCATGCAAAATGGCATTTTAGATTTCTTCGGACATCGTGACTTTTTCTTTAGCAGCAGTTCAATTATTGCTAATACTTCCATTATTGAGAAGTCTAATGTGGTTGGATTTATTCCACGATGGTTCGCCGAGAAGTTTAGTCACAGTTTCAATATTAAAATTCTTGAATGTGATTTCGTCCCTGAGCCAGTTCCTTTATATATGACCTACAATAAAAGTTCGCTGAAAAACCCAAGTTTTGTGGCGTTGTTGAAAATAATGAATACGCTAAAAGAACTCGTGTAGCATTTTTGCGATTATAGAAAAACAACAGGTTAATCTCGGTGCTTTTTCTGGCCGGGTTCTCATGTGGGTCCACGCATTTAAATGACTTATTATTGTTGAGACGATAATATAATTTCCTTAGCGCATCTTTTCCATCTTCTTAAGAAGAATGCTTTTGTATTTGGATTTTTTCAACTCTTTCAAATAGCTCATATAGAGACTGGGTTTTTTGAATCCAAGGTTAAAGTTATAGTTTAATGATTTAACATTGAATGAAGCGCGCAACTTGAGATAAATATTCTGCGGCAAGGTGCAGATCATATCGCTGACTTCGACAACGGCAAGTAGATCCAAATAGTAGTGGCTGCAAAAACCAATTATTTTATCTTCATTATGAATGTGTTGACTGTAATCACTTTTTCTCTCGTGGCTTGACGGGGTTTCTAACACTGCGTGAGTTTCCTGAGTATACTCTTTCAGGCTAATTGAATGAGAAAGACGTGGGTGATTGTTATAACAAACAATACAATATTCTTCCTTGAACAGTCTTCTGAAAAATATATCAGGGTGGTCAACAGGAGTATAATCGAAAATAATATCTACTGCATTGTCTATCAGAAGTTTGGTGTGGTCTTTCCTTGACATGGGTAAGTCAATGTGTTTCATGGAAATGAGCGGTAACTCTTGAATAAGCTGAAATGCCAAAGGGATCACATTCGTTGCAATATGCGGCGAACATGAAATAAGCAGCTGATTTTGATCACTATCAATGATCTGTAATTCATTCGTGATATTACTTTTTTGCAGGTTATGCTGTATTTCCCGATGTAAAATTCTGGCGAATTCAGTGGGCTCAAGAACATTTTTTTTGCGAATGAATAGAGGGTCTGAATATAGCTCCCTTAATTTCTTCATCGCCATACTGACTCTTGATGGCGTCATATTGAGTGATATTGCTGCTTCTGTCATGCTTCTGCGCTTCATTACCACATCAAAAATGTGTAAACGATCCAAAAAAGTCCTATTGTTTTTGTCATGCTCCATGACGAATATCCTTATTCTGGTGGTTTTGTGGCCTTTATATTCTTACAACCTAAATATTTTCCTATATCACCAGTAATTTACTGAACAGGCTAACGTATTACCCAATAAGAAGCGTTAATTGCGTACATAATTTTAACTCAGGTGGGTTCATTCGTCTGTAACTATGGATTAATAATTACATACGGATTATTTAACCATAACTAATGTTGTTGATGTTCAGCAGGGTCACGGAAGATGCTGGTCCAACCCGATATGTTTTTGTCATGGATACTGTCTGGGTAGTTTGTCGGTACGTGGGGCATAATTTCGGTTTGGTGAGATGGCCGACGCATGCCCGCTGATGATCAATTTCTCCGTTGTTCATCGTCCGGGCGATGCATCTTCCAGCGACAAGGCATTTTGCCCGGTATTGCGGGATCTGTTGCAGCCAGCCTGGTGACTTTTTTCGCCGGGAAGTCCCCGTGCAGCAGCCTTTTCTTCGCGGGTAATTGCATGATTCGACCACTATTAATGACTACGTAACACGCCGTTGGTAGCATGATCGCTCGTTAAATCAGCAACATATTGATTCGTATGAAAAACAGTAAACAATTCCATACAAAATAAATTATTGAGGTGGGGGCAAAAAAGCCATATATTGGCCGCGATTTTCTCATGGTAGTTACTTTTTTAATTCAATTATTCAACTTCGGTGTTAGCGATAACCCCAGTTGTAGGAGAGATATGATGACGGATAAAGTCCGTATTGATAATTTAGGTGCGAATTCATTACATGGAAACAATGAAACCTATTTGGCGAGACAAGCTGAATTTGAATCGAATGTTAGGAGTTATCCACGCAAGTTGCCGTTAGCCATTGCGAAAGCCCAGGGCGTTTGGATCACCGACGTTGAGAATAATCAATATCTTGACTGCCTTGCTGGTGCGGGAACGCTGGCGCTTGGACATAACCATCCTGACGTGCTGCAAAGCATCCAAAATGTCATTACCAGCGGCTTGCCGTTACATACACTGGATCTGACAACCCCGTTGAAAGATCAGTTCTCTGAATATTTGCTTTCTATATTGCCAGGACAGGGTAAAGAGTATTGCCTGCAATTCACCGGGCCATCGGGCGCCGATGCGGTTGAAGCTGCGCTGAAACTGGCAAAAAAATACACCGGCCGCTCCGGCATCATCAGCTTCTCAGGCGGCTATCACGGTATGACGCATGGCGCGCTGGCAGTGACAGGTAACCTGTCACCGAAAGAAGCCGTCAACGGTATGATGCCTGAAGTCCAGTTTATGCCTTACCCGCACCTATACCGCTGCCCGCTGGGCATTGGTGGTGAAGCGGGCGTCAAAGCATTGACCTATTACTTCGAAAATTTGATTAATGACGTCGAAAGTGGTGTGCGCAAACCTGCTGCGGTCATTCTCGAAGCCGTTCAGGGTGAAGGCGGTGTTAACCCTGCACCGGTTGAATGGTTGCAGCGTATCCGCAAAGTGACTCAGGAACACGGTATTCTGTTGATCATTGATGAGGTTCAGGCTGGCTTCTGCCGTACGGGTAAATTGTTCGCCTTCGAACATGCGGGTATTGAGCCTGACATCATCGTCATGTCCAAAGCGATCGGCGGTGGTTTACCGCTGGCGGTATTGGGTATTAAGAAACAGTTTGATGCCTGGGCACCTGGCCACCATACCGGGACATTCCGCGGTAACCAACTGGCGATGGCAACCGGCCTGACCACCCTGCAACATCTTAAAGATCACAATATTGCTGACAAAGTGGCTGTTCAGGGCGAATGGCTGAAAGGCAAGCTGGCTGAGCTGCAAAAACGTTATCCGGTCATAGGTAATGTGCGTGGTCTTGGCCTAATGATCGGCATTGAGATGGTTAAACCAAATGAAGCGCAGGATCACATGGGTTGCTACCCGGCTGATGGCGAGTTGTCCGCACTGTTGCAGAAAAAATGCTTCGAAGCAGGGCTGATTCTGGAACGTGGCGGCCGTAATGGTTGCGTTCTGCGCCTGCTGCCTTCCTTGCTGATCACTAACGATGAGCTGGGTATTTTCCTGGATAAGTTTGAGCAGGCGCTGTTAGGCGCTGGCCTTAAACCTGTCTCAGTGGAGTAAACGATCGCGATGTCCGAGTTAAACCCGATTCTGGCAGCCTCAGTGCAAAGCACTGAGGCTTACCAGCAGGCGATTGCACAAAGTAGCGAAGCTGTCGTGCAGTGGCTGCAACAACCTGAGATGTATCAGGGTAAAACCGTTGCTGAATTGCGTGAACGCATAACGCTTGATTTTAATCCGCAGGGGCTGGGCAACCAGGCCGCGATTGAACGCGCGATTGAGTACTTTTTAAAAGACAGCCTGTCGGTGCATCACCCACAGTGCGTCGCGCATTTGCATTGCCCGAGCCTGGTGATAAGCCAGGCCGCTGAAGTGTTGATTAACGCCACCAACCAGAGCATGGACTCCTGGGATCAAAGTCCGTCAGCCACCATCATCGAGATGAAACTGATTGAATGGCTGCGTACTCAGGTCGGCTATCAGGCTGGCGATGCAGGCGTGTTCACCAGCGGTGGCACCCAGAGTAACCTGATGGGGCTGATGTTGGCGCGCGACGCTTTCTTCGCCCGTCAGGGACACTCTATCCAGCAAGACGGTCTGGTGGGTAACCTGAGAAAGATGAAAGTCTTTTGTTCTGAAAATGCGCATTTCTCGGTGCAGAAGAACATGGCGTTACTTGGACTGGGTTATCAGTCGGTCACGTTGGTGAAAACCGATCAGTTTGCCCGTATGGACGTAAGCGATTTAGCCGCGAAACTGGCACAGGCGCAAGCCAACGGTGAACAGATTCTGGCGATCGTTGCGACCGCAGGTACCACCGATGCGGGTGCTATCGATCCGCTGCGTGCGATTGCCGAGCTTGCAGCAGAGCATCAGATCTGGGTGCACGTGGATGCAGCATGGGGCGGCGCGTTGTTGTTGTCTGAGAAATACCGTGACTATCTGGATGGGATTGAGTTAGTCGACTCCATTACACTGGATTTCCACAAGCAGTTCTTCCAGACCATTAGCTGCGGCGCGTTCCTGCTGAAAGAAGCGCGCCACTATGAGCTGATGCGTTACCAGGCGGCATACCTGAACTCCGAATTTGATGAAGCGCAGGGCGTACCGAATCTGGTGTCTAAATCCTTGCAAACCACCCGCCGTTTCGATGCGTTGAAACTGTGGATGGGCCTGGAGGCGTTAGGGCAGAAGCAGTACGCTGAAATCATCGATCACGGTGTGACCCTGGCGCAGGACGTCGCGAAATACGTTACTGAACAGGCGTCGCTGGAATTGGTGATGCGGCCGCAGCTGGCGAGCGTATTGTTCCGCTACCGTCCCGAGTCGTTGGCGGCGAGCAGCGATGCGACCATCGGGTTGCTGAACCAGAAGATCGGCGATGCATTGCTGGAGTCTGGTCGTGCCAACGTCGGTGTTACCGAGCACAGCGGTGTCACCTGTCTGAAACTGACGTTGCTTAACCCAACGGTCAGCCTGGAGGATATTAAAGTCCTGCTGGCACTGGTCGAGAGCACTGCGCAGCCGTTACTGAACGCTTAACTGCCCGTTCTGCACCCACCCGCAGCGAAAGAGCCGATACCATTTCATGGTTATCGGCTTTTTTATTGTTTTGCATTCCGGTACTGACCGTTAATGACGCATCCATATCAGCGTGTTTAGTCTCTGAGAGCCTCGACAGCACCCACATGACGAATCACCACAGATTTTACGCTAGTCTCAATTCGCTCAATAATTGCGCTGCGCGGACCCTCTTGTGCCTGTTTAGGCGAAACGAATAGCAATAAAATAAACCCATGTTCAATGAGTTAGACATTCCATCGTCGCCCTTGTCGGTATTGATAAACATACGCCGTTGGCGGGTCAGATTTATTGGATTGTCGCCGTGATTTGCACAGCGGCATCCCTTTCACAGATCAATAATTAAAATGCGTGCGTCCCTCAAGAAAACAGTCAAATTGACGATAAGTCTATTAGGTATCATTCGATACTGTCACTTCGGAACCTTACTGCCGGAGTAGGAGCATAGATGTTAATTAACCTGACGGGCGATGAATTGTTACGGCATGAAGCTATTGCCGCGCTGAAGGCTCCAGATGAAAGCAGGGATGATGTTCTCGAGAAATTTGTGATGCTGGCAGGTAAGGCGCTGAATATTCCTGGCAGTTTTATTTCCGTGATTGACGACCGACATCAGTACGTCAGGGCGGCGCATAACTTTGATCTTCGCCAGTCATTAAGAGAGGACTCATTTTGCCGCTACGTTGTGGACAACAGCGAAGCAATAGTCGTCTCTGACACCTATCTTGATGACCGTTTTTCGTCAAATCCGCTGACCCGTGGCGCACCGTATATCCGTTTTTATGCGGGTGTGCCGCTGCAAAACCGCGAGGGTATTATCCTTGGCACACTTTGCGTGACTGACACCACACCTCACGTATTCCCCGAGGAGAAGCTCCAAACGCTAAAGCTGCTGGCCAGTCTGGTGATGTCTTTCCTTGAAATCTGGCATTCGGCAGGGTTTACGGATGCGGCTACGGGACTGCCCAACCGACAGCGAATTATTCGTGAGCTGCAACTGCTGCAAACCGACGAGATCAGTGACGCTTATTGCCTGGTCATTATCGACTGCGTTGCGATACAACGCTTGTATGAACTGGCCCGCTCAATGGGGATGGCGCCGGTCGAGAGTTTACTGAAAGCGATGGCGTCCCTGCTCAGGGAGAGGCTGAACATGTCGACAGAACAGTTACTGTATACGGTGGCTGTCGGTCGCTACGCTATCCTTGCGCCCACCCACCAGTCCATGACGGCGGCGCAAATCAGCGCAAGGTTAGAGGGCGCCAGTGCAACGCTCGAAGGCGGGGTCTCCGTGCGTCTGGAGGTGCATACCGGCGAAGTATGCTTCACGCCATCTGAGTACTCCGCGCAGGAGATACTCCGTCGCGCCTTAAGCGCGCTGCATGAAGCCATTAACCTGAAAGTACCCTCCTGCAAATTTGATGAGACGACGGACGCCCAACGTAACAGTGATTTCCGCTTAATGAACGAACTGGCGACGGCATTGCAGGATATCCAGGGACTCTATCTGGTTTACCAGCCTAAGGTGTGTCTGTTGACTAACCAGCCGGTGGGCCTTGAAGCGCTTATCCGCTGGCGTCACCCCGATCGCGGTGAACTGTCTCCTTGCCATTTTTTACCTCTCGCGGAACAAACCAATTTGATGGCCGCACTGACAGACTGGGTGGTAGATGATGCTATCCGTCAGATGAAAATATGGACCGGCACGCCTTTTGCCCTGCCGGTCTCGATAAACGTCAGTGCCAGTGATGTCTCGCGCAAAGGTTTTGCTGAATCCCTTGAGAGGAAAATGCGCGAAGCAAACCTGGCGGCAAAAATGCTGGGCATTGAGTGCCTCGAAACGGAAGAAATCACCGAAGATACCGATGCGCTGAGCGGTCTGAATAGGTTAAAGCAATTTGGTTTTGTCATTTCACTGGACGATTTTGGCGCAGGCTACAGCAACATTAATTACCTCCGCCGGATGCCGCTGGATACGATTAAGCTCGACAGGGCACTCATCACCGCCTTGCTGACGGACATGGACAGCCAAATCATTGTGAACAGTACCATCCAGATGTTGAAGAACCTGAAGTATACCGTGGTCGCCGAGGGCGTAGAGAACGCCGAAACGGTCGCAATCCTGCAAGACTATGGTTGTGACCAGGTTCAGGGGTTCTTCTACTCCAGACCCCTCGAACCTGCTGCGCTCGAAAAATGGCTGACAATCAGGCGCACCTGAACAGGCGGCAGTTATCGGCATCTAGGTGCGGCGTTTTATCGCCGCCATCGTGTCAACCAGCCGATGTTTGTCCGCGTTACTTAATTGCGGCGCAGTCAGTTCGCTCACCATCGCCGACTTATCCGCCTCACTTAGCCCCCCCACCAGTAAGCGCTGACTGATCGAATGCAGTATGACGTTGTCCTGGTCAGAAATAATCTTCCTAACCTCATCCAGGTCTCTGGCCCGCCAGTCTTTTTCGGGCCGGGATAACCAGTCAGCGAGATAACGGTATTGAATGGCTTTCGCGACATCCATCTGAGCCTGAATAAAAGGCACCACCGACTGGGGTTCAAGGCCGGCTGCCGTGGCTTCCTCCCTGGCTAAAGACATCACTTTCTGCTCCCGGACGAGGTCCTCTACCGGTAAATGATGCTCCGCCTTATAACCTGCGACATCTTTCATCACCAGCAGGCGCTGGTTCATGGCCGACGAAAGTGAGGGCAGCGAAACAGCCGCTACCGCGTTGGTGAAAACAGATTCAACCATAAATAATGACGACAGAAACAATACGATATAGCGCATGTGGCCTCCTCCTTTGGGGGGTAAGAAAAAGACAGCATACAAAATAAATAATACCGGAGTGTTACAATCTGCAAGTCTGAGGGAGGATGTAATGTTCATGCGATGATGGCTAACGCGTTGTGTTAACGCAGCAATTTGTGTGGGGCCCTGCGAGGAAAGTCGTCCTTCTCAGCGATCCTGAGAAGGACGGTGACGATTAGAACTTCGTCCAACCTCCCTGATCGGTGGCTAAGGCCGGGGTTTTACTTCGTGGGACAGGCCTGAGCAGCGGGCTATTGGCCGATGCGGCAGGGCTCTCTTCGACTTTAAACACCGAGACGATTTCAGTCAGCTGACGGGCTTGCTCTTCCAGCGAAGCGGCGGCGGCGGCTGACTGTTGCACCAGGGTGGCATTTTGCTGCGTGACGCTGTCCATTTGCACCACGGCGGTACCAATCTGGCTTATTCCTTTGCTTTGTTCCGTTGAGGCGGAGGCTATCTCACTCATAATGTCATTCACATGACTGACTGAAGTGACAATTTTCTCCATCGCGTCACCTGCGCGGGTGACCTGTTCCGAACCGGACTTAATATTTTCAACCGACTCGTTGATCAATACTCCGATCTCTTTTGCCGCTTGGGCGCTGCGCTGCGCCAGACTGCGAACTTCACTGGCAACCACCGCAAACCCACGGCCCTGTTCACCAGCCCGTGCGGCTTCTACGGCGGCGTTCAAAGCAAGAATGTTGGTTTGAAAAGCAATGCTGTTGATGACCCCAATGATGTCGACGATCTTATGTGAGCTGCCGGTGATTTTGGTCATGGTGACAATGACACCGTTGACAATATCGCCGCCCTGATGGGCTTCCTGGGTTGCATGACCTGCCAGCGTACTTGCCTGACCGGCATTATCAGCATTCTGCTTCACCGTCGAACCGAGTTCTTCCATGCTGGCGGCTGTCTCTTCAAGCGCCGACGCCTGTTCTTCAGTACGTGAAGAGAGATCGGTATTGCCGATGGAGATCTTACTGGCCCCTCTGTAAATAGAATCTGCACTGTTACGAATTTCGCGCACGGTTTTGGCCCAGTTCTCCTGCATTTTGTCGATATACGGGATCAACTGGCCAATACAGTTTTTGCCCTGATCGGCAATTTTGCTGTCAAGTACGCCCACGGCCAGCGCTTCAAGATGCGCTTTCATAATATTTAGAGGCTTAACAAGGAAGTTCGCCAGATAACGGTCGGTGCCCAGCATAATCAGCCCACTAATAATCAATGCGCTGATGAGAATATACTGACACCACGTAACCCAAAGCGTAATTCTTTCATTCGCTTCTGCATTTAATGAAGTGATTTTATTATTATACTTGTCAATGGCTGAGCTGAAATCACGTCTAAGCGGCAGATATTTATCATCTTTAATTTTTTCAAAATCGCCGATTCTTTTTTCTTTTGCTGAGTCAAACAATGGTAACATTGACGTATTATAAAGGTTAAATGAACTATTATAAATATCATCAACTGTTGCGGCATCGAGATTTCCGTGATTAATGGCCTTAAATTGTTCCAGCCCTTTCTTGAGGCTGTCTAACTCGATGGCGGTGGCATTCATTTCAAGGTCATAAATGGCGCTGTTATTTTTATCTAAACTGCTCATAGCACGTTCCAGCGAGGTGATCGCGCGGTAGTACTGTGCATTGGCTCCGTTGATAATATCGCCATTATTCTGCTGAATATTGGTCACACTCAGTTCAAGCTTGAGTTCTTTAAGAGAGTACAAGGCAAAACCCGATGCCCCTGCCCATAATAGTGAGAAAAAGATGAGAATGAGTACGAGTGCCGTTCTTATTTTAATATTCCGCAAAAAGTTCATAATTTGAAACCTCGAGTGGCACATGCATTAAGGTCGTCAATTAAAAAACGTTGAGGGTGCTCTTCTCTGTCAGTTAAAAGGCGATGCTATTTATCGGGATAACATGTCTTCCCATCTTTAGTATCGGATAACTGATTTTTATCTTGAGTCATTTCTTTTTGTTTTGTGCAGTAAGAGAGAGTTCACACGCAAGCCCTGCTTAATGGCAATAAATATTCAATTAGTCTTGCGTTCGTATATTTTCGACGACATTTAAGGTGTGCTACAACGAGGCCCATTACCATCGCAACTTGGGTGACAACGGGCTCGTCGGGCATAGCAGGTTGAAGGGAAGCACCATGCCGGATCCTCTCCCAAAATCCTGCGCCAGTTAAAACCAGAATGCCGACATGATAAACACTGCTTTAAACGGAGGTTGTGTCGATGAGCAAAGTCCCTTTGCCGGTGTAGCGGGGTAATGACGGGATTCACGCGCCGCAGTGAACCCGGTTGCGGCCTCTTCTTTTGGCTTCGTACATTGCCACATCCGCTTCACTGTACAACGCATTGAAACCACCGAGCTGGCCGCCCCAGCTGACGCCCATGCTGACTGTCACTAATTGTTGCGGCAGAGCGGCTAACGGTGAGGCATTGAGTGCCGCATGAATGTAGTACGCCACGATCACTGCCTGCGCCTGTGT
Source organism: Ewingella americana (assembly GCF_006438725.1). GTDB lineage: Bacteria > Pseudomonadota > Gammaproteobacteria > Enterobacterales > Enterobacteriaceae > Ewingella > Ewingella americana_A. Next base: position 288,085 of record NZ_RCZD01000001.1, on the reverse strand, counting down.
ATAGCCGGGAAGCAAAATAGTGAACTCCTCGCCGCCAACTCGCCCGATGCTGCCTGCCTCCGGCACGGATTGTGCGATGCGCCGGATAAGCTCGCAGATCACCGCGTCACCGGCCGGATGCCCGTAGCGGTCGTTAATGGCCTTGAAGTGATCGATATCCAGCAAGATCAGCGATGCTTCGCCGTCATGGAGCGCACGATCAATCTGATGGATGATGGCGCTGCGGTTGAATACTTCCGTCAGCGGATCGTGGGTGGCCTCATATTCCAGTTTGATTGCCAACTGCTGTAACTGCTCGTTGAGCCGGTTCAGCTCGCGTTCGGCGCGGTCACTGCGCGAGATCAGGCGGTAAGATTCGCTCATCATCTTTTGATAATGCCCGCTGAGTCTGAATAGCGCCTCGCGATAGGTCTCGGTCTCCAGCCCTCGTTGGCTTGCCAGCTCGCGGGCATGGTGCAAAATGGCATTTTCGGTGATAAACAGCTCATCGAGACTCATCATGTCAGCGCCCCGGATGTAGATGAAAAGTGATAGACGGAAAATCAAGGCTCAGCTCCTGGCCAAACTCTTCTGAAATATCGTCTTCCGGGTCGTAATACCAGTGCAGGGTGGTCGCGATCCCCGCGGTGTCGGCGCCGTTCAGGGCGCCGAACAGGCTAAACAGCATTTTGGTACTGGAGCTGTTGAAGTAGCTCAGCGAGACGTGCAGCGCCAGCACTGCGCCACTGCGCTGCGTATGGGCCGCCACAAAACCTTCCACCGCCGTCACCAACGGGCGGTAGAAAGCCGCCGCATTCTCCGGGTAGGACTCCCCGGTTAGCGACAGCGTGCAGCCGTCAAAATCAAACTCAACTTCCGGCGTGCAGGAAGTCGCAGGGATGCTGATGTTGTTCATTGTGCTGCGTCCGTTTTAAATAATGGCTTTCAAATGAAAGGCGGAAAAATCGGATGATTCCACCTGACGAAACGTAAATTCTAGCGGCACGCTGACATCGCGGGCCAGCGTCAACAGACCGACGTTCGCGCCTTTGCTCCAGGCCGGCGTGTCGGCCCGCAGTGAGGCTTTATAATTAAGCTTAATCTCATCGGCACTCATCATATTCAGAGCTTCAAGGCACTGGCGCAGGCGCGCTATCTCACTGGCCTTGACTAAATTGGTGCTTTCGCACACGTACTTACCGTTATCGATCCCAAAAGTCACCGAGCCAAAGCGCATCTCATTATCCTCTCTGGTCAGCGCACGGCTGTCCGAGGAATAACGAAGGATGTTTTGGACCATCTCGATAAACGTGGAAAAGAGCTTACGCCGGATGATTAAAGAGCTCTCATGCTGCTCCAGATAGAGACGCAGCACCTCGCCCATCGCCGTAATATTGTGCTGGGAAAAAAATCCGGTGTACTGCAGCGCGACCACATCAGGCATGGGCGCACTGAACAGACCGGAAAACAGGTGATCGTTTTTCATCATTAGACTCTGACGTTGCCGTCCTGGAAGGCTTCAATACCGGAAACCTAAAAATGTCATATCATCCCGGCGCGGTTGATTACCCTGCCAGTCGAGATAGGCCTGCATCAGCGCCTCTGAAATATCAGGCATCGGTCGTGTGCGATGCTGTTCCAGCAGCGTTTTGATCCGTTTCTTGCCAAACATAATGTTGCGTTTACCGCCAATCTGGTCGGTCAGACCGTCGGTAAAGATAAACAGCAGGTCCCGTGGGCTGAGCGGCATCTCATGGCGCTCCCAGCAGTAGTCAAGCGGCGTATCCGTATAACCTATACCCATCCGGTCAGCGCGGAGCATCACCGCCTCTTCACCGGATGCCGGTAGCAGGAACCCGGATAACCGCGCGCCGGACCAGATCAGGCGCTGGTGGCGATGGTCGATAAACGCTGCCATGGCGTCGCAGCCGTCGTTGGACATTGAGGTTTGTTGAGACTGGCGCTGTTGTCCCAGTGTCTGTTTGATCACGTGATTAATGTGGGTGAGCAGTTGTTCTGGCTGGTCGGGCTGACATTTGCTCATCGCCTTCTCCAGCGCGGATGACAGGATCACGGTCATAAATGCCCCCGGTACCCCGTGGCCAGTGCAGTCGGCCATAAACAACAATTCGCCGCCGTCTACCTGATGAAAAGCATAAAAATCGCCACCGACGCAATCTCTCGGCTGCCAGACCAGGCTCCAGTCTGTCAGCTGTGACGCGAGAGATTGCTGAGACTGATTCAGCATGGCCTCCTGAATCACGCGGGCATATTCAATGCTTTGCACGATTTGCTGATGCTGCTGGGCTTGCAAACTCGACACTGTTTTAATCACGTCAATGCCCAACCCCATACCGATATATTCATCGTTGGTGGTCAGAATAAAACCGTCGGTGACTGATCTGTCGCCAGACTCCACCATCTTCTGCCCCACGGCATCGAGTGTGCTGGCAGAATCAATCACCAGCGGGTACTTATCCATAAAGGCGATGCAGCTTTTGCGGTCGTATAGTTCGCGAAAAAATGGCCGGGCCATTTGCGAAAGAAATATGTGGCGGTTGATCAGGCCGAACGGGCGAGTGCCTTCGACAACCGGCAGACTGATTAGCGAGCTATGTTCGGTGAACAGCGCCATCACCTTCAGGTTATCGCTGTCGGGTGTGACAAAAGGCACATCAATGCACAGCTCCCGCGCGGTGAGCAGGCGGGAGCGGGCAGTAAAATGGCTCAGTGGCTGTGCTGCGTGTTCCATCTGGCTGGACCCGTTGATGAACAAGATGAACAGATTACTGCGGAATTATGACAGTTCGCGGGGCGGGCTAAGATAATTCCGAGTTTGAAGCCTTGTGCCGATAACGTCTCACAGCTTCATTTACGACCTCTTATTTCCGCGGTCTTTCAACCAACGCACCAGTTGTCCGACATTGTCAGTTTGGAATGCCCGCACGCCTGCCTCGATCAAAACGCCCCAAACGCCTTCGGGATCCTGTGTCGCACGGCTGTCACAGAAATCCAATGAATGAGAGACATCCAGTGTATTGACCCACAACCGCACGCCGAGACGTTTCAGCTCATCACGGGCGGCGGTCACGTCGGCGAGATCGGTAAAATTCAGCTCAATCATTTGTGCACCGAACTGTTTGATATTGCGCAGGTCGGCAGCAAAAAGGCCGGGTCGGGCGTGCAGGATCGGCATAAACGGGATCGGCTTAGGCACCCCGGCCAGCGCCAGTGGAAAACGCTGCGCGGTGATGTCCATTTTACTTTTCAGCAGCACGCCATCAGCCATGTTCATGCTGAGAATCAGCGACACGACGCGTTCAAGATCTCGCGGGTACTTGATATCCACGTTGACCACAATGCGTCCGCGTGCTTCCTCAAGTAACTCTTCTAATAACGGCACACGTTCGCTGGTCAGCACCATGCCTTCTCGTCCGTCAGCGGCTTTGAGTCTGGCGCGACGCACCATTGACAGCGGCATCGTCGCCACTTCGCCCTGATAATCACAGGTGCGGTCGAGATGGGCATCGTGGATCACCACCAACTGCGCATCGGCGGTGGTTTGCGCGTCGATTTCGATGATATCGGCACCCAAATGAATGGCTTCATCCAGCGCGGCCAGGGAATTTTCGGGGGTGGTTTGCCACGCACCACGATGGGCAATGACCAGAACATCTGGGTTTTCCGGGGCAATCAAAGGGTGGGTCAACGTTTTCATCATCGCCAGTAAACTCAGGTAAGTGGGTTTTTTCATGTTCCCTCAGGCTGGAATGCTTCGGGGTATCAGGGGGGTACCCTGGCACGCCGGTATGACAAACCGGAGGGGAAATCATGAAGAAGAAATGACAACGTGTTGATATAGCGTGCCGCTCAATCCTACAGGGACTGGCGAAGTGAACGACTGGCGGCATGAATAAGCCGGTACTGATGTACCGGCTGAGAGGAGGGTCAGAACGAGGATCGTTTGTAAGGCAGATAGGTAGCTTGCCAAAACTCGGTATGCAGCCGGCTTTGCAGCGTCTCTTCTGACATCACCGGGGCCACGCCTTCACGCTGCGCTGCGCGGGCCACTTCTGCCGCAATCACTTTAGACACCTGCTGAATATCGGCCAGAGCCGGTAATAATGAACCATGGCCGGTCGTCGCCAGCGGCGAGAGGCCGGCCAGCGCCTGACTGGCGGCCAGCAACATGCCATCGGTCACGCGGCGCGCATTTGAGGCCAGGATCCCCAGTCCCAGACCTGGGAAAATATAGGCATTGTTACACTGCGGGATCACATACGTGCGGTCCTGATAATGAACCGGTGCGAATGGGCTACCGGTTGCCATCAGCGCTGCGCCTTCTGTCCAGGCAATCACATCCTGCGGACGGGCTTCCGCACGGGAGGTTGGGTTAGACAGCGGCATGATGATTGGATGATGACAGTGATGATGCATCTCGCGGATGATCTCTTCGGTGAACAGCCCCGGTTGCCCGGATACACCAATCAGAATGGTCGGTTTTGAGTGACGCACCACATCATGCAGGGAGATGTTTTGCGCATCGACCGCCCAATGGCTGATCTTCTCTTTGTTCGTGACCAGCTTGCGCTGGAAATCGAGTAGATTAGGCATGTCATCGGTCAATAATCCAAAACGGTCAACCATAAAGACCTGGCTGCGTGCCTGCTCTTGCGTCGCCCCTTCGGCAACCATCTGCGCGATGATCTTCTCAGCAATACCACAACCGGCTGAACCTGCCCCGAGGAAAGTGACGCGCTGATCGCGCAGTTGTGTCCCCGCGGCATGGCTGGCGGCAATCAGGCAGCCGAGCGTGACGGCGGCGGTACCCTGAACATCATCGTTGAAGCAGCACAACTGGTCGCGATAGCGTTCCAGCAAGGGCATCGCGTTGGTCTGGGCAAAATCTTCGAACTGCAACAGCACATCCGGCCAGCGCGTTTTCACCGCCTGAATGAACAGATCCATAAAGTCATTGTATTCACCGTCGGTAATACGCGGGTGGCGCCAGCCCATATACAGCGGATCATCAATACGCTGGGCATTGTTAGTGCCGACGTCCAGCATAATAGGCAGCGTGTTGGCAGGATTAATTCCGCCGCAGGAGGTGTAGAGCGAGAGTTTACCAATCGGGATGCCCATGCCGCCGATGCCCTGATCGCCCAGCCCCAGAATACGTTCGCCATCGGTAACGACAATGACGCGGATGTCGTTTTTGCAGAAGTTTTGCAACATTTCATCGATGTGGTCGCGGTCCGGGTAGGAAATAAACAGGCCGCGCGCACGGCGATAAATATCAGAAAAGTGTTCGCACGCTTCCCCGACGGTCGGGGTGTAGATGATCGGCAACATCTCTTCCAAATGCGAATTCACCAGGTTATAGAACAGCGTTTCGTTCGTGTCCTGGATATTACGCAAATAGATATGTTTGGAAATATCACGTTTGAAATCTGAGAATTGGGAATAAGCTCGGTCAGTTTGTTCGCTGATAGTTTCAACCTGATTGGGCAATAAACCGTTCAGATTGAGTGCCAGGCGTTCCTCGCGGCTGAAAGCTGAGCCTTTGTTCAGCAGCGGATTTTCCAGTAAGAGTGAACCTGTGTAATGCGTGTAGAGTGGGCGTTTTTTTAACATCATTGAAGCCTTAATAAATCTTAACTCAATTATTTCCCGAAGCGTTGCGACTATGCTTCAGGATCCCTCGCAGTAAAACCCCATAATCAATGTAAACAAGATAGATAAATATAACCGTGGCACATAGCAGCCTGAGTGGTTGAAACATTTTTTAAAAACATGTTTATCGATATTTTTTATAGCACGCGTAGCGGGTGAGTTCCGCTTACTTAAATTACAAAAGTATTTTAATACTTACTTAGTGACGAATATCTCCATAAATCTGTTGGTTTTTTCAGAATGTGTCCAAATAAGAAATTAAATTTCATTTAATTTTGAATAAATTGATTTATTACTCATCTCATTGATTGATAAGTACATTGTGGTTAAGTAATTATTGTTATTACTGCCCAATTAATGGATGTGATGATTATCACAATGGTACCAAATTTAAAAGAATATAAATACTCGCCACTTTATCTCTTCTGTTAACTATAAAAATAAAAAGGTTATATTATGCCAACGTTACTCTTATCTTCTTTATTTCCTTTAGTATTTGTCATGTTGTTAGGCTGGCTGAGTGGAAAACTCGGTTATATGAAACGTGATGACGCCACGGTGCTTGCCACCGTGGTCATTCGTTTTGCACTGCCGCTACATCTTTTCATCGGAGCATTGCATACGGACCCTTCGAAAATACAGAATCTGTCGTTTATGGCGGTACTGGTGATCGGGCTGATGGGCTCTTATCTCCTGACATTGTGCATTTCCCGCTTTCTGTTTCGCCACGACATCAAAACCAGCGCCATCCAGTCGCTGGTCTGCGCATTCCCGGATATGGCGTACTTTGGTGCGCCGGTTCTGGCGGTGCTCATTGGCCCGGAAGGCTTTCTGGGCGTACTTATTGGTAATCTGGTCACCAGCGTGCTGATGATCCCACTGACTATCGTCCTGATCCGCATGGGGGATAAAAACAGTGAGCTGGCGGAGCAGGGAAGTTTGGGCAAAATGATCCTGACCAATCTGTTCAAAGCAGCGCGTAACCCGATTGTTTGGATCCCGGTGCTCGGTGTGGTGATGAGTCTGGCGGGTATTAAAATTCCAGAGCTGCTCTCATCGTCGGTTGAAATGATGGGTAAAACGGCGGGAGGGATTTCACTATTTGCACTGGGTCTGCTGTTCTTCGGAGAACGTCCGACGCTGAATATTCATACATTCACCAACATCGGCATGAAGAATTTGATCCAGCCTGCGATTATGGCGGCGGCGGGGATGGCATTCGGACTTAGCCACACGCTGATGCAGCAGGTGGTGATCATTGGCGCTACGCCATCGGCGATTGCAGCCGGGATGTTCGCAGTACGCAGCGATACCTATGTAGAGTCTGCTTCTTCTTCGATCCTGATAGGCACCGCCGTCGGCATTGTGACGGAAGGGGTGATGATTTACATGATGTCGTAGTGTTGCTCAGCGTTCCTCAATGAAAAAAGGCTTGCCGTTGTCGGGCAAGCCTTTGGTTTTCAGACAGTGACATTCGTCACCCTGGTATTTACTTCACACACTTTGCGCACTGGTTGCGCTGAATCTGCTCGAAGAAATCGTTGCCTTTATCATCAACCAGTATGAAAGCTGGGAAGTTTTCCACTTCAATTTTCCAGATAGCTTCCATCCCTAACTCAGGGTATTCCACGCATTCCAGACTCTTGATGCTGTTCTGTGCCAGAACGGCTGCCGGGCCACCAATGCTGCCCAGATAGAAGCCGCCGTGTTTATGACACGCATCCGTCACCTGTTTGCTGCGGTTGCCTTTTGCCAGCATGATCATACTGCCGCCGTTGGATTGCAGCAGGTCAACATAGGAATCCATGCGGCCAGCGGTTGTCGGACCGAGGGAACCGGAGGCATAACCTTCAGGCGTTTTCGCCGGGCCTGCGTAGTAGATCGGATGATCTTTGATGTACTGCGGCAACCCTTCGCCATTGTCGAGACGCTCTTTCAGCTTAGCGTGAGCAATATCTCGCCCAACGATGATGGTACCGCTCAGGGAAAGGCGGGTAGACACCGGATACTCGGAGAGCTGGGCGAGAATTTCGGTCATCGGACGGTTCAAATCCACCTGTACAACGCCGGCTTCACCTTGCTGACGCAGGGAGTCAGGGATGTACTGGCCAGGATTGTCTTCCAGTTTTTCGATCCAGATGCCGTCGCGGTTGATTTTGGCTTTGATGTTACGGTCTGCGGAGCAGGAAACGCCCATGCCGACCGGGCAGGAAGCGCCGTGACGCGGCAGACGAACGACGCGGATGTCGTGGGCGAAGTATTTGCCCCCGAACTGTGCGCCCAGACCCAGATTATTCGCTTCGACCAGCAGCTCTTGTTCCAGATTCACATCGCGGAATGCCTGTCCGTGCTCGTTGCCTTCGGTTGGCAGACCATCGTAGTAATGTGTGGAGGCGAGTTTCACGGTTTTCAGCGTTGCTTCAGCGGAGGTGCCACCGATCACAAACGCGATATGGTATGGCGGGCAGGCCGCAGTACCCAACGTGCGCATTTTCTCAACCAGGTAATCTTTCAGCTTCGCTGGCGTGATCAACGCTTTGGTTTCCTGATACAGATAGGTTTTGTTCGCTGAACCGCCACCTTTGGCAATACACAGGAATTTGTACTCGTCGCCATCCACGCTGTAGAGGTCGATTTGCGCTGGCAGGTTGGTGCCAGTATTCACTTCTTTGTACATATCCAGCGCTGCGTTTTGCGAATAGCGCAGGTTGTCTTCGATAAAGGTGTTGTAGACGCCTTTTGACAAGCTGGCTTCATCGCCACCGCCGGTCCAGACGCGCTGGCCTTTTTTTCCCATGATGATCGCAGTGCCGGTGTCCTGACAGGTCGGCAGCACGCCTTTTGCGGCGATTTCGGAGTTTCTCAGAAATTGCAGCGCAACGTATTTGTCGTTTTCGCTGGATTCAGGATCATGAAGAATGGAAGCAACCTGTTGCTGATGGGCAGGGCGCAGCATAAATGACGCATCATGAAAGGCCTGTTGTGCCAGCAAGGTGAGAGCTTCAGGCGCGACTTTTAATATGTCCTCGCCTTCAAACTTGCTGACAGAAACGTGCTCTTTGGTCAGCAGGTAGTACTCGGTATCTTCTTTGGAAACGGGGAAGGGATTTTGATAATAGAAGGATTTATTCGACATTGTTTTCTCACTTAATCCGTTATTGCCGCCATTAGGTAAGGCCGATTTTTGGAGTAAATCACGGGAAAATCAGGGCGACGTTTTTATTCGTTCCATATGTTGCCAGCCAAAGGCTCTGACTGGCAACGGGATATAGATGTTTTATTTCAGTAAATGTTCTGTTAATGCCTATAAGTATGAATTAACCCGTCGATCAGAACATCATCATCATCCACGGGTAGCCAATCACCAGCAATGCTACCAGGAATATCGCGCCAAAGATGGTGCCGAGACGCCAGTAATCAGCAGTTGGCAGGTAGCCACTGCCGTAGTAAATCGGGCTTGGGCCGGTACCGTAAGGGGTGATGATCCCCATAATCCCCAGTGATGTCACCATCAGCAGACAGAACACTTGCATATTCATACCCGGAATTGTCGCACCGATGGTCAACATAGCCGGTAACAATGCGGTGGTGTGTGCGGTGGTACTGGCAAACAGGTAGTGCAACAGGTAGAACGCCACCAGCAGCACGATAGTCGCTACGCCCGGAGAGATACCGACCATGAGCGAACCGCCGGCCTGGCCCAGCCAGCCAATGAAGCCGGTGCGGGACAAGCCATCAGCCAGTGCGACGAGCGTGGCGAACCACACAAAGGTATTCCAGGCCGGTTTATTGCTGGTGATATCGTTCCAGTTCAATACGCCAGTCCACAACATCAGGGTAACGACCAGTAACGCAGCCAGTGCCGGTTCGATGAAGTTGGCAGCGAAAATCCACATGGCTAATGCACTACAAACGAACAGCATCAACAGGATTTCATTACGCGATAATTTGCCCAGTTTTTCCAGCTCACGGCTGGCCCAGCGTGGTACTTCGTCGTTAATTTTGACTTCAGGCGGATAGAGCCAGTACGCCAGTAATGGCATCGCCAGCAGCAGCAGCACACCCAATGGCAGGAAGGCGATAAACCAGGTTCCCCACGAGATATCGATACCGACGATGCTTTTCACCAGCGCCAGTGCCAGCAGGTTAGGGGCCAGCGCAGACAGGAACATCGAGCTGGTGATACAGGCCGCACTGATGGCGACCCACATCAGGTAGGAGCCAATTTTGCGCGCGCTTGGGTCATTGGGTTTGGAGCCGTACAACGGCGGCAGATTGGCAATGATCGGGTAAATCGTGCCCCCGCTGCGTGCGGTATTGGACGGGGTGAACGGTGCCAGCAGCAGATCGGCAAACGCGATGGCATAGCCCAGTGTCAGGCTACGGCGGCCAAGATATTTCACCAGAATCAGCGCCAGGCGGCGGCCAAACTGGGTTTTATCGTAGCCTGCGGCAAACATAAATGCGCCGAAGATCAGCCACACCGTTGAGTTACCAAACCCGCTTACCGCCCATTTAAAGGACTGTGCCGCCATTTTGAACTTAGGGTCGGCCAGTTCAGCCGGGCTGAACAGCACCCATTGTCCGAACAACGCGATGATCACGACCCCCGTCAGGCCGATAACGGCACCGGGCAAAGGTTCGAAGATCAGGCCAACGATGACACCCATAAAGATGGCGAAAAAATGCCATGCATAAGGCTGTAGCCCGTTGGGTACAGGGGTGAGTAGCAACAACACGGCAACCAGCACGGGCAAGAACATGAAGAGCATGCGGTGTTTTTTACCGCCTGCCGCTTTGTTCACCGGTGGTGTAACAGTAGTATTTGAGATATCTGTCATTTTATTTGTCTACGAGTAGTTGAGAATTCTTTTAATGGCGCATAGGTAAGATGTTTGTGCTTTCTTTAGTTACTTAAGCTTTTTTAGTTATTTAATGGTGGCATTTGAACTGCTCCATTATTGTTATTTATGTTGGGTTACTTACATTCCCCTTAAGGAGGGGGTAAATGTTTATATAATGCGTTTTTCATATTTATTGCTGTTGATCTCGATCAACAAAATACGGGGCTGCTTTAATTTTTAAAAAGGAGGGTGAGGTGCCCGCTGGCGCTATTTTTTGACTGTTTATTATTGACTGTATTTGGGGGTATTTTAAAAACTAAACCCGGTGAAAGAAGAGGTAGAAGATCTCGCCAGAAAAGGAGGTCGTTAACCTCCTCATGTTGCCACAAATCTCCCTTTATGCCGCAGGGCTTCGCGCCTTACTGCACGCGCAATTGTAATATTTCCTCCCTCATATAAAGGATAAAAAGCCCGTAATTTAAATTAATGTGATCATTTAATAACATGGTTAACATTAATTTAATAAAACAGGTTCTCTATTAATGAATAAATAGTTAATTAACTAACGTTAGACCTTTTGAAACTAAAGATATCGTTATATTACCACCATGAGATCGGGCGAAAATAAAATGTATAAAATTAATCCGATAAAGAATTCATAGATTATTAAACATTTTGAAATTTGGAGTTATTATTATGAGCCAGAACCCACAATTATTAAGCCCCTTCACATTGCCAAATGGCACTGTGCTAAAAAACCGTGTGCTGATGGCACCGATGACCACCTGTACCGGTTTCTACGACGGCACAGTGACCAGTGAGCTGGTGGAGTATTACCGTGCGCGTGCTGGCAGCATCGGTACGGTCATCGTTGAATGCTGTTTTATTGATGATAAAGGCCTGGCGTTCCCCGGAGCCATTGGCATTGATAACGACGGTAAAATTGATGGCCTGGCGAAAATCGCCAGGGCTGTAAAATCCCAGGGGTCTAAGGCCGTGCTGCAGATTTACCATGGCGGCCGTATGAGTGAACCTAAGTTGATTGGTGGCCAGACACCGGTTGCACCGAGTGCGCTGGCCGCGCCGCGTGATGGCGCAGCGACCCCTGTGGCGCTGACGGCAGAAGAAGTGGAAGACATGATCACCAAGTTTGGTGAAGGTGTGCGTCGTGCTATTGAAGCCGGGTTTGACGGCGTGGAAATCCACGGGGCTAATACCTATTTGATTCAGCAGTTCTTCTCCCCCAACTCCAACCAGCGTGACGACAAATGGGGCGGTAGCCGCGAAAACCGCGCCCGTTTCCCGCTGGCCATTCTCGACATCACACACCGCATGGCGCAAAAATACGCCGACTCCTCGTTCATTATTGGTTACCGTTTCTCGCCGGAAGAGCTTGAAGTGCCGGGCATCCGTTTTGCCGATACCCTGTACTTGCTGGAACAGCTGGCGGCGCGCGGTCTGGATTACCTGCATTTCTCTCTGGGGTATTCACTGCGTCCGTCTATTATCGATACCACGGACCCGACACCGCTTATCGACAAGTACGTCGCGATGCGTTCAGACACCCTGGCGAAAATCCCGGTGATGGGGGTGGGCGGTATCGTGAATAAAGCCGATGCCGAACTGGCGCTGGAACACGGCTACGACATGCTTGCCATCGGTAAAGCCTGCATCGCCTATCCCGACTGGACCGACCGTATTGCCCGCGATCAGAACCTCGAACTGTTCATCGACAGCACCCACCGCGAAGCGCTGACCATTCCTGAGCCGCTGTGGCGCTTCTCGCTGGTGGATGCAATGATCCGTGACATCAGCATGACCTCGAAGAAATTCAAAGCCGGTGTATTCCAGGAAAAAGTACAGAATGTAACCAATGAATTGGCGATCAGCGTCAGTCTGGAAACCGACCGCATTGCCGATATTACGCTGCAAACCGGTGATGATATTGATGTCGAATTCACCACCAGCTTTGACATCATCCGTTCGCGTATTCTGGACGCCAACAGCCCGCACGTCGATGCCGTGACCGGTGCAACCGAGCAGAGCGAAGCGGTGAAAAAAGCCGTCTCCAAAGCGATGGCTAAATCCTGTAAAGCGCAGTTGTTGGAAGAGGGCGGCAGCCTGACTGAGCCACAAAGCTACGACGTGGTGGTGGTTGGCAGCGGCGGTGCCGGTCTGGCGGCGGCGATTCAGGCCTGTGACGAAGGGGCAAAAGTGTTGATCGTGGAAAAAATGTCCACCATTGGCGGTAATACCATCAAGGCGTCTGTCGGCATGAACGCCGCAGAAACCCGCTTCCAGAAACTCAAAGGCATCGTCGACAGCAAAGCGTTGTTCTATCAGGAAACGCTAAAAGGCGGCCAGTTCAAGAACAATACCGCACTGCTGAAAGAGTTTGTGGAGCACGCCCCGCAGGCGATCGAATGGTTGGCAGAGCGCAACATTGAACTGAGTGACATCACCATTACCGGCGGCATGAGCATCGACCGCACACACCGTCCGGCAGACTGTAGCGCGGTGGGCGGTTTCCTGATCAGCGGTCTGGTGAAGAATCTTAACCAGCGCAACATCGACGTGATGCTGGACACTTCTGTGACCGAAATCCGTTACGCGGATGGCGCAGTGCAGGGTGTTGAACTGCTTAATGATGACAATGAAATCCTGACCATCAACGCCAAAAGCGTGATTGTGGCCACCGGCGGTTTCAGCGCAAACAGTGAGATGGTGGTGAAATACCGCCCTGAGCTGGATGGTTTTGTGACCACCAACCATAAAGGTGCCACCGGCGGCGGTATCGCGATGCTGCAAAAAATCGGTGCCGGTACCGTGGATATGGGCCAGATTCAGATCCACCCCACCGTTGAACAAACCACCTCTTATCTGATTTCCGAAGCCATTCGCGGCGGCGGTGCGATTTTGGTCAGTCAGGCGGGTAAGCGTTTCTTCAACGAGATGGAAACCCGTGACAAAGTGTCGGCCAACATTATTGGCTTGCCTGAGAAATTCGCCTACGTGATCTTTGACGAACAGATTCGCATGAAAAACAAAGCGGCGGATGAATATATTGCCCGCGGTTTTGTCATCAGCGCTGACTCACCGCGTGAACTGGCTGCCAAATTGGAGATGGATCACCACGCCTTCCTGGCCACGTTGGAAAGCTATAACGTCGCCGTCGAAAAGCAGGACGACAGCGAATTTGGCCGCAAAACGGCGCTGCGTCAGCCGATTCATGAAGGGCCGTTCTACGCTATCCGTATCGCACCGGGCGTGCATCACACGATGGGTGGCGTGATGATCAACACCGACACCTGTGTGCTGGACCTTCAGGAACAGGTGATCCACGGTGCGTATGCGGCAGGTGAAGTGGCCGGTGGTCTTCATGGGGCTAACCGTATTGGCGGTAATGCCGTTGCAGATATCATCATCTTCGGTATTCTGGCGGGACGTAATGCCGCTAAACACGCTATGCGGTAACGGTTAACAACCTGCATTGTCTTATGCGGTGCAGGTTTCTCCCCTTCAGTTCAGGTACATTCTATGACGCCAGACGCCCGTGTTTATGCTTATTCCGCTGTTTTGATGGGCTCGCCCATTCTTCTCAAGTTGTTTGAACATAACGAAAGTCTGGCGTCCCGCGTCTTCAGGTTGATCAAACAACAGGAAAATATCTTCACGGTTAACCGCCACGATTCTGACGTCATGGCGATCAACCATGCGGCGGGCAGTCATGCCGTCGCGGTCAGCCAGCCGGTGTTTGATCTGATCCAGCGCGCGAAAGCGGTCAGTCTGCTGCCAGGCAGTTGTTTTAACGTCACTATCGGCCCGCTGGTTAAACGTTGGAAAATTGGCTTCAGCGGCAACAGCGTTCCCGACGCCGGTGATCTGCGGGCGTTGATCGCACTGACAGACCCCAATGACGTGATCCTCGATGAAACGACGCGCTCTGTATTTCTACAAAAAGCGGGAATGGAAATTGACCTTGGGGCGATCGCCAAAGGTTACATCGCTGATGTAGTGAGGGATTTTCTGCATCGGGAAAAGGTTGAACATGCGCTGATCAATCTGGGCGGGAATGTGCAAACGCTTGGCGCAGGGGGGGACGGTGACTGGGCTATTGGCCTCAAAAAACCGTTCTCAGCCCCTGATTCGCTCATGGGTGTGATTAACGTGACCGGCAAGTCAGTGGTGACGTCCGGTATTTACGAACGCTATTTTGAACACCATGGCCGCCGCTACCATCACATCCTCGATCCTAAAACCGGTTACCCGCTGGATAACGAACTGCTCAGTGTGACCGTCATTTCTGATGATTCTATCGACGGAGACATCTACACCACGCTGCTGTACGGGATGGGGGTCGAAAAAAGCCTCGTTTATTTACAACAGTTTCCGAACATCGAGGCCATTTTCGTCACTAAAGATCACCAGGTGATTTTTTCCTCACAGCGCCAGTTTACCTTCGTGCCGCTGGAGAACAGTGACCGCACGGTTTACTGACAATACTGCTTGAGCAACGAATAATGTTCCGCCTGCAAACGATAGCGATACACCGGCCTGCCTGTCACACCATAGTGAATACTGGTAAAGAGGATATGACTGTCCGCCAGCCAGATCAGGTATTTACGGCAGGAAACCCGCGAGATATTCACCGAGTGCGCCAGCTCATCGGTTGAGAATTCCGTATCAGGATGCGCATCAATCCACAGACACAATGTGCGCAGCGTCTGCGGGGTTAAGCCTTTTGGCAGTTTTTTATTATCCACCACCGCCTGATTATTGCCGTGAATTAACCGGTCAACGTCCGACTGCTCGTAATATTGCTGATTATCCATCAGCGTCTTTTTCTGCTGCCAGCCGGTCAGGGCCTCTTCAAAACGGGAAAACTGGAACGGTTTGATCAGGTAATCCACCACGCCATAGTTCAGCGACTTCTTGATGGTTTTTGCGTCGGCGGCGGAAGAGATCACAATCACATCGATGGGCCGCCTGGCATTGCGCAGTTCCGGGAGTAAATCCAGCCCGTTATCCTGCTGCATATACACGTCCAGCAAAATCAGATCGATAGGCAGCTGCGTATTTAAAACCATCTCTTTGGCCTGCTGCAACGTGGAGGCCGTCCCGCAGCACGTAAACCCGGCAATTTGGCTCACATAGCAGCGGTTTAGCTCTGCGACCATGGCATCATCATCGACTACCAGCACATTGATCATGGAGTTTTCCTCTCACCATCCCAGGGGATTTGAACAAAAAATTGAGTATAAACGTCGGGTTCCGATTCAACAGCAATCGTTCCGCCAAGGCTTTCTATTTGTTGTTTTGCCAGGAACAACCCGACGCCGCGTTCATCGCCTTTGGACGAGAAACCTTTCTCAAAAATGGCATCCAGATTTTCCGGTGCGATGCCCGGGCCATCATCGCTGACCACACAGGCCAGCCAGCCATTCTGGTAATGCAACAATACGCTGACTTCACCGTCGGGTTGTTCACCCAGCGCGTCCAGCGCATTTTCGATCACATTGCCTAACACGGTGATCAGCGCCGCAACCTGATTTTCATTAGCGTTATCCGGCAACAGGCTGTCATCACTCAGGGTGAGCAGGTGACGCGTATCAGAGGCCCGGTTAATCTTGCTTAACAAGAAGCCAGCGATCACCGGCGATTTGATTTTCAACAGCAAGGAACCAATTTCTGCCTGATAGTTATTGGCCGTTTTGAGAATGTAATCTTCGAGCTGCGCATAGCTTTTCATGTGCAGTAATCCAAGAATGACATGCAGTTTATTCATGAATTCATGTGAGCGTTCACGCAGCGAATCCGCGTAGTTTACCATGCCGCTCAGGCGCTGCATCAACTGGCTGACTTCGGTCTTGTCCCTGAAGGTGCAAATTGCCCCGATAATCACACCGTTGCTGCGTACCGGCACGGTATTGCTCAGCAGGAAGCGGCCTTTAAAGTTAATCTCTTCATCCCGACGTGGGACCCCGGTGCGTAATACATCACACAGATTGAGGATCAGCGGCTGCGATTCGCGGTTGTTCTCAGGGCTGATGGTGAACTCGGTACCGGTTTCCTGGTACATTTGCCGGGCCTGATCATTGATGAGCGTCACCTGTGCATTCTCATCAACGGCAATAACGCCTTCTTTGATCGATTGCAGCATCGCCTGTCGCTGCTCAAACAGCGTCGATATTTCATACGGTTCCAGCCCGAACAGAATGCGTTTGAGCATTTTCACCAGACAGTAGGTGCCCAGCGCGCCGACCATCATGCCAAATAGCACCGTCCACAGAATGCTCCAGCGGCTTTTATTGATCTGCGCGGCAACCTTCTCAAGCGAAATCCCGATGGCCACCACGCCAATTTGGCGATGGTGATCGTCATAGACCGGCGTGAAGACACGCAGGGCTTCATCCAGTACGCCCTTATTGATAGAGACATTCTCTTTCCCCAGCAGGGCCGGGCCGATGTCCTCACCGATAAAATGGTGGCTGATAATATCTTGATTGGGATGCGAGAAACGGATGCCGTCCATGTTGGTGACCACCACAAACAGCAAATCATTCCTTTTTTGTACCGCTTGGGCGACAGGCTGAATAATGCCGCTGTCCGGTGGCAGCAATAGGCCATGCTTAATATCGGGGGAATCGGCGAGCGTTCTGGCGACCGCCAGGGCTTTATCTTTCACGCCGTCGCGGGTCGTATCGCTGACCTGAACAAAATAGAGTGAATGGACGACCAGCAACACGGAAATAATCACGCCGCTGATCATCAAGATGACCGAAGTACTCAATTTCATGGGGTGCTTGCGCACGGGATGCTGCGAGTCGCTCATTGAAGCCCCGGAGGCTATTATAGATGTCTCATGGTCTACGTTTGCGACTCCGGCGTCTACCCCATGACCTTATTTATCCGAGTCTTACTTCACTAAAATCCGCTTCAGGGGCTGTGTGTTTCGCCGCCTCCATTTTGGTCATCTGCCCGCTGTACACATCAATCGCACTTCTTAGCCGGGTGGCCTGATAGTTCAGGCTGTCGGCAGATTGCGATGACTGCAACACCATCTCGGCATTGTTGTGCGTCATGGTCTCAATTTGGGCGAGAGAGGTATTGATGAGCGTCAGCGCGGACGTTTGCTCATGCGTGGCGTGGCTGATCTCTTTAATCAGCCCCGACATCTGCACGACTTCCTCGATAATCTCGCTGATCTGTTTCCCGGCGCTTTCGACCATATGGCCGCCGGTTGTGACGCTGTGCATATTGGCGTCGATAAGCGCTTTAATTTCTTTGGCGGCAGTGGCAGAGCGTTGTGCCAGCACGCGAACTTCAGCGGCCACCACGGCAAAACCACGGCCTTCGACACCGGCTCTTGCTGCTTCTACCGCCGCATTGAGCGCCAGAATATTGGTCTGAAACGCAATGCTGTCGATAACCGCAATGATGTCTACCACCTTATTACTGGCGTGAGAGATCGACTGCATCATGCCAATGGTTTCTTGCATGATGTGGCCGCCTTTGTTTGCCACGGCGGTGGTGATATCAGCCAGGCGGGTAGCCTGTACGGCGGTGTCGGCACTTTGCTGAACCGCGCCGGTGATCTGTTCAACCGCTGCTGCCGTTTGCTGGAGATTGGCGGCCGTTTCTTCTGTGCGCGCGCTGAGGGCGGTGCTGTTTTTCGACAGCTGCTTGCTGATATCCGTGATCCCGCTGACCTGAGTGCCAACATCTTCCACCAGTGAGTGCAGATTAAGCCCAAACTGATTCAGGGAACGCATCAGCAGACCTATTTCATCCACGCGGTTCATATGGACTGAATTTACTTTCTTACCAGAAACCACCTGCTGCGCCTGAGTCAGAAGGGTTTTTATCGGATTGCGGATCTGGGTTTGCAGGAAGGCGTCAGCAGCGAGCAGAGTAATAAGCGTTAGCGCAACCAGCCAGATAATACTGCCCCCTGCCAGCGAGAATAACAGCGGGAAAAGGCCGGCGATAAACAGCGGTAATCGTAAACGCCAACTGACGGACAGTTTTTGCAAAAGCGAGAGCGGTGAAAATAACCCCGTACGTACGACTAATCCTTTATGAAACTTGCGGCTCCCCGCGTTATTTTCCCTGACCAGGTGGTAGAGACTTTCAGCGGATTCTATTTCTTGCGCATCGGGTTTATTACGCACAGAAATATAACCCGTCAGCGTATCCAGATGATAAACCGGGGTGACATTTGCCCGCACCCAGTAGTGGTCGCCATTTTGACGACGGTTCTTCACCAGCCCGGTCCAGCTGTCACCCTGTTGTAAAGTAAACCACATGTCGGCGAAAGCCTCGACCGGCATGTCCGGGTGACGCACGATATTGTGAGGTTTAAAAATCAGTTCTTCTTCAGAGAATCCGCTGACATTAATAAAAGCTGAATTAGCATAAATAATACGACTGTTGACATCAGTTGTGGACATTAACGTGGTATCGGGGTCTAGCCCATACTCCCGTTGTGTCACTGGCATGTTTACACGCATGTGGATCCTCTAACCGCTGATCAGTAATGGTTAATATCGTTGTTATATTGTTAATTGGCTGTGTTAATACGGCGCTATAGTGTGCAGGTTATTGTGATCGTATTTCACGGCGTGGCGACTATGCAGCGAATTGTTGTGACTGACCAGTACTATTTGAAAATTAATTATTGCTATTTTAGTGATTAAAAATAAAAGGTTAATTTTATTGTTGAATTAATAGTAATGTAATTTTTATGTATAAATAGGGTGCCGATATTGAGAAGGGAAATAATTCACACTAAGTTAAATTAATGCATTAAATCTCGGTCAATATACGTTAGTGCGTTTTTATGCGACGTTGGTTTATTTATAACCAGAAAATACGGTGGGATAGACGCTTATTTCAGCGCCATCCGTTAAATAAACAGAGAAATACTGGGCTAATTCTGAAAATGAATCCGCAGGCGCAGGCTAAGACATTCGCGGCTGTTTTTTACTCGCGAAACCGCAGCGCGACATTCAACGCATGGCGCGGGGAAATGACAATCGCGTTGCCGGTGTCGCTAAAACAGATCTCACCGTTGCGCAGACACGTCCGTACCTGCGTAAGGGATGACACGGTAAACCCCAGAGCGCTCATGCGCGGTTGCCCGTGATAGTCATCCGGCAAGGCGATAAATTCCGACTCCGCCTGTTGTGGTGAGATAAACCGCAGCCGGGTTGGCCCCGCCTGCAAATAAAACGTCTCGCCCGCTCTGCTCATTTCACTGTCCGGTGCGAACATGCGCGTACATAACCGGGTCGCACTGTGCGGATCGTCGGCCACAATCACGAATTCACTCAACGCCAGTGTGCCATTGGGGTGCTGCTGCCACGCGGGTTGCCACACGGCCTCGGGCGTCAGGTGCTGGCAGAAAAAGCTGAAACCGTTAGGGACGTGGCGGGCGTCAATGCGCGTGATGCAAAAACGGGCATCCTTAATGCTGCCATCGGGAAGGGTCACCGGGCGGAAAAATGCCGTCGGCGGCTCACCGGCCAACTGGCAGGCCTGTAAATGTTGATAGGTGGCCTCGGCATCATCTGTTTTCCAGACCAGCCCGGCTAAACCTGAAGGTGGTTGCCATAAGCCTTTGGGCACATCGGGGTTATCTGCGCCATCCGGCTCGTAACCGAGCAGCTCCAGATAGTTCTCACCGAATATGGCCAGATGATTGCTCGACCCCATCGAATGGTGCCCGCGTTCGGTCAGTTGAAATCCCATGCGCTGGAATAACGCCTGGGCGTCATCCAGATGGTCATCAACGTTGATCACCGCATGATCAACCACGCAGAGTAATTGAGGCATTAAAGGTTCTCCCGGCCGGTGTTTGATGGTGTTATCCGCGTCTGGATGCATGGTGTTAAGCGCTACGCCCTCCAAAATAAAGCTCGCTCATGCGCGGGTCGTTGAGCAGATCGCGTGCATTGCCGGTCAGCGCGACCTTGCCAAGCGACAAAATATAGGCGCGATCTGAGATGTGCAGGGCCTCCATGGCGTTTTGCTCGACCATTAAGATGGTGACCTTTTCCAACTGGCGGATGACCTGAATGGCGCTGAAGACTTCGTCGAGCATTTTTGGCGACAACCCGGCGGAAGGTTCATCCAGCAGCAAAATAGCCGGTTCGGGCATCAGGGCGCGCGTCAGTGCCAGAATTTGCCGCTCACCGCCGGAAAGTGCCGAGGCTGGTGCCTGCCACTTCTTACGCAGCAGCGGATAGAGTTCACAAAGCTGTTCCATGCGCGCTTTGCGTTTCATCGGCGGCAAAAACTGCCCGCCGGTTTGCAGGTTTTCTGCCACGCTCAAACTGTTAAAGACGTTATCCAACTGAGGGACAAACCCCAGCGAACATTCACGGACTTTGCGGTGGATAGGGATGGCGGCGGTTTGCTGTCCATTCAACTGAACCTCGCCCCTGCGTGGCGTCAAAAAACCGGCAATGCATTTGAGCAGGGTGGATTTGCCGCAGCCATTTGGCCCCAGCAGTGTCACGATCTCGGCCTGTGACACCTCCAGCGAAATACCCTGCAAAATATCGACACCCGGCGTGTAACCGGCGACAACATCATTGAGTCTGATCATACGGCCTCCTTCAATGTGCGGCTTCCGCGCCCAAGATACGCATCCAACACGTCCTGATTTTTAGACAGATCATCGGGGTGGCAGCTGGCGACGATGTGCCCGCGGTCCAGCACAATACAGCGTTGACAGAGCGACTTAATAAAGTGCATGTCGTGCTCGATAATGATCAGCGAAATCCCCTGGTGGCTGAGGGCGGTCAAGGTTTCGACCAATTCCTGACGCAATTTAGGATGAACACCGGCCATTGGTTCATCGAGCATCAAAATGTCCGGTTCACCCATCAGTGCGCAGGCGATGCCCAGCAGTTTTTTCTGCCCGCCGGAGAGCGCGGCGGCGGGGAGATCCCGCACGTGAGTCAGTAACAGGGTGGCGAGGAGTGCCGAGGCTTTTAGGCTATCTTCCCGTTCTGCCCGTCGCCCGGACGGCAGCGACAACAGCCCATTCCAGATACCGTGATGACGGGTGCCCGCTGACATCACCACTTCCATTACCGTCATTTTTGCTGGCATTGCCGGAAGCTGAAAAGTACGGGCGATCCCGGTGCTGATAATGCGGTGCGGCGGCATCTTGTCGATGCGCCCGGCCCCGACGGTAATGGTGCCGCTGTCAATGGCAGTAAACCCTGAAATGGCGTTGAGCAGGGTACTTTTTCCTGAGCCGTTCGGTCCCAGCAGGCCCAGAATCTCGCCTTTTTTCAAATCAAAACTGACGGACTTCAACACCTGATTGCCGCCGTAAGCTTTGCTGATGTTATCCACGGTGAGCAGTGTAGTCATGGCAGGATCCTCAGTTTCTCCGGCAGAATGCCACCCGGACGCAATAACAAACCAACCAGCATCACCAGCCCGACCAGCCCCAGCCGCAGTGCGCCAGTTAAGTCAGAACTCATGTGCAGCAGATCTTTGGCGAAGGGGATAAAGTTGTACAACCCCTCAACCACCAATACGCCCGCCAACACGCCGCGCACATTACCGATACCGCCGATCATCACCATGCTCCAGATCAGGAACGTCTCAGACGAGAGCAGGTAATCCGGGCTGACATAGTTGGTGTACCAGGCGAGCAGCATCCCGGCGATGACGCACATGATCGCGCTACACATCAGCGCACGGCATTTCAGCCACAGCAGGGAATACCCCATGCACATTGCCAACTGAGGCTGTTCACGCATCAGCCGCAGGGCACGTCCAAACCGGCTGGAGCCGAAACGCAGGGATATCAACGTGCAAAGGGCAATGCACAGTAGGATCAGCACCGCGAAAATCAGCACGTCATGCTGTTGCTCGCCGCTGGCCCAGGGCGCCACAATGCCGCCAATGCCCTGACCACCGCCGGTAAACGCCTCTTCATTGATCACCGAAATGCGGATGATCTCTGCCAGGGCCAAGGTGGCAATTCCCCAATAGTCGGCAGAAAGCTGGCGTCCGAGCAGCGCCATCGCGGCAGCAACGGCCATCGCCAGCACAATGGCGGCGGGGATCACCCCCCACAGTGGCAGTGAGAACTGGCTGCCGATCCCGATGGCGTAAGCGCCGATGCCGACAAACGCAATGTGTCCGAAATTGAGTAAACCTGCATAACCGGCCTGAAGATTGAGGGCCAGCGCGATCATCGCGTAGATGCCTGCGATGCAGAAAATATGGAGCAGAAACTCAGACACGGCGCACCTCTTTATTGAACAAGCCATAGGGGCGTAACAAAAGAGCCAGTAACAACATCACGAACGAGGCGGCGTTGATCCAGGTGGTCGGCATGAACACCATCTCCTCGCCGTACAACCCTCCCCAATTAATGTTAGTGACCAGCGTTTCAGTGACGGCAATCAGTAACGCGCCCAGAATCGCCCCCATTGGGTTCCCCAGCCCACCGAGGATTGCAGCGGCCAGCACCGGCAGCATCAGGTCATTCCCCTGATTGATATAGGCGCTGCTGGTCATGGCAATCAGCGAGCCACCCACGGCGGCGATCATGCCGGAAATCATATTGACGGTATGCACGATGGCGTTGGCGTTCAGCCCGGAAGCTGCCGCCAGTTCGCGATTACTGGCCAGCGCACGGATAGATCGCCCCTGAGGGGTGAAGAACAGCAGAAGGTTGAAAATGATGATAATGGCGACGGTGGTGCCGAGGCTCCAGCACTCATCGGCGGAGAGACGGATCGTTCCCCACTGCAAGATGTTGCTGACAGGCAGGTTATAGCTGACGGGCGCCGATCCTTCGACGCCTAACATCAACGCAATCATCACCATCGAGACCGCAAGGGAGCCAATCATGGCATTCGCCGCCCCGGCGCGGATCAATCGCTGAAACACCCAGTGATGCAGCAGTACGGCTAAAAGGCCGCACGACAGGGCAGAAAACAGCACCGCCAGTGAAAAGGGCATCCCCATTTTCAGGCCACCGGCGGTCAGGAAAGCCCCGACCATGGCGTACTGTACGTGGGCGATATTGGCAAACCGCACCAGGCCATAAACCAGACTCAGTCCGAGGGCGACCAGTGATAAATCTGCCGTGCGGATCAACGTATCAACAATAAACTGAAACATGGTGATTTCCTGAACAAAGTGACATAAGGAAACGATCGCGTCGTCGTGCGTTAGCGCGCCACCGGCTCGCCGTTGAGTGCTTTCACTTTCAGGTACGGTTGGGTCTGGCGCTGATTATCGGCATCCAGGTTCAGCGTGCCGGTGAGGCCGGTAAACTGTGGTGCAACGGTTTTCATTGCGGCGACCAGGGCCTCTGGGCTGGCGCTTTGGGCTTTATTGATCGCCGCCGCCGCCAGCATGATGCTGTCATAGGCGTAGCTGCCATAAACGGAACGTGGTTTTTCGTGGAAGCGTTTCTGGTAGTTTTCGGTGTAGCTCTGACCTTCGGTTTTCTGTGCCATCCCGGAGACTTCCATGCCGATTTGCCCGTTGGTGTACTGTGCCGGTGAATCCGCAATCGCCATGGTCAGATACATGCCGTACCACGCGGTGTGGCTAAGGCCCAGCTCCCAGGCTTCGCGGTTAAGCACAATGGCATCCTGACCGTAAGTGGTATAAACATAGGCGTCAGGTTTGGCGCGGGAGATCTGTTCCAGCTCGCGGCGGTAAGAGGGCTGACCACTGGTATAAAGCACTTTGGCGACCACTTTTCCGCCCAGTTTTTCAAACGCCTGTTTGAACTGCTGTGCCATGCCTTGCCCGTAAGCGCCGTCCGGTGCGATAAAGGCCACCTTGTGATAACCCTGCTTCCAGACATCTTCGGCGGAGAAGCGCGCGGAAAGGTCATCAAGCCCGATCACGCTATAAGAGGACTGGCCAATTTTGCGTACATCGGCGCTGGTGCCGGAAATGTTGATATGAACCCGATTGTTCTTCACCAGAAATTGGCCGACAGGAATCGTCACACTGGAGGAGAAATCGCCCACCACCAGCGGGACGTTGTCCACCTGGGTTAATTTTCTGACCGCATTCAGCCCGGTGACAGGGCTTCCCGCGGAGTCTTCTACGACCACATCCAATTTCTGCCCGGCGACACCGCCTTTGGCATTGAGGTTCTCAACCGCCAGTTCAATGCCACGGCGCTGGTCTTCACCAATGCTGGCGCTGGTGCCGGTTAATGGCAGGATGGCACCCAGTTTGATATCAGCGAAGGCAGGATGGATCACGCTCAGAAGGGTCATACTGGTCATCGCAGACAGGACGAGGTTACGGCGAAAGCAAGTGTTCATGATGTATCTCCGGCTTTTTTGGACGCAATTTGGCGTTCGGCATCGTCACAGCCCTGATTGGGCGTTGCGGATGGCGTGTGTGTTCCCTGGTGTGGCGCAACGTATGCACTCAGTAGTGAATTAACAAGTGCATACACTTATGTTTACAGGCAAGTTCTATGCCATGTGCGCAATGTGTACGGGTCGGGAGACGCAGGAAAGGGATAAAAAGAACAAATAACCAGGAAAAACAGCGGCAGTGAATGAGAGAAAAAATAATAGCGAGCGAGTGACGACTATTTATTTTTCAGTTTTATGGAATGTTTATTTTTTACTATTATTCATTCTTTCACTTTTTTAGGGCAATAACCGCACTGCAATAGTGCAAATAAAGTTTTTCTGCGGGAATAACAAAGTTTGAAATATTATATATCATTTAGTTATTTGAAAAATAAGACATTAATAAAGTGAATGCAAAAGTGTATGCAATCTTGTGTTGAGTCGCTTTTATCGCTGTGTTATCAATTAAAACGTTATCTCTCATTTTAAGTCTGCTTAGATTTTTAACGATCGAATGTTAAAGAACAAAAAATGTCATCAGAAGAATAAGCAGAACAGGAGGCACTGTGATCGTTCCCAAGAAAAAGTCCCGCAGCGCAGACAGCGTTGAGAAGGTTTATGAGAAGGTGAAACTGCTGGCCATCGACTATCACTTTCGACCCGGCGAGCGCGTCAATGAAGTTGAGCTGGCCGGTCAGCTTGGGGTGTCGAGAACCCCGGTGCGCGAAGCGCTGAACCGCCTGTCGAAAGACGGGTTCATGAGTTTTGTGCCCAATCGCGGCTTTTATGCCCGGGACATCACACCAGAAGGCGTCCGGGAACTGTATGAAGTGCGCATGATCATCGAGCAGGCCACCTTTCGTTTTGCCTGCCAGCGCGCCAGCGACGCAGACATTGCCACCACGGCGGCTATCTGGGAGGAGGTCAGCCAGCAGCAGCCGGATCCGAGCGAAATCATTGACTGGTCGGATATCGCTCAGGCTGATGAACGGTTTCATATGGAAATCGCCCGTATTTCGCAAAATACGCGGCTGTATGAAATGCTCGATAGCCTGAACTCGCTAATTCGCTTTTTCCGCCGTATCGATCTGGAAACACCGAGTCGCCGTATTAATGCCTACGATGAACATGTCGAAATTATTTCCGCGCTACGTCATCGCGATGTAGAAAAAGGCGCGCGATTAATTGAACGCCATGTGTCGCTTAGCTCAGAACACGCAGTCGAAGTGACAAAAGAAGGGCTGGCGAGAATCTATTTCGGTAAGAAACAGGCTCTGTGACGTTTGAATCAAGACCCGCACTTGTCTGAATAATCACCTGCATCTCAATACAGATCACCACAGAGGATCTATGACCGTCATTTCCCAACAGATTATTGACCAGGCCAGACACTGGCGCCGGGATTTCCATACCCGGCCTGAGCTTGGCCTGAAAGAACATGGTACTGCCCAAAAAATCAGCGAACTGCTGCTGTCCTTTGGTCTGGAAGTGCACAGCGGGATCGCCGAAACCGGTATTGTTGCCACGCTGCGTAACGGCGAAGGGCCATCGATTGGCCTGCGTGCGGATATCGACGCATTGCCGATTCAGGAACTGAATGATTTTGGCCACGTTTCTCAGCATCCCGGTTTGATGCACGCCTGCGGCCATGACGGTCATACGGCTATTTTACTGGGGGCGGCCCGCTATCTGAGTGAAACCCGCCATTTTCGCGGTACCGTTCATTTTATTTTTCAGCCTGCCGAAGAGAACGCCGGAGGCGGGCAGATGATGGTGAATGAAGGGCTGTTTGAACGCTTTCCGATGCAGGAGGTTTACGCCATGCATAACTGGCCGGGCTTGCCGGTCGGCGAAGTGGCGGTCAGCCAGGGACCGATGATGGCCTCACAAGACAATTTCTACATCACGCTGACCGGGAAAGGCTGCCATGCGGCGATGCCAGAATTGGGGGCGGATCCGGTGGTGGCGGGGGCGCAGTTAATCCTGTCGCTGCAAAGCCTGATTTCACGGCGTCTGTCGCCGTTGGAACAGACGGTGATAAGCCTCACGCAATTGCAGGCGGGAGATGCCATCAACGTTATCCCGGAAACGCTGCATATGTCCGGCACCTTGCGCTGCCTGAGTAATGAAACGCGTATGGCCTGCTGGCGGCTGATTGAAGAGTTTGTTCAATCTGTGCCATTACCCTTCGGCGTGCGAGGCGAAGTGCGGTGGGAGTTTGGTTACCCGGTGACAAAAAACGCTCCGGCGCAGGCCACTATTTTGCGCGAAGCGGCAGAGAATTCGCCCGGTATTCAGCAGGTACATTTCAATAATGCGCCGTCGATGGCGGCAGAGGATTTCGCCTATCTGCTCGAGCGATGTCCGGGTGCTTATTTCTGGCTGGGTGCCGATGGCGCGAAGCCTTCGGCCTCGCTGCATAACGCCCGTTACGACTTTAATGACGATTTGATCCCGCTGGGTATCGGTATCTGGGCGACGCTGGTGGAACGATCATTGAAGGAATAATTCCCACCGTATTTTTACCTTAACGGAGTCAACCATGAGTCATATTCATTTTGTCGGTGCTGGCCAGATGGCGGAAGCCATTATCCGCGCAGCCCTTAGCCGGGGGGCGGTCTCTGCCGGGGATATCACCCTTGCTGATATCGATCAGGAGCGGATCACCACGCTGCGTAATCGCTACCAGCTTACGTCGGTGTACCACGACAGCGAAGCCCTTGCTGCGGCAGATCACATCGTGATTGGCGTCCGTCCGCAGGATGATATTGACGGCGTGGCCCGGCATATCTGCCAGCATGCGTCTGCGAATGCCACCCTCATTTCCATTATTGCCGGGGTGACGCTCGAACGACTGGGCGCACTGTTTGGTGCCACGCGGCCCATAGTGAGGATGATCCCTAACACCCTGACCGATACCGGTTACGGCTATAGCGGCGTGGTGTTTAACCCGCATGTGCAAGCCGAACCGCTGATGCCGTTTTTGGAAAGTTTTGGCAAAGTCATGCTGTTGGAAGAGCGCCTGATCGATGCTTTCACCGGCTTTGCGGTCGCCGGGGTGAACTACGTCTATTACTTTATCGAATCGCTCACCGATGCCGGTGTGTTGAGCGGTTTGTCCCGGGCGCAGTCGAGTAAGGTGGTGTGGGAAAATCTGATCGGCGGCGTAGAAATGCTGAAAATCAGTGACAAGCACCCGCGGCAGTTAATGGACATCAATAACTCACCCGCAGGCGTGGGGATTAACGGATTGTATGAACTCAACAACAGCGATTTTGCTGCAGGGTTACAGCGCAGCGTGATGACCGCCGTACGAAGAACCACGGAACTGTCGGGAAATAAGCCGGCATAATCTGTTGTCACATTGAAAAAACGGCCAGGCGTGATAAGCGCCTGGCCGTTTGTATTACCCGCTGACCTTCAATGTCCGGTCAGCTTAAACCCTGAAATGCCCGACGGCGACGGCCAGCCCGGTAGCCTGTTCCTGCAAGGCTGACGCGGCTCCGGTGGACTCCTGAACCATCGCGGCATTCTGCTGAACCATACTGTCGAGCTGGGTAATAGCACGGTTAATTTCGTTAATACTCAACATCTGCTCTTCCGATGCATGGGTGATTTCCAGCATGACGCTGCTGACGTTCGATACGTTGCTGACAATCTCGCTCATGCTGCTGCTCGCCAGGCGAACCTGTGCCGAACCGGAGGCCACGCTGCTGACGGTGGATTCGATCAGCACTTTGATCTCCTTGGCCGCCTGTGCGCTGCGCTGTGCCAGGCTGCGTACTTCGCTGGCGACCACGGCAAATCCACGCCCCTGCTCACCGGCACGGGCCGCTTCCACGGCAGCGTTTAGCGCCAGAATGTTGGTCTGGAAGGCGATACCATCGATCACGCCGGTGATATCCCCGATTTTTGATGATGCACTCTCAATGCTTTCCATGGTGGTGATCACGTTGGTCACCACATCGTTACCGCGTGATGCGGCCGCCGATGCGGACTTCGCGGTTTCACTGGCCTGTTTGGCTGAGCTGGCGGATTGCGACACTGTTGCCGTGATCTGTTCCAGTGAGGCCGCCGTCTGTTGCAGGCTGGCGGCGGCGGCTTCGGTACGGCCGGACAGGTCGTGGTTACCCGCGGCGATTTCATCCGCCGCGATTTTCACTGACTCACTGGTGGTGCGGATTTCGGCCATCACCTTACTGAGTTTATCGACAAACGTATTGAAAGCGATGGCGATTTGCGTCACTTCGTCATGCCCGTCAATCGGTAAGCGCTGGGTGAGGTTGTCTTCGCCGGAGCTGATGGCATTCAGCGTATCGCGCACTTCCGACAGGCGGCGGAACGCTTTACTGATGATAAGGCTGATCACGGCGGTAGAAATCAGCACGATGACAATCAGCGTAATCAGTGACGACGTAAGCAGGGAGCGCATACCCGCCGTGGATTCGTCCTTGTCCTCAATGATCAGCGTAAACCAGTTCGTACCGGGCACCGGCATAGTACGAACGCGTTTCTGCGCATTATTCAGACGAATATCGACCGGGGTTTTGGCGGCGAATAAAGTTTGCAAATTCACCCCTTGCGCCATCGAACTAAAAGGCTTCAGCGTCAGTTTGACGTTCGGGTGAGCAATAATCGTCCCCGTGCTGTCAACCAACATGCCAAAACTTTCCGGCGTCGGGTGAATGGTCTTCACGTTGTTGATAACGCTGTCCATCGACACGTCACCGGACACAACGCCTTTCAGCGCGCCATTTTCCATCACCGGCACGGCGAATGCCACTACCAGTTTGCCGGTACCAGCGTCGATGTACGGCGGTGTTACCACCGGGTGCCCGGCGCTTTCGGCCTGTTTGTACCAGGGCCGTCCGGTCGGGTCGTAATCAGCGGGTATGCCGGTTGGATCGGAGAATTTCGCGGTTTTATTGGCATAGCCGACGTAGACATTAGTGAAGTTTCCCGCCGTCGCAATCTGCTTCATGGCCGGAACCGGATCGGCTGTCAGCACCACGGATTGCAGTGAAACAATCATCGCTGTTTTCGAACTAACCCAATCGCCTATCCCTTGCGTATGGCTGGTTGTAAGAGCATTCAACGTACTGTCGGTTGCCTGACTGTTGTATTTATCGGCAACGGTGTAACTGAGGAATGTGTTGATAGCCAGCGAGCAAATCACAATCGAGATGCAAGCCATGATGATACGT
This sequence comes from Ewingella americana, assembly GCF_006438725.1. Lineage (GTDB taxonomy): Bacteria > Pseudomonadota > Gammaproteobacteria > Enterobacterales > Enterobacteriaceae > Ewingella > Ewingella americana_A. The sequence continues at coordinate 258,022 of NZ_RCZD01000001.1, read as the reverse complement.
GAACGGATAGTTTTAAGCATGAGGCACTTCCCTGGAAGGAATCTTAATAACTAACTAACGGCAGAAATGGACAAAACTTGAGGTGTGGCGCAAAAAACGGATGTTTGTAGTGCAGTGATGTCCATCCTTTCTATTTCAGCGTGAAATGGCGCAGCATCCAGCGTTAAAACGCTACCATCTTAATTATCTCTGCCCATTACTGCTGAAGACTCTCTGCAACAGCGGGCTCAGCCCCATTCTGCCAAAGGATGAAGCCCTGATGTCTTGATGAAAAACACCGCAGGGATCGTGCGATTTAGGGATTATTTTCGCGCTATCCCACGGTGTGAAAGGATCTGACCGGGATTAATCGGCGAGGTTATTCAGTCTATCGAGGGCTTCTTGCGGTAGGGCGAGTTTGCCGGCCGCGAGGTTTTGGTGCAAATGTGCCACCGATGACGTGCCGGGGATCAGCAGAATATTCGGTGAGCGACGGAGCAACCATGCCAATGCAACCTGCATAGGCGTGGCGCTGAGGGAATCTGCAACCTTTTGCAGGGTGGATGACTGCAAGGGAGTGAACCCTCCCAAAGGGAAAAAGGGAACATACGCGATGCCCTGCCGGGCCAGACTGTCAATTAAGGCATCATCTTGCCGGTTGACGATGTTGTACATATTTTGCACGCAAACAATCGGCGTGATGGTTTGTGCTTCGGCCACTTGCGTGGCGGTCACATTACTCAGGCCAATGTGGCGAACCAACCCCTGATGTTGCAATTCAGCCAGTGCAGACAAGGGTTCCGCGATGGAGCCTTCGGTGGGGGCGCCCACCTGAAACATGATGCGTAAATTGACCACATCCAGAACCTCCTGTTGGAGGTTATGCAGATTATCATGCACGGCCTGGGTCAACTCCTGCGCAGAAGATGCCAGCAGCCAGGCGCCGTTATCCCCACGTTTGGCACCGATTTTGGTCACCAGGGTAAGGTCATCCCGATAAGGATGTAACGCTTCGCGGATTAACTGGTTAGTGATATGGGGCCCGTAAAAATCACTGGTATCGATATGATTAACACCCGATGCAATCGCTTCGCGCAGCACAGAAATCGCTGCCTGGGTATCCTTTGGTGGGCCAAAGACGCCGGGGCCAGCAAGTTGCATGGCGCCATAACCGAGACGTTTAACTGTGCGCGTGCCAAGTGTGAAAGTGTCACCTTCATCGATTCTGTTCATGGTTACCTGCTTGATTTAGGGCGTTGAGGAAAGTACAAGTATATGAATGATCCTTCAGGTTTTGAATTCGCATTCATGAACGTCACAACGAAAACACTCAAGCCACGGAAATCACCGGTCCAGGCGCGATCTGCCGCGTCGGTTGCTGCATTGCATACGGCAGCCATTCAGGTTTTAACCCGTGAAGGGCTGAGCCGTTGCACCACCACCTTGGTGGCCAAACGCGCGGGAATGTCGGTCGGCAGCCTTTATCAGTATTATCCCAACCGGGACGCACTGCTGGCTACCGTGCTGGAGCAGCATTTGAATACCGTGGCGACAGCGGTTGAAACCGCCTGCCAGCAGTGCAGGGGACAATCCGTCATTCATATGGCGGAGGGATTGGTCACGGCCTATCTGGCGGCAAAACTGCACAGCCCTGACGAGTCAAAGGCACTTTACAGCGTTGCCGGGGAACGGGATGGTGCCAGACTTGTCGCCATCATGCATGGGCGGATGGTCATCGCCATCACGCAAATGCTGGTCAGCGCCCCGGATGCTCATTTTGATGACCCGGCGCTGACGGCGGGTATTGCTTTGGGGGCACTTTCTGGACCCGTGCGGACTTTTCTGGAAGGGCTCACTGCGCCAGGGTTTGATGCCTGCCTGGCAGAGCAACTTACCTTGTTGTTACAGGGCTATTTTAAGTGCTGTGCAACAACATAACGTTGGCGAGTAAGATTTCGGACTTAACAGAACACAGGGACGGATCGTCCCTGTGTTCTACAGGCTATTTCACTATGTTGCCGTTCAGGTTAAGAATCCTTTAAGGTTATTGAGCATGTTGGCCATCATGCCAAATGCCATATTGACACTGTGTATGCTGTAATACAGCGCAATATCATTTCTTATCAGATACGTTTCAAAAGATTGGCTGGAAAGCAATGCCTGAACCTCAAGGCTCCTGTCACGGAAATGGCTACAGTTATTCATATACAGATCCAATGAAAGGTATTCCCCGACGGCGAGTTGATTCACCAGAGCAACCATCTGCTCGAAACTCTCCACCAGTGCCCTGTGTTTTGCCAGGTGTTCAGCCTGCTCCTGAGGGATATCCATGGTCGTTTTTCTCCCTGTGCTGAGACAATCATGTTACTGCTCTGTCACGGTCTCAGCCGTATCAGAAGCTTTGCCAATCAGTGTCACCTGTCACTGTCTCGCCCGATTTTGCCACTCGCGCAAGTGAGGCAAGTTTCTGTGGATATTGCACGGGCATGGGGCGGTGCTCCGTTTCCTGTTCGACCTTGAACTCTCCCACCAGACGGGCCAGTGCATCAGCCTGTTCCTGCAATGAACGGGATGCAGCCGACGCTTCTTCCACCAAGGCGGCGTTTTGCTGGGTCACATCATCCATCTGATTAACGGCCTGATGAACCTGTGCAATTCCCTGACTCTGTTCCGTTGCCGCCGCCGCAATCTCATTGACCAGATCGGTAACCTGACGAATAGCATTGCCCATGGAGTTCATATTCTCGCTCACGTCGCCCGCCTGATGGGCTCCGGCTTCTATCAGACTGTAAGAAACATCGATGAGCTCTTTGATTTCACGCGCGGCGGTTGTGGAGCGCTGCGAAAGGTTTCTGACCTCACCGGCAACCACGGCAAACCCTTTACCATGTTCACCCGCGCGTGCCGCTTCTACTGCGGCGTTCAACGCCAGGATATTGGTCTGGAAGGCAATACCTTCAATCAACGTAATAATTTCCGTGACTTTGCGGGAACTGCTGCGAATATCCCCCATTGTACCCAGCATCGTTTCAAGCGATGACGCACTTTTCTCAGACAGTACATTCATGTTATCAGCCAGTTGGCTCGCCTGACGGGTGTTGTCAGCCGTCTGTCGTACCGTTTCACTGAGTTGTGTCATGCTGGCGGCGGTTTCTTCCAGGGAGGCGGCCTGTTGTTCGGTACGTGAAGAGAGATCCTCATTGCCGGCTGCAATTTGTGCCGAGGCACTGCTGACCGACTGAGAGGCGGCACTGACTGACCGCAGCGCGCCGGACACGCGTTGCATCAGGTTATTGAACGCACGGGCCATGTTGCCCACTTCATCATGGCGGCTGGCGTCAGCGCTGACAGTAAGATCAAGCCGTTCACTGGCCATCGTCATAATATTACCGATGGCCAGGAGGCTCCTGCGCACCCGGCGGATTGTCGATAAGGCCAATATGCCCAGCAGCAGGATCGTACCCGTCACGCCGCCCCCCATCCCCCACAGCGTGGTGTTGAAAATGCTGTGGTTACTCGCCCGCAGGCCGTCGCCGATGTCGACATTGAGGGTGAGTTGTTTCTGGTAATCTGCGATGAGCTGACGAATAGCACTGCCGATACCCTCATTACCCTCAATAAGCGCCAGACTGACCGCATCTTGATGCGCCCGTGACGCGGTCAGAAAGACCGGCAATTTCTCTTCAACTTTGCGGATATTGTCAAAAGCCACGCGAGTCAGCCTGGCATCTTCATCATTGGAGATGTCGTTTGCCAGATAGTAATCCGTCAGGGACTTTAGCCTGTTAATCTGCTGCTCAATGCGCTTTTCCACATCAGGCATTTTACTGTCATCGGTCTGGCTCAGGTGTTTGTAAAGCGTCAGGGAAAGCTCGTTACTTTGGTCTACGAGTTTACTGAGGTCTTTTATTGAAGGAATGGTGTTGACCTGGACATATTCAAAGCGGGATTGAAAACCCGAAATCAACATGATGGCGACGACACCTGAAGCGATGAGCGCCGCAGAAAGCAGAGAAAACGTCAATAAAAGACGCTGTGTAATGTTCATATTATCCCCCTGAAATGGTAGTGCCTGCTTTTCAACATAAAGAGAGGCAGTGAATCAAGGTTATCGGCAAGGGTTTCAACAACGTTAATTAAAATGATCTAATTCAATAATTTACGTTAAGTCAATACTTCGTTTGTTTCTTTTGTGTGGATTTTATTCGCTTAATGAATTAATTGCACCTGAGCCTTTCTACTCACCGTGCCGGAACGGATCGAAATGCAGGCATTTATCAACAATGGCTGTCAGATAACCCATCATTGCGCGAACAGATCCCGGGCGGCGTATATCAGCCATGTGCTGGCATCCCAGAGGGACGAAAGACCCTCGCTCGCGCCTGCTGCGGGTAAGGAGAAAAAAGAACAAAAGTGGCGATTACAGCCTATTTTCGCCCACTTAAGTAACATCGTAGATTTGTCCGGTAACTCTCAAATCACATTTTGAACAACAGGTTTTAACAAAATGAAATATTGTTTTAATTCGCCATAAAGTTCTCCCTTTTCCTGCCGTTATCTCTATTTCCTGTCACTCACTTTGTAGTGTCCCGATGAAAAACATAACAAATCTCTCCGTGCTGACTCGCTTACTGGGCGCGTTTGCACTCGTTCTTACCCTGATGCTGGTGCTTGCAGCAACGTCAGCCTGGCAACTGAAAAGCATCAACCAGCAGATTGAAGACTACCGGGCATACCGTCTGCCGGGCGTTCAGTATCCGCTGGTGATGCGCGGCACACTGGCTGAGCTACGTCTGCAACAGGTGCAATACATCGCCTCACCGGCGGGGGCACCGCGTGATGGCCACCGGGATGAAATCATGCAAGCGGTGGCGACGTTTAAAGCGGCAGAAAACGCTTACCAAAAGCTGAACAGCGACGGCAGTCAGTCGGCCCTGTTTAAGCAAATCATTCAAAACTTTACGCAGTTTTCACTGGCGAATGATCAGGTGATTGCCGCGATGAATCTCAATGATATTGCGCAGGCCACCCAAATCAGCGGCGATAACTCGCGGAAATACCGTACGCAACTGATGGCCGACCTCGCCACGCTGGTCAATAACGAAGTCAGTAACAGCGAGCAGGCGGCGTCGCAAGCCCGCAGTCATTACCATACCGCCAGCGTGCTGTTCATGGTGCTGGTGGCTTTTGCCTTGATCATCTCGGTGGCGATGGCATTACTGTTGGCGCGCAATCTGAACCGGCAATTGGGCGGTGAACCGGCTTACGCCGCCTCGATCATGCAGGAAATTGCCGCGGGGAATCTGGCGACGGAAATCATCCTGAAACCTGGTGACAAGGACAGTTTACTGGCGTCGCTCAGTTGCATGAATCAGCAGCTAAATCAGACCATTCACCAGATCATGAGCGGCAGCGAGTCGATCAATCATGCCGCCAGCGAGATCGCGCAAGGCAATATCGATTTATCGCAACGCACTGAGGAGCAGGCCGCATCGCTGGTGCAAACGAGCGCCAACATGCAGAACCTGACCACCACCGTCAGCCAGAATGCAGAGAATGCACGTGAGGCCAGTACGCTTGCGCATGCGACCTCGCAAACCGCATCGGAAGGCGGCACGATTGTCAGCGATATGCAGTTGCACATGCGTGAAGTCTCCGGCAGCTCGAAAGAGATCATCAATATCATCAGCGTGATTGAAGGTATTGCCTTCCAGACCAACCTTCTGGCGCTGAATGCCGCGGTGGAAGCCGCGCGTGCGGGCACGCAGGGTAAAGGTTTTGCCGTGGTGGCGAGCGAAGTGCGGGTACTGGCGCAAAAAAGCGGGCAGGCGGCGAAAGAGATTAAAAACCTGATCCACGGTACGGTCACCAAAATTGCCGAAGGTTCGCAGCAGGCCGATCGCGCCAGTCAGGCGATGAATGATATTGTCAGCTCGGTGAACAAAGTGGCGGGCATTGTCAGTGAAATCTCCACCGCCAGCACCGAGCAGCATACGGGCATTCACGAAGTCGGTATTGCCGTCGATCAGATGGATCAGGTGACCCAGCAAAACGCCGCGCTGGTGGAACAGGCCGCCGCCGCCGCCCAGTCGCTGACTGAGCAAAGTCTTGAATTACGCAATGCCGTACGATTTTTCCGCACGGCCTCAGAGTAATGTCGCGTGCTGCCGAGCCCCGTGGTTAGCTGTACTGAATAATCGTGAAACCTTCTGCGGCCACGGGCTCAGTAAAATAGTGAGATATCAATTCAAACTGCTCATCAGTGACCTTAAAGTGAGCAGTACCTGACTGATTACGGGTGTGCAACCGGGATTTGCATACCTCACTGGAGACATTGAGATAATGCAGACGATGATCTGCACATGACTCATTGATGATGCTCATCATCCATTTGCGGTTTGCCACCGTATTGGCGGGGAAATCCAGGACAACGGATATCCCCGCGTTGAGCAATGAAATAACATGCGGCTTTATGGCGTTTTTAAGCCTGGCAGAGCAGCGAATGTAATCTTCTACCGTCTGCATTTCATCGTTATAAAGCAGAGATAGCCACGGGTCTTCACTGATCACCACCGTGACAGGTGATGTTGCCAATTTTAATGCAAGCGTCGATTTCCCTGAGGCAATTTTTCCACATAAAATATGCAGGGTGGGTGGGTCTTTTTGTATAACGGTATCGGCGTTGGTTGCGTTTGTCATTATTCACCTCACAGGTTTAAGCGTTTGCATTCAGGGCATCAAATTTAAAACATGGCATTGATTTCAGAATATGGCGCGGCATTTTCCATCAAGGGCGCCATGGCATTATCTTGTAAGAACCCGCTGACGAGCTGTGCGTTATGCGCCCATAGCGTTTGCGGTAACCACGAACCCACGCTGAGACGGCGCACACCCAAATTGGCCAGTTCATCCACGGGCGGAAGGCCTGGCCAGACGACAACATTGAGCAGCAATTTACTGCTGTCAGCAATAGCTCGCATATCTGTGGCATCGGCCAATCCAAGGACGAAGAGTCCGTCAGCCCCGGCACGTTGGTAGACCTGTGCCCGCGCCATGACTTCAGCGGCTTTATCGTCCTGAGAAACCAAATTGCGTGCATAAACGTCAGTACGTACATTGATATACAATGCCACACCCCGCCGGGCGCTCTCTGTTCTTATCGCTTCGACCTTCTTGCACAATAAATGCGGATCTCCCGCACCATCCTCAATATTGATACCGACCACCCCTGCATCGATCAGTCGCGATACGGTTAAGGCCACCGTGGAAGGGTCATCGCTGTATCCGCCCTCGATATCCGCGGTGAGGGGCACCGAAATGACCCGCGCAATAGACAAAGCCCGTGCGACATACTCCTCCACCGGAAGCGCATTGCCGTCGCGATATCCCAGCGACCATGCCACGCCCGCGCTTGTTGTGGCAATCGCCGCTGCGCCAAGGCTCTCGATCAACCGTGCGCTGCCTGCATCCCAGGCGTTTGGTAATCTCAGGGGAGCGGCGTGCAGATGAAGGGCGTGAAATGCGGATGTAGACGGCGTATTCATGATATTTCCTCAAAAAAGAAACATTCTAATCATGCTAAATTTGCTTGATAATAGCTCAGAATGACATTCATTAATTCTTTGAGAGCAATAATGAACCCGCCTTCACTGCACCTGGTGCAAGCTTTTATCGCTGTGGTTGAACATAATAGTTTTGCCCGTGCCGCCGACGCGCTCGGTATTACTCCCTCATCAGTCAGTCGTTTCATCAAGACACTCGAACAGCATTTAGGCACCACCCTCCTGAATCGCACAACGCGCGCGATGTCTTTGACCGAGACCGGCAAACGCTATTTTTCCGAATGTAACCAGGCGCTGGTACAGCTTAGAAATGCCGCTGAAATGGTGAGGGACGAACAAAAGCTTCCCTACGGTTCACTGGTAGTCAGTGCTCCCATTGCTTTTGGTCACACTCATGTGGTGCCTTACCTGGCTGAATTCCTGGCTGCCTATCCGCTCGTGCAACTGGATTTGCGCTTGAGCGATGACTACGCGGATTTGATTACTGACGGCATCATGTTGGCGCTGCGCATCGGCCGCATGAAAGATTCGTCGTTAGTGGCGCATAAAATACTCGCGAACCGCCGTATCCTGGTTGCGGCTCCGGCATATATTGACAGGCGTGGAGCTCCCACAACATTGGAAGATCTTTACCAGCATGAGTGCATTGTCTCGTCGGCCAGTCAAGATGGCATGCTCTGGCGGCTATTTTCTGCGGGAGAGGAGCGTACGCTGGCCCCCAAAGGCCCGATCAAAGTCAACAACGCCGATGCGGCCCGAAGACTCTGCATAGACGGCCTCGGCATTGCTTTTCATTCAGCGGTTACGATGGAGGCGGCGCTGCACTCGGGTGATTTGGTTCAGGTACTGCCGCGATGGACGGGTCGGGAAACCGGTGTTTATTGTGTGCGGCCAACCCGACGCATCGGGCCTGCCGCTAAAGCCTTTCTCGAATTTCTGACCTCATGCTGGCAGCGCTAATCAGAGGTGATATGACGCACAGAGAGCGACACCGTCGTGAAAAATAGGCTGGTTTCGGGGGCGTCGCCATTCCCTTTATCTAACGGCACCGGCTCTAACCGGCGGGGCGCCGATTTAAGGTGACGTTTAGCGGTTTTGGTATGGATGCTTCATGATCAGGATGCCGCGAATTTTCTTGTAAATTGTTGTTCCATAATGCTATTGCCCCATTGTTCTCCCTGCCACTCTTTGACCCGTTCAAAGCCGAAGGATTCGTACAGGCGACGGGCTGCGGTCAGTTTATCGAACGTCCAGAGCTGGACAGAAGAGAACCCATAATCATCGCAAAATTTAATAGCTTCATGCAGAAGCCTTTTCCCCAGCCCATTTCCCCGGCAACTGTCATCAAGGATAAACCAGCGTAAATGCGCCTCACCGTTGCCAAGATCTTGACCATCAATGGCGACCGAGCCCACTATCCGTCCGTTCACCATGGCAGTCCAAACCTGGTTGCAGGGTTCATCAAGACTGCCAGTAAAATCGGAGAGTCCTGCGGCCACTTTTGCCTCAAAAAAACGGCCAAAGCCATGATTTAGGGAGTAGTAATGGGCATGCATTTCCGCAATACGCCCAATCAGTCCTGACTGATAACCCATTTTGATGACCACCGGTGGCGAGATTATTGCTGCGTTCTCTTCACGGCAGGATTTCAGGGCATAGGCATAAGCCGCCATTCCCTGCGTTACCGCCTGCTGCTGACCCGGATTAAGCTTAGCCAGCGCAGAAAATACCTGTTTTTTACCGTAAGCATTTATCCGGTTAACGCTCTCCTGGCCGCGCTCGGTGAGTGCAAGCTCTTTAATTCTCGCGTCTTCTTCAGAGGCTGTTTCACGTAATTCCCCGGCACTGACTAGCTTCCCCAACATCCGACTCACGCTTGATTTTTCTAAGCACAAAATATCAACCAGCTGTTTTGCTGTCATTTTCCCCCTGGCTTCAATCTCAAGCAGGCTATGAACCGCCGACGGTGAATATTTTGTCGCCGCCAGGGTGGTATTCATAAATCCGAGCTCCCGAACCATCAGGCGGGAGGCGAGTCGGATGTTTTCAACTAGGGGGGATTCAGTGTTCATCGGTGAGTTCTCTGGAAGTTGTTGTAACATACAACCATTTGGGTGTGGTCCTGTCAATAGGTCGCAGAGCAGAACCCGCCATTTATCATTTTTTTCCTATACTCAAATAGCCGTATATTCGTCCTGGGGAGTGGGTCAAATATAATAATATTAACCCATCGACAAATTCATTATATATGAAAGCTTAGGAAAACCTTAATAAGCGAATTTTTTATACACTAACCAATATCGATGATGTAAAGACTAAACCGACCCTCAACAAACAGTAGAATATCGCGAAATAGTCGTCAGGCTGATGGAGGCAATGGGTAATTATCTATACAGTGAGGCCCATCACTGAATATTCTTATGCCAGAAAATGGGCGCTCATTATCCGCGTTCGAGTCATATCGTTAGCCTGAGAAGAACTAAAAGGAATTTCTGATGTTCGTATTTTTAAAGCGTATTAATATCTTCATATTAGGCCTTCTCTATGCACTGCTCTATTTATTACCGCTCAATGGTCGCCTGCTCTGGCAACCTGATGAAACACGTTATGCAGAGATCAGCCGGGAAATGTTGCAGCGTGGGGATTGGGTTGTGCCTCATCTGCTCGGGTTACGCTATTTTGAAAAACCGGTGGCAGGTTATTGGATAAACAATATTAGCCAATGGCTGTTGGGGGATAATAACTTTGCCGTTCGGTTTGGATCGGTGTTCTGCACGGCAGTCAGCGCGGCGCTTATTTTCTGGCTGGGACTGAAACTGTGGCAAAACCGCAGCACGGCGGCACTGGCGACTATGGTGTATCTGACCTCAATGCTGGTGTTCAGTGTCGGTACGTATAGTGTACTGGACCCAATGATCTCGCTGTGGCTCACCGCCAGCATGGTGGCTTCCTGCCTGTCGCTCCAGGCCACCACGCGATGGAAGAAGTGCTTCTGGTATGCTTTGCTCGGGCTGGCGTGTGGGATGGGTTTTATGACCAAAGGCTTTTTGGCGCTGCTCATCCCGGCTATTGCGATGGTGCCGGCAGTGGTACAACAGCGTAAGGTCAAAGAGTTGATCTGCTTTGGGCCGGTGGCGGTGCTGTTTGCCTTATTACTGTCGTTACCCTGGGTTATTGCCATCGCTCTTCGTGAACCTGATTTCTGGAACTATTTTTTCTGGGTAGAGCATATTCAACGCTTTGCCTCCGATAATGCACAGCATAAATCTCCCTTCTGGTTCTATTTACCTTTGTTGTGTGTGGGCGTTTTGCCGTGGTTGGCGCTGTTCCCGCATGCGCTGTTGCGCGGCTGGCGTGAAAGAGCTATGCGGCCTGAGCTGTTCTTTTTACTGTGCTGGGTCATTATGCCGCTGCTGTTTTTTAGCCTGGCAAAAGGAAAACTCCTTACCTACATACTGCCATGTATGGCGCCCATCTCGCTGCTTATCGCCGCGTATGCGAAAGAGCGTGTGGCGCAGATGTCGCGGCGGGTATTTAAGGTTAATGGCTACATTAACCTGCTCTTTGGCTTAACCGGCGCACTGGCTATTTGCCTGTTTGGATGGGGACTCTTTCCTCATGCGGTGATTTATGGACCGCAGGAATATTCGAAAACAGTATTAGCGGCGCTGGCGTTTGTAGCATGGGCGATGATTGGATTTATTACGCTGCGCGAGGATGCACGATATTGGCCGTTTGCGGCAGCATGTCCATTATTATTGGCGCTCTCCATCGGATACATCATTCCTCAGCAGATTGTTGATATAAACCAGCCGCAGAATTTTATTGCCAATAATGAAAATATGTTGAGCGAAAGCCAGACGGTGCTCAGTAATAATGTGGGTATTGCAACGGGACTGGCGTGGGAATTAAAACGCAGCGATATCATCATGTATGATGCAAAAGGTGAGATGAAATATGGTCTTTCTTACCCTGAAAGCCGCAGCCATTTTGTGAAGCGCGATGATTTCCCTGCATGGTTAGCTGAAGCAAGGAAACAGGGGAATATTTCTCTGGTTATACAACTGCCTGGAAATGATGAACTGCCAGACAATCTACCCGCAGCGGATAAAGTGATACGCAGCGGCAGGATGGCGTTATTTTGGTACCAGAAATCCTAGTGTGCCGGCGGTGAATGATCTCCCGGCTGTGTTGTCTGAGAGATCATTCCCTCAACGGTGAGATCCACAATGCGTTATACAATCTACAGCTTAGCGTTGCTTTCGGTGTTGCTCGTTAGCGGCTTCGTTATTGAGGCGCTGGCTGATATGAGTTATCACGAAATGAAAGAAAAGGCGCTGATGATAGTGAATCTGCGCTGATAATGCGTTCTTTGATCTCGACGGTCGAAGGGTTTCTCCGCAGGGTAAGGCCTACGTCTGGCAATATTGCCGGCTCGCTTGAGGTCACGTTCGTTTATCGTTTAACTCATCAGCCCGGCGGCCACGTTCACTGACAGGCCTAAAATCGCCAAATTAAACACAAACGCCATGACGGACTGAATCAGCGTAATGCGGCGAACTTCGGTACTGCCGGTGGCAACATCGGCGGTCTGGCAGGCAACGGCCAGCGTGAAGGAAAAGTAGAGAAAATCCCAATACTCCGGTTTTTCGATTTTATCCGGGAACAGCAGCGCTTTATGTTGCTCCGCTCCCTGCCGGTAATAGAGATGGGCGTAGTGCATCGAAAAGGCGGTCGGCAGCAGTGACCACGAGACAATGAGCGTCGTGGCGGTGAGGATCAAATGGAATGATTTGGCCGCACCGGAAAGCTGTTTGACCGTGCTCAGCTCCATAAAAATCACCAGCATACTCACCAGACAGGTGATGCTCACCAGCATCAACACCTGAGTGGCGCTCTCATCCTGTGCGCGGGCAATCGTGCGGATCCTCTGCAGTGGGGCGGTCATCATTAACAGCCAAATCATGATCAGATACAACCACGCCAGTACGTTCCAGCTGACCATCAGCCGTTCAAATTGCGACAAATGCGCAGGCAATAGAGGCAGCGAAAAATAACAGGCAATACCGGCAGCGATGGCGATCAGTAAGCGCGGACGGGCGTGAATGTAGTGCTTAACGGAAAGCATAGTTAAACCTTGTGGAAAGATAATGGCTTAACTGTAGCTTAAGTGGAGAGTAAGGGCAGCAACGCGCTGCCCTTAAAAGATGACGAGGAACTTAGCGGTAAACCAGACCGACGATAGACGCGGACAGCAGGCTGACCAACGTTGCGCCGACCAACAGGCGGAAGGCCGCGCGGGCGACCATATTGCCCTGAACTTCCGCAATACTTTTTACCGCACCGGCAATAATACCGACAGTGGAGATGTTGGCGAATGAGACCAGGAACACCGACAGAATGGCGACGGTGCGCGGTTCTAGCTGGGCAATCAAGTCTTTCATCTGCAACATGGCCACGAATTCATTGGCAACAATCTTGGTGCCCATGATGCTGCCTGCGGTCAGGGAGTCGTGACTGACAATACCGGTCAGCCAGGCTACCGGATAGAACAAGTAACCAATGATGTCCTGGAAGCTCAGACCGACGCCGTGCAAGAAGATAGCGTTAATCATCGCCAGCAAGGCGTTGAAGCCGACCAACATCGCCGCCACGATCATCGCCATTTTGAAACCGGCCATAATGTATTCCCCCAACATTTCTACGAAACTGTGGTTGGGTCTTTCCATCTTAGGCATTTCGTTGTCGGCTTCATCGGAATACGGGTTCACCACCTGCAAAACGGCGAAGGTAGAGAGCATATTCAGGATCAGCGATAACATGACATAACGCGGTTCCAGCAGCGTCATATACGAACCGACAATCGACATGGAAACGGTCGAAATGGCCGTTGCCGATAACGTGTACATGCGGCGTTCATTAAGATGAGGAACAATATCTTTAATCGCAATGAAGTTCTCAGACTGACCAACTAATAATGAACTCACCGCATTAAAAGATTCCAGTTTTGGCATGCCATTAATTTTGGATAAAGCCCAGCCGATACCTTTAATCATTAATGGTAAAATACGCAGATGCTGCAAAATACCAATCAGCGCAGAAATAAAGATGATAGGGCAGAGAACAAATAAGAAGAAGCTGAACTGGTTTTCATTGACCAGACCACCGAAAACAAAATCGGTGCCGACGCGGGCATAGCTCATCAGGTTAGTGAACACACCAGACAGACCAGAGATCAAGTAGACACCCGCCTGGCTGTACAACAGAACCCATGCCAGCGCAATCTCAATCACCAGGATTTGCAACACATAACGCAGTTTAACACCGCGTTTGTTGTAGCTAATCAGCCAGCTAATACCGAATACCATTATAAGACTCAGCAGGAAATGCAGAATATTTGACGCCATAAGGATCCCAGAAAGTTTGAGTGGTGTTTTAAAAGCGAACTATAACAGCAAGCTCACAAAACTCATCCGGTTTTTTCATTACGTTTCTCACAGGTAATCGCTTGCGTTCAAAAAAGCAACGAAGAAGCTCTGCTAATTTAAATAACGCCCCATCATGGTGAGATTTCTATTACTTCGCACTATTTTGGGGAGTGTCGATATATTAATAATATTGGCTTTTCATTTTTTGCTCTGCTAGAAAGAGAGATTATTTATGCAAGGCTGAACCTTGCTTCATCTGCAAAACCCCTGGGGAAATATGTTTATTCAAGGTCACTTTGTTAACGCCGAGATCCGCATCAAAGAGGATGTGCAGATCAACGATGCACTTGCCGCTATTCATCAATTTTGTCTCGATATGAACAGCGAAGCCGGGTGCTCTTTCGCTATGGCGTTGCAGGACAAACAGGATCCGCGCCGCATTATTCTCTGGGAGCGCTATGAGGATGAGGCCGCTTCACACCGTCATTTTGATGAACCCCATACCCAGCGCTTTATCCAGTCTGGTTTCACTGAGTTTGTCCAGGCGACGCTGTGCCAGTTACCGGAACAGGAGCCTGCCGCATGACCACGACCAAACCACTCAACTGGGGCGTGCTCGGCACCAGCTTTATTTCCGGCATCATGGCCGATGCGATTGAGCAGCATGATGGTTCTACACTGTATGCCGTGGCCGGGCGTTCGCCCCAAGGGCTGGCAGACTTTGTGCAGCAGCATCCGGTACAGCAGCAGTATGACCACTACGATGCATTGATTAACGATCCTGATGTTGACGTGGTGTATATCGGCCTGCCGAACCACATTCATCATGAATATGTGATTAAAGCGGCCAACGCCGGTAAAGCCATTCTGTGTGAGAAATCGCTCTCTGTGAATATGGCCGACACCGATGCTGCGCTGGATGCGGTGGCACGCAACGGGGTGTTTTTCCTCGAAGGGTTGATGTACCTGACCCATCCTTTCGCCACGCAAATCGCCGACCTTATCCGCGCCGGTACCCTGGGGGAGATTAAATCCATCAATGCCAGCTACTGCGCGTCAATCGCCCAGTTCGTCAATCCTGGCAGTAAAGGGGCTATCTACAACCTGGGTTGCTATCCGGCATCACTGATTCATCTGGTGATGCAAAATGCCAGTGCCGATGGCCAATGCCCGGCGTGGAGCCTGACGGCCCAGGGCCGACGCAATAGCGACGATAATGTGTGTGAAACGGCGTCGGTGATCCAGTTCGCCAACGGTACGCTGGCACAGCTGCACTGCGCGGAAGATTACGGCATGTTCTGGGCGTTCTCCGTGGCCGGTACCCAAGGGCGTATGGAGGTTATTTCCAATCCGTGGCTGCCCGAAGCGCAGGGCAACCAGATCCGCGTGCTGCCCTATGAAGGGGAAGGCGAGCCGCAGACTTACTCGCTGGATGCGAAAGGAGATGCATTCCATTATCAGGTGCGTCAGGTATGGCAGGCGCTGAAGGCGGGTGAGGTTGCTCTGAACCGACCAGCGGCGCGCCCGGCGGACTCCCGCGAGATCATGCAGCTGTTGACTGAGTGGGAAAGCAACACAGTCTGCCGGTAAGGCGCTATGTCGTTATAAGGTCAGCGCGCGGTCACTGAATTGCTGGCGGTAAAGCGTCGGCGTGGTGCCGAGGCGCTGACGGAAGTGGTGGCGCAGGCTTTCTGGTGAACCGAAGCCGGACTGCTCGGCCACACGGTCAATATTTAGCGTGCCGCTTTCCAGCAGCGCACAGGCTTTTTCCAGCCGCACACCGAGCATCCATTCGCCCGGCGAGGTGCCGGTGGCGTCATGAAAACGGCGCAGGAAAGTACGGCGGCTCATACCGGCTTCGGCCGCCAGTTGGTCAATGGCCAGTGGTTTATTCACACGGGTGCGCAGTTCGTCCAGCAGCGGTGACAGCGTTTTGGCCGGGCGCACCGGCACCGGTTGTTGAATTAATTGCGCCTGACTGCCTTCACGGTGCGGCGGCGTTACCATGCGCCGCGCAGTACGGTTGGCAACGTCAATACCGTAATCGCGCCGGATCAGATGCAGGCATAAATCGACACCGGCAGCCCCGCCGGCAGAGGTGATCACACTGCCTTCATCGACATAAATCATGCTGTGTTCCACCTGAATTTTCGGAAACCGCTGCGCCAGCGCGTGCGCGCTGTTCCAGTGCGCGGTGGCGCGTTTGCCGTCCAGCAACCCTGCGGCCGCCAGCACAAAACTGCCTGCACAGATGGACACAATCCGCGTGCCCTGTGCATGGGCTTTTTGCAGCGCCACGATCAACCGCTCAGTGGCCGGTTCATCAATACTGCGCCAGCCGGGGATCACAATGGTTCCGGCATCCTCGAGTAATTCCAGACCGCCATCCACCACCAGCCGTACACCGCCCTGTGCGCCAAAGGTGCCTTCTTCAACCGATGCTACCTCGAGATCATACAGCGGCTGCCCGAGTAGCTCATCGGCCCGGCCAAACGCTTCGACCGCAATACCGAATTCAAAGGTGCATAAACATTCGTAAGCCAGCAGCACCAGCCGCCGGTTACGGGGCGCAGCAGCAGAGGCGGGCATGGAGATTTTCGTCAGGGCAGTCATTTTTGGCATAAAAGGCAGGATTCACAGAAGTTGGCATAATCTTGACGATACATGGCATCCGGGCTGATTTCCACCGTGACGCACTTCTTCCATGCTGGCGCTCTCTTAACGCTTTGCAGGAAATGTTCATGAAGAATGTATTGGCTCTGACCGCCGTTTGTTTGGCGGCATTGATGTCAGGGCTG
Source organism: Ewingella americana (assembly GCF_006438725.1). Classification (GTDB taxonomy): domain Bacteria; phylum Pseudomonadota; class Gammaproteobacteria; order Enterobacterales; family Enterobacteriaceae; genus Ewingella; species Ewingella americana_A. Next base: position 241,255 of record NZ_RCZD01000001.1, on the reverse strand, counting down.
GAAATCTCCAGCGTGCCGGTGATCCTGCCCGTGCTGGAAAAAAAGATGCACGCCAGTTTCAACGATCTGCAATGGATCATGAATGCTTATACGTTGGCCTGCACCACGGTGTTAATGGCCACCGGCACCCTGGCTGACCGTTTCGGCCGCAAACGTATTTTCATTATCAGCATCATCGCTTTCGGGCTGACGTCGCTGATGTGCGGGCTTTCGGGCAGCGCGGCGTGGCTCATTGCCGGGCGTTTTTTGCAGGGGCTGAGCGGTGGCGCGATGCTGACCTGCCTGATCGCTATTCTGTCGTATCAGTTTCCGCATGGCAAAGCGCGCAGCCGGGCATTTGCCGCCTGGGGCATTATCTTTGGTTTCGGGCTGGGGTTCGGGCCGATTATCGGCGGTGCACTGGTGGCGCTGTTCAGCTGGCAGTGGGTGTTTTTGGTTCATGTGTTCATTGCGTTGGTGACACTGATTTTAGCACTGGGAAATGTGGTGGAATCCCGCGATATGAACGCGAGAAAACTCGATATTGGCGGGCTTGTGACGTTGTCACTCGCGGTATTAGGCACCACGTTTCTTATTACGCAGGGCAGCAGCCTTGGCTGGCAAAGCGTGTCGGCACGGGCAATTGCGCTGGTTACCGTATTAAGCGCCGTGCTGTTTGTCAGGATTGAGAAACGCCATCCGCACCCGATGTTCGATTTTGCCGTGTTCCGCATCCGGCGTTTCTCTGGTGCGCTGATGGGGTCGGTGGGCATGAACTTCAGCTTCTGGCCGTTGATGATTTATCTGCCGGTCTATCATCAGAGCGGTCTGGGTTATGGCAGCGTGGCAACCGGGCTGGCGCTGCTGGCCTACACCTTACCGACGTTAGTCATGCCGCCGCTGGCCGAGAAACTGGTAGCGCGATACGGCGCGGCGAAAGTCATTCCGCTTGGCCTGTTCGCTATCGGCGCGGGTTTTATGTTGATGAAATACGCCGCCGCGCACGGCCTGACGCTGCTGCCCGGCGCGCTGTTGGCAGGAACGGCGCTCGGGCTGACTAACACGCCCGTCACCAATACCACCACCGGATCGGTGCCGGGTGACCGCGCGGGGATGGCGTCGGGGATTGATATCAGTGCACGGCTGATCACGCTGGCTATCAATATTGCGCTGATGGGAAGCCTGCTGGTGGCGGGTATTGCGGTCAGCCTGCGCGGGCGTTTGCCGTTACCGGTGGTGGAAGGCGATTTGTACCGGTTGGCCGAACGGATCGCCGGTGGCGCAGAATTGAATACGGCGCAAAGCGCAGCCCGACAGGCGCTGATTGACGGCTTCGGTGGCGTACTGCTTTATGGCGCGCTGGGCGTCTGGCTGCTGGCGCTGGCCAGCTATCTGCTCTTCAACTGGCGGATTAATTGTCCACGCGAATCACCTGAAGCCAAAATCTGAAGTCCGTCACAAATTAAGCGTTCCGCGGAATTTGCTACTTGTATCTGACGCGGGTTCGCAACAAAATCATTGCCAGAAAACAGGATTGTTACTGTTAATCAGGCAAAACCTAAACTTTCTGCTTCTTCACCCCAACGGTGGAAGAGGCATGAAGTTTAGGTTTTTTTTTGGCCTGAAATCAGCGACATCCTTTTACTCAGACTCTTAACGGCAATGTCGTGCACGACGCCATTTCATTCGCAGAAAAGTCATTATTACGAGATAACTTAATGGAATACACAATATTAGCGGAAGAGATCCTCTCGGGTGTTGGTGGCCGGGAGAATGTGAAAAGCGTGGTGCATTGCGCCACTCGTTTACGCTTCAAACTTAAAGACACCACTAAGGCGAATGCACAACGGCTTAAGCTGAATCCGGGTGTGATCATGGTGGTGGAGAGCGGCGGGCAGTTTCAGGTGGTGATCGGTAATCACGTGGGTGACGTGTTTAATGCACTGAATCACGGCGCTGAAATAACCGAAACGCCGGGATCAGAGCAGCCTGGCAGCGAGGGGCTGTTTGCGCGCCTGATCGATGTTATCTCCAGTATTTTCACGCCATTTATCGGCATTATGGCGGCGTCGGGTATTTTGAAAGGATTTCTGGCGCTGGCGATGGCCTGCCACTGGACCTCAGCCGAAAGCGGCACCTATAAAGTGTTGTTTGCCGCCAGTGACGCGATGTTCTATTTCTTCCCGCTGATCATCGGCTATACCGCCGGTAAAAAATTCGGCGGGAATCCCTTTATCACCATGATGATCGGCGGCGCGATGATGCACCCACTGATGATCACTGCTTTTAACCTGTCGCAGCAAGCTGGCGCGGTATCCGAGCATTTTCTCGGCATCCCTCTGGTGTTTATTAATTACGCGTCATCGGTGATCCCCGTTATTCTTGCCGCGTGGGCATCCAGCTGGCTTGAGCGCAGGGTGATGAAAATATTGCCTGGTGCATTACGTAACTTTATTACGCCACTGATCTGTCTGGCGGTGATCGTTCCGCTGACTTTCCTGGTGATTGGCCCGTTGGCCACCTGGGCGAGTCAGCAGCTGGCGCACGGTTATCTGGCGATTTACAACGTCAGCCCGGTGATTGCCGGTGCATTTATGGGAGCGTTCTGGCAGGTGTGTGTGATCTTCGGGCTGCACTGGGGGCTGGTCCCGCTGATGATTAACAATCTGAGCATCCTGGGCCATGACACCATGCTGCCGCTGTTGCTGCCTGCGGTGATGGGACAGGTCGGGGCCACGCTGGGTGTGATGCTGTATACGAAAGATGCGCGCACCAAAGCCTTGGCAGGTTCAGCCATCAGCGCCGGGATCTTCGGTATCACCGAGCCTGCAGTTTATGGCATCACGCTGCCTAATCGCCGGGCGTTTATCTTCGGCTGCGTTGGTGGTGCCATAGGGTCGGCGATCCTGGGGTATTTCCACACGACGGCGTACTCTTTCGGCTTCGCCAACATCTTTACTTTTACGCAGGTTATCCCGGCGACGGGCTTTGACAAGACGGTAACCGCCGCGATTGTCGGGACTCTGGCCGCCCTGATTTTTGCCGCCGTCAGCACCTATCTGTTTGGTCAGCAAACCAGGCAACCGGTGATTGAGGTGACACAAGCCCCGGACGCGGTTCCGGCCAGCATCGTCCGCGAAAAAACGGCTATCAGCAGCCCACTAAGCGGAGCACAGGTTGACCTTGCCGATGTACAGGACCCGACGTTCGCCAGTGGTTTGCTGGGGAAAGGCGTGGCGGTAAAACCGACGGTCGGGCAGGTGTTTGCACCAGCGGACGGCGTGATTGCCTCGCTGTTTCGCACCCATCATGCAATAGGCATTGAGTGCGACAACGGCGCAGAAGTGTTGATCCACGTCGGCATTGATACCGTCAAACTCGACGGCCAGTTCTTCACACCCCACGTTAAGGTTGATGACGTGGTGAAACAGGGTGACTTGTTGCTCGAGTTCGATATGCAGGGCATTACCGCAGCGGGTTATGACCTGACTACGCCGGTGATTATCACCAACAGCGACGACTATCTGGATGTCATTCCTGCGAGCAGCGGGCAGGACATCACGCAAAATGCACCCTTACTGACACTTTTACGTTAATTTCGTTTCTTTAGAGGAGGTTCCAATGAATTTACGTTTTCCTGATGGTTTTTTATGGGGCGGCGCGGTTGCTGCAAATCAGGTTGAAGGTGCCTATTTGACTGACGGCAAAGGGCTGTCCACTTCAGATCTGCAACCTAACGGTATCTTTGGTGACATTAAGCCGCGTGTGGAAGGTGATTTCGGCGTCAAGGATATCGCTATCGATTTCTATCACCGTTTCCCGCAGGACATGAAGCTATTTGCCGAGATGGGTTTTAGCGTACTGCGCACTTCAATTGCCTGGACCCGAATTTTCCCTGAAGGGGATGAAACGCAGCCGAACGAGGCGGGCCTGGCATATTACGATCGCCTGTTTGATGAGATGAAAAAGTACGGCATTACGCCTCTTGTGACGTTGTCACATTATGAGATGCCTTACGGATTAGTGAAAAAACATGGCGGCTGGGGCAGTCGTGACACCATCGACTTCTTCGAGAACTACGCCCGCACGGTCTTCCAGCGCTATCAGCACAAAGTGAAACACTGGCTGACCTTCAATGAAATCAACATGTCGCTGCATGCACCCTTTACTGGCGTGGGTTTACCGGAGGGCAGTGACAAGCAGGCCGTTTATCAGGCTATTCACCATCAGTTGGTGGCCAGTGCCAAAGCGGTCAAAGCCTGCCATGAGATCATCCCGGACGCGAAAATCGGTAATATGTTGCTCGGCGGTATGCTTTATCCGCTGACCTGCAAACCCACTGACGTGATGGAAACGTTGCAACAGAACCGCGACTGGTTGTTCTTCGGTGACGTGCAGGTGCGCGGTTATTATCCGGCTTATATGAAACGATTCTTTAAGCAGAATAATATTGCACTGACTATCACCGAAGAGGATAAAGCGGCGCTGAAAGAGACTATCGATTTCATCTCCTTCAGTTATTACATGACCGGTTGTGTGACCACTGACGAAACGCTAAACAACAAAGCCCGCGCTAATATTCTCAATATGGTGCCAAATCCGCATTTGGCGAGTTCCGAATGGGGCTGGCAGATTGACCCGGAAGGCCTGCGCTATCTGATGAACGAGCTGTATGACCGTTACCAGAAACCGCTGTTTATCGTCGAGAACGGTTTAGGCGCACGCGATACCGTCGAAGCCGATGGCAGCATCAACGATGATTACCGCATTCAATACATCAATGACCATCTGGTCCAGGTGCGTGAAGCGATTGAAGACGGTGTGGAAGTGATGGGTTACACCAGTTGGGGACCCATTGATCTGGTCAGCGCCTCAAAAGCAGAGTTCTCCAAACGCTACGGCTTTATTTACGTTGACCGTGACGATCAGGGGAATGGCACGCTGGAACGTCGCCGTAAAAAAAGCTTCTACTGGTATGCCGATATTATTAAAAATAACGGTGCGACACTTAAAGCATAATTAATCTCTATAACGGCTTAATTGAATTCCCTCAATTAAGCCGGTTTTTTAAATAATTAAAAAGCAGATGCGACCTATTTCGCAGGGATTTCTATGTCCTGCGGATGAGTAAAATAATAAAATGATCAATAAGGTTATCATGATGAAGCCCCATTCAAATACTCTTATTCCTACCCGCAGTAAAATACGATGCGCCGCTGTCATCGCCGGTTGCCTGACGCTCCCCATATCTGTTCAGGCAGAAACTGCCTGGAATGGTACCGTGCTTGGCTTTGAGGCTCAGCCGGAAGGTATGCTGGGCGATATGCTCGGTATTCGTCCTATTCTTGAAAATAACGGTTTTCATTATAATCTGGGTTATTTGAGTGAATCCGCTTATAACGCGGGTGGCGGATATAATCATGATAAAAAGACCGCCTATATTGATCAGTTTTCACTGACGTTCACTCAGGATCTCGAAATGTGGACCGGTATTCCCGATGCCGCCATTGAAGGCAATATTGTTAATCGTAATCATAATGACAATATGACCACTGAACGCACGCAAGACCCTCGCGTTTCGTTTAATGATATTGCACAGGAGAGTTGGGGAGGACAGTCAATCACCCGCCTCGGCTGGCTGACTTTTGCCCGTAGTTTTGACGATCGCCGTTTGCACTGGCGTATCGGTATGATGAATAAAAATCAGGACTTCGACCAAATCATTCCCTGTGATTTTCAGGTGCTGAACCAGTGCGGCGGGAAATCGGCGAACTCTTTAACCTGGTACAATTGGAATGTTCACTATTGGGGCACCACCGTTCAGTATAAATTGACGCCGGAACTGACGTTAAAAACCGGTGTGCTGGAACAAAACCCGCAAGCGCCGGCTCGAAGCCATGCCTGGAGCTGGTCAACCAAGGGCAGCAAAGGTGTGCTGTTGCCGGTGGAAGCTGAATTGAAAACCACGGTCAACGGTCTGCCAGGAATTTATAACCTCGGCGTGCTGTTTACCAATGCACCGCAGCAGGACCTGTCTGAGGGGAAATCCCAAAGCAATGGGGCAACCGATCCCGAAGGGTATGACAGCCATGACCGCACCTGGTTTATGTATACTGGTTTTAACCAGCAGATCACGCAAAGAGACGGTGACCCAAACCGGGGGATGAGTCTCTCCTACAGCCTCGGAGTCGGTGACCCGCGCAGTAATTATATTCATTACTCTCAGGCTGCATCCATGCGCTATCGCGGTCTGTTTGATGCCCGTCCAGATGACTGGCTGGGGTTTGGCGTGACTTACATTAAAATGAGCGATCACTACCGCCAGAATCAGGTCAACATCAATGATTTCAATCAGGTGGATGACTACGGCAATGCGCTTTATCGCCCGCTGCCGGGGCATTCTGTGAATGCTGATTTTTACTATCAAATAAAAGTCAGGCCATGGCTGATTCTGCAACCTGACCTACAATATTGGTACCGTCCGGCGGGTATTAAAGAGACGCAGGATGCATGGATAACCGGACTGAAGGCCATCGTCACCTTTTAAAATTCCAGACACTGGCGATCTTTATCACGTTTGTAGCAAGCCGCCGTTGAGACGGCGGCCAAAGCTGATAAAATTCGTCGCTGGATTGTTACTGCTCCGGCAGGCAAAACCTGATCACCCTAATGTCCGGGCGGTCAGGTTTTTTTGTTTTCAGGGGAAGCAAATGAAAATCGCCAAAATACTTAATAATAATGTGGTGGTAGTGCTTGATGAACAGCTGCGTGAGCAGGTGGTGATGGGCCGCGGGCTGGCTTTTCAAAAACAGGTTGGGGACAGCGTAGACGACAGCAAAATTGAGAAAATTTTCGCGCTGAAGAATGATCAACTGGTGGCACGGCTTGCCGAATTACTGGGTCATATTTCGATAGAGGTGATGACCACCTGTGACCAGATCATTCAACTGGCCAGCCAACGTCTGGGGAAATTACAGGAAAATTTGTACATTGCGCTGACCGATCACTGCAATTTTGCCATCGAGCGGCAAAAACAGGGCGTGCCTATCCGTAATGCGCTGCTGTGGGAAACGCGGCGGCTGTACCCGAAAGAGTACGCTTTGGGGCTGGAAGCGCTGGAGATGATCGACAGCAGGCTCGGTGTTCGTCTGCCGGTTGACGAAGCCGGATTTATTGCCCTGCATCTGGTCAATGCGCAGCTCAACGGTGAAATGGCAGAAGTGACGCAAATCACCAAGGTGATGCAGGAAATTCTGCATATGGTCAAATACCAATTGCGGCTCGACTATGACGAAGAATCTCTGATTTATCAGCGATTTGTCACCCATCTTAAATTTTTCTCCCAGCGTATGCTCAGCCGTTCTGTGGTCCCTGACGATGACCTGATGCTGCACGTCGCGGTGAAAGAGAATTACCCCAAGGCCTGGGCTTGTGCCGAGAAAATAAGTGCCTATTTGACCGCGCATTATCAGCGTGAACTCAGTACCGAAGAGATCATGTATCTGTCGATTAATATAGAAAGAGTGCGTAAAGAGAGCCGGAACGCAGACGGGCATTAAGCACTTTTTGGCTAGAAAATTTTTGTCACGAATTATGAGTGTTCACAATTTTACCCTACGTTTTTTTTTGCCACCAATGGTGAGAACGGGTAGCATCCAACGCCGGAAATGTACTGATATAGCGTCAGACTAAAAATAATACAGCGGCAGAGCCGTGCAAACGTCAGCATCTGCAATCGTTTGCCTGTAAGGACATCAGGCATCGGGCATTTTGGAGAACAGGATCGAATGCGATTACATAGAAAGTCTGCTGAGGCGAAACAAGCCGCCAAGCGACGTTGGTTGGATTCACATGACGACGGGTATCACAAAAGCATGGGCAATCGTCAGGTTCAGATGATTGCTATCGGTGGCTCTATCGGTACGGGGTTATTTCTCGGTGCTGGTGCGCGTTTACAAATGGCCGGTCCGGCACTGGCGATTGTGTATGCGGTGTGCGGTATTTTCTCTTTCTTCATCCTCCGTGCACTGGGCGAACTGGTGTTGCACCGCCCAACCAGCGGCAGTTTTGTCTCCTATGCTCGTGAGTTCCTCGGCGAGAAAGCCTCGTATGTGGCTGGCTGGATGTACTTCCTCAACTGGGCGATGACCGGCATTGTGGACATCACCGCCGTCGCGCTCTACATGCACTACTGGGGCACGTTCGGCGATATCCCGCAGTGGATGTTTGCCCTCGGTGCGCTGGCGATTGTCGGCACCATGAACATGATCGGCGTGAAGTGGTTTGCCGAAATGGAGTTCTGGTTTGCGCTGATCAAAGTGGCAGCGATTGCGCTGTTCCTGATTGTCGGTGTGGTGGTACTCGGTACTGGCAAGGAGGTCGGCGGTAATGCGACCGGCCTGCATCTGATCACCGACAACGGCGGGATCTTCCCGCACGGTCTGTTACCGGCGCTGGTGCTGGTGCAGGGCGTGGTGTTTGCCTTTGCGGCTATCGAGTTGGTGGGAACCGCCGCCGGTGAAACCAAAGATCCTGAAACCGTGTTGCCGAAAGCCATTAACAGCGTTATCTGGCGTATCGCGCTGTTTTACGTCGGTTCCGTGGTGCTTTTGGTGCTGTTGCTGCCGTGGAATGCTTATCAGGCGGGACAAAGTCCGTTCGTGACCTTCTTCAGCAAACTGGGCGTGCCGTACATCGGTACCATCATGAATATCGTGGTATTAACTGCGGCACTCTCGAGCCTTAACTCTGGTCTGTATTCCACCGGGCGTATTCTGCGCTCCCTGTCGATGGGCGGTTCTGCGCCGAAGTTCATGTCAAAAATGAATTCGCAACAGGTGCCTTACGCCGGGATCCTGGTCACCGTATGCATCTACATCATCGGTGTGGTACTGAACTACTACGTACCGTCGCAGGTATTTGAGATCGTACTGAACGTGGCATCTCTGGGTATTCTTAGCTCGTGGGCCTTTATCATCGTTTGCCAGATGAAACTGCGTAAAGCCATCAAAGAGGGCAAGGCCAAAGAGGTCTCCTTCAAGATGCCATGGGCACCGGTCACGTCCTGGTTAACGCTGGGTTTCCTCGCCAGCGTATTAGTCCTGATGGCCTTTGACTATCCGAACGGCACCTTCACGATCTCGACCATTCCTATCATCATTCTCCTGCTGGTGCTTGGCTGGTACGGTTTGCGTAATCGCGCCAAAGAGGTGCAAGCCGCACAGGTTGCCCACGAAGAAGCGCATCATGCGAGTGAAGAGAATAAATAATCACTGACGGCTCCGGCTGATGTGAAGAATGCGAAGGGCGCGGCTTAATTGCTGCGCCCTTTTTTCTTTCCAGCCAGTAACTAATCCGAAAACCTGGCACTTTTACCGCACAGCCCGCTTTCTTCGCTACTCTGTATGTTTAGCCACAAGGAGCTGACATGCTGAAAATCTGTATGCGGATCTTTTCCAGTCCCGAGAAATTCTTGGGGTTGTTCAGTGCGAACGACATTCAGGAAACCCTCGAAGAGGGTGAGCGTATTATCATCGACGAAAATGGCATCGCGTCAGTGAATCCGGCCAATGAGCAGGTGCAGCAGGACTTCACCCGTCACGTGAAAAAGATGAGCGTACTTTAATGGCAACGGCAGTTTTTATGGTGCTCATGGTGTGCGGCTACTGGTACACCACCCGAGATATTTCCACGCGTTTTAAACTCAAACGTACCTTTGGCTGGGACGTCTACTTTCTGGTGGCGCTTTACGGTTGCGTCTTCGTTTTGCAGGGCGTACTGGCGATAGCCATGGTCTACATACTGTTGTGGGGTGTGTCGTCGGCAATTAATCATCTACCTGAGATCTATTCACTGAGCCAGAACGTGCATTATCACCGCGATTTCATCAACTGGAGTTTCTTAGGCATTCAGGCCCCGGTAGTGATTATGTTGTGTGTCTCGGTGATGCTGTGTCTGTTTCGCACCACCTGGGGGCCGGGGCTGAGGCTCAATACTGCCGGGCGCAAGCAGTTATACAAACAGCTCACCAGCGCCAACGGCGTAGAAGGGATTTTGTACCAGTGCATGGAGCAGGGTGACATGGTGTATATCACGCTAAGTTCGCACCGGGTGTATATCGGCATGGTGCATACCGCACGCTGCGAGACCTCATCGACGGACAACGTGGTGGTCATCCCGATGATCAGTGGTTACCGCGACCGTGAAACCCAGCGGCTGGTGGTGGAACATAACTATGCGGCGTATTTTCAAAAACACTGGATAACGCAGGTGTCGGAGCCGAATAATGCACTGAACTTCCGTAAGGTGATTCTGCTGAGCCAGATTGAATCCCTGTCGCTGTTTGATCCGGCCACCGCCTGCGGATTTGAAAAATTTGCCCCGATGATGGAAAAGCCAATTGAGCAGACAGCGCCCGCAGATCGGACGCCGTTGCGGTAATTGAACGGAGTGACATTAGACGATAGTGAAGCGGAATGTACCGATGTTATTGATACCGCCAGTCACCACGTCGCCCGGTTTTATCTCGCCCACGCCAGCGGGGGTGCCGGTATAAATCAGGTCACCGGGTTGCAGTTCGACTGCCTGAGACAGGTAGCTAATCACCTCGGGCACTTGCCAGATCTGCTCGCTCAGGTCACCGTGCTGGCGCTGTTCACCGTTGACCTTTAGCCAGATGCTGCCTTCTGCCGGATGACCGACAAGGCTGACCGGCAGCAGCGGGTTGGTGGGGGCCGACGCATCAAAACCTTTGGATAAATCCCACGGGCGCCCGGCTTTCTTGGCCTGTGCCTGCAAATCACGACGGGTTAAATCCACGCCGACGGTGTAACCCCAGACATGTTCCAGTGCATCTTCCGGCGCAATATCTTTGCCGCCAACACCGATAGCCACCACCAGTTCTACTTCATAATGCAGCTCCTGCGTCAGTGACGGGTAAGGCACACTGCCGCTGGCTGGGATCACCGCATCAGCCGGTTTTGAGAAGAAAAACGGCGGCTCACGATCCGGGTTATGGCCCATTTCCCGTGCATGGTCGGCGTAGTTGCGTCCGACGCAGTACACGCGGCGCAGCGGGAAGCGGGCCTGTTCGTTGTCAACGGCCAGTGACGGCGTCGGAGGTACAGCAATCACATATTCGGTCATCGTATTCACTTCACAAAGTTAACGTATTGTTATATTTGCAAAGCGCGCCAGCATTGACCAGTAAATTGTTGTTACTGATCAATGCCTGTTTGCCGGTCAGGCTTTATAGCGTGGTGCGGCCTGTGATTGCAGGAAATTCGGCAGCATCGCGCCGCGCAGGGCGTCGAAATCAGCCCACTGCTTTTCGTCATGCAGCGGAGGAATGGTGATTTTTTCTTTGCGGTCAAAGCCCAGCAACGCGGCATCCACCAATTCTCCGACTTCCATCACGCCTGGGACTTCATCGATATTCTTACCCGAACGCGCCCAGATTTCAGTGCGCGTCGCGGCCGGTAACACCGCCTGCACGTACAACCCGCGCTCTGCCATTTCGCACTGCAGCGTCTGGCTGAAGGTCAGCACAAAGGCTTTGGTCGCGGAATAGACCGCCGAGCGCAGTTCCGGTGCCAGCGCCATCACGGACGCGATATTGATGATCGCACCGTCTTTGTGTTTGATCAGGCCGTCGAAAGCCACCCGGGTAAGGCGGGCGACAGACGTGACATTCAGGGTGATTAAATTCTCGATGGCATTAGCGTCGCTGTTCTCAAAGCCGCCTGGCAGAGATGCTCCGGCATTATTGATCAGCAGGGAAATTTGCGGGTTGGCGCGGATAAAATCCTCAATACGGGTCAGATCTTCGCTGCGGGTTAAATCGGCCGGTAACACACTAACCTTCACGCCAGTTTCCTGTTGCAGGCGTTCTGCCAGTGCATTCAGGCGCCCGGCATCTCGTGCTACCAGCACCAGATCATAACCACGTTTCGCCAGGCGGTCAGCGTAAGTGGCACCAATACCGCTGGATGCACCGGTGATGAGGGCAACGGATGAAGCGTGGGCTGAATCAGACATGGGCAGAACCTCAAGTGTTAAGTGAATAATAAGGTGGTTTAATAATGAAACCAGATGATTTTTAGCACCAGTGGTTTTATAATGCAACCAGATTCTTAACGCAGGACAAACGCATGAAAAGAACCCGACTGGAAAATACCCCGTGCCCGACGGCCCGGGCGCTGGATTTGATCGGTGACTGGTGGACGTTGCTGATTGTGCGCGACGCCATGCGCGGTATGACGCGTTTCAGCGAATTTCAGCGCAGCCTGGGCGCGGCGAAGAATATTCTCAGCGCACGCCTGAAAGCGCTGGTGGCAGAAGGGATTTTACGGGTGGAACCGGCGTCCGATGGTTCGGCTTATCAGGACTACGTGCTAACCGAAAAAGGCATTGCGTTGCAGCCGATTCTGGTGGCCTTAGGCCAGTGGGGCAGTGAATATCTGTTTGAAGAGGATGAAGTCTGTACTCGTCTGGTGGATGTGAAAAACCGCCAGCCGCTGCGCAAAATCGAACTGATTGCGCAGGACGGGCGGGTATTGGCGATCCAGGATATTACGCTGGTGATCCCTGCCGTTTAACGTGCAATTCTCTCATGCCAGTACTTGGTGAACTCTTCCTCGCCGTTGAGGCTGACCACCATGTCACCGCTGACGATGAAATGCGTCAGGTCACTGCGCATATCGAGGGTGATCACCGCTTCAATCCACCAGCCTTCACGCCCGATTTTCATGGTTTGCGTCAGCAGATAGCGGGCTGAAAGCGGGTCAGAATTACTGACACTCAGTTCGCGGCGCAGGTTGTGATCAACCGTCGTGTCGATGTCGTCGAAGCGGTACACGCCCTCACCAAATACCCCGCCTTCGCCGTTGGTCACGCAGGTCCAACTGTCGGTCAGGAAGTCATAACTGACCGAGCGGTCCACCCGGCCCTGACTCAGCAGGGTTTGCGGCGTGGGCGCCGCACTTTCTGGTTGCTTATTCGGCCCGTCGATTTCCAGCGGCTGTTCACACACCGGCAGCGACAATTGAGCGCTGTGCAGATCCAACGTCAGCGTGGCGGCTTCGGCCATCGGCCAGATCATCGGCCAGTAGGTGGTTGCCAGTGAAATACGCAGGCGGTGACCGGCTGCAAAGCGGTGCGAAATACCGTCAAGCTGCACCGGTACGCGGACTTTTTCACCCGGCACCAATGGCACAGATTGGTCGTGCCCCTGCAGATGCGACAGGTTCAGCCAGCCGTGGGTGACGCGGTTAACCGCGCCCTCCGGCGAGACGTCCGACAGCCGCACATACAGCATGGCCGCCGGTTTATCGCTGCTCAGTTCCACGGTGAATTCCGGGAAGCCGAAAATTGCCAGCGGTTCGGCCAGCGGCTCGCCGTCGAAGATCTCAGCATTACCGTCGTCCACGCGCTGATCCGGTGGCGTTTCACCCAACACGCCCGCACCCATCCACTCCCCGGACATCAGTCCATGGTTTTGCGGCGAACAGAGGGAGATCACGCCCGCATCGACATCTGGCTGCCGGTTGAGCTGGCCGCGCGTCAGCCAGAGGGTATCGTGGGTGACATTGCTGGCCGTGCCGCGATCAAAACCGACCCAGCGACCTTTGCTGACCGGGCGCTGCGCCGACGGCGGCTGGCTGTCCTGCTGCCAGGCCTGAATCATCGGGCCGTCCATCGCACCGTTCTGTTCGCCTTTGAGCCAGTGATCCCACCATTTCAGCGCTTCCTGTAAGAAACCGATGGCCGGTTCCGGCGTACCGTCCTGCGGGTAAACGTGCGCCCACGGGCCAATAATGGCGCGGCGAGCGACTTTCAGGTTGTCCATCAGGCGGAAAACGGCGTTGCTGTAGGCATCCGCCCAGCCGCCAATCGCCAATACCGGACACTGGATCGCCGACCAGTCTTCACACACGGAGCCGTGCTGCCAGTAGTGGTCGCGCAGCGGATGTTCCATCCACAACGCCGGGAAAAACGGCATGTTCTCCAGACGGTGCAACCATTCGTTGTACCACCCGTCGCCCACCAGCGCCGGGTCGGCAGGGCGGCTCTGGTAAGCCAGCATGATGCCGCCCCACCACAGGTTGTCGTTGAGCAGGCAACCGCCTTTGTAGTGAATATCGTCGCGGTAGCGGTCGTCGGTGGAGCAAACGGTGATGATGGCTTTCAGGGCCTCCGGGCGGTGGGCTGCCACCTGCAGCGAGTTAAAACCGCCCCAGGATTTACCCATCATGCCGACGTTGCCGCTGCACCAGCTCTGTTCGGTTATCCACGCGATCACTTCCAGCGCGTCTTTCTGCTCCTGCAACAGGTATTCATCGGCCAGCAGGCCATCGGATTCACCGCTGCCGCGCATGTCCACGCGGACAACGGCATACCCGTGACCGGCAAAATAGCCGTGCATTGGTTCATCGCGCGTGCGGGTGCCGTCGCGTTTGCGATAGGGAATGTATTCGAGAAGGGCCGGCACCGGCGTGTCAGCGGCGGAGTCCGGCAGCCATAAACGGGCGGCAAGACGGGTGCCGTCACTCAGTGTGATCCACAGATGTTCAATGGTGGTGACCGCATGAGGGAACTCAGTAATGATGCGTTTAGTGCTCATAATGCGCCTGTATGTGAAGATTTCCCGGGGGAAAGAGAGGATGAACGCAAGGTCAGAACCTCGTCGAGCCAGTCGGTGCGCATTTCCGGCACCGAGGTCAGGAGTTTTTCAGTGTAAGCGTGCATCGGTGGGCTGAACACCACGTGAGTGTCACCGCTGGCGACAATCTTGCCCTGATACATCACCGCCACCTGATGGGCGATGCGTTTGACGGTGCCGAGGTCATGGGTGATGAACAGGTAGGAGAGGCCGAGTTTTTCCTGCAAGCCGCGCAGCAGATTCAGCACCTCTTCCGCCACCAGCGGATCGAGGGCTGACGTGGCTTCATCGCAGATAATCAGTTCGGGCTGTGCCGCCAGCGCGCGGGCAATACAAACGCGCTGCTTCTGCCCGCCGGAAAGCTCGCCGGGATAGCGGTCAATCAGTTTGAGCGGCAGCTCGGTCAGTTTCAACAGCTCTTCCACCCGTGCACGAACCTGACGTTTATTCAGCCCGAAATAGAACGCCACCGGGCGGCCAATCAGCTCGAGAATGGTCTGGCGTGGATTGAGCGCCACGTCAGGCAACTGATAGATCATCTGAATGCGGCGCAGCGTCTCTTTGTGCCGCTGCTGATAGAGCGGCGCAAGGGTGACGCCGTCAAACTCCACCGTGCCTTCAGTATCGGGCAATAA
The DNA here is from genome assembly GCF_006438725.1 of Ewingella americana. Classification (GTDB taxonomy): domain Bacteria; phylum Pseudomonadota; class Gammaproteobacteria; order Enterobacterales; family Enterobacteriaceae; genus Ewingella; species Ewingella americana_A. Next base: position 225,982 of record NZ_RCZD01000001.1, on the reverse strand, counting down.
GCCAACCAGTGCCCGTGCCAGCGTACTTTTGCCGCTGCCTGACTCCCCGATGATCGCCAGCGTTTTGCCGCGTGGTAGCTGGAGGTTGATGTCGTTGACCACTTTCTTGCGGTTATAGCCGGTACTCAGGTTACTGATGGTCAGCAGGGCCGCGCTGCCGGTGGGCTGCGAGGCGGTCACCGGGGCCGCGGCGTGTTCACGCTCGGCCACCAGACGGCGGGTGTACTCCTGCTGCGGATGATTGAGAATATTCTCCGTGGTGCCGGTTTCCACCTCTTTGCCGTGCCGCAACACCATGATGCGGTCGGCCAGCTGGGCGACCACGGCCAGGTCGTGGGTGATATAGAGCGCCGCCGTGTTGAATTCACGCACTAGTTTGCGCAGCATCACCAGCACTTCAATCTGCGTGGTAACGTCCAGCGCGGTGGTGGGTTCGTCCATCACCAGCAGATCCGGTTTGCAGGACATGGCCATCGCCGCCATGGCGCGCTGTAGCTGCCCGCCGGAAAGCTGATGCGGATAACGTTTGCCAATGTTCTCCGGGTCCGGCAGATCCAGCGAGCGGAACAGGGTGATGGCCCACTGACGGCTCTCCTCTTTGCTCATCAGACCGTGACGGATCGGCCCTTCGCACACCTGCTTTTCGATAGTCAGCGCCGGGTTGAAAGCCGCTGCGGCACTCTGGGCCACATAGGCCACACGGCGTCCGCGCCATTCACGTTTTACCCGCGCCGGTTGCGGCACAATGTCGGTGCCATCGAGGATCACTTCGCCACCGGCAATCCGACAGCCCTGTCGGGCATAGCCGAGCGCGGCCAGCCCGATGGTGGATTTCCCGGCACCGGATTCGCCGATCAGCCCCAGCACTTCACCCCGCGCCAGCTGTAGCGAAATATTGTGTACCAGCGGCGAACCATCGAGGGTTTCCACCCGCAGCCCGCGCATTTCCAGAATCGGTTCCTGGCTTAATTGACTCATGCTTCTTCTCCGTGTGGCAGGCTGTTGCGGGCTAAAAGCCAGTCAACCACCAGATTGACGCCAATGGTCAGTACGGCAATCGCCGCGGCAGGGTAAAGCGGCGCGAACTGGCCGAAGTTAATCGCCTGCGCGTTGTCACGCACCATGCTGCCCCAGTCGGCGTACGGCGGCTGAATGCCTAATCCTAAGAAGCTTAAGCCGGCGATAAACAGGAAGGTGAAGCAAAAACGCATACCGAATTCCGCCAGCAGCGGAGGGATGGCGTTCGGTAAGATCTCTTTTCTCAGCACCCAGAGCAGCCCTTCGCCGCGCAGACGGGCCGCTTCAACGTACTCCTGACAGACAATGGCCTGTGCCACCAGACGGGCCAGACGGAATACGCGGGTGGAGTCGAGCAGGGCGATGGTCAGTACCAGTACCGGAATGGAGGTCCCCATCACGGAAAGCACCATCAGGGCGAAAATCAGCACCGGGATAGACATGATGGTATCGACAATACGCGTCAGCACTACGTCCACCCATTTGCCATAAATCGCCGCCGCAAAGCCGGTGATGATGCCGATAACAAACGAGGTGAAGGTGATGGTCAGCGCGATGGCGATAGTCGTGCGGGCACCAAACAGGATGCGTGACAGCATATCCCGCCCCAGGCTGTCGGTGCCGAACGGCGTGGCCGCCGACGGCAGCAGCCAGATGTCGCCGACCTGTTCAGTCTCGCTGTGCGGCGCCAGCCAGGGGGCAAAAATCGCTGCCAGCAGATTGACCGCGATAATGATGATGCCAATCCAGGCCGAGAGCGGAATGTTGATAAATGAACGTTTCATGATGTCCGGCCTCTAGCGCGCATGGCGTAAACGTGGGTTACACCAAATCGCCAGCAAATCGGCGGTGGTATTGAGGAAAATATAGGTGCCGCCAAACAGCAGTCCACAGGCCTGCACGACCGGCAGGTCGCGTTTGGTGACGGCGTCCACCATGTACTGTCCGATGCCAGGGTAGACAAACACCACTTCCACCAGAATCACCCCAACCACCAGATAGGCCAGGTTGAACGCTACCACATTGATGATTGGCGCGAGGGCGTTAGGCAGGGCATGTGACACCACAATCCGCCAGCGGGAAATGCCTTTCAGCACAGCGCTTTCGATGTAGGGGCTGGCCATCACGGCGGTGACCGACGCGCGGGTCATGCGCAGCATATGCGCCAGCACCACCAGCGTCAGGGTCAGCATCGGTAATGTACATACGTATAACCGCTCACTGAATGAGGTACTGGGGTCCACCATCGCCAGACTTGGAAACCACGCCAGCCGGATAGCAAAAGCGATCACCAGCACATAGCCGACGAAAAATTCCGGTACCGAAATGCTGATGAGCGTCAGTGTATTGGCCAGCCGGTCAAACACCGAACCGCGCCAGATGGCCGAGGCAATTCCCAGACCGACGGCCAGCGGAATGGCGATCAGGGCGGCGTATCCTGCCAGAAACAGTGTGTTGCCCAGACGTGGCAGCAATTCGTTACCAATCGGTCTGCCGTTGGCCAGCGAATTCCCCAGATCACCATGCAAAATACCCACCAGCCAGTGCAGATAACGCATGACTGCGGGTTCATCCAGCCCCAATTGCAGACGCAGCGCCGCGACCGTTTCCGGGGTGGCGCTCTGGCCGAGGATGGCGGTGGCCACGTCCCCCGGCAGCATTTCCGTTCCAACAAAAATCAGCAGCGACACCAGCCAAAGCGTACCCACGCCGAGCAGTACGCGTTGTAAAATCCTTTTTTTCATCATGCCTCCAGCCAGACGCGCTCGGCCAGACGACCACCCATGAAGTTGAACATCGGATGCGGTTTGATACCGCCGACTTTCTTGTTTGCGGCATCGAGATAGTCGCCGAACAGCGGGATCATCGCGCCGCCGTTATCGCGCACGATGCTTTGCAGTTCGCCATAAATTTCGGCGCGTTTGCTGTCGTCTAGCAGAGAGCGGGCCTGCACCAGCAGGGTGTCGAACTTGTCATCTTTCCAGTGTGTGTCGTTCCACTTGGCGGTGGACTGATAGGCGGTGGAAAACATTTGATCCGCCGTCGGGCGTCCGCCCCAGTAGCCCATGCTGAACGGGGCTTTCATCCACACGTCGTCCCAGTAGCTGTCGGCCGGCTGGCGTTTGATGCTGACCTGAATCCCGCCTTTCTGCGCCTGCCCCTGGAACAGCGCGGCAGCGTCGAGGGCACCGGCAAAGGCGGCATCGGAAGAGGCGAGTTCAACTTTTAGATCCGTCAGGCCGGCCTTTTTCAGGTAGAACGCGGATTTATCCGGGTCATAGACGCGCTGCTCCAGGCTGTGATTGAAGAAGCGGTCGGTTTTTGGGATCGGATGGTCGTTGCCCAATGAGCCGTAGCCGCGCAGTACGGTGTCGAGAATTTTCTGCCGGTCGATACCGTGTTTTATCGCCATGCGCACGTCGTTGTTGTTAAACGGCGCGACGCTGCAATCCATCAGGAAGGTGAAATGCTGGCCGCCTGAAGAACGCACAATGTTGAGCATCGGGCTGCGTTTGAGGAAATCGACGGTTTTGAAATCCACCCGGTTGATGGCGTGAACCTGACCGGAAATCAGCGCGTTGGTACGGGCGGTCGGGTCGTTGATGACGATGACTTCCACGGCATCCACGAAGGCACGGTCTTTCTTCCAGTAGTTTGGGTTACGTTTGAACAGCGAGCGTACGCCCGGCTCGTACTGGTCGAAGGTGAAACCGCCGGTGCCAATTGGGTGCGACCAGTCGGTAAAGCCGTTCGGCACCACCAGCAGGTGATAATCTGCCAGCAAGTAGGGCAGGTCTGCGTTGCCGCTTTCCAGCGTGATCAGGATTTGCTTATCGCCCTGTTTGGTCAGGCCGGTGATCGGCGCCAGTTGGGTTTTGATGGCACTTTTGGATTTATCGCCGCGGTGCAAATTAATGGAGTAAATAATGTCGTCGGCGTCGAGTTTCTTGCCGTTGTGGAATGTCACGCCATCCTGCAGGGTAAACAGCCATTCTGTGGCGCCGGGTTTAGCTTCCCAGCTGGCAAATAACTCAGGAATAGCTTTGTTATTTTCGTCGATCTCCACCAGACCGTTCATCAGCATATACGCCTGATTTAATGGCACCCAGTCGCTGAATAATGTGGGATCTAAGGTATCACTGGTGTTACCGCCTGACATTCCCAGTTTTAATACGCCGCCTTTCTTCGGTTCGGCAGCAAAAACGGATATTGGCGAAAGACCATAAGCGGTGGTAATACCCACAGCGGCAGCGCTGGTAATAAAACCGCGGCGGCTGAGTTTTGCATCCTGCATTAATTGCGTCAAAGCGGAATTTTTATCTTTCATATTATTGTATGACTCCGTGGTGGCGAAACCTGGTGATTGCAGGCAAAAGTGGTTCAGTATTTGCGATCTGTCCAAATGATTTATATCAAAACACCTCCATGAACTTGCATGAGAATTTATCATGAGGGTATGCGAAAAATGCGCGGCAGAACACCCTGGAAAGTTTTATTTTGCCTGTGGATGAATTTGAAAATGGGAAATAACCGGTGGAACTGCATACCGTTGTGGGCTTAATTGGCGTGTTTTGTTATCTGTTGGCGTATGCGCTGGTTCAGATGCAAAAACTAGCAGTTGATGCTAATGTTTACGCTTATCTTAATATTATTGGCGGTGTGTTCGGGCTCTATTCTTTAAGCCATGATTTCAATCTGGCATCCTGTATTTCCCAGTCATGCTGGCTTTTGTTTACTTTAATTGGGATGAATGCGGCGCGGAAAAGGCGGTATTTGGAGCGGAATAAAACTCCAAGAGTTGACATTTAAAATAACGTTAAGAATTTTATTAAAAAATTTAAATTCAACATCAATGTCAAGGTCGTGGGCCTGCTGCCCACACCCGCCCAGAAGGCGGCCAGTCGCCGCCGCCCTCTGGACTCCCGGGCTCTTTCATGAGGCACCGGCAGCTGCGCTGGTCACAATGGCCGTGTTCCAGATATCTTAGTGATAGCCGCAAAATTGCGCCGCGTTGCGGTGCCTTCGCTGCGGGTTACAACCCGCGAAAAAAGACTCGCGGTTTTCCACCTCTGGCTCAGCGCCATTTTTGAATGCGGCCTCGACATTTTTAAGGCCAACACCACGTAGGTTTTATGAAGGTTTTGACTTTGAATTTTATGAAGCTTCGGCCGTGTTCAAAATGTCACCGGCAAGTCGGTGGAGAGACAACATCTTTACCGTTGGCTCGAACCCGCAGCCGGGAAGCCCGTCAGGGCTGACATTTTACGGCTATCGCTGTGGCACCTGAAACACGGCCATTGTGACCCGCGTAGCTGCTGTTTTTAAAAAGCTCGGATTCCAAAGGCCCGAGCGACTGCGGGCCTTTGGTCGGTGTGGGCCGACGCCCACGACCTTGACCTTGAATTTAAAAAGCGAGTCCAGGCCGCAACCCAAGGTCTTGACCTTGAATTTAAAAAGCGGGTTTGAGTCGCAACTCAATAGTCAGTTTTGCTGGCTTTTCAAAAGCCATTCGCTCACCCGTCGAATCACGGGCCTCAAATACCGGTCTTTTGGCGTCAGCATAAAACACTTCCCCTCGGCGGCGAGCTTGCCAGGGTGGGCCGGGACCAGTTGTCCGCTGTTGATGAAATCCTGCACCAGTCCTTCCCAGCCGAGCAAGATACCGTCCCCCAGTATGGCGGATTGCACCAGGAACGGATAATTATTGGCCCGCCAGGTTTGTCGCGGTGCGATGTGCGAAATGCCCTGCGAAGCAAACCAGTCGCGCCAGCCGGTCCATTCGCGTTGCGGGTCGTCCTGAATCAACAGGGTATGATTGAACAGATCAACAGCGCTGACATCAGCCGGTAGCTGTTTGAACAGGGAAGGGGAGCACATCGGGTAACAGACTTCGTCAAACAGCGGTTCAGCGTGGTAACCAACCGGTGGGGCGCGCAGATAGAAAATCGCCAGATCAAACTCTGACGATTTCAGCTCTGAGAAGCTGTCAGAGATTTTCATGCGGATCTGCAAGTCAGGCATCAGCTCACGCAGTGCTGAGAGCCGTGACGACAGCCACAGGCCGCTCATGGCGCTGGTACAGGCCAGTGTCACCTGTGGTAAACCGTTCCAGCCCATCACCTCGGCGGTGGACTGCGAAATATCCCCCAGCCATTTACGCACCTGCTCGGCATAAATTTCACCGCGCGGCGTCAGGCTGACTTTACGCTGATTGCGCTGAAACAGTTTGCAGCCGAGCATCTCCTCCAGCTGCAAAATCTGACGGCTGATGGCGCTCTGGGTCAGATTGAGTTCATCGGCAGCACGGGAAAAACTGCAATAACGCGCCACACATTCAAACGCCACCAGGGTATTTAGCGGAGGTAATGGCTCAATCTGCACGGTAAATAGTTCTCCAAAAGGACGTTTAGCAGCTTTCCAGCATCTGCGAAACCAACATACCGACCCGCTGCACTGCGCGTTCGGTTTTTGCGGTCAGCGTTTGGGCGTAATTGATGCGCAGGCAGTTGCGATATTTGCCCGAGGCAGAAAATATCGAACCGATAGCGATCTGGACGTTATGCTCTTCCAGCAGGCGGTTTAAGCGCAGTGTATCAATGCGCTCATCGAGTTCAATCCACAGCAGAAATCCGCCCTGGGGGCGGCTAACACGCGTGCCGCACGGGAAATATTTCATCACCCAGTCGGTCATGATGCACAGATTGCGCTGGTACTGATTACGCATCCGGCGCAGATGCACAAGGTAATGGCCCTGCTTGATAAACTCAGCAATGGCAATTTGCGGCAAGGTCGCAGAAGCGCCAGTGGTGATGTATTTCATGTGGATCGCACGGTCATGGTAGCGGCCCGGCGCAATCCAGCCAACGCGCAGGCCTGGCGCCAGCGTTTTCGAAAACGAACTGCACAACAGCACGCGACCGTCGTCATCGAAAGAGGTAATGGTGGCAGGGCGCGGATACTGATACGCCAGTTCGCCATACACATCGTCTTCGATAATCGCGATATCGTAGCGCTGCGCCAGACGCAGTAAGCCTTTTTTACGATCATCTGGCATGTTGTAACCGAGCGGATTATTGCAGTTAGGGGTCAGTTGTATGGCTTTGATCGGCCACTGTTCCAGCGCCATCTCCAGTGCTTCCAGACTAATACCAGTGACGGGATCTGTTGGGATCTCCAATGCCTTCATGCCGAAACCTTTCAGCGTTTGCATCGCACCGTGAAAACTGGGGGAATCTACCGCCACGATATCGCCGGGTTCACACACCGAACGTATAGCAATCGACAGCGCTTCGTGGCAGCCGGTGGTGATCAAAATATTGCTGGCATCCATGTGGCTGCCGCTGTCGATCAGCAATCGGGCAATCTGTTCGCGTAAATCTTCAAAGCCGTAGATGCTGTCGTAGTGAAAGGCGTTGAGGTTCGGATGCTGCCCAGCACGGCCTATCAGACGGCTTAATGGTTTCAGCGTGGGGGCGGTGACATCAGGAGAACCGCGTCCGAGCTGAACGACACCGGGACGGTGCGGGGAGGTGATTAAATCAAGCACCTGATCCCACTGGGAAATTTCGACGGGCCGCTGCGCCGGGCGACAACCGGAGGGAAGTGCCGCCTGAACTCGTGCACCTTTCACAAAATAGCCCGACTTGGGGCGGGCCTCAACCAGCTGTTTTTCTTCCAGTACACGGTAAGCCTGCTGAACCGTACTGACGCTGACACCGTGTTCACTGCTCAACACCCGCACGGAGGGCAGGCGGATCCCGGCAGGATACAAGCCCTGTTCGATGCGATCACCTAATACGGTTGCCAGTTTTTCATAACGATTCATTGTCTTTTCCTTAACCACTGCGCAAAGAAAACAGTACAGATGTCTCCAATCTAACCCTGTATCTGTGATTGGATCCAGAACTGTATGGCAGAAATACTAAAAATCTGAATCTGTAATGTTTTTACCGTTTGTTAGATCCTGATGACAGGTCGTTAACGGGAGCAGAAAATGAAAAATAACATTGAAGAACGTCAGTTTGCGGGCTGTAAAACCGTTGTTGGTGAACAAGTACTTTGTGCTGATGTGGCCGTACCACAGCATGCAGTACAGATGCAGAATACAAAAGCAGGATGGGCCAAACAAACCATTGCTGTACTGCACAGTTGGAATGAACGTCGTATCAGCCGCAAGATTTTAGAATCGCTGAGCAACGATCAACTGAAGGATATCGGGCTGGCGCGTGATGATATTGAGAAGGAGTTTCCGAAGGCTATCTGGCCAACCTGGCCGAAATAAAAACATCTGCCATCAGTGATGCATAACTTCATAAAAAAGCCCGATGGTTTCATCGGGCTTTGATCGTGATTCAGCGTCTTTTACTTAACCTGCATACCCGGCTGTGCGCCGGAATCCGGGCTGAGTAGGAAGATCTCTTTTCCGCCAGGCCCTGCGGCCATGACCATGCCTTCGGAGAGACCAAAGCGCATTTTTCGCGGGGCAAGGTTGGCGACCATGATGGTCAGACGGCCTTCCAACAGTTTCGGATCCGGGTAAGCAGAGCGGATGCCAGAGAATATCTGACGGGTTTCGCCGCCAAGATCCAACTGCAAACGCAGCAACTTATCAGAACCTTCCACGAAATCCGCGCTCTGGATCAACGCAATGCGCATGTCCACTTTTGCGAAGTCATCGAACGTGATGGTTTCTTGAATCGGGTCTTCGGCCAGCGGGCCGGTGACCACTTTCGCGTTAGCGGCAGCGATATCTTCTTTTGATGCATCAACCATCGCGGCCACCTTATCAAGTTCAATTCGGCTGAACAGCGCTTTAAACGTATTCACTTTATGGGCGAGCAACGGTTGAGCAATTGAATCCCACGTCAGTTCCGTATTAAGGAAGGCTTCGGTGCGTTCGGTCAGCGATGGCAATACGGGTTTCAGGTAAGTCATCAGCACGCGGAACAGATTGATGCCCATAGAACAGATGGCTTGCAGATCTGCATCACGGCCTTCCTGCTTCGCGACTACCCAAGGTGCCTGTTCATCAACATAACGGTTGGCTAAATCGGCCAGCGCCATGATTTCACGGATAGCACGGCCTGATTCGCGGCTGGCGTAGGCTTCAGCAATGCTGACTGCGGCATCGGTAAAGGTTTTATACAGCACTTCGTCTGCCAGTTTATCAGCCAGCATGCCGTCAAAACGTTTCGCGATGAAACCGGCATTACGTGACGCCAGGTTAACCACTTTATTGACGATGTCGGCGTTAACGCGCTGGACGAAATCTTCCAGATTCAGGTCAATGTCATCAATACGCGAAGAGAGCTTAGCGGCGTAGTAATAACGCAGGCAGTCGGCATCCAGATGATTTAGGTAAGTACTGGCTTTAATAAAGGTGCCGCGTGATTTAGACATCTTCGCGCCGTTGACCGTGACATAACCGTGCACGAACAAATTGGTTGGCTTGCGGAAACCGCTGCCTTCCAGCATGGCTGGCCAGAACAGACTGTGGAAATAGACAATGTCTTTACCGATGAAGTGATACAGCTCGGTGGTGGACTCTTTTTTCCAGAACTCATCGAAGCTGAGATCAGGGCGACGGTCACACAGGTTTTTGAATGAGCCCATATAGCCGATAGGCGCGTCGAGCCAGACGTAGAAATATTTACCCGGTGCATCAGGGATCTCAAAGCCGAAGTACGGCGAGTCGCGGCTGATGTCCCACTGTTGCAGGCCAGACTCAAACCACTCCTGCATTTTATTCGCCACCTGCTCCTGCAATGCGCCTGAGCGGGTCCAGGCCTGCAACATGGCGCTGAATTCCGGCAGGTCAAAGAAGAAGTGCTCGGAATCACGCATGACCGGGGTTGCGCCAGACACCACCGATTTCGGCTCGATAAGTTCCGTCGGGCTGTAGGTCGCGCCGCAGACTTCGCAGTTATCGCCGTACTGGTCCGGTGATTTACACTTCGGACAGGTGCCTTTGACGAAACGGTCCGGCAAAAACATGCCTTTTTCCGGGTCATACAGCTGGGAAATAATGCGGTTCTTGATGAAACCGTTTTCTTTCAGGCGACCGTAGATCAACGAGGACAGCTCGCGGTTTTCGTCGCTGTGCGTTGAGTGGTAATTGTCGTAGCTGATGCCAAAGCCGGCGAAATCTTTCTGATGTTCCTGGCTCATCTCGGCAATCATTTGCTCCGGTTCAATACCGAGTTGCTGCGCTTTGAGCATGATCGGCGTACCGTGAGCATCATCTGCACAGATGAAATGCACTTCGTGGCCGCGCATTCGCTGGTAACGGACCCAGACGTCAGCCTGGATGTGCTCAAGCATGTGGCCGAGATGGATAGATCCGTTGGCGTACGGAAGTGCACAGGTTACCAAAATTTTTTTCGCGACTTGAGCCATAGTAAGAACTTGCTTTCTGCTGTTGAAATCAGGGGCATTGATGTTAACCGAAAGCCGTAGGCGACGTAAACAAACGGTATACTCCTCATTATTCAAGCGGCGGCGGTGTGAGCTGCTTCCTCTGACCCGAATCACTGACTTTTGTCCGCTCAACGGGTTCATTCCTTTGCTGCCTGGCTGCAACTCGAATGATTTTGAGTATATGCTACATATAAATATCATTGTCTTTTCATCACACGTTTCAAGGAGCCGGGATGACATCTCAATCCCCTGAGCAGAACACCCCTGAGGGGCTGCGCGCCCTGGTGACCGGCGTACTGGCCACTTTTACCCATTTCACGCTGCAAAAAGATCTGTTGTCGATGAAAGCGCTGCATCACTGCGCGCTGCTGGACAACGTGCTGCATCTTGATTTGACTCTGCCATTCGCGTGGCAAAGCGGTTTTGATGCGCTGAAAGCGAGCACCCATGCTGAACTCCTGCGGGTGACCGGTGCTGAGGCCATTGAGTGGCGTCTTAAACACGATATCGCCACGCTGCGTCGGGCCAACGATCAGCCGGGCATTAAAGGCGTGCGAAATATTATTGCCGTCAGTTCCGGCAAAGGCGGGGTAGGGAAGTCGACGACGGCGGTGAATGTGGCGCTGGCGCTGGCGGCCGAAGGCGGTAAAGTCGGCATTCTGGACGCTGACATTTATGGTCCGTCGGTGCCCAATATGCTCGGCACCGAAGATGAACGCCCAACCTCGCCGGACGGCCAGCATATGGCGCCGATTATGGCGCATGGCCTCGCCACCAACTCGATTGGTTATCTGGTGACAGATGAAAACGCCATGGTGTGGCGCGGTCCGATGGCCAGCAAAGCATTGATGCAGATGTTGCAGGATACGTTATGGCCGGATCTTGACTATCTGGTGATTGACCTGCCGCCGGGTACCGGTGATATTCAACTGACGCTGTCGCAGAACATTCCGGTGACCGGGGCCGTGGTCGTGACCACGCCGCAGGATATCGCGTTGCTTGATGCTATGAAGGGCATCGTGATGTTTGAGAAAGTGAAAGTCCCGGTGCTCGGGATTATCGAAAATATGAGCATGCATGTTTGCAGCCAGTGCGGGCACCATGAGCCGATTTTCGGCACCGGCGGCGCGCAAAAACTGGCGGAGAAATACCGCTGCGAACTTCTGGCACAGATGCCGCTGCACATTTCACTGCGGGAAGATTTGGATCGCGGTGAGCCGACGGTGGTGTCCAATCCGCAGAGCGAATTTACGTTATTGTATCGTCACTTAGCTGCCCGTATGGCGGCACAACTCTATTGGAAAGGCGACGCCATCCCGACAGAAATCGCCTTCCGCGCAGTTTGACATCAAAAGTCTGCTAATTATTGTCCGATGCCAGCGAATGAACTGCCTTAACGCTGGCATCGGCAAGGTGTTGTACCTATAATTGGCGCGATCAAAGCACTGTCTGCGTGCTTTAGCCCCTCAAACCTCCAAATCAGGTCTTTAATTTTATGTCTGACAAGCTCCATCAGTGTGTCATCGTAGGTATCGCTGGCGCATCTGCCTCTGGAAAAAGCCTTATTGCCAGTACCTTATATCGTGAACTCCGTGATCAGGTTGGTGATGAGCATATCGGGGTGATTCCAGAAGACTGCTACTATAAAGACCAGAGTCATATGACCATGGAGGAGCGGGTAAAAACGAACTATGACCATCCCAGCGCCATGGACCACAACTTGTTGCTTCAGCATTTACAAAGCCTGAAAGCAGGACAATCAATTGAATTGCCGGGTTACAGCTTCATCGAACACACTCGCCTTAGTGAAACTGTCACGCTCAAACCAAAGAAAGTGATCATTCTCGAAGGCATCCTGTTGTTAACGGATGCCCGCCTGCGTCAGGAGATGAATTTCTCCATTTTCGTCGATACGCCGCTGGATATCTGCCTGTTGCGCCGCATGAAGCGTGATGTGAATGAACGCGGTCGTTCGATGGATTCGGTGATGGTGCAATATCAGAAAACAGTACGGCCGATGTTCCTGCAATTTATTGAACCTTCGAAACAATATGCAGATATCATTGTGCCTCGCGGCGGTAAAAATCGCATTGCGATTGATATTCTGAAAGCAAAAATCAGCCAGTTCTTCAATTAAAAATGGCCCCTATTTTCGACGGCTATTTTTCAGCAGTTAGCAAACGGAGAGACACACGATGAGACTGTGCGATCGAGACATAGAAGCCTGGATGGATAGCGGGAAGTTAACCATATCTCCCCGTCCACCCATTGAACGGATTAACGGCGCGACGGTAGATGTTCGTCTGGGTAATGGATTCCGCGTGTTTCTCGGCCATAACGCCGGTTTTATCGATCTCAGCGGCCCTAAAGATGAAGTCAGTGCCGCTCTTGATAAAGTGATGAGCGATGAGATAGTCCTGCCGGAAGGTGAGGCATTCTTTTTGCACCCTGGTGAACTGGCGCTGGCGGTCACGTTCGAGACGGTTTCAATTCCCGATGATTTAGTGGGATGGCTGGATGGTCGCTCTTCTCTGGCCCGTCTCGGATTGATGGTCCACGTAACGGCTCATCGTATCGATCCCGGCTGGCAGGGCAGGATCGTACTGGAGTTCTATAATTCAGGTAAGTTACCGCTGGCTTTGCGCCCTGGCATGCTGATTGGCGCACTGAGTTTTGAACCGTTGTCAGGACCGGCTTCACGTCCTTATAACAGCCGACAGGATGCCAAATACCGTGGTCAGCAGAGCGCGGTGGCAAGCCGTATCGACAAAGACTGATTCAGGTCTTTACCCTAAGTTGTGCGGGTAAATTGACAAGAGGAAGGCATGAGAAGACTACTGACAACGCTGGTGATCCTGCTGGTGGTAATAATTGCCGGTATGACGTCGCTGGTATTTTTAATTAACCCAAATGATTTCCGTGAGTATATGGCGGACCGGGTTGAACAAAAAAGCGGTTATCAACTTACCATTGATGGTGATTTACGTTGGCACGTCTGGCCACAGCTAAGCATCATTGCTGGGAAGACTTCCCTGACCGCACCAGGGGCCAAAGCACCGGTAGTCACTGCAGAGAATATGCGTCTCGACGTAAAACTTTGGCCACTCTTGTCGCACCAACTGGCGGTTCGTCAGGTGATGCTGAAAAACGCCGTGATCCGCCTGACCCCGGACAGCGAGGCTAATGTGCCGGATGCGCCCGTCGCTCCTTCTTCTTATGCACAGCCACCTAGCGAACTGGATGCCGGGTGGAAGTTTGATATTGATAAGATCAGCGTAGCCGACAGCCTTCTCATCTGGCAGCGCGGTGCTGACGACCAGATTAACGTGCGGGATTTAAACCTGCAGCTAGAACAGAACGCCCACCATCAGGCGACGCTGGAACTTTCCAGCCGGATTAACCGTAATCAACGCGACCTCGCATTTTCGCTTGCTGCCGATCTGGACATGCAGAAATTTCCCGAACAGTTTTCCGCCAATGTCAGCAAATTCAACTATCAGTTGAATGGTGCCGATATCCCGGCCAACGGCATTCAGGGCGGCGGCACAATGCAGGCCAGTTACCAGAATGACAGCCAGCGCCTGGTATTAAGCCAGTTGGCATTAACCGCCAATGATAACCAACTCAGCGGCACGGCGGCGGCCACGCTTTCAGGCACGTCGGACTACCAGATCAACCTGAATGCCGAGAAATTGGATCTCGATGCACTGTCTGGCTGGCAGGCGAAAACGCCGGATCAGTCCACTCAGGCTTCTCAGGCTGTCACTTCTGCACCGGTGATTGCTCGTGATATTAGTAAGGAGACCAATAATTTCAGCATACTCACCAGTTTCAATGCCAATCTGGACCTTAAAGTCGCTGATCTGACTTACCGTGGTTTGAAAATCCAGGAATTCAACTTGCTGGCTGAAAATCATCTGGGCAAGGTCAACCTGAAAACGCTCAGCGGTAAGATGGCACCTGGTGACTTCTCACTTCCAGGTTCCCTGGACGCCACACAGACTCCGGTGTTAATCAGCCTTAAGCCAGTGGTTCATAATATTGAACTTAGCCAGCTGTTGATTGCATACAATTTGCCTCAAGTGCTTTCCGGCAGTTTCTCGATGGAGGGGGCCGTGTCGGGGTTGGGAGTCTCTACGGCAGATTTCAGCGAAAACTGGCGTGGCAGTGCACAGTTGTCGATGGAAAATGCCCGTCTGAATGGAATGAATATTCAGCAGCTTGTCCAACAGGCCATAACACGTAATAACAACAGCGTGCAGGGGCTTGAACGTTATGAGCACTACACTGCTGTCAAGACATTGCAGGCGCAGGGGGAACTGGCCGAGGGGACGTTACAGCTCTCTAACCTCACGGCTGACTCCGAAATGCTCGCCGCCAAAGGCGAGGGCAGCGTGAACTTCCCTGACAGCCAGTGTGATATGAATTTGAACGTGCGCGTGACAGGTGGCTGGACAGGAAATAGCGGTTTGATTTCACGTCTGCAAAACACCGATATTCCGCTGCGGGTCTATGGTCCCTGGACACAGTTAAATTATCAGTTGCAAGTCGACCAGGTGCTGCGAAGCCAGTTGCAAAACGAAGCCAAAAGCGCCATTCAAAATTGGGTCGACAAGAACAAAGGCAACAAAGAAGGTAAAGATCTCAAATCATTGATCAGTAGATAGCGGTTCGCGAGAGCTGTTACTTGCTGCATAAAAAACGGGGCCTGGTCAGTGACTGAGGCCCCGTTTTTTATCACGGCTTTAGGCTGGCTGAGAGGGCATCAAATCTCATAGTTTTCATTTGCCTGTGGCGACAGTGGTGTGATTTTCACTTTCAAAATGCGATGGCTACTGACTTCTAAAGGTTCAAACAGATAATTATCAATATGTAACCGGGCACCGACCTGAGGGATGTTCTGTGCGTACTCCATCAGCAGACCCGCCAGCGTATGATATTCACGTTTTTCCTCTATCGGTAATGGCAGATACATCACTAAATCCTCCAGAGGCATATACCCATTGGCTATCCAACTGCCATCTTCCAACTGTTGAATGTCGTGACGCGCATCGGGTGTTTCATCGGTTTCCGGGAGATTTCCTGCGATGGTCTCCATTACGTCTGTCAGTGTCACAATGCCTTCGACTGAACCAAATTCGTCGACAACAAAAGCAAAGTGAGTTTTGGCCTGGCGGAACTGTTCCAGTGCTTTGAGTAGCGAGAGCTGTTCAGGGAAAATTAACGGCTGGCGAATCAGGGCCTTAAGGTCGAGTTCATTTTGCAGCAACTGCTGCTTAAGCAGGTCAACGACATGCACCACACCCAGTGGTTCATCGGTCGAGCTGTCTTCCGTCACCAAAATACGCGTGTGCTGATTATTAGCAATTTGCTGCACTAGCACCTCTGGCGGGTCATTTAACTCCAAATTATCAACGTCATGGCGCGAGGTCATAATACTGCTGACCGTCCGCTGAGCGAGACCAAGAACACGTTCAATCATGTTGCGCTCTTGCTGGTTAAAAATCGCCTCTCCCTCGCTGTCGGCAATCAAGCCAGATGAGTGGGGGTCCATCTCTGCCTCTTCATGTTTACCCCTCAATACGCGCAGAACTGTTTCTGCTGTTCTTTCACGCAATGAGCGACGGGAAGAGAGAAAGCGCCGGCGATTAAAGTGTGCCAGTTGGTTAAGCGCTTCAATAATCACGGAGAAGCCAATGGCTGCGTAGAGATAGCCTTTCGGAATGTTGTAGCCGAAGCCCTCAGCGACCAAACTGAACCCAATCATCAGCAGGAAACTCAGGCAGAGAATGACAATAGTCGGGTGCTCATTCACAAACCTTGTCAATGGGCGGCTGGCCAGTAGCATCAGCGCGATAGCAATACAGACTGCGGCCATCATGACCGCCAGGTGTTCAACCATGCCGACGGCGGTGATCACCGAGTCGAGTGAGAAGACGGCATCCAAAACGACAATTTGCGCCACAACCGGCCAGAACTTAGCGCCGGAGTGCTGATTACGCTGTTCTTCATCTTTACCTTCGAGCCTCTCGTTCAGCTCCATGGTGGCTTTGAACAACAGGAAAATCCCCCCGATCAACATGATGATGTCGCGGGCGCTGAAAGGTTGACTGAAAAGGGTGACCAGAGGACGGGTCAATGTTGAGAGCCAGGAGATACAGGCCAGCAGGACTAAGCGCATAACCAGGGCGAGAAGCAGGCCGGTTACTCTGGCTTTGTCTCGCTGATGACGCGGAAGTTTCTCAGCAAGAATGGCGATAAAAATCAGATTGTCGATACCCAGAACAATTTCCAAAATTACCAGGGTAGCCAGCCCGGCCCAAATTGACGGATCGGCGATCCATTCCATATTACCTATTTCACCTTGAGTTGTACGACAGTTGTCGCACGTAAATAATGGTCGCCAGCGGATGAAAATTCAAATTTAAATCAGCCGCCTAGCCAGTTGAGGGTAGAGAGTCTCTGAGGGATTATAGCCCGAAACGCGGCTTTCTTAAAAATGGCTCAGAAAGCAACAAATTTTGATTATAAAAACCACGAAAGCGGGAAACATTCTTAATTTTAAGTCTTTAGCTTAACGTTTATGTGTGCTTGCTGGTATCGTATTACCCAGTGTGGGGTTAAAGATACTTGGCTAGACGCGCTACTCGCTCTACCATATGGGCCTAAAGGTCTATACTGGAAGAAGAGTAATTAGCGCTGAAAAAGAAATTGTTTAAACAACTTCAGTACAGTGAGCTACCTGGCATTTTCGATACTATAACTGGCTGAATTTTCGAACTATTGGTTTCAAGGAGTATCCTTTACAATGTTAAAAGCTGTTATCCCTGTTGCCGGTCTTGGCACCCGTATGTTGCCTGCGACGAAAGCGATTCCTAAAGAAATGTTGCCTATCGTTGATAAGCCATTGATTCAGTACATCGTTAACGAATGTGCTGCAGCCGGTATCAAAGAAATCATCCTGGTGACTCACTCCTCCAAAAATGCGATTGAAAACCACTTCGATACATCATTCGAACTTGAAAGCATGCTGGAATCCCGCGTTAAGCGCCAGTTGCTGGAAGAAGTCCAGTCAATCTGCCCGAAAGGCGTGACGATCATGAACGTGCGTCAGGGCCAGTCCAAAGGTCTGGGCCATGCCGTACTCTGCGCTAAACCGTTGATCGGCAATGCACCTTTTGTTGTTATCTTGCCGGACGTCCTGATGGATGATTCCACCAGCGATCTTGGCAAGGATAATCTCGCTGCCATGCTGGCCCGCTTCAAAGAAACTGGCAACAGCCAGGTTATGGTTGAAGAAGTGCCTGAAGAAGACGTATCTAAATATGGCGTAGTTGACTGTAATGGTGTTGAAGGTGAGCCGGGCAAAAGTACGCCAATGACCGCAATCGTTGAAAAACCTGAGCAGAAAGATGCGCCATCAAATCTGGCAGTAGTAGGGCGCTATGTCTTCTCCGAAGATATCTGGCCACTGTTGGCGATAACCCCTTACGGTGCGGGTAACGAAATTCAACTGACAGATGCTATTGCATTGTTGATGAAGAAGAAAACCGTCGAAGCCTTCACGATGACAGGCCGCTCGCACGATTGTGGCGATAAATTAGGCTACATGAAGGCGTTCGTTGAGTATGGTGTTCGTCATCCTACGCAGGGAGCAGCGTTTGAGACTTGGTTGAAAGAGTTTGCTAAACAGTAATTGTTATCAATAATGATGATTAACTAAATTATTCAGATTAAATTCTACGAAAGGCACTGTTAATCGGTGCTTTTTTCTTTTGGTTAAAGAAATACAAATGTTTTTTTAGGGGGGGATTTTCACTCTTAATCTCACTCTGGTGTAGCAGATGTCCATTTTAAACCCCTTGCTCATATTTCAAGCACAAAGGGAACTCCGAGAATTATCTGGAAGAAAAAAAATGGACAGAGTGATAGTATAAGCAGCGTCAATATTAGAACTAATAAAGGACTGAAGCTGTAATGGTTCATGGTTTTGAGAGTCGCATTACTTTCGAAAGCAGATATATTCCGATGCAGTTTTATCAAAATTTACACAACAAATTTTTTACAAGCACTTTGGTAGCAGTAAGCCAAGGGCGGTAGCATACCTGTCATTTGATGGGGTGTTTTTATATTGTTGTTTTATAAGGCTTTATTTCTAGCGATAAGATATTTTGAGGAACCAAAATGTTACTTCCAGTAATAATGGCAGGTGGTACAGGCAGTCGTTTATGGCCGATGTCAAGAGAGTTGTATCCAAAACAGTTCTTACGCTTGCACAGTACCAACTCCATGTTACAAGAAACGCTATTGCGTCTTGATGACTTAGAAGTGAGAGAACCTGTCGTTATTTGTAATGAAGAGCACCGTTTCCTGGTTGCAGAGCAGTTACGTGAAATCCAAAAATTATCTAATAATATAATATTAGAACCCGTTGGCCGTAATACTGCACCAGCCATTGCTCTGGCTGCCTTAAACGCAATTAAAGAAGGTGATGACCCGATCATGCTGGTCCTTGCAGCAGATCATGTTATCAATAATGTTAAGGAGTTCCATCGGGCTATTGCTAAAGCAATTCCATTTGCATCCGCTGATAAATTAGTCACCTTTGGGATCGTTCCGGCGGGAGCAGAAACCGGTTACGGTTACATACAGCGCGGTGAACATATTGGTACACATAATGAAGGGTACCAGGTTAAGTGTTTTGTTGAAAAGCCCAATAAAGAAACTGCCGAGCAATATATTTCATCTGGTGATTATTACTGGAACAGCGGTATGTTTATGTTCCGTGCCAACAAATATCTTCAGGAGTTGGAAAAATTTAGGCCGGATATTTTAGAAGCCTGTGAAAATGCTCTTAGCAGCCAAATAAATAATTCGGATTTTATTTCCATTGATAAAGATATTTTTTCATCTTGTCCGGATGAATCCATCGATTATGCCGTTATGGAAAAAACCAACGATGGTATGGTCGTGCCATTAGATGCTGATTGGAGCGATGTGGGCTCTTGGTCTGCTCTATGGGAAGTGAATAGTAAAGACAGTAATGATAATGCAGTGACCGGAGATGTGTTCTTACACAATACCGATAATTGTTATGTCAATACAGATGAAAAACTCATCGCCGCTGTTGGCGTTAAAAACTTAGTTATAGTCAATACTAAAGATGCTGTATTGGTCATCGATAAGTCACAGGTACAGGACGTTAAGCGGGTTGTTGAATACTTGAAAGCCAATGAAAGAAGTGAATACCGCCATCACCGTGATATTTATCGGCCTTGGGGACGTTGCGATGCAGTAGTGGCTGAAAAACGCTTCAATGTTAACCGCGTAACTGTCATCCCTGGAGGATCTTTCTCATTACAAATGCATCATCACCGCGCCGAGCATTGGATAATTTTGGCAGGAACGGCCAAAGTAACAATTGGTGATAAGACATTCTTACTTACTGAAAATCAGTCAACCTTTATTCCTATTGGATCTGTTCACATGTTAGAGAATCCTGGAAAAATTCCTTTGGAATTGCTTGAAGTTAGATCTGGTTCTTATTTGGGCAATGATGATGTTGTTCGTATTCAAGATCAATACGGCCGTAACTGAGTCTAAGGATATTTTAAATGGATACTTTAACTTGTTTTAAAGCTTATGACATTCGCGGCAAATTAGGTGCAGAATTAAACACCGATATTGCCTATCGTATTGGTCGAGCCTTTGGTGAATATTTTAAGCCTAAAAAAGTTGTATTAGGCGGCGATGTAAGACTGACGAGCGAAGAACTTAAGATGGCTTTGGCTGAAGGGTTAATGGATGCCGGGGCTGATGTCTTGGATATTGGCATGTCAGGCACTGAAGAAATTTACTTTGCTACTTTTCATCTGGGAATTGATGGGGGTATTGAAGTCACTGCCAGCCATAACCCAATGGATTATAATGGGATGAAACTGGTACGTGAAGGTGCCAGACCTGTCAGTAGCGATACAGGTTTAAACGAAATAAAAAGATTAGCTGAAGAAAATAATTTTAGCAGCGATATAAATACTAAAGGTTCTTACTCGAAAATATCTGTTTTGAAAGAGTATGTTGACCATTTAATGAGTTATGTTGACTTTGATAATTTTAAAAGCAAGTTGAGGGTAGTTATCAACTCTGGTAATGGTGCCGCTGGACATGTAATCGATGAGATTGAAAAGCGTTTTAAAGCCGGCAAAGCACCTGTAGAGTTTGTAAAAATTCATCATGATGCTGATGGAAATTTCCCGAACGGTATTCCTAATCCACTTTTACCTGAGTGCCGTGCAGATACCTCAAATGCCGTTAATAAATTCTCGGCTGATATGGGTATAGCATTTGACGGCGATTTTGACAGATGCTTTATGTTCGATGATCAAGCCAATTTTATCGAAGGATATTATATTGTAGGTTTGCTGGCTGAAGCATTTTTACAAAAAGAGTCAGGCGCCAAAATCATCCATGACCCTCGACTTTCCTGGAATACAATTGATATTGTAGATAAATTAAATGGTATTCCTATAATGTCAAAAACAGGGCATGCCTTTATTAAAGAGAGAATGCGAAAAGAAGATGCTATCTATGGTGGTGAAATGAGTGCTCATCATTACTTTAGAGACTTTGCCTATTGTGACAGCGGCATGATCCCATGGTTGCTGGTTATTGAACTTATCTCCTCTAAGAACACGACCTTATCGAAACTCGTTAGCGCAGCCATGCAGGCCTATCCTTGCAGTGGTGAAATCAACTATAGAGTTACCGATGCGCAAGCTATTCTCGCAAGAATAGAGAATGAATTTAATACTGATGCTGTATCTATTGATTTTACTGATGGATTAAGTATTGATATGCCAGAATGGCGTTTGAACGTACGCACTTCTAATACTGAGCCGCTCCTGCGCCTGAATATTGAGAGCCGAGGCCAGCCTGAATTAGTATGGGATAAAGTTGCTGAAGTTGAACGTTTGATAAAGATGTAAATATTTTTTATAGTTATTGGAAATAATGTCGAAATATTGCTTTTTTGTCGTTAGTGAGAGGTTTTTCTGTATAACCTCTATAGTTCTGTAAATGTGCTGTGAACCACTTTAGATAAAGAAGAAGGAAGGGACGAGATTTAATCACTCCCTTCCTTGTGGCGTAAAGCTAGTCAGCCCTCAATGTCGATCTTATAGGAACTTGTTTTATTTATCTTGAAGGCAATTACGAAATGAATCCCAACATCTCTGATTTGACGCATGAGACGACCAAAACAAATAGCGCTCCCTCTGGTTGGAAAGAGCATAACGGTAAAACCGATCTGCTTGAGGGTATCAGGGCATATCATGTCTGGTTGATTTGGGGGTGGCACGATATCCGTCAGCGCTATCGCCGATCTGTTCTGGGGCCTTTCTGGTTTACACTCACGACGCTGATAATGGTAGGAGCCTTAGGTTTCCTTTATTCAGAGCTTCTGGGGCAGGACATTTCTACCTACTTACCCTATCTGGGGGTCGGGCTGGTTGTGTGGCAGTTTATAAGTACCGCAGCTAATGAGGGGTGCATTAGCTTGATAGGGTCTGCCCATATCATTAAGCAGGTACGTATGCCACTCACTACTCATGTCTGTCGCATGGCTTGGCGTAACTTTATCATCCTGTTGCATAGCTTACCTGTCGTCATTTTATTTATGCTCCTTTTTGGGCATATGGTGACATTTGAAATACTTTGGATTATCCCTGGTTTATTTATCGTATTGCTTAACGCTGTATGGTCGGGCGTCGTTTTCGGTATTCTTTGTGCACGTTTCCGGGATGTCGCACCAATAATCGGTAGTCTTTTCCAGGTTTGCTTTTTTGTTACACCTGTTATGTGGCAGACCTCAGCGCTTAAAGGTCGCGCCTGGATAGCTGACTTTAACCCTTTTTATCACCTGATTGAGATTGTACGCGCGCCTATTTTAGGCAGCCCTGTACCGCTTATATCCTGGGCATCTAGCATTGCATTACTGATCGTTGGTTTTGCTTTTGCTCAGTATCTGATGATTCGCTACCGCGACCGTGTAGCCTACTGGTTGTAATATTATGCAAACACATATTCGTGCCGAAAAACTCTGTGTTGAGTTCCCCATTTTTGATAACTCACATCGTTCGCTTAAAAACACTGTCATGCATCTCACAACCGGTGGTCGCATAGGGGTTAATGTTGGTAAACACCCTATAGTGCGTGCACTTAACGAGATAGATTTTGATATTCGTGAAGGAGACCGAGTTGGTCTGAGTGGTCACAATGGCTCAGGTAAAACGACTCTTTTACGTGTGCTTTCAGGTGTCTATGCACCTGTATATGGGAAGCTCTCTATACACGGGCGCATAGCTTCGTTACTCGATGTTTCAACCGGGATTGATCCAGATGCTTCCGGTTTTGAAAATATCTATTTACGCGGTATTACGGATGGCCTTAAACCCGCACATATTCGCAGTAAAATTGATGAAATTGCTGATTTCACAGGTTTAGGCGATTATCTCAATTTACCTGTACGTACTTATTCCAGTGGGATGCAGTTACGTCTGGCATTTGCTATTTCAACCAGCGTAGATGCCGAAATTTTGATTATGGATGAATGGCTAAGCGTTGGTGATGCTGAATTTAGCGCCAAAGCGGCCACGCGTCTGGATTCTTTAGTCAGTAAGGCCTCGATTCTGGTTTTAGCCTCACACTCCCCTGATCTTATTGCCCGGGTTTGTAATCGCAAAATCCATCTTGAACACGGCGTTATTGTCAGCGATGAAAACCTGGATACCGTGGATGGCGGGGGTAATTTTGAAGCTATCTGATATAAAGATCTCTTCACAGCACCCTTTGATTCTCGCCTCTGAGCGACTGTTCTCTGTGCAACCTTTTAGTTTTATTAAAGGTTTGGTAAGCGCGAATATCGCTTACCCCCTTGCAGAGAAACATGAGAAGCGCCAAATCAGAGAAAAAGTGCATGCACTGCGGCGTCATTATCGTCAGCCTTTTGCTCAGCGTTTAGAGCAGGCTAAAGCAGCGCTAGTGGATACATTGCAGTTTGCTGGTAAGGAAGTACCGTACTACCGTGAACTCTTTGCCGCGACAGGTTTCAATCCAGATTCTGTTGCCCATGATGTGCGATATTTACAAGATTTGCCCTTATTGACCAAAGATATCATTCGTGAACAAGGGGAACGTCTCTATTCGCGCTCCCTGAATGACGTGCGTCATCATATGTGTAAAACCGGTGGTTCCACCGGCTTATCCTGCCATATTGCTTACGATCAACCGGCAGCTGACTGGTCGGCTGCTGTTACGCTTTTTGCCCGTGAGTCCGCAGGTAATACTAAACGCCGTTCAGAGCTACATTTCGCATGTCGTTTCCCTGATATGGTTGATCCGGGCTGGCCAACGCTCGAAGATTTTAAATGCTTTGCCATGAATCGCAGCAATATCTTCTTCGATAGGTTAGATGATGTGGGGCTGGCCGAAATCTGGCAAACGCTTAAGCGCCGCAAGCCTTATATGGTTCACGCACATCCGTCCACGATTTACGCATTAGCATGTTACATAGAGCGTGAGTTTGGCAGTGCGAAAAGTTTTGAAGTCTTTGAGTCGAGTGGTGAATTGCTTGAACCTCATATGCGCGAAACCATCTCCCGCTGTCTTGGGGTACGGGTTGTCGATCGTTATGGGCTGGCTGAGCTGGGAGTCATGGCTTATGAGCTCTACGGGAACGAAAACGGGTTACAAGTTCTTGATTCGGAAGGATGGCCTGAAGGGCATGTCAATCAATCCGGCGAGCATGAACTAGTATTTACCGGGTTTCATAACCGACTGATGCCTCTTATTCGTTATACCACCGGCGACTTAGCACGCGTTGAGCAACGTGAGGATGGTTTTTATCTGGCCGACGTCACCGGACGTATTCATGACATTATCCATTTAGATGGCGTTGCTTACCCAACGCATACCATTCAGGATATGCTTGATTACCGAGTCGGTGGCATTCAGGAGTTTCAAATCGATATGCGTGGGGTACAACCTATTATGCGTATTGTTCCTGAGCCTCATGCTGAATTAGCCCAAATCGTTTCTAAAATCGAGAGCTATTGGCCTAACGCAATGAAAGTAGAATTTGTTGGGCATGATGACTTTATCCGTGTTGGTCATCGTGCCAAATTTCGCCATGTGGTGACTGCATGATAGGTACTCTCTATAGTTGGCCAGATCGTTATACGGGTGAACTGGTGCTTGCGGCTATTCGTCGTTCTGTAAGCACTTCCGGTGCCAGTGCGATCGCTTCCGGCGACCTGACGCAAACGAATTTTCTTTTAGCGATTAATCCTGATGAAGCGCTTGGAAAAGAGCTGCTTGCATGGCTGAGTGTAGGAAAGCGCAAGCTTATCCTTTTTGGGCGGCTTCCTGATTGCTTGTTAAATCACTTTGGTATCACTTTAAAGGCATTGCCCGAACCTACCGATCACTGGGCTCGTAGTTCAGCAGCGAAGAGTGGCCAATATGCCGAAAGTAGAGCATCAATTCGTTACCTCTCTTCTGCCCCTCTACTTGAGTCACAGGATTGGCATCGTGCTCTAGAGCGTTTTGATTTCACCGATGAGTGGAACAATCTTGGGTTTGGAGCTGTTCGTGCAGAAGGTTCTATCTGGAGCATCGCAGCAGGCCTTCGGGCACCAGACTCTGCCGAAGTTGCCAATATTCAGCTTGATGGGCAGGTCCTTGCCACTTATTGCGCGCTCTTTGATGAGCGGGAAACCAGTGTTCTTTGGGTTAACCGTGAGGTTGGCCTTATTGACTCTTTTGAATGGCGACTGATTGAGACATTTATTAGCAACTGGCGCTATGAAACGTTACCGTGCCAGCCGGTATTGAGCGAAATCCCTTTTGGCCATGATGCTGCTATTACCATGCGACTCGATTGTGATGAAGACATCGCGTCAGCGAAACCGCTCTGGCAGACCTATTGTGAAGCCGGTGTGCCACTTTCGTTAGCGCTTCATACCAATAACTTACCTAATGAAAACCATGCCGAGTTTTTACAGACGTTTATCGCAGCGGGTGGTGCAATCTTGTCTCATACTGCCACCCACGCCCCCAATTGGGGCGGAAGCTATGAGGCAGCCCATTGGGAAGGCGTTGAATCGCGAGATAAAATTGAGAAAGTGACCGGGATACGTGTGAATTATGCGGTCTCTCCTTTCCATCAGTCACCTGACTATGCCCTGGCGGCTCTTTGCGACGCCGGTTATCTGGGCTGCATTGGTGGCATTATACGCAATGACCCCGAATTTTTGATCGCCCGGGGCGGGGAGTTGGCTCACCTACCACGAGGTTTTGTCGGTCACTCTCAACAAAGTATGATGCATGGTGATTGTATGTTGGCTAACGGCGACCCTCTGGCGATTTTCAAGCAATCCTTTGATCGTGCATCGGAAACCCGGACGCTCTTTGGCTATCTTGATCATCCTTTCTCTAATAGATATCAGTATGGTTGGTCGGATGAGGAAAGCCGTGCTGCTGCGCATAAAGATTTTATTACGTACATTCGCGAGAAGTCAGCGCAACCTCTCTTTTTAGATGAGTGCCAGGCCCTTGATTTTCTGCGTTCCCGTGCTGCGATTCAATTTAGTCGTGAGGGGAATACATGGATTGCCAGTGTCCCTCAGACAAGTAATGGTCTTAGATTTGCGGCAGAGTTCTGCGGTTCACTATACGAAATTACTGATGGAGTCGTGCTGGTATGAAGATCCTCGTAGCGTTAGGGACTCGACCTGAAGTGATCAAACTCGCTCCAGTGATTCAGGCTTTGCTTGGGCGTGCGGAGGTGCGAATTTGCGCCAGCGGGCAACATCGAGAAATGCTCACTCAGGCTCTGGAGGCGTTTTCTCTGGTACCTGATATTCAACTCGATACCATGAGTCCGGGACGTTCGTTGAATATCCTTGCTTCTCGCCAGCTCAGCGCATTTGATGAGGTTCTTGAACAAGAACAACCTGATTGGGTGGTGGTTCAGGGTGATACGACAACGGCTTTCTGCGCAGGTTTAGCGGCCTTCCATCGAGGCATTCGTGTGGCTCATATTGAAGCTGGCTTACGAACGGGTGATTTGGCAAGCCCGTTTCCGGAAGAGGCCAACCGAAGCTTACTGGCAAGAATTGCCACGCTGCATTGTGCACCAACATCTGCAGCTGCCGCCGCATTACGGTTAGAAAATATTGCTGAAGATGCCATTATTGTGACTGGCAATAGCGTAGTGGACGCCATTTATCAGGCGAGCGAATCCTGGTCAGATGGCAAACCTAAAGCCCTCTCCGCTGAACTTGAAAGCTGGACGGCCGCAGCACCCTATGTATTGCTGACGTGTCATCGACGCGAGAATTTCGGTGCGGTAATGGAAAATATCTGTCATATGATCGCACGCTTATGTGATCGTAATACCGATTTGCGGTGGGTATTTCCTGTTCATCTTAACCCGGCAGTAAGCATCCCGGTTCGGCGGATCCTCGGGCACATCCCTAATCTACTTCTTACCGAGCCGGTTGATTATCATACGAGTCTTTACCTTATTGCGAATGCAAGACTTGTTATATCTGATTCAGGGGGAATTCAGGAGGAAGCACCTACATTTGGGACTCCGGTTGTGGTTATGCGTGAGCACACGGAGCGTATGGAGGGCGTTGAAGCTGGGTTCGCTATATTGGCTGGACAAAACCCTGAACGTATAGAAAAGGCAGTTGATTATTGGCTTACCCATCCAGAGATGGTAGACAAATTGAAAACATTGCCGACTCCTTACGGGGATGGGAAGGCCGCCAAACGAATTGCGGATGCATTGCTTGGGCAGCCGGTGGAGGCGTTTCGTGGTTGAGAGTGTCGATAGGCTATCTGTACCTGAATCCTGCATATTATTTGCTACGGCCGACTGGGATGAACCCTATTGGACGAATAAGCAGCATAGTGCAAAAGCGCTTGCAGATCTTGGAGTAGAGGTTCTCTATGTTGAGAGTGTTGGATTACGCACGCCGAGTGCTGCCAGTACCCGTGACTGGCAGCGCCTGAAAGAACGTCTGACAAAAGGGCTACGCTCGCTTTTTATTGGCGCCCCACAACGGGCACCGCATATTCGTGTACTTTCACCACTGTTGATCCCCGCTGGATATCGCCATCCGTTCACGCGGTGGCTAAATCGTTGGTTACTTCAGGTCACTATCTGGCGCAATCTTCCCCGTAAGATGAAAAATCCGCCTCTGGTCTGGACTTATCATCCTTTTATGCTGGATCTGTTTTCTTCTCTGGAAAACAGTGCACTGCTATATCACTGTGTTGATGATTTATCCGCAGTACCGGGGATCAATGCTGAAGTATTTCGTGATGCAGAAGAGCGTTTGCTTAAACAGGCAGATATCGTCTTTGCCACGGCTCCGGCTCTCGCAGAACGGTGTGGTCAGTTTAACGTTAATACCCATTTTCTTCCTAATGTGGTCGATGCCGGACACTTCGGGAAAGCGTTGGAAAAAGGCAATATCCCTGATGATTTGGCCAGTATTCCCGAGCCAAGATTAGGTTATCATGGCGTACTTTCCGATTTTAAAATTGATTTCCAACTGTTACTCGATTCAGCACGTATGAAGCCTGACTGGCATTGGGTCTTTATTGGTGCAGAACGAGAGGGGCAGAAAAACCTTCTGGTCGCTGAGTTGGCAACATTGCCGAATGTACATTTTTTAGGTTATCGTCCTTATCAGGCTCTTCCCGATTACCTACGTGGTATTCAGGTGGGGTTATTACCTTCTCTTATTAATGACTACACCCGATCGATGTTCCCTATGAAATATTATGAATATCTTGCGGCAGGAGTACCGGTGGTATCTACACCGCTTTCATTTTCTCAATCTAATAATGAGGGGATGCTTACGGCGGATACTGCAACAGGTTTTGTCGACGCGATCGAACAGCAACTTTTGCGAACGCGTTTTAGTCGAGAGGAAGTAGATGTATTAGTCGGAAATAATACGTGGTCGGCAAGGTTGTCTAAAATGCTGGCAGCATTAAATGGTACATCGAAATGATAGTGAACGGTGTTAATTTTTTTGGTCCTTATGAAGCTCGCGATAGTATCGGGCGTGTTGCTACTCTCAATATAGAATGCTTGAAAGCGTCAGGGACTCCTTGCGACATACATCTTCTATCTCGGCCTGGTCCGAAAGAAGTTGTGGATTATGCAAATATTGATGATGATTTAATCGCTTCACTCAAACATAGAGTCAATATTTTTCATTTTAATGCTCGCAGAGTGCCCCTTTATTTTTCTCGCCTTGGCAAAGATTCGTTGAAGGGTTTTTATAACATTGGATTTTGGGTGCACGAAATGCCGACAATACCCAGCCAATGGGCCAGACAATTGGAATTTTTCGACGAAATTTGGACACCTTCATCCTTGTGTCAATCCGCAGTGTCTCTTTCTGCCAATATTCCGGTGGTCAAGATGCCGTATCCTATCGAGGATAATCCTGTCAATCAGCGGATGCTAGAAAGAGCAGCGGGCCAACCTTTTGATGTATTTAATTTTTTAGCCATTTTTGATGTTTTCAGTGATGCAGAAAGAAAGAATCCGCTTTTTGTTATTAGGGCTTTCCTTGAAGCACATGCAGGTAATCCCGCAGTCAGACTAATCATGAAAACTCGCAATCTTGACCAAGACAAGATGCTGGCAGAAAAATTACATCGAATTTCAAATGAGCATAAAAATGTTACTGTGCTTACTGGATACATGGAACCGTCAGAATTGAGAGCTCTTTATGACTCTGCTGATGCATATGTATCTTTGCACCGTGCAGAAGGCTTCGGTCTGACAATATCTGATGCAATGAGTCGTGGTATTCCGGTTCTTGTAACGGGATATTCTGGCAACATGGATTTTTGTAATGGGGCGGATTCCAGACTTGTAGCATATGAGTTAAAAACCGTTGGTCACAACCGTCCTCGCTACCGTCATGATGATGTGTGGGCTGAGCCAGACTTAGATGATGCAATTGAAGCTTTCCGCGATCTTGTACAAAACCATCGCACTTGGGTGAAACGGGCGGCAAGAGCACGCCTTCGCCTGGCACGCGAATTCTCCATCGAGGCCATTGGTAATCTAATGCAAAATCGAATAAATCTTATTGGGAGAAATTTCTTTTTCCCTGATGATATGAACGAACGTCATATTGACTTTGAAGTTGGCGTTAGTAATACCTACGGATTTTGATGCGCTTTCCTATCGATATATTATCTTCGGGTTGAAATATGGAACTTTATTTGCTGAGGCATGGTACGAGCCTTGCTAACGAACGACAGCTAGTTTGCGGTTCATCCGACTATCCATTATCCAGTAAAGGCCTCGAACAGGCATCAAGGGTGTGCGAAGAACTCAAACATATCCCTTTCAGCCGTATTTATTCTTCGCCACTTTCCAGAGCAATTAATACTATCACTGGTCTGGGAGGGGATGTTGTTGTCAGTATTGAAGATCAAATTAAGGAGCTGAATACTGGCGACGTAAGTCATATCACATTGCCTGAACTTTGGGCCAGTGATGAGCGTTTTCGGCAACCCTGGTTATCGGCCGACTTGAGATACCCTGGAGGGGAGACTTTTCGGGAAATGATCGCTCGTATCTCCCAATGGTATAGCAACCATATGAACGGTTGGTCAGATGATGAAAAGATATTGATCGTAGGACATGAAGGTACATTGCGTTCAATCTACCTATACCTAATGTCTCTGGACGTTGCGAACTATCCAAATTTCCCTATCGGGAATTGTGATTACCTCTATTTTGAAATCAGCCGTGAAAAAGTTCTGCGATATGAACATATCAAGCTGAAGAATGTTGAAGGAGAGGTCAATTGAATCGAGTCCTCTTAACGACTTTCCCAGGTGCATTTATGCACGATGGTGGGGGAGAGCGGGAAATACATCTGCTCAATGAAGCTATAAATCGGTCAGGTATGATCTCTGATATTTATGGTCCGACATCCCGTTCGATTAATGCTTATCAGTCTGCGATACATTTTTCAATGGCTGGTGGTTCAGAACATGTTATTTCTTCTGCTGCGGAAAATGGGCTAAAACTAATACTTTGGCCAAACCTTTGGTTTATCGAACCCCCTTCGCTTGCGAGCTTAAATCAGTTGAAAATGTTGTTGAGTTATTTTCATGCTGTGGTTTTCCGGTCCCAGGCAGAAGAAACACACTTTCGGAAATATCTGAATCTTGAAGGTAAGGATATCATACGAGTATATCCTCTTATTTCTCCCAAGTTCTTTCGTAAGAATGTGACGGATGTTTTTAGAGAGTCATATGGTTTGGATTCTTATGCTATATGGACTGGTATTATTGAACCTCAGAAAAACCAGTTGGCTGCTGTACGTGTTTTCAATGAATTAGATGTAGACCTCATTATTTCAGGTGGGATTCGGGATCAACGCTATGCTGATGAGTGCAAGCGGCAGGCCGGTCCTAATATTAAGTTTATACCAGCAATACCTTTTGCCTCCGAGCAGCATCTATCCGCACTGGCTCATAGCCAAATGGTGGTGGAACTGCCTTTCGATTTTCCAGGTGCATCTGCAATTGAATCCGCGGCAATAGGTTCTAAATTGCTTCTTTCGCGGTCGGAATGGACTGAAGAAGTACTAGGGGCTTACTGTACGCAGGTGGACCCTTATAGTGATGAAGAGATCAAAAGTTCTGCTATCCAATTGTTAAAACAACAGAATACTCAGCACTCCTCTCCTCACTCTGAATTTGTGAATATGTTCGATGCGGTTGCACCACTAATGAATTATCTCCAGTCAGTTTAATTTAAGCATATTGATACGTTAAGGTTTTTTGATCGCTGGGGATATCTAGTGGGAAATGCTATTTATAGCATTCTTAGTTCCGCGTGAAAATGGTCAATGTACAAACAGAAAAAGTAATTTCCGTCAAGATGATAATAGCAACCGATAATGCTTACTTTTTTATCTGTATAAATTACATAACATAAGAGTCTTACTGTAATAAGTAATTTACTTTTAATTTTAAATTATTTTAAGGCGAAACAAGATGCGTGTAGTCCTTGATCTACAGGCCTGTCAATCTGCAAGTCGGTTTCGAGGTATAGGTCGATACTCAATGTCCCTGGGCAAGGCTTTAGCCCGAGAGTTGATAAGTCGTAAACATGAAGTTATCGTGGCTCTAAGCTCGGCATTTCCTGTAGAAATTGAGGAAGTAAAAACTGATTTTGAAATATCAGTTCCTGGTGTTCGTTTTTTTGAGTTTTCCATTCCTACAAATTGTGCTGCAAGTCAGCCTGAGAATCAGTGGCGGCAAATGTCAGCACGACTATTAAGAGAGCATGCGTTAGCAAGGCTGGAACCTGATATCGTTCATGTCTCTTCTCTTTTGGCTGATGGATGGGGGGATGATTTAGTGGCATCAGTGGGTTTATTGAATGTACATATTCCCACCGTACTGACACATTATGATCTTATCCCTCTTGCCATGTCTGATATTTATCTGACAGATGAAATTTTCCGCGATTATTACATGTGCAAACTTGATAATGTGCGCTGCGCAGATTTACTACTTGCGATATCAGAATATGCAAAAAAAGAGGCAGAACAATACCTCAAGCTCCCCGAGTCTTCTATTATTAATATGTCTTCAGCTGTTAATGAAGATTTCTTTGAGAGCTCAAAAAGTTCAGTGGGAGTCGAACCGACATTGCGGAAATATGGTATAGAAAAGGACTTTTTACTTTACGCCCCAGGGGGCTTTGACCCTCGCAAAAATCTTGACCGGCTTCTTGAAGCATATGCCTTGTTGCCATTAAATCTTCGCAAAGATTATAATTTAGTCATAGCCAGTAAACTCCCAACTGGTTATCGTGAGGGCCTTATTTGGAAAGCAGGCACGCTTGGGATTGAAGAGTCTGAGTTGGTTTTAACAGACTATGTCTCTGATGCCGACCTTGCTGATTTATATCGTGGTTGCAGGGCCTATATTTTTCCCTCTTTACAAGAAGGTTTTGGGTTACCAGTGCTTGAGGCAATGTCGTGCGGCGCAGTCGTTATTGCGTCGAATTGCTCAAGTATTCCTGAAGCTCATGGGTTAAATGAAGCACTATTTGACCCTTATCAGCCATCTGATATTAAAGAAAAGATCATACTGGCTTTAACTGATGAAAAATTCAGACTTCGGCTTAAACATCATACAACCATACAAACTAAAAAATTTTCGTGGGCCGTAAGTGCTGTCATCGCAGCTGATGCAATGGAGCACCTATTCACTAATACCCAAATATCTGGCACTAAAAATCCGAACAAAGCAACGCTACCTTCTTTCGAAGATTTGTTAGTAATAATGAATTCTCTAAAAATTAATTCGATACCGAGTAATACCGATCTCGATAACTTCAGACATTGTTTTATGCTTAACCTCGGAGCGTCATGAATGAATATCTGTCTTAATACCTATCCATGGGCTTTTGGTATACCAGGTGGTGGTGAGCAACAACTCCATTTCTACCGTGATGCACTTATACGAGGAAGTGAGAAATGGCCTTCTCTCAATATTGAATTATTCGATCAGTGGCAACCAAAATTTGATAAAATGCAACTGATGCACTACTTTTCATGTATGCCTTCCAGCCTTGACTTTTTGGATGTGGTTAAGGCTAGACGCGGAATACCCTTATTAATAAGCCCTAATTTCTGGCCGGAGCCTGAAGACTGGAAAGCATCAGGGGTATATGATGATGTCAATTCCATATTATGGTTAGCTGATAAAATAGTCGTAAATTCATTTATTGAAGAAGAAGCTCTGGTCCGGCTATGTAAAATTGATTCATCCAGAATTTCTGTTATACACAATGCTGTGCAGGATTGTTTTTTTAGCCCTATTGATCCTGCTTTATTCCGGGATAAGTATAACGTTGATGGTCCATTCATTCTAAATATTGGAAATGTTGAGCCAAGAAAGAATCAGTTTGCTTTTCTTAAAGCGCTAAAAGAATTTCCAACATTGCAACTTATAACCATTGGTGGCGTTAGAGAAAATTGGTATTTGAACGCTTGCAAGGAGGAGGGGGGAGAGCAATTTCGTTTAATTGATCCCTTACCTCCAGGATCTGAGCTTTTACGATCAGCTATTGCTGGTTGTGAGTTTTTTGCGATGCCGAGCTTGCGGGAGACTCCAAGTATTGCCAGTCTTGAGGCCGGTGCTGCGGGTGCAAAAATTCTGACAACCGATTTAGGATCTACTACCGAGTATTTTCAAGACTATGCCGATTACGTAAACCCCTATGATATTGTTTCAATGAGTGAGGGGATTGGGGCAGCCTTAGCGAAGGAGAAAAATGATGGTCTTTCTCTTCGTATTAAGGAACTGTATCGTTGGGATGTAGTTGTTGAGAAACTGGTTGATACCTATTCAGGTTTAATCGGTACTGATTTAAGGGTGAAAAAGTGATTGGTAACAATAGCCGCGATGACTTATTGCCGGGCGCCAATATTATTTGGCGAATCGAAGGTCCTTTCGACAGCAGTTATAGCCTGGCTGTCGTCAATCGTGAAATAGCGCGCGCATTAAGTAAACTTGGTGTCGACGTTTTACTGCATTCCACCGAAGGTCCAGGCGATTTTGAGCCGTCAGCGACGTATCTTGAGGCAAATCCTGACTTAGCTCGGATGAATGAGAGATCGACGCTGGTTGGCAATTCTGATGTTTCTGTCGCGAGTAGAAATTTGTACCCGCCTCGTGTAGAGGATATGCAGTTCAAATGCAATCTACTGCATTCGTATGCCTGGGAAGAAACCGCATTTCCTTTGGAATGGGTAAAAAACTTTAACAAGCATCTGACTGGTCTAACATGCTTATCTCAACATGTTATGAAAACAATGCTTGATAATGGTATTTCTATTCCAACCGTTGCTTCTGGTTGTGGCGTCGATCATTGGGAACGAATTTCTCCCAGTACGTCAACACCTTTAGATAAAGTCGAAACCAGTGCATTCCGATTCTTACATGTTTCGTCTTTCTTTCCTCGAAAGGGGCCGAACGAACTGCTTGAGGCTTATGGGCAATCTTTCACAAACAGTGATGACGTATGTTTGGTGATAAAAACCTTCCCTAATCCTCATAATGAAGTGCACGAGCAATTAGCACACATACGTGAAAAATACCCAAATTATCCTCAGGTAGTCTTAATTGAAGACGAGTTGACTGATTCCGAGTTAAAAGCACTGTATCAGCACTGTCATGTCCTTGTTGCACCAAGTTGTGCCGAGGGTTTTGGATTACCTTTGGCCGAAGCTATGCTTTCAGGCATTCCTGTGATTACAACAGGCTGGTCTGGCCAATTAGATTTTTGCAAAGCAGAAAACTCTTGGCTTGTGGACTATCGGTTTGAGCAAGCTAATACTCACTTCAAGCTTTTACCGTCAGCTTGGGCTGTACCCAATATTGATGCACTTGGTTCGGCAATGGTTTCTGCATTCGAATCCTCTCCCGAAGTGAGACAAAGTATGGCTCTAAAAGGCAGGACTTTGTTGATGAAAAGTTTTACGTGGGAAGCGGTTGCAAAACGGTTGATAGATTTTTATCAAAAAATACAGACGGTTAAACCTAGTAAGCAGGCTAAAGTTGCCTGGGTCAGTACCTGGAATGCCAAATGTGGTATTGCTGCTTACTCCGAACATTTGACGGCTGGTTTTGAGCAACAACCCTTCGTATTTGCAGCCAGAGCCAATGATTTGGTCTCCTCAAATGCTGATAGTTATCTTCGCTGCTGGGATGCAGGGGATGATGATGATTTATCAGATTTAGCTCTTGCGATTGATGAAAAAGACATCGATGTTGTGGTAATACAGTTTAATTTCGGTTTCTTCCATCAAGATCATTTGTATCGATTTATCAAAGAACAGAAAGATGCTGGCCGCATGGTTGTCATTGATATGCATGCAACCCTTGACCCGCCTCAAGCTCCTCATAAAAAACTGTCTAACTATATTGCTGGGCTGGCGCTGGCAGACCGTCTTTTGATGCACTCTTGTGCTGACATGAACCGTCTCAAATTATTGGGTGTAACGGAAAATCTTGTTCTCTTCCCGCTTGGGATCCTTGATCTTGATGCGATACCCGATCTCTCTATAAGTGAAGAACCTACAATTGCAACATATGGTTTTTGTCTTCCACATAAAGGGTTGGAACAAGTTGTTGAAGCTGTCAGCTTACTTAAAAATGATGGTTTTCCGGTCAATTTGAGAATGGTGAATGCAGAATATCCTCATGATTCGTCATCTGCGCTTGTTAAAAAACTTCAGTCTAAGATAGATAAACTTGGATTGGCAAAGCAGGTTATGCTAGAAACTCGTTTTCTTTCTGACGAAGAAAGCTTGGGTTTGCTTAAAGGGTCTGATCTGGTGATTTTTGGCTATAGCCCAACATCAGAGTCGGCAAGTGCAGCAGTGCGTTATGGTTTTGCATGTGGAAAACCAACACTCGTGACAGATATCCCGATATTTGAAGAGTTTGGTAACACTGTATGGAGAGCTAAAGACAACAGTCCATCAGTATTGGCCGACACTATCCGTCAGGCCCTTAATGATATCAATATGCGCACCCCTGTATTTGTTGAAAGACAAATACAGGCTGATAGTTGGCGGAATCAACACCGCTATTCCAGACTTGCTCAGCGCCTGCAAGGCATGTTGCAAGGTATTTTTGTTCAAAATAACTTTTCTTGAGTTTTGCTTTTTTAAAGGGTTTTTCATTAATGAATACTAAATCTGCAGTAATTACAGGAATTACTGGTCAAGATGGTGCCTATTTGGCAGAACTTTTACTCGGCAAAGGATATACAGTTTATGGTACATATCGTCGTACCAGTTCTGTAAATTTCTGGCGTATCGAGGAGTTGGGGATCCAGAACCATTCCAATCTGCATTTGGTTGAATACGATCTAACCGATCTTTCTTCCAGTATTCGTCTGCTGCAGAATAGTGGAGCAACTGAAGTCTATAACCTCGCTGCTCAGAGCTTTGTTGGTGTGTCTTTCGAACAACCCATCACGACCGCTGAAATTACGGGAATTGGTCCTCTGAATTTGCTGGAAGCAATTCGAATTGTTAATCCTAAAATTCGCTTTTATCAGGCATCAACCTCTGAGATGTTTGGTAAGGTGCAGGCGATCCCGCAGGCTGAATCAACACCATTCTACCCACGCAGTCCGTATGGTGTGGCCAAACTGTTTGCTCATTGGATGACGATCAACTATCGCGAAAGCTACGGCATCTTTGCTTGCAGCGGAATACTTTTCAATCACGAATCGCCGCTGCGTGGCCGTGAATTTGTGACGCGGAAGATCACCGATTCTGTTGCTAAAATTAAACTGGGCAAGTTGGATGTTTTAGAGTTAGGTAACCTGGATGCTAAACGCGACTGGGGATTTGCCAAGGAATATGTTGAAGGTATGTGGCGCATGCTGCAGGTGAGTGAGCCAGACTCTTATGTCTTGGCAACTAACCGTACCGAAACTGTGCGTGATTTTGTCCTCATGTCTTTTAAGGCTGCGGGTATTAACATTAAATTCAGTGGTAATGCGGAAGAAGAGATCGCGGTTGATGTTGCTACGGGTAAAACGGTAGTGCGCATCAGTCCTAAGTTTTATCGTCCTGCCGAGGTTGAACTTCTTATTGGTGATCCGGCTAAAGCGAAAGAGAAATTAGGCTGGGAGCCAAAAACTACACTGGAAGAACTGTGCCAGATGATGGTTGAAGAAGATATGCGCCGTAACGAAGCAGGATTCTCATTCTAATATGACTCAACGTGCGCTAATCACCGGCTTGAACGGGTTTACAGGTCTCTATATGGCCCGGGAACTGGCTGATGCCGGTTATGAAGTTCATGGTCTTGAGAACCCGGCAGCAAATGCTGCCGGGAATTATCAGGTGGATCTCAGCGATCCAGAGGCCGTTCGTCAGGCGATTCGAAAGATACGACCAAATGTTGTGGTGCATCTGGCAGCGATAGCCTTTGTTGCTCACGGTAAAGCGGATGATTTTTACCGCGTTAATCTGATGGGTACCCGTAATCTGCTGGAGGCCCTCTCAGAGGTATCTGATGGCTTGGATTGTGTGTTGCTTGCAAGCAGTGCCAATATTTATGGCAATCGCACTGAGGGGATCCTTACCGAAGAGAGTCTTCCAGATCCTGCGAATGATTATGCGGTAAGCAAGTTGGCGATGGAGTACATGGCGCGATTGTGGATGGATAAATTGCCGATCGTGATTGCGCGGCCATTTAACTATACCGGCGTCGGACAAAGTGAGAACTTTTTGATCCCGAAGATCGTCTCTCACTTCCGTCGTAACGAGAAGCGTATCGAGTTGGGCAATCTCGATGTGTGGCGTGATTTTAACAATGTGCGTTCTGTTTGTAGTGCTTATGCCGGCCTGCTTAAAGCGTGTCCGACTGGGGAAACATTTAACGTTTGCTCTGGTGTGGGAACGTCATTGAGGGAAGTTGTTTCAGCCCTGGAAAGTTTGGCTGGATATAAAATTGAGTTAAGTGTAAATCCTGCTTTTGTGCGAGCCAATGAGGTTAAGGTATTGATTGGCAGCGCGGAACGCCTTTCTTTGGTTATTCCTGCCTGGCGTCCAATCCCCCTTGAAGAGACACTCCGTTGGATGTACTCCACATAAGTGTCGGCATGGTTATGTAATTTTGCCATGCCTGTCTCTTTACAACGCTGAAGTTTTGTTAAATTTTCTGCGCAATAGATAACTAATAGACTTACCAAATGGGCTGTTTTCGCTAGCGTCTTTATTTTGGGTGCTAACTGAATGTATTGGTAACATAAATAGTATGTTACTCGTCCAGTTTTAGTCTCTATTAGCGCAATATTTGCATTTGTAGAAATAGTTCTGGTTTGTCATAAACGGATCTGCGTTTATAAAAATGTTTGATTTTGAGAGGAGCAAAAGAATTTTTGTTCAAGTCTCATAAGGGTCACAGGTTACTGATGCGTATTCTTCATTTTTTTAAAACCTACTACCCTGTCGCTTTTGGCGGTGTTCAGCAGGTGATTTACCAACTGGCTGAAGGCGCATGTCGCAATGGCGCAGAAGTGGATGTACTTTCGTTAACTCAAGAGAAAACATCGGGTAGTGGTAAAATTGGCCACCATACCGTACATACCTCAAAGCAGGATCTCTACATCGCTTCAACGGGGTTCTCTCTATCTGCATTTCGTGATTTTCGTCGTTTGGCCGAGAAAGCTGATGTTATACATTATCACTTCCCTTGGCCTTATATGGACTTAGTGCATTTTATGGTGCGCCCGGATAAGCCGACAGTAGTGACTTATCATTCCGATATTGTGAAGCAAAAGCAGCTTTTACGCCTTTATCAACCGTTGATGCGTCGGTTTCTGAATAGTGTCGATGCGGTAGTGGCCTCTTCGCCAAATTATACGCAAACCAGTACGGTTTTGAATTCATTGAAACGAAAGGTCGAGGTGATTCCCTTTGGTCTGGATACCTCATCTTACCCCAAGGCTCCTGACGATATAGCGAACAAGTGGCGAACGTTGCTGCAAGGACGTTTCTTTCTGTTTATTGGTTTTCTGAGATACTACAAAGGGATCTCCTATCTGCTTGATGCTCTCGCAGAGTTGGATTACCCGTTAGTCATTGTTGGTGAGGGGCCTTGCGAGCAGGAACTGAAAGCTCAGGCTGCTCGCCTGGGATTGAAAAATATCCATTTTGTCGGTGCTGTTTCTGACCAGGATAAATGTGCATTGCTGGAACTGTGTTATTCCGTAGTGTTTCCTTCTCATCTGCGTTCGGAAGCATTTGGCATGACGTTGTTGGAAGCAGCAATGTATGGCAAGCCAATGATTTCCTGTGAGATTGGAACGGGTACAACCTTTATCAACCTGCATGAGCAGACGGGGCTGGTTGTAAAACCCGCTGATCCGGTTTCACTCCGTGCCGCACTAGTTAATCTCTGGACAAATCATTCTGTTGCTCTGCAAATGGGGCAGAATGCAAAAGCTAGATTTGATGAAATGTTTACTGCGGACCGTATGGTTGAAGGCTACATGGCGCTCTATCAAAGGGTGATTGCGGAGCACCAAGCAAAATGAGCCTGTGTTCCAAATCAGATTCTGTATTAGTGACAGGAGCTAATGGCTTTATAGGGCGTGCTGTTGCGAGCAGTATTGAGTCGGCCGGCATGAAGGTCCGACGCGCAATGCGCCAACATGTTGATGTTCCTACTGTGTGGTGCTGTCCAGATCTGGATGGGCTGGCAGACTGGTCTGAAGGCCTGCAAGGGATTAACTATGTTGTTCATTGTTCCGCTCGTGTGCATCAGATGCAGGATAACTCTCGAGACCCTTTATCTGAGTTCAGGAAAGTCAATACTGAGGGAACGCTCACACTGGCAAAGCAGGCTGCAGCCGCAGGGGTTTCGCGCTTTATTTTTTTGAGCTCATGCAAAGTGAATGGTGAAAAAACCACGGCGGGCTCTCCTTTCCGTGAGTCTATTATTCTGCCTCCAGAAGACGCCTATGGTTTGTCAAAGTACGAGGCCGAAATAGGTCTACTTGAACTGTCGGTTAAGACAGGAATGGAGGTCGTCATTGTACGTTTACCATTGGTTTATGGGCCCGCTGTTAAAGCCAACTTTGCCCTCCTCATGAAGATTATTTCACTTGGTGTCCCGTTGCCGTTTGCTAACTTGAATAATAGGCGTAGCTTATTGTCTTTAGACAATCTGTGTGACTTCATTTTAAGAACTCTATGTCACCCCGCCGCTGCGAATGAAACGTTTCTGCTAGCAGATGAACCCGCAATATCCACATCAGTATTAATTCGCATGATTGCTGAGGCAGAGGGTAAACCGGCCCGGCTATTCCCATTCCCAATACCGCTACTCAAGGGATTGGCGACGATAGTTGGCAAGGGGCCCACATTAGAGCGTCTTGTGGGGTCTTTGGAGTTGGATATCAGTAAGGCTCATACTCTGCTGGGGTGGCAGCCGCCATTTACGACAGGCGAAGCTCTTCAGAAAATGTTTAATAATGGATAATCCTTCCGTATGTACCTTTCTATTCTGCTGATAAGTGTGTTGATTTCTTGGTCATTGACTGCTGTATTTCTTCAATATGCTATTCGTCATCATGTTATGGATATTCCTAACGACCGCAGTTCACATAGTGTTCCCACACCCCGCGGTGGAGGAATGGCTGTAGTTATATCCTTTTTGGTTATTTTGATGTGGTTTGTTGGCACCGATGTCACCTTCTCGTCAATGTGGCTGTGGATTACTGTGGCGCTGTTGGTTATAGCTTTGACGGGCTTTATTGATGATCACCGATCTCTATCTGCAAAAATTCGATTTATTGTTCAGATCCTGGCTGCATTTTTGGTGCTATTTGGCATAGGCAATACTCCCTCTTTAGCACTGGCAGGCTGGGTCATCTCCCCAGCGTGGTGGGTTTGGGGATTGTTTGCTTTGGGGCTGGTATGGTTAATCAACCTATACAATTTTATGGATGGGATAGATGGTCTTGCTTCGAGCGAGGCGATGATAATTTGTATTGCTATTGCTGCTCTCCACTGGATCGAAGGGGACAGTTCAACCGTAACCTATTTGGCATTGGCATTGTCCTCAGCATGTTTGGGGTTCTTCTATTGGAATCGTCCCCCGGCACGAATTTTCATGGGCGATGGATGTAGCGGCTTTCTAGGTCTGGCCTTGGGAGCGCTTATGTTGGTCGATGCAATGAAAGACCCAGAGCGGTTGTGGGCATGGCTGATATTGTTGGGGGTTTTTGTTGTAGATGCAACCTGGACTTTGCTGGCGAGATGGCGACAGGGTCATCGTCTGAGTGAAGGTCATCGTTCACATGCTTATCAACAGGCAGCCCAACGTTGGGGGCATGGCATAGTCACGGCCAGTATCGCTGGTATTACATTGGTATGGCTCACTCCTATGGCTTGGTTAGTCTTCTCTGGACGATGCTATGGTGTTGTGGCATTGGTGATAGCATATGCGCCTCTGTGTCTTCTGGCTAAGCGGTTGAACGCAGGAAAAATGTGATGAATAAGAAATCAATGCCGGCCCGTATGTACTTTTATTTGCTAGAGTTTCTCGGCTCCATGTCCCGCTTTGGTAAACGTTTTATTTCAGTGATTGCTGATATTTCCATGATCACCTTAGCGTACTGGGGAGGATTTTGGGTCAGGCTGGATGATGCATTCCCAATAACGAGTATTAAACACTGGATATTATTAATTGCCCTGAGTTTGTTTAGTGTGCTTGTTTTTGCGCGACTTGGCCTCTATCGGGCAGTTCTACGTTTTGTCAGTTTCCGTGTGCTCTGGACGATTGCGGTAGGTACAGGGGCATCGACTTTATTTTTGGTGATGAGTGCATTTTACTTCAGTGTTTTCCTTCCCCGCACGGTCACTATTATCTATTTTGCCTTCATGATGTTATTTGTGGGAGGAGTGCGTCTTTTTTTTCGTGCTTTACTCAATATTACCAGGGTGGTGCGTACTCCCGTTATTATCTATGGTGCCGGTGCTGCAGGGCATCAATTGCAAATGGCTTTACTGCAAGGGAAAGAATTTTACCCAGTCGCCTTTGTAGATGATGATCCGGCCACTCATGGCTACCAATTGCAGGGGACATCAGTTTTCCCTCCCTCACAAATCCCTGCGCTTTTGCAGCGCCATCATGCCGAAAAAATTCTGTTGGCCATACCCAG
Source organism: Ewingella americana (assembly GCF_006438725.1). Taxonomy (GTDB): domain Bacteria; phylum Pseudomonadota; class Gammaproteobacteria; order Enterobacterales; family Enterobacteriaceae; genus Ewingella; species Ewingella americana_A. The sequence goes on along the minus strand of NZ_RCZD01000001.1, from coordinate 183,726 downwards.
TATTTCGCGCTCCAGACGTCAGGACGTTTTGCAATCTCTTGAGGCCTTCCCTTGCGAGATTCTTTCGATCCCTGGCATGTCAGACCTGGTAAATGGTGTAGCAACAATTGGCGAGTTGAGATATGTCTCCATCGAAGATTTACTTGGACGTGTACCTGTAGAGCCTTTTGATGAGCTAATGAATGCCAACATTCGTGGAAAGTGCGTGATGGTTACCGGGGCTGGTGGGTCGATTGGTTCTGAGTTATGCCGTCAGATACTGGCCTGTCGTCCCGCTCGTCTCATTCTTTTTGAGCTTTCCGAGTATGGGCTCTATACCATTCATGCGTCATTGAGCGAATTGGAAAATGAGGTGGAAATTATCCCTCTGCTGGGGTCTGTGCAGCGTAAAAGTCGTCTGGTGATGGTGATGAAGCAGTTTGCCGTTGACACGGTTTACCATGCTGCAGCCTATAAACATGTACCTTTGGTTGAGTACAACGTCGTTGAAGGGGTCAGAAACAACGTATTTGGTACCTGGTATTGCGCACAAGCGGCAATTGAGGCGAAAGTGAACACTTTTGTTTTGATTTCGACAGATAAATCTGTGCGACCAACTAATACCATGGGAGCTTCTAAACGGCTGGCAGAGTTAGTTTTACAAGCGCTGGCAAAAGAGAAGCATACCACTAAATTCTGTATGGTCCGTTTCGGGAATGTGCTGGGCTCATCGGGATCGGTGGTCCCGCTATTTCGTGAGCAGATTCGTCGCGGTGGCCCAGTAACAGTCACCCACCAGGATATTATTCGTTATTTCATGACGATCCCCGAGGCTGCACAACTGGTTATACAGGCAGGCGCTATGGGAGAGGGGGGCGACGTATTTGTTCTGGATATGGGGAATCCGGTTAAAATTATGGATCTCGCCAAACGGATGATTCGACTGAGTGGCCTTATGGTGCGTGACCGCGAGCATCCTGATGGAGACATAGAGATAAAAATCACAGGTTTACGTCCTGGTGAGAAACTCTATGAAGAGTTACTGATTGGCGGAAATGTAAGCAGCACGCCGCATCCTCGTATTCTTAAAGCCAAAGAACTGGATATGCCATGGGAGTTACTGCAATGTAAATTGCTGGAACTCGATGATGCATGCCATCATTTCCAGCATGATAAAATTCGGGAATTGCTGATGGATCTTCCATTGCTGTTTATGCCCAAAGATGAGATCTGTGATCTTGTCTGGGCGGCGCGGCCGCAGTGACGTGGCATAGCATAGTGAATTTGTCCACCTCAATAGAGACGACATTATCGCCTCATCGCCAAAACAGTTGACTCAATGGCCATAAGTCACTGACGTAATTACAACGCCGGGTTATTATTCCCGGCGTTTACTTGTTAATTTACACCCTGCCTTCTTCGTTTAGTAAGCCCGTCAAATAGAGTCCATACGGTGATTTCATTAGTTTCTCGGCCTGTTGTTTTAACTGCACTTTACTCAACCATCCCTTCCTGAACCCAATCTCCTCAAGACAAGCCACTTTAAATCCCTGACGTTTTTCAATGGTATGGATAAATTGCGAAGCTTCGATCAAACTGTCATGTGTTCCTGTATCCAGCCAGGCAAATCCACGTCCCAACAGTTCCACTTTTAAATCCTGATCTTTTAAGTACATCTCAAGCAACGTAGTGATTTCTAATTCGCCACGTGAGGAGGGCGTGACTTGCTTAGCTCTCTGTACGACATGCTTATCGAAGAAATACAAACCCGTGACTGCCCATTTTGATTTTGGTTTTGCTGGTTTTTCCTCAATAGAAATAGCGTTGTAGTCCTTGTCAAACTCTATGACGCCAAATCTTTCCGGGTCTGTCACTTGATAGCCAAAAATCGTTGCTCCCTCGTTACGACTGGCGGCTTGTTCCAATTTCGGACCAAAACCTTGTCCAAAATAGATATTATCACCAAGCACCAGCGCACAACTGTCGCCATCGATGAAATCTTCACCAATAATAAACGCCTGGGCAAGCCCATCAGGAGAGGGCTGTACTCTGTAGGACAGTTTGATGCCGAACTGGGAACCATCGCCGAGTAAACGTTGAAATGATGACATATCCTCAGCCGAGGTGATGATCAGTATGTCTTGGATACCTGCCAACATTAACGTAGACAGTGGGTAGTAGATCATCGGTTTGTCATAGACTGGGAGTAATTGTTTTGAGACACCTAATGTGATCGGGTATAGCCGTGTGCCAGAACCGCCAGCGAGAACGATACCTTTCATTATATATTTCCTTAAATTAAGGGGTTAAGCCCAGCCGCTCACCTTGGTAAGAGCCACTACGGATTTGCTCACACCATGTTCGATTACTCAGATACCATTGCACTGTCTTGCGGATCCCTGATTCGAAGGTTTCATGGGGTTTCCACCCCAACTCACGCTCGATTTTTCCTGCATTGATCGCATAACGTTTATCGTGGCCGGGACGGTCGGTGACAAAGGTGATCAACTCTCGATAATGCTCGATATCATTGGGTTTTTCAGGCTGCAACTCATCTAATAAACGGCATACCGTTTCTACTACCTCGATATTCTTGCGCTCGTTATGACCGCCGATATTATAAGTTTCACCGACAACACCCTGGGTTATCACCCGGTAGAGCGCACGTGCATGGTCTTCTACGTACAACCAATCCCTGATTTGTCCACCGTCTCCATATACTGGCAGAGGCTTACCCGCCAGCGCGTTTAGAATAATCAGCGGGATAAGTTTTTCAGGAAAATGATAGGGGCCATAGTTATTTGAACAATTGGTGATTAGTGTCGGTAACCCATAGGTTCGCTGCCATGCGCGGACCAGATGATCGCTGGAGGCTTTTGAGGCTGAGTAGGGGCTGCTGGGGGCATAGGGTGTTTGTTCCGTGAATAGGGACGTGCTGTCAGTCAGATCGCCAAACACTTCATCAGTGGAGATATGATGGAAACGGAAGGCCGTTTTTTTTTCTACTGACAAGGTCGACCAATATTGCCTGGTGGCTTCAAGCAACACATAGGTGCCAACAATATTCGTTTCAATGAAGGCGGCGGGACCGTCAATTGAACGATCAACATGGGTTTCAGCAGCCAAATGCATAACCGCATCGGGTTGGAAGCTGTTAAATAGCGAGTCCAAGGCCTTACGATCGCAGATAGTCGCTAAGGCAAACTGATAGCGGTCACTATTCGAAACTGAGATAAGTGAATCTAGGCTACCCGCATAGGTAAGGCTGTCTATCACCAGAACGCTGTCCGATGTATGTTCAATCAGATAGCGGACCATGGCAGAACCAATGAAGCCCGCCCCCCCCGTCACCATAATCTTCATTTATTCAATTCACCTGTACGGTTGATTGTGTAGGGTAAGCAAACCCTGTCCATTATGGTGTGAGGATATATTTTTTGTTTATAATGTTGTACCACCAGGTCGCAATTTACAGCTAAATCCTACTTGATCGTTCAGCGAATAGGCCAAAATTAGTAATGAGCAGTACCGAAGCTCTTTTTGACCGGCATACCCTTAATATTACCCGTAAAGTAAACCTGCATGATGAGGCTGCCCTTAGGTAATGGTTCGTATCACTTCTTCAGAAGATTGTTATGACTGCAATAGGTTCACCCTCTGGCAAACTCATGTACAATGCTTGTGATCATTTGTATAGCTCAGTGCACTTAAATCCAATCATAACAGCGGGTTAAGTGAAAAACTGGGCGTTCAACTATTTCAGACAGGAGTTGCTAATGTCCAAACAACAGATCGGCGTGGTCGGTATGGCGGTAATGGGCCGTAACCTGGCGCTTAACATCGAAAGCCGTGGTTATTCCGTTTCCATTTTTAACCGTTCTGGCGACAAGACTGATGAAGTCATCGCTGAAAACCCGGGTAAAAATCTGGTTCCGCACTACAGCGTCGAAGAGTTTGTTGACTCGCTGGAAAAACCACGCCGTATCCTGCTGATGGTGAAAGCAGGCGAAGCGACAGACAAAACTATCGCATCTTTGACTCCGCACCTGGATAAAGGTGACATTCTTATCGATGGCGGCAACACCTACTATAAAGACACTATTCGCCGTAACCGCGAACTGTCAGAGCAGGGGTTCAACTTCATCGGTACCGGCGTTTCTGGTGGTGAAGAGGGTGCCCTGAAAGGCCCATCCATCATGCCTGGTGGTCAGAAAGAAGCGTATGCACTGGTTGCTCCAATCCTTGAGCAAATCGCAGCACGTGCTGAAGATGGTGAAGCTTGCGTGGCTTACATCGGTGCGGATGGTGCGGGTCACTACGTTAAGATGGTTCATAACGGTATCGAATACGGCGATATGCAGCTTATTGCTGAAGCCTATTCCCTGTTGAAACAGTCTCTGGGTCTGAGCAACGAAGAGCTGGCAAGCACCTTCGTTGAGTGGAACAAAGGCGAGCTGAATAGCTACCTAATCGACATCACCAAAGATATCTTCACCAAGAAAGACGAAGAAGGTAAATACCTGGTTGATGTGATTCTGGACGAAGCGGCCAATAAAGGGACCGGTAAATGGACCAGCCAGAGCTCGCTCGATCTTGGTGAACCCCTGACCCTGATCACTGAATCTGTGTTTGCCCGTTACTTGTCATCACTGAAAGACCAACGCGTTGCGGCTTCTAAAGTGTTGACCGGCCCAACCGTTAAACCTTTCAACGGTGACAAAGCGGAATTTATCGAAAAAATCCGCCGTGCACTGTATCTGGGTAAAATCGTTTCTTACGCACAGGGCTTCTCACAGCTGAAAGCAGCATCAGAAGAGAACAACTGGGATCTGCATTACGGCGAAATCGCCAAGATCTTCCGTGCTGGTTGTATCATCCGCGCTCAGTTCCTGCAGAAAATTACCGATGCTTACGCTGAAAACGCGTCTATCGCTAACCTGCTGCTGGCGCCGTATTTCAAAAATATTGCGGATGAATATCAGCAAGCGCTGCGTGATGTGGTCTCTTATGCCGTTCAGAACGGTATCCCGACGCCAACATTCTCTGCTGCGATCAACTACTACGACAGCTACCGTTCAGCGGTACTGCCTGCTAACCTGATCCAGGCACAGCGTGACTACTTCGGTGCGCATACTTACAAACGCACCGATAAAGATGGCGTATTCCACACCGAATGGTTGGATTAATCGCCTGAGCGGCGCAGAGAGTTTGCGCCGTTGAAGTAGTCCAAAACAAAAAGCCGCCAATGCATCAGCAAAGGCGGCTTTTTTACGTCTTACGTCTGGAATTACTTCTTATGCCTCTGACGTAAATTCTCAATCACGGTACTGAAGTTCAAATCCTGATCCTGCAACAGCACCAGCAGGTGATACATTAAATCTGAAGCCTCGTTGGTCAGTTCAAAACGGTCGTTGACTGTAGCTGCCAGCGCTGTTTCCACACCTTCTTCACCCACTTTCTGCGCTATACGTTTGGTACCGCTGGCATACAGTTTGGCGGTATATGAACTTTCAGGGTCGGCGGTTTTGCGCGACGCCAGCAGTTCTTCCAACTGATAGAGAAACGCCCAATCGGTTTCGGCAGGGTGGAAACAGCTGTTGTTGCCTTTATGACAGGTCGGCCCGACAGGATTCACCAGCGCCAGCAGGGTATCGTTATCGCAATCTGGATAAATGCTCACCAGATTGAGGAAATTACCTGAGCTTTCGCCCTTGGTCCATAAACGCTGTTTGGTACGGGAGTAGAAGGTCACTTTCCCTGAAGACTGGGTGACACTCAGCGCTTCCTGGTTCATATAACCCATCATCAGCACTTCGCCAGAGACTGCATGCTGAACCACGACGGGCATCAGGTTATCGACTTTGGCCCAATCCAGCTGGCTAATCTGTTGTTCGGTCAACAGAACGGTTTTTGCGGTCTGCCCTTCACTCATCATCACATCACTCACAAGCGGATCTCCACGCCATTCTCAGCTAAGAAGCTTTTCAGCTCACCGATATTAATAATTTGTTTGTGGAACACTGACGCCGCCAGAGCACCATCAACATTCGCCAGTTGGAAGGCATCGAGGAAGTGCTGAGGCGTGCCCGCACCCCCAGAGGCAATTAACGGCACCCGGCAGGCTTGCCGCATTAATTGTAATTGCTGCAAGTCGTAGCCGTTGCGTACACCGTCCTGGTTCATCATATTCAGTACAATTTCACCGGCGCCACGTTCTTGTACTTCTTTTACCCAGTCCAGTGTCTGCCAGGTGGTGACCTTGGTACGCGCTTCATCGCCTGTGAACTGATGTACCTGATAACTGCCTGACTCCGCGTCATGCCAGGTATCGATGCCCACCACGATGCATTGTACGCCGAAACGATCGGCCAGACGGCTTATCAGCGTCGGGTCGGCCAGTGCCGGGGAGTTAATGGAAATCTTATCTGCACCGAATTGTAGAATTTGCGCTGCGTCCTCTGCGCTCTTAATTCCGCCCGCCACGCAAAACGGAATGTCGATCACTTCGGCCACACGTGACACCCAGCTTTTATCCACCACGCGCCCATCTGACGAGGCGGTAATGTCGTAAAATACCAGTTCATCTGCGCCTTCTTCGGCGTAACGTTTTGCCAGCGGCACAATGTCACCGATGATCTCATGATTGCGGAACTGCACGCCTTTCACGACCTGGCCGTTTTTAACGTCCAGGCAAGGAATTATCCGTTTTGCCAGCATGAAATCGCCTCCGTCACGCTAAATTTTCCGTCGAGCAAAGCACGTCCGACAATCACGCCTTCCACACCGCTGTCACGCAACTGGGCGATGTCATCCAGAGAGCCGATGCCGCCTGAAGCCTGAAACGCCACTTGCGGGTAACGCGCGGTGACTTCCCGGTAGAGTTCAACATTTGAGCCAGCCAGGGTGCCGTCGCGGGAAATATCCGTACAAAGCACATGTTTCAGGCCGAAAGGTAAATACTGTTCGACCACTTGCTCCAGCGTAACGTTGGAGTTTTCCTGCCAGCCGCTGATGGCGACATTCTTGGTGCCATTCGCATCAATACGCACATCCAGCGCTAACACCAGTGCATCAGCACCAAAGCGGCTAAACCATTTTTGCACCGTTGCAGGGTCTCTGACGGCGGTTGAACCGACCACCACGCGCGAGGCACCCGCCGCCAGCAGCGCTTCAACGTCCTGTTCATTACGAATGCCGCCACCAACCTGCACCGGCACGCTGACACCCGCCAGCAGTTTTTGCAGTAATGGGATCTGGCGCGCGGCCGGGTCTTTGGCACCGGTCAAATCCACCAGGTGCAGCACTTCTGCGCCCTGACGCTGATAATCCTGCAAGCGCGGCAGCGGATCACTGCCGTAATCGCGTTGCTGAGCATAATCGCCTTGATGCAAGCGAACCACGCTGCCTTCGATCAAATCCAAAGCGGGAATAATCATGGTACTTACATCTCCAGAAAATTTTTCAACAACTGCGCGCCAGCGGCACCGGAACGCTCGGGATGAAACTGCACGCCGAAGAAGTTGTCTTTTGCCACCGCGGCGGTGAATGGTTCGCCGTACAGCGTTTGGGCAATGGTGTTTTCGCATATTGGCATCGCATATCCGTGGACGAAATAGAAATACGCGTTCTCGTCAATCCCACGGAACAGGTGGCTGTCAGCGTTGGCGCTCACCTGGTTCCAGCCCATGTGCGGCAACGGTAATCCGCGATCCTGCATACGCAATACGGGTTGATCAATGATACCGAGCGTCTTGATGCCACCATTCTCATCACTCCCTGAGCCCAGCAACTGCATACCGAGACAAATACCCAATACTGGCTGGGTGCAGGCTTTGATCAGATCGATCAGTTCACGTTGTTCGAGCTGTTCCATCGCCGCACGCGCAGTTCCCACGCCGGGCAGAAACAGTTTGTCGGCCAGCAGGACGACTTCCGGGTCACGGCTCACGTCGGGTTCATAACCCAAACGTTGCACCGCATATTTTACCGATGAGAGGTTGGCACAGCCGGTATCAAGGATAACGACGTTCATCACAGCACTCCTTTCGAACTCGGCAGGGTATTGCCGTCCACGCGGATCGCCTGGCGTAATGTACGTCCAAAGGCTTTGAACAGACTCTCAACACGGTGATGATCGTTCTTGCCTTTGGTGCGCAAATGCAGCGTGCAGCCCATGGCGTAAGAAAGAGACCGGAAGAAGTGTTCGACCATCTCGGTGCTTAAATCGCCCACGCGCTGATAATTGAACTCGGCTTTATATTCAAGATGCGGACGGCCAGATAAATCCAGTGCGCAACGCGCCAGACATTCATCCATCGGCAACACAAATCCAAAGCGACCAATCCCGCGTTTGTCGCCCAAGGCTTTATTCAGGGCCTCGCCCAGCGCCAGCCCGGTATCTTCCACGGTGTGGTGATCGTCGATGTACAGATCGCCTTTGACTTCTATATTCATGCGAAAGCCGCCGTGGGTGGCAATTTGATCCAGCATATGATCGAAAAAGCCTACGCCGGTGCGAATTTTGCTTTCACCTTCGCGGTCCAGCCAGACGTCCACGTCGATAGAGGTTTCACGGGTCACACGTTTAATGTGTGCGTGGCGATCGCGCTGAGTCAGTTGGGCGGCAATGGCGGCCCAATTCAGCGTATCGCGCTGGTAACGCAAACCGGCGATACCCATGTTGGCCGCCAGCTGAATATCGGTATCGCGGTCACCAATCACATAGCTGTTGGCAACGTCCATCAGACCGCTCTCCAGATAGCCTTTCACCAGTGCAGTTTTTGGCTTGCGGCAGGCGCAATGGTCGGCAGGCAGGTGAGGACAGATCAGCACTTCATCGAAAACCACACCCTGAGAAGTCAAAATCTGCATCATCAGATTGTGCGGCGGGTCGAAAGTCTCCTGCGGGAAACTGGCGGTGCCCAGACCATCCTGATTGGTGATCATCACCAGTTTAAAACCGGCGCTTTGTAATGCCAGCAGCGCGGGGATCACCCCCGGCTCCAGGGCCAGCTTATCCAATCGGTCTACCTGAAAATCTTCAGGTGGCTCTGAAATCAACGTACCGTCGCGGTCAATAAATAAGATCTTTTGTAATAGCTGGCTCACATCGGCTCCTTGCTTGGGGCAGTGTTTTTATCGGGGGATGCGGCGGTCTGGCCAGCACCGGGCAGCGGTTGCAGGGCAGCGATCACCCGGCGGCACTCTTCGTGTGTACCCACAGTAATACGTAAACAGCCGGAAAGCCCCGGTTGTTTGTTCTGGTCGCGTAAGATAATGCCTTGATCCCAGAGGGTTTTGAATACCTGGCTTGAGGCCGTAAAGCGCGCCAGTACATAGTTAGTCTCGCTGGTGAAAACCTGTTCCACGCAGTCGCAGCGGGTCAGTTGCTGTTTTAGCCAGGCGCGGGTTTCACCGATCTCCGCCACACGGGCGCGCATTATGGCCAGACCCTCATCACTCAACGCCTGCGCAGCAATGTCGGCAACCGGTGTGGAAAGCGGATAAGGCGCGATCACTTTCATTAATAGCGCAATCAGTTCGCTGTTGGCTAACGTAAAGCCGCAACGTAAACCGGCCAGCGCGAAGGCTTTTGACAGCGTGCGTAAAATGGCGAGGTGGGGATATTCTTTAAGCCAGCCGGTCACAGAGGCCTGCGGGCAGAACTCAATATAGGCTTCATCGATGGCCACAATGGCGCGGCCACGGGTCATCTCCAGTACTGCGCGCAGCTCGGCCGGGTCAATCAGATTACCGGTCGGGTTATTCGGGCTGCACACATACACCAGCTTGACGCCCTCGAGCGCGGCTTCAATCGCCGGTAAATCCAGCGACCAGTCCTCTTTGGCCTGAACCGTGCGGCCTTCAACGCCGATGGTTTCTGCGCTGACGCTGTACATGCCGTAGGTTGGCGGGCAATAAAGGATGGCGTCTTTACCCGGTTCGCAGAAGGCGCGGATCAGAAGCTCAATCCCTTCATCTGCGCCACGGCTGACCAGTACCTGATCGTTCTCCAGCCCGGCGTAAGCAGCGTAACGCTCAATCACTAATGCAGGCTGGCATTCCGGGTAACGGTTAAAGGTCTGGGCAGTCAGTTCAAACTGCGGTGCAATCGGGTATTCGTTAGCATTCAGCCATACGTCGCCGTTGCCGCCCAGCCGGCGGGCCGACTGATAAGGCGTCAGCTCACGCACGTTCTGACGCGCCAGCGACTGAATGCTCAGATTTTTTTCGTTGCTCATAACCCTTGCTCCTTCAGTGCATTCACGCGCAGCGTCACGGCATTTTTGTGTGCAGTCAGCTGTTCAGCCTGTGCCAGTGTCTCAATCGTCGTCGCCAGACCGAGCAGGCCCTGTGGGGTGAGCTGCTGTACGGTCATGCGTTTTTGAAAGTCCGCCAGGCCGAGGCTGGAACAGGTGGCGGTGTAACCATACGTCGGCAGGACGTGGTTGGTGCCTGACGCGTAGTCTCCGGCGGATTCCGGTGACCAGTCACCGAGAAATACCGATCCGGCGCTGGTGATGCTATCGACCAAGGCTTCAGGTTCACGGGTTTGCAGGATTAAATGCTCAGGTCCGTAGGCATTACTGATTTCAATACACTGCGCAAGATCTTTGGCCACGATCAGACGGCTGCTTTCCAGCGCCTGGCGGGCAATCTCTTTACGTGACAGCTGGGCCAGCTGGCGTTCAACCGCTTCGCCAACGGCCCTGGCCATTTCCAGGCTTGGCGTCAGCAGAATCACCTGTGAGTCTGGGCCGTGCTCGGCTTGTGACAGCAGGTCAGACGCCACGAAATCTGGCGTTGCGCCGCTGTCGGCGATCACCAGCACTTCAGAGGGGCCAGCCGGCATATCGATGGCCGCGCCGTTGAGGCTCTGGCTGACCTGACGTTTTGCTTCTGTGACGTAGGCATTGCCCGGCCCGAAAATTTTCGCCACTTTTGGCACGCTTTCCGTACCGAACGCCAGCGCAGCAATGGCCTGCGCGCCACCCAGCTGGTACACCTCCGTCACACCGCACAATTTGGCCGCATACAGAATTTCGTCAGCAATCGGAGGCGGAGAACATAAGGTGACACGCTGACAACCGGCGATGTGTGCCGGTGTGGCCAGCATTAATACTGTAGAAACCAGCGGAGCTGAGCCACCAGGAATATACAACCCGACCGACTGAATAGGGCGGGTCAACTGCTGACAGCGCACGCCCGGCTCGGTTTCGACATCCACCACGGCCAGCTTCTGGGCTTCGTGGAAGGTGGTAATGTTGCGAACGGCGTGCGCCATCGCCTGCTTAACGTCATCGCCCAAACGCGCGGATGCCGCTTCAATTTGCTGCGCGGTGACGCGAATGTCTGCCACGTCAGTCTTATCAAAGGTTGCACAGAACTCACGCAGGGCGCTGTCGCCCTCGGTGCGCACGCGGCGCAGGATCTCAGTGACCGACTCGGTGATACGGTCAGAGGCCGAGATCGCCGGGCGGGTCAGCAAGTTGCGACGTTGTTGCTCGTCGCACTGCTGCCAGTCAATCGGGGTGGTGAACGCGTTTGGCTGCATGGCCTTACTCCATCATTTTTTCGATTGGCAGGACCAGAATCGAACTGGCGCCCAGTGCTTTCAGTTTTTCCATGGTTTCCCAGAACAGCGTTTCACTGCTGACCATGTGCATCGCGACGCGTTGTTGATCGCCGGCCAGCGGTAAAATGGTCGGGCGTTCGGCACCCGGCAGCAGGGCAATGATGTCGTCGAGGCGATCGCTCGGCGCATGCAGCATAATGTATTTTGATTCGCGGGCCTGAATAACGCCCTGAATACGGGTCATCAGGCGGTCAATCAGCAGCTGTTTTTCCTGTGGCATCTCGCCATCACGCTGAATAAGGCAAGCTTTTGAGCGGTAAATCACTTCAACTTCACGCAGACCATTGGCTTCCAGGGTGGCACCGGTGGATACCAGATCACAGATTGCATCGGCCAGACCGGCGCGGGGTGCTACTTCAACAGAACCGTTGAGCAGGCAGGATTTAAAATCAACGCCTTGTTTGTCGAGATACTGCTTGAGGATGTGAGGATAAGAGGTGGCGATACGGGCTTTTTGCAGGCTTTGCGGGCCGGTGTATTCACAGTCAAGCGGCGTGGCCAGCGACAGGCGACAGCCACCGAAATCTAAGCGGCGCAGCGTGAAGTAACGCGGGTCTTCGCCCTGTGCGCGACGATTCAGCAGCTCTTCTTCCAGCACATTTTCGCCAATGATGCCCAAATCCACTACGCCGTCCATCACCAGACCTGGGATATCGTCGTCACGCACACGCAGAATATCGATAGGCATGTTTTCCGCGAAGGCAATCAGGCGTTGCTCCTGCAAATTGATTTTGATCCCACAGCGTGCCAGCAGTTCGCGTGAATCATCACTCAGGCGACCTGACTTCTGCATTGCTATGCGTAAACGTGATTTATCTAACATGATGACCTCGACCTTTCTTATGCTTATGTTTGTTAGCTGTAATGGCTAAATGTTTGCTTCAAATTTTAGGTAAAAAAAAACCCTCGGAAGAAAATCTTCCGAGGGCTCTCTCTACATTCTGCGCCACTGGAAGATCTTAACAGTCTTCCAGCACCAATCGCCTGCAAGACTAATCAGGGTGATGGTGATGATGGTGGTTGATCAGAATGTTGTTCATGTGTGTTTCTCTATAAAGGAAGCGTTTTGAAGCCCACACTTTGCGGACTCAATCAATTCTTGTGCCAATAAAACTAAACTATCCGGTAGCCGCAGCGCAACCTTTTTTTGGGATGATAAATTTTTCTTATCCCATGCAGGGGTTTCATCGTTTATATGAATAATGTGTTCGGCAGACAAGGCCGCTAACATTTTCCTAAAAAACCTGACCGGTTAAGACGTTATCTGGACGTTCTGAGCGCCTCAATTTGCTAAACTATAGAGAATTCGGCATTGATCATGCAGCAACGCATGACGCGCAAAGGATGGAGTCAACGATGAAAAAAATCGCAATAGTAGGATTGGGCTGGCTGGGCTTGCCGCTGGCCATGGCGCTGACGTCTAAAGGCTATCAAGTGGTCGGCAGCAAGACCACGCTCGATGGCGTAGATGCTGCACGGATGTGTGGACTTGAATGTTATCCCCTGGTTTTTCTTCCTGAAATGCAGTGTGACGCCTCGGACCTTGATGCATTGTTAAATGTCGATGCGCTGATCATCACCTTACCGGCCCGTCGTACGGTGGAAGGGAGCGAACTCTATTTCCAGGCGGTGCAACAACTGGTGGACAGCGCGCTGGCGCATAATGTTAAGCGCATCATCTTTACCAGTTCAACGTCCGTCTATGGGGAAGGCAGTGGGACGATGCGTGAGGATTCACCGCTGCGGCCGGTGACACCGAGCGGTAAGGTGCTGGAGGAACTGGAGAACTGGTTCCACCGGCTGCCGAATACATCGGTCGACGTATTGCGTCTGGCAGGGCTGGTAGGATCTGACCGTCATCCAGGGCGCTTTATAGCAGGTAAGATCAATGTGCAGGGCGGTAACTATGGTGTCAATCTGGTGCATCAGGATGACGTTATCGCCGCGATGATCCTGCTGCTGAGCCTGCCGAAAGGTGGACACACTTATAACCTCTGCGCGCCAATGCATCCTGAGAAACGGCATTTTTACCCGGCGCTGGCCCGCCAGCTTGGTTTAACTGAACCCCATTTTGCTGAAGCTGCTGAAGCTGACAAGGGAGGCAAATTGATTGATGGTAATCGTATCTGTAAAGAGCTGGGATTTGAGTATTTGTACCCCAATCCTGAACTGATGCCCGTCAGCTGAAGCAAGCTGAAACAGCAAATTCATCACTTATCATTGCACCAGGCAACATGAATACTGTTGAATATTTCACTGTTTACTGTGTGGCGTTAATTACCGGTTGGTTCAACCAGCCGGTAAAATTTAAGAGTCTTTGCTTTATATTCCTCTATTAAATCCTTAAATTGATCAACTTTCGCTCTATTTAACATGGCCTTTAAGTGGCGCTCGTTTGAAGTTCTGTGACGAATATCTCGAAATAAATCCCAGCTGATTTAACTTGCGGCATATAACATTGTTTTTCCCTCATTAAACTTACCTGTTGCACCATCTTGCTAATAAAATTCCTAAAAGCCTTCCATTTATTTGACATTGCGCGATATAAATGACTTTTTTAAGCCCAATAGCTAAAGTTATGCACACCGATGCCGATAGTGACTACATAGGCAAAATAGCCCGCACTAAGACCATACATAACTATTACTTCTGTATCCTTCCCCAGGGCAGAAGGTTTTCGTATATCTACACGTTTTGTTACATACATTGACTTTATACTTCGTTAAAGCAGTAGTTCCTCACGTTATGACTACTTTTAGTGCTGAATTTATCCCTCACTTTTATCACAAATCACGCTATATGCCCCTGCATCCACAGAAAGCGGCTTTTTGGGGTGGTTTTGGTTGATCGTGTTACATAAGTGGAATATTCAGGATAAGACGCTTAATCGGATATTTTATTTGCGTTATTGGGGTTTTAAATTTCACCTAAAGTCTCTGTTGTACAAAATGATCTAAAAATGATGGAAAAAGAGGTCTGAGGAGCGTGTTTTAAGACGCTTTTTTACTTTTGATTAAAATTTGTACGCATTATTCGACTTAATCTCGTTTTTCGCCCCGAAACATATTTTATTTTTGTGATCTACATCACACTTTATCCAAAATGCGTTAGTGGCGAGATTGTATGTGCTAATGGTTCGGGGTTACATTTGCCTCGCATTAAGATTAATCCTAATAATGTATGTAAAAGCGTTTCATAGAAAGACACGCGACCACAGCAACGGACCCTGCCTGTACGACTCAATTGATAAATTATTAAATTTAGTTAGCCGTGAAATTGTCACTTTTTATTTAATTTACATCAGGAACTACTTTGTATTGGCGGTGAGTTAAATCCGCGACATCATTTGTTTGTCGTCGCAGAACATTTCTTCAAAAAATGAAATGCATATCACATCGTCCAATGAGCCAATTGTTTTGATAGTAGAAAATATCCCTGTTATGCCGGATTAATGTCCGCGCGCGGGTATGTCTATCAACCAGCTGTGAATTCATAGCTGACGGTATGGGGTAAACAAGCATGTCTGAATTGCTTAAACACATATATGACATCAACCTGTCATATTTGCTCTTAGCACAGCGTTTAATTAACGATGAAAAGGCCTCGGCGATGTTCCGCCTGGGGATTGACGATGTCATGGCTGACGCATTAGGCCAGTTGACCTTGCCGCAAATGGTTAAGTTAGCTGAAACGAATCAGCTACTGTGCCAGTTCCGATTTGACGACAGCAGAACCATTGAGCGTCTGACGCAAGAATCACGGGTAGACGACTTACAGCAAATCCATACGGGTATCTTGTTATCCAGTCATTTGCTGAAAGGACTCTCTTCCAGGGACGGTAGTACGTCTAAGAAAAGGGCATAACCATGTCTCTGATAAAAACGTCTGCGCCAAAAGACCTCTCCGCTAAACCAGTGGTGAAAAGTATTGTTCAGGAAGCCCGTGATATTCAGCTGGCCATGGAATTGATCACGCTGGGTGCCCGTTTGCAAATGCTGGAAAGCGAAACACAGCTTAGTCGTGGACGGTTGATCAAACTCTATAAAGAGCTACGTGGCAGCCCGCCGCCGAAAGGCATGTTACCTTTCTCGACAGACTGGTTTATGACGTGGGAGCAGAATATTCACTCTTCGATGTTCTACAACGCTTACTCTTTCTTAATGAGAAGTGGGCATTGTAATGGCGTGGAAGCGGTGATTAAGGCGTACCGTCTTTATCTGGAGCAATGCCCTGAACAGCCAGGTGAGGCACCTATTCTGGCACTGACTCGCGCCTGGACGCTGGTCCGGTTTGTTGACAGCGGCATGCTGCAACTCTCTTCCTGCAATAGCTGCGACGGGTCATTTATTACCCATGCCCACCAGCCGCGACACGGTTTTGTTTGCAGTCTTTGCCAACCGCCGTCCAGAGCGGTAAAAAAACGTAAACTTTCCCCGCAAGTTGCCGATATTACATCTCAAGAGCTGGACGAAAAGGTCAAGCGCGCGGTTTGAGATGTAGTGGGCTTTAATACTTTTCATCTGTACACGGATGAAAAGTAGCAAGTGAAAAGAAGGCAAGAAGGGTGGCTGCAGTGTCACTCTTCGCCCCATCCCCTAACATCCCGTTGGTCACTGACATTTTCACACCGTCAGAAACACCACCCTCGCGTTTACCTCGTCTTGTCTTATACCCAAAAAGCCACATCGAATTAAGGAATCATCGTGCTAGTGATAATAGGTTACATCGTGGTTCTGGGCTCAGTCTTTGGCGGCTTCATGATGGTCGGCGGCGAAATGGGCGCGTTATACCAACCGGCAGAACTGGTGATCATCGCGGGTGCCGGTGCTGGCGCGTTTCTGGTTGGTAACAATGGCAAAGCCATAAAAGCAACCATGCGCGCATTGCCAAAACTTTTCAGGGCTTCCCGCTACAACAAAGCCCTGTATATGGATTTGATGGCGTTAATGTACCGGCTGCTGGCTAAATCCCGCCAACAGGGGATGCTCTCGCTGGAAAATGACATCGATAGTCCGCAGGAAAGCGATATTTTCGCTAATTATCCGCGCATTATTGCCGATAAACATTTAGTCGAGTTTCTAACTGACTATCTGCGTCTGATGGTCAGCGGCAACATGAATGCCTTCGAAATTGAAGCCCTGATGGACGAAGAGATTGAGACCTACGAACAGGAAAGTGAGGTGCCGGCCAACAGCCTGGCGCTGGTCGGGGATTCATTACCCGCTTTCGGTATCGTGGCGGCGGTGATGGGGATTGTCCACACGCTGGCAGCGGCGGACAGACCGGCAGCAGAGTTGGGCGCACTGATTGCCCATGCAATGGTCGGGACCTTCCTCGGGATTTTACTGGCCTACGGATTTGTTTCTCCGCTGGCATCGGTATTACGACAGAAATGTGCTGAAAACACCAAAATGATGCAGTGCATCAAAGTGACCCTGCTCTCCAGCCTGAATGGGTATGCGCCGCAAATTGCGGTGGAGTTCGGTCGCAAGACGCTCTACACCTCAGAACGTCCGTCCTTCGTTGAGCTGGAAGAACATGTTCGCCAGGTCAAATCGCCTAATAAGCAAGCGGAAGAAGAGAAAGTATGAAGCATCAGAGTCATCCCATCGTTGTGGTGCGAAAGAAAAAGGGCAAGCACGGCGGCGGGCATCATGGCGGCACGTGGAAGATTGCTTATGCTGACTTCATGACGGCCATGATGGCGTTTTTTCTGGTGATGTGGCTGATTTCTATTTCCAGCCCGAAACAGCTGGTGCAGATTGCCGAGTACTTTCGCACGCCGCTGGCGGTAGCGATCACCAATGGCCCGCGCAGCAGTGATGCGACCAGCCCGATCCCTGGTGGCGGTGCTGACCCGACTCAGCAAGACGGCGAAGTGCACAAAATGATTCAGTCGCAAGGCGATATGCGCGAAACCGGTGATCTGCAACGTTTGCAGGAAAAACTGGAACAAATGTTGATATCTGACCCGCGGCTGAGAGATTTGCGCCCGCACTTGATGATCAACCTGACCGAACAGGGGCTGCGTATCCAGATTATCGACAGCCAGAACCGCCCGATGTTTCAGCTCGGCAGCGCCACGGTTGAGCCTTACATGCGCTATATCCTGCGGGCCATCGCACCGGTGCTGGATGATTTTCCGAACAAGATAAGCCTCGCCGGTCATACCGACGATATGCCTTACGCCATGGGTGAACGTGGTTACAGCAACTGGGAGCTTTCGACGGATCGTGCAAACGCGTCACGTCGCGAAATGATTGTCGGTGGGTTAAGCGAAGGCAAGGTTCTGCGGGTGATGGGCATGGGATCAACCATGCAGCTGAAAAATCATCCGTCAGGCGATGCAATCAACCGCCGCATCAGCATTCTGGTGCTTAACAAACATTCTGAAGAAGCAATCGAACGCGAAAATAGTGAAGGTGAAGCGATCAACATCAGCGATGTGGGTGAACTGCAAAAATTGGTTCCGGGCAATGCAGCGCCTGCGGCACCGAGTGCACCGACGATAAAAACATCGCCAGCGCTGGCACCGCACCTGACGTCCAAAGATCCGTCGCCAACGACATCAGTGCCAGCACCGTCTTTATCCACGCCAACTTTACCAGGGCAATCTTCACCAACACAGGCTTTACCAGCACAGGCTGTACCAACACAAGAACAACAACAACCGAAGAGTGAGACGGTGAAATCGGTCGTTACTTCCGTGCCTGGCAAACCGACGACGGCAATTCCTGCCGCCGCCGACGTCACGGCGCAACCGGCTTCATCGACAAGCCGCGATTCACAGCAGAGGTGATCACGTGAGCATGGATATTAGTGACTTTTATCAAACGTTTTTTGATGAAGCAGATGAACTGCTGGCGGACATGGAGCAACACCTGTTGCTGCTCGACCCACTGGCACCTGACATTGAGCAGCTCAACGCGATATTCCGCGCGGCGCATTCGATAAAAGGCGGGGCCGCAACCTTTGGATTCACGGTTTTACAGGAAACCACCCATTTACTTGAGAACTTGCTCGACGGTGCACGACGCGCAGAAATGAGCCTGAGCACCGACATTATTAACCTGTTTTTGGAAACGAAAGACATTATGCAGGAGCAACTGGACGCCTATAAATCCACCCGGGATCCCGATGCAGAGAGTTTTGAATATATCTGCGCTGCTTTGCGCCAACTGGCGTTGGAAGTTCAGCAGCAGGGGGCCCCCGTCGTTGATCTCCACGTGGTCACCGGTGCGCCTGCCGGCAGCGCTGCGACACCGGCAGCCAGCGACGGGATGCGTATCTGTCTCTCCGGGCTGAAAGAGGCGGAAATTCCGCTGATGCTCGAAGAGCTCGGTAACCTGGGCGACGTTCTGGATCCGCTGCAAACTTCCACCAGTCTGGAAGCCACGCTGAACACCACGTTGAGCGAGGATGATATCTGCGCGGTGTTGTGTTTTGTGATTGAACCGGAACAGATAAGCTTCAGCCACAGCGTTGCGAATGATGTACCGGTTGATGACGTTGACGAAGCTGACGAAGTTGCCGAACCCGTTGTCGTTGCTGCAGAAGTCGCACCGCGTGCTGCGCCGATTCTGACCGCCGTACCGGACTCCGCGCCGCCAAAAGCGCGGGCTCCGAAAGCGCCGGAATCCACCAGCATTCGTGTGGCGGTTGAGAAGGTGGATCAGTTGATCAACCTGGTCGGCGAACTGGTGATCACTCAGTCGATGCTGGCTCAGCGTTCAGACCTGCTGGATCCGGTCGCGCACAGTGACCTGCTTAACAGTATGGGGCAGTTGGAACGGAACGCCCGCGACTTGCAAGAATCGGTGATGTCGATTCGTATGATGCCGATGGAGTTCGTCTTCAGCCGCTTCCCGCGCCTGGTGCGAGACCTTGCCAGTAAGCTCAACAAGCAGATCGAACTGACCCTGCTCGGCAGCTCAACTGAACTGGATAAAAGCCTGATCGAACGCATTATCGATCCGTTAACGCATCTGGTGCGTAATAGCCTCGATCATGGTGTCGAAACGGCTGACGTGCGCATTGCCTGTGGTAAGGATGCAACGGGTAATCTGACGCTGTCTGCTGAACATCAGGGCGGCAATATCTGTATCGAAGTGACGGATGACGGCGCCGGTCTGAACCGCGAGAAGATCCTCGCCAAAGCGGCGTCGCAGGGCATGAATGTTCATGACAACATGAGTGACGAAGAGGTCGGCATGTTGATTTTCGCGGCGGGATTCTCAACGGCAGAAAAAGTCACTGATGTTTCCGGGCGTGGCGTCGGCATGGACGTGGTGAAACGAAATATTCAGGAGATGGGCGGTCACGTCGAAATCCACTCCCAGCAAGGTAAAGGCACCACCATTCGTATCTTGCTGCCGCTGACGCTGGCCATTCTTGACGGTATGTCAGTCAAAGTGGGCGCTGAAGTGTTTATTCTGCCACTGAATGCGGTGATGGAATCGCTGCAACCGCTGGCGGAAGATTTGCACCCGTTAGCCGGGGGCGAACGCGTCCTCCAGGTACGGGGGGAATACCTGCCGCTGGTCGAGTTGTATCACGTCTTTGATGTTACTGAAGCCAAAACGGAAGCGACGCAGGGCATCGTGGTTATCTTGCAAAGTGCCGGACGCCGCTACGCCTTACTGGTGGATCAACTGATTGGTCAGCATCAGGTGGTGGTGAAAAACCTCGAAAGCAACTACCGCAAAGTGCCAGGTATTTCCGCTGCGACCATTCTTGGCGACGGCAGCGTGGCACTGATTGTCGACGTGTCGGCACTGCAGGCACTGAACCGAGATAAACGCGCAGTGGATGGGACTGCGGCTTAACAAAATAACTTCAGACATGGCCTCACCGGCCAAACGGGTGAGGCAACACATTGGCTGACCGATTGAAGGTGAACAACATGGCAGGACTAGCAACCGTGACGAAGATAGCGGGTGAAACTGTAGGACAGGAATTCCTGATTTTTACACTGGGCGATGAAGAATATGGCATTGATATCCTGAAAGTTCAGGAGATCCGTGGTTATGATCAGGTCACCCGTATTGCCAACACCCCGTCGTTTATTAAAGGCGTGACTAACCTGCGCGGCGTCATTGTGCCGATCATCGACCTGCGGGTGAAATTTGCCCAGAAGAACGTGGTCTACAATGAAAATACCGTGGTTATCGTGCTGAATTTTGAAAACCGTGTGGTGGGTATCGTGGTTGACGGCGTCTCAGACGTGCTGTCGCTGACGCAGGACCAGATTCGCCCTGCGCCGGAATTTGCTGTGACCCTATCGACTGAGTACCTGACCGGTCTGGGTTCACTGGGCGATCGTATGCTGATCCTGGTGGATATTGAGAAGCTGCTGAGCAGCGAAGAGATGGCGTTGCTCGAGAGCGTCACGAAAGCCTAAGTCATTTCGGGCGCAGCCTGCTGCGCCCGTTATCAGATAATTATCCTCCCCCTGATATTTCGCCCCCTGTCACATAAAGTTCTCACGCCTCCTGCCGATAACCCTTTTAGATGAATCACATTAAAAAAGGTACAACATGTTTAAGCGTATGAAAGTGGTCACGGCCATCGTGATCTTACTGGTGGTATTCGGTGCCTTACAGTTGACTTCTGGTGGACTGTTCTTCAAGTCGCTTAAAACCGATAAAGATAATTTTGCCACTTCCCAGCAGATTCGTTTGCAACAGGCCGAGCTGAATGCCAGTTGGGTGTATTTGCTGCAAACCCGAAACACGCTGAACCGTGCAGGTATCCGCTTTATGCTGGATGCCAATCAGATGGGCAGCGGCGCGACGGTAAAAGAACTGACCGAAACCGCGCAGAAAAATCTGAAGATTGCTTCGGAACATTATGCTAACTACCTGAAAATTCCTGCTGATGCCAGCCAGAACCCAGCGTATGCGGCAGACGTGAAAAAGAACTATGAAGTACTGAATGGTGCGCTGAGTGAATTGATTCAGCTTATCGGTATAGGTCGCATCAATGACTTCTTCGAACAACCGACCCAGAAGTATCAGGACGGGTTTGAAAAAGCCTTCGTGAACTATATCGATCAGAACGACCGCCTGTATAACGGCGCGGTTCACGTCAGTGAAAACTCCTTCAACCATGCAGTTTGGGTGCTGGGGGCGATTCTGGCAGTGCTGATTCTGTTCATCGCGCTCGCCTGGTTGGGTGTGCAGCGTATTCTGGTTCATCCGCTGCAGGCACTGGTTGAGAACATCCGCCACATTGCCCGGGGTGACCTGACGCAGGAAATCACCGTTGCCAGCCGTAACGAAATCGGCCAGTTGGCAGAAAGTTTGCGCGACATGCAGGACGAACTGATCCGCACCGTTTCCGGTGTCCGTCAGGGCGCAGATGCGATTTACAGCGGGGCGAGCGAAATCTCTGCCGGTAACAACGATCTCTCATCACGTACTGAACAGCAGGCTTCTTCACTGGAGCAGACCGCTGCCAGTATGGAACAGCTGACCGCGACCGTGAAACAGAACGCCGAAAATGCCCGCCAGGCCAGCCAACTGGCACTGAGTGCGTCTGAAACTGCGCAGAAGGGCGGCAAAGTGGTCTCCAACGTGGTGCAAACCATGAGCGACATCGCTGCCAGTTCGAAGAAAATTACCGACATTACCGGTGTGATCGACGGTATTGCTTTCCAGACCAACATTCTGGCACTGAACGCTGCGGTAGAAGCCGCACGTGCCGGTGAGCAGGGACGTGGGTTTGCCGTGGTCGCCGGCGAAGTGCGCAGTCTGGCACAGCGCAGCGCCCAGGCGGCGAAAGAGATCAAAGGCCTGATCGATGACTCCGTAAGCCGTATCAATACCGGCTCGGTTCTGGCCGAAAGTGCGGGTGAAACCATGAGTGATATGGTCAGCGCGGTAACCCGCGTGACTGACATCATGGGTGAAATCACCTCCGCTTCCGATGAACAAAGCCGTGGGATAGAGCAGGTAGCGCAGGCCATTACTGAAATGGACCGCGTCACCCAACAGAACGCCTCGCTGGTGGAAGAGTCTGCATCAGCTTCTGCTGCCCTGGAAGAACAGGCCAGCTTACTGACGCAATCTGTGGCGGTATTTACTCTCGGCAAGCATCAGATCAGCGGATCTCGCCCGGGTACAGCCTCCACGCGTGCACCCTTACTGACGCCGAACCTGTCAGGGGCTCGTCAGACTGAAAGCAATCTGAGTGAAAACTGGGAAACCTTCTGATCCCTGCGTTAATCATTTCGTGGGTATAGCTTTTTTGCGGTAACCGCTTTTGGACTGATGCTGTTGGTAATGAAGTACTATCGGGTCGGCGCGTCGCCCGTAACAACGCGCCGCTTAACCGCTGCGCACTCGCGCAACAACGGCATGACAGAGGCAGTTTCTGCCTCTGGTGAGTGAAGGAAGAAAGCCAATTGGGTAATAACATCAAAGTCTGTCCGTTTAAGGAGTCCGAATATGAGTGCTCCTAATACAAGTCAGAGTGCCGACACTGCGTCAATTATGGCGCAGATGATTCAGCGTTTACCGCTGTCGGATACCCATTTCCGCCGTATCAGCGAGCTGATTTATCAGCGCGCGGGTATTGTCCTGGCGGACCACAAAAGAGAGATGGTCTATAACCGCCTGGTGCGTCGCCTGCGGCTATTAGGGATTAACGATTTTGGCCATTATCTGGTGATGCTGGAAAGTGACCCTAACAGTGCGGAGTGGCAGGCGTTTATCAATGCGCTGACCACCAACCTGACGGCGTTCTTTCGTGAAGCACATCACTTCCCGATACTGGCCGAACACGCCCGGGCACGCCCGAATAATTACAGCGTCTGGAGCACGGCGGCCTCTACCGGGGAAGAGCCATACTCCATCGCGATGACGTTGAGTGAAGCCCTTGGGCCACGCATGTCGACCTGTAAAATTCAGGCCAGTGACATTGATACGCAGGTGCTGGAAAAGGCAACCACTGGCGTTTACCGCCAGGAAGAGTTGCGCACCCTGAGCGCGCAACAAATGCAGAAATTTTTCTTCAAGGGAACCGGCCCGCACAGTGGACTGGTACGCATCCGTCCCGAACTGGCACAAATGGTGGCTTTTCAGCAGCTCAATTTGCTGGCGAGTCAGTGGAACCTTAACGGTCCCTTCGACGCCATTTTTTGTCGTAACGTCATGATTTATTTTGATAAAGAAACGCAGGAAGCCATTTTGCGCCGATTTGTTCCTTTACTCAAACCGGGCGGCCTGATGTTTGCGGGACATTCCGAAAACTTTAGCCAGATAAGCCGGGAATTTTATTTGCGCGGCCAGACAGTCTACGGCCTCGCCAAGGAGAGGTAATGAATAAAATCAGAGTGTTGAGCGTTGATGACTCGGCGTTGATGCGCCAGTTGATGACCGAAATTATTAACAGTCATCCCGATATGGAAATGGTTGCGACAGCACCGGATCCGCTGGTGGCTCGTGACCTGATTAAGAAATTCAACCCGCAGGTACTGACGCTGGACGTCGAAATGCCACGCATGGACGGGCTGGATTTCCTCGAAAAACTGATGCGTTTGCGCCCGATGCCGGTAGTGATGGTGTCGTCGCTGACCGGAAAAGGCTCAGAAATCACCCTGAGGGCGCTGGAACTGGGGGCGATTGATTTTGTCACCAAGCCGCAGTTGGGTATCCGCGAAGGAATGCTGGCCTACAGCGAACTGATTGCAGACAAGATCCGTACCGCGTCGAAAGCGCGGCTGAACAAGAGTGTCAATCTTGACCAGCCACGTATGCTGGCCAGTATGCCGCTGCTCAGCAGTGAAAAATTGATCGCTATCGGCTCTTCCACCGGCGGCACCGAGGCTATCCGCCACGTGCTGCAACCGCTGCCACCGACCTGTCCGGCGCTGATGATCACTCAACATATGCCACCAGGGTTTACCCGTTCGTTTGCCGAACGGCTAAATAAACTGTGTCAGATCACGGTGAAAGAGGCGGAAGACGGTGAGCGCGTATTGCCGGGCCATGCTTATATTGCACCGGGTGACCGGCATATGGAGCTGACCCGCAGCGGCGCTAACTATCAGGTTAAGTTAAACGACGGCCCGGCGGTCAACCGCCATCGTCCGTCGGTTGACGTGTTATTCCGTTCGGTGGCGCAGTTCGCCGGACGCAATGCCGTTGGGGTGATCCTGACGGGAATGGGCAATGACGGCGCGGCCGGCATACTGGAGATGCATCGGGCCGGGGCTTATACTCTGGCGCAAAACGAAGCCAGTTGCGTGGTGTTTGGAATGCCACGTGAGGCAATTGCCACCGGCGGGGTCAATGAAGTAGTGGATCTCAGCCAAATCAGCCAGCGCATGTTGGCACAAATATCAGCCGGACAGGCGTTACGTATTTAATTTTTCAGACCGTACAAGGCTGAACGAAAAACAGAATTTTAGGAGCATAAAATGGCCGATCCAAACCTGCGTTTTTTGGTTGTAGACGACTTTTCCACCATGCGGCGCATTGTGCGCAACCTGCTTAAAGAGCTCGGCTTTCAGAACGTTGAAGAAGCAGAAGACGGTGTTGACGCACTGAATAAATTACGCGCCGGTGGTTTTGACTTCGTGGTATCCGACTGGAACATGCCCAACATGGATGGTCTTGACCTGCTGAAAACCATCCGTGGCGATGCTGCGCTGGCTAAACTTCCGGTCCTGATGGTGACCGCAGAAGCGAAGAAAGAGAACATCGTGGCAGCAGCACAGGCCGGCGCCAGTGGTTATGTTGTCAAACCCTTTACCGCAGCAACTCTTGAAGAGAAGTTGGGTAAAATTTTCGAAAAATTAGGCATGTAGGAGCGGATATGGCTGATTTTATTCATCAGGGAATACCAATGCCTGCAAATGATGCGGCAACTGCGGGCGATATTATCGCCCGTATAGGGCAACTGACTCGCATGCTGCGCGACAGTATGCGTGAACTGGGCCTGGATCAGGCTATCGCGCAAGCTGCGGAAGCGATTCCCGATGCCCGCGATCGCCTGGACTATGTGGTGACCATGACGGCTCAGGCGGCGGAACGTGCCTTGAACTGTGTGGAAGCTGCGCAACCACGTCAGAACAAACTGGAATCTGAGGCTAAAAAGCTCGACGCACGCTGGGACCAGTGGTTCGAAAACCCGATCGAACTGTCAGATGCACGGGTGCTGGTGTCCGACACCCGCAGTTACCTGAAAGAAGTGCCGGAACATACCAGTTTCACTAATGCCCAATTGATGGAAATCATGATGGCACAGGACTTCCAGGATCTGACCGGGCAGGTGATCAAACGCATGATGACCGTCGTGCAGGAGATTGAAAACCAGCTGTTGATGGTGCTGATGGAGAACATCCCGGAACAGCAAACCAAAGCCAAACGTGAGAATGACGGTTTGCTGAACGGACCGCAGTTGAACGCGACCGGCGTAGGTGTTGTGGCCTCGCAAGAGCAGGTTGATGACTTGCTGGATTCCTTAGGTTTCTGATGCATGGTGTTTTGTCCCCCTCCGTTTGCACATTCTGGGCAAACGGAGGGTGTTTTTTATCCGCAATTTATTCATCAAATGAATAGCCCTCTGTTTTAGCCTTTATTCCCTCCATGAGACTTCAGCGCTTTTGCCATTATAGGCATGAAATTATGCCCGCAGAGCAGACAGGAACCGACCGGTGGCTGAAGACAGCGATCTCGAAAAAAGCGAAGCCCCCACACCCCATAAGCTTGAAAAAGCCCGCGAGGATGGGCAAATCCCGCGTTCGCGCGAACTGACTTCCATGCTGATGATGGGAGCCGGTTTGTCGTTGCTGTGGGTGTCCGGTGGGTCGATGGCGCGTCAACTGGCGGCGATGATCTCTCAGGGGCTGAATTTTGACCACGACATCGTCAGTAATGACCAGCAAATGCAGCAACAGATTGCCGCTTTGCTCGGGCGCGCCGTGTGGGCGCTGCTGCCGGTGATTGGCGGGCTGATTCTGGTGGCTCTGGCCGCACCGCTGTTGCTGGGGGGGCTGAACTTCAGCAGCAAATCCTTTGCCCCGCAGCTTAGCCGTATGAATCCCATTGCCGGGATCAAGCGGATGTTCTCCGCTCAGGTCCTGGCTGAACTGCTGAAAGCCATCCTGAAAGCCACGATTGTCGGCTGGATATGCGGCCTGTATCTGTGGCACCACTGGCCGGAGATGATGAGGCTGATGGCACAACCCACCATCCCGGCGCTGGGCGAAGCACTGAACATGATTGCCTTCTGCGGGATCATGATCGTGCTGGGGTTGACCCCGATGGTGGGCTTTGACGTTTTCTGGCAGATCTGGACGCACATTAAAAAGCTGCGCATGAGTAAGCAGGACATCCGTGACGAATTCAAAAGTCAGGAAGGTGACCCGCATGTTAAAAGCCGCATCCGCCAGCAGCAACGCGCCATGGCCAGACGCCGCATGATGGCCGACGTGCCAAAAGCTGACGTCATTGTCACCAACCCGACCCACTACGCCGTGGCGCTGCAATACAGCGAAAACAAAATGAGTGCGCCGAAGGTGTTGGCAAAAGGGGCCGGAGACGTTGCCCTGCGCATCAAAGAGTTGGGTGCCGAACACAAAATTCCGATGCTGGAGGCACCGCCGCTGGCGCGTGCGCTTTATCGTCACAGTGAAATTGGTCAGCAAATCCCGACGGCGCTTTATGCCGCCGTTGCAGAAGTGCTGGCGTGGGTTTATCAGCTGAAGCGCTGGAAGCGTGAAGGCGGATTGGCTCCGAAGAAACCTGAACGTTTACCAGTGCCTGAAGCACTGGACTTTGCTGGAGAGACAGAAACACATGGGTAATCTGGCTGCGCTGCTGCGCTTACCAAGTTTTAAAGACACACAGTGGCAGGTGCTGGCCGGGCCGATCCTGATTCTGATTATTCTGTCGATGATGGTGCTGCCGCTGCCGCCGTTCATTCTCGACCTGTTGTTCACCTTCAATATTGCGCTGTCAATTATGGTGCTGCTGGTGGCGATGTTCACCCAGCGTACCCTCGAATTTGCTGCGTTCCCGACTATTCTGCTGTTCTCCACCTTACTGCGCTTGTCACTCAACGTCGCCTCGACCCGTATCATTCTGCTGGAGGGCCATACCGGCACCGCCGCCGCGGGGCGCGTCGTAGAAGCCTTCGGTCACTTCCTGGTGGGCGGTAACTTCGCCATCGGTATCGTGGTGTTTATCATCCTGGTGCTGATCAACTTTATGGTGATCACCAAGGGGGCCGGGCGTATCGCCGAAGTGGGCGCGCGTTTTGTCCTTGACGGGATGCCGGGCAAACAGATGGCGATTGACGCCGACCTCAACGCCGGGTTGATTGGCGAAGATGAAGCCAAACAGCGCCGCTCTGAAGTGACGCAGGAAGCGGACTTTTACGGCTCGATGGACGGTGCGAGTAAATTCGTGCGTGGTGATGCCATCGCTGGTCTGATGATCATGATCATCAACGTGGTCGGCGGTTTACTGGTCGGCGTGCTGCAACACAATATGGATCTCGGCCACGCGGCGGAGAGCTACACCTTGCTGACCATCGGTGATGGTCTGGTGGCACAAATCCCGGCGCTGGTTATCTCGACGGCGGCGGGTGTTATCGTGACCCGCGTTGGCACCAACGAAGACGTTGGCGAGCAGATGGTCACCCAGCTGTTCCGTAACCCGCGTGTCATGATGCTCAGCGCCTGTGTCCTTGGCCTGCTTGGTTTGGTGCCCGGGATGCCAAACTTCGTGTTTCTGATGTTTACCGGTGGCCTGTTAGCGCTGGCCTGGTGGACACGCGGTCAGCAACAGAAACCGGCCGTGGCCAAAGAGAACGTACCGGTCAATACCGACAACAAACAGCTGGTGGAAGCCAGCTGGTCTGACGTTCAACTGGAAGATTCGCTCGGTATGGAAGTCGGTTACCGGCTGATCCCGATGGTGGATTACGCCCAAAATGGCGAGCTGCTGGGGCGAATCCGCAGCATCCGTAAGAAATTCGCGCAGGAGATGGGGTACTTGCCGCCGGTTATTCATATCCGCGACAACCTCGAACTGCCGCCAGCCGGTTATCGCATCATGATGAAAGGGGTGGAAATCGGTACCGGTGAAGCGCATCCGGGGCGCTGGATGGCGATTAACCCAGGCAACGCGATTGGCGAACTGCCGGGCGAAATTACCCAGGATCCGGCTTTCGGTCTGGCCGCTGTTTGGATCGAACCGGCGTTGCGTGAGCAGGCACAAATTCAGGGCTTTACCGTGGTGGAGGCCAGTACTGTGGTCGCGACCCATCTCAATCATCTCATCAGCCTGCATGCGCAGGAGCTGTTCGGGCGTCAGGAAACACAGGAACTGCTGGAACGTGTCAGTAAAGAGTTGCCGAAGCTGACCGAAGATTTTGTGCCCGGTGTGGTGACGCTGACGACGCTGCACAAAGTGCTGCAGAACCTGCTGGCTGAGCGGGTCTCTATTCGCGATATGCGTACCATTATTGAAACACTGGCCGAACATGCTGCCACGCAAAGTGATCCTAACGAACTCACTTCGTTGGTCCGCGTGGCGCTGGGACGTGCTATTACGCAACAGTGGTTCCCGGGATCCGGCGAAGTGCAGGTGATCGGGCTGGATACGGCGCTTGAGCGTCTGCTATTGCAGGCATTACAGGGCGGTGGTGGATTGGAACCGGGCCTGGCTGAACGCTTACTGACTCAGGCGCAGGCCGCGTTGCAACAGCAGGAGATCAACGGCGCACCGCCGGTTCTGCTGGTTAATCACGCGTTGCGTTCGCTGCTCTCCCGCTTCCTGCGCCGCTCGCTGCCGCAAATTGCGGTCATGTCGAATTTGGAAATGAGCGATACCCGCCAGATCCGTATGACGGCGACCATCGGCGGTGAATAAGGTGTTGAGGTATGCGCTGGCGGCGCTTGCGCTGGGCTGCTCTGCGTCTCACGCGGCCTCTGGCTCATGGTCGGACAGCCAGCAGGGCGTGACGCTGCAAAACCGGGGCGTGATGCGTTCAACCCCGGCGCTTAACCCTCCTGCCAGCGCGCCCGTGATGCAAACCGCGTCTGCGTCTATTGACTCTGTCAGTTGGAACTATCGTTTATACGGCCCTCAGCCTGCCGGTTTGCAGGTCAGACTGTGCAATACCAACAACCGTTGTGCCGAGCTTGATGGTGCCAGCGGCCAGACGCGTGCGTTTTATGGGCAATCTGCCCAGTCTGCTTTCCAGATGATATTTTTTGTGGAAGGAAAGGGCCGGCTCAATCCGCCGCTGCGGATTATTAGCCAACAGATAATCGTGAACTATCGCTGAATTGACGGATGCCCTTGCGCAGAAAAGAAAGATATCACCGGTCGGTGATATTTTTTTGTCTACGAATCGGCAAAGAAGGCGAGATCAGAAGAGCGGAACGAACCCAGTCGTTAAACTGAAATCTTACGTACAGACTGTCCGCTGACAGAGGTTTGTCCATTAGGACCGTACAGTTTCTGAGTTTGGCTGGCGTTGAGGATCGCCATTGCCTGGCTGTTATACGCCAGTTGCTTATCGAGCAACATGCCGTTGTGGCGGTTGATGTGGCTAAGCTTTTGACTGAGTTGCACCACAGTCTTCCACATGTTGGCAATTTCGGGCTGACGAGAATAGGGCGCGGTTTGTTTGAGCCTGACGTCGTGTTCACGGCGCTGTTTATCAAGGTAATCTACGGTAGTGAGTAATGAACTTTTCTGCTCGGTGATGTGCTGCAAAGCGACTCCGTTTACACGCCCGGAACAGAGCAGGGTTTGTTCATGATTGATGATCAAATCCAGGGATTGCAGCGTTTCAACCAACATATTCATGGTCTTGATAAAAGTCTTCATCGGGCTTCATTACCTTTCAACGTAAACACCGTAGAGCTCACCTTACTTACAACTTAATTCGTCTTCAGGTAAGCCTGGGTGTCTTGCAACAGCGCATCGGCAATTTTGCCGGTATCCATGGTCAACTTGCCATCACGGATAGCCTGTTTCAGCTGTTCCACGCGGGCAGTATTGATATCTTGTGAGCTTGATTGTGTCAGGGTGGCCTGCGCATCGCTCAGTGTTACGGCAGTGCCGCTAACCGGGGCCGCAACGTTACTCTCTTTTTTAGTCGCTTGTGCTGCAACGTCGGATGGATCGCGCTGCTGGATCGGGCTGACAGACTGCGATGCCTGTGTACGTTCAATACTCATTATACTTCTCCCAATAGGGCGGATCAGTTAACTGATAATCCGCTGACGAAAACAAATAAAACCGCCGGATATGGCGTTGATAATAAGTTATCGTCATTTCACAGAAAAACTTTAGTCTTTATTGTAATAGAGATGATTGTAATTGTGCGCCCGCATGTTGCCTGGTTTAAATTGCAATACTTACTGTGCCATCCGCGCCGACCGTACCGTTAACGATTTGGCCAGATGGCATTCTGACCCGTACAGTCTCTGCCGCGGCAGCATTATTCATCGCTTTCCCAGCACTCGAGACATTGAAACCACTGCCCGTAGCCTGTACCTGGACCTGCTGACCGGCGTGAACCATCCACGGGCGTCGCAACATCGACAGCGTTAACGGCTGGCCGATATTAATGTTACGCATCGTCACCGCATTTAACGCCTGCTGGCTCTCAAGGATAGCGCGTGGTGGCAATAAATCCAGCCGGCCGCTTTTTTGCTGCATATCCGCTGCACTGAGATGAGCGCCTGACGCGACATTACGCGCCGCCACCCAATAAGTCCCACTGACCTGCACCTTGGCCTGCACATAGCTTTTTTGTCCGTTGCAATTCACCGCCACCGATACGTTGCCCCAACTGCGGGCATTCTGTGACAGCGAAAATTGCGGCGATAAGCACTGTGGCTGACGCGCCGCAGGCGTGGTGACCACCGTCGTCACCTGCATCCCGCTACTGGCATATTGCTGTTGGAAAAACTGCTGAATCTGTCCGGCAAACAGCGTGTCGCTATTGGATGAGACCTCCACGGGCTGCACTGGTGCAGCCAGCGTTAGCGCAGGGATTAGCCCAAGGCATAGGCTCAGTACCCGCCCGCATTTCTCGATCCTCCGCTTGTTCATCACGCTGTTTCCCCCGCCATGATCACCGTTGTGGAATTCCCACTTCTGACGACAAGTCTACCCGCAGTTTAGATTTCCTAATGCGACAAATAGCGGGGCATTTTGCGCTTATTCCCACGATAGGTTGTTGACCAGGGGATCTATGCTGTCGGCTCCAAATTCTCATTTTGCGGAGGGCGCATGCTCGACAAATTGAACGCCGCACTACAGTTCCAACAGGAAGCGCTCAACTTGCGCGCCCAGCGGCAGGAAATACTCTCGGCGAACATTGCCAACGCGGATACCCCTGGGTATCAGGCGCGGGACATCGATTTCGCCAGCCAGCTACAAAAAGTGATGGAAGCGGGCCGTGCTAATGGCAGCGGGATGTCGCTGGAGTTGACTAATCAGCGTCATATTCCCGCGTCTACCAGCGCGGGCGCGGATCTGGACCTGATGTACCGCATCCCGGACCAACCGTCAATGGATGGCAACACGGTCGATATGGACCGTGAACGTACCAACTTCGCCGACAACAGTGTGCGATATCAAACCGATCTGACCGTGCTTGGCGGCCAGGTGAAAGGGATGATGTCGGTACTTCAAGGATAACCCGCATGTCGATGCTCAGTATTTTTGATATTGCCGGATCGGCGCTCTCTGCCCAGTCGCAACGCATGAACGTCAGCGCCAGTAACATGGCCAACGCCGACAGCGTGACCGGACCGGATGGTCAGCCGTATCGCGCAAAGCAAGTGGTGTTTCAGGTTAACGCTGCACCGGGGCAGGAAACCGGTGGAGTGAAAGTGGCAGAAGTGGTCGATGACCCGGCGCCGATGCGTCTGGTCTATCAGCCCGGTAACCCAATGGCCGATGCCAAAGGTTACGTGAAAATGCCTAACGTGGATGTGGTCAGCGAAATGGTGAACACCATCTCAGCTTCCCGTAGCTATCAGGCCAACGTTGAGGTGTTGAATACCACCAAGTCGTTGATGTTGAAAACCCTGACACTGGGTCAATAACGGAGCGTCTTATGTCTGTTTTAAGCTCGATCAACGACACCACCGACAACACGATTTCCACCACGGGCACCACGACCACTAAATCAACGGCCGATGATCTGTCGAGTAACTTTCTGACGCTGCTGGTCGCGCAGTTGAAGAACCAGGATCCGACCAACCCGATGGATAACGCCCAGCTCACCAGCCAGTTGGCGCAGATCAATACCGTCAGCGGTATTGAAAAACTCAACACCACGCTTGGCAGCATTTCCGGCCAGATCAACAGCAACCAGTCTGTACAGGCGACGTCGCTGATTGGTCATGGTGTGATGGTGGCGGGCAAAGCCATTCTGGTCGGCACCTCCGCTGGCACCGTCAGCACGACGCCATTTGGACTGGAACTGGAACGCTCTGTAGATACCACCACTGTCACCATCAGCGATTCGAACGGCAAAGTGGTGAAAACCCTCAACCTCGGCGCGCAGACAGCGGGCGTTCACAGTTATTCCTGGGATGGCAAGCAGGATGACGGCACCACGGCAGTGGATGGCAGTTACAGCTTCAGCGTCAACGCCACCAGTGGCGGCGAGCAGATGGTGGCCTCTACGCTGAACTACGCGCTGGTCAATGGCGTCACCAACGACACGTCCGGCGCAGTGCTGGATCTCGGCGTTCGCGGCACCAGTACTCTGGCCAACGTGCGACAAATTTTGTAAGCCGTTGGCTCCTCCCCATGCAGGGTGAGGGGCTAATAACGTTAACTTCATGCAGCAACTACACACAGTAACCTGGAGCAGACCATGAGCTTTTCCCAAGCAGTCAGCGGCCTGAACGCAGCATCGTCAAACCTGGACGTGATTGGTAACAACATTGCCAACTCCGCCACGTCTGGCTTTAAATCTGCGACCGCGTCTTTTGCCGATATGTTTGCCGGTTCACAAACCGGTATGGGCGTGAAAGTTGCGGCCATTACTCAGGATTTCAGCGACGGCACCACCACCACCACCAACCGTAGTCTGGACGTTGCACTGAGCGGTAATGGCTTTTTCCGT
Organism: Ewingella americana; assembly: GCF_006438725.1. GTDB lineage: Bacteria > Pseudomonadota > Gammaproteobacteria > Enterobacterales > Enterobacteriaceae > Ewingella > Ewingella americana_A. The sequence continues at coordinate 149,999 of NZ_RCZD01000001.1, read as the reverse complement.
ATGACCGACGCCAACGGTGGCGTGTTCTATTCGCGTAACGGCCAGCTTTCCCTCGACGAAAACCGCAATTTGGTTAACTCGCAGGGCCTGAGTGTGACCGGTTACCCGGCCACCGGCACACCACCGACCATCGCGCAGGGTGCGCAGCCTGTGGCATTGAACATCCCGAACACCATGATGATCGCCAAGGCGACCACCACCGGGACCATGGCGGCCAACCTGAACTCGACAGACAAAACGCCAGCCACCGCGACCTTCTCCAGTTCAGACCCGACCAGCTACAACTATGTCAACACCATCACCACCTACGATTCACTGGGCAATTCACACGACAACAACGTGTACTTTGTGAAGTCGGCGACGGTGGCGAACTCGTGGGATGTTTACTCACAAGACAGCAGCGTCACCGGTTCTACTGCGGGTAAAATCGGCAGCCTGAACTTCAGCACCAGCGGTACGTTGGTCAGCACCGCTGACGCAGCGGGCGTTGTGACGACACCGGCGACCACACTGGCTCTGCCAATGAACACCAGCACCAACGGCGCGGCCACCCCGCAAACCGTGGCGCTGAGCTTCCAGGGCAGTATTCAGCAGAACACCGGCAGCAACAGCATCGGTACGCTTAAGCAGGATGGTTACGCTGCAGGCCAGATGACCGGTTATCAGATTAACGATGACGGCACTATCGCTGGTGTCTATTCCAACCGCCAAACCCAACTGCTGGGCCAGGTCGTGTTGAGCAACTTCTCCAACCCCGAAGGTCTGAAATCTGAAGGCGACAACGTGTGGTCCTCCACCCAGTCTTCCGGCCAGCCAATTACGGGCATCGCGGGTACGGGTGGGTTCGGTAGCATGACCAGTGGTGCACTGGAAGCCTCGAACGTCGACCTGAGTAAAGAACTGGTCAACATGATTGTGGCTCAGCGTAATTACCAGTCGAACGCGCAAACCATCAAAACTCAGGACTCGATCCTGAACACGCTGGTCAACCTGCGTTAATCGCAGTGAATGACGCGTTTTAGATGACAGACGGAACAGGAACGCACTATGGATCACGCAATCTACACCGCGATGGGCGCCGCCAGCCAGACGCTGAACCAGCAGTCGGTCACCGCGAGTAATTTGGCGAATGCTTCAACGCCGGGTTTTCGCGCACAACTGATGGCTCTGCGGGCTGTACCGGTGAACGGGCCAAGTCTCGAAACACGCACGTTAGTGACGGCTTCAACGCCGGGTGCTGACATGACGCAGGGACAGCTTAACTACACCGGACGCCCGCTGGACGTGGCGTTGCAGCAAGACGGCTTTCTGGCGGTGCAGATGCCTGACGGTTCCGAAGCCTATACCCGCAATGGTGACCTTCAGGTGTCACCGACCAATCAACTGACCATTCAGGGCAATCCGGTCATGGGCGATAACGGCCCGATCGAAGTGCCGCCGGGTGCGCAGCTGACCATCTCGTCAGATGGCACCATCGCGGTGCTCGAGGCGGGCGCTGATCCCAATACCATGGGGCAGCTCGGCAAGTTGAAACTGGTGAAAGCCGCGGGTAACGAAGTGACGCGTGGTGATGACGGCATGTTCCGTCTCACCCCGGCCACGGCGCAGGCCAGGGGCAATGCCTTGCAGGCTGATGCGAGCATCCATGTGATGCCAGGTACGCTGGAGGGCAGCAATGTCAAACCGGTGGAAACCATGGTTGACATGATTGCCAACGCCCGTCGCTTCGAAATGCAAATGAAGGTCATCCACAGTGTGGATGAGAACGAACAACGCGCCAACGAGCTGCTGTCGTTGAGCTGATGACAGCAGAGGAGTAACAACATGATCCCATCGCTTTATATCGCGAAGACTGGCCTTGACGCGCAGCAAACCAACATGGACGTGATCGCCAACAACCTGGCCAACGTCAGTACCAATGGCTTCAAACGCCAGCGTGCGGTGTTTGAAGATTTGCTGTACCAGACTATCCGTCAGCCCGGTGCGCAGTCTTCCGAGCAGACCAATCTGCCGTCCGGTCTGCAAATTGGTACGGGTGTGCGTCCGGTTGCCACTGAGCGTCTACATGCCCAGGGCAACCTGTCCCAGACCAACAACAGCAAAGATATTGCCATCAAAGGGCAGGGTTTCTTCCAGGTACAACTCCCTGACGGCACCACTTCATATACCCGCGATGGTTCATTCCAGGTTGACCAAAACGGTCAGTTGGTGACCTCAAGTGGCTATCAGGTGATCCCGGCCATCACTATTCCTGCTAACGCTCTGTCTATCACCGTGGGTCGCGACGGTATCGTCAGCGTCACCCAACAGGGACAGACTGCGGCGCAGCAGGTAGGTCAACTGACACTGAGTACGTTCATCAATGACAGCGGCCTGGAATCGATGGGTGAAAACCTGTATCAGGAAACCCAAAGTTCCGGCGCACCCATTGAAAGTACTCCCGGGCTGAACGGTGCCGGTTTGCTCTATCAGGGTTACGTTGAAACCTCAAACGTTAACGTGGCGGAAGAGCTGGTCAACATGATTCAGACCCAACGCGCCTACGAGATCAACAGTAAAGCCGTATCAACGTCCGACCAGATGTTGCAGAAGCTAACGCAATTATAAAAATCCCCTTGGGGATGTTGTCATTGATGTAAGCAGGGCACACGGACCCCTCCAGGTCCTGTGCCCTTAGTAAAGTAGATACTTTTAAGTTAAGGCGATATCTGTGGTGACCATGAAATTTACGTCGGTAAATAGCGCGCACTTTCACCGACACGGCGTGTTGGCTCTGCCACTTTTAGTGACCTTGCTGCTCAATGGATGCGCGTATTTTCCGCATAAACCGCTGGTGGAGGGGACAACCTCGGCCCAACCGGCCCCGGCGGCACCACCGGTACCGAACGGTTCGATTTTCCAGTCCGTTCAGCCGATGAACTATGGCTATCAGCCCCTGTTTGAAGATCGTCGACCACGTAACATCGGCGATACCCTGACCATTGTGTTGCAGGAAAACGTCAGCGCGAGCAAAAGCTCGTCAGCCAACGCCACCCGCAATGGTTCCAGCAAATTCAGTTCCGCGACGACTCCGCGCTATCTCGCAGGATTATTCGGCAATGCCCGCGCCGACATGGACATGAGCGGAGACAACACCTTCGGCGGTAAAGGTGGCGCTGCAGCCAACAACACCTTCAGCGGAACATTGACCGTGACCGTTAACGAAGTGCTGGCCAATGGCAACCTGCATGTTGTGGGTGAGAAACAGATTGAAATTAACCAGGGTACCGAGTTTATCCGGTTCTCCGGCGTGGTGAATCCGCGCACTATCAGCGGCTCGAACACCGTGGTGTCGACGCAGGTGGCGGACGCCCGCATCGAATATGTTGGTAACGGCTACATCAATGAAGCGCAGAACATGGGCTGGTTGCAGCGGTTCTTCCTTAATCTTTCGCCGTATTAATGAGGCAATCATGAGAAAACTCCTTCCCGGCATTCTGTGCTTAACGCTGTGTGCTGTGATGGCTCTGCCCGCGTCGGCACAGCGCATTCGTGACCTTACCAGCGTTCAGGGCGTGCGTGATAACGCCCTGATCGGCTACGGCCTGGTCGTTGGCCTGGATGGTTCCGGCGACCAGACCACCCAGACGCCATTTACCACTCAAACGCTGACCAACATGTTGTCCCAGTTAGGGATCACTGTGCCAGCGGGCACCAACATGCAGTTGAAAAACGTCGCAGCGGTCATGGTGACGGCAAAAATGCCGCCATTTTCCAAAAGCGGACAGACAATTGACGTTGTGGTCTCCTCGATGGGTAACGCCAAAAGTATTCGCGGCGGTACCTTGCTGATGACGCCGCTTAAAGGCGTGGACAACCAGGTTTATGCCCTGGCACAGGGTAACGTGCTGGTGGGTGGCGCTGGCGCGTCATCCGGTGGCAGTAGCGTGACGGTTAACCAACTCTCGGGCGGACGTATCACTGCGGGCGCAACCATTGAACGCGAACTGCCAAGCACCTTTGGCGCCGAAGGGATGATCAACCTGCAACTTAATGACGAAGATTTCAATCTGGCGCAGCAGGTCACTGACGCCATTAACCGTCAGGGCGGTCTGGGCTCAGCCACTGCGCTGGACGCGCGAAACATCCGGGTCATGGTGCCGCGCGGCAACAGTTCACAGGTGCGTATTTTGGCGCAGATCCAGAACATCGATGTGACGGTCGGCCCGATGGACGCCAAAGTGATCATTAACTCGCGCACCGGCTCGGTGGTGATGAATCGCGATGTGACGCTGGACTCCTGCGCCGTGGCTCAGGGGAATCTGTCCGTGGTGGTTGACCGCCAGAACGATGTCAGTCAGCCAAATACCCCCTTTGGTGGCGGTCAGACGGTGGTCACACCGAACACCAACATCTCAGTTCGTCAGTCGGGTGGCTCATTGCAACAGGTCAAGTCCAGTGCCAGTCTGAACAATGTGGTGCGCACGCTGAACGCGCTGGGGGCAACGCCTATCGACCTGATGTCAATTTTGCAGGCGATGAAAACGGCGGGTTGTTTACGTGCTGATTTGGAAATCATCTGATGGGCGATCTTATGTCGATGTCCGGCGCTGCGTATGACACGCAGTCGCTGAATAGTTTGAAGCTGGCAGTGCAAAAAGATCCGCAGGCGCACATCAAGGAAGTCGCCAAGCAGTTCGAAGGCGTGTTCGTACAGATGATGCTCAAAAGCATGCGTTCTGCCTTGCCACAGGACGGTTTACTGAGCAGCGATCAGACCCGGCTTTATACATCGATGTACGATCAGCAAATTGCCCAGAACATGTCCGAAAAGGGCCTCGGCATGGCGGATTTGATGGTCAAACAGATGACGGGTGGAAACCCTGAACCGTCTGAGTTGGCGGGTACGGTGCCGATGGCGCTGGATAAAGACGTACTCAATACCCTGCCGCTGCTGGCGATGGAACAGATGATCCGCAAGGCCATACCCAATGCGCCCGACCGGACTTCCGGTGGCGCGCCACTGGGACAAGACAGCGGGCAGTTTGTCTCCCGCCTAAGCATTCCGGCGCAGGTCGCCAGTAAAGAGAGCGGGATTTCGCATCAGTTGATTGTTGCGCAGGCCGCGCTGGAGTCCGGCTGGGGCCAGCGGGAAATCCCGACGACGGATGGCAAACAAAGCTTCAACCTGTTCGGGATCAAAGCAGGCAGTAGCTGGAGCGGGCCGACCACTAACGTCATGACCACCGAATACACCAATGGTGTGGCGAAAAAAGTGCAGGCCACTTTCCGTGTTTACGGCTCTTACGTCGAAGCGATATCCGACTATGTGAAATTGCTCACCAGCAACCCGCGCTATGCCCAGGTTACCGCAGCGGGAACGCCAGAGCAGGCCGCACACGCCTTACAGGCCGCGGGTTATGCCACCGATCCGAACTATGCCGACAAGCTGGTCAGCGTTATTCAGAAAATCAAAGGAGCGGGCCAGCAGGCCGTCAAAGCTTACAGCACCGATTTGAGTAAGATTTTCTGACAATTTGCTCTCAAGTTCCTCTCGCTTAAGCCGATAACACTTCTAGTTTCGAAAAAAAGATGAGTTTCGAAAAAAAAGATCAGTTTCGAGAACGCTTGCAGGGAAAAGGGAGTGCTCCCGATTTTCATATCACTTAAATATATAAAAACGTCAGCCGGCGTCACACTGGGATAAAACACTCATGTCCAACAGCTTAATCAATACCGCAATGAGCGGGCTGAATGCGGCGCAGGCTGCGCTCAGTACGGTCAGTAACAACATCGCCAACGTCAGCGTGGCCGGTTATAACCGCCAGACAGCGATTATTGGGCAGAGCAACGGCACCAATACGGCGGTAGGTTATATCGGTAATGGCGTAAACGTCAGCAGCATCAACCGTGAATACAATGCGTTTGTGGTTAATCAGTTATTGGGTGCAAGCACCATCAATAGCGCGCTGACCACACAGTCCACGCAGGCCGGACAAATTGATGATCTGTTGTCAAGCACCACCACCAGCCTGGCGAGCACCATGCAGAAGTTCTTTACTGGCCTGCAAACGCTCACCAGCAACGCGGGCGACAGCGCTTCACGCCAGGCGGTACTCGGTCAGGCACAGGGCATGACGGGGCAGTTCAACAGCTCCGCGAAATACCTGAGCGACATGAGCAATGGTGTGAACCAGCAGATCACCGATAACGTCAACCAGATCAACAATTTTGCGTCGCAAATTGCCAAACTGAATTCTCAAATTACCACTACCCGCGGTACCACTGGTCAGGAGCCGAATGCGCTTCTCGACCAGCGTGATCAACTGGTGAGCCAACTGAACGACGTAGCGGGTGTTACGGTGACCCAGCAGGACGGCGATGCGTTTAACGTCTCCTTCGCCAACGGCGTGCCGTTAGTCCAGGGTTCTAATACCCGTACTGTCGTGGCAACCCCTTCCAGCGCCGATACCAGTAAACTGACCGTGGGCGTCACACAGCCCGATGGCTCAGTGACCGAGATTGCGGAAAGCCGCATCACTACCGGTGCCCTGGGTGGCGTATTGGCCTTCCGTAAAGACAACCTTGAGCCGGCAATTAATCAGTTAGGGCAGTTGGCTTTAACGTTGGGTGACAGCTTCAATACCGTCAATAAAGGTGGTTTTGATATGAACAGCCAGCCGGGTGGAAATTTCTTCAGCTTTAATCAGCCTGCGACCGTGTCCAATACCAAAAACACCGGCTCCGCCGTGTTGAGCGTCACATACAGCGATTCGTCAGCGGTAAAAGCCAGCGATTATGTTATGTCTTATGACGGTACAGCCTGGACTGCGACCCGAACTTCAGATGGCGCCAATATTACGCCAACGGCAGGCACGGATACGTCTGGCAACCCGACGCTGAACTTCGACGGTCTGAGTATCTCAGTGACCGGCACAGCCAACGCGAAAGACAGTTTCACGGTAAAAACCGTCAGCGGTGTGGCAGGCAGTCTGAATCTGGCGATCACCGATTCCTCTAAAATTGCGGCAGCCAGTACCGTCGATGCAACGACCGGTAAAATTGGGGCCAGTGATAACCGCAACGCGCAGAAACTGCTCGATTTACAAACGGCCAAACTGGTTGAAGGTAAATCCACGCTCTCAGGCGCTTATGCCAGTCTGGTGAGTAACGTCGGTAATCAGGTCTCTACCCTGAAAACCAACAATACCGCGCAGACCAATATCGTCACGCAATTGAGTGCACAACAGCAGTCAATTTCCGGTGTGAATACCGATGAAGAGTACGGCGATTTACAGCGCTACCAGCAATATTATCTGGCTAATGCGCAGGTGATTCAGACGGCGTCTACTATCTTCGACGCGATCATCAACATCCGTTAATTTTTAACTTTAATGTGATAAGGAACTGACGCCATGCGCCTTAGTACTAATTTGATTTACCAGCAAAACATGGACAGCGTCCTTAATGCACAGTCGCGTTTCCAGGACTCAGGCGTGCAGGTCGCAACGGGTTTACGTGTCAATAAACCTTCGGATGATCCTCTGGCGGCCTCTCAGGCTGTAATGGTTCAGCAGGCAGAGGCTGAAAACAGCCAGTACGGCGTAGCCCGTACTTTTGCTACGCAAAGCATAAGCCAGGAAGAGTCGATCCTGACGGGCGTCACTAACAGTATTCTGGATGCTCAGAGCCTGATTGTTCAGGCTGGTGATGGCGCGCTTAGTAACGATGACCGTACCACCCTTGCAACTAAGTTACAGGGTATTAAGGATCAGATTGTCAACCTGGCTAACAGCACTGACGGCAATGGTCGCTATATCTTCGGTGGTTATAACAGTGATAAGGCCCCGTTTACCGTTGATGCCACTACCGGTGCGGTGACTTACAGCGGAGGCGCACAACCTATTTCACAGCAGGTTGATGCCAGCCGTACTATGATTATCAGCCATTCTGGTACACAGGTTTTTAACGCTCTGACCGGTGATGCGGTGAAAGAACCAGACGGCTCAACCGGTGAGTCAGACCTGTTTAAGACCATTGATACCGCGCTGACCGCGCTGAAAACCCCGAAAGAGAGTTTCCCTAACACGACCGACTACACCGCTGCGATTGATAAAACCAACCGTGGTCTGCGTAACTCGCTGAACAACGTGCTGTCTGTGCGTTCCGAGTTAGGCACCCAGTTGGATGAACTTGATAAGCTGAATTCGTTAGGCACCGATCGCACGCAGACCAACACGGACAAACTCAGCGGACTGGTGAATACCGACTGGACTGCCGCTATTTCGACCTATACCTTGCAGCAGGTAGCATTGCAGGCGTCGTACAAAACCTTCAGTAGCATGCAGAGCATGTCACTGTTCAAGATGAATTCGTAACCCTTCCCTAACGACCTGCCTTTCCACTGGGTGCTTTCCAGCACCCAGTCTTCACCGCTTTTCTGAGCGTACTTAAACCGGGTAAGCTCAGTTTTGTATGTTGCTCTGTTTGCTAAGGGCAGGGCGACATACAACTTTTTATTGGCGGGCATTGCCAAAAGGTTTTTGAGACTAGCCAAATACCGCCAATAAAACGGGGAACAGGAATGGCGCCAGCAGGGAGGTAATGATCCCGCAAATGACCAGCGCCAGTGAACTGAAAGCGCCTTCCTGAAAATCCACCTCAGCGCAGCGGGCAGTGCCTAAGGCATGAGAGGCGGTTCCCATCGCCAGGCCGCGAGAGGCTTTGGTGGTTATCTGCAGAATATTCAAAATAGTGTGCCCAAACACTGCCCCTAAAATCCCGACGAAAATAACGCACACCGCACTGATGGCCGGAATTCCGTTGATGGATTGCGCCGTCGCCATGGCAATCGGTGTGGTGACGGACTTTGGCAGTACCGACGCGGCAATTTCAGGCGTGGCTCCCATCCATAATGCAATCGCTGTACCGGTGACCATCGCGACTACGCTGCCGATAAAGCAAACGCTGATAATCGACTTCCACCGGGCGCGGATCTGATGCAGTTGTTCATACAGTGGAAAAGCCAGTGCGACCACGGCGGGTTGCAGCAGGTCATTCAATATCTTGCTGCCTGCAAAATAACGGGCATAAGGAATATGGGTGACCAGCAGCAAAGGGATGATGATCACCATTGACATCAATAACGGGTTCAGCAGCGGGAGTTTGAGTTTTACCGCCAGTTTGCGGGTGGCAAAAAACACCAGCAGCGTTAAGGGCAGCGACCACAAGATATCTGTCATGGTTTCTCCTCCGTCTCGCCGACCACCGGGCGTTCCCGATGAACATAGTGGGAACAATAGGCGGTCACCAGCAGCACAATCAGTGTACTGATCATGCAAGAGACCACCAGCGGACCAAACTGACTGCGCAATATGTCGTAATAGCTCATCACCCCGACCCCAATAGGCACGAACAGTAAAGCCATGTAGCGGATCAGTACGCTACAGCCGGGTTTTACCCAGCGATACGGTAAAATTTGGGTAGATAGCAGAGTAAACAGGATCAACATACCGATGATACTGCCAGGGATAGTGAGCGGTAGCAGAGATGAAATAGCGATACCTGCGTACAGGCAGAGGTAAATTAATATGAACGCCCGAATATATTGTAATAGCAGTGTTATTACGTTGCGCATAGCCTTTATTCCAGTAAGGTGACGCATTTATCATACAATTAAAGTGTGAGCGGTGCCACAAAACAGAGTATGAAATTAATGAATGAAGTGTATGCCATTTTGGCGTGGGGAAGTTTGGAAATTCGGCTTTTTATGGTGGGTTTATTTGGCGGGGACCGGCGTGTGCCGGCCCCTCGACAAGAGGTTAACTCATCAATGGCAACAAACGCTGGTACAGCTCACCGAACACTTTGCGCCGGGCGCTGTAAGCGTGGTGTTTTGTGGCATCCGGCGTATGCGTTTGTTCAAGAGGCAACGCCGGAAGCAATGCCTCAAAGGATTTCTGCGGATTCATGGCAATTTGCGCCAGTCTGGCGGCGCCCAGTGCCGGGCCGACATCGCCTCCGGTACGGTACTCAAGAGTTTGACCACTAATATCTGCCAGCATCTGGCGCCAGTAGCTGCTGCGCGCCCCTCCGCCGATCAGGATTATCGAGTCCGGTTTCAGGCCCGTGGCATGTAATGCATCCATACCTTCAGCCAGGGCGAAACCGACACCTTCAAGTACGGCGCGCCCAATATCAGCGGGGCCGTGCTCATGTGTCAGGCCAAACAGTGTGCCTTTAGCCTGTGGGTTGTTGTGCGGTGTTCGTTCCCCGGAAAGATACGGCAGGAACCAGACCGGCGTTTCAGCGGGCGCGGAATGTTCAACCAGATTCAGTAAATCACCTACCGAGGCCATACCGGTCAATTTTGTTGCCCAGTCGAGGCAGGACGCAGCGCTGAGCATGACCGACATCAGATGCCAGGTGTTCGGTAAGGCGTGGCAGAAGCTGTGCACCGCCTGCTGAGGATTACTGAGGAAGCCCTCACTCACTGCGAAATAGACCCCCGATGTCCCTAGCGACAACATGGCCTGACCGGCCCGATAAAGGCCAACACCCACGGCACCTGCCGCATTATCACCGCCACCGGCAATCACCGGAATACACCCGATACCCCAGCGTTTTGCCAGTTCTAAGGATACCTCCCCCGTGATTTGGCTGCCTTCAAACAGCGCTGGCATCTGGTCACGGTGCAGGAAACAGGCGTTGAGCATAATGTCACTCCAGTCGCGTTTGGCAACATCAAGCCACATCGTACCCGCCGCATCTGACATATCACTGGCAAAAGTGCCGGTAATGCGCCAGCGGAGATAATCTTTCGGCAATAACACTTTGTCTACCTGGCGGAAAATGTCGGGTTCATTCTGTTTTAGCCATGCCAGCTTAGGTGCGGTAAAACCCGGCATCATCACATTGCCGGTGATATGGCGGGATTCCGGCACCGCTTTTTCAAGCGCCAGACATTGTGCAAAACTGCGCCCGTCGTTCCATAAAATGGCCGGGCGTAACACTTTGCCTTGTGCGTTGAGCAGCGTGGCGCCGTGCATTTGGCCCGTCAGCCCAAGGGCTTTGACACCCGAAAGATCCTGAGTGGCCGCCAGCGCCATAATGGCTTTATCGGTGGCGTTCCACCAGTCTGCGGGATCTTGTTCAGACCATAACGGGTGAGGGCGGGAAAGGGTGAGGGATTCACTGTGCGTGGCGACTACCTGACCGGCTTCGCTGAGTAAAATGGCTTTTACGCCGGACGTACCGAGATCGATACCGAGATACATGTCTACCTCTTCCTGCACCCGCTATTTTTCGGTCGTTTGAAATTTATCGAGTACATTAATAGTGGTTATTGCCCGGCTCTTTCGGCCGGGCCGTTTTGGGGTGCTGCGTAGTGATTAACCGAACAGGTAACGGTTAACCAGATTTTCCAGCTGTTCCTGATGGCCGCTCTGATGCGTCGGCGCTAACTGATGTTGCTGAGCAAACGTCGACAATTCGTCAAGAGACATTTTACCCTGCAAAATCTGCTGGCCAAACTCGGTATTCCAGCCGGAATAGCGCTGAGCAACGTGTTTGTCCAGTTCACCGTCGGTGATCATTTTAGCTGCGACTTTCAGCGCCAGCGCCATCGTGTCCATGCCACCAATGTGTCCGTGGAAAAGGTCATACTTGTCGGTACTTTGACGGCGAACTTTGGCATCAAAGTTGAGACCACCGGTGGTGAACCCCCCGGCTTTGATGATTTCATACATCACCAGCGCATTTTCTTCGACGCTGTTCGGGAACTGGTCGGTATCCCAACCACATTGCGGGTCACCACGGTTAGCATCCACGGAACCGAACAGCCCCAGAGCAATGGCGTTGGCAATTTCATGATGGAATGAGTGGCCTGCCAGCGTAGCGTGGTTCGCTTCCACGTTCACTTTGATCTCTTTTTCCAGACCAAATTGTTTCAGGAAACCATACACTGAGGCAACGTCGTAATCATACTGGTGCTTGGTCGGTTCCTGCGGTTTTGGCTCAATCAGCAGGGTACCCTGGAAGCCGATTTTGTGTTTGTGCTCAACCACCAACTGCATAAAGCGACCAATTTGCTCACGTTCCTGGCGCAAATCAGTATTGAGCAGCGTTTCATAACCTTCACGTCCTCCCCACAGCACGTAGTTTTCACCCCCCAGCTGTTTGGTCGCATTCATCGCCGTGAACACCTGCGTGGCGGCCCATGCAAATACTTCAGGATCTGGATTGGTGGCTGCACCCGCCGCGTAGCGCGGGTTAGAGAAACAGTTTGCAGTACCCCACAACAGTTTCAGGCCGCTGCTCTCTTGCTTTTGCGCCAGCACATCGGTCATGACGGAAAAGTTATTGACGTATTCTTTCAGCGAATTGCCTTCCGGTGAAACGTCGACGTCATGGAAGCAGTAGTAAGGTACATTGAGTTTTTGGAAGAATTCGAATGCCACATCGGCTTTGCATTTCGCCAACGCCAGCGCGTCGCCCGGTTGCTGCCATGGGCGGTCAAAAGCACCCAGCCCAAACATGTCTGAACCGTTCCAGCAGAATGTGTGCCAGTAGCAAGCGGCAAATCTCAGATGTTCGGCCATGGTTTTGCCGAGAATAACTTCATTCGGATTGTAATGGCGGAATGAGAGAGGATTTTTGCTGTTAATCCCTTCGTAGCGAACCGCGTCAAGCTTGTCGAAATAAGCGTGCATTGAAAACTCCTTGGATACGGGCCCAGATCTGCTGGGGAGTGAGAGCCATCATCTTCGGAGTTGTCAGGCCGTCTCACAATTACGTTATTTCACACTCAAATTAACTTAATTATTAACTGTGCGTTAGATCGCAAAAATAGCCGTTTAAACCTCATTAATTTTCAGTAATTCCGATGTTTCGCGAATAAGCCCGTGCTGGTAATAGGTCCATTGCAATCAAACCATGATCTTCATCAAATATTAGAAAAGAAACTAAAAAACGTAACGCGAGGGTTAAAATCTGCAATTGCCGAATATTTACGCAGCGACAACAATTCATTCGCGACAACCTTCCCTGTGGTTGTTAATAAATTTGTTTCTCTTTCCCTGCCTCTTTATAAAAAAGGTCTTAGAAGATGAAAATAAAAACATTTTTACTCTCTGCAACTACCGCAATGCTCCTTTTCAGCCAAACGGGTATGGCAAAAGAAATTAAAATCGGTATGGCAATCGATGACTTACGTCTGGAACGCTGGCAGAAAGACAGGGATATATTTGTAGCAAAAGCCAAAACGCTGGGGGCTGATGTCTTTGTGCAATCAGCCAATGGCAATGAAGAGACGCAGATGGCGCAGATTGAAAACATGATCAATCGCGGTGTCGATGTGCTGGTGATCATTCCTTATAACGGTGAAGTTCTGAGCAATGTTATCGCAGAAGCCAAGCGGGAAGGCATTAAAGTTCTGGCCTATGACCGGATGATTAACAACGCCGATATTGATTTTTATATTTCCTTTGATAACGAAAAAGTCGGTGAATTACAGGCACAAAGCCTGGTTGAACGTGTCCCGCAGGGTAACTATTTCTTGATGGGGGGGTCACCGGTTGATAACAACGCCAAATTGTTCCGCGCAGGGCAGATGAAAGTACTTAACCCTCTAATCAAAGACGGAAAAATAAAAATTGTGGGTGACCAGTGGGCTGACGGTTGGTTACCGGAAAATGCGCTAAAAATCATGGAGAACGCATTAACGGCGAACAACAATAAAATTGATGCGGTGGTGGCTTCCAACGATGCAACGGCAGGTGGCGCAGTTCAGGCACTCTCTGCTCAGGGACTGGCGGGCAAAGTGGCTATTTCTGGTCAGGATGCCGATCTTGCCGCGATCAAACGTATTCAGGCGGGTACACAAACCATGACCGTCTATAAACCGATCACTAAGCTGGCTAATGATGCGGCTGAAATTGCTGTTCAACTGGGCAAAGGGGAAAAACCTAAATCCAACGCGACGTTAAATAACGGTAAGAAAGACGTGCCCTCTTATTTGTTAACACCTATTCAGGTTGATAAAAATAATATTGAAAGCACGGTGATTGCCGACGGCTTCCATAAAAAATCCGACCTTAAGTAATCTTTATTTTTGCATTTTTTCTGTCATTGAGCGGCCCTGACATTTTCAGAACGAATGAAAGTGTCAGCGTGCTGCGAGGTTAATTATGTCTGGATTATCTATGTCTGGATCACCGGAAAAAACATGCCTGCTGGAGATGCGGAATATCACCAAGCAATTTGGCATGGTAAAGGCAGTTGATAATATCAGTATTCAGCTGGACGCCGGAGAAGTGCTCTCGCTATGTGGCGAAAATGGTTCGGGTAAATCGACCCTGATGAAGGTGCTGTGCGGTATTTATCCTTTCGGGACATTTGAGGGAGAGATTTATTTCTCTGGCGAGAAACTGATGGCGAAAGGGATCCGCGAAACCGAGCAAAAAGGCATTGCGATTATTCATCAGGAACTGGCGCTGGTGAAACAGATGAGCGTGTTGGAAAACATGTTTTTGGGTAATGAGTGGGGGCAGTATGGCCTGCTTGATACCGACCAGATGTTTCTACGCTGTCGCAGAATGCTGGCACAGGTCAAACTGGATATTGACCCTCATACACTGGTCGGCGAACTGGGCCTCGGGCAGCGGCAACTGGTGGAAATCGCCAAAGCACTGAATAAGCAGGTGCGTCTGCTGGTGCTGGATGAACCCACTGCATCGCTGACAGAGAGCGAAACCGGGATCTTACTGGATATCATCCGAGATCTGCGTAATCACGACATCGCGTGCATCTACATCTCCCACAAGCTTAACGAAGTCAGGGCTATTTCAGACAAGCTTTGCGTCATCCGTGATGGCAAACATATCGCCACCCGTGACGCTGCCGGGATAGCCGAACAGGAGATCATCGCCATGATGGTCGGGCGTGAACTGACGGAACTGTTTCCGCCACGACATCATCGTGCAGGCGAAGAGCTGCTGCGGGTCTCCCATCTCTCGGCCTGGCATCCGGTTAACCGCCATATCAAACGGGTGGATGATGTCAGTTTCACGCTGCATGCAGGGGAAGTGCTGGGTGTCGCGGGGTTGGTCGGTGCCGGGCGTTCAGAAACCATGGAGTGCCTTTTTGGCGTCTACCCCGGTCGCTGGCAGGGGGAAGTGTGGCTGGCGGGCAAACGTGCGGAGATTTCAAACTGCCGTGATGCCATGCGTCTGGGGCTTGCGATGGTGCCGGAAGATCGTAAACGCGACGGTATCGTTCCGGTGATGGCGGTAGGCAGCAATATCACGCTGGCAGCACTCGGTGATTTTACCGTAGGTGGTGTAATAAACGATGCACGTGAACAGCAAACCATCAGCCAGTCAGTCACCCAGCTTAAAATCAAAACGTCGTCATCGACGCTCGCCATTGGTCGTCTCAGCGGTGGGAACCAGCAAAAGGCCATTCTTGCCCGTTGTTTACTGCTGAAACCAAAAATTCTGATCCTTGACGAACCGACACGCGGCATTGACGTTGGTGCAAAACATGAAATCTACAAACTCATCAATCAGCTAGCCTCTCAGGGCATGGCGATCATTGTTATTTCTTCTGAGCTGCCAGAAGTGCTGGGGCTGAGCGATCGCGTTCTGGTCATGCATCTCGGGCAACTCAAAGCCTGTCTGAATAATAACAATTTAACCCAGCAGCAGGTTATGGAAGCCGCATTAAGGAGTGAAACACATGTCTAAATTACCCCCAGTCGGTGCTTCGTTAATGACCGCAGAAACGGTGACGAACCCGTCGTTATTTTCATGGCAGAGACTGAAAAATATCAACCTTCAGGTCTATGTCATGCTGGCCGCCATTGCAGTGATCATTGTATTTTTTTCGCTGACTACCGACGGCGCTTATATCAGTGCACGTAACATCTCTAACCTTCTGCGCCAGACGGCCATCACCGGTATTCTGGCCGTGGGTATGGTGTTTGTGATCATTTCGGCAGAAATCGATCTCTCCGTCGGCTCTATGATGGGTTTACTGGGGGGTGTCGCCGCGATTTTTGATGTGTGGTTTGGCTGGCCACTGCCGTTGACCATTGTGGTGACTCTGCTGCTCGGTTTGTTACTGGGTGCATGGAACGGCTGGTGGGTGGCGTACCGCAAGGTGCCCTCGTTCATCGTGACATTGGCGGGGATGCTGGCATTTCGTGGCATTTTAATCGGTATTACCAGCGGCACCACGGTGGCACCCACCACACCTCAGATGTCCCTGATTGGTCAAAGTTATCTGCCGAATGGCCTCGGTTTTGGTATTGGTGCCCTGGCCTTAACCTTGTTTATTGGTTGGCAATGGCGCAGGCGTAAACAGCGCGCTGTACTGGGGCTGCCGCTCACGCAAGTGAAAAGCGATGTTACCCGGCAGGCGCTGACCGCCATTATCGCGATGGGTGCCATCTTGCTGCTCAACGAGTATCGCGGGGTGCCGACGCCGGTGCTAGTGCTGGTAGCCTTGATGCTCGGCGGCATGTTTATGGCGTCGCGGACTTCCTTCGGGCGTCGCATTTATGCTATCGGTGGCAATATCGATGCTGCCCGGTTATCCGGTGTTAACGTTGAGCGCAGCAAGCTGGCCGTGTTTGCGATAAATGGCCTGATGGTTGCGATAGCTGGCTTAATTCTTAGTTCACGTCTGGGGGCTGGGTCGCCTTCCGCCGGGAACATCGCCGAACTGGATGCCATCGCGGCTTGTGTGATCGGGGGGACCAGTCTGGCCGGAGGGGTGGGCAGCGTGGCCGGGGCAGTGATGGGGGCCTTTATTATGGCGTCGCTGGACAATGGCATGAGCATGCTCGATGTCCCTACGTTCTGGCAGTACATCGTCAAAGGGGCCATTTTGCTGCTGGCGGTGTGGATGGATTCTGCGACCAAACGCCGGGCCTGAACCGCTATATGAAGTAAAATATTTGCTAAGCGTCAAAGAACACGGGCTTTTTGCTGCACCCGGCTGCTGAGCTGTGATATTGAGCTGAATCAGGCGGGCCGTAGTAGGAAGAGTATGGCTTATTTTTTGCAGGCATTAGCATTGAGAGACCGGCATGTTTGAAAAGCGTTATCGCATCACATTGTTATTTAATGCCAACAAAGTCTACGACCGGCAGGTGGTTGAAGGAGTCGGTGAATATTTGCAGGCGTCTCAAAGCGACTGGGATATTTTTATCGAAGAGGACTTTCGTTGCCGTATCGACAATATCCGTGACTGGCTTGGCGATGGCGTTATTGCCGACTTCGATGATCGTGAGATTGAGCAGGTACTGAAAGATCTCAAAGTGCCCATCGTCGGTGTCGGCGGTTCGTACCATCGTGAAGAGGATTACCCGCCAGTACATTATATTGCGACCGATAACTATGCGCTGGTGGAAGCGGCTTTCATGCACCTGAAGGAGAAGGGTATCAACCGCTTTGCCTTCTACGGTTTGCCAGATGCAGGGGGGAAGCGCTGGGCGCAGGAGCGTGAGTATGCGTTCCGTCAGTTGGTGTCGTCAGAGCAATATCAGGGAGTGGTCTATCAGGGAATGGAAACCGCGCCGGAGAACTGGCAGCATGCGCAGAATCGTCTGGCTGACTGGGTGCAAACCTTGCCGCAACAGACCGGAATCATTGCCGTAACCGATGCCCGCGCCCGCCATCTTTTACAGGTATGCGAACATTTGGATATTCCGGTGCCAGAGAAGCTCAGCGTGATTGGAATTGATAACGAGGAACTGACCCGCTATTTGTCCCGTGTGGCGCTGTCATCTGTGGTCCAGGGTACGCGTCAAATGGGTTATCGTGCGGCAAAATTACTGCATCAATTACTTGATGAGCGTGAACTGCCGCTTCAGCGCATACTTGTGCCCCCGGTAAAGGTGATGGCGCGACGCTCAACGGATTTCCGCTCATTGCGCGACCCGGCCGTGATTCAGGCCATGCATTACATTCGTTACCACGCCTGTAAAGGGATCAAAGTTGAACAAGTGCTGGATGCCATCGGTATTTCCCGATCTAACCTTGAGAAGCGTTTCAAAGATGAGACCGGGCAAACTATTCATGGGGTGATCCATGAAGAGAAACTGGACCGTGCGAGAAATTTACTGACGGCCACGTCGATTTCCATCAATGAGATTTCTCAAATGTGCGGCTACCCGTCGTTGCAATATTTCTATTCGGTGTTTAAAAAAGGGTATGACATGACGCCGAAAGAGTATCGCGACAAGCATGGTGAAGTGATTTACTAAACTCAAAAAAGTGAAATCCCCCGAAATTTCCGGGGGATTTTTTTAAACATAAGGCCTTAGTCCTCATATTCCAACGTCACTGATTAAGGTTCGGTGACGGTCTGGTAACCAATCAGCATGAGCGTGGGTGTTTTGCCACTTTCTCGTGAATCAACTGTAATGGTACGGCCATTACGTTCGCCCCCAATGTAGTAAGACACTTCGGTTTTACCTGCAGCGATAGCCGCACGCACGGCTTTATCGACATCGACATAACGGAATTGCTGTGCGTTATCCATATATATGCTGCCATCTGCAGAGTAGTTAAATGCCGGTTTATTATTCCAGGTGACGCTGTTCTCGTCCCAGGCGTTATCATTGGTTGGGTAGAAGAAAATAGAAACAGCCGCGCTGTCAGTGGTATTACCGTCATAAACACGGATTTTATACTTGAAGGAGACTCCTGGATAATCAGCGATGTTGGTGGGTTGTGCCGGGATTTTGAACTTCATTAATGCCAGCATTTGTTTATTTTTGTCGCGACCTGCGCCAGTCCAGTCATCCTGAACCATCAATGTTGCAGCAGTGCCAAAGTTTTTATCACTGTCGGCCTGATTACTGACATAGGTATCAGCTTCAGCATCAAAATAGCTATACGGAATATTTGTACCACAATCCATAGAGTAATTTATGCAGCGGTCAGCCATAAATTTCGTTGCGTCGTCTGTCCAGGCATTCATAAAGTCACCGTGTGCGGTATATATACTCCCCCACAGTTCGGTTATTTTCATGTCACTCACTTTGGGGTCCAGTGATAGCTGAATTTTACTGACATCCAGTGATGTAATTTGTGGCAGGACATAGGCGATGTTCATGTTTACTTTTGCCAGTTTAACCGGATGATCAGCTGGGCATTGGTCATTGGTGCTGTAAACGGCGTTATTGGTGCCTTTGGCGGGTAAATTAACGCCGTCCCAGCAATCCGGGAACATTACCCCGATGTTGAATTGTACGGCGTCCCCGGCGGCGCGCAGACCGCAAATCTGGTCGGCAGTATTGGTATAACCATTGCCGTTGGCACAAAGGAAACTTACATGTGGATTGGGGCCTGTCCCTTGGTGATTGCCCGCCAGCAGTTGCAGACCGTGTGGATAAGGCTTGATGGGATAATTCTGTACATTATTGGCCTGATAGTAATTCTTGATATAAGACGGGTGAACGATTTCACCGTTCGGTAATTTCATGGTGGGCACCCAGTAACCGGTACTGTCAGCCGCGTTATCACAGGTAGTGCCTGAATGAAGTAATAAGCTTTCAGCTGTAGAAAACGCGTCCGTCGAACGGTTTCCCACAAAGTCATGCGACATCGCCATGCCGGGCATACCTGGCATCAGAATAGCGTCATCGGGTTTCATATGACTGAAGCTACAATCGACGTTAATTTGCCCATCGGCAGCTAAAGCCGAGAGGGGGGCCAGACTCATTAGCCCTGCAAATATCGCCAGGGAGGATAGGGTATATTTCATTGTTTTATATTCCTTCAGTAATGATAACCATGAGAGGGTGGTAAAACGTCGTTTATTATTCCCCGTAGTTGATGGGGTAAGGTTTTACGGCTGAAGTAAAGCATGTTACCTCAGGTGAAAAGCGACAAAACTTTCCCTTCCATGGTTGTTTATTTATTTTATTCCTCCTAATAAACTTCAATTAATAATAAAAAATGATGGTTTTTTTCGGTGCTGTGAAATATATGATGGTGGTTTATAAATATGATGGCAACGTATTGACGTTGTGTGAGGCAGGAATAAGAAAGGAGTTATTTAAAATGAGAACCCCCCGCATGTAGCTACTGCGAGGGGTTCAGTTACGCTGTTAGAGTGTGACCGACAGCATTGCGCTGTCGTCGTCAGGCCGAATCAGTAAGCCGTGGATATGTGTATTCTGAGAAGCTTTTGTGATCTCTTTGACGTTCACAATATTACGTAAACACAAAGTCCAATGACTTGCCTTGCCTTTCGGCGTGACGGTTATCAGGTCACCCTTGCGCGCCGCTGTCAGGGTAAACACAATATTGCCCTGCAAATCGGTTAAGTGACTTTCTGCCATGCACCCATCGTCCAGTTCAAATAGATGGAATTCAGCCCGTTCGCTGTAGTCGTAATCCGGTTTCTGACTATTGTTGCCCAGCGCCAGTAAAGTATTGGGGCGCACATACAAAGGCAGGCTGTTGAAGGCGTGCTGTTGACGGTGCCAGCGGGAACCCTCAGCCACGCTGTTGTTCAGCAGATGCGTCCAGCGGCCTTGTGGCAGATAGAAGTCGACACTGCCTTGTTCACTGAACACTGGCGCAACCAGCAGATCGTCACCGAGCATATACTGACGATCGAGATAGTCGCACGCAGGGTCTTCTGGGAACTCGAGCATCATGGCGCGCATCACTGGTGTGCCATGGATAGCTGCCTGTACCGAAGCAGGGTACAAATACGGCATCAGGCGGCATTTCAGTTCAGTAAACTGGCGTACGACATCGCAGGCTTCGTCATCATAAACCCAGGGTACACGGTAGGATTTACTGCCGTGCAGGCGGCTGTGGCTGGACAACAGGCCGAAAGCGCACCAGCGTTTATAAATATGCGCCGGGGCGGTATTTTCAAACCCGCCGATATCATGGCTCCAGAACCCAAACCCGGACAGTCCGATGGACAGGCCGCCGCGCAGGCTTTCTGCCATAGACTCATAGGTTGCATAGCAGTCGCCGCCCCAGTGAACCGGGAACTGTTGTGCGCCAACCGAGGCCGAACGGGCAAACAGCACCGCTTCGGATTCGCCGAGTTTTTCCTGCAGAGTTTCATACACCAGCTTGTTGTAAACAAAAGCATAGTGGTTATGCATTTTCTGCGGATCGCAGCCATCGTGCCACACTACATCCGTTGGGATACGTTCACCGAAATCGGTTTTGAAACAGTCAACACCCATATCGATTAAGCGGTTTAGATGTCCGGCGTACCAGGCGCTGGCCTCAGGATGAGTGAAATCGACAATAGCCTGTCCCGGCTGCCATTTATCCCACTGCCACACCCGGCCATCCGGGCGCTTAAGCAGGTAGCCTTTCTCTTTACCCTCTTTAAATAACGGCGATTTCTGCCCGATGTAGGGGTTGATCCACACGCAAATTTTCAGCCCTTTCTCTTTCAGGCGTGTGAGCATGCCCTGTGGGTCCGGGAAGGTTTGCGGGTCCCATTCGAAATCACACCACTGGAAGGCTTTCATCCAGAAGCAGTCAAAATGGAACACATGCAGCGGCAGATTGCGCTCGGCCATGCCGTCGATAAAGCGATTCACCGTTTGTTCGTCGTAATTGGTGGTGAACGAGGTGGTCAACCATAAACCGAAGGACCAGGCTGGTGGCAGTGCTGGTCGGCCAGTCAACCGGGTGTAACGGTCGAGCACTTTTTTAGGTGTCGGGCCATCAATAACGAAATATTCCAGATATTCGCTTTCGACGCTGAACTGCACTTTCGACACTTTTTCAGAGCCAACTTCAAACGAAACGGCTTCCGGGTGGTTAACCAGTACGCCATAACCCCGGTTGGTGAGGTAAAAAGGAATGTTTTTATAGGATTGCTCGGTGCTGGTCCCGCCATCGCGGTTCCAGGTTTCCACCGTCTGGCCATTTTTCACCAGCGCGGTAAAGCGCTCGCCAAGGCCATAGACGGTTTCACCCACGCCCAAGTCCAGGCGCTCCATCATGTAGTTTTTGCCATCGTGCATGCTTTGTACGTAGCCGTTGGATTTCGCTACACTACCGGTAATTCGCTGTCCGTGACGCAGGAAATCCAGTGACCAGTTCGGGCCTTTGGTGACGCGGACGCTGAGGTCTCCGCTATGCAGGGCGGCAAATTCGGCGGTATCCTCAATGCTCACCTCGTGTTGTGACTCGCAAATCAGCGGATAGTCAGGACCCAGATCCAGCCCGCCGTCAAAGTGGGTGATACGTACTCCAATCACGCCACTTTGCGGCGAGAAAAAACGCAGGGTAAATAATGGGGTGTCAAGTTGGTTTGCGCGCTCACTGGCTTCGCGTGGGGCGGCATAAACCGTCATCTCTCTGCCTGACGTCTGCACTTCTGAAACATACAGCGGGTGCGTGAGGGTCAGACCTTCCTGTATTAACCAGTTACCGTCACTGATTTTCATTGCTCTCTCCTTTTACCCTTCATCTTTCGGGCGGACTCTGCGTTGGCTGGATTTGCTCACTGACCAACCTGTTCCGGGCCGAAAGATTTGGGGGAATTTTGTTAATTAATCAATAAATTACTTCATGAAATCTTGCTGATTACGGCGGATGCCTTGCGCGACTTCATCGAGGATCCGGCGCAGCAGCGGAGTGCGCAAAATATAGAAGCGTTTGCAGATAATGGCGCTAAGCAAGTAGCAGGCCGCAGGTACCAGAGTAAACAGGGCAATAATGCTGGTCATGGTGGCGGGGTTTTGCGTGGCGGCACCAGACTGATAACCCGCACCCGCCAGTACCCAGCCAATTAATGCGCCAGCCAGCGCCAGGCCCAGTTTCAGTACAAACAGGGTGCCTGCGAAGCTGATGCCGGTCAGGCGTTTGCCATCATTCCATTCGCCGTAATCGACGGTGTCGGACATCATCACCCACTGGATTGGCGTCACCAACTGGTGGAACACGCCAATCACAAAGATAAAGATAAACATGGTGATACTGGCACTGACAGGCAGGAAGAACATCAATGCGCTGAGCACCGCCAGAATGGCGTTGGTCCACCAGAAGACGCTAACTTTACACTTCCAGTCGGTCAGCGGTTTCGCCAGCGCGCTGCCAAAGAGATTGCCGACGGAGTACGCCGTCAGGAACCAGACGAACAGCATCGGATTGCCGAGTATATAGGTGACGTAGTACATCATTGCGCCCCCGCGAACGGCCACAGCAACAATGTTGAGAATGGTCAGCAGGCCGACGATGCGCCATTGATCGTTATGCCAGATATCACGCAGATCTTCGCGCATGGTGCCGGTGGGTTTCCCTTCGCCGGTGACGCGCTCTTTGGTGGTGGCGAAGCAGATTGCCAGCATCACCGCCGCCACCACTGACAGCACGGCAATACCGCCCTGGAAGCCGAAGGCTTTGTCTTCACCACCGATAAATTTCACCAGCGGCATCATCAGCACAGTACTTAACATGCCGCCGGCGGTCGCCAGAACAAAGCGGTAGGACTGCAGGGAAATACGCTGAGTAGGATTCGCGGTGATCACGCCGCCAAGGGCGCAATATGGAATGTTGACCACGGTATACATTAGCGTTAGCAGGGTATAGGTGATGGCGGCATAAATCATTTTGCCGGTCATGCTCAGGTCCGGGCAGGAGTAAGCAAAGACGCAAACAATACCGAAAGGAATGGCCCCGAACAGGACATAGGGGCGGAATTTTCCCCACCGGGTGCGGGTGCGGTCAGCCAGCAGGCCCATACAGGGGTCTGAGATGGCATCCAGTGCGCGGGCCAACAGGAACATAGTGCCGACATATCCGGCAGGAATACCGAAAATATCAGTATAAAAGAACATCATGTACAACATGACGTTATCGAAAATGATATGACTGGCTGCATCGCCAAGTCCGTATCCAATTTTTTCCTTAACCGACAGGATCTCTGTGCTCATGAACTCAATGTCCGTATTTATAAGATGAGCTTAAGGTTTTAACGGTTGATGAGGTCAGGAGCTATTGAGATTTTTAGTTCTGAAATTACGTTTCTTTATTTCTGTGATCAAGCAGGGGATCAGGCAGGGTCTTAAGGGGGATTTTTTTACAAACCCGCCCCTTTCAATTTACAGAAAGGGGCGGGTGTTAAAGCGAGACGTATCGCTTATTTCTTGTATTTTGCTTCCAGCGTAGCGAACCATGGGGCGGTGAAATCTTCAGATTTGCCCCAGCCTGGGATGATTTTACTCAAGCCACTCACGTTGATACCGCTGGTCTGGCTTTGCAGCAAGGACTGTGGGATCGCTTGTGCCGGGAATTCATAAGTGGCGGGTGTTTTCTCACCGGCGATTTTCAGCGCTACGATGCGCAAATTCACAGCACCGATCAATTGAGTGTCCACGGCGGCGGTGATTTTCCACGGGCTGCCTGCCTCGCGCATCATCTGCAAGTCCTGGTTGGACGCATCAATGCTGTAGAGCTTGATTTCAGTACGGCCATTTTCCTGCAACGCCTTATATGCGCCCTGACTGAAGGCATCCCACGCGCCCCAGATGGCGTCGATTTTACCTTTTGGATATTTGGCTAAAATGGCACCGACTTTGTTGGCGGTATCGCCCTGAACGTCAGAAGAGACCGCACCGATAGACTCCAACTGATGAATGCCTGGGTTCTGCTTGAGAATTTCCTCATAGGTTTTTTGGCGACGTTCCATCGGTGGGAAGCCGGCCACCCATAATTTAACGATGTTGGCTTTGCCGTTGAAATCTTTAACCAATTGGCCCACGGAGGTGTGAGTCAGAGACGCATCATCCTGGCGGGTCACCGTGACACCAGGGGTGTTATCCGGTACTTCGGTATCAAACACGGAGACGGCAATGCCCGCCGCAGTAATGCGTTTAACCAGTTCAACCGAGTATGGGCCACGGCCCTGCGACAGAATAATACCGTCATACTTCTGGCTAATGGCCTGATTCACGAAGTCCTGGAACTTGGCGTCGTCGCCGTTACTCAGGAAGGTATCGACTTTAAAGCCCAGTTTGCGGCCTTCTTTAATGGCACCGGCAAGAAATTGGGTGGTGTTATCGTCGGAACCCAGGTTGCGGATCACCGCAACGCGCACCGGGCCTGCATGTTGTGCAATGACCGCAGGAACCACGGCGAGCGTGGCCTCAGCAGCGAAAGTGGGTGCGGCGGCAAACAGGCTCAGAACCAGTAAAGAGGCGGATATTTTTTTCATTAACTACTCCGGCAGGGCAGCGAACACGATTTCGCAAGGTGGTTTACGGGAGCTCAACATGAGCCACCCAATATGAGGATGTGCAGAAGTCTGTCTGTCCAGACGTCCATCTGTCGAAGCAGTCTACCCAGTTGTTAATAAATAGGGAATGATCTGTGGTTAGTATATTTCGTACTCGCGTTATTCCTGTTTGGAATAGACCGGCTGACGAGGAGAGTTTTGAGGAGGAAGGGGGCCGGAACAGTAAATGTCCGGCCCAAAATAAGGATTAACTCAGTGGGATCATTACCCGCTTACGGTAGGCCGGACGCTGGGTCAGTTGCTGGTACCAACGCTCCAGGTTCGGTTGCGACTGACGTTGGATATCCAGCTCAAACCAGGCGTAAGCGAAACAGCCCATTGGAATATCCCCCAGGCCAAATTTATCACCTGACAACCATGTCTGCTTGGCCAGTACGGCGTCCACTACCGTCCACAGTTTTTCAAACGTCGCCATTCCGCTGGCGACGGCAGCCATATCGCGCTGATCTTCCGGTGTGCGTACCAAATTCACAAATACCTGACGGAAAGGCGTGGGAAGTGAACTGCTTACCCAATCAAGCCATTTGTCTGCCGCCGCGCGCTGCTGAGTATTACTGCCCCAAAACGCCGGATTGCCCGAACGTTCTGCCAGATAGCGCAAAATGGCATTCGATTCCCACAAAATAAAGTCTTCATCTTGCAGACAAGGCACCAGCCCGTTTGGATTAAGTGACAAGTAAAGCGGCTCGTTGACTTTGCCATAGGCACCGCCCGCATTAATCAGCTGGTACATTTCACCGAGTTCATCCAGCAGCCATAGCACCTTTTTCACATTGGTCGAGTTCTCACGACCCCACACCGTCAGCATGTTTACGACTCCCTGAATGAGTTGACTTATAAAGACAATTTTTAAAAAGCTCGCTGAGACTATAGGCGCGAAAAAGGCATTATGCATCCCTGTTTTTACCGCTGTGCGCTTTATCGCTGTAACTTCTGCGCCCGTAATAAAGCCCATACACTGAGCAGGGCAACTGCCATTAAATAGTAACCGGGCGCCAGGCTGCTGCCGGTCATCGAGATAAGCAGGGTGCAGATGAAGGGGGCAAAACCACCGAAAACGGTGACGGCTACGTTGTAACTGATCGCCATCCCACTGGCGCGAGTGCCGACTGGGAATAGGTCTGCCATCATCGAGGGCACGGTTGAGAAATAGACGGATTTTAACAGGGCCAGCCAGCCAATCAGCAGAATCAGCGACAGTGCAGAGGTGTATTGCAACATCAACCAGAACGCCGGATAGATGGTGATTAACAGCAGGATCAGTGACCCCCACATTAGAGGTAAACGCCCGATTTTTTCTGCCCACAGCCCCATCAACGGTGTCACCACGGTAAGAATGATCCCGGCAACCAGTGTGGCGCTAAAACCGACCGAAGGCGGCAGATGCAGTGTTTTGGTGGCGTAAGTGGGGACGTAGTTGAGCATATAATTGATGGCAGTGGAGACCACCATCAGCCCGACGGCAATGAAGAACAGGGATTTCTGCGCCCGAACGATCTGCTTTAACGGTGAATGGTTTTTCTCTGCTTTCTGGAAACTTTCCGATTCATGAATATGACGGCGAATGTACAAACCCACCGGCCCGATCAGCAGGCCGAAAACAAACGGAATGCGCCATCCCCAGTCCTGTAATTGAGTTTCGGTTAATACGTGTGCCAATCCCAAACCAAACGCTGAGGCCATCAGCGTGCTGGCCCCCTGAGTGGCAAACTGCCAACTGGCGATAAAGGCTTTGCGTTCTGGGAAATGCTCAACCAGAAAAGCGGTGGAACTACCAAATTCACCGCCTGCGGAGAATCCCTGAATCAGACGTGCAAGTAGAATCAGCAGGGGGGCTGCGACGCCAAGGGTCGCGTAAGAGGGCGTGAGGACGATGATCAACCCACCTAACATCATCAGGCTTATCGACATCAGCAACGAGGCTTTGCGGCCATGCCGGTCGGCATAGGCGCCTAAGACAATCGCGCCCAGCGGTCTGATAAGGAAAGAGACGCCAAAGCTGCCGAAGGCCAGCAATAAGGACACCGTGGGGTCAGCGGCGGGAAAGTAGGCGTGGGCAATGTAGCTGGCAAAGAAGCCATAAATGGCGATATCAAACCATTCCAGCGCATTGCCGATACAGGTAGCAAACAGCGTTTTTACCAGGCTAGGTTTGCCGGGGGATGCGGTACTGAGCGCCGGGATGTGAGCGGAGGAAGAGTTCATCGCGCACCTCCGAGAGTGGCGTGTTGCCGGTGTTGTTGTAGCAGTGAGGTGCCCTGTTCGCCCAGGTCCCACAACAGTCGGGTCATGATCTCCAGCCCTTCGCGCGCGACCGAGCGCAGCATATGTTCATTCACGCCATGCTGGCCGCATGCCGGATAAGAATGGGGTACCCACAGGGTCGGCAGTCCGAGGATGTCGGAGAACACATCATTAGGCAGCGAGCCGCCAAGATTGGGTAACAGGGCCGGTTTTTTACCGCAGCTGTGTTGCATCACACCGAGCGCCCAACCGACCAGCGGGTCAGTCGGGTCGAAACGGGTGGCGGGCGAGCCGCGCATAAATTCGACCTCGACCTGAGAAAACCCCCGAGCATCGAGATGCGCCCGTACATGCTGCGCCAGGTTTTCCCAATCGGTGCCGACCACAAAACGTAGCTGACACACGGCGGTTGCCAGGCCTGGGATCGCATTCATCGGTCGCTGCGGGTTGCCGGTCAGGAACGAGAGCACCTCCAGTTGGTTCCAGGCATACAGGCGTTCAGTGGGGGTCAGTCCGGGTTCGCCCCAGAGGGGATCAATGGGTGGGTCTGTTTCACCGCCGCCCACGTCGATATCACTGAGGATCTGGCGAATCTGTGGGCTGACAGCGGGAGGCTTCAGGGCATCGATCAGTAACTGACCGTGCTGATTAACCAGACAAGCCAGTGCATTGGCCAGTTGGGTGCCGGGGTTGGTCAACAAACCGCCCCAATTGCCGGAGTGGTAGGCGTTGTCACGGGCATTAATGCTCAGGCGAAAATTGACCGCCCCGCGTGAGCCAAGAAACAGTGTGGGACGGGCGGCGCTCAAACGCGGGCCATCCGAGGCGATCAACAGATCTGCGCTGAGTGCCTCGGCGTGATCGCGGCATAAATCAGCCAGGCCTGGGGAACTGATCTCCTCGCCCATCTCAAACAATACTTTGCAGTTGAATCCTAAACGCCCGCCACGGGCCAGAAAAATCTGTTCCAGCGCGGCGATATTGATACTGTGTTGGCCTTTATTATCGGCAGTACCGCGGCCATACCAGCGGTCATTTTCCTCCACCAGTTGCCAGGGTGTTAGCCCCTCGCGCCAATGTTCATCGTCGCCAAATACCACGTCACCATGGCCGTAAGTGAGCAGAGTGGGGAGGGCGGGGTCTTCAATCCGGCTGGCTATCAGAAACGGACGGTGGGCGGCGCGAGGATTATCTACGCTGAGCAGTGAGAAGCCCATGGCAGATAGCGCCGGTTTTATTTCGTCGTCAAAATAGCGTACCAGCACGGCGTCACGCGTGCTGCTTTGGCTTTCGGTGGCCAGTGCCACGCGGCGAGCCAGTGTCGCTTTAAATTCACCCCTGTCGAACCAGGCCAGAGCCTGCGCTGCTGCTTTATCCGCTGTCATTGAGTTGTCCGTTGTGTTGGTTGTTTTTTTATCGATTTTGTTACCAATGTTATCTAAACGAATACGCAGCGTTGCCACAATAATAATAATTGCAACCAGGCTTTGCTTTTTATGCAATGCTGGTTTGCACGTTTATGAGGCAGGGGAGATAAGATGCAAAGTACGGAGATTCGCTATTTTTTGGCTGTTGCCCACACGGGGTCGTTGAGCGCGGCCAGTAAACAATTATTTGTGGCGGTATCGGCGATAAGCCGGCAGATCCAGCGGCTTGAAGAGCGTATCGGGGCGAAGCTTTTTGAGCGTCATGCCCGTGGGATGGTGCTCAATGACGCCGGGCAGATCCTCGAAAATCATGTACTCAAAAGCATGATGGACATGGAGCATGCCATCGCAGAGATTAAGGGGCTGAATGCCGTGCGGCGAACCGTTATCCGCATGGCATGTACTGACGGGCCGGCATTTGACCTGTTGCCACAGCTGTTTATTCGCTTTCGTCAGCGTAACCCTGGCGTGATGTTTTCGCTGAATGTGGGTACCGCGCTGCAGGTCGCTGAGATGATCCGTAGCGGTGAAAGTGAGCTCGCGTTGCAGTTCAGCCTGACCGCCGAACGGGGTGTTGAGGTGATCGCGACCTTTCCGGCTCCGGTGAGAATGGTGATGCGCGCCGACCATCCGTTGGCGACCACCGCATTACAGCTGACCGATTTACACCCTTATCCGTTGGCCATGAACGAACCGGGCAGCACAATCCGTCAACTGTTTGATTTATCATGCCGGATGAGCGGGATATTTCTTGAGCCGGCACTCAGCTGTAACCGTTTCTCAACGCTATATGATTTTATGCTGCATACGCCGGGCGCCATTGTAGCTTGCAGTCATTTTTCCATTTTGTATAAAGCACGCCGCGACGGGCTTTGTGTGAAACCGGTGAATATTGAGCAACTCAGCCAACGTACGTTGCAGTTGCAAACCGTCGCAGGCAAAAGGCGTTCAGCGATGCTCAGCCAGTTTATTGAGTTTGTCCGCGATGAACTGACGACCGAAGGTGACGTGTTTCGCACCGAGTTTGGTCTTTAGGTCTCAGGCGTGAAAGCGTGCCCACAGGGAGATAAGCAGCCACGCCGCCAGTGACCAGCAGATCACGCCGCTGAGCAGGGCGTAGGGCAGTTTCATCCAGGCGATGAAAAAATAGAGCGAAATCAGATAAACCATGTAAGGGATCACGCCCCACAGGCCAAAGATGATGGTGTTGCGCAGCGCGTCAATATTGCGCTCCGTGCCCACGACATAATGTGCGATCAACGCAAAAGTGGGAAACAGTGGCAGTAAACCGGCGAGGTAATAATTCCGCGTTTTCGATAATATTCCTATCGCTATCACCATCAGTGCGCCAATCAATGCTTTAATCACCAGTCCTGTCACGCGGTTTTCTCCGTTTTTTAACATAAAACGTTGCACATTGATTGCTGATAAGCG
Organism: Ewingella americana; assembly: GCF_006438725.1. GTDB lineage: Bacteria > Pseudomonadota > Gammaproteobacteria > Enterobacterales > Enterobacteriaceae > Ewingella > Ewingella americana_A. The sequence goes on along the minus strand of NZ_RCZD01000001.1, from coordinate 119,622 downwards.
TCTTATAGTTATCGAAAATTGTATGATGCTGTGGCACAAACTTGCCCCACTCGCCGCGCGCGGTCAAGACCACCTGGCAGAATAAAAAGTGAGTGTGAAAAACCATCAAGGGTAGAAATGAGCACTATTCTAAGAATCTTTACATTGCAATGGTTCCTTCACGGTGTATAAACCGGTAGTTTTTAACATCGGCGAACTTCTTAACGTCAAGTCGTGAACCTGTTTGAAAGATAAGATAAATTTCAGTTACCCGGACAAAAGCGCTGATAAACCTATGACAATTTCTCCTAAATTCCAACGGACCTTCCTTTGTGCGCTCGGCGGCAGTGTGATGCTGCTGGCGCTTCCTGCTGCTCAGGCAGATACCAACCCGGCCGCCCCGCAGATAAACGCTAAATCCTGGGTGCTGATGGATTACAACAGCGGCAAAGTGCTGGCTGAATCAAATCCTGATGCCCGTCTTGACCCTGCAAGCCTGACGAAAATCATGGTCAGCTACGTGGTCGGTCAGGCCATCAAATCTGGCAAAGTGACGCCGGATGACATGGTCACCGTAGGGCAGGATGCCTGGGCCACCGGTAACCCGGTGCTGCGCGGGTCGTCGCTGATGTTTCTCAAACCGGGTGATAAAGTCCCGGTTTCCGAATTGAATAAAGGCATTGTTATTCAGTCTGGTAACGATGCCAGCATCGCGCTGGCCGACTATGTGGCAGGCAGCCAGGACTCTTTCGTCAGCCTGATGAACCACTACGGTCAGCAGCTGAAACTGGAAAATACCCATTTCAAAACGGTGCACGGTCTGGATGCCGACGGGCAATACAGCTCGGCGCTTGATATGGCGTTGCTGTCTCAGGCGTTGATCCGCGATACGCCGGAAGAGTATGCGCTGCATAAAGAGAAAGAGTTCACCTTCAACCATATCCGCCAGATTAACCGCAACCGTTTGTTGTGGAACACCAATCTGAACGTAGACGGCATCAAAACCGGCTTCACCTCCGGTGCGGGTTACAATCTGGTCTCTTCAGCCAGTGACCCCAGCGGGATGCGTCTGATTGCGGTCGTGATGGGTGCACCAAGCGATCGTATCCGGTTTAACGAAAGTGAAAGTTTGCTGACCTGGGGCTTCCGTTTCTTCGAAACACTGACACCTATTAAAGCCGGTGATGCATTCACCAGCCAGCGGGTCTGGTTTGGTGAAGACAAGATGGTGCCACTCGGCGTGGCTGAAAATGCCTCGCTGACCACCCCGAAAGGGCAACTGAAAAATCTGAAAGCCAGCTTTACGCTAACCAACAAACAACTTGAAGCGCCGCTGGCGAAAAACCAGGTGGTAGGAACGATAGACTTCAGCCTGGATGGCAAAGTTGTCGACCAGCGTCCGCTGGTGGCATTGAAAGAGGTCAAAGAGGGGGGATTCTTTAGCCGTATCTGGGATTTCGTCATGATGAAAATCACCGGGCTGTTTGGGTCAATCTTCAGTAAATAAGTTGAATAAGGGCGCAGAAGGCTGCGCCCTTAACGGGGTATTTCCGCAGTGCTTAACCGCGGACCCAGCCTTTGCGGATGGGAATCGCAAAACTGAAACGATAAATTTTATCCATCCCGCCGGAGATTTGCTCTCCAAACAGATTCCATACCAGTTGGGCAAACATGCAGCCCAACATACCGACCAGTAAGCCACCGACCATATCCATCGGCCAATGTACGCCGAGATACACTCTTGACCAGGCAATTCCAAGCGCGGTGACGGTCAGTAGTGCACCTGACCACGCGCGGTGCCAGCACAGGAAGGCGACCGCAAAGGTGAAGATGGCCGTACCGTGATCGCTCGGGAAAGAGTCATCGGGTGCATGGTGCAGGAAGTTATAGCCGAACCCTTCGACAAAAGGACGTGCATGGGGGAATAAAATCGACAGGGTTTTGGCCGTTGCCATGGCGAAACATAGCGCAATAACGGTTTTACTGACCAACGTACGCTGCGACGTTATTTGCTCGCGTTCGCCCCAAAGCCATAGGCCGATAATCAGCAACGGCACGATCATTATCATGTCATTGGCCATAAAAGTGGCAAATTTGATCATAACCTGTGGCGACGCAGGCGTGGCGTTAATCCAGATAAAAATCAGGTGGTTTAACTGTTCCATGCGTGTTCCCTTGAAATATCTATCCGCAACATCAATACCCTCATCATCAATATTGGCCAAAAAGAAGCCGTAAAATAGTTCAGTAACCCACTTCAGAAAAACTGAATGCCGGCCCAACGTTAAATTGTGCGGTGCGCAGGGTAAAGGGAGTTCGTCTGAATATTCCGCCCCATTTAAGCGCGGTATAGTTTCGATTTGGGATTAATAATATGGCTATGAAATTAAGGAATCCTTAAGGCACGCGGGGAGGAGCCAGCCTCCCGACTTAAAAAGTCTGTTTTCCAGAACGTTTAAAGAAAGTGCGCTAAAAGAAAGCAATAAGGCTAACGCGGGGATTAGCGGGGCTTTTGTGCTGAAAGCAGGAACATCATCGGACGCTCGGCCTCCTCGCTCAATGCCGGAATAGACATCAGTTGTTCAGCGGACGGACCCCATTCATCGAGATGCGTGATCATAAATCCAGCTTTGATGAGTAAATTAATATAGGTCGCCAGTTTACGATGCTGCTTGATCACGCCTTCAGCAAACCAGTGGGTAATACGCTTGCCTTCGCGCTGATAGCCATCGACTGGCCAGGTTTTCTCACCATTTTTACCGATTATCCAGCCGGGTTGCGATGGCGTGGTGAAGATCGGGTGCTCGGCGGAAAAGACAAAATGACCACCAGGAACCAGTGACTGAAAGACGGTAGTCAACAGTTCCGGCAGCGCTTGAATGTAGTGTAATGTCAGAGAGCTGTAGGCCAGCGAGTAGGTTTCGGCAGGCAGTCTAAGCTGTTCGAGGTCTTCACGTCGGTATTCGATGCCGGCGTCGGCCGTCATGCTGCGGGCTTTATTCAGCATCTTTTCAGAAACGTCCAGCCCCAGCACCTGCGCGGCCCCCTGTTCACGGACATGGCGACAGAACCAGCCATAACCGCAGCCCAGATCAATCACATTGGCACTTTGTACATCCGGCAGCATCGCCTTCAGCGCAGGCCATTCCGGCGCCCCTTCCAGACCATTCACCGAGCGGTTAAGCTGCGCATAACCCTCGAAAAACGTCTGATCGTCATAAATATTTTGCGTCATGTTAATGACTCCTTTAAAAAGATATCCTGTGCCGATACCGGCGCTACTAGTGTAGTAAAAAAAAGACCGGGAGAAAAAGTTTGCAGATTCGTCAGGCGGATATTGCCGATATTGAACGGCTACAGAAAGTGGGTATAGACACGTACCGTCACTATTTTGGTGCGCTTTGGGAAAGTGCCGCTGAGTTGGATCAGTTTCTGGACAACGACTTCTCAATCCCTGCATTGCAGCAGGGTTTGAGCGACTCGCAGCAGGACTGGTGGCTGGCGACCGATCACGGGCAGACGGCAGGCTTTGCCAAAGTTCATTACCATCAGCCTCTTCCCGAGAGCGACCAACAGGGCGCGATGCTATGTAAGTTATATTTGCAGCCGGAGGCAAAATCACGAGGTTTGGGTGCGGCGCTGTTTTCCCACGCACAAACTCAGGCCATTGCGCGTCAACAATCCTGTTTTTGGCTGACCGTACTTCAAAGTAATACCACCGCACTTCATTTTTACGAACGACAGGGGATGTCCGTCCATTGCGAAAGCGCTTATGTTACAGAAACGCAAACCACCGGGCTTTGGGTGATGAAAAAGACCATTTTATGAAAAAGGAATTTGGATGATCAAAGTAAAACTCGGCGGGCTATTTATCACGCTGGCACCTGAAGAAGAGATCCCGGTTGATGAAGATCTTTATGAGCATTACACCTATATCATCCGCTCGCAGCCACGCGGTTTTGAAATTTTACGCTATGACCCTTACTCAGGGTGGAAGCGTAAACCAGACCGCTGGTTTTCTAGTGGTCACCATGCTTTTGTCTTTGCCTATGAAGCCTATACTCACGAATGGAATCAGGTCGATGGTCGCTTAGGCGGCGTGGCGCAGAAAGTGCAGCGCATTATTTAACCGGTTAGTTTAACTGTCGAAGGACGCACTGGTGGACCATTTTTCAGCCCATAACATCATTGAATTATACCAGCGACATAGTGCCCACTGGGACAGCATCCGCCATGACCTTCGTTATGAAACTTCCTGGCTGAACCGCTTTATGGCTTTGTTGCCTGCCGGGGCGGATATTCTGGATATCGGCTGTGGCTCGGGAAGGCCGATTGCAGAGTATTTCCTGCAACATGGTTTGAATGTAACGGGCGTTGATGCGTCTGCGGCAATGATTGCACTATGCCGTCAGCGTTTTGCGCAGCAAATATGGCACGTGGCGGATATGCGCACGTTATCTTTAGCGCGTAAATTTGATGGTTTGCTCGCCTGGGACAGTTTCTTTCATCTGACTCGCGACGATCAGCGTCATATGTTCTCCATTTTTAGCGCCCACGCAAAGGACAATGCCGTGCTGATGTTCACGAGTGGGCCGGGCAACGGTGAGGCTATCGGGGAGTTTCAGGGGGAGCCTCTTTATCATGCAAGCTTAGCCCCTGATGAGTACCGGGAATTGCTCGCAAACCATGGCTTTGATGTGATCGAAATGATACCCGAAGACCCTGACTGCGCCGGGCATACAGTCTGGCTGGCGCAGAAAACCCTTTAAGGAAAACGTCATGAACATGCTTTATATTGCGGTCCTGTCTTATGTAAAACCGCTCAGTGAGGTTGATGCACTGCTGCCAGCCCATGTGGAATGGCTGCGCAAGGGGTATGACGATGGGATCTTTATTCTTTCAGGGCGGCGTAACCCACGAACCGGAGGCGTTATTTTGGCCAGAGGTAGCAGCATTGAAGAGATACAAGCGCGCATGAAGGAAGATCCGCTTCAGCATCAGGGTTTGGCAACGCTGGAGATCACGCCTTTTGAACCTACGATGAGCGCCGAAGATTTACAGCACCTGTTGTGAAGGGAAATCAGGCTTTGTGACACTCGATGCGTGCGGCTCTCAAGGCGGATGAATCATCCCCCTTTATGCTTTATCGACTGCCAATAATGCCCCCAGGGCAGGGAAGTCGCTGATAGTGAAAAAGTGGTCAACAAGTCAAAATAGTTGTAAACCCAATGTATACCCACACCTGAGAAGCATAAGGAAGCCGCCATGTCAGATAAAATCTCTGCTCAGTGCCATTGTGGTGCTGTTGTTTTCAATGTTGAACTCATCGATGGGTTTAAAACTATTCTTCGCTGCAATTGTTCATTTTGTCGCATGCGTGGCGCCGTGGTTGTGTTTGCGTCTGGAATTGATGTCACAAAGGGTAAAGATAAGCTCACTGAGTACCGTTTTAATAGCCAAGAAGCTGCGCATTACTTTTGTTCAGTTTGCGGTATCTATACGTTTCATCAGCGTCGTTCTAACCCTGAACAATATGGGGTCAACGTGGCCTGTATAGAAGATGTCTCACCATTCGATTTTCATACCATCAAAGTAGTGGATGGGGTTAATCATCCGAAAGACGGTGGCGGCGGCGGCGTGGCGGGTTATCTGTCCTTTGTGCCTGAGTAGCTTCCAACTGATGGGCACCGGGCGTGGGTTTAAAACGACGACAAGAATGTCTGATGGGGTGCTCTCCAAAAATGAAAAGCACCTTACTTTCTGTGGTGATGTTCAATATTCACTCAGTGTGACAACCACCTATCAATCATAATATTCAGGCGCGTGCCTGAAAGTTTTCCAGGCATCAGGGTCATGACCTGTCACCACTTGTGCATTTGTCCGGCTCGCTAACATGCGCATCTTCTGCACTGAACGCACGACTTCAACGGCTGAAGACATAAATCCGGGCAGCGCTTTCTCTTCCCAGTGATCCGTTGTATAGGCTGCATCAATGGTCAGCAGCATCGGCCCCGAGTTCGGTAAGCTGACCAGGATTGACTGATGCCCGGGCGAATGGCCGGGAGTAAACACCGTTTTCAGTGTTCCATCGCCATAGATATCATAGAAATCATTGCTTTCACCCTCCAGGAATTCCCATTTCAGGCCCGGCCGGTCAAAGTCGTTTCTGATATAACCTCCTGCAGCAAACCAGTCAGGAGTAAAGGCATACTCGTACTCCCTGCGTTGAACGATGTGTGTCGCATTGGGGAATCGGCCAATCGCACCGGTATGATCGAGATGCAAGTGCGACTGTAAGACGTAGCGGATATCTTCGGGATTGATCCCCATACTTTTCAGTTGCGCGACGCAGCCCTGATCTTCACGCATTACCGGCCAATAAACATCGGTGATCCCTCCCCAATACCCTTTAGGGTCGGTGGCAGTTTCTACGGCATTACCGCCATCAATCAGCGTATGTCCATTAGGGTGAGTCAGCAGGAAAAACGGCACGGGGATTTCATAATCTGCCCCGTTTCCCTGATTCATTTTGATATTGTGAACTTTGCACTTCAGCGAGCCGGTTTGAAACATATACAGGCGAATGTCGGTCATTTTCTTATGTCCTTTCACGTTTCACTTCGTAGGGTGTTGGCGAGATGATTAAAAAGCTTCCTGATAAAGCGCCAAAGCGTCAGCCTCTTTTACCTCGACCGGATTATTGGTCAGAAGACGGGTCTGTTTCATCGCATCTGAAGCCAGCAATGCCAGCGTATCCTCTTTCACCCCGACGTCGCGTAAACGTCTCGGCGCACCGCTTTCATCCATGATGCTGATCATTGCATCAATAAACGCGTTGCAACGCGTCTGTACATCGCCTTCTTTGCCCACATTGAGTACGTCGGCAAGTTCCGCATATAAAGGTGCCGCGACTTTGGCGTTGTAACGCAATACCGCACCCAGCATCAGTGCATTCGAGAGGCCGTGAGGAATGTGATAATGACCGCCGAGTGGATAGGCCAGCGCATGTACCGCCGCGACCGGTGAATTGGCGAAAGCCTGACCGGCTAGTGTTGCGCCTAATAGAATGGACTCGCGGGCATGTCGGTTTGAACCGTCATGACAAGCCGTGACCAGATGTTGTGAGATCAGGCGTAACGCTTCCCGGGCTAACGCATCAGATAACGGATTTTTTTTGTGCTTACTGGTGTAAGACTCGATGGCATGTACCATCGCATCAATACCCGTCGCAGCGGTATGTGTCGCAGGCAGTCCGACGGTAAGCTCCGCATCCAGCAGAACAAAGTCACAATAGAGCTGGCGGGAAACCACGCCCATTTTGGTCGTTTCACCCGTGGTAAGAATCGCAATGTTGGTCACTTCCGACCCGGTACCCGCCGTCGTTGGGATTTGCACCAGCGGTAATCGTTCGCCCAGAACATTATCAATGCCGTACAAGCCACTGAGATCCTGTTCCGACTGCGCCAGTATAGCCGTGAGCTTTGCCACATCCAACGAGGAGCCACCACCAAGCCCAATCACGATATCTATGTGCTGATCCCGCGCGATACGTGCGGCTTCAAGGACAATGGCTTCCGGTGGGTCGGCGATAACCCGGTCGAAAACCACGACATCGAAACCGATGTCGCGCAGATTTTTTTCGACCGGCTTTAGCAAACCGGCTTTGACTAATCCCCCATCCGTTACGATCAGTGCTTTACGGGCAGTAAAACGGTGTGACAGGATCTCCCCGAGGCGTTGTGCGCCTGACCATTCCACTAGCATCGATGGTACTGTTCTAAATTCAAAGGGTTGCATAACATCTGACATAATACTTTCCCTCTTTTCTGGTGAAAAAACGTGGGTGAGTTTTAACCGTAAAACGCGATGATCACCCTACCGATGTGCAGAAATATTTGATCTCAAGGTATTCGTCGATACCGTATTTTGAGCCTTCTCTGCCGATCCCTGACTGTTTCATTCCTCCAAACGGTGCCACTTCATTGGAGATAAGCCCGGTGTTATGACCCACCATGCCGTACTCCAGCGCTTCCGCGACCCGCCACATTCTTTTGCTGTTTTCAGTAAAGAAATAAGCCGCCAGACCAAACTCAGTGTCATTGGCCATTGCTACCGCTTCTTCTTCTGTATCAAAACGGAACAGCGGGGCAACAGGGCCAAAAGTCTCTTCCCGCGCGATGAGCATGTCGCGAGTGACGTTAACAATCACCGTTGGCTCAACAAATAGCCCACCGCATGTATGCCGGTTGCCGCCTGTTAATACTTCTGCCCCTTTATCTTTGGCGTCCTGAATGTGGCTCTCTACTTTAACGACGGCATCTTCGTCAATCAGGGGGCCAACCAGAACTCCGGCATCAACGCCGTTGCCTACCGTCAGACTTCTGACACGCTCTGCCAGACGCTGTGCAAACTGGTCGTAAATTCCCGACTGCACCAGAAAACGGTTGGTACAGACGCAGGTCTGACCGGCATTGCGGAATTTAGACTGTACGGCGCCGTCAACGGCGGCTTCAATGTCAGCGTCATCAAAGACGATAAAGGGGGCGTTTCCTCCCAGCTCCAGAGAAACACGCTTGAGCGTTGGTGCGCACTGTGCCATCAACAAGCGCCCGATCTGCGTTGAACCGGTGAAAGAGAGTTTTCTGACCACTTCACTTTTCGTTAATACATTGCCGATGACTTTTGCATCGCCGGTGACGATTTGCAGCACACCGGCTGGGATCCCTGCGCGCATCGCCAGTTCGCCTAACGCGAATGCGGTCAGCGGAGTTTGCTCTGCAGGTTTGACGATCATGACGCAGCCAGCGGCCAGAGCAGGCGCGGCTTTACGGGTGATCATGGCCGCGGGGAAATTCCAGGGGGTAATGGCGGCACAGACACCGACGGGTTGTTTTAGTACCACCAGTCGTTTATCGGCCTGTGGCGAGGGGATCACGTCGCCGTAAATACGTTTTCCCTCTTCGGCAAACCAATCAATAAATGATGCGGCATACGCCACTTCCCCACGAGATTCAGCCAAAGGTTTTCCCTGCTCCGCCGTCATGATGGCGGCAAGGTCAGCGCTGTTGTCAGTGATAAGGTCAAACCAACGACGCAATATCACGCAACGCTCTTTAGCCGTTTTCTCGCGCCAGAGTAAAAATGCGCGCTGCGCTGCGAAGATCGCCTCTTCAATTGCTGCCCCTTCAAGCTGGGGGACATGGGCAATTATTTCAGCCGTGGCCGGGTTTGTTACTGGAAACGTTGCGCCGTCAGTGGCAGGACGCCATTCTCCGGCGAGCAGACAAGTTTCCCTGAATAACGATGGATCGCGTAAATCGAGCATATTTCCCCTCCTAACAGAGGAATTTTTATTTACAAGTTCAGTATATTGAACTAAATTCACTATATAGAATTGTGGCACATAATTTAATCAAACGTCAAATTACTGTTAAAAAGTGAGACCCATGCCGGAAAATACAGAGACAGAAACCCCCGGGAACAGTGCGCCTGCATTACGCCGTGCCGTACAGATTCTGGATGCAGTCAGCGAACTTCCCACTCCTCCGACTTTTACTGAGATCGTGACATTACTTGGCCTGCCTAAAAGTTCTGCGCATGGCTTATGTGCCGCGCTGGTGGATTTGGGGATGTTGATTCGTACCGATGCCGGGACCTACCGGATTGGAGGGCGAGTGATGAATTGGGCTAATGCCTTTATTGGTCAGACCGATCTGGTCGAGGAATTCCAGCGGCTCCTGCAAGATCGACGCGAATTGAGTGATTTCACTGTCACCATGACGATATTAGATAGTCAGCAGGTGGTTTACGTCGCGTGCTCCAACAGCAAAGCCGCGTTGGGATTTACATTCCGGATCGGGATGCGTCTGCCTGCCCCTTTTACCGCAACAGGTAAGGCAATTCTCAGCACCCTGAATGATGAGAATATCTGCCGTCGCTTTGAAACTGGCTGGCCTAAACCGCTCACTGCCCGCAGCGTGGCATCACTTACGATGCTCTTGCAGGAGTTGGCCGTTGTCCGCCAACGCGGTTACTCGGTCGATGACGGACAGATCCGTGAAGGGATGTTCTGTATTGGAGCCCCGGTATATGACTTTTCAGGGCAAGTGGTGGCGGGTCTGGCCGTGAGTATGCTGGAACAGGAAGCGGCAGCCTCAACCATCGAGACTATCGGCAATAAACTGGTAAATATCGCTGCTTCACTTTCCGCGAGGCTGGGGAATATCATGCCCTCTTCTTAGTGTGTCTATTGGAAGCCCGCTCTACAGGATGGGAGGGGCGAAGCGGGCTTACATCGGCGCAGGTTTCTGAACGCATGGGGGTAAAACCACCTATCGTTACTCAAGAGGATCGATCTGCTTGGCAAGTAACGCTCGCGATTCTGCTCTCAGCTTCCATGCGTCAGAAAGTGTGACCGAGGGATAGGCTCCAAAACTCTGCTTAGTGCGCTGTTTGATGAAAGGGCGATGATACAAAAAAGCCCGCAGGGCTTGCGCCATGCGGGTTTCTGGGACTTCGTTGGATGGCTCTGGTAATCATCAACCAGGAATTTTGCTGGGGGGATTTGAACCCCCGTTCGAAATTACTGCAATTTCGGAGCTTCCAATCTGAATTCTTACGTTGTACTAACGTTTGCGAAAAGAAGGGATTAGGGCAAATAACTTCATTTTAGCTGTCGCCACTCTATCGCCATTTATGACTGGGGGGAGTTTTAATTGATTGTTTTTAAATGGGTATGTTTCTACAAAAGAAAAAACCCACTAATCTTGAACCTAACGAGGCGGGATTAGCGGGCTCTCCAAAGTGGGGACTTCAAAGAAAAGCAGTGGCATTAATTAAGACTGCCTTTCCTATATAAAGTTCGTTCAATGCTGCAATATTTAAAAATATTTATTGATTTTTTACATTTACATTACGAATCAATGTATTGCGTTATGCCCCAGGCCAGATGATCACGATGAGCGTACCGGCCAACGTCAGCAATACGTTAGCAATCGCGTAAGTCCCGGCGTAACCGAGGGCCGGAATGTTACTGCGCGCGGTATCGCTGATGATTTCCATGGCGGGCGCACAGGTACGTGCACCCATAATGGCGCCAAACAGCAGGGCGCGGTTCATCCGCAAGACATAAGCGCCGAAGATAAAGCAAATCACCACCGGCACCAGGCTGACAATCAAGCCGGAAATCAGCATTTGACCGCCAATCGCGCCCAGCCCCTGATTAATACCCGCGCCCGCACTCAGACCCACGCCAGCCATAAATACCATCAGTCCGAACTCCTTCACCATATTCAGCGCCCCTTGTGGGATGTAGCCGAAGGTCGGGTGGTTGGCGCGCAGGAAACCCAGCATGATCCCAGCAAACAGCAGACCGGCCGCGTTACCAATGCCAAAACTGAAGTTTTTAAACTGGAAAGTGATCAGGCCAATCATCAGGCCGACAATAAAGAAGGCGCAGAAGGCCAGTAAATCGGTGACCTGACTGTGAATCGAGATAAAGCCGATACGCTCTGCCACGGCTTTAACGCGGCGTGCGTCACCGCTGACTTGCAGGACATCGCCTTTATTAAGCACGATGCTGTCATCAATGGGCATCTCAATCTGGCTGCGGATCACCCGGTTCAGGAAGCAGCCGTGGTCGGTCAGGTTTAGTTGGCTGAGGCGTTTACCCACTGCACTGTTGTTTTTGACCACCACTTCCTCAGTGACGATGCGCATATCGAGCAAGTCACGGTCAAACACTTCTTTACCGTTACGGAAACTCGGGTCAAGGCGTGAGTGGGCATCAGGGTAGCCTACCAGCGATATCTCATCGCCGACCTGCAAGACAGCATCACCGTCTGGCGTGGCCAGAATACCGTTACGGCGAATGCGCTCGATATAACAGCCCGTCTGGCGGTAAATGCCCAGCTCACGCAGGTTTTTGCCATCGGCCCAGGCAACCAGTTCCTGGCCCACACGGTATGCACGGATCACCGGCAAATAAACCTTACGCTGGCTGTCGGTATCCAGACCGCGTTCACGGGCAATTTGCTGGGCGCTGGTCGGTAAATCCTGATGCTGCAATTTTGGCAGATAACGGGCACCGAAAATCAGGCTTACCAGCCCGATGAGGTAGGTCAGGGCGTAGCCGAGACTCAAATTATCCAGCTCAGGTCCGAGCAGTTTATTCCCACCCAGCGTATTTCGCAGCGTGTCGCCAGCACCGACCAACACCGGCGTGGAGGTCATCGACCCCGCGAGCATACCGGCAGTCAGGCCGATGTCCCAGCCGAACAGACGACCCAACCCAAGGGCCAACAGCATGGCGCTGCCGACCATCACCAGTGCCAGCATCAGGTAGTTTTTGCCATCCCGGAAGAAAATTGAGAAAAAGTTTGGGCCGGCTTCGATGCCAACACAAAAAATAAACAGCATGAAACCGAGATTCAGCGCTTCAGTGTTAATGCTGAAGTGTTGTTGGCCCAGCAGCAGGGAAACGACTAATACGCCTATGGAATTTCCCAACTGGACCGATCCCAGTCGAACTTTCCCCAGGCATAACCCGAGCGCTAAAACTACAAATAATAACAGGATGTAATTCCCGTTTAACAAACTGGCGACGTTTATGTTCACTAAGATAACTTATTGTTTACCAACAAATTCTTGATATGAGGGGGTGTAAGGGATAGATTCGACTGCATTATATTTTAACCGCTAACACAAAGGCTAATGAAATAGTCGGTGGCCATAGTAACGCAATTTTGCGCGTTATTTTAGTCGTTGATTGACCATTCAGCCAGAGAAAAGCCGGTAGAAACTTCTTAACAGCATGTTTTGTGTTGCACAGGATAGTGCAATGCACCAGGGAAAGAGCAGGGCAATGATTGCCAGCGCAGGATGTGTTTAAGCGCAGGTAATGAATGAACGAACACTTTAAGGAGGAAGGCTTCATGCACTTTCGCGATCGTTTTGGTCCAGTGATTTGCTGCGTACTGTTTGTGGTGGTTTTTGTTTTACTGAAAACAGAGCTTGTTGTGGTTAGGACACTTCCCTACGGGCCAGAGTACGGCCTCTTGCTGTTTATTTTCCCCGGTATTATTACCGCGCACCTCATCCGTCACTCCCCAGTTTTTTATGCCTTTCTCGGGGCCATCCTGGGCATCCCCGTCTGTTATATGATTTGCATGCTGTATTTCGTGCGGGTACGTTCGCTGGTGCAAGAGATGGCCTATGTAGGCAGTGCGGTGTTCTGGTGCGTGATGGGGGCACTGCTCTATTTGTTGATCCGCACGCTGGTGCAGCAAATGAGTCGGCGATAGGTGAAGCGCAGTGCCGGTGGGTAACCCCGCATGCAGACCCAAAAAAGGCGCTCAATGAGCGCCTTTATGCTGTGTGGTCTTTGTCTGACTTAAGATTGGAACAGCGCCAGATTTTCTTTTGCATACGCTTCGAAATCTGTGCAACCACCGATGTGGGTGGAATCGATGAAGATCTGCGGTACGGTTTCTACCGGCTTACCGACCGTTTTTTCCAGATCAGCTTTAGAAATACCTTCAGCGTGGATATCAACGTAACGGAAATTGAAATCATCACGCTCTTCAGTCAGTTTTTCCGCCAACTCTTTTGCACGTACACAATAAGGACAGCCAGGACGCCCGAAAATCACTGCAAACATGGAGACTCCTTGATTTTTCAATGCCAGTAAAATGAATGAATTAAGCCGTGGTCCGCGTCAAAACTGTTAAGTGCGTCACGGTTTTTGTAGCACTTACTATGCCTGTTACACGCGCTAAAAAAAAGTAGGAATTACCTGTCAGTTTGATGTGTGTTACCTATCGTTATGCTGACAAAGGCTTTTCCCCCCAGGCACTGTTTGCCGTGAAGTGCGCGTTTTGTTACAGCATTCGGCATGTGGACTATTGCAAAGCGCAGACGGAGCATCAATGATAATTGCCAGTATGTTTTAACTTTTCCCGTCCAAGGATCCCTAATGACGCCGACTATCGACCTCCTGCGCGCCCATCGCTCAATCCGTTCATTCACCGATCAGCCTCTGTCGGATGAACAACGTGAAGCCATTATTGGTGCAGCACAAGGTGCATCCACGTCCAGTTTTTTACAATGCTCGTCCATCATTCGGGTGACCGACCCTGCGCTGCGCGCAAAGCTGGTTGAGTACACGGGGGGGCAGCAATATGTTGCCAGCGCCGCAGAATTTTGGGTGTTTTGTGCTGATTTCAACCGCAACCAGCAAATTAACCCGGACGCCGAACTCGGTCTGGCCGAACAGTTACTGCTCGGCTGTGTCGATACCGCACTGATGGCGCAAAATGCCATGACGGCAGCCGAATCTCTTGGCCTGGGTGGGGTGTTCATCGGTGGGATTCGTAATCAGGTTAATGACGTCGTGACCCTGCTCAAACTGCCAAAATTCGTGATGCCACTGTTTGGTTTTTGCATCGGCCACCCGGCGCAGGATCATCAGGTCAAGCCGCGTATGCCGCAATCGCTGCTGGTGCATGAGAACAGCTATCAGCCCATCGACCGGGCAGTGCTGGCGGAATATGATGACCAACTGAACACCTATTATCAGCAGCGCGACAGCAATGCGCGCCGCGACACCTGGAGTGACCTGATTGTCCGCACGCTGAAAAAGGAACAGCGCCCGCATATGCTGGATGCTCTGCACCAACAAGGCTGGATCACACGTTAACGGCGACGGAGTTGTCGGATGAAAATAGCTATTCTTTCCCGTGATGGCAGTTTGTATTCGTGCAAACGCCTGCGGGAGGCGGCGCAAAGCCGTGGTCATGAAATCGATATTATCGATCCGTTGTCTTGCTATATGAATATCAATCCGGCCGCGCCCAGCGTGCATTATCAGGGCCGTCAATTGGATAAATACCATGCGGTGATCCCACGTATTGGCTCCGCCATTACCTTTTATGGCACGGCGGTGTTACGCCAGTTTGAAATGCTCGGCAGTTTTCCGCTTAACGAATCCGTCGCGATCACCCGCGCACGTGACAAACTGCGTTCGATGCAGATCCTGGCGCGGGAGGGTATTGGCCTGCCGACCACCGGTTTTGCCAACGCGCCTGACGATACGTCAGATTTGATTGCGTTGGTGGGCGGCGCGCCGCTGGTGGTGAAACTGGTGGAAGGGACGCAGGGCATCGGCGTGGTGCTGGCAGAAACCCGTCAGGCGGCGGAAAGTGTGATCGACGCTTTTCGCGGGCTGAATGCGCATATTCTGGTGCAGGAGTATATCCGTGAGGCCGAAGGGCGCGACATTCGTTGTCTGGTGGTGGGCAAGCGGGTAGTCGGGGCCATTGAACGTCAGGCCAAACCGGGGGATTTTCGTTCCAACCTGCATCGCGGCGGCACGGCCAATAAAGTGCAGATCACCGCCGAGGAAAAGGCGATTGCCATCAAGGCCGCCTGTACTCTGGGGCTGGACGTCGCGGGTGTCGATATTTTGCGCTCCAACCGGGGTCCGCTGGTGATGGAAGTCAACGCCTCACCGGGGCTGGAAGGCATCGAAAGCACCACCGGTCTGGATATTGCCGGTATGATGCTCGACTACATTGAACATCGCGCCAAACCGGGCTTCAGGCTTAAATCGGGAGGGTGATGTTCGATAACATCACTGCATTATTGATTCGGCGAAGCAAAATGTTCATCAAGCGCGTATTGATCATGGCGCTGGCTGAGAATATTCCGTAAGCTATGACCCCTTCGCGCCGCGCGTCGGCGCGCTTTTCGGCTATTTGACTTCGTTGTTTTGAACTTATGAGGCATTTTATGGATTCACTCATCGTCCCTGATTTAGCGTTGCTTCGGCGCTGGCTGGATCAGTTGGGCATCTCATTTTTCGAGTGTGATTCCTGTCAGGCTCTTCACTTGCCGCATATGCAGAATTTTGATGGTGTATTTGATGCCAAGCTGGACATTGTCGACAACGTGATTTTGTTCTCGTCCCTGGCGGAAGTGAAGCCTACGGCGCTTATCCCGATCGTGGCTGACCTTAGCCAAATCAATGCCAGTTCGCTGACCGTAAAAGCTTTCGTTGATATTCAGGACGATAACTTACCAAAATTGATCGTCTGTCAGGCCTTGTCGATTGCCGTCGGCGTGACCCAGTCACAGTTTGCTCACTTCCTGCAACAGGCAGAAGAGCAGATGTCGATGATCATCCTTGAAGCGCATGCCAACGAGATGCTGTTCCTGGGTGATGAAGAAGAAGAAAGTGAGTCGGTCGTCGGCTCGAACGCTCCGCTTCTGCACTGACCGTTACCCCAAATTCCGCACCAATATCCTCTGTGAGCTGCTATCACCAGTGGCTCCGCTGCTTTTTGCGCTTTTCCCTCTCTGCTTACGCATCAGTTATGCTGCTGTTTGGCTATTGTTGCCAGATATTTAACTTTGTTAAAGCCAAAATTGCCGCAGGGCATAAAGCAAAAGTGCATAAATAATCGATAAACCGCATTTTTTCCCCGTCAGGCTGGCGTGGTGGGTAGGCAGGCGCTATGCTGCTGATCTGCGTAATGCGTCGATAACACCGTAAAACCAAACGGTTAATTCGCGAGCAGCGACCTCGTCAACACTGAATGCCTATGCAAATACTTGCCGCGGCAGTTGGCCTGTTTATGAAAGGTTTTGTATCCTTTTGAGATACAAGTTCAATTTTTCTTTTCCCCCTGATCTTGGAGGTAGTAACGGATGTTCACCCTGCGTAAAAAGTGGTTATCGGGTGTTGTCGCCGGTCTGGTTATGGCCGCGTCCGTCACAGCGTCTGCGGAAGAAAAAACGCTGCACGTCTACAACTGGTCTGACTATATTGCGCCAAATACCGTACCGGACTTCCAGAAGGAAACCGGTATCAAAGTGGTGTACGACGTATTCGACTCCAACGAAGTGTTGGAAGGTAAATTAATGGCAGGCAGTACCGGTTTTGACCTGGTGGTGCCTTCGGCCAGTTTCCTTGAGCGCCAGCTAGCGGCCGGTGTCTTCCAGCCGCTCGACAAGAGCAAACTGCCTAACTATAAAAACCTCGATCCTGATTTATTGAAGATGGTGGCCCAGCACGATCCGGGTAACAAATACGCTATTCCTTACCTGTGGGCTACCACCGGCATTGGTTATAATGTCGATAAGGTCAAAGCGGTGCTCGGCAAAGATGCGCCGGTGGACAGCTGGGACTTAGTGCTCAAGCCGGAAAACCTCGAGAAACTGAAAAGTTGCGGGGTTTCCTTCCTTGATGCCCCGGCCGAGATTTACGCCACCGTGCTTAACTATCTGCATCTCGACCCGAACAGCACCAAAGCCAGTGATTACACGGGGCCGGCGAATGACTTACTGCTGAAACTGCGTCCTAACATCCGTTATTTCCACTCTTCTCAGTACATTAACGATCTGGCAAATGGTGATATCTGCGTGGCGATTGGCTGGGCGGGCGATGTGATGCAGGCCTCTAACCGCGCGAAAGAAGCCAAAAACGGCGTGAACGTGGCCTACAGTATTCCGAAAGAGGGGGCGCTGGCCTTCTTTGACGTCTTCGCTATCCCAGCTGACGCCAAAAACCTCGATGAGGCCTATCAGTTCCTCAACTATCTGATGGAGCCGAAAGTCATCGCTCAGGTCAGCAACACGGTCTATTACGCCAGCGGCAACCTGGCCGCAACGCCACTGGTCAATGCCGACGTGCGTAACAATCCGGGCATTTACCCGTCGGCCGATGTCCGTGCCAAACTCTTCACCCTGAAAGTGCAGGATCCGAAGATTGACCGTGTGATCACCCGTTCGTGGACTAAGGTAAAAACGGGAAAGTGATACTCTTCATCCTTCAAGCTGCCTCTGCGTTGGTTGCGTGAACGCGCCCCTAGGCGACTCGAATGATTTTGAGTATTTGTACTGGCGGCTCCGCAGCTTTCTGGCGGGGCCGTTAACTTTGTTGCGGTTCCTCAATTTGCGCGGTTTGCCGCCGCCTCTGCCGGAGATGTCCCTGAGTGAATGATGCTATCCCCCGTCCTCAGCCTAAAACGCACAAAGGCTTCACGCCTTTGCTGGAAATCCGCAATTTAACCAAATCCTTTGATGGGCAGGCGGCTGTAGATGACGTCAGTCTGACCATCTACAAAGGCGAAATTTTCGCACTGCTCGGTGCTTCCGGTTGCGGTAAGTCGACGCTGCTGCGTATGTTGGCCGGTTTCGAGACACCATCGCAGGGCCAGATTGTGCTTGATGGCGTTGACCTGTCGCAGGTGCCGCCTTATCAGCGGCCGATCAACATGATGTTCCAGTCCTACGCGCTGTTCCCCCATATGACGGTGGAGCAGAACATCGCCTTTGGCCTGAAGCAGGACAAACTGCCGTCCGCTGAAATCAAAAGTCGGGTAGCAGAAATGCTGACGCTGGTGCATATGCAGGAGTTTGCCAAACGTAAACCGCATCAGCTTTCCGGTGGCCAGCGTCAGCGCGTGGCGCTGGCTCGCAGTCTGGCTAAGCGGCCAAAGTTGTTATTGCTCGACGAGCCGATGGGCGCACTGGACAAAAAGCTGCGTGACCGTATGCAACTGGAAGTGGTGGACATCCTCGAACGCGTTGGCGCGACCTGCGTGATGGTCACCCACGATCAGGAAGAGGCCATGACCATGGCGGGGCGCATCGCCATCATGAACCGTGGGAAATTTGTGCAGATTGGTGAACCTGAAGAGATTTACGAACATCCGACCAGCCGCTTCAGCGCTGAGTTCATCGGTTCGGTGAATATCTTCGAAGGCGTGTTGCAGGAACGTCAGGATGACGCGCTGATCATCAGCAGCCCTGGTCTGATGCATCCGTTGAAAGTTGATGCTGATGCCTCGGTGATCGACGGTGTGCCGGTATTCGTGGCGCTGCGACCGGAAAAAATCATGCTGTGCGACGAGGTGCCTGAAGATGGCTGCAACTTTGCCGTCGGCGAAGTGGCAAATATTGCCTATCTTGGCGATCTGTCGATTTACCACGTCAAACTGCACAGTGGACAGATGATCACCGCACAGTTACAGAACGGCCACCGCTTCCGCAGAGGCATGCCTACCTGGGACGACGAAGTACGTCTGTGCTGGGAAGCCGACAGCTGTGTCGTGCTGACCGTTTAAGGGGAGTTGAAACATGTCCTTTATCTCTGCACAACCTGACCAGGCCGAACCGGCCAAACCACCGGGTGGCCTGAAAGCCTTCTTTGGCCGGTTGCAGCAAAAGCATGGCCGTAAGCTGGTGATCCTGTTGCCGCTGGTGTGGTTCCTGCTGCTGTTCCTGCTGCCGTTTTTGATTGTGTTCAAAATCAGTTTCGCCCAAATGGCCCGCGCCATTCCGCCGTATACCGATCTGGTCACCTTTGCTGATGGTATGCTGGATATCGCCCTGAATCTCGGCAATTACCTCTCGCTCACCGACGACCCGCTCTACATTGAAGCCTACCTGCAATCGCTGGAAGTCGCGGCGATTTCCACCCTGTGCTGCCTGGCCATTGGCTACCCACTGGCGTGGGCGGTGGCGCATAGCCGTAAATCGACGCGCAATATTTTGCTGCTGCTGGTGATTTTGCCGTCCTGGACTTCATTCCTGATCCGCGTGTATGCCTGGATGGGCATCCTGAAAGATAACGGCGTGCTGAATAATTTCCTTATCTGGCTGCATGTGATTGACCAGCCGCTGGTGATTTTGCACACCAATCTGGCGGTCTATATTGGCATTGTTTACTCCTATCTGCCGTTTATGGTGTTGCCGATTTACACCGCGCTGACCCGTCTCGACTACTCGCTGGTGGAAGCGTCGCTGGACTTAGGTGCGCGTCCGCTTAAAACCTTCTTCCGCGTGATTGTGCCGCTGACCAAAGGCGGCATTATTGCCGGTTCGATGCTGGTCTTTATCCCGGCGGTGGGGGAGTACGTCATTCCGGCACTGCTCGGCGGCCCTGACAGCATCATGATCGGACGAATTTTGTGGGAGGAGTTCTTCAATAACCGTGACTGGCCAGTGGCTTCGGCGGTGGCAGTGATCATGCTACTGCTGCTGATCATGCCCATTCTGTGGTTCCACAAATACCAAAGCAAAGAGCTGGGAGACAAAGAATGAACAATTTGCCGGTTGTTCGCTCACCGTGGCGAATTCTTATTCTGGTGCTCGGCTTCACCTTCCTCTATGCACCGATGCTGATGCTGGTTATTTATTCGTTTAACAGCTCCAAGCTGGTAACGGTCTGGGCCGGGTGGTCTACCCGCTGGTATACTCAGCTGTTCCATGACACGGCGATGATCAACGCGGTCGGTATGAGCCTGAGTATCGCCACGGCGGCGGCCACCATGGCGGTGATTGTCGGCACGCTGGCGGCGGTGGTGATTGTGCGTTTTGGGCGTTTTAAAGGTTCTACCGGGTTTGCGTTTATGTTGACGGCACCGCTGGTGATGCCGGATGTGATCACCGGGCTTGCGCTGCTGCTGCTGTTTGTGGCGATGGGGCACGCCTTTGGCTGGCCCGCCGAGCGTGGCATGTTCACCATCTGGCTGGCGCACGTGACGTTTTGCAGCGCCTATGTTTCGGTGGTGGTGGCTGCGCGATTGCGTGAACTGGACCGCTCGATAGAAGAGGCCGCCATGGATCTCGGTGCGACGCCATTAAAAGTGTTTTTTATCATCACCGTGCCGATGATTGCCCCGGCGCTGGTGTCGGGCTGGTTACTGGCCTTTACGCTGTCGCTGGATGATTTAGTGATCGCCAGTTTCGTCGCAGGGCCGGGGTCAACCACCTTGCCAATGCTGGTATTTGCCAGCGTGCGCATGGGCGTGAACCCGGAGATCAACGCACTGGCAACGCTGATTCTGCTGGTGGTGGGAATTATTGGCATGATTGCCTGGTGGTTTATGGCGCGGGCGGAAAAACAGAGAGTGAAAGAGATACAACGTGCATATCGTGGTCAATGACATTGATACCTCCCCAACGCGATTGGCGTATCAGCCAGGCGGCAAACGCGGGCTGACACCAATCGGCGATTTGGATGAACAAAAGCAGCCAACGCAGCGTCTGGGGCGCAGGGGATGAAGTTACAGTTCATACCCGTACCCGTCATGATTGGCGCCTCGGCCATCGTGGCGACGCGCTGTCTGGAATTCATTCTGCTGTTTGATGCCATGGGGGTGGCCGGCCTGAGTGATTTTGTGCGTGCCAGCGCCAGTTCGTGGCTCAACTGTATTATTCTGCTCGCCAGCCTGATGATTGTGCTGGTGGAGTGCCGCGCCGCTTACGCCATGATGCGTGGCCGTAACTGGGGCCGCAGAGCCTTTATCGGCTGTCAGGCCGTGGTGGTGGGTTATATGCTACTGGCTTCTTTTGACTGGTTCGGGCCGAAGATTTTTCGCTTTGAAACCGACACGCAGGGCGAGTTCCTGTATGCATTATTGATGCAGAAAATCCCTGACATTGTGGTGATCCTGTTGTTGTATGCCCCGCCGGGCAGCCGCCGGTTTTTCCTGCGCCGACGCTGAGCCAGTGGTACACTGCGCGCCAACTTTTCTCCTGCTTTCCAGATAACGGTCATCTTTCATGCATTGCGCACTTTATACCGCCGGGACCTGCCGCTCATGTCAGTGGCTCGACAAACCTTATTCACGCCAGCTGGCCGATAAACAGCAGGATTTGAGCCAACTGCTCGAAGGCCTGCCGGTCAGCCAATGGTGCGAACCGGTCACCGGCGCGGAAAGTGCGTTTCGCAATAAAGCTAAAATGGTGGTCAGCGGCAGCGTCGAACGCCCGCTGTTAGGCATGCTGCACCGCGACGGTACGCCGGTTGATCTGTGCGAATGTCCGCTCTATCCGGCCAGTTTTCCGGCGGTGTTCTCCGTACTCAAAAGCTTCATCGCCCGCGCAGGGCTGACGCCCTATAACGTGGCGCGCAAACGCGGTGAGTTGAAATTCCTGCTGTTAACCGAAAGCCAGCAAGAGGGCGGCATGATGCTGCGCTTCGTGCTGCGTTCGCAGACCAAACTGGCCCAGCTGCGCGCCGCGTTGCCGTGGCTGCAGCAGCAGCTTCCGCAGCTAAAAGTAATATCTGCCAATATTCAGCCAGTACATATGGCGAGACTTGAGGGGGATGAGGAGATCCCGCTGACGGCGCAGCAGGCGCTGGAAGAGGAGTTTAACCATGTGCCGTTGTTTATTCGTCCGCAGAGTTTCTTCCAAACCAATCCGCAGGTGGCGGCGGCGTTATATGCCACGGCACGGGAATGGGTGACCGATCTTAAAATTGATAGCATGTGGGATCTGTTCTGCGGGGTCGGTGGTTTTGGCCTGCATTGCGCTACGCCTGAGATGAAATTGACCGGGATTGAAATCAGTGCCGAAGCGATAGCCTGCGCGCGCGAATCGGCTGCAAGGTTAGGATTGAAAAACGTGGAGTTTCAGGCGCTGGACTCAACCGGTTTCGCGACCGGCAAGGGGGAGGTGCCAGACCTGGTGCTGGTTAATCCGCCACGGCGAGGTATCGGCGCAGAGCTTTGTGATTACTTAAGCCGCATGGCGCCGCAGACCATTCTTTATTCCAGCTGCAACGCACAAACCATGGCGAAAGACCTTACCCATCTGCCGGACTACCACATCGAGCGCGTCCAGCTATTCGACATGTTTCCGCACACTGCACACTACGAAGTCATGGCGTTACTTTCCCGCCGTTAACCTGCAAACGTCAGGCTGCCAGTTGCCCTAAAATCAGCACCAGTTTGTCGAACACTTCACTGAAGAGGTGTTCGCAGAACGGGGCGACCATCGGCATCATCAACCCCATAGCCAAAATACCAATACTCAGCGTCAGCGGGAAACCGATTACGAACACCGACAGCTGTGGTGTCACGCGGTTGAGCAGCCCAAGAGCCATGTTGAGCGTCAGCAGCAGCGTGACAATCGGCAGCGCCAGCATCAGGCCGCCGCTGAAAATAATACTGCCACCTTTCGCCAATGCCATAAATCCGTTGCCATTTAGCGGGTGTGAACGAATGGGCAGGGTGTGGAAACTGTCGGAAAGCAGCGAAATCAGCCACAGATGACCGTTGAAACTGAGGAACAGCAGCACCGCCAACAGGTTTAATAGCTGCGC
Source organism: Ewingella americana (assembly GCF_006438725.1). Taxonomy (GTDB): domain Bacteria; phylum Pseudomonadota; class Gammaproteobacteria; order Enterobacterales; family Enterobacteriaceae; genus Ewingella; species Ewingella americana_A. Next base: position 96,530 of record NZ_RCZD01000001.1, on the reverse strand, counting down.
CAATATCGGCGTGTTAAGGCGGTTGCTGGGGTCAAAGAAAGTGGCAAACGAGATACCCATCTGCAAGCCGATGATTTCACCGGCCATACGCACCGCGGCAAACGCCAGTTGCATGGTCAGACCGAGTGCGGTGCCGATAATAATCTGTTGCGCCGCCAACCAGAGGGCACCGCTCGAGAACATCGGCACTTCGATAGGGGGCAAACCGGGGGCAATCAAAAAGGTGATCATCATGCCGAGGCCGAGTTTGACTTTTTTTGGCACCTGCTTTTCGCCGGTGATGGGGGCGGTGCTGATCAGTGCCAAGATACGCAACAGGGGCCAGAAATACATGCTCAGCCAGCCGGCCAGCTGCGTGCTGTCGAAGGAGATCACCGGTCAGCCGATAATATAGGGCAGGCTGGTGAACAACGTGCGCATATAGTCCAGCAGCAAGTTGAGCATCCATGGACCTGCGATAACGATAGTGGCGACGACGGCCAGAATCTTAGGAATGAACGACAGCGTTTGTTCGTTGATCTGCGTCGCCGCCTGCAACAGGCTGACGATAAGACCGGTGACCAGCGCGGCCAGCAACAAAGGTGCAGCCACCGCCAATGCAATTTTCATCGCCTGGTTGCCCAGCGCCATTACCGATTCAGGAGTCATGATCTTGTGTCCAATATGAGTGCACTTGGGCTAGCTTACTTGCCATTTTGTTCCCCGGCAGTGCTCGTGCTCCTCACGTACTTATGTACGCTGCGGGCCCTGCGCGCTGGCGGTGAACAAACTGACTGCGACGCTGACGCCCATCAATTCGGGCGGTGGAGCGCGAAAAATCTTTAACTGTAGAAGCTTTGTGCCAGCGACCCGAGCAGGAGCTGCCAGCCATCTACCAGCACAAACAGCATCAGCTTGAAAGGCAGTGAGATGGTGGCGGGCGGTACCATCATCATCCCGAGTGCCATCAGTACGCTGGCGACCACCAGGTCGATGATCATAAACGGGATGAACACAGTAAAACCAATCTGGAAGGCGGTTTTCAGTTCGCTGGTGACGTAGGCCGGTAACAGGATACGCATCGGCACCGCTTCGGGACCGGCCAGCGGCGGCAAACTGGCTAAGCGGGCGTACAGGGCCAGATCGCTTTCGCGGGTCTGGCGCAGCATGAACTGGCGCAGCGGTTCTGCCCCTTTGTCCATCGCGACCTGCATACTGATTTTATCTTCGCTGAAGGGCTGATAGGCGTCGGTGTAAATTTTATCAAACACCGGCGACATAACGAAAAAGGTCAGAAACAGCGCCAGACCGAGCATCACCTGGTTAGGCGGTGCCGACGGCGTACCGAGTGCGTTTCGCAGTAAACCGAGCACGATGATGATACGGGTAAAACTGGTGCACATCAGCAGCATGGCGGGCAGCAGTGTCAGCGTGGTGATAAACACCAGCGTTTGCACCGGCAATGACCAGCTTTGGGTACCGTTGGACAGCTGTTGGCTGATGATCCCCGGCAATTGCGCGAAGGCCGCAGGGCTGACCAGTAACAGCACCGGCAGCAGCCAGCGCAAAGAAGATTTCAGCGAGCTCATGCCTTGTTTCCCGGACGTTTCAGTACTTTTTTCAGCAACTGACCAAAGTCAGTCGGTTTTTGTGACGCTGTCACGTCATCCGGCGTGGCGACCACCGGTGGTGCGCTCAGCGTATGCAGCGGGGTGATCTGATGCGAGGTCACGCCAAGCACCAGCCAGGTATTGTCCACTTCTACTATCACCACTTTTTCACCACGGCCGACCTGACAACTGGCCGTCACTTTGAGCAGTTTGTTATTCTTCGACTGCGGTGCAAAACCGGTACGCTTCGCCACCCAGCCGATAAACAAAATCAGCAGCAAAATGCCGCCAAGCACAGTACTGACCTGCGTCAGAACTGAACTGGGTGGCATCGCCGGTGCCGCCTGTTGAGACGCAATGTGCGGCGACGCAGGCGTAGCGTAGGGGGAATCCGGGGGGGCGACGCTGTTAGGCATTAGCGGCTCAAACGACGCATACGTTCTGATGGCGTGATGATGTCAGTGATGCGCACGCCGTATTTGTCGGCCACCACCACCACTTCACCCTGAGCAATCAGATAGCCGTTGATCAGAATATCCAGCGGTTCGCCTGCCAGTCCGTCCAGTGCCACGACGGAACCCTGCGACAGGCGCAGCAGCTCTTTGATGGTCATTTTGGTGCGGCCTAACTCGACGGTCAGTTTCACCGGAATGTCGAGGATCATATCGATATCCTGCAAACTTCCGGTGCCTTCCTGGGCACCCAGCGCGGCGAACACGCCTTCGGTGGACGCTTTTTCACTGCCGCCTGCTGAAAGCTGTTCGTTAAACGCATCAGCCCATAAATCGTCAACGTTTTCCGATCCGCTGTCAGACGGTTTATTGGTGTCACTCATGGGGCTGTTCCTCATCCAGGGAATTCAAAATTGGGTTAATCAAATGTTCAACGCGCAGGGCGTACTGATCGTTGAGGGTGCCATATTTGCTGGTCAGCACCGGGACGCCGTCAACGTGCGCAATCAGGCGGTCCGGTTTTTCAATAGGCAGAACGTCACCCGGTTGCAGCTTGAGGATTTGCGACAAGCGCAGCGGAATATCAACAAAATTTGCCACCAGTTCCAGCTGGGAGTGCTTGACCTGATGCACCAGATTTTCGCGCCACTGACTCTCTTCGTTGCGCGAGTTTTCAATCGGCGGGTTGGTCAGCAGTTCACGTATTGGTTCAATCATGCTAAACGGAATACAGATGTTGAGATCGCCGCTCAGTGCGCCGATCTCAACGTGGAACGGGGTGGTGACCACGATGTCATTCGGAGACGACGTGATGTTAGTGAATTTGACCTGTAACTCGGCGCGTACGTACTCCACGCTCAGTTTATACACCGCGCTCCACGCATCTTCGTAGGCGTCCAGCGCCAGTGTCAGCATGCGTTTGATCACGCGCTGTTCGGTGTGGGTGAACTCGCGGCCTTCGACTTTGGTCGGAAAGCGTCCGTCACCGCCGAACAGGTTATCCACGGCGATAAATACCAGGCTGGGCGCAAACACGAACAGCGCCGAGCCGCGCAGCGGTTTCAGGTGGATAACGTTAAGGTTAGTGGGCACCGGCAGGTTGCGGGCAAAATCATGGTACGGCTGGATTTTAATCGGGCCGACGGTGATGTCCGGGCTGCGGCGCAACAGGTTGAATAAACCCATGCGGAAGTGACGGGCAAACCGCTCGTTGATAATTTCCAGCGCCTGCAACCGCTCACGGACCACGCGTCGCTGGGTGGTAGGGTCAAAAGGTTTTACACCATCGTCAGGTTTGGCCGCAGTGGTGTTGACCTCCTGCGCGCTGTCGCTGTCGCTGTCACCATTGAGCAGCGCGTCAATTTCTGCCTGTGAAAGAATGCTGTCGGCCATAATTTGATTATCGCAGTATGAAAGCAGTGAAAAGCACATCGCTGATCAGCACATTAGGCTGACCTTTGACAAACGGAGGACTCAGAACTTGTTTGATATCGGCGATCAACTGCTGTTTGCCCACTTCGCTAGCCAGGTCGTCGCTTTTCTGGCGTGACAACAGCATCAGTAAACGGCTGCGCACTTCTGGCAGGTACTCGTTCAACGCAGTGCGGTTTTGCTCATCCGGCAGGCGCAGAGTCAGGCCGATATACAACACGCGATCGGGGTTGTTATCCGCGTTTTGCAGATTTACGGTAAAGGTCTCGAGTGCCAGGAAAATCGGTGGTGCCGGTGGAACGTCTTTCTTCACTTGCTCCGTCCCCGGAGCAGCAGGCTTATTGTGCAATGTCCACCATGCATAGCCCCCACCGGCGGCGGCAATTACCACCAAAATCAGCAGGATAATCAGCATCGGGCGTTTACTTTTACGCTTGGTCGAAATGGCAGAATCAGACATGGATAAGCGAAGTTCCTGTTATTGGGGTAAGTTAGATATTTAATTTCTGTTTAGGATTATCCCGCGTATCCCTTCTTTCAATAGTCGGAATAGGTGGGGTAAAGGGGGTTACATCTGCCGTTTACCCCACTATCTTTCGAGTCGCTGCTTTGTCGCACCTCGAAAAATAGTGGGGTAAGGCTTAATTATTACGCAAAAATATCCACGCCGCTTTTGCCATTAGCCAGCTGCTGTAGCGAAGCGGGTACTGGCAGTGCATCGCTGGCAGCCACACTGCCGGTGCCATTAAACGCGGCCCAACTGGCCGCATTACCCTGCGATGAACCCGACTGCTGGCCGGATTGCTGGAAACCTTGCTGCGCCTGTTGCCATTGCGAGGTGTCGCTGCTGACGTTGCTCTGGCTGAGGTTGATACCGCTGTCTGCCAGTGATGTGCGCAGCTGTGGCATTGCCGCTTCCAGCGCGGCACGCACGCCGCTGTGGCCGGAGACAAAGTTCATCTGCGCCTGACCGTCTTCAATCTTCATGCTGATTTGAATTGATCCCAAATCCTGCGGATTAAGACGCAGTTCTGCCGTTTGCTGCCCCTGGCGGTTGAACATCATCACCTGCTGGCCTAACTGCTGTTGCCACTCTGGGCTGCCCAGTTGGGCACTCAACTGGGGTACGCCCGGCGCGCTTACCAGCGAGGTGGTGGTCGGCGTACTTGACACGGTGGCTGAAGGCGAGGCCATCGCTGCCGCATTGACCTGGTTCAGCGTCTGCAGCAGGCTGCTGTTGTCGCTGCTTTTTTGATGGCTGTCAGTTTGGGAAGCGGTGCCCGCCGCCGTGCTCATTGCCGTCAGTGCGCTGCTAAAATCGGTGGTGCTGGTGGTTTTACTGCTGGCGGCTGTGCTGCTGGCGCTGGTTTTGCTGTCGGTCACGGCGGTTTTATGATCTGCGGTTTTATCATCACCTGCAAGCAATGTTTTGGCATCCCCGCTCAGGCTTTGTAGCAGAGCCGCTTTATCTTTCCCGTCGTCGGTTTTGGACAGCGTAGTGCCCTGTGCGGCGGCGGCAACGGTCACCGGTTGTGCAGGCTGCGCCGCCAGCATGGCGAACAGGGCCTGAACCGGCAGGGCGTTGCTGTCTTCCGTTTTAGCATCGCGGACATCCTCTTTATCGCCGGAGAGCAAACCTTTCAGCGCGTTGAGGTCGGTGGTTTTCAGGTTGCCTGCCGGTAAGTTCTGAACGGCAGTCATGACCTGTTTAAGCTGAGTTTCATCAAGCAGGGTCAGTGTACCCGCTTTTTCACCGGCGTTAATGGCCTGCGTCAGGGTGTTTTTATCCACCACCTGGCCTTTGGCGCTGATCTGTTTACCCAACTGGCCAATTTGCGAACCCAATTTGGCTCCCAGTTGCGCTTCCAGTTGTGTGGCGAAGTCATCGCTTGCCGTGCTGGCATCCGCGTCTGCCAGAAGGCTACTGTCGGTGGCTTTGTTGGTGCCAGTGCTGGCGTTGGCCGATGTCACGGCAGCGGGCACAATATTCATATTCATCAATGTTTTTTCCTGTGTGCGCCGCGCTGGGCGAATTCATCCGTTTGCTTCTGATCCATCCGGTTTTCATGTTGGCGTCGCTGTTCGCTGGCCCGGCTTTGCAGCGTCTGGTAGGCATTCAGGCGCTGTTGCTTCTCCTGCCACTGGTTAACGGCGGCGTCCAGACGTTGGTTCCACTGCAACAGTTGCTGCCGGTGCTGGTCGATAGCCACTTCCAGCGTGGTAATAAACTGCTGGTAGTTCTGCCAGGTGTTGGCTGCGATGCCGTCAGTCATGGTCGTGTTAAGCTTCTGCCGGTACTCGTTCTGGTAATTGAGTAGCATCGACAGTTGTTCTTGCGCCTGATTGTGCGACTGCCTGATCTGACCCAGATGATTGGTTGCCTGATCCAGTGCCTTCTGGGCTAAAGAACAGAGAGTAATCAATGGGGAAGAGCTTTCCATGAGATCTCCTTAAGAAGATTAACCCGGTAACAACATTTTTAGTTGCAGGCAGGCATCTTCATACGAGCTACGCTCCATGATGTCCTGCTGCAAAAAATCTTCTATTTGCGGGTAGAGTCGGATGGCGCGGTCAAGCAGCGGATCGCTGCCTGCGGCGTAGGCACCCACGCTGACCAGATCGCGGTTGCGCTGATAGCTGGACAACAGTTGTTTAAAATCACGCACGCGGCCGTACTGAGCATCATCAATCAATGACGTCATGGCGCGGCTGATCGAGGCTTCAATATCAATGGCCGGATAATGCCCGGCCTCAGCCAGGCGGCGCGACAGCACGATGTGGCCGTCGAGAATAGCGCGGGCGGAGTCGGCAATCGGGTCTTGCTGGTCATCACCTTCGGTCAGAACCGTGTAAAACGCCGTGACCGAACCGCCGCCGCTGATACCGTTACCGGCGCGTTCAACCAGCGCAGGCAGTTTGGCGAAGACGGAAGGCGGGTAGCCTTTGGTGGCCGGTGGTTCGCCGATAGCCAGCGCGATTTCACGCTGCGCCATGGCGTAGCGGGTCAGTGAGTCCATGATCAGCAATACGTGCTGGCCGCGGTCGCGGAAATCTTCGGCGATGCGCGTCGCGTAAGCGGCACCCTGCATACGCAGGAGCGGCGAGACATCCGCCGGGGCAGCGATCACGACCGCGCGGGCACGGCCTTCGTCGCCAAGAATGTTTTCGATGAAATCTTTCACTTCACGGCCACGTTCACCGATCAGGCCGACGACAATCACATCTGCCTGGGTGTAACGCGCCATCATGCCGAGCAGCACGGATTTACCTACGCCAGAACCGGCAAACAGGCCCATACGTTGCCCGCGCCCGACGGTCAGCAGGGCGTTAATCGCCCTCACGCCCACGTCGAGTACGTCAGTGATCGGGGTACGTTGCAGCGGGTTGAACGGTGGGGTGATCAGCGTCGCACGATAGCCGGTGTCCGGTGGCGGCAGACCGTCGAGCGGTTTGGCGCTGCCGTCGAGCACACGGCCAAGCAACTGCGGGCCAAGCGGCAACTGTTTGCTGGCGGTGTGACCCTCCGGCGAGATCCGTGCGTAGACGCGGGCGCCGGGCAGTACACCTTCGACCTCTTCCAGCGGCATCAAAAAGAGATGCTGGCCATTGAAGCCGACCACTTCGCTTTCCACTTCCTGCACAATAGTGCCGTCAAGGCGTTCAATCAGACAGGTGGCACCGAGCGGCAGTTGCAGACCGGTGGCTTCAAGCACCAGGCCGGTGGCGCGGGTCAGGCGACCATAACGGCGCAGGGCCGGGGTGCGCTCCATGCGCTTTTCAGCGTCATCAAGCGTTTTGAGCAGGCGGCTGAGACGGGCGGTCATCAGAGTGATCCCGGTGCAGCAAGGCGGCACAGTTCGTGCCAGCGGGTCGCCAGCGAGGCGTCCATATCGCCATCTTCCGCGCTGACTTTACAGCCACCGCTGTGGATCTGGCTGTCAGCCAGCAGTCGCCAGCCGTGCAGGCTTAAAGTGACACCCAATTGCTGTTCAACCCGGTCGAAATCGGCCGGATTGACCCGCAACTGCGGTTTGCCTTTGAACATGGGCTCCTGCTGTATTAATTGCTGAATTTGATTGAGCAGGGCTGAACCGTCGCAAATTGGCGGTTGGCCCAGTACCTGTTTCGCCGCCGTCAGTGCCATCTGCATCAACCGTGACGCGATCACGCTGTCCAGCGCATCCAATGTTTGCTGGAAGTCGGTCACCATCTGTTGCCAGTGCTCGGTCAGAACCGCCTGCTGCTGCTGGGCTTCCTGCACGCCCTGCAACTGCCCGGCTTCTTGTCCAGCCTGAAAACCGGCCTGATAGCCTTGCTGTTGTCCTGCGTCATAACCTTGCTGGTGACCTTGTTGCTGAGCCTGCATTTGCAGACGCATCAGCTCATTTTGGTCAACCGGCGCCTGCGTCAGACCGTCATTATCTTGCGCTTCATCTTCTTCGGCGAACAGCGGTTCTATCGCGCTCGTTCCTTTATTCGAGAACGCCGGAGTATTCAGGTCATTGAGTTTCCACGGCTGCCACGGCAGCGCATTGAGCATCTCGGTCTTTTTCTCTGCCGTGCTTTTCTTCGGCTCAGCCGGTTTATCTTGTGGCGTCAGGGCATCAGACATAGGAATCCTCGCCTCCGCCAATCATCATCTCGCCAGACTCGGCCAGGCGACGCACGGTTTGCAGGATGGCTTTCTGTTCGTTTTCCACCAGAGACATACGCATCGGGCCACGGTTGGCCAAATCGTCGCGCAGGATATCGGCGGCACGTTGAGACATGTTGCGCAGGAACTTCTCGCGCAGCGGCGCTTCGGCGCCTTTCAGTGCAATAAGCAGCGCTTCGCCTTCGATTTCCTGCAACAGGCGCTGGATACTGCGATCGTCGACATCGACCAGGTTTTCGAACAGGAACATCTCGTCGATGATTTTCTGTGCCAGTTCGCCGTCGTATCCGCGCATGGCTTCGATAACCGCTTCTTCCTGCTGGGTTTTCATCAGGTTGATGATCTCGGCCGCAGTACGAACACCGCCCATCTTCGCGCGCTTGAGGTTTTGGCCGTCGAGCAGGTTATTAAGCACTTCGGTCAGTTCCGCCAGCGCCGCTGGCTGAACGCCCCCAAAGGTGGCGATACGCAGCATGACGTCGTTGCGCTGACGTTCGTCGAACAGGGCCAGAATATCGGCAGCCTGACCGCGTTTGAGATGCACGAGGATGGTGGCGATGATCTGCGGATGCTCGTCGCGGATAAGGTCGGCTGCAATCACCGGTTCCATAAAGTTGAGCGTTTCCATGCCGCTGGTGGTTTCACGCGACTCGAGGATATCTTCCAGCAAGCTGGCAGCACGCTCTTCGCCCAGCGCTTTGGTCAGCACTGAACGCAGGTATTCGCTGGTGTTGACGCTCAGCGCCGCGTACTGCTCGGATTCATCCTCAAACTCGCCCAGCACTTCGCTCAGCTGTTTGTTGGAAATCTGATGGATATTGGCCATCGCGCCGCTGATTTGCTGAACCTCGCGCGGGTTGAGGTGTTTAAACACCTCCACCGCGCGGTCTTCACCCAGCGTGACCATCAGGATGGCGCTTTTTTCAGTTCCAGTCATAGTCATGGTTGTTCGGTACTCATCCATTGGCGGATAACCAGGGCGACGATACGTGGATCTTTATCGGCCAGCTCCTGAACACGTTGGGTCTGCACTTCGACACTGACACGTTGTTGTGATCGTTTACGTTTCGCCAGCTCATCATTGGTGAGTTTGACGGCTGCGCCTCCGTCTGACGGCGGCGCGGCGGCGGCCACATTGGCAGCTATCTCAGCTTCACGCGTGGACTGCTGTTTCTGCACCAGAGGGCGTACCAGTTTGCGCCACAACAGCCAGGCAACAATCAGTACCAGCAACCAGCGACCGGCGTTCAATAACTGGTCGAAGAAGGCCGGTGATTTCCAGAATGGCAGGGCGGCGGTGTCATCGACGGTTTCGTTAAACGGTGTGTTCACTACGTTCAGTGTGTCACCACGATCGGCGGAGAAGCCCATGGCTTCGCGTACCAGTGAATCAACTTGTTTCAATTGCTCATCGGTCAGCGGTTTGGCTTTCCCGTCTACACCCGGCTGATAGTTAACCACCACGGCTGCCGACAGGCGCTGTATGGCTCCGGCGCTGTGCTGAGTGTGAGTGATCGTGCGGTCAAGTTCGTAGTTGGTGGTTTCGTCATGACGATTGCTGCTCGGCCCGCTTGGCGCTGCCGTGCGGCTGTTGGCGGTATTCTGGCCATTGACCTGCTGATTACCGGCTGCCGCATTTGGGTTGTTAACGTTAGTGGCCTGATTGTTAATCGGCGCGGTCGCCGGTGCAGTGGGCTGATTGCTGAGTGCACCCGGTACGCCGCCGACGCCTGAACCGCCAATCTGATCGTTGGTGCTCAACTGGCGTGAACGCACGGCGGCTTTATCAGGTGTGCCGTTCGGCTGATAATTCTCGTCAGTCTGCTCGCGGACGGCGTAGTCAATCTGCGCGGTAATTTGCGCATGGATATTGCCGTTACCGACCACCGGCTGAAGAATGGCTTCAATGCGGCGTTGCAGACGGCCTTCGACTTCATTAGCAAACTTCAACTGGGCGGCATTCAGGTCACGGCCATTATTATCAGACTGAGTCAGCAGATGACCGCTTTGATCGACCACGGTGACGTTAGCCGGCGGCAGCCCGGAGACGCTGCTCGACACCATATAAACGATGGCGTTGATTTGGCCATCATCCAGCGCGCGGCCAGACTGCAAGTTTAGGGTGACGGAGGCGGACGGGTTTTTCTGTTCGCGCACGAACAGCGAAGGTTTTGGGATCGCCAGATGGACGCGGGCTGTTTGTACCGGGCCGAGAGTTTCAATCGTGCGGGAGAGTTCACCTTCCAGTGCGCGCTGGTAGTTAATCTGTTCGCTGAACTGACTGATGCCGAACTTTTCCTGGTCCATCAGTTCGAAGCCCACCGCACCGCCTTTTGGCAGACCGGCCGAGGCCAGTTTCAAGCGGGTTTCATACACTTTATCGGCAGGAATAAGGATGGCACCGCCGTTATCAGAGAACTGATAAGGGATGTTCATTTGCGTCAGCTGCGTGACGATGGCTCCACCGTCCTTATCATTGATATTGCTGAACAGTACGCGATAGGTTGGGTTCTTAGCCCACAGCATCATTACAACGACAATCGCCAATGCAGCGGCAGCAGCAAAGGCGATGGGGATTTTAGGGTTAGCGCGCAGTCGATTAATAAACGCAGTCAATCCTTTTTCAGAATTGTCAGCGCCGGCTATTGCGGAGCTCATAGCAAATCCCTATTCAGCGGCTGAACGGCAATATTCGTGTTGTGTCGTAACCGATTGTGTCGTAACAAAACAGACTCCCAGATGCGCAAACCTGTAGGGGTAAACAAACAGGCGTTAAATTTTTTTTTCGTTCCCCTCAGGCAACACAAGAGGAACCTGATTTTTCAGGTAAGCCATTATTTGCCTCCTTATGCAAAGTTAATGGGTCGATAAGCCATGTTTTTTGGGGTCAATTAGCGCGTTTAGGGAAAATCCTATGTGATAGGGTGACGTCCTGTGGATCGGAGAAGGGCTTTCGACGACATCATTACGGCAGCTAAAACTGAGGAATTTATGGCAATTCAAGGTATTGAGAGTGTTTTGCAGCAATTACAGGCCACGTCGTTGCAGGCTGGCATGAAGCAACCGGTCGAACCGTTACAAGAAGCGGGTTTTGCCAGTGAAATGAAAGCGGCATTAGGCAAGATCAGTGAGACGCAAAACACCGCCAAATTGCAGTCAGAGAAATTTGAGCTGGGTGTGCCCGGTGTCGGTCTCAACGATGTGATGGTGGATATGCAAAAATCAGGCATCTCGCTGCAACTGGGTATTCAGGTGCGCAATAAACTGGTGGCTGCTTATCAAGATGTGATGAATATGCAGGTGTAGGTGAGTTAACTTACTGAGAGATAAAGTAAATTTGTTTCTTCGTTGTTATGCGGGGCATAACGGGGCAAACACACCGAGAGGAAGCAGCAACCAGTGAGCGACGATGAATACAAGCGGACGTTGCATCAGGTTGCCGATTGACTGATATGTCGCTCTTTAAAAAAAAGCCCGCACAATGGCGGGCAAAAATTTAATTTATTCGTTCGTGCTTTGGATGGGATAGAACGCTGAAATAATAGCGCCATAAATTATTTCCCATCAGGAAGATAGCCGTACATAAGTGGTCATGTTTGAACCATGAGGTGGAAGGTTAGGCTGAGCAAAAAAAAACGCAGTGTGGGCGGGCGAGAGTAGGCAGGTATAACTGTCTATGTCGTAACTATCTTCAGCGATGTAAACGGTAGCTCCCACAGTAACCTCATTTTATTCTTCATCACGCGAACGTCTCTTCACCCACCAGGCATCGCAGCGCCACTTGCAAAGAACCACACCATAAAGCCTACAGCACCGGCCAGTACGATAACTGGCGGTATGAATTTCATTTTCATTAAGTGACTACTCTACTATTTATGATGAGAGGACTGTCAGTCCACACCCTGTGATACAGCCCCATAAACCAGCCGCCACTCACGGCACTGGCTGCTGTCTTGATGGGAATTGGCTTAGCGCTCACAATGCCCAAAAAAACCAGTATACAAGAATTTTTAATGCTTTCCGTAACTCAACCCATCCTATCGTCACCCGGCTGCACATGCATGAATATGCAGGTGTAGGGCGCTTACTCCGGCATCAGATTGTTGAAGTCCTCTTCATACAGCGCTTTGCACTCGGCGATAAATTCAGGATAACCCAGTTCGGAGGTTTGTACTTCGCGGTCAAGTCTGGATTCTAAATCGGCATGAAACCACTCGAACTCACCGTGGAGAATGCCGGTAAAACCGGTGAGGATCACACATTGCTGCTGAGTGAGTTTAATCATGGGATTTCCTTGTAACCTTTTAGGCGGGTAGGGTTGAAGTGTTCTATCCTCTTATTAATCATCCCAAAAAACAAGGAAACGTATGATGAACGAGGATATCTTCGAGCAGGCACCGTTACCTATGCTCAACCGCTTTCAGGTCGGTGATAAAGTGAAGTTGCTGACTTTTCCCGTTGGTGTCGAACCTTCCAGCTATCAACTTGATGTCACCATCAGCCGCATTATGGACGGTGAATTTGAAGGGGAGATCACCCGCGTCTCACCTTTAGGGCGGGTTTCTACCGCTCACCGGCATTTCGAGATCGGTGGGTATGTGGAATTCCACGCGGCAAACATTCAGGGAATGGCCGGCTAGTGTCTCAAACTGCAGAAATGACAAACCCCGCAACTGGCGGGGTTATTTTTTACATGACTTCAGTGAGAGCATTTCAACGCTTTGTGGATCACATCATGGGTTTAACGTTCTTGTTGATCATCCAGTCGGTAAGTTCCTCTACCGGTATTTCCTGACAGACACCGCAATAGCCCACCAGATACCAATGTCCGTCGGTACATTTTTCCGGACAAACCCTATAACGCTCGTTTTGTACGCTATAAATTTCTGAATCCGCATGGGCTTTTCCCAGACGTTTATCTCCCCAGAAATACAGCGAAAACTGATGGCATTCATCGACATGTCTCTGTCCATGGCGACTCCCGCCAAGAAGCAAATAATGGTATTCAGACATTATTCCTCCTACTCCTTAATAATGAAGGACAAGCAACCGAACCGCTAGGTGCTGCGCCAGCTTCGGTTGCTCTAAATTATAGGGCAGGAGGGGAAGGTCATGGGGGACAAAAGCAAATATGTGACGCTGATCACTTTAGCGACCAAAGCATGTTCAGGCACTGCGCGCTGTCACAACCGGGTATACCGCGAAGATTATGACTCCAGCATTTTCTTATGCACCTGCAAGGTCAGTGTCTCGATGCGTTCAGTCAGTTGCTTGGTCATGTTGGTCAGCTCAGTATTTTGTTTGAGCAGTTCAATCATCTGCTCTGCATGTTGTGCTGCCATCGCCTGACGCTGCTCGTTGGCCAAGGCCAGCTCTTCGCGGTGTTGCGCGTCGGCATCTGAGTGAGCTTTATCACGCTCGGCCTGGCGGGTTTGCGCCAGCAGGATTAAAGGCGCCGCGTATGCCGCCTGCAGACTAAAGGCGAGGTTAAGCAAAATGAAGGGGTAGACGTCGAACTTCACTATGCCGGTGACGTTAACGACGATCCACACCGCAACAATCAGGGTCTGCCCGCCAAGAAACAGCGGCGTGCCAAAGAATCGTGCAAACGCCTCGGCCTTCAAGGCGAACCAGCTTTCACCAAATGTTGGCGTGAGATGCGCATGTTTATGATGAAAACGGAACGGGTCGCGTTTTTTAGGCGCTGTTTCAGGGGGATTGGTTTGCATAGGAAATCCTGGTGACAGTGAAAAATGAGGGCCGGTAAAACGGCCACATTTCAGAGGGTCCATTATTCCCCCCGTTTCACTAAAACGCGGCATTTTATTTTGTATCTGCCATTAACACTTATCGTGAAATAGGGGATTTCGCGAATTGTCTGATTGTCCGGTCACAGAATTTTCAATAACTTGAAGGGAAACATCAAAAGGAGCGTGTTATGGGTTTTTGGAGAGTATTAATTACGATTCTTATGCCGCCGCTGGGCGTGCTGATAGGCAACGGTTTGGGCTTGCAGTTCTTGCTTAACATCCTGCTGACCCTTTGTGGCTATCTGCCTGGTCTGATCCATGCTTTTTGGATCCAGACCCGCAATTAACGGCGCCGCAACGACACAGCGTGCAGTTAACCCGGCCATCGAGCCGGGTTTTTTACGCCAAAATATTCAGATCAGAACAGAGAAAAAAGCAGCACTACCGGAAAGCTCATCGGCCAGGTAAACCCGATGATCCCAGAGGTCAGCAAGCGGATTTTAAACGTACCCCGGCTCACTAGCAGCGTAAAAATTACCGCCAACGCTAAACCACCCCAATAAATTGTTTTAATGACTTCCCACCAAACGTGCACAACATAACCCCTGAAAACGGCAAAAAAGCAGGACGTATTCTATGGCGTTAACATTTAGTAATCAATTAATGCGTGTGATTTGTCATATTTTTACAATCGGTATCTAGAAGTGCAACCTGCGCGCGAGGATCTAACGTTGTCCTTACTTTTCCCATCTATGATTAACGTCATTATAACGGGCGCAAATGGCCGCGAATTGAGGTCGGGGCGAAACCGAAACGTTTGCGGAACCGTTCGGCAAACCGCGAGCTGCTTTCGTAGCCTACTTGATGCGCAATACTGGAAATGGCCAGATCGGTGCATTGCAACAGACGCAGCGCGTGGGTCATGCGCACATCAATCATCAGATTACGCAGCACGCTGTTTTCCGTCGCCAGACGACGGCGCAGCATGACTTCGTTCATCAACAACTGCTCCGCCACTTCTGCCGCCGTGAAGGATTTATGCAGATTATTCACTAGCAGATCGCGCACCTGCTGCGTGACGGTCTCATTGTGCTGACGGGAATAACAGATGCCCATCTGTGATAACCACAATAGCTGTTCAATCATGCGGTGGCGGGCAATGGTTGGGGGCAGGCTTTTGTGCCATAACATTGAATGGTGGGTATCATTAAATGACTGGTGAAATGCCGGGGGAATATGCGGAATGACCCGGATATCCTCAACCTTGGTAAGGGCGCCATCAAACGGCGGGGCGTGTAAACGCACGTCGGTGAATAAGGAGGTGTCCCATTCCATGATGGCACAACTGAACACGCCATCGTCTGACAAAGAGTTGGTGACGCTTAAGGTGTGACCGCTATTGACTGCCAGCATTTCCCCGCTATTGACACGGGTTTCCTGCAAGCCATGACGTATCACGGAGTAGCCCTGCAGAATAAAAATAAGTTCGGGTTTATCGACAAAAATATCACCGATAAGCAACTCGCTATGCTGGATGAGCAATGAGGATGTTCCGATCCCTGGTGACACTTTTATTTTACGTACCATCGTGATTTTGCCCGAAGCAGCACATCATATTACCGGTATGATCCAACGGTGAAGAGACCCTGGATTAATGCCGGTTTTCCGTCGGTGAAAACGATATTAGAGAGGGCGACAGAGAAAAGAAACCGTGCAGGGTGACTTATTCTCTGTCTCTGAAGTCTTTAATATACACAAGAAATAAAAAAAGGATAATAAAGGTCTTAACGTATTTATTGCTGGTCGCGAATGGCAATTGCTCTGTCGGTAAAACGCCCATAGGTCGTGTTGACCTCCTGCTGTTTTACGGATTGGCCGATAAGTTCGGCCAGTTTATTCATCCGTGCTTGCAAAAGAGTTTTAATTTGAGTCTCGTTATCCAGTATCTGTCGCAAACTCTGGCGGATCAAATTCTGAACAATGGGAGATATCTCTTCAGTCAGCGGCAGTGTGGTGGTTGCTTCTACTGCTTTGAGATAGCTGACTTCAAGTTCTACCAACTCATCCCATTTCTCTTCTTTCGCAAGCACCAGCATGTGTTCGCTTAGCGTCAGGATCAGCCGATACTCATTAACCAGGTACTGATGTCGATCCATTATTTTGGTCCTGCAAAGGGTGATAGTTAGGGCCGATCTGCCGCCAGGCATCGGCTATATTTTCCAGTAACGCCATGACTTCTGTAATAGCTTGCTGGTCGTTATGTAAATTGGCATGTAATAAACGGCGAACCATGTAGGAATAGAGCGCTTCGAGGTTATCGACTAAGGCCGGGTCCCCTTTTTCACGGCTCAGACCCGCGATTAAACCGTTATCAATAATATTGATGGCTTTAGACAGCGCATTACCCTTGCCGGGAATATCGCCCTGCTGGATAAAAATACCTGCGCGGATAAGGGCGCTGCGCGCCCCGTCAAATAACATTACGACTAACTGATGCGGAGAGGCACTCATCACCGCACTTTCAAGACCGATTTTTGCGTAGGCCTGAACGCCAGAATTATTGTACATATTCAGTCCTTATGACGTCGAACTGGTTGATGCAAACTGCTGGGTCAAATAGTTACCTGTGTTGGTCAGCTTGTTGACCAGCACGGATAGATTCGTAAATTGCGTCTTGTAGTTGGCCAGGTTGGTATTAATGCTGGTGGTCGTGGAGGTCATCTGGTCAGCCAGTGTTTTTAACGACTTATTGATACCGTCTTCTGCGGACTGAATCGTGCCGTTACTGGAGTCGAGCATTTTGGTCAGCATAGTTGTCGATTGCGTGGCAAAACCGGTCGTCACACCATCACCTTTAAAGAACTGGGTGACGCTGGCCGGTTTGTTGGTCAACGCAGCACCTAATTTGACGTTGTCTACCTGCAATTTACCGTTAATATCCTGAGTGATACCCATGCTCGCCAGCGTTGAGTAGTCAGCATTCGGTTGAGAAGAACCTAACTGCCCACGCAACTGGGTTGAAATAGTACGGACAGTACCGTCACCGAACAGTGCACCATTGCTGGCATCCTGCGTCGTGCCCTTAGTCACTGCGGTATAAGCCGTCTGGCTGGCGATGGTGGTCTGCAATGAGTTATAGGCATCAACATAATTCTGAATCGCCTTGGTCATCGCGGTGGTGTCTTTGGTCACACTCAGTGTTTCAGGGCCGCTGGTTGTACTGGTCTGTGAATTTAGATTTAGTGTCACACCACTCAGCGCATCGGTCACTGTATTAGTACTGCGGGTGAGTTCTAAACCGTTGACACTGAATTTGGCATCCTGGGCTATTGTCGACACGCTCATGCCATTCGTGGTGGCAGTCGGGTCATAACCAATCAGTTTGTTCAGGGTATCGTCACCGGTCACACTGACGGTCATGGCGTTTGCGGTACCGGAATCATTGGACGTTAACGCCAGGTGGTAGCTGTTATCATTGGCTTTAATGACGCTGGCGGTCACGCCGCCCTGTTTGGCATTGATAGCATCGCGCACGCCATTCAACGTGGTTTGGTCATCAGTCAGTGTGACGCTGATCGGGTCTTTACCCGCCTGAGCAATGGTCAGGGTCCGGCCAGTGGCACCGGTTGTTCCCACGTTAGCCGTTGCGCTGGCAACGGTGCCAGAGAGCAGAGACTGTGCCTGCGCCAACTGTGTAACATTGATTTTAAACGAGCCAGCCGGTGCGGAGGTGCCCGCTGTCAGGGTGGCCGTAAATGAGGTATTGGTGCTGGTGACTGAGGTGCCTGAAATGGTATCGGCAGATTGTAACGCGACAGTCGTCGTCTTCAGTTTATCCAGAGCCGTCTGTAAAATACTGAATGATGTCAGCTTAGCTTTATAGGATGTCTGCTGAGTAGTCAGCGGCGTCATGCGCGCGTTTTCTGCCGTTGTCAGTGAATCCATTAAGCTGCTGAGATCAAGGGTGGTACCGGCGCCGAGTGAGCTTACACTAGCCATTTTTTTATTCCTTAGAGAGAAGGGTGTTACCAGTGTTATCGGCAAGGATGACGCGAAGTTTATACCGGTCTTCTAAATTTTTATGGCAAGAATAGCCGTGCTTATTAGGGGTAATTTGCCGCATTATTATTAGCCTCCCTCTATATCGACATTTTTAATGTGGCAGGAACATAGATTACGTTGATGTACCGGCCATCAGCCGGCATTTTGACGACAATGGGATATAGAGAAGAACATCGGGCGGAGTGATTATTTTCGTTTTTTTTTAAATTCTGACTAAAGGTTCTGGTGGTAGCGCCGATACAAGTTTGGACGGTGATAAAGCCGTAGGCCGAAAGCCTAAACCTAAATAACAGAATTTAAGGAAATCATACTATGGCGGTAATCAACACTAACAGCTTGTCCCTGATGACTCAGAACAACCTGAACAAATCTCAAGCGTCCCTGGGCACCGCCATTGAGCGTCTGTCTTCTGGTCTGCGTATCAACAGCGCAAAAGATGATGCAGCGGGTCAGGCAATTGCCAACCGTTTCACGTCTAACATCAATGGCCTGACCGTTGCTTCACGTAACGCTAACGACGGTATCTCACTGTCGCAGACCGCTGAAGGCGCACTGGGCGAAATCAACAACAACTTACAGCGTGTTCGTGACCTGACTGTTCAGGCGCAAAACAGCTCTAACTCAGCATCAGATATCGACTCCATCCAGTCTGAAGTTAACCAGCGTATGGAAGAAATCAACCGCGTAACCAAACAAACCGACTTCAACGGCATCAAAGTTCTGGACAACCGCACTGCAGCTTCATCTGCGTACAGTTTCCAGATTGGTTCTAAAGACGGTGAACAAATCAGTATTGGTATCGGCGCAAGCGCTGGCTGGAACCTGGCAGCAGCTAACACCGATGGCACGTCAAACAGCAGCATCAATACCAGCGGAAACATTAATACTGGGACCACTGCCTATAACACTGCTTATACTTCAACGTACAACTCAACCTACACCACTGCGCTGGCTAAACCGGTTGATGCAACAGCGGCAGGCGTCGTTGTTACTGGTGCTGCCACCGAACTGACCAACTATGCGGATACTGCAGCAGGTTCTGCTGCAGAAAAAACAGCTGAAACAGCGTTACGTAGCAAACTGGGTTTAAGCGCGACTGTTGACATTTCTGCAACATTGGCAAAAGTTAAAACCGGTTACCCAACAACGGGTTCGGTACCTGCTGATAAAGCCACAGCCGATACTGCATTGACGGCTGCTATTCAGGTTGATGCTAACCTGGCTACTTATTCTTCAGCTAAAGATGCGGCGACTGCTGCGGGTAAAACTGCGGGCACCGCGGCTGCTAATGCTGCTGCAGGCGGTACCGTAGTTAACGGCAACCTGCGTACTGTTGCTGCTGAAGGTTTTGACGTATTGACCGGTAAAGTGACAAGCACTGGTGCTTCTACTGGTACTACACCACTGGCAGACATCGATGCCGCGTTGAAAGCTGTTGATACTCAACGTTCAGCTCTGGGTGCTTCTCAGAACCGTTTTGAATCTACCATCACCAACCTGAACAACACCACCAACAACCTGACTTCAGCACGTAGCCGTATTCAGGATGCTGACTACTCTACCGAAGTGTCTAACATGAGCCGTGCGCAGATCCTGCAACAGGCTGGTACTTCAGTATTGTCCAAAGCTAACCAGGTTCCTCAGTCAGTACTGTCTCTGCTGCAGGGCTAATCGCCTTACCGCGCAGTATTTGATTGAAAAACCCCGCTTCGGCGGGGTTTTTTTTGTTGCTCTTTTTACCCCTTTTTTAACCAATGCTTACTTTTTAGTGTGACACGGCCGACAAAAACGCTGATATAGTTACTGTTCGTTATTTGTCCAAAACGGCGACATAATCCAAATAGCCGCGTTTTTAAGTCCTTATTCAGGCGATTGGAAAGTGATTGCGAAAGCATAATAGTACAGACCCTCCAATTGCCAGGTTACGATAGTGAGCGATCTGTATACAGCCAGCGGCGTGATAGATAAAAATTCTTTATGGCAGCGCTATGTTCCTCTGGTGCGCCATGAAGCCCTGCGTTTGCAGGTACGGCTTCCCGCCAGCGTAGAGCTTGATGATCTGCTGCAAGCGGGGGGAATCGGTTTACTGAATGCGGTTGAACGGTTTGATGCGATGCAAGGCACGGCGTTTACGACTTACGCCGTACAACGCATTCGCGGTGCGATGCTCGATGAGCTGCGTAGCCGCGACTGGGTGCCCCGCAGCGTGCGACGTAATGCGCGTGAAGTTTCACAGGCGATGCACCATGCCGAACAGCGATTAGGGCGACCACCGAGCGAAGGCGAAGTGGCGCAGGCGTTAGATATTCCCATCGAGGAATACCGCCAGATTTTGATGGATACCAACAGCAGCCAATTGTTCTCTTATGATGAATGGCGCGAAGAACACGGCGATACAGCAGAAGCGTTAATGGAAGGGCACGAAGAGGCCAACCCGTTACATCATTTACTGGAGGGTAATTTACGCCAGCGGGTGATGGATGCCATTGATGCACTACCTGAACGGGAAAAAATGGTACTTACACTTTATTACCAGGAAGAGTTGAATTTAAAAGAGATTGGGGCAGTACTGGACGTCGGGGAATCCCGCGTAAGCCAGTTACACAGTCAGGCTATTAAGCGCTTGCGCGCACGTTTGGCTAACGACCACTGATCCGCTTTTTCCTGGCCGGTTAAATACTCGTCATATTTTAAGTTACAGGGGCTCTCACTCCCTCCGGCAACATGGTACAGCTATGTTGCTGGGGACTTCTCTGTTTGCCGCCTGCCTGCAGCTCGAAATATTTTGGGTATATATTTTATCCTCCTCACCAGGAATAAATTTATGCCAGCGGGAATGAAAACACGGCCCCTCAGCCGTTATTTAAAAGATTTTAAACATGGTCAGACTCACTGCTCACAATGTGGTAAAGAACTCGATCGGATGGCGCTGGTGTTTCGCGGTCAGGTCATCAATAAAGAAGCCATCGCCAAGATGGATCAACCTATTGATGATGACGTGTGGCGCAATCTTTCGCAGGAATTGACCGCGCTGTGTCGTTTTTGCAGTGAGATCAGCTGTAATAGCCATTCGGCTTACTTTGACATTATGGCGTTCAAACAGTATCTGTTTGAACAAACCGAAATGAATCACAGCACGGTACGCGAATATGTTGTGCGCTTACGCCGGTTGGATGAAATTTTGGTGGCCCATAATTATCCCCTGGATCGGATTAAGGGGGACAGCATTCATCAGAGAATTATCAGTGACTTGCCGGTGGCAGCACATGATAACTACCGGATAGCGCTGCGTAAGTATGATCAGTATCTGGCTTGGCAAAGATCAGCTTAACTGTTTTTGAAATAGGCTCTGCTATCAACAGGCCCCTTCGGGGGCCTGTTTTTTTGTGTTGCATCCGTGGCCAGAATGTATAAATTCTTTATATATTTCATTGATAACAATCCATACATCTTATCTTTATAGACCTCACTCACATCATAGCGATAGCGCGTAACACCAAGCGCTTCAGGGGAACACTGTGCCTGCTAAAATTTCATTGGTTAAACATCGGCTGGAGGCCTTTTCGCGCGTTGACCTGCTGGGCAGTGTGACGCCGCTGGAGAGACTCAACCGTCTTTCAGATTATGTAGGTCGTTCAATCTACATAAAACGTGACGACGTCACGCCGCTGGCAATGGGCGGTAACAAACTGAGAAAACTCGAGTTTCTGGCTGCGGCAGCGCTGGAGGAAGGGGCCGATACGCTGATCACCGCTGGCGCTATCCAGTCCAACCATGTGCGCCAGACCGCCGCCGTTGCCGCTAAGTTGGGGATGAAGTGCGTCGCGCTGCTGGAGAACCCGATTGGTACCACGCAGGCGAACTACCTGACTAACGGCAACCGGTTATTGCTCGATCTGTTCGATGTCGAGGTGGTGATGTGCGATGCGCTGCACGACCCGATGACCCAGCTGACCGACGAAGCAGAGAAATTGGAAGCGCAGGGGTTCCGGCCCTACATCGTTCCGGTTGGCGGTTCGAACGCGCTGGGTGCGCTGGGTTATGTGCAATGTGCACTGGAAATTGCCGAACAGAGCGCCTCCAGTTTTGTGGATTTCAGCGCCATTGTCGTGGCGTCCGGCAGTGCCGGAACCCATGCGGGTCTGGCTGTTGCGCTGCATCATCTGATGCCTGCCACGCAATTGATTGGCGTGACGGTGTCACGTACTGCCGATCAACAGCGACCAAAAGTCGAGGCCATTGCCCGCGACGTCGCGAAAAGATTGCAGTTCGACGAGGCGTTACCGCCAATTCACCTGTGGGATGAATACTTTGGCCCGCGCTATGGCGAACCCAGTGAAGCAGGGCTGGCGGCCATCAAATTACTGGCTCAGCAGGAAGCGATGTTGCTTGACCCGGTGTACACCGGCAAAGCCATGGCCGGTCTGCTTGACGGGCTGGAGCGCGGTCGTTTCCCCGGCGATGGGCCGATTCTGTTTATTCACACCGGCGGCGCGCCTGCGTTGTTTGCCTATCATCCCCACATTTAAGCCCCATTTTAGGGTGACAAAACACGGTAATTGCAGTGATAGGTGGGACCTAACGGCCCGCTTATTCTGTCTGTGCCGCACTTATGCTTTTATGCACTAAGATTAGAGGATTATATTCCTGATAATCTTTCTGAGCGGTGCTAACGTGCGGCGGGTGATGAAAAGATGATAATAATGAGGCGTTTCCGCCCGTAAACGGGGGTTAACCGCCCGGTTGCTGATAACTAAAATCGAATCGAATGAGGTGAATATGGGTTTTTCTACATTACGTCGTCGTTTACTCCTGGGTGCCGTTGCCGTAACGCTGACCAGCGGTATGGTCACCAACAGCTTTGCGGCTGATGAAGGTCTGCTGGCAAAAGTGAAAGAGCGCGGCACGCTGATCGTCGGTCTGGAAGGCACTTATCCTCCGTTCAGTTTCCAGGGGACCGATGGCAAGCTGACTGGTTTTGAAGTGGAATTTGCCGAATCACTGGCGCAGCACATGGGCGTGAAAGCCAAGCTGCAACCGACCAAATGGGACGGCATGCTGGCATCACTGGAGTCCAAACGTATCGACGTGGCGATCAATCAGGTGACCATTTCTGCTGAGCGTCAGAAAAAATATGATTTCTCTACCCCGTATACCGTGTCCGGTATTCAGGTGCTGACCAAGAAAGGCAACGAGGCTAATTTTGCCACGCCAGAGGCGCTGAAAGGCAAAAAAGTCGGCGTGGGTCTGGGGAGCAACTACGAACAGTGGCTGCGTGCCAACGAACCGGGCGTGGATATCCGTACTTATGATGATGACCCAACTAAATATCAGGACCTGCGTGTAGGCCGTATTGACGCCATTTTGGTTGACCGTCTGGCTGCTCTGGATCTGGTGAAGAAAACCGGTGATACCCTGGCCGTAGCAGGCAAACCGTTTGCCCGTCAGGAGTCTGGTGTCGCGCTGCGTAAAAATAACCCGGAACTGCTGGCTGCTATTGATAAGGCGATTGCCGATATGCAAAAAGACGGCTCACTGGCGAAAATTTCCGATAAATGGTTTGGCGCTGACGTCACCAAATAAGGCTCGTCATACTTGGGGCTGTCTCTGCGTTAGCTGCGCGTGTTCACCCGAATCACTGACTGATGTCAGCGCATCGGGATCCACAAGTTTGCTGCCTTGATACAGTCCCAATTATTGAGAGCATTCAGCGTGTTTTTGAAGAATTAAAAAAAGCCTAAAGGTCTTAGATGCAAGAAAGTATTCAACTGGTGCTGGATTCAGCACCCTTTTTATTAAAAGGTACGCTGTTTACCCTTCAGCTCAGTCTGGGCGGGATGGTGTTCGGGCTTGCGCTCGGGTTCATGCTGGCGCTGATGCGCTTGTCAAAATTCTGGCCGCTGTCATGGCTATCGCGCTTTTACGTGTCGGTTTTTCGCGGTACGCCGCTTATCGCTCAATTATTTATGATCTATTACGGCCTGCCGCAGTTCGGCATTGAGCTGGATCCTATTCCGTCAGCGATGATTGGTTTGTCGCTCAATACCGCGGCTTACACCTCGGAGACCCTGCGTGCGGCGATTTCGTCCATCGAGAAGGGCCAGTGGGAAGCTGCCGCCAGTATCGGCATGAGCCGCTGGCAGGCGATGCGCCGCGTGATTTTACCGCAGGCTGCCCGCACCGCGTTGCCGCCGTTAGGTAACAGTTTTATTGGCCTGGTGAAAGACACTTCACTTGCCGCCACTATTCAGGTGCCAGAACTGTTCCGTCAGGCGCAACTGGTGACTTCGCGGACGCTGGAAGTGTTCACTATGTACCTGGCCGCTTCACTGATTTATTGGGTGCTGGCCACCGTTTTATCCTTCCTGCAAAATCGTCTGGAAGACCGGGTTAACCGTCAGGATCAGGAGCCTTCATGAGTACCATTGACGTTAAACAACTGACCAAAGCCTTCAACGGTCAGACGGTGCTGCACGGTATCGATTTACAGGTCAATGCCGGTGAAGTTGTCGCGATTATCGGCCCGAGCGGTTCCGGTAAAACCACCTTGCTGCGCAGCATTAATCTTTTGGAAGAGCCGGATTCCGGCACCATCACCGTCGGTAAGATTCAGATCGACGGCAGTCGTCCGATCAGCAAACAGAAAGAGAACGTCCGTAAGTTGCGCCAGCAGGTGGGTTTTGTATTCCAGAACTTCAACCTGTTCCCGCACCGCTCCGTGATGGAAAACATCATCGAAGGGCCGGTGATTGTAAAAGGTGAACCGCGCGCCAAAGCCATTGCCTACGCCCGCGAGTTGCTGGAGAAGGTCGGTCTGAGCGGTAAAGAAGACGCCTACCCACGGCGTTTGTCCGGCGGACAGCAGCAGCGTGTCGCCATTGCCCGTGCACTGGCGATGAACCCGGAAGTGATTTTGTTCGACGAACCCACCTCCGCGCTCGATCCAGAGCTGGTCGGTGAAGTGCTTAACACCATCCGCGCCCTGGCGCTCGAGCACCGCACTATGGTCATCGTCACCCACGAAATGAGCTTCGCCCGCGACGTCGCCGATCGGGCGATCTTTATGGATCAGGGACGGATTGTGGAGCAGGGGGCAGCAAAAGAACTCTTTTCGAATCCACAGCAGGCGCGTACAAAGCAGTTTCTCGAGAAGTTTCTCGCACACTGATGGCGAGTGGCGACCCGCAGGCGCTTTTAAATTCAACTTCCACTTCAAAACCGTGGGCCTGCTGCCCACACCCGCCCAGAAAGGCCGTAGGCGCGGCCCTTCTGGACATCCCGCGCCTTTTCATGAGGCTTCCGTAGCTGCGCAGGTCACAATGGCCGTGTTTCAGGGGCCACAGCGACAGCCGTAAAATGTCAGCCCTGACGGGCTTCCCGGCTGCGGGTTCGAGCCAACGGTAAAGATGTTGTCTCTCCACCGACTTGCCGGTGACATTTTGAACACGGCCGGGGCTTTTCTAAATTCAAAACCAAAACCAAAACCAAAATCCGAATCGCATTAAAAACTAGGTCTGTTTTTATTTTTTAAAAAAGCTCCGGCCGCATTCAAAAATGCCGCCGTAGGAGAGGTGAGAAACGACGAACGGGTTTATCGTGAGTTGGTCCGAACCCGAACGGAGGGCACCGCAACGCGGCGGGATTTTGCGGCTATAACCGAGGCACCTGAAACACGGCCATTGTGACCAGCGTAGCTGCGGTGTTGCAGCAGCAAAAAACGCAGGATTGTTAAGGGCAGCGTTTACTGCCCTTAACCCGGTGTGGGCCGGCGCCCACGACCTTGACCTTGAATTAAAAAGCCGGTTTGGACGGCAGCCCAAGGTTTCGACGGTGTGGGCCGACGCCCACGACTTTGACGTTGAATTTCAATTCAAAAGCCGGTTTGGACGGCAGCCCAAGGTTTCGACGGTGTGGGCCGGCGCCCACGACCTTGACCTTGAATTAAAAAGCGGTTCGGGCGGCAGCCCAGAGACTTCGCGGGTTCCGGGCTGCAAGCCCGGAGGTGCCCTCGACTATCACCCGATCGTCATCAAACTCGCATTACCCCCGGCCGCCGCCGTATTCACACTCAATGAGCGCTCATGCAGTAACCTTTCCAGCAGAATATTGTCTTCGCCGCGGGCAAACCCCTGAACAGAAATAATCGCCCCAGGACGCTTGGCGATGGTCTGGCACAGCCCACGCAGCTGATCGGCGTCGCCGTGGTAGATGACGGCATCGAACTCGGGCGCATCGGTCTGCCAGTCCGGGGCGAAATCAATTCGCTCCTGAACCGCTTTTGGCAACTGTTTGAACACGTCACGCTGCAACGGTGCCTCCGGCCATAACACACGGCAACCGGTGGCCGTCGCGGCGGCAAGCTGGGTCAGTGCGTCCTCCTGATTATCGGCCAGCGCCAGTACGCGTTCACGCGGTAACAAGGCGTAAGTATTACGTTCACCGGTTGGTCCTGGCAGGATGCGAACGGTGCCGCCCTGAGCCGCCAGCGCGAAGCGTTCGCAGAGCGCAGCCAGTTCCTCGCGGTTTTTCTCGCCGTTAGCCCACTGCTGCAATGCCTGATGCGGAGCCAGCAGGGCCTCACGCAGGGAGACATCCAGCGGCAGTTCTTTGTCCTGAAGATGCAACGTCCGGGATACGGCATCCTGCGGACGGCTGCACAGCAGGCGGTAGAGATAGAGCGGTCCACCGGCTTTCGGGCCAGTGCCTGACAGGCCTTCACCACCAAACGGCTGCACGCCCACGACGGCTCCCACCATGTTGCGGTTCACGTACATGTTGCCAACTTTGGCTTTGGACGTCACACGGTTAATGGTTTCGTCAATACGGGTGTGAATCCCCAACGTCAGACCGTAACCGGCAGCGTTAATTTGCTCAATCAGCTGGTCGAGATCCTGACGTGCGTAGCGCACCACGTGCAGCACCGGGCCAAAGATCTCTTTTTTCAGCTCGTCGAAGCTGTCCAGCTCAATCAGCGTGGGTTTAACGAACGTCCCGCGCGCCCATTCTGGCTGGTCCTGGCCGCTGTACTGCGCCGCCTGATACACAATGCGGCCTTTGGCACGCATGGCGTCGATATGTTTCTCAATGCCTTCCTGCGCTTCGCTATCAATCACCGGGCCGATGTCGGTAGACAGGCGCTCCGGGTTACCCATACGGCACTCGGCCATGGCGCCGCGCAACATTTGCAGCGTGTGGTCGGCAACGTCTTCCTGAATACACAGGATGCGCAGGGCGGAACAACGCTGCCCGGCACTGTCGAAGGCCGAAGCCACGACGTCGGTCACCACCTGTTCAGTCAGGGCCGACGAGTCGACAATCATGGCATTCAGGCCGCCGGTTTCGGCAATCAGCGGAACAGGGCGGCCCTGGGGATCCAGTCGCCCGGCAATGTTGCGCTGCAATATGCCCGCTACGTCAGTTGAACCGGTGAAGATCACACCACGCACGCGCTCATCATTGACCAACTGCGCACCCACGGTTTCCCCCTGGCCCGGCAACAGTTGCAATACGCCTGCCGGAACGCCCGCTTCATGCAGAATACGTACGGCCTGTGCGGCAATCAGCGGCGTCTGTTCGGCCGGTTTTGCCAGTACGCTGTTGCCCGCGGCCAGCGCGGCGGCGATCTGGCCGGTGAAAATCGCCAGCGGGAAGTTCCACGGGCTGATACATACCACGGTGCCTAACGGGCGGTGAGTGTTATTGTCAAACTGCTCACGGATCTGCCCGGCATAGTAGTGCAGGAAATCCACCGCTTCGCGCACTTCGGCGATGGCGTTATTAAAGGTTTTCCCCGCTTCACGCACAAGCACGCCAAGCAGACTTTGCAGTTCGCCTTCCATCAATTCTGCGGCACGTTGCAAGATTGCAGCGCGCTCTTCGGGAGGTGTCGCAAACCAGATCGGACCAGCCGCAGCAGCGGCGTCGAGTGCACGGCTGACTTCAGCTTCGCTGGCTTCACGCACGTGGCCGACAATATCGGTCGGTTCTGCCGGGTTGATGACGGCCACAAACTCGCCGTCATCCCGTTCGGCATCAATCATCGGTTGCGCTTTGATAGGGTGTGCCGCGCCGCTTAGCAGGGCGCTGGAGAGCGATGCCAGGCGGTGTTCGTTGGACATATCCAGCCCGGAAGAGTTAACGCGCTTCTCGCCATATAAGTGACGCGGTAACGCAATGCGCGGATGCGGCAGGCCAATCTGGCCTTCGCTGGCCGCCAGCGTTTCGACGGCTTTCACCGGATCCGCCACCAGTTCGTCGAGCGGCAGCGTGGTGTCGGCAATACGGTTAACGAACGAGGTGTTGGCGCCGTTTTCCAGCAGGCGGCGGACCAGATAGGCCAGCAGGGTTTCATGGGTACCGACCGGCGCATAGATGCGGCAAGGGCGGTTGAGTTTGCCGTCAGCGATTTTACCGACGACCTGCTCGTACAGCGGTTCACCCATGCCGTGCAGGCACTGGAACTCGTACTGTCCGGGGTAATAGTTATTACCCGCCAGCTGGTAGATTGCGGCCAGCGTGTGGGCATTGTGAGTGGCGAACTGCGGATAAATCAGGTTCGGCACGGCCAGCAGTTTACGGGCGCAGGCCAGATAAGAGACGTCGGTGTACACCTTGCGGGTATAGACCGGGTAATCTTCCAGACCGTCTACCTGCGCGCGTTTGATTTCGCTGTCCCAGTAGGCGCCTTTCACCAGACGGATCATCAGGCGGCGGCGGCTGCGCTGGGCCAGGCCGGTCAGATAGTCGATCACCATCGGGCAGCGTTTCTGGTAGGCCTGAATCACGAAGCCGATGCCGTTCCAGCCTGCCAGTTCCGGCTCAAAGCAGAGTTTCTCCAGCAAATCGAGGGAGATCTCCAGACGATCGGCTTCTTCGGCATCAATATTGATACCCACATCGTACTGGCGGGCCAGCAAAGTCAGTGCCAGCAGGCGCGGGTAGAGTTCGTCCATCACACGCTCGTACTGCGCACGGCTGTAGCGCGGGTGCAGGGCGGAAAGCTTGATGGAGATGCCCGGACCTTCGTAAATGCCACGCCCGTTGGAGGCTTTGCCGATGGCATGAATGGCCTGCTGATACGAAAGCAGATAGGCCTGTGCATCTTTTTCAGTCAGCGCCGCTTCACCCAACATGTCGTAGGAGTAGCGGAAACCTTTTTCTTCGTGTTTGCGCGCATTGGCCAGCGCTTCGGCGATGGTCTCGCCGGTGACAAACTGCTCGCCCATCAGGCGCATCGCCATGTCCACACCTTTGCGGATCAGCGGCTCGCCGCCTTTGCCGATAACCCGGCTGAGCGAACGTGACAGGTTGGTTTCATTGTGAGTCGCAACCAGTTTACCGGTGAATAACAGACCCCAGGTGGCGGCGTTAACGAACAGCGACGGACTGCGGCCAATGTGGGAATGCCAGTTGCCGGTGCTGATTTTGTCGCGGATCAGCGCATCACGGGTTGGTTTATCAGGAATGCGTAACAGGGCTTCGGCCAGACACATCAGTGCCACGCCTTCGTGCGAGGAGAGCGAGAACTCCTGCAACAGACTCTGCACCATACCGGCGCGGCCATTAGCACTCTTTTGATTTCGCAGTTTGCTGGCCAGATCATAGGCCAGCTTGTGCGCAGCCTGATCCATCGGCGCCGGTAAGCGGGCCTGCTCCAGCAGCATGGAAACGGCTTCGGCCTCCGGGCGGCGGTAGGCGGCAGTGATGGCAGAACGGCTGACGGATTGCGGTAGAATTTGTTCGGCAAAGTCGAGGAAGGGCTGATGTGACTCCGGCGAGGAGGGCGTTGGTGGTTCATCGCTTTCGCCCATGCTGGCGGCGTTAAGCGCGGGGATCTCCGGCAACGCATCACCCTTTTCCAGCCGCTCCAGATAGGAGTAAATCGCCTGTTTGATCAGCCAGTGTGGCGTGCGGTCAATGCCCTGTGCCGCCACTTTCAACCGGTCGCGCGTCGCTTCGTCCAGTTTAACGCCCATCGTCGTCATACCCATTCCTGTTACCTCAATCATCATCGTTATGTGCAGCAATATCTTCTATGTTGCAACTTTGTGCAACCCTGTTAAATGCATGAAGTGTGCTGATTGTGAATTAGGCGTTATTTTTAACAATTTTAACCTCACGCAGGGCGCTGTCCTACCCGGTTTGCAGAGGTTTGTGGCGGGTGCAACTATTGATGATGTAAGGTGCAACCTTGATTCATGGTAAGTGTGATGCAGGGTCGAGTTTGTGTAACTGCATTGTTAAAAAACTTGAAATTGGACTTTGTGTAAATCACTATCCCGCCGCGCTGGCAGGTATGACTGGCAAAATACACGACTTTTTTTACCCTATGGAGAACGTGCATGACGATGAACACACCCATGATGGTGACGTTTTGTGTCTATATTTTCGGGATGATCCTCATCGGGTTAATCGCCTATTTACGTACCAAGAATTTCGATGACTATATTCTGGGTGGTCGCAGCCTCGGCAGCGTGGTGACCGCGTTGTCGGCCGGGGCTTCGGATATGAGCGGCTGGCTGTTGATGGGGCTGCCGGGGGCAATTTTTATTTCAGGCATCTCTGAAAGTTGGATTGCTATCGGCCTGACTATTGGCGCTTATCTCAACTGGAAGCTGGTGGCGGGGCGTCTGCGCGTGCATACCGAAGCCAATAATAATGCGCTGACCTTGCCGGACTACTTCACGCATCGCTTTGAAGATTCCAGCAAACTGCTGCGGATTATTTCCGCTATCGTCATTCTGGTGTTCTTCACCATTTATTGTGCCTCCGGCATTGTGGCCGGTGCGCGTCTGTTTGAAAGCACCTTCGGCATGACCTACCAAACTGCGCTGTGGGCCGGTGCGGCGGCGACCATCATTTATACCTTTATCGGCGGTTTTCTGGCGGTCAGCTGGACCGATACCGTGCAGGCCAGCCTGATGATTTTCGCGCTGATCCTGACGCCAGTGATTGTTATTTTGGCCGTGGGTGGCATTGATACCTCGATGATGGTGATCAACGCCAAAAACCCGGAATACACCGATATGTTTAAAGGCATGAATCTGGTGGCGATCCTGTCGCTGCTGGGCTGGGGACTGGGCTATTTCGGCCAGCCGCATATTCTGGCGCGCTTTATGGCGGCAGATTCCCACCGCACCATCCGCAGCGCACGCCGCATCAGCATGATCTGGATGATCCTGTGTCTGGCGGGCACCGTTGCCGTCGGCTTCTTTGGGATTGCCTATTTCAGCAATAATCCGGGGCAGGCGGGTAATGTGTCGCAAAACGGTGAGCGCGTGTTCATTGAACTGGCGAAAATTCTGTTCAACCCATGGGTCGCCGGTGTGCTGCTTTCCGCCATTCTGGCGGCGGTGATGAGTACGCTGAGCTGTCAGTTGCTGGTCTGTTCCAGCGCCATCACGGAAGATCTCTACAAAGCCTTCCTGCGCAAAAATGCCAGCCAGTTCGAACTGGTCTGGGTTGGCCGCGCCATGGTGCTGGTGGTCGCGTTGGTGGCGATTGCGCTGGCGGCAAACCCTGAAAACCGCGTGCTGGGGCTGGTGAGCTATGCGTGGGCTGGATTCGGCGCGGCGTTTGGACCGGTGATTTTAATCTCGGTGATGTGGAAACGCATGACCCGCAACGGCGCGCTGGCCGGGATGCTGATTGGTGCCATTACCGTCCTGGTGTGGAAGCAGTATGCCTGGCTGGATCTGTATGAAATCATTCCGGGCTTTATCTTTGCATCGCTCGCGATCTGGATTGTCAGCCTGATGGGTAGCAAGCCATCAGACGCCGTCGAACAGCGTTTTGATATGGCCGAAGCGGAATTCAAAACCGTCTGATAGCATCGTTAGCCACTGCGGAGTCAGGCCTTCTGGCTCCGCATTTACTCTGCTTTTGTCCGACGATCCCCCGCGCAGAAATAATCAGCAATAAATTTTCGGCCTGAAAGCGGCCTTACGGCGTAAAAAAATCCCTCATAGCCCCTTGTTTTTATTTTCGCAAGAATGATAATCACAATCGTTTTCATTTTACTTATCTTTACACGATGAGTTCGCGTTTAAATGTTTAGCATTTCGGTGCCGGGAGTGTCAGCTATGTTCGTCCCCTTTCTCATTATGTTCCGCGAAGGGCTGGAAGCCGCGTTAATTGTCAGCCTGATCGCCAGCTATCTGAAGCGGACACAGCGCGGGCAGTGGCTCGGTGTGGTGTGGATTGGGGTGATTGTTGCGGCGGCTCTGTGTCTGGCATTGGGGATTTTCATCAATGAAACCACCGGTGAATTCCCGCAGAAGCAGCAGGAGTTGTTTGAAGGTCTGGTGGCGGTGATTGCCGTGTGCATTCTGACTTACATGGTGTTCTGGATGCGTAAAGTGTCCCGCTCTATCAAAGTGCATCTCGAAGGCGCTATCGACAACGCGCTGAATTCTGGCCGCGGGCAGGGCTGGGCGCTGGTGGCGATGGTGTTTTTTGCCGTGGCACGCGAAGGCCTTGAGTCGGTGTTCTTCTTGTTGGCCGCTTTCCAGCAGGATGTCGGTATTGCAGCACCGATCGGTGCACTGCTCGGTTTAACCGCCGCTATCGTGCTCGGTTTCCTGATCTACTACGGCGGGGTGAAGCTGCATCTGGCGAAGTTTTTCAAATGGACCAGCCTGTTTATTCTGTTTGTCGCGGCGGGCCTGGCAGCGGGTGCGATTCGCGCCTTCCATGAAGCCGGTCTGTGGAACCGTATGCAGGACGTGGCTTTTGATATGAGTAACGTGCTCTCAACCCATTCGCTGTTTGGCACGCTGCTGGAAGGCATGTTTGGTTATCAGGAAGCGCCAACGGTCAGTGAAGTGTCGGTCTATTTCCTTTACCTCATCCCGGCACTGTTCCTGTTCTTTATGCCGCAGGGCAAACCACCGGTGGCCGTTTCCTCAGCCGCCGGACAAAAAACACCACGCTGATTTTATAAAGCTTATTTGTTCATCCACTGTCTCTGTCAGGGAGTTGTTCATGTCTTACTCGACCACCGTATTTCGCCGTAAAGCGCTACAGATGGCACTCTTATCTTTGCCTGCTTTTGCCCTGAGCGCCAACGCGCTGGCTGCTGATGTTCCGCAAGTGAAAATCAGCGTAAATGACCAGCAGTGTGACCCGATGTCACTCAGCGTGCCGGCCGGTAAAACTCAGTTTGTGGTGCATAACGCCAGCCAGAAAGGGCTGGAGTGGGAAATTCTGAAAGGCGTGATGGTCGTCGAAGAGCGCGAAAACATCGCGCCGGGCTTCACCCAGAAAATGACCGCCAATCTTGAGCCGGGCGAATATGACATGACCTGCGGCCTGCTCAGCAACCCGAAAGGTAAGCTGACCGTTACGGCTGAAGGCGCAAGCACCGCAACCAAACCTGACGCCATGGCGCTGGTGGGTCCGATTGCAGAATACAAAGTCTATGTAACGCAGCAGGTGGGTGAGCTGGTTTCGCACACCAAAGCTTTCACCGACGCTATCAAAAAGGGTGACCTGAAAAAAGCCCAGGCGCTTTATCCGTCAACCCGTGTTTACTACGAGCGCATCGAACCGATTGCCGAACTGTTCTCTGACCTTGACGGCAGCATTGACGCCCGTGAAGACGATTTCGAGAAGAAAGCGGAAGACCCGAACTTTACCGGTTTCCACCGCCTGGAAAAAATCCTGTTCGCGGATAAAACCACCAAAGGCACCGGGAAGTTCGCTGACAAACTGTATAGCGACGTGCTGGATTTGCAAAAACGCATCACCGATCTGACCTTCCCGCCAAGCAAAGTGGTTGGCGGCGCAGCGGGCCTGATCGAAGAAGTGGCCTCCAGCAAAATCAGCGGTGAAGAAGACCGCTACAGCCGCACCGATCTGTGGGATTTCCGTGCCAACCTTGATGGCGCACAGAAAATCGTCAACCTGCTGCGTCCGTTGCTGGTGAAAGCCGACAAACCGCTGCTGGATAAGATCGACGCCAACTTCAAAACCGTTGATGCGCTGCTGGATAAATACAAAACCAAAGAAGGCTATGAGCATTACGAGAAGCTGTCTGACGCCGACCGTAATGCAATGAAAGGACCGATCACCACACTGGCGGAAGATCTCGCCAAATTGCGCGGTGTATTAGGCCTTGATTAACCCATATTGATTGAAATAAAAGAGCGCTTCGGCGCTCTTTTGCATAGCACGAAGCCGTAATGACGTATTGAGGCATAACAATGAGTGACAATAACGACAATAAGTCCGGTTCACAGGACATCTCTTCTTCACGCCGCCGCTTACTGAAAGGCGTCGGTTTACTGGGCGGTGCGTTTGCCCTGGGCGGCGCTGTCGCTGCCGGAATGGAAAACTCACAACCGTCGAAAACTACCGGTTCCAAGCCGGGCTATGCGCCGGGGACCGTGTCACCGGACGAACGCTGGAGCAAACAGCCTTTCCACGGCGAACATCAGGCCGGGATCCTGACGCCGCAGCAGGCTTCGATGATGCTGATCTCCTTTGATGTTCTCGCCACCAGCAAAGCCGATCTCGAACGTCTGTTCCGCCTGCTGACCGCGCGTTTCGCATTCCTGACCACCGGCGGTACGGCACCGGAAGTGGACCCCAAATTCCCGCCGATGGATTCCGGCGTGATGGGCCCGGAAATTTACCCGGATAACCTGACCATGACGCTGTCGGCCGGAGATTCGCTGTTTGACGAGCGTTTTGGGCTGGCGGCACACAAACCGCTGAAACTGCAACGCATGGCGCGCTTCCCCAATGATTCGCTGGACGCCAGGCTGTGTCACGGTGACCTGCTGCTGCAGATTTGCGCCAACAACAGCGACACCGTGGTACACGCGCTGCGGGATATCATCAAGTACACGCCGGACTTGCTCAGCGTGCGCTGGCGTCGCGACGGGTTTATTTCTTCCCACGCAGCACGCAGCCAGGGTAAAGAAACGCCAATCAACTTGTTAGGCTTTAAAGACGGCACCGCCAACCCCGATACCCAAGATGCGCCGCTGATGGATAAAGCCATCTGGGTGACGCCGGAGCAGGGTGAACCGGCCTGGGCGGTGGGCGGCAGCTATCAGGCGATGCGCATTATTCCTTTCCACGTCGAATTCTGGGACCGTACGCCGTTGCAGGAGCAGCAGACCATCTTTGGCCGTCACAAGCACACCGGGGCGCCACTCGGCATGGAGAAAGAGCACGACGTGCCGGATTACAGCAAAGATCCTGAAGGTAAAGTGATCCCGCTCGACGCACATATCCGTCTGGCTAATCCGCGGACTAAAGCCACCGACGATAACCTGATGCTGCGCCGTGGCTACAGTTATTCCCTCGGTGTGACTAACTCAGGCCAACTGGAAATGGGCCTGCTGTTTGTTTGCTTCCAGCATGATCTGGAAAAAGGATTTCTGAGTGTGCAGAAACGCCTCAACGGCGAACCGCTGGAAGAGTATATCCGCCCGGTCGGCGGCGGTTTCTTCTTCACGCTGCCGGGTGTGAAAGATGACAGCCACTATCTGGGGCAGTCGTTGATTGAGGCCTGACGGTCAGACGCCTTTGGTTTTGAAAACGGAAGGCGTCAAGGTTTACCGAATTCCCTTCCTGTTAATACTCCTGCTCCCCATTGAATACAGGGAGAAACAGGATCCCAAAAAAGGATCGTTAAAGATCCTGTTGACCTTTTGCTCAAACTTTTTTACATTTCAGTAAGAAGTTGGTAACGAATTTTTATAGCAAAGGTGTCAGCTGTCACTATACTGACATTATCAGGCGGTACTTTTTAGTGAGTGCTTAATGTTTAGCACCAAACCAAACTAAAAAGTTTACTCGGTGTACGGTCAATAGCCGTAAATAT
This sequence comes from Ewingella americana, assembly GCF_006438725.1. Taxonomy (GTDB): domain Bacteria; phylum Pseudomonadota; class Gammaproteobacteria; order Enterobacterales; family Enterobacteriaceae; genus Ewingella; species Ewingella americana_A. Next base: position 60,759 of record NZ_RCZD01000001.1, on the reverse strand, counting down.
CACAGCGGGGATCGCGAATGGGAAAGTCCAGTTTTGGGCGCGGATATAAAAATACTCTTTTTAACCACACCGCTCGTTGTTGTCGCATAAACGCCAACGAGGGCCAAAACGTCGACTCTCTGATATTTACCAGCACACCTTCTTCTGCTTTATCTCCATCCCGATTTTTTTCACTCACACCACAGCACCTTCGTTCTTTAACTGACCCCACTCTAAAACTGAAATCAACTGGCTATTTGGCTGGAATAAAGACTGGATTGAATACTGCATGGGTCAGCGGTTTGTCGTTAATGGCAATGCCTCCTCGTGAACAGACAAAGTGTCTAAAGAAAATAAATGAGCGATTATTATTTAATCTGTTTGTCTTATTTTCCTCTTCACGTTATTCATTGGCTTCACTTGGTCTAAAAGGAGACCAAAACCTCATTTGTTAGTGAAACATAACCGTGCGGGCAACTGCCTTAGTGTTAAGTGAATCAAACTGTAAGGTGCCACTATGGGAAGACAGAAAGAAGTGATCAAAGCTCGTCGTGAAGCGAAACGTGTTATTCGTAGCAATTCACGCAGTCATCGCCAACGTGAGGAAGAATCTGTGACCTCTTTAATACAAATGGGCGGTGTTGAATCGATTGGTATGGCGCGCGATACTCGCGACTCGTCAACAATCCAGGCTCGAAATGAAGCTCAAGGTCATTACTTATCAGCCATAGAGAATAAGCAGTTAATTTTTGCTACCGGCGAAGCAGGCTGTGGCAAAACATTTATCAGCGCAGCGAAAGCTGCAGAGGCATTAATCCATAAAGAAATAGAGAGAATTATTGTCACTCGCCCGGTATTGCAAGCTGATGAAGATCTCGGTTTCCTGCCCGGTGATATATCTGAGAAATTTGCCCCTTATTTCCGTCCGGTATACGACATTTTAGTCCGTCGTCTGGGTTCATCATTCATGCAATATTGTTTACGGCCGGAAATAGGCAAAGTTGAAATTGCTCCTTTTGCGTATATGCGCGGGCGCACTTTCGAAAATGCGGTGGTTATTCTGGATGAAGCCCAGAACGTTACCGCCAGCCAGATGAAAATGTTCCTGACCCGTCTGGGTGAAAATGTGACGGTGATTGTTAATGGTGATATTACCCAATGTGATTTACCGCGTGGGGTAGTATCGGGTCTCAGCGATGCGATGTCCCGCTTCGAAGAAGACGAGATGGTTGGCATCATAGAATTTGGTAAAGAGGACTGCGTGCGTTCTGAGCTGTGTAAACGCGCCTTACACGCTTACTCTTAATTCCTGACATCATCTTCAATAAACGAAAGGCCGCCTAATTCAGGCGGCCTCTTATTTTGTCACAGAACGCATTTACAGCATGATAATCATCATATAGGCGCAGAACAGCGCAAGGTGAGCCGTACCATTTAATACATTAGTACGCCCGGTCGAGAAGGAGATTTGACACAAAATCAGCACCGCCAGCATCACCACAATATTGGCCGGTGCCAGGCTGAAGATAAGCTCCTGACCCGTCAGTGTGGCGATGATTGTCACCGCTGGAACAGTCAGTGAAATGGTCGCCAGCACCGAACCGAAGAACAGATTCATGGCGCGTTGTACCTGGTTTTTCATTACTGCCTTCAACGCACCCAGGCCTTCAGGGGAGAGGATCAGTAATGCCACCAGAAAACCGGTGAACTGTGCCGGAGCGTTCAGCTCAGTCAGCAGTGCTTCCAGCGGGTTCGCATTAAATTTGGTGACCGCGATAACCAACACCAGATGCACAATAAGCCACAGCGTGTGCGTCAGGTTGCTTTTCGAAGAGGGCTTTCCGTGGCCATCTTCTTCGCCTTCATCTTCATGCTCGTAAATAAACAGGCTCTGGTGGGTTTTGGTTTGGATCAGCAAAAATACGCCGTACATCGCCGCTGAAATTGCCGCGACAAACAATGCCTGGCCGGTGGAGAAATTCCCTTCCGGCAGTGCCGCAGGTAACACCAGCACGATGATCGCCAGCGGGAAAATCGCCATCAGATACTGTTTGATGCCGCCGAGGTTCACATACTGGGTCGCGAATTTACGTCCGCCAAGCAGCAGCGAGAAGCCGACCAGACCGGCGGTCACAATCATAATGATCGAGAACAGCGTATCGCGCATCAGGGCCGGGGCAGCGTCGCCGGTGGCCATCAGGGCGGATATCAGGCTGACTTCGAGAATCACCACTGACAGGCTGAGGATCAGGGAACCATAAGGCTCACCCAGACGGTGGGCTAACACGTCGGCATGGCGCACGACGCTGAATGCGCTGGCGAGAATACCGACCAACGCAATTAAATTGATACCAACAACGGTGAGGAAGTCGCTGCTGTTACTGAAGAAGACCAGCACCAATAATGCGGCGATGGGGAAAACCAACGTATATTCCTGATGACGGGATTTGTGCTTCGGATGCTCCTGAGATGACACCATGATGAGTATTCTCCTTATAAACACACGCTTCACCGGATGAACCGGCTTCACGAAACGGCAGCCTTAAACCTTGTCAGTCGAGCAGAGCTGCCAGTATAAAAACCCGTTAGCGTCTAACGAGTTAACGTATTAACTATAGTAGAAAAAGCACTCAATTAACAGAAAAAACCAATGCTGGATACAAAAAAATAATTAACGGTCAATTTTAGGCATCACAATTTGATTTACTGCGCTTATTCTGCCGCTATTATTTGTTTAACTTAACTTTAAAATCAATGTAAAACAGTTTCTTACTGACTTAATGCCGTCTTATAACCCTATGGTGTTGTTTATTCATAAGTGGCGTTATATCCACATTTTTCACAAGATTTAATGCTGGGGTTTACCTGGCTTTACACAGCCTGAAGTTTCTTTAACTTTTTAATAACAATCTGCCTTATCGGACAAAGACCAATAACCCCATTGAGCGTAGCAGCTGGACGATATTCTGTGTCAGACCTGGCGCCAGGAATCTCTCCGGGTGAGGGTTTTAACGTCGGCTGGCCAACTTTTTATCAATGTTCATTAAATGTTCATTTAATTTTCGTTTTGTGATCATTATCAATCTTGATTGATGACGCAGAAACGCATAAGGTTTGAGCTATTAGTAAGATAAAGAAATTCTGATATTTACGCCTACCCCTTTTTCATCAGGTAAGGGCAGATCAATATAATCAGCGGGAGAAACAGCGTGACAGTATGGCTAGTTATCTGAGTCGTGTTTATTACGGAGGGTATGAATGATGTTAACCCGAGATTTTCTGCGTAATGCAGATTGCAAAACAGCATTCGGCAGCATCGATGAATCGATGTTATTGACCTCCGAACAACGCTGCGCTTCGCTGGACTGTACTCTTGCGCGGCGCCCGGACAACAGCCCGGTGTGGATTTTCGGCTACGGCTCACTAATGTGGAACCCGGTGTTCGACTCAGAAGAGGCGCGCCCGGCGACGCTTAACGGTTATCACCGCGCATTCTGTTTACGTCTGACCGCCGGGCGAGGTACGCACGCTCAACCCGGGCGTATGTTGGCGCTGAAAAATGGCGGCCGCACCACCGGGCTGGCTTTCCGTCTGCCGGAGGAAAAACTGCGCGATGAGCTGGAGTTACTGTGGAAGCGTGAAATGCTGACCGGTTGCTACCGCCCGACCTGGTGCGAACTGGATCTCGACGATGGCCGTACGGTCACCGCACTGGTGTTTATCATGGATCCCGGCCACCCATTGTTTGAAGCCGATACCTCCTATCAGGTGATTGCGCCGCTGATCGCTAAAGCCAGTGGTCCGCTGGGCACTAACGCCCAATATCTGTTCGCACTGGAAAAAGAGCTGGCTAATTACGGCATGCGTGATGACTGCATGAGTGAACTGGTGAATCAGGTACGAATACTGCTGGCGGTATCGCCGGGCGAGGGCATTCCCGGGCTGGGATAATTTTTTTATTTCCCCGGTGTATTTTCCGCCCAGCGATTCCCTGCATCACTCCATCATACCCATCCCACCTAAAGCTAAATTTTTGGTGAAATCACACGAATGTTCAGCCATCGGCAGGGAAACCTGCTGATGGTGCTATTTGTCGCAATATTTGAAACGAGCCTGTTAATAACCCGTTTCATAACGTTATGCAAAATGCGCATAACGTTAGTCATTAAACGACTTTATTGTCGGTTCAAGACTCACTTACACTCGTGAAATCATTAGCAATTTCGCTATTTTGGAGAGTCACTCACTGTGAAAGCCTTAATCCCGTCCGTTCTCTTTGCTGCTATCGCGGCCAGTTTCACCGTTCAGGCTGCAACACCGGCAAATACGCTGGTTATCGCACAATCCATTGATGACACCTCCAGCTTTGACCCGGCGCAGGGTTTTGAACTGACCACCGTGCAGGCGTTTAACAATATTTACCAGCGACTGGTGCAGTCTGATCCCAATAACCCGATTGATCTTAAACCGACGTTGGCGAAGTCCTGGGAAGCCGCCGCTGACAACCGCAGCCTGACATTCACTCTGGATCCGAAAGCCGTGTTTGCCAGTGGTAACCCGCTCACGGCGGATGACATTATCTTCTCGCTGTCCCGCGTGGTGAAACTCAATCTCGAGCCGTCATTCATCCTGACGCAGCTGGGCTGGACTGACAAAAATGTTGATACCTTCCTGACCAAAGTCGATGACCAGCATGTGAAAATCAGCTGGACCGCCGATGTCAGCCCGTCGTTCGTGCTGAGTCTGCTCTCTGCGCCGGTGTCATCCATCGTCGACAGCAAACAGGTAAAAGAGAATGCCAAGGGTGATGACCTCGGCCACGACTGGCTGAGCAGCCACTCAGCGGGCAGCGGTCCGTATAAAATCCGCACTTATGTGCCACATGAAGTGTTGGTGCTTGACGCCAACCTGACTTCGCCGGAAGGCGCGCCGAAGCTGAAAACCATTCTGATTAAAAACGTACCGGACCCGGCTGCCCGCCGCCTGCTGATTGAGCAGGGCGACGCCGACATGGCACGTAACCTCGGCGCAGACCAGATGGCAGCACTGGCAGGTAAGAAAGGCGTGAAGCCGCTGGCGGTCCCTTATGCCTCGCTCTATTTCCTGCAATTTAACGCCAAAGCCTCTCCGGCGTTGGGGAACCCGGCCTTCTGGGAAGCTGCCCGTTACCTGTTTGATTACCAAAAAATCGCCCATGATCTGATGAAAGATAACTTCCAGGTCCATCAGGCGTTCCTGCCGGAAGGTTACCTTGGTGCCCTGAATGACACCCCGTACACCTACGATCCGGCCAAAGCCAAAGCCATTCTGGACAAAGCCGGCTTGAAAAATGTCACCTTCACCCTCTCCACGGCCAACCAGCCGCCGTATCTGGATATCGCCCAGGCACTGCAGGCCAGCTTTGCGCAGGGCGGTGTGACGGTGAAACTGGATCCGGGCCTGAGCCAGCAGATCTCCACCAAAGTGAAAGCGCATGAGTACGACGCTTACATGTCTTCATGGGGCCCTGACTACTTTGACCCAAACACCAACGCCTCAGCGTTTGCTTTCAACCCTGAAGATGGCAGCAAAACGCTGGCATGGCGTGCCAACTGGTCGATTCCGGCGCTGAACAAACTGACACTGGCGGCGATTGCCGAACCGGATCAGGCCAAGCGCGTGGCAGATTACCGCCAGTTGCAGCTGGAAGTGCAGAAGAACTCGCCGTTCGTGATTGGTCTGCAGGCCAAAAGCCTGATCGCTGTGCGTGATAATATTCAGGGCTACGTGCAGGGCATCAACCCTGACATGGTCTTCTACAGCAAGGTCACCAAGTAATGACAGACAGTTCAACACCCGCCGGATTCGTCCGGCAGGGTTGGCGCTGGTCTGGCCGTTTGCTGACCGGCGTGTTATCGCTGGCGCTCACGCTACTTGGCCTGCTGGCTTTTACCTTTACGCTTTCCCACCTCGCCCCGATTGACCCGACGTTGCAAATCGCCGGGGATCACGCCAGCGAATCCACCTATGCGCAGGTTCGCCGCGATCTGGGCCTTGATGAATCTGTGCCGGTGCAGTTTGGCCGCTATATTCAGCATCTGGCGCAGGGTGATATGGGCATGTCGCGCATCACCGCGCAGCCGGTAGCCAGTGATCTGGCGCGGACTTTTCCTGCGACGGTAGAGCTCGCGACCTGTGCGATTATCCTCGGCGCTTTCTTTGGCATTTCACTGGCCTTGCTGGCGGTGTGGAAACCGGGAAGCTGGCTGGATAACGCCGCGCGGCTGATCTCTCTGTTGGGCTATTCGGTACCGATCTTCTGGCTCAGCCTGCTCGGGCTGTTGCTGTTTTACGCTGTGCTGCACTGGGCCGGTGGGCCGGGGCGGCTGGATGATGTGTATCTCTACAGCATGGAGCCGAAAACCGGTTTTGTGCTGATCGACACCTGGCTGTCGGGCGATCGCGATATGTTCTTTAACGCCATCAGCCATCTGTGGCTGCCGGTGACTGTGCTGGCGCTGCTGTCGATGGCGGGGATCACCCGTCTGCTGCGTGCCTCCATGCTCGGCGAAATGAACAAAGAGTATGTGATTCTGGCCCGTTCAAAAGGCGCAGGGCGCGCACGTGTACTGCTACGCCACGTCTTTCCGAATGTGCTCGGCACGCTTATCACCGTGCTGACGCTCTCCTACGCCAGCCTGCTGGAAGGCGCGGTGCTGACGGAAACCGTCTTTGCCTGGCCCGGCGTCGGGCGTTATCTGACCACCGCGCTGTTTGCGGCGGACACCCCAGCCATCCTTGGCGCGACCCTGTTGATCGGCACCTGTTTTGTGCTGCTGAACGCACTGGCTGATGCCCTGACGTATCTGCTCGATCCGCGAACCCGATAACTGGCCCCCTAATATGACTCAACTTATTCCTGACCCGCCAACGCAGGTCGCCGCAAATCCCGCCTGGCGTATTACCACGCTGTCGATTGGTACGGTGCTGGTCATTATCCTGATTGTCTGTGCGCTGCTGGCACCCTGGCTGGCGCCGTTCGCCCCCAACATTCAGCACATTGAGTTTCGCTTGCTGCCGCCTTCCTCAGAGCATTGGCTGGGTACCGACGGTTTTGGCCGTGACCTGCTGTCGCGCGTGATTTACGGCGCGCGGCCCACGCTGCTGCTGGTGTCACTGATTCTGGTGCTGACCATTCCTGTTGGTCTGCTGGTGGGCATCAGCGCCGGATATATTGGTGGCTGGTACGAACGCATTATCATGCGCGTGACCGACATCGTGCTGTCGTTGCCCAGTCTGGTGATCGCGCTGGCACTGGTGGCGATCCTCGGTCCCGGTCTGATGAACGGCGCGCTGGCGCTGGCCTTTACCAGTTGGCCGCCATTTGCCCGTCAGGCGAGGGCGGAGACGCTGGCCCTGCGCCGCAGTGATTATCTGGCTGCGGCCCGTATGCAGGGCATCGGCGGGCTGCGGCTGATGTTCGGCCATATTCTGCCATTGTGCCTGCCGAGCGCCGTGGTGCGCGCCGCACTCAGCCTCGGCGGGATTATTCTGGCTTCGGCCGGTCTTGGCTTCCTCGGCATGGGCATTCAGCCACCGACCGCTGAATGGGGTTCGATGGTCGCCGAAGGCAGTAAAGTGATTTTCGACCAGTGGTGGGTGGCTGCCGCACCGGGCGGCGCAATTTTATTCGCCAGTCTGGCTTTCAACCTGCTGGGCGATGGCCTGCGTGACAAAATGGACCCACGACATGGCAAATGATTTTGAACTGAATCAGCAAAAGACGCTGCATAACGACGTGCTGATCGCCAAAGATCTGACTGTTTATCTGCCCGGCCCGCATCCGGTGGAGCTGGTGAAGTCGCTCTCGTTTAGCGTGGGCAAAGAGCGGGTGGCGATGGTGGGTGAATCCGGCTCAGGCAAATCCCTCACCGCACGTGCGCTGATGGGCCTGTTGCCGCATCCGTGCGCCATGCGTGCCAGCCAGCTGACGCTGGGTGAGCAGGATCTTATGACCCTGAATGAACGCCAATGGAATCAGCTGCGCGGTAACCGTGTCTCGCTGGTGATGCAGGACCCAAAACACGCCCTCAATCCCGCCCGGCCAATTGGCTGGCAGGTGGAAGAACCTCTGCGTCTGCATACCCGTCTGGGGCGTAAAGCGCGGCAGGAAAAGGTACTCGATATGCTCAATGCGGTCGGTTTGCCCGACCTTAAACGGATATGCGGGCAGTATCCGCATCAGCTGTCCGGCGGCATGGGCCAGCGCGTGATGCTGGCGATTGCGCTGATTAACGACCCGCAATGGCTGATTGCCGATGAGCCGACTTCCGCACTGGATTTCGACATGCGCGAGCAGGTGCTGGCGCTGATTGAACGTTTAGTCGAACAGCGCAACATGGGTCTGATTCTGATCAGCCATGACCTGCAACAGGTATCGCATTTCTGCGAACGCGTGCTGGTGATGTACAAAGGTGACCTGCTGGATGAACTTCCGGCTGATCAGTTGGCACACGCCACGCATCCTTACACCCAGACGCTGTGGTCGTGCCGACCAAGCAAAGCCACTCACGGTGAGCGGCTGCCGGTACTGGACAGAGCGTTACTGGAATCGCTGAAACAGACTTCTTCGCAGGAGCCACAGACATGAACCAGCCTGTCGCCGAACTGGAGCATCTCAGCGTATCGCATCGCCATGGCTATGATGTGCGCACCGTGGTGCATGACGTCCATCTGACCATTAATCAGGGCGAGTGTTTTGGCCTGGTCGGCCCCTCCGGCTGCGGTAAGTCATCGCTGTTGTGGGTGCTGGCGGGTCTGAACGGCCAGTGGGATGGTAACCTGACGCTGCTCGGCCAACCGTTGACGCCGGGTAAATCTTTTACCGGCAGCCTGCGCCGCGACGTCCAGATGGTATTTCAGGACCCGTACGCCTCGCTGCACCCGAAACACCGGCTGCGCCGCACGCTGGCAGAGCCGCTAAAAATCCTCAAAGAGCAGGATATCGAGCAGAAAATTGCCGAAGGTTTTCGTCAGGTAGGCCTCGACCCGGCCCTGATGAGCCGTTACCCGCACCAGCTTTCCGGCGGCCAGCGTCAGCGCGTTGCGATTGTGCGTGCGTTGCTGCTAAAGCCAAAACTGCTGCTGCTTGATGAACCGACTTCCGCATTGGATATGTCCGTACAGGCTGAAATCCTCAATCTTCTCAATGATCTGAAATCAGCAGGGGATTTGACCATGCTGTTGGTGAGTCATGATGCGGATGTGATCGACCATATGTGTGACAGGGCAGTGCATATGGAGAGGGGATATATCATTGGGTGATATTGGGCTGCTGCCCAAACCTGCTTTTTAACTTTAACTTTAACTTCAACTTCAAGGTCGTGGGCCTGCTGCCCACACCCGCCCAGAAGGCGGCCAGTCGCCGCCGCCCTCTGGACTCCCGGGCTTTTTCATGAGGCACTGGCAGCTGCGCGGGTCACAATGGCCGTGTTTCAGGTACCGCTGTGATAGCCGCAAACTCCGCCGCTGCGCGGTCCTCTCCGTTCGGGCTTCAACCCGCGTAAAAAGACTCGCGGTTTTGCGCCTCTCCCTCGACGTCGTTTTGAACGCGGCAGAGGCATTTTTAAAGATAAATACTCTGTCGGTTTTGAATTTGAAGAAGCCTCGGCCGCGTTCAAAAATGTCACCGGCAAGTCGGTGGAGAGACAACATTTTTACCGTTGGCTCGAACCCGCAGCCGGGAAGCCCGTAAGGGCTGACATTTTGCGGCTATAACAGAACTCCCTGAAACACGGCCATTGTGACCCGCGCAGCAGCGGTGTGACAGCAGCAAAAAAACGCAGGATTCCAAAGGGTTTCGTTTAAAACCCTTTGGGCCAGTGTGGGCGGCGAGCCCACGACCTTGACCTTGAATTAAAAAAGCGGGTTCAGGCCGCAACCCCAAATCTGCCAGTGTGGGCCGGTGCCCACGACCTTGAATTTGAATTAGAATTTAAAAGCGACCAAAAAGGTCGCCACCTTTCCCCTGCTTAGCTATTTTCCTAAATTCTAAAGCTTAATTTCATCGTTTTGCCTTCAGGCCAGTGTCCCTACACTCGGAAAACAACCTAATTTCCGGGAGTTACCCCTCAATGAAAGTGCGTCTTCCTTCTTTACTTTTTCTGGCTGTTACGGCGGCCTTCAGTGCTCATGCGGCAACGCCGAAAGATACCTTGGTGGTGGCGGGGTCTCTTGAAGGGATCATCAGTCTGGATCCGGCCGAAAGCTTTGAAACGGTGAGCTCTGGCAACTTAATCAATTTATACCAGCAGCTGGTTGCACCTGACCGCCAGCACCCGGACACGCTGGATCCGGACGTGGCTTCGGCATGGAGCAAAGGCGACAGCGATCACAGCCTGATTTTTACCATCAAGCCGGGAGCGAAGTTCGCCAGCGGGAACCCGGTTACGGCCGATGACGTGGTTTACTCCCTGAGCCGCGCAGTCAAACTTAACAAAAGCCCGTCGTTTATTTTAGGTGAACTGGGCTGGACGCCGGATAACGTCGATGCGCAGTTTAAAAAAGTGGGCGACGATAAACTTCAGCTGAGCTGGCCTGCAGATATCGGCAGTGAACTGGTCTTGCGCGTGCTGACCGCGCCGGTGGCGGCAATTGTCGACAGCAAACTGGTGCAGTCTCACGCGCAAAATAACGACTTCGGCAATGGCTGGTTGCGCTCACGTTCTGCGGGCAGCGGTGCGTTTGAAGTGCGTAACTATGTGCCACACGAGGCGCTGCTGTTCAAACGTAATCCGAACGCGCAGCCTGCCGCCAAAATTGATAACGTGCTGTTTAAGAACGTTGCCGACCCAGCCACACGCCGCCTGCTGGTGCTCAATGGCGATGCGGATATTGCCTATGATCTGGGCGCTGACCAGTTTGCGTCGCTGCAAAAAGAGAAGGGCGTGCGTGTGGCGCAGTTCCCGGCGGCCAAAGTGTTCTATCTGGCGTTCAATACCGGCGATACCACGCAGCCTGCGTTGAATAACCCTGCGCTGTGGGAAGCGGCACGCTGGCTGGTGGATTACAAAGGTATCTCGCAGGATTTGCTTAAAGGCCAGTACGGCATTCATCAGACCTTCTTGCCTGATGGTCTGGCCGGGGCGATTGATGACCAGCCGTTTACCCTCGATGTGGCAAAAGCCAAAGCTATCCTCGCCAAAGGGGGAATTGCGCCGGGGACCAAAATTGACCTGATTGTGATCAACCAGCCACCGTACTCCGATATTGCCCAGTCACTGCAGGCCAGCTTCGCCAAGGCCGATATCAATCTGGTAGTGCATCCACTGGTGGAAAGTGACGTACTGACCCGTATGCGGGCGCATAAATTCCAGTCTATTTTCACCTACTGGGGCGCGGATTATCTGGACCCGAATACTAACGCCAGCACATTCGCTTATAACGTGCCAGACGGCCCGAAAACGCTGGCCCAGCGCGTCCAGTGGGTGATCCCTGAAATCAGTAAACAGACCCGTGCAGCGGCTGCAGAATCGGACCCGACCAAACGCCTGGCGCGCTATGCCGATCTTCAGCGCGAACTCCAACGCAACTCACCGTTTGTGGTCGCGTTGCAAAGCAAATTACTGGTGGCATTGCGTGACAACGTCACCGGTGCCAGTCAGAACGTCGCCGGTAGTCAGCTCTATTTGGATACGGTTGCCAAATAAAACTTTGCGAGACATCGCGCAGGGCTGGGCGTTGAAGTCGATAAAAAGGCGAAAGTGCATAATATAAGTGATCTCTTTTTTAATCAGGGATCACGTAATGCAATGACGCCTTTTAAATTTTTTAATGATGGAACGAGAGATATTTATATCAGTCATTTCGAGGTCAGTCAGATTGAGTACGAAATTTACTTTGTGAAACTGACTGATGTTAATAGTGTTTTTTTCGCGCTACCGACTGATTTTAAATTCAGTGATGCAGGGAATTTCGAAATCTGTTTTGATTCAGTTAGTAATATACGTTACGGAACTCACTATAAACGATTGGATATATTCGATTTTCGCCAAACAAAAACTCTTTTCGACCGGCTTGTTAGATTGATTTTGACGCATTATATTAAGCACCATCCGGGTATATATTTGGCCCAGGCGGCCGATGAAGGTTTAGCCAGAATGTATCAAAGGATGCTGAGTACACATCAGAAATATGGATTTACCTACCAGATTATCCCGCAACCAAAAGGAGATGGTTATGTTGTCAGAACCCCTGAAGATCACAGCTGAAGAGATGCTAGCCGCCCAGTATGAGGCGCACCGCATCAATATGATAAGGGACATTAATATCGCCCGCGATAAAGCCCGCGCTGACGGCACCATGCGCTACGAGCCTATTGACGGTTTACCCGGTCAATATTTTGAAGTGTTCAGTATTCCCCGCTAACACCAATCCCTGACTTACGAGGCTCTGCCAATATGGCGGGGCTTTTTTGTTTGCGCAGAACCGTTGAAAGCTTAAATATCAGCTAGGCTTACGCAACCTGCTGATATCCAAGACCAGAGCATCATGTCTGCGAAAAATTATAGAAAGACCTGCGGCGCATTGTGCTTCGCGTTGGGTGGAGTGCAATATCTGCTGGCCGAAAAAATAACGGCGCTTAGCTGGGTTAATCCGTTTTACAGTTACGCGGCCAACTTCATTAGTGATCTGGGCGTGGCGCAATGCGGTGTGATGCAGGATGGCAGAAATTTATGCTCTCCCTTGCATGCGGTAATGAACGGTGGGTTTGCGTTCGAAGGCGTGCTGTTCTTTATCGCCTGCTGGTTGTTAAGACCCTTGTTTACGGGGGCTGCCAGCAAACTATTTTTATTGTTCGGGTTTTTGCATGGGCTTGGCGGGGTATTGATTGCGTTTTTTCACAGTGACCCGCAGGGGACGATGCTTGGGAGTGTCTCAATGCATCAGTCAGGCGCGGTGCTGGCGATTGTCGGTGGAAATTTGACGTTGCTATGCGCAGGCTGGAGCCAGTGGAATAAACCCCAATGGTGCACTTTTAGCCGCTTAAGTTGGGTGCTGGGTATGGTCGGTTTACTCAACGTTATCATACTGATGATGGGTCTTCTACCTACAGGCATTGCTGAGCGTGGTTCGGTGTATACCATCACCTTCTGGCAGATTTTTACCGGGTTTTATCTGCTGGCACGGGGAGAAATTCTATGGCGGACGGTGTGACCGTCCGCGGGTAACTTACTTATTGCCAAAACGCCCGATGATGCCTGCGGCACCTTTGCTGTGACCATCAAGTTTTTCGAACAATTGCTCACGCGTTAAACCTGCTGGTAAAGCATCCGGGGCTAAATCGGTGGCTATAAGTGTGAAGGTGTAATGGTGTACGCCTGCGCTAACTGGCGGGCAGGGACCATTATAGTGACCATTGCCCTGGGTGCTTTTCCCGCCAATAAATCCTTTGCCGGCTGACAACTCGTTTTGCGCAAAACCTTTCGCGTCGGCGGCGATCCCGTAAGCCACCAGATGATTAACACCCAGACCTCCACGCCCCTCAGGATCCACCATCGTCAGCGCCAGACTTTTTGTACCCGCTGGAACGTTCTCCCAACTCAGCGCCGGGGAGATGTTCTCACCGGTACAGAAGGCATTCCCCTTAATATTCCCGGCGAATTTTTGCGCCAGCAGCGCATTGTCGTGAAAATCTGGCGATGAAAGGGTAAATATTCCTGCCGCACTCGCCAGCGGTAACCAAGCGGTCAGGGTGACGGCGACTGCCGTTTTTAACAATGTTTTACGAGAGAACATGGTTTTTTCCTTAAAAGGGAGTTACCAGGAAAGCATAGCAGACGAAGAAATAGGCATGCATAACAGGTGGGGAGGAGGAAATTCCATAACTGTTTTCTTTTTCAATTTCATCTTTGAAGTCAAATTCAAGGTCGTGGGCTCGCCGCCCACACCCGCTTTTTAAATTCAACGTCAAGGTCGTGGGCGCCGGCCCACACCGGGTCAAGGGCCGTAAACGCGGCCCTTAACAATCCTGCGTTTTTTAACTGCGCGCTATCGCTGAATCGGGATGGCCGTGTTTCAGGTAGCGCGGTTATAGCCGCAAAATGTCAGTCCTGACGGGCTTCCCGGCTGCGGGTTCGAGCCAACGGTAAAGATGTTGTCTCTCCACCGACTTGCCGGTGACATTTTTGAATGCGGCCGAAGCTTCTTTAAATTCAAAATCAAAACCTACATGGTATTTTTCTTTAAAAATGTCGAGGCCGCGTTCAAAACGACGTCGAGGGAGAGGCGCAAAACCGCGAGTCTTTTTACGCGGGTTGAAGCCCGAACTGAGAGTACCGCGCAGCGGCGGAGTTTGCGGCTATCGTCTTGGCCCCTGAAACACGGCCATTGTGACCAGCGCAGCTGCTGTTTTTAAAAAGGCGCGGGAGTTCAGAGGGGGACCGCTTAGACCCCCTCTGAGCCAGTGTGGGCGGCGAGCCCACGACCTTGAATTTGAATTTGAATTTAAAAATTTCCTTCGTTTTCAAACGAAAAAAAAGGGCGCTTTTCAGCGCCCCGATACCTGGGATTATTAAGGTAAAACCTTAATTACTTCTTCAGCTCTGCCCGTAAATCTTTGACGTCAGAGCTCGATACGGCTGTCGAAGCATTCCCCCAACTGTTGCGAATATACGTCAGCACGTTGGCGACATCTTCATCGCTCAGGTTGGCGTCAAACGAAGGCATCGCTGGTGCGGTTGGGGCAGCGTTGGTGGCGACCGGGCGGCTACCGGTCAGGACGACGTGGATAAGCGAGGTTGCGTTGTCCTGATTGATCAGCGCGGAATCGGCCAGGCGTGGGAACATACCTTCTTGTCCCTTACCGTCTGGCGTATGACAGGCTGAACAGCGGTCGGCATAAATATGCTTACCGACAATCATGGCCTTGTCATCCGTTTTCAGCGGTTCCGCTGCTTTGGAGCCGCTGTCGTGGCCGCTGTCTTTGAGATACACCGCCACGGCTTTCAGATCGGCATCGGTCCAGTGCTGCGACGAATTATCCACTTCTTCGGCCATCGGCCCGGAAGCGATATCAAAACGGTTGGCACCGGTTTTCAGATATTGGGTCAGGTCCGCTTCAGTCCAGTTACCAATCCCGGTGTGCTTATTGGTGGTGATATCCGGGGCGACCCAGTTTTCAATCACCGCGCCTTGCAGGAACTGACTGTCTTTATCACCGCCGATGATATTTTTCGGCGTGTGGCAGGTGCCGCAGTGGCCGAGGCCTTCCACAATATAGGCACCACGGTTCCACTCGGCCGATTTATCCATCTTCGGCTTATATTCACCTTGGGTGAAGTTCAGCCAGTTCCAGCCTATCAGGCTGGTGCGGATGTTGAACGGGAAGGGCAACTGGTTGGATTCCACTTCGCTGTGTACCGGTTGCACCGTTTGCAGATAGGCCCAGATGGCGGCGTTATCGTCACGGGTCACCTTGGTGTAAGCGGTGAAAGGCATTGCACCATACAGACGCTTTCCACCGTGGCCGACACCTTCTGACATGGCACGCTGGAAGTCATCAAAGCTCCAGCGGCCGATGCCGGTTTCCGGATCTGGCGTGATGTTCGCGCCAACCAGACGGCCAAACGGCGTCTGAATCGGCACACCGCCGGCAAACGGTTTGGCATGCGGCGTAGAGGCCGTATGGCAGGCGGCACAGTCGCCAACGGTGGCCAGATAACGTCCGCGTTCAACCTGCTCGAAAGCACCGTCACCGGCGGCGTGTACCAGCCCGGAGACGGTCAGCGCCACCAGTCCGAGTGAGAATGAGGTTAATGTCTTCATGCGATCATCTCTCCCGGTTTTTTCAGGTAACTTTTGCGAATGGCTTCAGCGGCTTTAAAGGCCAGCGCGCCGACGGTGCCGGTTGGGTTGTAACCCGGGTTTTGCGGGAAGGCAGAAGCACCGACCACAAACAGGTTAGGCATGTCCCAGACTTGCAGATATTTGTTCACTGAGCTGGTGGCCGGGTCTGCCCCCATCACGAAACCGCCGACAATATGCGAAGACTGATACGGCGAGCCGTTCCAGTGGCCTTTCATCGGGTTTTCCACGTATTGACGCGGGTTCATGGCTTTGGCGATTTCGCCGACTTTTCCGGTGCAATAGGCGGCCATTTTCAGGTCGTTTTGCGGGAAGTCGAACGTCACACGCAGCAGCGGACGGCCCAGACGGTCTTCATAGTTCGGGTCGAGCGACAGATAGTTGGTGCGCGTGGTGTAGCTGCTGGCTTCGCAGCCAATCGACATGCTGCTGAGATAGTTGCTGACCGTCGCCTGCTTCCACTCTTTCCCCCATTTCGGCGTTCCCGGTGGAACCGGGCGATAACCGATAGGTGCGCCACCGATGGGCGTCACGCGGATACTGCCGCCGCCGAAGAAGCCGAGACCGGTGTGGTCAAAATTATCGTTGTTGAAGTCATCAATACCCATGCCGACCGCGCCTGCACCGATGAACGGGTTGAAGTTCTTGTCATCGAAGAACAACTGCACGCTGTTGGCGGTCTGGTACGCATAGTTACGGCCGGTGGTGCCGGTGCCGCTGATCGGATCGTAAGGCTTACCGATGCCAGAAAGCAGCATCAGGCGGACGTTTTCGAAGGTGAACGCGGTGACTACCACCAGGTCGGCCGGTTGTTCCCACTCGTCGCCGGACGAGTCGATATACACCACGCCGGTGACCTGTTTACCGTCTGGCGATTTAACCACGCGCATCACTTCACAACTGGTGCGCGCTTCGAAATTTTCCTTGCGGATAAGCGAAGGCAGAACCGTGGTGATGGCGCTGGCTTTGGAGTAGTTGGCGCAGCCGTAGTTGGTGCAGAAACCACAATAGGTGCATGGCCCCATCTTGACGCCAAGCGGGTTGGTATAGGCTTCGGACACCAGCGAGGAGGGCACCGGGAAGGCTTTGTAACCCATGTTGCGGGCGGCTTCGGCAAACAGCGTCGGACCGTAGGGCATGTCCATCGGTTTGGTCGGGTACTCAATCGAGCGCATACCCTCGTAAGGGTTGCCGCCTTCATGATGTTCGCCGTTGACGTTGCTGGCTTTACCGGAAACCCCGGCCAGACGCTCAAACGAGGCGTAATGCGGTTCCATCTCTTCCCAGTCGGTGCCCCAGTCCTGCAAAACCAGCTCTTCAGGAATGGCTTTCGCGCCGTACTTTTCGGTCAGGTGGCTTTTCAGGCGGAACTCGTCTGGCTGGAAGCGGAAGGTGATGCCCGCCCAGTGGTTGCCCGCGCCGCCGGTGCCGTTACCGGGGTGGAACGATCCCCATTCGCGCATCGGCAGTGCGGTTTGCGACGGGTTGTTACGGATGGTGATGGCGTTCTGTGCGGTCTGCACCATCAGTTCCTGACGGCTGTTGTAACGCAGTTCATCAGTCACCGTGGCGACGTTAAAATCACGGGCGGTATCGCGCCATGGGCCACGCTCTATAGCCACGACATTCAGGCCTTCGTCGGCCAGTTCATTGGCGATGATGGATCCGGCCCAGCCGAGTCCAATCACCACCACATCAGTTTTGGGTAATTTCTTTGCCATAATCTTTCTCTTCGCCCCTAGCTTTTCATCTTCCATGCATCTCCACCGGAGATACTCAGCGGTTCCAGATCTAATTTCTGGTTATGTTTGCCGACGTATTCCCGGTAGTCGTAGCGCGCACCCGGAAAACCGAGCATTTTCCAGGACACCATGTTGCGGTTTCCGCCATAAATCGGGTCAGCGAAGAAACCTTCCATGGTGTTCTTCAGCGCGATGTCGAAGAAGAGTTTGGAATCGATCCCATTCAGAGCAATTTTTCCGGCCTGCAAACCGCTCAGGATCTCGTCCTGCTGGTCACCGGTCAGATCTTTGAAGGATTTTTTATGCTGGGACTGAGTATATTGCTCAAGGCCTGCCAGCCCGAGGCGGTAACGCTGTTGCGGCACCAGCGGCGACTGGTCGCCTTGCTCCGGGGTGCCGGGCTGGAAAGGGCCTTTCATATACAGGCGGGAGTAGGTGCCGTAAAAGCCGGCCAGCTGGCGGTCGATAAACACCGCGCAACCGGCATCTTTGCCTCCGACGCTCAGGTCGTCGGCCGGGATCAGGCGGTCAACAATGGCTTCCAGCGCGGAAGCTTCGGCGTCGGTGAAAAACACCCAACCGTCGGTTTCGATTTGCGGGGGCGGACTGGCGTCAAAGGGGCTCCACACGGGCGTACCTTTGAGCGTAACGGCATTGGCGGCTTTGGCGGCGCCAAGCACCGCAGAGGCGGCGGTGAACGTCAGGATTTGCCGACGCGTGACGCCGGGCAAGGTTTTTTTGCTCATCTATGTTCCCTTGTTTTTATAGAATGCGCACTTCTCACCAACCAGTCTGTGCTGTTTGGCGAGTGGGAGACGTCGTGCTGATAACGTCATTGAACTGTGATGATAGTCACGCACTGCAAATAAAAATTTGCATTCGGGTGGCGTAGCCACATCAAACATACGTCATTAGGATAGATGAAAAGCCCTTGTAAAGAGAATGTGGTTATATGTTAAAAATGTTATGAAATGTGTGCGTTTGGGTGGATGTATTAGTCAAGCCGCGCAGACACTTACTTCATCTGGCATGAAAACCACACAAATTGTTAAAGCAGGCAGGGGGCAATATCAGGTTTAACTTGAGCGACGCCGGGTGGTCATTACCGGCCAGAATCTACCAAAAACAAGGTACTGGGGAGATAAAGCGGCATTCAGGGTTGAAATCTGTCAACCGTGCGGTAAGATCGAAACTCACTCATTATTTGTGCAGGATATGACGGACGTCACGGATTTTATTCCCGGTTTAATAAAGCGAATTCCCCCTACGCTGCGCTTACCCCTGTGTGTGTTAATAGGTTCGGCGTTTTATGCTGCCAGCGCTCATGCGCTGACGGGTGATACCTATCCGCTATTTTCCCCAGAGGTCGATCTTTCTGCCCCGGCAGGCGACCCTAATTCGCTGTTCAATACCCGCGCACCCGTCGCTGACCCGAACCAAATACCCAGCCTCGGCAGTGCTTATTACAAGCCCTCCACCTCAGCCAGTACCGCCGCAACCAAAATTGCCACCACGCTCAAACAGTTCGGTGAGCAAAGCACCTCCAGCGACAGCGAAGACCCGCTGCGGGAGCAAGCCGAAACGCTGGCGCTGACCCAGGCGGCAAAACTGGTGCAAAAAGAGACCAGTAGCTTATTGTCGCCGCTGGGTACTGCCAGTATGTCGCTGGATGTCAGTGGGCGAAATCTGGATGGCAGCTCTGGGCAGCTATTCAGCCCTTTGTATAACGGTAAAAATCTGCTGACCTACAGTCAGGTTGGTGTCACCAGCGCCACCGATGCCACGGTGGGGAATTTCGGCTTAGGCCAGCGCTGGAACGAAGGTCCATGGATGCTGGGCTACAACGCTTTTGTCGATAACGATTTTGAGCATCAGTTGACGCGCGGCAGTTTGGGAGTTGAAGCCTGGACTGATTACCTGCATTTTTCTACCAACTACTACCATCCATTTTCTTCTTATACACCAGACAACAGCACGTCAGCTCAGCTGCGGCGGCAGGCGCGGGGTTACGACATCACCACCAAAGGCTATTTGCCTTTCTATCGTCAGATTGGTGCTTCCCTGAGTTATGAACAGTATTTTGGCAACCAGGTCGATTTACTCGGCAACGGTACGCGGCAGATCAATCCGTCGGCCATGACGTTTGGCGTCAACTACACGCCGGTGCCGCTGGTGACGGTCAAAGCCGCTCATCAGGCCGGGCAGGATGGGGATAATCAGGACACCGTGCAGCTGTCGCTCAATTATCGTTTGGGCGTGCCGCTGGCACAGCAACTCTCTTCCGATTATGTCGCAGACGCGCATTCACTGCGCGGCAGCCGCATGGACATCGTCGAGCGTAATTCAATGCCGGTGATGGAGTTCAAACAGCGTAAAACCCTCTCGGTATTCCTCGCCACGCCGCCGTGGACGTTACAGCCCGGCGAAACGTTAGCCTTGAAATTACAGGTCAGGGCGTTTAACAGCCTGACTGCCTTAAGCTGGCAGGGCGACACGCAGGCGCTGAGCCTGACACCGCCGCACAATAACCGCGATACCGACGGCTGGAGTGTGATCATCCCGCCGTGGGACAGCTCACCGGGAGCCAGTAACAGCTACCGGTTGTCAGTCACGGTGGTGGACAGCAAATCACAGCACGTCACCTCAAATTGGATAACGCTTGATGTTGCGGCGCCGCCGCTCAGTGCGGGTATGCAAGATCAGGGGCTTAATTTTTAAGCTGTGGGCCTGCTGCCCGCGCCCGCTAAACCCTTGGGCTGCGGCCCAAACCTGCTTTTAAATCTTTAAATCTTTAAATTCAAATTCAAAATCAAGGTCGTGGGCGTCGGCCCACACCGACCAGAGACCCGCAGTCGCGCGGGCCTCTGGACTCCGCGCTTTTTCATGAAACACCGACAGCTTCGCCGCTGGCAGGGCACGTGTTTCAGCCACTTCCGTTCACGGCGCAAAATGTCACGGCTGCGCCGTCCCCGTATTTCGGGTTCGAGCCTCAGGTCTCGAACCCCTCATCCGGTGCCATTTTTGACTGCGCCTTAGCGGCTATGTAAATCAAAAGATGGAAGACTAAAAACAAAACCCGATCTGCTTTTATGTTTTAAAAAAGTGTGGGCCGCATTCAAAAATGGCGCTGAGGCTCGAACCCGCGGCGAAGGCACCGCCTAAGCGGCGACATTTTGCGGCTATCACGGAGATAACTGGAACACGGCCATCCCGATTCAGCGATAGCGCGCAGTTAAAAAACGCAGGATTCCAAAGGAGGTTCGTTTAAACCTCCTTTGGGCCCGTGTGGGCGGCGAGCCCACGGTTTTGAATTTAAAGATTTAAAAGCAGGTTTGGGTAGCAACCCAAGGTTTTGAGCTTGAATTTAAAAGCGTTTACGGGCCGACGCCCGCCCTAGATCACATTGCTTTGTAACACCCATACGGCCGCTTCGACGCGAGATTTGAGCTTCATCTTTTTCAGCAGATGTTTCACGTGCACTTTGACGGTGCTTTCGGTGATGTTAAGACGGCGGGCGATGACCTTATTCGGTAAGCCTTCGGCAATCAGCTTGATGATATCGCGCTCGCGTGGCGTGAGGGACTGAATGTCGCGGTCACCGCTCGGTCGGCTTTCGCGCAGGCTGGCGGCCAGCACCGGCGTCAGCGCTTCGCTTAACACCATTTTCCCCCCTGCGGCGTTGTGCAGCGCAGCCAGTAAATCTTCCGGTTCCATATCTTTCAACAGATAGCCATCCGCGCCGCGTTTGAGCGCCGTGACCACATCATCTTCATGATTGGACACGCTAAAGACCACGATGCGGCCGGACAGCGAGGTCTGGCGCATTTTATCCAGTGTATCCAGACCGTTCATGCCGGGCATGTTGAGATCCAGCAGGATCAAGTCCGGGTCCAGCTCTTTTGCCATCTCCACGCCTTGCTCCCCGTTACTCGCTTCGCCGACCACCTGCAAGGTGGTGTCCAGCGCGATAAGCTGCTTAACCCCGTTACGCAACATCGGGTGATCGTCGATCAGTAAAATGGTAGAAGGGGTCACGTCATTCATACTTGCTCCTGGGGATTAATGGGCAATGCGTCGGGGCGAAAGCGAACGGTGACTTCAGTACCCCCGTGGGCTCTGCGGGCAACCCTGCATTCGCCGTGCAAACTTTTGGCGCGATCTTGCATGATGATCAGGCCATAGTGATTTTGTCGTTCAACGTTCTCGGGTAATCCCTGTCCGTTGTCGGCCACCTGCATGAGAATCTGCCCCTCGTCGCAGGTCAGCGTCAAAGAAACGTCGGTGGCATGGGCATGTTTAAAGGCGTTATTAAGCGCCTCCCGGGCGATGTGTAGCAGGTGAATCGCCTGATTAGCGGGCACCGAACGCGGCGGCAACTGGTAATTAAAGGCAATATCAAACCCCATTCGTGCCGAGAACTCGTCTACCGCATGTTGCATCGCCGCGCGTAGCCCCGGTGTATGCATCTTCAGGCGGAAAGTGGTCAGCAGTTCGCGCAGTTGGCGGTAGGCCGTGTTCAGTTCATCGCGTATTTGTTGAATCAGTTGGCGGTTTTCTTCGCTCCGTTCGCCGCCCTGCATTTGCAGACAGGCAATCTGGATCTTCATGCAAGAGAGCGACTGGGCCAGCGAATCGTGCAGCTCGCGGGCGATGGCCGAGCGCTCATCCATCAGCATCAATTGTTGCTGATGCTCAGACTGTCGTGCCAACATCAATGAACTGGTCAGTTGGTCGAGCAGGGTGGTGATCAACTGCTGCTGGTCGTCGTTAAGCTGGCAATCCTGCGGCAGCTGTGCCAGCAGGACACCGTAATTTTCCCGGTCATCGCGCAGGCTCCAGCTTAATGGCTGGTGCAGATTATCTTGATCCAGGGCGATATTTTCGCGTAGCAGATGGTGATTGCCCTGTGTATCGGCGGCGTTATGCGTTGTCTGCGCCTGTTGCGGGCTGCCAATGTCATTAAACAGTTCGGCGCTGTTATTTTCGTATAAACGCAGTTGGACCGATTGTAACGGCGTCAGGGTTTGTAACTCTTCCAGTACCGGCACCAGACGCTGTTCCAGTGGCGCGGTGGTATGCAACTGGCGGCTGACGCGATAGAGGAAATCCAGCACCTGATTCTTATGTTGCAGATCGGCGGTTTTATTGGCGACCAACTCGGCCAGGCTGTCGACCAGGCGTTCCATCGCCAGCGACATGCTGTTAAGCGACTGGCCGAGAATGTCCATTTCGTTGTGCGGGCGCGGTGCGCGGGTCGCGTCTGCCGATGACACGCGCATCAGTTGGTAGCGCTGGCTGAAATCCCCGGCGGTGACCGCATTGGCCTGCGCCAGCAGGCGCTGCCAGGGTTCCAGCAAACGGCGGCGCAGAAACCAAATAGTCAGCGCCAGCAGCAGCAGGGTGATGGCCAGCAAACCGCGCTGCACCATGGAGATTAGCGTCAGGTGGTATTCGGTTTTATGCTCCAGCGCGGCCACCAGTTTGTCGAGTTGACTGACATACACCGCCACGTTAGACGCCACCTGAGCCGGACGCTGCGCCTGCTGAATCTGGCTTTTCAGGGTGGTTGTCCAATAATGGCGCAGAGCCTCAAACTCCGATTGCAGATGTTCGCTTTGCACAGCACGAAGTAAGTCAGTGCTGTCCTGGTCCTGCTCCATCTGGCGCAAATACCCATTGCTCTCTTTGGTCAGAGGCACTGACGCCAGTAAGCGATAGCTCTGCATGCGCAGTGATCCGGCCTTATTAATGGCGTGGGCATTGCCCTGGATACTTTGCGCCATCCACGCGGCCACGCTCATACTGCCAATGCCTAACAGGCCCAACAGCAGCATCAATAATGCAATCTGGCTGACCAGCGAGAGCGGGGCGAGGGCGCGATTAATCATGAATGAGTTCCTGTGGGTCCACGTTGTGATAAAGCATCCTAATTGTGTGGGCATATTTTTTATTATCCTGCCTCGATCACCTATACCCCTATCGGAGTACTCACTAATTTCCGTCTCAGTGGTTGTATTGGATGACGCCCCCATAAACAGAGACCAACGTGATGAATTATAGCTATTTATTGCCAGAGTGCTGGCTACTCACAAAGGGCATGTGCGGTTTTTCCACCCAAAACATACCGGTCATCGGGTTGATTTGCATCAACATCAGGCAGCGGGCCCCTACCTAGTGTGTACAGCATTAATAACAACAATGTTCTGCATACTGAGGTTTCAATGTCGCACAATGCTTCCACACCGGCTGAAAAACAGTCGCGGCTGTTACAGGACTGGAGACCGGAAGACCCGGTATTCTGGGCCGAAAGCGGTCACCACGTTGCCAGCCGTAATTTGTGGATCTCCGTTCCTTCCCTGCTGCTCGGCTTCTGCGTCTGGATGCTGTTTAGCCTGGTTTCCGTCAACCTCAATAAAGTCGGTTTTAACTTCACGACCGATCAGTTGTTTATGTTGACGGCGATCCCGTCGGTGTCGGGTGCCATTCTACGCGTACCTTACTCGTTTATGATCCCGTTGTTTGGTGGCCGCCGCTGGACGGCGATCAGCACCGTGTTCCTGATCCTTCCTTGCGCCTGGCTGGGCTTTGCGGTGCAGGATACGTCGACGTCCTACAACACCTTCTTGATCATCTCCCTGCTGTGTGGTTTTGGTGGGGC
The DNA here is from genome assembly GCF_006438725.1 of Ewingella americana. Taxonomy (GTDB): domain Bacteria; phylum Pseudomonadota; class Gammaproteobacteria; order Enterobacterales; family Enterobacteriaceae; genus Ewingella; species Ewingella americana_A. Next base: position 36,537 of record NZ_RCZD01000001.1, on the reverse strand, counting down.
GAACTTTGCGTCAAGCATGGCCAACATCAGCTTCTTCTATCCGAAAGCCAAACAGGGCGGTGCGCTGGGTATTAATGGCGGTCTGGGTAATATGGGCGTGAGCGTGATGCAGTTACTGGCACCGCTGGCGATCTCTGTTGGGATTTTCAGCGCGTTCAGCGACCCGCAAACCCTGGCCGACGGCAGCAGCATGTGGTTGCAAAATGCCGCATGGATCTGGGTGCCTTTCCTGCTGATTTGCACCGTGGCTGCCTGGTTTGGAATGAACGATCTGGCGTCATCGAAAGCGTCAATCCGTCAGCAACTGCCGGTTCTGAAACGCGGTCACCTGTGGATCATGTGCGTGTTGTATCTGGCGGCGTTCGGCTCGTTCATCGGCTTCTCTGCCGGTTTCGCTATGCTGACCAAAACCCAGTTCCCGGAAGTCAACATCATGCATTACGCCTTCTTTGGCCCGTTCTTTGGTGCGCTGGCGCGCTCTTTCGGCGGCATGCTGTCTGACCGTTTAGGTGGCGTGCGGGTGACATTCTGGAACTTCGTGGTGATGGCCATGGCGGCGGCGGCGCTGTTCCTGACCCTGCCACACGGCGGCGTGGGCGGCAATTTCGTGGCCTTCTTTGGTGTGTTTATGGTGCTGTTCCTGACTGCGGGTCTGGGAAGTGGGTCGACTTACCAGATGATCGCGGTGATCTTCCGCAAACTGACCACCGATTCGGCGCTGGCCCGTGGCGATACCGCGGAATCAGCACAGCGTGAAGCCGTGACGGATACCGCAGCGGCACTGGGTTTTATCTCATCCATCGGTGCTATCGGCGGCTTCTTCATTCCGAAAGCGTTCGGCACCTCACTGGCGTTGACCGGCTCACCGGCGGGTGCGATGAAAGTGTTCCTGGTGTTCTACGTGGTTTGTGCTGTGATCACCTGGTTCGTTTACTGGCGTAATCTGAACAAGGGCTTTGCGACCAAGAAGCCGCGTTAATCATCAATAGGGTCTTTCTGTTTCCTCCCCCAAACATTACCGGGGGAGGAGCAAAAATGGCCGGCACTATACTCTTTGCATAACCTGCTCTTTTCATAACGTCAGGATACTCAGACATTATCCAGACGCGTCAGCCAGCGCAGACAGTTTTTCCACAGCAGGTCGTAACCCGGCCAGGCGATGAATTCGCCGGGGACCCAGTGCGGTCCGATGTCTGACGTCCAGGCGACCGAACGCCCTTTGCCATAAGTGCCGGTCACCAGCAGCGGGTGGCCGCCTTCGTCGGCGGGCAGGGTAGCGAGCACCTGCGCCCCTTCTTTGAGCAACACTTCGTTAGCCCCCAGCAGCAGCGGCCATTCCCCTTCGATCCCTTGCAGGATCGGGTGATTTTTATCGCCGGTGATGCGGGCGGAGAAACCTTCCGGCACTTCGAGACGATCGTCATACGGCAGGCAGGTGACCGGCAGGACGTCTTCGACCGGCGTATTGCGCCAGCGTGCTTTGCCGTCAATCCCCTGAAACGAGAAGTAACCGCCAATCATCATCAGACCACCGCCTTCTTCGGTCCACTGGCGCAGCAGTTTCAGCCGGTTGGGCATGGGTTTGCTGTGCAGCCAGACGGCAGGCGGCAGTAACAGCGAGTTGGCACCAATATCCGACAAAATGATCGCGTCGTAAGCCTTAAGACTTTCGAGATCAAACGGCATTTTCTCTACCACTTCGTGGGCGGGCATGTAGGTCAGTTCAAACTCACTGCCTTTTAGCGCATTCACCAACGGCTCCGCGCCTAAATGGAAAGTGACGCTGCCGAACTGGTCGAAGCCCTTATAGTGCGTGGCGGAACTGACCCAACTTTCACCCAACAACAAAACGCGTTTAGTCATGGATCTCATCTCCTGAATGAATTCTCTGGTGAGGACATCATTGTTTTCAAACTTTCCGTATCAAGGTGATAACAAAGTAAACCGGTTTAGTAAAGCGGTTTAGTGATGGATATTTAGACTGACTGGTCAAAATTGAGACGAAATGGTGACGGTTTTAAGGCCTTAGGTGCGCAAATCAAAATGGCCTGAACTGGACATGTCAGCAGGTGCGACAACCGCGCATAAAATGTTACTCTGCGGGTCCGGGCGATATCACGACTTCACGGAATAATCATGACTTTAAAAGCACTTGATGCCTGGCAGAAGGGCGACTGGATTAACTTATTGATTGCCATTCCGGCCGGGATCATCGCCGCATTGGTGACCATCGGTTTCCGTGGGGCGATCTCCGGTATTAACGGTCTGATGTTCACCGACGGCACCGATATCACCAAAGCCTTCGTCGAATACCCGCGCATGGTGTGGCCGCTTATTACCGCCGCAGGCGGCATTATTGCTGGTTTCATTCTGCTGTGGGCCATCAGCGTGGAGCGCAAACACGGCAAAATGCCAGATTACCTCGACGTCATTGACCAGCGGCTGCCGGGCATTCCGCTGCGCAGTACGCTGCTGCGCGCGGCATCGTCCCTCGCCAGCATCGCCAGCGGGGGGTCTATTGGCCGCGAAGGGGCGATGGTGCAACTGTCGGCGTTGAGCGGCAGCCTGCTCGGGCGTTTTTCACGCTTCCCTGGCCTGCATCAATCTGACGTGATTGCCATGGCCGCCGCAGGCGGGCTGGCGGCGGTGTACCATGCGCCCTTTGCGGGGGCACTGTTCGTGGCTGAGATCGCTTTTGGCGTCACCGCCGTGCAGCGGCTGATTCCGCTGTTTATTTCCGCGTCGGTGGCCGTGCTCACTGTGCGTTCTGTCACCGACTACGAACCACTCTATCTTTACTCCTCAGCTACGTTCAGCCCGTCACCGGGGGCGATTGTCACCGTGCTGGCAATTGGCGTGGTAACCGGCACATTGGGGCCGTTGTTTATTGCGTCTATCGATAAAGTCCGTCAGTGGATGAAGCCGATATCCCACCCCGCGCTGCGCCTTGGGCTGGGCGGTCTGGCGGTCGGGCTGGTGGCGATGGTGTCGCCACTGGTGCTCGGCAACGGTTTTGAAGTGATTGACCTGATCCTCAACGACGGCAATTTGCACACGTCGCTGCTGTTAGTGCTGGTGCTGAAAATTGTCGCCACTGCCATTACAGTGGGTTCCGGCGCGGTGGGCGGGTTGTTTACGCCATCATTGCTGATTGGCGCGGCGAGCGGGGCGCTGGTGTGTACGTTTTTGCAATCGCTGGGGTTTGACCCCGGCCCGGTGGGTTTGTACGCCGCCATTGGGATGAGCGCGCTGCTGGCAGCAACCAGCCATGCGCCGTTGATGTCGATCATGATGGCTTTTGAGATGACCTTGAACAGCTCGCTGCTGTTCCCGCTGATGCTGGCGACTGCCATTTCCTACGTAGTGGCTTCCAGGTTGAAAGCCGGAGGAACCTACCCGGTGCTGACCCGTCACAATGCGCGCTTCGCGGCGAAAAATGAGTTTGAGTACAGCTCGGTGGCTTCGCTTATCACCCCCTGTTCGAAAATGGTGGTGGATTCCACCCTGGCCGAAGTGGTGAGTGAAGGGCTGAAACAGCGCACCCGCTATGTGTATGTGGTGGACCGGCAGGAGCGTTTTCTCGGCGTGGTGCCGACCAACGTCCTCGCCAGCGGTATTATCGACGGCAGCCTCAGGGCCGATGGGCCGATAACGGCGTTTATCGAACAAGAGTTTACCACCCTGTATCAGGATGCCAGTTATGAGCAGGCGTGGGCGATGTTCAGTGACTCGCCGCTGGAGCGTCTGCCCGTACTGGAAAATGCCGAAACCCGCCGTCTGCTCGGCGTGATCACCAAAGCTTCATTGCTGAATAAAGCCAAAACCTTTTTGTGAATCAGGATGGCCTGTGTGAAAACAGGCCGTTTTCTTACCCATACCTCCAATTTTCCTCTGTTATCCCTCCCGCGCCTTCAATATAGATAAAACAGGTTATAAATATTTAAAATCAACAAGTTATCCTAAATCCATTGGCTACCCCCTTGGGAGTATTTCGCGCTATATAAAAATTCACCTAACGGCGTGACGTTGATCGCAATCAATTAGCCGCTACCCCGCACTGATTACCCTCGCAGTTACGTTGAGTACCAAGAGCAATGTCGACATTCCCCGCTTTACACCATAACGACAGTACGCTTCAGGCGGCTGCACAGGAGAGTCCCGGATGAGCAAGTTTCTTGACCGGTTTCGCTATTTTAAAACCTTAGCTGAACCCTTTGCCGACGGCCACGGCCAGACGCTGAATACCAATCGTGACTGGGAAGACGGTTATCGCAGCCGCTGGCAGCATGACAAAGTGGTGCGTTCCACCCATGGCGTTAACTGCACCGGCTCCTGTAGCTGGAAAATCTACGTCAAGAATGGCCTGGTCACCTGGGAAACCCAGCAAACTGACTATCCGCGCACCCGCCCTGATTTGCCGAACCATGAACCGCGCGGCTGCCCGCGTGGCGCAAGCTACTCCTGGTATCTTTACAGCGCCAACCGCCTGAAATATCCGCTGATGCGTAAGAAGCTGATTCAGCTGTGGCGCGAAGCCAGGCTGCAATTCAGCGATCCGGTGGATGCCTGGGGCTCGATTATCAGCCAGCCAGAAAAAGCCAAACAATATAAAACCGCACGCGGACGCGGCGGTTTTGTGCGTTCAAGCTGGCAGGAAGTGAATGAGCTGATTGCGGCTGCTAACGTCTACACTGCCAAAACCTTCGGCCCGGACCGCATCATCGGCTTCTCGCCAATTCCGGCCATGTCGATGGTCTCATATGCCGCCGGGGCGCGTTATCTCTCGCTGATTGGCGGCGTTTGCCTGAGCTTCTACGACTGGTACTGTGACCTGCCACCGGCCTCGCCGATGACCTGGGGTGAGCAGACCGACGTGCCGGAATCCGCCGACTGGTATAACTCTTCCTACATCATCGCCTGGGGTTCCAACGTTCCGCAGACCCGTACCCCGGACGCCCACTTCTTCACCGAAGTGCGTTACAAAGGCACCAAAACGGTTGCCATCACGCCGGACTATGCTGAAGTCGCCAAACTGTGCGACCACTGGCTAGCGCCGAAGCAGGGCACCGACAGCGCACTGGCGCTGGCGATGGGGCATGTGATCCTCAAGTCCTTCCACCTCGATAACCCGAGCCAATATTTCACCGACTACGTGCGCCGTTACACCGATATGCCGATGCTGGTGATGCTCGAAGAACGAGAAGAAGGCCACTACGCCGCAGGCCGTATGCTGCGTGCGTCTGATCTGGTGGATAACCTGGGTCAGGAAAATAACCCGCAGTGGAAAACCATCGCTATCGATGAAACCACTGGCGAACTGGTCTCGCCGCTCGGTTCCATCGGTTACCGCTGGGGCCAGAAGGGCCAGTGGAATCTGGAAGCCCGCGAAGGCAAAGATCAGCAGGAAGTCAGCCTGACGCTGAGCCTGATGGATAAGCACGACGACGTGGTTAACGTCGGTTTCCCCTACTTTGGTGGCGCGGTCAGCGAGCACTTCAACAGCGTCGCGCTGGAAGAAGTATTGCTGCACAAACTGCCGGTGAAACGCCTGCAACTGGCTGACGGCAGCACCGCGCTGGTCGCCAGCGTCTACGACCTGACCCTCGCCAACTATGGCGTCGAGCGCGGTCTGAATGACGAAAACTGCGCTAAAACCTTTGACGAAGTGAAAGCCTACAGCCCGGCCTGGGCGGAGCTGATCACCGGGGTTTCACAGCAAAACATCGTGCGTATCGCGACTGAATTCGCGGATAACGCCAACAAAACCCATGGTCGTTCGATGATCATCGTCGGTGCCGGTATGAACCACTGGTATCACATGGACATGAACTACCGTGGCCTGATCAATATGCTGGTCTTCTGCGGCTGCGTCGGTCAGAGCGGCGGCGGCTGGGCACACTATGTCGGCCAGGAAAAACTGCGTCCACAAACCGGCTGGCAGCCACTGGCCTTCGGCCTCGACTGGCAGCGCCCACCGCGTCATATGAACAGCACTTCGTTCTTCTATAACCACTCCAGCCAGTGGCGCTATGAAACCGTTGCGCCGCAGGAACTGCTGTCACCGCTGGCGGATAAATCCCAGTTCACCGGCAGCATGATCGACTTCAACGTGCGTGCTGAACGCATGGGGTGGTTGCCTTCTGCACCGCAGCTCAACGTCAACCCGCTGAATCTGGCCGAAATGGCCAAACAGGCCGGGAAAACGACGCAGGAATTCGCGGTCGACAGCCTGAAAGATGGCAGTCTGCGCTTTGCCGCAGAGCAGCCGGATAACCCGCAAAACTTCCCGCGCAACCTGTTTGTATGGCGCTCCAACCTGCTGGGCTCCTCCGGTAAAGGCCACGAATACATGCTGAAATATCTGCTGGGTACCGAACACGGTATTCAGGGAGAAGATCTCGGCGTGCAGGGTGGCATCATGCCGGAAGAGGTGGAATGGCAGGCACAGGGCGGCGAAGGCAAACTGGATCTGGTGGTGACGCTCGACTTCCGTATGTCCAGCACCTGTCTCTATTCTGACATCGTGTTGCCAACCGCGACCTGGTACGAAAAAGACGACATGAATACCTCGGATATGCATCCGTTTATTCACCCGCTGTCCGCCGCCGTTGACCCGGCGTGGGATTCAAAAAGCGACTGGGAAATCTACAAAGGCATCGCCAAAGAGTTCTCCCGCGTCTGCGTCGGCCATCTGGGCTTAGAAACCGATCTGGTGACTTTGCCGATTCAGCACGATTCCGCCGCTGAAATGGCCCAGCCATTTGGCGTGGAAGACTGGAAAAAAGGCCAATGTGAGCTGATTCCGGGTGTGACGGCACCCCATCTGATGGTGGTAGAGCGCGATTACCCGAATACTTACGAGCGTTTTACGTCCGTCGGTCCGCTGCTGGAAAAACTCGGCAACGGCGGAAAAGGCATTAGCTGGAATACTGACAGTGAAGTCGAACTGCTCAAAAAGCTGAATTACACCAAGCTGGATGGCGCAGCGAAGGGGCGTCCAAATATCGACACCGCCATCGACGCCGCCGAAGTGATTCTGACATTAGCACCGGAAACCAACGGTCAGGTTGCCGTGAAAGCCTGGGCGGCGCTCAGTGCCAACACTGGCCGCGACCATACGCATCTGGCACTGAATAAAGAAGACGAGAAAATCCGCTTCCGCGATATTCAGGCCCAGCCGCGCAAAATCATCTCCAGCCCGACCTGGTCAGGGCTGGAAGACGAGCACGTCTCTTATAACGCCTGTTACACCAACGTGCATGAGCTGATCCCATGGCGCACGCTGTCCGGCCGTCAGCAGCTTTATCAGGATCACGCGTGGATGCGTGCCTTCGGTGAAAGCCTGCTGGTTTACCGTCCGCCAATTGACACCCGCGCTGCGCAGCCGTTGCTCAACGCCAAGCCGAACGGCAACCCAGAGATGGCGCTGAACTTCCTGACGCCGCACCAGAAATGGGGCATTCACTCTACTTACAGTGACAACCTGCTGATGCTGACCTTAGGTCGCGGCGGCCCGATTGTCTGGCTGAGTGAAGAGGATGCCACCCGTCTGGGCATCGAAGACAACGACTGGATCGAAGCCTTCAATGCCAACGGTTCACTGAGCGCCCGTGCGGTGGTCAGCCAGCGCGTACCGGCGGGGATGACCATGATGTATCACGCGCAGGAACGCATCGTGAACATTCCGGGCTCTGAAATCAGCCAGCAGCGCGGCGGTATTCACAACTCCGTGACCCGCGTCTGCCCGAAACCGACCCACATGATCGGCGGCTATGCGCAGCTCTCTTACGGTTTCAACTATTACGGCACCGTGGGTTCCAACCGCGATGAGTTCGTGATTGTGCGCAAAATGAACCGTATCGACTGGTTGGACGATGAAGGCAACGACTACGTGCAGGCCGCAGTCCTCCCTAAAAAAGTACAGGAGAAAGCCAAATGAAAATTCGTTCACAAGTCGGCATGGTGCTGAATCTCGACAAATGCATTGGCTGCCACACCTGTTCCGTGACCTGTAAAAACGTCTGGACCAGCCGCGAAGGGATGGAGTACGCGTGGTTTAACAACGTGGAAACCAAACCGGGTCTGGGCTATCCGACCGACTGGGAAAATCAGCAAAAATGGAAGGGCGGCTGGATCCGCAAAATCAACGGCAAACTGCAGCCGCGCATGGGTAACAAAGTCAACCTGCTGCATAAAATCTTCGCCAATCCGCACATGCCGGAAATCGACGATTACTATGAGCCGTTTGATTTTGACTACCAGCATCTGCACACCGCGAAAGAGGGCAAACATCAGCCCGTGGCCCGTCCGCGCTCGCTGCTGACCGGCAAACGCATGAACAAAATCGTCGGCGGCCCGAACTGGGAAGACGATCTGGGTACGGAGTTCAGCAAACGTTCCGCTGACCAGAACTTTGCCAATATGCAAAAAGAGATGTACGGCGAATTCGAAAACACTTTCATGGCCTACCTGCCACGTCTGTGCGAACACTGCCTGAATCCGGCCTGTGTGGCGACCTGTCCGAGCGGCGCGATTTATAAACGCGGCGAAGACGGCATTGTGCTGATCGATCAGGACAAATGCCGCGGCTGGCGCATGTGCCTGACCGGCTGCCCGTACAAAAAAATCTACTTCAACTGGAAAAGCGGCAAATCAGAAAAATGCATTTTCTGTTATCCGCGTATCGAAGCCGGCCAGCCGACCGTCTGCTCCGAGACCTGCGTGGGCCGTATCCGTTATCTCGGCGTGGTGCTGTATGACGCCGATCGCATCGAACAGGCCGCTTCAGTAGAAAACGAGAAAGACCTGTACGAAAGCCAGATGAGCATTTTCCTCAATCCGAATGACCCGCAAGTGATTGCTCAGGCGGAAATCGACGGTATTCCCCTGTCCGTGATGGACGCCGCCCGTCAGTCGCCAGTCTACAAAATGGCGATTGAGTGGAAGCTGGCGCTGCCGCTGCACCCGGAATACCGCACGCTGCCGATGGTCTGGTACGTGCCGCCGCTGTCTCCGATTCAGTCCGCCGCCGACGCGGGCGCATTGCCGCACACCGGCGTACTGCCTGACGTCGAAAGCCTGCGCATTCCGGTGCAATATCTGGCGAACCTGCTGACTGCGGGTGACCCGGAGCCGGTGCTGCGGGCACTGAAACGCATGCTGGCGATGCGTCATTTCAAACGTGCTGAAACGGTCGATGGCGTGCTGGATACCAGCGCGCTGGAGCAAGTCGGTTTGAGCGAAGCCCAGGCGCAGGAGATGTACCGCTATCTGGCGATTGCCAACTACGAAGACCGTTTCGTGGTGCCTTCCAGCCACCGTGAACAGGCGCGTGAAGCCTTCCCGGAAGCTAAAGGCTGCGGTTTCAGCTTTGGCGACGGCTGCCACGGCAGCGACACCAAATTCAATCTGTTCAACAGTAAACGTATCGATGCCATCGACATCGGCGCGAAAACAGAAAGGAAAGGCTAATGAACAGTTTACGCATCCTGGGTTTGCTGCTCGATTACCCTGGCGAGTTGCTGTGGGATCACCAGAATGACCTGTTGGAAGCCATTGATGAGTCGGAAGAATTGACGACAGAACAGCGCCTGGATCTGGCGCTGTATGTGGCCGATTTCTGCCAGCAGGAACTGCTCGACGCGCAGTCGGCGTACACCGGCCTGTTTGACCGTGGCCGCGCGACGTCGCTGCTGCTGTTTGAACATGTGCATGGTGAATCACGGGATCGCGGCCAGGCGATGGTCGATTTACTCGACCAGTACCGCGCTGCCGGTCTGGAGATCGACAGTCGCGAATTGCCGGACTATCTGCCGCTCTACCTGGAATATTTATCTACGCTCAGCCGGGCTGAAGCCTGTAGTGGTCTGAACGATATCGCGCCAATCCTGGCTTTGCTCAGTGCCCGTTTACAGGAACGCAATAGCCATTACGCCGAACTGTTTGATCTGCTGCTGGCGCTGTCCGGTGCGAATATCGCTACGCAAACCGTGCGTGACAGTATCAAACAAGAAGCGCGTGATGACACACCCGCCGCGCTCGATGCGGTATGGGAAGAGGAGCAGATTAAGTTCCTCGGCGAGCAGAGTTGTGCGAGCGGTGATGAAGCCGCGCACCAGAAACGCTTCGCGGGTGCGGTTGCGCCACAGTATCTGAACCTTGATGACACACCTGCGGGGGAACCACGCAAATGACTGACTTCCTCAACAACTTCTTCTTCAATATTTACCCGTACCTGTGCGGCACGGTATTCCTGGTCGGCAGCTGGCTGCGTTATGACTACGGCCAGTACAGCTGGCGCGCCGGTTCCAGCCAGATTATGGAGAAAAAGATCCTGCGCATCGCCTCGCCGCTGTTCCACGTCGGTATTCTTGGTATTTTCGCTGGTCACGCCTTCGGGATGCTGACGCCACACTGGATGTATGAATCCTTCCTGCCGGTGCCGGTGAAACAGCAAATGGCGATGTGGGCGGGCGGTGCCTGCGGTGTGATGACGCTGATTGGCGGCGGCATGTTGCTGTGGCGCCGTCTGAGTAACGACCGCGTGCGGGCGACCTCCAGTTTCGGAGACATCATGATCATCGCATTGCTGGTGATTCAGTGTGCGCTGGGACTCAGCACCATTCCGTTCTCCGCTCAGCATATGGACGGCAGCGAAATGATGAAACTGGTGGGTTGGGCACAATCGGTGGTGACTTTCCACGGCGGTGCGGCTGCACATCTCGAGGGGGTGGCCTTTATCTTCCGCGTCCATCTGGTGCTCGGCATGACGTTGTTCCTGCTGTTCCCGTTCTGCCGTTTGGTGCATATCTGGAGCGCACCGGTGGAGTATCTCACCCGTCGTTACCAACTGGTGCGTAACCGCCGCTAACGGTTGCAGCACACGGCATTTTGACAAGAAACAGAAGGGCGCTATGATGCGCCCTTCGTTTTTTCCAAATTTGATCTCAAGGATGCCCCCATGGCCATTGAAAGAAAACCCTTCTCCCTGCCGCGCCGTTTACTGCGCAACAGTCTGATACTGATCGTCATTGGCATCGTTGCAGTGGTCCACGGTCTGATTGTCGGCAACAGCGATCCGTCAGTGGGTGAAATGCCACCGCAGTTTTTGCTGGGGATCTGGTTTATCGTTTTTGGGGCCATCCTCGGGTTGATTAGCTGGATCGTGATTCGGCGGAAGGCCAAGCAGTAGGTTTTTTAATTTCAAATTCAAACTCAAGGTCAAGACCTTGGGTTGCCACCCAAACCGGTTTTTTAAATTCAACGTCAAAACCGTGGGCCTGCTGCCCACACCCGCCCAGAAGGCGGCCAGTCGCCGCCGCCCTCTGGACTCCCGGGCTCTTTCATGGGACACCGCAGCTGCGCTGGTCACAACGGCCGTGTTTCAGGTATTTCTGTTATAGCCGCAAACTCCGCCGCTGCGCGGTGCTCTCCGTTCGGGCTTCAACCCGCGTAAAAAAACACGCGGTTTTACGCCTCTCACTCGACGTCGTTTTGAACGCGGCCGAGGCTTCTTTAAATTCAAACTCAAACTCAAACTCAAACTCAAACTCAAACTCAAACTCAAACTCAAACTCAAACTCAAGGTCAAGACTTTGGGTTGCCACCCAAACCGGCTTTTTAAATTCAACGTCAAAACCGTGGGCCTGCTGCCCACACCCGCCCAGAAGGCGGCCAGTCGCCGCCGCCCTCTGGACTCCCGGGCTCTTTCATGGGACACCGCAGCTGCGCTGGTCACAATGGCCGTGTTTCAGGTATTTCTGTTATAGCCGCAAACTCCGCCGCTGCGCGGTGCTCTCCGTTCGGGCTTCAACCCGCGTAAACCCCCACGCGGTTTTGCGCCTCTCCCTCGACGTCGTTTTGAACGCGGCCGAGGCTTTTCTAAAATCAAAATCCAGACTGTGTTTATCTTTTAAAATGTCGAGGCCGCATTCAAAAATGGCGCTGAGCAAGAGGTTCGAGACCTATGGCTCGAACCCGTAGCGAAGGGACCGCAACGCGGCGACATTTTGCGGCTATCACCAAGGTGCCTGAAACACGGCCATCCCAACTTGCGAAGCAACGGAGTCATTAGCGCAGGGTTCCAAGGGAGGCGCGCGCGTCTCCCTTGGTCGGTGTGGGCCGACGCCCACGGTTTTGAATTTGAAGTTGAAGTTGAAGTTGAAAGAAAGTTTCCAACGCTTTCCAAAGCGTTAAACCCCTTCCCGTTGATAACAGTTTTCATTTAGACTAGCGAACTTGCCCGCGCCCGGGCTATTCCACTGAGGATGCATGATGCTCCGCCGTTTCTTCTCTTATTACGCCCCCTATAAAAAACTGTTCTATCTTGATTTCGGCTGCGCGATCCTGGGCGGGTTGCTGGAGCTGGGCTTTCCGATGGCGATCAAAGTCTTCATCGATAAACTGCTGCCAGCCCATGACTTCGTGCTGATTCTGGCGGCGACCGTCGGTTTGCTGCTCATCTATATGCTCAACACCGGGTTGATGGCTATCGTCAACTACTGGGGGCATGCGCTGGGGGTCGGTATCGAGACGGATATGCGCCGTCAGGCATTCAGCCATTTACAGAAACTCTCTTTCCGTTATTACGACAACACCAAAACCGGTCACATCATTACTCACGTCACCAAGGATTTGGAAGAAGTGGGGGAAGTGGCACACCACGGGCCGGAAGATCTGTTTATCGCGATCATGACCTTTATCGGTGCGTTTATTCTGATGGCGACCGTGCATCTGCCGCTGGCGCTGATGACCATCATTATTGTGCCGTTCATGACATTCCTGGTCAGCCGCTATGGCGCGCAGATGACCGAAACCTGGCGGCGTCTGTTTGGTCAGGTGGGCAATTTCAACGCCCGAATTGAAGAGAGTATCGGCGGTATTCGCGTGGTTAAAGCCTTTGCCAACGAAGCCCATGAGGAAAAACTGTTCGCCTCAGACAACGACAACTATCGCACCACCAAGCTGAAAGCCTACCGCATCATGACCGCCAGCCTGACGCTGAGCTACCTGAGCACGCGCCTGATCCAGATTATCGTGATGATCGCCGGAACCTGGTACGTGGTGAACGGCCAACTGAGCTATGGCGGCTTTGTCGGCTTCCTGCTGTTGGTGGAAGTGTTCTTCCGCCCGGTGGCGAAAATCACCTCGGTACTGGAAAGTTATCCGAAAGGCATCGCCGGTTTTAAACGCTTTACCCAGCTGATTGATACCGCACCGGACATCGTTGACCGGCCGAATGCGCAGACCGTGACGCATTTGCGTGGTGATATCTGTTACCGCGATGTGGTGTTTGGTTATACCCCGGTCAGCAAAATTCTCAACGGCATCAATCTGGAGATTAAAGCGGGCGAGACGCTGGCGTTTGTCGGGCCATCGGGGGCCGGTAAAACCACGCTGTGTTCGCTGCTGCCGCGCTTTTACGAACTTGACAGCGGTTCTATTACCATCGACGGGATTGATATCCGCGATATGACCCAGGCATCGCTGCGCAATAACATCGGCATCGTGCAGCAGGACGTGTTCCTGTTTGGTGGCAGTATTCGGGAGAATATTGCTTACGGTAAACTGGATGCGACCGAAGCTGAGATCCGCGAGGCCGCGCGCCAGGCAAGGTTGGATGAAGTCATTGATGCGCTGCCGCTGGGCATGGACACGGTGATTGGTGAGCGGGGTGTGAAACTCTCAGGCGGGCAGAAACAGCGTCTGTCGATTGCGCGTATCTTCCTTAAGAACCCGCCGATCCTGATCCTCGATGAAGCCACCTCGGCGCTGGATACCGCCACCGAACAGGCAATTCAGCAGTCGCTGGCTGATTTATCCCAGGGGCGAACCACTCTGGTTATTGCTCACCGTCTGGCGACGATTCAGAACGCGGACCGTATCATCGTGGTAGATAAAGAAGGCATTATCGAGCAGGGTACTCACGAGGCGCTACTCGCTCTTCAGGGTCGCTACGCACAACTTCACGCCGCACAGTTCAGATAATCGTTTAGTCCGTTCATCACGCTTATCTATCCTCCTTATTAAAGGCCGCTTCTCTCCTGTAAAAATGAAGGTTTAATTTTTACAGGAGAGACGGGTATTTCACACAATATTGGCTCTCAACCTCCGCTATTTTCCCTCTTTATATAGCATGAAGAAAACACCATTATGAGTACCGTGAGTGGAAAACAATCAAAACGGGCAATGGGGAATGGATTTTTTTGATCAATTTAATAACCTTGGTAATTATTTTTGTGGGATGTATTTGTGGGATTTGGCTTATTAATCTCCAAATAAAAGAAACGGCGAAAAATGACGTAGTACAAAAAATAGGATTGTGGTGTTTTCTGTTTTTTGTATAAGAGAAAGTTATTTTAAATGCTTATCTTGCTATGCACTATTTAAATGCAGTACCACTATTCCGAGTATGTTTTTATTAACGATTGTTAACGACGAAAAACCCGGACAGAAAAGTGATCTCCATTACATTTCAGACATAGATTGAAACGTAAATTGCACCAAAAAAGTGCCTGGCACTGATCTGGTGCAATGCATTATGCGAAAAGCGCATATAAATAGGGGTTTATAGGCTTCATTTTGAAATATTTACTTACAAGTCTTTTCGTTAAATTGACCAAAACGTCCGAACTTTTCCATTTTAACTTTTTGTGCTTAGTGCTAAGGTTCAAATCGATTTACAGACAGACGCATTTAAAAACATTTTAAAACTCACAGCCCTATATTTAAAAGCGGGCATGAGAAATCCTTTATAAAAAAATCAAGGAAACTTAAATAATGATGAAGCGCAGTGTGTTGGCCGTAGTGGTCTCTTTAATTGTTGCATCCTCCGCAGCAAATGCGGCAGAAATTTATAATAAAGACGGCAATAAATTAGACTTATATGGTCGCGTAAATGGTAAGCACCAGTTCAGTGATAACACCGGTTCTGACGGTGATAAAACTTACGTGCGTTTCGGATTTAAAGGCGAAACTCAAATTAATGACCAACTGACCGGTTACGGCCAGTGGGAATATAACGTGCAGGCTAACCACGCTGAATCAGCAGGCACCGAAGGCACCAAAACGCGTCTGGGCTTCGCCGGTCTGAAAGTTAAAAACCTGGGTTCATTCGATTACGGCCGTAACTACGGTGTGGTGTATGACGCTATCGCATTCACCGATATGATGCCTGAATACGGCGGTGACACCGGTATTTCTGATAACTTCATGGTGGGTCGTTCTAACGGTCTGGCAACTTATCGTAACCAGAACTTCTTCGGTCTGGTTGAAGGCCTGAACTTTGCTCTGCAATATCAGGGCAAAAACGAAAATGACAGCTCCGATACCCGTACTCCGAATAAAGCGAATGGCGACGGTTACGGCGCATCACTGGATTATGAAAACATTGCAGGCACCGGTATCGGCGCTTCATTAGCCGGTTCTTCTTCTGACCGTACTAATGCTCAGACTGGCTCTGTTTACGGCAAAGGCGACAAAGCTTCTGCATGGGCAACCGGCCTGAAATACGACGCTAACCAGGTTTACCTGGCGGCAATGTATAACGAAACAAATAATCAAACGCCGATCACTGTCCCTGCTACGGGTGCAGTTGCAAAAACTGCGGGTTTTGCTAACAAAACCAAAGGCATTGAATTTGTTGCTCAGTACCAGTTCGAAAACGGCCTGCGTCCTTCTGTAGGTTATGTACAGTCTAAAGCGCAAGATATCGAAAACGGTATTGGTGATGCGGACCTGGTGAAATACTTTGAAGTTGGCGCAACGTACTACTTCAACAAAAACATGTACGTTTATGCTGACTACCTGATCAACCAACTGAAAGACGATAACGCGTTGAAACTGAATACCGACGACATCATGACCGTCGCTATGACCTATCGCTTCTAAGTTGACACCACGAGTTATTACCCGTTTCTGTGTCTGAAAATGGTAATCGCAAAGGCAGAGTTCATTGGCTCTGCCTTTTTTTATGCCTGTGTTTTGCTGTATTCCCCGCCGTATAAATGCCTAAAAACCCATTCCTGCTCAATGATTTATCTACCTATAACCTAAAGACATACCCCCTAACTAAACAAGTATTCGCAAGCGTTACCTCCACATGAAATAGTCTGTCTCACCGGTGACAAAAACCGGATCTGTTCCCTGACATTTTTTTGGAGAGAGACTGACATGCAACATATTCCCATGCCGTATCTGCTGTTCCTCGGTGATGTGATGGATCCGCTGGCGGCGAAAACGGCGCGTGGTATTTACGTCTGGCGTCCAGACGCCTGCGTGGGCCAAATCCGCCTGGCAGCGGACTCGGTATCCCTGGGTCTGGAAGAGATGGATATCGCGACCGCCAAAGCCCGTGGTGCAAAAACCATGGTACTCGGCACGGCGAACTCGGGTGGCAAGCTGCCTGCCCACTGGCTGGACTCGATCAAAACCGCCATCCGCGCCGGGTTGAATGTCGCCAACGGTTTGCATCAGGGCCTCAACGATATTCCTGAACTGGTGGAGCTTGCAAAAGCGCATCAGGTCGAACTGTTCGATGTGCGCCACATGCGCCCGGCGCTGGATACCGGCACCGGCATTAAGCGCAGCGGCAAACGTATTCTGACCGTTGGCACCGATTGCTCGGTGGGAAAAATGTACACCTCGCTGGCCCTCGAAGCCGCCATGCGTGAACTGGACCTCAATGCGGAATTTCGCGCAACCGGTCAGACCGGCGTGCTGGTGGCCGGGGCAGGTATCGCCATTGATGCGGTGATCGCAGACTTTATCTCCGGTGCGGTGGAAGCCCTTTCCCCGGCCAATGATGAACATCACTGGGACATCATCGAAGGTCAGGGGTCGCTGTATCACCCGTCGTTCGCCGGCGTCAGCATGGGGCTGATTCATGGTGCGCAGGCCCATCTGCTGGTGATGTGCCATGAACTGGGCCGCCCGCATATGCGTCATTTACCGCATCAACCGATGCCCACCCTGCGCCAGTGCGTGGAGACCAACCTGGCGGCCGCACAGCTGACCAGCCCGCAGGTAAAACTGGCCGGTTTCTCCCTCAATACCTCCGGCGTGAGTGAACAAGCCGCCAGGGCCGCACTGGCCGAGATCGCCGCTGAATTTGGCGTTCCGGCCACCGACCCGGTGCGCTTCGGTATTGAGGAAATGGCGCAGTGGATTAAGGACAACGGCTGATGATCACCATGACTTTTGAAACGCTGGAGTTACCCCTGGCCCGGCCTTTCGTGATTTCACGCAGCGCCCGCACGGCCGTCACCGTGGTGCGTGTGCATCTGACTGACGGCGAATATCGCGGGAGCGGTGAATGCACACCGACGCCGCATTATCAGGAGTCGGCAGAGAGCGTGACCGAACAACTGGTGTTGATCCAGCCACAAATAGAGCAGGGGTTAAGCCGCGAGGCACTGCAACAGGTTCTGCCACAAGGTTCAGCGCGCAATGCCCTCGACTGCGCGCTGTGGAAGTTGGATGCCGCACGCCAGGGAAAAACCGTCTGGCAACTTCTTGGCGTCACTCCTCCCGCGACGGTTGTCACCGCTGAAACGCTGAGTCTGGACACGCTGGAGAATATGGTGGCTGCCGCCACACAAGCGGTTGCCGGTGGCGCTAAGCTGCTGAAGATTAAACTGAACCGTGAGCAGATCATTGAGAAGGTCGCGGCAATCCGCAACGCGGCACCGCACGCCACGCTGGTGGTTGATGCCAATGAATCCTGGGCCGGGCTGGATCTGGAAAGTCTGTTCCATGCCTTACATGATTTCACTGTCGCGATGATCGAACAACCCCTGCCAGCCGGTAATGATCACGATCTGGTCCGTTGTTTGCACCCCATTCCGGTGTGTGCCGATGAAAGCTGCCATCAGCGTTCTGACATCGCCAAATTGCGTGATCGTTACGAGATGATCAACATCAAGCTGGATAAATGCGGTGGCCTGACCGAAGCGCTGGCCATGAGCACTGAGGCCAAAGCGCTGGGTCTGCGAGTGATGGTCGGCTGCATGCTGGGTTCGTCGATTGCCATGGAGGCCGCGCTGCCCGTCGCCGTGCAGGCAGAACGGGTCGATCTCGACGGGCCTATCTGGCTGGCTCAGGACGCCGAACCGGCATTGCGCTATCACCAGGGTGAAATCTGGTTGTAATTTCCCCTGACGTACCCTTAAGGAGACGCTTTTTGAAGACAGAACCGGCCACTCAAGACAACCCCAGCGATGCGCAAACCGCGTCAACGGACAAGCCTCACCGGCCCATTCTGCAGGTGAATAACCTGTCGGTCAGTTTTTCTGGCCGTCAGGGCCAGACGCAGGCACTGAAAGGCATTTCCTTTTCTATTAATAAAGGTGAAGTGGTGGCGGTGGTTGGTGAAAGCGGCTCCGGGAAATCGGTCACTTCACTGAGCATCATGGGCCTGTTGCCTGATGCTGCCCGGATTAACGGCGGTAACATCGACTTCTTTACCCGCGACGGCGAGCGTCACCCGCTGGTGGCAGCCTCTGCCGAGGCACGACGCAAACTGCGCGGGCAAGAGATGGCGATGATTTTTCAGGAGCCGATGACCTCCCTCAACCCGGTGCTGCGGGTGGGCGATCAGCTTACCGAAGCGCTGCTCGATCACCATATTTGCGGTAAAAAAGCCGCGCTCGACAAGGCCCGTGAACTGTTGCGGCAGGTGCGTATTCCTGATGTCGAACGTATTTTACAGTGTTATCCGCACGAACTGTCCGGCGGCATGCGTCAGCGGGTGATGATTGCTCAGGCGCTGTCGTGTGACCCCGCGCTGCTGATTGCCGACGAGCCGACCACCGCACTTGACGTCACCGTGCAGGCCCGCATTTTGCAAATTCTGCGTGACTTGCAGCAGGGCACCGATATGTCGGTCATGTTCATTACCCACGATATGGGCGTGGTGGCTGAAATTGCCGACCGCGTGGTGGTGATGTATCAGGGCCGCGTGGTGGAGCAGGGCCATGTGACCGAGATCTTTGCCAACGCGCAACATCCTTATACCCGCGCTTTACTGGCGGCGGTGCCAAAACTTGGCGATATGCGGGGCCTGAAATGGCCACGCCGCTTCCCGTTGTTGAACGTTTTTTCTGCGCCAGAAAAGCAATCGATTGCAGGTGATGATGCTCACGTTTTAGCCCATCACGGTGATCAGATCACCGCCAATTACGACGTGCCACCCCTGCTCGATGTGCGCGGGTTGCGCGTCTGTTACCCGATCCGCTCCGGCGTGCTGTCGCGGGTGACGAAAGAAGTGCATGCGGTGGAGCAGATCGACTTCTCCATCTGGCCGGGGGAAACGCTGGCGCTGGTGGGTGAGAGCGGTTGCGGAAAATCCACCACCGGCCGGGCCATTTTGCGCCTTGCCGACAGCCAATCTGAAAGTATTCATCTCGAAGGTAAAGAAATAACCCTGTTGCGGGACCCGCCGTTTCAGGCGGTACGCCGTCAAATCCAAATGGTATTTCAGGATCCCTACGCGTCATTAAATCCGCGTCTAACCGTGGGTTTTTCCATTGCTGAACCGTTGCTGCTGCACGGGCTGGCGAAGTCGCTGGCCCATGCTACGCCGACGGTTAACAAACTGCTTGAAAGTGTCGGGCTGGAGCCATCACATGCGCGGCGTTACCCGCATGAGTTCTCCGGTGGCCAGCGCCAGCGCATTGCCATTGCCCGCGCGATGGCCTTGCAGCCTCAGGTGATCATTGCCGATGAAGCGGTGTCCGCGCTGGATGTGTCGATTCAGGCGCAGGTGGTGAATCTGATGATGGATCTACAGCGCGACACCGGCGTGGCCTGGCTATTTATCTCCCACGACATGGCGGTAGTGGAACGCATCGCTAATCGCGTGGCGGTGATGTACCTCGGACAGATTGTGGAGATCGGTCCACGCGAGGCGATTTTCAGCTCGCCTCAGCACCCTTATACCCGTCGTTTGCTCAGCTCTGTACCGGTGGCGGATCCGTCACGGCGGACGACGCGCAATTTTGATGATGTGGAAGTGAAATCGCCGGTTCACCCGGCGGGAATGCAGATAGATAAAATCAAATATCGGCGGGTAAGCCCGCACCACTGGGTATCAGAGACCTAATTTACGCTTATTTTTGGGACACACAGGAGAAGTACATGCAATCGACTTTTTTACGTAAAACCCTGGTAGCTGCCGCACTGGTGCTCAGTTTTTCGGCCACGGCCCAGGCCAAAGACCTGCGCATCTCTATGTACGCCGACATGACGGGATTTGACCCGCACGACACCACGGACACCCTGAGTTACTCCGTGCAGAGCGCTATTTTCGAACGTCTGTTCCAGTTCGACAGCAAAATGGCGGTGGTGCCGGTACTGGCCACCGATTACACCAGTAACAGTGACGCCACCGAATTCACCATCAATCTGCGCCATGACGTGACCTTCCAGGACGGCACGCCGTTCAACGCCGATGCCGTGAAAATCAACCTCGACCGGCTCGCTAACCCGGCCAATCACCTGAAGCGCAACGCGCTGTTCAGTATGATCAAATCGGTCGACGTGATGACGCCGTATCAGGTGAAAATCACCCTGAACAAACCTTTTGGCGCGATGATCAACACGCTGGCGCACCCCTCGGCGGTGATGCACAGCCCGGCGGTGCTGAAACAGTATCCGAATGAGCAGGATCTGAGCGTGCACCCGGTGGGGACCGGGCCGTTTAAGTTTGTCGAATGGCAGCAGGGCAAAGACGTCAAGCTGGTGAAGTACGATAACTACTGGCAAAAAGGCTGGCCAAAAGTGGACTCCGTGACGCTTTACCCGACGCCGGAAGACTCCACCCAGGTGGCAAAACTCAAATCAGGCGGCGTGGATGCCGTGTATCCGCTGCCATCGGATCTGGTCGATACCGTGAAAAGCGATCCGAAACTGGATATCTCGCAAAACCCCGGCATCTACCTTTATTACATCGCGTTCAATACGCAGAAAAAAGAGTTCTCAGACGTGCGTGTGCGACAGGCGATTAACTACGCCATCGACCGTAACCTGTGGCTGAAAGTCGGTTTCGCGGGTCTGGGTTCGCCGTCCACGTCACCGCTGCCAAAAAACGTCCAGTTCTATGAGAAGCAGACTTCACCGGATTACAGCTACAACATCGCTAAAGCGAAAGCGCTGATGAAAGATGCCGGTTACGAGAACGGCTTTGATGTTGAACTCTGGAGCTCCAACAAAACTGACCGCATCCGCAGCGGCCAGTTCCTCAAACAGCAACTGTCGCTGATTGGCGTACGGGTGAAACTGGTGCCGATGGACTCCGGTTCGCTGAACCAGCGTCTGTGGAGTACGCCGAAACCGGCGGATGCCAAAGTCGAGATGTATTACGGCGCGTGGTCGGCGTCAACCGGTGATGCCGACTGGGCGCTGCGTCCGCTGTTTGCCACCGAATCCTGGATCCCAACCGGCTATAACGTCTCCTACTACAGTAACAAGCAGGTGGATGAGGCCATTACGGCGGGCCTGCAAACGGCTGACCCTGCCAAACGTAAAGCGGCTTACGCCGACGCGCAAAAGCTGCTGTGGGCTGATGCGCCGATGGCTTACCTCGGCGTACCGGACAATCTGGTCGGCAAGAGCAAAGATCTCTCCGGCGTGTATATGTTGGCGGACGGTTCGCTGATCTTCAATCAGGCAGAGTTTAAGTAATTTTCTGGTTGTTCGGCTCCTCCCGTGAGACGCGGGGGGAGCCAGCACCACCTGTCATGAAGGTACGGGAAACACATTTATGCTGACCTATTTTATCCGCCGGTTACTGGAAATGATCCCGGTGCTCTTGGTGGTGTCGTTGCTGGTTTTTGGTTTCATCAAGCTACTGCCGGGTGACCCTGCACGTATTTACGCCGGACAGGATGCACCGATCGAAGCGGTGGAGTCAGCACGGCAACTGCTTGGCCTCAACGATCCGCTGCCTGCGCAGTACTGGCGCTGGCTCGACGGCATGGTACATGGCGATTTAGGTACCACCTACCGCACCCGTCAGCCGGTCAGCAGCGTCATTGAAAGTGGCTTTATGCCGACGTTATTGCTGGCGCTGGCCGGTTTTGCCTGGTCAGTGGTATTGGGATTGGTGATCGGCGTGGTGTCGGCGCTAAAGCGCGGGAAATGGCAGGACTGGACGCTGATGAGTATGGCGGTGGGGGGGATTTCCATGCCGCCGTTTTGGCTGGGGTTACTGTTGATCCAGTTCGTTGCCATGCCGTTCGGGCTGTTTTCGGTCAGCGGATTTAACCATCCCAGTGACATTATCTTACCGGCGATCACGCTGGGGTCATCGGTGGCGGCAGTGATGGCGCGTTTTACCCGCTCGGCGTTTCTCGACGTGGCGCAAGAGGATTATGTCCGCACCGCCAACGCCAAAGGGTTGCGCGCGCAGCGGGTGACCTGGAAACACATCATGCGCAATGCGCTGATCCCGATTATTACCATGCTCGGCCTGCAATTCGGGTTCCTGCTCGGCGGCTCGATCATTGTTGAGAGCGTATTCAGTTGGCCGGGTCTGGGCTGGCTGCTGATTGAGTCGATCAAAACGCAGGATCAGCCGGTGATTCAGGCGCTGGTGATGCTGTTTGTGTTCGAATTTATTCTGATTAACCTGCTGGTGGACCTGCTCTATGCGGTGGTTAACCCGGCTATCCGTCTGCGTTAAGGAGGCCTTATGACTGAGCCTGTAATTGTCACGCTTGCACCGCAGAACGACGACATCCGTTCCCCCTGGTACGATTTTTTTCATGCATTTATCCGCCATCCGATGGCCGTGGTGGCGGGGGGATTTATCCTGCTGTTGGTGCTGATCGCCATCTTTGCCCCGTGGCTGGCCCCGTATGACCCGATGACACCCGACTGGATGGCGCTCGGCGCTGGCCCTTCGGCCACGCACTGGTTTGGAACCGATGATCTGGGCCGCGACGTGCTGAGCCGTATCATTTATGGTTCGCGCATTTCGCTGTACGTCGGTGTCTTCTCGGTCACGCTCGGTATGGTGGTGGGTGTGTTTCTCGGGCTGTTGGCGGGCTATTACGGCAAATGGCTGGATATGCTGATCATGCGGGGTTCGGACGTGCTGTTTGCTTTCCCCGGTATGCTGCTGGCGATTGCTGTGGTGGCGATCCTCGGCCCTGGCCTCAACAACGTGATTATCGCGGTGGCGGTGTTCAGTGTGCCGGTGTTTGCGCGCATCGTGCGTGCCGCCACGTTATTTATCAAACAAAGTCCCTATGTTGAAGCGGTTCGCTGCGTTGGTGCGCCTGACCGCGTGGTGCTGCTGCGTCATATTTTGCCCGGCACACTGTCGAACGTGATCGTCTATTTCACCATGCGCATCGGTACCAGTATCCTGACGGCGGCCAGTCTCAGTTTTATCGGCCTCGGCCCTGAGCCGGACGTGCCGGAGTGGGGCAACATTCTGGCGATGAGCCGCAACATGATGATGGCCGGTAAGTGGCATGTCAGCGTGTTCCCCGGTCTTGCGATCTTCCTCACGGTATTGGCTTTTAACTTGCTGGGTGACGCCCTGCGCGACACGCTGGATCCTAAACTGAAGAAATGACAACAGAAACTGATGATTTTTCCTCACCCGGCCTGCAGACGCTGCGCCAACGTTGGGCTGATAAGCGGCAGATTTTCCATCCGCGTTTTCCCTGTGGACCGGGCAACAGCCTGAGCGATGTGGCCGGTATCACCGTCGGCCACAGCACACTGGCGGCGGGCGATGTGCAGACGGGTGTCACCGCGATTGTGCCTCCCGGCGACAATCTTTATGCCCAGCCTTTGCCCTGTGGCGTCTCGGTACTTAACGGTTTTGCTAAACCCATGGGGCTCATTCAGCTAATGGAATTGGGCGAACTGCAAACGCCCATTTTGCTCAGCAACACCTTCGCCACCGGTACTCTCTTCAACGCACTGGTGAAGCGCAGCTGCCAGCAATTTCCGCACATCGGACGCCCTGATCCGACCATCAATCCGCTGATCCTCGAATGCAATGACTTCTATCTCAATGATATTCAGGCGATGGCGGTCACTGAAAACCACGTGCTGGCCGCGCTGGATACCGCCCGTTGCGACTTCGCCCGTGGCAGCGTGGGGGCCGGGCGCGGAATGAGCTGTTTCGGGCTGAAAGGCGGGATTGGCACCGCGTCGCGCTGGTGCGAGAGCCTCAATGCCACGCTTGGCGTTCTGGTGCTGGCCAATTTTGGTACGCTGTCTGAACTGACCCTTGATGGTGTGCGGGTCGGTGCGGCGGTACAGAACATCTTGCCGCAGCTGGCACCGCAGGTTGATGCGGGATCGGTGATTATTATTATGGCCTGTGACCGGTATCTCGACAGCCGTCAGCTTACACGTATCGCTAAACGGGCCGGTGCCGGGTTAGGCCGTCTGGGAAGCTACTGGGGCCACGGTTCCGGGGATATTTCGCTGGCGTTTTCTACCCAACGCGCCGGTATTCTGCCCGCCGATCTGGCTCTTGAGCCGCTGCTGGCGATGGCCGCAGACGCCACCGAACAGGCCGTGCAGGACGCCATGCTCAGTGCTGAATCTGTTACCGGATTTCGCGGTAATCACCGCGTTTCCTTGCGGGATATTTTGGATCACTACAACGAGAAATCATCATGAAAATCTTTATCTCTGCCGATATCGAAGGTGTGGCGGGCGTGATGCGCCCTGAGCAGTGCAGCCCTGGCAATGCGGACTATGAGGCTGCCCGTGCATTAATGGAGCAAGAAGTGAATGCCGCGATTGACGGCGCATTTGCCGGTGGCGCAACCACTGTCACGGTGGCAGACAGCCACGCGACGATGCAAAATCTGCGGGCTGAAAATATCGATCCCCGTGCGCGCCTGGTCCAGGGCAAACCCCGGGCTTTATCGATGATTGAAGGTATTGCGCAACAGCAATATGACGGCCTGATGCTGGTGGGTTTCCATACCGCTGCCGGTGAATCCGGGGTGTTGGCGCATACCATTAATGGACGGGCGTTTTACCGGGTAAAACTGAACGGGCAGGTGGTGGGTGAAAGTGATCTTTACGCCGCGGCGGCTGCCGAACTCAACGTGCCATTATGGCTGGTGACCGGTGATGACCAGCTGGAAAGGTGGATCAACCAGCACTATCCGTATGCACAGTTTGTCTGTGTGAAACGCGCAATTTCCGCCAACGCCGCCGAATCTGACAGCCCGGCGATTGCCCGCGCTCAGATCCGCAAGCAGGCCACCCTTGCCGTCACCAAAGCCGTACCGGGGATCACTAACCGTTTCGCCTCGCCGTATACCCTCGAACTGATGGTGACTAAACCGGTGCTGGCGGATATCTTCATGTTGATCCCCGGCGTCGAGCGCCTTGACGCCGTCACCGTCAGTTACACCAGTGCCAGCGTTGCACCGGTCATCAGCTTACTGAGCGCCTTCTCTTATCTGGCATCAACGCAGAAATAATAGATCAGCGAACGACTGAGCTTTTTGCTACTTTCAGACATCGGATTTTGTGAAGGTCATTAAGCGTATGCGTTTACGTCATATCGAAGTGTTTCAGGCGGTCTTACAGGCGGGCAGCGTCAGCGGCGCGGCGCGCTTGCTCAACGTGTCGCAGCCGAATGTCAGCCGGGTGCTCAATCATGCCGAGCAACAGCTGGGCTTTACGCTGTTTGAGCGCAGCCCGCAGGGATTGATCGTCACGCCAGAAGGGCGTCGGCTGATGCCGGAAGTTGAGGCGCTGTTCAGCCACATTCAGGCCATCGGCGTGCTGGCAGAACAGCTGCGCCAGGGCGAAGGGCAGCATGTGCGTATCGGCTCGGCGCATGCACTGGGCCACAGCGTGATGGCACCGGTGCTGGTGGATTTTCGCCGTCAGATCCCCGGTGGCAGTGTCGAACTGGTGACTGGTCACTTCAACACGCTGAGTCAGGATCTGCTGCATTATAAGATGGATTTCGCGCTGGCTTTCGGCGAGCAGGTTTCGTCCGAGTTGATCTCCGAGTCTATCTACCATGCTGATATGGTGGCGCTGTTACCTCCTGACAGCCCGCAGGAAGGGCCGGTTTCGCTGAGCTGGCTGTGCGACAACGATTTACTGATGTTGCAGCAGCAAGACCCGCTTGGTCAGGTGCTCAGCCGTGTATTACGCGAAAACGGCCTGACGCCACGTTCACAACTGCACATTAAAACCTACTCGGTGATCGCCGATCTGGTGCTGGCCGGTGGTGGCGTTGGCGTCGTCGATACTTTTACTGCGCGGCGTTACATCAACCAACTTAAAATTCTGCCCGTGGTGGAAGCTCTGCCGTTTGAGGTGATTTTACTCAGCCGTAAAGATCAGCCGTCATCGCAGGCTGCGCTGAAGCTGAAGCAGTTAATACGGCACAAGCTGTTTTGTCTTCAATTTCGACTTTAACTTCAAAACCTGTGCTGTGTTTGTCCTTAAAAATGTCGAGGCCGCGTTCAAAACGACGTCGAGTGAGCGGTGAGAAACGGCGAGAGGTTTTTATTCGAGCTGGTCCGAACCCGAAATGAGAGTACCGCGCAGCGGCGGAGTTTGCGGCTATAACAGAAATACCTGAAACACGGCCATTGTGACCAGCGCAGCTGCTGAAGCCGCATAAAAAAACGCAGGAGTTCCAAGAGGAGGCGCGTTTACGCCTCCTTTTGGGCGGGTTTGGGCGGCAGCCCAAGGTCTTAGGTGTGGGCCGACGCCCACGATCTTGAATTTGAATTTAAAGGCAGCTTTGGGGCGCTACCCCATAGTCCTGTATCAACTGCTGATAGAGCTCCACTCCCTCATATAAGCGTGCCACCACGCAATATTCATCGGTCTGATGCGCCATCGAAGGTTCTCCCGGCCCGAGGATGATGCAGGGCGGTGCGCCGAGCGCATTAATCAGCAGGGCGGCGTCGGTAAAATAGGGCACAATCCGGGCTTCGAGAGGGGCGGCGTGAAGCGGTTCGCAGAGTGCGAAGACACTTTGGATCCACGGATGTTGACGCCCGGTGAGCACAGCAGGCAGGTCAACCAATGGAGATATCGTGACACTGTCACTCAGGTGGTGCTGTAATCGCTCTCTGAGCCGGGTATGAACCAGCGTCGGGTCGGTGCGTATGTCGACGTCAAAACTGGCGCGATCCGGCACCGAGTTGATATTCAGACCGCCGCGGATAGTGCCGACGTTCAGGGTGGGTTTTTTCATCAGCGGATGCGGCGGGCCGGGATCGAAATGGCGGATTTTACCGATGGCGTCTGCCGCCAGATAAATGGCATTAATGCCCAGTTCCGGCATCGCGCCGTGCGCGGTTTTACCCTGTGTTTCGCAGCGCAACCAGAGCGCGCCTTTATGCCCGATTATCGGGTAATTGGCCGTCGGTTCACCGACGATCAGCGCACCGGGTTGCGGTAATGTGATGGAAGGATCGTTAATCATCGCCCGCGCACCGTCGCAGCCGGTCTCCTCACCTCCGGTGAGAATCAGCACTACGCCGTTTCCCGCAGCAATAGCTTCCGCACTGTTCATACAGGCGACAATAAAGGCGGCAATGGCTGCTTTCATATCGCTGCTGCCACGTCCATAAATCCGGCCGTTATCGATTTCACCAGCGAACGGATCCCACTGCCACGGCGCATTGCCGAGCGGCACGGTGTCGAGATGACCCGTGAAGGCCAGCGGTTTACCGGCGGTTGACCCCGGCAGCGAAGCCAGCAGGTTGTAACGGTTTTCACCGAAGTGATGCAGCTGAACATCAAAACTATTTTCAGTAAGAAAGTCCGCCAGCCAGCGCAGGCATTGCGCTTCGTTACCCGGCGGATTAAGGGTATCGAAACCCAGCAGGGCGCGGGTCAGGGTAATGACGTCTTCATTCATGCTCAGTCCCCGGCTAAACGGTTACGATTTTATGGCAAAAACGCGTTTTGGGTTGCCAATCAGCAGCGTTTCCAGTTGTTCACCGGTCACACCGTGGCGGCGCAGGCGCGGCACAAAATGTTTGAGGATATAGCCATAACCCTGACCGCCAAATTTGGTCAGCATGGTTTTCAGAAAAACGTCCTGCGACAGCAATACCTGTTGGATAAAACCGTCATCGATCAGCTCGCAAATAGCGCGGGCGTTATCTTCGTCAGACGGCGACTGGACGTTTTCATCGGCGTAAAAGTAAGACATCCCAATCATGTCGTACTCCAGATACGCACCTCGCCCGGCCAGCGTGCGCTGGTAATTTTTGTCCGCAAAGCTCGGGTTCATATGACACAGCACCACATTGCGCAACAAGGTGCCTTCTTCCTCCAGAATATCCAGCACCTTATGACCGTAACGCTCCCAGCCGGGCAGGTGGATTTGCATCGGTACGCCGGTTCTGGCACTGGCCCGCCCGGCGGCCCGCAGTGATTTCTCTTCATTTGGCGTAAACGCCGCAGACACACCGATTTCGCCAATCAGACCCGCCACCACCTCGGGTTTGTCGCTGAAACCACCGACGTCATAAATAATCTGATCGGTCAGCGTTTCCAGCGAATGCGTTTTGACGTAGTCAGGGTGGGACGGTTCGAGGTAAAAACCGGTGCCCATAATGATGTTCAGGCCGGTCAGACGCGAAATGCGCTGCAAGGCTTTAGGATCGCGACCGATACCAATATTGGTCGGGTCCACCACTGTTTCGCCGCCCAGTGCGCGGTATTTCATCAACTCTTCTATTGCTAAATCAGCATCAAATAACTGGCAGTTATCGCGGCTCATTAAAGGGTTGTGCTGTAATTCACCGAGGTTCTCGATTTTTACTGGCATTTCAGCCATATGCCTTTCACTGCAACAACACGGCGGCACCCATTTGCCCGAGGCGTCGAGCAGAATATGCTCGTGCATCAGGGTCACGCCGAGTTTCTCTACCGCCAGTGGCCCGAGAACGGTCATCGCAAAGCCGCTTTGTGTGCCGAGCGGAAAAGGATCGGCATGCCGGAACAGGGAACCTGAAAATGCAGAGTCTGATGACATGGCGCTATCCTTTTGTACTTCGAACCGGGTTAAAGATGCGGGTGTTAAGCCAGATGGCCAGCAAAATGATCAACCCGGTGGCGATTTGGGTATAAAACGGCGACATGTGCGACAGGATCAACCCGTTTTGGATCACCGCAATCGACAGCGCGCCAAGCAGAGTACCAATGATAGTGCCGAAGCCACCAAACAGGCTGGTACTGCCGAGCACCACGGCGGCAATCACCTGCAATTCAAAACCTTCACCCTGATTGGAAGAACCACTGCCCAGACGTGCGGTGATGATCATTCCGGCCAGTGCTGCACACATGCCGCAAATGACGTACACGCGCAGCGTAATACTTTTGGTGTTCACTCCGGCACGGCGTACCCCTTCGGCGTTGGCCCCGATGGCGGTGACATAGCGGCCAAAGCGCATGTGATTAAGCAATACATGACCGAAGAACAGGGCCAGCACGCCGATAATGGCAGGTAACGGCAAGCCGAGTACCCAGGCGCGGCCAAGCAGGCTGAACGGGCTGTCCGCCGGAATAGGGATGGAGTAACCCTGGGTAATGAGCAGGGCGATACCGCGAATAACCGCCAGCGTTGCCAGCGTAACGATAAAGGCCGGAATACCCTCATAGGCGATGAAATAACCGTTAATGGCCCCAATCAGCCCGCCCAGTAACAACCCACCGAGCAACACCACCGGCCACGGCAAACCCCAGTTATTCAGCGCAATCGCCGACAGCGCACCGACCAGTGCCAATGTCGAACCCACTGATAAATCAATGCCGCCGGTGGTGATCACCAGCGTCATGGCCGCGGCGACAATCAGTAATGGTGCGCTTTGGCGCAGAATATTCAGCCAGTTGGCGCCACTGAGGAAGTTGTCGGTAGCAAAAGAGAACACCGCGCAGCAGAAAATAAAGAATACCGCGATGCTCACCACGCCGGAGTGGTTGTGCAGCATGCGCCGCGTAACCGATTGCTTAATAAGTCGGGGACTGGACATATTTATGATACTCATGAGCTAAGCCTTATCAGTCGGGATGTGCATCAACCGGCCACTGCCCGTTGCCAGACAGAAACGCAGCGCTGCGAGGGTCTAGTGATGTACCGTTCCGCGCGCAGAGTGCGCCTCGAATTTCTCGCCAACGATCAGGTTCACGATGTCAGATAGGCTGGTATCGGCGATCTGGCGGTCTGCCACGTTAGTGCCTTCGTACATCACCATGATGCGGTCACACACCAGGAACAGATCCTGCAGACGGTGGGTTATCAGGATCACGCTGACACCACGAGCGCTGACGCGTCGAATCAGTTCCAACACCGCTTCCACCTCGGCCACGGCCAGTGCGGCCGTCGGTTCATCCATGATCAACACCTTCGGCTCGAAGGCAGCGGCGCGGGCAATGGCAATCGCCTGGCGCTGGCCGCCCGAGAGATTGCGCACCAGCAGCCGGGTATCAGGAATGGAAATACCGAGCCCTTGCAACATGTCGCGGGCCTGTTCATGCATCTTTTTCTCATCAAGAAAAGGGATGCCCAGCACGCGGGTTTGCGGCTCGCGGCCCATAAACAGATTTCCCGCCACGTTGACCGTGTCGCACAGGGAGAGATCCTGATAGACCATTTCGATATGGCAACGGCGGGCGTCAGACGGGTTGGCAAAGTTCACCTCTTCGCCGTCGATGCGCAAGATCCCACCGGTCGGCACCACCGCGCCTGCCAGAATTTTGGTCAGGGTAGATTTCCCTGCACCGTTATCACCGACCAGCCCCAGCACTTCGCCAGGTGCCAGGCTCAGATTGACACCGCGCAGTGAGCGGATCGAGCCGTAGGTTTTGGTGATATTTACCATTTCCACCCGGGGTGAACCAGACAGATTTCTGGACATCTCTTGGGACATAACTGCTCTCCAACTGGTGAGGGGCTGGCGGGTGCAGGGCGAAGGTTTTCGCCGGAATGACCCGAGAAAACCTGCGATTGCCGCTGCTGACAGCGCCGTTTTTCTGGCCTTTCCCGGTTTTTCTTTCCTTGTAAACCGGTTTACCCGAAAGGCAAAAATAACGGCGATGTTTTTTCCCGCACCCGGAATGGTCAAAAAATTCTGAATGTGGAACTCTGTGTCGCCGATGTGAATGTAGCAGAATGTATGCCAGTTAATCGCAGGGTGGAAAGTGACGTGGTTCAAATATTAAGCAACGAGTATGTTAAATGCGCTATGTATCAATGTGATAATTAGGTGAACAAAAAGCTAAAATTTAATTTTTTGTGGCGGTTGTCACGCTTTCACCCCGGGCACATTGTTCTGCGGCAGCATTTTTCAGCGCAGTGCGTTGCACAGAAAAGGCGCAATTGCGCCTTTTTTGTGCAACACGACCCGCCGATCATGGGTGTTTGGCCGGAGGCGCGACGGAGTCACGGGCGATCCACTCCACCGGAATGCGTGTTACCGGCGGGATATCTGGCTGGTTGTTAAACAATTTGATCAACGTTTCTACTGCCGCGCGGCCCAGTTCACGGGCTGACTGACGAATGGTCGACAGACGTGGAGTGATCAAATCGGAATAAATCGCGTCATCAAACCCCACCAGAGAGAGCGCCTGCGGGGAGGAGAGGCCGCGTTGACGCAGGCCATCGAGCAGGCCAAGTGCCAAATAGTCACTGGCGGCGAAGATGGCGGTCGGTGGTTGCGGTAGTTTCAGCAGTGTATCCAGGGCTAAACGACCAAAGTTGCGGCTATACTCGCCGTACAGCACCCGGTCAGGATCGTAAGGCAGGCCGGCGTTCAGCAAAGCCTGACGGAAACCCTGATGACGTTCGCGTACGCTCATCAGTTCGTCCGGGCCGCCGACAAACGCGATGCGCTGATGCCCCGCCGCGATCAAGTGTTCGGCCGCCAGTGCGCCGCCGTGCACGTTGTCG
The DNA here is from genome assembly GCF_006438725.1 of Ewingella americana. GTDB lineage: Bacteria > Pseudomonadota > Gammaproteobacteria > Enterobacterales > Enterobacteriaceae > Ewingella > Ewingella americana_A. The sequence continues at coordinate 4,625 of NZ_RCZD01000001.1, read as the reverse complement.
GAAAAGACCTTAGGCACCGTGCTGCCCGGCACGTCTTCATCGAGTAACACCACGTGGCGCTGGCCTTTCAACTGCTCGCATAGCTGGCCGTTGTCCGGCCGGTTGGTGGTGAATAACAGACCATCGACCTGGCGGGTATCCAGCCAGCGGATGAACTGAGACTCTTTCTCAAGATTGTTGCGCGTCACGCATAACACCAGGCTGTATTTGTGCTCTGAGGCCGCCTCTTCCGCGGCGTCCGCCAGTTCAGCGAAGAACGGGTTGGCGATGTCCGGTAAGACCAGACCAATGGTTTCACTGCCACCCATACTCAGCCTGCGGGCCAGGCTATTGGCCCGATAATTCAGCGCCTTAATTGCGTCTTCGATACGCGCCACGGTAGGCTGGGGCAGGACGATGCTTTTGTTGAGATAGCGCGAGACGGTGGCTTTTGACAGGCCCGCGCGTTTAGCGACGTCTGATAAATTGGCCATTACTCTTTATCCTTCAAATTATGGCGGCTCTTGGCTCGGTGCTCACCATGCCACGGATCAGATAAAATTTATACTTGACAATTTTTGGGCCGCGTTTAATTGTAATTGGCAGTTTACCCGCACCACCCGTTTTACCGAAAACTCTCCGTTTGGAACGGTATTTTTCGTTTAACATGACATTCTGATGTGTGTCTCCCGCCAACGTTCCCCCATGGTCAGGTCATTTAACTGTGCCAGAGGTTCTGCTGAAGAATAAATCCTCTGCGTTTTATTCAGTTCGGCGCATTGCATTGCCATCACCAAATATTGAGGATGTCATTATGTTTATCAACACCAGCAACAATAAATCCGTTCCAGCATATAATGCGTTGAATTTAAAAAAATCCGCTTGCGCAATCATTGCGTCATTGGGGCTTTGCATTTTTAGTTATTCCGCCTTTGCCGTTGAAGCACCAACCTATGCGTTAGTGCAAATTAACCAGCAGGCTTTGTTCTTTAACTTGATGAATAAAGGGGCAGAGGAAGAAGCCGCGAAATCGGGTGCGAAATTGGTTATTTTTAATGCCAATGATAATCCTGTTTCCCAAAATGATGCCATCGAAACCTATATTCAACAGGGTGTGAAAGGCATTATGGTTGATGCGATTGACGTCAATGGAATTTTGCCTGCCATTAAAGAAGCCGAAGCGGCACATATACCGGTGATTGCTATCGATGCCGTATTGCCCGCCGGGCCACAAAAAGCCCAGGTTGGGGTCGATAACCTCAAAGGCGGGGCGCTGCTCGGTAATTACTTCACCAATTACGTAAAGAAAAATATGGGCGATAAAGCCAAGTTAGGCATTGTCGGTGCGCTGAATTCGGCGATTCAAAACCAGCGTCAAAAAGGGTTTGAAGATACGCTGCAGGGGCACCCTGGCATCAAAATCGTGGGCGTGGTCGATGGCCGTAACATTCAAGATGATGCGCTAACGGCGGCTGAAAACCTGATCACCGGTAACCCGGATATGACGGCGATTTACGCCACCGGTGAACCCGCACTGCTGGGTGCTATTGCGGCGGTTGAGAATCAGGGGCGTCAGAAAGACATCAAAGTCTTTGGCTGGGATCTGACCTCAAAAGCCGTCAGCGGCATTGATCAGGGCTACGTGGCGGCCGTGCTGCAACAGGACCCGAAAAACATGGGTGTTGAGGCCGTCAAGGCGCTGAATAAAATTGTGGTAGAGGGCAAAACGGTGGATAAAAGTATCCAGGTTCCGGCCACGATCGTGACCAAAGCTAACGTCGATACTTTCCGTCCTTTGTTCAAACAATAACAATATAATCGTTTTCTATTAGCGGGTTATGAAATCATAACCCGCTTTCAGGCCCCGATATTTAATTTTTTAGCAGCGTATCCAGCTCGGTCGCGGAAGGAAAGGCACTGAAGGTACCCGAGCGGCCAATGGTGATTGCCGCGGCCTGAGCGGCACGTTGCAAATCGAGTTTCTCAGGCTCACTGGCATTGCGTTGCAGCATGGCGGCCAGCATCACTGCCAGGAAGGTATCTCCGGCGCCGGTGGTATCCACCACATGGCAGCGCGGTGTATCGACCTGAAGGTGTTGCGCCTGTGTGGCAAGATAAACGCCTTCGGCACCGAGAGTCATGACGACGCTCGATACCCCGGCGGCCAGTAAATGATGTGCCGCTTGTGCAGGGTCAGCCGATGTCGCGCTGAAGTACTCAGCTTCGCCACGGTTGACCACCAGCAGGTCAATCAGCGGCCAGAGCTGGCTGAATGCCTGTTTGACCGGCGAGGGGTTGAACACGGTGAGTAACCCGCGTTCACGGGCGTGGGTGAAAATGGCAGCGGTTTTCTCCAGTGAGAAATTCCCCTGCTGTAACAGCACGTCACCGGATTGTGCCGTGGACAGCGCCTGCTTAATGTCGGCCAGTGATAATGCGTCGGCGGCGGTGGTGGTAGTAATAATAGAATTATCACCGTCAGCCGTATTTAAAATCAGTGAGGTGTCGGTGCGGCAATATAAAGATTCATCAGGAAGAAGCGTTAATGATTCCTGAGCTAGTTTTTGACGACACCACTGGCCCTGATTATCATTGCCAGTGGCGGCAATAAGCACTGTGCTGACCGCACAGCGAGAAAGTATGACTGCCTGATTGGCGCCTTTTCCGCCCAGATCCTGATTTATTTTCTGGCCGTGAACGGATGCGCCTTTTTCTGGTATTTCATTTATTACATACGTTTCGTCAACGCTTATATTACCCACGACGAAAACACGCATAGTTAATCCCCTGAAAGGTGAATGAAGATGGCGTCTATATCAGCAGGAAAACCCAGCGCGATTCAAGAGATATTTTCCCGTTCTAAAGCAATAATTGGCGTAGTGCATTGTGAAGCTTTTCCCGGCTCGCCGAATTATCAGGGAAAATCAATTAATAAAATAATTGATGTGGCCTTGAGTGATGCTGAGGCTTATTTAACCGGGGGGCTTCATGGGCTGATTATTGAAAATCATGGCGACATTCCTTTTTCTAAACCTGAACATATTGGTCATGAAACCGCGGCATTTATGTCGGTGATCACCGACAGAATTAAACAGGAGTTCGGTTGTCCGCTCGGCATCAACGTACTGGCCAACGCGGCCATTCCGGCGTTTGCCACGGCGCTGGCGGGTGGGGCGGACTTTATCCGCGTCAACCAGTGGGCCAATGCCTACATTGCCAACGAAGGTTTTATCGAAGGGGCGGCAGCGACGGCGCTGCGCTACCGTTCACAACTGCGTGCCGGGCACATTAAAGTCTTCGCCGACAGCCACGTCAAACACGGCAGCCACGCCATCGTGGCGGACCGCTCGATTCCCGAACTGACCCGCGACGTCGATTTTTTCCTGGCCGATGGGGTGATTGCCACCGGTCAGCGCACCGGCGACAGCGCCACCATGGAAGAGATTGACGAAATCCGTTCTGCCACTGAACTGCCATTGTTGGTGGGTTCCGGCGTCACGCCAGACAATATCTGTGCCATTTTGCAGCGCACGCAGGGCGTCATTGTGGCCAGCACGTTGAAGTTTGGCGGTGTATGGTGGAATCAGGTTGATCTGGAACGCGTTAAACATTTCATGTCGGTAGCCCAGGCCGGGCTCGAGGAGTAGCACTGTGACAGGACAGGTTTTTACCGAACAGCTGCTGGCCGAGCATCACGAAAGCTGGCAGGCGATGCAAACTCACCCCTTTGTCACTGGCATTGAAAATGGCACGTTGCCGGCACGGGTGTTTAATCAATATTTAGTGTTCGAAGGGGATTTCGTCGCGACCGCTATCGGCATCTTTTCCCATGCGGTGATAAAAGCACCGAATATCCGCCATCAGCGCTGGCTGATAGGCGTGCTGGATGCACTCGCCAATGAGCAAATTGCCTATTTCGAACGGGTGATGAGCGAGCGCAATATCGATCAGGCGCACTATCATCACAGTGCGCCTGAGGTCTACCGTTTCAGTCAGGGCATGTTAAGCACCGCTGAAACCGGCAGCTATGCCGAGATTCTGACGCTAATGTTCGGTGCCGAATGGATGTATTACCACTGGTGTGAACGGGTCAGTCGCTCAGACATTGCGGACCCCGACGTGAAAGCCTGGGTGGCGATGCATGCTGAGAAAACCTTTATTGATCAGGCCAGCTGGTTGAAAGCAGAACTCGACCGCTGCGCCGCCCAACTCACCGCCGCCGAGAGGCAGCGCCTGTCGGTATTGTATGGGCAGGTATTACAGTGGGAGATTGATTTTCACAGTGCGGCATTTATTGAATAACGCTTTCCCGGCCAGGGTTGAGCCACCAAAAAGCCTTCCATCGGAATAATGCCGTTCACTTAAGCCTCACGTGACTTAAAACTGAACGGATATTTAGGTGGTATGTAAAGCACTGTACGATCGTATCGTCGGTGCTTTCTTTTTTCCGGAAGGATAAACGCTTTTACATTTTCCCTCATTCCTTTCAGATGCTTAGGGATGTTTCCCGCAGCGCCTTTACCGCTCACTCTGACCTGCGATACCAGGATATTTAATGCCGCAACAAAGCTAATTCGCGTCGGTATGACTCCAGCCTCCCCTGCTATATCAACCATTTCCTTTCTCAGCAGATTATAGGAGACCAG